>NZ_JWJG01000017.1 GCF_000818395.1 Noviherbaspirillum autotrophicum | reverse complement strand
TGGCGCCGTCACTGAACAACGGGTATTGCGCAGGGAAGCTTTTGAACGCTGGGCAGCACAACTGGCGCCCGCTCTGGTTGCGATGGAAGCCTGCGGTTCGGCGCACCATTGGGGCCGCTGGTTTGCCGCACGCGGCCACACGACCCGGCTAATTGCGCCGGAATTCGTGGTGCCGTTTCGCAAAGGGGGCAAGAACGATACCGCCGATGCAGAAGCGGTCGCTATTGCTGCCCGCCAACCAACGATGCGTTTTGTCCCGATCAAGACAGCTGACCAGCAAGCAATGCTGGCCTGGCACTGCGCACGGGAAGGCTGGAAGGAAGAACGTGTTGCGCTGCTCAACCGCGTGCGCGGGCTGCTGGCCGAGTATGGTGTCGTCATCCCCCGGTCGCCAGAGCGGTTGCTGACCGCCTTGCCGGCGCTGACTGAAGACGCTCGCCTGCCTGATCGGATTCACGCGTTATTGCTGGAAGTGCGGGAACAACTGAGTGCATTGCATGCCAGATTGGCCAAATGCGATGCGCATATTGCTGCCCATGCAAACCACAGTACTGCTGCACAGCGTGCGATGCAGCTCACTGGAGTGGGGCCCGTTACCGCCAGTGCGCTGGCTGCCACGGTGCCCGACGCCCGGGTGTTCAGGAACGGCCGACGATTTGGTGCCTGGCTGGGGCTGACACCGCGCCAACATAGTTCAGGCGGCAAGACGCGTCTTGGCCGCATCAGCCTGCACGGTAACGTCTATTTGCGCAACCTGTTGATCCAGGGAGCGCGCAGCACGTTACAGAGTGCCTTGCGGGCCGATCCAGCCAAGGCAAACCGCCTGCAGCGCTGGATCAGTGCACTTTACGGCCGCAAAGGCTATTTCAAGACGGTGATTGCCATTGCCAACAAACATGCACGGATGCTGTGGGCGATGCTGGCCAGGGACGAGAACTATGATGCATCGGCCTGGCAACGGCATCCCATGACTTCCATTGCGTCACCAAAGAATCCATGAATCTCTGATGTACAGCCCGGTACGATAGCAAGACGAGGTTGGACCGAACGAGAGAAGAGCCCGCCGATTCTGTTGGCTGGCATTGATTGCAGCAGTTGATCCCTGCTGCAACGCCGAGCCGGATTTCAAATGGGGCACTCTCGTGCGGCTAATATCGTGGCCCGCGCCAGCTCCTGGACGCAACAAGGCCGTTTGCAAAGACGCAGTCTGTACCTTTGCTTGCCGTTGTATCCGCTGCCATC
>NZ_JWJG01000019.1 GCF_000818395.1 Noviherbaspirillum autotrophicum | reverse complement strand
GTGCGCGCGATCGCGGAAGTGGCAACAGCCGTGACGCGCGGCGACCTGTCGCGCTCGATCCAGGTCGAGGCGCGCGGCGAAGTGGCGGACCTGAAGGACAACATCAACGAGATGATCCGCAACCTGAAGGAAACCACGCAAAAGAATGCGCAGCAGGACTGGCTCAAAACCAACCTCGCGCGCTTCACCCGCCTGTTGCAGGGCCAGCGCGACCTGTCCGCCGTGACCACCCTGATCCTGTCGGAACTCGCCCCGCTGGTGTCGGCCCACCACGGCGTGTTCTACATGATGGATTCGGGCGACGACGACGCCCGCCTGCGAATGACTTCCAGCTACGGCTACCGCTCCAGCCGCAAGCTGCCGACCTCGTTCTTGCCCGGCGAAGGACTGGTTGGCCAATGCGCGCTGGAAAAACAGCGCATCTGGCTCACCAACGTGCCGCGCGACTACATCCAGATTTCCTCCGGCCTGGGCGCAGCGCCTCCGACCAACATCGTGGTGCTGCCGATCCTGTTCGAGCAGCAGGTCAAGGCCGTCATCGAGATCGCCTCGCTCGACCGCTTCACCGAAACCCACCTGTCCTTCCTCGACCAGCTGATGGAAACCATCGGCGTGGTGCTGAACACGATCGAAGCCAACAGCCGCACCGAATCCCTGCTGCGGCAATCGCAGTCGCTGGCGCAGGAATTACAGCAGACCAACCTGGAACTGGCGGAAAAGGCGAGCCTGCTGTCGGAACAGAATATCGAGGTGGAACGCAAGAACCGGGAAGTGGAACAGGCGAAACTGGCGCTGGAAGAAAAGGCGACGCAGTTGGCCTTGTCGTCGAAGTACAAGTCGGAGTTTTTGGCGAACATGTCGCATGAATTGCGCACGCCCCTGAACAGCCTCCTGATCCTGGCGCAGCAATTGTCGGACAACCCGGACGGCAACCTGTCGGAGCGGCAGGTGGAATTTGCCCGCACCATCTATGGTTCCGGCAGCGACTTGCTCACGCTGATCAACGACATCCTCGACCTGTCGAAGATCGAGTCCGGAACCGTCACGCTGGAAATGAGCGAATACCGCTTCCGCACCTTGTCGGGCTACGTCGAGCGCACCTTCCGCCACATGGCCGAAGCCAAGCAGCTCGGCTTCTCGGTGGAGCTGGCCGACGCGCTGCCGCCGTCGATGATGACCGACACCACGCGCCTGCAGCAGATCCTGAAGAATCTGCTGTCGAACGCCTTCAAGTTCACCAACCGTGGCCGCGTGGCGTTGCAGATTGGCATGGCCAGGAGCGGCTGGAGCGCGGACAACTCGAGCCTTGCGCAGGCTGATGCAGTGCTGGCGTTTTCGGTGACCGACACCGGGGTGGGCATTGCGGCCGACAAGCTGCAGCTGATCTTCGAGGCATTCCAGCAAGCCGACGGCAGCACCGCGCGCAAGTACGGCGGTACCGGCCTGGGCCTGTCGATTTCGCGCGAG
>NZ_JWJG01000027.1 GCF_000818395.1 Noviherbaspirillum autotrophicum | reverse complement strand
GCGGAGCCTGGACAATTCCCAATCCGCCTTTGGCCGCATCAAGCAAGACCGATGCGTGCCCTGTGCCCAACGGACCGCGCGGCTCGATAGTGACGCGCCTTCCCTTGACATGAAATTCCCATTGGCGCACGCCACCGGTTGATTCCAGCAGGTAACCCAGGCACGCGTGATCGTTCAGGTCAGACGGTGTCACGGGCCGACCGTGACGCTTGAGATATTTTTTCGATGCTGCTGTCGCGAACGGCGTGCTTCCCAACGGTCGTGCGACGAGACGGGAATCGGGAACGCTTCCCATACGAATGGCGACATCAAGCCGTTCTTCGGCAAGGTCGGTGATGCGATCAGTCAGTACCACGTCGACGCGAATCCCTGGGAATGCCGATAACCAGGCCGGCAGCGCCTTGGCAAGGACAAACTGGCCAAAGCTGACCGGGGCACTCACGCGCAGCAATCCTTGAGGCTGTAAGGATGCACCGACCACCAAGGCGCGCGCATCTTCGATGCCATGAACGAGCTCCTGGCAATGCGAAAAGAATTCCTGCCCCTCCGGCGTGAGGGTCACTTCACGCGGGGAGCGATTGAAAAGTCTCACTGCAAGCTCCTGCTCGAGCCGCGTGACGGCCTTGCTGACCGCTGACGGCGTCAGGCCAAGAACTCGTGCCGCGCCGGTAAAACTACGTGCTTCGGCGGCACGGACGAAAGCATTTAGGCCGCGCAACGGATCGGAAGTATTCATGATGACAAAAATTCATATTGGATATGCCGCCGAGCGTATCACACCAATCAAACTTCACTGATTACACTGCGTGGACCTGCTTACACCAAACCAACGTACGCAGCCTATCCCCACCCATGGGGCAGCTTATTTTTTGAGAAGAGGAGATCATGGTTGCATCTACTTCCGATAGCCGACGTCCGGATCCCACAGGCCGCTCCGCCCTACTCATGATTGAATTCGTTAACGAATGGCTTAACGCAGCCGGAAAATTACGATTTCTGATGGCGCACAATGAGAGTGCTTTTGCGGCTTCCGTTGAAGCGGGAAAACGCGCATTGCAATGCGCCCGCGCTGCCGGCATCGACGTCATCCATGCGACGCTGAAGCTGTCATCCGATTACCGTGAACTGGGCCAGGCCCACTTCGGTCTTCGCGGCGCAATTCCCAAAGCAAATACCTGGACGTCCAATGAAACCGGCTGGCAATTCCACAAGGACTTTACTCCGCAAGCGAATGAATTTGTGGTCGAAGGCCGCACGGGGGCAAGCGCCTTTGCGAGTTCCAATCTCGATGTCTTCTTGAGGAACCAAGGGATCAGCCGGTTGTATTTGGCCGGATATGCAACGCACGTGTGCATCGAGTCAACGATGCGGCATGCGCACGACATCGGCTATGAGCCGGTCATAATCGAAGACGCCACTGCAGCATTCACGGAAGCGCAACAGCGGCACGTCATCGAACACACCGTGCATCATTTCGGCTGGTC
>NZ_JWJG01000021.1 GCF_000818395.1 Noviherbaspirillum autotrophicum | reverse complement strand
CGCAGGGCATGAGCATAAGCGATGGCACGCATGATCATGCGCATCCGCACGTCCGCCAATCCGTCCTCAAAGCGTAACGGCATGGCGGCAGCAATCAAACTTTGGCATTGGCGCGCGAGATTGCGGCTTTCGTACACGAGCTGTCCCCACAACTTACGGCCTTCCCAATAGCGATCATAGGCGGCCGAATTGCGAAAGCCGAGGAAGATGGCCAGCGCCAACCCGATCAGCGTGAACGGTATGGGCGTCAAAGTGACCTTGAGGTCAAAGAACGAGCCGTGCAGCGCAGTGACGGCCACGGCCAGGATGATGTTAATGAACAGCACGACGGCCACACGCGGCAGGATCGACCCCTTCAGAACGAAGAACAGCTTCAGGCCCGAGGGGCGGTCGCGCACGATCATGGTCTTGGCAGGAATGAAATGAGAAAACGATTCTACTGCAGGAGCTTAGACGCGAGCTACCGCGTGAAAGCAGTGACCGGCTCGCTGGTGGAGACGCTCGAGGCAAGGCTGCTCATTTGCGAATGACACGGGTTCGATCTGCTCTGTATCTCCCTGTCGGCTTCTGGAAGGATCTCCACGTCATTGCCAGTCGTCCGGTGCAATCCATCAATCCCCCGGGCTGGGCGTCCTCGTCACCGGCTACCGTTGGTTGGCTGGTTCCCGCTGGTGTTGGGCGCGGTTGCCATGCTCGTGATGACGACGTGGAAGGAAGGACGGCACCTGGTATACGAAAACCTGCAGCGCCATCTCGTTCCGCTCCACGATTTTCTCCAGCCCCTGTTTATCGGCGCACCAATACGTGTGGAAGGACCGCAGTATTCTTTCGTGCGGAAGGGAAGGACGTGCCGCACGCGATGCTCCACAACCTTCTGCACAACAAGATTCTGCACGAGCGCACCGTATTCCTGACGGTGAAAAACGAAGACCTTCCTCGTGTTCCATCCTCTCAGCGGGTGCAGGTGGAAAATCTTGGTCACAACTGCTACCAGCTAAATATCCATTACGGGTTCTTGGATGAACGCGACATTCCTCAGGCGCTTAGTCAGTGTAAGGAAGTGGGGCTCGATCTCGACCCAATGCAAACATCCTACTTCATTGCACGGCAGAACGTCATCCCGCGGGTTGGCAGCGGCATGGCATTGTGGCGGGAAGCATTGTTTGCAACAATGTCACGCAATGCGCGCGATGCAGCGGATTACTACCGGGTGCAGGCCAATAGAGTCATCGAACTTGGGACGCAAGTAGAAATATAGATATAGGTGCAATTCGCGGATTTCGACGGCGCCAGAAAGTCATGAATGGCTTCTTAGGATCGACTGTTCCATGTCATGCGTTCCTGACAGTCGTCTGGAACGGACATCACCATGGATTCCCAAATAGGCTCACAGCGGCCGATTCTGTTTGCAAGGACTTCCCCTGAGAGTCAAAGAGAAATGAAGGCGGTGCCTGCGGCAGCAGGCACCGCAACCATCGCGGAGGCC
>NZ_JWJG01000024.1 GCF_000818395.1 Noviherbaspirillum autotrophicum | reverse complement strand
TAAAAACACCAGATTTTGATGCGTAAAGGAGCGATGAGAGCTTCGGCTCACTTTGCCAGTGGCAGCGGCAATTTGTATTCTTTGATGCCGGCTTTGAAGTGCCTTCCGGATGGATTGCGATATTAATTGGGCTTTAGGCCCTCATTGCTCGCATTAGCGCCGGTATTGTCATGATATTGAAGACCCGCTTCATGTTGTAGGAAAGCACATGCAGGCTCATTTCGGTTTTGACGTGCCTGAGCGTCTTCATCAGGAAGTGGGCTGAGCCCATCCATAGCTTGAGTGTGCCGAATGGATGCTCGACTGTCGAGCGACGGATACGCATCGCTTCAGGGAACCGGTCCAGCCGTGCCTGCACTTCGTCGAGCACGTCCTCATGCTCCCAGCGTGTCACGCGTCGCTGCTGGCTTGGTGTGCAACGATCCTTCATGGCGCACGTTTGGCAATTCGAACTCCAATACCGGTGCAGCGTCATGCCGCTCTCCTGCCGGGCATCGGCACTCATCCCTGAACGGATCGTAAATGAAATCGTCCTTCCCGAAGGACCTTCTGCCGTGGCATTGGAGGTGGCAGAGTTGGGAACAATCGCGGCAATGCCAGCCTGATCGCACTTGAATATTTCCTCACCGCTGTAGTAACCGCGATCCGCAATGGCGGTGACACTGTTCATTCCCATTGCACGACATGCCTTCTTTGCCATCGAGGAGAGCTGGCCACGGTCTGAACCGGTATTCGTGACTTCATGCTCGACAATGAGGTGTGATGCCGCGTCTCGACCGCAGTTTGGACGTTATAGCCGACAACGCCCGTGCCGCGCGTCTTCATTGATCGCGCATCTGGATCAGTGAGCGAGATTTGGCCGTCAGGTGCTTGAGCAAGTTCTGCCTCGATCACCTTCATGGTTCGCATCTGCTCCTTCAACGCTGCAATCTTCTCCTGCAGGCGTTCAGTGCGCAACTGGCCAATATCCGGCCCCTGCCGGTCGGCTGAATCCATTTCAGACAGATAGCGTGCAATGCTCGATTCGATTTCCTGTATCCGGCGTTGCAGCTTGGCTTGGGTGAAGTTCCTGTCACGGTTGTTCACTGCCTTGAACTTGCTGCCGCTAATGGTAACCAAGGCTTCAGTAAACAGATCGAGCTTGCGGCATACGAGAACAAATTGGCGGCAAACATTGCGAATGCCCTTGCCGTTATCCTTGCGGAAGTTGGCGATCGTCTTGAAGTCGGGAGCGAGCCGGCCAATCAGCCACATCAACTCGACATTGCGCTGCGCTTCCCTCTCCAGCCTGCGGCTGGATTGAATGCGGTTGAGGTAACCGTAGATGTAGAGTTTGAGCAAGACGGCGGGATGGTAAGACGGTCTTCCTGTTCTGGCCGGCGTCACACCGTCGAAACCCAGGGTCGCCAGATCGAGCTCCTCGACGAACGCATCGACCACACGCACCGGATTCTCTTCGCTGATGTAGTCGTCCAGCCGATCCGGCAGCAACGTGCTCTGCGTCCGATGTTCCTCTTGAATGAATCGCTTCATCGATCCTCCGGTGTCTTCAGCCCGACAGCCTATTCAACACTCAAGAATTAATCGCGGTGTTCGAGAGGATCAACAATGAGTAAACAATTTGCGCAACCGCGTTTTTACACA
>NZ_JWJG01000026.1 GCF_000818395.1 Noviherbaspirillum autotrophicum | reverse complement strand
CAATTGCTTGATGTGATCCGCAACGCCACAAACAAGGGCTGGGTGTTGGGTCAAGGGCATTTTCAGGAAAAGATAGCTCGCCTGGCTGAGCGTCGGGCAATGCCTTTGGCGAAGGGGCGACCGAAACGGACTGCGGCGCGTTAATCGAGTCTGACTCCATATATAGGCTTGCTTGGCTCTGTCGCCAAGCTTGTGCCTATGGTGCATGTCAAGCGTAGTCAACGCGGACCCAAGAAATCTCAGCTAAAACGACAAGCAGGAAAATACAATCAGCACGTCTCTAATAAACGACTACTCGATCTGGAAAATTGGAAATCGGCATGTTGACAGGGAGGCGAAGCGCGCCCTACGCTTGTTTGGTGATCGGAAAGCTGCGATGGCCGCGTTCTGGGGGGATGGAGCGGGGCGCTGCATTGGTCGATCAGGTTTTCCGGAGGATTACCGACCATAATGAAAGGGGTCTGTTAGACTCTTCGAGGGAAATCTCGTCAACACGGAACGACTTGAAGAACTTAGATCTTCGGAATTCGGAAATAACATAGATGCGTACATTCTTGCATGTTGGCTGTGGCGAGAGTCATAAAGATCAGACCACCAAGAGTTTCAACACCCCGGATTGGAAAGAACTCCGTCTGGACATTAATGAGGCTGTAAAACCGGATATCGTGGGAACGATGCTGGACATGTCGGCTGTTGCCGATGCCTCGATAGATGCCATTTTTTCAAGCCATAATATTGAACACCTCTATCCCCATGAGGTGCCACTAGCTCTGTCGGAGTTTCTGCGGGTATTGAAACAGGACGGCTTTCTGGTAATTACTTGCCCTGATCTGCAGTCAGTCTGTGCGTTGATAGCTGAAGATAAACTGACCGAACCAGCTTACATCTCCCCAGCAGGCCCGATTGCGCCTGTTGACATCCTATACGGACATCGACCACAAATGGCAGCAGGCAACCTGTATATGGCTCATCGTTGCGGGTTTACTGAAAAAGTTATGTCTGGCACTCTCCAAACTGCTGGCTTTGCAGGAGTCGCCACAGCTCGGCGTGTTGCTCCGTTTTTCGATCTTTGGGCCGTGGCTACCAAATCATCTCGTACTGACGATGAATTGCGAGAACTGGCCTTCGATCATTTCCCGTGATAGACCTTAGAAGTGCGAATAAATATAGTGGCACACTCGATTTCAGTTAACGCTTAATTGAGTTTGCCACCGATTATGAAAACTTCGCTGCATCAAAAATGCCCATATATGCAGCACGCGTATATGCACGCGCACGTAGGTTAATCGAGCCTGCCTCCATATATTTGTCGCCTGGCTGAGCGTACGGCGATGCCGTTGCCGAAGGGGCGGAAGAAAAGGAAAGAAGCGGTTTAATCGAGTCTGGCCCATATATATAGGGGGCTCGACGTAGGTCACCGCAGAAAATGAAAGCCCGTCACTGACGGGCTTTTTTAATTTGCCGATTTGCGGCGGCACTTGCCGGCTGTCGCAAATTTATGGGACCGGACTCGAGATGAAGTTAAATCGAGTCTGACCCCATATATCGTGCATTGCACTGCCCCCATGCGTTGTACTGGAGCTTGGCCGGAGACGAGAGTGAACGCCGGGCAGCGTATCGTGAACTGGTCAAGGCTCCAATGGATACCCAATTGCTTGATGTGATCCGCAACGCCACAAACAAGGGCTGGGTGTTGGGTCAAGGGCATTTTCAGGAAAAGATAGCTCGCCTGGCTG
>NZ_JWJG01000025.1 GCF_000818395.1 Noviherbaspirillum autotrophicum | reverse complement strand
ACTGCGAGCGCAAACTGGAAACCAGCGCCCAACTCGTAGCGCTCGCCTTCCTGTCATTGTTATTACGGAGACACTGAACAGGTTCTAACTGCTACTAGGGCAGTAGCCGCTGCCCCGTGAAGCATTGCAGTAATCGTAGTAACATCCATTCTACGTATGACCCGGTAAGGCAATTGCCTCACCGGGTTTTTTTTCGGGTTTTGCTTGGACATGAGCATAGGGAAATGCACGCGGCATAGAGGTTATGCGTGCCATTTTCACTGACATTTGAAAATTATCAATGTTGAAATGCAGCAGCAAATTACGATTCGGCGTGATATTGGGGGTTCTAATCGGGAGGACTGACACCCGCGCTGATATATCCGGTTGAACCGCTTGCCTGCACTAGCCCCTTCTTCAATCCGATCCCTAGCCTATATCCGAAGGCGTCCGGGGTTCTTGACGAGTAAAAGGGTAAATAGTGGAAAGCATTTTTTGGGCGCTCGATCTGCTAGCCGTTGTCTATCTCTGCTTCTGGGCCAGGCGGTGCGATGTCCGGGAGCGAAAATCCGACAAGGCAGGGAAATAAGGTATGCGTGACCTAGTATTGCTCAGTCTACTGCCTTTATTCTTAATCGCGATGACCAACAGGCCGTTCATCGCGTTGGGCATGTGGATTTGGACCGCGATGTTTTTTCCAAATGGCTGGGTGTATGGCATGGCGTCAGTCATCCGCTACAATCTGCTGTTCACCACGTTCGCAATCGGCGGATACCTGCTGTCCAAGGAAAAGGGGCCGGTACGCTGGGGTGCAGTCGGCACACTGGTATTCATCTTCTTTATCTGGACAACGATGACCACGATGGAGAGCTCCGGTCTGCCCGAAATCTCCTGGGAGTATTGGTCTCGCTTCTTCAAGGTTATCCTGCTCTTTGCATTCATCGTCCTGATCGTTAACAAAAAACTTCACATCGACTTCTTTCTTTGGTGCCTGGTTCTTTCGATTGGCTTTTACGCCGTACTGGAAGGGCTGAAATTTGCGGCCAGCGGCGGCGGACACCAGATTTCAGGCTTGCCGGGACATATTCTGGGCGATCGGAATGACCTCGCTCTCGCCTTTGTGATAACGCTCCCGATTTGCGTTTACCTGCTGAACGAGTACGGCAAGGAGGCAGTTATGACCAAGCTCCTTCTTGTAATGACGCTCATCGCCATGGTGATCTCCGTGGTAGGAACACAATCGCGAGGCGGTTTGATTGCATTGCTCGGGCTTGGCCTCTACCTCTTCGCAAAGAGCAATCGAAAGTTCCCGCTTCTGGTCGTGATCGTCATCGCACTGGGTCTCAGCTCCATGCTGATCACGGACCAATGGCGTGAACGTATGGATACCATTTCCAACGCCAATGAAGACGCGTCCTTTATGGGCCGTGTCGTTGCCTGGAAACTGAGTCTGATTCTCGCGCTGCAGTACCCGGTGTTCGGCGGCGGGTTCAAAACGCTCGAGTTCTTCCCTGTCTGGCGCAGCCTTTCCCAGCAATTCCAATCCTTGCCATTCTTTTACACAGGCACCGCCGTTCCCGATACGATAGCATCACATGCTGCGCATAGTATCTATTTCCAGGTGCTGGGCGATCATGGGTTTATCGGACTGGTCATTTATCTAAGCCTTCTGTTTCTTGCGTTTCGTACGGCCGGCTCTGTCGCCGAGCGCGCGCGCCAGCAAAACGCGGAGCCCTGGATTATCTCCCTAACGACCATGCTGCGGCTGTCGATATTTGCGTTCTGCCTCGGCGGTGCCGCGCTCAGCTTCGCGTACTTTGAAGTCATCTTTGCTATCTTTGGTCTGATCGTTGTGCTTGACAAGAAAATCGTGCCGGTACATTCCACTCTTCCGACCAGTAACGTGAGAAAAGCGATTTAGCACTGTAAGCGATCCATCATCGGCGTCTTGAATCGCGGAGTTTGAGCAGTCAGGATATGTCCACCTACATGGAGGTGGACACCTATGGCAGA
>NZ_JWJG01000022.1:1644-2092 GCF_000818395.1 Noviherbaspirillum autotrophicum | reverse complement strand
GTTCCTGCGCGCCTTGCTGCGCCAGCCGACCGATTACACGCCGCTGTGGCTGATGCGCCAGGCAGGACGCTACCTGCCCGAGTACTGCGCCACCCGCAAGCGCGCCGGCTCCTTCCTGGGCCTGGCAAAAAGCCCCGACTACGCCACCGAAGTCACCCTGCAGCCGCTGGACCGCTACGCGCTGGACGCCGCCATCCTGTTTTCCGACATCCTCACCGTGCCCGACGCCATGGGCCTGGGCCTGTATTTCGCCGAAGGCGAAGGCCCCAAGTTCGAGCGCCCGCTGCGCGACGAAAAGGCAGTCATGGCCCTGCAAGTGCCGCCGCCGGGCGCGCTGCAATACGTGTTCGACGCCGTCACCCAAATCCGCACCGAATTGAACGGCAGGGTGCCGCTGATCGGTTTTTCCGGCAGCCCCTGGACGCTGGCCTGCTACATGGTCGAAGGC
>NZ_JWJG01000022.1:1545-1634 GCF_000818395.1 Noviherbaspirillum autotrophicum | reverse complement strand
GGGGGGGGGGGGGGGGGGGGGGGGGGGGGGGGGGGGGGGGGGGGGGGGGGGGGGGGGGGGGGGGGGGGGGGGGGGGGGGGGGGGGGGGA
>NZ_JWJG01000022.1:1362-1535 GCF_000818395.1 Noviherbaspirillum autotrophicum | reverse complement strand
CGAGCTTGGTTCGCGCGAAGATGATCATGCCGTCGAACGGGTCAGCTTCCAGGATGCGGGTCAGCGCATCGAGTTTGTGCATGCCGCTGACGAGCCAGTATCTCTGACGGATGTTGTCCGCTGTGCCGGTTTTGGCGGCGATGGTCACTTCGCTGGGATTGCGCAGGTAGGTC
>NZ_JWJG01000022.1:1179-1352 GCF_000818395.1 Noviherbaspirillum autotrophicum | reverse complement strand
GGCTGGCGGGCAAGATCGCCGACACGCTCAACGACATCATCGAAACCAACGAGCAGATGGTCAAGGGCATCACCGAAGTCAGCCAGGTAGTCGGGCGCGAAGGATGTCTGTCGCAGCGCGCCTCGGTGCCGGCGGTGTCGGGCGGCTGGGCCGCCATGGTCAAGTCGGTCAAT
>NZ_JWJG01000022.1:893-1169 GCF_000818395.1 Noviherbaspirillum autotrophicum | reverse complement strand
TCAAGTCCTTCCACACGCCCGACACGCCCACCACCTCGGCCTGTCCGCCCAGCTTGCCCTCGGTGCCGACCTCGCGCGCCACCCGCGTCACCTCGCCGGCAAACCTGTTCAGCTGGTCGACCATGATGTTGATGACATCCTTGATCTGCAGGATCTCGCCCTTCACGTCCACCGTGATCTTCTGCCCGAGGTCGCCGCCGGCAATGGCCGTCGCCACTTTCGACACATCGCGCAGCTGCACCGTCAGGTTGCCGGCCATCGCATTGACGCTGTCGG
>NZ_JWJG01000022.1:751-883 GCF_000818395.1 Noviherbaspirillum autotrophicum | reverse complement strand
ATGCTACGCATCAGCAGGTTCAGATTGTCCGCCGGCGCGCGCAGCCCAGAAAATTCTTCGGCAGTCAGGAAGGGACGCAGTTCCTCCAGTTGCGTCAATCGCACAGGAGTCGCCCGATCACGCAAGCGCTGA
>NZ_JWJG01000022.1:568-741 GCF_000818395.1 Noviherbaspirillum autotrophicum | reverse complement strand
ACATCGTCTGCGACAGGTCGCCCTTGGCCACCGCGCCGATCACGCGCGCCATTTCCGTAGTCGGGTGCACCAGGTCGTCGATCAGGGTGTTGACCGACTTGACCATGGCGGCCCAGCCGCCCGACACCGCCGGCACCGAGGCGCGCTGCGACAGGCGCCCCTCGCGCCCGACC
>NZ_JWJG01000022.1:0-558 GCF_000818395.1 Noviherbaspirillum autotrophicum | reverse complement strand
GCGGCCCCGGCCTGAACTACGTCAGCTACGGCTTGATCGCGCGCGAAGTCGAGCGCGTCGACTCCGGCTACCGCTCGATGATGAGCGTACAGTCGTCGCTGGTGATGGTGCCGATCTTTGAATTCGGCAATGAGCAGACCAGGCAAAAATATTTGCCGAAGCTCGCTACCGGCGAATGGATCGGCTGCTTCGGCCTGACCGAGCCGAACCACGGTTCCGACCCGGGTTCGATGATCACGCGCGCCAAGAAAGTCGCAGGGGGCTATAGCCTGTCCGGCAGCAAGATGTGGATTTCCAATTCGCCGATCGCCGATGTGTTCGTGGTGTGGGCCAAGGATGACGAGGGACAGATCCGTGGCTTCGTGCTGGAAAAGGGTTGGAAAGGCTTGTCCGCTCCAGCCATCCACGGCAAGGTCGGCTTGCGCGCCTCGATCACTGGCGAGGTCGTGATGGATGAGGTGTTTTGCCCTGAAGAAAATGCCTTCCCCGAGGTGCGCGGCTTGAAGGGGCCGTTCACCTGCCTGAACTCGGCGCGCTACGGCATTGCCTGGGGTGCGC
>NZ_JWJG01000020.1 GCF_000818395.1 Noviherbaspirillum autotrophicum | reverse complement strand
TGGAGGAACTGCGTCCCTTCCTGACTGCCGAAGAATTTTCTGGGCTGCGCGCGCCGGCGGACAATCTGAACCTGCTGATGCGTAGCATGGGGGACGACCTGCGCCAGTGTCTCGTCGAACAGCGCGTGGATGGTGCCACGGCAGCCGCCATCAATTCCACGCTGTCATCGATGGTGATGGTGGCAGCCGGTTGCGAACGGATCAGGAATACGCCGATCCCGTTTTCCTACTCCCTACTGCTGCACCGGACCGCCTACCTATACTGCTTTCTCCTGCCTTTTGGCCTGGTCGACACCACACGGTTCATGACTCCCGTCGTCGTGGCAATCGTGGCCTATACCTTCTTCGGACTGGATGCGCTGGGCGACGAAATCGAAGAACCATTCGGCGACTCGGACAACGACCTCCCTTTGAACGCGCTATGCCGCACGATCGAAATCGATCTGCGTGTCATCGCCGGAGACCGCTCTCCCCCGCCGCCGCTGGCCCCGGTAGGCTACTGCCTTACCTGATGGAGGACGATCGATCAATTGCAGCTGGCGTGTATCTATGTGATTGGATGAACCGGTTGCTGCGACTGGCCCGCCGGGGTGCACGCTGGTAAAGAGGAAAGGGCCAATCTCCCGGATTGCACCTCCATCGTTACGGGAGGCAAATGCCCCAATGTTCGTCCTTACGACAGAAAGTGGCCGGCAACCGGACATTGACGATACTTGTTTACGTGACCCGTATCGACCGAGCGTGTGTGGAAACGCGGTTTTGCCACGAAGCCAGCACGAAATAACGGAGTAGAAGGAGCGCGCTTCGCGACATGTTGTGGTCTTGTCATTCGATTTTTCACGTTTTCACACATAGATGGTCGCCCCTAGTTTGCCAAGCGTTCAATCGATGATGTCAAGCAGGTGGAGATTGCAGCCATAGATCCGGACTTTCGTTCGAGGCTACAGCCTCTGTCCCTGATGGAATATGCTGGCAGGTTCCTAATCAGCCTATCGAGCTTGATGCTCCCTGTGTGAAATAGGTTTGGCCTGCCTCGGTCTGACCTGTTTTGCCATCACTTCATGATTGCCCGTGCAATCGGTGGAGGGTTCCTTTCCTTTGTATTCGTTCCGCTAGCTGCATTACGCTCCGATGCATGTTCATCTTGAATTCATCTGCGTTATCACCGTGTCGTATTGAAAGCAAGATTGAAGGTTCGGTCATGTGCAAGCAGTGCCCACATAATCCTCGCGTTCTTGTTGGCCAGCGCTACAGCTGCAATGTTGTGATGTCGCCGTTCGGTTAATTTGGACAGCCAGCCGCCTGCATAATCCGCCTTTCGCTGAGCGACGCGCAATACTGAACGGGCACCATGGATCAACAACATCCTGAGATATGAGTCGCCGCGCTTGCTGATTCCAAGCAGTGTTGGCTTTCCACCGCTGGAATGCTGGCGCGGAACCAATCCCAACCACGCCGCCAGCTCCTTGCCACTCTTGAAGTTACGAGCGTCACCAATGGAGGCCACCAGCGCACTGGCGGTAATCGGCCCAATGCCCGGGATATCTGCCAGCTTTCTGCTTGCTTCATTCTCCCGGTGCCATCCCTGGATCTGCTGTTCCAGTTCATCTACCTGCCGATGAAGTTCCCGCAGATGTTCCCCAAGCCTCTGCAGTAGTTGAAGAAAGGTCGCGGGCAGCTCTGTCGCTTGATCGGCAAGGATGTCCGGTAAGCGTTTCATCACATGGCTTATACCTTGCGGCAAGACGATGCCGTACTCAACCAGCATGCCTCGTATCTGGTTGGCTTGTGCCGTCCTGGCTTTAACGAATCCCTGACGTGCTCGATGCAGGGACAACACGGCCTGCTGCTCCAGGTTCTTGATGGGCACAAAGCGCCTGTTCGGCCGGCTGACTGCTTCACAAATTGCCTCCGCATCTGCGGCATCATTCTTGTTCGTCTTGACGTAGGGCTTGACGAATTGCGGCGCCATGAGACGTACGGTATGCCCGAGTGCCTGTAGCTTTCTGGCCCAGTGATGCGCACTGCTACACGCCTCCATCCCGATCAGGCACGGTGCGAGATTAGCCAGAAAAGGCAAAACTTGATCACGCTTGAGTGCCTTCTTGACTACCGCTCTTCCATGCTGATTCACCGCGTGCAGCTGAATTACATTCTTTGCCAAGTCCAGGCCAATCGTCGCAATCTGCATTTGGTCGCTCCCTTAAATGGTGGTTATCG
>NZ_JWJG01000023.1 GCF_000818395.1 Noviherbaspirillum autotrophicum | reverse complement strand
AAAAAAAGAGGCCAGCATTGCTGGCCTCCCAAGAATTGCATTCAATGTTATATCGATCGCTTGCGTGGTTCTTATTTGAATTTCCAGGCGCGGACGTAATTCACTTCATACGAATTGTCCTTGCCCTGCGGCGTCGAATTGTCCGGCGTGCCGCTGGCGCTGCCAAACCACAGGTCAAGCATGATGTACATCGGATCGTTCATGCTCACATTGACGGTCGTGACTTCCTTGCCATCAAAGTAATACGTCTGCTTGCCCGGCTCCCACTTCACCGCATACTTGTGGAAGCCAGCCGACAGATCCGTGCCTTCGGTGTACATCTTGAAACCCGCCTGGTGGCCGTCATAGTCGCCAACCCATACGGTGGCTGCATAAGTGTTCGGATGAGCAATGCCGGATGCATCCGTGTAGCCCCAGCCATTGCCGCCGGCATACGCTTCCATGATGTCCATTTCCGGACGGCGCTCGTTGATGTGGTTGAACAGCCAGAATGCGGGCCAGGTGCCCTTGCCCTTTGGCAGCTTCGCTTCCATCTCGAAGTAACCGTATTGCTGATAGTACTTGCCATCGGTATCGATGGTACGGTCGAAGAAGTTGCCGGATGCATCACGCTGCGGCCAGATCTTCAGCTTGCCGTCTTCCACTGTGAAATTCTTGGTGGCGTTCGACCCGGCGTACCAGATGTGGTCATTCCAGAGATTGCTGTTGAAGCTGTCGAACTCTTCGGAAAAACTCAGCGTGTACTGGTTCGCGTCCTGGCCAAAAGGAGTGGCCGCTGTTTGCGCCGGTGCCTGTGTTGTCACTGTGCTCGGAGACGGCGTGGCGGTTGCTGTGCCGGAAGAGCTGGAGGATGTATTGCTCGAATTCGTATCGGACCCCGTTGCCTGCGCAACAACTGGAGACGCGGTGGCGGAAGCAGCCGTGCTGGTTGTATCTGCTGCGCCGCTGCCGGAGCCGCCGCCGCATGCAGAGATCAATACGGCCGCACAGGCGCAGGTCAAGGTGGTAATCGAAAAGCGATGAATAGATGCTCGTGACAAAACTGTCCCCTTCCAAAATGATTGGCTCTCGAAATGCTCAAGAGCAAGAGTTTCATCAGAGCATTGCTGTGCAGAAATGGTTCCTGGAAATATTCAAATTCCTTGGCAATATTTCGCTATGTCAATGTAAATATTGGTGAGGTTGCAAACAAACGACACGAGAAAAAAAGAAAGGCCGGCATTTCTGCCGGCCTTTTCCTTGTATTTCTGAAACGACGTTTAAGGACTTGCCTGTATTGCGTGCGTTGCTGCGAAACTTATCTGATGAGCACGATAAACGATTTTGTCATTCCAAGAAATTTCTCTTCCTTGATTTGCGCTGTCGGAAAGATATGCTTCAGTTCACGCTTGCTCAACAGACGTGTCGTACGCAGGAATTCATCGATCTGCTGCTGAGAAGGCTTGGCAACTAATCCCCACAGCGAGAAATAGCGGAGCAAGCGCCGTGACACCTTGAAAGGCAGCCACTGAATAAACGCCGTCATCAAGTGGGGCTCGACCGGAAACCATTTATTCGGCGTTTGCAGATACAGCTTGCGGCCGCAGCGCATGGCTTCATGGGCAAATCGCCTCTGATCGTGCAAGTCACCCACATGCTCGATCACCGAATTTGAAAAGGCAAGGTAGAACTGCTTATCGGAAAATGGCAACCGCCTGCCATCGGTCTGGTAAAACTTGAATCCACTATGGGTCACTTCCTCGCGGTGATCGTCGTCGATGTTGACGATCGAGATATCCACGCCCTTTGGAAAGTCTTCCTTCCACCAGCCTGCGGTTCCCCCGATATCCACCACTGGCGCACCGGATGCGACTTCCGGAAAGAGTTGCATGAATGCTCTTTTGCGTCTCGGCCGGAAATAATCCTGAAAAATCTGGTAGACCTTATGAATCGGAAAGCTCTGAGACTTTGGCGCCTCATAAACGACCTTCAACGATGGCTGATGTGCTGCGCTTTCCGTCTCTGCCTGATTTGCCTCTTTCTCTACGACTGATTGCGATTGATTTAGCATGATCTCCGGCTCTTTCGTTGTTGTGAATGACAAATCGCCGGCATCACATGCCAGCGAAAAGCAGTACAGCGAGGGGGATTGCCTTGAAGGTGTAGCGACTTGCAAATCGTTGTTGCCGATTTTTCTAGTAACTAAAAATAACAGAGAAAAAAACTGGAAGGTTTTGAATTCAAAGCATCTTTGAGAAGCAGCAAAATTGGCTATTCGATATCTGTATCAATGCGTCAATCGAGATTGATAAGTGGAAGAAATTTTGCATGAAAAAAAAGAGGCCAGCATTGCTGGCCTCCCAAGAATTGCATTCAATGTTATATCGATCGCTTGCGTGGTTCTTATTTGAATTTCCAGG
>NZ_JWJG01000018.1 GCF_000818395.1 Noviherbaspirillum autotrophicum | reverse complement strand
TCCGGCGAATATCTTGTTGATTTCTTCTTCATGGCTCCATTTTCTCAAATATTGGAGCCTCCTCGATTTCCGGGGCGGTTCATAGCGATAAAGGATCTAATTGATGCTGGCGAACCGCATCTTAGTAACGCAGAAAAACTCGCTTCGTCAATAAAGCTTGATTTCTCAATACTAAGAGCAGTACATGGAAAGGCAATAACCGTGGGAGAGTTGGTGGCTCATATCGTCCCAATTAGCCGATTAGATCATATTGAAGGTGCGCTATCGAGCTTGGTTGGTAAAAGCTTCCTGCAAGCGCTTCGTACAACCACAGATCGTTGGGCACACGAGATACGAGGTGAGGCAAACACGCCTATTCTGTCGAAACCGGATGAGGTGTTCGCCGACGTGGTGAGAACATTTGAACTTAGGCACATCATTTGTCACGAAATAGCCTCTGCATACGAGATCGATTCCAATGAAGTTGCGCGCTGCTTTGAGAGCTGTGTGGCATTCTTACGTGTGGCAGATGAATTCATTTCCGAAACAATTCATCCCGGCGCTCCGTTGAGCCAAGCTGAGATGAATATCGCTGCATTCGAGTCGCTCGCGGAAAAGAAGAAATTATTGGAAGATGCTGTTGCAACGATTAAGCTGCGCCTTGATTCAACTGAACTTGCTGCATTTGAAATCGCTCATGAAAATTGGCAGAGCTATTGCGACGCATGGGCAAATTTTGTCGCAGGAGATCAAGCAAATGGTGGAACGATTTGGCCAATGATCTATTCCGGCACAGCGGAGACTTTGGTGCAGCATCGGTTTGAGGAGGTAAGCGGTTGCGGGCGGCTAGGCGATGGCGGCTAAAAATCCAACTCACTAATCAACCCTGGCAGCTACGCCGCTGGTTTTCGCAAACGTTAGCCGTCCGACATTGTCCACCACTTACCTGACACGATGCAAAAGGAACCGCCCCACACACCCTCTGAGTTCGCATTTGGCGCTGTTGTCGTCGTTTTGCTACTCGCGTCTTTGGGCCTTATTGCTGCAGGCGGATGGTTATGGTTCAAGGGTATGTTGGAAAGTGCTGCTCCAGCATGGATTCAAGCTATTGGTAGCATCGCCGCGATATTTGCAGCCACAGAAATTGGCCGCCGCCAAGCGCACGCAGCAAGTGATCTCGAAGCAAAAAAACAGGCCGCAGCAGAGATACAGAAGCTCAAGATTGTCATGGCACTCATGGCTCGTGCACATGGCCTCAGCAATGACATATGTAAGGCATTCTCCACTTCTCAGTTTGATGACTTCGACCAAGTCTCACCGGAATTAATGGTAGATACACATCTTGCACTACGAGCTTTGCCGATTTTCGAGATACCAGATGGCTTGCTCGCGCTGGACGTACTGACGATAGGTAGAGCGCTGGGCGTCATGCACGAGAATTGGCAAAGACTTCGGGAGTTGTGCAATACCGATCCCGCGTCCCTTCTGGAGGAAATCGCAAAACTGGATACTCTTGCGACCGAAATCGGAGAAATCAGTCTTGCCGCTCTTAATGAATGCAAAAAGGAAATTGCAAGTCGTTCGATTTGAGTTTGTCATGTCCATTCTGCCGGCTAACTTCTCGGCCAACCGATCCACCCGCAACTTGCGCTTGCGGGTTCCCTTTGCGCTACACGCTCCGGCGGCCGGCTACCTCAAACATTAGCAGCTGCCTCTCATTTGTCCGCGAACGTCCGCCATGGGTCGAGAGTGTGTAAAAACATGGTTTTGCCGCTAGACCAGCACGAAATAGCGGAATAAAAGAAGAGCGCCTCGTGACATGTTGTGGTCGTGTCGTTCGATTTTCACGTTTTCACACAGTCTCGGCCATATACGGACATTCATATTTCTCTCAACCGTAGTTCACTCGATAATCCAAGGCTTTCCGCCCCCCATTTTTCCCATATTTTTGGGATAGAGGCCTTTATGCTTTCAGCGCTAGCATATTGCTTAATAGACATAAGTACAAACCATCGGTAGACTTAATAAATTGCATCTAGTGCAACACTTGGACGTATTCGTATGGATGCCATCTTTCCCGATTATTGATCTCCGCGTGCAGCAATTATGGAAGCCTGGGTTCTTGTTGAAGATGCTGCTGGAAAGTCTGGCTTTGCTCAAGGCGCAGCAATTCCTCGGGTCAATCCACACTTATTTGTTGAAGAGTTGGTTCGCCTCGGTAAGCTTCCCAAGGACAGTGACTCGCTACTCGATCAGATGCGAAAACTAAGAAATCAGGCTGCTCACCTGCCCGATTTCAGCCTCAATCAAGACGAAGCAGATCGCTATTTACAGCTGGCAGCACGAATGTCGGAGCTTATTCTCAATGTGGAAGGCTAACTCTTTGTTCAACCCAGACCCGCGCTAGAAAGCTGGCCGCTTCGCGGCGTATGAGACTCGCTGGTCAACGCGGCGTTAGCCCTCCAGCGAACACTGGCAATTGGTAGTGTTAAGAACGTAAATATCCTCATCATTAAAAATGGAATTTTTATCTCCCGTCGCCGCTCGCACATATCTAAAACTGTGCCGGATCTCATACTCAGAAGGCATCATTGGACGCTACGAATTTCTCTCAAGAATGCGATCACTTTGTGCCCTAGCTTCATCTGAAGAGGAGCCTTTCCAGTACGCCCGTAACGTGTTGGAATATTCAGGCTGGGATAAAGACGCAGAGTGGATCAACAAATTTGGCACCATTGAAAGCTCTACAGACGAACAACGTACCAATGATCGAGGCAACGCACTGTCGGGTGAAGGCAAGTGGGATGATGAAGACGAAGAGCCAAGCTATTCATTCATGACGAATGCGAGCATGGGCTTTTCAAGGAAATGGGACTTTCATAAGGGGGATGCCGACCCGGACCCGTCTGTCCCGCACGGCCACCATGCTAAGCATAATAAGCGGAAGCTTCATGCGTACAGAGGTTATGTGTATTTTCAAGGTGAGCCTGACGGCAGAGAGCCACGCGAGGCCATGATCCGACTTTGGAACAACCCGGACTTCCGAGACTTTGCCTGCGAGGCGATTATGCATTTTGTCAGCGAGAGGCCTGATTGGGTCTGGGACAGAGACCCACTAATAATTCCCGGGCTTCGCAGGGGGTACTGAAGCTAGCCGCTTTGTGGCGCCTGTCGTGCCCCCACTAGTTCATTCGTTAGATTTTATTCAAACATGAGTCGTACACGAGACATTATTCAAGAAATCGCCGATGTCCGGCAGCGCCGACAATTCGGCTCCGCCATGGCTGAACTCCCGCTTCGACTCTTTGCGCTTGAAAATACCTTCAAGAAGCATGACAAGTCCGAGAAAGAACTTGTCCGGTATTTTCCTGTTGCACTCATTGCCTGTGTTGAAGGCTATTTTCGGGTAGTGAACCGCCCCGGCTTTTGAGGAGGCCGGTTGGTGTGAGTCAGGCCATTTCGACCTGACCGGTTAATTGCCGGTAGTAGTTTGCCTCA
>NZ_JWJG01000028.1:5127071-5132512 GCF_000818395.1 Noviherbaspirillum autotrophicum | reverse complement strand
GCGGAGCCTGGACAATTCCCAATCCGCCTTTGGCCGCATCAAGCAAGACCGATGCGTGCCCTGTGCCCAACGGACCGCGCGGCTCGATCGTGACGCGCCTTCCCTTGACATGAAATTCCCATTGGCGTACGCCACCGGTTGATTCCAGCAGGTAACCCAGGCACACGTGATCGTTCAGGTCAGACGGTGTCACGGGCCGACCGTGACGCTTGAGATATTTTTTCGATGCTGCTGTCGCGAACGGCGTGCTTCCCAACGGTCGTGCGACGAGACGGGAATCGGGAACGCTTCCCATACGAATGGCGACATCAAGCCGTTCTTCGGCAAGGTCGGTGATGCGATCAGTCAGTACCACGTCGACGCGAATCCCTGGGAATGCCGATAACCAGGCCGGCAGCGCCTTGGCAAGGACAAACTGGCCAAAGCTGACCGGGGCACTCACGCGCAGCAATCCTTGAGGCTGTAAGGATGCACCGACCACCAAGGCGCGCGCATCTTCGATGCCATGAACGAGCTCCTGGCAATGCGAAAAGAATTCCTGCCCCTCCGGCGTGAGGGTCACTTCACGCGGGGAGCGATTGAAAAGTCTCACTGCAAGCTCCTGCTCGAGCCGCGTGACGGCCTTGCTGACCGCTGACGGCGTCAGGCCAAGAACTCGTGCCGCGCCGGTAAAACTACGTGCTTCGGCGGCACGGACGAAAGCATTTAGGCCGCGCAACGGATCGGAAGTATTCATGATGACAAAAATTCATATTGGATATGCCGCCGAGCGTATCACACCAATCAAACTTCACTGATTACACTGCGTGGACCTGCTTACACCAAACCAACGTACGCAGCCTATCCCCACCCATGGGGCAGCTTATTTTTTGAGAAGAGGAGATCATGGTTGCATCTACTTCCGATAGCCGACGTCCGGATCCCACAGGCCGCTCCGCCCTACTCATGATTGAATTCGTTAACGAATGGCTTAACGCAGCCGGAAAATTACGATTTCTGATGGCGCACAATGAGAGTGCTTTTGCGGCTTCCGTTGAAGCGGGAAAACGCGCATTGCAATGCGCCCGCGCTGCCGGCATCGACGTCATCCATGCGACGCTGAAGCTGTCATCCGATTACCGTGAACTGGGCCAGGCCCACTTCGGTCTTCGCGGCGCAATTCCCAAAGCAAATACCTGGACGTCCAATGAAACCGGCTGGCAATTCCACAAGGACTTTACTCCGCAAGCGAATGAATTTGTGGTCGAAGGCCGCACGGGGGCAAGCGCCTTTGCGAGTTCCAATCTCGATGTCTTCTTGAGGAACCAAGGGATCAGCCGGTTGTATTTGGCCGGATATGCAACGCACGTGTGCATCGAGTCAACGATGCGGCATGCGCACGACATCGGCTATGAGCCGGTCATAATCGAAGACGCCACTGCAGCATTCACGGAAGCGCAACAGCGGCACGTCATCGAACACACCGTGCATCATTTCGGCTGGTCAATCAAGATCGAGGAATTTGCAAGCCTGTTGGGGAGGCGACGGTAATAGTGTTGCTGTTGCGGGGCAGATAATTAACAGCCCCACCGCACAGCTCGTTTACTCACTCGGAAAGGATGGCTACTTTATGGCAACGATAAATTTGCCGATTGTTATCGAGTGGCGTGGCATTGCGATTGTCGGCTCATGGCCACAGATCGCCCGTGGACGTAATCCAACCTCTGACTGCTTGTGTCCACGGACCTAACATCATGCCTTCTGCTATGAACGAGTATGCCGCTTAAAATGTGCGGGCTGCAGCTATACCTCGGTCTGTTCTGCAATCTCAAGCGCGTCATCCACCTCTATCCCAAGATACCGAACAGTGCTCTCCAGCTTGGTGCGCCCGAGCAAGAGCTGCACTGCACGCAGGTTATTGGTCTTTCGGTAAATCAGCGTAGCTTTTGTTCGCTTCATGGTGTGAGTGCCATACGGTGCCGGATCCAGACCAATCGACTTCACCCAAGATTCGACAATTCGTGCGTACTGCCTTGTCGACAGGTGGGGAGAGTTCGTAAGCCGGCTCGGAAACAGGAACTGATTGCCGGCCAAGTGCGCCTTTTCCATCCAGGACGCCAACGACGTGCGCGTCTGCTCAGTGATCTCAAACTGGACGGGACGCTTGGTCTTCTGCTGCATCACGATTGCACGCGGCAGTATCCGGTTTCCTTGTGCGATGTCGCTAACTTTTAATCCAGTTAGATCGCATCCACGTAACTTGCTGTCAATTGCCAGATTGAACAACGCTAAATCGCGAGTGCGCTGCTCCATCTGCAGCCGAATGCGAATAGCCCAGATCTCCTTGAGGCGCAAAGGCGCTTTCTGGCCAACCAGTTTCCCCTTGTTCCACGGGATATGCGTTGCCGTTTGGTGAAGGTTCGCTTCCATGGCTTCCTCCCATTTCAATTGAAAGGAATCTCATTGTGTGCCGATTTCCTTGAATGGGTGATAACACGCTTAGAGCAGCCATTCAGATTTATTCAGTAATCTCAAAGAATCGACCCAAGCCGGCGAACTGTGTCTCCACAAAGCAGGCGCTTGCAGAAGATATAAACGACTTATCGAAGGCGCTTTGACCTCCTAAAAATCGTGTAGAGGTGGCATTTCTGAGTGGCCGCGCTAGGCAAGAAAAAGTAATGGACATTCAGACCATATTCAAACAGTATCCGAATGAAGGTCGTATGTAAGCAAAATGGCAAATTCCTAAAGAACTTAAGGGAATGCAAACCAGTGCCTGGCATTTTCACCTCACCTCGAAGTGACTCGATCATGACTGCAAAAAAAGCCACCTCGGACGTTTCATCAAAACGCACCAGCAAACCGGCGGCCAAAGCGGCAGTCGCAACACGCGCTAAAGCAACAAAGCCAGCCAAATCCAACCTCGACGCACGCACCGAATCCACCGTCGCTGCCACGGCCGAGCCCTCCATGCGCTTCTACTACTCGAAGGCGCTGCAAAAGAAAGCCTATACGGTACTGGATGCGCTAGAACGGGAGCCCGATCATCCTAAGCATAGTAAGGCCGTCGCCGATCTAGTGAGTGAACTCATCGAGGCTGGCATGGACTATTACTTTTTGAGAGCGCTCAAGCTCGCCAAAGTCGGCTTTATTGCCGAACAGTCGGCACGGCTCGGTGTGTCGGCTGCAGTGAAGCTCATCAGTTCGTTGAGCCAAAAATACATCGTCGACATGGAGAAAAATCAGCTACTGGTCATCGCTCGTCATATTCGCAGCTGCACATGAGGCATTTGTAACCAACATCCACATCTTTGCTGCCGCTTAGTCTAATTTGGCGCCTGCTGCCCGAACCGACGAAACGAGCGGTGGACGCGCTGTCAGGCGATAACTACCTTCATCGGGAACTGGGCGGCAACAGCATTACTCTGCTGCTGTGAGAAGGGAGGGAAGTTGTAATTTCCTGCTGCTTCGATGCTCCCTCATCGCTAGCATTGCGCCGGGTGATGCGCGACAGCATGATGTTCAGGGGAACGAACCTGAGTGGCCCCCGGCCACGGACGACGATATTGCTGGAGGACGACGGGTGGCCGCACTGGGGAGGATACGCAACAGCGTAAAAGCTGATGATGGTAGCCGGCCAATTTCAATGCTTTCCACATCGACGCTGGGCTGACTACCGACCTGATTCACGTGCGGGAAATCAGTGCCCGCTGTTACACCTCAATCCCTCAAGCCAGTGTCCGAAGATCGATTAGAGACCATCAGAAACAGTCTATCGGGCTCTTGGGCGAGCGACGGAGTAAACTGCATGACAAGGCCTTGTGCCCTTCACCTGCCGCAACCCGAAACACGCTTTCAGAAACGCCATGTCCGATACCTCCTTTCCGCTGTTTGCCGACCTCAAGCTAACTACACCATTGCTGCGCGTGCTGCAGGAACTGGGTTACGAATCCCCATCGCCGATTCAGGCTGCGACGATTCCGCTTTTGCTCGAGGACCGTGATGTGCTTGGCCAAGCACAGACAGGCACAGGCAAGACTGCCGCGTTTGCCCTGCCCATACTGACGCACATCCAGGCCAAAGCGGCGGCGCCACAGGCCTTGGTGCTGGCGCCGACGCGCGAACTGGCAATCCAGGTGGCAGAGGCCTTCCAGCGGTATGCCACGCACATCCCCGGTTTTCATGTGCTGCCGATTTATGGCGGCCAGAGCTACGGTCCGCAATTGAGCGCATTGCGCCGGGGCGTGCATGTGGTAGTGGGGACTCCCGGCCGAGTTATCGACCACATCGAAAAGAATTCGCTGGACCTCTCGCAGCTCAAGACATTGGTGCTCGACGAAGCGGACGAAATGCTACGCATGGGATTCATCGACGATGTGGAAACGATCCTGCAACGGACACCGGAATCGCGCCAGACCGCATTATTCTCGGCGACGATGCCACCTGCGATTCGCCGCATCGCGCAAACCTACCTGCGCAATCCCAGCGAAGTGACCATCGCCGCCAAAACCGGCACAGCGGACAACATCCGTCAGCGTTACTGGCTGGTTAGCGGCATGCACAAACTCGATGCGCTGACCCGCATCCTGGAAGCTGACCCGTTCGACGGCATGATCATCTTCGCGCGAACCAAGCTCGGCACGGAAGAGCTGGCGACCAAACTGCAGGCGCGCGGATTCTCCGCCGCAGCAATCAATGGCGACATGGCACAGCAACAGCGGGAACGGACCATCCAGCTACTCAAGGACGGCAAGATCGATATTCTGGTAGCAACGGATGTCGCCGCGCGCGGGCTCGACGTCGAGCGGATCAGTCACGTCATCAATTACGATGTGCCGTACGACCCGGAGAGCTATACCCATCGCATTGGTCGTACCGGACGCGCAGGCCGCAGCGGCGAGGCGATCCTGTTTATCGCTCCGCGCGAGAGAAACCTGCTCAAGGCAATCGAGCGCGCGACGCGCCAGCCGGTGGCGCCGCTGGAACTGCCCACCATTCAGGCCGTGAACAATGTGCGAGTTGCCAAATTCAAGGACCAGATCAGCAACACGCTGGCAGCCGGCGGTCTGGAAGAATTCCAGTCACTGATTGAGGACTATGAGCGTGAGAAGAATATTCCCGCGATCGAAATCGCCGCTGCGCTCGCAAAAATCGCGCGGGGAGACGAGCCGCTTCTGCTCGACAAGAACAGGCGCGAGCCGCAGACAGAGCGCGCCAGCTCCGATGCTAAGCGTGGCTTCACCGAGCAGCTGCCCCCCCCAAGTCGGGACGAACGCAGCAACCGATCCTTCGAACGGACAGTCAGGCCAGAACGCCAGGAACGGCGGGATGCGAGCGCGCGGCCCGCGTTCCCGCACAAGGAACGCGTGGAACGCGCGCCTGAGGTCGGCATGCAGACCTTCCGCATCGAAGTCGGTCATGCACACGGCGTAAAACCGGGCAATATTGTCGGCGCCATTGCC
>NZ_JWJG01000028.1:4480614-5127061 GCF_000818395.1 Noviherbaspirillum autotrophicum | reverse complement strand
TCGATGATGTCGTTGAGCGTGTCGGCGATCTTGCCCGCCAGCCCCGTCCAGTCGGACGGCATGCGCACCGAAAAATCGCCTTTCTTGAATGCGGTAAGCACACTCAGCAGCGCCTTGGCATCCAACTCTTGTTCTTGCTTTTGTTCTGATCCGGTATCCATCAAAAGTCTCCCCATTACGACTTAATGTACGTTCGTTATTTTCGATTTCGGGCTCAGGCGCAGCCCTTCAGTGCATCATCCACGCACAGGCGGAGCAAACCGTTTCCTTCGAGAAAGGACCGAGTATTTTGTTGTAAACACTATGCGCGGGCAATGACTCGATCCTGCCTAAACAGGCAAATTGAACTCATATTGATAATTATCAAATACCAGGAAAACGATCAAGGCCGAAGGCGGCAAGACGCCTCACTCGACTCGCGTCGCTATGGTCATTGCGCCGAACTGGCGTCTTGCAGTGTTTTTTTTCGGCGCGTTGCTACGGAATGAACGGAAGAAGCCCGGTTGTTATCTTTTGCGGCATCATTCGCCCGTTTGCCGCGCGGCTTGCCGTCTACGGCGGCATGCTCGTCGCAGGCGCTTTCATGGGCGGCATCGACTGGAATCGAGACGGTGAGTGCCGTCCCCCTGTCCTGCGCGGTGTCGATATCAAGCTCGCCTCCCAACGTGCTGATACGCTCTTTCATACCGATCAGGCCGAATGAATTGGCTTTTCGCCGGCAGCCTGGAAAGATGCCGACACCGTTGTCGGCTACGCGCATGTAGAGCCGGTTGTCCGTCTGATAAACCTCGATCTTGGTTTTGGTGGCACGCGCATGGCGGAACACGTTGTTCAGCGATTCCTGCAGGACCCGGAACAATGCAGTGGCGCGGCTGTCATCGACCATCAACTCTTTGTCCGACAATTCCAGTTCGCACGCAATGCCGGTACGCCGCTGGAATTCCTTCACCTGCCATTCGATGGCTGCAGTCAGCCCGAGATCGAGTACGGTCGGTCGCAGGTTGTTGATGATCGAGCGCATCGCTTTCATCGTGGCATCGATATGATCGAGCACTGCATGCACCTTGCCGTTGAGCTTCGGATGCGTGGATGCCGTTCGCGCGTGCAGCATGGCGATATCGATGCGCAACGCCAGCAGGTTCTGCCCGAGTTCATCGTGGATTTCGCGCGCAATACGCTTGCGCTCGTCTTCCTTTACGCGCTCCTGGTAGCTGGCCAGCTCTCGCAATTCATTCTGCGACTGGCGCAGCGCTTCTTCCGCCTGCTTGCGTTCATTGATGTGCTGGAGGTCCAGCCAGCGCTGCGCCTGCAATTCGTCGTTGAGCTTTTCCAGGTCATGCTTCTGGTACTGCAACTGCATGTTTTTCTTTGCCAGTTCGACAAAGACAGCGACTTTGCTTTGCAGGATTTGCGGAATGATGGGCGTGAACAGATAGTCGACTGCGCCCTTCTGATAACCCTTGAGGCGGTTCATTTCATCCGCGTAGTGGGCGGTCACGAAAATGATCGGTACCGAAGCGGAACGCGGGTGCGAGTGGATCGCTTCGGCAGTTTCGAAGCCATCCATGCTGGGCATGCTGACATCGAGCAGAATCACCGCGAAATCGTGGTTGAGCACGTGGCGCAACGCCTCTTCGCCGGAGCGCGCCATAATGACCTCGTAACCGTCCCGGTCCACCAGCAGGCTCGACAGGGCCAGCAAGCTGGCCGAATCGTCGTTAACGAGAAGGACTTTGGGAACAAACACGAGTAATCGAACGCCTCTGCAAAAGAAGAACGCCCTGCCATAGCCTGCGCATCTGTTGATCAGAATGCTGCAACAACTCCTAGGGATCGCCCTTCATGGGTTAATTCAAACCTACAAGCGACTTCACTACTGTGCACGTTTGCATCTAGCCTAGCAATACATCGTCAGTAGCATGCCATTTACGCAACGTGTTGTACATTTAGCCAACCAATCTAACACAGATAGAGAAAAACGGCTGTAGCCAAAATGCCCATAAAATCCATTCCAAAATACAAATGAAAAGGCGGTCGCAACCAGATGGCTGCGACCGCCCCAAACATCGTTCAGAACATTCAGCTTTGGTGTGGCACTACCTGGGTGAGCGCCTGGTGCTTGTTCACCTCCAGCCATTTGCGGATGCGTCCGGCGTCAGCCAAGCGGGAGTCTTTGCCTTTGGAGTCGAGAAAGACCATCACGACGGGGCGACCGTCGACCCTGGTTTGCATCAGCAGGCAGCGCCCTGCTTCGGCGATATAGCCCGTCTTTTGCAGGCCGATTTCCCAGTGGGGATTCATTACTAGCCGATTCGAATTAATGTATTGCAACACTTGCCTGCCAGTATTCACCGAATACTTGCTGTCCGTGGAATATTCGCGAATCACAGGATGCCGATATGCCGCCACGACCAGTTTGGACAGGTCACGCGCACTTGCGACATTTTGGCTGGAAAGACCGGTGGAATCGACGTAATGTGCACTGGTCATGCCCAAAGCCTTGGCCTTTGCATTCATTGCAGCGACAAATGCCGGCAGTCCACCAGGATAGTTGCGCCCGAGCGCGGAGGCTGCGCGATTTTCCGAACTCATCAGCGCAATATGCAGCATGTCGGAACGCTTCAGACGCGACCCAATGCGCAAACGCGATGCGCTGTTTCTTTCCCTATCGATATCGTCAGCAGTCACCTCCAGAACTTCATCCATATCCTGGTGCGCTTCGACTACGACGGTTGCCGTCATCAGCTTCGTCAGCGATGCGATCGGCAACGGAACACTGGAATTCTTTTCGAACAAAACTTGTGAATTGTTTTGGTCGATGACAAAAGCAACGTTTGATTTCAAGGCCAGCGGATCGCGCGTTGCATTCAGGCCGGCCAGATCGCCTGCCGTCATAACCGGTGGCATGACTGGCACGGCCGGGGTGTAAGCTACATGCTGAACAGCCCGACTGGGGGCAACATGCGCGACCACGTCCTTCTTGACGGATCTCCCATGCGACTTATGTGACACATGCTGACGTTTCGCATGTGCATGGTTCGCCACTTCGATTTTGCTTTTGCCGTTCTTTTTGTGAACGTGCTTCTTGGCAGAAGGCTTTGTTGCGGACTTGTGTTCGGCATGCACCGCGGGAACGGCGACCGACAAGGCACACAGTGAAAAAACGACCCGTAGCGCGGACTTGAACATCGGCATTCCTCCCCATCTCATGCTCGAATTCATTATATCTTGCAGTCTAGCAAAATAGTGAAAATCAGCAAGAAAATGAGAGGGTTAGCACAAACATTTAAACAACTTTCTTACCGCAGATTGATACCGCACAAATAAAAAGCCCTCCCCTTGACGGGGAGGGCTTTGCAAATCGCCGGATGCAGATGAATTGGGCTACAAGGCTTCGGCAATCGCACGCCCCAGATCCGCCGTTCCGGCCGTACCTCCCATGTCGGAGGTAAAGGGCGCATGCTGCGGCCCTGCCGCCAGCACCTTCTCGATCGCGCGCAGCACAGCCGCGCCCGCTTCATGGTGCCCGAGATGCTCCAACATCATGGCGCCGCACCAGATCTGGCCGATCGGATTGGCGATGCCTTTGCCGGCAATGTCGGGAGCCGAGCCATGCACCGGTTCGAACAGCGACGGAAACAGCCGCTCCGGATTGATGTTGGCCGACGGCGCTATTGCAATCGTGCCGGTGCAAGCCGGCCCGAGATCGGACAGGATGTCGCCGAACAGATTGGATGCAACGACGACGTCGAAACGGTCGGGGTTGCGCACGAAGTGCGCGGTCAGGATGTCGATGTGGTACTTATCCCACTTCACGTCCGGATAAGACTTTGCCATTTCTTCCACCCGCTCGTCCCAGTACGGCATGGTGATCGAAATGCCGTTGGACTTGGTGGCCGAGGTGAGATGTTTATTGGGGCGGCGCTGCGCCAGTTCGAACGCGAACTTCAAGATGCGATCGACGCCCTTGCGCGAAAAAACGCTTTCCTGGAAAACCACTTCGCGCTCGGTGCCTTCGTACATCTTGCCGCCTACCGAGGAATACTCGCCTTCGGTGTTTTCGCGCACCACATAGAAATCGATATCGCCCGCCTTGCGGTTCGCCAGCGGCGACGGAATGCCCGGCATCAGCCGGCACGGCCGCAGGTTTACGTACTGGTCGAATTCGCGCCGGAATTTCAGCAGGGAGCCCCACAGCGAAATATGGTCAGGCACGGTATCCGGCCAGCCGACTGCGCCGAAAAAGATCGCATCATGCCCGCCGATCCGGTCTTTCCAGTCGTCGGGCATCATCTGGCCGTGCTTCGCATAGTAATCGCACGACGCGAAGTCGAAGTGATCCCATTTGAAATCGACGCCGAACTTGCGTGCCGCTGCATCCATGACGCGCAGGCCTTCCGGTATCACTTCCTTGCCGATGCCGTCCCCGGCGATGACGGCGATACGATGCGTGCTCATGCTCACTTCCTCTAATGAATTGTCCAAGGTCGGATGATCTTAATCCATAGCGCTGGATCGTTCATTAAACTGAAACAATTACATTATTTCCTTGAACGACATAATGCGCCGCTACTCGATGAACTGCGCGAATGCCGAAACGGGTTCGCGCTCCGTCACCAGCGAGTTCTCGATCTTGTCGGGGTCGGCATAGCCGAGTGACATGCCGCATACCACCATCTCGTTTGGCGGAAGCGAAAGCACTTCGGCGATGATCTTGTGATACTGGGTGAACGCCGCCTGCGGGCAGGTATCGAGTCCGCGCGCGCGTGCCGCAACCATGATGTTTTGCAAAAACATGCCGTAATCGAGCCAGGAACCCTGCTCCATGATGCGGCCAATGGTGAAGATCATGCCGACCGGCGCATCGAAGAAGGCATAGTTGCGCCCATGCTGCGCATGCATGCCAGCCTTGTTCTCCCGCGTCAGCCCCAACAGCGCATACAAATCCCAGCCGACCTTGCGCCGGCGATCGATGTACGGTGCCACCCATTCGCGCGGATAGTAGGCGTATTCCTCGGCATGCTGGCGGCTGAGCGCCGGATCGTTATGCGCGCGCAGCACTTCCGACGACAGACGGTCCCTGGCCGCGCCGGTCAGCACATACACTTTCCATGGCTGGGTATTGGTGCCGGACGGCGCACGGGCGGCGACATCGAGAATCGACTCGATATCCTCGCGCGCCACTGGCTTGGGCAAGTAGGCGCGTATCGAACGGCGCGAGGTAATCGCGGCGTCGACCATCTTTTGCTGTTCGTTCTGAATCATGGTTATCCGACAGTTATCGTTTGCAATAGCGCCCGCATTAGCTCCGGAATCGCGCTCGGCCGGCGGGTGGCGCGGTCGACGTACACATGCACGAAATGCCCCTGCGCCGATGCGCTCTCCTCGTCGTTGCGGAAGATGCCGACCTCGTAGCGCACGCTGGAATTGCCCAGCTTCGCCACGCGCAGTCCGGCCGTGACGCGCTCGGGGAAAGTCACCGACGCGAAGTAATTGCACTGCGTTTCGATCACCAGCCCGATCACGGGGCTGCGCTCGAGGTCGAGCACTTCATTGGCGATCAAAAACTGGTTCACTACCGTGTCAAACCAGCTGTAATAAACGACATTGTTGACATGCCCGTAGGCGTCGTTGTCCATCCAGCGCGTCGTAATCGCATGGAAGTGCCGGTAATCGCTTCGCTTGTTCGCTTCTGCTCGCATTGCTCACTTTCTCACAACAAGTGCTACACCAATGACGGCCAGCACCATGCCGGCCACGCCGACCATGCTGAACGCCTCCCCAAACATGAGCCACGCCATCACCGCCGTCGTCGGCGGGGTCAGATACATCAGGCTGCTAACCTGCGTCGCCGCGCTTTTCCGGATCAACGCGAACAGCAGGAAAATCGCGCCGATGGACAGCGCCAGTACCGACCACGCCAAGGCGCCGACGAACCGGGGCGTCCATTGCACGGCATTGAATGCAGGAGTCAGGTGCTCGAACGCGATAGCAAACGGCAGCACCACGACGAACGATGCGGCAAACTGGATCACGGTCCCGGTGCGCAGGTCGAAGCTGGGACAATGACGCTTCTGGTACAGCGTGCCGGCCGTAATCGACAGCAGCGCAAGCACGCTCAGCGCAATGCTTTGCCATGATAAGCCGATCAGCGAAATCTTGTTGGCAACCACCAGGCCGACGCCGCAGACGCCGAACAGCAGACCGATCCATTGGCGGCCAGTCACGCGTTCGCCCACCAGCGGCGCGGCAAAGGCGGTCAGGATCGGCTGCATGCCGACGATCAGCGCGGACAGACCGGCCGGCATGCCGAGCTTGATGGCGCACCACACGCCGCCGAGATAGCCGGCCTGTACCAGCATTCCGGCAGCGGCAATCTGCCGTATCCGCCCAATCGGCCAGGGCGCCTTCATCAGCAGCACCACCGGCAGCAGCACCACCAGCACGCCGGAGAAGCGCAACAACAGGAAGGTGAGCGGCGGTGCATACGGCAAGCCGAACTTGGCGACGATGAAGCCGGTGCTCCAGATCAGCACGAACAGGAACGGCATCGCGATGATCCAGGAGTTTGGCCGCGTGGTGGCAGAGCGGCGTGCTTGGGTAGACGTAGTCAATGTCATGCGCGGGAAGCGGCTGCAATGCAGTCGGCATAGCTGGAAGCAATGCCGATAGTCTGCACGTGGACCGCCACCGTGTCTTGGATGTTCTTGCCGTAGCCTCCTGCCATCGCGACCGCGACCGGAATGCCGCGCTCGCGTGCTTGCTCCAGCACCAGCCGGTCGCGCGCCGCCAGTCCTGCCATCGTCAGCTTCAGCCGGCCGAGCCGGTCGCCTTCATGCGGATCGGCGCCGGCGAGATAGATGATCAGCTGCGGCGAAAAGCGGCAAAACATCGTGGCGAGAGCTTCCCGCAGCGCCCGCAGATATTCGGCATCCCCGGTTCCGTCGGCCAATGCGACGTCGAGGTCGCTGCATTCCTTTTCGAACGGATAGTTGTTTTGCCCGTGTACCGACAGCGTGAATACCGAGTCGTCGTGCGCCAAAATCGATGCAGTGCCGTTGCCCTGGTGGACATCGAGATCGACAATGGCGACACGCTGCACGCGCCGCTCGGCCTGCATCAGGCGCGCCGCGATCGCACCATCATTGAACACGCAAAAACCCTCACCGCGGTCCGCATACGCGTGATGCGTGCCGCCGGCCAGATTGGCAGCCACGCCATGCAAAAGTGCCGCACGGCATGCCTCGATCGTCGCACCGGCTGAGCGTCGTGACCGCTCCACCATCTGCGGCGACCAGGGAAATCCGATTGCCTTCTGTTGCGCCGGTGAAAGTTCGCCGGCCGATACACGCTGTATATAGGCTGGATGGTGCGCCAGCGCCAGCACGCCGTCGCTCGTAAACGGAGCTTCGTTAAATTCGATGTCCGGAATGGCCGCAAGCGCGCTTTCACGCACCAGCCGGTACTTTTGCATCGGGAATCGATGCCTTTCCGGTAGCGGCAGGACGAAATGATCGCTGTAGAACGCTTTCAAGGCAGCAGTTTACGTAAAGGGAAGGCAAAAAGTGTAGCACGCACTCGGATGCCTCTCTCGCCGCGCCTGCGCCGCTTTTTGGTGCTCCGCAACAAAAGTTGTTGACTTAATAAAAACAATGCTTAGAATATAGTTTGTTGCGACGCACAAAAGATGTACTTGGGTACTTGTCGCCTTTCTTCTTGATCAATCCTCGCCCTCCAAAGGAGATGAATATGTTTACGATTCCCGAACAGTTTTCCGCTGCTTCCAAGGCCACACTCGAGGCCCAGCTCGCACTGCTGAACGCGCTCACCAACAAGACTTTAGAAGGCGTGGAAAAAGTTCTCGACCTGCACCTGAACGCCGCCAAGGAATCGCTGGAAGAGTCCAACGCCGCAACCAAGCAATTCCTGTCCGCCAAGGATGGGCAAGAATGGCTGTCGCTGGTCGCCGCACAGACCCAGCCGAACGCTGAAAAGGCACTGGCTTACAGCCGCAGCCTGGCGTCCATCGCATCCGGCCTGCAAGCCGAGTTCAGCAAGGTCGCCGAAGCGCAGATCTCCGAAACCAGCCGCAAGATGCTGGAACTGGTGGAAGAAGTAACCAAGAACGCTCCGGCCGGCACCGAAAACGCCATCGCCCTGGTGAAGTCCACCATTGGCAACGTCAACGCCGGTTACGAACAGCTGACCAAGACCACCAAGCAGGCGGTCGAAGCGCTGGAAGCTAACCTGAACACGGTCACCCAGCTGCAACCGGCTGCCAAGGCTGCACGTGCTGCCGGCAAGAAGTAACAGGAAGTTCTGCGCCGCTTCGTGGAAAGCGGCGCAGGAGCGCCGGGGCTAGAGTGTATTATCCATGCCCCGGTATTCTGCTCCACACTGATCCAAGCCGAGCAGCATCCTTTCGAATGCCGCGCCAACCTGTGCCGGGTCGCCTTTCACCCCTAGCTCGATGTGGCGCCGGGTCGTCGCGTCGCCGACGCTCGGCAGGCTAAACACTTTCACCAGCGGGAATTCCTCCTCGATTCGCTCCATCAGCGGCGTCAGCGTGGACTCCGCCTTGCCAAACACCAGTACTGCCTTCTCCAGGTGTGCAGCCTGCCTGAAGAGATGCGCGTAGTGGGTATCGAGCACCCACTCGATCATTGGCCACGCCATCACCGGAAACCCCGGGACAAAGTAGTACGCGCCCCTGTCATTATGACGGATCGCGAAGCCGGGAATCTTGTTGAACGGATTCGGGATAACCATAGCGCCCTGCGGGAACTCCCCCATCTTGAGCCGATGCGCATTGTCCGGCGCGTCATAGTCCGGGGCGCGGCCTTCCTCGCGCGCCACGTCGGCAATGCGCTCCTCGATCTTCGCCTTGGCCTCGGGATGCAGCACCAGCGGCACGCCCAGCGCGGCGGCTGCACACTGTCGCGTATGGTCATCCGGCGTGGCGCCGATGCCCCCGCAGGAAAACACGATATCGTCGCTCGCGAAGGTTCGCTTGAGAATGGCAGTGATGCGCTCGCGCTCGTCGCCGACATACTCCGCCCATGCCAATTGCAGGCCGCGTGCCGACAGCAGCTCGACCACCTTGGGAAAATGCTTGTCCGTCCGTTTTCCGGACAAAATTTCGTCACCGATGATGATGAGTCCGATAGCCATAAGATCGATCCGATCGACAAAAGACCATTATGCCCGAGCCGGCCGGATTCATCCGGCAGGGTTCAGGTCTTCGAACCCGGCGCAATGAAGGCGCGTGTGCGGTAGGCGGCCAGCGCATCCAGGCAGTAGTGCTGGAACCACAGGCCGCTAAACACGAACACCAGGACATACAGCCAGATTGCGCCGGCTGCCAGCAGTGGAAAAAAAATGACCGACAATGCCCCGCCCAGCCACAGCAGCGACGGCGCCGCGCCCAGTGCGCCGGTGATGGCGCCGATCGTCAGCAGGGGCCAGCGATGGATGCGCACGATGTCGCGGTATTCCTGCGCGCTGGCATGATCGGCCAGGGCGTCGTACGCCATTACGCGGTAGGTCAACCACCCCCACAGCACCGGATGCACGACAAAAGCCAGCGGCGGAAACAGCGACAGCGGCAGCGTGACCAGCCATAGCGCGACAAACACCACGAACGAAGACAGCACCACCCACACGCTGCCCCAGATGCTGCCGCCCTTGCGCTGCTCCAGGTGCGGATGATGGCGGCTTGCCACATGACGCGCAATGATCGGCATGGCCATCGTGCCGACGAACACGAGGGCGGTCAGAATCATCAGCGGCAGCAACACCCACATGGCGATCAGCGGCACCAGCACGGTCTTGAGCGCCCCCAGGCCGAACCATCCGAGCACCTTCCCGGCTGCGCTGAACGCGTCGTTCTCAGTGAAATAGGCTTGCAGCCAGTCGATTGCCGGCTGCAAACCGAGCCACAGCAGCACGCCCCAGATGGCCACCGAAACGACGAACGGCAGCACCGTCAGCAGCAGCATCCGCAAGTGCAATTGCGACAGCAGCGCACGCCCGAAGGAAACCAGGACTGCCTGCATCAGGACGCCCTCCTTCCAGCCCACTCGACCATGCGTTGCAAGCCGCGCCATTGCTGCGCCCAGAATCCGCGCCCGTAATCGCGCCCCTCTCCCTGCGGCGGAGGCAGCTGGTCACGCACGCCAGCCGCTTCGAAGCGCGTGCCGAAATGCGCCGTGCGAAACAGGATGTCCCACAGCGGAAACAGCACCGCGAAGTTATGGCCGCCCAGCGTTCCCTTGCCATTCGTTTCGTGTCCGGCGCCGATCGCATGATGCAGGCGATGGTAGCGCGGCGATACCAGCAGGCGTTCCCCGAACCGTCCGAAGTGAATCCGCACGTTCGCGTGCTGCAGGCTCTGCTGCATGCGCGACGCGACCACCAGCAGCACATATTGCGACGGCTCGACACCGATGATCAGCGCGATGAACGCCAGGTAAGCGTCGCGTAGCAGGTCGTCCAGCAAGTGGTTGCGGTTGTCCGACCACAGGTTCAGATCCTGCTGGCTGTGATGCAGGCTGTGCAGCCCCCACCACCAGTTGAACCGGTGACTGGCCCGGTGATACCAGTAGTCGAAGAAATCCAGCACGATCAGGTAGACGAAAAAGCTCACCAGCGGAATGTCGGTGATGCCAGGCCATATGCCCTCCACGTTGAACTGGCTGATGCCGGACAGGTGCAGTTTCGATGCCAGCGCATCGAACAGCGGGCCGAGCACAAAAAACACCGCGACCGCGAAGGCGCCAAGCCGGTGGATGCAGGTATAGACAAAATCGTTGCGGCGTGCGGCCGGGTCGAGGTCGGGCTTGACCGGAATCCAGGCTTCCAGCGGACGCAGGACCGCATACAGCAGCGCGAGCTCAATCACCCCGATCAGGAACCATTCCGTACCGGAAAATGCTTCCTCAGCCACAGCGCCGAGACCAAACTTGAACAGGAACGGTTGCACTGCAAACTGAAATAGCCAGCCCTGGACTTCACCAAACCAGTTAACCAGAATGTCGATCATAGATATGCTCAGCCTTGCGTGTCGGAGCGATGCAAAGTCCGATAAGCGGGATGTTCGCGCAGGGTCGCAAAACAAAACCCCTTCGTCTTCAGTCCAGCGATCAGCGGATCAAGTGCGGCAGGCGCCCACGGGTCCTTGCGCGACCAGATGCCTAAATGGGCGAGGAAAATATCCCCGTCCTTCAGCCCGTTCAATGCGCGCTTTAGCAGGATCTTATTCGGCCATTTTTCGCTCGGCAGCTCATCGCCGGAAAAACCGGCCGCCGACCAGCCGACATGCGCATAACCGCACGCCTTGCCCGCCGTCTTCAGCCTGGGGGTAAGCCGTCCGCCGGGCGCGCGCCAGAATGGATCGAGCTTGGCGCCGGTCAGCTCGGTAAAACGCTGCGCCACCCGGTTGAGTTCGTCGCAATATTGCTGCGCCGTCCACGCCAGTTTGCGGCCTGCATCGGCACCGAACTGCGGCTTCATCTCCATGCGTCCATCCGCCAGATCGCGCAACACATAGACATGGTCGAAGGTGTGCGTGCCGAAGGCATGGCCCTCGGCCACGCGCGCCTTCCAGTACGGCGCCCAGGAAGGGTCGAGCGAATAGTCGCCGTTGACCGTCCGTTCGTTGGCGAGGAAAAAAGTCGCCTTGACGTGATGCTTGTTGAGCGTCCTGGCGATGAATTCGGCCTGCGACTGGCTGCCGGTATCGAAGGTGAGGTAAATCGTCCCCTTGCACTGCGCCGCCGCCATCGTCGAGGGAGCGACTGCCAGCAGCATCAGACATGCGCCGAAGGCCCGGAACTGTTTCATCACGTGTTGGGAGCGCGATTGTAGAAATACACGCCGTGCGGCGAACGGCCGACCGGAATCGTCTTGATCACTTTTTTCGCGGCGACATCGATCACGGCAACCTTTTTCACCCAGCGCAGCGTCGCCCACAGGTACTTGCCATCATCCGTCAGCTCCATGCAGTCCGGCCCGCCGGGAACGTCGATGGTGGCGATATTTTCCAGGGTTTTCTGATCGATGATGTTGATCGTGTTGGATATCCGATTGGACACGAACACATGCCGCTTGTCGCCCATGGCGCGGAAATTGTGAGCTCCCTCGCCCGCCTTGATTTTCTTGACCGTTTTTTGCGCGCGCCAGTCGATCACCTCGACGTAATCGCTGCCCATGATCCCAACCAGCAGATACTTGTCATCCGGCGTCATCGTAATCCCGGCCGGTAATTTTCCGACCGGCATGGTCCATTTGATCTGTTGCGTAGCGAGATCGATCGCGCTAATTTGGTCGCTGCCCTGCTGCGTAACGAACACCATTTTGCTGTCGGCGCTGAACGCCATATGACTCGGCAGCTTGGCCAGGGGAAGTTGCCTGGCGAGTTTCAGTCGCTTGCCATCATATTGATAAATGTCGACGTGATCGAGCCGCAGTGCATTGGACACGAACCATTTCTGATCCGGCGAGAAGCCGATCTGGTAAGGATCGGCCACGCCCGGAATGCGCCCCTGCAGCTGCCCGGTTTTCGGATCGAGCAGGAGCAGTTCATTGCCCATGGCGCTGGCCACGATCAGCGACTTGTTGTCCGGTGTCGACATCAGGTGGTGCGGCTCCTTGCCGACCGAAATCGAACCCAGTTCCTGATAGGTAGCCTGGTCGAGCAGCGTCACGCTCGCGTCGCGCGAATTGAGTACTACGACGACATTCGCATAGGCCGCGACGCTCGCGAGCAAACAAGGTAATGCAGCAAAAAACAAACCTAACCGGCGAAACATGAATTGTTTTGAATGATAAATTGGTGAGATGGAATAGCGGCGCCATTCTACCGATCGATGCGACAGCTTGCCGGCGATGCGCCCGCATTCCGGATGAATCTTTCGATTTTTTGTCGAACTAATACTGTCAATAGTGCTCTGGCCTTTACTTGCGCTACAGGAAACAGCGCCAGATTGGCCAGTGATGAATGCACGCGCATGAGCAATCCGGGCGACAGTCGCTGCATAGCCTTAACGGCAATGGAGAAAAAGCCGTTGACGAAGAAAACGCGGTCTCTGGCATGGCGGCGGTAACCGATAGCCACGGATTGCCATCTTGCGGTGCATTCCTTGTCTATCGTGCCGGTTCAGTCGCCTGTTACAATCTCGCCCTTGGCAACCCTACAACGAAGGAAAAACATGTCCACGATCATGACGGCCTCCGGCCTCCAGTACGAAGATATGACAGTCGGTTCCGGCGAAGAAGCACGTGCCGGCGCGCACGTGACGGTGCACTACACCGGCTGGCTGCAAAATACGGACGGCAGCGCGGGACGCAAATTCGATTCCAGCAAGGACCGCAACGAGCCGTTCGATTTCCCGCTCGGCGCCGGCCACGTCATCAAGGGCTGGGACGAAGGCGTGCAAGGCATGAAAGTCGGCGGCGTGCGCAAGCTCATCATCCCGTCGTCGCTGGGTTATGGCGCGCGCGGCGCCGGTGGCGTGATTCCGCCGAACGCGACGTTGATTTTCGAAGTGGAACTATTAGGCGTTTAATTACTCTGAAGAAAGCTTGAAGCCGACTTTGGATGGGTTGTCGCCTGGACTGTGCGTCACGCTGCGCCTGCCATAGGCGGGGCCAATACGGGCGGCAAATAATTTTTTAGCACATTCAATTTACCGGCTGCGCAAGCAGCCGAATGCCGGATTCAGCTTTCATGCACATTCAAAAGAGTATCCTCGCGGGCGCTTGCCTGGCCGTTCTGATGTCAAGCGCCGGATGCACCGTCGTTTCTGTCGCCTCCACCGCCGTATCGGTAGCCGGTACGGCGGTCGGCATGGGCGTCACTGCCGGTTCTGCCGCTGTTGGCGTCGCCACGACGGTGACCAAAGGCGCAGTCAGCGTCGGCAGCACGGTCATCGATACCGTCACCGACTAGGGCCGGCGTTAAGCTGCCCACTCGGACATCAGGGTCAGCAGCACCACCTTTTCGAATTCCGGTTGGAAGCGCTGGATGATATCGTGCGGATCGTGCGCGATCGCATCATCGACAACCAGCCCGAACTGCACGCCGCCGTTATAGCTCAGGATTGAAACGCCGACGCCGATGTCGCCCGATTGCGGAACCCAGAACATGATCTGGTCAAGCTGGCTTCCTGCCAGGTAAAGCGGGGTTTGCGGCCCAGGCACATTGCTCATGACTGCGGTCGCCTTGCGCGCAAAATAATTCTGGATCTCGTTCTGCATCTGCTTGGGCGTTGCGCCCAGCACGCCAAGAATGGCCATCGCCACCAGCGCCTGATAGCCGCCTTTCAGTTCGCCCATGCGGCGGCGCACCTCCTCCAGGCGCGCCATCGGATCTTCGATACCGACCGGCAGGACCAACGGCACCAGCCCGAAGGCATTGCCGAGATTTTTTTCCTCGCCCGCCTTGCGCAGGTTCACAGGCACCATCGCGCGCAGATCGGTACCGGGCGGAACATAGTCACCCTTGCTGCGCAGATAAGCGCCGATCGCGCCGGCGACGCTGGCCATCAGCACGTCATTGACCGAGCAGTCGAGCGCCTTGCCGATCGCCTTGATTTCCTCCAGCGGCAGCGGTTCGCTCCATGCGACATGCTTCCTGCCTGCCGGCCGACCCTTGAGGCGGGTCCGCGAATCGCAGGTCATGGCCGACAGCTTGATCGCATCGAGCGTCAACTGGCCGGCGATCCCGCCCATTTTCGCCAGACGCGCGAGCATCTTGTCGGAATCGGCCAGCATCCACATGTACCTGGTCCAGATACTGGTCGACACGTTGATCGCGCTGATCGTCGCCTTGGTCACCGGCTGCAGGAACGGCAGCCAGGGATTTTCCGTATCCAGCTGCGGCACCTCGTCAAGCGGTTCGCTGTCCGGCGCGTCCGGCGTGCGGTCGAACATCGACAGCAGAACGCCGACCAGCGCCATGCCGTCGGCGATGCAGTGATGAATGCGGATCACCATCGCCTGGCGCACCTTGCCGTCCTCGCCGACGCAGTTGTCGACCATGTGGATCTGCCACAGCGGCTGCGACGCGTCGAGCGGCGTCGCTGACAGCGCGCCGACCATCTGTTCCAGCGCCGCCTTGTTGCTGCCCCCGTCCGATGCCAGCCCGAGATGGACCACGTGATAATCCATGTCGACTTCCTGCTCCTGCCACCATGCGCTGCCCGTCATGTCGTAACGCACGTGGCTGCGGAAGCGGCTGTATGTCAGCAGCCGGGTCGCAAGAATGTGGCGAAAACGCCGCATGTCCATCGGCTTGTCGAACATCAGGACGCTCACGATCATCATGAGATTACCGTCCGAATCCATGCGCAGCCAAGCGGTGTCGACATTGGACATTCTTTCGCGGCGCAGCGCGGGAACTGCTGGGGACAACATTGAATATCTCCTCTAGAGCTTTTCTTCTGCGGCAGATTTGTCTGTGCTATTTTGCCGAACATGCAATTGTCACAGGACCATTGCGACACTAGCACAGCGATTCAATTTCATCTACAGGAGAGAACAATGAGTTTGCAAGCCCAGTTTGACCAGGCTGTCGTCGATTCCAAGAATTTGCCGGAGCGTCCGGACAACATGACCCTGTTGAAGATCTATGCCCTGTTCAAACAGGCCAGCACGGGCGATGTGGAAGGCAAGCGTCCGGGCTTCACCGACATGGTGGGACGCGCCAAATACGATGCGTGGGACGCGCTCAAGGGCACGTCCAAGGAAGACGCAATGCAGCAGTATGTCGACCTGATTACTGGTCTGAAGGGCTGACGGACTTGACCTCAGAACGCCAATCATGACGCGCCAGGCACGGGCAACATGATTGGCGCAAAGTTCAAGCCTTGGCGCCAAACACCTTCTTCATCTTCGCACTCACCTTCTCTTCGATGGTCGAGGCAAAAGCCTTCAGCAGGAATCCCAGGCTGATTTCCAGATGCGCCTCCTGTTCGCCGACGGTCAGCCGTCCGGACACACCGCTGCGCTTGAAGTGCAGCACATCGCCGTCCCACTCCGAAGCCATTTCGTATTCATTGGCCATCTGATCCGCCACTTTCTGTGCGGCGGCCTTTGCTTTCTTGTGCGGTAACTTATGTGCCTGAGTGATCCTGATGTCGGCCATGTCCTATTCCCGGGATTAAATTCGAGGCGTAAGGATATTCAGAGGATTTCCGCCAGTCAACGCGGCGATCAAGTTATCGGCGGCGCAGTTCGCCATGGCACGCCGGGTCGGTTCGCTGGCGCTGCCGATATGCGGCGTCAGTACCACATTCGACAGGCTCAGAAAGCCCGGATCGAAAGCCGGTTCATTCTCGAACACATCCAGCCCGGCGGCGGCAATCCGGCCGGCCCGCAACGCGGCGATCAAGGCGGCGTCATCGACAATGCCGCCACGCGCGATATTGACCAGCGTCGCCGTACGCTTCATCAACGCCAGTTCGGCAGCACCGATGGCATGGTGCGACTGCGGCGAATACGGCAAGGTCAGCACGATATGGTCGGCGCTGCGCAGCACCTCTTCCTTGCTCACGTACTGCGCATGGTTGGCGTGCGCTTCCAGGTCCGGCGCAAGGCGTGAGCGGTTGTGGTAAATCACCCGCATATTGAATCCGGTCGAGCGGCGCGCGATGGCTTGTCCGATACGGCCCATGCCGATAATGCCGAGTGTGCTTCCATGCACGTCGGCACCGAGCAAGGTATCGAAGCGCCACCGATCCCACTTGCCCGCGCGCAGCCAATGCTCGGCCTCGGTCACGCGGCGTGCGGTCGCCAGCAGCAGCGCCCACGCAAAGTCGGCAGTGGTTTCGTTCAGCACATCGGGCGTGTTTGTGACGATAACGCCGGCGCGGGCGGCGGCGTCGATGTCGATGTTGTTATAGCCGACCGCCATGTTGCAGATGGCCTTGAGCCGCGGATTGGCGGCGATGACATGAGCGGTGACCCGTTCTGTGGGCGTAGTGAATACGCCTGCCTTGCCATGCAGTCGTTGCGCCAGTTCCTCTTCGGTGAAGATGCGGTCACTCTGGTTCGCCTCGACCTCGAAATGGCGCGCAAGGCGTTCCAGTACATCGGGGAATACGGCGCGGGTCACCAGGATTTCGGGCTTGTTCATTGCAGGTCAACGAAAGAAGATGAAAGTCATCAATATAAACAGCGGAACCAGCACCGCGCATGACCAGGCCATGTAGCCGAAAAACGAGGGCATCTTGATGCCCCGCTCTTCCGCGATCGCCTTGACCATCATGTTTGGCGCATTGCCGATATAGCTGTTGGCGCCCATGAAGACGGAACCGCAGGAGATGGCAGCCAGCGTCGCAGCCATCTGCGTCATCAGGCGTGCTGCGTCACCGCCGGCCGTATTAAAGAACACCAGGTAGGTCGGGGCATTGTCCAGGAAGGAGGACAACAGGCCCGAAGCCCAGAAGTACATGGCGTTGATCGGCTGGCCTTGGTCGTCGGTGACGGCGCGAACTACGGTGGCAAAGGCGCCTGCTTCTCCTGCGCGCAACATGGCGATGACGGGGATAATCGTGATAAAGATGCCGGCGAACAGCTTCGCCACTTCCTGAATCGGTCCCCACGAAAAGTCATTCCCCTTGCGCGCCTCTTCCGGCGTGATCGCCAGCGAGACGAAAATCGCGCCGATCAGGACCAGGTCGCGCAGCACGTTCTGCAACTCGATGTGGACCCCGAACAATGACCAGCTCACGCCGGGCTTCCACAAGCCGCTCATCAGAACCGCGCCCACGATTGTGGCCAGCAAAGCAAAGTTGGCCTTGCCCTCGAAGCGGATCGGGGAATCCGGAGTCGGATCCTGCTGGACCGGCCGCTGATCTTCCCGGTTGTAATAGTAGTGCCGGTCAAGCAGGTAGAAAATAGCCAAAAGGGAGACACACAGGAACAGCGTCTCGAAAAAGATATTCTTCACGGTCCAGAAGAAATCGACGCCTTTGAGAAAGCCGAGAAAGAGCGGCGGGTCGCCCAGCGGCGTCAGCGATCCGCCGGCGTTGGACACGATGAAAATGAAGAACACGACGATGTGCACTGCCTGCTTGCGATTGTCGTTGGCGCGGATCAGCGGGCGGATCATCAGCATCGACGCGCCGGTAGTTCCCATCACGCTGGCCAGCAGCGCGCCGATGGCGAGCAAGCCGGTGTTCAATGCCGGGGTGCCGTGCAGGTTGCCACGCACGCAAATACCGCCGGCCACCACGAACAATGACGTGACCAGGATAATGAAGGGAATGTACTCGGCGACAAATGCATGCAGCGCGCCGCCGGCCGCCATTGCGGTACCAAACAATGCAGCGCAAGGCAGCAGGAAGGCCAGCGCCCAGGCAAGCGCAATTTTGCCGAAATGCCGGTGCCAGATGATGGGGGTCAGCAGCGGGCAGAGCGCAATCGACAGCAGCAACCCGGCGAACGGCACGCCCCACCACGCCGACAGTACAGCGCCGTCAAGCTCCGACGCATGGGCCAATGCCGGAAGCAGGCCCGATAGCCCGATCAGTAGTCTCGCTCGCAATTGCCGTCTCCGCCGTAGTTATAAGACTTTCAGGCATTTTAGCGCGGGCAGCCTTCCAATTCTGTAAGTAATGATACTTATCGAACGGCAACATCGGTAAGTCCTATTCGTACATCCTACTTGCCGCGGACCAGGACCACATGCACGCGGTAAGGGCCGTGCGCGCCCAGCACGATGGTCTGTTCGATATCGCCGGTACGCGACGGGCCGGAAATAAAATTCACTGCGCGCGGCAATGCACCATGCTCGGCGCGCGCCAAGGCAAACGCCTCTTCCATGGAAGCGACGATGCGCGAAGCGGACACGACGGCGATATGGGTTTCCGGCAGCAAGCTGGCCGAGGAGTAGGTATCCACTCCGGACAGCAGCATCAGCGTGCCGGTTTCGGCAATGGCGCAAAACGTGCCGGTGATACCCACCAGGTCCTCGTTGCGCGGGGGGCGGAACTCGACATCCACGCCGGCATCCCGCCATGCCATGCCTTCCAGCGTTTTCCAGGCGATTGCCTTACTGGCGACACCAATGCTGTCCAGATAGCGCGCAACCGCCGCCGGCACATCGGCCAGCGATGCCACCTCGTCGACCGTGTCCGACATGCGTATGGCCTGCTCCATGAAGCGTAGCACCAGGTCGGGACCGATATCGGGGCGCGGCCCGCAGGAATGCTGGGCCATGTAAGCCTCGGCGGCCTCGCGCTCTGCCGGCGTCGATTCCCCGGGACGGCCTTGCGCCTTGCGGATGCGGCCGAGAATAGCTTGACGAGCGGCGGATGTATCCATGATGTCCTCTTGGTGAGCCGGATTAGAGTCTACCCGAAGCGCCAGCACGTCACGCAGACCTTCAACCTGACTAGATTTCAAACGCAGCGAACAAATTATTTATCGACTGCGCGCGGCAGCAAAATAAATTAACTCTAATGCAATACACCCTCAACATCGCGTCGTCATAACGTGCTTTGCTGTTGCGTCCGACGGAAAACGCCGCATTTGCTTATTCGTATTTTGTCTAATTCTGGTTTGTTAGAAAGAACCAATTGCCTTAAAATACAAGGCTTTGCAGCAGGTTGTAGTTCAGGCTGTTTTTTGATCGCCGCGAAGCCAGTCCTGCTTCAAATCCGCTCAGTGTCGAAAAATTTACAGAAAGACTGTTATGACCCACGTTGTGACCGAATCCTGCATCCGCTGCAAATATACCGATTGCGTGGATGTATGCCCGGTAGACTGCTTTCGGGAAGGCCCGAATTTTCTCTCGATCGATCCTGACGAGTGCATCGATTGCGCTGTGTGTGTCGCCGAATGCCCGGTGAACGCCATTTACGCCGAAGAAGATGTGCCGGCCGATCAGCAGAAGTTCATCAAGCTGAATGTCGAACTGGCGCGCAACTGGCCGTCGATCACCAAGACCAAGGATCCGCTGCCGGAAGCCGACGAATGGAAAGACGCCAAGGACAAGCTGCAGTTCCTGATCAAGTAAGGTCTTGAGCCGTACCCGCTGCGCAGCAGCCGTTGCGCAGCACTGCAAGCCGCCACAACAATAACAAGAACGAGAAAAAAACTTCCGGCCATTAAAGGCCGCTCGTCGAATGGGAGGAGCGGCGGCGCTTTGTGGCATCTAGAATCGCAAGGAACGTGATAAATGGATACCAGCAACGGCACAACCGCCCCCGCCCAAGGCAAAACTCCTATCGAAACCGATGCAGTGATCGTCGGTGCCGGCCCGGTCGGCCTCTTTCAGGTCTTCGAACTGGGCCTACTGGAAATCAAGGCGCACGTCATTGATTCATTGCCCAGTGTCGGTGGCCAGTGCGTCGAACTGTATCCGGACAAGCCGATCTACGACATCCCCGCCGTTCCGATGTGTACTGGCCAGGAACTGACCGACAACCTGCTCAAGCAGATCGAACCGTTCGGCCCGACCTTCCACCTTGGACAGGAAGTGACCGTGGTGCAGAAGCGCGAAGACGGCCGCTTCGATCTGGAAACGTCCGTGGGCACCCGCTTCATCACCAAGACCATTTTCATCGCCGCCGGCGTCGGCTCGTTCCAGCCGCGCACGCTCAAGGTCGACGGCATCGAAGCCTATGAAGGCAAGCAGGTGTTTTACCGCGTCAAGGATCCCTCCAAATTCGAAGGCAAGAACCTGGTGATCTGCGGCGGCGGCGACTCCGCGCTGGACTGGGTGCTGCACTTTGCCGGCAAGGCGGAATCGGTGGTGCTGCTGCACCGGCGCGAGGAATTCCGCGCCGCGCCGGCATCTGTCGCGAAGATGAAGGAATTGTGCGAAAACTTCGAGATGCAACTCCTGGTCGGCCAAGTCACCGGATTCGAAGCGAACGGCGATGTAATGACCGAGATTAAGGTCACCGGCGCCGATGGCGTCACGCGCCGCCTGCCGCTCGATTATCTACTGGTGTTCTTCGGCCTGTCGCCCAAGCTTGGCCCAATCGCCGACTGGGGCCTGGAAATCGAGCGCAGGCAGCTGAAGGTCGATACCGAGAAGTTTGAAACCAACGTGCCGGGCATTTTTGCCGTCGGCGACATCAACACTTATCCGGGCAAGAAGAAACTGATCCTGTCGGGCTTCCACGAAGCTGCGCTGGCGGCATTCGGTGCCGCTCCCTACATCTTCCCGGAAAAGAAGATCCACATGCAGTACACCACGACCTCACCCAAGCTGCACAAGATCCTCGGCGTGGAAACGCCGGTGTTCGACTGATATCGGCGCGCTTTTCCGCCGAAACGCCCCGCGCCGCTGACGGCCCGGGGCGTTTTCTTTTCCGCGTCTCGGCTAATTCGGCATGAACTTCGCAATCACTTGCGGCGTGATGACTCCGGAATACGCTGTGCTCTCGCCTTTCGCATTGAACCAATAGCTGCGCGGCTTCTCGCCGTGCCATTTGCTGTCGATCGCATAACGCAGCTGCTCCGGCGGCGCTTCGCCGAATGCCCAAGCATTGCCGGCCATCGCGAGCGATGCCAGCCGAGCATTCATTAACGCGACCGCTTGTTCGTCGTCGAGCGCATCGGTCGACAAGGTCACCACGTGCAGGTTCTTGCGCTTGCGCTTTTCCTGCGCGAGCGTCTTCAGGCTGGCCTGGCAATACTCGCAATCGAGCGACCAGACCACGAGCACGAACGGCTGCCCTTTCTGGCTGGCGACGATACGCGCCATGCCGTCCGGCTCGAAAGGCTGGATCGCCGGCGCCGCGTGGCTGGCCGGCGCAACCAGCGCTGCCGCGCAGATCGCCGCGCCTATCAGTTTTCGCAACATATTCATCTCCTGTCCGCCGGCACTGCGCGCATGCCTTCATTGCGCGTGCGCCATACCAGCACAATGCCGTCCGGCGTATTCACTAGCCGCGGCTCGTCCGATGCACCGCTGGTGCGGGCCAGCTCCCGTTCCTGCCAGCTGTGCCCGGCATCGAGGGACACCCGCGACAGGACGGCCGTTTCCTTGCCGTCGAACTGCTTCCACGCCAGCACGACGTTTTTCCCCTGCGCGGCGACATCGGCATGCTCCGCCTGCGCCGCCCCCAGCCGCACCGGCTTGCCGATGACGCCGGCCGCGTCGCTCGCGGCGTAGAACAAGCCGCCTTCGTTATCCTTCACGTCGAACCACACCTGATGCCGCGTACCGTCCGGGCCGAAGGCCAGGCCCGGCCCGTGATGGGGGCAGACATCGACTTGCCAGTCGTCGAAGGTGACGCGGCTTGTCGTCGCCGGCTTGCCGTCGGAACGCAATTCAGCCAGCGCGTGGTCGCGCACATTCGGCTCGAACACATGGCGCCACATCGTCACGGGCCTGCCCTGCGCATTCAGCGCCAGCGCGATGCGGCAGCATTCGCAGCTGTGGTCGGCAAGTTTGTAATCGCCCCGGAAGCTGGCGCCGCCATCGTCGGAAACCGCGTAATAGACTGCCGCGCCGGCGTACTTCTCGTTGCGCGCCTTGGCTGCCGTGCTGTCGCGCTTGTCGATCCATGCGATATAGATGCGACCTGTCCTGTCGACGATCATCGACTCGAAACGATGCGTGATCAGGTCGCGATTGGCGTGCACGGTCATCGGCGCCGCAAATGTCTGGCCGCCGTCGATGGAGCGGATAAAGCGGATTTCCCCGGTATAGGGCTTGGACAGCGGTTTGGTGTACGCGAGATAGATCTCGTCCCGGAGGCCGAACGCGAGTTTGGGCCGGCTCTCGCCGGCAGCCTCGATCGGCTCGGGAGCCTGCTGCGCGCGCACTGCGGGCGACCACGTCTTGCCCATGTCGGACGACATTTGCAGCACGACATAGCTGCCTGCTGCGCGCTCTGCGCCGGGTTCGACCGTCGCGACCCACAGCCGGCCCTGGCTGTCGACAGCGGCCGAGGTACCCAGTTCGACTCGCGCGGATTTCATGCCCTTGTGCTGCGCATGCGGGTCCTGCGCCGCGGCGCCGAAGGCAACGACGGAAAGCGCAAGCAACCCGGACGAAAAGATGCGATGTAGAGTATTCATGGCAGTCAGAAACGCATTCTCACGCCGACATTCACGGCGCGCGGCATGGAAAGCATTTTGTTGTAGGGCTGGCTCACGTTGTACGGGCTTTCCGTATATTCGCGATCGAACAGGTTCACCACGTTGCCAAACACCTCCACGGTCTTGCTCCAGGCATAGCTGGCGCTGGCATTGACGATCGTGTTGCCGCCCTGCTCGAAGCGCGTTGTCGCATTGTTGCTGGTGGTATCGAGCAGCATCGGACCAATGTAGCGCAATTCGGCGTACGTCTGCAGCTTTTCCCTGGGCTTCCAGGTGGCGCCGAATGAAGCCACATTCTTCGGCACGCCCGCCAGCTGTACGCCCAGAGGGTCGGTCACGACCGCGCCGCGGCGCGTCAGGTAAGTCTCGGTGCGGGTGTAGAAACCGTTGAGCGTCAGATTGTCGAGCACGTCCCAGTTGGCGACCAGCTCCACGCCATGCGACTGGCCATCCTGGTCGTTCGTGTAGTACTTTGCCGAGCCGGAACAGCTCGGCAGCGTCGGCCCGCCGCAAATGGTCTGCACCTGCTGCGGCGCGCTTGCACCACTCGCCGTATAGGTCGCGATCATGTTGCTGATGTTGTAGAGGAAATAGGTCGCACCGGCGGAAAATCCGCCCTTGCGGTAATCGCTCCCCAGCTCCCAGCCGCGCAAGTCTTCCGGAACCAGGTCGGGATTGGCGATCGTGGTATTGCTGCCGGTACCGAAGGTGCGCGTCAGGTTGTTGAAGCCCGGCGCGCGGAATGCCTTGTAGGTGGCGCCGCGTAGCGCGATCCGGTCGTTCAGGTCATAGCGCACCGCAAGGCTCGGATTGAAGGCGGACTTGGTCGATGCCGGCAGCGCGCCGCCAGTGGTGGTTCCCGACGCGAGCGTGCGGGTATTGGTGCGGTCGTCAATGCGATAGGCGTCGTAGCGTCCGCTGACAGTGATGTCGAGGGCGTCAAGCGGCGCGATCTTCGCTTGCGCGAACAAGCCCTGGAAGGTTTGCGTACCTTCGCCATGGGTGCTGCTGTTGGATTGCCCTTGCGGTGCCGCCGGGCTGGTCGGCGTGTTGTAGAACCATTCGGTATCCTGTGCCGACAGGCGCCGGTAATCCGCGCCGACCTGGAAACTGTAGAGCGCCGCCCGCAGGTTCTTCGAGTAGATGACCGAGCTTCCCTGGTCGCGGTAGCCCTGGTCGCCTTGCTGGGTATAGAACTGCACCACGTTGCTGTTGACCTGCGCCGGCGTCAGGCCGGCGCTGGTGCTGGTCAGGCAGGCTTTTTTATCGCTCTGGTAATAGCAGGTGTTGCCGTTGAATTTCTGAAAATTCACGTACTGCGCCCACGCATTGGCCTGCAGGCTGGCGCGATCGTCGAAGGTCTTGGTGAAGCTGGCCGCGAGGTCCGGGCTTTTTTGTAAATTGTTGCCGAACTGGTAGCTGATGTCCTGGTCCTGCACGTGGTAGCCCAGGCGCAGATAGCCGCTCAGGTCGGCCGATGGCTTGAAGTAGGTCGTGAGGCGGAAGCTCTTGTTTTCGCTCGTCACCGGCTGCTTTTGCGGAAAGCGATACAGGAATTCGCCCGGTGTCGTCTGGTAGCCGTCGGTGTGGGAAAAGTCGGCGGCAAGGTTGAAACTGAGGATATCCGACAGCGCGACATTCTTGCTCAATGCGACATTCATGGTGCCCTGCGTGCCGATGCTTGCCGATGCCTCGCCTGCATTGTCCTTGACCCGCTTGGTGACGATGTTTACGACCCCAGCCACAGCCATGTTCCCCCACAAGCTGGAGTTACCACCACGGATGATTTCTACACGTTCAATATTGGATAGCGGAACCTTGAACCATTGGGTCGTGAGGTAGAACGGGTCATGGATCGGTATTCCATCCAGCAATACCAGCACCTTGGCATTGCCCAGCCCGCGCATCTTGGTTTGATGTGCGGTTGGATCCGACAAGGCTGCTGGCACGCCTGTAAAGTTCATGCCCGGCACATTGCGCAGCAATTGATCGAGCGTGGTGGCGGGCGATTTCTTGATGTCTTCCTGCGAGACGATTGTCGAATGCAGCGGCATTTCCTCGACTTTTGCCTGGCTGCGGCTGGCCGAGACCACGACCGCGTCCAGCGTTCTTTCTTCCTGAGCTTGCTGTGCCAGTGCGCAATCCGCGCCGAACAGGGCGAGCGCCGCCATCAGGGGCGCATGCTTTGTGCCCATCGAATTCTTCATTTCGTTCCTTCGTTTTCTTTGAATGCGGCCGGTCGCATCGCGAATGGCGCGACCAGCGGCAAGCCCGGGCAAGCCGGATGCGCGCTGGTGCCGGCCAGATAACAACGTTGGCAATGCTGAACGTCAGCAATGCCGGTGCCGGAAAATATTCAAGAAACGAATGGAGGAGCGCGTGGCTGCGCCGACGCCCATGCAAATAATGGGTGGGGAGAATGGAAGAAAAGGTTCGGATAAGCGTCCGAAGCCGTAACGAGCGGAATAACTATCTGGCCGGATGGCGGCAAGCCCCAGGCCGCCGCATGCGTAAAGCAAAACGGACAATGCTCGAAGTGCATTCCGTCTTGCGCCGGGACTGAGCGATGGTGGGAGCTACCGGCCTTGTGCGCCTTGCCGCCCGCTACCGTACAAATCTCGCTGGAAGCCGAAAAACGTCCCTTGGCGGGCGCATTCAGCGCATGGGAAATCGATGGCGCGAGCGCAGCCACAAGGATAGCGAAGCAAGCTATCCATGCAGTAATGCACCGTTTGTATCGACTGAAAACCATGCGGGGAAGGTCTGGAGCCAGGCAATAATTTATTGATCACAAAGACAATCGGTTAGGCGACACATTCGTCAAGCGCATACCGATTCTTCGTCACATTGCGTAATTCTTACACGTTTTGCTGCACTGCCGTACACAAAAAACTGCTAATTGGCAACATTATCTCCGATTCCCATTCCTCTTCCATAGGTATTTTGACTGAGCGAGCGCGAGGCTATCGCCTCAAGTCACCAAGTTACAGGCATGCTTTATGCTGCAATTTCTACAGAGAACAGGCGCTCCTAGCGCATCGGGTCAGAACTGCAAAGGCATCAATGTTGGCCCTTCGCGCACAGGCATGTTCCTGCAAAATCCCTGTAACGTCGGGCGCGACAGCCCGACTAAAGAGTACTGCAGGAGGATCAAGAATCTGTTATCTCGGCCGTTGATCCCTATATATGTCGTATTCGGAACAACAGTTTGGAATTGGAGAGTCGCATCGGACCAGACAGATGGAGTTTGCAGATTATTTCCAAGGCGCAACTTTATTCCACAAGCTTTCCGCGTTGATGGAATGAAACGTGGGAATGCGTAGGGAAATTGCATCACTGGAATATGTTTTTTCGCAGAAATTCTCGAAAATTGTATATGATGCATTGCAGCAACAAATGTTTATCTGCAGAATCTAGCGACACCGGTACCACTTGAAAGAGGCCACTATGCTTTACCAATTTCACGAGCTGAACCGTACCTTCCTGAACCCGCTCATCCAATGGGCGGAAGCTTCCGCCAAGCTGTTCACGAATCCGGTCTCGCCACTCGCACACACGCCATTCGCGCAACGCATCGCGGCTGGCTACGAATTAATGTACCGGCTCGGCAAAGATTACGAAAAGCCCGAGTTCGGCATCAAGACCGTCCCGGTCGAAGGCAAGTCCGTGGGCGTTTATGAAGAAATCGCGGAGCAGAAACCCTTCTGCCGCCTGATTCATTTCAAAAAAGATTTATCGGACAAGAAATTCGCCAACCTGAAGCAGCCCACCGTGCTGCTGGTCGCGCCGCTGTCCGGCCACCATTCCACGCTGCTGCGCGACACCGTGCGCGCTCTGCTGTCGGAACATGACGTCTACATCACCGACTGGACCGACGCGCGCATGGTCCCGGTGTCCGAAGGCTCATTCCACCTGCACGACTACATCTACTACGTGCAGGACTTCATCCGCCGCCTCGGCCCGGACCTGCATGTGATTTCGGTATGCCAGCCGACCGTGCCGGTGCTCGCGGCGATTTCGCTGATGGCCACCGCCAACGATCCGAAGCTGCCCAAGACGATGACGATGATGGGCGGCCCGATCGACCCGCGCAAGTCGCCCACCGAGGTCAACGACCTGGCGACCAAGCGGCCGTTCTCCTGGTTCGAGACCAAGGTGATCTACAGCGTGCCGCCGAACTATCCGGGCTTCGGCCGCAAGGTATATCCGGGCTTTTTGCAGCATGCCGGCTTCATCGCCATGAATCCGGGACGCCATGCGCAAAGCCACTGGGATTTCTACATGCACCTGCGCCAGGGCGACAATGAGTCGGCCGAAGCGCACCGCAACTTCTATGACGAGTACAACGCGGTGCTCGACATGCCGGCCGAGTACTACCTCGAAACCATCAAGACCGTGTTCCAGGAATTCCGCCTGCCGCTGGGCACGTGGGAAGTCGAAGGCAAGTTGGTGCGCCCGCAGGACATCAAGAATGTCGCGCTCCTGACCATCGAGGGCGAGCTGGACGATATTTCCGGCTCCGGCCAGACCGAGGCGGCGCAGGACCTGTGCTCCGGCATTCCGAAATCGCGCAAGCAGCACTATGTCGCCGAGAAGTGCGGCCACTACGGCATCTTCTCCGGCCGCCGCTGGCGCGAAATCATCTGCCCGAAGATCGGCGAATTCATCCGGACCCATTCCTGATATTCCCGCTTCATCGAGCTGCCAAGGCTGTGAAAGCCGTTCTCCTGCCAGGGAGAACGGCTTTTTTGCCTTGAGCGCCCTCGATTTTTATTTGAAGGCCAGCCTGTTTACTCGGATAATCCTGTTTTTATCCCGCAAGCCCTGCCGTGTCCCCAACCGCTCCGAAATCGCTGGCCGATCAGATCGAAGACCTGCTGCCGCAAACGCAATGCACCAAGTGCGGCTACCCTGCATGCCGCCCCTATGCGGAAGCAGTCGCCAGCGGCGCAGCGAACTATAACCAGTGCCCGCCGGGCGGCGCGCAAGGCGTGGCTCGGCTCGCGCACCTGCTCGGCAAGCCAGTCATCCCGCTCAATCCCGTCAATGGCGTTGAGCGAGCGCGTCCGGTTGCGGTAATCGACGAAACGCGCTGCATCGGGTGCACGCTGTGCATCCAGGCCTGCCCGGTGGATGCCATCGCCGGCGCGGCCAAGCAGATGCATACCGTGCTGCCGCAGTTGTGCACCGGGTGCGACCTGTGCGTCGCCCCCTGTCCGGTCGACTGCATCGCAATGGTCAACGTCACTGCCGGCCAGACCGGCTGGGATGCATGGTCGCAGGAACAGGCGGACGCGGCGCGCGAACGGTATCAGTTCCGCCTCTTCCGCCTGCGGCGCGACAAGGAGGAAAACGATGCGCGCCTGGCAGCCAAAGCCGCGGCCAAGCTGAAGGCGGTCGAAGCCGAACCGACGCTGACGCCGGAAGAAAGGGCGGCGCAGGAGCGCAAGAAAGCCATCATCCAGGCCGCGATGGAGCGCGCGCGCCTGCAGAAGGAAAAAATGGCGGCACAGACCGCAGCTCCCGCCGCAGGAGAAGTGTCGCGCGCAGTCATCGACAAGCTCTCCGGAGAAGCGAAAGACAAGCCATGAACGCTGAAAAACGCCTGGAGATTTTCCGCCGCTTTCGCCAAGCCAATCCGCACCCGACCACCGAACTGGAATACACGACGCCGTTCGAGCTGCTAATCGCAGTGATCCTGTCGGCGCAGGCGACCGACGTCTCGGTCAACAAGGCTACGCGCAAGCTGTACCCAGTAGCCAACACGCCCGCCGCCATCCATGCGCTGGGCATCGAGAGCCTGACCGAGTACATTCGCACCATCGGCCTGTACCGCACCAAGGCGAAGAACGTGATCGAAACCTGCCGCCTGCTGATGGAGCGGCACGCCGGCGAAGTGCCGCGCTCGCGCGAGGCGCTGGAGGCGCTGCCGGGCGTGGGACGCAAGACCGCCAACGTGGTGCTCAACACCGCGTTCGGCGAGGCGACCATCGCGGTCGACACGCATATTTTCCGCGTCTCCAACCGCACCGGCATCGCCCCCGGCAAGAATGTCGACGAAGTCGAGCGCAAGCTGCTCAAGGTGGTGCCGGCCGAGTTCCGGCATGACGCGCACCACTGGCTGATCCTGCATGGCCGCTATACCTGCATCGCGCGCAAGCCACAATGCTGGAACTGCATCATCGCCGACCTGTGCGAGTACAGGGACAAGACGCCGCTGCCGGAAAAAGGCGTTTAAATAATCCTGCAGGCTTCGTCGAAGGCAAGGCGCGGGCCGCGCGCATGCAGCTTGCTGGTATCGCCATAGCCCAGGCTGCACACGAAGTTGACCCGGACCGGCGTGCCGTCGAAGAAGGCCTCGTTGATCTTTTCCGCATTGAATCCCGACATTGGCGCGCAATCGAGCCCGACCGCACGCGCCGCCACGATGAAATAGCCGCCCTGCAGGGACGAGTTGCGCATGGCGGTCGAATCGATCGCCTGCCGGTTGCCGGCGAACCAGGAACGGGCGTCGGGATTGTGCGGAAACAGTCGCGGGAGCTTTTCATAAAACTCCAGGTCCATCCCGATGATTGCCGTGACCGGCGCGGTTCTGGTTTTTTCGATATTTCCCGGGTTCATGCAGGCCAGCAGCTTTTCCTTCGCTTGCGGCGACTGCACGAAGACAATGCGCGCCGGCGTGCAGTTGGCGGACGTCGGGCCCCACTTCATCAGATCGTAGATTTGCCGCAGCTGCTCGTCGGAGACCGGCTTGTCGCGCCAGCCATTATGCGTGCGCGCATCGAGGAACAGGGTATGGAGGGCGGTTTCGTTCAACATGTTGAAATCCATTGGTAATGGCGGTATTGATTGTTGCGCCTTCATGCTTTTGGCATTCAGGAATGGGGCTTATCTTAAACGAAACCACCCGGCCTCGCCGGGCTCTGTAAAATGGGCGGTTTAGCGCCCCACTTCATTCCCTTGACCGATGTTTACTCCTTCCCAGCACGACGTGCGCCGTTTTTTTTGCGAAACCTTTCGCAAGTGGCGCGCCAATGAAATCCTAACGCCGATGGAAGCCATCACCCGCGACTGGATCATGCAGCATCAGGAATATGCGGACGCACTGTCCGACGCGGAGGAGGCGCTTGCCGCCGACTATTCGGTCGAGCGCGGCCAGGCCAATCCTTTTCTTCATCTGTCGATGCATCTGTCGATCGCGGAACAGATCTCGATCGACCAGCCACCCGGCATCCGCGCCGCCTTCCTCGGCCTGGCGCAGCGGCTGGGTTCCGAGCATGAAGCGCATCACCAGATCATGGAATGCCTGGGCGAGATGATTTGGAATTCGCAGCGCAGCGGCTTGCCGCCGGATGGCACGGCGTACGTGGAATGCGTGAAACGGCGCTGAGGCACAAAAAAGCCACGGCATGCCGTGGCTTTTTTTAATCTGCCGCTGCCCCGGCTTACTTGCGCAATACCAGGGAGCCCGGCAGGCTGTGCAGGTAGGCGGCGATGTTCTGGATATCCTGCTTCGACAGGGGCTTGGCCTGAGCTCCCATGATGGCGTTGCCGCGGCCGTTGGCGCCGTTGACGCCGCGCTGGTAGGCAATCAGCGCGTGCTCGAGATAGTCCTGGTGCTGGCCGGCCAGCTTGGGATAGCTGGGATCGACCGGTGAATTGAAGTCCTTGCCGTGGCAAGCCGCGCAATTGTATTTTTCCGTCGCCGCCTTGCCGGCGGCGGCATCGCCTGCGGCAAAAGCATTAGCCGACAGCAGCATGACTGCGCATGCGAGAATCTTTTTCATAGCCCCCCCTTATTTCTGCTGTGCGTAGTACGCCGCCACGTCGGCGATGTCCTGGTCCGACAGGCCGGCCGCGATGCCGCGCATGCTCGGATTCTTGCGATCGCCCTTCTTGTACTGGTTCAGCGCGCTCTCGATGTACTTGGCCGACTGGCCGCCGATCATGGGCACCTGGTAAACCTCGGGGAACGTCGCTTTGTAGCCCGGGATGCCGTGGCATCCGATACACATGGCCACCTTGTTCTTTGCCGCATCGGCGTTGCCCACCACGTCCGCTGCGGCGGCGAGGTTGGCGATACCCGCAAGCGCGAGAAGCGCAAATATTTTTTTCATGATGGTTGGGGACAGTTAATGCGAAATCGGCTGGGTTAATCGGATCAATCGATGTTAATAGCCTGCACTATTTTCAAAATAGTTGATCTAGAGCATTGACTCCATGCACTAAACCCGACCAATTCTAACCCAAGACTATCAAATCGTACACATCGCCTCGCCCCTTCCATGCCGCAGGTCAACCCAGCTTGCGCTCCCCCGATTTAGCGCGCTTTGCCTGTGAACGCGGCACTGCCCCCGGCGGCGCGGGAAACGCGGTAATCGTCGCCCCTCTCTTTTCGGGAAACAAAAATACCCGGGGCGCAGCCACCATGCGCCGCACGACGGAACGGAACACCAGGCGCCGGGTTCGCCCCGGCACGTCGCGCGCGCGCAGAGCCAGCATCAGCGCGCACGCGAGCGCGACGCCGACATTGAGCACGCCGGAAAATCCCACGCCTGCGATGGCAAGCCAGAAGTCGCGCGACTTGAAAACATCCACGCCCAGGCTGCCGGCGACTACCGTCAACTCGCCGGCGGCCAGCGTGATGTGCCTAATGTCGAACGGCATGCCGAAGAACCGTGCCAGCACCGGCGTCATGCCCAGCAGGAGCGCCAGCGACACATTGCCCGCGATGCCCGCGATGTGGCGCTCGATCCATTTCGCCCAGCGTTGCGCGCGCGTCGCGCCGAGTATGTGGACCAGCCGCCGGTGATGGCCCAGCCCTTCGCGCATCTTGCGCAAGGCGAACCAGTTGTCGGTAAAACCGGCGGCAAGCCCGGACAGCCACAGCAACACGCCTGTCAGCGCGGCAAACAGCGGCGTCGGCCCCAGGACCGACAGCGTCGCCATGCCGGCATGCGCCTTCTCCGGCGGCAGCAACGGCGCGCCGGACAGCAGCCGCAGCGTCGAAGAAATCAGCAGCATGACCGGGATTACGGCCAGCAGATTTCCGAACACCGCTGCTGCTTGCGCGCGCGCCAGCGCAGCGACTTCGGACATCAGCCCGCGCAGGCCTTCGATAGTGTCGAGCGACTGCATGCGCGACGCCAGCGCCGGGGCGGTCAGTGCCGGCTGTCTGGCGGCAAGCGCGCCTCCGGTTGCCGCAATCGCGCCGAAGCATGCCGCGTAGTTCAGCGAAGCCAGTACGCCTTCGAAAAAGCGCGCACCGCCACTGGCCAGAGCGCCCTTGGCCAGCACAGCCACCGACACGACGGCGCCTCCGCGCCACGCCGATCTCAGCATCGCGCCATATTCGGTGCGGTCGCGGGCCGCAAACTGCTCGCCGTGATCGGCATTGCGCTCGACCATCTTGCGCGCCAACAGCGAAAAGCTCCTGCTGATCAATCCCTTGACCGAGGACCGATGGTGATGCGCGTCGATCAGGTCGATCAGCAAGGCCTGCACTTGCGCGGTTGCCTGCACGCTGGCCGGCATCGAGCGCAGGTCGACCAGGCGCGTCATGCGCGCCAGCTGCGCGCGCATGCGCTCGACCCGGTACACCAACCCCACCGACACGCCGTATTCGTCCAGATGGCTGTAGATGCGGTCGGTCTGCGCCTGACACACGGCGATCAGCATACGCACGCTGCGCAACGCGGTTTCATCGTCCGGGCTCGCCAGCAGGTATTTTTCCAGCTCGCGCCGCAACGCCATGAAAGGCGTCGCCTGCAGCGGCATTCTGGGCTCCAGCCGCTGGCGGAAGTCGGGGCTGATGCCCACCGCGATGATCGTGCTGGCAAGGTAGGTGAGCGCTTCGTCGATCTGCTGCCGGTAGTTGTGTGCAATGCCGTCGTCGGCGCACAGCTTCCAGATGCGCTGCAGCGTCTTGTGATCCAGGCCGAGCAACCAGTCGGCGTCGGCCGGTTCCGGGAACATCGCGGTAAACAGCATCGACAGATCAGTCTGCGACGGCGCCCCGGACAGGAAGGCCTTGACGATGCGTTCGCCCAGCTCGTTGAAAAACGCCGGCTCGCGCGGCAGGCCGGTGGCGCAGAACAGTTCAGGGCCAGCCGCTTCGCGCAGGGTCTTTTGCAGCGTGGCCTGCACCACGCGCCGCACGTCGCGGTGCTCGTCCAGCCAATCGAGCAAAAAACGCGTACGCTGGTGCTTTACCCTCTGCCACGCATGCTCGTCGAGCCGGGACGTATAGCGCGGTATGCGTGGCTCGTGGCGCAGCCACTCGGCGACGTCGATCAGCCAGTTGGCGCGCTCGCTCCAGGAAGCGAACGGATTGGCGCGCTGCATGAGCGACTCGACCTGATTGAAGATGCGCAGATGGTTTTCGAGATGACGCGGAGAAGCGCGGCGAAAGCGGCGCCACATGACCAGCAACTTCAGGAGTGACATTTTCATGGGATGTTTGTCTGGGGGCAATTGTGCGAGAAATGGCGCCATCCGGCCTGCTTCCTTTCTCGCTTATACTTAAAGTTATTCTTTTCTTTTTTTAAAAATACAACGCTATGCGACAAGAGACACGCTTCGAAGGTTCCCAGAATTACGTTGCGACCAACGATTTGAAACTCGCCGTCAATGCAGCATTGACCTTGCAGCGCCCGTTGTTGATCAAGGGCGAGCCGGGCACCGGCAAGACCATGCTGGCCGAGGAAGTGGCCGCCGCGCTCGGCATGCCGCTTCTGCAGTGGCACATCAAGTCCACCACCAAGGCGCAGCAGGGCCTGTACGAATACGATGCAGTGTCGCGCCTGCGCGACTCGCAGCTGGGCGATGAACGCGTCAAGGACATCCACAACTACATCGTCAAGGGCGTGCTGTGGCAAGCGTTCACTTCCGATCAGCAGGTGGTGCTGCTGATCGACGAGATCGACAAGGCCGACATCGAATTCCCGAACGATCTGCTGCGCGAGCTCGACCGCATGGAGTTCTATGTCTACGAAACGCGCGAGATGGTGCAGGCAAAGAACCGCCCGCTGGTGATCATCACGTCCAACAACGAGAAGGAATTGCCGGACGCCTTCCTGCGCCGCTGCTTCTTCCACTACATCAAGTTCCCGGACAAGGACACGATGGAGCAGATCGTCGATGTCCACTTTCCGAACCTGAAAAAGGAGCTGCTGGCGCAAGCCCTGCAGACTTTCTATGAAGTGCGCGAGATCGCCGGATTGAAGAAGAAGCCGTCGACGTCGGAGCTGATCGACTGGTTGAAGCTCTTGCTGGCCGAAGACATCCCGCCGGAAGCGCTGCGCAGCCAGGATGCGAAACTGGCGGTGCCGCCGCTGCACGGCGCCCTGCTCAAGAACGAGCAGGACGTGCATCTGTTCGAGCGGCTGGTGTTCATGGCGCGGACGAACCGCTGACTGCCATGGCCTTCGTCGAAACAGTCACGCTGCCGGGACGGCATGCGACACTCGAACCGCTTGCGTTCTGCCACGAGGACGACATCAAGCTCGCCGTTGCCGACGGCGAACTGTGGAAGCTGTGGTTCACGACCGTGCCGCGCCCGGAAGCCGTGCATGCGTATATCGGGCAGCTCTTGGCGCAACGAGAGCAAGGCCAGGCATTCGCGTTTGCGGTGCGGGACAATGCGAGCGGAAAAATCGTCGGCGGCACGCGCTATCTGAATATCGATGCGGCCAACCGGCGCTTGGAAATCGGCGGCACCTGGTATGCGCAACGGGTGCAGCGCACCGGCATCAATACCGAATGCAAGCTGATGCTGCTCGCGCACGCATTCGAGACGCTTGGCTGCATCGCAGTCGAATTCCGCACCGACTGGTTCAACAAGCGTTCCCAGTCTGCCATCGAGCGCCTCGGCGCCAAGCGCGACGGCGTGCTGCGCAACCACATGATCATGCCGGATGGCCGCGTGCGCGACTCGGTGGTGTACAGCATCATCCGCAATGAATGGCCGGGCGTGAAGACGAACCTGCAGCACAAACTGAATTCGAGTGGCTAGGGCCTGCAACGCATACGACCCGTTCGCACTCCCAAACTAACCGTCAACAGGCCCTATTGTGTTAATCGACTTTTTCTTCACCCTCAAGGACGCGAAGATCCCGGTCTCGATCAAGGAGTTCCTGGTCCTGCTGGAAGCGATGCAAAAGAACGTCATCAGCCCTTCGCTGGACGACTTCTATTTCCTGGCGCGCACCACACTGGTCAAGGACGAAGCGCATTACGACAAGTTCGACAAGGCGTTCGGCCTGTATTTCCGCGGCATCGAAACCATCTTCGAGAAGAATCCGGAAATTCCGCTCGACTGGCTGGCCAAGCGCCTGGAGCGCGAACTGACGCCGGAGCAGAAGGCGGCGATCGAGAAATTCGGCTATGACAAGCTGATGGATCGCCTGAAGGAACTGCTGGAGGAGCAGAAGGAGCGCCACGAAGGCGGCAACCGGTGGATTGGCACCGGCGGCACCTCCCCCTTCGGCAACGGCGGCACCAACCCGGAAGGCATCCGCATCGGCGGCAAGGGCGGCAACCGCTCGGCGGTGAAAGTATGGGAAGCGCGCGCCTTTCGCGACTACGACGACGAGCGCGAGCTCGGCACGCGCAACATCAAGGTCGCGCTGCGCCGCCTGCGCCGCTTCGCGCGCGAAGGCGCGGCGGAGGAATTCGCGCTGGACGACACGATCCGCGCCACCGCCAGCAACGCCGGCTACCTCGACATCAAGATGCAGCCCGAGCGCAGGAACAACATCAAGGTGCTGATGCTGCTGGATGTCGGCGGCACGATGGACGACCACATCGCGCGCACCGAGGAATTGTTTTCGGCGGCAAAGACGGAATTCAAGAACATGGAGTTCTTTTACTTCCACAACTGCGTCTACGACTACCTGTGGAAGAACAACCGGCGCCGCCATGCGGAAAAGTTCCCGACCTGGGACGTGCTGCGCAAGTACACCCCGGATACCAAGCTGATCTTCGTCGGCGACGCCACCATGAGCCCGTACGAAGTGCTGGCGCCGGGCGGCTCGGTCGAATACAACAACGAGGAAGCCGGCGCGGTCTGGCTGCAGCGCTTTACCGGCGCCTTCCCCAAGTTCATCTGGCTCAACCCGGAGCCGGAGAGCCTGTGGCAGTACCGGCAGTCGATTTCCGTGATCCGGCAGATCATGAACAACCGCATGTTCCCGGTCACCATCGAGGGGCTGGAGCGCGGGATGCGGATGCTGAGCAAATAGCGCCTAGCGCGGCAAGGGCATGAACTTCTTCAGTACGCTGACCAGGTGCTGGCTTGCCAGCGGCTTGTTGAGGAACCCGTCCGCGCCGACGTAGCGCGCCTGTTCGAGATCGTAGACAAACGGTTTGCTGACCAGGAAAACAACCGCGATGCGCACCGGGGAGTCCTTTTCCTTGATGGCCCAGCACAGGCGGTAAGGGTCGACGCCGGGAGTGGACGTATTGATCATGACCACCGCAACCGGATGCTGCTTGCTGATGTCGACCGCCTTCATTTCGTCGTCGGCCCAGGCCACCTTCACGTTCTGCCGCGCCAGCAAGTCGGACAGGTAGTCGCGCAGCGCGGAATTCTTGTCGATCACCAGCACCAGTCCGTTGTCAGGCACCTTGGCGCGCATCTTTTCATATTCGGCCGGATCGGTCAGGTCAAGGTCGAGGCGGTCGCGGCGGCGCCGCTCCGGTACGCTGACGATATCCGACGCTTCCAGCCGCGACAGGGCGTCGGCGCGCCTTTCCACCAATTCATCGAGCGCCACGACCAGCCGCTGCCAGTCAATGGGCCGCTCCATGCGCGGATAGGGCAAGTCCACTTCCGGGCTGCCGACAAGCAAGGCCGGGCGCACATCGCTCGGGCGCAGATCGATCAGGGTGACCAGCGCGCGCAATTGACTCGCGTTGGCGACGTACATGTCCGGATCCTGCAAATTGTCTTGCGCCAGCCGGAAATAGCCGCAGCCCTTGCCCTCCCGGGCCGAAAAAGCCGCGTCGAAACGGTCTTCCTCTTCGGGAGAAAAACCGATGACGCGCACGGCGAATGGAAAATTATGGATCAACATGACGTTTCATTCTATAAAGATTCGCACGTGTTGCACCACATTAATTTTTTATCCTCATGAGCCATCTACCTGCAGTCAACATTGGCTGTAACTGAATAGCAATACGTTAATATCTCGCCTTGCAGCCGGGGCCTGAGAGTAATGCCATGATGTCGCCATATCGCGCCCGTCTTGGAAGATCCGGATCGGCCCATATCTGGATAGTTCTTCGCCATCGCCCCGTGCCCGCCGTCTGGCATCGTTTTTTCATTAGAATGCTGTGGTTTCCATTTGTGTTTAAATACCTTCCCTGATTAAGCACGTTCCTTTAAGCAACAATCGAACATCTGGCACCTCCAATTAATGGCAACTAAAAAATCCTCCGATTACAGCGAAGCCTCCATACGGGTCCTGAAGGGCCTGGAGCCGGTGAAGCAGCGCCCGGGCATGTACACCCGCACCGAGAACCCGCTGCACATCATCCAGGAAGTGATCGATAACGCCTCCGACGAAGCGCTCGGCGGCTATTGCAAGAATATTCTCGTGACCCTGAACGCCGATGGCAGCGTCAGCGTCGAAGACGACGGCCGCGGCATCCCGGTTGGTCTGCATCCGGAAGAAAAGGTGCCGACCGTCGAAATCGTGTTCACGCGGCTGCACGCCGGCGGCAAGTTCGACAAGGGCTCGGGCGGCGCCTATTCCTTCTCCGGCGGCTTGCACGGGGTCGGCGTGTCCGTCACCAATGCGCTGTCGTCGCGACTGGACATCACCGTGTGGCGCGAAGGCGGCGTGCACCAGATCGTGTTCGCCGACGGCGACGTGGTGCAAAAGCTGAAATCGCGCCCGATCACGAAAGAAGACAAGAAGTCCGGCACCCGCGTCACGGTATGGCCGAATGCGAAATACTTCGACTCGTCCGCCATCCCGAACGCGGAACTGCAGCGCCTGCTGCGCTCGAAGGCGGTGCTGCTGCCCGGCGTGAAAGTCACACTGGCCAATGCGAAAACCGGCGATAGCCAGACCTGGCAGTACGACCAGGGCTTGCGCGGCTATCTGGTCGAGTCGCTGGCGCAGGCATCGCATGCCGATCCGCTGATCCCGCTGTTCGAAGGCGAGCAGTACGCCAGCGCGGACGCCGACGGATTTTCCGAGGGCGAAGGCGCGGCCTGGGTGGTGGCATGGACCGAGGAAGGCAACGTGGTGCGCGAATCCTACGTGAACCTGATTCCGACCCCGGCCGGCGGCACCCATGAAGCCGGCCTGCGCGAAGGCTTGTTTGGTGCAGTGAAGAGCTTCGTCGAAATGCACTCGATGCTGCCCAAGGGCGTGAAGCTGCTGCCGGAAGACGTGTTTGCGCGCGTCTCGTTCGTGTTGAGCGCCAAAGTGCTGGACCCGCAGTTCCAGGGCCAGATCAAGGAGCGCCTGAACTCGCGCGACGCGGTTCGCTTGGTGGGAACCTTTACTCGCCCGGCCTTGGAATTGTGGCTGAACCAGCATGTCGACTACGGCAAGAAGCTGGCCGAACTGGTCATCAAGCAGGCGCAATCGCGCCTGCGTTCCGCGCAAAAGGTCGAGAAGAAGAAATCGTCCGGCGTGGCGGTCTTGCCCGGCAAGCTCACCGATTGCGAGTCGGACGATGTATCGCGCAACGAATTGTTCCTGGTCGAGGGCGACTCGGCAGGCGGCTCGGCCAAGATGGGCCGCGACAAGGAGTTCCAGGCGATCCTGCCGTTGCGCGGCAAAGTACTCAATTCCTGGGAAACCGAGCGCGACCGGCTGTTCGCCAACAATGAAATCCACGACATCGCGGTGGCGATCGGCGTCGATCCGCATGGGCCGAACGACACGCCGGACTTGTCCGGACTGCGCTATGGCAAGATCTGCATCCTGTCGGACGCGGACGTCGACGGCTCGCACATCCAGGTGCTGCTGTTGACCCTGTTTTTCAAGCATTTCCCGCAGCTGATCGCGCGCGGCCACATCTGCGTGGCGCGTCCGCCGCTGTACCGCATCGACGCGCCGGCGCGCGGCAAGAAGCAGGCGCAAAAGCTGTATGCGCTGGACGACGGCGAACTGGAAGCGATCGAGGACAAGCTGCGCAAGGATGGCTTGAAGGATGGCTCGTGGGCGATCTCGCGCTTCAAAGGCTTGGGCGAAATGAATGCCGAACAGTTGTGGGAGACCACCATGAATCCGGATACGCGGCGCCTGCTGCCGGTGTCGCTGGGCGACTTCGATCTGGCCGCATCCGAAAACCGCTTCAACATGTTGATGGGCAAAGGCGAGGCCGCCGCGCGGCGCGCCTGGCTGGAAGAACACGGCAACGAGGCCGAAGCCGATATCTGATGCGGATAATGCGAACCATCGCCGCGCTGTGCCTGACGCTCGCTTCCTCGGTGGCGAGCGCCGATATCTATGGCTATGTCGACAGCGATGGCTCCGCGCATTTTTCGACCGAAAAGCTCGACGAGCGCTACCAGCTGTTCGTACGCGGCAGCGCGCCTTTCGATTCGTCGCAATTGCCGCAGCCGACTCCTGACTCGGGCAAGGCGCCGCTGTCCGATACCCTGTCGCGGCATCCGAACCTGAAGAAATACGAGCCCCTGCTGAACGAGGCGGCGCAGGAATTCTCGCTCGATCCGGCATTGCTGAAGGCGGTCATGGCGGCCGAGTCCGGTTTCAATCCGGGCGCGGTGTCGCCGAAGGGCGCCATCGGCCTGATGCAGGTAATGCCGGCCACCGCCGAGCGTTACGGACTGCAGGGCGACAGGAAAAAAACAATCGAGCAGAAACTGGCCGATCCGAAAACCAATATCCGGCTCGCCGCGCGCTACCTGCGCGACCTGCACAAGCTGTTCCCGTTCCGCCCGGAGCTGGTGATCGCGTCCTACAATGCGGGCGAGCGCGCGGTGCAGAAGCACAACAACTCGGTGCCGCCCTACCCCGAGACGCGCGGCTATGTGCAGATCGTCAAGCAGCTGTACCAGCTCTATAAGCCGGCGGCCGAAAAACTCGCCGTCGCCGCGTTCTCCGATGCCGCATCCGGTGCGCGCCGGATTCACATGACACTCCCCGGTCGCCGCAGCATGCCGGCGCCGTCACTCGAATAACTCACTGAACCACAATGACTGAACAAGCTTCCCTGTTTGATGAAATGCCGTCGGGCGACGGCGAATCGCTGACGCTGGCGACCTTTGCCGAACGCGCCTACCTCGATTACGCAATCTCGGTGGTCAAGGGACGCGCGCTGCCGGACGTGGCCGACGGCCAGAAGCCGGTGCAGCGGCGCATCCTGTATGCGATGCATGAGCTCGGCCTGAACGCGACCGCCAAGCCGCGCAAATCCGCCGCGGTGGTGGGCGACGTGCTCGGCAAGCTGCATCCGCACGGCGACCAGTCGGTGTACGACGCGCTGGTGCGCATGGCGCAGGATTTCTCGCTGCGCTATCCGCTGATCGACGGTCAGGGCAACTTCGGCTCGCGCGACGGCGACGGTGCGGCGGCGATGCGCTACACCGAAGCACGCCTGACGCCGATCTCCAGATTGCTGCTCGATGAAATCGACATGGGCACCGTCGATTTCCAGCCGAACTACGACGGCACGGCCGAGGAGCCAAAACTGCTGCCCGCGCGTCTGCCGTTCGTGCTGCTCAACGGCGCCTCCGGCATCGCGGTCGGTCTGGCGACCGAGATCCCGTCGCATAACCTGACGGAAGTGGCAAAGGCGGCGGTCGCGCTGATCCGCAACCCGAACCTGTCGCATGCCGACCTTATGGCCTACATTCCCGGCCCGGACTTCCCGGGCGGCGGGCAGATCATCACGCCGACTTCCACGATTTCCGAAATGTATGAAAACGGGCGCGGCACGCTGAAGGTGCGCGCGCGCTGGAAGATCGAAGACCTGGCGCGCGGGCAGTGGCAAGCGGTGGTGACGGAACTGCCACCGGGAACGTCCTCGCAAAAGGTGCTGGAAGAAATCGAGGAGCTGACCAACCCGAAGGTCAAGGCTGGCAAGAAGTCGCTGCTGCCGGAACAGCTGGCGCAAAAGCAGATGATCCTGTCGGTGCTCGACACGGTGCGCGACGAATCCGGAAAGGATGCGCCGGTGCGCCTGGTGCTCGAACCGAAGTCGAAGAACCAGGATCAGACCGAGTTCATGAACATCCTGCTGGCGAATACCTCGCTGGAGTCGGGCGCGTCGCTCAACCTGGTGATGATCGGCGGCGACGGCCGCCCGCGCCAGAAGGGCCTGGGCCAGATCCTGCGCGAGTGGATCGATTTCCGCTTTGTCACGATCACGCGCCGCACGCAATTCAGGCTGCAGAAGGTCGACGACCGCATCCACATCCTGGAAGGCCGCGAGGCGGTGCTGCTGAACATCGACAAGGTGATCAAGATCATCCGCGAATCGGACGAGCCGAAACCGGCGCTGATGCAGGCGTTCAAATTGTCCGACCGGCAGGCCGAAGACATTCTCGAAATCCGACTGCGCCAGTTGGCACGACTGGAAGCAATCAAGATCCAGCAGGAGCTGTCCGAGCTGCGCAAGGAAAAGGAAACGCTGCACGACTTGCTCGACAACCCGGCGTCGATGAAGAAGCTGGTGATCAAGGAAATCGAAGGCGACGCCAAGCAGTTCGGCGACGCGCGCCGCACGCTGATCGAGGAAGCGGAACGCGCCAGCATCGAACAGAAGGTGATCGACGAGCCGGTCACGGTGGTGATCTCGCAAAAAGGCTGGGTGCGCGCGCGTACCGGCCACGGCCACGATCCCGCGCAGTTTACCTTCAAGGCCGGCGACAGCCTGTACGGCACCTTCGAGTGCCGCACGGTCGACACCCTGCTCGCGTTCGGCTCCAACGGCCGCATCTATTCAATGGCGGTATCGGCCCTGCCGGGCGCGCGCGGCGACGGCGTGCCGGTGACGACCCTGGTGGAACTGGCCAGCGGCACGCGCTTGCTGCACTACTTCGCGGGGCCGGCCGACACGCCATTGCTGCTGGCGTCGACGGCCGGTTATGGCTTCACTGCCAGGGCCGGCGACATGGTCAGCCGCATCAAGGCCGGCAAGGCCTTCATCACGCTCGATGAAGGCGACGAGCCGCTGGCGCCGCGCGTGGTCGCTGACAATGCCAGCGCGATTGCCTGCCTGTCCGAGAAAGGACGCCTGCTGGTGTTCGGCCTGGATGAAATCAAGACGCTATCCGGCGGCGGCCGCGGCGTGATCCTGATGGAGCTGGAGAAGAACGAGAAACTGGTGGCCACCCAGCCGATCAGCCAGAAAGGGGTGACCGTGTCCGGCATCGGGCGCGGCGGCAAGGCGCAGCAGCTGAACCTGTCGGCGTCGGCGCTGGCCGAGCATATCGGCAAGCGCGCTCGCAAGGGAAAGGCGCTGGAATCGAAGATCAAGCCTGGCGCGCTGACGGCGATATAAGGAGACGCCATGGCGAGCGGCAAGTGCGTGTTTTGCGAAATCCTGGCGGGCAGGCTGCCGGCGGAAGTCGTCTATCGCGACGAGTCCTGCATTGCCCTGCTCGACGCGTTTCCCGTCACGCGCGGCCACCTGCTGCTGATCCCGCACCTGCATGCGCAACATATCGAGGAACTGCCGGCGCAGACCGTGACGCACCTGTTCCGGCTCGGCGCCGAGTTTTCGTCCGCGTTGCGCAAGAATAAAGAGATCCCCGCGACCAACCTGATGCTCAATAACGGCAAGGCGGCCAACCAGCATGTGCCGCATGTGCATCTGCATGTGGTGCCGCGCAGGAACGGCGATTCGCTGTGGGTGATATGGCGTTTTTTTACGCGCTTCTTCAACCCGCTGTCTTACCTGGGGCGCAAGCGCCGGATGGCACGGGATGCGGCCTATGTGCGGAATTTGCTGGACGGCGTCCGGGCAAATTAACGAGCCTGATTCTCCCTTTCGCCCGCGCGAAAGGGAGAGCAGCGTGCCTAGATTTTCGCCGCAATCAGCTTGCCCAGCTTCGCAATCCCTTCCCGGATCTTCTCCGGCGGCACGGTCACGAAGCTCAGGCGCAGCGTATTCTGCTGCGGCGCATTCGCATAGAACGGCGCACCGGGAACGAACGCGACGTTCTGTGCAATCGCCTCGTCCAGGAGCTTCATGCTGTCGATATGCTTGGGCAGCGTGACCCAGATAAACATGCCGCCTTCCGGCTTCGTCCACGTTACCGATGACGGGAAGTATTCGGTGAGCGCCGCCTGCATCGCCGCGCACTGGTCCGCGTAAAGCTTGCGGATGGTCGGGATGTGTTCTGCCAGGAAGCCGTCCTTCACGACTTCATGCACCACCATCTGCGTCAGCTGCGCGGTATGCAGATCAGCGGCCTGCTTGGCCTGCTCCAGCTTGCGCACCAACGGCAGCGGCGCCACCACGTAGCCCAGTCGAATGCCGGGCGTGAGCACCTTCGAGAAGGAGCCCATGTAAATGACACCGTTCGGGTTCATGCCGATCATTTTCGGCAGCGGCTCACCGCGGTAGCTGAGCGCGCCGTACGGATCGTCCTCGATCAGCGGCAGCCCCAGGCGCGCGCAGGTTTCCACCAGCGCGACGCGACGTTCCACCGGCAGCGTGCGGCCGGTCGGGTTCTGGAAATTCGGCAGCGCATACAACAGGCGCGCACCTTGTCCGATATCTGCCACCTGATCCGGCAGCAAGCCATGTTCGTCGGTCGGCACCGACACGAACTCTGGCTGATACACGGAAAACGCCTGCAGTGCGCCGAGATAGCTGGGTGTCTCGACCAGCACCTTGCTTCCTTCGTCGATCAGCACTTTGGCCAGCAAATCGAGCCCCTGCTGCGAGCCCGACACCATCAGCACCTGTTCCGGCACGATCTTTGCGCCGTCGGCCGACAGTGAATTCGCGATCCATTCACGCAGCGGGGCGTAGCCGTCGGACGGGCCATATTGCAGGGCGACCTTGCCCTCGCGCGACAGCACGGAATCGAACGCGGCGCGCATGCGCTCCACCGGGAAGGTGGCAGGCGACGGCAGGCCGCCGGCGAACGAAATCACTTCCGGGCGTACCGTGACCTTCAGGATTTCACGGATGACGGAACTTTCAAGTTTTTGCGCGCGTTGCGAAAACTGCCATTGAATCGGTGTCGGGTTTTCCATTTTCATGCTTGCCTCACTGTATGTTGATGGCGTCGTGCGCCTTGTTGTCAGGACCGCTTGTGGCGGGCCGCTCAGGAACGGCACCGGATAGGCGCCATCCGATATTGAAATTCCTGGCCGCAGCGCTTACGCAATCTCGGCGATCAATTCGATTTCCACGCACGCGCCCAGCGGGATTTGCGCCACGCCGAAGGCGGAGCGCGCATGTTTGCCCTGCTCGCCGAACACATCGCCGAACAGCTCGGAGGCGCCATTGGTCACGAGGTGCTGCTCGGTGTAATCCGAAGTGGAATTAACCAGGCTCATCACCTTGACGATGCGTTTCACGCGCTTGAGGTCGCCGCCGCAGGCTGCCTGCAGGGTGGCGATCAAGTCGATGGCGACGGCGCGCGCGGCCTGTTTGCCCTCGTCGGTCGTCATGTTCTTGCCGAGCTGGCCAACCCAGGGCTTGCCGTCCTTCTTGGCGATATGGCCTGACAGGAAAACGGTATTGCCGGTTTGCGCGTACATCACGTAAGCGGCTGCCGGCGAGGCCACTGCCGGCAATTCGATATTGAGGGCTTTCAGTTTTTCGTAGCAGGACACGGTGCGCTCCAATCTGGTTTGTTCGGTTTCTTCTCTGTGGCGAAGAGGGAAAAGTCGGGAAAAGACGTCGATTTTACCCTCATCCCGGGTTCACCGGCCGCCTGATCTCCGGCCGCCGGATACTCATGCGCCGGCCAGCGGCTACGACGGCGAGCACGGCCAGCGCGAACACGATGGTGTCCGCAATCAGCGCTTCCCCCAGGATCAGGCTGGCGCCGAGCAGCGTGAGAAATGGCTGCAGCAGCTGCACCTGCCCTACCCGCGCGATGCCACCCAGGGCCAGCCCTTTATACCAAAAAAAGAATCCGATAAACATGGAAAACAACGACACGTAGCCGAACCCCAGCCATGCCTTGGGCGAAGCGCTGATGCCGTAGCGCCAGCCGAGCCATACGGTGGCCGGTAGCAGCACCGGCAGCGACAGTACCAGCGCCCAGGAAATCACCTGCTGGCCGCCCATTGCCTGCGACAGCCGGGCACCTTCTGCATAGCCCATGGCGGCGGCGATCACCGCCCCAAACAGCGCCAGATCTGCGGCATGCACGGCACCACCGCCCTGCCACAGCGCAAAGCCGATGACGAGCGCGCTGCCGGCGGCGGCCGCGATCCAGAAGCCGGCCGATGGCCGCTCGCCGAAGCGCAATGCGCCGAACAGCGCGGTCGCCAGCGGCAGCACGCCGATCACGATGGCGCCGTGCGACGCCGGCACGTCGCGCATGGCGATCGACGACAGGACGGGAAAGCCGATCACCACGCCGAGAGCGGTGACCAGAAGCGCGCGCGCCTGAGACGCCGTGGGGCGCGGCGCCTTGAGCCGCCACAGCAGCAGCACGGAGGCGCCTGCCGCCACCACCGCCCGCCCCAGCGCCACCAGCACCGGGTTCAGTTCGGCCACCGCCATCCGGGTAAACGGCAAGGTCAGGCTGAAAATGGCGACACCGATTGCGCCGAGCCACATGCCGCGCGTTTCCTGAGTTAATGCAGTCCGCATGTCCGCCTCCTACAACCAGATCGCGGCGGCCGAATACAACGTCAGCAACACCATCACCGCGCAAAATACGCGCTGCCACAGCGCCTGCGCCAAATAACGGCCGAGCGCGGCGCCGGTGCCGGCCCAGACGCTGATGCAGGGGAAATTAATCACGCAAAACACGGCACAGAACACGGCGATCGCCAGCCAGACCGGCTGTATCAGCGGCAAAAAGGCGGAGGCGCCGGTGACGGCCATGACCCATGCCTTTGGATTGGCGAACTGGAACATCGCGGCGCCGAGAAAGGACATCGGCCTGGCATCCTTATGCTCGTCCTGCGTGAACGCCATGCCGCGCAACTGCCACGCCAGATACACCAGATAAGCCGAGCCCAGCACCTTCAGTGCCAGATGCATCGCCGGCACGGCGAGAATCAGGCTGCCGATGCCGGCCGCACACAGCGCCAGCAAGACGCCGAACCCGAAGGTAATGCCCAGCATGTGGGGAAGCGAGCGCGCGAAGCCGAACAGGATGCCGGACGACGTCAGCATGATGTTGTTCGGGCCGGGCGTGATGGACGATACGAAGGCGAATAACGCCAGTGGCAGCAGGGTCTCCATGTTTTCTCTATTAGTTCTGCATGGCAATCGGCGCGCCCTCCCGCTGCGGCGTCGATTGCGAAATGTGGATGGTTGAACTATCCTAATCGACGAATCCAGTACAGTACCAGTACAGTTCATCAAATAAATCCAATAACTGTTACGGCAAGATGACCAATACAGCTTCCTCTCGCAAAAGCGCCGCGCTCGCCATCGCCGCGCCACAAGTCCTGTCGCGCGACTCCGGCGAATCGCTGGTCGACCAGATCGTGCGCTCGATCGAAGCGCGCATCGACGACAAGCTGCTGCGCAGCGGCGCGCGCATGCCGTCCATCCGCGAATTCGCCGAACAGCAGCGCGTGTCGCGCTTTACCGTGGTGGAAGCCTACGACCGGCTGGTCGCCAAGGGTTACCTGGAGTCGCGGCGCGGCTCGGGCTTCTATGTGCGCGAACGCTCGCCGATGACCGCCGCCGGCAGCGCGCGCGTGGTGGAGGCCGCGTCGCAGCAGCTCGATGTGGTCTGGCTGGTGCGTAACATGTTCCGCCAGTATCCCGCGCAGCAGACGCCGGGCTCCGGCCTGCTGCCCAATGCGTGGCTGGACGGCGAGATGGTGGCGAACGGCTTGCGCGCAATCAGCCGGCAATGCCAGACGCTGCTGCTGCAATATGGCAATCCACAAGGCTGGCTGCCGCTGCGCCAGCAGTTGCAGCTGAAGCTGGCCGAGCTGGAGATCGCCGCCACGCCCGAGCAGATCGTGACCACGTCCGGCGTCACCCAGGCGCTCGACTTGATCGCGCGTCAATTCGCCTCGCCCGGCGACACGATCTTCGTCGACGATCCCGCGTGGTTCCTGATGTTCGGCTCGTTCGCCGCGCACGGCGCGAAAGTGGTCGGCATTCCGCGCCTGCCGGATGGCCCCGACATTGCGAAGCTGGCCGAACTGGCCGCGCTGCACCGGCCGAAGTTCTATGTCATCAACTCGGTGCTGCACAATCCGACTTCGACCTCGCTGTCGGCGGCCAAGGCGTTCCAGATCCTCAAGATCGCCGAGCAGCACGACTTCACGATCGTGGAAGACGATATCTACTGCGACCTGCATCCAGGCAGCGCCGTGCAGCCGGCCACGCGCATCGCCGCGCTCGATCAGTTGAATCGCGTGATCTACCTCGGCGGCTTTTCCAAGACGCTGGCGGCCAACCTGCGCGTGGGCTTCATCGCCACCTCGCCCGAGATGGCGATTAGGCTGTCGGACCGCAAGATGCTCAGCACGCTGACCACGTCCGACATCGGCGAGCGGGTGGTCTACAAGATCCTGTCCGAAGGACACTACCGCAAGCACGTCGACCGCCTGCGCGGCAAGCTCGACGGCGTGCGCGACAAGACCGTCAAGCAGATGGAGCGCGTCGGCCTGGCCGTCGATATCGCCACGCCGGCCGGCATGTTCGTGTGGGCCGATGCCGGCTGCGACACCAACGTGCTGACCGAGAAGGCGATGCAGGAAGGTTACCTGCTGGCGCCGGGCAGCCTGTTCTCGCCCAGCCAGCTGCCGTCGACGCGCATGCGGGTGAATGTGGCGAACATGGGGGATGCAGGGATGCTGCGCTTTCTGGAGAAGCACATCGGCACGGCATCCTGAAGCACTACGTCACGGGCGCTCGTGCCACCCGCCTCCGAGCGCCTGGATCAGCGCAATCGCCGCCGTCTGCCGGTCGGCCTGCGCCTGCACCAGGGCGCGCCGCGCGCTGAGCGCGCTTGCCTGTGCGCTGACGACCTCGGAAAAACTCACCTGCCCTGCCCGGTAGCGGTTGAGCATCAGCGCCTCGGCCTCGTCGGCTGCCTGTGACGCCTGCTGTCGCAATGCTTGCTGGCGCGCCAAAACCTGCGCTGCCGCCAGCTGGTCCTCGACATCCTGGAACGCGGTCAGCACCGTCTGCCGGTAACGCGCCACCGCCTGCTCGCGCGCGGCGCGCGCCTGGTCCACCCGCGCGCCGGTGGCACCGGCGTTGAACAGCGTCTGCGTGGCCGACAGGCCGAGCGACCACAGGCTGCCGGCCGCGCCGAACAGGTCCGCCACGCGCGTGCCGGACGAGCCGTAGGCCGCATTCAATCCGAGACTGGGGAAATAAGCCGCGCGCGCAATGCCGATCTGCTCGTTAGCGGCAGCCACGCGCCGCTCGGCCGCGGCGATGTCGGGCCGCCGCTGCAGCAGCGTCGACGGCACGCCGACCGGAACCTGCGGCACGGTCGCCGACCAGGGCGCGGGGGCGAGCGCGAATTCCGCCGGCGCCTTGCCGAGCAGGACCGCAATCGCATGTTCGAGCTGCGCGCGCTGGCGCGCCAGCCCCGCTTCATCGGCGCGCGCGTTGGCCAGCTGCGTTTCGGCCTGCAGCACGTCGGTCTTGGTGGCGACGCCGACCGCGTAGCGATTGCGGGCGATCTGCAGAGCGCGGTCGTAGCCGGCGATCGTGTCGCGCAGCAGCGCCGCCTGCGCGTCGGCCTGGCGCAATGAAAAATAGTTCGCCGCCAGCTCGCCCTGCGCCGCCAAGGTGGCCGAAGCCAGGTCGGCGGCGCTGGCCTGGGCACTGGCGCCGGCGCTGTCGACGGCGCCGCGCAGCCGGCCCCAGACGTCGGGCTCCCAGCTCGCGCCTATGTTCAGCTGCACGCTGTTGCGGCTGGCACCGGTCGTCGTGCCGCCCCCGGAACGTTTCGCGCTGCCGTCGAGCGACACCACCGGGAACAGGGAAGCGCGCTGCTGCTGCACCAGCGCGCGCGCCTGCGCGTAGGCGGCGGTGGCGACGGCGATATTCTGGTTCGATACTTCGACGGCAGCTTCCAGCCGGTTCAGCACGGGATCGTCGAACAGGCCCCACCATGGGCCGCGCTCGAGCGCGTCGGCCGGCACGGCCGGCACCCAGCCCTGCGCTTCCTTGAATGCCGCCGGCTGCGGCGTGGCCGGGCGCTCGTACACCGGACTCAGGGCGCAGCCGCCCAGGAACAGGGCCAGCAGTGAAAGAGATAAATGACGCATGGATGTCTTCATGTCAGATGGGTTCCGTACCCGGCGCACGCTCGACCTCGATGTGGGCCAGATGGCGTTCGGAGGTGCCGCGTCGCCGCAGCTTGTCGAGCAGCAGGTAGACGACCGGGGTGGTCAGCAGCGTGAGCAGCTGGGAAGCGACCAGCCCGCCGATGATCGCCACGCCGAGCGGGCGGCGCAGTTCGGCGCCTTCGCCGAAGCCGATCGCCAGCGGCAGCGCGCCCAGCGCGGCGGCCAGCGTCGTCATCAGGATCGGCCGGAAGCGCAGCAGGCAGGCCTGGCGCACCGCCTCCAGCGGCGACAGTCCGCGCGCGCGTTCGGCATCGAGGGCGAAGTCGATGATCAGGATCGCGTTCTTCTTCACGATCCCGATCAGCAGGAACACGCCGATCAGCGCGATGATGGAAAACTCCATCCTGAACATCAGCAGCGCCAGCACCGCTCCCACGCCGGCCGACGGCAGCGTCGACAGCACCGTCACCGGATGCACCAGGCTTTCGTACAGGATGCCGAGCACGATGTAGATCACCACCAGCGCCGCCGCGATCAGCAGCGGCTGCTGCGACTGCGACTCCTGGTAGCTGCGGGCGGTGCCCTGGAAGCTGCCGCGCACGTTGGCCGGCATGCCGATGTCGGCCTCGGCCTGGGCGATCGACGCCTGCGCATCGCCCAAGTTGCGCCCATCAGCCAGATTAAAGGACACGGTGGTCGCCAGTTCGGCATCCTGGTGGCTGACCGAGGCAGGCGTGGCCCGTTCGGCGAAGCGGGCGAACGCGGCCAACGGCACCATGGTGGCCGGCACCGTGCTGATCGCCTGGCCGCTTGCCTGGTCGCGCAGCGCGGGGTTGATGACCTGCGTGGCACCGGCCGCGGCACCACTGGTTCCGCTGGTACTGGCCGTCGCGCTTTGCGCATTGCCGCTGGCCGGAACGTAGATATCGCTCAGCGCCTGCGTGCTGCGCGCGTATTCCTGATCAATTTCCATGATCACGTGGTACTGGTTCAGCTCGTCATAGATGGTCGCCACCTGGCGCTGGCCGAATCCGTTGTACAGCGCATTGTCGACATCGCGCATGGTGACGCCAAGCCGCGCGGCGCTGTCGCGGTCGACGTCGACGAACGTCTCGACGCCGTTTTCCTGCTGGTCGGTGTCGACATCGGTCAGGGCCGGCTGGCGCTTCATGGCGTCGGCCAGGCGCGCCGCCCAGCGCTTGAGATCGGCGCTGTTGTCGCTCTTGAGCGTGTACTGGTAGGTTGCCGTGCTCTGTCGGCCGCCCATGCGCACGTCCTGCACCGGGTTCAGGAACAGGCTCACGCCGCTGATGCGCGCCAGTTGCGGGCGCAGCCGCGAGATCACCGCCTGTCCGCTGTCCTTGCGCTCGGACACGGGTTTGAGGTTGACGAACACGAAGCCGCCGCCGGCGCGCGCACCGCCCGTAAATCCGACCACCGTCTCGACGGCCGGATCGCGCCGGATGACATCGACCAGCTGGCGCAGCTTGCCCTGCATCGCCTGGAAGGAAATGCTCTCGTCGGCGCGCAGGCCGCCGTTGAGCTGGCCGGTATCCTGCTGCGGGAAGAAGCCCTTGGGCGCGGCGATGAACAGGTAGACGTTGAGGCCGACCACCGCAGCCAGGATCAGCATGATCAGCCAGCGGTGGCGCAGCGCCCAGTCCAGGCTGCGCCCGTACGTGCGCAGCATATGGTCAAAGCCGCGCTCGAAGAAGCGCGCCACCCTGCCCGGCGCACGCGCATTCGCGCCGGGCTTGAGCAGCCACGCGCACATCATCGGCGTGGTGGTCAGCGAAATGACCATCGAAATCATGACCGCGGCCGACAGCGTCACCGCGAATTCGCGAAACAGCCGCCCCACCTGGCCGCCCATGAACAAGAGCGGGATGAACACCGCCACCAGCGACAGGCTGATCGACAGCACGGTGAAGCCGACCTCGCGCGCGCCCAGCAGCGCCGCGCGGAAGCGGTCCATGCCGGCTTCGATGTGCCGGCTGGTGTTCTCCAGCACCACGATCGCGTCGTCCACCACGAAGCCGGTGGCCACCGTCAGCGCCATCAGGCTCAGGTTGTTCAGGCTGAACCCCAGCAGGTACATGATGCCGAAGGTGCCGAGCAGCGAGACCACGGTCGCCACCGCCGGAATGAGCGTGGCGCGCGCGCTGCGCAGGAAGGCACTCACGACCAGCACCACCAGCGCCAGCGCGATCACCAGCGTGAGCTCGATTTCGTGGAGCGACGCGCGGATCGAATTGGTGCGGTCCGACGCCACCTGCAGCCGCACGTCGGCCGGCAGCTGCGCCTGCAGCGCGGGCAGCAGCGCGCGCACGCGGTCCACGGTCTCGATCACGTTGGCGCCCGGCTGGCGGGTGATCAGCACGATCACCGCCGGCTGGCCGTTGAACAGGCCGAGCGTGTGCGTGTCCTCGACGCTGTCGACGACTTGCGCGACATCGCCCAGCCGCACTCCGGCGCCGTTGCGCCAGGCCACCACCAGGTTGCGGTAATCGGCCGCCGTGGGCCGGCTGCGGCCGGCGCCGGCCTTGGTGTAAATCTGCAGGCGCCGTCCCTCGCCTTCGACCGCGCCCTTGGGCCGGTCGGCGCTGGCTGCCTGGATCGCCGCGCGCACGTCTTCCATGCTGATGCCGTTGCGGCTGAGCGCGAACGGCAGCAGCTCGACCCGCACCGCCGGCAGCGAGCCGCCGCCCAGTTCCACATCCCCGACGCCCTGCACCTGGGCCAGCTTCTGCTGCACCAGGTTCGCCACTTCCTCATAGACCTGGCCGGGGGAACGGGTCGGCGATGTCAGCGCCAGGATCAGCACCGGCGCGTCCGACGGATTGATCTTGCGGTAGGTCGGATTGCCGCGCAGCGTGGCAGGCAGGTCGGCGCGTGCCGCGTTGATGGCGGCCTGCACTTCGCGCGCGGCGGAGTCGATCTTGCGGCTGAGGTCGAACTGCAGGTTGATGCGGGTCGAGCCGTTGCCGCTGGAAGACGTCATTTCATTGACGCCGGCGATGATCCCGAGCCGCCGCTCCAGCGGCGTGGCGACGCTGGTGGCCATGGTCTCCGGGCTGGCGCCGGGAACGTTGGCGCTGACCGAGATGGCCGGGAAATCGACTTGCGGCAGCGGCGACACCGGCAGCACGAAAAAGGCCGCGATGCCGGCAAGCGCCAGGCCGATGGTCAGCAGCACGGTGGCGACCGGCCGCCGCACGAAGGGCGCGGACAGGTTCATTGCGCGCTCCCGGCGGCGGCGCGCCGGCCTGACCAGCGCTGGCCGAGCCGGTCGAATGCGAGATAGATCACCGGCGTGGTGAACAGCGTGAGCAGCTGGCTCACGATCAGGCCGCCGAAGATCGCCAGGCCGAGCGGACGGCGCAGCTCCGCCCCCTCGCCCCAGCCGAACATTAATGGCAAGGCGGCGAACAGCGCGGCCAGCGTCGTCATCAGGATCGGCCTGAAACGCAGCAGCGCAGCCTGACGGATCGCCTCGCGCGGCGGCTTGCCCTCGTTGCGCTCGGCGTCGATGGCGAAGTCGATCATCATGATCGCGTTCTTCTTCACGATGCCGATAAGGAGGATGATGCCGATGATGCCGATCACGCCCAGGTCGTGCCCGCTGATCATTAGCGCCAGCAGCGCGCCCACGCCGGCCGACGGCAGCGTCGACAGGATCGTGAGCGGGTGGATGTAGCTCTCGTACAGCACGCCGAGCACGATGTACACGCACACCACCGCGGCCAGGATCAGCCACAGCTGGTTGGACAGCGACGCCTGGTAGGCGCCGGCCGCGCCGAGGAAGGTCAGGCTGACCGCCGGCGGCAGGCCGACGTCTTTCGCCGCCTGGCGGATGGCGTCGACCGCATTGCCCAGCGCCACGCCGGAAGCGGGATCGAAACCGATGGTGGTAGCCGGGTATTGCGCCACATGGGTGATCTGCAAGGGCGCCGGCTGCTCCCGGATATTGGCAAGAGCCGATAGCGGCGTGGTCTTGCCGGAACCGGTACGCAGCGGCAGCAGGCCGAGCGCATCGGGCGTGGCCATGTCGGGCCGCGCTTCCAGGATCACGCGGTACTGGTTGGTCTGGGTGAAGATGGTCGAGATGATGCGCTGGCCGAAGGCGCTGTAGAGAGCGTCGTCGATCGACGCCGCCGACACCGACAGGCGCGCGGCGGTGTCGCGGTCGATGTTGACGAAGGCGGCCACGCCGGCCGCTCCCGCGTCCGACACCACGTTGCGCAGTTCGCCCGACGCCTGCATGCGCTGCGCCAGGCGCGTGGCCCACTGCACCACGGTGGCATTGTCGGCGCCTTCGAGCGAGACGCGGTACTGCGTCGGGCCAGTTTCGGCGTCGATCGTCAGGTCCTGCGTCGGCTGCAGGTACAGCTTGAGGCCGGCCACCTGCGCGACGCGCTCGCGCAGGCGCTCCATGGTTTGCTGCTGGCTGTTGCTTCTGCCCGGCTTCAGGTTGATCAGCATGCTGCCGGTATGCAGCATGGCGTTGCTGGCGGCATCGACGCCGACCAGCGAACTGAGCGAGGCGACATCCGGGTCTTCCAGGATCGCGCCGGCGGCTTGCTGCTGCAGCTGCGCCATGCGCTCGAACGACACCGATTCGGCCGCTTCCACCCGCGCCTGCAGCTGGCCTGTGTCCTGCACCGGAAACAGGCCCTTCGGGATCAGGATGTACAGCAGAACGGTGAGCGCCAGCGTCGCGACCGCCACCAGCAGCGTGAGCGGCTGGCGCTCCAGCACCCATTGCAGCGCGAGGTCGTAGCGATGGATCACGCGGTCGAACGCGCTCTGCATGCGCGCGCCGAAGCCGTACCGCCCGCCTTGCGGCGCGGAATGCCAGCGCGCCGACATCATCGGCACCAGCGTCAGCGACACCACGGCGGAAATCAGGATGGTGATCGCGAGCGTCACCGCAAACTCGCGGAACAGCCGCCCCACCACGTCGCCCATGAACAGGAGGGGAATCAAGACCGCGATCAGCGACACCGTGAGCGAAATGATGGTGAAGCCGATCTGGGCCGCGCCCTTCAGTGCCGCTTCCATCGGCCGCTCTCCCTGCTCGATGTAGCGCGAGATGTTTTCGATCATCACGATCGCATCGTCGACCACGAAGCCGGTCGCGATCGTCAGCGCCATCAGGCTCAGGTTGTTCAGGCTGTAACCGAGCAAGTACATCACGCCGCAGGCGCCGATCAGCGAGATCGGCACCGCGAGACTGGCGATCACCGTGGCGCGCAAATCGTGCAGGAAGGCGAAGATCACCAGCACCACCAGCAGCACCGCCAGCACCAGCTCGATCTCAACATGCTCGACCGAGGCGCGGATGCCGGCGGTGCGGTCGCTGAGCACGTCGACATGCAGCGCCCCCGGCAGAGCGGCCTGCAATTCCGGCAGGCGCGCCTTGATCGCGTCGACCGTCGCAATCACGTTCGCGCCCGGCTGGCGCTGCACGTTCAGGATGATCGCCGGCTTCAGCCCGGACCAGGCCGCAAGCCGCACGTTTTCCGCGCTGTCGACCACTTGCGCCACGTTCGACAGCCTTACCGGCGCGCCGTTGCGGTAGGCGACAATCAGGTTCTTGTAATCCTCGGCGGTGAGCAGCTGGTCGTTGGCATTGATGGAAAAGGAGCGCGTCGGGCCGTCGATGCTGCCCTTGGCGCTGTTGGTATTGGCTGCCGCAATCGCCGTGCGCAGCGTGTCCAGGCCGAGCCCGTACGAACCGAGCAATTGGGTATCGGCCTGGATGCGCACCGCCGGGCGCTGGCCGCCGGACAGCGTGACCAGCCCGACGCCGGGCACCTGGCTGATCTTCAGCGCGAGCCGGGTGTTGACGATGTTTTGCACCTCGGTCAGCGGCAGCGTGTCGGACGTGATCGCCAGCGTCAGCACCGGCGCGTCGGCCGGATTGACCTTGGCATACACGGGCGGCGCCGGCAGGTCGGCCGGCATCAGGGTGGCGGCGGCATTGATGGCGGCCTGCACTTCCTGCTCCGCCACGTCCAGCGTCTGGCCGAGGCCGAACTGCAGCGTGACGATGGAGACGCCGGCGGCGCTGGCGGAACTCATGCGCTGCAGCCCGGACATCTGGCCGAACTGGCGTTCCAGCGGCGCGGTGACGGTGCGGCTCATGACTTCCGGGCTGCCGCCCGGGTACAGCGTCTGCACCTGGATGGTCGGAAAATCGACTTGCGGCAGCGCCGACAGCGGCAGGAACTTGAAGCCGATGATGCCGGCCAGGACGATTGCCAGCATCAGCAGCGAGGTTGCCACCGGCCGCAGGATGAAAGGACGGGACGGGCTCATGATTTCCTGAATGAATACGGGCGGCGCAGAAAGCCGTTCATTGCCCGGCCGCTTCGCGACGGCGGCGGCGTTCGTTCGCCGGCGTCTGCCCTGATCCGTCCTGCGCGCGCCCGCTCTGGCGCCGCTCGCCCGGCAGGTTCACGCGCGCCCCGTCCTTCAAGCGGTCGGCGCCTTCTGTGATCACCTGCTCGCCGGCGGCCAGGCCCGAGGCGATCTGCACCTTGTCGCCCGCCAGCAAGCCCCGCGTGACCGGCCGCAGCACCACGGTGTGCTGCGCCGGATTCAACACGTAGACGAAATCGCCGCTGCTGCCGTGGCGCACGGCGGCTACCGGCACCACGATGGCGTCTTCCACGGTGCGCAGCAGCAGGCGCACGTTGACGAACTGGCTGGGAAACAACACATGCTGGCTGTTGGCAAAGCGCGCCTTGGCCTTCACCGTGCCGGTCTGGACGTCCACCTGGTTGTCCATCGCCAGGAAGCTGCCGGTATCGAGCACTTCGGTGCGGGTGCGGTCGAGTGCGCTCACCGGCAGCGTGGCGCCCTCGTTGATGCGGCGCCGCAGTTCGACGATGCGGTCCTGCGGCACCGCGAATTCGACATCGATCGGCTCGGTCTGGGTAATGGCGGCAATGCCGTTGGCGTCGCTCGGGCCGACGACGTTGCCGAGGTCCGCGCTGCGCAGGCCGATGCGCCCCGCAATCGGCGCGGTCACGCGGGTATAGCCGAGATTCAGGCGCGCCGTGCCTTCGGCGGCGTGGTCGGTCATCACCGTGCCTTCCAGCTGCCTGACCAGCGCCGCCTGCACATCCACGTCCTGGCGCGCGATCGAATCCTGCGCCAGCAAGGTGCGGTAGCGCGCCAGCGTCTGTTTCGCATTCTCGAGCTGCGCCTGGTCGCGCCGGAGCTGCCCGCTGGCCTGCATCAGCGCCATCTCGAACTGGCGCGGATCGATGGTCGCCAGCAGCTCGCCGGCCTTCACCATCTGCCCTTCGTGGAAATGAATCTGCTTGAGCTCGCCGGACACCTTGGCGCGCACAATCGCGTTGGCGGTCGCGGTCACCGTGCCGAGCGCCTCGACGATCACCGGCAGGCCGGCGCGTTCGGCTGCCGCCACGCCGACCGTGCTGGCCGGCGGCCCGCCGCGGCGGCCCGCGCCTGGGCCTGGCCCTGCCGGGCCGTCGGCCGGGCGATGCGTCAGGTACCAGGCCAGCCCACCCAGCGCCGCCAGTGCCAGCAGCGCGACAATCACGCCGATCAGGGATTTGTGACTTCTGCCTTTAGGCAACATACCTTCGCGAGACGTTTCCGATTGCAATTTCATTAATTATTATTCCTTGCGCCGGCCGTTGGCAGGACCGCGGTCGGTCCCGTGTGGTCGTTGCGGAGCCGGGTTGCCCTTCCGCCCGGGAGTTACCGTGGAGAATAGAGGCTGTTCGTTTGATTGTTGGCCTGCGCACAATGTTCGCGGTTTTTTGTATCCCGAAATTGTCAGCGGACGGGAGATTTGTATCGAAGTGTTGGAGGAATACCGAAAAGGTGGGGAAACGGGGCCTTGAAATCCTTCAACACCTCCCCAATATGGCAAAAACGTTATGTTCATCGACTCTTGAGGTAAAAATGGCTGCATCCGAAAAGCAAACCCTGGGTTTTCAGGCAGAAGTCAAGCAACTGCTGCACTTGATGATTCACTCCTTGTACTCGAACAAGGAAATTTTCCTGCGCGAGTTGATTTCCAACGCCTCCGACGCCGCCGACAAGCTGCGCTTCGAAGCGATCAACAACGCCGCCCTGTTCGAAAATGACCCGGAGCTGAAGATCCGCGTCACCTTCGACAAGCAAGCGCGCACCATCACCATTTCCGACAACGGCATCGGCATGAGCCGCGAGGAAGCGATCGAGCACCTCGGCACCATCGCCAAGTCCGGCACTAAGGAATTCTTCTCGAAACTGTCGGGCGACCAGCAAAAGGATGCGGCGCTGATCGGCCAGTTCGGCGTCGGCTTCTACTCTGCCTTCATCGTCGCCGACCGGATCACGGTTGAGAGCCGCCGCGCCGGCCTGCCGGCAGATCAGGGCGTGCGCTGGGAATCGGCGGGCGAAGGCGACTTTTCCGTCGAGCAGATCGAGAAAGGCACGCGCGGCACCGACATCATCCTGCACCTGCGCGAGGGCGAAGACGAATTCCTGTCGAACTGGAAGTTGAAGTCGACCATCCGCAAGTATTCCGACCACATCTCGCTGCCGATCCTGATGCAAAAGGAGGAATGGGACGACGAGAAGAAGGAAACCGTCATCAAGGACGAGTTCGAAACGATCAACCAGGCCAGCGCGTTGTGGACCCGCAACAAGTCCGACATCACACCGGAGCAGTACACCGAGTTTTACAAGCACGTCTCGCACGATTTCGAAGCACCGCTGGCGCACACCCACAACCGGGTGGAAGGCCGCAGCGAATACATCCAGCTGCTGTACATTCCGGCGCGCGCGCCGTTCGACCTGTGGGACCGCAACAAGCGCGGCGGCATCAAGCTGTACGTCAAGCGCGTGTTCATCATGGACGACGCCGAGCAGCTGATGCCGGTCTACCTGCGCTTCGTGAAGGGCGTGATCGACTCGTCCGACCTGCCACTCAACGTTTCCCGCGAAATCCTGCAGGAGTCGCGCGATATCCGCGTGATCCGCGAAGGCTCGACCAAGCGCGTGCTGGGCCTCCTGGAAGAACTGGCAAACGGCGAGGAGCAGGAACAGAAGGACAAGTACGCCACCTTCTGGACCGAATTCGGCCAGGTGCTCAAGGAAGGCATCGGCGAAGACCAGGCCAACAAGGACCGCATCGCCAAGCTGCTGCGCTTCGCTTCCACCATCAACGACAGTGACGCGCAAACCGTGTCGTTCGACGACTACATCGGCCGCATGAAGGAAGGCCAGGACAAGATTTACTACATCACGGCCGACTCCTACGCGGCCGCGAAGAACAGCCCGCACCTGGAAATCTTCCGCAAGAAAGGCGTCGAAGTGCTGTTGATGACGGACCGCGTCGACGAATGGATGCTGTCCTTCCTGCAGGAAGTCGAAGGCAAGGAACTGGTGTCGGTGGCCAAAGGCGATCTCGACCTCGGCAAGCTGGAAGACGAATCCGAGAAGAAGCAGCATGAAGAAACCGAGAGCCAGTACAAAGATCTGGTCGAGAAGATGAAGAAGGCGCTGGAGCCCAAGGCCAAGGAAGTGCGCGTCACCTTCCGCCTGACCGATTCGCCGGCCTGCCTGGTGGCGGACGAGAACGAACTGTCTGGCAACCTGGTCCGCATGCTGAAGGCAGCCGGCCAGAATGCGCCGGAATCCAAGCCTATCCTCGAAATCAACCCGGATCATCCGCTGGTACAGCGCCTGAAGTACGAAGAAGCGAAGTTCGACGACTGGGCGAATATCCTGTTCGACCAGGCAATGCTGGCCGAAGGCGGCGCGCTGGCCGACCCGGCCGGGTTCGTCAAGCGCCTCAACGACATGCTACTGGGGATGGTGAGCAAGTAAGCCGATTGCTCCGGAAAGAAACCGCTGCGCGCTGATGGTGCGCAGCGGTTTTTTATTGCCAATTGCAAGGGGAAGGGCGCGAGGCGAAGGCTTATTTCCGGCGCATTGCTGACAGCGCTGGCGTGCGTGAAGTCGTTACGCTGCCCCGGGCTACAGAGGCAGTTCCCTGTCTATGCGTTACCGTTTGCCACAGTCCGCGCCGGAGGCTGCGCCGCCCGCTGCTGTATGCATTGCTCCATCCAATTCATTGCCTGACTCCACAGCGTCGGCTGGAATTGCGGGCGGAAGAACCCGAAGTGGCCGATACGTTTCGCATTCACGTCCCGCGGCGCGATACGGCGATGCTCGACGCCCGCATTCCGGTAGAAATTAAGCAGACTGTCGATGCTGCGCCGGCTCATCATTTCATCGTCGGTAAAACTCAGCGCGAGCATCGGCACGCGGATCCGCTCGTAGCCGGAGCGGATCGGCTTGCCCGCGTCGTCGATCACATAGTGCGCGCTCTGGCACCAGCGCGACCATTGATAAATCACGCCCTTGGGCAAGTCGCCGACCATTCTCAGCTTCTTGCCCGGGAAATAGCCGCACAGGCGGGTAAATAGCGGCACCGCGAAATGCCACATGATCCAAACGACGCGTTTTGTCGGCAGCGCGTTGTCGCGCCAGTAGCCGCTGCCGCAGGCGACGGTGACGATGCCGTCGATCAGATGGTTGTCCGGCACCAGCCCCGGCAACTGGCCGCCGAGCGAGTGGCCGACCACCAGCAGCGGCGCCTCGCCCTGCCATGCCTTGGCGAACCGCAGTGCGGCGTTGTAGTCGCGTTCGGCCCAGTCGAACAGATCAGCCTTAAAGCCGCGCAGCGAACGCGAGTGATGCGCCGGCCTCGACGCGCCCATGCCGCGATAGTCGAAGGTCAGCACTGCGAAGCCCTGCTGCGCGAGAAAGCGGGCGAAGGGAAAATAGAAATCCTGCTTCACGCCCATGGCGGGCGGCAGCACGATGACTGCCTTGGCGGCAGCCGCCGGCGCAATCCTGTTGGCGGCAAGCGTGTAGCCATCCTTGGTGTTGATGGTGATCGCTTCCATCGTCAGCTCCAGATAAAAATTGATCGGTGACCGGCAAACTGTGGATGGCGCCTAGCCCATCCGTGCTGCCTTGCCCGCATCTTCGCCGGCGACGAGCGCGAATTCGCTTCGCGCCCCCTGCCAGCGGCTCTCGCGGTACGGCCGGTATGCATCGCTTTCGTAGAACGTCATCGCCGCGTCGCGCGACGGCCATTCGATGATGAGGAAGATACCGGGCGCGCTGCGCTCGCCTTCCACTTTCTCGATATCCGCCGTGCGGGCGAGATAACGCCCGCCATGCTGTTCAACCAGCCTCGTTACCTCCCGCACGTAATCCGGAATCCAGCCGGCATCGACGATATCGATTTCGGCGACAGCGTAGTACTTCGTCTGATGCATGAGGGCCTCCGATGGCGAGAGCGACTACTTGAGATTCATCGTAATGGCGGCGGTGAAGACGCGCTTGCCTTCCGTGTCGAATGCGTCGACCGGCACCTCGACATTGCCGGTCCGGTCCCACTGCACGCTTTCGCCGTTGGCGACCACGCGCATGTCGGTCCTGGCCTTGGCCAGGTATTGCACCGTCATGCCAACCGGGATCCATTGCCGCCCTTCCGGGATCGAGACCGTCGTCATGGTGCCCGCCGCCAGCTCGGCGGCATTGCACAGCGCAATCGCATGCACCGTGCCGAGGTGGTTATGGACTTCGCGACGGTTGGCGAAAGTGACCTCCGCATAGCCTGGCCGCAGTTCCGTAAATGTCGGCTCGATGGTTGAAAAATACGGCGCAAAGCCTGTGACCGCCTTGCTGAACGCCTGGTTGCCCATGTGCTGAAACATCCCCAATACCTGATTCATGCTGCCCTCCTTGTGTGGTGAAAACAGGCTGCCGCCCGATGCTCCTTTACCTCGGCGCATTTCCTGCGCTAAGGTGCCGCTTTGCCAGCAAAGCTGATCAGAATATTATTCTAGAATATAATTCTAGTCAAACGACTATCTTGCCATGACAGCCATCAAGAAAAGCAGGAAGCAGGAAATCCTCGATGCGGCGCTCGCCTGCTTCAACGAAAACGGCATCGAAGCCACCACGATCGACATGATCCGGGAGCGCTCACAAGCGAGCGTGGGCAGCATGTACCATCATTTCGGCAGCAAGGAGAGCATCGCCGCCACGCTGTATGCCGATGCGCTGGCCGAACACAACGCCTACCAGCAGTCGTTATTGAGCGCGGCCAACAGCGCGGAGGAAGGCGTAAAGGCGCTGGTCTATGCGTACAGCGACTGGATATCGGCCAATCCGGACAAGGCGCGCTTCGTCCTGTACAGCCGCGGCGCGCTGGTGAAAAGCAATATGGCGGAAGAACTGGAAAGCCAGACCAGGGTGAAGCTGGCCGAAGTGCGGCGCTGGTTCCAGCCGCACCTGGAAAACGGCCAGCTCAAAAAGCTGCCGGGCGAGTGCTTTTCGTCGCTGATCATCGGCCCGGCCCACGACTATGCGCGGCTGTGGCTGTCCGGGCGCGCCAGGACCGACATCAAGGCATTTCGGGAAATCTTCGCGGAAGCTGCTTGGAACGCGGTGAAGCCGTAACCGGAACGGCACGCCGTCCGTCGGCCGCTCCCCGGGCTTCGGCAAGATTACAATAGCGTGCCTGGCGGCCGTTCGACGAGAACAGGCGTCATGCCTTACATGTCCTTGAACGGAAAGCCCTGACACGGAAAATGACTCGCAAGCGCAGTTTCGATCCTGTTGTCGACGACAACACGCGCATCCTGATCCTGGGCAGCCTGCCGGGCGAAGTGTCGCTGCTGCACGGCCAATACTATGCCAATCCGCACAACCGGTTCTGGCAGCTGGTGTCGTCCGCCGTCGGCGCGGATTTGTCGGCATTGCCCTATCCAGCCCGGCTGCAGGTCCTGCTTGCCAATGGCATCGGCCTGTGGGATGTCGTGGCCGAGGCGCATCGCGAGGGCAGCCTCGACAGCAAGATCCGCGATCATGCGCATAACGATCTCGTCGGTTTGATTGGCCGACTGCCGCGGCTGGCCGCCATCGCCTTCAATGGTGGCACTGCGGCTCGTATCGGATTGAAGGCGCTGAAAGAGGAGGCAACTCGATACCGGATCATCAAGCTGCCATCGAGCAGTCCTGCCTATACGCTGGCCTATGCGGATAAACTACGGGCCTGGCAAGCGTTACGGGAATTTGTGGCGTGTCAGAACTAAAATTACCGGAATGCGGCGCACGCCGTTTTCCATCGGAACCAGAGTAGATCGAGTATGGCAACCACCGTCGCAGTCGTCGAGGACAACCCGGAATTCCTGGCGCGCTTTTGCGAAATTATCCAGTCCGATGCCGAGTGTGAGCTGGCCGGCGCCGCCGTCAATGGTGCCGAAGGCCTGGCGCTGATCGATCGCCAGCGCGCCGATGTCTATCTGATCGACCTCGGCTTGCCGGACATGAGCGGAATCGAGGTCATCAAGCATGCGCTGAAAACGCATCCCGATTGCGACGTCATGGTCGTCACCGTGTTCGGCGACGACGCACATGTCCTGTCCAGCATCGAAGCCGGCGCCACCGGATATGTGCTGAAAGACAGCTCGCCGGCCGAAATCACCGCCTGTATCCATGAATTGCGCAACGGCGGCGCGCCGATCAGCCCGGTCATCGCGCGCAAGATCCTGCAGCGGTTTCAGCGAAAACACACCGGCGCCGCGCATGGCGCGCAGCCGGCACGCGCGCATACGGACGAGGCCGATACAGCCATGACCGAGCGCGAACTCGAAGTCCTGCGGGCGCTTGCCAAGGGGCTGAGCCTGCGGGAAATCGGGGAAGCCCACTTCATCTCCGCCCATACAGTTGCCGGCCACGTCAAAAACATCTATCGCAAGCTGGCAGTGCATTCACGGGGAGAAGCAGTCTATGAAGCGACCAAGCTGGGCCTTATTCAACTGTAGCGCCTGCCGCTTCGCCGCCTTTTTCCTGCGCACGCTGCTGGTCTTGCTTGGGCTGCATTCGGTCATGGCCCACGCCGCCAACCGCCAGGAAGTGATCCACGTCCGGCAAGCCCAGTTCATCGTCTCGGACGCCGCTGTCCTGCCGGCCGCCGACGCCGGCTGGCAAGCCGCGGCGCTGCCCCACCGCGTGCCGAAGCCGGTCGACCGTGACCTGGTGGGCTACTGGTACAAGGCAGCCTTCACGCCCGCCGATGCCACGCAGCCGCTCTGGCTGTACTTCCCCAAGCTGCGCAGCGGCGGCGCCATTTACGTCAATGGCGTTCAGATCGGCGAGATCCGAAGCGCCGATCCGTCCTATCAAGTGCGCTGGTTTCGCCCGCACCTGTTTTTCATCCCGCCGCTATCGCTGCGCGACGGCGACAATGAAATCGCGGTGCGGTTTGCGATTCGCGAGCCCCTGACCAGTTTCGGCGAATTCGAGATCGGCCCGGAGCGGCCATTGCGCGAATCGTACGATCAGAGCCTGTTCTGGGAAAATACGAGCACCGAAATCTCCGCCATCGTCTGCCTGCTTTGCGGCGCCTTCATTCTCGTGGTCTGGCTGCGCCGGCGACAGGAAGTGCTTTACGGGAAATTCGGCGTATGCGTTCTGTTCTGGGGGCTGCGCACGTTCATCTTCCGTCTTCCCGTGGTGCCGATGGAGTACTGGGTGCTGTGGCGCTTCTTCTATTATCTGACGACGTCCGGGTTCATCGTCTGCATTACCCTCTTCCTGCTGAAATTCAGCCGCTCCGGAAAACCTCGCCTCACGCAGTTCCTGCTGGCGTACTGGATTGGCGGGTCGCTCCTGTTCCTGCTGGTCGGCACACCCATCCGGATGATCATGGACACATACTGGACGGCCGGCTTCCTGCCCTTCACGACCTACGCGATCGCGCGCCTGGTGATCTTCACTGCCCGGCGACCGACGCCATCGGGCGTGGCGATGGTTTTTGCGATCTTGATCGCTCTGGCGCTGTCGCTGCATGATTATGCGGTGCAGCTCGGATTGTTCCACTTGCCGGAGTATTACATGCTGCACCTGGGAATTCCGGCCTTTCTACTGGTAATGGGCTGCGTCCTGCTGGAGCGCTTCATCGCCTCGCTGAAGCAGGCCGAGTCTATCCAGGAACAGCTGGCCCTGCGCGTGGCCGAACGGGAAACGGCGCTGGCCGCCAGCTACGAACAGCTGCGCAATCTAGAGCGCAACCATGCGGCGGCCGAGGAACGGCAACGGATCATGCAAGACATGCATGACGGTGTCGGATCGCAGTTGTTATCGACACTGGTCATGGCGCAGCGTGGCGCAGCAACGCAAGACGACATGATCGCGCTGCTGCAGGAATGCCTGGACGACATGCGGCTGGCAATCGATTCCTTGTCGCCCGACGATCCCGATTTATTACCGGCATTGGGCAGCCTGCGGTTCCGCATGGAAGCGAGATTCAAGGCGCTCGGCCTGAACCTGACATGGCGCAACCGTGATTTGCCGGATACATTCGAAATCGCCCCGCACGCCGGACTGCAGATTCTGCGGATTCTGCAGGAAGCCCTGACCAACGTGCTCAAGCATGCGCAGGCCAGGAATGTCGACGTCGCCCTTGATTTTTCGGCCGATGCGCTGCGCATCAGGATCGCGGACGACGGCGTCGGCTTTACCGACTCCGGCGCGCACAGCGGGCGCGGCTTGAGAAACATGCAGTCGCGCGCGCAAAAAATCGGCGCGACACTCGATATCGCGCATCTGTCGCCAGGAACGGCAATCCGGCTCGATCTTCCGCTATGTGACGTCAGCGCGTCCCCGCTCGCGGCATGAGCGCATCGTGCCGCAAACGCCGCTGCCACGAGCTGAGGGATGCGCGGATATTGCAAACATGGCACGCCCAGGCGCGATACCCCAGGAAAATTTAGCCGTACGGAACAACATCATTCGGTAAAATTGCCGCACCACTGCGACTGAATCCCTCGTTCCATGCTCATCAAACGCAAATCCATCGAAGCACAAGCCAACCGGAAAGCAGGCCCCGGCAAGCACCCCAATGCGGATGCGCCCAAGCCCCCGCGCAAGCCGAAATACGCGCCGGTCACGCTATCCGAAGAAGACGGCGTGCGCTACCTGCACTTTGGTACCGAATGGATCCAGGGCGCGATGCGTATCCGCAAGCCCGACTGGATCGAACTGGAGTATGCGCAACAAATGATGAGCTGGATGCTGTTCAACGACCAGCCGCGCCATATCGTGCAGCTCGGTCTCGGTACCGGTGCGCTGACCAAATTCTGCTATCGCCGCTTCGAGCAGGCGCGCGTGACCGCCGTCGAATTGAATCCGTCCGTCATCGCGATCGGCCGCAGCATGTTCAAGCTGCCGCCGGACGACGACCGCCTGTCGGTGCTGGAAATGGATGCGATGGACTTCGTCACCGACGACGCGCACTGCGGCACCATCGACGCGCTGCAAGTCGACCTGTACGACGCCACCGCGCGTGGCCCGGTGCTCGACACGCCGGAATTCTACGCGGCCTGCGCGGCCTGCCTGTCCGAGCACGGCATCATGACGGTCAACCTGTTCGGCGACCATCCGAGCTATGCCAAGAACCTGAAGGCGATGCGCTACGCATTCGGCCAGGTGCTGTGCCTGCCGGAAGTCCATCAGGGAAACGTCATCGCGATCGCATCCAGGAACGCGCTCCCGCTTGATTTCCAGTTCCTGTACGAGCGCGCCGCCGAGATTACCGCAACCACCAAGCTGCCGGCCAAGTCCTGGGTCAATGGCCTGAAAGCCTGGCACCTGGGACAATCGTCATGACAAAAGCCGCTTCCAAACCGCTCGACCTGCAGCAAATCTTTACTTGGCTGATGGCCGACGGCGTGATCGACAAGGCCAATGCCAAGGCGGCGTACAACCAGGCGCAGGCGCTGCTCAAGAACGCCGGCATCGCCACCCACCCGCTTACCGCCGTTGCCCAGTGCAAGCTGCAGTCGGCGCTGGCGCCGCACAAGCCGCTCACGCTCGACTGGCTGTCGGAATGGGTGGCCGGCAAGGCGCACCTGCCGTTCTTCCGCATCGATCCGCTCAGAATCGACTTCACGCGCGTGGCCGACGTGATGTCCGCCACCTACGCGGCGCGCTTCAACATCCTGCCGGTGGAACTGACGCTGACCGAAGTCGTGGTCGCGACCGCCGAGCCGTTCATTACCGAATGGGAAGCGGAAATCGCCAAGATCACGCGCCGCAGCGTGAAGCTGGTCATGGCCAACCCGCTCGATATCGCGCAATACACGTCTCAGTTCTTCACGCTGGCCAAGTCGATCAAGGGCGCCAACAAATCGGGCAGCCACGACCTGTCCCTGCGCAACAACTTCGAGCAGCTGGTGGAACTGGGCAAGAGCGACAAGCAGCTCGACGCCAACGACCAGCACATCATCAACATCGTCGACTGGCTGTGGCAGTACGCGTTCGAGCAGCGCGCTTCCGACATCCACCTGGAACCGAAACGCGAGCTTGGGCTCATTCGATTCCGCATCGACGGCATCCTGCATCAGGTATACCAGGTGCCAGCCACGGTCATGATCGCCATGACAGCCCGCATCAAGCTGCTCGGCCGCATGGATGTGATCGAGCGGCGGCGCCCGCAGGATGGCCGCATCAAGACACGCACTGCCGGCGGCCAGGAAATCGAGCTGCGCCTGTCGACGCTGCCGACCGCCTTCGGCGAAAAGCTGGTGATGCGCATTTTCGACCCGGACGTCGTGGTCAAGACCTTGCCGGAACTGGGCTTTCCGCCCGATGACGCCCGGCGCTGGGATGAACTGACCGCGCGCCCGCACGGCATCATCCTCGTCACCGGCCCCACCGGCTCGGGCAAGACCACCACGCTGTACACCACCTTAAAGGCGCTTGCGACACCGGAAGTCAATGTCTGCACGGTCGAAGACCCGATCGAAATGGTGGAAGCGTCGTTCAACCAGATGCAGGTGCAGCACGGTATCGACCTGTCGTTCGCCGACGGCGTGCGCTCACTGATGCGGCAGGACCCGGACATCATCATGGTGGGCGAAATCCGCGACCTGGAAACGGCCGAGATGGCGATCCAGGCTGCCTTGACCGGCCATCTCGTGTTTTCCACCCTGCACACCAACGACGCACCTTCGGCGGTGATGCGCCTACTTGAACTCGGCGTACCCTACTACCTGCTGGAAGCAACGCTGATCGGCATTATGGCGCAGCGCCTGGTACGCACGCTTTGCCCGGATTGCAAGAAGCCCGGCGGTGAACTTAACGATGATGTCTGGAACAGCCTGACCGAAGGCTGGCCGATTCCGAAGCCCGCCGTCGTCTACCGCCCGGTCGGCTGCCCGGAATGCCGCCACACTGGCTACCGCGGCCGCACTGGCCTGTATGAATTGCTGAGCGTGTCGCAAACCTTTTCCAAGCTGATCAAGCAGGAATCCGATATCCATGCGTTGAAGCAGCAAAGCGTGGCCGACGGCATGAAGCCGCTGCACGTGGCCGGGGCGCTTAAAATCGTGGAGGGCATGACGACGGCCGATGAAGTCTTGAAGGTGACGTCGGCGCTGACGTAACGCGACATAATCTTCTCTGCCGCCTCATAGGGAAAAATCGTGATTTTTTTCCAAAGACCCCTCACATGTTGAGCGCAAAGTTGATATAATCACGGCCTCGTTGGGTCGTTAGCTCAGTTGGTAGAGCAGCGGACTCTTAATCCGTAGGTCGAGTGTTCGAGCCACTCACGACCCACCAACGAATTCCAGCATCGAGCCCGGTTCATATAACCGGGCTTTTTGTTGCACGTATTTTCCCGCACACCTGACACCATCGCGCGCCCGACCTGGAAAGCGGATGCAGGCAGATTCGGCCCATGTAGCTCAGTGGCAGAGCACTTCCTTGGTAAGGGAGAGGTCGGCAGTTCAATCCTGCCCATGGGCACCACCAGCCATACAAGCGCTTTTCCCCTTGCAGCCGCCTTCGTACATGACAACAAGTTACTCTCGCAGTCATGGCTGAATGTAGTTTCCCTCTATTAAATTTCACGTCGACAAATCTTACAAATCGCGTCCGGCAAGATAGCTTTGCGAGCCTAAGTTATTGATGTCAAAGAAAAATAGTTTCCTGGCCCACCGTTTGCTTTAATGTCGCTCCGTTAATTTATTTACAACAGGGAGCTCATTTATGCTTAGTAAAAAAATCCTGGTTGCCGCCCTGGCCACCGTTTCCACTGCCGCCAGCGCCGCCACCTTCCATTTCACTGGCAATATCGCCAACCATAATGACGTCGTCACGACGACGTTCACCCTCGACTCCGCTGCCACGAACATTCGTGTATGGACGGATTCCTTCATGGGTGGCACCAACTTCGATCCGATCACCGCGTTGTGGAACGCAACGACGGGCGCACTGATCAGTCAGAACGACGACAATCCCAGCGTCGACCCAGCCACGCAAACCTATTACGACTCCGGCTTTAACATTGCGTCGCTTGATGCCGGCACCTACTTTTTCACGGTCGCCACGTATCGCAATTTCGCCTTGGGTGGCAACATTGCCAACGGCTTTGCCTATGACAGTCAGACACCGATCCCGATGAGCGATTGGTGCCAGCCGTATAGCCACTGCAATATGGGCACCGCGTGGAGCGTCAGGCTGGACGGCGTGTCGAGCGCCAGCAATCCGAATAGCCCCAGCCAGGTTCCCGAACCGGCAAGCCTGGCCTTGCTCGGCATTGGCCTGGCCGGCCTGGCAAGGCTGCGCAAGCAAAAGCCCTCGGCTTAATTCCTGATTGCGTCAATAGATGCGCAAACGGCCCCGTTCTTCGGGGCCGCTTGTTTTTTGAAGGCTCGCATCGGCATGACGCCGCCCGAGCGCGCTTGAAAGATCACTCCTGTATCTTGCCGCGCAAGAGTTTGGTCCGGCCATGCAGCTTTTTCCTTTCAAGACGCTCTTTCTGCGAGCCGAAGGTCGGTTTCGTGGGTCGCCGCCGGCGCGGGGGCACGGCAATGCTTGCCACCAGTTCGCGCAGGCGCTGCAAGGCTTCTTCCTTGTTCTTTTCCCGGCTGCGGTGGGCTTGCGCCTTGATGATCACCACGCCTTCTCTGGTGATACGCTGGTCGTTCAGGGCGAGCAAGCGCTCCTTGAGCGGTTCCGGCAGGCTTGAGGCGTGGATGTCGAAGCGCAGGTGAATTGCGCTCGAGACCTTGTTGACGTTCTGCCCGCCAGCGCCTTGCGCGCGAATGGCGGTGAATTCGACTTCGTTCTCGGACAGGAGCGGGGTGTGCATACGATCAGCCTAGACCGCTTTGCCCGCCGTTGCAAATGCGCCCGGTCAAGACCTCATGCCCAGACGTCAATGCTGCCGCCGTGCGGCTGAAGCCCCGTGCGCTTGATTTCGTTGATGCGTTCCGCCTGCTTGTTACCGTCTTGCAAGCCCTGGTCCACCACCTGCTGCCGCACGCGACGCATGGACTCCGCGACTTGGGCATCCACCTCGCTTTGCTGCTTGCGGATTTCGACGATCTGTTGCAGGTAGTTTGAAACAGAAGATATTCCGCCAACGTCCATGCGTCCTCCACGTGCCGAAAAAGGCCGTATTATCGCCGAACTTGACGTTTTCTACACATCGTCTGCGGGGCAACATGGCGTCGCGGTGTCCGGGCTGGCTTCCGGACACCGCATCAGCTTTTTCCCGACTTACGGCAGCCTCAGTTCAAACACGCCATCTCCGGCCGTGAAGGCTAAGGTCTTCGTGCCCGTGATCGTCAATCCCGACGGACGGTGAATGTTGCGCAAGGCTTGTTCTGTCACCGACGGGCCGGCCACCGTCGTCACCACACCCAGCGGCGTAACGCGCCGTATCGCGCGGCTGTCGGCCACGTACACGTTGCCATCGTCATCCACTGCCAGGCTGCGCGGCGAATTGAAGCGTGCGCTGGTGCCGGTACCGTCTTGCGTGCCAAATTCGAACGGGGCGCCGGCAAGCGTGGTGATGACGCCGTCCGGGGTGATCTTGCGGATCACGGTGCTGCTTTCGATGACATATACGTTGCCTGCGACGTCGACGGCCACGTCCTGCGGCAATCCGATGCGCACATCCCCGCCGCCGGCGAGAATCGACATGGCGCCCTGCGGCGTGATCTTGCGTATCAGATCCGCGCCGCGGTCGGCCACGTACACGTTGCCGTTGCGGTCCACCGCCACGCCCTGCGGCTCGACGAGCTGCGAGGCAAAGGTGGTGACCGCGCCGACCGGCGTCATGCGACGGATCAGGTTGTTGTTGAAATCGTCGCTGATGAAGACGTTACCGGTCGGGTCGGTCGCCACATCGCGCGGCAGGTTGAAGCGCGCGGCGGAACCGGTACCGTCGGCGTTGCCCGTCTCGCCCGCCGCGCCGGCCAGGGTGGTCACCGCGCCGTTCGGTGCAATGCGCCGTATCGTGTGGTTGCGCGAATCGGCCACATACAGGTTGCCGCTGCCGTCGCGGGCGATTCCGAGCGGCTCGTTGAACAATGCCGCCGAACCGGTGCCGTCGGCACTGCCGGTGCGCGGCGCGGCGCCAGCCAGCGTGGTAACGCTATTGCCGGGCACAACCTTGCGGATGGTGTGATGGACCTGGTCGGTCACGTACAGGTTGCCGTCCGCGTCGGCAATGATGCCGGTTGGTGCCATGAAGCGCGCGTTCGCAATCGTCCCGTCGGCGCTTCCCGGTTCTGCCGGCGTGCCGGCAACAGTGCTCACCGTGCCGTTGGGCGCAATGCGGCGGATCGCGTGGTTGCCCCGGTCGGCCACATAGAGATTGCCGGCCAGGTCGATGGTGATGCCTTGCGGGTAGCGGAAGCGCGCCTGCGCGCCCGCGCCATCGGCAAAGCCGAGCACGGTGTCGAACGAGCTGCTGCCACCGGTTCCTGCCAGCGTCGACACGGTGCCGTCCGGCGCGATCTTGCGCACCGATGCGCTGATGTCGAACGTGTCAGACATGATCGGGCCGGGCACGAAGCCGCCGTCGGTGACGTATAGATTGCCCGCGTTATCGATCGCGATGCCGTTGAGCTGGGTGAATGTCGCGGTGCTGGCGGGGCCGTCCTGCGCGCCGGTCTTGTTGGCCTGACCGGCAATCGTGCTGACTTGCCCTGACTGCGTGATCCTGCGCACGGTGCGGGCGTCAGTGACGAAGATCGCGCCGCTGGCATCGACCGCGATGCCCATCGGGCTGCCGCTGAACAGCGCCTCGGCCCCCGTACCGTCAGTACTGCCGCTCACGCCGGTCTTGCCAGCCAGGGTGCTGACCACGCCCGTGGCCGTGATCTTGCGGATGTTCGAGTTGCCGGGGTCGGCGACATAGATAGTGCCAGCGCTGTCGACCGCGATGCCCGATGGCGCCGAGAAGCGTGCGGCGGCGCCCTGGCCGTCGGCATTGCCGATTTCTCCCGGCGTGCCGGCTAGCGTGGTGACCGTTCCGTTCGCGCTGATCTTGCGGATCACGCTATTGCCATGGTCTGCCACGTACAGGTTGCCCTGCGCATCCCTGGCGATGCCGGCCGGCGTGTCGAAGCGGGCGGACGTGCCCACGCCGTTCGCGTCGCCGGCGCCGAAATCGTTTCCGGCGACGAGGAATACGCCGGCGGTGGCGGGCGGCGTCGTTCCGCCTGCTGGCGGCGTGATGGTGCCGGCACCCGGTGTCCCATTGTTGACATTCACATCACCGGCCACGAGGAGGATGAAGATATTGTTAGTGACGTTGCCGTTGGAAGCGATGATATTGACGACGTTATTGACGTCGACATTGACTGTTGTCGGCGGGATGTACTGCACGCTGCCGCCGGTGGTGCCGCTGAGTTTCCCGGGGCTGCCGGGCGCCAGCGTCCACTGCGTCTGTGTCGCGTTGCTCGTCGCGTTAGCCGTGAGCGTGATGTTGGGGCCGCCGGGTGCAGTCTGGTCGCGGTCCGATTCGATGCTCAGCCCGCTGGCTGTCGGCGTCGAGGAACCGCCCGTGCCGGCGGGCGTTTCGGGCGTCGCTCCGCTGCCGGTATTGTTGTTTCCGGTATTGGTCGCGCCGGGCGTACCGCTGCCGGAACTGTCGCCGCCGCCACCGCCTCCGCCGCCGCAGGCAGCAAGTACGGCAACCAGCATCAGGGTCATCAGATAACCGATCCAGGAGTGGACCGGGTTTGCTGCAGGCAGGCGGACAGTGGCACGCGTCATGATTCCTCCGGACATAGGCTGGAATGACGCCGGACATCATGTAAGCCCGTTACGGCTCAGATGTGCGCGTCATTCGCTCGGCTTCTGAGGCTGGTTCTTGTGCTTGTGCCCGCGTCCGACAGCATGGCGGCAGGGAGCAAGGGGGGATCGATAAGCGGAAGAAAGGCGCTCAGGTTCGGAGGAAAGACAACAAGGCGCGATTTTCTTTCTTGGGGTTTGCAGATTTACTGATAACGATCAAGCCACTTTCCGAACTGAATCTCACAGCTGAGGACCGAGCAACAAAAAGCCCTCCACATGGGAGGGCTTGAAATCTGGTGCTGGTATTCACTCCGACCGCCAGCTCCGGTGGATGCAACCTATTCTTTTGAAAACGATGTCTCACTCCGACGACTGCATGGGGGGCAATACTACAGGCAGTAGTCGCCCGGTCAGGTGCTTGTTACATTGAGTAACGTCATTGCGTTTTCCTCGATGTCAATCTTGCCACGGCCTGTATTGGACCGACATTTCCAATCGCTAGCCATGCGCATTGAAAAGGGACAGTCATCCCTTCTGCGTTCCCAGTTCGTCCAGCAGCTTGAGCACAATGCGCGCAGCCTCTTCCGATGACGCCGGATTCTGCCCGGTGACGAGGTGGCCGTCGACTTGGACATGGCTGGTCCAGTCGGGGCCCTTGGAATAGATGCCGCCGCATTGCTTGAGCATGTCCTCGACCAGGAAAGGCACGATCTTGGTCAGCTGTACCGCCTCTTCCTCCGAGTTGGCGAACCCGGTCACATGCTTGCCTTCGACCAGCGGGCGGCCATCATGGCGCTTCGCATGTCGCAGCGCGCCGGGGCCATGGCAAATGGCGGCAACCGGCTTGCCGGCCGCAAACATGCTCTCGATAAGCAGGATCGAAGCGCTATCTTCGGCCAGATCCCACAGCGGCCCATGGCCTCCCGGATAGAACACCGCATCGGTTTCCTGCTGCGTCACACTCGACAGCAGCACCGTGTTTGCCAGCGCCTGCTGCGCGTCCCGGTCCTGCCTGAAGCGCCGGGTGCTCTCCGTCTGCGCGGAAGGGTCGTCGCTTTTCGGGTCGAGCGGCGGCTGTCCCCCCTTGGGTGAAGCCAGCGTGATTTTCGCGCCCGCATCCTTGAACACGTAGTAAGGCGCGGCACACTCTTCCAGCCAGAATCCAGTCTTTTTTCCAGTATTGCCCAACTGATCGTGGGAGGTCAGCACCATCAGGATATGCATCGCTCGGCCCTCGGGATGTTGTTGCTCGGTCAAGATAGACCGGGGCGCCGGTTCGAAAGTTCTGGCCGTGCCGAATTGCATCACCTCATTCTGATTCGCATGTATTACAGCCGATCAATGACTTCGCTTGCGACTGCGCAAACGAAGACAAAAATGCCCGGGCCTCGGTTGAGACTTCGCAATCGTGGCAGGTGTCTCATCCGTATATTGGGTCTTCCTCGGCAGTGCACGCCGGCGCTAAGCCTTGCTTGCCTGCCAGTTGCTTATTCACATTGAAGGAGGAAATTCATGTTGAAACACAAGAATTCAATGATTGCGCTGAGTGCGACTCTGCTCGTTGCATCCTGCGGGGGCGGCGGCAGCAGCGACAGCGCATCGGCACCGGTGTCGCCAGCCGCCTTTGGCGGCAACGGCACAACGACGACGTCGACCACGTCCGGCAAGGTGGTCGACGGTTACATCGTGAATGCCGAGGTCTTTTGCGATACCAACAACAATGGCGTGCGCGATGCTGGCGAACAGACGGTGCTCACCGATGCCCAGGGCTCCTTCACTTTCACTACCGCATGCTCCAGCACCATTGTTGCCAGCGGCGGCACCGATACGGCCACCGGCCTGCCACTGCGCAGCATCCTGAAAGCACCGGCCGGCAGCACCGTCGTCACCGCCGGGACTTCCCTGCTGGCCAATACCTCGCTGGCGCGCGACAGATTGGTCGCCGCGCTCGGCCTGCCCGCCGGCACCAATATCACGGGGCTCGATCCGGCTGCCATCGGCACCGGCGGTGCACTGGTGAATGCGACGCTGCTGCAGCGAACCCTGGCTCTGCAGCAGGTGGTGCAACAGATCGCCGATGCAATTGCGGCCCTGCTTCCGAACAGCACGCCGGCGCAGGCTCAGGCGATCTACGTTGAAACGGCGACGGCTGCCGGCAATGTGCTGCAGACAAGCAGTTCCACGACGCTGGTTAGTTCCGGCGGCACGGTCGATCCGGCGACGGTCAACGCCATCGCGCAGCAGGCGCTGGCCAATGTCGAGGCCAGCGCCGACGTCAGGCTGACCGAAGCGAAAGCGGCCCTCGACACGTTCAGCAAGGCCAATGTCGCCGCCCTGGTAGCGCCGGCCATCGCTACCCAGGCACAGTCACTGGCGACCTCCGTCAACTCCGACTCGCTGACCAGAGCGACGCAATCCGATACCACGGTAATCGACGCGGTACGGCAGGAGGCGGCACTGTTGAAATCCTCCGTCGGCAACAACGCCAGCCTGTCGGCGGCGGCCACATCGCTGCTCCAGTTGGTGGAAGCCGCGATTGCCGAGGCGAAGACGGCAGCGCTGACGGCGCGATAAGAACGTGACGGCGAAGGCACGGAAGCGCGCCGCCACGCCATTTTTTGCAGCAAGCCTTGACCCTCCCACCGTGGGATAGCCTACAGTAATGCTTTTCTACGGAGGGAAACTGCCATGTACGAATTGAAAGTCGAAGGAATGAGCTGCAACCACTGCGTCAATGCCGTCACCCGCTCGGTGCAGGAAGTCGACGCCGCCGCCAAGGTCGATATCGACCTGTCGCAGCAAACCGTGCGGGTCGCCTCGTCGGCCAGCCTGGCGGCGATCCAGTCCGCAGTCTCGGAAGCCGGTTATCCGGTTCTCTCCAGCTCGGCATCCTGACCGCCACGGTTGGCGCGATGGTGTCCGGTTGCGCAACCGTGCGTCGGCGCGTCCGGCATTTCCGGCGCTTCCAGGCTTTGCAGGATCGGGCATTCCGGCCGGTTGTCGCCGGCGCAGGCATGCACCAAGTGGGCGAGCGCATCACGCATTTCCGTCAGTTCGCGGATGCGCTGGTTCAGCTCGCCCACATGTTCCTGCGCAATCGCCCTCACTTCGGCGCTGGCGCGCCTGGGATCTTCCCACAGCGATAACAGGTCGCCGATCTGTTCCAGCGAAAATCCGAGCGTGCGCGCCCGCTTGATGAAGCGCAGCGTGTGCACGTCATTGTCGCCATACACGCGGTAGCCAGCCTCCGTGCGCCGGCTTGCGCGGATCAGGCCAATGCTTTCGTAGTAGCGGATCATCTTGGCCGTGACGCCGGATGCCGTTGCCGCCTGTCCGATATTCATCGCGTATCTCCTTTCATGCCGCCGGCTTGCGCGGCGCCCAGCGACGCAGCAGCAAGGCGTTGCTGATCACGCTCACCGAACTGAATGCCATTGCCGCACCCGCCACCACCGGGTTGAGCAAGCCGAAGGCCGCCAGCGGGATGCCGACCAGGTTGTAGATGAAGGCCCAGAACAGGTTCTGCCGGATCTTGCCGTAGGTGCGGCGCGAAAGGTCGATCGCATCCGCTACCAGGGCCGGGTCGCCGCGCATCAGGGTCACGCCGGCAGCGTGCATGGCGACATCGGTGCCGGTCGCCATGGCCACGCCGACATCGGCTGCCGCCAGCGCGGGCGCATCGTTGATGCCGTCGCCGACCATCGCGACAATGTCGCCGCCGGACTTCAGGCTCGCCACTTTCTCCGCTTTATCCGCCGGCAGGACTTCTGCGACGACGCGGTCGATGCCGAGCGCGCCACCGACTGCCGCCGCGCTGCCCTGGTTGTCGCCGGTCAGCAGCACCGTCTTGACGCCCAGTGCCTGCAGGTTGCGCACCGCAGCCTGCGCGCTCGGCTTGATCTGGTCGCCGAAGGCAAGCAACCCCAGCAGGTGGTTCGACGCGTCCATCGCCGCGATCCACGATACCGTATTGCCCTTGCCCTGCAATTCTGCCGCGCTCCCGGCCAGCGGCGCCAGATCGACGCCCAGCTCCTGCATCAGCCGCGTGCTGCCCAGCCGCAGGTCGAGGCCATTGACCTGCGCGGACAGCCCCCTGCCCGGCAGCGCCACGACATTGCTTGCAGGCAGCATAGCCACGCCTTGCGCCTGCGCGGCATCGACCACTGCGCGCGCCAGCGGATGCTCGCTGCCCTGCTGGATCGATGCGCCCAGTTGCAGCAGCAGGTCCTGGCCGATTCCGTTTGGCGCCGCTTCGGTCAGCGCCGGCTTCCCGACGGTTAAGGTGCCGGTCTTGTCGAACACGACAGTCGTCACCGAATGCGCGATTTCGAGCGCTTCCGCATCCTTGATCAGGATGCCGTGGCGCGCCCCGACGCCGGTGCCGGCCATGATCGCCGCCGGCGTCGCCAGACCCAGCGCGCACGGGCAGGCGATCACCAGCACCGCCACCGCATTAATGATCGCGTGTTCGGCATCGCCGCTGTGGAACCACCATGCCGCAAAAGTCACCGCCGCGATCACCAGCACGACCGGCACGAATACCGCACTCACCTTGTCGACCAGGTGCTGGATCGGCGCCTTGGCCGATTGCGCGCTTTCCACCAGCCGGATGATGCGCGCCAGCGTGCTCTCGGCGCCGACCGCCTCGGTGCGCACCAGCAGCAAGCCTTCGGCATTGATTGCGCCGCCGGTGACCTTGTCGCCGGGCTGCCTGGCCACCGGCAGGCTTTCGCCGGTGATCAATGACTCATCGATATGGGAGAGCCCCTCCAGCACGACGCCGTCCACCGCCACCCGCTCGCCCGGACGCACCACCACCACGTCGCCGCGCCGCACCTGGTCGATCGGCATGTCGACGTCCGTGCCATCCCGCCGCACGCGGGCGATCTCGGGCCGCAATACCTGCAGCGCGCGGATTGCCGCCGCGGTCTGGCGCTTGGCGCGCGCTTCCAGCCATTTGCCGAGCAAGACCAGCGTGATCACCACGGCCGACGCCTCGAAATACAGATGCGCCATGCCGCCGCCGTGTGAAAACAGCTGGTACACGCTCAGGCCGTAGGCGGCGCTGGTCCCCAGCGCCACCAGCAAGTCCATGTTGCCAGCGCCCGCCTTGACCGCCTTCCAGCCGGCACGGTAAAAGCGCGCACCGAGCCAGAACTGGACCGGCGTGGCCAGCGCAAGCTGTAGCCAGTCGGGCAGCATGACATGCATGCCGAACAGCTCCAGCAGCATCGGCACCACCAGCGGCAGCGACAGCGCGCCAGCAACGATAACTTTCAGAAAATCTTTGTCGCGAGCCACCGCCGGAGCGCCCTCTTGCGCGGCAGGCGCATTCCCGCTGTGATGCAGGCGCGCGTGATAGCCGGCCTTCTCCACGGCCGTGACCAGCGCATCGGGCGCAACGCCGGCGGCAAAGCGCACGTGCGCGCTCTCGGTGGCAAGATTGACCCCGGCGTCCAGCACGCCGCCCACCTTGCGCAAGGCCTTTTCCACCCGTCCCACGCAAGAGGCGCAGCTCATGCCCTCGATGTCGAGGTCGAGCTCCTCCTGCGCGATGGCGTACCCGGCCTTTTCCACCGCGCGCTGCATTGCGCCGAAATCGGCCGACGGCTCGGCCATAACCGCCACCCGCTCGGTACCGAGGTTGACATTGACCCGTTCGACGCCGGGCACCGTGCGCAGCGCCTTTTCGACGCGCGCCACGCAGGATGCGCAAGTCATCCCTTCGATACCAAAGGAAAATTCGTGTTGTTGGCCGGACGGAACCGGAAGAGAAGCTGCGTTGCCCATGGATTGCCTGTTCAAGAATCTTCGACGATGAGCGAAGTATGAACCTTCCCATGATGGGAGAGTCAAGTGCCGCGCGTGCTCCGCTTGGCTTTTTTACAAAACTTAATCCGGCACAAAATTCCCTGCTCGCGCGATCTGCCCCACCTGCGCCAGCGCGTCGTCCACCTGCGCATAGCGCAGGCGCACGCCGAGCTCGGTCTTGAGGCGCGTATTGCTGAGCCGCCTGGATTCCGACATGAAGGACAGCAGCACCGGCGAAACCGTTTGTTCGAGTTCGCCGCGCGGCAGGCGCGACGGATGCGGCAGGCCGAACGCATCCGCGACGGCGTCGAAGTACTCGCCCATTTTCATGTGCGAATCGTCGACCGCATGATAGGCGCGGCACGGGCTTCCCCGGTACAGCGCCGCCACGATGATGCGCGCCAGATCGTCCGCATGGATATGGTTGGTATAGACATCGTCTTGCGGCGCCAAGGCGGGCGTGCCCTTCTGCAGGCGCTCGACCGGCAGCCGGTCGGCGGCGTAAATTCCGGGTACGCGCAGAATGCTCAGGCGCGATCCGCTGCGCCTGGCCCAGGCGCGCAACGTCGCCTCCGCATCGACGCGGCGCAGGGCGCGCGCATTGCGCGGGTTGGGCCGCCGGGTTTCATCGATCAGGGCGCCGCCGCAGTCGCCGTACACTCCGGTGGTGCTGACGTAAACGAGGGTGGTCGCGTCGGGTAAAATGGCGGTCAAATTCCGGGTCCGGCAGTCGCGCAGGCCGTCCGGCTGGGGCGGCGCCAGGTGCACGATGTAGCGCGCCAGGCGTGCCAGCCGCGCCAGTGTGGCCGGCTGATCCAGGTCGGCCACGATGGGCACGGCACCAGCCGCGCGCAATTCATCACTGCGCGCGGCCTGGCTGGTGACAGCGAAGATGCGAAAGCGTCCGCGCAACAGCGGCAGCATGCGCATACCGACGTCGCCGCAGCCGAGGATCAGGAGACGCGGCCGGGCCAATTTGCTCATAGGTTTATTCATTTTCATCATCGGGATTGTATGACTTTCCAAGTAACAGTTCAGCCAAGCGGCCGGCAATTCAGCTGCGAAGACGACGAAACAGTGTTGGCCGCCGCCATTCGCGCCGGCGTGGGCCTGCCCTATGGCTGCAAGAACGGCGCCTGCGGCAGCTGCAAGGGCAAGCTGCTCGAAGGCACGGTCACCCACCGCACCCATCAGGAAAAGGCGCTGCCGGCGGCCGATGAAGCCAAGGGCTATTCGCTATTCTGCTGCGCCACACCGCAATCCGACATCGTGATCGAAGCGCGCGAAGTGCTCGGCGTCGGCGAATTCCCGATCAAGAAGCTGCCGACCCGCGTGGCGAAGATCGACCGCGTGGCCGACGATGTGGCAGTCGTGTCGCTGCAGTTGCCGGCCAACGAGCGCCTCCAGTACCGCGCCGGCCAGTACATCGAATTTATCCTGAGGGACGGCAAGCGCCGCAGCTACAGCATGGCCAATGCGCCGCACCAGGACGATTTCCTGACGCTGCATATCCGCCACCTGCCCGGCGGCGTCTTCACTGACCACGTGTTCAACAACCTGAAGGAGCGCGACATCCTGCGCTTCGAGGGGCCGCTCGGTACCTTCTTCCTGCGGGAAGACTCCACCAAGCCGATGCTGCTGCTCGCGTCCGGCACCGGCTTCGCGCCGATCAAAGCAATCATCGAGCACGCGATTCACAGCAAGACCGAGCGCCCGATGGTGCTGTACTGGGGCGGGCGCCGTCCCAAGGATTTATACATGCACGCGCTGTGCGAGGAATGGGCGCGCACGCTGCCGAACTTCAGGTACGTGCCGGTCGTCTCGGATGCGCTGCCGGAAGATTGCTGGAGCGGCCGGTCCGGCTTCGTGCATCGTGCCGCAGTCGAGGATCTGCCCGACCTGTCGGGCTACCAGGTGTACGCTTGCGGCGCGCCAGTGATGGTCGACGCGGCCAAGCGCGATTTTGTCGCGCAGTGCAAGCTGCCTGAAGACGAGTTCTACGCCGATGCGTTCACGACTGAAGCGGATCTGGCGAAGGCCTGATGCCACAAAAGTTTTTGACGCACTGCGCAAAAAGTCATACTATTGATTTTATGAATGCAACAGCCAAACTCCTGCGACGCCGTTCCCCGCTGCCCCAGCCTGGGATGCCGTGCGCGTAAGAGTTTGCTGCTCAACAAGCCACAGGCCCGCCCTGTGGCTTTTTTTTTGATACCCCATTTATTTTGTCCAGGAGCCCCGAGATGGAATTCAGCCAGTACGACGTTAATGCCCTCATGCACATCACCAACCGGCCCTCGCTGGTGTTTACCGAAGGGCGCGGCATGTGGCTGACGGACAATAACGGCAAGCGCTATCTCGACTACCTGCAAGGCTGGGCAGTCAATTGCCTCGGCCATTCGCCACAGTGCGTCGTCGATGCCGTCAGCGCCCAAGTCGGCAAGCTGATCAACCCATCGCCTGCCTTCTACAACGAGCCCTCCATCGTGCTAGCCTCGATGCTGACCAAGCATTCCTGCTTCGACCGCGTGTTCTTTGCCAACAGCGGAGCGGAAGCCAACGAGGGCGCGATCAAGCTTTCGCGTAAATGGGGCAAGGTCAACAAGAACGCCGCCGGCGAAAACCGCTACGAAATCATCACCTTCAACCATGGCTTCCACGGCCGCACGCTGGCCACCATGTCGGCTTCCGGCAAGGCCGGCTGGGACACCATGTTCGCGCCGCAGGTGCCGGGCTTTTTCAAGGCCGAGCTGAACGACATCGCCAGCGTCGAAAAGCTCATCACCGACAAGACGGTCGCGGTGATGCTGGAGCCGGTGCAGGGTGAAAGCGGCGTGATCCCGGCTACCCGCGAATTCATGCAGCAACTGCGCGCGCTGACCAAGCAGCACAACCTGCTCCTGATCGTCGACGAAGTGCAGGCCGGCATGGGCCGCACCGGCGAACTGTTCGCCTATCAGTTGTCGAACATCGAGCCGGACATCATGACATTGGGCAAGGGCATCGGTGGCGGCGTACCGTTGTCGGCATTGCTGTGCCGCGAAGAAGTCGCCTGCTTCGAACCGGGCGAACAGGGCGGCACCTACAACGGTAACCCCGTGATGACCGCTGCCGGCATCGCCGTACTGACCGAGCTGCTCAAGCCGGGCTTCCTGCAGGAAGTCAAGGACAAGGGCGACTACATGGCGGCCCAGCTGCGCAAGCTGTGCGTCAAGCACGGGCTGGATGGGGAGCGCGGCGAAGGCTTGCTGCGCGCGCTCAAGCTGGGCAAGGACATCGGACCGAAGATCGTCGAGGCGGCGCGCGACCTGAATCCGATCGGCCTGCTGGTCAATTCGCCACGCCCCGACCTGCTGCGCTTCATGCCGGCGTTGAACGTGACGACCGAAGAAATCGATCACATGATCGCGATGCTGTCGGAAGTGCTGACCAAGCTCGGGCACTGATCCAGTCAGGTTTGCATCGCTCGCATTCCGGTGCGAGCTGTTTCGACATGCACATTTTCACAAAGCGGAAGGGCTTGCGCTATCTGGGGCAAGCCCTTCCGCTTCCTGCTGGCACGGCGGCACTCCGGCAAGCCTCCGGCATTCAGAACCGATACTCGGGATTCTTGGCATCGAAGGCATTCGGGGCAAGCGGCTTTCGCTGCAGCGATTCGAATACGATGTGCTCGAACACCTCGCCCTGATTGTCGCGGCTTTCCACCATGCGTATCATCGGCTCGCGCAAGTCGAGCCAGAAACGGGTCCGCTTTGCATAGTAAGGCGGCATGCCCGGATGCTCATACACCAGTTCGGCATAGCGGCTGATGCCATCGCGAACCACCTTGACGCTTGCCGGCCGCGTGGGCAAGTTGCTCGCCTGGGAGCGTTCCAGGTCGGCCTCCAGCTGCGCCACGATGAAACCCATGCCGAGGTCGCGCACCGTATGGCGCGACTGCGCACGCGCGATTGCCCCGTCAATGGGGACATTCATCGATACCACGCCAAACATGCCGCCCACGTGCGCGAGCATTTTCCTGCCGTCCTTGCCTGCGTCGTACAGCACCTCCTGCCCGGCCCGCGCGCCATCCTTTTCCCAGCGGGCGTAAATGGTCAGGGGCGCATGACGCAACCGTACGAACATGCGCTCCGGCGTGTCGGGCAATGCGTCGCTTTCCCTTACCCGTTCGCGGCGCAGCATGAGGAATTCGTATTCGGGGGTCTGAGCAACCATGCGCTTGATCGGGCAAAAAAGCGCGGACGATTCGAGCGACTGCAGGATGGCCAGCAATTGCGTATCCGTCGCCCTGGCCAGCTGCTGCCCGCTCATGCGCTGCACGAACCAGTCGCACTGCGCATTCGCCGGCATGGCTGACAGACGGTCGCGCAACTCGTCGGCCGCGCCCAAGGCCGCATCGTCGGCGGCAATTGCGGCCGACGCGCCAAGCAGCATGGCTGCCAATCCCGCAGCCAGCTTCGGTTTGAGTAATTTCATTACGAGCTCTCCTCCATGACATGGGGTGTACCCCCCAATTCTTTCAGCCATGCCAGCCCTTGCCGGATCAGCGGGCGGTCATCATCATCCCACGGATGGAAGCCCGGCCTGAAAAACCGCAGGTAGGCCGGGAGAATTTTCCAGAACAGCCCCGGATCGGTGCCGAAGAAAAACCGCATACCCTGCCACCAGACGCGCGGCTTGAACAGTTGCTTGTCGCGATAGAGAAAGACGACCAGGTTCCAGATGGTATCGAACGGAAAAAATACAGACATCAGCAACATCATCCACATCCGTCGCAGATAGCCGCCGCCAACCTTGACGTACAGATCGAAGGCGACCGCCTTGTGCTCCATTTCTTCCACTGCGTGCCAGAGCCAGATGCGGCGGAAATGCGGGTGCATGTCGGCCAGCCATTGCGGGTGCCGCACGAGCGCCTGCGCCATGATGGCGGTGAAGTGTTCGAGGCACACCGTCTGCGCCAGCCAGTCGATTTCCGGCGCCAACTTTTTCACCTGGGCCAGGTTGCGACCGATGCGTGCTTCCAGCCGGCCGGCGGGCAAGCCGATGGCGTCCAGCCAGCGGTTATACCGCCCGTGCTCGTGACGATGCCATCCTTCCTGGCCGATGAAGCCGCGGATGTCGCGCTCCAGGCCGGGATCGTCGTTGCGGCAGCGGAATGCCCGCACCGAATCGATGAAATGCTTCTCGCCATCGGGGAACAAGGTGCTGAGCGCATTCATGTAATGGGTGCGAAACACCTCGCCGCGATTCCAGTAGCGCGGCAAGTCTGCCGGCCATTCCTGTCCCAACCTGCGCGGCTGCAGCTGCGGTGGTGCGCCATGGTCGCGCTTCATGCATGTTCTCCGCGCCGCGCGCCCCGCATCATGAACCTGTTTGTTGACATCTCCCCCTCGTCTGTTTCTCACAATATGCAAAGTGAATATAGTTATTTTCGATAACTAAATATCAACATAAATCAAGCTTGATCTATTCGTAGGCGGGCGTGGGAAAAGTGCGATCCATGGTAAGAATTATTACGATGCTGCGCGTACCCGGCATGTCCACGAAGTCAGCGGTCCCTTCGACCATGCGACGGGCAAAAAAAAAGCGGCGCAATCTGCGCCGCTTTCCTTTTCAAGCGAGGTTCGAAAACTTCACTTCTTTCGCGCCGGCGGCAAGTCCGTGCACACGCCTTCGAACGCCTCGGCCGCCATGCCGATCGACTCGCCCAAAGTCGGGTGCGGATGGATGGTCTTGCCGATATCGACTGCATCGGCGCCCATTTCGATGGCCAGCGCAATTTCGCCGATCATGTCGCCGGCATGGGTGCCGACGATGCCGCCGCCGACGATGCGGTGCGTCTCGGCGTCGAACAGCAGCTTGGTGAAGCCTTCGTCACGGCCGTTGGCAGTCGCGCGTCCGCTCGCGGCCCACGGGAACAGGCCCTTTTCCAGCTTGATGCCCTTGGCCTTGGCTTCGTCCTCGGTGATGCCAACCCATGCCACTTCCGGATCGGTGTAGGCGACTGACGGGATCACGCGCGCATCGAAGAACGACTTCTGGCCTGCAGCGGCTTCAGCCGCGACATGCGCCTCGTGCACTGCCTTGTGCGCGAGCATCGGCTGGCCGATGATGTCGCCGATGGCGAAGATATGCGGCACGTTGGTGCGCATCTGCGAATCGACATTGATGAAGCCGCGATCGGTGACGGCAACGCCGGCCTTGTCGGCGGCGATCTTCTTGCCGTTCGGGCTGCGGCCGACGGCGACCAGCACCATGTCGTACAGTTGCGGCTCCGGCGCGGTGACCGATGCATCAGCCGCTTCGAAGGTAACCTTGATGCCTTCGGCCAGCGCTTCGACCGCGACCGTCTTGGTCTTGGTCATCACCTTGTCGAAACGCTTGTCGTTGAACTTCTGCCAGACCTTGACCATGTCGCGGTCGGCGCCCTGCATCAGGCCATCCATCATTTCGACCACGTCGATGCGCGCGCCGAGCGTCGAATAGACGGTTGCCATTTCCAACCCGATGATGCCGCCGCCGATGACCAGCATGCGCTTCGGAACGGAACGCAATTCCAGCGCGCCGGTGGAGTCCACAATGCGCGGATCTTCCGGCACGAACGGCAGCTTCACCACCGAGGAGCCGGCGGCAATGATCGCCTGCTTGAACTGCACCGTCTTCTTGCTGCCGTCGGCTGCCGTCACTTCGATATGGTTCGGGCTGACGAACTGGCCGACGCCCTGCACCACGTTCACCTTGCGCGACTTAGCCATGCCGGCCAGGCCCGTGGTCATCTTCTTGATGACCTTTTCCTTGTATTCGCGCAGCTTGTCGATATCGATCTGCGGCTTGCCGAAGGTCACGCCGTGCGCTGCCATCGCGGCAGTCTCGTCGATCACGGCGGCCACATGCAGCAGGGCCTTGGACGGGATGCAGCCGACGTTCAGGCAGACGCCGCCCAGCGTTGCATACTTTTCGACCAGCACGGTCGACATGCCGAGGTCGGCGGAACGGAATGCGGCGGAATAACCGCCGGGGCCGGCGCCCAGCACCAGCATGTCGCATTCGACATCGACCTTGCCGGCATAGCTGGCAGCAGCCGGCGCCGACGCGACCGGGGCTGCCACAGCCGGGGCCGAGGCCGGAGCGGCGGCAACCGGCGCTGGCGCCGGGGTTGCCGTGGCGGCGCCTTCGGCGGCTTCCAGCATGAGCAGCAAGGTGCCTTCGGAGACCTTGTCGCCGATCTTGACCTTCAGTTCCTTTACCACGCCGGCGTGGCTGGACGGGATTTCCATGCTGGCCTTGTCCGACTCGACCGTCACCAGCGACTGATCGACCTGGATCGTGTCGCCCGGCTTGACCAGCAATTCAATGACTTCGACTTCCTTGAAGTCGCCAATGTCGGGGACCTTGACTTCAATCATGCTCATAACTTTTGCTCCGTTGGCTCCCTGCCCTCTCGTCGAGGGAGGAAATATTGGTGTTATTCCTTCATCGGAAAACTGAATATCCGAAACGGTCCCGATGTGCTCTTGTCGAACTCGGCTCCGGACTGCACGCCGATTTCCGCGATTTTCCGCGCGTCGTACGCCTCGTTGTCATAGACCGCGTACATCGCGCCCAATGCAAAATTGCGCCCGCTGCCGATACCCCAGAAGCGGTCGAAACTGAATACCTCGCGGTACGAGTACACGCCGAAAATACCGTTCGGATTGGCGATCAGCGCAGTAATCTGCGACGACTCGTACGGATCGTCCTCGTCTTCCTTCGTGTTCAGGAAATACTTTTCTTTCAGTATTTCGTGCACCTTGGAAAACGTCTCGAACACTTCATCGCGGTTGTTCAGCCGGCATTCCTCGCCCATGCCGGTCAGCAGCTTGCGCATGACCGGAAAGTGCGCTGCGGTGCCGGCCAGGGTCACATAGGACTCCCCGACCGGGAAAACCTTTTCGTTCACTTCATACGCATGCGACAGGCGGGTGTCGCCGAACGTGACCAGGGAATCCGATGCAATCGCGATTTCGTTGTTCTTCTTGACGACTACGCAAGTGGTCATTGTTGATCTCCGCAAACAAGGAGGCGCTCAGGCCCGATGAAAAGAGACGAATTTTCTCATTTTCCAATGAGCCCGATGCCGCTCCTTAAGCCCGGATCACAGCAAGGTCTTGCGCATGTCGCCCAGTACTTCGGCGAGATAGACCGTAAAGCGCGCGCCCATGGCGCCGTCGATCACGCGGTGGTCGTACGACAGCGACAGCGGCAGCATCAGACGCGGCGCGAACTGCTTGCCGTCCCACACCGGCTTGATGGCCGACTTCGACAGGCCGAGGATGGCGACTTCCGGCGCGTTGATGATCGGCGTGAACGCCGTGCCGCCAATGCCGCCGAGCGAGGAAATGGTGAAGCTCGCGCCCTGCATGTCAGCCGGTTTCAGCTTGCCGTCGCGCGCCTGCGCGGACAGATCGCCCATTTCCTGGGCAATTTGCGAGATGCCCTTCTTGTCGGTATCCTTGATGACCGGAACCACGAGGCCGTTCGGCGTATCGGCGGCAAAGCCGATGTTGTAGTACTGTTTGAGAATCAGGTTCTCGCCCTTCTCGTCCAGCGAGGCATTGAAGGCCGGGAATTTCTTGAGCGCCGCAACGCAAGCCTTGATCACGAACGCCAGCATGGTGAGCTTGACGCCGGACTTCGCCATCGCAGCGTTGGAATCCTTGCGAAACTCTTCCAGGTCGGTCACGTCGGCTTCGTCGAACTGCGTGACATGCGGGATCATTACCCAGTTGCGGTGCAGGTTCGGGCCGCTGATCTTCTTGATGCGCGACAGCGGCTGCAACTCGGTCGCGCCGAACTTGGAAAAGTCGAGCGACGGCCATGGCAGCAGGTCGAGGCCAACTCCGGTGCCGCCCTTGCCGGCCGGCGCTGCGGAAACTGCAGGACCGCCTGCCATCACCGACTTCACGAAATTCTGTACATCTTCATGCAGGATGCGGCCCTTCGGTCCGGTGCCGGTAAGGCGCGCCAGGTCGACGCCGAGCTCGCGCGCGAACTTGCGCACCGACGGCGACGCATGCGGCTTGATGCCGTTGCCTTCGTGCGGCTCCAGCGCGGCGGTCGGCACCGACTTCGGTTGGGCCGGTGCCGGGGCAGGCACCGCAGCAGCAGGCGCTGCCGCAGCAGTTGCCGGTGCCGCAGGCGCGGGGGCCGGCGCTGCGGGCGCGGGCGCGGGCGCAGGAGCGGCTGCCGCGCCCTCGGTTTCGATCAGCAAGAGCAGCGAACCTTCGGACACCTTGTCGCCGACCTTGACCTTCAGTTCCTTCACCACGCCGGCATGGCTGGACGGGATTTCCATGCTGGCCTTGTCCGACTCCACCGTGATCAGCGATTGATCGACCTGGATCGTGTCGCCCGGCTTCACCATCAGTTCAATGACTTCGACTTCCTTGAAATCGCCGATATCCGGGACTTTGACTTCCTGCAAGCTCATAGTGTTAGCTCCGTTTATTCCCTTCCCCTTTGCGGAGGGAGGGCCGGGGATGAGGGTAGCGAGGCTCTGGCAGCGCGCTCATTTCTTTGGCCGCACAACGCCACCTACCCCTCCCCCCGAATTGTTAGTGTTATTCCAGCGTTACAGCGTCACCGGATTCGGCTTGTTCGGATTGATGCCGTACTTGGCAATCGCCTGCGCCACGACGTCCGGCTTGATCGTTCCGTCTTCGGCCAGCGCCTTGAGCGCGGCGACCGTCACATAATGCCGATCGACCTCGAAGAACTCGCGCAGCTTGGCGCGCGTGTCGGAGCGGCCAAAGCCGTCTGTGCCCAGCACCTTGTAGGTGCGGCCCCGCGGCATGAAGGCGCGGACCTGCTCGGCGAAAGTGCGCATGTAGTCGCTCGATGCGATGACCGGGCCGGTCGTGCCCTGCAACTGCTTCGTGATGTGCGCCACGCGCGGCGTTTCGGTCGGGTGCAGCAGGTTCCAGCGCTCCACGTCCTGGCCGTCACGCGCCAGGAGCGTGAACGACGGCGCGGACCAGACGTCGGCGGCAATGCCCCAGTCGTTCTGCAGCAGCGCGGCGGCTTCGATCACTTCGCGCAGGATGGTGCCGGAGCCCATCAGCTGCACGCGCTGCTTGGCAGCCTTATCGCCTTCCTGCAGCAGGTACATGCCCTTCAGGATGTCCTCTTCGGTGCCCGCCTTCAGGCCGGGATGGCTGTAGTTCTCGTTCATCACGGTGATGTAGTAGAACACGTCCTCCTGCTTTTCGACCATGCGCTTCAAGCCGTCGTGCATGATGACTGCCAGCTCGTGCGCGAAGGTCGGGTCGTACGGCAGGCAGTTCGGGATGGTCGAGGCCAGGATGTGGCTGTGGCCGTCTTCGTGCTGCAAGCCCTCGCCGTTGAGCGTGGTGCGCCCCGCCGTTCCCCCCAGGATGAAACCGCGGGCGCGCATGTCGCCGGCTGCCCATGCCAGGTCGCCGAAACGCTGGAAGCCGAACATCGAGTAATAGATGTAGAACGGCAGCATGACGCGGTTGCTGGTCGAGTACGACGTGGCCGCAGCAATCCACGAACTCATACCGCCCGCCTCGTTGATGCCTTCCTGCAGGATCTGGCCGGACTTGTCTTCGCGGTAGTACATCACCTGGTCGCGGTCGACCGGCTCGTACAACTGTCCTTGCTGATTGAAAATGCCGATCTGGCGGAACAAGCCTTCCATGCCGAAGGTGCGGGTTTCATCGACCAGGATCGGTACCACGCGCTTGCCGAGGTTGGGGTCACGCAACAGGGTCGTGATGATGCGCACGAAGGCCTGCGTGGTGGAGATTTCGCGGCCCTCGGCAGTCGCGTCGAGCACTGCCTTGAACGCCGACAGTTCCGGCACCGGCAGCGTTTCGTCGGCCTTCATGCGGCGCTGCGGCAGGTAGCCGCCCAGCGCCTTGCGGCGCTCGTGCAGGTATTGGATTTCCGGCGTATCGTCGGCCGGCTTGAAGAACGGGATATCCGGCAGCTGTTCGTCCGACACCGGAATGCCGAAGCGGTCGCGCATTTCGCGCACGGCTTCGTCGTCGAGCTTCTTGGTCTGGTGGGCAGTATTGCGCGCCTCGCCCGACTTGCCCATGCCGAAGCCCTTGATGGTCTTGACCAGCAACACGGTCGGCTGGCCCTTGTGCTCCTGCGCCTGTTTGAAGGCGGCGTAAATCTTGTGCGGGTCGTGGCCGCCGCGGTTCAGGCGCCAGATGTCGTCGTCCGACATTTTCGCCACCATTTCCAGGAGCTTCGGATGCTTGCCGAAGAAGTGCTTGCGCACGTAGGCGCCATCCTTGGCCTTGTAATTCTGGTATTCGCCGTCGACGGTTTCCATCATCACGCGCTGCAAGATGCCGTCCTTGTCGCGTGCCAGCAGCTCATCCCAGTAGCTGCCCCAGATGACCTTGATGACGTTCCAGCCGGCGCCGCGGAAATCAGCTTCCAGTTCCTGGATGATCTTGCCGTTGCCGCGCACCGGGCCGTCCAGGCGCTGCAGGTTGCAGTTGACGACAAACACCAGGTTGTCGAGGTGTTCGCGGCCGGCCATGCCGATGGCGCCCATCGATTCCGGCTCGTCCATCTCGCCGTCGCCGCAGAAGGCCCACACCTTGCGGTTGGCGGTATCGGCGATCTGGCGTGCATGGAGGTATTTCAGGAAACGCGCCTGGTAAATCGCCATCAGCGGGCCCAGGCCCATCGACACGGTCGGGAATTGCCAGAAATCCGGCATCAGCTTCGGGTGCGGATAGGACGACAGGCCCTTGCCGTCGACTTCGCGACGGAAGTTAAGCAATTGTTCTTCGGTAATGCGGCCTTCGAGGAAGGCGCGGGCATAAATGCCGGGCGCGGAATGGCCCTGGATATACAGCAGGTCGCCACCGTGGTTTTCGGTCGGCGCGTGCCAGAAATGGTTGAAGCCGATGCCCAGCATGTTGGCCAGCGATGCAAAGCTGGAAATATGGCCGCCGAGGTCGCCATCGGCGCGATTGGCCTTCACCACCATCGCCATCGCATTCCAGCGCATCCAGGAGCGCAGGCGCTCTTCATATTCCAGGTTGCCGGGGCAATGCTCGCCGAGATGGGCGGGAATGGTGTTGACGTAAGCGGTATTGGCGGAAAACGGGATGTGGGCGCCGCGGCGGCGCGCCAGGTCGACCATGCGCTCCATCAGGTAATGGGCGCGCTCCGGGCCTTCTGATTCAATCACGGCTTCGAGCGCGTCAAGCCACTCCTGGGTTTCCATTACATCGGGATCGTTGGCGGCTTGCGCCAGAACTTGGTCGAGCTGGGCGGACATGGTGTGTCTCCTGGTTAGGGCCCCGGCCTTGATGAGGACCGGGCTGTTTTGACAAGATTTTTCCGGGATCGTGCGCGGTGAAAAGATTCTAACAGCACTCTTGCAACTTTTCAAATTACGGGATAGCTTTCCATAATGCGGAAAATACGTAGTGCGCCGCACCATGCTTTTCCACCTGTTGCATTCCATGCGCCATCGTTTTGCAGCATGAGGCAAGCGGCGACTTATAATCTTGTTTTAAACCGTACCCACCTCAACAACAACCATGTCTGCACAAATCATTAACGGAACCGAACTTTCCCAACAATTGCGCGCCGACGTCGCCAAACGCGCCGCCGCGCTGGCCGCGCAAGGCAAGCAGCCCGGACTGGCCGTAATCCTGGTCGGCGACAATCCGGCGTCGCAAGTCTATGTGCGCAACAAGGTGAAAGCCTGCGAAGACAACGGCATTTATTCGGTGATGGAAAAATATGATGCAGACATGACCGAAGCGGCGCTGCTGGCGCGCATCGATGCGCTGAACAAGGACCCGAAAATTAACGGCATCCTGGTGCAACTTCCCTTGCCGGCCCACATCAATTCGCATAAGGTGATCGAAGCGATTGCACCGGAAAAGGATGTCGACGGCTTCCACATCAGCAATGCCGGCCTCTTGATGACCGGCCAGCCGCTGTTCCGCCCTTGTACCCCGTACGGCGTGATGAAGATGCTGGAATCGATCGACTATCCGGTGCGCGGCGCGAACGCGGTCGTGGTCGGTGCCTCCAACATCGTCGGCAAGCCGCAAGCCATGCTGCTCTTGCAAGCGGGCGCAACCGTCACCATCTGTAATTCGAAGACCAGGGACCTCGGCCATCACACGCGGCAAGCCGACATCCTGGTGGTTGCGACAGGCAAGCGTAATATTGTCACCGCCGACATGATCAAGCCGGGCGCAGTCGTCATCGACGTCGGCATGAACCGCGACGACAATGGCAAGCTGTGCGGCGACGTCGACTTCGCCAATGCCAAGGAAGTCGCCGGCTACATCACGCCGGTACCAGGCGGTGTCGGGCCGATGACAATTACCATGCTTCTCGTTAATACTATTGAGGCCGCAGAAAGAAGCTGACCTGATGACTAATCCCCTGCTCGATTTTTCCGATCTGCCGCGTTTCGACGCCATCCGACCGGAGCATGTCACGCCGGCCATTTCCGCCTTGCTGGAGGAGAACCGCGCTCTGGTTGCTCAGCTGGAGGCGCCAGTGCCAGGCGGCGCCGACGCCAAGGTAACCTGGGACAACTTTGTCGAACCGCTCGACAATACGACGGAAAAACTCGGGCGCGCCTGGGGCATCGTCGGTCACTTGAACGCGGTCGTCGATACGCCCGAACTGCGCGCGGCCTACAACGAGAACCTGCCCAAGGTCACCGAGTTCTGGACCGAACTGGGCCAGAATCTCGCGCTGTTCGACAAGTACAAGGCGATCAAGGCCGGCGGCGAATACATGACGCTGTCGCCGGCGCGCCAGAAAATCATCGAAAATGCGCTGCGCGACTTCCGCTTGGGCGGCGCGGAGCTGCCAGACGACAAGAAGACACGCTTCGCCGAAATCCAGGAACAGCAAGCCGCGCTGTCAACCAAATTCTCGGAAAACGTGCTCGACGCAACCAACGACTACGCGCTGTATGTCGACGACGAAGCCGAACTCGCCGGTCTGCCCGACGACATCAGGCAGGTGGCCCGTGCCGCCGCACAAAAGGATGGCAAGAGCGGCTTCAAGTTCACCTTGCATTTCCCGTCCTACTTCCCGATCCTGCAATACGCCGACAAGCGCGAATTGCGCGAAGCGATCTACCGCGCCAACGTGACCAAGGCGTCGGAACTCGGTGCCGCTTTTTCAAAATGCGCAGAATGGGACAACACGCAAAACATCGCCGACATCCTGAAGCTGCGTGACGAGGAAGCCAAGCTGCTCGGTTTCCCGAATTACGCCGAAGTGTCGCTGGTGCCAAAGATGGCGGAATCGCCGCAACAGGTGATCGGCTTCCTCGAAGACCTTGCCAAGCGCGCGCGCCCGTTTGCGGAAAACGACCTGGCCGAATTGCGCAGCTTCGCGAAGAACGAGCTGGGGCTCGACCAACTCCAAGCCTGGGACGTCACCTATGCGTCTGAAAAGCTGCGCGAAAAGCGCTATGCGTTTTCGGAACCGGAAGTGAAGCAGTATTTCCCGGAGCCGAAAGTCATCGAAGGCTTGTTCCGCGTGGTGCAGACCCTGTTTGCGGTCGACATCAAGCCCGATACCGCCCCCGCCTGGCACAAGGATGTGAAATTCTTCCGCATCGAGAAGGATGGCCGTCTGCTCGGCCAGTTCTATCTCGACCTGTACGCGCGCAACGGCAAGCGCGGCGGCGCCTGGATGGATGACGCGCGCGGACGCCGCCTGACCAAGAACGGCGTGCAGACCCCGGTGGCCTACCTGACCTGCAATTTCAGCGAACCGTCTACCGTCGACGGCAAGACCAGGCCGGCATTGTTCACCCATGACGAAGTCATCACGCTGTTCCATGAATTCGGCCACGGCCTGCATCATATGCTGACCGAGGTGGAAGAACTTGGCGTATCCGGCATCGCCGGCGTCGAATGGGACGCGGTCGAACTGCCGTCGCAGTTCATGGAAAACTTTTGCTGGGAATGGGATGTGCTGCAGCACATGACCGCGCATGTCGATACCGGCGCACCGCTGCCGCGCGCACTGTTTGACAAGATGACGGCCGCCAAGAATTTCCAGTCCGGCTTGCAGACGTTGCGCCAGGTCGAATTTGCGCTGTTCGACATGCACCTGCACTACGACTTCGATCCGCACGGCAGCAGGACCGCGCAGGATGTCCTCAACGATGTGCGGCACCGCGTCGCGGTGATGATTCCGCCGCCATTCAACCGCTTCCAGAATTCCTTCGGCCATATCTTTGCCGGCGGCTATGCGGCCGGCTACTACAGCTACAAGTGGGCGGAAGTCCTGTCGGCGGACGCCTATGGCGCTTTCGAGGAAGTCGGCGCCACCGGCGGCAATATCCTGTCGGTCGAGACCGGTCGCAAGTTCCAGCGCGAAATTCTGGGCATGGGTGGGTCGCGTCCCGCACTCGAATCGTTCAAGGCATTCCGCGGACGCGAGCCGACGATCGATGCGCTATTGCGGCATAGCGGCATGACGTCTTGAAGCATTAAAGGGAGCAATAATGACACCACGGAAAGTGAGACTGGCAGCCGCGACGCTGGTGTTTTGTGCCGCCGGCGCGCAGGCGCAGCTTTATAAATGGGTCGGACCGGATGGCAAGGTAACTTACAGCGATACGCCGCCACCGACGTCGGCCAAACAAGTGGAAACCAAAAATATTTCCAGCAGCAACGTCGATACTGCCAACTTTCCCTATGAATTGGCGCAGGCGGTAAAAGCCAGCCCGGTGACCCTATATACGACAAAGAATTGCGCGCCCTGCGACGAGGGACGCGCGCACCTGCGCACGCGCGGCATCCCGTTCACCGAAAAGACCGTCAACACTGGCGAAGACCTGGAACAATTCCACAAGGCGGGCGGCGAAGGCAAGGACTTGCCGTTCCTGACGGTTGGCCGGGCCAGGGAACGCGGATTCTCCGCCAGCGCCTGGAACAGCGCGCTTGGCACAGCCGGTTATCCCGAAACCAACATGCTGCCCAAGAGCTACCGCGCACCGCAAGCACAGGCAGCCGCGCCGGCGCCCGAGCCCGCCACCAAGGCCAGAACGGCAAGCGCCGCCAAGCAGGCGGAACCGCCGCGCCCGACAGAGCTGCCGCCGGCAATCGGCAACGCGCCGCCGGGATTTCGGTTTTAAATTTCACTCAATGACTCGCATCGATTTTCACAGCAACGTCCCGGACAAGCTAGGCTACGCCTGCCGTCTGGTGCGCAAGGCGCGCGCCGCAAACTGCCGGATCGTGGTGCTGACGCAGGACACGGCGGACCTGGCGACGCTGGACCAGCAGTTATGGACCTTTTCCGAGCTGGATTTCCTGCCACATGTGACCGCCGGCGATCCGCTGGCCGCCAGCACGCCGGTCATCCTGACCGACAGCGACGACGCCGACCTGCCGCACTATCACATCCTGATCAATCTGTCGGCGCGCACGCCAGCGCATTTTGCCCGCTTCGAGCGTATGTTCGAAATCATCTCGTCGGCCGACGACGACACGATGGCCGGGCGCGAACGCTACCGCTTTTACCAGCAGCGCGGCTATCCATTAACCCATTATGTCGCCGACAAGGCATGAACAACCCTACCCGTGAATCAGGCATTCCCGTCCTGACAGAAGTCATCGCGCCGCCCCAGGCGGCTCCCGCCCCGCAAGCGCCCGCAGAGGATTCCGCGTCATCGGAAACGGTGCAGGCGGAGCAACCGCAGCAACAAGCAGCGGCCGAGTGGGACGAAGAGCGCTGGACGCGCCTGGAGCGTGAAGTCCGCGAACGCGTGTTGCACCAGGTGCTGGAGCGCATCGATTTCGTGCTGGAACAGCGGGTGCGTGACAGCTTGGCCGACGTGCTGCAACTGGCGGTCGAAAACCTCGCTGCCGAGATCAGGAGCGGCCTGCACCACACCGTGAAGGATGTCGTCACGCGCGCCGTCACCCAGGAAATCTCGAAACTGCAATCGACCAAAAAATAAGAAATGAAAGTCATCGTCTTAGGCTCGGGCATCATCGGCACTGCCTCGGCCTGGTTTCTTGCCAAGGATGGCCATGAAGTGACCGTGCTGGAACGACAGCCCGGTCCGGCGCAGGAAACCAGTTTCGCCAACGGCTGCCAGATCTCCGTGTCGCACGCCGAGCCCTGGGCCAATCCGCACGCGCCCTTCAAGATCCTGAAGTGGCTCGGCAAGGAAGACGCCCCCCTGCTGTTTCGCCTGCGCCCCGAATGGCTGCAATGGAAATGGGGATTGAGTTTCCTGCGCAATTGCACGCCAGGCCGCACCGCCTACAATATCCGCCAGATCATCGCCATCGCCGAATACAGCCGCCAAGTCTTGCAGACGGTGCGCGCCGAAACCGGCATTCAGTACGACCATCTGACGCGCGGCATCCTGCATTTCTACACCGATCCCAGGGATTTCGAAGCATCGCTGCCGGCGGCAAAACTGATGCGCGAGCTCGGTTGCCCGCGCCAGTCGATCGGCGCCGACGAAGTGGTGAGGATCGAACCGGCACTGGCGAAGATCCGCGACAAGATCGTTGGCGGTGACTACACGGCGACCGACGAGTCGGGCGACATCTACAAGTTCACCACGGGCCTGGCGCACAAGGCGCAGCAAGCCGGCGCACAGTTCCGCTTCAACACTTCAATCACCCGCCTGCTCACGCAAGGCACCGGCGCGACCGCCACGGTCAGCGGCGTCGAAGTCATCGATGGGCAGGGACGCCACCAGGTGCTGCGCGCCGACGCCTTCGTGGTGGCGCTGGGCAGTTTCTCGGTACCGCTGCTGCAGCCGCTTGGCATCGAACTGCTGGTCTATCCCGGCAAAGGGTATTCCGCCACCTATCCCGTGGTCAGGAGTGACGCCGCGCCCGCCGTGTCGCTCACCGACGACGGCTACAAGCTGGTGTTCTCGCGCCTGGGCGACCGCCTGCGGGTGGCCGGCACCTGCGAGCTGAACGGCTACGGGCGCGACCTCAACAGCGTGCGCTGCGAGGCGATCACGCGCCGCACGCGCGAACTGTTTCCGGATGCCTGCGACTACGACAATCCGGCCTACTGGACCGGCCTGCGGCCGCTGACGCCGTCCAACGTGCCCTACATCGGCAAAACGCGCTACGCCAACCTGTTCCTCAATACCGGCCACGGCACGCTCGGCTGGACCATGGGCTGCGGCTCCGGCCGCGCCATCGCCGACATCGTTTCCGGACGCACGCCCGAGGTCGACTTCGCGTTCACCGGCATGGCGCGCACGCGAGTCAGCCATGCTGCCGCGTCCCGTACGGCCCGCATATAAGGCCGCGGCAAAAGACGCCGTCACTTCGACACGCGCACGTTCAGCTCGGGCAGTTTTTCGTCGAAGGCGATGCGGGTGGCGAACTTGGCCCGCTTCATCGGGAAGCGCGACTGGAAGTGGCGCACATTGCCCGACCCCGAAATGACGCGCCGCACAAACTGGTAGTAGGCGTCCATGTCGATCACATGCACTACGAGGAAGTAATCGTATTCGCCGGACACGAAGTAGCACTGCATGACCTCGGTCTCCTTTGCCATGCGCGCCTCGAATTCCTGCATATGCTCGTCGGACTGGTTGTTGAGCGACACCTCGAGGAAGGCCAGCATGCCGTAGCCCAGCGCGAACGGGTCCACCAGCGCCACATCGGCACTGATGATGCCCGCTTCGCGCAACTCGCGCATGCGGCGCAGGCAGGTCGGCTGCGAGATATGCACTTTCTCCGCCAGGGTTCGGGTCGGGATCTGGTTATCCTTCTGCAGCAGATTGAGCAGCTTGCGGTCGACCTTGTCGAGTGCATGGAGTTTAGGCATATGAAAAATGAAGAAATTTACAAAAATCGACTAGAAAGCCCTTTTCGAACTTTTTTTTCTGTTGTACCGTCATGCTGTTCAGAAATCTGAATAGGTTAGAGATCTCAAAGAGTGTTGCAGCAACCCTGTAACTTTTCAATCCTGAGGAGAAATTATTCTATGCAGTTCAAGACAAAAATGATTCCGTTGGCTGGCGCGATCGCCTTTGTATTCGCAGGCGCTGCATCGGCACAGGAACAAGTGGTCAAGATCGGCCATGTCGGCCCGATCTCCGGCGCGATCGCCCATCTGGGCAAGGATAATGAAAACGGCGCGCGCATGGCCATCGACGAATTGAACGCAAAGGGCGTGACCCTCGGCGGCAAGAAGGTCAAGTTCGAACTGCTGGCCGAAGACGACGGTGCCGATCCGAAGCAGGCGACCTCAGCCGCCCAGAAGCTGGTCGACGCCCATGTCAACGGCGTGATCGGCCACCTGAACTCCGGCACCACCATCCCGGCATCCAAGATCTACCACGACGCCGGCATCCCGCAGATTTCCCCGTCCGCGACCAACCCGAAGTATACCCAGCAAGGCTTCAAGACTGCATTCCGCGTGGTGGCCAACGACGGCCAGCTGGGCGGCACGCTGGGGCGCTATGCGGCAGACCAGATGAAGGCGAAGAAGGTTGCCGTGATCGACGACCGCACCGCTTACGGTCAGGGTGTGGCCGAAGAATTCGTCAAGGGCGCCAAGGCCAAGGGCGTGCAAGTGGTGGCGCAGCAGTACACCAACGACAAGGCGACCGACTTCAACGCAATTCTGACCGCCATCAAGGCTAAGAATCCGGACGTCGTGTTCTTCGGCGGCATGGATGCCGTGGCCGGCCCGATGCTGCGCCAGATGAAGGCACTGGGCATCAACGCCAAGTTCATGGGCGGCGATGGCATCTGCACCGAGAATCTCGTCAATCTCGCGGGCGACGCTATCGGCGAGCCGGGCAAGATCGTGTGCGCCGAAGCCGGCGGCGTGGAAGAAGCGCAGAAGAAGAGCATGGACGATTTCCGCGCAGCGTACAAGAAGAAGTTCGGCATCGACGTCCAGCTCTACGCGCCGTACGTGTATGACGCTGTGATGGTCATGGCCGATTCCATGAAGAAGGCCGACTCGGCCGACCCGGCCAAGTACCTGCCGCAGCTGGCCAAGGCCAACTACAAGGGCGTAACCGGCACGATCGCCTTCGACGCCAAGGGCGACATGAAGAACGGCACCCTGACGCTGTACACCTACAAGGGTGGCAAGCGCGAGCAAATCGCCGTCGTGAAGTAATTCACCGCCGCGACAAGCAAAAAGCCCTGGTCATTGACCAGGGCTTTTTTTCGTTCGGCACCAAGCCAAAATGAAAAAGCGCCCGACGGGCGCTTTTCGTGTCGCCTGCAGCGGGCGATTACTTCTGGCTCAGCACCCACTTCACGAGGGTACGTGCTTCAGCCTCGTTGACTTGGGTATTGGCGGGCATCGGGACCGGGCCCCAGACGCCGCTGCCGCCCTTGAGCACTTTCTGGGTCAGCTTGTCTTCTGCATCCTTCTGGCCTGCGTATTTGGCGGCAACATCCTTGAATGCCGGGCCAACCACTTTGTTCGCAACCGCGTGGCAAGCCATGCAATTCTTCGCCTTCGCCAGATCGGCGTTTGCCATTGCGGCATTGGACACGAGAGCACCCGCAGCCAGGAATACCAACAAAGAACGTTTCATTACTTTCTCCATAAATATGGCTTGCGCCACGATTCCTATTATTTTGCAGAAACGCTACGCTAGCACGACTGGTTGACGATGTCGATTGGGGGGTACAATCTTTTTCGGGAACTTGTAGAAAACAACGCCGACATGCCACTCATCATTATCATAATTGCACTATCCGCCCTGCGCTACTTCGAGGTCGGACCATTCGCCGATTTATCATGGTGGTGGATCGTCGGCTTGTTCGGCGCCGCGTTCGTCTGGTTCGAATTCATCGAACGGGCCTTCGGGCTGGACAAGCGCAAGGCGCACGAGCAGCTGGAGAAAGCCCGGCAGGAACGGGTAAAGAAGACTTTCGAGAAATAAAAAAGGGCGGTGGATTCACCGCCCTTTTTCTTTCATCGCTGCCGCTTATCGCTTCAGCTGCGACAGGTCGCGCACCGCGCCGCGATCGGCGGATGTGGCCAGGGCAGCATAGGCCTGCAGCGCCTGCGACACCACGCGTTGCCGGTTCGCCGGCTTCCATGCCTTGTCGCCCTTGGCTTCCATCGCCGCGCGGCGCCGCGCCAGTTCCTCATCGCTCACCTTCAGGTGCATGCGGCGCTCGGGGATGTCGATCTCGATCGTGTCGCCGTCTTCCACCAGGCCGATGGTGCCGCCTTCCGCTGCTTCCGGCGAAGCGTGACCGATCACGAGCCCGGACGAGCCACCCGAGAAGCGGCCGTCGGTAAACAGCGCGCAGCTCTTGCCCAGGCCCTTGGACTTGATGTACGAGGTCGGGTACAGCATTTCCTGCATGCCCGGGCCACCCTTCGGACCTTCGTAGCGAATGATAATCACGTCGCCTTCTTTCACGACGTCACCCAGGATCGCATCCACCGCATCGTCCTGGCTCTCGAACACGCGCGCGGTGCCGGTGAACTTGAGAATGCTTTCATCGACGCCAGCGGTCTTCACGATGCAACCGTTTTCCGCCAGATTGCCGTACAGGACCGCCAGGCCGCCGTCCTTGGAATACGCATGCTCCTTGTCGCGGATGCAGCCGTGTGCGCGGTCGTTGTCGAGCTTGTCGAAGCGTTTGTCCTGCGAGAACGCCGTCTGCGTCGGCACGCCTCCCGGCGCTGCCAGGAAGCGCTGGCGCACTGCCGGGTCCTCGGTGCGCATGATGTCGTTGGCGGCAATCGCGTCGCCCAGCGTCTTGCTGTGGACGGTCGGCACGCTGGTGTCGAGCAGGCCGGCGCGGTCCAGCTCGCCCAGGATGCCGACGATGCCACCGGCGCGGTGCACGTCTTCGATGTGGTAATCCTGGGTCGCCGGCGCGACCTTGCACAGGCACGGCACCTTGCGCGAAATACGGTCGATGTCTGCCATCGTGAACGACACGCCCGCTTCCTGCGCGGCGGCCAAGAGGTGCAGCACCGTGTTGGTTGAGCCGCCCATCGATACGTCCAGCGCCATCGCGTTTTCAAATGCGGCCTTGGTCGCGATATTGCGCGGCAGGACGGAAGCGTCGTCCTGCTCGTAATAGCGCTTGGCAATCTCCACCACCAGGCGGCCGGCGCGCAGGAACAGCTGCTTGCGGTCGGCGTGGGTCGCAACGATCGTGCCGTTGCCCGGCAACGACAAGCCGAGCGCCTCGGTCAGGCAGTTCATCGAGTTGGCGGTGAACATGCCGGAGCATGAGCCGCAGGTCGGGCAGGCGGAACGTTCGATGTTTGCCACCTGTTCGTCAGAGACAGTCGGGTCGCCCGCCTGGATCATCGCGTCGATCAAGTCGACCTTGATGATCTTTTGCGAACCTTCCTGCTTGCCGTGCAGCGCCTCGATTACCTTGCCCGCTTCCATCGGGCCGCCGGACACAAATACGGCCGGGATGTTCAGGCGCATCGCGGCCATCAGCATGCCGGGGGTGATCTTGTCGCAGTTGGAGATGCACACCATCGCGTCGGCGCAGTGCGCATTGACCATGTATTCGACCGAGTCGGCGATCAGCTCGCGCGACGGCAGCGAATACAGCATGCCGCCGTGGCCCATGGCGATCCCGTCGTCGACTGCGATCGTGTTGAATTCCTTCGCCACGCCGCCGGCCGCCTCGATCTCGCGCGCCACCAGCTGCCCCATATCCTTCAGGTGCACATGGCCCGGCACGAACTGGGTGAAGGAATTGACCACCGCAATGATCGGCTTGTTGAAGTCGCCGTCTTTCATGCCGGTAGCGCGCCAGAGCGCGCGCGCGCCGGCCATATTGCGGCCATGGGTGGTGGTATAGGAACGGTATTGCGGCATGAGGTGGGTCTCCGAACTGTTGATTGAAGCGGCGCTACGAATGGGCGAAATTCGCCCCGAAGGGGGCAAAAACGCCTAGAGTGCCTTGCACCTAGCCGCGTGTCAAATATATGATTCATTCCCTATTAAGTCGATTTGCATATGAGTATTGAATTGCGGCAATTGCGCTATTTCGTCGCCGTGGCCGAAGAGAATCATTTCGGCCGCGCTGCCGCGCGCCTGCACATGACCCAACCCCCCCTGTCACAGACGATCCAGGCGCTGGAAGCCACGCTTGGCACGCCGCTTTTCAGTCGCACCAAGCGCAGCGTCACGCTCACGCCGGCCGGTGCGGCCTTATTGCCGGAAGCGCGCCGTATCCTGCAACAGGCGGGTGCCCTGCCCGATCTGGCGCGGCGCGCGGCATCGGGCGAGTCGGGAATGCTGTCGCTGTCCTTCGTGTCGACTGCCGACTACAGCGTGCTGCCGCCACTGCTGCGCGAGTTCCGCGAGCATTATCCGAAAGTCCAGATCGAGCTGCGCGAAGCGACGACCGATGTGCAAATTGACGACTTGATGCAGGGCAGAATCGATGCCGGCTTGCTGATCCCGCCGCTGCATGACAAGGCGCGCGCCGAACTGGACTACATGACGGTGCTGTCGGAAGCGCTGGTGCTGGCCGCGCCACAAGGAACCCGGGCATTGCGCGGCAAAAGCAGCGCGACGCTGAAAGCGGTTGCCGATATGCCGCTGATCATTTTTCCGCGCCGTATCGCGCCCGCATTCCATGACGCGATTCTCGGCTGCTTTCGCGATGCAGGCTTGACACCCCGCATCGGACAGGAAGCGATCCAGATGCAAACTATCGTCGGTCTGGTGTCGGCGGGTATGGGCGTCGCACTTGTGCCACAATCGGTGTCGAATTTAAAACGCCCCGGCGTCGAATACAAGGCGCTTGCGGACAAGACGCTGCACGTCGAAACCGGCCTGGCCTGGCGCCGCGATAACATATCGCCGGTATTGCGCAGCTTTCTCGAACTTATGCGAAAGAAAAAATAGATGTTAGTTCATCCCTTACCGAACCCGATTGCGATCACGCTCGGCCCGATCAAGGTGCACTGGTACGGCCTGATGTACCTGGTGGCGTTCATCCAGTTCCTATTGCTGGGGCGTGTGCGGGCGCGCCAGCCGCATATGGCGGCGGCCGGATGGAAGGCCGAACATCTGGACGACATGCTGTTCTATGGCGTGCTTGGCGTGGTGATCGGCGGGCGACTGGGCGAAGTCCTGTTCTACAACCCGGCCTATTATTTCTCCAATCCGCTGGAAATCTTCGCGGTCTGGAAAGGCGGCATGTCCTTCCATGGCGGCTTCCTCGGTGTGATGCTAGCGATGTGGTTGTGGGCGCGCAAGGCGGGACGGCGCCTGGTCGATGTGTACGATTTCATTGCCCCGATGGTGCCGCTCGGGTATGCGGCCGGGCGCATCGGCAATTTCATCAATGCCGAGCTGCCGGGCCGCGTGGCCGACCCGTCGCTGCCATGGGCAATGATCTGGCCCAACGTCGACAACCTGCCGCGCCATCCGTCGCCGATTTACCAGGCCCTGGTCGACGGCGTCCTGTTGTTCGTCATCCTATGGATTTATGCGCGCAAGCCGCGCCCGCCGCTCGCGGTCGGCGCGATGTTCGTGATGCTGTACGGGATGGCGCGCTTCTTCACCGAGTATTTCCGCACTCCCGACTATGAAGTGACGTTTGCCGGGATCACGATCTCGGCCGGCCAGATGCTGTCGCTGCCGATGATCGTCTTCGGCGCCGCAGCGCTGTTCGTCACCTACAGGATGCACCGCAATTCCGCCACCCGCGCGTAGGTTCCCATGGCAGAAATTCGACTGGAAAAGAAGGACGTCGTCGCCACGGTCACGCTGTCCAATCCGCGCAAGCTCAACGCAATCAACGTGGCGATGTGGAATGCGCTGACGCGTATTTTCACCGCGCTGTCAGAGGATGAATCGCTGCGCTGCGTGATCGTGTGCGGCGACGAGCATAACTTCGCGGCAGGCGCCGACGTCGAGGAATTCTCCTCCGTGCGCAATACGATGGCGCAAGGCATGCGTTATCACACCGAAACCATTGCGCAGGCACTGGCAGCGATTTCGCAATGCCGGCATCCGACCATCGCCGCCATCGAAGGCGTATGCGTCGGCGGCGGGCTCGAAATCGCCAGTGCGTGCGACATCCGCATTGCTGCGCCCGGCGCACGCTTCGGCATTCCGATCAACCGCCTGGGGTTTCCGCTGGCGCCGGGCGAACTGCAATACCTGCTGCAACTGGTCGGCAAGGCGGTGGCGCTGGAAATCCTGCTCGAAGGCCGGGTATTCGATGCGGCCGAGGCAAAGGACAAGGGGCTGCTCAACCGTATAGTGGACGATGTTCCTGCGGAAGCGCGCAGGACCGCGCAACGCATTGCGCAGGGTGCGCCGCTGGCCGCGCGCATGAACAAGCAGTTGATACGGCGCCTGGCCCCGGTGTCCGAGCCGTTGACCGAACAGGAACTGCAGGAAGCATTCGCCTTCCTTGCGTCGCAGGATTACCGCGAAGGCGTGCAGACTTTTCTCAGCAAGCGCAAACCTGTTTTCTCGGGAAAATAGCAATGAACCTGTACACCCTGTTCGAAGTGCGCTTTCCGCAGGACCGGACCGCATGCAGCATCGAAACGCACGACGGCCTGTACTACTCCTGGAACGACCTCGACCGCGCGACCGCAAAGATCGCCAACCTGCTGGCCGGACTGGACCTGCCGCCGGGCGCGCGCATCGCCGCCCAGGTCGACAAGTCGCCGGAAGCGCTGATGCTCTATCTGGCGACCATCCGCGCCGGCTTCGTCTACCTGCCGCTCAATACCGCCTACCGCGCGGCCGAGATGCGCTACTTCATCGACGATGCCAAGCCGTCCGTCGTGGTGTGCGCGCCGCAAAACTTCGGCTGGGTGTCCCAGATCGCATTCGCCGGCGGCGCCAGGCACGTATTTACGCTCGGCGACGACCGCAGCGGCTCGCTGCTGGTGCGCGCAACCCACCAGTCGAACAGCTTCGCCACCGTTGACAAGGATCCGGACGACCTCGCCGCCATTCTCTACACCTCCGGCACCACCGGGCGCAGCAAGGGCGCCATGCTCACGCACCGCAACCTGGCCTCGAACGCCGAGGTACTGCACGACGCGTGGCGCTGGCAGGCGGGCGATGTCCTGCTGCATGCGCTGCCGCTGTTTCATGTGCATGGCCTGTTCGTCGCATCACACGGCGCGCTTCTCAACGGCAGCAAGATGATCTTCCTGCCGAAGTTCGACAGCGCCGATGTGATCCGCCTGCTGCCGCGCGCGACCGTGTTCATGGGCGTGCCGACCTACTATGTGCGACTGCTGGCCGAGCCGCAATTCGGTCGCGATGCCTGCGCCGGCATGCGGCTGTTCGTTTCGGGTTCGGCGCCGCTGTTGACCGACACCTTCAGCGAGTTCGCGCAGCGCACCGGGCACACGATACTCGAGCGCTATGGCATGAGCGAAACGACGATGCTGACGTCCAATCCATACGACGGCGAACGCATCGGCGGTACCGTCGGCCTGCCTTTGCCGGGCGTGTCGGTGCGCGTGGTCAAAAGCGGCGGCGCATTGTGCGCGCCGGAGGAAATCGGCGACATCCAGGTCAAGGGACCGAACGTGTTCAAGGGTTACTGGGACATGCCGGAAAAGACTGCCGAGGAATTCACGCAGGACGGCTATTTCAAGACCGGCGACGTGGGCAAGTTCGACGTCCAGGGCTATCTGAGCATCGTCGGGCGCAGCAAGGACCTGATCATCACCGGCGGCTACAACGTCTATCCGAAGGAAATCGAAGCGGTCATCGACGACATCGACAGCGTGGTCGAATCGGCGGTGGTCGGCGTGCCGCACCCGGACTTCGGCGAAGCGGTCACGGCCGTCGTGGTCGTGCAGCCCGATTCGACCTTGTCCGAAGCCGACATGCTTGCCTACCTGAAGGAGCGCATTGCCAATTTCAAGGTGCCCAAGCGCGTGCACTTCGTGCCGGACCTGCCGCGCAATGCGATGGGCAAGGTACAAAAGAATGTGTTGCGCGAACAGTTCGCGGGCGGCTGACGCGCCTTATCCGAACGCCTTATACAGCATGTACGATGCCAGCGAATACAGCAAAAGCGCAAACACCTTTTTCAGGGTCTTCACCGGCAGACTGTGCGCCGTCCTGGCGCCCAGCGGCGCGGTGCTGACGCTCGCCAGCGAAATCACCAGCAGCGCGGGCAGGTAAATGAAGCCGAGCGACGAGGCCGGCAAATCCGGCACCTTCATGCCGAAGTAGATGTTCGACAGCGTGCCGGCCAGCGCAATCGGAAAGCCGAGCGCCGCACTGGTCGCTACCGCATTGTGAATTTTCACGTTACACCAGGTCATGAACGGCACCGAGACGAAGCCGCCGCCGGCGCCTACCAATCCCGCCAGCACACCGATCACGCCGCCCGCCGCGAACATGCCCGGCGCAGGCGGCAATTCGCGCGCGGCAGCCGGCTTTTTATCGAGCAGCATCTGCGTTCCGGAAAACGCGACAAATACCGCAAATGCCAAGGCCAGCGTCGACGAATTCAACTGCGCGCCAATCCACGGCCCGACCCACGATCCGATCAGGATACCCGGCGCCAGCAGCTTCACCACCCGCCACAACACAGCGCGGCGGGCATGATGCGCACGCACCGAGGAAATCGACGTGAACATGATAGTTGCCAGCGAGGTTGCAATCGCCATGTGCACGATATGCTCCTGCGGGAAATGCTTCGCCGTAAAGAGCATCGTCATGAACGGCACCAGCAGCATGCCGCCGCCAATGCCCAGCATGCCAGCGGCGAATCCGACCGCGGCGCCCAAGGCGAGCAGCCCAGCCACGAGTGAAATATCCATGTAAAAGTTTTCTCAGATCAACCAAGTTGGCCGATGATACAACGCCATTCATCGGGCGTAACCGGTGTGATTGAAAGGCGGTTGCCGCGCCTGAGGACTTGCATGTCCGCCAGCGCGGGATTGGCGCGCAATTCTGGCAGCGTCAGCAGCCGCGTCTTCTTCGTAGCGCGCACGTCGACCAGCATCCAGCGCGGATTCTCGCGGGTGGCTTTGGGATCGAAATATTTGCTCGCGGGGTCGAACTGAGTGTCGTCCGGATAAGGCGCGCTAGCCACCTCGGCCAGTCCCGCAATGCCGGGCTCGGCGCAGCTGGAGTGATAGAACAGCAGGCCGTCGCCCATGCGCATCGCATCGCGCATGAAATTGCGCGCTTGGTAGTTGCGCACTCCGATCCACGCCACTGTTTGGCCTGGCGCGGCGAGGGCATCGTCGATACTTACGTCATCCGGTTCGGATTTCATCAGCCAGTACTGCATGTTTCAAGAATATTGAATGAGTACGAAGAATGACAGTCAGCGGATCTGACAAACCGCCGACAAACGCAACGCGCACAAAAAAGCGGCTGCACGAATGCAGCCGCTTGTGAATTAGTCCCGCCTGTGCCGTCTTTGCCGGCATCCCGAACCTTACGGTTCAAGGTGGTCACAGTTAGTTCAATTTCGGGTTCATCGGACTAGCGACGAAGCGCGCCCATCGAACAAAATCCCGCAACCTATGCACATAAATGGTTCAAGGAATATATGACAATCGCGAACACGGCAGGAGGTTTTAGTGTACCTGAATCAGGCCTTGTGTCAAAGGCTTTGAGCACTTTTCGACAAAACTTTTTTGGCTTAAAAAAGGTTTTCCTGCGGCGCCAGTGCAACGTCAATCACAGCATGCATTGCTGCAATTTTTTGATTGACTTCGGCCAGTGTCATATCGGCGAAGGGGCCTTCCGTGGATTTGGTCGCCAGCAGTTCGGCCGCAATACCCAGTGCTGCCATCACTGCGATCCGATCGTTGCCCTTGATTTTCCCGGCATCGCGGATCGCGCACATTTTCTCGTCGAGATAAGCGACGGCTTCGCGCAACGCCGACTCCTCGCCTTCCCTGCATGCAAGCTTGTAAGCCTGCCCCATGATCGATACATCAAGCTGGATCATACCGCCTCCTCGCTTTCATGCGACGCCGGGATTTTTTCCAGCAGCGCGGCAACGCGCTGATACGCCTCCTGAATACGGCGGGATAAATCCGCGTTCTCAGTTGTAAGCGAAGCCAGTGTCAAGCGCAGATCGGCGTTTTCGCGGCGCAACGACTGCGCCAGTTCGGCCAACTGGTCGACTTTTTCGGAGAGTTGATGAAATTCGGAAAGCATCCCGCCACTATAGTAGGGCAACCGAATTTGCGTCAACAGATTCAATGGGTTAAGGCAGCTTTTTGAAGACAAGTATTATCTTGTTCTTAATCACTTGCATCGGAGCCCAGTAGTCAATAAAATTCTTCGGTATGGGGCGGTAGCTCAGCTGGGAGAGCGTCGCGTTCGCAATGCGAAGGTCGGGAGTTCGATCCTCCTCCGCTCCACCACCAACAAGTCCAGCAAATTCCGAGTTGTGAAACAGGACACATATTTTTGCATGAAGTGCAACGATATGCATCCCTGACAAAGTGCAAAGAAATGCATGCCTGTCCGCCTGCGGCGCGAACAATCATGCTCCTATGGCAAGCCAATGTTTGCTGACGTCAGTTTCACCCATTCAGGGGATTGAGACGTGTCGATCTCATCTAATGCTCCCCCCTGCTTTTCTGCAGATGCCCCACGTCTCTCGATAACTCTCCCAAAAGACTGGAAATTCTTGTGTCGGTGGTTTGTGCGCCGGCTACCAAGAAATACACGGGTTTACAGCGCCTAAGCTGTAAACCCGTGTATTTATCCCTTTCCTGCGTCTTGTCGTCGTGGGTTCGAATACCATCGCTCCAGTACATTCCGATGCTAAGTAGCAGCACGTCCGGAGCCGAATGCAGTCAGCCCAGTGCTTATCATCACCGGCAGTTAGGTGCGTCAAAGCAGCCGAAGACCAAATTCAGCCGTCGGGCTTAATACGACCCAAAGCGGAAGTGTGTTTTTCCCGAAAGCAGACACTGAACGTTTAGTCGGCACGTGCAGTCTTGCAATCGCGGGCGAGCTCGCTCAGTCTTGGCTCAGACAACCGGTGGCCGTGGCTGTCGGCAACTTGCTCAGCACCAAGACCTTCGTCGAGAATAATTGCGACACGTTATTGCTTCCCCTTCAGTGGTTGGCCCCAATTAATCGGGCACTTGGCAGCAAGATGATCAGGAAAATCCGCATCGTATTGAATTTGACAAGGCCATATCGTACGTAGAGTTTATCTACGCCTTGATCGTTCAGCGGCTCCACCTCGTCGAATAACGAGTGCCCCTCACAATCTATCCACACTTAACAATGTGAGTTGCGGTCCGACGAACGGCTGCTCACATTGTGTTGGATCGCCCCCATCACTTCGTATTTACGCCCAGTTGAAGCCAAGACTGTAAAACACCGAAGCGCCTTTGAATTTCCCGTTGAGTTTCAACGCCTTACGAAGCTCATCGTGGTTCCGTACCACGACTGGCACGCTCCCTGCAGTATCCCTGTCGAGTGCAACAAAACGCTCATCACCAACGCAATCGCTCTGCTCACTCTTAGGAGAACCTGAAATGCAAACACTGATGATCAAAGACCTGACTGTTACCGAAGAAATCGACCGCAAAGAGATGGCTGCCGTACGTGGTGGACAGGGCTCCGGCCTCTATTGCCCACCATCGTCGTATCCCGGCATGCCGTCCTCGTGGGGACCCGTGTATGACCTGCCGAAGAACGACTTCAACTTCAATGCATCGCAGTCGCTCGGACAGAGCCAGAACACTGTCGTCAATAACGGTAACAACGTAGCTTTTGCGTCCGGCATCACCGCGAACGTGAGCCCGCCTCAGCATGGCAGCAACAACATCAACTTTGGCTAATTAACGACTTTATCTACTGACCACTTTTAGGAGAATTGACATGACTACCCTGATCATCAAAGACCTGGCAGTGACTGCAGAACTCGGCCGCAAAGCGATGACCGCAGTACGCGGCGGTATCGGCAAAAGCTATACGATGCAAGGCTATAGCTCGCCTTACGATCCGAAGCTCAGCTTCCCGAAGAACGAGTTTAACTTCGACGCAACGCAGTTGCTTTCGCAGAGCCAGAACACCGAAGTCAACAATGGCAACAACGTCGCCTTTGCGTCTGGAATCACCGCCAACGTGAACCCGACCCAACACGGCACCAACACCATCAACTTTGGCTAATACATCATCCGGGCGGAGGCCCAACTGCCTCCACCGGACTTAAGGAGAATAACTATGTCGAAAATCATGATTCACGACCTTGCCAAGAGCGAGGATCTAGACGGCAAGGCGATGTCGGCCGTTCGCGGTGGTGCGGCCGCACCAGCCGGCAATTCCTGGCTGGCGGGATTGGGGCCGGTTGCCAACGTCAATGTTGGCGTGACTCAGAACATCACGCAGTTACAGAACATCGGGGTTAACGTGCTCAATAACGTTGGGTCGATCGGCGCCGGGTTCATCCCGCCGGACCTCAAAATTAGTCCGGCACAATTTGCAAACGCCTCAGCCGTCGTCTAAGAGCCTATTTCGATAGGGCGGAGCGCCAAGCAATGAGACCGCACGCGAACTGCAGCATGGCGAGATAGGTATCCTCGCGCTTTTCCCATCGCACGAGCAGCCGGCGAAACCGGTTGAGCCAGCTATGGGTACGCTCGACCACCCAGCGCCGGGCACGTACACCACATTGCTTCTTGTTCTCCCGTTCATCGCGCCGGCCAAGAATGATCGGTTCGAACCCGGCCATGCTGACGATGCGTCGCACCTCGTCGTAGTCATAGCCCAGATCTAGACACAACTCGCTCTTGCGGCCATTCACCGGCCGAGCGCACATCATTCCCGCCAGCGTGGCAGCAACCAGCTTCATGTCATGTCGGTTCGCGGGTGCCACCTCGACAGCCAACGGAACGCCAGCAGCTTCAGTGAGCATGCTGCGTTTGACGCCGCCTTTGGCGCGGTCGCAGGGATTCGGTCCTGTTTTTTTTTCCGCCCAGTGGCGCCTTCGTCAGCGCGCCGTCCATTGCCAGCCAACTCCAGTCGATGCCCTGCAACTCGTCATATTCCAGCAACCCCAGGCGCCAGAACTTCGCAAACACCCCGGCATCAATCCATTCCCGGAATCGCCGGTACGCCGACGAACAGGTGCAGATCCCAGTGCTATCGAGGGCGTTCCACTGCATACCTGTGCGTAGCACCAGCAGGATCGCGTCCATCGCCGCACGATTGGGTACGCGCGGCCGGTGGCATCCCAGCGGATGCGATTTCGCTGCTGGCAACAACGGTTCCATTTGTTCCCAGAGCGTATCGCTCATGCGAAAACCGTCGTCATGCTTGCATTGATTCATGACAGCATCCCTCGGTCGAACTCATTCGCCTTCGACCAGCTCTGCGGCCATTATTTCTTTTTTGTCGACCTATCGAAATACGCTGTAAGGGCGATTATGCGACGGCTATGAAGGAATGGCGTCCCTTGGCGGAAGCAGGACATCCGGATGTACAAACAGCACTGGGCGACTTGTACATGGATGGACGTGGAGTCAATCGGAATCTATCACAGGCAGTGTATTGGTACCGGCAAGCAGCAGAACAAGGGTATGCAATGGCGCAAACTAAACTCGGGTTTTGCTACCAGTACGGCTACCAGATACAAAAAGATGATGCACAAGCAGTAAAGTGGTTCCAACTCGCTGCAGCCCAAGGGGATGCTGTCGCGCAATATTATCTCGGTAATTTCTATGCATCAGGACGTGTTGTGAGGCAAGATTTAGACCAAGCTCTAGCTTTGTTCACCAGTAGTGCCAACAAAGGGTGGGTGCTTTCGCAACATCGCCTTGGGTGGATGTATTCACACGGCGAGGGTGTGAAACAGGACTATGCCGTGGCCATCGGTTGGTTTAAAAAGGCAGCGGCGCAGGGGGACCAGAAATCGATGGGGTATTTGGCCTTCAGTTATTGGAAGGGGGAAGGCGGCGTTGCGAAAGATGTGAAGGAAGCCAAACGCTTGATTCGTGAACTAGTAGATAAGGGCGATCAATTCGGCGAACTACTCATGGGCGCTTTTTACCAAGAGGGCATTTGGGCAGGAGATGGAAAGAGCGATTATGTACATGCGGCAGAATGGTATCAGCGATGCGCTGAGAAAAAATTTTCAGCGTGCCAAAGGAATCTTGGGGTTCTTTACTCCAAAGGGTGGGGTGTTACTCGGGATCTGGACCGCGCCGAGGACTGGCTTCGAAAAGCTGCGCAGGCCGGAGATCGCGCTGCATCTAATTACCTTTATAACCTCGGATACCTGAAATTAGAGGAGAGTTCGAGACAGAGGGAGTTAGAATGGGACACTTACTACCAGCTCGATTCAGCGGGCAGTGGTGCTAGTTCAGGGCAAAAAACTTGCCGCAATATTACCGTGCAAGGATCGGGGATCGGTATCGGTACCGAAACAATGGGCGCACCACAAATGGGCGATTCATATGTAACGCGGTGCGATTAATGTAGTTCGCAAGCCCACTCTGACCTTTAGCACTGGAATGTATAACGACGTTCGCGACAATGGAAAGTGAACGGCCCGTATTACGTCCCATGTGGAGTATTTGCGCGATGGTTGTTACATTAGTCGCCTCTTGCCGAGTAGGAGTTGGCGAATGTAGGTGGAGTTGACCGGCGGGCTCGCGACTTCTTACATTCGGGGCGGCAGCTTGGCCGTACATGACTGCAGCGACTGGGAGGCCTGCTCGACGAGCGCCGACAGGTCAGCCGTCGCTGCTGCTTCTTGTTCCGGTTCCACCGGTATCTTGAAATACCGCAGTCCGGCAACCTCAATGCGGTCATGGCCATGCACGAATAACCGGTGTACCGAGAGCGATGTCAGCGGCGCGTCCGGGCGCCTGTCAATGGTCCTGGTGAGCGGGAACGGTACTTCCTTGCTCCCCTCCTTCGCGTTACGTACCGTGAGCGACAACGACGGACCGAGCTCGCCAGTCGCCTTACTTTGGCTGAAAGTGCGCGGATAGGCGTCGATCGCTTTTTTATGTTGCGCCTCGAGATTGCTGATCTCTTCCTCCGAGGAACGTCCGGCAGGAATCGTCGACGAGACCACGTACAGCGCGGTCAGGTCGTTGTAGGCAGCACGGCTGTAGTAGATCGCATTGTTGTTGTAGAGGGCTTCGGCAAAGGCTTGTGCATCGCCAGGCCGGGGAAACGTCAGGCAAAGGACCTTTGCGAAATGGTGCTGGCCGTCCCACACCTTGTTCCCGTAAAAAGTCGCCTCAAGGAATTTAGACGAGAGCTGAAAGGGTTGTTGTGCGAATGCGAGGGAAGTCTGCAGCAGCGCCGCAGCGGCGCAGCCAAGAATGGCAAGGTGAAGGCGTTTTATCATGGAAGGTCCCTACTGTTGGATTCATAGCGCGATGTCATTTTCTTGTGCCACTACTTGGAAGGGATGCGTCCTTTTGGCAGGCCAGCCTGTGCGCAAGGCCATCAGATTCGCCACGCGGTTTGCGGCCTCACCTGATCCCGTTTTCATGTCAGTAGACGGCTTCGATGACTTGCGTTACCGATACCGGGCAACGACACAGCGGATGGGACTGGGCACGACGTTCATTCCAGGCATTTACCGAGAGGTATTAGGTGCATTGCGTGGACGATCCAGGTCCCGGAAGCGCGCAGTCCATTGGATCAGCGCCTTCCCCTTAGGAAGCCATTCGGCCAGTGCCTCGTGTTTCCCGCTCGCGATCAGATCTCCTGACACCTCTTTCCGGATATCGATGTGAACGTTGGTAGTGGACTTCAGTAGTCCGGAGCGGTTGTCAATCTGGTCTTCTCTTACCCATCCGTTTTCCCCGCAACGAAGCTGCATGGTCACTGGAAGTTTGATGCTGGCCATCATTATCCGTCGATCGACAGGGCTATCGGGAATATCTGCGGTCAGCTGGCCGGTAGCGGGATCGTGTTGGAGCACGAATCGCTGCGGATTGACCACCTGGTTGGCTCCAATGGACAAGGCGTGGAAATCGAGTCGAGGGTCACGGTTTTGGCGCTCAAATGCCTTGTCGGATTCGGCATCGCCCATATCAACGTGGAGCTGTGCCCATGTCCCCCAAAACGCGTAACTGCCCGACAAGTCAGGGCACCGGCTAGTTGTTGCCGGCAGGTCCCCCGCCAATACGCGGCAACAGGCGAGGAGGAGCGTTAAGTGGAAAAGAACACGCATGATTATCCTGACGAGTTCGAGGAGGCGAGGTGTAAGTAATGAAAGATCACGCTCTCCGAAACAGGTGATCGGTGCCGCACTGGCATGAATCGCAGCGATCTCAGGTGGTCAAGCGGATTATATGTACTGTCGTTACTTTGAGGCAATTACTATTGTCAGTCACCTCATAGGGCTGCGTTATACTCAAGAGGGCAAGCTCCCCCACTGAAACGAGAATAGATCGTACCGAGCGCCGCTGACGTGATCAGGTCAACGGCTTTCTGGCTATGCGGCCAGGGCGGCCCCACGCTGGCGCATAGTGCGTCGAGCTGACCGGATATCCCAGCAGTGTTGTGCATCCAGTGGCGATGCGCAAACTGCTTCAGCGGATGCGCAAGCAAGGCGGGCGATAGCGCCGCGCCCCGTGCTCGAAGCCGATGCAACGTTCTAATTGCTTCGATAGAGCTTGTTATTGCAGTGGTTACACCGGTGTATGGCGATACCGCTCACGTGGAAAACGTGGATGGATCCCGACTTACAGTGATGGCACCGGATGCCGCGCTCCGTCTGACTTTGCGGATGGGATGCGATGTACTCCGACAAGGTCGGCATTGCTTTGGCAATGCGGTGTTCACGCACGGCGGCAACAACCTGCAAAATCTGCGCCAGCATAAATGCCGTAAACGCCAATTCTAAAATGTTCACCATTTGTTTAACTCCTCTTCAATGATTTGTAATACGACGCGCAAGGTCGTCGCGGTGGTTTTACCGATGCAGCATCCGCCATGCGCAATGTCATTTATCCTGTCGTCCCATGACGTCGGAGCACGTCTGCTCACAAGGGCCAGCGAAAGGGCCGGCCAGGCATCGCCCTTTGCGTGCCGGATAAGCGGCGACAGTCTGCGGAGATTTGCCGGATTTCGCGTGCCAGCGCATCCAATGCCGCGGATGACGAAAAAAACACCCCTTTGGCATAGATTTTTGCGCCGGCATTTGTCTGGAGAAATCGGTCCATGACCTGCTGCTCATCTTGCGTGAGCTCCTGTGCCGGCCTGTGCGGCGCCATGCCCTTTTTTTCCTGGTAGTCTGCGATGAGGTAGCGGGCCACCTTGGCGCTGGCCGTTTGCGCCGCCGGTACCGTGAAAAAGCGGTCCGCCTCGTCGATTTCGGCAGGCTCCATCTGCTCGGCCACTAGTTTGGCCATCAAGGGAACGAAATGGGCGGCTTGAACGTTTTTGATGCAGCCCACGAAGGCCTCCGACTCCCCATTCTTGCCCGCGTTATCGGCAGCGTTTTGCAGCACAACCTGCACCAGCTCGTGATAGCCCGAGTTCACCACAATGCGTGTCGGGGCATCGACCGGCGTATCTCCGGTGGAAGCCGCCGACGCGGTGCTGTTCATCGTAAGCAGCGCCACCAGGGGCGCCGTCATCGTCTTCATCGTGAACCGTGTTTTCATCTTCGTGCTCCCTTCATCGTCGTTGGTATCTGCCGTGCCTGCGTGGCATCGACATGAGCATTGTGTTCGTCCATTGTTCAGGGAGCGACCGCTTTGCGACGAGTCCCGGCATAGGCGGGATAAACCCGGGAAGGAAGCCGACGTATGCGCAGTAAAACGGACTCAGCAGCTTCAATGCAGCTGCATCAATCGAGGAAACGCAGCGCGCCAGGAAAGGTCAGCTGCACGCTGTCATTGCATTAGCCGAAGACGGACGGGGCTTGCCTGGATTTACCGGCCACCGCGCGCCGCCGGTGGCAGGCCGACAGAAGCCAAAAGGAGAGAAGTCGCGGTGGGCAGGCAATTCTGTCCGCTACCATACGCTATTGATGCTGAGGACCGTCTTTCCAACCGAGTTCTTCGGCATCTGGCAGTCATAGGCGTCCAGAAATTGCCCCTGACCGTCTTCCCATGACAAGGTGAACGTCGGCCAGTGTCCCTCGTCGATTCTTTGATCCGCTTCACGCTGGCAATACACGGCGGTGTCGGGCGCCAACCCCTGGCAGCTGCGGAGCAGGACGCTGGTCGTCAGCGCACGCGTATCTGAATCAGGCCAGAAGACCCGGTTGTGGCATGCCGCCAGCGCCAGCGCAGTGTCGGAGCCGCTCGCCACCCCCGACCCGTCAAAGAATGCTTCGCCGGACCTGCACGCATCGCTGTGCGCTACGGGGTGTCCTTCAAACCGTGCGAGCAGGTCCCGATACTGAGACGCGAAGGCCCTGGTGCGCGGGTAGCCGGAGCGGCTCAACGCGGCAAGCGGTTGCCGCACGATCGCCCGCGCCGCACTCGGGCTCATCAAGTCGATGCAGAAGGCGACATTGCCTTCGGCGTCATGCGCGATGTGGTAGCCGAATGCGGGGAAGTAGTGGAGATACATTTCTCCGCCATCCCACGCCAGGGACTCGATCTCCCAGCCCAGTTCGTCGACAAACCGGTCGTCCAGGCGCTGATACAGCACCGGTGTGTTCCATGGCAGCCGGCCGAGAACCTCGATCAGGTCTCCGGTGCACAGCGGCTTTGGCGCCTCCGCTAAACCAAGTCTGTCAACGTGCGACTGGACGCTTTCACGGACCCACGCGATTTCGTTCTCGTTCAGCGTCGTTTCGCCCCGTCGGAAAAATGCTACCAGGCGCCCGGACGCAATCTCCACGCCTTTGCGCAGCGCCGGGGCATTGCTCAGTGCGAATCGAGTGAACTCATTGAAGTTCTTTTGTCGAATTGCATTCATGGTCATTGGGACTTTTTCTATTCGATCGCGCGCAATGGTACAAAACGAACCTTGATGATCCGGTCTGCCATGGGACGCGCACCGGGACTGTGCGACGATGCCTGGTTAGCAAGCGGGTAATCCGGATTCGGCTGGTTCGTCCGCGTAAAGGCCGCCACTCCCGGCTACAGTTCGGTCGTCGCTTATTGAGCCGGGCGTTTCAGTGATGTCTAGTCAGGCATACCCTGGTTGTTGTGCCTGCGTGCTTCGACATCAGCGAGATGCACGGCGGGTCGGCAGGCAGGCTTCGAGAAGGGCAGCGTGGTGCATAACAACTTTCTCTGCTCTGGCCTGTAAAGGCTGGCCGAGAATCAGAGCAATGGAAGATTGCGGTGTAGTTACGCTTTATGAGCGGGCATCATTTAAATGTTGAGGCGATGTAATCGACGACTGCCTTTTCAGCGTTCGTCGTCGATGCTGACAAGACGCGTTCTGCACTGCCGGAGTAAAGTCCCGTAGAGGCAGCTGTACTCATGGCAACTTGTTTCGTATCCGAGATCTCGCTTTTACCCGCAGACCAGAGGGAGGTAGATACAGTATATGAACTTACCGTCAGGGACGGCTGATTGTGAATGCCAGAATGAACATTGATGACGAGATTCATACCGGCAGTTGCTTTATTTATCGAATCTACCGCCTCGTATCCTGATCTGGCCAACGCGTCGGCGGCCACCTTTTTTATTCTGCTTACAGTCAGACGAGAATTAGGCTCTGCCCCGTTAATAGTAAGTACCCGGACTGTAACCGCGACTTTGTCAGCGGCGGTTGCCAATTGAGACAACGCTGCGAGCATGAGGCCAATGACGACTTTTTTACTAAATTTCATTTGTGTGTATCTCTTATGAGCGGATTGAAGTGGTGAATAAAATTTCCTGGCGTTGTATTTCATACGACAGATTCTGGGTTGTCCTGCTTAACTCCGGATGTTCGAGCCGGCGACTGTGTCTCTCGGACTAAGAGGGAGCGGCAGTACCAATTTCGTGGAAATTAGTGTTTGTCAGCGGAAGCACCGTCGGCACTATCGGCTTTGCTCGGGGTGATCGGGCCATAAATGCAGGTCACCGCACCGTTCGTCAGTGCCACCGTGTAGCGCAGGTCGCAGTTGACGGCGGCGAAGATGACGGGGATCTGTTCATTGCCGAATGTCTCCGGGAAATACCCTACCTTCTGCCCGGGCTTGCACTTGGCCGCCACATCGTCGTGCCGCCAGGAGCTGACTTCGCATAACGTCCCGTTTTCCACGCTTTGGCCAGGCACTTCGTTTTTCGCGCAGGAAGACACGAGCAGCGTGAGTCCGGCTAATGCAAATATCTTTTTGATGATCATTGTTGTTTTCCCATTAAAGTCACCTCGTCCGGCACGCTGAACTGGCCCTCGCCATGACGAACGCACCTGCGATGACAAGGCAGGGGCGAGCGCGAGGAGATTGGGGTAATGGCGCGACCGTTGTTGTCTCGGCTATCAGCGTAGTTTCCGAGGGGCAGCAATTAGACCTGTTCGTCCCGTCGGAGTCTATCCCGCATTTATGGGGTATTGTGGTCGACCAGGCAAAAGGCCTTCTGCTTGACACGCAGCTCGGCCCTCGGGGCGACGCGACAGCCGACGCGCCGCATGGCGTCAACTCGCCCGGCGCCTACCCACTAACACGGCATGTCACTGCGCGCTGGTCAGCTTGTCGCGCTGCTTGATCATCGGGCCATCCATGCTGTCCGGGATATAGCTCTGCACGACCTTCACGTTGTGGAGGTTCGCTTCCATCGCGGTCTTCACTCCCGCCATCAGGCGTGGAATGAACTGGCTGCCTTCGCCAACGAGCAAGCTGGCCAGGTCGGCGCCAAGCGTCGCCGGTGACAGCAGGCCGCTGGCCTTGCTATAGGAGGCATATACCGCCGTGCGGTATCCGGCCGCATACGGCATCACGCAGACAAAATACTGGGTCTGCTGGCCGTATCCGGCGAGTCCCGTGTCGCTCGAACTGAGGTTGAGCGTCGCGTTTTCGCAGCGCGGGGTGCGTATCGCCATCCCGCGGGATTGCATCATGGCGCCAAAGCCGGACCCGCCTCCCATGTCGCTGACGGAAAAACTGCCGGGCTCCTTCGGCAGTGGTGTCGGCGGCGCTACGCGGGAAGCGCGCACCGAGCTCACCTGCGTCTTCACGGCCTTGGTGACTTCAGCGAGCACTTTTTCCATCGCAGCCGGATTGGTGGGGCCGGCACCGTCGATCACGACATAGGCTTCCTGGGTTTCAAAGCTCGGCGTGAGCGAGCTGCAGCCCGACAGGGGCGTACCAAGCAGGAGTGCGGCGGTAAGGGAAATGGCGGTCTTCGGTGCGTTCATGACGGTATCTCCGGTGGTTTGTCGAAGGCGACGCTTAATGCGCGTCGACGAAGGCATTCTCGGCATTCCCGACGGGCCTTTCTACCGGGATCTGACCAACACCGGGTTTTGACCGACGAGCCCGGTACTACGCGCGACGTATCTCCCGATACAGCAGAGGTCATGCCCTACTCGGATCGCTCCCGGCGCTGCACCTCGCCGGCAGCGAGTCAGTGCAGGCCTGCGGTTGCCACAGGCGCCTACAAGCGCGCCAACTCAACGCCCAGCAGCGGGAGCTGCTAGGGAAAACACTGCTGGCTCGGCGTCGTGCGTTGGCAGCTTCATTAACTCAATCGCGTGGAGGCCGGCGTAGGGCAAGTAGCTCGTTATGCGCAGCCACTGACTAGGCTCGATACAGCACCAAATCGACGAATTGGAACAATCACCAGATTTAAAGACGTTAATAAATGGGAAATACAGCAGAGAACATGACACCCAAACTTAGCTCTCGGCTATTAACAAGTTGTCGGAGTAATACCGAATATGTGGAGGGGGAAACGTCTGGAAATTGGCCGGGCCCAGACGGTTTCTCTCTCGTCTCAAGTGTCTGATTTGCGGCAAATTTCAGACCAAAGTACTTGGTGTCCCCTGACTACGTGGCGAACCTCAACCATTGAGCCCTGGCGCCCTGCCGATCATCTGGCATGCGCGGCACCTGCAGCTGCCGGTTCCACGCCTGCGGTATCTCTTCCATCTTTATCAAGGGAAGCGTCGCCACCACGCTGGTGACGCCACGGCGAGGCACGCTAAAAAAGATACATCGTCACCCGATCATCGACATTGGCGAGCTGCGTTGGCGGCTTAAAGCTCAGTATCCTGCGCGCACCGTTGAATCGGTTCTTCCAGTAAGCCAGGTCCAACGCCTCCACGCGCACCTTCGCGCCCGATCGGGGTGCATGGATGAACTTGTTGCCGCCCAAGTAGATACCGACGTGGGAGAATGCACGCCGCAATGTGTTGAAGAACACCAGGTCGCCCGGTTGCAGCTGGTCGATGTCAACTTTCTTTCCCACCTGACTGATCCCGGCCGCGGTGCGCGGCAGCTCCTGTGCTGCCGTGTCGTGGAAGACGTAGTCCACCAAGCCGCTGCAGTCAAAGCCACGCCGCGGAGACATGCCTCCGAAGCGGTATTTGCTTCCAACTAGCGCGAGAGCGCGCGCCGTGACCTCATACGTCGGCCCGCTCATGTCAGCGGCAGGTTGGTCAGTGCCGGCCTCGGAGGAGGACAGATCGGCACTGTGCGCGCTGCCGACCAGACAGCAGACAAGGAGAAAAGTGACGCAACGCATGGGTATTCCCGGGATGCTCTGATGGTTCGTAAATCTTGGAAGTATTGGAGCGTAGTGGAAACCGAGTTATTGCGTCAAAACCAATAAAGTAAGGATTTGTTTCCATGCATGAAACGGCCGACGTACGGCAGAAACTGACCGGGTCTGACGGCCAACGTTCGTCGATGTCGGTTCGATGCGTTAGGCATTCACCCATTCCCTCGTCGGCTGGTGTTGCGCGGCGCGGCGCGGCCCCAACCGGGGATTCCGACCTGCGCCAAGCTCAGGGCATTTCTTTCTTTTGAAAGGCGGTTCATCAGTTTACTGAGGAACATTCCGCTATTGGCCTCGCCCGAACGAATACTCCGTCTTCCCGAATGACAGCTTGAAGTTCACTTTCTGTCGTTCGAATTTCGGATGTGAACTACCGGGCCCGACCCAAGGCTGTCTTTCGGCAAGTCAAAAAGCGGTCGTTCAACGTCCGCTTAATGGGCGTACGGTTTCGTCCCTGTTCAATTGCGAGCTACGCGGCATCATGCTGTCGAATCTCCGCAAGGATCTCGCCTGTGCTGTGTCTGATGTACCGGACATACAATGGAGGATTCGTGTATTCAATCTCGATTTGCTCGTCAGGCGACAAGGTGGCTAATCGTTCGACGAGCTTTCTTGTCGCCTGAACCACTGTGGGGGACGGCCTTGTAATCCCGTCCTCTTGCATGGACCGGCGCACTTTCATTATGCTCAAAAGTGATTTGACGTCCGTACCCATCCTGACACCTAACGAATAGAAATTATCTGTCGCCCCAGTAGCGCAAGCCAAGCGGCGCAGTCGAGGCGACAGATAAACGCCGTTGGACTGAACCGCGATCTCTGGCGTTGGTTACGGGGATTGTATGCCATGCAAGTGTTGGTTTGGCAAGGAAGCTAGATGCCGCTTGGCTGCTTCTACCGTTTGATCCATCTTCCGACCAACACTCCTTGAGTGCCTCGGCCCGTCCTGACTGGTTCCGGTTGGTATTTGGCGGCCTTGGATGGCCAATATCTTGGCGCGACCTGGCCGCGCTAATACGACGACGGATGAAGCAGATCCTCGATCGTGCATTGCTTCACGAAATGCGCGCCCAGTATGCGGTAGGCTTCGACGAGCCGATCGGCTACGCTGTTGGTCGCCGCGGCCATCTCCGTTCTTATTGTTGCGTTCGTTAAATCAAAGATTTGAAGCTGCACCAACTCTTTCTCATCAAGGTCTGGCAGCCGGTCGGTCGGATGCGCATCCATGAGCAACGCGGTTCGTTCAAGGCCGGTGCCGTCGGGTGAGATTCTGCCGGCGCAGTAGCGTTCATGAAATTCGAGATACCACGCGCTTTTGGCTTGGAAATGCGCACGGAAGCAATGCATGACCCGTCTGTCCGCAACCGACACGAGTGCGAAGCTTTGCATATGCCGTAGGAGGTCGACGACAGCCTTCAGGCACGTGGTGAGGTGCTTGAAACAAGTGTTCGCAGACTCGATCTGTCGATTGCGCACATCGCGCCTGTCGTGCGCAAAGCCGCCCGACAGCCACTGTGCCGCCTCTCTGATAAGCGCGATCAGGTCGTCGGTCTGCAGATAGAGCCGGTAGTACGTAGGCCAATGCTTCACCACGACGTCCGGGGCGGCAAAGATGTCGCGCATGAGCGCCTGGATATCCAATACTTCGCGAAACAGTTGTGCGGGCGACGTGGATGTGTTCACAAAAAATCCTTTCAGGAACGGGTGCGTCTGGCATGCGCGGGCGCGGGATAAGCTGCGCGCGCGGCATTGTTTACGGCGCGGCTGTTTTCTCTCGCGCCGCGTAACACTTCACGATGTAGGCAAACTCGGCCTCGAGCTGTGCGTCATCCATGTGCAATGGCGTGCACGGTCCAAGCATGACACTGCCCGGAGAAATCACTTCGGCGTTCTCCGTGCATTCCAGTGCGTCAGGCACGTCGCCATGTTTGGCGGTGAAACAATTTTCTACGTTTGACATCATCATGCTCCTGTCATTGGGAGGGGCGTGCGCTGGCGCGCATCCGGTGCGGCTAGACGCTTCTGGGCTGTGGCTATTGTCCGTCGCCGAAATGGCAATGGCGGCTGCGAAGCAGCAGCTCGTATTCCTGGCCATACTTGTTCTTCCATTCCTGACGCTGCCGTTTGCGTTCCGCATCGGGTAGTTCCCAAAAGCGTCCGTTGTTTTCCGGGTGCAGCATCTGCAGGCGCAGAATCTCACGGTCCAGCCGCCGCCGGATTGCAAACTCACTGGCGCTGAAGATGCCAAGCTGGTCGTCGTAAGTGCCGTAGATGCGCGATGACAGACGGATCAGCCCGGCCAGCACCGCGAGGGTCAACGGTTCGCCCCAGATCGCGTTGGCGTGGCCGCGCTGGCCATACCAGCTGTCGTCGGCCCAGAGCATGGTCGTGAGCGGCCAGTAGTCCAGTATCGGCAGGGGGACAACATGCGCGTGAATGAACAGCAGCACGCCGAAAATGATGGCGTAGGCACCGACGCAACAGGAGAGAAAGCGGATATACCAGAACGGCCCCTGAATCGTGTTCTTGTTTTCGATTGCTTTTTTCCGGTTCGCATACACGCCCCAGAACACAAGCAGAATGCACACGAACGTGGCGGCAATCTGGAACAGCGTGAAATAAAAGCGCCAAATGCGAAAAAGCCATGCCAGCGGGTGCAGGTCGTCGCGCTTGTCGTCATGCATGGTCGTTCCTCCCTCGAAAGTCATTGTGGACAACGAGGGGAGGATACGGGCGATTGGCGTCAATTCATGACGCGAAGTTAAGTGTCGAGGTATCCCTGATTCAGCATTGCCAGGCGACCGGACGGTTGCACGCGAATTTGCCAGAACTGCAGTCGCTCCAGTTCGCCGGCCAGCGCGAGTGCTGCGCTATACCCGAGGCAGAACTGGCGCTGCAGCAGTGACACAGGCTTGTACACCACGGGGATCTTCTGCTCGTACCGCCGCTGGATAAACGCAATGGCCTCGCGCACACGCACTGCACCGGCGCCGGATGCGTCGGCCGCCAGCACGAGCTCAGGCGCGGAGGTGCAAGGAGTAGCCAACATCGGCAACGTGCACGCGATCGCGCTCGCCAGGACGGCCTGTCGCCGCTTGCGGTCAATACGGCCGCCTGCATTCGCACAGGAATCGGCGCATGAGACGGCCTTGTCGGCGCTATGCGTTGGGGTCTTCATCGGGTTCTCCTTTCGCATCAGGGGGAATAAAGCTCGTTGTCGGGTTCGGATGCGGATACGGTCTGGGCAGTCTGCCGAGCTCGCGCTTGTCGCGTGCGCCGTCGACGGTATGGACAGGCAGGATCTGAACCGCATCCGGCCGCAGCGGTGGCGTCGGATCGGCTGACAGCCGCGCCCAGGTCGAACCACCGTGGGCGGACTCGCATAGCAGCAGCCATTTCGCTGCAGCCAGGCGGTTCATCCATTGTGCCAGCGGATCGAACAGCTGTGCTCGCCAGAGTGACTCCCGGCTCGCGTAACGGTTACGTTCGTCTTCCGGGCAGAACGGGCATACATAGTGGTTGGCCTGGCGTCGAGGCACGCAGTCAAGCCACAGGAGCACATCCCAGAGCTCGGCGTTACGTTGCACCTGCACGCACAAGTCGCGGGTGACAGTGATACCAATGGCGGTCGTGATGCTCTTTAACCGGCAGGTGATCGTGCTGTTCGTGCGGCGCACGACCACCAGCGGGAAGGGCAGTGTCGCGTTGTATTCGCGCATCCATTGCAGGAAAGCGCGTTGAATACGACGCCGCGGCAGGCGCCGGACAAGCCTCGTGCGCACCTCCGACATGAATGTGCCCCCCTGACCGGCCGCTCGGCGCTGTCAGGCGGTGGGGAGCGCCGCCCAGACCAGCGCTTCGGCATGGGCGAACAACACCATTTCGACCGTGTAAATCTGCACGTCGATGTCGCGTACTTCCGCGCGCAGGCGGGTCGTCGTTTTGCGGCAAAGGTCGAGGTAGTCGCTGTAGAAGGACGGCGAGATGGCCGGCCAGTGGTGTTCGTCCGCCCACTGTTTGAGCATCGGGTTTCTGCTGGCGATCAGCGTATTCCGACTAAGCAATAACGGGAAGCGCACCGGGTGTGCGACGCGGTCGCGGATCTGCAGCGCGCTGAGTGCGGCGCCGACGCGTGCATCGTAGATAGCGTGCTTGCGCGGATCCCGGACGGTCAGCGCCTTCGACCAGCTGGCGATACCGCTCTTTCCAAGCGCGATGTTCTCGGCGTCCGTGTTACCAAAATACATCTGTAGCTTGTCCGGGCTATTGGTACGCACGCCGCCCCACACGGCAATGTAATAGTGTTCCAGATCGCGGCGCCGGCTGGCGTCGCCGGCCTGCCAGTCAGCGCTCAGCGCGTTCTTAAGCGCCACGTTTTGCTCGTAGTCGTTGCCGTGGGTTTTTGCTATGCCGGCCGGAACCTTGTCCCAATTAATCTTCCAGTCGTACCAACCGGTTCCGGTGGCAAGCTTCGCTTTACAAAAGTCGAATAGGGCGTTTTCCAGCATCATGATGCGTTCCTGTTGATTGTTGTGATTTCCGGGCGCCCGACCACACGTTGTGTCGCCGGCTCGGGGCACAGCGAACATCCAAATTGCCCGGCAATGCCCGGGCGCACGCGCTGATCCAGTGCCGCGTCCTTCCGTCCGGTCAGTCCGGCGGCAAGAGTAACGGTTGTCAAGAAGCAATAAGCTCTGCATCTTAACAAGCCGACGGTGGACCGAACAGGACTGCCGACGGATGGGCGATTTGGACGGTAGCGTATCCGCGCACGATTCGCGTTAAGGTTTTACTGTACGGTAATGGTATAGTCGGTTGACGACAATATACGACGTGTAAATCATGGCAAAAGGTCAACCAGAACGGGGCAGCGACGGCGTCGCGCCGAAGCGCGCGGGAAAAAAGGACAGTGAAAAAACGCTCGGACGCCGCATGAAGCTCCTCAGCCTGCTGCCGGTTGAAAAACGCGGCCGCAAAGGGGTGAGCGCGGCCGAGCTGCGCGACTTGCTCGCCGCCAGCGACTACGCGGCGAGCACCCGGACCATCGAGCGCGACCTGGCGGCAATGTCCTCGGATGAGCGCATCTGGAAAGACCTCGGCATCGCGCTGGTCGCGTACGCCGACGATGAAGACGGCCGGCTAACACTGTGGTATCACGCGCCGAAAAGCAAAGCGCTGCTGTTTCACGCGATGTCGGAAGAGGACGCCTCGATGCTGGCGCTGCTTGACCAGGAGCTCAAGCATCTGTTGCCGCCGTCGGCCGCGCAATCCTTCCTGCATTACCTCGACCGGGCCAGGGACGTGTTGTCTCGTCCGGGCCGCCGGGGATCGACACGCTTCAAGGATCGCATCCGCGTCATTCCCGAGGGGCCGCGCCGCATTCCGCCGGAAATCGATCTTGCACATATTCACGAGATCAGCGATGCGCTGTTCCACGAAGAACAGGTCGACATGGTCTATCGGGCCGCGAAGAACGACACGGTCCGCACCTATCGGCTGCATCCGATAGGTTTGCTGCGCCAGGGCATGTTCTACTACCTGGTGGCGGTAAAAGACGAGCTTGTCGCGTGCGATCCGCAACCGGTGCAGACTTTTCGGGTCGACCGCATCGATACGATCGCGCGCCGCCGGCACGACCCGGTGTCGCCGCTGCTACCCGCACTGGACGACGCGATCGCGCGGGGCGTCAGCGAAGTGTCCGACGGCGAGATGCTCGCCTTAAAACTCCATGTCCGCCATGGCGAGGAAACCCGGTGGATCCGCAATCGCTTCACCGAAGCGCCGCTGGCGGCCGACCAAACCATCAGCGACCGACCGGATGGGTCGTTTGACGTCGCCGCAACGGTGCGCAACAGCCGCTTGTTGCTAAATTTACTGCAGAGCGTCGCGCACTATGTGGACGTGATCGAGCCGCCTGCGCTCCGGGAGAAGCTTGACGGATTTCTCGACCAGGCCGTCGCACTGCGCCGCAACAGGCGCTAGCGAAACGGCCAGGCGGCATCGGAGAACGCGGCGCGCATTCGCTACCAGTGCAGCTCGTTTGTGATTTTCGTCAGCGCTTCGAGCGCACCCATTTCCAGGCCGACGCTGTCGGCGCCATGCACTGTCGCGTCGGTCGGATTGATACGGATCATTGGCACCCGCATCGCTTGTCCCTTGCGGCGAATGGTAGGCAGGTCGATGCCGGCGCCGAGTTCGATGACAATCATGCGCTGGACCTGTTTGTGCCACAGATCAAACCGAAACTGTTGGGCATCGGCGCGCGATGAAAGCCATGCCCAGTCGTTGAACATCAGGATATTCGGCCGCGCCAGGCGCCGGCAGCGCGCGCAAAGCGGCAGCGGAGAGCGTAACAGGCAGTCGGTTTCGTCCACGTCGATGACGAGCTTGTCCGCCGGCCATACCTGCGTGGAGCAGGTATGCAGGCACTGCAGGTAATGGATCGAGCCGTGGCATTCGACCACGCGGGCGGCGTCGAAACCGGCTTTCTGAAACTGCCCATCCACGTTGCTGGTATAGACAAATGCGCCGTGCGGGAGCCGTCCGGCCAGGCCGAGCAGCATCCGGAACCCCGCGTGAGGCACCGTATCCCGGTACAGCTGCAGGCGGTGTCCGTAAAACCCCCATGCAAGGCGAGGGTTTGCGGTGAACGTGGCGGGATTGGCCATCGATTCGAAGCTCAGTCCCTGGCGGCCGAGTGCCGGATAGGCGCGCCAGAAACCGCGATTGCCCCGGAAATCGGGCAGCCCGGAATCGACACCCATGCCTGCGCCCGCGGTAATCAGCAAGCTGTCCGCCTGTTCAATCAGCCAGGCGGCTTTTTGGATGTCGTTCATTGGCGAGCTCCTTGATCGGTAGGAAAGCCCCGAGTATCGCGGGTGACGGCGTCAATATATGTCGCCGAACCGAAGGGCGCCGCGCCGCGCGTAGCGTGTTGATGTTGGTCAGGCATGGCGGCCGCAGCGGGTGCGGTTGCCGACCTGGCGGGCGTTAGATTGACCGCAGACCTCGCATGTTGTTTCGGACAAGGCCTGAGTGTCGGCGATCGCCGCGTGCATTGTCGGCGAGGTGTGGCGCGTGTAAAAACGCAGGCGGCCCAATTTCTCCTTCACCTGCAGTGCTTCCGGCCAGTCGTCGGATTGGGGCTGTCGCCCCTCCGCGTGCGCGATGTCTTCCAGACGTGAACTGAGCGTGCAGATCAGTGCAAACCATCCGTCCTCGCATTCGAAGCCCTGCGCCATCAACGATGCGCTCGCGGACAGCTCCCTGCCGCGATACAGGCGTGGGAAGCTGTCGAAGAGATGCTGCGTTTTTTCGGGTGACATGACAATGCCAGCGGGGACCGGGGCCAACATTCTACCGCGCCCGGGCCGCTCACCAGGCCGTTGCCTGGCGACGCTGCAGCGCGGCCAACGTCCGTGCTTGTCGCTAGTACGGGTCCACGCCCGGTCCTTGCTCGTCGGGCGGCAGCAGTTCCAGTTCGTCCGCGACTTCGACCTCGCGCGCGGGAGCGCCGATGACTTCGGCCGGACCGGCAAACTCATAGGGGCCGTCGTTGAGGCGGGTAATCGTCACATGGACGCTGTCGAATGCGGCGCTGGTACCGGGTTCTTCAGGCTCCTCGGGCGTGGCTTTCCACAACTCCGAATACAGCTGGTCGCCATCGCCGATGTGGCGGGTGTCGCCTTCGACCAGCTCGAACCGGTCGGCCTCCAAGGTATGCATCTGATCGCCGACGGTCACGTTGATATGGCCGTCAAAACGCTGGTTGCGGGTTTCGTTAAGGAAAAACATATCGGACTCCATAAAAAGCTGCGTCGTTGATCACAGAAACGCCGCGCCGTGACGCCGGAGCGCGGCAAAATGGTCTTTGATGCGGCGCGCCGGCCCTCGGGCCAAGCGCAACATGATGACTTGCCGCTGTTCAGTGGTTGTCTGCGGGCGGGCGGTGGGTGGGCGGCCGGACCTCATCCATCCGTCGCCCTTCCGGTACGGATTCCAGTAATTTAATTTTTCGCAGCAACGCGCCCCCGTACGCGGCGATCATGCGGCCAAGCCGGCCGGCAAGCTCCAAGTCCACCAGCGCGTCGAGCGAGATACCGCTGACGCGAAGTTCGAGCGGCGCCATGAGCGCGACGCCGGTGCGGACGTCGTCGATCAACGGCGCAGTCGGAGCACCATGGCGCACCAGCAGATAAAAGTCTGGGCGTTTGTCGCTGTCGTATAAGTCAACTTTCATGGGTGTCTCCATTGGACGGTGGCAAGGGGTGGATGGCCGCCAAAAAAACGAAAGGGTGTTGGATGCAATCCGCGCGCACAATGAATGGCGTCGCCTCCTTGCTGCGCATGACACCGCGCACGACCGAACGCATCGACGTGCGCCCCGGTCCGGAGGTCGAGCGTCCGTGAGTGAAAAGCACGTAGCGCGCGCCGGCGCGCTGCGCGTTCGCGAGCGCGGCGAGCGTGCGCTCGCGTCCATGTCGAACGTTCTCGTGGAACGCGCCGAACGAGTCGTGCGGGGCAAAATGGTAGTCCACCTCGACCAGGCCAGGCAGGGCCCGGTACTCAATCCAGTTACGGTGCTCGAAGCGGAACTTCATCGGTTTTCTCCCTGCGGGATGGAGCCGCGCGGACGGATCGCCTGCAGGAGGTCGGCAGCGGATTCGCGCTGGATGGCTGCCAGGTCGAACACATCGCCGGCGGCGGCATCGCGCGCCCATTGCCGTGCGCGGCGGGCAATGTCGCAGCCGTAGCCCGACTCGAGCAGTTTTAGGGTCAGCATGCCGAGAGCGGGGACGAGCACGGCAACGCCGAGCGGCAAGCCGGCAGCGGCAGCAAAGGCAAACGCGAGGTGGACCGAGTCCAGAAATGCCAGCGCCACCGTCAAGCAGAGCAAAAAGCCGAGCAGCGCGCAGCGCAAACGAATTTGACAGTAACAGCCGCGTGCCAGGCGGGTGGCTTGCGCGGCGGTGAGGGCTGGATGGTGACGAAGCATAATTGTTCTCCTGTCTGTCGGGGCGCGACGGCTGGCGGCGCCCAAACCGGTTCAGTTATGGCAAGACCGACAACGCGCGCAGGCGGCGAGCGAAGCGCCACATTCCGTATGGCACTGCTTTGTATTCACTGTACACGCCGTCCGTTACGTCGGGAATATCGTGCCAGTTTGTGCCAATTGGCGTAGACTTGGATGGCATGCTCGCGCCGGTACCGGCGCTCGATCGCAGGTATCACCCACAATCAGGAGGGGAGCGGCATGGGCAAACCGATTGCCGATAACGCCAAATTCAGAAGTTCATGCGAGCATGGTTATCCAGAGCTCGCGGACAAGTTGAAAGAATTAAATCCGGATGCGTTCCTAAAACAGCGCAGAGGCGAAGGGTTGCTGAAGACCGATTCGCTCGCAGCCTACTTGAGCGACCTGGATCGCGGCAAGCCAGACTGGTGGGATGCTCACCTCGCGGCGGCCGAGACACTGCGGGGTTTCCTTGGCCTGCCGGACTTGGCGGCGCTTGGCATTCACCGCAAGGATCCGGCCACCTTTTTGTTTCCCGCATTCCCCGCGCTGCCTCCAGTTAACTTTGCCGCGGGAGACGCGCCCTGGGCCATCGGCACGGCGCAGCATGTACAAGGCCCGGGCGCGGGCGAGCAACTGACGCGCTACGGTGTACGGCAGACTCTCGATTGCTGGATGGCCGCCCGTTCGCGCGCCTTTGACGACCGGCCGATGGACTGGCTGCATGTGCCGGACGTGCTGGAGTTTAAGCTGATACTGAATCGGCTGGCCTCCGCTTGGCGGCAGCCACCGCTGCGCTGGGCATCGGTAGCCAAGGGAATGCGGGACGACCAGGCGCTTCTGCAGGATCCGGCGCCGCTGATTATCGAGCTGTCGGCGCCAGCCACCGCATTCGACGTCGACCAGCTCTTCTCATCACGAGGCCATGCACCGCTGTTGGTGGTGGCGCGCCACCCGTTGCCCGACCCGCGGGAAGGGCGGAACTCAGGCGCGCCAGGCTCGCTCGCCGGCCAGGATCCGGTAGGGGGCGAGCTTGCCGCCGAGAGTGAGGCGTGGCTGGCGGAAATGGCCCGTATCGCTGGCGTGTTGGGCCAGATCCGGTACTGGATCTGGCGGCTGGAAGCCGACTGGCGGAATCAGGTGATCGACTGGGCGCTTGCGAGAGTGAAGGGCAGCAGGCCGGTGACCGCGCATGCAATTAAGACGCGCTTGAACGAGATCGATCCTGGCGAGAGCATTTTCACACAGACAAGCGACGTGCTGGAGTTGTGTCATGTGATGCACGTCGGCAACGGAATACCGTGGGACCTGCTCAGGGCGGATGCGGCGTGTAACAGGGATATTGACGGCGGGCCGGACCTCGCGGCCGCGCAGCGCGAAAGAATGCGGCGCGTTCTGGTCGCGCGCTGGGCTGACTTCGATACCCCCTGGGAGTGGCCCGCCGCCCAGGAATGCGTGCCGATCGCTGTCGATGAAGATGACTTGGAGGATGGTCCGGATTCGAAGGGAGCGGCAGCGGCGGACCTCACCCGCGACGACTTTCGCCATCCTCTCATCGCCAAATTGCTCTTCCGCGTCGAACTGCGCAAGATGCTCGTTGCGGGACCGCTGGCGGAGTGGGCGCAAGGCGCTTTCGACGCACAACGGCGCGCGCTGCTCGACAACGCGCTAGAGCAGCTCAGCATCGAAGAGCTCACCACCGTAGCGCAACGCGTTACAGCGGGAATCCGCGCCGATGCCGATCAAACCCTGACGTTGGCGGCAGCCGAGGCACTGTTTGTTGCGGTTGGGCGCCAGATTGCACGGCGCCGCATCGATCCCAACAAGGCGCTTCGGGACGGAGCAGGCGAAGCGTTGGCCGTCCAGTGGAAGGGCGTCGTCGATGTCGTGCTGGCACATCTAGATCACACCAATCCGCGACAACCGGCATGGCCGTGGACACGCGCGGTCGATACACCGGCGACGCGCTTGGAATGGATTTCCGCCTGCTGGGCGTGGAGTTTGACGCCCGCCAGACCTGCGGTGCCTGCCACCGGACTTTTCCCGTGGTGGAGTGGCCTGCCTCGCAAGGAGGCCACATCTGACCTGGACCGGCCAATATGCACTCTGCAGCCGTCGGCGACACCACAGTGGCTGGTTGACTGTCTGGCAGAGAATGAGCGGCAATACACCGGGCAAGCCGCGCCTGTCTGGCGCGACTTCGTCAGCGTGCTGGATCTTTGCCTGGCAGCCAGCAAGGAACTCCCGCCTGACAATCCGACGATGCTGACCTATAGCGCCGCGTGGCTTCGTGCACCCGTCGAGGGAGAGGTACGTGATAGTGCCAGACATTGGGCGAGCATCGTCGGTAAACGCTGGCAGGAACATGCTGTTTTAGCATCGGTGCGGTCGCCGGCGCTGAGCCCCGAGATGCGGCGAGAGGTAGCGTGTCGCTGGTGGCCAAAGCTGGTGGCGCACCAGCAGGGCGACAAGCACGGCGCGCTGAGTCGGTATGGGCAACGGCGGTGGAATTACGTCGCCGAAGGTCGGTCGGAGCTGCTCGATTGGGTAGCGCAGGAAGTGAAGCACACGGCTGCACGCGCTGTCGACGATCTTACGACGGAACAGTGCATTTTTCTCGTGAAGTGTCCCAAGGAACTGCCGGCGTCAATCAAGCGTGCGCTGCTTGCCTGGCTGGCTGCGCGCCCGGACGATGACTACCCGAACCTGAAAGCCGCGGCGGGCCCGCTTCCGAGCTGGTTGCTATTCGAGCACTTCGGTCCGGATGTGGTGGAGGATTTTCCGCTGTTTCTGTCTAGTTCCGCAGGAGGGGAAGCAGCCCGGCTATTGTGGCTCTGGGCGCCCGGGAGCGCGGTGCAGTTGTTGCAGGCAGACGACCCGCCCGAGATCGGCGGCCTGGCGAACCTGCTGCGTAGTTGCCCGTTGGGGTATCTGCGTGTCGCGATCGCGGCGCTGCAGCAGTCGCCGCAGATCCTTGCCGGGCCGGAACGTGTGGCATGGGTGAAGCGCTACCTGCCGTATGCCGGCACTGCCGCGACCGATCTGGTCAAGTTAGTGAAACCAGACGCGACGGCGGCTGCGCTGATCGCGCCTAGCGCTTCGGCGACTTAGCGTTCCTTCGTCTCGTGGTGCAACCGTAGCCAAATGGCGCGCGGAGGCGAGTTAGCCTGATGATTTCGGCAAAATCCAGGGGGGTGAATGGGCGGACCGACTAGTGGGAGACGTTGGCATCCTGACGCAAAAGCATGCACCGATGAATGTCTCCAGCTTGACGTGCGGCGGTGGCAACGAGAAGGTTATCTGACGCCAGGGAAAACCTTTAGCTGGGGATGGATGCGGGATGGCGTGCAAACGGCGTCGATCGACGTGCACTCGGAAGTCGATCGGGTAACCTTGGCCTACCGTTGCCGCAACAAGGGGGCGGATTGGGAAGATGCAGAGTGTTCGGTCCAGCTGGATTGGATGCCATGTACTTATGGCGGTCATCGCGCATGGTTTCGGTGTCCGTCCAAGGGGTGCGGGCGCCGCGCGGCGATTCTGTTTTTCGGTGGCGGTTTCGCATGCCGGCGCTGCTGTCGATTGGCCTATCGCAGCCAGCGGGTAGCGGATTATGACCGGGCCTTGCGGCGGGCCGAAAAAATCCGGGCACGACTTGGCTGGGACCTGGACTTGTTTAACGGCGAGGGTGAGAGAACGAAGTGGATGCGACAGCGAACCTTCGAGCGCTTATGTGCCGAACAAGCAATGTTCGTGAATAAGTCACTTTCCATGATAGTGTCGCAGCTAGGTGTTTCAAACGAGCCCCCGGACTAAATAAATTTTTGGCGCGGCGAGTAGTAGAGCCGGCTAGTAGTGCCAGTCTTCATGCCTGATCGGCAACTTGTTCAGTTGTTTCCTCAGGTGCTGCCAATGCGGCAAATACAAATCCATCAGCGCCGAGAACCGCTCGTTGTGTGATGGTTCAAGCAGGTGCACCAGCTCATGGACCACAATGTACTCTAGGCACTCCGGTGGCTTCTTGGCCAGGTCGGTGTTGAGCCGGATGTAGCCTGATTCGGGCGTGCAGCTTCCCCACTTGGTCTTCATGCGCTGAACGAAGACCCGAGATGCCTTCACGCCGAGCAGCGATTCCCACTTCGCCAGCAGCGCCGGTAGTGCGTCCCGCACCTGTTGCCGGTACCAGCCATCGAGGACCTCTTCGCATCGCACCGGGTCGGCGCTTGGGCGCACTTGCAGCTTCAGCTTGCGCGGCGTGAGGCTCACGGTTGGCGCCGCGTCCGCAAAGCTGAGCTCTAGCAGATAGCGCTTGCCCCACAGGTAGTGGCTTTCCTTGTTCAGGAACTCGCGCGGTGTTTCACGTTCTTGCGCCTGCAGCTTGCGCTGCTGCGCGCGGATCCAGGCCAGCTTCGAGATGACAAACAGGCGAATGGTGTCGAGCGGCATACTTTGAGGGGCGGCCACACGCACTTTGCCCGCTGGCGGCAGCACGCTCAGGTGATTGAGCAGGTCAATAACGCCATGAAGGAGAACCATGAGACCTTGAGATATCTGAAGGGGCTGTTGAATTGCCAGTCAAGGCTATGTAAGGCCAGTGAGCACACTGCGCTGTCGCCTCTGCCGCCCCCGATCCCGGAGTGCTTCTATTTTTTGTTCATTGCTGCTGAGTTAATTCTTAGGAGGTAATAACGATGTTTACGTTCACAATTTCGTATTCTGAAGCACAAGACATGTTGGTTGAAAACAATATGGCCTGGTACTGGCACCCGAATATGTCTGCACATGCAACCGGCAAAGGCTTGGACGAAATGACTTTCGAGGAAATGGAAGACCAGCTTCATGCGCATGTCGGGATCGAAGAGGAATTTAATGGTTTCGAGCTGGGCCTCCTGACAAACGTGCGCTTCAATATTGTCCGTGATTACGAATTGGCTAGGGCGGGCGTGTGCTGTCACTGCCGTTCGCGTTCCGATTCCTTTGGAATTTAGGCATAGCTATGGCTAAGACCGTCGAAAATGCCTTGCAAGTCAATATTCTCAAGATCAGCAAGGCCGCACGATCGACCCCTTCCGGCTGTATGAAAATCGAATGGGTTTGCGGCGGATCGGTGGTTGTGGGCATCGTCATGCTGGCCGATCACACCGTGACCATCCTCGTTGGTGGCAGTGTCTACCAAGCTCCAATCAGCCGCCGGGAGTTCCGTAAAGATCGATATCTGGCCCATATCCAATGCCTCGCGTGCGGGAGAAAGTGCTTTTCGCTATTTGTCGATGGGGCCCACTTGAAGTGCCGGCGCTGCGCCGGATTGATTTACGAATGCCAGCGCGGCCACGCACCGGAACGCGCCATGATCAAAGCGCAAAAGATACTGGCGCGCTTGGGTGGTCTTGCCGGATATGAGGTGCCAGCGAGGCCGGTCGGCATGTGGCGCCGTACTTACCTGCGTCATTTGCATCAGCTCGTTACTGCACGGGAGGCGGCTTTTGGTCGGCTGTCGGCTGGACACTCCAACAGAGATTAATGTCCGCCCGGCGGTCGTTAAAACGAACTATATGGGGCGCGATCGTCGGGCGGTTTATTGGAAGGCTGCCCTCGGCTTCGATAGCTCTGATGCCGCCCGTGATTACGTCGAATTGATTCGAGGAGCATATGGTGTGTGCAGCTAAGCTCCCATGCAGCCCATCATGCCGACCCAGCTCCGCCATCGCCAGGCCATCGTTGATTATCTCGGCAGCATCTCGGATTTTGCTTCGGCACGCGACATTGCAGTCGTGCTGAAGATTCCCTACAAGACAACAATCGATGCGCTCAATGCTTTACATGCCATGGGGCGTGTTGCGCGGGTTGGGCGCAAATTCAGAGCCAAGTGGGGAGCAAATTAACTCCAGCCGAATCGCGCGGCAATTAGCTGGCAGATGCTGGCTACTGTATGGTTCGGTAAGAAGGCGCGAAGTCGAGGACCAGGGGGGCGGTCGAACGGGGGTACGGGACCCAGCAACTTCTATAGATTCGACCGTCAAAAAATTTTTTCGTATTCAAAGAGCGATATTTTTTCTACTTTTCAACAAAAGTGTTTTTCACTTATAACTAACTTGGGCGCCGTGATTTACTAAATGTGTTCGTGCCGCATGGAGAATTTTGCTCACTTCCCCAAGCGTATCAAAAGATAGAAATCCTGTTTTTCTCGGCGACAAACAGAAGAATGCAGTTTGTTTGTTAGCATCTTGATAGAAGCCAAAAGTTGCGTTGTCCTTGGTCGCATAGACTACTTCAGTGTAATCGCGCTCGGTACTAATTATTTCTGCTGCAGTTTTTGCAATGAAATGGAGAGCCTGTATAAGCTCTTCAATTTCATCAAAATCCAAGCATACGGAGACTTCATCTCTACCGTTGTCGAATTTATGGAGTACCTTGACCCCAAATTTAATTTCTCTTCTTTCGCCCTTTACAATCGTAAGAATGATGGTCTCAATATCCATTGAGGTGTGAAATTCACATTGGCATGATCCTATGGACCGAAATTCTTTTGCTACTATGGCACCCCGGTAAGCCATAAAATTTCGAATATCTGTGCCGTCGATATTTCCATTTGCGATACCTTTCATCTCTTCCATATCCTTTTTGTTCCAGGAAAGAATTTAATTAAACTCAGCGAAACTAGGCTGACATTTTTTCCAATAAGGTGAAAGTCGAAATGGCCCAGTCCACTGGCGCGAATCAGAACACTTGTTTGAGAAATTTTTTTTGTTGCCTAAAGTATGTATCCAACTAAAAAAGAGTATCGATTTAGGAAAGAGGTCATTTGACGTTTGGTAATAAGCGTTGTGATCCAACTTATTCAGTCGCTGCAAGCCTCACAAGGAAAAGACGACGTAGCGCTTGTCACATTAAAGGCTCCGTCCGGTACTTTGTTAGTCGAGCGATGGACTGAAAAATTTTGAGATGGCTGAATAATGGATGCGCCGTCACGCGCTCCAATGAGGTCGAGACGCCGGGCGTAAAGATGGGCGCGCCGTGGTTTTAGATGAAGGAACTGGCGGCGCGGCACGACATCATCGCGTTGTCGTCCAACTACGCGCTTTACGGCGACATGAGCAACCGCGTCATGTCGCTCCTTCGTGATTACAGTCCCCAAGTTGAAATTTTTCGATCGACGAATGTTTCCTCAGCCTAGCCGGTCTGGAGGGTCTGTGGGCCTCTCCAGGGGCCTTGGGGCAGGCAATCCGCCAGAAGGTGCGTCAATGGACTGGGTTACCCGTTTGCGTCGGCATCGCTCCAACCAAGACCTTGGCCAAGCTGGCGAACCATATCGCGAAGAAGCGACCGCAATTCAACGGGGTATGCGACTTCAGGGCTATGCCGCCCGGCGAGCAGGAGGTGCTGCTGGCAGACATCGATGTTGGTGAGGTCTGGGGTGTCGGGGCGCGCATTGCAGCGCAATTGCAGGCGGTGGGGATCGACACGGTCAAGGCGTTGCGCGACATGCCGCCGAGCTGGTTGCGGGCGCACTTCGGCATCGTGATGGAACGGACTGCCGTCGAGCTGCGTGGGCTGTCGTGCCTCGCGCTGGAAGAGGTCGCGCCGGCAAAGAAGCAGATCATTTCATCGAAGTCGTTCGGGCAGATGGTGGTGGCCGTGGACGACCTGCGCGAAGCAGTATCGACCTACATGACGCGAGCAGCGGAAAAACTCCGGCAGCAGGGATCGGTGTGCGGGGCTGTGCAGGTGTTTGTGCAGACTAACTCGTTTCGACCGCAGGACCGACAGTACAGCAACGCCATCACTGTCCCGCTAACCGCGCCATCTGCTGATACGCGGCGGCTGATCGGGACGACGCTGTTTGGCTTGGAGCGGATTTATCGGCTGGACAATTTTGTACAAACAGGCCAGTGTGATCTTGATCGATCTGTCCAATGCTTCCATTAAGAAGGGAACATTTTTTGCGGTGCCCGCAATTGAAAAAATCGGACAAGCTCATGGCGGCGCTGAACTTCCTCAACCAACGGTATGGTCCCGATGCCGTCTGCGTTGGCTCGGTAGGCCTGCGTCCATCGTAGGGAATGCGTCGCGAGCGCAAGACGCCGTGCTATACGACTCGCTGGGGCGAGATCCCAGTGGCGCTGGCATTGCCTCTTTAGAGCAGACTTCGTCAGCGACAATAGGTAACACTCATGCTGCAGTGCTGATTGCGGGTGCAAACTACGGCGTATATTCCGCTGTCACCATAGCTAGCGAATTTTCGGAATGAATAAGCGAATTGATGGCATATCCTGCTGAGGGGGCGAACGCAACGGTCGAAATATAATGTTTGGCTTTCTTCGGCTGCTTATGGCCGGATGTGCTTGGTCGGCGATCTTGCAGTACCAGCGGCTACACGCGGTTGCAGCCTTTCGTCTGTGACCCCTGAGTTCGAACACCCGTAAACAAGCTGCCGTTCCTGCAAGCTTGCCACCAGGCAGAAGCGGCCAAAATCAGAAAGTGGTGTCACTGACAAGAAGATGCTGACTGGAAAGCTAGATTTTTCCTAAGGAGGCCGGCGCTCCGTTGCGAAAAAGCGCCGGCTATTTGCCCTAACCTAGAGCGCGTTATGTTTTGTCGTGCGCCAGTTCGGCAGCGCGGTATTTTCGCATTGTACGTCGTCGCCTGTTCCATAGGCTGACCAAACCAAGCCCAAACAACGTCAAAGACGCAGGTTCGGGAACAGGGGTTACCGGATGCAATCTTGGCGACAATAGAAAGGCATGTGTTTGTCCATTAATCGTTCCATATCCAGTAATTTGGCCAGCATCGTTAATCCCCATTGCTTCATAAAGTTCCCAGCCATTATCCTGAACCTCGACAATTGAATTGAGGTCCATCATTTGCCCTGCCGTATATTTGAACGCATGATGCTGTCCAATATTGGTGAGGGAATAGCCGACGACATCTCCGGCATCATTGATGCCCCACCCATAGCTAGATGCGCCCCCCAAAGTACCCAGATCGATCATGGACCCGTTACTGTAGAGGAAGGCATGGTACGAACTATAGTTCGTCGTTGAAAAAGTGGAATATCCCGTCACCTGCTCCGCATTATTGATGTCAGCCCCAAAGCTCATTACGCCGGCTAATGTACCGAGATCGGTCATGATGCCGTTTTTGTAGATGACGGCATGGGCTCCTGAATAAATCAGTGTTTGCCCAGCATTGTTGATGGCAATACCAAGGCTGTTTGAGCCAAGATCGGTGATAGACCCATTGCTGTAGATAACGGCATGATTATAGTTATCACTGGAAGATGATGAAGTTCCTGCTACCTGCCCGGCATCGTTGATGCCCGACCCGGTGCTATTTGCGGTTGAGCCAACCAACGAACCGAGAAAGGTCATGGTGCCGTTGCTGTAGATGAAAGCATTTGCGGTGTTATTGCTGTTATACGCATATCCCGTTACCTGCCCCGCGTTATTGATGTCATATCCATAGCTATACGAGCCACCCAAGGTGCCTAAATCGGTCATGGCCCCGTTGCTGTAGATGAAGGCATGTGTCGTGCCTGTGCTGGTTGTTGAAGAGCCTGTCACCTGCCCTGCGTTATTAATTTTAGCCCCATAGCTAAATACGCCGCCCAATGTACCGAGATCGGTAATGGTATAGAAAGGTGCGGCCTGAGCCGTTCCCGACGCTAGCAGTACATTACAGTACAACAGCCAAGCAAATTTTCCGGTGAGATTTTTTAGCATCGTGTGCCTTTCATGAATTCTTCTCTTTACCCCCTGCGTCAATGCATGTTTTTCTCCCCTCCAGACTGCCATGAAGAACTGCATCACCGGGAACGCACCCTCTACATCGAGATGGTCTACGAAATCCAAACATCGTGCCGTGCTAGCCAAAGCAAGTTCAAGACCATTCATGCAAGTGACTAATTTTTATAAGCTTTTGAAAAAGGCTGGCTGCAATTTGTAAGGAATTTCGACACCGAACAGGTGCACGCTTGGGTACTTGAAAGGCATCTTCAGACAGAGCGCGTCACCGTACCGAGATCAGTGCCACTGCTACACGCAAAGCGACGCGCAGCTAGCGCGTACCCCCACTGATACAGGTAAAAGCTGTCTGCAAATTACTGCTGCAGGCGCAGGCTTGATATGAATTGAAGTCGGTGATGCTGACAGCGCAAAAGATGAGAGACACACGCGGCAAGATTTATCGGCATTGAGCGTTGCGCACCCGCAATCGAAAATTGTGAAAGACTCCCTTCGGCCAATTGCCGACGATTTCATATACAGCAGTTTGACTAAACCTGCGTATTTTTAAGTTACGCCAAAGTGCAAAGATTTGAGTATCTTGGGCCGACCTGTAATGGAAATTAACAGGTTTTTGCCGGCACTCTTTTTTGTGGCCCCGGAACCTAGAGACCTTGTCGTGTACCCCACAAATATGGGGTGCCCCAAAGCAATGGAAAAAGTTACCATCGGTAAATTTTTTTCAACAACGGGGAGTAATTCGATATGAACAAACGACTTTTAGCAGCGGTATGCGCGACCACGGTCCTTTCGGCTTGTGGTGGTGGCGGCAGCAGTAGTAAGCACTAGCAACGACAGCGCGGTAGTTCAGTCATCGCCAGTTCAGGGCGTGTATGCAGGTACGGTGTCGAATGGCCGGGAACATAACACGCTCATTCTCGAAAATAACGAGATTTACACGATCTATGGCAATACCGTGAGCGGCACCTTCTATGTCTACGGTTTCATCAATGGTACCGGTCAGGCAAGCAATGGCAGCTTTTCGTCTTCCAACCTAAAGGATTTCGCCGCGAACGGTTCTGTAACAAGTGGCACGATGAGCGCAACCTACGTAGCCGGCGCCAGCTTTAACGGTACTGTCTCATCGGGCAACCAAAGCCTGACTTTCACCGGCGCACCGATGCCGAACTCAACCTATAACTACAACACCGCGCCCACCTTAGCGAATATTGTGGGCAACTGGAACATGACGGAGGTGTCCGGGACTTCAGTCGCTCTGTCGATCGCAAGCAACGGTTCGTTTACAGCTTCGGGAGGCGGCTGCACCGCAACTGGTACCCTTACGCCGCGTGCGTCCGGCAAGAATGTATTCAACGTTTCGCTCACGTTTGGAGCCGCGCCATGTGAAACACCCGGTCAAACGGCAAATGGCATTGCTCTCGAATATCCTCTCTCGTCAGGTAAGCGCGAGCTTATTATCGCCGGCACGAACAGTGCGCGGACCGATGGAGCACTTCTGGTTGGCTCGCGTTAATCTCGCTATCTACGATTTTAACGGTTAGATCTTTGAAGGGCACAGTATTAGCCCTTCAAAGAGTAAACCTAAGTGTGGCAAGTAGGTATCCAAAGGTATTGACAACCTGCCCCAATCTATCAGCGTCCCCAGATTAGCTTCCAACCTGAAAAATGAAAGAATGGCTTCTTTCGCTGCGTTGCAGACGTTCCAGAATCCTGCATGACTGGCAACAATGGGGCGGGTTGATCCCATCTGTTGAATTTTGGCAATTTCCGCTTTGGCCGTGTCGCTGACGGTACTTATCACCACCAGACCGGATGCGTACGGAGCAGGACGTGCTGCGGACTAAGAATCGAATACGCAATGTATTTGAGGCAGCTGGCCTGGACAAGCCGAATATTGGCATCCTCGACGATGAATTTCTGGCCGAACTGCTGGAACGGCTGCTGGAAGGCGAAATCAAGAGCAGCTTTGCCGGCAACGTCGTTCAGAACCAGAGATTCTCCGAGCTGCTATAGAAGGTGATCAAGCGGTATAAGAACCGCTCGATCGTGACGGCGCAGGTCATCGAGGAATTGATCGAGATGGCCAAAAAGTTTAAGGAAGCCACCGATCGTGGCGAGCACCTGGGACTTAATACCGACGAGCTGGCTTTCTCTGACACGCTGGCAAACAACGAGGAATCGGTGCGCGAGCTGGGCGAGAAACGCTGAAAAAGATAGCGCATGAGCTGGCTGAAAACCTGCGGAAAAACGTCAGCGTGGACTGGTCGGTGCGAGAAAGCGTGCGCGCGAAGCTGCGGCTGATGGTCAGGTGCATCCTGCGCAAGTACAAGTACCCGCCCGTAAAGCAGGAGGAGGCGGTGCAACTGGTGCTGGAACAGGCGGAGACGTTGAGTGCCGAATGGGCGTGATTCAATGTTGAGGCGCGCGATGAAGCGGGGCGGCCTTAGCACTGATTCCGGTCAATTTTACTAAGCGGCTGCCGCTTTTAGCGGAGTTGAAGCGTTATTTTTGGCCAGCGCGTCCAGGTAATCAGCCCATGCCTGCATCATGCGTCGCCGCTCAGGCAAATGCTCTGCATAGTTGTACGCGGCACGTACGGAATTCCGCTCGCTATGAGCGAGTTGGCGTTCGATTGCGTCATGATGCCATCCTTGCTCATTAAGTAATGTTGATGCCATGCTCCGAAAGCCGTGGCCGGTCAGTTCATCGGAGCCATAGTCCAAGCGGCGCAACGCGGCATTCACCGTGTTCTCGCTCATAGGACGTTCACTTGAACGTGCGCCAGGAAAAAGGTAGCGACCTGTGGCGACGGCATAGCGGAAAATTTGCCCACAATTCTGCAGCACCCGATGAGCTGTCTCTACCGCGCCGCGCTGTTCAATTCTCCGTAAGCAGCTCAGGACATCCGGCGCCGAAATTTCGCCAATTTGTCGGGTGCCGAGCCAAGGAAATACATCGTTTTCAAGGCGTAACTGAATTTTGCTCGCATGACTGGCGACCCAGTTTGGGGAAAATTTCACAAGCCATTCTCGCGCGACGGCCTCGAAACTATTTGTGACAAAACCTGCCTTTGCAGCTTTTTGAGCCTTGCGTTCTTCACTGGGATCAATGTCGCGGGTTAGGGCAGCGCGTGCCTTGTCTCGTTTCTCTCGCGCCAATGCGAGTGACACATCTGGATAAGTGCCAAGAGCCAAAGTTTTTCGCTTCCCATTGAAGCGGTAGTCAAAACGCCAGTACTTCCCGGCACTATTGATCAACAGGTATAGACCACGCTCATCGGCTAACTTACGTGGCTTGTCACTGGCTTTGGCATTGCGAACGTCCATGTCGCGGAGTGGCATGACGGTATCTCACTTGGGTATGTCCTACATACCGCCACACATACCGCCAAATATGGCGGTATGTGGTGGCACTTGATGATATGTCATGGTACAACAAAAAAGCCGCAAACCTAGAAGGAATGCGGCTTTCGGTATGCCATGGTACGGCATGGTACGGAAATTTGGTGGAGGCGGCGGGAATCGAACCCGCGTCCAGAAGCACTCTACAGACAGTTCTACATACTTAGTGCTGCCAATTGGTTTTAACCCAGCCGACGCGGACGCACACGCTTCGTCTAGGCGAGCCACCTAAATTTAACGTTACGCCAAGTAACCCGACGCAACGCGATTCCCTGTATATGACTCTACTGCTGTTGCCAGCCCACCCCAGGGAAGAGATGGTGTAGAGCTAGAAAGTTCTTAGGTTTCTAGTGGTTTACGCTGCGAGAGCGTAAGATTCATCGTTTGCATTTAAGCATTTCCGGTTGGATTAACGAGGTAGCCAGTCCTCGGTATGCCCTGCGCTGCTTTGCAACCCCTGTCGAAACCAGGTCGCCCCCAAAAGCAGTACTGTACTCCCAAGATGGGACCGACGGGAGGTATTTCAAGAGGTATTTTTGATGGCGGCGGCGTTTAACGGCAGTTAATGGCAATCCGGCACGTCCTGATCGAGATAGACCTCGAACGCGATATTGCGTGCCGCCTTCTTCGCCAGCTGGTCCGGATAGCCATCGGCCTTCCAGTCGCTGGCGAGCTGGGTGAGGAAAGCCGCGGTCTTGGTGTCCGACGCCGGCATCACGAAGGCGAGCATGCTGCGCGGGCCGGTAGGCAGACTTGCCGAAAACTTTTTCCATTCCGGCAGCTTGACGATTTCTTCCAGTAGCGTGTTGTCGTGCACGGCCGCGTCGCACAGCCCGGTGCGCAGCGCAATGAGGGCGTCGGCCGGCGCCGCGTAGACCAGTTCGATCGCGCCGTATTTCGCTTCCATCATGCCGACGTAGCGTCCGCCCGCCGACAAGCAGACTTTGCGGCTCTTTAAGTGTTCCCACGCCTTGATCCCGGTGTCGGTACGCATGATGGCCATCGGGCCGGCGGCGTAGCCGGTGGGGATCAGCGTGCTGCCGTCGCGTCGCGGCGCGTTTTCGGTGAACGCCGCCAGCGTGATATCGGCCTTGCCGGATGGGGCACGGACCGTGGCGAGCGGCAGCTGCAGGCGCCGGGCGGCATCTTCCAGCAGCGCCGTGTCAAGCGCTTCCGGCGTGCGGAACTTGGCGCCGGCCTTGTATTCGGGCACGACGTAATGGATGCCCGCCACCAGTTTGCCGCGCTGTTTGGCGCGCGCCAGGGCATCGGCCCCGAGGGCGCCCGCGCAGGCAGACGCCAGCGCCGCCGCGACCAGCAGGTGCGCAAGAACGGGCAGCGGGGCCGTGGCGTTCCTCATAGTCATACGTACTGGTAGCGCAGCACGCGGTGCTTCAGGCGCTCCAGCAAGACCTGGTCGATCAGCGGCGCGAGGATCGCGATGGCGAGAATGTTGGTCATCACGCCCACCATGTCGGCGGTTTCGCCGGCGTAGGACAGCGAGCGGCCCAGCCCCTTGCCAAAGCCGACCAGCATTTCGGCGGAGATCAGCGCGCGCCACGCGTTGCCGAACGCGAGTTGCGCGCCGGTGATCAGCTCGGGCATGACGGCCGGCAGGTAGACGCGCTTGAGCAGCTCCCAGCGCGACGCGCCCATGACGCGCGCGGCCGACACGTGCACATGCTGCACGCTTTCGGTGGCATTCATCACCGACAGCGCCGCCGGGAAAAAGGCGGCGATGGCGACCACCACGATGATCGGCGTGCTGCCGAAGCCCATCACGATCAGCAGCAGCGGCACCCAGGCGATCGAGGGGATCGATTGCAGGATGATGATTGCCGACTTGAGCACTTCCCGGAAGAAGAACAGCACCGCGCCGATCAGACCGAAGCCCACGCCCAGCACCATCGCAAAACCGTAGCCTGCGCCGAGCCGGCCGAGGCTGCCGGCCAGCGCCGCGCGAAAGCCCTCGGACTGCAGTTCCTGCCCCAGGCGCGCGATCACCGTCGGCACGTCCGGCATCAGGAATGCGGGCAGGGACCAGGCGGCGAGCTGCCAGCCGAACAGGATGACAGCGACGGCGAGGATGAAGGCGAGGCGTTTGCGGTTGCCGGTGATGCGGGTCTTGGAGCTCATGTTGTTTTAAAAGAGATGGCCGGCGAGGCCGGCCATTTTGTTTCTGGTGTTGATGTCCTTCTGCCGCTCCCGGGAGCGGGAAGAATTATTACAGCTTGCGTTCCTTCTGCCAGCTCAGGTCCAGCACGTCCTTGACGTCGAACGGCTTGCCGTCGCGCGTCTTGAGCGAACCCTGCTCCTGCAGGATATTCGCGATTTCCTGCATGCGCGCCTGCTCCTTGGGCGTGACGGCCGGAGTGAAGGTCTGGCTCTTGATCGCTTCGGTGATCACGGTTTCGCGCGGAATGTCGCCCTTCTTCAGCGTCTTCAGGGTTGGCTCGGAAATGAAGTAGCCGGCGATCAGTTTCGATGCATCGGCTGGCTTCTTCTGCAGCAGGTCGATGGCGTCGCGCTGCGCGTCGAGCGACTTCCACACCGCATCCTTGCGCTTTTTCAGGGTGTCGCCGGACGTGATCACGACCATGCAGGGGAAGGGCCACACTTCGCCGATTTCATACACTTGTTTGACCGGCGCGATCAGCTTGGCGATCGATGCCTGCGGCTCGAACAGGAAGGCGGCGTCGACCCGCTTGCCGACCAGCGATTGCACCGCGACCTGCGGACTCACGCCCATGATGTTGACGTCGTCGGGTTTCAAGCCGGCCTGCTTGAGCACCACGCCTTTGAGCACGGTGTCGGCGGTGCTGCCTTCGGCTTGCGAGGCGAGCGTCTTGCCCTTCAAGTCGGATACCTTGTTAATGCCGGCATCGTCGCGCGCCACGACTGCGTGGTAGCCCTGCTGCGCGCCGCCAACCACCTTCAGGTCGGCACCCTTGGATGCCCAGGCGACTGCATTGGTGAAGCCCAGCACGCCGGAATCGAGCTGGCCGCCGACGATGGCTTTGATCAGGTCGGTGCCGGACTTGAACTCGACCAGCTCCACGTCCAGGCCGTGCTTCTTGTAGTAGCCGGCTTCCTGTGCCACGATCGCCTGCGCATCGTCCATCACGCGCAGGTAGCCGACCTTGAACTTTTCGTTGGCGTCGGCCTGTGCTGCGACGGCGAAGGCGGCCAGCGCCGGGATGAGTAGCTTCGACAGTTTCATATTCCAGCTCCTTCAATGATTGCAATATTGTCTTCGTGCTCGGCGTGAATGCCGAGCAAGCCCAGGATTTCGCGCCGTACTTCGGCGAAGTCCGACAAGTCGTGTGTCTTTTCCAGATGCGCGAGATTGAATTCCTGCAAAACCGTCGCCGGGCGCGCGCTGAATACCAGGATGCGGTCGGCCAGGAACAAGGCCTCGTCCACATCGTGCGTCACCAAGAGCACGGTCGGGCGCGCTTCGCGGATCAGTTCGCGCAGCGCATCCTGCAGCGTCATGCGCGTCAATGCGTCGAGCGCGCCGAACGGCTCGTCCAGCAGCAGCACTTTCGGATGCGAGATGAAGGCGCGCGCCAGCGCCGCGCGCTGCCGCATGCCGCCCGAGACCTGGTGCGGATAGTAATCCTCGAAACCTTTCAGCTTGACCTTGGCCAACCACTCGACGGCTTGCTTGCGCGCCTGGAGCTTGTCGACCTTTTGCAGTTCGAGCGCCATGGCGACATTCTGTGCCAGCGTCAGCCACGGGTAGAGCGCGTTTTCCTGGAACATCAGCATGCGTTCCGGATGCGGGCCGGCCACCGCCTTGCCGTCGGCCAGCACGCTGCCGGCGCTCGGCTTTTCCAGGCCGGCGGCGATGTGCAGCAGGGTCGACTTGCCGCAGCCGGAAGGACCGACCAGCGCGACCAGTTCGCCTTCTTCAAAGTCGCGGCTGAAATCCTCGATGACCTGCAGGCCGCCAAAGCTTTTCGCAGTGTGTTTAAAAGACAGCTTCATTCAACTCTATTCTTGCCGCCAGCGGCGGACGCGGGAGAAAAACGGTGGAATCGCCGCACCGGGATGCGACCGGATGCCTATTGCGCTAAGGAGTAATACAACTGTGATGTTTAATTACTTTTCGATATATCAAACTGTAGCGGCCGGCAGAGGCAGGCACAACAATTTTTACCGCTTATGCTTATATGGAAATCGAATATGACATGATACCGCGCCCCGCGTTTCTCTTGCATTGTGGCTAGTACGTGCGGCGGTATTGGATGAATGGCAACTTATCGTGCCGGCCGCTTCAAGCGGCTTGCTGCTCACTGCTGCCTTGCCAGAAAAACGCCTTGCCGATGACATACTGCAATGCAGTGGCCGCTGCCAGCAACGCCGATCCGGCAACCAGCAGATGCATCGGCGACAGCACCTTGGCCAGCGGCCAGAACAGTACCAGTGACATCATGCGCAACACCCACAGCGCCAATTCGCGCGCAAAGATGCGGTCCGGCAGTTCGCCGTGGATATCGAGTGCGCGCTGCGTGAGCACTTGCTGACTGGCCGACAGGAATGGCGTGCCGGCCGCCTTCAGGATCGAGTGACCGACATACAGCACCGGCAGCCACACGCTCGCGCCCAGGAGCACGAAGGACAGGCTGACGACCAGGCAAGCGCCGCCCAGCCAGTGAGTGCGGTTATGGACATGGCGGTTCTGGCGCGTGAAGTACAGTGCGATCCCGCCGGCCAGTCCTGCCGCAGTGGCGACCCAGCCGAAGTGGCTGGCGCTGCCCAGGGCTTTCACCGCACCGGCCGACGCCATCGCCTGGTTGATGCCGAACAGGCCTGATTCGAGGAAAAACATGGGGAAGCAGGCGATGAACTGCGGGTGTCTGAGGATGGCCAGCGGCGCCTTGAGCGCCACCGGCGGCGTGTCGGGCAGTGCCTTGCCCAAGAGCCAGGCGCCACCGATGCTCATTGCGCCATACAGCCAGAACACGTAATGGCTCTGTTCGGCCAGGCTGCTCAGCAATAGCGTCGCCAGCAGGGTGGCCGCGACGCTGCACACGACCGTCAGCGTTCCGCTGCGCGCAGCATAAATGTCGCGCTCGGCGTCGTGCAACAGGACCATTTCCAGCGCGTGTCGCGCGCCGGCGCTCATACCGACGTACGTGCCGAATGCAATGGCCATCATGGCAACGCTGCCGGAGCAAAACAGGAACAGCAATCCCGGGATGGCGAAGCCCAGGCGCATCAAGCGCCTGCCGTTCAGGTGAAAGCGCGGCCCGGCGTAATAGGTGAGAAAGATCACCGCCAGCGCCGCCGTCATCATGATCGCCGTATAGCGCAGGATCGCGTGCAAGTCGTTCGACCCCATCACGAAAAAGCCGATGAAGCCGCCCAGGCTGCCGACGGCGCCTTGCAGGCCGATCAGGGGGAGGAGGGCGCGTTGGTGTTCGGTTAATTTCATCTGAGGGCGGCGTGGTTGTGCTGCGCTCAGACATGCTTTTAAGAACTATAGTTCCGAAAAGAAATTGTTTTTAGGAATGCGAAGGGGGAGGAGCGAAGGCAATTTTCTTGCACATTGCCTTCGCTTGCGCCGCGCTGCAGGCCGCGGTTAAGGCTGGGCCGTATCGGTGTGCGTGCTTAACAGTTGCGCAAACTCGTCCGGCGGCACCGGCTTGCTGAAGTAATACCCCTGCATTTCGTCGCACGCATGGGTGCGCAGGAAGGCTTCCTGCTCCATCGTTTCCACGCCTTCGGCCACCACCGTCAGCGACAGCGTCTTGCCCATGGCAATGATGGCTTCCGTGATCGCCTTGTCCTCGGCATTGGTGGCAAGGTCGCGGATGAAGGAGCGGTCGACCTTGAGCGTGTCGATCGGGAAGTTCTTCAGCTGGCCGAGCGACGAGTAGCCGGTACCGAAGTCGTCGATCGCCAGGCGCACGCCCATTTGCTTGATCGCCTGCAGCAGCTTGAGCGCCGTGCCGGGATGGTGGATGACCATGCTTTCGGTGATTTCCAGCTCCAGCAGGTGCGCCGGCATGCCCGTCTCTTCGAGGATGGCGGCAATGTCCGGCAGCAGCTGTTCGTCGGCGAACTGGCGCGGCGACAAGTTCACCGCCATGCAAATCGGCGGCAAGCCGCCGCGCTGCCACGCCATGTTTTGCCGGCAAGCCTGTTCCAGCACCCATTTGCCGATCGGGACGATCATGCCGGTTTCTTCGGCTACCGGGATGAACTGCGCCGGCGACACTGCGCCCAGCTCCGGGTTGTTCCAGCGCAGCAGCGCCTCGACGCCGGTAATGGCGCCGCTGACCAGGTCGCGCTTGCCCTGATAATGCAGTGACAATTCGCCGCGGTCGATGGCGCGCCGCAGATGGTTTTCCAGCAGCAGGCGCTCGAGCGACTGCGACTTGATGTCTTTCGAGTAGAACTGGAAATTGTTCTTGCCTTCTTCCTTGGCGAAGTACATGGCGATGTCGGCATTTTTCATCAGCGCCTGTTCGTCCTCGCCGTCCTGCGGATACATGGCGATGCCGATGCTGGCCGTCACCCGGCACTCGCGCCCGAGCAGCTCGACCGGCTTGATGGCGGCCGACAGCAGCTTGCGCGCCACCGATGCGATCTGCTCGATGTCGCCGATTTCGCGTAGCAGCACCACGAATTCGTCGCCGCCCAGCCGCGCCACGACGTCGTCGGCGCGCAGCGTTTCGCGCAGGCGTGCCGACACTTCCATGAGCAGCTTGTCGCCGGCTTCGTGGCCGAGCGTGTCGTTGATGAACTTGAAGCGGTCGAGGTCGATGAACAGCACCGCGAAGCTGCGCTGGTAGCGCTGCGCCGCCGGGATCGCCAGGCCGAGCAGGTGGCTGAACATGGCGCGGTTGGGCAGCCCGGTCAGCGCGTCGTGCGTGGCCAGGTGCTGGATGCGTTCTTCTGCGATCTTCTGGTCGGTGATTTCGCGCGATACGCCGCGGTAGCCGGCGAAGCGTCCCTCGGCATCGAACACCGCCTCGCCGCTGACACTGATGTAGTGCGGCCTGCCGTCGTCGAGACGGCGGTGCATGACCACGTCGCGGAATGGCGCATGCGCTTCCAGCAGTGCGCGATGCGCCTCCCAGCCGCCGTAGCCGTCGAGCTGCAGCCCGGCATCCCACGGCCGCTTGCCGAGCAGCGCGTGCTGCGCCGAGTCGGTCTTCTCGTTGCGGCTGTCCATGCGCGTGTACCGGAACTCCGCATCCTGTTCCCAGTACCAGTCGGACGACAGGTTGGTCAGCGCCCGGAAGCGCGCCTCGCTCTCGCGCAAGGCTTGTTCCATCTTGCGCCGCTCGGTGACGTCGCGCAGGATGCCGCGAAATCCGGTGACTTCGCCGTTGAGGTCGCGCACCAGTTGCACCGAGCCTTCGCCGGTAACGGTTGAGCCATCCTTGCGCAGCATTTCCCAGTCGAGACTGTTGGCCGGCATCCCGGCGCGGAACGCCTGGTTGAAGGCCGTGTACACGCGCGTGGCCACTTCCGGCCCCTGGAAGTCGCGGTAGTTGTGGCCGATCAGTTCACTTTCGGTGTAACCGAGCATGCGGCAGAACGCGGAGTTGACCAGCACCAGCACGCCGTGCAGGTCGACTTCGTAATACGGGTCTTCGACGGTCTCGATGATGCTGCGGTATTTCGCTTCGCTTTCGCGCAGCGCCTGCTCCGTTTTCCGCAGCGCAGTCACGTCGCGCATCATGCCGCGAAATCCGGTCGCGTCACCATTGCGGTTACGCACGAGCTGCACCGAACTTTCGACGATCAGTGGATTGCCGTCCTTGCGTATCAATTCCCAGTCGCACCGCTTGGCCGGAATTCCGGTGCGATAGACTTCATTGAAGATCCGATAGGTGTGCGCCGCCATGTCCGGGGTTTGCAGATCACGGTTGCTGCGTTCCCTCAGTTCATCGGCCGTATAGCCGAGCATGCGGCAAAACGCGCTGTTGTACAGCACGAATTTGCCTCTCAAATCGACTTCGTAATACACATCCTCGATGGTTTCGAGGATTTCACGGTATTTCTCTTCGCTGGCGCGCAGCGCTTCGTCTACCGCCGTCGGTTCGGTTGCGCGCACGGGGCTCACGATACCCTCCCGGCGCACAGCACCAACGCCGCCCAAAAGCGTCTTGTCATTATGATTACCCATTCATGCGAGAGATCCGGGCAAACTTGCCTCCAGAATGGATTATTGCATTACGGCATATGCCATGCACAGGAGAATGCTTGAGGGTGTTGCAACAGTATGGCCTGCGCGATTTCACAAGGACGGCGCATCCGCCTTGCGTTCCGTTTTGGCCCTGCCAAACTGAGAACTCGCTAACCGTCGGGAGCAGGGCAGCATGCGTTACGAGCTTTATTACTGGCCGGGCATACAAGGCCGCGGCGAATTCATCCGGCTGGCCCTGGAAGAGGCGGGCGCCGAGTATATCGATGTCGCCCATCAGCCGGAACATCACGGTATGGGCATGCCGGCAATGATGGCGTTGCTGGAAAACTCGGACCTTGCTTGCCCGCCGTTTGCGCCGCCCTTCTTGAAAGCCGGCGATCAAGTGATCGGCCAGACTGCCAACATCCTGCTGTTTCTCGGATCCAGGCACGGACTAGCGCCGCAGGAGGAAGCGGCACGCCTGTGGGTGCACCAGCTGCAGCTGACCATCGCCGATCTGGTGTCGGAGGTGCATGACACGCATCATCCGATCGCAGCCAGCCTGTATTACGAGGAACAGAAAGACGAAGCGCTGCGGCGCGCCGCTGATTTTACGGGGATGCGCCTGCCGCGCTTCCTGGGATATTTCGAGGCCGTGCTCGAGCGCAATCCGCATGGCGATCGCTGGCTGGCCGGAGATGCGCTGACTTATGCGGACCTGTCGATGTTCCAGGTGATCGCTGGCCTGCGCTATGCGTTTCCACGCACCATGAAGCGGTTCACATCGGATTATCCGCGCTTGGCGGCGCTGCACGACCGGGTGGCGGCGCGCAAGCACATCAAGGCATATCTGGCGTCGAAGCGGCGCGAGCCGTTCAACAACGATGGCATTTTCCGGCACTACAAGGAGCTTGACGCCGGATAAGGATACTTTCTCCTGTTGCACTTGCAGCGATGATTGGTTGCCGCATGGAAATATTCGGGGGTACAATCCGCCTGTCTGTTAAGTGGTATTCACAATGCAAATTAGGCAACCGTGTATTCCCAGCGAGTACATGCGCTCTTCTCCCAGCTTCTCTCCTCGCTTGACTCCTCAAGGCTGTCATTCTGCATCGGTTCAACCTGACCGGGAGCCGCGCTCCCGTCTGACGTATTACGGAAAGAAATAATGAAAGGCTTGTCAATCAAGGCCCGACTCGTCGGCACCATGGCGCTGATGGGGATCATGCTGTTTATTGGCGGCGTTATGGGCATCGCCGGGTTGCAGCGAACCAACACCGTATTGAAAGAAGTGTATTCCAACCAGATGGCTGCAGCCATGGCCATCGGCAATGTGCAAAACCGCATGCTGCAGGCAAGAACCACGCTCGACCAGGCGGTCATGAGCATGGACACCGATGACGTCAAGGGCATGGTCAAGCGCGCCGAGGACTTCCACGCGCAAGCGGAGCAGGAATGGCAACGGTATGCCGCGCTTCCCAGCGACAGCGAAGAAAAAAAGCTGTCCGAGGAGGTGACGGCCAAGCGCGCGCAGTATTTGCGTGACGGCGCGCAGGCGCTGATCGCCGCCATCGGCGCCGGCCAGCGCATCGACGCCGAGCGCGTGATGGCCGAGAAGGTGCAGCCGCTGTTTGCCGCATTCAGCAGCCGCGCCGACGAGCTAGCCGCGCTGCAAATGAAGGTGGCGGCGCAAGGCTACCGCGACAGCCAGTCGATGTTCGGCATCATCCGCATCGCGGCCGTGGCCGGCCTGCTGCTGGGATTGCTGATTGTCGCCGTCTCCGCTGTCTTGCTGGTGCGCGCCATCACCGGCCCGCTGCGCGCCATGCTCGGCCATTTCGACGCGATTGCCGCCGGCGACCTGACCACGCCGATTCGCGCGACCTCGCAGGATGAAATGGGGCAGCTGATGCAGGGCCTTGGCAAGATGCAGAAAAGCCTGGCCGAGACGGTCCTCCATGTGCGCGAGGGCAGCACGGCCATCGGGCTTGCCACCGGCCAGATCGCCGAGGGCAACCAGAACCTGTCCTCCCGCACCGAGCAGCAGGCATCGAACCTGGAAGAAACCGCAAGCTCGATGGAGGAGCTGACCGCGACCGTCAAGCAAAATGCCGACAATGCGCAGCAAGCCAACAGCCTGGTGCAATCCGCGGCTGAAATCGCAGTCAAGGGCGGCAGCGTGGTGGCCCAGGTGGTCGATACCATGGGCGCGATCAATGCCTCGTCGCGCAAGATCGTCGACATCATCGGCGTCATCGACGGCATCGCCTTCCAGACCAATATCCTGGCGCTCAACGCGGCGGTGGAAGCCGCGCGCGCCGGCGAACAGGGCCGCGGCTTTGCAGTCGTGGCGACCGAAGTGCGCACGCTGGCGCAGCGCTCGGCGGCAGCGGCCAAGGAAATCAAGGCGCTGATCGACGATTCGGCCGGCAAGGTCGACACCGGCAGCAAGCTGGTCGACCAGGCCGGCGCAACCATGCACGAAGTCGTCACCAGCGTGCAGCGCGTGGCCGACATCATGAGCGAGATTTCGGCGGCCAGCCTGGAGCAGACATCCGGCATCGAGCAAATCAACCTGGCGATCGGGCAGATGGATCAGGTCACGCAGCAAAACGCGGCGCTGGTGGAAGAAGCTGCGGCGACTGCGGAATTACTGCGTGAACAATCCGGCATGCTGGCGCAGGCCGTCAGCGTGTTCAAGGTCGGCAGCGAGCCGGCCATGGCGGCGCTGCCATCCGACAGAGGCAGCACCGCGCTTGCGACCGTCCGGCCGCCGCTGAAAACCGCCTTGCCCAAACCAAGGGCAGCCACGAAAGTACTCGCAACGGCCGGGGATGAATGGGAGCAGTTCTAGGACCGCTCAAGCGACAGCTACCACCTCCGCGTTGCCATCCTTGCGCAGCACGTTGACGCCGACGTTGTTCGGGTAGCGCTCCAGCAGCAAGTCGACGGTGGCGCCGTTGATCTGCAGGTTGCGGATTTCCACCGATTCCAGGAACGACGGCAGCTGCGGATGGCGGAAGCGGATTTCCGATTGCCTCGGGTTGAAGCTCAGCCCGAGGCATGCCTGCAGCAGCGAAAACACGCAAGCCGCGGCCCACGCCTGCGGCGAGCACGCCACTGGATACAGCGTCGGGCCTTCGTCGGGGCGTTTCTCGAAACCGCAGAACAGTTCCGGCATGCGCGTCTGGTCCATGTACAGGCTGGCTTCGCGCAGCGCCGAAAACACAGTCATCGCCTTGTCGGTAAAGCCGTAGCGCGCCATGCCCTCGGCGATGATCGCGTTGTCGTGCGGCCACACCGACCCGTTGTGGTAAGCCATCGGGTTGTAGCGTGCTGCGTTGATCGGAATGGTGCGGATGCCCCAGCCGCAGAAGAAGTCATCGCTTAACAACTGGTCCGCCACGCGCAAGGCATAGTCGGGCGTGGCGATGCCGGTCCACAGCGCATGGCCGGCATTGGAAGACGCCACCTTGCACTGCTGCTTGGCGCCGTCCAGCGCCAGCGCGTAGGTGCCGATCTCTTCGCACCAGAAGACCTGGTTGAAGCGCTCCTTGAGCTGGCGCGCGCTTTCCTCCAGCTCCAGCGCCAATCCCCCCTCACCCAGTAAGTGCGCCAGTTCGGATGCGCGCAGCTTGGCTTCGTATACATAGGCCTGCACCTCGACCAGGGCAATGGGGGCATCGGCCAGCCGGCCGTCACTGTGGAATACCGAGTCGTAGGAATCCTTCCAGCCCTGCTGCGCCAGGCCCTGCTCGGTGTAGCGTGCATATTCGACGAAGCCGTCGCCGTCGCGGTCGCCGTACTTGTCGATCCAGTGCAGTGCGTTGCGGATGTTGGGCCAGATGGTGCGGATGAAGGCGAGGTCGCCGGTACGCTCGTAGTAGGCGCCGGCCAGGCCGACGAAGAGCGGCGTGGCGTCGACCGTGCCGTAGTAGCGCCCGAACGGGATTTCCTTCAGGTTGGCCAGCTCCCCCTGGCGCGCCTCGTGCAGGATCTTGCCGGGCTCGGCGTCGCGTTCGGCATCGAATTCGGTGGCTTGGGTCGCGGCCAGAAACGACAGCACGCCGCGCGCCATGCCAGGGTCGACCCACAGGTATTCGCGCGCGGTCAGGATGCCGTCGCGCCCGAAGGTGGTGGAATACCATGGCAGGCCGGCATACGGATAGCCGCCGTCCGGCATGGCCGTGGTCAGCATCAGTAGGTCGGCGGTGGAACGGTCGAGCCAGCGGTTGAACAGCGGATCGGTACTCACCACCGTGCAGGATTGCTCCACGCGCGCGCTGGTCTCCTGCGTGAAGTTATTGAACGCCGTAAAGTAGTCCGTCACCCGCGCCGCCGGCTCTTCGTCGCGCTCGCAGGCAATCGTCGCATAGAAGTGGGCTTCGCCCTTGGGCGGCAGCAGCACCTCGAAGTCGGCGCGGCGGTCGTTGAGCTTGACCGGTGATGGATCGAAGGTAATGCGGGTCTTGCGGATCAGGTCGTCCAGACCCTTGTAGCCGAGCACCAGCTCGCGTTCGGACACGCGCGGCTGCATGTACTCGCCGCGGTCGGAACGGTCGAAGCCGCGCACCTCGAAGATATCCTTGTAGTCGGCGCCGACTTCCAGCGACAGTGTCGCTTCCACCGGGTCCAGCCCGAAGTTCACCACGCGCACGTGTTCGTAGCAGGCGTTATTCCACAACAGCTTGGCGCGGAAGATGTGCAGCACGCCCTTGGGAATATGTTTCTTGCCTTCCGGGTAGAGATCGGGGTTCATCAGCTCGATGATGAACAGACCGTTGTCATCCTTTACGGTCGAATTGAGGTACATTGGCCGGAAACCTTCGACCAGTAATTCGAGGTGCGAAAGAAAGCAGGTATCGCCGTGATAAATGCCTTCTTCGCCCATGCCGATCGACTGGATGTCGCCGAAGCGGTCGAACAGGGCGAAGATATCGTTATGCTTGAGCACGCGCCGGCGTTCGTCGGCGGGCGATGAGGTGGCGAGGATGTACCATTGCTCGCCGAATTGGATTTTTTTTTCAACCATGGCTTTCTCCGTCTTAATGTCCGGCAAGGAAAGGGCGCATCCCACTCATCCGGACAGCAGTTGCTGATAGACGCGTAGATAGTTTTCCGCCATATGGGTTGCAGTGAATCGGCGTTCGAATGCCTCGCGGCAGCCCTTCCTGTCGATCAAATGGATGTTGCGGGCCGCTCGCACGGCCTCTTCCTGGCTGGTGACGGTATAGCCGGTGACGCCGTCCTCCATGATTTCGGGAACGGAGCCATGCGGGTACGCGATCACCGGCGTTCCGCATGAAAAGGCTTCGATCATGACCAGCCCGAATGGTTCGGGCCAGTCGATGGGGAACAGCAGCGCGGTCGCATGGCCGAGCAATTCGCGCTTTTCGCGCTCGCCGATTTCACCGAGGAATTGCAACTTCGGATGGCGCAGCAGCGGCTTGATCTGTTCCTCGAAATACGCTTCGTCGGCCTTGTCGATCTTGGCGCCGATATACAGCGGCATGTCGCATTGCAGGGCAATATCGATGGCGCGGTCGAGCCGCTTTTCCGGCGAAATGCGACCGATGAACACAAAATAGTTGCCGGCTTCCGGCACGAAGGAATACAAGTTGTCGGGCAAGCCGTGATACACCGTCGCATGCCAGTCGCCCCAAGGCAGCGGCGCGCGCTGGCTATTGGAAATGGACACCACCGGTATATGCGGGAAGCGCTTGTACAGCGGCTCCAGTTCCGGCAAATCCAGGCGCCCGTGCAAGGTCGTGACATGCGCGGTGCCCAGCCTCTTTGCTATCGGAAAGTGCAGGTAATCAGTATGAAAGTGGAGCACGTCGAATTCCGACGCCATTTCAGCCACCATGTCCATCTGGATCGTGTGATACGCCAGCCAAGGGTAGCGCAGCATCTCGGGACGCAGGCTCTGGGCACAGGGCGCGATCAGGCGTGCCTCGGTTGTCGAGTCGCCGGAAGCAAAGAGGGTGACCTCATGCCCTTGGTGAACCAGTTCTTCGGTAAGGTAGGAAATGACGCGCTCGGTGCCTCCATAGTGTTTCGGTGGCACACTTTCGAAAAGGGGGGAAACTTGAGCAATTTTCATGCAGTGTGCGAGCCCCCGAGAGGAACTCGTTTTCAAGGGTAGCGTGCACGGCACGCAGGCAGACCACTTGAATGAGACACATCATTTCCGGTTTTGTGCCCTGCACGAATCGAATGCAATAGAGAATCTGTTGTGCAGCGCAGCGCGCTAGTTGCAGCACAGGGGACGTTAACAACAAAAAAGCCCGCCAACCTTATGGTTGCGGGCAAAATCCAACTCTTGGAGGGAGTGGAGGAGACGCTGTAAAAAGGACGGCGACCTCGCGGCCACCGCCTGAAAAACTATCGGGCAGATGTTGTATTAGCTGCCGGAACGCACGTTCTTGGCCTTCGCAGCCTGGATCGCTTCATTGCGCACTTCTTCGCGGGTCTTGGTCGATGCTACGTTGGTGAATTCCACGAATTCAGTGTTGCGGGTGGCAGCCAGTTCGCCGCTCGCATAGGCTTGCTGCAATTCGGCGCGCACTTCGGCACGGGTCTTTCCGCGCGGTACTTTGTTGAATTCGACGTATTCAGTTTGCGCAACAGCCGGCTTGGCGACGTCAGCGGCCACTTCCGCACGAGTCTTGGCAGAAGGAACGTTGCTGAACTCGACATACGGGAAAGTCTGGTCGGCCATAGCGGAACCGGCAGCGGCAAAGACGGCGGCAGCAATCATCAGTTGTTTCGCATTCATTTTCATTCTCCATTATTCAGGTGGGTGACTCCGGGCTCGGCGGTCCAGGCAAACTGCCCGTCGGGTCCTGCCGTCGTGAGTCGCACTGCTTGTGTGCTCATCGATGAAGCACAGTCTACCGATCACACGAGCCCAGAAAAACCGCAAAAGTGGCAATACATTATTTCTGTTTTGCGAATAATTCTGGCTGGAGACTTAATGGAGTGACAATAATGGAGGCCTGGCGATGCATTCCAGGCGCAGTCATTCGCAGCACTTGTCAGCGTTGCCGTGAATGACTGCGCCTTGCCAGCGGAGGAATGACGGCAGGCGGACGTGTTACAACAGAGGGGGCAAGGCGGGACGGATGTGGATCCGGTAGGCGCCGGGCTTCTTGCTGATCCAGCTGCCCAGCCGGGCGGAGAGCGCCGCGAACATAGTCTTGTCGCGGCTGACCTTGCGGCGCGTTTCCTTGTCGTGCAGGTCCCATGCCTTGCCGCACATCGTTTCGATGCCGATCGGGCGATCGTAATTGGTCAGCAGGCTCAACTTGTTGAAGATCTCGGGCACTACCGGTTGCGGCTGCCGCGCGCCCCAGTCGACGTCTGTACCGTGCGGCCCCTTGGTGCGAATGGCGCCGAGCAAGTCGCGCGCCGTGGTAAAGCAGCTCTTCTGCCCGTCGAAGAAACCAAAGCGATGCCCCGCCTCTTCCCGGCTCAAGCGGTCGAGCGCGGCCTCGAAATCCTGCGACGCGGAGGACGGGAACAGGTTGATGAATAGCCCATGATGTGCCACCGATATGCCGACCGGCGTTTTCACAAAGGTATCGACTGGCACGCCGGGCGCATTGCTGTTTTTTGCGCCGCTTGGATCATACTGTTGCCAAAGCGCGACAGTATCCACCAGCCTGGTTGGATAGTGCTTGCCGCCAATGTTTTCCTGGTTGCCAGTCTGTAGCCTGGCGACGCGGCCAGCAACCGAAATGTTCCAGATCATCAAGTGGTCCATGTTGCCTTGCTGGTACGCCCCGGCACACGCGATAACCAGAGTAAGGCCGTTTTCGTCCTCCTGCAGTGCGTTAAGACCATGCATGATGTGCCGTGCCAGTCGATCTCCATCCTGACTCCAGCCAGACGCCAGCGGGAAATCATTGCCGAACGGTGAGGTGCCGTTCATTAAGTGCGCAAAGAGGACTGGCTCTTGGCGCAGAATGTCTTTGACCTCGTCTAAAACCAGCTTGCGGCGCTTGCCATACGTCTGGAGCCAGGGACTGTCACACCCGGCAGTGCCAAAATCCAGACCAACGTCGGCCACCATGTGGTCCGGCACCTCGAAGTGGATTGTTGATGTCTCATCCATGATGCATTTTATCGCTACGGTGTTATTTAATTAGCAACAATGACAACAGGCAAGCTTACGCAAATATTGTAAATTTGTAAATTAAATAAATTGTAATGCGCGAATTTATGGGGATTTTATTGAGATTAAAACAACAAATCTTCACTGCACAAACCGGAGCGCCTATTGGAGATCTGCAAGGTAATGTAAATCCCTGCAATTTAGTTGCTTGGCTCCAACTAGGCCGCTACTATGGAGAATATCCAGCGGGATGGGGAGACGTTCCGGGCGTACTGGCCGGACGCAAAATTAAAATATCATGAACTGGTTGTCCCGACTTCTGCAGCAGACTCACTTGCCGCGCCATTGGTCCAGTCCGGCGCTGGGCGGGGCGGTCGCTGTTGCCATTCTGGCTGCTTCCGCGCTGCCGCTGCCGTATTGGCTGGTGCTGCTGCTGGCGCTCGGACTTGGCTGCCTGGCCTGGCTGGCGGCGGCGACGCCGCTGATCCAGGCCGATCAGGCATTGCGCGAATCCGAACATAAATTCCGTACTTTCGTCGAGCAGTCGCTGGTGGGGCTGTATGTGGTGCAGGATGGCAAGATTGCCTATGCCAATACCAAAACCGCCGACTTGCTGGCTTACGACAGCCCGGAACAATTGATTGGCGTGCCAGTCGCCGATCTGACCCACCCGGACGACACCCGCCTGCTGCAGGAAAACCATCGCCGCCGCCTGTCCGGCGAAATCAGCAGCGTGCGCTACACGTACCGCGCGCTTCGCCGCGACGGCGGCATCCGCTGGGTCGACGTGCACGGCAGCCTGTGCGAGTACGAAGGCCGTCCGGCGATCATGGGGGTGGCGCTTGACGTCAGCCAGCAAGTCGACTTCGAGCACCAGTCGCGTCTGGCCAACCGGGTTTTCGAGTCGGCCAGCGAAGGCATCGTGATGACCGATGCCGAGTGCCGCATCGAGGCGGTCAATCCGGCCTTCACCCGCATCACCGGCTATACCGCCGAGGAAGCCCGGGGCAAACTGTCGCGCATGATGACCGGCGAAGGCGCCAAGGCCAAGGTCAACCGCGACATGCTGTCGCACCTGGCGCGCGACGGCCACTGGCAGGGTGAAATGCGCGACCGTCGCAAGAGCGGCGAATGGTATCCGGCCTGGCTGTCGATATCGACGGTGCGCGATGCCGACCGCAACATCACCAATTACGTCGGCGTCTTTACTGACAATACCGCGCGCAAGGAAGCCGAGAGCCGCCTGCAGTACCTGGCCAGCCACGACAGCCTGACTGGCATGCTGAACCGCAGCGGCCTGATGGTGCGCTTTGCCGCCGAAATCGAACGCGCCGCCGTCGCCAGCCGGCAGCTGGCGCTGCTGTTCATCGATCTCGACCGCTTCAAGACTGTCAACGACACGCTCGGGCATGTGGCCGGCGACCAGCTGCTGGTGGCAGCGTCCGAACGCATGCGCCATGAGCTCAGGCACAGCAATATCGCCGCGCGCCTGGGCGGCGACGAATTCACCGTGCTGCTGGAAGACCCGCCCTCCTCGGGCGCGGCGGCACGCCTGGCCGAACGCCTGATCACCAGCATGTCGCAGCCGTTCGTCATCGACGGCCAGGAAATGTTCGTCACCGCCAGCATCGGCATCGCCTGCTACCCGGCCGACGGCACCGACGCCAACACGCTGCTGAAGAACGCGGACGTGGCGATGTACCGCGCCAAGGAGCGCGGCAAGAACAACTTCCAGTTCTTTACCAGCGACATGAATGCCGAAACCTTCGAGCAGATGCTGCTGGAAAACAGCCTGCGCCGCGCGCTGGAGCGCGGCGAGTTCGAGCTGCACTACCAGCCACAGGTGGCGACCGCCACCGGCAAGCTGGCCGGCGTGGAAGCGCTGATCCGCTGGCGCCATCCGGAGCTGGGCCTGGTGCTGCCGGCCACCTTCATCACGCTGGCCGAGCAGAACGGCTTGATCGTGCCGATCGGCGCTTGGGTGATGCGCGAAGCCTGCCGCCAGGGCCGTGCCTGGCTCGATGCCGGCTGGGATTTCGGCCATATCGCGGTCAATCTGTCGGCGCGCCAGTTTTCATCCGGCGACTTGCTCGACACCATACGCGGTGCGCTCGACCAAAGCGGATTGCCACCGCGCATGCTGGAGTTTGAGATCACCGAGAGCACCATCATGCACAACCCGCAGGAATCGATCACGCTGCTGGGGCGTATCCGCGACATGGGCGTGGCGCTGTCGATCGACGACTTCGGCACCGGCTATTCTTCGCTGGCGAGCCTGAAGCAGTATCCGCTCGACAGCCTCAAAATCGACCGCAGCTTCGTCACCGGCATTCCGCAGGATGCCGACGACGTCGCGATCACGGAAGCGATCATTGCGATCGCGCACAAGATGGGATTGCAGGTGGTGGCCGAAGGGGTGGAAAACAGCGAGCAGGCGGAATTCCTGCGCCGCGCCGGCTGCGACATCGCACAGGGCTTCCTGCTGGGGCGCCCGATGCCCGCCTCAGAAATCGCGCGTCAATATATCGAGATGGAAGTGCGCAAGGCTGTCGCGGCGCACTGAAGTCAGGAGTCGTCCGACACCGATGCCGCGTCATCCGGCGCCGCGCCGTCCTGGGCGGCGGCTTGCCGGTGCTGCCTGGCCAGCTTGATGACGGCGTTGCGGATGGTCTTGAGCACCGTTTCGGGCTTGAACGGCTTGACGATGAAGCCGTGCACGCCGCGTCCGGCCGCCGTTTGCACGGTAAGCGGGTCGAATTGGCCGGAGACCAGGAACAGCAGCGTTTTCGGCAGCGCGTGGCGCAGGGTATCGATGCGCGCCAGGCCCTCGTCGTCGGCCGCTCCGATGTCGATGCACACGATTTGCGGCTTCAGCTTGATCATGCCGGCAATACCGGCCGGCGAGGGATTGGAATCGCCGACCACGTCAAAGCCACCATTCAGCAGCACCGAAGTCAGCAGATTGCGCGAGATTGCATTGCCGTCGATGACGACCACTTTCAACATGAACGAAAACCCTATTCCAAGGCCGGCAACTGTACTCCGGCGAACAATGCTCATTATGCGTAAGTAACGGCGGGCCGGCTACTGGGAGATGGTGACGGGGCCGGCAGTTACTTTTTTTGCGACATCTTATCAAACTGCAAGAGCGCCGCGTCTACAATGAAACAGGCCCATTGCGCATTGAGAAAAATGAATCGGCACGGCAGCGCGCGATGTATGATGGAATTTCGGGCGGCAGCGTAACCGCTGCTCCGTTTTGATCAAGGAGGGACGCATGTACCGCAAGATCCTTGTCGCCTACAATGGCACGCCAGAGAGCCGCGGCGCACTGCAGGAATGCATACGGCTGGAACCCGGCCCCGCGACCGAGATTCATTTGCTGGCAGTGGTCACGCCGATGCCGATCGTGATCGCGGCGGAATTCGCCGCCGCCGTCCCCACCATCGAGGAAGAAGAGGCCGAGCAGCGCACCATGAAGCAGGTGCTCGAATCGGGGCGCCTGATGCTGGCCGACGCCGGCCTCAAGGTGATTCCTCATCTGGAGGTGGGCGAGCCGGCCAATATCATCGCCGGCATGGTCCAAAAACTCGGCATCGAGCTGGTGATTGTCGGCCACTCCCGCCACAAGAGCTTTGCGATGCGCTGGTGGCGCGGCGCGATGGATGCCGTGCTGGTGGAAAAGGTGCATTGCGCGGTGATGGTGGCGGCATAGCGGGAAGCTGTCCGCGCAGGCAAATGCCGGCGCGGCATGATTTTTTCTGCAGCATCGAGGATGCTTGATGGAACGCGGCGGCCGCTCCTGTCGCCAGGCATGCATGGCCTGAGCAACGCCACGACGTTTGTGCGAGCACAAATAAACGCACCTTCGCCTAACCTCCCCCGCACACACTGGGTACCATAATGCCACGGTCACCACGGCCGTAGAGGCGCCCGCTTCATTTTTCCGACGCCGCATTTCTTTCGCGAGGAAACAATGAAAATTCACCAGCACCTGTACATCGGCGGGAAATGGGTCAAGCCGCATGGCAAGATGAGTGCCGATGTCACCCATAGCGCGACCGAACAAGTCATCGGTCGCATCTGTCTCGGCAATGAACAGGATGCGGGCGACGCCGCTTATGCCGCGCGCGATGCGCTCGACAGCTGGTCAGCGACGCCGCCTGCCGAGCGGGCCGACTGGCTGCGCAAAATCCATGGCGCGCTGCGCGAGCGCAGCGAACAGATCGCCGCACTGATTTCGCAGGAAGTCGGTTCGCCGCTGCGGTTTTCGCGCCAGGTGCAGGCTAGCTTGCCGGCTGCCACATTCGGCATCCATGCCGATCTGCTGCGCGACTTCCACTTTGCCGAGCAGGTCGGCAATTCGGAGGTGCTGCGCGAGCCGGCCGGCGTGGTGGCCTGCATCACGCCGTGGAATTACCCGCTGCACCAGATCGCCGCCAAGCTCGCCCCCGCGCTTGCCGCCGGCTGCACCGTGGTCTTGAAGCCCTCCGAGGTGGCGCCGCTCAATGCATTCCTGTTCGCCGACATCATCGACGAACTCGGCTTTCCTGCCGGCGTATTCAACCTGGTCAGCGGCACCGGCGAGACAGTGGGAGAGGCGCTGGCCTGCCATCCGCAGGTCGACATGATTTCGTTTACCGGCTCGACCCGGACCGGCAAGCGCGTGGCCATGCTGGCGGCGCAGACGTTCAAGCGCGTCACGCTCGAGCTGGGTGGCAAGTCGGCCGCGATCCTGCTCGACGATGCCGATTACGTGCAGGCCGTGCCGGGCGCGATGCGCGCCTGCTTCCTCAATGCCGGCCAGACGTGTTCGGCGCATACCCGCATGCTGGTGCCGGAGACGCGCTACGAGCAAGTCGCGGCGATGGCCGCGCACCTCGCCAATGAAATGCGGGTGGGCGATCCGTTCGACGAGCGCACCGAGCTCGGGCCGCTGGTGTCGGAGCGCCAGCGCGAACGCGTGCGCCACTTCATCCGCGCCGGCATCGAGGAAGGCGCCGCGCTGCTGGCCGGCGGCCCCCATCCGCCGCCCGGGCTGGAGCAAGGCTATTTCGTGCAGCCGACCGTCTTCGGCGGCGTGCAGCAGGGCATGCTGATCGAGCAGGAGGAGGTGTTCGGCCCGGTGCTGGCGATTCTTTCCTACCGCGACGAGCAGGATGCCATCCGCATCGCCAACGAATCGGCCTATGGGCTGTCCGGCGGCGTCTGGTCGCGCGACGTGGCGCACGCGCGGCGGGTTGCGCTGCGCATGCGCACCGGGCAGGTCGACATCAACGGCGGACACTTCAACATCATGGCGCCGTTCGGCGGCTGCAAGCAATCCGGAAACGGGCGCGAGCTGGGCCGGTACGGCATCGAGGAATTCCTGCAGTACAAATCGCTGCAGTATCCAGTGCCGGCCACGGCGTAAGCCCGGCAATCACCTGCAGGACCGTGGCGCGCCGGCCGCAGCCGGCGCAGGCCATTGCAAGCGCTGATGCTAGTTAAAACCTGAACTTCCACGCTCGCACATAGCTGATCTCGAAGGCGTTGCCGCTGCCGGTCGGCGTGGTGCTGTCGGGCGTGCCGCTGGCGCTGCCGAACCACAGGCTGAGCAGGATGTACATCGGATCGCGCATGCGCACGTTGAGCACGTAGGCGGGCTTGCCGTCGAAATAGAACGTCATCCGGCTGCTTTCCCATTTCAGCCCGTATTTATGGAAGCCGGCGGACAGGTCGGTGGTCTGGATCATTTTGGAGCCGGCCAGCGCGGTGGCATCCTTCCATACCGTCACGCCGTAGGCGGTCGGATGCAGGTTGGCATCCGACCAGCCGCTTGCCGGGCCGCCGCCGGGATAGGCTTCCATGATGTCGATTTCCGGCCGGCGCGTGCCGATATGGTTGAAGATCCAGAAGGCGGGCCAGACGCCTTTTCCCACCGGGAGCTTGGCCTCGATTTCAAAGAAGCCGTAGGTCTGGTAAAAGTGGCCGTCGGTGTCGATCGTCCTGTTGAAGAAATTGCCGCTGGCGTCGCGTTGCGGCCAGATTTTCAGCACGCCGTTTTCCACCGCATAGTTGACGGTCGGGTTGGCGCTCTCGTACCAGATATGGTTATTCCAGATGCCGGGATTGAGGCCGTTGCCGAACTCTTCGGCAAACGTCAGCGTGTACAGGTACGCCGACTGACCATATGGCGAAACCGTCTGGGCCAGCAGCGGAGCGTGCCAGGCAAACAGTCCCAGCACGGCAGCGAAGATCACGAGGATGCGTTTCATGCGTTCTCCTTAGCGGGCGGGCGCGAATGGATTGGACAGCACGCGGTTTTGCTGCAGCTTGTCCTCGTTGATCATGACCAGGTCATGCAGATAGAGCCGGCAAGCCTGTGGCGTGCGCAGGCGCAGGCAGGCATCCCGGGCGCCGGCAAAGCCGTGCGACATGGGGAAGATCGCCGGATCGGCCGGAAACAGGCGGTCGACGAGCCGGCTGCCTTGCCGGGCATCGAACAGGCGGCGCAGGAATTCGCCGTCATCGAGCGCGATCAGCTCCTGCAGCGGTTGCGGGTCGAGGAAGGGCGCGGCAGCAAACGGGCTTTGCTCCGGCGGATCTTCCTGGGCCAGCGCGGCCATGGCAAGGCCGCAAAAGAGGGTGGCAACAACGGTGTGAAAAAGAGACTGGATCTTCAAGTCATACTCCTCCATCAATGGCGGAGGCGACAGCCAGCGTCACCGCACCGGTACGACACCATCATCCGGAGGGACAACGCGATATCGCCTATGCCGAAGGTTTGTGGATACAGCGGCGTTTGTGATTGCGATGACATGCCGGCCGTGCTGGCGATGCCCTGCTGCGGGCAGCAGCGGCAGGGTCGGCAGCCAGCATCGTAAGTGCAAATGCATGGCGCGGTCCGCAGTGGCGATCGCTATTTTCTTTCCGCTTGATCTGCATATAGCGCCGCAATTTTTTCCTTGTGCAAGCGCAAAGCCGCTTGGTTATCGCCGGAAATGAGCAGGGAGCGAACGCTCGGTCCGCCGCGCGCATGCACAGTGCAACCGGCAAGCCGCATTAGACCAAAATCAATATCCGGTAAGGTTTTGGTAAATGAATAAATCAATCGCTTGCTTTAATCATTGCGCGCGGTAGGATGTCTTCAAAAAGCCTCTAGGGGAAATGAGATGGAGACAAGCAGACCTTGGTTGACCGATTACCCGCCGGGTGTCCCGGCCGAGATTGAGCTGGCGGATTGCTGCTGCGTCAACCAGATGTTCGAGACGGCTTGCCGTCAATACGCGGACTTACCGGCCTTTACGAACATGGGGCACACCCTGACGTACGCCGACCTGGAGCGGCTGTCGCGCGCCTTTGCCGCCTTCCTGCAGTCACTGCCCGGCATGGAGAAGGGCGCGCGCATCGCGCTGATGATGCCCAACTTACTGCAGTATCCGGTCGCCATCTTCGGCGCGCTGCGGGCCGGCCTGATCGTGGTCAACGTCAACCCGCTCTACACCGAGCGCGAGCTGGAACACCAGTTGAAGGATTGCGGCGCCTGCGCCATCGTCGTGCTGGAAAACTTCGCCAGCAAGGTGCAAAAGGTGCTGGCGGCAACCGCACTGCGCCACGTGATCGTCACTGGCGCGGGCGACATGCTCGGCCTGCCGCGGCGGCTCCTGGTCAATTTCGCCGTGCGCCACGTCAGGAAGATGGTGCCGCCGTGGAGCATTGCCGGCGCCGTCTCCTGGCGTCACGCGCTGCGGGCCGGCGCGACGATGACGCCGCCTGCGATCGGGGTGGGCCGGGACGACATCGCCTTCCTGCAGTACACGGGCGGCACCACCGGCGTATCCAAAGGTGTCATCCTCAGTCACGCCAATGTCGTTGCCAACGTGCTGCAATGCCGCGCATGGATAGGCGGCACCCTGCGCGAGCGCGAAGAAATCGTGCTCACACCGCTGCCCCTGTATCACGTGTTTTCGCTGGTGGCCAATTGCCTCACCTTCATGACCATCGGCGGCCTCAACGTGCTGATTACCAATCCCAAGGACTTGCCAGCCTTCGTCAAGACGATGCGGGCCTATCCATGGACCGTCATGACCGGGGTGAACACGCTCTACAACGCGCTGGCCAACACGCCCGGCTTCGGCCCGGACTGCGCGCGCTCGGCGAAACTGTCGATCGGCGCCGGCGCGGCCATGCTGCGCCCGGTGATGGAGCGCTGGACCTCGCTTGTCAAGGGAACCATGATCGAGGGCTACGGGCTGAGCGAAGCGACCGCCGGCGTCTGCATCAATCCGCCGCACCGACCGCGCCTGGGCGCGGTCGGCATTCCGATCCCGTCGACCGAAGTGCGGATCCGGCGCGACGACGGCAGCATCTGTGCGCCGGACGAAGCGGGCGAAATCGAGGTGCGCGGGCCGCAGGTAATGCGGGGCTACTGGAACCGACCGGCGGAAACGGCCGACGCGCTGTCCCCCGAGGGCTGGCTCAGGACCGGCGATATCGGCACCATGGATGCCGATGGTTGGGTCAGCATCACCGACCGCAAGAAGGACATGATCATCGTCTCCGGCTTCAACGTCTATCCCGCCGAGATCGAGGCGGTGGTGGCGGCCCATCCCGGCGTGCTGGAAGCGGCCGCCGTCGGCAGCGCCGACGCGCACTCCGGCGAGGCCGTCAAGCTGTTCGTGGTGAGGAAGGACCCGCAGCTGAGCGAGCACGAGCTGCTCGCCTACTGCCGCGCCAATCTCACCGGCTACAAGATTCCGCGCCAGATCGAATTCCGCGCCGAGCTGCCCAAGACCCCGATCGGCAAGATCCTGCGGCGCGAACTGCGCGGCGGGTAAGGGCGCCGACTGATTTCTTGCCTTTGCGTGACAGGCCTTGCACGCATGTCCATGGCAGTTCGACAAGGCCTACATCAACCTTCACGGAGACCCCCATGACAGTCAACGACCTGATCAAGAAGATGCCGCAAGCGCTCAATCCGAACGCCGCGAACGGCATGCAATCGACCATCCAGTACAAGATATCGAACCCGATGTATCTCGTCATCGACGATGGCAAGTGCAGCGCGCACGAAGGCATGGCGCCTTCGCCCGACGTGGCGCTGACGATGACCGACGATAATCTGATGGCCATGCTCAAAGGCGAGCTCAACGGCATTTCCGCCTTCATGAGCGGCAAGCTGAAGGTGGAAGGCGACATGATGCTGGCGCAACGCATGCAGACCATGTTTGACACCAGCAAGCTGGCATAGACGCCATTCCGCTCCCCGCTACAGTGGCGGCGGGGAGCCATGACGGGTTTGCAAGCCCGTCAGGCTATGCCGTCACGCATTCGCCGCAAGCTCGATCAAGATCCGCCCTGGCGCAACCTGGTCGCTGACCTGGACATAGACGCCTGCCACAGTGCCGTCGAGGGGCGCCACGACGCTATGTTCCATCTTCATCGCCTCGATCACAAGCAGCGTCTGGCCGATCTTCACCGCCTCGCCCTCCTGCACCTGCACCGACACCACCTGCCCATTCATTGGCGCGCCGATGCGCCCGCTGGCGACACTGGCACTCTCGCGCCTTGCAGGCGCATAGGTGTTGTCGGTGACGCGATGCTCCACGCCGTCGAGCACGAAGAACAGGTCTTCCCCCGCCCCCGCATGGCAGACCCGATAGGTTTGGCCGTCGAAATGAAACGTCGCTTCGTTGGCGGTCGCATCGGATACGCCGATCTCGCTGCTGCCGCTGCCATCGGCAACGTGCCAGCGCTGATTTTCCAGCGTGGTCACATGCAGTTCCACCGCCTCGCCGTCGAGCAGCAAGCGGCATAGCTGCGGATAGCGCCAGCTGCTGGACCAGCCATGCAGCTCGCCCGGATAGCGCGCCGCGCCGGTACCACGGCGATGCAGCGCCAGCGCCGCTGCCGCAATGCGTCGGGTCGCCGGATCTGCGGGCGCAGCGGCGTACTGTTGCGGCGGGAAATGCGTTTCGATGAAGGCAGTGGTGGCACACCCGGCGGCAAACGCCGGATGCGCGATGCAGCGCGCCAGGAACTGGCGGTTGCTTTTCACGCCGAGCAGCGCGCATTCGTTCAATCCGTACGCGAGCCGGCGCAGCGCATCGTCGCGGTCGCTGCCGTGCGCCACCAGCTTGGCCACCATCGAGTCGTAATAGGGCGAGATCGTCAGCCCGCTTTCCAGCGCATGGTCGCAGCGCAGCGACGAGGGCGCGCGCCAGTAGGCGACGGTGCCGCTCTGCGGCAGAAAATTGTCGTCGGGGTCTTCCGCGCACAGCCGCACCTCGATGGCGTGGCCGCCGGCGGCCAGCCGCAGGTCGATGTCGTGCTGCGTCAGCGGCAGTGGTCTGCCCTGCGCGACCAGCAGCTGCCACTCGACCAGGTCGACTCCGGCGATCGCTTCCGTTACCGCGTGCTCGACCTGCAGCCGCGTATTCATTTCCATGAAATAGAAATTGCCTTCGCGGTCGAGCAGGAATTCCAGGGTGCCCGCGCCGACGTAGCCAATGGCCCTGGCCGCCGCGACGGCCACCTCGCCCATGCGCGCGCGCAACTGCGGATTCACCGCCGGCGACGGCGACTCTTCGATCACCTTTTGATGGCGGCGCTGCACCGAGCAGTCGCGTTCGCCCAAGTGGACAACATTGCCGTGCATGTCGGCAAATACCTGGATTTCGATGTGGCGTGGCTCGATGATCGCTTTTTCCAGGATCAGTTCGTCGCTGCCGAAGGCGTTCGCCGCTTCCGAGCGGGCCGAGCGCAGCGCTGCGAGGAAATCGTCGGCGTGCCCGACGCGGCGCATGCCGCGCCCGCCGCCGCCGGCGGCCGCCTTGATCATCACCGGGTAGCCGATGCGCGCCGCCTCTTCCTGCATGCGCGCCTCGGACTGGTCCGCGCCCTGGTAGCCCGGCACGCACGGCACGCCGGCGTCCGTCATCAGGCGCTTGGCGCCGGCCTTGTTGCCCATCGCATCGATGGCGTCGGCGGAAGGGCCGACGAAGGCCAGGCCGGCAGCCGTGCAGGCGCGCACAAAATCGGCGTTCTCGGCAAGAAAGCCGTAGCCGGGATGGACCGCATCGGCGCCCGCGCGCCGGGCCGCCTCAACCAGCGCCGCGATGTTCAGGTAGGATGCCGCCGGTTGCGCCGCGCCGATGGGCAGCGCGAGATCGGCTGCCCGCACATGCGGCGCGCCACGGTCGGCATCGGAATACACGGCGAGCGTGCGCACGCCGAGGCGGTGCGCGGTGCGCATGATGCGCAGCGCGATTTCGCCGCGGTTGGCGATCAACATCAAATGAATGCGTTTGTCAGTCATGGGAGGTGCGCGAATGGTTTCGACGGGCAGCGGCGGGAGCGGCGCTGAATGCGCTTAATGCAGTTATTGCGCTGACTTTTTCTTTCCCGGCAAAATCCCCATGTATTTGGAGATGATGCCGAGCATGATCTCGTCCGCGCCGCCGCCGATCGACGTCAGGCGGCCGTCGCGATAGAAGCGCGACACCGGGTTTTCCCAGGTGTAGCCCATGCCGCCCCAGAACTGCAGGCAGGCATCGGGCACGGTGCGCGCCAGGCGCCCGGCCTTCAGTTTCGCCATCGACGCCAGCTCGGTCACGTCCTGCCCGCCGATGTACAGCTCGCAGGCGCGGTACACCAGCGCGCGCAAGGATTCGACCTCGGTCTTCAGCTCGGCCAGCTTGAAATGCACCCACTGGTTATCGATCAGCGGCATGTCGAATACCTTGCGTTCGCGCGCATACTCGATCGTCATGTCGATGCAGTTGAACATCGCCTGCGTCGCATTGGCCGCGCCCCACATGCGCTCTTCCTGGAACTGCAGCATCTGGTAGATGAAGCCCTGTCCCTCCTCGCCGATGCGGTAGCGCTGCGGCACGCGCACCTCGTCGAAGTACAGCAAGCCGGTGTCGGACGAATTCATGCCGATCTTCTTGATCTTCTTCGCCACCGAAATGCCGCGCGTCTTGAGCGGCACGACGATGAGCGACTTGTTGGAATAGCGCCCACCGTCGGAGGTGTTTGCCAGCAGGCAGATCCAGTCGGCCTGCAGGCTGTTGGTGATCCACATCTTGCTGCCGTTGATGACGTAGTCGTCGCCATCCTTGCGCGCGGTCGTGCGAATCGACGCCACGTCGGAGCCGGCACCCGGCTCCGATACGCCGACGCAGGCCACCATCTCGCCTTGAATGGCCGGCGCCAGAAATTCCGCGCGCAGCGCATCCGAGCCGAAGCGCGCCAGCGCCGGCGTGGCCATGTCGGTCTGCACGCCGATGGCCATCGGCACGCCGCCACACTTGATGTGGCCGAGCGTTTCTGCCATGGCAACGGAATACGAATAGTCGAGCGCCAGGCCGCCATACTCGGCCGGCTTGGACACGCCGAGAAAGCCCTGCTGGCCCATCTTGCGGAAAAGCTCCTTGGCCGGGAAGATTTCGGCTTCCTCCCATTCGTCGACAAACGGGTTGATCTCGTTGTCGATGAAGCGTTTCAGGTTGCGCTTCAGTTCATTGTGTTCGTGGGTGAATTGCATTGCCGTCTCCTGTTATCGATTTATGGTCGCGCCACGCCGAACTGCACCGGGCACAGTGCGCGTTTGCGGCTTTCTTCGCATACCGACAGCGCCACCGCCAGCACGCGGCGCGTGTCGCGCGGGTCGATCACGCCGTCGTCCAGCAGGCGCGCCGAGATATGCGACGCGCTGGTCTGCTTCTCGAAGGTGTCGATCACCATCATGCGCATGGCGTCGATCGAGTTCTTGTCCACCTCGAGCCCCTTGCGGCGCATGCTGCCTTCCATCACGATCGCCATCGTGTTGGCCGCCTGTTCCGGGCCCATCACCGCGGTGCGCGCATTCGGCCAGGTGAAGCAAAAGTCGGGGAAGAAGCCGCGCCCGCACATGCCGAAATTGCCGGCGCCGAAGGATGCGCCGCAGTGCACGGTAATGCGCGGCACGCCGGCATTGGACATGGCCTGGATCATCTTCGAGCCATGCTTGATCATGCCGGCCTGTTCGGACGCCTTGCCGACGATGAAGCCGGTGGTGTTTTGCAGGTAAAGCAGCGGCGTGCCCGACTGGCAGCAAGCCTGGATGAAGTGGGTGACCTTGTTGGCGCCGGCCGGGTCGAGCGGGCCGTTGTTGCTGATGATGCCGACCCGCATGCCACAGATCGCCGCATGGCCGGTGAGCGTTGCGGGACCGTAGTCCGGCTTGAATTCAAGGAAGTCCGAATCGTCGACGATGCGCGCGATGACTTCGCGCATGTCGAGCGGCTTCTTGTGGTCGGTCGAGGCGATGCCGAGCAATTCCTCGGCGTCGTGGCGCGGCGGCGCGTAATCGCGAACGTGCGGCGGCAGGTCGCGGTTCCAGTCGAGCGACGCCATCAGCTCGCGCGCGATGCGCAAGGCATCGGCGTCGTCTTCGGCCAGGTATTCGGCCAGGCCCGAGGTGGCGGCGTGCATCTCGGCGCCACCCAATTCTTCCTCGGTCGCCACTTCGCCGGTGGCGGCCATCAGCAAGGGCGGACCGGCCAGGAAGGCGCGGCCCTGGTTGCGCACCATGATCACATAGTCGGACAGGCCCGGCATGTAGGCGCCGCCGGCGGTGCTCGGGCCGTGCACCACGGTCAGCACTGGCAAGCCGGCCGCCGACAGGCGCGCCAGCCAGTAAAAGCCGCTGCCGCCCAGCACGAAGGTTTCCACCTTGTAGTTGAGCAGGTTGGCCCCGGCGCTTTCCACCAGATGGATGAAGGGCAGCTTCTGGCTCAGCGCGATCTGCTGCGCGCGCTGAAATTTTTCCACGCCCATCGGCTGCACCGCGCCGGCATCGATGCCGGCGTCATCCACCGCGATCATGGCGCGCACGCCGCTCACATAGCCGATGCCGATGACCACGCCGCCGCCGGGGATCGATTTCGCGGGATCGGTCTTGTCGAGGCAGAAGCCGGCCAGCGTCGACAGTTCGAGAAAGGGCGCGCCGGGGTCGAGCAGGCGGCCGAGCCGGTCGCGCGGCAGCAGCTTTCCCTTCTTTTCAAAGCGTTCGCGTGAGGCCGCCGACTTGTCGCGCGTGCGGCGTTCCAGCGCGCGCAGCTGTTCCACCTGCTCCAGCAACGCGGCGCGGTTTTTCTGGAATGTCTCGCTTTGCGGGACGATGCGCGAGGCGATGGCGGGCATTATTCCGGCTCCCGTTCGGCAAGCACCTTCGGCTGGCGCGCCAGGTGAAAACCGCTGAAGGCAGGCGTGGAGCGCTCGGATTCGAGCGGAAAGCCGAGCCGCACATTGGGGCGGCCGCCATCCACGCGCAGCACGGCGCCGGTGACGAAGGATGCCGCTTCGGACAGCAGGAAGACGATGGCCGCCGAGATTTCCGATTCCGTTGCCATGCGCTGCAGCGGCACCTGCTTGCCAGCTTGCAGGATGATCTCGCGCATCTGCGGGGGATAGGCGTCCAGCCCGGAAGAGGCGACGTAGCCGGGCGCGACCGCGTTGACGCGCACGCCGTACCTCGCCCACTCGAAGGCGGCCGTTTCGGTGAAATTGATCATGCCGGCGCGCGCCGCGCCCGAATGGCCCATGCCGGGCATGCCGCCCCACATGTCGGCGACCATGTTGACGATGGCGCCGCCGCGCTTTTGCATCGACTGGTTCAGGCATTCGCGCGCCATCAGGAAGCCGCCGGTCAGGTTGGTCTGCACCACCGCTTCCCAGCCCTTGCGCGAGATATCCTTCAGGAGCGCCGGGAACTGGCCGCCGGCGTTGTTGACGAGCGCATCGATCCTGCCGTGGGCCGAGACGATCTGCGCGATGAGCGACTGTACCGCTTCTTCTTCGCGGATATTGCAGGGATAGGCCTGGGCGAGGCCGCCGCTGTCGGCGATTTCGGCAGCGACTGCGGCGAGCTTTTCCGGCGTGCGCCCGACCAGGGCGACGGTGGCGCCCAGAGCCGCCAGCTCGTGCGCGGTGCAGCGTCCGATGCCGCTGCCGCCGCCGGTGACGATCACGACCTTTTCGGCAAACAGGCCGGGGCGAAAAATCGAGCGATACATGGTGCCTCTCCTTGTGCTGGTTTTCAGGCCCATCCGAGCTGGCGCGCGGCCAGCTCGTTGAGCACGTCCTCGGCGCCGCCGCCGATCATGTTGACCTTTACTTCGCGGTAGATGCGCTCGGATTTGGTGCCGCGCATGAAACCCATGCCGCCGAGCAGCTGCACCGCGTTGTCGGCGCAGAACTGCATGGTTTGCGCGGCGAAGTTCTTGAGCATGCAGATTTGCGCAATCGGCGCCTCGTTGCATTCGATACGGTGCGTCATGTCCTCGATCAGGGCGCGCGTGGCTTCGATGCGCGTGGCCATCTCCACCAGCTTGTGCCGCACCACCTGATGCCCGACCAGGCGCTTGCCGAAGGTGGTGCGCGCGCCGGCCCAGTCCGATGCCTCGTCTAGGCAGACCCGCGCGAACCCATAGGCTTGCCACGCGAGCGAAAGCCGTTCGCGGTTAAAGTTCAGCATCAGCAGCGGAAAGGCGGCGTTTTCCTGGCCCAGCAGGTTGGCGACCGGCACCCGGCAATTGTCGAAGTGCAGTTGCGCGGTGTCGGAGCACCACCAGCCCATCTTTTTCAGCGGCGTGCGGGTCAGGCCCGGCGTGTCGCCTTCGACCAGCAAGGCCGACACGCCGGCGGCGCCCGGCCCGCCGGTGCGCGCCGCGACGGTGAGGTAATCGGCGCGCATGCCGGAGGTGATGAAGGTCTTGCTGCCGTTGAGGACGTAGTATTCGCCGTCGCGCTCGGCGCGCAATGCGAGGTTCGCCACGTCCGAGCCGCCGCCGGGCTCGGTCACGGCCAGCGCGCTGATCTTCTTGCCCGACAAAATCTGCGGCAGCACGCGCGCTTTCAGCGCAGACGAGCCGCCGGCGACGATGGGCGGCGCGCCGATGGTGTGGCTGAACAGCGATGCCAGCAGGCCGCCGCAGGCGGTGCGCGTCAGTTCGTCGACCACCGCCATCGCATGAAACAGCGTGCCCGGCGTGCCGCCGAACTGCTCCGGAAATCCGAGGCCGAGCAGGCCCAGCTCGGCGGCGCGGCCGTACAAGGCGCGCGGGAATTCGCCCGCCTCTTCCCAGGCATCGACATGCGGCAGCAGCTCCCGGTCGACGAAGCGGCGCACCGTTTCGCGCAGCGCCTGGTGCTCTTCATTGAAGTGCCGCGACGGCGGCAAGGCTTGATACATGCGTTCCTCCCTGGCCTGGTGGCGGCCGTTCTATTGTCCGGTCCAGTTCGGCTGGCGCTTTTCGATGAACGCGGACAGCCCCTCGCGGCAATCCTCGGTCAGCGCCGCCAGTCCGATCTGGCTTTCGGTAAATGCGATCGAGGCCTCGAACGGAAGCGCCTCGATCTGCTTCATCGTGTACAGCGCGCGGCGGATCGCCGACGGCGACTTGTCCAGCAGGCGCCCCAGCAGCCAGTCGAGCTTCGCATCGAGGTCGCCGTCGGCCAGGTGGTTCACCAGCCCGTATGCCAGCGCCTGTTCGGCATCGATGGTCGCGCCGGTGATGCACATCTCGGTCAGCACGCGGCGCGGCAGCTGGTGCTGCAGCACCGACAGCACCTGCGCTGGAAACACCCCCACCTTCACTTCCGGCAGCCCGAACACGGCCGCGCGGCTGGCCACGGCCATGTCGCACATCGCCAGCAAGCCCATGCCGCCGGCCAGGCAGGCGCCGTTGACGCGGGCGATGATCGGGGTCACGCAGCGGCGCGCGGCGCGCAGCAAGTCGGCCAGCCACTGATAGGGTTGCGCATAGTCGAAGCGGAAAGACGGCTCGCGCAGGTCGGCGCCGGAACAGAACGCGTTCTCGCCGGCGCCGGTGAGGACGATGGCGCGCAGCTGCCTGTTGCGGCCGGCATCTTCCAGCGCCTGCCGGATGCCGGAAAGCACGGCGGCATTAATGGCATTGCGCCGCTCCGGGCGGTGGATGGTCAGCCACATCACGCTCCCGCGTACTTCCACCAACAAGTCGTCGCTCATGCATTCCTCCGTGCGATGTGGTTTCGATCGAGCTTCGCCGGCGCCGGTCAAACATCGGTACGACAGCCGGGCGATGAACGGATAATAAATCAATCGCTTGATTGAATAAAGGCGCGGATGAAAAAATTTTCAAGGCAATCGACGACTTGTGATGTACGTCAACCCTTGCCGCCTGTCCCGACATTGAGGAAAAACAATCATTGCAGCGAATTGATGAAGCGATTAGTATTCAAGCAAGCGATTGAATTAATATGGGCGCAGGCCGGGCAGCGTGCCCGCAGTCTTCAGAAAGGAACGACATGAACCAGAAAGCGATCATCACCTGCGCGCTGACCGGCGTGCTGACCGACCCTGCCCAGCATCCGGTGCCGGTCACGCCGGAACAGTTGGCGCGCGAAGCGAAGGCGGCCTTCGACGCCGGCGCCACCGTCATGCATGTGCATTTCCGCAGCCAGCAGCCGGGCATGGGCCGCCTGCCGTCGTGGGAGCCGCAGGTCGCCAGCGATATCGCGCAGGCGATCCGCGAAGCCTGCCCGGGCGTGATCTTCAACCAGTCCACCGGGGTGGTCGGCCCCGACATCGAGGGGCCGCTGGCCTGCATGCGCGCCATCCGTCCCGAGATCGCGGCCTGCAACGCGGGCTCGCTGAACTATCTGAAGGTCACTTCCGCCGGGACGTGGGCCTGGCCGCCGATGCTGTTCGATAATCCGGTCAAGAAAATCGATGCCTTCCTGGCGGCGATGCGCGACACCGGCACCTTGCCCGAATTCGAATGTTTTGATGTGGGTATCGTGCGCTGCGTCGACATGTACGTGAAAACCGGCATGTATCCGGGACCGGCGCACTACAACTTCGTCATGGGCGTGGAGTCGGGCATGCCGGCCGATCCCGTGCTGCTGCCGGTGCTGACCGGCCTGATTCCGCGCGACGGCGCCTGGCAGGTGACGGCCATCGGGCGTGCCAATATCTGGCCGCTGCACCAGCGCGCCGCCGACCTGGGCGGGCACTTGCGCACCGGCCTGGAAGACACGTTCTATCTGCCCGATGGCAGCAAGGCGAGTTCGAATGCGCAACTGGTCGAAGCGCTGGTGCAATGCGCGCGCAACGCCGGGCGGGAAGTCGCGAATGTCGACGAGGCGCGGCGCATGCTGGGCCTTGCGTCGGCCGAAACGGCGATTGCATAGGCAGCGCAAACTATTCGCGCTTTACAATATGCGGATCCGACACTTCCTTTCGCCATGAGAGTGCAAAGAACAATGACCAGCACGAAGACGACGCCTGCGCGGGCCAAGGCGCCCCAGACAGGCATGGAACCGGCGAAGACGCCGCGCGGGCGGCGCGCCGAAGCTTCCGCGAGCGAAGACGACAGCCGTCGCAACGAGCTGATCGCGAAATCGGCCAAGCTGTTCCGTGAAAAAGGCTATGAAAAGACCACCGTGCGCGATATCGCCGCGGCTGCCGGCATGCAGGCCGGCAGCTGGTTCTATCACTTCAAGACCAAGCATGACATCCTGGTGGCGGTGATGGAGCAGGGCCTGACGCGCTCGCTGCAGGATATCGAGGCGATCGCGGCGCAGTCGCTGCCGCCGCGCGAGGCGTTCCGCCAGCTGGTGACGACGCACCTGAAGACGCTGCTCGGGCCGAACAACCACTTCATCGCGGTGCTGCTGTACGAATCCCGTTCGCTCGACAAGTCCGCGTACGGGAAGATCACGGCGCTGATGGGCCGCTACGAGGCAATCTGGGACGAGGCCATCGATGCGCTGCACCGTTCCGGCGACTGGACCATGCCGACCAAGCTCGACCGCCTGCTGCTGTTTGGGGCGCTGAACTGGACGGCGCAGTGGTACCGGCTGGGCGCCGGCATCTCGATCGAGGAGCTGGCGGAGCAGGCGATCACGTTCATCCTGCGCAGCGCGCCCAAAAAGCGCGGCAAATAGCGAGGGTCCTGAGCGGGAGGGCCGCCGGGAGGTGCGCGCCATCGCGGGTGTCAGCCGCGCAGCAGCGCCACGGCTTTCCCGATCGGCATCGGGTGGCCGAGGAAGTGCCCCTGTGCCTTGGCGACCCCCAGTTGCCGCAGCGCGTCCAGCTCCTTTTCCGTTTCCACCCCTTCGGCAATCAAGGACGCACCGGTATCTTCGGAAAAGCGCACGAAGGCCGCGATCAAGGCGCGCCGCGCCGGATCGCTGTCGATGTTCTTGGTCAGGCTGCAATCGAGTTTGATGCGGTCCGGCTCCAGTTGCAGGATATGGCGAAAGCTCGCGTAACCGGCGCCGGCGTCGTCGACGGCCAGCTGCAACCCGTGCGCCCGGATCGGGCGCAGCACGTCGGCGATTTCCTGGTAGCGGTCGACGGCGGCATGTTCGGTGATTTCCAGCGTGACCCGTTCCAGCGGGATGTCCCGGAAAATATCCGGAAACGCCGGGCTCAGGATGGTTTCAGGAGAAATGTTGACCGAGACATAAACTTCCGGTGTGAACTCTTGCAAGCCGCGCAAGCCGAGCCCGATCGTCTTGGCTTCGAGCGCAATGCCGAGCCCGACCGCATGGGCTTCGTGGAAGAAGACATCCGGCGGCCTGTTGTGCATGTCGGTAAAACGGGACAGCGCCTCGAAGCCGACCACCTTGCGATTGGCCAGGGTATAAATCGGCTGGAATACCATCGACACGCCATTCTGCGTCAAGGCGATGCGGATGCGTTCCTCGATTTCGCGCTGTTGTTGCGCTTCCAGGCGCTCGCGGTCGATTTGCTTGGCAGCCATTTCTGCGCACACATGCATCAGGGCCAGATCGCGTTCGTTCAGGGAGCGGTCCGGCATATGGCTGTAGCAGCAGAATGTGCCGTACACCGAGCCATCGGCCAAGCGTATCGGCGCGGCGATATAGGATTTGATATCGAGTTCCTGCGTTACCGGCAATGCCTTCGCCATAGGGAAGTCGTCCACGTCCGGAATTAGCTCAGGCAAGCGGCCATCAATAATGCGCTGGCAATAGGATGCTTCCAGCGCATCGCCCTTGTCGCAACATACCGGGCAGTCGCTCTCGTCGGTATCGACGTAGCGGAACTCGCGCCGCCCATGCGCGAACTCCGACAAGAACGCGACATCCATGCCGAGATGTTGACGCAGCAGATGAATGATGTCGGGCAAGGAAGTGTTGCCCGCGGTATTCGTCGAGCCAAGCGGTTGCACGAGCATCAGATTGGGTAAAGTCATGGCCGTTCTGATTTTTGAGCCGGTGATTGCGAAGACGTATGGGCGTCGCTGGGTCAATTGAGGTTGACCCTATCGCAATCCCGGCAGTTCCTGTTTTCGGACATATCGTTGCGTCTTGCGGCGCTATTACAGTTTGGCCGCTTCCTTCGGCAGCCAGCCCAGCACCGGCGCGTGCAGGCTCTGGATATACAAGCGTTCCGCCGTTTCGGTGACGCCCGTCGTTTCCGGGTAGCGCCCGCTCGGGTCTTGCAAATCGGCGACGATCTCTCCCGCTTCGTTAAACGCGATCACATGTCCGTACGCGGGCGGCACCGGCCACAAAGCCTGAGGCAGCCGCAATGCCACCTTGCGCATGAACGGCTTGCCTGCCAAATCGTCGGCCGCCGCGCCGCGCGGCTTGGCAAAACCAGCCCAGATCCGGCCATTCATGCCGCGCATCAGGTTGTCCGGATAGCCGGGCAGGTTGGCGAGCAGAATGCGGGCCTGTGCATCGCCACCCGCTTCTGCGATTTGCTTCGCGCTTACATTGCGTGCCTGTGTGGAAATCTTCCAGATCCGGTATTCCCCCGTTTCTGCCACGAACAGCGAGCGCCCGTCGCTGGACAAGGCAATGCCGTTGGCAAACGACAAGTCGTTCATCACCACCTCGGTCTTGCCACTGGACGGATCGTAGGCCAGCACGCGACCAGTCGACAAATGCTCGATGATGTCGAGCACGCTGGCATGGAAGGTGCCGCCCCATTGCGCCGGGCCGAAGCGGCGTGACGCATCGGTGAAATAGATCTTGCCATCCTGGGCCACCACGACCGCATCGGCGTAGCGAATCGGATCGGTGTGGCCGTCCACGTCGACGTGATCGGCCAGCACCGCGATGCGGCGCTGCGGAGCGGCATCGATAGCCAGCAAGCCGCGCACCGCATCGACAGCGATCAGGCGGCCGAGCGCGTCGAAATCAAAGCCAAGCACGCGCCCGCCAGTGCGCGCCCAGACTTCGCGTGCCGTGCCGTCGGCATTCATGCGGAGAATCTTGCCGCCGGCTACCGCCGCATACAGCTTGCCGTCCGGGCCGATGGCCACATGTTCGGGGCCGGTCTCGTCGCCGATCGAGATGTGCTGCATGCCGGTCAGCCGCTGATTGACGCCATACGCGCCGACGTAGCCGGCATCCTTGGGCGCGCTCCAGGCAACGGGCTCGATCGGCACCGGCGCCAGCCCGAGGTAGGCCAGCAGCGACAGGACGAGGAAAAGCAGGGCGGTAAGCGCTTTGCGCAGCATGGCGTCTCCTTTTTATTGTGATTGAAGTTGTTATATTTTCATCTTTGCTGACCAGTGTAGGCACATGGTGCATGGTTGGCAACATTGCAGTGCAGTGATCTTGATGGCACTAACCGCAGTGAGCCGGGTCAGACAGGACAGAAGAGGCGATCGGGCCGTGGCGCGGTGGCGCTCGCTTCAGCGATCATGCAACGGAGAATGATGATGGGACAGACACTGGTACGCGCTTATGACCATTTCACGGATGCGCAGGGGGCACGCGAGGCGCTCCTGGGTTCCGGGTTTGCGCCCGACAGCGTGCACCTTGACTCGATCATGGACGAAGCCGGGCCGGTCGAGGGTAACGGCGTGATCGATACCAAGGACATGGGAAGGGGGCCGGGCAGCAAGCCCGGACCCTTCATCATGAGCCGCGAAGTGCGCACCGACGCCTACAATAACGCCGATCCGGTATGGCGCGGCACGTTCGTCCTGACGGTCGATGCGGATGACGAACGCCAGCGCAGCCTGGCATCGGACATCATGGAGCGCTACGCCGCCGATGCCGGCGGCCTGCCGCCGCGCGGCAGGAGTTGATGGGCCTGACGGAGGCGCCAGAGGCGCTACTGCCGGATCAGCTTGTGCACGTCCACATCGACCGCCAGGACGTCATAGCTTCCCTCGCGGTAGCCGCGCCCCTGCGCCACGCGGTGTGCCTCGTCCATGCTCAGGAAATGCCCGGCCTGGTCTTCATGGTCGGTCAGGGATACATCGTCGGCGAATGGATACAGGTATCCATCCCCGGTCTTCACGATATACGCATGCATGATTTTCCTCGTGAGCCTCGCGCTGTCGCACGACATACCAACTGCGCGCAGGAATGACAGGACAGCAACATTGTTCTTTCGACTGCGGCGGCCAAGGCAAGTTCGGGCAAGCAGGTATTGAACGTCGGCATTTCATCCCGACATAACAGGCAGTTGCCTGTCCTGCCGACATTTTCCCTTTCAATTAATACCGTTTATGCGATTGCGCACCTTTACCGTAGTCGGGCTGCTGGCCCTGTTGCACATCTACATCGGCGCGCGCCTGCTGCCGGCCATGCCGGTTCCCATCCTGCTCAAGGCCGTCGGTGCCGCCTTGCTGGCCGCCTCGGTGCTGCTGATTCCCGCCGGCCTGTTGTCGCATGCGATCCGGCGTCAGCCGCTGGCGGACCGTGTAGCCTGGGCCGGGCTGTTCGCGCTTGGCGTGTTTTCGTCGCTGCTGGTGCTGACGCTGCTGCGCGAGCTCGTGCTCCTGGGCGCTGTCCTTGTCGGCGGCTATGGGAACGCGCTGCTGGCGCGCTCGGCGCTGGCGGTGCCGGTGCTGGCCGCCGTCGTGACCCTGGTCGGTTTCATCAATGCCCGGCGCCTGGCGCGCGTGGTCGATGTCGACATCCCGATCGACGGCCTGCCGCAGCAACTGCATGGCTTTACCATCGCGCAGATCAGCGACATCCATGTCGGGCCGACCATCAAGCGCGGCTACCTGGACAAAATCGTCGACAGGGTCAATGCCCTGGAAGCCGATCTGGTGGCCGTCACCGGCGACCTGGTCGACGGCAGCGTGCGCCATCTCGCGCCGCACACCGCGCCGCTGGCGCGCCTTCAAGCCCGCCATGGCGCGTATTTCGTGACCGGCAACCATGAGTACTATTCGAACGCGCACGACTGGATCGCCGAAGTGAGCCGCCTCGGCCTGAAGGTGCTGATGAACGAGCACGTGGTGCTCAGCCACCGGGGCGAGGCGCTGCTGGTGGCGGGCGTGACCGACTTTACCGCGCACCATTTCGACCCGGCGCACAAGAGCGACCCGCATGCGGCGCTGGCCGGCGCCCCGCAGGTGGCGGTCAAGGTGCTGCTCGCGCACCAGCCGCGCAGCGCGCCGGCCGCCGCCGACGCCGGCTTCGACCTGCAGCTGTCCGGCCACACGCACGGCGGCCAGTTCCTGCCCTGGAACTTCTTCGTGCCGATGCAGCAGCCGTACATCGCCGGCCTGAACCGCCTGCGCCAGATGTGGGTCTACACCAGCCGCGGCACCGGCTACTGGGGGCCGCCGAAACGCTTCGGCGCACCGTCGGAAATCACGCGGGTGCGGCTGGTACCCGCGTGAGCGTCGGCGCCTAGCGCACCATCGTATTGCCGGAAAACAGATTCTTCAATTCGTGCGGCTGCGAGCGCCAATACTGCGGCGGCGCATCGACCTGCGCGCCCAGCTGCGCGGCCGCATGCCACGGCCAGCGCGGGTCGTACAGGATGCCGCGCGCCAGCGCCACCATGTCGGCTTGGCCCGACGCGATGATGTCTTGCGCCTGCTGCGCCTCGGTGATGAGCCCGACCGCGATGGTCGGCATGCCGGCATCAGCCTTGATCCTTGCCGCGAACGGCACCTGGTAGGCGGGGCCCAGCGCGATCTTCTGCAATGGCGACAAGCCGCCGCTCGATACGTCGATGAAGTCGCAGCCGCGCTGTTTCAGTTCCCGGGCGAAGGCCGTCGTCTGTTCGACATCCCAGCCGCCCTCGACCCAGTCGGTGGCCGACACGCGCACCCCGACCGGCTTGCCGGCGTCGAAGGCAGCGCGCACCGCATCGAACACTTCCAGCGGAAAGCGCAGGCGGTTCGGCAGCGCGCCGCCGTATTCGTCGTCGCGCCGGTTCGATAGCGGCGACAGGAACTGGTGCAGCAGATAGCCATGGGCCGCATGCACTTCGATGGCATCGATGCCGAGCCGGTCGGCACGCCTTGCCGCCGCTGCAAAGGCATCGCGGATGCGCTCCATGCCGGCGCGCTCGAGCGCCTGCGGCGTCTCGTCATGCGCGGCATACGGCAGTGCCGAGGGCGCCACCGTCTTCCAGCCGCGCGGCTGTGTCGACGGAATCGACTGGCCGCCTTCCCACGGCACGCGGGTCGACGCCTTGCGGCCGGCATGCGCGAGCTGGATCGCGATCGGCATGGCCGAATGACGGCGCACCGCGCCCAGCACCTCGCCCAGCGCGCGCTCGGTCGCGTCCGACCACAGGCCCAGGTCGTCCGGCGAGATGCGGCCTTCCGGCTCCACCGCGGTCGCTTCGAGGAACAGCAGGCCCGCGCCCGACAGCGCAAGATGCCCCAGATGAATCGTGTGCCAGTCGGTTGCCGCGCCTTCGCGGGCCGAATACTGGCACATCGGCGCGATCGCAATGCGGTTCTTCAGTTGCAGCGGGCCGAGGGAAATCGGCGAGAAAAGTTTGCTCATCAGAATATTTCCTTTGCGGGTGGAACTGGTAGGGGGGACACAATATGTCGTATGCTTCGCCTTTTCCGCCAACGACAACAGCCGACATGTCCGACCAAAACAAGTCCAATTTAAGCATTGTTGCGTCTTATCTGCTGGCCGCCGCCGCGCTCGCGATCGTGTTGCGCCACGGCTTGCTGGCATCGCTGTTTTCCGGGCTGCTGGTGTATTCGCTGGTGCATCTGCCCACGCCATTGTTGGGCAAGAACATCAGCGACCAGCGCGCGCGCATGATCGCCGTCGCGCTGCTGGCGGCGATCATCGTCTTGTTGCTGTCGCTGGCGATCTGGGGCGCGGTGTCGTTTTTCCAGAGCGATGCCGGCAGCGTGCAGGTACTGATGCAGAAGCTGGCCGACATCGTCGAGGCGTCGCGGCCGCAGATGCCGGCATGGCTGAAGGAGCACATTCCGGAAAGCGCGGAAGCCATCCGCGAGATGATCACCGCCTGGCTGCGCGCGCATGCCGCGCATGCGCAGACCATCGGCCAGGAAGCGGGGCGCACCATCGCGCACCTGCTGATGGGCATGGCCATCGGCGCCATGGCGGCCCTGTACGACACCACCACGCGGCACGACCACAAGCCGCTGGCCGCTGCGCTGCATGCGCGCGTGGTCAACCTCAACGACGCGTTCCGGCGCATCGTGTTCGCACAGGTGCGCATCGCCGGCATCAACGCGGTGCTGACTGCGGTCTATCTCGCGGTCTTGCTGCCGCTGGCCGGCATCCATCTGCCGCTGACCAAGAGCATGATCGCCGTAACCTTCTTTGCCGGCCTGCTGCCGGTGATCGGCAACCTGATCTCCAACAGCGTGATCGTGATCGTCAGCCTGTCCCATTCACTGGCCATCGCGGTGTCTTCGCTGCTGTTTTTGGTCGTCATCCACAAGCTGGAATATTTCCTGAATGCGAAGATCATCGGCTCGCACATCAATGCCCGCGCCTGGGAGTTGCTCGCCGCCATGCTGACCATGGAGGCGATGTTCGGGCTGCCCGGCCTGGTGGCCGCGCCGGTGTTCTACGCCTACGTGAAGAAGGAGCTGAGCGATGGCGGCCTGGTGTGACGAGCTGCTTCTTCTTGTTTTTTCGAAGTGATTCTTCTGTAATCTTCGCTTTTTCAAAAGCGGCCGCGCGCCTATGATGGCGTTGTTGCGAAAGACGCAAGCGGCGGCTTTCGCATCACCTGAATTCATTCTGGAGGATGCATGAAAAAGCTGTTTATCGGTTTGATGATCGCGGTCAGCGCGTTGTCGGTCGCCGTCTCGGAGGCGCAGGCCAAACGCATGGGCGGCGGCGGCTCGTTCGGGCGTCAATCGCAAAGCGTCAGCCGCCAGGCGCACGCACCGGCACAGAATCAGTCCGCCGTCGCTCCCAAGCCCGCCGCGCCGGCCAGCGCCCAGCCGGGCGTGCCGCCCAAGCCGTCGAGCCCGTGGAAGAGCATGCTCGGTGGCGCGCTGCTCGGTCTCGGCCTGGGTGCCCTGCTGTCGCATTTCGGCCTGGGCGGCGCCCTCGGCGGCATGCTGGGCAGCGTGCTGATGATCGCCTTGCTGGCGATGGCGGGCTTGTTCATCTATCGCATGCTGCGCCGCAAGAGCAGCGACGCCGGCGCGATGCGCAGCGCCTACGCCGGCGGCCCGACGGCGGGCTATACGCCTGAAATCGGTTCGCGCATCGAGCCGACACAACGCGCCGCGCCGCATGCCGACGAGCAGGTGACCGGCGCCGGTGCCGCACACAATCCGGCCAGCGCTGCGCCGTGGGGCGTGCCCGCAGACTTCGATGCGGCTGCCTTCCTGCGCCAGTCCAAGACCTATTTCATCCGCCTGCAGGCGGTATGGGACAAGGCCGACATCAATGACCTGCGCGAATTCACCTCGCCGGAACTGTTCGCCGAGCTGCGGCTGCAGTTGCAGGAGCGCGGCGCGTCTGCGAATCATACCGACGTGGTGACGCTCGATGCCGAACTGCTGGGCATCGAAACGATCAACAACGAGTATCTGGCCAGCGTCAAGTTCACGGGCATGATCAAGGAATCCGAGCAGGCGCCGGCGGAAGCATTCGCCGAGGTGTGGAACCTGTCGAAGTCGATATCGGGCCAGGGCGGCTGGGTGCTGGCGGGGATTCAGCAGCTGTCCTGATCAGCATTTGTAGCTCTTTGGACCGTGCACGGGAAACCGTGCACGGTTTTTTTTCGTCCAGTGAATTTATTTCGGCGTGCCGGAAGGCCCGCTGCCGGATGCCGCGCCGCCGCCGCCCGGGCCCTGGCTGCCACCGGACGTGGCCGCGCCCTGTTCGGAACCGGTGCCGCGCACGGGAGCCGTGCCGGCCTGCGTACCTTGCGCGCTAGGCACGGCCGCAGCCGGCGTATTGCCGCGATCGAGCTGCGACGGCGGCTGCGACGAGAAATAGGCGGCGAGCGCTGCGATGTCGCTGTCGCTGAGCCGCTTGGCGATCATATTCATCTGCATGCTCGGGTCGGTGTTGCGCGCGCCGCTTTTCCACTCGCCCATGGCCGCGGCCAGGTAGGACTTGTGCTGCCCGGCCAGGTAGGGATAGGTCGGCGCTTCGCCGGCGCCGCCCGGGCCATGGCAATTGACGCAGCCCTGCACGCCGAGCTTCTCGTCGCCGACGGCGGCCAGCATCTGGCCGCGTTTGTCCCCCTTATCGCCCTTGTCGTCCTGGCCGGACGCCTGTGCGCTTGCCGCCGGCGCTGCTGGAGGCAGCGTCGCGTAGTAGGTGGCGACGGCGTCGATCTGTTGCTGCGTCAGTGCCTTCGCGACCGGCGCCATCACGGCATTGTTGCGGCTGCCGCCGGCGTAGGCGGCGAGCTGGTGGGCCAGATAGGTTTTCGGCTGGCCGGCAATGCGCGGGAAGCCGCTGGCGGCGTTGCCTTCGCCCTTGGCGCCATGGCAGCTGGCGCAGGCCGGCACGCCGTTTTGTGGTGCGCCGCTGTTGGCGATCTGCATGCCGGCATTGCCGCGCGCATCCTGCGCGAGTCCGGTGGCGGAAAGGAGGGCGCCCGACAGCAGCGCAATGGCGGAAATGACGGTTCTCATACGTGCACCAGCGGGCCGGGGGATTTCAGGAATTTCGTCACGATCGCGTCGGCCGCCCAGAAGGCAAGGGCGCCAAGGGTGTCGGTCGGGTTGTAGGAGGCGTTCTGCGGGAAGTTCGACGCGCCGATCACGAACACGTTCGGTACATCCCAGCTCTGCAGGTAGCGGTTGACCACGCTGGTCGACGGATCGGTCCCCATCACCGTGCCGCCGGTGTTGTGCGTGGTCTGGTATTGCGTGATGGTGTACGGACCCTTGCGCGGGTCGCCCTCGACCAGCTGTCCGCCCATCGCCTTGCCGATTTCCAGCGCCTTGCCGGTGACGTAGGCCGACATCTTCAAGTCGTTTTCCGGAAAATCGAAGGTCATGCGCAACAGCGGCTGGCCCCAGGCATCCTTGTAGGTCGGATCGAGGTCCAGGTAGTTGTGGCGGGTGGCGACCGAGCTGCCGTGGACGTTGAGCGACGAGGTGTGGTTGTAGTGCTTGACCACCGCCTGTTTCCATTGCGCGCCCCAGGCCGGCGTGCCCTTGGGGGTCGGATGGAATTCGATCGGGCGCCCATGCGACATGATTTCGCCGATATAGGCGCCGCCGACGAAGCCGAGCGGGCCGTGGTCGAAGTTGTCGCTGACGAAGTTCGAGATCACGGTGCCGTTGGCGCCGGAACGCATGAATGGATTGATGTTGATTTTCTGGTCGAAGAATACCTGTACCGCGCTCGTGGTCTGGTAGGCATAGTTGCGTCCCACCGTGCCGCGCCCGGATTGCGGATCGTACGGGGTGCCGATGCCGGACAACAGCAGCATGCGCACGTTGTTGGTGGCGAAGGTGCCGACGATCACGAGCTTGGCCGGCTGCTCGAATTCGCGCCCGCTGGCGTCGACATAGATCACGCCGGTCGCCTGCTTTTTCGCGCTGTCGAGGTTGATGCGCAATACCTGCGCCTGCGTCTTCAGCGTGAAGTTCTTGTCCTTCAACAGCACCGGCAGCAGGATGGTCTGCGGCGACGATTTCGCGAAATGCTCGCAGCCGAAGCGCTCGCAATAGCCGCAGAACATGCAGGTATTGAGCGTCAAGCCTTCCGGGTTGGTATACGGCTGGCTGAGGTTGGACGATGGCTGCGGATACGGGTGATAGCCAAGGCTGGCCGCCGCCTTGCGAAACAGGGCCGACCCGTAAGGCTCTTTCATCGGCGGCGTCGGGTAGTCGCGCGAGCGCGGATCTTCGAACGGATTGCCGCCGGCGACCTTTTGGCCCTTGACGTTGCCGGCCTTGCCGCTGGTGCCGAGCAGGTACTCGAAGCGGTCGAAATGCGGTTCCAGTTCGGCCGCCGTCACGCCCCAGTCCTGGATCGTGACATCGTCGGGCAGGAAGTTCTTGCCGTAGCGTTCGATGGTGCGCGAGCGCATCCGGAAGTCGGAATCCTGGAAGCGGTAGGTCTGGCCGTTCCAGTGCACGGCGGCGCCGCCCAGCCCGCTGCCGGGCAAAAAGCTGGCCCAGCGCCGGATCGGCAGCGCCGTCTGCTTGATGTTGTTGCGAAACGTGTAGGTCTCCTTGGTGTTGTCTTGCATGAGCGCCTTGCGCACCGCGTAGCGCAGTTCGTCATGCATCTGCGGTCCTTGGAAATCCGGCACCGTAAAGCGCGGCTCGCCGCGTTCCAGCCCCACCACTTTCAGGCCGGCACGGGTCAGTTCGCGTCCCAGGAGGGTGCCGACCAGGCCGACGCCGAGCAGCACCGCATCCACTTCAGGCAGTCGTGTGGCCATGCTCATTTCCTTTCGCGATGCAGGCTGGCCGGGATGTCCGGATGGATATGAATGACGCCGCGGCTATTTTCCGCCAGGCTCATCGGCGCGCGGGTGTATTGCAGGCCGTATTGATCGACCAGCGTGTAATACGTGGCATAGGCGCCGGGAAAACCGATCATCTTCCACGCCACCATGTCCTTGTTGCCGCCGTAGACCGGGTCGCTGAAATAGCCTTCGATCGTCAGCTCCAGCAGCGACTCGAAAAACACGTTGGACGGCACGCCATTCAAGTCGATCGTGCCGTCCTGCAGCGATTTCAGATAGGTATCCTGTTCTTGCGCGCTCAACTTGGCGAAAGCGGGTTTGCCGCGTTTGGCCAAATCGTCTCGGATGCCGCGCAATGCGTTGTGGAACAATTCGGCTGGCGTGAATGGCAGCTGATAGCCCTGGGTCGGCGCACCTTCCCGCCACGGTCCGCTGCGATAGAGCCGTTCACCGGCGCCCCACGCGCCGCCGAGCTGCTTATCCAGGTACGACGGCACGCCCGCCTCCACCGCGCCGGGCCCGAGTTCGTCGGCTGGAATCAGGCGCGCCACAGCCGCCTCGATAAAATTTGCTTCCTCGGGTTTGAAAAAAGTATAAGGGGCGGCGTGTACAGGCGGCGGTACTGTGCCGCCCGTTTTGGCTGCATGCACCTCGGCGGCCGTCGATGCGACGGCGGCGCCGGCGACCTTGAAGAAGGAACGGCGGGATATCTTTTCCATGCATCACTCCCGTATGAGCGCTGATTGTCAGGGGCCGGCGCAAAGATGCAAGTTGCGTACCTTTGTCCTTTGGGCTGCACGGTCGACGATAGATGTTTCCATCGGGCAATGAACGCTAGTAGGTATCGACGATTTGAGTTGGGAAAAAGGAAAAAAACTCATCTTTCCGCCCGTCGCTGAAATTGATCTGTGGCAAGATATCGTACTGACTGTGGCCAGTTCCGCATCAGGCAACGGAAATGAATGCCTAACAAAAAAATGTCCGCCAACCCATCGCTCCTGTCGCGGCCGTGTACGTACTTTCAGTCTTTGTCGCTCAAGACAAAGCTGAGCGCCCTCATCATTTTCTTGTTCGCGGTATTCATCTGGGTGCTCGTCTATGTGTCGGTAACCGTGCTGAAAACCCAGTTCGAACAGGTATTGTTCGACCAGCAGTTTGCCGCGGCTCAGCGTATTGCCGCAGAGCTCGATAGCAAACTCAATGAACGCGTCGAAGGCTTGACGCAAGTCGCCGCCAAGATTCCTGCCGACTTGAGCGCGCCGTCGCTGGACGCTTACCTGTCGCAACTGGGTGCCCTGCATGTCAACTTCCGCGGCGGGATTGCGGTGATCGGACTGGATGGCAAGGCCATCGCCGACTATCCAGTGGCGCCAGGACGGCGCGGCATGTATTTCGGCGACCGCGACTATTTCCGCAACCCTGTGGCCACGCTGCGTCCTTACATCGACAAGCCGATCGTGGGGCGCGTGCTGAAGCGCCCGATACTGACGATTGCCGTGCCCGTGCTCGACGGTGCAGGCAAGGTGCGCGCGGTGATGACGGGGATAACCGATTTGACTGCGCCCAATTTCCTTGGCGTGATTGCGCAGCCTGCGGCGGCCGGCAAGGGCGACTTGTTTGTCGTTTCGCCGCGCGACCATCTGATTATTGCCGCCAGCGAGCCCGGTCGCGCGTTGACCGCGGTCGCACAGCGCGGCAGCAATCGCATGTACGACCGTTTCGTCGACGGCTTCGAGGGGTCCGGCATAGCGCCAAGTTCGCGCGGCATCACCAAGCTCTTTTCCGGCAAGCGTGTGCCGTCGTCGGGCTGGATCGTGATGCTGTCGCTTCCCACCGACATCGCATACAAGCCGCTCAAGCTGATGCAGCAATACGTGTATGCCGCCGCCGCCGTCATGACGCTGCTCGCCTTCCTGCTGATCCGCTGGATCGCGCGCGGCGTCCTGGCGCCGCTGGACGCCGCCGGCAAAGCGATGCGCGCCATGATTGGCGGGCAAGCGCCGCTGGTTCCGCTGCCGGTGGCGCACGACGACGAAGTCGGCCAGTTGATCGGCAACTTCAACCTGCTGGTCGAGGACCGCCATCGTTATGAAGCGGCGCTGCGCGCCAGCGAGCGCCGCCTGCGCGAGGTGGTCGAAAGCGCGCCCGAAGCGATTTTCCTGCAGTCCCGAGGCCGCTTCACCTACGTCAACAGCGCCGCAGTGCGCCTGTTCGGCGCCCAGGACAAAGCGCAACTGGTGGGCCGGGACGTCAGCGACCGAATGCATCCGGATCACCGGCGTGACTGCGAAGACATGCTGCGCAAGCTCGACGACGGGCATGCCGGAACTGCGTCGCGGGAAGCGCGCTATCTGCGTCTCGACAACAGCGCGGTGGATGTGGAGCTGTCGGCGGTGCCGTTCCGGCTGGACGACGAGGCCGGCGTGCTGATGTTCGTGCGCGATATTTCGGAGCGCAAGCGATCCGAGCAAACGCAAAAAAAGCTCAACCGCGCGCTGCGCCTGCTCAGCGAATGCAACATGGCGCTGGTGCATGCGGAACGCGAGCAGAGCCTGCTCGATGAAATCTGCCGCCTGGTCGTCACCAAGGGCGGCTACCGCATGGCCTGGGTCGGCTATGCCGAAGACGATCCGGACAAGTCCGTGCGGCCGATGAGCCGGTTCGGATACGACGACGGCTACGTTGATAGCGTGCACGTGTCGTGGGCGGACAACCAGAACGGTCACGGCGTGACCGGAACCGCCATCCGCAGCGGCAAAACCCAGATCATGAATTTCGATAGCAATCCCGGCATGGCGCTCTGGCGCGATGCCGCGCGCAGGCGCGGATACCAGGCAACCATTTCCCTGCCACTGGTTGCCGAACGACGGGTATTTGGTGCGATAACCATCTATTCGGCGGACTCCGATACGTTCGCCGAAGACGAAGTGCGCCTGCTGGAGGAGCTTGCCACCGATTTGGCCTTCGGCATTTCGATGCTGCGCATGCGCATTCAGCGCCAAGCCGCCGAAGAAAAGCTGGCCTTCCTGTCGCACCACGACCCATTGACCCACCTGCCGAACCGCGTGCTGCTGCGCGACCGCTTCGACCGCGCGGTGGCGAGCGCGGCACGCAGCCAGAGCAGCGTAGCCATGCTGTTTCTCGATCTCGACAACTTCAAGCGCGTCAACGACAGCCTCGGTCACGCCGTCGGCGATGAGTTGTTGCTGCGTATGGTCGCCCGGCTGCAGACTTGCATCGGCGACAGCGACACCATCAGCCGACACGGCGGTGACGAATTCGTGATCCTGCTTGGCGACGTGAGTGACCCCGCGGTGGTCAGTCGCACCGCGCAATCGATTCTCGACGCCGCGGCCGAACCGTTCGAAATCGGCGAGCACACGATCTCCACCTCTTTTAGCATAGGCATCAGCCTGTACCCGAGCGACGGCGGCGACTTCGACACCCTGCTCAAGCACGCCGATGTCGCGCTCTACCATTCCAAGGACAGCGGTCGCGACACCTATCACTTCTTCGCCAATACCATGAATGTCGATGCGCTGGCGCGCATGCAACTGCACAGCAATCTGCGCAAGGCGGTGAAGAACGGAGAGTTCCTGCTGCACTACCAGCCGCAGATCGACATTGCCAGCGGACGCATCGTCGGTGCAGAAGCGCTGGTGCGCTGGCAGCGGCCCGACGAAGGGCTGGTCGCGCCGGGAAGGTTCATTCCGCTGGCGGAAGAAACCGGCCTGATCGTGCAGATCGGCGAATGGGTACTGAACGAGGCATGCCGACAGGCGAAGACGTGGATGGACGCCGGCATGGCGCCGCTGATGATTGCCGTCAACCTCTCGGCGCAGCAGTTCAAGCGCGGCGACATCGTCGCCACTGTCGCCCGCGCGCTGGAACAATCCGGCTTGCCTGCCGACTTGCTGGAACTGGAACTGACCGAATCCATCCTGCTGCAGGAAACCGGTGAAGTGATGGAAACGCTGCACCATTTGAAGAAGCTCGGCGTGCGCCTGTCGATCGACGATTTCGGCACTGGCTACTCCAGCCTGTCCTACCTCAAGCGGCTGGCGGTCGACAAACTCAAGATCGACCAGTCCTTCGTACGCGACCTGGCCGACGACGCCGACGACGCCGCCATCGTCAAGGCCGTCATCCAGCTCGGGCATTCACTGCAACTGACCGTTATCGCAGAAGGTGTGGAGACCCAAGATCAGCTGGCTTTCTTGCGCGGATATGGGTGCGATCAGGCGCAGGGGTATTTGATTGCGCGGGCGTTGCCGGCGGGGGAGTTTGTCGAGTTTGCGGGTGTCGTGAGGTAGATAGTCCCGACTTTGAGTGTTTGCGAAAATGTGGCAATCATTACCAGATCGATACGATCTAGCTCTTTAAATGGAGATAAATTTTCTCCATTAGTATGGATTTGCCGCATTTTTTATGTACTTGTTTTCCTCATCCAGAAGTACCAGAGAGCCTTGTTGTGTTTTTCTGTCACCAGGGATAATGACAGACTTCCCGTTTGCCTGAACATTAATTCCAATGGAGTAGGTGCCGTCTTCGTCGCTCCATTCCTGAAAAACAGAATATTCGGCATTACCTTTTGCGAACGACAGAGAATAATCTCCGAAGCCAGCGTTTGCTTTTCCGCCTCCACGCCTCATTCCCGAAAACTCAAAATTTTTCCATGAGCTTTCGTTCAGTGGTTCTGGAAATTGCAGCTCGACGTTTTGGTACTTTCCAAATCTATATACAAGGTATGGCGGATTTTCGCCTCTACAAATGGACATCAATTTTTTTGATTTTTTTTCCTGGAACGAAAAAATTATTTTTTCGTATTCCGTACACAGAGTTTGGGCATGTAGCGGGAATGTCGAAAAGATCAGCCAGTAAACCAAGAAGGCTTTTTTTAGCATGAGTGTCTTTCTATTTTTTAGAGTTATATTCTATGTAGAATTTTTCTAAATTGGACGCATATTCTGGATTGATATTGCGCCAATTTTCACCATTGTGGCCCTCAGCAATTTTTTCAAAATTTTTCATCCTCAGGCCGTTTAAGAGGACTTTGTTCGATTTCGCAAATTTCAGAAATGCCTTGATATGTTCCACATCACTCCGGCTCATAGCTTTAGTAAATGCCTTCACATCATTAAACCCCGCCCTCTTATAGTTAAAACCCATAATTTGGAACTTTCCCCACGAGCAGGCTTCTAGTGCTGCAAAAGGGTCGAGTTGATATGCCTTACTAAGGCGCTTGTATTGAAAGATTCCACTCGGACCGTAGACGTCGCTCTCCATTAAAATAGCGCCGGATTTTAGCTCGATCCATTCACCCCTCTTATTCTTTTTCGCTCGTGAGTACGCCGGGCCACAAATGTCCGGGTATTTGTTTTCATATGGGCTTGGCAGCTTTTTCTTCGGACTTGTTCGGTTTTTGAATTGATGGCGTTCGTAGAGAATTTTCGGAACCATTCTATTTCCAAGTTTAAAGAAGGATGACGAGGAAGATTCTTGCTTGGCAAGTGCATAGATTAGTCCCGGCTGACACTGCAATTCCTTGGCTGCGTCCTCAATATCACTCTGCGTTACATCTCCTCCGATGTATTCATCCAGAAACTCCTCTAACCTGGGAATGTCGCCTTCGGCTACCGTAAGAGGTTGTCCATTGGCTGTTTTGGCAGCCTTAGTTTGTATACCAGGATCCCTCGTGTCAGCTTTAGGTTTTGGAGGGTTATGCGTGCCGTACACTGGCTTGACTGGGTTATAAGGTACAGGTTGCTCTTTCAGTTCCTGTGGATGTGGATGCAGCTCTGCATTAATTACGACTAGCGGACTAACAAGCGTGCACAGCTTGTTTCCATAGCCAGACATAACTGCGGTGACTCTCTTAAATGTTCCATCGAATCGCTTGACCAGGATGCGTATCGCGTCAGTGGGCCAGTCCGTCATGATTTTCTGACTCTTGCCATCGTGTATGGTCGAGCCTTTGACGCTCTTGCCGCAATACTCGAGGATGTATTCGAGATTGCTGATCGGATTGCGGTCGGCATCGAGAAACAGGGTTTCGAAGCCGCAAACGGCTTCTTTGCGCAATGCGATTTTTTGTCCTGCTTTCAACCGGTTCGGATTGGGCAGGTTGTTCAACTTGATAAGGGTTGCGACCGTTGTGCCGTGGCGCATGGCGATCTTGCTTAGCGTCTCATGTTCCTGAACGATGTGAAAGTCTCTCATGTCGATTGCTCCTCGGCGAACTGGTCGTCATCATCGACTTCGAAATACTCCTCCACTTGCCAATCGCCAGCTTCAATAGCCACCTTAATGCGCCCACCTTGGTTTGCAAAAATCCTTTCCGTGAGGCCGTCATTGCTGGTAATGCCGCTAGTAATGAATGTGCCGTCTTCCTTGACGACCCGGTAGGATTTGCCGGCGCTGTTGAACCCTGGCTCTTCGTTCATTGCCAAATGCGAAAAATCGATTTGCTGGCTGAACAATGATGCATTTGGATCAAGTTTTAGTTCACCTTTGGCCAGAGAGACGAGTTCGACGGTCGCGCTCGCCGGCCCGCCCAACTCCTTCATCGCCGCCTTGAATTGCACGCTACCCGGCGCGTGAATCTCGATACTGCCGCTGCCGATCTTCACGTATGCGCCGCCGGCAGTCAGCAGCACGTGCTCCTTGGCCGCCACTTCCACCTTCGCATGCGTGCTGGCGACGTTCACATCCTTGTCCGCGGCGGCTTTCAGTTCACCGCTTTGCGCCTGCACGTCGACCTTGCCGTGCGCGGCATGCAGCTTGATGCCCTTGTCGCCATGGTCCTTGCGACCTGCCTTGGCGTCACCATAGGTGAACAGGCTGATGCCATCCTTGACCGCCAGGGCCAGGCTGCGGCCGATGGTTGCGCTCACGTCGGCGCCGCCGGTGATGGTGACCGTGCTTGCGCAGGCATGCATGTCCTGCGGCGTCAGCAGGGCGATGCCTGCCGGTGCGCTGACGACGAGGTCGGGGCGGCTGAAGGACGGGGCCGAGCCCGCGCCGCCGCTGTCTGCCGTGCTGATTCCCTCTACGCTGTGTGCGAGCGATTCGATGGATTGCGCCAGAACATTTTCGGGCCGCTCGTGCCTGTCCTTGTCGAATGTTGTGCCGGCAAAGGCGTTGTGCTGTTGCGCGGCGCCGGCCAGGCTCTTTTGCAGGTCATGCGCTTGCTGCAATTGCGCGCGCGCTTCCTTTGCATCCATCTGTGCGGCGCCGGCGTCCGGCCGGGCATCGGCGGAAATCAGCAAGCCTTGTCCAGCGCGGAGTGCGCCATGGGCGTCGGTCGTAAGTTCGACGCCGTGGCCGTGGCTTTGCCTTCTTTCGTTGTCGTGCTGCCGCTTGATGTGGCCGAGGTTCAGTTGCGTGCGGTGCTGGGTAGTTTGCAACCGCACGCCGAGCTGGTTGGTGCTGTCGTCGAACACCAGCGCGTTGTAGCCGCCGTTGCCGTGCTGGCTGTGGCCGATCTCCTGCGTCTTGAAACCGGAGAGCACGGCATTGTGCGCGTGATGGCCGCTTGCGCCTGCAAACCAGGCGGGCGCATTGCCGACCGCGGGACCGGCGCCTTGCGCGACCTGGTTGCCTTGCCCGTCCGGCGCTCCCTTGCCGTTGTACAGGCTGCCGGTGACGACCGGGCGGTCGATGTCGCCTTCGATGAAGTCGACGACCACTTCCTGGCCGATGCGCGGGATGAAGCTGCCGCCCCAGTTGGCGCCGGCCGCCGCTTCCGCCACGCGCACCCAGATGGATGCGGCATCATTGCCGGGCGCATTGTCGTTTTCCTGGGGATGCGGGCGCCGGCTCTGGCTTTGCGCGCCGCGCTGCCAGTGCATTTGCAGCTTGATGCGGTGGTCGCGCTCGGTGCTGATGTCGTGGCCCGCAACGCCGACCACGATGGCGGTCTGGATGCCGGTGGCGGTGGGCTTCGGATGCAGCAGTGCGCCATGCCCGTCCTCGCTCATCGGTCGCCACGGGATATCGGCGCGCAGCGCGCTGAGGCGGTTGCTGTAGAGCGCCTCTTCCTGCTTTTGCTGAGCGCTGGAAACGCTGTTGGCGAACAGGCCCTCGGCCAGCACGCGCGCTGCAGACGTCAGGTTATTGCGGGCGTGATGCTCGACGCGGATGACGGCGAAGGTGGCCGCATTGTCGCCGGCTGCCACGCGATCGGTGTCATGAACGGCATGGCCGGTCAGCACGAAGGTGCTGCCCGGCGAGAGCGTGCGCACGGTGCCGGCGCCGCTATAGGTCTTGTTGCGCGCTTCGAATGCCTCCAGGCGCAGGCGGGCATGGCGCTCGGCCTCGGTCAGGCCGGCGAAATGGCGCTCGCCCGGATAGTCGATGCTGGCCAGGTCCGGCACGTCGCCGTTGTCATGCGTGGTGTGCAGTTCGGCGCCGATGATGCTTGCTTGCGCGTCGTTCCAGCTGGCGATGGCAATGGCATTGGTGCCGAGACGGCGCTGCGCATGCCACGCGGTGATGCTGTCGCTCTTTTCGGTGGCGGCGGCACGGTGGTAGCGGATCGGATTTTGCGCGTTCGGTGCAAAGGCGCCATTATGGTCGGCGATCACCAGCGTGTGGCTGCCGAAGCTGGCGCTCGCAACATCGGCCTGGTGCTCGAACCAGTAGAACAGACCTTCTTCTGCCAGCAGGCGCTCGATGAACGCAAGGTCGCTTTCCTCGTACTGGGTGCAGACGTCGCGCGGCAGGTACTGGTTCGGGCCGGCCAGCGCCAGCCGCCAGGACGGGGCGAGCTTGCCCTTGCCGCGGTAGTCGCCAAAGATCTCCTGCACGATGTCGAGCACGTTCTTGCCCTGCCACACATAGCTGTCGCGACGGTGACGCAGCAGCGCCAGCCAGGGTTCCAGCCGGAGACGGTAGCGCGCCAGGCCGCCGTCTGCGCTCATGCGCTCGAACGCGGTGACATGGCCGTGGATCGGACGAAGGTCGCGGCGGCTGTGTTGCGTGAGCAGCTGCAGCAGCGCCGGCTGCCCGAGCAGTGCATTCAAGTCAATACGGTCGTCGCTCGACAAGGCAACGATGTCGAAGCAGAAGCCTTCGCTCAATCCTTCATGGCCATCGATGCGTTCCACCAGCAGCTTGTCGGAGCCGAGTGCAGTTGTCAGGCGAAGCAGGCGGGTGTCTTGCGTGAGACCAGGCAGCTGCGGGGAGAGCGGCGGAGCAAAATGCGCGGCGTCGCCGACGGCATCTTGGGTGGTGTCAAACATGCACTTCCTTGTGAAATAGTTAACATTAAGCTAACAATATTTCATCACGTAATTGCATTTATGACAATATGTTTCTGGGTGGGATTATTCCAACGGCACGGCCCGGTAACGGTTTATTTGCTGAGATGAAACCATCGACGCTTGGTTGCCCCAAGCATTGCGGATGTAAGACACTACGGCGGCGGCTTCCTCGTCGCTGAACACATTGGCGAACGGCGGCATGCCATAGGGGCGCGGGTTACCTTGCGTACTCGGCGGGTAGCCGCCATGCAGCACCGCATGGATCGGATTGACCGGCGCATCGAGCACCACGGCACGGTTGCCGGCCAGCGGCGGATAGTCGGGCGGCACGCCTTCGCCGGACGCCTTGTGGCAGTCGGCGCAATGCCTTTCGTACAGCAATGCGCCGAGCTTGAGCGTCTTTTCGTCTTCCGGCGCGAGTGGCCTTTCGTCGCCGGCGCGCGGCAGCCGCTTCAGGTACAGCGCCATGGCGCGGATGTCGTCGTCGCTCAGGTATTGCAGGCTTTCGCGCACCACTTCGGCCATCGGCCCGGACACCGCACCCCGGTCCGACACCCCGGTCTTGAGCAGGCGCGCGATCTGCGGGATGTCCCAGCTGCCCAAGCCGGTATCGGCTTCGCCGGTCAGCGACGAGGCGTACCAGTCGAGCAGCGGGATCATCGCACCGCGCAACTCGCCGCCGTCCTGCGTAGCGCCCAGGAAATTGCGCGGGGTATGGCAGGCATTGCAGTGGCCGAGTCCCTGCACGAGGTAGGCGCCGCGGTTCCATTCTGCATTCTGATAGCCCTGCGGCTGGTACACGCCGGGCCGGAAATACAGTGCGCGCCAGCCGATCAGCAGCGCGCGCAGGTTGAACGGGAAACGCATGTCCGCCTCGCGATTGGGCTGGTGCGCCGCCGGCAGCGACTGGAGATAGGCGAACAGCGCATCGGAGTCGGCGCGCGTGACCTTGGTGTAGTTTGGGTAGGGAAAGGCCGGATAGAGCAGCTTGCCGCCCTTCGATTTGCCGTTATGGAGCGCGCGCCAGAAATCGTCGGCGCTCCAGCTGCCGAGGCCGGTGTCCCGGTCCGGCGTGAGGTTGGGCGCGTAGACGGTGCCAAACGGCGTCCTGATGGCCCGGCCGCCGGCGTAGGCTACCCCGCCGCGCGCCGTATGGCAGGCCAGGCAGTCGCCGGCGCGCGCCAGATAGGCGCCCCTGGCGAGCTGCCCGGCCCGGTCGGCGACGGCCGAAGCCGGCGGCCCGGCGTCTTCCCGCAAGCCGTAATACAGCGTGACGACGATGGCGATGAACAGCACGGTCAGGACGGCAATGGCGGCGCGCTTCATCGGTTACCTCGCCTCCGGCACACTGCCGCATGCCACAGGCAGCGGAGCGGGAAGGGCCAGTGCCGGCGCCGCCTTGGCCGGCACCTGGCGCGTGGCCAGCCAGGCCGAGACGGCGCTGATGTCTTCCGGGCTCAGCTGGCGGGCGATCTGGCCCATGCAGTCGGGCGCCATGGCGCGCCGCGCGCCGCTGCGCCAGGCGCCGAACTGGGCATTGATGTAATCGCGCGGGATGCCGAGCAGGCCGGGAATGAACGGCGCAACGCCGGTCAATGCCTTGCCGTGGCAGGCAACGCAGGCCGGAATCTTGCGGGAGGCGTCGCCCGACATCGCCAGCGCGCGCCCTTTTTCCAGAACGGTGGGCGACACGTCCAGCGTCGGCGGAGGCGGATAGGGGACTTCCTGCGCGGCGAAGTAATTCGCCATTTCCTCCAGATAGGCGTCCGACAGGTGCTGCACCATGTATGCCATCAACGGATATTGCCGCCGCCGGCCGTCGCGGAAGTTGAGCAGCTGGTGATGCAGGTAGCCGGCCGGCTTGCCGGCAATGCGCGGGTAATAGCCGTCGCGCGCGGCGCGGCCTTCCTTCCCATGGCACGCCATGCATGGCGCGACGCGCTTGCCGATGGCGGTCGGATCGGCCGCCTGCTGCGCTGCTGCCGCGCCGCTGGCAAGAACAAGGCTGGCCAGGAAGCGGCCAGCCAGGATTGGCAGGAAGCGATGAATGAGCGGCGGCATGCTTGTTCTTGTTGGCGACGATGTAACGGCATTGTAAGTCGCCCGCCGTCCTCGCGCCTGCGCCGCCGCATGCATAAAACGCTACTTTTTGAGGAAACTTATCGTGCGTCGAACTATCGGATAAGAAAGAGGGGAAGGTCGATTTTCCCCTCCCTTCGAGTGAATGTGACATGGAGCAAGATCATGCCGATCCTGAATAGAAGCAGCGAGAAACATAACAAGGGGCAACGGGTAGAGCCCACCAGTTCGCAGGGAATCCAATCCTCGTCGGTGACGCCGAGCGATGTGGCGCCGGAGGATGCGTCCTCGCGCGACATCAAGGAGCACAAGCTGCACTCCGACGATCTGGAAGAGCGCGCGCAGGCATTGTTGGATGAAGCGATCGAAGAAACCTTCCCGGCCAGCGACCCGGTTTCGATCCCGACTTTCGAGGAAGCGCTGGAAAAAGTGAAGGCGCAAAAAGAAAGAGATGATGCGGCCGCCGCGCGCCGCTGATCCTGCTGCCCCATCAATTCCATGAATGGCCGGGCCGGGCGCTTTCCGCCCGGCCCGGCCGCATGCGCCTGTTACTTCATGCGCGCAGCCAGCACGTCGCGCAACCTCGCATCCGCTTCGCGCAGCATCTTTTCCGTCGTCTCCCAGCCGACGCAGCCGTCGGTCACCGAACAGCCATACTTCAGTTGCGACAGGTCTGCCGGAATCGACTGCTTGCCGGCGGCAATATTTGATTCGATCATCACGCCGACCAGCGACTTGTTGCCGAAGCGGATCTGGTTGACGACATCGGCCATCACCAGCGGCTGCAATTCCGGATTCTTGAAGCTGTTCGCATGCGAGCAGTCGACCACGATGTTGGCCGGCAGCTTGGCCTTGGCCAGCGCCTGCTCGGCCATTGCAACCGATACCGTATCGTAGTTCGGGCGGCCGTCACCGCCGCGCAGCACCACGTGGCCGTAGCGGTTGCCGCGGGTGCGCACGATCGCCGTGCGGCCCTGGTCGTTCATGCCGAGGAACGAGTGCGGGTGCGAGGCCGACAGGATCGCGTTAATGGCGATGCTGATATCGCCGTCGGTGCCGTTCTTGAAGCCGACCGGCGTCGACAGGCCGGACGCCATTTCGCGATGCGTCTGCGATTCGGTGGTGCGCGCGCCGATCGCGGTCCACGCAATCAGGTCGCCCAGGTATTGCGGCGAGATCGGGTCGAGCGCCTCGGTCGCCGTCGGCAGGCCGAGCTCGCACACGTCGAGCAAAAACTGGCGCGCATTGGCCATGCCGCGCTCGATGTGGAAAGAGTCGTCCATGTCGGGGTCGTTGATGTAGCCCTTCCAGCCGGTGGTGGTGCGCGGCTTTTCGAAATACACCCGCATCACCAGCAGCAGCGTGTCCTTGACTTCATCCTGCAAGGCGCGCAGGCGGTGCGCATAGTCGAGCCCGGCGACCGGATCGTGGATCGAGCACGGGCCGACCACCACGAACAGGCGTGGGTCGCGGCGGTCGAGGATGTTGCGCAGCACCTCCCGGCTGTGCGTGACCACGCTGCCGGCCCGCTCCGACAGCGGCAGGCGCGCATGCAGCTCTTGCGGCGTGGGCATGGCATCGAAGGAAGTGACGTTGACGTTTTCGACATTAAAGGTGGTCATGATCGGGCGGCTATCTCGGTGAAGTGGAGCGCCAGAGGGCCCGGCAAGGGGCATCTTGGCGGCGAAAAAACAATAGTGTAGCCGGTTGGAACCGCCACAGGGAGCGGCGGCGCCAGGACGCGGGCGCGACAGCGCCCCAGCGCTGGCGTAGAATCGGGGGCGTGCGCGTCTGCCGGGGGGCTTCCCGGCATCGCCGCACTCTTCCTGTCAATTCCGCAATACCGGCCTCGGGCCCGCCGTTCCATGTTCAACCAACCCATCGTGATGCTCGACTTCGAAACCACCGGCCTGAGTCCGGCGGCGGGCGACCGCATCACCGAAGTCGCCGCGCTGCGCATCGCAGACGGGCGCATCGTCGAGCGCTTCGTGTCCCTGGTCAATTGCGGCGTCCGGGTGCCGTTCTATATCACCCAGCTGACCGGCATCACGCAGGCGATGGTCGATGCCGCGCCGTGCGTGTCGGAAGTGGTGCCGGCGCTGCTGCGCTTCATCGGCAGCGATACGCTGTCGGCCCACAATGCCAGTTTCGACGAAAAGTTCCTGACGGCGGAAAGCCGCAGCCTCGGGCTTGCGCCGCAGTACGAACGCATGGTCTGTTCACTCAAGCTGGCGCGCCGCCTGTTCCCGGGACTGCCGAGCTACAAGCTGTCGGCGCTGTCAGCTGCGCTGGGCATCCGTTTTTCCGGCAGCGCGCACCGGGCCGAGGCCGATGCCGAGGTCAGCGCAAAGGTGCTGATCCACATCGGCGAACACTTGGCGCGCAGCTATGGCGTGCCGCACATCGAACCGCAGTTGCTGGCGCGCGTCAACGGCTTGAGCGCCGCCAAGGTGCCGGCTTTCCTGCACAGCGCATTCGCGCAATAGCCATCGCCTCCGGAGGCTGCCCATGAAAACGATGTACGTCTGGATCGGCCTGCTGCTGCCGCTTGCCGCTTGCGCTGCTCACCATCCCGGCAAGTGCACGGCGCAGGCCGAGGCGCAGTGCGCGAACCCGGCTGCGGCGCCACGGCGCGCGGTGGCGCGCAGCCCCGAACGCCCCGGCGCGCAGTCAGTGACGTCGGCCACGTCCGCGCCCGTCATCGTGCCGCCGCATGGTGCGACGGCGCCGGCGCCGACGGTGGGCGTGTGCGATCCGGGCGGATGCTGGGATACTGGCGGGAACCGCTACAACGGCGGCGCCAACGGCACTTTCCTGAACGGGAGCGGCAAGCTTTGTCAGCGCAACGGCACCTCGATGCAATGCTTCTGAACCGGTTCAGCTGTTTTGCCCGGGATGAAGCTCTGACGGTTGCCTGTCACAAAATTCCCTTCATGCAATTTCGCCGATGGCGAAACGTGGTCTTGCACGGTCTATGAATTTTCCCAGGACAACGGAACTAAGGGGAATAGTTGCCACTCTTCCTTGGTAAAGCCGACAAGAATTTGGCGGCGCATGTTCCAACCGGACGATGCCTACACCCATGTCAAGCCCGACCGCCGATACCGATGACTTCGCCAGCGCCGAGGGCCACGACGACTATCGTGCATGCCTGCATGCGCTGGCGCATTTCAATCCGGCGATGATGTGGATGTGCGACGCCAACGCACAATGCACTTACGTGAGCCCGTCGTGGCTGCAGTTCACCGGCAGGACGCTGGAACAGGAGCAGGGCGACGGCTGGCAGGAGGGCGTTCATCCGGATGACCTGCGCGGCTGCCTTGCCCTGTTGCGGGACGCGATGCGGCAGCGGCAGCCCGTGACGCTGTCCTACCGCCTGCGGCGCGCCGACAGCGCCTACCGCTGGGTGCAGTCGCGCTCGGCGCCCTGCCATGACGCGCGCGGCACATGCACCGGCTACGTCGGCTGCTGCATCGACGTCACCGAGCAGCGCGCCGCCCTGCTCGATACCGAAGAGCGCTTTCGCCTGCTGGTGCGCAGCGTGAAGGAATACGCCATCGTCACCCTCGATACCCGCGGGTGCATCACCAGCTGGAATGAAGGTGCCGAGCGCATGACCGGCTATACGGCGGCCGACGCGATCGGCAGGGAATGCGCCAGCTTCTTCCGGCCGGAAGATCGGGAAATGCGGCTGCCGCAGCAGCTGTTCGCCGCCGCCGAGCGCGACGGCAGTCTGGAAGTGGAGGGCTGGCTGGTGCGCCGCGACGGCCAGCCGTTTCTCGCCATGTCGTCGATCACGGCGCTGCGCGACGAGGCGGGGCACCTGCGCGGTTACGGCAAGGTGGTGCGCGACATCACCGAGCGGCGCCTGCTGGAGTCGGAGTTGCTGCGCGCTAAGGATGAGTTGCAGATGCTGGTCGACGTGTCGCCGCTGGCCATCCTGCTGCTCGATGAAGCGGGGCGGGTGATGCTATGGAACCCGGCGGCCGAGCGGCTGTTCGGCTGGCGGCGCGATGAAGTGCAGGGGCGGGTGCCGCCCATCACGCCGGAACAGGACATGGCGCAATTCCGGAAAATGCTGGCGGATGAATTGCGCGGCGCGCGGCGCAACGGCATCGAGCTGACGCGCCGGCGCAAAGACGGCGGCCTGGTCGAGGTCGCCTTGTGGGCCGCGCCCTACCAGGGCGGCAAGGACGGTAGCCGCGGCTCGCTCCACCTGTATGCCGATCTGCGCGAGCGCAACCTCACGCTGGAGCGCCTGAAGGAAGCCAACAGCCGGCTGCACCGCCTGTCCGAGCGCATGCTCGACGTGCAGGAAAATGAGCGGCGCCATATCGCGCGCGAGCTGCATGACGAAATCGGCCAGGCGCTGACGGCCGTGAAGCTCAAGCTGGAGTCGCTGGATAACTGTTCCGGGCCGGAGTGCCGCACGCCCATCAGGCACAGCGTGGCCATGTGCGACGATACGCTGGCGCGGGTCAAGGGGCTGTTTCTCGGCCTGCGCCCGCCGCAGCTCGACGACCTCGGGCTGGTCGCCGCCGTGCGCTGGCATCTCGACCAGCAGGCGCGCGAAGCCGGCTTCGACGCCTACTTCCATGCCGACGACTTGCCGCGCCTGGCGCCCGGCCTGGAAACCGCGATTTTCCGCGTGATCCAGGAAGCCTTGACCAATGCCGTGCGCCACGCCGAGGCGCGCCATGTCTCGGTCAAGCTGGAAGCGTACCGTGGCGCGCTGCAGATCAAGGTGCGCGACGACGGGCGCGGATTCGACGTGGCAGCCGGCAGGCCGCTGCAGGCACGCGGCGAATGCATGGGATTGTCCGGCATGGAGGAGCGCATCACGCTTCTGGGCGGGCGTTTCGATGTGCGCTCCGAACCCGGCAAGGGTACGATGGTGTGGGCGGAAATTCCGCTGGCGGGCGAAAAATAAGGTGAGCAAGTAAGGAAACCATCATGGCATTGCGTGTCCTACTGGTCGACGACCATACCCTGGTGCGCGCCGGCATCCGCAGCCTGCTGGAGCGCGTGCCGCAGGTCGAGTCGGTGTGCGAAGCCGGTTCCGGCGCGCAGGCGCTCGAGATCGTTGCGCAGCGCGCCCCGGACATCGTACTGATGGACATCGGCATGAAGGGCATGGGCGGGCTGGAGGCGACCGCCCGCATCAAGGCCGAATTCCCCAAGGTGCAGGTCGCCATCCTGTCCATGTTTTCCAGCGAGGAGCATGTGATGCAGGCCCTGCGCGCCGGCGCGTCCGGCTACCTGTTGAAGGATGCCGCCACCGGCGAACTGCCGCTGGCGCTGGAGTCGGTGGCACGCGGCGAAGTCTATCTGTCGCCGCCGATTTCCAGGCAGATCGTCGAGGCCTACATGCGGCGCACCGGCAGCGGCAGCCCGTCGCCGGACATGCTCACGCCGCGCCAGCGCGAGATCCTGGTGCTCATTGCCGACGGCGCCAGCACCAAGCAGATCGCCCGCCAGCTCGACCTCAGCCCGAAGACGGTCGAGACGCACCGCGCGCAGCTCATGGAGCGCCTCGGCATTCACGACTTGGCAGGGCTGATCCGCTTCGCGGTGCGCACCGGCCTGGTGGTCGACGCCGAGTGAGCGGTCGTCCGCTCAAAATTTCCAATAGAAAACTCAGGTATTACCCCGATAGCAATCCGTATCCACGCTCGCTAGAGTGAAGAAAGCGCGTGTGGCCATGCCCATCCCGCCTGTTTTCTTGCGTGCGTGCAAGGCCAAATGCTTCGGGATCGCCTTGCAGGCCAAGCCTGCGGTGGCATCGCGATATCTCACCGCTGTGAAAACTCTTTTGATTTCTTATTGTCAAAAAATATGAATGAGCGGAATCAGGTTGCCGCCTACGAAAAAATCACACGTTCCTACCGGAGGCCGTCTCAATGGATGTGAAAGCGACATTGCGCAAGGACCGTATTTCTTTGTCGCAAGGATACGAGATCGACGAGCAGGAGATTCGCCACCGCAAGCAGTTTCTGCAGTTTGATGACGCCGATGAGACACGCCTGACCAGCATTAACGAGCTGGCGGAGCAGTATGCCGATGTGGTCATCGACGACTTTTACACACACTTGATGTCCTTCGATGAAACCCGTTCGTTCTTCAGCGATCCGCAATTGCTCGAACGGGTGAAGAATGCCCAAAAGAGGTATTTCCTGCGCCTGACAAAGGGTAATTACGACGCCGAATATGTCGAGAACCGCTTGAAAATCGGTGCCGCGCACGAGCGCATCTCGCTGCCGATCAAGTCGTATCTCGGCATGTACAACTTCTACCTGCGCGCGGTGGCCGGTCGCGTGTTCGATGCCTACAAGCATGATCCGGGGCGGGCGCTCGACATCTTCCTTTCGCTCATGAAGCTGACGTTCCTCGACATGGGCCTGGCCATCGATACCTATGTCAGTTCGCGCGAACATACCATCGGCGACCAGCAGGAAGCGATCCGTGAATTGTCTACGCCGGTGCTGCCGTTTCGTCCTGGCATCCTGATCCTGCCGATCGTCGGCCTGATCGATTCCTACCGCGCCAGCCAGCTTACGGAACAATTGCTGCGCGCCATTCGCGACAACCGTGCCAAATACGTGGTCGTCGATATCACCGGCGTGCCCTATGTCGATTCGCGCGTGGCCAGCCACCTGGTGCAGACGGTGGAGGCGGCCCGTCTGATGGGAGCCAAGGCGATCATTTCCGGCGTGTCGCCGGAAATCGCGCTAACCATGGTGGCCATCGGCGCCGATCTCGGGCGCGTCGAGACGGTGGGCGATATGCAAAGCGGAATCGAACGCGCCGAGCAGTTGAGCGGTTACCGCATGGTCAAGATCGACAAGGAAGATCCACAAGACGAACGGAGCTGGTGAGGGCCCCATGCTCGTTCCCATTTTGAAACAGGAGCATTGCCTGATTGCATCCATCCAGGGCGAACTCAGCGACGCCGAATTGCTGCTGCTGCGCGACCAGCTGGTGGCGCAAGTGCGGCAGCACCGCTCGCGTGGCGTGGTGATCGACGTGACGGTGCTCGACATCATGGATTCATTTGCCGCGCGTACCCTGCGCAGCATTGCGCAAATGACCAAGCTGCTCGGCGCGCAAACGGTGATTGCCGGGATACAGCCGGAAGTGGCCATGTCGATGGTGCAGCTTGGCCTCACCCTGGACCACGCCATGATCGCGATGGACCTGGAGGACGGCCTGGCGCTGCTGCGGACGCGCGGAGCAAGAGAGAATGATGTCGGCCATCAGCCATGACACCGCCATGCCGCTCAGCTCCGACATTGACGTGCTCAAGGCGCGTCAGTGCGGCAAGGAGTTGGCTGCTTCGCTGCGCTTTTCCACCAGTGAATTGACCATTATTGCCACCGCGATTTCCGAAATCGCCCGCAATACGGTGCTGTATGCCAAGGATGGCTGGATGGAATTACGCGTGATCCAGAAGGGCAACAGGCGCGGGTTGCTGGTGATCGCCGAAGATGGCGGCCCCGGCATCACCGACCTGTCGCTGGCGATGCAGGACGGTTACACCACATCGCGCGGCCTTGGCATCGGCTTGCCCGGCGCCAAGCGGCTCATGGATGAATTCGAAATCGCATCGGAAGTCGGCAAGGGAACCACCATCATCATGAAGAAATGGGAACGATAGATGACTGCCGGCTCCACGCCGCTGTTCGACTACTGGGTCGCCACGCGGCCGATACCGGGACAATCCGAATCGGGCGACCAGTTTCTGGTGGCCCCGTTTGACGGCGGCGTGCTGATTGCCGTGGTGGATGGACTCGGGCACGGCGCCGATGCCGCCAGCGCGGCCCGCGCCGCGCTGGCCACGCTGGCAACGCATGCGGGCGAGCCGGTCGTGGCGTTGGCGCAGCGCTGCCATCACGCCTTGAAACGCACGCGCGGCGTGGTCATGAGCATTGCTTCCTGCAATGCGGCCGATAACAGCCTGACCTGGCTGGGCATCGGCAATGTCGAAGGCATGCTGGTGCGTGCCGATGCGCCCGCCGCCGGCAGGCGCGCCAGCCTGCTGCTGCGCGGCGGCATCGTCGGCGACCGGCTGCCGACCTTGCTGCCGGCCACCCTGCCGTTGCACCGCGGCGACCTGCTGTTTTTTGCGACGGATGGCATTCAAAGCGCGTTTTTGCGCGACATCCAATTTACGGAACATCCACATGAATTGGTGTATCAAGTTTTCATGGAACATAACAGAAGCACGGATGATGCGTTGCTGCTGGGGGGAAGATGGACAAACGGCGAAATGACGCCGGAGGGCGCAGGCGGCTGAAGGCGGCTGCGGCCCCCGTGCATCAGACTCTCAAGTTCGTGCATGCGGAAACGGACACGCAGGCCGGGCAGGGCGACTTCCGCCATGCCTACCGCGCGGCGCTGCTCGATTACCTGAGGGGCTTGCCCGACGAAGATGCGCTGCTGCATGCCTACGACCTGGGACGACGCGGCGTGGCACAGCAGATGAGCATCCTGGATCTGGGCGAGATCCACCAGTCGGCCATGCTGGCCGCCGACACCGAGATACGCCCGCTGCCCGGCAAGGACGCGGCTGTCGTCATCGCCAAGGGCGCGGAGTTCTTCGGCCAGGTGCTGGCGCCGTTCGACATGATGTACCGCGGCTACGCCGAAACCATTGCGCAGCTGCGCACGCTCAATGCCGCGCTGGGGCAGAAGAGCGAGGCGCTGCGGCGCAGCGAAGAGCGCATGCGCTTTTTCATCAAGCACAACCCGGCGGCCATCGCCATGCTCGACAAGGATCTGTGCTACGTGCTCTACAGCCCGCGCTGGCTGCTCGACTACCGGCTGGAAGAGGCCGACCTGAACGGCCTGTCCCATTACGATGTGTTTCCCGAAACGCCGCAGCGCTGGCGCGACGCGCACCGGCGCTGCCTGGCCGGCGCCACCGAAAAGAGTGACGACGACATGTTCGTGCGCGCCGACGGCACGATCGATTACGTGCGCTGGGAAATCCATCCATGGTATGACGAGCACCAGGAAATCGGCGGCATCATCATCTTTTCCGAGGTGATCACCGAGCGCAAGAATCAGGAAAGAAAGATCGCCCGCCTGACCCGCATCCGCGAGATCATGAGCGCGATCAATGCGGCCATCGTCCGCATCGGCGAGCGCGGCGCGCTGGTGCGCGAGGTGTGCCGCATCCTGGTCGAATACGGTAAGTTCAACATGGCCTGGATCGGGCTGGGAACGGCCGGCCGGCTGAACGTGACGACGGCCGAGGATGGCGGCGGCAAGAGCAGCGCCGAGGTGATCGAAGAGCCGGCATTGCTGGAGCGCGCGCTCAAGGAAGGCAAGGCGATCGTCTGCAACGACATCGCCGTCGACCGGCGCATCGCGCGCAAGGAAGAGCACTTGCGGCGCGGCTATCGCTCGCTCGTGGTGTTCCCGCTGTCGGCGCTGGACAAGACGGCCGGTCTGTTATCCATCTACGCGGGCGAGGCCCGATTCTTCGACCGTGACGAAATGAAGCTGCTGTGCGAAATGGCGGAAGACATTTCGTATGCGCTCGACCACTTGGCAAAGGAAGAGCGCAGCAACTATCTCGCGTATTACGATTCGCTGACCGACCTTCCCAACCGCGCCTTGTTTTTCGACCGCTTGCAGCTGCATGTCGAATCGGCGCGGCGCGAGCGGCAGCGCATGGCCGTCATCGTCCTCGATTGCGAGCGCTTTTCCAACATCAACGACACCTACGGGCGCCACGTGGGCGACGCGGTGCTGCGGGAAGCGGCTTCCCGCTTAAAGCGCCAGGTGTCTTCGCACGACACGCTGGCGCACATTGGCGGCGACCGCTTTGCGTTGCTGCTCACCAATGTTGGCGCGGCCGGCACCGCCCATCTGCTGGAAAAACTGGTGCATGAGTGCTTCAACAGCGCCTTCCAGGTCGGCGGCAATGAATTGTACGTGTCGGTGAAGGCCGGCATTGCCATGTTCCCCAGCGACGGCGACGAGCACGACCTGATCTACAAGAACGCCGAAGTCGCGCTCAGGAAGGCCAAGCGCAGCGATGAGGCCTACCTGTTCTACCGGCCTGAAATGAATGCCAGCGTAGCCAGGCGGCTGACGCTGGAAAACCGCCTGTACCGCGCGCTGGAGCGGGAGGAATTTACGCTGTACTACCAGCCGAAGATCCACACCGCCAGCGGCAGGATGGTGGGCATGGAGTCGCTGCTGCGCTGGAACGAGCCGGAGTCGGGGCTGGTGCTGCCGGCGTCGTTCATTCCGATCCTGGAAGAGACGGGCATGATTCTGCAGGTCGGGCAGTGGGTCATGGAAAAGGCGGTGTCGGACTTCCTGCGCTGGGCCGGGCTGGGGCTGGCGCCGCCGCCGATTGCGATCAACGTGTCGGTGATCCAGCTCCGGCACCGCAACTTCGTCAACGCGCTCAAGAGCATCCGCGACAAGATCCCGGACAACACCCATGTCCTCGATCTCGAAATTACCGAAAGCATCATGATGGAAGATGTCGATCAAAACATCCCCAAGCTGCAGGCGGCCAAGGAAATGGGGATGAAGATCGCGATGGACGACTTCGGCACCGGCTACTCGTCGCTCAGCTACCTGACCCGGCTGCCGATCGATCTGCTCAAGATCGACCGCTCCTTCGTGCTCGGCATGAACCAAAGCGCCTCCGGCTTGGCGATCGTCAGCTCCGTCATTTCACTGGCGCATTCGCTGCAGCTGCAGGTCGTCGCCGAGGGCGTCGACGACAGGGAGCAGGAAAAGCTGTTAAAGCTGCTCAATTGCGACCAGCTGCAGGGCTATCTGTGCAGCGTGCCGCTGCCCTGCCACGAGATCGAGGCGCTGCTGGCGGCCTAAGGCAGCATGTGCCGCGTCGCGGGCAAATCCCTTGATCTGGATGCAGGCCGCCGCGCCTCAATTTTGTTGAAGCGCAATTCCATCCATGGCGCGACAGGCAAATTAACGCTTCTTTTAACGAGGGCGCAATGGATCTCAGGAATGCGTGGCAGGTAACACTCATCGAACAGCAGAGCCGGCAGTCTTCCGCCAGCCATCATGGCGCGTTCCTGCAGCAGGTCCGCGCACGGCAACGCCTGCGGCAGGCGCAATCGGCCCGGTTGCGGCTGGCCGCATGGGCTGCGTTTCTGGCCTGGCTGCTGGCCGGCATCCAGAGCGTGATCCGGCCCTGATTCTTCCTGCAGCGGCGACGGGGGCATGCAAGGCGGATGGCAACCCGATATCATGGCAAGCTTCACCATTCCTGTTGGCAGCGCTATGCCGGGATCGCGGAGCGGGAACGGGTTGAACGTCATCCTGATTGAGATCGTCATGCATTGGATCCTGTTGATTGTGGCCGGCCTGCTCGAAGTCGTCTGGGCTATCGGCCTGAAATACACCGAGGGCTTTACCCGCCTGTGGCCGAGCATCGGAACCGTTCTTGCCATGCTCGCCAGCGTCGGGCTCCTGGGCATTGCGATGAAGTCGCTCCCGGTCGGCACGGCCTATGCGGTTTGGGTCGGCGTGGGAGCAGTGGGCACCGTTATTCTCGGCATCGTCCTGTTCGGCGAATCGGCCGCTGCCGCGCGCCTGATCAGCGTGGCGCTGATCGTCGCCGGCATCGTCGGGCTCAAGCTGGCGTCGCCGCAATGACGGCGGGCGGGAGGCAGCGATGACGAGCGGCGGCACAACAGGCGTGAACGCATTCCAGCTCCTGCCGCATGCCGTCTTGCGCCCCTACATTGACCGCATCTGGGGCTGGGAAAGCGCCAAGGGGCATCGCATCGCGCTGCCGACCCTGTTGCCGGGCACCGGAGCCGAGGTTTATTTTCACTATCGCACGCCGTTTTGCCGCAGCAGCGCGCAGGCCGGCATGGACCTGCTGCCGCCGGCGCATCTGGTGTGCGTGCGCCGCGCGCCGATCGTGCTGCAGCCGTCCGACCAGGTCGGCTTTGTCGCCGTGCGCTTTCGCGCCGGGATGCTGCCCCGGTTTGTGCGCATTCCGATGCCCGAGCTGATGGACCAGGCTTGTGCTGTGGACGACCTGTGGGGGCGCGCGGCCAGGGAGCTGACCGAACGCATCGCCGGTGCGGCTACGTTTTCCGGCAAGGCCAGGCTGATTCAATCCTTCCTGCTGGCGCGCCTGGATGGCGGCCTGGGCGACGCTTTGGTCGAACAGGCGGTGGCCGGCATTTATCGCGAGTGCACCGCCTTGTCGGTCGAGCGCCTGGCCACGTACCTGGAAATCGGCAGGCGTCAGCTGGAGCGCCGCTTCAAGCTGGCGACCGGCCAGACGCCAGCCGAGGTGCGGCGCCTCGCCCGTTTCCAGAAGACGGTGCGATCAGTGATGCTCAACCCCGGCATCCACTATCTCGATGCAGCGCTGGCGCACGGCTACTACGATCAGGCGCATTTCATCCGCGACTTCCGGGAAATGGCGCAGTCGACGCCGCAGCGCCATTTCGACGACGCCCGCACCAGGACGCATTTTTACAATACCCCGTGGCGCGCCTGAGCGAACATGGCTGCTCCTGTCAACGAAAAGGAAAAGCCATGTTCCTGCTGCTTGCAGAACTAAATGCCGCGCCGTCCGCGACACGCGAAGTTGAAAATATATTGAAGGGACTGGTCGAGGTCGCGCGCAGCGAGTCCGGCAATCTCGCGTATGCGGTGCACCGGCAGCAGGAAAGCGCTACCGCCTTCGTGCTGTACGAGCTGTACCGGGACCGTGCGGCGTGCAACGAACACCTGGCCTCGACGCCGGTGCAGCAGGCGTTGAAGCGGTTCGAGCATTTGCTGGCCGCGCCGCCACGCATCGTGTTTTGCGATACCGTGGCCGCGGCCGGCGTGGGCTGAACCAGGCTGAGCCGGCGGCGCCTCAGGCGCCGTCCTGCCGTCCCTGCGCCAGCTCGCGCAATTCGTCGAGCGCGATCCCTGTCGTGGTGTGCGCCCAGCGCAGCATGACCAGCGGACTGACCGCCAGTTTTTCTTCCCGGATCATCTTGATGATGGGCGGCGTCACCTGCAGCCGTTGGGCCAGCGCGACGTCATCCGCCAGCTGCAGCCTGACAAGCAGGCGATCCAGCAAGCGTCCCGCATCGACATCCACCGGTTCCTGCCATCCCGGACCGGAAGGCTCTCCGACCAGGAAAGGCAGCGACGAGAGCGGGCCGTCTTTCGGCGTGTTGTTCATGGAATCGGCTCTGATGAAAATGCGCTGCATTCTCGCATTCGGGAAGAGCTTGTTCTGTACGATTCCTGACATACGCGGGAGCAACGCGGGGCGCCGCATCAGGAAGACCAGACGCCGAGTATGCGCTCGAACTGTCTGCGCACCACGAAATAGCATTCGCAACAGGCTTCTTCCAGCGCCGGTCGGTCGAGGATGGTGATTATGCCTCGGCTGTACTTGATGATGCCGGCCTGCTGGAAGGTCCGAGCCACCAGGCTCACGCTGGGCCGGTGCACGCCCAGCATGCAGGCGAGATATTCCTGCGTCAGCTGCAGCTCGTCGCCGGGAACGCGGTCATGGCTCATCAGCACCCAGCGCGCGAAGCGCTCCTCGATCGAATGCAGCCGGTTGCAGGCCACCGACTGCGACACCTGGCTGATGTAGGCCTGCAGGTAGCGGTGCGCGATGCGGCGCAGCGCCGTATCCCCGGTCACCGCTTCCCGGAAGCGTGCCGCCGGCATGCGCAGGCTTTCGCCCGGGACCTGGCACACGACCCGCTCGCTCGCCACGTCGCCGCCGATCAGGATCTCGACGGTCGACAATCCCTCGTTGCCCACCGTGCCGACCTCCACCATGGCGCCGTCCTGCATCACCGCCAGCACCGAATGGGCACCGCTGCAGGGAAAGTACACATACTCGATCGGCTTGTCGCGCTCGAACAGGACGGTGTTGAACGGCGTCGGCACCAGTTGCAGGTGGGGCGCGAGCGCCTGATAGTCTTCTTCCGGCAGCCGCGCCAGCAGGGTGTTCTTGCATCCCCGATCCGATTGTGCAATGGCAGTCATTGCAAGTCCTTCCTGAAAATGACGCGCGATACCTCATCGGCATCGCCTTGCTGATCTTGTTGGACATGCAACGAATGGCGAAGTTTGGCGTATGTTATGAACTGTTACATGTTGCAAGGCCGAAGGTCCGCGTATCTATTGCTAGGCCATTAGCGGCGCTGGGCCGGATGGTTCGCCCATCTATGGCCGCAGCGAGAAACGGACTATTTTTCTCAATTAATACCACCGTGTTAATTTAATAGTCATTTCGGTGGCGGCATGCAAGGCCTGTTGCAGGGGCGTGCGCACTTTATTTATAGGAATCCCCGGAACGATGGCCATGACAGACAACCTAGTTGAACCCGCCGCAACCGAAAGCGCATTCGCGATTCCCAAGATGGATTGCCCGTCCGAGGAAAACCTGATTCGCCTGGCGTTAGACGGCTTAAGCGAGGTGCAAAGCCTGGCGTTCGATCTGGCCGGCCGGGAATTGCGTGTCCGCCATCGCGGCTCCCCGCAGCCAGTGCTGGACCGCCTGCGTCCCCTAAACCTTGGCGCAGCGCTTCTGCGGTCGACGCCGGTCGCGTCACCGCAGGAGACGGGCGCGTATTTCCGCAGCTCTTTTTCTGTTCCGAAAATGGACTGTCCGTCGGAAGAAAGCATGATCCGCATGGCGCTCGCGGAGCTGCCCGGCATTGGGGCGCTGCGGTTCGACCTTGCCAACCGCGTGCTGGAGGTCATTCATCTCGGCCCACCGGCAGCGATCCTGGAACGGCTTGAACCGCTCCATCTGGAAGCGGCCCTGCGCGATTCGGCGCCGGCCTCAATTGCGACGCACGACGCAGCCCGTCGGCATGAGGACGCTTCCGAGGCGCGCACGCTGCGCCTTCTCCTGGCGATCAATGCAGTCATGTTCATCCTGGAACTCGTGGTGGGATTGCTCGCGCAATCAACCGGCCTGATCGCCGATTCCCTGGACATGTTCGCCGACGCCGCGGTGTATGGCCTCGCGCTATATGCCGTCGGTCGCGCCGCCAGCATGAAGGTCCGCGCCGCGCACTTTGCCGGGTGGCTGCAGATGGCGCTCGCCATAGGCGCGCTGATCGAGGTGGCGCGCCGCTTTATTGACGGCAGCGAGCCGGAGTCGGGCTTGATGATGTACATCGGGCTGCTCGCGCTGGCGGCAAACGCGACCTGCCTGATCCTGATTTCGCTCAAGCGGGATGGGGGCGCGCACATGAAAGCCAGCTACATCTTTTCTGCGAATGACGTCATTGCCAACGCCGGCGTCATCGTCGCCGGCGCACTGGTGGCATGGACGGGGTCGCCCTATCCCGACCTGGTCATCGGCACCATCATCGGCTTCATCGTACTGAACGGCGCGCGACGCATCCTGCAGCTCAAGTGAGCCAAGCCGCGGGGCGATCACGCCCTACAAGGCGGCGTGACGCTGCAAGGCCTGCGCCGTCCGCTCGTCGGCCGGAAAGAACGATTCCAGCGCCAGTTCTGACAGCGTCACGTCGAGCGGCGTGCCGAACAGGGTGGTGGTGCTGATGAACGACAGCGTGCCGGCGGGGCTCGCCAGTTGCAGCGGCACCACGACGCCCGCGTAGGCCTGGCTGCTGCCGCTTGCCTGCGGTGCCAGCCCGTCCGGCGCCGGATAGCCGCTCAACTCATGCAGTAGCTCCGTCAGCACCGGGTCGGCCGAGAGATCGATCTGGCGGCGCAGCCGCTCGAACAGGTGGGCGCGCCATTCCCAGTAATTGGCGATGCGCGGCGCCATGCCTTGCGGATGCAGGCTTAGCCGCAGCACATTGACCGGCGGCTGCAGGAGGGCGGGATCGACCCCGTCCAGCAGCGGCGGCAGCGCCTTGTTGGCTGCGACCAGGTTCCAGTGGCGGTCGATCGCCAGCGCCGGATACGGTTCATGCCCGGCCAGCACCAGTTCCATCGCCTTGCGCACGGCCTGCAGCGCCGGATCGTCCAGCTTTCGTTGCAGGAACATCGGCGCGTAGCCGGCGGCGAGCAGCAGCGCATTGCGTTCGCGCAGCGGAATGTCGAGCCGCTCCGCCAGGCGCAGCACCATCTCGCGGCTCGGCAGGGCGCGCCCGGTTTCCATGAAACTCAGGTGGCGCGTCGAAATCTCGGCTTCCAGCGCCAGGTCGAGCTGGCTCAGGCGGCGCCGCTGGCGCCACTGGCGCAGGTACTCTCCAACGGGGCGGATCGTGTTCGTCATGTTCCAATCATACCTAAGGCAACTGTACATGCCCATTACCTGCGACGTCATCGGTTCGCGCCGGAAGGCGTCCGCGCAGGTCCCGGCTGCTCCCTAACTGCCCAGCCTTTCCCGCCGCGCCAGCGCCGGAAACAGTTTCATCCATGCCGCCACCACCAGCAGCGTGCCGGCAGCCCCGATGACCACCGACGGCACCGTACCGAACCAGGCAGCGGTCAGCCCCGACTCGAATTCGCCAAGCTGGTTGGATGCGCCGATGAAGATCGAGTTGACCGCGCTGACGCGCCCGCGCATGTCATTGGGCGTGTCGAGCTGCACCAGCGACTGCCGGATCACCACCGATACCATGTCGAATGCGCCGCTGGCGGCCAGCGCGACCAGCGACAGCAGGAACGTGCCGGACAAGGCGAACACCAGGGTGGCAAGCCCGTACAGCGCCACCGAGCCGAACATGATTTTCCCTGCGCGGCGCTGGATCGGATGCCGCGTCAGCACGAGCGACACGGCCAGCGCGCCGACGGCCGGCGCCGAGCGCAGCAGCCCCAGCCCCCAAGGGCCGACATGCAGGATGTCGCGCGTGAAAATCGGCAGCAAGGCGGTGGCGCCACCCAGCAGCACCGCGAACAGGTCGAGTGAAATCGCGCCGAGCACTTCCTTGCGGTGCCAGATGAAGGCAATCCCGGCAAACAGGCTTTGCAGGCTGACCGCTTCGCGCTTCAAGGGCGCATGATCGAGGCGGACCGCCAGCGCCATGCCGATGGCGACCGAAAACAGTACCGCGCTGGTCGCATAGACTACCTGCGGCCCGGCCACGTACAGGAAGCCGCCCACGGCCGGGCCGACGATGATGGCGAACTGCGAGCCGGCGGCGCTGATCGAAATCGCCCGCGGCAGCACCGGCGGCGGCACCAGCAGCGGGCCGAGCGACTGCTGCGTCGGCATCTGGAACGCCTTGGCCGCGCCCAGTGCGACGGCGGCGGACAGGATCGCCTGCTTGTTCAGCCAGCCGCCCCAGGTGCCGGCGACCAGCAGCGCGGCGACCAGCAGCTGGCCGCCCAGGCACCAGGCGAGCACGCGGCGCCGGTCGAAGCGGTCGGCCACCTGGCCGACCACCAGCGTCAGCGCCAGCGACGGCAGGAATTGCGCCAGGCCGACCATGCCGAGGTCGTAGGCGCTATGGGTGAGGTCATACATTTGCCAGCCAATGACGACCATCATCATCTGGTTGGCCATGGTCGTCGCGATGCGACTGAGGAAGAAATGGCGGAAAGAGCGGTATTCGCGCAGCGGATTGGTCATTGCGTCACAGGCAGGCGCACACACCGCCTATGCGATGTGTGCCGGAATGCCCGAGATTAGCAGATGGCGCCGGAAACTTCAGGAAGGATCAATGTCCTTCCTGGCGTACCTGCTCCGGCTGCGCCGTATGGCCAGTGCGGGTGCGCCTGCGCAGGCGGATATTGAGCATTTCCACCACGACCGAGAAGGCCATCGCGCTGTAGATATATCCCTTCGGCACATGATTGCCGAATCCTTCGGCGATCAGCACGACCGCGACCACCACCAGGAACGACAGGGCCAGCATCTTGATGGTCGGATGCTCCGCGACGAAAAGGCCGATCGGGCGGGCGAAGAACATCATCAGGCCGACCGAGGCGATCACGGCGGCGATCATCACCGGTAACTGGTCGACCATGCCGACGGCGGTGATGATGGAGTCGAGCGAGAACACCAGATCGATCAGCATGATCTGCACGATGGCGGAGGCGAAGCTGAGCTTTTTGGCGGCGGTCACGGCGCCTTCCGCGCCTTCGAAGGTGTCGTGGATTTCGCCGACGCTCTTCCACAGCAGGAACAGGCCGCCGCCAACCAGCACCAGGTCGCGTCCGGAGAACTCCCACTGGCCAACGGCAAACAGCGGCGCGGTCAAGCCGACGATCCACGACAGCACCAGCAGCAGGGCGATGCGCATGAACATCGCGAGGAACAGGCCGAGGCGGCGCGCCAGCTCTTGCTGCGCGCGCGGCAGCTTGGCGACCAGGATCGAGATGAAAATGATGTTGTCGATGCCCAGCACCAGTTCCAGCGAGGTCAGGGTGAGCAGGGCAATCCAGGCTTGCGGGTCGAGCAGCAGTTCGAGCATGGCGTGACTTGGTTGGTTTTACAAAAAAAGGGCGCCGGATACGACGCCCTTAAACACTTCACAGGTACATGGGACAAGCAGGTTTAATCGTTGCTTGCAAAGCCCAGCAAATGCAGCAGGCTGGTGAACAGGTTGAAGATCGTCACATACAGGCTTACCGTCGCCATCACGTAGTTGGTTTCGCCGCCGCGCACGATATTGCTGGTTTCAAACAGGATCATGCCGGACATGAGCAGCACGAAGATCGCGGACACGGCCAGCGACAGCGCCGGAATCTGGAACAGGATCGCCGCGATGCCCGCCAGGAAGGCCACCAGTACGCCGACGAACAAAAAGCCGCCCATGAACGTGAAGTCGCGCTTGGACACCAGCGCATACGCCGACAAGCCAAGGAAGATCGCGGCGGTGCCGCCCATGGCGGTCATTACGATCTGCGCGCCGTTGGGCATGTGCAGGTAATGGCTGATGATCGGCCCCAGCGTGTAACCCATGAAGCCGGTCAGCGCGAACACGAAGGCCACGCCCAGGCCGCGGTCGCGGAACTTGTTGACCAAAAACAGCAGGCCGAAATAGCCGGCCAGCGTCAGCAGCATGCCCGGGCGCGGCAAGCCGAGCGCGGCGGACGCGCCGGCAGTCACGGCGGAAAAGGCCAGCGTGAGCGACAGCAGCATATAGGTATTGCGCAGCACGCGATGCGCCGAAGCGTCGATCACGGTGGTGGCCGAGCGGCTGCGCAGTGAACCGGCGCGCAGCGAAGTATAGCGGTCATTCATAATTCATCCCTTTCGGAAAAATACAGACAGTCAGGCAGTAAGATTGGTATGCGATGCATGGCTACATCGGACACTCCCATCAACGTCGACAGAGGCTATGTTATAACGCTTGCATCGCATTAAAAAGCGAAGATAATAGAAGCTTTGTTTCGTAAAAACCGAAGAATGAAAAATGCCGCGCTGAACTATCGCCATCTCTATTATTTCTGGGTTGTTGCCAAGGAAGGGAGCGTGACGCGGGCCGCCGAGCGGCTCGACGTGGCGGTCCAGACGATCAGTGCGCAACTTGCTCTGCTGGAGCAGGCCATCGGCAAGGCCTTGCTTGCGCCGCAGGGCCGCCGCCTGGTGCTGACCGAGGCCGGACGCGTGGCACTCGGTTACGCCGATCAGATTTTCCTGCTGGGCGAGCAAATGCAGGAAGTCCTGGCTGAAACCGACGTGGGCCGCACCATGCGCCTGGCGGTCGGGATTTCCGATTCCTTGCCGAAACTGATTGCATCGCGCCTGCTCGATGCGGCATTGAAACTGCCGCAAAAGATCAAGCTGATTTGCTACGAAGACGATTTCGAATCGCTGCTCGGCAACTTGTCGGTGCACAAGCTCGACGTGGTCTTGACCGACCGGCCGGTGCCTTCTGGAACGACTTTGCGCGTGTTTAGTCATTTGCTGGGGGAAAGCGAAATTTCGCTGTTCGGCTTGCCCGAAATGGCCAAGCGCTACCGCCCGAAATTCCCGGCCAGCCTCAATGGCGCGCCGCTGCTGCTGCCCACGCGCGGCAACGCCATTCGCGGCCGGCTCGACCACTGGTTCGAGAACCATGACGTGCGCCCGGACGTGGTCGGCGAGTTCGACGACAATGCGCTGCTGAACACCTTCGGGCGCAACGGCGTCGGCCTGTTCCCCGCGCCGTCGGCGCTGGCCAAGGATGTGCGCGAGCAGTTCGGCGCAGTGCCGGTGGGCGAGCTGGCTCAGGTGCGCGAACAGTTCTACGCGATTTCGAACGAGCGCAAGATCAAGCATCCGGCGGTCGAGGCGATCCTGTCGGCGATCCACGGCAAGGAATTCATGCGCTAGAACGATTCCCTGACCATGCGCAGCCGGATTTTCTCGATCGCGCGCGACGGCCGCAGGCCTTTCGGACAGACTTCCGAACAATTCATGATGGTGCGGCAGCGAAACAGCCGGTAGGCGTCGTTCAAATCGTCGAGCCGCTCCTGCGTGGCCTGATCGCGGCTGTCGACGATGAAGCGGCACGCTTGCAGCAGGCCGGCCGGCCCGACGAACTTGTCGGGGTTCCACCAGAACGACGGGCACTGGCTGGAGCAGCAGGCGCACAGGATGCATTCGTACAGGCCGTCGAGCTCGTCGCGCTGCTGCGGCGACTGCAGCCGCTCCTTCTCGGGCGGCGTGTCGTGGTTGATCAGGTACGGCTTGACCGAATGGTACTGCCTGAAAAACTGTGTCATGTCGACCACCAGGTCGCGGATCACCGGAAAGCTCGGCAGCGGGCGCAATTCGACCGGCTCCCGCAGGCTCCTGACCGGCGTGATGCAGGCCAGGCCATTGCGGCCATTGATGTTGATCGCGTCGGAGCCGCACACGCCTTCGCGGCAGGAGCGCCGGATGCTGAGCGAGTCGTCTTCCATCTTGATGCGCAGGATCGCATCGAGCAGCATGTGGTCGGTCGGCGCTAGCGCGATGTCGTAATCCTGCATGTAGGGGCGCGCATCGGCGTCCGGGTCATAGCGGTAAATGGAAAATTTCATGCGCGCCCCATCTCGGTGAATCCGCCATCAGGCTGGCGCCAGCAGCAGGATGCGGGCCACCCACAAGGCCATGCCGCCCAGCGCGAATGCCAGCAGCGCCAGCAATGCCACGCGCAGCGCCAGCGGCTGCACGTAGTCCATCATCACATCGCGCAATCCGACCCAGGCATGCAGCAGCAGCGCGGCGAAAAACAGCGCGATCGCGGTGCGCGTCAGCGGCGCGGCGAGCCAGGCGCGCCATTCGTCGTAGGAATGCGGCCGGCCTGCGGCAAGGCGCAACAGCGCGATGATGCAGAACAGCAGCATGTAGACGGCGGTGACGCGCTGCACCAGCCAGGCGCGCAGTCCGGACAGCGCCTTTTTCAAAACACTGCTCCGATGCTCAAGAGCGCGATGAAGGCCGCGCCGCAGTTGACCGCCCATGCACTGGCGCGCGCAGGGCGCAGCTCGGACCCGATGTCGATGTCGCTGAGCAGGTGGCGCAGGCCCGCCAGCAGATGGTGCGTCAGCGCCCAGACGAACAGCACCAGCAGCAGCTTGATGCCCGTGCGCTCGAGCAGCGCGGCCGCCTGCGCATAGCCTTGCGGCCCGCGCAGCGACAGGTCCAGCAGGTAGATGCCGAACGGCGTGCCAAGCGCCAGCAGTACGCCGCTGATGCGGTGCGCGATCGAGGTGCAGGCGCCGACCGGCAGCTGGATCTGCGTCAGGTTGAAGAACGTCGGCCGCGAGGCTTTCATGTTGTCCGCCGTGCAAGAAAAACTGCCGGAATCGGAACCGATCGGCATGTTCCGCAATGGATGACTTTTTTATATCGGAGAAGTTCCGCCATCGGCCGCATTACCGGGGGACTTGCAAAATCGGTTTAATAGGACTAAATTGGTACTGTTTAAAAATTACCCGCAACGACGATGCTAAGACTGAGCAAGATGGCCGACTACGGCACGGTGGTGCTGACCGCGATGATCGGCGAGCCGGAGCGCAGCCGCAGCGCCGCCGAAATCGCCGCCGCGATCCATGTGCCGGTGCCTACCGTTAGCAAGATCCTCAAGATCCTGGGGCGCGGCGGCCTGGTCGCGTCGCTGCGCGGCGCGCGTGGCGGCTACCTGCTGGCGCGGCCGGCTGCCGAGATCACGCTGGCCGACATCATCCATGCGATGGACGGGCCGATCGGCATGACCGAATGCAGCGTCACGCCCGGCCTGTGCACCCAGGAAGCGGCGTGCGCGGTGCGCGCCAACTGGCAGCGCATCAACCGCGCGGTGCTCGGCGTGCTGCGCGAGATCACGCTCGACCAAATGATCGCGCCGGTGCCGCAGCCGGTCGACGCCAGCGCGCTGACCCGCAAGCGCACATCCGCAACGAACAGGACACAGGAAACGACATCATGAGCAACGCGACCACTGCACTCGACGACGTCATCGGCGGCGAATACCGGCACGGCTTCGTCACCGATCTGGAAACCGACACGGTGCCGCGCGGCCTGAGCGAGGACACCGTCCGCCTGATCTCGGCGCGCAAGAACGAGCCCGCCTTCATGCTGGAATGGCGGCTGAAGGCATTCCGCCACTGGCTGACGATGAAGGAGCCGGACTGGGCGGCGGTCCATTATCCGAAGATCGACTACCAGGACATCATCTATTACTCGGCGCCGAAATCGCTCAAGGACCGGCCCAAGAGCCTCGACGAAGTCGACCCGGAACTGCTGCGCACCTATGAAAAGCTCGGCGTGCCGCTGCACGAGCGCGAGCGGCTGGCCGGCGTCGCCGTCGATGCGGTGTTCGACAGCGTATCGGTCGGTACCACCTACAAGGACAAGCTGGCCGAACTGGGCATCATCTTCTGCTCGTTTTCGGAAGCGGTGCAGGAACACCCGGAGCTGGTGCAGCAATACCTAGGCTCGGTGGTGCCGTATTCCGACAACTTCTTCGCCACGCTCAATTCGGCGGTGTTCTCGGACGGCTCGTTCTGCTACATCCCGCCCGGCGTGCGCTGCCCGATGGAGCTGTCCACCTATTTCCGCATCAATGCCAAGGACACTGGCCAGTTCGAGCGCACCCTGATCATCGCCGACGAAGGCGCGTACGTCAGCTATCTCGAAGGCTGCACCGCGCCGATGCGCGACGAAAACCAGCTGCATGCGGCGGTGGTGGAGCTGGTGGCGCTGGACAACGCGAAGATCAAGTACTCGACCGTGCAGAACTGGTACCCCGGCGACAAGAATGGGCTGGGCGGCATCTACAACTTCGTCACCAAGCGCGGCGACTGCCGCGGCGCGCACTCGCATATCTCGTGGACCCAGGTCGAGACCGGCTCGGCCATCACCTGGAAGTATCCGAGTGTGCTGCTGCGCGGCGACCATTCGACCGGCGAGTTCTATTCGGTCGCGCTGACCAACAACTACCAGCAGGCCGACACCGGCACCAAGATGATCCACCTCGGGCGCAACACGAGCAGCACCATCGTATCGAAGGGCATCTCCGCCGGGCACGGGCAAAACGCCTATCGCGGGCTGGTGAAGGTGATGAAGAACGCCGACGGCGCGCGCAACTACACCCAGTGCGATTCGCTGCTGCTGGGCGAGCTGTGCGGTGCGCACACCTTCCCGTACATCGAGGTCAGGAACCCGACGGCCAGCGTCGAGCACGAGGCGTCGACCTCGCGCATCGGCGAGGACCAGCTGTTCTACTGCCGCCAGCGCGGGCTGTCGGCGGAAGACGCGGTGTCGATGATCGTCAACGGCTTTTGCAAGGAAGTGTTCAAGGAATTGCCGATGGAATTTGCGGTGGAAGCACAAAAACTGCTGAGCGTGAGCCTGGAAGGCAGCGTTGGTTAACAAGGAAAAGCAAACATGTTGAAAATCACTAATCTCCATGCATCGGTCGACGGCAACGAGATCCTGCGCGGCCTGAACCTCACCGTAAATGCCGGCGAAGTGCACGCCATCATGGGGCCGAACGGCTCCGGCAAGAGCACGCTGGCGCAGGTGCTGGCCGGGCGCGACAACTATCACGTCACCGCGGGCGAAGTGCTGTACCAGGGGCGCGACCTGCTGCCGCTGGCACCCGAGGAGCGCGCGCGCGAAGGCGTGTTCCTCGCCTTTCAGTATCCGGTCGAGATCCCCGGCGTGAGCAACGTCTACCTGCTCAAGGCGGCGGTCAACAACGTGCGCAAGCACCGCGGGCTGCCGGAGCTCGACGCGATGGAGTTTTTGAAGCTCATCAAGCAAAAGATGAAGCAAATGCAGATGAGCGACGAGCTGCTGTACCGCTCGGTGAACGAAGGTTTTTCCGGCGGCGAGAAAAAGCGCAACGAAGTGCTGCAGATGGCGCTCTTGGAACCGAAGCTGGCGATCCTCGACGAAACCGACTCCGGCCTCGACATCGACGCGCTGCAGCTCGTCGCGCAGGGCATCAACGCGCTGCGCAGCCCGGAGCGCGCCATGATCATGGTCACGCACTACCAGCGGCTGCTCGACTACGTGGTGCCGGATTTCGTGCACGTGCTGTCACAGGGGCGCATCGTCAAGACCGGCGGCAAGGAGCTGGCGCTGGAGCTGGAAGAGCGCGGCTACGGCTGGCTCGAGGAAGCGCCGGCGCGCCAGGCAAAACCGGTGCGCGCTGCACGCACCGCGGGAGCATGACGATGAACGACGCCCGCGATCATTACCTTTCCGACTACGCCCGCGTGGCTGCCGCGCTGCCCGGCGCTGGCCTGCCGTGGCTGGCGCGTCAGCGCGCCGGCGCGCTCGACCTGTTCGCGCAGCGCGGCTTTCCCGGCAAGCGCGACGAGGACTGGAAATACACCAGCGTGGCCGCGCTGCTGCAGCAGCCGTTCGTGGCGAGCTGCGGCGCGGCTGACCATGTGGCGGACGACACGCCCTCGGCGGCCGCGATCCTGTCTTGCCTGGCGCTGCCGCAGGACGGCAGCCACCTGCTGGTATTCCACAACGGCCGCTACCTGCCGGCGCTGTCTGCGCTCGGGAGGCTGCCGGCCGGCGTCCAGCTGGACAGCATTGCGCACATGCTCGACACCGATCCCGATGCGCTGCAACCGTATCTGGCTGGCGGCGACGATGGCGAGCCGCAGGCCGCGTTCGATGCGCTCAATGCCGCCTTCATGGCTGACGGCGCCTGGCTGCGCCTGTCGCGCGGCACCGTGCTGGAAGCGCCCTTGCACCTGCTTTTCATCGCCACCGAGGAAGGCGCCGCGCATCACCTGCGCAACCTGATTGTGGCGGATGAGGGCGCGCAGGCGACAGTAATAGAGCACTATGTCGGCGCCGACGGCGCGCGCTACTTCAACAACGTCGTCACCCGCATCTACGCCGCGCCCGGCGCCGGCGTCGAGCACCACAAGCTGCAGCAGGACGGCGCCGAGGCGTTCCATATCGCCGGCATCCACGCGCGCCAGCAGCGCGACAGCCGCATCGCCTCGCACGCCTTCACGCTGGGCGGCGCCCTGACGCGCAACGACATCAGCACCGTGTTCGACGCGCCCGGATGCGAGGCCACGCTCAACGGCCTGTACCTGGTGGGCGGCAGCCAGCATGTCGATACCCATACCCGAATCGATCACCGCCAGCCCAACGGCACCAGCAGCGAGCACTATCGCGGCGTGCTCGACGGGCACGCGCACGCGGTCTTCAACGGCAAGGTGATCGTGCACCCCGGCGCGCAAAAAACTAATGCCTACCAGGCCAACCACAACCTGCTGCTGTCGCGCGACGCCGAAGTCGACACCAAGCCGCAGCTGGAAATCTTCGCCGACGACGTCAAGTGCAACCACGGCGCGACCGTCGGCCAGCTCGACGAGACGCAGCTGTTCTACCTGCGCTCGCGCGGCATCGCCGAGGCGGCGGCACGCAGCCTGCTGGTGCACGCGTTCGCGCATGACGTCATCGAGCGCATCCGGGTCGCGTCGCTGCGCGCGCGGCTCGAGCAATTGCTGCTGGCGCGCCTGCCCCAGCAAGAACGTATCGGAGGACTATGATGAAAATGGAATCGGAAGTGCTGCGAGCGCCCCAGGACGACGCCGTCGCGCGCTGGCGCGCCGACTTTCCGCTGCTGCGCGAGAGCGTGCACGGCAAGCCGCTGGTGTATCTCGACAACGCCGCCACCACCCACAAGCCGCAGGCGGTGATCGAGGCCGAGGCGGCGTTCTACCGCCATGACAATTCCAACGTGCACCGCGGCGTGCATGCATTGAGCCAGCGCGCCACCGACCGCTACGAGGCGGCGCGCGAGAAGGTGCGACAGTTCATCAACGCCGCGTCCGTGCAGGAAATCGTGTTCGTGCGCGGCACCACCGAGGCGATCAACCTGGTCGCGCAGAGCTATGCGCGGGTGCGCCTGGGGCCGGACGACAACGTGGTCATCAGCGCGATGGAGCACCATTCGAACATCGTGCCGTGGCAGATGGCATGCGCGCAGACCGGTGCGGAGCTACGGGTGGTGCCGATCAACGACGCCGGCGAACTCGATCTCGACATGGTCGAGCGGCTGATCGGGCCGGGCACCAAGCTGGTCGCCGTCACCCACCTGTCCAACGCGCTCGGCACGATCGCGCCGGTCAAGCGCATCATCGAGATCGCCCACGCGCATCACGTGCCGGTGCTGCTCGACGGCGCGCAGGCGATCGCGCACCTGGGTGTGGACGTGCGCGCGCTCGATGCCGATTTCTACGCGTTTTCGGGACACAAGATCTACGGCCCGACCGGCATCGGCGTGCTGTACGGTAAGGCGGTGCTGCTGGAAGCGATGCCGCCCTATCAGGTCGGCGGCGACATGATCCGCTCGGTTACCTTCGGCCAGACCGAGTACAACGAGCTGCCCTACAAGTTCGAGGCCGGCACGCCCAACATCGCCGGCGCTATCGCGCTGGGCGAAGCGCTCGACTACGTCGCGGCGCTGGGTCTGGACGCCATCGCCGCGCACGAGCATGCGCTGCTGGAGTACGCCACCGCGCAGGCTGGTGCGATTTCCGGCCTGAAGATCGTCGGCACCGCGCGCGACAAGGCCAGCATCCTGTCCTTCACGCTCGATGGCGTGCATCCGCACGACATTGGCACCATCCTCGACCATGACGGCGTGGCGATCCGCGCCGGCCATCACTGCGCCATGCCGGTGATGCAGCGCTTCGGCATCGCCGGCACCGCGCGCGCCTCGTTTGCGCTGTACAACACGCGCGCCGAAGTCGATGCGCTGGTGGCGGCACTGGCGCGCGTGCAGGAGATGTTTCAGCGATGAGCGACTTGCGCGATCTCTACCAGGAAGTGATCTTCGACCACTACCGGAAGCCACGCAACTTCCATGCGCTGGCCGCGGCTAACCATGTCGCGCACGGCCACAACCGGCTGTGCGGCGACCAGCTCACGGTCTACCTGAAGGTGGCCGGCGACGTGATCGAGGATGTCAGCTTCGAAGGAGCCGGGTGCGCGATCTCGACCGCGTCGGCGTCGCTGATGACCGACGCCTTGAAGGGCAAAACGCTCGACGAGGCCGAACGCCTGTTCCGGCAATTCCACGAGATGGTCACGCAGGACGATGCCGAACCGGACCCCGCGCTGGGCAAGCTGGAAGTGCTGGCCGGCGTGCGCGAGTTCCCGGCGCGGATCAAGTGCGCGACGCTGGCCTGGCACACGCTGCAGGCAGCGTTGAAGGATCGCGCCGCGCCGGTGTCGACCGAATGAAAGATGGAGAATGAACATGCAAGAACAACTGCCCACTGAAGCGCACGGCGCCGAGGACGAACTGCGGCAGGATATCGTCACGGTGCTGCGCACGATCTACGATCCTGAAATCCACGTCAACATCCTCGACCTGGGCCTGATCTACGTGCTCGATATCGACCCGCAGGGCAATGTCGAAATTGAAATGACGCTGACCGCGCCGGCCTGCCCGGTGGCCGGCACCTTCCCGTCGGTGGTCGAGGCCCGCGTCGCCGAAGTGCCGGGCGTGCAGTCCGTGCACGTCGAGCTGGTCTGGGAGCCGCCATGGAGCATCGATTCGATGTCGGAAGAAACCCGGCTCGAACTCGGCCTTCTATAGGAATGCCGGGGGGCATGGCGGCGTGGCTTATTCCGCCGTAACCGGAATCGGCCCGCCGCCCGCCTGCTTCTTCTTCAGCAAAAACACCAGCGGCAGCATCGCCACGAAACTCCAGGTAATGAGCTGGAATACGTCGATCATCGCCAGCATCTCGGCCTGCCGCGCCACCTGTTCGGCGATCAGGGCCGCCGCCTTCGGGCTGTCCGGCGGCAGGTGCAATCCCCGCAGATAGTGCTGCACCGCCGGATTGAAGCGGGTCAGGTGGCCGCCGAGTTCGTTCCACAGCACCTGTCCCTGGCGCGACAGCAGCGTGGTGACGATCGAAATGCCGATGGCCGAGCCCATCGTACGCACCAGGCTGTACAGGCCGGCGGCTTCGGCCATGCGCGCGCGCGGCAGCGTGGCGTAGGCGATGGTCGACAGCGGCACGAAGATCAGGCCCATGCCGAGGCCCTGCAGCATGGCCGGCCAGACGATCCAAAAGGCGTTGATGTCGAGCGAATAATGCGTCATGAAGTGCGAGCCGACCGCGCTGATCAGCATCCCGGCGCCGACCAGCACGCGCGCGTCGGTGCGGCCGACCAGGCGGCCGACGAGCAGCATGCTGACGGCGGTGGCAATGCCGCGCGGCGCCATGATCATGCCGGTGGTCAGGATCGGATAGTTCAGCAGCCGCTCCAGCAGGATCGGCTGAACCACGATGGTGCCGAACATGCCCAGGCCGAGCAGCGCAATGACCAGGCAGGCAGTGGCGAAGTTGCGGTCGGTGAAGATGCGGATGTCAAACAGCGCGCGCTGTTTCGCGCGCAGGCTGTACCAGGAAAAGCCCGCGATGCCGACCACGCCGAGCACGGCGGCGATGCGGATGTCGGCGGCCGCCAGCCAGTCCTGCTGGTTGCCGCGGTCGAGCGCGTACTGCGAGCCGGCCACGCCGGCGGCCAGCAGCACCAGCCCCGGCCAGTCCATCTTGCGCGCCTTCTTTTGCGTCTCCGGCACGAATTGCGACGCCAGGAACCACGACAGCGCGCCGACCGGCACATTGATGTAAAACGTCCAGCGCCAGCTTGCCACTTCGGTCAGCCAGCCGCCCATGGTGGGGCCCAGCACCGGCCCGACCATCACTCCCAGGCCCCACAGCGCCATCGCCTTGCCGCGCTCCTCCGGCGGATAGGCGTCGCTCATGATCGCCTGCGACAGCGGCACCAGCGCGGCGCCGAACATGCCCTGCAACATGCGAAAAAGCACGATCTGAACCACGTTCCCGGCGATGCCGCACAATGCCGACGCGCCGACGAAGCCGGCGATACAGATGAGGAGGTAGCGCTTGCGTCCGAGGATGTCGGAGAAGTAGCCGGTGAGCGGCATGAAGATGGCGGCGGTCACCAGGTAGCTGGTGAGCACCCAGCTGATCTGGTCGGTGGTCGCGCCCAGTTCGCCCTGCATGTGCGGCAGCGCGACGTTGACGATGGTGGTGTCGAGCACCTGAATCAGCGTGGCGGACATCACCGCCAGCGTGATCATCAGGCGCGACGCCTTGTCCGGTTCCTGTGCCATGGTTATCCGGAGGCGGGCGGCGCGACAGCCACCAGGATGCTGCACGGCGCGCGCTCCAGCAGCGTCGCATCCTCCGCATCGCTCCACCAGCGCGCCAGCCGGCTGCGATGGCGGTGCCCCAGCACGATCAGGTCGACGCCCAGCGCGCGCGCGGCGCTATCGATCTGCCCGATCGGGTCGCCGAAGGCGATGTAGCCGTGCGCGTCGAGCCCCCTTTCCTTGAGCCACGCGACGCCTTCCTTCAGGATGCGCGTCGCCTCCTCGTTTTCCTGGCGGATCATCGTCTCGCTCACGCCTTCCGGAATGGTGCGGCCGGCCAGGGTGCGGATGATGGCGAGCAGATGCGTTTCCGCCTGCATGCACAGCGCGACGTCGGCGCCGTCCTTCAACGCGTTGCGGCCCTCGACTGAGCCGTCGTAGCAGAGCAGGATCTTGCGGTACATGCGGTCATCCCCTGTGGTTGTCGCGAAGCGCCACTTCGACCGTCGCCGTGGTGCCGATGCGCAGCGGATGCGCCGGGTCGGCATCGGTGATGCGCACGCGCACCGGCACGCGCTGCGTGACCTTGACCCAGTTGCCGGTCGCGTTCTGCGGCGGCAGCAGCGAAAACGCGGTGCCAGCGCCGCCGCTGACGCTTTCCACCACGCCGTGAAACGGATGGTCCGGATACATGTCGACGGTGACCGTGGCCGCCTCGCCGGGACGGATGCGCTCCAGCTCGGTTTCCTTGAAATTGGCATCGGCCCAGTATTCCTGGCTGCTGATGAGCGCGAACAGGGGCGCGCCCGATTGCACGGTATTGCCCGGGCGCAGAGACAGGTTGGCGATGCTGCCGTCGGCCGGCGCCGTCACATGGGTATGTTCGAGGTCGAGCCGGGCCTGGTCGACGGCGGCCTGCGCCGCCTGCACGGTCGCGTTGTGTGTGCCGGTGGCGCCCAGCGTGCTGCGCGCCTGCTCCAGGTTGGCTTGCGCCGCGCGCAGCGCCGCTTCGGCCGTGGCAACCTGGGTACGGGCGGCTTCGGCACCCTGTTTCGACAGGAAGCCTTGCCGCACCAGCTGTTGCTCGCGTCGGTTGTTCGATTGCGCATTCTGCAATTCCGCCTTGCGCTGGTTGACCTGCGCCTCGGCGGCAGCGACCGCCGCGCTTTGCTGCCCGACCGCCTGCCCGGCCAGCTGCAACTGCGCCTGCGCCTTTTCCAGGGCGATACGGTAGGGCTCGGGATCGATTTCGAACAGCGCATCGCCGGCTTTCACCTTCTGGTTGTCGCGAACGAAGACTTGCGTCACCTTGCCGCTGACCTGCGGCGCGATTTCGACCGTGTTGGCATTGATGTAGGCATTGTCGGTGCTGGCATACAGCTGACCATGGCGCCAGTAGCGATAGCCGAAGAGGGCGGCAAGGATCAGCAGCGCGGCGATCGCGAGCCACTTGATGAGCTTTTTCCTGGATAGTCTTTCCTTGCGTATCAACGGTTTTTCAGGTTGCGCTGTTGCGTCCATGACATGCCTGGTTGTCCGGCGGTGGTGCGAGTGATGTTCGATGTATTGGCTGCCGGCCATCCATGCAAAAAACGTGCGCGCAATCCGTGGCCGATCACGCCAGATAATCGATGCGGGGCGGGCTTCAAGTGGTAAATCCGGGCCCGCTATGGGTAAAAAATATTTGGATAGCCATGCGTTACACTACAACGCGTCTCCCATGGAAAAGATTCGCATGAACAACAAAGAACCCTGGCGCCTGGTCCGTCTTCTGGCCGTCACGCAAATCGTGGCGTGGGGTTCGCTTTACTATGCCTTCGCCATCGTCGCGCACGACATCCAGCGCGAGTCCGGTTGGTCCACCGGCGTGGTGTTCGGCGCCTATTCCTGGAGCTTGCTGGCGGCCGGCCTGGCTGCCACGCCGGTCGGCATGCTGATCGACCGCTTCGGCGGCCGGGCCGTGATGAGCTGCGGCTCGGTCTTGGCCGGCAGCGGCATGATTGCGCTTGCCATGGCTCATTCGGTCGCCCTGTACTTCGTCGCCTGGAGCATGGTCGGCGTGGCGATGGCGATGGTGCTGTACGAGGCGGCGTTTGCCACCATTAACCGCGAATTCCTGCTGCATTCGCGCAAGGCAATCTCGGTGCTGACGCTGTTCGGCGGCTTGGCCAGCACCGTGTTCTGGCCGCTGACGCTGCAGCTCAACGCCGCCCTCGGCTGGCGCCACACCTTCCTGACCTACGGCGTGCTGCATCTGGCGCTGTGCGCGCCGCTGCATGTCTTGCTGGGCGCCGGCGGAGCGCGCCGCCTTGCGCAGCATGGCTCAGCCGCGCGCGACCATACCCTGCATGAGGCCGTGCGCGACCCGGCATTCTGGAAGCTGGCATTCGCCTTTGCCTCCAACATGTTCATCTTTTCGGCGCTGTCGGTGCACCTGATCCCGCTGCTGCAGCGCTTCGGCCACCCGGCCGCCACCGCCGTGCTGGTGGCGTCGCTGATCGGGCCGATGCAGGTGGCCGGGCGCCTCGGTGAAATGGCCCTGGCCCACCGCGTGCTGCCGCAAACGGTGGGCCGGTTGACATTTGCCTGCCTGCCGGCGGCGCTGCTGGCGTTGCTGTTCTTTGGAGAAAGCCAGTTCGCCGTGGCTGGATTCTGCATGTTGTACGGCCTGGGCAACGGCATCCTGACCATCGTGCGCGGCACCGTGCCGCAAAGCCTGTTCGGCCGCGAAAACTATGGCGCCATTTCCGGCGCGCTGGCCGGCCCGTCCCTGCTGGCCAAGGCGGCTGGCCCGCTGGCGATGGCCGCCTTTGTCGAATTCAATCCGGCGCCGCGCTGGATGCTTTTCATCCTGCTGGCCGTTTCGCTGGTCTCGCTCGGCTGCTTTCTGGCCGCCGTGAAGGCCCGGCGCGGCGCCATCGACCTGGCGCTGAATTAGAATCACCTCTTTCCATTCAATGAGGTGAAGCATGGACCAGCACAACAAGGACCAGCAGTATCAGGACGGCTTGCAGATGCGCAAGAAGGTCATGGGCGAGGACTTCGTCGACAAGGCGTTCGCCAACGCGACCGACTTCACGATGCCGCTGCAGGATTTCATCACCCGCAATGCCTGGGGCACGGTGTGGTGCCGCGACGGCCTCGACCTGAAGACCCGCAGCCTGATCACGGTGTCGATGCTCACGGCGCTGGGCCGCGCGCATGAGCTGAAGGGGCATTTGCGCGGCGCGCTCAACAACGGCGCCACGCCCGAGGAAATCCGCGAAGTGCTGCTGCACGCCGCCGTGTACTGCGGCGCGCCGTTGGCCGTCGACGCGTTTCGGACCGCGCAGGAAGTGATGGCCGATGCCGCAGCGCGTGGCTAACGACGCACAGCGCATGGCCGGGGCGCGCGAATTCGCGTAGCATGAAGACAGGTTCGAGGAGGACTTGCCATGCACTCTTTCGCTGTTCGCTTGCTTGCGCGCCGCTGGCTGGCGCCCTTGGCACTGGTGGCGCTGCTCGCGTCTTGCGGCGGCGGCCATGACGATGTGCCGTTCGCCTTCAGCACCACATTGACCAGCGCGGAACAGGTGCCGCCCGTGGCCAGCGCCGGCACCGGCGCGGGCGTGGTGACCGTCGATCCGGTGAACGGCACCCTGCGCGCCAGCGTCGTGGTGACCGGCGTGGGCGACACCCATGCCTGGATTCAGGATGGTTTTACCGGCGTGAACGGGCCGGTGGTCTTCTCACTCGACAAGGAAGCCGCCAGCGGAGCCTGGACCTTGTACGCCGAAATCAGCGATGCCCAGCTGCGTGCCTTGCGCGATGGCCGCTATTACTTCAACGTGGGGACCATCGCGCACCCGGCCGGCGAGTTGCGCGGGCAATTGTTCGAGCAACTGCCGTCGCCCCAGCAATGGCAGCTGCTGGAACAGGTGCGCGGGCAGTCGGTGCTGATCGAGCAGCAAATGCGGCAAATCCAGCAGATCGAGGATGCGCGGCATTTCCCGCGCTCCGGCGTCGGCATCGGCTTGACCATCGGATTCTGATTACGCCGGCGTCGAGCGCGGCTTGGGAGGCTTTTCCTGGTCGTCCACCGAGGGCGGCGCGCGCCTGACGCGCAAGGCAATGCCGGCGGCGACAAACAGCACGCCGAACAGCAGGAACCACAGCAAGTCCCACCACGACGGATCCGCCACGTCCACGCGCACATGGTGCAGGTCCAGCAGCCAATGCGCCAGTATCTCGTCCGTCACATGCCAGGCACCGAAACCGATCAAGACATCGCCCGCCAGCACGCGGTCGAAGGCGCGCTCGATCAGCACATAGCGCGCCTGCAGCAGCTTGCGCACGCCGAGCGCCGCCACCGCACCCATCACGACTTGAAACACGCCGTCGGCCATGAGCTGGACACGGGCCTGGTCAAATGGCGCGCGCGTGATTCCGCTCAGTAAATGATGCCACTGCAGGATCTGGTGCAGCAGGATGCCGTCGAAGAAGCCACCCAGTGCAAAGCCGATCAGGTAGCCGGCCCAGTTGAAGCGCCGCTTCTGCGGCGGCAGGAAGGCGATGCGGTTTCCCATGGTGCGCGCGGGCCGGACAGGCAATTCAGGTTGATTGAACAGGGAGAAAAACGACACAAGCCACGCAGACGGCGAAACGCCTGCGTGGCTTGCCAGATGCAGCATGCATGCCAGTGACGCAACGGGCATCGCCAAGGCTTCTTTTCGTCCGAACAGGCACGCGCGCCGGCGGCCGGCTGTAAGCCTTACCGTGCTGCTGTAAAACTGCGCTACGGCGACGGGTAGAGCTGGTATACCGCGCCGGCGAAATCGTCGGAAATCAGCAGGTTGCCACGGGTATCGGCAATCACGTCGACTGGGCGGCCCCACAGCGCGCGCGCGTCGGGGTCGGTGACGAAGCCGGTAACCAGATCGAGTTCGGCGCCCGCATTGCCGGCATCGTCGAACGGGAAAAACACGACCTTGTAGCCGGCGCGCAGGCTGGTGCAGTTCCAGCAGCCATGCAGCGCGACCGCCGCGCCCTTGCGGTAGGACGCCGGCACGTTGCTGCCCTGCAGGAAGCTGAAGCCGAGCGGCGCGGCATGCGCGCGGATGCCCTTGGAGGCGCGCGTCACGTCGGCGCAATTGAAGCTCGCGCCGTCGCGGTTGAATTCGAAGTCGGCAATGGCGCCAAGGTCCGACATGCTGGCGTTCAGTGTCTGGTCGCAGAATGGCCAGCCGTACTTGCCGCCGTCGCGAACTGCCGTAAGCATTTCCGCCGGATGCTCGTCGACATAGCGATCAATGATCTTGCCCAGGTCGCTGCTGCCGTCGCCATCAACATCGACATCCTGCGGAACGCGGATTTCATCGCGGCCATTCACTGTCATCCACAGCGTATTGGTGCCCGGAATGAAGTCGAGACCTTCCGCATTGCGTATGCCGGTGGCGAACAGCCGACGCTCCTTGCCGTCGGCGCTGTACTGGTAGATTGCGCCACGCACCGGGTCGCTGGTGGTGTCTTCGACGCAGGCATTGCAGGTCGAGGCAATCGAGACATACAGCTTGTGGTCCGGGCCGAGCGCGATGTTTTTCAACTGATGTCCATAGCGGCCGCGCAATTCCGGCGTGGAATCGTCGGGCAAGCCATCGACCACGACTTCGCTGTTGCCGCGTTGCATATCGCCATTGCGGTAGACGGAGCGGCTGACGCGGTTCGATTCCGCGACATACAGATACGTCTGATCTGCGATGGTGTGGAACACCATGTCATGCGGATTGTGCAAGCCGGTGGCGAAGTCGGCCATTTGCGGCACGTCGCCGGTGCGCTCGCGCAGCAGCACGATCTTGCCTTCCGAAGGCACCGACACCAGCACGTCGCCGTTGGGCGCGAGCGCCATGAAACGTGCCCCGGCCACGCGTGCCCATACCCGGATGGCAAACCCCGGCGGCACCTGCAGGCTGCGCGGCGTGTTGAAGGGCGGCGACGCCAGCGCGTCCGACACCTGCAACGTGGCGGCAACAGAAGCGCCTGCCGCAGGGGGGGCCGCCACACTGTTGGCGGGCGGCGTAGGCGCGCTCGCGGCCTCGCCGCTGCTGCTACTGCCGCCGCCCCCGCCGCTGCAAGCCAGCATCAGGCCGGACAGGCCAAGGGCTGTCAGAATCAACAGGGGATGTTTGGCCAATCGGCGCGCTGCCGTCGCGAGCATATTCATCGTTGTTGTCTTGCAGTATCACTGCACATGCAGTCACGATGTGATGTCGAAATGTCATTTTGGTTCAAACTTGACGTTGCCCAAGGTTTGCGCAACGTCGCGTCGGGAAACATCAATGTTGCACGCGTCAGTTCATGCTCCTTCGCAAATTCCGACGCGCGCGGCAGGCCGGCGACGCGCCGTCTGGCGTCACAGCCAGTACGCAAATAATTGCACCGCCCATTCCTTGATGCGTTCCACCGGTCCGCGCCTGCTCCATTGTTGCCGGGTGATTTCCACGGATTCCTTCAAGTCGCGCTGGAACAGGGCTTCCATGCGGTCGGCGAATTCGGCATCGAGCACGACGGCATTGATTTCATCGTTATGCAGGAAGCTGCGCATGTCGAGGTTGGTGGAGCCGATGGTCGACCAGACGCCGTCGATCACCGCCGTCTTTGCATGGAGCATGGCATCCTTGCGCTCATAAATCTTGATGCCCGCCTCCAGCAGCCGGTCGTAATAGGCGCGCCCGGCGTATAGGATCATGCCGACGTCGGTAAAGCTGGGAAACACGATGGTCACATCGACGCCGCGCCGCGCCGCATCCAGCATCGCCTGCATGATTTGCCGGTCCGGCACGAAGTAAGCCGTGGTCAGGTGGGCGCTCTTGTCGGCGTTGGCCAGCGCCGAGATATACGTCTTGTAGATCGTGTAGTCGGCATGCTCGGGCGTGCTGCCGAGGGCGCGCACCAGCGCCGTGCCCTGTGCCGTCAGCGGCGGGAAATAGCGGGCGTCGCCGGGCCTGCTGCCGGTCTTGCGCTGCCATGTTTCGAGGAACAGCTTCTGGAACTCGGCGACGACCGGGCCTTCAATCTGCATGTGGGTGTCGCGCCACGCGGCTTCCTTCGCATCCTTGGGCGGCGCCTGCCGCTTGCTCTTGAGGAAGGAGCTCTTGCCGTACACCTTGCTGATGTTGACGCCGCCGGTGAAGGCGATGCGCCCGTCCACCACGAGGAGCTTGCGGTGGTCGCGCTGGTTCAGTTCCCAGTCGCCCGACGCATGCAGCGGATTGGCGGGATTGAATTCGAGCGTACCGATGCCGGCGGCGCGCAGGCGAGCGAAAAATTCACGCGGGGTGTCGATGGTGCCCACGCTGTCGTAGATCAGGTTGACCCGCACGCCTGCCGCCTGCTTTTCGATCAGTAAATCGGCCAGCGCGCGTCCGACTTCGTCATCCTCGAAGATGTAGGTTTCCAGGTTGATGTGATCGCGCGCGGCGCGAATCGCGCTCATCATGGCGCGCATCGTCATCGGTCCGTCATCGAGCAGCCTGACCTTGTTGCCGGCTACCAGCGGCGTGCCGCTGATCGCTTCTTCCGCCGCAACATGCTTGGTGAGGATGTCGGAAGCGCCGGCCTTTTCCTTCAGGGTCGTCAGTACCGCCTGCGTCCTGCTGTCCGTCAGTTCACCATGCGTATTGACGATGGTCGGCGGCGACGTCGGCGCCGCTTCGTGTGCTTGCAGGTAGCTGACGTCGGGCAGGCTGGCGCAGGAGACGACAATGCCTGCAATAATTGCAATGATGCACCAGGTAAGGCGATGAGAAGCAAGAGGGGGGCGCACCGGCATGTTCATCTGGCATCCTTTATGCGAAGAAGCTGCTGCCTGTTTGAATCGTTTTGCCGTCTTTTAATTCCGTTAATTTGATTTCATGCACATTGTCGGAGTCGATTTCACTTCCGCGCCGCGGCGCGCCAAGCCCATCACGGTCGCGCACGGCGAGGCCGATGGCGCGCTGCTGCGCATCGAGGGCGTGGTCGAGTATTCCGACTGGGCATCATATGAAGCATGGCTGGCGCAACCCGGGCCATGGCTGGGCGCCTTTGATTTTCCATTCGGGCTGTCGCGCGAACTGGTCGAGCATCTCGGCTGGCCGCAAACTTGGGCGGCGCTGGTACGGCATTGCGCGGCATTGCCACGCGCGCAATTGCGCGAGACGTTCAAGGCCTTCTGCGATGCGCGGCCGGTGGGCAACAAGTTTGCCCATCGCGCCACTGACCGGCCTGCCGGTTCCAGCCCTTCGATGAAGTGGGTGAATCCGCCAGTAGCTTATATGTTTCATGAAGGTACGCAGCGCCTGCTGCACGCCGGTGTGACGGTATTCGGCTTGCACGAGGGCGACCCGCACCGCATCGCGCTGGAGGGGTATCCGGGATTGGTGGCGCGGGCCGTTACGCGCGCATCCTACAAGAGCGACGAGCGCGCGAAGCAGACGCCCGAGCGGCGTGCCGCCCGCGTCCGCATCGTGCAGGCGCTGGAAAGCGGCAGCCATCCGCTTGGCATCCGGCTGCAGCTCAAGCCCGCGCTGCGCCGCCAGCTGGTGGACGACGGTAGCGCCGACTGGCTCGACGCCGTGTTATGTGCAGTGGCGGCGACATGGGCGGGGCAGCGCCCGCATTTCGGCTTGCCGCGCACACTCGATCCGGTCGAAGGCTGGACCGCCGCCGCGCCGCATAGTGAATTGGAAATGTGAAGATAAGCGCAGACAACTGACCTCGGTCGCGAGGCCAGCCCCAGGCAGGAAAGGCAGTTAGACGCTCGGTCCGATCCGAATCTTGTTGTGCACGCTGGAGATCGCATACCCCTTGTCGCTGATCTGCTGCAGCGCGTCGTCCGCCGTCAGGCCGAGCAGCGGCTCGTTGTCCTGGTCCAGATCGACATTGTGTTCAGCCGTTTCCCAGTCGATGTTGGTCGCTTCCTGCGGAATCGGCCGGCCTTCCGGAACCGCCAGGTAGGAATACATACCAGCCTGTTCCGGGCGCTTGTACACGTCAACTTTCATGTTTCCATCCTCATCAAGTTCAGCGTCTGCTATTGACCGTTCATTATCTTAAAGGTTGCGGGCGCTAGCGAAATCGCAGTTCCACCTTCCGGATTTTCCCCCTCCTGTAGTGCTTGTCCTTGCGAGAGGACAACACCGTTGCATCCCTCTTTATCCCTTCCTTGCTGCATGAGCGACAACACTTCTTGTCGTGCTTTCAAGCATTTCCGGTGCGCTCTTGTTGAATGCACAAATTCTCTGAAACAAATCTTTACGAGTTGCATGATTGAGTATTGAACCGCGGAAAATCGGTATTTAGAATGGGCAACGTTGAACTGCGTCAATACAAGTTTCTCCTTTGAAATTGCGCGCAGTCATAGCTCCGCGTTACGGCATTTCTGCGGATCGCGCATTTCGCGCATTCCGAAAAGTAATGAGTAGGCGAAGCCACGCGGCGGCTTGCGATGCAAGCCGGTTTGTTTTCTCACTCGACGTGGATCAGATCAATGGCAGAAGCACTTGTACAGAATCGGAGCGGCAACAAACGCTGGACTTTTTCGACCTTCGTCGGCTTGGCCGCATTCGCCTTGAGCTTGATGACCCATCCCTCGCAGGCGCCGGCCGTCACGCTCGACGCCGCCCTCAATGAACAAGTCGTGATGATCCCGGTGACGTCCGGCGGCGGCGCCCCGGTGCAGCTGGAAACCACCATCTTCAAGCCGCCCGGCACCGGCCCGTTCCCGCTGGTGATCATGAATCACGGCAAGGCGCTCGGCAATCCGCATTCGCAGGGGCGCGACCGCTTCGTGGTGCTGAGCCGCGAATTCGTCAAGCGCGGCTATGCCGTCGTGATCCCGATGCGCAAGGGCTTTTCCAAGTCCACCGGCGATTATGTCGACCAGGGTTGCAACATGACCGCGCAGGGCCAGTCGCAGGCGGACGACCTGCAAGGCACGCTGGAATACCTCGACCAGCAGGAATGGGTCGACAAGGGCCGCATCATCGTCGCCGGCCAGTCGTATGGCGGCCTGGCCACGCTCGCGTTCGGCACCCGCCGCTTCCCCGGCGTGCGCGGCCTGATCAATTTTGCCGGCGGGCTGAAGATGCACGGCGGCGACTGCCACTGGCAGGATTCGCTGGTGCAGGCGTTTTCGAGCTACGGCGGCAAGACCGAGCTGCCCAGCATCTGGTTCTACGGCGCCAACGACCAGCATTTCGGCCCGGACCTGGCCAGCCGCATGTATGACGCGTATGTGCAGGCCGGCGGCCATGCCAGGCTGGTGGCCTACGGCGCATTCAAGAAGGATGCGCACGGCATGAGCGGCAGCCGCGACGGCGTGAAGATCTGGTGGCCCGAGACCGAGAAGTTCTTGAAGGAGCTCGGCATGCCCACCGAGCCGGTGGTCGCGCTGTCCGACGAAATCAAGATTCCGAAGACCGAGTACGCCACCGTCGACAACATCAATGCCGTGCCTTACCTGAAGGGCGACGCGCGCGAGCATTACCGCGAATTCCTGACCAAGTCTTACCCGCGCGCCTTTGCGGTTTCTCCGTCGGGCGCCTGGAGCTGGGCCGAGGACGGCGACGATCCGGCAGAACAGGTGCTGGCCGACTGCCAGAAGCACAGCTCGCAGCCGTGCAAGCTGTATGCGGTCGACAACAACGTGGTCTGGGTCGACGACCAGCCGGCCACCGGCACCGCGATGGCGGCCGCACCCAGCAAGGCCACGCAGGCATTGACCGGGCCCTGAACAGCAGATACGGCGCGGGCCGAGCCGCCCGCGCATGGAATGGATAAATCGGCATGAACAAGCAACCCGACGACAAGAAGCAGAATCTTCTCGCCACCTTCGGCAAGGCCTATTCCGGCCCGCTCACGCATGTCGCACTGTCGGCCGTGAGCGCGTGGATGATCGTCACCGGCATCAAGGGATTGCTCGGCTTCACCGTCAACCGGCAGACCGCGCTGGCCGATTTGGCCGGTATCGCGCTCGTGATCGGTCTGCTGCGCTGGTCCAGGCTCAGGCAAGGCTCGAAGTAACGGTCGCGCTGCGCAAAACCGGTAGAATCGACGCCTGTCCTTCCGACGCGATCGCTTCATGACACCGACCCGCTGCGCCTGGGCCAATCCGGCCAACCCGCTGTACCTCGCCTATCATGACCACGAGTGGGGCGTGCCCTGCCGCGACGAGACGCGCCTGTTCGAAATGCTCAACCTGGAGGGCGCACAGGCCGGCCTGAGTTGGGAAACCGTGCTCAACAAGCGGGAAAACTACCGCGTCGCATTCGACCAGTGGGATGCGCAAAAGATTGCGCGCTACGACGCTGCCAAGGTGGCGCAGCTGCTGGCCAACCCCGGCATCATCCGCAACCGCCTCAAGATCGCCGCTGCCATCACCAATGCCCAGGCCTACCTGCGGCTGCGCGACGCCGCCGGCGGACTCGCGCCATTCCTGTGGGCGTATGTGGACGGCAAGCCGCTGCAGAATGCCTGGACGCTGCAGCAGCCCGCTCCGGCCACCACCCCGCTGTCGGACCGCCTGTCCAAGGACCTGGCCAAGCGCGGTTTCAAGTTCGTCGGCTCGACCATCATCTACGCCTACATGCAAGCCATCGGCATGGTCAACGACCACCGGGTCGACTGCTTTTGCCACGCCCGGCTAAGCTGAGGCCGCGCGCCGCCTGTGCGCGCCCGCCGGCCGCGGTATGATGCAGGGCACGTCGTCACTCTTCCAAGGGAGCCATCTCATGAAAAAAATGCTTGTCGCCGCCGCCATGTCCATTCTTTGCTGTGCTGCCTTCGCCGGGGACGGGCTGGACGATTTCCTGCGCAATACGAACGTCCAGGCCAGAGCCGACATGGCCGGGTTCTCGGTGAGCCTGAGCAGCCAGTTCGGCGTCAACGACGTGCAGGTGCGCGCGGTGCTCGGCTCGGTCGGGCAGCCGGCCGACGCCTTCATGATCTTCCAGCTCGGCGCCATGACGCACCAGCCGGTCGAGCGCGTATTGCAGGTGTATCGCTCCGGACATGGCAAGGGCTGGGGCGCGATCGCCAAGGACCTCGGGATCAAGCCCGGCTCGCCCGAGTTCCATGCGCTCAAGCGCGGCGACTTCCGGCTGGCCTCGGCTGGCGGCGAGGCGTCTCCCGCCGACCATGGCAAGGGACACGGTCATGGTCGTGGCAAAAACAACCACTGACAAGATGGAAACGCCCGCCAGCATCCACGCCTTCTGGTTCGGCACCGAGACTGACGATGCGCTGGTGGCGCAGGAGCGCGCGCGGCTGTGGTGGGCCAAGGATGCGCAAACCGACCGCGAGATCGCACGGCGCTTCGCCGCCTGCGTGGACAAGGCCGCCGACGGCGCGCTCGACGGCTGGGCGGCATCTCCGCGCGGGCGCCTGGCGCTGATCCTGCTGACCGATCAATTCCCGCGCAATATCTATCGCGGCACGCCGCAATCCTTCGCCTACGATCACCATGCGCTGGCGTGGTGCAAGCAGGGGCTGGCTGCCGGCGCCCACGCTGCGCTGCGGCCGATCGAGCGCGTTTTTTTCTATCTTCCGCTGGAGCACTCGGAAGCGGCCGACGATCAGGCGCAGGCGGTGGCGCTGTTCGAGGAATTGGTGCAGCAGGCCGGCGCTGCGCGGCAAGCAGTGTTCGAGGGCTTTCTGGATTACGCGCGCCGGCACCGCGACGTGATCACCCGCTTCGGCCGTTTCCCGCACCGCAACCGGATACTGGCACGCCAGTCGAGCGCGGACGAGCTGGCCTTCCTGCAGCAGCCGGGATCGTCGTTCTGACGAGGTTCCCGGCGTCAGACGGTGACTAGCGCGTTGCGGAATTTCGGAATGTGCCATGGCTTCCGGCGCTAATTGATTTGAATCAAAGTTTTCCCAATGGCAATTCGGTAAAACGTGCTGGTTAAGCGCGCTTGCGGGAAGATTTCTCTATTTCCCTTGTCCATCCAGATATTGGGCTGTCTTTCCTGCACCATCGGTTGCCGGGCTGGCCAGCCTTGCGCGTTGTCGCAGGACCGTTGAAAACCCTCCGAAGCGGGGGCGTGAAGGAATACCTCGTGCAAACCCTGAAGTTGTTGTTCCCTTTTATGGCCGAGTCGATCTTCAGCGCGCTGCCGCGCGGCCTGCTGCGCGAACTGCTGCTGCCGTTTGGCCATGCGTCGCTGCTGGAGCGCCGCCGCGCCGAACTGATCATTTCGCGCATGCGCATGGTGGCCGGACTGTTCGCCTTGCTCACGCCGCTGTGGATGATCGTCGACGTGCTGGTGTTCACCTGGCCGCTCACCATCATGCTCGTCGTCGGCCGCCTCATCACCAGCATCGCCTTCGGCATGCTCGCGCGCGCCTATCGCAAGTCGACCAAGATGGCCGACGCCTACCGCGCGCTGGCGTTCATGTTCGCGATCCCGACCCTGTTTTTCATCTACTCGCACCCGCTGCTGTCGCACTTCCATATGGACGGGCCGGCCGCGGCCATTTCGGCCGGCTATGCGTTCCTGCCGTTCGTGATGGTAGCGGGGCTGGCCGTATTTCCGCTGACGGCGGCCGAAGGCGTATTGTTTGCGCTGCCGGTGCTGGCCGCCGAAGCGCTGGTGGCGCTCATGCAGCTCAACCTGTTGAGCTGGAGTTCGCACCTCGGGGCATTCTGGCTGCTGCTGCTGATCGCGGCGGTCGCGTCGCTGGCGGGCATGAGCCAGCTCAGCTTCATGATTTCGCTGGTGAAGCAGGCCAGCCACGACACGCTGACCGGCTGTTTTTCGCGCGCCTCCGGCGAAGAGATGCTGGACATCCAGTTCCACATTTCCTCGCGCAGCGGCGCGCCGCTGGCCGTGGTGTTCGTCGACCTGGACGATTTCAAGCGCATCAACGACCGGTTTGGGCACGACAGCGGCGACCGCGTGCTGCAGGCGGCGGCCGACGCGCTGCGCTCCAACCTGCGCGCCGGCGACATCCTGGCGCGCTGGGGCGGGGAGGAATTCGTCATCATCCTTCCCGGCGCCTCCGGCGCCACCGCGGCGACCACCGTGGCGCGCCTGCGCGAACGCGGATTGGGTACGCGGCCGGACGGCACGCGCATGACGGCCAGTTTCGGCTTGGCTGAGCGCTGCGCCGATCGCGCCGACAACTGGCGCAAGCTGCTTGAAATCGCCGATCAGCGGATGTACCAGGCCAAGGTGGCTGGCAAGGATTGTTGCGTGGGGTGTGCAGAACAGACGTAAGCGGATTTTTCTCCGCGCAGGGGCGCGGCCATTTCAGGACGGGGGTATACCAATGCTAAGAAATCTCTCCATCAAGTTCCGCCTGATCTTCGTGATCAGCTTCCTGGGCCTTCTGCTCGTTTTGAGCGCCCTCATCGGCATCGTCAGCCTGGGTCTTGCCAACGATGCCACCAAGACGATTTATGACGACAGGCTGGTCGCCATGGGGCAGCTGGATCAGGTGGTCCGGCTGCTCAGCCTGAACCGGCTGCTCACCGCTGAGGCACTGACCGCCGATCCGGCCAAGATCGGGCAGAAGATGGACGAGGTGGATAGCAACATCCAGCGCATCACGCAGGTGTGGAACCAGTACATATCCACCTACCTGACCCCGGAAGAAAAGAAACTGGCCGACCAGTTTGCGGAAAGCCGCAAGAAGTTCGTCGAAACGGGTCTGCAACCCGCCGTCGCGGCGCTGCGCGCGCAGGACATCAAGACCGCCACCGACATCGTGCAGGGGCCGATGACGACCTCCTTCGTGCCGGTGCGCGACGCGATCAACGCCCTCGTCAAGCTGCAGCTCGATGTCGCCAAGAGCGAGTATGACAAGTCGCAACAACTCTACCAGACCGTGCGTGCAGCCGGCATCGCCAGCGTGATATTCGGCCTGCTGCTGGCAGCCATCGTCGGCGCCTGGCTCGTGCGCGCCATTTCGCAACCGCTCGATGCGGCGGCCAAGCTCGCCGATGAAGTGGCCGCCGGCGACCTGACGCAGCGCATCGAGGTGAATTCGGGGGATGAGATCGGCCATCTCATGCGGGCATTGAAGAACATGAGCGAGAGCCTGAGCGGCATCGTCAGCCAGGTGCGCTCGGGCACCGATGCCATCGTCACCGCGTCCGGCCAGATTGCCTCCGGCAATATGGATTTATCCTCCCGCACCGAACAGCAGGCCAGCTCGCTGGAGGAAACCGCATCCTCGATGGAAGAGCTGACCTCCACCGTCAAGCAGAACGCCGACAACGCCCGCCAAGCCAACAGCCTGGCCCGATCGGCCTCCGACGTGGCCAGCAGGGGTGGCGCGGTCGTGTCGCAGGTGGTCGACACGATGGGTTCGATCAACGCCTCGTCGAAGAAGATCGTCGACATCATCAGCGTCATCGACGGCATCGCCTTCCAGACCAATATCCTCGCGCTCAATGCCGCGGTGGAAGCGGCGCGCGCCGGCGAGCAGGGACGCGGCTTTGCCGTGGTGGCGGCCGAAGTGCGCAACCTGGCGCAGCGCTCGGCGTCCGCCGCCAAGGAAATCAAGACCCTGATCGGCGACTCGGTGGAAAAGGTCGAGGTCGGCAGCCAGCTGGTCGACCAGGCCGGCGCCACCATGCAGGAAGTGGTCGACAGCATCCGGCGCGTGACCGACATCATGGGAGAGATCACCGCCGCCAGCGAAGAGCAGACGTCGGGCATCGAGCAAATCAACCAGGCGGTGGCGCAGATGGACCAGGTCACGCAGCAGAACGCGGCACTGGTCGAGGAAGCGGCGGCGGCATCGCAAGCCATGCAGGACCAGGCGGCGAGCCTGGCGCAAGCGGTCAGCGTGTTCAAGCTCGACGCGCGGGCGCCTGTCGTGTCGGTGGCGCAGTCGGCTGTGCCGCCATCCCGCCAGACGGTGGGTATGCCGCGACAGCTTAGTATTGTCAAATCGCCAGCGGCGGCGGGAGACGAGTGGGAGCAGTTCTGAACCTGCGGGAGCGGTGCGGCAGATGCAACGCTTCGTGGCGAATTCGCCGCGCATTTCTGCAATTGACGGGGCTTGGTCGTATCATTGAGGTCATGTAATTATTCGCGCATTCCAAGGCGTTATTCCATGCCCATCAGTTATCTTGCTTCCCTCACGTCCGCCGACCGCACCGCGCGCGCCAACATGCACCTGGGCGCGTCGCTCGCGTTCAATGCCGGCGCCCTCAATGCCGGCGGCTTTCTCGCCATCGGCCAGTACACCTCGCACATGAGTGGCATGGTCTCGTTGGCCGCCGACAACCTGATCCTCGGCGACTTTCCGCTGGTCGCGACCGCCTTCCTGTCGATCCTGTCGTTCGTGTGCGGCGCGGCGTCGAGCGCGATCATGATCAATTATTCGAAGCGCAACAGCGACCGCAATCCGTACACGCCGCCACTGTTGCTGGAAGCGGTGCTGCTGCTGATCTTTGGACTGATGGGCGCCAACCTGCGCAAGCACGAGCTGATCGACATGTCGCTCACCGCCGTGCTGCTGTGCTATGTGATGGGGCTGCAGAACGCGCTGGTGACCAAGATATCGAACGCGGAAATCCGCACCACCCACGTGACCGGCATGGTGACCGACATCGGCATCGAGCTGGGCAAGCTGTTCTACTGGAACCGCGAGTCGGCCGACAGCCGGGATCTGTTTGTGGCGGCCAACCGCCGCAAACTGAAGGTGCATCTGCTGCTGGTCGCCTCCTTCTTTGGCGGCGGTGTGCTCGGCGCGTTCGGCTTCAAGTACGTCGGCTTTTCCGCCACCATTCCGCTGGCGATAGGAATGGTGGTCCTGTCATCGGCGCCGATGTTTAAACCCGATCGCTGATGTCGACCGGCGTCCCGGCCGGCACCAGCTCGAACAGCTCGATGATGTCGGCGTTGCGCATGCGTACGCAGCCGTGCGAGAGCGGCTCGCCCATGGGCGCGCTGTCGGCGCTGCCGTGGATGTAGATGTAGCGCCGCATCGTGTCCACGTCGCCGAGCCGGTTGGCGCCGGGTTCGCAGCCGGACAGCCACAGGATGCGCGACAGGATCCAGTCGCGTCCCGGATGGGCTGCGGCCAGTTCCGGCGTATGGATTTCGCCGGTCGGCCGGCGCGCCACGAACACCGTGCCGCTCGGCATGCCGGCGCCTATGCGGGCGCGCACGATGTGGCGCCCGCGCGGCGTGCAGTTGCTGCCGCGTTGTTCGCCGGGGCCGTTGCTGGCGGTCGATACCGAATAACGCCGCAGCAGATGGCCGTCGTCGTCGAACAGTTCTAGCGATTGCTGCGGGATGCTGATGAGAATGCGCGGCATGGCGTGGACGGGCAGTGCGGTACGAAAGCCATTACGATAGCAGCCCAGGGCGCATCACGCACGGTTTTATGCCCGCAGGCTCTTCCATTTTTCGACGAGGCCGAGCGCCATCGCCGTTGCGCACAGCACGACTGAAATACCCGCCACCGTGCCCGCCGTGATCGGCTCGTCCAGCAGCAGCCAAGCCCAGATCGACGCGGTGGCCGGCACCAGGAAGGTGACGGTGATCGCCTTGCTCGCGCCTTCGGCGGAAATCAGGTGGAAGAAAATCGCGTAGGCCACGCCGGTGCAGACCAGGCCGAGCACCGTGACGGCGACTGCCGCCGTCGGCGTCCATGCCGCCATCGCATGCGGCACGTCGGTCAGCGCGAACGGCAGCAGCGCCACCGAGGCTGCCAGCTGGCTGCCGGCGGCGGCTGCCAGCGACGGAATGCCGCCGGCCTTCATGCGGGTATAGGTGGCGGCATAGCCGTAGCAGACCGCCGCGCCGATCGCCGCCAGCACGCCGAGCGCCACATGCAGCGTCACCGCGGTCGGCCCCACGCCCACCAGCACGCCCACGCCGGCCAGCCCGAGCACGAAGGCGGCCAGGCGCATGAACGTCAGCCGCTCGCCCAGCAGCAAAAAGCCGAACAGGGCGGTAAACACCGGCGCCAGCGAATTCATGGTCGCCATGTAGGCCGACGGGATGTACAGCGCCGACCATGCGAACAGGGAAAACGGGATCGCGGTATTGAACAGGCCGATCACCAGGTAAGCCTTCGCATTACGGCGCCAGGCGAAATCGACGCCGCGCATGCACGCCACGGCAAACAGCGCCGCGCCGCCCAGCAGCGCGCGCACGAAGGTCGTCAGCAGCGGCCCGAGCGCCGGGGCGGCGATGCGCATGAGCAGAAAGCTCGTGCCCCAGATGGCGCCGAGCAGGAACAGTCTGGCAAGATTGGAATTGGACATGGATGGTCGGTCGAGCGCAGGGAATGAAGACAAGATTGTAAGTGGTGCGCGCACATTCTGCCGAGCACGCGCGACGCGCAAGAATATCCAAGCATTCGGGTTGCGGCTGCTTTACCATTTCGCCTGAAAGGATTTTGTCATGCCGCATCCCACCCCGCATTCCACGCGTGTTTCCAGCCTGGCCGCCGGTGCGCGCGATACGCTGCCGATGATGGTCGGCGCCGCGCCGTTCGGCGTGATCTTCGGCGCCCTGGTCGCCTCCGGCCCGCTCGCCGCCTGGCAGGGGCAGTTGATGTCGATGGGGGTTTTCGCCGGCTCCAGCCAGTTCATCGCAGTCGGCCTGGTGGCCGGTCACGCCGGGCTGCTCGTGATCTGGCTCACTACCTTCATCGTCAACCTGCGCCACATGCTGTATGCGGCCACGCTGCTGCCGCGCGTGGCGCACCTGCCGGCGCGCTGGCGTTGGATGCTCGGCTTTCTGATGACAGACGAAACCTTCGCGGTGATGAACGGCTATTACAGCACGCGCGCCGACACCAAGCTCGGGCACTGGTATTTCCTCGGCTCCGGGCTCGCCATGTACGCCAACTGGCAATTTTGGACGCTGGCCGGCCTGCTGTTCGGCGCGGCGTTTCCGCAATTGCAGTCGCTCGGCCTCGATTTCGCGATGGTCGCGACCTTCATCGCGATCGTGGTGCCGCAGCTGAACCGCATGCCGCATTTCGGCGCCGCGCTCGCCGCCGGCATCTTCGCCTTTCTGCTGCGCGACCTGCCGTACAAGCTCGGATTGATGTCCGCCGTGCTGATCGGCGTGGCCGTCGGCATGGCATTGCTGCGCCTGCGGCCGCAGGCGCAACTGAAAAGGACGGACGCGGCATGAATTACACGGTGATGATTCTTGGTATGGCCGCCGTCACGGTCTTCATCAAGGCGGCGATCTTCGTGCTCGGCAGCCGCGCGGTGTTTCCGCCGCTGCTGCAGCAGGCACTGGGTTTCGTGCCGGTGACGGTACTGACGGCGATCGTCGTGCCAATGGTGCTGGCGCCGCACGGCGGCGGCATGGAACTGTCCTTGCACAATCCGCAACTGGTCGCCTCGATTGTCGCGGTGCTGGTGTGCCTGGCCACGCGGCGCCAGCTGGTCACCATCGTGGCCGCGCTGGCTATCTTCTTTGCCTGGCAGTTCGGCGGATTCACCTGATATCGGCGCCGCGCCGGCTGCCTTCTTACGCCGCCTTCCTTTTCCGTTTCGGCGCCAGAAGCGTATGGCGGCAGTTCGGCGCGCCGCACAGGCAGGCGTAAGCGCGCTTCAAGGCCGGCGTGTGGCGCTGTTCCAGCAGCAGTCCGTAGTCGTAATTCAGTTCCTCGCCGCGCCGGATATCGCGCAGCGCGTAGATGAAGACGCGGCCGTCTTCTTCGCGCGCCTCGCAGTTCGGCTCGCATGAATGGTTGATCCAGCGCGCATCGTTGCCCTGGCTGCCGCCGTCGATGATCTTGCCGCTTTCCAGGCTGAAGAAAAACGTATGGAAGTCGCCGGGCGCCTTCTTGTTTTCGCGCCGCACCGCCTCCTTCCAGCTGATGCGCTCACCCTCGTATTCGACGATCTGGCTGCCGGCGGGGATCTTGCGCGTGGCAAATACGCCCTTGCCGTGGATGGTGGAATTGCGCACGGCGAAAGCGGGTGTGTCGCGCCGCGCAGTGGCGCGGGAGGTTTGTGCGGGTTCGGTCATTGCGGTCATGGTGCGGGCTCCGGCGAGAGCCTTATACAAAACGTAAAACCGTCATTATCGCAATATGCAGTCTTATACAATGGATTTTTTACATCAGCTTGAAGATCGAACAAGGGCCGCGCCGGCCATGTATTTCGGCCGCGCGTTTCATCGCTTGCCATTTTCCCGGACTGAACCATGCCCAAGCTCGTCAAATATCTGCTCATCGCGTTCGCCGCCCTGATCGGCCTGCTGCTGATCGCCGCCGGCTTCATTGCTGCCACCTTCGATCCGAACGATTACAAGCCGCTGATCATCCGGCTGGTGCAGGAAAAGAAGCAGCGCACCTTGTCCATTCCCGGTGAAATCAAGCTCAGCTTCTTTCCCAGGCTGGGCGCCGATCTTGGCAAGCTCAGCATCTCCGAGCACAACAGCCAGGCCGAATTCGCGTCGGTGGACAGCGCCAAGGTTTCGCTCGCCCTGATTCCGCTATTGCACAAGCAACTGGTGGTCGACCGGGTGAAAATCGACGGCCTGCGCGCAACGATCCGGCGGCATGCGGATGGCAGCGCCAACTACGACGACCTGCTGTCGAAGAACGAGGACTCGGGCCAGCAGGTGGCATTCGATATCGACGGCGTCGACATCCGCCATGCGCAGATCCTGTACGAAGACCAGAAGGCGGGGCGCAGGATGGAGCTGTCGGACCTGAACCTGGAAACCGGCAAGATCGCCAGCGGCGTACCGAGCAAGCTGAAATTGACCAGCGGCATCAAGAGCAGCAAGCCGGCGCTCGACGCCCGGCTGGCGCTCGACACCGGCTTCACCATGGACCTGGAACAGGGGCGCTATGTGTTCAAGGGGCTGGACGGGAAGCTCACCGGCGCGGCGCTCGACTTCCGGGATCTCGTGCTCACGCTGGCCGGCAATGCCGACCTGAAGCCGGCCGCCAAGCGCTTTGCGCTGGACGCCATCAAGTTCAGCGCGGCCGGCAAGCGCGCCGGCCAACCGCTGGAAGTCAAGCTCGACCTGCCGAAGCTGGCGATCACCGACACCCAGGTAACTGGCGGCAAGCTTAGCGGCACGGCCAGCCTCACGCAGGCCGGCAGCGCCATCAGCGCCAGTTTCGGCGCGCCGTCGTTCGAGGGCTCGCCGCAGGCGTTCAAGCTGCCCGCGCTGACGGTGGACGCCGCCCTGAAGGACGCCAAGCGCGACGTGAAGGCGAAGATCAGCGGCGCCATTGCTGGCGACATCGACAAGCTGCTGTTTACTTCGCCGCAACTGGCGCTGTCGCTGTCAGGCAAGCAGGAGGGCAGCGCCGTCGACGGCACGCTCACCACGCCGCTGTCCGCCAATCTCGGCGCCGGTCTGATCGATTTGTCCAGCCTGCTTGCCAATTTCACCTTGCCCAATCCGGGCGGCGGCACGCTCAAGCTGAAAGCCGGCGGCAGCGCGCACGTCAATCTCGGCAAGGAGTCGGTGTCGGCCGCGCTGAAGGGCAGCCTCGACGAAAGCGCATTCGATGCGAAACTCGGCCTGACGAAATTCTCCCCGGCCGCCTACACCTTCGATATCGGCGTCGACCGCATCGACCTTGACCGCTACCAGGCCAAGCCGCCCGCAACCGCTGCGGCCGTGCCCAAGGCGAGTGCGCCGGAAAAGCCGATCGACCTGTCCGCGCTGCGCGACTTGCGCGCCGACGGCAGCGTGCGGGTCGGTGCCTTGAAAGTCAAAAACATCCGGACCTCGAATGTGCGCTTCGATCTGCACGCCGGTGGCGGCAAGCTCGACATCCGCCCGCTCGCCGCCAATCTCTATGGCGGCAGCGTGGCCGGCGCATTGTCGGCCACCGCGAGCGTGCCTGCGCGTTTTGCGGTGCGACAAAGCCTCACCGGCGTCAACGTCGGCCCGCTGCTGAAGGACGCAATCAACAAGGACACGCTGGAGGGCTGGGGCAATGTGCAGCTCGACGTCACCACGGCCGGCGGCACCTTCACACAAATGATGAAGGGATTGAACGGTACCGCACGGATGGAATTGCGCGACGGCGCGGTGCGCGGCGTGAATATTGCGCAGACGGTGCGCAGCGCCAAGGCGAAGATCGGCGAAATCCGCGGCGACACGGGGGCTGGCCAACCGTCGGCGCAAAGCGGGCAGGGCTCGACTGCCGAGAAGACCGACTTTAGTGAACTGTCCGGCAGCTTCCGCATCGCCAATGGTGTGGCGCACAACGACGACCTCAGCATCAAGTCACCCCTGATGCGCATCGGCGGCTCCGGCGATATCGATCTCGGCGCGGAGCGGCTCGATTACCTGGCGCGCGCGACGGTGGTGCAAAGCTTGCAAGGGCAGGGCGGGCCGGAGCTGCAGGCGTTGAAGGGCGTGACGGTGCCGGTGCGCCTGTCCGGGCCGTTTACGGCGATCGGCTGGCGTATCGATTTCGCCGGCATGGCCAGCGAACTGGCCCGGCAGCGCATCGACGAGAAAAAGGAAGAAGTGAAATCGAAAGCGCAAAAGGCGCTGGAAGAAGAAAAAGCAAAAGTGCAGGATCAGCTCAAGGACCAGCTGAAGGGCTTGTTCGGAAGATAGCTTATCTTTTTAATATAGACCCAACTTCCATTTAATCAATCACTGTCTGCAATGACGATATCGCGTGGATGACGAACCAGGTGATCGACGCGATATCGTCTGTCTCATTTCAACACACTCTCCCCTGTGCAAAACCTGTGGCACGACAACTTTTGCGCTAAAAAGTTTTACGCAATCGAGCCGTAAACACAAATAAAGACGCGATAAATAGCGCTTTGAAAATACGAAGTGAAAAGGGTATTTCGCAACAATTTATGCGCGCAAAAAAAGAGCGAAATTTTCCTACCGACTAGAAAAAAGAGCGCGTATTATTAAATTGCGGAGTGGAAATTCGTAACTGATTCCGACACCCCAAGAGCGCCTAACAAAGTGCCGATCGCAAAGCGCGCTGATGTGACATACAAGTCATACAACAAGAAGACTAACAACAAGAAGAGACACAACAACAAGACAAAAAACACAACGTGCATGCAGCGAACGGGATTTTGTTAGGCGCTCGAAATGACCGGTAGATCTAACTCAAAGGAAGCCCATGAAAATCTTTGACAACTACGCAGCACGGTATGAGCGGACTCGGGAAGAGGAATACTCCCTGCAAGAATATCTGGAATTGTGCAAGCGCGACCGACTCGCCTACGCCACCGCCGCCGAACGCATGCTGGAAGCGATCGGTGAGCCGGAGCTGATCGATACGCGCCACGATCCGCGGCTGTCGCGTATCTTCGCCAACAAGGTTATCAAAATTTATCCTGCGTTCCGTGAGTTCTACGGGATGGAGGAAGTCATCGAGCAGGTCGTATCCTACTTCCGTCATGCCGCCCAAGGCCTGGAAGAACGCAAACAAGTGCTGTACCTGCTGGGCCCTGTCGGCGGCGGCAAATCGTCGATCGCCGAAAAGCTCAAGTCCCTGATGGAGCAAGTCCCGTTTTATGCCATCAAGGGCTCGCCCGTCAATGAATCGCCGCTCGGCCTGTTCTCGGAAGAGGAAGACGGCGCGATCCTCGAAGAAGATTATGGCATCCCGCGCCGTTATCTGAAAACCATCCCCAGCCCGTGGGCCGTCAAGCGCCTGCACGAGTTCAACGGCGATATCAACCAGTTCCGTGTGGTCAAGCGCTATCCGTCCATCCTGAAGCAGGTTGCGATCTCCAAGACCGAGCCGGGCGATGAAAACAACCAGGACATCTCTTCCCTGGTCGGCAAGGTCGATATCCGCAAGCTGGAAGACTATTCGCAGGATGACCCGGATGCATACAGCTACTCCGGCGGCCTGTGCCTGTCGAATCAGGGCCTGATGGAATTCGTCGAAATGTTCAAGGCGCCGATCAAGGTGCTGCACCCGCTCTTGACTGCGACGCAGGAAGGCAACTACAAGGGGACCGAAGGTTTCGGCGCGATTCCGTTCGACGGCGTGGTGCTGGCCCACTCGAATGAATCCGAGTGGAAGGCATTCCGCAACAACAAGAACAACGAAGCGTTCCTCGACCGTATTTATATCGTGAAGGTGCCGTACTGCCTGCGCGTATCGGAAGAGATCAAGATTTACGACAAGCTGATCAAAGGCTCGTCGCTGTCGCAAGCGCCATGCGCGCCCGGCACGCTGAAGATGATGGCGCAGTTCGCAGTGCTGTCGCGTATCAAGGATCCGGAAAACTCCAGCATCTTCTCCAAGATGCAGGTGTATGACGGCGAGAACCTGAAGGATACCGATCCGAAGGCCAAGTCGCGCCAGGAATACGCCGACTACGCCGGCGTCGATGAAGGCATGAACGGCTTGTCGACGCGCTTCGCGTACAAGATCCTGTCGCGCGTGTTCAACTTCGACAATACCGAAGTGGCGGCCAATCCGGTGCACTTGCTGTACGTGCTGGAGCAGCAGGTCGAGCGCGAGCAGTTCCCGCCCGAGACCGAGCAGCGCTACATGTCGTACATCAAGGAGTACCTGGCGCAGCGTTACGTCGAGTTCATCGGCAAGGAAATCCAGACCGCCTACCTGGAGAGCTATTCCGAGTATGGCCAGAATATCTTCGACCGTTATGTGACGTTCGCAGACTTCTGGATCCAGGACCAGGAATTCCGCGATCCGGATACCGGCGAAAGCTTCGACCGCGAGTCGTTGAACAGCGAGCTCGAGAAGATCGAGAAGCCGGCCGGGATTTCGAATCCGAAGGACTTCCGCAACGAGATCGTCAACTTCGTGCTGCGCGCGCGGGCCCACAACAATGGCAAGAACCCGGTGTGGACCAGCTATGAGAAGCTGCGCACGGTGATCGAGAAGAAGATGTTCTCGAATACCGAAGACTTGCTGCCGGTGATTTCCTTCAACGCCAAGGCCAGCGCCGACGATGCGAACAAGCATCAGGAGTTCGTGTCGCGCATGGTGGCGAAGGGTTACACCGCCAAGCAAGTGCGCCTGCTGTGCGAGTGGTATCTGCGCGTGCGCAAGTCGTCGTAATCGCGGCTCGCATGTAGTGGCCCTTCTCCCGTCTGCGGGAGAAGGGAACCAAAAAGTTTCAGGAGGCATTTTGGCTCACCTCATCGACCGGCGTCTGCAGGGCAAGAACAAGTCTGCTGGCAACCGCGAACGCTTTTTGCGGCGTTACAAGGGACAGATCAAGGAAGCCGTGGCGCGCGCCATCAAGGGCCGCTCGATCACGGATATCGAAAAAGGCGAAAAAGTATCCATTCCGGTCAAGGACATCGGCGAACCCACGTTCGGCCATGCCCATGGCGGCGTGTGGGAGACTGTCCGCCCCGGCAATAAGGAGTATCAAAAAGGCGACCAGCTGCAGCGGCCGAAAGGCGGCAACGGCCCGGGCAAGGGCAAGGCCAGCAACAGCGAGGAAACCTCCGAGGACGACTTCGCGTTCGAGCTCACGCGCGAAGAGTTCATGAATTACTTCTTCGAAGACCTCGAACTGCCCAACCTGGTCAAGACCCAGCTGACCTCGCTGGTCGAATTCAAGCAGCAGCGCGCCGGCTACACCATCTCCGGCACGCCGACCAATATCCACGTGCTGCGCTCGATGCGCGGCGCGATCGGCCGCCGCATCGCGGTGGGCGGCAACTCGCGCAAGCGCTTAAGGGAAGCGGAAGCCGAACTCGAAGAGCTGCAGAAGACCGCGTTCGAAGACGACCACCGCATCCTGGCGCTGAAGAAGGAAATCCATCACCTGCGCACCAAGCTGCACGCAATCCCATTCCTCGACCCGATCGACCTGCGCTATGCGAACCGCATCAAGGTGCCGAAGCCGACGTCGCAGGCGGTGATGTTCTGCGTGATGGACGTGTCGGGCTCGATGGACCAGGCCAAGAAGGATGCGGCCAAGCGCTTCTTCATCCTGCTCTACCTGTTCCTGGAGCGCGCCTACGAAAAGATCGAAGTGGTGTTCATCCGCCACCATACGCAGGCGACCGAAGTCGACGAGCACGAGTTCTTCAATTCGCGCGAGTCGGGCGGCACCGTCGTGTCGTCGGCGCTGCACCTGCTGAACAAGGTGATCACCGAGCGCTATTCCAACAGCGACTGGAATGTGTACGTGGCGCAGGCGTCCGACGGCGACAACTGGGACAACGACTCGATCACCTGCCGCGAGCTGCTGATCAATAAGATCATGCCGCTGGTGCAGTACTACGCGTATGTCGAGATTACCGATGGCGAGCCGCAGAACCTGTGGTACGAGTACCTGCAGATCGCCGACCATCATTCGAATTTCGCGATGCAGAAAATCGAGTCGCCGGCCGATATCTATCCGGTGTTCCGTGAACTGTTCAAGAAGCAAACGAAATGACGACAACAGCGATCAAGAAACCAGCAAGGAAAGCGGCCGCCAAGACGTCGGGGCGCAAGAAGGCTGCGAAGCCGTTTCGCCTGCCCGAGCAGTCGGAATGGACGTTCGAGCTGATCGAGCAGATTCATGAAGAGATCCGGCGCGTGGCGGAAGGCTTCGGCCTCGACACCTATCCGAACCAGCTCGAAATCATCACCGCCGAGCAGATGATGGATGCCTATGCCTCGGTCGGCATGCCGGTGTCGTATTCGCACTGGTCGTTCGGCAAGCACTTCCTGTCGACCGAAAAGAGTTACAAGCGCGGCTACATGGGACTGGCGTACGAGATCGTGATCAACTCCAGTCCGTGCATCGCCTACCTGATGGAAGAGAACAGCCTGATGATGCAGGCGCTGGTGATCGCGCATGCGTCCTACGGCCACAACTCCTTCTTCAAGGGCAATTACCTGTTCCGCACCTGGACCGACGCGGAAGCGATCGTCGACTACATGGTGTTCGCGAAGAAGTACATCGCCGCGTGCGAGCAGCGCTACGGCATCGATGCGGTGGAAGAATTGCTCGACTCCTGCCACGCGCTGCAAAACCATGGCGTGGACCGCTACAAGCGCCCGGCCAAATTGTCTCTCGCGAAAGAGCGCGAGCGGCAGGAAGAGCGCGAGCGCTACCTGCAGTCGCAGGTGAATGACTTGTGGCGCACCGTGCCGAAGAAGGAAGCGGTAGTCGCCGAGCAGGCGCCGCACCGCTTCCCGGCCGAGCCGCAGGAAAACCTGCTGTACTTCATCGAGAAGTATGCGCCGCTGCTGGAGCCGTGGCAGCGCGAAGTCGTGCGCATCGTGCGCAAGATTTCGCAGTATTTCTATCCGCAGCGCCAGACCCAGGTGATGAACGAGGGCTGGGCCACGTTCTGGCATTACACGATCCTGAACCAGTTGTATGACGAAGGCATCGTCGGCGACGGCTTCATGATGGAGTTTCTGCAAAGCCATACCAATGTCGTGTACCAGCCGCCGGTCACCAGCAAGTATTACAACGGCATCAATCCGTATGCGCTCGGCTTTGCGATGATGCGCGACATCCGCCGCATCTGCGAAGACCCGACCGACGAAGACCGGCAGTGGTTTCCGGATATCGCCGGCAGCGACTGGAAGAAGACGCTCGATTTTGCGATGCGCAACTTCAAGGACGAGAGCTTCATCGCGCAATACCTGTCGCCCAAGCTGATCCGCGATTTCCACTTCTTCTCGGTGCTGGACGACGACAAGAAGGACAAGCTGGCGATTTCCGCGATCCACGACGAGGAAGGTTACCGCTACATTCGCGAGCAGCTGGCTTCCCAGTACAACCTGCACAACCGCGAGCCGAACATCCAGGTGTGGTCGGTCGACACGCGCGGCCATCGTTCGCTCACGCTGCGGCATAACCAGTACCTGCGGCGCCCGCTGAACAACCAGGCCGACGAAGTGTTAAAGCACGTCGCGCGGCTGTGGGGTTTCGACGTGATGCTGGAAACCGTCGACCCCGACGGCAATGTGCTCGACACGGTGGAGGTCAAGTGCGAGAAGCGCCAGCGACCGTAGCGAGGTAGCCATCGTCATGTAACTCCGGTTTGCGAAGCAGCGCGCATCGAAAGGGGAGTGCGTCGTTGCACTGCGCGCTTTCGCAAACCATCGCCCTGGGGTGGCACGCAATTCGCATAGATGCGATCGGTAGCGCCTCTCTTTCATGGGCGCCTGTCGGAGCGACCCGACGGGCATTTGCCAAAGCAAATTCATTTTGCTTTGGCATTTTTTTGTCTGCGCCGCCTTAAGCGTTGTACTGCGCGCAAGATTTCGTCATCTATGCCGAGTGCATAGGCGCGAAGCATCAGGTTTTTGGTGCTGTAATTTTTTCCACTTCTCTGTAGTCTCTTCCATTCACCCGGCTGATTTCCCCGGTTTCGCGCGTCCCGCCTCGTCGCCGCCGCAGCGGCGCACCTCTGGCATGCACATTGCCTAATTGTTATCGCCTCCAGCCCGCTTTGTGCGATCGGTTGGGGATAGCTATTACTTTTTCCAAGGAGACCAAGAATGGCACAGCGTAAACAACTGACTCAAGTGATCGGGGTCGCCATGCTGGCGATCATGTTCGGCGCAGGTTCCGTGTACGCACAGGAGTCCGCCAAGGATGCCACCGGGCAGACCCAGGCCAACAAGGAAGGCCGCATGAGCCCGACCGGGCAAAATGAAACCAGCAGCACCAAGCCGGCGACTAGCGGCGCATCGGAGTCGTCCACCAGTGCCAGCAGCGCCGACAAGCTGAGCAGATCCGACACGGCCATGATGAAGCAATTGGCCGTCTCCAATATGGCCGAGATCGAGGCTGCCAAGATCGCGTTAAACAAATCCAAGGATGAACAGGTGCGCAGCTTCGCGCAGAAGATGGTCGACGACCATACCGCTGCGCAGTCGCAGCTGAAAGACCTGGCGCAAGCCAAGGGCGCGCAGCTGCCGCAAGACCTCGATGCCAAGCACAAGGCGGAAATCAAGAAGCTGAGCGCCCTGTCCGGCGACAAGTTCGACAAGACCTATATGTCGAAAGGCGGCGTGGCAGACCACCGCCAAACGCATGATTTGCTGGGCCGCATAGAAAAGCAGGCCAAGGATTCCGACCTGAAGACGCTTGCCTCGAACCTGATGCCGAAGATTAACGAGCACTGGGACATGGCCAAGCAAGCCAGGAGCGGAAGCGCCGCCACGACCACCGGCTCGTCCGGCACCAAGGGATCGTCGGCCTCAGGCTCGTCGAAGTCTTCGTCGGGCAAGAAGAGCGGCGAATCGGGCAGCTCCGACATGTCCACGCCGGGCTCCGGGACCAGCAAGTAAGACGGCTTTCATGCACAACCTGACGGAGCTCGGATGGACAACGACGAAGTGATTTCCACGCTGAACGACCTGATCGAAACCTGCAAGGATGGCGAAGAGGGCTTTCTGACCTGCGCGCAGGACGTGGGTGACACCACGCTCAAGTCCTTCTTTTCCAATCGGGCGCAGACCTGTGCGGCGGCCGCGCTGGAATTGCAGGACCTGGTGCGTGCCTACGGCGGCGACCCGGAACGCGGCAGCAGCCTGGGTGGTGCGCTGCACCGGCGCTGGGTCGACGTCAAGTCCGCCATCATGGGCCACGACGACCGCGCCGTGCTCAAGGAGTGCGAGCGCGGCGAGGATGTGGCGGTGTCGCGCTACCGCAATGCGATCGAAAAGGCCTTGCCGGCAGAGCTGCGCACCGTGGTGGAGCGGCAGTACCAGGGCGTGCTGAAGAACCACGACCAGGTGAGAAGCCTGCGCGACCAGTACCGCAGCGGGTAAGCTCGTCCGCCTGAAAACGGGCAGGAAAGCGGCCGGCGCAGCGGTCTTTCGATGCGCCGGTCGCCGCATGGGGTGGGGTAAAATAGCGCCCTTCTCATCGCCCACCTCCAACACGCGCATGCTGCGATTGACTGACGTACACCTCCCGCTCGACCATCCCGATTCCGACCTGCCGGCCGCCATCCTGGCGCGCCTGAAGATCGATGCCGGCGAACTGGTCGGCTATACCGTTTTCCGGCGCGGTTACGACGCGCGCAGGAAGAACGCCATCATGCTGGTGTACACGCTTGACGTGACGGTGCGGGACGAGGCGGCGGTGCTGACGCGCCTGCAGGGCGTGCCGCATATCGGCATCACGCCCGACATGGAATACAAGTTCGTCGCCCGGGCCACGGCCAGCATTGCGGCGCGTCCCGACGCGGCCCGCCCGGTGATCATCGGTTTCGGCCCGTGCGGCATTTTCGCCGCGCTGATCCTGGCGCAGATGGGTTTCAAGCCCATCATCCTGGAGCGCGGCAAGGTGGTGCGCGAACGCACCAAGGATACCTGGGGCCTGTGGCGCAAGCGCGACCTGAACCCGGAGTCGAACGTGCAGTTCGGCGAAGGCGGGGCCGGCACTTTTTCCGACGGCAAGCTGCACAGCGGGATCAAGGACCCGAAGCATTACAGCCGCAAGGTGCTCACCGAATTCGTGAAGCACTATGCGCCGGAAGAAATCCTGTATGTGAGCAAGCCGCACATCGGCACCTTCCGCCTGGTGAAGATGGTGGAAGCCATGCGCGAAACGATCGAAGCGCTGGGCGGCGAATTCCGCTTCCAGGCCAAGGTGACCGACCTTGACATCGACGATGCGCAAGGAGGGAAGCAAATTCGCGGCGTGGTGCTGGAAAACGGCGAGCATATCGCCACCGAGCATGTCGTGCTGGCCGTCGGCCATAGTGCGCGCGACACCTTCCAGATGCTGTTTGATCGCGGCGTGTACATCGAAGCGAAACCGTTCTCGATCGGCTTTCGCATCGAGCATCCGCAGTCGCTGATCGACCGCGCACGCTTCGGCAAGTTCGCCGGCCATCCGCTGTTGGGCGCGGCCGATTACAAGCTCGTGCATCACTGCAAGAATGGCCGCGCGGTTTACAGTTTCTGCATGTGCCCCGGCGGCACCGTGGTGGCGGCGACGTCCGAGCCGGGGCGCGTGGTCACCAATGGCATGAGCCAGTATTCGCGCAACGAGCGCAACGCCAACAGCGGCTTCGTGGTCGGCATCGATCCCAAGGATTTTGGCGGCGACAAGCATCCGCTGGCAGGCATCGAATTCCAGCGCGAACTCGAATCGCGCGCATTCGTCATGGGCGGCAGCAACTATGATGCGCCGGGCCAGCTGGTCGGCGATTTCCTCGCTGGTAAGCCGTCCAAGGAATTCGGTTCGGTATTGCCTTCCTATAAGCCAGGCGTGCACTTGACCGACCTTGCGCCCGCATTGCCTGCCTATGCGATCGAGGCGATGCGCGAAGCGATCCCGGCATTCGACCGCCAGATCAAGGGCTATGCGATGCGCGACGCGGTGCTGACCGGGGTGGAGACGCGCACCTCGTCGCCGGTGCGCATCAAGCGGCTCGACAACTTCCAGAGCCTCAACACCAAGGGTCTGTTCCCGGCCGGCGAAGGCGCCGGTTACGCCGGCGGCATTCTTTCGGCTGCCGTGGATGGCATCAAGGTGGCCGAAGCGGTGGCGCTTTCCATGGTCGGCAGCACCGACATCCACGGTGGCACGGTCGGCGGCGCGCAAATCTACTGACCCGCTTTACTGCAGCGCGCCCTCCATGCCCGCCCGATAGCGGCTGGGCGGCGCAGCCTCGAACTTGTTCCAGACGCGCCGCAGCTGGCGCGATGAATTGAATCCCGCCTTTTCCGCCACGCGCTCCATGTTGAGCGGTGACTGCGCCAGCAGCTCGCGTGCCAGCGCCACGCGGATGCGCTGGATGTAATCGACGATGCCGGTGCCGGTGTGTTCACGGAACAGGCGCGTCAGGTGGCGCTCGCTGGCGCAGGCGATCTGCGCCAGCTGAGCGATGTTCCAGTCGTTGGCCGGATTGCCGATGATCGCGTCCTGCACCCGGTGTACGGCCGGATGCAGGTGGTTGCGAAACGCCAGCCATGGCGACAATTGCGGGTCGCTGCCGGCGCGCCGCAGGTAGATCACCATGTTGCGCGCAATCGCCGCGGCGAACTGATGGCCGGCGATCTGCGCCACCAGATGCAGCGTCAGGTCGATGCAGGCGGTGACGCCGGCGCTGGTATAGATATATCCGTCTTCGACGAAAATCCGGTCTTCCAGCACGTGCGCGCGCGGCGCGATCCTGCGCAAGTCGTCGCAGTGGCTGTGGTGGGTGGTGCACTGGCGGCCGTCGAGCAAGCCGGCAAATCCGGCCAGCAGCGCGCCGGTGCAGATGCACAGCAGCCGGTGCCGCGGCGTGACGTGCCGGCGCAGCCAGGCGACCGTGGCTTGCGCCGCGGGGCTGCTGAAATCATTGTCGCTGCCGGCGCACGCCACCAGGATTACGATGGCATCGTCGGGCAGACGCTCGGGCAGGGCGGCAAAGCCGGTCACGTCGAGCCCGACCGAAGTGTCGATGCGCGTCTCGGCGCTGACGTAGTGCGACGCGAATGGCGCCGGCCGCCCTTCCTTTTCCGCCTGCCGGTTGGCGTAGCGCAGCACTTCGGCCGGGCCGATCAGGTCCAGCGCCAGCGTGCGCTCACGCAGCACGAAATAAACCGGGATCGGCAGGGCTGTCTGTTCCATGGGTATTCCATCTGTATTCCATTTGCCTGGCGGTGGCGTGCGCCAGCTGCTTGCCTGCGAGCCGCTCGACCAGATGCAGGCTCATGTCGATGCCGGCCGAGATGCCGCCGGAGGTCACTACTTTACCGCAGTCCACCCACGGCCTGTCCTGCAACACCACGAGCGAAGGATAACGCGCCTGCAGCTCGGCCTGGTCTTCCCAGTGCGTGGTCACCGGCAGGCGATTGAGCAGACCGGCCTTCGCCAGCAGGAAGGCGCCGGTGCACACCGACGCGGTAATGCGCGTATCCTGCGCGCGGATCCAGTCGATCACGCGCGGGCGTTCCAGCACCGCCGATACGTCGCCTCCCGGCACGATCAGCACATCGATGTCGCCCGGGGGCGGCAGCACGCAATCCGGCAGCACCTTCATGCCTCCGCGCGCATGGACCGGCCGCATTTCTTCCGCCACCAGATGGCAGCGAAACAGGGCTGACGCCGCCATCTGCAAGGGCATATTGCGCGCATGGACACGCGACGCAGCCGAAAACACTTCATACGGACCGGCGAAATCCAGGATTTCGACCTTGTCGAACACCAGTATGCCTACGCTTAACATCATCAGCTCCTTTGCCGGTGAATGCCGAGATCAGTCTCGGCGTGCAAATGATGTTACGCAGAGCAGACGTGCACCGAAATGCACGCGTAAGACAAGAAGCGGACAAAACCGGCCATCTCTGCAGCTGCCGTTTCCGTGGCGCAGGTCTGCCCCGTCCCTCAGACGACGGCTGCTCAGTCCACGTCCAGCGTCTGCAGGCGCGCCCGGAGTTGCCCGCCCTCGATTTCCAGGAAGCCGAGCGAAATCGGCAGGCGAAAGCGCCGCGGCCCGGCGCTGCCTGGATTGACGTACAGTACGCCGTTTTCCATCTTTGACAGCGGACGGTGCGAATGGCCGGTAATGACCGCCTTCACGCCTGCAGCTTTCGGGTCGATATCGAGTTCGTGCAAGTCATGCAGCACGTACAGCTTCATGCCGTCGATCTCGATCAGCGCGCGTTCCGGCACCGCCTGTGCCCAAGCGCCACGGTCGTTGTTGCCGCGCACCGCCGTCAGCGGGGCGATGTCCGCCAGCGCCGCCAGCACTTCGGCATTGCAAATGTCGCCGGCGTGGATGATGCGGTCCACATTGCGCAGCGCCACGCGCGCTTCCGGACGCAGCAAGCCGTGGGTGTCGGAAATGAGGCCAATTGTCGTCATGGAGCGGGACCGGGCAAGCCCGGTCGTCTGAAATGTGCTTAAATAGGATCGTTATAACGATATGCGAAATTTTGGACCAATGAACCGGCCGGACGTTTCCAACCTGATTATTGTGGCATGTTGTCGCGCACAGCCGGAGGGGCTGGCCGATTAGCGCATGCGTTTTCGACAGATTCCGATGGCTGCAGCGTTGCAAGACCTGCAGCCATTTTTGTTTTTTGCACCGTGCCCACGGCGGCGCGGCCATGGAGAGCAGCCATGAACAGGATAGAGCAAGGTATTGCGGCACGCAAAGAAGTGCCTCCGGCGGAAGACGCCGGCATGGTCGAACGGCGCCTGCGCATCGCATCGCTGCCGGTACGGCATGACGAGGCGGCGCTGCTGTGGCAAGGCATACGGGCCGCCGCCGACGCTGTCTGCGCGCGCGAGCCCTTGCTGCAATTGCGCATGCAGCAGCAAGTGCTGCGGCATGACGGGCTGGCGCCGGCGCTGGCTGCGGTATTGGCGCAGCGCCTGAGCTGCGGCGACTTGCCGGAGCCGCCGCTGTTTGCTTTGCTGCGGCAACTTTTTACGCAGGAAGAGACGGCGCTGCAACAGGCGGCGGCCGATCTTGCCGCCGTCAAGGAACGCGATCCCGCCTGCCCCGACCATTTGCATGTGCTGATGAACCTGAAAGGCTTTCATGCGCTGCAGACGTACCGTGCCACGCACGCCTTGTGGCGGGAAGGGCGCAGCGAGCTGGCCTTTGCGCTGGCTAACCGGGCATCGCTGGTGTTTGCGGTGGATATCCATCCGGCCGCGCGCATCGGCGCCGGCGTCATGTTCGATCACGGCACCGGCATCGTGATCGGCGAAACCACCGTCATCGAAGACAATGTATCGTTATTGCAAAACGTCACCTTGGGCGGCACCGGCAAGGAGCATGGTGACCGTCATCCGAAAATCCGCAGCGGCGTGATGATCGGTGCCGGTGCCAAGATCCTGGGCAATATCGAAGTCGGGACGATGAGCAAGGTGGCCGCCGGCAGCGTCGTGTTGAAACCGGTGCCGCCGCATTGCACGGTGGCCGGCGTGCCGGCGCGGGTGGTGCGCCAGCACCTCGACAGCTGCCCGTCGACCGAGATGGACCAGACGATCTGACCGCAATCGCGGCGCCGGCCGGGGGCGTTACTTCAACCCGAACAAGGCGGACAGGAATCCGCGGTGCGCCTTCGGTGCGGCAACCACGGGCGCGGCAACGACTGCTGGCGCCGGGTGGTGTTCCGTGTACCAGCGGCCGAAGCGCAGATCGTGGGTCATGATGTGGCCGACGAGCCATTTGTTCAGGAAGCGGCGCAGTTCCTGCACGCGTTCTTCTGTCCACGCTTCGCCATTGCCCAGGAAATCCGCGACGTGGGTGGCGAAATCCTCGTGCAGCTTCAAGTGCTGTTCGAAGCCCGGATAGCCGCTTTTTTCCATCAAATCCTGCTCGTTGGAAAAGTGCACGACCACGTAATCGAGCAATTCCTCCACCGTCTTTTCAACCGAAGCGAGATTTAGCGCCTTGACCAGGGCGAACAGGTGCTGATGTTCCGTGTCGACTTGTTCGATATTGACCTGAAACCCTTTTCTCCACTCGATGACGAATGGGGCATGCTTGCCGTTTTCTTCTTGAGACATATCTTTTCTCTTTGCCAGTCAGTGAGCACCGAGCGAACACATGGCAACGCCGGGCGGTGACCGGATTGCGCGCCGGCTATATTGCCAAAAGACATGCGTTGCTTGAAATCAGTGTAAATGCAGATGTATTTTGACAACTTTGATCTGAATCAATCGAGCCAGACAGGGAGAAGGGAGCGGCATTTGCCGCGACAGAGTGCGGGAAAACGCGTCGCGCTGCGGCTGATAACGGCGTGCGTGGCGCCGGTGTGCTTCACGCATCGACCGTGCGTTGCTGCCGCAGCAATAGCTTGGTGAATTCGTCGGAAGATACTGCTTCGCTGTAGAAATAACCTTGCGCCGACAGGCAGCCGTGCGAGCGCAGGAAGCTGATCTGCTCCGGCGTCTCGACCCCTTCGGCCAGCACTTTCAGGCGCAGGCTGTGTGCCATGGAAATGATGGCGGTGACGAGCGCCGTGTCGTTGGAATCCTGCCCGATGCCGCTGATGAAGGAGCGGTCGATCTTGAGCGCGTCGACCGGGAAGCGCTGCAGGTAAGCCAGGCTCGAATAGCCGGTGCCGAAATCGTCGATCGACAGTTTCACCCCCATGCCGGAGAGGCGCTTGAGCATGGCGACATTGTCTTCGCTGCGCTGCATGAGCATGCTTTCGGTGATTTCGAGATCGAGGCAGGAAGCGGGAATGCCGCTGTCGTCGAGGGCCTGCCTGATCGTGCCCAGGAAATTCGGCTGGAAGAACTGGCGCGCCGACAGGTTCACCGCGATGACGAGGTTGGTGTAGCCGAGCTCGTGCCAGCGCTTCAGTTGCATGCAGGCTTCGCGCAAGACCCATTCGCCGATCGGCAGGATCAGGCCGGTTTCCTCGGCCAGCGTCACGAATTCATTGCAGGTGACCGGCACCTTGCCCGGCTGGCGCCAGCGCAGCAGGGCTTCGGCAGAAAAGATCGTGCCGCTTTCGAGCTCCACCTGGGGCTGGTAGAACAGCGTGAATTCGTTGCGCGCCAGCGCATGGCGCAGCGAATTGCTCATCGCCAGACGCCGCTGCGCCGCCCGGTTCAGCGACGAGGTAAAGAACTGGTAATTGCCGCGCCCTTTTTCCTTGGCATGGTACATGGCCGTGTCGGCCGTGCGCATCAGGGATTCGACATCGGTGCCATCGTCGGGATACATGCTGATGCCGATGCTGGCGCTGACGTGCAATTCATGGCCTTCGCAGTGGAACGGCGCGTCCAGCGCCTCGAGCGCCTTTTGCGCCACCAGCGCCACGTCGGCGCTGTCGGTGATCAGCGGCAGCGTCAGCACGAATTCATCGCCGCCCAGGCGCGCCACGCTGTCGCCCTCGCGCACGCAATGCTTGAGGCGGTCGGCCACGATGCGCAGCAGGCTGTCGCCGACCTGATGGCCGAGCGAATCGTTGATGTGCTTGAAGTAATCGAGATCGATGAACAGCACCGCGACCTCGGTTTGGGTGCGGTGCGCGTGCGCCAGCGCCTGCTGCAGCCGGTCCTGCAGCAGCGCGCGGTTGGGCAGGCCGGTGAGGGTGTCGTGATCGGCCATGTAGCGGATGCGCTCCTCGGCTTCCTTGTGCTGGCTCAGGTCGAGCACGAAGGCCACGCCCTCGTCCTGGCCGCCGTTGATGAAGACGGCGCCGACCAGCACCGGCACGCGGTGCCCGTCCCGGTGCACGTACTCCTTCTCGAACGGCTGCAGGCTGCCGGTGCGCCTGATCTCTTCCTCTTCCTGCTTGAGCAGGGCCGTATATTCGGGCGGCGAGATCTGCTCGAAGCGCACCCCGCCGTCGCGCAGGTCCTGCTGCGTGTAGCCGAGCAGCTGCAGGAAGGCGTCGTTCGCTTCGGTCAGGGCGCCGTCGGGCGTCCAGAAAAAAATACCGATGATGTTGGAGTCGACCAAGCGGCGGATGCGCGCCTCGCTCTTGCGCAGGGAATGCTCGACGCGCATGCGCTCGTTGATTTCCGCCGTCAGCTGCGCATTGGCGCGTGCCAGCTCGTCGGTGCGCTGCGCCACCCGCTCTTCGAGCTGCTCGTAGGCCGTCTGCAGGTGGGTTTCGATCTGCCGGCGCAGCGCGACTTCCTTTTGCAGCTTGTCGTTCTGTTCGGACAGGCGGGTCTGCACCTGGCACAGCATCAGGTGGGTATTGATGCGCGCCAGCACTTCCTCGATCTGGAACGGCTTGGTCACGTAATCGACGCCGCCGACTTCGAAGCCGCGCAGCTTGTCGCTGTTTTCCGCCATCGCGGTCATGAAGATCACCGGGATGCCATGCAATCCGGGATGCGCCTTGAGCTGGCGGCAAGTCTCGAAGCCGTCGATGCCGGGCATCATGACATCCAGCAGGATCAGGTTCGGCCGCACCCGTTCGGCGCGCGCGATCGCTTCCTCGCCATCCTGGGCGACCACCACCGTCAAGCCATGCTCTTCCAGCACGTGGGCCAGCACGCCCAGGTTGGCCGGGGTGTCGTCCACCATCAGGATGGTCTGGCCTTGCAGGGCCGATGCCGGGCGAGGAGTCATGGCAGGCGCCTCACGCGCCCGCCGAGCGGCAGCGGCGGCGGTACGAGGATGCGGGGGTGAGGGGCGAGCGCGGCCATCCGCACAGGCGCTGCCGAACAGCAGCGGTAATGCGGAATGCGCTTCGTGCAGTTTTTTCAGGCAACACGATGCGTCGATTCCCGGTGGAAGAAGCGTGAGTGAACATGACAGGCTGAAATTTTCTCGATTCCAAGCCGTTCCGGGTTAGACGCGAGGGTCGTGGCTGAGTTCAAATTACAACCTTTATTGCGGGCATCGCCTCCGGCACGCGCAGGGTTTGCGCAAACAGCAGGCAGGTGGTGCGCCACCCGCTACGATAGGGCCATCCGTCCTTGCGATGAGGAGAACGCGATGTCCACCCGCTCGCTGAATCTGGATGACACGCTGTACCGCTACCTGCTCGATGTGTCGCTGCGCGAGCATCCGGCGCTGGCTGCCCTGCGCGAACTGAACCGCACCCATCCGAACGCCTCGATGCAGATCTCGCCCGAGCAGGGCCAGTTCATGGCGCTGCTGGTCAAGCTGATCGGCGCGCGCCGCACCATCGAGGTCGGCGTCTTCACCGGCTACAGCGCCCTGGCGACCGCGCTTGCGCTGCCGCCGGACGGCTGCCTGATCGGCTGCGACATCAGCCGCGAATTCACCGATGTAGCGCGCGGCTTCTGGGAAAAGGCGGGCGTGGCGCACAAGATCGACCTGCGCATTGCGCCGGCGACCCAGACGCTTGACGAGCTGATCGCGCATGGCGATGCCGGCAGCTTCGACTTCGCCTTCGTCGATGCCGACAAGAGCAGCTACGACACCTATTACGAGCGCTGCCTGACGCTGCTGCGCCAAGGCGGACTGCTTGTCGTCGACAATGTCCTGTGGGGCGGCGCCGTGGCGCGCCCGGCGCAGGATGCCGACACGGCGGCGCTCCAGGCGTTCAACCGCAAGCTGCATGCCGACGAGCGCGTCGATCTGTCGCTGGTGCCGGTCGCCGATGGCTTGACGCTGGCGCGCAAGCGCTGAACGCGCGTGCCGCAGCGCCTGATCTTGGGGCCGCCAATGCCGGTTTAGCTCCGTAAAATTTCCTCGACGTATGTGTATTGCCGGCGCATGCCTGCGCACTCTGGCGTGTTTGACCTCGTTCAATGATTTGTCGCAGGCATGGCCAGATAATGAATTGCATCGGCTGCCGGCGGCCCTGCTGGAAGATGGCTGGCACGTCCGTGTTGCAAGACCCATCCATCCGGCGGCAGATTCGAAGGCAAGGAGACGCAATGCGGTATTTCATTACCGGAGCGACTGGCTTCATCGGCAGGCGGCTCGTCAAGAAACTGCTGGAGCGCGAGGGAAGCGAAGTGTATTTCCTGATGCGCGAAGCCAGTGCGGACAAGCTGCCTTCCCTGCTGGCGTACTGGAACCCGCAGCGCTCGAGCGCGATCCCGGTGCACGGCGACGTGCGCGCGGCCGGTCTCGGCATCGATGCGCGTGCAGCGGCCGCGCTCACGGACACGATCGACCACTTCTTTCATCTGGCCGCCATCTATGACCTGAAGGCCGACCCCGAGCCGCAGGTCGCTACCAATATCGGCGGAACGCGCAATGCGGTAGCGCTGGCCGGTGCGTTGCGGGCAAAGCATTTTCATCACGTCAGCTCGATTGCCGCCGCCGGCCTCTACGAGGGCACGTTTCGCGAAGACATGTTCGACGAGGCGGAGCACCTCGACCATCCGTATTTCTCCACCAAGCACGTATCCGAGAAAATCGTGCGCACGTCCTGCCCGGTGCCCTGGACAGTGTACCGGCCCGGCATGGTGGTGGGCGACTCCCGCAGCGGCGAGATGGACAAGGTCGACGGCCCCTATTATTTCTTCAAGCCGATACAGCGCCTGCGCCGCGTGTTGCCGCCGTGGATGCCGGCCATCGGCATCGAGGGCGGGCGCATCAACATCGTGCCGGTCGATTATGTGGTCGACGCGATGTGCCATATCGCGCACCAGCAGCGCGCCGGCGGCGAATGCTTTCACCTGACCGACCCGGCACCGATGCGCGTGGGCGAGGTGCTCAATATTTTCGCGCGCGCGGCGCATGCGCCCGCGCTCAGCCTGCGCATCAATGCCGCGCTGTTCGGCTTCGTCCCCGAGGTGGTCACGAAGACCGTGATGGCCTTGAAACCGGTACTGCGCCTGAAGGAGGCGCTCATGAGGGACCTTGGCCTGCCGGATGGCGTGCTGCAGTTCGTGAACTACCCGACACGCTTCGACAACCGCCGTGCGGCCGAGGCGCTGGCAGGCAGCGGCATTGCCTGCCCTCGGCTGGATCGGTACGCGGACCGCCTCTGGGACTACTGGGAGCGCCATCTCGACCCGGACCTGTTCGTTGACCGCAGCCTGCGCGGGCAGGTTCAGGGCAAGACGGTGCTGGTGACGGGCGGCTCTTCCGGCATCGGCCTGGCCACCGCGCACAAGCTGGCCGAAGCCGGCGCGACCACGCTCATCTGCGGGCGCGACGCGGCCAAGCTTGCGGCAGCCAGGGAGGCGATCCAGGCGCGCGGCTTCGACGTCATCACCTATCAGGCAAACCTGGCCGACGCGGCCGATTGCGAGCGATTCGTGCAGATGCTCCTGGCGCGCCACGATGGCGTCGACATTCTGGTCAACAATGCCGGCCGTTCGATTCGCAGGCCAATCGAGGAAAGTTTCGACCGGCTGCACGACTTCGAGCGCACCATGCAGCTGAACTATTTCGGCGCGCTGCGGCTGACGATGGGGCTGCTGCCGAAGATGATTGAGCGGCGCACCGGACAGGTGATCAATATCTCGTCGATCGGCGTCTTGACCAACGCGCCGCGCTTTTCGGCCTATGTCGCGTCGAAGGCCGCGCTCGACGCCTGGACGCTGTGCGCTGCCTCGGAACTGGCCGACGCCGGCATCAAGTTCACCACCATCAACATGCCGCTGGTGCGCACGCCCATGATCGCGCCCACCCGCATTTATCGGGACATGCCGACGCTGTCGCCGCAAGAGGCCGCCGACCTCGTGGCGCGTGCCATCGTCAGCAAGCCGGTGCGCATTGCGACCCCGATCGGGCTGGCCGGGCAGGGGCTGCACACGGTGATGCCGCACGGGGCGCAAATCATCCTGAACACCGCGTTTCGCCTGTTCGCGGACATGGAGCCGACAGATAAGGCGGGCGGCAAGGAAGCGCCCGCACTATCGCCCGAACAGCGCGCCATGCAGCAGCTGCTGCGCGGCATGCATTTTTAGGCGCCCGGCATGAGCAAAACCACGCATCGGACCGCCCGCACCCAGCTGCTTCCCGTCATGTCCACAGCCCACTCCGGAATACCATGCAAATCACCCTGAATCCGATCACGACACCACTGTGGAATACGACGATGAGCACAATGGCAGGCGTGCGGGAATCCTTGTCGTACGTTGATACCGCGTGGCTGCGCATGGACCGGCCGACCAATCTGATGATGATCTGCGGCATGCTGACCTTCGAGGACCGGCTCGACCTGGCCCGCGTCAAAGAGGTTGTCGCCACGCGTATGCTGTGCTTTCACCGCTTCCGCCAGCGCATCGTCGAGCAGGGCGGCAACCCCTTCTGGGAAAACGATCCCGAATTCGATCTGTCCTGGCATGTGCGTCATATCGCCGTGCCGCACACTGCGCACGCGCTTGAAGACGCGGTCAGCGATCTGGTCAGCACTCCGCTCGACCGCGGCAGGCCGATGTGGCAGTTCCATCTGATCGACGACCAGCGCGGAGGCAGCGCGCTGGTACTGCGCATTCACCATTGCTATGCGGACGGATTCGCATTGATCCATGTGCTTTCCTGCATGACCGACACCGCCCCCACGCTTACGCATGAAACAGCCGGCGATGTCGGGGACAACGGCAATGGCGTTCAGCGCGCGGCGTGGGAACGTATTTTTGGCCCGGTCTCGGAAACGATGGGCGACGCGCTGCGCTCGGCCCAGTCGCTGTTCGGCATTGGCCAGCAGTTGCTGGCCAACCCGCTGCAGGTTGCCGGCTATGCCCGCACTGGCGTCGATCTGGCGCGCGAGGCGGCCTATATCGCCACCATGAAGCCGGATTCGCATACGCGCTTCAAGGGGCCGCTTGGCGTGATGAAGCGGGCGGCATGGGCGCAGCCGCTCTCGCTGTTCGAGGTCAAGGCGATCGCCGAAGCGTTCGCCTGCTCGGTCAATGACGTGCTGCTGGCGTGCGTGACCGGCGCGTTGCGCAGCTACCTGCTGGCGCGCGGCGACGCGGTCGATGGCCTGGACATGCGCGCGCTGGTGCCGGTCAACATGCGCCCGCCGGGACCCATCACGGACCTGGGCAATCACTTCGGCATGGTGTTCCTGGACCTGCCGCTCGGCGTCGAGGACAGGGCCGAGCGCGTACTGGCGGTGAAGCGTCGCATGGACGAACTCAAGCATTCGCAGCAGCCGACCGTGGCACTGGGCATTCTGATGAGCATGGGCATGGTGCCGGACGCTATCCGGGAAAAGACGCTCGAAGCGCTCGCAGCCAACGCCAGCGCCGTCATCACCAATGTGCGCGGCACGTCCGAGGCGCGCTTCTTCGCCGGCAAGCGCATCGTGCGCCAGGTGTTCTGGGTGCCTCAGTCGGGCGGCATCGGCATGGGCATCAGCATTCTGAGCTACGACGGCAAGGTCGATTTCGGCGTGATGAGCGACGTGCGCCGCGTGCCCGATCCGGAGCTGATCGTCACCAGCTTTGCCGCCGAGTTCGAGGCGCTGCTGACCGGCGCCTTGCTGATGCCGTGGCCGCGGCGCCCTGGCGCAGCGCATGCGCATGGCAGCCAGCACGGCGCGCATCCGCATGCCTGAATCCCGAAGCGGCGCTGGACCGCGCCGCGCTGCCGTCGCGCGTGCCGCACGGGCCAAACTGGTACGCGGAGCCGCGCCGCATGACGCGCGGCTCCCACATGCTTGAATCGGTTTGAATCACCCGTCAGCTATGCATGGCCTTGCCGGGTGCCGAGGCTGCATGGTGTTGTGCGGCAGGGTGGCTCGGCGCATGCGGCAGCATCTTGCCGAGCACCTCGCCCACGCCGTCGCCGATACCGATCAGTACATCCTTGACCGTTTTTACAGCCATGTTGCCGATCCGGCCTGCTTCCTCGATCGCGCCTTCGGTCGCGCGTGATGCTGCCTGCCCGACATTGCCGCCGGTTTCTGACACGCCTTCGATAATGCCATTCATCGCGCGTTTTGCCACCAGCCCCACGTCGGCGCCGATTGCGGCGGCATGATGAATCACCGAACGCAGCGTCTCCGAGCCGGCCCCGATGACGTCGCCATTGACTTCATGTACACCCATCACGATGCCCTTGGCTACGCTCTTGGTGCTCATGGTCAAGCCAGTGCCGACCTGCTCGGTGGCGCCGATCGCACCTTCGACCACATCGTGTATCACCTTGGTCAACTGAGTTGCGGCGCCGCCGCCCGTCTTGAGCGTATCGGAGACCGTGTTTTTGACGAGCGTCACGATATCGGCCTCGATGCTGTTGAGTCCCGCCAGGCGTCCCGCAATGCCTTCCTGGAGGGTCTGCATCGTGTATCCCTCCGAAGCGGCCTGTTCCTTGCCGGATACTGCCGGCACTTTCGTTGCTGCCTCATTCGCGTGCTCACTGCTTTCCCTAGTATGTTTGGTCGTCATGTCGATTCCTTCATGTCGTTAGGTGGAAATGCGCCAGCAGCCGAGTGCGCATGGCATTGCGTACTCGGCTTGATTGGCGGCGGAGAAGCGGAGTGATGCGCGCCGTCGAACGACCCGGCGCGGTATTACTCTCGTCTTCTGCGTCGCTAAAATCTTTGATCCATATCACCCGCGATGGAATCAGCGCATCTGTGATGCGACATGCTTTATGGCTATACAAGATCAGCGCGGATCGCGCTGGGGCGGCCTTGATAAGGCGAAGCCATCTGATGAACCGCAATGCAAAATCAGCCGGCCCGGCGCATTGTCTCGTCAGAAGAAACAGCGACGCCGACGCCTCGATACGAACCGTGTATTCGACATCGACCAACCGATTGGAAAAGGACTATGACGAGAAAGCTGCACGACATGCAACAACCTCACGAGATGCAATTGAAGGACGCGGTACGCAATTCTGCGCAACACATCTGGCAGGCCGGGCTCGGCGCATTTACCACGGTGCGCGAGGAAGGCAGTGAGTTGCTTGCCCGGTTGATGAAGGAAGGCGCGAGCCTGCAGACACGCACGCAGCAACTGGCAGGCCAAAAAATTTCGGATGCGATCACCAGGATGGGCGAAACCATCGGCAGGCAAACCACCGCGCCGCTGGTGAAAATGGAAGAAGTGTTCGAGGAGCGCTTCACGCGCACGCTGCGCAACTTTGGCGTGCCGACGCAGGATGACTTGAAGGCGCTCACGGACGAAATCGAGGACTTGCACAAGACCGTCAAAGCCTTGTCCGGTGCCGGCGCACATGCACGGAAAGCGCCTGCCAAAGGCAAGGAAAAAGCAGGGGCCAAGACCGGCGCGCGCGCGGCGTCAGGTGCGCGCAATTCACCGATGCTGAAAAAACAGGCGAGGGTGGCGGCAGCCCGCGCGTGAGAAGTGCACGCACATGGCGAGCAACGCGCGGGCTTGTCACCGGCGCGTTTCCATAGACAGCGCCGCCGCTCCTGGCTGGCCGCTTCGATGAAAACCGGGCGGCTCTTTGTCTTCCGTTTCACTCGCGCGAAGCAGCGGTGCCCGGCAAGGGCACCGCTCCTCAATTCGGCCCGGCCGCACTCCCCGGCGTAAAATGACACGCTTGCGCCAGGGGAGAATTCGTGAGCATCGATCTAGACACACCGCAGCGGGCCAGCATTCCCGCAGACACAGCCATGCACGTGGCAGCCCACGCGGGCGAGCCGCCGTTTTTCGCCGTATCCCTCGTAAAGCTGACCGTCATGTCCGTGTGCACCGCCGGCTTTTATGAACTGTACTGGTACTACCGCAACTGGCAGCGGATCCGGCAGCGTGAAGGCAGCCACATCATGCCGTTCTGGCGCGCGTTTTTCTCGCTTTTCTTTTGTTACTCATGCTTCGCCAGAATCCGCGACTATGGCAAGGAAACCGGCATGCCGATGCGTGTACCGGCTGCGTTGCTGGCGGCTGGATGGACTGTCACGACCATGCTGTGGAAGCTGCCCGACCCGTATTGGTGGGCGTCGTCGCTGGCAGTGGTCTTCCTTCTGCCGGCGCAGGCGCAGGCCAATCGCCTCAATGCCATCGCTTGCCCAGGGCATCAGCGCAACGCGCGCCTGAGTGCATGGAACTGGCTGGTCGTCGCGCTGGGCGGCAGCTTCACGGTCCTGGCCCTGATCGGCACCTTCGTGCCGGAATAGGGAATTGCCGGCCACTCTGTTGTATTTGAACCAAATGCGCATCCATAAGTAAGCGCCTATTGCACACCCTCAAACCATCGGCGATACGAGACGGCAAGATGGCTCGTATGTGAATGTGCAATGGGCTGCAATGTTTGGAACCGCAATCAAATTCATGATAGTGCGCCAGCGCGCCGCCGCCTGCGCGACGCTGGCGCTGCTGCCGGCAGCAGCATTCGCTTTCGGCTTCGACGACGTCGCAGCCAAGGCGAGGCAGCTGGCCGCATCATCCTACAAGGCGCCGCCGAAAAATATCTCGAAGACGCTGGCCAGTCTCAGCTACGACCAGTACCGCGATATCCGTTTCGAGCGCGACAAGACATACTGGCGCAACGCGCAGCTGCCGTTCGAGCTGGCGTTTTTCCATCAGGGCATGGCCTTCGACAGCCCGGTCAAGATCCACGAGGTCGCCGGCAAGAACGTGCGCGAGATCCGGTTCGATCCGAAATCCTTCCACTACGGCGCCAACGACATCCATGCGAAGGACCTCGCCGGGCTGGGCTTTGCCGGTTTCCGCGTGCACTACCCGGTCAACACGCCGAAATACAAGGATGAGGTGCTGGTGTTTTTAGGCGCGAGCTATTTCCGCGCCATCGGCAAGGGCCAGGCCTACGGCCTGTCGGCGCGCGGGCTGGCGATCGATACCGCGCTCAATTCTGGCGAAGAGTTTCCGCAATTCGTCGAATTCTGGATCGAGCGGCCCGGTGCGGCGGCCAAGGAATTGACAGTCTATGCGCTGCTCAATTCGCGTCGTGTCGCTGGCGCCTACCGCTTCGTGCTCCGGCCCGGCACCGACACCGCCATGGAGGTGAAGGCGCGGCTCTTCCTGCGCGAGAACGTTGCCAAGCTCGGCATCGCGCCGCTCACCAGCATGTATTTTTTTGGCGAAAACCAGCGCGCGCAGGTCGAGGATTATCGGCCGGAAGTGCACGACTCGGACGGCTTGTCGATCCAGTCCGGCACCGGAGAATGGATCTGGCGCCCGCTGGTGAACCCGCGGCGCCTGCTGGTGACCTCGTTTGCGCTGAACAATCCGCTCGGCTTCGGGCTGATGCAGCGCGACCGCCGCTTCGGCAGCTATGAAGACCTGGAGGCGCATTACGAGTCGCGCCCCAGCGCATGGGTCGAGCCCAAGGGCGACTGGGGCGCGGGCCGGGTCGAGCTGATCCAGATTCCGACGCCCGACGAAACCAATGACAACGTCGTCGCGTTCTGGGTCCCGGACACCCCGCCCAGGCCGGGGCAGCCCTATGATGTCGAATACCGGCTGCTGTGGCAGAAGGATGCCGACCGCCGTCCGCCGCTGGCTTGGGCGGTGCAGACGCGGCGCGGCCACGGCTGGCTGCGCAAGGCCGACGACAGTATCGCGCTGTCGGTCGACTTCGAGGGGCCGGCGCTCAAAAAGCTGGCCGGCGATGCGCAGGTCGAGGCGGTCGTCAGCACCGATGCCAACGCGCGGCTGATCGAAGTGAATGCCTACCGTAATGCCGCCAGCGGCGGCTGGCGCATGACCGCCAGGCTGGCGCGCAGCGATGACAAGAAGCCGGTCGAATTGCGCGGTTATCTACGCAGTGCCAACACGACACTTTCAGAAACGTGGAGCTACATCCTGCCCCCCGAGTGAGGCGCGCGCCGGACGGGGAGCAAGACGCCGCCGAGGCGCTGTGCGAACGTTACCTGGACCGCTTGCCGCTCTCGCCGCATGAACGCAGCGCATTCGCCTGGCGCGTCGCGCATGGGGCGCCGCACGCCGCTTTTACCGCGCTGCACTGCGCGCTTGCCGGCAGGCCGGCCCCGCGCGCCATGCACGCCCATGTTGCCCACGCATCGGTGGAAGCGCGCCTGCAGTTGGCGTATCGCCCGCCGCACACTGCTTTACAGCCCGACACGCTCGAGTGGGCGGCTGGCGGGCAGGGCCGACGCATGCCGTTGCCGTTTGCGCCGCCCGTCAACCGGGCGTCGATGGTGCCGCAGCCTTGGGGCGCGCTCAATCCGCTCGCGCGCTGGCTGCAGGCTGTCGTGCAAAGGCGCCATGCGCGCCGCACATCCCAGGGTGATGGCGCGGCGCTGTCGCAGCCACCGCGCGCCGATGGCGCTGCCGAGGGCGTCGATGCCCCCGACCCGCAGGGCGTCTGGCAGCACCGCGGCAATATCCGGCGTGGCGTGCTGCTGTCGCTGATGCTTGCACAAACCGGCATTGCCGCCTACTTCATGCGCGAGGTGCTGCCCTACCAGGGAACAACGCTGGCCGAGGCGTCCATGCTGGCACTCTTTGCGCTGCTGTTCTGCTGGGTATCCGCCGGCTTCTGGACCGCGCTGGCGGGATTTATGGTGCTCGTGCGCGGCAGCGACCGGCATCTCATTTCGCGCATGCGCGATGAGCGGGCGCCGATCGATTCGCGTGCGCGTACCGCAATCGTGATGCCGATCTGTAACGAGGATGTGGGTCGGGTGATGGCTGGATTGCGCGCCACCTATGAATCGCTGCAGCGCAGCGGCGCGCTGCCGCATTTCGACTTCTTCGTGCTCAGCGACAGCGGCAACAGCGATATCCGCGCCGCCGAACTTGCCGCATGGGCCAGCCTGTGCCGCGCCGTGGACGGCTTCGGCCGCATCTTTTACCGGCACCGCAAGCGCCGCGTCAAACGCAAGAGCGGCAACATCGACGACTTTTGCCGGCGCTGGGGAAGGAACTACCGCTACATGATCGTGCTCGACGCCGACAGCGTCATGAGCGGTGCCTGCCTGACCACGCTGGTGCGGCTGATGGAAGCCAATCCGGGCGCAGGCATCATCCAGACCGCGCCGCGCGCCGCCGGGCGCGACACCCTGTATGCGCGCATCCAGCAGTTCGCCACGCGCCTGTACGGGCCACTTTTTACCGCCGGGCTGCATTATTGGCAGCTGGGCGAATCGCACTACTGGGGGCATAACGCGATCATCCGCGTCGCGCCCTTCATGCGCCACTGCGCGCTGGCGCCGCTGCCGGGGCGCGGCGCCTTGGCCGGCGACATCCTGTCGCATGACTTCGTCGAGGCGGCGCTGATGCGGCGCGCCGGCTGGGGCGTATGGATCGCCTACGACCTCGACGGCAGCTACGAGGAAATGCCGCCGAACCTGCTCGACGAATTGAAACGCGACCGGCGCTGGTGCCACGGCAACCTGATGAATTTCCGGCTGTTCGCCGCGCGCGGCATGCATCCGGTGCATCGCGCCGTCTTCGTCACCGGCGTGATGGCGTACCTGTCGGCACCCTTGTGGTTCCTGTTTCTCGCACTGTCGACCGGCTTGTTGGCGCTGCACACGCTGGTCGAACCGCAGTATTTCGTCGAACCGCGCCAGCTGTTCCCGATCTGGCCGCAATGGCATCCGGAAAAGGCGTTGGCGCTGTTTTCCGCCACCGCCACGCTCCTGTTCCTGCCCAAGATCCTGAGCGTGCTGCTGGCATGCCGTGGCGGCGCGCGTGAGTTCGGGGGATGGTCGCGCGTGATGGCGAGTGCTTTGCTTGAAATGCTCGTGTCGATGCTGATGGCGCCGGTGCGCATGCTGTTTCATACGCGCTTTGTGGCCGCCGCCTTTCTCGGCTGGGCCCTGCACTGGAAATCGCCGCCGCGTGCGGATTCGGAAACCAGCTGGCGCGAGGCATTCGGCAAGCACGGCCTGCACACGCTGCTCGGCCTGGCATGGGGTGGCACGGTGTACTGGCTCAATCCGTCGTTTCTTCCGTGGCTGTTGCCGATCGCCGGCGCGCTGGCGCTGTCGGCACCGCTGTCGGTCTGGTCGAGCCGGGTGTCGCTGGGGCGACGCCTGCGCCGTGCCGGCTTGTTCGTGATCCCGGAAGAGTGCGCGCCGCCGCCCGAGTTGCAGGCGTGCGACGCGCATCAGCGCGCAAGTGGCGAGCAGCCCGGCTTCATCGATGCGGTGGTCGATCCGGTCGTCAACGCCCTGGCCTGCGCGGCGGCCACGGCGCGCATTGGCCTGCCGCCGGCGAGCAGCGCCGCGCGCGATGCGCTGGCGCAGACTGCGCTGCGCGCCGGGCCGGCTGCGCTCGATGAAAAGCAAAGAGCGACGCTGCTGGATGATCCGTTGCTGTTGTCGCAGCTGCACTTCGACGTGTGGACCTGCGCCCATGCCCACGAGAGTTATCGCATTGCACGAGAAAAAAGTTGAACCTTGAAAAGACGCATTCGATTCCAGGCACGCTCCTTGCGATATTGATTCGGCGTGAAGGAAGGAATCGTCGATGAAAAACAGACAGATGCTGGCCAGATGGCTACTGGCGGCAATCAGCCGGAGCGGGTGGGCGTCCGCCACGCTGTTTGGCTGTTACCTGCTTGCTTCGCTCGTCTTCGATGCCTATTCCTTGTACTGGTGGCTCGACAGCGTGACGCACTTCAGCGGCGGGGCGGCGCTGTCGTACTTCCTGCTTGACCTGTTCGACAGTGCGGATGATGTCGTCGGCCCTATCCCGCACCCGATCCGCATGGTGCTCGTGTTTTCGTGCGTCAGTTCGGCCGCCGTCTTCTGGGAATTTTATGAGTTTCTTTGCGATTATTTCCTTGGTACAGCGATGCAGCTGGGGCTGGCCGACACCATCTCCGACCTGTTCTTCGGCCTGCTCGGAAGTGCTGCCTTCCTGGCGTTGCACCGGTGGCAGGGGGCGTTTTCGCGAGCTGGCAAGCGTGCCCGCCCGGCGAAAGGCTAAGGAAGCAATGGTGAATCGTATTCGCCGAACTAGCGAATCGACGCCCGAGCGTCAATGTCAATCGCTGCAGCAATGCATGAAAACTATTCACGCACGTTGCCGACATCGGCGGGGCAAAATCGAAGACGCCGCGCAAGCGCTCCGCCCGCATGGCAATGGCGAGCGAGCGGCCAACCCAGCTATTCGGGAGCGGCAGCCCCGATTGCGCAGTGATATGGCAAGAACGTGAGCCGGCTCGATATTGATCGGGCTGGACAAGACAACGAAAAGGAAAAGTGATGCAATCGAAGCAAATTCTAACGCTGGAAGATGTGAAGGCAGTTGTCGCGGCAGCGGAAGCCGAGGCGAAGCGAAACGGCTGGGCAGTGACAATCGCGGTGGTGGACGACGGCGGCCATCTGCTTTCGCTGCAACGGCTCGAGAATGCCGCGCCGATTTCCGTCGGCATTGCCGCAGCCAAGGCGCGCACCGCCGCACTGGCTCGGCGCGAAACCAAGTTTCATGAAGACATGATTAACAATGGCCGCTTTGCATTTGTCACGGCGCCGGATGTGGAGGGCCTTCTGGAAGGCGGCGTGCCGATCCTGCAGGAAGGTTCATGCCTGGGCGCCGTCGGCGTTTCCGGCGTCAAGGCGGCTGAAGATGCGCAAGTCGCCAGAGCGGGGATCGCGGCACTGGGGCTGTGAGGATGCGCGCAGGTGCATCCTGCGCCATCGCATCATCCTAGGCGTCAGTGGCGCGGGGAGAATTTCTCGGCCAGCTGGCGCAATTTCTCCGCATGCTGGCGCTCGGCCTTGAGCGCTTCCTGCTGCGCCTTTTTCAGTTCCGCCGCTTTCTTGAATCGCGCACGCAGCGTTTCGGCCGCATGTGCGCGATGGGCGTCGTCGACGTCGCCGGCGGAGCTGCCATCTAGGTTAAATCTGGACACGGCTTTTTCCATCGATTTCAGATACCGCGTTGAGCCGGTATGAAGGCCGAGCGCGATCCGCAAGGTCTTCTTGTCCACTTCCGGCATTTGCGCAAAAAGCTGCTTGTCAATCCCGATGGCAAGCGGCTTATTCTCGTGGAAGACCGGAAAATTCTCTTGAATCTGTTTCAGCAATGCGCGCGCGGCATTGACTGCGTTGGAAGCGGAGGCAGGCATAGTCATCGACAATGATTGGAAGATAAAGCTCGTAGGGGCGAGAGAATACCACGATGACGCCCGCCAGTCCTTCCTGACCTCACTGCGCTATGACCAGCCCTAATGCCAGGGCGCCGGCAGGCCGTCAGATCGATTTCCGATGAAAAACGACGTGGTGCCGGCGTCGCCGGTCAACGCCCTGCAAAAGGCGGCTCGGCCCAAGCGCTTGCTTGCGGTGCGGCAGTGCGTACAAAATACACTGCGCCGCCAAATAGGGCTTGCGCTTTGTGCCGACAGGGGAATCATGATGAGGAAATACTGGACGTTTGCGCTTGGCGCGATGGCGGTTGTTTCTGCCGCCGCGGCGCCTGCTGCCTGGTACAAGTGGCGCAGCAAGCTCAACGGCACAGTCGTGTGCGCCCAGGTCATGCAGGGAGAATGGGAAAAGGCGGGCGGCCCATTCAAGGACGCGCGCTGCGCAAGGCCGGGGTTGCCCGGCAGCTGACTGCGGCGGAAAGACGTTGCGCCTTTCCGCCCCGGGTGCGCCCTGGTGCCGGGCGCGGTCGGTATGGTTACTTCTCGACGAACGCGCGCTCGATCACGTAGTGGCCCGGATGGCTCATGTTGCCTTCCTTGAAGCCGAAGCTTTCCAGCACAGCGACGGTATCCTTCAGCATCGCCGGGCTGCCGCACAACATGAAGCGGTCGTTTTCCAGGTCCGGTTCCGGCAGGCCGAGTTCCTCGAACAGTTTGCGGCTTTCGATCAGGGTCGGGATGCGGCCTTGGTTCTTGAATGGCTCGCGCGTCACGGTTGGGAAATAGGCCAGCTTGTCCGACACCATCTCGCCGAAGAATTCATTGTTCGGCAAATCGGTGATGCGCTCCTGGTACGCCAGTTCGTGGATCTGGCGGCAGCCGTGCACCAGCACGACCTTTTCGAATTTTTCATACACGTCCGGGTCCTGGATGATGCTCATGAACGGCGCGAGACCCGTGCCGGTGCCGAGCAGGTACAGGCGCTTGGCCGGCAGCAGGTTTTGCGTGAGCAGGGTGCCCGATGCCTTGCGGCCGACCAGGATGGTGTCGCCCGGCTGGATGTTTTGCAGGCGCGAGGTCAGCGGACCGTCCTGCACCTTGATGCTCAGGAATTCGAGGTTTTCTTCGTAGTGAGGGCTTACCATGCTGTACGCGCGCATCAGCGGCTTGCCGTCGACTTGCAGGCCGATCATGGCGAACTGGCCGCTTTGATAGCGGAAGCTGGTGTCGCGCGTCGTTGTGAAGGAAAACAGGCGGTCGGTCCAGTGATGCACCGTCAACACCTTGGCTTCAAACATATTACTCATGGTTCGCCTTTCAGAAGCTAAAAGAATATTTCAAATAGATGATTATTTTAAAGCCTTCGGAGCAGTGCGTCGCGGACAAAGTGCTGCACAGCATCACGTCCATTATCAAAGCATTAATTCCGTCCGAATGCGCGCCGATGCCGGCGCGTCCACGGCTTAATGCCGCGCCGGCGGCCGCCGCTGGCTTGGAGCGGCTGGCTCATTTTGCTGATCGGTTCAATGCGGGATCGCTCGACATCATTCTCGGTTGCCGGCTTGCGCAAGCGGCGCAGCGGCGGGTCGGGACCGGGTCGAGCAGGCGGAAAGCCTGATGCAGCGTGAACTCCGGCGGCCATGCCGGGAGGCCGGTATGGCGGGGCGGCTCAAACCCTGAACTATAGCAGAGTACTTTCCGAACTCCATGCGGCCCCCGGTGCTGCATATAGATATTTTGGCGATATGCTAATAGCCGATCGCAGGGGCGCGGCGCCGAATCCGAGGCCGCTATTCGCAGGAAGCGCAGGGCAGGGTGATCGTCAGGCGTGTACCCGCGATGGCGGCATCGGTTGCATGGCTCTCGATTTGGAGCTGGCCGTCATGCAGCGCGGCGATGGCCTTGATGATGACGGACCCCAGGCCGAGCGACACATGGGGTTGCCCGGCGCCCGCCGGCACGCGGCGGCTGCGCCGCTGCCCGAATGCGGCGATGGCCTCCGGCGCCATGCCGGGGCCGTCATCCTCGACTGCGATTTCGACTACGCCGGCGACCGCGCCGGAATGCACGCGGATTGCCACGCGCACGCGCGAGGTGGCAAATCTCGTGGCATTGTCGAATACGTTGCGAAACAGCCGCGCGATCAGGTAGGCGTCGCCGCTGACCATCGGCCGGGCCGGACCGCAGTCCAGCTCGAAGCGAATGCCGCGCGCGCCCGCCTTGCCTTGTGCTGCCTGGATTTCTGCCGCTACCAAGGCTTCGATGTCGATGCGCTCGGCCATTTTGCGGTAGCGCGGCTCGTCGATGTCGGCGATGAAAAACAAGTCGTCGATCAGCTTCCCGAAATATTCCAGTTCGCCGTTCACGACTTTGAAGAATTCCGCCCGCTCGGCGGGGCTCATTGCTTCGCCGTGCACAGTCAGCGTCTCGATCGCCGTGCGCAGGCTGGTCAGCGGCGTGCGCAAGTCATGGCCGAGCTCTTGCAGCAGTTCGCGCCGTGCGCTTTCGGTCGTTTGCAGGCGTGTCACCAGGCGCTCGATCTCATCGGCCATCCGGTTGAAGTCCGTCATCAGGTGGCCGATCGCGTCGAGCCGGTCGCCGGCAAAGCGCGCCGACAGGTTGCCCGACTCCATCTGCGCAATCACTTGCCGCGCCTGCGCCGAGCGGCCGCGCAGGTACAGCAGCACCAGCGCCAGGCCGAGCAGGATGGCGCCGGCGACCGTGGCAATGAACAAAAGACCCAGCGTGCGGAAGGTGTGCCGCCCCGGCACGCCCGGATTGTGGACCAGCAGGTAGGTCGGTGCAGGGGCATTCAGGCGCACCACCGCGCCGGCCGGCCCCCCTGAAAAGAAGCGCCCGTAGCTGACGATCTCATGCACCTGCGCCGGGCGCGCGAGCGCGCGCAAGCGTGCGGGCGGGTCGTACGCGGCGCTGGCGGCGATCACCTGGCCCGACGCCGATACCACCCACAGCTGCAGCGGCATCGCCGGGGATTCGGCGCCCAGGCTGGCCACGCGCCGCACCGATTGCGCGTACGGCTGTTCCTCGACGATGCGGGCGACGAACAGATAGACGCTGTGCTGCACGTCGTCGCTCGCGCTGCCGGCGACTTCCTTGGCCAGAAACAGGTCGAGCGCGCTGAGGACCAGCGCAAAGAACACGCTGGCGCCGAGAAAGCGCAGCCACAGCGCGCGGCTCATGGCGCCTCCATCCGGTAGCCGACGCCGTAAATCGCCGAGATGCGAACCGCCGCGCCGGCGTCCTTGAGCTTCTTGCGCAAATGGCTCAGGTGCGAGTCGATGGTGCGGTCGTAGATCGCGCTGCTGTCGTCGAACATGTCCAGGATCTGCTCGCGCGTGACGGCGTCGCCCTGCGCACGCACCAGAAGCAGCAGGATGTCGAATTCCTTTTTCCCGAGCTGCAGCACGACGTCGCCCGCGTGGGCCTCGCGCCGCTGCGGATCGATGCGCACCGGGCCGAAGGCCGCCGTCTGCCTTTCTTGGCGCTGCCGCGGCAGCAGGCGTAGCATGCGCGCCGTCAGTTCCTTCAAGCCATAGGGCTTGCGGATATAGTCGTCGGCGCCGCCCTCGATGCCCGCCACGGCGGTGGCTTCGTCGGTGCGCGCCGACAGCATCAGGATCGGCAGGCCGGCGTCGCGCGCGCGCAGATCGCGGCACAAGTCGATGCCGCTGCCGTCGGGCAGGCCGACGTCGAGCATTGCCATGTCGAAGCGCCGCTCCGCCAGGGCGTCGAACGCCTCGCGCACGGTGGCCGCGAGCGACAGCTCGAAGCCTTCGTAGCGCAGGCTCATCGCCAGCGTCTTGGCAATCAGCGGATCGTCTTCGACCAGCAGCACCTGGTAGGGTCGGTTCATGGGAATGGTGACGGAGAATCTTCGCGGCATTGTGCCACGCTCAATCGGCGCCACGGCGGTTTCCATAAAAATTACAGGATTGCTGGCTAGAGTGAGCGCATCGAACCATATCTTATGGAGCAGGAAATGCGAGGTTTATCACGCTTGTCACATGCCGGCGCCGTCTCATCCCTAACCGCGGCGCTAGCGCTTGCCGCATGCGGCGGGGGCGGCTCGGGGACCGAACCCGCGCCGGCCGACAATGCCGCGCTGACGACGCAGCCGGGCACGTCGACGTCGGCGCCGGCCATGGACAAGGCAGTCGCTGCTGCAAAACAGGCGGCAGCGACCGACCCTTTATGCGCGACGTCGGCGCTGGGGGATTTTTATTGGGAAATTGGCGACGCCACCAGTGCCACCCCCCTGGTCTCCCATTCCGAGGGCGGTGGCTCGGTCACCGCGACGTCGCACTTCGGCATTGCATCGGCATCGAAATGGGTGTTCGGTGCCTACGTGCTGCAAAAGAAGGGCATCGACCAGGTGCGCGCCGACCCGACACTGCGCGACGGTTTGCGCTTTTTGTCCGGCTATACCGGGTTCAACGACGATGCCTGCATCGGCAAGACCACGGTCGGCGCCTGCAATGCCGCCGGCAACATCAGCGCGCCCGACCCGAATACGGTCGGGCGCTTCGACTACGACGGCGGCCACGACCAGAAGCTGGCGACGGTCGACCTGGGCATGGCCAATTTCACCTCGAAGCAGCTGGACCAGGAGTATCAGGCGACGCTGGGCTTGGGCCGCGGCTTCAACATGGCGCCGCTCGATCCGCTCATTGCCGGCGGGCTGCAGGCGAGCGCGGCAGATTATGCCCAATTCCTGCGCAAGCTGATGAACCTGCAGCTGGTCATCGGCGCGCATCTGGGCGAGGATGCGGTCTGCGCCGATCCGCTGACCTGTGCCTCGCAGGTCGCGTATTCGCCCATCCAGGCGCTGGGCGAACCGTGGTCGTATGCGTACAACTACTGGGTGGAATCGGAACATGGCAACGGCAGCGTCGATGCCTATTCCAGTCCGGGCAAGTTCGGCTTCTATCCGTGGATTACGCCGGACCGCAAGTACTACGGCATCCTGTCGCGGCATGACACGCAGCCGGTCGCCTACGGCGTGTCGGTCAAGTGCGGACGGCAGATCAGGAAGGCATTCCTGGCGGCGCTGGCGGGCGGGGCGTGATTAGTTCGCCACCACGACCGACAGCTCCTGTTGCGCCTCGCGCTGCTGGTTATCCATGATCTTCAGCGTCAGCCGGTGTTTCCCGGCCGGGATGTTGGCCTTCTCGATGCGCAGCACGTTGTTTTCGAAGCGGGCGGCCTGCATCACGCGCTGCGTGATGTCGATGGCGAACATGCCATATAACACCTTGAAGGAATCGGCGACGATCTGCGCGCCATTCTCCGGGACAAATTTCACGCGGATGTCGAACGGCGGCGCGACGCTGCCCTGCGTGTTCGGCGCCAGCACTTCGATGCGGGGCGCGCCCGGCGCCGGCAAGGCGCGCCGCCTTATCTCGCGCACGCCGTTCGCCTGCGCCGCCATTTCCTGGCGATATTCGGCCTCGGTGATCAGGTCGAATGCATGGGCGCTGGCCTGGGACAACAGCGCCAGCGCAGCGGCGGACGCGACTTTAAGAATGGCATGCATGGTTTCCTCCCGCCTTCGGTGCACCGCATCGTTACGCGGCAATGTCGTTGGCCGTCATTTTATCGGCTCGCGGCGCCGCCTGGCTATGGGGCGAGTGACCTGAGGATTTGTCTTGCAATAAAAAAGGCCGCCTGCCTTGACGGCAGACGGCCTTCGTTTCAGCACTGGCAGAGCCGGCCTTAATTACTTTCCAGGAAAGTCCTGAGCCGGTCCGCACGCGAGGCGTGGCGCAGCTTGTTCATCGCCTTCGACTCGATCTGGCGGATGCGCTCGCGCGTGACGTCGAACTGCTTGCCGACTTCTTCGAGCGTGGCGTCGCCCGCCATGTCGATCCCGTAACGCATGCGCAGCACCTTCGCTTCGCGCGCCGGCAGCGAATCGAGCACGTCGCGGATCACGTTGCGCATCGATGTATGCATCGCGGCGTCGGCCGGCGACAGCGTGGAGCCGTCTTCGATGAAGTCGCCCAGCTGCGAATCGCCGTCGTCGCCCATCGGCGTGTCCATCGATACCGGCTCCTTGGCGATCTTCAGGATTTCGCGCACCTTCTTTTCCGGCATGTCCATCTTCTTTGCCAGCGTCGCGGCATCCGGCTCGGAGCCGGTCTCCATCAGGATCTGGCGCGAGATACGGTTCATCTTGTTGATGGTTTCGATCATGTGCACTGGGACGCGGATCGTGCGCGCCTGGTCGGCAATCGCGCGCGTGATCGCCTGGCGGATCCACCAGGTCGCGTAAGTCGAGAACTTGTAGCCGCGGCGGTATTCGAACTTGTCCACCGCTTTGAGCAAGCCGATATTGCCTTCCTGGATCAGGTCGAGGAATTGCAGGCCGCGGTTCACGTATTTCTTCGCGATCGAAATCACCAGGCGCAGGTTGGCTTCCACCATTTCGCGCTTGGCGTTGCGCGCCTTCATCTCGCCGGTCGTCATCTGCTTGTTGATCTTGCGCAGTTCCGCCAGCGGCAGCGACACGCGCGCCTGCAAGTCGACCAGCCGCTGCTGGTATTCCTTCACCGCCGGAATGTGGCGGCGCAGCGTGACGGCGTAAGCCTTGCCGCTGTCGGCTTCGGCATCGACCCAGGCCAGGTTGGTTTCGTTGCCCGGGAAAACCTTGATGAAATGCTCGCGCGGCATGCCGCACTTGTTGACCACGATGTCGAGGATCTGCCGTTCCAGACGGCGCACTTCCTCGACCTGCGAGCGCAGCATGTCGCACAGCTTTTCCACCACCTTGGCGGTGAAGCGCATGCCGAGCAGATCGGCGGTGATTGCCTGCTGCGCTTCGCGGTAGGCGGCGGACTGGCTGCCTTCCTGTTCGGCCGCCGCGCGCATCTTGTCGAAATGCGCCGCGATCAGCGCGAACCGCTCCAGGGCGGTCTTTTGCAGCTGCGCCAGCTGTTCTTCCGACAGGCTGGCCGCGCCGCTGCCGCTGCTGCTGTCTTCCTCGTCATCGGCGGCGTCGTCATCGAGTTCCTCGTCGTCTTCCTCGTCGGCCGCAGTGCTGACCGCCGTGACGGCCTCGTCCGACACGTTCGGGTCGACCAGCCCATCGACCACATCGTCGATGCGGATTTCTTCCTTCCTGATGCGTTCCACCTGGGCCAGGATTTCGGCGATCGCGGCCGGGCAGGCGGACACCGCCTGCATCATGTCGGTAAAGCCGGCTTCGATGCGCTGCGCGATCTCGATTTCGCCCTGCCGCGTCAACAGCGGCACCGTCGCCATCTCGCGCATGTACATGCGCACCGGGTCGGTGGTGCGGCCGAAGTCGGCGTCGACGCTGGACAGGGCGGTGGTGACCGCCGCTTCCGCGTCGTCGTCCGTGACCGACACGACGTTATCCGACAACAGCAGCGTCTCGGCGTCGGGCGCCTGTTCGTACACGGCGATGCCCATGTCGGTCAGCGTGGAGATCACGCTGTCGAGCGTATCCTGGTTGGTCGAATCGTCGGGCAGATGGTCGTGGATCTCGGCATGGGTCAGGAAGCCGCGTTCCTTGCCGGCCTTGACCAGCGCCGTGATCTGCTTGCGCCGCACTTCCATGTCTTCCGCGCTCATGCCGGTGCTGGCGTTCTTGCGCGCGCGCGACGCCGCCGTCATTTCGGCGCGTTCCACCGCGTTGACCGCGGCCAGTTCGTCGTGCTCCGGCTGGTATTCGGACGGGCGTCGGCCGCGTCGGCCCGGCACCTTCACCGCCGGCAGCGTGTAGCCGGAAGTGTCGATCTCGGCCAATGGCACAGTCGGCTCGGCCACCGGCTTTTCCTGGCGCGGTGCGGCCTTCGTCACTGGTGCCGACGGCGCCGCCGTGACAGCAGGGGCGGCGGGAGTGGCGGTCGCGACAGGCGGCGCACTGCGCTCGGGCGCCGGCTTGGCCATGGCCCTGGACGCGGCTTTGCGCACCACGACGACTTTCGGCTTGGCTGCTTCGGACGCGGCTGGCTCGGCGCTTGGCGCCGGCGCGTTGCCGGCAGCCGGAACGTCGGACGCAGCCACATCGGGCGCGACCGTTTCCTTGGCGGCCGACAGCAGGCGCGAACGCTTGGTTACGACGGTCACCTTGGTCGGCGGTTGCAGCGCGTCTGCAGCGTGTTCGATGGTGCGCGCCATGCCGACGTCGGCCGGCGTCGCGTCCGGCTTGGCAGTCTTAGCAGTTAATGTCAGCTTTTTAACGGGTTTGGTCATTGCTTCAATCAATGCAAGATGCGGCGCACTGCATGGGGTCATGACAGCCATGCGAATTCAGCGGCGCAACGGGCGCCATGCTGTTTCTGGTGCGTCGGTCTTACTTGCTGGGGATAATAATGTTGATCAATTTCGAGGCAAATCGTTTTGCTGCCACAAGATGAAACCATCCGAAGGCAGCCTTCCTGTATCCATGTCCATTGCGGCCAGTAGAGCAGGGGGTGCGTATTATATATTGCTCTTTGCAAAAAGACTTACGCGCTACATCAATGTCCTGCTTTACAACAGCCGTCCAGCCACAGGCAGCCGAAACGTCTTCAGGCGATAATGGCGAATGCTGTGTTGTCACGTTCAATCAATGAAGGAAGGTATGAGCAAAAAGCCATCACGTACACTGACATTCAAGTGCACGAAATGTTCGAAGCCGGTGACGGTATTTCTGCAAAAAGTCTCCGCCTGTTCCCATATCCAGCCGTACCAGGGCATCTGCACCTGTGGCGAAGTGATGCGCCATGCGACCGGCCAGAAGGATGCCGTCGAATCCTACCTTGCCTCGGCCGATGGCAACTGGGCGCACCACCATTAACGGCCCTGTGCCAGGGAGTTCAACATGGATGACAATAATTTTTCAGCGGATGACTGGCGGCGCCTTTTGCGCCATATCGGCGAGGATCCGCAGCGCCAGGGATTGCAGGATACGCCGGAGCGCGTCGACCGCGCCTGGAAGCACTGGACGTCCGGCTATGGCCAGGACCCGGCCGATATCCTGAAAGTGTTCGAGGATGGCGCCGAAAAATACAATGAACTGATCGTGGTGCGCGGCATTCCCGTCTACAGCCATTGCGAGCATCATCTCGCGCCATTCTTCGGCAGCGCCACCGTCGGTTACACGCCGAACGGACGCATCGTCGGCCTGTCCAAGTTGACCCGCCTGGTGGAATGCTTTTCCAAACGGCTGCAGGTGCAGGAACGGCTCACGATCCAGATCGCCGAGGCGCTGATGACGCATTTGCAGCCCTTGTCGGTTGGCGTGGTGATCCGCTGCCGCCACATGTGCATGGAAAGCCGCGGCATTCGCACGCCCGGCCAGGAAACGGTGACGTCGGCATTGCTGGGCGAAATGCAGACCAACTTCCCGCTGCGGACCGAATTCCTCGCATTGGCAAGAGAGAAAGATTAAGCGCCTTGCCACCGACTTCTTTAATCGGCCTCTTTAATTACTTGGAAGGCGGCCGCTTTACTACTTGTTGACATCGCAGACCTTGTTGCTTGGAGGCATGGTTTCCATCAATTAAGATGAATCATGCATGCGGCAGTTGCCGCAAATCCTAGGCGCCGCAGCGCGCCATTCGCTTCCATTGAAAGGCGGGCAACATGGGCTGGTTTTCGCAAAGCCACGAAAAATCGCTGCTGGGCCAGCTTCTGGTCAGGCAAAAGCTGATCTCCGAAGAACAACTGGCGCAGGCGATTGCGCAGCAGCGCAAGACGGGCCAGCGCTTGGGCGACATTCTCGCCGAGTGGAATCTTCTTACTCAGCACCATATCGAGCGCGCATTGCGCAAGCAGCGCCAGCTGCGCCTGGCCGCCGCGCTCGCCGCCGCCTTGTTCGCGCCGCTCGAGGCGCTGGCGGTCGCGCCTGCGCCCGCGGCGCCGATCAGTGTGCAAACGACCGGCCAGGAGGGCCGCAGCGGCTTGCTGGCGCTGAGCGAGGAAGACCTCGGTGAAATCGCGGCCCAGGGGCTCGACGACAGCCTGCTGCATCAGGTCAGGTCGAAAGACGCGGGCGTCAAGACGCTCGGCAAGCTGGTGAGCGCGATGAATCCGGTGCTCGATTTCCTGGAAGCGGACACCACGATCAAGGATGTAGTGTACGACCCGGCGCGCGCCAAGTCGAAGGTCAATCCGGACGGCTCGATCACGCTGTCCATGCCCAGTTCGATCGGCGAAATCAATTTCGACAATATCCGTGTCAAGGGCGACGCTTCCGGCGCAAGTTTCGGCAGCATTTCCATCAAGGCAATCGATCTCACCGGCACCACGCTGACGGTCGCGGCGCACAAGTCCTTTAGATAGCTAGACCGAAGTCAAACCGCGCCCCTTTCGCGATCGCACAATAAGAGCCTCATTGGACGCAGGCTCGGATTGCGAAGGAGGTGGCCATGGATCAGGCAACGAGGGATTTCGTACAGCGCATCATCGAACATGCCAGGGATTTGACCCTGGCAACCATCCGGCCGGATGGCTACCCGCAGGCCACCACCGTCAGTTATGCCAACGACGGACTGACTATTTACGTCGGCATCGGCAAGGACAGCCAAAAGGCGAACAACATCCGCCATTGCAACAAGGTGTCGCTCACGATTAATGAAGACTACAAGGACTGGAACCAGATCAAGGGCGTGTCGATGGGCGCGACTGCCGAGATCCTGGCCGATTCCGAAGAAATCAAGCGTGCGACCGAGTGCATGCTCAAGCGGTACCCGCAAATCTCGGAATGGGCGCAGTCCGACCTCGCCACCAATATCGTCCTGTTGAAGATCACGCCGCAGGTGATTTCGGTGCTCAATTATGAAAAAGGGTTCGGCCATACCGATCTGGTGACGGCACCGTGAAGCGCTCACCCGGGGTAAGACGCTGCGCGCTGCGCGAGGCGTTGCCCGGCCCGGCGGATAGCGCAGCGCCGTTCGGCAGCTTCGTCGCAAGAAGGCGCACATGGACCAGATGACTGTGGATGTCGCCGTCATCGGCGCCGGCAGCGCCGGCCTGACCGCCTACAAGGCGGCGCGCTCGCATCACGGCAAGCGCGTGGTCCTGATCGAGGGCGGGCCCTACGGCACCACCTGCGCGCGAGTGGGCTGCATGCCCAGCAAGCTGCTGATCGCAGCGGCGGAGGCGGCGCATGGCATGGCCACGGCGCCGGAGTTCGGCGTGCACCCCGGCGCGGCGCGCATCGACGGCCGCGCCGTGATGGCGCGGGTGCGTTCAGAACGCGACCGCTTCGTCGGGTATGTCGTCGCCGGCGTCGACCGCATCGACCCGGGCGACCTGTTGCGCGGTTGCGCGCGTTTTCTCGACGCCGCCCGCCTGCAAGTCGGCGAGCACACCATCGTGCAGGCGCGCAGCGTAGTCGTCGCGACCGGCTCCAGCCCTTACATACTGCCCCAGCTGGCCGCAGCCGGCGAGCGGCTGGTGGTCAACGACGACGTCTTCGCGTGGGAGGATCTGCCCGAGTCGGTCGCGGTGGTCGGCACCGGCATCATCGGGCTCGAAATCGGGCAGGCGCTGCAGCGGCTGGGCGTGCGGGTGGCGTTGTTCGGGCGCGGCGGCAACGTCGCGCAGCTGTCCGACCCGGCCGTGCTTGACGTCGCCACCGGGGCATTCCGGCAAGAGCTCGACCTGCGCCTGAACACGGAATTGCTCGACGTGCGGCGCGATGGGGCGCAGGTGCGGATCCGCTCGCGCGGCGCCGACGGCAGCGAGCGCAGCGAGTCGTTTTCATTCCTGCTGGCGGCGGCCGGGCGCGTGCCCAATCTGCAAGCGCTTTGCCTCGAGCGTACCGGCATTGCGCTCGACACGCGCGGGCTGCCGCTGTTCGATCCGCATACCATGCAGTGCGGCGACAGCTCTATTTTCATCGCCGGCGACGCCGACCACGAGAGGCCGCTGCTGCATGAGGCGATCGACCAGGGGCGCATCGCCGGCGACAACGCGGGGCGGTATCCGGATGTGCGACCCGGGCTGCGGCGCACACCGCTTGCCGTGGTATTTACCGATCCACAGCTCGCCAGCGTCGGGCAAGGCTGGCGCAGCCTGCGGCCGGGCAGCTTCGCGGTGGGGGCGGTGTCGTTCGACAATCAGGGGCGCAGCCGGGTGATGCTGCAGAATCGCGGATTGCTGCGGCTGTATGCCGAGCATGGCTCGGGCCGCCTGTTGGGGGCCGAAATGGCCGGGCCGCGCGCCGAACACCTGGCGCATCTGCTGGCTTGGGCTTGCCACAGCGGCATGACGGTCGAGCAGATGCTGCAAATGCCGTTCTACCACCCGGTCATCGAGGAGGGATTGCGCAGCGCGCTGCACGATGCGCAGGACAAGCTGCTGAAGGGGGAGCCGGAGATCGAACATTGCACCGACTGCACGCCCGGCATGTAATCCCCGAATGCGGTGGGGCGGCCGTCGCCGCCGCGCCACTCGTCAGTCTCGTCAGTCTCGTCAGGCGGACGTGATCAGTCCGACCAGGTGCTGGCGCGCCACGTCGAACTCGCGCCGCAGGCCGTCGAGAATCGCCCCCGCGCCGGCTAGCGTGCCTTCGCGTCCGAGCCGCTCGAGCTCCATGCAATGCTTGCGCATGCGTTGCGCGCCCAGGTTTTCGATGCTCGACAGGAAACGGTGGGCGGCCGATACCAGTTCTTCGGCGCTGTCGGCCGCCAGCGCGTTGGCGATGTTGTCCAGGTGCTTGGGCGAGTCGTTGATGAACAGCCGCACGATGTCCGACAGCAGCGTCGGGTTGTTTTCGTCCTGCAGCTCCGCCAGCTGGTCGATGCGGCGGCGGTCGATGATGACGTCGTGTTCCCCGCTTTCCTCGCTCGCTGCCGCGCCGGCCACAGAGGTGAGGACGTTGCGGATGTCGTCCAGTTCCACCGGCTTGGAGATGTAGGCATTCATGCCGGCGGCCAGGCATTTTTCGCGGTCGCCCGGCATCGCATTGGCGGTCATCGCGATCACCCGCGGCGGGCCGTCGCCGAAGCGCGCACGCAGGCGGCGCGTGGCTTCCAAGCCATCCATTTCCGGCATCTGCACATCCATCAGCACCACGTCGTAATTCTGCCGCTCGAGCGCGTCGAGCACCTCGACGCCGCTGGCCACCACGTCGGCGCGGTAGCCCAGGTGCGCCAGCAGCTGCTGCACCACCTTCTGGTTGACGGTGTTGTCTTCCGCGACCAGGATGTTGAGCGGCAGGGTCTCGGCCAGCTTGCCGGAAGGCGTGCGCGTCGATTGCGACTGGCGCGGCTCGATCTGCATGGCATGCAGCAGCGCATCGAACAGCGCGGTCGGCTTGATCGGCTTGTTCAGGTAGGCGGAAAACTGAATCTTCGTCATCTGCACGTCGCGCGGCCGGGTTGACACCGAGGTCAGCATGATCAGCGGCAGCGCCTGCGGATCGCGGTACTTGCGGATTTCCAGCGCCAGCCCGAGGCCGTCCATTTCCGGCATGCTCATGTCGAGGATGGCGACGTCGAACGCATGGCCGTGGCGCACGAAATCCATCGCTTCGATTGCCGATGCCGCGGCCGACGGAACCATGCCCCACAAGAGCGCCTGCTTGACCAGGATGCGGCGGTTGGTGCTGTTGTCGTCGACGATCAGCACGCGCTTGCCGGCCAGCGCCGACGAGCGCTCCTGCAGGAAGCTGTGCGCCCATTGCGAACCGGAGGCGTCGGCCTGGATCGTGAAGTAGAAGGTCGAGCCGCTGCCGACGGTGCTTTCGACCCACATGGTGCCGCCCATGACCTCGGCCAGCCGCTTGGAAATCGCCAGCCCCAGTCCGGTGCCGCCATACTTGCGAGTGGTCGACGCGTCGACTTGGGTAAACACCTGGAACAGCTCGGACAGCCGTTCCTGCGGAATGCCGATGCCGGTGTCGCGCACCGAAAACTGGATTTCGTGGCGCGGCTCGATAAGCCGGGAAGCGGACACCGACACCACGACTTCGCCGTGATGGGTGAACTTGATCGCGTTGGACAGCAGGTTGACCAGGATCTGGCGCAGCCGGGTCACGTCGCCCACCAGCGCCGCCGGCACGCTGTCGTCGATGAAGTAGGCGAGGTTGATGTTTTTCTCGGAGGCGTTCGAGGCCAGCAGATCGAGCGACTCTTCCACGCAGCGGCGCAGGTCGAATGGCTGGCGCTCGATGTCGAGCTTGCCGATTTCGATCTTGGAGTAGTCGAGGATGTCGTTGATGATGGTCAGCAGCACCTCGCTCGATGCGCGGATGGTTTCCGCGTAATCGCGCTGCTCTTCGTCGATGTGCGTGTTGAGCAAGAGACTGGTCATGCCGATGACGGCATTGAGCGGCGTGCGGATTTCATGGCTCATGTTGGCCAGGAACATGCTCTTGGCCTGCATCGCGGCTTCCGCCTTTTCCTTGGCATCGTGCAGTTCGCGCTCGTACGCCTTGCGCGCCGAGATGTCGCGCAGGATCACGGTGTGGATCACGCCGTCGTCGACATTGAGCTTGGAGATTGATGCTTCCGCCGGAAACTCGGTGCCGTCCTTGCGGATGGCGAAGATGGAGCGGCGCTCGGCCATCTTGCGCGCGTATTGCCCGGAACGGTCGAAGCTCTCGATGTGCCTGCCGTGGTCCGCGTGGTAGCGCGGCGGCAGCAGCATATGCAGGTGTTGCCCGATCGCTTCCTGTTCGCTCCAGCCGAATACCCGCTCCGCACCCTGATTGAACAGGATGATTCTCTGCTTGCCGTCGACGCAAATGATGGCGTCGTCAGCGATGCTGAGAATGCCATTCAGTTGGGCGGCGGTGAGGTTGGCGTTGGTCATGGGCAGGGCGAATCATCAATTGTTCCTCCGGCGTATTCTCCAAAGGACAACAAGATGTCATGTTAACCGGTTTTTCGCGGCCTTGTTTGGAACGTGCGCGCAAGATGCACGTTACGGCGACATGCGGAGGAAAGCGTATTGGCATTGATGTCATTTTGTTCATTGTTTTGGCGTTCTTTCCGTAAAACGATGCGTCGCTTGACCATGCCGGTCAGCGCCAAGGTTGCGGCCAGGCATGCGGCATTGGAAAATGTGACCGCCGTTTTTCAACGTCAATCATGGGAGGGAGAATAATGAAAGCCAAATTGGTACTGGGCATCTGCGGCGCCCTGCTGTCGCTGCAGGCGACGGCAGGACAACTGTGCGGCAAGCAGCGCGTGGCCGACAATGTGCGCACCTGCCCCAACGGGGATATGCCGATGTTCGTCGCCGACGAGGTCAAGCCGTACGTGCCGCCGGCCGCGACGGCGGCGCGCAACGACCAGCGGCAGCGCGCGGCGGAGATGGCGCCCGCCAGCCTCGACGACTACTTCGGCGTCTGGCGCACCCGCGCCCCGGGCGCGGTCTGGACTTCGCCCAGCGGCTACCGCGGCTATGACTGGCTGCATGTGAGCGCCGGCGTGTCGGCCGGCGACCTCATCATCAAGCCGAACGGCACCTATGTGTGGGCTTCCTACGGCGGCAAGGCGGGGCGCTGGACGCGCAGCGACGATGCCGGCTATCCGATCGTCCTGATCGACACCGTCGAGAACCGGCAGTGGAAGGTCGGTCTCGATCCTAAGCACACCGGCGGGCGCGACATCATCGTCTGGGACGGGGGCTCGTTTTATTACGACGGTCGGAAGTAGCCGCCGGACTGTCGCGGCGAATTTTCACATGGCAATACTCATCGCTACGCAGTAAGATTTCGATGAACCCGCCGGCGCATGGCGCCGGCGCCTTGTTTTCCTGTTATTGCTTGTTTCATTGTCGGGATCATGGACGAAATTAGCGCGCTGACGGTTATGTTCATCGAGCCCAGCACCAACGTGCGGACCAGTCTGCACAACATCTTCACGCAATGCGGGATCACGCACATCGAACATGTGATGCGTGCCAGCACCGCCATTGGCATGCTGCAGAAGAGGTCGTACGACATCATCCTGTGCGAATTCGACTTGAGCGAGGGGCAGGACGGCCAGCAGCTGCTGGAAGACTTGCGCCGGCACCGCCTGCTGCCGCTGACGACCTTGTTCATGATGGTGACTGCCGAGCGCGGGCAGGGCAAGGTGATCAGCACCCTGGAGCTGGCGCCGAACGAATATCTCCTGAAGCCGTTTACCGCCCAGTCGCTGCTCGAGCGGGTCGGGCGCGCGCTGGAAAAGCGTGCGCTCTTCATGCCGGTATACCGCGCCATGGAACACGGCGACTTGCTGCAGGCGATCGCCCGCTGCGAGCAGGGCGAGGCCAGGTCGCGGCGCTATGCGCTCGACTTTCGCTTCATGCGCGCCGGCCTGTACCTGCAGCAAGGTCAGCCGGTGCAGGCGGAATTGCTGTACGGGCAGCTGGTCCAGACCAAGGCGGCCGAGTGGGCGCGGCTCGGCCTGGCCAAGGCATTGCACATGCAGCGGCGCCTCGGCGAAGCCGAAGAGATATTGACCGCGCTGCTGCAGGAAAACGGCAAGCTGTGGGAAGCCTATGACTGCCTGGCCCGGGTGCACGAGGCCAGCGGCCGCCTGGCGCAGGCAAAGCAGGTGCTGGCGGAGGCGGTGGCGCTGGCGCCGCACACGGTGCGCCGGTTGCGCAAGCTCGGCCGGCTGGCGCTGGAGATCGGCGATGTCGACACGGCGCTCGCGGCATTCCAGGAGGTGGCCGGCAAGATCCGCCACTCCCGCTTCCGCGATCCGGAAGACTATGTGCATCTGGTGCAGGCCCTGCTCGGCAAGGGCCGCGTGCAGGAAGCCGGCGCGATCGTGCACGAGCTCGGAAAATCGTTGAGCGACTTCAAAAAGACCGAGGCGTGCGGCGCCATTTCCTCCGCGCTGATCCATGAGCACAACAGCGAAACCGAGCGCGCGCTGGAACGGCTGGAAGCCGCGATTGCGGCGTACCAGGACAATGCCGGCTTGTCGAACGAGGTGAAAATGGTGCTGGCGCAGAGCTGCCTGAACAACGGCATGGAGGAAAACGCGGCCATGCTCATGCTCGACGTGATGAACAATGCCGCCGACGATCTTTCCATGGCGCGCGCCGCAGCCACGCTCGAGCGCGCCGGCCGCCAGGACCTGAGCCAGAGCCTGGCCGAACAGAGCCGCCAGCAGGCGGCCGAGCTGGCCGCGTCCTGCGAGGCGAAGATCGCGCAGGACGATTATCAGGGCGCGGTGGAACTCATGACGCGGGCCGCGCAGAAGATGGCGGACAATCCGGAAGTGGCGCTCAATGCGGCGGCTGCCGTGCTCGCCTGCATCGACCATGCCGGGTGGGATGACGAGCTGGGCGCGCAGGCGCACCGGCATATCGAAAATGCGCGCCGCCTGGCTCCTGGCCATGCGCGCCTGGGCGAGCTGTCGGACCGGTACCGGGCGACGCTGAAGAAGTACAGCATCCCGTTTGAACACATGAGCGCGAAATCGCACGTGCGCGCCTGGAGCGGTTTTTCCCAGTGAAGGCCATGCCGCCCTCGCGCACGGCGGCGCAACTCCCCTCGTCACTTCCCTCGATCACGCCCACAAGTTCACCAGCGGCCCCGCTTCCTCGATCAGGAATGTCTTGAATGCCTGCGCCGCCGGCGACAGCCGCTTGGACTGCAGGTGCGTCACATGCCAGTGGCGCATCAGCGGCAAGCCCTCCAGATCGAGCAGCGTCAGGTGGCCGGCCGCCAGCTCGTGGCGCACCGTGCGCAGCGAAAGAAAGCCCAGCCCCATGCCCGCCATCACCGCCTGCTTGATGGTTTCATTGCTTGGCATTTCCATCACAACCGGCGGCTCGATGCCGTGCTCCTTGAACAAGCCTTCCATGCTGTGGCGCGTGCCCGAGCCCTTTTCGCGCACCACGAACTCCTGATCGGCCAGGATGGACAGCGGCGCGCGCCGCCTGCGCGACAGCGGATGTTCCGGCGCGCTCACCACGCCGAGCGGATTGGTGGCGAAGGCCGTCGCGCAGCATTCGAGGCTGGCGGGCGCGCGCCCCATCACGACGAGGTCGACTTCGTTACGCGCGAGCATGCCGGTGATGATGTCGCGGTTGTGAACGTGCAGCGCGATGTCGATGCCGGGAAAGCGCTTGCGGAATTTCACCAATAGCATGGGCACGAAGTATTTCGCGGTGCTGACAACCGCCAGTTCGATGCGGCCCTGCTTCATGCCGACCCGCTGCGCCATCGCATCGTCGAGTTCCTTGAACTGCGCCATCGCCGCGCCCGCATAGCGGCGGAAATCCTCGCCGGCATCGGTGAGCCGGATCTGTCGGCCGACCTGCTCGAACAGCGGCACGCCGACCGCTTCTTCCAGCAGCCGCAGCTGCATCGATACGGCCGGCTGCGTCACATGCAGCTTTTCGGCGGCGCGCGACACCGACTGCTCGCGTGCGAGCGTCAGGAAAATGTCCAGTTGGCGAAGGGTGTATCTGCGCATCAACGTATAAGCCGTGACTGATGAAAGTAAAACGAATCCTGATTGGACCTGATGGTCGGCCGTCGATATAGTGAAACGCACAGATTATCAAATGATTAACAATCGGCATAGTCCGGAACCAGGAGAACGGGATGGGGCGCAACGACATGAATGAACTGGCACAGGTCACCGATTCCAGGAAACGCTACGCGGCGGGCGTGCTGAAGTACGCCCAGATGGGCTATTGGGACGGCGACTATGCCCCGAAGGAAACGGACATCCTGGCGGTGTTCCGCATCACGCCGCAAGATGGCGTGGAGCCGATCGAAGCGGCCGCCGCCGTGGCGGGCGAATCCTCCACTGCTACCTGGACCGTGGTCTGGACCGATCGCCTGACCGCCTGCGACATGTACCGCGCCAAGGCGTACCGGGTCGAGCCGGTGCCGAACAATCCCGGCCAGTACTTCGCCTACATCGCCTATGACCTGTCGCTGTTCGAGGAGGGCTCGATCACGAACGTGGCGGCGTCGATCATCGGCAACGTATTCGGATTCAAGCCGCTGAAGGCGCTGCGCCTCGAAGACATGCGCTTCCCGGTCGCCTACGTGAAGACCTTCGCCGGCCCGCCGACCGGCATCATCGTCGAGCGCGAGCGGCTCGACAAGTTCGGCCGTCCCCTGCTGGGCGCGACCACCAAGCCCAAGCTCGGACTGTCCGGGCGCAACTACGGGCGCGTGGTGTACGAGGGCCTGAAGGGCGGCCTCGACTTCATGAAGGATGACGAGAACATCAACTCGCAGCCGTTCATGCACTGGCGCGACCGCTTCCTGTTCGTCATGGATGCGGTCAACAAGGCGTCGGCCGCCACCGGCGAAGTCAAGGGCAGCTACCTGAACGTGACTGCCGGCACCATGGAAGAGATGTACCGGCGCGCCGAGTTCGCCAAGGAGCTCGGCTCCGTCATCGTCATGATCGACCTGGTGGTCGGCTACACCGCGATCCAGTCGATGTCGCACTGGTGCCGCCAGAACGACATGATCCTGCACCTGCATCGCGCCGGGCACAGCACCTACACCCGCCAGAAGACGCACGGCGTGTCGTTTCGCGTGATCGCGAAATGGATGCGGCTGGCCGGCGTCGACCATATCCACGCCGGCACCGCAGTCGGCAAGCTGGAAGGCGACCCGCTGACGGTGCAGGGCTATTACAACGTCTGCCGCGATGCGCGGACTACGGTGGACCTGACGCGCGGCATCTACTTCGACCAGGACTGGGCGGCGCTGCGCAAGGTGATGCCGGTGGCGTCCGGCGGCATCCATGCCGGCCAGATGCACCAGTTGCTCGACCTGTTCGGCGACGACGTGGTGCTGCAGTTCGGCGGCGGCACCATCGGCCATCCGCAGGGCATCCAGGCCGGCGCCACCGCCAACCGCGTCGCGCTGGAAGCGATGGTGCTGGCGCGTAACGAAGGGCGCGACATCAAGAGCGAGGGGCCGCAGATCCTGCGCGACGCCGCCAAGTGGTGCAGTCCGCTGCAGGCCGCGCTCGATACCTGGGGCGAGGTCACGTTCAACTACACGTCGACCGATACGTCGGACTTCGTGCCGACGCCATCCGTTGCCTGAGCCATTACAAGAGGACACCATGCGCATTACACAAGGCACTTTTTCCTTCCTGCCCGACCTGAGCGACGAGCAAATCACGAAGCAGCTCGACTATTGCCTGGGAAAGGGGTGGGCGGTCGGCATCGAATACACCGACGATCCACATCCGCGCAATACGTACTGGGAAATGTTCGGCAATCCGATGTTCGACTTGCGCGACGCCGCCGGGATCCTGATGGAGATCAGGAACTGCCGCCAGACTTTCCCCAACCATTACATCCGCGTCGCCGCATTCGATGCCACGCATACGGTGGAATCGGTGGTGCTGTCGTTCATCGTCCACCGCCCGCAGGACGAGCCGGGCTTCAGGCTGGTGCGGCAGGAGGCGCCGGGGCGCACGCTGCGCTACAGCACCGAGAGTTATGCAGTGAGTAAGGGCCCGGAAGGGGCGCGCTATTGAGCGGCTTTCGCGTCCCGCCTGCGGGAGCCGGAAGCGTCACCGTTGAGCCGAATGGAGTCGAACACATGTCATCCAGTCTCACCAACCCCGTCGCCGACCGCCTCGCCAGTTCCGGCATCAGCGAGCTGCTGGCGCAGCTGGACCGCGAGCTCATCGGCCTGGCCCCGGTCAAGGCGCGCATCCGCGATATCGCGGCGCTCTTGCTGGTCGACAAGCTGCGCGCCGAGCGCGGATATGCGGCAGGCGCCCCCAGCCTGCACATGTGCTTCACGGGCAATCCCGGCACCGGCAAGACGACGGTAGCCATGCGCATGGCGGAAATCCTGCACCGCCTGGGTTACGTGCGCAAGGGCCAGCTGGTCGCGGTCACGCGCGATGACCTGGTCGGGCAGTACATCGGCCACACCGCCCCCAAGACCAAGGAAGTGCTGAAGAAGGCGATGGGCGGCGTGCTGTTCATCGACGAAGCCTATTACCTGTACCGGCCCGAGAACGAGCGCGACTACGGGCAGGAAGCGATCGAGATCCTGCTGCAGGTGATGGAAAACAACCGTGAAGACCTGGTCGTGATCCTGGCCGGATACAAGGACCGCATGGACCGCTTCTTCGAATCCAATCCCGGCATGTCGTCGCGCATCGCGCACCACATCGATTTCCCGGACTACCAGCGCGACGAGCTCGAAAGAATCGCCGAACTGATGCTGGCATCGGTGCAGTACCGCTTCGATGACGCCGCCGCCGAAGTGTTTGCCGATTACCTGGAACGGCGCATGCGGCTGCCGCATTTCGCCAATGCGCGCAGCGTGCGCAATGCCCTTGACCGCGCGCGCCTGCGCCACGCGTCGCGCCTGCTGGGCGAGCAGGGCGCGGTCGATGACACCGCGCTGATCACGATCACCGCCGCCGACCTGCTTGCCAGCCGGGTGTTTCATCCCTCAACCGACCAACCCCTGAAACAGGAGGAAGCATGTTGCGAGCCCTGATTTTCGATGTCGACGGCACGCTTGCCGATACCGAGGACGCGCACCGCCGCGCCTTCAATGCCGCGTTCGAGGAAGCCGGCCTGGACTGGCACTGGGACGAAGACACGTACACCCGGCTGCTGCAGGTGGCCGGCGGCAAGGAACGCATCGCGCACTACTGGCGGACATGCAATCCGGGCGCCGAGCTCAACAGCCGGGTCAGGACCACCCTGGACGCGGTGCACGCCATCAAGACGAAGCATTACGAAGCGCGCGTGGAAGGCGGCAAGCTGCCGCTGCGCCCGGGCATGGAGCGCCTGATCGACGAGGCGTATGCCGCCGGCGTGCCGATGGCGATTGCCAGCACCACCACGCCGGTCAACATCGACGCCTTGCTGCGCACGCCGCTCGGAGCCGACTGGCGCAAGTACTTCGTCGCGGTCTGCGACGCCGGCGTGGTGCCGAACAAGAAGCCGGCGCCGGACGTCTATTTCGCAGTGCTTGCAGCGCTCGGCGTGCCCGCCGCCGACTGCCTGGCGTTCGAGGATTCCGAGAACGGCTTGCGCGCCGCCATGGCGGCCGGCGTGCCGACCTTGGTTACGCCCACCGCCTACACCGCGATGCAGTCTTTCGACGGCGCGCTGCTGGTGCTGCCGCACCTGGGCGATCCCGACCAGCCGATGGTGCAGCGCCTGGCGGGCACCGACCAGCGCTGGGTCGACCTGCCGGCGTTGCGGCGCTGGCACGAGGGCGTGCTGTTCGAGGTGAGCTGAGGGCCACCTCTAGGCCAGCGGATGCAGGGTGATGAAGACAAAACAACAAAATCGATGGAGACGACACCATGACTTCCGAGATACGGGTCACGCTGACCCAGTTCCTGATTGAGGCGCGCAGGCACTATCCGCACGCCACCGGCGAATTCAACAGCCTGCTGCTCAACGTCGCGCTGGTCTGCAAGCGCATTGCGCGCAAGGTGGCCGCCGGCGCCTTGCACGGCGCGCCGGGCGAAACGCGCAAGAAGCTCGACGCGGTCAGCAACGACATGTTCATCGAGGGGAACAACTGGGGCGGCAACCTGGCGGGCATGGCATCGGAAGAGCTGGCGGTGCCTTACCAGATCCCGCACTGTCATCCGCGCGGGCGCTACCTGCTGGTGTTCGACCCGCTCGACGGTTCGTCCAATATCGACGTCAACCTGTCGGTCGGCAGCATTTTTTCGGTGCTGCGCGCACCCGACGCGGCGCGCGCCGTGAGCGAGCACGATTTCCTGCAGCCGGGCGTGCAGCAGGTCGCAGCCGGCTACGCCATTTATGGCCCGGCCACGATGCTGGTGCTGTCGGTGGGCGCCGGCGTGCACGGCTTCACGCTGTGCCCGCAGATGGGCGAATTCATGCTTACCCATCCGGACCTGTCCATTCCCCCGGACACGCACGAGTTCGCGATCAATGCTTCCAACAGCCGTTTCTGGGAAGAGCCGGTCAAACGCTATGTCAACGAGTGCATGGCCGGCAAGACCGGGCGCCGCGGCCGCGATTTCAACATGCGCTGGATCGCTTCGATGGTGGCCGAAGCGCACCGCATCCTGATGCGCGGCGGCGTCTTCCTGTACCCGCGCGACACCAAGGATGCAGCCATGCCGGGGCGGGTGCGCCTGCTGTACGAAGCCAACCCGATCGCCTTCCTGGTCGAGCAGGCCGGCGGGCGCGCCTCCACCGGCCGCCAGCCGGTGATGACGGTGCGCCCCGGTGCGCTGGACCAGCGCACCGGACTGGTGTTCGGCTCGCGCAACGAGGTGGAGCGGATCGAGCGCTATCACCATACGGCGGCGGACGACCTGCCCAATCCGCTGTTCCAGGAGCGCAGCCTGTTCCGTGCCCCCGTATAACGAGGAAACCCCATGTCCGAGCGCTATCCGATCATCGCCATCACCGGCTCCTCCGGCGCCGGCACCACGTCGGTGACCCACACCTTCGAAAACATCTTCCGCCGCGAAAAGGTGACGGCCGCCATCATCGAAGGCGACAGCTTCCACCGCTACGACCGGCAGGAAATGAAACTGCGCCAGGCCGAGGCGGAAAAGGATGGCAACAAGAATTTCAGCCACTTCGGCCCCGACAACAACTTGTTCCACGAGCTGGAAGCGCTGTTTCGCAGCTACGCGGAAAGCGGCAGCGGCCGCTGCCGGAAGTACCTGCACGATACCGAGGAAGCCGCGCCCTACGACCAGGACCCGGGCACCTTCACGCCATGGGAAGACTTGCCGAAGGAAACCGACCTGCTGTTTTACGAAGGCTTGCACGGCGCAGTGGTGCATGGCGAGATCAATATCGCGCAGTACCCGGACCTGCTGATCGGCGTGGTGCCGGTGATTAACCTGGAATGGATACAGAAGCTGTGGCGCGACAAGGCCAAGCGCGGCTATTCGACCGAGGCGGTGACCGACACCATCCTGCGCCGCATGCCGGACTATGTGAACTATATCTGCCCGCAATTCACGCACACCCACGTCAATTTCCAGCGCGTGCCCTGCGTCGATACCTCCAATCCCTTCATTGCGCGTGACATTCCGGCGCCCGATGAAAGCTTCGTCGTGATCCGTTTCGCCAATCCGAAGGGGATCGATTTTCCGTATCTGTTGAACATGATTAACGATTCCTTCATGTCGCGCGCCAACACCATCGTTGTACCGGGCGGGAAGATGGAACTCGCCATGCAGCTGATCTTTACACCGTTCATCTGGCGCATGATGGAACGAAAGAAACGGGCAATCAGCGCTTACTAGGAAACTCGCCGCCGCCGCTTCACCCTAATGGCGATGGAGGCGGCAGTGATTCTGTTTCTCGATTTCGACGGGGTATTGCATCCATTTCACCGGCCGCAAGGCGCGCTGGTGCTGGTTCCGGTATTCGAGCGCGTGATGCGCGACTATCCGCAGGTCGACATCGTCATTTCCAGTTCCTGGCGCGAGGGCTGCAGCCTGGAAGAATTGCGCGCGTTTTTCTCGGACGATATTGCCGCGCGTATCGTGGACGTGACGCCGGTATTACCGCTTGCCGGACAGCCGGCGCTGCGCGAAGCCGAAATCGAGGCATGGCGCAGCGACTCAGGCCGCGGCGCCGAACCGTGGGTGGCGATCGACGACTGCGCATTGTTTTTCTCGCCCGGATGTGCCAATCTCATCCTGGTCGATCCCGCACTCGGCTTTAACGCCGCCACCGAGCGGGCCTTGCGGGAGCGGCTGACTTCCCACCCATTCCCGGATACATGAAGAAACGAATCGTCGGCTTTCATCTGGACGATGAACAGCATTGGGTCGCCGAACTCGAATGCGGACACAACCAGCATGTGCGGCATAACCCGCCCTGGACCAATCGGCCCTGGGTGATCACGCCCGAGGGGCGCGCCAAGACGCTGGGCATGGAATTGAACTGCAAGAAGTGCGACGCCGGCGCGCCGCGCGACTGGAACTAGTCTGGCTTATTGCGCCGGTTCCTTTCCCGCACCGCCGTCGCCCGGTGCACTGGCAGCGGCCTCCTCCAGATAGTGGTCGACCAGCGCGAAGAAGCGGTCATAGAACTGCACGGTTGGAATCGTTTCGCTGCCGACCTTGGCCAGCGAATCCTCGCTCGCGCCGAAGGGCAGCGACACCGAACCCAGCGCGCTCACGCCGAGGGTGGCCGAATTGGACTGTTTCTTGACCACGTACTTGTCTTGCACCGCGTTGACGAACGCAGTCGCGCCGTCTGCCCCGTCGGGTGCGCACACCACGTGAAACTCGATGACCACGTGCACGTCCATATTGGGCTGGAAGTTCTTGTAGCCTTCCACCTGTTCCGGCTGGTGCTTGCTGATCACGTAGCCCTGGCTAAGCAGGGTGCGCCGCGCCGCTTCGCAGGTGGCGGCGGCCGAGGCATGGTAATCGCGCGAAAACGTGCCGACCGTGTCGAACTCTTCATGCTGGTACACGGACGGTTTCGACGTGGCGCAGGCGGTCAGCAAGCCTGCGAGCGCCAGGCACAGGGTGGACGAACGGAGAAGGAACTGCCGCATCTTGTTTTTTGAGAAGGTTTTCCGGGAATGCGTGCCGTGGCAGCACGATGGTATTGGACCACAGCGATGGCTGAAGTTGCAGTAGATCAAATGCAAGGATACCTCAGGCGCGCAAACCGTTCTACCGTCAAGGCATGAAAGGAAGCGGCACCAGGCTCAGGGCGCGTCCTCGATCAGGCGCAGCCGGCCGTCAAAGCGCCAGACGCGCCGGATTTCGATTACGTCGTACCGGCGCCGGAGATCGGGCGGAAAAGCGTCGCGCCGCGCGGAAGCCTGAATGATCTGGCGCACCGCGGCATCGAGTTCCGGCACGCCGCTGGCTCGATTGATCGATATGTTTTCGACGCTGCCGTCGCTGCGGATTGCGACAGTGACGACCGACTCGCCGCGCAGCCGGCCCGGCGCGAACGCCTCGTCGTCGCGATTGCCGTCGCGCTCGACGGCCCGGCGCCAGCTGTCGATGTACATTTTCAGCACGATATCGTCGGCGGCGCTGCCGAAGATGGAGCGCCGGCGCGCCTGCTGCGGGGTGTCGGCCAATTCACGCGCATCGTGGGTGTCGAGGCGGGTCAAGTCGACTTTCCTGACTTGCTGGACTTGCATGGCAGCCATGGTTTCATCAGACAGCAGCAGGGGGCCGTTGTCGGCTTCCTCCGGCGCGCCGCCATCACCCGATGACGTCGTGTCCGGCGGTGGCGCATGATTGCCCGGATTCTGCCCGGGTGGCGCCGCTGCGGTAGTCGTGACTGGCTCGGAACGCGGACGCGCTGCCGCCGTGCCCGCACCGTCGGCGGCAGCCTGAGCCGCTTGTCCCGCCTGCGGGCGCTGTGCGGCGGCTTGTCGTGCCGCTTCCTCTGCTTGCCGGCGTGCGTCCTGTTCCTGGGCGCTGCGTGCGGCCTCGGCGGCTTGCTGCCGCTGGGTTTCCTGCTGACGGATGCGATTTGCGTTTTCTTCCGCCGCCAGCTGTTGCTCGCGCCGCAGCGCTTCTTCCTGCTGGCGCTGCGCTGCCTGTTGCCGTGCCAGCGCTTCGGCCCGACGGCGCTCTTCCTGTTCCAGCGCCAGGCGCCGTGCGGCGTCTTCCCGCTGTTGCGCTTCTAGTTGTTGTACGTGACGCAGCGCTTCCTGTTCCTGCCTGCGCGCTTGCTCCTCCATGGCCAGCTGCCGCCTCGCTTCCTCGTCCTGGCGTTGGGCTTCCAGTTGCTGCGCACGCAGCGCTTCTTCCTCTTGTTGTCGCTGCATGGCCTGCTGGCGTTCCTGGGCTTCGGCTTGGCGGCGCGCTTCCTGTTCCAGGGCCAGGCGCTGCGCAGCTTCTTCCTGTCGCGCTTGCTGCGCATGCTGGTGCTCTTCTTCCTGCTGTCGTTGCGCCTGCGCCAATGCATCGGCTTGCCGTTGCGCGTTTTCTTCCGCCAGCTTTGCTTCTTCCCATTGCCGTGCCTGCAGCGCTGCTTCTGCTTCCTGCTGCTGTGCCGCTTGCTGGAGTGCGCGTTCTTCGGCTTGCCTGCTGGCCTCCTGTTCTATGGCCAGGCGCCGCGCCATGTCTTCCGCCTGCTGTTGCGCTGCCAATAGCTGCGCTTCGCGCATGGCGTCCTGTTGTGCCTGCCGCCGTGCGTCTTCCTGCTGCTGTTCGGCCAGACCGGGGGATTCGGCTTGCGGTTGCGAGGAGGCGTCCTCGCGTGCGATCGGTTCGCTTGGCTGGGTGGCTTCGTGTTCGTCGGGGAGCGGCGGCGGCACGGCGAATGCCTCTTGCTGCGGCAGCGCTCGGGCAATGACTGGCGGCTTGGGCCGGGCATGGGCGAGCTTGCGGCGGTGGCGGCGCCGGTGGGCGACTTTCACGTCGGCGTGTTTCGGTTTTGCGCTCGTGCGGCTTGGCGGCGCGGGCTGTGGCGGGGACGCCCCTTGCGGCGCCGGTGGCGGCAGGAGTTTCAGGACCGGCATGCCGCCCGCTGGCGGTTCGGTGCGGGTTGCCGCGACTGGAGCTGCAGGTGCCCCAAGTGCGGGCGTGTCTGCGACCGGCGGAGCAGGGGCGGGTTGCGCCTCGGTTACCGGAGCGGGGGCAGGCGGCGCAGGAGGCTGTACCTGAGGGCGACGATCGACGTTGGCGAGCCGGACCTGCAGCGGTGGCGCTTGCGCCCGCCGCTCATCCCACGGCAGTTCCAGGCCGGGCAGCCCCAGGCCGGGAATCCCGAAGCGCAGCGACAGGATGAATGCATGAAAAAGAAGGGAAAGGCCCAGCGCCAGCGTGAGACGTGCCCGGCGCGGATCGGCAGGCGACGCGCTTGCGCGGATATCCAGGAATGCATCGTGCGGCGTCATCGGCAATTCGTGTGCAGGCCGGCACTCATGCCATCACTGCGGCGCCCGATGCGCTGTTGCACGGTTGGTGCGGATGAAATTCTGCAGCGGCGAATCGAGATGCGGCTTTCCCCATGTCAGCTCCGTGGAACGATAGGACGCCCGTGCGACGCACAGGTGCGGCGTGCGACTGGCCGGATCAAGCTACCGTACCGGTTGGGGCGCTTCATTGTGAATGCGCAAACTGGCGTCAACGCGAACGGGCCGCGCCGTGCAGCAGCAGGCAGGGATGGTGCCGGCAAGGGGGGCGGTCGATTGCGGTACTTGAGGCGAAATGCAGCTCAAGTACCGTGCATTTCAGCGATGAATTGCTGAGTGGAGAGGTGGGGCCGGAAAGAATTCCGGCATTGCATCAGGATGCGGCGCGCAAGAAATCCGGCGTCAGCACTTTGGCCGATCCCGGCGGGATGGCTTCACTGGACAACATTTTTTTTGGGGAGAGTTGTTTGCTGCGTACTCTTCTTGAAAAAGCAGTAATAAATGCCGCGTATCCATCTGATCCAGGGCGGATACCGAGTTGCGCCGCCTTCACTACCCCCGCTTCGATCGAGTCGTCCAATTCATATGCCTGATCGCCCAGTTCCCAGGCCGACTCGTCCCGGTGTTCAAACTTCGGTTGCATGGTATTTCCTAACTACATAGATAAAATTCAACGCTCACAGACTCATTGCGTCTGGGCATAAACTTTACTCCGTCGCCTAGGTGCATTCAATGATTGCTCGCAACAATGCAGAAAACGTCAGGGCCATACAACACCGTTGTCGGCATATCATTGCGCGCTTGCTAATAAGATTCAAGGACGTACACTAAAACAATGAAAAATCTATCAGCACCTCCCGCGCGCAACATTCTCGGCGAACCATTGGTACCATGTTCCTTCGATCCGTTGACCGGGTTTTTTCGTGACGGATGTTGCAAGACCAATACCGACGATGTTGGCACGCATGTGATTTGCGCCATCATGACCGAGGAGTTTCTCGACTTTAGCCGCAGCCAGGGCAACGATTTGAGCACGCCAGTGCCGGAGCTGGGATTTCCCGGGCTAAAGCCGGGCGATCAATGGTGCCTGTGCGTGGCACGCTGGAGCGAGGCCTATCTCGCGGGCGTGGCGCCCGATGTCGTTTTGGAAAGCACGAATTACAGCGCGCTGGACAGCCTGCCGCTGGAAGCCTTGCTGCGTTTCGATCACAGGAAGCGCAATGCCGGATAAGCCGGGCGCAGCCTACCACCTCTTTTCTCTCTGATGATAATTGCAACCCACTCCGGAAAGTTTCATGCGGATGACGTATGGGCAGTCACCGTGCTGGACATTGTCTTTCCCGGATGCACACTGATCCGCACGCGCGACCCGGAAAAAATCCGGCAAGCCGATTTCGCCGTCGACGTCGGTGGCATCTGGGACCCGCAAAGCGGGCGCTTCGACCATCACCAGAAAGGCTTTGCCGGCGCGCGCGAATCGGGCGTCGTCTACGCCAGCGCCGGGCTGGTGTGGAAGACCCACGGTGCGCGCTGCGTCACCCTGGTCGCGCAACAACAGACCGGACAGGCGCTGTCTGCCGACACTGCCCAACAGATTGCCTATGCCATCGATGCCGATCTGGTGCAGTACATGGACATGGCGGATACCGGCGCGGCTAAAAGCGCGCCGGGCGGCTACGGCTTGTCGGCGCTGATTTCCGGCTTCAATCCGACTTGGCTCGACGAGCAGCAGGCAGGCAGCGTGGACGCTGCCGAGGCCATGCGACTAAGTCAGTTTCGCCGCGCCATGGCGTTCATGGCAGACATCCTCGTCAATGCCGTCAAATTCCGCGTCGGCGGCTTGCTCGCCGTGCAGCAGGTGCGGCAATCGGAGTTGCTGGAGGACGGCCAGGTGCTGTTCCTGAAGAATGCTTCGCTGCCGTGGTCGTCGGTAGTGCGCAACGAGATGCCGAAAGTGCTGTTCGTGCTCAGCTATAACATCGCGGAAGACCGCTACATGGTGCACACCGTGCCCGCAACCGCCGACAGCTTCGATGCACGCAAGGACTTGCCGGCGTCCTGGGCCGGCTTGGCAGGCGCGGATCTGGCTGCCGTCACCGGCGTGCCGGATGCCGGCTTTTGCCATAACGGCCGCTTCATCGCGGCCGCGAAATCGTTTGCAGGCGCGCTGACGATGGCAAGGCTGGCACTCGCGGACCAGGCCTGATCCTTGACTGCAATGTTGCCGCCGCATTGAGCGGAAAACGCCGCTCCCCGCGCACCGCCCATCCCCCTGATGAAACCGCCTCTTGCCCCCAGTGTCAGAGACACTCCGGGCAAGAGGTGCTGTCGCGGCGTGCCTGCCGCATCCCGGTTTCGCGGAGGATTACCATGAAGACACTGGAAGGAAAGCGTGGACTGGTCGTCGGCATTGCCAACGACCAAAGCATTGCTTACGGCTGTGCGAAGGCATTCCGGGATGCCGGCGCCGAACTGGCGCTCACCTATTTGAATGAGAAGGCGCTGCGCTATGTGCAGCCGCTGGCCGACCAGCTGAAAAGTGCGCTGTTGCTGCCGTGCGACGTGCGCGAACCGGGGCAGTTGGAAGCCGTGTTCGAGCGGATCGCCAGCGACTGGGGCCAGCTCGATTTCCTGCTGCATTCGATCGCGTATGCGCCGACCGAAGACTTGCACCGGCGCCTGGTGGAGAGTTCGCAGGAAGGCTTCGCACTGGCGATGGACGTGTCCTGCCATTCCTTCATCCGCATGGCGCGCATGGCGGAACCCTTGATGAAGAACGGCGGCTGCCTGTTGACCGTCACGTTCTACGGCTCCGAGAAGGTGGTGGAAAACTACAACCTGATGGGGCCGGTCAAGGCCGCGCTCGAAAGCAGCGTGCGCTACATGGCGGCGGAGCTGGGCAATCAGGGCATCCGCGTGCATGCGCTGTCGCCGGGGCCGCTGAAGACGCGCGCCGCCTCGGGCATCGGGCGCTTCGATGAATTGCTCGACAATGCGCGCACGCGCGCGCCGGAGCGCATGCTCGCCGGCATCGATGATGTCGGCAATGTCGCGGCCTTCCTGGTCAGCGATGGCGCCCGCCTGTTGACCGGCAATGTCGAATATATCGACGGCGGCTATCACATCATGGGGTGAGGCGGCTGCCTTCAGCCGGCGCTCAGTCCGCGCACCAGTTGCGCCATGACTTGATCGAAGCGCGCCGCGACCTGGCGGCACCATGCGTCGTCGGCGGCGGCAAAGGCCGCCTTCATCTTGCGGCGCGCGCGCTCGCGCTCCGACGGCGGCAGGCGGTTCGCGTTGTTGTGATACCAGTGGTCGGTGCGCAGGGCATTGAGCACGGGCAGCGGCGCGCAGGTGCCGAACTCCAGCCCGATGGCATAACTCTGCCCGGCGACGGCGCGCTCGAATGCCGCAGTCAGCGTGCCTTCCACGGCCGCGCTGACCGAGTCGCCGCCGGCCATCGACTTGAGGTCGCCGCCGAACCAGCGCGCCATCTGCACGAATGCGGCCGCGCCAGAGGGCAGGTAACTGATCAGTTCGCCCGTGCCGCGTTTGCCCAGCCCGGTATGCAGATCGAGCAACATGGCGCGCCGCCGGCCGCAGGCGAACCGGTGCACGATGTCTTCCCACACCAGGCGACTGCGCGCCGGCGCCGCGCCGCCGAAGAACAAGCCGTCCGGATACGCGTACTGTCCGCTCGTGATGGCGGCTTGCAGCGCTTGGCGGCGCGCGCGCGTGAGCGCATGCGACAGCAGGCGGGCTTCATTCCACCAGCCGCGCGGCAGCGGCCGGAACCGGGTGACCAGCAGCTCGTGGTAGGCGGCGTAACCGGCATCGTGAGTGACGGGAAAGTCGACGAAATTGCGATTCAGGTCGATGCCTTCGGGCGTGACGCGCCGGTCGTGAAAAAACCCCCACGGATTGACCGCGTGCACCAGCAGGTAAGCCAGTCCGTCGCTGGCATGGCGCGCAGCATAGCCTTGCATGAAACGGAATTGGCAGGCCGCGCCCGCGTAGCCTTCCACGCCATGCGTGCCGCTGGCGATGACAACCAGCGTCTGCGCATCGGCCGGGCCGAGATAGGCGGTGTCGGTGGAAAGCCGGGGCGAGGCGGTATCGTCATCGGCATCGTGAAAGAAGCACTGTTGCTTGGCCCCGGCGCGCGCGCCCAGTTCCCGGAACCGGTCGCGCGACTCCAGGTAGCTGCCGGGCAGCGCCAGCGCGGGGGAGGGCGGTGGGGCCGGATCGGGGCACGGCCCGCCCTCTTCAGCCATAGGGCTTGGTATTGCTTTCGACGACGACTTCGGCCGCCGACAGATAGCCCTCGATCGGATCGACCGACTGTTTCCGGGCTTCTCCGTGATGTTCGCGCGCCAGTTCCGGCGAAATGCGCTCCAGCAGGTCGACGGGCAGCGACTCGGCGCAGGCTTCCACCGTCATGAAGAGCGGGTGCGACGACGGCGGATTGCTGCGCCGGATTTCGTCGGCCAGGGGCGCGAAGCGCTGGCGTGCCAGTTCCATCAGCGAGGCGTGCATGCGCGCCGAGCTCGGGTTCCACAGCGCGCTATCGGCCAGGCTGGCATGGTCGATGACCGGAATTTCTTCGGCGGTATTGCCCGCCTTGGACAGCTTGAATGGATCGAAGTCGGCGTTCAGCGAATACGCGAGAAAGCGCTCATGGAATTCGCCGTGCTGTATGCCATCGAGGGCCAGCGCATGGAAGGAGGGGCCGCAGCATTCGTTGTAGGCGTGCGCGCCTGCCCTGGCCAATGCCTCCAGCCGGGACCAGTCGAAGGCATCCGGGTCGTTTTCCCAATGTTCTTGCAAATCGGTAAATGCGCCGATCAGCCGGTTGATTTCGTCGGGGTCGTGAGGAATCATGATGTGCGCCTGAGCCAGCTTAAAACTGCTTTGGCGCTTGCAATGGCAAAACGTTCATCGCCGCGATGAAAGGATGATGCCGCCCACGATCAGCGCAAATGCCGCCACATGATAGGCATGCGGCAATTCCCCGAGGAATGCCGACGACAGCAGCGCCGCGAACAGCGGCGTCAGGTTGCTGAAGAAGGCGGCGATGTTGGGGCCGACGCGCTGCACGCCGGCGCCCCAGCAGCGAAAGGCGATCACGGCCGGCCCGGCCGCCACATACAGCAGCGCGGCGGCCAGCGTCCAGCTCCAGTGGATCTGCGCCGCGCTCATGGCCCACTCGCCGGCCGCGAATGCGCCCGACCACAGCACGCCGAAGGCGACCTGCGCCAGCAGGAATGCCGCCCAGTTGGCGCGCAGCGCCGCCGGGTCCTTGTCGGGCAGCGCCAGCAGCCAGCTGTAGACCGACCAGGCGATCGTTGCAAGGATCATGAACAGATCGCCCGGTACCAGGCGCAGCGCCAGCAATTGCTGCCAGTCGCCGCGCGACAGCACCAGCAGCACGCCGGCGATCGACAGCGCGGCGCCGGCGACCTGCGTGCGCGACACGGACGCGCCAAAGAACAGGCGCCCGATCGCTAGCATCCATACCGGCATGCTGGCCGCCACCAGGGTCACGTTAATCGGCGTCGAGCTTTGCAGGGCCAGGTATTGCAGCGCGTTATACAGGCCGATGCCGAGCAACCCCAGCAGCGCAAAGCGGCGGCGATAAGCCCACAAGCCGCTGCCGGGGCGGAAGATGGAGCCGGCCAGCGGCAACAGGATCAGGAAGGCGATGGCCCAGCGCAGGAAGTTCAGGGTAATCGGCGGCACCAGCGTATGCACCATGCGGCCGACGACGGCATTGCCCGCCCAGAGCAGGGGGGGGATGACGAGCATCGCTGCGGTGGAGAACGTGAGTTTGCGGGCCATGGATGAATAGCGGGATGCCGTCGCGCGGGCAATGGTTCAAGAGAGATTAAGAGGATACATAATTTCTACGATGCATGTGTTCAGCCGCCTCGGCGACTTAGTGCGCGCAACTTCAAGGAGGGCCTTGTGCAAGCTGTTAAATGCCCTATGGCACAATGTTTGACGTCATCCCAATGGATCAGTCAAGAGGCGTGATGCCCCATATTGCCAACCCCGATTTTGCCGAGCATGTCGCTACCAGTTTCGACCGGCAAAACGCGATGCATCTGATTCGGGCCGAGATGCCGGTCGTCGAACACGGTCGCACGGAAATTCATGTGCCCCACTGGGATGGCATCGAGCAGCAGCATGGCTTCGTGCATGGAGGAGTGGTTGGCATGATTGCCGATTCGGCCGCCGGTTATGCGGCCATGACCATGGTTCCTGCCGGAGCTTCGGTATTAACCGTCGAATACAAGATGAACCTCGTGGCACCGGCAGACGGCGAGAAGCTCATTGCCCGCGGCGGGGTTGTTCGCCCCGGCAGGACGCTGATTGTGACCAAGGCGGAGGTCTTCGCTGTCAGAGATGGCAAGGAAATTCTTTGTGCCATCATGCAGCAGACCATCATGGTCATGCATGGAAAGGCAGAAAAGTAGCGCCCGCTTAGGGATATGAAATGCGCCGGTGCCACGACAATCTGGGCGCCATCCGTCATTGCTTTCACTATCCATGCGTCAAATCAATTTACGTTCTGGAAAGTGCGTGGTAAAGTCGCGCGCTGTTTTTATCACCTGCTGTTCCGCAAGCGGCATGCACTTGCCTGATGCCCGGTTCGGACGACTCAATCCTCGCGAAGCTGCTCGACCCGCTACTGTTCCCCGTTTAAAGACACTGTCCTCGACCGCCGGGACGGCGTGCCATTTTTCGAATCTACCTGCACATACCATGAGCCAATCCACGCACAAGCCAAGCCGCGACGGTTTCACATCCAGTTTCGGCGTTCTCGCCGCGACTCTGGGGTCCGCCGTTGGACTCGGCAATATCTGGAAATTTCCCTATCTCACGGGCGCTAACGGCGGGGCCGGCTTTTTGATGGTGTATATCCTGGCGACGCTGGTGGTCGGCTTGCCCGTGATGATCGCGGAAATTACGCTGGGCCGGCATGTCAAGGCGAATCCAGTGACGGCATTGATCGCCCTTTCGCCGGCCAGGCAGCCATGGTGGCTGATCGGCGCGGCGGGCATGGTGGCATCTTTCCTGATCATGTCTTTCTATTCCGAAGTCGTGGCCTGGGTCTTTGCCTACGTCTTCAAGGCGATAGGCGGCTCCATCCTGAGCAGCGACCGCAAGGTCACGGAAGCTGCGTTCGGCGCGCTCATCAGCGATCCGCTGCAATCCTTGCTGTGGCAATGGCTCGTCCTCATTGGCATGGGCGGCATTCTGCTGCTGGGCGTATCCAAGGGCATCGAGGCCTTGACCAAGAAGCTGATGCCGCTGCTGTTCCTGCTCCTGTTGCTGCTGTGCGCCGTCAGCCTGTCGCTGGATAAGGCGGCAGATGGATTGGCCTTCCTGTTCAACCCGGACTTCGGCAAGGTGACCGGTACTGTGGTCCTGACGGCGCTCGGACTGGCTTTCTTCAAGCTGTCGATCGGCATGGGCACGATGATGACCTACGGGAGCTATTTCCGGGACGATCAGAACATCCCGGTGACGACGTTCCGGGTCATGAGTGCCGACCTGTGCGTTTCGCTGCTCGCGGGCGTGGCGATTTTTCCTGCGGTATTTACTTTCGACTTCGCGCCTGCGGCCGGACCGGCGCTGGTGTTCATCACGATTCCTGCGGTGTTTTCCCAGATTCCGATGGGGCAGGCACTGATGGTGGTATTTTTCGTCCTGGCAGCCGTCGCGGCTACCGGTGCGATGCTTTCCTTAATGGAAGTGCCGGTGCTGATCCTGCACGAGCGCTTCCGTCTGGCGCGCCCCAAGGCAGTGATGTTGACCCTCGTGCTGTTGGCAGTCACGGGGTCGACCTGCGCGTTAACAAACAGTACCTTGGCCGACTTTAAAGTGTTCGGTCTGAACATGTTCGATCTGTTTGATTTTCTGTCCTCGAACGTGATTCTTCCGGCCGGGGGAATTTTCGTGGCCTTGTTTGTCGGCTGGGTATGGGGTTTCGACAAGTTCCGGTCGGTGCTCTCGAATCATGAACAGTTACAAAACGAAGGCCTTGCGCGCGTCGTGTTCTTTTTGTTGCGCTACATATCGCCGCTGCTGATTCTGATTGTGATGCTGAAGGGTTTGCATCTGTTCTGACGGGACTGTCGGACGCTGAAAATGAACAGCCCGCAGATGTGGGCTGTTCATGATGGCGAGCAGGTTCAACTGCGCCAGCGGGCGCTATTGAAGAGCCGCAAGATCAACAGCAGCACGATCGCGCCGATGGTTGCTGTAATGATGCTGCCCAGGGTGCCGCCGCCCATGCTCCAACCCATTCGGCCAAATAGCCAACCGCCAATGTAGGAGCCAATGACGCCGACGATCAGATCGCCCAGTAAACCGAATGGCCCGCCAACAATCATGCTTGCCAACCAGCCAGCGATCAATCCGATGAACAAAAACCACAGCAGACTCATAGGACCTCCAAACTTAAAAAGTTGCGATTGTTGTTTGACAAACTTTCCAGTGAACTGGTTCGGTAGTCCGCGCCGATCCGTGCCGCAATTGAGCTCGCGCAGATGTCAATCCATTTTCTGATCTCAATCGGGAAGCGGCCACTTGGACGAGGCCGCCGGCAGCAGGCTCAGGAATGTGGGTATGATGGTAAAAAATACAGACGCGGAATTCTGCTTTGAGCGAGATAAATCATGACTAACGACGAACGCCTTTCTCCACAGGGAATGGAAGCGCTCCGCATGCGGTTTCAGGAGCAGTCGCGCAAGGCGCAAGCTTATTACACGATCATGCACAGGATTCGAGGCGTGGTTGGGGGCGACGACGCTGCCAGTGCCTGGATGAATGAACCATTACCTGCATTGGAGGGAAAGACTCCGGCGCAGCTGGTCAGCGACGGCCGTGAGGAAGAGGTGCTTGGCTACCTTGACTCACTGACGCCTTGATCGTCTGGCGAAACTCCGTGATATGCATTGCCCCCTCTCGGGCGCAGTGGCATCGGCTGGCCACCGCGCGATAGGGCCAAGAAATAAGACGATTTGAATTACTTGTTGAAACGGAAAGGCATTTGATGAAACTGTATTATTCCCCCGGCGCATGCTCCATGGCTCCGCACATTGTCGCGTTGGAAGCGGGAGTGAACTTGGAGCTGGTGAAAGTCGACATCCCCAACAAGAAGACGGAAAGCGGGGATGACTTTTGGAAAATCAATCCAAAGGGTTACGTGCCTGCGCTGGTGCTGGACAATGGCGAGCTCATCACCGAAGTGGCGGTGATCTGTCAGTATCTTGCCGATCAAGCACCGGCAAGCGGGCTTGCCGCGGCCTTCGGGACGATGGAGCGTTATCAGCTGATGTCCACCCTCAATTTCGTGGCAACGGAAGTGCATAAGCAAATCGGCGCGCTGTTTAATCCCGCGCTCACCGCCGACATGAGAGTGGTGCAGACGGCAATCATCAACCGCAGGTTGAAAACGCTGGACCAGATGCTGGATGGCCGCTCCTTCATGATGGGGGAGCGCTTTACGGTCGCCGATGCCTACCTCATCACGGTCTTGAACTGGACGTATTTCCACAAAATCGACGTCAGCCAGTGGCAAAACATTCCAGGATATATGGCACGCGTCGGCATCCGGGAAAAGGTCAAGCAAGCCATGCGCGAAGAGGGCTTGCCCGCCTAGTTGCTCCCCGTTCCGGCTTCTTGCGCCCCGTCGCCTGCACGGGGTGCCATGGATTTTCCGCGCGCAGGAACCTTTTGCGGCGCGATGATACTTATGTCATACAACGCGTGTCGAACGGAGGTCATATGGCGACCAAAGTGCAAGTCGTTTTCTACAGCATGTACGGGCATATCTACAAGATGGCGGAGGCCGTGGCGGCCGGCGCCAGCGAAGTGACGGATGTCGACGTCCAGCTCTACCAGGTGCCGGAGCTCGTGCCGGATGAGGTGCTGGAAAAGAGCGGGGCGAAGGCGGCGCGCGCTGCCTTTGCCCATGTGCCGTTCATTAAGCCGGAACAGCTGATGGAGGCCGACGCCATCATCTTCGGCACGCCCACCCGCTTCGGCAACATGGCGGCGCAAATGCGTAATTTCCTCGACCAGACTGGGGCGCTGTGGATGAATGGCAGCCTGATCGGCAAGGTCGGCAGCGTCTTTGCCAGCACCGCCAGTCAGCATGGCGGGCAGGAAACCACCATCACGAGTTTTCATACCACGCTGCTGCACCAGGGCATGATCGTCGTCGGCGCACCGTATTCCGAACAGCGCCTGCTCAACATGGAAACCATCAGCGGCGGCACGCCGTACGGCGCCACCACTATCGTAGGCGGCGACGGCGCGCGTCAGCCGAGCGAGAACGAGCTGGCGATCGCGCGCTTCCAGGGACGCCACGTCACGCAGATCGCCAAGAAGCTGGCGATGGCGTCGCGGTAGCCTGCCATGGCCCTGTCAGACAATACTGCGCTCGATGTGCTGGTCGTGCCGCGCACGCATGACTTGGGCGACGGCTTCGAAGTGCGGCGCGCCTTGCCCAGTACGCAGCGCCGCATGGTCGGCCCCTTCGTGTTTCTCGACCAGATGGGACCGCACGTCTTTACCGCAGGCAGCGGCCTGGACGTGCGCCCGCATCCGCACATCGGGCTGGCCACGCTCACCTATCTGTTCGATGGCGAAATCCTGCATCGCGACAGCCTCGGCAGCGTGCAGCCGATCCGCCCCGGCGAAGTGAACTGGATGACGGCCGGGCGCGGCATCGTGCATTCGGAGCGCACCGCGCCGCAGAGGCGGCAGCAGGATTCGTCGCTGTTCGGCCTGCAGTGCTGGGTGGCGCTGCCGCGCGCGCAGGAAGAGACCGATCCCGGCTTCGTGCATGCGGGCGCGCAGCAGCTGCCGGTGGAGGCCGGTGAGGGTGTCGTTGCGCGCATCGTCGCCGGCAGCTTCTTCGGGCGCCGCTCGCCGGTGCCGGTGCTGTCGGACCTGGTGTTTGCCGACATCACGCTGCAGCCCGGCGCCACGGTGGCAGTGCCGCCCGAGTATGACGAGCAGGCAGTGTATGTGGTGCAGGGGCAGGTCGAATGCGGCGCCGACGGCGTGTTCGAGGCAGGCCGCCTGCTGGTGCTCAATCCCGGCGCCGGCGTGACCCTGAAGGCTGTGGCGGCTGCGCGCGTGGTCGTGGTGGGCGGCGAGCCGATGGACGGCCCGCGCTACCTCACCTGGAATTTCGTGTCGAGTTCGCCCGACCGCATCGAGCAAGCCAAGGACGACTGGCGGCAGCAGCGCTTCACGATGGTGCCGGGGGAGTCCGAGTTCATCCCCTTGCCGGACCTGCCGGGCAAGCCGGTGCGGTATCCGTAGGCGCACGGGTTCAGGAGCGCCTGTCGCCCTTCCTTCTCTTCAGGATTTCGTTGCGCAAGCTCTCGAATTGCGCGCGCGTCTGGCTGGCGATGACTTGCGGGCCGATGGCGGGCGGCACCCAGACCGCCGGCACCGATTCGCTGTGATAGAGGATGCGCGTGCCGCTGCCGTCGGCCATCAGCCGGGTGGTGGCGTCGCCCGCCTTCAACGTGCCGGCCACGGCGTGCGAACGGATTTCCTTTTCCTGCATGAGTTCGATGTCGCGTACCGATTCGAACGCAAACGTCAGCGGGCCATACGCCACATTCCCTTTCTGTTCGATACGCAAGCGGTCGCCGCTTCTGTCGACAATTTTGCTGGAGACCAGGTTGGGGAAGAATTGCGCCATGTGGTCATAGTCGGTCAGCACGTCCCAGGCATCCTTCTGAGGTGCCTTGACCGACATGCTCACGTCGACCATCACGATCCCGTTGCTTTTCCTCACATCGACTGCGATATCGTCGTCTTCGGCAGTCATTGCCATGGTGCGAAAGGAACTGAACAAGAGCGCGCCCGCGAGTAGCCAGTGATGAAATTTTGTCATGTCGTATTCATGTGGAACAAATTGCTGAGTCGCTTTGGACTTCCCATCGGGAAAATCGTTGCGTGCCTTGGCAGCGTCATGACGAGGAAGAAAGCAACAATTACGCGGAAATAACGGCTCAGTTTATACGTTGGATTACTGTTGCTTTCCGGTAACATTGTTGGAATACATTTTTGAAACAATCCTGTCACGGCGCAAGGGGCCATCGCATGGAATACGAAAAATACTCCCAGATCGAAACGCTCACCTTCGTCGAGGCCGGCGGCCTGCCGGTTACCGGCACGCTGATCGAGCAAATCGTTCACCTGCTCAATTCCAGCACCGTCTTTTCCGACATTATCATCCACCAGAACAGCCCGATCATGCTGCGCCAGCCAAAGCGCCTGGTGGCAGTGTCGGACACGCCGATCACGCGCGAAGAGCTGGAAGAATTTTTCGATGTGATCGAGCCCGACTGGTCCGACAAAATCCGCGACCGCGCATTCGACCGCTCCAAGGACTTGCATAGCGCGCGCATCCGCGCCAACTGTTTTTCATTCCAGGGCAACAAGCGCCTCGGCTGCGTGATCCGCCGCTTCCCCACCGAGCCGATCGCGCTCGACCGGATCGGCCTGCGCCCCTGCGCACAGGATTTCGCCCGGCTCGACAACGGCCTGGTGCTGCTGATCGGCGACACCTGCCAAGGCAAGTCGACCACCATCGCGTCGCTGCTGGACCAGATCAACAAGAACCGCTCCGGCCACATCATCACCATCGAAGATCCGGTCGAAACGCTCATCCCGCAGCGCAAATGCATCATCACGCAGCGCGAGGTCGGCATCGACGGCGATGTGGAAAGCTATTACCTGGGCGCGCTCGATGCCTTGCGCGAGCGGCCCGACGTGATCCTGATCGGCGAGATCCGCGACGCCGAAACGGCGCAGGAAACGCTGGCGCTGGCCGAATCCGGGCCGCTGGTGTTCGCCACGCTGCATGCGCGCTCCACCGAGCTCGGCTTGCAAAAGCTGCTGCGCCTGCTGGGCAATTCGGACGCGCAGGCGCAGGCATTGTCGAACTGCCTGCGCGGCGTGATCTGCCAGGCGCTGCTTCCTTCGCAAAAGGATAACGCCTACCACCTGGCGAGCGAATGCCTGACCGTCAATCCTGAGGTGGCGCGCCTGATCGAGACGCGCAACGTCGGCGCCATCCGGCCTTTGCTGGAAAAGCTGGGCAAGGATGCGGCGTCCGGCTGCCACACCATGAACGACGAGCTGCAGGCGCTGATGCGCGCCAAGAAGGTAAGCATCGACGATGCGCGACGGGCGACGACCGACCGCCTAAAGTTTGCGGAGATATTTGGCTCGTGACGAGTGGAAAGGCGGCTTAGGCATTCTGTAGCGTGTCGGAAATTTTTACAGTGCTTGCCGCCTGCCTTCGGATATTTTCCAGGAAATTGTTTGTATTCAATAAGTTATAAAAAATGAAAGGTGCTGGCATTCAAAATGCTTTAAAAGCAATGCAGTGAAAATCTGCGATTGCCAACATCAAAAGAATACACAACGAGGAAAAATGAAGATCACCACATTACTGGGACTGGGCGCGTTCGCGCTGGGTCTGTCTGGCAGTGCCTTGGCTGCGCCGTTCATCAACGGCGGTTTCGAAGACGGCAATACGAATGGCTGGGTGACCGGCGGTGGCGATCGCGGCTACATAGATAACGGATCGCTCAGCCCGGAAAATGTGCTTCCCGGCGGCTCGCTGTACGCGGGGGCATCATCCCGCTCGGCGGTGATCGGCGCCGGCAGCCTCGACCCGATTCTCGGCACGCGCCTGGGCAGCACGGTCTACAGCGGCAATTATTCGTATCGCATCGAAGACACTTATTCTGGCGGGTATGCATCCGCCATCAGCCAGCATGTACAGAACTACACCGATAGCAGCATCTTTTTCGCCTGGAAGGCCGTGCTTGAAAATGGCGGCCATGCTGAAAGCGAATCGGCGCTGTTCAAGGTCGTGCTGCGCGACGATACCACTGGAAACGTGCTTATCAGCCGAAGCTATGATGCCGGCGGGACCGGCGGCGGCGTGGATACCCGGTTCTCGTCATTTGGTGAATTTTTCTATACACCTCAATGGCAGATCGAGCAGCTGAACATCGATTCCGCGCTCTCCGGCCATGACTTCACGCTGTCGCTGCTGGCAGCGGATTGCGAGTGGACCGGTCATACCGGCTATGCCTATCTGGACGGTTTCGGTGCCGTATTGCCGCCGTCGGGCAGCGTGCCGCTGCCCGGCACGCTGGCGTTGATGGGCCTCGGCCTTGCTGGCCTGGGCGCGGTGCGCAGGCGCAAGCAGGCGTAAACACGCGCCGCGACGCGACGCTTCCTTCTGGCAAGAGCTCTGCTTGCCATAGCCCGGAAGTACGGCCCGCCACGGCGCGCCGTACTCTCCAGCTCAGTCCCTCTAGCTTGCTGCCTTGACGACAGCATATCGCGCCAACGTGCGCTCGCGCGCTGCCTCATGCAGCACGAGCGGCGCGGGGTAGTCGTTTCCCAGTTCAATGCCTGCTGCGCGCAATTCCGAAGACGGGGCAAGCCATGGCGCATGAATCGTCTTATTGGATAGCTTGCCGAGTTGGGGCAGGTAGCGTCTGATGAATTTGCCTTCCGGGTCAAATTTTATTGACTGCGTTACCGGATTGAAAATGCGGAAGTAGGGCTGCGCGTCGCAACCGGATGAGGCGGCCCATTGCCATCCGCCGTTATTGGCTGCCATGTCAAAGTCGTTCAGCTTCTCGGAAAAATAACGCTCGCCCCAGCGCCAGTCGATCCCCAAGTCTTTGATCAGGAAGCATGCGGCGATCATGCGCAAACGGTTGTGCATGTATCCCGTCGTGTTCAGCTGTGCCATCGCGGCATCGACCAGAGGGTAGCCGGTCTTTCCCTCGCACCAGGCTGCAAACAGTTTTTCTGCTGCCGCACCGGATTCCCAGCAAATCTGGTCATAGGCCGGTTTGAAGGCACGCTCGGCCACATAGGGATGGGCGTGCAGGATCATGAAATAGAAATCCCGCCAAATCAATTCAGACAGCCAAACGGAAGCGCCAGGACTATTTTTCATGCGCACGATGTCATACGCAAATTTGACGAGATAGCGAATCGATATCGTCCCAAAGCGCAGATGCGTCGACAGATAGGAAGGCCCTTTCAATGAGGGATAGTCGCGCGTGACATCGTAAGCGTCGATACGGGACAGGAAGTCATCCAGCAATTTCCGTGCTCCGGATATCCCGGTGGGGATGTGCAGGCTTTCCAGATTCGTTTTTTCAAAGCCAAGCTCGGATAGCGACGGCATGGCCGCTGCTCCGCAAGGGGCGAGGCGTGCGCCAAATGAGTCAATGAAATAGGAATGGAGCGGGCTGTCACTGCCACTGTCCGCCAACAGCGCCAGTTTCTTTAGCCAGGCGTTTTTATACGGCGTGAAAACCGAGTATGGCTTGCCGGACTGGGATGTGACTTCATCTTTCTCGAAAATGACTTGGTCTTTGAAGTCGACGAACGCTCTGCCATCGGCCTTCAGGCGCGTGGCGACGGCTAAGTCGCGTTCGATGGCTTGCGGCTCGTAATCGCGATTCGCGAAGACAGCGTTTACTCCAAGAGCCGCAGCCAGTGCGGGAATTTCCTGTGCCGCCGAGGCGTGGCGGACGATGAGCCCGCCGCCGAATTTTCTTAACTCGACATCGAGCTCTGTGGCGCATGCGTGAATGAATTCGACACGCCGGTCCTGGCGCGGCAGAAGATTGAGAATGTCCTTGTCAAAAACAAAGACACAGAAGACCTGGCGGCTACCTGCCAGCGCTTGATACAGGGCCGCATGGTCGAGCACGCGCAGATCGCGGCGAAACCAGACTAAGGACTTGTCGTATTGGGGCATGGAGTCGCTCCGTTGTTCGCGCGCTTCCGGCCAAACCAAGGCTGGATGAAACGGGCAGCGCTAGTTACTCTTGTTGTCGATCCAGTTCACTTTTGCGAACTTGCGATGGAAGAGTTCCGGCATCGGCACGACTTTCTTGCTGCGGTAGTTGAAGAAGACAAAGCCGGACTTCGCCATCGCCACGAGTGCGCCGTCGCGCGGGCGGGTGATGCGGAAGGTGATGTCGCCGCCGTACTTGTTGAAGTCCATGACGCCGACTTCGAACAGCAACTGGTCGCGCGCATGCGCCTCGGTCTTGTAGGTGGTGGCCAGGTCGGTGACGATGATGCCGGTGCCGTCGCCCTGCGTTTCCTCGATGCCGAACTCGAACAGGAATCGCGCCCGCGCTTCCGAAATCATCGAAATCATCGAATCGTTGCCAAGGTGGTTCGCGCCGTTGATATCGGTCACGCGCACGGTGAGTTGAGTGGAATAGAGGTACTGGTCTTCGGGGAATTCAAGTGTCAGGCGGGCCATGGTGAATTTCGTGAGGTAAGCGCCGCGCAGCGCGGCGTGCAGGATTGTACCCGCCGCCTGCGGCGCACGCGAGGCGAATCAAGGGCGAATGCACACCGCGCGCAGGGCAGGGCGGCAACTTACAGCCGCGCGTCCTTTTTGAATTGCCTTGTCGCCGCCACCATTGCGACGAATGCCTTGGTGCAAGGCGTGCCGTTGCCGAGCATTGCTTTTGCCTGTTCATACTCGCCAAGGTTTATTTGCCGTACGACCTTTTCCAGTTCCGCATGAAAGGCGTCGTGCGCTTCGACGCATGGCGTATAGCTCTTCACCAGAGGGAACTTGCTTTCCGCCTCGCCGTGCAGCCAGTTGCCAAGAACGCAAGCGTCGATCCTGGCGACGCCCTTGACGTCGAGTTGATATTGGCCAGCGATTGCAGCGAGGAGTTTCGGCCTGACTTCTCCTTCTTTTGCCAATGCATCTTCCAGATTCATGTTGCCCTCGATATGACAGTTGCGTGCGTCGCCTTCGGCTGGGGCGATGCAGGGTGAGAATGAGTTGCCTTGTATTTGCCATATGGCAAGCATTGAATCATAGCAGGCTCCCCGTCGGATGGAAGCCATGCCGCTCATCGATGGCTTGCCGTTAGGGGAGGCAACTGAGTATTTGCATTTTAAGACGACTGGTCATATAATTTTTCCATGGCACGTATTTCTGGAAAAACCACGATCCCCACCCAGCTCATCGCCGCCGGTCGCGAGCTGTTTTCGCTGCATGGCTATAACGCCACGGGCATCCAGCAAATCACCGATTTGGCGGGCGTGCCGAAAGGATCGTTCTATAACCATTTCGACAGCAAGGAAGCGTTCGCCGCCGCCATCATCGACCAGTACGCCGAGCAGCTGCAGCAAACCTGGGAGCTCATGATGAGCGCGGCGCCGCCGCAGCCGCTGGCGGCGATTTCCCATGCCTTCGAACAGATGATCGCCCATCATGAGCGCGCCACCTGCTGGAAGGGGTGCCTGATCGGAAACTTCGCCGCCGAGATGGCCGAGTCCAGCGACCTGTGCCGCCGCCGCCTTGCCGCAGCTATGGAAGGCTGGCGCGCCAACCTGGCCAACCTCATGCGCGCCGCGCAGGCGGCAGGGGAAGTGCGCAGCGACATGGATGCCGCCGCGCTGGCCGCCCTCATGTGGGACGTCTGGGAAGGCGCGCTGCTGCGCATGAAGATCGAGCAGTCGGTGTCGTCCCTGCGCGACAGCGTCGGCCTCATGCTGAACCAATTCCTTCGCCCGGCGTGACTGCCGGCCTTTTCCTTCACTTCAACCGTGAGTCAGACAACAACATGAGCAAACAAACGGAACCATTCCTCGCAGACGCCTTGTTCCAGCCGATCAAATTGGGCCCGCTGGAACTGAAGAACCGCATCGTCATGGCCCCGATGACGCGCAATCGCGCCGACAAGGGCAACGTGCCGGCCGAAATGACCATCGAGTATTACGCGCAGCGCGCATCCGTCGGGCTGATCATCGCCGAAGCGACCCAGGTGTCCGACACCGCGCAAGGCTACGCCAGCACGCCGGGCCTGCATACGCCCGAGCAGATCGCGGAATGGAAGAAAGTGACCGACGAAGTGCACCGCCGCGGCGGCCGCATTTTCGTGCAGCTGTGGCATACCGGCCGCATGTCGCATGTGGCGTTCCAGCCGAACGAACAGGCGCCGGTGGCGCCGTCGGCCATCGCCGCCAACGCCAAGACCTATATCCCCGGCATCGGCTATGCCGATACGTCCGTGCCGCGCGCGCTCGAAACCGACGAGATCGCCGGCGTGGTCGATGACTTCCGCACCGCCGCCGCCAATGCCATCAAGGCCGGTTTCGACGGCGTCGAAATCCACGGCGCCCACGGCTACCTGATCGACGCCTTCCTGCGCGACGGCTCGAACAAGCGCGTCGACCGCTACGGCGGCAGCATCGAGAACCGCGCCCGCTTCCTGCTCGAAGTGATGCAGGCCGTGGTCGGCGAAATCGGCGCCGAGCGCACCGGCGTCCGCATTTCGCCCGTGTCTCCAGTCAACGATTCGTCCGAGAGCGCGCCGCAGCCGCTGTTCGAGTATGTCGTGCGCGAGCTCGAAAAGCTGCACCCGGTCTTCATCCACGTGGTGGAAGGCCACACGGGCGGTCCGCGCGACAATGCGCCGTTCGATTACGAAGCGCTGCATCGCCTGTACTCCGGCATCTGGATGGTCAACAATGGCTACACCAAGGAAATGGCGATCGAGGCCATCACCAGCGGCCGCGCCGACCTGGTGTCCTTCGGCCGCCCGTTCATCAGCAACCCCGACCTGGTGCGCCGCTTCCGCGAGAATGCGCCGCTCAACCCGCTGTTCGAGGACGCGCCGCTGTATGGCGGAGTCGGCCCGCACGGCTACATCGACTATCCGGCTCTGCCGGACTGAACGGCCGTCGCGGGAGCGTGCAATGCGCTCCTGCGGCAAGCCGGTCAAGCAAAGCCGTGTGCACGCACACGGCTTTTTCTTTGCCCGGTCACTCCACGCCCCGTGTAACAATAGCTGTATGGCATTGCTTTTACTCCCCATAAACATCAACCGGCCCTCAACCCGAAGGGCATTGGCCTTTTCTGTCGAGGAAATGTAATGAATGCGTGGATGACGAACGCAGCGGTCGGCGTGTTCGCCCTATTGGCCCTGACCGCCCTGTTTTTCTTTGTCGTGACCCGCGGCGCGCTGATGGTGCGCGCCATGACGTCCGCAGGGAAAACCGCAAGCGCGCATGTCTACCCGGTCTATTCGAACATGCGGCTCATCAGGGCTGTCGACTTCCAGCCGGTTATCTCGGCCATCCTGCTGTTCCAGTACCGCCGTCTTGTCTCGAAGATCGTTGCCGACATCCGGCAGATGGACTTGACGAACAAGAAGCTGCTGATCACGTCCTGCGCCTTCGGCAACGTCATGCCGCGCATCGTGAAGGCGGCGCTGCAAAGCGGTGCCGAGCGCGTCATCGTCGCCGACCTCATTGCCAACGAGCTCGATCATGCCAGGGGCAAGCTCGCCGCCTTTGCCGACCAGGTGGAATATGTCGAGGAAAACGCTACCTGCATGCAGCAGGAAGATGGCATCGCCGCCGCCAACGTCATTTTCTTTCTGCTGCACGAACTGCCGCACCATCTGAAAGGGCAGACGCTCAACGAGGCGGGGCGCCTGCTCGAACCGGGCGGCAAACTCTTCGTCGCCGAATTCCACCGCCCCAGCGTGCGCCTGTTGCGCACCCTGAGCTGGGCCTACTTCAAGGTGTTCGAGCCGCTGGGCCTGGCGCTGTGGGATAGCCACGACCCCGTTCGTCACCTGGAAAACACCGGCAACTGGCGCTGCGAACGCACCACGTATTTCTTCGGAAATTTTCAAGTCATCGCCGCCACCAAGCAGTAAGGGCGCTGGCCCCGGCGTCACGCCTTCCATCCCGCCGTCATCAATCGCCGCCGGGGCGGCCGGGCCGCGCGCCAACCCTTTACGCGCTTTTCGTACTTCCCACGCTCCCGGTGTACGATGTGACCCACGCCCGGCTTGTCCCGGATGCGCTGGCAGTTGCCGGCCGCGTCCTCGCCGCTGGCGACGTACCGATGGAGTCCATCCAGATGAAACCGCGCATTACCGTCATTACCCTCGGCGTCGACGACCTCGAACGCGCGCTGCGCTTCTATCGCGACGGCTTAGGCCTGGCCACGCAAGGCATCGTCGGCCAGCAATTCGCCCATGGCGCCGTTGCCTTTTTCGATTTGCAGGCTGGCTTGAAGCTCGCGCTCTGGCCGCGCGACAGCATTGCGCACGACACGGACCTAGCGCAGTCGCCGCCCGGCGCCACCGACATGACCCTGGGCCACAACGTAGCGTCCAGGGACGAAGTCGACAGCGTGATGCAGCAGGCGCAGCGCGCCGGTGCCGCCATCATCAAGCCGGCGCACGACACGTTCTGGGGCGGCTATGCCGGATACTTCCAGGACCCAGACGGGCATTTATGGGAGGTGGTATGGAATCCGCAATGGACAGCTCCGCTGTGAGGCGGCCGCTTGCCCTGGCCGCGCTGGTCGCGGTTACGATGATCGCGTTCGCCGGCAACTCCTTGCTGTGCCGCGCCGCGCTCAAGCACACCGGCATCGATGCGGCCAGCTTCACCACGATCCGCATTGCATCCGGCGCGCTCGTGCTCTGGCTACTGGTGCGCCAGCGCGGCGCGCGCCTGGACGGGCGCGGCAGCTGGCTGTCGGCATTCGCGCTGTTTGCGTATGCCGGCGGCTTTTCCTATGCCTACACCAGCCTGCCCGCCGGCACCGGCGCGCTGCTGCTGTTCGGCGCGGTCCAGGCCACCATGGTCGGCTATGGCATCTGGAGCGGCGAGCGCCTGCGCGCCATGCAACTGCTGGGGCTGCTGCTGGCGCTGGGGGGATTGGCCGGCCTCTTGCTGCCGGGGCTGTCGGCGCCGCCGCTGCAGGGCGCCGTCCTGATGCTGGCTGCCGGCGCCGCGTGGGGCATCTATTCGCTGCGCGGCAAAGGGGCGGGCGATCCGACCGCTGTTACGGCCGGCAATTTTTGCCGCGCCACGCTGTTTGCCGCCATGCTCAGCCTCATCATGGCAGGCAGCGCCCGGCTTGATGCGGCAGGCGTCGGCTATGCGGTCGCCTCCGGAGCCCTCACTTCGGGCATCGGTTATGCGTTGTGGTACACGGTGCTGCCGGCGCTGAGGGCGACGACGGCATCGACCTTGCAGCTCAGCGTTCCGGTCATTGCCGCCCTGGGCGGCATCTTGTTCCTCGGCGAACCTGTCACGCTGCGCATCGTGCTGGCCGCGGTGGCGATTCTTGGCGGAATCGCGCTTGTCATCCTGAACCGGCACCGATGACCTCGAGTTCTTCCGCACGCCGCCCTGTCTGCGCCCGCTGCCAGCGCGCGCAGTCGGCCTGCATCTGCCAGTGGGTGATACCGGTCGCACATGCGGTCGAGGTGCTCGTGTTGCAGCATCCGCTGGAAGTCGGCCACGCCAAGGGCAGCGCGCGGCTGCTGCACCTGTGCCTGCCGCACAGCCGGCTGGCCGTCGGCGAAGCGTTCGCCGAACAGGAGTTGTCGGCGCTTCTGCACGAGCCATTCGCGCCATGCACGCAAGCCAGCAAATCGCAGGCGCCGCCCCGGCATGCCATCCTGCTGTATCCCGACACGCCGGCGGGCACCGCGCCAGTACCGCCGCTGGCCGGTGTGCCGCTGGACGACCCCGGCCGGCTGCGGCTCGTGGTGCTGGATGGCACCTGGCGCAAGAGCCGGAAAATGCTCTATGCCAACCCTCTGCTGCAAGCGTTGCCGCGCCTGGCCCTGCGGGAGCCGCCCGCTTCGCAATACCTGATCCGCAAGGCCCATGGCGCGCACCAGTTGTCCACGCTGGAAGCGGCCTGTTACGCGCTGATGCACCTCGAACAGGATGAGGCGAAATACCGGCCCCTGCTCCAGGCGTTCAACGGCTTCGTGGCGCAGCAGCTGGCTTTCCGCCCGCAGCAAGCGCCGGCCGGACAGAGCTGCTAAGCTAAAAGGCGACAGAATTTTCCGTGACAGCGAGGGGCCAACATGGCGATGAACGACGTCTATGCCGCGACCGAACCGGAGCGTGCGCAAATCGATTCGCTCGACGGCCCGGCCGTGCTCGAATTCGGCGCGCCCTGGTGCGGCTTCTGCCGGGCCGCGCAACCCCTGCTGGCGGACGCCTTCGCCGCCCATCCGCAGGTGCGGCACATCAAGGTCGAGGACGGCAGAGGCCGGCCGCTCGGGCGCTCGTACCGGGTCAAGCTGTGGCCGACGCTGATCTTCCTCGACAACGGCAAGGAAGTCGCCCGTCTGGTGCGTCCGGGCGATGCGCGCGCCATTCGCGATGCGCTCGCGCAAATCGACCGCGCTAGCTGAGCGCCGCGCCCTGTCTCCTCTTTCCGGCCGCGACAAGCCGGGCTTGACCTTGCAGCGCCAGTGACGATGTCACAAGCACAAACTTGATAACCAACAAGATTTCCTGCTTGAGACCTCGCTACTGTGACAAGAGTTAAGCCTGCAACTGCCTTCCATTCCAGCCGGCTTAATCCCCGCACCCAGAACAATCCAAAAAGAGGAGACAAGCATGTACCGTTCATCTGGCCGCCGGCTGGCGGCTGCCCTGGTATTGTCGTGCCTGCCGCTGGCGGCGCTGGCCGATGGCGTCAGCGTGAAGTTCGACCTGTCCGACCCGGCCGCCGGCCCCTTTCCATCGAACCGCTTCACGGTGGCGGACTGGTCGCAAAACACGTACCGCCGCGTCAACCTGCCCAAGCCGAATTGCGCGGTGCGCCCCAGCGACTGCGCCGATATTGACGTCATCAACACGCTCGACGGCTTTTCCACCCAGCCGCGCATCACGATTCCGTTTACCGGTGATATCGACGTAAGCAGCGTCAACAGCGACACGGTCTTCCTGCTGAACCTGGGCGATACCCTGACCATGGCGGGCGCCGGGCAGAAAGTCGGCATCAATCAAGTGTTGTGGGACCCGGAAACCAGGACGCTGGCCGTCGAGTCGGATGCCTTGCTCAACGAGCATTCGCGCTATTTGCTGGTCATCACCGACGGCGTGCGCGATGCGAGCGGCAAGCCGCTCAAGTCGGATGGCTTGGGCGACATGTTCGGCGCCGGGCAGGTCCGTGACAGCAGCGAGTACCTGCGCGAGTTGCGCGACGCGGCGCGGCAGCGCCATTTCGGTAAGCACAAGCTGGTGGCGGCCAGCCTGTTTACCACCCAGAGCATCAGCGCCGACCTGTATAAGATCATGCGCCGCATCAAGCAGAGCACGCCGGCGCCGGCCAGCTTCATGGTCGGCAGCAGTGCCGGCAATACGGTGCGCGCCGTGTTCCCGCTGGCCGGCCTCACCGGCATCCAGTTCAACCGCCAGACCGGCAGCGCGCCCGCCTTCACGCCGTCGGCATTGCCGCTGGCGGCGCTGCACGTTGTCCCGGGCGCGGTCGGGCAGATCGCCTACGGCAGGTTCAACTCGCCCGATTACCAGACGGCAGGCAAATTCATCCCCGCCACCGGCACCCTGACCGGCCAGCCGCAGCCGCAGGGCAGCAACGCATTGATGTTCCAGCTGTTCGTGCCCGCCGGAACTAAGCCGGCCGGCGGCTGGCCGGTGGCGATCTTCGGCCACGGCTTCACCGACAGCATGTACGGCGCACCATGGGCGGTGGCTTCGGTGCTCGCCTCGCGCGGCATCGCCACGCTGTCGATCAACGTCGTCGGCCATGGCGGCGGCGCGCTCGGCACGCTTACCGTGCAACGCACCGCCGGCGAGCCGGTCACGATCAGCGCCGGCGGGCGCGGCATCGACCAGGATGGCAACGGCACCATCGATTCGACCGAAGGCGTCAACGCCGCGCCGCCGCGCACCATCATCAGCAACCGCGACGGCCTGCGCCAGACTGTGATCGACCTGATGCAACTCGTGCGCGAAGTCGAAACCGGCATGGACCTCGACGGCGACGGCACGGCCGACCTCAATGCGCAGCGCATCTACTATGCGGGGCAGTCGTTCGGCGGCATCTACGGCACCATCCTGCTCGGCGTCGAGCCCAACATCAAGGCCGGCGTGCCGAACGTGGCGGGCGGCTCGATTGCCGAAGTGGCGCGGCTGGGCGCATTCCGCCCGCTGACCGGCTTTGCGTTGGCCACGCGCGTGCCGTCGCTGATCAACGTCAACGACGCAAGCGGCATCGCCTTCAATGAAAACATCCCGTTGCGCGACCAGGCGCCGGTCGTCAACAACGTGCCTGGTGCAATGGCGATTGCGCAGTTACTGGATCGCAATGAGTGGGTGCAGCAGGCCGGCAACCCGGTAGCATACGCGCCATTCATCCGCCTGCAGCCGCTGCCGGGCAGCGCGGCCAAGCCGGTGCTGTTCCAGTTCGCCAAGGGCGACGGCACCGTGCCTAATCCGACCACCACGGCGATCCTGCGCGCAGGCGGGCTGGCTGGCAATGCCACGCTGTTCCGCAACGACCTGGCCCATGCCGCCAATCCGGGCGTGCCGAAGAATCCGCACACCTTCCTGACCAACATCGGCATCGCCGCGGCAGCGCCGTATGCGGTGGGCGCGCAGCAGCAGATGGCGGTGTTCTTCGCGACCCATGGTGCCACGGTAATCGATCCGGACGGCGCCGGTCCCTTCTTCGAAGTGCCGGTCAATCCGCCGCTGCCGGAAACGCTGAGCTATCTGCCGTAATCGGCGAATGCAATGAAAAAGGGTACGTTTGGGACGTACCCTTTTTTCATAGAGCGACGTAAGGGAAAAGACACCAGGGTCAAACTCGCTGCGTACTGAGCATCAGACATTCCAGGCAAGTGATTGCTTTATTGAGTCTTATTGAATGAATCGAAAAAATCTGAGACGACTCAAGGCCGCCTGCGCAACATCTTTTGCATGCCAATTATGTTTCGCGCATGTTGCGCAGGATATTCTGGATCAGTTTGAAAAGCCCACCGATGACGAGATCAGCGTAGTTCTGTCCGCCGGTAATCCGTTCAATGCCAAGCTGGTATATCAAGCAATGATGCGCATTATGAAACCGCCGGTCGCATTGGTGAGATATGGGATGTCGCGCCCACCTTCAAGCTCCCACCATTTGATAGCAGACGGAATTCGCAAAATGGAAGAGGAAGATTTTGCCGGAGCGATTCCTCCTCTCACCGAGGCGACAAACCTCGCGCCGCAATCCGAAGAGATGTTGTATTTGCTCGGCAAATCTTTGCTTTTCGCTGGGCGCAATAAGGAAGCAGAAACTATCTTCAAGTCATCGCTGCGGCTTGTTCCACTGACGTCGACAACATGGACAGCACTGGCGCTCTCACTTGCGAACCAAGGAAAACGGAGAGACGCCATATCGGCGCTTGTCATCGCGTACGAATGTAGTGAGAACAAGCAAGAAACGCTCGCGACATTTAAGAATACTGCGGATCGTGCGAAGAGCGAGGAATTGCGCCCTTTGTACAACTCTGCATTGGCTCAAATTGAACATCGTAGGATGGAGCTTGATCTGATCAGAAAAGAATTGGCCACATATGAAGCGGATAGGAAGAATGCGCCTCTGCCGAATACGTCCAAAGCGGGCAACGAATCGGCCGCCTATTTGAAACCTTGCGACATGCCAGATTATCCTGCCCCATCCCGGCGAAAGGGTGAACAAGGTGCTACGTTACTGGCGCTCTTGATTGACACAGATGGGCAGGTCGCAAGCGCAATTGTTCTGAACTCAAGTGGGTACGCAAAGCTAGATAATGCCGCTCAAGCAGCCATGTGGTCCTGTAAATTTCATCCGGCCAGCAAAGACGGTAGCGTCGTCAAGGCTTGGGTAAGAGTGCCTGTTGTTTGGAAATTAGAATAAGCGTATCAATAAATAAAAAGAAGAATCGTGACTCGAAATATTTGCCGATTTAATTCAGGTTCATATTTCATGGTTGACATTCTGAGAATGTGTGATGCCGCAAATTAAATCGCTGATTGTGGTGATTACTTTCTTGGCATTATCGCAAAATGCTGTCGTTGAGGAATTAAATCAGAGGGCCAGTAGCTGCCCTAATCTCTCAGGGCAGTATGAATTTTACGGAGAATGGATACATTATGAAGAGAAGGTGGTGACGCCAGAGTTGACGCCGAATATCGCGCCGCAAATCCAATATCTCGATTTGACAGGTTCGCCTTAATAGTTGGAATGAATCAAATCGTCCATCCAGAGCGAGTCTTGGTACGGCAACATGAGCAAGGAGACATCATTACAGTTGATGCTGTCGGAGAAGATATCGACCGGACGATGGAGCCAATGAGTGTCAAGCTGCCTATGGAAGTTGCATTGAATTGCAGTGAAGGTAAGTGGCACTTGGAACGGAAACTTGAGGGTGGAGGAGAGAATGTGTGCTCCAGTGCACAGTCGTTAACGTTTTTATTCAGTTAACACCGGCTAAAGATATCATCGTTGAAGGCCGCCGGGGCACCAAAATCGGTTGGATTTTCAAGAAGAAAGTCCATGAGAGATGGGGAGTGAAATTTACGCGGCTTTCCAGTTGATCTGGCAAATGCACCTGCGTCGCTGATACCGGAAACGTCCGGCGAGTGATCGAAGTGCATCAAGGCATCATCAGTGGCGGCAACTGGCCAGGAGGCGGCTTGTGCTTCTTGTCTCGCTAACGGTGCGGGCATGAAAAAAGCCGCGCATCGCTTTGTCCCACGGCATGATTTGGAGTAACGCCGTAAAATTGTCGCTACAACAAAAAGGCGATCCTGCCTGCTCGATTCACATCAAACCTTATGCCAATCTGGAAAAAAGAAAAAAGCCTGGAAGACCTGCAGAACTGGAACAGGAATACCGCCGCCGAGCGGCTCGGCATCGAATTCACCGGCATCGGCGACGACTGGCTGTCGGCGCGCATGCCGGTCGACGCGCGCACCGTGCAGCCGTTCGGCATCCTGCATGGCGGCGCGTCGGTCCTGCTGGCGGAAACGGTGGGCAGTTGCGCCGCCAATCTGTGCGTGGATGAAGAGCGGTCGTATTGCGTCGGCCTCGACATCAACGCCAACCATGTGCGCGGCGCGCGGGCCGGATGGGTGAGCGCGACCGCTCGCCCGTTTCACTTGGGACGCACCACCCAGGTGTGGGAGATCCGCATCGTGGACGATGCCGGCCAGCTGGTCTGCATCTCGCGGCTGACCATGGCGGTCGTCGATCGCCAGCGCTGATCAGAGCCGGTCGAGCGTGGCGCGATCCGGCTCGCCGCCGAAGTACTTGCGCAGGCAGGCATCGAAGACGGAAGCGCCGTCGTCGGCCTGCGCGAACAGCGTCATCGACGAACGGAATTTCAGGTCGTCGGGATAGCCGAAGATGTCCTCCGCCGAGCGCTCCTCCAGCGACGCGACGATGCCGCTGCATTCGCGCAGCCGGGCGCCGAGCAGCGGATGCGCCAGATAGGCGCGCGCTTCCTCCAGCGACGACAGCGCAAAGCGCTGCGCCATGGCGCTATGTCCCAGGCCCGCGATCTGCGGGAAGATGAACCACATCCAGTGGCTGCGCTTGCGGCCCGCGCGCAATTCCGCGCAGACGGTTGCATAGACCGGTTGCTGCGCGTCGACGAAGCGTTGCAGGTGGTATTGGTCGTGCATGACGTTTTCAAACAGGCGCTTAGCTCGACAGCGGTCCCTTGCCCAGCACGCGCATCAGCGCGTCCTTGCCATGCAGGCGCAGTTGCCGCTCCAGCTGTTCTTGGGCCAGATGCTCGGTGCCCTGCGGGCCGCTGGTGATTCGCTTGCCGGAAGAGCGTTCCGTCACTGCCCAGCCGCCGCGCTTGTCGTACAGCCATGCATGCAGGATGAACTGTAGTTCTTCGAAGCCGGGCACGACAATTTCTTCGCCTAGCAATTCCTGCGGCTGGCCGAACTCGTTTTGAATTAGAAATTTTTCCATCGTAAGCTTTCGTGCTCAAGAGCGCGATGTTACTTGGAGCTGGCCCGGCGGGGAAATGGTTCCCGCCCGGTCGGGGACGTGCTGATTAACACTCTTTCCAGTCGCCCGCCGCTGGCCGCGCAGCGGCGGCCTGGAGTGTTTGCTATTTGGCGACCGCGCGCAGGGCGAGTTCGACGAAGGAATCGGCCAGGGCGGAGCGGTGGGTGGTATGCCGGGCGAGCATGAGCTGCGTTTTCGCGGCGCGGTCCGCTAGCGGCAGGTAGCCCACGCCCTTGATGCGGATGGCATTGAACGACTCGGGCAGGATGGCAATGCCGCAGCCGGCCGCGACCAGGCCGATGATGGTCGATCCCTCGCGCGCCTGCAGCGCGGTCTTCGGCTCGAATCCAGCCTCGCGGCACAGGCGCAGCACCAGCGACTGCACGCCGGTGCCGGCGTCGGCGGAAAACATCACGAACGGCTGGTCGGACAGCTCCTTGATGGCGACCGAGGCGCGCCGCATCAGCGCATGGCTGCTGGGCGCCACCAGCATCAGCGGATCGCGCCGCAATGGCGTCAGCGCCACCTCGCGCGACAGCGACGCTTCCGGCGGGCGCAGAAAGCCGAGGTCGATGCGCTGCTCCCGGATCGCCTCCACCTGGCGCAGCGTCGGCATTTCCGACAGCGACAGCGTCACGCGCGGGAACGCCTTGCGATATGCATTGACAGCCTTGTTGAAGGCTTCCGTCAGCGGCGTCGACGAGGTGAAGCCGATGCGCAGTTCGCCGACTTCGCCGCGCTCGGCGCGCCGCGCCGTCTCCACCGCCTGTTCCGACAGCGCCAGGATGCGTCGCGCATCTTCCAGGAACAGGCGGCCGGCTTCCGTCAGTTTCACCCAGCGCCGGGTGCGCTCCAGCAGTTGCACGCCCAGCTCTTCCTCGAGCAGCTGGATCTGCTGGCTCAAGGGCGGCTGCCCGATGTGCAGGCGCTCGGCGGCACGGCTGAAATGCAGCTCCTCGGCGACGGCGACGAAGTAGCGCAGGCGGCGCAATTCCATTTTTCTGTTATCTCGTTTCGATATAAAAACATCGCTAAAGATATATTGGACTGAATAAGTGCGCAAGCCTACCATGGGGTCAGCATCTCACCGGGCCTCCCCACCATGTCGACCTGTTCACCCGCAGCCGTGGCCGCACTGTCTGCCGCGCAAGAAATGAAGGACCACCTCAGGAACGCCAACCGCGCCGTTTTTCTCGGCGGGTTCGCCACCTTTGCGATGCTGAACTGCGTGCAGCCGTTGCTGCCCTTGTTCACGGCTGAATTCCACGTGTCTCCGATGCAAAGCAGCTGGGCGATGTCGGTCTCCACGATCGCCCTCGCGGTATGCCTGCTGCTGTCGAGCGTCATGTCCGACCGTCTGGGCCGCACCGCGACCATGACCGTCGCCCTGTTCGTGTCCGCTGTCACCACCATCGCCTGCGCCGCCGTCGGCGGTTTCGGGCAGCTGCTGGTGCTGCGCGGCGTCCTCGGCGTCGCCCTAGCCGGCCTTCCTGCCGTGGCCATGGCGTACCTGACCGAGGAAATCGAGGCCAAGGCGCTCGGCTTGGCCATGGGGCAGTACATCGCGGGTGCGGCGCTGGGCGGGATGCTGGGCCGGGTGGCCGCGTCCGTCATGGCCGACCATTTTTCCTGGCGCACGGCAATGGCCGTCATCGGCGTGGCCGCGCTGCTGATGGCATTCGAATTCCGGCGCAGGTTGCCGCCTTCGCGCAACTTCCGCCCGCGCGACATCGACATTCCCGGCGCCGCCGCGGCCGCCGTGCGGCACTTGCAGGATGCGGGCCTGCCCAAGCTGTTCATGATCGCCTTTCTGATGATGGGCGCGTTCATCAGCGTCTACAACTATCTTGGTTTTCGCCTGCTCGATCCGCGCTTCGGACTCAGCCAGACGGTCTTGAGCTTCATCTTCACGCTGTACGTGGTCGGCATGTTCAGTTCGGTGGCGATGGGGAAACTGGCTGACCGTTTCGGGCGGCGGCAGGTGCTGTGGATGGCGGTGGCAACGACGTTGGCGGGCCTGCTGCTGACGCTGGCCGACAGCCTGCTGGTGATCATCCCCGGCCTCGCGTTGTTTACGTTCGGCTTTTTCGGCACGCATTCCATCGCCAGCAGCTGGGTCGGCCGGCGCGCCACGGAATACCGTTCGCTCGCCTCGGCCATCTACCTGTTCTGCTATTACCTCGGCGGCAGCCTGATCGGGCCGCTCGGCGGCGCGTTGTGGGAAGTCGATGGCTGGACCGGCATCGTCATCGTCCTGTCGGTGTGCGTCGGCTTTTGCCTGCTGCTTGCCCTGAGCCTGCGACGCCTGCCTGCGCGGGCGTGAAGGCAGGGCGGCGCCTTACCGCTGCCGCAGCGGATCGAGCAGGTGGCGCAGCGCGTTGTGGTCCAGCTCGTACATCAGCTCCAGCAGCTTGCCCAGCTCGCCGTGTGGAAAGCCTTCCCGCGCGAACCAGCCGAGATAATGCCCGGGCAAGTCGGCCAGCAGGCGACCCTTGTACTTCCCGAACGGCATTTCCCGCGTGACCAGCAATTCCAGGTATTCGGGTGTCATAAGGGCTCTCAGCTGCGCAAGTCGGCTGCCGGATCGCGGCCGAATCTGTCGCTCAGCAGGTAATCGACCAGGCGCGCGGCGCCGTCTTCCGGGCGGGTGAGTGCGCCGTCGCGCTTGAGCGCGTCGAACCGCTCGCGCAGCGGGAATTGTTCCAGCGAACTCGCACGGATCTCGGCTTGCATGCCGGTATCGATCACGCCCGGCGCGAGGCTGCAGATGCTCAGCCCGTCGCTATTGTCCAGCACCGCCGCACGCGCATGCTGGTCCAGCGCCGCCTTGGTGGCGCAATACACGCTCCAGCCGGGGTAGGCATTGCGGCCGGCGCCGCTCGATACATGCAGGATGCGCCGCTCGCGCGCGGTGCTTGCGGCTTGCGCCAGGGCGGCGGCGAGCATCAGGGGCGTGGCCACGTTCAGGGCGATGGCGCGCGCAATGGCCGCCGGATCCTGCATCGCCAGCGGGCCGACCGGCTGCACCGTGCCGGCATTGTTGATGAGCAGGACGGTGTCGCAGTCCGCAACGAAGGCGCGCAACGCGCCGCCGGCCAGCCAGTGCGCAACGGCGCCGGCATCGGCAAGGTCGAGCTCGACTTGCTGCAGCGCCGTCTTGAAGCGGTTTTCCAGTTCGTGGTTTCTGCTGCGCGACAGGCCCAGCACGGGGATATCGCGGCAAAGAAGCTGCGCCGCGATGGCCGCGCCCAGCCCGCGGGTATGTCCGGTGAGAATGGCTTTCATCATCAAACCTCGTCAGGGTTGTGCATCGTATCGCCGGAATTGTACGTCCCGCATTCGGGAAAGCTGGCGCTTTTTGACAGCAAATCGCAGTCCGGCCAATAAGCACGGGGGCATTTGCGCACGACTTTGTTGGAATTTTGCGCGAATGAAAGTGTTGATTGCTCGAAATGTGAGCGGAACGCTATATACTTGGCATCTGGCAACAGTTGCCAAATACGCTTTTTAAAGGAGATGTAATGAACAAGGCAGAAATGATCGACAAAATCGCCGCAGACCACGAAGTCAGCAAGGTGAAAGCCAAGGAAATCGTGGAGCAGGTATTCGGCTTTGTCGGTGCGGATCTGAAGAAGGAAGGCCGCTTCGCTTTCCCTGGGCTGGGCACGTTCACCGTCGCTCAGCGCGCAGCACGCTCCGGTCGCAACCCGGCCACCGGCGAAACCATCAAGATCAAGGCGTCCAAGAACGTGCGTTTCAAGGCAGCGCCGGCCCTGAAAGATCTGGTCGCGAAAGTGAAGATCAAGTAAGTGCATGACCGGGAGCGGCGCTCGCCGTTCCCGATTCCCCCGCAGTTTGGCGCGTCATGCGCGGATCTGCCTCCCCTGCGTCTGTTGCGGACGACAATCCCTAACCGAAATAGCGGCGGATGCGCTCTTCCAGCAAGCGCCGGGCATCTTCCTCGCTGCATTGATCCAGACGATCGAACACTTCGGCGGCAATCGGCCGAAAGGCGGTCATGACGTCCGGGTCGAAGTGGCTCCCGGTACCCTTATCCAGAATCGCCATCGCCTGGTCGAACGTCATCGGTTCCTTGTAGGGACGCCGCGAGCACAGTGCGTCGAACACGTCGGCAACCGCGAAGATGCGCGCGGCAAGCGGTATGACCTCGCCCGCCAGCCCGCGCGGATAGCCGGAGCCATCCCACTTTTCGTGATGAGCCGCGACAACGGCGCGCGCATCCTGCAGCCAGCCGATGCCGCCGACGATTTCCTCGCCTTGTGTCACGTGCGTCTGCATGCGCTCCAGTTCGGCGGCGTCGAGCCCGCCCGGTTTGCGCAAAATCGCGTCGGGAATGCTGATCTTGCCCACGTCATGCAGAAAGCTTCCCACGATCAAGGATTGCATCGCCTGCTCCGGCAAACCGAGGCGTTCGGCAATGCGCGCCGCAATCCATGCAACCCTGAAATTGTGCGCGCCAGTCTCGGAGTCGCGCTTGGCAATCGCGCGGCCGAGCGCCTCCATCATCGCAATGTGCGAGTCAAGGATTTCACGCGCCTTGCGCGCATTGTCGGCTGACAGGCGCACCACGACCGGGTAGATGGCCGCGCCGCACAGCAGCGATGCGAGGCAGACCATCAGCGCCGCGCGCAGCGCATTGGCCAGCATCTGCTTGCGCTGCCATGCCGGGATGACCCGCACGCCCTCGAAGTATCCGGTGATCTCGCCGTTGCCAGCCGCTTCCTGCAGCGGCACAAAAACGCGCAGTACCCAGCGCCCATCGTTGAGCGTCAGGCTCTGATAAGAGGGCTTGTTGTAATTGGGGCGGGTGTGCTGGGGAAGTTGCGCTTCGACTGCCTGGCCTTCTCCCGTCATCGCCAGCGCCAGCTTGTTTCCACGCCGGTTGTAGATTTCAGCAATGTCGAACAAACCGCCAGCAAGGGTATTGGCCGCCTGGCTAGCGCGCGTGCCGGCATCCGCGTCGCCGAGTCTGATCGCGCCAAAGTGGTGCAGCAGCCGGCCCGACTCTTCCATCGCCAGCGAGACCGTGTCTTCCTCCGCGGTTTTATGCGCGACAACCCACGCCAGCGGGCTGGCCACGGCCGCCAGCAGCATGCTGACGATGGCGATCCGGACGGCAGTGCGCTTGTTGAAGGAATTCATGCTGGTCCCGGCAGGTATGGATAGCATGATAACGCTGCGTGCGGTGCTCTGGCGGCGCACCTCAGCATGGATTTTTGAGCGTCGCGTATCGCCCCGGGTTCTGCGGGCTCTGCCATCCCTGTCCGTGGCAGCATCGGCGGACGATGGTGGAATGATGTAGCTAATTGGTAACGCGTATTTCAGGCGCTGACAGCCATGGTGCTGTCGCGATACGGCCCGGAGAACGCAAGGGGGCGCGCATCCCGCTGCGGTGCATACATTTTCCTGCAGATGGGCAAAACAAGGCATTCACCGAGACGCCCGGCGCGTGGCTTCCCGCGCCGGGCAGTACTGCTAGCCGAGCCCGCCGTCGTAGCCGAGCTCGTCGCACAGGCTGCGGATTACAGGGCCGGGATCAGCACCTTGTCGATCACGTGCGCCACACCATTGCTTGCCCTGATATCGGTCGCGACAATGCGGGCCGCAGCGGCAGTCGTATCGCTGATCGTGGGCGGATTTCCGGCATTGATGGCAATCGTTTGCGAGGCAAGCGTCTTGACTGGGGTGCCGAACGGAATTTGTGACGCAAGAACTTGCTTGTCGAGCGCGTGATACGTCAGGACGGTGGCCAGTTGCTGCTTGCTCAGGCCGGCCGGAGCCTGGGAGAAGGCCTCATTGGTTGGCGCAAAGACCGTGAACGGGCCGGGGCCGGACAACACTCCCTGCAAATCCGCGGCGACGACGGCATCGACCAGCGAGGAGAGCTGTGGGTTGACTTGCGCCATTTGCACCAGGTTCAAGACGCCCGGCGGCACCAGCACCTTGTCGATCACATGAATGACGCCATTGCTGGCAGCAATATCCGTTGCCGTTACTTTGGCGCTGGTCATCGCGGCGTCGCTAATCGTCACGCCCGATTGGCTGCTGTCGAATGCGAGGGCAGACGGGTTCCCTTCGAACGCAAACAGCGTCGGCTCGACCGGCGTGGCGCGAAGGTCGGATGCCTGCTTGCGCTCCGGAAGGACATGGTAGGTCAGGATGCTCTTCAAGGTTGCAGCAGGCAGCGCTTCCACCATCGCCGAGGCGCTGGCAAAGCCAAGCTGCGCGGCGAACCGGTTGAATGCGTCGTCGGTCGGGGCGAGTACCGTCAAGCGGGCGTTGGGATCGGCCAGCGCGCCGCCCAAGTCCGCCTTGGCGGCCGCTGCCAGCAAGGCATTGAAGCCGCCGGTACCGGCCACCTTGTCGAGGGTGAGGGGAGCGCCCGCTGCCGGCGTGGCGCCCGCTTGCGATACCGTCGAGATGGGCTCGTCGTTACTGCCGCCGCAGCCGGCAACGAGGGTGGCGGTGAGCAATGCAAAGAAATATTTCATCAGTTTCATGACAGTCTCCTTGGAAACAGATATGGCAGCCGATGAAGGTGATGGAAAAGGCCGCCGGCTAAAGAAGCATAGGAGCCGGCGTCCGGCTTCGTTTGATATCTCTCAAGCTTGACTTCACTTTGTCTAAGACAAAAACAGGAGTGCGCGATGCGGAGCGCGAGAGCAAACAAAAACGCCCGGCGCTGCATGCGCCGGGCGTTGGTCGTGCCAGTTGTTGTTTGTCAGGAGCGGAATAACTTGTTGCCGCTGTAAATCGTGTAGAGCGCGCTGGCGCCGACCAGTGCATAGACGACGCGCGAGAGTGCGCTCATTTCGCCAAACAACATTGCCACCAGGTCGATGCCGAACAATCCGACCAAACCCCAGTTGATGCCGCCGACAAAGAGCAAAACCATTGCGATCCAGTCGACCGCATTGAGACGGCTTGCGCCGCGCGAAGTGGCCCGTCGTTCCGGCATGTGCCGCCGTTCGGGAATGTGACTGCCTACCGTTGCTGCCATGATTGCCTCCTTGTGCCGTTACAAAAGCTGTGTCCGTGGCGAGGTGCCCTTTGCCTGGAAAAGGCGCTCATCCACAGTGCGCAGGTAACAGGTACAGACAGCGGCAAGCCAAGAATGTTCGACTAAAATGAGATTTTTGTCATAGACAAAAATGGACTATGATTTTGGGCAATGTCCTGTCTCAATGTGTCCTGGTAATCGTCCACACCTGCTAGCCTAAGGAAATGCCTACTTCCTCGCCAAACGATTTGAGCATTAGCGCCGTCGAGCGCGAGACGGGATTGTCGAAAGACACATTGCGCATGTGGGAGCGGCGATACAACTTCCCTGCGCCGGGACGCGACGAGTCTGGCGAGCGGATCTATCCTCCCGAGCAAGTCGACAAATTACGGCTCATCAAGAAGCTGATGGACCATGGTCACCGGCCCGGCAAGCTGGTGGCCGCCGACATGACGGCGTTGCGCGACATGGCGCGCCAGCAGCCGGGCGGAGAGGCCACGCATGCCGGCATGCAGGAAGAGCGCCAAGACTTGTTGCACTATGTCGCGCTATGCAAGGAACACCGCATGCAGGCGCTGCAGCGCGAATTGACGCAGTGCCTGTTGCGCACGGGGATATACCGTTTCGCCATCGACGTACTCGCTCCGCTCACCGTCCTGATCGGGGAGCGCTGGGCCAGCGGCCATCTTGCCGTCTTCGAGGAGCATCTTTACACCGAAGCGGTGCAGTCGGTCATGCGCAACGCGATCGGCGCCATACCGACAGCCGACAGCGGCGCGCCAGCACGTCCCCGCATCGTGCTGACCACCATTCCGCACGAGCCGCATGGACTGGGCCTGCTGATGTGCGAGGCGATTTTCGCCCTCGAAGGGGCGCACTGCATCTCGCTCGGCGTGCAAACGCCCATTTCGGAAATTGCGCAGGCGGCGGCCGCGCAAGCCGCCGACATCATCGCCTTGTCGTTCTCCGCCTCGGCCCGGCCGGCCCAGGTGATTCAGGCTCTGACCGACCTGCGTGCGCAGTTGCCGCCAGCCGTCGAGATCTGGGGCGGCGGGCGTTGCCCGGTGCTCGCGCGCAAGCCGCCTGCCGCCATCGAGGTCCTGGAGCTACATGAAATTCCCGGCGCGCTGACCCAGTGGCGCAGGCGCCGCATGGCATGACCGGGAAACCGGGAATGCGGGCTGCCGCGCCGGTTGATCAGCGACCCTTTCCGTTCGCAGCGCTGCCGTCCATGGTGCTGTCGCCGTAAGGCGCGGCGCGGAAGGCGGGCAATTGCTCCGCCTGCTCGGAAAATGACTGCAACGCCGGATAGTCGGTCGCATGGATGCGTTCCGGCATCGTCATTTGCGTGAAGTGCCAGGCGACGGCCGTGGTAATGCCGGCTTGGGTGATGGCCTCGCCCGAGGCCAGCGGCTGCCGGCGCAGTTCTTCTTCGAGCGCGCCGCAGGCGGCACGCAGCTGGCCCTGCACCCTGAGCAGCCATGGCTCATGCAGTTTTTCGGCCGGGCGCAGGCTGTGCTCGTACACGATCTGCACGCTCTTTTCGCACACGGCCAGTGCCAGGCCGATGATGCGCAGCGCATGACAGCGCTCGTTCAGGTCCGGCGGCATGAGCGACTTGCGCGGCGCGGCCAGCGCTTCCGCATAATCGAGGATCAGGGTGGAGTCCATCAGCACTGTGCCGTCGTCGCAGATCAGGGTCGGTGCCTTGACCACCGGATTGATCTGCCTGAACTGTTCAAAGGTGCGGAATACCGACAGCGAGCGGTGCTCGAACGCAATGCCGAGCAATTGCAGCGACACCGCGACGCGGCGGACATAAGGGGAATCGAGCATTCCGATCAGTTGCATGCGTTCTCCTGATAATAGGGGGATCAAAAACTCAATCGACGCGCACCGGGTTGGCTGCACCGTCTCCCACGACCGTATTCCAGGGACGTACGCGCCATTGCATCACCAAGCCATGCTTGACGTACGGGTCGGCCGCGGCGAACGCTTCGGCCGCAGCCGGCGAATCGCCCTGGAACAGCAGCATGGCGCCATCCACCGGATCGGCCAGCGCGCCGGCCAGCACCAGTTCGCCGCGCTGCTGCGCCTGCCAGGCCAGCGCCAGATGCTCGGTGCGGAATTGCGGGCGGCGCTCCAGGTAGTCGGGAGCGAGATCATAGAACAGCAGGAAGTGCTTCATGGGTTCCTTTCGTTGTTGGAGCGCAAGGCGATTTTCATCGGTCGCCCGGCCTTTTGTGCCGGCGAGAATCACACTTTTTTCAGCCAGCCCAGTCCTTCCACTGTTCCCTTCGCCGGGCGATATTCGCAGCCGAGCCAGCCGTCGTAGCCGAGTTCGTCGAGCAAGCCGAACAGATAAGGGTAATTGACTTCGCCGGTGTCGGGCTCGTTGCGCTCGGGCACGCCGGCGATCTGGATGTGGCCGATATGCGGCAGGTAGCGCCGCACCTTCATTGCGATATCGCCCTCGACGATCTGCACATGGTAGAAGTCCATCTGCACTTTCAGGTTGGTGGCGCCCACTTCCTCTCGGATCGCATGCGCGTCGGCCTGGGTGTTGAGGAAATAACCAGGCATGTCGCGCGGGTTGATCGGCTCGATCAGCACGGTGATGCCGTGACGGGCCGCTTCGGCGCAGGCGTGGCGCAGGTTATCGATGAAGGTGGCGCGGTGCCGGGCGGCGTCGGCGCCTTGCGGCAGCAGGCCCGCCATCGCATGCAGGCGCGGCGTGCCGAGCGCCTGTGCGTACGTGAGCGCTTTGGCGACGCCAGCGCGGAATTCCTGCTCGCGGCCCGGAAGCGAGGCCAACCCGCGCTCGCCTGCCGCCCAGTCGCCGGGCGGCAGGTTGAACAGCACGTTCTGCAGCCGGTTGGCTTGCAGCTGCGCGGCGATTTCTTCCGGCGCATGGTCGTAGGGAAAGAGGAATTCGACTGCCTCGAAGCCGGCTTGCGCGGCGGCGCGAAAGCGCTGCAGGAACGGCACTTCATTGAACATCATCGTCAGGTTGGCGGCAAACTTCGGCACGGTGTTTCCTTTGCTGGTAAACGTGTTTTGCGCGGCTGAGGTACTCTTGAACATGGTGGAGCGATCCGCCACCGTACATTCAGTGTTGAACACGTTTTATTTTGCCATGCCTGCTATGCCGATTGACAATCCGATTGACAACGATCCGCGCCCGATGCCGCCGGAAATGCCCGGCGATGACGAGTGCTGCCGCAGCGGGTGTGATCCCTGCATCTTCGATTGGTATGCGCAGGAGATGGAGCGGTACCGCGCCGACTTGCAGGCGTGGGAAGCGCGCCATGCCGGCGGCAAGGCGGCCGCCGGCGCCTAGCCTGCCGAGAATCTTCTGGCCGCCCGCGCGGCTGCCGACGGACGTTACAGCTTCGCCGCCAGTTCGGCGCCTTCGCGGATCGCGCGCTTGGCGTCGAGTTCCGCCGCCAGCGCGGCGCCGCCGATCAGGTGGAAGCGCGGACCGGTGCCTTGTTCCTTCGGCATCAGCTCGGTCAGCGATTCCTGCCCCGCGCAGATCACCACGTTGTCGACCTCCAGCAAGCGCGGCTCGCCGTTGACGGTGATGTGCAGCCCGGCATCGTCGATCTTGCGGTATTCCACGCCGCCGATCATTTTGACGCCCTTGCGCTGCAGCGTGGCGCGGTGCACCCAGCCGGATGTCTTGCCCAGGCCCGCGCCCAGCTTGCCGACCTTGCGCTGCAACAGGTAGACCTCGCGCACCGGCTGTTCCGGCGTCGGCTCGACCAGCCCGCCGCCGGTGGTCGCATTCAGATCCACGCCCCATTCGCCCAGCCAGTGATTGAGCGGCACCGGCAGCGGCACGTGCGGGTCGTGCAGCAGGAATTCGCCGATGTCGAAGCCGATGCCGCCGGCGCCGATCACCGCCACGCGTTTTCCCACGGGCGCATTGCGCTGCAAGACGTCGAGATACGACAGCACCATCGGATGGTCGACCCCGGCGATCTTCGGCGTGCGCGGCACGATGCCGGTGGCCACGATCACTTCGTCGAAGCCTTGCTCCAGCAGTTCTTCGCGCGTGACCTTCTTGCCCAGTACCAGTTCGACGCCGGTGATTTCCAGGCGACGCTTGAAATAGCGCAGCGTCTCGGCGAATTCTTCCTTGCCCGGTATGCGCATCGCAAAATTGAACTGCCCGCCGATGCGCTCGCTCGCCTCGAACAGCGTGACGCGATGACCGCGCTCGGCGACGACCGTCGCCGCCGACAGGCCGGCCGGTCCCGCGCCGACCACGGCGATGCGGCGGCGCTGCGCGGCCTTGACGAATACCAGCTCGGTTTCGTGGCCGGCGCGCGGATTGACGAGGCAGGAAGCGCGCTTGTTGGAGAAGGTGTGGTCGAGGCAGGCCTGGTTGCAGGCGATGCAGGTGTTGATCTCGTCGGCGCGGCCGGCGGCGGCCTTGTTGACGAATTCCGGATCGGCCAGGAAGGGGCGCGCCATCGATACCATGTCGGCGTCGCCGGAGGCGATGATGTCTTCCGCCTCGGCCGGCATGTTGATGCGGTTCGATGCCACCACCGGAATGGCGATTTCGCGGCGCAGGCGGCCGGCCAGGCTGCGGAATGCCGCGCGCGGCACCGAGGTGACGATGGTCGGCACGCGTGCTTCATGCCAGCCGATGCCGGTGTTGATGATGTTGACGCCGGCCTGTTCCAGCGCCTTGGCCACCGCCACCACGTCGTCCCAGGTGTTGCCGCCTTCGACCAGGTCCAGCAATGAATGGCGGTACATGATGATGAAGTCGGTGCCGACTTCGGCGCGCACCCGCTTGACGATCTCGACCGGCAGGCGCATGCGGTTCTCGATCGAGCCGCCCCAGCGGTCGGTGCGCTGGTTGGTGCGCGCGCACAGGAACTGGTTGAGCAGGTAGCCTTCGCTGCCCATGATTTCGATGCCGTCGTAGCCGGCCTGTTTCGCCAGCTTCGCGCAGCGCGCATAGTCTTTGATGGTCTGTTCGATGCCGCCCTCGTCGAGCTCTTTCGGCTTGAACTTGGAGATTGGCGACTTGACCGCCGAGGCCGAGACCACGAATGGCTGATAGCCGTAGCGGCCCGCGTGCAGGATTTGCATGACGATCTTGCCGCCTTCCTGGTGCACCGCGTCGGTGACGAGGCGATGATTGAAGGTATCGAAAATATTGCTCACTGTGCCGCCGAGCGGCAAGAGCCAGCCCTGGCGGTTGGGCGAGATGCCGCCGGTGACGATCAGGCCGACGCCGCCCTTGGCGCGCTCGCGGAAGTAGGCGGCCAGCTTCGGGTAGTTGTAGAAACGGTCTTCCAGGCCGGTATGCATCGATCCCATGATGACGCGGTTCTTCAGGGTGGTAAAACCGAGATCGAGCGGCGCAAGCAGGTGCGGATAGGGCGAGGTAGTCATGGGTCTCCGTGTTGTCGGTAATGAGCGGCGCGCGGCGCCAGGGTCGGCTCAGTCTACCGGATGTTGCATTTGCTTCAGTAGTGACAATCCACTAATCATTGCCAATCATGCATGAACGCGGGATGCCCCCGGCGATGGCCTCTATTTGATCGGCCACAGAGATGCGCGTGTTTTCGGTATCGCTATTGCATTGTTTGGCCGGCGCTTGGTCTAACTGGGGCCATGCCGAAATGCGTACCGGTATTCGGCGGCCAACTATCTCAAGAGCAAAGAGATGAAAAATCCCTGGACCAAGAAAAATCCGCTGCTGAGCATGTGGCTCAGCAGCGCCAATGCGGTGGCCGGCAGCGCGCGCGGCCACGCAATCGCCGAGAGCCGGCGGCAGACGGCGAAAGGTGTCAAGCAGGCGACGGCGTTGTGGACTGCGGCGCTGACACCGGCTCCGGCGAAACGGAAGAAGCGCAAGGCGCGCTAACCAGCTTACAGGAGAAATCACGATGAAACGCACAGCATCAGCCGTCTGGACCGGCGGCCTCAAGGACGGCAAGGGCAGCCTCTCCAGCCAGAGCGGCGTGCTCAAGGACACCCCTTACGGCTTTCGCATGCGCTTCGAGGACGAACCGGGGACCAACCCGGAGGAATTGATCGCCGCAGCGCACGCCGGCTGCTTCACCATGGCGCTATCGGCGCAGCTGGGCGAGGCGGGCATGGTGGCGGAGCGCCTGAAGACGGAAGCAGCGGTGACTTTGGAGAAGAAAGACGATGGATTTTCGATTACGGCGATTCATCTGGCTCTGGTTGCGAAAATTCCTGGCGCAGACCGCCAGGCGTTCGACACGGCGGTCGACAAGGCGAAGACGGGCTGTCCGGTATCCAAGCTCCTTAACGCGCAGATCACGCTCGACGCCAAACTGGAAAGCTAAGCCGGCTGGCGACGATCCCCCCAGGCAGGCGGGCGCGGTCCCGCTTCTTCCCGTGTCCGCCCTGAATGCGCGGCGCCTTATTCCGCCGTCTTGACCAGATCGCTGTATTCCGGGTGCTTGCCGATATAGCCGGCAATGAATTCGCACAACGGGATCACCTTCTTGTGCTGGGCCCGGATGTCGCCGAGCGCCTGTTTGGCCAGGGCCGAGCCATAGCCTTTACCGCCGTGCTCGGGGCTCACTTCGGTGTGGACCAGGGCGAGGGCACCGCCCTCCTGCCGGTATTCGGCAAAAGCGACGACTTGGCCTGCATCGACCAGTTCGTAGCGCTGCTTGTCGGGGTTGTTCCTGAGGGTGGCTTGATTCATGATTTTTCTGGAGCGGATTTGACGGGATGGAAACAAGTTGCCGGGCCGCAGCCTTGCAGCCAGGCCCAGCGTCATTGTAGCGATTAATGCCTCACCGAGCCGGCGGCGCTTTCCGTCATCGTCTGCTCACGCACTGCCTCACACGGTCACGCCGCCGCTCGGCCCGGCCGAGGTGCATTCCGCATGCTCGCATGGGCATTGCTCGCTCTGCTCGTCGGGATGCGCATGGGCGCGCTTGCATTCTTCCGAACAATAGCGCTGGCCGGCGGGAACGGAGCAGGTGCAGCTCGGCAGCGCGCATTTGTCGTCAGTCCGGTTCGTGGGCATGGTCGTTCTCCTTGCAGGGGGCGGTCAGCAAACCTTACGCCGGGCAGCGTCACCGGCTCTGACCTACGGCAAGTCCATCACCTGCCAGGTAATGGTTCCCGCGCATTCTTCGGATAACATGGAGCGATAAAACAAACATTCCGAGGAGACGTTGCATGCCACATACCGAAACCACCGCCTACCGTATCTGCCCGCTGTGCGAAGCCTGCTGCGGCCTGGAACTGAAGATCAGCGACAACAAGGTCGTGAGCATTCGCGGCCACGACGCCGACGTGTTCAGTCGCGGCTATATCTGCCCCAAGGGCGCGGCGCTGAAAGACTTGCACGAGGACCCGGACCGCCTGCGCACGCCGCTCATCAAGCGCGACGGCCGCTTCGTCGAAGCCAGCTGGGACGAGGCGTTTGCCGAAATCGCGCGCCGCCTGCCGCCGATCGTGCAGGAGCACGGCAGCGACGCCGCTGCGGTAGTGATCGGCAATCCGGCGGTGCACAAGATCGGCCTGATCAATTATGTGCCGCGCTTGGCCAGGGCGCTCGGTACGCGCAACATCTTTTCGGCATCGACGCTCGACCAGATGCCCAAGCAACTGTCGGCCGGCTTGATGTTCGGCCACTGGCTGTCCATTCCGGTGCCGGATATCGAGCGCTGCGATTACCTGCTCATGCTCGGCGCCAATCCGATGGTGTCCAACGGCAGCCTGTGGACGGTGCCGGATTTCCGCGGCAAGGCCAAGGCGATGCGCGCGCGCGGCGGACGCATCGTGGTGATCGATCCGCGCCGCAGCGAAACGGCGGCAGCGGCCGACGAACACCATTTCATCCGCCCCGGTGCCGATGTGTTCCTGCTGCTCGGGCTGGTGCATGCACTGTTCGATGAACAACTGGTGCGCCCGGGGCGGCTGGCGGAGCATGTCAACGGGCTCGACCCGCTGCGCGACGCGGTGCGGGCGTTCACGCCGGAACACGTGGCGGCGCGCTGCGGCTTTGAGGCGGCCACCATCCGCCGGCTGGCACGCGAGCTGGCCGCCGCGCCGCGGGCGGCGGTGTACGGGCGCATCGGCACTTGCACCCAGCAATACGGCACCCTGTGCAGCTGGCTGGTCGACGTGCTCAATGTATTGACCGGCAATCTCGACCGGGAAGGCGGCGCGATGTTTCCCAAGGCGGCGGCATTCGCGGCCAACACGGCGGGCAAGCCCGGCAGCGGGCGCGGCATCGCCACCGGGCGGCGCAAGAGCCGCGTGTCGGGCGCGCCGGAAGTGCTGGGGGAATTGCCGATGGGATGCCTGGCCGAAGAAATCGAAACGCCCGGCGCGGGGCAGGTGAGGGCGCTCATCTCGATCGCCGGCAATCCGGTGCTGTCGGCGCCCAACGGCGAGCGCCTTTCCGCAGCGCTCGAAGCGCTCGATTTCATGGTCAGCGTCGACATCTATCTGAATGAAACCACGCGCCACGCCGACGTGATCCTGCCCGGCTCGTCGCCGCTGGAGGATGCGCATTACGACACGGCCTTTCCGCAGTTTTCTTACCGCAATCATGCGCGCTACAGCCGGGCGGTGCTCGCACGCGAGCCGGGGCAGCCGCCCGAGTGGCAGATCCTGCTGCGGCTGGCCGCCATCGCGCAGGGCCAGGGTGCACAGGCCGATGTGCTGGCGCTCGACGACGCCCTGTTTGCCGATGACGTGCGGCGCGCCACCGGCGAGCACGCCGAGGCGATCCTGGCGGCGCTGGCGCACCTGAAAGGGCCGGAACGCCAGCTCGACTATGCGCTGCGGCTGGGGCCGTATGGCGACCTGTTCGGGCAGAAGCCGGACGGCCTCAATCTGGCGAAGCTGAAGGCAGCGTCCGGCGGCATCGACCTGGGGCCGTTGAAGCCGCGCATTCCGGAAGCGCTGCGCACGCCATCGGGTAAGATCGAGCTGGCGCCGGCGGCATTGCTGGACGACTTGCAGCGCGCTGCGTCGGACCTGGAGCAGCCGGCACCGGCACTGGTCGTCATCGGGCGCCGCCAGGTGCGCTCCTGCAACAGCTGGATGCACAACCTGACTATCCTTGCCAAGGGACCGTTCCGCTGCACGGCGCTGGTCCACCCGGCCGATGCGCAGCGGGCCGGATTGCAGGAGGGAGGCGCGGCGCGCATTGCCAGCGGCAGCCGCGCGCTGGAAGTGCGGGTGCAGATCAGCGATGAAATGATGCCGGGCGTGGTGAGCCTGCCGCATGGCTGGGGGCACGACAAGGCGGGAACGCGCATGACGGTGGCTGCCGAACGGCCGGGGGCGAACCTGAACGTGTTGCTGGACGAAACTTTGCGCGATCCCCTGTCAGGCAACGCGGTGCTGAGCGGCATTCCGGTGGAGATACAGGCGATCAACTGAAGCTGGAAATTGCCCCGCCGCCGGGAACCAATCGTTGATTGGCGATCAATGGGATATACAACAAAAAGGAATCCCCGATGCCAGAACGAATTTTTGGCGGGACAAAAGTCCTCGCGCTGATCGCCGACCCGGTGGCACAGGCGCGCGCTCCCGGCCTGGCCAACGGCTTGCTGCACCAGCGTGAGCAGTTCGGGCCATTCGTACTGCTGCCGATGCAAGTGTCGTATGCGGCGCTGGCCGATGTCCTGGGCGGCTTGCGCCAGATTCGCGACTTTGCCGGCGCGATCGTGTCGATGCCGCACAAGGTCCACATCGTTCCGCTGCTCGATGAAATCACGCCGCAAGCGCAGCAGGTCGGCGCGGTAAATGTCATACGGAAATCGGAAGGCGGCTGGCTGACCGGCACCGTCCTCGATGGCGAAGGTTTTGTCGGCGGGCTCATGCGCAGCGGGCACCGCATCGAAGGCGCGTCCTGCCTGCTGGTGGGCGCCGGCGGCGCGGCGTCGGCGATCGCCTTCGGGCTCGCCAAATACGGGTGCGCCTCGCTGCGCATCGTCAATCGCACCGCCGCTAAGGCCATCTGTCTCGCTTCGCGTATCCGCCATTTCTTCCCGCAGGTGCAGGTCCAGTCTGGCGAGGCGACCGAAGGCGAGTTCGACCTGGCGATCAACGGCACTCCGCTGGGCATGGATGCGAACGATCCGCTGCCGATCCCGGAAGCGGTCGTGTCCCGCGCTTCGGTCGTGGCCGACTGCGTGATCGCGCCGGAAATGACGCGGCTGCTGGAAACGGCCAAAGGCCACGGCTGCGCGATCCAGACCGGGGCGCCGATGCTGGCCGCGCAGATGGACATGATGCTGGAGTTCATGGGCGTCGAGTGAGACGAGGGCATCGGATGCGCCGTCCAGCGCCGGCGCCGGCCCATTCCCCGATGCTCAGTGTCGCGAGACGACCAGCACGGTGCCGCCCCGGTCAATGCCGCGGATATCTACGTTCCCGTAGGTGACGCCGGTCGAATCCCGTATCGTCACGCTGCGGTTGACGTTCTCGTGCGGTATGCGGATGATGGTCACGCCATTGATGTCGCTGATGATGCCCGGATTGGCCGGATTGAAGATCATGCTGGTGTACCTGATCTGCATCTCCAGCAGCGCCAGCAGGGGCGACAGCGGCGGATTGAGCAGGGTTGCCATGTCGCCGAGCATCGACACGGCATTGCCGCCTGCCGAAAACTTGGACTCGTGGTCGAACAGGCGATCCGACGCCATCTGCGGCATGGTTAAACCCTGCGCCGAGACCTGCGACAGCTCCGGATCGGTCATGCGGCGAAACACGTCTTGCCATGCGTGGGCCGGCGCTGCGGCTGCCGGCGCGTAAATGAACAATGGGGTCAGCAGGCTGCCGGCGATCAGTGCCGCCTGCAGACGGTACGGCGACTTCTTATAGCATTGTTTTAGCCATCCCATAATGTCTCCATCGGTGAAGAATCATGTCTGCGCTCTAACGTCGCTATTGGCTCCCTGAGTTGGCGAATCCGCCGGAGGAAGGTGCGTAGGGACTGCGGCCGCGCCAGATGCGTGGCCATCGATTGGACCGGCGGTCAATGGCAAGAAATCCCGCTAGCGCAGGAATGCATGCGTAGTCTTGCGCTACATCGAATTCCTCCGGGAACTCGCGCAAGGGATCGATGCCGCAAAATGACCGGGATGCAAAACCAGCGCGGACAAACCCGGCAACGGGCGTGTATCGGGCGGGGCTGCGGGAGTACAATTTTCCATCACCGTCGCTCGCGATAACGGCTCCTGCCGGCGGCGGTAGATGCTCCCTGGTGAAGTGCGAGCACGCCATGACAATGACCATTCATCTGAAGCGCGCCTATGACGCTCCCGCCCCCGGCGACGGCATGCGGATTCTCGTGGACCGGCTGTGGCCGAGGGGCGTCGCCAAGGCCGAGGCGCATATCGATCTCTGGCTCAAGGAAGTCGCGCCCAGCACCGCGCTGCGCAAGTGGTTCGGCCACGATCCGGCGAAATGGGACGAATTCCAGGAGCGTTACCGCGACGAACTCGCGCATAACCCCGAGCCCGTCGCACAACTGCTTGGGCTGGCACGCAAGGGCGCCATCACGCTCGTCTATGGCGCGAAGGATATGGAGCACAACGATGCGGTCGTGCTCAAGTCCTATCTCGAGCACGCGAAAAAACGCGCCTAGCGGCCCCTCAAGCTCCACAGCCTGCTAACGATTGATCGCAGGCGCCCGCCATTTTTCCTCTTCATCATCAAGCTCTTGAAGGCAGCCTTCGCTTTTCAAGCGCTGCGGGCATGGAAGGAGGCTCTTGATTGGTGATAAGAGATTCAGCCTCAAGGATGGCGTTGGCTTTGCGCGAGGCGCATAGTCATATGCTGTACGGACCGCAACCCTGTAATTTATATCTCTAATACCTCTATTTAGGAGCAAATTATGGCAGCCAGAATGATGAAAGCGGCAGTATTCGTTGAACCGGGGCGTATTGAACTGACCGATAAACCGATCCCGGACGTCGGACCGAACGACGCCCTGGTGCGTATCACGACCACCACCATTTGCGGCACCGACGTGCATATCCTCAAGGGCGAATACCCGGTCGCCAGAGGGCTGACCATCGGCCATGAGCCGGTCGGCGTCATCGAGAAGCTCGGCAGCGCGGTGACCGGCTACGAGGAAGGCCAGCGCGTCATCGCCGGCGCCATTTGCCCCAATTTCAATTCCTACGCTGCGCAGGATGGCAATCCCTCGCAGGATGGCAGCTATCTGGTGCCGAGCGGACGCTGTGGCTGCCATGGCTACAAAGCCACGGCCGGCTGGCGCTTCGGCAACATGATCGACGGTACCCAGGCCGAGTATGTGCTCGTGCCCGATGCGCAGGCAAATCTCGCCCCTGTCCCGGATGGCTTGACCGACGAACAGGTACTGATGTGTCCGGACATCATGTCGACCGGCTTTAAGGGCGCGGAAAATGCCAACATCAAGATCGGCGACACGGTGGTCGTCTTTGCGCAGGGGCCGATCGGCCTGTGCGCTACCGCCGGCGCACGGATGCTGGGCGCGACCACGGTGATTGCCGTCGATGGCAACGACCACCGGCTGGGCATTTCGAAAAAGATGGGCGCGGATATCACGCTCAACTTCAAAACCTGCGACGTGGTCGACGAAGTCATGCGGCTGACCGGCGGACGTGGGGCTGATTCGGCCATCGAAGCCTTGGGCACCCAGGCCACGTTTGAGTCGGCATTGCGCGTCCTCAAGCCGGGCGGCACCCTCTCCAGCCTCGGTGTCTACTCCACCGACTTGACGATACCGGTATCAGCCTTCGCGGCGGGGCTCGGCGACCACAGGATCAACACGGCGCTTTGCCCCGGAGGGAAAGAGCGCATGCGCAGGTTGCTGGCGGTGGTGGAATCGGGCCGCGTGGATTTGGGCGTGCTGGTCACGCACCACTACAAGCTCGACGATATCGTTGCGGCATACGATCTGTTTTCTCACCAGCGCGACGGCGTACTGAAAGTGGCCATCAAGCCGGCGTGATCAGGCAGAGCCGCGCTCGGCCTCTCGAAAAACGCCCTCACGCCGAGGGCGTTTTTTTATAAGTAAAGCGGGTGGGATCGCACGTCACACGGCCAAACCCACTTCACCGGGCAATCGACATTGCCTTTCTGGTATCGTTTCAGCTAGGCCTTGTTTTGCATTTATTCAACGTTGTAGAGATAGGCAGCATTGTTGCCAAGGCAAAGCCCCGCGTGGCGTGCGGGTTATCAATCGGATTTGCATAACGGCTCGCGGCCGTGCATAGCGGCGCGAGTTGTCCTGTTAAATGTCATGGTTAATCCAATCCAGTCAATTGCCATTGTTGTGGCATTTTTCTTTGCCTACGTCGTCCCAATGGTTGCGTTGTTTGCACTCGGGGGCATCGGCGCTTCTGGAAGTGATAGCGGCTCATATAGCGCTACATGGCTGTCATTTCTCTTGGTGACGTCTTACGTCATTTGCCCGGTTGTCGGCGGATATTTGGCTGCGCGTCTTGCCAAACAGAAGACGTACATTCATGCGCTACTAGTTTCCGTGATTGCCGGTATTACGATTGGTCTGATGCATGAAGAGTTCTCCGCACTGTCTACGCTCATGTGGATTTCTATTTTCAGTGGTGGCGGCATCGTGGGAGCATGGATCTATGAACGACTTTTGGCGAGGAGAAGCGAAAATGTGTTTTAACTCAAAGTTCGACACCGACGCTGCGCGCCGGTTATCTCGGCGTTAGGCTTTTGTAGATGGAACAGTTCCTTTCACCTAGCGAATTCATCGACTTCGAGCACCCGGCTGTTGCAGCGAAAGCGTGTGAATTGGCCAAAGGCGCAGGCAGCGAAAATGAAGTCATCAAACGCTGCTTCGAGTTCGTGCGCAATGAAATGAAGCACAGCGCTGACTTCAAGCTCAATCCTGTCACATCCAAGGCATCTGACGTACTGATACATGGCACCGGCTATTGCTATGCGAAGAGCCATCTTCTGGCGGCCCTGCTTCGCTGCAACTCCATAGCTGCAGGCCTTTGCTATCAGCGCCTATCGGTTGGCGACAGTGGCCCTCCGTATTGCTTACACGGGCTTAACGCGGTTTTCTTGCGCGGGGTCGGCTGGTTTCGCATCGATGCTCGCGGCAATAAACCCGGCATAAACGCTCAGTTTTGCCCGCCCGTCGAAGCTCTGGCGTTTTCCGTTCGGCCGCCAGAGGAACGAGATCTTCCCGAGATTTGGAGCGAACCGCTGCCCTCAGTGATTCTGGCGCTCCGTTCCTATAAAACCTATGACGCAGTGCTCCGGAACCTTCCTGACATAGAACTTCTTCCTTGAGGGCGATCCCATATGCACCACTGCCCCTACTCTCATCAGTAAATGAAAAAGCTTCTTCTCCTCGCAGTCATTGCCATCGGTGTCTGGTGGTACCGATCCGCCGGACACAAGCTCTCAGAAGACGACGTCAACAATTTTTACCGGGACTATCAGGTCGCGACACTGCAGCGCAAGCCTGGGGATCTGTGCGCTTTGCTCGCCGACGACTTCCAGTCTGCGGCAGTCATGGCTGCCGGCCGCGAGGTTCGCGCGGACGCGCAGGACAAGGAACAGACCTGCGCAGCCTGGCGTGATCTCTACGACAGCTGGGACAAGCTGGGCGAGAAGATGGGAGGAATTCTGCAGCTTGATTCACACTACACGATTCATCATATCGCCATCTCGTCCGACCGGAAGAGTGCCACCGTGGATGTCAGCAGTTCGCTGGACGTGGCCGGTTCCCTGATGAACATGCGCTCGCGCAGCACGGACACTTTAGTCCGCAGAAACGGGAAAGTCATGCTGCAACGAAGCGAAGGCCGCGTCTCCATCGATGGCGGGACGTAAAGCGGTAACGCGCGGCTCAATGCCAGTTCCGCTGGTTCCTATTCCTGCGTCGGCGGCAGCTCGATCGGCTTGACTTCGACCGGGGCGACGCCCTGTTCTTCGATATCGAGCTGCCTGGCGACCTTGGGCGAGACATCGACGATGCGGCCATCCACATAAGGGCCGCGATCCCGGATCTCGACATGCGCGCTTTTGCCGTTTTCGAGGTTGGTGACCTTGGCCTTGGTTCCTAATGGCAGTGTCTTGCTTGCGGCAACGTTGGCGTTCGGATTCATCGGCGTGCCGTCCGCCATTTTCTTGCCTGCAAACTTGTGGCTGTAATAGGAAGCCTTGCCCTTGCGCGCCTTGCCCGAGCGGTCCATGGCCGGCTTGGCGGCTTTTTTCGCTTGCTGCTTTTGCGGCGCTTCAGCAGGTGTGCCGCCGGCAGAAGCAGTAGCGCTGATGCAGCAGGCGCCTATCAGCGCCAATGGGAGAAAGTGTCGCATCGACATGTTTGTATTCTTCGACGTTCAGATGCAAGTGGTCCTACCGGGAATTGTTATTCAGCACAAAAAAGACGTACCGCGCCTCCCCGGCATGTCTTTTTGATACGCATGGGCGGGGAAAGTTTCGTTATTAACAGCAGTGTCGCCGCCCGTTCTGATTTTGCGCACTGTTACGCGTGGATGTTGCAAATTCTGACATCGTGCGCACTTTTGCCGCTGCTCCTCACCACATTTACTGGTGGCATGTTAGTTGCTTTTATGGAAATTAAATTTCATAACACCAACAAGGGAGGACACAGTGCTTGGAAACTTCATTCGATTACTTTTCGGGCAGCAAAAGGATAAGCACGGAGGCGAATTTCCCCTGCAGGACAACCCTGTCCCCGCACGCCATGCTCCGCATACGGATGTGGACGGGCTGCCGGAATTGTCTGCGCCCTGCTGGCGGCGGCTCATTTTAGGCGAGACGGAAATCACCACGGAGGACATCTCGCTGCGGTTTCTCCTCAAGAACAATGTGCGCTATGTAAAGCGCGCCAGCGGCTCGGAAGAGGCCATCGCCGAACGCATACGCATTACGCGCAATTTTTTTATCAAGAACCGGCCGATGCTCGCCACTGAAATCGGCACGCTGGGCCGCCTCGAAGGGAAACGGACATGATGAATGAAACGAAGGGGATGTTTTCCCTAGCCGAAGTGGCGGAGCTGGTTGCCAGCGGACGTCCTATCCTGCTTGCCGGAGACGAGGCATTGCTCGACCAGGTGCCGCGTGGAAACTGGATCGGGGGAACGATTCCGTATTTCATGGGGGATCAAGGCGGGCTCCAGAGCAAGGAGATGCTGCACGTATCGGTGATCCATGGCGCCAAGGGTGGCTATGTCGGCTGGTACGACACCGAAACCATCGGCGACATCGCCGCCGACGGGCCGGTCAACGGCCTGACGGTATGCATCCTGCCTGCCGGTAGTGCTGTTCACGAGCACTATGCCAAACACGCGCCCGATTTCGAGGACATGTTCATGAAACCCCTCGTCGGGTGGGTGGCGGGCGTCGACCTGCGCGACCTCGGGCGCGTGACGCCGAAAGTGTATAACGGCGCGACCGGTGAAAAATCGGACGGCCAGGCGGTGGGGCTGCATATCGAGCTTGCGGCCGACAAGCAGGCGAAAGTGGAGCTGCTTAACTTGTTCCAGCCGCTCGACGCGCATACGCTGGTGTTCGATGCGGACGGCTTTTCCGCCGGCGATTGCATGATCGACGGCAAGCAGGCCAATCTCGCACGCTTCATCGCTGAACATGCGATCGATACACGCATGCCGCTGGTGGCGGACTATAACGGCTTTTACGTCAACGTCAGCATCCAGAGCGTGGACGCGGAAAGCGGCAACACGCGCTTTTACGCGCCAGTGTTCGCCGGCGTCGAATATTTCTTCGCCAAGCCGGTTGCCGATTACGTCGCCAGCTTCGATCAGGCCATGAGCGACCGCAACATCGAATCGGTCTTTTCCTGCAACTGCATCCTCAACTATCTGTACGCCGGCCTGGAGGGAAAGAAGACCGGCAGCCTGACCGGGCCGATGACGTTCGGCGAAATCGCGTGGCAGCTGCTGAACCAGACCCTGGTGTGGGTGCGCATCGTCGACCGGTAGGCCCGGGCATTCACGCCGTCAACCGTTCTTCCCGCCCCTTGGGGCCGATCTCATGCACCAGCACGCCCGCGCCTTCCGGGGCGGCGTTGCGCCATGCAGCGGCTTCGATGGCACGGCAAGCATCCTGGTAGCCCTGATCCCAGCGCCACTGGATCGAGCCCTTCGAGAAGTTCAGGTCTTTCGATGCCATCTGCCAGTCGCGCCCGGCATAGGTCAGGCGCACGATGTGCATGGTGGTGTCGACGCCGACCTTGTCGAGATCCGCGCGCTCTTCCGCGCTCAGCTGATCGTCGGGAATCTTCGCGCGCAGCATGCGCACCATCCGGCGCAGCCTGTGGCCGCGCAGGTAGGCGTCGATATGCCGTCGCGAACGCGACGCGTACAGCACGTCCTTCTGACGGGTATGCACCTGTTCGATGCTCGACGGCTCCGGCCCTTCCGCGCTCCACAGGTCGACCATGAAGCAGACCGTGTCGACGTGCGGCTCGTCGGCCAGCACCGATTCCAGCGGCGTGTTCGAATACAGGCCGCCATCCCAGTACAGCTCGCCGTCGATGCGCACCGGCGGAAAGCCGGGCGGCAGGGCGCCGCTGGCCATGACGTGCCGGATGTCGATCGGATGCTGCGCGGTGTCGAAATTCTCGAGGCGCCCGCAGGTGACGCGGATCGCGTTGACGGTCAGCCGCACGCCGCTCGTCCGGTTCAGGCACTCCAGGTCGACCAGGCGCGTGAGCGTTGCTTCGAGCGCCGCCGTGTCGTAAAAGCTGGCGTCTTCCGGCGACACCGGCAGGCCGGCGGCAAACGGATTCATCCACCGCAGGGCATAGAAGCCCGGCACGCCGCGCGCCACCGAATCGATCGTGGTCAGCCAGGTGTTGAAGCGCCGCGCCACATCCGGCACCTGCCGCATGTCGAGCAGGTCGCTGTGCGCGATCGTGTCCCAGAATTCCTTCAGGCGCGGCAGGCGCTTGTCGCGTTCGTTGCCCGCGATGATGGCGCCATTGATCGCGCCGATCGAGGTGCCCACCACCCAGTCCGGCGTCAGCCCGTGCTCGTGCATGGCTTGATACACGCCCGCCTGATAGGCGCCGAGCGCGCCGCCTCCCTGCAGCACCAGCGCCACGCGCGGGCGCGGTGTGACCGTCAACGTCGATTTCGCATTCATTGGTTCGCCATTACTCATGTTTGTGAGGTAGGCAAGTGCAGCCGCCATTGGTTCCCCGGCCGTTGGCGTGCGCGCTGCAATTGCCAGGCGGCGATGCCGCGCGCATTGTCAAGGATTTGACATTCACGGCGGCGATGCCGGGCGCACAATGGTATTGCGCCGCAGTACAGCATATTTCTGGCGCGCACCTATAATCAAATTTCACCTATAAAAACAGCAGAGACAATGAACACCACGCACTTTTCCCATTGGCCCGCCGGGCTGCCGCACGCCATCAGCACGCCGGATACCAGCGTGTACGCGAACCTGGACATTTCCGCGCGCCGTTATCCGCACCGGCCCGCGATCATTTTTTACGATACCGTGTTGAGTTACGCGCAGGCGCATGCGGACGTGCTGGCGCTGGCCGGTTATCTGCAGAACGTGTGCGGGGTGCGGCGCGGCGACCGCGTGCTGCTCAACATGCAGAACAGCCCGCAGTTCATCATCGCGTATTACGCCATCCTGCGCGCCGATGCGATGGTGGTGCCGGTCAATCCGATGCTGATGACCGACGAGCTGCGCCATTACCTCGACGACAGCGGTGCCAAGGTGGCGATCGTGTCGCAGGAAATCTTTGCGCGCACCGCGCCGCTGGTCGGCACCACCGGGCTGGCACACGCGATCGTGGCGACCTATTCCGACTACGCCACGGCGCCGACCGACCTGACCATGCCCGATTTCGTGCGCGCCCCGCGCGACGTGCCGGCCATGCCCGGCGTGGTGGCGTGGCAGGAGGCGCTTGGCCAGAAGCACGCGCCGCGCGCACACGAGGCGGGACCCGACGACCTGGCCTGCATGCCGTATACCTCCGGCACCACCGGCAAGCCGAAAGGCTGCGTGCATACCCATCGCTCGGTGATGATCAACGCCGTCGCCAGCCCGGTCTGGTCGGGACCTGTCGTGCCGGACAACGTCACGCTGGCGGTGCTGCCGTTCTTTCATGTCACCGGCATGCAGTCGGTGATGAACGCGATGATCTACTGCGGCGGCGCCATCGTCGTGCTGCCGCGCTGGGACCGCGACGCAGCCGGCCAGCTGATCACACGCTACAAGGTCACCACCTGGACCCTGATCCCGACCATGATGATCGACTTCCTGTCCAATCCGCGCCTGCCGGAGTACGACATCTCGGGGCTGCGGCGCGTCTCCGGAGGCGGTGCGGCGATGCCGGCGGCGATAGCACAGAAGATGCTGGATCTGACCGGGCAGACCTACATGGAAGGCTACGGCTTGTCGGAAACGATGGCGGCGACCCACATCAATCCACCGCAGCGCATGAAGCAGCAATGCCTGGGCATCCCGGAGCTGAACGTCGATTCGCGCATCGTCGATCCGGTCACGTTCCAGGAACTGCCGTCCGGCGAGGTGGGCGAAATCTGGATTCACGGCCCGCAGGTGTTTCAGGGCTACTGGAACGATCCGCAGAAGACCGCCGACGCCTTCGCCGAACTCGACGGCAAGCGCTTCTTCCGCTCCGGCGACCTGGGCTACATGGATGCGGACGGTTTCTTCTTCTTCACCGACCGCTTGAAGCGCATGATCAACGCCTCCGGCTTCAAGGTGTGGCCGGCCGAGGTGGAATCGATGATGTACCAGCATCCGGCGGTGCAGGAATGCTGCATCATCGCCGCGCGCGACGCGTATCGCGGCGAAACCGTGAAGGCGGTGATCGTCAGGCGCCCCGGCGTCGACGCCTCCGAGGCCGAGATCATGCAATGGGCGCATGAAAAGATGGCCGCCTACAAGGTGCCCAAGCAGGTGGAGTTCGTCGATGCGCTGCCGAAGTCGGCCACCGGCAAGGTGATGTGGCGCGCCCTGCAGGAGAAGGAATTGTCGAAATAGCCAGACCGATCCCGGCACCCAAAACGCAGGGCGCGCAGTGCGGCGTCCTGCGTTTTTTTTGCGTGCGCGTCACTGTGTCAGCTTTTAACACCGCTGTCCCATATTGCATCAGCACGTCGCGCCGGCAGCTGTGCACATGTCGCGCGCACGGCGTGAAATCCAGTGGCACGCTCCTTGCCTCAACGTGGTGACCCAATTCACTAAAACACGTTAAGGAGGCAACATGAAAATCTCTCTCACCCTGTGCTCGCTGGCTGCCGCGATGATCGCGGTCGTGATGCATGCACCGCCGGCCGCTGCGCATGGCGACGTCACCCCGCAGCCGGTCGATACCAAGTCCCTGCCGCAGCTGGGCGACGGTTGGCGCGACGAGAATCCATTCCGCGGCAACAAGGAAGCCATTCGCATCGGCAGCTCCGCATTCAACCAGAACTGCGCGCGCTGTCACGGCATCGAGGCGATCTCCGGCGGCATCGCGCCGGACCTGCGCAAGCTCGACCGCGACTGCATGGGCCAGAAGAACGAAACCAAGCGGCAGGACTGCTTCAAGGAGATCGACCAGTACTTCCTGACGTCGGCCCGGCACGGCAAGGTGCGCAACGGCGCGGTCTACATGCCGCCGTTCGAAGGCACGCTGAGCCAGGAAGCGATGTGGTCGATCAAGGCTTATCTGGAAACGCGGCGCGAGACGAAGTAAGGCCTTGCGCAGGCGCGTTGCAAGCGGTGTCCGCAGGCGGGCGGACATGCTTGCCTTCTTCATTTCCCGTCATGCCCGCCTGCGCGGGGAGGGCGGACAGGGCCAGAAGAGCTAAGGGCCTTCCTCCAGCACCCGCCGGCTACCATGCGCCGTCACCTTGCATGGACAAATCAATAATACCGGAGACAAACATGAAACCCTTTTCCAAGCGTTCGCTTCTGCTTTCCCTTTGCTGCGCCATGAGCCTGTTCGCGCAGTCTGCCTTCGCCGATCTCGACCAGCTGCGCCACACCGGCGTGCTCAAGGTGGCCGTTTACAACGACATGCAACCGTTCTCGGGCAAGAGCGGCGGCATCGACGTGGACTTCGCCAATGCGCTGGGCAAGAAGCTCGGGCTGCGCGTGAACCTGCTGCCGTTCGATGCCGGCGAAAATCTGGACGACGATCTGCGCAACATGGTGTGGAAGGGCCACTACCTCGGCTATGGGCCGGCCGACGTGATGATGCACGTGCCGGTCGACCGGCGCCTGATGGCGGAAAACAAGAAGGTGTCGATCTTCGCGCCGTATTACCGCGACCGCGTGCGCCTAGTGCGCAACGCGCGCGCGATCCCCGACTGCGAATCGGTCGACTGCCTGGTCGGCAAGCGGGTCGGCGCCGAGAAAGTGTCGATCGCGGCCATGGTGCTGCTGGGCGAGCAGGGCGGCAAGGTGCGCGACAGCGTGAAGATCTACGATACCGCCGCCGCCGCGCTGGCCGCGCTGAAGGCCGGCGAGCTCGACGCGGTGCTGGCCAACCAGTCGGAGATCGAGTCGGTCGTGCATGGCGATGCCGGTTTTCCGCTGTCGGACCTATTCTTTGCGCGTCTGCCGCGGCAGGGATGGGTGGTCGGGATGGCGGTGCGGCAGGACGACGTCGAACTGGCGCGCGCGCTGCAGGCCGCAGTCAATGAAATGGAAGCCTCCGGCGAGCTGGCGCAGATTTTCGCCAAGTATGGCGTGACGCAGGTAAAGCCCTGATCCAGCCTCGCATGACGCAAGGCCTGCCCGGCGCGTTGCCCGGCAGGCCTTTTGTTTTGTGCGTCGCGCTGCTGCAGTTTGGAGCAGCGTTCGTGGAACTGCGCAAAAACAAGACAGCCGTCGGCAGCAGGATGCGCGCGGCGCGCGCGCTGCGGCCCGCATGGGCGCGGCAAACGGCTTGCGCACGGGGGTTGCGCGCTGCCGGGTGTGGCTGGAGCCGACATGGCACGCCAATTGCGAAGAACAAGCTATTCCGGCAATGCACGGATCACCCACATCCCCTACTGGACCATCGGAGGCTGACATGACATACGCACAGGGCAGTACAAGCGGCAGCAGAACGATGACCATAGCGCGCTGACATAGAGCGCACCGGAACAGATATGACACACACAACACCGTCCAGAGTGGTGGCTACCGAGGCCGCTGCACAACTGATCGATACCCTGATGCGGGTCTACGGGCCGCTGATTTTTTTCCAGCCTGAGGACTGCACCGAAGGGGGCTCGCCGATGTGTTACCCGGCCGGCGAATTCAGCATCGGCCAGACCGATGTCTGCCTGGGCGTGTTGCACGGATCGGCGTTCTATGTCGGACGCGACGATGCCGAGTATTGGCTGCATACGCAGCTGATTGTCGACGTCATCGATGGCGCCGGCAGCATGTTTTCGTTGGAGAACGGAACCGGGAAACGGTTTTTCACCCGGGCCCGGCCATTTTCCGATGAAGAGTGCGAACGACTGGCGCGGCAGGCAGCGCGCGAGTGCGTGCGCCAGTAAGAGTATTTTTTCAATACAACAAGGAGGAGCAATGAAAACGAACAAATCCAATCTGATTCGATGGTCCCTGCTGGCGGCGCTGGCAGCGGCCGGCGGTGCGCAGGCGGTCGGCGTCACCGATGCCATGATCGAGGGCGACGTCAAGAGCGTCAACGACGTGCTGAGCTGGGGCATGGGACAGCAGGGGCAGCGCTTTTCGCCGCTGACCCAGATTAACGCGAAGACTGTCTCGCGCCTGGTGCCGGCCTGGTCGTTCTCGTTCGGCGGCGAAAAGCAGCGCGGCCAGGAATCGCAGCCGCTGATCCATGACGGCCGCATGTTCGTCACCGCGTCTTACTCGCGCATCTATGCGCTCGACGTCAAGACCGGCCAGAAGCTGTGGAAGTACGAGCACCGCCTGCCGGAAGCGATCATGCCCTGCTGCGACGTGGTCAACCGCGGCGCGGCACTGTACGACAACCTCGTCATCTTCGCCACGCTCGACGCGCAGCTCGTTGCGCTCGACCAGAAGACGGGCGAGGTGGTGTGGAAGGAAAAGATCGACGACTACAAGGCGGGCTATTCGAACACGGCAGCGCCGCTCATCGCCAAGGGCCTGTTGCTGACCGGCGTATCCGGCGGCGAATTCGGCATCGTCGGCCGCGTCGAGGCGCGCAATCCGCGCACCGGCGAGCTGGTCTGGATGCGCCCGATGGTGGAAGGCCACATGGGCTACAAGTACGACAAGGACGGCAAGCAGATCGAGAACGGCATCACCGGCACCACCAACAAGACCTGGCCGGGCGAGCTGTGGAAGACCGGCGGCGCGGCTACCTGGCTGGGCGGCACCTACGATCCGACCACCGGCCTGGCCTACTTCGGCACCGGCAACCCCGCACCGTGGAACAGCCACCTGCGCCCCGGCGACAACCTGTATTCCTCGTCGACCGTGGCGCTCGACGTCGAGACCGGCCAGATCAAGTGGCATTACCAGACCACGCCGCATGACGGCTGGGACTTCGACGGCGTCAATGAATTCGTCACGTTCGACATGAACGGCAAGCGCATGGGCGGCAAGGCCGACCGCAACGGCTTCTTCTACGTGGTCGATGCGAAGAACGGCAAGCTCGAAAACGCCTTCCCGTTCGTGCGCAAGATCACCTGGGCCACCAGCATCGATCTCAAGACCGGCCGCCCGAACTACGTGCAGAACAGCCGCCCGGGCGACCCGACCAAGGGCGCCGACGGCAAGAAGGGCGAATCGGTGTTCAACGCGCCGTCCTTCCTCGGCGGCAAGAACCAGATGCCGATGGCGTACAGCCCGAAGACGCAGATGTTCTACGTGCCGGCCAACGAGTGGGGCATGGAAATCTGGAACGAGCCGATCAGCTACAAGAAGGGCGCGGCCTACCTCGGCGCCGGCTTCACCATCAAGCCGCTGCATGACGACTACATCGGCGCGCTGCGGGCGATCGATCCGAAGAGCGGCAAGATCGTGTGGGAAGCGAAGAACAACGCGCCGCTGTGGGGCGGTGTGATGACCACCGCCGGCGACCTGGTGTTCTACGGCACGCCGGAAGGCTTCCTGAAAGCGCTCGATGCCAAGACCGGCAAGGAGTTGTGGAAGTTCCAGACCGGCTCCGGCGTGGTTGCGCCTCCGATCACCTGGCAGGAAAACGGCACGCAATACGTGGCGGTGGTTTCCGGCTGGGGCGGCGCGGTGCCGCTGTGGGGCGGCGAAGTCGCCAAGCGCGTGAACTTCCTGGAGCAGGGTGGTTCGGTCTGGGTGTTCAAGCTGTCGTCGATTTAATCAAGTTTCAGGGGCTTTGTCTCCCCCTCCATCTCACGGAACGCGGATCGTCTTCCACTGCTTTCGTTGAGATTTTTTGGGCCGGCGGTGCAAACCGCCGGCTTTTTTTATTTGCGATCAGGATGTTGCCGCACGCGCGTGCCTTGCGGCTTGCTGTGCTTACTTTAATGACTGCTTTGAGCCAAAATCGGACCTATAAAACGAGTTCTTTAATTGGCGAAAGCGGCCCCAAGCAGTCAGACGTCTTTCCCGAAAGCAGACATTCCACCTCAGCTAAACCGCGTCGCGACGCAGCGTCAATGTGGACGAATTGTCAGGCACGGACCTACGGTTCCACAAGGCTGGCGCCACAGCGAAGATGAGCAGTGACGCCAGATACACACCTCCTGAGACCGGGTCCCGGGAGGCGACGTACTGGCCCGGCGTGCGGTTGCTCATAAAGTACGCGACTGCAAGCTCGGCACTGACCAGTAGCGCAAACGCCACGATGCCCGCGATCAGCCGCGAAGAGCGGCTCAACTCTGGATGGCGGCGGACCAGGCGCCGAGAGGCCCAGACAATGACAGCGAGCATTACGGGCATTTCGAGGAGCTCGGCCATGCAGACGCCGAACCGGGGAACGAGGAACGGAATCCGGACGAAGGCGAGAGCAAACCCGGTGCCGAAGACGATCAGGAAGTAGATCAAGCCGGCTTTCAGGACGCGCATGAACTTGCTCCTGTGCCTAATGACGCTGTTCAGGGGTGCAGAAATTTGTTTGTCTCCCTCCGCCGCATTTTGTTAAGAGGCGATTTCGGAGCTTACCCATGACAAACTGCTTCGATATTGTGCCCGTCAGGATCAAGGACGAAGGCACCGTAATAGTTCGGGTGATAATGCGCACGAATTCCCGGCGGACCATTATCAGTTCCGCCTGCATCAATCGCAGCCCTGTAAAAGGCGTCGACAAGACTTCTGCTTGAAACGCGAAATGCCACGTGTACAGGTGGATGATTCGGAGTGCCTCGGCTTATCCAAAATTCCGGCTTCGGCGGCTCACCAAATCCGGCAACGTCAGTATGTCCCGTAACCGAAGCGGGAAACTCGGCGAGCAGGCTGAACCCTATCGGCGCAAGCGCCGCCAAGTAAAACTGCTTACTCTTATCAAAATCGCTGACGACTACACCGGTGTGATCGATCATAAATCCTCTTGACGTTTGATATGAGGGGCAGGGGGCGCTTTCCGTGCAAGCTCGTATCTCAAGCTGCCACTCCAAAGAGGGCTCCAACGCCAGCGGTCAGTCCCATCGCCAACGCGCCCCAGAAGGTCACACGCGTGGCGGACACGAGCAACGGTGCGCCCCCGGCGCGTGCAGCAATCAGACCCAGCAGTGCGAGAAAGAAGAGCGAGCTGCCCGCGAGGCCCCACATGAGCGCAGAGGCCGGGAGCAAGAGAACCATCAGCAGCGGGAGAAGTGCGCCAGCGGCAAACGTGCCGGCGGAGGCGAGCGCAGCCTGCACTGGTTTGGCGGCCAATGTATCCGATATTCCAAGTTCGTCCCGCGCGTGCGCCGTGAGCGCGTCATGTGCCATCAATTTGGCGGCGACCGTCGATGCCAATGTCTCATCGAGGCCACGCTTGACGTAGATAGCCATGAGCTCGGCGTGCTCTTGCCTGGGATTTTCAGCCAGCTCTGCCTTCTCGCGAGTCAGATCTGCGCTTTCGGTATCGGCTTGTGAACTGACCGAGACATACTCGCCCGCAGCCATCGACATGGCTCCGGCAACGAGACTCGCAACACCTGTGACAAGAATGGCCTTGGTACCGGCACCTGTGGCCGCTATGCCCAAGACAAGACTGGCAGTAGAAACGATGCCATCATTTGCGCCAAGAACGGCGGCACGTAGCCAGCCTGTGCGGTGCGTCCTGTGTCTTTCGCTGTGCCTCATAGGGAGTGTCCTGCCATGGGTTTGGTTGCAACGCCTAACGAGGCTGCAGAAAAAGTCGTTGTGCGGATTTTTGAGCAATGTAAGCCATTGATTTCCTTGGCTTGAAAGTTAGCAAGAGTCTCGGTTTTGGACTTTTTCTATAGCCTCAACGTCGAGTTCACTGGCGGGCATGCGCAGCATGAACGTTCGTGTGCCAAATGTTAGGCCAATGAGATTAAGGATAGAACGTTTCGCCATTGCTTAACATTTCAATAAATTGCACGATTTTCCGCGCGCGAGTTTCTGGCTTCTTTGCGTTTTGTACTCTGAAAAGGATGGCGTATCGGTTTTTGCTGTTGAGCGTTGCAAAGAATTTCTTTGCCTTGGGATTGGCATCAAGAGCGTGTTGCAAGTCGTCAGGGACGGTCGAATTGCTTGCCGACGCATAGGCGGCATCCCAGCGGCCATCCTGTTTGGCGCGATTGATCTCCAGCATGCCGGCCGGACGTATTCGTCCGGATGCGACTAGTGCTTCTGCTTTTTCTTTATTGATCTTTGACCAGATACTCTTGGCAGTTCGAGGCGTGAAGCGTTGAAGCCAATAGTGCTCGCTTTCAGCTTGCTTCTGGCCGTCAATCCATCCGTAGCAGAGCGCACTTTCAAGTGCTTGAGCATATGAGACGGTAGCCTGATCGGCCGATTTCTTCGCCAGACGAAGCCACGCGCCGGATGAGGCGCTTCCGTTACGCTCCAGCCAAGTTTCCCACTCTTCCTGGCTTGCAAAAGTAAGTCTCGGATCGGTCATAGCATTCCTATTGATGACGCCTAACACTAGGTTAGGCGTCTTCTGCTTGGTTCGCTTTGCCGATTTTATACCGAAGCTCGGCCATGCCCTCGTTAACGCGATCTACGGACACCAGCTGAAGCACAGGACTGAAAACTCGGCGCGGAAAAACGGACTTACCGTGACCAAGAGAAACCGAACCTATCTGGACGATAAGCTCATCTAAAAGGCCGGCGTCAAAAAACTGCCCAGCGAGATCGCCTCCGCCCATGACCCAAATATTTTTGGTGTTGGCGACCCTCTTCATTTGAGTATGGACAGACCGGACATCACCTTGAACGAATCGGATGTCCGCCCCCGCAGGGGCATCAAGTTTACGGCTGGAGAAGATCCATGCGGGCTGTGAATAAGGCCACTTGCCCTCGTCCACAGCACCGAGTTTGACAGCGTGCCTCAGCAACCATTCGTAGGTCGACGAGCCCATTGCAATGGCACCAACCTCCGAAATAAAAGTGGGGTAACTTGTTTTTTCCAAGTCTGCTAGCGGAAACAGCCACTCTAGCGAATCGTCTTCGGTAGCGATAAAGCCGTCGATGCTCGATGCAGTGTAGTACTGCGTTGCCATTATTTTCTCCTTCGGCTCAATACCTGAGTAGGTTGTGTCGTCTAACGATTGTATTGACCAGCGCGCTTGCGCGTCGGTGTCGAATTGTGAGTTATGTCCGGCCCTGTCCGCTGATTCGTCTGGCGACTTATGGCTTCCATCATGGTTGATTTATGCATTCAATTACTGCCCAAGAAGACCATCCTTCATTATCGCCATGATCCACTACACGGTATCCTGATTTGCATTCACTAGGCAGAGCATTGTGTACCTCAAGGTATGTTCGAATCGCGGTTTCACGATCATTACTGATTGAATTCAAATCCTTACGAACAAAATTAAAGCGGTACATTGTTCGATCTCCTGCCTGCCTCGAACCATTCAACCGCACTTTCCCGTTAGGCATTACGAAGACGGTATGGTAATTATCAAACCGCGAATCACGTGTTCTCCAATCCTGTTCAGACATGGCGCATCCGGATCCAAAGATCAAACAGGCCTCTGTCAGGAAAATTAGGTGTGGCCACTTAATAGACATAACTGCTCATTTAACAGAACAGCTCGCGCCGTTATGCAAGGTGGCGAGCCGTTATGCAAGCTCATTTGATCGCCCGCAAGCGGCATGGCGCCTTGCCTTGGCACGACAGCTGTGCATCCACGCAGTATTAAATAAACGTGAAACAAGGCATGTCTGAGACGATAGCAGAAAGACAGCCGCAGTTCCTCGATCAATTGTGCCGATGCATCCGGGACAAGCATGACACCCTCAGCACCGAGCGCACTTATGTATATTGGATGAAATGGTACATGCGCGTCCATGGCTTGCACCATCCCGTAGATATGGGGGAAAACGAGATACGTGCTTTCCTCTCGTACCTGAATAATGACCGGCAGATCGTCTGATCACGAATCGACCGGCCCGCGAACCGGGATCGTTCGAAGACACTTTCTTGATCTATCCGCACGTACTGAACTAGAGTGACAGCGGCATTCTCTCGCCGATGGATAGCGTGATGTGAACGAGCTTGCAAGGAATGGCCGATTTCGGGGGCGTCCAGTGCGAGGTGAATATGTGTAAGTGGGCGCAACGAGTCTTTCTGCATATTCGTCATGCCGGCAGCTATCGGTAGCTTCCCGCACGATCGCCCTGATCGAAGAAAATGGCGCACACGATTCTAAACGGTCACTCACATCGCTGTCTCGCAGACACCCAAGACACCTTTCCTTCGTGATTTTCACCGAGCGACGTCATTGACCAGAAAGGCGTTTTCCCGCAGAGACTGCATAGGATGGGGACCGAAAGAGCAATATCGGATCGTTGGTCGGCGCAATGCCATCGGACATCACTAAAGGATCATAGTTAATCGGCTCGCACTTGGCGCCTTTTTGCGACATGGCGGCGCTTATCGTCAAAACGCCAGCCTTGATCTGTCGACGTTCCTGGGGCCAGGCGAGCGTGGGGTTATCCTCCGAGTCTCCCGGCTCGCCAATGGTGACGACCATGTCCCACCGAACTGGACCGCGCTGTGTCCGGCGGATCAATGCCGGCTCCAGGAAGTTCGGGGCTGCCGACTTCAACTCCTCGTCGGATAGCCTTTTTTCGCCATCCTGGGGAACGAACTGCCAGCGTACCAGGGTCGTCTTGTTGTCCTGGCTGATAAATTTGAATGTGTGGATTCCAAAGTAAGCGCTGTTCGCGTAGCTCATGGGCGGATTGTGCGTTTCCAGGAATTTTGCCTGTTCACTGTTATCCGGGTGGCTCGCCTTAAAAGCCTTGATTTTTTCCGGGTCCGGCTTGCCGGTCTTGGGATCGGGGCGCGTAGCGACAGTCAGGTCGAAGAATGTTTTCGGCGAGGCCGCGCCGAAAACGGGAGTGTTAATCATCGTCATATGTTGCAAATGTCCTTGCGGAAGCTGGAACTCCAATGCCATGCCCCTCGCTGATTTTGCCGTATCGGGTGCGTTAGGATTTCCGCCTGCTACCGAGAACCGCGCAACCACCGGAACCGGTTTGCCGGTGAACAGCGCCGAACGACTGTAGCGGGCAATTTCCGGGTTCCCGATGAATTCGCCAAGAGCACAGGTGCCTTTGACATGGTTGCGCCGTTGGCCGGGATGGACACCAAACGTGTCTTCGAGCGCCTGCACGACCTGGCTGGCGCTCACTGGAGCGTCAGCAAAAGCCGCAAGCGATGCTCCCTGGCCCAGTGAAACGATGGCTGCTACGAGAATGGTGTTCTTGCTGTGCATGACGAGCCCTCTACCTTGTGATGACAAAGGTTTTCCCGCAGATCATTCCGCCAGTTGCGTTGCAATCCTGATCGCGCGCCATCGCACCAACGGCAAGCCGCAGGCAACGCACGTCCCCCTAGTCCAGTCGGTGATTTTTATTTGACAATCAGTGTTCCCTTCATCGTCGGATGCAGCGTACAGATGTAGGTGAACTCTCCGCTTTGCTTCGCCTTGAATTTCCAGGATTTCCCTTCGGCGATCTGGCCGGAATCAAACGCACGATTTTGCGTGGTGACGGTATGCGGAAAGGGATCCTTGTTGCGCCAAACGATGGTGTCGCCCTTGTTGACTTCGATGGTGGGCGGCGAATAACGCAAGGCTTCGATGATCACGGTATGCGACGCCGTTGGCGGCGCAGCGTAGGCGTAGCCGCTCGCCACAGTCAGCAAGAGCGCCGCTGCGGCATAAGAGTCTGTCCGGCGTCTTTTTAGAAGGTGAGAAGCCGCGACCACCGGCCGCAACATCCGCGGCCGGTGTTCAAGGTTCATCAACATGCCCCGCATCACCTTACTTCATTTCAGCTTGCACCTTCTTAGCCATCTGCAAGTGGTCATTGATTACCGGGCGCGTCTTTTCCAAAAGATCCTTCAGCTCGCTATTTTTCGCGCTGGGGAGCAGGGTCTTGTCTATCGCGTCGAGCACGGTCTGGTGATACGTCACTTCATTCTCAATGTAAGCCTTGTCGAATTCTGCGCCCTTGAGTCCTTTGAGCTTGCTCACATTCGCCGCGCCGTCATCCTTGAGCTTCTTGCTGGTGTCGCTCTCTTCCGGTTTTACCTTGAGCTTCTTCACCAGCGCTGTCGCCTTCTTGTTGGAGCCGGTATGGTCGGTGATCATATGTTCGGCGAAGCGCTTGACGTCCTTGTTCGTCGCCTTCGACTTGGCGAGCTTTCCCGCGTCGATATCGACCGTGTTGGCAGCGACAACGATGCCGGCAATTTGTGCGTCGTTCGGCGTCTGCGCGAATGCGGCAACGCTCATCAGTGCGGACAAACCTATTGTGAAAGTAATCAGTGCCTTCTTCATACTATGTCCTTTCATAAAGAGTTAATTACCCACCTGCCTGAAAGATGCGCGAGCACGACGATAACGACTCTCCCGCAATAATCTCCGTCAAATTCGAACGCCACGTTGGATACAAGGTCGATGCCCTGCGATAACGATGCGCGCAGCATGCGTTCGCAGACAAAATCGCGGCCGCATGGGCGCACCGGGGAGCAAGAACGTGAATGCGTACGCATTACTGTCCCCTTGCTTTGGCTTCATGCCATTAGATGAGACGAGCTGTGCCACGTTCCGATATCTGATCAAAAAGATAATTGCCCGGAGCAAATATCTGGAAAATGCAGAGCGGAAAATTCCCTCGTCTTAACCGAAACCTAGGAGTGGATGTGGGCTGCGTTTCACAAAGCAATGGGTTCCTGCCGCTTTTCATCATGTCAATGCTCTGGCCCTGTGCCTTCCAGGGGCGATGCGCGCCGTGCCAAACATGCCGCTACGTGCCCACCGTTCCAAAAAGTGACAGCGACTGTCACGAGACGCAACAGCCCCCCGATTCCTGACGCTCCCGCCCTACATCCGGTAGCGCACGCCGATGGAAATGGTGCGCGGCGCGCCCGGCGCCACGAAGCGGGCGATGTCGGCGCCGTCCGTGCCCGCATGCGGCTGCGCCAGACGGCCGCCGGGGAACATGTCGACCGCCAGCGCGCCGTAGGTTTCATAGCGGCGGTCGAACAGGTTGCTGATGCCGCCGAAAAGCTCCCATCTGCCTTCACTCTTGTAGCTGATGCTGGCATTGAAAATGGCGTAGCCGCGCACGCGCCAGTCGGCGCGCTGTGGTGTTTCTCCCGCCGCCGGGTCGCCGAGCAGTCCGTCCTCGTTGCCCTGCGATACCACGCTCGACAGCGCCAGCATGCTGCCGCCCAGCATCAGGCGCGGCGTGGCATGCCAGCTGGCGCCGGCCTTGAAGGTATGGCGCGGCAAGCCAGCCATGCGCGTGCCCGGCGCGATTTGCACGTTGCGCTCGCCGTAGAACAGCACACCGCTCGCATCGTAGGTCGCGTCCAGGAAGCTGTAGCCGGCAAACGCGTCGATACTGTCAAAACGCGCGGTGGCCGAGATGTCGACGCCCTGGCGCAGCGTGCGCTCGAAGTTGGCGAAATAGCCTTGCGTGCCGCTGGTGAGGAACAGGATGTCGTCGCGGTTGACGCTGCGGTAGGCCGACAGCGTCAGTGTGCCGCGCTCGGACGTGCGCAGGCGCACGCCGGCTTCGGCGGTGCGCGACACGACCTGTTTCAGGTACGGGTCGGACTGCAGGCCGACCGGCAGGCGGCAGGGATGCTGCGGATCGGCGCAACCGAGCTCGATGACGGTCGGCACGCGGTTGCTCTGGCCGAGGTTGGCGAACAGCGCGACCGCGTTGTTGAGGGAATGTACCGCGCCCAGCGCGGGATTGAGCTTGGTGTAGATGAAGCGTTCCTGCGCCTGGCCGGCGATGGTGTTGCTCACTTCCACCCGGTTCAGGCGGGCCGAGCCGGTCAGCGCGGTCTGCTTGGCGGCCTGCCAGGTGTCGCTCGCATACAGGCCCAGCGCCGTGGAGCGGCCCGTCACGGCTGCCTCCTGTTCGACGTCGGCCTGCGGGTCGGCGATGACGCCGCGGTCGTTGCCGAACCAGCCGTCCTGCTGCGTCTGGCTGTAGCGCATCAGGCTGGCGTCGACGGCGGCGCCCAGCAGCAGCTGGTGCCGCTCCAGGTAGCGCGTCAAATTCAGGCTGGCGCCGGCGCTGCGCTGGCGCGTGGCGGCCATGTTCAGCGAAGCCGGATGCAGGGCGCCGGCGCTGTCGCGGTCGTAGGGACACGACTGCGGCTGGCGCGCGCTGCCGTCGGCATTGAAGCCGGCCGCGCAGCTTTCGACATAGTCGCCGTAGGCGGCGCTGACGTCGCCGTTGACGCTGTCGCGCCGGCTGTGGCGCAGGTAGGCGGTGAGCGCCAGCTCCGTGGCGTCGTCGGGGGCGTGGCGCAGGTTGAAGCCGACTTGCGTCAGGCGGTTTTGCGTGCGGTCCGGGTAGGTGTAGGCGGCCGAGCGGCTGTCTTCGTACAGGCCGTTTTGCTGCGCGCCGTCCTGCCAGCGATAGCTCGGCAGCAGGCCGTTGCCGTGCAGGCGGCTTCTGCCGTGCAGCAGCGACAGCTCCCAGGACGTCATGCCCTGCCTGCCGCCGAGCTTGGCGAACAGGTTGGCGAGGCTGCCGCCGGAATGGTCGCGCCAGCCGGCTTCGTCGAACAAGGTGGCGGCGATGAAGCTGTGCAGGCCGTTGTCGTGCTGCGCACCATGCGTCAGATCGAGCTGCCTGCGGCCGTGGCTGGCGACGCTCAGTTCGGCCGACAGGCCGGGGTGGGTGCGGCCCGACTTGGTGGTGAAGGCGAGCGTGCCGCCGAGCGTGTTGAGGCCGTACAGGGGATTGGAGCCCGCCACCAGCAGTGTGTCGTCGAGCGCCGCCTGCGGCAGCATGTCCCAGTTGACAACGTCGCCGAACGCTTCGTTGATGCGTATGCCGTCCAGGTACACCGACATGCCCTGCGCGGTGCCCAGCGTCGGCGAGGCGCGAAAGCCGTGGAAGCTGACATCGTTGAGGAAGGCGTTGCCGGCGATTTCGTTGGTGTTTACGCCCGTCAGGCGGCTCGCCATGACGTCGGTGATGTCGCCGCCGGCCTCGCGCCGGTCGGCGCCGGAAATGCGCTGTACGCTGTACGGCAGGCGTTCGGTTTCGATGCCCAGCCCGGGCGGGATGGCCGCAGCGCTGACGACCAGCGCCGGCAGCGTCGTGTCACCGCGGGCGGAGGGCGCCGCCGCCATCGCAGCGAGCAGGCAGCATGCGAAACCGGTCGCGCCGCGAACGTGTTTGCGCTGGTTCATGAAGTGTCTCCCCTTGTTGTTTGATGATCGATGCGCCGTCGACATTCGCAAGTTTCGTTCCGGCCCTGCGCCGGCCTAGTGGCACGCAACTTGCTGAGCTGAAAGCGGAGACATCGAACACCAGACCTGACTAAGAAGGCGAACATGAACAAACTGATATTGGGAAGCGCGGCCCTTTCCGCCGGCGCGCTCCTGCTGCCGGGCGCACAAGCCCAGGCGCAGCAGGACAAGCAGCTCGAACCGATCGTGGTATCGGCCAGCCGCACCGAGCAGACGCGGTTCGACGCGGCCGCATCGATCGACGCGGTGCAGGTCGATCCGCTGGCCGCGCCCACGCCGCTGGTCAACATGTCGGAACTGCTGTCGGCCACGCCCGGCATCCAGATCCGCGAGCGGCAAAACTATGCGCAGGACCTGCAGCTGTCGGTGCGCGGCTTCGGCACCCGTTCCACCTTCGGTGTGCGCGGCGTGCGCATCCTGGTCGACGGCATCCCCGCCACCATGCCGGACGGGCAGGGGCAGGCGGCGACGGCCACGCTGACGTCGACGCGCCGCATCGAGGTGCTGCGCGGCCCGGTGGCCCAGTTGTATGGCAATGCCGCCGGCGGCGTAGTGCAAGTCTTTACCGAGGACCCGCCGCTGGCGCCGGCCGCGCCGTTCGCGCGCGCCTCGCTGGGCGCAGGCAGTTACGGGCAGCGGCAGCAGGACGTCACGCTGGGCGGCGGCGGCGCCGAGCTCGGCGCGCTCGTCGACGTGTCCCATTACGAGACAGACGGCTACCGCGACCACAGCGCCGCCGAGCGCACCCAGGCCAACGCCAAGATCCTGTGGCGCCCGTCGGCATCGACCACGGTGACCGGCATCGCCAACGTCTTCCGCCAGCCGCTGGCACAGGACCCGCTCGGGCTCACGCACCAGCAGTTCGAGAGCAATCCGCGCCAGGTGGCAGCGGTGGCGCAAACCTTCGACACGCGCAAGACGATCGAGCAGCAGCACGCCGGCATCGTGGTCGCGCACAAGCTCGATGCGGACAACAGTGTCAATGCGCGGGTGTACGGCGGCACGCGCCAGGTCATGCAGACGCTGTCCTTCAGCGGCGGTGCGCCCACCTCGGCCGGCGGCGTGGTTGATCTCGACAACAGCTATCGCGGCGCCGGCCTGTCATGGACGCACGCCACCCGCGTCAACAACCTGCCGCTGAACTGGACCGTCGGCGTGGAAGCCGACGACCTCGACCAGACGCGGCGCGGCTTCGTCAACAACAATGGCGTGGCCGGCGCGCTGCGGCGCGACGAGCTCGACGGCGCCAGCAACGTCGACCTGTTCGGCCAGGCCGACTGGACCTTCGCGCCGCAATGGAAGGCCAGCGCCGGCGTGCGTAGCAGCCGCGTGCGACTGTCGGTCGACGACCGCTATGTCACCAACGCCAGCCCTAACGACAGCGGCAGCGTGGAATACCGCAACACCAGCCCGGTGCTGGGCCTGGTCTGGTTTGCCAGCGACAGCGTCAACGTGTACGGCAACCTCGGGCGCGGCTTCGAGACCCCGACCCTGACGGAGATCGCGTACCGCGCGGGCGCCACCGGCCCCAACCTCGCGTTGCGCCCGTCGCGCAGCACGCAGGGCGAGGTCGGCGTCAAGTGGCGTTTTGGCGTGCACAGCCTGGACTTCGCGCTGTTCAACGCGCAAAGCGAGGATGAAATCGTGCCGCTGACCACCGACAACGGTCGCTCGATCTACCAGAACGTCGACAAGGTCGAGCGCAGGGGGCTGGAAGCGAGCTGGCGCGCCGACGCCGGCCGCATCAGCACGCAGCTGGCGTACACGCTGCTCGATGCGCGCTTCCGCGAAAGCTACACGAGCACCCAGAACGGCACCGTCGCGGCCGGCAACCGCCTGCCCGGCGCGCCGCTGCACAGCCTGTTCGCCCAGCTCGAATACCGTCCCGCGCCCAAACTGAGCACGGCGGTCGAGATGCGGGTCGAGAGCAAGACCTATGTCGACGACGTCAACAGCGACGCCGCGCCCGGCTATGCCGTGTTCAACCTGCGTGCCGGCAAGGAGTTCCGCGCCGGTGCGGCGAACTGGTATCTGTACGGCCGCATCGACAACCTGTTCGACCGCAATTACGCGGGCTCGGTGATCGTCAACGACAGCAACCGGCGCTTCTTCGAGCCGGCCGCGGGACGGCGCCTGTTCGTCGGGCTGCGCGCAGCGCTGTAATACCGCTCATAAAAAAGGAGGCAACATGAACACACTCGCCCGCAGCATGCTGCCGGCGGCGGTGCTCGGCATGATGCTGCATGCCGGCAGCGCCTGCGCCGCGCCGTTTGCCTACGTGCCGAATGAAAAATCCGGCACCGTCTCGGTGATCGATACCGATAGCGACAGCGTCGTCGCCACAGTCAAGACCGGGGGCCGCCCGCGCGGGATGGCCGTCGGGCGCGGCGGCAAGGAGTTATATGTGAGCGACCAGAGCAGCAATTCGCTGCTGGTGGTCGATCTCGACAAGCGCGAGGTGACGGACCGCATCGCGCTGCAGGAGTCGCCCGAAGGCGTCGGCGTCTCGCCCGACGGGAAATGGATCGTGGTGGCAAGCGAGATCAGCAACAGCGTCGGCTTCGTTTCTCCCGACACGCGCAAGCTGGCGTTCAGCGTCCCGACCAGGGGCAAGAATCCCGAGCATGCCGATTTCAGCCCGGACGGCAAATGGCTGTACGTGAGTGCCGAGGAAGCCGACAGCGTGGACGTGATCGATGTCGACAAGCGCGCGCAGGTAAACTCCATCACGGTCGGCCAGCGCCCGCGCGGCATCGGATTTTTGCCCGACAGCAGCCGCGCCTACGTGGCGGCCGAGATCGCCGGCACCGTGTACGCGATCGACACGCAATCGCAGCAGGTCACCGCCCGCATCGCGTCCGGCAATTACAGCAACGGCGTGACGGTTCATCCGGACGGCAAAACCGTGTACGTATCGAACGGCAAGGACGGTACGGTCAGCGTGATCGACACTGCGGACAACAAGGTCAGCGCGACCATTCCCGTCGGCAAGCGGCCATGGAACATGGCGATTACGCCGGACGGCAAGAAGCTCTATGTCGCCAACGGCCGCTCCGGCTCGGTGTCGGTGATCGATACGGCGGCGCGTCAGGTGGTCAGGGAAATCAGCGTGGGAGAATTGCCATGGGGCGTGGTCATACAATGAGCGCCACCGTAGGAGCTATGCGCGCGCAGGGCGCGGACGCGGCGCGCTACAGCCTTCCCGCCATCGCGCTGCACTGGCTGATGGCGGCGCTGCTGTTCTGGCAGATCGCCATCGGGCTGTACATGGTCGACCTGCCCAAGCGCACGCCGGCGGTCGCCTACTTCTACAACCTCCACAAGTCATTCGGGCTGGTGGCGCTCATGCTGGCGGTAATTCGCCTGTGGTGGCGCTTTCGCTCGCCGCCGCCGCGCAGCCTGGGTCTGCACGCGTCGGCACTGGAGGAAAAGGCTGCGCAAGTGTCGCATCGCCTGCTGTATGCGTGCATGCTGTTGATTCCGCTGTTCGGGTTTTTGGCCTCGAATTTCGGCAAGCACCCGGTGCGCTTCTTCGGCTATGTGCTACCGCAGCTCGGCTGGGACAGCCCGCTGCTGCAGAGCTTCTTCCGGCTGTCGCACGCGTCGCTCGCGTGGCTGCTGTGCGGCCTGATCGCGGTGCATGTGTTCGCGGTGGGACGCCATCTGCTGAATTCCGGCGGCTTGATCCTGCAGCGCATGCTGCCGCGACTCTGGCGGTAGGCGTCGGCGTTGCAATCGAGGCGCCCTTCTCCATGCAAAGAGAAGGGCGCCTGCTTCAGCCGAGCTTGCGGTAGATGGTGTTGCGTGAAATGCCCAGGGCGCGCGCAGCGGCCGAGACGTTATGGCCATGCGCCTCCAGCGCTTTCTGTATGACGGACAGCTCGACATCTCCCAAGGTCGCATTGGCCGGCAGCGCTGCGGCGACGGCAGGCGCGGCGCTGGCCTTTTTCATGTTCCGCACATCGTCGAGAAAATCGTCCGGCAGATGCTCCAGCCGGATTTCGCCGTCTTCCGCAGTCATCGCCATGGCCGTGCGCAGCAGGTTGGTCAACTGGCGGAAGTTGCCCGGCCAGTTGTATTGCTTGAATTGCTGCATGACGCACGATGCGACGGAATAGCGGCGCGACTGCTCTTCGGCGTACAGCATTTTCTTGATGACGACGTCGAGGTCGGTGCGCTCGCGCAGCGGCGGCAGCTTGACCACCAGGCCGTTGAGGCGATAGTAGAGATCTTCGCGAAACGCGCCCTTGGCGATCATGTCGCGCAGGTTGCGGTGCGTGGCGCAGATCAATGCCACGTTTACCGGGACCGGCTTGCCGCCGCCCAGCGGCATGACCGTGCGTTCCTGCAGCACGCGCAGCAGGCGCGCCTGCAGGTTCAGCGGCATGTCGCCGATTTCATCGAGAAACAGCGTGCCGCCGTTGGCTTGACGGATGCGCCCGATGTTGCCGTTCTTGCGCGCGCCCGTGAAAGCGCCGTCTTCATAACCGAACAATTCGGATTCGATCAGCGTTTCGGGAAGGGACGCGCAATTGACCGCGACGAAGGGGGCGCCGGCGCGTGGCGAATCCTTGTGGATGGCTTGCGCCAGCAACTCCTTGCCGGTTCCGGTCTCCCCGGCAATCAGGATCGGGATGTCGCTGTGCTTGATCTTGGTGAGCTTGGCGATGATGGCGCTCATCTGCGGGTCGCCGGTGTTCAGGTAGCGCAGGCTGGAGAGCTGGCGCGACGCCTCCGCATTGGGGCGCGGCGGCGTGCTGTGCGCGGCCGTTTTCCGCTGCGTGAGGCTTTCCCCCGGCGCTACAGTAGCGTTGTCGAACGTGCTGCGGCCAAGCCGCACCGACGCGCTCGCATACAAAGGCACGCCGTCCGGCAGCCGCAGCTGCAACAGGCCGGGCGCCGCCGTGCGGTAATGATCGAGCAGGAACGAGGGGGCGATGTCGAACAGCGAACTCATCGTATGCACGCCGAGCGCGTGCGACGACAGGCCGATCAGCGCCTGGGCGCAGCGGCTGGCGGACAGGAAACGCCCCTCCGGCGTGAAGCAGATGATTCCTTCCACCAGCGAACCGATGAATTCCGGACGGCGGTGGAAATGCAGCGTGATCCCGGTCTGGCAATGGGCGCAGCAAAGCTGGTTTTCGATCTTTTGCGCCGAGATGCGTACCAGCGCCATCGTATGGCGCTGCAGCCATTGGCAGTCGCCAGCCACGGCGAGTACGCCGCCCACCGCGCCATCGGTATTGAAGATCGGCGCGGCCGAACAGCTCAGGATGCGATTGGCGTGGAGATAATGATCGTCGCCATGCACCAGGATCGGGACGCCTTCCGCGATCGCCGTGCCGATGCCATTGGTGCCGCGCCGTTGTTCCGACCAGATGGTGCCGAGCGCGAGCGCAACGCGTTCGGCTTGCTCGGCGAAGTCGTCGTCACTGAGCGTATAGGTGACGACTCCCTGCGCATCGCTCAGAATGACCATGTTGCGGGTGCCGGCGATCTGCTCGTAAAGCAGTTCCACGACCGGCAGCGCGTACTTGTGCAGGGCCTGGCTTTGCGCGATGACGGATCCCAGGGCCGATGTGCTTAACCGGGAGACATCCGGCACTCCGGCGGCATCGAGGCCGTATCCCGCAGATCGCCCGTGGGCTCGTTTGATGGCAGCTTCGCGCTCCTCGGAGGCCAATATGCCAAATCGGATCGGATTGATTCCGTTCTCCCTCTGCGATCCGTGCGCGAACGCGCCAAGGACTGCAGATGGTCTATCTACTTCTTGATAACCCAACGTCTTCTCCAACAGGGCAAGGTGCATTGTCTAATTGCTGTTCTGCGTGCGACGCTGCGCTTCGCAGCAGTCGCGTAGCTTTTGCCACCGAGAGATATAGAGAATGTCCGGGCGATTAGGTTCCCTGAGTGAAATAAATCATGCGCAGACGTCAGTGCCGCAGCGGGTTGCGGGACGTTTTTGTGCGGGGCAGCATGCCAGTGTGATGCGCTTGCCAAGGCCAGCAGCAAGCCGGAAGATGAATGCAGGTGAATGGGCGCACGACTGGCGCTGCCTGCCGAGGCGATGAAAGGATGACCACGGCAGGCAGCGTTTGCGCGAGACTGGTTATTCCGATTGCACTTCCAGATACACCATGGTTTGGTTGAGCAACTGGTAGGCGATTTCGCCGAAGGTGAACGGGCCGCCGACGCCGCCTATTTTCCGTCCGTTCAGCTCGCCGTACAGGTAGTTCAAGATGCAGTTGCATGAAAACTGCACGTCCACGTGCGCTTCCTTGGCGAGCTTCTCGAACTCGCGCGCGTAGTCGCCGATGGGCGCGGCATGGCGGTATTCGATGCCGGGGAAGACAGGCGCGTAGAAGTTGACCTGGCGTGTCGCGGCATCCACGCCCTGGAACGACGTATTGATTTGCGCCCCATGATAGTCGGCCACGAGCGGCAGCTTCAGATCGAGCTGGTTCTCGGCGATGTAGTCGGCGAATACCCTCTCTGCGCCGTTCACCATGCAGGTGGTCTGGTTGAATCCGGTCTTGGGAAACGTGATCACGTCGCCTGTGCCCTGCTTGAACAGATTCAGGATCTGCACGACGGCGACCTTGCCGGCCGGGAGAGTGACATGCAGCGCAACCGCGTCGGCATCGGCCAGCCTGCCGGTCACGCCATTCATCACTTTCGGCTTGACCTTGTCGAGGTCGGACAAATGCACGCCCGAGATCCAGCCGATGATGGGCTTCATGAACATGTCTTCATAGTCCCGCCCATGATTGGCGAATTCCTCATGGATCGGCGTCATGGCCGGGACGATCAGGACGGTGAAACCATTTTCCGGCGCATCCCTGGCGACATCTTTTATGGTGTCGAGCGTGTAGGTGCAGATCGCCACGTTGGAGGCATTCGCGGCGCTCAGCTCGGTCACGAAGATTTTGTCCTTGGTTTCGACGCCGCCGTCTTCGCCGAGAAAATAGGGGATCGTGCCGGCGATCCAGTTCCCCTTCGGTAGCCTGGCCAGCAGCGCTTCATCGGCGGCCAGTGACAAGACCATGCCGGAAGCGATTTTTTCAGCGGTTTGTTCTACGGTGAGCAATACGGGTTTCATCATTGGCCTCGCTATTTCGAAATTTGGACTAACTCTTTTTGCAAGATCCTTTCGTACTTCACGAAAAAGGCATGCAGCTCACCAATGGCGTCTTCGATTTCCTGTGCCGGCGAGGTCGGTTTCAGCTTGGTCGAGACCCGCTTCAAAAAAAGTTGGAGTCCCAGGTGATCGGTGGGCAGCTGGCGCTTCCCGGTGACCAGGTCCCTCCATTTGCCACTGCTCTTGGGTGGAATCATCGTGCTCTCCCTATAAGGCATTAATAAAGGCAAGCGTTTTGCCAATAATGAAAAGTGTCGATTTGTGCAATCGATCTGGTGTTTATGCCGCTGCCCCTGCACTGCGCAGATTGCGTCAGCATTCAACAGACTTGTTCCATATCGGATCAACCTGTTGTTGCAGTCGCGGTCCCTTGCGACACGCCATGTGGCATAGGCAAAATGCGCGCCCGCGGCGGCGGCCGCATGGCCGTCGGGCGCGCAGTTGCACGCGCAATGCGGCGGCAAGCGATGGCGCGCCAGTGGCACGCTACTTGCCTTGATGGCACATCGCGATCATAAAAATAAGCGAGGAGACAACATGAAAAGCTCTCTGTCCGTTTTACTGCGGACGTGCCGTGGGCAGCGCCAGTGCGGCCGGCGTGAAGGTGGGCGATGAAACGCCGCGGCTGCTTCATCCATGTACTGCGGATGCTGCTGGCCGGCGTGCTGCTCGGCGCGCTGGCATGTGCTGCGTCGTGGGCCGGCGTCATGACGCGCGACGTACTGGAAAAGAAATTCCCATCGCCGCTGATGATCGCCCAGAAGGATGACGCGCTTCCGGTGTGGCCGGTGTTCCGGCAGAACGGCACCGTGACCGAACTGGTCGGCTATCTGTTCGAGTCGATCGACTTCGCCGCAATTCCCGGATTTTCCGGCGTACCGCTCAATCTGCTGGTGGCGCTCGACGCTGGCGGCAGGTTTATCGACGTGCAGGTGATCTCGCAACACGAGCCGGTGTTCCTCGACGGCCTGGGCGAGGCACCGCTGCACAAGTTCGTCAGCCAGTATCGCGGCCTGTCGCTCAAGCAGAATATCGCAATCGACACGGCGCGGCGCGATCGCGCCGCGCAGGATGGCGGCAACGTCCACATCGACGGCGTGACGAAAGCCACCGCCTCGGTGCGCATCATCAACCAGAGCGTGCTGTCGGCGGCGCTGAAGGTGGCGCGCAAGAAGCTCGGCTTTTCCGGCCTGCGCGACCCCGATCAGATCGCTCGCGTGCGGCAGGACGTGCATGAAACGCTCGACGCCAAGGCCCTGGCAGCCGAAGGCCTGTTCAAGCCGCTCGTGCTGCGCAACGCCGACGTGGAAAAGGCCTTTGCGGGAACGGCCGGTGCCGGCCTGGACGAACAGGCAGCGGCGCATCCCGGTGAATTGTTTGCAGACATGCGCTTTGCCTATGTGTCGGTGCCGTCGGTCGGGCGCAGCCTGCTCGACGACGCCAGCTGGGCCCGCCTGTCGGAGCGGCTGGAGCCGGGCGACCACGCCTTGCTGGTGCAGTGGCGCGGACGCTACGGGCCGGTGTCGGACGACTTCGTCGCCGGCGCCGTGCCGGATCGCCTGATCCTGGCGCAGGGCGGTCTGCCGATCGAGATGCGCGACATGGACCTCGACTTGTCGTTGCGCCGCAAGGAAGGCGCGCCCGCATCGATGAAGGTGTTTCGCGTGATCAGCCAGGCCGGACTCGATCCGGCACAACCGCTCGATTTTTCGCTGCGCGTCACCCGATTGAAAGGCATGATTTATCCGGAGCGTATCGGCCAGGATTTCGTGCTCAGCTACCGCCTGCCGCAGCGCTTTTACAGTGTGCCGGAAGGCGACAGCAAGTCGTGGCTGCCGCTCTGGAAGCAGCGCTGGATCGACATTGCGCTGCTTGCCGTCGCGCTTGCCGTGCTGTTCATCGCCCTGTCAAGGCAGGCCGTGCTGAGCGCGAACGCCCGCCGCCTTGCGCTGTTCAGGAACTTTTACCTGGCCTTCACGCTGCTGTTCATCGGCTGGCATGCGCAGGGTCAGCTTTCGATCGTCAATGTCACGGGCGTTCTGCAGGCCATGAAGGAAGGGCGCGGCCTTGGCTTCCTGCTGTACGACCCGATTTCGGTCGTGCTGTGGGGCGCCGTGCTGGTGTCGCTCGTGATCTGGGGGCGCGGCACGTTTTGCGGCTGGCTGTGTCCGTTCGGCGCGCTGCAGGAGTTTTCCGCGAAGCTGGGCAAATGGCTGCACCTGCCGCAGCTGCGCCTGCATACCGCTGCCGATGCCAAGCTCAAGTTGCTCAAGTACGTCGTGCTGGCTGGCGTGGTCGGCAGCGTCTTCGTGGCGCCCGCGGCCACCGACCGGCTGGTCGAGTTCGAGCCGTTCAAGACCGCCATCACGCTGCTGTTCGTGCGCTCTTGGCCGTTCGTGCTGTACGCGGCCGGGCTGCTTCTGGCGAGCGCCTTTTGCTACAAGTTTTTCTGCCGCTATCTGTGCCCGTTCGGCGCCGGCCTCGCGCTGCTCGGGCGGGTGCGGCTGCTGTCGTGGCTCGCGCGTCGTCCCCAGTGCGGCAAGCCGTGCCAGACCTGCCGCCATCGCTGCGCCTATCAGGCGATCCGGCCCGACGGCACGATCCGCTATGACGAATGCTTTCAGTGCATGGATTGCGTGGCGATTTATCACGACGATGACAAGTGCGCGCCGCTGATGCTGGAAAAAAAGCGCGGCGCGGTCATCCCGATACGGCAGGTGTGAACAGGAAAAGGAATCGATATGCAGCGTCGAAAATTTCTGTCGGCCGGATTCGGGGCGCTGGCCGCTGGCGCCGGCGCTTTCTGCTTCGGACAGGCAAGCGCGCCCGGCGCCTTCGAGCCCGGCCCCGAGCTGGCGCCGGGGCGCCGGCTGTTCCGTGGCGCGGACCTGGCGTTCGGGACCACGGTCACGATCCAGCTGGTGCATGACAGCGAACGCGACGCGCGCCTGGCCATCGAGGATGCATTCCGCGCGGCGCACAACATCGACCGGCTGCTCAGCATCTACCGCCCCGGCAGCCAGGTCTACGAACTGAACCGCACGGGCCGCCTGCTGCGGCCCGATCCGCACCTGCTCAACGTGCTTGCGGAGTCGCGCCGCCTGTCGCAGCTGAGCGGCGGCGCGTTCGACGTCACGGTGCAGCCGCTTTGGCTTGCGGCGGCGGCCGGCCTCGACCGGCGCTCAGCGCTGGCGCTGGTCGGCGGCCGCCTGCAGTTCGACCGGCATCAGGTGCGCCTGCCGCGCGCCGGCATGGCAATCACGCTCAACGGCATTGCGCAAGGCTATGCGACCGATCTGGCGCTCGATGCGCTGCGCGCGCGCGGCATTCGCGACGCGTTGGTCGACATCGGCGAATTTTCCGGCATAGGCCGGCGTTCACCGCAGCAGCCCTGGCACGTCGGCATTCAGGACCCGCGCCACAAGGACCGGCTGCTCGGCGTGATGCCGCTCGAGGCGCGCAGCCTCGCGACGTCGGGCGATTACGAAACGACCTTCAGCGCCGATTTTTCGCGCCACCATATCGTCGACCCGGCCAGCGGGGAGTCACCGCCCGAACTGGCCAGCGTGACGGTCGCCGCCCCCAGCGCCATGCTGGCGGACGGCTTGTCGACGGCGCTAATGGTGCTCGGCACGGAACCGGGTATGCGGCTGCTGCGCGAGATGCCGGGCGTCGACGCGCTGTTTGTCGACAAGGCCGGCGCTCGAAAGCAGTCTGCCGGATTCCATTGGACTGCGACATGAAAAAACAGCCGACGTGCGGCGATTGCTTTTGATACTCGCCACTCCTTCGCGCTGAGTCTTTGGAGCCCGCATGTTCCGCTGGCGGCATTCTTATTTCGGTGCCCAGATCTGTCGCACGCGCTCCCATCCGTCCATGTTGGTATCCCGCCCCCATTGGTGGTGGTGCCAGTGCACAAACTCCGCCGGCGGTAGCGGCCGGCTGAACCAGTAGCCCTGCGCCTGATTGCACCCGTGTGCTTCCAAAAACAGCATGGCATCTTCCGATTCGATGCCTTCGCCATGGACGCTAAGCCGCAGGCTGCGCCCCAGGCCAATGATGGCCTCGGTGACGGTGCGGCTCGCCTGATCGCGCTCGATCCGTCGTACGAACGACTGGTCCACCTTGAGCTTGTCCAGCGGCAGGCTGGTCAGGCTGCTCAGGCTCGAATAGCCGGTGCCGAAATCGTCCAGCGCCACGCGCACCCCGAGCGACTTGATCCTGTTCAGTATCTCGACCGCTTCATCGATGTTCTCCATCACCGCGCTCTCGGTCACCTCGATCTCCAGGCATGTCGGGTCCATTCCCGATTCCGTAATAATGCTGCCCAGCGTTTCGGCGAATGTGCGCTGCCTGAATTGCAGCGGTGACACATTGATGGCGATAACGATCCGCAATCCCTGGCGCAGCCACGCCGCATGCTGGCGGCACGCTTCGACCGCTACCCATTCGCCCAGTTGCCCGATCAGCCCGGCCGACTCCGCAATCGGGATGAACCGGTCGGGGCCGATGACTTCGCCATCGTCCGTCAAGCACAGCAGCGCTTCGGCGCCGATCAACTTGCCATTCTTGAGATCGATGACCGGCTGGTAGTACAGGGTCAGGCCGCCATGCTTCAGCGCGTTTCTCAGCCTCGTTTCCACCGAAAGCGCCTCTTCGGCCCGCCGGTCGAGTTCGGGCGTATAAAACTGATAGCTGGCCCGCCCCGATTGCTTGGCCTGATACATGGCCAGATCGGCGGTGTGAATCAGGGTGCTCACATTGGCGGCGTGCTCCGGGAAGTAGCTGATGCCGATGGAAGGCGATACCGACACCTCCAGTGCATTGATGTGAATGGGTTCGCTGATGCTGGCGACCACATGCCGGGCAACCACCGCTGCACGGTGGTACACGCCGCCGCTCATGTGCGGGAGGACGATGACAAACTCGTCCCCTCCCAGCCGCCCGACCAGGTCCTCCTGCCGGGTGCATGCGAGGAGCCGCCTGCCGACTTCCTGCAGCACCCGGTCCCCGGTCTCGTGTCCGTAAAGATCATTGATCGGCTTGAAGCGGTCGAGATCGATGAACAGCAGCGCACCTCCCGCATGACCGCGTTGTGCCGCCGCAAGCAATCGCTCGCAATAGTCCATTATCAGCGCCCGGTTCGGCAATCCGGTCAAGGGGTCATGCAGGGCGGCGTTCCGCAGTTTTTCCTCGGATGCCCGCAATTGCATCTCGGCGTGCTTGCGTTCCGTGATGTCCTGAGTCATGCCGCGCAGGGCGATCACCTCTCCCTTTTCATTGCGGACTGCCTCGCCTCTGGCATGGACCCAAATGGTATGTCCACGGCCATGATTGACTTGAAATTCGAGGTCGTACCCCTTTCCCGTCCGGATCGTGCGCTGCGTGGCGGCATCGATCTGCTCCCACGATTCCACGGGCAAAATGGTGCCGCGCATGTCTGAGAAAGAAGGGATCTCGCGCCCATAGATTTCACGCAGCGAATCCGAGGTTCGTACCGCTCCGGTCGTCAAGTCCCAATACCACGTCCCGAACTTGGCAAGGCGGTGCGCTTCCGCCAGTTCCAGAGCACGTTCCTGCAACAACTTCGCAGCACGGCCGATTGCGAAGGCAACTTTGGCAGCTTCCTTGATATGCACTTTGGGGATCGGGGCCGAACCGCCATTGCCCAGCGCAACGGCCGGAGCCGTCAGCGCGCTGACCGAGTGCGCGATTCTCTGGCTCATGAACCGCGCCAGGACCAGACTGATGCCGAACAGGGTTGCCACACCCAAGGCAAGCAGCGAAAGGGTGTGCAAAAGCGTGCCTTGAACCGCCTGGCGCGGAATGCCGATGGCAACGCGCCAGTTCGTGACGGGCGAGCGGCTGTAGAACGACAGGACTTCAAGTCCGTCCAGCGTCGTCGTCTCGAGCGATCCTTCACGCGACTTCGCCATCGACTGGAGCAACGGCGTGTTGGCCTTGCGCCCGATAAACTGGTCGGGCGAGTGGGTCCGTCCGGCTATCGTTCCAGTCTTGTCGAAAACGGCGGCGATCCAGCCGGATGGCAAGCCCTGCTCTTTCAGGAGCGAGTTGAAATGCGCCGGCAAGATGCCGACGCCCAAGTCATAGGCTACCTTGCCACCGATGATTACGGGCACGTCCACGCTCATGACCGGTCGCTTGAGGACTGGACCGATAAAGACCGGTGAAATCACGGACTCGCCGGTGGCAAAAACCTCTTTGACCTGCTGCGGCGCAGGCTGGGCATGCAAGGGAGTGCCGTATTCCACCGCGGTATTGAGAAGTTGCTGCCCGCCTTCGTTTCTGAGGACAATGTTGGTGCCCAAACCCGATAGTGAGACGGCTTGCCGCGCCTGCTGGTGAAAACGGGCGAAATCCCGCGTGACGAGCGCATCGGACACGGAAAGGACTTGTACGACGGCGCGCGCCCTGAGCAAATGGTTGTCCACTGCTTGCACCAGGGCGCGTGCGGTCCGGACCGTATCCTTTTCCTGCTGGGTGCGAGCCAATTGGTATTGGTAAATGAACAGACCGCTAGCGCCGAGGATCCCCGGCATCAGGCAGGCGAGAACGAGCCACATCAGGAAGGTGCGGACAGGCCATTGCGATACGGGGGACGTGGAACGCGGCAATATGCTGGTCAGCGCTGCTTTATAGGAAGAGTTCACGAATGCCGGGTTTCAAGCTTTCCATTTCGACCCTTCTTCACTCAAAAAATTCCGATATTTATCATTCAAGTCGCCCCGCGTCATGGTTCTGACCCCGTCCACTGCCGGCGTATCAAATAACGTTAGAAACCTCTAAGATGTTTACTTCCGTCAATACAAGGAAGCTCATCTCATGCGCCCCATCCTCGTCGCCTGCTTGCTCTCTTTTGCTGCGAACATTTGCTTTGCACAAGAGATTTTGTCGCAACCACCTGAAACGATTGACCCGGCCAAGAAATACCTCTTTTTCCTGCACGGCCTTTCGGTCGAGCAGCAAGGTCCGGATGCCTACAGCAGGGAATTCAAAAAGGTGAATCAAAGCACGGCTGTTGCCAAAGCCTTGGCCTCCCTTGGGTATGTCGTGCTCACCGAGGCGCGTCCGAAAGGAACGAGAGTTCAAGCCTATGCAAACAAGATTGTTGCTCAGGTTCAGCAACTGCTGGCAGCAGGCGTCCCCACAAAGAGCATTGCCCTGGTCGGCCATTCCAAAGGCGGGTACATCACGATAGCGGCGGCAACGAAACTGGCTGCCCCGGATATCTCCTATGCGGTCCTTGCCGGATGTACGTTGCCAGCCACGCACAACATTGCTGGTGTGGATGCGAGAGCCACCTATGAGGCGCTCGTGGCAGAGCCGCAGGGCCAGCTGGCAGGACGTTTTCTTTCGCTCTATGACACAACAGACGCCTGGATGGGATCGTGCGGCGAACTGCAGGGCGCTAACCCCAAAATAGAACTGCAGGAGGCGGCTATTGAAAGCGGCATGGCGGCGGGAATGGGACACAGCCTGTTTTATGCGCCGGACCCTATTTGGATGAAACCACTGGCCGACTGGCTCAGACGTGGAAATTGAGCGGTAAACGCAGAGGACGGCGATGCTGCCGGCAACGGCCATTTGCCAAGGGAAACCGGATTCTCAAGAAACGCTCACCCGTGCCAGGGCGAAAAGAAAAGGGCGACGGTATTCGTTGGCCCTTTTGAATTCTTATGCGCCTCATGCAGTCACATGACCTCTGGCGTGGCTGAACGATGTTGCGGCTAGCGCTCCGTCGCGGTGACGTGCACCGGAATCATCACTTGCGCGCCATCAGCACAACTTGCGATAAATCGTGTTGCGCGAAATGCCGAGCGCGCGCGCGGTGGCCGAGACATTGCCGCCATGCGCCTGTAGCGCTTTCTGGATCACCGACAGTTCGACATCGCCCAGCGTGGTGTTGGCCGGAATGGTGTCGGTATCCATGTGCGAGGCGCCATCTTTTTTCATGCTCTGCACATCTTCGAGGAAGTCGTCCGGCAAGTGTTCGAGCCGGATTTCGCCATCGTCCCCGGTCATCACCATGGCGGTGCGCAGCAGGTTGGTGAGCTGGCGGAAGTTGCCCGGCCAGTTATGCTGCTTGAACAGCTGCATCACGTCGGGCGCGACGCTGTAGCGGCGGCCGTTGGATTCGCAGGCGAGCAGCTTGTTGACCACGAGTTCGAAGTCGCTGCGCTCGCGTACCGGCGGCAGCTTCACCACGAGGCCGTTGAGGCGGTAGTACAAGTCTTCGCGGAATTCGCCCTTGGCGATCATGTCGCGCAGGTTGCGGTGCGTGGCGCAGATCAATGCCACGTTCACCGGGATCGACTTGGCGCTGCCCAGCGGCGTGACCATGCGTTCCTGCAGCACGCGCAGCAGGCGCGCCTGCAGGTTCAGCGGCATGTCGCCGATCTCGTCGAGGAACAGCGTGCCGCCGTTGGCTTGCAGGATGCGGCCGATCGAGCCTTTCTTGCGCGCGCCGGTGAAAGCGCCGTCCTCGTAGCCGAACAGTTCCGATTCGATCAGCGTCTCCGGGATCGACGCGCAGTTGACCGCCACGAAAGGGCCGTTCGCGCGCGGCGAATCGTTGTGGATCGCCTGCGCCAGCAATTCCTTGCCGGTGCCGGTTTCGCCGTTGATCAGGATCGGGATGTCGCGGCCGTTGACCTTGGTGAGCTTGGTGATGATGGCCGCGACCTGCGGGTCTCCCGTGTTCAGGTAGCGCAGGCTGGACAGGCGGCGCCCGTTGTCTTCCTGCTGCGGCTCGGCGCGCCGGGGCTGCGGCGCGCTGGCTGCCGGTGCGCGCACCAGGTCGGCGCCGCAGATGGTGCTGTTGGACAGCCGCACCGACGCCTTCGCATACACGCGCACGCCGCTGGGCAGGCACATTTGCAGCAGTTCGGGGGCGGCGGTGCGGTAATGATCGAGCAGCGCCGACACGCCCAGGCCGAACAGGGAATTGAGCGTGTGCACCGACAGCGCCTGCGGCGACAGGCCGAGATTGAACATCGCGCTGCGGTTGGCGGACACGAAGCGCCCGCCGGGTGTAAACGACACGATGCCTTCCATGAGTGTGCCGATGAATTCCGGCTGGGTATGGAAATGCAGCGTGATGCCGTCCTGGTAGGCGGCGGTAAACAATTGGTTCTCGATCATCTGCGCCGACATGCGCACCAGCGCCATGGTATGGCGATGGAAGCTCTGGCGGTCGCCGGTTACATCCAGCACGCCGATCACCGCGCCGCGCGGATCGAAGATGGGTGCGGCCGAGCAAGTCAGGATATGGTTGGCGCGCAGATAGTGTTCATCGGCATGCACCAGGGTCGGGATGCCTTCCGCAATGGCCGTGCCGATCGCGTTGGTGCCTCGCTTCTGTTCCGACCAGGCTACGCCGGCGGTGAGCGCGACGCGGTTGGCTTTTTCCAGGAAGTCGTCGTCGCCCAGGGTGTGCATGATCACGCCCTGCGCGTCGGTCAGGATCACCATGTTGTGGGTGTTGATGATCTGCTCGTACAGCGTCTCCATCACCGGCAGCGCATACTTGTACAGCGCGCGATTGTGCTCGATGACGAGCGACAGGTCGCTATTGTTCAAGGGCGCAAAATCCGGGCTGTCGGCGCTGCCCAGGCCGTAGGCGGCGGAGCGCTGATGGGATTTTTCGACGATGGCATCGCGTTCGTCCGCGGCGGTCGTACCAATGCGCGTGATGCTTGCCGCGGCGCCTGTCGGTGTCGCTTGTGCAAATGCTTCGCCGAACGTGGCCGGCGTGCCCGCTTTCATCTGTTCCAACTCCGTCTCCTTTGCGGCATGCGAAGCCGCGTTATTGCTTGCCAAGTTGCTCCAATTTGAAACACTGCGTCATCATGAAACAGGACACGATGCTTTTCGTTGGTGCCTTGATTGCAATTATTTTGTATTGCGCATGAATCGATCATACGCGCATTTGCTATACATATTTGTGATTTTTGGCCGTTGCCAGCAGCGGATATGGCCGGGATGCCTGCTTCCCGATCCGTCACATTTTGCGTCGGCCCTGATCTCTGTGCAAGAGTCGTTCCTTCTGCCAGGCGGGGCGGCCTGGCAGCGGAAGAGGGTGTTGAAATTACTGACTGGAAATTAATTGGACGGCGAGCGCGGGCTGGCCAGTTTGTCCATATCGGTGGCCACGAATTCCCCTTTCCAGCGCACCGCGCAGTCCGGGCAGGCGAAATCATCGGGAATGGCGCTCCACGGTGTGCCGGGCGGGTAGCCCTCGCGCGGCTCGCCAGCCTGTTCGTCGTAGACGTAGTTGCATACGGGGCAGGAATAGCTGGTCATGACGCCTCCTGGCTGGCATGCCGTGCAGTCAGGCCATAACGGGCCATCAGCTGCGCGCGCCGCTTCGGATCGAAGTTGATCCGAGCCGGATCGTGGCCGACCGCCTCCAGCAGCCGCCGGTCCATGAGGTGGAACCAGAGCGGCGGAAGATAGGCCACGACGAACATGCCAAAGTAGCCGTTCGGCAGTTGCGGCACATCGTCGAAATGACGCAGCGACTGGTAGCGCCGCACCGGATGCGCATGATGGTCGGAATGGCGCTGCAGGTGGAACGTGGCCCAGTTCGAAAACAGCTGATTGCTGTTCCAGGAGTGGTGCGGCTGGCACGGCTCGTAGCGGCCATTGGGCAGTTTGCGGCGCAGCAAGCCGTAGTGTTCGATGTAGTTGGCCGAAGTCAGCTGAAAGTTGCTCCAGAAGGAAGCCAGCAGCATGAACGGCAGTGCATGCCAGCCAAGCCAGGCGATCATCAGCGCAAAGAACAAGAGCGTGAGCAGCAGCGGCTGCAGGATGTCGTTGTGCAGCGACCACACCGGCTTTCCGCAGCGCTGCAGGCGGTCTTTTTCCAGGAGCCATGCGCGCCGCAGCGCGCCCGGCATTTCGCGCAGCACGAAGCGGTAAATCGACTCGCCCATGCGCGACGAAGCCGGATCTTCCGGCGTGGCGACGTCGCGGTGATGGCCGCGGTTATGCTCGATGTAGAAATGCCCGTAGCCGGTCATCGCCAGCACCACCTTGGCCAGCCAGCGCTCGGTGTCGGCGCGCTTGTGCCCCAGTTCGTGGCCAAGGTTGATGCCGTAGCCGCCGATGCCGCCGGTGGCGATGATGCCCGCCAGCTGCGCATGCCACGGCAAGTCGTGCGTGGTGAAAAACCAGATGCCGAAAATGAATCCGCCCCACAGCAGCGGTACCAGCGCATACGTGACATAGCGGTAGTAGACGTCCGCTTCCAGCGTCGGCACCATGGCCTCGGGCGGGTTGCTGCGGTCGCGGCCGAGCGCCAGGTCGACTACCGGCAGCAGCACGTAACTGAGCACGACCGGCGCCCACAGCACGATCGGGTCGCGCAGCAGGTAGTAGAGCAGGGGGCCGGCGCCATTCAGTGCCGGCATCAAGAGCGACAGCAGCCAGGCGTAGCGTTTCGAATCGCGATAGCCGGCCGCGCCGGCTGGTGGTGAGAGCGTCTCCATGATGTCCTTTTTATAATGGTGAGGACACAGCATCTCCTGATGTAGCGCAGCCGGACACCGCAAGAACTGGCAATTTTTCGTCAAAATGTGACAGCATAAAAAAACGGCACACATGCGGCCGGGCGCAATTGATCAATTTCAAACAGGAAAAAATGACCGTTCCAGCACAGTGGGCCCAGCCCGCCGTCCACCCGTCCTACGCGCGGCTGCTCTGCATGCTTATGCGCCGGCGTGGCGTGGAACTGTCGCGCCTGCTGGCGGGCACCGGCCTGACCTGGGCGCAACTGGTCGACGCCAGCCGCGCCCTGAGCTTTTTGCAGATGCGGCGCCTGATTCTGTCGGCGCTCGAGTTGAGCGGCTCGCCGCTGCTCGGCCTGGAGATCGGGGCGTCGCTGCCGGTGTCGGCGCACGGCCAAGTGGGCTATGCGGCGATGGCCAGCAAGGATGTGGCGCAGGCGCTGGACGTGATCGTGCGCTTTTCGGCGCTGCGCGCCAACCTGCTCGACATGCGCCTAGTCACCGGCGAGCAGGTGTCGAGCGTGCAGATACGCGAGCGCTTCGATCTGGGCGACGTGCGCATTCCGATCCTCGAAGCGACGTCGGTGCTGCTGGTCCAGGTGCTCGAAGCGCTGGTCGGCGATGCGCTGGGCCAGCTGGAATACCGCGTGCCGTATCCGGCCGCTCCCTGGCATGCCGCCTATGCAGCCCGCTTTGCCGGGACCATCGTGTTCGACGCCGCCTGCATGGAAATCCGCTTTCCCAGCGCGCTGCTGGCGGCGCCCTGCCTGACCGCCGATCCGCTGGCCTATGCCGCGGCGCGGCGCGACTGCGAGCAGGCGCTCGCGCAGCTTGGCCCGGGCGGCGACCTGGTGCAGCAGGTGCGGGCGCGGCTGGCGGCGCGCGAAGGCGACTATCCCGGATGCGACGCGATGGCGCACGAGCTGCACATGTCGGCGCGCACCCTGATGCGCAAGCTCAAGCAGCGCGGCACCAGCTACCAGGCGTTGCTCGACGAAGTGCGCCAGGAGCGCGCGCAATGGTTCCTGCAGCACACGGGCTTGCCGGTCGAGACGATCGCCGAGCGGCTCGGCTATCTCGATACGTCCAATTTCGGCCGCACCTTCCGCCGCTGGTTCGGCGTTTCGCCGAAGGAGTTCCGCGTGGCTGCGCAGGCAAGTCCGCGCAGCGGCAACCCGCAGGACTGATCCCGCTTACCCGTCACAAACGGCGATGTTGTCATCATTGCAGCACGCGATAAGAAGGAACGTTGGTATTTCGCATCGTTCGCGGGTGAAATGGAAATACCGCTTGCACGGCTTTCCGTAGTGGTAGCAATATTGATTTGTATCAATTTTTTACATCCACCTTGCCTGGAGACAGAGAACGCCGCCATTTAGCGCTGCGCGTTCTTCTTGTACACGGCAACAGTTCTTTCACGAATGACACATGAATAACACCAGCATGAAAGTCGGCACGCGCCTTGCACTCAGCTTTGGCAGCGTTTGTATCCTGTTACTGGTGATTATCGCCATCGGACTCGTCAAGCTGCGCGATCTGAATGCGGCCACGTCGGGCATCATCAACGAGCGCTGGCCCAAGATCGAAAGGGCCAGCGACATCCAGGCGCAAACCGATCGCATCGCGGTCGCGCTGCGCAACATGATGCTCACCGATAGCAAGGATGACCGCCAAAAACAGGCGCAAGACATCGCCGACGCGCGCACGGCGATCGCCGTCGACATCGACAAGCTGGACAAGATGCTCGTCCTGCCGAAAGGCAAGGAATTGTTCCAGAAGGTGAAGGATTCACGCGCCGCCTACATCGCCGGGCAGGACAAGCTGATGGCGCTGATCAACCAGGAGCAGGCGGCAGAAGCAAGAACCTACCTGAGCAATGAACTGCGCCCGCTACTGAAAAACTACAAGGATGCGCTCAGCAACCTGATCCGGTTCCAGGTCGAACTGATCGAAATCGCCGGACGGGAGGCGGACGAGGCACATGCCAGCGCGCGCATGCTGATGGTGGTGCTGGGGCTGGCCACGGTGATGCTGGCTGCGCTGATCGGCTTTGCGATTACGCGCGGCTTGCTGCGCCAGCTCGGCGGCGAGCCGGATTACGCGGCGGCGATCGCCGGACGCATCGCCGACGGCGACCTGACGGTCGACATCGCACTGCGTCCGGGCGACCAGCGCAGCATGCTGTTTGCCATGCACAAGATGCGCGACAACCTCGCTTCCATCGTGGCGCAAGTGCGTTCGGGCACCGATACGATTGCCAATGCTTCCGGCGAAATCGCCGCCGGCAACCTCGACCTGTCTTCGCGCACGGAGCAGCAGGCCAGCTCGCTCGAGGAAACCGCGTCCTCGATGGAAGAGCTGACCACGACAGTCAAGCAGAACGCCGACAATGCGCGTCAGGCCAACACGCTGGCCAGCTCGGCATCCGACATCGCGCAAAAGGGGGGCGCCGTCGTGGCGGAAGTGGTGGACACGATGGGCGCGATCAACGACTCGGCCAGGAAGATCGTCGACATCATCGGCGTGATCGACGGCATTGCATTCCAGACCAACATCCTGGCCTTGAATGCCGCGGTGGAAGCGGCGCGTGCCGGCGAGCAGGGGCGCGGCTTTGCCGTGGTGGCATCGGAAGTGCGCAACCTGGCGCAGCGTTCCGCGTCGGCGGCAAAGGAAATCAAGGCCTTGATCAACGATTCGGTCGACAAGGTCGACAGCGGCGCGCGCCTGGTCGACCAGGCCGGCGCCACCATGCAGGAGATCGTCGAGAGCGTGCGGCGCGTGACCGACATCATGGGCGAGATCAGCGCCGCCAGCCACGAACAAACCGCCGGCATCGAACAGATCAACCAGGCCATCGCACAGATGGACGAAGTCACCCAGCAGAATGCTTCGCTGGTGGAGCAGGCCGCCGCCGCATCGGAAGCGATGCAGGAGCAGGCCGGCCATCTGGTGCAGGTGGTAGGGGCATTCAAGATATCCGGCACGCATGCGGGGGCCGTACCCAAGGCGCGCACGCCGAAGCCGGCAGCACGGCCGCAGCCAGCCAGGCTGGCTTCGGCAGCAACCATGGCACGCCGGGCACCGATCAAAGGCGGCGACGACTGGGAAGAGTTCTGAGCAAGGGCGCCCGACGCGGCGCCCGGCCGGCATTTCACCCAGGGAATTGCCGGCCTACCTCACACGGCAGGTGCAGCGCGCGTAAAATGACGGCTCGCTGCCTTTTGCCTCCCGCCCCATGACCATCCTGCTCGCCACCCTCAACGCCCGCTATTCCCATGCCTCGCTCGGCCTGCGCTACCTGCTCGCCAACATGGGCGACTTGCAGCAAGCCACGCAGCTGCATGAATTCGTGCTCGGCACCAAGCCCGCCGAGGTGGTCGAGCGTGTGCTCGCCTACCGGCCGCGCATCGTCGGCTTCGGTATCTACATCTGGAACGTGGAAGAAACCGAGCGCATCGTCGCGCTGCTCAAGCGCGTCGCGCCCGAGGTCGTCGTCGTGCTCGGCGGCCCGGAGATTTCGCACGAAACCGCCGAGCGCCACATCACGCAGCTGGCCGACTACGTCATCACGGGCTGGGGCGACATCACGTTCGCGTCGCTGTGCCGGCAGATCCTCGACGGCCCCAAGCCGCTGATGAAGATCCACGCCGGCGCGCAGCCCCCGCTGTCGGAGATCAAACTGCCGTATGCGCTCTACACCGACGCCGACATCGCGCACCGCACGCTGTACGTGGAAGCCTCGCGCGGCTGCCCGTTCAAGTGCGAGTTCTGCCTGTCGTCGCTCGACAAGACCGCCTGGCCGTTCGAGCTCGATGCCTTCCTGGCCGAGATGGAGGCGCTGCACGCGCGCGGCGCGCGCCTGTTCAAGTTCGTCGACCGCACCTTCAACCTGAACATCAAGACCAGCCTGAAGATCATGCAGTTCTTCCTCGACAAGCTGGCCGCCGCGCCCGAAGATCCAGTGTACGCGCATTTCGAGCTGGTGCCGGATCACCTGCCCGATGCCCTGAAGGACGCGATCGTGCAGTTCCCGCCCGGGACGCTGCAGTTCGAGATCGGCATCCAGAGCTTCAATCCGGAAGTACAGACGCTGGTCAGCCGCCGCCAGGACGACGAGAAGGCCGCCGCCAACATCCGCTGGCTGGCCAGCCATTCGCACGCCCACCTGCACGTCGACCTGATCGCCGGGCTGCCGGGCGAAGACCTCGACAGCTTCGCGCGCGGCTTCGACAAGCTGGTCGCCCTCGGCCCGCATGAAATCCAGTTCGGCATCCTGAAACGCCTGCGCGGCACGCCGATCATCCGCCACACCGACGCCTACAAGATGGTGTTCGATCCGTACCCGCCGTATTCGATCCTCGCCAACGACCGCATCGACTTTGCGACGATGCAGCGGCTGGTGCGGTTTTCGCGCTACTGGGACATGGTCGCCAACTCCGGCCGCTTCGCGAACACCCTGCCGCTGATCCTGGCCGACGCGCCGTTCGCCAATTTCATGCAGCTGTCCGACTGGCTGTACGAAAAAACGGATGCCACGCACCGCATCGCGCTGGAGCGCCTGGTTGCGCTGATTGCCGAGTGGCTGGCTGCGCGCGGCATGGATGCGGTCATGGTCGAGGCCACGCTCGACAGCGACTACGCGGGTCAGATGAGCAAGCGCCACCTGCGCATGAAGGCGCAGGCCGCCGGCAAGGCCGATGCGGCGGTGCAGCGGCAGGCGCGGCATCAGGCTGCGTGATCTGGAATGGAGAACTGCCGGCAGCCGGGAAATGACGGTGCACGAACGTCAGACAGCCATCAGCTCGCTTCCCAGCCTGTTCCGGCGGAGAATCCGCTGACCCGGATTTATTGCGATCCCTGGCTGCTGATTGTGCACAAGCCGGCCGGGCTGCTGGTGCATCGCAGTCCCATTGACCATCATGAAACCGAGTTTGCGCTGCAATATGCGCGCGCGATGAATGGCGGCGAGCATGTCTATGCGGTGCATAGGCTGGATCGCCCCACCTCGGGGCTGCTGGTGTTCGCGCGGGATGCGCAAACGGCGAGCGCAATGGGCAAGGCGATGATGGCGGGGGAGGTGAAAAAAACCTACCTGGCGATGGTGCGGGGCTGGACCCCGGAACAGGGGTTCATCGATCATCCGTTGCGGGACGAGCCCGAGGACAAGCGGCGCAAGGACGCGCCGCAGCCGGTGCGCGACGCCCGCACCCGATACCGCCGTGTAGCGACCACGGAGATCCCGGTGCAGATCGAAGGCCATGCGACCAGCCGCTACAGCCTGGTCGCGTTGTTTCCCGAAACGGGGCGCAGACATCAATTGCGGCGGCACATGAAGCACATCAGCCACCCGATCATCGGCGATGCCTACCACGGGCGCGGGCGCCACAACCGCTATTTCGCGGAACGGTTCGGGCAAGGGCGGTTAATGCTGGCAGCCACCGGCATGTCCTTTCGCCACCCGGTCACCGACGTGCCGTTGCAGTTGCATGCGGAACCGGAAGCGAGTTTTCTGCAAGTGCTGTCCATCTTCGGTGATGCCTTGCCGGCATCGCTGCGCGCCCCGTGATTTTCTCCTCGCCGATAGGCGGTTTCGCTGTCTCTTGACGGATCAACCGCAAGCGAGCGCGAGCGTTCACCGTCCGTGGGTAAGGTCAACGATCCCTATTTCGTCAAAACACGATGAGAACCGTTTTTTCGGGGCTCGGCCAATTTCGACAAACCATCTCCTGCCTCAAATTCCGAAGTGGTTGATCCAACTCAATTTTCAATCCAAAAAGATTTGTCTTGCGGGTGTTCGCATGATTTACACATTTGGACTATTTCCATATAGTAATTTCACTTCCTGAATTTTGTGCTGGAGAGGAAGTGTTGCACGGTGAGTTCGTCGTCATCCCAATTGCTATTGGAATAAAGCGGAGGAAAACGTGAAAAAAACTATTAAAACCTTATCTGTAGCGATCGCCCTGAGTGCAGCGGCCACTGTTCAAGCAAGAGAAATCACCATGATCTTCGGCTTGGCCCTTCCGCCGTACGTCATCCAGGAGAGTAATAGCGGCTTTGAGATCGATATCATTCGCGCCGCACTGGCAGTGAAAGGCCATACGCTCAAACCGACTTATGCCTCGTTTTTGGTGGTGCCAAAAATGCTGAAGGAAAAGCAGGCAGATGCCGCGCAGCGCGGCAATCCCGACCTCAAGGAAGGGGAAGGTTTTTACTACGCCAGCGAACCGACCGTCGTCTATCAAGACAATGCGATTACGCTAAAAAAGAACAATCTGAAAATCGACAGCCTCGCCGATTTGCACGGCAAATCCATCGTCAGCTTCCAGGGCGCGACTCAATTTCTCGGGCCGGATTTTGCCGCAGCAGTAAAGGGAAATCCACACTACCAAGAAAGCAGCAATGAGCGCCGCAAGCTGCAAATGCTTTACGCTAACAGCGCGCAGGTCTACACCGGCGACGTGAACATCTTCAAGTATTACCGCAATACCGTAAAGAACGATGTGGATACCACTCAAGAGGTGGTGTACCACAAAGTCTTCCCCATCAATACCGATGTGACGCGCGACGCCGTGTTCCTTGATAAGCAGGTGCGGGATGATTTCAATGCCGGGCTCAAGCAGTTAAAGAGCAGCGGCCAATACCAGCAAATCATCAAGAAGTATGTAAGCGACTGAGGCACGGGCCGGCGGCCGTGTCGCCTGCCGCTGGCCCCAGAATCGGCGCTGCCGCTTTCGAAAAGAAAAAGTGTCGGCGCCGGAAAGTAACGTGTCACGCCATGCCGTTCATGGCTGCACCATCCGCAACTTATCCGGATTGCGCATCACATAAATTGCCCTGATCCGGCCGCAGCCGTCCGCCTCTAGCGCCATTGTCTGAATCAATTCGCCGTCCACTGTGGAAATCACGCAGCCCGCGAGCCCGTTGATGCGGGCGGGGCGCATCCGGTGTTTTTCAGGGTGGTAGTGGCGCGCAAATCCGATCAGCACCGTGGCAATCCGCTCGCGCCCGAACAGCGGCTGCGGCACGGCCGTGACACGCCCTCCGCCGTCGGAAATGAAGGTCGCATCTTCCGCCAGCACGCGCGCCAGCGCATTGACGTCGCCGTCGCGGATGGCGCCGACAAATGCCTGTGCCAGCCGGGTTTCCTCGTCTGGCGCGACTTTTACGGCAGGACGGTTCGCATGCACATTGCTGCGCGCACGGGCGGCGAGCTGGCGGCATGCGGCCGCGCTGCGGCCCAGTGCGCTCGCGACCTCGCCGAAGCTCATGTCGAACACGTCGTGCAGCAGAAAGGCGGCGCGCTCCAGCGGCGACAGGCGTTCGAGCGTGAGCATGAAGGCGAACGACAAATCGTGCGCCAGCTCGTGCAGCGTTTCCGGTCCCGGTTGGTACTGGGTGTCGTCATCGACCACCGGCTCCGGCAGCCAGGCGCCGACATAGACTTCGCGCTGCGCCTGCGCCGATTTCAGCCGGTCCAGGCACAGCCGTGTCACGGTGGTGGACAGGAAGGCTTGCGCATTCTCCACCTGTGCGCGGTCGGCCGCATGCCAGCGCAGCCACGCATCCTGCACCGCATCCTCCGCCTCGGCACGCGAGCCGAGCATGCGGTAGGCGATCGCCCTCAGGTGGCGCCGGTGCGCCTCGAACTCGTCCGCGGTGCGGTCCGCTGCCTTCATGCACTCACTCCTTTCATACCGCGACGGGCGCCAACGCCGGCCGGGTCTCGATGTTGCCGATGCGGATACGGCTGCAGGTCTTGCCGTGCCCCAGCGCGTATTTCACTGTCGGGAAGACACGTGACGCGGCGATGACGAGCGCCAGCGACACCACGCCGCGCTCACCCCAGCGCGCGATGATTTGCGCGCGCAGCGTAGCTGCTTCCAGATGGTGCGCCAGCGTCGCGCGGGTGAAACGTTGCGCCAGCGCGGCGTCGGGTCCCATTGCGCGGTCATCGCCCTCCAGAATGCCGCGCAGGACGGTGGCGCTGACGCCGTCCGCCTCGGCCATCTTGACGACCAGCTGCGTGCAGGGGCCGCAATCCTCGGCCACCGTCGCGCTCAGCTTGGCCGCATACCAGGCGTCGAGCGGCACGCCTTCGCGGTGCTGCGCCATTTTCGCGACTGCCGCAAAGCGCATGAAACCGGTCCAGCTGGCATCGAGCATTTCACGCATATAAGCGGTGTCGTAACCGAAGGCGCGCTCAAAGGCGGCGAGCCGGCGCCGCGCTATCCATCGTAACATCGTGTTTCTCCTTCCTTGAAAGCGCACGCGGCCAGGTGAGCCACAGTGCAAGAATCGGTATCAGGAACACACCGGGAAAATCGCGCAGCAAGTGGTGCCATTCAGCCCGCCCTGCCGCAGCCTCGCCCAAATGCACGCAGCCATGCAGCAGCAGGAAGACGCTGCCCGCCAACGCCGCCGGCCATGCGGATGCAGTGCGCAGCAGCCACAGGAACGCGCCGCCGCTGACCAGATACGCGCAACCGATATCGCGCACGAAGTGCAGATTGAGCGGCCCGGTGTCGGCCACTCCCGGCACCGTCGCATACCATGTCTCGGGTGCAGCCAACATGGCGAAGCCATTGGCTGACAGAATCAAGCCCAGCAGCAAACGGGCGATGGAAAGAGCGGGCATATGGTCCTCGTCGATGGTCGGTTCTGCATACAAGACGAGCCAGCCGAGCAAAATGTGACATGCAGGCGTTGCGTTTTATGCGCATCGCAGAAATTCCTTGAGGGAATTTTCAGACTGCCCGGCGACGCCATGCATCCAACAGCTGCTGGGCGGGCGGGTCGAGCGATGCGATCGGGATGGATGGCGCATGGTGATAGATCATCAGCGCGTACACTGTGGCGAGCGCATTGACTTCGGGCGACAGCGCGCATTCCTCGCCGCGCGACGGGCGAAGTGTGCGCCAGTAGTTGATCGCTTGTTCCAGTTCGGCCAGGGTGATGTCCATCGGCTCATTGTACTTCCGCCGACGGCCGGAATCGGGGCCGCGTGCAGCACCTTTGACATTGACGGCATATCCGGCCCGCCTGGCTCGGAACCTGTTTCATACGAGCGTGGCAATGCGGGCCAGGGCGAAAGATTTCCGGCTATTGAGGGATGCGGATTTTATTGCTGGGCAGAACTTGCCGGGGGAAGATGGTATTACGCGTTCGGTCGCGCGAGACAGGCCGGAGAGGGGCGTTTAGCCGTCGCGGCGGCTAAACGCGAAAGGTGCTGCGCCATTGAACGCAGCACCGCTAAAGCATCAGATCCGCTCGATGATCGCGGCAATGCCCTGGCCGCCGCCGATGCACATCGTGATCAGGCCGTAGCGCTTGTTGGTGCGGATCAGCTCGTACAGGCACTTGACGGTGATGATCGCGCCGCTCGCGCCCAGCGGATGGCCCAGCGCAATTGCGCCGCCGTTCGGGTTGGTGCGCGCCGGATCGAGATCGAGACCCTTGCACACGCCGAGCGACTGCGCGGCGAACGCTTCATTTGATTCGATCACGTCCATGTCGTTCAACGACAGGCCGGCGCGCTTCAATGCCAGCTGCACCGCCGGAATCGGACCGGTGCCCATGATCGATGGCTCCACGCCCGCCACCGCATACGACACCAGGCGTGCCAGCGGCTGCAGGCCTGCCTTTGCGGCTGCACCGGCTTCCATCAGCACGCAGGCGGCGGCGCCGTCGTTCAGGCCGGAGGCATTGCCTGCCGTAACCGTGCCGCCTTCCTTCTTGAATGCCGGCTTCAGCTTGGCCAGCGATTCCAGCGTGGTGTCGGCCTTCGGATGCTCATCGGTGTCGAACAGCGTCACGCCCTTGCGGCCCTTGACTTCGACCGGCACGATCTGCGACTTGAAGTGGCCAGCGGCGATTGCTGCCACGGCTTTTTTCTGGCTTTCCAGCGCAAACGCATCCTGCTCTTCGCGCGAGATGCCGTACTTTTCAGCCACGTTCTCGGCGGTGATGCCCATGTGGCCAGCGCCGAACGGATCCGACAGCGCGCCCACCATCATGTCGATCATCTTGAAGTCGCCCATGCGCTGGCCCCAGCGCGCCACCGACGTCGAGTACGGCGCGCGGCTCATGGTTTCCACGCCGCCGCCGATGGCGATGTCGGTGTCGCCCAGCTGGATGGCGTTAGCGGCCGTGACGATCGCCTGCAGGCCGGAGCCGCACAGGCGGTTCAGCGTCAGCGCGGCGGACTCCTTGGCCATGCCGGCATTGATGCCGACCACGCGCGACACGTACATGTCGCGCGGCTCGCAATGAATCACGTTGCCGAACACGATTTGCCCAGCCTGCGCCGGATCGACCTTGGCGCGTGCGAACGCTTCCTTGACTGCGATGGCGCCCAGGTCGCCCGCGGAGAAATCCTTCAGCGCGCCGCCGAACGTGCCGATTGCGGTACGCGCCGCGCCAACGATGACGACGTCTTTCGTATTTGCCATTTTGTGTCCTCTGTCTTGATTGATTGAAATGTTTGCTTGCGAGCCGATGGCATCGGGGAAGCGGATTTCGTGACGAGCATAGCGAGATATCGACGAACGCAGTTTGTCGGTCAATAAGACGCGCAGCGGGTGTATCGAGGAGAGATGATACTCCGATTAGGACGGTCGTTCTATTCTGCTCCGGCAGGCAGCGTCAGAAGCACAGCACGATCCGGTTCGCCAGGTCGAACACGAACGCCGGACGCAGGTAGGCCGCAAACGCCAGCGCCAGCACGGCGATCACCGCGGCGCCGAGCAGCAGGCGCTTGAGCCGTTCGCCCATGTCAGGCCGCCATGCCGACCGGCTGGCGCTTGATCGCGCGTTCGTTGATCGGCAGGTTCACCAGCGCGGCAAACATGCCAAGCGCAATCGTGATGCCCCATACGGTGTTGTAGTTGCCCTGCTTGGTGAACAGGTACCCGCCGAGCCACACCCCGAGGAAGCTGCCGACCTGGTGCGAGAAAAACACGAAGCCCGACAGCATCGACAGATACTTCACGCCGAAAATCCCGGCGATGACGCCGTTGGTGAGCGGAACCGTCGACAGCCACAACAAGCCCATGGCACAGGCGAATACGTACACCGACCAGGACGTGAGCGGAGCCAGCAAGAACAGCGCAATCACGATGGTGCGGCTGAGGTAAATGCTCGACAGCAGATAGCGCTTCGGCAAAAAGCCGCCCAGCTTGCCAGCGTAATAGGAACCGAAAATATTGAACAGTCCGATCAGCGCCAGCGCCATGACTGCCACGCTCGGGTCCAGGATGCCCTTGTCCTTCAGGTAGGACGGCATGTGCACGCCGATGAACACCAGTTGGAAGCCGCAGACGAAATAGCCAGCCACCAGCAGCAGGAAAGGGCGGTGAGAGAATGCTTCCTTGATGGCGTCGGCCATGCTTTGCTGCGGCCCGCTAGCCTTTTCCAGCGGCTGCTCGCGCAGGCCGAATGCCATCGGCAGCATCACCAGCGCCACCAGCGCGCCGAGGATGTAGAAGGCGGTCTGCCAGCCGGTCGACGTAATGAGTTGCTGCTCGACGGGCATCATCACGAACTGGCCGAGCGAGCTGGCCGCCGAGGAAATGCCGAACGCCCACGAGCGCTTCACTTCCGGCGCGGTGCGGCCGATGATGCCGGAAACGGCGCCGAACGCGGTGCAGGACAGCGCCGCGCCGATCAGCACGCCGGAGCCGACCACGAAGGCGGTCGGTTCGCTCACCAGCGCCATCCACAGCAGGCCGCCGACATAGAACAGCACCCCTATGATTACCACGCGCGCGGTGCCGAAACGGTCGGCGGCCATGCCGGCAAACGGGCCGAACGCGCCCCACAACAGGTTTTGCAGCGCCATGGCCAGCGAAAAGGTTTCGCGCGTCCAGCCGTGCGCCTGCGAGATCGGCTGCAGCCAGAAACCGAAGCCGTGCCGCACGCCCATTGCCAGTGTCAGCACCAGCCCGCTGGCGATCAGGACGGTTTTCAGTTGCGGCGCGCGGGATGCGGTCAGCATGGCGGAACCTCGCAGGTCAAAAAAAGAGGAATCGAGTGTAGCGTAAAGCGAAAAAGCGTGTGGCCTGCCGGTTTGACCGGGCCAGCGGCACCGTGATGTCTTTCCCGGCGGCGATGCCGCGCGGGCGTTATCGCGACTCGGCGCGCAGACCGTTCAACATCGCGTGCATCATCTGACGTGCATCCGCCAGCGCTGCATCGACCGCAGTGGTTTCATTCGGCAGCGTCTGTATCGCGCTGTAAATCAAGCCCAGTACCAGCCACGCCACGCGCCGCGGATCGCCGGGACGGAGCACGCCCGTGCGCTGCAAGTCGTCGATGACGCGCGTCATGGCGCCATGCCCATGCTGCTCGCGAATCGCCTGCCAGCCGTCGGCGCCGAGCACGGCGGGTGCCTCGACCAACCCGATGCGGCGCAAGCCGGGATCGATGCCCGCGGCAAGCAAGGCATCGATCGCCGCGAGGAAGCCTTCCCAGCTGCTGCCGCCACGCGCCAGCACTGATTGCCGGGTGCGCACCGCCCGTTCCACCAGGTTGCATTCGAGTTCCACGGCGACGGCGGCAAACACTCCCTTCTTGTCGCCGTAATGATGGTACAGCGCGCCGCTGGTCACGCCGGCCTGGGTGCACAGCGCACCGACGGACGTGCCTTCGTAGCCGAGACGGGCAAACAAGTCCTTGCCCGCTGCGCGCAGAGCGGCTTGCGTGACGGCGGCGTTTTCTTTTCGCCCGTCGCGCTTTTCTGCTGGCCGGCCAGCCAGCAGTTCCATTTCTGGAAGGTTCTTTCTACTATCTTTTTTGACTAACATAACGTCATTATGTATTGTATTTTTCGCTATTTTAACCGGGGGAATTAATGTTATTGGTTGCCAAAATTCTTGCTGGCCTCGTGCTGGCGATCCACGTCTACATCGTGCTGCTGGAAACCGTGCTGTTCAAGACGCGAGGACGCAAGGTCTTCGGCTTACGCAAAGAGCAAGTCGCCACGCTTGCGCCGGCCATGTCGAACCAGGGGTGCTACAACGGTTTCCTGGCTGCCGCGCTTGCCGTCGGTTTCCTGCATCCCGATGCTGCCGTCGGGCACGCGTTTACCGTGTTCGGATTGGCATGCGTGGCCGTCGCCGGCATCTGGGGCGCACTGACGGTGCAAATGCGCATCCTGTACGTGCAGACCGTGCCGGCCGCGCTTGCCCTGGGCGCGCTGTTTCTGGCGTAACCGTTGCCCGCCGATCGCGGCCGCGCCGGGCGCCGCGACTGATGTCCGAAAACGGCTAGACGGTGACTTGTGTGGCGCGTATAACGAAGCCATGGAAAACGTCACGGACAATTCGGCCGCTAGGGCACTCCCGCTCGACCGCGCCGCCTGCTACCGCGCTCTTGCGGCGAAAGACGCGCGCTTCGACGGCGTGTTCTTCACCGGCGTGAAGACGACCGGCATTTACTGCCGCCCGGTGTGCGCAGTGAAGACGCCGCGCGAATCATCCTGCCAGTTCTTCGGTTCGGCGGCGGCGGCCGAGGCGGCGGGTTTTCGCCCCTGCCTGCGCTGCCGCCCCGAACTGGCGCCGTACGCGCTGCAGCAGAATCTCGCGCACGCCGTGTGGCAGCGCATTGCCGGCGGCGCGCTGAACGACGGCGACGTCGAGCGGCTCGCGCGGGAAGTCGGCTTGTCTTCGCGGCAGTTGCGGCGCGTGCTGCTGCAGCACTTCGGCGTCACGCCGATCGAACTGGCGCAGACGCAGCGCTTACTGTTTGCGAAAAAGCTGTTGCAGGAAACGTCCTTGCCGATGGCCGAGATCGCGTACGCCGCGGGATTTGGCAGCGTGCGCCGCTTTAACGCCTCGTTTTCGCAGCGTTACGGCATCGCGCCAACAACGATTCGCCGCGCCACCGTGCCGGCCGCTGCCGCCGAAAGCGCGGCGCTGACGTTGCGGCTAGCCTATCGGCCGCCGTATCAATGGCAGCGCATCGTCGCCTATCTCGCCGGCCGCGCCATTCCCGGCGTCGAGGCCGTGCTGACGGAGAACGGGCAAGAGGCGTACGTGCGCAGCATACGCATCGGCGAAACGCAAGGATGGCTGCGCGTGACGCATCGCGCGCAGCGCGCACAACTTGAGGTTGAGGTGGCAGCGGCATTGACGCCGGTGCTCATGCCGTTGCTGGCGCGGGTGCGCGCGCAATTCGACCTCGATGCCAACCCCGGCGTGATCGATGCGCACCTGTGTGGCGATCCGCTGCTGGCCGATCGCATCGCGCACTGGCCCGGCCTGCGCGTACCCGGCGCTTTCGATGCGTTCGAACTCGCCGTGCGTGCCGTACTCGGCCAGCAAGTCAGCGTGGCCGGCGCCACCACCTTGTCGGGCCGCTTGGTTGCCCGCTTCGGGGAGCCGGTTGTCACGCCGTTTGCGCAAGTGGCGCGACACTTTCCGCTCGCTGACGCGCTGGCTGCGGCTGAGGAAGGAATCGCTGCCATCGGACTGCCGCGCACGCGTGCGCAGACGATTGCAGCGCTGGCCCGGTTCGCCGCGCAGGGCGGCTTGCAGCTGCGCCCTGGCATCGGCCTCGATGAAGCCGTCGAGCGCCTGAAATCGGTGCGCGGTATCGGCGACTGGACCGCGCATTATGTGGCGCTGCGCGCCCTACGCTTTCCCGACGCGTTCCCGGCGGGCGACCTTGGCTTGCAAAAAGCCGCAGCCGAGGGCGGCGAGCGCCTCACTGAAAAACAGCTGACAGCGCGCGCCGCCGCCTGGTCGCCGTGGCGCGGTTACGCAGCGCTGGCCTTATGGATGGGATGATCATGATCTGCTACACCGAACATTGCAGCCCGCTCGGACCGCTCCTGCTGGCGACGACTGAGCGCGGCTTATGCGGCATTTATTTCGAGCAGCACAAGTACTTCAATGGCCCGCAGGGCTGGCGCAAGGATGCCGCGCATCCCCGCTTGCGCGAGGCCGCGCGCCAGCTCGACGAGTATTTTGCCGGCCAGCGCCATGCATTCCACATTGCGCTGGACCTCGATGGCACGCCATTCCAGCGCGCCGTGTGGGAGGCGCTGCAAGCGCTGCCGTTCGGCGCCACCGCCAGCTATCAGTCGATTGCGCAGCGCATTGCCAGGCCGAACGCGATACGTGCTGCCGGCACCGCCATCGGCCGCAACCCGGTATCGATCATCGTGCCATGCCACCGCGTGCTCGGCCGTTCCGGCGCCTTGTCCGGCTACGCCGGCGGCTTGTCGCGCAAGCAGTACCTGCTAGCCCACGAACGTGCCGCCTGACGTGGCAGGTAAAGACGGGGCGAGCGTGATGGAAGAAAGGGCGGCCGTCATCGAGTTGAGGAGATGACTGCAAGCCTGCTGCTGGCCGGATGGGAAATGCGCCAAGGCGCGAACGTCAGAATCGGGGCGGAAAGGCTTGGCGGCGCGCCGTGCGGTCGGAAAAACAGCCTGCGTGATCGGCAAGCTGCCATGCCGCATGCGAAGACTGTTTTAGCCAATGCGTTCCACGGCCCACTGCCAGCCTGATTAATTATTTCGAGCCGCTGTCGCCGCCGCGTGCCGGGCTCGATTCGGTGCCGGGATTGGTCATGCCGGGGCTGGTGGTCGACGATCCGCTCGAACCCGGCATGCTGCCCGATGTGCCCGAGCTCGAATCGCTCGGTGCGGTCGTGCCGGACCCGCTCGGATAAGTGCTTGATGAACCGGAGCTGCCCGGAGAAGTGCTCGACGAGCCGGAGCCGCTCGGATAAGTGCCGGAAGAACCAGAGCCGCTCGGGTAGGCGCTGGAAGAACCGGAAGAAGAGTGGGACGCGCCGGAGGTGTCGGAGGAACCGGAGGTGCCCGAAGCGCCAGAAGTACCCGAAGCACCCGACGTGCCGTAGCCGCCCGAACTGCCCATACTGGAGCCCGATCCGCCGCCGGTAGTGCCGCATGCCGTCAGTACCAATGCGCATGCCAAAGGGATAGTCCATTTCATCATATGTTTCTCCTGGAAAAATTAATTCGATAAAGCATGAAAAACCCTTCATGCCATAGTTGCATGCATGCGATTCTGTAGAATCTGTCAATAAGCGAAAGTTCCGGAGCATATGCAAGTTGCTATCATCGGGTGATCTGCCTCAGCGTCGGCGACGAAATCCGGAAATGCGTCATGGACATTCCCGCATCGCTCTGCAGCCACGATGCCGACATGCATGCGCTGTCAAAGGACGAGAGGAATTCCGCGAGAGCGGTCGCGCAACTTTTACCCTGAATAACAAACCTTATGTCATCTCACTCCGAAGGTTCCACCAAAGCGATTTTTTACGCACTCGGCGCCAATGGCGGCATTGCGGTCGCCAAGTTCGGCGCCGCGCTCTACACCGGCTCCGGCGCCATGCTGGCCGAGGCGATCCACTCGCTGTCCGACTGCACCAACCAGGTCTTCCTGCTGATCGGCTTGAAGGAGTCGAAAAAGCCGGCCAATGAATTCCACCCGATGGGCTACGGCCGCGTCGTGTACTTCTGGGCGATGATGGTGGCGCTGCTGCTGTTCTTCCTGGGCGGCGCGTTTTCTGTGATCGAAGGGATCAGCCATTTTAGGCATCCGGAGCCGATCAGCAGTCCGGCCGTGGCGCTCCTGATCCTTGGCGTATCGGTCGTGCTGGAATCGTTTTCGCTGTATGGGGCAATGAAGGAAATCCGCAAGATTGCGCGCGGCAAGCCATTCATGCAGTGGTTCCGCGAGACGCGCCAGTCCGAGCTGATGGTGGTCGCCGGCGAAGACATCGCCGCACTGTGCGGTCTGGCACTCGCATTTGTCGCCGTGACGCTCGCGGTGGTCACGGGCAACCCGGTATGGGATGCCTTGGGGTCGATCGGCGTGGGCCTGCTGCTGATGGTGGTGGCGGTATTCATCACGCGCGAAGTGAAGGCGATGATCACCGGCGAGTCCGCTGCGCCCGAAGTGCATGCGGCCATCCAGGCGCATATCGAAGCGCGTCCTGAAGTCGAGCGCGTGATGAACCTGATCACGCTGCAATGGGGGGAGCAGCTGATGATCGCCGTGCAGGCGAAGATGCGGCCGCAGCAGTCCGACCGTGCGCTCGTTGATGCGATCAACGCGGTCGAGGAAAGCCTGCAGGCGCGCTGGCCGCAAGCGAAATGGTGCTTTTTCGAGCCGGATATCGAAGCGGGCAGGGACTGACGCGCCGCGTGCCGTGCGTGTGACGATTAGGGCTTGGTCACCTGGTTGCCGATCACGCCGCCGAGGGCAGCGCCTCCGATCGTGCCGGCAGTGCTGCCGTTGGTGACGGCGTTACCGGCGGCGCCTCCCAGTACGGCACCGCCGGCAGTGCCCAGGGTCTGACGGCTCGGGGTGCCACAGGCTGTCAGTGAAACGGCGAATGCGGCCATGCTTGCGATGGATATCAAGCGACGTGAAAACATATTCCCTCCGGATCAGTGAGAAATGACGACGCGCGCCGGTTGGCGCACGTTTCACGATGTGGATTGTTGTCATTTGACTGACTGTTACAGCATGAAGTTCCTCGGGGATATTTGTCGGACAGGATGTACAAGCGCTTTGGAAGCCACCAGGGCGCACAACGAAGACCGCGCCAAGGCCATGCCTTAACGCGAGGAAAGGGGCGCGTCAGCGCGCCTGAAATGACAAGCCCCGGCAGGAGCCGGGGCTGGATTGGGAAGGGGCTGTTACGCCGCTTTTTTCGCGACGGATTTTTTCGCCGCCGCCTTCTTCACGGCAGGCTTTTCCGCCGCCTTCTTTTCCGTCTTTGCCGGCGCGGCTTCATCTTCCTTGGCCGCCGCCTTGCCCTTGGCCGGTGCTTTGGCCTTGCGCTCCTCGAACTCGAAGCCGACCTTGCCGTTCTTGTCCTTCACCAGGAACGCCTTGAACGGGCGCCGGGTGCGCTGTGAAATGAACCCGGGCAGCAGGTCGGTCTTGCCTTCGTTGAGCAGCTTGGCCATCTGCTCCGGCACGATCTCCTGCTGCAGGATGATGCGGCCGCTGCGGAAGTCGCATGCCTTCGGCTTGGCGACCGTCTTTTCACAGACGTAGGCCAGGCCCATCTCGTACACGTTGCTGCCGCATTTCGGGCACGGGCCGAGCGGCGTATGTTCGGAAAAATCGACGCCTTCGCCTTCCTCGCCTTCGTCCTGATTCTGGCCGAAGTCGAATTCCAGCTTGCAGTTGTTGTTCTCTTCGTCGCGCACGATTTTCAGGATCGCCGCGAACGGCCGGCCCATCTTGGAGCGGAAGCCCTGCAGCGGGCCGATCTCGCGCTTGGCCAGAAGCTCTTCGACTTCCGCGATCTCGAACTGGCGCCCGCCGGGCACCTTCGTCATCGAAAATTCGCACTTGGTGCAGGCAAATCGCCGGTAGTTTTCCTTCACCACGCCGCCGCAATTGGGGCACGGCGTCTTCAGCGTCGCATAATCGCCGGGGATGGTGTCGTTGTTATATTCCTTGGCGCGCTTGACGATAATCTGCGTCATCTGCGCGATTTCGCGCATGAATTCCTCGCGGCTGATCTTGCCGCGCTCCATCTGCGACAGCTTGTATTCCCACTCGCCGGTCAATTCCGGCAAGGTCAGTTCATCGACACCCAGGCCGCGCAGCAAGGTCATCAGCTGGAACGCCTTTGCGGTCGGAATCAGTTCGCGGCCTTCGCGCAGCAGGTATTTTTCGTTCAACAAGCCTTCGATGATTGCCGCGCGCGTGGCTGGCGTACCCAGGCCCTTGCCCGCCATCGCCTCGCGCAGGTCTTCGTCGTCGACCAGCTTGCCGGCGCCTTCCATGGCCGACAGCAGCGTCGCTTCCGTATAGCGTGCCGGCGGTTTCGTCACCAGGCCATTGGCCGTGACCTTGTCGGTCTTGACCTGTTCGCCCTTGGCGACGGGCACCAGCGTGCCGGCGTTTTCCTTGTCTTCGTCGTTCGCCGCTTCCTTGCCGTAGATGGCCAGCCAGCCCGGATTGGTCATCACCTTGCCTTCGGTCTTGAAGGAGTGGCCCGACACGTCCGTAAAGCGCGTGGTGACCAGGTATTCCGCGGCGGGGAAGAACACGGCCATGAAGCGGCGCGTGACCATGTCGTACAGCTTCTGCTCCGGCTCGGACAGGCTTTTCGGCAGTTGCCCGGTCGGGATGATGGCGAAGTGGTCGCTGATCTTCTTGTTGTCGAAGATGCGCTTGTTCGGCTTGACCCAGTCGTTCTTCAGGATCTGCTTGGCGAACTGGTGATAGTTGTTGTTTTCCGCGATGACGTCTAGCGTCTGCTTGACCGTATGCAGATAGTCTTCCGGCAGATGACGCGAATCGGTACGCGGATAGGTAAGCACCTTGTGCTTTTCGTACAGCGCCTGCGCCAGCGCCAGCGTGTTTTTTGCCGAGAAGCCGAAGCGCGCGTTGGCTTCGCGCTGCAGGCTGGTCAAATCGAACAGTGCCGGCGCCAGTTGTGTGGCCGGCTTCGATTCTTCCGTGACGGTCCCCATCTTGCCGCGGCAAGCGGCGACGATCGATTCGGCGGCGGCCTTGCTCCACAGGCGTTCAGCCCTTTTCTCCGGATCGGTCTCGTCCTTTTTGAACTTGGTGTCGAGCCAGCGTCCTTCATAGATGCCGGCCGCGCACACGAATTCGGCACGCACTTCCCAGTAGTCGCGCGACACGAAGTTCTTGATCTTTTCCTCGCGCTCGACCACGATCGACAGCGTCGGCGTCTGCACCCGGCCGACGGTGGTGAGGTAAAAGCCGCCTTCCTTCGAGTTAAACGCCGTCATGGCCCGCGTGCCGTTGATGCCGATTAGCCAGTCCGCTTCGCTGCGGCAGCGGGCGGCGTCGGCCAGCGGCAGCATGTCGCGGTCTTCGCGCAGGCGTGCAAAGCCGTCACGGATCGCACCGGGCGTCATCGACTGCAGCCACAAGCGCTTGATCGGTTGCTTGGCTTTCGCATATTGCACGATCAGGCGGAAAATCAGTTCACCCTCGCGGCCCGCGTCGCATGCGTTGATGAGAGCGGTAACGTCCTTGCGCTTTAACAGCTTGGTCAGCACCTTCAGGCGCGATTCCGTTTTTGCGATCGGGTTCAGCGCAAAGTGCGGCGGGATCATGGGCAAATGCGTGAAAGTCCATTTGCCGCGTTTGACGTCGTATTCTTCCGGCACGGCGATTTCGACCAGGTGGCCGACGGCGGAGGACAGCACGTACTCGTCGGATTCGAAATACTCATCGTGCTTGGTAAAGCCGCCGAGCGCCTTCGCGATATCGTTCGCGACAGAGGGCTTCTCTGCGATGATGAGGGTCTTAGTCATAACGGTGTTCTCAAATGGGGGCAAACAGGCGCGCAATATAAAGTATGCAACCGAGCAAGGCATGAAATTGCTCAATTACAAGCCTCGCTAATATAGCAAGTATCTGGAACCCATCTTTCAAATATCAACGATGAGGCGGCAAGCTAGCGTAAGGCCGCAACATCATGCGACGGCCAAGTTTGCTGCAAGTTCACCAACATTTGTCGGATGACTTCGGTTTAGCGGCCAATGATAAGCGTGTTGCGACGGAATCCGCAAGCGAGGGGGAAAACTGGCAGGCAGGGAATGCTTGGCTGTTCGACAACAGCCAGGCAGGTTGCGGGATTAGTGCAGCAGGCGCGGTTCCGCGTCTTCGTCGTCTGAAAACAGTTCGTCGAAGATCAGGCCGTCCGGTTCCTTACCCTGGCTCCACAGGACCAGCAGTACGATGACTTTCAGCTTGTCGAGCGAAACTTGGCTCTCGCTGATGGCGAGGGCGCGTTCGATCACGATTTCGCGCTGGATCGGGTTGATGACCTTGGCCGATTCCAGGAATTGCAAAAAGCCGACGCCTTCGGTGCCGAGCACATCGAATTCCTGCTGCGCATAGATGCGCGTGCCAGAGGAAAACGCGGCTTGCTGCGGGAAACGGTCGGAATATTCGTTGGTGGCTTCAGCCAGGTCGGTCAACCAACCCAGCGCCTTGGAGATCTCTTCTTCCTCAAAACCGACGGCTGATAATTTTTTTACCAGAGCCTCCGAATCCGGACAGGCTTCAGGCCGGTAATAGGTTTCGTAGAGATAAACGAGAACGTCAAACATGATTCTACTGTAGCGTTAAGGCCGCCTTCAAACAAGCTGCGCGACGACCGGGTTGCGAATAACTGACACTCTCGTGATGTATCTTTTCTTGTCAATCAACACGAGTTTAATCAGGAAAAGATGTGCCAAGCCCAGCGACAGTACAAAATGGGATGAAGCCTTATGTAGAAGCATATCTCAAAACCAAAGATACGCACAATGTGAAATGTATCAGGATGTAGTGAGGCGTCTGAGCAGCCCGCCCGGCAGTACTTCGACGTAGCCGTCCAGTTCCAGCGTGAGCAATTCGGCATGCAATGCGGCGATGTCCAGCTCGCAACGCGCAGCGAGCGTGTCGAGATCGATAGGATCGTAGCCCATCGCATCCAGCGTGCGGGAAGCCATGCCTGCTGCGGCAGGCGCCGCCGCAGCAGGCGGGCATTGCGCCGGCCCGTGGTGCTTGAGTTCTTCGAGCACGTCTTGCGCCGACTCGACCAGCTTGGCGCCTTGCTTAATGAGCAGGTGACAGCCCTTGGACAAGGGCGAGTGGATCGAGCCCGGAATCGCAAACACGTCGCGCCCTTGTTCGGCAGCCATGCGCGCGGTGATCAGCGAGCCGGATTGCGCGGCCGCCTCGACCACGAGGACGCCTTGCGCCAGTCCGGAAATGATGCGATTGCGGCGCGGGAAGTTGGCTGACATGACCGGCGTGCCGAGCGCATACTCGCTGACGATGCAGCCGCCTTCGGCGATCATGTGCGCCAGTGCGCGGTTGCGGTTCGGATAGATGATGTTCGCGCCGGTGCCGATGACCGCGACTGTCGAACCGCAACCGCGCAGTCCGCCTTGATGCGCCGCTGCATCAATGCCGAGCGCCATGCCGGAGATGATGGTAAGGCCCGCCTGGCTCAGTGTTTCGGAAAATTTTTCTGCATTGCTGATGCCCTGCGCGGTGGCATTGCGGCTGCCGACCACGGCTAGCGCCGGGCTCGACAGCAATTCGATTCTTCCCTTGACGTACAGGATGCACGGCGGGTCGGCGATATCGAGCAAGGCTTTCGGGTAGTCGGTATCGGCCAGGGTCAACACCCGGTTGCCGGGTTGAGCGGCCCAGTCCAGCGTTCGGTCTGTCAGCGCTCTGGTTTCGTCCGCAAGCGGCGCGAGCAAGGCCTCGGCCACGCGCTCGGAAACCACTTCCCGCAATGCGGCATGGCTGGCTGTGAAAATGTTCTGCGGCAGGCCGAAGGCGGCGAGCAGCTTGCGCGCGGTCGCGCTGCCTACGCCCGGTGTGCGTTCCAGGCGCAGCCAGTGTGCGAAGTCATCGGCCCAATCGGCTGGCGTCATCCTGCTGCTTAGTCGGCGGCATCCGGATCCGGAGACTTTGCGATGTCGCCGATCTGCACGCTGTCGGCTACTTGCATGACCAGGCCGTAAGAAATGTTTTCGAATACGCGGAACACGAACAGGGTGCCGTACTGCGTGTCCGGGAGCTTGACTTGCTTCTTGCCGAGGGAACCGATGGACCACGAACTGTTGTCGGTCTTGTCCGTCACGACGCGGCCCAGCCGGTACAGTTCGAGCACGGTGCCCAGGTCGACGCCATCCTTTTGGCCGCGGTTGATGCTGACGATCTGGTTCTGGCCGGCTTGCGACACGCCGCCATAGATCGATACGATGCGGGCGTCGAGCGCTCTTTCGGGCGGGTGCGGCACGTAATTGAGAATCGGCGTGGGCGGCACCGGCAGCAGGCGGTCGCCGACACCCATTTCCTGCTTGACGCTGACCACCCGGAAGCCGTGCGCTTCGTCTGGAGTTTTCGCCGGGCGCTCAAGTTTCACCGTGCCGAGATAGGCAGCTTCATAAGCAATGACTGCGTTGGTCACGGGGTCTTTGAGCGGTGTGCCGGGGCGAAATACCTGGAACGAGGTGCCGCCTTTCAGGTCGCCGCGCACATAAGCGGTGTCGTTCTTGCCGAGGATGACGCGGCCTTCTTGGGTCGCCATGATGCGCGGCGTTTCGCTCAATCCCTTTTCTTCGACAACGAGCGGTTGCGACAGGAACGGTTCGATGACGCCCGATGGAATCGATGGCACGGCCAGCTTTCCCAATCCTTCGGTGCGGACTTGCGGTTCCAGGCGCAAGGTTGGAATGCCGCCGCCGGTATTCGTGTCGCCGGCCCCGGGCTTGTTCAGGCTCAGGCGCCCGGTTTTACGGTCGAAATAGACGATCTGGCCGGGATAGATCCAGTGGGGATTGCGGATATCCTCCTTATTCATGCCCCAGACCTGAGGCCAGCACCATGCGTGCTTGAGGAACTTGCCGGAAATGTCCCACAGCGTATCGCCACGCACCACCACATGCTGGTCCGGCGCGTTGGGCAAAAAGGCGCAGCGCGATCCATTCGCCGCTTCGTCGTTGGTGGCCGCCAAACCGTGGGCGGAGGCGAGAGCGAGAATGAGAGCGGCTGTGCTAAACTTTTTCATGATCTGTCCAGTGAGCGTGCGGCTGGTATTCAAATGATTCTTGGCGCCGCAGCGTATTGTCAGTGTGCAAAGAGTTGACAGCAAAAACTTGTCAAAGTGAATCAAATTCTGCACATAAATCTTTGAACTAGCAAGAGAAACGACACTCTTATCCTGTCGCATTGTTGTACAAAAGCCGTATGTCTTTATTAAATATCCTGCGTTATCCCGATCCGCGTTTGCATAAAGTGGCCAAGCCGGTCACAGTATTCGACGAGCGTTTGAAGAAGCTGGCAGCCGACATGGCCGAGACCATGTACGACGCCCCGGGCGTCGGCCTGGCCGCAACGCAGGTGGATGTGCATGAACAACTGGTGGTGATCGATACGTCGGAAACGCATGACGATCTGCGGGTATTTATTAACCCGGAAATCGTCTGGGCCAGCGAAGAAAAGCAGGTGTATGACGAAGGCTGCCTGTCGGTGCCCGGCATTTATGATGGCGTGGAGCGGCCGGCGCGGGTCAGGGTGCGGGCGCTCGGCCTTGACGGCAAGGCGTTCGAGCTGGAAGCCGACGGCTTGCTGGCGGTGTGCATTCAGCACGAAATGGATCACCTGAAAGGCAAGGTGTTCGTCGAATACCTGTCGCCCCTGAAGCGCAACCGGATCAAGACCAAGCTCCTGAAGGAAGAACGGGAAATGAGCCGCGACCGCAAGCGCACCGCCGAGGTCGCCACCCGTTGACGGTGCGCTAACGACGCCGCATCGATGGGGGTACAATCCACCCCCATGAAAATCATCTTCGCCGGTACCCCCGAATTTGCCGCAGTTGCGCTCCACGCGCTGCATGAAGCAGGCTTTGAAATCCCCCTCGTCCTGACCCAGCCCGACCGCCCGGCCGGCCGCGGCATGCAGTTGCAGGCTTCCCCCGTCAAGCAGTTCGCATTGGCGCACGACATTCCCGTGGCGCAGCCGGTGTCATTGCGGCTCGATGGCAAATATCCGGAAGTCGCACAGCAGGCGCATGCCTTGCTGCAGGCGACGCCGCACGATGTGATGGTCGTCGCCGCCTATGGCCTGATCCTGCCGCACAGCGTGCTCGACATACCCAGGTACGGCTGCATCAATATTCATGCATCGCTGCTGCCGCGCTGGCGCGGCGCAGCGCCGATTCACCGCGCCATCGAGGCTGGCGACACGGAAACCGGCGTGACCATCATGCAGATGGAAGAGGGGCTCGACACCGGGTCGATGCGCCTGATCGGGCGCGTGCCGATTGCAGCCGACGACACTACCGGCACCTTGCACGACAAGTTGGCCGAATTGGGGGGCAAATTGATTGTCGACGCACTGCACAAGCTAGAGCGCGGCGAATTGCCGTCAACGCCGCAGCACGACGCCGGCGCCAATTATGCCGCCAAGATCAGCAAGGAAGAGGCGGCGCTGGACTTTGCTCAACCGGCGCAGGTGCTGGCGCGCAAGATCCGCGCATTCAATCCCTTCCCGGGCGCATCTGCTGCATTTAATGGCGTGCCAATCAAGCTGTGGCGCACCGAGGTTGTTCCGGGAGCGCCAGGAAAGGCGCCTGGTCAAGTACTGGCCGCCACCGCGCAGGACGGCGTCGTCGTTGCGTGCGGCGAAGAGGCGCTGCGTCTGACCGAATTGCAAAAGCCAGGGGGCAAGCGTTTGCCCGTCGCTGAATTCCTCAAGGGATTCCCCATGGAAGGCCAGCGCTTCGATTGAATTCGCAAAGGTGTCGATGTAAGGTCTTTACTTGTTAAAACAATAGCAATTAATTTCTTTGGGGATACGGCGTCGCCACCGGCGCGCGCTAATCCAGCGCCGGGTGCTTTGCAAAAATCGGGGTGAACGCGATATCTGCTGACGCAAGACATTGATCTCCCGTATAATTTTCACAGCGCCGATTTGATTGAAAAGTCAAACCCAGCTTGCGGGCGCCGGGAGGCAGTCCTCCCACACAAATACAGCTAAAGCGGAACGCTTATGAACCCGGACCCGCTTTGTTGCCGTCCGGGTTTTTTGTTTTCTTGAGATACATAATGAAACGCGACGCCATTTCCTCTACCGAAGCGCTCTTGCGCGATTTGCTGGCCCAACGCATCCTGATTCTCGATGGCGCGATGGGCACCATGATTCAGCAATACAAGCTGACGGAAGAGGATTACCGCGGCGCGCGCTTTAAGGATTTCGCGGCGGACGGCGCCCCGGGAACGGGCAAGGAGTTGTTCGTCAAGGGTAATAACGAATTGCTGACGCTGACCCAGCCACAGATCATCAGCGAAATCCATGAAAAGTACCTCGCCGCCGGTGCCGACCTGATCGAAACGAATACCTTCGGTGCGACCAGCGTGGCGCAGGACGATTACCACATGGCGCACCTCGTGTACGAGATGAACGTGCAGGCTGCGAAACTCGCGCGCGCCGCCTGTGACAAGTATTCGACGCCGGACAAGCCGCGCTTCGTTGCCGGCGCGCTCGGGCCGACGCCGAAGACCGCGTCGATTTCTCCTGATGTGAACGACCCGGCGGCGCGCAACGTCACGTTCGACCAGCTTGTGGCCGCCTACTTGGAACAGACCCGTGCGCTGGTCGAAGGCGGCGCCGACGTGCTGCTGGTGGAAACCATTTTCGATACCTTGAACTGCAAGGCGGCATTGTTCGCCATCGATACCTTCTTCGAAGAATCCGGCAAGCACCTGCCAATCATGATTTCCGGCACGGTCACCGATGCCTCCGGCCGCATCCTGTCCGGCCAGACCGTGCAGGCATTCTGGCATTCGGTGCGTCACGCGAAGCCGCTCACGATCGGTCTGAACTGCGCCTTGGGCGCTGCGCTGATGCGCCCCTACGCGGAAGAGTTGTCGAAGATTGCCGACACCTTCGTCTGCGTCTATCCGAACGCCGGCCTGCCCAATCCGATGTCCGACACCGGCTTCGATGAGACGCCCGATGTGACTTCCTCCCTGCTGAAGGATTTCGCCGAGAGCGGGTTCGTGAATATCGCCGGCGGCTGCTGCGGCACCACGCCCGATCACATCAGGGCCATCGCCGAGGTGGTCGGCAAGATTGCGCCGCGCAAGGTGCCCGAGCTTGCGCCGTCGATGAAGCTGTCGGGGCTGGAGCCGTTTGTCGTCGACGAGAATTCGCTGTTCGTAAACGTCGGCGAGCGCACCAACGTGACCGGTTCCAAGGCGTTTGCGCGCATGATCTTGAACGAGCAGTACGATGAGGCGCTGTCGGTGGCGCGCCAGCAGGTTGAAAACGGCGCGCAGATCATCGACATCAACATGGACGAGGCGATGCTCGACTCGGTCGCGGCGATGACGCGCTTCCTCAATCTCATCGCTTCCGAGCCGGATATCGCGCGCGTGCCGATCATGATCGACTCGTCGAAATGGTCGGTGATCGAAGCCGGCCTGAAGTGCGTGCAGGGCAAGGCGGTGGTCAACTCGATCTCGATGAAGGAAGGCGAGGAGGAATTCCTGCGCCAGGCCAAGCTGTGCCGCCGCTACGGCGCCGCCGTGATCGTGATGGCGTTCGATGAAACCGGGCAGGCCGACACTTTCGAGCGCAAGACTGAAATCTGCGCACGCGCCTACAAGCTGCTGACCGAGAAGGTCGGGTTCCCGCCGGAAGACATCATTTTCGATCCGAACATTTTCGCGATCGCCACCGGCATCGAGGAACACAACAACTACGCGGTCGATTTCATCAACGCCACGCGCTGGATCCGTGAAAACCTGCCGCACGCGAAGATCAGCGGCGGCGTGTCGAATGTCTCCTTCTCCTTCCGTGGCAACGATCCGGCGCGCGAGGCGATTCACACCGTGTTCCTGTACCACGCGATCAAGGCCGGCCTGACCATGGGCATCGTCAACGCCGGCATGGTCGGCGTGTACGACGAGCTCGCGCCCGAGTTGCGCGAGCGCGTGGAAGACGTGGTGCTGAACCGCCGTCCGGATGCAACCGAGCGCATGATCGAATTCGCCGCGACCTTGAAAGCCGGCGGCAAGAAGGAAGAACAGAACCTCGAATGGCGCGCCGATCCGGTCGAGAAGCGTCTGGCGCACGCGCTGGTACACGGCATCACGCAATGGATCGTTGAAGATACCGAGGAAATGCGCGTCAAGGTGCTCGAATCCGGCGGCCGCCCGATCAACGTGATTGAGGGCCCGCTGATGGACGGCATGAACATCGTCGGCGACCTGTTCGGACAAGGGAAGATGTTCCTGCCGCAGGTGGTCAAGTCGGCGCGCGTAATGAAGCAGGCGGTGGCGCACCTGATCCCGTTCATCGAGGAAGAAAAGCGCCTGGAAGAAGCCAGGACCGGCATCGTCGCCAAGCCGAAGGGTAAGATCGTGATCGCCACCGTCAAGGGCGACGTGCACGACATCGGCAAGAATATCGTGTCGGTGGTCCTGCAGTGCAATAACTTCGAAGTGGTGAACATGGGCGTGATGGTGCCGTGCTCCGAGATTCTGGCCAAGGCGAAGGCGGAAAACGCCGACATCGTCGGGCTGTCCGGCCTAATCACACCGTCGTTGGAAGAGATGGCTCATGTGGCGAAGGAAATGCAGCGCGACCCACACTTCCGCATGCTCAAAATTCCGTTGCTGATCGGCGGCGCCACTACCAGCCGCGCGCATACCGCGGTCAAGATCGCGCCGAACTACGAAGGCCCGGTGGTATATGTGCCGGATGCGTCGCGCTCGGTGTCGGTGGCGCAGTCGCTCTTGACGCAGGAGCAGCGCGACCAGTACATCGAAGAGATCAAGACCGATTACGCGCGCATCCGCGAGCAGCATGCGAACAAGAAGACGGTGCCGCTGATTTCGCTGTCCGAGGCGCGCGCGAACAAGGCCAAGCTGGCGTTTACCGGAGACGCCGCACCGGTGAAGCCGAAGTTCATTGGCCGCCGCGTGTTCAAGAACGTCGATCTCGCCACCCTTGCCAATTACATCGACTGGGGCCCCTTCTTCCAGACCTGGGACCTGGCGGGCGCATTCCCGGCGATCCTGAAGGACGAAGTGGTCGGCGAAGCGGCGAGCAAGGTGTACGAGGAAGGGCAGGCGATGCTCAAGAAGGTGATCGAGGGGCGCTGGCTCACCGCCAACGGCGTCATCGCGCTGTTGCCGGCCAACACGGTCAACGACGACGACATCGAGATTTATACCGACGACACACGCACGCAAGTGGCATTCACTTACTACGGCACGCGCCAGCAGACGGCCAAGCCGGTGATCGACGGCGTGCAGCGCCCCAACCAGTGCCTGTCCGATTTCATCGCGCCGAAATCATCGGGCATTGCCGACTACATCGGCCTGTTCGCGGTCACCGCCGGCCTCGGTATCGAGAAGCATGAGAAGCGCTTCCTGGATGCCTATGACGACTACAGCAGCATCATGCTGAAGTCGCTTGCCGACCGCCTGGCCGAGGCATTTGCCGAGCATCTGCATGAGCGCGTGCGCAGGGAATTGTGGGGCTATGCGCCGGACGAGGCGCTCGACAGCGCAGCCCTGATCGGGGAGGCGTATCGCGGCATCCGCCCGGCGCCGGGTTATCCGGCCTGCCCGGAGCATACCGTGAAGGCCGACATGTTCAAGCTGCTGCACTGCGACGAGATCGGCATGCAGGTGACTGAATCGTTCGCGATGTTCCCCGGCGCGTCGGTGTCCGGCTTTTACTTCGCGCATCCGGCGTCGAAGTACTTCGTGGTCGGCAAGATCGGCGCGGACCAGGTGGCCGACATGGCAGCGCGGCGCGGTGTGCCGAAGGAAGATGTGGAGCGCTGGCTGGCGCCAAACTTGTAAATGAAAGGCAAGCCGCGGGAGCGGTACGCTCTCCGGCTATGCCGCGTTGCGCGCCACGATGTCGCCCCATTCGAAGGCGCTTAACTGCAGATCATTCAAGTCGTTGCTGGAAAGCCCGAGTTTGCCGACCAGATCTTCCAGCATCGATCCCGCCTCTTCGATGCGCTCCATGTGTTCGGCCAGCCGCAGCATGTCGCCGTAACGGCCCGTGCGGTGCAGCAGCGCGTCGCTGACCGCATCGACCACGGCGACCTGTTCCAGGATTTCCTGCATCGGCATGCTGAACAGGGTGTCCATCAGCGACATGATGCCGACGGTGAACGCCGTGTCGCCGATGTGACGCTGGTGCGGCTCGATCCGGTGCGCAATCAATTCCAGCAGCTTGCCGCGGGTTGCCGCCAGCGTCAGCAGCGGCGTCATGCTTTGCCCCTTCTTGCAGGGTTCGGCATACAGCATGATTTGCAGCCAGCGCTGCAACTGGTGGCGGCCCAGCACCAGCAACGCTTGGCTGACCGAATCGATGCGGTGCCGCACGCCGATGGCGGGTGCATTCACCAGGCGCAGCAAATTAAAGCACAGCGAGACATCCTGCTTGATGCTGTGTTCGATTTCACTGTTGTCCGCATCCGACGTGACCTGCGTCATCAGCTTCATGATGGCCAGCTGCGACGGCGACAGTTTTTTGCCGGAGAGGATGGCTGGCTTGGCGAAGTAATAGCCCTGGAAATAATCGAAGCCGAGTTCGAGGCAGGTGTCGAACTGTTCCCGATTCTCGACTTTTTCGGCCAGCAGCTTTTTCTTTGCGAGACGGAACTTCGGCGTCAGCTTTAGCAGCGCCGACAGCGGCATGTCGCGCAGGTCGATCTTGACGATGTCGGCCAGCGGCAGCAGCTTCTGCACATCCTCGTTATCGGTGATGACATCGTCCAGCGCAAAGCGAAAGCCTTGCTTCACCAGGAACTGGATGCGCTCGATGATTTCCGGCGTCGCCTTCGTCGTCTCGACGATTTCCAGCACCACTTTTTCCTTGGGCAGGAACTGGAAGATGTCGCTCATCAGGACCGCGGCATCCACGTTCAGGTAGCCGAGCGACTCGCCGATCACCTTTTCGATTCCCAGCTGCGAGGTATGCGCGATTACGGCTGCCGTTGCCGATAAATCACTGGTGACATTGGCGGCATTGGTGTCGGCGTTGCGAAACAGTAGCTCGTACGCGACCAGCGATTGACCGCGGTCGAGAATGGGCTGGCGCGCAAGGAAAAAATCCCGTACCCGTAATGGGCGGGGCGAAGCGTTGCCGGTCGTGGAAGTGGCATTCATTTCGACATTATTGTTATTGCCGTAATCAAGTGTGCGGAGCGCGGCTATCCAGTCAAGGCCTTCCAGCCTTTCGGATGTAGCCAAGTGCGCACAGGTCGTATGAGCGCGGACTGTGCGGCAGAGTGGGCAACAGGCGCCACGTTCGCCAGCAGTTCCTGCAACACATACGGCCTGTGCGCACTTCGTCGCTGCAGGCAGATGCAAAACTTCCGATGCTTCTTTGCCTATAATTTAACGCATTTTTGTTTCCTGGTGACAATTTTTTATTGTGCGGCGCATTAGCCTGCGCTTATTGTTCTATGCCACCGGCATTCCATCCACGAAAACCTTCAGCTCACCGGCAGTAAAGCGCGTCCAGTCCTCGTTCGTGGTCAGCGGCGCGGTGACAATGATGGCTACCCGGTCGTTCGGCGTGGTGACCGTGGAAAAGTCGACGCTCATGTCTTCATCCGACAGCTTGGCGGTGGAAAACGGGTGCTGGCGCACGATGTAGTGCAGATCCGTCGAGCAGTGGGCAAACAGCGCCGAGCCGTCCGATAGCATCATGTTGAAGGTGCCGTGTGCGGCGATGTCGCGGCACAGCTCGCGCAGCGCTGCCGTCAATGCGGGCTGTGCCGGAGGCGAGTCGCCGAAGCGCCGCCGCAATTCCTGCAGCAGGTAGCAGAAGGCCCATTCGCTGTCGGTGGTGCCCACGCGCCGGAATGCGCCATTGAGCGGCGGCGCAAAATCCTTCAGGTCGCCGTTATGCGCAAACACCCAGTAATGACCCCATAGCTCGCGCACGAAAGGATGGCAGTTTTCCAGCGCGATGCGGCCTTGCGTCGCCTTGCGAATATGCGCGATGACGTTCCTGGATTTGATCGGGTAGCGCTTGATGAGGTCGGCGATCGGCGAGGCGACCGCGGCTTCGTAATCGACGAAATGGCGCACTCCCTTGCCCTCGAAAAACGCGATCCCCCAGCCGTCGGCATGCACGTCGGTGCGGCCGCCGCGCGTGGCAAAGCCGGTAAAGCTGAACACGATGTCCGTCGGGACGTTGCAATTCATGCCGAGCAATTGGCACATGGTAGTGAGCGCAAACGATGATTCAATACGGTACCACGTCCGTCGCATAACGGGGGACGGATTGGTGCAACTGGATGGCGGGCCGCGCCCGTGTCAAGTTTCGGGGGCGAGCCAGGGATCGCTTTCCGGGCGGGGAAATTGGTGCGACATGAAATCGACAAAGCTGCGCACCTTGGCCGACAGCAGGCGCCGGCTCGGATAGACCATCACTACCGACAGGCTCTGGAGATGCTGGTCCGGCAGCAGCCGCACCAGCCGGCCGGCAGCCAGGTCGTCGCGCAGGGCAAACGATGGCCGCAGCACGACTCCCATCCCTTCCAGCGCGCACTGGCGCAGCAAGTCGCCATTGTTGGACACTACCTTGCAGTTGATCGGAATCTGGATCGTGGTGCCATCGGCCTGTTTGACCGGCCAGTGATGGCGTACCTGCTCGATGGAAAAATTCAGGCAGATATGACGGGATATGTCCTCCAGCTCGGTCGGCATGCCGTGCTGCTTTACATATTCCGGCGACGCGCACAGCACGACTTCGGTGACACCGAGCTGACGCGCAATCATGCTGGCATCGAATTTCTGGAAATCGATGAAAATGCCCACATCGAAGCCATCCTCGACCAGATCGACATTGCGATCCGACAGCGTCACATCCAGCACAACGTCAGGACAGAGCTTCGCGTATTCGCGCAGCAACCGCGCAAGATGGAGTTGCCCGAATCCGATTTGCGAGTAAATGCGCAGCGTGCCCGTGGGTTTCTTCGAATGTGCCGACGCAATCGCCTCCGCATCTTCGACCTCCTGCAGGATTTGCAGCACGCGCTCCAGATAGGCATGCCCGGTTTCCGTCAGCGACAGGCGGCGCGTGGTGCGATTGAGCAAGCGCGTGCCAAGGTGCTCTTCCAGATCAGCGACGTGGCGGGTGACCACGGCATTGGAGATGTCGAGCATCTGCGCGGCGCGCGCGAAGCTGCCTTGCTCAACCACCTTCGCGAACACGCGCATCGATTGCAATCTGTCCATGCCTGTAGCTTCCTTATTGTTTCAGGGGCGGAAATAGTGGATGCGATTATTCTGCGTTTTTTGCGAATGCGCAATCCAAGTACGGCTATGTACGATAAAGCACGGTCCAGCACGCAATCGATACAGCTTGTGACAGATCCTCAACCGCTGGCTTCGAGTGCTGCGCGATATATCAACCGAATCAACAGCTTATCCATTCGGGCATAGCTCTTGCCAAATAGGGGGGCGCAGGGATGACGGCGTGGCGCGGAAGCGCATCCGGGTGAAATCGCCTTCTTTGGATGCGAATGCATCTCCGCCTCTCCCTCGAAGCCATGCAGCGGACGGGGGGCATTCCCGTTGCGCCGCGCTGTTTTGCACTATCAGGGATTCATCTCCGGTTCCCCGTCATGATCTGCATACACAGGCATGGCGGGGTTTTTTTATGACGTCGCTTATGCGTGCAATGCCCGGCACGCGGCGGGCATTTCCGCCATCCGTGAGCAATGCAGGTGCTTCATTCGCGTTACGTTTTTTGACATTGCTCGCCGCCATGGCGGTTGGAGGGGCGGGGACGGTCGCATAAGGGTTAGCGGGCAGCCGGCGTTGCCGTCATGCCATGGCTGTCTGCATGTTCCGACTATGGGTTTCATCCTGGTCACGAATGTGTGTGACGCGGCTGATACAGCCTTGGACCTGAACCTCTAGTTTCCATAAAAAAAGCCAAAACAAATCAGGGCCTTGTGTGATGGGTGTAGGTTTTGCTTTAGGTGTGGGCCCAGAAACGCATGGGTTTCCATGCACGAAATTTTGTAATCCGTTACACCACCTCGCGGTTGGCACAACTGTAAAGGATGAAAAATGACGCAATCAAGAAAAGAACGTTCGGAGCAATCGCTACGTCCGAATGGCATCCGTTCGCGGTTATATTCCAGGCCGCACGATGTGCAGAACATCTATGTCAGCCTCAAGCAATGGCGCATTTTGCATGCCGTCATCGACTGCGGCGGGTATGCCGAAGCAGCGAAATCGCTTCACCTCAGCCAGTCCACCATCAGTTACACCATATCCAAGTTGCAGGAGCAACTCGGCGTGCCCTTGCTGAAGATCGACGGACGCAAGGCGATTTTGACGAGCGAGGGGCGCGCCCTGCTGGACCGCTCGCGCCACGTGCTGAAAGAAGCCGTCGAGCTCGAGACTTTCGCCAAGAACCTAGGGCAGGGCTGTGGCGGCGAAGTGCGGCTGGTCGTTGATCAAAACTTTCCGACGCCATTGCTGATGCAGGCATTGCGCGAGTTTACGCTCAGCGGACAGGGCGCCGCGCAGGTCAAGCTGCGCGAGGTGCCGGTGTCGCAAACGGAAGAAGTGCTGCATGACCTGAGCGTCGACCTCGCCATCAGCGAGCATGTGCCGCTCGGGCTGTTGGGCGAGCCGCTGGTGGAAGTCGCGCACATTCCCGTGGCGCATCCGGATCATCCATTGTTCAAGCTGGGCCGCGAAGTGACGGCCGCCGATCTCGCGCAGCACGTCCAGATCGGGCTTGCGCCCAGCAGCGACGCCGACCGCCCGGACGCCGCCGGCTCGGCCCAGGCGCGCTGCTGGCTGCTCAACAGTTTTGACACGGTGGTGGCAGCGGTGCGCGAAGGGCTTGGCTATGCCTGGCTACCGCAGCACCGGGTGGAGCAATGGCTGGAGCAAGGCTTGCTGGCGCGCTTGCCGGTAAGCGAAAAGGCTGGATACAAGACAGTGCTGTATCTGATCCATGGACGCCCCTGGTCGACAACGCCTGCGGCGAGCCGATTTGCCGAAGTGCTGCGCAGTCTTGTTACGCAGCGCATCGAGCAATAGCGCTCGATGCGCACTATCAAAGTATGACCACATCCCACCATTTAGCCGCCACGCCCATACGGAGACATCGCATGAAAAGAACGGATCAGCCTTATGCTGCAGAACAAACGGCCGCAGTGGCTCTCTGGCGGCGCCTCGCCTTTAACCTGCTGTGCGCCGGATGCTGTGCATTGTTTTACCTGTTGTTGGCCGCTCAGGCTTTCGCCGGAGAGCGTGTTGTGAAGTCGCTGCTTGAAATGCGCCATGAGAACGTGGTGATACAGCAGTGGGACCTGAGCTGCGGCGCAGCGGCGCTGGCAACCTTGCTGAAGTATCAGCACGGCGATCCGGTCACCGAGAAGGAAGTGGCGCTGTCACTGATGAAGCGGGAGGAGTACATCAAAAACCCGCAGCTGATCCAGAGCCGGGAAGGCTTTTCGCTTCTGGACCTGAAGCGTCATGTCGATGCGCGAGGGTATCTGGGCAGCGGCTACGGTAAGCTGCAGCTCAAGGACCTGGTTGCGAAGGCGCCGCTGATCGTGCCGATTCAGACACACGGCTATAACCACTTCGTCGTCTTCCGCGGCATGTATCGCGATCGCGCGCTGCTCGCCGATCCTGCCTGGGGCAACCGCACCATGACGGTCGATGAATTCATGGGGCATTGGATCGAATACCCCTCGCTCGGCCGCATCGGCTTCACGGTGCAGCGACGCGATGGCGTCATGCCGCCGAATCAGCTGGCGCCGAAGGAAAATGATTTCCTAACTTTGCGTTAAGTCATTCCAGCGCGATACCAAAGTTTGACGGCGTCGTACACATTGAAAAATTCGAAGGAAAGCGCCTTCTTCTCCTGCTGATGATCGAAATTTCGTACTTATCATTCGATCAAGTACTGGATAAAGTATGGAGGGACATGAAGCAATTCATGTCCCGTACTCAACATACTTTTTCGAGCCGGTTAAGGAGAAATGAATGAAAAAATCACTGGTAACCAGTCTCATCGCCTTGCCTTTGCTGACCCTGTCGTCGATGGCGTTTGCCGCGACCGAAGTTTCCCCTAACGAGCCAATGCTGTTGTCCGCGCATGATATGGATAGCGTGACTGCCGGAGGGCGGCATGCGCGGCAAAATGCGCTTCCATCAGGCTTCGCGCAAGCCTTCGGCAATATGAATTTCGCTTCGATTATTCAAATCATTTATGCCCCGGTAACCGTCGTCCAGATCGGCAGCAACAACACTGCGCTTGTCTATAGCATCCCCACCAACTTCGCATCGGTGTGGCAGCGGTAGTGTGAACGAGTGCTTTGAGCGGAGGGATGGCCGTCTGCTCAAAGCACGCGTTGACCACCTCGTACAAACTTATCTATAGTCTGGCCCCCCTTGGCCGGCATAAGATGCAACCGTTGGCATCGCTTGCTGGCTACGTCGAAGTACATCTAACGACGTCTCTTTCAACTCTCCCAGCTTATCTCCTATTCGGTTAACTGCGACATGGCTGCGACAGCCAGATTCTTCTCGCTAAGCGATCCTGACGGCGCTATGGCGCCTTGGCAGATGGTGCATTTCATCCGCTGCTGCACCTGGTAAACAGCGCGGGAAGCAGCACCCCCGATCGATTAAAAAACTGGATCAAACACCGAGAAAGCGCGCGAGGCATCATCTAAATTTCATACTTATTTTTCGAGTGGCACTGGCTAAAGTGATAGGGAATCGCGGCACAAACCGTGTTTGCGTTTCGTTACTTTTCAACGCTTATGTCTAGGAGAAATGCAAAATGAAAAAATCGCTGATCACTTCCCTGGTATCCGCATCACTGCTGTCGCTGTCGTCGATGGCGTTTGCAGCGGAGCCGGTGCAGCTGACTACTGCGCAAATGGATGGTGTCACTGCCGGTTTGCTGAACTTTAATATCGTGCAGCTGACTCAGGGCATTAACGCACCGGTTGCTGCGATCGGCCTGATCTCCGGTCGCACTGTTGCGGTTTCTCGCAACAGCAACAACGCTTTTATCATTCAGCGCAATTAATTAGTGTGGGCCGGCCCTCCATGAGGGCCGGCAGTACATGATCAAACGGGTGATGAACCCGTTTTTTTGTTTTTGCATTAGCAAGAGAATCGGCTGCATGCGCACAGAGCCGCTCCGAGGTTTCCATCAATAAGGGTAAATCTGCATTTCGCATGGCTTCTGCCGCTGACTACGGCGGCAAAGAGGAAAATGAAATGAAATTCGACTTGAAACATAGGCTAGCAATATTGCCGCTACTGGCGTGCTCCGCTTCAGCGCTGGCTACAGAGCCGGTCGTGCTCAGTACACAGGACATGGATCGCGTCACGGCCGGTGCCCAACCGGTGTTGGCACGGTTTGCGAATGCCATCGACGTACTGCAGGGAATGCGTGCCGATCTTGGGCTGACGGGAGACCAACTAGCGTGGCTGATGCGGTTGGCGTCGAGCGGCCTTGTCGCCGTCCATTGGGCGGAAACGCCAGCGTCGTCGTTATCGCAGTCAGATGATGCGATGACCACCCATGTGTTGCAACCGGGAGAGGCGCTCAAGATTCAACAGGTTGGAGCCAATGGCACCAATTATCTGTATATCTACAGCACCGGCAATTCCTCCGTCACCGTCTCGCAGCAGCATCTTTGATGCTCCTTCCGCATGCGGCCTGTCCGGGCCGCTCTCGATACTACAAGTAGTCGCGCCGTCCTTTGCCGTCGCTGCGCAGTGCCGAGTCCTTATGCAGCGAAACGAATTCAAAAACTGGATCAAAGCCTAAAAATCGAACGGGGCTCCATCTAAATTTCATACTTATTTTTCGGAGGGCGCTGGCTAAAGTGATAGGGAATCGCGGCACAAACCGTGTTGGCGTTTCGTTATTTTTCAACTTTTGGTTTAGGAGAAATGAAAAATGAAAAAAGCACTGATCGCTTCCCTGGTCTCCGCATCGCTGCTATCCCTGTCACCGATGGCTATGGCAGCGGAGCCGGCTGCTACGGAACCGGTACAGCTGAGCGCCGCGCAAATGGACGGCGTCACCGCGGGCCTGCTGGACTTTAATCTCGCATTCCTCAATCAGATTGTCGTAGCACCCGCTATCGCAGTGTCGGTCTTCGGCAATGCCATTGCCATTCCTCACGTTATCAACGTCGGCGGCATCCTTCAACGCAATTAAATAGCTGGCCGGTGCCGGCCCTTGGTTAAGGGCCGGGCCACAACAAGAACCGGCATGAAGCTTGTTCTTGTTGCACCTTATCTAAAGAGAATCGGCAGAGAGATGGTAAAGCTGTATTTGGGCGCATCGTTACCCATGCCGATTCCGAGCTGCGTCACTAGCGTCAGATCGCGTGACAGTACAGATGAAGCGCCAATGGTCGCGATGCCATAAGTCTGATCCGTCCCTTCCAGGGTAATGCCGTTATTTTCCTGCTTCTTACGGTAGACCTGCGAGAAGCCGAACTGCAGCGATGTGGCCGGACTTGCAGCCAGGTTTGCGGATAAGGAGATGCCGGCAGTATCTCCCGGCCTGATTCCATCCTTTTCGAAAGTCTTGCTATAGAACGCGCTGGCAACGAATGCCAGCGGGTCCTGGCGTTTGAGGGCGATCAGTTCGGCCGTCATCTGGCGATAGCCGCCGTTGAGGGGAACGCCATCATCTTGCCGCTTGCCATTTCCGAAGTTATAGGTGAAACGCCCGACCAGATCAGGCCGTGCGCCGCTTTCGCGCGTGAGCGTTTTCGCAATGCCGAGCGCCACATCGCCAATACCCTTGCCGTTGGCTGACGTGCCTGTTCCGAAGTCGGTCACTTGCGACGTGCGCATGATGCTGTAAGGCAGACTGAATTCCAGCTGGCTACTGTAGGGGAGGCCGGCTCTGACATCGACACGCAACGTGTTTTCGTTCTGCCGGCTTCTTTGATTAATGACCGCCTGCGTCGATACCGAGGTCACCGGATTAATGATGTTGGCGAGCACCGCCACGCTTTGCTCGCTGCGCCGGTAGGTATAGCTTGGTGTGACCTCGACTGTGCGTTGCGGAAGTAGCAGTGCGCCGCTCTGGGTCAGAGTGCGCTCGAGCGCACGTTGTGCCGCCTCTTCGTCCACTTCGAAGGTTCCTGGCCCGGTACGCGAACCGGATCGGGCGCTCTCGGTTGCCGTTGATCGCGGCGCGGCAGGAGCAGATGCTGCTTGTGCAAGTTGGATGCCGGGGTGGGGGAGCGCTGCTTCGGGTTGCAGCGATGCATGGTCAGTCGTTGGTCCGCGCTGCTCTGCTCGCACCAGGTTTTCCTGCAGCTCACCTGTGTGGGAGCCACTCTTGGTGTGCGGCTGAAGCAGCTCCTGTTCCTGCGGCTGCACTGGCGCTTCGGCCGCCTGTGCATAGGCGGTAGCCAGCATGCCGGCAAGTGCGATCGGTACGATTTGCGTTACGCGTACGGTTTTCGATTTCATCCTTACACCACCTTTCGTTGTCGACTATCCGAAATTGGTGTGGGTGAATGGCGGCTATCGAAACGGCGACAACCTGAGCCACGCGGCCAGGACGCTACCCGTGGCGGTGTTGGTCCGCCTGCACGGGACTGACGTCAAGTCGGCAAGACAGTACCCGGCCGGGAAGGCGGCGGCTCCGGACATGAAACCGGAAGGCCGCGCGGTGTTTTCGCCTGAAGCGCTAGGTGACTGCGTGCGGATATACGCTGTGTGCCCGCAGGGTGTCCCGCGCGGAACCGCAACGATTGTCAGACTGCCTGAATCCACCGCATTACTGTCTGCGACTGCCGCGGGTTCGTTATCCTCACCCACGAAAAGCCCCGTCATGCCTGCCCAGCCCATCGGTCAATCCCCGCCCTTGCCTGCATCAAGGCTGCATCATTAGGCCGCGTGGCTACGGCCTCGGCAACCCTGCTTCGATGCAAGCTCGTCATCCAGCGGAGGCTCCGGATGGATCATTATTTTAGGAACACGTGTGGGCAGCACTGCTGCTCTGCCACCACGCGATAAAGCGTATGTTGTTCTGAATCGGTCGTGCATGCTGTTGGATGACTCACGCGTTTCATGCCGACAGCGACTGTTATTTATGTGCTCCCAAGTCGTGCTTGGCGTTACCAAGAAACGGTGTCCTTGCGCTTGCCACGATGTCGGGCCGGATATTGTACTTTTCGATCAGGCGGTACAGGGTCACACGTGACACGCCTAGCAGGGATGCTGCGCGTGAGATCTGATTGCGCGACTGCGACAATGCACGCCGGATCATCATGCTTTCGGCGGCTGCGCGTGCATCCTCTAGCGACATCATCTGGTTGTGCGGATCGTTGCGCTCGAAGCCGAGATCTTCGGGTTGGATGAAGCGTCCTTCCGCCATCACCGTTGCGCGTTGCACGCGGTTGACCAGTTCACGCACGTTGCCGGGCCAGCTGTGACTAAGCATCGCATTCATCGCGGCTTTGGAAAAGCCGCGCAGGCTGCGGTTATGTACGCTGGCAAACTTGGCGAAATAGTACTTCGCAATATCTTCGATATCCTGCCCACGGTCGGCCAAGGGCGGCATGCTCATGCAAACCACGTTGATGCGGTAATACAGGTCTTCGCGAAAGCGCCCCTGCAATACTGCTTCAGCCAGGTCGACATGGGTCGCCGCGATCACGCGCACATCGATTTCAACCGAGTCATTGCCGCCGACACGCTCGATGGTCTTCTCTTGCAGGAAGCGCAGCAGGTTTACTTGCATATCGATCGGCATGTCGCCGATTTCATCAAGAAACAGGGTTCCGCCTTGTGCAGCTTCAATGCGGCCGATCTTGCGCTGGTTGGCGCCCGTGAATGCGCCTTTCTCGTAGCCGAACAGCTCCGACTGAAACAATTGCGGCGCAATAGCGCCGCAATTGACTGCCACGAAAGGCGCGTTACGACGCGCCGATTGCCGGTGAATCGACAGCGCGGCAACCTCCTTGCCGGTGCCGGAAGGGCCTGTGATCAGCACTGTTGCATCGGTGCGCGCGACTTTCTGGATCTGGCTGAACAGGCGCTGCATTTCGGGTGTCTGTCCCACCATGACGAAATCTTCATCTTCCGCGAGCGGGGCGGCACAGGCGGTGTGCTGCACATCGCGCATGAATGCCATGCCCCAGGCGTGACGCAGCGTCAGGGCGATATGATCCAGATCGGCGGGCAGCGTGATGAAATTAAACAGATGTTCCCCGATGAATTCGCGCATGCGGGGCGTCGAGATCAATTCCTGTGCGATCAATCCGACCCACGAAATTTTATTGTTGCTGATGAAGGGCTCGCATTTGTCGAGGTGTGCCAGTTCGGCTTCCTGCGTGACAATCAGCAGCCCCACGCGGCAACCGTCGTTGACGGCATTATGGGCGGCTTCCAGTGTAAAGCACTCGATCAGATTGAGACCGTATTCCTTCAGTGTTTGTGTATAGGAGCACGGTTGTCCGGTGCGGCTGGTCAGGCGCAGGACCATGACCGTTTGATTCGACGGTGCTGAGTTGGAGACGTAAAGCATTTCGCAATACCCTTATTATGGAGATGCTCGTCGAGAATCCGGATGGGGGAATGCATTGTTCGCATCGTCTGGCCGATACGTTTGCATGTTCTCGTCAACCGACTGACTGTCGCAGAATTCTCGACTGGGTCGGTTCAAATTCAAGCGCCGAGCTTACCGTCTTTTACTCACCCGAACAATGCCATAAATAGGGGATGCCGAAGCAATCAATGTGGCGTTTGTGCTCGGTCAAACCGTGATTTCTTCTTTGAAACCTAGTATCCATGCGGGATTGCGGATGATTTCCTTTGGAAAGCCGCATGTTTCCTTGACGACGATAGCGGTTGTGCTGTGCAGCAATTTTCCCGCCTATGGCTGCGAATGGCTACCGAAGGCTAGCCCGGCAACGCCACAATGCATGGCCGGAATCCAAATATTTCTGCTCGAACGGCGTGATGGGCATGTCCGTCGCGAATGCTTCGCACTGGACCTGCACGCTGCATAACTGGCTGATCGCGCTGGCACATTCATCAATATACACGCGCCAGTTGCTGCGGCATTCGAATTCACCGCCCAGGGCGACAATCGTTGGGAACACTGGATGGCCCTGCCAGCGCCGCTGCAGTTGGCCAATTTTCGGCCACGGATTGGGATACAGCAGGTAGTGCCGCGACGGCCGTATACCCGCTATCAGCATGAGGCGCCAGTAATCCACCAAGTCGGCGCGCACCTTGATGAAATTGGCCGGCATCTCGCCGCGCCACACGGTATTGCGCGCCAAGCGGTCGGCGGACTGGTCGACACCAATGACGAAGTGGTCGGGGAATTGTGCAGCGAGGTTGAGCGTCGATAGGCCGACACCGCAGCCGGCGTCGAGGATCAGCGGCTTGGCGCCATGCGCCTGCCAGGCAGCGATGCTCGCATCAAATGCCGTACGGTTGTACGGCATGAAGGGTTTCCGGAATTCCGTGGTTGCGTGTTTTCCGACCAATCCATACAGCTGTTCATGAATGCCGGCTTGGGCACTGCTGATGAAGCGTGAGTTTGCGTACATTTATGCACGGCTCCAAGGGCAGTCGATGCCGGAATTGGAGTCGATATAGACGTGAATCCTGGGTGCAACCGACGCTGTGGAACGGCGGCGCGTTTTCACGACGCGGCAGAATATATTGACTGCGCTGAGATGGTTCATTTGCTGATCTTGACGAGAGCCCGCTGCGCAGGCAACGGGCGGCTGCATGCGCTGTGGGAACGGGCTGAAAATAAGTGCCCGACATCATGCCATATGACCACACTTAGAGCACATCGCGACAATGCCCAGTTTCAGCCAGTAGTATTGCTTCGTATCTCAGTGGAAAAGGCCACAGAAAAGGGAGGATCAGTCCATGTATCCTGTGGCGGTTTTTGTAAAAATGACGCCTAGTGCAGGGTGACCGGTTGACGCATCAAGGCGTCGTATTTGCCGAGGAAGTCATCGATTTCTTCGATGCTCGGTTCAGTGGCGATCAAGTTCTCGACTTCTTCGCGGAAGGACTTGGCTAGCGCGCCGCCGATGAAGATTTCACGCTTGCCGGATTTGTCCATGATCTCGTATCCGCCAAAGCGCAAGGCCTCGCGGCCGTCGTCTGCCCCAAACTCCACGACGCTGTACTGATCGCTGTTGTAGATTAAGTTCATGTTGCGCTCCTTGTGCTACGAATGATTGCAGGTTTGCCCTGATCCCTTCAGTTAATGCAAAAATGGGGCCAAGTCGACCAGTTTCAAGTTGGAGCTGATGGCGCGAGATGAAAAAACGTCTTTTCAAAGGAAACAACGGCTTCACGCGTGGATAGCTTGAGTGAGTTGCAGCAACTCATCATAAGGAGTGTCGCTAAGGAAGCGACGAATGCCATCCAGGTGTGCGGAATTTGCAAGACTGATATAAAGGCGCTGCGGAGGATGACGCAGGATGCGGTTCAAGGTTACTCGCATCGTCATGTTACCGGAGCAGCAAAGGCAACCCGGTGCAATACGTGAAATGCGCGGCCCGTTCATGGTATCGAGCGGAGAATGGTCGCTGGCGATGCCTTCAAGGATCAGCGCCGTCGTTAGCGTTGGATCAAATGCACTCGCGATGGCGGCCTCGCGCTGCAGCGCTGTGGCGCCAAGGACTAATGTGGTGAGCGTCACCCTTTTTTCGATAGCTTGCTGGGTTCGACACCCAGTTGCTTAAGCTTGCGGTAGAGGTGAGTGCGTTCAAGACCAGTCTTCTCGGCAACGCGCGTCATGCTGCCTCCTTCGCGCACCAGATGATGCTCGAAATAGGCGCGCTCGAATGCGTCGCGCGCCTCGCGCAGCGGCAGGTCGAATGACAGGCCGAACAGATGCGAATCGGATGCTGGCGCTATCGGAGCCGGCGGGGCGATTCCGGTTTGCAAGCCTGGTGCATACGCGGTGGTCGCTGCCACCGCCGCTTGATCGCTGGTGCTCGGACTTGCCGCCGGGCGCGCATGATAGAGCGGGGCGGTGGGACGGGGTGGCTCTTGTGTGCGCGACAAGCCTTGCTGCACGGCTTTCAGCAGTTTTTGCAATGCGATCGGCTTTTCCAGGAAATTGAGGGCGCCGATACGCGTTGCTTCGACGGCGGTATCGATGGTTGCGTGGCCGGACATCATGATCACGGGCATGTTGAGCAAGCCGTCACGCTGCCATTCCTTGAGCAGCGTAACGCCGTCGGTATCCGGCATCCAGATATCGAGCAGGACCAGGTCGGGAGTGCTTTGCGCGCGGAACTCGCGCGCCTGCTGCGCATTCTCGGCAGCGGTCACGACGTGACCTTCATCGCCCAGAATTTCCGAGAGTAATTCCCGGATGCCCATTTCGTCATCGACTACGAGGATATTTGCCATACGTGTACCTATGTGCCTCCATTGTCGCCTGATTTCTATTGTTTGATGCAGCGCGAAGCCAAGATAAGGGATGAAGATTGTTTCAATCTGTAAGCTTGCCCCAGAGTGTCAGGGGCAACTCCTGCTACTGCGCTAACTTTAACAGCAAAATCGCGACTTTTGCACCGCTCGTACTGGATCGGTTCTTGATATCGATTCGACCGCCATGTTCGTCGATAATTTTCTTCACCATCGCCAGGCCCAGCCCCGTGCCGCGCTGCTTGGAGGTGACATAGGGCTCGAATGCACGCGAAAGTATCTTTGAAGAAAACCCCGGTCCGTTATCGGTAATGGTGAGCCGTACTGCGGTGCGCTTGCTGCCATCCGAATCTTGATAATGGATGGCTTCCGTTACCACGTCGATGCGCGGCGGATGTGCCGGATCGGGCCGCTCTTCTACCGCATCTTGCGCGTTTTGCAGCAGGTTGTGAATGACTTGCCGCAACTGTGTCGCATCGCCCATCACTTGCGGTAATGCCGGCGCCAGCACCGGGTGGATGATATGGAGTTCGTCGCCGCCGATGTACAGGTGCAGGATTTCTTCGACCAGCGCATTCAGGTCGAGCGGGGTCAGCACGGCGGGCGGCGTTTTTGCGTAGTCGCGGAAGTCGTCGACCATGCGCTTCATGGCGGAGACCTGGTTGACGATTGTACTGGTGCTCTTGGTAAGCATCGTTGCGTCTTGCGGCGCGAGCTTGTCTTCCAACTTCATCTGTAGGCGTTCGGCCGACAGCTGGATGGGCGTGAGCGGATTTTTGATTTCATGCGCCAGGCGGCGCGCGACCTCGCCCCAGGCGATCGAGCGCTGCGCCGAGATCACGTCCGAAATATCGTCGAACACCACCACGTAGCCGGTACTGCCGGCCACCGGCAGGTGGGAACCGCGTGCCAGGAGCGTAACGCTTTGCTCGCCGTCTGCTTCGCCGGCCAACGGCAGGCGCGGGATCTCGATCTGTTTTTGCCAGTGCAGCTCGCCGCTGCCCGGCACGCCGCTTTCATCGACCGCCGATTGCGCGCTCTGTTCGGAAAACGCCTTGGTTACGGCATCGGACAGTGGCTGCAGGCCGTCGATCCGGGCCAGCGGCTTACCGATGTGCTGATCGAAGTTGTGCTGCAGGATGCGCTCGACCGATTCGTTGCAAGTCACCAGTCGGAAATGGCTATCGAGGACCATCACGCCGGCCGACATGTTGGCCAGGACCGACTCCAGATAGGCTTTCGCATTTTCCAGCTCGAAGCGGTTGCGCTCGGCCGCGGCGCGCGCTTCCGACAATTGGCGCGTCATGGTGTTGAATGATTGCGTGAGCGTGCCCAGCTCGTCCTTGGTGGGGACGATCGGCCGCGGCGACAGATTGCCCTCAGCCACGGCCTTGGTGCCCTCGGCCAGTACCAGCAATGGCTTGGCCAAGTCGCCGGCGATCAGGAAGGCCGCCGCGATCGCGCCGAAAATCGCCAGCAGCAAGGTCAAGGTCAAGGTCACGATATAAATCTTGCGCAAGCCCGAGCGGGCCAGCGAGCGTTCCTGATATTCGCTGTATGCCGCGCGCAATGCTTCCGCGTCGGCAGCCAGATGCTGCGGCACCGGTTGCAGCAATTGCAGGAAGCGCGCTTCGTTTTGCAGCGACATTGCATTGCTCGCCGCCGGTATCGCCACCACCACGCGCAGGCGCAAACCGCCGGGCGATTCCTGCAGATTCGATCCTGGTGCGGAAGGTGCTCCGGTGCTCTCGGTGGCCTGCTCATCGTGCGCTTCGACTCCCCCCTCGATGGCCGAGAAACCGCGCGTCAGGCGCGCCTGGCGCAGCATTGCATTGGTCGGCAGGTCCGGTACCAGAGCGCCGAGGCGTCCGCCGACGGTAGCGATAATTTGACCGTTTGCATTGACGATAGTTGCTTCCTGCATCTGCTCCTGGTCGCGCAGGCGGGACAGTTGTGTGACTTGCGCCGATTCCGGCAACTCCGACATTTCCAGCGCGACGTTGCGCGCCTTGGCGGTGAGATCGGCCAGCGACGCATCGAGTACGGTACGGCCCAGCGTCAGGCCGGACTCCAGTGCGGATTCGACGCGCACGTCGAACCAGGATTCGATCGAGCGCGACACGAACTGCACCGAGACGATATAGATCACGGTGCCGGGCAAGATGCCGATCAGCGCAAACAGCAGCACCAGCCGCGCCATCAGCTTGGAGCCGAACTCGCGCCGCTTGTAGCGCTTGTAGAGGCGCCGCAGCAGGAGCGACACCAGCCCCAGCAGGGCGACGGTCATCAGCGCGTTCAATCCCAGCAGCCAGGAATAGTGCTGGTCAAAAAAGACGGAATTTTCCGAGGCGGATGCGAGCAAGAACAGCAGGATGCTGACTACCCCGCCGCCGATCACCAGCAAGTAACGCAGCAGTCTTGGCACTATTCCGCCCTGAAGGTGAACTGCTTCCAGTCGGACGAGAAGCGCCAGTCGCTGTTGTTGAGCGCGTTGACCTGGAACGGCTTGGGCAGGCGGGCCACGTCAAGGAACATGCGGACTTCGACGTTATAGACTTCGCCGGGCTTAAGCGTGCCCTTGTCGGCCACCACCCAGCGGCCGGGGCGCCGCACCAGAGACAATGCCTCGTCCAGGGTGCTGAAACTGGCTTGCAGCTGGCCGCCGATGGCCGCCTGATATTGGCGCGTCAACGCATTGTAGGAAATGCGGACGGTTTGCGAAGCCGACAGGGTTTTTTCGTTGAACCAGTACCAGCGCGGGCGCGACAGTTCGATCTCGGTGGTGAAGTACAACGGAATTCCGCGCTGGATCGCATCTTCCAGACTGCGGTTAAGGTCAAAGGAAAAGGCAATCGCCAGCCGGTAGCCTTCGTCCGAGCTCTCCAGGCTGGCGCGCGTGATGTCCACGCCTTCCGCTTTGGCAGCCGGAGCGCCAAATGCCAATGCCAGCAACATTGTTGCTAGCAAACAATTTGCCAGTAAATGTAGGAATCGGCGCGTCACTCGGGTTGAAACGGCGTCGTGACAGTTTGCTTCACGGCATCCGTATAATCGTCTACAGCTGGGTTGGAAGGGCGGCGGAAGGCCGGGCGACGGTCGTGTTTTTCCCCGGCATAGAAGGCAGCATTTCGTTGGCCATGCGATGGAAGCATAAACAGCGGTAAATAAGTTTCATGCGCTCTTCCAGATGAAGACAATTGAAAAATACTATCAGACCGCCGTCTTTTGGAATAGCGCGTAAAACAAGCCGTCGTGATCCTGTTCCGCATTCGCAGTAGGTAGTAACTGGCCCGGAGCGGCTAATCTGACAGCATGGTTTCGCACGGCAAAAGCGGCGGCCTGCATTTCCGACTCGCGCGGCCAGATGGAACATGTAACGAATAGCAATTTACCATCGGGGCGCAGCATCCGCCACAGATTGTCGAGAATTCGCGCCGAAAGTGTTGCAAGCTGAGCCGCATCGTCCTTACGGCGCAGCCAGCGAATATCGGGATGGCGCCGCACGATGCCCGATGCCGTGCATGGCACATCGGCCAGGATGCGGTCGAAGGGCTGGCTATCCCACCAGTGGTCGCTGCTGGCGTCGCCCGTTTTCAGCGTTGCGCGCAATTGCAGGCGCTGCAGGTTTTCGTCAATGCGCGCCAGCCGCTGCGCATCGCTGTCGAGGGCGAGCAGGTCGACATCTGCGCATTCCAAGATGTGGCCGGTTTTGCCGCCCGGTGCCGCGCAGGCGTCGAGTACGCGCATGCCGGGTTGCAAGTCGAGCAAGGGCGCGGCAAGTTGAGCTGCGGCATCTTGTACCGACACCATGCCTAAAGCAAAGCCCGGAATCTGCGCCACCGGCACCGGACGCAGTAGGCGCACTGCATCGCTGCCGATGCGGCTGGCGGCCATGCCGCTGTCGCTCAAGGTTTGCAGATACGCGTCCACGGTGGTGCGACGCCGGTTGACGCGCAAGGTCAAGGGAGGTGCGTTGTTGCCTGAGTGAAGAATTGCCTCCCAGTCGCGCGGGTAGGCCGATTTGACGGCAGCAATCCACCAAGCGGGATAGTTGCAGCGCACGGACTCGTCCTGGCGCACTTGGCCCAGCAGCGTATTTTGTTCGCGCAGGAAGCGCCTCAGTACCGCATTGACCATTCCTTTCGCCGGGGCGAGAGTGGAGGATGCGGATGCTGCGGTCACCGCCTGATCGACGATGGTAAAGGCTTCGTACGGGGCTGCGCCGGGTTCGTCGATGCCAGCGCAGATCAGGGCCAGGGCACAGCACAACAGGCCGTGCAGCTCGGCCGGCGCAGGCGGCTTGTTCGTCAGCTGCCGGACCAGCGCTTCAACGCAGGCAAGCTGCCGCAGGGTGCGGTATGAAATGTCCTGTGTCGCGCCGCGCATCTGGGGCGACGCGTTCAGAGGCGCTAGCACGGCGCCTAGCGCCTGCGGCAACGCCGTCCCGGACTTGACTTGGGCAATGGCGCGCGCCGCGGCCAGCAGGCTGAAGGCGAGCGAATCGGGTTTTAAATGAAGTTTAGACACATCAACCTGCGCGGCGGAGCGCGCAATTCCAGGAAAAGTGAACGGTTGCCGAGCGCCGGGCGTCGTGCCGGCGGCTCATTCCAGCGACAGCGCGAATCGCCGGCCGTGACCCGTTTCGGGCGAAGCCGCCATTTTAGCCGGTAGCGGACCGGACCGGCGCCCTTAAATGCCGCGAGTGTCTTGGGCGAGAAATTCGTCGAATAAAACCAATGTTGTGTACGTCATCCTTTGCCTCAGCGCGCAGCTTCCAGCATGCCGGCGACACGTTCGCTGGCCGTGGCCTGCTGCGCCGAGCTGAAGCGCGCTGGATCGCTACTTTCAGACGCCCCACACGACGTCGTTGTTTTCGCGCCGTGCCGCGCGCAGCATTTCCAGCAAAGGATAGGCGCGCGTTGCAAAGCTGACAAATTCGACCGGTTCATGCTCGTTGTCTTCCACCTCGTCGCCATGATGCGCGAGCACGTCGCGCTGCACTTCTTCGGAGGCCGGATGGCGCCGGCTTTCGGCGATCTCCTCTTCCAGCGTGGCGACGGCACGCGGCATCTCGCTGGCAGTAATGATGCCCTGCTTGACATCCTTGTGCAGCAAATCAAGGATGCGCTTGGCGTGATCCTCATACATCATCACTTCGGCGGCGGCTTTCGATTTGAATATAACCAACATGATGCCTCCACAGGGTTATGCTCATGATTAAACCATAGCATGACTTCAGGAATTTGCTATGAGTCACAACGGACATTGTCATGGCTGGATGTGCCATGTGACGGTGAATCGACGGCGTAATTCCTCGGCGCTGGCCGTCTGGGTATTACGCGGGCTTGAAGGAGGTCAGGAAGGTGTCGACCGCTTCGCGGGGCACGGTTTTTTCTTTGCCGACGACAACAAGCTGATACACGCGTTTGTCCACGGCGATAAAGCGTGCGATCAACAGGCGCGACTGGTCGCCGCCGGCCGGTGCGCCGAGTGCCTCGACGTCGATGGTTGCGGGCAGTGCGGCTGGGGCAGAGGCCGTTTCGCGGCGAATACTGCCGCCGATGTTGCGTACCAGCGCCGTCTTCATCGCGGCCAGCGCACGCACGGCGGCGGCCGGATCAGGCGTTTCGGCCGCGCCGACCGCAAACAGCACGTCACCGACATCGGCGGCGGTCATCGTCATGGTGACCGGCAGGCCGTCGAGGTTGAGCTGACGCGTGGACGATGTCGGCTTGGCTGGCAATAAAATGCTGAATGGAATGCCAGTGCCGTGCGCTTCGCGCCAGTCAAACTTGGGGCTGCAGGCGTTCAGCATCAACGCGCAGGAAATAGATGCCAAAAAGAATGGAAGTCTGTGGAAAAATCTCGTCATGGGTCGCATGGTAACAGCGATTGCCCGCTTCACGTGCCGCCAGCGAGCGCTTCCTTGCGCTGCGCGCGATGAAATGCGCCCACGCCCATGGCCACGCCGGCGCACAGCAATACGACGCCTGCCATGACCGATGCCGATGGCACGACGCCGCGCCAGATGAAGGCATATAGCAGCGCCGACAGCGTTTCGAACACGATCAGCTGTCCGGCCAGCGAGGTCGGCAGCCGCTGGCTGGCCTTGTTCCACAACATCGTGCCCAGCCACGAGGCGCATAGCCCCAGCAGCAGCATCATGGCGACGAACAGTGCCGGGCGCGGGCCGAGCGGAAACGCATAGTTGCCCTGTCCTGCAGCCGTATAGGCGCCGAATCCGATAAAGCCGAGCAGCGCTAGCGGCAGGGTGGCCAGCCCCTGCGCGGTGGACCAGGTCGAGGAGCGGATATGCGGATGCCGTTTCATGTGCCGCGCATTCATGATCGGATACCACGTCCATGCCGCCAGCGCGGCGAGCGCTGCCAGGCAACCGAGCGCATAGTCGGCCAGCGAGCGCCGGCCGTCGAGCCGGCCCAGCTCGCTGGCATTGACCAGCATCAGGCCGGCCAGGATGATGACGAGCGACGGCGCCAGCCTGCGCCAGGCGATGGATTCCGAGGAATGACCGGGCGCCCAGTTCGAGCAGATCGAGATAATGACCGGAAGCGTACCGATCAGCATGGCCGGCAGTGGCGCGTCGGCCAACTGGATCGCGCTGGCCAGCGCCGCGTAGTACAGGATATTGCCGACCAGTGAAAGCTTGAGGGCGGCGCGCCAGTCCGCTTTCGACAATGCAGCGATCTGGCGTCGATCGAACCAGGCCGGCACCAACGCGATCAGGCCGAATCCGACATAACGGCCGAACGACAGCACCACGCCGGGATAGTCGCCGAGGATGAGTGGCGTGACGAAGACGATGCCCCACATGAGGCCGGCGCCCAGGGCGCAGAGAAATCCGGTAAGCATTTGGTATGCGGAAGTTGGCGACGCTGACGCGCGATCGATGCGGACGGATTATGCGCGCTTGGCCGGCTGCGGTCTTGTACCGATTTGCTGTTGGTATTGCGCTGGCGTGACGCCGTAGGCACGCTTGAACCAGCGGTTCAGGTGGCTCTGGTCGGTCAGGCCCGCCGCGGCAGCTGCCTGCGCCGGCGTTGCGCGCTGCGCCAGCAGCGACTTGGCGCGCGCGGCGCGGCGCGCCTGCAGGTACTGGTGCGGCGTTGCATGGAACATCGCGGAAAAGGTGCGCACGAAGTGAAATACGGACAGCCCGGCTTGTGCCGCCAGGGTGTCGATGCCCAGCGGTTCGTCGAGGTGCGCTTCGATGCAGTCGAGCACGCGCCGCATCGAGGCCATGCGGCGCGGATGGCGCGGCGCAGACTGCACCTTCGCGTTCTTGCCGTAGCGCGCGACGATGGCGTCGATCAGGCGGGTGAAATCGGACAGGAAGGCGATGTCGTCGGGCGCTTCCCACATGCGGTGAAACGTGTGCCGGTATGCTGCGGCGAACATGCGGTCATGGGCCAGCGCTTGCGGAAAGAATGCTTCGCTGCCAGTCATTTCGCGCAAGGTGTGCGGCTCGATGTACAGCATCTGATACGTCCAGCCGGCCTCGACTTCGGCCTCGCCGGTATGCAGTTCGTCCGGATTGAGCAGGACCAGCGTGCCGGCGGGCGCGACATGCTCCTGTCCCTGGTAGCGGAAGCGCTCCGCGCCCGCTTCGATCGCGCCGATCGAATACCCGTCGTGCACATGCGGTGCGAAGGCATGCTCGACCAGTCTCGCCGAGTACAGCTCCACGCCCGGCAAATGCGCGCTGGCCTTGAACGTGACGAATTCGGATGGATGCTGGAACATGGACTGCGCCGAAAAATGCAGACGGGACGTCGAAACGGTCCATGATAATTCTTTCTCGCTCCGCCTGCGCAGTGCCGGCTAGCTACTCCAGGCACGCCGGGCAACGATCCGCCAGCCGCGGCGCAGACCGTCAGCCGTCGCACGGCACCAGCGCGACAGCATCGGCCACAATCCTGCCTCGTGCGTCACGCACACGATTTCGGCGTCGCTCAAGGCATGGATGGCAATCCAGCCGGCCTGTGCGACCATATAGGCTTCCCCTTCGTGCAGGCCGGCCGTTTCCGGCAACCCGTGCTCTCCCATCCAGGCGGGCGCGTCGGCAATGTGAAGCCTGCCGCGTGCCGCCACCACAATCGTGCCGCGACATGCGTGCCGGCGCAGGCACTGTCCTTGGGCAAGTCTGGTCGTTGTCGTGCATTGCTGTGCCATCATGCTTTCCTTCCCTGCGTAGCGGTGGACATGACGTCATGCTAGAGACGCGGGATGAAATGAAACAGGCACAGGAAGCCGCAAACTGCAGCGCAACAGAAAGCCCGGTTGGCATCTGTTATCGTGCATTTTTCAGGAATCTATATCTGTTCTGGATATGGCGAATCGGCGATCATGCGATATGGACTCGCAACCTCTGTATAGAAAACTGGCGGACCACTATCTCGGCGCGATCAAGGCGGGATCGCTGGGGCAGGGCGAGCGCATGCCCTCGGTGCGCTCGATGATGCGCACGCACGGCGTGAGCCTGTCGACGGCGTTGCAGGCTTGCCGGCATCTCGAGCGCGAGGGCTGGATCGAGGCGCGTCCGCGTTCCGGCTATTTCGTGCGCCAGCCCCGGCATGCCGCACTGCTGCCGCTGGATGAGCCGAACCTGCTGCGCCCGCCCGATCCGGCGCAGTATGTCGGGGTGCATGCGCGCGTGTCCGAATTCATCGCGCAAGGGCGCAGGCATCCCATCAAGATCAATCTGTCGGGCGCGCGTGCCGCGCCGCAATGGTATCCGGCAGAACAGCTCAGGGTTGCCGCCGCCCGCGCGCTGCGCCGTTACCCCGACATGCTGGTGCGCGCCACCCCGGCCGGCGGCAATGCGCATTTCCGCAGCGTGCTGGCCAAGCGCGCGGTCGCCGCCGGCATGGTGTTGTCGCCGGACGAGGTGATTGTCACGCACGGCTGCATCGAGGCGCTCAACCTTGCGCTGCGCGCCGTCGCCCAGCCCGGTGACACGGTCGCGGTCGAATCGCCGACGTTCTACGGCCTGTTGCAAATCCTGGAAAGCCTGGGGCTGCGCGCGCTCGAGATCCCGACCAGCGCCAGCACCGGCATCTCGATCGAGGCGCTGGAATTGGCGATCCAAACGTACGGTAATATCAAGGCGGCAGTGGTCGTGCCGCATTTCCAGAATCCCCTGGCGTGCATCATGCCGGATGCGCACAAGCAGCGGCTGGTGCAGCTATGCGAGCGGCATGCGATAGCGCTGATCGAGGACGACACCTACAGTGAACTGGCCGAATGCGATGCACCGCTTACGGCTCTGAAGGCGTGGGACCGCACTGGCAATGTGATTCATTGCGCGTCGCTGCACAAGACGCTCGCGCCCGGCATGCGGCTGGGCTGGATGACCGCGGGGCGCTGGCAAGCCAGGGTGGCGATGCTCAAGTATGCGCAGACACGCGACAATGAAGAGTGGTCGCAGATCGCGGCCGCCGAATTCATGGCATCGAGCGCCTACGACCGTCATCTGCGACGTCTGCGCGTGGCGTTGCGGCGACAGCGCATCGCCATGGCGCAGGCTATCGCCGCCTACTTCCCGCTCGGCACACGGCTGACGATGCCTGCTGGCGGCATGACCTTGTGGCTGGAACTGCCGCACAGGCTGCCGGCGGCGCAGGTATTTGATGCGGCGCTCGCGCAAGGCATCCTGGTGGCGCCCGGCGCGATGTTTTCAAACTCGAATCGCTTTGACCATTTTCTGCGGATCAACTGTGGCCTGCCGTATTGCGACGATATCGACCGTGCACTGCGCTGCCTGGGACGCATCGTGGCCGATCTGGCGACGCAGGCGGCAAAGGCAGCCTAAGCGCCGGCGTCATTGCTCCCGCAGCGCTCGCCGGTATTGAATCGCCTCTGCCACGTGGGGGGGCTCCACGCCACGCGCTCCTGCCAGGTCCGCAATCGTGCGCGCCACCTTCAAGACCCGGTGATAGGCGCGCGCCGACCAGTTCAGCCGCGTCATCGCCGTACGCAGCAATTGTTCGCCGGAGGCGTCTGGCCTGCAGTACGCATCGATTTCGGCGGTGCTCAGGCCTTGGTTGCTCTTGCCTTGGCGCCGCAGCTGGCGGTCGAATGCCAGTTCCACGCGCGCGGCAATCGCGGCTGACCGTTCGCCGTCGGCCTGTCTGAGCAGTTCCTCGTGCGGCAAGGCGCCGACCTGGATCTGCAGGTCGATCCGGTCGAGCAAGGGACCCGAAATTTTCCCCTGATAGCGCGCGACCGCGTCCGGCGTACAGCGGCACTTGCCCGAGCTGTGGCCGAGATAGCCGCAAGGGCAGGGATTCATTGCCGCCACCAGCTGGAAGCGTGCCGGGAAGTCGGACTGGTGGGCGGCGCGCGAAATCGTGATCTGGCCCGACTCGAGCGGCTCGCGCAGCACCTCCAGCACACGCCGGTCGAATTCCGGCATTTCGCGATGAGCCACAAAAATCTTGAAAAAGTTGTTCATCCGAGTATGGGTTATGTCACTTTTTGCATGACCTCCCCAATTCTCTGTTTGCCCAAGTGGATTTTTGCGGATACCTTTCTTCACAAGAGGCGAGCCAGCAGGCGAGCCGGCATTGTTATCCAATCGAGCACGATTGGATAACGCTGACCGGAGGCAGCAGCCGAAGGTCAGTCTTCGGAAAATGGAGAGGCTTATGGATGTGATTGTGAAGTCAGACCGTGACCAGCGAACACTCGATTGGCTGGTTGCCCAAGTTGGGGAGTCTGTGGTCGAAGGCGCCTGCACAAAGCTCGCTGGAGCGAGAAAGCCTTATGTTTCCAATATTGCAAAAATCCTTGGCTTAACTCCGCCGGATGAAATGATGCAGACGCCCCGCGATACGGCGAAACAGCGGATTGCAGTGATTAAACAAATGCTCAAGGAAAAATAGGTCTAAAGTGTGTGTTCAGTATTGAACAGGTCTTTTCCTCGTTGTTGATAGGTGGAATCGCCATATAACGCTTCCTGCTCCTGAATCCAAACCTCGACGTCCTTTCGCCGCCAGCGAAGGAGGCTGCTCCCCGGGATGTATAACCGAGGGGGTAGTTCCCATGGACGGTTCCTTAGCAGCTTTTTTATTGCACTAGGGTTCTTATCGAGTCTTTCGCCCAATTCCCAAATGTCAAAATATTCCGTCATCATCCGCTCCCGCGCGGCTGATATCACATGAGTTGCTGTTGCCGCACCACGGTATAGCAATCAGCGATATTTCAGACGGATTTTAGAAATTTAAAGGCAAGAACTACGAGGAAGAAAAGGCCTACCGCCCGCTACCCCTTGGCCCTTTAGGCAGGGACTTTGGCAGGCCCGCATCAGCCTCATCGATTGGCCTAAACAGTTCTACTGGGTCAATACCCAGCGCGTCTGCTATGCGCTGGGCGTTGTCAAGGGATACGTTCCGCACTTCTCGTTCAACATCGCTTACAAAAGTGCGGTGGAGTCCACAAATATCGGCCAGGTTTTCCTGAGATATTCCTTTTCTCACCCGAAGAATTCTCACGTTGTGAGCAAAGCGTGCGCGCAAAACAGATGGTTTCTGTTTCTCTTTAGATTCTGTCATAGCAGCGTAGCATCAGACACTACATGATTTATGTCTACACTGCCATAAAAGACATTGTTTACGATTACACTGTTTAGTATTACACTGTTTGCGTTACGTATTAATGCTGAGTTTTCTGCCAGTGACTCCAGTACGGGTTGCCTGAACCACTTACGCCGAAACACCCGCTTTTTAGGTCTCACAATGCCCAAACCTCCCGCTGCCGCTATTACCCGTGTGCGTGATGAACTCGAAAGCCCCGAGCGCGGAGTTCGTCAGTGGTCCGTGCTCGAGGTGCAAGGCGACACGTGGTATCAAATCGAGACATATAACGAGGGCGGCGAGCCACACGCCCGCACGACTTACATTACAACTGACTTGGACCGGGCTATAGCTCTGGCGAACAACATGAAGCGTTACGTCCAAACGGAACTACGCATGTATTCACGACTGCCTTTACATGCATTTAACGGATTTGTTCTAGAGCCCGTTCAGAAAATCTTCGCTCTGCCAGACGGTGAACGAATGGTTTGCCTGCGGTCTGGGTTGAGTTTGCAAGACAACTGTGAAGATAAAGAAGCTAAACAGAGATTCGAGAAAGTTCGAGAAATATATCGCTGCGACTGAATGCGGCTAGTCGTATTTGGGAGAGCAACACGATGAACCAACTTCACAAAGCGACGAAGGTCCTGTATCTCGACTTCGACGGCGTCTTACACGACGACGAAGTCTATTTTCATCCTCGCCGGGGCATTTATATTAAGACTCCCGGCAGAACTTTGTTCGAGTGGGCACCAATCCTCGAGGACTTGTTAGCACCGCACCCAGATGTAGGCATCGTCCTTGCGACTTCCTGGGTCCGTGTGATGTCTTTCCAAAAGGCGAAAAGGCACCTATGCCCAGCGCTGCAGGAAAGAGTGATTGGTGCAACCTATCACCGCCGTTGGATGCGAGAGGCTGACTTTGCTGCCCTCCCCCGAGGCGTGCAAATTGCAGCGGATGTCCGTCGGCGCAACCCGGGAAAGTGGTTTGCACTCGATGACGAATACGCCGGCTGGCCGGACTGGTGTCGGGACAAGCTGATAAGTACAGATAGTAGCTCGGGAATCAGCGACCCGGCAGTGCAGCAAGCCATCAAAGTGATGCTGGAACAAATGTGATGCTCCAACGAGAACAGGTGAACGAACAACTGGTAAAGAAGAGTCGGTTCCTGAGTCGAGTCCTACGACATCGGCCCGACAGCATTGGCATTACGCTTGATAAGCAAGGCTGGACTGAGGTGAGCGAGCTCTTGGAAAAAGCCGCCTCTCATGGGATGCAAGTCTCGCGCGAAGAGCTGGACCGTATCGTTGTTGAAAACGACAAGCGACGCTTTACGTTCAATGCAGACCGGAGTCAAATCCGCGCGGCACAGGGTCATTCAGTCAAAGTCGACCTACAGCTGCCTGTTTGCACCCCACCCCCTGTGCTTTATCACGGGACAGTTGTGAAGTTTTTGCCCTCGATTCGAAAGCAAGGCCTGTTCCCTGGCTCTCGGCATGATGTACACCTTTCCGCGAATATGGAAACGGCTTTGGCTGTCGGCGCTCGCCGCGGCTCACCGGTGGTAATCAGTGTCGAGACTTACTCGCTGCTACGAGACGGTTTTCAGTTCAGATGCGCCGACAATGGAGTTTGGCTTATCTCGAAGGTACCAGTGAAGTACCTGCGGTTTCCGGACGTGTAGCGACCATGACGAGAACCTTCCGCAATCTACCAATCACGCCGGAACAAGACGCCGAAATTCGTGAATACATTGCAAGTTGCGAAGCGCAAGGATGTGCTTGGGATACGTTAGCACTTGACTACATGATTAATGATTTTCTGTATCCATCGCCGAATGATGACCGCATAGATTTTTGTGATGGCTTGGCACTCGAATTGGCCGGCAGGTATCACTTAACAAGTGAAGAACCAGGGACCGACACGCAGGAGCAAAATGCGATGCATGGAGATGTTTCTGAAATAGAGTGGAAATGGATTGTCCGTGAAGCTCGGAAATATCTCGTCAAATGACCACGGCTTTATGCTTCATACCTGAGTTACCCAAATTGCTCCGTAGAGGGACTTGGAATCACCTGTCCTTACCTTGAAGGTACGCTCCGGACTCAAACTGAGCCTCTCCCTCTTTACTAAATTAATTGGTAAAACGTAGTACCAATTGCTACGGCAATTCATTGCTGCCAAGAGGTGGCTTAACAGTATTGGCGGGCCAAACGCTAGAATCTAAGTCCTTAATTCATAAGTGATTTCGGTATAAATTGAGCTTTCACACATATTTACCGAAAACGCTTGAAGAATAGATTCTGAACGGGGGGCGCACTCATGCATTTCCTGCAGGTTCTACCAGGTATTCTGCTATAAATTTCAGCACTTACTAAATCAGTTAATACCATTTAATACCGACTACTTAGACGATAGTCGATGGGATTTCTGTACAAGCTGGTGGGGCGACATCAGCTTACGCGACTGCTAATTCTTGCGCTGCGTTGCAGAAAATGTGGCTTAATCTGCTGACTTTTATGGTTTTTAGCCATCGGCGGAATAACACCCGGTAAAAAGTTAAAGGCCCACACGAAGCGGGCCTTTACCTCAATCATGCGGGCGCGTTATTTTGCTGGGGTCGATGCGGCGTTCGAAGCTGCGGGAGCGTCAGCAGCTGCGACCTTCTTAGCAGCATGCTTCTTAGCCTTGACTTTCTTTGCGTGGACTTTCTTGGCTGGAGCAGTGGCCGGCGCAGATGCTTGAGTCGACGCAGCCGGAGCGGAAGCAGCCGCGGAAGCCGGAGCAGCGTTTTGAGCGCTGGCTACACCAGCAAAAGCAAACAGAGCAGCGATAAGGGCGATTTTTTTCATGGAAAGTCTCTCTTTCTTTGTCAGCGCAAGGGAGAAATTTCCCTTGTTGCTTCCAGTAACGAGACCATCATGCTCGGCGATGACACACTTACAAATTGTTGCAACTATACACATGCCGGATAAAATCCCTTAAACCATTGCTCGATGGGGCTTCCAAAACAACTCATATGTCTTGCGTCTTTTGCTCGTTACCACCAGAACGCGTCATTGCCCAAAATGACCTCGCAATTGTTATCCGAGATGGGTTTCCTGTAAGCCCGGGGCATACACTGATTATTCCGCGTCGCCACGTCGCGTCATTCTTCGAAACGACGGATGATGAACGGTCAGCTATGCTCGCCCTCCTCGAAAGTTCGAAAGCGGAATTGGGCAAGGAACTTCACCCACACGGGTACAACATCGGAATAAACGATGGCCTGGCGGCGGGGCAAACCGTAATGCACCTTCATATGCATCTCATCCCGCGGTATGAAGGAGATTTGTCCGACCCACGCGGGGGCGTTCGTTGGGTTATCCCAGATAAGGCGGATTACTGGAGCAAGCGGTGACGGCCATCTCCCTTCCATCCGCAGAAGAGCAACTGTCCTTTCTTGACCACGTTCAGCGGCTTTTCGAGGAAGGTGAGTTCGTCGCAACCTACAAGTTCGCCCTGCTGTTAGCAATTACCGAGCTCGCTGTTGAACGCGGCACAGATTCCTCTGACGCGCTCGAACTCCCGCTCGACGCCATTGCGGACAAATTCCTTGAGCTCTACTGGCCTCAAGTGATGCCATACAAGGGAGGAGTGGAATCAGGCATATTAGTGCAGTCGACGGGGAAGCAAGCGGCCGTAGTCACCTTACTACAGGGTATTCGCAATAAATTCGGCACGCTTCCAAAGGCACGCGCATCGAAAGACTGGCGCTCGGCCGTTGGAAGAACAGTCTCGTTATTACAGGTAATGCCGCTATGGCGTCTGCAAATCCTACGCCGCCAGAAGGTAGAGTTTCTTTATGAGGCCGGCCCAAACGCCAGTATTCGGCTCTTACCTGGAGTGATGTACAACTTGCGTCGCTTCAGCGGGTTATTGCAGCAATTGGTCCGAGCGGCTTGGGCGGGACATATCCGAGAAAATCCAAAAAACACGCCAATTATCGGCGAGGCGTCAGACCTGGAGCAGGTACTGTTTGGCTCCGACCGTTCAAGCCTTTTAGCGGCACGTCCTGTGCTGCGCGAGATTCAGTCCGACACCTGTTTCTACTGCCAAGGAGCGCTGAGAAATACCGGTGAGGTTGACCATTTCATTCCTTGGGCCCGGTACCCTCGTGACTTGGGACAGAATTTCGTGCTCGCGCATAAGTCATGTAATGGCGACAAACGGGATTTGCTGGCAGCTGTTCCCCATCTAGCGAACTGGCGTGACCGGAACGTCAAAAACTCGGCGGTACTAAAGAATGAGCTTGGCGACCATTTCGTGTGTGATGAAACAACGATGCTTCGTGTCGCACAATGGTCGTATAGCCAGGCGTATGCTACAGGTGCTCAATCGTGGTTTGCACCGAAGCAGGTCATCCCGCTGACACCTGAATTCCGAGACATTCTTTCGTAATCAGCGAAAGATTTCTATTCCTCGTTCACAGTTCTTTTGGGGTGCGACGGAGGAATCAGTGAACCGAATCCTTAATAAATACTTTGGTTTGCCGGTCGTTTGGCGCCCGATGTTCGGATTTCTTCGATTGGAAGACTTTTTTCGCCAAATCGCTTAACCTGGCAAAAAATAACCTTTCCAAATCGATATGTCATTTGGCGACATTAATTCTCAACATGTCGTTGCCGCACTTCGCGAATTCGACAACCTCGGACGCACAGCATTCCTTACTAAATACGGCTTCGGCAAGTCACGGGAGTACATGCTACGTGACCCGGCCACAGGGAATCTTTACGACTCAAAGGCGATTGTAGGTGCTGCCTACGGATATGCGTTCCCAGAAAGCGGGCCGTTGAGGGCAGAAGATTTCTCTGGTGGCGAAGCCACGGTCGAACGCAAACTTACAGAACTGGGATTCGAGGTCGTTCGGGTCGGACAAGACTGGTCTCCTGATGAAGTGGCACTTGCAGTGGCTGATTATTTTGAGATGCTGCAGAAGGAATCAAAAGGGCTCGGCTATAGCAAGAGTGAGCATAACGAGCATCTGCGACGCCGGTTAAAAACACGCAGCAAAGCATCCATCGAGCTGAAGCACCAAAACATTTCTGCTGTTCTCGACCAACTTGGTCTCCCGTATATCCAAGGGTACAAACCTCGCACGAACTTGCAGGAATTACTACGCAATACCGTCCTCGAATATATAGGCAAACGCAGCGATTCCCTTATTAAGGTTGTAGATGGTTTCGAAGAGCAAACGGATGCCGGCAATAAACAATATCTCGGTGCTCTAGTTGATGTGCCACAAGTCGAAAGATTGGCTGCTGCACGAAAAACACTCCGACTTCCGAGGAAATTTGATTTCGCTGCGCGTGATGAAAGTAACCGCATGCTCGGAAATAGTGGAGAGTCCTGGGTAGTGGGATACGAAGAATGTCGCGTAATACAGGAAATGCGCCCGGATTTGGTCTCAAAAATTGATTGGGTTTCGAAACGTCTTGGGGATGGCGCGGGCTACGACATTCTCTCGTTTGAATCCAACGATACCGAACGCTATATCGAAGTAAAAACAACGAACGGAGGTTCTCTTACGCCCTTCGTCGTTAGCCGAAATGAGCTGGAATTTTCGGAGGAAATCGGCGAACGTTTTTGTTTGTATCGCCTCTTTGACTTTAGCAACGCTCCAAAGTTATTTATTTTGCGTGGCTCACTCTCGGCGAGCTTAACGCTCGACGCGATGGACTATCGTGCGAGGCTGAAATCGGTCGCTCTCTGAATCGCTCAAAACTCATTTGATTTGGTGAGTTTAAAATTCCCTCAGTATGTTGACCTGAAATCTTCGCCTTGGTCCCATCGGCTCTGCCAATGCTTCAGAAACGCGGCCGCCACATCTGGGTTGTTCCACATCACCACCACATTCTCGCTGTTCGATTTCACTGCAGCCTGGCTGTAGTTGAAGCTCCCGTTCTGGACGTGTTTCTCGTCAGACACGATGTATTTGTCGTGATGAATCGCGTATGTTGCAATCGTCCGCGTTGGAATGCCGGCATTCACGAGCAAGTTGAGCGCAGCGGTGCTCGATTTCGATTTGTTTCCCTTCTCATCGACGACAACGCGCACATCAACGCCGCGCTTCTTTGCCGCCAGTAGAGCTTTGACGACCGAGGGAGAAGTGAACGAATAGGCAGCCAGCCTGATGCTGTGTTCAGAGGCATTGATGACCTTCAGAACAAGCTCTTCACTCCCTGCATCGGGAGAGAAGGCAGTTTCGATGAGGCCGGTTGAAGGAGCTTTAGCAGTATGTGCTTGGAACGCTTGGGACAGTTCGTCTATGAGCGTCGGCTTTGGTTGCTTTGCGTAAGCCACCATTGACGCAAGAAGCGACAGAGCGAGAAGTGTTTTTTTCATGTTGAAATTTTATCGGCAGGCCGGGATATGCCGAGCTATCACGCGCAAAAATTAGGTATTAAATTGAAACAAATAAATTGGCATACCTTCGCTCTGTTTGCCGAAATCATTTGAAAAATGCCTTAAATCGTAGCGCCCGTGGAACCCCTTTGCATTTCCTCTTAATCTAGCGAACGGCCGGAACACCTAAAGCATTCAGTGTTGCTGTTGTCATTAAACCATCCTGCGGCAGCGACTTGAGCGCTTGAAAGTGCTGCAAGGCTTCGATGGTTTTTTTGTTACGAACACCGTCTATTGACCCGTCATACAGTCCTAAGGTGGTTAACTTGATTTGCACGCGCATAATTTGCAGTCGAAGCTTTTCCTCCCTGGATAGATTCACTTCATCATGGCTACGACTGTTGACCGAAGGCGTGGCCACTCGCGCGCCAGGGTTTGCATCACTGGCGCCCGCCTGCTGGACTGATTGCGAGGTCGACGTGCTGGTTGGGGAGGTATAGGGAACTCCTGACGTGGCACCCGCCGAGGAACGCGAGTTCGTCGACGACATAAAGTTACTTGATGGTGTATAGCTGGGCGATGATGTGCTTGGCGAGGATGTTGAATCAGTGTACGAAGGCGATGAATAATAACTGCCACTCGAACCTGAATAATGTGAGGAGTGGCTTGAATGCGAACGATGACTTGAGTGTGAGCGATGCCCGGCAAAGAGATTATCCATGTCCGCATTCAACGGACGTAGCGGCGCCGCTTTTGGCTCATTTAAGACATTTAAGGCGTCCAGCGCCTGGTCCAACAATGGAGCTGAAGCGTTAGCACTTTTACCTGATAACAGCGGCAGGCCTGCCATAAATATCGAAATATTTTTAATAAATTTACTCATAACACAGCTCCCTCCGTTATTGGTCGAATTGTAGCTGGCTTCCAGCCACGTTCGTGCCATGCGAACAGTCCTGCGCATTTGTCCTTCACCTCGCAGCTAGAACATTCGTTTGCATAAACGTTCTTCCAGTCCGAAATGCTTCTGTGTGCATGCTTCCATAGTGCCTTAGGTAGTGCGCACAGCGGTACATTCATCAGGACGAAAGGTACGCGAAGCCGCCGTAGCAATTTTCCGGCCTGGTCAATCATTCCGGTCCATTCAGCAAGGTCAACTTCACATTGCTCACGGTTGGCCAATGCAAAGCCGATGGGTTCACAGCCCATTAGCGCTACTTCCCGTACGAATGGCAAATTCCGCCCGACAAACCCACATAGCTCTGGCAGCACGCGTAGTGTGGGCTCAATGAGAACGACCCGTAGCTGAACCGACTTCCGGGCCTCTCGCAGGGCAAGAAGTCCAGCCAGAGTTTCCTCAAAAGCCCCCGGCGTCTGGACAACGAAGTCGTGGACGAAGTCAGCATGACCATACAACGGCACTAGCCAGGTTGCCTGTGCAGTAAGATTGGACAATACGACTTCGACGGTCCTCGGATTACAGAAAAGGCGTCCATTGGTTAGCACCTCGATATGCGTCTCCGGATGGAATTTTTCTATGCAATCGAGCACCTTACGTAGTCCTGCCCCAAGAAGTAGAGGCTCGCCCCCGCTGATGCCAAGGACAGATGGCGATACCCGAATGTGGCGCACGATATCAATCGCCTCTTCTACTAGCCAAGAGTCATCTTGCTTAGTAGGTGGCTGGGAGCACATAAGGCAATAGCTGTTACACCTGTTCGTGAGGAACAGTGAATGGTGTAGGTCGCTCTCCCGATAAAGGACAATGACTTCGTCCTTGTCCGGTATTGGCAGGACTATATCCCCGATTTCCAATCCCGCGGCTTGAGCCGCGCTCAAGCCGGTCAATCCGGACTTGATTAAGCGGGCAACCGTGCCGACATCATCTTCCGTGGCGATTTTTACTAAAAAGCGAAGACCAGGGGCCCATTCGGCGGCGACGTCCTCAATGTTTGTAACACGGTAAATTTGTCGGGCCGTAGGAAGCCCGTACAGAGCAGGCATCTTCCTCATTGCGCCTCGCATTCTGGGGGCGCAGCCCACTCATAGAACACATCGAGCAGCCATGGCTCGGCAGCCTTTATTTTCATAAAGAAGGTGTCGAATAGCCACATATGACGCTGGCAGTGCTCTGTCATCAAAACTGGTGCCCGCATATCGCCAAATTGCGCCTTTGCATCTACCGGATTCGGCGCGCAGAACAGACGATATGGGCACTCCCGACAGCCAGGAGTGTAGTCTGTAAGACTAGCGCGTACGAGTTGCCGCTGTGTCTCGGATTCGAGCAACGCTTTCAGTGAAGCCCCAATTCTTCCAAGACGAAGAGATTTATCTCCAGTCTCTGCCAACATTCGTGCCTCATCGGCTGGATACACATATCCGTCGTAGTTGTAGACCAATGCACTTAGGCCAGCGCCAGAAGGGCTCTGCAAATCGACATAACCGCTATCAAATGTAGAAAGCACCTTATTGAGAATGATGGATGCATAGACCTCCCGTAAAGGTATTCCCTGTCGATTCCAGTGGATGACGCGCTCAAGCGCCTTGAGGTAGAACTGCTGGAATTCAGCCTGCTGGTAGCCCAGCACTGCTTGATTACGTTTTGCGAAGCCGTATGCGCTAAGTGGGCGCAAGAAAATATCGTGAAATCCCAAGCGTACGTACTCATCAACGATTTCTTCTGGCCGCCGAAGTGATTCCTTTGTTGTAGTCATCAGAGCCGAAACACTTCCGGCACCTAGCAAGGAGCGGGCAAGCTCAATGCCCGCAATCGTTCGTTCGTATGCATCACGCGCCGGCGTCGGCCGGTTTTTGTTGTGCAGGTCTGAGGGGCCGTCGATGCTTGTTGAGAGGAATACTCTATGTTGGCGGAAGAACTCACACATCTCAGGTGTCAGCTGATGCAGCGTCGAGGCAACTACAAAGCGAATACTACGTTTTTCCGTTGAATTCTTGGCAGCAATCCGCTCTATAGACCGACGAACGAGGTCGAACCTTAACAGAGGGTCACCGCCTTGGTACTCCACTGTCAGGGTAGGCGCGCGACTCTCGAAGACTGCATCGCTCGCGGCATCGAGGTCCGAGACCGATATAGTGTGCCCAATTTCCTCCAGTGAACGGCTAACCTGGCAATAACGACAGGAGTGTTCACAAAGTAGAGTGGGAACAATGGCGTGCAGGGCGGGCCCCACTTGCACAGTTTCGCGCTTTGCTGCTTTTCTTGAAACAAGTAGGCGGCGCGTTCCGATAGACTTCCCAGAACTAGTTAAAAAAAAGCGTGCCTTTAACTCTGCTTGTCGCTCAATCGGCAGCTTCGCAGGCGCGTTCTCTAGGTGGACTACTTCGTCCGAGGTCAGGAAAGCGTGGTCACCAGATTCGCTTATTCCTAGAATCTGGCCATCCGGCAGTTTGCGTAGGCTGTATGGTAGTGCGGCCGGCTCATACATGGCTTTTACTCCCGACAGCTTGGCCGATGATTTCACTAACTAAAGTGGCTATGCGTTCCTCGTAGATGGTATCGATTCTTCGCCGCTCACGAACGTTACGGACAATCGCCAAAACGAGTGCTTGTAACTCAAATAAATCATTTTCTGATTCGCACAGCGCTTCCCATCTCGCAGGCGTTTGCTCCGACCTTCTCAATTGACGCTTTAACAGCTTACTCGCAAGAAGAAGTTCTTCGTCCGTTGGTGCAATCGAACTACAGCCTAGGCGCCACTGAAACGGCAATAATCTGTGAGCTAACATTAATGCACCTGGTCGATACTCATCTGTTCTTCAGCTTCAAGGGCCCGCATGTTTGCGCCATCGATTGCAACCTTGTCTGTGCTCATTGGGGAGGTTTGGGCAGTATTGCGAATTCATTGAGAGAAAGACTGACAAATGTATCCGAGACTCCCTTACGATGTCTATTCGTTGCCATGAGGAGTATGGATTTTTGCAGAATATTGTGTGACCCCCATATTTATGGGATTTACCGTTCCTCCTAAAGCACAAGTCACCAGCAATGCCCTTCATACTTACAATTGAGCTGCGTTGATTTCTCGTTTTCTAAGTCCTTTAAAGGCCGATGCAGGCCCAATCGGTAGAACGACTAGCCCTCCGTATGTAGACGCGATGCTGCCGTCCGGATGATGTTGTTTCTGATACGATACATTTTTCGACAATTCAAGAGGAAAATGCATGCCAAAGAAAACTCCAATGTCGCAGCTCTCTGAGCAAGATGGGTTCATAAACGTTCCGGTTACGCGCGCCACTCGCGCGGGGCTGCACGAGCTGAAAGAATCGATGGGTGCGGCAAGTCAGGCAGAGGTCATTGAGCGTGCTGTGAAAATTCTCTTGGCGATTCAGAAAGCCGCACGTTCGTAGCTGAAGTTCTGCCGCATCTCGCATTGAACTGACGTTGACCGATACTGGATTCAATAGGAGACAACGAGTGGCGCCAATGTAGAAGCGAGCAACCGTGTCAGTCCGGCATCACCGACCACTATTCTTTTGGGTACTCATCTGACGAACATTAAGCAGGAAGAACACGCTCCATGGTTTTGAGGCTATCTTTGACTGCATCAATGAGCGAGTGCTTTGAGAGTTGATACACCTCGTTTAATCCAGATGCACTTTTGAATGATATTTCTTCATAAAGGGCAATCGGCAACTGCTTATTATCTTTGAAGCGTTTGTCCGGGCCGCCTTTCTTGTTGACGTACTTCCAAGTATGGCCCACGACCGTTGCATCGCTTGGCACTGACTCGCTCTCAATGAACTGTCGGGACATGCCTTCGAACCGCAAATCCTTATATGTGACGGTACCTACGCCTGAAGAAGAATAGACGAGAACTCGGTCGGGCATAAAATAGAGCGACATTGGACCGGCCTTCACGAACGGCACCTCCAGGTTCGACTTCACCTTGGGCGGCAAACCTTTTCCGAACTGCGCATCCTTCCGCTGAACCAAAGCACCTGCACCAGCATGGTACTTGCTGTCATGGACAGCTGCCCGGGCATCGACGCGCCACGTCTTCCGACATGAGCTTAGGGCGCGGAAGGCTTCATGCAATTTTTCGAAGGCCTGTTCGTTAGCTTGGTCAAGCTCGTAGCACAGTACCGCTGTCTTCGCGACGGTATCTCGTACACCAATATATGCCGTCAGCCCAGTGAGCAAAATTGCAGCAAACGGGGTCAGCCAACTTGGTGCCGTCGAAGGGATAAGCCAAAGTGCAACCAAGCTGGCACCCGCCGTCCATTTCCAGTAATTCGGGCGTTTTGCCTTGCCATTCAATTCGTTCAACAAATCAGCGGAAGAAGTGTCCTGCATAGCGGAGACAGGTGCGCTCTCGATAGCCACCATCGGCCCAACACCTGGCTGTGCTTCTGGCATTGGCGGCTGATAGCGTGGCGTCGAGGGGACGCTGGGTTGGGAAGATGACGCCGGTAGAGTCGCACGATAGTACAAACCACCTCGACCGACAGAAATATAGTTGCCCCGGGGGCCTGTTCCGACACGAAAGCCCTTGAATCCTGTCGAGACGCCTACTCCTGACTTAGAGAAATTAAAGCGAAACGGCCCGACGCTTACGCTCTTTCGAAGATAGAAGCCCATGACACTCCTTGGGAAAAGTTTGATAAAAGTATAACCAAGTTGCTTCAAGGCATGGAAAATTGGTTACACTCGTCGGCCGTACAACAGGTTACGGCTTCTTCCTATTGCGCAGATTTCATCGAGTTGAGCATAGAAAGACTGTCAACTCCTTGGCTATAATCGATAAGTTTCCTTTCATCAACTTGATGGAGATTTCATGTCAGACCAGATTTCGTTTGAAACTACCGACTTTGCAATTAATCCAGAACCGCGTTGCCCATGTGTTCTGCTGTTAGATGTTTCCGGGTCCATGGCCGGGCAACCCATCGCGGAACTGAATGCGGGCTTATCTGTGTTCAAAGACGAACTCGCGGCTGACTCCCTTGCTATGAAACGCGTCGAAGTTGCGCTCGTCACTTTTGGCCCAGTTCGCGTAGAGGCTCCGTTTCAATCCGCCGCGACCTTCTATCCGCCTACGTTGTCAGCACAAGGCGACACGCCAATGGGTGAAGCCATTCGTCAGGCCATTCAGCTGGTAGAGAGCAGAAAGCAGGAGTACCGGAGCAACGGCATCTCGTATTACCGACCATGGATTTTCCTCATTACCGATGGCGGCCCAACTGATGAGTGGAAGTCTGCAGCCGCCGCTGTGCGTGAAGGCGAGGCCTCGAAGAAGTTCGCATTTTTTGCCGTCGGGGTGAAAGGCGCCAATATGGAAACATTGGCTCAAATCAGCGTACGCGCACCAATGTCATTGGATGGCCTTAAATTCAGGGAGCTGTTCACGTGGCTTTCCAGCTCGTTGCAGCGCGTATCGCAATCAACTCCAGGGACGGAAGTAAAGCTGGATGCACCGACGGGATGGGCCTCGGTGTGACTTGGAGGGTAGTTGCCGGGTCGGTCGTCGGTACTTCACACGTTGCTGCCGGCCTAGGTTGCCAGGATAGCTGTTGGGCTCAAGTAGACACGACGCCCGGCCGCAGTCCCATCTTGTCCATTTTCGTCGCTGATGGCGCCGGAAGCGCGCTTCGCGGTGGAGATGGCGCAGAGCTGGCCATCAAAACCGCGGCAGAGTTCATGCAAAAGCAACTCGCATTGACGGAATTTGGCCTCGGTGACGACTTCGCCGTAGAGTGCGTTATGGACATACGCGCTGCGCTGTTTTCTGAGGCCGATAAAGCGAGCCTCAAGGCACGGGATTTTGCTTGCACCTTCCTGGGAATCGTTTCGTCAGAACTCGGTACGCTAGTAATGCAAATCGGAGACGGCGGTATTGTCATTGATGTCGGTGATGGCTTGGAGGTCCCAATTGCTCCAATGTCCGGGGAGTACGCAAACATGACTCACTTCGTGACTGACGAGGACGCAATCGACCGGCTGATATCAAAAGTTTTCAATAAGCCCGCAGTCAAGGCAGCGGCCTTTTCCGACGGAGTCCAGCGACTCGCAATCCAATTAGCCACGAATACTGCGCATGAGCCTTTCTTTGCTCCGTTCTTCAAAGTTCTTTCGACAGCGACTGCTGAGCAAGAAGACCAACTTCAGCAAGCTCTACTGCGCTTTTTGAATAGCGATGCGGTGAACGAACGGACTGACGACGATAAAACGCTCGCTCTCGCTGTTCTCACTTGATGGCGGAATCGATATGACGAAACGCCTCGTCACTGCCTCGGGCGCACCAATTCAAATCGGACGTGAACTCGGAAAAGGTGGAGAAGGCTCTGTATTCGAAGTTCCATCCCTGCCAAATCAAGTGGCCAAGCTTTATCACAAGAGCTTGGAGCGTCCGAAGCAAGAAAAGCTTCGCTTTATGGCGACACACGGCGACCAAGCATTGTTGCAATACACTGCATGGCCGCAGGACACGTTGCACCCTGTTGTGAACGGGCCTGTTGTTGGGTTCCTCATGCCCAAAGTGACTGGGCGCGACCCAATACACATGCTATACAGCCCCGCCCATCGTCGGCAAGACCGCCCGAACGCGGCGTGGGACTTTCTGTTATACATTGCACGAAATACCGCCGCGGCCTTCGAAACGCTTCACGCGCATGGGCACGTCTTGGGGGATGTCAACCAAGGCAATGTAATGGTCGGCTCCGATAGTAAAGTCATACTCATCGACTGCGATTCCTTCCAGATTAACGCGAATGGTGCATTGCACTTATGTGAAGTCGGCGTCTCTCACTTCACGCCTCCGGAGCTTCAAGGACTACCATCTTTTCACGGTGTCAAAAGGTCAGCGAACCACGACAATTTCGGATTGGCTCTGCTTATCTTCCACCTCCTGTTTGGTGGGCGACACCCTTTTTCCGGCGTGCCGCAGACGAAGGAAGCGGGCGAGGCCCTAGAATCGGACATCAAAGCATTTCGTTACGCCTACGCGCGGGATGCTCAGACCCGCGGGATGTTGCCACCACCTAAAGCCATCTCAATGGGTCTCGTCCCAGATTCAATGCAAGCGATGTTCGAGCAGGCCTTTACCGAGAGAGGAGCCGCTGGAGCTAGACCCTCGGCCCAACAATGGGTTGCCGCCCTAGACGTCTTGCGAACGAGGTTAAAAAAATGTAGCACGGCGCCAATCCATGTATACCCTGACCATCTTGCCCAATGCCCTTGGTGTGCATTGGAACAGCAAGGCATCGTCTACTTTGTGGACCTTGGCACAGCTGTTACTGCAACAGCTTCTGGATTTGTACTGGCAAAGGTATGGGCGCTAATTGAAGCTGTGCCCCCTCCGCCACCGATTAGCTTGCCCAACATCGACAGTTCGTCCGTAACTCCGAATCCGCTACCAGCTGGAATTTCGAGCGAGGAGAAAATCACGGCAATTAAGGTATCCGTCCTCGTAATTGCCTTTGTTCTTTTTCTTGCCATGCCCAAGGCATGGTTACTTTGGGGGATTGCAGCAGTAATTCTTTGGAACGCAGTTGGTTCTTCTAATTCACCGGAACGAATTGCGGAAAAGAACAAACGAAACAATACCCTTATGGCCGCGGAACGGGCATATCAGACGCTGGCTGACAGGCTTCGTAAAGAGGCCGGACCAGAAGGATTCAATCAACGGAAGAAGCAGCTTTCTGATTTACGAAATGAATACCAAGGCCTCCCCGCACGGGAGAAAGCTGAGCTGGACATGCTTCATCAAACAGCTGAACAACGTCAAAAGCAGAAATTCCTCGACCGACATTTCATTGACGCCGCCACAATTCCAGGTGTTGGTCCCGCCAAAAAAGCTGCATTGCGTTCATTTGGCATCGAAACGGCAGCAGATGTGGACTGGCACAAAGTACGAGCAGTAAAAGGTTTTGGTGATGTACTTACCCGCGCAGTTGTCGACTGGCGGAAAGCTTGTGAACGGAAGTTTGTATTTAATCCTTCGCAGGCAGTAACGGAAACCGACCGTAACGCCGTAAGGGGCAAGATACTCGCAAGAAAAAAGGTTATCGAAGCCGCATTGTCGGCTGCTCCTGCAGAACTGCAGCGAATGAGGCAGGAGGCAAACGGAAAAATCACGGCAATTCAGCCGCAGCTTCATGCGGCTGCGAACGCATTAGCTCAGGCCAAAGCCGACTTGGCTCTCCTGGATTGAGCAAAACGTCACACTACGTTGGTGAATTGAGAAATCACTTCCGGGATTTATCGGCGCTGCTTCATTCGCTCCAGTGCAGTGATGAGGGTGCGCCGCTGAACAACGACTGCGGGTTTGGGTGGAAACAGCAATTCCAGGGCCACCACGCGTTCAAACCTGACCACAATGTTCAGGAAAACCTCCAATGAATCGCATTGTCCCTGTTCGAACCGTTTAAAGGTTCGTAACGGAATACCGCACCGGTCAGCAAACTCTTTCTGACTCAGTTCTAGTCGCCGGCGCTCGACCCGCACGCGGTCGGCAATTCTCCGCCGCAACTCACCGGCCGAATCACTAATAACTTCGTGGAATCCAGGAAGCGCCATATTTGCATTAGTGAAACAAAGTGCCAATTATGGCACCAATGTTGTGGGTAAGTCATTAAAACCTTAAAGCTCTTGCTACCAAGATATAAAAGGGGCCATATACTGGAAGTATCAAATTCGTTAATCCACCCCTCGGGCTGGTCTCCTGGTGGGTGAAGTGGCGTAGCCGCCAGAAAGGAGCTGACCCCATGAACGCACCCCGCGCAGGTGGCGCGAGTATTTCTGCACGTGCCCGTACTCCCTCCATCAATCTCGCCCGCCTCACTGAGTTGGTTGCGGCGTCGATTTCGCCGCGAACTGGCGATGGTGCCGCCTCCGGTTTTCCGCTTGCGACTGTCTCCGATAACGGCAAACGCCTGCGCGTGAACTTGCGTGGCGTACTCCAACGCCTGTTCTCGCAACCGACCTTCAAGCAGGACTTCGCCGCCGGCGAAGCGACTGGCTTCATCTGCGACCTGGAATTTCCGCCGCGTGGTACCAGCGCCAAGATGGGCGGCAAGTTGCTTCCTGAGAGCGATGCCAAGACGACTGCCGGCATCGAAAAACTGCGGGAGGCGATTTCAACGGAGCTGGACAAGGCACTCGTCCATATCGACCTCCGTGCGCTGACTTCATCGACTTCTTCGCAGGCACTGGCGGCTTTGGCCAAGAACCTAGGCGTCAAACCAGCAGATGCACCACCGTCGGCCAGCCTGGTGCCAATTGGCTTCGCCAATCCGGACCGCAAAGCGGCGGAGCGTGAAAAGGACGTTGCCCGTGTGCTGACCGCCATCGAGACGGTGGAAGGCCGGGAATGGCTCGACAAGATGCTGTCGGGCGTGCGACGCAAGTTCCAGAAGGATGATGTGCCAGAAGAGGAAATCGACGGCATTATCGAGACCATGCAAATGCAACGCCAGCAGCCGGGGAGCCAGATTCGTCGTTTTCTTGACTTCCTCGATGACGAAGCCCTTGCCCGCCTGCGCCTGCAGGTGACCTTCCGCCTGATGGAGGCTGTTGCAGCCCAAAGCACGCAGCCCGGTTTCAAGGCGTACGTGGAGCGCGTGCGAAAGTGCTTCGAACTGTTTGGGGGCGCCGCTGGTGAAGCGTTGCCGCTCGACGTGAGCACAGTGTACGGGCAACGCAACTGCAGCGACTTGGCAGAACACCTACGCAAGGCTTTGTTCTACGGGGCGCTTCCGGTTTGGTCGGAATGGTCGGTCCAGCTGTTCGAGGCCCGGGTCGAGCCTGAACAGGGATTTGCCACTAAGCGCGAAGTCTCGTATCGATTCCGCGTGAACGGTAACAATCCTGAAACCGGCAAGTCCGCCTTCGCCAGCCGTCTCGACCGCATCCAGGAGCGACTGCTCGATGAGCCGAGCCAAGACGTCAACGGCCAGCGCGCTATTGCAGAACTGGTTTTCCTGCGTCTGGTTACGCCTGACTCCGTGTCCCAGCCCACCCCAGAGGACCTGCAAGCCAAGGCCAGCGCCATTGTGGCTGCCCTGAAGCAGGACCCAGTGAAGACGTTGCAAAAACTCATGGACTCGCTGCGGGCGCGGGAATCGGTGATGGAAGAGCTGGCGGATGAGCTGATTGCTGTTCTCCAGCGCAAATCCACCAAGCTGGTCGACGCTGCGAATCGGACCGCCGATAAGTTCTACATCGCGGTCAAGCGCGGCATTGTGGACTGGAATGCTGCCTTATCGATGTCGTCAAACAGCACTGAAGTGCTGGTCAAGAACGATAATGGCCACGATAACGTCGCCTGGTTCAACCATATCGAAATCACGGATGACCCGACATCGGTGCCCACTTCGCTGGCATCGTATTGGGTTGAGACCGACATTATTGAGCGCTCCTTGGTGCCAACCGACAGTGCATCAACAGTGCGCATGGCACGCAATCTCGAACAGCCGGCCGTTCCGGTACGCTTTGTCTCGTACAGGTACAACAAGGCCGATGCCCCTGAACAGATGTGGACGCCGGAGGATATCTCCGTGTCGACGTTTGACGCGGGTGTCGGTATCGACCTCGAGTATGAAATTCGACCGCTGTCTGCCACCAAACAGACGGGCGACAAGGCGACACAAGAGCAATTGCGTACGGCCAGTTGTGCAGCGTTTGCCTTGGTCACCTATTTGGTTCTTTACGAGATGGCACGCCGGCTCAAGGCCACTGAGGGTCTCGAGAAACTGACCATGTATATCTTCCGCCTGCAGCCCGGTAGCAAGGAAGTCGAATCCACGGACGGCAATGCAGCGATTTACGCTGCGGCCCAAGCTATTGAGCGAGCCTTGATGCGGGAGCTGCCAGTCAAGATGCAGGGCTTCCATACCAAGGGCACCTCACATACGGAGCGGTATCGCCGTTCCGGCTCGCTGCAGGCGCTCCAGGGCGGCGCACCGATGGTGACCGACATTGGCGGCAACCTCGACAAGATTGCGATGATGACGTACGTCACTCGCCCGTGCGATGCGCACCCGATGTATCCGGATGCGGACGGTTTCCTGTTCGTCTCTCGTACCTACCGTGCCGACCGTGACGGCGACCAGTTCAGGGTCTACGCTGATTGCATGCAATCCCGGTTGGTCGACACCCGCAAGTCGTTCCGTGAACCGCAGTTGGTGCTGGAAGAGATTGCGCGCTTGCGCGCCGAAGGCTATCACCACGTCATCCTGCTTTCGCACCATTTCGGCAATCGCCATATCGGGCGCGCTGCGGAACGCCATTCACCACACGGAACATTCGAATTCCTTGAGGATGCATCCAAGCGTTTCCCGGATGTTTATCTCTACCCGCTGCGCCGTGATGTCTTTCCGGCAACTCGCCTGCATAAACGCTTAGCGTCGGAAAGCGGGTTTGAGGTGTTGTCGTTCAACGACCATCAGGCAATGTATGACGCCCAGACCCAGAATCTGCTGCGCAGCCTCATGCCGATTTACACATTTGCCACACTGTCCGTTGTGGGCGAAGCCGGTCGACCGCAGTCAGGTTTCTGCACGTACTTTTTCGACAGCGAGCAGCGCCTGACAAGCGTCGAGTGGGCGGAAACAGTGCGTCAGAACATTCTTGGAGTTGGCACGGGCAAACCCGTGCGAGATTCCATTATTGGTATGTTGCGTACGCTGCATTACCTCGAGAGCGAGAAATCTGCCGCCAAGCAGCAGGTGCTACCGGTACTCGACCCGTTTGATTGGGCGTCCCCGGTAAGGACCGCTACCGCCGGCGAGCTGGAGGTGATGAAGCGCCGTGGCAAAGGCAGCGTGCAGCTATCGTTCCCTGCATTGTTGGCGCATGTAACCAAGGTGCTGCATAAGGATGCAGTGTGATGGGCGAGCTTACTTTCCAACAACAAGCCGTGCTTTGGGGGCAGGCATTCGAGGTGCTGGTCAAGCGTGGTGTGCTGGCCTGTTTGGTGGATAAGGAGCTGGTCTCGTATGACCGCCCGGAGCTTGCTGAATGGAAGCAGGCCAAGCTTAGCCACCTGTATGGGGCGATGACCAAGCATCTCGAAATTATCGATGAGACAATCATCGAGCAAGTCAGAGCCGCAACTCAGCATATGGCCATCGTCGCGTATGGCCTTGGCTACACCGCCATGCGGGAGTACCTGAAAAAGATTGAACGGCCGTTGCAGCGGAAGACCCTGCAAGTGCGAGCGCTCTGGTGTCCGTTGACGCTTCCGGGGCCCCGCGATGTGGAGGCTGAGCTTTCGCAAGCGCAGCGTGCGATTCATGAGCGGTTCGGTCTTCCCGGGGAACCGGACCTCGATTTGGTCGGCAAGGGCATGCCCGGCAATGCGGACTTCATCTTGTGGCTGGCCGGGCCGCATGCCGAGGACTACCTGCTCGTGCAGGAGTATTCATACGACATGCCGTCGCAGCTCGGGGATTTTCGCGAGGAAGACGCCCACTTGGAAGAACTGTCGCGCTACCGTCGTCTAGTTGACTCGCGTGGCGTGTTTGCCCGTGTTACCGCAGAGGTCGACGAAGAGCAATTCGAGCTTTCCAATGACATCAAGATGTACCTGGGCGCGCTCACGGCGGACAACAAGCCGTTCTACAAGCTGTGCCAGGCATCTGGCTACGCGGAATCCACGGTGAAGCTGCTGGCCAAGAAAGGCATCCTCGCCAAGCCGTGCATTACCCGTGCGCTGGCCATCACACCAAACGGACTGGAGAGTCTTGCCGCTCGGTTCGTCCCCGGTGAAACGAAGGATTCTCGGTTCGACCTGATGGAGCAGCTGGGCGCAGCCTACCGCAAGGTGCGCAAGCTCGCGGATGGCGACGATGCGGGATTACGTGCTGCGGTGGAAGCGGTTTTCAACGGCATTTATCGTCGCCTGCCCGGCGCGCTAATGAAAGGCGCAAAGGGACTACGGTCGGCGCCGAAACCCGGCGAAGACTACGTGTTGGAGTTCGAAGAAAAGGTCCCGAAGTTCTCCAATCCGATGCAGCTGTTCAGTCGCATCGAGGTTCTGCAGATGGTCGACGAGTCGGAGGCGCTGCAGGAGTTTTTCGGTCAGTCAGCCAAAGCCGCAGTCTCTGCGGCACTGGACGAAATCGCTCCCGAAAAGGCCGAGATTCCATTGCGGGACGCCCATGCCGCCGCTGTCGTGGCAGGATTGAATTCCGCCCGCCCCGGCCGGGTCCACGTGCTCGGGCTGGAAGGAAATCCTGGCATTGGCAAGACAACGGCGGTAACTCGCTACCTCGCAAAGCAAAGTACGGGGTACCTCTACCTGTACGTCAGTCCTCGCGTTGTCATTAATCGCGACGTGACCGAAAAGCTGGCTCGCCGCGATGGCGAGGCAAGCGGCATCCTAACTGTGACGACGAACGCTCAACTGATTGCTTCAGCAGAACGCTGGCACATCAGCCAAGTCGAAGCGGGAAAGGATACGCGCCGCCATATCGATGGCGCGGTCGTCGCCGATGGGGTCGATGGGTTGGTCAAGCCTCAGCATAGCGTGTTGGTGCTGGACCCCGAACAGGAGCGTGAAATCGAAGCGGCACACGCTGGCTCGCGCCTGTCGAAAACGACACTCTCCGAGAACGAGGACATTGTTCAAGAGCGCTCCCTGATGGGCGTCCTCAGCTGCATGTCCGCCACAACACGCGAGCTGCTGGAGCTCAATCCTTCTGTGAATCGCGCCGTTCTGACCGCAGCGCTGCAGGGCTTCCGAGAGAAAGGTGGTGGTAAAAATACTATCCAGGCACTGTCGCAGCTATTTAAGAATCCCGCTGACCGAAAGGCCGGCGTAGAGGAGCGTCGGGCCTTCGCCAAGCGCATGCCGGTCATTGTTGTGATGGTCGACGAACTCGCCGGCGACGGTGCCGGGTCCCCGTTTGTGCATACCGTCGCACGATGGCTGGAAGAGGAATTTATCGAGCCGTTTGGTGACCAAGGTTCGCCCTTCACGGTAGTGCTTGTCGTATCGGACGCCTCGCTGGGTAACGAGGTTGTGCTCGACCGCTATTTAAACGCCGGTGACCGCACTCCGGATAAGGTGCTGGTGTCCCGGTCAGAAGGCGAACGTCCGTTCCGGCTAGTCGCAACGAAAGTTCGACTAGGTGGTGCAAAGCGTGACGTCCTGCATGTCATGACTAACAGCTACCCGGCTAGTGAGCTGAGTATCCGCTATCGCGTCAATCTTTCTGCCGTCCGCATTCAGGAAGTGCAGCCTGGATTGATGGAGACGCCGCGTCGTGCCATTCGACGCGTGGCCGACGAGCGGCTGCTGGAAAACGCTGGACGGGAAATCATGAAGGCTTTGGATGCCGGCGCCGCCCAAATCGTCTTCTTCGCACAGGACAAATTGTTTCTGCGAGACTTGCGGGCTTATCTGCGCGCGGAATCCGAACTCGGCCTGACTGATGGCAGTGTGGAAATTCTGGATTCATCCGTACCCGGATGGAAGCGTAAGCAACTGCTCGGAGAAGACAAGCGCGACACCGTGAAGGTGTTCCTGATGACATCCTCCGGCGCCCGGGGCGTGTCCTTCCCGAAGACCGACTGGATTATTGCGTCTGTCCCGCGCTTCAGCATTGAAGCGGCATTGATGGAGATTGCCCAGCTGATTTACCGCGGCCGTGGCATGTACCGAAACGAATCAGGCGAAGTCGTATCAGGCGACAATGTGCCGCGTAAATTAGTAATGCTCGTCGACGACTTTCTTGTGCATGAAGAAGAGATGGATATACGGCAGTGGCTGCGCCAGTCCATCGACTTGCTGACACTGCTCGTGATGCTACGCTCGACGATTTATACGCGTATTACCGGCGACGCTGGTCTGAAGCAGAAGCTGGCATTGGTACCGGTAGGGGCCGTCGGCCTTGAGGAACTCAAGAGTCTCATGTCTAGCTATGTTGTTGAATTCATCAGTGAGGCAGATGCGTATGTCAAAGGCGGCGGAGAACGAGAGTTGGTTGGATTGGTGTCGAATGCCAGGAGTAATGCATTTGAACTATTCTCTCGCTTCCGCCTGAACGCAACGGCGCGCTCAGTAGCCGATGGTTTTTCCTTCGTACGGCAAGGTGATGCCAGTGACTACATGCAAAAGGCTTGTGGCGCTATCGCACCACTTCTTCCAGAACACGGTGGGCGGCCTCAGATTCCTGAGCATGTTTTCTTTTCTGGGCCGCTCTTGCTTGAAAACTGGGCGCACTTCGACAAACGCGAAGTATTTTCATTCGAGGGCCATTCAGTACAGGAACAGCGCCTTACAAAGGAGTTGTATTTTCAGCTGAAGGATGTCGACAAAAATTCGGCATTCCCAGCTTCTCTGCGAATTCCAGCTTCGAACCTGTTACGCGTGCTTGCACGCGAAAGCCCAGAGGCTGCGACAGAATTCAATACCATCAAGGGACTGAATTCCCCGAATACTTGGGTTGTTTTACCTGCGGCCTACACGCAGTTTTTGAAGAGGCGCAGCGATGGGCGTGACGACGAACTCGTCTCAGTTGCAGACTCTGATTTGTGGCGCGACTGTCTTGGACGAGGTTTGCCTGGCGGAGCTGAGATGCCGGCTATTCCTCGCTATGAAGGTGCACCGTGGGCCGCGGGTGTTGGGCAAGTTAATCCGCTTCGGCTGGACTTGGTGTTCGATGACAGGTATTTCATGGCCTCGAACGAACTGAACTTGCTCAACACACTTCTTTTGTCTGAAAGAGATGAGTAATAACGATAAATGCTCATTGCAATTTTGGTCGGAAGTACTGAAATATTAGCTTTTTGGTTGATAAGGAGAAGTAGGTACTGAAGAAATTTCGACTTTCTAAAGTGCTCTTTGTGAATTGCCATTCCATGTAATTTCCTCCCATTTCTATGGGGCTGGTGTTTGAAGTACCCTTGAATTAGGGAGCCTACTACCCCCATGAACATGGGAGGCCGCAGAAGTGGCCAAGTGCTATTCTTTCTAATGAGAAATAATTATGTGCACAGAGAACCATGCCTGCATACGACATCCGTGCTCCGCAGCCTGATGAACTGCGGCCGCTTCAAACCATGCTTAGCGCATGCAACATACCAAGCGAAGCAGTCACCTCGACCAATCTAAGGGATTACCTCATCGTTCGCGAGGGGTTTGATGAAAAGATTATCGCCTGCATTGGGATGGAGCGTCATGGAACGCTTGGTGTAGTCAAGCATTTGGCAGTCGCCATGAATGCAGTGGCCGAGGATTGGGTAACTCAGTTACTTAGCATGATGGAAGACCGGGCGCGAACTGAAGGAATTAAGCAGCTCTTTGTAATGAGCAAGGCTACAGCTGGCTATTTTGAAGGGCGCGGATACCATCGATTGGACCGTGTTCAGTATCCAGAGCTGCTGCGTTGCCAGCCTCGGTTTGCGGATGCGGCACCAGATGAAATTTGTATGACTAAAGTTGTGCCAGAAGACCACAGAATTGACTACGACAGACCGTTCCCGAGAATGGATGGAGCGCGACCGGTGTTTCAGATTCCGCGAGGATGGAAGCCTCCCGCAGACGAATAATAGGTGTGAACAAATTTCGACTACACACGACGGTTGCTCGCGGCACTGAGTCTACTGTCAGGCATAAACATTCGGATGGAATGCTTTCTGCGAGGAGGAGTAGCAGTTGTCAGCGTAATCTGGCCGACAGCATTTCATAACGCTGACATCAAATCTTTACCTCTTACCTGTAGTAAGCCAAATTTGGACTGCCACGAAGTGTTAGATTTCATCGCATCTTGAATCTCGTCGAGCTGCTGAGTTCCGCCAATAACGGTAGTCGGGAGGTTGGCAAAGCTACGTCACAATTGACAGTTGTAGCGTCGCCTAGCTCGCAATAAATTTGATAGCATGTTATTCCTGCAAATTTTATTGCGACTATGTCCAATCTTCCTCCTGACTCCAAATACAGCAAAATTGACGAAGCCATAGATGATTTCAAGAGACGGCATAAAGCTGACAATCTTCAGCAAGGCACGCCTGAGTGGGAGGCTGCCGTAGCAACGGCGATAGAGAAGCACCAGTTGCACCAGGAACGAAGCGATTTTGTTGAACGTCTTGGAAAAGAATTACCCAAGAAGGCTGACGGTTGTATCCGGGATGGAAAACTCACAAAGTGCAATCAAGGTCCTTGGGTTGGAGTGAAGTGCACGTTATGCGGGAAAACCGGAAAACTTGGCGCCCCTGACAAGGATGTCGCGGCGATACGCTAAGCACGACGCACGTACGGACATCCAGAATAGGACGAACTAGGAAGTTCGGAATCTGACACATCCTGTCCAGTTAAGGCACAATTTTTACCTCCTAGCGAGGAGCATATCCAGCCTTACGTAATTCCTCCCTTATTCTCTCGCCGGCCATTATCATGAGATACGCATTTTGCTCTGATGTCGCTAGTTCGCGATAATCCGCAAATGTGGCCTTCTTGAGAAATAAAGCATACTCTCGTGCCTCATCTTCAGTAAGTTGTACTTCAAACCGGACAGTCCTGGTAGTTTCGTTCATTGTGTCTCCAACGTTAAGGCATGCAACATCTCGGTATGAAGTATCAGGTATGAGCATACCTGAGGAAACAGATGTTGAGAAAGGGGCTCGTGGCCGTCAGATGTGCGTTCATACGAGCACATTTTCCAACCGCAACAAGTTGTTCTACGCAATAAGAACTGGCAGTGTTGACGAAAATACTGAGTAAGCCATAGGGGCGATAGCCTTCTATCGGTCATCTTGATATAAGCTGTAGTCGCGCAGAATGATACGGGCCACAGTCCCGACCGGTCGAGCCCATACTGGGCATGGTGAAACTGTTAGAAAGCATTCTGAGCGCCAGTCGTCCAACTTGCTGCTCGCAATTCGACTCCGAGCGGACCAAACAGACCGGACGAATCCATATCCGTTTTTTTCGGAGGATTCGTAATGGTTAAAAAATCTGTTAAGTCAAAGCGTCTACCGGCACCAAACCATTTCCCGCTCTTGAAGATACCAAGCGTGTCAGCTTGGCGTCATGCCTACATAACCTACTGCACTTTTGCTTTGATTAAGACGTCGTTCGCGCGAAGTCCGGACGGAGTTACTTTCTTTACGTTCTCTGATAGCCATAAATCACCAATAGATATGGGCCAAGTGGCGGCGCCGCAAAATTCCTCCGAAAAGGAATTGGATGCAGTAACAAAAATGGCATCCTCTAATGCGAAAAAGGAGTAGCCATGACGAGACCTAAGTTAGTTATCCTCGAAAAGGAAAATAGCGAGATTGGCCCAGGATATGACGCCGAGCGTAAATTTCGCTCCGAGGCAATCATTCGAGACATGGCGACGTACACCGAGCTCCCGTATTTTGCGTTATCTCCTCAAATCGCTAGCTCGTTTGAGAATCTGGCGGCGGCCCTCAAGAAACCAATGGGTTCTCACGTTAGGAAGGTCGCAAGAGCGCTTGATTGCTTCCTCCTTGTAACCGGTCAAGGTGCACTGCTGCGTGACAAGTGCCACATACAACCTGAGGTTGCACTTCAATTCGCCGGCGCATTGTGGTCAGGTCGATTCATCGAAGGAAACCATAAATCGCGTTACATGCTCGTGTACGCATTAATCATAGTATGCGACAGGCTTCAGATAATCTCCAAAGACAAGTTTCCCCAAATCAGCACAAAGGGCGTGACGAATTTTTGGTGTGAAAAGCGACGAGAATTTGAGAAGCTAGTTTTGGATTCTGAGCAGGTAACGCTGTGCAGAGGTTGGCCGGCACTCGGTACATTTGGATTGAGATGGTACAACCTTCGTGAACTGCATTTGTGCTATGGAGCGCGTTTCGCTGCATCGTTTCATAACGCAATCCAAACGTATTACTCGGGGCGTAGGACGCAACACGCGCTTGGGGTGAAGGAGTTTATCCGCTACCTCGAAATCTCTTCCGAGAAATGGAATGCAGGTCATTTCACAAGCCGCGCTTCCACGACAAAGCTCTTTGCAGGATTTGCTTTGCACTTGGTTAAGACAGATGGCGAAACCCAAGACTACACATATATTGTTCGGAAATGGAATAAATTTTTGGAGTTTCTGGAGGTTGCATTCGCAGCAAATCTATTCGCAAGGTCATATTCGCTTCCTCCATTTCCAAATGCCGGAGGAGCGAATAGGCGAACTAACATCCGTACCGATGCGAACGGAAATAAATGGATATGCAAGCTCATTACGGACATTCCAATTAAAGTATCTGACCAGGAAGCGATTCAGTTAGTGCTTGAAAAAATCCATGTCGACTTAGACGTCGTTGTTCAATGGGCGGAGTTTCACGTAAAGAATATCTGGCACAGGTTCGAGGAATGGAGAAGACTGGCTGTCGCAGGAGCGGTCAGGGAAATAGGCCAGCCAGGAGAGAACCGGCATACTGCCATTACTAAGCGAACGAACCCTAACTGGAGAGAAAACGTGGCCGCTACATTCAAGCACCACGGATTCTATCCATCCAGTGACTCAGAAAAAAAGATAGACCAGCTTTACGAAGGGCTAACAGGTATTGCGGAACTTCTGGCGCTACCTACGTCAATATCCTTGCTGCCTCATATGGCAATTCTGGTTATTGAGCATCCAAAAATTACCGGGAGCTTTCTCACGAATCTTGAGATGTACGACAAGAATGCGCGTCTTTCTGGCATTACCGACTTCGGTGGGAGCTGGATAATCGACGGTGTCAAACTTCGTAAGGGACCATCGACGGCTCAGCAGACATTCTCGCTCTCAGACCGTGCAAAAGAAGTCTTGGAACAGGTTGTAGCGCTAACCCAACCGCTACGAAAATACCTTAAAGAACAAGGGAATCCGCTATGGAGACGTGTCTTTCTGCATTGTGGAAAAGGATTTGCTTACCCTACCGAAGTGCTACCAAGTTCATTAATCCACGGTTGCATTCCGGAACTCACGGCGCAGTTCGAGGCATTTTTTTCTGGTAGCCGCGCCGAGCTTGAACGATTCGTACAGAGGTTTAGTCTCGCGACTCTCCGTTCCCAAACAGTAGTGGCGGAGTACATTAAGAGGCCTGATATAGCACTTGTGGCAAGGCGTCTTGGCCACGAGAGGCTCAACTACAAACAGTTGGACCGTTATATACCTCCGCCATTGTTGGCATTCTTTCAGGAGCGATGGGTTCGTCTGTTTCAGTGTGCTGTCCTACTCGAAGCGCTGAAGGACAGTCCATACAAGCTTCGAGCAACCGGATTTTCGTCGATGGAGGAAGTTCACACATTCTTGGCGAACCATGCGCTGCAAGTTAGGAGGGGAGGAAATGAAAGCAGCATGGACAGAACTATTTTGAACATCGAAGATAAGGTTGTATTTGGGCTAAGCGTTGATTCGATAGCAGTGATGGAGAGCATACGAATTGCAGTTCAGCGCCATCCCAGTCCCTGTGGTCCTTTATCAACTGCGTGGGCAATGCTCGCCACACGTATAAGAGCCTTCGCTGATTCATCTGAGAACATGATGGAGTTCTCGATGATGTTCGAAGAGGCAAAAGGGAGAGTCAATCCTGACTTGTACAAGGGCCTTCTTCATGCATAACTCGTTTCCTGCTACTGCATTACGTGCCTTGGAAGTTTTTTATGAAGGAGGCCTAAATTCATTTGAGGAAGGCGACATACTCGGAGTGGATTATGTATCCCCGATTTGGGCAATATCCGTTGGTAATCTAAACTGGAAAATAGATTGGAGGGTCCGGTTTGGTGACGGACTTCTAACGGATAGGGCATTCGCCGATACATGGAAGATTTTTCGCTCTTGGTTGATTTTGCAGGTCCACCCACGCTTTACCGGCGGGTACTTAACCGACCCAGCAGTAAAGAGAGGCGCCATTAACCGGGTAACCGGTTTTATTGACTATCTACTCTTGCATCAAGATAAATATAAGTTACCTCAATTCGGATTGTCTGCGCTTACTGAAAATGACGTGCTAAACATTCTGCGAGATATCGAGAGCCATGCTGACGAAGCGGCAGCGTTTTACAACTGGAAGAGAAAGCTAGCTCAGTGGCTTGATTCGGTCGTTGATGAGAATGAGCCAGAGATTGAGCGTGAGTTAGAGAAGAACAAAGAACTACAAGAAAATGACCTTCCAATTGAGGATTGGGTACTAACACCGGATTCAGAGAAGGTATTACGGTGGAGGGCGGCGCTTTCTGTCAAAAGACTCTATAGCTCGAAGGGGCATCCAGATTTCAAACGGCATTACTCGTCAACCAAAATCAGTAAGGTTTTGCTTAAGGATACGCTTAGAGGGCAAGCGGTTATTAAGCCTCTCTATCGTGAGCTGTGTTATGCGCCAGTAGAACGAACAATCAGGGAAAAGGACCCAGTGCCGGTTAGGAGCGACGATGTTCGGCCAACTGAGGTAACGGTAAGAAGCCGCCGCCGTGCCTTTTTCAGTTTGGAACTCTTGGCAGAAGCGGGCATGAGAATTCCGGTAGATGTTCTCGTGAATTGCAAAGATAAGCGCGGAATAGAAAGCAAAAGCATACGTGCACTAGGACGGTACGCGACGGTTCCGTTTAAACACTTAATGGCTGGTATTCGAAATGGAATCGACATGGTTTATGACCATTCCGAAAAGCTTTTCGACGCCTATGTGTGCGTTCTCAGCGATGCAATCAAAAGAAAAATGGCTCCTGCCGCACTGGTGCAATCGGTGGGTGTGCAACATTTCTTAAGCAAAGATGTGCTGAATCTAGGTGTTGCCGAGTGGTCCCTGTCATCAAAGATAAGCGGTGCCTCTTCTGTTCGGTTGCCGGGAGATGCGCGGATAAACGAAACTCGTGTCGCACAGTATTTCTCGGACTTTAGGGCCAACCGTGGAATGGTCGAATTACTGCGAGTAATGGTCGGCGCAATGGAGTATGACTTCGGTGCGATGACGGCTCGACGTCAAGGTGAGCTAATCGACCTGACACCCCAAGGGGCTTTAGACGAAACTGGACGATATGTTGGATTTAAGAATAGAAAATCTGGCGCTCACGGTCTTCGCCAGTTCGAGCTACGGCCAGCTCCGCCACTGTGCCGCGACATTGTAGAGCTGAGTAAAAAGTTGCATCTTAACCTTGAACAGGCTGGCGTAAAGATGCCGCCTCATAGGTTGTTTGACCTACCAGGTGTCGCTGGCATTCGAGCAGTATCTACGTCAACGTATAACGAAGCGTTGGACGCGTTTTGTGATTACGTATCTTTTGGTCTTGATAGTAAAGGGCGTCGCTGGTACGTACGGCAGCACCAGTTGCGACGTTTTTTCGCTTTAGCTTTCTTCTACGGAACCAAATACGGGAATGTTTCAACGTTGAGATGGATGCTTGGTCATTCGGATGCAGAGCATGTATGGCATTACATTACCGGTAGTGTCCCTGGGGAAATTTTGGATGAGGTTCGTAGTTATTTTTTGGCCGATGTGCTGACTTCGGGAAGCTGGAAGAAGGAGATTGAGATTTCAGAATCTGCGTTTTGTAAGCTGGGAGATGCTACTCAGACAGTCTTCGGCACAAGAAATTTCTCGCTAATTGATAGTGATACTTTTGAGTTGTTTATTGCTGGTCTCTTAAGGAAAGGGCTGTCCGTAAACCCGCACTTTATTTCTGATGCTAGTGGAAAATCATATCGAATTGCAGTCACGTTCTCGGAAGGTTGGCCAAGATGATATCGTCAGCAAAAACCCCTATCGAGCGTGCAGTATCGGACCTACATACCCTGCTTGAGAAAATCTGCATAGCACCTAGCATGTACTTGCATGACCCGGATTTGCTGGCAGCACTTTCGAGACAAGAAAGGCTGGGGGCGTTTGAAAGTAAAAAATACGGTGTTAGAAGAACGTCCCGCAGTTCCATTGAACGTGTTTGTAACCGACTCTTGTCCGGCGGGTACCCAGCCTTCGATGCATTACGTCGACGTGCGTTGGAAAAGATAACTGATGCCTGCGCGGCAATTGAAAATCAACATATAGGAAGGAAGCGAACACGGGAAGATTTTCGTGCCTCTGCTGCGGAAATGAAGAACACGGCTAATCGACGTTTAATGGATTGCTTTCACTTGACGTCAGCGGTTCACAAATGTTTGTCAGTTGGCCGAAAGGTTGCGGAAATGGACGACAGGAAATTGGCAGTTGAACTGTGGAAGCGCGAAGAAAAGGTGATTCTCGCAATGCTAACTTTGGCGAAGGAGTTGGTGGTTCGCGAGGCGAGTGAAGAAGAAAAGTGGGCGCGTGCATTGCGGGGAATTGTATGCGGCGGAAACAACTGTTCTTAAATGCGCCGGATGGTGCACGAATCTTTTCATCACTGGACGAAGATGGTTATGTGCATTTTAGGGAAGCACCAGGGCTCCCTCTGCCTTATTGGCCCGATGGTCGCTGGTGTTTCGAGATTGCTTTGTTCATTAAGGAGTGTGCAGAAAAAGGAGCGTCGACGTTTAATCGAGGTGGAACATTGGGGACATATGCATCGAATCTCGCACTACTCTGCCGGTTTTGTTGGAGAAGAGGTATATCGTTTCATGCTCTTTTGGACGACGATTTTTCCCAATTCATTCGGGAATTGACTGAGGAGCGGATTCTCCGTAAGGGAACTATCGAACAGAAAAGATGTGGCACGACTGTTATCAAAATCGGTAGGCGTTGCTTGGAGTTCCTATCTTTTATAGCAGAGCTCTTTAGGATTCCGAATTTCGTCAAACGTGATGGGGTGATTCGAGCTTGGAAGGCGCGCTACGAATACAGCGGAAGGAATGGTCGGAAATTCGTCAGATACGGTTGGCATCATTCCTCGTTCCCACCAGCGTCACCTGTCCATAAGCGTGGACCAGTTGATGATGAAGATGTTCGCCGCCTTCGAAAGCTAGCGAGTTTCACTAAAAGCCGCAGTCCTAAGAGCCACTACCCATTGGAAATGGCAAAGGTGCGGGACAGGAGGCGCTTGGTTGTCCTGTCTCTTCTCGATTGTGGTTTGCGCGTTGGTGAGGTGTCGCAAGTTACTGTGGATGCAGTTAGAGAGGCATTAAAAATGGAGGTGCCTCACTTAAAAGTTTGGAGTTTAAAGAAAAGGAAGATTGAACATAGAAGCGTTCCTGTTTTACGCAGCGAATTGAAATTCTTCTTAGACTATGTAGATTTTTGGCGAAGCCGAGTCGTTGAAAAGTATTTAGGCAGTGGAAACGACCACGGATTCTTGCTCGTTAGTACTAAATCGGGCATGCAACTTAAGCCGCAAATCATATCTTCTGAGATAAGGCTAATGAAGATGGAGGCGGGTATAAAGAACCCCTGTCATTCACACTTATTTCGTCATCGATTTGTTTGCGACCAAATTCTGCTGTTCATCCAGAGTTGCGGTGCCAAGGAACGTTCTGAGCTTGAGAAATTGCTTCAATTCGAGGGTTTTCTCAAGGAGCTCATAATGATTACTGGTCATTCCTCAGTGGACTCGCTTAACACGTATATCGACTGGGCTTTTATAAAGCTGGCAAGCGAAGAGAAGGCTCCTTTTGCAGACCCGTTTGCTCTCAAGGTAAATGCGCAAGTGCAGCTCGAAGTTCTTGCCAAGCAATTCAGTGAATTATCTCTCGATGAACTTCGAGGAGCGGTGGGGCGGTTGATTGCAACACTTTCAGATGTTCCACAAGCGAAGTTCGTGGGCACCGGGAATTGAATTAAGTTCCTACTTTCAATCGTGTAGTGGGAGCCATAACCTGAGATTTTGGCAAGCGTCCACCGCGACATCTATAGATGCACTCTGGTAGTTCACATCGGGTGTGGCGGACAGGATAGGTGCATTGGCGTTTTTCTAACTTCATGAGGCGGTCGGCCCGTGGTAGCAGTATCGCGGAGACAAGCCCGCGGTGACGAGGCAGGGTCGCCGGAGAGACGGCAATCTCCCACAATGCTTCCCAAAATTTCACCCGATGATTCCCACGGCCCACAGAGCATTATCTGACGGGGCAGAAAATCTGACCTTCCAAGTCTTGCTACAAATCGGAGCGCACGAGAATGCCTTTTTAGTGGCTCGATAAAGTCATCGCCCCGGCTCTCAGCTTACTGTTGTTCAGCAGGGCTTTGTTCAAATTTATTCTAAGTGACTGAATATTAAATATATTTGGCTTGAGTAAATTGGTGGCTCATCGCGAAATCTCGGATTCGTCCAGAAACAGCACGCCGCGATGCGCCAGCGAGATTTCTCCCGGTCGCGGCGTACCTCCGCCGCCCACCAGCGCGACGCCCGACGCAGTGTGGTGCGGCGCGCGATAAGGCCGGGCTTTCCAGCGCCCGGTCGAGAAGCCGCCGGACAGCGATTGCACGGCTGCTGACTCCAGCGCTTCCTCATCCGTCATGGGCGGCAGAATGCCGGGAAAGCGCGCTGCCAGCATCGATTTTCCGGTACCGGGCGGGCCGACAAGCAGGGCGCTGTGGCCGCCGGCGGCGGCCACCTCCAGTGCGCGTTTGGCATGCGACTGGCCCTTAACGTCGGCAAAATCCGGATAGTCCGGCCGTACTGCGGCTGCCTGCGCGTAATGCCGGGCCAGCCTAGTATCGCCATCGGCGGCGGCAAAGTGTGCGCAGACCTGCAGCAGCGAATCGGCCGGAAAGACCGCGGCGTCGCCGACCAGCGCCGCTTCGTCCGCGCTGGCGCGCGGCAGGATGAAGGCACGCTCGCGGCCCGATGTGTCACTGGCGCGATGCATCGCATAAGTCATCGCCAGCGCGCCGCGGATCGGCCGCAGTTCGCCCGACAGCGACAGCTCGCCGGCGAATTCATACTTGTCCAGTTCGTCGGCCGGCATCTGGCCGGAGGCGGCGAGAATGCCAAGCGCGATCGGCAAATCGAAGCGGCCCGACTCCTTCGGCAGATCGGCCGGCGCCAGATTGACGGTGATGCGCCGTGCCGGAAATTCGAAGCGCGCATTCTGCAAGGCGGCGCGCACGCGGTCCTTGGATTCCTTGACCTCGGTTTCCGGCAGGCCGACGATCGTAAAGGAGGGCAAGCCGTTCGCCAGATGCACTTCGACGGTGACTTCCGGCGCGTGCATGCCGGCCAGTGCGCGGCTTTTCAGGACCGCGAGGCTCATTACTTGGTTTTCAGCTGCGCTTCCAGCTCGGCCACGCGTTTTTCCAGTTCGTCCAGCTTGGCGCGGGTCTTGGCCAGCACCTGGGTCTGGATATCGAATTCCTCGCGCGTGACCAGATCCAGCCGGGAAAAGCCCTGGGTCAGCATGGCCTTCACATTCTTTTCAATGTCTTTGGCGGGCGAGTTTTCCAGCGCCTGGTTGATCTTGGCTTGCAGGTCATTAAAGAAGTTGTTTGCGTTCATGATGAATCCAAATGTCAATGTGCCGCACGTCCGTGGTGCGCCTTGCGATGGTGCGCCTCAAGATGGTGCGAGTTTTCCGGTGCACTGATTTAAATGAGGGCGTGCGCGGCCTGAAAGGGGCGTTTAAATAAAAAAATGATAACGCATACCCTGAGGAAAAGGGTGGCATGGGTTCTGCTAATACCCCTTCGAATCGTATTAGAACCCATTTTTCGTTCCAACACCGCTAAAAGGGATATGCCATGAAAAAAATGATTCTCGCCACCGCAGTAATGGCCGCCTTTGCAGGCAGTTATGCTCAGGCAGAAGACAATAAGCCGGATCATGAAGTCAGCTTCAACGCTTCCATCGTCAGCGACTACCGTTATCGCGGCATCTCGCAGACGCGCCTGGATCCCGCGTTGCAGGGCGGTGCCGACTACACGCACAACCCGACCGGATTGTATGCCGGCACATGGCTTTCCACCATTAAATGGATCAAGGATGCTGGCGGTGACGGAAATATCGAGTGGGATATCTATGGCGGCAAGCGTGGTGAAATCACCAAGGACGTCTCATATGACGTCGGCGCGCTGACCTATGTCTATCCATCCAATGGCCTGAACCCGAGCGCAAACACCACCGAACTCTATGGACAGGTCGGTTTCGGCCCGGGCTACGTCAAGTACTCGCATTCCGTGACCAACCTGTTCGGCTTTGCCGACAGCAAGAACAGCGGCTATCTCGACATCGGTGCCAACGTCGAAGTGGCGCAAGGCCTGACCCTGAACCTGCACGCCGGCCGCCAGCGCGTGCGCGGCCCGTCCAGCGCAGCGAGCTACAACGACTGGAAGGTCGGGCTGACCAAGGACTTCGGCATCGTCACCGGCAGTGCCGCGCTGATCGGCACCACCCTGACTGTTCCCGGACCGGATGGTGAGAACCTGGGCAAGAACGGTCTGGTTGTCTCTGTCGGCAAAACCTTTTAATCGAGGCCATCATGAAACTGATCACTGCGATCATCAAACCATTCAAGCTCGACGAGGTGCGCGAAGCATTGTCCGCCATCGGCGTGCAGGGCATCACCGTCACCGAGGTCAAGGGCTTCGGCCGCCAGAAAGGCCATACCGAGCTGTACCGTGGCGCGGAATACGTGGTCGATTTCCTGCCCAAGACCAAGATCGAAGCCGCGGTCGACGACGCCATCCTCGACCGCGCGATCGAAGCCATCGAGTCGTCCGCCCGCACCGGCAAGATCGGCGACGGCAAGATTTTTGTCTACGACTTGCAGCAAGTCGTGCGTATCCGTACCGGCGAAACCGGCAAAGAAGCCCTCTAAGGAGAATGACATGATGAGACGATTGGCAAGCTTCCTGGCAGCCGGCGCCCTGCTGTTTGCAGTGGGCGTTTCGTTGCCTGCCACCGCCGCTGACGCGCCGGCGGCATCCGCAGCCGCTTCCGTAGACGCACCTGCCGCCGCGGCAGCACCTGCGGCCAGCGACGCGGCTCCTGCGGCTGCTGCACCGGCACCGACGCCCAACAAGGGCGATACCGCCTGGATGATGGTGGCGACCCTGCTCGTGATCCTGATGACGATCCCGGGCCTGGCTTTGTTCTACGGCGGCCTGGTGCGCTCGAAGAACATGCTGTCGATCCTGATGCAGGTATTCATGATCTTTGCGCTGATCATCGTGCTGTGGTGTATCTACGGCTATTCGCTGGCGTTTACCGAAGGCGGCGCGTTCATCGGCAAGTTCGATCGCCTGTTCCTGAACGGCATCTGGGATCCGGCCAAGGGATCGTTCGCCACTGCCGCGACCTTCAGCAAGGGCGTGGTGATTCCGGAGTTCGTGTTCGTGGCGTTCCAGGCGACCTTCGCGGCGATTACCTGCGGCCTGATCATCGGCGCCTTCGCTGAGCGCGCCAAGTTCTCCGCCGTGCTGCTGTTCGTGGTGCTGTGGTTCACCTTCTCCTACCTGCCGATTGCGCACATGGTCTGGTTCTGGCCCGGCCCGGACGCGATCACGGATGCGGCAACCTTGGCAGCGGCTACCGAAAAGGCGGGCTGGCTGTGGCAAAAGGGCGCGCTCGACTTCGCGGGCGGTACCGTGGTGCATATCAATGCGGCCGTTGCCGGCATCGTCGGCGCCTTCGTGGTCGGCAAGCGTATCGGCTACGGCCGCGAATCGATGGCGCCGCACTCGCTGACGCTGACCATGGTCGGTGCCTCGCTGCTGTGGGTGGGCTGGTTCGGCTTTAACGCCGGTTCCGCGCTGGAAGCCGGTGACGTGGCGGCCTTGGCCTTCGTCAACACGCTCCTGGCGACGGCTGCCGCCACCGTGTCCTGGGTGTTCGGCGAGTGGATGGCAAAAGGCAAGCCTTCCATGCTCGGCGGCGCGTCAGGCGCGGTTGCCGGCTTGGTGGCGATTACCCCGGCGTGCGGCTTCGTCGGTCCGATGGGGGCGCTGGTGATGGGCTTGCTGGCCGGCGTCGTCTGCCTGTGGGGCGTCAATGGCTTGAAGCGCCTGCTCGGCGCCGACGATTCGCTCGACGTGTTCGGCGTGCACGGCGTCGGTGGCATCCTGGGCGCCTTGCTGACCGGCGTGTTCGCATCGCCGTCGCTCGGCGGCCAGGGCATCTTCGATTACGTGGCCAACAAGATGTCGTCCGAACCGTATTCGATCGCGGGCCAGGTCTGGGTCCAGTTCCAAGGCGTGATCACGACGATCATCTGGTCTGGCCTGGTGTCCCTGGTGGCATACAAGCTGGTCGACTTGCTAATTGGCATGCGCGTGCCGGAAGAGCAGGAGCGCGAAGGCTTGGATATCACCGCCCACGGCGAATCCGCTTATCACGGCTGATTTTTCGGATCGCACAGCATTCCCCATCCGCTGCGGCGGATGACAAGGCGCCTCGCAAGAGGCGCTTTTTTTTTCGTCCTGTCGCACCGCAGCGCGGGATGCCGGCCAAGCAACGCGTTTTCCCCTTTAAATTGCCCGATTTGCCCTGATCTGGAAAAGGCCCAGATCCGAGCGATGAATCTATTGTCATCTGTGAAATGAAATCCATCGCCTCGGCGTATCCATTACAACATCCGGCAGACGCAAGACAGGGATTGCCGTTAGAATCAGCGTCAATCCTCTTGCAAATATGCTTATACCTTTAAGGTTTATATGGTTCCGCACCTCGTCACGGCCCTGAATGGCCCGCTACTTGACCTCGAAAAGAAGATTCTCAATGCGACGCCGGCCATCGAGCGCTGGTTCCGGCTCGAATGGCAAGAACATACCCCGCCGTTTTACTGTTCGGTGGACTTGCGCAATGCTGGCTTCAAGCTGGCGCCGGTCGATACCAACCTGTTCCCGGGCGGCTTCAACAACCTGTCTTCCGAGATGCTGCCGCTGGCCGTGCAGGCGGCAATGGCGGCGATTGAAAAATATTGTCCGGACGCCAAGAACCTGCTCCTGATTCCGGAAAAACACACCCGCAATACGTTCTACCTGCAGAATGTCGCGCGCCTGATCCAGATCTTCCGCCAGACCGGCCTGAATGTGCGGCTCGGGTCGCTGTCGGACGAGGTGAAGGAGCCAACCAATATCGAGCTGCCGGACGGCACCGTATTGACGCTCGAACCATTGGAGCGCTCGCCCAACGGCCGCCGCCTCGGCTTGAAGAACTTCGATCCGTGCACGATCCTGCTCAATAACGATTTGTCGTCCGGTATTCCGAAGATCTTGGAAAACCTGCCGGAACAAAATCTCTTGCCGCCGCTGCATGCTGGCTGGACGGTGCGCCGCAAGACCAACCACTTCGCGGCCTACGATGAGGTGGTCAAGAAATTCGCCAAGCTGATCGATGTCGACGGCTGGATGCTCAATCCCTATTTCGCCAAGTGCAGTCAGATCAATTTCCAGGAGCGCACCGGCGAGGATTGCCTCGCCGCCAGCGTCGACACGCTGCTGGCCAAGATCCGCAAGAAGTACAAGGAATACGGGATCAAGGAAACGCCGTTCGTGATCGTGAAAGCCGACGCCGGCACCTACGGCATGGGCATCATGACGGTCAAGGACGCCAGCGAGGTGAAGGACCTGAACCGCAAGCAGCGCAACAAGATGTCGGTGGTGAAGGAGGGGCTGGAAGTCAACGATGTGATCATCCAGGAAGGCGTGCATACCTTCGAGCACATCAACGATGCGGTGGCCGAGCCGGTGGTCTACATGATCGACCGCTACGTCGTCGGCGGCTTTTACCGCGTGCATGCCGAGCGCGGTGTCGACGAGAACCTGAATTCTCCGGGCGCGCATTTCGTGCCGCTGGCATTCGCGCAGCAACATGCGCTACCCGACTTGGGCGCCAAGCCCGGCACCGCCGCGCCGAACCGTTTCTACATGTACGGCGTGGTGGCGCGCCTGGCCTTGCTGGCGGCATCGATCGAGCTGGAAAAGACCGACCCGAATCCGGAAATTTACTAGGCCCTGTCTCATGAAATTCGCCTTCCTGGCCGACCCGCTCGACCATTTCAAGACCTACAAGGACACGACCTACGCAATGATGGCCGAGGCGGCGCGCCGCAGCCACGAGATTTATGCCTTCGAGCAGCGCGACATGGCGTTCGAGAGCGGCAAGGTGCTCGCCAATGTCGCGCGCATCACGATCACCGGCGACCTCAAGGATTGGTACCGGGCCGAGGCGGCACGGCCGGTGCAGTTGCACGAATTCGATGCGGTCATGGTGCGCAAGGACCCGCCGTTCAACATGGAGTACATCTACGCCACGTACTTGCTCGAACTGGCGGAGCGGCAGGGCGCGCGCATCCTCAACCGGCCGGAGGCGATCCGCAGCCATAACGAGAAAATGGCGATCACCGAATTCGCGCAATTCATCTCGCCGACCCTGGTCACCAGCGATGCCTCCCGGGTGCGCGCCTTCCACCACGAGCACAGGGACATCATCCTCAAGCCGCTGGACGGCATGGGCGGCATCGGCATTTTCCGTGTCAAGGAAGACGGCCTCAATCTCGGTTCGATTGTCGAAACGCTCACCGCCAACGGCGCGCATACCATCATGGTGCAGCGCTTCATCCCCGAAATCGCACAGGGCGACAAACGGGTGCTGCTGATCGGCGGCGCAGTCGCGCCATTCTGTCTGGCGCGCATCCCTCAGGGGGGCGAAGTGCGTGGCAATCTGGCCGTCGGCGGCCTCGGCGTAGCGCAACCGATTTCGGCGCGCGACCGGGAAATCGGCGAAACGCTTGCGCCAATTCTTTTGAAGCGCGGCTTATTGCTGGTAGGATTGGATGTTATTGGGGATTACTTGACGGAAATTAACGTCACTAGCCCCACCTGTTTCCAGGAAATCGCGCAACAGACCGGCTTTAACGTCGCGGCCATGTTCGTCGATGCGCTGGAAAAGCAGTGCACATAAAATAACCTGCGCGGCAAGCCGCGCAGGATAAAAGGATAGACCGCTTTTGTTTGGGGACACCGTTCTGTTTATTCCCGCTTGATCATTCCGGGTACCGAAGACCATGATTGGCATTCTTCTCTTGACGCATGCACCGTTGGGTAACGCCTTTATTGACGCGGCGACCCATGTGTTTCGCGCTCGCCCGGAAAGAATGGAATCGATCGACGTGACGGCCGACCAGGATACGGCCGAGGTCAATCGCCTGGCCAAGGAAGCGATCGCCCGCCTGGACGACGGCTCGGGCGTCTTGGTGATTACCGACGTCATGGGTGGCACGCCTTGCAACTGCACGCTGCGCCTGGGCGATCCCGGTCATGTTGAAGTGATTGCCGGTATCAGCCTGCCGATGCTGCTGCGGGCGCTGACTTACCGTAACGACACGCTCGACGTCGTGGTGGAAATGGCGCTGGCCGGCGGCCAGAGCGGCGCGGTCAGGGTCGACAATCGCGTCCGCCTCGGGCCAAACTAATAATTTCAAACATGATTCAACAAGAAATCGAAATCGTAAACAAGCTCGGACTGCATGCGCGCGCCTCCGCCAAGCTGACCCAGCTGGCGGCGAAATTCCAGAGCGAGGTCTGGATGACCCGCAATGCGCGGCGCGTCAATGCCAAGTCCATCATGGGCGTGATGATGCTGGCCGCAGGCAAGGGAGCAAAGGTCATTCTGGAAACCGACGGCGCCGACGAAAAGGCGTGCTTTGACGCGCTCGTCGAGCTGATCCAGAATAAGTTCGGCGAAGGCGAATAATCCAGGCGAAGATCGATGGCCTCTTTCACGCTCCATGGCATCCCCGTTTCGCGCGGGATCGCGATCGGCCGCGCGCACCTCCTGGCGCCAGCCGCGCTCGACGTCAAGCATTACCTGATTCCGCAGGAGCAGGTCGAAGCCGAAGTGCAGCGCCTGCAAAAGGCGATCGCGACCGTCCATAAAGAGCTGCAAACCATCTGGAACGATCTGCCGAAGGATTCGCCGGCCGAACTGGGCGCGTTCATCGACGTACATGCGCTGATCCTGTCGGACCCGATGATCGCCGAAGTACCGCTCGATATCATCCGCACGCGCTTCTACAACGCCGAATGGGCGCTGCTGACGCAAATCGACGAATTGTCGGCGCAGTTCGATGAAATCGAGGATGCCTACTTGCGCGAACGCAAGTCCGACATCCAGCAGGTCGGCGAGCGCGTGCTGAAGGTGTTGACCGGCAGCGCCAACGCCTTGCCGGCCGGGGACGGCAGCGAGGGCGCCGGTCGCATGATCGTCGTCGCGCACGACATCTCGCCGGCCGACATGCTGCGCTTCAAGGACCGCGCTTTCGGCGGTTTCGTCACCGATCTCGGCGGCCAGAATTCGCATACCGCCATCGTCGCGCGCAGCCTCGACATTCCGGCCGTGGTTGGCATGTATAACGCGTCGATGCTGATCCGGCAGGATGACTGGGTGATCATCGACGGCGACGCCGGCGTCGTGATCGTCGACCCTACGCCGGCCGTACTGGAGCAGTACCGCGAGCGCCAGGCGCGCCTGCTGCGCGAGCGCAAGAAGCTCGGCAAGCTGAAAAAGATGCCGGCGGTGACCAAGGATGGCACCGAAATTACCCTCTTGGCGAATATCGAATTACCGGAGGATTGCACCGCGGCGATGGAGGCGGGCGCCATGGGCGTCGGCCTGTTCCGTTCCGAATACCTGTTCATGGGCCGCGCCGGTTTCGTCAACAAGCTGCCGTCCGAGGACGAGCAGTTCGAGTCCTATCGCCAGGCCGTGGCGGCGATGAAGGGACGTCCGGTCACCATCCGCACGCTCGACATCGGCGCAGACAAGCCGCTCGACATGGCCGAGCAGACTTCGCTCAATCCGGCGCTGGGCCTGCGCGCGATCCGCTTTTGCCTGGCCGAGCCGCAGATGTTCCTGGCGCAGCTGCGAGCGATTTTGCGTGCCTCCGCCTACGGTCCGGTCAAGCTTCTGATCCCGATGCTGGCGCACGCGTTCGAGATCGACCAGAGCCTGGCGATGATCGAGCAGGCCAAGGCGCAGCTGCGCGACGCCGGCAAGAAGTTCGATCCGCTCATTCCGATTGGCGCGATGATCGAGATTCCCGCGGCGGCGCTGACCTTGCCGATGTTCGTCAAGAAGATGGATTTCCTGTCGATTGGCACCAACGACCTGATTCAGTATACGCTGGCGATCGATCGTGCCGACCACGAGGTGGCGCACCTGTACAACCCGCTGCATCCGGCGGTGCTGTACCTGCTGGCGTCTACGATTTCGATTGCCACCAAGGCGGGCATTCCGGTGGCGGTATGCGGCGAGATGGCCGGCGACATGAAGCTGACGCGGCTTTTGCTCGGCATGGGGCTACGCGAGTTTTCGATGCACCCGACCCAGCTGCTGGCGGTCAAGCATGAAATCCTGAACAGCGACCTCAACGAGATCACTCCGTCGGTGAAGAAGATCCTGCGCTCGTTCGACCCGATGGCGATTGCCGAGGCCGTCAATCAGCTCAATCAGGCCGGCGCGGTTTGACGGACTGCACCGGCTTGGGTATTCTTACGGTGCGCCGATTTGATAATCAGCTTGCGGGCGCCTAATAAATACGGCTAAAGCGTGCTTGCATGTGAGCCCAGAATTTAGCCCGATAAGCTGACCAGCTGTCGGGCTTTTTCATTTCAGGTTCAAATAATTCTACTTCGGGACCTTTATGCCATCCCTAGGGATCGTTGCACCGCAATCGATGCATTTCAAGGCGCCGCTCAAGTTGAGCAGCGGCGCGTCGCTTTCCGACTACACGCTGGTCTATGAAACCTACGGCACGCTCAACGCGGACCGCTCGAATGCGGTGCTGGTGTGCCACGCATTGAATGCTTCGCACCATGTCGCCGGCATGTACGAAGGCGAGGGCGGCAAGAAGAACATCGGCTGGTGGGACAACATGGTAGGCCCCGGCAAGCCGCTCGACACCGACCGCTTTTTTGTCATCGGCATCAACAATCTCGGTTCGTGCTTCGGCTCGACCGGGCCGATGCACACCAACCCGGCCACCGGCAAGCCCTACGGCGCGGATTTTCCCGTGGTGACGGTCGAAGACTGGGTGCGCGCACAGGCGCGCCTGGCCGACGAGCTCGGCATCAAGCAATTTGCGGCTGTCATGGGCGGCTCGCTCGGCGGCATGCAGGCGCTGTCCTGGAGCCTGCTGTTCCCGGAACGCGTGCGGCATGCGATCGTGATTGCGTCCACGCCCAAGCTGTCGGCGCAAAACATCGCGTTCAATGATGTCGCGCGCCAGGCGATCCTGACCGACCCCGATTTCCATGGCGGCGACTATTATGCCCACGGCGTGGTGCCCAAGCGCGGTCTGCGCGTGGCGCGCATGATCGGCCACATCACTTATCTGTCCGACGACAGCATGGCGGAGAAATTCGGCCGCGGCCTGCGCAACGGCGGCTATCAGTTCGGCTTCGGCGTCGATTTCGAAATCGAATCGTACCTGCGCTATCAGGGCGACAAGTTTTCCGAATACTTCGACGCCAATACCTACCTGCTGATCACCAAGGCGCTCGATTACTTCGATCCGGCGCGCGAGCATGACGACGATCTGACCAAGGCGCTGGCCGCCACGCAGGCGCAGTTCCTGCTGGTGTCCTTCACCACCGACTGGCGCTTCTCGCCCGAGCGCAGCCGCGAAATCGTACAGGCGCTGGTCAACAACAAGCGCAAGGTGACCTATGCCGAGATCGCCGCGCCGCACGGGCATGACGCATTCCTGCTGGAAGACGCGCGCTACATGAACGTGGTGCGCGCCTATTACGACCGCATTGGGAAAGAAATCGACAACAGGAGGCGCGCATGAATTTCCAGGAGCTGAGTATTTTGCGTGCCGACCTCGCGTTCATCGCGCACTGGGTGCGCGATGCATCCCATGTGCTCGACCTTGGCTGCGGCGACGGCGTGATGCTGGACTATCTCCAAACGGGGAAGCAATGCCTCGGCTACGGTGTCGAAATCGACGACAACAAGATACCGCTTTGCGTCGAGCGCGGCGTCGCGGTGATCCAGCAAGACCTGGAAGCGGGCCTGGCAATGTTTGCCGATAATGCATTCGATACCGTGCTGTGCTTGTCGGCCTTGCAAATGATGAAGAACGTGGAGGGCGTGCTGCGCGATATCGCGCGCGTCGGGCGCGAAGCGATCGTCTCGTTCCCGAACTTCGCCTACTGGCCGCACCGGTTTGCACTGCTGCGCGGGCGCATGCCGGTATCGAAGTCGCTGCCGTACGAATGGTATGACACGCCCAACCTGCGTTGCGCCACGATCAAGGATTTTGAGGAACTTGCGAACCGGGTCGGACTCGAAGTGCTCGAATGTGTGGCGTTGCAAGACGGCAAGCCCGTTAACTTCCTGCCAAACTGGCGTGGCAGTCTGGCCGTGTTCCGCTTCCGTAAAAAATAAACTCTGTTCGCGAGCACGCTTATGACTCAGGCAGCGCCCAACGCTACCGACCCCGCCACGCCACCCGGCTGGCGCCATTACTTCAACCGGCAGATGCTGATCTGCGTGTCGCTCGGCTTTTCCTCCGGCCTGCCGCTGTTCATCCTGTACAACCTGCTGTCGGCCTGGCTGAAGTCGGAAAACGTCGACCTCAAGGCGATCGGCCTGTTCGCGCTGGTCGGCTTCCCCTATACCTGGAAGTTCGTCTGGTCGCCGCTGATGGACCGCTTCCATTTCCCGCTGCTGGGGCGGCGACGCGGCTGGATGCTGGTGACGCAGCTGCTGTTGCTCGGTGCGGTCGGCGCGTTAGGGTTCTATTCGCCAAAAACCGACCTGACCGCCATTATTGTGCTGTGCGGCGCAATCGCCTTTCTGTCGGCCAGCCAGGATATCGTGATTGACGCCTACCGGCGCGAGATGCTGACGGACCAGCAGCAGGGCTCCGGCACGGCCATCTTCGTCAATGCGTACAAGCTGTCGACCCTGGTGCCCGGCTCGCTGTCGCTGATCCTGTCGGACTTCCTGAGCTGGCAGGCGGTGTTCGCCATCACGGCGCTGTTCATGCTACCCGGCGTGCTGACCACGCTGCTGGTGTCCGAGCCGAAGCTCTATGGCGCACCGCCGAAGAACCTTCGCGAGGCGGTCGTATTGCCATTTCGCGAATTCATCAACCGCAGCGGCTGGTCCTATGCGCTGTGGGTGCTGGCATTCATCTTCCTGTACAAGCTGGGCGACTCGATGGCGACCGCGCTGGCCACGCCCTTCTATCTCGACCTCGGCTTTACCCGCACCCAGATCGGCCTGGTGGCAAAGAATGCTGGGCTGTGGGCCAGCCTGGGCGGAGGCATCCTGGGCGCCGTGTGGCTGGAAAAGACCGGCGTCAACCGCGGCTTGTGGATTTTTGGCGCGCTGCAGGCGATCGCGATCCTCGGCTTTGCGGCGCTGGCGTGGGTCGGTGGCGTCAGCACCAACGAACATGCGACCCTGATGCTGGGCGCCGTCATCGGCCTGGAAGCGTTTGCGGTCGGCCTCGGCACCGCGGCGTTCACCGCCTTCATCGCCACCACCACCGATCCGCGCTATACAGCCACCCAATATGCGCTGTTTACCAGCCTGGCGGCGGTGCCGCGCACCTTTTTCAATGCCGCCACCGGCTATATCGTGACGCAAACCGGCTGGACCACCTTCTTCCTGGTGTGCTTTGCGCTGGCCTTGCCCGGCATGCTGATGCTGCCGAAAATCGCGCCCTGGAATCAAAAATAGCGTCTGAACCTAGCGGAGGAAACCGATGAAGCGAAACGTCGTTGCGGTACTGCTTGCGATTGTTTGCGGCATTGGATCGTCCGCCGCGATGGCCAAGGACCGGGCGCAAGGCGCGGACGATGGCGTGAAGGTCGACGGCATGTCGCCCTTGCGCAAGCTGGTGCCGGAAGAGCAGATCGAAGCGATGGCGCTCGAACAGTACGCCGGCATGAAGCAGCAGGCCGGGCAGCACGGTGCGCTGGTGCCGGACACGCATCCGCAAGTCGTGCGGTTGCGCGCCATTGCCAACAGGATCATTCCGCAGGCCGCGCGCTGGAATCCGCGCGCCGCGCAGTGGCAATGGGAAATCAACCTGATCGCCTCCAAGGACGTCAATGCATTCTGCATGCCGGGCGGAAAGATCGCTGTGTTCAGCGGCTTGCTGAGCACGCTGAAGCTGACCGACGACGAGCTGGCCATCGTGCTCGGCCATGAAATCGCGCACGCCTTGCGCGAGCATGGCCGCGAGCGCATGGCCAAGGGGACGCTGGTCAATCTGGGCGCGTCGCTCGGTTCGGCATTGCTGGGCCTGAAAGACACCGGCCAAATGGTGATGGGGCAGGGCGCAAAACTGGTCTTGCTGAAATTCTCGCGCAGCGACGAAACCGAAGCGGATCTGGTCGGGCTCGATATCGCGGCGCGTGCCGGCTATGACCCGCGCGCCGGCATCGCGCTGTGGCAGAAGATGAATGCAGCCGACAAGGGCGCACCGCCGCAGTGGCTGTCCACCCACCCCGCCGGCAAGAACCGCATCGCCGATATCCGCAAGCATCTGCCGGAAGTGCTGCCGCTGTATGCGAAAGCGAAAGGGGTGGCGCCCGGCGCGCTGCCCCCGTATCAAAGCAATCGCAGCGGGCTCGCGCCTATCCCTTGAGGAAGGCCGACGCGCCGTTGTACTCGATAGTCAGCGGCGCGTGGTCGGAAAAGCGTTCGTCCTTGTAGATCGACACCGCGTTCGCCTTGTCCGCGATGCCCGGCGTGGTGATGTGGTAGTCGATACGCCATCCAACGTTCTTCGCCCACGCCTGGCCGCGGTTGCTCCACCAGGTGTACTGCTCGGCGCGCGGATCGACCCGGCGGAATGCGTCGACCAAGCCGACTTCGTCGAAAACCCGCGTCAGCCAATCCCGTTCCTGCGGCAAAAAGCCGGAATTCTTCTGGTTGCTTTTCCAGTTTTTCAGGTCGATTTCCTTGTGTGCGATATTCCAGTCGCCGCAGATGACGACTTCGCGTCCGCTTGCCTTCAGCTCGGCCAGGTGCGGCAGGAATACTTCCATGAAGCGGAACTTGGCCTGCTGCCGCTCTTCGCTCGACGAGCCGGACGGACAGTACACCGAGATCACGGACAGCTTGCCGAAATCGCAGCGCACATAGCGCCCCTCGGCGTCGAATTCCGGGCAGCCGAAGCCGATCTGCACTGCGTCCGGCTTGATGGAGGAATACACGCCGGCGCCGGAGTAGCCCTTCTTCTCCGCATAGTGGAAGTGGCCGTGATAGCCGGGCGGAGCGAGGAAATCCGGGGTCATGTCGCCGGCCTGCGCCTTCAGTTCCTGGACGCAGACGAAATGTGCGGATTGCTTCGACATCCAGTCGAAAAAGCCTTTCTTGGCGGCGGAGCGGATGCCGTTCAGGTTGGCGGAGATAATCTTGAGCATGGTTCGGGTAGAGAAAATAACGCGGCAAGCATAACTGATCCGCACAAAATTTGCGGTGCCGGCGCATGCCGGTATGACGGCCGCACTGCAGATCCAATTACAATGGCAGCCTGTTACGGCGCACCGGCCGGTCTTGTTAATCACACAAATCGAGGGAATTTTGAGCAACTTACGTCAGGAATTTATCGCGTTTTCGGTATCGGCGGGCGTGCTGAGCTTTGGCGAGTTCGTCACCAAGGCGGGCCGCCTGTCACCATATTTTTTTAACGTCGGACTGTTCAATGACGGCGCCAACCTCGGCCGGCTGGCCGACTTTTATGCGCAGACCCTGATCGACTCCGGTGTCGAATTCGACATGCTGTTCGGCCCGGCCTACAAGGGCATCACGCTGGCGGCGGCCACCGCCATTGCGCTGGCCAGCAAGGGGCGCAACGTGCCGTTCGCCTACAACCGCAAGGAAGCCAAGGACCACGGCGAGGGGGGCACCATTGTCGGTGCCAAGCTGCAGGGCAAAGTCGTCATCATCGACGATGTGATCTCGGCCGGCACTTCGGTGCGCGAGTCAGTCGAGCTAATCCGTGCCGCCGGCGCTACGCCGTCGGCCGTGCTGATCGCACTCGACCGCATGGAGCGCGCCGGCAAGGATGGTGCATTGTCGCCGCATTCGGCGGTTCAGGAAGTAACGCAGGCCTATGGCATGCCGGTCATTTCGATTGGTAATTTGGACGATTTGCTGGAATATATTTCCAAGGCCGGCGCCAATCAGGACCTAGCGAAGTATAAGGATGCCGTGGCCGCTTACAGGAGTCGTTACGGCGTGATGTGATCTCGATCGGATCAATGCGCAGTTCGATACGGCGGCGAAGAGGTTCCGGGAATTGGCCGGAACGACCGCGTCCCGCTGAAGGCAGCGGCTGCATTCCGGCCGGCGCCGGAATGCCTTCGCCGCCCCCGCTGGATTAACCAGCCAGTTTTTTCTTCAGCAATTCAGTCAGTTGCGCCGGATTGGCCTTACCCTTGGTGGCCTTCATCGCCTGGCCGATGATCGCGTTGAATGCCTTTTCCTTGCCGGCGCGGTATTCCTCGACCGACTTCGCGTTTGCCGCCAGCACTTCGTCCACGATCTTCTCCAGCGCGCCGGAATCGGAAATCTGTTTCAGGCCCTTGGCTTCGATAATGTCATCGGCCAGCGTTTCCTTGTCCGAAGGAGCGGCCCACATGGCCGCGAACACTTCCTTGGCAATCTTGTTGGAGATCGTGCCGTCGGCAATACGCTGCAGCAGCAGCGCAAGTTGCTCCGCCTTCACCGGTGCATCGGCGATGTCGACGCCTTCGCGGTTCAAGGTGGACGACACGTCGCCCATCAGCCAGTTGGCGGCAGGCTTGGCCTGCTCCTTGCCTGCTTTTGCCACGGCCGCCTCGAAATAGGATGCCATCGCTTTGGACTGGGTCAGCACGGCCGCGTCATACTCGGGCAAGCCGTAGTCGCGCACAAAGCGCTCGCGCATCGCGCCTGGCAATTCCGGCATGGACGCCTTCACGCGCTCGATCCACTCTTGCGCAATCACCAGCGGCGGCAGGTCGGGGTCCGGGAAGTAGCGGTAATCCTGCGCATCTTCCTTGCTGCGCATGGAGCGCGTTTCCTTGCGATCCGGATCATACAGGCGCGTTTCCTGCACTACCTTGCCGCCGTCTTCGATCAGCTCGATCTGGCGCCGGACCTCGAAGTTGATGGCCTCTTCGAGGAAGCGGAACGAGTTCAGGTTCTTGATCTCGCAGCGCGTGCCGAACTCCTTTTGCCCGAGCGGACGGACCGACACGTTCGCGTCGCAGCGAAACGACCCTTCCTGCATGTTGCCGTCACAAATGCCGAGCCATACCACCAGCGAATGCAGCGCCTTGGCGTAGGCAACCGCTTCGGCCGCGCTGCGCATGTCGGGCTCGGTGACGATTTCCAACAGCGGCGTGCCGGCGCGGTTCAGGTCGATGCCGGTCATGCCGTGGTAGTCCTCGTGCAGCGACTTGCCGGCATCCTCTTCGAGGTGCGCGCGCGTCAGCTGCACGGTTTTCATTTCGGTCTTGCCGTCTTTTTCAAGCACGAACGAAAGAGTGCCGCCTTGCACCACCGGGATCTCGTACTGGCTGATCTGGTATCCCTTCGGCAGGTCAGGATAAAAATAATTCTTGCGCGCGAAAATCGACTGATGGGCGACCTTGGCGCCGATCGCCAGTCCGAACTGAATCGCGCGCTCCACGGCGCCCTTGTTCATCACCGGCAGCACGCCCGGCAGCGCCAAGTCGACCGGGCAGGCTTGGGTATTCGGATCGGCGCCGAAACGGGTCGCGGCGCCGCTGAAGATTTTCGATTGGGTCGAGAGTTGCGCATGTGTCTCCAGACCGATGACGACTTCCCACTGCATAGTAGTGTTCCTTATTGTTCGTAATGACAGCTGCCGGTTTTCAGGTCGACCGACAGCTCTGTAAAGTTGGCTCGCGATCCGCACAGGGCGGGGCAGCTCGGCTTGAGGTTGAGCATGTCGCCATTACGCACGAGCCGGATCGTGCAATTGCCGCTCCGTTCAAAGGTGAAGCCGCGCCTGATGCGTGCCGCGTGCGCGTCGGACAATGCAATACGCCACAGTACCGTTTTGCCTTCGTCATGCACCTCGGCCAGCAAGCCGTCGGATTCATCGATACTGCAGTCGAAACCGTGGGTGCTGCGAAACAGCGAAGATTCCCAGCGAAATGACGCGATGCGGTCGCCCGACAGCCGCATTTCCCCGCTGTCCGCATACGTGACCTTTTCGCCATCGTCGTCGCGTGTCATGCTGCAGGAAAAATGCGTCTCCACCTGCTGTGCAAAGGCATTCATGCCACTGCATAACAGGATCGGCAGTGCTGCTTGGCGAATTTTCAGTCTCATACGCCGTCTGGCGCGCGCCGATGCCAGTCGGTCGCCAGCTGGTACTGATGCGCGACGTTCAACAGCTTCGCCTCATCGAAGTAATTGCCGATGATTTGCAGCCCGACCGGACGCTTCGCATTCTTGTCGCCCTGGCCGAAGCCGCACGGGATCGACATGCCGGGCAGGCCCGCCAGGCTGGTCGACAGCGTGAAGATGTCAGCCAGATAATTCGCCACCGGATCGTCGGCCTTGGCGCCCAGATCCCAGGCGACGGTGGGCGACACCGGCCCCATGATCACGTCGCATTGCTGGAAGGCGTTCTGGAAATCCTGTGCAATCAGGCGGCGGATCTTCTGCGCCTGCAGGTAGTACGCATCGTAATAACCGTGCGACAGCACATAGGCGCCGACCAGGATGCGGCGTTTCACTTCGTCGCCAAAGCCTTCCGCGCGCGACTTGCGGTACATGTCGGCCAGGTCCTTGTACTCCTTGGCGCGATGGCCGTAGCGCACGCCATCGAAGCGCGACAGGTTGGACGAGGCTTCCGCCGGGGCGATCACGTAGTACACCGGGATCGACAGTTCCGTTTTCGGCAATGAAATATCGACCAGGGTCGCGCCCAGCTTTTCATATTCGCGCAAGGCAGCGCGCACCGCCTGCTCGACATCGGATGCGAGCCCCGCGCCGAAATACTCGCGCGGGATACCGATTTTCAAGCCTTGCAAGGGGTTGGCCAAGTCACGCGTGAAGTCTTCCGCCGGGCGTTCCAGGCTGGTGGAGTCGCGCGCATCGAAGCCGGCCATGGCGTTGAGCAGCAGGCCGCAATCCTCGGCGCTCTGGGCCATGGGGCCGCCCTGGTCGAGCGATGATGCAAAAGCGATCATGCCAAAGCGCGATACGCGGCCGTAGGTCGGCTTGATACCGGTGACGCCGCACAGCGAGGCCGGCTGGCGGATCGAGCCGCCGGTATCGGTGGCGGTCGCGGCAGGTGCCAAGCGGGCCGCGATGGCCGCCGCCGAGCCGCCCGACGAGCCGCCCGGAATGGCGGTCTTGTCCCACGGGTTCTTGGTCGGTCCGAAGAAGGAATTCTCGTTGGATGAACCCATGGCAAATTCATCACAATTTAATTTTCCAAGCGTAACCATACCTGCCGTACGGAACTGTTCGACCACAGTTGCATCGAAGGGGCTGATGTAATTCATCAACATTTTCGAGCCAGCGGTGGAGCGCCAGCCGCGCGTGACAAAAATGTCCTTGTGCGCGATGGGAATACCGGTCAATGGCGTCATGTCATTGTTGGCAATGCGTTGATCGGCCTGGGCTGCTTGTTGCAGCGTTAACTCTTCATTGATGTCGATGAAGGCGTTGAGATCGCTTTGCCTGATGCGGGCGAGGTACAGCTTGGCCAGCTCGCTGGCGGAAACTTGTTTGGCGTGCAGCAGCGCTGACAGCTCTTTGAGGGTTTTGGTATGCATAACTGTGGTGGTTGGGCGCAAACCGCGCGTTATTCGATGACCTTCGGGACCAGATACAAGCCGTCCTGCGTGGCGGGCGCGACCTGCTGGTACTCGTCGCGCCGGTTCGGTTCAGTGACGGCATCGTCGCGCAGGCGCAGCGCCACGTCGTTCTGGTATGCGGCGATCGGGTGGTTCAGCGGCTCTACGCCGGACGTATCGACGGCGCGCATTTGCTCAACCAGGGCGAAGATTCCATTGAGCTTGTCGAGGGTCTTGCTGGCTTGCTCTTCGTTCAGATCAAGCTGCGCCAGGCGGGCTAGGCGCTTAACGTCGGAAAGGTCGAGTGACATGATTGGATAGTAGTTTGGGCAAGTTGTTCGGGCGGGTATTTTGAAAAAGGCAAATTGTGTTCTTATTCTGGCAAAGACTTGTGAAAACGCCGCATCAGGACTGCATTTTTGAAGTTTCCGCTGACTAATTTCGGCTAAATTATAAGGTAGAATGTTGCGTTAAGACCTCGCTGGCGTCGGCAGCGAAAGCCGCAGGTAAAAGGTTCTACCTTCAATGTTAAGCGCGCCTTTGATGCGCATCAGGACAATACATGTTTGGATTTTTACGCAGTTATTTTTCTAACGACCTGGCAATCGACCTCGGCACCGCCAATACGCTGATCTACGTGCGCAACATGGGCATCGTGCTGGACGAGCCTTCCGTAGTGGCGATCCGCCAGCAGGGCGGTCCGAACGGCAAGAAGACCATCCAGGCCGTCGGCAAGGAAGCCAAGCAAATGCTGGGCAAGGTGCCGGGCAATATCGAAGCGATCCGCCCGATGAAGGATGGCGTGATCGCCGACTTCACCGTCACCGAGCAGATGTTGAAGCAGTTCATCCGCATGGTGCATGACTCCAAACTGTTCAAGCCGTCCCCGCGCATCATCATTTGCGTGCCTTGCGGCTCGACCCAGGTGGAGCGCCGCGCGATTCGCGAATCGGCGCTGGGCGCGGGTGCCTCGCAGGTCTACCTGATCGAGGAACCGATGGCTGCCGCCATCGGTGCAGGTCTGCCGGTGTCGGACGCGACCGGTTCGATGGTGGTCGATATCGGCGGCGGCACCACTGAAGTAGGCATCATCTCGCTGGGCGGCATGGTGTACAAGGGGTCGGTGCGCGTCGGCGGCGACAAGTTCGACGAAGCGATCGTCAACTACATCCGCCGCAACTACGGCATGCTGATCGGCGAACAAACCGCCGAGCTGATCAAGAAGGAAATCGGCTCCGCCTTCCCGGGCTCCGAAGTCAAGGAGATGGAAGTCAAGGGCCGCAACCTGTCGGAAGGCATTCCGCGCTCGTTCACGATCTCCTCGAACGAGATCCTGGAAGCACTGACCGACCCGCTCAACAATATCGTGTCGGCTGTCAAGAACGCGCTGGAACAGACGCCGCCGGAACTGGGTGCCGACATCGCCGAAAAGGGCATGATGCTGACCGGTGGCGGCGCGCTGCTGCGCGACCTCGACCGCCTGCTGATGGAAGAAACCGGCCTGCCGGTGATCGTCGCCGAAGATCCGCTGACCTGCGTGGTGCGCGGCTCCGGCATGGCGCTCGAGCGCATGGACAAGCTTGGCTCCATCTTCTCGTACGAATAATCTGTTCGGCGTTTCATGCGACGCGCCTCGCTTCCCATGCGGGGCGCGGGGGCTGACAACGACCTACGGTCACATTCCGGAACATAGCTAGATCCTGATGGAATACAGTCCACCGCCACTTTTCAAGCAAGGCGCATCCGCCCGCGCCAAAGTGGTGTTCTTCTCCCTGATTGCACTGATCCTGCTGGTGGCCGATTCGCGCATGCGATCGCTCACCTCGATTCGGCAATTCGTTGGCACCGTGCTCTATCCGTTGCAAGTAGTGGCCCTGCTGCCGCGCGACGCCGCGTACGTGGTCGGCGATTACTTTACTTCGCTGTCGGTTCTGGAAAAGGAAAACCGCAAGCTCAAGCAGCAGCAGGTCGCCAATGCGCAGACGTTGCAGCAGGTGCAGCAGCTGTCCGCGGAAAATGACCAGCTGCGCCGGCTGCTGGCCGCCAACGAGCGCCTGCCGGTCAAGTCGGTGATGAGCGAGATCTTGTACGACGCCCGTGACGCGTTTACCCGCAAGATCGTGCTCGATCGCGGCAGCCAGCAAGGCGTCAAGCCGGGACAGCCCGTCATCGACGATGTCGGCGTGGTCGGCCAGGTGACACGCGTGTTTCCTTTTACCTCCGAAGTGACGCTGTTGACTGACAAGGACCAGGCCATCCCGGTGCAGGTAGTGCGCAGCGGCCTGCGCAGCGTCGCCTACGGGCAGGGGCATTCGGGTGTGCTCGATCTGCGTTTCATGCCGACCAATGTCGATATCAAGAGCGGCGATACCCTTGTCACTTCCGGTATCGACGGCGTATATCCGGCCGGCCTCGCCGTGGCGAAGGTGTCCAATATCGAATCCAAGTCGTCCGACGCATTTGCCCGCATCACGTGTCAGCCCCTGGCCGGTATCGATCGTAATCGCCAGCTGCTGATCCTGCTGACCGAGACCCAGCTTCCGCCGCGACCGGAACCGGAGGACGTGAGGGATAAGAAGGCCAAGAAGCACCCGGCGGACGCGGCCAAGGATGCGAAGAAAGAGGGCGCCAAGGAAGCCGCAAATGCTACCCCGGCGGCCCCCGCCGCGCCGGCAGCCCAACCGGCACCGGCGTCGCCCGCCCCTCAACCGAAAGCGCCGCAACAGCCGGGTGCCCAGCCGGTAGCCGCAATTCCCGCCGCTGCTCCGGCCGCTCCGGTAGCTCCAGCGCCCGCAGCGGCTGCCCCTGCGGCGCCGGTCGGGCCTGCCAAACCGGCCGCAGTTTCGCCGCAGGCGGCCTTGCCGCAGCGCGTGGCTTCGCCGCAGAAAGCGCCGCAGCAGACGCCCGCACCGGCGGCTGCCGTCAAGCCGGCAGTGCCAGCGCCGACATCGACGGCGAAACCGGCGGCACCGCAACAGCAAAAGGTAACGACGCCATGAACAATCGTCCACACTACATCCTGTTGCCGGCCAATCCCGTATTCATCGTGGTGACGCTGATTGCGGCATTCCTGCTCAATCTGCTGCCATGGGGCCAGTGGTACGGCGTGCCGGATTTCGTCGCGCTGGCACTAGTGTTCTGGAGCATCCACCAGCCGCGCAAGGTCGGCATCGGCGTTGCGTTCTTCATGGGATTGCTAATGGATGTGCACGACGCGACGCTGCTGGGGCAGCACGCGCTGGCGTACACGCTGTTGTCGTACTTCGCGATCATGATTCATCGTCGCGTGCTGTGGTTCCCGATGGGTACCCAGGCGTTGCACATTCTGCCGCTGCTGATGCTGGCGCAGGTGGTGCAACTGGTCGTGCGCCTGCTGGTCAGCGGACGCTTCCCCGGCTGGATGTATTTTCTGGAAAGCGTCACGTCGGCCGCGCTCTGGCCGGTAGCGACCATGATGCTGCTTGCGCCGCAGCGGCGCGCGATCGACCGCGACGAAACACGGCCGATTTGAGGATCGACGCGTCTTCCGGCCGGACAGATCCGCTCTGGCGCTGTTCCTGGCGCGCGGTATGTGCACGGGAAGCGCTGGAGCTTTCGCGCGCTGGCAGCGTACTGCCCGGATTTCCTGTATCGCCATTGCCCGCTTGCGGGAGATGGAAAGGTAATGACGAAGACGCCCACCGGATGTCTTCGTAAGGCTTGGTATGACAGAATTCAAAAACACCGAACGCGAACTGCATCTGTTCCGCATGCGATTGTCTGCGGTGGGTGTGTTCGTGCTGATCTGCTTTGGCTTGCTGCTGGCGCGCTTTTTGTGGCTGCAGGTCTTCAAGCATAACGATTACGCCGCGCAGGCGGAGGAAAACCGCATTTCCGTGGTTCCCGTGGTGCCGAACCGCGGCTTGATCCTGGATCGCAACGGCGTCGTTTTGGCACGCAATTTTTCAGCCTATACGCTGGAAATCACGCCGTCCAAGCTGCAGGGCGACCTCGACAGCGTCATTGACGAGCTTTCCACGCTGGTCGACATCCAGCCCAAGGATCGCAAGCGCTTCCGCAAGCTGCGCGAAGAGTCGAAGAATTTCGCCAGCACGCCGATTCGCACCCGGCTGACCGATGAAGAGGTGGCGCGCTTCACCGCGCAACGATATCGATTCCCCGGAGTGGAAATCCAGGCTCGCCTGTTCCGCCAGTATCCGCTCGGGAAAGTGGCCTCGCACGTGATCGGTTATATCGGCCGTATCAATCAGCGCGAGGCGGAAAAAATCGATGAGACGGAAGACGCGGCCAATTACGCCGGCACTGAGTACATCGGCAAGGAAGGGCTGGAAAAAAGCTACGAACAGCATTTGCACGGCACCACCGGCTACGAAGAGGTCGAGGTCTCCGCCGGCGGGCGCGCTGTGCGCACCTTGTCGCGCACCCACGCCAGCCCCGGCAACAACCTGATCCTGTCGGTCGATATCGAGCTGCAGAAGATCATCGAGGAAGCATTCGGCGACCGCCGCGGCGCGCTGGTCGCCATCGAGCCGTCGACGGGCGACATCCTCGCGTATGTGTCGATGCCGACCTACGATCCCAACCTGTTTGTCGATGGCATCGATGCCCAAAGCTGGGAAGAGCTGAACAATTCGCCTGACCGTCCGCTGCTCAACCGCCCGCTCACTGGCTCTTATCCGCCGGGTTCGACCTACAAGCCGTTTATGGCATTGGCGGCGCTCGAGCTGGGCAAGCGCACGCCGAGCGCGACCGTATATGACCCCGGCTATTTCTGGTTCGGCAATCACAAGTTCCGCGACGACAAGGAAGGCGGCCACGGCACCGTCGACATGTACAAGTCGATCGTGCATTCCTGCGACACGTATTACTACATGCTGGCCAATGATCTTGGCGTCGACGCGATGCATGACTTCATGAAGCCGTTCGGCTTCGGCCAGATCACCGGCATCGACCTGGAGCATGAGCGCCGCGGCCTGCTGCCGTCGACCACATGGAAGCGCAACGCGTACAAGAAGCCGGAGCAGCGCAAGTGGTATGCCGGCGAAACGATCTCGCTCGGCATCGGCCAGGGCTATAACTCGTTTACGCCCCTGCAGCTGGCGCATGCGGTCGCCAATCTGGCCAATAACGGCGTGGTAATGAAGCCGCACCTGGTCAAGATCGTCGAGAACGGCGTGACCAAGGAGCGCACCGTCACGGTGCCGAAGGAAAGCTACCGCATCAACCTGAAGCAGGAAAATATCGACATCATCAAGCGCGCGATGGTCGGGGTTACCAAGGAGGGCACATCGTCGCGCGTGTTCGCCAATGCCGGATACGAGTCGGCGGGCAAGACCGGCACTGCGCAGGTGGTCGGCATCAAGAAGAATGAAAAGTACGATGCGAAGAAAGTGGCCGAGCGCATGCGCGACCATTCGCTGTATACCGCGTTCGCGCCAGCCGACAATCCGAAGATCGCGATTGCGCTCATCGTCGAAAACGGCGGCTTCGGCGCGGAGGCGGCGGCGCCCATCGTGCGCAAGGCGCTCGATTACTACCTGCTCGGCAAGCGTCCGGTGGACAAGGAAAAGGCCGCAGCAGAAGCGGCTGCGGCGGCTGCCGGCAATCCCGCTGCGGCCCTGAAGGCTGCAGCAGAATCGACCGGAAGCCCGCAAGCAGGCGCCGGAAACCAGGGCAACAGGGATTAAGAGACCATGCATCTGACAGAAAAACGTCCGCTGCGACAGATCATCAAGCCGTATTTCACGGTATTCGACGGGCCGCTTGCGCTCATCCTGTTCCTGATCCTGTCGGTGGCGCTCGTGACGCTGTATTCGGCCGGCATCGATTTCCCCGGACGCGTCGAGGACCAGTTACGCAACATCCTGATCGGATTTGTCGTGATGTGGATCGCCGCCATCATTCCGCCGCAGACGCTGATGCGCTTTGCGGTGCCGGTCTATACCGTGGGCGTGGCCTTGCTCGTCGCGGTGGCAGCGTTCGGCCTGATCAAGAAGGGCGCGCGCCGCTGGCTCAACGTCGGCGTGGTGATTCAACCTTCGGAAATGATGAAGATCGCGATGCCGCTGATGCTCGCCTGGTTCTTCCAGAAGCGCGAGGGGCAGTTGCGCTGGCAAGAGTTTTTGGTCGCTGCGGTGATATTGGCGATTCCGGTCGGCCTGATCATCAAGCAGCCCGACCTGGGAACCGCGATCCTGGTCCTGTCGGCCGGCTTCTACGTGATTTTCCTGGCCGGATTGTCATGGAAAATCCTGATCGGTCTGGCCGCGAGCGTCCTGGCCAGCTTGCCGGTGGTGTGGTCGATGTTGCATGATTATCAGCGCGACCGCGTCATGACACTGATCGATCCGACCACCGATCCCCTTGGTAAGGGATTTCACATCATCCAGGCTACCATTGCCATCGGTTCCGGCGGCATTGCCGGCAAGGGGTGGCTGAAGGGAACGCAGGCACATCTGGAGTTCATCCCGGAGCGTACGACGGACTTTATCTTCGCCGTGTTTTCCGAAGAATTCGGGCTCATCGGCAATTGTGTCCTGCTGGTCTTGTATCTGCTGCTGATCGGGCGTGGCATGATCATCGCCGCCAATGCGCCTACTTTCTTCAGCCGGTTGCTCGCGGGCGCCATCACCTTGAGCTTCTTCACCTATGCTTTCGTCAACATGGGCATGGTGAGCGGTGTTCTCCCGGTCGTCGGGGTGCCACTGCCGTTCATGAGCTACGGCGGAACAGCCATGGTCACCCTCGGATTGGGGGTGGGCATGTTGATGAGCATTCAACGCCACCGTAAACTCGTGCAGAGTTAGCGCACACTACCAGTTGTGACGGCACATCCTCTTCCGTCACAACTGGTTAAAAATCAATTCTTGCGGCAATAGCATTGTCGAGGCAAACTGTTCCCCGTTAAACCGGGGCACGCCCGTTCAATCAATGTCCGCCAGTTTCTGCCCGCCGCATTCGGCCGGCATCACAAAAGACTGCGCATAGGCAAGGACTCCTTGCCTGATAAATAATGAATAAGAAAGGAGAGCGCGATGTTCCTGCGTCAGTACTACGACCGTTGCCGATGTCAGATCCTGCTTGCATTCGCTCTCGCGCCCGCACTGGTATTGGTCGGCTGCGGCAGCGTGCCGCATTCTCCCGCCCAAACTGGCGCCGCGCCTACCCGTTCCTCTTCCGCATCCAAATCGTCCTCCTCGGCGCCTGTCCTGCCGCGCGCCGGCTCAGGCCGGGGCGGCTACTATCAGGACGACGGGCCGGGGGATGCACCGCCCGAGGGCTTGCTGGATATTCCCGATGCGGAGCCGAAGATCGAACCGTATCTGCCGCGCAGCAATCGGCCATATGCCGTGTTTGGCAAAACCTATACGCCGATGACCGATGACAGGCCGTTCAGGCAACGTGGTATCGGCAGCTGGTATGGCAAGAAATTCCATGGGCAGAAAACCTCGTCGGGCGAGCTGTACGACATGTACAAGATGACCGCCGCCCATCCGACCCTGCCGATCCCATCCTATGCGCGCGTCACCAATGTCGCCAACGGCAAGCAGGTGATCGTGCGGATCAACGACCGCGGCCCGTTCCATTCCGGGCGCATCATCGATCTTTCCTATACTGCGGCATTCAAGCTCGGCTATCTCGGCAAGGGCAGCAGCGAGCTTGAAGTCGAACGCCTGCTGCCGGACGAGATAGCGCGCATGGCAAATAGCCGCAGGGAGCAGCAGGCCCGCGTGGAACAGTCCTTGCCGACGCCGGAAGTGCTGGCTGCGGCGGGGGCTGTCGAAGCGGCGCAACACGCCGAATCCGCCAGGACGACGCCGGAGGCATCACGCCAGGACGGGATCATGCCGGTATCGGCACTGCCGGCGACTCAGGCCGAAGCGCCGTACGCCGGGACGCCTGTCGTGTCCGCCGCACCGCCGGCTTCGCCCGCCATCGCTGCACCGGGCTTTTACCTGCAGCTTGGTAGCTTCACGCAGGCGGAAAACGCCGAAGCGGCGCGCAGCCGTCTGACCCAGAGCACCGGTGGCAGCATGCCGCCGGTCGAGGTTGTCGAATACGGCTTGTTCTACCGGCTCTACAGCGGCCCCTTCGTCACCCGTTCGGAGGCCGCTGCGGTCGCGCAGCAGCTGCAGGAAAAAGGCAGCTTCAAGCCGCTGATCGTGCAGCGCTAGGCGCCGCTACTCGGTCGCATCCTGTTGCTTGATGCGCAGCGCACGCTCGTAGAGCGCGTTCTTCTTTTGTCCGGTGATCTGCGCGGCCAGTGCCGCGGCTTGCTTGACCGGGCATTCGGCCAACAGGATCGTCAAGATGCGATCGGCTTCCACCTCATCCTCGTCCGCCGCCGTAGGCGCACCCTGGAGCAGGATCACGAATTCCCCTTTTTGCCGGTTTGCGTCACCTGCAAGCCAGGTCGCGGCTTCAGCCAGCGGGCAGCGGTGAATTTCTTCGAACAGCTTGGTCAATTCGCGTGCGAATACCACTTGCCGGGTCGGCTCGAACTGCGTTGCCAGGGCGGCGACCGTATCGACGATGCGATGCGGCGCTTCGTAAAACACCAGGGTCGCGCCGACCTGGCGCAATTCGGCCAGCGCCAGCTCGCGCTGCTTTGCCTTGGCAGGCAGGAAGCCGACGAAATGGAACTGGTCGTTGACCAGGCCGCCCGCGGAAAGTGCTGCCACGGCAGCCGATGCGCCCGGCAGCGGCATCACGCGTAATCCCGCGTCGAGCACCGCATCCACGATGCGCGCGCCCGGATCGGATACTGCCGGTGTGCCGGCGTCCGATACGAGGGCGATGCGCTGGCCCGCCTGCAGCCGGCCGATCAGCGTCTGCGCCGCCTCGCGCTCGTTGTGCTCATGTGCGGCAACCAATTCCTTGGCGATGCCGTAGCGAGCCAGCAGATGGCCGGTGTTGCGCGTGTCTTCACAGGCGATGGCATCGGCGATCGACAGGACATTGAGCGCCCGTAAGCTGATATCGCCCGCATTCCCGATCGGTGTAGCCACCACATATAATGTCGACGCCGGATAAATTTGCCGTGACACCTCTTCCATGATCGGCAGGGTGGCAAGTGAGCTGGAGGTGGGCGATGTCATGAGGAGCGCGCGATGTGGAAACGATGGGCAAAAGTGATACTGCTAAACAGTGTCTGCAGCGGATTGTGCCTGTCTGCCGGGGCAAACACAACCGGAGCCGACAGCGACGGCGCTGCCTCATTCGACAGCGCGCCGATTGTGCGCACGGCGCAGAACGACCTGGCCCTGCCGCCGGCCGATGCCTTCCCTGCCAACGCTCTGACTGCAGCCCCTGTTGCCCGCGTCGCCTTGCTGTTGCCCTTGCGTTCTGACACTCTGGCCGAAGCCGCGGCAGCCGTGCGCGCCGGTTTCATGGCTGCGCACGAGCGCGAACAGGACGGCGTCGAGGTCAGCGTCGTGGAAACCGGCGATGCACCGCAGGACGTTCTCGCCGGCTATGCCGCTGCTGCCGCGCAAGTCGACATCGTCGTCGGGCCATTGTCACGCACGGGCGTGGCTGCCGTCGCGCAAAGCGATGTGCTCGACAAGCCAACCATCGCGCTGACGCCGCCGGACAGCCAGGATGGCGAGGAAGTCGCGTTGCCGCGGCAAATGCTGGTCATGGGCTTGTCGATCGAAGATGAAGCGCGCCAGGTCGTCAGTTGGGCCGGTGCGAGCGGAAAATGGAGCAAGGCCTACGTGCTTCATACGCAGGCCGCGTGGCAGCGGCGTGCGGCCAGGGCGTTCGAGATGCAATGGCTGAAGTTGGGCATGGAGCCGGAAATGGTCGAGGTGGCGGCCAACGATGGCTTCTTGAATGGCCGCACCCTGTTGCAGCTGAAAAAACAGATACAGGGCGACAAATCGACCCTGGTGTTTGCGGCGCTTGACGCGCGCCAGGCACGGCAAGTGCGCGCGATTCTGGGAAACGATATTGCGCTGTACGGCACGTCGCAGCTGAACCCTTTTGTGCGCGCCGACGCCAATGATGCCGAGCGCAGCGTCGAGATGAACGGCACCCGACTGCTTGACATTCCCTGGCTGTTGCAGCCCGATCATCCTGCCGTCATGGTATATCCTCGCCTCGTCGTCGACCCAGGCCACAGGCACAATGCCGACCTGGAGCGGCTTTACGCGCTCGGCATCGATGCCTACCGCGTCGCACACGAAATCGCAGCTCAGCACCGCGATTTCCAGCTCGACGGTGTCACTGGCAAGCTGAAAGTACACTTCGACAAGACCAAGGCGCACTTCGAGCGCAGCGCGCAGCCCGCCGTCTATCGCGATGGGCTAGTGGTGTCGGAAGGCGGCGCGCAGTAATGGGCTTGTTCGGCGCCGGCAGCGGTCCGCGCACCGCCAAGCAGGTCACAGGTCAGGCAGCGGAAGACGCCGCGCTCGATTATCTGCAGAAGCAAGGGTTGACGCTACTGCAGCGTAATTTTCGCTGCAAGGGCGGCGAGATCGACCTGATTTTGCAGCACCGGGACACGCTGGTGTTTGTCGAAGTGCGGAAAAGGGCCGATGTGCGCTTCGGAGGAGCTGCCGCAAGTATTACCGCAAGCAAGCAGACGCGCCTGATTCTGGCAGCGCTGGTTTTTCTGCAACGCTACCGTGTACCGCCTGCTTGCCGTTTCGATGTCATCGCCTTCGACGGCGCCCACTTGAGCTGGCTAAAAAACGCGATCGAAGCGTAATCTAAAGAAATTTCCTTGGGCACTTAATTTCCTCAGCGCAGTCCAACACCGGCTATCATTTCCATATTGGAATAAATGGATTTTGGTAGCCCGGCGGGAAGTCGCTTCCTACCTGCACTATAATCGCGAACACTATGACAAACCAACGCATTCAGGCGCACTTCCAGGAAAGTGCCGAATTAAAGACGAGGGCTGCCGCCGTTCTTGCACAGCCGATTTCGCAAGCAGTGGAACTTATGTTCACGGCTTTGTCTAATGGCAACAAGATACTTGCCTGCGGGAATGGCGGTTCGGCAGCTGATTGCCAGCATTTTGCTGCTGAGCTGGTCGGCCGTTTCGAGCGCGAGCGCCTGCCTCTGCCGGCCTTGGCGCTGACCACTGACACGTCCATCTTGACGGCGGTCGGCAACGACTACAACTTTAATGACATTTTCAGCAAGCAGGTGCAGGCATTCGGTCAGCCGGGCGACGTACTGCTGGCGCTGTCGACTTCCGGCAATTCGGCCAACGTGCTGGCTGCGGTCGATGCGGCGCTGGAGCGCGACATGCGGGTGGTGGCCCTGACCGGCAAGGGCGGCGGCACCATCGGTAAGCGCCTGTCCGATGCGGACGTACATATCTGCGTGCCGCATGACCGCACCGCCCGCATCCAGGAAGTGCACCTGCTGACAATTCATTGCTTGTGCGACGGCATCGACGTCGCATTATTTGGGGAGGATGCGAATGATTAATTGGACGCGTGTTACACGTCCTTTGGCCGCCGTGCTGTTGTGCGGCGCCGTCACTGTCAGCCTGCAGGGCTGCATTGAAATGGCCGTCGGCAGCGCCGTGATGGGTACGCTGGCAGCGACTGACCGCCGCACGTTCGGCGCACAGACCGAGGACAAGGCAATCCTGCTCAAGGGAGAGCGGCGCATCGCCAATATCGTCGGCGAAGACGGCCATGTCAATATCACCAGCTTCAACCGCAAGGTGCTGCTGACCGGCGAAGTACGCGACGAAGCGACCAAGGCGGCGGTCGAGCGCGAAGTCAACGCTATCGAAGGCGTGGAGTCGATCATCAACGACCTGGAAGTGATGGGATCCTCCAGCTTCACGTCGCGCTCCAACGATTCGCTCATCACGGGCAAGGTCAAGGCGGCGTTCGTCGATACCAAGGACTTGTACGCAAACTCGATCAAGGTGGTCACCGAGCGTGGCAACGTGTACCTGATGGGGCGCGTCACCCCGCGCGAAGGGCGGCTTGCCTCGGAAGTGGCGAGCGGCATCGGCGGCGTGCACAAGGTCGTCAAGGTGTTCGAGTACATCACGGAAGACGAGCTCAGGCAGATGACCGCACAGCCGGAAAACCAGAAGAAGTGAGCTTTTTCTGATCAAGCATGAGCCGCGGGGCGATTCGTCCTGCGGCTTTTTTATTTGAGGTGGGCAATGACACCTTATGTGACCCTGGTTGCACTTCTGATCGTATTCTGGGCCGTGGGCGCCTATCAGCGGCTGCTGAGGCAGCGCAAGCAGTGCAGGACGGCGTTTTCCCAGGTCGAAGCGCAGGCGGAGCGCCGCCATGAATTGATTCCGCCCCTCGTTGCGGCCTGCCGGATGCGCATGCCGGAGGAGGGCGCCGCGCTCGATGCGGTGCTCGCGGCGGACAAGGCAACACTTGCTGCCACTGCGTATGCTGCGCGCAACGCGCTCGGCATTGATGCCTTAGTCCCACTGATCGAGGCCGAAGCCATGCTGGAATCGGCGCTGCACACGATGTTTGTGCTGAAGCCGCACTATTCCGAGGCGGCATCCGATCTGGACCTGCACCGGCTGATCGATGAATTGAGCGCACTTGAAAGCCGGATGGCGTTCGCGCGGCAGGTCTACAATGAGGCGGCAAGCCATTACAATGCCGCGCGCGTGCAATTCCCCAGTTCAGTCATTGCTGTCGTGTTCGCATTTACGCCGGTGGCGTCACTGCCGGCCACTGGCACGCAGCAGGCTGGCCGCCCCTGACAAGATCGAGAAATGACTATGCGACGCACTTTCCTGAAACACTCCCTCGCCGCCTTGAGTTTGCTCGCCGCAGGAGCCGCCGTGCGGGCGTCGGCGGACGAGCCGGTCAAGGTGGTCTACCATCTCGTCGATGGCATCGACCAGGCTTCGCGCGCGATGGCAAACATCCGCAACCATCTGCGTGCCGAGCCGGACACGAAAATTGTGGTGGTTGCCAATGGTGACGGCATCCGTTTCCTGCTGTCCGGGGCAAAAGAACGCAACGGCCGGCTATTCGATGCGGCGGTAGCGGCGCTGGCCGAGCAGGGCGTGGAGTTCCGCGTCTGCCGCAATACGCTGACTGCACACGACGTCGCGCCGTCGCAGCTGTTGCCGCAGGCGAAACTCGTGCCGTCCGGCGTGGTCGAAGTTGCGAGGCTGCAGGCGCGCGAAGGCTTCGTTTACCTGCGGCCCTAGCCGTCGTCATGAACTGACTATAATGGCGGTTATCCGTAACATCACTATGCCGAGGCGTCATGCAAGCTGAAACTACCAATTCTCGCCAGCGCACCTGGATCAAGGCGGTGGGCGCCATTGCCGTGGTTGCTGTCGCGACAGTGGGCTACCTGTCGATGTCATCCCAAAAAGCGGCGCCGGACGTGACCTTCACCAGCCTGAGCGGCGAAAAAGTGCCGATGCAAACCCTGCGCGGCAAGGTCGTGATGGTCAATTTCTGGGCTACCAGCTGTACTACCTGCGTGCATGAAATGCCGCAGATGGTGCAGACGTATAACAAGTACAAGGACAAGGGCCTGGATTTCGTTGCGGTCGCGATGAGCTACGACCCGCCCAATTACGTGCTCAATTACGCGCAGAGCCGCAACCTGCCGTTCAAGGTCGCGCTCGACACGCAGGGAGACCTGGCGAAATCCTTCGGTGATGTGAAACTGACGCCGACCACCTACATCATCGACAAGAACGGCAAGATCATCAAGCGCTATGTCGGCGAACCGGAATTCGCCGAGTTGCACCAGCTGCTGGAAAAGGCGCTGGCCGCCTAGGGGATGCCACTGTGCACCCCGGCTAGGCGTCTGCGGTGCTCGGCGTACCATTGTTCGCGAGCTCTTCGACGCCCTTCGGGGCGCTCGCTACGCCTGTTAAACAACCCCTACGACCGCGTAGATGAACCCGGCCGGCTCATGTCTGGCTGCGACTCCCCGGAGCCGGTGCGCAGGAACGGCTTGTCGTGCCCGGAGAAAAACAGCGAGACGTCGGTCAGCCACTCCTGCGTCGGCGCAGGCTGCACATAGGGAGCGGGAAGCAGCGCCAGCACGCTCAGGGCGATGCGCAGCGGATTGAACACATGCCGGCGCAGTGATTCGGCCGCAATCCAGATAAAGGTCATGCTCACCGCCGCGCCCAACGCCGTGCCGGCAACCACTTCCGATACCGAATGCGCATGCAGCGTCAGGCGCGACAGCCCGACCAGCGCAGCCCCCGCAAGTCCGGCCAGCACACCCGTCGTGCGCAGCGCCGGACTTGCTTTTTGCAGCATCAGGTAAAACAGCACCGGGATGACGGCAGTCGCCCGCATCGCATGGCCGCTAAAGCCGGTGAAGTCGACGGCGCGTATGCCGATGCCCCAGCCAATGAATGCCATTTTGGTCATGACGACGATGCCCAGCCCTGCCGTGAACAGCCCGCTCCACCAGAGCGACAGGCGCCGCTCGTCCTCGATATAGAGCCAGGCCGCTATGGCAAATGCGACAAGCATCGTGATGGTGACATCGCCAAACTGCGTGATATGGTTCCATGAAATCATACGTCTCGCTGCGTTAAACGCATCGTAACTATTGCCATCGATAAGTCCGACCAATCGTCGCGCGGGCGGTTCCCGTGTTCGGGGCGCCGTAACATTTGGTAAACATGTCGCGGAATGATCTTCCTCTGCCGGCGTGAAAGCCGGTTCGGCAAGGAGGAGCTTGTCATCGTCATCGAGCTGGAACAAGCGATAGATAAGTCGATGCCGGCAATCGACATCAGAATCGAAAAGCCATCCCGTCGCGCCGAAGTGGCAGGCGCGAGGCTGGCATCGATATTTTTACGGCTTCATGCGGCCTGCCGTTTAGTTTTTATCAAGCCGCATGGCGGTTCGCGTCAGCAGGCGTGCGCGGGGCCGGACCGGAAGTCCCCGCGCAGGCCCGATCAGGATACGCCGGCGCCGTGCGCCTGCAGGTCGGCGTGGTAGGAGCTGCGCACCATGGCGCCGACGGCGGCATGCGCAAAGCCCATCTTGTACGCTTCGTCCTCGAACATCTTGAAGGTGTCCGGATGCACATAGCGGCGCACCGGCAAATGGTCGCCCGAGGGCATCAGGTACTGGCCGATGGTCAGCATGGTGACACCGTGCTCGCGCAGGTCGCGCATCACCTGCAGGATTTCCTCGTCGGTTTCGCCCAGGCCGACCATCAGGCCAGACTTGGTCGGGACTTCCGGATGGAATTCCTTGAAGCGCTTGAGCAGGCTCAGGGAAAAGGCATAGTCGGCGCCTGGACGCGCTTCCTTGTACAGGCGCGGCACGGTTTCCAGGTTATGGTTCATCACGTCCGGCGGCGCTTCCTTCAGCACTTCGAGGGCGCGTTCCATGCGGCCGCGGAAATCCGGGGTGAGAATTTCGATGCGGGTCTTGGGCGACTGTTCGCGTATCAGGCGAATGCAGTCGGCGAAATGCCCGGCGCCGCCGTCGCGCAGGTCATCGCGGTCGACCGAGGTAATCACCACGTAATTGAGCTTCATGGCGGCGATGGTTTTCGCCAGCGTAGCCGGCTCGTTCGGGTCGAGCGGGTCGGGGCGGCCGTGGCCGACGTCGCAGAACGGGCAGCGCCGCGTGCACTTGTCGCCCATGATCATAAAGGTGGCGGTGCCCTTGCCGAAGCATTCGCCGATGTTCGGACAGCTCGCTTCCTCGCACACCGTAACCAGCTTGTTGGTGCGCAGGATGTCCTTGATTTCGTAGAAGCGGGTCGATGGCGAGCCAGCCTTCACGCGAATCCAGTCGGGCTTGGGCAGTTTTTCGGCCGGCACGATCTTGATCGGGATGCGAGCCGTCTTGCCGGCTCCCTTCTGCTTCTCGTTCGGGTTGTAGTCGGAAGGTGCGGAAGAGGGCAGGGGCTTGCTGTCGGTCGTCATGGTGCGGTCGCTTCGTCAGTGATCATTCCGGCGCAGGCCGAATCCGGCGGCTTGCGCGTCGACGCTGTTCTCGGATGGATATCGGAGCGGCAGGGAATGCTTCAGGTCGTCAGTAAATCGGTCAGGTTGTGAGCGAGCGCCTGCTGCACGTCGCGCAAGGGGGCTTGCACGCCAACGGTTTTCATGTCCACCGTCGCCAAGCCTTCGTAACCGCACGGGTTAATCCACGAGAACGGCGACAGGTCCATGGCGACGTTCAGCGACACGCCGTGATAGGTACAGCCGTTGCCGCGCACCTTCAGTCCGAGGGCGGCGATTTTCGCGCCTTTCCAGGGGCCGTCGCACATGTAAATCCCCGGCGCGCCGGGCTTGCGCTCACCGTCAAGATTATACGCGTGCAAGGTGTTTATGACCGACTGTTCGATTTTATTCACGAATTCGCGCGCGAACAGGCGCGCACCCGGGCGCCGGCGCAGATCCATGAGCAAATAGATAACGACCTGGCCTGGCCCGTGATAAGTCACTTCGCCGCCGCGGTCAGTCTGCACGACCGGGATGTCGTGCGCGTTGAGCACATGCGACGGGTCGGCTCCCAGCCCGAGGGTAAATACCGCAGGATGTTCGACGATCCACAGTTCGTCCGGCGTTTCGGCGGTGCGTGCGTCGGTGAAGGCGCGCATCGCGGCAAAGCTGATTTCATACGGCTCGAAGCCGCGGTCGATGATGATCGGTGTCATGGACGCAGTATAGTTCGGAACACTTCGACGCTACAGCGGAATCGTGCAGAAGTGAGGCTGGTCCTGGCGCGCCGAATTGTCGATCATCTTCAGGATGGCCAGATCGATTTGTCCGTCGTCCGGGTCGAACAGCCCGCACAAGCGCATTGCCGCGCGCGTGTCGATGTCCTTGCCAAGGAATTCGAACACCACGCGCGTGCAGGCGATGGTGCGCTGGTTGCCGGACGATACGCCGAGCATCAGTCCCGACAGGCGCGCCACCTTGCTTTGGGAAGTCGTGAACAGGATGGTTTGGGCAATTTCATTGCCGCTTAGCGCCTCGTAATCGACCATGAAAATGCGGTTGTTCAGGTGGAAGGCGGCGCCGACGTACTTGCACTTGCGGGTGTCATCGGGGGGGGCATGCTGCGGGAAACGCTCCAGCCGCTCATGATAGATCGCGCCGCCGTGCGTGTAGATGTGCACTAGGCCGCGCAGCACCTTTTCCGGCGCGCTCAACGAGTAATAGTACTCGTAGTAGTAGCCGAGATACTTGTCGAGCTTACCGTTGCTTTGACGCTGCAGACGCGCGACGTGGTCGGCGTACACCGCGCGTTCGCCGCGCTGTTTGGGGCGCACCTGCACGATCTGGTGGAAGTGCTCGCGCGGCAGGTAGATTTCCGACGGTTCGACGCCGAAGAAATCGCAGATACGTTCCAGCGTGTGATTCGACGGCTTGCTGGTGCCGTTGAGGTAGCGGTTAAACTGCGCCCGATTCAGATTGAGCTTGCGGCATACATCGGCTACCGAGCGGTAATAGCTGCATAGCATGCGCAGGTTCACGCAAAATTCGCGCTGCGCGGCCTGGGCCGCGCTCCTCGCGCCTGATGACATGGGCGGTCCCCGTTTGGTAATTTATAGTAGGGTGATGCTGTTTGACGCTATTTTAGCACCAGGTAGGATCAGTTTATGCCATGTGCCGGACGGCTGCCGATCATAGTAGTCCTTAAGGCGGTGCTAGCAATAATTGCGATTCATCAAAACGTATTCAAGCAGTTGCGCAAGTTCTCGCCGGACAGGTTAACAATCAGGGCGGCCGGAATGTTTTTCGCATCGATGCCGGCTCGGCAACGCCTAAAAGGATCATGACGGGCTCGATGTCGACACGCCCGTTGAGCGTCCTGCAGAGGCGAATTCTTACAGTAACTTCTTGTTCACACCTAGGAGATAACAGCATGCAGTTCACGACAAAAATAATTCCATTGGCCGGTGCCATCGCCTTTGCAGGTGCTGCTCTGGCGCAGGAACAAGTAGTGAAGATCGGCCATGTCGGCCCGATCTCCGGCGCGATCGCCCACCTGGGCAAGGATAATGAAAACGGCGCGCGAATGGCGATCGACGAACTGAACGCCAAGGGCGTGACCATCGGCGGCAAGAAGGTCAAGTTCGAACTGCTGGCTGAAGACGATGCGGCTGATCCGAAGCAGGCGACCGCCGCCGCCCAGAAGCTGGTCGACGCCCATGTCAACGGCGTGATCGGCCATCTGAACTCCGGCACCACCATCCCGGCATCCAAGATCTACCACGACGCCGGCATCCCGCAGATTTCCCCGTCCGCGACCAACCCGAAATACACCCAGCAAGGCTTCAACACCACCTTCCGCGTGGTGGCCAACGATGGCCAGCTGGGCGGCACGCTGGGTCGCTATGCGGCAGACCAGATGAAGGCCAAGAAGGTTGCCGTGATCGACGACCGCACCGCCTACGGCCAGGGCGTTGCCGAGGAATTTATCAAGGGCGCCAAGGCCAAGGGCGTGCAAGTGGTGGCGCAGCAGTACACCAACGACAAGGCGACCGACTTCAACGCCATCCTTACCTCGATCAAGGCCAAGAATCCGGACGTCGTGTTCTTTGGCGGCATGGATGCCGTGGCCGGCCCGATGCTGCGCCAGATGAAGGCGCTGGGCATGAACGCCAAGTTCATGGGCGGCGACGGCATCTGCACCGAAGGCTTGGTCAACCTGGCGGGCGACGCTATCGGCGAGCCGGGCAAGATCGTGTGCGCCGAAGCCGGCGGCGTGGAAGAAGCGCAGAAGAAGGGCATGGACGAGTTCCGCGCAGCGTACAAGAAGAAATTCGGCATCGACGTCCAGCTCTACGCGCCATACGTGTATGACGCGGTGATGGTGATGGTCGAGGCGATGAAGAAGGCCGGTTCGGCCGAGCCGGCAAAATACCTGCCCGAACTGCATAAGATCAACTACAAGGGCGTGACCGGCAATATTGCATTCGACGCCAAGGGCGATATCAAGAATGGCACCCTGACGCTATACACCTACAAGGGTGGCAAGCGTGAGCAAATCGCCGTCGTGAAGTAACACGGCTGGCGGCGGGCGGCCGGAGGCGCGGCCGCCCGTGGAGGCCGAATTTTCCATCCCGGGGCCGCAGGCGGGGCCGGCGCTTCCATCTGGCACGGTAGACCGTGGCATACTTTTGCGTTTTCGGCCAGGCACGTCGGAAGATGGGGCAACCGTCGAACCGGCAGGATGGAATAACCACGATGAAACAAAAGCATATCGGCCTGATTTACACCGGCGGCACCGTCGGCATGGAAAAAACCACGCGGGGTTATGCGCCGATGCGCGATTTTGCCGCGGCACTGTCCCGGCTGCTCGACGGCAACGACGATGCAGTACCGCGCTACACGCTGCACCAGTACGCCGCGCCGATCGACAGCAGCAATGCCACGCCGCGCGATTGGCAGCAGATCGGGCGCGACATCGCGGCGCGCTATCACGATTACGACGGCTTTGTCGTATTGCACGGCACCGACACCATGGCCTACACGACGGCGGCGCTGTCCTACATGCTGCAAGGCGTGCGCAAGCCCGTCATCGTCACCGGTTCGCAGATTCCATTGAGCGTGGCGCGCTCCGACGCGCCGCACAACCTGATCACCTCGCTGCAGCTGGCCGCGTCGGATGCGATCCATGAAGTCGCGCTTTATTTCAATCAGCGTCTGCTGCGCGGCAATCGCGCCACCAAGTTGAGCGCCGAACGACTCGATGCATTCGACAGCCCCAATTACCCGTGGCTGGGCGAAGCGGGCATCGATGTGCGCCTGAACCATGCCGCCTTGCTGCCGAATCCAGGACAGGAACGATTCGAATTGCCGGAGTACGGGAACAGCACGGTGCTGCCGGTGCGCTTCGTGCCGGGCTTGCCGCTGCGGGCGGTGCAGGCATTGCTGGATCTGAAGCCGGAAGCCGTGATCTTGCAATGCTATGGCGCCGGCAATGTGCCGGATCGTGATCCGGCGCTGCTCGACATGCTCGCGCGCGCCGACGCGGCTGGAATGGTACTGGTCGCTGGCAGCCAGGCGCTGCACGGCAGGGTGACGATCGGCGCCTATGCGGCCGGGGCGGGCATGATCGATGCCGGCGTGATCGGCGCGGGCGACATGACGTTCGAGGCAGCCTTCGTCAAGCTGCACCACCTGTTCGCGCGCGGCTTGCCTGCGGCCGAGGTAAAAACGGAGTTCTTGCGCGATCTATGCGGCGAACGGAGCGTCTGATGCACCATTGTTCCAATTCGGGACGATTCAATCGGAACAATACAACGCGGCCATGGCCAGTGGATGCTGTTTTCCCTATCGGGCCTGCTGCAGCGCGGTGTTCTCGTCATCGGTGAACAGTCTGGAGCGCGTCAGAAAGCGCTTCCCGGTGCCGTTGTCGAGCGAAAACATGCCGCCGTTTCCGGCAACCACGTCGATGATGAGTTGCGTGTGCTTCCAGTATTCGAACTGCTCGGCGCCCATGTAGAACGGCACGCCATGCACACTGCCGAGAAAGACATCGCTCGAACTGATGTTGAAGTCGCCTGCCGCATAGCAGAGCGGCGCACTGCCGTCGCAACATCCACCCGACTGGAAAAACATCAGCTCGCCATGCTTTTCTCGCAATGCCGCGATGAATTCCTGTGCGGCTTCGGTTGCAACGACACGCTGGACCACGAGTTGTGCCATGTTTGCTCCCCACGCAGAAAAAAACAGGCGTGCCCTGCTTATGGCAAGGCACGCCGCCTGATGAACGCTTAGAAGAAGCCGAGCGCTTTCGGGCTGTAGCTCACCAGCAGATTCTTGGTTTGCTGGTAATGTTCAAGCATCATCTTATGGGTTTCGCGTCCGATACCCGACTGCTTGTAGCCGCCGAATGCCGCATGCGCCGGATACAGGTGGTAGCAGTTGGTCCACACGCGGCCGGCCATGATGCCGCGACCCATGCGGAAGGCGCGCGAACCGTCGCGGGTCCAGACGCCTGCGCCCAGACCGTACAGCGTGTCGTTGGCAATGGCCAGCGCATCGGCTTCGTCCTTGAAGGTGGTGACCGAAACGACCGGCCCGAAGATCTCTTCCTGGAAGATGCGCATCTTGTTGTTGCCGGCGAAAATGGTCGGCTTCACGTAGTAGCCGCCGGCCAAGTCGCCCGACAGGCGGTTCTGCTCGCCGCCGATCAGCACTTTTGCGCCTTCCTGGCGACCGATGTCCAGGTATGACAGGATCTTTTCCATCTGTTCCTGCGAAGCCTGTGCGCCGATCATGGTGCTGCTGTCGAGCGGGCTGCCTTGCTTGATCGCGGCTACGCGCTTGACTGCACGTTCCATGAACTTGTCGTAGATCGATTCCTGGATCAGCACGCGCGACGGGCAGGTGCAGACTTCACCCTGGTTCAATGCGAACATGGCGAAGCCTTCCAGGCACTTGTCGAAGAATTCGTCGTCCGCATCCAGCACATCCTCGAAGAAGATGTTGGGCGACTTGCCGCCCAGTTCGAGGGTGACCGGAATAATGTTTTGCGCTGCATATTGCATGATCAGGCGGCCAGTGCCGGTCTCGCCAGTAAACGCGATTTTCGCGATGCGCTTGCTCGAGGCCAGCGGCTTGCCGGCTTCCAGCCCAAAGCCGTTCACGACGTTCAGCACGCCCGGCGGCAGCAGATCGGCGATCAGCTCCATCAGCACCATGATCGAGGCCGGGGTCTGCTCGGCCGGTTTCAGCACCACGCAGTTGCCTGCAGCCAGTGCCGGTGCGAGCTTCCACACTGCCATCAGGATCGGGAAGTTCCAAGGAATGATTTGGCCGACTACGCCGAGCGGCTCATGGAAGTGATACGCATAGGTTTCCGAGTCGATCGGCGCGACGCTGCCTTCTTGCGCGCGGATGCAGCCGGCGAAGTAGCGGAAATGGTCGATTGCCAGCGGGATGTCGGCAGCCATCGTTTCGCGGATCGGCTTGCCGTTGTCGATCGTTTCGGCCGTTGCCAGCAGTTCCAGATTGGCTTCCATGCGATCGGCGATCTTGTTGAGCACGCGGGCGCGGTCGGCCGGGGATGTTTTGCCCCAGGCGGCCTTGGCGGCATGGGCCGCGTCCAGCGCGAGTTCGATGTCTTCGGCGGTGGAACGGGCAATCTCGCAGAAGGGTTGGCCGATTACCGGGCTGATGTTCTGGAAGTACTGGCCGCCGGTCGGTGCCACGAATTTGCCGCCGATGAAGTTGTCGTAGCGTTGCTTGAACGGATTCTTGATACCGAGTTTGCTGATGTCTGCAAGATTCATGTCTTCCTCCAAAATGGTGTGGTGCAGTCTATTGGCGTATATGTCTCGCGGCATGGTGCTGCGAGTACGTTATACATAGCGCAAGCACTGTGCCAGGCGTCTTGTGCAGCGGCGCTTGGGGCGTAAAGCATGGACTGGCGCGCCTTCCGGGCGCACGCGTATGGGCGGGGCGAGGGGGCAAAGACGTTGTCATGCGCGCGGGCGGCGGCGAGCATGTTCTATTTTTGAACAGTTCGCAAAAGCACTGTTCAAATTCGTGTCAGGTGGCGGACGGTTCCGATTTTTAAGGTGCAGCAGAAACGCTAGACGCTGCCTTCCTTTTCGACCACAAGGATGCGCGCCGGCCCGCGCGGATGGGCGACATGCTCGCAGCCGGTGCCGGCGAAAAATACGTCACCGGCCTGCAGCACCGCAATTTTCTCCAGCCCTGCCTCGCGGAAGTGCATATCGACCGTGCCGTCCAGAACGGCGAATACTTCCTCGCCGTCGTTGACATGCCATTGATATGGCGTATCCGTCCAGTGCAGGCGGGTGGTAATGCCATTCATGCGGGCGATGTCGAGCGCGCCCCAGGGGCGCTCGGCGGTAAAGTCGCGGCTGCGGATAATTTTTTGCATGGATCTACAAGAGTCTATTTGACGCATGGGTGGCGTCAGGTTCAGCAGCTGCCCTTGCACGTGCCGTGCCGCTTGAACGACGCGGCCACGGTGCGGCGCGATGTCCAGCGCGCCGCCAGCCTGCCGGCCAGCATTTTCACTATGTCCAGCCAGCGCGGACGACACGATCTCGATGCGGCTTTCGTCCCGTCCCGCCTCGATCACGGTCAGTCTTCGGGGAAGCGTGGTGAATGTGTCGCCCGCCGACAGCCAGTAATCGTGGGAAATGCCTTCGACGGTAATCCAGAGGCGGCCTTGCCGCACGCGCAGTGTCTGCACACGGCTAGCAATCCCGGAAACAACCTGGCCGGGCAATACCGTCAGCGCTGGTTTTGTGAAAAGGCTTCTCATGACCGTCGTCTCCTGAAATGAATGGGCAGATGCTGCAGAGCGCTCGCAAATGCTAGCCAGCCCCGTTCTGTGAAATCATTCTAGTGCTTGCCCTGGCGTTATCTAAACGATATATTTTTGATTCTCTTGTTAATTTGGCTCACATAGAATGGCTGATCTGCGACGCCTGCCCAATCTGGCTGCATTGCGCGCATTCGAGGCGGCGGCGCGCCACGAAAATTTTTCGCGTGCGGCCGAGGAAATCCACGTCACCCATGGCGCGATTAGCCACCAGGTGCGTGCGCTGGAAGAGGAGCTGGGCGTGGCGCTGTTTGCGCGGCACGGCAAGCGCATCGCGATCACGCCGGAAGGCGAGCGCTTCGCCGCGACGCTGCGCCGTGCGCTCGGCGATATCGCGGCTGCAGCCGAGGCTCTCAGGGCGGATGGCAAGCAGCAGCGGCTGACCATCACCGCGCTGCCGTCGTTCGCCGGGCGCTGGCTGTCGCCGCGCCTGGGCCGATTCATCGAGCAGCATCCCGAGTTGGAAGTGATGCTCCAGTCGAGCAACCATCTCACCGACTTCGTGCGCGAATCGGTCGACGTCGGCATTCGTTTCGGAAAAGGCCATTATGCGGGGCTGGCCAGCGAAAAGCTGATGGACGATTACTACTATCCGGTGGCCAGTCCGCGCTTTAACGACGGCAAGCTGCCGAAATCGCCTGCCACGCTGGCGCGCGGCATGCTGCTGCGCTGCGAGGGCGAGCCTTGGACGCCCTGGTTCCATGCCGCAGGGCTGGATTTGCCGGAGCCTACCGGAGGGCTGGTGTTCCAGGATTCGTCGATGCTGGTGCGCGCGGCGGCCGAGGGGCATGGCATTGCGCTGGCGCGCCATGCGATCGCGATGACGGAACTGGCCTCCGGCGAACTGGTGCGGCTGTTTGATACCGCGATCCAGTGCCCGCATTCCTACTATGTGGTCTGCCCGCCGGACGCGCTGCAAAAGCCGCAGGTGCGGGCGTTTCGCCAGTGGCTGTTCGACGAGGCGGCGAAACTCGGTCCGCCCTGAATTACAGTACGACTTTCACCATCGGGTGCGAGGTCAGCTCGCGGTACAGGTTGTCGAGCTGCTCGCGGCTGATGGCGCGCACGGTGACGGTCAGCGACAGGTAGGTGCCCTTGGACGACGGGCGCATTTCCATTTTGCCGGCGTGGAAGGTCGGGTCGTGCCGCGTCACGACTTCCACCATCGTCTGCGCAAAGGCGTCCTGCATGATGCCCATGATCTTGATCGGGAAGTCGCTCGGATATTCGATGAGGGTGTCGGGTGTCTGAGTCATGATGTGCTCGCTGCGGCGGCTCGGATGTAAGCGGGAACGGCCGTTCGAAAGAGGTGCTCGACGCGGACGGCGCGGCGGCGCCAGCCGGTCAGAAAGACGTCTATTTTACGCCCTCTTGGCATCCTGGTATGCCGCATGGAGCCGCCGGAATACCGGGCCGGGCTTGCCATTGCCAACAGGCTGGCCGTCCAGCGCGACCACCGGCAGGACTTCCCTGCCGGCCGATGACAGCAATACCTCGTCTGCGGCGAAGACGTCGTTGCGGGCAATTCGGCGCGCTTCGAAAGGGATGTTGCATGCGGCACATAATTCTGCGATCAATCCATAGCGAATGCCCTCCAGGATCAGCGCATTCGTCGGCGGGCCCATCAGTTTTCCATCCTTGACGACCCACACATTGGAGGACGCGCCCTCGGTCAGGAAGCCGTCGCGGAACTGAATCGCTTCGGTCGCGCCTTGCTCGGCGGCCTGCTGCGCGGCTAGCACATTGCCGAGCAGCGAGATCGATTTGATGTCGCAGCGCAGCCAGCGTTGGTCTTCCACCGTGATGCAGGCGACGCCGTTGTCGCACACCTCGGCCGCCGGCGGTGTGAACGCATTGGTCATGATGAAGACGGTCGGTTCCGCATCCTTCGGGAAGGCATGGGCGCGCCGCGCCACGCCGCGCGTCACTTGCATGTAGACCAGCTGGTCGCTGACCGCATAATCGGCCGTGTAGGCGCTCGTCACGCGCGCGATCAACGCCATCCATTCCTGTTCGCTGTGCGGGTTTGCAATGCTGACGGCCGCCAGGCTGCGGAACAGGCGCGCCATATGCTGCCTGGCGCGAAACAGCTTGCCTGCGTACATCGGAATCACTTCATAGACCCCGTCGCCGAAAATGAAGCCGCGGTCGAGCACCGGGATCTTCGCTTCGGACAAGGGAGCGAATACGCCGTTGAGGTAGACGAGGGGATCTTGCATGTCGATTCCTGAACAAGGAAAGTGGCGGTTCCAGAATGCCGAACGCGGCGGGCACGGCAGGAAGAAGCGTTACTGATCGTTCTTCGCCATGTCCGCCGCGTTCGTTGGAACCGGACGGGGCAGGGCGGGCAGTCGTGCCCGCGCCGGCCGATTACTTCATCATCATGCGCACCGAGTCCCAGGCGCGGCCGAAGATGCTGGCCTGGTTCACCTGTTCGAGCGCGACGACAGGCAGTTCGCTTTGCTGCTTGCCGTCGACGACGACCTTCAGCGTGCCGACCTTGCTGTTCTGGTTGATCGGCGCAATCAGCGGGTCCTTGCGTTCCAGCACCGGCTTCATCTTGTCCGCAACACCCTTCGGCACGGTCACATAGACGTCATGCGTAAAGCCGATTTTCACGTTGTTTTGCGAACCTTTCCAGACGCGCGGCGTGTCGACCGCCTGGCCCTTCGCATACAGCTTGACGGTGTCGAAGTTCTGGAATCCCCAGTTCAACAGCTTCTGGCTTTCCTGCGTACGCACCTGGTCGGACGGCGTGCCGATCACCACGGAGATCAGGCGGCGGTCGCTGTTGCCGTTCGGGCGGTGCGCAGTCGAGATCAGGCAATAGCCGGCGCTGGAGGTGTGGCCGGTTTTCAGGCCGTCGACCGTCGGGTCCAGCCACAGCAGGCGATTGCGGTTCTGCTGCTTGATGTTGTTATAGGTGTATTCCTTGATCGAGTAGATCTTGTAGTCTTCCGGATGATCGTAGACCACGTGCGTGGCCAGCGTCGCCAGGTCGCGCGCGGTCGAATAATTGCCGGGATCGGGCAAGCCGTGCGCATTGACGAAGTGGGTCGACTTCATGCCCATGCGCTCGGCTTCGCGGTTCATCAGGGCGGCAAACGCATCTTCGGTGCCGGCCACCGCTTCGGCCAGCGCCACCGCCGAGTCGTTGCCGGACTGGATGATCAGGCCATACAGCAAGTCGTTGACCTTCACCGGCGTGGCCGGATCGATAAACATTTTCGAGCTGCTCTTGTCGACTTTCCATGCGCGCACCGAGACGTTCACCATCTGGTTGGCATCGAGGCGCTTTTCCTTGATGGCGGCCGATGCGAGGTAGGCCGTCATCAGCTTGGCCAGCGAGGCGGGCTCGATGCGCATGTCCGGCTCGTGCGAGGCCAGCACCTGGCCGCTGGTGGCGTCGAGCAGCAGCCATGACTTGGCGTCGATGGTGGGCGCCGGAACGGATTGCGCAAAGGCGCAGGACAACGAGAGAACGGAGGCGGCAAAGGCCACAAATATTTTTTTCATGGATATAACAAATGAATTCCGCTCGGAGTCCGGCGGATGACACGAAGAAACAAGCTCGAAAGAAATTATAGCGCCGCTGCTTGCGCCGGTTGAAAAACCAGCCGTTGATTGCAGCCAATTGCAACGGTTTTTGAACCAGCGGTCAGCGGTGCCACATTTCGACCACGAAATTCTTTATATGTTGCAACTTGCGGTGAAAAAAATGATCGGCACCCGGAATCACGATGACCGGCAAGTCTTGCGGACGCGCCCAGTCGAGCACATCTGACAACGGAATCGTCTCGTCCTGCTCGCCGTGGATCAGGATGGTGTTGGCGGGAACTTCCGGGATGGTCCACTTGCCGGCGGCCGTGCCGACCAACACCAGGCGTTCGGCCGGGGTGCCCTGCGCCGTGAGGCGTTGTTGCAATTGTGCTTGCACCACCGTGCCAAAAGAGAAACCGGACAGCGCTACCGGCAAGCCGGGATATTGCTGCCGCATATGCGCAAGCAGCAGTGCCATGTCGTCGGTTTCGCCGCGGCCGGCGTCGTGTTCGCCCTCGGATTTGCCGACACCGCGGAAATTCATGCGCACGGCGGCATAGCCGAGCGCAACGAAAGCACGCGCCAGCGTCTGCGCCACCTTGTTGTCCATGGTGCCGCCGTACAGCGGATGCGGATGTGCGACCAGCGCGATGCCGCGCGGCGCGCCATGCGGCAGGTCGAGCGCGCACTCGAGCGCGCCTGCCGCACCGGTGAGGGTGAAGCGTTGGGTATGGGCGTTCATTATCAGATTTTCAAGCGCTCGACGACCTTGCCGCCGACCAGGTGTTCGTCGATGATTTCGTCGATGTCATGCGTGTCGACGTAGGTGTACCAGGTGCCTTCCGGATAAACCACCAGCACCGGGCCTTCTTCGCAGCGGTCCAGGCAGCCGGCCTTGTTGATGCGAACCTTGCCCTGGCCGTTCAGGTGCAACTCCTTGATGCGCTTTTTCGCGTGCTCCTGGGCTGCGTGCGCGCCCTTGTCGGCGCAGCAGGGACGCCCTTCTTCGCGCTGGTTGAGGCAGAAAAAGACGTGGTGCTGATAGTACGGCTTGTCGCTCATGATCGGTGGTATTACTCAAAGGCGACATGATACACCCGCGTTATTTTTGCTTCAGGCGATGTGCCGGATGCAAAAGAAACCACAGTGCGAAAAATTGCCAGAACAGCGAGAGGAAATGCGCGGCGCCGTTGAAGTTCAGGAATTTCCCTTGTATCCACGCCTGCAGCGTCGCAACGAAATAAGGATTGGTCGGTACCAGGTTGACCGCGATGAAGCTGGCCAGCAGGCTGACCACGGCCAGGCGGCGCTGCATGGTAGGCGGGGCGAAGATGAGGCCGGACGCCATCATCGCCCCGACCAGCAAGCCGCCCTTGGCGCCGGGCGTGAGCCAGGCAAAGGCGTTTTCCGGCGCAAAGAACAGACCGCTGGCCAAGGCCTTGGCTGCCAGCGTCGCCGCCAGCAACAGCAGCAGCAATACCGTGCGCGGCGCCTGCTTGCGCAGCAGGCAGGAAGCGGTCAGCAGCGCACCGGCCAGGCCACAGGCGGTAATGATGGTTTCGGAGAGCCAGTACTCCTGCACGCTGAATTCCATGTCACGGCGCAGCAGCGTGACCAGGTCGACCGGTGTTTCCAGCAGGTGTGAAAGCCATTCGGACAGGAGCGGCATGAATTGCCCGTGCCCGAACAGATAGCTTTGCGGATAAATCTGCGCCAGCGGCCACAGCCCGATCACGATCAGGCCGCGCCCCGCATCGTCCACGAACCAGCGCTGGCGCAGCCGCAGCAGGCGGCTCTGTTCAAGGAAGATGCCGCTCAGGCGCGCGCCGGCGATGGCGCCGATGCAGGTGCCGGAAATATTGGTGATGAAATCCAGGTTCGACGACACCCGGTTGGGCAGGTAGGTTTGCACCCCTTCCATCGTTCCCGACAGGAGCGCGCCGCACGCCATGGCCAGCAGGGCTGCCGCAAGGCCGCGCAGGTGCGGATGTAATGCAAATACGACCAGCATGCCGAACGGCAGGTAGCCGATGATATTCGTGATGACATCGAACCCCGTCCAGTAATGCGGCAGCGGCTGCAGCAGGAAGGCCCAGAACGGCAGGCCGATGTCGCGCCAGTTATAGAACGGGTACAGGCTGGCATATACGATAAGGAAACTGTACATCACCAGGCCGACGCGCGCGAAGGTCGATACGTGCGGCGCGGTTTCCGGTTCTGCACCAGTCGTTGGCGGACTTTCCTTGTTCAGAGGCATGGTTCGATTATCGTAGATTCATGCTGCGCCTGCAGAGCGCCCCATGGCGCACCCTCTATTTCTGCGGCAGCGCGGCCAGCCATTGCATCAGCTCGGCAATCGCCGCATCGCTCGCCGCCGCCAGGGCCCGGGCGCCGCCGCCGGCATCGGCCTGCGACGCTGGCACCTGGCTGCTGAAGGAACGCTGCGCCACCAGGACTCGCCCCTTGAACAGCGAAGCTCGCAATGCCACGCGGCCGACGCTATGCCCCGGCGCATCGAAGACTTGCATGAAATCGTCCGCTTCGATGCGCAGCAACGGCATGTTGGCCGCCCCGTCGGACGCCGGCAAGACCACGCCGCCGGCTTGCGCGATGCGCATTTTTACGCGCTGCGTGAGCATCTGCGTCGGCGGCGTCAACCACCGGCTTTGCGCATACGTGCGCGGCTGCTGGTCATTCTGGTAATCCAGCCGGTAAAACATCAGCGGCCGGTCGAGCCAGCCCGGCGCCGCCACATCCGCCATGCTTATTGCCGGCAAGCTCGTCGGCAGGGCTGTTGCTACGGCCATCGGCCGCGCCGGACCAAGGTCATAGAGCGTCGCCGATTCCGGCCGCTGAATCGCGCAGCCGGCAAGCAACACGCATGCCGCACCCAGCGCAGGAATCATCTGGATTGTTTTTTTCATCTGTTGTTCCCTTATCTGGACAATGCGCCAAAACCGGGCTCGCCGGGGCCGGGCGCAACGCGCGGCATGCCGAACAACACGCTTTGCGGGCGTTCGTTCAGGTTGTCGAGCGTGCGGTTGAGCGCGCGCAGCGATGAACGCATGTCGCTGGCCAGCGGCAGCGTTTCGTACTCGAGCTTGCTTGCCATGCTGCCCATCTGTTCGGCCGCATTGCCCAGTTGCGCCAGCGCGCCGTCGGACGCCTGCAGGTTGCGCGACATCTTGTCGAGGCTGACGGTGAGTGTGCTGGTATTTTGTGCGAGGGTGTCTACGGAGCGCAGGGTTTGCTGCGCCTGCGCCGTCAGGGCCGGCAGTTTTTCCAGGGTCGGCTGCAGTTGCCGCGGAATGGCTTCCATCGCAGAGGCCGCCTTGCCCGCCTTGTCGAAGGCATTCAGGATGGCTTGCTGGTTGGCGGGGGCGAGCATATCGTTGAGGCGACGCGTCACTTCGTGCGCCTGCTGCAGGATAGCCAGCCCGCGCGTTTGCAACTGGTCGAACAGGCTGGGCCGCATGTCGATGCGCGCCATGTGTTCCTTGCTGCTTTGCAGCCTGGCGGGATTGCTGCCGTCGTCATCGAGCTGGACGTAGGCGATGCCGGTGACGCCCTGGTAGCCGAGCGAGGCAAAGGTCGAGTGCGTCACCGGCGTATCCGGCCGCACGTTGATGCGCACCAGGATCTGCCCCGGTACTTGCGGATCGAACGAGATGTCTTCCACCTTGCCGACGTCCAGCCCGCGATAACGCACGTTGGCCTGCGGGTTGAGGCCGGGAATCGACTGCTTGGTCGCGATCTGGTACGGCACCCATTGCACGCGGTCGCGGTTGAGCCACATGCCGATCAGGACTGCGGCGGCCAGCAGGGCCAGCGTGAAAATGCCGGCAACGACGGCATGCGACTTATTTTCCATGATCCATGTCCATTTTCTTGTTGCGTAAGACGTCCAGCGCGCGCCGGCCGCGTTCCCCAAGGAAGAATTCCTTGACGAACGGATGCGGCATTGCGATCACTTCTTCCGGCGTGCCGTTGGCGATCACATGCTTTTCCGCCAGCACGGCCACGCGCGTCGACAGCTCGAACAGCGTGTCGAGGTCGTGCGTGACCATTACCACCGTCAAATGCAGTTCGCGGTGCAGCGCGCGAATCAGGTTGACGAAACTGTCCGACAGGTCCGGGTCCAGCCCAGCGGTCGGCTCGTCCAGGAACAGCAGCTCGGGTTCCAGCGCCAGGGCGCGTGCCAGCGCCACGCGCTTGACCATGCCGCCGGACAGGTCGGCCGGCATTTTCAGCGCATCGCGCGGGCTGATGCCGACCATGTCGAGCTTGAGCAGGACCGCGTCACGGATCAAGTCTTCCGGCAACGCGCGCAATTCGCGCATCGGCTGGGCGACATTGTCGAACGCGGTGAGGGCGGAAAACAGCGCGCCGTGCTGGAACAGCATGCCCCAGCGGTTGCGCAGCGCCTGCAGGTGCGCGGCCGAGGCGCGGTGGATGTCTTCGCCGAATACCTGTACCGTGCCGTGCGCCGGCTGCTCCAGCCCCAGCATCTGCCGCAGCAGCGTGGTCTTGCCGGAGCCGGAGCCGCCCACCAGCGACAGGATTTCGCCTTTGCGCACTTCGAGATTCAGATCCTGGTGGACCACGAACTGCCCGAAGCGGGTCGATAGGTTCCGGATCTGGATGATGGGTGGCGGCATCAGCGGAACCCCACGCCCTTGAACAGGATCGCGAACACTGCATCGGCCAGGATCACTGCGGTAATGGCGGTGACGACCGACAGCGTGGTGCCTTGGCCCAGGCTTTCGGTATTGGGCTTGACGCGCAGCCCGAAGTGGCAGGCCACCAGTGCGATCAGCATGCCGAACACGATGCCTTTGCCAAGGCCGATCCAGTAGTTCAACAGGGGCACCACGGACGGCAGGCGCTGCAGAAAGTAGCTCGGCGACAGGCCGAGCTCCACCTTGGCGGCGGTCATGCCGCCGGCCAGTGCAATCGCATCGGTCCAGATCACCAACAGCGGCATCGAGATCGCCAGCGCCAGCACGCGCGGCAGGATCAGGCGATAACCGTGCGGCATGCCCATCACCAGCATCGCATCGAGTTCCTCGGTCACGCGCATGACGCCCAGCTGGGCCGTGATGGACGAGCCGGAGCGGCCGGCGACCAGGATGGCGGCCAGCATCGGCCCCAGTTCGCGGATGATGCTCATGCCCAGGATGTTGACCAGGTAGACGTCCGCGCCGAAGGTATGCAGCTGCTGCGCCGACAGGAAGGACAGCACCACGCCGATCAGGAACGCCACCAGCGCGGTAATGCCGAGCGCGCGGTAGCCGATATGGAACACGTTGGCGGAAATTTCCTTCCATGGCCCGCGCAAGGGATGCAGCAGGAAGCTGCCCATGTCGATGGTCAGCTGGCCGATCAGGCCGACGAAATAATAGGCGTGGCCGGCCAGATTGTGTAGCCAGCGGTGGAGGCGCGCGCCCAAATGCCCGCGATCGGCTGGGGGAAGCTGAAGCGGCGCGCTGCGCTCGATGCGGTTGAAAATGTCCGCGTGCTCGTCAGCCAGCACGAGTTGCTGCGGGCGCGCCTTGCCCCACGCATTCCAGAGCAGCTGGGCACCGATATGGTCAAGCGAGGCGATCTGCGACAAATCCCAGGCAATTAACCGGCCCTGCGGCAATTTGCGCAGCGTTGCCTGAATGCTTTTCATGACGCCGGATTGCGCCAGCGCGTTGACTTGCCAACTGCCGACGGCGCGTACCGCCAGATGCGTGCCTGGTTCAATGGATAGGGCGGGCGGTTGTTGATTTGGCATGCTGCGAGTTTAAGGGAGAATTATCCTGTCGTCATCCTTTGCCGGAGGTAATGCAGCCTGCTCAAGAAAATGACGACCCACAGTCATCCCGTTACAATCACGCCATGAAACTTTCCCCCGAACGCATTTCCAGTTTCTGCCACCCGGCCGCCCGGCAGGTGGCAGTGAAGGTGGTGGACGAAACCGGCTCCACCAATGCCGACCTGCTTGCCGCGTTGCCGACTCTGGCAACGCCCGCCTTGCTGGTCGCGCGCACCCAGACGGCCGGGCGCGGGCGCGCCGGACGCAGCTGGCTGTCGACACCCGGCAAGTCGCTGACCTTTTCGCTGGCATGGAAATTCGACGCACCGTTGCAGGCGCTGGTCGGGTTGCCGCTGGCCGTCGGTGTGGCGCTTGCGGAAACGCTCGACATGTTCAACGTGAATGTCCGGCTGAAGTGGCCGAACGACGTGCTGTACGAAGGGAAAAAGCTGGCCGGCATCCTCATCGAAAGCGCCGCCGCAGCGCGGCCCGATCAAAGCTGGGCGGTGATCGGCATCGGGATCAACATGGCGCTCAACGAGGAGTTGATCGCGCGCATCGATCGTCCGGTTGCCAACATTCCCTGGCTGGCGGACCTGGATCAGGACATGCTGATGGCGACCCTGTTGAACCGCTTGGCCGAAGCGATGGAACAATTCGGGCAGGAAGGCCTGGCCGCCTTCGTGACGCGCTGGAACAATTTGCACGCGTATGCCGGCAAGTCGGTCACCATCATCGATCACGGCAAAACCTTGCATGAAGGAATTGCTGTCGGCGTCGACGCCATTGGACGCTTCTTGCTGGATGGCGCGGCGGGACGTATCGCCATCATGGCTGGCGACGTATCACTGAGGCCGTCGGAAAGGTAAATGGAATGCTGCTACTGATAGACGCCGGCAATACCCGCGTGAAATGGGCCTTGGTCCCGAGCGGCGCGCGCGAGCCGGGAGAACTGGGGCGCTGGGCGGCTAGCGGCATGGTCGAACATGCCCAGCTGCTGCAGCTGGCCGATGCATGGCGCGGGCAGGATATCGTGCGGGTACTGATTTCGAACGTGGCCGGACAAGCCATGCGCGACGCGCTGGAACAGGTGCTGCTGCGCGCGCTCGGCATGCAGCCGGTGCCGCTGGAATGGTTTTGTTCTGCAGCGACCTTGGGCGGCGTGCGCAACAATTACCGCAATCCGACCCAGCTCGGCTGCGATCGTTTCGCGTCGGCCATCGGCGCGCATGCCTTGTTTCCGGATCAGGCGTTGATCGTCGCCACCTGCGGCACGGCGACCACGATTGACGCCATTGCGGCGGATGGCGTTTTCATCGGCGGCATGATCCTGCCCGGGCTCGGCCTGATGGCTAGTTCGCTGGCCAAGAATACCGCGCAACTGCCCCAGGTGGCGCAAGATCTCGATATTGGCGACCCGTTTGCGGACAACACCGATGCGGCCATCGTCAGCGGCTGCATCGCCGCGCAAGCCGGTGCCATCGAGCGGGCGCTGGCCGCACATGCGCAGCGCAGCGGCGGCGCGGTGCAATGCATTCTTTCCGGCGGCGCCGCCGCCCTGATCGCGCCGCATTTGCCGGCACCCCACCAGAAGGTCGACAATCTTGTGCTGATCGGCTTGCATCATGTCGCAATCAGCACTGCCCGACACAACACATCATGCTGAAATTCTTTTTCTGGCTATTGGTGCTTGCCAATGCCGCCTTGTTTTCCTACCAGCGCGGGTATCTCGACTGGTGGCTGCCGAGCGGCCGCGAGCCGGCGCGCCTGGGCAATCAGCTCAATCCCGAAAAGATCAAGCTCGTTTCGGCACCCAGTTCCGCCCCCAGTTCCGCGTCTAGTCCTGCATCGTCTGCTCCGGCAGCACCCGCTGCCGCGCCATCGTCGGTAACGGCTGCGGCGGCAGAACCGGTGGCGCCCGCCCCGGTCGCCGCCCCCGTGAAAGAACATGGCGCTCCGGCTGCCCCTGCGCCGGCTGCGAACGCCGCAACGGCCACCCCCGCCACCCCCGCACCGCCTCCGCCGGAGAAGAAAAAGCCAGCGATGATCGCGTGCACCGAAATCGGCAACTTCAATACCGAGGATGCCAAGCGCGTCGCCGCCCAACTGTCGGCACTTTCCGTCGGCAGCCGCATCGAGCAGCGCCCGGTGCGGGAAGTGACCAGCCATATCGTTTATATTCCTCCGCAGGCCGACAGGGAGTCCGCCGAGAAGAAGGCGGAGGAGCTGCGCGGCCTGGGCGTCGACGACTTCTTCATCATCCAGGACAATTCCAGCTTGCGTTGGGGTATTTCGCTCGGCGTGTTCAAGACGGAGGATGCGGCGCGCACGCATCTTGCCAATTTGAACCAGAAGGGCGTGCGCTCGGCCCGCATCGGGGAGCGCAGCGCCAATCTGGTCGCGCTGCAGGTGCGGGACATGGAAGCGGACAAGAAGGCTGTCCTGGAAAGAATCAAGGCGCGCTTTCCCAAGCAGGAAATCCGGCGCTGCGAACCGGCCTGACGCATCCCGGGGATGCTTTATTCGGCCGGGCCGGCCAAGTGTTGTTGATGAATTGCTATTGTCCGCCGCCCCGCCGGTCGTCGCCGGACGGGGGCAGCAGCTGGCGCATGGCGTGCCGCAGCAGTTGCATCTGGTCGGTGAAAGTGCGGCAGGCGTGGCACATCAGCAGGTGGACCTGCATGCGCGTGCGTTCGACCATCGACAATTCGCGGTCCAGGCCTTCAGAGGTAAGGCGGTGCACTTCCTTGCAAGTGATCTTGAGCGCCATTGAACGGTTTTCCTAGTGGTCTTGGCGGGCCCGGTTGCCGAACCATTTCAGGTCCAGGCATTCGCGCAGTTGAACGCGGGCGCGATACAGCATGACCCACGCATTAGACGTGGAAATGCCCAATTCCTTACAGATTTCATCGGTATCGAGTTCCAGCCACTCCCGCATCATGAAAATGCGGGCATTCTTGGGAGGCAGCTTTTCCAGGCAAAGTTCCAGGACACGGAAGAAGTCCTTCTGTTCCAGCGTCGCATCCGGGTCGCCCCAGCGGTGCGGCGTGTTGACTGTATGTCCATCCGGCTTGAACAGTGCATCGATCACGTCGGCGTCGGACTGCCCATCCTCGGCTTCGATGCGAACTTCGCGCCGCGTGCTGCGCAGCGCGTCGATGATCTTGTGCTTGAGGATGCCGGTGACGTAGGTGCGCAGCGAGGACTGGCCGGCGAAGCGCTCCGGCTTTTCCAATACCGCCATCAGCGCATCCTGCACCACATCCTCCGCCAGACTGTCATTACGCAGCTGCAGGACGGCAAAGCGCACCAGCGCCGGGCGCAGGGATTCGAGTTCGCGATGGAGGTCCGAAGAGATTGTCATTTGCGCAAAAGACTAGACTAACAATCGTCGAAATACAAGAAATGCCGTGGCACACAAACGCGCTTCGGATGCGCTTTCCCTGTAAAATCGCGTCCAACGAAATGTTGACGATAGGCCCTACCATGACCGACTTAACCGATCCCGCCGCCGATCTGAGTGCGGTTGCTCCACAGATCAAGGCACAAATCCTGGCCGAGGCACTGCCTTATATCCGCAAGTTCCACGGCAAGACGATTGTCGTCAAATACGGCGGCAATGCCATGACGGAGGAGCGCCTGAAGCACAGCTTTGCGCGCGACGTCATCCTGCTCAAGCTGGTCGGCATGAACCCGGTCGTGGTGCACGGCGGCGGCCCGCAGATCGATAATGCATTGAAGCGCCTCGGCAAGCAGGGCACCTTCGTGCAGGGCATGCGCATCACCGACGAAGAAACCATGGAAGTGGTGGAGTGGGTGCTGGGCGGCGAAGTGCAGCAGGATATCGTGATGCTCATTAACCACTACGGTGGCCAGGCGGTCGGCTTGACCGGCAAGGACGGCGGCCTGATCCGTGCACGCAAGATGAAAATGCCGGACAAGGAAAATCCGGGTCAGTTCTTGGACATCGGCTTCGTCGGCGAGATCGAGGCGATCAACCCGGCCGTGGTCAAGGCGCTGCAGGACGATGCCTTCATCCCGATCATTTCGCCGATCGGTTTCGGCGAGGATGGCCAGGCGTACAACATCAATGCCGACCTAGTGGCCGGCAAGATCGCGGAAATCCTGCGCGCCGAAAAACTGATCATGATGACCAATATCGCCGGCGTGCAGGACAAGCAGGGCAATCTGCTGACCGACCTGTCGGCGCGCGAGATCGACGAGATGTTCGCCGACGGCACGATTTCCGGCGGTATGCTGCCGAAGATTTCGTCGGCGCTGGACGCGGCCAAATCGGGCGTCAATACCGTGCACATCATCGACGGCCGCATCGAGCATTCGCTGCTGCTGGAAGTGCTGACCGAACAGGCATTCGGCACCATGATCCGCTCGCACTGAACGCGACATTCCCGCGCGCCCCAAACTCTTTTTGCGGCGGGCGGGACTTCAATACAGCTTTTCCACTTCGTAGCCACTCCGGCGCAGCAGCGCCGGTACGCCGTTTTCCCCCAGCAGGTGCAGCAGGCCGATGGCGACAAAGGACGTCTCGTCGGTTTTCAGCAGCGCGCCGATCTTGTCGGCCATCTCCGGATTGCGCTTGTCGAGCAGGACGCGGTGCGTGAAGTCGGCCGACAGGGTTTTCTCCGCCAGCGAGGCGCGCAACAGCTGCTCCTGCGCGTCGCTGTCGGCGCTGGCCCAGGCATCGATGAGCGCGTGCGCCTTCCTCTGCAATTCGCCTTCTTCCCAATCGGCCAGATTCTCGCGCAGGTACTGCTCCTGATCGGCGTCGCTCATGCCGTCGAACAGGGACATTTGATATTCGGCCGACTCCAGCTCCTGCACTTCCTTGGTTCGCGCCTGCGCGAGCAAAAAGAACTCGATGCCGTGCTGGCGCTGATAACCCTGACGTTCCAGGTCCAGCCCCATCAACAGATTCGTCACTAGCCACGGTTTCAGCGTCGTCACCTGTTCGAACGGCATGCCCAGTTGTTGCAGCGTGCGCCGCAAATGCGCAAGACCGTCCGGCGACAGATGGCGCTCCAGCGAGTCGCCCTCGGCATACCGGCCGTGCTTTCGCAGTGCCGCCTGAAACGGCTCGCTTTGGCGCACGTCCAGTTCCAGCACCAGATTGGTTGCGTGCGACAGCGCCTGCGTGACTTGGTCGTCGAGCGGATAGAAGGCGGGCAGGCCGACATGGATGGTGCCGAACAGATAGGCGGTGTGGCCTTGATGCCGCACCCGGTACAGCGCGCCGCGGCGTGGAGCTGCCGTGACTTGTGCGGCGGCAGGGGCTGGATTATTCTCGCCATAGGCGAACGGAAGAAGAAATGCGGCGAATGCGCTTAGCAAAAAAATAATTCTGATGTTCATGCGCTCCCCATGGGTCTACTTTAGGCCCGCAACAACTCTAGCAGATGCCCAAGCCGATTTGGTTGTTCGACCTCGATAACACGCTGCATGACGCATCGCATGCGATTTTCCCGGCCATTAATGCGAACATGAACGCCTTCATCGCGAAGGTGCTCGGCGACGGCGACACCCCAGCCGATCCTGACACCGTCAATGCCGCGCGCCTGGCGTACTGGAAGCGTTACGGCGCGACCTTGCTGGGCATGGTCAGGCATCACCAGGTGAAGATGGAGGACTTCCTGCGCGAGGCGCACCGCTTCGATGACCTGACTTCCATGATCCGCGCCGAGCGCGGCCTCGGCCAGTTGCTCAGACGCCTCCCCGGGCGCAAGATCCTGCTGACCAATGCGCCGCGCCGCTATTCGCACGACGTGATGCGCCACCTCGGGCTGCACCGGCATTTCGCCAAGCACATTCCGATCGAGGCGATGCGCGTGCATCGGCAGCTGCGCCCGAAGCCGTCTCGGCACCTGCTGCGCAAGCTGGTGGCTAAAGAACGCGTCGCTCCTAGCCGTTGTGTATTGGTGGAGGATAGTGTCGACGCGCTCAAGGCCGCCAAGGCGATCGGCATGCGCACTGTCTGGATCACGCAGTACCTGGCAACCAGTCCCAACCTGCGTCAGCTGGCGGGCAACCGTCCGCTGCCGGCATTTACCAAGCGGCCCAATTACGTCGATGTCAAAGTACAATCGGTCACGGAACTGCCGACCCAATTGCATCGACTGCGTTAATCACATCACCTGAACATCATGGCAACCACAAAACCGGGCGAACGCAAGCTCCAGATTCTTCAGGCACTGGCAGCAATGCTGGAGCATCCCAAGGGAGAAAAAATCACCACCGCGGCGCTGGCCGCCAAACTCGAAGTATCGGAGGCGGCGCTGTACCGACACTTCGCCAGCAAGGCGCAGATGTTCGAAGGCCTGATCGAATTCATTGAATCCACCGTGTTTAGCTTGATCAACCAGATCAGCGAGCAGCAGGAAAACGGCCTGGCGCAGGTGCAGGCGATTGCCGGCATGCTGCTCAATTTCGCCGAACGCAATCCCGGCATGACCCGGGTGCTGATCGGCGACGCGCTGGTCAACGAGGACGAACGCCTGCAGCTGCGCATGAACCAGTTCATCGAGCGCGTCGAGCTGGCGCTGAAGCAGGCGCTGCGCATCGCCGTCACACAGGGCGCGGCGCAGGAAGGCGAAGTCGCCGCGCGCGCCAACATGATCGCCAGCCTGGTGCTGGGGCGCTGGCATCGCTTCGCCAAGAGCGGCTTCAGGCAAAACCCTTCGGAGAATGCGCAGGCGCAGATCGCGCTGCTGCTGGCTTGAGCCCGGGCCCATGTGGCGCTGGTGCGCCGCACGGGCTCGAATATCGCTGTTGCGCCGCGCGTAAAGCGTGGAAATCAAAACCTCAGTACACTCTGCGTCTTTGCAACTGCGCTTGACCGCCTGCATGGACACCTCTTCCCGTCAGCCCTTTCCCGTCTTCGCCTTCGCCGCACTTCTGCTGGGCGGCGTCGCGATCGGTTTCGCCGGCATTTTCATGCGCTTGTCGGACGTCAATCCCTTGGCGTCGGCGTTCTGGCGCATGGCGCTGGCCGCACCGGCCCTGTGGGCATGGGCTTGCGCCGTGCGCACTCAGGATGAAAAGGGCGGCAAGCGCACCGACTTCAGCATGGCGCTGGTCCTGGCCGGCATGTACTTCGCCGGCGACATGGGCGTGTGGCACCTGTCGCTGCATTACACCACCGTGGCGAACGCCACGCTGCTGTCGAACTTCGCGCCGATCTTCATCGCGCTATGGATGTGGTTCGCCCATCGCATGCGCTTTGCGCGCGTCTTCGTCGTCGGCATGGTGGTCGCGCTGGTCGGCGCGGTGATGCTCGTGGGACCGAATGCGGCGGCGGGCGGGCACGGCGGCAGCGATAAGCTGCTGGGTGACACGCTAGGGCTGGGCAGCGCCGTGTTCTATGCAGCCTACCAGCTGGTGATCAAGGAGGCGCGCAGCCAGTATTCCACCGCGCGCCTGATGGCCTGGAGCACGACCATTACCGGACTGGCGCTGCTGCCGTTTGCGCTGGTAGCGCCGGGCGGCTTCTGGCCTGCGCAGCACGCCGGCTGGCTGCCGCTGCTGGCGCTGGCGCTGGTGGCGCAGATCGGCGGCCAAACGGTGATCGCCTATGCGCTGGCGCACCTGCCGGCGTCGCTGTCGTCGGTCAGCCTGCTGATCCAGCCGCTGACCGCCGCCGTCGCTGCCTGGCTGATTTTCGGCGAAGCGATCGGGCCAATCCAGATGCTGGGGGCCGCGCTGCTGCTGTGGGGTATTTATCTTGCAAAGAAGGGTAGCTAAACCGGTGTCCGGCTTGGCATTACAATACGCGTTTCGGCGCGGCGTCTGAGCGCCGACGCATTCTCGCTGCCTGTACTGCCTTGAATCCTCCTTTCAATCCCGCCACCGATTGCGTTGCGCTGCTTGACGACTGCCGGGCCGGCGATGCCGATCCGCGCTCGCGCCTGTACACGGGCTATGCCGGTACGCTGGCCTGCGAGGATGCTGCCGGCCTGCCGGCCATGCTCGATGCGATGCAAGGCGCATTGCAACAGGGCTTGCATGCGGTGGGCGTGTTTTCCTACGAACTGGGCGCCGCACTGCATGCGATTGCACCGCGCGAAGAAGGCGGGCCATTGGCGCAGGTGCTGCTGTTCGAGCGCTGCGAGCGGCTGTCGTCGGCGCAGGTCGAGAATTGGCTGGCGCAGCGGCCGTGCGACGGCCGGCCCGCAGGCATTGCCGGCGTGTCGGCCAGCGTAGCAGAGCAGGAGTTCGCCGCTGCGATTGCGCGAATTCATGCCTACATCGAAGCCGGCGACACCTACCAGATCAACTATACGTATCGCCTGCGCTTCGATGCGTTCGGTGCGCCGCATGCGCTGTATCGGCGCCTGCGCCAGCGGCAGCCGGTGCCGTATGGCGCATTCATCATGCTGCCGGACGGGCGCGCCATCTTGTCGCTGTCGCCCGAATTGTTCATGCAGCATGCGCAAGGCACGCTGATGGCGCGCCCGATGAAGGGAACCGCAGCCGCCACGGGCGACGCGCGGCAGGACAGGGAACGCGCCGCGGCGCTCGCGGCCGATCCGAAAAACCGGGCGGAGAACCTGATGATCGTCGACCTGCTGCGCAACGATCTGGGGCGCGTGGCCGATGTCGGATCGGTGCGGGTGCCGCAGCTGTTCAACGTCGAACGCTTCAGCGGCGTGCTGCAAATGACGTCCACCATCGAAGCGCGCCTGCGCGACGACGTGACGCTGCACGACATATTCGGTGCGCTCTACCCGTGCGGCTCGATCACCGGCGCGCCCAAGCGGCGCACCATGCAAATCATCCGTGAACTGGAGCCCGATGCGCGTGGCGTCTATACCGGCGCCATCGGCTGGTTTGATGCGCCCGGCGCGCACGGTGCAAGTGGCGTTGGCGACTTCTGCCTGTCGGTGCCGATTCGCACACTCTGCCTGCAGGCGGACGTCATCGATGGCGTGCGCAAGGGAGAAATGGGCGTGGGCGCGGGCATCGTGCATGACAGCGTGGCGGCGGAGGAATTCGCCGAGTGCGCGCTGAAGGCGGCGTTCCTGACCGGCTTGCCGAATGAATTCGAGCTGCTGGAAACGATGTACGCCACGCGCGAAGGCGGCTGCCGCCATCTGGATTTGCATCTGAAGCGCCTGTCTGCGTCGGCGCAATATTTCGGATTTAAATGCGATGCATCGAGCCTGCGCGCTGTCTTGCGCCAGGTGTGCGATGCGCTGCCGCCGGACGCGCCGCATCGGCTGCGGCTTGCATTGCGGCGCGACGGCGGCTGCGACTTGCAGAGCGCGCCGCTTGCGCCTTTGCGCGAACCGGTGCGCGTGCTGCTCGCGACCGAGGCTGTCGCCGCGAACGATCTCTTCCTGCGCCACAAGACCACCGTGCGCGAACGCTACGATGTCTCCTGGCGCGCGGCGGAAGCGCAGGGCGCATTCGACATGCTGTTTCAGAATCGCGACGGCGAATTGACCGAAGGCGGGCGCAGCAATGTCTTCGTCAAGCTCGACGGCCGCTGGTACACGCCGCCACTTTCCGCCGGCTTGTTGCCCGGCGTGATGCGCGCGGCCATGCTGGCCGATCCGGCATGGAATGCGCGGGAACGGCGCCTCACGCCGGATGACCTGCGGCAGGCTGAAAAAATCGTGCTGTGCAATGCCTTGCGCGGCGCCTTGCGGGCGAGGCTGGTAGGCTGATCGCCTATTCCCCGGCAATCGCCTTGGCTGGCGCACTGTGCGCGGCCGGCAGCACAAGCGCCATCGCGAGCAGCACGACGGCGCCGCCAACCAGTGTCCCGGCACGCACCGCCTCATGCAGGAAGAATGCTCCCCACAGCATGCTGAACAAGGGGATCAGAAACGACACGCACATCGCCCTCGTCGGCCCCACCTTCACGATCAGCGGAATGAATAATGCCTGCGCCAGCCCGGACGACAACAGGGAAAGACCGGTAATGCATCCCAGCGCCAGCAGCGACGGCATGGCCTTCGGCAGTGCAAAGGGCGCCGTCGGCAGCATCATCAACCCGCCCAGCACGAGCGATCCGGTGGCCATGGCGATGGGATGGATGCCGCCGGGCATGCCGGTCTTTTTGACGATGATGCTCGATACCGCATAGCTTGCCGCCGCCAGCAGGCAGGCGGCAATCGAGATCAGTGTCGCCGGTGTCGCCGCCAGCGTGCCGGCGCCAACCAGTATCGCCACTCCCGCCACGCCCAGCAGCAGGCCGGCGATCTTGCGCGCCGTCAGGCGCTCGGCCAGCCACAGCGCCGAAAACACCGCGCCGAACAGCGGCGCTGTCGCATTCAACACGGCCGAATACGCCGCCGGCAGATGCAGCGCCGCGAATGAAAAGCAGGTGAACGGCAAGACGCCGGCAAACAGCCCGACTACGGCAAACGGTTTGAGATTCGCGCGCCAGTTCATCGTCACGCCGGTCGCGGTGGCAAACAGCATCAAGGCAACGCCGGCCAGGGATGTGCGCAGCATCGCGGTCAGCAGAGGTCCCACTTCCGGTACGGCAACCCGCAGGAAGATGAACGAGCCACCCCAAATGGCGGAAAGAAAGACCAGCTTCGCGAGATCGGCGGGGGACATGAAGGAAATGAAAGTTGCTGAAGGGCAATGAGCTTGCCGGGCGATTGTAGCACCGGGACATCGATAGCGCTGGAGCGCGACATGGTCGCGTTGCAGTGCCGGCTACCCGCAGGACAAGCGCGCTTGAGCAGGGATAAGGCTTTGGCGGACAACTGTAATGCGGTTGATACAAGCCAAAGGGGGCGTGGCGGGTTCGCAAATAATCATGCGAGGGGAGACTTCAAATGATAATGCCTTGTTTAACGCGCGCCATCCAGGCATCGGGTATCGCGTTTGTGATATGCGCGATTGCCAGTTGCGGCGGGCGCGCCGGCCCGGTCCGTGCGGGAACGGCTCAGTTTGCCGCATCGTCCTCCGGAACGGCGTCGGACAAGCAGGACGTGACGGTGCAGGAGGGCGATGATGCAGCTCTGCGCGACGCACAGACGAACCGCATGATGCAGTCGACCATGGTCGAGCAATACCACTTCAATGCATATAAGAAATTCAGCGCCATGCTCGATGCGGCGTCGGACCAGCATGGCCAGCGCTCGCGGCCGGAGCTAGAGGGAGCCGGCGACGCGGATAACGTTTGCGCGCGCGATAGCCTGATCAGGCAGGATGACTAGTTCCGCACACCGGGCAGCTCGCATTGCGCGCCACCCGGATGCTGGTCCATTCCATGTGGCGTGCGTCCAGCAGCAACAGGCGGCCGGCGAGCGTCTCGCCGATGCCGGCAACCACTTTCAGCGCTTCCGCCGCCTGCATCGTGCCGATGATGCCGACCAACGGCGCGAACACGCCCATGGTCGAGCACAAGACTTCCTCGAATTCCTGATCCGGCGGGAAAAGGCAGGCGTAGCAAGGTGTATCCGGGCGGCGCGAATCAAATACCGATATCTGGCCATCGAAGCGAATCGCCGCGCCCGACACCAGTGGCACGCCGCGTTCGACGCAGGCCTTGTTGACCGCGTGGCGCGTCGCAAAGTTGTCGCTGCAGTCGAGTACCACGCTCGCCTGACCGACCAGTTCAGCCAGACGTTCGCCTTCCGCGCGCTCGGCCAGCGCGGCGATCTCGATGTCGGGATTGATTCTCTCCAGAGTCTGCTTGCCCGACTGAGCCTTGGGCTGGCCGACGCGCTCGGTGGTGTGCAGGATCTGGCGCTGCAGGTTCGTGAGGTCCACGCTGTCGTTGTCGACCAGGGTAATCTTGCCGATGCCGGCCGAGGCGAGGTAGTACGCCGCCGGGGATCCGAGGCCGCCGGCGCCGATCACCAGCGCATGCGCCGCCAGCAGTTTTTCCTGACCCTCGATGCCGATTTCGTCGAGCAGGATATGACGCGAATAGCGCAGGAGCTGGTTGTCGTTCATGAGGGATTTCGTGTTGCGCACAAAGGGGTGCTAATGTAGCACTTTCCAGTACCAAAAAAGAAAAGGCCGCATTGCGGCCTTTTCTGTCATGGATAACGGTTATTTCTTCTCGCCGTGTCCGTTGCCATTCCCGTTCTTCTTGTCGTTGATGGTTTCTTCCTTCTTGCTCTCGATCTTGGCCGATTTCGAGAGCTGTACCGGCAAGCCCTTCAACTGATTGAGCGCCTGCGCCAGCTGGAAGTCTTCCTTGCCGCCGAATTCGAGCGGCTTGCGCTTTTTCTCGAGTGCCGCCAGGCGCTGTTCCTCTTCCAGTTCGTCGACCAGCTTGGCGTGCGCCGCGTCGTCCTTGGCCTTGTCCTTGTCGTTCATCAGGTGGTGCGTCAGGTCGGCTTCGCGCAGTCGCAGCCCGTTCAGGCCGTCCCCGTCGGCGGTTTCGTCAACCAGCAGGTCAGGCACGATGCCCTTGGCCTGGATCGAGCGGCCGTTCGGCGTGTAGTAGCGCGCCGTGGTCAGCTTGACGGCGGTGTCGGCCGTAAGCTGGCGGATGGTCTGCACCGAACCCTTGCCGAAGGTTTGCGTTCCCATGATGGTGGCGCGCTTGTAATCCTGCAGTGCGCCGGCCACGATTTCGGAAGCAGAGGCCGATCCGGTGTTGACCAGCACGACCATCGGCACCTTCTTTACCGCTTCCGGCAGCTTCGTCAGCGGATCGGACAGAGCGGCGCGCGACGAGGTGTAGAACTCGCGGCGCGCATAGAACGTCGCCTTCGAGTCCGGCAACTGGCCGTTGGTCGATACCACCGGCACGTCCTTCGGCAGGAAGGCGGCCGATACGCCGATCGCGCCGGGCAGTACACCGCCCGGGTCATTGCGCAGGTCGAGCACCAGACCCTTGAGGTTCGGTTCCTGCGCGTAGATCGCGTTGATCTTCTTCACCAGATCGTCCACGGTCGGCTCCTGGAACTGCGCGATGCGCACCCAGGCGTAGCCCGGTTCGACCACTTTCGACTTCACGCTCTGCACCCGGATTTCCTGGCGCACGATGGTGACGATGACCGGCCTGTCCTCGTCCTTGCGGGCGATGGTCAGCGTGATCTTGGTATTGGGTTCGCCGCGCATGCGCTTGACGGCCTCGTCGAGCGTCATGCCCTTGATCGGGGTGTTGTCCAGGCGCGTGATCAGGTCACCGGCTTTCAGGCCGGCCTTGAATGCGGGCGAGTCCTCGATCGGGGAGATCACCTTCACATAGCCGTCTTCCATCCCGACCTCGATGCCCAGGCCGACGAACTTGCCCTGCGTGCCTTCGCGCAGTTCCTTGAACGCCTTCTTGTCCAGATAGGCGGAGTGCGGGTCGAGCGAGGCGACCATGCCCGAGATGGCTTCGGTGAGCAGCTTCTTGTCTTCGACAGACTCGACGTAGTCGGACTTGATCAGGCCGAACACGTCGGCCAGCTGCCGCAGCTCTTCCAGCGGCAGGGGCGTCGTCGTCTTTTGCGCGCTGGCTTCGAATTGCATCGATCCCGCGATGCCCGCGATGACGCCCAGCCCGATAAGGCCAAAGTTCTTCAATTTACTGCTCATGTGTCACCTAGAAATCCATTCAAGAGGATCAAATGCGCGGCCCTGATGCCGCATTTCAAAGTATAAACCCGATTGTTCGTTGCCGCCGCTGTTGCCGGCACTGGCAATGATGTCGCCGGTTTTGACAAGATCGCCAGCATGTTTCAGGACCGCCTGGTTATTGCCATAAATGGTCAGGTACTCGCTTCCATGGTCAATAATGATCAGATTGCCAAAGCCGCGCAGCCAGTCCGCGAAGACCACCCTGCCACCGGCGACGGCCTTGACGTCCGCACCTTCTGCCGTGCGGATGAACAAGCCCTTCCAGCTGGGCCCGTCGCCGCGCTTGCTGCCATATTTCGCCAGCAGGTCACCCTTGACCGGCAATCGCAGCTGTCCGCGCAGTGCACCGAAGGCTCGCCCGAATACCCGATCTTGGACGCCGGCATCGGGCGTGAGTTCATTTCGTCCCAACAATTTCGGCGGCGGCTCGTCATCGTCTATTGCATCAGGATTGCGGGCCTTCGCCTTGACGGAGCTCATTTTGGACGCCGCGGCGGCACTGTTTCTTGCTGCGGCATGCGCCAGTTGTTCCTGGCGGCGCTTCTCCAGGAGCGCCGCCTCGGTCTTGCGTTGTTCTTCGATTAATTTGGACAGGCGGTCGACCAGCCCGCCCAGGCGCTGCTCGTCGCGTTCGATATGGCCGGCCTGCTTGCGCTGGGCGGCCAGCTTGTTCGATAGCTGGGACAGAAGCGCGGCGCGGCGCGCCTTTTCCTGCTCGAGCTGGGCTTTCTGCTCGCGCTGTTCCTGCGCGACTTCGTCCAGCTCGTCCTTCGCTTCCTGGGTTGCGCTCTTGTTGTTTTCGATCGCCGCCATGTTGGCGCGCAGCGTGGCGATCAGTTTGGCCTGCGCCTGGGACACATAGCCCATGTACTGCAGGTCGCGGTTGATCCGGTTCGGGTTGTCGCCCGACAGCAGTAGTTTGATGCGATCCTCGTTGCCTGCCACGTAGTGCTCGCGCAGCAGCGTGGCGAGCTGCTTCTTCTGCGCCTCGATCGATTTCGCCAGCCGTTCCTGCTCTTGCGACAACTGGGTAATCTTGGTTTCGATTCCGCTCTGCTCGTCGGCCAGGTCGCGCAGCGCACGATTGGCTTGCGAGATGGCGGCTTCCGAGTGCGCCAGCGCATCGGCGGCGTCGCTCTTGGCCGACTCGGTGCGCGTGATCTCGCGCTTGAGCGAGTCGAGCTTTTGCTGCAATTCGGCGCGCTCGGCTTCGGCGGCGCGCTTTTGCCGGGTACGGTCGGTGACTTTTCCGGCATGGGCGGGCAGGAAGCTGCCCGCCATGACTGCCGTGATGCCGAGCGTGGCAAGGAATCTCCACGTGGTACGCATGCGATGCTTAGACAATCGAAATTCCCTGATGCCCGGTCCGATGGAGTGTGAAATGGGGCTGCTTATTTGGACTTGCCCTGGCTGGCGACGGCCTTCATAGCCGCTGCGATTGCTTCCTGATCGCCCAAATAGTAGCTCTTGATCGGCTTCAGGTCCGCATCCAGTTCGTACACCAGCGGCTGGCCGTTCGGGATGTTCAGACCGACGATGTCGGCGTCGCTGATGCCGTCCAGGCTCTTGATCAGCGCGCGCAGGCTGTTGCCGTGGGCGGAAATGAGGATCTGCTTGCCGGCGCGGATGGCCGGCGCGATTTCTTCATCCCAGGCCGGCATCACGCGCGCCACGGTGTCTTTCAGGCACTCGGTCAGCGGAATCTGTTCCTTCTTCAGCTGCGCGTAGCGCGGGTCATTGTAGGACGTGCGCGGGTCGTTCGGCTCCAGCGGCATGGGCGGCGTGTCGTAGCTGCGGCGCCAGACGAGAACTTGTTCGTCGCCGTACTTGGCGGCGGTTTCAGCCTTGTTCAAGCCTTGCAGCGCGCCGTAGTGGCGCTCGTTGAGGCGCCAGTCGTGCTCGACCGGAATCCACATCAGGTCCATCTCGTCCAGCGTCAGCCACAGCGTGCGGATGGCGCGCTTCAACACCGACGTGTAGGCCAGGTCGAAGGTGAAGCCGGCTTCCTTGAGGATCTTGCCGGCCTGGCGGGCTTCGGCGATGCCTTTTTCGGTCAGGTCGACGTCGGTCCAGCCGGTAAAGCGGTTGTCCAGATTCCAGGTGGATTCGCCGTGGCGCATGAAAACGATTTTGTACATGGTGATGATGGAAAGTGAGTGAAAGGGGATTCGGGATCCGAATTGGCTTCTATTTTATAATGTCGCGATTGTTTAACACTATTGAGGTACCGTGAAATTTCTCATTGATAACATTTGGCTCGTCGCGCTGGCGCTGGTATCGGGCGGCGCGCTGGCATGGCCGAATCTGCAGCGCCGCGGCGACCGGGTATCCCTGCTGCAGGCGACGCAGCTGATCAATCAGGGCAAGGCCGTCGTGGTCGATGTCCGTGAGCCGGGCGACTTTGCCGCCGGACATCTGCGCGATGCGCGCAACATCCCGCTCAAGGAGCTGAGCAACCGAATTGGCGAACTCGACAAGTTCAAGTCCAAGACGGCCATCGTCGTGTGCCAGCGCGGCGTGACGTCTGCCAAGGCCGTATCGCAACTGAAGCAAGCCGGATTCGCCGAAGCCGTCAGCCTGGATGGCGGCGTCGCCGCCTGGCAGGCACAGAGCTTGCCGTTAGTTAAGTAAGGAATCAGTGACATGACCGCACGCGTTCTCATGTACAGCACCGCCGTCTGCCCGTATTGCATCATGGCCGAGCGCCTGCTGAAGTCCAAAGGTGTCGAGAATATCGAGAAAATCCGGGTCGACCTGCAGCCGGAGCAGCGCGCCGAAATGATGGAAAAGACCGGCCGCCGCACTGTCCCGCAGATTTATATCGGCGACACCCACGTCGGCGGATTCGACGACCTCTCTGCGCTGGATCGAGCCGGCAAGCTGGACCCGCTGCTGCAAGGCGCGTAGACTTGGCAGTTCAACAACCGGGGGACGGCGTGCGCCGTCCCTTTTCCTTCTTATTTTCTTCGAAAGCGTGTCATGGCTGACCAAAATCAACAACCTGTGTTCCAGATCCAGCGGATTTATCTGAAAGACTTGTCGCTCGAACAGCCGAATTCCCCGGCCGTATTCCTGGAGCAGGAAGCGCCGAACATTGAAGTGCAGGTCGACGTCGGCGTCGAAGCGCTGGCTCCGACCGTCTTCGAATCGACCGTGACCATCACCGTCACTGCCAAGGCCAAGGACAAGGTTGCATTCCTGGTTGAAGGCAAGCAGGCCGGCATTTTCGAAGCTGCCAACATCCCGGCTGAACAGCTCGACCCGCTGCTCGGCATCGGTTGCCCGAACATCGTCTATCCGTACCTGCGCGCTAATATTGCTGACATCATCACGCGCGCTGGTTTTCCGCCGGTGCACCTGTCCGAGATCAATTTCGAAGCGTTCTACCAGCAGCGCCTGCAAGCACTGGCAGAGCAGCAGCAACAGAGCGGCACTCCTAACTCCGGCATCGTCATGTCGGACGGCACGCCCGCGAAGCATTAATTTCCAAACGGCATTTCGGTGCAAGGACAAGACACGCGCCGCAAGGCGACCGTGCGTACCGGGACATGCCGAGGGAGTGAATCGATGAAATTTGTACGTCTGGTGGCTTTTGCCATGTCGATGTCTGCCGTTGCCAGTGCAGCGGCCGCCATTGAGTTCAAGTCGGTCGGCGCAGCGCCGGCGGTGATGTACGACGCACCGTCGGCCAAGGGACGCAAGTTGTATGTCGCGCCGCGCGGCATGCCGGTCGAAGTGGTGCTGACCTATGGTGAATGGAACAAGGTGCGTGACGCCGCGGGCGACATGGCCTGGATCGAAGCCCGGCGCCTGACGCCGCGGCGCCACCTGGTTGTCAGGGTGGCAAACGCCCGAGTCCGCGCCTCGGCCGATGAGGCCGCGCCGCTGGTTTTCACCGCCGACAAGGGCGTGCTGCTGGAACTGGTCGAGCCGATCGCTTCCGGCTGGGTCAAGGTGCGCCATCGCGACGGCCAAGTCGGCTTCGCGCGGGCATCCGACGTCTGGGGCGAATGAGGCGTCACGCCTGTTCGCCGGATTCGAACACAACAGAGGTCGACAGAGGTAAGCGACTCATGCAAGCGTCAAAAGCAGCACACCCGGTAAAGATCTCGATATTAGGCGCGGGCGCCTGGGGCACGGCGCTCGCCATTGCGCTGGCGGACCGGCACCAGGTCTTGCTGTGGGGGCGCGATGAGCAGGCGATGCGTTCGGCAGCGACAACGCGCGAGAACGCAGCTTACCTGCCCGGGTTCGCCTTGCCCGACAGCTTGCAGGTCACCTCCGGATTTGACGAGGCAGTGGCGCATGTGGCGGGCAATCCCGAGGCACTCTTGATCGTCGCGTCGGCGGTCGCCGGGTTGCGCCCGCTGACGCAGCGATTGCAGGCGCATCCAATCCCCAATCTGGTCTGGCTGTGCAAGGGTTTCGAAGAACAGACGCGCCTGCTGCCGCATCAGGTTGCGCGCGACATGCTGGGTACGGAAGTGGCGCTCGGCGCCTTGTCGGGCCCATCCTTCGCACAGGAAGTGGCGCGCGGCCTGCCGTGCGCCTTGACGATTGCGTCCGATTCGCCGGCGCTGCGCGAGCTGGTCGTGGGCGCAGTGCATGGGCACGGCATGCGTGTCTATTCGACCGATGACCTGGTCGGCGTGGAGGTCGGCGGCGCAGTCAAGAACATCCTCGCCATCGCCACCGGCGTCGTCGATGGCTTGGGGCTCGGGCTCAATGCGCGCGCCGCGCTGATTACGCGCGGGCTGGCCGAAATCACCCGGCTTGGCATTGCGCTTGGCGGGCGCGCGGAAACCTTCATGGGGCTGGCTGGGATCGGCGATCTGATCCTGACGTGCACTGGCGACTTGTCGCGCAATCGCCAGGTGGGGCTCGGTTTGGCGCAGGGCAAGAAGCTCGACGCCATCGTGACGGAACTCGGCCATGTCGCCGAGGGTGTGCGTTGTGCGCGGGCAGTGCGTGCGCTGGCGGCCCAACATCAGGTCGAAATGCCGATTGCAAATGCCGTCGCGGCAGTGCTGTTCGACGGCGGCTCACCGCGCGACATGGTGGAGAGTCTTTTATCGCGCGACCCGCGCGACGAGCGAGCCTGATTCCGGGCGCGTCGCCTCACTACCTTTCGCATCATTCATTTTCCATGGCGCAGGCAGGGTGACGGCGAGTGCGAACATCATTCCGGCTTGCGCAGCATCGTCATCAGCACCGAGGAGTCCTCGAGTGCGCGCAGAGCGTAAGGTACGTTTCCGATAAGATAGATCATCTGCCCCTGTTGCAGAACCTGCGTCTTGTCATGTGCCTGCAGTTCAACTGTTCCTTCCAGGCATAGCAGCGTAATTTCACCCGGCACATGATGTTCCGGCATCGACTTGTCCGCAGGTAAAACGAGTCGCATCACTTCCAGATTGTCCGTTCTCAGTAATGCGGTCGATATCGATTGGGGCAATTTGTCTGCGAGCGGGCGAACGTCGATCAGTTCTCCGGAAGTGGCGTGGTGCAACATAAGGCAGTCTCCTTGACGGACAGTATTGGTGGCAATACGTGTTATCGAGACTGCATCAGCGGCATGTTTGTTCCATGCATGAGGGGCAAATGCGCCTGCGCGAGCGGAACGCTCTGATCGGCTGAAATTGCGCCGTCGACCATCAGCGACAGATAGCGCAGGCAGCACACGCGCAGGAACGACGTGAAGTTGTCGATTTCGCCCCGGTAGGCAATCAGCTCATCGTACAGCTTGGTGATAAGGCGGTTGGTGGTCATGCCGTCGCGCGATGCGATTTCTTCCAGCACGCCCCAGAACAGGTTTTCGAGCCGGATCGAGGTGACCGCGCCATGCAGGCGGATCGAGCGCGCCCGGCATTCATAGAGCGCGGGATCGGCCTTGACGAACAGTTCGCACATGATCGCTCCTGAAAACGAAGGGGATGCGCAAATCATAATCCGTTTTGAGCATCCCCATCTGCGGCGCGTTAAAGCGTGAGCCGGGTTCCCAGCAGGCTCAGGAATTGGGCGATCCACGCCGGATGGGCGGGCCACGCCGGGGCGGTGACGAGATTGCCGTCCGTTACCGCCGCATTCACTTCGATTTCGGCAAAGTGCGCGCCGGCTTGCTCTACCTCCGGACGGCACGCCGGATAGGCGGAGCAGCGCTTGCCCTCGAGGACGCCGGCTGCGGCAAGGATTTGGGCGCCATGGCAAATGGCGGCGATCGGTTTTCCGGCCTTGCCGAAGTGCTGCACGACCTCCAGCACCTTCGGGTTCAGGCGCAGGTATTCCGGGGCACGTCCGCCGGGCACCAGCAGCGCGTCATAGCTCGCCGGCTGCACCGCGTCGAAGTCGTGGGTGAGCGCAAAGCGGTGGCCCGGCTTCTCGCTGTAAGTCTGATGACCCTCGAAGTCGTGGATCGCCGTCATGACGTAGTCGCCCGCCTTCTTGCCGGGGCATACCGCATGCACCTGATGTCCGACTGCCTGCAGCGCCTGGAACGGCACCATGATTTCGTAATCCTCGCCAAAGTCGCCGACCAGCATCAGAATATTTTTTGCAGCCATGATTGTCTCCTCGATTGTCAAATGGGCAGGACGATCATTGTTGGGCAGTGTCGGGCAAGGCGGGTAATCGCCCGTTACTACAGCGTTGCGGAGCGGCTCGCCGAAGCGGAATGAAAAGAAGCGCCTGTCCGGCTTGAGCCGCAGTAGCCGGACACGCGACAGTCGGAGCGGCGACTGGGGACGGGCACCGCCGCTCCACGTTGGAACGGGAGCCCGGTGTTGTGTCGCAGGGCAGCAAAAATCGCGATTCCTGGCGATTATGGGCAAACTATTTGCGCTGCCCACAGTCATAGATATTCCGTATCGCAAGCAGCATGCCAGCCTCCGGCGTGGCATTTTCCAGCACCCATTGCTGGTCTGACAGGAAAACCAAACAGCTTTTGTCTTTTATCCTGACGGTTTTTGTCATTTTATGTCATGAATGACAAGATTTCTCCCAAATCGTCGCCCATTGGGGTGGCTTTTCCGGAAGTAATGTTCCTGATAATGCAAATGCATTCCTGACATGCATTGCGATTTATACTTGTGTTTTCTTTATTCTTTCAAAAGAAGTAATTTTTATGCGTAATAACCTGGTTCTTCGTTCCCGCAACGCGCTTTCGCGCCATGTCAGCCGCGGTTTCACGCTGATTGAAATCATGGTGGTCGTGGTGATCATGGGGATTCTGGCCGCGCTCGTCGTCCCCAAGCTGATGGGACGTACCGATGACGCCCGCATTACTGCCGCCAAGCAGGATATCGCGACACTGATGCAGGCGCTCAAGCTGTACAAGCTCGATAACCAGCGCTATCCGACCACGGAGCAGGGCCTGCAGGCGCTGATCGCCAAGCCGACCTCCGGCCCGGCCGCCAACGGCTGGAAAAGCGGCGGCTATGTCGACAAGCTGCCCAAGGACCCGTGGGGCAATTCCTACCAATACCTGTCGCCGGGCGTCAAAGGCGAGGTTGACGTGTTTTCGTACGGCGCCGACGGCCAGCCGGGTGGCACCGGCGTCGATGCCGATATCGGGTCGTGGGAACTGTAAGCACTTCCTTGCATCGTCCCGCCCATCGCGCCGCGCGCCGCATGGCAGCGCGCGGCTTCACCTTGCTTGAGCTGCTGGTCGTGCTGGTCATCGCCGGCATCATGCTCGGCGTCGTGACCCTGACCGCGCTCCCGAACCCGCAGCGCGCGCTGCAAGACGATGCGCAACGCGTCGCCCTGCTCATGCAGCTGGCGCGCGACGAGGCGATCGTGCGCAATCGCCCGGTCGCGTTCGAAGCCGGCCCGGAGCGCTACCGTTTTCTGATCCGCGACGACAATGCATGGTCGCCGCTGCCGCAGGATGATCTACTGCGTGAACGGGACTTCAAGCGCGCACCGGTGGCGCTCTCGATATCGCCGGCCGGCGCCGGGTCGTCCAACCCGTTGCGCGTCGTGTTCGGACGCGAGCCGGTCGACAAGCCGTTCGTACTGACCATGTCCACCGATGGCGCGAGCGTGGCGATCCACGCCGACGGCATCGGGCACTTTACGGTGGAGTGACATGCGACCAAACCGCCTCCCACGCCACGCCACCGGCTTTACCCTGCTGGAAGTGTTGGTCGCGCTGGTGATCGTCGGCACCGCGCTGGGCGCGAGCCTGCGCGCCGTCGGCAGCCTGACGCAAAACAGCAGCGCGCTGCGCGCATCAATGATGGCGACCTGGTCGGCCGAAAATCGCCTGGCGCAAATCCGCCTGGCGCGCGAATTCCCGGCCTTCGGCAAGCGTTCTTTCGCCTGTCCGCAGGACGAGCTGCAGCTGGTGTGCGAAGAGGAAGTACTGTCGACGCCCAACCCGTTTTTCCGGCGCGTTGAAGTCAGCGTGTTCGATGCGCAGAATCCGGAGCGCCGCATCATCAAGCTGTCGCAGGTGGTGTCCAATGGCTAGCCGCAAGAGCAAGGGCTTTACCCTGGTCGAGCTGCTGGTGGCGATTACCGTCATGGCAATTGTCGCGGTGCTCGGCTGGCGCGGGCTCGACACCATTGTCCGCGCCCGCGTGGCGCTGACGCAGGACCTGGAGCAGACGCGCGGCATCCAGCTTGCATTTGCGCAGATGCAAAGCGATTCGGCGCACATCGTCCAGCCGTCGACCATTGCGGGGCATGCCACGCTGCTGACCGGCCCCCAGCGCGTCACGATGGTGCGCACAGTGTATGCGGAAAACCAGCCATCGCGCGTGCAGGTTGTCATCTATCGCTTACGCGAAGGCAAGCTGAGCCGGTACGAGTCGCCCGCCACGCGCGACCTGACGGAACTCGATTCGATGTGGCAGGCGGCGCTCGACGAAACCAATGCCGTACCCGGCGTTCTGCTGCAGTCCGATGTCGCGCAGATGACCATCGAATCGTTATTCCGCAATACCACTGGCTCCGGCGTCACCACCACGCCGCCTGCGCCCACGGCACAAGGCAATGTCGCGATGCCGGTCGGCCTGCAGGTTGTCTTGCAACTGAACGGGCACAACACCGGCATGACAAAGATTTTCCTGCTGGGGGCGGCATGAACGCGCGCCGGCATTCGCATCAACAAGGGGTCGCAGTCATCACGGCATTGCTGCTCACGACGCTGGCCATCACCATCGTCGCCAGCCTGTTCTGGCAGCAGCAGGTGCAGGTGCGCGCGATCGAAAACCAGCGCCTGCAATTGCAGAAGCAGTGGATCCTGCGCGGCGCGCTGGACTGGAGCCGCCTGATTCTGCGCGAGGATGCGCGGCATTCGCGCGTTGATCACCTTGGCGAGCCGTGGGCCGTGCCGCTGGCTGAGACGCGGCTCGACGAATACGTGGAAAACAAGGACCCAAGCGGCGATGTGCCGGACGCGTCGCTATCGGGGGGCGTTGTCGATGCCCAGTCGCGCTTCAACCTCACCAACCTGGCGCAGAACGGAAAGGTCAATCCCACCGAAGTGGCCGCCTTCGCCCGCCTGCTGTCGCTGACCCGCCAGAATCCCTCGCTGGCCCAGGCCGCCGCAGACTTGATGGCGACCGCGCAGGCGGCAGCGGCGCCGGCCGCGGCAACGGGATCCACGCCGGGAGCGCCGGCGGCGCCGGTCTCCAGTTCCGCGTCGAAAAAACCGCTCGATATCTTGCAAATCGATGACTTGCTCGCGGTTCCCGACTTTACTCCGGAAGCACTTGCCGCTATTAAAGACTTTATCGTGGTAATTCCGCAGTCGACGAAGATCAATGTCAATACCGCGCCTGCGGAGGTATTGGCAGCTAGAATTGGTACACTGTCACTGTCCGAGGCAACGGCGATTGTTGCTGCAAGAGAATCCGCCTGGTTCAAGGATGTGCCTGATTTCGAGCAGCGTTTGCAAGGCAAGACCATCGATGCCGCGGACAAGCAGCAGCTCGCGGTAAGCACCAATTATTTCCTGGTGAATGGGATTGTGCGCCTCAACCGGGCGGGAATGCAGATGCAGGCGCTGATCGAGCGAAGCGGTTCCGGCGCCATGCCGACAACGCAGGTGATCTGGATCCGCGAGAGCTAGCGAATAACAAGAAAGAACGAGACGCCCTTGAGCACACTATACATCCGCCTTCCATCCAAGGCCGCCGCAGATAGCCTGTCGCCGGGCATGCCCCTGTACTGCCAGTACGCGTACACCGCCGGCAGCGGTGCCATCGAGCGCGAAGGTGTGGCCGCATTGTCGGAATTGGCCGAGCCGGTCGGAAAAGCGCAGCAGGTGGTGCTGTTGCTTGCCGCCAGCGATGTGACGCTGTTGCGCGTGAAGGTTCCACCGCTGCCGCCTGCCAAGCTCAGGGCGGCACTGCCCAATCTGGTGGAAGACAGCCTGATGAGCGATCCGGCTGAATGCGTGGTGGTGGTCGGCGACATGCTGCACGATTTGCGTACGGTTGGCGTGGTGCAGCGCAACTGGCTGGAAATGCTGAGCAAGACCCTGCGTGCGCTCGGTGCGCGGCGCGTGGTGGCCGTGCCGTCGCAATTGTGCCTGCCCCTGACCGACAGTGTCAGCGCCGCCGTGATGGAGCAGGGCGAGGATATCGAAGTCGCGGTGCGCCTGGCCGAACAGGAGGGAATCGGCCTGGGGGTCATGGCCGACCAGCCGGAGTCGGCTGCCTTCGACGTGATCCAGTCGCTGGCGGCAGTTGTGCCGCAGGCGGCACTCACGCTGTATGTACCGCAGGCGCGCCTGCGCGACTACCAGGAATCGCTGCACCTCGTTCCCGCTCTGGAAGAGCGCATCAAACTCGTTCCTGACAGCTGGACGCACTGGGTCAGCGGAGCGGCCGACACGTCGCTGAACCTGATGAGTGGCCTGGGCGGTGCGTCCGGCCCGCAATTCAACTGGCGCCCGTGGCGCTGGCCGCTGGCCTTGGCGATTGCCGTGCTGGTGATTAACGCTCTTGGCTTGAATATCGAATGGCTGCGCCTGAAGCGGGAAGCCGAGGCGCTGCGCGCCAACATGATTCAGACCTACCGCAGCGCTTTCCCGAAAGACCAGGTCATTGTCGACCCGCTGGCACAAATGCGGCAAAAGATGACAGCCGCGCAGCGTGAATCCGGCCAGATTGCACCCGACGACTTCATCGCCCTGGCGGCCGCGCTCGGCGAAGTGATGCGCAGCGTCGCGCCGGGCGCTTCGCCCATTGCGGCGCTCGAGTATCACGACCGCAGCCTGACGGTCAAACTCAAGCCCGGCAGTTCGGTGCCCGTTGAACCAGTGCGCAATGCGCTTGCAGCGCGCAATTTATCGATTTCGCAGCCGAATACCGGCGTGTGGCAGATCCGGAGCGCCCGATGAATCCGAACTTGAATGCACTGAACGAAAAGTTCGCCGGTTTCTGGGCTGCGCGTAACCCGCGCGAGCGCAACTTGCTGGCGGCCGCCTTGGTGGTGATCGTGCTTGGCTTGGTCTATGCGCTGTTGATCGACCCTGCGCTTGGCGGCCGCAAGGACATGGAAAAAAAATTGCCCGCCCTGCGCGAACAGGCAGCCGAGGTGCAGTCATTGTCGAAAGAAGCCGGTGCGCTCGCGAGTAAGGCCGCTGCGCCTGCTCCCGCAATCACTAGGGAAAGCATCGAAAGTTCGCTCAACAGCCGAGGATTGAAGCCGCAAAACGTGGCTCTGACAGGCGACTTGGCCAAGGTGCAGCTGAACGGCGCATCGTTTTCCAGTCTGATCGACTGGCTTGCCGAAATACAAAAGAGCGCGCGCCTGTCCGTGGTCGATGCCAACGTGGAAGCGCAAGCCAAGGCCGACACCGTGAATGCGGCCTTGACCTTGCGGCAGCAGCGCAGCGAGTCGGCACAGTGAGGAAAGTCCCGTGCGCCGTCTCGTGATATGGTTACTGGCGGGAATAGTCACTGTCGCGCTGACTTTCATCGCGTTTTGTCCGGCCGCCTGGATGGCGACCTTGCTGGAAAAGCAGACCGGTGGCCGTCTGACCTTGGGCGATCCACAGGGTACCGTGTGGCGCGGCTCGGCATTCATTGGCGGCGCGCCCAGCGGCAACGATCCTGTCACCCCCCTGTTGCCGGGGCGCTTTTCGTGGCGCTTGTCGCCGATGGTATTGCTGGGGCAGGTCGATCTCGACCTGGAAAACAAAGCGGCGCTGGCGCAGCCACTGAAGATAACGGGAACCTGGTACCAGTGGCTGGTGAGTGCAGATTCGGTTTATTTGCCAGCGGAAAGATTGGCTGGCTTGGGCGCACCGCTCAACACGATACGCCCCTCGGGGGAAATGCGGCTGTTATGGACGCCGTTGCAGGTAATGCGACAAGGCAATATCGTAAATGTGAACGGGACGATGACCTTGCAAATGGACGACATTGCGTCGCGTCTGTCACCGATCAAACCACTGGGCGCCTACCAAATGATAATGGACTGGCATGGTGCGCAGGCGCAACTTACATTGAAGACGATCAAAGGTCCGATGTTATTAAGTGGCGGCGGCACGCTGGCCAATGGCCGATTGCAGTTTTCTGGCAAGGCAGAAGCGGAAGAAGGGCAGGAAGAACGGCTGGCAAATCTGTTGAATTTGCTGGGACAACGCCGACGAGAAGGCGACAAGTATGTTATCGCGCTAGAGTTCAAATGAAAAAAAATCAATCAGCAGAAACATTAATACCGAAAAGACGCAACCGTTCGACGAGGCAGGGGAGCTGGCGCCGCGTGGGGGCCGCCGCGCTGATCCTGTGCCTGATGACTGGAATGCCGCCGGCCATGGCGCAAGACCCCGCTTCCAACCAAGCGACACTCAATTTCGTCGGCGCCGATATCGAATCGGTGATCAAGGCCATCGGTCATTACACCCGGACTACCTTCATCATCGACCCGCGCGTCAAAGGGACGATTAATCTTGTGTCGGAAAAGCCGGTCACCAAGGCGCAGGCAATGGAAATGCTGACATCGTCATTGCGCCTGCAGGGTTTTGCCGTCGTGAAAAGCGATGGAGTAACCAAGGTGGTGCCGGAAGCGGACGCCAAGCTGCAGGCAAGCCCGGTCAGCCAGACGAGCGTGCGCGGCGACCAGATCGCCACACAAATCTTCCGTCTCAATTACGAATCGGCCAATAATCTTGTCCCCGTGCTGCGTCCGCTGATTTCGCCGAACAACACGATCAACGCCAATCCGGGCAACAACAGCATCGTCATCACCGATTATGCCGATAATCTGAAGCGCCTCGGCAGGATCATTGCGGCGCTCGATTCGCCGGCGGCCGGCGATTTGGACGTGATGCCGATTCGCCATGCAGTCGCGACCGACATCGCCTCGATCGCCAATCGCTTGCTCGATCAGGCCGCGGGCGGTGCGCCGGGAGCGGATGCCGGACGGGTATCGGTGCTGGCCGATAGCCGCACCAATTCCGTCATCATCCGTGCGCCTTCCGCGGCGCGCGCCAACCTGGCGAAGTCGCTGATTGCAAAACTGGATCAGCCCACCGAGCTGCCTGGCAATGTGCACGTGGTGTATCTGCGCAATGCCGACGCAGTACGTCTGGCGCAAACCTTGCGCGCGGTGGTGGCCTCTGAGAGCGCCGCCCAGCCAGCAGGCACCACCCAAACGAATGCATCGCAACAACAGCAGTCCGGCTTGTCTTCTTCGGGGCAGCAGTCGCAGCTCGGCGGTGGACAGCCCCTGCAATCGACGCCGACCCCGAACGCGCTGCCCACCGGCGGTGCCGGCGGATTCATTCAGGCCGATCCTGCCACCAATGCGCTCATCATTACCGCCAGCGAACCGGTCTATCGGAACTTGCGCACGGTGATCGACCAGCTCGACGCGCGGCGCGCGCAAGTGTATGTGGAATCGCTGATCGTCGAGGTCACGGCTGACAAGGCGGCCGAATTTGGCGTCCAGTGGCTTGGTCTGTCCGGCGATGCGACCAGCGCGTATCGGGTCGGCGGGGGCACAGCCTTTGCCACTGGAGGCAATAACCTGATCGCCCAGACGATTGCCAAGAATGCTACGAACGGCAATTTCCTTCCGCCAAATAATGGCTTAAACATCGGTATCTTCCGTCAAATCGATGGTCGGATTGGCCTTGGAGCACTCGCGCATGCACTGGAATCGGATGCCAATGCCAACATCTTGTCGATCCCGAACCTGATTACGCTCGACAACGAAGAAGCGCGCATCATTGTTGGCCAGAACGTGCCGTTCATTACCGGCCAGTTCACTACGCAGGCGTCCGGCACCGCCGGCGCGAATCCGTTTCAGACGATCGAGCGGCGTGACGTTGGCTTGTCGCTGCGCGTGCGGCCGCAGGTATCGGAAGGCGGCACGATTAAACTCGCGATTTACCAAGAAACTTCCAGCATCCGCGACACCACTAACGCTGCAGGCATCATCACCAACAAGCGCTCAATCGAATCGAACGTGCTGGTCGACGATGGACAGATCATTGTGCTGGGCGGCCTGATCGGTGACGAAGTGCAGGACAGCGACGAAAAAGTGCCGGGCTTGGGCGATATTCCGGGAGTCGGCAACTTCTTCAAGTACAAGTCACGCAAGCGCACCAAGACCAACTTGATGGTTTTCCTGCGCCCGACCGTGATCCGCACCAGCGAGCAAAGCATCAATCTGGTGAGCGATCGTTATGACTATATTCGCGGGGTACAGGCAGCAGGGCAGCCGCAGCCTTCATTTGGATTGCCAAATATTAATGCGCCAATGTTGCCTCCGCTGCAAAACGGTCATCCGACCGGTGCACCCCTGATTAATTTAACCCCACGCAACGAGTCGGCCCAACCCATACCGCCGGCTACCGTGCCCGCAACGCCGGCCTCACCGCCGCCGGAGCAGAACCAGAGTAGATAGCAATGAGCACCAACTTGACCGACGCCCGACTGTTACCGTATGCCTTCGCGCGCGACCACGCCTTGCTGGCGCGCCGCAGCGAGGCCGCCAACAATGCCGTCGAGGTCTGGGTGTCGGACGCCACCGCGCCGGCCGCCATCACCGAAGTCAGCCGCCGCTACGGGCGCGTCAAGCTGAAGTCGCTGCCGCATGCGGACTTGGAAGCGGCCATCGCCAAGGCCTATGCCAATTCGGCCGGCGACGCCGCGCAGGTGGTGGAGGATGTCGAATCCGACCTCGACCTTGCCAAGCTGATGCTCGATATGCCGGCCATCGAGGATCTGCTGGAATCGGCCGACGACGCTCCGGTGATTCGCATGATCAATGCGCTGCTGACCCAGGCGCTGCGCGAGGAAGCCTCCGATATCCACATCGAGCCGTTCGAGCAGGTGTCGGTGGTGCGGTTTCGCATCGACGGCGCGCTGCGCGACATCGTGCGGCCGAAGAAGGCGATCCATGCCTCGCTGATCTCGCGCATCAAGATCATGGCGCAGCTCGACATCGCCGAGAAACGCCTGCCCCAGGACGGTCGCATCACGTTGCGCGTGGGCGGCAAGCCGGTCGACGTGCGGGTGTCGACGCTGCCGACCGGCCATGGCGAGCGCGCCGTGTTGCGTCTGCTCGACAAGGAAGGCGGGCGGCTCGACCTGAGCCACCTCGGCATGAGCGCCGACGTGCAGAAGCAGTTCGACAACCTGATTTCCCAGCCGCACGGCATCGTGCTGGTGACCGGCCCGACCGGTTCCGGCAAGACCACTTCGCTGTATGCAGCGCTGTCGCGCCTGAATTCGCCGACCACCAATATCCTGACAGTGGAAGACCCGATCGAATATGAGCTGGCCGGTATCGGCCAGACCCAGGTCAACGCGCGCATCGACATGACCTTTGCGAAGGCACTGCGCGCCATTCTGCGTCAGGATCCGGACGTGATCATGATCGGCGAGATCCGCGACCTCGAAACCGCGCAGATCGCGGTGCAGGCATCGCTCACCGGCCACTTGGTGCTGGCCACGCTGCATACCAACGATTCGGCCGCAGCGGTGACACGTTTGCTCGACATGGGCATCGAGCCGTTCCTTCTGTCATCGTCGCTGCTCGGCGTGGTGGCGCAGCGCCTAGTGCGCAAATTGTGCCCGCACTGCAAGCGGCAGGACGGCCGCGAATGGCACGCAGTCGGCTGCGACAAATGCGGACACACCGGTTATCACGGCCGCGTCGGCGTGTACGAGCTCTTGCTGACCACCGAACAGATCCGCGCCCAGATCCACGACCGTGCCTCGGAAGCCGATATCCGGGCTACCGCGCAGCGGAACGGCATGCGCACCATGCGCGAGGACGGCGAGCGCTGGCTGGAAGCCGGCGTGACGACGCCCGAGGAACTTTTGCGGGTAACGAAAGAGTAAGCGATGCCGGCATTCCGCTATGAAGCCGTCGACGCGGCGGGCGCAACGAAGAAAGGCGTGGTCAATGCGGACAGCGCCCGTGCCGCGCGCTCCGACCTGCGCTCGCAAGGACTGTTGCCGCTGGTGGTCGACGCAATCACCGCTCAGGTCGACGAGCTGGGGCAGACCCGGCGCAGCGCGTTCGGCGATCGCCTGTCGACCACCGAACTGGCCCTGTTCACCCGCCAGCTCGCCAGCCTTTTGGAGTCGAGCCTGCCGCTGGAGCAGGCGTTCACCGCGTTGCTGGAGCAGGCCGAGCGGCCGTATGTGCGCGATCTGGTCGCGTCGATCCGCTCCGAGCTGATGGGCGGCTCGTCGCTGTCGGATGCGCTGGCGCGCCATCCACGCGATTTTGCCGACATCTATCGCGCCCTGGTGGCATCCGGCGAGCAGATCGGCCAGCTGTCGCGCGTGCTGTCGCGCCTGGCCGACTATATCGAACGGCGCAATTCACTGGTGCAGAAGGTGCGCCTGGCATTCACCTATCCAGCCATCGTCACCGTGGTTGCATTCGCGATCGTGATCTTCCTGCTTGCCTATGTGGTGCCGCAGATCGTGTCGGTGTTTGCCAATACCAAGCAAAAGCTGCCGCTGCTGACGGTGATCATGCTGGCGATCTCGGATTTCGTGCGCAGCTATGGCTGGATTGTCGCCATCGTGGTGATCGGCGCTTTTTTCGCGTGGCGCCGCGCGCTCAAGAATCCGGATATCAAGTACCGCTGGCATAAATGGCTGCTTGAGGCGCCGTTATACGGCAAGTTCGAACGCAGCCTGAACACGGCGCGCTTTGCCAGTACGCTGGCCATCACCACCGGCTCGGGCGTGCCGATCCTGCGCGCGCTGCAAACCAGCCGCGACACGCTGTCGAATGTGGCGATGCGCGAGCAGGTCGAGGATGCAACCACCAGCGTGCGCGAAGGGGTCGGATTGGCGCGCGCCTTGTCCGCCCATAAACACTTTCCGCCGATGCTGATCCATATGATCCGCGCAGGCGAAGTAACCGGCGAGTTGCCGGCCATGCTGGAGCGCGCATCCAATGCGCAGGAGCAGGACCTGGAGCGGCGCGCGATGACGATTGCGGGCTTGCTGGAGCCGGCCCTGATCCTGGTGATGGGCGTCGTGGTGCTGCTGATCGTGCTGGCGGTGTTGATGCCGATTATCGAGATCAACCAGCTGGTGCGCTAAGGATCGTTCGGGTTTTCGATATAAGAAAAAAGAAGCAGTGCCTGTACCTGCGCCGCCTTGTCCGCCAGGGAAAGGGCTGGAACCCTATCATGAGAGGGAGTAAATGAAGCGCATGCCGCTGATCGTCAGTTTCTTGCTGTTCATTGCATTGTGCGCATCGATTGCGTACTGGGGACTGCAGTTGTTCAAGCCGCCGACGCGGCCGGTAGCCGCGCCGCCACGCGCCGTCCGCTCGGATGTCTCGCCGGATGACGCTGTGGCGCTGTTCGGCGGACGGCCAGGCAAGGTCGCTGCCGCGAGCAATTATCAATTGAAAGGCGTGATCCTGTCAGGCACCGCGGACGACAGCGTTGCCATCCTGAGCGCTGACGGCAAGCCGGCGCAAGCCGTCGGGGTTGGCACGGAGGTGGTGCCGGGCGTGACCGTCAAGGAAGTCCACCGCGAATACGTGCTGCTGTCGGACGGTGGTGCGGTCAAGCGCGTGGACTTGCCGGAAAACGCGAAGATGCAGGTGAGTATTGCCTCGACAGCGCCGGCCGGCGCACAGCAAGGAGCGGGAGCGTCGCCATCCCCGGCACGCAATGTCCCTGTGGCGCCTTCGCCGCAACCTGTGCAAACACCAGCGACGGCGCCAGCCGTAACGCCGGCAACCTCGCCGGGCCAGACGCCGACGGCACGTTCGCCATTGCTGCCACCGCCGGCACCCCAGGCGCAGCAACAGGGGCAGTCTCCATCTCAGAGCCAGACGGCGCCTGCCGTTCCGGGGCGCGTGGTCGTCAGTCCGTCACCAACCGCACAAACTACCTCACCGCCGGCTGCACCTGCTCAGCCAGCAACGCCCGCTCCAGCGGCGACAATGGCTGCACCGGGCGCTTCGCCTCAACCAACGCCGCCAACGTCGGCACCATCAGATGTTTCCGGCGAAATGCGCCCGCCGCCGTCGCTGCAAAGCCGCTAGCGGCTCTTCCTGCAAACGGCAAGTACAGACGGCTCTCGGAGCGCACCAAGGCGAGCGGTTTAATCGGCTTTGCCGTCATCGGCATCCGATAGGCGTTTTAACAGCTTCTGCTGAAATGACTTGCCTTGGGACGGGGAATTGCGCTGCGATTGCGCCGATCGCTGCCTGGCATCAGGCGCAACCGGATTGCGCGCCTTTAATGCTTTTTGCGACGGCTCCGCCCGGATCATCAGCTTTTGCCGGGTAGCGAGTGCCTTGTTGGCCATGACGTGACGATGAAGAGGTGCGCCAGCGCGGACGATGGACCGCGCCGGCGTAGTGGATTACAGGACGTAGCGCGACAAATCCTCGTTGACGGCAAGCGCGCCCAGCTTGTCGTCGACATAGGCGGCGTCGATGCCGACCGTCTTGCCGGACACTTCGCTGGCCGAGAAGGAAATTTCTTCCAGCAGTTTCTCCATCACCGTATACAGGCGTCGCGCCCCGATGTTCTCGGTCTTTTCATTGACTGAAAAGGCGATTTCCGCCAGGCGTTTGATGCCGCTGTCGGTGAACTCGATCTGCACGCTTTCCGTCCCGAGCAACGCTTCATACTGCTTGGTCAGGCACGCGTCGGTAGCGGTCAGGATGCGCTCGAAGTCGGCGATCGACAGCGATTCCAGTTCGACCCGGATCGGGAAACGTCCCTGCAGTTCCGGAATCAGGTCGGACGGTTTGGCCAGGTGAAAAGCGCCGGAAGCGATGAACAGGATATGGTCGGTGCGGATCATGCCGTACTTGGTGTTGACGGTCGTGCCCTCGACCAGCGGCAGCAGGTCGCGCTGCACGCCGGCGCGCGACACGTCGGCGCCGCCGACCTCGGAGCGGCTGGCGATCTTGTCGATCTCATCCAGGAACACGATGCCGTTCTGCTCGACGTTGGCGATGGCTTTTTGCTTCAGCTCGTCCTCGTTGATCAGCTTGGCCGCTTCCTCCTCGATCAGGAGCTTCATGGCGTCCTTGATCTTGAGCTTGCGCTTTTTCTTGCGCGACGCACCCAGGCCGGAGAACATCGACTTGATTTGCTCCGTCATTTCTTCCATGCCGGGCGGCGCCATGATTTCCATGTGCGGCCCGGTTTCGGCGACTTCGATCTCGATCTCGCGGTCGTCGAGCGCACCTTCGCGCAGGCGCTTGCGGAAAGTCTGGCGCGCCGTGCTTCCCTGGGCATCGTTATCCGGCGCGCTCGGTGCCGCCGAAAAGCCGAAATCCCGCGGCGGCGGCACCAGGATGTCGATCACGCGGTCTTCCGCCGCATCCTCGGCGCGCGTACGCACCTTGCGCATCTCGGTTTCGCGCGTCTGCTTGATGCCGATGTCGATCAGGTCGCGGATGATGGTATCGACATCGCGCCCGACATAGCCTACTTCGGTGAACTTGGTTGCCTCGATCTTGATGAAGGGGGCGTCGGCCAGCTTCGCGAGGCGGCGCGCGATCTCGGTTTTGCCCACACCGGTGGGGCCGATCATCAGAATATTCTTCGGCGTGATCTCGTGGCGCAGCGGTTCTTCGACCTGCTGCCGGCGCCAGCGATTGCGCAATGCAATCGCGACTGCGCGCTTGGCCTTGCCTTGTCCGACTACGTGCTTGTCGAGTTCGGAGACGATCTCTTGGGGAGTCATGTTCATGGTGTTGTTCGCAGTCCGTGCTAAACGTTATGGGGGCGCCGCGTTATTCGAGCGTTTCGATGGTGTGCGACAGATTGGTGTAGATACACAGCTCGCCGGCGATGGTGAGCGACTTCTTGACGATGTCCAGCGGCGACAGCTCGGTATGCGCCTGCAGCGCCTTGGCTGCAGATTGTGCGTAGGCGCCGCCGGAGCCGATGGCGCCGATGCCGTCCTCGGGTTCGAGCACATCGCCGTTGCCGGTAATGATCAGCGTCGATTCACGGTCCGCCACCAGCAGCATTGCTTCCAGGCGGCGCAGCATGCGGTCGGTGCGCCAGTCCTTGGCCAGCTCCACCGATGCGCGCATCAAGTTGCCCTGATGTTTTTCCAGTTTGGCCTCGAAGCGCTCGATCAGCGTGAACGCGTCGGCTGTGCCTCCGGCAAAACCCGCAAGCACCTTGCCCTGATAAAGCTTGCGCACCTTGCGCGCGCTTCCCTTCATCACGATATTGCCTAGCGTTACCTGTCCGTCGCCGCCGAGCGCAACAACGTTGCCGCGACGTACAGACAGAATGGTCGTGCCGTGAAACTGTTCCATGCTTGCCTCTGAAGTGAATGTATCACCAGCAAATGAGGGCGCAAAAGCAAATTACAAGTAGTGTAGGCGAAGGCGGAGAAATCGCCAGAAAGAGGCGCGCAGCCTAGTTCTTGCGCGGCAGGATGCGCGCGATGTCGTTCAGGCCGATTACATTGAACAGTGCGGCCACGAGATGATTCACATGGTGGAATTCGAGCGACTTGCCGTTTCCACAGAAGGGCGCAAGCCCCGTCAGCAACCGTCCGGCTGCATTGAAATCGACGCGCTTGAGCGCAGAGCAGTCGATGACTGCCGGATTGTGTTCGTCGGAATGGGCGACGATGGCGAGAATCAAATTATCGATGCGGCCTTCGACCAAGGCCGGCATCATGAAGCTGTCGCTGGCCGGATTGCTGGCCGCCGCTTCGGTTGCTGCCGTCGTGACCTTGGTCTTGGGCGCGACGAAGGCTGGCGGCGACACTTCGAATGTGACGCAGTAATCGATGCTGGTTTCCTCGAAATCCTTTTCGCGGTTCAGCAACTGCAGTATCTCGAGCAGCAGCAGCCAGGCATCTTCCGTGTCGTCGCGGCGGCCGACTACGATCGTCGCGCGGATCTTGTCCGCCAATTCCGCCGCCCCAACCAGGATCAAGTCATGGCCAGATTTTTGCAGTTTCTTCAGCAGGTTCAACAGCAGGCCGCAACCGGCTGCGTCGACTTCGCTGACACGGGCGAACTCGAGGCGCAGCGTGCGATGCGTTTCTGCCAGTTTCTGTATGCGGTCGACGGTCTTGGCGCTGCCGGCGTCGAGCTTGCCAGAGAACGGCACCATCGGTGTCGTACCTGGCTGTACGGATGCTGTTGAAGTCGCTTCTTGCGATGCGCTGCCGGACCAGGCGGGCGGTGAAGTTTCAAACTTGCTTGCGTAAGCCAGCGACAGGTTGTCGAACTGCTGCTGGTTTCCGGTTACCTGATACAAATCAAACAGCATCAGCCAGATTTCGGCGGTCGCGTCGCCTAGCAAGTCTTCGGCAATGGCGTTCTTGAGCAAATCTTCGACCACGTTGTTCTGGCCGTTCGCATACATGATGGCGGCTTCTTCGACGACTGCGGCGACTTCCGACGTGGCGACACCGACGGTTCCGATGGTGCTCGAGCCGTTCAGCAGGAAATCGGTGGCAGCTCCCATCTGGGGGGCGCTCGGCTGCGCATCAACTGCCGGCGCTGGAGCGGGGCTCTTTTGCTGCTCTGGACGAGCTTGTGCAGCGTGCGGGGGGGATTTGCTGCGGGTGCCTGTAGACGCCGGCGGGGCAGATGCCTTCGTTGTCGCTGAGGCGCTGACGGGCTGAATCGTGGTCGCCTTGAATTCAGTCGACATTTCAGACTCGATCGCATCGATTTTCAGCACGGTGGCAAGAGCCGCCTGGGCATCGCGCTTTGGCGCTGACAAGCGGCCGCTGTTTGCGCTGTCGACCTTGCTTTCAGAGCGCTGTGCAGTTGACGGCGTGCTCCGCTTCGAGCGCGAAGCGGTCTTGTCGGCAGGATTATCCTGCCGGCCGTCCTTCTTGCCAAATAGCGAAAAAATCCCCACGTCGTCCCTGTCTAGAATACTGCTGTAATTCGCTTGTTTTCAGCGAAATTTACAGGTGTTATTAATTTACTCCAGGCTACCATTACAACGGCTAAGACCGGGTTTGTCAAACATCCGTACGCTTATTGACAACGTCATTGCGACTTTTGTATGGATGATAACCAAGCCCTGCCCTGGCAGCCGCGCATCATTTTCCCTGCAGTGCCGGCGCCGTGCAGCTGGAGGGCCAACATGACGAATTGACGGCGCCGTAAAAGCAAACAAGCGTACGATGCACGAGGCAAGGTACGCTTGGCGGGTAATGCGGAACGAATCCGGTTCGGCTCAGTCGCCGTACAGCTTCTGCTTGAGCTCGCGGCGCTGTTGCGCTTCCAGCGACAAGGTTGCGGTCGGACGGGCCAGCAGGCGCGGAATGCCGATCGGTTCGCCGGTCTCTTCGCACCAGCCGTATTCGCCAGCGTCGATGCTGGCGATCGCCTGCTGCACTTTCTTGAGCAGCTTGCGCTCGCGGTCGCGCGTGCGCAGCTCCAAGGCATGCTCTTCCTCGATCGTCGCACGATCGGCCGGGTCCGGCACCAGCACGGTTTCGCGCAAGTGCTCGGTGGTCTCGTCGGCGTTTTTCAGCAAGTCTCGTTCGAGCTGTTGCAGACGCGCTTTGAAGAAGGCCAGCTGCGCCTCGTTCATGTAATCGTCGTCGCTCATCTTGAGAATCTGCTCTTCAGTCAGCAGGGCGCCGCCGGCAGGGGCGGCGGGAGTCGGTTTAGTTGTTTTGGTAGCCACTTCGCTTACTTTCGAAACTACGGATGTTTCCATTGTATCTGTTAATCCAGCACCTGCATTGTTACCGCTCATGGAGCTGCCGGATGCCTCCTTGGAACTCGTTTTTTCAGTCGAGGCACGCGTACCTCGCTTCAAAACTGGTGCTGTTTTGCTTGCTGCAGGTGCTGTGTTTTTCGCACCGGCCGCGCGCGCTGCAGCGGGTACTGCATTCTGTGCGGCTGCTGCCTTGACGGGAGCTGCTTTTGCGAAACGACTCACTGCCGCCCTAGTATCATCAGCCGCCGCATTGCTTTTTACCGTGGTTTTGGCTGGTTTGGCAACAGTTTTCGGTGTCGCCACAGTAGTTTTTTTGGTGGGAGCTGTCACACCCGAGATTGTTTTCGTCAGTTTGCTCGCCGTTTTGCCGGGCGATTTAGCCTTAGGGGCCTTAGCGGGGCTGGTCGCGACTTTTTTTGTGGCGCTTTTGGCAGCCGCGTTCTTGGTAGCGGATCTTGTAACGGTTGCGTTCATTTTTATCCTTTTCTTATCATGAACCGCCCGACCTGTCATCTGCCCGACATCGGCGCACCCGACTTGCTTACCGCTCGCACCGGGCAGGCGCAGGCTGCATCGAACGTCGCGTGCGACTTTGATCTACACGCATATTGCCAAACGACCACCTCCGCTGCTTAAACCTACATCAAATGTTAGTTTATACCAAACATTGTTCCAGGCCGCGAATAAAAGTATCTTTCGGGAGATTCTTCCCGATAAAGACCATTTTGCTGCCGCGCGCTTCGTCATCCCTCCATTTCGCCCCGATATCGCTGCCCATCATCTGATGCACGCCCTGGAAAACCACCTTGCGGTCCGCGCCTTCCATCCATAACACACCCTTGTAGCGCAGCATGCGCGGCCCGAATACCTGCACTAGATTGCCCAGGAATTCATCCAGGCGCGCAGTGTTGAACGGTCGCTCGCTTTTGAACACGAAGGCCGCGATGTCGTCCGAATGATGCGCATGATGGTGGTCGTGGCTGCAATGCGCATCGCAATTATGGTGATCGTGTACATGTTCTTCGACGGCGAGGAAATCAGGATCGATTTCCAGCTTGTCGTTCAGGTTGAAGCCGCGCAAATCGAGCACATCGGATATCGGCACCTGGCCGAAGTCGACCTTGTTGACTGGCGCGCGCGGATTGATGCGCTTCAGGCGCGCCACCAGGGCATCGACCTGGTCCATGCCCACCAGGTCGGTCTTCGACAGCAGCAGCTTGTCGGCAAAGCCGGCCTGACGCTGCGCTTCTTCGTGATCGTCGAGCTGTAGCATCCCGTGCTTGGCATCGACAACGGTGACGACCGCATCCAGCAGATAGTGGGCGGCGACTTCGTCGTCCATGAAAAACGTCTGCGCTACCGGTCCCGGGTTGGCCAGGCCGGTGGTTTCGATCACCACATGGTCGAATTGCAGTTCGCCTGCATTGCGCTTTTGCGCCAGCGTGGAAAGCGCAATGATCAGATCGCCGCGCACGGTGCAGCAGATACAGCCATTGTTCATCTCGACGATCTGCTCGTTGCTGTCCTGGACCAGGATTTCATTGTCGATGTTTTCCTGGCCAAACTCGTTTTCGATCACGGCAATCTTGTAGCCGTGCGGCTCGCGCAGGATGCGGTTGAGCAGGGTGGTTTTGCCGGCACCAAGAAAGCCGGTCAGTATGGTTGCAGGAACAAGTGCCATAGTTTCATTGTGCGCAGTCGGCGCACCATCCTTTTATGGTGAATTCGATATCGTGGCTCTGGAAGCCTTTTCCTAGAGTTTCCTGCAAGGCGTTTTGCAGCAGCCCCGCCTCCGCGATGCTGTCCAGGCAAAACACCTTGGCGCAGCGGGTGCACTTGAAGTGCCCGTGTTGGTGATGCGGCGTGCAGTCGGCATGGTGCTCGGCGCCGGCGCTGTAACGAAAGACCCGGTCGTCGCCGGCGATCTTGTGCGCCAGTCCGGCGTCGGTCAGGCAGTCGAGTGCCCGGTACAGCGTGACGCGGTCCATATCGGCGAACGCATCCTGCACATCCTGATGGGAAAAGGCGCGTTGTGCGTCCAAGAGCGCCGCCAGTACCTTGACGCGTGCAGCGGTAATGCGCACCGACGCGTTGCGCAGTTGGGATTCCGCCAGTGCGGCCATGCGCGGCTCGTCGAACTTGCGGCTGGTCCCGCCTGTGGCCGGTTTGGCTTTGAGGCTCATGAAAGCAAGGCTGTGAAAAACAGGAGCGGGAATTATGACTTACTTATAATCACGCTGCAAAAATTGCCGCTAATGCAATCATCAAGGCTTTTGCAGCATCAAGCCTTTCAGATATTCGCCTTCCGGGAAGCTGGTCGTCATCGGATGGTCGACCCCGGCCGATAGCCGCCGCAGGATATAGGCGTCGACTTTTGCATCGTTGGCAGCGCCGGCGACAATCTTCTGAAACAAGTCAGCGCTGATCGCTCCCGAGCAGGAATAGGTAAACAGCAGTCCGCCCTGGCGCAGCAACTGGAACCCCAGCAGGTTGATGTCCTTGTAGGCGCGCGCCGCGCGCTCCACCTGGCCGGGCGACGAGGCGAACTTGGGCGGATCGAGCACGATCAGGTCGAACGATTTTCCCTGTTCGCGCAGTGTGCGCAGAGTTTTGAACACGTCCGCATCCCACCATTCGGCGCGGGATGCGTCGAAGCCATTGAGTGCCACGTTGCGCTGTCCGATCGCCAGCGCTTCGCCGGACGAGTCGATCGACACCACGCTGCTGGCACCGCCCTTCAGCGCCGCCAGCGAAAAGCCGCCCGTGTAGCAGAAGCAGTTGAGCACGTCGCGCCCGGCTGCATGCTCCATGACGAGCCTGCGGTTGTCCCGCTGGTCGATATAAAAGCCGGTCTTGTGGCCGGTACTGATATCGACCGCGTAGCGCACGCCGTTTTCCGTCACTAGCGTCTCTGCGGGCGGCTCGGCGCCGGCTAGCGTGCCGGTCACCAGGGGCAATCCTTCGCGCTCGCGCACCGACGCATCCGACCTTTCATAGACATTCGGGCAGCCGGTTTCAGCCATCAGTGCCTGCACGATCGGTACCTTCCAGGCTTCCACGCCGGCGGACTGGAACTGGCATACCACATGGCCATCCGCGCCGCCGTACCAGTCGACCACCAGGCCAGGAAATCCGTCCGCTTCGCCAAAGATCAACCGGATTGCGTCGGTATCCTTCACGGCGGCGAGCCGGTACGCGAGGGCTTTTTTTGCGCGGCGCTTGATCAATGCATGGTCGACCGCTTCGTTTTCGTTGAAGCTCCAGACCCTTGCGCGGATTTGCGACTGCGGGCTGTAGGCGGCGCGCGCGAGAAACTGGCCGGACGCCGACTGCACCACGGCGGTGGCGCCAGGCTTGTTCTTTTCCTCCGGTTTGCCGTCAATGCGGTCGATTGCGGTCGGGAATATCCAGGGATGGCGGCGCAGCAGGCTTTTTTCCTTGCCGGGCTTGAGGGTGATGGTGAGCATGATGTCGGTGATGAATGCGCTGCGAGCAGCGCTTATTTGTCGGTGTTGATTTTTTTCGCGCGCGGATGCGCCGCGTCGTACACCTGCGCCAGCCGCTGGAAATCCAGCGAAGTGTACACCTGGGTCGCCGCGATCGACGCGTGGCCGAGCATTTCCTGTACCGCGCGCAGATCGCCGGATGATTGCAGGACATGCGAAGCGAACGAATGCCGCAGCACGTGCGGATGCACGTTGGCTGGAATGCCGAGCGCCTTGGCATGCGCTTTGAGCCGCAACTGCAGCACGCGCGCCGATATCCGGGTGCCGCGCTCGCTCAGAAACAGCGGGTGCGGATCGAGTCTGACCAGCGTGTTGCGCACCGAGAGCCAAGCGCGCAATGCTTCCAGCGCGGGGGCGCCGACCGGCACCGTGCGCTGCTTGTTGCCCTTGCCGGTCACGCTGACTTCGCCCGCATCGAAGTCGATCCAGCCGGCCGAGACGTAGCCGCCTTCCTTGGCAAAGCGCACGTCCAGCGCCGCCAGTTCCGACACCCGCAGGCCGCTCGAATACAGCAGTTCGAACATGGCGCGGTTGCATAGCTGGCTGGCGCCATGTGCGTCTTTCCCGGGGCTGGGCTGGGCGACGACGCGTACTGCGTCGTCGGCCGAAAGCGCCTTGGGCAGCGGCTTGTCGCGTCTGGGCGGCTTGATGCCTTCGACCGGGTTGGAGGGCAATGCTTCCCGCTCGGACAGCCAGGCAAAAAAGCCGCGCCAGGCCGACAGCTTGCGGGCAATCGAGCGCGCGTTCTGGCCTTGTGCATGAAGTTGCGCGGCGAATTTGCGGATGTGGAAATGCGACAGCGCAGCGAGCGCAGGAGCTCCTGGCGAGGCGGCGGCGAGCTCCGTCAGCTCGCCCAAGTCGCGCCGGTAACTGGCGACGGTATGCGGCGACAGCTTGCGGTGCTTTTCCAGGCTGTCGAGATAGCTGGCGATACGGGTCGAGTCGGTATCGGCGCTCACATCGATGCGTCCGGGCTTAAGCGAGCAGGCAGCTTAACGCAGCGCTGGCCGTTTCGCCGATCCTGGATAGGAAATCGGTTGCCATGTCCGCCGTAAAGCGCTGTGGATCGGGCGAGCCCAGGACCAGCAGGCCGAATGCCGCCTGTTGCGCATCCACGCGCAGCGGCAGCATCGCGATCGACTGGATCGATTCCGGCTCGTCGAGCCAGGAGGCGGCTTCGAATTCCTGGTTGGCGCCACAGTAGGGGGCGGTCAGTCCGTTGCAGAACAGGCGAGCGTCTTCCGACACGTCTTCCGAAAACCAGGTATGGGAAAACACGTCGGCTACACCCCAAATGCGCAAGGTCGCCTGCGGCACGCCGAAAATCGTGTGCAAGCCATTGGTCAGCGTATGCGGCAAGTCCACGTCATTGCGCGCAAGTAGCAGCGAGCGGGTCCAGAGCTGGAACTTCTCCATGATCGCGTCGTTTTCCTGACCGATGCGCATCAACGCGGCCAGGCGCATCTCCATCATCTTGACCTTTTCGCGCAATACCTCCATCTGCCTTTCCTGCAGGGAGACAGTGCGCCCCGCCAGCGGGCTGGTCAATTTCACCATGGCCAGCAGTTCGCTGTGCTCCTCGAAAAAGTGCGGATTGTCAGACAGGTAGCCGGCGACGGCGGCGGAGTCGAGTTGGGTGGTCATGTGTGCAGGTTCCGAAGGATACGCAGGATCGGCCAACAGAGACAATGCTTGTCCTGGCTGAAATGCCGATCAGATAGTCAGGCGTGATTTTAACCGACAACTGTCCGTCGTAAACGCCGCAATGCAGGCGGAAAAGGAGGGGGAGCGCGGCCGGGATGCAGGCGACAGGCGCTGCATGGGAACATGCAGCGCCTGTCGTGTACGGCCGGTGAACAACTACATCAGAACAGGTGGCGCACACCGACGTTGAACAGGCGGTCGCTTTGGCCAGGAGCGGTCGAATTCAGGCTTACGCCGGCATCGTTCTTGGTGTACCCGATCGACGTGTACAGATTGGTGCGCTTGGACACGGCATGGGCGTAACCGATTGCCCATTGATCGGATTTGCCGTTCGCCAGATCCCGGATGTCGTTGCGATTCCAGGAAGCCATGACCGTACCTGCGCCGCCTACCGGAGCGGAAACGCCGACCAGCCAGTTGCGGGTTTTGAGCGAGGTGGCAGCGCTGTCGGCATGGGTGTCGCCGTAGGCCAGGTGCGCTTTTGCCACACCGAGATCGTAATAGCCGCCGACGAGGATGGTACGCAAGTCAGCCGTAGTGCCGCCGCCGCCAAATACTGCTGCAGCCGATCCGGCGGTTGCGACTGCGCCTGGCAGCGTCGCTGTAGTCGACTTCTGATAAGCGAGTTGCGCGTTAATCGGCCCGTTCGCATAGCCGACGCCAGCGGCATAGGTACGGTTGCTGGCGAAGGCGCCTGGCTGTTCACCGAAGCTATAGCTCAATGTACCTGTCAGACCGCTCACATCCGGCATGGAGTAGCTGATGGTATTGTCGGTGCGCAGGAAAGGATCGGCATTGTACAGACCGTAGCCAAACGCTCTCTGCGCATTGCCGGCCAAGCCGATGCGGAACGGATCGATCTGATCCATTGCAACATATAACGGGGTCAGCTGGCGGCCCAGCTTGACGGAGCCGAAGCCACCCTTCAAGCCGACCCAGGCTTGACGGCCGAACAGGCGATTGGTGGTTGCATTGCTCTGAGCCAGCGTGCCATTGTCGGTGTTAAAGCCGTTTTCCACATTGAAAATTGCAGACAATCCGCTGCCCAGGTCTTCGGATCCCTTGAAGCCGATCCGGCTTCCGGACTGGTTGCCGCTGTCGAGCCTCCAGGTGCGGCCAGCGCCGGCGTTATCGTAAACAATGCCGGCGTCGACGACACCGTAAATGGTGATGGCGGTTTGGGCAAACGCCGTGCCGGCAAGCGTGCTCAGGACCGCGAGTGCGATTAATGATTTTTTCATCGTTTTATCCCTCATTGAAAAAGGTTTGGTGAAAAATCCGTGCATGTCGGACAAGCTCACATTACAAGTCCGCTATGGCAAGCGAGCCGAATTCGTCAGCATCGCGGACATGATTTGACCGAAAGCGCGAGTGGAGTGGATGCTTGTGGTTTTTTTGTCACGTTGATGTACGGATACAAGGGTGGTGCACCAGTCATATGGGCAGGTTGCACTGCTGTGATGTTGCGTAATTACTTCATATCTTTTCGCATCTTCACCGATCTCTCCTTCCCCTTGATGTGGCGCAGCCAATATCGTCGTGTTGTACGAAATACTGATCCGGGTCCAACGAAATGACGACGATGAAATCATGGCGAATCGTGAAGAGCTGCTAATTATTCGTGCGGCGCGTGCAGGACAAGCTGCCGCGCAGCTGAAGCTGGGCGAGCGCTATTTATTCGGTGGGGCTGGTCTTCCCAGAAGCTTGCCGACGGCGTTGTACTGGCTTGATCGTGCCGCTCAGCAAGATGAAAAGGATGCGTGGCTGCTTATCGGCAGCCATGTTCCCTTCGAAACCGTGCAGCAAGCGGGGGAGCCTTCCAAGCTGTGCGTCTGGTACGAGCGCGCGTTCGATGCCGGTGTGGCGCAGGCGGGATTAGTGCTGGCCAAGCTGTTGCTGGGACAAGTCGGTGGCGCGGTCAGCGACGCAATGCGGCAAAAGGCACTGCGCGCATTGCAGGAAGCGGCGCAGGCGGGCATCGCCGAGGCGCAGTGGTTGTTGGCACAACACATCGGTCATCCTGGCGACAGCACGACGGTGCCAGCGGCGGCTTCTCCTGCCGATAATGACGCCATGCTGGAATGGGCGCAGCGCGCAGCAAGGAGTGGCGTGGTGCAGGCGCAATATGCGCTGGCGGACCATGCATGGGCGACGACGGACTACATGGCATTCCTGCAGTGGGCCTTGCCGCTGGCGCGCGGCCTCGCGGATCAGCATGAAGCGAGCCGGCAATGGGATGTGCGCGATCTCGATCTGCTGTCCCGCTGTGCCCATGCACTGTATCGAGGAGGAACATATGAACCGGCCGAGGTTGTTCGTTTCTGGGAAATCGTCGCGCAGCAGGGCGATCGGGAGGCGCAATGCGCGCTCGGGTTGTGGTACGCCCGGATGGATGAAAGCGGCCGCCGCGTGCCGGCCATACCTGGCCTTGCCAATTACAAGAAGGCGATTCGCTGGTTGTCGCTGGCTGGAGAGCAGGGATCGGTCCATGCATGGTATGCGTTATCGCGCATTTACCTGAAGCCGGAATGCTCGCAGCGCAACCTGGCCGAGGCGCAGCGCTACCTGGAAAAGGCCGCGCAGGCAGGGCACGGCATCGCACAGCTGGAGCTCGGCAGCAGCGCCTGGCGCACGCGCAGGCATCATGAAGACAACGACGTGCGTGCCGCTTACTGGCTGCAAAAAGCGGTTTCGCAAGGCATCGCGGAGGCGCGCCGCCTGCTTGAACAAGCCGCCGTGCGTGCAACGCCGGCTGCGTGGGCCAAGGCAGCGCGGCAGCGGTTGACGCACGATGCTGCCGACCTGTACCCGCTGTTGGACGCACGCATCGAACTGGCGGCCTTGTTCGGCCTGGCGCGCAGCGAGGCATTGCTGATCGATCTGCCGGCGGCGGATCGCGGGCACTGCCTGGTCGTCGATATCCGGGCGCACCATCCGCACAGCAAGCGCAGGCTGATCCTGGTGCAGACGGCGGAAGAACGCAAACTGCTCGACCGCGTGGCGCGCTTGTTCGAGCAGCTCGATTGCGGCCCTGACGGCCCCGAGGGGAATTACCGGCAGCGGCTGTATCGGCTCAAGACGCTGCTTGGCAACTGAGCATCAAAGTTCGATTTCGCCTTCGAACACGCTGACTGCCGGACCGGTCAGCATGACCGGCTTGCCCGGACCGGCCCAGGCGATCGACAACTCACCGCCACGCGTCGTCACCTTTACCGGCGAGTCCAGCAGGCCACGGCGGATGCCGGCGACGACGGCAGCGCAGGCGCCAGTGCCGCAGGCAAGCGTCTCGCCTGCGCCGCGCTCGAATACCCGCAACCGGACGTGGCGACGGTCGACGATCTGCATGAAGCCGGCGTTGACCCGCCTGGGAAAGCGCGGATGATGTTCGATCACCGGTCCATCCAGTTCCACGGCAGCGGTGTGCGCATCGACGACGACTTGCACGGCATGTGGATTGCCCATCGACACCACGGAGAACCAGCAAGTCTTGCCATTGATTTCAAGGGGCCAGAGCAGGTCGTCGCCTTCGCGCCTGCCTTGCAAGCCCGCCGCATCGAACGGCACGCGCTCGGGTTCCAGCACCGGCGCGCCCATGTCCACCGTAATGCTGCCATCGGCTTCCAGGTGTGGCTCGATCACGCCCGACATGGTTTCTACCCTGATCGTGCGCTTGTTGGTGAGGCCCTTGTCGGTGACGAATTTGACGAACGCGCGAGAGCCGTTGCCGCATTGCTCGACTTCGCCGCCGTCGGCGTTGTAGATGCGGTAGCGGAAATCGACGCCTGCCGATTGCGGTTTTTCGACCACCAGCATCTGGTCGGCCCCAACCCCGAAACGGCGGTCGGCCAGCCGCTTCCACTGCGCCGGCGTGAAATCGATCTGCTGGTGGATACCGTCGATGACGACGAAATCGTTGCCGGCGCCATGCATTTTGGTGAATTTGAGTTTCATGCGAATGATTCTAATAAAAACCGGGTTCGCCCGGCGGCCGGGTCTTGAAGCGCTTATGCGCCCAGAAATACTCGGCCGGCGCTTCCCGCACGCGCTCTTCGATGAAGGCATTCATGCGGCGCGTCGCTTCGATCATGTCCAGGCCGGGATAATTCTCCCATGCCGGATAAAACTTCACTTTCCAGCCACGGTAACCTGGCAGGAATGTCGCGATCACCGGCATCACCTTGGCGCCGGTCGCCGCTGCCAGGCGCGCGGTCGCCGTCAGGGTGGCTGCCGGCACGCCGAAGAAGGGCACGAATTCCGCATCCTTGGAACCGAAGTCCATGTCCGGCAGCATGAAGAACGGCAAGCCTTCGCGCATCGCCCGGATGATCGGCTTGATGCCGTCGCCGCGCGAAAACAGCCGCACCGGATGAAAGCGCGAGCGGCCCTTGCGCAGCGCTTGATCGAACACCTTGCTTTTCTGCTCGGAATAGATGGAGCAGCCGGACGTCTCCAGCGTGATCGCCACGCCGGCGACATCCAGGCAAACGAAATGCGGGCACAAGAGGATGGTCGGCCCGGCCTGGATCGCGTCGAGCGGCACGCCCGGTTCGACGACGATCAGGCGTTTCAGGCGCGCCGCCGAGGCCCACCACAGCACCCCGCGCTCCAGGATGCTGCGCGCATATCCCTGGAAGTGGCGCTTTGCAATCATGCGGCGCTGCTCTTCCGGCAGCTGCGGCAGGCACAGTCGCAGGTTGGTCAGGGTGATCCTGCGGCGCGAGCGCACCATGATGAACAGCAGCGAACCGATCGCTTCCCCGAGGCGGCCCAGCAGCGGCAGGGGCAGCCAGTGCAGCAGCCACATCAAACCCAGCAGCAGCCTCATGCGGTTTCCCTTTGTTCGGTTGGAGCGGCGACGCCGGGCGGCGTCTTGTAGCGGTTATAGCTCCAGAAGTATTGCGCCGGGCAGCGCGCGATCAGGCGCTCCATTGCGGCATTGATGGCGCGAGCCTGTTGCTGCGGCGTGTCGCCCAGCGCTTCCTCGAACGCCACGAAGCGGATCAGGTAGCCGCGCCCGAACGGCAGGCGTTCCGCATAGACCAGGATGATCGGCGCGCCGCTCATTTGCTGCATCTTGGCCGGCAGCGTCATGGTATAGGCAGGCTTGCCGAAGAAATCGGCCCAGACGCCTTCCCCGTTTTGCGGCACCTGGTCCGGCAGCACGCCGATCGGGCCGCCGCTGCGAAGCGTTTTCAGCAAAGTGCGCACGCCAGCCAGGGTGGCCGGCGCCAGCCGCAAGTCGCCTCGGGCGCGCGCGCCTTCGATCAGTGGCTTTAACGTCTCCTTGCGCGGCGGGCGGTACATCACGGTCAGCGGCGTCCTCGTCGCGACGTATTGCGCGGTGATTTCAAAGCAGCCCAGATGCGGCGTCAAAAAGACGATGCCGCGTTTCGCGTCGAGCGCCGCCTGCACGATTTCCCAATTTTCGATCTTTGCGCTGCCCAGTACGCGCTGCGACGATGCGCACCAGATGAAAGGTAGTTCGAGTATGTTCTTGCCGGCTTCGGCGATCGCCCGCGGCAGCGCTTGCGGAAATCCGGCGCGCACAATATTGTCTTTTAGTCTACGTCTGTAGGAAGGGGACGCGAGGTAGACCAGCCAGCCGAGCAGGGAACCAATTGCATGCAGTATCGGCAATGGCAAGACCGAGAGCAGGCGAAAAAGAGTGACTAGCATCAAAAACGCAACGAGAAAGTTTGTGGAATTTTTCCAGACGCGTAAAATATCACACCGACAGTCCGCTGGTCCGTTATTTGGGCCATCTCGGATTGCCGTTTTTTCCGCCGAGTTAATCAGACAACTTGCGAGGCGGCCTACAAATTTCGCTAAAGCGTCGCAGGCTCATTGAGTTGGCCGCGACAGGGTCGACAACAATCTCTCTACAAGGAGCCTGCGATGGCAAATGAATATCTCTTCACCTCGGAGTCTGTTTCCGAAGGTCACCCCGACAAAGTCGCCGATCAGATTTCCGACGCGATTCTCGACGCAATCCTGACACAAGACCCGAAGGCCCGCGTTGCGGCTGAAACGCTGTGCAATACCGGTCTGGTCGTGCTTGCCGGCGAAATCACTGCGGATGCAAATGTCGATTACATCGGGGTAGCGCGCGACACTCTCAAACGTATCGGTTACGACAATGCCGACTACGGCATCGACTACAAGAGCTGCGCGGTGCTGGTGGCCTATGACAAGCAGTCGCCGGATATCGCGCAGGGCGTCGACGAGGGCAAGGGGCTGGATCTCGATCAGGGCGCGGGCGACCAGGGCCTGATGTTCGGCTATGCCTGCGACGAGACGCCTGAACTGATGCCGGCAGCGATTTACTACGCGCACCGCATCGTCGAGCGCCAGTCGCAATTGCGCAAGGATGGCCGTCTGCCCTGGCTGCGCCCGGATGCCAAGTCCCAGGTGACGCTGCGCTATGCGGACGGCGTGCCGGTGGCGATCGATACCATCGTGCTCTCCACCCAGCACAGCCCGGAAATGACGCATAAGGCGATCGAGGAAGCGGCCATCGAGGAAATTATCAAGCCAGTTCTGCCGCAGGAATGGCTGAAAAATACCCGCTACCTGATCAACCCGACCGGCCGTTTCGTGATCGGTGGCCCGCAAGGCGATTGCGGCCTGACCGGACGCAAGATCATCGTCGACACCTACGGCGGTGCAGCACCGCATGGCGGCGGGGCATTCTCCGGCAAGGACCCGTCCAAGGTTGACCGTTCCGCCGCCTATGCCGGACGTTACGTGGCCAAGAATATCGTCGCCGCAGGGTTGGCCAAGCGCTGCCAGATCCAGGTCTCCTATGCCATCGGCATCGCCAAGCCGACCTCGGTGATGGTGACAACCTTCGGCACCGGCAAGGTGAGCGACGAGCATCTGGCAATGCTGGTGCAGGAATTGTTCGACTTGCGTCCGAAGGGTATCGTCCAGATGCTCGACCTGCTGCGCCCAATCTATGGCAAGACTGCCGCGTATGGCCATTTCGGGCGTGAAGAGCCGGAATTCAGCTGGGAGCGTACTGACAAGGCCCAGGCACTGCGCGCGGCGGCAGGACTGTAAGAGCGCTTGCATTGCGTCAAAAAAACGACGGGGCGCCTCCCGAGCGAGGCGCCCCGTAGCATTTGTGGCGCGCGATTAGTAATATAGAGTTTTTCTGCGGCAAGTGCTGCGTAAGAGGTTGACTTCATCGTGCGACTGCTTCGTTGCACTTCTGTAATTATCGGACTGGTATGGTGTCTGTCCGCTTTCGGCGGAAATGCTGCTCCATCACAGCCTGCCGACTGGTGCAAGCGCCTGAGCGCGCGCCTGCCAGACGTTTCCGTCGCGGACTGTCAGCAAAGCGCGCTGAAACCGACTGGCGCGCTGTCGCAGAAGGGTTTCCCTATCCTGAAGCGCGTCATTCCGGCGGCAAAAAGCGGCAGTCCTCACAAGGAACCGGTGCGCGTCTTGCTGTTGGGCGGCATTCACGGCGACGAACTCACGGCGGCAGCCATCGTGTTCCAGTGGATGCAGTGGATGCAGACCGCGCCCGCGCGCGACTTCGAATGGGACGTTGCACCGGTGGTTAATCCGGATGGCTTGCTCGCGCCTAAGCCACAACGCGTCAATGCCAATGGCGTCGACCTGAACCGTAATTTCCCGACTCCCGACTGGAAGCATGATGCGCCGCGTTACTGGACAAGGGTGACACGCAGCGATCCGCGCCGCTTTCCCGGCGCAGCCCCATTGTCCGAACCCGAGACCCGCTGGCTGAACCAGGAAATGGAGCGTTTTCGGCCGCATGTCATCATTTCGGTGCACGCGCCGTTCGGCGTGCTCGATTTCGATGGTCCGGCGCCGGCACCGCGCCGTTTCGGGCGCCTGCATCTCAGCCCGGTCGGTGTTTATCCCGGTTCGCTTGGGAACTATAGCGGCGTGCACAAGAACGTTCCCGTGATTACGATCGAATTGCCGAATGCACTGGCGATGCCGCCGCAAGCCGAGGTCAAACGCATCTGGCTCGACATGCTCGGCTGGATTGCGCGCAATGTGCCGCAAAGGACGCAGGTGGCGCAGGACGCCGATGCATCGCCGCTGCAGGGTGGGGCGGGGAAAGCGGTTCGTTGATGCAGGTTGGGATTTTTGGCCATTTAACTGCGGTATAATTCCTGCTCCAAGGAGCGTTGCAGCACGGTTTTCATGACCGTGTCAGGCTTGGATTCTTTTTCGCAACGGCGCTCACGTTACTTTTTTCTACTTTTTCTGGAAAGGAGGGCGTGATGAGCGCCGTTATCTCGACATCCACCACATCCCAAGACTTCTTCGTCGCCGATCTCAGCCTGGCCGATTGGGGCCGCAAGGAGATCAAGATCGCCGAAACCGAAATGCCCGGCCTGATGGCGATTCGCGAGGAATACGCCGCAGCGCAACCGCTGAAAGGCGCCCGCATCACCGGTTCGCTGCACATGACGATCCAGACCGCGGTGCTGATCCAGACGCTGGAAGCGCTGGGCGCGCAGGTGCGCTGGGCATCCTGCAACATCTATTCGACGCAGGATCACGCCGCCGCCGCCATCGCCGCCAACGGCACCCCGGTATTCGCATTCAAGGGCGAGTCGCTCGACGAATACTGGGACTTCACTCATCGCATCTTCGATTGGCCCGATGGCGGCTATTCCAACATGATCCTCGACGATGGCGGCGATGCGACGCTGCTGCTGCACCTGGGCGCTCGCGCAGAGAAGGACCCGGGGGTGCTGGCGAACCCGGAATCGGACGAGGCAGTGTGCCTGTTCAATGCGATCAAGAAGCAGCTGGCAATCGATCCGTCCTGGTACTCGACCCGTCTGGCGCAGATCAAGGGCGTGACCGAGGAAACCACTACCGGCGTGCATCGCCTGTACCAGATGCACAAGGAAGGCAAGCTCGCCTTCCCGGCGATTAATGTCAATGACTCGGTCACCAAGTCGAAATTCGACAACCTGTACGGCTGCCGCGAATCGCTGGTCGACGGCATCAAGCGTGCCACCGACGTCATGGTCGCCGGCAAAGTCGCCGTGGTCTGTGGCTACGGCGACGTGGGCAAGGGCTCGGCGCAGGCGCTGCGCGCATTGTCGGCGCAAGTGTGGGTCACCGAGATCGATCCGATCTGCGCGCTGCAGGCGGCCATGGAAGGCTATCGCGTCGTGACTATGGAATACGCCGCCGAGCACGGCGACATCTTCGTTACCTGCACCGGCAACTACCATGTGATCACGCACGAGCACATGAAGCGCATGAAAGACCAGGCCATCGTCTGCAACATCGGCCACTTCGACAACGAGATCGAAGTCGCCGCGCTGCGCCAGTACACCTGGGAAAACATCAAGCCGCAGGTCGACCATGTGATTTTCCCCGCAGTTGATGGAAAACCTGGCAAGCGCATCATCCTGCTGGCCGAAGGCCGCCTGGTCAACCTCGGCTGCGCCACTGGCCATCCGTCGTACGTGATGAGCTCGTCGTTCGCGAACCAGACGATCGCCCAAATCGAGCTGTTTACCAATACCGCCGCGTATCCGGTCGGCGTGTATACGCTGCCCAAGCACCTGGACGAAAAGGTCGCGCGCCTGCAGCTGAAGAAGCTCAATGCGCAACTGACCGAACTGACCGATGAGCAGGCAGCGTATATCGGCGTGAAGAAGACCGGGCCGTACAAGGCGGATCACTATCGTTACTAAGATGGCTGGCTGCCCCTTCGCCTGAAGGGGCCAAGGCGCGAAGTAAGGCAGGCGGGCCAGCGCGGCCCGCCGGCTTGTCCGAAGATCGGAGGCGAAAAATGCGTTTGCTCATCACCTGGCTGATCAATGCCGCAGCGTTGTTTGCATTGCCGTACCTGATGCAGTCGATCCGGGTCGAGAACTTTGGCACCGCTCTGGTCGCTGCGCTGATCCTGGGCCTGGTCAACGTGCTGATCCGTCCCATCCTGGTGCTGCTGACGCTGCCCGTCACCTTACTGACGCTGGGGCTGTTCATTTTCGTGATCAACGCCCTGCTGTTCTGGCTGGTGGCCAATTTTGTCAGCGGCTTCCATGTGACCGGATTCTGGTCGGCATTCGGCGGAGCGATCCTGTACAGCCTTATTTCGTGGGCGCTGTCCTCCCTATTATTAAAATGAAATGACACAACAGAACTTCAGCATTGAGTTTTTCCCGCCCAAGACACCGGAAGGCGTGGAAAAGCTGCGCGCCGCGCGCGCCAGGCTGGCGGAGCTGAAACCGAAATATTTTTCAGTGACGTTCGGCGCAGGCGGCTCGACCCAAAAGGGGACGCTCGAAACCGTACTCGAGATCAAACGCGAAGGCCATGAAGCCGCTCCGCACCTGTCCTGCATCGGCAGCTCGCGCGACAGCCTGCGCGCGGTCCTGGATGAATACCAGGCCAACGGCATCCGGCGCCTCGTCGCGTTGCGCGGCGACCTGCCGAGCGGTTATGGCGCCTCCGGCGAGCTGCGCTATGCCAATGAGCTGGTCGAGTTCGTGCGCGCCGAGACCGGCGACTGGTTCCATATCGAAGTGGCGGCCTATCCGGAAATGCATCCGCAGGCACGTTCTCCGCAGGACGACGTGCAACGATTCGCGCGCAAGGTGCAGGCCGGCGCGAATGCGGCGATCACGCAATACTTCTACAACGCCGACGCCTACTTCCGATTTGTCGAGGAAGCCGGCAAGGTTGGCGTGACGGTGCCGATCGTGGCCGGCATCATGCCGATCACGAATTACTCGCAGCTGATGCGGTTTTCCGATATGTGCGGCGCCGAAATCCCGCGCTGGATTCGCCTCAAGCTGGCGAGCTTCGGCGACGATTCCGCATCGATCAAGGCGTTCGGCGTGGACGTCGTCACGGCTTTGTGCGAACGGCTGCTCGCGGGCGGCGCTCCGGGCCTGCATTTTTATACCCTCAACCAGGCCGCGGCGACGATGGAAATCTGCCGTCGCCTGAATGGTTCCTCGCGTTGACGCCCTGCCATTAACGCGTCACATGCCGCAGTACGCCGTCATGCGTGCTGCGGCGTATCCTCCAGCGGCGACTGCTCGGTGATCATCACGTCCAGCGCAATGTCGAACGTATCGGCGTCGAATTCAGCGCGGCAGCATTCGTAAGCCACGCCGGCCGCAAGCGGGCGCGGCGCGGCGGCCAAGGTGCGGTCGTAGAAGCCGCCGCCATAACCAAGGCGGAAGCGGTCGGAATTGAATCCGACGCACGGGATCAGCAGCGTATCGGGCTTCACCTCGCTGGCTGCATCCTGTGGCACCATCGCACCGAACGCATCCTTGACCAGCACCTCTCCCGGCTGCCAGCCGATGAAGCTTAACGGCGCATCGCGCGCCGTTACAGCCGGCAGCGCCAGTTGCACGCCCTGACGCACCAAAGCCTGGTACAACTCGCGCAGGTCCGGCTCGTTCCGGATTGGCCAGTAGACGCCGAGGCAGCGCACCGGGTTGGCATTCCACCAAGCGAGCACACGCGCGCCGATGGCGGCATCCCATTGCTGCCGAACTTCTGCGGTGATTGCTTGTCTGTTCGCGAGCAACACGCGTCGCAGGGCGGCTTTATCCAAGGTGTTGTTGAGCATGAGGTCGGTGTAAATTTCGTGGCATCACATGCTATCCTACAAAATGTGGTTCCAATGTTCGAGAGGGCGGTAAATTGATGTTCCCGATGAGATGGATTGTCCGTGTCGCGCTGGCGACTACGTCGGCGGTCCTGTTGGCGCCCGCGGCGCATGCACGTATTGCCAGTTTTGTCAGCGACGACGACGTGTTCCTCGCGCTGCGCGATGCGGCGCGCAACAACGATGCGACACGCGCCGCCGATTATGCCGCACGACTGGGCAATTACGCCATTCCGTCCTACGTCGATTATTTCCGGCTCAAGCCGCGCATCAATAGCGCACCGGAACAGGAAATCCGCGACTTCCTGATGCGCTACGACGGCCAGGCCATCGCCGATCGCCTGCGCAACGACTGGCTGCTCGAATTGGGACGTGCCCGCAACTGGGCGCTGTTCGACGAGCAGTATCCGCAATTCGTGCTCAACGACGACACGCAGGTCAAATGCTACGCGCTGATGTCGAAGGCCCTGAAAGGCCAGAACGTGGCGGACGATGCCCGCTCGGTGCTGGTGGCGCCGCAGAACTACGGCGAAGCCTGTCCGGCGTTGATTTCGACGCTGGTGCAATCCAGTCAATTCAATGCCGACGATGTCTGGGCGCAGATCCGGCTGGTGGCCGAATCGGGCTATGCCGGCACCATCCGCAGGCTCGCGCCCCTGACCGATGCCGGCGAAAGCACCTTGCTGCAGGCGCTCGACAAGCCGGAAAAAGTGGTCGCGCGCGGGCCCGGCAGCAACCGCACCGCGCATGAAGTATTCATCGTCGCGCTCGGCCGCGCCGCCAAGGCCAATCCGGACCGTGCTGTCGACGCGCTGGTATCAGCCTCGGACCGGCTCAAGCCGGAAGAGGTGGCCCTCGCATGGGCGCAGATCGCCCTGCAGTCTTCGGTCAAGCTGGCGCCCGATGCAACGGTGTACTGGCGCCGCACCGGCGACGCGCCGTTGTCGAGCGACGGCTATCAGTGGAAGGTGCGTGCCGCACTGCGGGCCGGCGACTGGAAGCTGGTACGCACCACGATCGAGGCAATGCCGCAATCGCTGGCCAGGGACTCGACCTGGATTTACTGGCTGGGGCGCGCCTATCTTGCGGAAGGCAAGAAGGATGAGGCGCACAAGCTGTTTCGCTCGATTGCCGATCAGACCAACTTCTACGGCCAGCTTGCGCTGGAAGAACTGGATCAGAAGGTCACGATTCCGCCGCGTGCACAGGCAGTGACGGCGGAAGAGCTGTCGCCGATGGCGGAAAACCAGGGCTTTCGGCGCGCGCTGAAATTCTTCGAGCTGGAGATGCGCTTCGAAGGCTATCGCGAGTGGAACTGGGAGCTGCGCAAGATGAATGAGCGGCAACACCTTGCCGCGGCCGAATTCGCGCGCCAGAAGAATGTGCTCGACCGCATGGTGAATACCTCGGACCGCACGAAGTCGGAAGTCGATTTCACCCAGCGTTTCCCGTCTCCGTTCCAGGATGTGATGCTGGCGACCACGCAAAAGCTCGGCCTCGACATGGCCTGGGTGTACGGGCTGATCCGGCAGGAATCGCGTTTCGTCCAGCATGCGCGTTCCCATGTGGGAGCCTCGGGCTTGATGCAAGTGATGCCGTCCACGGCGCAATTCGTGGCGCGCAAGATCGGGTTGACGGGGTTCGCGCATACGCAAATGAATGACGTTAATACCAACATCCTGCTCGGCACGAACTACCTGAACATGGTGCTTGGCGATCTGGATGGCTCGCAGGCAATGGCTACCGCCGCCTACAACGCCGGGCCGGGACGCCCGCGCGCATGGCGTTCGACGCTCACGCGCGCGGTGGAAGGCGCGATCTTCGCGGAGTCGATTCCATTCAACGAAACGCGCGACTACGTGAAGAAGGTGTTGTCGAACGCGACCTATTACGCGGCGCTGTTCGAGAGCAAGCCACAATCGCTCAAGGCGCGGCTCGGCACCGTGGCGCCAAAGGGTTTTGTCGCCAGCGACCTACCATAACCGGAGCCGCCCCTTGGCGGCTCCTCCTCGATGCCATTCAGCCAGTTGGGCCATTGCAGGAATTCCCTGCTGCAATGGCCCGCCATCCCCGTTTCACCCTCGCATCCCGCATCAATTGATCCTATGATGAATGGGGATATTCACGAGGAGTGAAACCATGGCATTCCATTCCGTTCTGGTTATCGGTGGTTCCGGTTTCATCGGCAGCCATATCATTGCCAAGCTGGCGCTAACCGACTGGCGCGCGATCGTGCCGACACGCCATTTCGACCACGCCAAGGACCTGCTTCTGGTGCCGTCGATGGATGACGTGATCGAGGCCGACGTGCATGACGAGGCGACGCTCGACCGGCTGGTGCCGGGCAACACGGCGGTCATCAATCTGGTCGGCATCCTGCATGATCCGACCGCGCGGTCCGGCGAAGCTTATGGCCGGGAATTCGCGCGGGCGCATGTGGATCTGCCGAGAAAAATCGTGGCGGCATGTGCGCGCCACGGCGTGCAGCACTATTTGCACATGAGCGCGCTGGGCGCCGACAAGAACGCGCCCTCGATGTACCTGCGCTCGAAGGCGGACGGCGAAGAGGCTGCGCTGTCCAACCCGGCGGTCGGGGTCACGATATTCCGCCCTTCTGTCGTGTTCGGCGAGCGCGACCACTTCCTCAATCTATTCGCCTCGCTGGCGAAACGTTTTCCCGTGCTGCCGGTGGCCGCGGCCGATGCGAAGTTCCAGCCAGTGTATGTCGAAGATGTGGCGCAGGCGTTCGTCCATGCGCTTAACGAAAAGACCACGATCGGCAAGATATATGAACTGGCTGGGCCGACCGTCTATACCTTGCGCGAACTGGTCAAGCTGGCGGGAGCATTCTCCGGCCATCCCCGCCCGGTATTCGGGTTGCCGCCTGTGCTGGCGCGTCTAGAGGCGGCCTTGCTCGAACATATGTCCGCGCAGCCCTTGATGAGCCGGGATAATCTCGACTCGATGAAAGTCGATAATGTCGCCACGACTTCGATGAAGAATACGCTCGGCATCGAACCCACCGCGCTGGAAGAGGTGGCGCCTGCCTATCTGCACGGCGATCGTCCGCATGAGCATGTCGCAACCATGCATGTGCGGGCACCCCGCTAGCGGTGCAAGCGGCTTGTGCTTGAAGGTGCCGGCGTTCGGTTCAGGGTGACGATCTTGGCGGTAAGCCGGAGTCATGCGGCGAATTCTTTGCCAAATTCAAAACAATTCCCCCTTGCCTCCGGAATGGCCGCCTTGGCCGGGACGCGCTACCGCCGCAGCGTAAATGCAAGCAATTTGCTCGCTAATCGGCATCGCAGCGCGTACCTTTTAGACATCAATAATAATTGCTAATATGTAAGTGCATATGGTGGGGTAACCATCTTGTCGGGGGCCCTAGTCATTGATGGGACAGGTTTGCCTTCGACGCTTGCAACGCGCACGATGGACACAGAAGATCAGGCCTCAGAACGGGGGAGCCTAATGGCTTTTGAAATGGATTGTGAACGTCAATCGTCCAGCGCGGATGTCACAGCGGGGAATATAGCTAGGACATATTCACCTATCATTGACGCGCTAAGCGCCCATGTCGCACTCATTGACTGTAACGGCACTATCCTCGAAGTGAACAAGGCATGGATGCGCTATTCCGATGCCAACGGTAATTGCGATCTCCGCTACGGCATCGGGTCAAATTACCTCGACCTGCTCGACGGAATTCGCTGCTGTGCTGGTGGCGGTGAAAAAGAGCTTGAAGATGCCAGCATGGCGCGCAAGGTGGCGGCAGGGCTTCGGCAAGTATTAAGTGGCAAGCTGGACAAATTTCAAATCGAATATCCATGCAATTCGCCTACCGAGCGCCACTGGTTTCTACTGACGATAACGCCATTTCCAGGTGCTGAGCAAATCAAAGCGGTCATTGCCCACGAAGATTTGACACCTTTAATGCGAGCCAATGAGGAATTGCTGCGCCAGAGCGCGCAGCTCGCTTGTTCGTTCAGCAATACGGTCGAGGCTATCGCACTGGCAGTTGAAAAGCGGGACGCCTACACCGCAGGCCACCAGCAGCAAGTCGTAAAAATCTGCCATGCGATTGGTTGCGTTCTCAATTTAGATGAGCATCGGCTCAGAGGATTGCTGCTAGGCGCGCAGATTCATGATATCGGCAAGATTGCTGTTCCTATCGACATTCTTGGTAAACCAACTAAGCTTACCAGGCCGGAAATGGAGATCATGCGATCTCACCCGGAAAATGGATTCGAAATCCTCAAAGGGATTGATTTTCCATGGCCGATTGCAGAAATGGTATATCAGCATCATGAACGGCTTGACGGTTCCGGTTACCCGCGTGGGCTTTCCGGAGAGGAGATTTGTTTAGAGGCTAGAATAATTGCTGTCGCAGATGTCTTCGATGCTATCACCTCCCACCGCCCGTATCGACCGGCCAAAAGCTATGAAGATGGGATTGCCGAATTAAGTGCAGGATGCGGACGAATCTATGACGCAGCAGTGGTAGAAGCATTTCTGGCGCATTTGCAAAATAAAGTTAAGCAGGACACTGAGCATTCCCCGAATTAAGCCGTACCTTTCACTCCTCAACCGCAAGTACCTTCCTCAAAAGGGAAAACTTGAGCGTCGTTATTTATAGAGTGAATTTCAGGTGCGTTTGGCAAACGGTAGTAAACGCATTATCCTCACCGGGCACTGCGCCTCTCGCATCATCATGCGAGAATTACGCGTGACAATCAGCCTATGGAACCGGATGTATGCAAACCACCGAACTTGACCCGACCCTTTCCCAAACCCTTTCCGCCGCTGAAAAAGCGGGCTTGAAACTCGTCATCGGCAACAAGAATTATTCGTCGTGGTCGATGCGCCCCTGGGTGGCGATGACGGCCTTCGGCATTCCGTTCGAGGAAGTGCGCATCGGACTCGACCGGCCCGATACGTCCGCGCGCATCGGACAGTATTCCGCCGCCGGCCGGGTGCCGGTGCTGGTGTCCGGCAAAACCACGGTGTGGGATTCGCTGGCGATCTGCGAGTATCTGGCCGAGCAGTTTCCCGACAAGGGCATGTGGCCGCAGGATGTCGAGGCGCGCGCCATGGCGCGTTCGATTTGCGCGGAAATGCATTCCGGCTTCACCGGCCTGCGCAGCGCAATGTGGATGAATATCCGCGCCAGCTTTCCCGGCAAGGGACGCACGCCGGCGGCCCAGAACGATATCAGCCGTATCTGCGAAATCTGGGAAGACTGCCTGGCGCATTCCGGGCCGCACCAGTTCCTGTTCGGCGATTTCTCGATCGCCGACGCCTATTTTTCACCGGTCGTCATGCGCTTTCGCACCTATGGCGTATGGATGGCGCCGGCGCTGCAAGCCTACATGGACCGCGTAGCCGCACATCCGGCGGTCGCGCAGTGGGTGCGGGACGCGCTTGCGGAGCAGGAACGCCTGGAAAAATACGACGTCTATCCGGATTGATGGCGGCGACGTCTCAACGACGGCTGGATCAGACATGAAAACCTATATCGTCGGCGGCGCGGTGCGCGACGAACTGCTCGGCCTGCCTGTGCAGGATCACGACCACGTGGTCGTCGGCGCGACGCCCGACGACATGATCGCGCGCGGCTTCACGCCGGTCGGCAAGGACTTCCCGGTATTCCTGCATCCGGTCACGCATGAGGAATACGCGCTGGCGCGTACCGAACGCAAGACCGCGCCCGGCTACAAGGGATTCGTGTTTCATGCGGCGTCCGACGTCACCCTCGAGCAGGACCTGGTGCGGCGCGATTTGACCATCAATGCGATGGCTAAGGACGAGGACGGCACCATCGTCGACCCGTTAGGGGGGCGCAGCGACTTGCAGGCGCGGGTGTTCCGCCACGTCTCGGAAGCGTTTGCGGAAGACCCGGTGCGCATCCTGCGCGTGGCCCGCTTTGCGGCGCGCTTTACCGGTTTCGTCGTGGCGCCGGAAACCAATGCGCTGATGCGGCGCATGGTGGAGGCCGGTGAGGTCGATGCGCTGGTGCCGGAACGGGTGTGGCAGGAGCTGGCGCGCGGCCTGATGGAGCAGCAGCCGTCGCGCATGTTCCAGGTGCTGCGCGACTGCAGCGCGCTCGAGCGCATCCTCCCCGAGTTGAATGCCTTGTGGGGCGTGCCGCAGCCGGCGCTGCATCATCCGGAAATCGACACCGGCGTGCACGTGATGATGGTCGTCGACTATGCGGCGCGGCGCGGCTACGATTTGCCGATCCGCTGCGCCGCGCTGCTGCACGATCTTGGCAAGGGCGCAACCGATCCGCTGCAATGGCCGAAGCATCCTGGTCATGAGGCGCTGAGCGTGAAACTGGCGGAGCAGGTCTGCCGCCGCCTGAAAATTCCGAATGAGTGTCGCGACCTGGCGGTGATGACTGCGCGCGAGCACGGCAACGTGTCGCGCGCGCTGGAGATGCGGCCGAATACCATCGTGACCCTGCTCGAGCGCTGCGACGCCTTCCGCAAGCCGCTGCGCTTCGTCGACATGCTGCATGCCTGCGAATGCGATCAGCGCGGACGCACCGGCTTCGACGACCAGCCTTTCCCTCAGGAGGGCTGGCTGCGGGATGCCATGCGCGCAGCGCAGGCGGTCAATGCCGGTGAGGTGGCGCGGCGCCATGCTAACCAGCCGCAGCGCATTCCGGAAGCGGTGCATGCGGCGCGCGTCGATGCGGTGCGATCGGCCCTGGAAGCGCGCCGCGCAGGCGGCGCGTAACGGCTAACCGCAGTCGGCCGCCGGACGAGCTCCCCGGCATGGCTTGCCGGCGTTAACGCACGAAGCGCCCGTCGCGGCCGATCATCGTGAGTTCCACGAACTCGCTGCCGCTGTGGTCGTCCGGCCCGTACGTCACCATCAGGCCGCCGAAGTCGGTGCGCTGCATCGATTCCATGGCATGAATGAAGCTCTCGCGCGTGAGGTTGCGGCCGGCGCGGCGCAAGCCTTCGACCAGCACCTTGGCATTGACGAAGCCTTCCATCGCGGCGTATGACACCGTGGCGTTGTTCGCCTTCGCCGCATTCTTGAACTCCTGCCCCAGCATTGTCGACAGCAGGTCGGGCGCCGGCGTGATCTGCGACACGACGACGCCGACGCCGGCCGCGCCGAGGTCCTTGACGAACGCCTGCGACGAGTTGTTCGACAGCGTCATGATCTGCATTTTCCCGCCTTGCCTACGGATTGCCTTGATCACGTCGATCGTGTTCTTGGCCGAACTGACGATGATCAGCGCGCTCGGGTTGGCCTTGATGATTTGCGCCGCGGTGGCGTCGTAGTCCGGCTTGACCCGGTCGAAGCTGGTGGTGATCACCGGCGTCAGCTTGCGCGCCGCCATCGCCTTGTTGAAGCCTTCCAGGCCATCCCGGCCAAATGAATCGTCCACGTGCAGCAAGCCGATGGACGACAGGCCGACGGTGGCGAAGTGCTCGACGCCCTTGGCGACCTCATCCTGGTATTTGGCGCGGATATGGAACACCCAGTGGTTGACCGGCGTATGGAAGATGGCCGCGCCGGTGCTGGGCGCGATCAGCGGCACGCGGTTGGCGGCCAGGATCGACAGGATCGCCTCGGTGTGCGGCGTGCCGCGGTTCTGGAACAGCGCAAAGACGTGTTCCTTCTTGATCAGGGTTTCCGCGTTGGCGGCGGCGGTGGCCGGATCGAACTTGTCGTCCATGACCCGCACCTCGATCTTGCGGCCGTGGACGCCGCCCTGCTTGTTGATCGAAGCAAAATACGCTTGCGCGCCTTCGATCATTTCCTTCACGGGGCCGGCGATGATGCCGGTGACGCCGATCGTTTCTCCCAGAATAATACTGCTGTCGGTAACGCCGTCTTCGGCTGCCGCCGTCAAGCTGGTCGCTGCCAGTAATGCCGACATTGCGGCGCGCCATACTAGTTTCATATTTGCCTCCAAGAAAGATTTTAGCCGAACGGATTGTTGAGCAACGGCAAACTCGGTACAACTGTGGGTTTTACGTAACACGATGGACGGGGAAAGATGCAGGTGCGCTTGATGTCAGTCAAATTGGTGATATTTAAGATGTGGGTGCTGTAAGTGCCGCGACTTATCGCTTAGAATGCAATTGTGCGCTGCACAATCATGCGCGGTTTTATAGGACTTCATCATGAGATCGACCTATTCCCCGAAAGCAGATTTCCCCCCCGTGGTAGCAATGAGCCTCGATCAACCTACTGAAAAACCCGTTATTCGCGTCAAGGAATTGTCGGAGCGCGACCGCCGTCGTCTGCTGATGCATTTCCTCGCGCTGGACGACAGCGACCGGTTACTACGCTTTGGCACCGTATTGCCGGATGAGTTAGTGACGCGGTATGTGCAAAAGCTGGATTTCTCGCGTGACAAGGTGTTCGGCGTGTACGACAGCAACCTTGACTTGTTGGGCGTGGGCCATCTGGCGTTCGCGCCAAAAGAAGCGATGCCGTCGCTGAGCGATGCGACCCTGAAGGCGCGCATTGCCGAATTCGGCGTGTCGGTGGCGGCAAGCGCGCGCGGCCTGGGCATTGGTAGCAGGCTGTTCGAACGCGCGGCGATTCATTGCCGCAACGAAGATGTCGATATCCTGTACATGCATTGCCTGTCGTCGAACCAAACCATGATCCATATCGCGAAAAAGGCGGGCATGGAAATTCAGCGCGGTTATGGCGAGGCTGACGCCTACCTGAAACTGACGCCCGCCAATCCCGGCAGCATCTTGCAGGAAGCGGTCGAGGAACAATTCGCGGCCTTCGATTACACCTTCAAGGCAAATTCCAAGGCAGCGGCGAAGTTGCTGCGCAAATTGCCCGGAATAAAAGGCAAGTAGATAGGATAAATACTCCGTCCGCCGGGGCTTGCGGCTTCCCGGCGGGAGTAACTAGGTAGCGACTGCCATGCCGCAAGCCCTCAAACCAGCGGCAATGCCGTCGTGTCCTTGATGCGCTGCAGCGCGAAACTCGATTTCACATCCAGCACGGCCGGATGCTTGAGCAGCGTCTCCATCATGAAGTGCGAAAAGTGCTCCATGTCTTCCACATGCACCCGCAACAGGTAATCCATCTCGCCGGTCATCGCGTAGCAGGCCACGACTTCGGGCCAGTGGTCGACTGATGCGGCGAAATCGGCGCGCGGCGAACGGACTCCGCCGGCGGGCGTGTCGCTGTGCTTTTCCAGCCGCACGTTCACGTAGGCGAGCAGTCCGAGCCCGATCTTGTCCGGGTCGAGCAGCGCCACGTACTGGCGGATCACGCCCGATTCTTCCAGGTTCCGGATGCGGCGCAGGCAGGGTGAGGGCGACAGGTTGACGCGCTCGGCGACTTCCTGGTTACTCAGCCGGCCATCTGATTGCAGGATCGAAAGAATCTTCCGGTCGGTTTTGTCGAGTTCCGGTCTTGGCATAATCATCCACACAAAAGTGTATGTGAAATACATTATTGCTCAAATCGCCGAGCAGTGGGCAGGATTCGCAATTTAATGCTTTGGCGCCTTGTCTATACTGTAGTCAGATTTTCATATAAAAAACAGGAGACAAGCATGGATTTCCAGCCATGGGACAACCCGATGGGCACCGACGGCTTCGAGTTCATCGAGTATGCCGCGCCGGACCCCAAGGCGCTCGGCGCGCTGTTCGAGCAGATGGGTTTTGCCGCGATCGCCAGGCACCGGCACAAGGACGTGACGCTGTACCGCCAGGGCGAAGTCAACTTCATCATCAATGCGGAAAAGGATTCGTTCGCGCAGCGCTTCGCGCGCCAGCACGGTCCGTCGATCTGCGCGATCGCATTTCGGGTCGGGGATGCCGCCTACGCATACCGGCGCGCGCTGGAACTGGGCGCCTGGGGCTTCGACAACAAGACCGGCCCGATGGAGTTGAACATCCCGGCAATCAAGGGCATCGGCGATTCACTGATTTATTTCGTCGACCGCTGGCGCGGCAAGGAAGGCGGCAAAGGCGTTGCGACGGGAGCGATCGGCGACATCAGCATCTACGATGTGGACTTCGTCGCGATTCCCGGCGCCGAGGCGGCGCCGAAAGGCTGCGGCCTGACCTATATCGATCATCTGACGCACAATGTGCACCGCGGCCGCATGAAGGAATGGGCGGAGTTTTACGAGCGCCTGTTCAACTTCCGCGAGATCCGCTATTTCGACATCGAAGGCAAGCTGACCGGCCTGAAGTCGAAGGCGATGACTTCCCCCTGCGGCAAGATCCGCATCCCGATCAATGAATCCTCCGACGACAAGTCGCAGATCGCCGAATACCTCGACCTGTACCACGGCGAAGGCATCCAGCATGTGGCGCTGGGCACCGACGACATCTACACCACCGTGGCGCAGATGAAGGCCAAGGGCGTGGCGTTCCAGGACACCATCGACACCTATTACGACCTCGTCAACAAGCGCCTGCCGGGGCATGGCGAGCGCCTCGACGACTTGCGGCGGCTGCGCATCCTCATCGATGGCAACAGCAATGCGAGCCGGCGCGAACTGTTGTTGCAGATATTTACACAGACCGTGATCGGCCCGATCTTCTTCGAGATCATCCAGCGCAAGGGCGACCAGGGCTTTGGCGAAGGCAATTTCCGCGCGCTGTTCGAATCGATCGAGCTGGACCAAATCCGGCGCGGGGTGCTGAAAGACGAGGGTGTTTCTGCATAGGAGCGGACAACATGAACACCACGGTCGACCAGGCGGATTTCTTCAAGACGCTGGAAGAAAAATCGGACGGCGGAAAACTGCGCGGCAATTACAGCCTGGCAGACGAACGCTACGTCGTGCGGCAGGACTGGGCGTCTTACACGCGAGAGCAGCATGCGTTGTGGCGCCGGCTGTATCAGCGCCAGGCGAAGCTGGTGCCGGGCCGCGCCTGCGACGCGTTCATCGACAGCCTGGCCGGGCTGGACGCGGCCGATGCCATTCCGCAGTTCGAGCGCGCATCGGACGCGCTCTACAAGGCGACGCGCTGGCAGCTGGTCGCGGTGCCCGGGCTGATCCCGGACCAGACGTTTTTCGAGCATCTCGCCGCACGCCGCTTTCCCGTCACCGTCTGGCTGCGCGAACCGCATGAGTTCGACTACATCGTCGAGCCGGACGTGTTCCACGATTTCTTCGGGCATGTGCCGCTGCTGTTCAACCCGGTCTTCGCCGACCATCTGCAGGAATACGGCAAGGGCGGCCTGAAAGCCTTGAAGCTCGATGCATTGACTTATCTGGCGCGTCTTTACTGGTACACAGTGGAGTTCGGGCTGATCCAGAGCCCGCAGGGCTTGCGCGCGTATGGCGCCGGCATCCTGTCTTCCGGCGGCGAGATCGGGTATTGCCTCTCCAGTGCGAAGCCAAGGCGCATCCTGCTCGACGCCGAGCGCGTCATGCGCACTCGCTACAGAATCGACTCGTACCAGGAAACCTATTTCGTGATCCGCGACTTCGAGCACTTGTTTGCGGCCACCGGGCCGGACTTCACGCCGATTTATGCGCGCCTGAAGGCAATGGCATCCTTGCCGGCCAATAGTTTGCTGCCGGGCGAAGAGAACCTGCCACCCAACGTCAGTGCGGAGGAGAGCGTCAGCTAGAAACGCGGCTGCGGATTAAGGCGCGGAGTTCGTCGCGCGTGACCTTGCCATCCTTGTTGACGTCGAGACGGTCGAAATTCTCGACCACATGATTCATGCCGCCGCTCTGCGCTTCGGCTTTGGTCAGGGCGCCGTCGCCGTCCTTGTCGGCGGAACTGAATTGCGCGTCGAACTTCGCCAGGTATTTGGTGCGGATGGGCTGGCCTTCCATGCTTGGAACAACCTGGGTATAGGCAATGCCGCTGCCGAATAACGCACCGATGAGCGCGCATATGGCTACTACCTTCATCATGATGTGCTCCCAATAAATTTCTTTCCCAAATTCACTGTAAGAGCTAGCCAGGATGTTTCCATAAAGCATTTACCACTTGTTACAGCTGTTACCGCCATGCTGCGCCGTGCATTGAGCGCCGGAGTGGCCTGTGCTAATGTCGGTACTGTCAAAGAATAAAACGACGCGCTCACAAGGCTTGTCAGTTTGACAGCGAAACCATCGCACCCAAAGACACAATTTTTGGCTTGGAGACTCAATGAATGCACCCCTGACTTCCGGGCAGCGTCAGCTGCTGGATGACATTTCCCTCGACGACAAGTACACGCTGGAGCGCGGACGCGCCTTCATCACCGGCACCCAGGCGCTGATCCGGCTGGCGATCATGCAGCGCCAGCGCGACGTGAAAGCCGGGCTGAATACCGCCGGCTATATCACCGGCTATCGCGGCTCACCGCTTGGCAATGTCGACTTGACCGCGATGAAGGCGAAGAAGCACCTCGAAGCACATCACGTCAAATTCCATCCGGGCATGAACGAAGACCTCGCCGCGACCACGGTGTGGGGCACGCAGCAGGTCAATCTCTTCCCGGGCGCGAAATACGACGGCGTGTTCTCCATGTGGTATGGCAAGGGCCCCGGCGTGGACCGCTGCGGCGATGTCTTCAAGCATGCGAACATGGCCGGCACCGACCGCCGCGGAGGCGTGCTGGTGCTGGCCGGCGACGACCATGCGGCGAAATCTTCCACCACGGCGCACCAGAGCGAGCACATCCTGAAGGCCTGCGGCATCCCGGTGCTGTATCCGTCGTCGGTGCAGGAATACCTCGACTACGGCTTGCACGGCTGGGCGATATCGCGCTACACCGGCCTGTGGGTGGCGATGAAGTGCGTGACCGACATCGTCGAATCGGGGGCGTCGGTCGACCTTGATCCGGGGCGGGTGCAGATCGCGTTGCCGGCCGATTTCGAACTGCCGCCCGGCGGCCTGAACATCCGCTACCCGGACGCCGTGCTGGAGCAGGAAGCGCGGATGAACAATTACAAGTGGTACGCCGCGCTGGCCTACGTGCGCGCCAACAAGCTGAACCAGATCATCTGGGACAGCCCGCGCGCGAAGATCGGCATCATCACCGCCGGCAAGTCCTATCTCGACACGCGCCAGGCGCTGGCAGACCTTGGCATCGACGAGAATGTCGCCAGGGATATCGGCATTCGCCTGTACAAGGTCGGCATGACCTGGCCGCTGGAAGCGCAAGGCGTGCGCGAGTTCGCGCAAGGGCTGGAAGAGATCATCGTGGTCGAGGAAAAGCGCCAGATCCTCGAATACCAGCTCAAGGAAGAACTGTACAACTGGCGCGATGACGTGCGCCCGCGCGTGGTCGGCAAGTTCGACGATACCGGCGAGTGGAGCAACACCCATCGCGAGGGGCATGGTCACTGGCTGCTGCCCGCCAGCTACGAGCTCAATCCGGCGCAGATCGCGCGAGCCATCGCCACGCGCATCTCGAAGTATTTCGCCGGGCATCCGATCGAGCAGCGCGTGCGCGAACGCATCGCTTACCTGGAAGCGAAGGAAAACGTGCTCAAGGGGAGCAACGCCAAGCCCGATCCGGCCAAGGACCGCACACCATTCTTCTGTTCCGGCTGTCCGCACAACACCTCCACCAGGGTACCGGAAGGCAGCCGCGCGCTGGCGGGCATCGGCTGCCATTACATGGTGCTGTGGATGGACCGGCAGACGTCGACGTTTACGCACATGGGCGCCGAGGGCGTGACCTGGGTCGGACATGCCCCGTTCACCAACGAGAAGCATGTATTCGCCAACCTCGGCGACGGCACCTATTTCCACTCCGGCCTGTTGGCGATCCGCGCCGCGGTCGCGGGCAAGGTCAACATGACCTACAAGATCCTGTACAACGATGCCGTGGCGATGACCGGCGGCCAGCATGTGGACGGACCGCTCGATCCGGCGATGATCTCGCGCCAGATCGCCGCCGAAGGCGTGAACCCGATCGTGGTCGTGACCGACGAACCGGAAAAATACCCGACCGGAACCAACTGGGCGCCGGGCGTGACGATCCGTCACCGCGACGAACTCGATGCGGTGCAAAAGGAAATGCGCGAGGTCAAGGGCGTGTCGGCGATTATCTATGACCAGACCTGCGCCTCCGAAAAGCGGCGCCGCCGCAAGAAGGGCGAATACCCCGACCCGGCCAAGCGCGCGGTCATCAACGAAGCCGTGTGCGAAGGCTGCGGCGACTGCAGCGTGCAGTCGAACTGCCTGTCGGTGGAGCCGCTGGAAACCGAGTTCGGGCGCAAGCGCCAGATCAACCAGTCGAGCTGCAACAAGGATTTCTCCTGCGTGAAGGGCTTCTGCCCGAGCTTCGTCACGGTCGAAGGCGGCAAACTGAAGAAGCCGAAGAAGGCGGCCGTCGGCGACGAGTCGGGCGCGAAGAAGCTGCCCATCCTACAGGGCAGTAATCTGCCGCAGCCGCAGCTGCCGTCCACCGCGCAGCCGTTCGGCATCCTGGTGACCGGCGTGGGCGGCACCGGCGTGGTGACCGTCGGCCAGATCCTGGCGATGGCCGCGCACGTCGAAGGCAAGGGCTGCTCGGTGCTGGACATGACCGGCCTGGCGCAAAAGGGCGGGGCAGTGATGTCGCATGTGCGACTGGCCGATCATCCGGACGACATCTATTCGACCCGCGTCGGCACCGGCGCTGCAGACCTCGTGATCGGTTGCGATGCGATCGTCACCGGCAGCCGCGACGCGCTCTCGCGCATGGGCGAAGGCCGCACACATGCGGCGGTCAATACCGCCGGCTCGCCCACCGCCGCCTTCGTGAAGAATCCGGACTGGCAATTCCCGGGCACCGCCGCCGAGAACGAGATCCGCCATGCCTGCGGCAGCGAGCGTGCCGATTTCATCGATGCCGGGCGTGTCGCGACCGCCTTGATGGGCGATGCGATCGCCACCAACATGTTCATGCTCGGATATGTATGGCAGAAGGGCTGGGTGCCGCTGTCGGAAGCGGCCGTGATGAAGGCGATCGAACTGAATGGCGTGTCGGTCGACTTCAACAAGCAGGCTTTCGTCTGGGGACGTAACGCGGCACACGACCGGGCCGCCGTCGAACGCCTGGCCAAACTTAACGACACGGCCGCGCAGGTGGTCGAATTCAAGCGCGCACCATCGCTCGAACAGGTGATCGACACGCGCGCCGAATTCCTCGCACAGTATCAGGATGCCGCCTATGCCAGGCAGTATCGCGACTTTGTTGAAAAGGTGCGCGCCGCCGAGCACTGCGTGGCCGGAACGAAGCCGCTGCGCCTGACGGAAGCGGTGGCGCGCTATCTGTTCAAGCTGATGGCCTACAAGGACGAGTACGAGGTGGCGCGCCTGTATGCGGACTCCGCATTCCAGGCCAAGATCGCCGGCATGTTCGAAGGCGATTACAAGCTCAAATTCCATCTTGCGCCGCCGCGGTTCGCGCGGCGCGACGCCGAAGGGCACCTGATCAAGCAGGAGTACGGGCCGTGGATGATGAAGGCGTTCGGTGTGCTGGCGAAGCTGCGGTTCTTGCGCGGTACGGCGTTCGATGTATTCGGCCATACTGCCGAGCGCAAGACCGAGCGCGCGCTGATCGGGCAGTACAAGGACATGGTCGAGGCGCTCTTGCCGAAACTGAGCGCCGACAACCTGGCCAAGGCAGTCGCGCTGGCCCGTATTCCGGAAGACATCCGCGGCTTCGGTCATGTGAAGGAGCGGAACCTGAAGGCGGCGAAGGAAAAGGAAGCAGCGCTGCAGAAGGAATTCAATGAGCCGCAAGTGGCCGCGCCGGGCTCGCAGCATGCGGCGTAAGAAGCCGCATGCGCAATGGTGAAAAATCACGGGAGGGAACAGGCCCCGCCATTTCGAGCCGCCGCTCCGATGTCGGGGTGGCGGCTTTCCTGCTCATCCCAGCTGATAACGCAGTGCCGACACCTCGATGTGGGTAAGGATGACGGCGCTTTTCAGCTGGTAATTGGTGCCATCGGACGGGCGGAGTTTGCGCTGCGCGTGGTCGCTGGTGCGTGCGAGGTCTTCGACACTGGCCCGGATGCGGCCGGCGTCGCGCGACTGTAGCGCCTGCTGCGCCTGGGTCGCACGCTCGCCGAGCTCGTCCACGTAATGCTTCAACTCCGTCGGCACCCCGTTGTCCAGGTGGCAGGCGCGCGCGGCATGGTCGATGGTACGGTCAATGAAGCTTAGGCGTTGTTGAATTTCCTCTCTTTGCACTTTCATTCGCGACTCCTACATGATTCCGGGATGAACTGATGGGCGCTCCGCAATTGATGCAACAGCCAGTCAAGGGTCGGATGCAACGAATGAAGTCAAGCGCAGTGCCAGACTAGAGCACTTTATTTGATGCAAGTCGAATAACAAAGTTCCGAGAGAAAATGCTTCCGCCTTAGGCTGATTTTTCATATCACTCCAATCTGCTTGATATATGCCGCGTCCGCTAACAACCGCGAGGATTTAGCGGGTTTTTCTGATGTCCAAGCAAATGCGCTTGCTGCACCGCGCAATCCGCTGTAGGTACTGTCTAGTGCTCTCTGGGGCATCACCTCGTTTTCGCTTTATTCACCGCATATTGCACGGCATGGAGAAAACTTCTGCAGCACAGCATGAGCGCGCGATATTCATCGGCTGCGCCGGCTGGAGCATTCCGGCGGCGGCCCAGGAAGCCTTCCCCGCCGACGGCAGCCATCTGGAACGCTATGCCGCCATCTTTCCCGCCGTGGAAATCAACTCCTCGTTCTACCGGCCACATCGGCCCTCGACCTATGCGCGCTGGCGCGACAGCGTTCCCGATACGTTTCGCTTTGCAGCAAAAGTGCCAAAGGCAATCACGCATGAACTGCGCCTTCGGCAGGCAGACGAACCATTGAAAAAATTCATCGATGAAGTGGCGCATCTTGATGAAAAGCTCGGTTGCCTGCTGGTGCAGCTGCCGCCAAGTCTGGACTATGACCAAGCTGCCGCGCAGCGGTTCTTCGGCCTGCTGCGCAGTTTGACGCATGTCGCTGTCGCGTGCGAAGCACGCCATGCAACATGGTTTACGAAGGAAGTGGCCGCGATGCTGGCCGGATTCGATGTGGGCCAGGTACTTGCCGACCCGCAGATTGCCCCCTTGCCTGATGCGCCGCACAAGAGCGGCACCGAGTACGTCCGGCTGCATGGTTCGCCGGTGATGTATTACTCGGACTATACGGAGGATTACCTGGACCGGCTTGCCGCCACCCTCGATGCACAGGCACAGGGTGGCCGCCAGGTATGGTGCGTATTCGACAATACCGCGAACGGCGCGGCTGTGCCGAATGCGCTGGCATTGCTGGCGCGCCTGCGCCGCGCTTGAATCAGGCCGCGCTCGCGTCGGCCGACGACGAACTGTCGCCGCCGCTCTTGACGACCGTAACCGTGCAGTCGGCCTGCGCCACCACCTGAGATGAAACGCTGCCGAGGTAGCGCCGCAGCACCGAGCTGCCGCGCGAGCCGATCACGATGTGGTCGACGTCATTGACCTTGGCATAGTCGATGATGGCCGCCGCCGCGTCCGGTGCTTCCAGCACATGGTAGGTGATCTTTTCCGGATCGAGCGCAAGCGGGCGCGCCCAGTGCTTCAGGCCGACCAGGTGCTTGACGTGGATGTTGCGGCCCTTCTTGTCGACCACCTCGTCCATGCCGATGCGGTTGGTCTTCTGCACGGTCACGCATGCAAGCCGCGCTTCGGGGGCGGTTTGCAGGATGCGGCGCGTGATCACGCGCAGCGCTTCGGCCAGCGCTTCCGACCCTTGCGTCAGGTCGATGGCGACCACCACGATCGGCGCGCGCGACAGCTGCTCGGAGGCCGATTGCTGCGGCATGGCTTCCATGCCGACCGAACGGAACCAGCGCCGCATCACCTTGAACAAGCCGTCGCGCACCCGCTTTTCCGCGCGTGCCGTCAAGGTCACCTGATCCGGATTCTGCAGGTCGAAAGCCACCTGCGCGGCCGTGCTGTAACGCCGGGCGGGATTGACTTCGAGGCAATGCAGGATGACTTCCTGCAGCCACGCCGGGATCCTGGCGTTGATGGCGCGCGGCGGCACCGGATCGCGCCACAGGCGCCGACGCAGGCCGCGCACCGACATGGGATTGCCCAGCGGTCGCTCGCCGGTCGCCAGGTGGTACAGCAGCACGCCCAATGCGAACAAATCGCTGCGCGGGTCGTTGCGGATGTTGAGGACCTGCTCCGGCGAGATGTAGGGGCCGGTGCCCATCGGCAGGCGGAATTCCTCGGCCAGCAGGTCCGGCAGCTTGTCGTGCCGCGCCAGGCCGTAGTCGATCAGGATCGCCTCGCCGCTTTCGCGGAACATGATGTTGCTCGGCTTGATGTCGAGATGGATCACGTTCTGCTTGTGCAGGTCGTGCAGCGCATTGGCGACCTTGATGCCGATGGCAGCGACATCTTCCACCGGCAGCGGCGCGTCGTCGAAGCGCGCGCGCAGCGATTTGCCGGCAAGGAGTTCCATCACGATGTAGGGCTGCGCCGTGAAGTCGCCGGCGGCGACGTAGCGCGGCACATGGATGCCCGACAGCTTGGGCATGATCATCTGCTCGACTTCGAAGCCGACGATGGCGGCCGGATCGTGGTTGTCGCCGAGGATGGGAAGCTTCATCAGCAAGGGCGCGGCGCCCGGTGCGTCGCTCTTGCGCCGCACGCGCCACAGCACCGCCATGCCGCCCTTGTGCAGTTTTTCTTCCAGCACGAAGTCGTCGATCACCATGCCCGGTTCAAGACGCGTCGCCACCATCGCTATACTCCCTGGAGCAGGCGGTTGCTGAGGCTTTGCGGCAAGCCGGCGGCACGTATCTTGGCTGCCGCCGTTTCATAGTCGTAAGGCACGCGGAAATAGATCAGCTCATGCGAGTTGTCATCGTACAGCGCGTAGCACGCCGCCGGGTTGCCGTCGCGCGGCTGGCCGACGGAGCCTGGAATGACGAGCCAGCGGCGCAGCGTCACCAGCGGGATGCTGCTGTCGCCGGTCGGCACGAACGACGAGATCTTGCCCGTCATCGACAGGTTGTACAGCGCCGGCTCGTGCACGTGGCCGCAGAAGGTCACGCGGCAGCGCGTGGCGTGCATGCTCTTGACCGCCTCGTTGGTGCCGGTGATGTACTCCCACTGGCGCGGCTCGGCCGCGCTTGCATGCACGAACAGGCAGCCGCTGGCTTCGGCGGTCAGCGGCAGGCCGGCGAGGAAGGCCAGCTGGCTCTCGTCGAGCTGCGCGCGCGTCCACTCGACCACGGCGCGCGCCTGCGGATTCATGTGCTTGCCCGGTTCCTGCAGCACCGCCACGTCGTGGTTGCCCGACACCGCGATCGCGCCTTGCTGCACATGCTCGCGCACGGTGTCCACTACCCAGGCCGGATCGGCACCGTAGCCGACCAGGTCGCCCAGGAAGGCGTATCGCTGCGCGCCGCGCTCGGCGGCATGGGCCAGGCACGCCGTAAGCGCTTCGCGGTTGGCGTGGATATCGGTGAGGATGGCGATGAGCATGGTTGCCTGCGTGCGTGTGGAAGGTCAATGGCGCGGGGTGCGCACGACGGTCAATCCTACTCCGATTACCTTTGAGTTTGCTTACAGCGCCGTAAGGAATAACGGCTGCGTCAAACTGCGCGAAATCGACAGGAACCTCGCGCTCGACATCGATGGCAAGACGAGGTTTTTTTTGACCGTCCATGACTACCAGACGTGAACGATCAACCCGGTCAGAACTTGACGCTCAGCCCCGCGTACAGCGAGCGGCCCATGCCGGGCACGGCGATGCCGTAGGGAGCGCCCGCGCCGTTCAGCGACATGGTGGTGCCTTGTCCGATGTAGGCTCCCCCGAGCGGCTGGGCATAAAACTTGTTGAGCGCATTGTCGATGCCGATGTCGACCCGATAACGCTTCGTATCGTAGCTCGTGCGCAGGTTCAGCAAGCCGTAGCCGGCTGTCTTGATTTCGTTGCGCACCTGCGAAACCTGCGACTTCGCGCTCACCAGCACTTCTTCGATGGTGGTGGTCCAGTTTCCCATGCGGTGCTCCAGGGTCAGGCGCGCATTGAGCGGCATGATGTTGTAGAGCCGCTCGCCGGTGCTGGTGTCTTTTCCGTCCACGTAGCTGATCACGCCTTTGCCGGTGAAGGCGCCGAAGCCTGCCAGCTTGCCCAGCCCGGCAAAGCCGGACAGGTCAAGCCCGTACAGCCGGGCATCCCGGTTTGCCACTTTCAGATAATTGAAACGATTGGGGGCGCACGTGGTCAGGCACTGCGCATCAACATAGTTGTCCACGCGCGTGTAGTACGGCGTGATTTTCATGCCCCAGTCATTGTCGGCGCCGTCATGCCAATCCATCGTAAAGCTGAGGGTGTGCGCCACTTCCGGCTTCAGATTCATGTCGCCCACGTAGCCGTTGCCGTCATTGAGCCAGTTGTTCATGGTCATGGCCATGCCATTGGTCGACCAGGTATAGCGTTCGTACAGGCTCGGAGAGCGCGACTTGCGCGAATATCCGCCTTCATACGTCTGGCGGGCGTTCGGTGTATAGCGCGCCAGCGCGGTCAAGTTGATGTTGTCGTCGGTCTTCTTGCGATTGCTGGCGTTGAATGGCGCGGCGTTGTTGCTGTACATGGTGTTATAGCCCTGCACATTGCCTGCATCCATCTTGACCGTGTCGCTGCGGATGCCCATCAGGGTGAGCCACTTCGGCGACCACTCGGCTTCCCATTCCGCAAACACGTCGAACCGATCCCGCTTGCCGTTATTGATGTTCCAGAACGTGTCGGGCGACATCATCTTGGAATTGGCTACCGGCGCCCACCAGTCATCCAGGCGATAGCGTTGTACCTCGCCGCCCACGCGCAGCAAATCGCGCTCCGACAGGGTAATGTCGGCCTTGAGCGACACGCCGGTATTGCTGCCATCGGTATCCATCGGCATGCCAGCCACATTGTGCGCTGCGCCGTACCAGTACAGCTTGTCGTCTGCAAAGTCCATCTTGTGCCGCGTCGTCTCGTGATACACGCGCGCCGCGAGCGTGCCCCAGGCGAATTCTCCGGTGTAGCCGGCATTGAGCTGGGTGCTCCTGTTGTCCGTCATATCCATATGCTGGTTGGGAAAACCCTGATAAGGAATATGCTGGAAGCCGGCCTTCAAGTCGAACAGGTGGCCGCCGCCGCGAAGGGCAATGCCGAGCGAATGGTTTTCCGCCTTGTAGCTCGACGATGCCACCTCGTCGCCGCCAATCCAGTGGTCGCCGGTTTTTGTCCAGGTGGCGAGCGTTCCGGGCTTGAATGCCTGTGCAGCCTTGTAGTTATCCGATTGTTCGGTGGAGCCGTTATAGGTAACGCTGAGGCGCTCGTTGGCCGCCGTTGCGGATGCATGCACGCCATGGGCATTGCCGTTGGAACGATAAAAGGCGCCTGCCTCGCCCGTGGTGAGCAATCCCTCGCCGGCATCGGCAAAGCGTGGAGCCTTCGAGCCGACGATGATCGCCCCGCCGATACTGTCGCCGCCCACGCTGACCGGGACCAGGCTGGAGTAGATCTTGAGGTTTTCAACGTTGGATGGATCAATATATGAAAGAGGCGGATTCATATGGTTGGCGCAGGCGGAAACGAGGTCCATGCCATCCACCTTGATGCGATTGCGATCGTCGGCCAGACCATGAATGACCGGCAGGCTGGAGACGCCGCCCGCAGCCGACAGGGAAACGCCGGGTACGTCATTCAAGAGCTGTGCGCTATCGCTGAGCGCGGCCCGTTTGCCCGCCATGGCGTCGGCGTTGGACGTGCCTGCCGCCATCGGCAAGGGAACAGGCTTGGGGGCGCGAACGACGACCTCCTCCATGACTTGGTCCGGGTCGGCATGGGCCGGAGTTGTGCCGGCAAACAGCGTGGCGATCGCCAGCGCCGCTGCGCGGGGACGAAAATGGTGTTGCATGAATTCTCCCAATAAATGCTGCGTACTGATTTGTTTCTAATTTGCAATGCGCAATTATGGGAGTGCGGGTGTGCACTGGAAATGCGACCAATTGTCGCAGTTCCGATCTGTAGGAAAAGCACGGAGCGCCACCGGAGATACGGCAAGCCGGTACGATCCCAAACGGTTTCATTGGCCGCGCCGTTACCGGGAAACGGGCTTCTTTGTCAGCTTTCTTTGCAGTGTGCGCCGATGCATATGCAATGCCCGTGCCGTTGACGAGATGTTGCCTTGATGTTCAGCCAGCACACGCTGAATGTGTTCCCACTCGAGACGTTCGACCGTCAAGGGCGTCAGCTCTTCGGGGGGCGGCAAGAGTGGGGCTTGTGCCGCATTGAACTGCAATGCGGACAGGATCGAATCGACGTTGACCGGCTTTGCGAGGTAATCGTCGGCGCCCAGCTTGATTGCCCGGACTGTGGTGGCAATGCTTGCGTAGCCTGTCAATACCAGCAGGCCGGCATGCGGCAATGCACGGCGCAAGGGCGCGATCCACTGAAGACCGGAATCGTCTTCCAGATGCAGGTCGATCGTTACGAAATCGAACGCGGTTCGGGCGGCCGCCTGCACGGCTTGCTCGCCGCTGTGCGCGATAGTCACCGCCAGTCCGCGCCGTTCCAGCGAGCGCGCCAGCGTGGCTGAAAACACGTGATCGTCGTCGAGCAGGAGGAATTCAGGTTTCATGTAGCGGTAGCGTGACGGTCGCCATCGTGCCGGCGCCTGGAACTGAGGACAAGGTGATGCGCGCGCCGATCTGGCGCGCGCTGGCAAAGGCGAGCATCAGGCCGATTCCGAGGCCTCCGCACGCGCTCTCGACTTGCTCGCTGCCAAGCCGGTTCAGCAGTTCGGGAGCAATGCCCGGGCCCTTGTCCTCGACGCGAATGACAGCGCAATCGGACTGGACGTCGAGGTGAACCCCGACGGGGGTATTCGTCGCCGATGCGGCATGCGCGGCGTTATCTAGCAGGATGAGCAGAATCTGCCCGAGATCGCGCGCGTGGCGTATGCGCGCCTCGCTTGCGCCTGCGTACAGCTTCAGCCTGGTGCCAGGGCAGCGCACGCGCCACTTCTCTACGAACTGCGCCAGCCAGCCCGCCACTCCGACGGAGTCCTGCGTTCGCACCGCGCCGCCTGCGGCGTCGCCCATGCGCTCAAGCGACGCCTTGCAAAGCGCAATTTGCATTTCGATGGTTGCAATGTCGTCGCGGTATGCCGCGAGCGCGGCATGCTGGGCGAAGTCGTGCTTCAAATCGCCGGCAATCAGCGCAATGGTCGACAGCGGCGTGCCGATTTCGTGCGCCGTGCTCGCCGCCTGCGTTCCTAGCGCAATCATCTGCTCGTTTTTCAAGTGCCGTTCCCGGGCCAGCGCCAGCTGCGCATCCTTTTCACGCAACATGCGCGAACGGCGCCCCACGAACCACGTGATCAAGCCTGCGGACAGCGCAAAATTGATCCACATGCCCACCAGGTGATAGTTCATCGCCATGTCGTGGTCCGTCACGTGCAGCGGAACATAGCGCGACATCATGAGCGAATAGGCGGCCAACGAGCACATCGCCAGGACCAGCGCGAGCCGCCACGGCAGGATGGCCGCGGCCACGGCCAGCGCCGGCAGGTAGAGCGACACAAAGGGATTGGTGGCGCCGCCGGTCAGATACAGCATGGCAGACAGCGCGGCAATATCGATGAACAGCTGGAAAAATAGTCCCCCATCACCAACCGGCTCCGGTCGCTGCATGCGCCGCCAGGTTCCCAGGTTAAACGCGCCAAGCAACGCCATGACGGCGAGCACAGGCGCCAGCGGCAAGGACACTTCCAGCCGCCACGCCGCAACAGCCACGCCAAGCGCCTCGAAAAAAAGCGCGATGGTGCGCATCCACACCAATCGGCCAAGGGCTTCATGCTGCGGCAAGGGCTTGAGGATCAAGGGAAATTGCATGGCGTGTTTAGAGTGATCCAGTATGGGCGGGAACCTGATTCCATCGCTTGTCGCTGCAAGCAGGGGGGCTGTGTCGAGCGCTCATCATCCCTCCAGCCGGAAGACAATCGGCACGACGACGCTGGCGGCGACCGATTCCGCTCCGCGCCGCGCGGGGATGAAGCGCCACTTGCGCACCGCGTCCATGGCCGCTTCGTCGAGGCGGGGGAAGCCGCAGGTCTGCTTGAGCTGGACGTTGTCGGCCTCGCCGGATGCAGACACCTGCACCAGCAGCAGCACCTTTCCTTCTTCGCGCGACTTGCGCGCCAGCCGCGGATAAACAGGGGCTGGATTTTGCAGATAGGCCGCATCGAAACGCGCAGCCGTCACCGGCATCGGCACAGGCGACGGCGACGCTTGTTCCATTACTGGGGCCGACGGCTGCGGAGCGGCGGCGACGTTGGCCGGCGTCTGCTGGGCAGTGGACGCCGCCGTTTGCATCGCCGTCTGCTGTGCCGGCGCAGCAGGGCGCGCGGTGGCTGGCGGCAGTGGCTTGGGCGAGGGGATGCGCGGTTTCGCCTGCGGGGCAATGGGCCTGGGCGGCTCCTGCGGCGGCGGGGCGGACAGCGCGATGGCGCGCACCACCATGGGCAACGGCGCCGGTTCGGCTGGCGCATCGAGCTGGGTATGCCATGCCCATGCGGCGAGCGTGAGGTGCATGCCGATCACGATCGACAACCTCAGTAGCCGAGTACCGATCGATTTACGCGCCTTGTCGCCGCGCTCAGTGCGCAACGATGTTAGTAGCAGGTACTTCATCGACATCTCATTGAAAAATGGAAGCCTGACGAACACGCCCGCCGGAACGGCAGCTTGGGCGTGTCAGGTCAGGCGGCGTGCAGCGGCAAATAGCGGCAGCCGCGGTAAGCGGTTGGAGCTGATCGCTGCGCGGGCAGCGAATCCGGCCTCAATAGCGGTCAGGAAAGGGCGGGTGGGGCGCGCGACGGCGCGTTCGTCCAGGCGAAGAGCGGTCGGGGCGATCGATCGTCGAGGCGCGGCAGCGCTTGCTTGCCGCTGGCAATCGGAAGCACGAAGCCGGCGGTGGGAGGCAGGCCGGTCTGCCCGGTATGCGTGAAACAGAATGAGCAGTGGTTAGAATGCACGCCTTTTTCCGCCGGCGTGGAAGGGGCGGCATGCTGCTTGTCGTTCAGCTTGAGCAGTTTGGGTCCGGTGTGCGTGCAAACCTCGACCCAGCCTGGAGCGGCGCGCTTGGGTTGGGGCATTGCGTGGGAAATGAAAGGCGCAAACGCCGCCAGCAGGACCGCAAAAGCGGCGAGCCAGGCAGTAAATCGGCGCGTCAATCGAGTCATTTCCATCGAGGGGATTTGTTAGCATCCGGGGCGCCATACTCTTTACCAGTCGGGCCCCGGACTGTGCGAGATCAAATCATATATTCCGTGCTTAAGCTTAACGATTGATTTGAGTCAATGTTCACAGAATTTGGCACAGAGTCTACGCCTTGCTGCAGCCCGAATAGAGGCAAGGAAAAGAACTGCGACTAGCGGCTCTCGCGCTTGAAAATCTCGAACAGGCGTTGCGCCATCCGGTCGCCGGCGCCTTCATTGCCGGCCAAATGCTGCTGCATGTGATAACGAATCAATCCGTCGATCATCAGGTACAGGCTTTCGGCATCGAGGGTCAGCTCCAGCCCGCTCACTGCGTGCACCTTGTTCAGGAAACGCTCGCACAGCGTGATGAGATGCGCTTCGATCTCATCTGCCACTGGGCGAAATACCGGATCAAACAACGCCTGCGTGCGCAGGTCGTACCACAGGCGATGGGTGTGCCCGTCTTCCTCGACCACGCCGGCCAGGGTGCACACCGTGGTGCGCAGCAATTCTTCAAGGCTGGCCGCGTTATCGATCATGGTGGTCAGCTCGTGGACAAAATTCTCCTTGTAGAGCTGCAAACCGTAGACCAGCAGGTGATTCTTGTCCTTGAAATAATAATGAATGATGCCCAAGGATGTGCCGGAGCGGGCCGCAATCTCGCGCAGGTTCAGGCGTGCGAATCCGAGGTCGGCCAGCGCGGCCAGCATGTGCCGGGCGACTTCCTGCTTTTTGTCCGTTTGCTTTTCCTGCTTCTCGACGCTCTCGGACTTGCTGGCGGATGTTTTTTTCAAATCATTCAACTTCATGCTGCGGCACTGCTCCACACCGATAGGACGGCGTCATTTTACTCCGGCACATCTGTGCATTACGCGCTCTGCAATACCGGTGCCGGCTTGCCGGTCAACTGCTGCGCCAGCGTGCTGGCCAGACGGCAGGTGACGCCGTAGATCGACAATTGCGGATTGGCGCCAATCGACGTCGGGAACAGCGAGCCGTCATGCACCGACAGGTTCGTCACCCCGTGGTAGCGGCCTGCGGAAGACACCACGCCCAGCTTCGTGTCGTCCGACATCGTGCAGCCACCCATGACGTGCGCCGATACCACCCGCGCGAGCAACGGTTTGTACGGCAGCGCCTCGATCGCCTTCTTCGCACCGGACCAGCTGGTATAGCCTTCCGCCAGTTCATGCACCGGATACACCGTTTTCGCGCCGGCTTCGAACTGGATTTGCGCCATCGTGAGCAGGGCACGCCGCGCGCCGTCCCAGACAAAATCGGTGATCGGGTAATCCAGTACCGCAGAGCCATCGTCCCGCAGTTCCACCGAGCCGCCGGGCGATTGCTCGTGAAAGCCGTCACGCAGCAGCGCGAGGATGGTGTGCATGTGGGGGAACTGCCGCATGAGTCCGGCATGGCGTTCGCCGAAGCCGTTGAGCGTGGTCGAAAACAGCAGCGGGTGCAGCGGGGGCACTTCCAGCTTGTAGCCGATCGGTCCGTCGACGGCATCCGTGTGCAGGAAATGATCGGAATAGATCGACTGGGGCGCACCGGAAAAGCCGTCGACCTTGTGGTCGAACAGCGCCGCCGACAGCACGACCGGATGCAGGAAGGTGCGCTTGCCGAGCAGGCGGTGCGGGTCCGGCGCATTCGAGCGCAGCAGAAGGCCGGGCGAATTGATGGCGCCGCCGGCCACCACGTAGTGCCGGGCGCGTACCGTGATCGTCTTGCCGGACGGCGCCAGGCCGTCCGCATCCAGCGCCACGCACGACAGGCTGTCGACGCTGTCGCCCTTGAAATTGAGCTTTTCGGCGCGCGTGCGCGTCAGCAGGAGCGCGCCGCGCGACAGCGCCGACGGGATGGTGGTCACCAGCATCGATTGCTTGGCATTGGTCGGGCAGCCCATGCCGCAGTAGCCGAGGTTCCAGCATCCGTTCACATTGCGCGGAATGACGGCCGTGGAAATGCCGAGCTTTTCCGCTCCGCGCCGCAGCAGGCTGTTGTTTTCGTTGGGCGCGCCGGCCCAGGGCGCGACATGCAGGCGCTGTTCCATTTGCGCGAACCAGGGCGCCAGCGCCTCCGGGGAGTAATCCTTCAGGCCGAAGTGTTTTTGCCAGTAGCCCAGCGTGGCTGGCGGCGTGCGAAAGCTCGACGTCCAGTTGACCGTCGTCGATCCGCCGACGCTGCGTCCCTGCATGATGCTGATCGCCTTGTCCTTAGTCTTGCGCGCGGCAGACTCCTGGTACAGAGCCGGATAGGCCTGCGCCTCGCGCATCTTGAAATCCTTGGACGACTTGAGCGGGCCCTCTTCGATCAGCAGAACCTTCAAGCCGGCCATGCTCAGGATTTCCGCGGTCACGCCGCCGCCGGCGCCGGTGCCGATGATGGCCACGTCCGCCTCGAACTGGCGGCTGGCGTCGAGCGTGGAGGCGTCGATGACCTTCCAGCCGGAGGCAAGGCCGGCCTGGATCGGATCGGTGATGGATCTGGTGTTCATGATTGTCGTTGTCATCGTCTGTCTCAGCTGAGTTCCTTGATCGGGCCAGGGTATCCAATGGAGGCCCACGTCGATTCGTCCGCATACCAGGGGCCGACGACGAGGTCGTGCAAGGCGTGATAGGCGGTCTGCAGCATGCCGATGCGGTGCATGCGCCAGCTTTGCAGGAAAGCGGCGACGTCTTCCTGTTTTGCATTCGCCCAGTCATCGGGCAGGCCTGCCAGGAAGCGGCGGGCAGGCGCCAGCGTGAGCAATGCGAACAGGTCCTGGATTTCCTTCTGGGTGCGCAGCGGCAGGCCCAGGATCGCACCCTTGGTGCGTTCGACGGAGGCCTGCACGTCGGCTGGTCCCGGACGCAGTGCGCCAGCCAGGATCACCGGGGCGATTGCCGCCAGCACCTTGTGCGCGCCGTCATCGAGAACAAAGCGGTGCGGCACCTCGGGAGCCCGCGTGAGACGGTAAATGCCGCCCGCCGTAGCGAGCGCCAGTCCGCCGACAATGCCGACCTTCAGGAAAGATCGGCGAGAAAGCGCTTTTGACATATGTCTCCTCTTTTATAAAACCCCGGCATCTTTGTCGGCCGGTATGGTTGCCTTGCGCGGATAGCTTATCGGATCATGATCCGCATCATCTGCCGGAATCGCTTGCCATAGGGGGGCTGCACCAGCCACATGCCGTTCAGGCGCGACTGGTAGACGACCGGCTTGAGTTTGGAAAACGTGTCGAAGCCGTCCTTGCCGTGATAGACGCCCATGCCGCTGCCGCCCGCGCCGCCGAACGGCAGGTCATCCTGCGCGATATGCAGCAGCGTGTCATTGACGGTCACGCCGCCGGCCACGGTTTGCGTGACCATGCGATCGACACTGGCGCGGTCGCGGTCGAACATATAGAGAGCCAGCGGGCGCGGGTGCGCGTTGACGTAAGCGATGGCTTCATCGAGCGATGCATAGCTCATGACCGGCAGGACCGGCCCGAAGATTTCTTCCTGCATGACCGTCATGTCGTCGGTTACGCCGGTCAGCAGTACCGGCGCCAGCCGCCGCCCGCCCGCCGCCTGGTCGTCTGCCGCCAGCGAATGGACGGCGGCGCCGGCCTGAGCGGCGTCATCGATGAGCGACAGCAGGCGATTGTGGTGCCGCTCCGTGATGATGCTCGCGTAGTCCTGGAATTGCCGGCTGGCCGGATACAGCCGGTTGAACACCGCGCGCGCGGTATCGATGAACCGTGTCTCGTCACCTTTCGGCAGCAGCACATAATCGGGGGCGATGCAGGTCTGCCCTGCATTGAACAGCTTGCCGCGCAGGATGGATGTCACCGCCGCATCGAAATCGGCATTGGCGCCGATGATGGCCGGCGATTTGCCGCCGAGCTCCAGCGTCACCGGCGTCAGGTTTGCGCTGGCGGCATGCATGACGTCCCGCCCGACGCGGGTTGAGCCGGTAAACAACAGATGATCGAAGGGCAGGCCGCTGAATGCGCGCGCTACGTTCGCGTCGCCATTGACGACGGTGACTTCGGCGGGATCGAAATAGGTGCGGATCAGGGTGGCGAAATGCGCAGCGAATTCAGGCGTCAGCTCGGACAGTTTCAGCATCGCCCGGTTTCCTGCCGCGAGGGCGCCTGTCAGCGGCCCCACTGCCAGAAACAGCGGATAGTTCCATGGAACGATGATGCCGATCACGCCCAGCGGCTGGGGCAGCAGTATCGACCGTGCCGGCCTGAACCACAATCCGGTCCGGCGCCGGCGCGGCTTCATCCATTTCTTCCCGTGGCGCAGCGCATGGTCGATGCCGCCTGTCGAGGGGAAGACTTCCAGCAAGTCGGTTTCCGCCGGCGGACGATGGGAAAAGTCGCGATCGATCGCTGCGGCGATGCTGGCGCGGTTTTCCATGACCAAGGCGCGCAGTCGGCGCAGGCGGTCGGCCCTGACTTCCCACGCCGGCAGCGGCGCCTGGCGCTGGGCTTCGCGCTGCTTGTGCAATGCCGCGATCAGCTCCCCGCTTATCTCCTCGTCAAGCGCGGCTTCCGGTGGCCGGAACATATCCATTTTTTTGTCTCCTGGTAGGTGGCTTCCTGCCGCATGCAACGGCATACCCCTTGAATTTGGACAAGTGTCCAAAATAATAATAATTCAATGGTATGTCGTATTTGGACAACTGTCCAGTTGATTAATGCGCCTGGCGGGACGTCTCTGCTGCAGCGGTAGTCGCTGCCTGGCTGCCGTTCAACCCGGTTATTTCTTGCGCCACTCCGATGGCGGGCATCCCATTTCCTGGTGAAACATGTAGGTGAAGGCGGACGTCGAGGCATAGCCCAGCGCCAGAGCGATCTCCGTCACGCTGCGCCCTGCGCACAACCATTCCACGGCCAGGAACAAGCGCAGCCGGTAGCGCCATTCCCGCAGGCTGAGACCCACTTCCTTTTCGAACCGGCGCGCCAGGGTCCGGGCGGAGGCACCGAGGGCCTGACCCCAGTCGTCGACGCTGCGCGCATCGGCAGGATTGGCATACAGTGCTTCGCACATCCGGTGCAGCATCGGCGTCTGCGGCCAGGGCAAATGGAAGTCCAGGGCGGGCAAGCGCCTGAGCTGTTCCAGGATCAGAGCGTTCAGCTTGTCGACATACGCCTCGTCCTCGACATCGCGGCTGGCATTTTCCAGCTCGACGATCAGCGCCCGCAGCAATGGCGTCACGGAAAAGACCGTGCATGCCGCCGGCATCCCTGAGGCTGGCATGTCGTCGACGTACAGGTTGCGAAACGCCGCATCGTTCAGCGCCCCTGTGCTATGTACGACGCCGGTCGGCACCCAGATCGCCTGTTCCGGCGTGATCACGTACCAGGAGCCCGCGACCTTCACTACCAGGGTGCCCGAGGTGGCATAGACGAACTGGTTCCAGCGGTGGCTATGCGGCGGAAACATCTGCCCGGCAGATAGATTCTGGGTGCGCGGGAAAATGGCTTTCGGCAGGGCCGCCATGTCGGGGACGTCGATCGTGATCCAGTCGTGTGTCTGGCGCATGGGTTCCTGCGAAAAGTGTCGGTTCATCGATACATGTCGTCATTCTATCGAAAGACGGAAAAAGGGCATGCCGATAGCATGGTGGCATCGATGATCCGTTCGAAGGCAACCCATGCATCCCGTCACCGCCTCGCTGTCGCCGGCCAGTAACGCCGAGCGCTCCCGCGTCATTTTTGCCGGCGTCTGCGCGCTGATTTTGACAGCCGGCCTTGCGCGCTTCGCGTACACGCCGATGCTGCCGATCATGCAGCGGGAAGCCGGCCTGTCGCATCTGGCCGGCGGCTGGCTGGCGACCATCAACTATGTCGGCTACATTACGGGCGCACTCCTGGCTGCCTCGATTGGCGACTTGCGCCGGAAATTCCTGCTGTATCGTGGGGGGCTCGTGCTGGCGGTTGCGAGCACGGCGGGCATGGGACTGACCGACAACTTGACGCTCTGGGCAATCCTGCGCGCCGTCGCGGGCCTGTCGACGACCGCCGGCATGCTGCTGGCGTCGGGCCTAGTGCTGAACTGGCTGATCCGTAAAGGACACCGGCCCGAGCTCGGGCTGCACTTTGCTGGGCTCGGATTGGGCATCGCCGTCTCGGGGCTGGCCGTGGCCGCCATGGTCGACCGGCTCGCCTGGGAGCAGCAGTGGATGGTGCTGGGCCTGCTCGGCGTGGCGTTTTTCCTGCCAGCCTGGCGCTGGCTGCCCGCTCCGCTGCCGGCCCAACCCGGCGCGGCAAATATGGCAAGAAGGCCGCCGCATGCGCGATGGATGAAACTGCTGATCGCGACGTACTTTTGCGCCGGCTTCGGCTATGTCATCAGCGCCACCTTCATCGTGGCGATTCTTGAAAAATTGCCAGTGCTTTCAGGGAAGGGCGGCTGGGTATGGGTCATAGTTGGCGTTGCGGCCGCGCCATCCTGCTTTCTGTGGGATCGCATTGCGCGCGCCCGCGGCGAGATCGCCGCATTGTTGCTCGCCTACGGGCTGCAGACGGTCTCCATCATCCTGCCCGTGGTCACGGCCGACACGGCCTTGAATCTCTTCGGCGCGGCCCTGTACGGCGCGACCTGCATCGGCATCGTCAGCCTGACCTTGTCGCTGATCGGCCGCCGCTTCCCGGAGAATCCGGCCAAGGCCATGGCCCGCTTAACGCTCAGCTATGGCGCCGCGCAAATTATTGCGCCCGCCATGGCGGGCTACATCGCCACGGCAACTGGCAGCTACCGCGGAGCATTGATCGTTACTGCAGGTGTTATGGGCCTCGGGATGCTGCTGCTGGTGGCCCTGCGCAAACAGGAGAAATCGGAGCGCGTTGCCAGTGCATGACAGGACCGACTTGCGGCCGGCGCTGCACTGGCAAGTCGAATCAGGCGTTTAGCTGCAGCTGCAACCGCCGCCGCCACCGCCGCAGCCACCGCTCGGGTTGGCCGCCACGATGGCGTAGCCGGCATTCGCCAGCACTGCCCGCAGGCTTTGTTTCGATGCGCGATCCGGATTGAATTGCACGCTCAATTCGTTGCGCAGCAGCGAAGGCGTGACGGCGCTCACGCCTTCGACGGCGCTCAGCACGCGTACGGCGTTGGCCAGGGATTCCTCGGTAGTCGCGGTTTTAAATTGAAAAACTTCGGATTGCATCATGCGTCCTTTGATTGACAGTAGGCTGGGGAATGGAAACTAAGATTCATTTTAAATGAATCTTTGAAGCCTGTGAATGTCTGTCGGGTGGCGAATGATGTTATTCCTGCCTGAACTGGCGATATCCGCGTGCGCGCAGCTCGCATGCCGGGCAGGTGCCGCAGCCGTGGCCCCAGTCGTGCAGCGCGCCGCGCTCGCCGAGGTAGCAGGTGTGGGTGTCGGTGCGGATCAGGTCGACCAGGGCCGGGCCGCCCAGTTCCTCGGCCAGACGCCAGGTCGCTGCCTTGTCGATCCACATCAGCGGCGTGTCGATTTTCAGGCGGGTTCCCATGCCTAGGTTGAGCGCGACCTGCAGCGCTTTCATGGTGTCGTCGCGGCAGTCGGGGTAGCCGGAAAAATCGGTTTCGCACATGCCGCCGACCAGCACGTCCAGGCCGCGCCGGTAGGCGACGGTGGCGGCGACGGTCATGAACAGCAGGTTGCGACCGGGCACGAAGGTATTCGGCAAGCCGTTTTCTTGCATCGCAATCTCGACGTCGCTGGTCAGCGCGGTATCCGAGATGCGCGACAGCAGGGACAGGTCGATCATGTGGTCTTCACCCAGCCGGCTGCTCCAGTCGGCCGACAGCGCGCGCATTTTTTGCAGCAGGCCCGGGCGCACCGCCAGTTCGATCGCATGCCGCTGGCCGTAATCGAAGCCGATGGTTTCGACATGGGCGTAGTGCGCCAAGGCCCAGGCCAGGCAGGTGGTGGAGTCTTGCCCGCCGCTGAACAGGACGAGCGCACGGCTGGATTGCATCATGGGGATAACCGTCGGAATAAGGTAGGGAAAGGAATGCCGGCATTGTAGCGCGGGCGCCGCGCCGGCTGCGGCCTTGTCAGGACGCGCTCTTGCCGATCTTTTCCAGCGTCTGCTCGATATAGTCGGCATCCGGCTCGGTATAGCGCAGGCGCACCGGATACCACTCGTGCTGCGGCGACAGCCAGATATCGACATGCTGCCCGCCGGATTCGGCCGCCGGTTCCTTCAGCACATGCAGCGTGTTCAGCTCGCCCAAGGGCGTACTGATCTTTTCGCGTTCCACCACCTTGAAGGTCCAGGGTTCGGCGTCGCGCTGGCCGGCCACGAAGAACGTCCATTCCGTGCCCGGTTTGAACTTCGCCGGCGCCGCCCGCGCCACCGCAATGAGTTGCCACATCGCGCTGTTGCGGTCTTGTTCGCCGCCGCGCAACGGATAGGTTTGCTCGGAGGTGGTGAAGCGGATGGTGCCGGCATCGCGATCGAAGGTGGTGGTGGTGCGGTCGCGGCGAAAGCGCTTTTCAGTGAAGCTCAGGGGCGCCAGGCCATAATCGTCGACAATGCCTTCGCTGCGGGAATCGAGAATTTTCCCGAGCAGCATGGCGCGCGCTTCGCTCGCCACCGAGAACTTCTTGCCGTTGACTACCCAATGCACCAGCGCGCTGCCGCCGAGCTGCAAGCCGCTCTGCTGCGCCGTGATCGCATAGCTGAGTTCGGCTGACGGCGGCAGGTTGAACTTGTACTTCGTCATTGGAGCGTCGGGCGGCTGGGCAGCCGCCAGCGACAGGGCGCATGCCAGCAGCGCTGGCAGGACAATACGGAGGGACTTCATGTGTTTTCCATGGAATATTCAATGCGCGGCAACGGGTTCGGCTTTCGCCAGCGACAAGTCGTAGTAGTCGCCATTACGATAGGTTTCGCGCACCTTGACCGGGTACCACTCCTGCTGCGGCGCGAACCAGATGTCGATGGCCCGGTCGTACGAACCCGGTTTCGGCAGACGACGGACATGCCAGGTGCCGAGCTTGCCGTTGGCCGACTCGAGGTCTTCGGCGCCGACCACGGCGAAGTGCCAGGTTTCGGCGTCGCGCGGGCCAGCGACAAACAGGTCGAAGGTGGCACCGGGGTAAAACTGCGAAACATCGCCACGCCCAATCCCGGCGAGTTGCCAGATGACGCTAGCACGATCCTGCTCGCCGCCGTGATAGGGATATACCGCTTCCGAGGCAGAAAAACTGATCTTGTGGTTTTCATGCTGGAAATGCGTGTTCGTCACCGCCTTGCGCCATGGCTTCTCGCTGTACAGCACCGGAGCCAAGCCAAGATGATTGATCCGGCCTTCGCTCTGGAGGTTCAGCACGGTGATGCGGAACAAGACCGTCACCCCCGCTTCGATCGTCGCCGTGTAACTGTCAGGCGTCGCTTCCCAGCGGTACATGCCGGACCCGTACCAGGTCTGCCCTTCACGCAATACCTTGACGTCGTACGTCAATTCAGCCGACGGCGGCGGATTGAACTGGTAGCTGACCGGCGGCACCGGCGACACTTGCTGCGGCATGCTTGCCGTTTCGCTTGGCCCGGTGCCTGCGCTGGCGGCCTCGGCCGGTGCGTCGCTCGTCTGCGGAGGGGCTTCGACGACTTCTGGCGCGGGTTGCGTCAGCGCTGACGGGGACGGCGCGGCGTTGACCACCGGTGGCGCGGGCGGCGGTGTCGTCCGGCGTGGCTTGGCCTTTTTCGGCTTGGGCTTGGACGCGGCAACCTGCGGTGGCGGCGCCGGCGGCGCTGGCGGGGGCAGCAGTTCGGTCGTCATCACCGTATCCTTCTGCCGCGGCCAGGCAGGCATGCCGAGACGGCCCTCGGCCCAGTTGAACGCGACGACATGCAGCAGGATCGACGCGACCAGCAGCGCGATCCAGCGCTTGCTCGCCGCGCGCTGCTGTGCCGGAAAGAAGGTTTTCATCATCCTGGTAGTTTACCAACCTAATGGATCCCGAAGGATTTCAGTGAGTTAACGGAGAGTGTGGATTCACGATGACAAGGCAGGTTCCTCGCACTTGTTACCCATTGTTTCAAGAACGCAAGATTGCCTTCTGATCTAGCGCATGAAGAATCCGGGCGAAACCGGAACCTTTATCATTTTGTTCACTCAGCTAATCTGCTACCCTGCAATCTGTTTACCACGCGGAGTTGAATCATGATCAAACCGAACATGCCTAACATCCCGGGCATCGGGGCCATGACGGACACGCTCGAATTCGTCAAGAATCTGTGGGGCGGCATGGGCTTGCCGGGAATGAGCATGCCCGGCATGAATTTGCCGGGCATGGTGATGCCGACCCTGTCGGTCGAGGAAATCAACAAGAAGATCACCGACCTGAAAGCAGTGGAATCCTGGCTGACCCTGAACATGAACATGCTGCGCGGCACGATACAGGCGCTGGAAGTGCAGGCGGCCACGATTTCTACCCTGCAATCGATGGGCGAAACCTTCAGTGCCAGCATGGGCGCCGGCATGATGGACAAGCCGGCCGGCGGCGAGTCTTCCGCGGCTGGCGGATTAACCGGATCGAGTGGCGGCAACGGCAGCAACGGTGCCAATGGCAGCCATGACACGCACGCGAAAGCCGGCGGCGCACCCGAGCCGACCAGCAGGGATGAATCGGATGCCGCCGCGCTGACCGCGCCGCTGGTCAATGCCGCGGCTTGGTGGAACATGCTGCAGGATCAGTTCAAGCAGGCGGTCAACTCCGCCATGACGGCTGAAGCGCCAGTGCCAGCCGCCGCGCCCACCACAAAGAAGGAAAAACCGAAGGCAAAAGCTGCTTCGACATCGGCTTCATCGGCGTCGTCGGCAACCTCCGGCACCACCCGCAAACGCAAGCCGACCAACAAGTAACCCCTTCGCCTGATGCTTGCCGCAGGCTTGCGCGCGGCAGGCCGGCGCCGGATTTCAGCGAGCGCCGGCGACAACGCGCAGCCTGGCGCTCAGGATGTCGTTATTTTGAATTGCCCTGCGGCTGCGCAAGCCGGCACCAGGAACTATCACCGCGCACCGCGAGCCCAATTCCATATACGACGGACGTACACGCGAACATCACGCGCATTCCAATGGCCTGTACGGGCTACTCATGGCGCTACCCAAAGACATCGCTGCCGCGCTCAAAGCCAGCCCCGATCCCTTGCTTCTGTTATCGGGCCGTTTGACGATTGTCGAAGCCAATGACGCGTTTCTGAAAATGGCAGCGCGCAGCCGCAATGACCTCATCGGGCAGCCGGTCGGACAGGTATTCCGATCAGAAACCCTGGCGGCGGGCAATTCAGCTCAGGAGGCGTCGCCGGGGACCGCGCAACTGCAGTACGAGGTCGCGGGGACGCGCTCGCCGTCGCGGTTGATCGCGCTGCAGGATTTGCTCGATCACGCACCGGGATTCATGGCCGTCACGCGCGGCCCCGACCATGTGATGGAAGCGGTCAACCAGGCTTGTTACCAAGTCGTCTGCCACCGTTCCGTGCTGGGCAAACCCTTGCGCGACATTATTCCCGAGCAAGGCGAGCGCGAAATGATCCGCCTGCTCGACGGCGTCTATGAAACGGGTGAGCCGTGTGTCGGCCATGCGCACAGGGTGTCGCTGCAGCGCGTGCCCGGCGCGACCCCGATCGACGCCTATGTCGACTTCGTCTGCCAGCCGATATTTTCCGCCGAGCGCACCGTCACCGGGGTGCTGCTGCTCGGCTACGAAGTCACCGCGCAGGTGCAGGCGCAGGTGACCCTGCGCGCCAGCGAGCAGCGCCTGCACCTGGCGCTGGAAGCCGCCGGCGACGGCGTGTGGGACTGGGACATTGAGTCCAACAATTTTATGTTTTCGCGGCGCGGGCGCGCGATGCTGGGGTACGACGAGCATGAAATCGGCAGCCGGCTCGAGGATTGGCTGGCCATTACTCATCCGGAAGACCAGCAGCGCGTCAGGGCTGAAACGATGGCTTGCGTGCGCGGCAAGACCCGCTTCCTCGCCTGCGAATACCGCGTGCGCGGCAAGAATGGGAGCTGGAAGTGGATACTGGCGCGCGGCGCGGTCGTCAGCCGCGACAACGACGGGCGCGCGCTGCGAATGGTCGGCACCACGGTGGACGTGTCGTTTGAGCAGGAAACCTTGCGGCGCGCCAATTTCGACGCCCTGACCGGCTTGCCCAACCGCAGTCTGTTCCGTGATCGGCTGGAATATGAAGTGGCGAATTCCCGGCGCAGCGGCAAGATGCTGGCGCTTATGTTCGTCGACCTCGACCGCTTCAAGGAAGTCAACGACTTGCTCGGCCACGATTCAGGCGATGCCTTGCTGCGCGAAACCGCCGCGCGCATCCGTTCCTGCGTGCGCTCCGCCGATACCGTCGCCAGGCTCGGCGGCGACGAATTCACCGTGATCCTGACCGACCTCGACGACCGCGCCCATGTCGAGACGATCGCGCAGAAAATCCTGCAGGCGCTGGCCCGGCCCTTCCTGCTGAACCACGAAATCATTCACGTCTCCGGCAGCCTCGGGATCACGCTTCATCCATCCGACGGCATGGAGCCAGAACGACTGCTGCGCAATGCCGACCAGGCGATGTATGTTGCCAAGAGCGCCGGGCGCAACCAGTTCAGCTTCTTCACGCGCGCCATGCAGGAGCAGGCTTCGTACCGGCTCAAGCTGATCGGCGAATTGCGCAATGCCTTGCCGGCGCGCCAGCTGCGCGTGTATTTCCAGCCGATCGTCGACTTGCGCGACGGGCGCATCGTCAAGGGCGAGGCGCTGGTGCGCTGGATGCACCCGGAGAAGGGGCTGGTGTGCCCGAATGAATTCATCAGCCTGGCCGAGGAAACCGGGCTGATCAACGAGATCGGCAACTGGGTCTTCATGCAGGCTGCGGCCTGGTGCCGGCGCTGGAGTGAGCGCTTCGGGGCGGCGTTCCAGATCAGCGTCAACAAGTCGCCGGCGCAGTTCTTGCCGCACAAGAAGGAGATGGACTGGGGCGCTTATTTGAATCAGCTCGGCATGGCCTGGAACAGCGTGGCGGTCGAGATCACCGAGGGCTTGCTGCTCAATGCCTCGTCGAGCACCGCTGAAAAGATCTTTGAGCTGCGCGATGCCGGGGTGCAGGTCGCCATCGACGATTTCGGCACCGGTTACTCGTCGATGGCTTACCTCAAGAAATTCGATGTCGATTACCTGAAGGTCGACCAGTCGTTCATCCGCGATACCGCCAAAGACAGCATCAGCCGCACCATCGCGGAAACGATCATCGTCATGGCGCACAAGCTCGGATTGAAAGTCATCGCGGAAGGCGTCGAAACGGCCGAGCAGCGCGACTGGCTGCAGCGCGCCGGCTGCGACTATGCGCAGGGCTTCCTGTATGCGCGGCCGCTGCCGCCGGACGAATTCGAGAAGCTGCTGGGCGGGCGCGCCGTCAGCGCGTGAGCGCAGGGCTTGCCGTCTCAATGCGCGGTTCGCGGCATCATTCCAGCGGCGCCAACTGCACGTTGGCGCGTCCCTTGTCCTTTGCCTGGTACATCGCCATGTCCGCGCTCTTCATCAGGGTCTTGCTGTCGCTGCCGTGATCCGGATACAAGGCCGCGCCGATGCTGGCGGAGATGTTGAAGGTGTGGCCCGCGATTTCGTAGGGATCATTAATATGCTGCAGGATTTTCGTGGCGACCAGCATCACGTCCTGCGGGCTTTCGACATCGAGCAGCAGCACCACGAATTCGTCGCCGCCCAGCCGTGAGGCTGTGTCGGACTCGCGCATGTTTTCACGCAGGCGCTTGGCCACCTCCTTGAGCAGCAGATCGCCGTAGGCATGCCCGAAGTTGTCGTTGACCGGCTTGAACTTGTCGAGGTCGATAAAGAGCAGCGCCGCGCGGCTATGGCTGCGCTTGGCATGGGACAGCGCCACCGCGAGGCGCTCGTCGAGAAGTTTTCTGTTCGGCAGCCCGGTCAGCGCATCGTACAGCGCCAGCTGCATGGCCTGATGCGCCGCATGCAGGGCGCGGGCACGGTCGTCGAGGAACAGCCAGATCAGCAATGCCACCATCAGGCTGATACTGATGCCGGCATGCAGGATCAGGCGCGGCTGGCCGGACGCGATGCGCTGGACGAAGGCCGGGGTTGCGGTGGTGACCACGGTCCAGGTGCGATTGCCCAGATCGATCCGGTCGATTCTCTCCACGCCGGTGCTGCCACGCTTGGGCTCGGATTCGAACATCAGTCTCTCCGGCGATACGTCGTTGCCGTCGTAGATGGCAATGTCGAGGTCTTCTGCCTGCGCGCTGTTGATGCCGTGCATGAAGTCTTTCATGCGGAAAGGGGCATAGACCCAGCCGACCACACTGTCCTGGCGCCGGGCGTCAGGCTTCTGCAATGCCGCTTCATTGTAGACCGGCAGGTACATCAGGAATCCTGACTGCACCTCGCCGCCGGCTTCCTGTACCAGTTTGACCTTGCCGGTGACGGCGGCCTGACCGGTGACGAACGCCTGCTGCATTGCCTCCCGGCGAATCGGGTTTGAATACATGTCATAGCCGAATGCGCGCAGGTTTTTCCCGGTGAAGGGTTCCAGGAAAATAATGGACGTGTAGACGTCGCGCTCTTTCGCCGGCCATACCGTGTAATTGGGAAAACCCTCGGCGCGCACCGCCTTCACATGCTGTTCCAGCCCGGACGGCGGGATCAGCAGGGCAAAGCCGATGCCCTGAATTCCCGGATAGTTTTGCGGCAGGGCGAGCGCCTCGACAAACGCGCGGAACTGGTTGCGCGTAACGGTCTTGTTGGCATGAAACAGTCCTTTTGTCGCATGCAAGACCTGCTCGTAAATCGCCAGGCGCTGCTGGATCGCGTTGTTCGACTCGCGCACGCGGAAGTAAAAGCTGGTGTATTGCGTCTGCGATTCCGTCTCGCGCGCCGTGTTCCACAGTTTATAGGTGATGAAAAGAGCGAGGATCAGCGTAATGATCGTCAGCAAATCCCGCGCCAGAAAGAGAGTCAGAATTTCCCGCTTGCGTTGTTCGGCCTGTCTCATGCTTGAGGTCGGCGGGAAAAGGTGCCCGCAGTTGACGATTTGTATGGAAAGCGACGATCAGCATAAAGGCGGGATACAAGCCGCGCCTTGTGTTTTTGCACTAATAAAGCTTTATTCGTCCTTCAGACAGGAAAATCGGGAAAGGGTTTGCGGAAATACTGTTTAATTTCCCATCGCTAAAAAATTCAGGCGGACGAGGGCAGTGGGAGAGGGACCATGCCATGCGGGAAGCCAGCCGGCTTCCCGCATGATGGGATTAATGCAGTTTGACTGGCGGCGTCACCTTCGTGCGTATCCAGTGAGACAAGGTTTCAGCTGCCATGCGCATAAAGCCGTGCAGCGACATCACATGTTTTTGGTACATGAGCCGGTACAGCCATCGTGCCGTCAGGCCACCGACCAGCACTTCACGCCCAGTCGTGCTGCCGACCAGGACGCCGACCGCCTTGGATGGCCCGAGCGACACCAGCGACCCGTAATCGCGGTAGCGGAAATGCGGCAAGGCGGATTGTGGCGGCCGCGCCAGCACTTCGGCCAGGAACATCGCCTGCTGGTGCGCCACCTGCGCGCGCGGCGGAACCGCCGCACCCTTGACCGGGCAGACATAGCTGGAGCAGTCGCCGATGGCGAACACGTCGGCATCGTCCTCGGTCTGCAGGCTGGGCGTCACTACGATCTGCTTCAAGCGGTTCAGCGGCAATCCCAGCGTCGTCGCGATCGCGGGCCCCTCGACCCCTGCAGCCCACATTGTGATATCGGAGGCATGGCGCCGCCCCATTCTGTCGACGACCGCATCGGCTTCGACGCGGGCTACCGTGGTATCGGTGCACACCTCAACCCCAAGCCAGCGCAAATGGCGCGCGGCGCGTTTCGAGACTGCCGGATGCAGCGGCGGCAGCAGGCGTTCTCCACGCTCGATGATGCGGATGCACACGTCACGCGACGGATCAAGCGAGTGCACGTTGTACTTGGCCAGCGTTCGCACCGTGTGGTTCAGTTCGGCCGCCAGTTCCACCCCGGTTGCGCCGCCGCCGACGATAACGATGTTGACCGTTGCCCGCGTAGTGCCGCCGGGCGTGCCGCGGCTGCTGGCCGCCATGCAGCTGCCGATGAAGCGCTTGCGGAAGACTTCCGCCTGCTGCACGCTGTCGAGCGTGAGCGAATGTTCGGCCGCGCCGGGGATATTGAAGAAGTTGGTCACCGCGCCGAACGCCAGCACCAGCTTGTCGTAACGGATGCTGCGGCGCGGCAGCACTTCGGCGCCATCCTCGCCGCAATATGGCCCGACGTCGATGCGGTGCGCCTGACGGTCGATGGCGGTCACCTCGCCGCAGACGAACTGGAAATGGTGCTCGGCCGCCTGCGCCGAATACTCGACCTGATGCACTTGCGGATCGAGCTTGCCCGACGCCACCGCATGCAGCAGCGGCTTCCAGAAATGCGTCGGCCAGCGGTCCACCAGCACGATCTTGGCGCGCCCTTTGCGGCCGAGGTTGTTCCCCAAACGCGTGGCCAGCTCGAGTCCGCCGGCGCCTCCTCCAACGATGACGATGGTTTGCATATCGCGTCTCCAGACAAATTGAAAATTCGGTATTCAAGCCTGCCCGCAGGGCACGGCACGGGCCGCCGCGTCGCAAAGCGTCAGGGCGCACGTCAGCCGCACGGTTATCCCATGCATCGGCGGTGCTGCATCATTGACAAATGTTCCGGCGTGCCGCCGGTCATCCCCAGCCGGCCTGCACGCGGATGACCGGCTGCTAAATGCTTGCGCGCAGCGGCATCGGCTGCCGGGAGGCCGGCATAACTGGCTGGCGGCCTTGCTTGCTCGACTTCAAGGCGGCAAATGTGACGAAAGCGGCGGCCCTGGATGGCGTTGTTTTGCGCCCCGCCAGGTTGCGCAATTCCTGCAGGTTCGGGCACCACAGGTCCGCGCCGGAGATGCGCGCGATATCCTTTTCATAGGGCGTGGAGGCGACGGTCCAGACGCCCGCCTGCTGCGCCGATCGCAGCGCCGGAGCCGAGCCGTCGATTGCCGCGCATTGCGCAGCCTCGACGCCCACGGTGCGCAATACGAGGTGGTAAGGCCCGTTGTCGCTGGATGAGTTGAAATTCGCGCCGCTCACCACGACCGCAAACATTTTGGTCAGCGCGTCGCCGAACGCGCGGTCGAGCAGGGCGGTCGCCGTTTGCACCGGCATGTCGGTGACGATGGCCAGCTTGCAGCCGCTCTCGATCGCGTCTTCCATCAGCTGCGCGCAGCCGGAATGCACGGCCGGAACCCTGGCCAGGATGATGTCGCGGAACAGGCGTTGCTTTTCCTGCAGCAGCCGCGCAGCGTCACGCGGTGACGCCGGCGGGGAAATCTTTTCGACGACAGCTGCCAATGCATTGTTCGGCCCCCATGCGCGCGCCGCTTCGCGGAACTGTTGCATCGACCAGCGCAGTTCCAGCCCGCAGCTTTCGAACGCCGCGTTGCAGGATTTCAGATGCGCGTCTTCCGTATCGAAAATGACGCCATCCAGTGCGAGTGCGAGTACTTCGATTCCCATGATGTGACCCGTGGTGTTGTTTGATCCGAGATACAAGGCAGGCGAAAAATCCGTGCCGTTCACTGTTAATATAAGCGCAAGCAATTCAAAAGAAAAATTAATTTTTATGTATATTTCATAAGGAGTAGCTTATGCATCATGCAAGCTTCAAGCAATTGCAGGCGCTCTTGCTGGTGGCGCGCCACGACAGCGTGTCGCGCGCTGCCGAAGCCTTGCATGTGACGCAGCCGGCGGTCTCGCTGCAGTTGCGCATGCTGGAAGAGGCCGCCGGCACGCCGCTCACGCGCAAGGTCGGGCGGAAGATACAGCTGACGGCGGCCGGCGAAGTGATGGTCGAATTTGCCGAGCGCATCCTGCGCCTGTGGGACGAGGCGGCCGATGAAGTCGCCGCATTGAAAGGCGTCATCAGCGGCACCCTACGCATCGGCGCCATCACCACCGCCGAATATCTGCTGCCGCCGATGCTGGTGCAGTTCACCACCGAGCGGCCCGATGTGCGCATCAAGCTGCAAGTCGGCAACCGCAATGAAATCGTCAACATGCTGAGCAAGCATGAAATCGATCTGGCGATCATGGGGACGCCGCCGCGCGAACTGCGCACCAATGCGACGCGGTTCGCGCGCCATCCGATGGCTTTTATCGCCAGCCCCGCGCATCCGCTGATGAAGAAGAAAAGGGTCGCGCTGGCCGACATCATGGAAGCCAACCTGCTGGTGCGCGAGCACGGGTCGGGCACGCGCACCACCATCGAACGCCTGTTCAAGGAAGCCGGCTACCCGCTGCGCATCGGCTCCGAGCTGTCCAGCAACGAGGCAATCAAGCGCATGGTCGTCGCCGGCCTCGGCGTGGCTTTCCTCTCGGTGCATGCCTGCACGCTGGAGTTCGAAGCCGGACTAGTGCGCATGCTGCCGATGCCGGAAAACCCGGTCGAGGCAGACTGGTATGTGATGCATCTGGTCGACCAGCCCATCCCGAAAGTGGCGGCGGCGTTTCAGGAATTCGTCATCGACAACGGGCAGGAAGTGGTGCGCAGGCAGCTGGGCGCTTTTCATCGGGATGCAGCCAAGCTGCGGCCGGCGAAGAAGGCGCGGTGAAGTAAGGGCGGTGATTCGTGTCGAATTGGATGCGGGCGAGAACTTTTTGCGGCACCGGATTTCGAAGCAATCAAGGATGGGCCGGTCGTCGCAGTCGTCTATGAATGAAATTGCAAGATGCATCCGAAGTTTTTATTGGATTTTTGCCTATTGCAGCCACGATGCGACCCAGAGTTACTTCCATCGGGCTCGTCATGCCCCCGAGTCCGACCGGGAATTTCGATTATCCGGAGCATATCGAACGCGACAGTATTGACGCATTACCATGCAAGCCCGGCGTCTACTATTTTCTCGACCGGCATCGCGTGCCGGTCTATATCGGGAAGAGCATCAATATTCGCGCGCGGATTTTATCCCACCTGCGCTGTCCGCAGGAGGCAGCCATGCTGCAGGAAGCGCACAGCGTGGAATTCGAGCGTACGGCAGGCGAGGTCGGTGCGCTGCTGCGGGAGTCGCAGTTGATCAAGCAACTGCAGCCGCGCTTCAATGTGCTGCTGCGCGGCGTGGGAGAGGTATTTTCGCTCAGGTTCGTTGAAGATTCTCTCCTGGTGCAGCCGGTTGGCTCGTACGAGTCCGATGTTTCGGAGCAGTCCACGCTGTATGGTTTGTTTGCGTCGCGCAGTGCGGCACAGGAAGGCTTGCGCGCCCTGGTGCGCAGGCATCGCCTGTGTCCGGCGCTGCTCGGGCTGGAAACGGCCACGCGCGGCCGTGCCTGTTTCGCGTGCCAGATCGGACATTGCAATGGCGCCTGCATCGGCAAGGAGCCGCCTCATGTTCATCAGGCGCGTCTGCGTGAAGCGCTGGAACAGCTGCAGGCGGAAGTCTGGCCGTACGTCGGGCCAGTCGGCATCGTGGAAGAGGACGACGGGTTGCGCCAGGTACACATCGTCGATCACTGGTCCTATCGCGGCACGCTGCAGGGAAGGCGCAGCCGATTCACGCCCAACACCAAGCGCGTCGTGGATATCGACGTCTACAAGATTCTTTCCCAGCCTATGCAAAACGGCGAGCTGAAAATCACGCCGATGACACCGCGGTCGGCCACTAGTCGTTGACTGGCCGAAAAATTCGCCGAATTTGCACAATGCCTGTCCGTTTGCGCCAACCGGCAGGTTGTCCCGGAAAGCCAGAAACTTGGCCGCAACGGCCACTGACGGTAGCCGTGCCAATCCTTACAGTCTCTCCACAACAAAAACACTATTTCTATCTCAACAGGAGGAGACTCATGACTGTATACCGTCCGTTCGTACTCGCACTGTCCACCGCCGCCACGCTGGCCGCTTCCGCCGCATCCGCAGAGACCGTAAAAATCGCCTTCATCGATACCTTGTCCGGTGCTTTTGCGCCGGTAGGGCAGAATGAATTGAAGAGCTACCAGATGTTCGCTGAAATGGCGAACCAGCAGAAATGGGCCGGCAATGACACGCTGGAATTCGTACCCTTCGATAACAAAGGCAGCGTGCAGGAATCGCTGACGCAGCTGAAAGCGGCGATCGACCACGGCTTCCGCTTCATCGTCCAGGGCAACGGTTCCGGCGTCGGACTGGCGCTGGTCGACGCGATCAACAAATATAACGAGCGCAATCCCGGCAAGGAAGTGCTCTATATGAATCACGCCGCCATCGATCCAGACATGACCAACAGCAAGTGCAGCTTCTGGCATTTCCGTTTCGATGCGAACACCGACATGAAGATGGAGGCGCTGACCTCCTACCTGGCGAAAGACCAGAGCATCAAGAAGGTCTATATCATTGGTCAGAACTACGCGCACGGCCACCAAGTGTCGCGTGCCGCGAAGGAGATGTTGAGGCGCAAGCGCCCGGACATCCAGATCGTCGGCGACGACCTGCATCCGATCGCGACCGTGAAGGATTTCGCGCCTTACGTCGCCAAGATCAAGGCGTCCGGCGCGGACACTGTCATTACCGGCAACTGGGGCGCCGATCTCGGCCTGCTGGTGAAAGCCGCCAAGGATGCCGACCTGAAGGCCAATTTCTACACCTATTACGGCAATACCAGCGGAGTGCCGACTGCCGTGGGCGCTTCGGGCGCGGAACGCGTGAAACTGGTGTTCAACTGGCATCCGAACAACGAATCCTTCTCCGGCAAGGAAATGGTCGAGTCTTTCAAGAAGAAATATAACGACGACCTCTACATGATTCCGACCTACACCATCGTTCAGATGCTGTCCAAAGCGGTCAAGGACACGAAGTCGAGCGACCCGGTGAAGGTGGCGTACGCGATGGAAGGCATGAAGGTCAAGAGCCTGAATGGCGAAGTCGAAATGCGCAAGGCGGATCACCAGCTGCAGCAGCCGCTGTATGTCGTCACCTGGGCCAAGACGGACGGCAAGAAGGTGAAGTACGACCAGGAAAACACGGGCTACGGCTGGCGCACCGAGCAGAAGATCGACACTTATGTCGCCACCCAGCCGACGTCCTGCCAGATGAAGCGCCCCGCCAAGCCGTAAATCGGGCCTGCTTCCCGCTCAAGGATTAACAACAACCGGAACGGATTCCTGCGCCTGCAAGAATCCGGCGGTGCATGCCGCGCGTTTCTGATGCTCCATTCGTGTCGCATTCCATCGCGGTGGAGCTGCGTCGTCTCCCATGTTTCCGATTTGTCGAATAGAGGTTTGCCGTGGAATTTTCCTTCATTACCCTGCTGAACGGTCTGAGCTACGGGCTGTTGCTGTTCATGCTGTCGTCGGGCCTGACGTTGATCTTCAGCATGATGGGCGTGCTCAATTTTGCCCATGCCAGCTTTTACATGCTGGGCGCCTACTTCGCCTATACCATCAGCACCAAGCTCGGCTTCTGGCCGGCGCTGTTCATCGCGCCGCTGGCCGTCGGCGCCATCGGCGCCGTGGTCGAGCGCTACGGCCTGCGCTCGGTGCACAAGTACGGCCATATCCCGGAACTGCTGTTCACCTTCGGCCTGTCGTATGTCGTGGTCGAGCTGGTGCAGCTGGTGTGGGGCAAGGCGGCCGTGCCGTACCCGATTCCCGCCGAGCTGGACGGCCCGCTGTTCACGCTGTTTTCCACCACCTTCCCGATCTACCGCGGCTTCATGATGTTGATCGCGCTGCTCATGCTGCTGTCGATCTACCTGGTGCTGACCAAGACCCGCATCGGCCTGGTGATCCAGGCGGCCTTGACGCACCCCGATATGGTCGAGGCGCTCGGGCACAACGTGCCGCGCGTGTTCATGCTGGTGTTCGGCAGCGGCTGCGCGCTGGCCGGCCTGGCCGGCGTCATCGGCGGCAATGCGTTCGTCACCGAGCCGGGCATGGCGGCCACCGTCGGCAGCATCATCTTCGTGGTGGTGGTGGTCGGCGGCATGGGCTCGCTGGTGGGCGCCTTGCTGGCCTCGCTGCTGATCGGCGTGCTGCAGACGTTCGCCGTCGCGCTCGACTACTCGTTCCTGAATCTGTTTTCGACGATGGGCATGGCGCTGGGCGCCGAGACGTTCGGCTATCCGGTATTGAAGCTCACCATTTCGCAGGTGGCGCCGATCATGCCGTATTTGCTGCTGGTGCTGATTCTGATCTTCAGGCCGCGCGGCCTGATGGGAACGCGGGAGGGTTGAGATGAGTGCCGTAACGATGAGCCATACCATGAAATACAAACCGATGAATCTCGCCCGCTGGCTGCTGTGGACCAGCTTCGCACTGATCCTGATCGTCGCTCCGCTGGTCTTCGACAAGGGCGCATCGCTGTCGGTACTGTCCACCATGGGCACCGTGATGATCTTTGGCTTGTCCTACAACATGCTGCTGGGGCAGGGCGGCATGCTGTCGTTCGGCCATGCGGTGTACTCCGGGCTGGGCGCGTTCTTCGCCATCCATGCGATGAACCTGGCCGCGGCCGGCACCATCTGGATGCCGGTCACCCTGGTGCCGCTGGTGGGCGGGCTGGCCGGCATGTTCTTCGGCGCCCTGTTCGGCTATGTGACGACCAAGAAGTCGGGCACCACGTTTGCAATGATTACGCTGGGCATCGTTGAACTGGTGTTCGCCTGCTCGCTGATGTTCCCGGAATTCTTCGGCGGCGAGGGCGGCATCACGACCAACCGCGTCTATGGCGAACCGTTCCTGGGCATCACCTTCGGGCCGCAGATCCAGGTGTATTACCTGATCGCGTTCTGGCTGTTCATCGCCACCATCGGCATGTATGCCTTCACGCAGACGCCGCTGGGGCGCATCATCAATGCCGTGCGCGACAACCCGGAACGGGTCGAGTTCATCGGCTACGACACGCAGTGGGCGCGCTACCTGACGCTGATTCTGGCAGGCTTCTTCGCCGGCATTTCCGGCGGCCTGTCGGCCATCAACTTTGAAATCGTCACCGCCGAGAATGTCAGTGCCATGCGCTCCGGCGCAATCCTGCTGTTTACCTTCATCGGCGGTGTCGGCTTCTTCTTCGGCCCGATGATCGGCGCCATCATCGGCGTGTTCCTGACCGTGCTGCTGTCGGACTTCACCAAGGCGTGGCAGCTGTATCTGGGCGTGTTCTTCATCGTCATCGTGATGTATGCGCCGGGCGGCGTGGCCAGCATCCTCATGATGAACCTGCGGCTGGTGAAGTTCGGCAAATTCAAACCCGTTGCCCCGCGCCTTCTGGCCGTGTGCGCCACGGCGGCCGTGGCCTTGCTGGGCGTGGCGGTCGCCATCGAGATGCTGTACCACCTGACGCTGGATTCGGCGAACGGCACCGAAATGAAGCTGTTCGGCTTCCTGGCCGATACCGCCCAGCCGGGCCCCTGGCTGATCGCCGCTATCCTGTTCGCCCTCGGCGCCGCCGGCTTCTGGCTGGCCAGGAAAGGCTTCATTCAAGCCTGGGGCCAGGCCAATAGCGACATTGAAGAACTGATCCGGAGACAAGCATGAGCGCCTGGTCCCTCGAACTCAAGGAAGTCCGCAAGAGCTTCGGCAAATCCGAAATCATCCGCGGCGCCAGCCTGCAAGTCGCCAAAGGCGAGCGCGTGGCCATCATCGGCCCCAACGGAGCCGGCAAATCGACCCTGTTCAACCTGATTTCCGGGCGTTTCCCGGTCACCTCGGGCGACATCCTGTTGAACGGCAACAGCATCATCGACAAGCGGCCGTTCGAAATCAATCGCGCCGGCCTGTCGCGCAGCTTCCAGATCACCAACATCTTCCACCGCCTGTCGGTGTACGAGAACCTGCGCTGCGCAGTGCTGTGGTCGCTCGGCTACAAGTACTCGTTCTGGCATCGCCTGAATGGCTTGAAGGATGCGCACGAGCGCGCCGAGCAGGTGCTGGAGCAGATTGGCCTGAAGCGCCGGCGCGACACGCTGGCCGGCTTGCTGACGTACGCGGAGCAGCGCGCGCTGGAGATCGGCATCACGATCGCCGGCGGCGCCGAAGTGATCCTGCTGGACGAACCGACGGCCGGCATGAGCCGCTCGGAGTCGGATGCGGCGGTCGAGCTGATTCGCAAGGTGACGGTCGGCAAGAGCCTGCTGATGGTGGAACACGACATGAGCGTGGTGTTCGGCCTGGCCGACAAGATTGCGGTGGTGGTGTACGGGGAAGTGATCGCGTGCGATACGCCGGTCAATATCCGCGCCAATGCCAAGGTGCAGGAAGCATATCTGGGTGGACACGCAGCGGAGGCGGCATGACGATGGCACTACTGGAAATTAGAGATCTGCACGCATATTACGGCAAGAGCCATGTGCTGCACGGCGTGGACATGCACGTGCAGGAAGGCGAAATCGTCAGCCTGTTGGGACGCAACGGCGTGGGGCGGTCGACCACGGTGAAGTCGACGATGGGGCAAGTCGCCGTGACTGGTTCGATCCGTTTCAAGGGCGAGGAGATCACCGGCCTGAAGGCGTTCGAAATCGCGCACAAGGGACTCGGCTATGTGCCGGAAAACCGCGACATCTTCCCGACGCTCACCGTCGAGCAGAATCTGCTGCTGGGCGAAAAGAAAGGGAAAAAGTCGCGCTGGAGCATCGACGACATGTACCAGATGTTCCCGCGCCTCAAGGAGCGCCAGCACACGCCGGCGGGCGTCCTGTCGGGCGGCGAACAGCAGATGCTGACCTTGTGCCGCACGCTGATGGGCGACCCGGACCTGATCATGATCGACGAGCCGACCGAGGGGCTGGCGCCGAAGATCGTCGAGCTGGTGGGCGAATACCTGAAGGAACTGAAGAACCGCGGGATATCGGTGCTGCTGGTGGAGCAGAAGCTCGACATTGCGATGAAGATCTCGCAGCGGGTGTATGTGATGGGGCACGGCTCGATCGTGTTCGAGGGCACGCCCGACGACCTGCGTGCCAACGCCGCCATCCGCAAGGAGTGGCTGGAAGTCTGACGCCGCCGCATAGCTTGTCTCATGGCTCAGGTGTACATCCCCAAAGTCTCCTGTCTGGCTTGAGCCATTTCGTCCCGGGCCCGGTTTGCCGGACTTCCGGGATTTTTTCACCTGCCGGACGGGCTGCCGGGGCTTCCAAATCTGTCCGTAAAAGCCATCATCTTGGCCGATTCGGCCACTGACGCCTATCGTACGACTGCTTACAGTGCATACGACAAGAAGTAGTTGATAAGAAGAACAGCAAGGAGACAAATCCGGCTTCGCGCCCTCGCATCGCAGGTTCCTCATGCCTGCTGCCTTCTGCTCTCCGCGCATGTTCATCACCCAATTTCTCAAGCAACCCGGGAGTGTTCCATGTCGCAATTTCCAAAGAGTCCATTGATGGGGCAGATGATGAATCAGCCCCTGCTCATCTCCTCCATCATCCAGCATGCCAGCCGCTATTTCGGTGACAACGAAATCGTATCGCGCCGGGTGGAGGGCGATATTCATCGCTACACCTATCGCGAGTGCCACCAGCGCGCGCGCAAGATGGCCAATGTGCTGAAGGGATTCGACGTGAAACTCGGCGACCGGGTGGCGACGCTGGCATGGAACGGCTACCGCCACATGGAACTGTATTATGCGATCTCCGGCTCGGGTGCTGTCATGCACACGATTAACCCGCGCCTGCATCCGGAACAGATCGCGTACATCGTCAACCATGCGGAAGACCAGTACCTGTTCTTCGACATGAATTTCCTGCCGATTGTCGAAGCCTTCGCTCCGCTGTGCAAGACGGTCAAGGGATTCGTGATGATGTGCGGCCGCGACCGCATGCCGGAACGTACCTCCATTGCCAACCTGCTGTGCTACGAGGACCTGATCGCACGCCACTCCGATGAATACGAATGGCCGCTGTTCGACGAGAACTCGGCGTCCAGCCTGTGCTACACCTCGGGCACGACCGGCAACCCGAAGGGCGCGCTGTATTCGCACCGCTCGACGGTGCTGCATTCCTACGCATCGGCGATGCCGGACGCGATGAACCTGTCGGCACGCGATGCGGTGCTGCCGGTTGTGCCGATGTTCCACGTAAATGCCTGGGGGCTGCCGTATTCCGCGCCGCTGACCGGCGCGAAGCTGGTTTTCCCGGGGCCGGCGCTGGACGGCAAATCGCTGTTTGAATTGATGGAACAGGAAAAGGTGACGTTCTCCGCCGGCGTGCCGACGGTATGGCTCGGCCTGCTGAACTACGTCGGCCAGAACGATCTGAAATTCTCGGCCCTGACACGCACGGTGATCGGCGGCGCCGCCTGTCCGCCGTCGATGATGCAGGCATTCCGCCATCGCTATGGCGTCGAAGTCATGCATGCATGGGGCATGACGGAAATGTCGCCGCTCGGCACCGTCTGCACGCTGCAGCTCAAGCATGACGCGCTGCCGGAAGAGCAGAAGCAGGCAGTCCTGGAAAAACAGGGGCATGTGGTGTTTGGCGTGGACATGAAGATCGTGGACGCCGCCGGCGAGGAGCTGCCCTGGGACGGCAAGACCTACGGCGACCTGCTGGTCAAGGGGCCGTGGATCATCGACAGCTATTTCAAGTGCGAGGGCGGCGACGTGCTGCAGGACGGCTGGTTCCCGACCGGCGACGTGGCCACGATTAGCCCGGATGGCTACATGCAGATCACCGACCGCAGCAAGGATGTGATCAAGTCCGGCGGTGAATGGATCGGCTCCATCGACCTGGAAAACATCGCGATGGCGCATCCGGCAGTGCAGCAGGCGGCTTGCATCGGCGTGTTCCATCCGAAATGGGATGAGCGTCCGCTGCTGGTGGTGGTGAGGAAGCCGGGCGCCGAGCTCAGCAAGGCAGAGCTGATCCAGTCGTTCGAAGGAAAAATCGCCAAATGGTGGACGCCGGACGACGTGGCCTTCGTCGATGCACTGCCGATCGGTGCAACCGGAAAAGTATTGAAGAACAAGATCCGCGAGCAATTCAAGGACTACAAGCTGCCGACAGCCTGAGGAGGGGCGGGCATTCCAATTCATAGGAGGAGATAACAATGAAAATTCGTAAATTTGCAGGTTGGGCAGTGTTTGCCGCCGCCGGGACGCTGTTGAGCGCTTGCGGCGGCAGCGATCCGAATCCGGTGGCGCGTGCCACGGTCTACGGCCAAGTGGTTGGCGTCGACGACAGCACCGCGTCGGGCACGTATTACTGGAAAGGGATCCCGTTCGCGAAACCGCCAGTCGGGACATTGCGCTGGAAGGCGCCGGTCGAACCGGCGGCGTGGGGCGTGCGCAACACGCAAAATTTCGGGAATGCCTGCATCCAGAACGACCGCGTGTATGGCCCCGGCGCGAACAATACTTACGACGCGACGATCGGCACCACGCTGAATACGCCGGTTGGCAGCGAAGACTGCCTGACGCTCAATATCTGGCGTCCGGCCAACGATGCGAAGGATTTGCCGGTCATCCTGTTCCTGTATGGCGGCAGTAATATCTCTGGCTATACCGCAGATCCGGTCTATGACGGCGCCAATTTGGCCAAGGCGGCAAATGCGGTGGTGGTGACCGCCAACTACCGGGTCGGCGTGTTCGGCTTCTTCAATCTGCCGCAGCTCAAGACCGGCACGAATGCGAATGACGATTCCGGCAACTTCGCAATCCTCGATAACATCCAGGCGCTCAAGTTCATCCAGAACAACATCGGGAATTTCGGCGGCAACAAGAACAACGTGACTGTCATGGGACAGTCGGCCGGCGCGATTAACGTATGGGCGCTGGTGGCCTCGCCGCAGACTGCGGGATTGTTCCACCGGGCGGCACCACTGAGCGGCGGCATTTCCCTCGCGTCGAATCTCCCGAACGGCGCGCTGGCGACCCTGAGTCCGGCATCCACCTATCAGGCGCAAGGCAATGCATTGCTCAACAATTTGCTGATCGCAGACGGCAAGGCGACCGACACCACGTCTGCCCAGACCTATGTGGCGACCCAGACCAATGCGCAGATCGCCGACTACATGCGCGCCAAGGATGCCAATACCATCCTGACTACCATCTTCACCAAGGGCCCGAATTCGTCCGGCCCCATCCCCGAGGGTACAGTGGTGCCGGTCGATCCGATTGCCGCCATGGCTGCGGGCAATTACCGCAAGGTGCCTATCCTCGCCAGCAATACCTCAGAAGAAGGCAAGCTGTTCCAGTCGCTGTTCGCGGCGCTGCCGCCGTCGCACAAGCCGGGCTTCATCATCAGCGACGCCACCCGCTTTGCGCTGATGATGAACTACAAGCCGGATGCAGCGCCCACCGTGACCTTGTCCGACCTGATCGATGCAGCGTATCTGCCGATCGATACGCCGACCACCGGTTACAACGCGGCCGCCGCATACTTCACCAATAACTTCTTCGCACCCAGCCGCGACAACGCGCTCAACACGCTGGTCGCGAACCAGCAGAACGTGTGGTTCTACCAGTTCAACTGGGCGCAGGAGCCGGCTCCGTGGAACGACGTGTATGGTGCCGCGCATGCGTTCGACTTGCCGTTCATCTTCGGTAATTTCGGACCGTCGTTGTTCTCCAATGTCGCCAACAGCACCGCCAACAAGCCGGGCCGCCTTGCACTGTCGAAAGCGATGATGGATTCGATCGCCGCGTTCGCCAAGAACGGCGACCCGAACAATGCATCGCTCGGTGTGACCTGGCAGCCGTGGCCGAAGAAGCTGATCTTCGATGCCAGCCAGACCCAGGCGCAGATCACGACGCAGTAACGGCGGAGGGGGGGCAAATGTCCCCCTGTATGCATTCGACTATTGCCGGCTGCCGGCATACCCATGCCGCAGGACCGGAGGGAGAGAGACAATGAAAAGGTTCTTGTTTGTTTTCATGGCGTTGCTTGCCGCCTGCCTCGCGCATGCGGAGGATATCCGGATCGGCATCGTATCGGGCTTCACCGGTCCGATCGCGGTGACCGCGCAGGAGGTGCTGCAGGCCACACGTGCTTACGTAGACCAGGTTAATGCGCAGGGTGGTATCCAAGGCAACCGCCTGGTGCTGGTTACCAAGGATGACGGCTACGATGCGGCCAAGACCGCGGCGCTGGCGGAAGAGGCGATTGCCGCTGACAAGGTGATCGGACTGGTCAACAGCGCGGGTACGGCGCCGACGATGGCGCTGATCAAGTCGCGCGTACTGCACAAGTACCGCGTCCCGCTGGTCGGCGTCTACAGCGGCGCGACGGTGTTGCGCGGCGCTGGCACGGAAGAAATTTTTCACACCCGCGCCACCTATAACGACGAGATACAGAAGATATCCCGCCTCGCATCCACGCTCGGCCTGCACCGCGTCGCAGTGCTGTACCAGGAAGATGCGTTCGGCGAGGGCGTGCTGCAGAGCGTGGCCGCCGGCGAAAAGAGCTTCAACCTGCAGCTCGTGCTGAAGGTCGGCTACCAGCCAGGCACGAACGACTTCACCGCGCACGCGCAGAAGATCGTGGCGGCGCAGCCGCAGGCGATCTTCCTGATGGGAGTGCCGGATGCGGTTTATCAGTTCATGAAGGCGTATCACGCGCCGGCCGGTGCGGCGCAGTTGTACGCGCTGTCGTTCGTGACGCCGAAATTGCTGGCCGACGTGGCTGGCGAGGAAAAGGCGCGCGGTGTCGGCATTTCACAGGTCGTGCCCAATCCGAATTCCGCGGCATTTGCGCTGACCAGGGATTTCCAGGCCCTGGTCAACAGTCCGTTCGGCAAAGGCGTTAAGCCGAGTCCTGTGGCGCTGGAGGGGTATCTGAACATCCGCCTGCTGGTCGAGGCGATCCGGATGGCCGGCCCGCATCCGACCGGGGAAAAAGTGATCCAGAGCTTGAGCGCGATGCAGGAGTACCGGGTAGGCGGCTTCCCGATCGAATTTTCGAACGAGAAGCGCAGCGGGTCCAATTATCTGGATATTGCCGTCGTGGGCCGCAATGGCCGGCTGCTCTATTAAGCGCTCTTTCAGCGCCTTTTTAGCAGCGGCCCTTCTGGCTCAAGCGCGCCCCCCGCACGGATATGCGCTAGTTCTTGTAGAAGCCGCAGGCGATGATCATGTCGCCTGCCTTTTCCAAATAGGTCGACTTGATCAGCATTTTTTTCGTCACCGGATGCATCCACTTGTAATCGACCCAGCCTGAGCCGCTGGTCTTTGCCTTGGCGATGATTTCCTTGACGAACAGCTTGCCGTCGGCATCCTTGAACGCCGCACCGTTGACCCCGACCAGACGCGGATTGGCGCCATGCGCGAGGCATTCGAGGTCGTCCGAATACACGCTGAGATAGAGATCGCGGTCAATGAAGCGGCCGCGTCCCAGCTTGTTGATCTCGGCTAGGAAGCCGGACTTGCCGTTGGCTTTCAGGTAAGCCACCGCATCGTGCACCATGGCCGCGGCCTCGTCCGCATTGCCGAACTCGCGCGCGCCGAGATTGAAAGTTGCCACCGCCTGGGTCAGGTTGACCGCCTGCTCATGCAGATGTGCGGTCGCGCGCGTCGCATCTTCCACCAGCCTTGCGTTCTGCTGGGTCGTTGAGTCGATTTGCCCGATTGCGCGGTTGATTTCCTCGATGCCGGCACTTTGCTCCTGACTCGCATCGGTGATTTCATTCATGATCGTGGTCACGCGTTCGACCGCCGTGATAATTTCGCTCATCGTCTTGCCGGCTTCGTCCACCAGCCGGCTACCGGTTTCCACGCGATCCACCGAATCGCCGATCAGCTCTTTGATCTCTTTCGCGGCGGAGGCCGAGCGCTGCGCCAGCGCGCGCACCTCGCCCGCGACCACGGCAAAGCCGCGCCCCTGTTCGCCGGCGCGCGCTGCTTCCACCGCGGCGTTGAGGGCGAGGATGTTGGTCTGGAACGCGATGCCGTCGATGACGGTGATGATATCGGTCACCTTGCGCGAGCTGTCCTTGATTGCCTCCATGGTCTGCACCACGTCCTGCACCACCTGGCCGCCTTTGTCGGCGGTTTGCGATGCGGATGCCGCGAGCTGGTTCGCTTCCCGCGCGTTGTCGGCGTTTTGCTTGACGGTGGACGTCAGTTGCTCCATCGACGACGCGGTTTCTTCGAGCGAACTGGCCTGCGACTCCGTGCGTTCCGAAAGCGCGGTATTGTCATTGGTAAGCATGCCGGACATGGTCGCCACCGCCGTGGTCCCAGACCGAACGCCGGCGACAACGGCGAACATGCGCTCGCTCATGTCGCGCAAGGCTTGCTGCAGTTCGCCGAATTCTCTGTTTGAATTGGCTGCCACCGGTTCGGAAAGATCGCCGGTGGCCATGCGCTGCGCGACTGCCGTCGTATCGCGTAGCGTGCGCCCAAGACTGCTCGTGACCCACCAGGCGCATGCCACACCGGACGCCAAGCCGGCCAGCGCGGCTCCGGAGACGAGCTCGCGGGTCGATCCCGTCGCCCCAAGTACGAGTACTGCAGTGAGTGCGGCCAGGGGAATACTGAAAGAAAGTATGAATTTGCTGCGAACAGTGAAATTGATATGCATGGGACCTTACGCTCCAAAAAGGTTGCCTGCGATACCGGACACGCTTTTGATTGTTTTTGGGGGCGTTCTCGGCGCTACCCGATGGCCCTTTCGGGCTTATCGAGGCGGGTATCAAACAAGGGAAGATTCCGCCTCGCCGCAGCGGATTCAGAACTGGTCTTCCGTGAGTGCCAGGGCGCCGGCGCTGCCTTCGATGATGGCCGCGCGATAGCCGGCTGCCTGCGACAGGAAGTAATCGGCAAAGAAGCGTGCGGTCGCGATCTTGGCCTGATAAAACTTGGCATCGCCCTCGCCTGCCTGCAGCTTGCGGTCCGCCACCAGTGCGGCGCGCGCCATCTGCCAGCCGCCCAGCACGATGCCGGCCAGCTTGAGGTAAGGCACGCTGCCCGCAAACACGCCCTTGATGTCGGACTTCATGTTGGCGACCACGTAGTTCACGACTTCCTCCAGCGCCTTGGAGCCGGCAGCCAGCTGGGTACGGATTGCCGTCAGATCGGCCGACGCCGAAGCCGACAGCTCTTCCTCGGTGCGGCGCACCTGCGCCAAGATGCCCTTGGCAGTGGCGCCGGCATCGCGCACAGTCTTGCGACCGACCAGGTCATTGGCCTGGATCGCGGTCGTGCCTTCGTAGATCGGCAGAATGCGTGCATCACGGTAGTACTGCGCTGCGCCCGTTTCCTCGATGAAACCCATGCCGCCATGGACTTGTACGCCGTTGGAGGTGACGTCGAGCGACATCTCGGTCGACCAGCCCTTCACGACGGGCACCATATATTCGTAGAAGGCCTGGTTCGTCTTGCGTACGGCATCGTCGGCATGATGATGTGCGGCATCGAATGCAGCGGCAGTCACGTAGGCCAAGGCGCGCGCCGCTTCAGTTTGCGCACGCATCGACATCAGTATGCGGCGCACGTCCGGATGATGAATGATGGCAACAGGACCGCTGGAGCCGGCGAGGTCACGCGACTGCACGCGATCGCGCGCATACGCAACCGCCTTCTGATAAGCGCGCTCGGCAACGCCGATGCCCTGCATGCCTACCGCGAAGCGCGCGGCGTTCATCATGATGAACATGTATTCGAGGCCGCGGTTTTCCTCGCCCACGAGCGTGCCGATGGCGCCGCCATGGTCGCCGAATTGCAGCACTGCGGTCGGGCTGGCCTTGATGCCCAGCTTGTGTTCGATCGACACGCAATACGCGTCGTTGCGCTCGCCGAGCGAGCCGTCGGCATTGACCAGGAACTTCGGCACCACGAACAGCGAAATGCCCTTCACGCCCTCCGGCGCATTCGGCGTACGGGCCAGCACCAGGTGGACGATGTTCTCGGCCATGTCATGCTCGCCGTAGGTGATGAAGATCTTGGTGCCAAAAATCTTGTAGGTGCCGTCGCCCTGCGGCACTGCGCGCGAACGTACCAGCGCCAGGTCGGAGCCCGCCTGCGGCTCGGTCAGGTTCATCGTGCCGGTCCACTTGCCGGAGATCAGATTCGCCAGATAGATCCGCTTCTGTTCTTCGCTACCCGCGGTCATCAGCGCCTCGATGGCGCCGTCGGTCAACAGCGGGCACAGCGCGAATGACAGGTTGGCGGAATTGAGCATTTCGATGCATGGCGTCGCCACCAGCTTCGGCAAGCCCTGGCCGCCGAATTTGACTGGATGCTGCACGCCTTGCCAGCCCGCTTCGCCGAACGCCTTGAACGCTTCCTTGAAGCCCTTGGTGGTGGTGACCTGC
>NZ_JWJG01000028.1:4480444-4480604 GCF_000818395.1 Noviherbaspirillum autotrophicum | reverse complement strand
CCGCCAGCACTTCGGCTGTCGCTAACCGGGTCGGCGCACAAACCCTGACCATCGCCGGCAAGGGCACGACCTCAACGGTCACCGTGGCCGCAGGCGCCACCGCCAAGAAGATTGCGGACGACACGAATGCTGTAACGTCGAGCACCGGCGTTTCCGCAAC
>NZ_JWJG01000028.1:4480289-4480434 GCF_000818395.1 Noviherbaspirillum autotrophicum | reverse complement strand
TACCCGGAAGCGTCGGCTACCGTCGTGTTCATCATCATGGCCATCGTGCTGATGATCCGCCCCGCCGGACTGTTCGGCAAAGAGAAATGATTGGAGCATGACTATGAATAAAAAAACTGGATATGCCGTTGCATTCGCCATTGCG
>NZ_JWJG01000028.1:4479965-4480279 GCF_000818395.1 Noviherbaspirillum autotrophicum | reverse complement strand
GCTTGCCGAATTGCTTGCGGTCCAGCACGTACTGGCGGGCACGGTGCCAGCAATCTTCGGCCGCACCCAGCGCACCCCAGGCAATGCCGTAGCGCGCCGAGTTCAGGCAGGTGAACGGCCCCTTCAAGCCGCGCACCTCGGGGAAGGCATTTTCTTCCGGGCAAAACACCTCATCCATCACGATCTCGCCAGTGATCGAGGCGCGCAAGCCGACCTTGCCGTGGATGGCTGGAGCGGACAAGCCTTTCCAGCCCTTTTCCAGCACGAAGCCACGGATCTGTCCCTCGTCATCCTTGGCCCACACCACGAACACG
>NZ_JWJG01000028.1:4479665-4479955 GCF_000818395.1 Noviherbaspirillum autotrophicum | reverse complement strand
TGGGCCGCAACGGCGCGGGCCGCACCACGACGCTGCGCGCCATCATGGGCTTGACCGGTGCGCGCAAGGGCTCGATCAAGATCAATGGGGTCGAGGCGATCCATTTGCCGACCTACAAGGTCGCGCATCGCGGCGTGGGCTACTGCCCGGAAGAGCGCGGCATCTTCTCGTCGCTGTCGGCCGAGGAAAACCTGATGCTGCCGCCGTTCGTGTCGAAGACGGATCGCGGCATGTCGATCGACGAAATCTACGAGATGTTCCCCAACCTGCAGGAGCGCCGGAACAGCCAA
>NZ_JWJG01000028.1:4257917-4479655 GCF_000818395.1 Noviherbaspirillum autotrophicum | reverse complement strand
CGAGCTCGCCCATCTCGCGGAAGATGGCGGGATCGGTGCTCTCGTGACGGAAGGCTTCCAGCACGCGCGGGGCCAGCTTGTCCTGGCAGTAGGCGTTGGCCGCGTCGCGCACCATGCGTTCATCGTTGGTCAGCTGCTGGTCCAGCAGCAGCGGGTCGTCCCAGTGAAAACGTGCTTTGGAGGGTGGCGAAGTCATCGTGGGTCCTTGGGTTTATGTTGAGGAGGATTTTTTTCGTGGCGCCGATGCAAGGGCTGGGTCGATGCAAACTCTCCGCCATGGAATACCAATGCCGGTTTTGGCGTGACGTCGCAGCGCTCCACCTCGCCGACGAAAATCACGTGATCACCTTCGGGATAACGGCTGCGGTTATGGCATTCGAACCAGGCGGATACGCCCTTCAGGATCGGTAGGCCGGTATGCGAGAGTTCGAAATCGACGCCTTCGAAGCGGTTCTCGATGCGCATGGCGAAACGCTCTGCGAGGGCGACTTGGTCGCCGGCGAGGATGTTGATGACGTAATGCGAGTTGCCGGTAAATACCGGAAGGCTGTTTGCTGTCTGCGCCAGGCTCCACAATACCAGCGGCGGGTCGAGCGAGACGGAATTGAAGGAGCTTGCAGTCAGTCCCAGGAAGGTGCCGTCAGGCAGGCGCGTGGTGATGATGGTGACGCCGGTGGCAAATTGCGACAACGCCTGGCGGAAGTGGCGCGAGTCGAATTCGGGCGGCACCGCGCCGGAAGGCCGTTTTGACATCTGATTTCCATGAAATTTTGGTCATTATGCCAAAAAGACGTTGTCACTGTGGGAGCCGGCCGGACGAGCTGCAATGCGCATTCTGGCACGCGGCCTATTTGGGGCGCACCAGCTTGGGAGTGGCCTGCCGGGGCCGCAGCAATTCCTTGAATCCCTTTGGCATCCATGGACGTGCCGCCAGCATGAAACTGATCGAATAGCGGTCGTCATAGGGCAGCTTCGCATCTTCCTGATGCTGCTGCGAGAATTCGCGCGCAACTTGCTTGAGGCGATCGAGCAGGGCCGCAATCGATCGCTTCGATAGCATGACGTTAACAAGACGCATCACCTCATGATCGCCGTCGAATTTCGATTCAAGGTAATCGCTGTAGGCTTGCTCGCGGAAATGGTTCTGGATCGGGCCGTTCGGAATCCAGCGGAAGGTACGCGACACCAGCAGTTTCACCCGGTTGTTTGGCATCAGTTCGATAAAGCCGATTTTATCCAGGCGTATCAGATACTTCACCACTTCCGCATCGGTGACCTGGTAGGTCTGCACGATCTGGTCCACGGTGAGGTGGTTCAGGACGGAGACGGCGATCAGGAACAGCTTGGTATCACCGATGATTTCCTTTTCCTGTGCGAAGCTCAGCTCGGAAATCAGCCGCGACTCGTCGTGCGCAATCAGCGCGATGTCGCGGAAATCGATCTCGGTCGCTTTCAGTATTTCATCCAGTCGTTGCAGTGTGAAATTCTTTTGCGAGAACATACGCTTGACGCTTGCCTCCGACATGCCGATCCGCGCGGCCAAGTCGGCATAGGTGATACCACGCGCTTTCAGTTCGCGCTTGAGGGAGTCGACGAGGGTGGTTGCATGCAGCATGGGGTCATCTCTACTTGCTGGAAAACATGCAAAAATGATACACGAGTGCAGGGGCGTTGCTGTTGTACCTGAACATTCGGTCACTTTCCTACCGGCGGAGGAATCACTGCGCATTTTCTTGCCCTGGAGAGCGCGGGGTGCGCCGGATTATCGATATGTCGGGAATCCGATAGGCAGTTTCATGCGTTTGCGCTAAAGTCATAGAAAGGGAACAAAGGGAGTGGATCATGGCGACTGAAACAGCGACACTGGGCGGCGGATGCTTCTGGTGTCTGGAAGCCGTCTACCAGGAATTGAAGGGCGTACAGCACGTGGAATCCGGGTACGCCGGCGGGCACGTTCCGAATCCAACCTATGAACAGGTATGCGAGGGATCGACCGGCCATGCAGAAGTGGTGCGGGTGAGTTTCGATCCGGAGATCGTCAGTTACCGCGAGCTACTCGAAATCTTTTTCACCATCCACGATCCCACGACACCTAACCGGCAGGGCAACGATGTTGGTACTCAATACCGCTCGGTGATCTTTTATCACACGCCCGCACAACAGGAGACCGCCAGGCAGGTCATCGCCGCAATGGCCAATGTCTGGGATGCTCCCATCGTGACCGAGCTCAGTCCTGCGCAGGAATACTACAAGGCCGAGGATTACCACCAGAACTATTTCCGCCAGCATCCGCTGCAAGGATATTGCGCTTTTGTGGTGGCGCCGAAGGTGGCCAAATTCCGCAAGGTCTTCGCCGACAAGCTCAATGCGCCGGAATAAAGGATTGCAATGACAACCGTCTTCACGAAAATCATCCAGGGCGAGATCCCATGCGCGAAGGTATACGAGGATGACCTGGTCTTCGCCTTCATGGACGCCGGGCAGGTCAATCCGGGGCATGTGCTGGTCGTCACGAAAACGCCCTACGAAACGCTGATGGATGCCGATGAAGAGTCGGCGGCAGCGATGATGCGCGCTGCAAACAGGATCGCAAAGGCGGTTCAGCGGGCATTCGAACCCGAGGGGATCACCATCCTGCAAGCCAACAAGCCGGCCGGGTGGCAAACGGTGCCGCACCTGCACCTGCATGTGCTGCCCCGCTACAGCAACGACGGCGTCGACCTGACGTGGCCCCGCAAGGAGCCTGGCATGGACAAATTGCGGGAGTACGCGGCGAAGATCGAGCTGACGTAGCGCTGTATAGCGCCTGTTGTAAAGCCTGTCACAGCGCGCTCATGCGTCGTACATGTACCGCCGCGACCATGGCAAGGACGATACGTCGCGTCCGGCCTTGGTGCACAAGATCTGATAGAGCGAGATCCAGTCCTGCATGAACGCATAGGCACAGCCGGCAAGGTAGACGCGCCAGATCCGGAAGCGCTTTGCATCCACCAGCGGCTTGATCCGCTCTGCATTCGTTTCGAAATTATCGGCCCAGGCGCTGCAGGTTTTTGCATAGTGGCGCCGTAGATTTTCCACATCCAGCGCTTCCAGCCCGCCTTCCTGCATAGTGCGCAGCACCGTGCCGATATGATGCAGCTCGCCCTGGGGGAATACATATTTTGCGATGAACTCGCCGCCGCCGTACGCGGTTTCGCCGTCGCGGGGATCGGTGGTCGTAATGCCGTGGTTCATTGCCACGCCATCATCTGCCAGCAATTCGCGCATTCGCGAGAAGTAGAGCGGCAGGTTCCTGGCACCGACATGCTCGAACATGCCGACGCTGGTAATGCGGTCATAGGTTCCGCCCGCGTCGCGATAATCTTCCAGCCGGATATCGACACGGTCCGACAGGCCGGCGCGTGCAACGCGTTCCCTGGCTAGGTCACACTGATTTTGCGACAGCGTAATGCCGACGCATCTGGCACCGTATTTTTCGGCGGCACGGATGACCAGCGCTCCCCAGCCGCAACCGATGTCGAGCAGGGTCTGGCCGGGCTGCAGCCGTATTTTGGTCAGGATGTGGTCGATCTTCTTGAGCTGCGCCGTGTCGAGGTCTTCGTCACCATGCTCGAAATAAGCGCATGAATACACCATGTTCTTATCCAGCCACATGCTGTAAAACTCGTTCGACACGTCATAGTGGTAGCGAATCGCTTCCTCGTCGATCTTCCTGGTGTGATGGAAGGAGCGGGCGATGCGCGCGAACTTGCCTTCCTGCTTCAGTGTGTATCTGGCGAGGGCGTTGCCAACGGAGATGATTTCATTGACGCGTCCCTCGACTTCGATCTTGCCTTCGACATAGGCTTGGCCGAGGTTGAAGAGGGAGGGCGTAAGCAGGTAAGTGAGCGCCGAGGCGTGCGGCACCCTGACAGTGACATGGGGCGTGTGTTGGCCGAAATCGAGCTGCTGCCCGTTCCATAATTCGAGCCGCAGCGGCAGCGCGGCGCGGCCGCGTATGTTGTCTACCCAACTTCCAAGCTTTTTTTCCCAGAACATGCCATGTCCTCCGTCGAGCCGTTGGATCCGCCAGTGAATCCGTGCGCGCCGGATAACGCGCCGGAATCGGGTAATGCCATGTCGGTCGGCTGCGGGGAATAGCGTGCTTTACGGTTGCAGCCTTTGCCGTTTCCAGCTGCCGTCTGCCTGCAAGACATATGCAATACGATCATGCAGGCGCGACGGACGACCTTGCCAGAATTCGATGTAATCCGGCGTCAGCCGGTAACCGCCCCAGTGCGCGGGACGAACCGGATGGTCACCATATTGTTGTTCCACTTCCGCGACCCGTGCTTCCAGCTCTGCCCGGCTTGCAACCGGACGGCTTTGCGACGAAGCGATGGCGCCGAGACGGCTTTTCAACGGGCGGCTCTGGAAGTAGGCATCATTCTCGGCATCGGAGATGCGTTCGACCCGGCCTTCGATGCGTACTTGTCTCTCCAGTTCGATCCAGTAAAACAGCAGAGCCGCGTACGGGTTTTGCGCTAACTCATGGCCTTTGCGGCTCTCGTAGTTCGTAAACCACGTGACTCCACGCTGATCAACATCCTTGATCAGCAGAATGCGCGAAGACGGACGATTGTTGGCGCCGACCGTCGATACGGTCATGGCATTTGCTTCCGGCACTTTCGCCAGGAGCGCTTCGCCCAGCCATTTGGAAAACTGATCGATCGGATTGTGCAGTACCTCGTCTTCAGACAAGCTGGCACGGCTGTATTCTTTACGTAAATCGGCTATCGACGACATCTGGATTCCTGTATCTGTAAGTGCACGGCAAATCGGTGTTGCAGTAAACAGTATTATCACCGATATGCCAAATTGCAATTGGCGCAATATTCTTCGCGTCGCGAGATGCTGCTGCGGAAGGCTAAAAATACTGCACCGCCTCTTTTGCGTGCCTTGTCTTGAATCAATTTTTTCGGGATCGGCCGCGCGTGTTGCGGCTACCTGCGAAACGCCTTGTGCCATGCGGACGGCACGCCAGCGCCAATCATCGCGCTCATCGCCCAGAATACCGCCGGTAACCCCAACGCCGCCCCGGCGCCGCCGAACGCAAGCGGCAGAACGACCTGACACGCATTGCCGATGGTGATGCGTACACCAACGGCCTCCGCCCCTCGCCCCGACGGGGCTGCATGATGCAGCAGCGCTAGCATGTTCGGCTGGCTCGACCCGACCGCAGCGCCCAGCATGGCGGCGACCCCCATCATCGCCGCCGGCTGCCGCATCAGCGGGAATAGCGCATAGCACGCCACGGCCAGCATTAGCGCCACCGTTAGGACATGCCACTCGCTATAGCGGCGCGCAATCCACGGCATGCCCAAGCGCACCACGAACGTCGCTGCGGAGAAGCAGCCGAGAATCAATCCGATCGTCGATGCGGAAAATCCGAGATGCGAGCCGTGAATCGGCAGCACGAAGGTAAACAAGTCCCAAGCCGAGGCAAGCAGGGTGCCGACGACATAAATGCGCCGCAACTCCTTGTCGCGCAGCAGTTGCATCGCGCTGCCGGAGTCCGCTCGCTGTTCATGTGCGGCAGGATGGAACCGGCAAAGCCTTCCATAAGCGGTTAGCGCCAATGCGCTGAGCGCGATCATGCAAAAGGTCAGATAGGCAATGTTGAAGTGTGCATGGTCGATCATGAGTCCGGCAATGACCGGGCCGCAGAAGCCGGAAATCGAAAAACCGAGCGCGAGCCAGCTGAAGTTGGATGCGCGCTGCTCCGACGCGCTGACGGCGCCTACCGTATGTTGCGCCGCGACCTGCACCACCATGAAGCCGGTGCCGATCAGGATCGTGGCGAAATACAGCACCGGCAAGCCGCCGATCAGGCTTGGCATTGCACATCCGACAGCAATCGCGGCGCAGCCCGCCAGCATCGGACGTACGATGCCGATGCGATCGATGACGCGTCCCACGGAAACCGCCAACAGCATGGGGAACAAGGCGAACAGCGCAATGAGCGTGCCGATGGTGAATTCGGATGCATGCAGCGACAGCGCATACAGCGAGGTCGTGATGCGTGCGCCGGCCAAGGCGCTGTGCGCCAGGAGTGATACGAAGATTAACTGCAGCAGTGGCGCGGAAGGGAACACGGAAAGGCGACGCAGGCGCGGCGAAGAAACAGCGAAAAAAGATTCGCGACAAAAACATTCTAGAAGAAAATATCGCGGCTTGCTCTCCGTTAAAATGGCGAAATGAACGCAATTATTTCCCTTCCTCCGGCTTCTGATCTTTCTGCCAACGATATCGATTTCGATCGGCGCTTTGGCGGGATCGCAAGGTTGTATGGCGCGGCTGCGCTCGAACGTTTTCGTACCGCGCACGTCTGCGTGATCGGCGTCGGCGGCGTCGGTTCTTGGATTGTCGAAGCGTTAGCGCGCAGCGCAATCGGCCGCGTGACGATGATCGATCTCGACAACGTGGCGGAGTCGAACGTCAACCGCCAGATCCATGCACTCACCGATACGCTGGGCATGGCCAAGGTCACGGCGCTTGCCGCGCGCATAGCGCAAATCAATCCGTACTGCGAAGTGACCGAGGTCGAAGACTTCATCTCGGAAGACAATCTCGAGCAAATGATCGGCATTGGCCGTTATGACTATGTGATCGATGCCATCGATAATGTGCGCGCTAAGACGGCATTGATCGCTTATTGCCGCGCACACGCGATTCCATTGATAACGATTGGCGGCGCCGGCGGACAAATCGATCCGACCAAGATCGAGATCCGCGATCTGTCGCGCACGGAGCAGGAGCCGCTGCTGGCCAAGGTGCGCAAGCGTTTGCGCGCACACCATGGTTTTCCGCGCGGGAGCAAGAATAAGTTCGGCATTGATGCAGTGTTTTCCACCGAACCGTTACGCTTTCCCGAGGCGCAGTCGTGCGAGACCGGCGACGAGCAGGCGGCCGGCATCAGCGGGCTGAACTGCGCCGGTTTCGGCTCGGCGATGGTCGTGACTGCCAGCTTTGGGTTGGTTGCGGCCGCACATGTCTTGCGCAAGCTGGCCCAGTCCGGCACGAAAGACGCTGCCCAGGGCGAGGGTGCGCCCGCGCTCAAGCAGGCTTAACAGGCTTAATTGCCGGCGTCGCCCGGTATCCATACCTCATGATCGATCCGGCGCGACGCCAGCACTTGATAGGATGAACCACCCTGTTTCATTTCCGATTGCACCAGAGCGACCTGGTCCGCTTTCCAGGCAATCGGCGTAAAGACCGTATCTGGTGGTGCTTCGGCGTCGCGCGCCAGCGTGATATGCGGCTTGAACTTGAGCTGGCTATCAAAGGCAATGCCGCGCTGCGCGAGGGCTTGTGTCAGGTGCTGCTGCAAGCCGAGGAGCGCAGCGGGTACCTCGTGCATGCCGGCCCAGGCAATCCGATTCCTGCTGAAGTAGCCAACCCGGTCGAGCGTCAGCGTCATTGAGGCGCTTGGCAGGTGCATGAGGATGTCCTGCAGTACGGGGAGTTGCTCGGTCGGCTGCTGGCCGAGAAACGCCAGCGTGATATGGAGATTGCTGTAGGGGATCTTGCGGCCCTGTAGTGCTTGTTGCAGCCGCACGAGTTCGCCGCGCGTCAAGTCATCCGGCCACAGCGCATAGAAAAGACGTAGTGCTTGCTTGCTGTTTGCGTTCATGTTGATGACGCCTCCTTTGAACCTTTATCGATCCAGGCTTGCGCACGCCCCGTCTTACCTGCGACGACTCGCAGGCTGCGCCATGCATCAGTGGCACAGCGCCGTGCCGCGATCCCGGAAGCCATCGTCGGCGGTCGGCACGAATTCCCATTCATAACCGAGTTCCTTCAAGCTTAGCTTTAGTACGCCGAACGTGAGGTTGTCGCTGACTTCGCTATTGGCCTTGCGAAAACGAAACGGCGTCAGATGCGCGCCGCCCGTGCCGACCACGATTTGGCGCACGCCGCGCCGGTCATCGCGATTGCCATCGCCGTCCTGCGGGGCGAAGCGCTCGTAATCATGATCATGTCCGACCAACACCAGGTCGGCATCGGCTGCAACCAGCATCTTCCATGCATCCAGCATGCGTTCACTGCTGCCATGTCCGCCGGAGCTAAATACCGGGTGATGCCAGTAGGCTAGCGTGCAGCGCGTTTTATGCTGTGCAAGATCGTTCTTCAGCCATTCCAGCTGCGCTTGTTGCCCTGCCGACTTCAGATTGCTGTTGAGAGAGATGACATGCCAGCTGCCGATATCAAAACTGTAGTAGCCGCGCCGTGCCGGTCCTGCGGCCTCGCCGAAATAGCCGTAATAGCCGGTTGCCTCGGGCGTGTAATACTCGTGATTGCCGGGCGACGGATAGGTCTGCTGCTTGAACCGGCCCCAGGTCGGCTCATAGCAGGTGGCGAACTCGGCGGGAAGCCCGACCGGATAGGTCGCATCGCCCAACAGCAGTACGGCGGCGTCCTTGTCTTTGTCTAGTCCTGCCGCGATCAATGCCGCAGTCTTGGCGGCACCGCTGTATTGCGGCTTGAAATTGCTGCAATCGGCGACGTCGCCTGCCGCATACACGGTCACGCCCTTGTCAGTCAGCCGCACTGCTTGCGCGGCTTGCTCCTGCGCGCCCTTGTCGGTGAAACAGCCTGCCATGCCGAAGGCCATGGCCGCACCAAGGACAAGGCTTGTTTTCAGGAATGTGCCGGTTGACCGGCCGGGGCGATTGTCAGGCATGGAAGGTCAGCGTAAAAGGCCATATTGTAACGACCCTCGGGTTCAACCTCCATGCGCGCATTTTTCAATGAGGTGCGGGATGCAGTTACGCACTTACCAAGTGCTCAGAATTCATGTTCCTGGATGGCGCGTTTCGCGCGATTCTCTGCTGCGTCCCAGGCTTCCGCTTCCGACGCATACACCCCGGCGGGAATATAGGTTTCCGCCACTTCCGGTTCGCGCGTCAGCCTGACATACACTTGCGCTTCAAAGCTGCCATCGGGCTGGGGCTTGGCGAAAATGCGCGCTAGGTGCGTTCCGCTCCGCAATATGCGGCCAGGCGCCGCCTGTTCGCCACCTTGTGTCGTAGAAGGCTCGCCTAGTGGCGTTCCTTTTACCGACCGGACATCGTTCTCGACATCGAGTTGTCCAGCCGACTTTTCTCCGCTGCCAATATCCGCTTCGTTCATGAAATGCTTTGGGTCTTTTGCCATGCGAGATGCTCCTGTCTAACGTGTCCGGAAGCGTCAAATTGCCGGCATCGGCTTCCGCTCAATTTCTAAGATGCTCGGGTCCGGCGATAGTTCTGAGGTGCACCGGCGGTCGAGATGTTTTAGCGTCGAACCAAGCTGTTGGCAATTCGTCTAAATTTGTTTGGAGCGTGACATGAAGAACGAACAAAAGAGCTACGTCGAGCCGGGTGGAGGCGACCCGCGTGCCGCACGAACGAAAGACAATGCGATCGGAATTGACGATATCGGATTGCCGTCCGATGTCGTACCGGATAACGCGAGCAAGGTGGAAGAAATCACACCCGCCCCCGAGAAAATCGAACGCAAGACCTAAGCACCTATCCAGTCCCACCGGTAAGGGCAACCATCGTATCAGCAGACAGGATTGAATATGGCAAGCAAGGAAGAATGCGACCGCTATGCATCCGAATTGACGCAGCGGTTTGAAGAATTGACGCGATGGGCAATTGCCAACTGGCCCAAGAAAGAATTTCCGTTATTGCCGTCGGATTTTAGCGAAGCGCGCCGCGAAATCAGCGAAATCGCCGGCCCCAAGTTGGGCGAGGGAGAAACCGGGTCGACGGCACCCGGAATCCCTGCCGGTGCTGCGCAATACAGGGATGTCAATCCGATGCCTTGGCCATAGGCATTGTTACGTCTGGTTACTATCTGGTGGCGACTTGGGATCGACAGGCAAGTTAGTTTACTTATAATTGTTCCAAGCCATTCCGGTACCTTGATGGAAACTAGGAAATGGCGGAACAACTTCATGCGGATGACGGCGATTGGGCACGATCGCCAGGCTTGGGGTTCACCTTCAACATGACCGAAGAGGAAAAAATGATTCAAAAAATGAAGCGCTTGTTCATCTACGTTCTGCTCATGGCCTTCGGATCTGTCGGGTTTACTCAGACCGTCCAGGCAGCCATCATCGGCACCGAGCAGATTCACGCCAGCGCGGCCGCGCAGCAAAACCAGGCAAAAATTACTGCTGCGTTCAATCGTCCTGAGGTGTTGGCGCAACTGGAACAAATGGGGGTCAACAAGGCTGATGCGCAGGCACGCGTTGCGGCGCTGACCGATGAGGAAGCCGCGACGCTTGCGCACCAGATCGACAGCCTGCCCGCCGGCGGCGATATCGTCGGCGCGCTGCTGGTGATTTTCTTCGTCCTGCTGGTCACCGACATTCTCGGTTTGACGAAGGTCTTCCCGTTCACGCGTTCGCACCGCTAAGTGCAGGCCGGCAGCAAACACGGTCGGCCGTGGTGCATGCCGGTCGTGTTGTTCGTCCTTGCCCTGCTGGTGAGCGGTTGTGCGACCCAGACGCGCGCCTTGCTCCAGCATGCGCCGGAAAGCTTGCCGCGCCGGGTCGAATTGGCCACAACGCCATTCCATCCCCAAGAGCGCTACCAGTGCGGCCCGGCAGCCCTTGCGATGTCACTCAATGCCGCCGGCATTGCAGCAACTCCGGATGCGCTGGTGTCGCAAGTCTATGTGCCACAACGCGAAGGCAGCTTGCAGCCTGAAATGCTGGCGGCGGGCCGGCGGCATGGCGCATTGAGCGTGACGATTGCACCGCAGATGGATGCCTTGCTGACTGAAGTCGCGGCAGGCAATCCAGTTCTCGTGCTGCAAAATCTCAGTCTGCAATGGGCGCCACTTTGGCACTATGCAGTCGTCATCGGCTACGACTTGGATCGTGAAGAAATTATTTTGCGTTCGGGGACAACTGAACGTCTCGTATTGCCGCTATCCACTTTCGAGCACACCTGGGCCAGAGGGAAATATTGGGGCATGGTGACCTTGCCTCCGGATCGCCTGCCGGCTTCTGCAGACGAAGCAAGCGTGGTTTCCGCGCTGGTCGCATTGGAAAAGAGCGCTACTGCAGCCCGCGCCCATCAAGCCTACGCAACGGCTCTGCGACGTTGGCCACAAAACCTGACACTGCAGCTCGGCTATGGCAATACGGCCTATGCGTTGGGTGACCGCGCTGGCGCAGCAACGGCTTATAGCCGTGCCGCCGAACAGCACCCCGACAGCGGTGCGGCGTTTAATAATCTGGCGACGGTATTGGCAGACTTGGGGCAATTCGATGAAGCAAGGATTGCGGCGGAAAAGGCCATCGCGCTGGGCGGCCCCTGGCGCGATGCTGCATATGCAACGTTGCAATCGATTGAAGCGGCACAACCGAAAAGTGCGCCGAAATAAAGCGGTTTGATTAACCTGGCTAAAGACAAAAATGCCGCTTCTTTCTTATGGGAAGAAAGGTGGTTTTCGGTCCATCGGCGGACGTGTTGATACAGCGTACTACTGGAGCTGCGGAAACCGAACCCGCGTCCGCAAGCCCTCTACAGGCAGTGCTATTGCCTTGCGCGAATTAATTCCAGCAAATCGTATGGCGTGGCAATGACCGCGTCCGCGCCCCAGGATGTGGGCTCGATATTGCCGCAATAGCCCCAGCCCGCTGCAATCGTCGCCATGCCTGCAGCCCGTCCTGCCTGGATGTCACGTAAATCGTCTCCGACATACCAGCACGCGGTTGGCGCAAGTCCAAGCCGGCTTGCCGCTTCAAGGAGCGGTGCCGGATGGGGCTTCGAATGCGGCGTCGTATCGCCGGACACGATGCAGCATGCGTCCTGCAAGCCGATTAACGGCACCAGCCTGTCGGTAAAGCGCGCTGCCTTGTTGGTAACGATCCCCCAGGATAAATCATGTTCCAGCAAACCCTTTAACAGGATGGAAATGCCGTCGAACAGGCGACTGTCCACTGCGATAGCCGCTTCGTAATTAGCCAGGAAGGCGACGCGCAAATCGTCATACCCCTGGTCTTCCGGCTTCAGGTCGAAAGCGGCGCCGATCAGCCCGCGCGCACCGGCGGACGCCACCGGACGTAACTGTTCATAGGGGGTCGGAGCCAGTCCGCGATCGGTGCGAACCTTGTTGATGGCCCCGGCCAGATCGGGAGCCGTGTCGGCCAGTGTGCCATCGAGGTCGAACAGGATGGCGCGAGGTGCGGTCAGATGCATGTTGAAGTTCGTCAGTGATCAGGCTGGGCGCACGTCGTGTGCTGCGCCGCCCGGTCGGAAGGGTTATGCGGGGAGTGAACAAGCCACCAAATAATTCACATCGGTATCCTGATTAAGTGAATATATCTTGGTCAATGGGTTATAGGTCATGCCTTTCAGGCTGTCAGTGCACAGTCCGGCACTGCGGGCAAACTGCGCCAGTTCCGCCGGGGTGATGAACTTGCTGTAATCGTGAGTTCCCTTGGGGAGCATGCGTAATAGATATTCTGCACCGATGACGGCGAAGAGATATGCCTTCGGGTTGCGATTGATGGTTGAGAAAAACACATGGCCACCCGGCTTGACCAATGTCGCGCAGGCTTGCACGACTGCAGCCGGATCAGGCACATGTTCCAGCATTTCCATGCAAGTCACCACATCGTAGCGGCCCGGTTCGCGTGCCGCCAGTGCTTCTGCCGAGATCATTTCATAGCGCACCTGCACACCTGATTCCAGGCTGTGCAGATCGGCGACTTTCAATGCTTTCTCCGACAGGTCAATGCCAGTCACTTGCGCCCCTTTTTTTGCCATGGATTCGGCCAGAATGCCGCCGCCACAGCCGATATCGGCAACCATCTTTCCTGCCAAGGGGGCACGTGCATTAATCCACTCGAGGCGTAGCGGATTAATTTCGTGCAGCGGACGGAATTCTGAAGTCGGATCCCACCAACGATGGGCGAGATCGCTAAATTTTTGCAGCTCTAGAGGATCGGCGTTCATAAGTTAAATGATAGCGGGATTAGGAATGGCCTGCTGTCGTTTAAAGACGAACTGCAGGCATATGTGACAAAAGCATAGTCATAAAAAAACCCCGCCGAAGCGGGGTTGTTTATCGAGCAAGTCGATTATTTGGTGCGGGTGCCAACCACTTCGATTTCCACGCGGCGGTTCTTGGCACGGCCAGCAGCGTTCTTATTGGAGGCTACCGGCTGCTTCTCGCCTTTGCCTTCGGTGTAGACACGGTTGGATTCAACGCCCTTCGATACCAGATATGACTTGACCGCTTCCGCACGGCGGATCGACAGCTTCTGGTTATAGGCGTCGGTGCCGATGGAGTCGGTATGGCCGACGGCAATGATCACTTCCAGGTTCATGCCTTGCAGTTTGGAAACCAAGTCGTCCAGCTTAGCCTTGCCGTCCGGCTTCAGAACAGCCTTATCAAAGTCGAAGAAGGCATCTGCTGCAAAAGTGACTTTTTCGGAAACCGGGGCAGGTGCGGGAGCAGGAGCCGGTGCGGGGGCCGGAGCCGGAGCCGGAGCCGGAGCTGCAACCGGAGCGACCTTGGCGATTTCGCCATCGCAGCCACCGACGGCATCAGCCGGAGTATAGTAGCCGGTATGCCAGCAAGGACCAAACGGGCTGCGAACGACTACGCCACGGGAATCCTGCAGATATGCACTGTTAGGAGTATTTGCCTTGATATCTTGCTGAGCGGATGCTGCAAACGAAGCAACTGCGGACGCAGCAAAGACGAGTTTTGCTAATTTATTCATATTTTTCCTCTTGGTTGGAGATATCCGCAGATAAACTGCGCAACAAATAAACAACATTCAAATCTGATATTACCACACGCGGTTAGATTATTCTTTTATAAGGTTGTTCACTTGCAATGCACTTTGATTAACAACATTTTGCCATAGGCTTGATTTACAACGATTGTTGCTGCATCAATGGCAATATGTTTTTAATCTGTTGTTGTGTTTTCGCTACGAGCAATCAAAAAAGGCTGGCGTTTCCAAAAATATTTGGAGGGCGCTGAGTTGTTCTTTGGTGCTTGCAATTATCGAGCGGTTCCACGTACTTCGATCGTTACACGCCGGTTTGGTGCCAGACAGGCGATCAACCGGGTGCGTGCAAGCGTGTCGGGACATGATTGGACTGGTTGTGTCTTGCCTGCGCCCAGCGTCTCGATTTCCGCCGTTGCGCCCTTGCTCTTCAAATAGTCGGCAACCGCAGTGGCGCGCTTTTCCGACAGTTTCTGATTGTATTGTTGCGATCCAAGGCGATCGGAATGCCCAGTCACCATGATGAGATCGATCTTGGCGCAATTGCCAAGTCGAGCAAGGACTTCGTCGTCAATCCGCTTCTTGGTTGTCGTGCTTAAAACTGCTTTGTTGAAGGTGAATGCCTGGTCGCTGCCGAGCGTTACGGTGAAATCGCAGCGCTGTATTGCAATTGGCGCGGCCGCGGGTTGCATGGCCACAGGCGGGACAATCGCGGGGGCGGTCGGTCTGACGATCGGCGGCACCAGTTCGCCATCGCAGCCGGCAACGGCATCCGCAGGCGTCCACGTTCCTGTGCGCCAGCACAGTCCAAACGGGCTGCGCGCGATCACGCCGCGGCTGTCTTGCAGGTATGCGCTATGGGTTGGATTCGCCTGGATGTCGGTAGCGGTTTGGGCAAGGGCGCTTGCCGCTGCGCTGAGGAAGAGGCCGAGGGCGAGTGTTTTGAGCATGGTTTTTTGCGATCGGGTATTTTTTGCAAGAACGGTATTGTGCCTCTTGTAAGGTTTGATTTGAACACATTTTTAAGAGCGGGACTTTCAGGCGGTTTCGCGTAGACGTCCGCGCAGGCGCCGGGTTGACGCCTTGGGCGGCATGCTAAAATCCAATGTTTGGTGTCCTGCATTCATCTGCAGCTTCAACGCCACGAAATTCTGCCAACTTCAGCACGGATAAGCCGACTCGCCAATGGATCAATTCGCCAAAGAGACAATCCCGATTTCCCTCGAAGAAGAGATGCGCAAGAGCTATCTCGATTACGCGATGAGCGTGATTGTGGGGCGCGCACTCCCGGACGTGCGCGACGGCCTGAAGCCGGTGCATCGCCGCGTGCTCTATGCGATGCACGAGACGAACAATGTCTGGAACCGTCCGTATGTAAAGTGCGCGCGTGTCGTCGGTGAAGTCATGGGTAAATATCACCCGCACGGCGACCAGGCAATCTACGACACGCTGGTGCGCATGGCGCAGGATTTTTCGCTGCGCTATACGCTGGTCGATGGTCAGGGTAACTTCGGCTCGATCGACGGCGACAATGCTGCGGCAATGCGTTATACCGAGTGCCGACTGGACAAGATCGCCAGCGAAATCCTTGCCGACATCGAAAAGGAGACGGTCGATTTCGTGCCGAACTACGACGGCAAGGAAAAGGAGCCGTCCGTTCTTCCTACCCGCATCCCGAACCTCTTGATCAATGGTTCCTCGGGCATTGCGGTCGGCATGGCGACCAACATCCCGCCTCATAATATCGCCGAGGTTATCGACGGCGCGCTGCATGTGCTGCGCACTCCGGAATGCACGGTCGATGAGCTCATCGAGATCATTCCCGCGCCGGATTTCCCGACTGCCGGCATCATCTATGGCGTCTCCGGCGTGCGCGACGGTTACCGCACCGGCCGCGGCCGCGTCGTAATGCGCGCCAAGACGCATTTCGAGGAGTTCGGCCGCGAAGGGCGTACCGCGATCATCGTCGATGAATTGCCCTATCAGGTGAACAAGAAGTCGCTGCTCGAGCGTATCGCTGAACTGGTGCGCGACAAGAAGCTGGAAGGCATTTCCGACATCCGCGACGAATCCGACAAGTCCGGCATGCGCGTCGTGATCGAATTGAAGCGCGGCGAAGTGCCGGACGTGGTACTGAACAACCTGTACAAGCAGACCCAGCTGCAGGATACGTTCGGCATGAACATGGTGGCGCTGGTCGACGGCCAGCCCAAGCTGCTGAACCTGAAGCAGATGCTGGAGTGCTTCCTGTCGCATCGCCGCGAAGTCGTCACGCGACGCACCGTGTTCGAATTGCGCAAGGCGCGCGAGCGCGGCCACGTGCTGGAAGGCCTGGCGGTGGCACTGGCCAACATCGACGATTTCATCGCGATCATCAAGGCAGCCCCGACGCCGCCGATTGCAAAATCGGAATTGATGGCGCGTGCCTGGGATTCGTCGCTGGTGCGCGAGATGCTGGCGCGTACCGGTGCCGAAAACGCGGGCGGCATCGACGCCTTCCGTCCTGAGAATCTGCCCAAGCACTACGGTATCCAGAACGATGGCTTATACAAGCTGTCCGACGAACAGGCGCAGGAAATCCTGCAGATGCGCCTGCAGCGCCTGACCGGGCTGGAGCAGGACAAGATCGTCAATGAATACAAGGAAGTGATGGCGCAGATCGCCGACCTGCTGGATATCCTGGCGCGTCCGGAGCGTGTGACCGCGATCATTTCTGATGAGTTGACCGCAGCGAAGAATGAATACGGCGACGCCAACAAGGATGGCCGCCGCTCGACCATCGAACTGAATCCGACCGACCTCGGCACCGAAGATCTGATCACGCCGCAGGACATGGTGGTGACGTTGTCACATGCCGGCTACATGAAGTCGCAGCCGGTGTCCGAATACCGCGCGCAGAAGCGCGGCGGCCGCGGCAAGCAGGCGATGGCGACCAAGGAAGATGACTGGATCGACCAGCTCTTCATCGCCAACACGCACGACTACATCCTGTGCTTCTCCAATCGCGGCCGCATGTACTGGCTGAAGGTATGGGAAGTGCCGCAAGGTTCGCGCAACTCGCGCGGCAAGCCGATAGTCAACATGTTCCCGTTGCAGGACGGAGAAAAGATCACTGTCGTGCTGCCGCTGTCAGGCGAGAACCGCAGCTTCCCGGAAGATCATTACGTGTTCATGGCGACTTCACTCGGCACCGTGAAGAAGACCCCGCTGACCGAATTTTCCAACCCACGCAAGGCAGGCATCATTGCTGTCGACCTGGATGAAGGCGACTATCTGATCGGCGCTGCGCTGACCGATGGCAAGCACGATGTAATGCTGTTTTCGGACGCCGGCAAGGCGGTGCGCTTCGACGAAAACGACGTGCGCCCGATGGGGCGCACCGCGCGTGGTGTGCGCGGCATGAGCCTGGAAGAGGGCCAGCAGGTGATTGCATTGCTGGTGGCGGAAAATGAACAGCAGACGGTATTGACCGCGACCGAGAACGGATACGGCAAGCGTACGCCGATCACCGAGTACACCCGTCACGGACGTGGTACCAAGGGCATGATCGCGATCCAGACGAGCGAGCGCAACGGCAAGGTAGTCGCCGCGACGCTGGTGGAGCCGACCGACGAAATCATGTTGATTACCACCGGCGGCGTGCTGATCCGTACCCGCGTATCGGAAATCCGGGAAATGGGCCGCGCGACTCAGGGCGTGACCCTGATCGCGGTGGAAGACGGCACCAAGCTGTCCGGCCTGCAGCGTATCGTCGAATCGGATGTCGAAGAGGAAAACGGCAGCACGGAGGAAGAATGACGCGCGTCTATAACTTCTCCGCCGGTCCGGCTGTCCTGCCGCAGGAAGTGCTGCGGCAGGCAGCCGATGAAATGCTCGACTGGCATGGCAGCGGCATGTCCGTGATGGAGATGAGCCATCGCGGCAAGGAATTCATTTCGATTTACGAGGCGGCCGAACGCGACCTGCGCGAACTGCTCGCCGTGCCGGCAAATTACAAGATCCTCTTCATGCAAGGCGGTGCCATCGCCGAAAATGCGATCATTCCGATGAATTTGGTCGGGCGCAAATCGCAACCGGCGGTGGTCGATTTCATCAATACCGGCTCCTGGTCGACCAAGTCGATCAAGGAAGCGAAAAAGTATTGCACGGTCAATGTCGCTGCGTCGTCGGAAAGCCGCAAATTTACCGCGATACCGCCGCGCGAAAGCTGGCAGCTGTCAGCCGACCCCGCTTACGTGCATGTCTGCACCAACGAAACAATCGACGGCGTCGAATTTCATTACGCGCCCGATGTGGCGGCACAGACCAATCACGCCCCGCTGGTGGCGGACATGTCCTCGCATATTCTGTCGCGTGCGATCGATGTGTCGAAATACGGCGTAATTTATGGCGGCGCGCAAAAGAACATCGGCCCCGCTGGCCTGACGCTGGTGATCGTGCGCGATGATCTGCTCGGCCACGCATTGCCGATCTGCCCTTCGGCGTTCGACTGGAAGCTGGTGGCGGAAAATCAATCGATGTACAACACGCCGCCGACCTACGCGATTTACATTGCCGGCCTGGTGTTCCAGTGGCTGAAAAGGCAAGGCGGTGTTGCTGCGATGGAGCAACACAATATCGCTAAGGCTGCGCTGCTGTACGACTATCTGGATTCAACCGATTTCTACAGCAACAGGATCGAGAAGGACTGCCGCTCACGCATGAACGTGCCGTTCTTCCTGAAGGACGAGTCGCTAAACGATACTTTCCTAGCCGGCGCAAAGGAGCGCGGGCTGCTGCAGCTCAAGGGCCACAAGTCGGTGGGCGGCATGCGTGCATCGATTTACAACGCGATGCCGATCGACGGCGTGCAGTCGCTGGTCGACTACCTCAAAGAGTTCGAGAAGAAGCACGGCTGATCTCCCCCGTCCTTGCTGTGGGAAGCCACATGACTGCGTAAACATGAATACCGACGATAAATTAAAACCCCTGCGCGAGCAGATCGATGCCATCGATGCGCAAATTCTCGATTTGCTCAATCGCCGCGCACGCGTTGCGCAAGAAGTAGGCCACATCAAGGCTGAAACCAACGCGCCAGTGTTTCGCCCGGAGCGCGAAGCGCAAGTCTTGCGCAAAGTCGCCGAGCGTAACCCCGGCCCGCTCGACGGCGGCGATGTGCAGACGATTTTCCGGGAGATCATGTCTTCCTGCCGTGCGCTGGAGCGGCGCGTGGCTGTCGCATATCTCGGGCCGACAGGCACCTTTACCGAGCAGGCGGTGTATCAGCAATTCGGGCATGCGATCGAAGGCATCTCATGCGCCTCGATCGATGAGATCTTCCGCTCGGTGGAGGCGGGGACAGCGGATTTCGGCGTGGTGCCGATCGAGAATTCTTCCGAGGGCGCAATCAACCGTACGCTCGACCTGTTGCTGCAGACCACTTTGTCGATCAGTGGCGAACTGTCGATTCCGGTGCATCACAGCTTGATGACCAAGAGTGGCACGATGGATGGCGTCACCCGCATTTGCGCGCACTCGCAGGCTTTGGCGCAATGCCAGGTGTGGCTCAATCAGAACTATCCGAACATCGAGCGCCAGGCTGTTGCCTCCAATGGCGAGGCTGCGCGCATTGCCAGTGAAGATCCGACGGCAGCTGCGATTGCCGGCGAAATCGCCGGCCAGCGCTATAACCTGGGCATCGTCAAGGCGCATGTGCAGGACGATCCGCACAACCGCACGCGCTTTGCAGTCGTTGGCCGCCTGCAGCCGGCACCGAGTGGCAAGGACCAGACCTCGCTGGTGCTTGCCGTGCCGAACAAGGCGGGAGCCGTGTACAACCTGCTCGCGCCGCTTTCTAAACATGGCGTGTCGATGACACGCTTCGAATCGCGTCCGGCGCGCATCGGCACCTGGGAATACTACTTCTACGTCGACGTCGAAGGGCATGCGCAGGATGAAAAGGTGGCAGCGGCGCTGGCCGAGCTGAAGCAGAATGCCGCGTTCTTCAAATTGCTCGGCTCGTATCCTTTCAGTTTGTAACTTGATTCGCCCTTCGCTGCGGTGCGGCGGAGGGCTCACTCATCTGGAATCTTCTATGTCAATTCAATTCGGACCTGATTACGTTCGCGCCATCGCTCCCTATCAGGGCGGCAAGCCGATTGCGGAAGTTGCGCGCGAGTTCGGCCTGGACGAGGCAAAAATCGTCAAGCTCGCTTCCAACGAAAATCCGCTCGGCATGCCGGAATCGGCCAGGCAAGCGATGCTGGAAGCCGTCGCCGACATTGGGCGTTATCCGGACGCAAACGGGTTCGAGCTGAAACAGGCGATCACTGCCAAGTACGGCGTGCCGCAGGAATGGATCACGCTCGGTAACGGCAGCAACGACATTCTCGAACTGGCCGCGCATGCTTTCGTGCAGCCCGGGCAGTCGGTGATTTACTCTCAATATTCGTTCGCCGTGTACGCGCTCGCTACGCAGGCCGTCGGCGGCCGTGCGATCGTGGTCCCGGCCAAGAATTACGGCCATGACCTGGCAGCGATTGCAAACTCGATCACTGCCGATACCCGGCTGATTTTCATCGCCAATCCGAATAATCCGACTGGCACCTTCATTCCCGCTGCCGATATCGAGGCTTTCCTGAAGGTCGTGCCGCGCGATATCGTGGTGGTGCTGGATGAAGCGTATAACGAGTATCTCGCGCCGGAATTGCAGTACGAATCGACAGCCTGGGTGCGCGAGTATCCGAACTTGCTGGTGTCGCGCACCATGTCGAAAGCCTACGGCCTGGCGGGCCTGCGAGTCGGTTTCGGCATTGCGCAGCCGGCGATCACTGATCTGCTGAATCGCATCCGTCAGCCGTTCAATGTCAATTCGCTGGCACAGGCTGCGGCGATTGCGGCGCTGAACGACAGCGCATTCCTGCAAAAGAGCGCGCAGCTCAATGCCGATGGCTACCGCCAGCTGACGCAGGCATTCGATGCGATGGACCTCGAGTATGTTCCTTCATACGGTAACTTCGTGCTGGTCAAGGTTGGCAATGATGACGGCGCCGGCGCGCGCCTCAACCTCGCTTTGTTGAAGCAGGGCGTGATCGTCCGGCCGGTAGGCAACTACGGCTTGCCGCAATGGCTGCGCATCTCGATCGGTTTGCCCGAGGAGAATGCGATCTTCATCGAGGCGTTGAAAAAGGCCTTGGCCTGAGACGGCAGTTACCGACTTTGAGCGATTTTCCGTGTTGAAGAAAATTTCAATTTTTGGTGTCGGCCTGATCGGCGGCTCGTTTGCCCTGGCGCTTAAAAAGGCCGGGGCGGTGGCGCACATCGTCGGTGTCGGGCGCAGTGTCGCTTCGCTGGAGCGTGCGAAGGAACTCGGGATCATTGACCAGATCGGCAGCTCGGTGGCGGAAGCTGTCGATGGCGCAGACCTGATCCTGGTGGCCGCGCCGGTGGCGCAGACCGAGCAGATACTGGCGTCGATTGCGCCGCATCTGCAGCCGGGAACGCTGGTGACCGACGCGGGCAGCACCAAGTCCGACGTAGTTACAGCGGCGCGCAAGGCGCTCGGCGGCAAGATTGCGCAATTCGTTCCGGGTCATCCGATTGCGGGGCGCGAGCAGAACGGCCCCGAAGCCGCGATCGTCGATTTATATATCGGCAAGAAAGTAGTGCTCGCGCCGCTTCCGGAAAACGCGGCGGAGGATGTGGCGCGCGTGGCGAGTGCATGGCAGCGGTGCGGCGCGATCATTCACCAACTCACGCCACAGGAACATGATCGCGTATTCGCGGCGGTCAGCCACCTGCCGCATCTGCTGGCGTACGCGCTGGTGGACGACATTGCGAAGAAGCCGCATGCCGATTTGCTCTTCCAGTACGCTGCCAGCGGCTTTCGCGATTTCACGCGGATCGCCGGCTCGTCGCCGGAAATGTGGCGCGACATTTCGCTGGCAAACCAGCCGGCTTTGCTCGGCGAGCTGGATGCCTACATGGCGCAGCTGGCGCAGTTGCGCAGCATGCTGGCCGAGGCGAATGGCGCGGCGCTCGAAGCGGTTTATGCGAACGCGCAGCGCGCGCGGCATAACTGGATTTGCACCATCGAGGCAGCGGAACAACAGAACAGACAAGGCGGCGACTAATGAAGCACTATCCCCATCACCTGGACCTGCAACCGGCGATGCATGCACAAGGAACGGTGCGGCTGCCGGGTTCCAAAAGCATTTCCAACCGCATTTTGCTGCTTGCGGCGCTGGCCCAAGGCACTACTGACATTCACGACCTGCTGGCCTCCGACGATACTCATGTGATGCTGATGGCATTGCAAAAGCTGGGAATCCAATGGGAGCAGATCGGCGAAACGCAGCAATACATCGTTCATGGCTCTGGAGGCATGCTTTCGGTGCATCAGGCCGATCTCTTCATGGGCAATGCGGGCACCGCGATCCGGCCGCTGACGGCGGCGCTGGCCGCAATTGGCGGCGACTATACGTTGCATGGTGTCTCGCGCATGCATGAACGGCCGATCGGTGACCTGGTCGATGCATTGAATGCGGTCGGCGCGAGCATTGAATACACGGGGCAGCCTGGCTATCCGCCGTTGCACATCCGACGTGGACATCTCCATGCGCAGCGCCTGCAGGTCAAGGGGAGCGTCTCCAGCCAGTTCCTGACGGCGTTGCTGATGGCCGCGCCCTTGATGGCGCGCGACCAAGTGGTCACGATCGAGGTGATCGGCGAGTTGATTTCCAAGCCGTATATCGAGATCACCCTGAATCTGATGCGCCGCTTCGGTGTGACGGTCGAGCGTGACGGCTGGCAGTCGTTTGCAATCCCGGCCGGGCAGAATTACATCAGCCCGGGTTCGATTCATGTGGAAGGCGACGCATCCTCAGCGTCATATTTTCTCGCAGCCGGCGCCATTGCCGGCGGGCCGGTGCGGGTGGAGGGGGTCGGGCGCGACAGCATTCAGGGCGACGTGCGCTTTGTCGAAGCGCTGGAACGGATGGGAGCGACGATCACGATGGGTGACAATTGGATCGAAGCGAAATCCAACGGCGTACTGCAGGCGATCGACGCGGATTTCAACCATATTCCCGATGCTGCCATGACGATCGCCGTCGCTGCGTTGTATGCAAACGGGCCGAGTACCTTACGCAACGTCGGCAGCTGGCGCGTCAAGGAAACCGATCGCATTGCCGCGATGGCGACCGAGCTGCGCAAGCTGGGCGCAGGCGTCGAGGAAGGCGCCGACTATTTGCGCGTGACGCCGCCGAAGCAAATCCGCAGTGCCGCCATCGACACTTATGACGACCATCGCATGGCGATGTGCTTTTCCCTGGCAACGCTCAACGGTGCCGGGCGCAAGGGAAATGCAGTGCGGATCAACGATCCGAAATGCGTCGCCAAGACGTTCCCGGAATATTTCGACGCCTTTGCCAGCATCGCACGAAACGATCTGTTTTAAGCGGTTGGCGGAACCGTTGCGCGGGCAATGCGCTCCGCCTTTTTAATTGTTAACAATGCAAACATATACCATTCCGGTGATTACAATCGACGGGCCGACAGCGTCCGGCAAGGGCACCGTTGCGCACCGCGTGGCATTGCATCTTGGTTTCCACTATCTGGATTCGGGAGCCTTATATCGCCTGACCGCCTTGTCTGCGCTGCGTCATAACGTTGCGTTGAATGATGAACATGCCTTGGCCAAGCTGGCTGAAAAGCTGCCCTGCAAATTCCTCGGCGACGAGATTTGGCTAGCCAATGAAAATGTCTCGAATGCCATTCGTGCTGAAGAAGTGGGCAATACCGCATCGAAAATTGCTGCTTTGCCAACCGTGCGCCACGCCTTGGCTAGTCTGCAGCATGGTTTTAGAGCCGCTCCCGGCTTAGTCGCCGACGGACGCGACATGGGGACCGTCATTTTTCCTCGCGCAACGTTAAAGGTGTTCCTTACTGCAAGCGTGGAAGCACGTGCCCAGAGGCGATATAAGCAATTGATTGAGAAGGGTTTTTCTGCTAGTATGGAAAATCTTCTCAAAGATTTGAGGGAGCGGGATGCGCGAGATTCGAATCGCGCTGTCGCCCCGTTAAAACCGGCGGAAGGTGCGCATTTTCTGGATACCTCGGACATGACGGCCGATCAGGCGGTCGAACAGGTACTTCAGTGGTACGCGGCAGTAAAAAAACAGATGTAATCAGTGCACTGTTTTTGTAGTGGAGCCCGGCTTGGCGCAAGGCCTTGTCGGGTGTTGATGAACCTTAACCCAGTATGCAGTCGATTAGACCCGATCAATACTGGCCAAACCCTTTCAAATTTATGTCTACTGCGCAACAACAATCAACCGGCATGGAAAGCTTTGCAGCCCTGTTTGAGGAATCCCTTTCCCGTCAGGATATGCGTTCCGGTGAAGTGATTTCGGCTGAAGTCGTTCGTCTCGACCACAATTTCGTGATCGTCAATGCCGGCCTGAAATCCGAAGCATTCATTCCTATCGAAGAATTCAAGAACGACAGCGGCGAACTCGAAGTCCAGGTTGGCGACTTCGTCACCGTTGCGATCGAATCGCTGGAAAACGGTTTCGGCGACACCATCCTGTCGCGCGACAAGGCTAAGCGTCTGGCTTCCTGGCTCGCGCTCGAGAAAGCGATGGAGTCCGGCGAAATCGTGACCGGCACCGTCAATGGCAAGGTCAAGGGCGGCCTGACCGTTCTGACCAACGGCATTCGTGCCTTCCTGCCGGGTTCGCTGGTCGACACCCGTCCGGTCAAGGACACCACTCCGTACGAAGGCAAGACACTGGAATTCAAGGTCATCAAGCTGGACCGCAAGCGCAATAACGTTGTGCTGTCCCGCCGCGCCGTCATCGAAGCATCGATGGGCGAAGAGCGCGCCAAGCTGATGGAAACCCTGAAGGAAGGTACTGTCGTCACCGGTATCGTCAAGAACATCACCGACTACGGTGCGTTCGTTGACTTGGGCGGCATCGACGGTCTGCTGCACATCACCGACCTCGCATGGCGCCGTGTGCGTCACCCGTCGGAAGTGCTGTCCGTCGGCCAGGAAATCACCGCCAAGGTCCTCAAGTACGATCAAGAGAAGAACCGCGTTTCGCTGGGCGTCAAGCAGTTGGGCGACGATCCGTGGACCGGTCTGTCCCGTCGTTATCCGCAAGGTACCCGCCTGTTCGGCAAGGTCACCAACCTGACCGACTACGGTGCGTTCGTGGAAGTCGAGCAGGGCATCGAAGGCTTGGTGCACGTGTCCGAAATGGACTGGACCAACAAGAACGTGGCTCCGAACAAGGTTGTCCAGCTGGGCGACGAAGTCGAAGTCATGGTCCTGGAAATCGACGAAGAGCGTCGTCGTATCTCCCTCGGCATGAAACAGTGCAAGCCGAATCCGTGGGAAGACTTCGCGATGAACCACAAGAAGGGCGACAAGGTGAAGGGCGCGATCAAGTCGATCACCGACTTCGGCGTGTTCATCGGCCTGTCGGGCAACATCGACGGCTTGGTGCACCTGTCCGACCTGTCCTGGACCGAAGCCGGCGAAGAAGCCGTGCGCAAGTTCAAGAAGGGCGACGAGCTGGAAGCTGTCGTGCTGGCGATCGATGTCGAGCGCGAGCGCGTTTCGCTGGGCGTCAAGCAACTCGAAGGCGATCCGTTCAACAACTTCGTTGCACTGAACGACAAGGGCGCCATCGTGTCCGGTACTGTGAAGTCGGTCGAGCCGAAGGGCGCCGTCATTGCGCTGAACGATGAAGTCGAAGGCTATCTGCGTGCTTCCGAAATCTCCCGCGACCGAGTGGAAGATGCTGGTACGCACCTGAAGGTCGGCGACAAGGTCGAAGCCATGGTGATCAACGTTGACCGCAAGGCACGCAGCATCCAGCTGTCGATCAAGGCCAAGGACAACGCAGACACCCAGGAAGCAATGCAGAAGATGTCTGCTGACTCCGCTGCTGCTTCCGGCACGACCAGCCTGGGCGCGCTGCTGAAGGCAAAGCTCGACAACAAGCAATAAGGTTCAAGTCTGTCAATGACAAAGTCGGAGCTGATTGCCCGCTTGGCTGAGCGTTATCCGCAACTGGTAGCAAAAGATGCGGATTTCGCGGTCAAAACCATTCTCGATGCGATGGCGGACGCGCTGTCGAACGGCCAGCGTATCGAGATCCGTGGTTTCGGCAGCTTTGCGTTAAATAGCCGTCCGCCACGTATTGGGCGCAATCCGAAATCGGGCGACAAGGTGATGGTGCCGGAAAAGCGCGTGCCACACTTTAAGCCTGGCAAGGAATTGCGCGAGCGGGTGGATGCGATGGTCGGGCAACCGATCAAGGAAGACTGAGTTATTCGCAGGAAATCAAAACGGCATCCTCGGATGCCGTTTTTTATTTTTGCCTCCCAGACTCTTGTCTTGCGGAGCAAGTTTGTCTTCACCGGAACTTCGTTTCACGTACAATTTCGGTTTCTCTTGTCATCCGATTGTTGTTAAAGAAGAGGAACTGCCGCGAATAGCCGGTAATTTCATCGCGGCCGGATTCATTTTTTGCACTGCCCCAATAAGGAGGCGCTTGCGGCATGAAAATCGTTTTCAGAATCGTTGCGGCCATGCTCTTTTTTGTATTCTTTGTCTTTGCACTCAAGAATACACAGGAAGCCGCACTGCACTTCTTTTTAGGCTATGAAATCCGGGCGCCGCTGGTATTGCTGCTTCTCGCATTTTTCATGGGTGGCACAGTCCTTGGAATCCTCGCCATGATGCCCACCGTGTTTCGCCACCGCCGCGACCTCACAAAGCACAAGAAAACGATCGCGACCATGGAAAAGGACCATGAAGCGCAGCGGGCGGCGCAATTGCAGCCGCCGCCGGACGGCGTGGTCAGCAAGTGACGGCACGGGACAATCCCTACATTTACGATAACAACATAAAGCATGGAATTCGAAACCTGGTGGCTGCTTGGCATCCCCATTTTTTTCGGCCTCGGCTGGATCGCCGCCCGTGTCGATATCAAACAGCTCCTGTCGGAATCGCGCAGCCTGCCGCGAGGCTACTTCAAGGGACTTAACTTTTTATTGAATGAGCAGCCGGACAAGGCTATCGACGCCTTCATCGAAATCGTCAAGCTCGATCCGGAAACCGTCGAGCTGCATTTCGCGCTGGGCAACCTGTTCCGCCGCCGCGGGGAGATCGAACGTGCCATCCGCGTCCACCAAAACCTGCTGGCGCGTCCCGACCTGCCGCAGGAATATCAGGTGCACTCCCAGTACGAACTGGGACAGGACTACCTGAAGGCGGGATTGCTGGATCGCGCAGAAGAGACGTTCAATCATTTGGTCGATACGCAGTACGGCGCGCAGGCGCGCAGGGCGCTACTCGAAATCTACCAGCGCGAAAAGGAATGGATGCGTGCCATCGAGGCGGCGCGCGCCTTGCAGGACTCGGGAGCAGGGGCGCGGCAGAAGGAGATCGCGCAATTCTATTGCGAGCTGGCGCAGGACGAGCTGGTGCACACCCATCCGGACGCGGCGCTGGCAATGCTGGAAAAGGCGTTGGCTGCGGACCGCACGAACGTACGTGCCGCCATTCTGAGCGGGGATGCGTATCTGGCCAAGGGCGACACCGAGGCGGCGTTGCTGGCATGGCGCCGCGTGGAGCAGCAAAGCGTGCCGCACGTAGCGCTGGTGGCGCAGCGGCTGATGGATGGCTATCGCGCCGTCGGCCGGCCGCAGGAAGGCGCCAATCTGCTCAAGAGCTATCTGGCCGAGGCGTCGTCGATCGATCTGCTGGAAGTCGTGTTCAAGGCAGTGCTGGAACTTGATGGCGTGGAGGCGGCGAATCAGCTGGTGAGCGACGAGTTGCGCCGCACGCCAACCTTGCTTGGGCTGGACAAGCTGCTCGAAGCGCGCCTGATGGATGCCCGTCCCGAGGTGCGCCCTGAGCTGTCGCTGGTGAAGAATCTCGTGCATGGCTATACACAGAAGCTGGCCCGGTATCAGTGCGCTCATTGCGGCTTCAAGGCGCGCCAGTTCTATTGGCAATGCCCTGGCTGCAGTCACTGGGAAAGTTATCCGCCGCGCCGCACCGAAGAACTCAACGTTATGAATTAACTTTGCCTGTAAGGGCAGCAAGCGCTAAAACATCATGAAAATTACCATCATCGGCACAGGCTATGTCGGCCTGGTTACTGGAGCCTGCCTGGCGGAGCTCGGCAATAACGTGTTCTGCCTGGACGTCGACCAGAAGAAGATCGACATCCTCAATAGCGGCGGCATTCCGATCCACGAGCCGGGCTTGGCGGACGTGGTCACGCGCAACCGTGCCGCCGGGCGCCTGACGTTTTCGACCGATGTCGCTGCCAGCGTCGCGCATGGCGACATTCAGTTCATCGCGGTCGGCACGCCGCCGGATGAAGACGGTTCGGCCGATTTGCAGTACGTGCTGGCGGCGGCGCGCAACATTGGCCGACATATGGACGGCTTCAAGGTCGTTGTCGATAAATCCACCGTGCCGGTAGGGACGGCCGACAAGGTACGCGCGGCGATTCTGGAAGAGCTGCAGGCTCGCGAGGCCGGCGTAACGTTCTCGGTGGTGTCGAACCCGGAATTCCTGAAAGAGGGCGCGGCGGTGGAAGACTTCATGCGGCCCGACCGGATCGTGATCGGCTGCGATGACACGCCCGAAGGGCAGCAGGCGCATGCGCTGATGAAGAAGCTGTACGCGCCGTTCAATCGCAACCACGAGCGTACCTTCTGGATGGATGTGCGCTCCGCCGAATTCACCAAGTACGCGGCGAATGCCATGTTGGCCACGCGCATTTCGTTCATGAATGAACTCGCCAACCTGGCCGACAAGGTAGGGGCCGACATCGAGGCGGTGCGGCATGGCATCGGATCCGATCCGCGCATCGGCTACAGTTTCCTGTATGCCGGCTGCGGCTATGGCGGATCCTGCTTCCCGAAGGATGTGCAGGCGCTGGAGCGCACAGCGCGCGACTATGGGCAGGATCTGCTGATTTTACGGGCGGTGGAAGAGGTCAATCATCATCAGAAGCATGTGCTGGGCCAGAAGATCGTCGAGCGTTTCGGCGAAAACCTGACCGGCCGGCACTTCGCGGTATGGGGGCTCGCCTTCAAGCCGAATACCGATGACATGCGCGAAGCGTCGTCGCGTGTGCTGTTGCGCCAGTTGCTCGAACGTGGTGCCTCCGTGGCCGTCCACGATCCGGTGGCAATGGCGGAAGCCAGGCGCGTGCTCGCGCTGGACTTTGCCGATGCGTCCCATATGCTGGAGCGAATTCGTTTCTCCGACAGCCCGATGGATGCCTTGCGCGGTGCCGACGCACTGGCGATCGTGACCGAGTGGAAGGCTTTCCGCAGCCCGGATTTCGATCAGGTCAAATCCCTGCTCAAGGCACCGGTCATTTTCGACGGCCGCAACCTGTTCGAACCGGATGTGATCGGTGCTGCCGGTTTTGAATATCACGGCATCGGCCGTTCCGTCCTGACCAAATCATGAACACTATGCCGAAATCCTTGAATTCCGCACGTATCCTCGTGGTCGGCGATGTCATGCTGGACCGTTACTGGTTCGGCGACGTCAGCCGAATCTCGCCGGAAGCGCCGGTGCCGGTGGTGCGGGTGGAGCGCCGCGAAGAGCGACTGGGCGGCGCCGCCAACGTGGCGCGCAATGCCGTCGCGCTGGGCGCCTATACCGGCTTGCTCGGCGTGGTCGGCAAGGACGAGGCGGGCGACGCGGTGCAGGAGCTGGTGACGGGCCTGCACATCAACAGTTATCTCAATCGCGACACGGCCATCCCCACCATCATTAAGCTGCGTGTGATCGGACGCCAGCAGCAGTTGCTGCGCATTGATTTCGAGGACCCGCCCAGCGAAACCGTATTGCGCGACAAGCTAAGCCAGTTCAATGCGCTGCTGCCGGAGTACGACGTGATCGTATTGTCCGATTACGCGAAAGGCAGCCTCGTCAATGTGGCCCACATGATTACCGCTGCGAGAGCGGCCGGCAAGCGTATCTTGGTCGACCCCAAGGGCGACGATTTCTCGCGCTACAAGGGAGCGTCCATTCTGACGCCAAACAAGTCGGAGCTGCGGCATGTGGTTGGCTCATGGAAGACTGAGGCCGAGCTGACCGAGAAGGCCCAGCGCCTGCGCTGTGCGCTGGAACTCGAAGCGTTGTTGCTGACGCGTTCGGAAGAGGGGATGTCGCTCTATACGGATGACGATGTCGTCCACATTCCGACCATTGCGCGCGAAGTGTTTGACGTGTCCGGAGCGGGCGACACGGTCATTGCGACGTTGGCCGCGATGCTTGGCAACGACATGCCGCTGGTCGACGCTGTATCAATCGCGAACCGGGCTGGCGGCATTGTCGTTGGAAAACTCGGTACCGCAACCGTTACCAGAGAAGAGCTGTTCGGCTAACATCGCCCGCCAAAATAGATAACATTTTGTCAACGATTGTAGATGTTGAACGTTAGTACCGATCGGGAGACGCGAAACGCGTCAGTTCCAATACTCAATCTACTTGGAGAAATGACATATGTATAAGAAATTGTTTCTGGGTATGGCGGCGTTTATTGCGACGATGGGTTTCGCCTTTGCCGACGTCGACGTTAACAAGGCCGATCAGGCAGCGCTCGATGGCGTCAAGGGCATTGGTCCGAAGATGTCAAAGTCGATTATCGACGAGCGCAAGAAGGGCGGCGACTTCAAGGATTGGAACGATCTTGAAACGCGCGTGAAAGGCATCGGCGAAAAGAGCGCAGCCAAGTTGTCTGCCAACGGTTTGACCGTCAATGGACAGCCAATGGCGAAGGCCCCTGCCGGTGAAGGCAAGCCTGCCAAAGCCGACGCGAAGGAAACGAAAAAGGATTCCAAAAAAGGCGAGTCGAAGAAATAAGCCACATCGACTCAGTCAAACCCCGCAGGTGCGAACCGCGGGGTTTTTTGTTTGCGCCACCAGAAACGGCGGTCCATACGTGCGACTGCGAGTCCGATTAAAATGACGCTTTACTTAAAGCAGTCGAAAGCCGCTATGCCTTATCTGACTATTGAAGACACGATCGGTAACACGCCGCTGGTGCAGCTCAAACGTATACCCGGCGTCGAGGCCGAGCGTCGTAACAACGTAATTCTCGCGAAGCTGGAGGGGAATAATCCTGCCGGTTCAGTCAAGGATCGCCCGGCAATGTCGATGGTCAAGCACGCGGAACAGCGTGGTGATATCAAGCCCGGCGATACGCTGATCGAGGCGACCAGCGGCAATACCGGTATTGCCTTGGCGATGGCAGCCGCCATGCGTGGCTACAAGATGGTGCTGATCATGCCGGAAAATCTGAGCGAGGAGCGGCGGCAGAGTATGGCCGCATACGGCGCCCGCATCGTCCTGACGCCGAAAACCGGGGGCATGGAGTATGCGCGGGACTTGGCCGAGCAGATGCAAAAGGAAGGTCAGGGAATCATCCTCGACCAGTTTTCCAATCCCGACAATCCGCGTGCGCATTACGAAGGCACCGGCCCGGAAATCTGGCGCGATACCGGCGGGCGTATCACCCATTTCGTCAGCGCGATGGGCACGACCGGCACCATCATGGGCGTATCTCATTACCTGAAGGAACAGAATCCGGAAATCCGGGTCATTGGTGCGCAGCCGGAGGAAGGTTCACAAATCCCGGGCATCCGGAAATGGCCGGAAGCGTACATGCCAAAGATTTACGATAAGACGCGCGTCGATCAGCTGGAGCCTGTGAGCCAGGCAGCGGCAGAGCAGATGGCGCGCCGGATGGCGATGGAAGAAGGGATATTTTGCGGCATCTCGTCAGCCGGGGCGTGCGAAGTCGCGCTGCGCATTGCCAATACGGTGGAGAACGCGACCATCGTGTTCATCGTATGCGATCGCGGCGACCGTTATTTGTCTACTGGCGTTTTCCCGGCCTAACAGGAAAAACGCCGGTTTATTCGGCCGTTTCTTCGTGCGGCTCGGTAGCGTTGCCGCCGAGCGGTTCCTTCGGCTTGAATTGCTTGTCGCTGATGCGGAACTTGTCGCGGCGGTCGCCCATCAGCGTACGCAGTTCCTTGATGCTGAGGTCGCTCACTTCATGCATGCGGATCAGCAGCGACGCGCCCACCGGCAAGCGGCGATGGCGGATCTTGCTGATCACGGGCGGCGCCACTTCAAGCGCGCGCGACAATGCCGCATCGTTCTTGAGATTGAGTTTTTCGATCAGCGCATCCAACAGATTATTGGGATCGTAATTCACCTGGTCGGCTAGGCGATTGCTGTTCATAGGATTGATGTTGTCTGATTGAGTAGTCATAGTCTCAATAATTCCATATTGCAAATTCGTTGTACAGAGAAATGCAGGCCATATGTTTTTAAAATGTTGTCTTTAAGGACACTATTTTAAATTAAGCAACATTGTATGGCTTGTAAAGATAAGTTGACGCTTTAAGACATGCGTTGCATTGTTGCAATATAGTGAAAAAATTTCAAAATTGCAATATTTAGCTATCCAAATCAGCTGCCACTGTTGCTTTACGAATAAGCATGAGTCGGGACAACCGGTGCAAGTGGAATTAGCGTGATGCGATTTGTTGTCGCGACGGATCACCAATACCAAGCGGCCAGTGCGAATTGCACGAGTTCGACGGCATTCTAACTAGCACGGGTATGGATCTGTTTGATAAGCCACAACCGGATTTTCAACGGAAAGCTGTTGTTAGACACGCATTAAATGTCATGCGCATTCTTCGATAAAAGCTTTGCCAGCATTTGAACAGAGCCGCGATGTTTAGTTCTTTTGCTTTTCATTATTCCCGTTCATTTCCGGCGGCATCCCGAAGGATGCCTTCAACTGGTTCCAGCCATGTTGTCCAAGTTTGCGCATCGTGGCGATATTCTTGTCGAAAATGTCACTCGCGTCCGGAAAGGCGGCGACAGCGCGATCAATGCTCGATTCGCGCAGCAGGTGCAGGGTCGGATAAGGCGCGCGATTGGTGCAGTTTTCGAGATCGTCCGGCGCGGTGCCGGCGAATTGGTACTGAGGGTGAAAGCTGGCGACCTGGATTTGCCCGGCCAGCGCGAGCTCGTCGACGGCTGCGTCGACTACATCAAGGAAATCGTTGAAATCGAGGAAGTTCGTCAGCACGCAAGGATGAATGAGCAAGGTCGTGTCGATCTCATCCGGCGGCGCGTCGCGCAGCATGATCAATTCCCTGATCAATTCGTCATGCAGCTCGCGTGGGGTGCGTGCTGCGCTGGCGACAAAACGGATTTGCTCGCGGACATAAACCGACTTCGCGAATGGGCACAGATTCAGCCCGATCACGGCCTTTTCCACCCAGCGGCGGGTTGCGTCGATTACATCTTGCGAAGAAAAACTATCTGGCATGCTCATCATCTCGGCCCATAAATAATCATTATGCCCTCCCGCAGCCGCCAGCGCAGGGGCGAAGTGGCGCCGCCCGATGCTTTCCTGTACAGTTGCCGGCCACAATATGCATCACGGTGCCTCGGTACCCGCACACGCCATGGCTCTCAAAGCAACCATATTCAAGGTCGACCTGCAGGTCGCCGACATGGACCGTAATTATTACGCCGACCACGCGCTGACGATCGCGCGCCATCCCTCCGAAACCGACGAGCGCATGATGGTACGTGTGCTGGCCTTTGCCCTGCATGCGCACGAGGCGCTGGCATTCAGCAAGGGCTTGAGCGCCGACGACGAGCCCGACCTGTGGCAAAAGGATCTGACCGGCGCGATTGAACTCTGGATCGAGGTCGGTCAGCCCGACGAAAAGCGCATGCTCAAGGCATGCGGGCGAGCGGCGCAAGTCGTAGTTTACAGTTACAGCGCTACCAGCCATATCTGGTGGAATCAGCTCGCGGGCAAGGTTGAGCGCGCCAGGAACCTGCGCGTAGTGAACCTGCCGGCGGAAGCCACGATGGCGCTTGCAAAACTGGCGCAGCGCACGATGCAGGTTCAGTGCACGATCCAGGACGGGCAGATCTGGATGAGCTGCGGCGAGCACACCGTGCAGCTCGATCCGGCCCTACTCAAAGAATAGGCCTGATTTAGCCCGGTCTGTGGGTTAACTCATAAAGTGGGATAAGCAAAAAATCTTACTTTATGCGTCAAAAATCCCATCTTATGAAGCGGCATTCACGTTAAACCACTGATTTTCAAATAAGCTGAGTCCCACGTTATGGCGCGGAAGTCTCATCGTGACTTTGCAGTCGGGCATGCCATGAGACTTTATTCAAGCAACAGTGAGGAAAATCCCATCTTATGCGCGAAAACGGTCAGAAAATCCCTGCTTATGCGGATGATTAATCCCACCTTATGCCGCGGCTTATGTTGAGGAGAGCGAAGACAACGTCGTGCATTCGTCAGCAGAAATGTTTGAAGCCGTGACGTCGGACCGGTACGGTGGTGTGTCTTGCGGATCGGTATGGCAAGAAAATTGGCATCAGGCAGCAGGCGACCGAGGTTGTGTGAAAACGAGGTTTTTCCGTTAAGCCAGTACGTAATAAGGGAGAAGACGGACACTAGCCTGCTAAATGTTGTAGTCGCCGCTCTCGATTTTCACGTTTTCACACGGCCTCGACCCACTGCGGTCACACAATCCAAAGCGGCCATTGCTGGAGCATCCAGTCCTTTTTAATGAGGGGGGCACTTTCGCTAAATCCTAAAAGACGCCCTCGCTGGACTGTTGAACAAAACTTTTGGCGCTGTCCAACTATTTCGCCATCGACCTATCAGCAGAACGTGTGCAGCTGTTATTAGGCAGCAGCAGATTGAGTGGCGCATGCGATGAGCTGAAGGCGGGGTCAAAAGGATATGATCAGGTTCACTTGCAACCGATGTGTAGCCGCTTGGTTTTTCGATGTTTTGTATGCTTTTCTTGGTGTGCTACAATTCTGTCATGGTGGGGCTTTAAAAACGACAGCATATCCTTTTGATTATGATGTCCTAAAGCCCGCGTAGCTTTCGGCCTGCGGGCCGCTAGCGCAAAATTCGCCAGAGGGGTGGACGCGCTAAAGACCCTGTCCTGACCAAGATGCTGACTTGGCTGGTCTGATTATTGCAGCGAACACGCCCACGTATGTGGGCAGTTGTTTTTTTAGGGGCAGGGATCTTATGTTGGAACCGACTTCGGCAGTTCTCCCTGAACTCCACAAACAAGCTGTTCTCGATAAACTCGCCCCTCTACTGCATGAGCTTGGTGCAGCAAAGATACCAGGTTCACGCCTTGCACCGTTAATCGACTCGGTGCTTCCGGCTGGCACCAATTACCGGCTGTTCGTCCAAGGTCGTAAGCCAGCAAACTTGCGTGCTTTTGTAGAGCAATATCTCAAAGGTTTGGTCGAAGTTACCACAGAGAAAAGTGGAACGGACCCGATCTACAACATTCCATCTGCATCATCGGCCAAGGGCAAGATTCGAGCGTATGGCATGCTTTGGAAGAGCTTTGTGGCTGTTGCACCAAGCCGACAGTTGTTCTTTGACAGATCGACATCGGAACTTAATCTCCGCGAGTCTTCGTCGCCCGCTTTGGCTGAGACGCCAACAATACATTCAGTCACTATTGCTGAATTCGAAGCAATGCGAGGCCGGTTTTTGACCTTGCTAGAGGAAAGTGGTGAGGCAACGCCAGAACTGAAGGCGCTTTTGGACTGTGATGTCCCGGTTACCTACCAAGTTTGGATTTCCAGATTAAAGTCGACAACACCTCGATTGGATCGCCGGTGGCAGGAATTCCGGCGCGATTCGATTCTGCGTTTATTTGAGTCACGCTTGATCGGTCTCGCAGTCCAGGGTGATCGCATCGAAGAGCTTAAGCTTCAATTACTGCGAGACTTTGAACAAACGCGTGCTGGAAAATTAGAAGCGGAGCCAGCCGCTGTGCTGGATACCGGCGATGTTTCATCTGGCGGCCAGAAAGAAGCTAAGGAAAAGCATGCGCGCGAATTGCTGCGCGCTGTAGTCGATCGAATGACGATGGAGCAGATGCAGGGCGTGAATATACCGTTCTCGATCGTGCTGGAACTGATTAAACATTTGCCTCAGTAAAAGAGTACGGACGCAATGGTCCAACTAATCGTTGCGGTTGGCCCTGACCATGCGCAGGAACTGGCAGCCGACCTTGAAGAAAGAACTGCCGGTAGATGGACTGGCCACCTTCTGATAGCCAGCCTTGGTGACGACAAGGTATCCAACAACGCTGATATCGAAGCGTTCGCAGCCAATTACGCGGTCGTTCCGATCATTGTAATGGCTAGCATGACTTCTGCTTCATTAGAAGTGAACCCGATGGTTCGGCGCTTGACCCGGGACCAGGTCATTCAACAGGTCAATCAATGGCTTAAGCAGAGCGGTTTATCGTGGCGCGATAACGCCGAAGCATGTCGCCAAAAGGGCACGTTCACTTGGATGGAATGGGGGAAATGGCGTAAACAGTTCGAATTGGTCGACCCTGATAAAGGCCCTCGTGTTGCGGCCGCCATTTTGGCGCAGCTTCGGATTGCGACAAGTCAGGAAGTTGCGAGTTGGTTTGATGGGCTTGAGGCGGTCGACCACAGTGTCTACTACATCGGATCAGATCCCCATAGCGGTGACCACGCGCTTGTAAGCATGCTGGCGAGCAGGATTGAGGGCGCGAACGTGAGCGACGTTCAAACAATGCCTGTTCTGCCTCCAAACAGCAAGATACGCTATTACGGCGATGCGTCGTGGAGCGGTGGAGAGGCAGAACGACGGATCTCATGCTTGTTTACGCCATGCGAGAACAAGACGCATTCTCTAAGCAAAGAGGATACGCTGTTCATCCGGATGGCCTTTATTACCGACTTGGGCGAAGAGAAACTGCAGGAGGCTATCGCGCAACTGCATGACCAGAGGAAATGTAATCGTACTAGAGTGAAGATCTCGGTACCGCATGGTCACCGCTTGGAGGTAGACCCGAGCGGCCGCATGAAAGGCTTGGCCTTCCAAAATCCAGATATCCTCAAATACGTCGACCCAGATGATCCAAGTTTTATGCGAGCGTTTTGTAAGCGAATTGGTGGCAGAATCGCCAAGGGCCGCGAACTTGGGACTGAAGATATCGCATCGACTATTGCCTTCGAGTTTAGTCTTCCTCGCGCGATGTTACCTGTGTTGATTTTCGGCGGGCGGCCAGTTAAAGCTGCTGATGGAACTGAGTTCATATGGAAACCGCTGATGGAGAGTAAGCACGTCACCAAGCCTGCGCGCTCTAACCAAGAAGCCCATTGTGTTGCGTGCGCACTCCAGCCACGAAAGCCCCAACCTGAAGCTGCCTCGGCGCTACCACCGCAACTGCCCAACGTGGCGTCGCTCCCGGCAGTGCCGGCTGCATCTTCGACAATTCAGAGCAGCTGAAAGAACCGCCTTGATCGCTTTAGGTCCAGGCGGGGCTGGCAGCAACAACACTCGCAAGTCGGCAAAGCCGCTATATTCCCAAGGTGATGCTTAGAAGCGCTACGGTCTTTTAGGGCTGCCAATTGTCCCGCCATATTTGGTGGAGTCAAATTTGACGCCACCGATTTTATCGCGTACCCTTCTGTTTCTTTAACGGAGGCAGTGATGACTATCCCGACTTTCAATCCAGGCTCTTATACTGATATCTCATCTCATCCGGCGAGCATTCGACTTTGGTCGTTTCTAAATCGTGACGAATCGAAGATAAAAATGAAGACGGCATCCAACCTCGGACGGCCGGCGCTGGAAGCAGTGGCAGACGATCTTCTCGCAGAGTTCAGTGAGCAGTTTGTTGAGAACAACCCGCATCGTGATCGTTTCAAACAAATGGCCGGGGCGATGACCAGACAGGTCATGGAGTCCGAGGGGTATTTTTGGGTTCGCGACAATGTACCGCTCTCAGGTGCTCCGTTTTCTCGTGCGTCGAAGTATCGCCATCGTGAAGCCGTCGAGTTCCACATCTGGCGGCTCTCCACTGATATACGGTTCGTCGGTGTTACCCTTGAAAAGTCGGGCAAGAAACTGCCGCGCCAACAGGATGGCGAATGGGTCTACTGGAAGCGCGTCGACGGTAGCCTACTTGAAGGGAAGCTTCACTTGAGCATAGCAGCAGGCATCGCAGACGTTTCGGATGCCTTGAAGGGATTAAAAAAGCATGGTGCTTACGCGACCCATACGCAACGAATAATGCGAGCAGCGTGACTCCCTCCAGTTGTGGTCAAGCTCATCTCAGCAGTTTGAGTGGCAGTTTAATGTCTGTTATTGGCACTTTTCTGCCTATGCACACACTAAAACATGTAGTTCTCAGGCAGAGTCGCTAGCCGCCGCACATCTTCGTTACTCAGGCCTACATGAACGATGAAGGCAGCGATAGGCTCTTGTCTACGTTCTCTAGGATAAACCGTCCGCCATCAGCTTAATCAGTGTCGCACGTCGTTTCCGTGCTGGATGCGCCTTATGTTCCGCAAGCAGACGGTCTTGGTCCTCCTTCCTGATGAATGATGACGGCTCCGCGTTTTGATAGACGGGCGCAATGACTAAGCGCTCAATGTTTGCCTGATCCGCCAGCTTCTCCAAGCGCTTGGATGTTGTCGAAACTGACTGCGCAATGCTACAAAGAGCAACCCAGCTTTCGGAAAACTCACAGATAGATTTTCGGCAGATGTACGTCTTTTGCTTTGGCTTCGACCGCAATAATCCAACCTTAACAAGACCCGGAACAGCCTTCGCATCACAACCGATTAATCGTGCGGCATCGGCAAGAGAGCAGTAGTCCTGGCGTGAGGCGTTCAGACGGCATCGCCAAGCGAAATCGTGCGCCTCTTGAAGGCTAAAGAAAATACTGTCGATTGAATCGCCCCATCTTCCAAGCGCCTTAATTTTTCCGTCAAGGTAGTCCTTCACAAACTGTGCCTTGCTCCGGTCGGATCCGAACTTCAGGTGGCGCATGATGTCCGTGAAGGCCATGGCATTGGGCGAAGAGGGAGCGATATCTTCGACCAGTAGCGTCCGCTGCAGCAGACGCTCTGAAAAATTGCAGACTTCTTGTTCAGTGTAGCCGGTGGCGATAGACGGCGTTTGGGGGCCGAGAAAATACCCTGTGCGTTTAAGGTCCTGGAGCACAGGTTTCGGCAGTCCCAGTAGCTTCGCGGGTTTCCCTCGTCCACGGCAGTTCACTCTGCGTCGTAAGGGCTAACCGGAAGTCGCCTTTCAACCTTCTAGACCCTACCTACTTGGCGGTATTACGATTCCCGTAGCGGAATCGAGTATCGGGTAGGGTATGTGGCATATCTGCAACTGTTGGTAGCCAGAAATACGCCAAAGATTCCCGCAGGAAATGACTCACCGGGCGATGCACTATCTAAAAATGCATTTATTTCTTGGTAGACAGTAATTTTAAAGGATTGGTCCATCTACGACATGAGGCTGAGCACCAAAAAAGGCCCAGATAGGCCCCTCGATCATGCAATGATAAGAATATCCCATCTTATGCGGTTGTTTAGTCCCACCTTATGAGGTTGTAAATCCCATCTTATGAGGTTGTAAATCCCATCTTATGGGGTGTCGAATCCCACTTTATGCGTTAAAAATCCCAACTTATGGGTGAACACACACGGTCTGTGCTAACTTCCGCGCGCGTTGCGTACTGCGCGACCCAGGTCGACCACCGACATCGCGTAGAAGAAGCTGCGGTTGTACCGCGTGATGGCGAAGAAATTGGCCGAGCCGAGCCAGTATTCGGTCGGCTCGCCGCCGTTTTGCAGGTCGACTAAGCCGAACTGCATATCGGCCGGCGGCTCGACACCCGGCGCCACGCCGGACGCCTTCAGCTCGTCGAGCTTGAACTTGGCTTCCAACCCCTGCCCGATGAAGATGTCCCATGAGCGGCCGCTTTCCGCATTCGAGACGGAGGCCGGGAATACGATCGGCTCGCCGCGCTGCCAGCCGTGTTCTGCCAGGAAGTGCGCGACGCTGCCGATGGCGTCGACAGGCGAATTACGCAAATCGATCCTCCCGTCGCCGTCGAAATCCACGGCGTACTTGCGTATGCTGCCCGGCATGAACTGCGGCCAGCCGATCGCGCCGGCGTACGAGCCCAGCAGGGTGAATGGATCGATTCCCGACTCGCGCGCAAACAGCAGCGTGTTTTCCAGTTCACCGCGGAAGAATTTCATGCGCGATACGCGATTCGGCGTATCGGGATAATCGAAGGACAGCGTGGTCAGTGCGTCGAGCACGCGGAAGTTGCCGGTATTGCGGCCATAGATCGTTTCGACGCCGATGATGCCGACGATGATTTCGGCCGGAACGCCGTATTGCTCTTCGGCGCGCGCCAGTGCCTCGGCATTGGCGTTCCAGAAGGCGACGCCGGCGTTGATGCGCACCGGTTCGACGAAGCGCTCGCGATACGCGTGCCAGTTCTTGGGACGTCCCGGCGGCGCCGGCTTGATCAGCTGAATGGTGGTGTCGACATAGCGCGCCTTGCGGAAAATTGCTTCCAGTTCGGCGCGCTCGAATCCATGCTGGTCGATCATCTGGTCGATGAACTCCGACACTTCCTTCCATTGCGTGAAGTTGGCGAATTCGCCAAGGTCATCGGGCGCGGCAGCGACCTTGCGGATCGCGGCCTTGGCTGCGGATTTGGCAGGGAGCTTGCCGGCGGCTTGCTTGGGATGCGGATTGGCGTGCACTGCAACTGCGGCCAGCAGCGAGGAGAGAACTGCGCAACGGCTGGCGTGCTTCAAAAAAATCATCGACATTCAGCTAACAGGGTTTTCAATTGAGAGAGGTAGGATAGCGGTGCTTTCTCCGGCGCGCCATACCGGACCGTTTCATACAGCGCCAGAAAGCGCCCGATCGCCGCTTTCGTTGCCGCAGGCAGCGGCGCGTCAGGTGCGGTCAGTCGCGCGCCGTAAGCGCGTGGCCCTTCATGCGGTGCGCGCGGGAAGCCCAGGTTCGCCATTCGCCTGCATAACGACTGGTAGATCGCGTCGATCGGATCGCGCTTTGGCCGGCCCGCCAGCAACGGCAGCAGGATGGACGCCATCACGGCGGCGCCGACTGCCAGCATGACGATCGCCATGGTACGCCAATCGACCTTGTCGAAGCCGAGCGCCCTGAAAAAATTCCTTTGTTTTTCCGGCGTGTAGTTCAGCACCCACTGGTTCCATGCATTGGTGACCGCTTCCCAGTTCTGGCGCAGCCGCTGCAGTTGCGCGATCCACGCGCTGCGGCTGCCGTCCAGCGTGATCAGGCCGCCGAACGCGCGGCGCGGGATGACGCTGGCGAGGTTCTGTTCGACCCGCCCTGGGGAGACTGCGGCGGTCGGATCGACGCGCACCCAGCCGCGCCTGTCGAGCCAGACTTCCGCCCACGCATGCGCGTCCGACTGGCGCACCGTCAAAAAGCCGTCGGCCGGATTGATTTCGCCGCCCTGATAGCCGGTCACCACGCGCGCCGGAATGCCCGATGCGCGCATGAGTACGACGAAGGCTCCAGAATAGTGTTCGCAGAATCCGGCCCGGGTCGAGAACAGGAATTCATCGACGGCATGCCTGCCCAGCGGTGGCGGTTCCAGCGTATAGCGAAAACCTTGGTCGCGGAAGAAGCGCAGCGCGGCATGTATGACGTCTTCATTGTTGTTGGCTTGACTACGCAGGCGCGCGGCGAACGCCTGCGTGCGCGGATTGAAGCCGGGCGGCAGCTCCAGCCACTGCGGTAAGACCGCAGGCGGGGCATTCGGTTGCAGGTCGAAATCGACAAACGACGTCGCATCGTAGCGCACCCTTTCGTTAATCGCCTGCGATGACAAAAGTTGCAAGTCGGGCGTCACGAAGGCGGGATTGCCAGCAAGGACAGGCAGGGCGCGCGGCACTTCCAGTGCGAACAGCCAGCGTCGGCCATGCGGCTCCAGCGTCACCTGATAGCGGGTCGGTGCGCCTCGCGTATTGATGATGACCTGGCCGGCAACAGGGCGCACAGGCGGCGACCAGGTGCGTCCGTCATACCTGCCGAGCACGATGCCGCGCCAGTACAGCTGCGATTTCGCCGGTACCGGATCGAAGAACCTGACGCGGAACGCAATCTCGTCCGACAGCGCGAGCCGGGCGATATTCCCTGGCGACATGGTGTCGGACAGGCCGCTGCGGCCCGCTTGCGCATCGTCCGGCATGCCCCATAACGGCCCCTGAATGCGCGGGAATAGCACGAACAACGCCAGCATCAGCGGCGCAGACAGCAGCAGGATTTTCGCGCCCAGGCGCAGGCGCTGCGCAAGCGGTGGCACCGTGCCGGTGTATTGGAAAGACAATTGCGTGGTCAGGATCGCCATCACCGCGATGATGGTCACCAGCGCGGTGCCGATCGATTGCGAATAGAAATAGCCGGCCAGGATCAGGAAAAAGCTCAGGAACAGCGCCACGAACAGGTCGCGCTTGGCGTGCATTTCGAGCAGCTTCAGCGTGAGCAGCAGCGCCAGCATCGCCACGCCCGCATCGCGCCCGAACCAGGTGCGGTAACTGGCAAACACGCCGCCCATGGCCAGCAGCGCGACCGCCAGCAACATCCAGCGCGGCGGCATGCGGTTGCCGCGGAATGTGATCCAGCCGCGCCATGACAGGATGGCGGCACAGGATGGAAAGACCCATGCCGGCAAATGGCCGACGTGCAGCAGCAGCACCAGGCCGCAGGAAAACAGCAGCAACAGCGTGTCGGCCTTGTCCCGTGACAGCGGGCGTGATAAGGGGCGCGAGGCGCGCTGCCGCAGCGATTGGAAAGCGGGCACGGGGCGCATGCCGCTCAAGCCGTTTGAAACAACGCCAACGCGCACAGGCAGGCATCCTGGTGTGCCGGGCCGAGGGCGGCGGGAAAACTGACGTCACCCAGCCGAAACGCGTAAGGTAGGCCGCGCGCTTCGGCCTCGATGACCCAGCGCGTCATGCGCGACAGCCGGGTTTCGAGGTCAAGGCCGCGCGGCAGGGCAGAGAAATCGATCACGATTTCGGTCGCGGTGCCGCCTTCGAAATGCTTGGTGACGAGCGGGCCGCCAAGCGTGATATCGACCTTTGCGATGTGGCGCCATGCCAATCGCTGCGGCGAGTCGCCTGCCTGATAGCCGCGAATCCCGGCAAAATCATCCTGGCCGGCCGCCGCCGGGCCGCTACCGTTTTCCACGCCGGCTTGCGGCAGTGGCGGCGCGTCGTCTTCCGGGCGCGGATAGACCAGGGCTTGCGCGTCGGGCTGCCAGTAGCTCCAGGCGCGCAGCAAGCCGAGCGGGAAACGGGTCTGCAGGCGCACGCGCGGGGCCGGCAGCCAGCCGCGCACGCGTGCCGGCGTAGCCAGGACGACGGCGCGTGAGGCATGGGCAGCGATGTCCGCTGCCTGCGCCAGTTCCGGCCGGTCGTCGGCCGCAAAGTCGAGCCAGATCGCATAGCGGTCGTAGTTGCAGCGGTTGATCAGGTGCAGTTCAAACTGGGCATGTTCGCCGGCGAACACCGGCTTGGCGCGTCCCGCTATCAGGTGCAGGTGCGCCAGATTGCGGAAGGTCAGGTACATATCGACCAGCGCGCATCCGGCAACCAGGAAGGTGAACCCAAAGCCCAGGCTCAGGTTGTAATTGACCGAGGCGATGAACAGTGCGAGCAGCATCACGCAAAAGATCATGCCCGGGTGGGTCGGCATGATGAATACGCGCCGCTGTTTCAGGAAAACCTCGCCCGGCTCGGCGCCGCGCAAGCGGAACAGCCACTTGCTGGCGCGTTTGCGAAGGCTGTGTTCCAGCGCGCTGAGCATCATCTATACCGGAACCGATTTCATCAGCTGCAGCACCAGGTCGCGGCTCCCCAGCGCGGTGCTGCCCCCGGCTTTCAGCGGGCGCAGGCGATGCGCTGCAACAGGCACCAGCACCGCCTGCACGTCTTCCGGAATGACATGGTTGCGGCCTTCCAGCGCGGCCCAGGCACGCGCTGCGTACAGCAGCGCAATGGTCGCGCGCGGACTCAGTCCTTCGGCAAACAAGCCGCTGCGGCGCGAGGCCTGCGCCAGCGCCTGGATGTAGTCGATCAGCGCCGGCGAAGCGTGGATCTCCTTCAACGCGGCCTGCGCCGCCAGCAGTTCTTCCGGATGCATGGCGGTCGGCAGCGACTTGAGCATCGTGCGCCGGTCTTCGCCCATCAGCAAGGCGCGTTCGGCGGCGGCATCCGGGTAGCCGAGCGACAGGCACATCAGGAAGCGGTCGAGCTGCGATTCCGGCAACTGGAAAGTGCCGATCTGATGCGTCGGGTTCTGCGTTGCGATCACGAAATACGGTCGCGGCAATTCGCGGGTGACGCCATCGGCCGTGACTTGCCGCTCTTCCATTGCTTCCAGCAGCGCGGACTGGGTCTTGGGTGTGGCGCGATTGATCTCGTCGGCCAGCAGCACTTGGGTGAAGACCGGGCCGGGGTGGAACACAAAGCCGTTTTTCTCCCGGTCGAAAATCGAGACGCCGATCACGTCCGCCGGCAACAGGTCGCTGGTGAATTGCAGCCGGTTGAACTTCAGCCCGAGCGAGATCGCGAGCGCATGCGCGAGGGTGGTTTTGCCCACGCCCGGCACGTCCTCGATCAGCAAGTGGCCGCCAGCCAGCAGGCAAACCAGCGACTGGCGGATCTGCAGTTCCTTTCCGACGACGATCTGGCTGACTTGCTGGGCAACGGCGTGGACTTTGGCGAACATGAATTTTCCGGAGTGAGTGGAATGGACGAACAGTCTTCTTATTCCTGATTGAGCGCGCGCAAACGCTGCAAATTAAGGTATACCTGTATTACATCATTTTCTTGACTACACTATTAACACATCCCGTCTTCCGCGTCGCAGGACGCGGAACGAACCTCAGATTCTATTCGAGAACATCACGGTACATCGTTCCATGACCACCGCCATTTACACCCATCCCGATTGCAAGCGCCATGAAATGGGGCACTGGCATCCGGAATGTCCCGATCGCCTGCAGGCGATCGAAGACCAGCTGATCGCCAGCCAGATCGGCATCCTGCTGGAGCACCGCGAAGCGCCGGTGGTCGATCTTGCCGATATTGAACGCGTCCATACGCCGGCGGCGATCGCTCGTGTGCGCGACAGTGCCGCGTCGCTGGGCGCATCCGAATATTATCCGCTGGACCCGGACACCATACTGAATACGCATAGCTGGAAGGCTGCGCTCAGGGCGGCGGGCGCGGCGGTGGCGGCAACCGATGCGGTGATCGCGGGCGAAATCGAAAACGCGTTTTGCGCCATCCGCCCCCCGGGGCACCATGCGCTGCCGGGAGAAGCGATGGGATTTTGCCTGTTTGGTAACGTTGCGATCGCCGCCAAGCATGCGATGGAGGTGCGCGGCCTGAAACGCGTGGCAATTGTCGATTTCGATGTTCATCATGGTAACGGCAGCGAAGAGATTTTTCGCAACGATCCGCGCGTGCTGATGGTGAGTTTCTTCCAGCATCCATTTTATCCATACAGCGAATTGCGTCCGGCCGACAATATGGTGAATGTGCCGGTTCCGGCTTACACCACCGGCGAGGTGGTGCGCCAGTTGATCAGTGAGCAATGGCTGCCCGCGCTGCACAAGCATCGGCCCGAGATGATTTTTATCTCGGCCGGCTTCGATGCCCATCGCGAAGACGACCTCGGCCAGATGGGCCTGGTGGAAGCGGACTATGCATGGATCACGCACCAAGTGATGGCGGTTGCGCAGGAGCATGCGCAAGGGCGGATCGTCAGCTGCCTGGAAGGCGGATACGCCCTGTCGGCCCTCGGGCGCAGCGTCGTTGCGCACTTGAGGGTATTGGCTGGAGTCGATTGACGGGCAGTCAGCGGGTAAAATAGCGAATTGCCCCTTCCCAAGAAATTCCCGCATGTCCATACAATGGTTCCCCGGTCACATGAACGCCGCCCGCAAGAAAGCGGCGGAGTCCATGGAAAAGACCGACCTGGTCATCGAAGTGGTCGATGCGCGCCTGCCGCAGGCCAGCACCAATCCGATGATTGAGCAGTTGCGCAAATTTCGCCAGCGCCCCTGCCTGAAAATTCTCAACAAGGCCGACCTGGCCGACCCGGCCGCCACCAAGGCGTGGATCGAGTTTTACAACGCACAGAAAGGTATGACCGCAGTCGCGCTGAGCTGCAAGAAGCCGGCCGACGTTGCCAAGGTACCGCAGCTCGCCATGAAGCTGGCACCGCATCGCGGCACCGCGCTCAAGCCCTTGCGCATGATGATCATGGGTATTCCGAATGTCGGCAAATCGACATTGATGAATGCCTTGCTCAAGAAACGCGTGGCCGCCGTCGGTGACGAGCCGGCAGTGACCAAGACGCAGCAGCGCCTTTATCTCGGCAATAACATGGTGCTGGTCGACACGCCCGGCATGCTTTGGCCGAAGATCGAGCATCCCACCGATGGCCTGATGCTGGCCGCCAGCCATGCGGTCGGCGTCAATGCCGTCATCGAGGAAGAGGTCGCGACCTTTCTCGCGGACTTGCTGCTTGTTCGCTATCCGCAACTGCTGACTGCGCGCTACGCGTTTCCGACTGAAGGGATCGACGGCGTTTCTGTGATTGAAGGTATCGCAAAGCGTCGTGCATTCCGCCTCAAGGGCGGTGATCTGGATTTTGAAAAGGCGGCGCATACGTTGCTGCAGGATTACCGCAGCGGCGCCTTGGGCCGCATCAGCCTGGAAACGCCGGGCAGCCGGGAACAGTTGCTGGCGACTTACCAGCCGCCGCCCAGCCTGGGCGAACAACCGGAGGAGGGGGAAGATGACGACCGCTGAGCCGCCTTACGTGCTGTCTTCGCGCGCCGCAGGCGTGGCCACGCTCACGCTCAACCGCGGCGACAAGTTCAATCCGTTGTCGGAAGAAATGCTGGTGGCATTGCAGTCCGAACTCGACGCCATCAAGGCCGACGACAGCGTGCGCGTCGTGGTGCTGGCAGCTGCCGGCAAGGCGTTTTGCGCCGGGCACGACCTGAAGCAGATGCGCGCCCAGCCTTCGCATGCGTATTACAGAAAACTGTTCAATCAGTGCAGCAAGATGATGCTGACGATTCAGCACATGCCGCAGCCGGTGATCGCGCGCGTGCAGGGCATTGCGACGGCAGCCGGTTGCCAGCTGGTGGCAATGTGCGACTTGGCCGTGGCGGCGCGCGATGCGAAGTTTGCCGTATCCGGCGTGAATTATGGCTTGTTTTGTGCCACGCCTTCCGTTGGCCTGTCGCGTAACGTGTCACGCAAGCAGGCGATGGAAATGCTGTTGACCGGTGAATTCATCGATGCGGATACGGCGCGCGAGCGTGGCTTGGTGAACCGGGTCGTGCCTGTGGAGGAGCTTGATGCCGAAGTTGGCCGGCTGGCGTCGAGCATTCTTGCCAAGCCTGCGGTCGCGGTGGCGATGGGCAAGCAGCTGTTCTACAAGCAGTTGGAGATGGGCGTGGAGGCCGCCTATCAGCTCGCCGGGCAAACCATGGCATGCAACATGATGGACGAGGCGGCGCTGGAAGGTGTGCAGGCGTTTATCGAAAAGCGTGTGCCCAGCTGGAAGGCATAACCGACTGTCCCGAAGGCACGCTCGTTAACCGGCCGGTCAACGAGTGCCTGACGAGGATGGCAGCGTTGCCATGCCGCCTGCGCGGCGGCATGTGTGCATTATTATTTGTAGACGCCGACAGCAAATCCGTAGCCATCGGCCGGCTCCAGATACGTCGTTTTTGATTCGATTTGTTTTGTGACGGGATTGGGCCATTTATAGTCGACCCAGCCGCTCTTTTTGGCTTTCGTAAGCGCGATAAGCTCTTGCGCAAAAAGCTTCCCATCGGCATCTTTTAAGTTCGTCAGGTCTTTCCCGATAAGCTTTTCGTTGGCGCCATGCGCCATCATCATGCCGTTAGCATCGAGAATGTACACATACATGTCGCGGTCTACGAATTGTCCCGATTTGTTGCTGACCTCGGCAAAGGTCTTGTCCTTTCCATGCGTCTTGTAATAGGCAATGGCCTTTTGGGCGAGTGCCTTGGCTTCCTCTTTGGTCCCTTTATCCGCCGCGTTCGAAGTTGCCATGAGGCCAATGCTCAGGCATGCGCCGATAAAAAACGTGAAAATCTTCTTCATTGCTGTCTCCCGAAAAGTGATTGATCAAGCATTGACGACTCTAGCGCTTTTGTTGCTTCTAGGCAAGTCGTCATGCCTTTGACATCCCATCACACTATCTGCAGCGGCGGCAGATGCCGGCAAGCAGGAAAAGAAAAAGCCCGCCGAAGCGGGCTTTTTCATGGCGGGGAACCGCGAAAGGCAAATTACATCATGCCTTCCATGCCACCCATGCCGCCCATGCCGCCCATGCCGCCCATCGGAGCAGCCGGCTTGTCTTCGACCAGCTCGGCAACGGTGCAGTCGGTGGTCAGCATCAGGCCGGCGATCGACGCTGCGTTTTGCAGAGCCGAACGGGTGACCTTGGCCGGATCCAGCACGCCCATTTCGACCATGTCGCCGTAGGTGCCGTTGGCAGCGTTGTAACCGAAGTTACCCTTGCCTTCGATAACCTTGTTAACGACGACGGAAGCTTCTTCGCCGGCGTTGGTGACGATCATGCGCAGAGGCTCTTCCATGGCGCGCAGAACGATCTTGATGCCAGCATCTTGATCGGGGTTGTCGCCCTTCAGGCTCTGAACGTTGGCGCGAGCGCGCAGCAGGGCCACGCCGCCGCCAGGAACGATGCCTTCTTCAACGGCGGCACGGGTTGCGTGCAGCGCGTCTTCGACACGTGCCTTCTTCTCTTTCATTTCGACTTCGGTTGCAGCGCCAACCTTGATCACTGCAACGCCGCCTGCCAGCTTGGCAACGCGCTCTTGCAGCTTCTCGCGGTCGTAGTCGGAAGTCGCTTCTTCGATCTGCACGCGGATTTGCTTGACGCGTGCTTCGATCGCAGCAGCCTGGCCTGCGCCGTCGATGAGGGTGGTGTTTTCCTTGCCGATTTCGATGCGCTTGGCTTGGCCCAGGTCGTTCAGGGTTGCCTTGTCGAGGGTCAGGCCGACTTCTTCAGCGATGACTTGGCCGCCGGTCAGGATGGCGATGTCTTCCAGCATGGCCTTGCGACGGTCGCCGAAGCCCGGAGCCTTCACTGCGCAAGTCTTCAGGATGCCGCGGATGTTGTTGACCACCAGGGTTGCCAGTGCTTCGCCTTCGATGTCTTCAGCGATGATCAGGAGCGGACGGCTTGCCTTGGCAACTTGTTCCAGTACCGGCAGCAGGTCGCGGATGTTCGAAATCTTCTTGTCGAACAGCAGGACGAACGGGTTCTCCAGAATGGCAACTTGCTTGTCCGGGTTGTTGATGAAGTACGGGGACAGGTAGCCGCGGTCGAACTGCATGCCTTCGACGATTTCGAGTTCGTCGTTCAGGGACTTGCCGTCTTCCACGGTGATCACGCCTTCCTTGCCAACCTTTTCCATTGCTTCAGCGATGCGCTCGCCGATGGAAGCGTCGGAGTTCGCGGAGATCGCGCCGACTTGGGCGATTTCCTTGGACGTGGTGCAGGGCTTGGCGATCTTCTTCAGTTCGTCGACGGTGGTGTGCACTGCCTTGTCGATGCCGCGCTTCAGATCCATCGGGTTCATGCCGGCGGCAACGTACTTCATGCCTTCGCGCACGATTGCCTGGGCCAGCACGGTTGCGGTGGTGGTACCGTCACCGGCGTTGTCAGAGGTCTTGGAAGCAACTTCCTTGACCATCTGCGCGCCCATGTTCATCAGCTTGTCTTTCAGTTCGATCTCTTTAGCGACCGAAACGCCGTCCTTAGTGACGGTCGGGGCGCCGAAGGAACGCTCCAGCACAACGTTGCGGCCTTTCGGGCCGAGGGTGACTTTAACGGCGTTGGCGAGAATGTTGACGCCTTCGACCATCTTGGCACGAGCGGCATCGCCGAATACGACTTCTTTAGCTGCCATGTTCGAAACTCCTTATTTATTAAATAGGTCTATCTGTATTACTTCTGGACGATTGCCATGATGTCTTCTTCGCGCATCACCAGCACTTCTTCGCCTTCGACCTTGACGGTCTGGCCAGAATATTTGCCGAACAGCACGACGTCGCCGACTTTCACGTCCAGCGCGCGGACTTTGCCATCTTCCAGGATCTTGCCGTTACCGACGGCGAGCACTTTGCCTTGATCCGGCTTTTCCGCAGCTGCCTCCGGGAGAACGATGCCGGACGCAGTTTTGGTTTCCTGGTCGAGGCGCTTGACGATGACGCGATCGTGCAATGGACGAAGGTTCATACAAACTCCTTAATAATCAATAAGTTATGTTTATTGCGGCAGGGCCGCGGATGAGAAATTCGGAAAGCCAGGGAAGTTGTTAGCACTCTCCCCTAACGAGTGCTAAGTATATGGGCGGGGTAGGTTTTTTTCAAGACAAGGAGCGAAACGATTGTCTTTGCTCTAACAAATCTGGCATCGGCAAACCTTGTCGGCGATGCAAGGACCCGGCGGAGAGCCGCGCATGTGCAGGCGTGCCGGGCGACTGAAAGGCACGGGGCGTGCGCGAAAACTTATTTCGCGAAGAGCTGGCTCAGGTCGGCGAAACCCTTGATTTCGAAAGCATTGTTGCTTGGATCATAGAAGAACATGGTCGCCTGCTCTCCGACTTGGCCTTGGAATCGGATGTGGGGCTCGATGACGAAGGCGACACCGCGTTGGCGCAGGCGCTCGGCCAGCTCCTGCCATTGCTGCATAGGCAGCACGGCACCGAAATGCGGCACCGGAACATGCTTGCCATCGACCGAGTTTCCAGCCGCAGGGCGGGGCACCTCGGGCGCCAGGTGGGCGACGATCTGGTGGCCGTAAAAATCGAAGTCGATCCATTCATTGGAGCTGCGGCCTTCGGTGCAGCCGAGCACATCGCGGTAAAAGCCGCGCGCGGCGGCCAGGTCATGGACCGGGAAGGCGAGGTGGAACGGGCAAGTGGCAGACATCGTGGCGTCCTGTCGAAGTCAACGAAGTGATCCGACCATTCTAGAGCGGTTGTTCTGTCGATGCAGGATGGGCTTCATGCCTACGCATGGCGCACGCCAAACAAAAAGGCCTCCGTTTTCATCCGGAGGCCTCTTCGTCGATTGCCGCTGGTGATCAGACCAGCGCTACGCCGACATTGATATTGCCGCGCGTTGCATTCGAGTAGGGGCAGACTTCGTGCGCCTTGTTGACCAGGGACTGAGCCGCTTCGTGATCCAGGCCGGGAATGCTCACGCGAAGGTCAGCGGAAAGGCCGAAGCCGCCATTGCCGTTCGGACCGATGCCAATGTCGGCGGTGACGGTTGCATCGGCCGGCAGTGCAACCTTGGCATGCATCGCGACGAACTTGAGCGCGGACAGGAAGCACGCGGAATAGCCGGCAGCGAACAATTGCTCAGGATTGGTGCCTTCGCCGCCCGGGCCGCCAAGTTCTTTCGGCGTGCTCAGTTTGGCGTCGAGCTTGTTGTCGCTGCTGACGGCGCGGCCTTCACGGCCGCCGGTTGCGGTTGCTTGTGCCTTGTACAGGATCTGCATGGTGTTCTCCTTTGGATGTGGGCGGATGATGTGCTTCCGGATTAAATATATCACGCAATTAAATTGTGTGCAATTTAACTAGCGGGCGAAAGGAATGAGCTGGATGGCGCTCAGTTGCCGTTGCTGCGGGTGAGGTCGTTGCGGATGGCCGACAGCTGCGCGCGCAGGTTTTCCAGCGCCTCGAGCGGCTGGCCGCTGGCGCATAGCACTTGGTGCGGAATGGATTGCGCTTTCTTCTTGAGGGCGCGGCCTTCCTTGGTCAGCGTGATTCTGACCTGGCGTTCGTCGGCTTCGTCGCGCGTGCGCGCAATCAGCGAGGAGGCTTCCAGTCGCTTGAGCAGCGGCGTGAGCGTGCCGGAATCGAGGAACAGCTTTTCGCCGATCGACTTCACCAGGACATCGTCCTGCTGCCACAAAACCAGCATCACCAGGTATTGCGGATAGGTAAGGCCGAGCTTGTCGAGAAACGGCTTGTAGGTTTTTGTCATCGCCAGCGACGCGGAATACAGTGCGAAGCAGAACTGGTTATCCAGCGCCAACGGGTCGGTTATGGAGGATTTGGACATGGATTTCTGGAGTCGGCGTGGGATAATCAATTAAATTGCGTGTGACATATTAATCATCGTATGCGAATTCTGGAAAGACTCCAAGCAGCATGTCTCTTATTCGCCCTGTGCATGCTTGCCGCTTGTACAACGGCGCAGGAGTTGCCTGTTCCGCTGGCTGATGCCTTCAAGCGCGCCGAAATTCCCATTACCGCCGCCGGGATCTATGTGCGCGAAGTCGGTAATGGCCCCAATGGCCCGGCGCTCATTGCATCCAATGCCAGCGCCTCCTTCAGCCCGGCGTCGACCATGAAGCTCGTCACCAGCGATGCAGCGCTGGAATTGCTTGGCCCGACCTTTACCTGGAAAACCCTGGCCTTCGCCGATGGCGCGCAGTCTGGCGACGTGCTGCATGGCGACCTGATCATCAAGGGCAGCGGCGACCCGAAGCTGGTGATGGAAAACTTCTGGTTGTTCCTGCGCCGGATACGCGCGCGCGGCATCCGCGAAATCCATGGCAACCTATTGCTGGACCGCAGCGTGTTCGAGCCGATTGTCTACGACCCGGCGGCATTCGACGCCGATCCCTTAAAACCGTACAACGTCGGCCCCGATGCATTGCTGCTCAACTTCAAGGCGATGACTTTTCGCTTCGCACCGGTCGAATCAAACCGAGCGGTCGCGGTATCGGTCGACCCGCCGGTCGATGCGTTCCCGCTCGTCGCGCCCCGGCTGACGAATGGCGCGTGCGGCGACTGGCGCCTCAGGCTGCAGCCGGTCATCGATGCCCGGGGCGCGCGCTTCCTGGGCGAATATCCAGCCTCGTGCGGCGAGCGCACCCTGTATGTGCATCCGTACCAGATGACGCATACGGAGTATTTCAATCTCGTGTTCCGCCGTCTCTGGGCCGAACTTGGCGGCACGTTCACGGGCGAGGTGCGCGATGGCTACGTGCCGCCGTCGGCGCGTCTGGTCGCGCAGTGGGAGTCGGCGCCGCTGTCGGAGATCATCCGCGACATCAATAAATACAGCAACAATGTCATGGCGCGCCAGGTGCTGCTGACCATCGCCAGCCATCAGCTGAACCTGCCTGCCAGCCAGGAACGCGGCGCAGCCGTCGTCAAGACCTGGATGGCACGCAAGGGCATCGCCGCGCCCGAACTCATCATCGAGAACGGCTCCGGTTTGTCGCGCTCCGAGCGCATTTCGGCCGCAACCATGGGTAACTTGCTGGGCGCCGCATTTCAGGCGCCGACCATGCCGGAATTTATCGCATCGATGCCGCTGGTCGGCTACGACGGCACCATGCGCCAGCGACTCAATGCGCAAGGCGTCGCCGGCCACGCGCACATCAAGACCGGCATGCTTACCGATGTGCGGGCCGTCGCCGGTTACGTGCTGGCTGCCTCCGGCAAGCGCTACGCGGTGGTATGCATCATCAACCATCCGAATGCCATGCGCGGTCCGGAGGTGCAGGACATGCTGCTGCAATGGGTGTACGAGCATGGATAGATGAATGCCTCCAAAGACATGAATATGTGATGTTTCCCTCCGGTCATTATGATTACAATGTGCCGCCCGGCAAGACAACAAAACGAGCGCCGGCACCGCAAATAACCATAATGCACACAGGGGGAATCAATGGCGGAAGCGACCATCGATGCCTATGCCCGCAGCACGCCGGCGGGACGGGCGGAGCCGACGCTGCGGCCGCCAGCTGCAGCCGCGCGAGGTGACGCGGCCCGGGCTGGCACGGAGCAGGACGAGGCCTTGCGGTTCAGCTTTACCGGCAGCGGTTCCGAGTACTTCCGCATCTGGGTCGTCAATCTTCTGCTGACGATCCTGACCCTGGGTGTGTATTCCGCCTGGGCCAAGGTCAGGCGCCTGCAGTACTTCTATCGCAATACCCGCCTCGACAGTTCCATTTTCGACTACCACGGCAACCCGAAGGCGATCCTGAAGGGGCGCATCCTGGCGCTGGTGCTGCTGGCCGCATACAAGATTTCATTCGATGTTGCCAAGCCGGTCGCGCTGCTGGTGGTGCTGGTCCTGGCAGCCGTCATGCCCTGGCTGCTGGCGCGCGCGTTCCGCTTCAAGATGGCCAATTCCAGCTATCGCGGGCTGCGCTTCCATTTTCGCGGTACCGTCGCGCAGGCCTACCGCATGCTGATCCTGTTTCCGATCGTGCTGGCCATTATCGGCGTGTTCGTGTGGAGCCTGGTCACCTCGTTCTCGCGCAATCCCGGCCTCGGCACGCTGCTGGTCGTCGGACTGCTGCCGCTACTGGCGCTGGGCGCGACCGTGCCACTGACGCATTACCTGCTCAAGCGCTACCAGCACGACAATACCGATTTCGGCCAGGCGCCGTTCTTTTTCCACGCGCGCCCGACCGATTTCTTCAAGATCTATGGCAAGGCGGTCGGGTTCTTTTTCCTCGGGTCGGTGCCGGCTGCCGTGTTCGCCTTCCTCACCATGGACCTGTACAAGATCCTGCTCGACACGATCTTCGGCTGGCTGTTCCAGCTGCTGTACGGCTTGATGAGCGCCTATGCGTTCTACCTGTTCGTGCGTACCTATCTGGAGAGCCGCATCCAGAACCTGGTATGGAACCACACCGAACTCGGCGAACACCGTTTCGAGAGCAAGGTCAGTGCACGCAAGCTGTTGTGGATACACGCCAGCAACCTCATGCTGATCACCCTGACCTTCGGCCTGTACAAGCCGTTCGCCGTGGTGCGCCTGGCCCGCTACCGGATCGAGAGCATGGCACTGGTTCCCTCTGGCAGCCTGGAGGATTTCCTGTCTGACCAGACGGTGGATAATGCCGGCGCCATCGGGCAGGAAGCCGGCGACCTGTTCGACATCGACATCGCCTTATGATCAACGCCACCTATTTCGACGGACAGAGTTCGCGCCGGCAGCCGGTCGAACTGCTGATCCACAAACGGATCGTCGCCATCATCGGGCCCGAGGTGCGGCGCTCGGTGCGGCTGTCCAAGATCGACGTTTCCGAGCCGCTGGAACATGCACCGCGCATTTTGCGGCTGCCCGGCGGCGGCTTTGTCGAAAGCAGCGATCCCGGCCTGGACCGGCTGTTGCGCAAGAACGGTTACCGCGAGCCGCGCGTAGTGGCATGGCAGCGCAACTGGCCGCTGTCGCTGCTGTCGCTGGTGTCGCTTCTGGCGGTGCTGGTCGCCGGCTACCAGTGGGGATTGCCGTGGGCGGCCGACACGGTCGCGCAGCATTTGCCCGCCTCGATCGAAAAGAAGATCGGCGACGGCGAGTGGCGGGTGATCGACAACGTCTACATGGAAGCGTCCCGGCTGGACGAGGCGGAACAGGAGCGCTTGCGCAAGATGTTTGCGGCGTTGCGCCAGCCGCGCGGGGAAAAGACGCCATACCGGCTTGAATTCCGATACAGCAAGGTCGGCCCGAATGCCTTCGCCCTGCCAAACGGGGTGATCGTGCTGACCGATCAACTGGTCACGCTGGCGCAGGACGATGCCGCCGTCATGGGCGTGCTCGGCCATGAACTCGGCCACGTGCAGCGGCGTCACTCGCTGCGCCGGCTGCTGCAGGCGGTCGGCGTCGGCATGGCGGTCAACCTGGTGATCGGCGACGTGTCCAGCGCGTTGGCGACGATGCCGACGTTCTTGCTCGATCAAAAGTACTCGCGCGATTTCGAGCGCGAATCGGACCAGTATGCGATCGACATGATGCACGCGAATGGCGTGCCGTTGTCGCCGATGGCGCACCTGTTCGAAAAAATGGCGGACGAGCGGGAACGCGCACAGCCTGCCGATGCCCGTCAGTCGAGCGCGCAGCAAGACGACGATGAAGATGAGGACGAGGGCGAGGGCGAGGAGGAACAGCCCGACGTCGGCCGCCGTCCGCACAAGCCTGCTCCAGGCACCAGGCGTGCCGACTATCTCAGCTCGCATCCGAGCGATGCCGAGCGTATTGCCCGGCTGAGGGCCGCGGATGCGAAACCCTAGCGGCCTGCTACTGCGTCAGAGCACCACCGGCTTGTTCGCCAGCTCGTTGGTGCGCGAGCCGTCGTCGGGATAGCGGTCCTGCAGCAGCCGGTTGAGCTGATCGAGCGCTGCGACGACGCTGTCGTGGAATACGCCGTGCGCAAAGCCGTGCGTCATCGTGCGGCACACCGCCTGCCACTCGGCCGCGGAAATGGCGCGGCCAACGCCACGGTCGGCCACGATCTCGACCTTGTGGTCGGCTAGATTCACGTACACCAGCACGCCGCAGTTTTCTTCGGTGTCCCAGATGCGGTAGTGCGCGAACAATTCACGGGCGCGTTCGCGCGAAGACATATGCTGCAGCACGGCCTGCAGGCTAAGCGCCGGTTCCACGATTACGCGCACCTCGGCGCGGTGCCGGGTTTCCCCGTCGGCAATGGTCTGATCGATCGCCTTCAGAGTCGCAGGCGGGAAGGCGCGCCGGCCCGCCGCGCTGGTCGTGCTCAGGTGCTGCCACAGGCGCGATAGCATTTTCATTACCAGTCCCCCGATGCGCCACCGCCGTCAGCGCTGCCGCCGCCACCGGAAAATCCGCCCGGCGAGCCGCCGGATCCGCCGCCCCAGCCTCCGAAGCCGCCATAGCCGCTGCCGCCGCCCAGGATGATGCCGGGGGCGCGGCCCCAGCCGCGCTGATGCATGTAACGGCGCGAGCGGCCCCGCGACAGCAGCAGGAACAGGATCATGAAGATGAAAAACAGCGCCAGCGGGAAGGAATCCGACTCCTCATCCTGTGCGGCGTTTTTGCCTTGTGGGGCGGGATATTTTTCCTGGTCGAGCAGGGCGCTGATGGCGGATACGCCCGCGACCAGGCCGCCATAGAAATCGTTTTGGCGGAAGTGCGGTGCTATCACATCCTGCAGGATGCGCTTGGACTGCGCATCGGTGAGCACTCCTTGCACACCGCGTCCGGCTTCGATGCGCAGCCGCCGCAGGGCGGGCGGATTGTCTTTCGCGACCAGCAGCAGCACGCCGTCATCGACGCCCTTGCGCCCGAGTTTCCACTCGTCGAACACGCGGATGCCGTACTGCTCGATCGCCTCCGGTTCGGTCTTGCTCACCACCAGGATCGCGATCTGGCTGCCGGTGCGCTCTTCGTACTCCTTGAGCACGTTTTCCAGCGCATCGCGCTGCTGCGCAGTGAGCATGCCGGCCTGGTCGGTCACGCGCGTCTTCAGGGGCGGCACCGGCACGAACTCCTGCGCGCTTGCCGCCGTCAGCAGCAGCGCCAGGGCCATGCCCAGCAGGATGCGCAGGGTGGTCATGACAGGCCTATTTTCCGAAATTTACCGCTGGCGCATTCGAGATCGCCTTTTCGTCTTCCACCATGAACGACGGCTTGACTTCGTAGTGGAACATCATCGCCGTCAGGTTGGTCGGGAAGCTGCGCGCCAGCGTGTTGTATTCGCGCACCGCCTGGATGTAGCGCTGGCGGGCGACGGTAATCCGGTTTTCGGTGCCTTCCAGCTGCGACTGCAGGTCGCGGAAACTGGCGTCGGCCTTCAGGTTCGGATAGTTTTCCGATACCGCCATCAGGCGTGACAAGGCCGACGACAGTTCGCCCTGCGCCTGCTGGAACTTGCGGAACGCTTCCGGATTGTTCAGCACTTCCGGCGTGACCTGGATGCTGGTTGCGGCCGCGCGCGCCCGCGTCACCGCTTCCAGCGTGTCGCGCTCGTGCGATGCGTAGCCTTTGACGGTATTGACCAAGTTCGGGATCAGGTCGGCGCGGCGCTTGTACTGGTTCACCACTTCGCTCCACGCCGCCTTGACCGCTTCATCCTTGGACTGGAACTCGTTATAGCCGCAGGCAGAGAGCAGCGACACGGTCCAGGCGATGGCAAGCCATTTGAACCAGGTTTTCATGAGCTTTCCTTTGTTAAATATTAGTCTGGAAATACTGTCATTTATGTATGGGGGGATTACGTGGTTTCAACAGCACGGTGCTCATTGCAACCAGGATCAGCGCCATCGCCGCATAGTCCGGCCAGTGCGGCGTTTCGCCCAGCAGCCAGGCGCCGGAAAACACGCCGAGCACCGGAATCATCATGACCGACAGGCTGGAGGCGATCGGCGGCAAGGTGCGTGCCAGCTTGAACCAGACGGTGTGGGCAAAGCCGAAAATGATGGCCGCGTTGTACAGCATGGCCAGCAGCGTGGCGCGGTCGGGCAGGTGCCAGCGCGCGCTTTCGAACACGGCCGACACCAGGGTCATCGCGATCGCGGCCAGGCTCAACATCCAGAACGTCAGCGAGATGGTCGGCATGACGATCGACGAGCGCTTCAGCAAGACCGTGCCGAAACCCCAGGCAGCGGCGGCAATCAGCGCCAGGATGCTGCCCAGCGGATTGCCGGCAAGGGTGGCGAATTCGCTCGACATCAGCAGCACGGCACCGGCCAGTGCGCAGCCGATGCCGAACCAGGCCGCGCGCGTCGGACGGTCGCCGAAGAACAGCAGGCCGCTCAACAGCGCCCATACCGGCATCGTATAGCCGAGGATGGCGGCGCGTCCGGACGAGAGCATCTTTACGCCAAGAATGATGAACACATGCCAGACCAGCATGTTCGGGATCGCCAGCTTGATGACTTCGCGCAGCTGGCCGCGCGGAATGGCGAGTGACGCGCCCTGCATGCGCGCTGCGAGCCAGATCACGGGCAGCCCGCCGATCATGCTTATCGTGCGAAAACTCACCGGCGGAAAATCGCGCACGCCGATTTTCATGACCGGCCAGTTGATGCCCCAGCAAAGGGTCAGCAGGATAAGCAGAATCCAATCCTTGCGCGAAAGCGATGTCATGCAAAATGTCCATGGTCGATATCAGGTTCGCACGATAGCACGGCAAGTTACAATGCGCATTGTTAGGAATTTCTGGATTTCGCCGTGACTTTCATCAAAAAACTATCCGCCGCCTGGTCGGCAAACAATTCCCTGCTGTGCGTCGGCCTGGACCCGGATATCGCGAAGTTTCCCGGTCAGTTGCAGGGCAAGCCGGACGCGATCTTTGCGTTTTGCAAGGCGATCATCGACGCGACGGCTGATACCGCCTGCGCCTTCAAGCCGCAGATTGCCTATTTCGCCGCCTTGCGTGCGGAAGAGCAGCTCGAAGCGATTTGCGCCTACCTGCGCGTCACCTATCCGCAAATCCCGATCGTGCTGGATGCCAAGCGCGGCGATATCGGCGCCACCGCCGAGCAGTATGCGCGCGAAGCGTTCGAGCGCTATGGTGCCGACGCGGTGACGGTCAATCCCTATATGGGGTACGACTCGGTCGCGCCTTACCTGGAATGGAAAGACCGCGGCGTGATCATCCTGTGCCGCACCTCGAACCCGGGTGGCTCCGACTTGCAATTCCTCGACGCCGGCGGCAAGCCGGTCTACCAGCATGTAGCACAACTGGTGGCGGACAAGTGGAATACCAATGGCCAATGCGGCCTCGTGGTTGGAGCAACCTTCCCGAACGAGCTGGCGCAGGTGCGCAGGATCGTCGGCGACATGCCGCTGCTGGTACCGGGCATCGGCGCGCAGGGCGGCGATATCGAGGCGACGGTCAATGCCGGCAAGACCGCCAACGGGACTGGCATGATGATCAATTCTTCGCGCGCGATCCTGTACGCGAAGCCGGATGCCCAGGCCGGCGAGGATTTCGCCAAGGCTGCGCGCCGGGTGGCGCTGGAAACGCGCGATGCGATCAACCGTTTTCGCGGCTGACAGGAAATATTGCCGGAGCTTTAGTATTGCTCGATGAAGCGCAGCAAGCCTTGCAGGGCGTGAGCAATGGTCTGCTGGCGCACCGCCTGGCGGTCCCCCTGGTAGACAAGGCGTTCGGTAAAGGTGTGCTGGTGGTTATTGCGTTCGATGGACCAGCCAAAGCAGACGGTGCCGACCGGCTTGCCGGGCACCGCGCCGCCGGGACCGGCGATGCCGGTGGTCGACAGGGCGACATGCGCGTTGCTGTTAGCTAGCGCGCCTTCCGCCATGGCGGCGGCAACTTCCTCGCTAACGGCGCCGAACTGCGCAAGCAGCGCCGCCGGCACATCCAGCAGCTCGGTCTTGGAGGCGTTGGAATAGGTAATGAAGCCACAATCGAACCATTCCGACGAGCCGGCGATCTCGGTGATCGATTGCGACACGCCGCCGCCGGTGCACGACTCGGCGGTGGCCAGCAGCAAGCCTTTTGCCTGAAGGGCGCGACCGACGCGCGCAGCCAGATCCATCATGTCGTTCATGTCTCCCGCCCTCCTTAATCAGTCGTACGCACCATTTTAGTCGTCCTACAATGTCATTCCATCTGCATTTGTCATGGGCTTGTCTAGGGGCACGCCAAAACCGCCGCCGCCTGGCGTTTCGATCACGAACACGTCGCCAGGTTGCATTTCAGTACTGGCGATAAACCCCAGCTCTTCCTGCCTGCCATCGGCGCGGATCACATAATTCCTGCCGCATTGCCCCGCTGCGCCACCGGCCATGCCAAACGGGGCGACGACACGGTTGTTGGAGAGAATCGACGCCGTCATCGGTTGCAGAAAGCGGATCTTGCGGATGCCGCCGTTGCCGCCGTGCCAATGCCCGCGGCCGCCCGAACCTGACCGGATTGCGTAGCTTTCCAGACGCACCGGAAAGCGCCATTCGAGCACTTCCGGATCGGTCAGGCGCGAGTTGGTCATGTGCGTCTGCACCACGTCGGTGCCGTCGAAACCATCGCCGGCGCCGGAGCCGCCCGCGATGGTTTCGTAATACTGGTAACGCTCGTTGCCGAAGGTGAAGTTGTTCATCGTGCCCGGCGCCGAAGCAAGCATGCCGAGCGCGCCGTACAGCGCATTGGTGATGCAGCTCGACGTTTCGACGTTGCCCGATACGACCGCCGCCGGCATGCGCGGGTTCAGCATCGAGCCTGGCGGGATGATGATGTCGAGCGGCTTGAGGCAGCCGGCATTGAGCGGGATGTCGTCATCGACCAGCGTGCGGAACACGTACAGCACGGCGGCGGTGCAGATGGCGCTCGGCGCGTTGAAGTTGTTGTCCAGCTGCGCCGAAGTGCCGGTGAAATCGATGACGGCGCTGCGCGTTCGTCGTTCGACGCGGATCGCCACCTTGACGCACGCGCCGTTGTCGAGCCGGTATTCGTAGCTGCCGTCGGCAAGCGCACTGATGACGCGGCGTACCGCTTCTTCGGCGTTATCCTGGACATGCCGCATGTAGGCCTGCACCACATCCAGCCCGAAGTGGCCGACCATCTTCAGCAATTCCTCCGCGCCTTTCTGGTTGGCGGCGATTTGCGCGCGCAAGTCGGCCAGGTTCTGGCTGATGTTACGGCAGGGGTATTTGCCGGAAGAGAGCAGGGCAATGGCTTCCTGCTCGCGCAGGCGCCCGCCTTGCACCAGCAGGAAATTGTCGATCAACACGCCTTCTTCCTCGACCGTGGTGCTGGCCGGCGGCATCGAACCCGGTGTGATGCCGCCGATATCGGCTTGGTGGCCGCGCGAGCCGACGTAAAACAGGATGCGGCTGCCGGCCGCATCGAACACTGGTGTGATCACCGTCACGTCCGGCAGGTGGGTGCCACCGTGGTACGGATCGTTGAGCATGTACACGTCGCCCGGCTGCATCTTGCCGGCGTTGGCGCGCATGACGGTCTTGATGCTTTCACCCATCGAGCCGAGATGCACCGGAATATGCGGCGCATTGGCGATCAGATTGCCGTGCGCGTCGAACAGCGCGCACGAAAAATCCAGCCGCTCCTTGATATTGACCGAGAACGCCGTATTCTGCAGCCGCAGGCCCATCTGCTCGGCGATGCTCATGAAGAGGTTGTTGAATACTTCCAGCATCACGGGATCGGCGCCGGTGCCGATGGCTTGACGTTTCTGGCGCGTATGCACGCGCGTCATGACCAGGTCGTTCAATGCAGTGACTTCGGCGGCCCAGCCGGGCTCGGCCACGGTTGTTGCGTTCATTTCGGCGATGATCGCCGGACCGCGCACGACGTCGCCCGGCCGCATCTCTTCGCGCCGATACAATGCGGCGTCATGCCATTGCCCGCCCGAGAAAAGCCGCACCGTTTGCGCTGCCTGCAGCGGGCCCGCGCGCGGCGGCAGGCTCTCTGCGCCAGTCGGGGCATCTTCGCAGGCGCCGATGGCTTCGACGGAAATCGCTTCGATCACCAGGGTTTTTCCCGGCATCAGGAATGCATAGCGTTTCCGGTAAGCGGACTCGAACTGGACAGTCATGTCGGGCATCGATGAAAACGGCAGCACGATGGCGGAATCGGTGCCCTGATAACGCAGGTGCACGCGTTCGACCACGCCGATGCGTTCCTGCGGCACGCCCTGCGCAGCGAGATCGTCCCGCACCAGATCGGCCAGCGCCCGCAGTTTTTCCTGCAGCAGCGGCATGGCCGATGGCTCCAGCGGGATTTCCAGCGTCTGTTCGCGCATTGCCGTCTGGTCCGCCAGCCCCATGCCGTAGGCCGACAGCACGCCGGCCAGCGGATGGGCGAAGATGCGCGTGATGCCGAGCGCATCGGCCACCAGGCACGCGTGTTGGCCGCCGGCGCCGCCGAAGGTGTTGAGCGTGTATTCGGTGACGTCGTGTCCGCGCTGCACCGAGATGAACTTGATCGCATTGGCCATGTTGCCGACCGCGATGTCGATGAATCCTTCGGCCACCTGTTCGGGCGTGCTGCGCTTGCCGGTCGCGCGATGGATGTCCTCGGCCAGTTCGGCGAATTTGTGCGCGACGATGTCGCGGTCGAGCGGCTGGTCGCCCTGCGGGCCGAAGACGGCGGGGAAGTAGGCCGGCTGGATTTTCCCGAGCATGACGTTGGCGTCGGTGAGCGCGAGATTTCCGCCGCGCCGGTAACTGGCCGGGCCGGGATTGGCGCCGGCGCTGTTCGGGCCGACGCGATAGCGCGTGCCGTCGAAATGCAGCAGCGAGCCGCCGCCGGCGGCGACGGTGTGGATGCTCATCATCGGCGCGCGCAGCCGCACGCCCGCCACCTGGGTGTCGAACTCGCGTTCGAATGCGCCGGCGTAATGCGACACGTCGGTCGATGTGCCGCCCATGTCGAATCCGATAATCTTGTCGAAGCCGGCGCGTCTTGCGGTGCGCACCATACCGACGATGCCGCCGGCAGGTCCCGACAGAATCGAATCCTTGCCCTGGAAGCGGTGGGCGTCGGTGAGGCCGCCGTTGCTCTGCATGAACAGCAGGCGGACGCCGTGCATCTGTGCCGCGACCTGGTCGACATAGCGGCGCAGGATGGGCGACAGGTATGCGTCGGCGACCGTGGTATCCCCACGCGATACCAGCTTCATCAGCGGGCTGACTTCGTGCGATACCGAAATCTGGGTGAAGCCGAGCTCCCGCGCAATGCGCTCGATGGCTGCTTCATGCTGGGTGAAGCGGTAGCCGTGCATCAGTACCACCGCCACCGCGCGGTAACCCCGCGCATGCATCGCGTCGAGGTCGCGCCTGACTTGCGCCTCGTCGAGCGGCGCGACGATGTCTCCCTGCGCGCCGATGCGCTCGTCGGCTTCCACCACCTGTTCGTACAGCAGGTCGGGCAGCACGATATGGCGGTCAAACAGGCGCGGGCGGTTTTGGTACGCGATGCGCAGTGCGTCGCGAAAACCCCGGGTAATGACCAGCACGGTCGGCTCGCCCTTGCGCTCCAGCAGGGCATTGGTGGCTACCGTGGTGCCCATCTTGACGGCGTCGACCAGGTGGGAGGGGATGGCTGCGGCCGGATCGAGCCCGAGCAGATGCCGGATGCCGGCAACGGCGGCGTCGGCGTAGCGGCCCGGATTTTCGGACAACAGCTTGTGCGTCAGCAGCGTACCATCCGGGCGGCGCGCGACGATGTCGGTAAAGGTGCCGCCGCGGTCGATCCAGAACTGCCAGCGATCGTCCTGCCGCGACGCATTCATTGTTCGCTCTCGGTCAGATGGCGCGCCACACGGCGAACACCAGCAGCGTGTAAAACGCGGCGAGGATGTCATCCCACATCACGCCGAAGCCGCCTTTCAGATGCCGGTCGAAATAGCGGATCGGGGCCGGCTTCACCATGTCGAAAAAGCGGAACCAGACAAAGGCCCACAGCTGGGTCTGGAAATCGGCCGGCATCAGGAGCAGCAGCACCAGCCAGAAGGCGATGATTTCATCCCACACCATGCTGCCATGATCGGCGATGCCAAGATCGCGCCCGGTGCGGTGACAAGCCCAGACGCCAATCACGAATCCCGCCGCGATGACGATCGCCCAGTGCAGCGGCGTGAACCATTGCGGCCAGCGCGCCGACAGGGCGTTGAACGCCAGCCAAGCGAACAGCGTTCCGGACGTGCCCGGAACGACAGGCGACAGGCCGCTGCCGAAGCCCTGCGCCAGCACATGGGCCGGGTGGGACAGCATGAAGCGCGCGTTCGGTTTGGTGACGTAGGCGGTCTGGCCGGGTTCCAGTGTGGTCATGGGGAGGCGAAGTGATCGAAAGAGGAGAGTTGCAGGTTCAGCGGTGCGCCGTTCGCGCCGACCAGGCGCAGGCCGGGAGCGGATTCGATGGTGCCGACGCGGGTGACGGCGATGCCGGCCGAGCGGGCGGCGTCAAGGATTTCGGCGCGCCGCTTCGCCGGTGCGGTAAAGCACAGTTCATAGTCGTCGCCGCCGGCCAGCGCGCAGCGCCGCCGCACATCCTGCGGTTGCATGGACAGCATCGGCCCGGCCGGCAAGGCGTCGGCGTCGAGCGTCGCGCCCACCCGCGAGCGCTGCAGGATATGGCCGAGGTCGCCCACCAGTCCGTCGGAAATGTCGATGGCCGCATGCGCCAGTCCGCATAGCGTCTGGCCGAGCGCAACGCGCGGCGTGGGCGCGTGCATACGCTGTGCTGCCGCTTCCAGCGCATCGGCGTCCAGCGCGAGTTCGTTGCGATAGCCTGCCAGCGCCAGGCGCGCATCGCCGAGCGTGCCGGAAATCCAGATATCGTCGCTAACCATCGCCCGGTCGCGCCGCAGCGCCTGGCCCGGCGCCACTTCACCGAACACGGTGATGCAGATATTGAGCGGCCCCTTGGTCGTGTCGCCGCCGATCAGTTCGCAACCGTGCGCATCGGCCAGCGCCAGCATGCCTTGCGAAAAGGGCGCCAGCCATTCGGCGCGGGAATCGGGCAAGGCCAGCGCCAGCGTGAACGCCAGCGGCTTGGCGCCCATGGCGGCGAGGTCGGAAAGATTTACCGCGAGACATTTATGACCGAGCCAAAACGGATCGGCGCCGGGAAAGAAATGCCGGCCCTCGACCAGCATATCGGTGGAGATGGCCAGCTGCATGCCGGGCGACGGCGCAATCAAGGCGCAATCGTCGCCCACGCTCAGTGCCACCCGGACGGTGTCGCGCGCAGGGCGGGTGAAATACTGCGCAATCAGGTCGAATTCGGACAACATGCCGCGATTGTACCGAATGGCGCAGCGCTTTATCAGCCTGTCAGGGGGATATCAGGCGGCCTGTTCCGCACGCTTGCCGAGTTCGCCGACCAGTTGCAGGCGCACGCCGGCGTCTTGGGGCGCCACGCCGAACCCCAGCATGATTCCCTGATGGTCATAAAAGCGGCAGATCGCCCGCGTCCCGTGCTGCGTCGTGTGCCATTCCCCGCCGGCCAGCGCCTGCGGCGGTGGCGGCACCAGCGCCAGCGGATAGCTGGGCGTCTTGACCACGACCGGCGCCGGCTTCAGGTCGATCGGCGCCGGCTGGCCGCCGATGGTGCGGGCAATAGCGCGCGCCGCAGCCATCAACGGTGCGATGTACGGCAGGACGCGCGAACCATCCGCGTCGCTGTATTCGGCGCAGTCGCCCAGCGCATAAATGCCGGGCGCGCTGGTTTGTCCATACGCATCGACTACGATGCCGCGCGCCGTCTTGAGGTCGGCGGCCTGCGCCAGCGTCAAGTCCGGACGCAGGCCGACGGCGGACAGCACAAGGTCGGCGTCAATGCTTGTGCCGTCGGCCAGCCACACGCGCAGCGCCTCGTTGTTCTGGTCGACGCGCGCGGCCGTCGTGCCGCCGTGGAAGGCCACGCCGCGCGCACGCAAGGCAGCGTGCAAGCCGCGCGACAGGGCAGGGGCGGCCAGCGCCGACAGCGGCAGGGCGTTCGGATCGATCAGCGTGGCCTGGTGGCCTGCACCGGCCAAGTCATCGGCGAACTCGCAGCCGATCAGGCCGGCGCCAAGGATCGCCACGCGCGCCGGCCGACCCAGGGCGGCGATCCGGTTGCGAAACAGCGCGTAATCGTCGACATGGTTGACCGACACCACCTGGTGCGCGGCATCGCCGGCCAGTGCGAGCCGGATCGGCTGCGCCCCCAGCGCTAGCACCAGCTGGTCATATTCGAAAGTGGCATTGCCTGCGGTAACGGTCTTGGCGACGGCGTCGATGTGGCCGATGCGCGTCCTGGTCAGGATGGTGGCACCGAGCGTGGCCGCCATCTGGGCGGCGCTCTGGGTGACCAGTTGCTGCGCCGCTTTGTTCTGCGCGAAGGCGTTCGACAGCATGGGCTTGGAATAGAAGCCGCCGTCGTCTGCCGTCATGAGGATGATGGGTGCGCTATTGCCGAGCTTGCGCAATTCGCGGGCCACGGTGTAGCCGGCCAGGCCGGTGCCGATGATGATGAGCGGCTTCATGTTTCTCCCTATTTGCGGGTCTCGTCCCCGCTTTTCGAGTCTCGCCCCCGCTTGCGGCGGGAGCGAAACGTTCAGATTTCGACCATCTCGAAGTCGGCTTTGGCCACGCCGCAATCCGGGCATTCCCATTCGGCGGGGATATCGTCCCATTTCGTGCCGGCTGCGATGCCGTCTTCCGGCATGCCGGCCGCCTCGTCGTACACGAATCCGCAAACGATGCATTGATAAGTTTTCATGGTGTTCCTCTCTGAATGAATGTCGGTTGGCCTGTCTGGCTTATTGCTGCGTGGCGGCCAGCACCTGGCGGTAATTGTTCGCATGACGTTCTTCCACCTTGGCCAGCGCGGCGAAGCGCTTGGCGGCGATTTCAAGCGTGCGGCGGAAGGCGTCGGCGTGCTCCTTCGATTCGGCGATCTGCTCGTCGAACTCGGCTACCGCCGCCTGATTGCCTTCTTCCACGGCCAGGTGGCGGAACTTCGGATACATCTCTGTATATTCGTAGGTTTCGCCTTCGATTGCGATTTCGAGCGCCTTGGCCGGCGTCAGCTTTGCCTTCGGATAAAGCAGGTCGAGGTGGCCGAAGGCATGCATGACTTCCTGCTCGGCGGTTTCTTCGAAAATCTTGGCGGCGTCATGGGCGCCGGCTTCACGCGCCACCTTGGCGAAGTAACGGTACTTGATATGCGCCATCGATTCGCCGGCGAATGCGGCTTCGAGGTTCTGGATGGTGACGGAATTCTGCTGTGCCATGGTTCACTCCTGAGGGATTCGTTAAAATCAATTGGTACGGAGTGAATAATAGGATCTGTTTATTGATTAATGAAATTAATTGTTTAAATTCAATTGATAGTTTTTATGTTTTTGCGCATTTTTGCTGTGGGCGCGCATCGAAAGAAGTGCTCCTGATCGCATGGCCGCTGTTAGGACAAATACGTATAAAGTAAGATTATTGGCTCTGATAAAATCGTACGTTTTCGCAATCCAAAAAGGAACGCCGCATCATGGAATCTCCTGATCGTAAAGAAGAAATTCGCCAGCAGTTGCGTCAAGCGGCGCTCGAATATCACGAATTCCCCATCCCCGGAAAAATCAGCGTTACCCCCACCAAGCAACTGACCAACCAGCGCGATCTGGCATTGGCATATTCTCCCGGCGTTGCGGCCGCCTGCGAGGAAATCGTTGTCGATCCAGCCAATGCATTCAAATACACCGCGCGCGGCAACCTGGTGGCGGTGATCACCAACGGCACCGCCGTGCTTGGGCTGGGCGCGATCGGCCCGCTGGCTGCCAAGCCGGTCATGGAAGGCAAGGGCGTGCTGTTCAAGAAATTCGCCGGCATCGACGTGTTCGATATCGAAGTCAACGAAACCGACCCGGACAAGCTGTGCGACGTGATCGCAGCCCTGGAGCCGACGTTCGGTGGCATCAACCTGGAAGACATCAAGGCGCCGGAGTGCTTCTACATCGAGCGCAAGCTGCGCGAACGCATGAAGATCCCGGTCTTCCACGACGACCAGCACGGCACGGCCATCATCGTCGGCGCGGCCATCCTCAACGGCCTGAAAGTCGTCAACAAGGACATCAAGAATTGCAAGCTGGTAGTGTCCGGCGCGGGTGCGGCGGCGCTGGCCTGCCTGGACCTGATCGTTGACCTCGGCTTCCCGATCGAGAACATCTATGTGACCGACCTGGCCGGCGTGGTGTACAAGGGCCGCACCGAACTGATGGACCCGGACAAGGCGCGCTTCGCGCAGGACACTGCCGCGCGCACGCTGTCGGACGTGATCCCCGGCGCTGACATCTTCCTCGGCCTGTCCGCCGGCGGCGTGTTGAAGCCGGAAATGGTCAAGCAGATGAATGCCAGGCCGCTGATCCTCGCGCTGGCCAACCCGACCCCGGAAATCCTGCCGGAAGAGGTGAAGGCGGTGCGCGACGACGCCGTGATCGCGACCGGCCGTTCCGACTATCCGAACCAGGTCAACAACGTCCTCTGTTTCCCGTACATCTTCCGTGGCGCGCTCGATTCCGGCGCGACCACCATCACGCGGGAAATGGAAATCGCGACGGTGCGTGCCATCGCCGAGCTGGCGCAGGTGGAGCAGTCCGACATCGTTGCCACCGCCTACGGCATCAGCAACCTGTCGTTCGGGCCTGAATATGTGATCCCGAAGCCGTTCGATCCGCGCCTGATGATGAAGATCGCGCCAGCCGTGGCCAAGGCGGCCGAGGAGTCGGGCGTGGCGAGCCGGCCGATCGCGGACATGCAGGCTTATACCGACAACCTGCAGCAATTCGTCTACCACAGCGGCAACTTCATGAAGCCGGTGTTCCAGATCGCGAAGAAAGCGCCGGCCGGCAAGAAGCGCATCGTGTTCGCCGAGGGCGAGGACGAGCGCGTGCTGCGCGCGGTGCAGGTGGTGATCGACGAGAAGCTGGCCAAGCCGATCCTGGTCGGCCGCCCCGCCGTGCTGGCGCAGCGCATCGAGAAATTCGGCTTGCGCATGCGCCCTGAAATCGATTTCGAAGTCGTCAATCCGGAATACGACGAGCGCTACCGCGAGTACTGGCAGGAATACCTGGCGATGACCCGCCGCAAGGGCGTCACCGAGCAGTGGGCGAAGCTGGAAATGCGCCGCCGCCATACACTGATCGGTTCGATGATCGTCCACAAGGGCAATGCCGACGGCATGATCTGCGGTACCTTCGGCACGGTGCCGCTGCACCTGCACTATGTCGACCAGGTCATCGGCCGGCGTGAAGGCGTCAATGTCTATGCGGCGATGAATGTGCTGATCCTGCCGGACCGCCAGATCGTGCTGGTCGATACGCACGTCAACGAGAATCCGACCGCGGAACAGCTGGCCGAGATCACCATCATGGCAGCGGAGGAAATGCGCCGCTTCGGCCTGCAGCCGCGCGCGGCCCTGCTGTCGCACTCGAACTTCGGCAGCAGCAACAGCGAGTCGGCCAAGAAGATGCGCGCTACGCTGGACCTGGTTCGCGAATTGGATCCGGAACTGGAAGTCGACGGCGAGATGCATGGGGACGCCGCGCTCAACCCGGAATTGCTGAAGCAGCTGATGCCGGATTCGCCGTTGAAGCGCGACGCCAACCTGCTGGTGCTGCCGAACATCGATGCCGCCAACATTTCGTACAATCTGTTGAAGACCGCCGCCGGCAACGGCATCGCGATCGGCCCGATCCTGCTCGGCTGCCGCAAGCCGGTGCATATCCTGACGGCGTCGGCCTCGGTGCGCCGGATCGTCAACATGACGGCGCTGTGCGTGATGGACTCGGTGGCACAACGCTGACCGGCACGCCCTTTGGCACGAAAGCCGCTCGCCCTGACGGGGAGCGGCTTTTTTTGCGCCCGGCCGTCAGGAGTGTCCGGGCGCGGCCGGCGGCACCTGCTTGAGCGGAACCAGCCCGGTCTGCACCAGCGGCGCGGCGCGGTCGCAGTGGCCCGGCTGGTCGTCGAAGAAGATATGCGGCTTGAAGGCGGCCAGTACGTCGGACTTGGCGACGCCGCCCATGAAGAAGGTTTCGTCGATTGCCACATCCCATGCGCGCAGCGTGCGGATGACGCGCTCGTGCGCCGGGGAAGAGCGCGCCGTGACCAGCGCGGTGCGGATCGGCGCCGACCGGCCGTCCGGCGACGTGAGGTTGTTCTGGATATAGGACAGCGCCTTCAGCAGGCGCGCAAATGGCCCTTCCGGCAACGGTTTCAGGGCATTTTCGCGCTCGTGGTTTTCAAAGGCTTCGATGCCTTGCGTCTGGAATATCTTTTCCGATTCATCGGAGAAAATCACCGCGTCACCGTCGAAGGCGATGCGGATCTGGTCCAGTTCTTCAAGCGCGTTTTCCGGCTTCTGGTAGAGGCGCGCGGCAGCCACGCCGGAATCGATTGCCGCCTGTACGTCGTCTTCGTGCAACGACAGGAACAGGCTGACGTTGAACGCTTTCAGGTAAGGCGCCAGGGACGAGCCACCCGATAGCACGGCGCGCGTGATATCGAGATCGTAATGCTTGATGGAATTGAAAATGCGCATCGACGTCTCGGACGAGTTGCGCGACATGATGACGACTTCGACAAAGCGCCGGTTGTGAGTCAGCACATTAAGCTTGAGCAATGCGCGCACCAGTGCGAAACCGGCGCCCAGTTTCAGGATTTCGTTTTCATTTTCGATCTGGTGCCGGCGGTAGGCTTCCAGGCCCTGGGTGCGGAAGATCGCTTCCTCCGCCTCCAGATCGAACAGGGCGCGGGACGAGATGCCGACGACGAGCAGGTTATCGAGGGAGACGGGCATGGAAGCTATTCGCACGGAAATGGAGCGGCGCGGATGCGGCGCTTCGCTGCATTATATACAGATGGAGTATCTCGAATATCGCCGCCAAACATGATAGGCGCGCTTCATCGGGCGCGGTTATTGATCCGGGAATCGTTCATCGCGCAGCACAAGAGGACGCCCGTCGCGCATCACAAGTGGCGGCGGATGATGCCGGCCAGACGATCGAAGGTCGGACCGACCATCTCGCTTGGCACGCATGCGTATCCCAGAATGAGACCGGGCTTTGCGCGCGACGGTTTCATGTAATAGCCCGACAGCGGCCGCACGATGATGCCTTGCTCCTGCGCCTGGCGGCACACCGCGGCGTCGTCGCAACGCTCGGGCAGCAGCAACGCCAGATGCAGTCCCGCGTCGTCGCCGGAAATGGCCAGCGCATCGCCGAAGTTGCGGCTGATCGCTTCCCGCAGCAGTTGCTGGCGCTCCGCATACAGTACGCGCATGCGGCGGATGTGCGATGCAAAATGCCCTTCCACCATGAAGTCCGCCAGCACCGCCTGCGTAAATAACTGTCCGCAGCGGTAGAGGTCCGACAGTCCGGTCGCGAACGCGTCGGCCAGCGCCAGCGGCACGACCACGAAGCCAACGCGCAGGCCCGGGAACAGCGTCTTGCTGAACGAGCCGAAATACAGGACGCGATCGTGCGTATCCATGCCCTGCAGCGACGCCAGCGGACGGCTGGCATAGCGGAATTCGCTGTCGTAATCGTCCTCCATGATCCAGACGTTGTGCATGTCGGCGTATTCCAGCAGCATGCGCCGGCGCGACAGGCTCATCACCTGCCCCAGCGGGTACTGGTGGGACGGCGTGACGAAAATGAAGCGCGGCGGGTGGCGCAGGTCCGAATTGCGCGGGCTGATGCCCTCCGCATCGACCGCGATCGGCACCGGCTTCAGGTTCAGCGAGGTCAGCACGTTACGCGTGCCCCAGTAGCAGGGATCTTCCACCCAGGCGCGGTCGCCGACATCGGCCAGCAGCTTGGAGGCGAGGTCGATCGACTGGTGGATGCCGGAGGTGACGATGACTTGTTCGGCGCTGCAATTGACCGAACGCGCGACGCGCAGGTATTCGGCGATCGCCTCGCGCAGCGGCGCATGGCCGCCGCCGTGCCCATAGGTCAGCAGCTCGGAGCGCGAGCGCCGCCAGTACTTGTTCTGCAGGCGGCTCCACACCTTGTTCGGAAACGCGGTCACATCCGGCACGCCCGGCATGAATGCGCCCCATTGGAACTTGTAGGCGCCAGCATGCTTGACCAGTTGCGCTCCGCGCTCCGAGAGGCCGAGGCTGCCGGCCTGCATCGGGCGCAGGGAGTTGCTCGCGGCCACTTCCGGGATTTGGTCCGGCACGGTGTCGGCGACAAAGGTGCCCGCTCCCGCGCGCGTTTCCAGGTAGCCTTCGGCCATCAGTTGTTCGTACGCGTAGGTGACGGTGTTGCGGGCGATGCTCAGTTCGCGCGCCAGGTCGCGCGAGGAAGGCAGCTGCAGACCGACCGGCATCACATGGGTCAGGATGGCTTCGCGGATCACCTGGTACAGCTGCCGGTTGACCGGCTTGCCGCAGCTGCGGTCGATGCGTTGAAGCAGGAAATCGGAGAGGGCAGCGACCCGCAAAGTGGCTCCATCGAATAATTCAAAGTGGATCTACATTGTAGCGCCAAAGCGGCCTTAGTATCTGCTCCACAACATATAAACGGAGCAGACATGAAAAACGCTGATCTACAGAAGCGCAAAGATAACGCCACACCGCGCGGCGTCGGAGTGATGTGCCAATTCTATGCGGACCGCGCGTCCAATGCCGAAATCTGGGATGTGGAGAATCGCCGCTATATCGATTTCGCCGCCGGCATCGCCGTGCTCAATACCGGCCACCGCCACCCGAAGCTGATGAAGGCGATCGAGCAGCAGCTCGGACGCTTCACCCATACCGCGTACCAGATCGTCCCCTACGAAAGCTATGTCGAGCTGGCCGAACGCATCAACGCGATCACGCCCGGCAATCATGCAAAGAAAACCGCGCTGTTTTCGACCGGTGCCGAAGCGGTCGAAAACGCAATCAAGATCGCCCGCGCCGCAACCGGCCGCCCGGCGGTGATCGCCTTCACCGGTGGTTTCCACGGACGCACCATGATGGGCATGGCGCTGACCGGCAAGGTAGTGCCGTACAAGGTCGGTTTCGGTCCGTTCCCGGGTGACGTGTACCACGCGCCGTTCCCGATCGAGATGCACGGCGTCAGCACCGAGGATTCCTTGACGGCTTTGCAATACCTGTTCAAGGCCGACGTGGATCCGAAGCGCGTCGCCGCGATCATTCTCGAACCGGTACAGGGCGAGGGCGGCTTCTACCCGGCGCCGGTGGAATTCATGCGCGCGCTGCGCGAACTGTGCAACCAGCACGGCATTCTGCTGATCGCCGATGAAGTGCAGACCGGCTTCGCGCGCACCGGCAAGCTGTTCGCAATGGAGCATTACGGCGTGGTGCCGGACCTGATGACGATGGCAAAAAGTCTGGCTGGCGGCATGCCGCTGTCGGCGGTGTGTGGCCGTGCCGAGATAATGGACGCGCCGGCGCCAGGCGGGCTGGGCGGTACCTATGCCGGCAATCCGCTGGCGGTGGCCTCCGCGCTCGCGGTGCTGGAGGTGATCGAGGAAGAAAAGCTGACGGAGCGCGCCGAGCGCCTCGGCATGCAGTTGAAGGAAAAGCTCCATTCGCTGCGCAAGAAGGTGCCGCAGATCGCCGATGTGCGCGGACTGGGCGCGATGGTCGCGGTCGAGTTCAAAAATCCCGCGACCGGCGAGGCCGATGCGGAGTTTGCCAAAAAAGTGCAAGCATGCGCGCTGCAGAAAGGTTTACTACTTCTGATCTGCGGGGTATATAGCAATGTCATTCGCTTTCTGTTCCCGCTCACTATCGGCGACGATGTGATGGATGAAGCGCTGGCCATCCTGGAAGCGGCATTGCTTGAGGCTTGACATGTTGTAAAGCCGGAGCGGCAATGTACCGCTTCCGGTCGATAAATGGAGACACTCCGTGATACATACAGAAAAGCGCGACACGCTGGTTGAATTCCGCGGCGTCAAGAAGACCTATGACGGCGAACACCTGGTCGTCAAGCACCTCGACCTCAACATCGAGCGCGGCGAATTCCTAACCCTGCTCGGGCCGTCCGGCTCGGGCAAGACGACCTGCCTGATGATGCTGGCCGGCTTCGAATTCCCGACCGGCGGCGAGATCCGGCTCGACGGCCAGCTGCTCAACAAGGTGCCACCGCACAAGCGCAACATCGGCATGGTGTTCCAGAACTACGCGCTGTTCCCGCACATGACGGTGGCGCAGAACGTCGCTTATCCGCTGACGGTACGCGGCGTCGACGGCAGCACGCGCGCCGCGAAGGTGAAGCAGGCGCTCGACATGGTGCAGATGGGGAAATTCGCCGACCGCTATCCGGCGCAGCTGTCGGGCGGCCAGCAGCAGCGCATCGCTCTGGCACGCGCACTCGTGTTCGAGCCCAAGCTGGTGCTGATGGACGAACCATTGGGCGCGCTCGACAAGCAATTGCGCGAGCACATGCAGCTCGAACTGAAGGCGCTGCACCAGCGGCTGGGCGTCACCTTCGTCTATGTCACCCACGACCAGAGCGAGGCGCTCACCATGAGCGACCGCGTCGCGGTGTTCGACCAGGGCGTGATCCAGCAGCTGGCGGTGGTTGACGAGCTGTATGAATACCCGCAGAACCAGTTCGTGGCCGGCTTCATCGGCGACAACAACCGCCTGTCCGGCACGGTGGCGACCGTCGCCGGCGGCCAGTGCGCGATGCGCCTGCCGGACGGCAGCCTGCTGGACGGCCTCAACATCAACGCGGCGCAAGCCGGCCAGCAGGTGACCGCCTGCGTGCGGCCCGAGCGCATCCACTTACATGCGGCCGATGCGGCCGTGCCCAACGCGCTGTCCGCTACCGTGTCCGACATGATCTATTTCGGCGACCACGTGCGTGTGCGCTGCGCGCTCAACAAGCAGGATGACTGCTTCGTCAAGATCGCGCTCAACGACAAGGCCTTGCCTGGGCTCGAAACAGGCATGCCGGTCCGGCTGGGCATCGAGCCGGAACGCCTGCGTATCTTCAGCTAACCGATATACCGGATGACGCCCCCGCACAAGAAGGGGCGCATTCAGGACCATCCGGCTGGACGACCGGATGTCCGTACCGATCCCTTTCAACAACAGTCCGAGAGAAGGAGCACAGATGAAACACGCACTCAAACCGATTCTGCTGGCCGCCGCCGTGGCTGCCGGCTTTGCCCATGCCGGCGAAATGACCGTAGTCAATTTCGGTGGCGCCAATGGGCTGGCGCAAAAGGCCGCTTATGTCGAGCCGTTCCAGAAAGCGAGCGGCAACAAGGTGACGGTGGTCGAATACAACGGCGAAATGGCCAAGCTCAAGGCGATGGTCGAGACCAAGAAGGTGAGCTGGGACCTGGTCGAGATCGAGTCCGGCGAAATTGGCCGCGCCTGCGACGAAGGACTGCTGGAAAAAATCGATATCAGCAAAATTGGCAAGAAGGAAGACTTCATGCCGGCTGCCATCCATGAATGCGGCCTCGGCGCGTTCGTCTGGTCCACTGTACTCGGCTACAACGCCGACAAGCTGAAAACGCCGCCCACGAGCTGGGCAGACTTCTGGGACGTCAAGAAATTCCCGGGCAAGCGTGGCCTGCGCAAGGGCGCCCGCTTCAACATGGAATTCGCGCTGATGGCGGACGGCGTGGCACCGAAGGAGGTCTACAACGTGCTGTCGACCAAGGCCGGCGTCGATCGCGCATTCAAGAAGCTCGACGAGCTGAAGGGCAATATCCAGTGGTGGGAAGCCGGCGCGCAGCCGCCGCAGTTCCTCGTCGCCGGCGACGTGGTGATGTCGTCCGTCTATAACGGCCGCATCGACGCAGCCCAGCGCGAAGGCAAGAACCTCGCCATTTCCTGGAACGGCTCGGTATACGACCTCGATTACTGGGTGATCCCGAAGGGCGCAAAGAACAAGGATCTCGCGGAAAAATTCATCGCGTATTCCAGCACGCCGGAAGCGCAGCATGTCTATGCAACCAAGATCGCCTATGGTCCGGTGAACAACTACGCGTTCAAGCGCATGGATTACAAGCTGCTGTCGCAACTGCCGACGTCGTCCGCCAATGCCAAGACGGCAGTGCAGGCAAACCTGAAGTTCTGGGCCGACCACGGCGAAGAACTGGAACAGCGCTTTGCCGCCTGGGCCGCGAAGTAATCCTGTCTGTCTCCCCCGTCCGGGCGGGCTTGTCCTGCCCGTCCCGGCCGGCTTGATGCCGTATCGCCAAAAGCAGTGCGGCGGCATCTCTCATCCTGATTGATATTGCGATATGACTACTTCCGCAATCGCTCCGGCCATCGATCTGCCTGTCGCCGAGCCATCCACCGCACAGCTGAAGCGCGAACTGCATCGGGCTCAGTTGCGCAAGCGCCTGTCAGCCATGGCGCTGATCGCGCCACTGATGATTTTCCTGCTGGTTGTCTTCGTCGCGCCGATTGCGATCCTGCTCAAGCGCGCCGTCGAAAACCCGGAAGTCGCAGATACCCTGCCCAACACGGTGGTGGCGCTGAAGGGCTGGAAGCGCACCGGCACGCCGCCGGACGCCGCGTTCGCCGCGCTGGCCACCGATCTTGCCGTCGCACGCGAACACAGCACCGCCGGCAATCTGGCGCGCCGCATCAACAGTGAGCTGCCCGGCGCCCGCTCCGTCATCATGAAGACCGCGCGCGCCATGCCGCTGCAAGGCGCCGACGGCAAGCCGATGACGCCCGGTGAAACCAGGCAAGCGCTGATCGAGATCGACGAACAATGGGGAAAGCCGGAATACTGGCAGGCGATCGCAAAGAACGGCTCGCGCTATTCGCCCTACTACCTGCTCGCGTCGCTCGACCTGCGCCAGGACAGCATGGGCAACATTGTGCGCGTCGATGAGGAGCAGTCGGCTTACCAGCAGATTTTCGTGCGGACCTTCGTCATCAGCCTGGGCGTGACCCTGTTCTGCCTGCTGCTCGGCTATCCGCTGGCGTACTGGCTGTCGACCATGCCGGAGCGGCGCGCCAACCTGTTCATGATCCTGGTGCTGATCCCGTTCTGGACTTCCATCCTGGTGCGCGTCGCTGCCTGGATGGTGCTGCTGCAATCGGAAGGCCTGGTCAACAAGACCCTGATGGCGCTGCACCTGACTAATGGGCCGCTGGAACTGCTGTTCAACCGCACCGGCGTGTATATCTCGATGACGCACATCCTGCTGCCGTTCATGATCCTGCCGATGTACAGCGTGATGAAATCGATCCCGCCGACCTATATGCGGGCTGCGGTTTCGCTCGGCAGCCATCCGTTCGCCGCATTCTGGCGCGTGTATGTGCCGCAAACCTATCCGGGCGTCGGCGCCGGCGCGCTCTTGGTGTTCATCCTCGCGCTCGGCTACTACATCACGCCGGCGCTGTTGGGCGGCACCAACGAGCAGATGGTCAGCTACTACGTCGCCTACTTCATCAACGTGACGATCAACTGGGGCATGGCGTGCGCGCTGGGGGCGCTGCTGTTCGCGGCGACGCTGGTGCTGTACGGCGTGTACCGGCGCTTCGCCAAGATGGACGTGAGCATGGGGTGACTCCCGCTCCCCCTGAGGGAGTGGGGCGTGAAAAAGGAAAAAACGATGAAACACATACTGCCGACCTTCGCACCGTACCAGTCGTTCACCGAACGCGCGTGGTTCTTCACGCTGCGCGGATTGAATCTGCTGACGCTGCTGTTCCTGATGCTGCCAATCCTGGTGATCATTCCGCTGTCGTTTGCCGACAGCACCTTCCTGTCCTATCCGATGCCCGGCCTTTCGCTGCGCTGGTACCAGACGCTGTTCGAATCGGACGACTGGGTGCGCGCCGCACAGAACAGTTTCATCGTTGCGCCGGCGGCGACGCTGCTGGCCACCGTGCTCGGCACGCTGGCGGCGGTTGGCCTGAACAAGTCCGATTTCCGCGGCAAGGCGGTGGTCATGGCGGTGCTGATTTCGCCGATGGTGGTGCCGGTGGTGGTGGTCGGCGCCGGTGTGTACATCTTCTTCGCGCAGATTGGCCTGTCGGAAACCTACACCGGCCTGATCCTGGCGCACGCCGCGCTGGGCGCACCCTTTGTCGTCACGACCGTGTCGGCCACGCTGCAGGGATTCAATCAAAACCTGGTACGCGCCAGCCTGAGTCTGGGCGCCGGCCCGCTGTACACCTTCTTCCGGATCACGCTGCCGGTGATCGCGCCGGGCCTGATTTCGGGCGCGCTGTTCGCGTTTGCGACCTCCTTCGATGAAGTCGTGATCACGCTGTTTGTCGCCGGCCCCAGCCAGTCGACGCTGCCGCGCCAGATGTTCGCCGGCATTCGCGAAAACATCAGCCCGGCGATTGCCGCGCTGGCGACCATCCTGATCGTGTTCTCAACCTGCCTGCTGCTGGCGCTGGAATGGCTGCGCGGGCGCAACAAGGCTGCGGCCAAATACTGAGAGGAATATCATGCTGCAATTGAAAGACCCGTCGCTGCTGCGCATGCAGGCATACCTGAACGGCCAGTGGTGCGACGCCGACAATGGCGAAAGCTTTGCCGTGACCAACCCCGCCACCGGCGAGGTGATCGGTCATGTGCCGCACATGGGCACGGCCGAAACGCGCCGTGCCATTGCCGCTGCCAACGAAGCGTGGCGCGGCTGGCGCGCGAAGACGGCGAAGGAGCGCAGCGCGGTCCTGCGCAAGTGGAACGACCTGATGCTGGCCAACGCCGACGATCTCGCGCAGATCATGACGGTTGAACAGGGCAAGCCGCTGGCCGAGGCCAAGGGCGAAGTGGCGTACGCCGCTTCCTTCATTGAATGGTTTGCCGAGGAAACCAAGCGCGTGGCGGGCGACACGCTGGCTTCGCCCTGGAGCGACCGCCGCCTGGTAGTGGTGAAGGAACCGATCGGCGTGTGCGCCGCAATCACGCCGTGGAACTTCCCGGCTGCGATGATCACGCGCAAGGTCGGGCCGGCGCTGGCCGCCGGATGCCCGATGATCGTGAAGCCGGCCGAAAGCACGCCGTATTCTGCGCTCGCCATGGCAGTGCTGGCCGAGCGTGCCGGCGTGCCGGCCGGCGTGTTCTCCGTGATTACGGGCGACGCGCGTGCGATTGGCAGCGAGATGACATCCAACCCGACCGTGCGCAAACTCAGCTTCACCGGTTCCACCGAAGTGGGGCGCCTCTTGATGCAGCAATCCGCCGCGACCGTGAAAAAGCTGTCGCTCGAACTCGGCGGCAATGCGCCCTTCATCGTGTTCGACGACGCCGATCTCGACGCCGCGGTGGAAGGCGCGATCGCGTCCAAGTATCGCAACGCAGGGCAAACCTGTGTCTGTGCCAACCGCATCTATGTGCAGGACGGCGTGTACGACGCGTTTGCCGACAAGCTGGTCGCCGCGGTGAAAAAGCTCAAGGTCGGCAATGGCCTGGAGCCGGGCGTCACGCAAGGCCCGCTGATCGACGGCGACGCCGTGCAGAAGGTCGAGCAGCATGTGGCCGATGCCATCGCCAAGGGCGGGCGCGTTCTGACCGGCGGCAAGCGCCATGCGCTCGGCCGTACCTTCTTCGAGCCGACTGTAATTGCCGACGTCACGTCCGACATGCGCGTGGCGAAGGAGGAAACCTTCGGCCCGCTCGCGCCGCTGTTCCGCTTCAAGGACGACGCGGAGGCGATCGCGATGGCCAACGACACCGAGTTCGGCCTTGCCAGCTATTTCTATTCGCGCGACATCGGCCGCATCTGGCGTGTCGCGGAAGGCCTGGAGAGCGGCATGGTCGGTATCAACACCGGTCTGATCTCCAACGAAGTAGCGCCGTTTGGCGGCGTCAAGCAATCGGGCCTGGGCCGCGAGGGATCGAAGTACGGGATGGACGACTACCTGGTGATCAAATATCTGTGCATGGGCGGCATCTAGACATCGCAGCGAAAGAAGCCGCGGGTTTCCGTTTCAATAAGCGGAAGCTCGCCCGCGGCTGAATTCCTTCACCCGCATGGCGCCACCCAGGCGCTAGCCGCGCAAGCAAACCAATCGAGAAGCCCTTCAAAGGGGAAAACGGCAACGTATGCCAATACGCAGCCGGGGGAGAGTCTTTACTTACAACTTGAGGAGACGACGACAACCACGCATGTCCGACACGCCGGCAGGGCGCTGACAACGGCCATTCTGCCGCACGCTTAGCCACGATATTTTTTCCATCACATCGCAGGTCCAACAATGAAAAAAACACTTCTCGCTTTTGCGGTTATGGGAGCGCTCGCAGGTACAGCCTCCGCACAGTCCAACGTCACTGTCTACGGCGTGCTCGATATCGCGCTCAACTACGCCGACAATGGCGCCGCCGCGAACTCGCGCACCTACAGCCTCGATAACGGGACCCAGCTGCCCAGCCGAATCGGGTTCAAGGGCTCCGAAGACCTCGGCGGCGGCCTGTCGGCGAGCTTCCAGCTCGAAAACGGGTTCAATAGCGACTCCGGCGCAAGCACCCAGACTGGGCGCCTGTTTGGCCGTCAGGCATGGGTCGGTTTGAATGGCGGCTTCGGTTCCGTCAAGCTTGGCCGCCAGTGGGCGCCGCTGTTCCTTGCCTTGGCCGAAATCGATCCGTTCGAAGTCGGACTGGCGGGCGATGCGTCGCTCATGTTCGGTGCTGGGTCATACCCGCTTCGCACCGACAACACGATCAATTATTCGATCCCGGCCATGAACGGGTTCTCCGGTCAGGTCAGCTACGTCCTGGGCGAATCGCCAGGCAGCTTTTCCGACAACCGGCAGTATGGTCTGGGCGTGGGTTATGTGAACGGTCCGATCAATGTGCAATTCGGCTATCACAACGCCAACACGACCGCAGCGCCGTCCGTCACCGACACGAAGCACGCGTTTATCGGTGCCGTGTACAACTTCGGCCCTGCCAAGGCGCACCTCGGTTATGGCGACAGCAAACTGGAAAGCAATACGCCTGGCGCGAACGTCAAGAACCGCAACTGGCTGCTCGGCCTGTCGGCGCCGGTGGGCAGTGCGGGCACGGCGATGCTGTCGTACATCCGAAACAACGTGCGCGATGTATCCGACGCCAACTCGACGTTAGTCGCCATCGGTTATACGCATGCCCTGTCCAAGCGTACCAGCGTGTACACATCACTCTCGCACACGAGCAACGATTCCAGCGCGGCTTTGAATGGCGCCGCCGCCAACGGCAACGATCCGACGCTGTTCAACGTCGGCTTGCGCCATAAGTTCTGACAGGTACGGCAAATGCCCCTTCTCCTGCGGGAGAGGGGGATGATTTAACAAATTTGCTCCGATAACTCGCCACGTCCGCCAGTCGACCCACATGTCCGGCAATTCCGTACGGGGCTGCCTTTCATGCGTCTTCCTGCTTCTGCAGGAATTCGAACAGCTCAGGCCGGTCGGAAAAGCCGACGTTAAAGCGCATCCATGGCGACGATTGTCCACCCTCCATGAACAGATGGCCCGGCGCAAGCAACAGATTGGCATCGAGCGCTTCATTGCAGAGCAGGGATGAATCCGCGAAAGCGGGATGCCTGGCCCACACGAAAAGTCCTGACTGAGCCTCCGCGAACAACTGCAGCCCGGACTGGATCAGTTGGCGGCAAACGCGATCCTGCGCTTGGGCCAGCTTGTCCTTGAGCGACTTGATCTGTTTGCGGTGGCGGCCTTCGTTGAGAATCTCGAGCGTCAAGCGTTCCGTGATTTCGGACGAGGTCAGCCCGGTCATCATCTTGATCTGGGTGAGATCTTCGATCGCATCCGGATCGGCGGCGATGAAGCCGGTGCGCAGGCGCGGCGAGATCGATTTGGAAAAACTGGTCAGGTAGATCACGCGGTTGAGCTGGTCCAGGCAGGCCAGGCTGCGGCGCGTATCCACATCCAGGTCGGCGCTCACGTCGTCTTCCACGATGATGAAATCGAAGCGGTCCGCAAGTTGCAAAACGCGGTGCGCCGCGCCGGGAGAGTAACTGGCGCCGGTCGGATTATGCAGCCGCGGGTTGGTGAAGAAGGCGCGCGGCGCATGTTCGGCGGCGAGACGTTCGAGCGCAGCGAGATCGGGGCCGGTCGCCGTCCACGGCACGCCGATCAGGCGCGCTCCGCGCGCGCGTAGATTGGACATCATCACGCTGTAGCCCGGCTCGTCCACCAGTACCGCGTCGCCCGGACGCAGCAGGTATTGCGACACCAGTTCCAGCGCGTGGCTGGCGCCGGTGGTGAGCAGCACCTGGTCGGGCGCCGCCGCGATTTCGCGCTCGGTCAGCCAGTCGCAGACTTTCAGCCGCAGCGCTGTCAGCCCCTTGGGATGCCCGTACCCCGAGCCCTGCGCGGAAGGCTTGTTGGCGAGGTTGCGCATGGTGCGCCGGATCAGATCGGCGTCGAGCCACTCGTCCGGCACCCAGCCATAGCCGGGCGTCACTTCTGCCGAACCACTCTCCCATACGCGGCGCACGAACCACAGCGGATCGAAGCGGATGTTGCGCAGCGATTGCTGCTCCTCGCGGTAGAGACCGCGCGACATGTAGCGTACGTAGAAGCCGGAACTCTGGCGCGCCACCAGATACCCTTCGGCGACAAGCCGGTCATAGGCTTCCACCACAGTGGAGGCGCTGACCTTCTGCGCATCCGCGAATTGGCGGATCGAAGGCACCTTGGCGCCGGCCCTCAGCTTCTGATTTGCGATGAGCTCCTTCATGCCTTCCACAATCTGGGTCACGAGGGGCGTGACGCTGTCGGGATTGATTGCAAACATGTGGGAATGGCAGGTTGGGAATGGCCAGGAAAACCTTTTCATTGTATCCGATCAAACCGGCGCAAAAGTCGTCGCCGCAGAGAGAAAAGTGACGACTGTAGTGGTCGCGCGAGCATAACAGTGCGCGCTGAAATCGCGCGTGTTGTGTCTGGGCGAGCGATGGGAAGAAACCTACACTCCGGTCACGTCGTGCCACAACGGCACAGTTCCAATAATCGAAGGAGTGTAACGATGACCAAACCCGTCAGCTGCAATGCCGAACTCATGGCGCGCCGCCATGCCTCGATCGCGCGTGGCATCGGCAATGCCCATCCGGTATTCGCCGCCAAGGCGCTCAACAGTGAAATCTGGGACGTGGAAGGCAAACGCTACATCGACTTCTGCGCCGGCATCGCGGTCGTCAATACCGGGCATTGTCATCCGCGCGTCGTCGAGGCGGTGGTGGCACAGGCGCCGCTGTTTACGCATACCTGCTTCCAGGTCGTCGCCTATGAGTCCTACGTGGCGCTGGCAGAGCGCATCTGCCGGCTGGCGCCAGGCCCGCATCCGAAAAAGGCATTCTTCATGTCGACAGGCGCGGAAGCAGTGGAAAACGCGATCAAGCTCGCCCGCGCCTACACCGGCCGCTCGGCCATCATCGCATTCAACGGCGCTTTCCATGGCCGCACCATGTATTCGCTGGCGCTTACCGGCAAGGTCGAGCCGTACAAGACGGGCTTCGGGCCGTTCCCTGGCGAGATCTATCACGCCGCCTATCCGTCGGCCGTGCACGGCATAAGCGTCGACGACGCGATCGCCAGCATCGAGAAGCTGCTCAAGAACGACGTCGAGGCGGCGCGCGTGGCGGCCGTGTTCGTCGAGCCGGTGCAGGGCGAGGGCGGCTACATCCCGGCGCCGCCTGAATTTCTGCGACGCCTGCGCGCGCTGTGCGACCAGCACGGCATGCTGCTGGTGGCCGACGAAATCCAGACCGGCGTGGCGCGCACCGGCAAGATGTTCGCGATGGAGCATTCCGGCGTCGTGCCCGATCTGATCACGATGGCTAAGGGGCTGGGCGGCGGCATGCCGATTTCCGCCGTGGTGGGGCGCGCAGACGTGATGGATCACCGCGCTCCCGGCGCGTTCGGCAGCACCTATGCCGGCAGTCCGCTCGCCTGCGCGGCGGCGCTCGCGGTGCTCGACGTGGTGGAACAGGAGCAGCTGTGCGCGCGCAGCGCGGAGATCGGCGAACGCCTGCGCAGCACCTTTCACGACCTGGCGAAGAAACATGCATGCATCGGCGATGTGCGTGGCTTGGGCGCGATGACGGCAGTGGAGTTTTTCCACGGCGGCGATGCCAGCCGTCCGGCGCCGGAGATCGCCAATGCGCTCAAGGCGGAAGCCCTCAAGCGCGGTCTGTTGCTCCTTACCTGCGGCAATAACGGTAATGTGCTGCGCGTGATGACTCCGCTCACCATTCCGTTCGATGTGCTCGAAGAGGGGCTCGCGATCATCGGCAGTGTCATCGACGATCTTGCCGCGCAAGGCAAGGCATAAGCATCCACAACGACGCACCATTCAAGGAGAAATCATGAAAGCGACATTCAACTGGGAAGACCCGCTGCTGCTGGACAGCCAGCTTACCGAGGAAGAGCGCATGGTGCGCGATTCCGCAAGCGCTTACGCGCAGGATCGCCTGGCGCCGCGCGTGCTGGAAGCCTTCCGTCACGAGAGCACCGATCCCGCCATCTTCCGGGAGATGGGCGAGCTGGGATTGCTCGGCTCCACCATCCCGTCGGAGTATGGCGGCGCAGGCCTGAACTATGTGTGCTACGGCTTGATCGCGCGCGAAGTCGAGCGCGTCGACTCCGGCTACCGCTCGATGATGAGCGTGCAGTCGTCGCTGGTGATGGTGCCGATCTTTGAATTCGGCAATGAGCAAACGAAACAGAAATACCTGCCGAAGCTCGCTACCGGCGAATGGATCGGCTGCTTCGGCCTGACCGAGCCGAACCACGGTTCCGACCCGGGTTCGATGATTACGCGCGCCAAGAAAGTCGCAGGGGGCTATAGCCTGTCCGGCAGCAAGATGTGGATTTCCAATTCACCGATCGCCGACGTGTTCGTGGTGTGGGCCAAGGATGACGAAGGCGCGATCCGTGGCTTCGTGCTGGAAAAGGGCTGGAAAGGCTTGTCCGCTCCGGCCATCCACGGCAAGGTCGGCTTGCGCGCCTCGATCACTGGCGAGATCGTGATGGATGAGGTGTTTTGCCCGGAAGAAAATGCCTTTCCCGACGTGCGCGGTTTGAAGGGACCGTTCACCTGCCTGAACTCGGCGCGCTATGGCATTGCCTGGGGTGCGCTGGGTGCGGCCGAAGATTGCTGGCACCGTGCCCGCCAGTACGTGCTGGACCGCAAGCAATTCGGCAAGCCGCTGGCGGCCAATCAGCTGATCCAGAAGAAGCTGGCCGACATGCAGACCGAGATCACGCTCGGCTTGCAGGGCTGCCTGCGCTTGGGCCGCATGAAGGATGAAGGGACCGCCGCACCCGCCATTACGTCGATCATGAAGCGCAACTCGTGCGGCAAAGCGCTGGACGTGGCGCGGCTCGCGCGTGACATGATGGGCGGCAATGGCATTTCCGACGAATTCGGCGTCGCGCGTCATCTGGTGAACCTGGAAGTGGTGAACACCTATGAAGGCACGCACGACATCCACGCCTTGATCCTGGGCCGGGCGCAGACCGGCATCGCCGCATTCTGATGGCTTGGTTGGGCGTGCGATCCCGCACGCCCAATGTGCACGTATTTTAATTGAGGTTTTCCGATGGCTGGAGCGCTGTCTCATATCAAAGTGCTGGATCTGTCGCGCGTGCTCGCCGGCCCGTGGTGCGGCCAGCTGCTCGCCGATCTCGGCGCCGAAGTAATCAAAGTCGAACGCCCCGGAGCGGGCGACGATACCCGAACCTGGGGGCCGCCTTATCTCAAGGACCGGTCGGGCGCGGAAACGAAGGAATCTGCCTACTTCCTGTCAGCAAACCGTGGCAAGAAATCCCTGACCCTCGACATCTCCACCCTAGAAGGGCAGGAGATTGTGAAAGCCCTCGTCGCCGAATGCGACATCGTGCTCGAGAACTACAAAGTCGGCGCCCTCGCGAAATACGGGCTCGACCATGCGTCACTGCGTGCCATCAATCCGCGCCTGATCTACTGCTCCATCACCGGGTTCGGGCAGGACGGCCCCGATGCGCAGCGCGCTGGATACGATTTCATGATCCAGGGGATGGGTGGGTTGATGAGTATCACCGGGCAGCCCGACGATGTACCGGGCGGCGGGCCGGTCAAGGTCGGCGTCGCCGTCACCGATGTGATGACCGGGATGTATGCGGCTGTTGCCGTGCTGGCCGCCCTCGCACAGCGCGAGATCAGCGGTGCCGGGCAGTACATCGATCTGGCCTTGTTCGATGTGCAAGTGGCGATGCTCGCCAACCAGGCGTCGAATTACCTGGTCGGCGGCGTGGTGCCGGGCCGGCTCGGCAACGCCCATCCGAATATCGTTCCCTATCAGGCCTTCGCGACAGCGGACGGCCATCTCATCCTCGCTGTGGGCAACGACCGCCAGTTCAACAGCTTTTGCCAGGTTGCAGGGCATCCCGAATGGGCAAGCTGCGAGCGGTTTGCAACCAATGCCATGCGCGTGCGCCACCGCGCCGAACTGGTTGCCTTGCTGATGCCGGTCCTGAAGGAACGGACGACGCGCGACTGGCTGGCGCAGCTTGATGCGGTCGCCGTCCCTTGCGGCCCCATCAACAATGTCGCCCAGGTGTTCGAGGAGCCGCAGGCGCGCCACCGTAAGCTGGAAGTCCGGCTGCCGCATGCGCTCCATGACGCTGTTGCCTCGGTCGCCAATCCCATCCACATGTCTGACACACCGGTTGTCTATGACCGCGCGCCGCCGCTCCTCGGCGAGCATACTCATGAGATACTTCGAGAGAAACTGCACCTGGATCCGGACGAGATTGACCGTTTGCAGAAGCAGGGCGTGATCTGAATGCGGAGTATAAGTGGCGGTGAACAAATGGAAATTGCGCCGGTCGGACACCGTGTTGCTGGCGCTGGCGTCATTGGTCGCGGTGACGATGCTGTCCTACATGTTGGTCGAACGCCGGCAGCTCGACGACTTGCACCGCACGATGGCTTCGCGTGCCGAACTGTACGCAGCCACCATCGGCGGCGCGCTCGCCAAGTATGAGTTTCTGCCGCTCGCCATCGCGCAGAGCGACGAAGTCGCCGCCCTCCTTGAGACCCGGTCCCCCGACAAGGTCGAGCGTGTCAATGCCTACCTGGAGGAGATGAATCAGCGCGCCGGCGCCTTCGCGGTCTACGTGATCAATCCACAGGGCGAGGTGTACGCATCGAGTAACTGGAAAGAGCCGACCTCGTATGTCGGCCAGAACTACGGATTTCGCCCGTACTTCAGGCAAGCGGCGACCGGTGGCACGGGGCGTTTCTATGGCATCGGCGTATCGACCCGCGAGGCCGGACACTTTATCGCGTTGCCGATTCGACGCCATGGTCGCATCATCGGCGTTGCCGCTGCCAAGGTCAGTCTCGATTGGCTGGAGCAGTCTTGGCGCATGCCCAGCGTGGCCGAACAGATCTGGGTGACCGACGCCAACGGCGTCATTCTCTTGTCGTCGATCTCCGACTTCAAGTTCAAGACGCTTGCTCCGCTGTCGGAGTCCGCGCGTAAAAGCATCCTCGAACAGCGGCAGTTTCTGCATGAGACGCTGCCGCCGCTTCCGTACCGGATCGAAGAACGCCTGGCCGGCGGCGCGATGTTGCTGTCCCTGAAGCTGCCGAGCGAAGGTGGGTCAAGCGGATACATGGCGGTCAGCAGCCGGCTGAATCCTCTCGAATGGCAAATCACGGTGCTGGCCGAGCTGGGACAGGTGCGCGCGGCGGCACGTAATGCGGCCATTGCCGCTGCGCTGGGCTGGACTGTGCTATGGCTCGGCATTCTGTATGCGTTGCAGCGGCGGCGGCGCATTGCGGAGCGTCTGAATGCACAGCAAGCACTCAAGCGCGCCAACGACGAACTGGAAGTCAAGGTCGAGCAGCGTACTGCCGCGCTGCGCGATGCGAATCAACGGCTGCAGGCGGAAGTCAGCGAACGGGAGCGCGCCGAGCAAACCTTGCGCCATGCTCAGGCGGAGCTGGTACAAAGCGGAAAGCTGGCGGCGATTGGACAGATGGCGGCAGGCATCACGCATGAGTTGAACCAGCCGCTGGCGGCGATCCAGACCTTCTCCGACAACGCGCAGGTGCTGATTACGCGTGGGCGCGCCGACGAAGCGCTGGAAAACCTGTCCGTCATCTCGGATCTGGTCAAGCGGCTGGGCTATATCACCTCGCAGTTGAAAGGCTTTGCCCGGCGCAGCGATGATGCCAAAAAGCCGATCAGCGTACGCAAGGCGTTCGAACAGACCATGCTGCAGGTGCGCACCAATCGCGGCGCGGGCCGTCTGGTGCTGAACGAGGACTGGCCGGAACAAGACATCGTCGTCCTGTGCAACGAGACCGGGCTGCAGCAGGTTTTTTCCAATCTGATCACGAACTCGATGGATGCGATGGGCCCGGCCGACATCGCCCATATTTCGATCCGCGTCACGCGCTCCGGCAACCAGGCGGAAATCCGTGTCGCCGACAACGGGCCGGGCATTTCGCCTGCCTGCGCGCAAAGGATTTTCGAGCCCTTCTTTACCACCAAGGAGCACGGGCTCGGCCTCGGGCTGTCAATCAGCGCGGGCATCATCCGCGCTGCCGGCGGCTCGATTCAAGTACGGAACCACGATAGCGATGGACACAGCGGCGCGGAATTCATCATCCGGCTGCGCTGCCAGCCGCAGGACGGCAACATAGACAGAGGGGAACAAGATGCTTGAAACAAACTTCGACGGCATGCAGGTCCTGCTCGTGGAAGACGATGCTGTGGTCAGGAAGGGGGCGCAGCAGGCTCTGGAGCTTTCTGGGCTGCGGGTAAGTGCCTGCGCTAGCGCTGAAGAAGCTGCGCCTTACTTGTCCCCCGACTTCGCGGGTATTCTCGTTAGCGATGTCAGGCTGCCTGGCATGGATGGTCTGGCGCTTCTGCAACTGGCTACCTTGCGAGATCCGTCACTGCCGGTGATTCTCGTCACCGGCCACGGCGACGTGTCGATGGCGGTAGGGGCTATGCGACAGGGCGCCTACGACTTCATCGAAAAGCCGTTTTCGTCCGACCTGCTGATCGAAGTGTGCCGCCGTGCGCTCGACAAGCGCCGTCTCGTACTGGAGAACCTGACCCTGCGCCGCCAGCTGGAAAGCCGCGAAGGTATCGAAGCGCGCATGGTCGGGAGCAGCAATGCGATCGACAAGGTGCGGAGGCTCGTACTCAATCTCGCGCCAAAAACTGCCGACGTCATGATCCTTGGCGAAACCGGCACCGGCAAGGAACTGGTGGCGCGTTGCCTGCATGACTTCAGTGGCCGGCGGGATCATCCCTTCGTCGCGATCAATTGTGGTGCGCTGCCGGAGACGATTTTCGAATCGGAGCTGTTCGGCCATGAAGAGGGGGCCTTCACAGGGGCGCAGCGCCGCCGCATCGGCAAGATTGAACATGCCAACGGCGGCACACTCTTCCTCGACGAAATCGAGAGCATGCCGCTCAACCTGCAGGTCAAGCTGCTGCGCGTGCTGCAGGAGCGGCAGATCGAGCGCCTCGGCTCGAACAGCGTCATTCCGATCGACCTGCGCGTGATCGCTGCGACCAAGGAAGACCTCGGCACACTGTCCGAGCAGGGAAAATTCCGCGCTGACCTCTACTACCGCCTCAACGTCGCCAGCCTAGCACTGCCTGCGCTGCGCAATCGGCGCGAGGACATTCCCTTACTGTTCGAATACTTCGTGCTTCAGGCGGCGGTACGCTACGGCCAGAGCGCGCCGCTGATCGGCAGCGAACTGCTGCACACGCTGATGGCGCAGCGCTGGCCTGGCAACGTGCGGGAACTGCACAACGTGGCTGATCGTTTTGTGCTGGGCTTGCTGGACGATATGCTGATGCCCTCGGGGACCCGTCGCGAAGCATCGCTCGCCGAGCAGGTCGATGCATTCGAAAAGGCGATCATCGAAGAAGCATTGCACCGTCAGGAAGGCAATGTCAATGCAGCGGCGGAAAGCTTGAGTATTCCGAAGAAAACCCTGTATGACAAGCTGAAGCGGTTCGATATATCGACGGACAAGTTCCACCCGGCGCCTCAAGCCGCGCGGCGCGGCTAAACTCAGCGCAAATGGCGGCGTTGTAGGATGGCAGCCAGCCGCCTCGGGGCGGCTGCAACAGTTTGTCGCTGAAAAACAAAAGTCGGAAACCGCGTGCAAAGCCGCCTGCCAAGATCGACGCGATTCCCGCTGGTCATTCATCATCTCGTCTTGAGACGCCGAGGCGATGCGCTGGGGCGCTTCTGATATCCCATAAACACGGGATATCTGTCGTCATTACTTTCCGATGTAATCTCATTGTCAAAATGAAACTGTGGAAAGCATATGGGAAGGCGTCGCAAAAATAAAGGACTTGCAGAAGTATTGGTAGTCCTACCTTGGCAGGTAAGTGCCGGTTTTGCAGGTGTTGGCTTCGCAGTGCTACGCTGGGGCATTCCATCCATATTTTCCCGCCATCCGGTCCTTGCAGGATTGGCGGCCATGGCCCATTCCGCTGCTTGGCTCGCCTTAATTGGTTTTGGCTGCATCAGCATGATTGCATTTGCCCGAGCCAAGGCACAAGTCAATTCTGTAGCAACGAATACGACAGGCCGCCCGTCCCAAAGAAAGAGCATCGAGCCATCCATAACAGCGCTCCCGCCTGACATGGGAAAAGATTGGCGGAGCGGGACGCAGCTGGAAGCCGGGTGGGGAAATTCGGCCGTTGGTGCCGCGGGCCAGACCGCTACTGGCATTGCTGCTGATGCCTGGTCGTTGGAAGCACTACGCGTGTTGGAGTGGAAGCGCTTCGAGCTGCTCTGTGCCAAATACTATGAGGCGGTCGGTTTCAATTCACAGACGATCCGCTGTGGCGCCGACGGCGGAATCGACATCAAGCTGTTCAAAGTTGATCCGAACAAGCCGTTAGCTGTGGTTCAGTGCAAGGCGTGGAATGCCTATTCGGTTGGCGTGAAGGAGATCCGGGAGCTGTTAGGCGTGATGGCGCATGAGAAAGTAGGCCGCGGTATATTTATCACGACGGCCACCTATACCAAGGATGCATTGGAGTTCGGCGCAGCCAACCCGATTTATCTACTGGACGGTATGGGGTTTGTGGGAAAGATCAAGGAATTGCCCAAAGAGCGGCAAGACGCCCTGTTGAAATTTGCGTTCGAGGGCGATTTTAGAACGCCCACCTGTGCGTCCTGCGGTACCAAAATGGTCCGCCGTGAAAGCAAGCGAGGGGTATTTTGGGGATGTGTGAACTACCCGAAGTGTAAGAGTACGCTTCCAATAAAAGGGAAGACTGCTTTATGAACGCTACAGCACCCGGGGCAGTCCTCTGCTAGAGGCGGCCGAGGTTGTGCAAAAAAACGGGCGCTCTTGCTCGGAATGGCACTACATAGCCGGCGAGAGTGAAATCACGGCGTTACATCTTGGCGAATCTTTTGGCGCTCGTCGCGTTTTCTGCACAATCTCGGTCAATTGCGGACGTCCGGTGGCTTCACATCACACCCAGAAGCTGTTGGCGGATGTTTCCTTTAGGTGGCTACTCGATCGGTCGCTTTAATCAATAAACTGCCCGGTACCAGAGCATTTTATGTTTCCGACTTTAAACATTCAAGTAAAATACATGTTTTAGTAAAGTAATTGCCTTGAGCATGAGATCACCTGAAGAAACCGGAATGCAGATCAACGAGAAGAATCTCACGCTGGCTTTTTTACCCGGAGTCTGGAGCACGGACGACTACATTCGCCAATGGGCGCGCCAACAGGGAATGGCTGGAGAATGCATCGTTCCGCTTCAAAGCCTGCATGATGAATGGCAGGCAAAGATCAATTTCGATCAGGACGGACATCCGATTGAACGCATTGCCGTGTTCGCACAACCTCGCATTTAGCCAATCACGGCCGCTGCAATAAAATTTTTTATCTTGAGTTTTTTTCTATGGCTCACATTCCGACGCCCCTGCTTGGACTGGGTAAACTGAGTAGCGTGGCAGGCGACGTGACCGTCGCAACGCGCGAAAACGTCAGTACTGCGGTGCATACGCATCCGACCACCAATTACGTGACCGTGACAGAAGGAATTCTGTACTTGACGATACACGGCGTGGAGCGGGAAGTTCGGCCGGGTGAATGGTGCATCATTCCCGCTTATGCGGAACACGCCGAGCGTTTCGTGGAAAAGACATCGGTAGTCGTTTTCTGGATCAAGGACCAGGCCGATCAGTCTAGCGGACGTAACTGAAATTGACTTCCAAGTGGCGCCGGCAGCCCCGGACGTCGGTTTTATCTTGGATTCTGTTGAAAAAGCCTTCCAGAAATATCCGACAAGGCAGATTGCTGCCATAACGATTCGTCAAACGAATTAGTCATATAGAAAAGCAGGAAAATGCGCTACTCCCTTGACCTAATGCACTCGCTTCGATAGCAAATAAATATTTCTCGAGAGTTTTTCAACAGAATCTCTTGGCAAGCGGCCGGAGCATAACGAAGCGTTAGCCGGGCTACAGGCTGCTCCAACGGGGAAAGGCCCTTTCCTTGCCTATAGCTGCCGGATGAGGGGGGCAACAACAGGTGAAAAGTGGCCACAACCGCACCCTCACGGTTGTTATGCAATTTAATGGTTTATAAGGTCATGTCGTCGCCAGAGTTGGACGGTTAGAAATGCGACTAGGAACATATTCCCCACCAGAACGAGACCATTGATCAGTGACGGCCTGTGCAACAGGTGGTTAACTTCAAACGGGATATAAATTCCCCCCGAAAGAGCCCCAAGCCATTCGCCCCAGGCGTAATCGTTCCAGAGTCCGTAGCTTTCCACCAGCCTCACCGCAATGTAACCCGCGGCCAGAAGAAAGAGCGCGTGCAGGTTAGCATCAGGTATAAGGTTGGCATAATGCAAGAGTACCGAAGGGTAATGGGCTTCGGGATTCAAGTGAAAGCGCCCGATGAGCTCTATGGCAAGGTGGCGCACATCGTGATGCATAAGATCAAGAGCGCCAACAACGGCCGCAAACGCCGCGAGACCCTTGAGCGCCTCAAAGGTAGCGATTGCATGACGCATGCGCCGCATTGCGACTGGATGTGAGGGAACGACAGAGTGAATGGGCTTGGAATCAATCATGTCGGGAGCAAGGGCGCCGTTCTTAGACCCTTTAAGATCGGTTTGGCGCTGAGCTTACAGTACTGCTGCTACCAAGAAGGCTGACATACCACAAGAACTGGCCATAAGTAGTCAACGGTTCCCGGCGAGAGGCCTTCGTCATCGAAAGCAGATGCGCGCCGATTCACACTGGTCGTTGTGTGGCTGCTCTACGCAGCCCGAAAATTGCCGTAATTCGCTGATCGCGAAAGCCCCCGCCTACCGCATCGCTTTCGGCTGGCGAGGCAGCCCAATTGCCTGGAAGATAGTGACGGATCAACTGGGGAGGGGGTGATGCACTCTGTCGCGAAATCGATCGACATGCTGAAGGCTGTCCTGGACGGCAAGACGTACGAGGCTGTCGCACAAACATTCGGCATGACGCGCTCGGCCGTCGAACAACGCATCAAAGCCTTGGCGCGTGATGTGCAGGCAGTCGTTGGCGTGGAAGGTGTGGACGAGGATGTGATGCCGACGGCGGCGAGCATGCGGCGCTGGAAGGAGAGCTATCTGGAGGCGTTGGAGCACTATCAGCCGGAACGCGCGAGCGGTCGGCGCGGCAGGAATGCTGCAGTCACCGAAAAGGAGATCGACCTCGCGGTCGACCGCACGCGCCGGATGAGCCGATGTCCGAACCGGGATGTCGCGCTGCTGCTGGTCCTGTTTGCGTCGGCCGCCAAACCGCTCGAGATTGCGCGCCTGGAGGTGCGCGACTATCTGCATGCGGATGGTTCGGTGCGGGAAGAGTCGATCCTGCGTCCGGACGCGGCGGTCAATGGCAAGGCGCGTCCATTGTTTTTCGTCAGTGCGAAGGCCAATGCCGCCATTGATGCTTACCTGGACGAGCGACTACGGCGAGGGCACGGCGTGACTAGTATGGCGTCGTACCGGGGACTCGATCCTGCGAGCAGACTGTTCCTGACTGATGAGGGAAAGGCGATGCCAATCCGAGTCCGGAAAAAGGACAGCCGATGCCACTCCCATTGTGGCTTGATCCTGGACATCTACCGAAAGATCTTTGCGCGCACTGGCATCAAGGGTGTGTCAGCACTCAGCGCGCGCAGGACAGTGGCGCAAAAGCTCAAGGAGCGTGGGACCGATGATAAAAACATCGGCAGAATATTGGGACTGAAGGAAAAAAATTCGGTGCGCAATCTATTGTCGAATCGGCCCCAGCCACTGAAAGCGATGGTGAAAGAGCTGATCTGAGCTTGGCATTGCAGCGAAGCTGCCTTACATGAAGGCGGGCTACGTAACGTGCACATTGATCGTAACGGATGGATGCGTTGGGGGCGCCATCGCCTGATTCCATCGCTCTGCTGAGACAGGTACGGCTGGCGGTTGCCTATATACCGAAGCACAATGCCGACGTGTCTTAGCGTCGTTGTTGTACGTGCCCGGCGCTGCTCAAAGGCGGTCGTAGTACGACGAGGGTGGCAGGGATGGAGGTACCGGAAAGATCGTTCGCCGATTCTATCGGTATCCAGCATGCCCAGAACTGACTGCGCCATGACAAGTGGGGGATTGCATTGGCGTTCTTCGTGGAAAATGCGGCATCCGCTACCCATCACGGCGTCTCGTGGGCACCATTACGCTCCGACGGAAATTAACATGGCAGCACTCCGCGGAAATGCGTCCACAAGTGACGCCAGACGGAAATACGGCAAGTATCGTGCTCCCGAATACTGCCATAATAGGTTGCGGGGCCAGCGGTGCATTTTTGTGCCCAGGAGCATGCCATCGGCTAACCCAACATTGCGATCAACAGTGCGAGCAGTATGAACAGTTTGAAGGCAGACTTCCTTGTGATCGGCGCTGGCATTGCCGGGGCATCCATCGCGTATTGGCTGTCGCGGCATGCCCAGGTGATGGTCCTGGAACGCGAATCTCACGCGGGATACCACAGCACAGGCCGCTCCGCAGCGCTGTACATGGCCAGCTATGGCCCGCCTCAAGTGCGCGCACTGACGTGCGCCAGCCGCGCCTTCTTCGACGCGCCGCCGGCAGGATTCTGCGCACATCCGCTGCTCACGCCGCGCGGTGCCCTGGCCTTTGCACGAGAAGGACAGGAGGCCGAGCTGGAGGCGCATGAAGCGGTCGTGCGCCAGGTGTCGGCTGTCGACCGCCTTGACAAGGAGGAAACGCTCGCCTGCATCCCCGTACTGAAACCGGACGGGCTGGTCGGCGCCGTGCTGGAGAAGGATGCGGCCGATATTGACGTTGACGCCCTGCTGCAGGGATTCCTGCGTGGTGCGCGCGCCAATGGCAGCACTGTCGCTTGCGATATGCAGGTGCAAGGCTTGCGCCGATACGATGGCCAGTGGCAGGTGAGCACGAACCACGGCGTCATCAGCGCCAAGGTCATCGTCAACGCCGCCGGCGCCTGGGCAGATGAAATCGGTCGATTGGCCGGCACACGCCCGATCGGCCTGACTCCCATGCGCCGCTCGGCAATGCTGTTTGCGCCGCCGGAGGGTATCGCAGCCGACCGCTGGCCGCTGTTGATGGATATCGGCCATTCCTTTTATGTGAAGCCCGATGCGGGGCTTCTGCTGGGGTCGCCATTCAATGCGGACCCGGTCGAGCCGCATGATGTCCAGGCCGAGGAATTGGACATCGCGATCGCGATCGATACGATTCAGACGCAGACGACGATGACGGTGCGCCGGCCCAGGCATGTATGGGCCGGGCTGCGGTCGTTTGTTGCCGATGGCGAACTGGTTGGCGGCTATGACCCCGATGTACCCGGTTTCTTCTGGGCAGCCGGACAAGGGGGATATGGTATCCAGACCGCTCCGGCTGCCGGGATGCTATACGCTTCGCTGGTTCGCGGAGAACCGGTTCCCGACACCGTGGCGGCTTTCCATGTCAACCTGGAGGCACTGAGCCCGAAGCGCTTGCGTTGATCGGCATCGGGGCGGTTAGCCGCGACTCTGCCACACCGCATGGCGTAACGGGCCGCACCAACCGGTTCGCAACGTGACAGGTACGGCATCGCGTCACTCCAGAAGTGGCCGCCGTCACGCGTGGTGGCTCCTGCTATCGACTGGATTCATGTCGACATCCCTGGGCCCGGCAAACAGAATTTTTCTTACCCTAAGTCGCCGCATTATCGCTGGGCGTGTTGAAGGCATCTTCCAGCGACGCCGCCTTGGAGCGCACCGTGCCGCGATATCACGCCGGGCATAACCAATGGCATGCAGTTTTCCGGTATTGATTCTTTTCATTTCCATGACGCCCTCATGCGTAGCGATCGTCCTTGTCATGCCTGCGATATGCCGAAGATATGCCCGCTGGGATGCGAAAGCGAACCGGCGAACTCGGCCTCTTGCTGGCGGACGGCATTCCACGTCGCGGCTGACAGGTCGACGTGATCCAGGCGTGTTGCGCTAAGTGTAGCGGCACGCACGACGTCGATGATGCTGCATGTTCCTGTCCACCTCCGCGGCAGGGGAGAGCGGTTCCATGGCGTTCCAGGTCGGGGCCATCAAGGCCATGCACCGTGTCTCCTGCCATGGGCGTGGCGTTGACGAACGGCGTCTTTCTCACTTCCCGGGAGCGCGTGCGTTCCGGGGACGCTGATAGGCAACAGGCCCGCGATAGCGGGCCTGTCTGCATCGGTGCTGCGTGACTGTCAGCCTGCGCATCCCATGTTGTTAGAGGGCGGCCGCGGTGCGGCTTACAGCAGGCCGCGCTCGGCAAACGACAGGATCTTTTCGCCGGCGACGACGAAGTGGTCGACGACGTGCACGTCGACCAGCGCGAGCGCAGTCTGCAGCCGCTGCGTCAACAGGATGTCTTGCTGGCTCGGCTGCGGTTCGCCACTGGGATGATTGTGTGCCAGTACCATCGCGGCCGAGTTATGGGCCAGGGCCGATTTCACCACTTCGCGCGGATACACATTGGCATACGTGAGTGTCCCGCGCGACACTTCTTCGGCGTCGATCAGGCGATGTCGCACGTCCAGGTGCAGCACGAGAAACATCTCATGTTCCAGGCGCGCATACCGCAGGCGCAGCCAGTCACACACGACCCCCGGGCAATCCATGATCGGGCCGGACCGCATGTCGGCCGCCAGCTGCCGCAGCCATAGTTCGCGCGCGACAGCAAGTTTATGGCTGACCTCGGCGTCACTCGGTGCATACGGGAGCACATCGGACGACGTAGGTAATGCCGGATTCGCACTGTCTGCAATGGACGGGTGAAACGGGGCGACCAGTGCACGGGCGAGATCCGTACGTGAAAGAGCTGACAACGGGTTCATGGTGTTCTCCTAAAAAATAGCGGGAGCACCACCCCGCACGGGAAGAGGCTTCCCGCGGGGGATACGCATGCAGGGCATGCGCAATGAAAAGGCGTTACCGGTCGCGTGACAAGGACCGGCAGCGCCGACGGACGACGGTGGGCGTACGGCGGCGATGGGCCGCAATAGGCCTGGGGCGCGTGCCGGCCTCGTACAGCACGCCGGCATGCAACCCTCGCCGGGTTTCAGCTGTCTTAAACGTCAGTAGGGACGGTGCTCACGGACGCAGACAGTTCCGTCGCTTCGCCCACTCGAGAAGACACGGTTGTCCGTGCTGCCCGACGACGCGGGAGAAAACAATGCTAAGACTTGGAAACGCGATTCGACTGACATCGAGGGAAATCGAGCGCTTCACGAAAATCACCGGGTTTAGCCCAGCGTACGTGAAGACGGTCGACGACCTCGATGCCTATGTCACACACTGCAAGCGCTATTACTGGGGCGTGTCGGAAGATACGCGCTTTTTACACTGGCTCATCGACAAGGAGCGATCACGCTGCTTTGGGGCTGCGTGACTCCTCGGTGCCATTGGCATCGCCCGCTTGTCTGGCGCCCGTCGATCCGTCCTGACTTGCGAAGTCTTCCCGCTGATGGGCGAACTCGGACTCCGTGGCCAGCCGTCTTGCACGCCGTACTGCTGGTTCCGCGTGCGTTTCGGGCAGACATTCGACTGCAATGTCCCTGCCGAGATGCAGCGCTCTTCGCAATGCCGCCAGCGGCGCCGCTACGGCAATGCCGATGGCCAGGCGCACGAACTGGCCGATGCGTTTCGCCCTGGCCTGTCGCTCCTGGTGCCTGCGCACGGTTTGCCTGCAACGCAGGTACAGGGCGGGATGGGCGCGCTTCAAGTCAGGATCGGCATCCAAGTGCTGGATCAGTTCGGCGGCAACGGCAGGGTCGCCGCTGCAACGATAGAAACCAATCCACGCCTTGTCTTCTTCGTACGCGACGGAGACCCGGCGCGGTGCGTGTCGACGATTTTTCTCTAGCGACATGATGTTCTCCGATGAAAACGATGGCCGCTTGCCTTCTTGCTTCAGGCTCGCGGTTCCTGTGGGAATCCGTATCCGTGCTATCGACAGCGACCTGTCGGGGCCGGCGGGTGCGGGCTGGGACGATCCAATTCCTGGAACTCGTTTTCAAAGATCAGCGCAATCGCGTGGGGCGCGAGCGAATGGTCATATATGCGCTGCAGATAGCGGGCGCGGCGCCGATGACCGGCACGCGTTGCTTTCTCTATCCGGCGCTCCAGCGACAACGCATTCTTCAGGATGCCGATCCAGAAATCGGCGTCCCAGTCGGGCAGCGGTTGCGAGGGGCAATGCCGGCGGCGAGCATGCTTCTTGGCTTTCATCGTGATTTCTCCTTCCAGGGGGATGTCAAAAGAAAGGGGAAACACGCAACCTCCCTCACGGGAAGACACATGTTCCCCGCTTGGGATTCCTCCAGGCCGGCCGGCATGAAGGAATTGGTCGCGCACGCAACACACGTGCAAAAAAGAAGGCCCGCGGTCCTGTCGAACTGGGGCCTCACTCTGTGAAAGCATGGCCATGCCCAGGCTGGGTGCCTGGCCGCGCACGCTTCACGGTCACCACAACGTCTGGTGACACATTGGTGTCACGCTGGTTCTGCTTTTCAGCAGAACGATCAACTGCGTCGTTGGTACGACAGGATCGCAATGAATGCCGATCGCTCCAGGGGCGGGTAACGACCGCAACGCCACTGCCTCAGGAAGGCGGTGGGCTTCATGCGCGTCTTGGCGACAAGCCGACATGAAGGCGATGTGAGAGCGATTCCCACAAAAAGCGATTTCAGTATTGCAGCAGGCATACCGAAGATCAAGGCGTCCATGTTGCGTAACGATGCAGCAAGCGGGAAACGCACCGGGCAGCGCGGGGTTTTCGTCTTGCCAGCGCAGGTAAAAAAGGGTGGGCGTCTTGGCCCGTGTATGCCTCACCTGGGCCGTGGCGGATGGCCACGGCCTGCGTGTCACGCTTTGGCAGCAGAGAGCAGCGCATGGCGCGAGCCGTTACACTTTTTTAACAATGAGTAGTGGCAGATGGCGTATCGTGATTGCGGTACCGTCTAAGGCAATGATCGTAGCGGGGGGAATATGGATGTGACCAGCAATGCAGTAAACGAGGCACTTGCCAAGCACAACCAGCGCATCGATGAATACGTGGAGAAATTTCGCGCCTATGAGGACTTGCGCGTTCTCATCCAGCGCCTGATGGTGCCGATCCAAGAGCGACAGAAAAAGACGATCGATGAGATCAGTGCGCGGCTCGAGGAGCTCGAAGGATATTTTATCGAGCTCGGCTACCTCGACGAGGGCGGCTACTTTGATCTGGATTCCTATCAACGTATGCGGGTAATGCGGCAGATCGCCGATGGCCAGATACGCGCCCTCGAGGACGTACCTGCAGCATGGCGTGACGAGCTCGTGGACGCTTTCCATGACGATGCCCGCACCGAGGAGGGGCTGGACATCAATGGTGAACGGTATCGCCAGACAGAAGCCATTCGCGACGATATGGAGAGTACCTATGAATGGTTAAAGTGTGAACTTGACCCCGTGGCCGGGTTACATGCGCGCGAGGGATTCGAGGAGTACCTCGCCGGCATGAAGGATGTTCCTCAGTTGCTGCGGCAGTTGATTGATAGCCTCAACGAACTGTGGTTCGATTACAAGGCCGCCGCGCGGGCAGTGGTCTATCACTTTTGAGCGGCACGCCGGCATGTGAGGGCCGGAGTATTCACGTCCAGCCAGCAGCGGGTAAGCAGTGCAGTGCCGATGTCTTCGCACTTCGGACACGACTGTCAGACAAGCTGACATGATGCTGTGGTGAGAATGCTTGTCACCATGCCAATTATCTTGCGTAGTACGCGTTGGCGGTCGTCGTTTAGTGGTGTTGGGCACCTTGTTACGCAGGGCGAATTGTCGGTACGATGCCAAACGACAGCCCGATCGCTTGCGCCGCCTTGGCCCGGTCATCGCTGAAATTGGCGAAACACAATGGGCCTTGAGCCCGGTATGCCGATACGGCTCTACTTCGGTGTCGCAAGGGCGCGCGTCCAGTGCCACGGTTGCGGCTATCCTGTGATATTGCCGGTCTCCCCTAGAAGACAACGCGCATCACTCCTCCACCCGATAGGGAAGAGACCACCGGTTGCGATATAGCGACGTCGTCGACTACACGGGAGGGAGACGTACCGTTGAATTGGCCACAGGATAGATGCACCGATCTATTCTTGAGACGGTGGTTCTGACGGCACTCCCGGGTTGTGTGCCGAAATGTCCGGCGCACGTGGATGTGCGGCCGATCCCAGGTAGGCATTGCTGATTTGTGGCCGATTGTGCCCCAGCTGGCGCGCCACTTCCAGATAAGCCGCCTTGAGGACATCGGGATCGGCCAAAACGCCGCCGCCACGAACCGGCGCCTGGAGCTGCGTGACGTCGAAAAACAGATCGCCGGCGAACTGATGCCGCAATCCATGCGGCGTGACGCCCAGTCGCTTCATGCTGATGCCGGCCTTGCGCATGACGTTGTCGAAGCGGTCAAGCGACTGTTTCAGCGTCAGCCCGGGTCGCCCGACATGTGAGGAGGGATAGGGGGCAAGCCGCAGCGCGAGCTCGAGCGCGCGTCGTTGGCCATCGGTGCGCACGGCTGTAAAGCGCAGCCGCCCACCCTTGGTGCCTCTTTTGACGCGAAGGAAGGCGACATACTGGTCGGATACAGGATGACTGGCTGGAATCGCATGGGCCGGCACCAGAGCCGCGTGCGGGCAGAACATGACCGCTTCCTTGCGGCGCAAGCCGAAGTGCAGCATCAGGTTCAGTTGTGTGGCGACATGCTCATCGATTCGAGCGACGGCGGCAATCGCTTCGTCAGCGCTCACGTGATTGCCGGACCAACTCTTATCCGTGCTCGCCGTGTAGGTGCGTGAAACCAGGGCTGGGTCGGCGACATAGCGCTCTGCTGCCAATACCATACCGGGCTTGCCGATCCAGGTGGAAAATACGCGCAGGAAGCTGAGCTGTTGCTGGATGTATGCCGCGCTGTATGGTCGGTCCGGCAGTGCGACGCCACGCCTCAAGCATAGTGGCGCGAGTGCCGGATCGGCTGTCCAGAATTGCGCGAGTACTTTGATGTGATTCCCATCCAGATTTTTCGGGTCGGGAGTGAAGCCGAGGTGGCGCAGCAGAATGAAGCAGCGGAACAAGGCATGCGCGCGGGCGGATGCCGTACTGTGCGAGACGGACTTGTGGCGTACGCCATGGCGGTAATTGTGTTCGTCCAGAATCGCCTGCAGTTTCCTTTTCCAGTTTCTGTTATTGCCCATGGATTGCCTCCTTCATGATGCGCCGCCGGCCCGTGCACGGGCGATATGCGTGGTCGCGTTGTATAGATACCTGGTGCATCGTCACTCCTATCGCTGGAAGATTGCGTTACTGTCAGCGCGCAGCATGGCGATTGGCCGAAATGAACCTGCCAGGGAAGAGCGGGCCAACGGCATTCTCAGGCGCGGGCAAACCAATTTGAAACGTGTTGCTCGGAGGGCGGATGCGATTCGTCGCGAGGCGCGACATGGTGTGGCTTAAAAATGTGCGTGCGAGACGCTCCCGTGTTTCCACGGCTTGCATCCCCCCACTTCGGGAGCGGGCGCGAACGGCGCGCAGGCGCCGCAGCGGCATCCGGGTGAATGCCCGGATCCGAGACTCGGACGGTTGTCATTTCTTCCTCGATTGCATCCAGGGCCCTACCACCAGGCCCGCTGATCGATGGCGTGCTGATCGCGGCGCGCGACGCCTCACGGGCGACGCCACGCTACGCCGCTGGCTGATTCTCAGACAGCGATAAGCGCACGCGGGAAGAAATTACTCGGTTTAGCGGAACGCATCGATCAGGTCGGTGCGTGAATGAGTCGGGCTCATTCCTATCTCAAGCCGTGCTCGACGGCACCGGCGCTCGGATGGCCAAGGGCCACTGCTTCTATGGAAAAGACCGAACTCAGTGGTTCGGCGCTCTGCGGACAGGTAACGACTGTAACGCCGCATTGAGAACGCGATGTTCATGGAAGCGGGTCCCGACAGCGCAATCAGAATAGGGCCGGCTGCAACAGGCAGTCAAGCGGTTCGCCAGCGAAAAGCTGTCGTTATTGATGGCGTAATGATTCCGTAAAAGCGGGCATGGCGGCATCTGGCCTTGCCGAGAGCAGAGGTTGGGTGACCTCTGATCGTCGATCGTGTTGACGCGCGAGACGCTGTGCCGTATTGCGCAGTCGCGGATCAGTTGCCGACGACGGAGTGCAGCCCGGGCTGCATAAACAAGCCATTTGGGAGGCCGTCACCATGCAGGCGTCGACGACTGCGGCACCAATTAGCTAATGTCAAATGCGCTCCTGATCCCGGCGTATTTTGAGTGGCTATAAGCGGAAGGTTCGAGCTACTTTGTGATTGCCGAATTGTGATGGAGAGAAAAATGGGAGCAGTCGTTCGTGCAATCGACGTGGGGCGAGGCAATACCAAATATGTCGCCAGTGACGATGATGGCGGCATCAAATGCCTGCACTTCCCGTCCGAAGCTTATCCGTCCGAAGCGGATAGAAAGGAAGACGGATTTGGCAGCAGGCGCAAGACCGGCAGCATCCCGATCGACGGTTTGTTCTATGAAGTGGGGCCGGACGTTCATCTGGCGGCGGACGTGTTCAATGCCAAGGTACTGCAGCACGATGCTTACTTTGAAACGCCCGAATATCTGGCGCTAGTGCGTGGAGCGTTGCATTACATGAAAGTCGAGGAAATCGACCTGCTGGTCGTGGGCCTGCCGGTGGCGACTTTCAAGGTGCCGGGTCAAGTCTGTCTGCTGGAAAAGAGGATGATCGGCCGGCATGATCTCGGCGGTGGACGCAACGTTGTTGTCAAGAAATGCATTACGGGATGGTTCACAACAGGCTGGCAGAGTTGCGCCGTGAAAAGAGCTTGATCATCGATCCGGGTGCACGCACGTTCGACTGGATCGTTACGCAAGGGATGCAACAGATCGAGAGTAAAAGCCATTCGCTGAACCGGGGCATGTTCGACGTGCTGCAGAAGATTGCGGAAGGCATCAGCATGAAAACCGGCACGCAATTCCGCGACTTCGAGCTGATCGATGCCGCTCTGCGCGGCGGCAAAAAGCCGGTCTTGTTCCAGAAGGAGTACGACATTTCCGCGCACCTGCCGGTGGCGCGCAAAGTGCCGGAACATGCGGTAGCAGAGATGCGGCATTATGTTGGTGACGCGAGCGATATCCAGAACATCATCATCGTCGGCGGCGGCGCCTTCTTTTTTAAGAAGGCCATCAAGGATGCTTTCCCGCGCCATAAAATCCATGAACTGAAAGACGCGCTCTATGCCAACGTGAAAGGATTTCAGATCGCCGGCCGGTTGATTAGCGCGCAGGACGAGCCGTCGCGCGGCATGCCGGTTTCCACATCCCGGGAGCCAATGGAGGCACCCCATGGCCAGTAATGACGAGGACGATGGCAATGTCCTGCGCATGAATGTGCGCCTTGATCGGGAAGAGTACCCGGAATTGTTTAACGAGCTCAAAAAGATCAGTAAGGGGATGAAGCGAACGCAACGGTTAAAGCTGCTTGCCAGTGAAACTCTTCTGCTCGCAGGTCGGGTGCGTGGCCCCCATATTTCTGATACCCCTCCGATACCGCAGAAAGAATCGGCACTGGCGGCGCGCGAAAAGGACGTGGCGGCGACGCATGAACTGTTCCTGCCACCGATTAAATAACGCTGGGCCGCCGTGCCACGAGAGGAAATGACAAAGCATGGAAGATGGGATGCCGGGAAGACGTCGCGATACCGTGAGTGCGTCTGCGCTTGCGCAGATGGGGGGGTGCGAGCGCCTTGTCCGGTACGAGGCGCGGTATGGCAAGCGCATGTCGGCTGATCAGCGCAAGGCGATCGAGCGGGGACGACGGGAACATGGCCAGTTTTTCAGGGACGCTGCGATTGCTACCCCAGGCGTGCAGACCAGCCTGGAGAAACCATGGTGCTTCATTGCCAGCGTAACTTATGGGCAAATGGCGCCTGAAACGCAGACCTTGCGTCAGTTTCGCGACCAGGTGTTGTGCCAGACTGCCGTTGGCAGGCGCCTGATCCGGTTGTATTACCGCGTGTCGCCTCGGTTGGCGGCATGGCTCGCCGGCCGCAAAACGGCGATTCTTCTGTCCAGCATTCTCCTGCGTCCGGCCGTGGTCATTGCCCGTGCCGTGGTCAAGCTATCGCGTTACCGTACCGGCAACGAATGATGAACGGAATTTCAGTGATGATCTGGTTGGGCATTGCCACCGCAGCGCTGGCGGCGTGGTGCTGGCTAAAGGTATTCAGCGCAAGATCTCGCGATTCGGCATGGCTGCCCGTGGAGCTGAAGGGAGCCAAACTCCTATACGCTGAACAGCGCTTCACGATCACGAATCCGCTTGCGCTCGTGGCGAGGGTGGATCGAGGATATGCGCTCAATGGTACGGTGCATCTTGTCGAATTCAAGACCAGGGAGGTCCCTCGTGACTATCGGTCCGACATTATCGAACTGTCCGCCCAGCGCCTGGCTGTCGAGCAAAGCACTGGGTATGCGGTCAGTGATATCGGCTATGTCGTCATCCAGAGCCCAGCGCGAGGAGAGCGGTCGGTGCAGCAAGTCAGGCTAATGACGGCGGAGAACGTCGTGGCGTTGGCGCAGCGCCGGGCTCGGATTCTGGAAGGCCGGATCGTGCCTCAGTACACGAAGAGCGAAGCATTGTGCCGCAAGTGTGCTTTTCAGGAAGAGTGTCGGCCTGAGTTAGCATCATGAAACTTGCTTTGATTTCGTTTGGGACTGCAAGAAATGAGTGCATATTGCGGTGTTGGTAAGCGGCTTACTCGGCACCGTGATTAGTCGTAATCGTGCTCATAATCCGACTGAAACGTGCCCAAGATGGGACCTTGCCAAAATTAAGTTGACGGGCGGAAACCGACCCAAACCAGTCAGTTGACTTCCTTGAAAGCGGACATAGCCGTGTCAAGTTTCAACGCACGGGTCTCAAAGATGCTGACCGCATCGTTCGGTCCAGGAACAGCACGGAAGATAGAAATCGAGCTTGGTCTGCCCATCCACTTTCTGGACGGTGCGGATGGAATGAGTGAAGCGAGGAACGCTTCACTCGGCAACACTGCGATGGTCTACTTGACCGAGCGCGAACAGCAAATCATCACGGCCTTCAGGTTGGCAACGGATGCTGGCAAGGCCTTCATCGCAAAGGCGGCAAATGGCCAACGCATTACGGCTCAGCCGTTTGCAGGCTCCTCGCAGGAAGGAGCCTGGGCTTCTTGATGCTCAGGAGGCCTTCGTAGCCTTGCGACGAATTGCGCCCAATCCGAGAAATCCCAGACCCATCAGGGCGAGGCTGGCAGGCTCCGGCACTTCGGTCGCGGTCAGGGAGCGCAGGAGGATGTTCCCGCTGGCGGCTTCGACGATGGCGTAGCGATTGTTATTCACGCCGAAGTCGTAGAGCGCCGGATAGTCGGAGCTGCCTGTCACGAAGCCGCTGAACTGGGACAGGCTGGTCAGCGGAGCGGTGCTGTTGCTGAAGCCGACCTTCCACTGTTCGCCGCCCTGCACGGATTCGAAGCCGAGCTGCAAGTCTTGGCCCACCAATGAGCCAAGGTCGAGGATAAGTGCTTCGACGACAGACGCATTAAGAATAGGAATGTAATAAGGGTCATTGATTTCATGGTCCTCCGAAAGGAGAAGACCAAGGCCCCTCTCGTTGGGATCGGCGCTGGCCTTGCCAAAGAGGCTGGCCGGGGTCAGCGTGCCGTTGATGCCCCTGGCCCCATAAGCCGTGACCGGGCCATAGGTCTGGCTCAATCCGAGGAAGCCGGTGGGCGAACTGAAGTCAACCGTGATGGCTGCGTTGGCCGTAGCTGCGGTGCCGAATGATGAAACAAGGGAAAGACTAAGCAAGGCCTTCTTGAAGAAGTTCACATTATCCCCTTCGAATAGATGAATGTGCGGGCTTATGGCGGTGCCGTGCCCACGGTCGAAAGGGATAGCAGGAATTAGGCCAGAGAAATTTAATTCTTTTGCATCAAGGAGTTGCGCAATCTTACCTGAACAATCTATGGCGCACTGTAAAGAAGCTCGACACTGCCCAAGCCCCAACCGCGGCTTTGAGTGCCAGCAAAGCTGCAAATGAATTGCGCAGGCAGACTTGCTTCGTAACTCCCTGGATGTACTTCATCGGGCCGCAAGCCCGGCCTTTTTGCCGCTCCATCTTGATACTGTAACGACCGAACCCGACACCGCCAAGGACATCCGCAGAGAGCGCCTGCGGACCGTCATGGAGACCTATTTCCTGGGCAGTCGCCAAGGTTTCTGTGAACGGTTCGGCGTCTCAAAGGCGCGGGTTTCAAAGATGCTGACCGCATTCGGTCCAGGCACGGCACGGAAGATAGAAATCGAGCTGAGCCTGCCGATCCACTTCCTGGATGGGGCCGATGGGATGAGCGAAGTGACGAACGCTTCCCTTGGCCACACTAGAGCGGTTTTCAGAAAGATAAAAGGAAAAGGAACATCAGACGCAAAAGGATGTCGTGATAAGGTGATCAAGCCGGAGGTGTCATCATGGCTGCTCCCTATTCATTGGATCTGCGACGGAAGGTGGTTCAGGCCTGCGAGCGCGGCACGCAGTCGCAGCGCGAAGTAGCCGAGTTGTTCAACGTCAGTTTGTCTTTCGTCGAAGCATTGTTGCGCCAATACCGGCGCAGCGGCGGCGAACTCGTCCCGCAACGACGCAAGCGTGGGCGACACGAATTACTGGACGATGACTGCCGGGGCCAGATCCGACGATGGTTACAGAAACAGCCGGATCTGACGTTGCAGGAGTTAATCGGACGGTTGTGCGCAAGTAAAGGTGTCGTGGTTAGTGCCCCGACCATGAGTCGGGCATTGCATCAAATGGGCATGCGTCGAAAAAAAAGACAGTCCACGCAAGCGAGCGGGATACAGCGCGCATACGTCTGGCACGTCGTCGGTACCGCAAGCAAATCGCCTGTTTCCCAGTCAAGAAGCTGAAATTCATTGACGAATCGGGGCTCAATATTGCCATGACGCGCCGTTATGGCAGAGCGCCACGCGGCCAACGGGTCCATGATGCAGTTCCGAAAAACTTTGGTCGCAATATCAGTATTTTGGGAGCGCTGTCCTGGTACGGCATGAATGCCGTCATGACGATTGAGGGCGCGGTCGACACTGCAGTCTTCAGGGCATACGTGCAGCATGTCCTGGTGCCCACGCTGCGTGCGGGTGACATCGTGGTCATGGACAATCTGAGCGTGCACAAGGTGGCGGATATTGAAGCGCTGATCACCACAGCAGGCGCGCAACTGATTTACCTGCCACCGTATTCGCCAGACTGGTCACCGATTGAGCCGTGCTGGTCCAAACTGAAAACCTGGTTACGCGGGATGAAAGCCCGAACCCGAGAAGCACTTGATCTGGCATTGACCAAGATCATCGGGAAAGTCAGCAACGGCGACGCCAGAGGCTGGTTCGCTCACTGTGGTTATTCCCCAGTGGGTCAATTCTGCGTGAACATCAACAGGCTGAATCCATTTCAGACAGATAGCGTGCAATGCTCGATTCGATTTCCTGTATCCGGCGTTGCAGCTTGGCTTGGGTGAAGTTCCTGTCACGGTTGTTCACTGCCTTGAACTTGCTGCCGCTAATGGTAACCAAGGCTTCAGTAAACAGATCGAGCTTGCGGCATACGAGAACAAATTGGCGGCAAACATTGCGAATGCCCTTGCCGTTATCCTTGCGGAAGTTGGCGATCGTCTTGAAGTCGGGAGCGAGCCGGCCAATCAGCCACATCAACTCGACATTGCGCTGCGCTTCCCTCTCCAGCCTGCGGCTGGATTGAATGCGGTTGAGGTAACCGTAGATGTAGAGTTTGAGCAAGACGGCGGGATGGTAAGACGGTCTTCCTGTTCTGGCCGGCGTCACACCGTCGAAACCCAGGGTCGCCAGATCGAGCTCCTCGACGAACGCATCGACCACACGCACCGGATTCTCTTCGCTGATGTAGTCGTCCAGCCGATCCGGCAGCAACGTGCTCTGCGTCCGATGTTCCTCTTGAATGAATCGCTTCATCGATCCTCCGGTGTCTTCAGCCCGACAGCCTATTCAACACTCAAGAATTAATCGCGGTGTTCGAGAGGATCAACAATGAGTAAACAATTTGCGCAACCGCGTTTTTACACACTCTGGGCCGACTGCTGTCTCCCGGCAAATTTTCGTGAACGTCCACTGGTAAACCGAAAGCGGCCAGTTGCTAGAAAATATTGAAAATCAGCAACCAGCCATATGCTGTCGTTGAGGAATTTTCTTAAGACGATTATTTGTCGATGCTTTTATAGCAGCATGGCTCAGAACAATGGCCGAAGGTGCTCGACTATCCTGTCGGCCACTATTGTGCGTGACTGTTGGCCTTGAATTCTTTTCAATACTGACTGTCGTAGCAATACGGACGGTATAGATGCGCCGCCGCTTTAACGAAGGAGAAAGCCATGCTGAAACGCCTGCTTTTCATGTTCGTCGCTCTATGGATGTCCGTAGGATTAGCCTTTGCGCAAGTCGATGTGAACAAGGCTGACGCTCCCGAGCTGGACCGCATCAAGGGCATCGGTCCAAAGATCTCAAAAACCATCATCGACGAACGCAACAAGAACGGCAAGTTCAAGGACTGGAACGATTTCGAAAGCCGGGTCAAAGGTATCGGCGATAAGAACTCCACGAAGATGTCCGAAGCGGGACTGACGATCGACGGCAAGTCCAAGCCGGGCACCACAGTTGCATCAAAAGAGTCAAAAACGAGCGCATCCAGCCCAGCAGCCACGTCTTCGTCTTCTTCCAGCAGTAAGAAAGCAGCCAGATCCAACAGCGCGAGCATGAACAGCGACGGCTCTGCCGCGAGTGGCAAGGGCGGTTCAAGAACAGACAAGAAGCCACAATCGGGCGCTTCCGCTACGCAATAGCACACTGCGCGCCGAGGCCGGCAGCCCTCGCTCACACGTCAGTCACTGAGCGAAAAGGAATGGCTGTGCGCGTGTTGTCTTCCGGTGAGCCTGCGCTAGATCGCGCCGGCGATCAAACTTATTTGACCTGCATGATTCTCGATGTCTTTGCCCAGACGGTTGTATTGTCTACCGTTTCCACGACATCGCCTTCGCCCATGGGTTTTGAATATGGACTCAGACCGATGATGCGATGCTGCCCTTCCTCGCAGTTATTCTGCAACAGGAGAGGCCGAGAATATAAAGTCTTCTTCCAGAGAAGGATGGGGTCTTACGGTTTTTAAGCACTGCCGCCGGTGAAGCAAGCCGGGCTTTCTCACATTTTCGTGCGATAGGGGGATTGATGCTCTGCAGATTCGTTATTGCAATATCGCTGTTTTGGGCAGCTTCGCTTTCATATGCTCAAGAACGTAATGCCGACGCGGTTGACAAAGTGATCGCCAGTTTGTTTGCGAAGCAAAGTGGGAAATTCCTTTGCTTATCGCAAAATGAGTCCCATGCAACGATCCGCACTACGGTGATGAACAGCTTGAAAGGCGTCGATCTCAAGGACAAGGCTTCGCAAGATACTATTTCGAAAGTGATCTACACCAAGTTCCCATGTCCTTTCTCGCCCGATCGGCCAGAATTGCGGCCGGCAAGAATTGAAGACATCAAAGGAATGTGGCTGTTTCCTGTAGCGTCTCAACGATACCGGTATGGGCCCCAATCTCCATTGTGGGAATCCCGAGCAGGGCTTCCTCCGATCAGATGCGAGGCAATTGTCTATGGTGCAAACGGCAGAATGGCAATCGATCAAGCTGTCGGAAGCGCTGCCTGCCCCACCTCAGAGAAAATGAGAAAACTGGAAGCCCAGCCCAAGGGGGAGTCATGGTCGTTTATCCGGGACGGCCGCATACGAGTAGACAGAACTGATGCTCCCAATGACTTTGAGGAATGGGATCTCTTTGTCGTCGAAAAGAATTTTGATTTTGCTGGAACGACGTTTCGTAAGGGGGACATGGTCGAGTACCGCAGGCGTGAAAAGGGGAATGAGTTCAATGTGGCGACGATGTTTCGCCACCTGCAGAAAATGCCATGAAAATTAACTTCTTACTCGACGCTGAGACGTAAGCGTGCTGGTCAACCCGGCGTTGAGCGTCTGCTTTTTAGAGATGCAGCCGGCCGGTTTGGGTCGGACGTTCCATGTCACCCTCTCTTGGTGACCGGCCGGAAGGTTCCCTATAGCCGCCGGCGTCCCTGGTAATGAATCGGACTCAGTGCGGCCAAAAGACATGCGACCACATTAAAAAGCGACCACTCCTTGCTCGCCTTTTTCTTTGTGGGACGCCCACTTGACGGATAATGACGGCCACATCATTTTGCGCACCGCTTTTGGAATTCCCCCATGGAAATTAAGGTCAATTTTCTCGACAAGCTTCGTCTTGAAGCCAAGTTCGATGATTTCACGGTCGTAGCCGACCAGCCTATCCGCTATAAAGGCGATGGCTCGGCGCCTGGTCCCTTCGATTACTTTCTGGCCTCATCGGCCTTGTGTGCGGCTTACTTCGTGAAGTTGTACTGCAACACTCGCAACATCCCGACCGAGAATATCCGCCTGTCGCAGAATAATATTGTTGATCCGGAAAACCGTTACCAGCAGATTTTCAAGATCCAGGTCGAGTTGCCGGCGGATATTTCTGAGAAGGACCGCCAGGGTATCTTGCGCTCCATTGACCGTTGTACGGTGAAAAAAGTAGTGCAGACCGGACCCGAGTTTGTGATTGAAGAGGTCGAGAATCTGGATGCCGATGCGCAGGCCTTGCTGACCTTGAAGCCGGCTCCTGACGCCAGCACCACTATTCTGGGCAAGGATCTGCCACTGGAGCAAACCATCGCCAATATGTCGGGCGTTCTGGCAGACCTGGGCATCAAGATTGAGATCGCTTCCTGGCGCAATATCGTTCCCAATGTGTGGTCGCTGCATATCCGCGATGCGCACTCGCCGATGTGTTTCACCAATGGCAAGGGCGCGACCAAGGAAAGCGCGCTGGCGTCGGCCTTGGGCGAGTATATCGAACGACTCAACAACAACCATTTCTACGCCGGGTCGTTTTGGGGCGAAGACATTGCCAATGCGGCGTTTGTCCATTATCCGAACGAGCGCTGGTTCAAGCCGGGTCGCAAAGATGCGCTGCCGGCTGGAATTCTCGATGAATACTGCCTGCAAATTTACAATCCCGATGGCGAGTTGCGGGGCTCGCACCTGATCGACACCAACTCCGGCAATGTGGAGCGCGGCATCTGTTCGCTGCCGTTTGTGCGGCAGTCGGACGGTGAAGTGGTGTATTTCCCGTCCAACCTGATTGAAAACCTCTACGCCAGCAACGGCATGAGTGCCGGTAATACGCTGGCCGAAGCGCAAGTGCAATGTCTTTCCGAAATCTTTGAACGCGCGGTAAAGCGTGAAATCCTGGAAGGCGAAATGGCACTGCCGGACGTGCCGCAGGAGGTGCTGGCGAAATACCCGCGCATTCTGGCCGGCATTCAGGGGCTGGAAGAGCAAGGCTTTCCGGTGCTGGTGAAGGATGCGTCGCTGGGTGGCGTCTACCCGGTGATGTGCGTCACTTTGATGAACCCGCGCACTGGCGGTGTCTTCGCTTCGTTCGGCGCGCACCCAAGCTTCGAGGTAGCGCTGGAACGCAGTCTCACGGAATTACTGCAGGGGCGCAGCTTCGAAGGCCTCAACGATCTGCCTCAGCCCACCTTTGAAAGCAACGCGGTGACTGAGCCAAACAACTTTGTTGAACACTTCATTGATTCCAGCGGGGTGGTGTCGTGGCGCTTTTTCAGCGCCAAAGCGAATTTCGATTTCGTCGAGTGGGATTTCTCTGGCCAGGGCGAAAATTCCAATTCCGAGGAAGCCGCGACCTTGCTCGACATTCTCGAAGACATGGGCAAAGAGGTGTACATCGCGGTGCATGACCAGCTGGGCGCCGTCGCGTGCCGGATTCTGGTGCCCGGCTATTCGGAAGTCTATCCTGTCGAGGATCTGATCTGGGATAACACCAACAAGGCGCTGTTATTCCGCGAAGATATCCTGAACTTGCATCGCTTGGACGACGCCAGTCTGGAAGCGCTGCTTGAACGTTTGAATAACAACGAGCTCGATGAATACTCCGACATCGCCACGTTGATCGGCATCGAGTTTGACGAGAATACGGAATGGGGGCAGCTGACCGTTCTCGAGTTGAAGCTCCTTATTCACCTCGCCTTGCAGCAACTTGAGGAGGCGCACGAGCTGGTGGGCGCGTTCTTGCAATACAACGACAACACGGTCGAGCGCGGATTGTTTTATCAAGCCTTGAACGTGGTGCTGGAGGTGCTGCTCGACGACGACCTTGAACTGGACGATTACGTGGTCAATTTCCGCCGGATGTTTGGCATTGCGCGGATGGACGCGGTGCTGGGCTCGGTGGACGGCAGCGTGCGCTTCTTTGGCTTGACGCCAACCAGTATGAAACTGGAGGGGCTCGACCGGCACAGCCGCCTGATCGACAGCTACAAAAAACTGCATACGGCGCGGGCCAATGGTGCGGCGACAGCCAGTTAGGGTTACACGTTATGGCTGGATGCGATGATGTCATTCATCCTCCAGCACAACGTTATGTTCGATACCAGAGCGTCAAGAACTTTGTGGTGAACACCCGATTGCAGCATGGAGAGAGACACGTTCTCCCTTAAGAGCATGCGGCCGCTTTGGGTCGCTGAAGACATATTGGACAGTTCTGGCACCGGCTGATACTGCAACAGAAGCAGCCATTGGTGAAAGGCTTCAGTAAAAAAGGGCTAATCGACGATTAGCCCTTTCTCTTTTCCAGCCCATTAAACACGGCTTAGCCCAGTTGCATTAACTAGCGCCAACCAGTTGTACATTTGTGACGCCAGGCGCATTTACTTTGGCGCTCTACGCCCGACACAAAATTAAACGTCAATATTCCCGGCCTGCAGCGCATTCAACTCAATGAATGCCCTGCGCGGTTCCACGTCGTCGCCCATGAGCGTGGTGAAGATCTGGTCCGCGGCAATCGCATCCTCGATCTGCACCTTCAGCAGGCGGCGCACGGTCGGATCCATCGTGGTTTCCCACAGCTGTTCCGGGTTCATTTCACCCAAGCCTTTGTAGCGCTGCTTGGACACGCCGCGCTCGGCTTCGTCGCGCAGCCAAGTCATCGCTTCGTGGAAGTCGCGGATCGCGAATTCCTTGGCCTTGTCGCCCTGGCCGCGGCGCACCATCGCGCCGGGGCCAACCAGCCCCTTGAATGTGGCAGCGGCATTGGCCAGCACCTGGTAGTCGGGGCCATGCACGAAATCGGCATCGATCGTGCTGATCTTCAGATTGCCGAAATGGCGACGCTGGATGGAGAGCAGATGTTTGGCGGACAGCTCGTCGGATTTGACGACCACTGCGACCGACGGGTCGTTGATTGCCTTGGTCAGCGCCTGCGCCGAGCTTTCGGCGTTGGCTGCATCGTCGAGGTTGAGCACAACGCCGGTCATGATGGCCGACAGCGCTGCTTCGTCTACGGCGCGCGACAGGCGCATGATGATAGCGTTGGCAGTGTTGTACTGACGCACGAGTTCTGCCAGCGCATCACCGACGACCGGGTTCGCGCCTTCGGTTGGAATGAGCGCCGCATCGTGCAGCGCGATCTGCATCATGTACTGCGCTTCTTCGACATCGTCCTTCAGATAGCGCTCGTCCTTGCCGTGCTTGACCTTGTACAGCGGCGGCTGCGCGATGTACACGTGGCCGCGCTCGACGAGCTGCGGCATCTGGCGATACAGCAGCGTCAACAGCAGGGTACGGATGTGCGCGCCGTCGACGTCCGCGTCGGTCATGATGATGATGCGGTGGTAGCGCAGCTTTTCGACGTTGAATTCATCCGGGCCGATGCTGGTGCCGAGCGTGGCGATCAGCGTAGTGATCTGCTCGGACGACAGCATCTTCTCGAAGCGCGCCTTTTCGACGTTAAGCACCTTGCCGCGCAGCGGCAGGATCGCCTGGAACTTGCGGTCGCGGCCCTGCTTGGCGGAGCCGCCTGCGGAGTCACCCTCGACGATGTACAGTTCGCACAGCGCCGGATCTTTTTCCTGGCAATCCGCGAGCTTGGCGGACAAGCCCAGGCCGTCCATCACGCCCTTGCGGCGCGTCAGTTCGCGCGCCTTGCGCGCGGCTTCGCGCGCACGTGCGGCTTCGACGATCTTGCCGCAGATGATCTTGGCGTCATTCGGCTTTTCCATCAAAAAGTCGGTCAGCGTCTTGGCGACGATTTCCTCGACCGGGCCGCGCACTTCGGACGACACCAGTTTATCTTTCGTCTGGGAGCTGAACTTCGGCTCCGGCACCTTAACCGACAGCACGCAGGTGAGGCCTTCACGCATGTCGTCACCCGCGATTTCGACCTTGGCTTTTTTCGCGAAGTCGTGTTCTTCAATGTACTTGTTGATCACACGCGTCATCGCGGCGCGCAGGCCAGTCAGGTGGGTGCCGCCGTCGCGCTGCGGGATGTTGTTGGTAAAGCACAGAACCTGTTCGTTGAATGCGTCGTTCCATTGCATCGAGACGTCGACGCCGATGGTGGTGCCTTGATCGGAAACCTTCTCGCCGGTGGCCTGGAAGATGGTCGGGTGCAGCACGTTCTTGTTCTTGTTGATGTACTCGACGAAGCCGCGCGTGCCGCCTTCGAACGCGAAGTCTTCTTCCTTGCCGGTGCGCTGGTCGGTGAGCTTGATGTGCACGCCGTTGTTGAGGAACGAGAGTTCGCGGATGCGCTTGGCAAGGATGTCGTAGTGGAATTCGACATGCGTAAAGATTTCTTCATCGGCCCAGAAGTGGACTTCGGTACCGCGCTTGTCGGTTTCGCCGGTTACCTTGATCGGCGAAACCGTGGCGCCTTCCTGCGTTTCAAGTTCGCGGTTCTGCACCACGCCCTTGGCGAATTCCATCTGGTGCACCTTGCCATCGCGACGGATGGTGAGCTTGAGCAGCTTGGACAGTGCGTTCACGCAAGACACACCGACGCCGTGCAGACCACCCGACACCTTGTACGAATTCTGGTCGAACTTGCCGCCAGCGTGCAGTTCGGTCATCACGATTTCGGCCGCGCTGCGCTTGGGATCGTGCTTGTCGTCCCACTTGATGCCAGTCGGGATACCACGGCCGTTGTCGGTCACGGAAATCGAGTTATCGGCATGGATGGTGACGTGGATTTCGGTGCAATGGCCGGCGAGCGCTTCGTCGATGGAGTTGTCGAGCACTTCGAATACCAGGTGGTGCAAGCCTGTGCCGTCCGACGTGTCACCGATGTACATGCCGGGGCGCTTGCGCACCGCTTCCAGGCCTTCGAGGATCTGGATCGAGGACGCACCGTACTGGCTTTGTTGCGGCTGGGAGTTTTCTTGAGGGATCGCGGACATGGCTGCCTTCTGATAAAACGATATACGACAAAAAGAACGAAACGCTGGAGGTCTTGTCTTCACTCTCTACCAAGAGAAGAAAGCCGATCAGCGAAAAATTAAGATTCCAAAAATGCGGCAAAGGGGCGCGCTTCACCCACAGCGGCCCCCTTGCGATTTACGTTAATAAACCGGCCAAATGCGTCAATCAAATACGCATCGGCATCACGACGTACTTGAAGTCGGCGTTATCCGGTATCGTAATCAGCGCCGATGAATTGGCGTCGCCCAGCGCGACGTTCACATTGTCGCACTTGAGGTTGTTCAGCACATCGAGCAGGTAGGTAACGTTGAAACCGATATCGATGCTGTCGCCACCGTAATCGATTTCGAGTTCTTCCACTGCTTCTTCCTGATCGGCGTTGGTCGAGCTGATCTTCAGGCTGCCCGGGCTGATAATGCAGCGCACGCCCTTGAACTTATCGCTGGTCATGATCGCCGCGCGCTGCAGCGAATGCAGCAGCGTCTGACGGTCGATCGTGAAGTTGTTCTTGTACCCCTTCGGGATCACGCGCGTGTAGTCGGGGAACTTGCCCTCGACCAGCTTGGAAATCAGTTCGATATCGGCAAACGTCAGCTTCACCTGGTTGGTCGCGATTTCGAGGTCGACCGGGTTGTCCAGGTCTTCCAGCAGGCGCTGCAATTCCAGGATTGTCTTGCGCGGAATGATCACTTCCTGGCGCGCGAAATCCTGGTCCGTCTCGACCTGGCAGAACGCGAGACGGTGGCCGTCGGTCGCGACCGCAATCACATTCTTGCCGTCGACCACCAGCAGCATGCCGTTCAGGTAATAACGGATATCCTGCTGCGCCATCGAGAAGTGCACCATGTTGAACAGGTGCTTCAGCGTCTTTTGTGGCAGCGTGACTTTGGCGTTGAACTGCTCGGCTTGCGCCACCGTCGGGAATTCTTCGGCAGCCAGCGTTTGCAGCGCAAAGCGCGACTTGCCGGACTGGACCGTCATGCGCTTGTTGGCCAGCGTCAGCGACACATCGCCGGAGTCGGGCAGCGCACGCAGGATATCGAGCAGCTTGCGTGCAGCCACGGTAGTCGCGGCGATTTCAGGGCCGCTGCCGACATCGGCGTGCGTGGTGATCTGCACTTCGATATCGGTGGACAGGAAAGACACTTTTTCGCCGTCCTTGCGAATGAGGATATTGGCCAGAATCGGCAGCGTGTGCCGACGCTCGACAATACCGCTCACGATCTGCAAAGGCCGGAGTAGCGTGTCTCGTTGGGTTTTAACCAATTGCATGCTTTTGTCCTTGTAGTAATAGTTGAGACAATGCCTGGATGCGGGATAGCCGGAAAAAGGCATGTCTAAAAAAGGCAGACATCCACCGGTTTACCCAAGCCTCTATTTTGACAGAAAAGGCCCCTTTCCAAGACAACTAAGTGTGGGTTTTGCCCTCACTTCAAGCAGGGCAGGATCCGTTTATTTCCCTATGGCAACATAGCTGAAATACTCCAAAATACCGGTGCATTCCATGCTTTCGGATCGCCGGCCAGCCACTGCTCAAAAATTAAGCACAGGTCCTTACTTAGTTATCCACAAGCCAATAGGCAGCGTCTCATCCCTTCAATGTTTGTTCCAGTACGTGCAATTCATGGTTGACTTCCGGATTCTTGGAGCGGTCGGCGGCAATCTTGCGCACCGCGTGCAGCACGGTCGTATGGTCGCGGCCACCGAACAATTCGCCGATTTCCGGCAAGCTCTTTTGCGTTAATTCCTTGGCAAGGTACATCGCGATCTGACGTGGCCGGGCAATATTGGCTGGCCGCTTCTTGGAGTACATGTCAGCGACTTTGATATTAAAAAAGTCGGCGACTGTCTTCTGGATATTCTCGACTGATATCTGTCTATTTTGGACTGAAAGTAAATCTTTCAATGCCTCCTTGACAACATCGATCGTAATATCCTTGCCGTGGAAACGCGAGTACGCGAGGATCTTGCGCAGCGCACCTTCCAGTTCGCGCACGTTCGAACGTAAATGCTTGGCAACGAAAAATGCCACATCATCGGAAAACACGACGCCTTCGGATGCCGCTTTTTTCAGCAGAATCGCGACGCGCATTTCCAGCTCCGGCGGCTCGACCGCGACCGTTAAGCCTGAGTCGAAACGGGAAATCAGGCGGTCATCCATGCCGCTGATTTCTTTCGGATAAGTATCGCTAGTGATGATAATTTGTTTCTTAGCAGCAATTAACGCCTCGAACGCATAGAAGAACTCTTCCTGCGTACGGCTCTTGCCTGCAAAGAATTGAATATCGTCAATCAGCAGCATGTCCAGCGAGTGGTAATAGCGCTTGAAGTCGTCAAAACCCTTGCGTTGGTAAGCAGTCACTACGTCGCGAACATACTGTTCTGCATGAATGTAACGAATCCTGACGTTTGGCTTTTCAGCCAGCAGCTGGTTACCGATGGCATGAATCAAGTGGGTTTTACCCAGCCCCACGCCACCGTACAGGAACAGCGGGTTATAGGAAATGCCGGGGTTGTTGGCCACCTGAATCGCTGCGGCGCGCGCCAACTGGTTGGCCTTACCGGTCACGAAGCTCTCGAAGGTCAAGGCTTCGTTAATCTTGCTCTGGTCGCGGCGCGTCGTTACTTCCATTGCAATATCGACACGGTCATGTACTTCCGGCATGTCGACAATGGGACCGCTATGATTGGCAGCCGACGCTGGCATCGGCGCCGGCTTTTTGATGCCGGAGCGAGGATCGAGCACGAATTGCACATCGATCGGCATTTGCCAGTGTTCCGCCGCCAAAGTGGTAATGCGGCTGGCGAACTGAGTCTTCACCCAATCGAGCTTGAACCGGTTCGGCGCGGCGATGCGTAGCCGCCCATCTTCATAATCGAGCGGGACCAGCGGTTTAATCCATGCACTAAATTGCTGAGGCGTCAGTTCCTGCTCCAATCTTGCGGAGCAACTCTGCCAAAAATTTTCCATGAATTTCTTCTAATGATAGTGTGCGTGGAAACGGAACACGCGGTCTTGGCGCGCGCAAACCCGTTGCACAGACAATCCGCCATACACACGAACAAGAGAACTTGACGGTCTGTACGCGGGAGTACCAAACGGAGACGCCGGCACCAGGGAGTGTTCACACGGGAGCGGTATTCTAACTCCGGCAGGGCAAGTTATCCACAGGGCTCGTCATTTTCCTCACACAAAAAATGCTTGCCAATGTGGATAATTTGGGCGTAAGGAACCGCTGCTGAGAAGCAGCTTATTGCCTAGACAATGGTTTTATCCCTTGCGCCGGCGGCCATGCGCAGCCTTGTGTCCACAACCCGTCAATCGAATCTAAGTAATTGACAGACAAGCGGAAATCGGTGTCTAATTGCGGGTTCACTGCCTGTTGCGTTTTGCGCGCGCAAAACAAGAATGGGCTGACGTGATGATCCAACCCATTTTTGCTGATTAGCGAGACCAATAATGAAACGTACTTACCAACCTTCCGTCGTCCGCCGCAAGCGCACCCACGGTTTCCGCGTGCGTATGGCAACCCGCGGTGGCCGCGCTGTGCTCAATGCACGTCGCGCCAAGGGCCGCAAGCGCCTGGCTGTCTAAGCCAAGCACTGCCCCGCAAAAGCTGCTGGCGTGAGCGAAGCGTATTCACGCGACCGGCGTATCGTTAAAACGGATGATTTTTCATCCGTTTTTCGTTTACGGCCCGTGCAACGCAGCGCACATTTCGTGCTGTATGCCCGCCGCAACCAGTTGGATCGTGCGCGCCTTGGCGTCATTGCCGCCAAGCGCTTCGCGCCGCGCGCAGTCACGCGCAACACGATCAAGCGCGTCACGCGCGAATTGTTCCGCCAATCGGCCCTGCCGGCGATCGATTGCATCGTGCGGCTGTCCAAGCCAGTGAATTCGAAGGCTGGGCCGGCCACTACTGCCCGGCTCAAGACAGAACTGCGCAGCGAGCTGGCGCAATTGCTGCGCTCGCAAGCTATCCGGGAAGAGCGGCAATGAAAACACTTTTGCTGTTACTATTGCGCGCGTACAAGCTGGGCATCAGCCCCTTCCTCGGCCAGAATTGCCGTTTTTATCCGAGTTGCTCGGACTACGCCGCACAAGCGATCCGCGACCATGGCGTAGCTGCGGGCGGATTGCTGGCGGCGAAGCGCTTGTGCAAATGCCATCCGTGGCACCCGGGCGGACTGGATCCGGTTCCGCAGAACCCATCCGGCAAGCCGGCTGCGCCAGCCTGCCGCCACCGCTGAATTCCAGACTACTTTCTCATATATACACTTATGGATATCAAACGTACCGTTCTGTGGGTTGTATTCTCGTTGTCCCTGCTACTGTTGTGGGACAACTGGATGCGCTATAACGGCAAGCAGTCGATGTTCTTCCCGACGCCGACCCCGCAAACCCAGCCCGCTGCAAGCAGCACTCCCAAGTCGGACGTACCGCAGGCCAGCGCGACGACAGCGACACCAGCTACCGTGCCGGGCGCGGCAGCCCCGCTCAAGGGCGAAACCATCACCATCACGACCGACGTCATTAAGGCGCAGATCGATACGTTGGGTGGCGAGCTGAAGTACCTGGAGCTGCTCAAGCATAAGGACACCATCGATCCAAACAAGAATGTCGTGCTGTTCGATGCTGCGCAAAACCATGTCTATCTCGCGCAAAGCGGGCTGATCGGCGCGCAAGACATTTCCTTGCCGAACCACAAGTCCACCTTCGTCGCCCAACCCGGGCCGCGCACGCTGGACGGTAACAACGAGTTGCAGCTGGTGCTGGAATCCGAGCAGGACGGCGTCAAGCTGACCAAGACTTACGTGTTCAAGCGCGGCTCGTACATCGTCGACGTCAAGCATGCGGTGACCAACGCGCAGAATGCGCCGATCAATCCGTCGCTGTATGTGCAACTGGTGCGTGACGGCAACAAACCGGAAGGCGAATCGCGTTTCTACAGCACCTTCACCGGCCCGGCCGTCTACACCGAGGGGGAGAAATTCCAGAAGATCGATTTCAAGAAGATCGAGGAAGGCAAGGCGGAGCACGCGAAAAAGGCCGACAACGGCTGGATCGCGCTGGTGCAGCATTACTTTGTGTCGGCCATCGTGCCGCCGGAAAAAGCGCCGCGTGAAATCTTCACGAAGAAGCTCGACACCAACCTGTACGCCGTCGGCACCATCCTGCCGCTGGGCACGATTGCACCGGGCGCGACCAAGACCATGGACACGGTGCTGTATTCCGGCCCGGAAGAATCGGCCGTGCTGGAAAAAATTGCTCCCGGCCTGGAACTGGTGAAGGACTATGGCTGGCTGACCATCGTCGCCAAGCCGATCTTCTGGTTGATGAACCAGATCCACAAGGTGCTCGGCAACTGGGGCTGGACCATCATCGCGCTGACCGTCCTGATCAAGCTCGCGTTCTTCCCGCTGTCGGCGGCCAGCTACCGCAGCATGGCGAAGATGAAGACCGTGACCCCGAAGATGCAGTCCATCCGCGAGCGCTACAAGTCTGATCCGCAAAAGATGAACCAGGCGATGATGGAGCTGTACAAGACCGAGAAGATCAACCCGCTCGGCGGCTGCCTGCCGATCGTGGTGCAGATCCCGGTATTCATCGCGCTGTACTGGGTGCTCTTGGCCTCGGTCGAGATGCGCAACGCGCCTTGGCTGGGCTGGATCCACGACCTGGCCGCGCCCGATCCGTTCTACATCCTGCCGGTCGTGATGGCTGTGTCGATGTTCATCCAGACCAAGCTCAACCCGACGCCGCCGGACCCGGTGCAAGCCAAGGTGATGATGTTCATGCCGATCGTGTTCTCGGTGATGTTCTTCTTCTTCCCGGCCGGCCTGGTGCTGTACTGGGTCGTGAACAACGTGCTGTCGATTGCGCAGCAGTGGGTGATCACGAAGAAGATCGAAGGCGGCAAGACCGCGTAACGCCCGCCGCGTTCATGACAAGCCCGCGCCTTGCGCGGGCTTTTTACTTTACTGTGGTTAAAAAGCCATTCCGCTCCGGCTCTTGCATATTGTTGACGTACAGCAACAGCATTTGTCCCATGCGGACATTACAATCATTTACATGAATTACGACTCTTCCCCCATCGCGGCCATCGCGACCGCACCAGGGCGCGGCGGCATCGGCGTCGTGCGCGTATCCGGCAAAGACTTGAGCTGCGTGATGCAGGCCGTATGCGGCAGTACGCAACTGAAACCGCGCTATGCGACCTACCTGCCGTTCCTGAATGAAGACGGCAGCGCCATCGACCAGGGCATCGCGCTCTACTTCAAGGCGCCGCATTCCTACACCGGAGAGGACGTGCTGGAGCTGCAGGGCCACGGCGGGCCGATCGTTATGCAGATGCTGCTGCAGCGCTGCCTGGCGGCCGGCAAGGATATCGGTTTGCGCATGGCGCAGCCGGGTGAATTCACACACCGCGCCTTCATCAACGACAAGCTGGACTTGGCGCAGGCCGAAGCGGTCGCCGATCTGATCGAGGCATCGACCGAGGCAGCGGCCAAGTCGGCCTCGCAATCGCTGTCGGGCGTGTTCTCGAAAACCATCCACGACCTGGTCGACAAGGTGGTCCACTTGCGCATGCTGGTTGAAGCCACACTCGATTTTCCGGAAGAGGAAATCGATTTCCTCGAAAAGTCCGATGCGCGCGGCCAGCTCGAACGCATCCGCGCCAGCCTCGACCAAATCTTTGCGGAAGCCGCGCAGGGCGCACTGCTGCGCGACGGCTTGAACGTAGTGCTGGCAGGCCAGCCGAACGTGGGCAAGTCCTCGCTGTTGAATGCGCTGGCCGGCGCTGACGTGGCCATCGTTACGCCGATTGCCGGCACCACGCGCGACAAGGTGACGGAAACGATCCAGATGGAAGGCGTGCCGCTGAACATCATCGACACGGCGGGCATCCGCGACGCCGGCGACGAAGTCGAGCGCATCGGCATCGAACGCACCTGGGGCGAAGTGCGCAAGGCGGATGTGATCGTGCATTTGCTCGACGCTACCCGCGGCCCGACGCGCGGCGACGAAGACATCCTGGCACGTCTGCCGCACGACGTGCCGGTGCTGCGTGTCTGGAACAAGATCGACGTGTCGGGACACAAGCCGGCGATCGATCGCATGCCGGATGCGACGCACATCTACCTGTCGGCGTCGGAGCGCATCGGCATCGACCTGCTGCGCGCCGAACTGCTGCGGGTGGCGGGATGGCAGCAGACTGGAGAATCGCGCTTCCTGGCGCGCGAGCGACACTTGCTGGCGTTAAAGGCGGCGCGCGATCATCTGGAGATGGCCGCGCTGCATGCCGCCAAAGATAGCCAGATCAATGACGCCGCGCTCGACCTGCTGGCGGAAGAATTGCGGCTGGCGCAGGAGCGCTTGAACAGCATCACCGGTGAATTTACATCGGATGATTTGCTCGGCGTGATCTTCAGCCGCTTCTGTATTGGAAAGTAAGCCGGCGTAACTTATTTGTTGCCGGCGGCGCTCTTGGGCTGCGTGCTCTGGCCGGTGTCGCCGCTGCTTTGCGCAGCGGCTTGCTCGTTGGCTTGCTTCTTGGCCTTGTGGTGTCCGATCGCGCATCCCGCTGCAGCGCCTAGGGCACCGTGTTTGCCGGCCACATGACCGGCCACGCCGCCGACGGCCGCCCCCTTCAGGCATCCTTTGGCACTGGCGACGCCAGGCGCCATGGCCAACGAGGCCATCATGGATAGTGCGATAAGCTGGGCTTTCATGCAAACTCCTTTTCACGGTTTAACGTCGGCCGCATTGCTGCGGCAATCGATACGTTAGACCTTGCCAGAGAATAAAAGCTCCATGGATCATTGGCAAAAAGTACGGGCTTAGCGTTCAGTCGATTTTCTGGAGGGGCTCAGTTTCGATTTGCGGATGGCTGACTTGCGCGCCTCGACCACACCCTTGAGGGCAATCGCCAGCATTTCCATACGCTGCGGCGCCGACACTACCTTGGAAGTTACACCATAAGCGCGAACTGCCTTCTCCAAGTTGCGGAGCGCGCGCAGTTCTTCATGAAATTGATCGTCAAGCATCGGTATAGGTCCCGGAAAGAATAAATCAGAAGAAGCCTAGACCATGATTTCAAGCAATTGTTCCTTCATGGAAAGCTTATCGCCGCCCGCTGAAGCGACACGAGTTCTTTCCTATCAGGAACTGAGTTAAGTCAACGCCTCAGCCGATTGGAGTGCTTTAATAAAAACACAACAATCGGGCTATGCGCTCAAAGGAGACAAGATGCTGGCTGCACTGATTTCTTTGCTTGGGGTCCTCGTCACGGGCACGATTGCCGCCAGTTTTATTCTGGCAGTCATCAAGCTGGACCGGCTTGACGATATTTCTTAACGCGCGGGCTGCTTGCCTTGATTTTGATCAGAGGAAAAATTTCCTTTAGGATCATCCAGTTAGCATCCATTGCCCTGCGTTATCCACAACATTAACCACAGCAAATGTGGGCAAGTGGCGGGACTGAAAACACGGGGAGGGACCTACCATGCACATGGGATGGCCCAAGGCCAAGTTCTTCGATATATTGAATTCCGTTTCCTCCTGTTCTTCGTGAATCGGACTGATCCGCACTGCGCAAGCAGTGCGGTTTTTTTTGTCCGCCGCTGAAACGAGGTGCTGCGGGCCGACCGGCCTGCCACGGCGGCAAGGCTCTATGCCTCGAATTCGGCCAGGATGCGATGCGCCAGTGCCTTGGCTTCTTCCAGCGCCTCTTCCGGGCTGTCCGATACCGCGTCGACGGTGTGTTCGGCATCGTCGCTGCCGGCGCCGCTTTCCCGACTGATCATGACCACGCCCCGGTATTTGCCATCGGAGAGTTCCTGGATATCGGCTTGCGCCACCCAGTTTGCCTTGGTGTACTTCACTGCAGCCATAGTGCCTCCTGCTGAATTTCTCGGTTAGGACTATGGAAACGGCCAGATGTTCGTCAAGCGCGCGGCAGAGTGTGCCTTGATTTTAATCAACAGGAGAAATGCCTTGCAAATCATGAAGATAAGCATGGTTATTCATGCTTATCCACAATCTTGACCACATCAAATGTGGGCAGTTCGGGCCGGCGTTCACGCCTGGCTGGGTGCAGGGTCGGATTGCTGCGGCAAAACGGTCTGGGCAGCGCGTTGCGCGGCAGGCTGGGCGAGCACTTTCGCGACCGCCTTTTCGACCGTGCGCAGCAGGGTTTCGGGATTGAAGGGTTTGACGATGTAGCCGCAGGCTCCGTGCTCGACGGCTTCCATGACGGTATCCCGATCCTTGTTACCGGTCACCATCAGCACTTCAATATGCGGTGCCTGCGCCTTGATGCGCTTTAAGACTTCCAGCCCGCTCAGGTCGGGCATCACGACGTCGAGACAAACGATGTTCGGCTGCAGCTTTTCGATCAGCGCCAGACCAATCTGCCCTTTGCCCGCCTCGCCGACGACATGATATTTGCTGGCGTTGAGGAGATGACGCATCATCGAGCGGCTGATATCGTTGTCGTCGATGATGAGGAAGGTAACGTCGTTCAGGGTGGGCATGGCGATCCCTTGTTGATATTGCTGTCAGGCAATTATCTACTCAAAATTCGTCTTCGTCATCTCTGAACTGTTTGGCAATATCGCGGAACGATGCCGCGACCTCCAGGAAGGCGTCGAGCACGTCCGGATCGAAATGCGTACCGCGGCCTTCCTTCATGATGCCGACCGCCTTCTCGTGGCTGAACGGAGGCTTGTAGATGCGCCGCGAGATCAGGGCGTCATACACGTCGGCCACTGCCATCAGACGCGCCGCGATCGGAATGGCATCGCCTTTCAAACCCTGCGGATAGCCGCTGCCATCCCATTTCTCCTGATGCGAATAGGTGACCTCGCGCGCAAAGCGCAGGAAGTCGTTGCTGCCGCCGAGATATTTTTCCAGCGACACGATCGCGTCGCGCCCGTACACGGTATGCAGCTTCATGAGCTCGAATTCATCGGCATCGAGCTTGCCGGGCTTGAGCAGGATGCGGTCCGGCACGCCGACCTTGCCGATGTCGTGCAGCGGCGCCGACTTGAACAGCAGCTCGATGTTTTCCGGCGTGAGCTGGCTGCAAAAGCGCGGATGCGCCGCCAGCCGGCGCGCCAGCGCGACGACATAGTGCTGGGTGCGGCGGATATGGTTGCCGGTTTCGTTGTCGCGCGTCTCGGCCAGCAGGGCCATGGCCAGGATGGTCGCGTCCTGCATCTTGACCAGCTCCCGGGTGCGCTCGGCGACCAGATGTTCCAGGAGCCGGTTCTGGTCCTGCAGGCACAGCCGCACATGGCGCAGGTTGATCTGGGTCGCCACGCGCGAGCGCACGATGGCCGGGCTGATCGGCTTGGCGATGTAGTCGGCGGCCCCCAGGCTCAACCCCATTTCCTCGTCTTCCGGACGGATCTTCGCGGTCAGGAAGATTACGGGAATGTCGGCCGTCGCGCGGTCGGCCTTCAGGCGCCGGCAGGTTTCGTAGCCGTCGAGTTCGGGCATCATCACGTCCAGCAGGATCAGGTCCGGATGCGGCGCGGCACAGGCGATCTGCAGGGCCTTCATGCCGCTGGTGGCGATCTTCAGCTTGTACTGGTCCTTGAGCAGCGCCGACAGCAGGGTGATGTTGTCGGGCGTGTCGTCGACGATCAGGATGGTCGGCTTCGGTTCGAGGTTGCGCGGGCTGTTCATGTTCTGGCTCATCCTTTACACGGCATAGCCGCCCGCTTTCGCGCCGCTGGCCAGCGCGTCGAGTGCGGCGTCGAAATCGTATTGCCGGGCGGCGCGTTCAATCAGCCGGCAAGTGTCGTCGTCCAGTGCAGCCGCCAGCAGGGCACCGCCGCGCTGCAGTACGTCGAGCGCTTCGCTATCGCACTGGCGCAGCAGCAGCGCAAACTCGCTGATGAGTGCCTGCGCCTCATCACGGTCGACCGCTGCGCTCGCGGCCGGGCGCGCCTGCCCCGGCGCGACGGATTTGGGCAGCGCGGCGGCGATTGCGTCGAACAATGCGCGCATGACCGCGTCCAGCTCATGCAGCACGGGCTGCAACTCGTCCAGCAAGGCGCCACCGCGAATGCCGGCTTCGATCCTGGCCGACAGCTGCTGCACCTCGGAAGCGCCGAGCAAGCCCGCCACGCCCTTCAAGGTGTGCGCCATGCGCTCGGCCAGCACGCGGTCCTGTTCCAGCGTCTGGCGGATGCCCGCCACCGTGTCGCGCTGCCCTTCGCAGAAGCGTTCCAGCATCTCCAGATAGAATGCGCGGTTGCCCAGCGTGCGCGACAGACCGTCCTGCACGTCGACCCCCGCGATGACCAGCTCCGGCTCGTCCGCGCCGCCGGCCTGCACCGCCGCGCCTTCATCTTGCAGCACCACGTGCTGCGGGCACCAGCGGCCGATGGCGCGGTAAAGTTCCGACGGACTGATCGGCTTGGTCAGGTGATCGTTCATGCCGGCGGCAAAGCAGCGGTCGCGCTCCTCGGCCATCGCGTGCGCGGTCATCGCCACCACCGGCAGGTCGGCGAAGCGCGCGTCGGCGCGCAGCCGGCGCGTCGCCTCCAGCCCATCCATTTCCGGCATCTGCACGTCCATGAACACCATGCCGTAGTGCCCGGGGCCGGCCGCCAATAGTTGGTCCAGCGCGATGCGGCCGTTGCCGGCGACGTCCACGGCGATGCCGGCCAGCTGCATCAGTTCGCCGGCGATCTGCTGGTTGATTTCGTTGTCTTCCACCAGCAGGACGGTGAGGTTGTCGAAGCGCGGGGCGCTCTCGCCATTGCGCGCCATTTCCATCTGCGCGCTCGGCACGAACAGTTCCACCATGGTGTCGACCAGCACCGACGCGCTTACCGGCTTGGTCAGGAAAGCGTCGGCCTGCACGTTCTCGAGGCGAAAGCGCGCCTCGTCGCGGCCGGCCGAGCTGAGCAGCACCATGCGCGGCGGCGCCGCCAGCGTGGCGTCGCTCTTGACGGTATCGATCAGGTCGATGCCATCGATGCCCGGCATGTGCAAGTCAGTAAACACCACGCCGTAGGGGCGCTCGGCGTCGGCCAGGTGAATCATTTCCAGCGCCTGGGCGCCGCCGGCGGCGAGATCGATTTCGAGCGGTAGCGCCGCCAGGCTTTCGGCCAGCACCGCGCGCGCGCTCGGATTGTCGTCCACCAGCAGAACACGCATGCCGTGGATTGCCTGCGGTGCATGGTGCGCCCGCTCCGGCGCTTCGGACAGGCCAAACCAGGCGGTGAAGCAGATGGTGGTGCCCACGCCCGATTCGCTATCGAGCCAGACCGTGCCGCCCATGAGTTCGACCAAGCGCTTGGTGATCGACAGGCCAAGGCCGGTGCCGCCGTATTTGCGGGTGGTCGATTCGTCGGCCTGGGAAAAAGCGCGAAACAGCCTGGCGGTTTGCTCGGGCGTCATGCCGATGCCGGTGTCGCTGACCGTAAACTGCAGCTGGATCTTGTCGGCGCTGGTGTCGACGCGGCGGCAGGCGAGCGCGATTTCGCCCTGCTCGGTGAACTTGATGGCGTTGTTGATCAGGTTGATCAACACCTGCCCGAGGCGCAGCGGATCGCCGATCAAACCGCGCGGAATATCGAGCGGAAAGCGGAACAGGTATTCCAGCCCCTTTTCGTGCGCCTTCGCGCCGGTGACGGTGGCCACGTTGGACAGCACATCCTCGAGGCTGAAGCTGACGTACTCCATGTTCAGCTTGCCGGCCTCGATTTTGGAAAAGTCGAGAATGTCGTTGATGATGCCAAGCAGCGAGATGCCGGCGCTGCGGATCTTTTCAACGTAGTCGCGCTGCTTCGGATTCAAGGCGGTGCGCAGTGCCAGATGCGCCATGCCGATGATGGCATTCATCGGCGTGCGGATTTCATGGCTCATGTTAGCCAGGAACATCGACTTGGCGCGCGTGGTTTCTTCGGCCTGCATGCGCGCCAGCTCGGCTTCCTTCAGCTCGCTCTGGATCTGCAAGGTCTCCAGCCGGATGCGTTCGGCCACGCTGTGCTTCAGGCTGTCTTCGAGGATCTTGCGCTCGGTGACGTCGGTCATGAACGACAGCGTGGCGGGCGCGCCTTCCCAGTCGATCATCACCGCCGACAGCTCGACCCAGGTAGCATGGCCGGTCTTGCCGTTGACGACGCGGAACTGGTAGTGCTGCTCGGCCGGCTCGCCGCGCAGACGGCGCGTGTGGTGGTCGAGCACCAGCGGCCGGTCGTCCGGGTGGATCGCGGTCAGAAACGGCACTTCGAACAATTCCTGCTGCGTCAGTCCGGTCAGTTCCGTCAGGCGCGGATTGGCGAACACGATGCGTCCGTGCTGCACCACCAGGATGCACTCGGTGACGTTGTTGACCACCTGCCGGTAATGCTCTTCCGACTTGTTCAGGTCCGCTTCGAGCTGGCGACGCTTGGTGATATCCATCACCACCCACACCGTGCCGTGCGACAGGTCGGTGCGGTTGACGGCGCGCCCGGACAGGTAGGCCCAGAACAGGCTGCCGTCTTCGCGCCGCAGCGGCATTTCGATTTCAAACGAGGCGCCGCGAGCCACCGCCTCGGCGACGGCGGCACCGGTTTGCAGATAGGCTTCGCGCGACGGGTAATACGGTTCGAGCGAGCGGCCGAACGGGTCACCGTGCTCGACGCCGAAGATCTGGAACATCGCGCTGTTGGCCCAATGCACGCGCCCGGCGGCATTGAGGAACACCATGCCGACGATGGAATGCTCCAGGATCGTTTCGCGTTCATCGAGCGTCTGCTTGAGCTTGTCTTCGAGCAGCTTGCGCTCGGTGATGTCGTTGATGAACGACAGCGCCGCCTGCCGGCCTTCCCACTCGATGGTGACGGTCGACACCTCGACCCACGAGGTGTCGCCGCTGATCCGGTTGTTGACGCGGAAGACCGCGCGCGGATCGACGTGCTCGCCGCGCATGCGGCGCAGATGGCGCTCGATGACAAAGGCCTTGTCGTCGGGATGCACATCGACCAGCAAGGGGCGCCCGATCATCTCCTGCGGCTGGTAGCCGGTCAGCTCCAGCATGCGCTGGTTGGCGAACACGATCTTTCCATCCTGGCTCACCAGGATGCCTTCGATGGCGTTGTTGACGACTTGCCGGTGATGTTCTTCGGACTTGACCAGCGCTTCCTGCTGGCGCCGGCGCTCGCTCTGGTCGTACAGGAAGGCCAGCACCGCCGGCTGCCCCTCCCAGTCGATGCGCACCACGCTCGATTCGACCCACAGCGCGCTGCCGCCCCTGCGGACGATGCGAAACTGCGCATAACGCTGCTGCGACGCCTGGCCATCCATGCAGCGCCGGTAATGCGCGTTGACGGCATCGATGTCGTCGGCGTGGATCACGGCTGTCACCGGCATGCTCTTGAGTTCGTCGAGCGTGTAGCCGGACAGCTCGGCGGCGCGCGGGTTGCCGTAGATGAGGGCGCCGGCCTGCACCACCACGATCGCTTCGCTGACGTTTTCCACCACGTCGCGATACAAGTCGCGGGAGCGGCGCAGCGCGATGTCCTGGGCGGCCTGGCGCTCGTCGATGTCGGTAAACGTCAGCACCACGCGGCGCGCACCGGACGACAGGGTGATCGGCTTGAAGCTGACGATGGCGGTCAGCAGCGAGCCGTCCTTGCGCCGGAGGCGCCATTCGTCGGCCACCTTGGGCGACTCGGCAAACAGGGCGGCGATGAAGCGCCCGGCATACGACGCCACCTGCGGCGGCGCCAGCAGCGTCCACGGCGCGCCGACCACTTCCTGCATCGCGTAGCCGGTCATGCGGCAAAACGCCTGGTTCACCTTGAGGAAGCGGCCGTCTTCATCGAAAAAGCAGATGCCGACGCCCGCTGCCTCGAAGGCAACGGACATCAGCTCGCCGTCGTCGCACGACGGAATGATCGGATTGAGGGTCATCGTGCCGCCCACGCCTCTGATATTGTAAAAATTGACTCAAGGAAACAATATCAGATTCGCCGCCCGGCGGCATGGAATAGCGGCTTACTGAGTCGTAAAAGACCAGGAGCGGCTGACCGGCACGCCATCGATCGTGCCGGCGAACTGCACGTCGTAGGTGGTGCCGTGGGCCAGCGGACTGAGCGGGATGATGGCGGCGGCCGACGGCGAAGCATGGCTGTCGACGGCCACCGCAGGCGTTTTCGGATTGGCCGCACCCACAATTAACTGCACGGGCACGTCCGCGCCGCCGCGCGGGCGCACGCTGAAGCTGTCGACCAGCACGGTCGATACGATATTGGCATGCACGCTGATCGGATAGCCGACTTCGTTCCGGTCCGGCACGGGGTCGGGCGACTCGTTATCGCTGAAGAAGTTGACCGGCACGCGCTGCTGCTCCGGGAACGGATAGGTCACGACGCCAGCGTGAGCCAGCCCTGCATCGAGGCCGATGGCCGCGAAATCGCTGGTGAAGTAGGTCGAGCCGCCGTTCACCGATGCCGCACCCGCGCCGGCTTCCTTGAACATCGGCTCAAACACGAGAAAGCGATGATAGATCGCCGCGATCAAGTCCTCCGCCGCCTTGAAACCGGAGGTGCTGGAAGTGCTGGAGATGACTTCACCATAGGCATAGTTATCATGCGGCAGGGCATAGCCGGCGGCGGCGAGGCGGTCGCTGACTTGCACGCCGGTGAAGCCGGAATTTCCTTGCGTCTGCTCATGCGTGATGACGTTGTTGATCTTCTGGTAATTGGAATGCCCGAGCGAGGCGACATCGATCTTGCCGTTGCGCGTCATCGCCGCCAGTCCGAGCTGTGCGCGGCGGAAGTTGAACCAGTTGAAGCCATCCGTTGCCGTGTCGCCTGTGGCCTGCGGCGCGCTCGGGTCATTGGTGGCAGCCGTTGCCGCCGATGGCGAGAGTGTGCTGGAATCGCTGGTACCGCCGCCGCATGCGGCAAGAACGAGCGCGGCCAGTAATGCAGAAAGTGACAGACGGATGGATCGCCCCATTAAATATTCCTCAAGAAAAAAGTAGCGCAGCAGACGCAATCGCGACAACGGAATCGTCGAGTTAGATGGGTGTCGGCGTGTTCAGTTGCAAGCCGTGCGGAAAATTGTGTGCAATCGAGATGTGGCCGATCTCGTCTGATTACCTTCACAACGCTGTGCCTCAGGCCGGTGCCGGGAAGCAGACTGCAAGGGTTCGACAACAAATGGCTGATCGACCATAGGCTGCCGCACCTGTGCGCGGACTCGAACCGGCATGCGTGATGAATACGTAAATAAAAAATGCAGCCAAGCTGCCGCTGTCGGCGTGCGTGTGGTTGGGTGACGGCGAGGAATGCCTGTGCCACAAGCGCAGCGCCAAGAAGATCCTGCGTATCAGGCTAATGGCCGCAACCATGCCATTCTGCTTCACGTTTTCCGCGACACACGGCACAGATGCGTTCGTGCCGGGCATGCACACGATCAGCGACGATGCTCCACCGGTTTCGATGCAGCTCACCAGCGCGTGCGCACCGGAATTGCATCGTCCGGGCGGGGCCAATGCCCCGGTCAGCGGCATGCATCCGGCAATGGCTAAAAGCCAAGTAAGCCAGTCGGGAATTCGCTTGAGTTCGGAATTTCTTGATCGACATCAAGTGAAAAGGGGTATTTCCTATACATACAATAGGGGAAAGGTCCATGGAATCGACATGCAGCTTACCCAATATACGGATTACTCCCTGCGCGTGATGGCGTATCTCGCGCAGCTCGGCAGCCAAACCACGATTTCCGAAATCACCGACTATTTCGGCGTTTCGCGCAACCATCTCGTGAAGGTGGTGCACAACCTGGCCCGGCACGGCTTGATCCGCAGCACGCGCGGCAAGGGCGGCGGCATCCAGCTGGCGCGTCCTGCCGACCAGATCTTCCTGGGCGAAATCGTGCGCATCACCGAGCCCAATTTCGACCTGGTGGAATGCTTCGATCCGAAGGGCGATTGCTGCATCGTGAGCAAGCAGTGCGGCTTGAAGAACCCGCTGATCGATGCGCATCGCGCCTTCATGGCGGTGCTCGACCGCAGCACGCTGGCCGAAGCGGTGCATACCACGGCATGGAAGCCGATGACCCTGCATACCAAGCCGCTCCTGGCTTAGGCCCCAGACTCAACCTTTCCTCTCACGCATCGCACGCCACCGTCCCGCAGGCGGCATCGCGCCTCAGCCGCCAAGGCGCTTCCCGCCTCCTCCCTGGCTTAAGTTAAGCTTAAGATAGATAAGCGATAAAGCGGGCTGGAGGCAAAGGAAGGCACATGCGTGTATTACTGGTGGAAGATGACGCCTTGCTCGGCAACGGTATCGAAGCCGGCCTGAAACAGGCCGGCTTTACCGTCGACTGGGCCAGGGACGGGCGCGCGGCGCAACTGGCGCTGGAGACGACCGAATACGAGCTGGCCGTGCTCGACATCGGCCTGCCGCGCCTGTCCGGCATGGAGCTGCTGCAGCAGTTGCGCCGGCGCGGCAGCGACTTGCCGGTGCTGCTGCTGACCGCGCGCGACACCGTGCGCGACCGCGTGGCCGGTCTGGAGGCGGGCGCCGACGATTACCTGGTCAAGCCATTCGACCTGGCCGAATTGATCGCGCGCATGCGCGCGCTGTTGCGCCGGGCCCATGGGCGCAGCGTCTCGGTGATCCGCTACGGCGACCTGGTGGTCGAGCCGGACAGCCAGTGCGTGCTGCGCGGCGATGATCGCATTCAGCTGTCGGCGCGCGAATGCGCGATCCTGGTCGACCTGCTGGAGCATCGCGGCAACGCGTTATCGCGCGCGCGGCTCGAAGAAAGCCTGTATGGCTGGAACGAGGAAGTGGAAAGCAACGCAGTCGAGGTGCATGTCCACAACCTGCGCAAGAAGCTCGGCAACGATCTCATCAAGACCATCCGCGGCGTGGGCTACCTGATCCGGAAAGAGCCCTCATGAGGCGCCTGTCGATACGGCGCCGCCTGCTGGCGCTGCTGCTCGGCAGCCTGTCGCTGGTATGGATTGCGATGCTGGCATTCGCCTATGCTGAAATGCGCGAGGAAGTCGGCGAGCTGGCCGACGCGCATATGGAGCAGAGCGCGCGCACCCTGCTGCTGCTTGATCTGCAACGATTGCAGCTGCTGTCCGATGCGGGCAGGGTGCATCATTCCAGCCACCGCCCCGATCACCACTTCAATGATCACGATGGTGACGACGACCATGCGCAACATGTCGATTTCCAGCTGTGGAGCCATGATGGCGCGCTGCTCATGCGCGGCCCCGGCTCGCCTGCTGCCGCATTCGACGCGCGCGACGGCTATCGCACGCTGGAACTCGATGGCGGTTCATGGCGCAGCTTTGCGCTGCACGATCCCAAAACCGGCTATCAGGTGCGCGTGTTCGAGCCGATGGGCATTCGCACCGGCCTGCTGCACAAGCTCGCCTGGCGCATGGCCCAACTGCTGTTGCCGGCGCTGCCGATCCTGGCGCTGCTGATCTGGATCGGCATCGGCCGCGGCTTGCAACCGCTCACGGCGATGTCGCGCGCCATCGGCGCGCGCAGCGCCGGCAACTTGCAGCCGCTGGCGCTCGAGCGGATTCCGGCCGAAGTACAGCCGCTGGCCGATTCATTGAACAATCTGCTTGCCAGATTGTCTCAATCCATCGACAGGGAGCGCTCATTCACCGCCGATGCGGCACATGAACTGAGAACGCCGCTGGCTGCCATCAAGGTGCAGGCCGAAGTTGCACTGGCCGCGCAAGAGGAACGACAGCGTACCGAGGCAATCCAGCAAGTCATCGCCGGTGTTCACCGTACCACCCACCTCGTCCAGCAATTGCTGTTGTTGGCGCGCCTCGATCATGCCGATGCGGCAATGACCGGGCCGGTCGATGTGGCTGCAATCGCAACGGAAAGCGCCGCGCAGCTTGCCGGCGAAGCCGAGCGCCGCGGCATCGAACTCGAGATGGCGACGCACGGCGCGTGCCTGCTTGCAGCTGATCCGACCGCCTTGTCGGTTTTGATCGGCAACTTGCTCGACAACGCGATCAAGTATGGCCGCGACGGCGGGCATGTGCTGCTGCGCGTCGAACGCCAGCCGGCGAACGTGGTCGTAAGCGTGCAAGACGATGGCCCCGGCGTTGCGCCGGCCGAGCGTGCGCGCGTGACTGACCGCTTCTATCGCGTCAGCGGCAGCGGCGTGGAAGGCAGCGGGCTCGGCCTGTCGATTGTGGCACGCATCGTGCAGCGCTACCGCGGCACGATCGACATCGGGGACGGATTGCATGGCAGGGGGTTGGGGGTGAGTGTTTCCTTGCCCGCCTGAAAGATGATTTGTCGCGGCGAATGGTTTACAGTTTGTCGCATGCCTCTTCACCTGCGTTGCCGGCTGTACCGCCGGCATTTTTATTGATTTGAAGACAGCATTCGCATTTTAGGATTGCATCGATATTCATGAAGCCTGTTGCACCCGGCACCGTTATTTTTCACCGTCATCGCGGCTATGGCGTCGTTACCTCGGTCAACCTGTTGACCGGCTGGGTATCGGTGCGCTTCGGCGACGAAGTGCGCACGCTCGACCTGAACCTGTCGCACGACGAACTGCAGCACGCCGACGGCGAGCCGATCCGCTTTCGCCGCGACGCGCCCGACCGCATGCCGCATGCGCGCCTGATGGCGATGGTGCGCGAACTGCATCGCGCCGGCTATCAGCAGCTGTACCTGTACAGCTGGCCGAAACCGTCCGGGCTGCATTGGCGCTGGCATTTGTTCACCGGCCAGCGCAACTGGATCGAGCGGCCGTGGCGCGAAGGATGGTATGGCTCGGGCGCGGATTACAACTTCAATCCGATCATGGGCTGGGGCGATGTGCCGGGCGCGACGGCACAGGAGCTGGCGCGCTCGCTGGCACAGTTCGACCCGCACGGACTGGCGCAGGCACTGCGCCGCGACGAGGACCACAGCGCATGGTTCGATGCCGTGTGCGAAGCGCTGCTGCCGAATTACGCCTACACGCTGGGCTGGGATATGCGCGACGGCCCGGTGCCTCAGCACCTGCCCGTCATCCCGGTGCGGCGCGGCGTGCCGGCCTATTCCGGGCCGCCCTTGCCGTGGCCGCCCGGATGGGCGAGGCTGTGGACGGGCGGCAGCGCGCTGGTGGCGACCGGCTTCAAAACAAATCCCGCTGGCGCCCCTTCAGACGTTGTTCGTTGACCTGCGCAATCGACACATTGCGCGTGCCGGGCAGCAACGTCACGGCATCGCCTGTCGCGATTTCCCCTTCCTCGATCACGCGCAGGTAAAAGCCGGTAAAGCCGGACTGCGTCATCATCTTCACCGCATGGGAAAAGCCCATCTTTGCGGCGAACTTGTAGCAGGGCCGACGCGGCTCGGTCACCTGCAACACGGCGCTGCCAACGTGCAGCCGGTCGCCAACCCAGACATCGCGCTCCAGGAGACCCGCCAGCGTCAGGTTCTCGCCCATGGAGCCGGGCGGCAGCGGCACTTCGCGCTTCAGCGCGGCCAGCCGCTGCGCTGCCCAGAATGCGTAGTGCTCCGACGGATACGCATACACCGCCTTGTCGAGCCCGCCATGCACAGTCAGGTCGGCCTGCTCGTCGCCGGCCAGGCCTAGCCGCTTCACGCGCACGGCGTCCGCCACCGGCTGCTTGTGAATCGCCGTCATGATCCGATGGTCGCGCTCCGACTGGCGAATGAACATTTCGCCGACGGCGGCCAGATTCACGCTCACGACTCGCATATCACTCCTTCAAATTTCCTGCGGCGCGCCATCTTCGCCGCCAGCTGCGACACCAGAATCGCCAATGCCATCGGCACGGCCCCGTAAAGCGGCAAGTCGGCCGTGCCGCGCGACGATACGATGATGCCGCCAATGAATGCGCCGAGCGCCTGCCCGAGGTAGATCGCCGAGGAATTCAGCGCCACCGACGCCGACGCCAGGGGCGGCGCCATCGCCACCAGCCGCGCCTGCTGCGCGCCGTTGACGGCAAAGCAGCCCAGTCCCCACACCAGCGTCAGCGCCACCGTCAGCGGCAGCGAGCCGTATGTGAACGGCCACAGTGCAATGGCGCTCAGCATGCAGGCCATGGCGGCAATGCCGACGCGCACCGGACCGATACGGTCCATCACGCGCGCGCCGAGCACATTGCCGATCACGCCGGTCATGCCAAAGCACAGGAACATCATGCTGATGACGGCGGGCGTGGCGCCAATCGAATTCTTCAGCCCCAGCGCGAGATACGAAAACACGGTGAACATGCCCAGCGCCTGGATGGCGGTGACCGAAATGGCCAGCAGCAGGGGCGTATTGACAAACAGTGCCTGCCACGCTGCGCGGTCCATCGGCGCGACGAACAGGCCGCGCGGCAGTTGCAGCCACACGCCGGCGGCGAACAGCGCCGCCAGCAAGCCGACCAGCCCCATCGTCGGACGCCAGCCGATATGCGCGCCGAGATAGGCGCCGATCGGCGTGCCCACCACCGCCGCGATCGACCAGCCGAGAAATACCAGCGCAATCGCCTTGCCGCGCTGTTCGGGCGGCACCATCAGGCCGGCGGTCGCCGCCGCCTGCGCGGTAAACAGCGCCGCGCCGACGGCCGTGACCATGCGCGCTGCGAGCAAGGTATTGTAGCCGGGCGCGCCGGCGGCGATCAGGTGCATGGCCGCATACAGCAGCAGCGCTCCCGTGAGCAGTGTGCGGCGCTCGATGGCGCTGGTCCAGCTGGCGAGAAACGGCCCGCCGATACAGATCGTCAGCGCAAATGCCGAGATCAGCATGCCGATGGCCGCCGGCGACGTGTGCAGGTCGGTGCTCAGTTCGTTGAGCATGCCGGGCACGATCATCACGCCGGTGCCGATGGCGAAATTGCCGAGTGTCAGGGACCAGAGTCTGGATTGCATGAACGCTCCTTGAGGGGAGCGCCCAGTGTAGCGAAAAGTGAACGGGCGTGCCGAAAGCAGCTTAATGCGCCAGCGCTGCCGGATTCAGCACATTCTTCGGCTCGCCCCTGGCGAAATCGATGATGTTCTGGAAGGCCGCGCGGAAATACAGCTCGTAGCTATCCTTTTCGACATAGCCCAGATGCGGCGTCGCGAGAACATTGGCATAGCGCAACAGCGGTGAGTCGGCCGGCAGTGGTTCGGTTTCGAACACGTCAAGCGCGGCAAAGCCTGGCTGGCCGATGCGCAATGCCATCTCGAGCGCGCCCGGCGCGACCAGCTCGGCGCGGCTGGTATTGACGAATAATGCGCTTGGCTTCATGCGCGTCAGGTCGGCTGCCGTGACGATGCCGCGCGTGGCGTCGTTCAGGCGCAGGTGCAACGACAGCACGTCGGCTTGGGCAAAGAATGCCTCCTTCGACGCTGCCGCCCGGTAGCCGTCCTGCTCGGCCGCCTGCCTGCTGGCATCGCTCCCCCAGATCACGACATCCATGCCGAACGCGCGGCCATAACCGGCGACCAGCTTTCCGATGCGCCCATACCCCCAGATTGCCAGCGTTCTTCCCTTCAAGACGCTGCCCAGCGTATTGAGTTCGGGCATGATCGAGGCGGTCTGCCACAAGCCTTCGCGCAAATGGGTCGCGTACGGCACGATTTTGCGCATGGCGGCCATGATCAGCGCCCAGGTCAGTTCTGCCGGCGCAGTCGGGTCGCCGACGCCCTCGACGATGGCAATGCCGCGCGCGGTGGCCGCCGCCACGTCAATGTGGCCGGAGACCTTGCCGGTCTGCGAAATCAGTTTTAAATGGGGCAGCTTGTTGAGAAGCGCGGCGGAGAGCACGGTGCGTTCGCGAATCAGCACCAGCGCCTCGAACACGCCTAGACGTACCGCAAGCTGCCCGAGTCCGCGTGCACTATTGTTAAATATCTTTACATCGTGGCCGTCGAGCAGACGGAAACAGTCAAGGTGGCGCACGCCATCCTGATAGTCGTCGAGAATGGCAATTTTCATATCCGATTTAAAATCCAGTCATATTTACGTAATAAAGCAACAGATATGGAGCAGACACCAATGACCTACTACAAAACTCAACAATTATTCCTACATTTGTGTTGTAAATCATTGAGTTAAGAGGGAACAGCGGTGTACAATCGGCCCCTACTTCTTGCATCCTTTCTTACAAGAATGCAAGCCCACCAGCCTGGACATTATTCCATTTTTCGGGCTGCGCAGTCGCCGTCAGAGCGCTCCGAAGGCCGCTCCGGACGACTACTCCGACAAGACCGCCGTACCGCTAGACCTTAGCTAGCCGAGCCACAAGCTGACGACGATCCTGCCGTGCCGGGACAAGACAGAATTCTTTATTGGCATTGGAGGTAGTTCCTATGAATCAGCCCGTTATGGGTGGCGTTGCATCTTTGAACGCACCAACTTACGTTAAGCAACAGAAACTGATCAACTGGGTAGCGGAAATCGCGGCCCTCACCAAGCCGGACCGCATCTACTGGTGCGACGGCTCGCAAGAAGAATACGATCGCCTGTGCGCCGAAATGGTTGCCGCCGGCACCATGAAAAGACTGAACGACGCCAAGCGTCCGAACAGCTTCCTGGCCTGCTCCGACCCGTCCGACGTGGCGCGCGTGGAAGACCGCACCTTCATCTGCTCCGCCAAGCAGGAAGACGCCGGCCCGACCAACAACTGGATGGCTCCGGCCGAAATGCGCACAACCTTGAACGGCCTGTTCGACGGTTGCATGCGCGGTCGCACCATGTACGTGATTCCGTTCTCGATGGGTCCACTCGGCTCCCACATCGCCCATGTCGGCGTGGAACTGTCCGACTCGCCGTATGTGGCCGTCAACATGCGCATCATGACGCGCATGGGCAAGGCAGTCTATGACGTGCTCGGCACTGACGGCGCCTTCGTGCCGTGCGTGCATTCGGTCGGCAAGCCGCTGGCCAAGGGAGAGCAAGACGTCGCATGGCCATGCAACCAGACCAAGTACATCGTGCACTATCCGGAAACCCGCGAAATCTGGTCGTTCGGTTCTGGTTACGGCGGCAATGCGCTGCTGGGCAAGAAGTGCTTCGCGCTGCGCATCGCCTCGACCATGGGCCGCGACCAAGGCTGGCTGGCGGAACACATGCTGATCCTCGGCGTCGAATCGCCGGAAGGCAAGAAGCACTATGTGGCAGCCGCCTTCCCGTCCGCCTGCGGCAAGACCAATTTTGCGATGCTGATCCCGCCGAAGACCTTCAACGGCTGGAAAGTCACCACCATCGGCGACGATATCGCCTGGATCAAACCGCACAGCGACGGTCGCCTGTACGCGATCAATCCGGAAGCCGGCTACTTCGGCGTGGCGCCGGGCACCAACACCATCACCAACTCCAACTGCATGGCGTCCTTGAACGCCAACACCATCTTCACCAACGTCGCACTGACCGACGATGGCGACGTGTGGTGGGAAGGCTTGACCAAGGAAGCGCCGGCGCACCTGATCGACTGGCAAGGCAAGGACTGGACGCCGGAAATCGGCAAGGAAACCGGCCGCAAGGCAGCGCACCCGAACGCGCGCTTCACCGTTGCCGCCACCCAGAACCCGGTGATCGACCCGGCCTGGGACGACCCGAACGGCGTGCCGCTCTCGGCCTTCATCTTCGGCGGCCGTCGCTCGACGACCGTGCCGCTGGTGACCGAAGCGCGCAACTGGGTCGAAGGCGTATACATGGCTGCGACCATGGGCTCCGAGACCACCGCAGCGGCCGCCGGCCAGCAGGGCGTGGTGCGCCGCGACCCGTTCGCGATGCTGCCGTTCATGGGCTACAACATGAGCGACTACTTCCAGCACTGGCTCGACATGGGCAAGAAGATCGCCGCATCCCCGGCCGAGCTGCCGAAGATCTACTGCGTGAACTGGTTCCGCACCGACGAGAACGGCAAGTTCGTGTGGCCGGGCTTTGGCGACAACATGCGCGTGCTGAAGTGGATGCTCGACCGTATTGCCGGTACCGCCGGCGGCGTCGAGAACGTATTCGGCATCACGCCGCGCTACGAAGACCTGAAGTGGGATGGCCTGGACTTCTCGCAAGAGCAGTTCAACAAGATCACGTCGGTCGACAAGGCTGCATGGCAAGCGGAGTTGAAACTGCATGCCGAGCTGTTCGACAAACTGAAGTATCACTTGCCGAAAGAGCTGGCAGCGACCATGGAGCAGCTGGAGAAACGTTTGGCAGCATGAAGGTGAAGTAGGCAGCAACGAACGCATCTTCCGTACGCGGGGATGGAGGAGACACACAAAAAAACAGAGCGCGGCAGGGCAACCTGACCGCGCTTTTTTATTTGCCCATGCACCTCACAGAACTTCTCCTGCGCTCCTGAAGCGGCTGAAACACAGTGGTCAATACCCGATTTATGGTAGATGAAAAAAACAACATTGATGCTAAGCTCGCTTGTTGAGATAAATCAAAATGCCGATCAAATTTGCTCGGCCATTTCTAGGGACGGTGCCTTTCTACACTGTGCTTTCATAAAAAAGGGAGAAAAATGCATAAACAGATTAAAACTGTGCTCAGTCTGAGCGCATTATCGATGGCGCTATTGGCCGCCGGCTGCGGTGGTGGGGGTAGCGACAGCCCCACAAGCAGCGGTAGCAGCAACTTGACCGTTCAAGGCACGGCAGCGAAGGGCATCATTAAGAAAGGAACGGTGAAGGTCTTCGAAATTGGCGCCGATGGCAAGCCGGGAGCCAGCCCGGTTGCAACGGGCACCACCGCAGACGACGGCACGTATTCGGTAGCAATCCCTAAGAGCGTACTTAATTTTATCGTCGAAGTCAGCACCGGCCCCGGCGCCACTATGATGGACGAGATCAAGGGCGAAATCGCTGTACCGGACGGCCTGAAACTGCGTAACGTCGTTGCATTAACGCAAGCGCCGGATGGTCCGTATACGGGCCATGTGTCCCCGCTGACTGAGTTGGCAGTCAAGACGGCAGAAAATGCCGCCGGTGGACTCTCGACGGCCAATATCGCCCAAGCCAAGCAAGCTATCCGCACTAAGTTCGGCTTTGACCCAGAAAATACCAAGCCGGTCAACTCCAATTCTTCTGACGCCGCCCATGCGCGCGAGGATGAAAAAACTCAGAGCCTGATTCTGGCCGCCGTCTCGCAAATGTCTGCCAGCGGCTCGACCGGCTGCCAATTGGACGATTTGGTGTGCACTATCAACAAGGTGACCGCCCCCGCCACCATGTCCGCAGACAAAACCACGTTTAACGAAGTGTTGGGTTCCACTCTGGTCGCCGCTGCGGAAACCGTTGCCAGCAAGCCCGAGGTCAACAACACCGGAAAAAAACTGGAGGAAGTGCGCAACACCATCTCTCTAACCGTCGCGCAACAAGAAGTTAGCACCTCCAAGACTCCGGTAAGCGGCGTAGATGCGGCAAAGCAATTGTTCACCAGCCTGCGCAACACCAGCCAGGCATTGCAAGCGGCCGGCGCCGCTGGCGGTGCGCTGGATTTGAGCGCCACCGCCATAAAGCGGGATTTCGACCAGGCGGTTGCACCTGTCGATTTCGAATTACTGGACTGGATGTCGCTCATCCCCGCAGGGATCGAATTTTTCGAGAACTATAAGGCAGGTATCGCGACGGTCGACCCCATGATGACCGCCATGCCCGGCGTGAGCCCCCTTACTCCCTCCCGGATGGTATATCGCGGCGGATATCCAATCGGTGGTTGCACGGTCTTTAGCGATCAAGATGGAAAGTCTGTTGCGACTTCCAAGGACACCGCCGCCAGCATCGGCTGCAGCCTTTGGGATCGGTCGGTATACAACTCGTCCACGTACGACACAGCGACAGGCGTCTACTCCTACATGACAGTCAGCAAGGGCATCATGCTGATCCCGAATGGAACCAACGCCTATTGGTATAAGACGCGGGCGAAGAGTATGACAACGACAGTAACACCGGTCCTAAATCAATCGCCGCAGGCCCCGTATCAACCACCACAAATCACGCAGTCCGCGCCTGTCACCATCGGCACCTATGGCGACCCCGCCACTGCCAGCACAACCAACACCATTACCTACACGAAGTCTGAATCCGGGATTACCGGGTTCACGGTGAAAGGCATGATGCCGGCACGCGTCGACTATTTCAACGGTTCGGCCCTCACCGACCACGAAGTGTGGAACATGGCTTTCACGCGCACCAATGAAGGCAGCAATGTGTTCAAGTACGCGCTCACGGGGGATTTCACGTCGAAAAAGGGTGGCAAAATTGTTGGTCACATGGCCCTCGGCTCCAGCTCCTTCGCCCGCGTGCAGGAAGACGGAAAGGGCAATAGCGTCGACAACGGCCTGAAGGCGGTCAGCCTGCAAGTGTCGAGCGAAGCCGGCAGCAGCAAGATCGAAGGATCACTCACCGTGTCAGACGGCAAGGTCGACAAGAGCCTCAGCAATTACCGGCCAACCAACGTTTCCTTCACGGGCACGCTGTCGAACAACTTGATACAGCTCTTCTCGGGTACCTTGTCGCTCGGTACAGCGGGCTATGAAAACTTCGACCCGCGTCAGCAGGTATCGGCCGACAATCAGTACAAGGGCACTCTCAAGATCATCGGCAAGGTCAATGTCCCGGGCCGTCCGACACTGAGCATTCTGGTGAGCGCCACCCGCAGCATTGCCTCCGACGTCGCCGAGGACATCCACGCGCAGTACAACGATGGCACGGCCGTGGTCATTGCCAGCATGGTACGTACCGCTGCGGCCGGCGAGTTGCTCGATGTCTCCAGCGCGAACGGAGTCTCGTTCAAGGTCGCCCGTGGGCAGAAGATTGCCGATGTGATGAAAGATAGCGCCAAGGTCGGGACGATCGATCTCGACAAGGGCATCGTCTATTACATCGACAATAGCAACACGTTCGAGTCGCTGAAGTAAACGTTGTGTAATTAGCTTCAAAGCCTGACGGCACACCCGTCAGGCTTTTTTTTCGAGATTGTCATGCGTCATCTGCTTGCTCCCATACTCTTATCCGTCGCCCAGCTTCCCCAAGCTGCACTTGCTCAAAGCAGCGTATCCTCGCTCCTTTCCGACTGGCGCCCATACACCGCCGCCCAAGCTTGGGAAGTCTCCGATGCCGTAGCCGTGAAAAAATTCGACAGTGACTGGTCCAGCGGCTTTTCGCCCAAGGATGGCAACAACGTCTCGCTAATGCGCCTACGCGCCGGTATCGGCATGGAAAACGAACATTGGAGCATCGGCTGGGAAGTGCGCCAGGAAGCGTCCTTGGATGCCAACCGGGATGCACTGGAGGCAGTACGGCTGTACAAGCAGAGGATCGATCCAGCGCCTGGCACGAAATTCGATGCCAGTGCCCGGCTGACGTCCTGGTCTGCTCAGGGGATGCGAGTGGCGCACAGCTTCGACGGCCCGACGCTTGCCGGCAACACGCCACACCTGAAAATCAGCGGCACCCTCTACACCCGGCCGCAGCTGCGCGAAAACGTTGTGTCTGGCAGCGTGCTGTACACACCAACCGCGAGTTATAGCTTCAATGCCGCGCAAACAGATGCCAACAGCCGCTATCGCTACGACAATCAACCCATGCGAGGTGAACCAAACGCTTCAGGCACCAGTCTGTCGCTGGAGATGGACCTGCCGCTCTCGCAGTCACTTTCGCTCAAGCTGCAGTTTGACGATCTATGGAGCCGTATCCGTTGGAGCAAACTGCCAGTCATGCAACGGACCATCAACTCCAATGTGACCGACCGCGACAGCAATGGCGATGTGAATTTCCGGCCCACGCTAAGAGGAATTGCCCCCCAAGTCGATGAAAATTTCGCGATTCCGCGCTCAACCGTCGCAATGCTGTCGTACCGGCGCAATGCATGGGATGCAGCCGCACAAGTCGAGCGCTGGGCAGGCGTAACAATCCCAACTCTTTCTCTAGGGCGTCACTTTAGCTGGGGCGAGATCAGCACCAATGTTGAAACGCGTTTCAAAACCCTCGGTATCGGGATCAGACTGGGCAAGTTTCACCTGCTGGTACAGTCAGATAGCTTGCATCTCAACGAGGCGAAAGCACTCGGATTGCAAGCAAGCTACTGCATTGCGAACCAATAGACATACTCCCCCTATCGCACGTAGAAGGGCGCACAACTCCGGAATCTCCTGCAAACGATTAATAATTTAATATTTAAAAAGAAACGTCTATTTACAATTTAAATCTTGCCCTACGGCAATATTATGCAACAATACGGTATGTTCCCGACAATGGGATGCGTTCCTTCTCCACCGTATATAAAGCAGCAATGCCATGGTCTCCCTTTCCCCCGAGCCTGCCGGTGCCCCGTCCGCGATACAGCGGGCAGCTATCTGGCAGGAACTAGTCGACATTGCGTCAAGCGCAGCCGGCAAGCAGCTTGACAGCCTTGCAACGCGCCTGGCGAATGCGCTGCTATTACGGCCGGAGGGGATCAGCGCCGAGGAATTCCAGCTGCGTGCGGATGCCGCCGCGCTGCTGAAGAAGAACCGCTATCTTTTTCATTATGTCGCCTCCGAACGGCTTGGCGCCATGCTGCACAACGAGGTGCAGGCGCTTGATGCGGGTGCGGCAGCCCCCCTCGAATCAGGCAGCGCAAAGCCGCTTGCGCCCGACCTGGAAATCGACAAGAAACTCACTCTCGTCAAGATCAGCCGCGCCATCGAAAACGAGCATGCGAACCGCCTGGTGGTGCTCAACTCTCGGCTGGCTTGCCTGCTTGACCGGGATGAACTGACGACAGCGCAAAATCCATTCCGGCCGCAGGTGTTCCTGTCGGCGCTGCACGATGCATGGTGCGACTTTCATCCCGACGCAAAGGCGCATCATCTGGCGTTTCGCACCTTGAGCGAGGACTTGGGCATCGATATGGGTCCGATCCTGCATACGCTCAATGCCACGCTGGTCAGGCGCGGCATCACGGCCGCACCGACGGAAGTGCCGCGCCCGGCCCCCCTCGTCATGCCGGACGAAGCCGCCGCCAATCCCGTCATGCAGCAGCTGCAGCGCATGTTCCCGGCTGCGCAGTCGCGCCGCCACAACGTAGAGCGCGTGCCCGACGACGACCTGCCGTCGCTGTTCGGCGCCGAAACGCTGCATGACGCCGGCGCGCGCCACGAACTGCTGGCGTACCTGGCCGAGATCCAGAAAAACGGGCCCGATCCGCATCAGGCCGGCGGCATGCCCGGCGCGCAGGGTGCTGCACTGTTGGCGCATATCCAGCGCTGGGCGCCACAGGGTTCGCTGTCGGTAGAGGATGCCAATACCATCATGTTGCTGAGCACGGTGTTCGAAGCCATCTTCGTCGCGCGCAACATCGCGGCGGAAATCAAGACCCTGATCGGTTCGCTGCAGATACCGCTGCTGAAGGCGACCTTGCATGACAAGGATTTCTTCTTCAAGCCCAACCATCCGGCGCGGCGCGTCATCGAGCTGATGGCCCATCTGGGCATCAGCTGGGACCGCACGGGCGGGCCGCGCGACCGGCTGTACCAGACCATCCTGCGCAACGTCAAGCGCATCCAGTCCGACCAGCGCCTGCCATCGTTTGCCGAGGCGCTGGCCGAACTCGAATCGTTCGCCGCCGAGCTCGATGCAAGCGCCGCGGAAACGCTGTCGAGCTCGATCACGCAAGCGCTGGAACAGGAAAAGCGTCTGCAGGCGGCGCAAGCCGCCAGGAACGAGATCGCGCTGCGCGTGGGCACCGGGGAAGTGGTCGCCTTCGTCGAGACCTTCCTGGAAGACAAGTGGGTGTCGGTGCTGACGCTCGCCTACACGGTCAAGGACGACAAGCCGCAGGCGCTCGACAGCGCCCTGCGCACCATGGACGACCTGTGCTGGAGCGTCAAGCCGAAGATCACGATGGAAGAGCGCAAGAACCTGCTCGCCAAGCTGCCGAACATCATCGCGATGCTCAACAAGTGGCTCGATCTGATCAAGTGGAACGACGCGGCGCGCATCAAGTTCTTCGACGACCTGGCCAAGTGCCATGCCTCGATTGTGCGCGCGCCGCTCGAACTGTCGCCGGAGCGCCAGATGATGATCGCGGTGGCGGTCGCCAAGAAGGCAGCGGAGCGGCGCCTGCAGCGGCAGGCACGGCAGCAGCCGGAACCGGCTCCCGATGCGTTCGACCTGCAGGTGCAAAAGCTCGCGCGCGGCACCTGGGTGGAATTCACCCGCGAAGGCACGCCGCCCATGACCGTCAAGCTGGCATGGATCAGCCCGATGCGCAGCCTGTTCATCTTCTCCACCAGCACGCGCCAGGAAGCGTTGTCGGTCACGGACGAGGAGCTAGCGCGGGCTCTGCGCGAAGGAAGCGCGCACATCGCGCTGGAAGCAGGACTGGTCGCGCGCGCGCTGGAACAGGCGTTCTCGGGCGACAGCGCAAACAACGGCGCGGTTACCGGCCTGGCAGCCGCCTGACAATCGCCGCCATGCCGGTGGCGGGATGGCTGCTCGTCACTCGTGCAGCGCCGGCTGCTTTTCGCGGCGTTCGCCGGTAGCGAAATCGATCGAACCCGCGCATTCCGGCTTCAGGCCATGGCACTCCCGATATACGTTGCGGATGCACACCAGATCGGTTTCCCGCTCGCCGGTCATCATCACATAATCGACCAGCCGCACCTGCTTGTTGCGGTAATCAAGGGTCGCCATCCCGAGCGGCACGCGGGCGGTCAGCGCAATATGATAAAAGCCGCTGCGCCATCCGTCGCGATACTTGCGGGTGCCTTCTGGCGCCAGCGCCAGCCAGTAGAAATCGGCAGACCTGATGCGTTGCGCCAGGCGCTCGATGGCGCCCGTGGAGGTGCCGCGCTCGATCGGCTCGCAGCCGCAGGCGCGCAGAATCGGTCCCAGCGTCATCCCGCAAACGCCACGAAAGAGAGCTTCCTTGCCCAGCCAGCGAAACGGCACGCCGACGGCCCACTTGGCGAGCAAGCCGACGACGACATCCCAGTTGGACGTGTGCGGATAGACGATCACCACGCCGCGCGGCCCCGGCAGCGGGGCGAAGTTAACGCGCCAGCCGAACAGGGCCAGCGTGCGCACCGCGAAGCGTTGCAAGGGAGTCGAAACATTACTGGGGGTGAGGAAGTGGTCGGGCATGATTCGGCACAAAAGAGGCAAGGTATTATGCCTCTAAATAGCCGAAATGTTGATCGTGGGAAATTTACAACGCGGACTGGCCAGCTCACCGGCACCGCATGAAATGGGAACGGCGGCAAGCAGTTGCCAGTGATGGACCTGCAGTGTGCGGCCCGTGCATGCCTCGGAAACGCAGCACGGCTAAGGCAAGACGTTATTCAGCGCCTCCTGCGATTCCGACAGCGCTTTGGGGATCTGGTCGATCGCATCGAGCTCCAAAATCGCGATGACAAACGTGCCGAGGATGGATCCGGCAGTCAGTACGGCCAATAGCAAAATAATTGTTGAAGTCATTGCGCTCTCCTCCTCCCGGTCGGCCGGTGTTTTTTCCATTAAAGTCCTTGGCTGCCGAAACGGATTGCGCTTTCTCAACCGCGATGCATAAACCAGGATGCGGCGGTTTTCCTCTTTAGAACGCTCAATATGCGATCGTCTGCGACGGCTATCGTGAGAACCGAGGGGCGCATGAACTGCTTGATGGCCATCGTGCCGGGTGCCGGGTGCCGGGCGCCGGCTAGTCACGCCCAGCCAATGCGCAACCCTTCATCAAGCCTGTTGGGGTCCGTTATGGAACGCGCTGATTTCGCCGTAATCACATTTTTTATCGTATTAACCATCGCCACCGTCGCCGCCGTATTCGCCATCCCGTATTGATAGCGGCGCACAGTAGGCGCTCACATCCGGCTGATGCCATTTGGGTTGATGCTGTTTGCGGGCAGGCAGCCATGCAACGCATTCTGGCCCACCCGCTTGGACGCGCTGTATCGCACGAACGTTCGTATCCAGCGCGACGCCAAGGTGCGGGTTTGCGGTCGCCCTGAAGCAGGGGGGCGAGCGTGGCAAGTTGGGCCACTCATGCCCGCTGAAAGGAGTGCTGCCATGGCGATACTGATTCTCGGACTGTTCGTGTTTTTCGGCATTCACCTGCTGCCCGTGCTGACGCCTGTCCGAAACAGGCTGTTTGGCGCGCTCGGCGAGCGCAAGTACAAGGGAATGTTCTCGATCATGTCTGCCATCGGCCTGGTGCTGATCGTCGTGGGTTATGCGCGTGCCCCGAGTGAGCCGCAGCTGTTCGCCCCGTCCGCCACCGCGCTCAGAATCGCGCCGGGGGCGATGATCATCAGTTTCATCCTGCTGGCATCCGCCAACATGAAGACCCATATCCGCCGCGTGCTGCGCCATCCGATGCTGCTCGGCGTGGGTATCTGGGCCGCAGTGCACCTGGCTGCCAACGGCGAAGCGAAGGCCACCATCTTGTTTGGCGCCTTCCTCGCCTATGCGGTCATCGACCTGATATCGGCCGTGGGCAGGCGTGCAGTGAAATCGTTCGTGCCGGCGGCGCGCCAGGACGTCATTGCCGTGGTGGCGGGAACGGCGCTCGCATTACTCGTGATGACCTTTCACCGCACGCTGTTCGGCGTGGCGCCGGTGGGCTGGAGCATGTAGGGCCGCGCCGTCCTACTTTGCGTTGAGGCTGTCGGCCAGGAAGTCGATGAAGGTCCGTACCTTGGCCGGCAGGTTGCGCCTGTTCGGGTAGTACACGAACAGGTCGGCCGGCGCCGGCCTGTAGTCCTTGAGCACCACCTGCAGCCTGCCGCTTTCCAGGTAGCGCGCCACGTCCCATTCCGAGCGCATCAGGATGCCGTGGCCGTCCAGCGCCCAGTTCTGCACCACGTCGCCGTCGTTGCTCGACAGCGTGCCATCGACCTTCACCGTTTCCGTCTTGCGTCCCTTGGTCAGGCGCCAGATGCCGTGCGCGTCGTCGTTCTGCCGGTGCAGGATACAGCGGTGCTGCACCAGGTCGTGCGGTGTTTTCGGCTCGCCGAACTGTTTCAGGTAGGCGGGGGACGCGCACAAAAAGCGCCGGTTCGACATCACCTTGCGCGCCGACAGACGCGAGTCCGGCAATTCGCCGAAACGGATGCCGAGATCGAATGCTTCCTCCACCAGGTTCAGCGGTCGGTCCGTCAGCTGCAGCTGCACCGCGACGTCGGGGTAGCGCCGCGCATAAGTGGAAATCAATGGCGCCACCGTGGTGCGGCCAAAGCCGAGCGTGGCATTCACCCGCAGCAGCCCCTTGGGCGCGTCGCGCGTGGCCGCCACCTGCTCTTCCATCTCGCGGATCTCGTCGAGGATGCGGCTCGCATGCGCGAGGTACAGCTCGCCTTCGTTGGTCAGGCTGACCGTGCGCGTGGTCCGGTTGACCAGGCGCACGCCCAGTCGCTGCTCGAGCTGCGCCAGGCGCTTGGTGACGGCTGGCGGCGTGATGTTGAGCTCGCGCGCGGTGGCCGACAGGCTGGCCTTTTTGGCAAGCAGCACGAAGAACGCGAGTTCGGAGGACGTATCGTATTTCACTTCAGGTTAATAATGGTTTGCGTGGCGGTGAATTATAGATCGGCTGTTCTTGCGTATGCTGGCGCCTGTGATATCCGGCGCAACGCGACGCGCCTTACAGGAGAACTGTCATGAAAATTGTTGAAATCCGGGAAAAAACCCTTCCGATCAGCTCGCCGATCCGCAATGCGTACATCGACTTTTCCAAGATGACCTTGAGCCTGGTGGCCGTCATCACCGACGTGATCCGCGACGGCCGCCCGGTGGTCGGCTACGGCTTCAATTCCAACGGCCGCTACGGGCAAGGCAACCTGATGCGCGAGCGTTTCATTCCGCGCATCCTGCAGGCCGACCCTGCCACCCTGGTCAACGACACCGGCACCAATCTCGATCCGCACAAGATCTGGAACTGCATGTTTACCAACGAAAAGCCGGGCGGGCACGGCGAGCGCTCGGTGGCGATCGGCACCATCGACATGGCGGTGTGGGACGCGGTGGCGAAGATCGAGAACAAGCCGCTGTTCCGCCTCTTGGCCGAGCGCTACAACGGCGGCAGGTTCGACAGGAAGGTGTTCGTGTACGCCGCCGGCGGTTACTACCATCCGGGCCAGGACCTGAATGCGTTGAAAGACGAGATGCGCAGCTACATCGACCGCGGCTACACGGTGGTGAAAAAGAAGATCGGCGGCGCCTCGCTCGACGAGGACCTGCGCCGCATCGACGCGATCCTGTCGGTGCTGGGCGACGGGCGGAAGCTCGCGGTGGACGCCAACGGCCGCTTCGACATGGATACCGCCATCGCCTATGCGAAGGCGCTGTCGCAGTACGACCTGTTCTGGTATGAAGAGGCGGGCGATCCGCTCGACTTTGAACTGCAGGCGATGCTGCGCAATTACTATGACAAGCCGATGGCGACCGGCGAAAACCTGTTCTCGATGCAGGATGCGCGCAACTTGATCCGCTACGGCGGCATGCGGGCCGACCGCGACTGGCTGCAGTTCGACTGCGCGCTCTCCTACGGCCTGGTCGAATACCTGCGCACGCTCGAGATGCTGCACCAGCACGGCTGGTCAGCCGAACGCTGCATTCCGCACGGCGGGCACCAGATGTCGCTCAATATCGCGGCCGGGCTAGGCCTGGGCGGCAACGAATCGTATCCGGACCTGTTCCAGCCGTTCGGCGGCTTCCCGGATGGCGTGCAGGTGGTCGACGGCTACGTGACGATGCCGGATTTGCCCGGCATCGGTTTCGAAGGAAAGGCAAACCTGTACAGCGAAATGCGGGCGCTGAGCAGCTAACGCCGGCGGCGATAAGCGGCCAGCGCGTCGCCACGCCCGCGTAATCCGAAAATGGGGCCGCTCGATCCAGCTCATGCATGGCCGGGATGGAAGCAGGCGCCGGCGAATTCCTGCACCGGCATGGGCCGGCCGAAATAATACCCCTGCACCTCGTCGCAGCCGTTCTCCACCAGGAAGCGGCGCTGCTCGTCGGTTTCGACGCCTTCGGCCACGACGTCCAGGTTCAGGATATGGGCCAGCGAAATGACCGCTTTGACGATGGCCGCGTCGTCGGCGTCGGTGGCGATGTCGTTGACGAACGAACGGTCGATCTTGAGCGTATCGACCGGGAAGCGCTTCAGGTAGTTCAGGCTCGAATAGCCGGTGCCGAAATCGTCGATCGCGATCTTCACGCCCAGCTCCTTCAGCCGGATCAGGGTGGCGAGCGACTTGTCGACATCGCGCATGACATCGTTTTCGGTGATTTCCAGTTCCAGGTAGCGCGGATCAAGCCCCGTGCTTTGCAGCGCATCGGCCACCAGGTCGACGATGTCGTCGCGCGCCAGCTGGCGCGGCGACAGGTTGACCGCGATCGGGAGCGGCGCGTGGCCGGCGCGCTGCCACGCCATATTCTGCGCGCAGGCCGCGCGCAGCACCCATTCGCCGATCGGAATGATCAGGCCGCTTTCCTCGGCCAGCGGAATGAAGTGGCCGGGAGAGACCAGTCCGCGCGTCGTGCTGTGCCAGCGGATCAATGCCTCCGCGCCGATCACGCGCCCCGTTGCCAGCTGCACCTTGGGCTGGTAATGCAGCATGAATTCGTCGTGGGCCAGCGCGTAGCGCAGGCTGTTGAGCACTTCGAGCCGCTGCGTCGCATGCAGGTTCATCTCGGCCGAAAAATACTGGAAGGTGTTGCGCCCGAGTTCCTTGGCCTTGTACATCGCGGAATCGGCATTGCGCAGCAGGGTTTCGACGTCGCGCCCATCGTTCGGGAAGACGCTCACGCCGACGCTGCAGGTCACCTGCAATTCGAGCCCTTTGGCTAGCCACGGCTCGGCCACCAGCGCGATCATGCGCCGCACGATGTCGGTGACGGTTTCGCAGCTGCGGTGATTGTCCAGCACGATGACGAACTCGTCGCCGCCCTGGCGCGCCACCGTGTCGGCGGCGCGCATGCAGGAACGCAGGCGCTGGCCGACCACCTTCAGCAATTCATCGCCGACCTGATGGCCGAGGCTGTCGTTGATGAACTTGAACTGGTCGAGGTCGATGAAGGCGACGGCCGCGATATGGTTGTTGCGCTGCGCGTTGGCCATTGCCTGCTGCAGGCGGTCGTGCAGCAGATTGCGGTTGGGCAGGCCGGTCAGCGCGTCGTGCGTGGCCTGGTGGCGGATCTGCGCCTCGTAGATCTTGCGCTCGGTGATGTCGATCACCGAGCCTTCGAAGAACTGCACTGCGTGGTCGGGGCCGCGCACATTGCGCGCGTTTTCCGAAATCCAGATCACGTTGCCGTTGCGCTGGTAGACCTGCGATTCGAAATTGATCACGCCATCGTGCTCGGCCATGCAGCGCAGGAATTCGGCGCGCCGCTGCGGGTCGACATAGAGCTGGCTGTCGATGTCGCGCAGGTGGTCGATCATCTGCTGCGGCGAGTCGTACCCGTAGATGCGCGCCAGCGCCGGATTGACAGCCAGGTATCCCTTGTCCGGGGTCGACTGGAAGATGCCCTCGACGGCGTTTTCGACGATGCTGCGATAGCGCTGCTCGGCTTCGTGCAGCGCCTGTTCAGCCTGCTTGCGCTGCGTGATGTCCTGAATGAAGCCTTCCAGCGCAATATAGACGCCGTGCATGTCCTTGATGCCGGTGGCGCGCTCCCACACCCAGCGTACCGTGCCGTCGCGCCGCACGATCTGGTATTCCAGGTTGATCCGCTCGTGCCGCTGCAGGGCGGCATGGACCACCTGGCGCACATGCTGCCGGTGGTCCGGGTGGATCAGGTCTTCGTAACTGACCGCGGCGTTGGCGATGAAATCCTCGGGCTCGTAACCGGTCAGCGCAAGGCAGCCGTCGCTGATGAATTGCATGGTCCAGTTGCTGTCGACCAGGCAGCGGTAGACCAAGCCGTCGAAATTGGCCAGCAAATGGCTGAACATGCCAGCCTCGGGGGCGGCGCACAGGAGCGGGGATGCAATGGCATTGGCCAGTTTCACTGATGACATTCCTTAAAAGAGCTATGCACTGTGCCGGCAAGCCTCGCTCCACAGTGCATAACACTCTCCCGGACCGCCTTAGCTTGCAGGAATGCAGGCACATGACGAAACGTCAAAAGGCGACCGATAAACTTTCCAGCTTGCAATAATAATGCCAATGGACAGCGAGGGAGGGCGAAAGCCGGCGCCGAAGAAAAAATACGCCCGCGAAGTCATCAATTCACCAATGCGAATATTGTTTGAATTACCATGCCTTCCCTATCCCATAAATATGGGATACTCATTTGTCTATGTGTCATGCCGATGAAGCAAAACCAATGAACCGCAAGTTCGCCCTGTTACTGTCGCTGTGCCTGCTGGGACAGGCACATGCCGCCGAGGGGAGCCCGGTCATGCGCCTGGCAACCCTGGAATGGCTGCCCTATACCGGCGCCGCCCTGGCGCACGAAGGCTGGTCTTCCTATGTGGTCGAGAGCGCCGCCAAGCGCTTCGGCTATCGCGCCGAGGTCGAGTACTTTCCCTGGACGCGCGCCATGCAGCTCGGCATGAAAGACGCGCAGTACGCCGGCTATTTCCCCGCGTATTACACGAAAGAGCGGGCGCAGAAGTGCTATTTTTCCTCCTCGATCGGCAGCAGCACGATCGGATTTGCCTACCTGAAAAGTGCACCGCTGCAATGGCAGTCGCTGCAAGACCTCACCACGCGCACCATTGCCGTCGTCGCCGGCTTTTCCAACGGCCCATCCTTCGACGAGTGGGTGCGGCAGCACAAGCTGACGGTCGATGCATCGCCCAGCGACACGCTAAACCTGCGCAAGCTGCTGGCGCACCGGGTCGACACGGTCGTGATCGACAAGCTGGTGCTGCGTTACCTGCTGGCGACCGAGCCGACACTGGCCAAGCAGCGCGACCGCATCGTGTTTCACGAACGGCCGCTGGCCGAGCTATCCCTGCATGTCTGTTTCCAGAAGACGGCAGAAGGGCGTGCCATGCAGCAAGCCTTCGACACGGCGCTGCATTCCCTGCCGCTGCACAAGATGGAAAACGATTACTTCCAGCGCATCGACAGTAGCGCGCTGCCCTGATGCCTGTACCGGCGTCTGCCCCAAATAAGTTCCCCATGGAAATTTTACGCACGATCGTACGAAAATAGCGAAACTGGACTAGTATTAGGTCCATGGGCGCCGCGCGGCACGTCATGCCGCCGCGGCGCGACCTTCGACACTTTCCAGGGGCTATGACTTCGCATGGGTGCTGAACCAACGCGCATCGACAAAGCGCTTGAAGCAAACTTCAACACGATCCCGCACCTGATCCGCCTGCACGCGGCCGCCAGCCCAGAGCGGTGCGCGCTGCGCCAGGATGGTGCGGCGCTCACGTACGCCGAGCTCGACGCGCTGATGGACCGCGTGGCGGCGGCCTTGCAGCGCGACGGCGTGGGGCCGGGCCAGACCATCGCCATCTGCGCGGCAAGCTCGATTGCCTATGCAGCGCTATTCCTCGGCAGCCTGCGCGCCGGCGTGGCGGTCGCGCCGCTGGCGCCGTCATCGTCCGCGCAAAGCCTGGCCGACATGACGGCAGACGCCGGCGCGCGCCTGCTGTTTCTCGATCAGACCGTGGCGCAGGCGTTGAAACCGGTGCGCGCCGCGATGCCGGCGACGCCCGTCACGCTCGACGACAGCACCGCCGGGCAGGCATTCGCGCACTGGCTGGCCGCGCCGGGCACGGCGCCGGCTGCCGTCGACATCGAGCCGGACTGGCCGTTCAACATCATCTATTCCTCCGGCACCACCGGTGCGCCCAAGGGCATCGTGCAGCCGCATTCGATGCGCTGGACGCATGTACAGCGCGGCCGCAGCAACGGCTATGGCCCGGACGCAGTCACGCTGATTGCGACGCCGTTGTATTCCAATACCACGCTGGTGAGTTTTTTCCCGACCATCGGTCTGGGTGGCAGCGTGGTGTTGATGGCGAAATTCGACGCCGGCGCCTATCTCGCGCTGGCCGAAAAGCATCGCGTCACGCATACGATGCTGGTGCCGGTACAGTACCAGCGCATCATGGCGCGCGAGGATTTTGCACGCTACGACCTGTCGTCGCTCCGCATGAAGTTCTGCACCAGCGCGCCGTTTTCCGCCGCGCTGAAGGCCGACATCCTGCAGCGCTGGCCGGGCGGGCTGATCGAGTATTACGGCATGACCGAAGGCGGCGGCACCTGCATGCTGACCGCGCATGAGCATCCCGACAAGCTGCACACGGTGGGCAAGCCCGCACCGGGGCACGACATCCGCCTGATCGACGACGCCGGCCGGGAAGTGCCGCCCGGCGCACTGGGCGAAGTGGTCGGCCATTCGCCGGCGATGATGGCGGGCTACCATAAGCAGCCGGAAAAATCGGCCGAGGCCGAATGGTATGATCCGGCCGGCAAGCGCTTCATCCGCACCGGCGACATCGGCCGCTTCGATGCAGACGGCTTCCTGACGCTGATGGACCGCAAGAAGGACATGATCATTTCCGGCGGCTTCAACATTTATCCGAGCGACCTGGAAGGCGTGCTGCAGCAGCACGGCGAGGTGGCCGAAGCGGCCGTCGTCGGCGTGCCGTCGTCGCGCTGGGGCGAAACGCCGGTCGCCTTCGTGGTGCTCAAGCAAGGCGCATCAGTCGATGCGGAACAATTGCTGGACTGGGCCAATCAACGCCTGGGCAAGACCCAGCGGCTGGCCGCCATCGACATTACGGTGAGCTTGCCGCGCAGCGCGATCGGCAAGGTGCTCAAGCGCGAATTGCGCGATCAATTTTCTTCCGCCAAACAGGTGGACTGACCATTTTCACTTTTTCACATCATGCTGGACACCACGCTCTACAACACTGAAGAAATCCTCCGCCTCCTGAAGCTCGAACAGATCGGCGAAGACCGCTTTCGCGGCCAGAGCCATTTCATGGGCAGCCCGAACGTGTTCGGCGGCCAGGTGCTGGGGCAATCGCTGTATGCGGCCTCCGTCACGGTCGAGCAGCGCCGCCCGCACTCGCTGCATTCGTTGTTCATCCTGCCGGGCAACCACCGGCTACCGATCGAGTACGAAGTCGAACGGGTGCGCGACGGCGGCAGCTTTTCCACGCGCCGCGTGGTGGCGTACCAGGAAGGGCGGCGCATTTTCGTCACCTCGATCTCGTTCCAGAACGAGGAACAGGGCTTGTCGCACCAGAAAGCCATGCCTGCCGCCGCCGCCCCCGAATCGCTGCCTTCGAGCATCAAGGCATGGAAAGACAATGCCGACCTGGTCAAGCGCCCGTTCCAGCCGGTGCCGGTCGATTTTCGCGCCGACCATGCCGGCGACATCTACGGCGGCCACCAAAGCGGCACTACCAAGCAGGTCTGGACGCGCGCGCCGATGGCCTTGCCGGATGACGCGCTGACGCACGAGACGCTGTTTGCCTACGTGTCCGACTACGGCTTGCTGTGGACCTCGCTGCAGCCGCACGGGATCAAGATGGGCGACCCGCGCCTGCAGATCGCGAGCCTGGACCACACGATCTGGTTCCACCGGCCATTCCGCATGGACGAGTGGCTGCTGTTTTCGATGGACAGCCCGAACGCGGCGGGCGGGCGCGGCCTGTGCTTTGCGCATGTGTACAACCAGGACGGCGTTCTGGTGGCGACGACGGCGCAGGAAGGCTTGATCCGGCTGCGCGACAAGAAGGCGTAGTACTGGTCAGCGAACTTTTCGCGCGGCGGCAATACCAATTGCATGGCGTTGCTGCTGCATGGAGACCCTGATGTACATGGTGTACTGGACCGTGATCGAGGAGGATGCGAGCGTCGCGCATGGCAAGTCGTTCGACTCCGACGACATGGCATCGGCGCTCAAGTTCATGGAAGAGCTGCGCACGCGGCAGCGTGCCGGCGAGCGGCTGTGCTTCGTCACCATGGCCTCGGAAAACCCGCACTCGGTCGGCCCGCCCGGCGTGGCCGACCCCAGCCCCGACTACAACTGGAAAAAGCGCCGCAAATGACGGCCGCAGGCGCTGGCGTCAAGTCCTGCTTCGTGACAATGCCCGGAACTCATTGATAGAATGGCGCCGACCATTCCCGCCCCGCGCCATGACCCTGCCATCGCCATCCGCCACAGAAGACCGCCTCTACGTGCTGCGCACGCGCTGGCAGCGCTATGTCGCCGATGGCCAGTTCGAGCAGTTCATCGAATTCGCGGTGGCGGTCAACAGCCTGGCGGAGTATTTCAACCGGCTGCGCCTGCCGGGCCTGGTGCGCCTGTGCGAGGGGCTGGAAAACGCCGCGCTGGCCAAGCTCGGCAACCAGCATACCCACCCGGTCCCGCAGCAGGACATCCTGTCGCTGCAGCGCCAGATCGACACCCTGCTCGGTTCGGTCGCCTCGTCGCGTGCGCCCAGCACTGACCGACGCGACCAGGAAGCAGCCGCCAGCACGGCGACCGACATCGACTGGATCAAGCCGCGTTCGGTATGGATGATCGCCGCGCCCGAAAAGCGCGAGATGGCCGAGGCGCTGTCGTCCCAGCTCCAGTTCTTCGGCTTCAAGGTATGCGCCATGCCGTGGGGCGGGGTGCAGGCGCAGGAAGACAAGCCGCTGGCCGTGCTGTTCATCCCGGCCCAGGACCAGGCGCGGCCGGAAGAGTTCGAGTACATCGCAACGGTGCGCACAGGATGCCCCGCCAGCCAGCTGGTTTATCTCGGCGTGCAGTCGGCCATCGAGCCAATCGTCGACCTGATGCGCGCCGGCATCGACGTCACCATCCCTTCCGGGGACCAGCCGGCGATGGTGCTCAATTGCGTGCTCGATCTGGTGCAGACCAACGAGCAGGAACAGTACCGCGTGCTGGTGGTCGAGGATTCGCGCGTGGCGGTGGCGCTGATCCAGCGCACGCTCGCGCAGCACGGCATCGACACCAAGGCGATCAACGATCCCGGCAAGCTGCTTGACGTGCTGGAGTCCTACCATCCGGACCTGATCCTGATGGACATGTACATGCCGCGCTTTAACGGCGTCGAGGCCACCCGCGTGCTGCGCCAGATGGCGCAGTACAGTTCGCTGCCCATCGTCTACCTGTCGGGCGAATCGGACGTGGGCATGCAGGTCGAGGCGCTGCGCCTGGGCGGCGACCAGTTCCTGATGAAGCCGTTCAATCCGGTGCTCCTGGCCGCCGTGGTCAAGACGCGCATCGAGCGCTTTCGCGAATCGCGCCGCTCGACGCGCCTAGACGGCCTGACCGGCCTACTGAACCACACCGCCGCCAAGTCGCGCCTGAAGGACATGGTCGAGGAAGCGGACGGCGCATTGACGGTGGCGATGATCGACATCGACCATTTCAAGGCCATCAACGACACCTACGGCCACCCGGTGGGCGACCAGGTGATCCGCGGCCTGGCCTGGCTGTTGAAGGGGCGCCTGCGCTCGATCGACTTGATCGGGCGCTACGGCGGCGAAGAGTTCATGATCGCGCTGCCCGCGATCAGCCCGGAACAGGCCGGCTCGGTCATCGAGCGCATCCGGCACGACTTTGCCGCACTGCCGCATGCCCATCCGGGCGGTGCGCTGTATGCGAGCTTCAGCGCCGGCATCGCGTCGTATCCGCTCGCCGATACCGCTGCGGCGCTGACCGAAGCGGCCGACGGCGCGCTGCTGCAAGCCAAGCGGCTGGGACGCAACCGGGTCGAGCAAGCCTGCCGCCCGCAATAAACGGGCCTCGGTACGCACCGGGCCCGCCTCAGCCTTTTAAGACCTTCCTGCGCTCCTCGTACTCTTCCCTGGAAATTTCACCGCGGGCATAACGTTCGCGCAGGATTTCCAGCGCGCGATCCTCGCCGCCACCGCGCCAGGGGCGAAAGAGATGGCCCAGCGCCCAGAGGAGCAGGGCCGCCATCCCGCCGACGATGAGAACGCCCCACACTATGTGCATGAGCGCCATCCAGCCCCATGTCATCGCCCCCCATCCGTCGCCCCACCACATCATGTTGCCTCCTGTGGATTAGACCAGCCAGCGGAAAGAGCGATCCCGCGGCGCAGCCTCCTCATGCCATAGCGGAATAAATACGATCCCTCTGCCATTCCGCAACCTGTCCCGGAACAAATACTCTACATAACCAATCGAAACTTGCATCACTTTCAATTTCTTGAAGGAGAACGCCAGATGCATGATGCGGGTGTCACACCGGATACAAGCGCAAGCCGCACGGTAGCCCCTTCCTGGCTCAAGGCGCTCGGTCCCGGCCTGATCACCGGCGCAGCCGATGATGATCCCAGCGGCATTGCCACCTATTCCCAGGCCGGCGCGCAATTCGGCTACGGCATGCTGTGGACGCTGTTCTTCACCTATCCGCTCATGGCTGGCGTGCAAATCGTGAGCGCGCACATCGGCCGCGTCACCGGCCATGGATTGGCGACCAACATCCGCCGCTTTTATCCATCCTGGCTGCTCCATGGCATTGTCCTCTTATTGCTAATAGCCAATACGGTTAACATCGGCGCGGATCTGGCCGCCATGGGGGAAGCCGTGCAGCTTGTCGCGGGCGGACCGGCGCATGTGTATGCGATCGGCTTCGGACTGCTGTCCATCGTCTTGCAGGTGTTCATTCCCTACCGCCGTTATGTGCGGGTCCTGAAATGGCTGACGCTGGCGCTGCTGGCCTATGTCGCCACCGCCTTCGTCGTGCACGTGCCCTGGTCCCGCCTAGTGACGGCCGCGCTGCCTTCTTCGCTGTCATGGCAGCCGGCCTACATCACCACCATGGTCGCGGTGTTCGGCACCACCATCAGCCCTTACCTGTTCTTCTGGCAGGCGTCGCAGGAAGTGGAAGAGCTGCGCGCCAAGCCGCATGCCCAACCGCTCAAGGACGATCCGGCTCATGCCGCCGTGTCCTTTCGCCGCATTCGGACCGACACCTACATCGGCATGGGCTTTTCCAATCTGGTCGCGTTTTTCATCATGCTAACGAGCGCCGCCACGCTCAACGCTCATGGCGTGACCGGGATCGCAACGTCATCCCAGGCGGCCGAGGCGCTGCGGCCAATCGCGGGCGACTTTGCCTTCCTGCTCTTTAGCATGGGCATCATCGGCACCGGCCTGCTGTCCATTCCCGTGCTGGCCGGCTCGGCCGCCTATGCCATGGCCGGTGCGTTCAAGTGGGAAAGCAGCCTCGAAGACAAGCCGGCGATGGCACCCCGCTTTTACGGCATCATCGTGCTGTCCACGCTGATCGGCGTCGCGCTCGGCTTCACGGCGCTGGATCCGATCAAGGCCCTGTATTGGAGCGCCGTGCTCAACGGCGTCATTTCCGTGCCCATCATGGCGGTCATGATGCTGATGGTGTCCCGCCCCGACATCATGGGACAGCTCGTGGCCAGGCGCAGGCTCAAGGCGCTGGGCTGGCTCGCCACGGCGGTGATGGCAGCGGCAGTGCTGGCGATGCTGGTGACGCCGGCGGCTTGAATCAGGCTGCGCGCGGACGTTACGTGCCGCAAGGGTATGCGCAGCACATGGCGGTACGCATCACCTCCCCGGCAATCCGCGCGCGCGTTCGATCACGGCCGCCGCCTGCAGGCCGGCAATTTCCTCCTGCACGTCGTCCCAGGCGTCCATCAGCTGCTCGGCCGATTCGCGCATCATGCGCGAGGCAATGATCGCCGCCTCCAGCGGCGACTCTGCAGACTGGCGCGCCAGCTCGATGCGGTCGAGCAATCCATCCAGTGCAGGCCGATGCGCCAGCGGCGCGCGATCAACGGCGGCGCGCAGCGCCTGACGGCGAAATTCCTCGAATCCCTGCGGGTCGCGCTGGTAGAACGCCATCAATTCGTCAAAATCCGGGAGTTCTCGGCCCATATTCTCAATCGCTCCATATCATCAATAGAGCATGTATAGCGCCAAGCGCCCGCCGGCTTGTTGTGAGCGCTCAAGGCGCAGGAGGCGGGGTATTGAGGCAGGACAGGCGGCGTGCTTTGCCGGCTCCTTTCACCGATGTTTCATTTCAGTGTAGTCAAAAACAAAAACGCCGGCGGGTCAGGCCGGCGTTTTTTCATGATGCACAGCAACGAATATCAGGCGGCGATCGCTGCCTTTTCTTCGGCCGGGGCGGACGTGCGGATCAGGTGGTCGAAAGCCGAGAGCGCCGCCTTGGAACCTTCTCCCATCGCGATGACGATCTGCTTGTACGGCACCGTGGTGGCGTCGCCCGCAGCGAACACGCCCGGCACCGAGGTCTGGCCACGCGCATCGATTTCGATTTCGCCGCGGTTGCTCAATGCGACAGTCCCTTTCAACCAGTCGGTGTTGGGCAGCAAACCGATCTGCACGAAGATGCCTTCCAGCGCGATGTGCCTCGACTCGCCGCTGGCGCGGTCGGTGTAGCGCATGCCGTTGACCTTGCTGCCGTCGCCGGTGACTTCGGTGGTCTGGGCGCTGGTGATGACGGTCACATTTGGCAGGCTGTAGAGCTTGCGCTGCAGCACGGCGTCAGCGCGCAGCTGGCTGTCGTATTCCAGCAGCGTGACATGCGCCACGATGCCGGCCAGGTCGATCGCCGCTTCCACGCCCGAGTTGCCGCCGCCGACCACCGCCACGCGCTTGCCCTTGAACAGCGGGCCGTCGCAGTGCGGGCAGTAGGCCACGCCGCGGTTGCGGTATTGCTGCTCGCCCGGCACGTTCAGTTCGCGCCAGCGCGCGCCGGTGGCCAGCACCACGGTTTTCGCCTTCAGGGAAGCGCCGCTGGCGAGCTTGACCTCGATGAGGTCGCCCGGCACCAGGGCGGCCGCGCGCTGCATGTTCATCACGTCGACGTCATAGCTCTTGACGTGCTGCTCCAGCGCGGCCGCCAGTTTCGGCCCTTCGGTTTCCTTCACCGAGATGAAGTTTTCGATGCCCATGGTGTCCAATACCTGGCCGCCGAAGCGCTCGGACACCACGCCGGTACGGATGCCCTTGCGTGCCGAATAGATGGCCGCGGCGGCACCGGCCGGGCCGCCGCCGACGACCAGCATGTCGAACACGTCCTTTTGCGCGAGCTTGTCGGCTTCGCGCTGGGCGGCTCCCGAATCGAGCTTGGCAACGATTTCCTCGACGCTCATGCGGCCCTGGCCGAAGGTTTCGCCGTTCAGGAACACGGTTGGCACCGCCATGATCTGGCGCTTGGCGACTTCATCCTGGAACAGGGCGCCGTCGATCATCACATGGCTGATATTGGGATTGACCACCGCCATCAGATTCAAGGCCTGCACCACTTCCGGGCAGTTCTGGCAAGACAGCGAGATATAGGTTTCGAAGCGGTATTGGCCCGGCAGGCTGCGGATATGTTCGAGCACGTCGGCGTCGACCTTGGGCGGGTGGCCGCCGACCTGCAACAGCGCCAGCACCAGCGAGGTGAACTCGTGGCCCATCGGGATGCCGGCGAAGCGGATGTCGATATTGGCGCCCACGCGGTTCAGCGAAAACGACGGCGCGCGCGCATCCGTGCCATCCATGGCCAGCGTGATGCTGTCCGACAGCGCGTCGATGTCGTGCAGGAGCGCGGCCATGTCGCGCGATGCGTCGCTTTCGTCCAGCGTCGCGATGATCTCGATCGGATGGGTGATCTTGTCGAGGTAGGCTTTCAGTTGGGTCTTGAGGGTATCGTCCAACATGATGGGCTCGCTTTGAAAATGGGTTGAAGAAATTCGAGGCAACAGTGCCACCGCCGGATCAGCCTAGTGCTGCCGGATCGAATCGGGCCGATCGGGGAGTGGTACTTCCGCCGGACGCCGACAGCGTCCGGGGAACGGGCGCGCCACGACACGTGACGCGCGTCTTGCAGAGTTAGATCTTGCCGACCAGGTCGAGCGACGGAGCCAGGGTCTTCTCGCCCGGGGTCCACTTGGCCGGGCACACTTCACCCGGGTGCGATGCGACGTACTGGGCTGCCTGCACCTTGCGCAGCAGTTCCTTGGCGTCGCGGCCGATGCCGTTGTCGTGGATTTCGCACAGCTTGATCTGGCCTTCCGGATTGATCACGAACGTGCCGCGCAGCGCCAGACCTTCTTCCTCGATCATCACGTCGAAGTTGCGGGTAATCGCGCCGGTCGGGTCGCCGATCATCGGGTACTTGATCTTCTTGATCGTGTCGGACGTGTCAGCCCATGCCTTGTGGGTGAAGTGGGTGTCGGTCGACACGGCGTAGATTTCCACGCCCAGCGACTTGAAGGTGTCGTAGTTGTCAGCCAAGTCGCCCAGTTCGGTCGGGCAGACGAAGGTGAAGTCGGCCGGGTAAAACACCACGACGGACCATTTGCCTTTCAGATCGGCATCCGACACCGGGAAAAACTTGCCGTTTTGGTAAGCGGTGGCGTTGAACGGTTTGACTTGCGTGTTAATCAGTGACATAGCGTTACTCGCTCCATGAAGTGAATCGGTTGATGACTCAGGGTGAAAAAGTTGGTAACTGCATCATAACGAAAACTCATTTATATGTGAAATCTATAGTTTCAATGAGCATGATAGGCTGGGTTTATTACCAAATAGCATTTCACGCAATCCTGCTGCCGCGCCGCTTGCGCAGGGCTGCATTGTGCGCCCGCAGGATCGCATCGACCCGCTCGGAAGCCTCGCGCGCCAGTTCCTGCGCGACCTCGCCGCTGGGAAAGAACTCCGGGCAGCGGTAGCTCAGCCAGGCATAGGCCGAGTACATGCGGCAGGTATCCTCCACTTCCTGCAGGTTTTGGCGCGACAGGCTGCCCGCTTCGTGGCGCAGTGCCCAGATCTTCCGCTTGGCCAGCGCATGCGCCCAGTCCAGCCACGCCTGGTGCAGGGAAGGCACCTTGGTGGAAATCGGCACCAGCGACAGGGTGAACTTTTCGGCCACCGACAGCGGCAGGGTATCGAGCCAGACGGCACGCTCCAGCTGCTCTTCGGTAATGCTCGGGAAAAAGAAGCCGTCCGGCACATCGATGTTGTACACGAAGCGTTTGAACAGCTTGGCCAGCGCCTGTTCCCCGGTCACCGCCGCGATCCGGTGCAGATGCTCCAGCGTGGGCGCGACCGAAAAGCCGGCAGCGGCGACCGGGGCGATCTTTTCCTTCAACAAGGCGCGCATGACGTAATGGGTATCGTCGTCGAAGCCGGCGACGAAGCCTTCCTCGTGCACGCCGAAACGCCCGGCCCGCCCGGCGATCTGCTTGGCCAGCGCGGCCGCCAGTTCCTCCTCCTCGACGCCGTTGAACTTGACGGCCGTGGTCATCACCACGCGCTCGATCGGCAGGTTCAGGCCCATGGCGATGGCGTCGGTGCCGACCACGATGTCGGCTTCCCGGTTGCGAAAGCGCGCCGCCTGCGCTCGCCGCACCTCGGGCGACAGGTTGCCGTAGACGGTGGCCACCGAAAAGCCCTGCTCGGTGATCATGTCGCGCCACATCAGCACCTCGCGCCGCGAAAAGGCGATGACGGCGTCGCCGCGCCGCAGGTTGCGCAGCTTGCGCACCGGTGCCGGCTCGACCGTCAGCGGTGCCTTGCGCTTCAAGACATGCACTTCGAGCGGGCACTCCAGCCGCTCGGCCAGCGCTTCGATGGCGCGCCGCGCTTCCAACGCGCCGACCAGGTAGACCACGGTGGCGGGCGCGCCGCACACGGCGGCAGTCCAGGCGGCGCCGCGGTCGCGGTCGCCCAGCATCTGGATTTCATCGATCACGGCAACATCGACCTTGCGTTTGGTGTCGAGCATCTCGACGGTGCTGGCCACATGCGTGGCGCCTTCGACGATGCGGCGCTCCTCGCCCGTGACGAGACTGACCTTCAGCGGCTCGCCGTGCGGGCGCGGCTCCTGCAGCCGCTCGTAGTTTTCCAGCGCCAGCAGGCGCAAGGGCGCCAGATAGACGCCGGTCCTGGCCTTGGCGAGCGCTTCCATCGCCTGATGCGTCTTGCCGGAATTGGTCGGCCCGAGCAATGCGATGAAGCGGCGCGGCAGGCGATACGCCAGCTCGAACGAGGCCGGATACTCGGCCAGGTTGATGCTTTCCTTGGTCAGCGCCGCGTGCCGCTCCTCGTTCTGCCGCTCGATCGCATGCGCCAGGCGCTGCTCGATGCGCTCGAACACGTATTCGGCCGGATCGGACGTGTCCTTGCCCGCCAGTGTGCGCAAAAAAGGCAGGGCGTCGAGCCCGGCATCGTCGGCGCGCGCGTGCATGTCGGCGGCGAAGGCGGCAACCTGGCGCTGCAATTGTTCCTGCGCGGCGGGGTGGGCGCGCTCCGAGATCAGCTGCAGCTGCTCGTCTTGCGCCATCTTGCGCCACTTGCCCGGCTTGGCCAGCACGCCCTTGCTCGGCACCAGGTCATACGGCACGCGCAGGCCGCCGGCATGCGCCACGCCGGAAAAGCGCAGGAAGACGCGCCCCTCCAGCTTGACCAGCTCGGCGCCCAGCGCCTGCGCATGCAGTTCCGGCGCGATGGACTCGTTTTTGTCAGTAGGGGCGGGGGAAGATTGCGAAAGTGAAGAGGTCATCGTGCGGGCCGTCAGGCGAAACAAAGCGGAAGTGTCGCATGGAAGAAGGACCGCCCGCAGCGCGGTAAGTTGCGCAGTGCGCGCGGCGGGAAGGCGGACGGCCGTAATTCGGGGCAACATTCACCGAGGCAGGAATGCCAGCTAGTCTCCGGTCGGCGAGAGCTGGAAGGTCTTCACCTCTTTGTGGCTGAGCAGATAGGCCGACAGCGCGGCGATGTGGCGCGGGTCGGACGAGCGCAGGATCATCCGGTATTCGAAGCACTGGCCGTCGTCGGTGATGCGGTAGCTCATGTTGGCGACGTTAAAGCCGTGCTCCGCCATGATCTTCCTGACCTCGCTCTCGGGCAGCACGTTGTCGCGGTCGAACCGCAGGTAGTGGTGCGCATAGGACTGCGACGGCATCCACGATTCGATCTTGCGAAACAGCGACAGGATGCCGAGCGTGAGCGCCGTGACCAGCACGGCCGGAAAGTAGAAGCCGATGCCGATCATGATGCCGATGGCGGCGGTGATCCAGATCGATGCCGCGGTGGTCAGGCCGCGCACGCTGAAACCTTCTTTAAAAATCACGCCGGCGCCAAGAAAGCCGATGCCGGTCATGATGCCCTGCGCCATGCGCGTCGGATCGGTGCGGATGGTGTCGGTGCCGGATCCGGGCAGCCAGGTCGACTGAAACAGCGTCACCAGCATCAGCAGGCTCGACGCCAAGCACACCAGCGCATGCGTGCGAAAGCCGGCGGGCCGCCCATGATAGCTGCGCTCCAGCCCGATGATGCCGCCGGCGCACAGCGCGCCGATCAAATGGATCGTGATGGTGATGGCAATCGCATCCACGTTGCTCCCCTTTTTACAAACGTTCCTGTCCGCGCTGCGCCTGACTTGCTTTGTATTCGCAAATTCTCCCGCGGCGCCGCGCTACCCTGTCACGACAGAAAGGTATCCAGCACCTTGGTGTCGACCACGCGCATGGTCTGGCGCGCCTGCCGCATGAGCGTGTTGGTCGCGTCGTCGGTGGCGACGTCCAGGCCGAGTCCCGAGCCTTCCTGCCAGGCAGCATCCAGCCGCAGGAAGCGATCGCCCAGCTTGTTTTCCATCATCGCCTTGACGTGCTGCTGCTGCACCGAAATCAGGGTGAGCACCAGGCGCCCCTCCGACAGCCAGGCGATGGCGCTGGCCTCTTCCGACACCTCTTCGCGCGGCACGTAGCCGGCGGTGGCCGTGCCGATCGAGAGCATGCGCACAGTGTCGCGCTCGACGCCCAGGTAGTGCTCGGCTTCGTGCAGCGCGATCTGGTCCGGCGCGGTCGCATACACGCCGCCGTCGGCAAACACTTCGTCGCGGATGCGCACCGACGGGAAATAGCCGGGCGCAGCACAAGTGGCCATCGCCACATCGACCGCCAGCAACTCGCCATCGGCCAGCGAACTCTTGCCGTGCGGCGTCTTGAATACCTTGGTGCGTCCGTTGCTCACATTAACAGCGGGAATGACGACATTGTGCTTGGCCTGCGCCAGCGTCTGCTCGCCCAGCTGCCGGGTCAAGGCGGCGCGCAATGCATCGCCGCTGTACTTGGGGCCGAGCGCGGAACGCGCCATGTCGAGCACGCGGCTGATGGCGCCGGTGGGATGCCCGGAAAATGGAAAAATTTCCTGCCCATGCTCCAGAAATAAATTCTTCAAAGCCGTCATCGGCACTTCATAGGCGAGCGCGAGCGCCAGGATGCCGCCGATCGATGTTCCTGCAATCAAGTCGAAGCGCCGCCCGAGCGGCTCGCCGACGCGCGCTTCCAGTTCTTCCAGCACGCAGGCACTGTACAGGCCGAGATAGCCGCCGCCAGACAGCGATAACACGCGAAAAGGGTTGGATTTGTTGGATGACGGCATGGGATCGGGAGAGTCGATGAACAAGCAGCCACTATAGGAGACGATCAGGCACAAAACATGCCAAACGTGAACGCCTTTGTGCTTGATCACGCAAAAGAATACGCTGCGGAAAGAGTTTGCGCGGCCATGCCGCTTGCGGCGTAATTTTTGCTTCTAACAGGAGTGCCGCAGCACGCCGTGCCGGATGGGCAAGCGCATAGAGTGTGCAGCGGCAACATTTATAGTCGACAGGAAGCAAAGGGGACGGTATGGTGCCCGCGGCCGAACGATGGCAGGCCAATCGCTCCGGCGAGAGGCCGGAGGATGGCGGAACGGTGGTGGTTTATTCCGGCAATGCGCAGCGCAGCCCGTGCGACCACGAGAATGCCACCTATTGCGAGATCGCCCGGCAGCTCGCGGCGATCAAGGGCTTCGCTTACGGCGGGCTGTTCGATGCCTCGTGCGCGTATGCCGGCCCGCTGTATTTCGTGCCGAGCGATACCTTCGTCACGCTCGCATCGGCGCGCACGCTCGGCATCCACGCCGAACAGCACCTGTTCGGCGGCGTGGTGCCGTATCCCTTCATCGCCACCAAGACCATCACGCATGCGCTGCCCGCATCCGGCGCGAAGGCACCACCCGGCTGGTCGTTCGAGCTCGCGCAGCGCGTGCGGGATGTGGTGTTGCCGGGCTACTCGGCATTCTCGATCGACGATGCGCGCGACGCCGGCATGGCCCTGCTGCGGCATGGCGCGCTGCGCGTGAAGATGGCCAGCGGCATCGGCGGCCTCGGGCAATGGGTGGTTGCCGATTCCGCCGAGCTCGACGCGTGCCTGCAGGCGCTCGATGCGCAGGAGGTGGCGCGCGACGGCCTAGTATGCGAGTGCAACCTGGCGCAGGTGGAGACGCTCTCGGTGGGGCAGGTGCGCGTGGGCGACCTGTTGGCGACTTATTGCGGAACGCAGCGGCTGACCACGAATAATGCCGGCGAAGAAGTGTACGGCGGCTCCGACCTGGTGGTGGCGCGCGGCGATTTCGACGCGCTGTTGCGGCTGGCGCTGGCGCCAGCCGCGCTGGAAGCCATCGCGCAGGCGCGCGCCTACCATGCGGCGGTGCTGCAAGCCTATCCCGGCATGTTCGCTTCGCGCTGCAATTACGATGTGGCGCAGGGCTGCGACGAGGCGGGGCGGCGCTACTCGGGCGTGCTGGAGCAGTCCTGGCGCATCGGCGGCGCCAGCGGCGCGGAGGTGGCGGCGCTGGCCGCGTTCCGGGCCGATGCGGCGCTCGATGCGGTGCGCGCCTCGACCATGGAAATCTACGGCGCGGACGCGCACGTGCCGGCCAATGCGATTCTTCACTTCCAGGGCGTGGACGAACGCGCTGGCCCGATCACCAAATATTCGACGCTCGCGCCGCATGCCGACCCGTGACGACAAAATCCATATCGCCGTCGACGACGGCCAGATCGCCGGCACGCTCGTGACGCCGGCCACGCGCATCCCGGGCGTGCTGTTCGTGCACGGCTGGGGCGGCAGTCAGGAGCAGTACCTGGCGCGCGCGCACGAAATCGCGGCACTCGGCTGCGTGTGCATGACCTTCGATTTGCGCGGTCATGGCAGCACCAATGCGCAGCATGAAACGGTGTCGCGCGAAAGTAATCTGCGCGACGTACTGGCGGCCTACGACGTGCTGTCCAGCCACCGGATGGTCGACCCGGCCGCAATCGCAGTCGTCGGCAGCAGCTACGGCGGCTACCTGGCCGCCATCCTGACCACGCTGCGGCCGGTGAAATGGCTGGCGCTGCGCGTACCGGCGCTGTACAAGGACAGCGAGTGGGAGGCGCCCAAGCGCCAGCTGCACCAAGATCAGGATCTCGTGGCTTACCGGCGCAGCCCGGTGCCGACGCAGCAGAACCGCGCGCTGCGCGCATGCGCCGCTTTCGCAGGAGACGTGCTGGTGATCGAATCCGAATTCGACCACGTGATCCCGCATGCGGTCATTTCCAGCTATCTGGACGCCTGCGGTCAGGCGCATTCGCTGACGTACCGCGTCATTAAGGGCGCCGATCACGGCTTGACCGAGGAGCCGGGCCAGCGCGCCTATACCGCGCTGCTGACGAACTGGATGACCGAGATGGTGTTCGGCGCGCGCATGAGCAACATGCCAACGCAGAATGCGACGATGCTGGGGGCGCCACCCGGCCCGGCCTAGGCCATCAGCAATGCAATTCGATTATGGCCTTCCCGATTTCGGGAAGACATGTCCAGATTTCAGGAAAGCAACCACAGGCAAACAGCGGCAAGCACGCTGAGGGCCGCCGCAAACGGGCATTTGATATACATTTTTCCCGAAGCCAGCGCAAAAAAGAGGTGGCCCGGTAATTGCTTATAGGGATGCATCTCTCTGTGAGAACGCAATTTTGTCTCCTCCATCCGCCTCCTGGATTGGACTTTGCCCGCGAGCCCTCCGGTTCGCGGGCATTTTTTTCACCCGCGCCTCGCCCCTGGCTCAGGCTGGCTTCGCAATGGCGCGCCACAGCATCTTGAACAGCACATTGGCCTTGGCCGCCAGTGGCTCCTGCTCGCCGCGCATGATATGCATGTGCACCAGGCGCTCCATGACGCCGAGGAAGTAGTCAAGCAGCACCTTTTCATCGACTTCGTCGGTCAGGATGCCTTGCGCGCGCCCTTCGGCCAGCGTCTGCATCAGCCCGCCCATCAGGCGCGGCTGACGGAAAGTCTGGTTGCGGCTCCAGGTGTTCAGGTAGACCGAACTCATGATCAGCTGCGCGACCTTCGGGTGATGGTCGAAGAAATCGAGCACCACCCAGAACACCTTGCGCAGCTTGTCCTGGTAGGTTTCGATGCCCTGCAAGTGGTCCACCATGCGCAAGGCCAGGATGCCCAGCCAAGTGTCGAGGCAAGAGTACAGCAAGGCTTCCTTGCTCTCGTAATACTTGTAGATGGTCTGCAGCGACACATTGGCGGCGGCGGCGATTTCGCCGAACCCGACGCGATGGAATTCGCGCTCGGAAAACAGCCGCAATACGGCCTCCTCGATGCGCGTGCGAATGCCGGCATCGAGCAGCGCCAGATCGAGCACATCCCGTTTTTTTTCTGAAGCCACTTGCTTTCCTCAATGTGTAATTATTTTTACCAATTATAGTGGCACACACGTTTAGAATGAAACGTCTGTTGACCGGACGAGAGCCGATCGTATAGCTTAACCAGTGCTATTCGTCTTTCGATATGAGGAAAGACGAAGTAACGAATCTTACACATAAAACCAGGTTGGAGTGGACATGACGGAAGCCTATATTTACGACACCGTGCGCACGCCGCGCGGTAAGGGCAAGAAGGATGGCAGCCTGCACCAGGTCACGCCGGTGCATTTGCTCGGCAACCTGCTGCAAGCTTTGCAGCAACGCAATCAACTTGACACCGCGCTGGTCGACGACGTCGTGCTCGGGTGCGTCACGCCCGTGGGCGAACAGGGCGCCGACATCGCGCGCACGGCAGTGCTGTACGCCGGCTGGGACCAGGCGGTGCCGGGCGTGACGCAATCGCGCTTTTGCGCGTCGGGCCTGGAATCGATCAATCTGGCGGCAATGAAAGTCATGTCCGGCCAGGAACAGCTGGTCGTCGCCGGCGGCGTCGAAAGCATGTCGCGCTGGTCCATGGGTTCCGACGGCGGCGCCTGGTTCATGGACCCGCGCGTCAACCAGATGACCGGCTTTGCGCCGCAGGGCATCGGCGCCGACCTGATTGCCACGCTCGAAGGCTTTAGCAGAACCGACGTCGACCGCTTTGCGGTGCGCTCGCAACAGAATGCGGCACGCGCCCGCGCCGAAGGGCGCTTCGCGAAGTCGCTTGTCCCCGTCAAGGATTTGAACGGCATGGTGGTGCTCGACCATGATGAAACCATCCGCGCCGACACCACCGTCGACACGCTGGCCGGATTGCAACCGTCGTTTGCGCAGATGGGGCAGATGGGATTCGACGCCACTGCGCTGCGCAAGTACACCACCGTCGAGGCCATCAACCACGTGCACCACGCCGGCAATTCGTCCGCCATCGTCGACGGCGCCGCGCTCACGCTGGTGGGCAGCCGCGCCATTGGCGAACGGCTGGGCATCAAGCCGCGCGCGCGCATCGTGGCGACCGCCGTCACCGGATCGGAGCCGACCATCATGCTGACCGGAATTGCGCCCGCGTCGCGCAAGGCGCTGGCCAAGGCCGGCATGACGGCGCAGGACATCGACCTGTTCGAAATCAATGAAGCGTTCGCCGCCGTGGTGATGCGCGCCGCGCGCGAGCTCGACATCGACGAGGCGCGCATCAACGTCAACGGCGGCTCGATCGCCATGGGCCACCCGCTGGGCGCTACCGGCGCCATCATCCTCGGCACCGCGCTCGACGAACTGGAGCGCACCGGCGGCTCGACCGCGCTGATCTCGCTGTGCGTCGGCGGCGGCATGGGCATTGCCACCATCATCGAGCGCGTTTAACTTCTTCGACGGAACCGACACCATGTGCATACATTTTCAAAAAGACGCCGACGACATCGTCACCCTGACGATCGACATGCCGGGCCGATCGATGAACGTGCTCAACGATGAATTGACCGGGCCGTTCGCGCAAGCGATTGCGGCAATCGATGCGGACAAGAGCATCAAAGGCATCATCATCACTTCCGGCAAGAAGGAATTCCTGGCCGGCGCCGACATCGACAAGCTGTACCAGATCACCGAGCCGCAGCAGGCATTCAATCTGGCGCAGGAATTCAAGTCGATGCTGCGCCGCCTGGAGCGCTGCGGCCGCCCGGTGGTCGCAGCCTTGAACGGCACGGCGCTGGGCGGCGGGCTGGAGCTGGCGCTGGCCTGCCATCACCGCATCGCGCTCAACAATCCGAAAGCCAAGTTCGGCCTGCCGGAAGTAAAACTCGGCCTGTTGCCCGGCGGCGGCGGCACCCAGCGCCTGGCGCGCCTGATCGGCATCCAGCCGGCCTTGCCGCTGCTATTGGAAGGCAAGGAACTGCGCGCCGAGCAGGCGAAACAGCAGGGCATCCTGCACGAGCTGGCCACCGACCGCGACGAGATGATGGCGAAAGCCAAGGCGTGGTGCCTGGCCAATCCGCAAGCCGTGCAGCCGTGGGACGACAAGAAATTCCGCTGGCCTGGCGGCGACTCGAAGAGCCCGGCCAATGCGCAGCTGTGGTCGATCGCGCCGTCGATGGCCAGCGCCAAAACCTTCGGCAACTACCCGGCCGCGACCAACATCATGAGCTGCGTGTTCGAAGGCGGCATCGTCGATTTCGATACCGCCTGCGAAGTCGAATCGCGCTACTTCGCCAACGGCGCGCTGTCGCAAGAGGCGAAGAATATGATCGGCACCATGTGGTTCCAGCTCAATGCGATCAACAAGGGCAAGTCGCGCCCGCAAGGCGTGCCGAAATCGACCGTCAACAAGGTCGGCATCCTCGGCGCCGGCATGATGGGCGCGGGCATCGCCTATGTATCCGCCAAGGCGGGCATCGACGTGGTGCTGCTCGATGTGAATGTCGAGCATGCGGAAAAGGGCAAGGCGTATTCCGCCGGCCTCCTGGACAAGGCCATCAAGCGCGGGCGCGAAACCACGGAAGGAAAGCAGGCGCTGCTGGCGCGGATCGCGACTACCGCCAATGTGGAAGACCTCGCCGGCTGCGACCTGGTGATCGAAGCGGTGTTCGAGGACCGCCAGATCAAGGCCGACATGACGAAGAAGACCGAGGCGGTCCTTGCTGCCGACGCGGTGTTCGCCTCCAACACCTCGACGCTGCCGATCACCGGATTGGCGCAGGCCAGCGTGCGCCCGGCCAACTTCATCGGCCTGCATTTCTTCTCGCCGGTCGACAAGATGCCGCTGGTCGAAATCATCGTCGGCGAAAAGACCAGCCAGGAGACGCTGGCGCGCGGCTTCGACTACGTGCAGCAGATCAGAAAGACGCCGATCGTGGTCAACGACGCGCGCGGCTTCTATACCTCGCGCGTGTTTGGCACCTACGTGATGGAAGGCTTGAAGCTGTTGATGGACGGGCAGCATCCGCGCGCCATCGAAATGGCGGGGCTGCAAGCTGGCATGCCGGTCGGCCCGCTCGCATTGCACGACGAGGTGAGCCTGTCGCTGTCCTGGCACATCATGGAACAAACGCGCAAGGATTTCGAAGCGGAAGGCAAGCCGCTCGTCGCGCATCCGGCGGCGGCTGGCCTGCGCAAGATGGTGTGCGAGCTGGATCGTCCCGGCAAGAAGACGGGCAAGGGTTTTTACGACTATCCGCAGGGTCAGCCCAAGCAGCTGTGGGCCGGCTTGCGCGACGCATTTCCGCTGGCCGAGCGGCAGCTGCCGCAAAAGGACTTGATCGAGCGCCTGATGTTCGTGCAAGCCAATGAAGCGGCGAAATGCTTCGAAGAGCACGTCGTGCTGACGGTCGCGGACGCCAACATCGGCAGCATCTTCGGCTGGGGCTTCGCGCCCTTCCAGGGCGGCGCGCTACAGTACATCAATGCCTATGGCGTGGATCACTTCGTGCGCCGCGCGAAGGACCTGGCAGAGCGGTTCGGAGAGTATTTTGCGCCGGCCGATATCCTGGTGAAGATGGCGCAGGAAGGGAAGCGTTTCGAGTGACAGTCCTGCGTTTTCCCTCGGCGCCATGAGGGAAAACGCAATGCACGCCGGCGCGCGTCACGCGCCGGCAAGCGCGTTACTTCTTGCGCAGCACCACGCAGCCAATCGAATAACCGGCGCCAAACGAGCAGATCACGCCGTGCGCGCCTGCCGCCAGATCGTCCTGGTACTTGTGGAACGCGATGATCGAGCCCGCCGACGAGGTGTTGGCATACGTGTCGAGAATGACTGGCGCCTCCATCGCCTGCGCGTCGCGCCCGAGCAGGGTGCGGGTGATCAGCAGGTTCATGTTCAGGTTGGCCTGGTGCAACCAGTAGCGCGCGACTTGCGGCAGTTCCAGGCCGGTGGCGGCAACCGTTTCCCTGATCATGTCGGCCGCCATCGGGCACACTTCCTTGAACACCTTGCGCCCCTGCTGGCGGAACAGCTTGTCCGGCTTGCCGATGCCCGATTCATCGAAGCGGTTCATGAAGCCGAAGTTGTTGCGGATATTGTTCGAGAACTTGGTCTTGAGCTTGCTGCCGAGGATCTCGAACTGGTGGCGCGACGTCGCCGTCTCCGCGCCTTCGAGCACGATGGCGGTGCAGGCATCGCCGAAAATGAAGTGGCTGTCGCGGTCGCGGAAGTTCAGATGGCCGCTCGTGATTTCCGGATTCAGCACCAGCACGGCGCGCGCCTGCCCGCTCTGAATGGCGGCAACCGCGGTCTGGATGCCGAAGGTGGCCGACGAACAGGCCACGTTCATGTCGAAGCCGTAGCCGTCGATGCCGAGCGCTTCCTGCACTTCGACGGCAATGGCCGGGTAGGCGCGCTGCATGTTGCTGCAGGCGACCAGCACCATGTCGATGTCGGCCGGCGTGCGGCCGGCCCGTTCCAGCGCTTCGCGCGCGGCCGCCACGCAGATTTCAGCCTGCACCGACAGTTCCTCGTCGGGACGCTCCGGGATGCGCGCCACCATGCGTTGCGGGTCGAGAATGCCGCTCTTTTCCATCACGTAGCGCGCCTTGATGCCCGAGGCCTTTTCGATGAAGCCCACGCTCGACGGCTCGATCGCCGCCACCTCGCCCGCCGCGATGGCGGCGGCATGCTCGGCATTGAAATTTTCCGCGTAAGCGTTGAAGGAAACGACGAGTTCTTCGTTGGAAATGGAATGCGGCGGCGTAAACAAGCCGGTCCCGCTGATGACAACTGGTTTCATCGGCGAACTTTCAGAGAGGGACAATCCCGGCGGACGCCGGGGGAAGCTTAATTCTTGCACGAAGGAAATTACGCGGGTGTAAATTTATTAGTACAGTAAACCTAAATTTCATTCCCCGCGCGCCCTTGCCGTCCGCCGGCGTCCGCCGCTCACTCCCAGCTGATGGCGTCGCGCACCTTGCTTTCGCGTTCGATCAAGGCGCGGTAGCGCTTTTCGACCTCGGCGCGCCGCACTTTCATGGTCGGCGTCATCAAGCCATTGTCGATGTTCCAGGCATCCTTCAGGATGACGCACTTGGCGATGCGCTCATGCGGCTCCAGGGCGGCATTGACCGTTTCCATGTCGGCGATCAGGCGCTGCTCGACGTCGGCGCGGTCCTTGCGGCGCGCCTCTTCACCCAGGGTCACGAACATCAGTGGCTGCGTCAGGCCCGAACCGATCAGCAGCAGCTGGTCGATGTCGGTATTGCGCGCAAAGGCGCATTCGATTGGCGCGGGCGCGACGTACTTGCCCTTGGCGGTCTTGAAGATATCCTTGACGCGCCCGGTAATGTAGAGGAAGCCATCCTCGTCGACATGGCCCTTGTCCCCGGTGCGCAGGAAGCCGTCGGCGGTGAAGGCGTCGCGCGTCAGGTCCGGCTCCTTGAAATAGCCGGCCATCAGGCCGCCGTGCTTGAACAGGATTTCGCCTTCCTCGGACAGCCTGAAGCCGGAATCGGGCAGGGGCTTGCCGACCGAGCCGACGCGGTTTTGCCAGGGCAGGCAGGCGGTCGGATAAACCGAGGCTTCGGTCATGCCGTATCCCTGGTAAATCTCGATGCCGATGTTGCGGTACCAGTCCAACAGCGGCACCGGCATCGGCGCGGCGCCCACCACGCACATGCGCGCATTCTGCAAGCCGATGCCCTTCATGATCTTGCGGCGCACCAGGCCACGCACCAGCGGAATCGCCATCAGGCGCTCGAGCTTCGGCTGCGGCAGCTTCTTCAAGACGCCGGCCTGGATGCGGCTGTAGACCAGCGGCACGCCGAAAAAGCGCGTCGGCGCCACCTGCGGCAGCTGTTCCGCCAGCTTGTCGACATGCTCCAGGAAATGCACTTCCGCGCCGGTATAGAAGCTGGCCATCTCGACAGCCACGCGCTCGAAGGCGTGCGCCAGCGGCATGTAGGAAAAGTAGCGCTCGTTGGGTTCGGGCGGGATCACCGACAGCGCGCCGCTGGCGGTAAACAGCACGTTGCCGTAGTTAAGCATGACGCCCTTGGGCTTGCCGGTGGTGCCGGAGGTGTAGACCAGCGTCATGAGGGCGTCCGGCGCCGGCGGCTGGTACGACGACAGCGGCCCATGCTGCGCCACCAGCTCGTCCCACTTCATGTCGCCGGCCGGGGCTTCCGGATAGGGAAAGGCGATCGTCTTGAGCCCCGACGGCAGCGCCCCCATGAAAATGTCGGCATCCATCATGGGGCCGAGGAACAAGGCCTTCGCGTCGCTATGCTCGAGGATGTAGCGGGTGTTTTCCTGCGACTGCTTCGGGTACAGGCCGACGCTCACGTAGCCGGCCATGGCGATGGCCATATCGGCCAGGAACCAGTGCGCGGTATTGCGTCCGGAAATCGCGATGCGGCTGCCGGGCTCCCAGCCCATCGCTTGTAGGGCGGCGGCCATGCGCGCGATCTGGTCTGCGGCCTGCGCCCAGGTCAGGGATTTCCATTGGCCATTGACCGGCTGGAACAGCCAGCGCCGGTCAGGTTGCTGCGACGCCCACTGGTGCAGCATCTGCACCGGGTATTTATCGACCTTCATGATCTGTCTCCTCGCGGCTCGTGAACTCCGGAATCGATATCGGTTGTCAAATCGCGTGCGATGCCGACAGCGCCGCCAGCACAGCCTCGCCCACGCCGGCGGCGCGCAGCACGGCATGGGTATGCTGGCCCAGTGCCGGGCTGCCGGCCGTACCGCACGGAGTGTCCGAAAAGCGGATGGGAAACCGGAAAGCTGGCTTGCCAGAATCGGATTCCACCAGTTCGCGCTCGCGCACGTGCGCCTGTTCCAGCGCTTCCTGTGCAGAGTAGACCGCGGAGACGCAGCAGTCCTTGTGGCTTAACAAATGCTCCCACGCGTCGCGCGTTCTTGATTTGAACAGGGCGGCCAATTCCTTCCGCAACGCTGTGCCGGCCTCGCCCGGCATCAACGGCAGGCGCGCCAAGTCGGGGCGATTTACCGCGGCACAAAAATTCCGGAAGAACTTCGGCTCCAGCGCCGCCATGGCGACATGCTTGCCATCCGCGCATTTATAGACGCCGTAGTTGGGCAAGCCGCCCGTCAGCATGTCGCTGCCGCGCGGCAGGGCGTGGCCGAAGGTGCGCAGGGAAGCCAGCGCCATCACCTGCAGCGCGAGCGTGCCGTCGAGCATGCTGGCATCGACGAAGCTGCCGGCGCCGCACGTCTTCGCGCCGATGACGGCGGCCAAGATGCCCAGCGCACAAGTCAGCGCGCCGCCGGCCAAATCGGCCACCTGGAAGTTCGACAAGGCGGGAGGCCCGCCCGCTACGCCGGTCTGGTCGAGCACGCCGGCATACCCGCAATAATTCATGTCATGCCCGGCCCGATCGCTGAACGGGCCGCTTTGCCCATAGCCGGTCAGGGCGGCGTACACCAGGCGCGGATTGATTTCCCTGAGCGCGTCGTAGCCGCAGCCGAGCTTGTCCATCACGCCCGGCCGGAACGATTCGATCACCACGTCGGCGCCGGCGACGAGCGTCTTGAATGCGGAGACCGCCTCGGCCTGGCGCAGATCGAGCGTCACCGATTGCTTGCCGCGATTAACCAGCGCAAACAATTCCGGCGACAAGTGGCGTGCGTAATCGCCGCCTTGCGGCTCTTCGATCTTGATCACCTCGGCGCCGAGCTGGGCCAGATAGAGCGTGCAGAATGGCCCGGGCAACAGCCGTGTGAGGTCGAGCACGCGGATGCCGGAGAGAAGAGGATTGGTCATGGAAGGTCTCAAATGCCGCGCGCGATGATTTCTTTCATGATTTCATTGGTGCCTCCGTAAATGCGCTGCGCGCGCGCATCGACATAGGCGCGCGCGACCGGGTACTCGAGCATGAAGCCGTAGCCACCATGCAGCTGCACGCACTGGTCGAGCACCTTGCCCTGCAGGTCGGAACACCAGTACTTGGCGGCCGCCGCCGCGTCGGCCTGCAATTCCTTCCTGATTTCCAGCTCGAGGCAGCGGTCGACGAACACGCGCGCAATCTGCAGCTCGGTCTTCATTTCCGCCAGCGCAAAGCGGGTGTGCTGGAATGTCGATACCGGCCGGCCGAATGCCTGCCGCTCCTTGGTATAGGCAATGGTGGCTTCCAGCATCGCTTCCGCATTGGCAATCGAGGTAATGGCGATCAACAGGCGTTCCCACGCTAGTTCCTGCATCAGCATCATGAAGCCCATGCCCGGCTGGCCGACGATGTTGGTGCGCGGCACGCGCACATTGTCAAAGAACAGTTCGCAGGTATCCTGCGCCTTCATGCCAGCCTTTTTCAGCGGCTTGCCCTTGGTGAAGCCGGCGCGGTCGGCCTCGACCACGATCAGCGACACATTCCCGGCGCCGCGCGCGCTGCTGCCGGTCTTGACCGCGACAATGGCCATGTCGCAGTTGTAGCCGTTGGTGATGAAGATCTTGGAGCCGTTGATGACGTAGTCGTCGCCATCCTCCAGCGCGACGGTCGCCATCGACTGCAGGTCGGAGCCGCCGCCGGGCTCGGTCATGGCGATGGCGGTGATGGCTTCACCCGCAGCCATCTTCGGCAGCCACGCCTGCTGCAGTTCCTCGCTGCCGTAGCGCAGCAGGTATGGCGCGACGATATCGGAATGCAGCGGCCAGCCGATGCCGGTGGCGTTGGCGCGCGCCAGTTCCTCCAGCAGGATCGCGCTGAACAGGCGGTCGCATCCGGCGCCGCCAACACGCTCCGGCATATTGGTGCATAAAAAGCCGAGCTCGCCGGCACGGCGCCAGATGGCGGGGTCGACGAAGCCCTGCTCTTCCCACTGTTCATGCCGCGGCATGACCTCGGCATTCAGAAAGCGGCGAAAGCTATGGCGAAAGCTGTCGTGGTCGGCATTGAAGATCTGGCGTGGAATCATGATTGTCTCCTTGGTGCGGCGAGGCGGCAAGGCGCCGCCCTGTCGTCTGGCGCATTGGTGTAATTGTTATTACCTTTTATTCTGCAATATGCATCACCATTGCAGTTACCGCACATCTTGTCGAATTTTCATCCTTTAAGCAAAGGCGGCATGTAGAGGCGCTGCTCTAAGCCAAAGGTAATTATTATTACCATTCATGCCGATAGAAGCCATTTTCCCGGCACTTCAACAGAAAACGGCGGAACCGCTTATATTGGTCATCCTGTTTATGAAACGACATGGGGGCCGGCGGCATGACGCCGGCCCCCTCTTTATCAGGAGCCCCGATGACCGACCTGTCCGCCTTCCCCATTACCCGCAAATGGCCCGCCCGCCATCCCGAGCGCATCCAGCTCTATTCGCTGCCCACGCCGAATGGCGTGAAGGCGTCGATCATGCTGGAGGAAACCGGCCTGCCGTATGAACCGCACCTGGTGAACTTCGGCACCAATGACCAGCTCTCGCCCGAATTCCTGTCACTCAATCCGAACAACAAGATCCCGGCCATCCTCGATCCCGACGGTCCGAACGGCAAGCCGCTGGCGCTGTTCGAATCCGGCGCCATCCTGCTTTATCTGGCCGACAAGGCCGGGCAATACCTGCCGGCCGACGCGGCCGCGCGCTATGAAACGATCCAGTGGCTGATGTTCCAGATGGGCGGCATCGGGCCGATGTTCGGCCAGCTCGGCTTCTTCCATAAATTCGCCGGCAAGGAGTATGAAGACAAGCGCCCGCGCGACCGCTACGTCGCCGAATCGCAGCGCCTGCTGCGCGTGCTCGACCAGCGGCTGCAAAAGCGCCAGTGGATCATGGGCGACGACTACACCATCGCCGATATCGCGATCTTCCCCTGGGTGCGCAACCTGATCGGTTTCTACGAAGCCGGCGACCTGGTGCGGATTGCCGATTTCCCGCATGTCACGCGCACTCTCGACGCGTTTGTTGCACGGCCGGCAGTCGCCAGGGGACTGGCCATTCCTGCGTCGTAATCCGGCGCCAGTTGATGCATCTCAAACTGAAGTGCGGGGCCGCACCTATTCTGAATAATTAGGTGCGCCCCGGCCGCATTCTGCCCACGGGCGCTGTCCACAAGGAATATCTATCAGGCAGCGGCAAACCACGGCGCAGGTGAATTTCTCCCGCAGCCCTCGCGCCGGCTCGGCGTTGCCGCTGATGTTGCATGTCTGTCCCGACACCCGATTGGAGGAGATCATGTCATTACGCATCAACGATACCGCTCCCGACTTCCAAGCCATGACGACGCAAGGGCCGATCCGTTTTCATGAATGGATCGGCGATGGCTGGGCCATCCTGTTTTCGCACCCCAAGGATTTCACCCCGGTATGCACCACTGAACTGGGTTACATGGCCAAGATCGAGCCGGAATTTGCCAAACGCAATACCAAGCTGATCGGCCTTTCCGTGGACCCGGTGGAGAGCCACAAGGCGTGGGCCAAGGACATCGAGGAAACGCAGGGCGTGCAACCGAAGTATCCGATCATCGCCGACAGCGACCTGGCCATCTCCAAGACGTACAACATGCTGCCGGCCGACGAGCCAGGCACCGCCGAAGGGCGCACCGCCACCACCAACGCGACGGTGCGCTCGGTCTTCGTGGTCGGCCCGGACAAGAAAATCAAGATGATGCTGACTTATCCGATGAGCACCGGCCGCAACTTCGACGAAATCCTGCGCGCGCTCGATTCCATGCAGCTGACCGCCACCTGCAAGGTGGCGACACCGGCCAACTGGCAGCAGGGCGACGACGTGATCATCGCGCCGTCGGTGAGCGACGACGAGGCAAAAGGCATGTTCCCGGAAGGCTGGAAGACGCTCAAGCCGTATCTGCGCATGGTCAAGCAGCCCGGCGGACAGGCTGGCCCGCGCTAGCGTGCAACCACCGCCCCTCGGATAACCGACGACCATGCGCACCGTTGACGACGTCCCCGCCGCTGCCGCACCGATCTCCTCTGCGGCGGATACCCGCCGCCGCATTTTTGCCATCTTCGCCGCTTCGTCCGGCAACCTGGTGGAATGGTTCGACTTCTACGTCTACGCATTTGGCGCACTGTACTTCGCGCCGGCGTTCTTTCCGAAGTCCGACCAGACCGCGCAATTGCTCAACACGGCCGGCGTGTTTGCGGCGGGCTTTCTGATGCGTCCCATCGGCGGCTGGTTCTTCGGCCGCCTGGCCGACCGGCGCGGCCGCAGGAACGCGATGGTCGTGTCGGTGCTCATGATGTGCGGCGGCTCGCTGCTCATCGCCTGTCTGCCGACCTACGCCAGCATCGGTGCGTGGGCACCGGCCGCGCTGCTGTTCGCGCGCCTGGTGCAGGGTCTGTCGGTGGGTGGCGAATACGGCACGACCGCGACCTACATGAGCGAAGTAGCGTTGCGCGGCCGGCGTGGTTTTTTTTCGTCGTTCCAGTACGTGACGCTGATCGGCGGCCAGTTGCTGGCGGTGCTCGTGGTCGTCGTGCTGCAGCAATTCCTGGACGAGGCGCAACTGAAGGCATGGGGCTGGCGCATTCCGTTCGTGGTGGGGGCGGTTGCCGCCGTGATCGCGCTGCTGCTGCGGCGCACGCTGCATGAAACATCCACCGCGCAAGACCGGGAAAACGCATCGGCCGGCAGCCTGCTCAGCCTGCTGCGCGAACATCGAGGGGCTTTTTTCACGGTGGTCGGCTATACCGCGGGCGGCTCGCTGATGTTCTACACCTTCACGACCTACATGCAGAAATACCTGGTCAACACCGCGCACATGCCGATCAAGACCGCCAGCTATGTGATGACGCTGTGCCTGCTGGTGTTCATGATCATGCAGCCGCTGTTCGGCGCACTGTCGGACCGCATCGGACGGCGCAACAACATGCTGCTGTTCGGCGTGCTGGGGATGATCGGGACCGTGCCCATCATGACCAGCCTGGGCAGCGTGTCCAGCCCCTACCAAGCGTTCTTTATCATTCTGCTGGCGATGGCCGTCGTCAGCTTCTACACCTCGATCAGCGGCATCGTGAAAGCGGAAATGTTCCCCACCGAAGTGCGCGCGCTCGGCGTGGGCTTCGCCTACGCGCTCGGCAATGCGGTGTTTGGCGGCTCGGCCGAATACGTGGCACTGGGGCTGAAATCACTCGGGCACGAAAGTACCTTCTACTGGTATGTCACGGTGATCATGTTCGTCACGATCCTGGTCAGCCTGCGCCTGCCGCGGCAACCCGCGTATCTGCTCCACGAACACTGAGTGAGCAGGCGGCGCCCGTCATGGGGTGCCTCGGCTGTTTTTGAGTGGCGCAAGTAGCGCGGCAAACAGGGATTAGGCGGCATTAGTAGGGATTAGGCAGCGGAGAAGGAAGCGGGCACGCCGTGCAGTTCCCGCCGCAGTTCCTGCGCCACCTGCCGGCGTTTGGCGCCGGTCACAAAGCGGCCCACCTGGACCGTCATGCCCCGGTTTTCTAGCCGGATCAGATCCTGCGTGCCAGACGGCGGCGCGATCCGGGTCCAGCAGCGGTCCAGCCGCACCTGATGCACCCGGCCGGCCTCGACCCGTTCCACCACCAGATACCCGTCGACCAGAACGATATGTTCGTGGTCGGTGGCGTGCCGCGCATAGTGCAGGAACGCGAGCGCGACCGCCGCCATCTCCACGGTCGCGAAGGCCAGCACGACCCAGGCGCCGCGCAAGGTAAAGACAGCGGCGACGGCGAACGACAGCGCGCACAACACGCCGTACGCGCGCACCAGCTGCGCCGGCGTGAGCGAGCAGTTACGCTTCAATATCCATTCGTGCCGGTCCATTCGCAGCCTCGCTCGGCATGGGAATTACTTGACGACCGGCGGTACTTCAAAGGTATGGAACGGCGCCGGGCTCGGCACGGTCCATTCCAGTCCTTCCGCGCCATCCCACGGCTTGGCCGGCGCTTTTTCGCCGCCCTTGATGACCGGCAGCACCACCGCAAACAGGAAATACACCTGGCTCAGCCCAAACGCGAAGGCGCCGATCGAGGTGACGACGTTGAAATCCGTGAATTGCGTCGGGTAGTCGGCGTAACGGCGCGGCATGCCGGCCAGCCCCAGGAAGTGCATCGGAAAGAAGGTGACGTTCACCCAGATCAGCGAATTCCAGAAGTGGAACTTGCCACGGGCTTCGTTATACATGAAACCGGTCCACTTCGGCACCCAGTAGTAGAAGCCGGCAAACAGCGCGAACAAGGAACCCGCCACCAGCACGTAATGGAAGTGCGCGATCACGTAATACGTATCCTGTGCCTGGATATCGATCGGCGCCACCGCCAGGATCAGGCCGGAAAAGCCGCCGATCGTGAACACGAAGATGAAGCCGACGGCGAACAGCATCGGAGTCTCGAACGTCATGGCGCCTTTCCACATGGTCGCCACCCAGTTGAACACTTTCACGCCGGTCGGCACCGAGATCAGCATGGTCGCGTACATGAAAAACAGCTGGCCGGTGACTGGCATGCCGGTGGTAAACATGTGGTGCGCCCAGACGATGAACGACAGGATCGCGATCGACGCCGTCGCATACACCATCGAGGCATAGCCGAACAGCTGCTTGCGCGCGAATGCCGGGATGATCTGCGAAATGATGCCGAATGCCGGCAGGATCATGATGTACACCTCGGGGTGGCCGAAGAACCAGAAGATGTGCTGGTACATCACCGGGTCGCCGCCGCCGGCCGCATTGAAGAAGGAGGTGCCGAAGTGGCGGTCGGTCAGCGTCATCGTGATGGCGCCCGCCAGCACCGGCATCACGGCGATCAGCAGATAGGCGGTGATGAGCCAGGTCCAGCAGAACATCGGCATCTTCATCAGCGTCATGCCGGGCGCGCGCATGTTCAGGATGGTGGTGATGATGTTGATGGCGCCCATGATCGACGAGGCGCCCATGATGTGCACCGCGAAGATGGTCATGTCCATGCCGATGCCCATCTGCAGCGACAGCGGCGGGTACATGGTCCAGCCCGAGGCGGTGGCGCCGCCGGCGCTGAAAAACGAGGCAGTCATGAGAATCGCGGCCGGCGGCAGCAGCCAGAACGAGAAATTGTTCATGCGGGCGAACGCCATGTCGGAGGCGCCGATCTGCAGCGGAATCATCCAGTTGGCGAAGCCGACGAAGGCCGGCATGATGGCACCGAAAATCATCATCAGCCCGTGCATCGTGACGAGCTGGTTATAGACTTCCGGCCGGAAGAATTGCAGCCCCGGCTGGAACAGTTCGGCGCGGATCAGTAGGGCAAGGATGCCTCCCATCAGGAACATAACGAAGGAAAACACCATGTACAAGGTGCCGATATCCTTGTGGTTGGTGGCAAACAACCAGCGTTGCCAGCCGTGCGGATGATCGTGGGCGTGCTCGTGCGTGTCGACGCCGGTGATGCCTGTTGCACCTGCCATGATGAATGCCTCCGTCCAGTGCCTTCGTTCCGCCCGCAATCGAACCGCCCTGGGCGTTGCGGCAGCGCAGACCAGCATTCATCTGCGGCGTCGTTCCCGGCCGGCTTGAAGATGCGAGATATGCAAGAAGTACTTGGAGAGAGGAGGGAAGGCGAAAGTTCTGCCTGCCGACAGGTAAAAGACTGTTAATTCCGGTCCGGCCGCTTGCCTTCGATGGTGCGCCGATAGGCCTTCATCTTTTCTTGCGCCACCAAATCGTTATACCTCTTCGTGACGCTATAAATCAGCCACGCGGTATACATGAAGGCTGCCACGAAGGCCAGGCAGATCCCCCACACGATCCCAGCTTCCAGCGCGACCAAGCCGCCTCCCGGCGCGCTGAACACTGCCGGGCCGCCGGCGACGAACGTTTTTCCGAGTTCATCCGCTAACGCGCCATGGGGCCAATAGAAGATGCATAGCCCGAGCATGAGCCCGGCGATGAGCGAAGCACCCAGAATCACGGCGGCGACGCGCCACAGATGGCGCTTCGACGGAAGTAATGAAGAAAAATCTATTTGCGCGTCGGGAAGCATGTCACTCAGAAGGTAGGCGCCGCGCCGCTAGCCGGCACAGGTCCGGTAGGCTGGCGGAATAACTATCGGTAATCCCATTCAGCGAACAGGCCGGTCATGGCACCGGGAGTTTTTTCGTCCGTTATTTCGATGACATCGAAGTCCGGGTGAATATTGGCAATCCTGAGAATCTTGAAATTGACGTTCTTGGGAAGCGCGACGCAGAACTTGTTGCTGAACATGGTACGGAACTCCGCGTCTTCATGCCGATGCGCGTACTGCGACGCCTCTTCCAGCGCCTCCTTGCTCATGCAGCCATAGCTCTCCGTCTTGAACCGGATGATTTGCTGCGGATGGACTTTGGCCATGCTTTCCGCGGCCATAACTGGATTGCATGCATATGCCGCGCTGAAGAAAGTCGCGGCCAGCATTAACGATTTGTTCATGGTTCCTTACCAGGCAGGATGGGTTCCGGAGCACCGAAGTGGCCGGCAGGATGGATATTGTATTCCGTTACGCGCTTTTCGATGACGGGAACGTGCGCCCCCCTGTTCGGCATCCTTGGGCAGGCGCGGCGCAGTACCGGGCTTAGGACGCCGCCGGCAGCGCGCTGCGCAAGCTTGCCAGATCTTCCTCGTCCAGCGTTTCCTTTTCCATCAGGCGGGCGGCGGCCTGCTCCAGCACGTGACGGCGTCGGCCGAGAATATCGAGCGCGTTCGCATACGCCTTTTCCACGATCTCGCGCACCGCGCAATCGATCTCGCGCGCAGTCTGTTCGGAGTAGTTGCGCTCGCGCCGCTCGATCTGCTCCACGCCGAGAAACGCGTGGCGCTCTTCCTCGTAGGCGAGATTGCCGAGCTGCTTGTCCATGCCGTAGCGGGTGACCATGCTGCGCGCAATATCGGTGACTTTCACCAGGTCATCGGCCGCGCCGGTCGACAGGTGGCTGAACACGATCTGCTCGGCGGCGCGGCCGCCCAAGAGCACCGCCATCTTGCGCTCCAGTTCCTCGCGCGTCATCAGGAAACGATCCTCGGTGGGGCGCTGCAGGGTGTAGCCGAGCGCGCCCACGCCGCGCGGAATGATGGAAACCTTGTGCACCGGGTCGGTGCCGGGCAGCGACATCGCGACCAGGGCATGCCCCATCTCGTGGTGCGCGACGATGTTGCGTTCCTGCGGATTAAGCAGGCGGTTCTTCTTTTCCAGGCCGGCGACGATGCGCTCGATGGCGCCGTTGAAGTCGTCCATCGTCACGGCGTCGCGCTCGCGCCGCGTGGCCAGCAGCGCCGCCTCGTTGACCAGGTTGGCAATGTCGGCGCCGGAAAAGCCGGGAGTCAGGGCGGCAATCTGTTCCCGGTTCACGTCGGGAGCCGTCTTGATCTTGCGGATATGCACATTCAGGATCGCCAGCCGCCCCGGCTTGTCCGGGCGGTCGACCAGGATCTGGCGGTCGAAGCGGCCGGCGCGCAGCAGGGCCGGGTCGAGGATTTCCGGGCGGTTGGTGGCGGCCAGCAGTACCAGGCCGGAGGAGGGATCGAAGCCGTCGAGCTCGGCCAGCAGCTGGTTCAGGGTCTGCTCCTTTTCGTCGTGGCCGCCCACGCCGTAGGAATTGCGGGCGCGCCCGAGCGCATCGAGCTCGTCGATGAAGATGATGGCGGGCGCCTTCTGGCGCGCCTGCTCGAACAGGTCGCGCACGCGCGCCGCGCCCACGCCGACGAACATCTCGACGAATTCCGAACCGGAAATCGAGAAGAACGGCACGCCGGCCTGGCCTGCCACGGCGCGCGCGAGCATGGTCTTGCCGGTGCCGGGCGGGCCCACCAGCAGCACGCCCTTGGGGATGCGCGCGCCCAGGCGGCCGTAGCGCTGCGGGTCTTTCAGGAAGTTGACGACTTCGCGCAACTCCTCCTTCGCCTCATCGACGCCGGCGACGTCGTCGAAGCTGATGCGCACGTCGGTTTCGACATAAATCTTGGCCTTGCTCTTGCCGATGGAGAGCAAGCCGCCGCCGAATCCGTTCTTGTCAGCCATCTTGCGGATGACCAGCATCCACAGCCCGAAAAAGATCGCCACCGGCACCACCCAGCCGAGCACGTCGCGCAGCAACGTGTTTTGCACTACGCCGGCGAACTTGACGTTGTACTGCGACAAGTCGCGCGCCAGATCGGTTTCCACGCGGGTCGTGACGAATTCCGTGGGACCGCCGCCCTTCAGCGGCCGGCGCAGGGTGCCGCGAATGAAATTGGGATCGACCGCGATTTCGTCGACGTTACCGGCTTTCAATTCCTGGATGAACTGGCTGTAGGGCAGCGGCTCGACTTCGCGCGTCATCAGCCATACGTCACGCAGCAGCAATACGCCCATCAGGGCGAAGGCGAGATACCAGAGATTGAGTTTTGTTTGACGCTCCATGACGACTCCTGTGCGGCGGGCACGACTTTCAAGATAGGTACGCAGTATTCCATTGTCCGCAGTGCAAATCCTTGACGCAAGTGCAGCCTTGCGGGAATGATTGATGCCGCGCCGTATCCAACCCGGTGTCCACCGAACTGGCTTGTCGTGATCATTCTTTTCTCATGCAACGCTTTCTTATCGTTACCGGACTGGTTTTGCTGATCGCCGGGCTGGCCTGGCCGTGGCTGTCGAAGCTGCCGCTGGGCCGCCTGCCGGGGGATATCCATATCGTGCGGGAAGGATTCAGCTTCCACTTCCCCGTGGTGACCAGCATCGTGGTGTCGGTGCTGGTGTCGCTGCTGCTGTGGATTTTCCGGCGCTGATCGGGCTTACCAGCGCGAATAATGGTCTTCGGTGACGCCGGCAAGCCGCTCGACCCTGCGCGGCGCGGCGCCGGGCGCAGCTTTCACCCAACCGGAAAAATGGCCGATCGGCTGGATGTAGCGCGATGCCGCCACCAGCAGGTTCTTGTCTTCGCGCCGCGCGCCTTCCGGCGTGAACTGCAGGTCGAGCAAGCCGTCGTCGGTGTGGACATGCCAGGGCGCGAGCGGGCGGGCGCGATCATAGTCGAAACGCGCCGCCCCGAGCGGGATCAGGCGCCCGTCCAGCCACAGCGCGTTTTCGTGCTCGCCGAAGTAACCGGCCTGCAGATTGAAGCCGAGCGCCAGGCTGTGCGCGGAGGCCCACTGCCAGGCGGTGTCGCGCGCAAGCAAGCCGTTGGAATAATCGAAGCTGGCCACGCCGCCGTCGAGGCGGTAGCGCCGGCCCGCGCAGCGCACCTCGCCGGCCAGCGGCATGCCGGGCGACTTCTGGGTGGCGTGCACCGCGCCGCCGGCGACCGGGCCGACGGCCAGCAAGAGCGGGGCGTCCGTGGCGGCGAACGCGGCATCGATCTCGAAGCCGCAGCAGCGCAGGGCCAGCCGGTATTGACCATCAACCGCGCCATAGTGAATGCGGCTGCCCGGCCAGCGGAAGGCGCTGTCGCCGTTCGCATGCGAAGCCACCCGCGCGCCCATCCCCGGCAAGCCGTTCTGCGAATAGCCCGCGACTTCCGCGCGCAGGACGCGGTCGAAGGCATAGGCAAACGCGGTGCTGGTCCAGCCCAGGTCGACAATCGCGATCCCGCAGAACACTTCCTCGGTGGCGAGCGCGACATACTGCCAGCGCTTGTGGTGGAAATGGCGCCACGGCGCGCTGCGGGCGTAAGGCGCGGCCAGGCGCGTCCAGTCGATGGCGGCCGTGGCGCCGGCGAATCGGCCGAAGCGCGGATGCCCGTCGGGGTCAGGAATGGCGGTCGGCGCCGGCGGCAGCGATTGGTCGGCGGCGGGCGCAAGCGGTGTCGAGAGGGGCATGGCGGGTCAGCTCCGGCGGTGAATCAATCAATTTGATGCATGCGAGCAAAAGCATCGCAGATTGTCCTGGGCGGCGCGCCGAGAAATCTCAAGCAGCGGCGCGGAATCGGCGGTGCGTAATCGGCGCTACGGCTGCGTCGCCAGCCGCAGCACCGCGTCGCGCGCCGCCTGCTCCAGGCCTTCGAGCTCCGGGCGCTTGGGCCGGTTGCGTACGCGAAACAGCATCAAGCCCTCGATCTGCGCCACGATCAGCGCGGCGCGCACCATGTATTCCTGGTCGGAGATGGCGGGCGACATGCCGCGGATCAGGTTGAAGATTGCCTTTCTCTCGCGCGCCTGCATGCGTTCCATCAGGGTCGACGCAAACGTGTTGCGCGTGGCCAGCGCCCAGAATTCGAAAAACATGCCGCGCATGAGCGGCGCGCCCAGCTCTTCGAGGAACATGTCGACCGTCGACAGGAACTGGTCCACGCGCGAGGCGCCCGCCATCGACGCGGTGATGCCGTCGATCTTTTCCTGGAACTGGTTGAGCGAGTCCAGCAGCACCGCTTCCACCAGCGCATCCTTGCTGTGGTAGTAGTGCTGCACGTTGGACAGGCTGATGCCGGCCTGGACGGCCACGCGCCGCATCGACAGGCCGCCGTAGCCTTCCGCCGCGAAGATTTCACGCGCCGCCTGCAGGATGTCGCGCGCGCGCTCGTACCCCTTTTCGGTGGTGCTGGAGGTTTTCCGTTGGAGCGAGCTTTTCAGGGCAGAAGTCATGGTGGCGCGGCAGGTTCAAGGCAGGCGCGATTATCCCACGCCCGTTGCAAACCCATACAACTGACCTATAATAAAACGCTTTAGGTCGTCCGACCTATTATTGCAAATTCACTCAAGGATGGAGGCAGGATATGAAGGTATGTGTGTCGGGCGTGGGCATGATCCCGTTCGCCAAGCCGGGAGCGAGCGCCAGCTACCATGAGATGGGCGCCGCTGCGGCGCGCCTGGCGCTGGAGGATGCCGGCCTCGCTTATGAAGAGATCCAGCAAGCCTACGTCGGCTACGTGTACGGCGACTCGACGTGCGGCCAGAAGGCGCTCTATCAGGTCGGCATGACCGGCATCCCCATCGTCAATGTCAACAATAACTGCTCGACCGGGTCGACCGCGCTGTTCCTGGCGCGCCAGGCGATCGCCTCTGGCGCGGCCGACTGCGTGCTGGCGCTCGGATTCGAGCAGATGAGCCCGGGCGCGCTCGGTTCCGTGTTTCGCGACCGGCCGGCGCCGTTCGACGACTTCGACGCGGTCACCGACCGCCTGGTCGGCATGCCGGACGTTCCGCTGGCGCTGCGCTATTTCGGCGGCGCCGGCTTGTCCCACATGAAGAAGTACGGCACGAAGCTCGAGACCTTCGCCAAGATCCGCGCCAAGGCGAGCCGCCATGCGGCCAATAATCCGCTGGCGCTGTTTCGCAAGGTGGTGAGCGAGGAAGACGTGATGAACGCACCGATGATCTGGCCGGGCGTGATGACGCGCCTGATGGCGTGCCCGCCGACCTGCGGGGGCGCTGCGGCCGTGCTGGTGTCCGAGCGCTTCGCGCAACAGCGCGACTTGAAGGCCGGCGTGCACATCGTTGCGCAGGCGATGACGACCGACCGCCCCGGCACATTCGACTCGGGCGACATGATGCGGCTGGTCGGCTTCGACATGGCGAAAGAGGCGGCCGACAAGGTGTACCGGGAAGCGGGCATCGGCCCGGACGGCATCGACGTGGTGGAGCTGCACGACTGCTTCGCGCAGAACGAGCTGATCACTTACGAGGCGCTCGGGCTGTGCCCGGAGGGTGGCGCGGAAAAATTCGTGTGCGACGGCGACAACACCTATGGCGGCAAGGTGGTGACCAATCCGTCCGGCGGGCTGCTGTCGAAGGGCCATCCGCTGGGCGCGACCGGGCTGGCGCAATGTTATGAGCTGACGCACCAGCTGCGCGGCACGGCGCAGGAGCGGCAGGTGGCCGGCGCGCGCGTCGCGCTGCAGCACAACCTCGGTCTGGGCGGCGCCTGCGTGGTGACGATGTATTGCGCGCAATAGGCGCCTCCATTCCATAAATCAAACCGGAGACAAGACATGACCTACACCTCCCCCTGGATGACGCCGGAGCTGGACGGCTTCCGAGACGCGGTGCGCCGCTTCGTCGCCACCGAAATCGCGCCGCACCAGGACACCTGGCGCAAGCAGCAGCATGTGGACCGCGCGCTGTGGCGCCGTGCCGGCGAGCTCGGCATCCTGCTGGCTGACATCCCCGATGCTTACGGCGGCTCGGGCGGCAGCTTTGCGCACCAGTCGGTCGTGTTCGAGGAGCTGGCGTATGCCGGCGACACCGCGTTCGGCATCCACGTGCATGCCATCGTGGCGCACTACCTGCTCAACCAGGGCACGGAAGAACAAAAGCAGACATATCTGCCGAAGCTGGCGTCGGGCGAGATGGTGGCGGCGATTGCCATGAGCGAGCCGGGCGCGGGCTCCGACCTGAAAGGCATCCGCACCACCGCGCTGCGGGAGGGTGACAGCTATGTGCTCAACGGTTCGAAGATCTTCATTTCGAACGGCTACCTGGCCGACCTGATCCTGATGGTCGCCAAAACCGAGCCGCAAGCCGGGGCCAAGGGCGTGTCGCTGCTGCTGCTGGAAACCCGCGACTGCGCCGGCTTCAAGGTCGGGCGCATCCTCGACAAGCTGGGGCAGAAGGGCCAGGATACCTGCGAGCTGTTCTTCGACAATGTGCGCGTGCCGCTGCAGAACGTGCTGGGCGGCGTCGAGGGCCGCGGTTTCGCGCAGCTGATGAACGAGCTGCCGTACGAGCGCACCATCCTCGGCGTGTCCGGCGTGGCCTCGATCGAGCGCGCGCTGCAGCTGACGGTCGAGCACGCGCGCGAGCGGCGCGCCTTCGGCCAGGCCTTGCTCGACATGCAGAACACGCGCTTCGTGCTGGCCGAAATCAAGACCGAGGCGACGGTGGCGCGCACCTTCATCGACCGCTGCATCGTCGACATGGTCGAGGGCCGCATGGATACCGTGCTGGCATCGATGGCGAAGTACTGGATCTCGGACTTGCAATGCACGGTGGTCGACCGCTGCCTGCAACTGTTTGGCGGCTACGGCTACATGCTCGAATATCCGATTGCGCAAATGTATGCGGATGCGCGCGTGCAGCGCATCTACGGCGGGGCAAATGAAATCATGAAGGAAATCATCGCGCGCTCGCTGTAGCGGACAGGCAACGCCGGCCATGACTGGCCGGCCACTGGGTCTGGCTCGCGATGTCTGCCTAAACCTGTACCACTTGCTTTACATCAAGCAAAATCCGCCCTATATTGGCAGTAAGAGAGAGTACTGCAGTGCAGTAACGATTTGCGGTTTAATAAAAGAACAATGAAAAGAACCGCGCTCGTGCAACTTGCCTGCGCAGAAACCGTCACAAGATGCAGAAAATGATTCTGCATAGCAGAATCATGAAGAGGGTGTGTTTACCCACTCAGCCCTCGGCTCTCCATTGAGGGGAGGCGGCGCCATGCGCCATACGCCGCGCCCCTCGTCCCGCATGCAGCGACCCTGCATGCGTCAAACCAAGCCGTATCCGCTGGCGTTTTCCCAGCCGGTAAGGGCGGTGCATCACATAAAAAACCAATTGCCATTCATGGAGACACCAATGAGGAACACTTCGTCGCGCAACAACATCTTCCACATGCTGGCGGTCGCCGGCACCCTGCTGGCCGGCGCGGCATCCGCCGGCCAGGCTGCGGCCCAGACCACGACGTTTGCGGCAAGCTACAACGGCGCCAGCGTGTACGGCGGCTCGTGCGGCAGCACCTACAATATTTCCGGCGTCGAACCGTCGGCGACCGGCACCTACCCGGTGTTCATCTACATGGTCGGCACCAGCGAGTCGTACAACAATGCCGCCGCCATGGCCGCCGTCAACAACATGGCCAACAAGGGCTATGTCGCCGCGACCGTCGATTACGCCACGTCCCAGTTCGGCAACTGCTCGGTCCTGTCCTCCAAGTCGAGCTGCATCTTCTCGCCCAACAGCAGCGTCAGCGCCGTGGCGCAGCTGTGCTCGCGCGCCAAGGCCGACTGCAGCAAGGGCATCGTGGTGGCCGGCTTCAGCCAAGGATCGGTCCTGGCACTGCTGGCGAAGAATTACGATGCGCGGGTACAGGCGGCATACGGCATGGGCATGAGCAACGTCTACTCGACCTACGACTTGTCCTCCTGCGTTTCCAACGGCAACCGCACCCTGCAGAGCGACCGTCTGCGCGCGGTCGACGGCGAGCGCGACAATTTTGCCGGCGGTTCGCAATCGGCGGTGCAGTCGTCGCTGCAGAACGTGACCGGCATGACTTGCAAGAGCGGCTCCTACGCCTGCCTGACCAGCAACAACAGCGGCTGGATCATCGTCAAGAACACGCAAGTGCAGGACGGCTCGGCCGACCACTGCTACATGCGCAAGTCCGGCGATTGCCTGGGCAGCCAAAGCAGCAACGACAGCGGCTGGCAATCGGGCACCGTCAGCTGGGAGCTTGATACCAACCTGCAGTGGCTGACCAACTTCACCACCAAGTAAGCAGCGCGGCCATCGCGCCCTGCGCCGGGTTTTCCTTTCGCGCAGGGCGCGATGGCCGTTGCGGGCGCAAGCTTCGCTGCTACAGCAGCAGCGTTGCCCACATCGCGGCCAGCGTCCCCAGCAGGCCGGCCGCCATGCGCAAGCCGAACGCGCGGCCCCCGGTGACCCAGGCAATGAGGACCTTGCAGCCCATGTTGGCGGACAGCACCGCCAGCAGGGGCTGCATGATCGCGCCGTCGCCCAGCTCGCCGTGCGCGGCCAGCGAAAACAACGCGCCGATCGAGGCTTGCATGTCCACGGTCGCCGTCAGCGCCGCCACGGCGCCCGCCACCGTGGTGCCGTAACGTTGCGTCACGAGCGCGACGATGCCTGTTAGCGCTGTCAGAAACAGCGCGAAGCCGACGGTCTGGCCGATGTTGAATACCGGGCCCGGCGACGCCGATGCGCCGCCTTCGTCGGCCGGCCCGCGCGCATTGATCGCGACGGCGGCCAGGCAAGCCGCCATGCCGGCCAACAGCGCCGGCCAGATCACCGCCAGCACCGGGGCGTGGATCGCGGTCGCCACCGAAAAGACCAGCAGCATCGAGGAGGTATTGGAGCTCAGCGCGCCGGCAGCGCAGGCGGCGGCCAGCTGCGGCTGGCGCCGCGCGCGAGCTCCCATGGCGGCGACGGTCGACGTGCTCGACACCAGTCCCGACGCCAGCCCGGCCAGCACGATGCCGATCCTGGCGCTGACGCTGCGCACCGCGATATAGCCAATCGCCTGCAGGGCCATCAGTAGCACCACCAGGCGCCACAGATGATGCGGATTGGTGCCGGCCAGCAGAGCCACCGGCTGGTCGGGAATCAGGGGCCAGAACACCAGCGCGGCTGCGGCCAGGATCAGGCCGTCGCGGATTTCGCTGCCGCTCAACACCTCGGTTGCAAAGCGGTGCAGGCGCGTCTTGCTTGCCAGCAGAACCGCTACCACGACGAAACCGGCGGCGGCCAGCTGCGCATCGCCCACGGCGGCCACGCCCAGCACATAGGTCAGGAACAGGGCCAGTTCGGTGGTCACGCCGGGGTCGTCGGTACGCTGGCGCCAGTAGGTAATGCCGGTCAGCGCGGCGATCAGGGCGGCGCCGGCGGCCACCAGCCAGGGCTGGCCGACCGCTTGCGCGGCAGCGCCGGCGGCGGCCGCCAGCGCGAAGCTGCGGATGCCTGCCACCGCGCGGCCCGGCCCGCTGCCTTTGCTGCGCTCGCGTTCGATCCCGACGAGCAGACCGCCGCCGAGGGCGGCGGCAAATGCGGCAAGCAGTGAAGGGGTGATTTGCACGGGCTGAATCATTACGGCCGGAGCGCCAGTCTCGGCTTGCCCCCGACCTCGGTTGTTGTCCTGGTCATCGCCGCACGCTACACATTGCCCCATGCAGCAAAAACGGCACGGCCGCAAATGCGACCGTGCCGGAGTGTAGCAGCTCCGAAGGACAACGGGCTCAGTCGTCGTCGTACGCGCGGCCTGCTGCCTGGGACGACACGGCAGCCGCACTGCCGTCGGCAGCGGGCGCGCCCTGCCACTGCAGCCACCAGAAGCCCAGCACGGCAGCCAGCAGCAGCGCGGCCACGCCACGCCAGGCACTGCGGATGCCTTCTTCCGGACGGCCCTGCTTGCGGCCGGTGATCATGGCGCGCACCAGGTTTTCTCGGTGCAGGCGGCTGCTGACGATGACCGCGGCGACATGCACGCCGACGATGGCCAGCATGACGTTGGCGGCGGCCTCGTGTACTTCTTCGAGCCAATCACCGCCGATTTCGCTGTAGGTGGCCCAGCCCGCCGCCGTCACCGCCACCGTCAGCGCCAGCAGCGCGACGATGGCCAGCGCGCCGGCCGGATTGTGCCCGGTATGGTGCTCGGGCCGGCCGCGCACCAGCGAACCCAGGTAGTGCATGACGGCCCCCGGACCGCGCACGAAATCCGAGAAGCGCGCGTAGCGGGTGCCGATCAGTCCCCACAGAATGCGAAAGACGACCAGTCCGGCCATGGTGTAGCCCAGGCTCACGTGCACCAGCCGCCAGCGTTCGCTCTCGGCGGTCAGATAGGCGCCGGCGAACGACAGCACCATCAGCCAGTGGAACACCCGCACCGGCGCGTCCCACACCAGGATGCGGCGGGCTTGTGGATCGGATACTGCTGCGGGCGCGGATGCAGACGCATTAGCGCGGGATACGGACGTAGTCTTCATCGAAATCTCCTTGGTCGGCTCGGGTATGGCAGGCAGCGCAGTTGGACGGGCTCTTCACCGCCGCCCGCTTCCAGACGGCAGGCGGCACCTCGTCGTGCTTGCGCACGAACCATGCGGAACGGGTAATACGGTCTTGCGGCGGCGCTTCGCGCACGCGCCGGTCGCTGCCGGCATTGGCCGTCAGCCAGGCGGACAGTTGCTGCACGGTGGCGGCGTCCAGCGATGCGTCGGTGCCGAAATGGTGCGGCAGGTTGTTCATTAGGCGCTGCCAGGATACGGCAGGCAGCATGCCGGGCGGGTAAGCCACGTGGCAGGAGGCGCATTCCTGCTGATAGGTGGGCAGCAGCGGCACGCGCGCACGGTGCCCGTCGTCGGCCAGCGCGACGCTGGCGCTGCCGATGGACGCGGCGGCCAGCAGGGTGAAGCAGCGAAGTTGAAATGGCATGATCGGTTCTCCGAGAGAGGGTAGAGAAGGAACGCTCAAGGCTTGAGCGTCATCAGCCAGCTCAGCACATCGGCCTTTTCGGCCGGCGTGCATTCACGGCCGACGACGTCGTTGCAATTGCGGCGGAACCATTTCTCGGTCTTGGCCGCATCGCTGAAGCGTTCGGGATTGAAGGCCGGCGCCATCGGGCGGATCGGCTTGCCGGTTGCCGCATGCTTTCCGGTCTGGGTGGGGGCTTCGCCATGACAGGAGGCGCAGCTCCATTCATGGCCATGGCGGTTCGTGAAAAACTGCTGGCCGCGCTCGGGCGACGCGGGCGCCCCGGCCTTGGCCGTGTAGCCGGCCAGCAGCTCGGCCGGGGTCGCCGCCTGCGCGGCGGCAGACAGACTGCATGCCAGCGCCAGCGCGGCGCACGACAGCAGCCGGGATCGATGCAGGGAATTCGGATTCATGACAACTCCTTGGTAGACGAGTTGCCATGATCTGGCGCGAATCTTAAGGCGAGCTTAAGCGGTGCGGCCTGCCCGTCTTAAGCATCTCTTAAGCTCCAGCGCCGAGGATGCGCTCATCGATCCACTGCATGAAATGAATACACGATGCATCCTGTTCTTCGTCTTTTTATTCACCAATACCTCGCCGTCGTGGCCGTAGCACTGGCGCCGGTCGTGCTGGCAACGTTTGTGACCGTGCCGATCAATCTTGGCGGCAATCCCGGCGAGCCGCGCGTGGCCGCGATGGCGGTGGAGCGGCATTTGACGTGACGGCAGGCGTTCCTCCAGCCCGGCGCGCGATGCTGCCGCCTCCAGCGGAACACGAATCTCCCGCAAACCATTCGTTCTTGCCCGGCACTGAGCATGCTGTCATGTCCGCGCCTGCAGGAATGCCCTGAAGTGCGGCATGAGGGCTGCGCGCGCCGCCAGTGCGCCCCCATGGCCATAGTGGGGCAGCACGACCAGCGCCGCATCGAGTTCGGCGGCGGCGCGCCGCACGGGTGCCAGCCGCTGGTCGCGTTCGCCGACAAACATCAGCAGCGGCACGGCCAGCGACGGCAGCCATGCCGCAAAGCTGGCGCGGTCGACGGCTGCCGCGCAGAGCGCCGCCAGGTCGTTGTCGAGAATGACGGCACGCGCCCGCGCGCCGATGCGCTCGCCGATGAAGCCTTCCAGCGCCGCGATGAAGGCATCCGGGTCGGCGCCGTCGACGCCCTCGAAGGTATCGAAAGTCTCCTGGTACGGATGGGCGCCGCCGACGATGAGCGACGCGACCCGCTGCGGATGATGGCAGGCCATGCCGAACGCCAGCCAGCCGCCCATCGAATAGCCGCAGAAGTGCGCGCACGCGATGCCCAGCGCATCGAGCACCGCGACGATATCGCCTAACCGCTGCTCCAGCCGGTAGGCGCTGCGCTCATGCGGCTTGGCGCTGTTGCCATGGCCGCGCGCGTCGATCAGGATCAAGCGGTGCGATTGCCGCAGCTCATCGACATAGCCGTAGGCTTGCCATTGCGCCGATTGCGCGGTGAAGCCGTGCAGCAGCACCAGCGGCGGCCCTTCGCCATGCGTCTCGTAATAAATGTCGATACCGTCGTTGTGTGCGTAAGGCATGTTCGTCCTGACACTGGCAATCGCTCACTCTGCCGGCGGCACGGCGGCGCGCTCGGCAAAGACTTCCTTGGCCGCGAACAAGCCATTCAGCGCGGAGGGAAAGCCGGCATACACGGCCATCTGCATGATGACCTCGACCACTTCTTCGCGGCTGCAGCCGACATTGAGCGCACCATGAATATGGACCTTCAGTTGCGGCGCCGCGTTGCCGAGCGCCGTGAGCGCGGCCACCACCACGATTTCCCTGGAGCGCAGATCGAGCTGCGGTCGCGCGTAGATATCGCCGAACGGAAACTCGATCAGGTAGCGCGCGAAGTCGGGCGCGATGTCGGCGAGCGCCTCGATGACGCGCTCGCCGGCGCGGCCGTCGATCTCGCGCAATTTTTCCAGGCCGCGCGCATAGCGGGTGCCGGGTTGCTGTGCATGGACTGTATCGGATGTCATTGGCTCACCTTTCTCCTGGTTCTCGTTTCTTTGTCTTCCTGGCGGCGGCGATCATTTTCCGGTAAGCCCGTATCTTGTCGTCGAGTGCAGAAGAACAGTTTTCCAGCTCAGCCATTCTGGCGACCAGGCGCTCTTGATGGAGCTGCAACATCGCAAGCCGCGCGGGCAAAGTCTCCTCTCCGCGCACGCGCAATTGCGCATAGCGCCGGATATCGGCCAGTGACATGCCGGTATGCTTGAGCCGCAACACGAACTCGAGCCACAGCACGTCGTCGCTGCGATAACGCCGGTGTCCGTTCGCGGCACGTCCGACCGGGCGCAGGATGCCGGCTTTTTCGTAAAAGCGCAGCGTGTGCGCGGACAGGCCCGTCAAGCCGGACAATTCGCCGATGGAAATGAAATTGCTGGTCACGGTTCCCATGCTAAGACTTAGAGTGCAGTCGAAGTCAAGCAGCATAGCAAAGACGCCGCCCTCCCATCACGCCCACGCATCGCAGCAGGAGGCGGGTGTTGAACAAGCAAGAATTCCTGCCGCAAGGCAGATTTTTTGCAAAACCGATTCGCGCGTTACGGAGTACCCTGTATCGATGCCGCCCCGATACCGGAGGAAACCGTGATATCCGACACTTCGCCTGCCCCCGTCGCACCGGCGCCGCCGGTCATCGCTGTCGAGCGCTTGCCGATTACGGTGCTGATGAATGCGCGTTCCGGCAGCAAGGATAAGTTCGATGCGCGCAGCGCCATCGACGAGGCCTTGAAGGCGTCGGGCCGCGACGTGCAAGTGCTTGTGGCGCGGCGCCCGCGCGAATTGTCGGCGCTGGTCAGGCAGGCGGCCGATACCCGGCCGGGCATCCTGGTGGCGGCCGGCGGCGACGGCACCTTGAACACCGTGGCGTCGGTGGCGCATGCGCGGGCGCTGCCGTTTGCCGTCATTCCCCTTGGCACCTTCAATTACTTTGCGCGCGATCTGGGCATTCCGCTCGACGCCGCAGCCGCCACGCGCGTCGTCACCGAAGGCCGTCTGCGCCGGGTGCCGGTCGGGCTCGTCAACGGTCGGCTGTTCCTGAACAATGCCAGCATCGGCCTGTACCGCAAGCTGCTCGAACACCGGGAAGTGCACAAGAATCGCTTCGGGCGCCACCGCCTGGTGGCGCTGGCGTCGGCGCTGGTCACCCTGCTGCGCGAGCACAGGACGTACCGGCTGCGCCTGGATATCGATGGCCAGCCGATGACGCTGCCGGCGCTGACCGTGTTTTTCGGGCGCAATGCGCTGCAGATGGAACAGCTCGGCCTGGACGAGGCGGTATGCGTGGCGCGCGGCGAGCTGGCCGTGCTGGCCCTGCCGCCCGCCAGCCGGCTCGACCTGCTCGGTCTGATCCTGCGCGGCGCCGCCGCGCGCCTGGAAAACGCGCCGGACTTGCGGCAGTACTGTGCGCAGCGGGTGCATCTGGACTGGCTCGATGGCGCGGCGCGCCGTATCCGGGTGGCGATCGACGGCGAAGCGATCGACTGCACGCTGCCGCTGGTGGTCGAGTCAGTGCCCGATGCGCTGCAAGTCATCGTCCCGGCGCAGCCAGAGGTGCGCCAATGACGTGCATCGCGCATATCTCGGACACCCATTTCGGCACCGAGGACGCGCCGGTGTGCCTAGCGCTGCGGCAAGCGTTGCTGCAGGCGGCGCCGGACCTGGTGGTGCTGTCGGGCGACATCACGCAGCGCGCGCGGCGCGCGCAATTTCGCGCCGCGCGCGCTTTTCTCGACAGCCTGGCGCCGCTTCCGGTGCTGACGCTGCCCGGCAATCACGACTTGCCGCTGTTCGACCTGTTTTCCCGCTTCACGGGGCCGTACCGGCGTTACCTGCGCCATATCTGCCCCACGCTGGCGCCGCGCTGGCAAGGAGCGGCGCTGGCCGTGGTCGGGGTCAATTCGACCCGCGTGCTGCGCCACAAGAACGGCGTGCTATCCGCCGCGCTGGTGCGGCAGGTGGCGCAGCAGATCGCGGAGCTGCCGCAAGCCTTCAAGGTGGTGGCGCTGCATCATCCGCTGGCCGTCATCGAGGCCGGCGATGCGGGCAACCGCGCCAGGGGCGCCGACGATGCGCTGGCCGCGTGGATCGACGCCGGCGCAGACCTCATCCTCGGCGGCCACATTCACTTGCCATACTGCATCCTGGCCGGCCCGGCATCGCGCAAGGCCGTGATCCTGCAGGCCGGCACGGCCGTGTCGACGCGCCGCCGCGGCGGCCAGGCCAACTCCTTCAACCTGGTGCGTTTCGAGCCGCGCGACAGCCGGCGCATGATCATCGAACAGCGCGACTACAATGCGCATGAGCAAGCCTTCGCCTGCGCCAGCGTGCGGCAGGCCGCTTTTTCCGCAACCGGCTGGACCCTCGATTCCGCGCCGCGCCCATAGCCCATAGAGAGCAACTTCGGTCAGGCTTTGCCGGCCGACGCGCGCTATGCTGTGACCGATCAAGGAGGACACGCCATTGCATCCACACACCGCACAAGCCTATCGCGCCCGGCTGCGCGCCGTGCTCGCGTACATCGATGCCCATCTGGACGAGGACTTGAGCGTGGAAACGCTGGGCGCGGTCGCCGCCTGCTCGAAATACCACTTTCACCGGCAGTTCTGCGCGCTGTTCGGCATCGGCGTGTACAAGTACGTCCAGCTATGCCGCCTCAAGCGCGCATCGTTCCGGCTCGCCTTTCGCAGCGGCAGCCAAGTCATCGATGTCGCGCTGGCTGCCGGCTACGAGGCGCCGGAAGCGTTTGCGCGCGCGTTCCGGAAAAGCGTCGGGCAATCGCCGTCCGCGTTCAGGAAGCAGCCGCAGTGGGAAGCGTGGCACGCCGCTTTTCAACCGTTGCGCGAACTGAGGACCGATCACATGACACCCGACCATCAAGCCGCACAAGTGCGTATCGTCGACGTCGCCGACATCCGCGTGGCGCTGCTGGCTCATCGCGGCGACCCGCAACGAATCGGCGACACGGTGCGCCGCTTTATCGCCTGGCGCCGGCAGCATCGCTTGCCGCCGTCCGTCAGCGCCACCTTCAACATCCTGCATGACGATCCGCAGCAGGTCGCGCCGCACGAGTTTCGCCTCGATCTGTGCGCCGCCGTCGACGGCGACGTGGCCGACAATGTATATGGTGTGACCGGCGCCGTGATCCCCGGCGGACGTTGCGCGGTACTGCGCCACATCGGCGCCGACGAAACGCTGGGGCAAACCATTCGCTACCTGTATGCGCAATGGCTGCCGCACAGCGGCGAAGCGCTGCGCGACTTTCCCGTCTATGTGCAGCGCATTCGCTTCTTCCCGGACGTGCCGGAGCATGAAGCGGTGACCGATGTGTTTTTGCCACTGCGCTAACAGCCGGCAGCTTGCGGCAATGACATGCACCGCTGACAAGACCGGCGCATTTTAATTTTCTTGGAGAAACTTTTCCGTCATTCAATTGTCGATAGGAACTATTCGCACTTTCCGTCGACCTTGAATGACTTCCTTGACACGGGCAACGCCAACCGGCCTTTTGCGTGCGGCCTCTTATGCGCTTTTCCTTTTCCTTGCCGGGCTGGCCGGCTGCGGCGGGGGCGGCGACGGGACGGCGAGCAGCTATGCCGACCCGCAGTCGCAGCCGAACACCGCGCTGACGACGGCCGCGCCCAATGCCGCCGTCGGGGCGGGTACGCCGCCATCGCTGCTGATTTCCGAAGTGGCAAGCAACTACTACAGTGACGATGTAGCATGGTTCGAGGTCTACAACCCGAATGCCACGCCGGTGCTGCTGTCCGACTATACCTTGAACAGTTCCTATCTCGACACCGCCACCGGCGCCAGCGCGCTGGCGCCCGCGCCGTTCGCGCTGCCGGGCGCGAGCGTGCCGCCGCATGGTTATCTGGTGGTGGCGTCGAAAGTCCATGACAAGCTCAGGGACAGTAGCCAGATGGTGTATGTCAAGAGCGGCACGCGGCTGCCGTACTGGAACGGCAGCGGTTCCCTGGAGCTGACCGCGCAAGGCAGGACTGTCGATTTCGTGCGCTTCGGCAACTCGAGCGCGGCACCGGCGACGGCCTCGGAATGGGCGGGCCCGAGCGTGGCGGCGCTGCCGTCCGGCGCGAACGAGCACGGCAAGTCCATCGTGCGCCTGGCGGCGAACCGCATGGCAGACACCAACAGCGCCGCCGACTGGACCCTGGTGAATTTCGCCACGCCGGCCGGCACGAACGACGTGCCCGCCGGCGTGGTCGATTCCGATCATGACGGCATTCCCGACAGCGCCAAGGCGCCCGGCGCCACCTATGCGGGAATCGACCTGTACGCGATGGGCGCGCGCGCCGGCCGGCGCGACCTGTTCATGGAAATCGACTACATGCAGGGCAGCGATCCGGCGCTCACGCCGCGCTTCGAGGCATTGCAAAAGGTGGTCGACGCCTTCGCCGCGAAAAACATCGCGCTGCACGTCGACACCGGCAAGCTCTACAGCGACGCCATCGATGCGCAGCGCTTCAACCTGGGCGGCGGCGAAGCGGTGGAGTTTGCCAAGTGCATCGAGCTCGACGTGGGAGCCGCCGGCGCGCGCACCGGCTGCACCTCGTTCTACGACTACAAGAGCGCGCACTTCGACGTGCGGCGCCGGCTGGCATTTCACTACGCGCTGTTTGCCAGTTCACAAAATCTCGACGGCAGCGCCGGCTCGTCGGGCGTGGCCGAATTGCTGGGCAATGACGTGATCGTCACGCTCGGCGGCTACAACCTCGGCGGCAGCAGCGCAGCCAGCCAGAACATGCTGATCAACCTGCAGGCCGGCACGCTAATGCATGAATTCGGCCATAACCTCGGCCTGCGGCACGGCGGCAACGAGGACGCCAACTACAAGCCGAACCACTACAGCGTCATGAACTACATGTACCAGTTCGCCGGCCTGAGCGCTGCGCCCGACTCCGCCACCGCGGCGGAACGCTATTACCTGGCCAACGGCTTGAAGGGCAAGACCTACTGCAATCTGTCCGACAACTCGCCGTGCTCAAGCGACTTCATCATCGGCTATTCCGACGGCAGCGGCGCCGACCTGGACGAGCGCGCGCTGTCGGAAGCGGCCAACATCGGCCGCGGCAGCAGCGGCGGCGCGTATGCCGACTGGGACAACAACAATGCGCTCACCGCCGCGACCGTCGCGCGCAACCTCAACGCGCAGGATGGTTCTACCAAGGGCGTGCTGAAGGATTACAACGAATGGGGCAACCTGACGCTGCCGTTCGCGCGCGTCTATGCCGGCAGCAATTCCGGCGCGGCGCTCGACTCGGCTGTCGAGCAGGCACGCCCCAATCCGATGAACCAGCGCCCGTTGCACCACGTCGTCGAAGAGCCGCTGCCGGCGAGCCTGCATGCGGAACTGCGCGACATCGTCGCGGCCTGCGACAGGCGCTGGCAATGACGACACGCCTTGCCTGCCTGCTCGTCTGCTGCATGGGGACCGTAGCGGCGCCGGCGCAGGCATGGCAGATCACCGGCTTGTCCGCCGTCGAGCCGGTCGCCGCCGAGCGGGTCACACCGGCGGTGGCAAATGGCGTGCTGCGCATTGACGTGGCACCGGAACAGACAATCACCGTCGCGCCCTGGCCCGCCTACCTGCCGCAACGGTTCGGCCCGCAATCGGTCATGGCGACGCGCCAGCCGCATCCGGCCGGCCCGATCGACCGCATCTCGCTGCGCCGGGGCGCGGACCAGCCGGCATGGCTGGAAATCGGCGCCGGCGCGCAGCCGTCGGCCGCCGTCGTCGGCCCATGGCGGCTGCAGCGTTCGTTGCGCGGATGGAGCGTCGCGCACGGCAAGCAGCGCATCGTCCTGAGCCCGAGTGCGCCCGCATCCGTGCGAGTTGGTCAAGCGCGCTGGTGCGTCTACCTGCTCGACGATGCCGTTCCCCGGCCGCAGCCGGGCCTGGCGCAGGAACAGGAAGCGCGCGCGGCGTGGGCCGCCGTCAGGCTCGATGCGCCTCAGAAGCGCTGTTTCGTACCGCCTGCGGCGCCTCGATGACGAGGTCCGATGCGGCCATCGCCACGCACGGCAGGATGAAGCCCTGTGCCTTTTCTTCCGGCAGCAAGCCCGGCCATTCGATACGGTAGCTCACGTTCCCGCTCGCCAGGCGGCACATGCAGGCGCGGCAAGTGCCGTTGCGGCAGGAGCTGGCCAGGCGCACCCCGGCGCGCGCGGCAGCCTCGAGCAGCGTCATGGCGCGCGGCGCCTCGAACGTCCATCCCGCCGGCGCAATACGCACCGAAAAGGACCGCTCCCCGCCACTCATGCCGCCACCGCGCGCTGGGTCCACAACAGCGCACCGGCCGCCGCGCAATGCAGCGCGACGGTGAGCCAGAACACGGCCAGAAACGAGCGCTTGGCCGACTTGTGGCGCAGCAGGCGCTGCGCCGCGAGCGCCCCCGGCCAGCCGCCGAGCAGCCCCAGCGCATGCAGGGTGAGTTCCGGCGTGCGCCATTGCGACTTTCTCGCCGCCGCCTTGTCGTGCGCATAGAACGCGAAGGTGGCGATGCTGGCGGCGAGGTAGTAGGCGAGTACGATCATGCGCGGTAGTTCGACACCTCGATCAGGTTCTGGTCCGGATCGCGGAAATAGACGGAACGAATCGGGCCGGTCGCCCCCGTGCGCTCGACCGGGCCATCCTCGATCGCCACGCCGCAGCGCGCAAGGTGCGCCAGCACGTCGTCCAGCCGCACCGAGGTGATCAGGCACAGGTCGGCCGAGCCGGGCGTGGGCTTCAAGGCCTTCGGTTCGAACTCGGCGCCGTGCTGGTGCAGGTTGATTTTCTGGGCGCCGAAGGCAAGCGCCTTCCTACCCTGTCCAAAGCTCACCACATCCATGCCGAGCACCTCGGCATAGAACGCGCATGTCGCATCGATGCTGCGCACGGTGAGGACGATATGGTCGATTCGGTCGATCTTCATGGTTGTGGCAAGCTTGTCGGTCAGCGGGCGCAGCATGCGCTGCGCCTCGCATCAATTCCGTAACACGATGGATTGTAGCGCGGCGGAGATGGCCGCCGCGTCGGCATTAATTGGCAGGCGTGCCGATCCACTCGCGCAGCTTCTCGTACACGCGCGGGCTGCTGAGCAAGTCGAGGTGCCCGGTCTCGTAGACGATCGACAGGTTCGACGCGGGAAACGGCAGGGTGCGTTCCGGGTCGGCGTGGCGCCCGAGCGCGCTATCGAGCGGCACCAGGCCGTCTCCGATCAGGAACTTGCTGATATCGCCGCTATCCTTGCCCCGCATGGCGGCAAGCGCATAGCTGTGCACGCCGGCCGGCAGCGGCACGAAACTGCGCCCATCCGCCGCCCGCGTGAAACGGTTGCGTCCTTCCCAGTCGCTGTCGAGCAGATTGCCGTACCGCAGGTCGGTGATGCCGGCGCTGCGCAGCATGCCCAGGCGCGCGAACGGCGCGGCATAGGGAAGGGCCTGCAAGATGGTGTCGACCCAGTTGCCGATGCGCTCCAGCGGCGAGCCGTGATGCGGCGTGCCCAGGCACACCAGGCGCGACAGGCGCGGCAGCCACGCCAGCTGTTCTTCGGCTGCGTAATGGCAGGCGCTGCGCGCCACCAGGCCGCCCATGCTGTGGCACACCAGCATCAGCTCCTCGACCGGCTGCGGCCATTGTTCGACCAGCTGCTCGAGCAGCGCGGAAAACGCGCGCCCGTTGGACGACACGTGCAGGCCGCTGTTGTAGTGCAGGTAGAGCGGGGTATAGCCGAAATCGTGCTCCAGCGCCGTGCCGTGGTTGTGGCCCTGGCGCTGCCACTGCAGGTCGTTCATGCACAACCCGTGCAGCAGCACCACGATCTTGCCGCTCGCCTGGGGGATGGTGTTGTTCAGCGCCTCGCGCTCGAGCTTCAATGGCTGGCCGTTGCGCCGCAGCTGCATCCGGAGCGCCAGCGAGTTGCCGGTCTTGAGCATGTGGTCGCCGAGGATGCCGTTCAGGATGGCCAGCACCGCTTCGCGCTGCGGCGACGAGGCATGCTCGCCGAACATCGGCAGAAAGCGCGCCAATGCACGGTCGGCGCCGTCGCCGACGACGCGCGTCACGCCGCGCACGGCGCTGTACACGAAGCTGCTGATGCCGCGCGCGCGACGCGGCGCTTGCCTCAGGGCGCGCTCCGGATGCAGGACATGGTGATGCACGTCTTCCACCAGATCGACGACGCCGAGCGTGGCGTCGGTCGCCAGCCGTGCCAGCGCACGGACATCGGCGGGACGGATATGACTTGTCTTTTTCATGATATTTCTGCCTGTTAACTTGCTATTAGGCATGATCCTTCGCCATGGTTCTCGCGCACCTTAGCAGAGTTTGCAAGGAGCGTCGCTTGAGTTTGAACAATGATGCTTTGATGCGGCATCGGCATGTCTTGTCGGCATATGATTTTTACCACCGGAAAAATAGTTGGAACCGCGCATGCCTGCCCGAGTCAGAAGCCCCTGTACCGTACGCAATTTTTCCTGGTTACAAAATTTGCTGCGGTTAATTCGCGACTCGAGACAGGATGGAGACAGTGAAGAAAACATTAGCAATGATGGCTCTGGTAGCAGGATTGGCAAATACGGCTTATGCAGAGGTGGGCCTGGTCGGGGAAGTGGGCACCACCGGTGTCGGCGGACACGTAGTAATTCCGCTACGCAAGAACATGAATGCACGCCTCGGCATGGGCTATCTCACTTATTCGTACAGCGGCAGCACGCGCGATATGAATTACGACCTGTCGATGAAAGCCCGCACCTATGACGCGCTGCTCGACTGGTATCCCAGAGAGCATAGTTCGTTCCATGTGACTGGCGGCCTGGCTTACAACGGCAACAAGATCGATGCCCAGGCGCGCCCGAATTCGGGTGGCAACTACACCGTCAACGGCAATAGCTATAGCGCGGCGGCCGCCGGCAAGATCACCGGCCAGGTCGACTTCGGCAAGGTCGCGCCCTATCTCGGCGTCGGCTGGAGCAAGGCATCGGAAAAGGGCTGGTCGTTTTCGACCGATGTCGGCATGCTGTTTCAGGGCTCGCCGCACACCTCGCTGAGCAGTTCAGGCTGTACCGCCGGCGCGGCCGCGTGCAACCAGCTCGCGACCGACGTAGCAAAGGAAAATGCGCGCCTGTCCGACGAAGTCAGCCGCTTCAAGGTCTACCCGGTACTGCGCGTCGGCGTCAGCTATAAATTCTGACGATGAAGCCGATAGGGGAGCCGTCCATTACGGGGGATTGCTCATAGGATCGACCTATCCGAATTGTTGAATAAGACAATTGGCCGGACCAAATGAGAATACCTATCATCTGACACATGGATCGCGCCTACGACGTTCTCAGTCAGCGCACAGTCAGATACGGAAGGAAAACCGGCATGGTCACTGCAGCAAAAACAACCAGCACAATCGCCGTTCATATGGGCGTGGCATTCGCCACCTTGTACCTCGTCACCGGCTCGGTCGCATTCGGCGGCCTGGCCGCCATCCTTGAACCGGTGTGCAATGTGATCGTGATGCCCTTGCACGACAAGCTGTGGGAACACATCCGCGAACGGATCGAAGCGCGCCGCCGCGCCGCGCCAGGTAGTGAGATCTCGGCGCAGCCGGCCTGACTAGGTTTCTTCCAGCAGCGAGCGCAGCATCCACGCCGTCTTTTCATGCACCTGCATGCGCTGCGTGAGCAAGTCGGCAGTTGGCTCGTCGCCGGCCAGGTCGACCGCCTTGAACATCGCGCGCGCATTGCGCGCCACCGTTTCCTGATCCTGCACCAGCTGCCGGATCATTTCCTGCGCAGTCGGCACGCCGTCCGGCTCCTGAATGCTCGTCAGCGCAGCAAACATCGAATACGTGCCGGGTGCCGGGCTGCCGAGCGCGCGTATCCTTTCCGCAATCACGTCGACCGCCTGCGCCAGTTCGGTGTATTGCGTCTCGAACATCAGGTGCAGGGTCTGGAACATTGGCCCGGTGACATTCCAGTGGAAATTGTGCGTCTTCAGATAAACCGTGTAGGTGTCAGCCAGCAAGCGCGATAAGCCGTCGACGATTTCACGCCGATGATGATCGGAAATTCCGATATCGATTTGCATGTGCAAACTCCATGTGCGTTCAAGATAATCAATACGACAGCACGGGATGCGGCGCGTTCGATGATGTCATGTGTTTAATGTCCGCCCTGACGGACAGACCAGCGGGCAACACGGATAGTGCCTTAGCGCACCGGCGTGCCCGATTCCGGCAATGCCTGCCCGCCAGCACCACCGCGCCCCAGCTTGCTCAGGAAATTGCCCAGCGCATCACTGGGTGACTGCTCGTCGCGCCGGCGCACTGCTTCGATGCCGCCCGGGCCGATGACGAGCGTCGTGCTGCCGTCGCGCGTGGTGACCACGCCGTAACCCGGCGGCAACGCCGCCGTATCGAGCGGCGCTGGGTCGTCCGCGCCGCTGTCGCCGCTCGATGCGGCAACGCCGGTCCCGACCGCATCCTCGGGCGGAGCGGCGACGATCAGCGGCGGCGGGCGCTTCGGCTGCGGGAACTTGGCCTTGGTATCGATGAGCTTGTGTTTGAGCATGTCGCGGAAGAAGTCGCCCACCAGCAGCGCCGCGTTGTGCCCGCCTTGCCCCCAGTAGTCGCTGCGCATGGTCACGCGCGAATCGTTGAAGCCGACCCAGGCGCCGGCGACCAGGTTCGGATGCATCAGGATGAACCAGCCATCGGTATTGTTTTGCGTGGTGCCGGTCTTGCCGGCGATGTCGGCGACGATGCCGAAACGCTCCCTGACCAGGGTACCGGTGCCGCGCTTGATGACGCCGCGCATCATGTCGATCAGCTCGACAGCCGTGTCTTCCGACATGGCCTGCGTGCCTTCGGTATGAAAATCGGCCAGCACGTTGCCGTCGCGGTCCTTGATGCGCTTGATGAACACCGGCTTGCGGTACTCGCCGACCTGCGCGATGGTGGCATAGGACGTCACCATTTCCAACAGTGTCACCGCGCTGGTCCCAAGCGCCAGCGACGGCACCGGGTCGAGCCGGCTTTGCTTGATGCCGGCCGCGCGCGCCAGGGTGATGATGGAGGGGATGCCGGCGTCCTGCATCACTTGCGCGGTGATGGTGTTCTTGGAATAGATCAAGCCCTCGCGCATGCTCATGAGCCGGCCCGACGCGCCGCTCATGTCGGTGGGCCGCCACAGCGAGCCGTCCGGCGCGCGAAACTCCAGCGTGCGGTCGACGTAGGCGCGCTCCGGGCTCAAGCCCTGTTCCAGCGCAGCGCCATACACCAGCGGCTTGAAGGTGGAGCCGGGCTGGCGCTCGGCCTGCGCCACATGGTCGAACTGGTCGACATCGAAATCGCGGCTGCCGACCCAGGCCTTGATCTCGCCGGAAAACGGCTCCACCGCGACGAAGCCCGCTTCCAGCCGCGTCTTGGCTTCGCGCAGGCGCGCCATGAAGCGCGGGCTGGCTTTCAGGCGCGCCAGCGCCGCCGCATCCTTGTGGCCGCGCGCGAGCGCCGTGCGGTATTCGGGCGTCTCGCGGATGAAGGTGTCGAGCAAGTCGCGCCGCGCATGCCAGAAATGCTTGAACGGCTCGATCCGCTTGCGCAGCGATGCGTAGGTGCTGGGCGCATGGGACGCGACGCGCTCGGCGCTCTGGCCCCATTCGACATCGGCGATGTTCTGCAGCACTTGCGACTGGCGCGCGACGGCTTCGGCGGCGGCGTCCTGCAGGCGGTCGTCGATGGTGCTTTCCACCACCAGGCCGTCGGTGTAGAGGTTGTAGTCGTGCTGGTCGGCCCACTCGATCAAGAAGCGCCGCACGTAGGCGGCGAAGTGCGGCGCCACGCCGAGCGGGTCGGGCTGGCGGGTGAGCTTGACCTGCAGCGGCTGGTCGCGCATGGCGTCGAACTGCGCCGCGCTCAGCACGTTGCGCTTGACCATCTGCGACAGCACCACGTTGCGGCGCTTTAATGCGCGATCGGGATTGATGATCGGATTGTAGTAGCTGGTGCCCTTCAGCATGCCGATCAGGGTCGCGCTTTCGAGCGCGTCGAGCTCGGCGGCCGGCTTGTCGTAATAGGTGCGCGCCGCCATTTCAATGCCGACCACGTTGTACAGGAAGGGCACGGTGTTGAGGTAGGTTTCAAGGATTTGCTCCTTGGTATATGCCTGTTCGATCTTGAGCGCGGTAATGATCTCGCGCAGCTTGCGGTCGATCGTGCGCGAGCGTCCTATCTCTTCCGGAAACATGTTGCGCACCAGTTGCTGCGTGATGGTCGAGCCACCCTGCTGGTCGCCCTGCAGCGTGTGCACGACAGCCGACAGCGTGCGCGAAAAGTCCACGCCGCGGTGCGCGTAGAAGCGATGGTCCTCGGTGGCGATCAGGGCCTGGACCACGTAGGGCGAAATCCGGTCCAGCGTGACGCGCTCCTGCTGGCCGCGCGAAAAGGTGGCCAGCTGGGTGCCGGACGCCGACAGCAGGATGCTGGGCTCGGCCGTGCGCGCGGCCAGCAGGGCGGCGACGCTGGGCGTGGTCGGCGCGATCTTGGCGAGATAGGCGACCGCGACAATGATGGCGGCAAAGCCGAGGATGAACAGCGCGCCGAACAGGCTGACGAGATGGTGGGCGATGTGGCGCAGGATTGTTTTGCCGCGCGGCTTGTCTTCTCCGAAAACAGGGGAGGGATCTGGCATGTGCGGATTCTCGCTGTCCACTTTGGATAACCTTGTTGATTTTTTAATGGGAATTTGGACAAGGGCAGCAAGGTTTGGTTTTATGGCTGAAACAGAAACTCGACCAGGCGCATGCAGACGCGTTGCGCAACAGATACGATTAGTGGGCGGCAGCGGTATTGCTCCGAGACACCTGTCTGCACATTCGCCGCGGTTGGCGGGCGGGCTTGAGTGGCGTTATAGTGAGCGCAACACATCGACCATACCCACCGACCAAGACCAGCGACGTGTCCCCTCCTGTCCCCCCTAATCACCAGTTCTGGCGCGATGAGGCGCTGCCGTTTCTAGAAGCCCGCGCTATTCACGACGGCCGCGCCGTCTGCTATGCGCGGCATGCGCACGAAACGTTCTCGATTGGGACGGTCACTGGCGGGCAGAGCATCTATGTCAATGGCAAGGTTCGGGAACGCATTGCAGCCGGCGCCGTCGTCGTGATGAATCCGGGCGATGCCCATGCCTGCAATCCGCTCGGCCACCAGCCATGGTCATATCGCATGCTCTATGTGGATGCGCTCTGGCTCAATCGCCTGCAGCATGAACTGGGCTTCAGCAAGAACCGGGGCTTGCGGACATTCTCAACGCGCGTGACGTACAGCCCCGGCCTGTACGCCGGCCTGAACCAGCTGTGCGCGGTATTGAACGACGAGCGCGCAGAACAGTTGCACAAGCATAGCGCTGCCATCAGCTTCTTCGCCGAAGTGCAGCGACAGCTCGACCCCGCGCCCGGCGTGCCGGCCGAAGCGAACCATAAACTGGCGCGCGCCGCCGAATACATCGACGCGCATTGCACGCGCGCCTTGAAGCTGGATGAAATTTGCACGGCGGCCGATCTTTCCGCGTCCTACCTGATCCGCGCATTCAAGCAGCGCTACGGCATGACGCCGCATGAATATCTGCTCAACCGCCGCATCCAGTTCTGCCGCGCCCGGCTGCGGCGCGGCCACGCGATTGCCGACCTGGCACTGGAGGCGGGGTTTGCCGACCAGGCGCATTTCCAGCGCGCATTCAAGCGGCTGGTGGCAGCCACGCCCGGCCAGTATCGGGGATAAGCGGGCGCGGCGTCTTACGCCGCAAGCAGGCCGGCTGCGCTCACGGCGATGAATGCGGCCATCAGGCGGTTCAGCAAGCGGACATGCCGGGGCTCATGCAAGTACTTGCGCAGCATGCTACCGGCCAAGGCCCAGCACGCGATCGATCCGTAGCAAATCACGAAATAGATCGCCGTGAACTGCCAGACCAGCATGCGGTTTCCATCAATGGCATACGCGCCCATGCCGGCCAGCGCAGCCAGCCATGCCTTCGGATTGAGCCATTGCATCGCTGCACCGTACATGAACGAGGGGCTTTGCGCCGGCCCGCCCGCATCCAGCGTTCCGTCATCGCTCACCAGCTTGTAGGCCATGAAGAAGAGGAAGGCAATGCCGGCCCAGCGAACCGCATCGGTCAATTGCGGCCACTGGCGCATCAGTTCGTACAAGCCCAGGCCGGTCAGCAAGAGCAGCAGCGTAAAGCCCAGCGTCGCGCCCGTCACATGCTGCATGCTGGGGCCCAAGCCGTAGCGGGCGCCGGCGCCGAGCGCAACGAGATTGACCGGGCCGGGGGAAATCGATGATGCCAGCGCAAATGCTGCCATGGAAAGAATGCCGCTCATCCGTTGACCTCGCGTCCGTTATCCTGAAATACCAGCGCCGAAGCTTATCCAGGAGCGCGTGTCGCGTATTGAAGAAAATTACCCTTGCCGCAGGTTGAACACTTGGCCAGAACCTGCACAAGCGCACCCAAAAGTGTTTAAATCAAGCTACGCTGCTTTTTCCGAAGGGATGCGATTGCGATGGCCTTGATCCTGCCCTGCTATTACCTGGACGAACCGCTGAACGAGGAAGAAATGCACTTCGTCAGACAGACGCTGATCGGTCCCTGGGCCAGGTTCAAGACGGGCGCCGCCGACCTGGAGCAAAAGCGCGTGCCGGCCGTGTTGCCCTTACCCGACGAACATGGCGTCTATGCGAAAAGCCGCGAGCAGCGCGCCGAACGCATGCGCGCCCACTTGCGGCACGCCGGCATCCGCGCCTGCAACGGGCGGCAAGTGGTATGGGTCATGCCGCGCGATATGGAATGGGATGCCATCTTCCAGTTCGCCATTCGCGAAGAAACCGGTTACGCCCCCTATGTCGCCCAGCGCTGGTTTCAGGAAGAGGGCGTGCTGGCGCGCGGCAGCGTGCGCGTGATCGATACCCAGATGCTGATCGGCGCGCTGTAGCTGGGCGGTCCAGCGAGCGCGGCTTGACAAGCCGGCGCCGCGCTGCGAGGATTAACGCATGTCATTATTCACGTCACACTGCCGATTGCATTGGTGGCCGCGCTGATCGAGCGCGGCTGTTGGATTGCGATGTGATTTTCTCAACGTAATTTTCGATGAACGCCGCCTCTGTCGGGCGGCGTTTTTGTTGTTGCGCATCTGATGGAGGCAAGCTAAGGAGCCTCCATGCCACCCACCCATACCACCATCCTGACCGGCGACCGTCCGACCGGTCCCTTGCACCTCGGCCATTTCGTCGGCAGCCTGCGCAACCGCGTGGCCTATCAGCACGACTACCGGCAATTCATCATGCTGGCCGATGCCCAGGCGCTGACCGACAACATGGACGACCCCGCCAAGGTCCATCGCAACGTCATCGAAGTCGCCCTGGATTACCTGGCCGTGGGCGTCGACCCGGCGCGCTCGACCGTGTTCATCCAGTCGCAGCTGCCGGAGCTGGCCGAACTGACTTTCTATTACCTGAACCTGGTCACGGTCGCCCGGCTGGAGCGCAATCCGACGGTCAAGGAAGAAATCCGCCTGCGCGGCTTCGAGCGCGACATCCCGGCCGGCTTCCTGTGCTATCCGGCGAGCCAGGCGGCCGACATCACCGCTTTCAAGGCGACGCTGGTGCCGGTGGGAGAAGACCAGATTCCGATGATCGAGCAAACCAATGAAATCGTGCGTCGCTTCAATCGCATCGCCGGACGCGACGTGCTGGTCGAAGCCACGGCGCTGGTGCCGCCGGTGGGCCGCCTGCCGGGCATCGACGGCAAGGCGAAGATGAGCAAGTCGCTCGGCAACACCATCAACCTGGGCGCATCGCCCGACGAGATCCGCGCCGCGGTCAAGAAAATCTATACCGACCCGCTGCATTTGCGAGTCGAGGATCCGGGCCACCTCGAAGGAAACGTCGCCTTCACCTATCTGGATGCCTTCGATCCCGACCAGGCGGGCCTGGCCGAACTGAAGGCGCACTACGTGCGCGGAGGAGTGGCCGACAGCCTGGTCAAGCGCCGCCTGGAAGCCTGCTTGCAGGAGTCGCTGGCGCCGATCCGCGAACGCCGCCAGCAGCTCGCGCAAGACCGCGGCCATATCCTGCAAGTGCTCAGGCAAGGCACCGAGCGCGCGCGCGAAGCGGCGGCCAGGACGCTCGATGAAGTCAAGGCGGTACTCGGCCTGCGCTACTTTTGACGGCATAAAAAAACCCCGCGAGGCGCGTGCCTGCGGGGTTCAATCCACCCGATGAAGGGAGGAGGAGACACTTTGTACTACGTGGCGCAGGGATCCTGCTTCAGGTTGCGTGCGAGCTTGCGCATGACCGGACCCAACACATAGGTCAGCGGAAAGGCGATCGGCCAGGACGTCAGCCAGGCTTCCATCCAGTCGCCGAAGAAATCATTGCCGGCGCCGATCCACATCAGGCGCAGCACGGCGCTCGTCACCAGCATGACCGCACCGCTCAACAGCAATGCCGGCAACATCGACGCCAATGCGCGCGAACGGCGCAACAGTTGGGTCGGAGCAACAGATACCTGCAGCAGCGTGGTCATGGTGCTACGTGCTCACTCAATTGCCGCGTGCGGCGATGGCGCGCAATTCGGCGGCCAGGGCCGGCTGCGTTCCTTCATAGTCACGCGCCAGGCGGTTGAGCATCAGGACGCCTTTCATGGTGCGGCGTGCGTTACGCTCTTCCAGCGTACGGCGCGGCTTGACGACCAGCAGCGCGGCGCGCAGCAAGCCCACCAGCAGCGGCTTGAACATCACGAGCAAGGCGGCCAGCACGGAAAAACCGAGCAGCGGGCGGGCGACGCTGATGGCGGTGCCGGCAAGCGCTTCGGCGGCCGGCAGGGCGGCTTGGACGGGGAAGGCGATAGTCAGGATAGTCATGATTTACTCCAATCAACTTTTTCTTTGCTGCATTGCACTATAGACAGACGAAAGTTATATATCCAATTCCAAATCCGCATATCAGCTATAATCTTCGTGAATAACTTAAAATTTGTTTTCTTTTTATAATCAATCATTTGCGCCGCCATGAGCTTTCTGACATTGGATCTGAATCTGCTGCGCGTGTTTGACGCGGTCATGACCGAACAAAACTTGACGCGTGCCGCAAGCCGTCTTGCAATGACGCAACCCGCTGTCTCGAACGCCTTGCGCCGCCTGCGCGACGCGCTCGGCGACGAGTTGCTGATCCGCACTGCTCATGGCGTCAAGCCCACGCCGCGCGCCGAAAACCTGTGGCCATCCGTGCGGCGCGCGCTGTCGGAACTGGAAGAAGCGATCGAGCCGGAACAAACCTTCGATATCGCTACCGCCAAAACAACATTCCGTATGGCAATGGCCGATGCGACTGCCGCGCTCTGGCTGCCTTCCCTGGTCCGTTCGATCGAACGCGAAGCGCCAGGTATCATGGTGCGCATGGTGCCGCTGACGACGCGCGAACCGCGTCCGATGTTGTTGCGAGGCGACATCGACTTGGCGGTCGGCTTTTTCCCCGGCGTGGTCGCCCAGCTCGCCGGCGGCCAGCAAAACGTATCGGTCTCGCCGATCCGGCATGAACAGCTGTATTCGGGCCGCTACGTATGCGTCATGCGCAAGAACCATCCGCTGGCCAACCGCGAATTGACGGTCGATTCCTACTGCGAAGCCAACCATGTGCTGGTGAGCTTTTCCGGCCGCGCCCACGGCTTGGTCGACGAAGCGCTGGCGCAACTGGGGCGCGAACGGCGCATCTTGCTGACGGTTAACCAATTCTTCACGGCTGGGCGCGTCGTCGCCACGTCCGACCTGATCATGGTGCTGCCGCAACACCTGATCGCCTCGACCGGCATGCCCGGCGGCTCGCTGGTCATGAAGGAATTACCGTTTGCGATGCCGAATATGCATATCGACTTGCTGTGGCACGAGCGCGATACGCGCAGCCCGGCGCACAAGTGGCTGCGCGCCCACCTGAGCGGCACGACCAAGGACACGATGGCAAAAGCAGGGATCGTGCCGGTAGCCTAATCATCAGTGCCGATGTGCCACCCGGCGATATTGGGATATTCTTAACATATGGACCCCAACGCGCATGCCCTGCTGCCCAATATCGCCGATCTCTTGCTCGACGCAGTCTTCCTGGTCGATGTTCACGGTCGTGTGGTGTACGTCAATGCGGCATGCGAACGCATTTTCGGCTACACGCCGGACGAGTTGATCGGCAGATCCATGATTGATTTCGTCGCGCCGGAAGACCGCGCGCGCACGTGGAACGAAGCCATGCAAGTCATGGCCGGGCGGCCGCGAATCGGATTCGAAAACCGCTATATCCGAAAAGACGGCCGCCAGGTGCACGTCATGTGGTCGGCGCGCTGGTCGCCAGAAAACCAGCTGCGCATCGGCGTGGCGCGCGACATCACTGAACGCAAGCACGCGCAAGAAATGCAGGCCGCAACCTATGCCGTGTCGGAAGCGGCGCACGCAGCGACCGACCTGGGCGCCATGTACCGGGAAATTCACCGGATCGTCGCCAACCTGGTGCCGCTGGCCGGGTTTGCCGTCGCCACCTGCGATCCCAAGACCAAGCAGCTCGGTTTCCCGTACCAAATGGACTTGTATGGCAACTCGCCGATCATCCAGGAACCAACCACGCGCCAGTATTGCATCGAGGTGATCTGCAGCGGACAGCCCATGCTGCTGACTGATGCCGTGCTGGCCACGCCCGGCGGCGACACTAGCATGCCGGCCGGCGGGGCCTGGCTGGTGATGCCGCTCATCACGCAAAACGAGACCATCGGCGCCCTGATTCTGAAAAGCTTGCCGGGAACGACGTACTCCGACAAGGAAAAGGGGTTGCTGCAGTTCGTCTCGGCGCAAGTGGCGACAGCGATGGAACGCAAGCGCTTAAGCGTTGAACTGCTGCGCGCCGCGCGGCACGACGAATTGACTGGCTTGCCGAATCGCCGCCTGTTCCAGGACCGGATGGCGTCGGCGCTCGCGCGCTGCAAGCGCAAGCAAGGCCGCATCGCGCTGCTTTACCTCGACATCGACGATTTCAAGCAAGTCAACGACAGTCTCGGTCATGCGGCCGGCGACGTGTTGCTGCAGGAAGTCGCGCAGCGCATAACGCATTGCGTGCGCGAGGAAGACACGGTCGCCCGGCTGGGCGGCGACGAGTTCGTCGTGCTGCTGGAGGACGTGCGCACGGCGGACGACGTGATGCTTGTTGCAGACAAGATCCGCCACGCCATTCGGCAGCCGATCCACGTCGACGGCTTCGCCCTGAAGACGCGCACCAGCATCGGCACGGCGCTCTATCCCGAGCATGGCATGGAGGCGGAAGAGCTCCTCAAGCAAGCCGACAAGGCGATGTACCTGGATAAAAAATTCAAGGCCCGCACCTTCAAATAGCGCGCCGCGCATGAAAAACGCCCGGAAGATCCCGGGCGTTTCCGCTTCAGCCTACTTCAACCCACGTCAATCCGCGCTGTTGTTCTCGCCGTGAAAGCCGAACATCATCTGCACCATGTTGTGCTCGCCAATCGGCGCGCACGGGTCGCCGATCACCTGCATGAGCTGGTTGCAGAAGCGGGTGGCATGCTTGCCGGTGCCGTCGAAGATGTCGTGGTACTCGGCCTTGCCCCAGATGTAGAAGTACTTTGTTCCCTGCTGCACCGCCGCCAGCTCTTCGGCGCTGATGCTGCCGGGCGCGCCTTCGACCAGCGCACGCGGCCCGGCAATGGCGGCCACCATGTCTTGCTGCTTGCTCGGAAAATCATAATTCGGCGGCAGCGGCTCATCGAGCAGGCGATACGTGGTGGTGATCTCCAATCCCTTGGTCGGCGTGTTGCCGCTGTTTTCCCAGACCGGGTGCAGCGTCCAGCGGTACTGGCCGGTGGCGTCGTCGAGATGCAGGAACGTCTTGAATTCGCGCAGGAACATGAAGGAGCGCTGCCCTGCGACCAGGGCATTTTCCGCGGTGCGCGCCGTCTTTTGCGCGGCCTGCGCAGTGTCGCTGGTGGCTTGGGCGGTCTGCTCCAGGCGGCGCGACTGGGCGCGCGCGATCATCACCAGCAAGCCGGCGAACAGGGCAAGGAGCACGTCGGTGGCCTTGATCTGGTACAGGAAGTGGTCGAGCCATCCCGGCTGCGGCTGCGCCCCGGGCGGCACCGGCTCGGCGGCAGCCTTGACCGGCTGCACGTCCTGCGCGGATGCGGCGGGCGCGGCCGTCTTTTCCACAGCCGCATTCCCGGCGGGCGGCGGGCTGACGGCGGCGCGCTGTTCCGGGCTCGCTGCCACGCTCTTTTCCGGCGCGGCGTTGACTGGCTCGGTCTTCTCGGCCGGTGCGCTTTCCGCCTTGGCGGGCGCGTCGGCGACGGTGCCCGATGTGCCGGACGTGCCGGATTCCTGTTCCTGGGTTGATGTTTTCGCAGCATGCTTGCGCGTGCGGTGCGAACGGTGGGAGTGCGGCTTGCGCTCCTGCGCGGCTGAAGCCGGCGCCGCGGATGCTTCCGGCTTGGACTCCGATGCTGTCTCTTCCTGTGCCAGCGCCGATTGGCCGACGCTGCAGGCAAGCAGGAGCGCGGCGAAAACATGTCTTACTTTCATTGATCTTCCCAGTTGAATTGAACGATTGCCATGCCGCCCGCGCTGTGGGCACGGCGGGCGGAAGCTGTCGAGTGGTGTTAGTCTGGGAAAACTTGCCGGAGTTCAATATCGGAAGAGATGCCGGGCGATCGCCGTCGTCCCGCTTGCGCGGGGACGACGCACGAGCGCGGCCGGGCTTACTGGCTCTTATGCAGCCACACCCGCAGCAATGACAGCAGCTGGCCGATATCGACCGGCTTGGTGATGTAGTCCGAGGCGCCGGCGGCGATGCACTTGTCGCGGTCGCCCTTCATCGCCTTGGCGGTCAGGGTAATGATGGGCAGCGACTTGAATTGCGGGATGCTGCGGATCGCGCGCATCGTGTCGTAGCCATCCATCTCCGGCATCATGATATCCATCAGCACGATCTCGATGGACGGGTCCGACTGCAGCACTTCGATGCCGTTGCGGCCGTTTTCCGCGTACAGCACCTTCATGTCCTGCCGTTCCAGCGCCGAGCTCAGGGCAAAGATATTGCGCAAGTCGTCGTCCACCACCAGCACCTTGCGCCCGGCCAGCCCGGTGTCGGCCGCCTGCGCCTCTTCCAGCATGCGGCGCTGCGGTTCCGGCAGGCTGTCGTGCGAGCGGTGCAGGAATAGCGCGGTTTCGGCCAGCAGCTTTTCCGGCGCGCGCGCATCCTTGACGACGAGGCTCTTGGCAACGCGCTGCACGCGCGCGACATCCGGCCCGGACAGCTCGGCGGCGGTATAGACCACGATCGGCAATGCGGCCAGGCGCGGCTCGGCGCCGATCCGCTCGAGCAGATCGAACCCGCTGATGTCGGGCAGGGTCAGGTCGAGCACCATGCAGTCGAAATGCGCCGTCTGCAGCAGCGCCAGCGCCTCGCGCCCGGTGCCCACCGCATCGATATGCACGTCGCCAAAGCCGATCAGGTCGACGATGGCTTGCCGTTGCGCCGGATTGTCTTCCAGTACCAGGAGTCGCCGCTTGCCGCCGGTGCTGAAGCGCTGGATGCGCGCGAATTCATCCTGCAGGCGCGCCGGGCTCAGCGGCTTGTCCAGATACGAGATGGCGCCGCGGCGCAAGACGCGTTCGCGCTCGTCGTGACCGGACATCACGCATACCGGGATGTGGCGCGTCGCCGGGTCGCGCTTGAGGCGCTCCAGCACGGTCAAGCCATTGGCGTCGGGCTGGTCGATGTCGAGCAGGATCGCCGTCGGCAGGTAGTCGCGCGTCAAGGCCAGCGCCGATTCCGGCTGCGGCGCGACGATGCCCTTGAAGTTGTGTTCGCGCGCCTGGTTGAGCAGCGACTTCGCATACTGCTGGTCGTCTTCCACGATCAGGACGGTGGGGTCGCCCGGCGCCACCAGCGCGCGGTCGTCGGCCGGCACGTCGGCATCGGCGGACACGGCTACCACCGGCACGGCCGGCAGCGAGGGCACGACATCAATCGCCTCCACCTGCGGCGCGGCCGCTTCCCCGTCGCGGCTGCCGTACGCCACCCGCAGGAGCGGCTGCACCGACAGGTCGGAGCACACCAGCCCTTCGCGGCTGTACGGCAGGTACAGCGTGAAGATGCTGCCGACGCCGATCTCGCTTTCGACGCGGATCTCGCCGCGCAGCAGGCGCGCCAG
>NZ_JWJG01000028.1:3913050-4257907 GCF_000818395.1 Noviherbaspirillum autotrophicum | reverse complement strand
CTCCTGCTCCTGCTCCTGCTCCTGCTCCTGCTCCTGCTCCTGCTCCTGCTCCTGCTCCTGCTCCTGCTCCTGCTCCTGCTCCTGCTCCGATCGGCAGTGCGATCACGGACATCAAACTCCAAAACAGCAGCTCTGTCGAACAAACCAACGTGCCGTTCACGTTCGGCCAAGTGTTTGCGCAAGGCGCAGTAGCCGCGACAGATTCCCTAGTAGGCACCTTAAGCGATGGCTCGACGATTGCGCTTCAAGTCGACGTCAAGGCAAAACATGCTGATGGTTCGGTGCGCCATGCCATCATCTCCGGCGTCGCCCCCAAACTTACGGCAGGACAAATCCAGTCGATCCGACTTGTCAAAGGCGCTACCGCCTCGTCCGCTACCGCCACCACTCCAACGACGCTACTGAATGCCGGCTTCACGGCAAGCGTCAACCTGACTGTCGGTGGCCAGGTGTACACAGCATCGGCAGATTCGCTCTTGAAGTCGACCTATTCGACCTGGCTTTCCGGACCTATCGCTGGGGAATGGCTCGTTTCGGCTCCGCTCAAGAACGCGCAAGGCGTCGCGCATCCTCACTTGACCGCACGCTTTGCCATTCGCTCGTATGCCGGTCTCAACAAGGCCCGCGTCGATGTGACGATCGAAAATGACTGGGCATATGAACCGAGCCCACAGAATTTCACTTACGATGCGCAGGTTCTGGTCGGTGGCCAGACGGCATATTCGAAGTCGGCGCTGACGCACTTCCATCACTCCCGTTGGCACAAGCAATTCTGGTGGGGTACCGCGCCGCAAGTGAATCTCAGCCATAACGGCGCTTACCTGATGGCATCCAAGGCTGTGCCTAACTATGACCCGACTGTCCGTATTTCCGAAAGTGGCCTTGCTGACTTAAACAACAAGTGGACATCTTCTAGCATCGGACCGATGGGTGTGGGCATACTCAATCCGGGGATGCCTACGGCAGGTGGGCGTCCGGACATCGGGCCTTTGCCCCAGTGGACGGCAATGTACTTGATCAGTATGGATAGCCGGGCGAAGACCGTCACCTTGGGTACAGGCGATCTAGCGGGTAGTTGGCCGATTCACTATAGGGATAAAAATACCAACCGTCCTGTCTCGATCGCCGACTATCCGTACATGACTTTGCTTGGCAATCCCGGCGATACGGTCAATCCGGCGACTGGCAAGAGCGAGGCATTCCCGGCATGCGGAGGAGATTGCAGTACAGCTCCATATAACTACAATCCGGATAGTGCGCATCAGCCGTCACTCGCATATGTTCCTTATCTGACGACTGGCGATTACTACTACCTGGAAGAGCTGCAGTTCTGGGCTAACTGGATCATGATCCGGTACAACCCCTACTATCGCAATTTTGCAAGCGGGACACTCCAGCAAGATGAAATCCGGGGACAGGCATGGTCGTTACGCACTCTCGGCCAGACGGCATACATTACGCCGGACAGCGATCCGATGAAACAGTATTTCGTAGACCGGGTGAACAACAACCTGAACTGGTACAACACCACCTACACCAATGCCGCAAGCGCGAACAAACTAGGCGTGATTGATGGCAGCGGTCAATACGCATCAGGTGCGACAGCTTACACCACGCCGTCCGGCCCTGGAACCGGCCTTTCACCATGGCAGGACGACTTTTTCACCTGGGCGGCGGGTTATCTGTCGGATCTTGGGTTCACCAATGCAACACCGTTATTAAAGTGGAAGGCAACTTTTCCAGTCGGCCGCATGACCGCAACGGGCTTCTGCTGGATTGACGGCGCAGCATATTCGCTGTCTGTGCGTCCAAGTGCAACGTCACCACTTTTTACCACATTAGCAGACGTGTATCAGTCGACTATGCGCAACAGCGACGGAACTGCGCTGAAAAACAGTACGGGCGCCTTGTATCTGAGCCAGCCGTGCAACAGCCAAGCACAAGCTGACTGGCGTACGCAGAAGGAAAGGGACAATGGTAGTGGCTATACATGGTCGGTTGGAGAGATGGATGGTTGGGCTTGGTCCTCTGAGGGTTATCCATCCAATATGCAGCCTGCGCTGGCAGTAGCAGCGACTTCGGGTGTGCCAAATGCGCAGACGGCATGGAATACCTTTATTAACAGGACAGTAAAGCCCGACTATTCGGTTGCACCGCAATGGGCAATCGTGCCTAGGTTCTAAGAACCTGTTCAGTGTCTTTGAATCAAACGCTGGAGATGCACTGAATGCGGAGCAGCTGGTATGGAGCGAAAAGTTTATCCGAGCGACGTCAGCCGGGAACAATTTGAAGTTATCCGGCTGATGCTGGAGGGGGCGAAGCACCGGACAGCGCCACGGAAGGTGGATTTATACGATGTTTTCTGCGCGATCCTGTATTTGCTAAAGAATGGAAGTACCTGGCGTGCAATTCCGGGCGATTTCCCGGGCTGGAATATCGTGCGCTACTACTTCGATCACTGGACGATCAGTACAGCGGCGGATGGGACGAGCCTGTTTGAGCAAGCTTTAAAAAAATCTGGTCAGGCGCGAGCGTATCGAGAATGGACGCACCGCAAAGACGAGCTTTTGCATCGTCGACGCGCAAAGCGTGAAGAACACGGATACAGCGCGGGCCAAAGGCTATGACGCGGGCAAGAAGGTATCGGGTATCAAGCGACATCTGGCGGTGGATACGCAGGGACTACCGCATGCGATCGAAGTGACGACCGCCGACGTGACCGACCGCAATGGCGCCCTGTTGATGTTGTTGCTCAATGACGAAACGCTGTGTGAGGTGAAAACCGTGCTCGTGGACGGTGCTTATACTGGCGCACGCTATGAAGAGTTGGTCTGGCAAATCCTCGGCGCAAAAATCGAGGTGGTCAAGCGCAGCGAGCTGCATCACTTTGCCGTGCTTCCCAAACGTTGGGTCGTTGAGCGTTCGTTCGCCTGGTTAGAGAAATGCCGACGGCTGTGGAAGAACTGCGAGCGCAAACTGGAAACCAGCGCCCAACTCGTAGCGCTCGCCTTCCTGTCATTGTTATTACGGAGACACTGAACAGGTTCTAAGGTGCTCGGAGCTATTCATCCATCACTTGCAACACTTCACGACCTCCCTCTGTACGTCTTCCTATTGGTACTCATCTTGACGGGCGCCTTTATGCTGGGCTAGGCCAGAAGTTTCTATGGGATGCGGGGCAGTCCATGCAAGGCCCAGAAGTGCCTGCGAAATCGGGATCTATTCAACGAGTTGTGCGGATGCACTAGATCTTAGATGCGCAACTAGGCATCCACTTTGAAGTGGTTTCGCCCTTTGAACCATAAATCCTTTTTGCTGAAAACAGATGGATGAAAGACTCGTGAGGGATGTGCTCGCCACGAAATGATCTGATCCTGCAAATAGCCGGCAGCGCGCAGCGCTTTCACAGAGTCGGTGCAGGTGCAAAATGCAATGATTTTGTCTTCGGCGAGTTTGCGAAGCAATCGCAAATCTTCGGTTGCATCACGCCGTACTGAATCTTTCTTCCATTCCATTTCATACCAATCCGACCCAGCGCTTTCCTCACCGGCGGGGCGTAGATATGGAATGCGATTGTGGAAGATAAATGCGCCGCCGTCAGTGCGAACGAATTTCGCAGCATCCGCCTCAGCGATCGGAGTGTCCCAAGCCATGACTCCTGATGCGCTGACTCGAAAACGTCGCATTATCCAAGCCCAAAGGTTGTGCCAATATTTATCGTAGGGATTTTCCTTGTCGTATGGACCGTCGAAGGGGTTCCGTAGATATTCAAACCACCGGTTGGTATTGCCTAATCCAGAGATGGAATACCAGTCCAGTCCAAGAAACAGGTAGTAGTGTGTTGGCCGTCCTTCTAGTTGGGCCAAGGACCAATCGGTATAGGGATTTAGCCCAAAGGAAAATCCCTGCTTTGAATGCGAAAAGTCAGGCGCGAAATACCGGTCATTCTTTGAACCGGCGACGTTTGCACGGTGTAGCTCGCGCACCACTTCGCCCTTGTTGTAATCGTTGCCAAAAGCCGCGTTTGTAAGAACATTTACACCGTCCATACCGGAATACCTGTCACTTCTTCGGATTGTTTCGAGCAGCGGCACTAAGTTGGCGAGTTCGTATTTCTGAAGCATGAAAACAAATTTGCGTAGATTGAGCTCCAGGCGAATTAGCAAGCACCTAGCGCTGAAATTTTCGTTATGGGCAGATTGGCAGCCGAAGTCTTAGCTACATGCCGGGCGGCTTTCATCCCTTGCCGAGTTTAATTCAAGGTCGTTCATTTTGCGTGGCATGAGCTATACGGTGGCAGGACGACTATTTCTTCGTCCAAGCCTCTGTAGCATCCCAAGTGGACGCAGGAACGGACTAACGGCATTTGTCTTGCATTTTGTCAACCAAGTTACAATGAAGGAATGTTGACGGAGCCGTGATTTGAAGCGGTTTTTGTACGGTTCCCCGTTATTTGGCAGCTAACGAGACCGTTATTACCTACCGCATCAGACAACATGACGACTCAGACGACAGGTTTCCAAACTACTTACGGCCAACTCAAAGCCCATGCTGCCAACGTCCAAACTACACGGGGCTTCTCAAAACAACAAGTGATGAACTTCGCCAGCGCCATCAACGGCTGGATGCGGCGCCTCAACCTCCAAGATTCCGACCTCGTTGGGGACGAGCTTGGCCAGCGGTTCAATGAACATTTTCAGAAGCACGCCGATTATCTGGATGGCCGGGTGTCTACACGCACCGCACGCGATCAAGCGGAGAATCTCCTGACATGGCGTCGCTTTGCCGAAGAATGCAAGCGTGTCGATATGCTCCCAGCCGCACCATGTGCCCATTAATAATCAAGAACATTCCGTCGCCTGCGATGCCTGTCGAACAGGCACTAACTGCGTCAGCGCCGCTACCGATTCCGGGCCAACTGGCTCCCCGCCTCACCACAACCCCGCTGCATCAATCGGCGTTCGCGGTTTTGAGCGTGACGATACGCGACAACCGTAAGCGCATCGTCGAGTTGGCGGAAGAGAAGTCGCTGGAACTGGATTCCGATGTTTGCCAGAAGGCGCGATCTGACCTGACGAACCCGCGCACCAGGTTGAGCGCAGAGATTGCATGGCTTCCCGGCGTCTCGCCGCGAAAAGCATCCCAGCTGGTTGAAAGCCTGCTTCAGAATCCGATGGGGGTGAGGCAGGAATCCGGCCTACCTACGCTCGCGCACCTGAATCTGCTCGCAGCTGCTTTCGAAGCCGTGGACGAAGATTATGATGCGGTTGACTTGACCAGTTTTATTCAGGACGTCGCTTACCTCGCAGACGACCTCGTTCCAGAAGACGTTCTGCGGGACATCAATGAAGATCGCGCCGTCTCCGGGTTCCCCGAAGTGCGAGCCCTCGATCAGATCGAAGCCGAACTGGCGGAGCGCATGCGGTACTACCGTAGCGCCATCAAAGATGCGCACATTTGATAAATGGCATATCGCAATCTCTCTTGGTTTGATAGCGCTGATGTTCTTTAACGGATGAAGCGAGAGGATGCGATTATTATCAAGGCAAGGCATGTCTTAGGAACCGCGTTTAGCTTAGCGTTGGATGTCAGCTTTCTGGAACGGGCGACTTCGGCTTTGGGGCGACTGCACGTGGTCACTATCGAACAATGATGGTCTGCAACCTGACATAAAGCAGGCGAGGTTAAGTAGCGACGACGCGGCGCGGTGCGGCCATAAGCAGAAATTCACCCTTTAGCGATAGTTGCCGCTTGAATGGCTGCTGTACATTGCACTTTGCCTCAAGACGTGTATGGCAAGCCCCATATCCTTGATGGAGCTTGCCACGAAACTACCGTTATTACTTGCTCGGTGGTTTGTTTCCGCGGTGCTTACCGGATGTTCCGCCGGTGCGGCTCGGCCAGTTCGGATTGTTGGGGGCCGCGTAAGTACGATTTGCCATGAGGCCTTCCTTTCATGAGTTGAGTTGAAATTTGGCATCCTGTTGGACGTACACTATGCTCACATCGCCTTTTTGGCAGACGGTAAACATTATTCTGGAGCTAGATCAGCACTTCTCTTTGCTAAAGGGGTACTGTTTTCAACAGGATCAAGGAGAATTCGATGACCCACTACCGGAAACTGACGCAGTATCAAAAAGCTGCGTTAAAGGCTGCAACTTTAGCAGCGAATAACACGTCACCAGCTGAAGCATGGGATATAGCAGCCCATGAATTTTGCGGTACACCTTCCTCTGCCGAGAAGCCTTGTCCAAAATCTACTTTCCTTGGACTTGCCGGTGCCGGGCTCATCAAGGGCATCAGCCCAGGGCAGTACACCACGTCAAACAAGAACGCGATATATGCGAAAGAGGGGCTGGCGCTCTTGCATATTGATGAAACCCTTGCAATGCGACCTATGGAGTTGTGGCGCCGAGTGATGAATGGAAAGGCTACAGACTACAATCAGCAAATGCATGTTGTGACCGCGCTATGGCGTGAAAAGAAGTTCGTGGATCAACCCGCCTGAATTGCGCGAGCAGAGTGGAGCACTTACGTCAGCAACTTGTCGAGACAGCTATCGCGTGGGAACGAGCTTTCGGAAACGCTCCCATGATCACCGCTACGTTGTCCGAGTATGATGCGGCTCGCCTAGTTGGGATGTCGATTGAGCAGTATTCCGTTTGCATGCAAGGCGCGACCGCGGTACAGCGTGGGTATGACTTCAGGTTCGAGGGGAAGCGCTACCAGATCAAAGGCAACAGACCAAGTGGAAAGCCAGGAAGCTTTGTGACGATGGTGCCCAAAGCAACCAACTACGATTGGGACCGTCTGATCTGGATCCTGTATGACCCGCAATACAGGATCGTAGAGGCGTGGATGTGGGAGGTGGACGAGTATAAGGCTCGCTTCGACCCCATTAAGCGTTTGTCGCCAACGCACTACCGAGCCGGCCAGCGTCTTAGATAGCTTCCCCCATACTCCATTGACATCCCGTCGTGGGTCGAGGAGCTGATTGACCTGTTTGCCTATATCGGACGCCGCTTCAAACTGCGCGAGATGCAGGAGCGGGCACGGGATTATCTGATTGGCCTGCTCAGGCTGGTGCAGTGCAAGAACGGCTGGCAGCTTGCCAATGTGTCGAATCACCTGTCACCCTACAGGGTGCAACATTTGCTGGACCGGGCACGGTGGGATTGCGCCGGGCCGCGTAATAATCTGGTCGATTACATTGCCCAGACACTGTGCGATGAAGACGGCGTGCTCATGGCGGACGAAATCGGTTTTCTGAAGAAGGGCCGATGCTCGGCCGTCGTGCAACACCGGTATAGGGGCACCGCCGGACGTATCGAGAATTGCCAGATAGGCGTGTTCCCCTCCTATTCCAGTGCTCATGGACGCGTGTTGCTGGATTGCGAACGAGCAAGTTTGCAGAAAAAATGGCCCCTCGACTGGTCCGTATTTCCTAAATCGGATCACCTTTTTTCTTTTTATCGACTAACTCCTTCAATAGTGGGAAGATTTTGGTATCCCAGCTGGAGTAGCCATATTCGTTGGCGATACGCTTGCGGTCGACAAAGATGCGAAAAGAGGGCACGCCCAACTTGGCGTTTTTTCGTTCGAGACGGCGCCACAACCAGTCCAGATCCGCCGGAAAATGCTCGGGCAAAAATGGGAGGGCAAGGGTGTCTTTTTCGACGATGTAATAGCGGATCTGTTCTTTATCAGGCCATCGCTCAAGATCGCCGCGTCCGCCAAGCGATCCTTTCCATCTCATGCAGAAACCGCAATCCTTCGCTGAGAACACGACCAAGATGATGTCAGAATTTCGACCGCTTTTTTTGCCGGCATCGTCATCCTCGTTGGCAAAAGCTTGTCCGAATCGTCCCGCTACCAATACGAGGGCCAATCGTCGCAAGAAGTCTCGTCTGCAGCAACTATTCATGATCGCTTCTCTGTTGATGCGAAATGGTGCTGGAACATGTGCGATGAACGAGACATCCTGCGTCATCCTGCGTTTGCATTTCCCCGCAAATAGCTCCTTCAGTACGCGTTAAAAGCCAGTGCTGTAGCTGCCGCCCTTCACCACGAAGTTCAAGCTCGTGGTCGCGCCATTCGCATCCACATAGTTGAAGGTATTGCCGAGGTTCGAGGAGTCGTTGCACGAGACTGCAGTAACACGGCCTGTACTTCTGATCCCAGGTATAAACCAGTCATCGCCCACTTTGGTAAAGTCGTTCGCTTGACGCGAACCGATTTTGCCAAGGATGCCAAGCGATAACGGCGGCGCGATGTCACGCCCGAAGGCGAGCACATCGTTTGAAACCACGCGCATTGAGCCGTCTGCATCCGACCGTTCAGTCACTTGACAGGTAATTGCAGCCTCGACCTTGTAGATCCTGACATTTCCAGGGCAGTTACTGTCACAACCGTAGCGAATACCGATACTCACTCCCGGCACATTCGCACGCGTCTCCGGCGTGAACGTGACTTGCGCTGAAATGATGGAGGAAAACTGTACCGTCACAGAAGCGAGGCTTGATACGCCGGTGGATACATCGAGAATCTTGATGAGCGCCGTGCCAGATTTTACTGCCGTGACTGCGCCCGTTTTTTCATCCACGGTCACAATGTCTGGATTATTGGATGAAAACTGAAGATTCGCTGGTCGTGCCGTTTTTTGGTCGCTAGCATCGAGCGCAACCAGATTCGGCGTCGTGGTTTGCCCAACAGTGATAGTCGGCTCTGGATCGAACATGAATTTACGGGCGCAGTTGACAATCCTTACTCCGCCTGAACTACTGCTTTCACAAACTCCCACTGTTTGTGCGGGCAAGCCTATGGCTGTGCGAAACTGAATAATCTCGAACATGATGCCGAAATCATTAGCCTTCTTTTTCGTATCAAAAAAATTAACTACAATGCCCGTCAGTCCATTGACGAATGTCTCGTTCACATTTTTCGTATTTCCTAAATCCGTGCAGTCATTGAGTGCGCTTTGGATGTTGCCGAACGTAACCACCTTCCTAATGTAGCTTGTAAAGGTGGACAGGCTAGGTGAACTGAGAATTGGGTCCATATCTTTGGGTAAAAGAAACTTTTTAGCAATGGTTGTGGTGCATTTCGCTACCTTATCCGAAGAAACCACATTACCAGCCGCTAACGAAATGAGATCAGATGCAATTGTCATGATGGTTGCGCGTGAGCTGACTTCATTCTGCTCGATCGTTAAGTTGAAGCCATTGCCCCCATTATTGGGAAGAGTAACGGTTTTAGGGGAACCGGTAAGTCGGCTAGAGGTTTGCGTACCTTCGAGCAAAATAGGCTGGCTTGCTGCGCTACTTGTTAAGCTCCATGCTATAAGGGATTTATTGCTCACCAAATAACTGTCATTCGTAACCTCTACTTGATCAATACTGCTGCCATTTAACCCAAAGGGAAATGGCGATGTTACGGATGGCGACACCATTACCGCGGCTAGCTGGGTTGTTGCGGATGAAGCTTGCGCCGCCTCCAAGCGTTGAACGAGAGACGGCCTCAACTGGACAAGGACTTCAGTTATCGCGTCAAGGACAGCTGCGTTCGAGGCAGGCGGCGTTGTGCTCTCCAGCGCAATGGCAATAGCTGATGCGAGGTCCTTGAAAGAAGGGGTGGCACGTATGTCTTCGTTTATTTGACTTGCATTGACTGTGTCCGGCAATACGCCAATCGCCAGCCTTGCCAAAGAGATCGCAGTAGACTCAATGCTCAAAACCGTGTTGGCATCCCTTGTTCGAGCGGCCAATAGCACATTGCCCTGGGCATCCATGGCAAACACCATCGAGTCACCATTACTATCTGCCGTCAACATTGGTAGTGTAGAACTGGGGATACCCTCACCGACTGGACTCACCACTTTGGTCACTGCTTTCGCAATGGATGCTGGCAATGCCGGGTCAAGGGTGGCATCGGTAGACATTGTAGTAATTCGAACAGGCGTAGTTTGTTCACTGATGCCACCCGCACTGGGAGATCCAGGATTGTTGGTGGCTATGTCGTTGCTTCCCGTATCTGCCGAGCTACCACCTCCGCCACCACATGCAACGAGCCCCAGTGTCGCTACCAAAAAGGCAAAAATATAGTGGTGAAACGTAGGTCCGAAGGTGCTTTTTATTGCCTTCATCATGCAATAGCTCCATTGGATAGCTACTTGAAATTTTGCGCCCCCGACGAAGCACAACTCGGCAAGAATGCATTTCCGTATGGATATGCGCTCCATACGTTTAACGTGACGTAATGCCACTAAAAGTCGAGGAAGAGTAACCTAGAATCTAGGCGCTCTTAATGAGAAGTGGTTGCGGTTTCTCAAATCCTGTCACGGCCATCTGAATATTCGTATTACCGACAGATCGATAAATCGCTCACTGACGGTACAGTGGAAATTCCATTTGACGCCATCTCGAACGCCCCGGATCGACGATTGTCACGCTGCATGACAATTCGGTGATCGAGGGCGTGCTGGGAGATACGCACATTAGCCTACGCGTAAGGGACACAAACGGGAATTCGCCTTGCGCGAGTTATCCGTGGTGTGCACGGCTTACCAGATTCTTGTCGCTGCCTAGAAAGTGCATTATCAACGAAGATCCGGATCTGCAGCCCGATGTCATTCAATCTCAATTGCTATCGGGGACATTATCGTAGCCACTCGCTACGATAAATGTCGCCATGTCTATCCCGGGGTTGTGACTGTCGCTATTATCGTGATCTGGCTCCTAGGGCATCATTCAAACAGACACTGAATCGCCCCGGTTTAGTAGCCACCTTTGTCCTAAGCGGCGATAGCTGAACGTCGGCTTACTGAAACTGGCAAGGACCGTTTAGAGTCGATTGCGCGATCCGGGGTTGCAAAGATATTCGGAGGGCAATCCATACAGATACCATGCGTGCTTAATTGCATTGCGGACAGCATATGGGTTAATTTACTGGCGGCAGGAGGGGCGCTTATATGCCGAATTGCCCACGCCATCGTCGCCAGACTTTGTCGCTGGGGCCGCTCGCCTTACCCCGCAGGTATGTGTTGAAGGCGCCGCCGTTGGCACGTCTTCTATTTCTGGATTGTGGGTTGGTAGTCCATGAATGCCGGGTGAATATCCGGATTGCACCCATAAGAGAAATTTCTGAACAAGCTGTGGTGGATGCGAAACCCGGATACCGCGGCCACCGAGCATCGAGTGAAACTCGATCGGGACCAAAGGCGCGTTTCGCCCAAAATACCAGTAGTCAGAAGACACAAACACGTGTGGACGACGCGTGTCCTTCTTGAGGAATTCCTTCCCAATGTGGAAGACATTCTTGTGCTGAACCCATATCCCGTCTGGATTGAGGCTGTAGAAGTTGTCTCCGCACCGCTGCTGCCACGTGCCGCGCAAGTCGGGTTTCTTTTTGACAAAGCGCTCGTCTCTAAAATACGCGTCCATGTGAATTCGCTCGGCAACGCGCATCGTGTACACCAGGCGCCACTGATCGTGGTCTTTTAAAACGCCTGCGATCCAGTCGCCAGCACTAAGACGCGCGCTCTGGCGGTTTGGAGTGCAGACGGCGAGGGTGCACCAGTCCCAATATGGATTCGGGGCGAGCCCTGAGTCAACCGTCATTACGTATGTGCAAAGCGTCGGCATGGATCGAAATGTCAGCTTAGGTAGCGTGTTTTTGTGAGAATGAGTCGACACGCGGCAAAAGTCCATGAGCTGGCACAAGAATCGGGATGCCGCATCTCGACTAGGTAGGCAGTAAAGCATCTGATTGCATTCTCAGGGCTCTTGGCGTTGATTAAGCGAGAACGCCGTCCGGTCTCGGACGTTCAAAGCGTGGAACCTGAGCAAAAGCAAAGCAGCCAAAAGCCTTAATTGCAACAATTGCAACAGCATGCGCAAGAGGAGTCGGCGATGTCACGACCTTGTAGTTGCGGGGGCGAGAACCAAAATTGCTATAAATGCGGGGGTTGGGGCCTCCTGGATGAGATCGGGGCCGGCCGCGGATCGCCGGATTCAATATACCGAGTTGTTGGTGTCAAAGCCAAAGCCAAAGTCGTCGTCCGATGTCAGTATTGCCATGCTTCTGTAAGACATCTACAAAAGCATTTAAGAAAGGTGCATGAGGTAGATACACAGCCCGCAAAGGCTAATTCTCAGAAGCAATCAACGGAAAAAAATGTGAGCCGAACAGAGCAGCAACAGGTGGTTCGGCCGCGCGACTCGGCGCCCGCTACCTCGCGCAGAACTGACCAAGCACCGCTACTTAATGCACATTTTATTGGGGCAAAGCCGGAGATGGTGCGATGCCCAATCTGCTACTGCGGCATCCGGGGCGATCGCCTTGATAAGCATAAGAGGAAAGCACACCGAATAGATCTTGAAGTTGAGCTAAGCACGGACAAAAGGCCTGCTCAATCCTCGACAAGTAATGAAGTTGAGCAACTTCGGTTGCCGCCGACGATTGCCGCCGGGTTGCGCGAGCCTACCGCTGTAGAAAGTCGAGCAGGGCGGTACGTTCCACCTTGGGAGGGCAGATGAAGCTGCCTCGCTCCAGTTCGACCTCCTTTTCCTTGCCCCAACGGATGGCGTCTGCCTTGTTGGCGAAAGTCTTTGACAAGGTCGGGAATCCCGTACGCTGTATCCGGTCCTGCCACCTTCCACATTGTTGCCTGATTCTATTTAAATTATCGTGTGGCCAAGTGATTTTAAGGCACAGGTCTTGAAAACCAGCAAAGGCTATTGTGGATTCGCTGGAGTGCGAAACCGGCTCGATTGTCAGTGAAAGATTTGACGAGGGCCAAAAATCATGGGCTGCACCGGAACTCCACTTGGAATGCGGGAGAAAAGAATGTCGCGTGCGTTATAATCTTTGACCCTTAATCTGACCCATTGACGTAAAAAAACAGGGACGGATATTGAAAGTTTACCGGGCCTCTAGCTCATGCTTGGTTAGAGCAGCGGACTCATAATCCGTTGGTGCCGTGTTCGACTCACGGGAGGCCCACCAAACAAATCAAGGGGTTGCACTCAAGTGCAGCCCCTTTTTCTTTTTTGCGACAGTTACTTTGTGTTTATTGCCTGGCGTAGTGGAGGGCTGCGGCGTTTTCCTGCAAATCGCATACAATCAATTTGTTGCTCGTAGGAAAAAATCTCCCCCTTCATGAATTCTTCATACCGCGCACAGCCATCTTCTCCACCAAGCGCCGCCCTCCAGCTTTCGGAGCTCATTGGTGCGCTCAGTTATGCGCTCGATATTACCGAAGGCCAGCCGCCCGGGCATTGTGTGCGCTGTTGCTGGATCGGGATGCATATCGGGCGCAGCGCAGGGCTGTCCGAGGAGCAGTTGTGGGAACTGTATTACACGCTGCTGCTCAAGGACCTCGGCTGCAGCAGCAACGCAGCCCGTATCTGCGAGTTGTATCTCACGGATGACCTGCATTTCAAGCGCGATTTCAAGACGGTGGGCGATAGCCTGCCGCAAGTGCTGTCGTTTGTGCTCACGCACACCGGCCTCAAGGCGGGGCTGGCCGAACGCTTTCGCAGCGTGCTGACGATCCTGCGCGACGGCAGCGAAATTGCGCATGACCTGATTGCCACGCGCTGCCAGCGCGGTGCGGAGATCGCGCGGCTGCTGCGCTTTCCCGACGGCGTGGCGCGCGGCATCTACAGTCTCGATGAACATTTCAATGGCAAAGGCAAGCCGGAAGGCCTGGCGGGAGAGGCTATCCCTGTCTATGCCCGCATCGCGCTGCTGGCCCAGGTGATCGACGTTTTTCATACCGCCGGCGGCCGGCAGGCGGCTCTGGACGAGGTACGCGCGCGTGCGGGGCGCTGGTTCGATCCGCGTCTGGTGCAATCCTTTGAGGAGGTAGCGCAGGCGGAGTCCTTCTGGCGCATGCTGGCGTCGGAAGAGGTCGACCGGGCTGTGCAGGCGCTGGAACCGGCGGGCCACGAGGTGCCGCTGGATGACGACTATCTGGACGATATCGCTGCGGCTTTTGGCCAGGTGGTGGACTCGAAGAGTCCTTATACGAGCGGGCATAGCGCGCGCGTGGCATTGTATGCCGACATGATCGCTGAAACGCTCGGCCTGTCATGCGAGCGCCGTCGCTGGCTCAGGCGCGGCGCGCTGCTGCACGACGTCCGCAAGCTGGGTGTGAGCAACAGCGTGCTCGACAAGGCGGGCAAGCTCGACAGGGAGGAGTGGAATGCGGTGAAGCTGCACGCCACTTACACCGAAACCATCCTGTCGCGCATTAGCGCCTTTTCAGAATTGGCCCGCGTCGCCGGCGCCCATCATGAACGGCTCGATGGCGGCGGCTACCCGCGCGGCCTGACGGCGGAGGAAATCGGCATTGAAACCCGCATCATTACCACGGCCGATATCTTTGACGCCATCACGGCCGCGCGCCCTTACCGCGGCGCCATTCCCATCCCGCAGACGCTTGAAATGATGGCGCAAACAGTCGGCACGGCGCTTGATCCCGCCTGCTTTGATGCGCTCAAGCTGGCCATCGCGCAATTGCCAGGCCAGTAACTCGCTCGCGTGCCAATGCAAGTGCGGAGTGCGGCTTCCTGACGTCGCATGAAAAAAGGGTTGCAGGCGAAGGCCTGCAACCCTTCGTGTTTTTGCTGCTTGCGACAGCTGGTCAATCCCTGATTTCCAGCGCGCGATTGAGGCTCAATGCCGCCAGCGAGCCGACTGCGCCCGACAGCAGATACAGGCCAACATACGCCAGTCCGAAATGCGCCGACAGGCCGAGCGCGACCAGCGGCGCAAAGCCGGCGCCGACCAGCCATGCCAGATCGGAGGTCAGGGCGGCGCCGGTGTAGCGGTATTTGCGCAGGAAGTTGGCCGTCACAGCGCCAGAAGCCTGGCCATAAGACAGGCCGAGCAGGGCGAAGCCGACCAGGATGAAAACGGTCTGGCCCAGATCGCCGCCATCCATGAGCATCGGTACCACGCCGCTGAACAGCGCAATCAGGGCGGCGAGGGTGCCCAGCGTGGTGCGCCGGCCGAAGCGGTCGGCGATCAGGCCGGAGGCGACCACGCCGGCCGCCGCCAGTGCGGCGCCGATCATCTGGATCGCCAGGAAGTCGCTGATCGAGCGCGACGAATATAGCGTGATCCAGGACAGCGGGAAAACTGTCACGAGGTGGAACAGCGCATAGCTCGCCAGCGCCGCGAGCGCGCCGATCAGCACATTGCGTCCTTGCGAGCAGACCATTTTCAGCGCGTTGGTCGGTTCCAGCTCGCGCTCGTCGAGCAGGCGCGCATATTCGTCGGTGGATACCAGGCGCAGGCGGGCAAACAGCGCGACGACGTTGATGGCGAATGCGACGTAGAACGGATAGCGCCAGCCCCATTCCAGGAAGTCCGCGCTGGACAGCGCCGACAGCAGGAACCAGAACAATCCGGCCGCGACGATGAAGCCGACCGGTGCGCCCAGTTGCCCCAGCATCGCGTACCAGCCGCGGCGGCGTTTTGGCGCGCTCAGCGCCAGCAGCGACGGCAAGCCATCCCATGAGCCGCCCAGCGCGATGCCCTGACCGATGCGCAGGATCGCCAGCAGCACGATCGCTGCCGACCCCAGATGAGCGTAGGTCGGCAAGAAGGCGATGCCGGCGGTGGATGCGCCCAGCAGCAGGAGCGCGAGCATCAGTTTCAGCTCCCGGCTGAAGCGGCGCTGGATGGCCATGAAGGCGACGGTGCCGAATGGCCGGGCGATAAAGGCAAAGGAGAAGATCGTGAATGCGTACAGCGTTCCCTCGAGTCGCTGCTCGAAGGGGAAGAACACGGATGGAAACACCAGCACCGAGGCGATGGCATACACAAAGAAGTCGAAATATTCGGAGGCGCGGCCGATGACCACGCCGACGGCGATTTCGCCCGGCGCAATGTTGGAATGATCGGCGTTGCCGGCATCGCGTGCGGCCGAACGTAAATGGGCGGGCAGCGTCCCGCCATGCATGCTGGTACTGGACATTCGTCGCTCCTCAAATTGGATATTGGCAGGTCTTTTTGAGGCTTCCCGGAAAGGGGGAGGACAAAATGTCCAATCGCCAATGCCCGCTTGCGAGGTTAGATTAGCATAATCTTGATCTGTATCCTTTACTTTCATTCATGCATCTGTTAAACGCCCGTCGCCTAGCGCCGCTCTCGCCCCTGGTGTTGCTGGCTGGCTGCGATACCGTCGTGATGAATCCATCCGGCGATATCGCTGTTCAGCAGGCCAACCTGGTCCTTGTCTCCACGCTGCTGATGTTGCTGATCATCGTGCCGGTGATCGCCTTGATCGTGCTTTTCGCCTGGCGTTACCGCAAAAACAACGCGGCGGCAAAATACGATCCCGAATGGGATCACTCGACCAAGCTGGAGCTGGTCATCTGGGGCGCGCCGCTCCTAATCATCATCGCCCTGGGTTTGCTGACCTGGATCAGCACCCATCTGCTGGACCCGTACCGTCCGCTGCAGCGCATCGACGCCCATCGCCCGATTTCCCCCGATACCAAGCCGCTGGTGGTGCAGGTGGTGGCGCTCGACTGGAAGTGGTTGTTCATCTATCCGGAGCAGGGCATTGCCACCGTCAACGAACTGGCCACGCCGGTGGACGTGCCGGTGCGCTTCAAGATCACCGCGTCGAACGTGATGAATTCGTTCTATATCCCCGCGCTGGCCGGCCAGATCTACGCGATGCCGGGCATGGATACGACCTTGAATGCCGTGATTAACAAGCCCGGCGCATATGAAGGCTTTTCGGCCAATTACAGCGGTGCCGGGTTTTCCCACATGCGCTTCAAGTACTACGGCATGAGTAATGCCGACTTCGAGAGCTGGGTGCAGAAGGCCAGGGCCGGCGGCGAGTTCAAGCGCACCGACTACCTGGCGCTGGAAAAGCCCAGCGAGCGCGAACCGGTGCGCCGCTACGGCAAGGTCGAGTCCGACCTGTACCACGCGATCGTCAATCGCTGCGTCGCGCCCGGCGCGACCTGCATGGACGAGATGATGGCGGCCGACAGCAAGCGCGTCACAGCCGCCGTCGCGCAGACCGGTGCCGAATCGTCCGCCCCGATTTCCAAAAATCCATAAAGAGTAACGATGCAAGACCACATTGATCTGACGAAGCTCATCTTCGGCCGGCTGAGCTGGGATGCGATTCCGTTTCACGAACCCATCCTGATTGGCACCTTTCTCATGGTCGCCATCGGCGGCGTGGCGGCGTTCGCCGCGCTGACTTATTTCCGCCTGTGGGGCCACCTGTGGCGCGACTGGATCACCAGCATCGACCACAAGAAAATCGGCATCATGTACATGATCCTGGGCCTGGTGATGCTGCTGCGCGGCTTTGCCGATGCGCTCATGATGCGCGCCCAGCAGGCGGTCGCCTTCGGCGACAGCGCCGGTTTCCTGCCGCCGCATCACTACGACCAGATCTTCACCGCCCACGGCGTGATCATGATCTTTTTCGTTGCGATGCCGTTCGTGACCGGCCTGATGAACTACGTGGTGCCGCTGCAGATCGGCGCGCGCGACGTGGCCTTCCCGTTCCTGAACAACTTCAGCTTCTGGATGACGACCTCGGGTGCCGTGCTGGTGATGGCATCGCTGTTCGTCGGCGAATTCGCACGCACCGGCTGGCTCGCCTATCCGCCGCTGTCCGGCATCCTGTACAGCCCGGATGTCGGCGTCGATTACTACATCTGGGCCTTGCAGATTGCCGGCGTGGGCACCTTGCTGTCGGGGGTCAATCTGATCGCGACCATCGTCAAGATGCGCGCGCCCGGCATGAACCTGATGAAGATGCCGGTATTCACCTGGACCGCGCTGTGCACCAACGTGCTGATCGTCGTTACCTTCCCGGTGCTGACCGCCGTGCTGGCAATGCTGTCGGTGGACCGCATGTTCGGCCTGAACTTCTTCACGAACGACCTGGGCGGCAACTCCATGTTGTACGTGAACCTGATCTGGATCTGGGGCCACCCGGAGGTGTACATCCTGGTGCTGCCGGTGTTCGGCATCTTCTCGGAAGTGGTGCCGACCTTTACCGGCAAGCGCCTGTTCGGCTACACCTCGATGGTGTACGCGACGGCGGTCATCACCATTCTGTCGTATCTCGTCTGGCTGCACCACTTCTTCACCATGGGCTCGGGCGCGAGCGTGAACTCGTTCTTCGGCATCACGACGATGATCATCTCGATTCCGACCGGCGCGAAGATCTTCAACTGGCTGTTCACCATGTACCGCGGCCGCATCCGCTTCGAGCTGCCGATGATGTGGACCGTCGCCTTCATGATCACCTTCGTCATCGGCGGCATGACGGGCGTGCTGCTGGCGGTGCCGCCGGCCGACTTCGTGCTGCACAACAGCCTGTTTTTGATCGCGCACTTCCATAACGTGATCATCGGCGGCGTGGTGTTCGGCATTTTTGCCGCGATCAACTACTGGTTCCCGAAAGCCTTCGGCTACAAGCTCGACGTCTTCTGGGGCAAGTGCTCGTTCTGGTTCTGGGTGGTCGGCTTCTACCTCGCCTTCATGCCGCTGTACGTGCTCGGCCTGATGGGTGTGACCCGCCGCATGAGCCACTTCGACGATCCGTCGCTGCAGATCTGGTTCCAGATCGCGGCGCTCGGCGCGGTGCTGATCGCGCTGGGCATTGGTTCGATGCTGGTGCAGTTCTACGTCAGCTTCAAGCGCCGCCACGAGCTGCGCGATGTCACCGGCGACCCGTGGAACGGCCGCACACTGGAATGGTCTACGTCTTCGCCACCGCCGGACTACAACTTTGCGTTCACGCCGCGTGTCTATGACAAGGATGCCTGGACCGACATGAAGAAGCAGGGCTATATCCGTCCGCAGCAAGGCTTCGTCCCGATTCACATGCCGAAGAACACGGCAGCCGGCTTCGTGATCGCCGCCCTCAGCACGGTCGTCGGCTTCGCATTGATCTGGCAGATGTGGCTGGTGGCCGGCCTTGGTTTTGCCGCGACGCTGGCTGCCGTCATTGTCCATACCTTCAATTACAAACGCGATTACCACATCCCGGCGGACGAGGTGGTCCGCACTGAGAATGCCCGTACCCGCATGTTGGAAAGCTATGTCTGAAATTACCGCAAACACTGTTGACGCCCTGAGCGATACCAGCGCGCGCTTTTACGTGCGCGAGCATCATCCGGAAAACGGCACCCTGCTCGGGTTCTGGATCTACCTGATGAGCGACTGCCTGATCTTTGCGTGCCTGTTCGCTGCCTATGCGGTGCTGGGGCGCAATTACGCGGGCGGTCCGACCGGCGCCGAGCTGTTCGACCTGCCGCTGGTGGCGACCAATACCGCCTTGCTGCTGTTGTCGTCGATTACCTATGGCTTCGCCATGCTCGAATCGCAGCGCAAGCGCCTGGGCAGCACGATGCTGTGGCTGGGCATTACCGGACTGTTCGGCCTTGGCTTTCTGGCGCTCGAACTGACTGAATTCGCCCACCTGATCCATGAAGGCGCGGGTCCGCAGCGCAGTGGATTCCTGACGGCGTTCTTCTGCCTGGTCGGCACGCACGGCTTGCACGTGAGCTTCGGCGTCGTCTGGCTGGCGACGCTGATGTTCCAGTTGAGGCGCCACGGCCTCGTCCCTGAAAATCGTCGCCGCCTGATGTGCCTGTCGATGTTCTGGCACTTCCTGGATGTGATCTGGATCGGCGTCTTCACCTTTGTCTACCTGATGGGAGTCTTGCCATGAGCGCGCAACACACGCACGACCCAGGCCATCATGGCCATGACGATCATACTGACCATAGCAGCCTGAAAAGCTATGCGATCGGCTTCGTGCTGTCGGTGATTCTGACCGCGATTCCATTCTGGCTGGTCATGGGCAAGGTGTTCGACAGGTCGAGCACCACCGCCATGGTGATCCTCGGCTTTGCCGCGGTGCAGATCGTGGTCCACATGATCTACTTCCTGCACATGAACACCAAGTCCGAAGGCGGCTGGAACATGCTAGCGCTGATCTTCACCGTGGTGCTGGTGGTGATCGTGCTCTCTGGCTCGATCTGGGTGATGTATCACTTGAATCACAACATGATGCCGGGCATGGCGCCCGACGCCACGCACCAAATGCACCACATGCACGACATGCCATGACGGATGGTTCAGGGCAGGGGCGCGGTGCGGCTTCGCTGGAGGTCGGGCCGCGCCCGCGCTCTTTCGTAACGCTGCTGGTGCTGGCCGTCTGCGCAGCGCTGGCGTTCGCGGCTTTCGTCGCGCTCGGCAGCTGGCAGTTGCAGCGGCTGCAATGGAAACTGGCGCTCATCGAGCGCGTCGAGCAGCGCGCGCATACCGCTCCCGTGCCTGCCCCCGGGCCAGAGCGCTGGCCGTTCATCAGCGCCGAATCCGACGAGTACCGCCATGTGCAGCTCAGCGGCAGGTTCATGCATGAACAATCGGCCCTGGTGCAGGCCGCCACCGAACTGGGCAGCGGCTACTGGCTGCTGACGCCGCTGCACGTGGCCGACAGTGCCGGCGGCGCCATCGTGCTGGTCAATCGCGGCTTTATTCCGGTTGAGGCCGCCGCTAGCGTGCGCCAGGCGAACCGCAGTCGGACTGCCGGCGGCAACCAGACCGTCACCGTTAGCGGCCTGCTGCGCATGAGCGAACCCGGCGGCGCATTTCTGCGGAACAATGATCCCGCTGCCGATCGCTGGCATTCGCGCGACATACAGGCGATTGCCGCTGCGCGCGGCCTGCGCCGGGTTGCGCCATACTTCGTCGATGCGGACGCCGCGCCGGCGCACACTGACGCAGGGCCGGGGGAAATCGCCCCGGTCGGCGGCCTGACGGTCATTTCCTTCCACAACAGCCACTTGGTCTATGCGCTGACTTGGTATGCTCTCGCCTTGATGGTGGCAGCGGCCGGCCTGTGGGTCTGGCGCGAGGAGCGTCGCTTGCGCCGCGCGGCAGAGGGATCGGGTGGGGGAACATGACAGGCAAGACTGAAACGGCATTGAATCGGGCCGAGGTAAGGGAAAAATCAGCCGCCGCGCGCGTCGAAAAGGTCGCCGGCCACAACAACATGCTGCAGTTGATCCAGCTGCGCTGGATCGCCGTTATCGGGCAGATCACGACCATTGCCATCGTCGCCGGCGCGCTGGACATCCGCCTGCCGCTGCCGCAGATGCTCGCGGTGCTGGTCTGCCTGATCGCGTTCAACATCGCCAGCCATCTGCGCTGGCAGGAGCGCCGTGTCGTTTCCAACGGCGAACTGTTTTTCGCGCTGCTGGTCGACGTGGGAAGCCTGACGGCGCAGCTGTATTTCAGTGGCGGGACCACCAATCCATTCGCCTTCCTCTATCTGCTGCAAGTCATTCTGAGCGCCGTGCTGCTGGAGGCGTGGTCGACCTGGACCATTGTCGTCATCACCGGAATGTGCCTGGCCGGGCTGTCGCTGTTTTCCACGCCGCTGGCATTGCCGATCCAGCAGGGGCGCAGCTTTCCCACGCTCTATGTCGAGGGCATGCTGATCTGCTTTGCCCTCATCGCATCGCTGCTGGTGATCTTCATCACGCGCATCATGCGCAATCTGCGCGCCAGTGCCGACAAGCTGGCTCACCTGCGCCAGCGCGCGGCCGAGGAAGAGCATATTGTGCGCATGGGCTTGCTGGCCTCCGGCGCGGCGCACGAACTCGGCACGCCGCTGGCCACGCTGTCGGTGATTCTCGGCGACTGGCGGCGCATGCCGGAATTCAGCAGGAATGCCGACTTGCTGGAGGAAATTACAGAAATGCAGGCGCAGTTGAAGCGCTGCAAGTCCATCGTCAGCGGCATCCTGCTGTCTGCAGGCGAAGCGCGCGGCGAATCGTCGGCCAGGACAACCATCGGCACTTTCTTGAACGATTTGGTCAAAGAATGGTGCGCCAGCCGGCCGGTCGTCGCGTTCGGTTACGAAAACCGCATCCAGCCGGACATCCCCGTGGTATTCGACACCGCGCTTAAGCAAATGATTGTCAACGTGCTCGACAACGCCTTCGAGGCATCGCCGCAGTGGGTCAGCCTGGAGGCCATGCGCGAGGGCGATGCATTGAAGCTGCTGATCACGGATGCCGGCCCCGGATTCGCGCCCGAGATGCTGGCGCAGTTCGGCAAGCCATATCAGTCGAGCAAGGGACGTCCGGGCGGCGGATTGGGCCTGTTCCTGGTGGTGAATGTCGCGCGCAAGTTGGGCGGTACGGTGATTGTGCGCAACCGCGCCGAAGGCGGCGCTGCAATCCTGCTGACCTTGCCGCTGGCATCGATCTCCCTGGAGGAGGGGCAAGGAAATGGCGCCTGACCGCCTGCTGTTAATCGTGGAAGACGATGCCGCCTTTGCGCGCACGCTCGGCCGCTCGTTCGAGCGCCGCAACTACCAGGTATTGCATGCGACGAATGCCGACGAGGTTGCGGCGCTGCTGCAGCAGCATGCGCCATCGCATGCGGTGGTCGACCTGAAGCTGAAAGACAATTCATCCGGCCTGGCCTGTGTGCAAATGCTGCACCAGCGGCATCCGGACATGCTGATCGTGGTCCTGACCGGTTTTGCCAGCATCAACACCGCCGTCGAAGCGATCAAGCTCGGCGCTTGCCAGTATCTGGCCAAGCCGTCCAACACCGACGATATCGAGGCGGCGTTCGGCCATGTCGCTGGCAATACCGACATCGAACTGACGAACCGTTCCACTTCGATCAAGACGCTCGAATGGGAGCGCATCCACGAAGTGCTCGCGGAAACCGGATTCAATATTTCAGAAACGGCGCGCCGCCTTGGCATGCATCGCCGCACACTCGCGCGCAAGCTGGAGAAGCAGCGCGTCAAATAGGTGCGGTCGGCCAGCGTCGCGGCCTTACATTACCTTCTCGTAGACATCCGAAAACTGCGCGCCATCCCATTGATAAAGCATCTGGCTCGCGTGCCGGCAGTTCGACAGGGGGAGCGTCCTGAAGGCCGCAACGCATTCGCGGCCTTCCATGCGCACGCTGCGGTAGGTCACGCCGTTCGAGCCTTGCGCTCTGAGTTCGCGCGCCAGCGCCTGCGAAGCGGCATACGAAGCCGGATCATAGACCGGATGGTCTTTCTGCATGTCGCGCAAGTCATGCAGCCGGCCTGACACTTCGACGTGATATACGCGCATCTGCAACTGGATCGGCGGCTCGCTGGTGGCTGCCAGAAAACGCGCCTGGTGGTAGCGGGTTTCGGCCACCGCAGCCGCCTTGTCCCTGGCGGCATAGAACACGCCGAAACTGCCGTCGGAAAAGCGGCTGCCGGCCGGGTTCAGGTGCGTGAAGGCTGCCATGATCGGCCCGCTGCCCGGCCCATACAGGCGTTCCGCATGCGGCACCAGCTCGATGGCGCCCACTTCGTCGCGGATGCGGTCGTTGGTCATCGCTTCGAGCGCATACAAGGCGTCGAAGTCGTCCGGCGACGCGACGCGGTCGAACAGGTTAATGGCGGGGAAGCGGGTCGGGACGATGCGATAGGCCGGATGCCAGTCGACTTGCGCCAGCGGATACGTCACTGGCACGGTTACGCCCAGCCGCCGCGCATGGCATCGAGATACTGGCGCACGACGAACAGGTCCGCCACATTGCCCGACAACATGCGATCCAGCGCGCTTTTGCCGCCGAACAGCGTCGCCGCATTCGGCTTCCTGATCCAGCTATCGGCGGCCTTTTCGTCCGGCAAGAGAATCTGCAGGGCTTTGTAGATGCCCAATAGGTAAGAAATGCGTTCCAGCGTGTCGCGACCGAGATGGGCTGCCTCCGGCTGCTTTTTCCATTTATAGAAGGTCGAGCGTGGCGGGCTGCCCAGCAGGACGAGCTGTTCATCGGTATCTAAGTTCCACAGGCGCGCGATATTGCCGAATGCGCGTACCGCCGCTGCGGACATTGCTTCCGCCGTAACCGGTGCATGCGCGTTTTCAGTGCGAATCCCCATATGAGCAGCCTGGATATAAAGGTTATTGAGATAAAAACACTTTAGTCTAAAAATGGATTAACTTCAATTAATTTTCTCAAACTGGAATTATTATTGTAAGTATCGATGGCAGTGTCAGAGGATATGAATGAAAAATATCTGCTTTTGGGACGCCGGCCGACAATTCCCTGCAATCTTTGCCTGCAGCCACTGTCACAGGAAAAGCGCACCGTGCGAATCGTCTGGAACCCGCTGGCTTGGCGGGTCATGAACGGTGCTTCCATGCAGGCGTATAATGAAAGGTTGTTTTACGTAACGATGCTGCGGTTGACCACTGCCATGTTGCGTGGACTCTGTAACCGAATAGGCGGCGTTTTTCGGCACAGTTCATTGACGTCGCGCTTACTGACAGCCTGGTAGCAGGCTTATTGAAATCACCTATGTCCCACACCCCGTTAGCAACCCCGCAAACCGGCGCACCGGCTGTCCGCTTCGAAGACTTCGGACTGTCCGCCGATATTTTGCGCGCGCTCGCCGACCAAGGTTATGTACATCCCACGCCGATCCAGGCCGAGGCGATCCCCGTTGTCCTGCAAGGCCGCGACGTCATGGGCGCGGCGCAAACCGGCACAGGAAAGACCGCCGGTTTTTCCTTGCCCATCATTCAGTTGCTGCTCGCGCATGCGAGTACCAGCGCCTCTCCTGCGCGCCATCCGGTGCGTGCGCTGATCCTGACGCCGACGCGGGAGCTGGCTGACCAGGTGGCGGATAACGTGAAGGCCTATTCGCGTCACACGCCGCTGCGCTCCGTCGTGGTGTTTGGCGGCGTCGACATGGCGCCGCAAACCGCCGCCTTGCGTGCTGGTGTGGAAATCGTGATTGCCACCCCGGGCCGCTTGCTCGACCACGTGCAGCAAAAGACCGTGAACCTGTCGCAGACGCAGATCCTGGTGATGGACGAGGCGGACCGCATGCTTGACATGGGCTTCTTGCCTGACCTGCAGCGCATCATCAACCTGCTGCCGAAAGAGCGCCAGAACCTGATGTTCTCCGCGACCTTCTCGCCGGAGATCAAGAAGCTGGCGAACAGCTTCCTGAAGAACCCGGTGACGATCGAAGTCGCGCGCAGCAACGCCACCGCCGACAATGTCACGCAGGTGCTGTACAAGGTCGAGGAAGAGGCCAAGCGCGACGCGGTGGCGCATATCATCCGCGAACGCGGCCTGAAGCAGGTAATCGTTTTCTCGAATACCAAGATCGGCGCTTCGCGCCTGTCGCGCCATCTGGAAAAGGAAGGCGTCAAGGCAGCAGCGATCCACGGCGACAAGACCCAGGCCGAACGCATGGCCGCGCTCGAAGCCTTCAAGCAGGGCGGCATCGAAGTGCTGGTCGCGACCGACGTGGCTGCGCGCGGCCTGGACATCGCCGAACTGCCTTGCGTGATCAATTTCGACTTGCCATACAACGCCGAGGACTACGTGCACCGCATCGGGCGTACCGGCCGTGCCGGCGCCTCGGGTGACGCGATCTCGCTGTTTACCGACAAGGATGCGCGGCAGCTCGCCGACATCGAAAAGCTGATCAAGCACACCATTTCACGCCTGCAGCTCTCCGGCTTCGTGCCGCCGCGTTCGGCCGATCGCCGTCCGCGCCATGAAGGCGGCAGCGAAGAGCGTCAGGGTGCGGTGCGTTCGTCGTACGGACGCAGCGGCTACGCGCCGCGCAAGGAAAAGGTCGACCCGTGGTTCCTGAAGCCGTACGAGCCGGCGCCGCAGAGCGCGTCGGACGAGGCACGCGAGGACGCCTCGCAACCGGGCGCAACCAAGCAAAAGGCCAAGGTGGCGGCGCTGCTTGGCGGGATGCCGAAGCGGTAAAAACGTCACTCGAAAAAGAACTGCCTCTCCCGCTGGCGGGAGAGAGGCTGGTCACTTAAACCGCCGCGCCCATCCCGCGATCGCTTCCCGCCAGAACGCCTCCTGCGAACGCACTCCCTCAACCGGTAACTGCAGAAACCGCGCCGCCGCGATCAGCTCCTCCAGCGGCTTGCCCGGATCGAGCGTCTGCGCCCCGGTCTGCTTCGACAGTTTTTCTCCTTCGGCATTGGTCACCACCGGCACATGCAGGTAGCGCGGCGTCGGCAATCCAAGCAGGCGCTGCAGGTAAATCTGGCGCGGCGTCGAGTCCAGCAAGTCCGCGCCGCGCACGACGTCGGTGACGCCTTGCTCCGCATCGTCGACTACCACCGCCAGCTGATATGCCCAGAAGCCGTCGGCTCGCCTGAGCACGAAGTCGCCGACCTCGCTCGCCAGGTTTTGCGTGACCGTTCCCATCCAGCGATCCTCGAATGCTACCCAGGCGCTGGCATGCTCCGGCACGCGCAGCCGCCAGGCGCGCGCCGTCTTCCCCGCGGCCAGGCCCGGCCGGCAGGTGCCGGGATATACCGCCGCGCCATCGCTGGCCACGCCGATGCGCGAGTCCGCGATCTCGCGCCGCGTGCAGCCGCACGCATAGGTGTGCGAACCCAGGCGCGCAAATGCCGCCTCGTACAAGGGCTTGCGCCGGCTTTGCCACACCACTTCGCCGTCCCACCGCATGCCGAACGCGCCAAGACACTGCAGGATGGCGTCGGCCGCCCCCGGCACGGTACGCGCCTCGTCGATATCCTCGATGCGCACCAGCCATCTGCCGTCATGTGCTTTCGCATCAAGATAGCTGGCCAGCGCGGCGACCAGAGATCCTTTGTGCAGCGGGCCGGAAGGGGAGGGCGCAAAGCGGCCGATATACGATGAGGTCATGTCGTTTTCAGAAACTTTGCCCAAAATCACGACTGTTGTCGATGAGCGGAAAATGATGAGAAGGAAGCTTTATACTGCAACTCAAGTCGAGACAATAGAATTTATCTGACGGTTCATTCTCTTTCAAATTTGCAATCACATAAATATCAAAAAGAAAGGGTGAGCCTTCATATCAAATTCAATTTATGGATAGCTGATACTGTAAAGCCTGCTAGGCTCGGTTAATAGAAATTAAGGGTGGAAAATGATTCTCGTTACAGGAGGGGCGGGCTTCATTGGCTCGAATTTTGTCTTGGACTGGTTTACTCATTCCGATGAGCCGGTTATCAATCTCGATACGCTTACATATGCCGGCAATATGGAGAATTTGGCATCCCTGCGGGGTGACGACCGGCATATCTTTGTCAAAGGCGATATTGGCGAGCTAAGTTTGGTGGAAAACCTTTTGGCTCGGTACACGCCTCGTGCCATCATCAATTTTGCTGCCGAATCTCACGTGGACCGCTCCATTCACGGCCCCGAAGCTTTTATTCAGACTAATATTGTCGGCACCTTTCACTTGCTCGAAGCCGCGCGCGCTTACTGGGATGGGCTCGATCCGGGCAAAAAGCAGGCATTTCGCTTTCTGCATGTGTCCACCGATGAAGTGTATGGATCACTGACAAGCTCTGACCCTGCCTTTACTGAAACAAGTCGTTATCAGCCTAACAGTCCGTATTCGGCCAGCAAGGCTGCCAGTGACCATCTGGTACGGGCATACCACCATACGTACCACTTTCCGGTGCTAACGACTAATTGCTCCAATAACTACGGGCCTTACCACTTTCCCGAAAAACTCATCCCGCTCATGATCGTCAATGCCCTAGCCGGTAAAGCTTTGCCAGTATATGGCGACGGCCGCCAAATCCGTGATTGGCTCTATGTGAGGGATCACTGCAGTGCCATTCGCCGTGTACTGGAAGCCGGTAAGGTTGGGGAAACCTATAACGTTGGCGGCTGGAACGAAAAAGCAAACATTGATATCGTTAATACGATATGCGCTCTCTTGGATGAGCTGCGCCCACGAACGGACGGCAAGTCCTATCGCGAGCAAATAAAGTACGTGCAGGACCGTCCGGGTCATGATCGTCGCTATGCCATTGACGCTCGGAAACTTGAGCGCGAGCTCGGCTGGAAACCGGCAGAGACATTTGAAACCGGAATCCGAAAAACGGTGCAATGGTATCTCGACAATCAAGCTTGGGTGGACCATGTCCAGTCCGGCGTTTATCGCGAGTGGATGGAAAAAAATTATGCTGGGAGAACGCAGTGAAAATTCTCCTGTTTGGCAAAAGTGGGCAGGTTGGCTGGGAACTGCAGCGTAGCCTTGCCGTCTTGGGAGACGTGATTGCACTGGACGTCACAAGCGGCGATGTGTGCGGCGATTTCACGAAGTTGCAAGAGTTGGCCGCTACCGTTCGCCAAATTAGGCCCGGCGTCATTGTTAATGCAGCTGCCCATACTGCCGTCGACAAGGCTGAAAGCGAACCTGAATTGGTGCGTGCCATCAACGCCCTTGCGCCTGAGGTATTGGCGCAAGAGGCCAAGGCGATCGGCGCCTGGCTGGTTCATTATTCAACAGACTATGTATTCGACGGCAGCGGCGAAAAACCATGGCGGGAAGACGACGTTGCCGGACCGCTCAGCATATACGGTGCGACTAAGCGGGAAGGCGAACAGGCGATACAGCAATCGGGCTGCAATCATTTGATTTTCCGGACGAGTTGGGTGTATGCCGCACGTGGAGGAAATTTTGCAAAAACCATGCTGCGGCTGGCCAGCGAGAGAGAACGCCTCACTGTAATCAATGATCAGGTCGGGGCACCTACTGGTGCCGACCTAATTGCCGACATAACAGCACATGCGATTCGGATAGCGCAGCTTCATCCGCAGGTTTCCGGCCTCTATCACTTGGTAGCATCAGGGGAGACATCTTGGTACGGATATGCGAGATTCGTGCTGGATTTTGCCTGTAATGCGGGAGTTAATCTCAAGGTCACTCCTGATAATCTCGTGCCAGTGGCAACCACCGCCTTTCCTACACCGGCGCGTCGGCCACATAACTCCCGGCTGGATACGAACAAACTGCAGTCCACCTTCAATTTGCAAATGCCGCCTTGGCAAAGCGGCGTAGCGCGCATGCTTACTGAAATCCTGGAAAAACAATAATGACTCTACGCAAAGGTATTATCCTCGCCGGAGGATCCGGAACGCGGCTCTACCCGGTAACCAAGGCAGTCTCCAAGCAACTGCTGCCCATCTATGACAAGCCGATGATCTACTACCCGCTCAGTACATTGATGCTGGCAGGTATTCGTGACATTCTGATCATCTCCACGCCGCAAGACCTGCCCCGATTCGAGCAATTGCTGCGGGACGGTAGAGAATGGGGCATGAATTTGCAGTATGCGGTACAGCCGAAGCCCGATGGGCTGGCGCAGGCTTTTATCATTGGCAAGGACTTTATTGGCAACGCATCGTCGGCGCTAGTATTGGGCGACAATATTTTTTATGGCCATGATTTGCAGCCCATGCTTGAACGAGCGACAAACAAGCGTGACGGCGCGACCGTGTTTGCCTACCATGTCAACGACCCAGAGCGTTACGGCGTGGTGGGGTTCGATGAGCAGGGGCGCGCTATTTCGCTGGAAGAAAAGCCGAGGCAGCCGAAATCAAATTATGCAGTCACTGGCTTGTATTTTTACGACGCGCAGGTGATTGATATTGCTGCTGATCTTAAGCCATCTGCGCGCGGCGAATTGGAGATCACCGATGTCAATCGTATCTATTTGGAACGTGCCCAACTCTTGGTCGAGATGATGGGGCGAGGGTATGCATGGTTGGACACCGGTACGCACGCAAGTCTGATCGAAGCCAGCAACTTTATCGCAACCATTGAAAATCGCCAGGGATTGAAAGTCGCCTGTCCTGAGGAAATCGCTTATCGCAAAGGCTTTATCGACGCCGAACAACTGCACGCGCTGGCGCAGCCGCTCACCAAGAACGGTTATGGCGAGTACCTGCTCAGGATCTTGAAAGAGGAAGTGTCGTCGTGAAAATTACTTCAACACGTCTGCCGGAAGTCCTTATTATAGAGCCCAGGGTTTTCGGAGACAGCCGCGGCTTTTTCTTTGAAAGCTACAATCGGCAAGCGTTTAGTCAAGTGACCGGCTTGGAGGTTGACTTTGTTCAGGACAATCACTCGCGTTCCGTACAAGGGGTGTTGCGCGGATTGCATTACCAGATTCGTCAGCCACAAGGCAAGCTTGTGCGAGTGGTGAAGGGGGCAGTGTTTGATGTGGCAGTGGATATCCGAAAGTCTTCGCCGACTTTCGGTCAGTGGGTTGGTGTCACGCTAAGCGAAGATAATTGCCGTCAGTTATATGTTCCTCCGGGTTTTGCGCACGGATTCGTCGTTATCAGTGACAGCGCAGACTTTTTGTATAAAACGACTGATTATTACGCTCCAGAGCATGAGCGGTGTATTGCATGGAATGACGTGACGATCGGCATAGAGTGGCCTATCGACGGCGAGCCAGTCGTATCGGCCAAAGATAAGGCGGGACTTCCGCTTTCACAGGCCGAGCTGTTCGCTTGATTCCTCATGCTGATGCGGGGATAGGTCAGCCATTGCGCATACCTCCTCGACAACCTCCAGCGATACCCGCTACATCCGGTACTCGCCGTGCGCTTCGTCACTCTCGTCTGTTGCGGATGATTGGAAAACTTTAAACAGTGGAACAAATCGAAATGATTGCATTGACGTGAAGGCGCAAAATGGTCGAGATACGTAGAAGTGACGCACGGGGGTATGCCAATCACGGTTGGCTGGATTCCTGGCACAGCTTTTCCTTCGCCGACTACTACGACCCGAAGTACATGGAATTCGGCCCACAACGCGTGATCAATGAGGATCGCATCGCGCCGGGTTCCGGTTTTGGTACTCACGGTCATCGCAATATGGAGATCATTAGCTACGTGCTCGACGGCGAACTGGCTCACAGGGATAGCATGGGTAACAGCAGTGTGATTCGTCCCGGTGATGTGCAACGCATGAGCGCAGGCACCGGCGTCCTGCATTCCGAGTACAACCCTACGCAAGACAGCGCCGCGCATTTCTTGCAAATTTGGATCGAGCCAGACCGGTTTGGTCTTACGCCAAGCTATGAGGAAAAGCACTTCGACGAGACGCAGAAACGCGGCCGTCTGTGTCTGATCGCAGGCCCCGACGGACAAGCTGGTTCAGTTGTGGTGCATCAGGATGCGAGGCTGTATGCCGGTTTGTTTGGCGGAACCGAAGGTGTGGAAATATCTGTTTCGCCCAAGCGGCGTCCATATATGCACGTGGCGCGTGGCAGTGTTTATGTCAATGATATTGCGCTTAGGCGATGCGCTGAAGATTGTTGGTGAAAAGATAATTAATGTATCTCGTGGAAAATACGCTGAAGTCTTGTTGTATGATCTCCCTTAATTTTTCTGCTGTGCTGGGTATGGCTAAACGGGCGTCCGATGAGTGGATACCATCTTCCGTTTCAATCTCCAACGAATATAGGGTTGGTGGCGAGACCATTCCGACCGAATAATCCAACCTTGTCAGGTCCCTGAAAAACCTCCGTTTGAAAAATGCACAGATCTGCCAGTGCATTTGATCATTTGTCCATCCCATATTTTGGGTAACTTTTCCGGGTAATTAATTACTCGAAAGTTATTAAGAAACAATACCTTGCGTGCGTATCAATTATGCCGCGAACCACTTATTTTCCAAATGCAACAGTGCTAAACTAGCGGACTATTGATAATTATCAATACCTGCTTCCATTTGTTGTCATTGTCGTATCTTTGCGTACAGCGCGTTGGTGTGGCAAGGGCAGGTGCAGGACGGTGCGAAGGAGCAGGGGTGTGCACCTTCTTGATCGAGTCTTTGCTGTTCAGATTTCGCTACATTCCACGCTATTGGGTTGCCATTGGGTGGAATTGATCTGATAGCTATTTCAGGGTTGTCGGATTTGTTATCAGTGCTGCGAAAATCCATTAAATGTGCTTGGTATGGTTGCCTTGCGATCGGCGGCGCGCAAGCATTTGGCGCGACCCCGACCATTCAGGGCCAGTCCGGGTATATCAACATGCCCAGCGCCTCGGTTGAAGCCGATGGCACGTTCAGCATTGGCTATGGATACGACAGTCCGTATGGCGCCTTGTGGGCTACATCAACGATTCTTCCCTTTCTGCAGGTAACCGGTCGCTACGTCTCAATAACGGGCATCCCAGGCTTTACCAACGATCCGAACGCCTACGGCAGCGGTTATGGCCGTTATAAGGACAAGGTGATCGATGCCAAGCTCAAGCTGTGGGATGAAACCATCTGGCTGCCGTCCGTAGCGCTCGGCGCAACTGATTTGCAGGGCACAGAATTATTCAAAGGGCAATACGCAGTAGCGACAAAGACATTCGGCAGTAGCAGGAATCTGGAGGCAAGTGTCGGTTACGGGCGGCTAAGACCGGAGGGTCTTTTTGCAGGTATGCGCTGGACGCCCGAGAATTTACCGCGCTGGTCCCTCGTGGCGGAATACGACGCAAATAACTATCCCAAGGACTTTCGGGCCGCTGAAACGTTTGCCGGGCAGCGCCGCAAGGGACCGTCGGTCGGTGTCGAATACCGCTGGGGATGGTTGGGTGTTCAGGCGGCACGGCACCAAGATAATTCCAGCCTCAACGCTTTCGTCAGCATTCCGTTCTCCGAGCGGGAGTTCGTCCCCAAGATTCACGAGCCATCCTACTACCAGGAGAAAGGCGATCATCGGCGCCCTTCGATAGAGGAATGGCAGCATGACCCGGCGTATGGTGCTGCGTTGGTGGAAGCGCTCGCCAAGCAAGACTTCAAGAACATCCGGATTCAGCTGCAAGGCCATACGCTGAACCTGACGCTCACCAACAGTCGCATTTCCAATCTCGGTCGCGCCGTTGGTCGCGCCACGCGTGTCGCGTTGGCGTTTGCGCCTGTGGATATTAGCAACATTCACGTCACCTACACCAAGCTCGAGCAGCCGGTCGCGACCTACGAGTTTTTTGATCTGGAAAAATTAAGCGACTATCTGGCGGGCCGCATTCCGCGCGAGGCATTTCTTGAAACGGTGCTGGTGCGTTACCCGAACCAGGGTGACATGATCCATGCCGACCAGGAAGGCATGCTGGTCGGCATAAAGGATACTGCCGGGCTGGATGTCATTGTCGGTCGTGACGGCGAAGTCGTACAACTGGCGTCGGAAGACCGCGAAGCAAACCGCTTCAAAATTGTGCCCAAACTGGGCTTCTTCTTTAACGATCCGAGCGGCGCGTTGCGTTATGAACTGGTGGCCTCCTCCAATTATGACAAGCGCCTGGGCGAAGGGTTGTATCTCAACAGCGCCCTAGGCCTGAAAATTTCTGAGAACGTCAGCGATGTAACGCAGCCGTCCAACAGCCTGTTACCTCATGTACGCACCGACGTGGCGGACTACAAGCGCGCCAGCCGCATCAAGCTGTATCGCTTGCTGCTCAACAAATATGCCACACCTGCCGAGCGTTGGTATGTCCGCGTGTCCAGTGGTGTCTACGAAGAAATGTATCGCGGCGTCGGTGGCCAGGTTCTCTATCTGCCGAAGGACAGCCGCTGGGCATTTGATCTGACGATGGATGCGTTGCAGCAGCGCGACTTCAAAGGCTGGCTCGGCAAGCGTGATTACAAAACGGTCACTGCGCTCGGCGCCGTGCACTATCGCCTGCCATATGGCATCACTGCGACCGCACGGGCAGGCCGGTTTCTGGCGAAGGATGTCGGCGTGCGAGGCGAGTTCAAGCGTCGCTTCTTGTCCGGCATCGAGGTGGGGGCATGGTTCACCCGTACTAATGGCAACGACATTACGTCACCTGGTAAGCCGGAGGCGCCATACCACGACAAAGGCGTATTCATCTCGATCCCGTTGGGCACCATGCTCACCAGCGATACGCAGGCGAGTGCCGGTTTCGCCATCTCTCCCTGGACGCGCGACGTTGGCCAGATGGTGGCGTCTCCGGGCGACTTGTACGAGCTAATGGAAAATCCGCGCCGCGACATGACAACCATCGACGGCTTGGGCAATTTCGCCGAGCGTGCGGATGAACAGAACCACCCGGCGGTTAATCCGCCGGAACACAAATTGGACAATCCGTGGCCGGCGATGCGGCAGCGGTTGGAAAGCTCCTCTTCGGCGCTGCCATCGGCTCCGGATGCATTGAAAGGCATCGGGCTCGCTGCCGGCGCACTCGCGGTAGCGTCCCTTGGCGATAAGGCGATCGCCCGCATTGCAAAGGACCATATCGGCTCGCGCCTGAGTCGCGGCCTCGATACGTTCGGCAAAACTGTTCCACTTGCGGCGGTCGGTGCTGCTGGCATGGCGCTGGCATTCGGCGACGAGCGCATGCAGAACACAGGCGTTGTTTCGCTCCAGTCAGCGCTAGTAGCGGCCGGTGCCAGCATCGGAACCAAGTACGTTGTCGGCCGGGCCCGCCCGGAAGAAGAGCGCGGGCAGTGGACGCGTGCTACGACGCGCTCCGACGCATCCTTTCCATCCAATCATGCGAGTATCGCATTCGCAGCGGTGACGCCCTTTGCAAAAGAATACGACGCACAGTGGCTATACGGTGTGGCAGCCGTTGGTTCGATGGGCCGGGTCGCAGCGAGAAAACACTGGTTTTCGGATGTGGCTGCCGGCGGCATTCTGGGTTATGCGACCGGCTCTTGGCTATGGAATGCACAGCATGACAATAGCAAATCGGTAGTTTCGTTTAATGCCGGGCCGGGCGAAGTCGGCGTGTCATGGCAAAAAACCTACTGAACTTCCCCGGATTACTCGAAATTTATTGAATATTTTAAGAATCACGAATGAGAAACTCATATTTCGCAGTATCACTGCTGGCAGGCGGTCTGATCTTTTTGGCGGACGTGGCGCTAGCAGCAACACCGTCGAATTGGCCTCAGGATATGAGCAACCAAGCCACGGCAGCTTCCGCTAACGCGAGTCAGGGACCGACCATTGCAGCCGGCACAACCGGTCTCCCGCGCATCTCGAATACTGGGGCAGATGCTCGTGTGAACGGTGAGATGCGAGTGCAGCAAGGAATGCCGCCATATCCCTTGCCCAAACGAGAAAAATCGACCTTCGCAATTTTTGTCGAAAAGGTGGCGGGAACGTCGCTGGAGATTTTCGGCACGGACTTGTTCGTCGATGCGCCCAGCAATTTCACATCGCTCAATGGTGTGCCGGTGAATGCCGACTATATAGTCGGCCCGGGCGACGAGCTGCAGATTCGCGGTTGGGGTATGGTCGACATTGACCTGAGCGCTACTGTCGACCGCAGTGGTGCAATCTACATTCCACGCGTGGGCTCCGTGCGAGTCGCCGGCGTGAAGTACCGCGATTTACAAGGCCACCTCAAAAAAGCGATCGGTAAGAACTTCAGTAACTTTGAACTGACTGCCAGCATTTCGCAGGCGCGCTCCGTGCAGGTTTACGTAGTCGGGCATGCAGCCCGCCCGGGAACCTATACGCTCAATGCGATGAGCACGCTTCTCAACGCACTGTTTACCTCTGGTGGGCCGGATGCCTCTGGTTCGATGCGCAATATTCAGGTCAAGCGTGGCGACGCAACGATCACGACCTTCGACGTCTATGACATGCTGGTCAAGGGCGACAAAAGCCGTGACGTGCCGCTACAGGACGGCGACGTGGTTTATATCCCCGAAGTCGGCCCGCTGGTTGCGTTGACCGGCAATGTGAAGAGGCCTAGTATCTTCGAATTGAAAGGCCAGTCTTCGCTTGCCGACCTGATGGCATGGGCAGGTGGCTTTGACTCCGCAACCGAATCAAAGCAAGTCGTGGTCGAAAAAAACGTTAATAACAATTACCAGGTCATCGCCGACCTAATTGCTGACAACAGCAATGCCGGCAGCCGGCTAGCAGGTATACCACTGCAACCGGCTGACGTGCTGCGCGTGTTTTCGCCCGGCGCTGTCCCTGTCCAGGCACAGGTTCGCAACGAGTATGTGCGTGTATCGGGGGAAATCAAGCAAAGCGGCGTATTCCAGCTGCGAAAAGGCGAGACCCTGCGCGCACTGATCGCCCGCTTAGGCGGCATCACCGAAGATGGCTATCTCTATGCGATGCAGCTCACGCGTGAGAGCGTACGTCGCGCTCAGCAGGCAAAGCTCAACGAAGTGGCCGACCGCTTCGAGCGGGACATCGAATCAAACGCCAAGCAGCGCCTAGCCGGCACCACTGACAAAGAGAATATCGCAGCTGTCAACGCCGAGCTTGAGCGGCAACGCCAGCTCGCACAGAAAATGCGCTCCATCAAAGCGGAAGGGCGGATCGTACTCGAACTGTCCGATGCTGACGCACAGGTGAAAAATCTGCCGGACCTCGAACTGCAGGGCGACGACGCTATCTACGTTCCGCGCAAGCCGGGCACCGTCGATGTCATGGGCGCGGTATTCCAGCAAAGCGCATTCATCTTCAAACCGCAACGCATCGTCAACGACTACCTCGGCCTTGCAGGCGGCCCGACGGCAACCGCGGACACCTCGGAGATTTATCTGCTGCACGCCGACGGTACTGCGCAAAGCTCGCACAGTAGCGGATGGTTCGGTGGATTGGGCGGCGCACGTGTCAATCCGGGTGATGCCGTCGTCGTGCCGGAAAAAATCGATCGCAACTCATGGACGCAGAGCGTGAAGGAATGGACGACTATTCTTTATCAGTTTGGATTGGGCGCGGCTGGGCTCAAAGTGTTGAAAAACTAACGTGATCGATTTTCATACCCAATATCGGGAGCTTATGTGGAAGTAAATGATGTCTGAGCAAGTCGCACATAAAATGCCTAATCAGGTGCCAGTGTATGAGGGGGAAAGCGACATTCATCTCGTTGATGTACTGATTGCGTTAGGTCGTCACAAAAAACTGGTGTTCGGCTTGCCAGTTATGGGAGGGGCGATAGCACTGGCAGCCTCACTGGCGATGACTCCAATTTTTACGAGCACGGCAAAAATTATGCCACCGCAACAACAATCATCTGGAATGGCTGCGATGCTGGGACAGCTGGGAGGATTGGCGGGTGCGATCGGCGGTGCTACGGGCATAAAGAATCCGAGCGATCTTTATGTTGGCATACTGGAAAGTCGCACAGTGGCCGATAGCCTTATCGCACGTTTTAAACTGAAAGAACGGTATCAAAGTAAAACCATGGATGACGCGCGTCAGGCTTTGACTCGGTCGATTCAGATTGAAAATGGTAAAAAAGATGGATTGATCTCGATTATTGCAAGTGATCAAGATCCTAAGTTTGCGGCGGACTTGGCGAACGCCTATGTCGATGAACTAACCAAGCTCACGCAGACAATGGCAATTTCAGAGGCATCGCAACGGCGCCTTTTTTTCGAGCGGCAGTTAAAAGACGCAAAAGAACAACTGGCTAATGCCGAGGTGGCGCTTCGTACTACGCAAGAAAAAACCGGAATGATCCAGCCGGAAGGGCAGGTACAAGCGATTATCTCAAGTGTCGCGCAACTCAAAGGCACGATCGCAGCGAAGGAGGTCCAGCTAAACGCTATGCGTACCTTTGCTACGGCGCAGAATCCCGAGCTGCTGCGTACACAGGAAGAGCTGCGTGGACTGCAGGCACAGTTGCTCAAGCTGGAAAAGAATCGGCCGTCAAAAGACGGAGACTTCATGCTATCCACTGGACGAATCCCCGAAGCTGGAATCGAGTACGTGCGCAAGCTTCGTGACGTCAAATATTACGAAACAATCTTCGAACTTCTGGCTAAGCAATATGAGCTTGCGAAGATCGAGGAAGCGAAGGATTCATCAATAATTCAATTACTAGATAAGGCAGTTCCAGCGGAAAAAAAATCAAAACCGAAACGCGCAATGATCACACTTGCTGGTTTATTTGGTGGTAGTGCACTTGGCGTTATGTTTGCATTTATATGTGAAGGTTATAGACGCTCTCGCCGTGACCCAAAAAATAGTCAACGGTGGCAAGAATTATCTCTGGCCTGGAAAACTATTCAGGGGAGGTCAGCCTCATGAATATTTTGCTTACTGGGGGCGCCGGTTACATCGGTAGTCATACTGCTCTTGCGTTAATGAGCGAGGGGCATACTGTTGTGGTGATCGACAATTTTTGTAACAGCCAGCCCGATGTCATACTTCGATTGCAAAGGATCTCCGGCAAGTCTGTCCCGATTGTAAAAGGTGACGTGCGCGACACTGATGTGGTTTGCAGGACACTTCAACAATATTCCATCGATGCAGTTATTCATTTCGCGGGCCTTAAGGCGGTGGGGGAGTCAGTAGTAAAACCTATTGATTACTATGCCAATAATGTACAGGGTACTATTAGCCTGTTGCAGGGCATGGATTCATGTGGTGTAAAAACATTGGTCTTTAGTTCAAGTGCCACCGTTTATGGCAATCCACAATATGTGCCTATTGACGAAAATCATCCTACAAGTGTCACTAATCCTTATGGCCGTAGCAAACTGCATATTGAGGAAGTGCTTGCCGATGTCGCCAGATCGGATTCAAGTTGGCGTATTGTATGCCTGCGTTATTTCAATCCAGTAGGCGCTCATGAATCTGGATTGATTGGCGAAGATCCCTGTGGTATCCCCAATAACTTGATGCCGTATCTGGCACAAGTGGCCATCGGAAAACTTCCGTGCCTACATGTGTTTGGCAACGACTATCCAACGCCTGATGGAACCGGTATTCGTGACTATATCCATGTAATGGACTTGGCCGAAGGCCATTCGGCTGCCCTGGATTTCTTAAAGCATCAAAAAGGGTGGCATGCGATAAATCTAGGTACAGGCCGCGGAACGAGCGTCTTGGAAATGGTGCGTGCTTTTGAAGCCGCGAGCGGGAAAAACGTAGCTTATCAAATTACTCAACGGCGTCCAGGGGATATTGCAATGTGCTTTGCTATGGCCGATAAAGCTGCTGAGCAATTGCAGTGGTACGCAAAGCGAAACCTCGCGGACATGTGCGCCAGTACTTGGCGTTGGCAGATTCAATCGGAATCGTAATCAAAAATATAAAGCCATGATTATTCCAATCATTCTCTGTGGTGGATCCGGTACTCGCCTGTGGCCACTTTCCCGAAAAAGCTTTCCAAAGCAGTTTGTATCCCTTATTGACAATAAGAGCCTGCTACATCTGACTCTTGAGCGGCTTGGAAAAATTAATGAGGTTGCCGCTTCGAAATTAATTTGCATCGCAGCCGAGGATCATCGGTTTCTGGTGGCGGAAGCCATGCAAGCTGCTAACGCAGGCGAAAAAATCATTCTTGAACCCGTCGCGCGTAATACTGCCGCTGCAATGGCGCTGGCAGCTCTACAGGCAAAAGCGGATGAGTTATTGCTCTTTTGTCCTGCTGATCACCATATTCCTGATACAAACGCTTTTCTACGGGTAATTGAGCAAGGCAGGAGAGCTGCCGAATCTGGGGCGATCGTCACGTTTGGTGTGATGCCTAGTTTCCCTAGTACGGCTTATGGCTACATAGAGTGCGACAAGGCTAATGAAGATGGAGGCGGTTACAAGGTTGTCCGGTTTATTGAAAAGCCTAATACTGAAAAAGCACAAGCGCTGATTCTTCAGGGTAAAGTTCTTTGGAATGCAGGCATTTTTTTGACTCGCGCTGACACCCTAATTCAAGCATTGCAAGAATATGCACCGGACATTCTCCAAAATTGTCAGAAGGCCATGGCATCTGCAACTAAGGATGAACATGGATCAAGGATATTTGTTCGTCCGGAAAAAAGTGCGTTTACAACATGCCGTTCTCAAAGTATCGACTACGCGGTGATGGAACATCATCCTAATTTAGTTGTCGTGCCTTTCAATGGAGCTTGGAGCGACGTCGGAAGTTGGAATGCGGTTGCTGAATTAGTTGAGCCAGATGGCGATGGCAATCGAATCGAGGGGCATGGGTTGGCTGTGCAAGCTCGCCGAACTTTTATTCATGCCCCATATCGCCCAGTTGTTGCGTTAGGCACGGAGGAGTTGCTGATTATTGATACGGCAGACGCATTACTTGTGGCAGCTCGCACGCATGCAGAGGATGTCAAGCACGTTGTAACTGAATTGGAAACCCGCCAAAGCCCACAGGCGACCTTGCATCGAAAAGTCGCGCGTCCTTGGGGATGGTACGACAGTATCGACATGGGTGAGCGGTTCCAGGTGAAACGAATTGCTGTTAAACCAGGGGCCAGCCTGAGTTTGCAAAAACACTATCATCGCGCTGAGCATTGGATTGTCGTTAAAGGTACCGCAGAAGTCACGTGTGGAAATAGTACCTATCTACTTTCTGAAAATCAGTCTACATACATCCCTATTGGGGAAGTGCATCGTTTACACAATCCTGGCAAAACCGACCTTGAAATGATAGAAGTACAGTCCGGTAGTTATCTAGGTGAGGACGATATTGTTCGATTTGAGGATACCTATGGGCGCGTCCAATAATAAAACAGCCATGAATACTCACTACAAAACGTATGTTGCAGGTCATCAGGGGATGGTTGGCTCTGCCATTATTCGCGCCCTGCAACTGCGGGGGCAGACCAACATTGTTACACGTACTCATGCTGAACTGGATTTGTCTAATCAGGCGGCTGTCCGAACCTTCTTTGAAATTGAAAAGCCGGACCAAGTGTATTTGGCAGCTGCTAAGGTTGGCGGAATTCATGCGAATAACACATATCCGGCCGAGTTTATCTATCAAAATCTAATGATAGAAGCGAACGTCATCCACGAAGCTTGGCGTGTAGGAGTGAGGCAGCTTCTGTTTCTTGGTTCAAGCTGTATTTACCCCAAATTGGCTGCACAGCCCATGACTGAAAATGCTCTTCTCACAGGGGAGCTCGAAGAAACTAATGAGCCATATGCAGTAGCAAAAATCGCCGGTATCAAGCTATGTGAAAGTTATAACCGTCAATATGGTCAAAGCCACGACGTTGATTACCGGAGTGTCATGCCGACTAACTTATATGGCCCGAACGATAACTACCATCCAGAAAACAGCCATGTAATTCCCGCACTTATCCGGCGCTTTCACGAGGCAAAGGTTGCGAATAGCCCCGCCGTTACGATTTGGGGGAGCGGTACGCCGCGTCGCGAATTTCTCTATGTTGACGATATGGCCGATGCCTGCGTTCATATTATGAACCTTGATAAGGCTATCTACGGTGCGCATACTAAGCCAATGCAAAGCCATGTCAACGTTGGATTTGGTGAGGACATAACAATTCGTGAACTAGCTGAGGCAGTAGGAAAGGTTGTCGAATACCACGGAAAAATCGAGTTCGATACTAGCAAACCCGATGGGGCGCCGCGCAAACTTATGGATAGCTCGCTTCTAAACTCACTTGGCTGGGAGGCAAAAATAAGCCTGGATGAGGGTTTGACCCGAGCTTATGAAGATTTTTTGATTAATGGACTCTCGCTGCGCAAGTAAAAAGAGAATACTTGACGCTCAAATTTATGACTACACAAAAAGTTGCCCTCATCACAGGTATTACTGGCCAGGACGGTTCGTATCTTGCTGAATTTCTACTCGAAAAAGGCTACATCGTTCATGGTATTAAGCGCCGTGCCAGTCTTTTTAACACGGAACGTGTTGATCACATCTACCAAGACCCTCATATTCAAAACGCCAATTTCCGGCTTCATTATGGTGACCTCACTGATACTAGTAATTTAATCCGCATAGTGCAGGAAACACAGCCTGACGAAATTTATAACTTGGGTGCACAAAGCCATGTGGCAGTGAGTTTTGAAAGCCCCGAATATACAGCTGATGTTGATGGTATTGGCACGTTACGTCTTCTAGAAGCCATTCGCATTCTTGGATTGGAAAAGAAAACTCGCTTCTATCAGGCCTCGACATCTGAGCTATACGGTTTGGTTCAGGAAGTTCCGCAAAAGGAGACTACTCCGTTTTACCCTCGTAGCCCTTATGCCGTTGCAAAGATGTATGCATATTGGATCACCGTGAACTATCGCGAAGCATACGGCATTTATGCTTGCAACGGCATTCTATTCAATCACGAAAGTCCTCGTAGAGGCGAAACATTCGTAACACGTAAAATCACCCGCGGCCTTGCCAATATTAGTCAAGGACTAGAAAGCTGTCTTTACATGGGCAACATGGATGCTCTACGGGACTGGGGGCACGCCAAGGACTATGTGCGTATGCAGTGGTTGATGCTTCAACAGGAAAATCCCGATGATTTTGTAATTGCGACGGGTGTGCAATACAGCGTTCGTCAGTTTATTGAAATGACGGCCGCCGAACTGGGAATTACTTTACAGTGGCAAGGTTCCGGCGTGAGCGAACAAGGAGTTGTGGCAGCGTTGTCCGGAAATGAACTGCCCGGAGTGAAAGTAGGTGACGTGATAGTTAAGATCGATCCACGTTACTTCCGCCCAACTGAGGTTGAGACGTTGCTTGGAGATCCTGTAAAAGCAAAGCAGAAATTGGGATGGACGCCAGAAATCACCTTAAATCAAATGGTGAAAGAAATGGTTGCTGCGGATTTGGCTAAGGCGAAGCAGCATGCATTACTTAAGCATCATGGCTACAAAATTGCTGTATCCGTGGAGTGAAACAGTGCAAGAGCGATCTGTCATAAGTTCACGTGTGGTTTCTCTTAATAGGACCCACCATGTGCTAGACGTGTCCTTAACGAGCTTTAGTGCAATTGAGTGTCAGGCATGGTAGGAAAACTCTTTAACTTGGCTGGCATCGCTAGAGCTTGGATAACGAAGTCATGTCGCATTTATTCGCTTCATGTCGCCTCCGAAGCAATCCAAGGTTCAAATATCGAAGTTCAGACTGGAAGCCGAATTGATCGAACAAGCGAAATAGGATCATACACATATGTTGGTTGCTATTCGTGCATTACTGCCGCGAAAATCGGAAGATACGTATCAATTGCAAATAACGTGTCAATTGGTCAAGGTGAACATCAGTTGGACCGAGTATCAACTTCGTCACGTTTTTATGTAAATCCATGGTCCGTCTTGACATCAGGTGAATGCGAAATTGGGAGCGATGTTTGGATTGGAGTGGATGCAGTAGTGTTACGAGGGGTTCGCATCGGAGTGGGAGCAGTCGTTGCTGCAAACGCGGTTGTAACACATGATGTCCCACCTTTTGCAATAGTCGCCGGTGTTCCCGCAAGGATAATTAAATTCCGATTCGATGAGTCGCAGCGAACAAAGTTATTGGACTCAGAATGGTGGCAATTAGATGAGGAAGATGCAACGACCTTCGTACACTCATTCGAGAGTAAAAAGGAAGTTGCATGAAACATGCATTTTTACGCGCCGGCGGATTAACGAAGAATTTGATTTTTGATCTTTCCAATCCAAATAACCGAGACAACTGTTTTGAGCCTTATGTGAAATTGAAGGAGGCCTTGGCTACGATCAATTATATGATTGACACAGCCGACACAGTTTGTGATCAGCCAGTTGCCTTTGAAATTCATCAAGACGTTCAGTTATTATCGGCATCACCCATAAATTATTTGCTGATGTTTGAGACTCATTGCATCAAGCCAGAGAATTACGATCCCAATAATTGGAACAGGTATAGGAAAATTTTTACCTGGAACGATTCACTGATTGACGGGGTGAAATTTATTAAATTGGATTTCCCGAATCCGATCATGTTGCCTGATGTGGATGGTTTCGCTAAGCGCGATAACCTTTGTTGCATGATTGCCGGAAACAAGGCAGTGAATCTTTGGGACGAACGTGAGCTTTATAGCGAACGTGTACGAGTTATTAGATGGTTTGAGAAGAATGCGCCCTCTGATTTTCGACTTTACGGGACGGAATGGAATATGCCTGCAGCGGCGCCAGGTGTAATAGGTAGACTTAGTAAGAAAGCTTGGCGTTACATATCGCGATTTGTTGGTTTGACACCATTTCCGAGTTACTGTGGGAAGGTGGAGCATAAGCGGGAAGTTCTGCTTAGAACTCGTTTTGCTATTTGCTACGAAAATGTTAGGGATTTGCCCGGCTATATTACTGAAAAGATTTTTGATTGCTTTTTTTCTGGGTGCGTGCCGGTTTATTGGGGGGCTAATAACATTACTGATTATATTCCGAAAAATTGTTTTATTGACCGCCGTGAATTCTCTGATACGGCAGCGGTATATGAGTATATTAATTCAATGTCAGAAGATACATTCCGGTGTTACCAGCAAAGTATTGCTAATTTTCTTAATAGTAGTGCTGCGTACCGCTTTAGTTCACAAGCTTTTGCCGAGACTGTCGTAAAAACAATAGAGCAGGATCTCGGTTGTGCGTAGTGATTTTTTTTATCTGATCGGCGGACGCCTCGTCAGTGTGATTATTGCACTTGCTTCTATACGCTTCGCAACATCTTTACTTAACCCTGATCAATACGGCATATTCGCCGTGCTAGCCACCTTTCAAGCTTTTTGTGGACTATTTCTTGTCAATCCTGTTGGCCAATATATTAATCGGCACACACATGAATGGGCGGATGAGGGCACTTTGCTCGCACGGTTGCAACGTTTTCACGGTTATGTGTTCTTGGTGGCGCTTATTGGCGCGTTAACCGTTGGTGCTTGGTCTCTCTCGCAATCGTTATCACGATCAGAATGCATTTTACGAATGATCCTAATTGCTTTCATGGTGGTTGCGATCACCTGGAATTCAACATGGATTTCTTTGCTCAATATGATCGGCGCAAGGGGAACCTCGGTATTTTGGTCGACAGTAACAGTATGTTGCAGTCTTGGCCTTTCGTGGGGACTGACTACGATTTGGCACAGTGGATTGGCATGGTTTGCAGGCCAAGCCGTTGGAGCGGCAATAGGGGCGCTTGGTGCCGGCAACATTTTGCACCGTACACTGGCCATGACTAAACGCGGGAGTTGGCCACTCCTTACTGCCGACGCGATTCGTGATTATTGTTTGCCGTTAGCGATAGCAACCGGGTTTATGTGGGCTCAGTTATCTGGCTACAGGCTGTTGCTCGAACACTATTGGGGACTTTCTGCATTAGGATTTGTCGCAGTTGGTTTTGGTTTGGCAAACCAAATCTGGGGTCTGTGCGAGTCCTTAGTGATGCAGTATTTGTTTCCACTCTATTACCGAAGAATTTCGGGCGTGTCTCATACAGATGGTGGCAAGGCGTTTTCCGACCTTCTGAATTCAATCGGCCCAGCATATTTGATTCTAGTCGCTGTCACACTAAGTTCAGCACCCGCTTTACTTATGCTGTTGGTAGCCTCGTCCTACGGTGGCGTTTACAAGTTTGTTTATTTGGGAGCCTTGGTTGAATGTTGTCGAGTGTTGGCTAATGTGCTCGGTAGTGGTGCACAGGTAAAACGCCGCATGAACATTTTGGTACTTCCGTATGCTCTAGGTGCTGCATTTCTGACAGTGTCACTTGTTATGGCCGCTGTAGCCAACTGGTCGTTAGAGCAATCTCTAGTTGCACTGCCCCTGGCGGCAGTAGTAATGTTCCTTGCGATGGGTGAGAGAATGCGGCGAGATTTGTCAATTGAAATTGATTATTCTCGTTGGGGATGGGCGGTTTTAATCGTAGTTATCGTCGCTCCGATTAGCTGGTTTTTCCCTCTAACACCTAAATCCTATATCGAGGCGTTCGAGATACTCGTCGGCATTGGGGCATTGTCGATGATCTGTGTATTTGCTTTGACATGGAAAAACCATGCCTTGAAACGATTATTGACGGTTAATTTGCGAACGGGGGAATGAAGAGGTGATTGTAGTCCGTTTGATTGGTGGCCTAGGCAACCAAATGTTCCAATATGCATCTGCACTTGCATTGGCAAAGCGAACCGGCAGCGACTTGATCCTGGACCTAAGCGCGTTTAAACATTATTCGTTAAGAGATTATGGGTTACAACAATGGAAGATCAGTGCTCGTATCGCAAGCAGCGTTGAACTTAGGAAGTTCCCAAGATGGGGGGCAAGAGTAGCGAGATACACTCAAAAGCTTGGAATTAAGACCCGTTTTTACTCGGAGCTTGGTCTTGGCTTCGATCCAGCATTTATGAAGCTGCATGCTCCGGTCTATTTAAATGGCTATTTTCAATCGGAGAAGTACTTCTTAAATATCCGCAGTATATTGCTTGAAGAGTTCCAACCAAGCAATCCATTGCTAGCTCAAAACAGTCGACATGCGAGCGATGCAATTGAATCTAATAGTGTCGCTATCCATATCCGACGTGGAGATTATGTGTCTAATACACATAATCTCTCCATACATGGCGTTTGCAGCCTAGGGTATTACGAAAGGGCTATCAATATCATCCGGTCAAAAATCGGGCCGGCAAATTTTTTTGTCTTCTCGGACGATATGGAATGGGTGCGTGAAAATATACGCATTCCCGACGAAGTAGTCTTCGTTGAGGGAAACAATGCAAGGCCGGAGGCCGATATACATCTTATGTCACTTTGCAAACACAACATTTGTGCAAATAGTAGTTTTAGCTGGTGGGGGGCGTGGTTAAATCGGAATCCGGAGAAGATTGTTATCGCTCCCGACCCATGGTTTGTTTCGAAGGCTTTAGATTCAAACCATCTGATTCCGCAAGATTGGTTTCAGGTGTCATCATAATGATGAAGTACTCTGTTGTTATGGCAGCGCACCGCCCTGACCATTTCCTCCTTCAGGCTGTCCGTAGTGTCGAACTTGCGATCAGTGATGATGATGCCGAATTAATTGTCGTGGCTAATGGCTTTAATCGCCATGCGGTCGTCGATGTATTGGTACGAGCGAAGATCAGCGACAAAGTCCGTGTCGAAGTCACTGAAATGCCATCGTTAATTTACGCCCTCAATAGAGGCATTGAGCTTGCTCGAGGCGAGTATATTGCACGATTCGATGCAGACGACATTTGCCTGCCAAACCGATTTCGCACACAACATGAAATTGCCACTAAGACGGGAGCTGATTTTATCTTTTCCGACGCAGAAATCATTGATGCTGCAGGCGGTTTAACTGGACAACGCAAAATAGCTGATCGTGGTTTGATGAAAGCTTGCGGTCCAATTCACCCTACTGCATTCATGCGGCGTGAAGCTTTGCTGAAGTTAGGCGGCTATGGGAACCTTGAGTTCAGTGAAGATTATCATCTATGGTTGAGAGCTTCGAGCGAGGGTTATCATCTGGTAGTCGACCATACGCCAGTGATTCAGTATCGTGTCCATTCAGAACAGGCAACGGATAAATCTAAGCTAGTTGATACCTTCGCAACAAATATTGGAATAAAGCTGATAATCGGGATGCGGAAACGAAACCCGAAAATCTTCTTCGGCGCTGCCATAGATACTTTTTACCTGGTCTACAGAAAATGTCGCGCCGCGTTCTCTTGATTACAAATATGTACCCGTCTAGGCGGGATAAAACCTATGGTCGATTCGTACAGCGCTGTGCAGAAAGTCTAGTTGCAGCCGGTATTGAGACTGATATTGTTTCATTACCTAAGCATCATAATTATCTATTTAAGCTTCTAGATTACGTTAGATTTGCCATTCAGGCAAACGTAAAGATATTGAAGCGGGGGTATGATTGCGTTTATGTACATCAACCTCTGCATTCGCTCCTTGTATGTATCCCTGCGCTGATGTTGCGGAGGGTACGACTAGTTCTAAATTTTCATGGCCACGACCTGGTGCCAGTTACTCGACGAGGTGAATTCTTACAAAAAATACTCTCGAGGCTATTTATGGCGGCAAAAATTGTGGTGGTGCCATCCGAGCATTTCAAGCAGATTTTCGACAACGAATTCGGCAATGGAAGGTCTGAAGGAGCCAGGGTTTTTTATTCTGGCGGTGTTCATGATGATTATTTTGCATCAAAGTTGATAGTTGCATCATCCAGACCTCGTTCAGCTTTATTTCTGTCTAGGTTAGTTGAAGGTAAGGGCTGGCGACTATTTATTGAATTAGCACAAAAGTTGCGCGCGGTATATCCGGATTTTAATTTTACTATCGCTGGTGTCGGCCCAGACCGGCAAATAATTGAGAGCGCAATAGCGGAGGCTAACTTGTCGGATTGCACACAATTTGTTTCTGCAACCACTGTTTCACAAAACCGCGACCTGTTTTTATCTCACCGTTATTTTGTTTTTCCAACTTGGTTCAATGAATCACTAGCACTAGTAAATCTTGAAGCAATGGCTTGCGGATGTGTGGTTTTGTCTGCAGATTTTCCAACTGCCTCGGAGTATATCGAGCAGGCCGTGAATGGCTTTCGCATTCCTATTGCAAATTTTGTTGAAACCTCTCTGTTCCATATTTGTGAACTTGAAAATGACATTGCTTTCGTAGATGCAATTTCAAATGATGCACGCACTATGGCTTATAGATTTAAAGAGAGCGACGTAATGAAAAATCTTCCTTCTACCTTAGGGTTGAAAGACTAAATATCAGATGGTTATTAAAGCAGGTAATCTTAAAAACGCAGTTCCTTACTTTTATTTTCGAGTTGGGCCAATGGCGTCCGAATACGTGCGTTCAGTTGACTACGTCTTAATGATAGCAGATGTAGTCTTTGCATACATATTAAAACCTACGGTGGACGAACCGATAGGTCGATATCAGCATTGTTTATTGCAAAAGCGAACTTGCAAGGGCGCTGAATAATGCTTTTGAAATTGGCGTATTTTGTTGAAATAACATGGCTTCTTATAGATGCTATTAGCGGATACTTTCAAAATAGTGGCATCAATTTTTTGGGAAATCAAACCGTGAGTTCGATTTTTCGGCTCGGCACGCTCGGGTTGTTTTTTTTGATTGTGCTGAAGAATGCCCGAATTAGTCGAATCACACCCATAATTTTTTTGCTGATAGCGGTTGTATGGTCAGCGCTGCACGCTATATTCGGGAATTTTGAAGGCACTCAAATACTTGGGGACATGCAGTTCCATATGAAGATGCTGATGGCCATTCTAATGTGCTCCGTGTTAGACGTTCAGGTAAAGCGCTGCGCACTCTCCTTTTCCCAAGTTAATCGGATCTTGGCCGTCAATGCAGCAGTGCTAGTCGCAAACGTTTTCTTAGGCTTCTTAGGCATTGGCTTTGGGCAATATGGCGAATCAATTGATGGGCAACTTATCGGCAGCAAAGGATTTTTCTATGCTGGAAATGAAGTTTCGGCGACGATGGTGGCGATATTCGCGCTCATCCTCTTCATGTGGCAGGATTTTTTTCGGAAAAATACTTTAACCTTGTTGTTGTTAATTGCTATTTTTTTCTTTGTGGCTATCTTATCCCTCAGTAAGACATCACTTATCGGATTTGTACTTGTAGTCGCATTCGCGCTTTACTACTACCAATCGGTCGTTAGTAAGCTGCAGATCGTTTTTCTTGCAATTATTGCGTTGATTGCTTCGTCGGAGTATTGGATGCCGCTCTTTGATGTTGCGATAGAACGTTGGCAGTTCTTCTTCGAGGTAGCTTCTGGGAGTGCTGAGTTCCTGACAAGCGGCCGTATCGATAGGGTTGGCGATTTCGCCAAGTGGCTAGATAGGAGTTCGTTCTTTCAACTACTTTTCGGGGCAGGGCAATTAGGCGATGGTGCACTGGAGACGTTTGAGAACGACTTGTTGGATCTGATTTACATATCGGGATTTTTCGGCGTATTGGTATATTTGGTTTGGATTGGTTGGCTGGCGATGAGCGTTCGACAATTTTGGATGAATGGTAATGATGAGGGGAGATTTAGTGCATTCATGATGGCATTGTTTTTGGGAATAAGTGTGATCGCCGGCCATGTTATCTATTCGGCGATGTTAGCTCCTTTTATTGCACTTATCACTCTCGCACCTCGAATCCGCGTATCCTTTATTTCAGATGCCTATAAATATTCTCGAAAATAGTCTTTTTTTTGGACTCGGTTATGCTTTTGTTATCTATGGGGTGGCGTTTCTACTTAGCGCAATTTTAGTTCGAATAAATGTGACGGTGGCTACAACGGTATCGAAAACAGAGACTCGATACGGGAGTATTGACGGTTTGCGTGGGATGCTCGCTCTTGGTGTGTTTATTCATCATTCTGTCGCAGCATATGGTTATTTCTCATTCGGAATTTGGACGTCGAGTGAATCAGCTTTATTGAATCACTTAGGCGCAACAACAGTTGCCGTATTTTTCATGATTACGGCATTTCTATTTACTTCTCGCGTCGTTTTGGGAAAGCCAGTTAACTGGTATGCCTTATTTTTGACACGGATAACGAGGCTGACCCCCCTCTATGTCATATTCGTTGCTTTCGTCGCTCTCTCCGTATTTTCCCTTACCAACTGGGAGCTTCGTGAACCCTTATTCGAGGTCATAGGGGAAATTGCTCATTGGCTGGCTTTTGTATTCTTTGCTCGTCCCGATATTAATGGATTGGACAAAACATGGATCCTTGTCGCCGGTGTAAATTGGAGCCTCAAATTTGAGTGGATCTTCTATGTTTTCTTGCCTGTCATATATCTGATCTTCAAACCTTGCAAATCGGTGCGAGTTGCAGCTTTGTTATCTGTGGTCTTGTTAATAGTGACGATCGCAATTGGTCGTCTCTACTTTACACATTTTGTATTGGGAATGCTTATCGCAATTCTTTATAAACACCCGAATTTCTTCAAAGTGACTCGATCTTGGCAGTATCGGTGTTTGGCAGCGCTATGTGCTGTCTGTCTGTTGCTGTTTAAGGATGGAAGTGCAACCGCCCCGGCCTTTTTGGCTGCCGTGGCATTTTCTGCAGTCGTTAGCGGCGCGTCGATGTGGGGCATTCTTCGGTGTAAAGGGATGCTGTGGCTTGGCGAGATAAGTTATGGCGTTTACCTCATTCATGGCCTCTTCTTGTATTGGGTGCTGACATACCTTCGAGCTCAAGGCGTTTTGGCTAATCTTGGCCTGATTCCATATGCGCTAGTGGTAGGTGGGATTGCAATTGTTGTTGTGCTCGTGGCCAGTGCAGCACATATATTTATTGAACTTCCTGGCATTCGTGCTGGAAAGCAAATTGTAGACAGACGCAGGTGCAGCTCGGCAGTGCGAGGACAAGCTGATCTATGCTCGTGAAGTTAGCAATGCCATTAATCGTAATCGTTATGAAAAGCGGCGAGTTGTCTTGTTCGGCGACGTTTGTGTGTGGGCTGGGGGAGGGGATATGCCCCGGTCAAGGTTGTGTCATTTTTGGTGCCTCTGTAAATTAGAAAGAATAAAAATCGTGAAACAAGTGCAACCCACATCTCGTGCGCATATCGATCGAATTGACGCACTTCGTGGCATCGCTGCTCTCATGGTCGCGATCTATCACGCACTTGGCGTGATCTCTATCCCAGGGTTGGAGGAGGCAATTTGGGACAGGGATTTGCCGCAGGGGGATACCTTGAGTGAATCAATTGCCCGATTGTTGATGGTGCTTTCTAACGGTAGCGCGGCAGTCTCTTTGTTCTTTGTGATGAGCGGCCTAGTGCTGGGGCTCTCCATTGATAAGTGGCAAGGAAATTCCCTACGCAATAGTGTGAGCTTTATCATCCAGCGGCTATTCAGGATTGGTCCCGCATTGTGGGCAACGGCGCTATCTATCGGTCTCATGTTGACGGTTTATCGTGCGCAGCACGAGCCGCTGGCTACCGACTGGTTTAACCGCTTTTATAATCTTCCTGTCACACTTGGTTTGTTGGTGAAGAATCTCACCTTGACCACCGCCGGGTCAAGTGCGGATGGTTGGCTCAACCCCGTCACTTGGTCGCTTCAGGTCGAGATGGGCGTTTCTCTGCTATTCCCCCTGCTTTATATGATGAACCGGTGTGTGTCGATGCGCTGGCACCTACCTGTCCTTGCGATCTTGCTTGCCATACCGGCCGTATTGAAGCCAGGACCGATCTCTTTCCTGAATTTTCTGTTCATGTTTTATCTCGGGTTGATGTTGCCGGCTTGGGGGGCGAAGCTCGCATTCGTGGTTCGTTCCTCCAAGGTATATGCACTGGCGGTTTTTCTTACGGCAGTGATCATTATGCTGGTCGCCAAAGGAATAGCCCCTCGACCGGGTGTCATGATGGTTATGGAAGCGGGCGGAGCGTTTATGCTCTTGGCGGCAGTTTTGCACGGAAAAGACAACACTGTATTCCGTTTGTTGGATGCGCCGATTATCCGATTTTATGGGCGGATCTCGTATAGCTTCTATCTGATCGATTTCCCGGTGCTGTATATCATCTCGGTTATGACCATGCATCTGCTGCCGTCCGAGGCTCTGATGGCCCATGCATTGCTGGTCAATGTGATGTTGGCTGCGGCCGGAATCGTGATATCAACCGGGCTTGCCGCCGTCTGTTATCAGTGGGTGGAACTTCCAGGTATTAAACTCGGTAGGCGATTGACGGGGTGGGCAGGGCGACAGCTGATGACTCCGAAGGCTGCCGGTAGAGCCTTGGCATCGCCACTTGAAGGAGACCGTTGATTAGTATTGACGCTGCGAGGGCGAGGGCGCGGGTGGCGGATCATTGCCCATCGTGGTGTTTATGTGAATACCGGCGGCTAATTTCTCGTAATAGGCGGACTTAATTATGTAGCCAGTACTGCCTGTGGCATTTCCAAATGGGCACCTATAGTTGCAGGGTAATCCCTCCGTTTTTGAAGCGGCCTGAGAGTAGAAACTAAGCGGACAAGGCCAATTTCTGTTTCGGCGTGATGCCGCCGATGGGCATGTTGGGGCGCTCGTGATTATAGGTCCATAACCAACGGGTCGCGAATTCCTGTACTTCCTCGAAGGTGTCGAACAGATAGTGCGCCAGCCAGTCGTAACGCACCGTCCGGTTGTAGCGCTCGATGTAAATATTCTGCTGCGGCTTGCGGGGCTGAATGAACTCGACGTGAATGCTGCGCCGATTTGCCCATGCCATCAGTGCTGCGCTGACGTATTCCGGGCCATTGTCACAACGTATCCGATCAGGCCTGCCGCGCCATTCGATGATGCGCTCCAGCGAACGGATCACGCGCTCGGACGGAAGGGAGAAATCCACTTCAATGTCCAAGCCCTCGCGGTTGAAGTCATCGATCACATTGAACAACCGAATGCTGCGGCTGTCCGACAGTTGGTCATGCATGAAGTCCATCGACCACACCTGGTTGAGTGCCGTCGGCTCGGACAGCGGCTCCGGCTTCTCGCGCACCAGACGCTTCTTCGGCTTGATGCGCAGGTTCAGTTCCAGCGCCCGGTAAATCCGGTAGACACGCTTGTGATTCCAGACATAGCCTTTGACGTTGCGCAGGTACAGGAAGCACAGGCCGAAGCCCCAGTTGCGCTGGTTCGTCGTCAGACGAATCAGCCAGTCTGCAATCTCGCTGTTCTCTGAAGACAGCTTCGCTTGATACCGATAGCAGGTCTGGCTGATGCCGAACGCTCGGCATGCCACTCGAATACTGACAGCCTTGTCTTGCACTGCCCATTGCGCCATCTCGCGTCGTCGAGATGGCGCTACCACTTTTTTTGCAGCGCCTCAGCGACGATCTCGGCCTTCAGGCGCTCTTCTGCATACATCTTCTTCAGGCGACGGTTCTCTTCTTCGAGTTCCTTCAGCCGCGCCATCATGGAGGCGTCCATGCCACCGAACTTACTGCGCCAGCGGTAAAACAGTGCAGAGCTCATGCCGTGTTCCCGGCACAGTTCCGGGACTGGAGTGCCGCCGTCGGCTTGCTTGAGAATGGCGATGATCTGGCTTTCCGAAAACCGTGGCTTCTTCATGTAAAACTTCCTCGATTCAATGTTGAGAAAATTCTACTTTCAAATCCGCTTCTTTTTCGGGGGGATTACCGGCGCCAGCACCGTGGAAACATAGGCACGAAATACCGCCGCATCCGTGGCGCCTTCCACTGTCATGACTGCATTCAGCCCGTAGCAGGACAGTGAGCCGATGATGGTAACGTTGCGACCATAATTTTTGGGCGTTGCATCCTGCACCCGCTTACCAGAGAGCGCCCTGCCGAAGCGGCGAGTCATTCTCAGGTTCACTCCGGTTTCGTCAATGAACTTGAGCTTTTTTACCGGGCAGCGAGCTATTTTCCGGCAATACCGATGGCGCTCCTGACATACGCGCGCAGTGTCCCGTTCACAAGCATGGATCGCCTTTTTTTCGGCGCAATCCCATTTGCTGCAACACGCGGCAAATCCTCGACGTACTTACTCGAAGGTCATTTTTGCACGCCAATTGCTCCCGCAATTCCGCCAGCGTCATGTCCGGCTGATTTTCCAGCGATCGCCGCAGCTGCTCACGCGCTTTGTCATCAATCCAGACCACGGGTCCCAGTCGCTTACGCCTCTGAGGCAAGACATCACCAGTCCGCCGGTAAAGTCGCAGAATATTTTCCACCGTCGCCAGGCTGACTTGAACCAGCTCCGCCACCTCGCGTTGCGACTGCGTCCCGCGTTCACAAGCCCGAACAATTCTCCAACGCAAATCTATCGAATAGGGAGCAGGCATGATTGCACCTCATCTGCAGCTCGATGAGCTTGCGATTCCTTATCCTTTCATTTGTTCCTGCCATCACACTGCCCTAAATATTCAGGCAATCCGCTGTAGCTGCCGGCCTGACTCACCACCTCGGTAACGAGGCCAGCTAGGGCCGAGCCGGGAACCATCGGAATGGCTTCAGTTCCAAGACCGTTATCACGCCCAACGGCGAACTGAGCCTGGACATTCCGTGCGACCGGCAGGCAACATTCGAGCCATAACTCGTTGGTAAATACTAGCGCCACCTGCCGGGCTTCGACAACAGCGTTATCAGCATGTATGCACGCGGAATGAGCGTGCGCGAGATCCAGTGCCACCCGCAACAGCTGTACGGGCTGGACAAGTCGCCAGATCTGATTTTCACCATCACCGACGAAGTGCTGAAAGAAGTCGTGACCTGCTATTGGAATTTGTAGCCAGTCTGCAGGTTAGTCTTCTGGTTCAAGCCCACCGATTTTGCCATCGTTGCCGGCCTACCGAGGCCGGTGTCCGATTGCCGAGCGCAGAATGCGGTCGCTCGTTGTTATAAAACTCTCGCCACTTCTCAATTGCGATTTTCGCTTTACGGCGTGTTACGAATCATTCCCGGTTCAGACATTCATCGCGCAGCTTGCCGTTAAAGCTTTCCACAAACCCGTTCTGCCAAGGGCTGCCGGGTTTGATATAGGCCGGGCCGACGTTCTGATCTCGCAGCCACTTCATCACTGCTGTGGCGGTAAATTCCGTGCCGTTGTCGAATCGGATAAAATCAGGCTTGCCATATAACCGCATCAACCGCGACAGCGTCAGGATCACATCCTGATTGCGCAACGACTTGCCAACCTCGATGGCCAGACATTCGCGTGTATGCTCATCCAGCACGCACAGCATCTTCAACGTGCCGTCGTTGGCCAGTCGGTCATGCACGAAGTCATACGACGAGACGCTGTTGGGCTGCGTCGCACCCGGACTCCGAATGTCATTGTCGCAGCGCCGCTTTCGAGGCCGACGCTTGGGCAGATTCAACCCCAGACTTCGCAACAGACGCCACACCCGTCCGATACTTTGGTCCATCATCACGCCAATGCGCCGATAACCAAAGCGTGGATAGCGACCACATGCATCAATGAGCTGCGCACCCAGCTCCTTATCCTTTGCCGGCTAACGCAACTCATAACTCGCAACCCGGCGGCTTACCCCAGCACTTCGACACGCTCCACCTTCAGAGAACCCCTTTGCCTTCAGGATCTCAAGGGCTTCGTGGTCACCGGGGGCGTCATTTTTTTTCGGCAATCTCCTTCAAGCCTTCAATGGCCAACATCTGTTCGGTCACGATCTCCTTCAGCCGCGTTGTTCTCCGACTCCAGATCCTTGAGCCTGCGGGTATCGAAAACCGTCATGGCTGATTACTTGTTGCGCCAGCGGAAAAACGTTTGCTCAGTGATGTTGCGCTTGCGGCGGACCTCCCGGATCACCGCGCCATCGACCTCGGCCTCCTGCAGGGCACCTATGATTTGTTCTTCTGTGAATCGCTTCTGCATGTATGTCCCATGTCAAAATTAACATGAAAACTCACTTTGTGGGTGGCTATATGACTCTTAGCAGGTCACAACCGTCACCCCGTCTCTTCACGCGCATCAGCATCCGCTTCGTGCTCTAAATGTACCCAGTCGACGATTTTTCCGCTTGGAGTATAGCCAGTAACCAGTTGCTCAAGCATTAAGCGCGCCACGCCGACATCATTCACATTAAGCGCAAGCTTAAGTGCATTGAGCTTCTCCTCAAGCACATGCCAAGGAAGAAAATCTTCATGAGCCTTCATGATCCGCGGATGTGAGGTTGATTTGGGGTTGTTACCGATGAGCAGTTCCTCGTAAAGTTTCTCGCCGGGGCGCAGGCCTGTGACCTCGATTTCAATATCACCATCCGGGTTAGATTCATCTTTTACCGTCAGGCCCGAGAGCTCGATCATGCGTCGCGCTAAGTCCATAATTTTGACCGATTGTCCCATGTCCAGTACGAATACGTCACCTCCCTTGGCCATTGCTCCGGCCTGGATCACCAGTTGAGCAGCTTCCGGAATAGTCATGAAGTAGCGAGTGATTTCCGGGTGCGTCAGGGTAATGGGGCCGCCGTCACGAATCTGCTGGCGAAACTTGGGTACTACAGAACCAGACGAGCCGAGCACATTTCCAAAGCGTACCATAGTGAACTTTGTGCTTTGCGAAGTGGCCGCAAGCGCTTGTAATACCATCTCTGCCAACCGTTTGCTAGCTCCCATGATATTGGTCGGACGGACCGCTTTGTCGGTACTGATCAAGACAAAGTCTGTAACACCTCGTTCAGCCGCCGCTTTTGCAGCCGTCAGCGTGCCTAGCACATTGTTCTTGATTCCTTCTGTTGGGTTGTGCTCTACGAGCGGTACATGCTTGTAGGCAGCAGCGTGGTACACCGTATCAGGCCGCCAAGTTGACATGATTTCCTGCATGCGATCTTCATCGCGTACCGAGGCTAGAAGTGGTACTAGTTTGACGGCAGAGCCGTCAAGTTTTGACTGCAACTCTTGATGGATCTCGTAAAGCGCGAATTCACTTTGCTCAATCAGTAAGAGAGTATTTGGTCCAATTTTTAAAATTTGACGACACAGTTCGCTACCAATCGAGCCACCTGCTCCGGTCACCAACACCACTTTATCAATAATATTCTTGCCAAGCAGGATGTGATTAGGTGCAACCGGATCGCGTCCCAACAGGTCGTCAATGTCGAGTTCACGCAAATCTGATGTGCTGATTTTGCCCTGAGCTAGCTCTGTCAGGCTGGGTAGAGTGCGAACTGATACATGCGCCTGTAGCATTTCCGCTAGGATTTCGTTGCGGCGCTTCCGACTTGCCGAAGGCAACGCCAAGAGTACATCACTAACATGTAGTGATGCGACTAAGCTGGGCAAGTCGGATGGACTGTAAATGGTCAGCCCGTTCAGAATGTGCCCATGCAATCGTTCGTCGTCGTCCAAAAAGCCGACAACCCTCATGGCGTGGCTGTTAGCCATGGCAGCTGCCAATTGACGGCCTGATTTACCGGCACCATAGATGAGCACTTTAGGCAGGGCCGCTAGTTTAAGCTGGCCTTGGTACAGGCCGCCGAGCCAGAATCGCGCAAAGATTCGGGAAGTGCCAACCGTGAGTAGAAGCAACATGGGTTGAATCAGGCCGACGGTTCGTGGTACCCCTTGAATACCAATCGCAGTAAAAACAGCTGCGTAGGCTAGGCCATATGCAAACGTTGCTTTACATACCGTCATAAGAGCAGGCCAACCTGAATAGCGGAAAATTGCGCGGTACAGCCCTGAAACGACAAAGAGCGGCAACGCAATTGATACTGATACAATCGCTGCCCCAAGCGCAGAACCGGATAGTGTGACAAATTCACCTAGGCGTAGATAGAACGCCAGCCATACCGTCAGTACGCAAAGGCTGGAGTCGATCAAAAGAACTACCAGGCGCTTGGCGGTACGTGGCATTGCCAGTACGGGTAATGCAATTTTATTCAAAGTCATTGGTATATTCATTTTATCAATGGGACACTCCCTCCCGGCGCAGCACCTTCACTAAGGTCAACCAGAGGATCCATAAGTCGAACGAGAACGATTGCCTTCGAAGGTATTCCACATCCAGCTTGACCTTCTCTGTAATTGGTAGCTCATCTCGCCCATTAATTTGAGCCCAGCCGGTCAATCCCGGTATCAACTGATGTACTTCCTGTTGAGTGCGAAAGGCAATCAGGTCGTATTGGTTATATAGCGCGGGGCGAGGGCCGACAAAACTCATGTCGCCTTTCAGAATGCTCCAAAGTTGGGGTAACTCATCGAGACTGGTCTTGCGTAGAAAAGGGCCGATAGCAGTCAGATAGGTATTGGGGTCGGACAGCAGATGCGTGGCCACCACAGGAGTATCTACTCGCATGCTGCGAAATTTCGGCATACTGAAAATACGATTGTACCGGCCTACGCGATCAGACCAATAGAACACTGGGCCAGCGGAGGTGAGACGAACCGCCAGCGCAATCAGAGTAATGGGCAACAGTAACACGGCCAGTGCAACTACTCCCAGCAAAAGGTCAAACGCTCGTTTCATCAATCCATTCCCCGTGTTTTAACTTCGTGCGTAGCACGCCACAAGCTTTCATCCACGCTAAACGGTGGCTTCCAACCCAAGCGTTCGCGTGTGTGTGTAATGTCCAGCTGCAAGGACCCGCAAAGACGCTGGTAAATTCCTGGCTTGCCTGCTAGGTGCGCGCCGAGTAAGAGCCACGATTCCGGGATCGGCACGAGTCGGGACGGCCTGCCCAATGCCGCACTGAGGCGGCGTAGAAGTTCGGCGGTAGAAAGGTCTTCGTCATCGCTGGCCAAAAAGGTCTGGCCTGCAGCCGAAGGATGGTAGAGACAGGTCATTAGTAGATCCACCAAATTATCGATACTTACAAGACTACGTCGGTTATGGGTGACTGATCCGAGCGGTAATGGAATACCCCGTGCTAGCCAGCGCAGCATTGTCGCGAAGTTTGCCTTTACGTCGGGACCATAAACAAGTGGTGGACGCACTATCACCACTTCCATGCCGGTTTTTCCTGCAAGTGCGCGTAGACCCTGCTCGGCCTCGTATTTGGAGATGGCGTATGCATCTTGGGGTGCGGGGATGTCGTGCGCGGTGAAGGGATGTCCGAGGTCCGTTGATTCGCCGTTCACTTTTGCCGAACTCACCATAACGAAGCGCCGCACGCCCGCGTCGGCGGCTTGGCGTGCAAGTGAAAGCGTGGCTTCTACATTGATTCGCCGGAACTCCGCTAACGGATCCGCCGCCATATCGCGCATCACATGCACACGTGCTGCTAAGTGCACCACCGCTTCGCAGCCGGCGAGCGCAACGCGCCAATCGGTGCCGGCATCGAGGTCGCCCACAGCGATCTCGCCGGCAATGCCAGATCTGGCGCGGCGCACAGCTTGGACCAAGGGGAGGTTCGCCGAGGCGAGGCGTGCGCACAGTGCTTTTCCAACAAAGCCGGTGGCGCCAGTAACGAGAATGGTCCGCATAATCTATGGATACGATAGGATCAGATCAGCAGTGCGCTTGGCGCGGTCAACGTAACGCAGGACTACGCTAAGGACCTGTTTGGATGTAGGTGGAAATTTATTATCCGAGACTAGACGAACAGGTTGACTACGGTCCGTCAGATTGTCAACAAGCGCTAGGTTGATTCGGCAGAGCTTTTTCGCCGGGAGGATGGGAAAAATGCACACATAGGCTTGCTGTTCGAAATTTTGCCGTGCACGCTTTTCCCGTCTTAGCTCTGGGTGAATGAAGTACCAGTTCATTGCCATCTTTCGCTGATCATTATAATTTGCGCATTCTACAAGTGAGATTACAGCAGGACAACGTAGTTGTCTTGATCGGCATGTTTTCTTAAAACTCTTTTGTCTGTAGTTTTTATTTTTTGCTGTGGGTGGATAGTGCTGTCATGAAATTCTGAGCTATATATGGTTTGGCGCCCGGGCTACGCGTCGGCGAGGACGGCAAGGAGGTTCTTCGTGTAAAGAGTGTCAATGCCATTCCATTGGTTGATGCTAAGAAAGGCATTTTCGGGGAGTTAGTTCTGACGGACAGGTGTTTGTCGCATTATCGTTGCGCCTATATGTTTTTCAGCGACGATATCACCGCTCTCATACCTTAATTATGGTATCTGCTAAACGATCACCTCGCTGTCGTCTCTCCTGTCAGCGATTAGGTGGTGCGCTGGAAATTCGGCAAGGGTCCTTTCAACTTCAGATCAAGCCGCCCGTGCTGCTTTCATAATGATGATTCGGAGCAGCGTGCGATACACATCTACGGCCAGACGTAATGTGGTGCTGTGCGTCTTTTTACGCGCACTCCTATGACGCACGTGCTTCTGCTGGATTCATATGCTATTTGAAATGGTTTACATCCATCAGCAATCACTTAAAATATCGGGCTCGCCGATGAGTAGTTCCGGTAGCACCAAACGACACGATCCCCTAGCGATAGAATTTGCTATGCGTGTTTTTCAAGTCACTAAAGCTTCCTGATAAATCGCACGACGGCACTCCCGTAGGCAAAACAAATTTAAATGGCTGCTGGCGATTACGTTTTCGTATCAATTCCTTGCCTGACAATGCTTTCCGGTACTTAGTCGTGAGTTTTTCCCGATTTCAATAAGTTGCATCCTCGGCTACTCTCCCTTGCCATTGACATTAGGATATCTGCAAGCCGATCCATTGTATTGGCGCGGCAATATTTCTTAATGAAAACACTGCATTGCTTGGTCTCGAGGCTCAAACCTCGTAGTGCATTTTCGCCCGCATTAGCATCACATGGGGCAAACACGCCGGCATGAGGAATCTCAGTTCGGATAAATTCTGCAGCGTAACCCGCAACGCCTGCCAAAATCGGCTTGCCAATGGCTGCATATTCGAACAATTTAGACGGGAGCACCTTTAGGAACGCGTCGTATGCATTCAGATGCAAGAAGAGCACATCAGCTGACTGGTACAGGGGAATCAAATCGTTACGTTGTACTGGGTCGCGCAATAGAACATTACTGACTTTGGCCTTGGCTAACTCGGCTTCCAGGGCAGCACGTCGGCCGCCTGCGCCAATTACGAGAAAGTCGAACCGATCCGCACAACGCTGGGCGAGTTTGGGAAGCACAAGGTGGAGACCCTGACCTTCGCCAATATTACCCGCATAGAGTACCAATGGGCGTTCCCGGTGCTGCGTAGGCGCAGTTGGCATCGGTAGCAGGAAGGCATCATCGATGCCGTTGGGATGCACGTCGAACACTTTATTCGGATAGCGTTGCTGATACCAAGGGAGAAAACCCGCAGACACGAGATTGATACGGTCGGCCCTGTTTATCGCAAACCGCTCGATCGCACTGAGGAACGGCAGACTCGGACGTGCTAGATGAGCTGGCAAAACATCCTTCATGGTGTCGACGAAAATGTCACGGATATCCAAATACAGTCGTGCACTGACACGACGTGCAACAACGGCCGCGAGCACGGCCGTAAACAGGCGTGACGACGTGCCGTACACAAGGTCGTATCTCTGTGCTGCCGTCATCTCAAGTACTCGGTAGAAGAAAACCGAGAACGCCTTGGCCTGATCGCGCATCCCGCTCTTGTGGGATGGCAGCATGATACGGCGTATGCGTACGTTGCCGTTGCATTCTTCCTTTGGTGCTGCGTCAGTTAGAGCGTGATAGCGGTTAGGTTGCGTTGTAATAATGTCGACAGTAGCGTCTTTAGGCAACTTGGGCGAAAGCCTTTCGATAAGAGAGGCCGTACGGAACGAACCTGCGGACAAATCGGGAGGATAGTAGAAGCTTAGAATCAGGATTTTCATGTGGGTCGACACGATACCTATTACCAATGGGCTGTAACTGTGACCTGCGGGCCGGAGAACGTTACTGTCAGGCACAGTGTGGGACAGGAAACTCCGAATTTCGGGTGCCAAGTAGAGGCTTCGAGGGCCATGGTGCCACCTTCAGCTTGTACCGTAATTGATCGCTCGTCAGGCAGCACGAGGATTGCCACATCACTGTCAATGGCGGCACGGAGATCCGGGTGTAGATGATAGCGGGCCTGGGCCCGGCGAAACTTGCCTGATATCTGATCGGTGACAGTTATAGTTTTTGCGCGGGCATCCCATGTACGCCTGTGAATTGGTGAACCCCGTAGACGCATGAAGCCGTTGTGCGCACATGTAACCCGCACATGGTCGTTTGCGCAATCTTCCGCATATCCAATTGGATAAGCACGTCGCGCCACACGGAAGCCTGCCCAGACTTCGGACGAATCGAAATCATCGATAATTACGGTAGTATGGGCCGCAGTGCCTCGTTGGCGCTGGCGTTCAGAATTAGTGCCATACTGCGACGTACCCGTATTGACAAACACACGCTGTGAACCTAGAGACAGTTCGAAGCTCAGTGTATCGGCATGTGCATGCCCCGGCTGATAGTTCGCGCCGACACGTGCCACATCGAGAATGGCCGTCGCGTCGGGCCAGTCTATGCGGACGTAGCCCGAATCAGCAAGTCGTTGCATGGTCATGTCAACCGGATTTGATACTTTTTGGGGAGTGGCTTGGACCTCGAGCAATGAAGCATACTCACGCACAACGCGTGGCTCAGGTGCAATATCAAATGCAGCATCATTAAAAAAGCTGATCTGATCGTCGCCTAAGCACATGGCATTCATCCATGATAGGGCACGCGAAGCGACGACACGCCATTCCTTCTCCTTCGCCTGCAAATGTATATTGCCGGAAATGCGTGCGAGATATAGCATATCGAGCAGATCCCAAAGCAGCGCACAATGATACATTGGGCTCAGTTCGAAATGCGCCCCGTCGGCAAGAAACTGCTCGTGCAATTCGTCGTCCAGTATCGCTAGACCCTTGCGCATCCAAGCATCTGCTTCGGGACCCGCAAAACGGGCCCCACTGAATATCAGTGCCTTGGCATTTACGAATAGGTGATTGGCAAGCAGGTGATATTCGAGTTTCTGGGCAAGTACGCGTGTCTGTAAGGCTAGACTGTCAAGCGCGCACTGGTCCAAGGAGCCACCAGATGCTCCCCACTTGATCCAGTTCACGATCCGCAGCGAAAGTGGATAAGCATCCCAGCCAGTACCACGCGGTGCCGGATTTTCGGCGATCCAGCGCTGTATCCATTGCTGCTGTAGGGTATGTCGGGTCTGCGCATCAATACTGTCCAAGTCGTCAAAATAATGGAGGTTGTAGCGCCAGAGTTGTGACCACTCCGGCCGATCCCAGTCGGCCGATGTTGTGATCGCATGAGTTTCGTTCAATAGCGAAAACTCCACTGGTGGAAATAGCGATTGAAGTTTGTATGTAGGTGCATTCCAGGATGCACTCCAGATGGCCAGTGCAGGGGCCGGTGTCGGTGTGATGCGAATCTCGCGAATGCGCATTAAGAGTCGGTAGACTATCTGCTTAACTCTTAAATGACGCACAGTATGAAAAAGCAAGGAAAGTGAAGTCATCTATTTATTGGTCAGGCAATCACTGAATTGCATTTTGTAAACTGACCTGTGCGCATGTTATTTTGAAATTCCAGCCAGAAATTAAAATAGAGCATTTGCCAAATTTTGTACGTCTGGTTACCTGCATTATTGAAGTGTGCATCGACAATGCGGCATGCTACATTGGCGTCGAGTACTTCGGAGAGTGGGCCATTACGGAAAATATCCGAGATGAGATCCTTGCCTAGAGCGCGGATCTTGCCGTCAAGCGGTGGGTTGAATCCAATCTTTGGGCGATTAATTAACCGTGCAGGCAGACTGTGTTCGAGGAATCGGCGCAGCGGCTTCTTCCCTTCCGAGTAGCTGAGCAGCTCGGCATCATTCATTGCAAAGCCGAGTTCTGCCAGTTCGTTCGACATAATCGGTACGCGCATTTCGATGCTTTGTTGCATGCTCGACTTATCAGTCACCATAAGGTTGTGCGCAAGGAAACCATAGCGGTCTAAGTACATCGCCTGCTTCATGTGCGACAGATGTCCGATACGCTTGCCCATCGTTTCGCACCAATGCCAGAACGGCTCGCATGCATCGAACTTGCCCATCAGCGTCGAAACTTCTACCTCCGACAAATAGCCGATCAGGCTTGTGTAGGCGCGAATAAAGCGGCCTTCCTCAGAAAAACGCAGCAACCGCTCGATCTTCTTTTCTAAGGAAGGGTGGCGACGCAGCGCAAACGCTCCTACCTTGAACAGCGGTGACAAACCATAGAAAAGCTGGCGATAGCGCGCCAACTTGTAGCGCGGATAGCCAGCAAATAGTTCGTCGCCACCCATTCCACTTAGCATCACCGTATAGCCACTTGCGCGTGCGTCGGCCGACAGCAGGCTCGAAGCGCTGTATGTGTAGTCTGCAATCAGTTCCTCGGTGTTCGCCGCAACATTGCGAAAATCCGCCAAGATTGCGTCAGGACCATCGCTAATGGGATCGTGACACACTGTCTTAACGGGCAGTTTGAGCATCTTCGCAATCTCGTGGGCAAATGCCGCGTCGCTAGCGTCGGCTGCGTCGCCCGCATATTCCACGAACAGGCCCTCGAGTGGCCCCGATGCCGCAGCCAGCACGGACGAGTCCAGACCACCGCTGAAGAAGAGTCCGACCTTGACGTCTGCCACGCGCTGCAACTCCACAGACTCGTTCAACAGCTCGACAAAGTCACGCGACGGTGCCGCGCGCTGCAGTGGACAATAGTACATTTCCTTACGCACTGTACCGGTGTTAAGGTCGAAAGTCCGATATTCACCGGGCATCAACTTTTCCACATTTTTGAAACCGGTCTTTGGTTCATAGAGCCAGCCGTTGAGCAGAAACTCGGCATAGGTCGACTCGTCCGGCTCCATTGGAATGCCGGCCAGTGCCCGAATTCCACGAATTTCAGATGCGAAGGCGACGCGCTTCGAATCATTGGTCCAGACATAGAGCGGCTTGATGCCGAGCGGATCGCGTGCAATGCTCAGCTCGTTGCGCCTGCCGTCGAACACCGCAAATGCGAACATCCCGTCGAAACGGCGTACGCAATCGATACCCCAGATCAGATAGGCTTGCAGAAGTACTTCCGTGTCGGATTCTGTCGAAAAATGACAACCATGCTTGCGCAATTCCTCGCGTAGCGCACGATAGTTGTAGATTTCACCGTTGTAGACCAGGATGGTCTGTCCGTCTCCAGCGAGGAACGGCTGGTTTGCCGCCGCGCTCAGGTCGATGATGCTTAGACGCAAATGCCCCAATCCGACATTGAAGCCCCCGGACTTGCCACGCCAGATGCCGGTGGCATTCGGGCCACGATGCCTCATGATCTGGAGCGATTCCTCTAGGCCATTCAAGTCGCCAGTGGAAATCAAACCGTTAATTCCGCACACACTCTACCCCTTGCTTATGAGATTGTCAGGACATTCGTACTAATCGTATATTCAGACCCTGGGGCGCCATAATCATCAACGGCTTCCACAGGATTAACAGCGCCAGACGCCGTGCCAATGCGGCTGCTGCGCCGGCAATTGTTACGATAAAGCCGTCGGTGTGCACTTTGCCGACCGCCACAACATAATTCCGTCCGCCGTGATGAACCTGCTGAGCGTTGTTCAAATAGGGGGGCGAGGCGAAACGATGAAGCGGCCACAAGCGATAACATTGAATCTCGCCGGTTCTCCGTGCAACTATCCCCGAATCGTTGAAGATGACGTTGTATGTATAGTCGTGCCAGGGGCGGTATAGCTTCGGGGACTTAGCGTATTGAATTGCGGCGAAAGAAATGCCAGGGAGGCAGCCCTTGAAAAGACGACGCATATTGCAAATCGCCGGAGTACGCGGCTGGTGCGGTAGCAGATATCGATTCAGTTCGAGACACAAGTTGTCTGACGTACTGTCGTAATAGTTGTGCTTATCGCTGCCGCACACCAGGCAGTACATGACACCGTCAAACACCAGATCTAAATCTGACATGTTAGGTGTTTAATCTGATCGTACGCTAGAAGCGCCACGTTCAAAGGGGTGTGTTGACCGCCCTTTTCCTCTATTGGCGAGCGCAGGGATCGACACACCTAGGGCCAGCAAGATTCCCCATGTTGCTGCGATTAGCAGATTGAAGGTAATTAGTCGAGCTACAGCGAAGAATAGGCCGTAAATTGCCAGAGTCGCCGGCATACTGTGTAGCAGCACTTTCTCAAACGTTGCCTTACAATCAGTGCCTGCCCGAAGGAAAACCGGCCCTAGCAGTAGCACCGCGTAAAATACGAAGCCGAGAACCCCGCCAGCCATAAGCATATAGAGTGGCCAGTTGTGAATATACCCAACTGATTGGCGAATGATGTCGCCAGCGCTTCTGACGAATGATATTTCGTGGCGCGTACCTAGGCCATTTCCGAAAATTGGATGTTCAAGAAACATTGACCAAGCAATCCGGTACTCCTCAATGCGCGTCGTGACATTGTCATCAATAGCACCAGGCGATGAAGACAAGGCCATCAACTGTCCACTCAATTGCTTATCAGTACCACTACTTGCGCCCCCGCCTATATTGAAATACGCTCCAAAAGATGCAATTGATTGTTTAGCTGCATCCAAGAGCATCAACACACGCTTGAGCCAAACAAGCTCAAGTCCGAAAAAGAAAATCACGGCGACCGCATAAAGCGAGAATCCGGCCAGTAGCAATGCGGCAAACTTCAATTGCGCTCGGCGGAAAAACGCAAGATAAATGCAGAATCCACAGATCACTAGCAAGGGACTCAGCAGCATACTACGGGTGTAAGTCACAAGAATGGTCGGCAACGCCAACGTGACAAGCACCATGCCAAACCAACGTTCGCGTCTCCCCGGTGCGATGACCGCGATGATGAAACCGAGACTCACCCCCAGTGGAATGAACGCATCGGTGGAGCTCGGAAGCTTCATCGTAATACGATCAATAAATGGACCTAATACGTGTTCGGGATCGGCCTTGGCCGCTTCCTCTGTAACGCGGGTCAGCACTCCGTCGATATTTACGTACCACTGGTACTCCCACATCCGGTTTAAGAGGTAGTAGCCCAGCACGTGCACACAATGCAGCGTGATTGCCACACCTATGGCAATTCCAATCCAATGCACGCGCCTTATATCGTCGCGCAACTCTAACGTAATGGGTATTGTCATCACCAAGAACGTGTAAGGCACTACGCCCCGTACCCAATCGTGTAGGTTAGTGCCAACGTTTACGGCGGCAAACAGATTGACTGCAAGCAGTGCCAGCCCGATTAGTAGGGGAAAACCAAATTCCTTGGCCAAAGGGGTAATCCCGTCTCTTGCAATTGCTCCCATTAATGACCTACCAAGGACGGTCGTTGTCAGGATTGCAAAAGCAGCTTCCTTGATGCCCGGTGCTTCTGAAGGTGCCGCAATTGGAATGACCAGCGGAAACAGCGCAAGGATGCCGAGCCACGGTTCAGCCATGGTGGCGGCAATCAGTGCCAAAACCAGTACCAGCGCCGTAATGTGGGCAACGGAACTGGTTTGCTGTAAGAGGGCCGCTGCGATGACCGAGGCACTCAATACCAACGCTGGGGAGCGAAATGGCGGCAATAATGCTTGTCTAATTGTTGTATACATGTCTTGCTCTTTACTTATGTCTCGCTCTTGCAAGTCTGGAAGCCTCGAATTTTTTGTAAAACGACGCTCAGGAACGGATAGCCAGGTAATCCGTAGGAGTCTTACCAACTACACGGCCGGGAACGCCTACCACTATCGAATGTGGCGGCACATCGCGTATGACAACTGCTCCGGCACCAATTTGGCACCCGTCGCCGATGGTAATGTTACCGAGAATGCGAGCGCCTGCACCGATATAAACGTTATTCCCAATGATTGGACATTTGTTGGGCTCGCCGGAAAAGAATGCTTCGCTTGCGCCGATTGTCACGCCTTGTCCAATCACACAGCCCGAACCCAGCTTTGAGTCGGCATGTAATACGACTCCGATTGCTCCATATGCAAAGACGGTACCCTTTCCAATGGTTGCACTCGGCGGAATATAGGAATTAAACAAAAGAAACATAATGTTCTTCATCGCTGCTGGGATGACCGGAATGCGCTTATGATAAAACCAGTTAGCAATCCGATAGAGATGGATCGCGTTCATATTGCCTCCTTGAGAGCGCGCAAGTCATTCAGGTTGAATCGGATGATGCCAAGTGCCAGTGTTAGGCAGCCGACAAGATAGATCAGGGCGGGCAATGCTGTATGCCAGAGGCTGAACGCAGTCACTGGCGCCACGCCGCATACCCAAATAGCGACCAAGGAATGGATTCGGTTGGAAACTTCATAGAGTAGCAGCGCAGCATACACCGAAAAACCTAGCCCATAGCACAAGATGGCCTGATGGACATTCTTGACGAAGAACATCGCGATCAAGAAAGATATACCTACTAGTATATTAATGGCACGTACGTAGCGTACCTTGTTCATTGCCAGCAAATAACGCTCCGACAATACTGCCCAGTAGAGCACTGGCAGGCTACAAACTAGCGCTGTATATGGCTGGAACTTCGGCAAGATGGTTACTAATGCATAGGTTGCCAGCCCGGCCGTCGCAAAGTAGCACAATGAGAATGACATGATTGTCGCGTAATGCCGCTCTCGATCGTCACTACGTAACAGTGCAACAAAAATCGTCTTGATATTCAGTGGAAAGAAACTCGTAGCAGATTGCACAAGTGACGCCATTACGCGGAACAAACCGAGGCTATCGGCTGGTAATGTCTTTGACAGCAGGAACGGGAAGATATTGGTGAAAAGGTTGTACACCAACGTCAGCGACAGCATCGAGGGTACTGACTTCCACAGGCTGCCCACCACTCCAGCTAGGCTTCCGGCGCCCGGCCATACACGGGATGACGGAATCAAAAAGACAGCTGCAACCAAGGCAGGGACAAGGTTCGTAAGAATCAGGATATGCTGGATATCCATTTCGTAGACCTTGGTCAGGTTTAGCACGATCGACACACCAAACATGGACAAGAAGGCGCACAGATATACCAAAATACGTTTGGCTTGTCGCATCGCGTACATCGACAGCAGCACGCACGAACTAAGCAACATAGCGGCGAGCAGTAGTACACTTCCTAGCGGATATAATAGGTTCACGGTCGCAAAGACAACAAGCACACCCCCGCCGACGCATAGCGACACCGGAAAGATCGCAGGTGCATCGAGTCTGCTAAGCAGCGGCTCGTTGGCGATGTCTGTCAGCTTCTGAAACACGAATACCAGAATGTTTGCCTGCAGGAATAGCCCGTACTCCGTGAGGCCGAACAGCGCCGGCACCGCGAAGTTCACGACTAGAGCGCAAAGTAGGGTCAGGATTTGGACCAATAGGCTAATCATGAGTGAAATAGTGAATGTGCGAGCAAACAAGCGATCGCAGGTTTGTCGCACAACAGTGGTGTCACGCAATGCAACGTGTCGCCTGGGTCGTGGAGGAGGCTGATGAGCCAGAGATAGTGGCGCCAAGGTGCCGGCTAAGCACGCCTCGTGTATCGACGATGGCGTTTTGGTTTACGTTGGACCAGTCGAAATGGAGAAACTGCTTGTGGTCGACTAGGATGACGAAAATATTGGCTTGCTCTAGTGCGAGTTCAAGCGATACGAGTTCCACCTTCCCTGCCATCGAGCTCGGCAGTTCGGTAATATTCGGCTCGACGGCGAGTACTCGCCCAAGGCCCTTGGCCTGCAGCGCATGGGTGATTTCGATCGCAGGACTTTCACGCAGGTCGTCAATATCGGCCTTGAATGCTAAGCCGAGGCAGGCGATCACGGGGTTGGTGAACTTGCGTGCGACTTCTTCGATGCGGTCCAGCACAAACTGCGGCTTACCATCGTTGACTAGGCGTGCCGTACGGATGATCTTCGATGTCTCGGGGGCCGAATCAACAATGAACCAAGGGTCGACGGCAATGCAGTGACCGCCGACCCCGGGTCCCGGCTGCAGGATGTTGACGCGCGGGTGATGATTGGCTAGTCGGATCAGTTCCCAGACATTGATGTCGAGCTCGTGACAGATCAGCGATAGTTCGTTGGCGAAGGCAATGTTCACGTCACGAAACGAGTTCTCAGTCAGTTTGGTCATCTCCGCAGTACGGCAATCGGTAAGCACGCATTCGCCGCGCACGAAGATGTCATAGAGGTCGGACGCCATTTTTGCTGCGCGTTGTGTCATGCCGCCGATGATGCGATCATTCTGCACCAGTTCACGCAGAACATGGCCGGGCAGGACTCGCTCAGGACAGTAGGCAAGCTGGACGTCCGCATTCTCGCCCGTTTGTTGCGGAAACGTCAGGTCCGGACGATGTGAGGCCAGCCAGCCTGCCAGTTGCTCAGTAGTGCCAACCGGGGAGGTGGACTCGAGAATGATCAGGTTGCCCGGCACTAGGTGCGGCGCAATGGACTCGGCAACGGCTTCGATATACGAGAGATCGGGCTTGTAACCTTCCTTGAACGGCGTAGGAACAGCGATCAAGTACGCATCCGCCGGCTCAGCAGCGGTGCGGGCAACCAGAGTGCCCTTCTGTACCACGATGTTGACCAATCCTGCCAAGTCGGGCTCGACGATATGAATTTTACCTTGGTTGATTGTATCAACAGCGTGCTGATTAACGTCGATGCCCACCACCTTAACGCCTTGGCTGGCAATCACAGTAGCGGTGGGTAAGCCGATGTAGCCGAGGCCCACTACGGCAATCTTCTCAAATTTGGTCATTAAATCGAAACTCCATTCTCAAGTATGTTGACAATCCTTACTGCCGCTCGGCCATCGCCGTAGGGATTGTGGGAGCGCGCCATGGCATCGTAAGCTGCTGAATTATCAAGCAGGATATTCGCTTCACGCTGGATCTTTGCAGGATCAGTACCTACTAAACGCACAGTCCCCGCCTCGACGGCTTCTGGGCGCTCGGTCGTTTCGCGCATTACCAAGACCGGCTTGCCGAGTGACGGGGCTTCTTCCTGAACACCACCGCTGTCCGTGAGAAGCAGTGTGCTGGCGCCCATCAGGTAGACAAAAGGCAGGTAGTCCTGGGGCTCGATTAGGACCACGTTGGCCAGTCCGCCGAGCAGTCGGTTTACCGGTTCCTGGACTTGGGGATTCAGATGCACGGGATAGACAATCTGCACTTCTGGACGCTTCGCTAGTTCGGCTAGCGCCGCACAGATGTTTTCGAAGCCCTTGCCAAAATTCTCGCGCCGATGGCCGGTTACCAAGATCAACTTCTTGCTGGCGTCTAGGAACGGGAAGCGGTTTGCGAGCCTAGACGCCAGCGCCGTATCGGTGCGGATTTTGTCATTGACCTCCAGCAAGGCGTCGATCACGGTATTGCCCGTGATATGGATAGTTTCCTCGTTGATGCCTTCACGCAGCAGATTCCTTTGCGCCTGCTTGGTAGGCGCAAAGTGAATGGTCGACAGCGCGCCCGCAACCTTGCGGTTGAGTTCTTCCGGCCATGGCGAATATAGGTTGCCCGTCCGAAGTCCTGCCTCGACGTGCGCGACCGGAATTCGCTGATAGTAGGCGGACAGCGCCGCCGCCATAGTCGTAGTGGTGTCGCCATGGACTAGGACGACGTCCGGTCGCCATTGGGCGTATACATCTCGCAGGCCGATCAGGACACGCGCCGTGATATCGGTTAGGTCCTGACCGCGTTGCATAAGATTAAGATCGAATTCCGGTCGGATGTTAAACAGCGCCAGAACTTGGTCGAGCATTTCACGATGCTGGGCCGTAACGCACACTCTTGCATCGAATGCAGGATTTTTTTTCAGAACCTCAACCACCGGCGCCATTTTGATTGCTTCAGGTCGGGTTCCGAACACCACTAGCACTTTCATCTCTAATTTATTTCCGGCTTAGGGGGTAACAAGTTGCTTTTTGGTTTTAAAATCGAGCCCGTATTATGCAAGTATTGCCATGCCTCGACAAGCTGCTAACTATTGCAGCGTCGAGTCGCTGCCTTCTAAAAGGCAAAGCTGCTCAACCGTCAACCTCGATCCTTGGTGTTTAGCGTCAGAGTTTGGCTAATGCGGAACGTCTGCCTAGCAGGCTAGATGCTCACAGCTTTTTCCTGTCTTGCGCGCAGCCCATCTCCCGGTGTTGTTGCGAAGCTACCATTTTTGGGCATTGCCTTGGCCACGATTTTGGCCTTAAGCCTTTCTTCGACATTTCGGTATACATTTTCTTTAGCCGCCAGTTCTCTTCTTCGAGTTCCTTCAAACGCGCCATCGTGGATGCAATCATGCCGCCATACTGGCTGCACCATTTGTAAAACTGCACTGAACTCATTCCTTGTCCACGATACATCTTTGGGATGATCGTACCACTCTCAATCTGCTTAAGAAAATGACGATGATCGGGCTCTCCGAAAAACTTGACTTCTTCATGCAAGACTTCCTCGATTCAATGTTAAAAAATTCTACTTTCAAAACTGCTTATTTCTGGTGGTAAATAACATATCGTTGCAGACGGGACTAAAGTTGGGAGAGATTATTAATGCAAACAGTCGCGAACGCGGAGGGGGCTTCGGATATTGCGTAATTTGCAATCATTCTGCGAAGCACGAGTATTAACTATTGCATTTGAGAAATATAATTAAAAACTTGATGCAATATCGCCGATTGGTCTGTTGGGTTATGATTAATCGTATGTTTAATTCGGTTATTGCATAATGCTGCTACTCTCCCGATCAATTTTCAAAGCCTACGACATCCGCGGCATTCTCGGCAAAACCCTCGACATCGGCATCGCCCGCCAGATCGGCCAAGCCTTCGGCACCGCTGCCCGCATCAAGGGCGAGCAAACGGTGGTCATCGGCCGCGATGGCCGCCTGTCCGGCCCCGAACTGGCCAAGGCGCTGGCCTCCGGCCTGCAACGCGCCGGCGTCGACGTGATCGACCTCGGCGTGGTCGCCACCCCGATGCTGTACTTCGCCACCCATGTGCTCGATGCCCAGTCCGGCATCATGGTCACCGGCAGCCACAACCCGCCCGACTACAACGGCTTCAAGATGGTGCTGGCTGGCGAAGCCATTTACGGCGATACGATCCAGGGCTTGTACCAGGCGATCGTCAAGGGAGACTTTGCGCAAGGCAACGGTAGCTACCGCACTCACGATATCCGGCAGCAATACCTGGAACGCATCACCGGCGATGTGAAGCTGGCGCGGCCGATGAAGATTGCCATCGATTGCGGCAACGGTGTGGCCGGCGCCTTTGCCGGCGACTTGTACCGGGCGCTGGGATGCGAGGTGCGCGAACTGTTTTGCGACGTCGACGGCAACTTTCCCAACCATCATCCCGACCCGGCCCATCCGGAAAACCTGCAGGACTTGATCCGCTGCTTGAAGGACACGGATGCGGAGATAGGCCTGGCGTTCGACGGTGACGGCGACCGGCTGGGCGTGGTGACTAAGGATGGGCAGATTATTTATCCGGACCGGCAGCTGATGCTGTTTGCGCAGGACGTGCTCATGCGCCATCCGGGGCGCGAGATTCTGTACGACGTCAAGTGCACGCGGCATGTGGCGCCGTGGGTGAAACAGCATGGCGGGCAGCCGCTGATGTGGAAGACCGGGCATTCGCTGGTGAAGGCAAAGATGCGCGAGACGGGCGCTCCTCTGGGCGGCGAGATGAGCGGGCACCTGTTTTTCAAGGACCGCTGGTACGGCTTTGACGATGGCTTGTATGCGGGAGCGCGGCTGCTGGAATTGCTGTCGCGCGTCGCGGATCCGTCGGCGGTACTCAATGCCTTGCCGCAATCGGTGAGCACGCCGGAACTGCAGCTGAAGCTGGAAGAGGGCGAGAACGTTGAACTGATTGCGAAGCTGCAAAAGGAAGCGCGCTTTCCGGGGGCACAGCAGGTGGTGACGATCGACGGCTTGCGGGTCGAGTATGCGGACGGCTTCGGGCTGGCGCGCTCGTCCAATACCACGCCGGTGGTCGTGATGCGCTTCGAAGGCGAGTCGGAAGAGGCGCTCAGGCGCATCCAGAATGAATTCAAGCGTGTCATCCTCGCCGGCAAGGCGAACGCTGCATTGCCCTTCTAGGTAACGCTGACAACAGGAGGCAACAGGGGGCATTGTGCCAGTGCGCGTCGCTGCGGTGTTCGTTATAGCCGTGGCGACGCTTTGCCCGTGAAATGATCATGGATCAGTTCGCTTGCGCCTGTATGGTGCCAAATCACCGCTTCGCACTGCGATAGCCGTCGTGCGCTGCATGCACGCGCAACACGACATGCACAATTGTGCGCCACCAGTTTTCTCCCCAGGCAGGCTTATCCGGCAAGTCGACTTTTCCGCATCTGTCTCCACTTTGTTGCAAATGGATTTTTGAATTCTTCATAACGAATATCAATATCCATCAGTGACTCATGGCCTATTTTTTATCTGTGTCGCGACTCGGCGCGCTCTTTCGAAAACTTGGGAAGAGTGTGATTGCCATGCCACGCGGGGAGCGTGTCAAGTGCAGAGGCCCTGGCGGCACAGGTGAATTCGCGACCGCGAAATGGTTCTTAGGTACGTAGACGCCATTCCGAAGCAGGGATGCGCGAGCGGCGGATGTGTCAGATCAACCTGGGGAAAAAAGCAATAATGTTTATCGATACGCGACGTGTTGAGCAAGGCGCAGTCGTAGAAACGACAGTCTGCATCATCGGCGGCGGGGTGGCGGGCATCACGCTGGCGATGGAGCTGGACAAGAAGGGGATCGAAGTGTGCCTGCTTGAAAGTGGCGGCTTCAATCCAGACGACGATACCCGCGATCTGTACCGGGGCGAAGACGTCGGGGAATGGCGCTATAACTTTGCAGATGGAAGTCGCAGCCGTTTCCTCGGCGGCAGCAGCAATTGCTGGGGAGGCTGGTGCCGTCCGCTTGATCCGTGGGATTTCGAAAAGCGCGAATGGATTGCCCATAGCGGCTGGCCGATCGGCTTGAACGAGCTGACACCTTACTATGAGCGCACCCATGCCCTCCTGAAGCTTGGCCCGAATAATTTCGACCCCGAATTCTGGGAACGTTCAATCAACCGTCCCGATGTGCGCCGCATACCGCTCGTGACGGGCAAAGTACGCGACACGATTTCACAGTTCAGCCCGCCTGCGCGTTTCGGCAAGCTGTACCGGGATACCTTGAAGCGTTCGCAGCGCGTGCGCGTGTTCCTTTATGCGAATGCGACCAACATCGACACTGACCAAAGCGGGCAGTCGGTCACTCACATTGACGTCGCGACCCTGAGTGGACGCAGGATCAAGGTTTCCGCAAAACTGTATGTGCTGGCTACTGGCGGCATCGAAAATGCCCGCATGCTGCTCGCATCGAACAAAGTCCAGCGCGCCGGCCTCGGCAACGCGAACGATTTGGTCGGACGCTTTTTCATGGACCATCCTCGTCTATTCTCCGGCAACATCAAGTTCGGGAAGCAATGGTCCCGCAACAAACTTTCCGATGTGAAGTATCACTACATGAACGCTGCAGTGGCAGCGCATGGCACGTGCATCGCCCATCAGTTTGCATTGACCGCAGACACGTTGCGGGAAGAAAGGCTGCTCAACGCGCGCGTCTGGTTTTCGTCGGTGTTTCCGGGAGAGGGGAGTGAAGGCGCACAAGCCTTATTCCGCTGCAAGCAGGCACTTCTTAAGAAGGAGCAGGCTGGCTGGAAGTTCAGCAAGGATTTGATGACGATGCTGGGTCACCCGCTGGATACCATGGCCTATGGCTATACGCGCCTGTTCCAGCCGCGCTGGCTTATCCAGGGCGTCAAATTCCAGCTCATCGTCGAGCCGGAACCAGATCCGAACAGCAGGGTAATGCTTTCGCCCTCGCAAAGAGACCAGCTCGGTATGAACCGGGTGCGGGTCGACTGGCGACTGACGTCCAATGTGCAGCGCACTTTCGACCGAACGCTGGAAATTCTTGCCGAAGATATGCGCCGCAGCGGTGTGGCGGAGGTCGAGCTCGATCCGCCGATCGAGGGCAAGAAATGGCCCGCCGATCTCGAAGGAACATGGCATCACATGGGAACCACCCGGATGCATGACTCTCCCAAACATGGTGTTGTCGACCGCAACTGCAAGGTGCATGGCATGGCGAATCTGTATGTCGCAGGCAGTTCGGTATTCCCGACGGCGGGCGCGAATTTCCCGACGATTACGCTGGCAGCCCTCGCATTCCGATTGGCGGAGCACATCGTGATGGAAGTCAGGAGCGCCGGCACAAATTTTTCCATGGAGGCGGCGTAAAGCTCCGGCAACGATGAGTAAACACAAGACTATCCTCGTTACCGGAGCATCCGGCTACATCGGGTCGCATACCTGCGTCGAGCTGCTCGGCGCAGGATATTCCGTCGTCGCCTTGGACAACTTATGCAACAGTTCGCCGGAAGCGCTCAGGCGCGTCGAAAAAATCACCGGTTGCGTCATACCGTTCTACGAAGCGGATGTGCGGGACCGGCTGGCGCTCACGGCGCTGCTGCGCACCCATCGCATCGATGCGGCCATACATTTCGCCGGCCTTAAAGCAGTTGGCGAATCGGTCGACCAGCCGTTGTCCTATTTCGAAAACAATGTCGGTGGCACGATCACCTTGCTGCAGGCGTTGAGCGATGCCGGCGTCAAGCGCTTTCTGTTCAGTTCGTCGGCTACCGTATATGGCGATCCGGAAGCAGTGCCGATCAAGGAAACTGCCCGCCTGACCACCACCAATCCGTATGGCCGTTCGAAACTGATGGTGGAACAGGTGCTGGAGGATCTGGGCCGGTCAGATGCCTCCTGGGCCATCGGAACGTTGCGTTACTTCAATCCCGCAGGGGCGCATCCAAGCGGCCTGATCGGAGAGGATCCGCGCGGCACTCCTAACAATCTCGTCCCGTACATTGCCCAGGTAGCTGTGGGCCGGCGCGAGCGACTGTCGGTGTTCGGCAACGATTACCCGACGCCGGATGGCACCGGGGTGCGGGACTATATCCATGTCGTGGATCTGGCCCGTGGCCATGTCGCGGCGCTGGCCGAACTGTTCCGTAGCGGGCGCGGCTTCACGCTGAACCTGGGGACCGGGCGCGGCTATAGCGTGCTGGAGATGGTGCGCACATTCGAACAGGCGAGCGGACGCCCGGTCCCTTACCGAATTGTCGACCGCAGGCCGGGGGATATTGCAGTGTGCTACGCAGATCCGACGCGTGCGCGCGAAGTGCTCGACTGGCAAGCGAGGAAGGGGCTGCAGGAAATGTGTGCCGACCACTGGCGCTGGCAGAGCATGAATCCGACCGGTTTTCAGTAGCCGCCGTCAAGCAGCGCCGGCTGTCCCCGGCCTGCCCCCTTTGTTCCTGAAGGATGTCTCTTGAGCCTGCCGATTCCAATCCTCTTATATCATCGCATCGACGATGCGAAGTACAGCACGTCCACTTCGCCCTTGCTGTTCCGGCAGCATCTGCAGTGGCTGAAGGAACGCGGCTGGCGCTCGCTGTCAGCCGACGAATTTGGCTTGATGATGGTGAGCGGTCGGTCAATCCCGGCAAAGTCCTTTCTGATTACTTTCGACGATGGTTATGAAAGTATCCGAAGCGTGGCGCTCGATATCTTGCGCGAATTCGACTTCAAGGCCATCGCCTTCCTGTCCACGGCGTTCTTGCGCAATCCCGGCGATCAATGCGTCCCCCTGTCGAATATCGCACATCCGGAACATTATCTTTCGTGGCAGCAGGCGCGCGAATTGCAATTGAGCGGTATCGTCGACTGCCAGTCGCATAGCCATTGGCACAACAATTTCACTGACTATTCACAGGAAAAGCTCAGGCATGATCTTGCTAGGTCGATGGATATACTCGCATCGGAGTTGAAGCTGCCGAAAAGTCACTTCTCGCATCTGGCATGGCCCTGGGGATTATCACGGCCAGCATGGAGGGATGTGGCCACCGCAATAGGGTTCAAATATCAGTATGGGGTGTCGCGTCAGGCGGCCAAGGCAAACGGCCCGCTGGACCAGATTCCCCGCACCTGTTTTGATGCAAGCCCTTTTTCCCAATTCCAGCGTCAGTTGTGGCTGCAAACCAGCCATCTTTCATCCATATGGGACCTTGCTTACCCCTTCGGCAGGCGATTGCGGCAGTTTTCGTCGCGCATCATTAAGGCCGCCTGAGAATTCTTATGTGACGGGTGAGGATTTGTAGCCGGTAAAGACTTCCCCTCTTTGGCAGGCGTCTTAGCTTTGCGGCACCAACTTAGCCTGCCAATTTTTCCTTCTCATTATTTCGTGCCTCGGGGACGTTCGTTTCCATTTTCAGCGCCGGCACGTGGCTGACCTGTCAGGTCGATCATCCTTTTCAAAATGTTTTTTTGGTAACGCCTAGTGCTCGCTCGCGTGCGATCGGAAAAAGTTACCTGGAACCAATTTCCAATAGAAGTGCTCTCAGGAAACTATTGCTCTTAAGAATAATCAGGAGCAATTCACCTTGGAGGACTTCACGTGGATCAATCTGTTTTTTATCGTTTTTCAATATCGGCACTTTCTTGCGCATGTGCCGCAGTCCTGCTCACTGCCTGCGGCGGCGGGGCCGAAGACACTGCCAGCGATACAGCGCCCGTGGCTGCCGCCGATTCTAGCCCGGGGCAGACGGCAGCAAGCTGGGGCTTCAAGAGCTTGTCGCGGCAATGGAGAACGCAGAGCCCGGCACCAGCACCAGCACCAGCACCAGCACCAGCACCAGCACCAGCACCAGCACCAGCACCAGCACCAGCACCAGCACCAGCACCAGCTCCAGCACCAGCACCAGCACCAGCACCAGCTCCAGCTCCAGCTCCAGCTCCAGCTCCAGCTCCAGCCGCCGTCGCCCCATTCGGCCAAGATGCCAGCCTGTACACGCTAAGCTTTGCAGAGGAATTCAACAGTGGTTTCGATACCAGTCGTTGGAACGACCATATCTGGTACGAAAGCTCGAACCCCACCATCAACTATGCCGTGGAAAACGGGGCATTGAAGATCTGGCCGCAGCGTGATGCCTCGGGCAATTTCTTCAACCGTACCATCGATACCGACGGCAAGTATGCGCAGACCTATGGCTATTTCGAGATGGAAGCGAAGCTGCCGAAGGGGAAGGGCACCTGGCCCGCCTTCTGGCTGTTCGCGCATCCTGGCGACCGCAGGCCAGAAATGGACATCATGGAAGCCTATGCCGGCGGCAATGGCTGGGGTTATACCGATGCATCCGGCATTGCGCATCCGACGACATACGGTGCAACAGTGTGGGTTGGCGACTATGCCAATCATCAGGCCGGTTTCAAGATGTACGACAGCGGTGTCGACCTGTCCGCCGCATTCCACAATTACGCCGTGAAATGGGAGGCAAACAAGCAGACCTACTACTTCGACGGGAAGGAAGTGCTGACGGTGAACGTAGCAATGGCCGATCCGATGTACATCATTCTCGACCTGTGGTTTGGCAGCGCCAGCGGCACGCCGGATGGCACCACTCCGACCGGCAAGACCAATTCATACGAAGTCAATTACGTGCGTGCCTGGAAATTCAAGTAAGACCAGGCACACCGGAAAGATGACTCTTTCCCTAAGCGTCAAGGCCGGCATGAAAGCCGGCCTTTTTTTTTGCTCGCCCATTTCCACTAGCGACCGCTTCACATGGCATTTGCGCCACAAGATTTCCCAAATAGAACATGCCATTGAGGTGATTTCTATTGCACTGATGAATGCAATGGGTATTGAGCGAATGTGCATAACATCGCTTTAATGTTTCCAAACGGCATTCATTATGCAGGTATCTACGCGGAAAAAATTTCCCATAATCTTTAAATTTCCCGGAACCATTTCTTTGACGCAAGGCTCAGAGATGTACTTGCTGGCGAGAATTGCCGGCCCTTTTAAAAGATCAAATGAGGAAATTAGTTTTGGTTAAATTCTCTCTCTCCCGTTTTTCCCTGTCCCTCTCCGCATGCGCTTGCGCTGCTGCGTTGTTGACTGCATGTGGTGGCGGCGGTGGTGATCTCGCTGGTGCCGATGTCTCTCAAGCCGCTGGTTCGCCGAACATTGCTGCCGCATCCGAAGTGAATGCTTCTTCTTCAGGTGCCATTCCACAGACTGCTGCTTCTGGCGCCGCAATGACGCCGTTTGGCCAGAATGCAAGCGACTATACGCTGACCTTCACTGAAGAGTTCGACAGCTACAACAGCAGTCTCTGGAATGACCATATCTGGTACGCCGGGTCGAACGCGACCAAGAACTTCGCGGTAGAAGACGGCAAGCTGAAGATCTGGCCGCAGCGCGACGCGTCCGGCAAGTTCTTCGACCGCACCATCGATACCGACGGCAAGTACTATCAGCAATACGGTTACTTCGAGATGGAAGCGAAGCTGCCGAAGGGTAAAGGCACCTGGCCTGCTTTCTGGCTGTTCAACCACATCGACGAGCGCCGCCCGGAAATGGATGTGATGGAAGCCTATGCCGGCGGCGACGGCTGGGGATACAAGGACGCATCTGGCGTCGCTATCCCGAATACCTACTCGGCAACCGTGTGGGTGGGTGACTACGAAGGCCATCAGGCCGGCTTCAAAATGCATAAGGCCGACGTCGATCTGTCTGCCGATTTCCACAAGTATGCGGTGAAGTGGGAACCGGGCAAGCAGACGTACTACTTCGATGGCAAGGAAGTCTCGACCGTCAACGTGAGCATGACCGATCCGATGTATCTCATGCTTGACCTGTGGTTTGGCAGCGCCAGCGGCACGCCGGACGACTCGACGCCGCAAGGAAAAGGCAATTCGTACGAAGTGAATTACGTTCGTGCATGGCAGTTTAAATAAGCAAGAAAAAATGTAGTGCGGGATGCAGGCAAATTGCCTGCTCCATACCCAGGAAGGTATTCCAGGCCGGCAGCAATGCTGGCCTTTTTTTCGCCCGCGCGTTCGCGCTTGCAAAAAACATTTGGCTGGTTTTCACATTCCCCACGGAACTATTTCTGAGCTGCAATGCTCAGAGGAAACTCTTGCGCTTGAGAATCTTCAAGCCCGGTTCATGTGAAAGGGAAGTATCTTGTCCAAACCATCGTTTCATCGTTTCTCGATCGCCGCATTAACTTGTACGTGCGCAACCGTATTGTTGGCTGCCTGCGGCGGCTCAGGCGACAGTGGCGTGGCTGCCAGCACCGATACCTCTGCTTCGAGCCAAGTCGCGGCATCCTCGTTGGAGCAGGGCACGGTTTCCAATGCAGCAAGCTCTACTGATACGGCAACAACAACGGCGCAGCCGATTGTCGCAGCGGTTCCCGCCCCGGCGCAGGCTACGACTCCGGCACCAGCACCAGCACCAGCACCAGCACCAGCACCAGCACCAGCACCAGCACCAGCACCAGCACCAGCACCAGCACCAGCACCGGCTCCGGCTCCGGCTCCGGCTCCAGCCGCCGTCGCCCCATTCGGCCAGGAAGCGAGCCAGTACACGCTGAGTTTTTCCGAAGAGTTCGACAGCTTCAACAGCAATCTCTGGAATGACCACATCTGGTACGCCGGGTCGAACGCCACCAAGAATTTCACAGTGGAAGACGGCAAGCTGAAGATCTGGCCGCAGCGTGATGCATCCGGCAACTTCTTCGACCGTACCATCGATACCGATGGCAAGTACTATCAGCAATACGGTTACTTCGAGATGGAAGCGAAGCTGCCAAAGGGCAAGGGCACCTGGCCCGCATTCTGGCTGTTCAACCACATCAACGAGCGCCGTCCGGAAATGGACATCATGGAAGCGTATGCCGGCGGCAATGGCTGGGGCTACACGGATGCATCCGGCATTGCTCATCCGAACACTTATGCAGCCACCGTATGGGTTGGCGACTATGACGGCCACCAGGCGGGTTTCAAGATGTACACCGAAGGCACGGATCTGTCGGCTGGCTTCCACAAGTATGCGGTGAAGTGGGAGCCGGGCAAGCAGACGTATTACTTTGATGGCAAGGAAGTCACGACCGTCAATGTGAGCATGAACGATCCGATGTACATCATGCTTGACCTGTGGTTTGGCAGCGCCAGCGGCACGCCGGACAATTCGACGCCGCAGGGCAAGGACAATTCGTATGAAGTGAATTACGTCCGCGCCTGGAAATTCAAATAAGAACCACGCAAGCGATCGATATAACATTGAATGCAATTCTTGGGAGGCCAGCAATGCTGGCCTCTTTTTTTGTGTCAGCCAATTGCAATGCCGCACACTGTTGTGCGGGAGGAGGGGCACTAGTGATTGCAATTGAGCATAATCAATCACGGCCAATGTGAAACGGGAAATGATCGTGCGTATTGCCCACTTTTACTGCCCCTCATGTCCGTACTGTGCTGCGCCAGCCTTGCCGTCATTCTCGGATCCTGCGGACCTTCTGTCAGCATCAACCCCCCCCGGTACTTGCCATCCCTCATGCACGTCGCACGGTACGCCATGCTGTCGCAGGCAGTTGGCGCAGATGTCTTGCCCGTCTCGTCCAGGATAAAAAAAAAGCCGTCCTCGCAGGCTGAAGGACAGAGCGCGTCGAAACCGATCGCACCCTACGGCCAGAGCCCGGATGACTACGTGCTGACATTTTCCGAAGAGTTCGACCGTTTCAACAGCAGGCTGTGGAATGACCACATCTGGTATGAGCGTTCCAATCCCACGAAAAACTATGCCGTTGAAAACGGCGTATTAAAGATCTGGCCGCAGCGGGACGCATCCGGCCAGTTCTTCAATCGGACCCTGGATACCGACGGCAAGTATCACCAGACCTATGGCTACTTCGAAATGGAAGCGAAGCTGCCGCGCGGGCGCGGCGTCTGGCCCGCCTTCTGGCTGTTTGCCCATCCCGGCGAACGCCGCCCCGAAATCGACATCATGGAAGCGTATCCGGCCGGCGAAGGATGGGGCTTCATGGACCGCACCGGCACGTACCATCCCAACGTGTATGCCGCGACGGTCTGGCCCGGTGACGGCAAAACGAATCCGGAAGGCAAGGCGGCAGGCTTCGTGATGTATGAGACACATACCGATCTCTCGACCGGCTTTCACAAGTACGCGGTCAAATGGGAGCCGCACAAGCAAACCTTTTATTTCGACGGCAAGCCGACGATGACGGTGCATGTGAGCATGTCCGATCCAATGTACATCATCCTCGACCTCTGGTTCGGCGGCGCATCTGGCCTTCCCGACGACACTACTCCTCAAGGGAAAGACAATGCGTTCGAGGTGAACTATGTGCGGGCATGGAAGTTCAAGTGACCGATTGCACGGCGGTTCGATACCCGCATGAGCTGGCGCAATTGCTGTCATAAATCCGGTTCCTCCTATGACATGCGTCATCGGTCGCCTGACTGTCCTCTCCTACACTGCTTGGTAAGCGAAGCGCATCCCGACAGGCGTACCCGACGCTGCACGCAAAAACGGCAGCCGCTGTCAATGGCTTGTGAACATGCAGAAATTTTCCTGGACGATCGAAAGGATTGAAGTGCGCAGGCAGTAACGCCGATACATCCGCCACGCCGGTTCGTTTTCGACATGCATAGTCAAGCGCGTCACTATCAAGCGAGACCTATCGATGCTGAGAATTGCCCTTGTCACCAATACGCCGCCGCCTTACCGTGTTCCGGTATTCCACCGTCTCGGGAATATGCCCGACATTACCTTCCAGGCGATCTTCTGTGCGCGGCGCGAACCGAACCGCCAGTGGGATCTGCCGCCGCTGGACTTCGATCATGTCTTCCTGCGCGAGCGCTTCGTCACCGTCAACGGCCGCTACATTCACAATAATCCGGACGTAGTCTCCGCGCTGCAGGGATTTGGGCCCGACGTGGTCATTACCGATGGCTTTAATCCCACCCATCTGTACGCATTTTCCTATGCCTGGATAAAACGCCTGCCACATCTCGCCATGACCGACGGCACGGACATCTCCGAGCAGGGACTGAGCCGGCTGCATAAGGCGGTGCGCCGCTTCATCTACGCCCGATCGAGTGCGTTCATGCCGGCCAGTGCCGGCGGACAGCGGCACTACGAGAATTACGGCATTCCCGCCGAGCGCTGCTTCACGTCTTGCCTGTGTATCGACAACAAGGCATTCTCGCCCCGTCCGGACCAGCAAAAGTGTTTCGACTTCATCTTTTCCGGTCGTATCGAAGAGGTCAAGAATCCGCAGTTCGCCATCCGGGTGGCAGCCGAAACCGCCAGGCGGTTGGGGCGGAAAGTCAGCATCCTGTTTGCCGGTTCCGGCAGCCTGCAGGAAAGCGTGCGCGCCGCAGCGAGCGCCAGTGCCGACCTGGTGGACGCGACCTTTCATGGGTTTGCCGCGCAGCGCGAGCTGCCCGGGCTGTACCGCTCATCCAGGCTCTTCCTGTTTCCGACACTGTGGGATCCGTGGGGCGTGGTGGCAAACGAAGCCTGCGCGGCTGGATTGCCTGTGCTGGTATCGCCCGCTGCCGGCGTATGCGGCGAACTGGTGCGCGATGGAGAAAACGGATTTGTCTGTCCCTTGAACGTGGATGTGTGGGCGGAAAAGGCCGCGCTGCTGCTGTCGCGCCAGGATCTCTGGGACGAGTTTTCGCGCCGCAGCCTCCATCTCGTTGGGGAATATACCTACGATAACGCCGCCGATGGCATCGCTCAGGCTTGCCGCTTTTCCCTTTCGGTAGGCGAGCCGGTCAAAATCAAGATGCCGGTCTGATGCGGGGTGCTGCCTTTGAGTGACGATGCGATGCTTGGGGCGGCGACAAGCGCGATGCCTGGCTTTGAAAGGCAAGCTCGCGCCTTCTGTGGGATGGTTGATTGCAGTGGAAGACATGAACGGCATCATGCCGGCGCTGTAACGCCGAATCATTACAATAACTATAGACCAGGGCCATGATGGGACTTGTATTTACGTGTTCAATCGACGACGGCCATCCGTTGGACATGAAGATGGCAGAACTGCTGGATAAGCATGGTTTGAACGGCACCTTCTTTGTTCCGATCAAGAATCGGGAAGGCTCCAACGTCATGTCGCGCCAGGCGCTGCTGGAACTGGCCCGCCGCTTCGAAATCGGATCGCATACCCATGACCATTATTACCTGAAAAATCTGGATGTGCGCCGCACCTATTATCAGATCGCGGAGGGGAAAAGGCAGCTGGAGGATATGCTTGGCGCCGAGGTGACCGGATTTTGCTACCCAGGTGGAAAATATCGCCGCAAGGATGTTGATCTCGTCAAGGCTTGCGGCTTCCGCTACGCACGCACCACGGTCAACTTGTGCCTCGATCCCGGCAACAGGCCGTTCGAAATGCCGACCACCGTGCAGTTCTATCCGCACGAACGTGGTGTGTACATCCGCAACTTCGTCAAGTCGGGCCACTGGCTCAAGCGCGTCGGGCCACTGTTCTATGTAATGCAGTCGGAGAACTGGATCGAGCGGCTATATGCCTTGTTCGATTACGCATGCGAACATGGCACGGCGTTTCATCTCTGGGGCCACTCCAAGCAGATCGATGAGCTGCATGCCTGGCCGGAACTCGATGCCTTCTTTTCGTATGTGTCAGGAAAGGTCGCCTTGCACGATCGCCTCACCAACCACCAGCTGGCACAACGCGCCTACAGCCCGGTGATCATGCAGGATTGCCGCGCCTAGCAGGCGGCGCAGCGAAAGAGCGCAGGAGGCCGCGTCTAGGGGGAACCAATGCACGCTGAGAATGCCTGCGTCCGGAAACCCGGACCCAAGCAACGCGGATGGCCGTGCCTATGGAAAGCATGGCCATCGACGCGAATCATGGCGCCGCATCGCCGTACGTAACTTTCCCCGTGGCGAATTGCCGCAGAAGGCCAATCACGAACAGGGTATTCGTGACAAGGTAGCGCTTGAACAGCCTGCGCGGCTCCAGGGCGAGGCGGTACAGCCACTCCAGCCCATGCTGTTGCCACCATAGCGGCGCGCGTTTCAGTACACCGGAATGATAGTCGAAGGCAGCGCCCACACCCACCATGACCGCGTTAATCCTGCCCCTGTGCTCCGCCATCCAGATCTCCTGCTTCGGACAGCCGAGGCCGACAAAAACGACATTGGCGCCCGAGGCGTTGATCAGTTCGACGACCTCCTCGTCTTCCTGCTTGGTCAGCGGGCGGAAGGGGGGAGAGTATGTGCCGCCGATGCGCAGGCGCGGGAAGCGGGCCGACAGCGCGGTGCGCAACTGGGCCAGCGTAGTGTCGGTACTGCCGTAGAAAAACACGGATTGGCCAAGCCGCTCGGCTTGCTCGAGGTACTTCATCATCAGGTCGGGGCCGTTGATGCGTTCCTGCGACGGGAAGCCGAGGCGGCGCAGGGTCCACGCGATGGGGGCGCCGTCCGCCGTCGCCATGTCGGCATTGTTGACGGCCACCTTGAATTCGACGTCCTGGGTCGTGGTCACCACCGAGTGCACATTGCAGATGCAGACGTAGCGCGACTCGCGCGCCGCGCCCCATTGTGTGATGCGGCCAATCGCCTCGTCCCATGTCAGGGCATCGATGAAGGCTTCAAGTATGGCATGTCCGTTACGCGGCATGTGGCTCTCTTCGTGTCGCAGCAATTGCATCGTTATAGATATCCATCAGAGTTGCATAGTTTCGTTCCGGCGTGTACTTCGCCTCGTATTCGGCGCGCGCCGCGCGCCCCATGCGGACCATTTCCTGCGGATGCGTCTCTGCCCACGCAATTTTGGCGCGCAGGTCGATGACATCGCCGGCCTTGAACAGCAAGCCGGTCACGCCTTCCCGCACAATTTCGGCCAGCGCGCCGAGTCGGCTGGCAATGACCGGTACGCCGCAGGAAAACGCTTCCACGATGGCGCGCGGGGAATTTTCATAGCAGATGCTGGGCACCACCAGATAGCGCGCCGCCTGCATGCGCTCCATGATCCGGGTAAGCGGCTCGAAGCCGAGATAGCGGTCACCGAATGCGGCGCGCGCCATGGCTTCCAGCGGGCCACCGCCGATGACCTGCAGCAGATGTTCGTTCAGGCCGCGTACCGCCTGCGCCAGAATCTCGAACCCCTTTTCGGAGGAAAGCCGGCCCACGTACAGCCCCCCATTGCGTGTTTCCCACTGCGGCATGGCGGAAGACGCGACGAAGTTGGGCTTGACGCGAAAGCGTTCATGCGGCAGCCCGCCCTCCACATATTTGTTGCGTGCAAATTCATTCAAGGCGATGTACCGCGTCACGCGCTCGCGGTAGGTGCCGATGAGACGGTGCGTGACAAGCATTCCGGCAACGACCGCCGATTGTGCCGCCGACTCGCGGTAGCACTTGTGCGCGATGGAGCGCCACGGCACCCGGCCGATGCAGTCCTCGCAGATTTTCCCGTCGCGCAGGAAGACCGCCTGCGGGCAGAGTAGCCGGAAATTATGCAGGGTCTGCACTACCGGTATCCCTTTTCTCGATGCCGTCCAATACAGCGACGGCGAGATGAGAGGGAAGGTGTTGTGCACATGAATGACCTCCGGCTGAAACTCATCGCAAAGCTGCTCGACCTCGCCGGCCGATTGCCGCGACCAGACGGCCGCCATCGCCGCAGCGCTGTGGGACATGCCGTTGAGCGCATCGTTGTGCTGCGTGTATACCTTCACGCGATGACCTTGCCCGCGCAACAGCGCGATTTCGGCATCGACAACCATGTCTTCGCCTCCGCGCTGCTGGTACGCGTTATGCGCAACCAGGATTTTCATGGGCAGCCCTCGATCAGCTCAGGACGCGTTGCAAGCGGGATCGGTCAGCCATCAGCTGCCTTTCACTACGTTGACGGGCCTCAGGTGCTTTTCCGTTTCACTCCCGTCCAGCGCCACGCGGCATGCGGACACCAGGCCGGCTGCCGCTTGCTCGAAGGTGTACTGGCTCACCAGGGCGCGGCTGCGCAGGGCGAAGCGCTCGTAGACGGCCGGTTGTGTCAGCAGCAGGACCGCGTGCCTGCTCCACAGCTTGACATCCAGTTCGCATACAAAGCCGTTGTCGCCGTGCTGCACCAGCTCTCCCGCCACGCCGGCATGCGGCGACACGATGATGGGCAGGCCGGCTGCCGCCGCTTCGTTCGCCACCACGCCCCAGACGTCGGCCAGGGTCGGGAACAGGAAGAGCCGCGCGGAGCGGTACAACGCAGGTAACTCGTTTTGCCCGGCAAATCCGTTGAAATCCGCCTGCACCATGTCGGCCATCAGAGCCGCCTCTTTCCTGACACGGTCCTCCTGGCTGCCCGAACCGACGAACAGGATGCTGATTTTGCGGCCCATGCTCCTGGCGGCCTCGTGCGCCACCCGAAGCGCGAACAGCGGGTTCTTTCCCTCGACGATGCGGCCGCAGAAAATGAAGTCGTACTTCTTTTCTTCATGCGTCGCGTCGCGCAGATACTCTTCGTTATCGATGCACAGGCAGGAACGGAAGCAGCGCTGGGGAGCGACGCCGTAGCTTTCGTACAGGCGCTGCCCGCCGGCGCTGGCTGCAATGAACGCCTGCGAGCGGCGATATACGAAACGGCGTATCCGCTTGTGCCAGGCGCTCAGCGCCCGCTCCGATACGTCCGTGCCGTCGGTCATCGGAACATGGGCGATCCCCTTTGTCATTGCATAGCTGAATGCGTAGAGATAGGTCGGATTGAACCCGGTCGTCACGATCGCATCCGGCGCGAAGCGATGCAGGGCGGAGAGTACATCCAGGTTGTTGTGAATGAAGTTGTCGCCGCGCGTCACGAAGTGTTCGCGCAAGAACACGTGGTTGAAGCGCAGCGGCGGCAGCCGCCATTGCCGGTTCGGTTCGCGCCTGCTGCAGAAAATGGCCTGCAGTTCGATGCCGGGCATGTTTCCGATGATTTCATAGACCGGGATACGGAACGGCGGCGGATGGTTGGTGATGATCGCGAGCCTCATCGGAGGCGCGCTCCGGATACTTGTAGGCTCGTATGAAGAGTGTTCCGTGCTGACCAGCCGATTGGTATTGTCGTATGGTTTGTACATGTCTTTGAGTTGGAAAGTCACGGTTATCTCATGATTGGCGGCGGTGCCAGCCGAGCAGCCCATCCAGGCGGCCCCGCATGACGGCGCAGCCGAGCGCCAGGTCGGCGCCGAACGAGCCCTTCAACAGCGGACGCAGCACCGGTGCAATCAGGCCGCGCGCGATTACCCACAGCGGCAGATGATGTTTCGCATACAGCGCTCCGGTGCCGCGCGCGCGGCAGCGCACAGCCTGGCGCACCTGCGGCGTCGCCTCCGGCGTCTCCGATGAAACGGCGTGGTGCACTTCGGCTGCGGGATCGTAAGTGAACACGGCCCCGGTGCGCAGCGCGCGCAATACGAAATCGGTTTCCTCGCCGGCGCCGAACCACTGGCCGACGCCCAGCCGGCTATCGAAGCCGTCAATCCTGGTGCAGACCGTGCGGCTGCAGAACAGCGTAATGGAGCTGACCGGAATGTCGCGAAACGCGCTCGAACGCTCCCAAGACAGGTTGCCGGCGACCATGGGCTGCTCGTCCTGCTCGACCCAGCGCACCACCACGCCGGAAGGTTCGTCCTGCCGCAAAAAACGGTCAACGACGCGCTGCAGCAGATCCGGCGCATACCAGCAGTCGTCATCGGGAAAACCGACCCATTTTCCGCTGGCGGCGGCAATGCCCGTGTTCCGTGCCGCGGCGAGGTTGGGCTGCGACTGTTTCAGGTGGCGGATGGCAAGACCACGTTGCCTGGCGCGTTCCAGATGCGGCCGCAGGCGCTCGTCCTGGTTTTGATCGACCACGATCACCTCGAAATCCCCGAAAGTCTGCGCCGCCAGGGAATCGAACATGCGATCAAGCTCATCCGTGCGGCCGACGGTGGCGAGGATCAGGGAAACGGCGGGTGTCGTCATGCATGGGCTCCGGCCTGGAGAATGCGCTTGCGGCGTACCAGATAGCGCGCATAGTGAAGCGCGCGCGCGAACGGATTGGCGCCGACGTGCGACAGGCGCACCCGGAAATCTTCGTCGAGGGCGGGCAGGCGCTCGCGCGTCGACAGGCTGCCCTGATGCTCGCGGAAGGCCGCCAGCGGTTCGTCGAGCTGCACCGGTTCGCCCAGTTCGCCCAGCTTGAGCCACAGGTCGTAATCCATGGCGTACTTGAGCCGGGTGTCGAAGCCGCCGGCTTGCTGGATGAATTCGCGGCGCACGAAGGTGGCCGGATGGGGGATGAAATTGGTGCGCAGCAGGCGTGAATAGCTGTAGCGCGGCGAAATGTATTTTTCCGGTTCCAGCTGGCCGCCGACATCGCGCAGGATACGGCCGAACAGCCAGTTTCTCCGGCTTAACTCCAGATGCCGTGCGACCGTCGACAGCACATTGGGGCCGGTGTAGTAGTCATCGGAATGCAGATGCGCGATTACATCTCCGGTGGCAATGCGTACGCCTTCATTCATCGCGCGGCTGATTCCGCCGCCGACATTTTCAAGCAGGCGGTAGGGGCGCGGCACCGACGCGATCCGCTCCAGCGTGCCGTCGGTCGAGCCGCCGTCGACGAAGATGTATTCGACATGCGGATAGTCCTGTGCCAGCACCGACTGGATCGACTGCGCCAGGTAAGGTTCGCTGTTCCAGGTGCAGGTGATGATGGAAAACGTAAGTGGTCGCATGAAGAATCGAATGAAGCGAGATTAGGTTGAACGGATTACCAGCGTCCTGCTTGTCGAAACGTTCCTGTAAAGAATGCATCGATGTCGTTGGCAGCGGTATGATTTCCCACAAGCCTGACAGATATGGACATCATCGCCACTGTAAATTCTGTAACGGCTCGTAATCGTGCTGGGCATGCGGTATGGCTGCAGGTTCCCGTCCCCTGGTCAGCACCAGTGAGAACAGCAGCAAGTGGGTGACGAATTCCCCGCTGAATATGCTGCTCATGTTGAGCGGCGCTTCAGTAAAGTAGCGAATGAAAATGACCCAGAACAGGGCGAGTGAAAATCCCCGGGTCGCCGTATTCGATGCAAATGCCTGGCGAAACAGCACGAATGTGTAGACCAGGAGCCCGAGCAGGCCGAGCAGGCCGGCAACCGACAGCGATTGCAGAAACTGGTTGTGTGCATGGTAAGCGTAATTCATTCCGCTCAAGCGGCGGAACTCCACGTCCCACATCGAGGTTCCATAGCCAAACAACGGGTTTTGTTTCCAGGTATCGATGGCGAGCGCCCAGATGTCGGTACGCCCGGTCAGCGATGTGACCTGTTCATCGTTGGCCAGTTTGGCGAACGGGTCCAGAATGAAAATATAGGCCAGCGCCGTCACCGCTGCCAGTCCGAGCAGGCAAGCCAGGATAGGACGCGAAAAGCTGCGCAGCGTATACGCGGAATGGCGTGGGCGGCCGCGCGTTTCGGCCGCATACAGCAAGTGTCCCCACCACAGCGTCGGGATGGCGATGATTGCGGCAAACCATGCCGTCTTGGACTGCGACAGGACAAGCACGATCAAGCCCACAACGTATCCGGCCAGCTGCAGCAGACGGCTGCTAAACGGTCGGTAAATCTGCAGGAGCAGCAGGACCAGCGCAAGCGGGCCGATGCTGTTCGGGTTCGAGCCCAGTCCCCACAGGCGGATATGGATCGATGGCAGGACGCCCGCATAGTTTTGCTGAACCGCAGCTTGTGGAAAGAGCGGAATGGCGGCCACGCTGGCGATGCAGAACAACAGCAGGCCCCATTTGGTGGCGTCGATCATTGGCGTGAAACCCTTGCCCCGACTCAAATACACCACGAGGAAGACCAGTGCCGGATAGATAAGACGCTGGTCGAAGACAGGCTTGATGCCGAAAATATTGTTGAGAACGGCATTGGTGACGTAAAAAAACAAGAAGGCGGCAAACAAGGCGCCGCCTTGCCGCGGCCGGCTTTCATGGGACTGTGAGGTAGAAATCAGCCGCGCTATGCAAATGCCGAGCACCAGGGCAGTTACCAGTCGCAACAGCCAGACCAGGATGGCGGATTCTTCGCCCGAGGCGGTGCCGATTTCGAATTCCGCATTCGTGATGTTGCGGTCGGAAAGCACGCTGCTGGCCGCAGTTGCCGCAAGAACGACGGGACTGATCAAGGCGAGCAGCCACTTGTTGAAATGCCGGTTGATGTCGACAAAGAAGCCCACTGCCAGCATTCCAATTCCACACATCACGATGGCGCCGAAAAAATAGAGCAGCATCGTGGAAAGTTGATTGTCAACCATTTTTCTCGACCTTTCAGATGGATCTTTTCAAGTGCCCCCGGTACAGGAAGCGCACGATCTTTTCGCTGCTGCGTTTCGGCAGGCGCATCGCGATTTTTTCAAAGAGTTGCGCAACATGGTGATTCACCAGGTTGGGGAATATCCATAGCGACAGCAGCATTCCTGCCAAGCCGGCCACAATGTCGGCACCGAGCCACAGCAACGGCAGTTCCACCGTTTGTCGTGCGGCGAGATCGACGACGGCAATCAGGATGGCCGTGATGGCAGTGGTAACGACGCCGCCCCGCATGGACCGAAAGACGCGCCGTAACCCGAGATCGAGCGCATGGCAGGTGGTTGCGACGATCGCGGTGGCGCGCACGAGATACATGCCGAACACGACCCATGCGACCGTATCGAGCGAGACCATGGCCGCAAATGCCGCTATGATCACGAAGCCGATTGCGACCGGGATCTGGATCAGGAATTCCTTTTGTGTTTGTCCTGAAACCCATAGCAGGGGCGTTGCCATCCCCAGCAGCAGGTATAGCGGCATGGCCAGCGCGATCGGTCGCAGGACGTCGGCCGCTCCCAGCCATGCATTGCCGTAGAGCGCTTGCAGGATTGTTTCGGAGGCGACGGCGATGCCCGCAAATACCGGGAACAGCACCAGCGTCACAACGCCCATCATCGTCAGCAGCGCCTTGCGCAATCGGTCGAAGTCGTCCTGCACGCGCGCGCTGGTGGAAAACAGGGCGGATTGAATGACGGCGATGATAGTCAGCGTCGGATTCGACACCAGGTTGTACGAAAGCGAGTAAAGACCGATTTGCGCCGCTGGGAAGGCACGCCCGATGATGACGCGGTCGACATTGCCGATGATCCAGTTGATGACATTGGTAAGGAAAACGCGCGCGCCGTACACGACCAGCTGGCTTTCGTCGCGCCGCCATAGCACGATGCCGATCGGATGCCGCGATTTCCGGAACATCAGTGCCAGATTCAGCACTTCGCTGCTGATGAAGGCGGCAATCAGCGCCCAGACCTGTTGGCCGAGCACCGCAAGCGGAATGCCGATGAAAATGTAGCCGACGATATAGCTTAAGACCTGCGCGGTCTGGATCGACTTGAAATCGAGCTCCCGCTTCAGCAGGTTGATCGAGAGCGACGCGAGCGCGGTGATGAAGCAGATGACGGACGCGACGCGGATGACAGGGATGACGCGCGCCTCGTTGAAGAAATGTGACAGCGGAGCAGCCAGAAAATACACGATGCAGGAGACTGTCGCGCCGAGAATGACTTGCCATGTGAATACGAATTTGATGTCCAGGTCGCTGATGGTCTTTTTCTGGATCAAGCCGTAGGAAATGCCGACGTCGGAGAAAAATTTGCTGAAGCTGAGGACGATGGATGCAATGGCGAAAATCCCGTACTCGGACGGTCCGAGCAGGCGCGCCAGAATGATTTGCGTAATGATCTGCAGCAGTGCGCGCAATACCGAACCGAAGCTGCCCCAGAATACGGCAGTGATTCCCTTGCTTGATAGATTGGCTTTTTTATCCATACCGGATTGTGCGATGTGAAAGGCGGTGGGCGAGAATGCAGCTTCTTGTCGATGTATCGTCTTTCAGCTCCGATAAAGAAGAGGTAGTCAGAAGAGACAGCCGCAAGGCGTGGCGGCGCGGGGAGATTGCCGGGGCCGGGCACGCAAGGCCGGCAATCGCAGGTGTTTTCACGATACGTCTTGCGCTTTCCTAATTGCCGGTCACGCTCTCCTGGAACTGCCGATAGGTTTCGATCAGCCCTGCCTGAAGGGAGACACTGGGATGCCATCCCAGCCGGGCCAGCTTCGACGTGTCCATCAATTTGCGCGGCGTACCATCTGGTTTGGAAGTATCGAATTCGATGTTCCCCTGATAGCCGACAACCTTGCTGATCAGCTCTGCAATCTCGCGTATTGTGACGTCCTCGCCTGTGCCTACATTGATGTGGGATAACATTGGCGTCGTATTGGTCTCATAGATGGAACGCTCCATTTCCATCACATGGACGCTGGCATCCGCCATGTCGTCGACATACAGGAATTCGCGTCTAGGCGTGCCGGTGCCCCAGATAAGGACCCTTTCCGCGCCATTCATTTTCGCTTCATGAAAACGGCGGATCAGGGCGGGAATGACATGGCTGTTTTCCGGGTGGTAGTTGTCGCCGGGGCCATAGAGATTGGTTGGCATGACACTGCGGAAGTCGGCGCCATACTGCCGGCGATAGCTTTCGCACATCTTGATCCCGGCGATCTTCGCAATCGCGTAAGGCTCATTGGTCGCTTCTAGCGGTCCCGTCATCAGGTATTCTTCCCTCATGGGCTGTTGCGCCATGCGCGGGTAGATGCAGGATGAGCCGAGGAACAGCAGCTTCTTGACGCCGGCGCGCCACGCCTCATGAATGATATTGGCCTCGATCATCAGGTTGTCGTAGATGAATTCTGCCGGGTAGGTATTGTTGGCATGGATACCGCCGACGCGGGCAGCAGCGAGATACACTTCATCGATCGATTGCGATTCGAAGAAGGCGCGTACTTGCGCCTGCTGGGTGAGGTCCAGCTCCGCATGAGTGCGGGTAACGATGTTGCTGTAGTCGCGCTTGCGTAGCGTTCGCACAATGGCCGATCCCACCAGGCCGCGATGTCCGGCAACATAAATGCGCTTGTCTGATTCCTTGTTCATGCTCTTCCTCTTGAATTGTCATGGCACGATGCATCATGCATTTTAGCCAGCCGTGCGACGGGGATGATTGGCGTGTGTCATGTTGCTGGCGCGACCTGCTGGTTCGCTGAGCATTTCTTCTGCAATCTGAGGCCGCGCAGGCGCGGGCGGCGCGGAAGATAGTGCTGTTGCCGGGACCGGATGCCGGTTCGGCTGCTGCACCAGGGTGGGACCGGACTCACGCTCTGCGTCTCATCAATATGCGTTCTTTCCCGTCCATCCTTTGAAAGCAGTCCAGACAATGATGCGTATATCCATCCATAACGACCAGTTCTGGATATAGTGCAGATCGAACTGCACCCGCTTGGCCATCTTGTCCACCGTGTCGGTTTCGCCTCTGTGCCCATGTATCTGCGCCCAGCCGGTGATGCCCGGCTTGACGCGGTGGCGCAGCATGTACATTTCGAGCAAATCCTTGTACAGCTCGTTATGCTGCAGCGCATGTGGCCGCGGACCAACAACCGACATGTCTCCCAGCAGGACGTTGATAAACTGGGGCAGCTCGTCCAGGCTGGTGCGCCGCAGGAAGGCACCGATCGGCGTGATGCGCGGATCGTTCTTGGTCGCCTGCGTCACCGTGCCATGTTCTTCGTGGACCTTCATCGTGCGGAACTTGTAGACGTTGAATTTTTTTCCGTTCAGTCCCAGCCTCGGCTGCTTGAAGAATATCGGTCCCGGCGATGACTGCTTGATGAGCACCGCCAGCACCACGAATAGTGGAATCAGCAGGATCAGCGCAACCAGCGCAAATACCTTGTCGAAGATATCCTTGACGATACCGTTCAACCCGCTCGAAATGGGCTGATTCAGATCGACCACCGGGAAGCCGAGGAAGTTGGTCATCTTGTTGCTGAGCATTTGCAGGCCGAGGATGTCGGGCGCCCAGCGGATGTCGACCAGCGTATTACGCAACAGGTACTGCAGCTGCTGCAGCTTGGGCGACTCCATCAGCGGCAGGGTGATCCAGATTTCGTGGATGTGATTTGCCACGACGTATTCATGGATTTTTTGCAGGTCGGGGATGCGTACGATCGTGGGATCGGTAATCTTGCAGGCGTCTTCCGGAGCAGCATGAACCGCGACCACGTCGTAGCCGGCCCAGTCGAGGTCGTGTGCTCGACGGTGCAATTCCTGTCCGGTGGTGCCATAGCCCACAAGCACCACGCGCTTGCTGTTCAAGCCCTTGGTGCGCAAGTAGCGCAGCACGAAGTAGACCGCGGAGCGATACGCCATCAGCATGGCAACGCCTATGGCGTACCAGTAGAAAAGCCAGAGCCGCGACACATGGCCGACGTGATGGATCATGAAGCTGAAGAACAACCCGATCATCAGCACGAGCGCCCATGACGCTGCCAGGCGCAGGAACAGGTCGGGCAGGGAGCGGCCGCGCCATGATCCATACAGCTCAAGCTGTGGAAACAGGAGGAAGGCGAGGGCACTGCAGAAATGGAGCAACACTGCATGAATCGGCTCTGCGTCGAGCAAGGGAACCTGAAAATGAAGTTGGCTGGCGACGGCGCCGGCAAGCTCAAGCGCCACAACATCCATCAGCCTCATCGATAATTCCATCCGGGAAGAATTATTGCTTATTAAATCTTGCATGGCGTTTCTGGAGTCTCATCGTTTGCAACAGATCCATACCCGCGATGGCCCGGCGCGGTAGGCTTGTTGCGGTTTCGACATAAAGCCGCCGAAGTGCTCTCGCTGCTCAAAAGGCTATTACCTTTTAGACAATGGTAGTCACTAAAGCAAAGGAGAAATTGCTAAGTAGGGTTTGCTTGCGCCGTCTCAAAAAGCAGAATGCTGTGCGTCAAACAGGGTGTTGCGCGCGATCTAAGGATGCAAATTTGTGAGGCAACGCGGCATCGCCAAGGGTGAAAAATGCCCCTTCGGCGCCCCTGATAAGGCGTCCGCCAGGGCCGGCGATTGACTGTTCCAATGAACAGCAGAATGATCCGCACAATCGGTCGATGCGCTATCATTCGTTTCCATGAATATTGATGAAGCTCAAGAACGTACGGCGTACGAATTGATTGGCGGAGCGACCAAGCTGCGCGAACTGGTCGACCGCTTTTACGACTTGATGGAACTCGAACCGGAATTCGCCGGCATCCGTGCCATGCACCCGACGCCGCTGGATAGCTCACGCGACAAGTTGTACTGGTTTCTTTCCGGCTGGATGGGAGGTCCGGACATGTACATCGAACGCTTTGGCCATCCGCGTCTGCGCGCCCGGCACCTGCCGTATCCAATTGCCTCGGACGAGCGCGACCAGTGGCTGCGCTGCATGGCGTGGGCCATGCAAGACGTGGGCGTTGAGGAAAGCCTGCAGGAGCGCATGATGCAGTCGTTCTACCAGACGGCCGACTGGATGCGCAACCGCGCTGGCTGACGCCCGCCTATCTGACGAGCAAGGAGCCTGGCTCCTCGTCCTTCCTGTTATACGGATATTTTCATGAATGCAATAACGCTCATTACGCTGCTGCTGATTGCGGCAGTCATTATTTTGCAACTCGTCATCTTGTTGCGCACCCGCGCCAAGGATGTGTCGCCCCAGCTGCTGCAATTGCAGGACGATCTGCAGCGCCACCAGCAGCAAACCGGCGAGCGCGTCGAGCGCGAATTGCGCAACCAGGTGCAGACGACGGCGCAGAGCACGCGCCAGGAACTGGGCGCCAATATCGGGCAATTCCAGCAAGCGCTGATTTCACAGCTGACCAGTATGGCCACGATTCAGAACAACCAGATCGACTCGTTTGCGCAACAGCTTGCCAAGATGAGCGAGTTGAACGCCCAGCAGCTCGATGCGATGCGCCAAGCCATCACAGCGCAGGCGCAAAGCGGTCGTGAAGAGCAGTCGGCGGCGCTCAAGCGCTTCGGCGACACGCTCAACCAGTCGCTCACGGTGCTGACCGAATCGAACGCGCAGCGCATGGCGGAAGTGCGCGCCACGCTGGAAGCGAAGATCCGCGACCTGCAGACCGATAACGGCGCACGGCTGGAAGAAATGCGCAAGACGGTCGACGAGAAGCTGCATGCCACGCTGGAGCAGCGCCTGGGCGAATCGTTCAAGCTGGTGTCGGACCGGCTGGATAAGGTGCACCAGGGCTTGGGTGAGATGCAGCAGCTCGCCATCGGCGTGGGCGACCTGAAGCGGGTACTGACCAACGTGAAAACGCGCGGCACCTGGGGCGAAGTGCAGCTGGAAATGCTGTTGGAACAAGTGCTCACGCCAGACCAGTACGCCAAGAATGTCGAGACGGTGCCGGGCACCGGCGAGCGTGTCGAGTTCGCCGTCAAGCTGCCGGGGCAGGAGGACTGCGGACGGCCGGTGTGGATGCCAATCGACGCGAAATTCCCGAAAGAGCAGTACGAGCGCTTGGCCGAAGCTGCCGAGCTGGCCGACGCCGACGGCGTGGCCGCGGCCGGAAAGGAGCTTGAGCGGGCGGTGCGTCTCGAAGCCAAGACCATTGCCGAAAAATACCTGTCGCCGCCGCTGACTACCGATTTCGCCATCCTGTTCCTGCCGACCGAAGGCTTGTATGCGGAAGTCATGCGCCGCCCCGGCCTAGCTGACGAATTGCAGCGCGTGTGTCGTGTCAGCATTGCCGGCCCATCGACGCTGTCGGCCTTGCTCAACAGCCTGCAGATGGGTTTCCGCACGCTGGCGCTGGAGAAACGGTCGTCCGAAGTTTGGCAAGTGCTGGGCGCGGTCAAGACTGAATTCGGCAAGTTCGGCGACGTGCTGGCGGCCACCAAGAATACGCTTGAACGTGCTGCAAAGAACATCGAGCAGGCGGAAACCCGCACGCGCCAGATGTCGCGCAAGCTCAAGTCGGTGGAAGCCTTGCCTTCCGAAACTGCGCAACTGTTGTTGGGGACCGAGGCATCCGAAGCGAATGAAGACTAAGATGCTCCTAGAAACGCCAGTGCTGCCGGGCGGGCGGCCTGCGCCAAGCTCTGATCTTCCACATTTCACACGCCTTGCCGCGCAACACATATGGAAATAGCGATCCTGTTCGGTTTGATTCTGCTGAATGGCTTGTTTGCCATGTCCGAAATTGCGCTGGTCACTGCCCGCAGGGCGCGCCTGCAAAAACTGGCCGATGCCGGCGATACGGCCGCCGGCGCCGCAATCCAGCTGGGCGACGATCCGAATCGCTTCCTGTCCACGGTGCAGATCGGGATCACTTCAATCGGCATTTTGAACGGTATCGTCGGCGAAGCGACGCTGGCGCAGCCGTTCGCGCTCTGGCTGCAGGGCCTCGGCATGCGGCAGTCGGTGTCGCAGTATTTCGCCACCGGACTGGTGGTGTTCAGCATTACCTATTTTTCCATCGTGCTGGGCGAACTGGTGCCCAAGCGGGTCGGACAGATCAGCCCGGAACCGATCGCGCGCCTGGTGGCGCGGCCGATGCTGTGGCTGGCGGCAATCTCGAAGCCCTTCGTGCGTTTCCTGTCCGGCTCCACGCAGCTGGTATTGCATGCGATCGGCGTGAGCGAGCGGTCCGAGCCGAGCGTGACCCAGGAAGAGATCAACCTGCTGCTGGCCGAAGGATCGAGCGCCGGCGTGATCGAGCACCATGAGCACCAGATGGTGCGCAATGTGTTCCGCCTGGACGACCGCCAGATTGCATCGCTCATGGTGCCGCGCAGTGACGTCGTGTATTTCGACGTGGACGTTTCGCTGCAGACCAATCTCAAGCGCTTCGAAGAAACCGATCATTCGCGCTATCCGGTATTGCGCGGCGGTTGGGACGAGGTGCTGGGGGTAGTCAGCGCGCGCCAGCTTCTGGCCCAGACGCTGCGCGGTGAACAGCCGAACCTGACGGAGCACCTGCAGCCGGCGGTCTTTGTGCCGGAATCGCTGACCGGCATGGAGCTGCTGGAAAACTTCAAGAACTCCGGCGTGCAGCTGGCGTTCATCGTCGACGAGTACGGCCAGGTGCAGGGCATCGTCACGCTGCAGGACGTGATGGAAGCGATTACCGGCGAGTTCAAGACGCCGCGCGCCGAAGAAGCCTGGGCAGTGCAACGCGAGGATGGCTCCTGGCTGCTCGACGGATTGATCCCGGTGCCGGAACTCAAGGACCGCCTGAGTATGAATGGCGTGCCGGAAGAAGAGCGCGGGCGCTACAACACGCTGAGCGGAATGATGATGCTCCTCCTCGGGAGGCTGCCGCAAACGGGCGACCGCTGCGAGTGGGAAAACTGGCGTTTCGAAATCGTCGATATCGACGGCAAGCGGATCGACAAGGTACTGGCATCGCCCAAGCCACCGGAAGTGCCGGACGTTAGCGATAAAGCCTGAAATATATTGCCCTTGCTTGATCTGGATGCGCCAATTGCGCTGCGGCGCAGTGCCATCGTCAAGGTCTATTGATAAAATCGGCGCATATGGTTCGGTTTCATCAAACTCGCCGCTTTGCCGCGCTTCTGGCGCTTGCCAGCCTGCTGTTCCTGCAACTGGCAGTGGCGGCATATGCCTGTCCGGGCATCGATCCCCTGCGGATCGCTGCAGCCGCCGATGAGGGCATGCAAGATTGCCACGGCATGGATACGGCGCAGCCGAACCTGTGCCAGGCGCATCAGCAGGCCGGCAGTCAGTTGCTCGACAAGCCGCCATCCCCGGACATTCAGCCGTTCGTTCCCGCCGCATTGCAGCGGGAAGTCGTCGTTGCCGCCATGCGGCAGGAGCCCAGGCACGCGCCTCCCGATGATGTCGTCCTGACGCGGGCGACCGCGCCGCCACATGCGATAGACCACTGCTGTTTGCGCATTTGAAACCCCGGGCCGCTTGAATTGCCGAGCATTGTTGTTATGCACGGCCGGCTGACGCTTGTCTGGAGGATTTTCATGTCATTGCATCTCAACGCGTCCCTGCGTGGACGATCATTTCTTGTTTGCGGCGCTGCTTTGCTGGGGCTTGCCTGCGTCAATTCCGTATTCGCCGCCGGCGATGCGCTCACGCTGGAGCAGGCGCAACGTATCGCGCTTGAACGTTCGCGCAAGCTGGCGGCGCAGGATCACGCCGCCTCGGCTTCGCGCGACATGGCCGCCGCTGCGGGGCAGTTGCCCGATCCCGTGCTGAAGGTCGGCATCGACAACTTGCCGGTCGAAGGACCGGACCGCTACAGCATCGCGCGCGATTCCATGACCATGCGCCGGATCGGCGTGATGCAGGAATTCACTCGCGCCGACAAGCGCCACTGGCGGGCCGAACGTTTCGTGCGCGAAGCGGAAAAAATCCAGGCTGAGACGGCGGCCATGGCTGCCGCCATCGAACGCGACACCGCACTTGCCTGGCTCGACAGCTACTACGCGGAAGCAACGGTGCGCCTATTCGACGAGCAGATCGCTCAGGCCCGGCAGGAAGTCGAAGCCGCTCAAGGCGCCTACCGTGGCGGACGCGGCGTGCAGGCCGACCTTGTCAACGCGCGCAGCGGGCTGGCCGCGCTGGAAGAGCGGGCGGCTCAGGCCAGAAATCGCGTGCGTAACGCCAAGACGATGCTGGCGCGCTGGATTGGCGAGGCGGCCGGTACGGCGCTCTCAGGCGCACCGGACACCAGCAGCGTCCGGCTTAGCGGTGCAGAGATCGAAGGCGAACTCGCTCACCATCCGCAAATTACGGCACTGGGCAGGCAGGAAGCCATTGCCGAGGCCGAAGCGCGCCTTGCAGAAGCCAACCGCCAGTCCGACTGGGCCGTGGAGGTGATGTTCAGCCAGCGCGGGCCATCTTACGACAACATGATTTCGGTCGGCGTGTCGATGCCGCTGCAGTGGGACCGGAAAAACCGGCAGGATCGCGAGCTGTCGGCGAAGCTGGAGCAACTGGAGCAGGCGAGGGCGGAACGCGACGATGCGCTGCGCGCCCATGTCGCCGAAATACAGGCCATGTTCAACGAATGGGAAAGCACGCGCGAGCGCCGCGCCCGCTACGAGCGCGAGCTGATTCCGTTCAGCCGGGAGCGTTCGGCGGTGGTGCTGGCCGCCTATCGTGGCGGCAAGGCTGGGCTGGCCGATGTGCTGGCCGCGCGCCGCAATGAAATCGACGTGCGCATGCTGGCGCTGCAGCTCGACGCGGACATCGGCCGCCTGTGGGCACAGATCAATTTCCTTATTCCGGCGAGCGGCGCCGCATCCCGGACAATGATGGACAAGGACAGCAAATGAAAACCAGGGATATTGTTCTCGCACTCGGCGCGTGCGCGCTGCTCGGCGCCGGCGGCTACGGGCTGTACCGGCTGGGCGTCAGCCAGGGCGCGCAGAAGGTGCCGCCGCAGACTGCGGCGGCAGAACCGAAGGCCGGCATGACCGACCCGGCGACCGGCCGTCAGATTCTCTATTGGCACGACCCGATGGTCCCGGGTACCAGGTTCGACAAGCCCGGCAAGTCCCCCTACATGGATATGCCGCTGGTGCCGGTCTACGCCGATGCCGGCGGCGACGGCAGCATGGTTAGTATCAGCCCGCGTGTGCAGCAGAACCTGGGAATACGGACCGCGCTGGTGACCCGCGGGCGGCTGGCAGCGACCCTGGAAGCGGTCGGCAGCGTCGCCTACAACGAGCGTGACGTGGCGCTGGTGCAAGCGCGCAGCAACGGCTTTGTTGAACGACTGGCGGTACGCGCGCCGCTCGATCGCGTGCGGCGTGGCCAGACACTCGCCGAACTGTATGTGCCCGACTGGATCGCGGCGCAGGAAGAATACCTGGCGGTGCGGCGCATGCGCGGCGGCGACGAACTGGTGGCCGCCGCGCGTCAGCGCATGGCACTGGCCGGCATGTCCGAAGCTCAGATCCGGCAGGTGGAGGCCAGCGGCAAGACACATGCGCGCATGACGCTCACCGCGCCTATCAGCGGTGTCGTCACCGAGCTGGCCGCGCGCGAGGGCATGACGGTAATGGCCGGCGCCCCCTTGTTCCGGATCAACGGGCTCGACACGGTGTGGGTGAATGCGGAAGTGCCGGAGAATGCCGCATCCCGGCTGCGCCCCGGCATGGAAATCGAAGCGCGTTCCGCGGCCTTGCCGCAAAGCCTGTTCAAGGGCCGCGTCAGCGCCATCCTGCCTGATGTGAATCCGTCCACCCGCACGCTGAAGGCCCGCGTGGAACTGGCCAACACCGCCGGACAGCTGGTGCCCGGCATGTTCGTCACAGTCGGCTTTGCTCCCGAGGCCGGCAAGGATGTCTTGCTGGTGCCGACTGAAGCGGTGATCCGGACCGGGCGGCGCAGCGTCGTGATCGTCGCGCAAGACGATGGCAGGTTCGCGCCGGTCGATGTCGACACCGGCGACGAAGCGAATGGCCGGACCGAGATCCGCAAGGGGCTCGATGCGGCCCAGAAGGTGGTGGTCTCCGGCCAGTTCCTGATCGATTCCGAAGCCAGCCTGAAGGGAACCGCGACCCGCATGGGCGCGGACCAGGCGCCGGAGGCGAAGAAGGGCGGATTGCCGCTGCATCACGGCGAGGGCAAGGTTGAATTCATCAGCCAGGACTCGATCACCATCTCGCATGGACCGATTGCATCCCTGCAGTGGGATGCGATGACGATGGACTTCAAGCTGCCGGCCGGCGGACTGCCGAAGAACATCTCCGTGGGCGATATCGTCGGTTTCGATTTCCGCCAGGCCGCCGACGGCGAATTCGAGATCGCCGCAATGACGCGGCAGGCAGCGGGGGCGCCGCAGGAACACGAACACGAACACGAACACGAGCATCAGCACGAAGCCGGGGGGCACAAATGATTGCCCGACTGATCCGCTGGTCGATCGTCAACCGATTCCTGGTGCTGCTCGCCACGCTGATGGTGGCCGGCTGGGGCGTGTGGTCGCTGTCGAAGACGCCGCTGGACGCGCTGCCCGACCTGTCGGACGTGCAGGTGATCGTGCGCACGAGTTATCCCGGCCAGGCGCCGCAGATCGTCGAGAACCAGGTCACCTATCCGCTGACCACCACGATGCTGTCGGTGCCTGGTGCGAAAACGGTGCGCGGCTATTCCTTCTTCGGCGACTCCTTCGTCTACATCCTGTTCGAAGACGGTACCGATCCCTACTGGGCGCGCTCGCGCGTGCTGGAGTACCTGAACCAGGTACAGTCGCGCCTGCCGGCGCAGGCCAAGGCCGCGCTCGGGCCGGACGCCACCGGCGTAGGATGGGTCTACGAATATGCGCTGGTCGACAAGAGCGGCCGGATGGATCTGTCGCAACTGCGCGCATTGCAGGACTGGTTCCTGAAGTACGAGCTGAAGGCGGTGCCCAACGTGTCGGAAGTCGCATCGGTCGGCGCCATGGTGCGGCAGTACCAGATCGTGCTCGATCCCGGCAAGCTGCGCGCCTACAACGTCACGCATGCCAAGGTGACCGAAGCCGTGCAAAAGGCCAACCAGGAAACCGGCGGCTCGGTGCTGGAACTGGGCGAGGCGGAATACATGGTGCGCGCCTCCGGCTACCTGAAGTCGCTCGACGACTTCCGTAAAATTCCGCTGACGACCAGCGACGCCGGCGTGCCGGTGCTGCTGGGCGATGTCGCGCACCTGCAGATCGGTCCCGAGATGCGACGCGGCATCGCCGACCTGAACGGCGAGGGCGAAGTGGCCGGCGGCGTGATCGTGATGCGCAGCGGGAAAAACGCGCTGGAAACCATTGCCGCAGTCAAGGCCAGGCTCAAGGTCCTGCAGACCAGCCTGCCGCAGGGCGTGGAGATCGTACCGGTCTACGATCGCTCAAGCCTGATCAATCGCGCGGTCAATAACCTGCAGCACAAGCTGATCGAGGAATTCGTGGTGGTGGCGCTGGTGTGCGCGATCTTCCTGGTGCACCTGCGTTCGGCCTTCGTCGCCATCGTGTCGCTGCCGCTGGGCGTGCTGGCCGCCTTCATCGTGATGCGTTATCAGGGCGTGAATGCCAACATCATGTCGCTGGGCGGCATTGCCATCGCAATCGGCGCGATGGTTGATGCCGCTGTAGTGATGATCGAAAACGCGCACAAGCATATCGAGCAATGGAAGCATGCCCATCCGGGACACGCGCTGGAAGGCGAGGAGCAATGGAAGGTGGTCGGGGATGCCGCCGCCGAGGTCGGGCCTGCACTGTTCTTTTCGCTGCTGATCATCACGCTGTCCTTCATCCCGGTATTTACGCTGGAAGCGCAGGAAGGCCGCCTGTTCTCGCCGCTGGCATGGACCAAGACCTATGCAATGGCGGCGGCGGCCGGCTTGTCCGTGACCCTGATCCCGGTGCTGATGGGCTACCTGATCCGCGGACGCATCCCCGATGAGCAGCGCAATCCGCTCAACCGCTTCCTGATCGCCGCCTATCGGCCGATGCTGGAGCGCGTGCTGCGCCATCCCAAGACGACCGTTGCGCTGGCGCTGCTGGTGGCCGGGCTGACCGCCTGGCCCTTAAGCCGGCTGGGTGGCGAATTCATGCCGCCGCTCGATGAAGGCGACCTGCTCTACATGCCGTCGGCCTTGCCCGGCATATCCGCCGGCAAGGTGTCGGAGCTGCTGCAGCAGACCGACCGCCTGATCAAGACCGTGCCGGAAGTGCAGAGCGTGTTCGGCAAGGCAGGGCGTGCCGAGAGTGCGACCGACCCGGCGCCGCTGGAAATGTTCGAAACCACGATCCAGTTCAAGCCGCGTGACCAATGGCGTCCCGGCATGACGCCGGATAAGCTGGTCGAGGAGCTCGACCGCACCGTCAAGGTGCCGGGCCTGTCGAACATCTGGGTGCCGCCGATCCGCAACCGCATCGACATGCTGGCAACCGGGATCAAGAGCCCGGTCGGCATCAAGGTGTCCGGCGCCAGCCTGCAGGAAATCGATCGCATCGCGGTCGAGATCGAGCACGTTGTAAAAGCGGTCCCGGGCGTGAGTTCGGCGCTGGCCGAACGCCTCACCGGCGGACGCTATGTCGATGTCGATATCGACCGCGGCGCGGCGGCGCGCTATGGACTGAACATCGCCGACGTGCAGGGCATCGTGTCGGCTGCGATCGGCGGCGACAACATTGGCGAAACCATCGAAGGCTTGCAGCGCTTCCCGATCAACGTGCGCTATCCGCGCGAGCTGCGCGATTCGGTGGAGCGGCTGCGCAAGCTGCCGGTGCTCACCGAGCGCGGAGCGCAGATCCGTCTGTCGGACGTGGCTGCCATCCGCATCAACGAAGGCCCGCCGATGCTCAAGAGCGAAAATGCGCGCCTGTCCGGCTGGGTCTATGTCGACATTCACGGGCGCGACATGAAATCGGTGGTGCGCGACATGCGCGAAGCGGTGGCCCGGGAGGTGAAGCTGCCGGCCGGTTACGCGCTGTCCTGGTCCGGCCAGTTCGAATACATGGAACGCGCCGCCGCCAAGCTGAAGATCGTGGTGCCGGCCACGCTGCTCATCATTTTCGTGCTGCTGTACCTGACCTTCCGGCGTGCCGACGAAGCGGCGCTGATCATGGCCACGCTGCCATTCGCCCTGGCCGGCGGCATCTGGCTGTTGTGGCTGCTGGACCATCACCTGTCGGTGGCCAGCGGCGTCGGTTTCATTGCGCTGGCCGGCGTCTCGGCTGAATTCGGCGTCATCATGCTCTTGTATCTGAAGCATGCGTGGGAAGAGCGTGTGATGGATGGCAAGACCAGCGAAGCCGATTTGCTCGACGCAATCCGTGCCGGGGCCGTGCTGCGCGTGCGGCCCAAGGCAATGACCGTGGCTGTCATCATCGCGGGTTTGATTCCGATCATGGTCGGTGCCGGCACCGGCTCGGAAATCATGCAACGTATCGCTGCGCCGATGGTCGGAGGGATGATTACTGCGCCGCTCTTGTCGATGTTCGTGATTCCTGCGGTTTACCTGCTGATGCGCCGGCGTTCTGCGCGCAGGTAGGGCACAGGATGGCGGTGCGCCACATGTTGAAGGAGGAATCGTGGCCCATCCCATTCTGGCGCAGATCGCCGGCGCGTCGCGCCATCTGCACCGCCACAAGATTGTCAGCGCCGCCGAAGCGGTGCGCCTGATCCACAACGGCGATACCATCGCCACCGGCGGCTTCGTCGGCATCGGCTTTGCGGAAAACATCGCCGTCGCGCTGGAGAAGCGCTTCCTCGAGAGCGAGGAGGAACTGCTGGGCAAGGGCACGCCCTGCAATCTCACGCTGATCTATGCCGCCGGCCAGGGCGACGGCAAGGAGCACGGCCTCAACCATCTCGGGCATGAAGGACTGGTACGGCGCGTCATCGGCGGCCACTGGGGCCTGGTCCCGCGGCTGCAGCAGCTCGCGATCGCCAACAAGATCGAGGCCTACAACCTGCCGCAGGGCGTGATTACCCACCTGTTTCGCGACATCGCGGCGGGCAAGCCGGGGCTGCTGACGGATGTGGGGCTCGGGACCTTCGTCGACCCGCGTTTCGGCGGCGGCAAGATCAATGCGGTCACGACCGACGACCTGGTCGAACTGATGACGGTCGGCGGCAAGGAATACCTGTTCTACAAGACGCTGCCAATCAACGTCGGCATCATCCGCGGCACTACCGCCGACCCCGATGGCAATGTGACGATGGAAAAGGAGGCGCTGACGCTGGAAGCGCTGGCCATCGCCATGGCCGCGCACAACAGTGGCGGCATCGTGATCGTGCAGGTGGAGCGCATCGCTGAGGCCGGCTCGCTCAATCCGCGCCAGGTGAAGGTGCCCGGCATCCTGGTCGATTGCGTGGTGGTGGCGGAAAAGCCGGAGTTCCATATGCAGACCTTCATCGAGCCGTACAGCGCGGCGTTCGCCAGCGAGATTCGCGTCCCGGTGTCGTCCATCAAGCCGATGGAAATGAGCGAGCGCAAGATCATCGCGCGGCGCGCGCTATTGGAGATCAAGCCGAACAATGTGGTCAACCTCGGCATCGGCATGCCCGAGGGCGTTGCCAGCGTGGCGGCGGAAGAAAAGCTCCTTGACCTGGTGACGCTCACCGCCGAACCCGGCGTGATCGGCGGCATACCAGCCGGCGGCCTCAACTTCGGCGCGGCCACCAATGCCGAGGCGATCATCGACCAGCCGTACCAGTTCGATTTCTATGACGGGGGCGGACTCGACGTCGCCTTTCTCGGGCTGGCGCAGGCCGACCGGCACGGTAACCTGAACGTGAGCAAATTCGGCCCGCGCCTGGCGGGGGCGGGCGGTTTCATCAACATCAGCCAGAATGCGAAGAAGGTTGTCTTCGTCGGTACGTTCACCGCCGGCAAGCTGAGCGTGGAGATCGCCAACGGCAAGCTCGCCATCCGGCACGAGGGTGCTGCGCCGAAGTTCGTCGACGAGGTTGAGCATCGCACCTTCAGTGGCGAATACGCGCTGCAGCGCGGGCAGACAGTGTTGTATGTAACCGAGCGCTGCGTGTTCCGGCTGGTGCTGGCGGGGCTGGAAGTGGTGGAAGTCGCACCAGGCATCGACCTAGAGCGCGACGTACTGTCGCAAATGCGTTTCCGGCCGGTGGTCAGCCCGCAGTTGAAGCTCATGGACGCACGCATCTTCAGCCCGGTACCGATGGGGCTGCGCAACGACATCCTGTACCTGCCGCTCGAGCAGCGCCTGGTGTATGACGCGCGGCGCAACCTGTTTTTCGTCAACTTCGAAGGCTACGAGGTGAAGAACGTCGCCGATATCGAGGAGATACGCACTGCTGTCGAAGAGCGCCTGCGGCCACTGGGCAGGAAAGTGCCGGCCGTAGTGAACTACGATAATTTTTCGATCCTGCCGGACCTGATGGACGGGTACGTCGACATGGTGCAGGAGCTGACCGAACACTATTACAGCCGCGTCACGCGCTACACCAGCAGCGCCTTCATGCGCAGCTACTTTGGCAAGGCATTCCGCAGGCATCAGGCCGATCCCGGGCTGTATGCAAGTTCGGAGGAGGCGTTGTCGCAGCTGGGCGGATAGGGGGACGAGGTGCGGTCCGGAATTTACAAAGACGTGAGTCGGATCGCGGCTATCCACCTTGCCGCTTGCAAGCGGTTCGGATTCGCGCGGCGCAAAGCATGCTTTGCGAAACCCCGCGCTCATCCACCGATATAGGACATCTCGACTTTTCTGAGTGGCTGCTCCAGCCCGGCGGTATTTGCCGTACGCAGTTCCGAATACCGGTCAGCGCGCGCGCGCCACACCTGCGCGACCGCGCCCGCGATCTCGTCATCGCTGCGGCCGCCGCGCAGCAGCGCGCGCAAATCGTGGCCACGGGTGGCGAACAGGCAGGTATACAGCTTCCCTTCGGTCGACAGGCGCGCGCGCGTGCACTCGCGGCAAAAGGCGCGCGTGACACTGGAAATGACGCCGATTTCGCCGCTGCCGTCAACGTAGCGCCAGCGCTGCGCCGTTTCACCCGGATAGTTGGGATCGATCGGTTCCAGGGGCATGTCGGCGCTGATTCGCCGCACCACCTGCGCCGATGGAATTACTTCATCCATTTTCCAGCCATTGCTGGCGCCGACATCCATGTATTCGATAAAGCGCACGATAAACGGCGACCCCTTGAAGTGCCGCGCCATCGGCACGATTTCGGCATCGTTCATCCCGGCCTTGACAACCATGTTGACCTTGATGGGGCCGAGCCCGGCCTGATGGGCAGCGGCGATGCCGTCGAGAACAGCCGAGACTGGAAAGTCGACATCGTTCATGCGCCGGAAAGTCGATTCATCGAGCGCGTCGAGCGATACCGTGACGCGTTGCAATCCAGCATTCTTCAATGCCTGTGCCTTGCGTGCGAGCAGCGATGCATTGGTCGTCAGTGTCAGATCGATCGCCTGGCCGTCGGGCGTCGTCAGCGCGGCGAGCATTTCGATCAAGTGTTCGATGTTCTTGCGCAGCAGCGGTTCGCCGCCGGTCAAGCGGATCTTGCGCACGCCGTGCGCGACAAAGATCCTGGCAATGCGCGTGATTTCCTCGAACGAAAGCAAGGACGAGTGCGGCATGAACGCGTAGTCCTTGTCGAACACCTCTTTGGGCATGCAGTAGACACAACGGAAATTGCAGCGGTCGGTCACCGAGATGCGCAAGTCCTGCAAGGGGCGCGCAAGCGTATCCGCAAGGTGCCCGGTCGGTGCTTCCGGCACGGAAGGCACGACGGGAACGACATTGCGGTGGTCGGCGACGGGGATGAATTTTTCTGCCATGTGTTGTTGCAATTGCCAGGAGGCCGGCGTTCGCTGGGGCGGAGACTAACGCAGATAAGATACCACGAGCCCAGCCAGTGCACAGGCAAGGATTACCTTGATTGTTCCTGTTTTGAAACGCATCAAGGCGAGCGTGGCGGCGGCAGCAATCACGATCGCTAGCCAATCCCAGGACCGCACGTCCTCGGTCAATCGGAACACGTGTTCTGCGAAAAAGACGGCAAGGCTCACGATCACGCCAACGACCGCCGCCGAAATTGCCATCAGCGGCGCGCTCAACCGGATATCGCTGCGGGTGGATTCGACCAGCGGCCCGCCGGCGAGAATGAACACGAACGACGGCAGGAAGGTGAAGAAGGTCGCGACGCAGGCGCCCGCGACGCCGGCCAGAAGCACGCTGTCGGGACCGAATACCGACTTGCTCCAGGCGCCGACGAATCCGATGAACGAGACAATCATGATCAAGGGGCCGGGCGTCGTTTCTCCAAGCGCCAAGCCGTCGACCATTTGGGCCGGCGTCAGCCAGTGGTAGGTTTCCACGGCGCCTTGATAAACGTACGGCAACACCGCATAGGCGCCGCCGAAGGTCATCAACGCGGCCTTGGTAAAGAACCATCCCATTTGCGCCAGCGGTCCGGTGGCGCCATAGCGGACCGCAATCAGAACCCATGCGATGGCACACAGTACGATGCCGCTGCCGACGACGATTGCCAGCCGCATCCAGGAAAAACGGGCATGGGGCGGTGTCGGTGTATCGTCATCGATCAGCGCCGGCCCGAACGAGGGCATGCTTGCCGCCGCATGAGTTGTGCGGTGGCTGAATTGCGCGGGCACGATCCGGCCACCGATCATGCCAAGCACGGCGGCGCCAATCACAATGACCGGAAACGGAACATGCAGGGCGGCGATGGCGACAAATGCAGCCACCGCCAGTGCGATCAGCCAGGAGCCATTCAAGGTGCGCAACCCGATGCGCCAAGCCGCGGCCAGCACGATCGCTACCACCGTCGGCTTGATTCCATATAGCGCGCCAGCAATCAGCGGTAATTGGCCGAATGCAAGATAGATCCATGACAGGCCTATCAGGACCAGCAGCGACGGCAGCACGAACAAGCTACCCGCGATAATTCCGCCGGCGGTACGATGCATCAGCCAGCCGATATATATCGCAAGCTGGGTCGCTTCGGGGCCCGGCAGCAGCATGCAGTAATTCAGCGCATGCAGGAAGCGGTGCTCGGAAATCCAGCGGCGCCGCTCCACCAGTTCGGCATGCATCAGCGCGATTTGTCCGGCCGGGCCGCCGAAACTGATGAAGCCGAGCTTCAGCCAGTAACGGAATGCCGCGCCCATGCTGACCGCCGCAGGACGCCGGGGCGAGTTAGTCGTCATGGTTTGTCGAATTGGAAAAGGTGATGCACGGTGGCTTGGAATAAAAAAGGGAGCATGCGCTCCCTTTTTTATTGTGGCTATTTTTCCCCCGAAGCGCCTTGCGGCGCTTCGGGACGCAAGGTTAACGACGCGTTTCGACCTGGATCAGCGGCTCGGTCGACTGCGGCGGCAACGGCTTGCGCTCACGCGGCACGCGCGGCTGCGGAACGATTTTCGCAGCAGCTTCCTGCGCTGCACGCAGCTTTTCCGGATCGGTGACTGCCAGCGTCAGGCCAGCCTCGGCCAGCATGCCGCGCAGATGATCCAGCGGCATGGCTGCAGGAGCCGCCTCCGTCTGCGCCGCTACCGGTGCCGGTGCTGCCGGCGTCGGCTGCGGCTCCACCGCTACCGCGACCGGAACCGGTTCTGCCGGAGCAGTTGCTGTCGGCGTGGCAATTTCCTGTGCTGCAGCGACGGCTTCCTCGGGGGCCGGCTCGATTGCGGCGACTTCCACTGGTGCCGGAACCGGCACGCTTTCCTCGGCAATTTCCTCGGCAACTGCGGGCGCCGGGGCAGCCGGTACGGCAGGCTCTTGGACCACAGGCGCCGGAGTGACAGCTTCAGCAGTTTCCGGCTGTGCCGCTTCCTGCGGTGCGGCCGCTTCTTCCGCAGCCGCTTCGTCGGCGGCTTCCAGCTCGCCGCCGGCTGCGATGGCCTCACCGTTCTCACGGTCGCGACGATTGCGATTGCGTCCACCGCGACGACGGCGACGGCGGCGTTCTTCGCTTTGTTCGCCGGTGCCGTCTTCGGCAAACGGAATGCCTTCAGGCGCTTCGGTATCGGATACCGCTGTCAACGCGACTGGTGCAACAGGAGCAATCGGCTCGACTGCTGCATTCAGCAGCTCGTCCACCGGCGCTTCCTTGCGTTCTTCCCGCTGGCGTGGCGGGCGCTCCGCGCGTTCGCGGCGCGGTTCGCCGCCTTCGCGCGCTTCACGTTGCTCGCGCGGTTCGCGTTGTTCACGTGGCTCGCGTGGTTCACGCGGTGGCCGTGGCGGGCGCTGCGTGGTTTCGGCGACCGGTGCTGCTGTCGTCGCCTTCACATTCTCCTGACGGCCTTCGCTGCGCGGCGTTTCGCGTTCCTGTTCCCGGCCGCTGCGGCCTCGGCCACGATTGCGATTGCGGCCATTGCGGTCACCGCGATCGCTGCGGGTTTGTGCAGGTTTTTCTTCCACTACGGGGGCCGGAGCCGGTGCCGGTACGACCGGCTTGCGGCGGAAAAAGCCGAACATGCGGCTGAAGAATCCTTCTTCGGCCGGCTGGGCAATCGGTGCCGGAGCCGGCGCAGGCTCGACTGGCTTGCGTTCGACGATCGGCGCCGGCTGGTCGGGCGTGATGCCCTTGACCACGGCTTCCTGGCGCGGACGCACTTCTTCTTTCTGGCGCTTGCCGTAGCTGATATCGGTATCGGCTTCCTCTGCCATGGAATAGCTGGCTTGCGCATCTTCCAGGCGCGGATCGTCGTGCTTGATGCGTTCCAGCTTGTAATGCGGGGTCTCGAGGTGCTTGTTCGGGATCAGGATGACCGTCACGCGATGGCGCGTTTCGATCTTCAGGATTTCACCGCGTTTCTCATTCAACAGGAACGCGGCTACATCGACCGGCGCCTGCACGTGGATCGCGGCAGAGTTTTCCTTCATTGCCTCTTCCTGGATGATGCGCAGGACTTGCAAGGCGGACGATTCGGTATCGCGGATATGGCCGGTGCCGTTGCAGCGCGGGCAGGTCACATGGCTGCCTTCGGACAGCGACGGACGCAGGCGCTGGCGCGAAAGTTCCATCAGGCCGAAACGGGAAATCTTGCCCATCTGGACGCGGGCGCGGTCATAGCGAAGCGCATCCTTCAGGCGGGTTTCGACTTCGCGCTGGTTCTTCGCGTTCTCCATGTCGATGAAGTCGATCACGATCAGGCCGCCAAGGTCGCGCAGGCGCAACTGGCGCGCCACTTCGTCGGCGGCTTCGAGATTGGTATGGAGTGCGGTGGTTTCGATGTCGCTGCCGCGGGTGGCGCGGGCCGAGTTGACGTCGATCGAAACGAGTGCTTCGGTGTGGTCGATCACGATGGCGCCGCCGGAAGGCAGGGGCACCGTGCGGGAATAGGCGGTTTCGATCTGGTGTTCGATCTGGAAACGCGAGAACAGCGGCACGTCGTCGCGGTAGCGCTTCACGCGGTGCACCATGTCGGGCATCACGTGGCTCATGAACTGCTGGGCCTGTTCGTAGATGTCGTCGGTGTCGATCAGGATTTCGCCGATATCCGGCTGGAAGTAGTCGCGGATCGCGCGGATCACCAGCGACGATTCCTGGTAAATCAGGAAGGCGCCCGGCGCCGACGTGCCGGCACCTTCAATCGCACGCCACAACTGCATCAGGTAATTCAAGTCCCACTGCAGTTCTTCGACATTGCGGCCGATGCCTGCGGTGCGGGCAATGACGGACATGCCGTTCGGCAGATCCAGCTTGTCCATGGTTTCGCGCAGTTCCTGGCGGTCTTCGCCTTCGACCCGGCGCGAAACGCCACCACCACGCGGATTGTTCGGCATCAGAACCAGGTAGCGGCCCGCCAGCGAAATGAAGGAAGTCAGCGCAGCGCCCTTGTTGCCGCGCTCTTCCTTTTCGACCTGGACCATGATTTCCTGGCCTTCGCGCAGTGCATCCTTGATCGATGCATTGCGCACATCCACACCTTCCTTGAAGTAGCTGCGCGCCACTTCCTTGAACGGCAGGAAGCCATGGCGCTCTTCGCCGTAATTGACGAAGCAGGCTTCGAGCGACGGTTCGATGCGGGTGATCACACCTTTGTAGATATTGGACTTGCGCTGCTCGCGTCCGCTTGTCTCGATGTCGATGTCGATGAGTTTTTGCCCATCGACAATAGCTACGCGCAACTCTTCCTGCTGCGTAGCGTTAAACAACATACGTTTCATTTTTTTACTCCGTGACCTTTGAGGCCAGCTTTTTAAAGTACAGGGATGTACGCGAGGTCGGAGTGCTTGAGGGAGGGAACTGCCTTAGTGTGCGGCGGGCGCGAAATGCGCAACGGTCGCAACGGGGCGCGGATGTGGTTGGGACGGATGCCGACGGCGTGCTTCATCCTCGCCGCGCATATCGACCGGTTCAGAGACCGGGACGGGCACAGCGACTGGCAATGAGCAGCTTATTTGAGCCAAACGAAACATCGGGTTCAACGAAATCGGCAAACAGGAACCAACCACATCAACCAGCGAGCATCCTTCAAGAGGAAGTGCTTGCCGGACGTATCCTTACAATTCAAGCAATCTTGTCCAGCATTCATGCGCGCTACCCGATTGCAACAGCGGTGCAACCCTGATTCGCGCGTGAATGATGCGTACACATCTTTCCATCGATTTTGCAATCTGGCGAGGCGGGTGGAGACGCCCCTGTGTAGAATGTGCTTTTTATTCTTACACTCGCGTTGGATCTGTAACCGACGCGAAACAATTATATATTCAAAATGAAGGACTTAGCGAGATTTTCTGAGGGGCGAAAGGAATCAGGGTTGGTTAACCAATCCTCACAAGTCTTGCCGCAAGTTCGACTGGTTACCATTTCTGACGAAGAATCCGGGCAGCGTATTGATAATTTTCTTTTGCGCATTTGTAAAGGGGTGCCTAAGAGCCATATTTATCGTGTCCTGCGCTCGGGCGAGGTCAGGGTCAACAAGGGACGCATCGATCAGACATACCGGCTTGTGGCCGGCGATGTCGTGCGTGTGCCGCCGGTGAGGGTTGCTGAGAAGGCAACTCAAGTGGTGCCAGGCGCGGAATTTAAGATACTGCTGGAAGACCCGCACCTGCTGGTGATTGACAAGCCGGCCGGCGTTGCCGTGCATGGCGGCTCGGGAGTGAGCTACGGCGTAATTGAGCAATTGCGTGCCGCCCGGCCCGAGGCGAAATTCCTGGAGCTGGTCCATCGTCTCGATCGCGAAACGTCGGGTATCTTACTGCTGGCCAAAAAACGTTCCGCGCTGACCAACCTGCATGAACAGATCCGGGAAGGCCGGCTCGATAAGCGTTATCTGACCTTGGTGCATGGCGATTGGCAAAATTCCCGACAGCATGTAAAACTGCCATTGTTTAAATATACGACGTCGGAAGGCGAGCGTCGCGTACGCGTGCAGTCGGACGGGATGCCGTCACATACTGTATTCAATCTGATCAGGCGTTATGGCGAATTTGCGTTGCTGGAAGCCGAATTGAAAACCGGGCGCACTCATCAGATCCGGGTGCATCTTGCGTCATCCGGCTTTCCGATTGCAGGCGACGACAAGTATGGCGACTTTGGCCTGAACAAGGCCTTGCAGAAGGCGGACGGATCGCGGATCGCGCTTAAGCGCATGTTCTTGCACGCATATCAGATCACCTTTCTGCATCCGGATACTGGCATTCCGGTGACGCTCAAGGCTGGGTTGCCGCCGGAATGCGAGAATTTCCTTCAGAGCCTTGGCAAATTTTCCGCGCAGGTCGACTCGTAATAATCTAATGAATTTGCAGCAATTGCTGCCTAACTATATATATGGCAAGAAAGAAGTTTGATTTAATCGTGTTCGACTGGGATGGAACACTAATGGACAGCACGGCGACGATCGTTGCCTGTATCCAAGCCGCGGCCAAAGATCTTGGACTCCCGATCCCGGACAAGAAGGCTGCATCGTATGTCATTGGATTGGGCTTGCATGACGCGATGGAGGCGGTTTTGCCCGGCCTCGATCCAAAGCATTATCCGCATATGGTCGAGCGATATCGTTATCACTATCTGACCAAGGATCACGATCTGGCACTTTTTGATGGAGTACGGGAAATGCTGGAAGACTTGGCGCAGCAAGGCTATTTCCTTGCGGTCGCCACCGGAAAAAGCCGCGTCGGGCTGAACCGTGCGCTCGACGTGGCTGACCTACTGTCCGTATTCGATGCCACGCGTTGCGCAGATGAAACATTTTCCAAGCCTCATCCTGCCATGCTGCACGAATTAACGCGCGAACTGGGGCAGGATCTTGGTCGCACCCTGATGATCGGCGATACCACGCATGATTTGCAAATGGCAATCAATGCCGGCGCGTCAGGTGTTGCCGTGCACTACGGTGCTCATTCTGCCGCTGAACTGCGGGCATTGAATCCTTTGTATGCGGCCAATTCGGTAGGCGAATTGCACACCTGGCTGAGTGAAAATGCATGATTGCCCTATGGACGATATAGCGATCCCCATCTGCGCCTCCAGCGAGCTGGTGGAAGGGGGGAAGGGTGTGCGCTTTCCCGTGACGGCGGGAGGCGAAGACAGTACCGGATTTGTCGTCCGTTATGACAATGTCGTATATGGCTACTTGAATCGGTGCGCGCATGTGCCGATCGAACTCGACTGGAATCAAGGGGATTTTTTCGAGTCGAGCGGGCTGTATCTGATGTGCTCCACGCACGGAGCAATCTATACCCCGGAAACCGGCCGATGCGCCGGAGGGCCTTGCCGAGGGGGGCGCTTGCGGCCGATCGCAGTCTTTGAAAAAGAGAATCAGGTATTCTGGACGCCGGATGACTATATCAAGCCGGCAAGAGCATAAAGGCTGGCAGCCACACAATCGAGTACAGCACAATGATTGATAATAATTCTGAAGAAAATCGCCCTGTTTCGCCGACTGCAACCGGTCCGGCAAGGAAAGAAGGTTGGGAGCGTGAGGTTCTGGAGAAGCTTGCATTTGCCAGCCTCGATGAACAGCGCACGCGCCGCCGCTGGAACATTTTTTTTCGATTTGTAACGCTTGGCGTCATTGTCGTCGGCTTGTGGATGGCCTTCGTCCTGAGCAACCAGGAAGAGGAAATCGTCGGGCCGCATACCGCGCTTATTGAGATTGACGGCACGATCGAGACGGGTACGTCGGGAGCCGCTGACTCGGTCATTCCAGCCTTGAACCGGGCATTTTCGGAAGATAACTCGGTCGGCATCATCTTGCGCATCAATAGCCCGGGCGGTAGTCCAGTTCAGGCCGGTATCATCAACGATGAAATGATCCGCCTGCGCAAGGAATACCCGCGCAAGCCGCTTTACGTGGTGGTCGATGAGGTTTGTGCCTCGGGGGGCTATTACATTGCGGCGGGGGCCGACAAGATTTTTGTCAATAAGGCGAGCATCGTCGGTTCCATCGGAGTGCTGATGGATGGCTTCGGATTCACGGGCCTGATGGATAAGGTCGGCGTCGAGCGTCGCCTTATGACAGCTGGAGAAAACAAGGGCTTTCTGGACCCTTTCAGCCCGCAAACCGCCAGGCAAAAGAACTATGCACAAGACATGCTCAACACTGTGCATCAGCAATTCATCGACGTGGTGCGTCAAGGTCGGGGGAAACGCCTGAAGGAAACGCCTGAAACATTTTCAGGCCTATTCTGGATCGGCTCACAAGCAGTCGACATGGGATTGGCGGATGGTTTCGGCACGGTAGATACCGTGGCGCGCGATGTGCTCAAGGCCGAAGACATCGTCGATTACACCCAGCGTGAAGGCTTGTCCGAGAGGCTCTTGAAGAAATTCGGTGGGGCCGTCGGCAGCGCTGCGATGGGAGCATTCTGGAGTCATTCGGCCAAGCCGAGTTTCCGCTAGGGTGTTTGCAGTAGCTCTCCGCAGCATGGATGAGTAGGGGGGCAGAAATGCATTTTCCGGCCTTGATACTTGTGTATGGCGATTTATACTGATTTTGTCTGGTTTCGGTTTTGATCCTTGTGACGCATAAAAATATGCAAAAGGAAAGACTTGCGGGCTGGACGATCATTGCCGCGTCTCGGACGCGGCGCTGAGAAGCCTTGGGCTTCTCTGATTGCCCTTATGGGCATGCAAAACGGCGGCGCAATACCGCCGTTTTGCTCATTTGGGCGATGCTACTCAGACAATAGCAAGAAAACGGTTGGTTTTTTGTGGAAATCCGGCGCCCTGCCTGCCGCCAAATCCTGCTTCCATTTACTTATAGCCTGCGTCGCAATGGTCTCCGTTGGCAGGCTCAAATCAGTCGCCACGCATAGCAACGTATTAGGCTTGCAGGCCGTGACCAGTGCTTCCAGCAATGCAGCATTGCGATAAGGGGTTTCGATGAATAGCTGGGTCTGCCGTTCCAGTCTCGATCGATCCTCAAGCGTTTTGATCCGCTTGGTCCGTTGTGTTGCGTCTGTCGGAAGATAGCCGTTGAACGCAAAGCTCTGGCCACTCAAGCCGCTCGCCATGACTGCTAGTAGAAGAGATGATGGCCCAACCAGGGGCTTGACCCGTATTCCCTCGTGGTGGGCCAGGCGAACCAGGTTGGCGCCCGGATCGGCCACGGCCGGTACGCCAGCTTCCGAAATCAAGCCACCGTCTTGCCCGGCTTTAATCGGAGCCAGTAGCGCGGGCAATTGTGCGGCGGGCGTATTGACGTTCAGTTCGCTGATATGTATTTCTTGTAATGGCTTTGCCAGGGGGTGCTGTGCAGCGATCAGCTTGAGAAAGGCGCGCGTCGTCTTCGCATTCTCGGCAATGAAATAACCGAGCTGCGCGGTAATGGACTGCACTTCAATCGGGATGACGTGGGCAAGCGGATCGGCGGGCGCCGGGGCGGCCGGACCAAGCGTATTGGGTATCAGGTAAAGGATGCCGGGCATATGTCCGCTTTACAGGAGGGGGATTGGCTGTGGGTAGTGCTATACGGAGAAAAACGGCACGCCGGCGCGGCGCAGCATCGTGCATAGCGCAATTAGCGGCAGTCCGGTGAGCGCCGTGGGATCGGTGCTTTCAATTCTTTCGATGATCGCGATTCCCAAACCTTCATTTTTCGCGCTGCCTGCGCAATCGTAAGGTTGCTCGATGCGAAGATAAGATTCCAGTTCTTCGTCCCGGAGGTCGCGGAAGGTGACGAAGGTCTGCACGTTTTCCAGTTGCACTGCTTGCGTGGCATCTGGGTTGCGCCCGTCGTACACACATAGAGCACTATGAAAAACCACGCGCTTGCCGCGCATCTTTTGCAACTGTATCAGAGCATTGGCGTGTGATACGGGTTTGCCGATCTGCTCGCCGTCCAAAGTGGCAACCTGGTCTGACCCAATCACGATGGCCTCCGGCGCTTGTGCCAGAACTGCGCGAGATTTTTCATGGGCAAGGCGCATCGCGGTCTGCTCCGGGGTTTCTCCCGGATTCGGTGTTTCGTCAATATTTGGCACCAGTACTTCAAACGGCAGGCGTAGGCGGCTCAGCAATTCTTTGCGATATTTGGAACTGGATGCCAGAATCAGGCGAGGAAAAGCGGACGGGGAGGACATGGGCTATTTGTATTTTTGGCTGGCGGCTTGTTAAAGCCCGTCTAACACTTTGACGAATAAGGGAAAAGCCTGTTATTATCGCAGGTTTTCCGGGTTCGGCTTCTGTATGAATGCTTTTGTCATCGACGCGTTCGAATTTTGCCGGCTCAAAGAGGGCCGCGAAGGCGAGATTACGGTAGCGGATTTGCCGCGACTCTCGGAAGAGTCAGTTGACAAGTCCGGCGCGCTGCGTTGGTCCTTGAAAGGCGGGAATGACAGTCGTGGTCATCCGCAATTGACGCTTTCTATCTCCGGCGGTGTACGGTTAATGTGTCAGCGGTGCCTGACCCCGTTTGGGTTTGATATCGAGTCCGAATCGGTGGTGGTTCTGGCGCGGGACGAGGTCAGTGCGGATGAAATCGAGGCGCTGCTCGCAGATGAGTCGGTTGATGTGATTGTCGGCAGCCGGGCATTTAATTTTGCTGAGCTGATCGAGGATGAGGCGCTGCTCGCGATCCCACTGTCCCCGAAGCATGAGGTTTGTCCGGATCAAGCCATGCCAGTGGCACCGAAAGATGTGGGAAAAGTCTCTCCGTTTGCGGTGCTGAAGAATTTAAAGAAGTAAAGAGTTCCTGGTTTGCAATAGGTCGGCAAGCCGGATATGTTAAAATTTTGAATCTTAAGGTTTAGGAGTCATCATGGCCGTTCAACAAAACAAGAAGTCCCCGTCCAAGCGCGGTATGCACCGCTCGCACGATCATCTGAGCGCTCCGGCGCTGGCTGTGGAACCGACCACCGGCGAAACGCATCTGCGTCACCACATCAGCCCGAACGGCTACTATCGCGGTCGCAAGGTTCTCAAGACCAAAAACGACGAATAATTGTCGGTCATTGTTCCTAAGCTAAAAGCGGCGCGGAAGTTTGACTTGGCGCCGTTTTTTCATATGCTGGAAAAACGCATTGCGTCATTTTGAATCGCACCGGATCTGGCCCGCTAAAGCAGTTAGGGGCGAGGTACTGAGTCAAAACAATGACAATCAAAATTTCTATTGACTGCATGGGCGGTGATCACGGCCCGTCGGTCACTATTCCTGCAGCCGTCTCCTTCGCCAAGCACGAACCTGACGCAGAGCTGATCTTGGTCGGTCTTGAAGATATTATTCGGGCCGAACTGAAAAAGCATCACGCAGTCGATCATCCTCGTTTATCCATAGTCAATGCAACCGAGATTGTTGCGATGGACGATCCCGTCGAAGTCGCCTTGCGCCGCAAGAAGGACTCTTCCATGCGCGTGGCGATCAGCTTGGTCAAGGAGGGGCGTGCGCATGTCTGCGTTTCGGCTGGCAATACCGGTGCGCTGATGGCGGTATCGCGTTATGTGCTGAAAACGATTCCGGGCATTGATCGTCCCGCGATCTGTTTTCCCATGCCGAATCAGAAGGATTCGCCGACCTATATGCTTGACCTTGGGGCGAACGTTGATTGCGAGCCGCATCACCTGCATCAATTCGCGCTGATGGCGACTGCGCTGGTCGCCGCCTTGGAAGGCAAGGCGAAACCGACAGTGGGTTTGCTCAACATCGGCGAGGAAGACATCAAGGGCAACGAAGTCGTCAAGCAAACAGCACCATTGCTGCGCGCCGATCATGAAAGAGGCATCCTCAATTTCTACGGCAACGTCGAGGGCAATGACATCTTTGCGGGTACGACGGATATCGTCGTTTGCGATGGATTCGTTGGCAATGTGGTGCTGAAAGCGTCGGAAGGCTTGGGTAGATTCGTCAAGAAGGCGCTGACTTCGGAATTCAAGCGCAATCCGCTCAACATGCTGGGTGCAATCTTCGCATTCGGTGCGCTCAGGTCGTTTTCCCGTCGCATGAATCCGTCCCGCTATAACGGCGCCAGCCTGCTGGGCCTGCGCGGACTTGTTTTCAAGAGTCATGGTGGCGAGAGCGCATACGGCTATGAATGGGCCATCAAGCGCGCATACGACGCCGCCAATTACGATGTCATTTCGCGCATTTCAAAAACGATTGCGGATTTGATGCCGCAATCCGACGCTCCTTCCACACCCGAAAATTTATCCGCGGTGTCTGATTTAGCACAACAGAAAACGGCATGAGTCGCTATAGCAAAATAGTAGGTACGGGAAGCTATCTCCCGCCCAAGCGCGTGACCAATATTGAACTGGCGGCGCAGCTGGCGGAAAAGGGGGTCGAGACTTCTGATGAATGGATTGTTTCGCGCAGCGGAATTTCAGCACGACATTATGCCGAGCCGGCCGTGCAGTCGAGCGACTTGGCAGTGGAGGCTTCCAGACGCGCACTCGATATGGCTGCTCTGAAGCCGAATGATATCGACCTCGTCATTGTCGCGACGTCCACGCCCGATCATCTGGGAGGATTCCCGAGTACGGCATGTGTTGTGCAGCGCAAGTTGGGCATCAGCAATGGTGCCGCTGCTTTCGACGTGCAGGCAGTTTGCAGTGGCTTTGTGTATGCGATATCAATCGCCGACAGTTTCATCAAGGCCGGTGCACACAAAAATGTGCTGATCGTTGGCGCCGAGGTCTTTTCCCGCATTCTGAATTTCGAGGACCGTACCACTTGCGTGCTATTTGGCGACGGAGCCGGTGCGGTTGTTCTCAGCGCCTCCACTGAACCCGGTGTCCTTGCAACTAGATTGCATGCTGATGGCAGTCACGGCAATATCCTCTGCGTTCCGGGCAGTATTAGCGGCGGTGCGGTTGATGGCAGTGCCTTCTTGTACATGGATGGACAGGCAGTCTTCAAACTCGCCGTCTCCGTGCTGGAGAAAGTGGCGAAAGAGGCACTGGACGCAGCCGACATGAGCGCGTCGCAAATTGATTGGCTCGTTCCGCATCAGGCCAATATCCGGATCATGCAAGGGACAGCGAAAAAGCTCGGCATGTCGATGGACAAGATGGTCGTTACTGTCGATCAGCACGGAAATACCTCTGCGGCATCGATTCCACTGGCGCTTGATGTGGCAGTGCGCGATGGTCGTATCAAGCCCGGTCAAAACGTCATGATGGAAGGCGTCGGCGGAGGATTTACCTGGGGTGCAGCGCTCGTGCGCATGTAATTTTTCTAAAAACAATCATGACCAAATTCACATTTGTTTTTCCGGGCCAAGGCTCGCAAGCCATTGGCATGTTGAGCGGCTTTGCAGGCAATGCAGTCGTCAAACAAACCGTGGACGAGGCCTCCGATGCATTGCAGTTCGATCTCGGCAAACTCATTGCCGACGGACCAAAGGAGGCGCTTGACCTGACCACGAATACGCAGCCTGTCATGTTGACCGCTGCGGTTGCTTTTTACCGCGCGTGGCTTGCTGCTGGCGGTAAGGTGCCTGCTGTCGTCGCTGGTCATAGTCTGGGCGAATACTCGGCGTTGGTTGCTGCTGGTGCAATTGCATTCAAGGATGCCGTGCCGTTGGTGCGTTTCCGCGCTCAGGCAATGCAAGAGGCGGTGCCAGTGGGGCAAGGAGGCATGGCGGCGATCCTCGGGCTGTCCGATGAGGAAGTCCGTGCGGCCTGCGCGGAAGCTGCTCAAGGAGAAGTGGTCGAGGCTGTGAATTTCAATGCGCCTGCGCAGGTTGTCATTGCTGGGCACAAAGGGGCGGTTGAGCGTGCCTGCAACGTGGCCAAGGCAAAAGGGGCAAAGCGTGCACTGCCGCTGCCGGTGTCGGCACCGTTCCATTCTTCATTGCTGAAGCCGGCGTCGGATCGCCTACGTGAATATATGGCGAAGCTGGCATTTACGGCGCCTCAGATTCCTTTGATTAACAATGTCGATGTCGCCATCGTGCAAGATGTCGAAGCGATCAAGGATGCCTTAGTGCGCCAAGCAGCTAACCCTGTGCGCTGGGTTGAAACGGTACAAAAAATGGCTGGCGAAGGTGTTACGCATGTTATCGAATGCGGTCCCGGAAAGGTGCTGGCAGGTTTGACCAAACGGATTAATGGTGAACTGACTGGCGAAGCAATAACCGACCAGGCGTCGCTGGACAAAGTATTGGAGCTGCTTAAGTGAATCTGAATAATCAAGTCGCACTGGTTACCGGTGCTTCGCGCGGCATCGGTCGTGCAATTGCACAAGAGCTTGCGAAGCAAGGCGCTAAAGTGATCGGCACAGCAACCTCTGAAGCAGGCGCTGCGGCGATTACCGAGTACTTGTCAGCGGTAATGCCAGACTGCGGCAAGGGTGTCGTGCTCAACGTGACCGATGCGGAGCGCTGCAGCGAAGTGATTGAGCAGGTTCAGAAGGAGTTCGGCGGCCTGTCGATCCTAGTCAACAATGCCGGCATTACGCAAGACCAGCTTGCCATGCGCATGAAAGACGAAGAGTGGGATGCTGTCATCGCGACCAACTTGACGGCGGTGGCGCGACTCTCGCGCGCGGTCCTGCGTGGCATGATGAAGGCTAAGCATGGACGCATCATCAATATCACTTCGGTGGTCGGCTCGGCCGGCAATCCGGGGCAAATGAATTATGCCGCCGCAAAGGCGGGCGTAGCCGGCATGAGTCGCGCATTGGCGCGTGAAATCGGCAGTCGCAATATTACGGTCAATTGTGTGGCGCCCGGATTCATCGACACTGACATGACCAGGGAGTTGGGCGAGCAGCAGATGGCCGCCTTGATGCAGCAAATTCCCCTTGGTCGTTTTGGTCAGCCCGAGGACATTGCGGCGGCCGTAGCTTTCCTCGCTTCACCTCAGGCGGGTTACATCACTGGTACCACGCTGCATGTCAATGGCGGCATGTACATGAGTTAAGCATTACTTAGACACTTTTGGCTGAAGTTCAAGCATCATTGAAAACAGAAGCCAAAAGTGAATTTTCATTGCGCAAACCTGATAAAATGCGCGCACTTTCTGCAATCCACTGGAGGGATAATATGTCCGATATCGAACAACGCGTTAAGAAAATCGTCGCTGAGCAACTGGGTGTGGCTGAAGCCGACATCAAGAACGAATCCTCGTTCGTCGACGACCTCGGCGCTGATTCGCTTGACACCGTTGAGCTGGTAATGGCACTCGAAGATGAATTCGAGATGGAGATTCCGGACGAGCAGGCCGAGAAGATCACCACCGTGCAGCAGGCGATCGATTACGCCAAGGCGCACGTCAAGGCCTAATAGAGTTTTTGGATTGAGTCTAGGAGAACCGCTTGAGCCGCTCACGTGAACGTCGCGTCGTAGTGACTGGCCTCGGATGCGTTTCCCCCGTCGGTAATACCGTTGCTGACGCATGGGGTGCGCTGATCGAAGGCAAATCAGGCATTGCGACCATCACCAAATTTGACGCCACGCCTTTCTCCACGCGTTTTGCTGGTGAGGTAAAGGGCTTCAATATCGAGGATTACATTCCCGGTAAAGAAGCGCGCCACATGGATGCCTTCATCCATTACGGCATGGCTGCCGGGATACAGGCAGTCCAGGACAGTGGCCTGACGGTGACTGATGAAAATGCCGAAAGAATCGGCGTCATCATCGGTTCCGGAATTGGCGGCTTGCCAATGATAGAAGAAACCCATGCTGAGTTGACCAACCGTGGTCCGCGTCGTATCAGCCCATTCTTCGTTCCGGCGTCGATCATTAACATGATCTCCGGCCACCTGTCGATCAAATACGGTCTGAAGGGGCCGAATTTGGCGCTCGTTACTGCATGCACCACCGGTCTGCATTGTATTGGGGCGGCAGCGCGCATGATCGAGTATGGCGATGCCGATGTCATGGTTGCAGGTGGCGCGGAATCCACGGTGTCGCCATTGGGTGTGGGTGGCTTTGCCGCCGCACGCGCGCTATCGGCGCGTAACGACGACCCGGCAACTGCCTCCCGTCCGTGGGATAAAGACCGCGATGGCTTTGTGCTCGGCGAGGGCGCTGGCGTCATGGTGCTCGAAGAATACGAGCATGCAAAAGCGCGCGGTGCAAAGATTTATGCTGAAGTGCTTGGATTTGGCATGAGCGCAGACGCTTACCACATGACGGCTCCGCGTGAGGATGGTGACGGCGCACGCCGCTGCATGATCGCTGCAATGAGCAATGCACAAATCAACGCCGACCAGGTCGATTACGTGAATGCGCACGGTACATCTACACCGCTTGGTGATATCGCCGAGACGGTTGCGATCAAGCGGGCCTTGGGTGATTGTGCCAAGGGGGTGGTAGTGAATTCCACCAAATCGATGACCGGCCACTTGTTGGGCGGCGCAGGCGGTTTGGAATCGGTGTTTACGGTATTGGCTGTGCACAACCAAGTGTCTCCGCCCACCATCAATATCTTCAATCAAGACCCGGCATGTGATCTTGATTATTGCGCAAATACGGCGCGCAACATGCCTATCAATATCGCGGTGAAGAATTCGTTTGGTTTTGGCGGTACGAACGGCACTCTCATCTTCGGCAAGGTGTAATTCCTCTCGCGCCCCTCTCATATCGAGGGGCGCGATTGAATCGCCCCTCATCCTCTCCATCATGTCTATCGCGGTATCCGCTATAGTGCGACCGTCACGGATACTCTTCGTGATGGTCGGCGCTATATGCATAGGCGCTGCGGCTATCGGACTTGGCATCGTCTTTGATGCAGTCGGAGACCTTCCCCGCTTGTCGCGCGCCTTACTCGGCGCCACCATCATTTTCCTCTCAGTTTTTGGGTTTTATCATGGTGTCCGGCATCGAAAAATCTTACATATTGATATCTCCGGTGCTGGGCAGTTTCGCCTCACCGAAGTTGATTCTGCAGGCCCTTGTACGAACACAAATCGGCCGCATGTAAAAAGCCAAGAAGCAGTGGTTGTATTGTTGAAGGATTCAACGATCTGGCCATCTATGCTGTTGCTTCGATTGCAGGCCGAAAACGGGAAAATAACGACCGTGCCGATTTTGCCCGATAGCGTTTCGCGGGACAGCTTTCGGGCGCTGTCTGTTGCATGTCGTTGGATTGCCACACGTAGTGAATTGCAGGAATAGTAACTTCCTGAAATATGTTCAAAATAAATTGAACTTATTGCATTTCTTCCAGTCAACTACATTAGCCGCGTACATGTTGCAATGAAACAAGGGAACGGGGATTGACGACAGAACGCGATATTGACCAACTGCTTGTCGAGCGTGTACAGCGCGGCGATAAAAAGGCGTTCGAGCTTTTGGTGACCAAGTATCAAAGGAAGCTGATGCGGCTCGTGTCGCGGCTTGTGCGCGACCAGGCGGAGGCGGAGGACGTCGTGCAGGAAGCCTTCATCAAGGCTTACCGTGCATTACCGCAATTCCGTGGCGACTCGGCATTTTATACGTGGCTTTATCGCATCGGCATCAACACTGCGAAGAACTATTTGGTGACGCAGGGGCGGCGCGCGCCCACTTCGACTGAAGCCGATGCCGAGGAGGCGGAAACATTTGATGATGGCGAACACCTGAGGGATATCAATACCCCTGAATCCATGCTGGCGACTAAGCAAATTGCCGAGACCGTAAACGTGGCTATGGATGCTTTGCCCGATGAGTTGCGCATCGCAATTACATTGCGTGAAATTGAAGGGTTGAGCTACGATGAAATTGCAGAAGCGATGGGGTGCCCGATCGGTACCGTACGTAGCCGGATATTCAGGGCACGTGAAGCAATCGCAGAAAAATTAAGGCCGTTGCTAGGCACTGCAATCGATAAGCGCTGGTAACGGCAGTGCCGGGAAATGCAAGGTTTTAGGGTGAAAAAACAGGGATTGGCGCAGCCTGAACGAGGTTTTATGAATACGAATGAAATGACAGGGGAAAAGGTTTCTGCATTTGCTGACGGAGAATGCGCTAGTCCCGAGGTGGAACTGGCATTGGCAGCATTGCGCCACTCTGAAGGAAAAGCTGCATGGGACATTTATCATCAGATTGGTGATGTGTTGCGTTCGGACGACATGGCTGTTTCGCTGAGTCCTGGATTTGCGGCTCGTATGGCAGCACGCCTTGAGAGCGAGCCGACGATTGTCGCGCCACCGACTCAACATAAGGCAGAAGCGGAAACTGTCCATTTTGATTCACGACCTCATACAACGACTCGTCCTATCAGGCGCTGGGCGGTGCCCGGTGCCGTCGCGGCCGTCGCCGCGGCTGCGGCGGCATTTATCGCTACACCTCAGCTAATGGTGGCATTAAATGGAGGCGGGACTGGCGTGAGCACTCCAACAGCTGTCGCATCGGCAAGTGATTCAGGAAAAGTTGTGAGCGCTTTTCCCGACACGGAGCAGGGCGCTGTTATTGCTGCTTCCGCCTCGGAGGGAGTTGTGCTGCGCGATCCGCGCATCGATGATTATTTGTTGGCTCATCAGCGCTTTTCTCCTTCGGTCTTCAGTAGCGCTCAATACGCACGCTCAGCAACATTTGCAAGTGATTCTAATAAATGATTCATATGCGGCAAACATTTGGTTTGTTTAAGTTTGTCGTTGCCCTGTCGCTTCTCCTCGCCTTTTCAGCAAATGCCGAAAATGCCGATCCACAAAGTGAAAAGCGGGAAGCACTTGGTTGGCTGAAGAAGATTCAGGTTGCAGCACAAAAGCTTAACTACTCCGGCACCTTTGTATATCAACAGGCAAACGAGATGCGGACGTCGCGCATCACCCATGTGCTTGATGGGAAAAATGAGATTGAAAAGCTCGAAATCCTGGATGGCAAACCGCGCGAGTATATACGCAATAATGAGGAAGTCATTTGTTATGTGCCGGAAGTGAAGACACTCTTGGTCGAGAAGCGCGTAACGCACGATATCTTTCCTGCCATTCTTGCGATGAATCCGGCTGATTTGGCTGAGTACTACGACGTCAGGAAAGATGTCGTAGGACGCGTTGCTGGTCGTGATTGTCAGGCAATTATCTTGGAGCCAACCGATAATCTTCGCTATGGGTATCGTTTATGGGCAGATAAAGCGACTGGCTTACTGTTGCGGGCACAGACACTCAACGAAAAGCATGAGGCCATCGAGCAAATCGCATTTACCGAAGTCTCGGTTGGCAATATCGACCGTAATCGTGTGAAACCAAGTTTTCCGAATACCAATGGTTGGCACGTGGAAAACGCGACAATGAGTCAAGCGCATCTCTCTGGATGGACTGTGAAGTCGTTACCCCCAGGATTTCGGAAAATACGGGAGGTTAGGCGCATAGTGTCCGATGCGTCGTCCCCTTCAGCAACAGCGACCTCACGTGGATCTCGTGTCAGTGTACAGCCAAGTCAGCACGAGGTTGCTCAAATGGTATTTTCAGATGGTCTGGCGGCAATTTCGGTATTCATCGAACCCGGAGCGCAAAGTCGCACTGAAGGATCGATGCAGCAAGGAGCAATGAATATTATCGGTAAGCGTTACGGTGATTTTTGGCTTACCATCGTCGGCGAGGTTCCCTCCTCAGCGATCAGGCAAGTCGCCAATTCGATTGAATTCAAATCTAAATAGCTAAAATAAGTAAGGATTTTATGAAAACAATCTCCTTTGCTCGAGGCTTTCTGTTGATGGCACTGTTCGGTACATTCAACGCATTGTTGCCGACGACGAATAACATGTTCATTTCCCGGGCTCATGCTGCTCCGGTTACCGTTCCGGCAGATTTTGCAGACTTGGCTGAACGAACGGGGCCGGCTGTGGTAAACATCCGCACTACGGAGCGAGTCAGGCAGGGGCAGGGCATGCCGGGCGGCGAGGATGAGGAGATGCAGGAATTCTTTCGTCGCTTTTTTGGCATACCCATGCCACGGCAACAGCAGCCAGACCGCACACCGCGTAATCGCCGCCAAGCGCCCCAGTCGCAGGAGGAAGAAGTGCCGCGCGGAGTCGGGTCGGGCTTTATTATTTCTGCGGATGGCTTTGTCCTGACTAACGCGCATGTAGTGGAGGGCGCGGACGAAGTCTATGTCACCCTTACGGACAAGCGCGAATTCAAGGCGAAAATTATCGGGGTCGACAAGCGGACTGATGTGGCTGTGGTCAAGATCGATGGCAAAGATCTTCCGCGTTTGATCATGGGGGATCCGAGCAAGTTGCGCGTCGGTGAATGGGTTATTGCGATCGGCTCGCCGTTTGGCCTCGATAATACGGTCACTGCCGGTATTATCTCGGCCAAGGCGCGGGATACCGGCGAATATTTGCCTTTGATTCAGACTGATGTCGCGGTTAATCCTGGAAATTCGGGCGGCCCCTTAATCAATATGCGTGGAGAGGTTATCGGTATTAATTCGCAGATCTATAGCCGCTCGGGCGGCTACATGGGGATTTCATTCGCAGTCCCGATCGACGAGGCGGTGCGTGTGGCGGATCAGTTGCGCACTACCGGCAAAGTTACTCGCGGCCGAATTGGCGTTCAGATCGGCGAAGTTACCAAGGATGTCGCGGAATCTCTCGGATTGGCGCGTGCCCAAGGAGCGCTCATCCAGCGCGTCGAACCCGGTGGTCCAGCTGAAAAAGGTGGACTGGAGGCGGGGGACATTATTCTCAAGTACAACGGTGCGCCGATTGAAAAATCGACTGATTTGCCTAGGCTGGTGGGTGCGACGAAACCCGGCACCCGGGTAGCGTTGACCATTTGGCGCAAAGGCGCAAGCCGGGATATCACGTTGACTGTCGCCGAACTCGAGCCGGAAAAATTGGCGAAGAAAGAGGAGCGTCAGTCCAAGCCTGATCAAACCGCCAATGCACTCGGGCTGATCGTCAGCGATTTGTCCGAGGCGCAGAAGAAAGAGCTCAAGATCGAAGGCGGCGTCATTGTGGATGAATCGGATGGCGCTGCCGCGCGTGTCGGACTGCGTTCCGGTGACATCATCCTGCGTTTGAACAATACTGATGTGAAGGATGCCAAGCAGTTCAACGCTCTGGTTGCGAAACTCGATCCTAAAAAGACGGCCGTCTTGCTTGTGCGGCGCGGCGAGGCATCGCAGTTTGTTCCAATTCGGCCCAGCAACGGACGGTGAACGATTAATTTCTGGCAGATCTCCGATTGGTCGTCGGTCGGAGATCTTTCTTGCCGGTTTGCCGAAAGAGCCAATGAATTCCCCCATGCATTTCGTTCTTTACTCCAGGTCCTACTGCCATCTTTGCGATGACATGCTGGAAGCGCTGCAAGCGTTGAGCGGTGAATATCCCTTTACGGTTGAGGTCATCGATATTGATAGTGATAACGAGCTGGTTGCCCAGTTTGACGAACTGGTGCCAGTGTTATTCGGTCAAAAAAAGGGAGCAAATAGCGTACAGTTATGTAATTATTTTCTCGATGAAGGGAAAGTCAGAGGGTTTCTGGCACAAAGCTAAACCGCTTGGGCCAGTTCCATATCCTGAACAGCAAGGTTGCCTGCGCATTATCCTGCGCTGAAAATGGCGTATCGTCACTTTGCACTCCGATTGGAAACGGCATTTCGAGCCGATTTTCAGTGAAATCGACTCTGTATTCCCTGATGTTATGGGCTTTAGCCCCGGAAATCCGGTAAAATGCCGACTATCGAACAACCTTCAGCTCTAAGGCGCTCGCTTGGGGAATCTGCCCCGCTCAGAGCGCTTTTTTTGTGTGCATCTTAGTTAATGGACAACATCCGCAATTTTTCCATCATTGCCCATATTGATCACGGCAAATCAACGCTCGCCGATCGCATCATTCAACTGTGTGGCGGCCTTTCCGACCGAGAGATGGAAGCGCAAGTCCTAGACTCGATGGATCTGGAACGCGAGCGCGGCATCACAATCAAGGCACAAACTGCAGCACTCAGCTACAAGGCGCGGGACGGCAAGGTCTACAACCTGAATTTGATTGATACTCCCGGCCACGTTGACTTCAGCTACGAAGTGAGCAGGTCGTTGTCGGCCTGCGAAGGCGCATTGCTGGTCGTCGACGCTTCGCAGGGCGTGGAGGCCCAGACGGTTGCTAACTGTTATACGGCGCTCGATTTGAATGTCGAGGTCGTTCCGGTGCTAAACAAGATTGACTTGCCTTCTGCTAACCCCGACAACGCAATCGCCGAGATCGAAGATGTAATTGGCATCGAAGCAAGCGACGCAGTACGCTGCTCCGCAAAAACTGGTCTCGGTGTCGAGGACGTGCTGGAGGCATTGATCGCTAAGGTGCCGCCGCCAAAAGGTAATCCCGACGCGTTGCTACAGGCGTTGATCATCGATTCCTGGTTCGATAATTACGTTGGTGTCGTGATGCTGGTCCGGGTCGTGAATGGGACCTTGCGCCCGAAGGATAAGATATCCTTGATGGCCACTGGCGCTCAATATCTGACCGAGAGCGTTGGCGTATTTACGCCGAAATCGCAAGCGCGCGAATCGCTGTCTGCAGGGCAGGTGGGTTTTGTGATTGCCGGTATCAAGGAATTGAAGGCGGCGCGCGTGGGTGACACGATTACGTTGGCGGGCAAACCGGCCGCGCAACCGCTGCCCGGTTTCAAGGAAGTACAGCCACAGGTGTTCGCCGGTCTGTTTCCGGTCGAGGCGAACCAGTACGATGCGTTGCGCGAGTCCCTGGAGAAACTGAAGCTGAACGATGCTGCGCTGCAATATGAGCCGGAAGTGTCGCAGGCGCTCGGTTTCGGCTTCCGCTGTGGCTTCCTCGGTTTGCTGCACATGGAGATCGTCCAGGAACGGCTTGAGCGCGAGTTCGACATGGACTTGATTACCACTGCACCAACGGTGATCTATGAAGTGGCACTGCGCGACGGCACCATCTTGATGGTGGATAATCCGTCCAAGATGCCGGACCCTTCCAAAATCGAGGAAATCCGCGAGCCGATCGTCACGGTCAATCTTTATATGCCACAGGAATACGTGGGTTCGGTCATCACGTTATGTACTCAGAAGCGCGGCGTGCAGATCAACATGGCCTACCATGGCAAGCAGGTAATGCTGACTTATGAAATGCCGATGGCGGAAATCGTGCTTGATTTCTTCGACAAGCTCAAATCCACATCGCGCGGTTATGCGTCAATGGATTACGAGTTCAAGGAGTATCGCGCTGCCGATGTGGTGAAGGTCGACATGTTGATCAATGGCGATAAGGTCGATGCCTTGGCTATCATCGTGCATCGTTCTAGCAGCCAGTACCGTGGCCGCGCCGTGGCGGCCAAGATGCGTGAACTGATCCCGCGCCAAATGTTCGATGTCGCGATCCAAGCGGCGATCGGCTCCAACATCATTGCGCGTGAAAACGTCAAGGCAATGCGTAAGAACGTCCTGGCCAAATGCTACGGTGGCGATATTTCCCGCAAGCGCAAGCTGCTCGAAAAGCAGAAGGCGGGCAAGAAGCGCATGAAACAGGTTGGTTCGGTGGAGGTGCCGCAAGAGGCATTCTTGGCGATTTTACAAGTGGAAGATAAATGAGTTTGCAAGCAATCTTGGGTAATTTTGCGTTAATCCTGTTCATCCTCACTATTGTCACCGGCGTCATCTGGGCTCTCGACGTCTTCCACTTCGCCAAGCAACGACGCGCCAAGGCCGACGCTGCGCTGGCTGAATTCGACGCGCGCCAGGCAAAGTTTCAGCAGGAAGGTGTTAAGACCGACAACAGCAGTCGTGCACGGCTGGAATCTGAAATCCTCAAGCAGCCGACCTGGATTGAGTACTCGGGCAGCTTTTTCCCGGTCATTGCGCTCGTATTTGTCCTGCGGTCCTTCCTGTACGAGCCGTTCAAGATTCCGTCCAGCTCGATGGTGCCGACGCTGGTGATCGGCGATCTGATTCTCGTGAATAAGTACACCTACGGAATTCGCCTGCCGATCCTCAACAAGAAAATTATTGAAATCAACAATCCTCAGCGCGGCGATGTCATGGTCTTCAAATATCCGAAAGATCCATCGCTGGATTACATCAAGCGCGTAATTGGCGTGCCGGGTGATAAAATTGTCTATAGAAACAAGCGCTTAACAGTGAACGGTAAAGAGGTTTCTTATGCGCCTTTGCCGGACTACCTGGATGAAGAGCATTTGACGTATTCCAAGCAATACGTGGAAAAACTGCCCGGAGCGACGCACCGGATTCTGAATGACGAACGCGCACCGGCCTATGTTCAAAACCCAGATCCATTTCCGATGCACGAGCTATGCAGCTACAATTTGGAAGGATTTGCGTGCTCGGTCCCAGCTGGACATTACTTCATGATGGGAGATAATCGGGATAACAGTCTCGATAGCCGGTATTGGGGATTTGTGCCGGATGGAAATATTGTCGGAAAGGCATTTTTTGTCTGGATGAACCTGGGTGACTTCAGGCGCATAGGCAGTTTTAAATAATTAAAATGAGGGAGGTCACATGAAGCTTCGATTAGCAACTCAAATCAAGCAAAACGGTCTTTCTTTAGTCGGCTTTATGTTCGTAACCGCCATCATCGCGGTATTGGTCGTGCTGGGAATGAAGGTGGTTCCCACATTGATTGAATATACGGCAATCAAAAAGGCAATGACGAACGCTGCGGCCAATGCAACCAGCGCGCGGGATATTCAACTTTCTTTCGATAAACAGCGTGAAGCTGGATATATTGAATCGATCAGCGGTAGCGATCTGGAGATTACGAAATCGGCTGACGGATTCGATGTCAGCGTTGCATATGAAAAACGAATTGGCCTGATTGGCCCGACTAGCCTGGTTATCGATTATGTGGCTAGCACGGGCGGCAAGCCAGCGCAGAAAACGGCGCAATAAAGAACAAGCGAACAAATGGATCTAAAGTTATTGCAGGACCGTCTAGGCCACACATTCAAGGATGCTGCGCTGCTGCAGCAAGCCTTGACGCACCGTAGCCATAGCAGCCTGCATAACGAACGGCTCGAATTTCTCGGTGATTCGGTGCTTAATTGCGTTGTTGCATCTCTTTTGTTTGAACGCTACAACAAGATTGATGAAGGCGATTTGTCACGCTTGCGCGCAAACCTCGTCAAACAGCAATCTTTGTATGAAATTGCGCAACGGCTCGAACTGTTCCATTTCCTCCGGTTGGGCGAGGGTGAATTGAAGTCCGGCGGCTTTCGCCGCCCATCCATTCTTGCCGATACGCTTGAGGCATTGCTTGGGGCCATTTTCCTGGATGCCGGCTTCAATGCAGCGCGTGATGTGATCCGCTCGCTCTATATTCCGATCCTCGACACTGTAGATCCAAAGACACTGGGCAAGGATGCAAAGACCCTGCTGCAGGAATTCCTGCAAGGTAAAAAATTAGCGTTGCCTCAATACAATGTTGTTGCTACCCATGGTGCTGCCCATAATCAGGAATTCGAGATCGAGTGCCTAGTCCCGAAGCTTGACATTCAGGTGTTTGGAACGGGCGGAAGTCGGCGGGCAGGCGAGCAGGCTGCCGCAAAACTGGCTCTGGAAGCAGTGCAGAGCGCCTTGCTGAAAACGACTGCATCCGGGCGCAAGCCACGGCCCAAGGCTTCACAACTCAAACTGGCCGGCATCGCGACCATCCAGCCCGATGCGCCGGTCGAGGACGAACCGAAAAAGAGTGCGAAGGCCGTCAAGGCAGACGCCAAGCAGGCCAAGCTTGATTTGAAGGCGGATGGAAAGATCCCCAAACCGGAAGTGAGGTTCGAAAGCAAACTCGACACTCCCGCCGTTCAACCCGAATCAGGCACTACCGAAGGAGCAACTGCTCCGGCAACTCCCACCCAATCAAAGACTGCATGACATTACCCGCCGCTCCCACTGACTTTCGATGCGGCTATATCGCGATCGTCGGTCGACCCAACGTCGGAAAGTCGACGTTAATGAATGCGCTCATCGGTGCGAAGGTCAGCATTACATCGCGCAAGGCACAAACTACCCGGCATCGGATCACCGGTATCCAGACCAAGGAAAACGCGCAATTCGTCTATGTTGATACGCCCGGCTTTCAGACCCGGCACGCCAATGCGCTCAACAAGACGCTGAACCGCACGGTCACCAATACGTTGACGGCAGCCGACGTGATCCTGTTTGTGGTCGAAGCCGGCACCTTCGGCCCGGCCGACAAGCAGGTGCTCGGCCTGCTTCCGAAGAACGTTCCTTGCATCCTGATTATTAACAAATCGGACCGCATCAAGGAAAAGGCGGAGATGTTTCCGTTCGCTCAGCAGGTGGCTGCGGCGCACGATTTTGCCGCAGTTATTCCCGTGTCGGCCAAGCAGCGCTATCAGCTGGATGTGCTTGAAGGAGAAATCCAAAAGCATCTTCCAATCAATGCACCGATGTTCGATGAGGATGACATCACCGATCGCAGCGAGAAGTTCCTGGCTGCCGAGATCGTGCGGGAAAAGGTCTTCCGCTTTGTCGGTGATGAGTTACCCTACACTAGTACCGTCGTGATTGAGAAGTTCGAGGAAGAAGGCCGGCTGCGCAGGATTTTCGCCGCTATCCTGGTCGATCGCGATAGCCACAAGGCCATGGTGATCGGTCAGAAAGGGGCGAAACTCAAGGATATTTCCACTCAAGCGCGCCTCGACATGGAAAAGCTGTTTGGTGGTCCGGTATATCTGGAAATCTGGGTCAAGGTAAAGTCGGGCTGGGCCGATAATGAAGCCGGTCTGCGTGCATACGGCTACGAGTAGACCTTATATCGGATGACAAGTGACACTGTCGACGAGGAGCCGTATCCCACGCGGCCATCGACGACGCGATTGGATGCATCACACTGTATGACCCCGGAATCAAGTCAGCCCGACGATGCATTGCGTGAAGTAAGGCCGGCGCCGCCGCAATCCGATAACGCCACCAAATCACGCGCGCCTTCGTCCAATGGGGGGCGCACCAAACCTCCTGATCGGGACACCCGGGTCATCGGCCAGCCGGCATTTGTGCTGCATGGCTATCCATACAAGGAAACCAGCCTGATCGTCGATGTCTTTTCACGCGACTATGGGCGCGTTGCCTTGATCGCTAAGGGCGCCAAGAGGCCGCATTCCAAGCTGCGCGGAGTACTGCAGACCTTTCAGCCCTTATCCATGGGCTGGAGCGGTAAAGCGGAGGTGCGCACGCTGACCCAGGCAGAGTGGATCGGCGGCTTGCTGCCGCTTGAAAAATCGGCGCTGCTGTGCGGTTTCTATCTCAACGAGTTGCTGGTTAAGTTGCTGGCGCGTGACGATCCTCATCCTGCACTATTCGACCACTACATTGCCACCCTCAACGAACTAGCGCACGACGAGCCGGCACCCATCGTGCTGCGGAAATTTGAACGCGCATTGTTGAAGGAAACCGGCGTGGGCGGCAACTTCACCCAATGCGTCGCAACCGGACAGCCGGTCGAAGAGAGCAAAATCTACGTGGTCGATCCCGAACGTGGCCCGCGACCGGCGCATCCGGCCGATACGGCGCCGCGCGTGTCCGGCAAGACCTTGCTCGACATGGAGCGCGAGGATTACACCGACAGCACCACGCAGGCGCAGAGCAAGTTCTTGATGCGCTTTCTGCTTGCGCACCATTTAGGCGGAGCACCGCTCAACACACGCCAGATTCTGATAGATTTGATGCAGTTATAAAACCACGATTACCCGCCATGAGCCTCCTGCACCCCACTAGCCCCGTCATTGATCTCGGCGTTAATATCGATCACGTTGCAACGCTGCGAAACGCGCGTGGAACCGTCTACCCAGACCCGGTGCAGGCCGCCTTGCTGGCGGAGGAAGCCGGCGCCGATGCAATCACCCTGCATCTGCGCGAAGATCGCCGCCACATCAAGGATGCGGATGTCGAAGCGATCCGCCCGCAATTGCGTACCCGCATGAATCTCGAAGCGGCCGTGACGCCCGAAATGATCGATTTTGCCTGCCGCATCAAGCCGCAGGACGTCTGTCTGGTGCCGGAGCGGCGCAATGAAGTGACGACAGAAGGCGGCTTGGACGTGGCGCGGCAGTTCCCGACCATACAGGCTGCGGTCCGGCAGCTGCAGGCCGCCGGCATCCGGGTCAGCCTGTTCATCGATGCGGATCCGGTTCAGATCAAGGCATCCGCGGAAACCGGCGCGCCTGTCATTGAGATTCACACGGGACGCTATGCTGATGCGCGTACGGAAAGCGAACAGCAGCACGAGTTGGCACGGGTGCATGCCGGCATTCTGGAAGGCATAGGGCTGGGCCTGAAGGTGAACGCAGGACATGGATTGCATTACACCAATGTGCAGGCAATTGCAGCCATTCCAGAGATTGCCGAGCTCAATATCGGTCATGCCATTGTCGCGCAAGCCGTGTTCATTGGCTGGCAAAACGCGATCAAGGAAATGAAGGCCATCATGGTCGCAGCGCGCCTGGGCATTCACAAAAAATGATCTACGGTATCGGCACCGACATCATTCAGATATCTCGGGTGGAAGCGGCATTGGCGCGCAACGGCGAGCGCTTTGCCGAAAAAATCCTCGGGCCCGAGGAGCTGGAAAAATACCGGCGTCGCAAGGCAAAGGTGGAAGCCCGCGGAATCCGTTTTCTGGCAACGCGCTTTGCCGCGAAAGAAGCATTTTCGAAGGCAATCGGGCTGGGAATGCGCATGCCGATGACTTGGCGTGCAATGCAGACCTTGAACGCCGCAAGCGGCAAGCCGGTTGCGGTGACCAGTGGCGCGCTGAAGGAATTTATGGAACAGAATGGCTTGACCGCCCAGGTGTCGATAACCGATGAAGCCGAATACGCGGTCGCCTTCGTGATAGTGGAGAAAAAATGAAAGCACATTCCAATACCGGCCTCGGCCCAGTCATGCTCGACGTCGTCGGCACCTCGCTCAAAGACGACGATATTCGACGCATCCAGCATCCGCTGACGGGCGGCGTCATCCTGTTCGCACGCAATTACCAGAACCGCCAGCAACTGTGCGAACTGACAGCAGCGATTCACGAGGCGCGCCCGGGTGTGCTGATTGCCGTCGACCATGAGGGCGGGCGCGTGCAACGCTTCAAGACGGATGGCTTCACCAAGTTGCCGGCAATGCGCCGGCTAGGCGAACTGTGGGAACGCGACGTGCTGGAAGCAACGCGGGCGGCGACCGACGTTGGCTTTGTGCTGGCAGCGGAGTTGCGTGCGTGCGGCGTCGACTTGTCATTTACACCGGTGCTCGACCTCGATCATGGACAATCCGGCGTGATCGGCGACCGCGCGTTCCACCGCGATGCACGGGTGGTGACCCTGCTGGCAAAGAGCCTCAATCATGGCCTGGCCCTGGCAGGTATGGCGAATTGCGGCAAGCATTTTCCCGGGCATGGGTTTGCGGAAGCGGATTCCCATTTCGCCATCCCCGTGGACGAACGCAATCTCAAGGAGATCCTGGGCGATGACGCTGCGCCCTACGGCTGGCTTGGCCTCGGTTTGGCTGCGGTTATGCCGGCGCACGTGATTTATCCGAAAGTCGACAAGAGCCCGGCCGGTTTTTCGAAGAAGTGGCTATCCATCCTGCGCAAGGATATGGGTTTCGAAGGCGTCATCTTCAGTGACGACCTCAGCATGGAAGGCGCGAGCGTCGCCGGCGGCGTGGTGGATGGTGCCAATGCAGCGCTTTCCGCCGGGTGCGACATGGTCTTGATCTGCAACTCTCCTGACAAGGCGGACGAATTGCTGGATGGGTTGAAGGTGAAGCCCAATGCTGCGACCAAGGCCTCTGCGGCACGTCTTGCGGCATTGGTGCCGCAAGGCTCTGCTCTTGGCTGGGATGCGTTGCAGCAGGACGCTCGCTACCGCGCCGCCAAGCAAACTGCGCAAGAACTCGTTTCCGCTTAATGGTTGTATCGCCCGATGCCGGACGTTGCCGCTCCTGACCCACGCGAAGTTGTTCTTGAGACTGTCGCCAAGCTGCCGCATCTGCCCGGCGTATATCGTTACTTCGACGCGGACAATACGCTGCTATACGTGGGAAAGGCGCGTGATCTCAAGAAGCGCGTTTCCAGTTACTTTCAGAAGACGCTGACCAGCCCACGCATTGCGATGATGGTGGAGCGTATCGCGCGCCTGGAAACGACGGTTACGCGCAGCGAGGCGGAAGCGCTTCTGCTTGAAAACAACCTGATCAAGACGCTGCAGCCGCGCTTCAACATCCTGTTCCGGGATGATAAGTCGTATCCCTATCTGAAGATCACCGGGCAGGATGTGCCGCGCATGGCGTATTACCGCGGCGCCGTCGACAAGAAGAACCAGTATTTCGGTCCTTTCCCCAGCGCCTGGGCGGTCAAGGAGTCGATGCAGATCCTGCAGAAGGTGTTTAGGCTGAGGACGTGCGAGGATTCGGTGTTCGCCAATCGCACACGTCCTTGCCTGCTGCACCAGATCCAGCGGTGCAGCGCACCCTGTGTGAACGCGATCAGCCGTGAAGACTATGCATCCGATGTCGACAATGCCGCCAGGTTTTTGCGCGGCCGGCAGACCGAAGTGCTGGAGGAGCTGGAAAGGAAAATGCATGCATTTGCTGCCGAACTCAAGTTCGAGCAAGCGGCAGCGGTGCGCAACCAGATCAGCGCGCTGTCGCGCGTCCTGCACCAGCAAACGATGGAAACGGTCGGCGATGCGGACATCGATATCATTGCCGTTGTCGTGCAGGGCGGCAGGGCATGCGTGAATCTGGCAATGGTGCGCGGCGGCCGCCACTTGGGCGACCGTGCATATTTCCCTGCCCACGTCGACAGCGCGCTTGCCGCTGACGGCGACGCGGCCGATGCTGAAGTCTTGAAGGCGTTCCTGGCGCAGCATTACATCGACAAGTTCATTCCGCCGACGCTGATTCTGAATGTCGAATTCGACGAGCCGGCACTGATGATGGCACTGGCCGAACAGTGCGGCCATCGCATCAATCTGGTGTTCCAGCCGCAAGGGCAGCGCCGGCAATGGCTGGAAATGGCACATAAAGGCGCGGGAATCGCACTGGCGCGCCTGCTCTCGGAACAAGGGTCGCAGCAAGCGCGTACGCGCGCCCTGGTCGATGCGCTCGGCCTGGATGTGTCCGATATCGACAACCTGCGCATTGAATGCTTTGACATCAGCCATACGCAAGGCGAAGCGACCCAGGCATCGTGCGTGGTGTTTCACCATCATGCAATGCAGAACGGCGAATACCGGCGTTACAACATCGCCGGCATTACACCCGGTGACGATTACGCGGCAATGCGCCAGGTGCTGACGCGGCGTTACGAGAAAGTTGCCAACGGCGAGGGCGTGATGCCCGATGTGGTGCTGATCGACGGCGGCAAAGGGCAGGTCGAGATGGCGCGGCAGGTATTCAGTGAATTGGGGCTCGATGTCGGGCTGATTGTCGGCGTCGCAAAGGGGGAGGGACGTAAGGTCGGCCTGGAAACGCTGGTATTCGCCGATGAACGTCCGCCGCAGGAATTGGGCAAGGAATCGGCGGCACTGATGCTGATTGCGCAAATTCGCGACGAGGCGCATCGTTTTGCCATTACTGGCATGCGCGCCAAGCGCGCAAAAGCGCGGCAGACGTCGCGGCTGGAGGAAATCGAGGGCGTCGGTGCGAAGCGGCGACAAAAGCTATTGGCGCGATTCGGTGGCTTGCGCGGAGTCGCCGACGCCAGCGTGGAAGAACTGGCCTCTGTGGACGGTATATCGCGCCAGCTTGCGGAAGAAATCTATCGACAGTTGCATTAATTCAGCAGCATGAAGCGGCACATTGCGGTTCAGGCAAGTTCCACGCGATAATCGTGCTTATTCTCCGGTGCCGACCTATGCCTTTTAATATTCCCATCCTGCTTACCTGGTTGCGTGTGGCGCTTATCCCGCTGGTGGTAGGCGTGTTTTACCTGCCTGACGCCTGGTTGTCGCCCCTGTCGAAGGGCGTCGCTTCCAGTGCCATATTCATTGTCGCTGCAGTAACCGACTGGTTCGATGGATTTCTGGCGCGCCGCTGGAACGAGACATCCGCTTTCGGCGCTTTTCTTGATCCTGTTGCCGATAAGTTGATGGTCGCTGGTGCGCTGCTGGTGCTGGTGGAATTCGAGCGTGTCAATGCGGTCATTGCTTTCATCATCATTGGTCGTGAGATCGCCATTTCCGCCTTGCGTGAATGGATGGCGCAGATCGGGGCGGCGCGGTCGGTCGCGGTCAGCTCGATCGGGAAGATCAAAACTACGGCACAGATGATCGCGATTCCGATGCTGCTCTTTAACGATACCTTGTTCGGTGTGCTCGACACCCGGTATTGGGGAGCGTGGTTGTTGGTGATTGCTGCAGTACTGACTGTCTGGTCGATGTTCTATTACCTTAAAAAGGCGTGGCCATTGATCAAGGAAAGATCGGGCCGCTTAGATTAGGAAGTTCTTGGCGCTTGACAAAAAACGGAAAACCTCTATAATGCTTGTCTGTTGTGAACGCGGGAGTAGCTCAGTTGGTAGAGCGCAACCTTGCCAAGGTTGAGGTCGAGAGTTCGAGACTCTTCTCCCGCTCCAGAATTCGGAAAGGAAGCTAGCCGGCTTCCTTTTTTTATTCTAGGGTGAGAGCCTAGTAAAAATGCTGCCCCTAAGTTACATGGGCGCAAAGTTGCAAGTTTTAATGCGGGAGTAGCTCAGTTGGTAGAGCGCAACCTTGCCAAGGTTGAGGTCGAGAGTTCGAGACTCTTCTCCCGCTCCAGATTTTCAGGGGAGCTTTTCTGGCTCCCCTTGTTTTGCAGACGCGTATGCTGCAACAGCAGTTTAAGTTTGCAGTTACAATAAGCTTCCGCGGCGGGGTAGCAAAGTGGTTATGCAGCGGCCTGCAAAGCCGTCTACGCCGGTTCGATTCCGACCCCCGCCTCCAGTTTTCTAATAAAAGCGCCGCGTGCGCTTTTTTCGCTTGTGCGCCTGCTAAGCTTGGCGCAAGCTGCCCGAGTGGTGAAATTGGTAGACACAGCTGACTTAAAAGACTGGGTATTTACATCCGTGTCTATTCTGCGATGCCCCATAACCGCGCGCCAATGCTGCCTTTTAGGTAGTGGCCTATAAACTGCAGTGCAGGGTGCTTTCCAAAAACTTTCCAAATCTCAATCAACCGACGCCGACTTTTCCATGTGCTGTGTCCCGTTAAGCGCATAGCGAGGGTTCGGGTGTGCGCAAACAAGGACGAAAATTTAGTCCTATTTTGCGAACATCAGAGAAGGGGTTTGTGAAGCAGGAAGCGTGTTTGTCTGGTGCGGCCAGCCGGAATCGAACCGGCACGCTCTTACGAGCGAGGGATTTTCGTACCAACTACGGCTTTCGCCGCCGGCCATGCCGTTTGTGGTCTGGACTATACCTTCACCATTGCTGTTGCATTAGGTGCCCGCCGTCTAGTCTCTACACCTGCCCACTTCCGTGGGATTGGCTCGGTATTACCAGGTTAAAGGTTTCACCGAATTTGACGGGTTCTACTCCCGGCGTTTCCACCGGGGCACTCAAATTTTCTATTCAAGTCCCTTGCGTCTACCTGTTCCGCCATGGCCGCGGACGTAGAGCGCGCAATTTTAGCAGTTAGGACATATTCTCGATAGTGGCTCGGCGTGATACGGGGACTGTTTAGCACGACCTGCTATTTGCACCAGAGCCAACCGGACTGGGGATGGGCGCCCCGGTTTTCGCGGTGTAGGCTTCCCGCACCCGCATGAAAATGATCCGAATTGCCGCAATCACGGGTACTGATAAAAAAATTCCCGCAATCCCAGCGATCTGGTCGCCGGCCAGCAATCCGATGATCACCAGCAGCGGCGCAACTTCAACTCCTTCGCTCATCAGATAGGGAGCGAGAACATAATCCTGCAACCCGCGGTACGCCAGGATAAAGAAGAGTACCCAAAGCAAATGTTCAAACCCGCCAAATCCGAGTACCGCCAGGAGCACCCCGATCGCTGCCAATGGCCCCACAAACGGAATAAATTCCAGAAGCGCTGCTGTTCCGCCCAAGAGCAGAGCGTAGGGGGCTCCCATGAGGGATAAGGCAGCGCTGTAGCTAATGAAGGTGGCCAACGACAGCAGCAGGAGGGCGCGCACAAAGCCAGCCAACAGCAGATCCAGGTCGCCCGTAATGCGTCCCCACAGCTTGCTTTGCGAACGATCGAGCAGCATCAGGAAATTCTGGCGCATCGCCGGTCCTTCCTTGATCAGCATAAAGCTGAGAATCGGGATCAGAATCAGGTAGATCAGGTTGCTGGCGATATGCAGCACGCTAACTCCCAGGCGTTTGGCAAAGGGAACAGCCTGGCCCGCTCCCGCTTGCACCTGTTCCGTCACAAAAGCAACCATCTTATGGCGCTGCGGTTCGAGAAACCTTGGTAAGGGGATGCGTTCCGAGACGTTGGCGACGTCGAGAAGTTTGGGCAAGTCCTGGCTCAGGCGCACCGCTTCATCAGCGATCCGACTCCCAAACACAGCTCCAGATACACCAGCGAGCGCAATCAAAAACAGGAACACCATCGCAACGACGGCGGTTCGAGGAATGAGGCGGGGCTTGTAGCGCTCCCCGATTTGGACCAGCGGGTAAACCACGTAGGCGAAAAAGATCGAAAGCACCACGATCAACAGGGTGGCCCGAACCATGTAGAGTAGGTACAACACCGCAGCCAACAGGAATACGGTCCATGCGGCCTTCGCCGCGCGGGTATCAATGCCAAGCATACATCCTCCAATTATGGTCAAGTCAGGACAACCGCAGATGGAGTCACCATCATGCCTTCTTTTGTCATGATTGCCGGTGTGCCGGCAGCATCCTTGGATGGATATTTTCTCTAGTGTGACCTCATGCTTCTCTGAAGCAATTGGAGCAAAAGCCACGCGCGATGGTCGATTTAATCGAAGGCGGACAACCTCTTCCGGACTGCCGTCATTAAAGAGAAAGTGCCTAGCTAGCTGCAGACTGGAAATAGTTCGGATGCCAATTACCGGTTGTACAGCCTTACTCCACTGACATGCCTGCTAAAGGCAGGTGCTATTTGGCGATGGGCTCAGCGCCTTCCGCATGGCACATCTTCCCCATGAATATGGGATTGCACACGCGTGCGGCCTCCGGAAAATAACGACCTGCGCAAAAAACGGGACGTGCATGGCGAATTTCGACACTTTCATTTCACAGCTAGATGCATCCGGCGTTCACATCGTCGGTCGTGACGAGTTAATCACCTCTGCAGCAATGTCAGCCGACTGGCCAGCGGTGGTAACGGAGATCGTCACCAAGAGCCGCAAGAGCGGTGTTTCCTTTCTTCGCCGGGCCGCCGACAGCCCGTCCGATCACCAGATCGAGCACCTGCTGCAGGAGTTCCCGTTTTCATTTAATCAGCGGCGCATGGTGCTGCAGAATATCCTCGTCCGTCCTTAAGGGATCGAGGAAAAATCGCGCTTTCCGACGCAAGTGACCTGCTACCCAAGATTAGTACGGCAATGATGTAGAGTCTGCCCCTTGGAAGGCAGGTATGAAAAAGCGATTCACCGAAGAACAATTGATCGGCATATTCTTAAAGAAGCCGAAGCGGGAATGAAGGTGGCGGAACTGTGCCGCAAGTACGGCATCAGCGACGCAACGTTATACAACTGGAAGGGCAAGTGCCTGATTGTGGCCGGCTTCCTGGGCAAGCCCGTTTTTGCATTCTGATGTGCGACTATGACGAGCTAGCCGATATCCTGGCGGGACGCCATTTCGTCGCACTCGCATGTCTCGTGCTCGCTAAAGGTCCTGCAATGCTGGGCCAAGGTTCATAACACCTCCTGGGGGGCGTGATTGCTAAGCTGTTGGTGAGGCGTGGTTGGCTTTGTTGTGCACCTGGTCAAATGCCTCTACACTGAACAGCTTCGACGTCGTGGAGGATAAGGTATGTCATTAAAAAATTTGATGGTTCACCTGGATCAAAGCGAGCGTACTTCTTGCCGTCTGGATTTGGCCGTATCGCTTGCTCGCACGCATCAGGCACGTCTGATTGGCGTGTTTGGGCAGTTGGCGCAATCGCAAAGCGTGGGTGTGGTGTCCTCTTGGCCGACACCGGAATACGCCGCCGCCGCACAAGCCAGCAAGGCTGCATTTGAGGCCGCCACGGCTGGCTTGCCGCGCGTCGAATGGCATGACATTAATCGCGGCAGTGAAGCTGAATTGGTGCGGTGGGTCACCGATTGGGCGCGCCACGCCGATCTGGTCATCATGGGGCAGCATGACGATAAGGCCGGGCCGTGTGTTCCTGCCGATCTGACTGAAGAAGTCGTGCTGAATGCCGGTCGTCCTGTGCTGATTATTCCTTATATTGGCAAATACACTGAAATCGGCAGGCGCCCACTCGTTGCATGGAGCAATGTGCGTGAGGCGGCCCGCGCGCTCAACGACGCGCTGCCGTTGATGGAAGGCTGCGAAAAGACTACCGTCATATCGTTTGCCCCGAATGCGGAAGAGGCGCGTAGCGCATGCGATAACGTCATTCGCCATCTTGCCTGTCATGGCATTCAAGCCCAATCGCAAGTCATGCTGGTTACCGACATCGGCATCATGGACATGCTGCTCAACGCAACCACGGACCTCGCAACGGACTTGCTCGTCATGGGAGCGCATGGGCATGTCGGATTGCCGTTTATGAGTCGCGGCGCCGGAACCCGCTACATACTCCGGCACATGACCGTGCCGGTGCTGATGTCCAATTAAGTGTTCGGATTGCATCGGGAGCCAAAGCAATTTGCCTAAAGGGGCAGGCGCCCGAGGACTCTCCATGCTGCGGGGCAGCCAAGGGAATTTGCGGGGCGAAGCAGGTCCGGCGTGCGTTCGACTTCCCGTTATGTATAGGTAAGGCCGGTGACAATCACCGGCAAGAACTTCGGTACTATCTGCGCGGCCTTGGTCGTTTGCGCCGTGCACGCTCGCGGTGGCTGCTTTTGCGCCCACGCAATCATCCGGCGCGCGTAGGCGCAAAGGCGGCATCCGCGTGCCGTGCCGACTTAAACTGTCTGGCAAATCCGCGCCCGACAATGGCGGCTGGCCGCCGCCATCGCCGTCAGAATCATGCAAGGCATATCTGCACGATGCCTTAGCCCAGCAGGAAGACGCCAGCAAGTCACCGATTCAGGCTATCCATCATCTCTGCATACCCAGATGGCTCGGCTTCATGGATGAGAGCACGCACACGATCGGCAGCATAGGGCGGCGCCTTGATGGCCGAGACTGCAGGAAGCTCGTTCGAGAGCCGGGCTTGCCTGCGCCACTGGACCAGGCCTTCCCAGCGGCCGAGTGCCGTCATCCAGCCGATCGCGAGGTTGCCCAATCCCTCCCGGCCCAGCAATGGCTTGAGCAGCGGGGCGGCCAGGCCGCGCGCGATCACCATCGGTGGCAGGCCGTGCTTGACGTACAGAGCGCCGGTACCACGTTCGCGCTGCCGGGCATCGCGGCGATCGGCGGCCGTATTGCCCGGCTCCTTGAGCGGATGATGGACGACCGCCGCCGGACGAAACTCGAGCACCGCACCGGCGTGCAGCGCACGCATCACGAAGTCGGTCTCCTCGGCCGCGCCGAACCACTGCCCGATGCCCAGCCGTGGATCGAAACCGCCGATGCGGTCAAACAGGCTGCGCCGAAAGAAGAGCATGAACGACACCGCCAGCCGATCCCGAAAGACGTGATAGCGCGCCCATGTGAAGCGATGCGGCAGGGTGGCCGGCTCGCGCCATTCGGACCACCGCGCCACCAACCCGGAGAGGTCCCCGGCCGCCGTGAAAGCGCTGGCCAATCGCTCCAGCATGTTCGGTTCGTACCAGCAATCGTCATCCGGGAAACCCACCCATGCCCCCTGCGCATGATGCAGACCGATATTTCTGGCGACCGACAGATTCGGCACGTCGTGCCTGACATGCTGCAGCCGTATTCCAGCCGCACGGGCACGCTCTAGGTAGGGCATTATCCGCGCATCCGGATTCTGGTCCACCACGACGACCTCGAAATTCCGGAACGACTGTGCGGCCAATGACTGGAACAGCAGTTCCAGCTCGGTGGTTCTGCCATAGGTACACAAGATGAGGGACAAGGAAAAGGGCGTTGGCATGAGACTCCTTGTTATCGAAGGTATCGGGTCGGTCGCGGGCACATGGAAAAACTGGCGCGATGGCGCTATGTCGCTCCTGCGCGGATCGCGCGGCGGTGCCGGACCAGATAGCGCAGATAGTGCATGCTGCGGGCGGCCATCCCCTGGTCGGTGAACGCCAGTCGCACTTGCAGCGCCTCCTGCATGGCGGCCAGCCACTCGCGCGTCGTCAGGCTGCCGTCATGCTCGCGCATCGCGGCCAACGGGATATCGAGCTGCAGCGGCTGCGCGAGCCGGGCCAGACGCAGCCACAGCTCGTAATCCATCGCATACTTCAATTCGGCATTGAAGCGGCCTGCCCGCGCGAACAAGCGGCGGCGCACGAAGGTGGACGGATGCGGAATGAAATTGGCGCGCACGAGCGCCTCGTAGGTAAATCGCGGCGCGACGAAATTCTCCTGTTGGAGAATGCCATGCTTGACTGGCATCGCGCGGCCAAAAAGCCACTCATTTCCGCTGGTTTCGAGCTGTCGCGCGACCATCGACAACACATCGGGACGAACGTAGAAATCGTCGGAGTGCAGGTGCGCGATGATGTCGCCGCGCGCGGCCTCCAGGCCAGCGTTCATCGCGCGGCTTATCCCGCCGCCCACATTTTCGAGCAGGCGGTACGGCCGCGGCACCGCGCGTATGCGCTCCAGTGTGCCGTCGGTGGAGCCGCCGTCGACGAAGATGCATTCGAAGTCCTGGCAGTCCTGCATCAATACCGACGCGATGGACTCATCGATCCAGGGCATGCTGTTCCAGGTACAGGTGATGATCGAGAATGTCAGTGACATGACTCAGGCTCTTGCAGGTTGGGGTGCAGACGAAAGGGTGAGCAGGCGGTGACGGTGATCGAGGCGTCTATCGAGACACTTATGGGGCCGCCTTTTCAGTGGCGCGCAGAGGCCGGCGGCGTTTTTTCCAGTCTGTGTAAATCCTGTCCCAGGTTTCCGATCTGGGCGTATCGAGCAAGGGCGGACGCAGATCCGCCGGCACCATGTGGCCATCCCGGAAATGCCCGCACAGTCGGCAAAGATTGCGACTGAGTTCCTGCATGTCGTCATCGTCGGCTGGAAGGCTCCGGTATCCCTGCTGCCCGCGCAGCAGCCGGTCGATGCCGCCGGCCACCGCGCACTGGTAATAACCGGTGGGCGCCAAACCCATGCCGCACTCTTCCATGATGGAGCAGCCATTCACGTAATCGACCGAACGAAATGCGGGATCGTCTATCGGCGCGAGGTTGAACGGCCCGAACATGGGCTGGATTCTCTGGCCATCCTTGCCGGAATTCTCGATCGTCACATCGCCGGGAATCGTTTCGAGAACCGCTTGCACGGCCTTGCCAAAGCCATTGCTGACAACCTGGATGTCGCAACGTGGAGCGAACTGCCGGTAGCGGCGCAATGCCTCGATGATCATGCCAAATTGCGGATGCAAGGTTGGCTCGCCGCCGAGCAGGCGGATCACGCGCCAGCGCTTTCCCTGTGCGATGGAGTCGCGCACAAAATCCTCGATCATCCCGACCGTCATGTGGGTCTTTTCAGGCGCCTGCGTGATGGAACGGTTGCAGTTGTTGCAGCGCAGGTTGCAGACATAGGTGATGTCAATCTCGATCGCATCCCGGCTGCGCACATACTGCGGACCAAGCAGGCGGCTCGCAGCAGGCATGATGCGTAACGTTCGATAGCGGCGGCGCACGCCATACCAGAGGCGGCGCAAAGGAAGCAATGCAGCGTGCAGAAAAGACACAGCTCTCTTCGTGTAAGTCGCCATCGGCCCCCCTTGAATGCTTACGCGGTTTTAATCAGCACCAGGGAGAAGTCTGTTTTGAAAGCCCGCCGAAGCACTTGAGAATGACTAAAAGTCAGTCGAATCGCTCCGGTTTTCTCAGTCTTGATTCATGTTTCGTCTGTATGTGCTCCTATGCCCAGACAATGGGAAATAGACGCCCAAGCTTCAATCCCATCGTTTTTGGGGGGCATAAGGCAGGGCAATGTACACGTCGTCATTTGGAGTCACGACGATTTTCCTACCGTAGAACGGCGACGAAGCGGCAAACTCCGCCCTTGTCTTCACGGCTTCGCTTGTCAATGCTCACCAATCGAATCAAGCTCCGCGGTCACTACAAGAGAAGAGGCGGCACTGCGAGAAGAAATTCGGCAAATGTACAAAAAAATGGGGTGAGGCCAGTGGCGGTGGCTAACGAAGGATCCGTACTCAATGTCGTGACGCTGGATGATGGCGCCAAAATTCCGGTTTTCAACCGCACGTTGGGGATCAATGAATTTGACCTGATGCGCGCCAGCGATGGCACGTTGGGTATCCGCAAAAAAGCTGGCCTGTCGACAGAAACCGTTCCCGATATCGTCGCCGCGATTGGCAATCCTCAGTCCGTCAGTAGTCAGGCTGCGGCAGGTAAATAACGCTTCGAAAATTATTCGGCGCATGCGGCATGCATTTGCATTCATGTGCATGAAAAACGGGGGCAGGCCTTGCAATCGCACACACTGGATTGCGAGACCTGCCCCCGTTTTTCGTGCGACATGATCCCGATTGCGTTCGATCTCAGAAATCGGTAACGACTTGCAACGCTCGCTCCACATCCGCACGATTCACATCAAGATGCGTCACCCAACGGATGCGTTTCATTGCACGCTCGCTGGCGCGGAAATAGCCGCCGGTGACACGCACGTCGTTGTCGGCGAGATGCCGCAAAAACGCATCCGCGATATCGGCGTCGACATCGAGAAAAACAATATTGGTCTGCGCCGCATGTGCGGTGGCGCGGCCTTTCAGTTTTGCGTGGGACGAGGCGGCCATGGTCAGTCCGTCGGCCAGCAGGCGTGCGTTGGCGTGGTCTTCCGCAAGACGATGCACGTGATGTTGCAACGCATGGATTCCCGCTGCAGCGAGCATGCCGGCCTGACGCATGCCGCCGCCCAGCATCTTGCGGATACGCCGCGCCTGCTTAATGAAATCACGCGAGCCGAGCAGCAACGATCCCACAGGCGCGCCCAGCCCCTTCGACAGGCACAGCGATACCGAATCGTAGGATTGCGCCAGTTCGCGCGCCTTTTGCACCGGATCGCCGCCGTCAGCCAGTGCCACTGCCGCATTGAACAGTCGCGCGCCGTCGATATGCGTGCGCAAGCCGTGGCGCTGCGCCAATGCGCTGACGTCGCGCATATAGGCGAGAGGCAGCGGCTTGCCGCCAGTAGTGTTTTCCATGACAACCAGGCGCGTTTTTGCGAAATGCGGATCATCAACCTTGATCGCGCCTTCGATGTCGGCTAGCGCGATGGTGCCGTCCGGTTGGTGCTCCAGCGGCTGCGGCTGAATCGACCCGAGCACCGCCATGCCGCCCGCTTCCCAGCGATAGGTATGCCACATCTGGCCGACAATCGCCTCGTCGCCGCGCTGGCAATGCGTCATCAGTGCGATCAGGTTGGTTTGCGTGCCGCTCGGCGCGAACAGCGCCGCCTCGAAGCCCAGCATCTGTGCGCCCAGTTCCTGCAAGCGGTTGACGCTGGGATCGTCACCGAACACATCGTCGCCCAGCGGCGCCTCCAGCATTGCCTGTTTCATCGCCGGTGTCGGTTGGGTGACGGTGTCGCTGCGAAAGTCGGTCATGGTTTACCTTGGTAAAAAGATCGGGGACATTATCGAGCTTTTATGCGGGCGATGCTTTATCTCGGTGTGAATCGCCACCGGTTTCGTAGATACTTTTGAATCTCCCGATATATGCAAGTGCATCGCTGCTATCAGAGTCCGGCTAAGCCCGCTTCGTGGCGAGGCAGTGTAAATACGCACCAAAGACTCTGCTGTAAAAATGTCAGCCTAACAGAACGTGCCATATTCAATTATTCGTACGCAGGAAATAGTCTGCCTGCCAGAGAATGAGTTGGCTCCGTGCTTTTAACAGAGCTTCCGCCAATAGCTGACGCATGCTTACCCTATAGACAGCATCACGGAAGAGGGCGCTCAGCCGCTCTATCCATAATAAGGCCAGTAGATTTATCGATTCATGCGGGGGTAATTCAGGAATCCGGGGCCTTTGGGGCAGGGGGCAATGGCCTCTGAAATGAGAGTTTCGTCGTCATCAGATAGGATCGCTTAGACAGTTCATATTTCCACCTGGGTGCCTAGCTCGATGACACGGTTAGGTGGAATTCGGAAGTAGTCCGCAGCGTCTCTGGCGTTCCTTGCCATCGCCGAGTAAAACCCTTCCCGCCATTGAGCCATCCCTCCTCCTGTCGTCGCCAAGACATTGTGGCGTGCAATAAAAAACGACGTCTGCATGGGGTCGACTTCCAAACCTGATTTCTCGCATAGTCGTAATGCGACCGGTATGTCGCGCTCGTCCTTGAAGCCGTAACGGACATTGACCTGATAGCACGCGTGCCCCAATGATTCCACCTCGATGCGCTTGTCGTCAGGAATGTGAGGAACATCGGTTGAAATAACTGTGAGAAAAATAACGCGTTCATGCAATACCTTGTTGTGCAGGAGATTGTGCAACAAGGCATGCGGGACGCCATCGCCTTCCGGGCGGAAATAGATCGCCGTTCCCTCCACGCGATGTGGCGGGGCGACAAAGAGCGATATCAAAAAATCTTTCACCGGAATGAAGTGCTTCTTGATGTTCTCAAAGACCAGTTCCCTTCCTTTTCTCCACGTGAGCATGGTGGTAACCATGGCCGCACTTATCACCAAGGGGAACCAGCCGCCATGAAGAATCTTCAAGCTCGTCGAGGAGAACAGTGCGATGTCGATAGTAAGGAAGAAGCCGGTGGTGACAACGCATACCAGCAACGGGTAATGCCATATATGCCGAATCACGATGAACATCAACAGCGTTGTTGTCAGCATGGTAGCGGTCGCGGCGATGCCATAGGCCGAGGCGAGGTGGGATGATGAGCCGAAGCCAACGACAGCCAAAACAACGGCCGCCAGCTGCAGCCAGTTCACCAGGGGAATGTAAATCTGCCCCATCTCGCTCTCGGATGTATGAGAGATACTCATGCGGGGAAGAAAACCTAACGCGATGGCTTGCTGCGTCACGGAGAAAGCGCCCGAGATGGTCGCTTGGGAAGCAATGACTGTCGCCATTGTGGAAAGAGCGACAAGTGGGATGACACTCCATGGACCCAGTTGCTGGAAGAATGGATTAGACGCCGCTTCGGGGTTGGAAAGAAGCAGCGCTCCTTGTCCAAGGTAATTCAGGCAGAGGGCCGGAAAAACAACTGCAAACCATGCAAGGCGAACCGATTTCCTCCCGAAATGGCCCATGTCCGCATACAGCGCCTCGGCTCCGGTCATCGACAGTACGATGGCCCCAAGCGCCAGAAACGCGAACCACCGGTTATGGACCAGAAAGGTCGCGGCGTGCGCCGGATTGAATGCGGCGAGAATGGCAGGGTTCTGAACGATGTTCAAAACACCCATCACGGCAAGTGCCATGAACCAGACAAGGACGATGGGGCCAAACCACTTTCCAATGCCCCCAGTGCCACGCGACTGGACCGCGTAGAGCGCAATCAAAACCACAAGGGTCAATGGGATAACGTACGGCTTGAATGCCGGAGTTGCGACCTCCAACCCTTCAATTGCAGAGAGGACTGAAATCGCAGGGGTAATTACTCCATCACCGAAAAAAAGCCCCGCCCCAATCATTCCAAGCACCATCACCGGATAATGCAAGCGCGATCGCGAAGAAACTGCGGATAGTGCCAAGGCTGTTAGCGCCATGATTCCGCCTTCCCCCCGGTTGTCGGCGCGCAAGACAAGTGTCACGTACTTGAATGAGATGACGATAATGAGGCCCCACAGAATCAACGAGACCACACCGAGGAGGTTGGCTGGATTGAGAACAAGACCATGTGCCGGGGAAAACACCTCTTTCATGGTGTACAGGGGGCTAGTGCCGATGTCACCGTAGACGACCCCGATGGCGGCGAGAGTAAGTGTAGCGATGCTGTTTTTCTTGGCGGTCGACGTCAAAATTTCACCTTCTTTTTGTTGCTAGGATGATGCCGCATGCGTCTCTCAGTAGCCATGCCGGCATAGCTGAATTGCGTTGGCTGGCAGCTCCCTTTGGATATCGCTGCGCAGCAGGTATGTTTCCCTGACATTGGCACAACGATATTGTATGGCGCGCAATAGGAGCGTGCATCCAGTTATTCGAAGGAAAAAAGAAGCAAGAGAAAAGCAGGAATCAAGTTTTGTGCCAGCCTTTGCCAAGGCATTCACCCTAAGTCGGTGGGGACTGCCGGCCACCGACTTAGGAAGCAAGACAAACAGTGCCGACGGCAGCAAGCTCGCCGGGGGCTTGCTAGCAGAAACAGCAGCAGGATCTGGTATTGGGCTGCGTCGAGCGCGGCGATGCCTGCCAGTATTTGACCGGTCATGGTGCCGGGCAAGGTAATGATGCCGGCCGCCGCCATTTGGTTCGTTATCGGAATCATGCCCCTGCGTACTTCATTGCGGGTCGGCCGCGCGAGCGCTTCCCGCCGCGACGCGCCTAACGCACGTTGCGCTTCGATTTCTGCACGTTCTTGGACGACGGAGCCGAAAAACGTGTCCAGTCCGAGGCTGACGGAATTCAATACGCTGCCGAGCACAATTCCCAATATCGTCAGCGCATAGTGCGGGTCGTACCAGGGTGAGGGGCAAGAAGGTGGATATGTAGTCGTTCCGGCTTGGCCTGTTTGCGAGCACGATGATCTCGCATATGGCCACAAGGTGCGTAACACGGATGTTGTGATGGACAGCGATGAGCGCCGTGATCAGGGACATGGGATGGATCAATAACCTTTTTAAGGCCCTTTTAAGTTTTGCTTTCTATCCTGTGGATTTGATTTTGTCAGCAACCGAGAGGAGAGCAAATGACTGCACAAGAGCATGAAGTGCTAGGCAACTTCTTGAATCAACTTGTTCAGGCACGCGTCGCCGCCAAAGATCCACAAGCGGCAGCGATGATTCATGACGCGGTGGGACAGCAACCTGACGCCGCCTATTTGCTGGTTCAAAAAGTCCTGTTACTCGATCGTGCGCTATCTCAAGCCAAAATGCAGATCGCTGATTTGCAGGCGCAGTTGCAGGCGGCGCGGGAGCCCGGCAATGCGAACTTTATCGATTCAGCGAGTTCTTGGGGCAACAAGCCGTCTTCGGCCGCGACAGGCGCACGGGTTTATCCTGCACAAGGGAACAGTACGCCGCTTTCCGCCCGTCCGGGATTTCTCAGTGACGGGTTACGCTCTACACTGGGCAATATTGCCACGACCGCCGCAGGCGTCGCTGGTGGGGCATTGTTGTTTGAAGGGATTGAGCATTTAATCCACCATAACAGCGGAAGCAGTTTCCTAGGCGCCCAGTCCCTGGCCGGCGTGCCGTCGGAGACAACCGTCGTCAACAATTACTATGACCGTGCCGCACCATTGACTACGGAGCGCGGTGATCCCGGCTTTTTTGATGATATTGCCGGAGACTTCGACAGCGATGACAATTCGCTGATCTGAGCCAGGGGATGGCTGCGCTATGCCCGTATCTCCAGAAAGATCATGAGAGGTACGGCTTACTTTAAGTTACATTACGGCGCACTGCCTCCGTCATCGAACCATGTGGACAGGGCGTTGACCGGGATAACAGATGCAGAGGCCTGATGCCCAAAAATCATCATGAGAAGAATGCTCTTGTCCACAATACGTTCACGCGCAGTCGCGGTTTCATTCTTGGCAATCCTGGCTGGGTGTGCTTCTCGCGGCACGCCAGTCCCGCAGGAATTCGGACTGGACACTATAAAGCCGGACGCCATACTTAACCGCATCACGTGGGGGGCGAGCAGTTCCTCCTTTCATGAAATTAAAACGGTAGGTGCGGACCGCTTTCTGGCCCAGCAGCTCCATCCTGGTGCCGATCGCTTGCCCCAGTCAATTGAAGCGCAGATCAACAACCTGACGATCTCCCAGCGGCCACTCGATCAGCTGGTGATCGAGTTGGAGCAAAGGCGCAAGCAGCTTGATACGATTGCCAGCGATGACGAGAAGAAGGCAGCGCAGCACGCATATCAGGAAGAGCTCAACAGGCTGGCGCGTGAAGCGGCAACGCGTTCCTTATTGCGGGATACCTATTCGCATAATCAGCTGCGCGAGCAGATGACCTGGTTCTGGCTGAACCACTTCAGTATTCATCAAGGCAAGCACAATTTGCGGGCGATGGTCGGCGACTATGAAGACCATGCGATTCGTCCGCATGCGCTCGGGAAGTTTCGCGATCTTCTGGCCGCGACCGTCTACCACCCGGCGATGCTGCGCAATCTGGACAACGAGCAGAACGCAGTCAACCACGTCAACGAGAATTACGCCCGCGAGCTGATGGAGCTGCACACATTGGGCGTGGACGGCGGCTATACGCAGAAAGACGTGCAGGAACTTGCCCGCATCCTGACTGGTGCCGGCGTGAACCTCGATACGCAGACACCCAACGTACGACCGAAGCTGCAGAGCCAATACGTCCGGCGCGGCCTCTTCGAGTTCAATCCCAACCGCCATGACTATGGTGACAAGGTCCTGCTCGGCACAGTCGTGCGAGGACGAGGGCTGGCGGAAATCGACGAGGCGGTCGACCGGCTCAGTCGTCATCCGGCAACGGCGCGATTCATCAGCCGCAAGTTGGCATTGTTTTTTGTCGGTGACGATCCCTCGGACGCCTTGGTTCAGCGGATGTCGAAGGCCTTTCTCCGTACGGACGGCGATATTGCTGCCACGCTGGCTGAACTGTTCAGCAGCCCGGAATTCAAGCAGTCGCTCGGCCGTGAATTCAAGGACCCGATTCATTACGTAGTATCTGCAGTGCGGCTCTCCTACGACGACAAGGCCATCCTGACCGCAGGGCCGATGATTGGATGGTTGCACCGCATGGGAGAGCCTTTGTATGGCCGACAGACGCCGGACGGCTTTCCGTTGGCAAGTTCCGCGTGGGTCAGTCCTGGCCAGATGACGACCCGCTTCGAAATTGGCAAGGCGATCGGCTCCGGCAGCGCTGGCCTGTTCAAGGTAGAAGGGCTGCAGGCGCAGGATCGCCCGGCCTTTCCGCAGCTTGCCAATCCCTTCTATTACGAATCGTTTCAAAAGACACTCGGCGCAGCGACCCGGCAGGCACTTGACCAGGCGGGCTCGCCGCAGGAATGGAACGCCTTCCTGTTGTCGTCGCCCGAATTCATGTACCGCTAAACCGCACTGAGGATCATAAAACATGCATCGGCGCGAACTCCTGAAACGATTAGGCGTATTGCAGCTGGCTTCGCTGTCGGGGCAACTGCTGGCGGCGCCGAGTGCACCGGCCAAGCTGTTGCTGGTGTTTTTACGTGGCGGCTATGACGCGGCTAGTCTCTTGATACCGACCAGTAGCGACTTTTATTACGACTCGCGTCCCAAAATCGCCATTCCGCGGCCATCGAACGACCTCAATTCCGCCATCGCATTGTCCGGCGACTGGGGATTGCATCCAGTTCTGCGCGATTCAATTTATCCATTGTTCACCCAACGGCAGGTAACTTTCATTCCGTTTGCCGGAACGGATAACCTATCACGCAGCCATTTCGAAACACAGGACAGCATGGAGTTGGGGCAGGGCGGTGGCGGACATCGCGATTTCCGATCTGGTTTCTTGAATCGTCTCGCCGGCGTATTGAACAACGCCTCGCCGATGTCCTTCACCGATCAGCTGCCACTGGTATTCCAAGGCCCGGCGCAAGTTCCGAATACTGCATTGCGCAGTATCGGGAAGCCGGCTCTGGATATGAGGCAAAGCAATCTCATCGCGTCGATGTACAAGAACACTCCGATCGGGCGTCAGGTGGAGGAGGGATTCTCCATGCGTAACGAAGTGGCACGCGAGATGGCGGGTGAAATGGAGGCGGCCAACCGTAACGCAATCAATGCGAAAGGTTTCGAAGTCGAGGCTCGCCGGGTGGCGCGGCTAATGCGGGACAAATACAGCTTGGGCTTCATCGATGTCGGTGGGTGGGATACCCATGTAGGGCAAGGTGCCGCCACCGGTTACCTGGCCGGACGATTCGATGAGCTCGGCCGTGGCTTGGCCGCGCTGGCGCAGGAAATGGGGCCGGAGTGGCGCAATACTGTCGTGGTGGTCGTCAGCGAGTTTGGCCGCACGTTCAGGGAAAATGGAAACCGCGGAACCGATCATGGGCATGGCACGGTGTTCTGGATATTGGGCGGCTCGGTAAACGGCGGGCGGATCGCTGGCGAGCAGGTAAGAGTCGACGCCGCGTCGCTGTTCCAGAACCGTGATTATCCGGTCCTGAATGAATACCGCGCGGTACTCGCTGGACTATTCGAACGTGTGTATGGCCTGAGTCCTTCGCAACTGGAGCAGATATTTCCAGGGGCAAAAGCCAGGCAGCTGGGCATTGTTTAGGATTTGGCCGCCATTGGCCCATGTTGAAAAAAGACGAAGTGCGGACAGAGACAGAGTTTTGGTAATGAACCAGTCGATTTACGCATGTACATTTTTGCAGGTTGCGCTGAAACGGGTTTCGAGTTGCAGCAGGGAGTCCATCAGCTGGCGCAACTGTTCGTCTGGCAGATCGCCCAAGGTGCGTTCGATGAAAGCTGTCCGCTTGGGCAGGCTTTGCTCGACCTGCTGTTTGCCTTCCTTGGTAAGTAAGACATTGGTAATGCGCTTGTCATGCTGGTCGGTGCTGCGCACGATCCAGCCGAGAGTCTCGAGCGCACTGAGCTGGCGAGACAGTGCGCCGGGGTCCATGTGCGACGCATCACCGAGCTGTTTTTGTGGACAGGGCCCTTGTTCATTGTACAAATGCAGCATTACCTTCCAACGCGGCAAAAAATGCCCGACTTCCTTTTCATAGGCAGAGAGGAACGCACGGTAGGTGCGACCGAGTTGCTGTAGTACTTTTAATTGTTCGGTTGCTTGGACCATGTTCAATTCCTCGATAGTGTCGGATGATGCGTTTGCCGTTTGAATTATGCCGACTTCTGTGCTGCTTGCCGGCGCAAGTGCAACCGCGGTAGCCGGCGCATCTGCCAGACTGCAATGACGGCCACCACCACGGAAAGCATCTGGCCAGCGTGAATCGACGAGACCAGCGACAATCGCGCGGCCTCGATCAGCGCAGCACTATCCTGGCCAAGCGCATGCAGTTGCTCTGCCAGCTGGTATTGCGCCGCCTTGTTGATCAGGATTTGCGGATCACGCAGGTGGACGAACCATTGGGTCGCGTGTGTCGCATCCAGCGCGGCTCGAACGTGGCTGACGTACGTGTGGTTGACCAGGGTGCCAACCAGTGCCGTGCCGAGCATGCCACCGACCATGCGCAACGACTGGATCATGGCCGTGGCGATGCCCAGGTGCGCGCGACCCGCGGCTTCCTGCGCAAAGATGGTCAGGTTCGGCAACACAAAACCCAAGCCGAGTCCGCTGCCGACCATGTAGCAAACCATCAGTACATGAGGAGTACTCTGCTGCAGAGTCGTGATCCCGATCGCGGAAAAACCCATCAGGATGAAGCCGGCATACAACATCCAGGCAGGATTCGGAATGCGGGTCAGCAGCCTGCTGTTGGAAATGGAGCCTATCGTGATACATACCACCAAGGGTGTCATCAGCAGGCCGGCGACGTCCGGCGCGAGACCGAAGCCGCCCTGCAATAGCAGCGGCATGTAGAAGATCAGCGCAAACATCATGAATCCCATCAGCACGGCAAGCATGAACAGCGAGGCTAGCGCCGGGTTGCGCAGCATGTCGAGCGGGAGTATGGGATGGCTCGCATGCTTTTCACGGAATATCAGCCCGATGAAGGCGGCGGTGCTGATGATCGCCATCAGGCTCATGCCGCCGCTCATTCCATGAGTCGGCAACAATTCCACAAAGAGTTGCAGGCTGCCGAGTAATGCCGCGATCAGGCAGGCGCCCGCCCAGTCCAGCTTCATTGGGCCCTCGTGCTTGTGATGACGAATGAGCGGCATGTGGCGAGCGACGAAGTACATGCCCAGCAAGCCAACCGGTAAGTTAACGTAGAACACGCTGCGCCAGCCGGCATATTCAGTCAGCAGGCCGCCAAGCGAAGGGCCGATGGCGTTGGCTATCCCGAATGCCGAGCTGATGATGACCTGCCAGCGCAGGCGTACATGCGGCTCCGGGAAAAGATCCGGGACGGATGCAAAGGCGGTGCCGACCATCATTCCGCCGCCGATCCCCTGCAGTCCACGCGCCAGCACCAAAAACAGCATGCTGTTTGCCATGCCGCACAGCGCCGAGGCGAGCGTGAAGACCGTGATGGCCGCGACAACAAAATACTTGCGCCCGAAATGGTCGCCCAGCCTGCCGAAGATCGGCACGGTGATGACCGACGCCAGCAAGTAGGAGGTAGCGACCCAGGCATACAGGTCGAAGCCCTTCAGCTCGGCGACGATGGTCGGCAGGGCGGTCCCCACGACAGTCTGGTCGAGTGCCACCATCATCACGACGAAGGCCAGCCCAAGCATGGCGAGCAGGGATTGGCGAAAAGACGGGGCGGTAGTGAAGTCAGAATGCTTTGCGGAATCGGAGGCGGCCGAAGGGGCAGTATTGGAGCCGGGAGACGCGTTCTCGCTCGATTCGTTTGATATATCAACGTTTGACATGTCAACGATATTACGCTTCGAGCACCGTCGTGTCAAACGTAGTGATACTGCTTCAGTGCAGAGTTCGGGAGTAGCTTGCTTGCAAGGCAAAGCGAAAGGCAGCTCGGGAGTAAAAAGCAAGCATTAGAGCGGGAGGGGGGCAAGGTCGACGGTTTTAAGCGTCAAAACGCGCGTTGAACTTCAGTCCGTAACGCTAAAAGAGAGCAAATTGGTGGCTTGTCAGCGCTGCAAAATCCTCGCCAAGGAATGGCAGTATCGCGTCCGCCACGGGCTGCAGCTGGCGTGTGAGATAGTGTTCGACATCGATGGGGGAGCGCCAGGCTTCCAGTGGTTCCGGGCCCGCCGTCGTCATGACATAACGGATCCAGCCGCCATGCTGGTATTGCGCTGGACGCCCCTGTTGCAGGTTGTATTCATCCGCAATCCGCGCTGCACGAACATGCGGCGGCACGTTGCGTTGGTATGCATCCAACGGACGGCGCAGCCGCTTGCGGTATACGAGCAATTCATTGAGCTCGCCGCTGACAGTACGATGCACATAGTCGCGCATGTAGTCCCGATATGCTGCCCCCTTGAAGATGCGCCAATACAGCTCCTGCTGAAACTGCTGTGCTAATGGCGTCCAGTCGGAACGCACGGATTCCATCCCCCTGAAGACGACTTCCTCGCTTCCATCCGTCTTGACGATCAAACCGGCGTAGCGTTTTTTGCTGCCCTCGTCCGAGCCGCGGATGGTCGGCATCAAGAAACGCCGGTAATGCGTGTCGAACTCGAGTTCCAGTGCACTGTCGAGCCCGAATTTCTGTCGTAGATGTTGCTCCCACCACTGGTTAACGTATGTCACCAGTGCGTTGGCAATCTCGACCGCCTGTTCTTCCGTATGCGCGCGTTGCAGCGCCACGAATGTGGAGTCAGTGTCGCCGTAGATGACCTGATAGCCTTGCGCCTCGATGAGTTCTCGCGTTCGGTGCATGATCTCCTGGCCTCGCAATGTGATTGAGGAGGCCAGACGTGGATCGAAGAAGCGGCAGCCGCTTGACCCAAGTACGCCGTAGAATGCGTTCATGATGATTTTCAATGCCTGCGACAGCGCCTGGTTGCCGTCACGTTTGGCCGCTTCGCGTGCCTGCCAGATTTGCTTGACGATGGCAGGCAGACAGTGCTTGTCGCGCGAAAACCGTGCGCCGCGAAATCCCGGCACGCTATCCATGTCATTGGCCTTGTCCATGCCTTCCACCAGCCCGACGGGATCGATCAGAAAGGTACGGATGATCGAGGGATAGAGGCTTTTGTAATCGAGGACCAGCACCGAGTCGTACAGGCCGGCGCGGGAGTCCATCACGTAGCCGCCCGGGCTGTTTTCTCCCACAATATCGCCAAGGTTGGGCGCAACATAGCCCTGGCGGTGCATCAACGGCATGTATAGATGCTCGAAGGCCGCCACTGAACCACCGCTGCGGTCGGCGGGTAATCCGGTAACGCTGGCTCGTTCCAATAAGAACGACATCAGCCGGCTCTTCGCAAAGATACGCGTCACCAGCTCGCAGTCTTTCAGGTTGTAGCGGGCGAGTGCAGGCTTGTCTTCGACGAAGCGTCGCTCGATTTCGGCCATCCGGTCGTACGGATTATCGATGGACTTGCCTTCGCCGAGCAGTGTCTGCGCCACATGTTCCAGGCTGAATGACGGAAAACTCCAGCTCGCCGATTTGAGCGCTTCGATCCCGTCGATGATCAGGCGTCCTGCCGCGGCGGCGAAGAAGTGCTGATGCCTGCTGTGTTCGCGCCATTCCATCGCCGTGCCATCTCGTCCAAGGTATAGTTGCATGCGATAGCGCTGCGCATGCCGCTGCAGCACTTGCAGGTCAAACTGCACGAGGTTCCAGCCGATAATGGCGTCGGGATCATGCCGTTTCATCCAGCGATTTAGCCGCTCGAGCATCTGCGCATGGCTGTCGCAGTATTCCAGGTCGAAGTCGAGCGGAGCGCTTTCGCCATTCGGCGGACCCAGCATATAAACCTGGCGCTGACCACACCCCTCCAGCGCAATCGAATACAGCTCGCCATGGGCGCTCGTTTCGATATCGAGCGACACGAGCCGCAGGCAAGGACGGTAACCGGGCGAAGGCTTCATGTGGCCAACGAGCAGCGGTCCGCCTCCCTCGCCAACAGGCTCCTCGCTGAAGCATACCGGCGCGGTAATGAATCGCTCCATCAGGTAACGCTCCGGCGGTCGCACATCGGCTTCGTAGACGTCGATGCCGTTTTCCCGTAAGCGTTTTTCCAGTTTCTGCAGCTGGCGATACCCCCGGCAATACAATCCGACTACGGTGCGGCGGTGAAAATCAGTCAGACGCAGGGTCCGCAGCTCGCAGGAGCGCTCACCACGTAAAAGCGCTTCCGCCTGTTCGCGCTGCTCGGCCGGAATGAATGCCACCGACGGCTGAGCCGCCAACCGGAGCCGTCGCGGGCCGTCGTCAGTCGCCAGCCAGAAGTCGACTTCCGTACCGTCGACCGTGTCGCGCCAGTGCCGGGTCAACAGAAAGCCCTGCTTGAATTGAGCCACGTACTACCTCGATTGCGCCCCATCAAGCGGATGAATGCGCTCTTGCATCGCTTGAAGGTCACGTAGTGTTTTTATTTTCAAAGCGAAGATGCTGATATTCCTCATTTCAGATCGCTGTCATTCAGACAATGTACGGTTTATAGAGGATTTCGACACGCTTTTCACCATAAGCCTGCTCAGCAAGCGGCATCCTTAAGCGCGTACGTTGGCAAAGCGAAACCTTCCCGACGCATGCGGACGATTTGGGATTTCATGGTGATTAACTGTATGCAAGCACAGTATTATAAGCAAATACTCTTTATTGAGGCCGGCCAAGGTTCCTCACATTTATTGTGGTTAACCTTGTGGATAAGCGGGACAGGAACACTCCATGTGCCTGATCCGTAAGGAAAAATTTTGGTTGATGAAAATCAAGGCACTTGCCAAGGACGAAACATGATCAAGCGCACCGGTTGGTGGCGCAATTTCCTGTTTTATCTTTGCAAGCAGATTCGTGCGAATTTTTGTGAAAGTCTGTCTTAGATCCGCTATGAAATATCTTGTTGCCTCGTTTGGCATTGTGGTGCTCATCGGTGGCTGTGCCTACGAACCGGGCGAATGGTATGGCATTCACAATGCGGTTCCTGATCATTCACCTTCTAAACATGCGGAAAGCGTCGAAAGCGCTCATCCTTCGGTTGCCGGCGTGAGCCATGAACGCACTTCCAGCATGCAGGCGCACTAAGTTCGGGCCATCCCGCCAATGCATGATTTTTTAATTTCTTATTGGAATTAAATCCGCGCTTACCCGAGAGGGGGTGTACAGGCTCGCTTCCGGGTTAGCATCATATGTGAACCTTCCTGTTAAGTAATTCGTACGACCCGCATGAGCCTTGACCAGGCATGCGGGTTTTTTTTCGCCTGACGCCATGCCGTCAATGTCCGCAAAGTTCGTGCATGCCATTGTTTAACCGATATGTAAATTTCGGTAAACACTTATTCTTTTTATTTGAAATGAAAATTCAATAAAATTTTCATGGCAGAATAAAAAACGCTCCTGTAAATCGATTTATCGATATTTGTTGGGGTTCAATTGAACACAATAAAAATATGGAACGCACTAAAATCTCGCCAGTGCGAGAGGTGATCCCGGAAGGGAGTGTGCGCTACCTGTGAGTGACATACTCGCCTTAAAACAAGAATTGTTACGGTGTGCGAAGTGTCTGAATTCAGCGCAATGTAATCACATCGCGTGAGGCTAGACGCTTTGAACGCGTAGGATTGATTAATTACTTTTAAAAGGAGTGGGCAAATGAGCAAGACTGTATATACGCAGGAGCATGAATGGCTGCGCATCGAGGAAGACGGGTCGGTGACGGTGGGGATTACCGATTATGCGCAGGATCATCTCGGCGATATCGTCTATGTCCAGTTGCCCGAAACCGGCCGCGAGTTCAACAAGGGCGAGGAAGCCGCAGTGATCGAGTCGGTTAAGACGGCCGGTGAAATCCTGATGCCGGCTGCCGGTGTCGTCACCGAAATCAACGCCACGCTTGCCGACGAGCCGGGCAAGGTGAACGAAGATCCGCTGGGCGCGGGCTGGTTCTTCAAGTTCAAGATTGGTCAGCCGGGCGATCTTGACGGCTTTCTGGATGAAGCCGGCTACAAGGCCTATATCGAGACGCTGCATTAATGCCACGTCGCAGCGGGAGACCGCTGCGACTACGTTTTTACGCTGATTCGGAATCGTACTCAGCGCTCGCCATTTTCAATTTGTATCGAGAGGTAGGTAACCATGGTTCAGAAACGAGCTGCTTTTGAGGATTTGCAGCAGCACACGGATTTCATCGGCAGGCATATCGGGCCGGCGGAACCGGAAAAGAAGGCAATGCTCGCAGCACTCGGATTCGATTCGATGGACGCCTTCATCAAGAAGGTGGTGCCGGCGGCGATTCTGACCGACAAGGCGCTCGAACTGGGCGAGCCGCGCAATGAAGCGGAAGTCCTGGAAGAGTTGCGCGCAATCGCGTCGAAGAACCAGGTCTTCAAGTCCTATATCGGCATGGGCTACTACAACACCCATACGCCGGCGGTCATCCTGCGCAACCTGCTGGAAAATCCGGCCTGGTACACCGCCTACACGCCGTATCAGCCAGAGATTTCGCAAGGCCGACTGGAAGCGCTGCTTAACTACCAAACCATGGTGTCGGACCTGACCGGCATGGAAATCGCGAATGCGTCGCTGCTCGACGAGGCGACTGCCGCAGCCGAGGCGATGACTTTCTGCCAGCGCGTCTCCAAGAGCAAGAGCAAGATCTTCTTCGTGTCGCAGGAGTGCTTCCCGCAAACGATCGACGTGGTGCGCACCCGCGCCGAGCCGATCGGCGTGCAGGTCGTGGTGGGCGACCATCGCAAGGATCTCGATGCGCTCGACTGTTTCGGCGTATTGCTACAGTACCCGACCCTCGACGGCGAAATCCATGACTACAAGGATATCGTCGCCAAGGCGCACGCCAAGGATGCGCTGGTAGTGGTCGCAGCCGACCTGCTGGCGCTGACGATGTTGACGCCGCCGGGAGAATTCGGCGCCGATGTGGCAATCGGCTCGGCGCAGCGCTTCGGCGTCCCGCTCGGTTACGGCGGCCCGCATGCGGCATATTTCGCCACGCGCGACGCGAACAAGCGTCTGATGCCGGGCCGCGTGGTCGGCGTCTCGATCGACAGCAGCGGCAACAAGGCGTATCGCCTGGCATTGCAGACGCGCGAGCAGCACATTCGCCGCGAGAAAGCGACGTCCAACGTGTGCACCGCGCAGGTCCTGCTGGCCAATATCGCCAGCATGTTCGCCGTTTATCATGGCCCTCAGGGCCTGAAGACCATCGCCCAGCGTGTGCATCGCCTGACCGCAACGCTCGCTGCCGGCCTGCGCAAGCTGGATTGCGACGTCGGTACGGCTGCATTCTTCGACACCATCGTGGTGCGCACAGGTAGCCGCACCCAGCAGCTGCACGACGCCGCACGCCAGCAGGCAGTCAATCTGCGCGTGGTCGATGATGAAAATGTTGGCATTTCGCTCGACGAGACGACCACCTCGGCGGATGTGGAAGCACTGTGGCGTATTTTTGCCGGAGCCGGCAAGGCAATCCCGGCGTTCGCAGCGGTCGAAGCCGATGTGACCGACCGCATTCCGGCATCGCTCGCCCGTACCAGCGAATTCCTCACGCACCCGGTATTCAACACCCATCATTCGGAAACCGAACTGTTGCGCTACCTGCGCAAGCTGTCGGACAAGGACCTGGCGCTGGACCGTACCATGATCCCGCTCGGTTCCTGCACCATGAAGCTGAACGCGACGACCGAAATGATTCCGATCACCTGGAAGGAATTCGGCAATATTCATCCGTTTGCGCCGCTCGAGCAGGCACAGGGCTATCAGCAGATGATCACCGAGCTGGAGCAGATGCTGGTCGCGTGCACCGGCTATGACTCGGTATCGCTGCAGCCGAACGCCGGCTCGCAAGGCGAATACGCTGGCCTGCTGGCGATTCGTGGCTATCACCAGAGCCGCGGCGAAGGACATCGCAATGTCTGCCTGATTCCTAGCTCCGCGCATGGCACCAACCCGGCAACGGCGCACATGGCCGGCATGCAGGTTGTGGTCGTGGCTTGCGACGAGCGTGGCAACGTGGACATCGCGGACTTGAAGGTGAAGGCCGAAAAGCATGCGAACGACCTTGCAGCGATCATGATCACTTATCCGTCCACGCACGGCGTGTTCGAAGAGGCAGTGCGCGAAGTGTGCGAAATCGTGCATTCACATGGCGGCCAGGTCTATATCGACGGCGCCAACATGAATGCGATGGTCGGCCTGTGCGCTCCGGGCAAATTTGGCGGCGACGTGTCGCACCTGAACCTGCACAAGACCTTCTGCATTCCGCACGGCGGCGGCGGACCAGGCGTCGGCCCGATCGGCGTGAAGTCGCACCTGGCGCCGTTCCTGCCGGGACACCGCATGCTGGAAAAACACGTGGCGCCGGTTTGCGCGGCACCGTGGGGCAGCGCCAGCATCCTGCCGATCAGCTGGACCTACATCAAGCTGATGGGGCGCCAGGGCCTGAAGGCGGCCAGCGAGATGGCGATCCTCAACGCGAACTACATCGCCAAGCGCCTGGAACCGCATTTCCCGATCCTGTACACCGGCACGAACGGGCTGGTGGCACATGAATGCATCGTGGACTTGCGTCCGCTGAAGGATACAGGCGTAACCGTCGACGATGTCGCCAAGCGCCTGATGGACTTCGGCTTCCACGCGCCGACCATGTCGTTCCCCGTGCCGGGCACGCTGATGATCGAGCCGACCGAAAGCGAATCGAAGGAAGAGCTCGACCGCTTCTGCGAGGCGATGATCGCCATTCGCGAAGAGATCCGCGCCGTCGAACAGGGTGTCTACAAGGCGGAGGAAAGCCCGCTGCGCAATGCACCGCATACGGCGATGGACATTACCGGCGAGTGGAATCGTCCCTACACGCGCGAACAGGCGGTGTTCCCGGTCAGCTCCCTGCGCGAGGGCAAGTACTGGCCGCCGGTCGGGCGCGTCGACAACGTGTACGGCGACCGCAATCTGGTCTGCGCGTGCCCGCCGATGTCCGACTACGAATAAGGCCGGCTTCAGAACGCGCCACTTCGACAAGAGCGCGTCAGCGGTGCATCCTTTCCTCTCCCGATGACGGGAGAGGATCAACCCAAGGGGAAGACGAGGCGGCAGGCGGGAAGTATGGCCATCAGCGTTTTTGAGTTGTTCAAGATTGGTATCGGTCCTTCCAGTTCTCATACGGTCGGGCCGATGCGGGCAGCGCTGCAATTTGTAACCGGCTTGCAGGATGCAGGGTTGCTGGCGCAGACGGAAGCGGTCAAGGCGGAGCTGTATGGCTCGCTGGGCGCGACGGGAAAAGGCCACGGCAGCGACAAGGCGGTAATGCTCGGCATACAGGGCGAAGCGCCGAACCTGGTCGATACCGATACGATTGCCGTCACGCTGGAAAAGATACGGCATGAAAAGCGCATCAACCTGCTCGGGAAGAAAATAATTCCTTTTGTCGAGAGCGAGCACCTGTTGCTCCACAAGCGGCAATCCTTGCCCTACCATCCGAACGGCATGCGTTTCACGGCATACGATGCGGCAGGCGACGAAATCCGCAGCAAGGTGTATTACTCGGTAGGTGGCGGCTTTGTGGTGAACGAAGATGCGGCAGGAGTCGACCGGATCGTTCCGGACACGACGGCATTGCCTTACCAGTTCAAAAGCGCGGCCGAACTGCTCGCCCTGTGCCGGCAGCATGGCCTGACGATCAGTCAGCTCATGTTCGACAATGAAAAGACATGGCGGAGCGATGACGAAACGCGTGCAGGTCTGCTGAAGATATGGCAGGTGATGCAGGAGTGCGTTAAGCGCGGCTGCGAGCGGGAAGGGACGCTGCCCGGCGGACTGCAGGTGAAACGCCGTGCCGCCGAATTGCATCGCAAACTTTCCAGCCAGCCGGAAGCCAGCCTGCGTGATCCGTTGACGACGATGGATTGGGTGAACCTGTATGCGCTGGCGGCAAATGAAGAAAATGCGGCCGGTGGACGCGTTGTGACGGCACCGACTAACGGGGCCGCCGGCATCATCCCGGCGGTGCTGCATTACTACCATCGCTTTGTTGCGGGAGCCAATGACGAGGGCGTGATGCGCTTCCTGCTGACGGCTGCTGCGATCGGCATCCTCTACAAGGAGAATGCGTCGATTTCCGGTGCCGAGGTCGGCTGCCAGGGCGAGGTCGGCGTCGCCTGTTCGATGGCCGCAGGCGCGCTGGCCGAAGTCATGGGTGGTACGCCCGAGCAGGTGGAAAACGCGGCGGAAATCGGGATGGAACACAACCTTGGTCTGACCTGCGACCCGATCGGCGGGCTGGTGCAGGTGCCGTGCATCGAGCGTAATGCAATGGGATCGATCAAGGCGATCAACGCGGCGCGCATGGCCTTGCGCGGCAGCGGACAGCATTTCGTGTCGCTCGACAAGGTGATCAAGACCATGCGCGAGACCGGCGCAGACATGAAAACGAAGTACAAGGAGACCGCGCGCGGAGGGCTTGCGGTCAATGTGATCGAGTGCTGATGCCGCGCGTTTGCAGCATTGGATAAAAAAGGAAAACAATTCTATGGAAAACACCACGCAAGCTCTGGCCCGTACTCCGCTGTACAACCTGCATGTCGAACTTGGCGCCCGCATGGTGCCGTTCGCCGGTTACGAAATGCCGGTGCAATATCCGACCGGCGTGCTCAAGGAGCATAATCACACGCGCGCTCAGGCCGGCCTGTTCGATGTATCGCACATGGGGCAGGTGCGCCTGTCCGGACCGGGCGCCGCTGCCGCGCTGGAGACGCTGGTACCGGTCGATATCGTCGACCTCCCGTTGAATACCCAGCGTTACGCGATGTTCACCAACGAACAGGGCGGCATTCTGGACGATCTGATGGTGTCGAACGGCGGCGACCATCTGTTTGTGGTGGTGAATGCGGCATGCAAGCAGCAGGATGTCGCACACATGCGCAAGCATATCGGCGCCCATTGCACGATAGAAGAGCTCTCCGAGCGTGCCTTGCTGGCCCTGCAAGGGCCGGCTGCGGCGGCCGTCATGGCGCGTCTTGCGCCTGACACCGTCAAGATGGTCTTCATGCAGACTACCACGGTCTGGCTGGCCGGCGCCGAGTGCTTCGTCAGCCGTTCCGGCTATACCGGCGAGGACGGCTTTGAAATCTCGGTGCCAAATGAAAAAGCGGAAAAGCTGGCACGCCTGCTGCTGGCGCAGCCGGAAGTGGCGCCGATCGGCCTTGGCGCGCGCGACTCCCTGCGCCTGGAAGCCGGCCTGTGCCTGTACGGCCATGACATGGATACGACAACAACGCCGGTCGAAGCGAGCCTCGCGTGGGCGTTGTCGAAGGCGCGGCGTGCAGATGGTGCCCGTCCCGGCGGCTATCTGGGTGCGGAAACCGTCATGCGTCAGCTCGCCGAAGGCGTTGCGCGCAAACGTATCGGCCTGCTGGTCAAGGACCGCATGCCTGTGCGCGAAGGCGCAGAGCTGACCGATCTGGAAGGCCGTGTGATCGGAAAAGTGACCAGCGGCGGATTCGGCCCTACAGTTGGCGGACCAGTCGCGATGGGCTATGTCGACACCGCACATGCCAAGATTGGCACCGCGCTCCTGGCTATCGTGCGTGGAAAGCCGGTACCGGTGGAGGTGGCGAAGACACCGTTTGCGCCGCAGCGCTACTACCGCGGTTGAAGGCTGCCGATGAACGACTCGAAGATCGACAAGACGGATGTCCCGCGTCCGGTGCAGGCTGGTGAAAAGCTGCGCGGCGCGGAAAAGATGGCGCGTATTCCGATCAAGATTGCGCCAACGGAGCCATCGCAGTATCTGCGCAAGCCGAAGTGGATACGCGCGGAATTCACCGGAACGCGCGAGGTGCAGCGCCTGAAGTCGGTGCTGCGCGAGAACAAGCTGCATACGGTATGTGAAGAAGCGAATTGCCCCAATTTGGGCGAATGCTTCAAGAGCGGCACGGCCACCTTCATGATCATGGGTGACATCTGCACTCGTCGCTGCCCTTTCTGCGACGTCGGCCATGGCCGTCCCAATCCGCTTGATCCGGAGGAGCCAAAGAACATGGCCGAGACGATCAAGGCGATGGGTTTAAAGTATGTTGTGATCACCTCGGTTGACCGCGACGATTTGCGCGACGGTGGTGCGGCGCATTTCGTGGCCTGCATCCAGCAGACGCGACGCCTGAATCCGGGCATTTCGATCGAGATTCTGACCCCGGACTTCCGCGGGCGGGTCGACACTGCGCTGGAAATCTTCCGGGAGGCGCCGCCGGATGTGTTCAATCACAACCTCGAAACGGTGCCGCGCCTGTACAAGCAAGCTCGACCGGGAGCGGATTACGATCATTCGCTCGATCTGTTGTTGCGCGTGAAAGAACAGCATCCGAACGTGCCGACCAAATCCGGACTGATGCTGGGGCTTGGCGAAACCCTGGAAGAAGTCGAGGCGGTGATGCGCGACATGCGTGAACACCGGATCGAGATGCTGACCTTGGGCCAGTACCTGCAGCCGAGCGCGCACCATTTGCAGGTTCAGCGTTACGTCACGCCGGAAGAATTCGATGCATTGCGCGTCGCCGGGCAAAAAATGGGCTTTACGCACGTCGCATCTGGACCGATGGTGCGCTCGTCGTACCATGCTGACTTGCAGGCGAAGGGGCAGTTCTGAATGGCGCGTCTTGCTCAAGGAATGTGTACGTAGAAAAAATCTTTCCAAATCAGAAGGATAGGAACAAATCAACATGGTTATCAACAGGCTTAGCCACAGTTGCTGTGGGTAACTTTTGATAATCGTCAACGGTAATATGTTCTTTGTGGTAACGCAAAACTGTCATATTCGGACTGTCATACGATGAGGTCGGTCCCTTAAGGCCTCCCAGGAAGTATTTGCCCGCATTGCGTCAGCCATGCGGGCTTTTTTTTGTTGACAATTAAATATTTATCATTACCGGAGAGAATGAAATCCGAATTCTGATTGAGATTCCTCAAAAATTGCTGGCATAGAATTAAGGATACTTTCTAGTCAGAAAATTCCCATCATCAACTGGAGACAATCATGAAGAAGCGACTTGAGACGGACCAAGTGATTGACAACCTGATTGCAGCGATGTTGGGAGAAGATGCGACGCAGCGTCAACAGTATCTGTTGCGCGAGAGCTTGCGCAGTTTGGTTCGGCTTGCTAAATCTGAACAGGTTATGGATATCAAGACGAATGTGAAAAAGCTGACTGGTGCAATGGATGCGCATAACGCTCGCCGCCGCGCAAAGGCGGTGCTTTTTGCGCAGCGCTTGCCCAACATTCTGGCAAGCGCACAGCAGCAGTTCGAATTTAATTAATTCAACGGGATGTCGCCTGGTCATAGCGATGCCAAGCGCATCCGCTCCCGCACTACGTGTACCGATAGAAAACTGTAAAATAGCGCCACTTGTTTCTGCGGTGACTTGTTAGCCATCTTCATCCGCACAATGCGTGGGAACGGCAATTGCCTGTTTCCAATACGGTTTTCGATCCGGCACTTCCATGAAAGTCTATAACCTCAGTTGTGAGCATGATCATCGCTTCGAAGGATGGTTTTCTTCGGAGGATGACTATATGACGCAACTGGCTCAGAACCGCATCGAGTGCCCGGTCTGCGAAAGCCGCTCAGTCAACAAGCTTCCTTCCGCTCCACGCCTCAATCTTTCTACTGCACAAGAGCCGCGCGGGAACGTCGCGGCCAAGATCCAAGCGCAAATCATGAACATGATGCGCCAGGTCGTTGCCAGCGCCGAGGATGTCGGCGAACGCTTTGCCGACGAGGCTCGGCGCATCCACTACAACGAATCACCGGAGCGTTCGATTCGCGGCATCGCGAGCGTGGCCGAATGCGAGGCGCTGGTGGACGAGGGGATCGATGTTACCCCGCTTCCGTTACCCGCGGCCTTGAAGCAACCGCTCCAATAACTGCCGTTTTCCTTGCCTCGGCTGGTCACACTGACCCGCTGGTCCGCCACTTATTATTTCGCTATGCGTTCCTGAAATCCGCTGTATAATCTTTTCGAACGGTCGTGCTTTTTAACCCGGACAACTAGGAGACAGCATGGATTTGAATTACACGGCGGAGGATTTGTCCTTCCGCGATACTGTTCGCGCCTTCCTGGATGCGAATCTTCCCAAAGACTTGCAGCATAAAGTCCTCAACCACAAACGCCTCTCGAAAGAAGATTTCGTCCGCTGGCACAAGATCGTCGCCAAGCAGGGCTGGGTCGGCACCGGATGGCCGGTCGAATACGGCGGTACCGGCTGGACCGCGGTGCAGCGCCATATCTGGGAAGAAGAGTGCGCGCGCGCCGGAACGCCGGCTATCCTGCCATTTGGCGTGAACATGGTGGCTCCGGTCATCATGGCCTACGGTAACGAGGCACAGAAGAAGCACTATCTGCCGCGCATCCTGAATTGCGATGACTGGTGGTGCCAGGGCTATTCCGAACCCGGTTCCGGTTCCGATCTCGCATCGCTGAAGACGCGCGCCGAGCGCCAGGGCGACTTCTACATCGTCAATGGCCAGAAGACCTGGACCACGCTGGGCCAGCACGCCGACATGATTTTCTGCCTGGTGCGCACCGATCCGAATGCGCGCAAGCAGGAAGGCATCTCGTTCCTGCTGATCGACATGAAGACGCCGGGCATCACTGTGCGTCCGATCATCATGCTCGATGAAGACCACGAAGTGAACGAAGTTTTCTTCGACAATGTGAAGGTGCCGGTGGCGAACCTGATCGGCGAAGAAAACAAGGGCTGGACGTACGCGAAATACCTGCTTGGCCACGAGCGCACCAATATCGCGGCGGTCGGCCGCGCCAAGCGTGAACTGCAGTTCTTGAAGCGCGTCGCCAACAAGCAGTTCAAGAACGGCAAGCCGCTGCTCGACGATCCGCTGTTCGCCGCCAAGGTCGCCAGCCTGGAGATTGAAATCATGGCGCTTGAAATGACCGTGCTGCGCGTGCTGTCGCAGGAGGGCGCCAAGCGCGGCCCGGGGCCGGAAGCATCGATGCTGAAGGTGAAAGGCACCGAGGTGCAGCAGTGGCTGACCGAATTGATGGTCGAAGCCGTCGGGCCGTACGCGATGCCGTTCGATCCGACCTACCTGGAAGGCGAACACGAGCACAGCGTGGCCGGGGACGACGATGCTGCGCCACTGGCTGGCTACTACTTCAACTATCGCAAGACATCGATCTACGGCGGATCCAACGAGATCCAGAAGAACATCATTTCCCAGATGATCCTGGGCCTGTAAGGAGGAGACATGGACTTCAATTACACCCCGGAACAACAGCAATTCAAGGATGCGCTGCGCCGCTTCATCGACAAGGACTACACCTTTGAGCATCGCAACAAGATCGTTCACTCCGACAAGGGCGTATCGGATGAGGCGTGGGCGACGCTGACCGAACTGGGCATGACCGCACTGCCGGTTCCCGAAGAGCAGGGCGGCTTTAACGGATCCGCAGTCGACATGCTGGTCGTGATGCAGGAACTCGGCCGCGGGCTGGTCGTTGAGCCGTATTTCGCTACGATCCTCGGCGCCCAGTTCCTCAAACTCGCTGGCGGCCAGGAAGCGCTGCTGGAACAGGTCGCTGGCGGCGAACTGAAGCTGGCGGCCGCGCTCGGCGAAAAACAGGCGCGCCACGACCTGGCCGATATCGTGACCACGGCCAAGGCCAATGGCGATGGATACGTCATTAACGGGACCAAGACCGTCGTCATCCACGGCGGGCAGGCCGACAAGCTGATTGTCTCGGCACGCACCGGCGGCAATCAGCGCGACACCAGCGGCATTTCCCTGTTTGTGGTTCCGGCAGACGCGACCGGCGTATCCCGTCGCGATTACCGCACGCTCGACTGCCAGCGCGCGGCCGATATCACGTTCGACAATGTACAGGTGCAGCCGTCCGCCTTGCTTGGCAAGGAAGGCGCGGGCTGGGACATCCTGGATGCGGCGGCCGACTACGGCGCAGCCTTGCTGTGCGCAGAAGCTGTCGGCGCGATGGATGCATTGAATGCCGCGACGCTGGAATACCTGAAGACCCGTCAGCAGTTCGGTGTCCCGATCGGTAAATTCCAGGTGCTGCAGCACCGCATGGCCGAGATGTTCATGCAGACGGAGCAAGCGCGCTCGATGGCGACGCTGGCCGCGGTAAAAGTGGAATCGGCCGATGTGGCCGAGCGCCGCCGTACGGTGTCGGCAGCGAAGGCGCGCGTTGGGCAGGCGATGAAATACGTCGGCCAGCAGGCAGTGCAACTGCACGGCGGCATGGGCGTGACCAATGAACTGCCGTCGGCGCACCACTTCAAGCGCCTGACCATGATCGAGCTTACCTTGGGCGATACTGATCATCACCTGGCACGCTTTGCCGCGCAACCTGGCTTCAAGGACGCCGCTTGAATTAAAGGGGGGGAGGGGACATGTTGCAACCGAACTGGTACTTTGAAGATTTTGAAGTAGGCAAAACCATTGAAGTCGGACACCGTACTGTGGCGGAGGAAGAAATCATCGATTTCGCGACACAGTTCGACCCCCAACCTTTTCATGTCGACAAGGAGGCTGCGGCAAAATCGATGTATGGCGGCATCATCGCCAGCGGGTGGCATACCTGCGGCATGATCATGCGCTTGATGGTGGATGGATTCCTCAATCGCGCCGCCAGCCTGGGTTCGCCCGGGGTCGATGAGATCCGCTGGCTCAAGCCGGTGCGCGGCGGCGACACCCTGACTGTCACCACCACCGCGCTGGAAAAGCGGCCTTCGGGCAGCCGGCCGGATCGCGGCGTCGTCGTCACCTTGTGGGAAGCGAAAAACCAGCATGGAGAGTTAGTCGCCACCGTCAAGGGGATGGGCATGTTCCAGCGCCGGCCTGCCTGAAAATCAACGAGATCAGTGAGGAGACAACATGCGTGAAATTACTTCGGTAGAAGAATTAAAAAGCCTGATTGGGCAGGAAGTCGCAGTGAGCGACTGGGTTGCGATCAGCCAGGAGCGCATCAACATGTTTGCCGACGCGACCGGCGACCATCAATGGATTCATATCGACGTCGAGCGCTCCCGCAAGGAGTCGCCCTACGGCGGCACCATCGCGCATGGCTTTCTCACGCTGTCGCTGCTGCCGATGCTGATGGAGAGTGCAGTCAGCATGCCGATGAGTAAAATGGGCGTGAATTACGGCCTTAACAAGGTACGCTTCCCGGCGCCCGTTCCGGTCGGGAGCAAGGTGCGCGCCCGCATGATCTTGCAAGGCGTGGAAGATATCGAGAATGGCGCGCAGCTTATCTGGAAGGTGACGGTTGAGCGCGAGGGCGGCGACAAGCCGGTCTGTATAGCCGAATCGATTTCGCTGCGCTATTGGTAATCGTCATTCTGTCAAACGTCCTGGCTGCCCGGGACGTTCGGTTGTTCAGTGCTTTGCGTACTGGGCTTTCCCGAACAGCATTTCTCTCGCCTTGTCGTCCGTCAGTGGCTTTTGCGCGCTGGCCAGCACTTCGACGCCGCGCTTGACGGCAGGACGTTCGCTGAGTTCGTCGAACCAGCGCTTCACATTCGGAAATTCCGCCAGCTCGACCCCCTGATTCTTCCATGAGCGCAGCCAGGGGAAAGTGGCAATATCGGCGATCGTATATTCGTCGCCAGCCAGATAGGCATTGTTCGACAGCTGCTTGTCGATCACGCCGTACAGACGCTTTGCTTCATTGGTATAGCGGTTGACCGCGTACTCGATTTTTTCCGGCGCATAGATGCGGAAGTGGTGCGCCTGCCCCAGCATCGGCCCGACGCCGCCCATCTGGAACATCAGCCACTGCAAGGTCACAAATTTCTGGCGGTCGGTGTCGCCCAGGAATTTGCCGGCTTTGCTGGCGAGGTAGACGAGGATCGCGCCGGATTCGAACAGCGAGATCGGCTTGCCGTCCGGGCCATCGGCGTCAACGATGGCAGGAATCTTGTTGTTAGGGGAAATCGCAAGGAATTCGGGCTTGAATTGGTCGCCTTCGCCGATGTTGATGGGATGTACCCGGTAGGGCAGGCCGCATTCTTCCAGCATGATGTGAATCTTGTGGCCGTTCGGCGTGGCGGCGGTATAAACGTCGATCATTTTTTCTCCTCGTTATCGGAACCTCAAACCCTGTTTGATTATGCAGAAGTTTGAGGTTCCGTGCTGACAAGAAGGACGGGGATCAGCCCTTGGCGCGGGACGCGTAGCTCCACCCCATTTCCGCCATCGGGCGCGCGGCCTTGCCGTTCTTGAGCGCCTGCTCGCTGGCGGCGGTGCCGTCGACGTAGCGCTTCATGATGCCCTGCATGATGCCGGCCAGGCGGAACATGTTGTAGGCGAGGTAGAAGTCGAAGTCTTCCTTGCGGATCGTCTTGCCGGTGCGCTCGCAGTATTTCGCAATGTACTCGTCTTCGGTGGGGATGCCGAGCGCCTTGTGGTCGAGGCCGCCGATGCCGCGGAACTGCCCCTGAGGGATATGCCAGCTCATGCAGTGGTACGAGAAATCGGCCAGTGGATGGCCCAGCGTCGACAATTCCCAGTCCAGGACGGCCAGCACGCGCGGCTCGGTGGGATGGAAGATCATGTTGTCGAGACGGTAGTCGCCATGCACGATGCTGGTTTCGTCGCCAGGCGGGATGTTATTCGGCAGCCATTCGATCAGCTTGTCCATCGCGTCGATCTTTTCGGTTTCCGATGCGCGGTACTGCTTGGTCCAGCGGTCGATCTGGCGCGCAAAGTAGTTGCCCGGCTTGCCGAAATCGGCCAAGCCGATGGCGGCGTAATCGATCGTATGCAGCTGTGCGATTACGCGGTTCATCTCGTCGTAGTGGGCAGCGCGATCGGCGTTGCTCATGCCCGGCATGGACTGGTCCCACAGCACGCGGCCGTCGACGAATTCCATGATGTAGAAGGCGCGGCCGATCACCGACTCGTCCAGACACAATGCGTATTGTCGCGCCGCGGGAAATCCAGCCTTGTTGAGCGCGTCCATCACGCGGAACTCGCGGTCGATCGCATGGGCGGAGGCGAGCAGCTTGGCGGCCGGTCCCGGCTTGGTGCGCAGTACATAGCGCTGGTCGCCCGCGGAAAGCTTGAAGGTCGGGTTGGATTGCCCCCCCTTGAATTGTTCAACGGTAAGCGGCGCACCGGAATAGCCTTCGACGTGGTCGCGCATGTATGCCTGCAATGCGTCGACATCGAACTTCGCGCGTTCCGACACCGGCCGGGTGCCCATGAATTCTTCGAACATCTTGTCTCCTTTGCGTAAGGGGCGGATCAACGATGGCTCATTTTACATCATAAAAGTGTACGACCGTACTATTTTAGCTTGTGCTGGCACGTAGCCAATAAGGCGCTCGGCTGCCTACAGGCCGCGCGACTTGCGGTACTGCTCCAGCAGTACTTCCATCGTAGTGTGGCGCGATTCGCCCTGTAGTTCAGAGATGGGCGAGTAATTGACGATGCGGACCACCCAGTCAGCGTGGACTGCGCCGACGTCTATGGCATTGATGCAGCCGGCAGTCTGCGCCAGGTTGCCGAGGAAGAGCCGCTGGTTGGTCAGCGCATAGGACAGGATGGCGCGATTGACGCCGCCATGCAGCACCAGCAGGACCGTATCCCAGGATTGATCGGCGCGCAGGCGGTCGATGCATGGATGCACGCGGTCCAGCAGCTGGCCGATGGTTTCGCCGCCGAGAAATTGCTTGTCTTCCGGTACTAGCCCGTCAAACGCGCCGACGAAGGCCTCTTTCAGGCTTTCGTCGGGAATCGCCGAGAGCTTGCCGCCACGTAGTTCTTCCAGGTCGGGCCATTGCTCCAGTTCGATTTGCTGTCCGGTTTCGGCCAAGACCCGTGTTGCAGTTTCGACGGTGCGCGGCAAGCCGGACACGATCACCCGGTCAAAATGCAATCCAGCCTGCGCGAATACCTTGCCCGCGGCGGTAGCCTGCTGTCGGCCTAGTTCGTTCAGAGGCACCTGTTCGGGGAGAAAGGGTTTGCCCTGGTCGTCGAAATACGTGACGCTGCCGTGGCGCATCAGGTAGATGCGCCGCCTTTGATGGGGAGTCATTTGTAGTGAGGCTTTCTTTTATCCAGGAAAGCGGTAATGCCTTCGTGCGCGTCGCGATGATGCAGGCTCTCGACAAAATGCCGCTTTTCGGTGTCGAAGTGCTTGGACAGCGTGCTGACTTGCGCTTCGTGCGTGAGCGACTTGATGCGTTCGACGGCATTGGGCGACAGTTCGGCCAGCTCGTCGGCCCAGGTAAGGGCAGCGTCGAGCGCAGTGCCGTCGGCTACCAGGCGATTGACCAGGCCCAAGTCATGCAGCCGCGGCGCACTCACCGGCTTGCCTTCGACAAGGACTTCAAACGCCAACTGGCGCGGCAGGGCGCGCGTCAACAACCAGGAGCCGCCGCCGTCGGGCGTGAGGCCGACGCGTACATAGGCCATCACGAACTTGGCGGATTGGCCGGCGACGATCATGTCGCAAGCCAGCGCCAGCGAAAAGCCGGCCCCGGCTGCCGCACCGTCGACGGCGGCAATGACCGGTTTCGGGCAGTCGCGGATCGCCTCGATCCAGCCGTTCAACTGGTCGATCGCGTCGGCCTGCACGGACGGATCCTTGCTGCGGTTATCGAGGAGCCGGTTGAGGTTGCCACCGGCGCAGAAAAAATGGTCGGCACCGGTCAGCACGACGGCACGGATCGACTCGTCGCGTTCGGCGGTGGTCAGGGTCTCGATCGCAGCGGCGTACATATCAGGATGGAGTGCATTCCTGGCGCCGGGATTGGAGATGGTCAGAATCAGGGTCGCGTCCTGGCGCGAGGCTTGGAGTTCGGCGGACATGGTGATGGCGGGTTGGAAAATTGATGTGCGATGAAACGCAATAGCATTGCACGATATTATTGCCGAAATGCGGGAGTCAAGTGGGCGAGGCTGCAAATCGATTATTTCCTGCGGTAAGCTTCTCGCACAAGAAACCATCAACAAGAGGGGGAGACGACATGCTGAAACTCTGCGGCTTTGCCGCCAGCAATTACTACAACAAGGTCAAGTTCGCGCTGCTGGAAAAGGGAGTGCCATTCGAAGAAGAGCTGGTATGGACCGACCGTTCCCCCGAGATGCTGGCGCGCTCGCCGCTCGGCAAGGTGCCCTTTTTCGAAACGGAGCACGGCCTGCTGTGCGAATCGCAGGTGATGATGGAGTATCTCGAAGCTGCCTATCGGGAAAAGCCGCTGCTGCCGCCCGATCCGTTCGCTGCCGCCAAGGTGCGCGAGCTGATCACCTTCCTGGAACTGCATCTGGAGCTGGTGGCGCGCGAATTGTTCGTGGAAGCCTTCTTCGGCGGCAAGGTGTCGGATGAGGTGAAAGAGCGCGCGCGCAAGCTGTTGCGGCGCAATGCAAAGGCGTTTGCGCACCTGGCGAAATTCGCGCCCTATGTGGCTGGTGCGCAATTCACCATGGCGGATTGTGCCGCGCTGGTTCATTTACCGCTGATTAGCAGCACGACAAAGAAGATCTATGGCGAAGATGTGCTGGCCGATTTGCCGGTGCAGGAATATGTGGCGATGATGAATGCGCGCCCGGCTGCGCAGCGCGTCAATGCGGATCGCAAGGCCAACTCCGAACTGTTCAGGCAGCGCTTCAAATAATCCGAAGAAAAGGCCGCTGCGCGGCCTTTATTCATGGCGAGGCAACGTCGCCCCAGAGCTGATGCATGCTGAAGCGCAGGGTGATCTGATCGCTGGACACAGCTTCCCGGATCGCAAACGCTTTCTTCGCTGTTTCACGTTGCAGCGGGATGGAAAGCGCGGAGTTGCGCGGGCCGATGAAGGCATGCACGACTGCCGCAGAATCGGCGGTCGCCCGTTTTGTCACCACCGCGATTTCCTCGCTTTGCAGACGCACGAAGGCGCCCGGCGGATACATGCCGAGCTCCTTGATGAAGTAGGCGGCCAGCATGGGATCGCTGGCCTTGCCGCCGGCCATCAGCACATCGCGCAGCGACGCATTCGGCATCAAGGTCTTGCGGTATTTGCGGTGAGCGACGGCCGCGCAATAGCGGTCGGCCATCGCGACGATTCTGGCGTTTTGCGGGATGTCCCCGATATCGGTGCCGAGCGGATAGCCGCTGCCATCCTCGTTTTCATGGTGCAGCAGCACATACGATAGCCATTCCGGATGCGTGACGCCGGCCTGGCGCAGGAGGGCGACTGACTCCTGCGGATGATGGCGGATGACGTCGTTTTCCTTCTCGGTGAGCGGTTCGGATTTGCTTTCGAGATGATCCTGCTGGCGCAGCATGCCGATATTCATGGTCAAGGCCGCTGCCATGATGATTTGAATCTCCTCCGGCGTTTTCTTCATCGCGCGTGCCACGTGCAGCGCAACGATCGCGGTATCAACGCTATGCCGCACGGCATAGTTAGCGGCATCCTGATTGAGCAGAACGCTGGCCAGCGCCACGTCGGAGTGGATGTTTGCCGCATGAGTGAGGGCTTTTACTACTTCGAGGATCTTTTCCTGCGCGCCGTCTTCATTGGCCAGGTTGTACTGCAGGCGCTCGAGCCGCTTGTTGGCCAGATTGATGAAATGCAGCGCGGACGGGGTTTCCGCCTTCTTGGGTGCGGGGCGTTCGTGCGCCTTGGCCGATGCTGCTGCCTCTTCCTCTGCGGAGCGATTGATATACAGGCCGCGCTCGAACAGCTTGTTCAACTGTTCTACGGACTGGACGATTTGCCCGCGGCGCAGCAGCAGCTTGTCGCCTTCGGTGTAGACGTCCCATGGCAATGGCTGGCCGATCAGGAAGTCCGCAACAGTGAGGTTTTTCTGGTCCATCTGCTATCCCTGCACTGAACAATGACGGGGTTGCAAAATGCGGCCTTGCATGTCTTTTATTTAACTTGCTTTCAGGCCGGCGATGAATAATCTGGCGCGCCTTGCCTCTGTTATCGGCAAATTTTGTTGTTTCCTATAGGCAGCATAAGAAATTTTCTAGAGGGTTGCAAGCCGTTCCAAGGCACGGTGCAGGGTTTCGTCTCTTTTGGCGAAACAGAAGCGGACGATGCCCGATTCGTGCGGCCGGTGATAGAAGGCGGATACCGGAATGGCGGCAACGCCGATTTCCGCCGTCAGCCATTTTGCAAAGTCGGCTTCCGCCATGTCCGAAATGCCGGAGTAATCGACGCACTGGAAATAGGTGCCGTCGGATGGAAGCAGTTTGAAGCGGGTCGACGCGAGGCCGGCGCGAAACAGGTCGCGCTTGCGCTGGTAGAACGCCGGCAGTTCGAGATAGGGCGCCGGATCGCTCATGTAGCGCGCCAGTGCATGCTGCACCGGCGTATTGACGGTAAAGACGTTGAATTGATGTACCTTGCGGAATTCGGCGGACAGCGGCGCCGGAGCGGCGACATAGCCAACCTTCCATCCGGTCACATGGTAGGTCTTGCCAAAGCTGGAGATGACGAAGGAGCGCGCCGCCAGCTCAGGGTGTCGGCAGACCGATTCATGGCGCACAGCGTCGTACACCATATGCTCGTACACTTCGTCGGAAATGATCAGGATGCCGGTTCCGCGTACGATGGCTGCGAGCGCTTCCAGGTCGGCCGCGCGCAGCACCGAGCCAGTCGGATTGTGCGGCGAATTGATCATGATCAGGCGAGTGCGGTCGGTGACTGCGGCAGCCACTTTCGTCCACGGCACGGAATAGCCGTCCGGGCCAACTTCCATCTGGACGAAGACAGGTGTGCCACCGGACAGCTCAATGGCAGGCACGTAGCTGTCGTAGGCCGGTTCGATCACGATGACTTCATCGCCCGCCCGCACGCTGCACAGGATCGCGGTCAGGATGGCCTGGGTGGCGCCCGCCGTCACCGTGATTTCCGTAGCGGCGTCATAGGCGTGCGCATACAGCGCATCGATTTTTGCCGCGATCGCTTCGCGCAATACCGGCACTCCCGCCATCGGCGGATACTGGTTCAGACCTTGCTTCATCGCCGCCGTCACGGCGTCGACCAGCGCCGGATCGCAGTCGAAATCAGGAAAGCCCTGGCCCAGGTTGACCGCGCCTTTTTCCGCGGCAAGGGCGGACATGACGGTAAAGATCGTGGTGCCGACGTTCGGCAGTTTCGACTGCAATGCAGGAGTGCTGGAAGACGGATTCATGCGAGGTGCGGACAGTTGTGGGAGTCAAGCTGGCATTGTAACCATAGCCGCTTCGGCCGGCAGCCAGGATTCCGGCCGGATGATACGGAACAGCCCCGCCCGCGCGGTTCTTTTTCCCAGTTTCAGCAGCGCCTTGTCCTTGGTGATCAAGGTGTGCGCCCGGGCGTCGCGTGCCAGTTCGAGGAATTTCTGGTCGTCCGGATCCTTGCAGACAGGAAGACGAATGTCGTCGCACGGCGACAGCGTGTCGGCGGCGAGGCAGGTGATCAGGGCATCGAACTGCGCTGCCGCGAGCGGACGCGATTGCTCGTCCAGCGGGAGATGGCGGTACTCCAGAACCATCAGCCACTCGGTGCGGCAGTCGTTTCGCGTTACTGCTTCCACCGTCCCGGCCTGCAGCGCCGCAAGCAGCTCTGCCCAGCGCGGGTCGTGAAAGACGAACAGATCCAGACAGACGTTGGTGTCGATTACAATGCGCGTCGGTATCATTGCCTTAGTTATCCTGATTGATTTTCCATGCTGATTGTTTTATCGCCCGCCAAGACGCTCGACTACGATACGCCTGCGACCACCGATGCGTACACCCTCCCTGATTTCATCGACCATTCGGCCGAACTGATCGACGTCCTGAAACAGCTGTCGCCGGCGCAGATTGGGAGCCTGATGCAGATTTCGGATGCGTTGGCCGTGTTAAATGTCGGACGTTACGCTTCCTGGTCCCGCAGATTCACCAAAGAGAATGCAAAACAGGCGATTCTCGCATTTAATGGCGACGTCTACGATGGATTCGATGCGCCGTCGCTTACCGCAAAACATCTCGATGTCGCGCAATCCCGGATTCGCATTTTATCCGGCCTGTACGGTGTGCTGCGGCCACTGGACCTGATGCAGCCGTATCGGCTGGAAATGGGCACCCGGCTGGCCAACCCGCGCGGCAAGGATTTGTATGCATTCTGGGGCGACCGGGTGACCGAGGCGCTTAATCAGGTTCTGGCCGAGCAGAAATCGAAGGCTCTGGTCAAGCTGGCGTCGGAAGAGTATTTCAAGGTGGTCAAGCCTCGGTTGCTGAAGGCGCCGGTCATCACGCCGGTGTTCGAGGACTGGAAGGGCGGCAAATACAAGGTGATTTCGTTTTATGCGAAGCGCGCGCGCGGCATGATGGCGCGCTATGCAGTGAAAAACGGGATCAGGCAGCCGGAGAAGCTGAAGGAGTTCGATGCGGACGGGTATGCGTTCGACGCGGCCGCCTCGAGCGAAGACGTGTGGTTCTTTCGGCGCCGGATCGAGCGCTAGGCCAGAAACAACAAAGCCTCGCATTGCGAGGCTTTGTTGCGGGAAGTGCGACCTACCAGATTTTCCACCACGGTTCGCTTTGCGCCACGGCGCCCTTGAAAAACGCACTGTTCGGGAAATTCGATTTCAGCACGCGCTCCGCATCGTCACGCAGATCGGTCAGCCCCAGCGCATCATATGAACGCACCATGATGGTCAGGGCTTCTTCGACCACTGGCGCATCGCGGTATTCGTTGACCGCCACCTGTGCCCGGTTGGCTGCCGCCACAAAGGCGCCACGGCGATAGTAGTAATTCGCCACGTGCACTTCATGCCGTGCCATCGCGTTGACGAGGTACTTCATGCGGGCGATCGCATCCTTGGCGTACTTGCTGTCCGGGAAACGTTCGGCCAGCTGCTTGAAGGAGTCGAACGCTTCATGCGCGGCTTTCGGATCGCGCTCGCTCGGATCCTGTTTGGACAGGAAATCGAAAAAGCCGGTGTTGTCGTTAAAGTTGATCAATCCGCGCAGGTAGTACATGTAATCGACATTCGGATGGTTCGGGTGGAGCTTGATGAAGCGTTCCACCGCAGCCAGCGCCTGTGCCTGGTCGCCTTGCCGGTAATTGGCGTAAGCGATTTCCATCTGCGCCTGCTGCGCATAAGTGCCGAATGGGTAACGCGATTCCAGCTTTTCGAAGTACTGGATCGCTTTTTCGTAATTCCCGCTCGATAATTCGTCGCGAGCCTCCGAGTATAATTTGGCGGCTGGCCAATCCTTGGTCTCATCCACTTTTTCGGGAAGCAGACCGCAACCCGACAGCGAGGCGGCGAGAACAAGGGCAGCGAACTTCAGGGATTTTTTTTGCATGACGTTGCAAGAATACATCTGAACAAGAGATTGATTATAGCTGATGGAACTTGCCACGATGCGCGCCGAAAAACCGAATTTGAATAAAACCCTGCCCGACTCCGATTTTGACGAGGGTGACGAAGACGCTGGATTGCCGGACCAATCCGCGATCACCCTGGCCCTGAACCCCGATTTTTGCGGCATGCGGCTCGACAAAGCACTGTCGACCCTGGTGCCGCAATATTCCCGCAGCCGTATCCAGCAGTGGATTGAAGCCGGCCATGTGACGGTGGAAGGCCAGCCGGCCCGCGCGAAAACGACAATGCTGGGTGATGAAACCATTGTCGTCCAGCCGCAGGCGGCGCCAGAGGAACAAGCCTATCAGCCGGAAGCGATGACGCTGTCGATCATCCACGAAGACAAGTCCATTCTTGTCATCGACAAACCGGCCGGGCTGGTCGTCCATCCGGCGGCAGGCAACTGGACCGGCACCCTGCTCAATGGCTTGCTGCACCACATTCCGGCATTGGGCGGTGTGCCGCGCGCCGGGATCGTGCACCGTCTTGACAAGGAAACCAGCGGCTTGATGGTGGTTGCCAAAACACTGGAGGCGCAGACAGATCTGGTACGCCAGTTGCAGGCGCGTACCGTCAAGCGCGAATACCTGGCACTGGTGTGGGGCATGCCACAGATTAGCGGCAGGATCGAGGCCGCAATCGGCCGCCACCCGCGCGACCGGATCAAAATGGCAGTCTCCACGCATGAAAGCGCGAAGCCGGCGATTACGCATTACGAGCGACTGGCGAACGGACAACTGGATAGCCGTCCGGTCAGTCTTTTGCGCTGTCAATTGGAAACCGGGCGCACTCACCAAATTCGCGTCCATATGGCGTCAATCGGTTTTGCGCTGGTGGGCGATCCGCTGTACGGCAAGCCGCATTTGGCACCGGCATTCGGGCGGCAGGCATTGCACGCCTATCGGCTCGGCCTGACGCATCCCCAATCAGGAAAACCATGCGAATGGCGTGCGGCATTGCCATCCGATTTGGCGCTGCTGTTCGCGCGGGCGGGCATTGAAGCGACTGTCCCGGACTGATCGATGCACCATTTCATCGTTCCCGACTGGAGCAATGCGCCGACCAATGTCGCCGCATTGTCGACCACGCGTATGGGCGGTACAAGCCGTGCGCCGTATGACGATGGCGCGGGCGGTGGCGGACTGAATCTGGGCACGCATGTCGGCGACGATCCCGAGCATGTCAGGCAAAACCGGGCGCTGTTGCGCAAGCAGTTGCCGGCAGAGCCAGCGTGGTTATCGCAGGTTCATGGCACAAGGGTGGTCAATGCCGGCGACATCGGGCAAGGCATCCCGGACGCGGACGCCAGCATCGCTGATCGACCCGGCGTGGTCTGTGTCATCCAGACTGCGGATTGCCTTCCTGTGTTGTTTTGCGATACGCAGGGGCGGGTGGTCGGAGCTGCGCATGCCGGCTGGCGCGGCCTTGCGCATGGCGTATTGGAGAACACGGCCGCGTACATGCGTGATGCTGGCGCCGGCGAGATACTTGCCTGGCTCGGGCCGGCAATCGGACCGGACTGTTTCGAGGTCGGGCAGGATGTATTTGATGCCTTCGCAAAGCGTGATGCCGGCCTCGCATCGGCCTTCAAGCCGAATCCTGCTCAGACGGGAAAATATTGGGCGGATATTTATCGTCTGGCCAAATCGATACTCGCACGCACCGGTGTAACCCGCGTGTACGGCGGCGGCCTCTGTACTGTGGCCGATCAAGACCGTTTTTTTTCCTATCGACGCGACAAGACGACTGGCCGCATGGCATCGTTGATTTGGCTCAAGTAATTGTCTTCTCTCATGGGGGAAGATTTGGTCGCCCATTTCAATTTATTTCTATCTCTTTCCATAACCTTTCTTAAGGGAAATATCGAATGCATAATGCCAGTCGTTATGCAGGAATATTTTCGATTTCCTTGTGGCGGGGTGTGCGTTAGCGCGTATGGCGCAAGTTAAAATGGGTAGCTGGGGAGACACAAGACGTACAGCAGAAAGATCGTGGCCGGCAAGGAGAATTGCGCGGTAACAGACATCACAAAAACAAGTTAAGTCCGGCGATGGCAACGATCTAACCGAAGGTTAAGTACAACATCCGAACTTCAACGACACGTCAGAACCTAGAGATGCACGCATGAACATGTTCACCCCGCAAACCGATTTCGCCCCGTGGATGCCCAAGTTCGATCCAAACGTATGGCAATCCTGGCTGAAAACACAGCAAATCGATACGAAGCCGATTACCGCAACGATGAAGGAATTCGGCGCAACCATCGACCCTTCCACGGTGGTGCAGCTGCAGAACGACTACATGCAGCAATTGTCCTCGCTGTGGCAGGAGATGCTGAGCTCCAAGACGCCAGCCATTGCCGACCGGCGTTTTGCCGGACCGGAATGGCAGTCGAATCCGATGTTCGCTTTCAATGCCGCCACTTATCTGCTTAATTCGCGCTTTCTGATGGCGATGGCGAACGCAGTGGAAGCAACGCCGCGCGCAAAACAGAAAATCCGTTTCGCGGTTCAGCAATTAGTCGACGCTATGTCGCCGGCCAACTTCCTCGCGACCAATCCGGAAGTGCAGCAAAAACTGATCGAAACCAAGGGAGAGAGCCTGATGAAAGGCATTTCCCACATGATCGAAGACTTACAAAAAGGCCACATCTCGCAGTCCGATGAGTCTGCGTTCGAAGTCGGGCGCAACGTGGCCAACACCGAAGGCGCAGTCGTATTCGAAAACGCATTTTTCCAGCTCATCCAGTACAAGCCGCTGACAAAAACCGTGTTCGAGCGGCCGCTGCTGCTGGTGCCGCCGTGTATCAACAAGTACTACATTCTCGACCTGCAGCCGGAGAATTCGCTGGTGCGGTATGCCGTCAGCGAAGGCCATACGGTATTCCTGGTTTCATGGCGCAATCCGGATGCCTCGCTGGCCAATGCGACCTGGGACGACTATATCGAACAAGGCGCGATTGAGGCGATTAACGTCGTGCGTGACATTTCCAAACAGGAGCAAATCAATGCGCTCGGCTTCTGCGTCGGCGGAACGATCCTGTCGACGGCGCTGGCATTGCTGTTCGCGCGCGGCGAAAAACCGGTGTCCAGCGTCACTTTGCTGACGACGCTGCTGGACTTCTCTGAAACCGGTGTCATCGACGTATTTATCGATGAAGCACAGGTGGCGTTGCGCGAAAAGACCATCGGCAATGGCGGCTTGATGCCCGGGCGCGATTTTACGTCCGCATTTTCCAGCCTGCGTCCGAACGATCTGGTCTGGAATTACGTGAAGTCGAACTACCTGAAAGGCGAGGACCCGCCGCCGTTCGACCTCCTGTACTGGAATGCGGATGCCACCAATCTTCCAGGACCGATGTTCTGCTGGTACCTGCGCAATCTCTATCTTGAAAACAGCCTGAAAGTGCCGGGCAAGCTCGCGGTGGCCGGCACTCCGGTCGATCTCGGCGCTATCGATGTTCCGGCCTTCATCTATGGTTCGCGGGAAGATCACATCGTGCCATGGACCGCCGCCTATGAATCGACCAATCTGTTGAATTCCAAGAAGCGCGGCAATAACCGCTTCGTGCTCGGCGCCTCCGGCCATATCGCGGGCGTGATCAATCCACCGGCCAAGAAGAAGCGCAGCTACTGGAGCAATGACAAGCCGGCGGCTGATGCGGGCACGTGGTTGCAAGGCGCGACCGAGCATACGGGAAGCTGGTGGCCCGAATGGTCGAAATTCCTCGAAAAGAACGCGGGCGGGCAAGTGAAGGCGCCCAAGTATGGCAGCGCCAAGTACAAGGTGATCGAACCCGCGCCCGGCCGTTACGTGAAAGTCAAGGCAGAGTAAGTAGCGCGCCGGATTGATAAGGTGCATTTTGCCGGCGTGTCGGAGTCGATGCGTCGGTATTGTCAAAAAGAAATAAAGTTGTTCTCAATTGCGTTGCAATAAGCCTATAATTATCTGGCAATAGTTGCGTAAATCTTTGTTTTTTCGCACTATAATTAAATGAGACAGAGGCGAACGCTTGTTCGCTTTTTATAAAACGGCATAAATGCGTTGCAACGCAAAACACTGGAAATTCGATGAATAGTGCAAAAAAGGCTACCGAGCGCTTGATCAAGAAGTATCCGAACCGCCGCCTTTACGACACCCAGACCAGTTCCTACATTACGCTTTCCGATGTGAAGCAACTGGTGCTCGACAATGAGGAATTCACCGTCGTCGATGCCAAGACTGAAGAGGACCTGACCCGCAGCATCCTGTTGCAGATCATCCTGGAAGAAGAGGCGAACGGTACGCCGATGTTTTCCAGCAGCGCGCTGTCGCAGATCATCCGCTACTACGGTCACGCGATGCAGGGGATGATGGGTTCCTATCTCGAGAAGAACATCCAGGCCTTCATCGATATCCAGAACAAGCTGGCTGAAACCTCCAAGGGGTTTTACGAGGGCAAGCCGTTTAGCCAGGAAATGTGGACCCAGTTCATGAATGTACAGGGACCGATGATGCAGGGGATGATGAGCAACTACATCGAGCAGAGCAAGAACCTGTTCATGCAGATGCAGGAACAGATGCAAAACCAGACCAAGAACATGTTTGGCGGTTTTCCGGGAAATTTCCCGTTTCCCGGCATGACCGACAAGGATAAGAAATAGTCAACGCATTAAAGTAACTCTTGCCTCTGCAGGCAAGAACGGCGGCTTGAAAGGGTACAATAGCGGATTCGCTTTGTACCCTTTTTTGTTATGTCCGATTCCTCTCCCAAAGTCGGTTTCGTGTCGCTCGGCTGTCCCAAGGCCCTGGTCGATTCGGAACAAATCATCACCCAGCTGCGCGCCGAAGGCTATGAGACGGCGAAGTCGTACGACGGCGCCGACCTGGTGATCGTCAACACCTGCGGTTTCATCGATGCTGCCGTGCAGGAGTCGCTCGATGCAATCGGCGAAGCGCTGCACGAAAACGGCAAGGTGATCGTCACCGGTTGCCTGGGCGCGAAAAAGGATGCCGCCGGCAAGGACATCGTCCAGAGCGTCCATCCAAAGGTGCTGGCAGTGACGGGGCCGCATGCGCTTGGCGAAGTGATGAGCGCCGTGCACCAGCATTTGCCCAAGCCGCACGACCCGTTTGTCGACCTGGTGCCGCCGCAAGGTATCAAGCTAACGCCGAAACACTATGCCTACCTCAAGATTTCAGAGGGCTGCAATCATCGCTGCAGCTTCTGCATCATCCCGTCGATGCGTGGCGACCTGGTGTCGCGCCCGGTGGCCGATGTGATGCTGGAGGCGGAAAACCTGTTCAAGGCCGGCGTCAAGGAATTGCTGGTGATTTCACAGGACACCAGCGCGTACGGCGTCGACGTGAAGTTCCGTACCGGCTTCTGGAATGGCAAGCCGGTCAAGACGCATATGACGCAGCTGGTCACTGCCTTGGGCGAGCTGGCCGCACAATACGATGCCTGGGTGCGCCTGCATTACGTTTATCCGTATCCGCATGTTGATGACATCATCCCGCTCATGGCGCAGGGCAGGGTCTTGCCTTATCTCGATGTGCCGCTGCAGCACGCGCACCCGGATGTGTTGAAGCGCATGAAACGTCCGGCCAACGGTGAAAAGAATATTGAGCGCATCCAGGCGTGGCGCAAGATGTGCCCGGATCTGACAATCCGCTCGACCTTCATCGCCGGATTCCCCGGAGAGACGGAGCAGGAGTTCGAGTATCTGCTCGACTTCCTGAAGGAAGCCGAGATCGACCGGCTCGGCTGTTTTTCCTATTCGCCGGTGGAGGGTGCGACAGCGAACGAATTGCCGGATCCGGTGCCCGAAGAGGTGCGCGACAAACGGCGCGACCGCGTGATGGCGCTGCAGGAAGGGATTTCCAAGAAGCGCTTGCAGGCGAAAGTCGGCAAGACTATCCGCGTGCTGATCGACGAAGTGGAGAGGACTGGCGGCGCCGTCGCGCGTTCTTCCGCTGATGCGCCGGAAATCGATGGTGTAGTGTATGTCAAGCCACCGTTCGAGCCGCACAGGAAGCTGCACGTCGGTGAATTCGTCGACGTCAGGGTGGCCGCCGCCGACGCCTACGATTTGTGGGCTGAGTCCTGATCGGGAGGTCGCATGACGGATCGCAAATCGCTTCAGACCACGCTCATTCACAGCGACTACAAGGCGCCGGATGGGTTTGGTGCTTTTCCGACGGCGATTCATCATGCCTCCACCGTCCTGTTCAAGAACGTCGCCGCCGTGCGTTCGCGTAACTGGCAGGACAAGAATTCCTACACTTATGGCTTGCATGGCACGCCGACGTCGTTCACCCTCGAAGCGCGCCTTGCGCAGATAGAGGGCGGCGAGCATTGCTTGCTGGCGCCGAGCGGGCTGGCGGCGATCTCGATGGTCGACCTTGCTCTGCTGCGAAGCGGTGACGATGTGCTAATCCCGGATAACGTGTACAACCCGAACCGCGAGCTGGGCAATTGGCTGGCGCGCGATTTCGGCATCAGCGCGCGTTTCTACGATCCGCTGATTGGAGAGGGGATTGCCGACCTGATCCAAGCCAATACCCGGCTGATCTGGACCGAAGCACCGGGCTCGGTATCGATGGAAGTGCCCGACATCCCCGCCATCTGCCGCGCCGCAAAGCGCAAGAGCACGGGCACGCAGAAGGTCTATGTGGCGATCGACAATACCTGGTCAGCGGGCATTGCGTTTCGGGCATTCGAGCATGGAGTCGATATCGTGATGCAGGCGCTGACCAAGTACCAGTCGGGCGGCTCCGATGTCTTGATGGGAGCAGTCATTACGCGCGACAAGGAGTTGATCCATCGTATCGAGATGGCGCATATGCGCCTGGGGTATGGCGTCGGCATGGACGACTGCTATCTCGTGCTGCGCAGCCTGCCGACCATGAAGCTGCGTTTCGACGCGCACGATGCCGCTGCGCGCACGGTTGCTGCCTGGCTCAAGGCGCGGCCGGAAATCGCCAAAGTCCTGCATCCGGCTTTCGCAGATTGCCCCGGGCATGAAACCTGGAAGCGCGACTTCACTGGTGCGGGCGGGCTGTTTTCGGTGCTGTTCGACGCGCGCTATGGCGAGGACCAAACCGACCGCTTCATCGACAGCCTCCGGCTATTCAAGATCGGCTACAGCTGGGGCGGTGCCAACAGCCTGTGTGTGCCGTATCGCATACAGTCCATGCGCGCGAGCTGGCGCGATCAGGGGCAACTGGTGCGCTTCAATATCGGCCTGGAAGACCCGCAGGATTTGATCGCGGATATCGAACAGGCATTTGCGGCCCTGCGGGCCGCCTGACGATGCGTCACTATTAATGCAGTTTCTTTTCGCCGGGGTCTTTCCCTGATGGCGAATGATGTTCGATCACCGCATTGATCTCGGCGCCGAACAGCAACACCGCGGCCGAAATGTAAAAGTACAGCAGCATCACGATGATCGCGCCCACACTTCCATAGGTCGCGTTGTAATCGGCAAAACTGCGCACGTAGAGATTAAACCCGAGCGACGCCGCAATCCACACGATGACGGCCAGTGCCGCGCCAGGGGTGATGAAGCGGAAGTCCTGCTCGACATCGGGAGCAACGTAATAGACCACGGCAATCGCCAGGGTGAACAGGAACAGGACAACCGGCCAGCGCAGCCAAGTCCATAACAGGACGAAAATCTGTTCCAGGCCTATTTTGCTGGCCACCCATTGCACCGCCTGCGGCCCGATCACGAACAAGGTGGCGGCGACGATCAGCATGGCTGCAAGTCCGATCGTATACAGCACCGAGAGCGGGTAAAGCTTCCATGCCGGGCGGCCTTCTTCCACGTCATAAGCCGTGTTCAAGGCGTTCATCGTGGCCCGCACTCCGGCCGAGGCGGTCCAGAGTGCGATGATCGCCCCGACCGACATCAGGCCGCCTTTCGGCTGCTTGAGCTCGTGGATCACCTTGTTGACCTGCTGCATTGCCTGCTCCGGCAAAAAGACCTGTGCCTGCTGCCGCAGCCACTCGAAGAAGTCGGACAGATTAAAGAATCCGAGCAGCGCGATCAGGAACAGCAGGAAGGGAAACAGCGAAAACAAGACCTGGTAGGAAAGCGCTGCCGCATAAGTCGACATGTCGTCATCGGAAAATGCCTTGACGGATTTCTTGACGAGTACGAGGGGCGAAAGCCCCCGAAGACCGGGAATCTGCATGAGCGTTACCCCCAGTGGAGTGAATGGATAAGGTTTTTGGCTGTTACATCACGCATGCCGGGCAAACGTCCGGCGCGCCAGATATGTTCCGGCCAGCAGCGCACCTGCCGCCACGACCACGGAGGTGGTAGGAAATGTGCGCATGGCGCCGCGCGCCAGTTCGCCTGCATGGGGCGCCGCCAATTGCAGCCGGCGCTTGGTCATGCGCATGCCAAGTTCGCCTAGCCGGTCCGCAAGTAGCCGTTCCGCATCCGGCAGCAGCGACGTTTCTTCATCCGCAACGTGGTGCATCACATCGCGCATCAACTCGAGGAATATCTTGTCGTATGACGGATCGGTCGGCTCCATGTGGCGCAGTTCGGCAATCAGGCGGCGCATTTCGTTATGTTCAGGAATGCTTTTTTGTACGACAGCCGTGTCGGCGGCAAGCTCGCGCATGGCGGGGTAAAAAATTTCTTCCTCCAGCTGCGCATGAATTTCCAGGGCCAGGCAGACCGAGTCGGCCAATGTCTTTTTTTTCTGCGGGCTTGTATCCATTTCATACTCATGAAACGTGGCCAGGACATGGGTATGGTCCATGCGGATCATGTTGGTGATGGATGGCGAAAGCGTATTGGCGACGGAACGGGTAATCGATTTCATGCTGGCATCCTCCATTGGCAGGGTGAGGGGCGAAGAAGCCTTTTAGCCAAGCAATCGATGTGCCTAAGCCTGGACGCGCTGCGAAATACCCAAGTTGGAGAATGCGAACTGGACGAATTCGTCGGCGGGCAATGGCTTGCTGAAATAGTACCCTTGTATTTCATCGCAGCCGCGTTCGCGCAGGAATTCGAGTTGCGCAAGCGATTCCACGCCCTCGGCGACGATCGTCATGTTGAGGCGCTTGCTCATTGCAATGATTGCATCGGCAATGGCCGCATCCGAAAAGTCGTTGGGAATATCCTTGATGAACGCGCGGTCCATCTTGATGATGTCGATCGGGAACTGCTTCAGATGCGACAGGGAAGAATAGCCGATTCCGAAATCATCGATAGCGATGGCGATGCCCATCATGCGCAATTCCGACAGTACCTGGATAGTCCGGTCGGTGTTGTACATCATCATGCTCTCGGTAATTTCGAGCTCAAGCAGGGAAGGATCCATGCCGCACTCATGCAGCGTCCTTGCTGTCTCGCCAGAAAGGTTATCGTCGGTAAACTGGCGTGCCGACAGATTGACCGAAACGCGCAAGGGCGGCAGCCCCTGCCGCCGCCACTGGGAATGCTGCATGCAGGCTTGCCGCAGCACCCATTTCGACAGCGGCACGATCAGGCCAGTCTCTTCAGCCAGCGGAATGAAGTGCGCCGGCGCCACCAGCCCCAGGTCGGGGTGGCGCCAGCGTACCAGCGCCTCGGCCCCTGTGATGCGCCCGGTATGGGCATCCACCCTTGGCTGATAGTGCAGCGTCAATTCGTCGCGCTCGATAGCCCGGCGCAGGCCCGATTCGAGCGCCAGCAGCTTGGCCGAATGGGCATCCATCTGGGCTGAGTAAAACTGGAACGTATTCTTGCCGCTTTCCTTGGCACGGTACATCGCGATATCCGCATGCTTCATCAGCGCATATTCGTTGCGTCCGTCCTCCGGGAACAAGCTGATGCCAATGCTCGCCGTCATATGGACCAGCTGTCCGTCGAGCTGGTATTCCCTGACGGTCGCCGCCAGGATCCGGTGGGCGATCTGGCTGGCCTGGCTGCTATCCGTCACTTCCTCGACCAGCACGACGAATTCGTCGCCGCCCAGCCGCGCCACCAGGCTTTCCGCGTTGCCCAGGTGGGCGACTACGTCGCCGCTGCGCAGGCATGATCCGATGCGATGCGCCATTTCCTGCAGCAGGCGGTCGCCGGCTTCATGGCCCAGCGTGTCGTTGATGTTTTTGAAGCGGTCGAGATCGACGAACAGCACCGCCAGCCGCTTGTTGTATCGCTGCGCCTGTGCGATGGCGTGGCGCAGGTGGCGGTTGAACATCGCGCGGTTGGGCAGGGCGGTGAGCGCATCATGGTAGGCGAGATGCTCGATATGCTGCTGCAAGGACTTGCGCTCGGTAACGTCGCGCGCCAGCGACAGCAGGTGCTCCTTGCCGCCGATGCGGATCGGGCCCATGCGGATCTCGACCGGAAAGGTGGAGCCGTTCTTGCGCCGATGGCGGCTCTCGACGGCAAGCGCAGCACCTTCGATGGTGCGTGCCTGCAGGTGGCGCAAATCGTCCAGGGAAAGGTCGACGTCAATCTCCATCATGGTCATCGACAGCAGTTCGGCGCGGCTGTAGCCGAGGCTGTCGCATGCATGCTGGTTGACGTCGATCAGGCGGCCCGTGCTGTCGTGCACATAGAAGCTGTCGCTTGCCTGCTCCACCAGCGCGCGGAAATGGGCTTCGCTCTCGCGCAAGGCATGTTCGGCCTGCCTGCGCTGCAGGACCTGGCTGATATGACGTCCGATCGATGCCGCGCTTTGCAGTATTTCGTCATCGGCTTCCTGCGGCCGCCTGCCGAAGAATTCGGCCACCCCAAGCAGCTCGCCTCCATTCAGGATCGGGAAGGCAAATGCCGCGCGCAGGCCCGCGCCGAGTTGCGCCGCGGTGATCGGGGCGTCGGGTATGCGGCCAACGTCGCCGATCCACACCGGTTGGCCCGAATCGATGACCTGGCCAATCAGGTTGTCGCGCGCCGGCAGGGCGAGAGTGCACGGCGTGCCGTCGAAAAATTGCCGCACGCGCGAATCGGGCACGGACCAGGAATGGATGCGCTCGCATGAATTTTCCGGGCGATTGAACATCCATAACGTGCCGCCCGCCCAGCCGACCGTCTCGCAGACGATCTGGATGATCTGCGGCATGGTATCGTCGATCGACACGGATTCCGCCACGGCGCGAGTGATCGCGTGCTTTAACGCCTGGCGGATCTCGCTATGCTTGCGCACGGTAATATCCATCATCGTGCCGTGCAGGCGCGCGATCGTGCCATCGTCATTGTCGACCGGCTTGACGAGCATGCGTACCCAGCGCGTAGCGCCATTCGGCCGGCGCAGGCGGAATTCGATCTCGCAGCCTTGCCCTTTGCGCAGCGCAGCCTGAAACGCCTGTTTCAGACGCCGGCGGTCTCTTTTCTGCACTCTTTGCAGAATATGGCGGAAGCTGGGCGGCGGCGAGGATGGATCGAAATCGAATATGCGGAAGCACTCCTCCGACCAATGCCCGTTGTGATCCAGATGGTTGAACGACCAGTTCCCCAATCCTGCGATGCGCTGCGCCTCCTCCAGCCGGGTGTATAGCTCCTGCATTTCGCGGGAAGAAATTTCCTGCGAACGCTCCATCAGATAGCGTTCCTGGTCTGCTTCCGTATAGGCGCGGTTGACGCGATCTAGAAATTGCAGCCACTGTTCCCGCGAGTTCGGGCCTTCGGCAACATCGATGCCGAGTTTTTTCAGTTGGCGCAGCAGCAGATTATGGTTGGGAGGCACGGGTCTAGAACTCGGAAAACGTCGTCAAGGTCATGGTCTGGTTGTGCAGGTCGCAGCTGCCGTTCGTGTACGGGGATATTTCGCCGTAGGAATAGAAACCGACCTGCTGCGTCGCGGGCGGCAAATTTTCCAGCGTGCTTTCGGTTTCTTCCTCGATGCGTTCGCCCAGCACCAGCCGGCGGCCGACGCAGCTGATGGCGACTGCAAGCACCGGGCCGATCGCCTTGTCCTCACCCTTCGCCTGGCCTGCGGCAAGGCTTGCGCCATTGAGCAGCCTGTCGAAATTGGCGCGCATGAGCTGCGCCAGATAGCCCTTCGGCACGTCGCCGGCAAAGATCAGCGCCTGGGTGGATTCGTCGATGCTGAGGATGGTTCTGACTACCTGCCGCGATTCGCCGGCTTGCTTGCGTATCGACAGCGGAAACAGCAGGCCGGTGGCGGGCAAGCCGGATGCCCGTTCGCCGAGATATTCCTTGTAGAGCGCAAGCGCCGGTTTGCCGTCGAGTTCGTACAGGATGTTGCCGCTGGATCGCGTGATGCGTCGTTCGGGGCCGAAGCTGTCCCAGCCGCCGCGCGAGCCGTGGGTTATGCGGAGCCGCTCGCCGTACAGGCCGACCGCGGTAATGATCCCGCTCTCCGGCTTTCCGTCACGGATGACCCATGTACGCTGAAAGCGGTCGCCGTCTGCCGCCAAGCCGCCAGTGACCGTGACATCGACCGGCAAGGCCGACGCCAATCCCTTCACCAGCTCGCTGCCGTTGACGTGCAAGCCGTCGGACAGGACAAAGACGCTGCGCAAGCCGGCGCGCCGGAGTTGACCGGCCAGTAGTGTGCCGGCGTCGTGCGAATCGGACGCATGCCTGATTTGGGCGGAGACTGCGGTGACATCGCTGTGCTCGAACCGCATTACCGCAACGGAAAGACTGCCGTCGTTGACCGCCGGGCCGGCGATCTCGCCAGCCGTGGAACAACCGATCAGCCGCGCACGCGGATAGGCGCGGCACAGTTCCGAAATAGGCTGGGGAGTGTTGAGGTAGTCGGGTGCCGCGTAGACCATGATGAGCGTGCGTTCGGAGTCGAGCGGCGGAAACGCGGACACCGACCAGCCGCGCACGGCATCGAATGAAAATGTACTCAGTTGCATGGTTCTCCCTCCTGCGGCATGTTTTACATGCTCTTGGCGCGGCCGGTATCAGTTGCCGAGGGCAATCACTGACCGATTAATGCTTAAAGAGTACACCGAAGAAATCTTGATGCCTAGAAATAAATACGAGGACAGGCTCGGCATTCCCGAACCTGATAGGCAGCCGGGTAATGTCTGGAAAGGAGTGAAACCTGGCCATCATTTTTACTGGCCACAGGTTTGGAAGAGGCAAGGAACAGGTTATGCCGTGGCGCAACAAAATACTGCGCCATCAAACCGGCATTGCCTTGTTATCGTTAAGGTCCAGAATGCCCTTGAGCAGGCGGTACGCTTTCCATACCCATGCCACCGTGCCGATGAGCCAGGCGAGCGGTATGCCGATGATGGTAAACGCGAGCGCCACGCTGATCACCATCCAAAAGAAAAACCACCAGAACGAGCGGATTTGCCAGCTGTGATGGGTGTAGACGAAGGTGCCGAGGGCTTCGTCGCGCTTGATGTAATTAATGATTAGTGGAATCCAGGAAAACGCGCCCAGCGAAAACAGGAAGCTCGCACCGTGGCCGATGTATAACCACCAGGCGAGGTTCTTGGCGGACTGCAACTTTTCATCGAATACGAGTTCCTGGGTCATGGTGTTTCCCTGGAGGGAGTTAATCGAACAAAGGCAAAATGCCGTCCAATCCTACAAAATTCAAGGCGACATCTGCTTGTGCCCGCACAACCGGCTTGGCGCGGAACGCAACGGACATGCCGGAAATGCCCATCATTTTCAAATCGTTGGCACCGTCGCCCATTACGATTGCTTCCTTCGGCGATATATCAAGCTCGCGGCACACGCGTTCGACGGTATTCTTTTTTTCATCGGCATCGACGATGCTGCCGACAACCTTGCCAGTCAGCTTGCCGTCGACGATTTCAAGTTCGTTTGAGTGCGTATAGTCGAGGCCAAGGCGGGTTTTCATGCGGTCGGTGAAGAAGGTGAAACCGCCGGACACCAGCAGGGTTTTCAGCCCCGCCGCCTGCACAGCGGCGAGCATCTTTTCCGCGCCCGGGGAAAGCTTCAGCCGTTCTTCGTAGACGCGCTGCAATGCGCTCGCATCAAGCCCCTTCAAGAGCGATACGCGGCGCGTCAGGCTTTCGCGGAATTCGATTTCGCCGCGCATCGCCGCTTCCGTAATTTCCGCAACCTGCGGTTTCAAGCCCTGCATGTCTGCGATCTCGTCGATGCATTCGATGGTGATCAGCGTCGAATCCATGTCCATCGCGACCAGGCTGAAGTCGCCGAGCTTGCGGCCAGCTTCGACAAATGCGTAGTCGAGCCGGGCGGCGAAGCATTCGCTGTCGATCTTTGTTTTCAATGCATCGGAATACCCGACGCCTTCGCAGCGATAGGCGTCCGGGTTGAGCTGGACGATGCGCTGGGCATCCGCCATGGTGGCGATGCGGTCGATAGTGGAGCGGTCGGCGGCGAGGCCCTGGAGAATCAGATTCATTACTTGGCTGCTTGTCGCAGTCTCGAAAAAAATAAAAACATTGGCGCATGGGACGCTATGCACCCCATGCCATTCGATGGTTCGCTTATCCGACCAGCGAGCGAATGGTCGCTTTCACCTGCGACACGCGCGCTGCCAGATCCGGCATGTTGGCCGTGATGCGCAGCTTGTCCTGTCCATGCAGCTTGATGTGGCGGTTCTTCTGGATCAGCTCGATGATGCGCATCGCGTCGATCGGCGGGTTAGGCTGGAAGTGCAGCACCGCCAATTCGGCGTGGGCATCGATTTTAACAATTCCGACCGGCGTGGCGGCAAGCCGCAGCCGGTGCGTTTCGATTAGCGCCTTGGCCGGGTCGGGCATCTTGCCGAAGCGGTCGATCAATTCTTCCTGCAGGTCGTCGATCGCTTCCTGCCTGTCGCAATTGGCCAAACGCTTGTAGAGCGACAACCGCTCGTGCACATCGCCGCAATAATCCTGTGGCAAGAGCGCCGGCACGTGCAGGTTGATCTCGGTCGTGGTCGACAGCGGTGCGGCCAAGTCTGGTTCCTTGCCGTTCTTGAGCGAGCGCACCGCTTCATTGAGCATGTCGGAGTAGAGCTGGAAGCCGATTTCCATCATCTCGCCCGACTGGTTTTCGCCCAGCACCTCGCCGGCGCCGCGGATTTCCAGGTCGTGCATCGCCAGGTAGAAGCCGCTGCCCAGCTCCTCCATCTGCTGGATCGCGTCCAGCCGGCGCTGCGCCTGCTTGGTCAGGCCGTGCACGTCATGCACCAGCAGGTAGGCATACGCCTGGTGGTGCGAGCGTCCGACGCGGCCACGCAACTGGTGCAATTGCGCCAGGCCGAACTTGTCGGCGCGGTGCATGATGATGGTGTTCGCGGTCGGCACGTCGATGCCGGTTTCGATGATGGTGGTGCACAACAGGATATTGAAACGTTGCGCCACGAAGTCGCGCATCACCTTTTCCAGGTCGCGCTCGTGCATCTGGCCGTGCGCGACCGCGATGCGCGCCTCCGGCAGCAGCTCTTCCAGCATCGCCATGCGGTTCTGGATGGTCTCGACTTCGTTGTGCAGGAAGTACACCTGGCCGCCGCGCTTCAGTTCGCGCAGGCAGGCTTCGCGGATCACCGAATCGTTCTCGCTGCGCACGAAGGTCTTGATCGCCAGCCGCTTTTGCGGCGCGGTGGCAATCACCGAAAAGTCGCGCAAGCCTTCCAGCGCCATGCCGAGCGTGCGTGGAATGGGCGTCGCGGTGAGCGTCAGCACATCGACTTCGGCGCGCAGGGCTTTCAGCGCTTCCTTCTGCCGCACGCCAAAACGGTGTTCCTCATCAATGATGACCAGGCCGAGGCGCGAGAATTTCACCTCGTTCGATAACAGCTTGTGGGTGCCGATCACGATATCGATCGTGCCTTCGGCCATGCCCTTGATCGCCGCCGTGACCTCTTTCCCGGTGCGAAAGCGCGACAGTTCTGCGATCTTCACCGGCCAGTCGGCAAAGCGGTCGGCAAAGGTTTGCGCATGCTGTTCCGCCAAGAGCGTGGTCGGCGCCAGGATCGCGACCTGCTTGCCGCCCATGACGGCCACAAAAGCGGCGCGCAGCGCGACCTCGGTCTTGCCGAAGCCGACGTCGCCGCAAATCAGCCGATCCATCGGTTTGCCGCCGGTCATATCCTTGATCACAGCATTGATCGCTGCGCTCTGGTCGGGCGTTTCCTCGAAGCCGAAGCTTTCCGCGAAGGCTTCGTAGTCGTGCGCCGAGTACTGGAAGGCATGTCCCTGGCGCGCTGCGCGGCGTGCATACAGGTTGAGCAGTTCCGCCGCCGTGTCGCGGATCTGCTGCGCGGCCTTGCGCTTGGCCTTTTCCCACTGGCCGGAGCCGAGCACGTGCAACGGCGCGTCTTCCGGCGAGGCGCCGGAGTAGCGCGAGATCACGTGCAGCTGCGATACCGGCACGTACAGCTTGGTGTCTTTCGCGTATTCGAGATGCAGGAATTCGGTTTCGCCTTCGCCCAGGTCCATGCTCAGCAGACCCATGTAGCGGCCAATGCCGTGATTCACATGCACGACCGGGTCGCCGATCTTCAGTTCCGACAGGTCGCGCACCATCGATTCGACCTGCGTCGCGCCTTCCTGCTTGCGTTTTCCTGCGCGGCGCCCGGAGCCGGCATACAGCTCGGTCTCGGTGATGAAAGCGAGGTTGCCGTGATCGAAGCCAAGCTCGAAACCGGCATGCAAGGGCGCCACGCCCAGCATCAGCTTGTCGGAAGCGCTGGCGAAGCCGGCAAAGCCTTCGCACGGCGCGAGCGCCAGGTTGTATTCGTTGAAGTACTGCTGCAGCGTTTCGCGCCGGCCGTTCGACTCGGCGCAGATCATGACGCGCTTGCCGGTCTGCAGCAGGTAGGAACGCAGATTGGTGAGCGGATCGTCGACACGGCGGTTGACGGCGATATTGGGGATCGGCGCGGAAATCTCGGAGGCGGTGTCGCCTGCCTGGATTACCCAGCGCCCGTGCGGCTTGGCCAGCGTGAAGAAATCCTCGTCCTTCAGGAACAGCCGTTCCGGCGACAGCAGCGGCCGCTCGCGGTCGGCCTTCAGGAATTTGTAGCGCGACTGCGTATCGCTCCAGAAGCGCTTGATCGCGCCGTCGATATCGCCGACCAGCGCGAAGGTCGCATCGTCCGGTAGGTACTGGAACAGCGTTGCTGTCTCATCGAAAAACAGCGGCAGGTAGTACTCGATGCCGGCGGACGCGATGCCGTTGCCGATGTCTTTGTAGATCGGCGACTTGGACGGATCGCCTTCGAATTCCTCGCGCCAGCGGCCGCGAAAGGCGGTGCGCGAGGCTTCGTCCATCGGGAACTCGCGGCCCGGCAGCAGGCGCACTTCGCGCACCGGATACAGCGAGCGCTGCGTGTCCGCATCGAAGGTGCGGATCGTCTCGATTGTGTCGCCGAACAGGTCGAGCCGGTAAGGCAGCGCCGAACCCATCGGAAACAGGTCGATCAGGCCGCCGCGCACCGAGTATTCGCCGGGTGACATCACCTGAGACACATGGGTATAGCCTGCCAGCGTCAGCTGCGATTTCAGGCGCGCCTCGTCCAGCGTTTCGCCCTGCTTGAAATAAAAGGTATGGGCGGCCAGGAAGGAGGGCTGCGCCATGCGCAACAAGGCCGTCGTGGCTGGCACGATCAGCACGTCGCACTGGCCGTTTTGCACTTCATACAGCGTTGCCAGGCGTTCCGATACCAGGTCCTGGTGCGGCGAGAAGGCGTCGTAGGGCAGCGTTTCCCAGTCCGGCAACAGGTGGCAGCGCAACTCGGCTTCGCCGCCGAACCACGGGATTTCGTCGAGCAGGCGCTGTGCATCGGTGGCATTGGCGACAACCACCGCCAGCATGCGCTTCTGCGCCTTCAGTTCGATGGCGCCCTGTGCCAGAACGAAGGCGTCGGCCGAGCCATGCACAGCGGGCAGGGCAAATCGGTTACCGGGCTTGGGAAGGGATTTCTTTAGATCGAATGACATCAAGTCGGGACATCTGAAATGTCATGTTTCGCCAAAAAGTGCCGAAATGCCTGCATTTCAGCGCACTTTGGCTGTGAGAAAATATGCGGAGATTATAAACCAAGCACTTCGCCCCGGCCGGAACGGGGTTTTCATTGGAACGCAATGATGTCATCTCGTTATTTCGCGCTCATCCCTGCCGCGGGCGTCGGCGCGCGCATGAGCGCTGGTTGCCCGAAGCAATACCTGCCGTTGGCAGGCAAGCCGATGCTCAGGCATGTGCTGGACACCTTTGCCGCCACGCCGGAAATTGCACATACCTATGTCGTTGTCTCGCCCGAGGATGGTTATATTGCCGATGTGCTGTCCGGCGCCAGCCACCTGTTCGACCGCATCTCCGTCATCTATCATGGCGGCGCGACCCGGCATCAGTCGGTGCTGAATGGCTTGCGCGCCATCGGTGGCCAGGTCGGCGAGAACGACTGGGTGCTGGTGCACGATGCCGCCAGACCGGGGCTGAACGGCGAGTTGATCGGCAAGCTGGTATGCGAACTGCGCGATGATCCGGTGGGCGGGCTGCTCGCCTTGCCGGTGGTCGACACGCTCAAGCGCGGCGACGGCGAACGCCGCGCGCAGGCGACGGTTTCGCGCGAACACTTGTGGGCGGCGCAGACGCCGCAGATGTTTCGCTATGCATTGCTGCGGCGCGCGCTGGAACAGGCGGACGCCGTCACCGACGAGGCAAGCGCGATCGAAGCGCTTGGCCTGCAGCCGAAGCTGGTCGAAGGGAGCCCACGCAATCTCAAGGTCACGTTGCCGCATGACGTGGCGCTGGCCGAACTGTATTTGAAAGGAATCGCATGAACCTGCCCCCGTTCCGCATCGGACAAGGGTACGACTGCCACGCGCTGGTGCCGGGCCGCAAGCTGATCATCGGCGGCGTCGCCATTCCCCATCGGGCCGGCTTGCTCGGGCACTCGGATGCCGACGTGCTGCTGCATGCGATCACCGACGCGATCCTGGGCGCTGCCGGGCTGGGAGACATCGGACGGCATTTCCCTGATACCGACCCGCAATTTTCAGGGGCGGATTCCAGGGTACTGCTGCGCGAAGCGTGCAAGCGCGTCGCCGCCGCCGGCTACCTGATCGGCAATGTTGATGCCACCATCATTGCGCAGGCGCCGAAAATGGCGCCGCATATCGCGCAAATGGTCGCGAATGTCGCCGCTGATCTCGATGTCACCCTGGCTCAGGTCAACCTCAAGGCGAAGACCAACGAGAAGCTCGGCTATCTCGGACGGGAAGAGGGCATCGCGGCGGAAGCCGTGGCCTTGATCTACCGGCGCGATGAAATGAACTGAATCCGCAGGACTCAGCCGCCGCCAATTCCTTGGACGATGCGGCCTGTGCCTTCACAGGTCGGGCACTCGCTGCCATCCTTTCGCTTTCCAGTGCCTGAGCAATCCTGGCAGATATCTTCGCCGGTGCCGACCGTGCCCGGCGCGGCTTCATCGCCCGGCTTCAGGTGGGGTGGTGCGTTGATCCCGGTGTTGCCGGAAGAGGGTGTGGGGTTCATGAATCCTCCTGCGAACGTGATGCATGGACACGAAGCCATGCCGACGATCAAGCCACGTTATGCCCTTGTGCATATCACACAGTAGATTGACCGTCTGGCAGGAAGTTCACGCTTGGCGGAAGCAGATTACACGCTCAGTTCGAGTACCTTGCGGCTGACTTCCAGCGTCACATCGCGCTGCTCGCCCAGCGTCACCATGCGGTGGCTTTCCAGGTGTTTCAGGATCGCCTCGATGTTTTGCGCGCCAAGCTGGTAGTCGGAGAGGCGGGTTTTGACGCCCATTTGCTCGAAGAAATCCTGGGTGCGTTGGATCGCCTGTTCGATACGGACGTCCTCATCGCCTTCGCTGATGTTCCACACGCGCGCGGCGTATTGCAGCAGTTTTGCGCGCTTGCCTTCCTTGCGCACGCGTAGCATGCCCGGCAACACGATCGCCAGCGTCTGCGCATGATCGAGTCCGTACAAGGCGGTCAGCTCATGGCCGACCATGTGCGTGGCCCAGTCCTGCGGCACACCGGCGCCAATCAGGCCGTTCAGCGCAAGTGTTGCGCACCACATGATATTGGCGCGCACGTCATAGTCTTGCGGATTGGCCAATGCCTTCGGGCCTTCCTCGATCAGTGTCTGCAGCAAGCCTTCGGCGAAACGGTCCTGCACCGGCGAATTCACCGGATAAGTCATGTACTGTTCCATCACATGGGCAAATGCATCGACCACGCCGTTGCCGACCTGCCTTGCTGGCAAGGTGAAGGTTTTGGACGGGTCGAGGATGGAAAACTTGGGGAACACCAGCCGGCTGGAAAATGCCATCTTCGCCTGCAGTGCCTTGCGCGTGATGACCGAGCCGTCGTTCATTTCAGAGCCGGTTGCCGGCAGCGTCAGGATCGCGCCGAATGGCAGCGCCTGCGTGATATTGCGGCCGCGCTTTTCCAGTATCGCCCAGGGATCGCCATCGAAACAGGCCGCCGCCGCCACGAACTTGGTGCCATCGATGACAGAACCGCCGCCCACGGCCAGCAGGAAGTCCAGCTTTTCCCGGCGCACCAGCTCGACCGCCTGCATCAGCGTTTCGTAGCTCGGGTTCGGCTCGATGCCGGAAAATTCATGGACGCTGCGTCCGGCCAATGCCGTCATCACTTCATCGAACACGCCGTTGCTCTTGATACTGCCGCCGCCGTACAGTACCAGCACGCGCGCATTGACCGGCACCACCTTGCCCAGATCGGCGATGCGTCCCTTGCCGAAAAGAATGTTGGTCGGATTATAGAAATCGAAGTTCAGCACCGGAATCTCCCAAGGTTATCGGACTGTTATTGCGTGCCTTATTGTAACGTCAAGCATGAAATCGGGTTGGGGGCGGCCTTTTCGGGCAATCATGAATTGTGTTTGTCTATCTTCAATATTGAAACTGCCAATTTGAGCTTTCCTTGTGCAGATTTCACAATGATCTCCATCATTGTGACGACATGACCTCAAGGAGAAACTATGGCAAGTGAAGGCTTCCATGAACCACTCGACAAACTGTCCGCGGCAACCATGGACATGCATCGTGCAATTACTTCCCTGATGGAAGAACTCGAAGCGGTCGACTGGTACAACCAGCGCATCGATGCGACCGCCGACCAGGAGTTGAAACGCATCCTCGAGCACAACCGCGACGAGGAAAAGGAGCATGCCGCCATGGTGCTGGAATGGATCAGGCGGCGCGATCCGAAGATGGACCACGAGCTGCGCGAGGTGCTGTTCAAGCCCGGCGATATTGCCAGTCACGAACCTGACTGAGCGAAATTACGTGCGGCGCGCTGTTGCCAGCCGCCGCAGCAAGGCTACCCGTCAGGTTCCCGCAGTTGATGTGGCGCTAATGACCGGCGCCGATATCAGCTGGAACATGCCGCCAGTATCGACAATGGACTGGCACACGTCGAAGTTCAAGGTGAGGTCAACTTGTCCGTTAGCCGGAACAGTGAATGCATACGGAATCGGAATACTGGCGGCCTTGCTCGTATCGAGTGCAATCTGGGTTCCCGACTTCATGACCCAGCTGGGCGCCACGACAAGCGCACTGTTTTGCTCGAGCCACAGGCGTACTTGCGCATAATGCCCAGCCGGTACTGACATCGTGACGACTTCCTGCGGAACGTTGTTGTTCTGCGCGCTCAGATTCACGTCCTTGGACTGATGCAGCCCCAATGGCACATCCCTCGGTTGCCAGCCGGCGTCACCCGGGATCGCGTTTGCATTCTGGTTCACCATGACGGAATCCACCGCGATGCGGACCATATCGTAGCCGCACGTAGTTGAACCGGTATTGGCGAGCGACACGCGCAGCGTGCCCTCGGCGATAGCGTGGTCGGTTCCTCCACCACAACCGGCAAGTTGAACCGTCATGCCAATGGCCGCAAGCAAGTTTGCTTGTTGGGCGATTTTCCTGAGTCGCATGTTGTCTCCCTGAATAGGTATGTGGTCCGCATCAATGACGTCGGCCGCATTGCCATAGTGATTATTGTTCAAAAATCAATATTCTATATTGATGCGCGCCGTTCTTCTGTGGCTTTTTAATGTCATTAGGACAATGCAGGCATTTCGCTTTTTTTCGACTGCGTCGGGACATCCGAAAAAAAAGCCTCCGCATGGAGGCGGAGGCTTGGCTCAAAAGAGCGTTTCTGCGGCAATTCAGGGTGCTGGCACTAGCGGGAAATCCACTGTGGCATTGGCGCTGCTGACGTCAACGTTCGCAGCCTGGGAGGCATAGCCGGTGGCAGACGCCTCCACCGTGTACTTGCCGGCGGTCGCAGGCGCATCGGGTGCGAGAGTGATCGCGGAGGTGCTGTAACTGCCCAGTAGCGGCGCTTCGACCGGAACCGACAGGGAATACTGGCCGGTGCCCGCATCGGCATTCTTGAAGCCGACCTCGACCGCAGTCCCGTTCGAATAGTTTTGCGTGGCACGCACCAGCGCCTGCGCTGCGACCGGCGTTGACGTGCCGCTGATGGTCCGCATCGCAGAAGCGGTCGGGGTGATCGTCGTGCCAATCGAGGTTTTCTGGCCCGAAGTCACCGGAACGCCCGTGATGGCGGAGGTCGTGCGCCCGTCTGCAGTCAGGACGACCACATATGAGGCCGAACTAGCAGGCAGTGGCGACAGGTCGAACTTACCGTCCGCGGTCGGCACGGTCGCCTTTACCACGACACCGTTCTGTTGCGCGGTGACGAGCGGGGCGCTCAGGCCAGCAGCGACGCTGCCGGCGATGCCCGTAACTCCTGCTTCGGCAAGCAGCGGAAATGCCGTAATGACAGGCTTGAGAGAATAGTTGCCGTTGCCTTCGGCAACGATGGATTTGCAGGCGTCAAAATCGAGCATCAGGTCCACCGTCGAGTTGGCCGCTACCTCGAATCCGCCGTCCTTGATATTGACCTTCAGTCCGCTGGTCTGCCCGCTCGGTGTGGAGAGTGCCTTGGCTTGTCCGCCTACGACGACCGAATTGGCGGACGGTGCAGAGGTATTTTTTTCCAGTACCAGGCGCACCTGCGTATAACGGCCAGCCGGCAAGGTCTTGATGCCGAGGTCCGTTGTTAAGCCATTGGTCAGTGTCAGCAGATCGATCTTCTTCGGTGCGGTCAGAACGATATCTTGCCAGCCGCCGTCGCCTTCAGTGGCGCTCGTACTCTGATTGACGCGGACCTTGGAGACCGTCACATACACGTTGTCGAAGCCGCAAGCCGGGGCATCGGTCAGCTTGACCTGCAGCGTTCCCTGCGCTGCTGTGCTGTCCCCTCCGCCGCCGCAGGCGGAAAGCAGGCCGGTGAGGCCAAGGGCCATTGGAAGGCCAAGATGGCGAAAGGATGTCGATATTCTCTTCATTGCAGCTCCCTGGTGTTTGTCCATTGCCAATGGCAGGCCGAAGCCTTACCTCGAGAGAACTGTAACGAATCAAAAATATCGTGGAAAGAAAGACTATGTAAAAAATTGTTATGCCCGCGCCGTCGCCGAATCGAATGAAATCCTGATTTTCAATCCGCCGCTGGCGCGATTCGATAGCTTGAGCATGCCGTGATGGCGTTTGATGATGCGATCCACGATGGCCAATCCCAATCCCGAACCGTTGGCTTGCCCTCGTGCGATGTCCATGCGCGTAAACGGCCGCAGCAGGCGCTCCATTTCGGATTCCGGCACTCCCGAGCCATTGTCTGCCACCTCGATCACCGCCTGCCCGTTTTCTGCGTGGCAGGCAATGTCGATCTCGGCCAGATCGATGCCGGCGCTCTTGCCGTAGCGGCGGGCATTCTCGATCAGGTTGTGGACGACGCGCTTCAGTTCGGTGGCGTTGCCGATTACCGTTACACCTTTCGCGATATCGGTCGTGATCCGCACGTCCGGCAGGCGTTCCGCCTCATGCGCGCAATTGGACAGCAGCGCGCTCAGGTCGACCGAAGCGTACTGCGACTTGTCATTTGGCCTCGCATATTCGAGGAACTGACCAATGATCGAATCCATTTGCGCCAGGTCGGATTGCATGCCGTTGCGGGCATCTTCGTTCAACTTCGCCAGCTCCAGTTCCAGTTGCATGCGCGCGAGCGGGGTGCGCAGGTCATGTGAAATACCAGCAAGAATAATGGCACGGTCCGATTCCAGTCGCTTCAGGTCGGCCACCATCTGGTTGAAGCTGCGGTTGGCTTCCCTGATCTCGGTCGGGCCCTTTTCCGGCAGCGGCTCAGGCTGCACGCCCTTGGCAATGGCGCGGGTGGCATCGGTCAGGCGCGCTAACGGCTGATTGATCAGGCGCGAAATGAAGACTGCGCCGAGCAGCGCTAGTGCGAGGGAAATGGCGCCCCAGCCCAGCCACTGGATGTTCGATACCCGCTCGATGCGTTCGCGGTCCAGTCGCAGCCAGTATTCATCGTCATCGATCTTGAAGCTGATCCAGAAACCGGCCACATCGTTGACCTTGCCGGCGAATTTCGTGTCGTTACCTAGGCGGGCCTTGACGTCGGACTCCAGCACGGGAAGCACGCCGCTGTCCTCGGGTGGTTCGATCACATCGTTTTTTTCCAGGGGGTAGACGCGAATGCCTTCATTGCTGGCGAGGTCGAACAGGAGCTCGCGCCGTAAATCCGGTGCGGAGTGGGTCAGCGCCGCCCGCGTGATGGTTACGATGGAGATCACCTGTGCCGCAATCTGCTGCGCGCGCGGCGTGCGTTCCACCGTACGGAAGCTTGCCACCCACGTCAACAGGCTTGCCGTAATCAGGAACGCCAGCAAAATGAAGGTCCGCCAGAACAGACCGCTCCTGAGCCAGCCGAGGCGGTTTCGGATTTTCTTCATGCGAAGCGGTGGATGCCTCTATCGCGGCTGGCCATCCGGAATGAATACGTAGCCGAGTCCCCACACGGTCTGAATGAAAATCGGATTGGAGGGATCCGGCTCGATCAGCTTGCGCAAGCGGGAAATCTGGACGTCCAGGCTGCGGTCGAACACTTCGTATTCGCGGCCGCGTGCCAGTTCCATCAGCTTTTCACGCGACAGCGGCTGGCGTGCGTGTCGTGCAAATACTTTCAGCACCGAGAATTCGCCGGTGGTGAGCGAAATGGTGTCGTCGTTGCGCTTGAGCGTGCGGGTGCCGAGATCGAGCACGAAATCGCCAAAACGGAAGGTCTGCGGCGTTTCCGACGGCGCACCCGGGATTTCATCCGGTCCCTTGCGGCGCAGGACCGCGTTGATGCGCGCCACCAGTTCGCGCGGATTGAACGGCTTCGGCACGTAGTCGTCGGCTCCCATCTCCAGTCCGACGATGCGGTCGACGTCTTCCCCTTTGGCCGTCAGCATGATGATCGGTGTCTGGTCGCCGGCCCCGCGCAGGCGCCGGCAGATCGACAGGCCGTCTTCGCCGGGCAGCATCAGGTCCAGCACCAGCAAGTCATAGCGCTCGCGGATCCACAGCTTATTCATGGCTTGGGCATTTTCCGCAGTCACCACGTTAAAGCCTTGTTCGGCCAGATAACGGCGCAACAGATCACGCAGGCGCAGGTCGTCGTCGACCACCAGGATTTTTGCCTGATGACCGCTGGAGGCGGGATGGTTTGTTGTCGGATTTGTCGTATTCATGGCGCTATGGTAACGTCGGAAAGTCGGTGATTCATCTGCTTAATGAAAAGCATTACAAAGAGTTACAAACTTTACCTTAATCAGGTTATCGCATCGCATGATGCGACCTACACTAGGATCACTGTTCAAGCTTAACCGCTATGCGAAGTCTAGCTCAAGACGCAGCAAGGGACATGGATTCCGGCACCGGCGGGCAAGCAGTTTATGAATTTGCGGCGAGACATGCGGCTCACTCACTTTGGCTTCTTTCTGTTATTGATTTCGGGTACGGCGAATGTGCTTGCCGGCCCGGGCGTGTTCGGCCGTACCGAACGCGCCTACTTGCAGAATGCCGTCCTCGAGCGCAATCTGCAAGACCCGGAGCCGCCCGGGCAGCGCCAGCAGGAGCCGCGCCGCGGCAGGGTCGTGGGATTGCCTGAAACCAGCGGTTATACTGCACAGGGCGACAGCGGCTCCAGCGCGCAGGAAAATGCGCGCCGGCAGGGAAGGATGTCTCCGGAAGACCGCCGCACGCTGCGCCGGCAGATCGATGAAGTCGGACACGACATTTACGTGCCAAAACAACGATAGAACACTGGCTGGCGCAATCGTTCGCATTGCGCCAGCCGTCGACCGCTCAATCGCGGCGGACAAGCCCGTCTTCACGGAACATGATCTTGATTCCGCGAATCGCCTGGCGGATGCGTGCCTCGTTTTCGATCAGCGCAAAGCGCACATACTCATCGCCATATTCACCGAATCCGACGCCTGGCGAAACGCAGACCTTCGCTTTTGCCAGCAGCTGTTTCGCAAATTCCAGCGATCCGAGATGGCGGTACGGTTCCGGAATCTGCGCCCAGATGTACATTGAGGCCTTCGGCAGGTCCACGTTCCAACCCGCTTCGTGCAAGCCCTTGACCAGTACGTCGCGCCTGCTTTGATATTTCGCGCAGATCTCTTGCACGCACGTCTGGTCACCTTCCAGCGCTGCGATCGCGGCGACCTGGACTGGGGTAAAGCTGCCATAGTCGTGGTAACTCTTGATGCGCGCGAGTGCGGCGACCAGTTCCTTGTTACCGACCATGAAACCGATGCGCCAGCCGGCCATGTTATAACTTTTCGAAAGCGTGAAAAATTCCACGGCGACGTCGCGCGCGCCCGGTACCTGCATGATGGAGGGCGCTTTCCACCCGTCGAAGACGATGTCGGCATAGGCCAGGTCGTGCACGACCAGAATGTCGTGTTCCTTGGCCAGCTTGACCACGCGCTCGAAAAAATCGAGCTCCACGCATTGCGCCGTCGGATTGGAGGGAAAGCCGAAGATCATCATCTTGGGCTTCGGATAGCTTTCCCGGATGGCGCGCTCCAGCTCGGCAAAGAAATCGACGCCGGGACTCATGCGCACCGAACGGATATCGGCACCGGCGATCACCGCGCCGTAGATGTGGATCGGATAGCTGGGGTTGGGCACCAGCACGGTGTCGCCGCGCTCCAGCGTTGCGAGCATCAGGTGCGCCAAGCCTTCCTTCGAGCCGATCGTCACGATCGCTTCGCTGTCCGGGTCGAAGTCGACGTCGTAGCGCGTCTTGTACCAGCGCGCAATGGCGCGGCGCAAACGCGGGATACCCTTGGAAGCCGAGTAACCGTGCGTGTCGGGCCGCTTGGCCACTTCCACCAGCTTATCGACGATATGCGGCGGAGTCGGGCCATCGGGATTACCCATCGACATGTCGATGATATCCTCGCCGCGGCGACGGGCCGCCATTTTCAGCTCGGCGGTGATATTGAAAACGTAAGGGGGAAGACGATCAATGCGCGCAAAGCGGCGCGGGCTTTGAGATGTTGTCATGTGAATTTTTACGTAAGCGCCCGGAACCGTCCGAGCGACGTTGAAACCGGCTTTTCCTGAAGGGGGAAAGCTGTCTCTGGCTTGATTCTAACCAAGGATATCCGAAACGGCAAACGACGTTGGTTGGCCGGGGCGAACTCAGGTCTGGGTTGAATGGCGCCGTGCGGCAAGCGCCTTTGTCAATTCGACGAACTGTTCGTATAGCTTCCCATGATTCTTGTTCCACTCGGCGACGGCGCGCGCCTGCCTGTCGGCCGTTGCCATGTCACCGCGTGCAATTGGCCCGGTCAGCGCGTTGACCGTTCCGACATTGAACACGTTGTCCAGCGTTCCTCGCACCAGCGGTTCCATCATGCGCAAGGCCACGTCCTGCGGCACGCCTGATTTTGCATAAGCCTGCAGCGCGACATCGAGCAGGGTAACCAGGTAGTTGCTCGCAAATACCGCTGCTGCATGATAGATGACCTTGCAGTCGGCATGAATCGGCACCATGCGCGCGCCGATGGCGGCGAAGGATTCGTTCAGAGTGGCGAGCGCTTGCGGATCGCCTTCCACGCCGCAATAGGTTCCAGCGAAGTCGGCAGCCGCTTGTTGCGGGCTTGCGAAGCTGCGGATCGGATGAACGCTTGCGACCGCCGCGCCTGCCTGCTGCGCGGCCTGCAGTGCGCCAGACGGCAGCGCGCCGCTGCAGTGGAATACCACTGTATGCGCCGTGAGTTTGCCGGCGCGCGCCAGCTCTTCGCAGCAAGGCACGATCCGGTCGTCGGTGGCCGCAATCATGTAGATATCGGCAGGGCGCAGCGAGGCGTAATCTGCCACGGCCTGTCCGGCGCCGACGAACGATACTGCTTGCTGCGCGCTTTCCAGCGATTGGTTCAGCACGTCCTGGACGGTCAGGACGGAGTGGTCCGTCCACAGCCGCGCTAGGGTCCGGCCAAGCTTGCCGCAGCCGACGATATTGAGCGTTGCAGCCATAGGTGCTTGACTACTCCTTGAACTTTACCGCAGGCCCGGTCGCCCAGTATTTGCCTTCGCTCGCATGGGTCTGTTGCGCGGCCATGCCGCGCGCTTGGAACAGCGGATGCATAAGGGCTTCGTCCATGCGCAGGACCGGCGTTACGCAGCAATCGGCGGTGGAGAATTTTTCGGTCCATGCCGCCAGACTGTGCTGCGCGAAGATCGCATCGAGCTCGGCCTTGACCGCCATCGCGTCGGCACCGCCCACCTCCTGCCCGAGGCTCCAGTGGCGTGCCTTCAGATCGGGGCGCTGCAGCACGTCGCAGCAGGCTTCCCAGAACTTGAGTTCGAGCGCGCCGACCGCCATGAAACGGTTGTCGCTGGCGCGATAGACGTTGTAGCAGGGAACGCCGCCAGTCAGCAGGTCGTGCCCCGGCGGCGCAGTCCGGCCGTGGTTGTTGACCGCGACCAGCGGCATAATGTTGTGCGCGAATACGGCATCGGTCATCGACACGTCGATGAAGCGCCCACGTCCGTTTGTCTTTACGCCGATCAGGGCAGCGAGAATACCTTGCACCGCAGCCTGCGCGCCGCCCAGAAGATCGCCGACCTGCAGGTTGGACAGGGCGGGGATGCCGTCCGGCCCGACATTCTGCTCCAGCATGCCGGCCAGTCCGACATAGTTGAGGTCATGGCCCGCCATCTGCGCCAGCGGCCCATCCTGCCCGTAGCCGGAAATGGCGCACATCACGAGCCTCGGATTGCGGCGCTTCAGCACCTCCCATCCGATGCCGAGCTTGTCCATTACGCCGGGCCGGAAGCTCTCGACAACGACGTCGGCAGCCTCGGCCAGTTTGAGAAATTCTTCGCGCTGTCCCGCGTTCTTGAGGTCGAGCCGCATGAACTTCTTGCCACGATTGACCGCGACGAAAAACTGCGATACTTCATGGCGCACCGGACCCATGGTGCGCGCATAGTCGCCGACACCCGGGTCTTCGATCTTGATGACGTCGGCACCCATGTCGGCCAGATGCAGGGTCGCCATCGGGCCGGGCAGCAGCCGTGTCAGGTCCAGTACGCGAACACCTTGCAGCGGCTTGTCGATCGGTTGATTCATGCAGCCTCCCTTTGAAATCGGTGAAATCGCTGTTGCCCGGCAGTTCAGGTAGTGAGCTGTTCCAGCGCGTCCTGCTGCTCCAGCCATTCTGTTTCGAGCTGTTCCAGTTCCTTGGCCAGGTAAGCCTGGTCGAGGATCAGCGCCTTCAGTTCGTCCTTGTTGGCGTCGTCATAGATGGCGGGATCGGCCAGCCGAGCATCGACTTCGGCCTTGCGTGTGTTGAGCTTCGCCATCTGTTCGTCAAGTCGCTTGATGCGTGCTTCGATCGGCTTCTTCAGCGCGGACAGGCGCTGGCGTTCCTCGGCTTCCTGGCGGCGTCGCTCCTGGCGGTCTTCGCGCGACTCCGACGTCGTTGCCGCGGAAGCCTTCTCGGATGGGTCCGAAGCGGCAGAAGGGGTATCCGTTTTGCCGAGCTTGGTCTTGAACAGCCAGTCACGGTAGTCGTCGAGGTCGCCGTCGAACGGCTGCAGCTTGCCATCGGCCACGATCATGAACTGGTCGGTGGTGGCGCGGAGCAGGTGGCGGTCGTGCGACACCAGCACCAGCGTTCCCTCGAACTGCGCCAGCGCCATGGTGAGCGCCTCGCGCGTTTCCAGGTCGAGGTGGTTGGTCGGTTCGTCCAGCAGCAGCAGGTTGGGGCGCTGCCAGACGATCAGCGCCAACGCCAGGCGCGCCTTTTCGCCGCCGGAGAACGGTGCGATCTTGCTGGTCACCATGTCGCCGCCAAAATTGAAGCCGCCGAGGAAATTGCGCAGCTCCTGTTCGCGCACGTTGGGCGCAATACGCATCAGGTGCCACAAGGGGGATTCGTCATGCCGCAGCATTTCGACCTGATGCTGCGCGAAATAGCCGATTACCAGCCCTTTGCCAAGCCGCGCGTCGCCGGTCAGCGGTTTCAGCTCGCCGGCGATAGTCTTGACCAGGGTGGATTTGCCGGCGCCGTTGACGCCGAGCAGGCCAATGCGCTGGCCGGTCTGCAGCGAGAAGGTGATGCCCGACACAATGGTCTTGTCGCCGGCTTCGGTGTGGTAGCCGGCGTTGACGTCTTCCATCACCAGCAAGGGGTTCGGCGCGCTGACCGGTTCCCGGAACTCGAACGAGAATTCGGCGGCTGCTTGCAACGGTGCGATTTCCTCCATCTTCGCCAACATCTTCATGCGGCTTTGCGCCTGGCGAGCCTTGGTCGCCTTGGCCTTGAAGCGGTCGATGAAGGATTGCAGGTGGGCGCGCTGCCTGGCCTGCTTTTCGTAGGAAGCCTGGGTCAGCGCGATCTGCGCCGCGCGCTGGCGTTCGAAGGCCGAGTAGTTGCCGGAATAGCGCTTGAGCTTGCGGTCGTCGATGTGGACGATCACATTGACCACGCCGTCAAGGAAATCGCGGTCGTGCGAAATGATAATCAGTGTGCCGGGATAACGTTTCAGCCAGTCCTCAAGCCAGATGATGGCATCGAGATCGAGGTGGTTGGTCGGTTCGTCCAGCAGCAGCAGGTCGGACGGGCACATCAGCGCCTGGGCGAGGTTGAGGCGCATGCGCCAGCCGCCGGAGAAACTGGCGACCGGCTGCTGCATCTGGTCTTGCGTGAAGCCCAGGCCGGTCAGCAGCTGTTCGGCGCGCGAGCGCACCGTGTAGGCATCCGCATCCGCCAACGCTGCGTGAAGCTCCGCGACGCGGGTGCCATGGGCTGCATGATCGGGCAGGGCTTCCAGCTGTGCCAGTTCCGCCTGTAAGCGGCGCAGACCGGCATCGCCGTCAATCGCATATTCCAGCGCCGGGCGGTCAAGCGCAGGCGTTTCCTGCGCCACATAAGCCATGCGCCATTTCGATGGAAAGTCGACGCTTCCTTGGTCGGCGTGCAGCTCGCCGCGCAGCAGGGCGAACAGGCTGGACTTGCCGGCGCCGTTGGCGCCGATCAGGCCGATTTTTTCGCCCGGGTTGAGCGTCACGTCGGCGTTGTCGAGCAGCGGCTTGATGCCGCGGATCAGGCTGACTTGCTGAAAACGTATCATTGCTATTTCAGCTGGTCAGCTGTCACTAGAAACACCATGTCGTCGCCGGCTGAGGTCGACAGCCAGGTGAGCTCCAGGTCGGAAAATGCCGCTTCCGCGAATTCCCGCTCATTGCCGATTTCCACAACCAGTACGCCATCCTCGGTCAGCCGCTCTCCTGCACCGGCCACGATCCTGCGTACCAGATCCATGCCGTCAGCACCGCCGGCCAGCGCAATCTGCGGCTCGTTTAGGTATTCCTGTGGCAGCTTGCTCATTGAACCGGAGTTGACGTACGGCGGATTGGTGACGATCAAATCGTATTTTTTTTTCGGGACGTTTGCGTACAGGTCCGATTCGATCAGGGTGATGCGGTCCTGCAGGTGATAGTCGTCCACGTTGCGCCGGGCTACCGCCAGGGCCTCGGGCGAGATGTCGACTGCATCCACATGCGCATTGGGGAAGGCGTCGGCCAGCATGACCGGCAGGCAGCCCGAGCCGGTGCACAATTCCAGGATGTTGGCGACGGCGTTGGGATCTTCCACCCAAGGCACGAACTGATCGGGAATCAGTTCGGCAATGAAGGAACGCGGCACGATTACGCGCTCGTCGACATAGAAGCGATAGTCTCCAAGCCACGCCTCGTTCGTGATGTAGGCAGCCGGCACGCGCTCGCTCGCGCGCCGCTCAAGCGCCTTGAGCACGGCGGCGACTTCTTCCGGCAGCAGGCGCGCATCGAGAAAGGGATCGAGCTTGTCGAGGGGGAGCCTGAGCGTGTGCAGGATCAGGTATGCGGCTTCATCGAATGCATTGCTGCTACCGTGGCCGAAGAACAGCTGGGCGCTGTTGAAGCGGGTAACCGCATAACGCAGCAGGTCGCGGATCGTGGAAAAATTTTCTGGTGTCATGGATTACGGTTGTGAGAAAGTCGCGATGAATTCCCTTCGTGCATGTGCAGGGAATTCGGGAGGTTAACGCAGCAGGTTTTCCAGGGTGCGCCGGTAGATGTTCTTGAGCGGATCGATGAAGCGCAGCTCGATATGCTCGTCGATCTTGTGGATGCTGCCGTTGGGCGGGCCGAATTCGATCACCTGCGGACAAATTTGGGCAATGAAGCGTCCGTCGGAAGTGCCGCCGGTAGTCGACAGATCGGCATCGATCCCGGTTTCCGACTTGATCGCCTGGGTCATCGCGTCGCACAGCACGCCGCGCGGCGTGAGGAATGGACGGCCGCCGACGGTCCACTTGATGTCGTAGTCGAAGTCGTACTTGTTCAGAATGGCGTGTACCCGCTGCTGCAGGCCCTCGACTGTGCTTGCCGTGGAAAAGCGGAAATTGAAGTCGACCACGACTTCGCCCGGAATGACATTGGTCGCGCCGGTGCCGCCGTGGATGTTCGACATCTGCCAGGACGTCGGCGAATAGTATTCATTCCCTTCGTCCCAATGCTCCGCCGCCAGCTCCGCCAGCGCGGGCGCGGCAAGATGGATCGGATTCTTCGCCATGTGCGGATAGGCGATATGCCCCTGCACGCCCTTGATGGTCAACCGTCCGGACATCGAGCCGCGGCGGCCGTTCTTGATTACGTCTCCCAGCTGGTCGGTCGACGTGGGTTCGCCGACGATGCAGTAATCGAGCTGCTCGCCGCGCTCCTTTAGCATGTCGCACACCACCACGGTGCCGTCGACGGCGGGGCCTTCCTCGTCGCTTGTGATCAGAAAGCCGATCGAGCCCTTGTGGTCCGGATGCGCCGCGACGAACTCTTCGACAGCCACAACCATCGCGGCAATCGACGTCTTCATGTCTGCCGCGCCGCGGCCGTACAGCTTGCCGTCGCGCTGGGTCGGCAAGAACGGATCCGAGTGCCACTGATCGAGCGGGCCGGTCGGCACGACATCGGTATGCCCGGCGAAGACGACCAGCGGCTGCGCAGTGCCCCTGCGTGCCCAGAGGTTGGTCACACTGCCGGACTCGACGGTCTCGCATTCAAATCCGAGGGGGGACAATAGTTCGATCATGCGGCGCTGACAGCCCTTGTCGTCCGGCGTCACGGAGGAAAGGGCGATCAGTTCTTCGGTGAGGGCAAGCGTTTTACTCATGGCTTATTTGTTGAAAATCTGTTGGTAGGCATCGTCGGAAAATCCGACATGCGTGCTGCCTCCAAGCACGAGCACGGGGCGCTTGATCACCGACGGCGATTCCAGCATCAGGTCGGCGGCGCTATCGGCATCGGCCACCGCCGCCTTGCGTTCGTCGCTCAATGCGCGCCACGTCGTTCCCTTGCGGTTGACCAGCACTTCCCATGAAACGTCCGACAGCCATGTATCGATCTGCGCGCGGCTGAGCCCGGCCTTCTTGAAGTCGTGGAAGGTGTAGGCAATGCCGTTGCGGTCGAGCCAGGTTCTTGCCTTTTTGACGGTGTCGCAGTTCGGGATGCCGTAGAGGAGTGCGGTCATGCTGTCAGACGTTCAGGGTGAATTCGGTGAAGGTCGGGCCTTCGTCTTTCTTTTCTTCGGGTTCCGGTTGCGCCTGTTTGCCCTGCGCATTGTTGATCAGCCAGTACAGGTTGCTCGCCGAGTCGGCGTTGGCGAGGGCTTCTTCCTGCGTGACGACATCGTCCTGGATCAGTTGCATCAGCGCCTGTTCGAAAGTCTGCGATCCGGGCGCCATGCTCTTCTCGATCGCTTCCTTGATCTGAGAGATATCGCCTTGCTCGATCAGTTCGGCCACATGGCGCGTATTCAGCAGCACTTCAATCGCTGCGCGTCGGGCGCCATCCTTCGTTTGCACCAGGCGCTGCGAAATCACCGCCTTGATGGTCGCGGCGAGATCGGGCAGGAGCGAGGTACGGGTTTCGATCGGATAGAAATTGATGATGCGATTGAGCGCCTGGTAGCTGTTGTTCGCATGCAGCGTGGCGACGACGAGGTGGCCGGACTGCGCATAGGCCAGCGCGGCACTCATGGTTTCCTTGTCGCGGATCTCGCCAATCAGGATGCAGTCCGGCGCCTGACGCAGCGCATTTTTCAGCGCGATCTGCAGGCTTTCCGCATCGGTCCCGATTTCGCGCTGGTTCACGATCGATTTTTTGTTGGTGAACAGGAATTCGATCGGATCTTCCAGCGTCAGGATGTGACCGGTCTTGCTCGCATTGCGATGGTCGAGCATGGCCGCGATCGTGGTCGATTTGCCGGAACCCGTCGCGCCCACGACCAGAACCAGGCCGCGCTTTTCCATGATGACCTCGGCCAGTACTGGCGGCAGGTTGAGGTCGGCCAGGCGCGGAATATCACCGGGAATGTAGCGAAATACGGCAGATACGGAACCGCGCTGGCGGAATGCCGACAAGCGGAAGCTGCCAACCCCCGGAACCGGGATGCCCATGTTGAGCTCGTTGTGCGTTTCCAGTATCTGCAGCTGTGATTCGGAAGCGACTTCAGACAGCAGGTTTTTGATGGTTGCGTTGTCCATCTTCTGCTGGTTGACGGGGAGCAGATGGCCGTTGATCTTGATGTGGACCGGCGAGTTCACGGCCATGAACAGATCCGATGCCTTTTTATCCTTCATCAGCTGGAACAGACGGTCCATTGCCATGATGCTCTCCTACGTAAAAGCGTCCTTCTCAGGAAGGCGGGGCGACGGTGGGGTTTCTTGACTCATCGCTTCACGCCCCGCGGGGGCGTGAAGTGGGGCAGGGCCCATAACGCGAACAGCTTACGCTTCGCGCAGCAGTTCGTTGATGCCGGTCTTGGCGCGCGTCTTGGCATCGACGCGCTTGACGATTACCGCACAGTACAGACTGTACTTGCCGTCGGCGGAAGGCAGGCTGCCCGACACGACGACCGAGCCGGCCGGAATACGGCCATAGCTGACTTCGCCGGTGGCGCGATCGTAGATTTTTGTCGACTGGCCGATATATACGCCCATCGAGATCACCGAGTTCTCTTCGACGATCACGCCTTCCACGATTTCGGAACGGGCACCGATGAAGCAGTTGTCTTCGATGATGGTCGGATTGGCCTGCATCGGTTCCAGCACGCCGCCGATACCGACGCCGCCGGACAGGTGCACGTTCTTGCCGATCTGCGCGCAGGAGCCGACGGTGGCCCAGGTGTCGACCATTGTGCCTTCGTCGACGTAGGCGCCGATGTTCACGTAGGACGGCATCAGCACCACGTTCTTGGCGATGAAGCTGCCGCGCCGGGCCACTGCCGGCGGCACCACGCGAAAGCCGCCCTTGGCGAAGTCTTCGGCAGTGTAGCTGGCGAACTTGGTCGGCACCTTGTCGTAGAACTGCATGCTGCCGCCGGCCGGCATCGGCGCGTTGTCTTCCAGGCGGAACGACAGCAGCACGGCCTTCTTGACCCATTGGTTGACGGTCCAGTTGCCGCCATCTTTTTGCGCCACGCGCAGCGTGCCGGCATCGAGCTGGGCCAGCACGTGTGCTACCGCATCACGCACTTCTGCCGGGGCGGACTTGGGCGAAAAATTGGCACGGTCTTCCCATGCCTGGTCAATAATTTGTTGGAGTTGTTGAGTCATCTGAATGCTCTGAAGTTGGTGGATTACGATAATTTCTTGGCGAATTCGACGATGCGGCCGGCGGCTTCCAGGCATTCTTCCACTTCAGCCACCAATGCCATGCGGATACGGTTCTGGCCGGGGTTGATGCCATGCGCTTCGCGCGCAAGATAGCTTCCCGGCAATACGGTCACATTATATTCGGCATAGAGGCGCTTCGCGAATTCCGTGTCTGAAATGGCAACGCGCTTGTCGACCTTCGCCCACAGGTAAAAACCGGCGTCGGGCAGCTGCACGTCAAGCGCTTCCTGCAGCATCGGCGTGATCTGTTTGAATTTGGCGATGTATTTGGCGCGGTTTTCCTCGACGTGCTGCTCGTCGTTCCACGCTGCCACGGACGCGGCCTGGATCGGCGGGCTCATCGCGCCACCATGATAGGTGCGGTACAGCAGGAATTTCTTCATGACTTCCGCGTCGCCAGCGACGAAGCCGGAGCGCATGCCCGGCACGTTGGAGCGCTTGGACAGGCTGGAGAAAGCGATCAGGCGCGGATAGCCGGTTCTGCCCAACTTGTGTGCCGCTTCCAGTCCGCCCAGCGGAGCGTCTTCCTTGAAGTAAATCTCGGAATAGCATTCGTCGGCGGCGATCACAAAGCCGTAGCGATCGGACAATTCAAACAATTCCTTCCAGTTTTCGAGCGTCAGCACGGCGCCGGTCGGATTGCCTGGGGAGCAAAGATAAAGCAACTGCACGCGTGGCCACACGTCGGCAGGCACGCTCTTATAGTCCGGTGCAAAGTTGAGGCCCGGATCGGAATTGACGAAATATGGCTGGGCGCCGGCCAGGTAGGCGGCGCCTTCATAGATCTGATAGAACGGATTCGGGCACATCACGAGTGCGTCACCCCGGCTCGGATCAATTACAGCTTGTGCCAGCGCAAACAAGGCTTCGCGGGAACCGTTAACGGGCAGGATTTGCGTCGCGGGGTTAAATGGAGGTAAACCGTAGCGCCGCTCCAGCCAGCCGGCAACCGCGGCGCGCAACGCATCGGAGCCGGCCGTTGCCGGATAGTTGGCTAGTCCGCCCAAATTGTCCGCTATCGCTTTTTGAATAAATGGCGGCGTCGGATGCTTGGGTTCGCCGATGCCGAGACTGATCGGGGAATAGGCGGAATTTGGCGTGATACCGGAAAACAAAAGCCGCAGCTTTTCGAAAGGATAGGGTTGAAGCTTGTCGAGGAGCGGATTCACTTGGACGGACGCGGAGGGAGTGGATCGGAATGCAAAAACGCTAAAGGCGGCATTATACCGTTCATGCCATCTGCCCGTGATTACTGAGCTGAAAGTAATGAACCGTAGACTTGAAATGTTATGATAAGGCCCTTTCGCGCGGCGAAGGCCGTTGCATGCTTACTTTAGTGTAGAACAGTCGATAACGTGCGTCTAAATTCCATCAAATTATCGGGATTCAAGTCTTTTGTGGATCCTACTAATTTCCAGGTCCCGGGCCAGCTGGTGGGTGTGGTGGGGCCGAATGGCTGCGGCAAATCCAACATCATGGACGCGGTGCGCTGGGTGTTGGGGGAGTCGAAGGCGTCCGAGTTGCGCGGCGAATCGATGCAGGACGTGATCTTCAATGGTTCCACCGCCCGCAAGCCGGCCGGGCGCGCCTCGGTCGAGCTGGTGTTCGACAATAGCGACGGCCGCGCCGCCGGCCAATGGAGCCAGTATGCGGAAATCGCGGTCAAGCGCGTACTGACGCGCGACGGCACATCAAGTTACTACATCAACAACCAGGCGGTTCGCCGCCGGGATATCCAGGACATCTTTCTCGGCACCGGCCTGGGGCCGCGCGCTTATGCGATCATCGGTCAAGGCATGATTTCGCGCATCATCGAAGCGCGCCCGGAAGACCTGCGGATTTTCCTGGAAGAAGCTGCCGGCGTGTCCAAGTACAAGGAGCGTCGCCGCGAAACTGAAAACCGGCTGCACGATACGCGCGAAAACCTGACCCGGGTCGAAGACATCCTGCGCGAACTGAATACCAATTTCGAAAAGCTGGAAGTGCAGGCGGCGGTCGCACAGAAATTCCACGAACTGCAGGCCGACCAAGACGAAAAACAAAAGCTGTTGTGGCTATTGCGCAAGAACGAAGCGAAGGCCGAGCAGGAGAAATTTTTCCGCGATATCGAAAAGGCGCAACTCGATCTGGAAGAGCAAACTGCGAAGCTGCGCCATGTCGAAACTGAACTCGAGCACATGCGTCAGGCGCACTATGCAGCCGGTGACCGCATGCACCAGGCGCAAGGTCACCTGTACCAGACCAATTCCGAGATTGGCAGCCTCGAGGCGCAGATCAAGTTCGTGATCGAGTCGCGCAACCGGCTGCAGGCCCAGCTCAATTCGCTTACGGCGCAACGCGACCAGTGGCAGCGCCAGGGGCAGCAATTTCAGGACGAGCTGGCCGACGCCGAGATGCGCCTCGAAGAGCATGCCATGCGCGTCGAGCAGGCGCAGCAGGCCGCCCAGAATCAGAACGACAACCTGCCGGCACTCGAACAGGCATGGCGCGAGGCGCAGCTGAAGGCAACCGAGTCGCGCGGCAAGATCATGCAGGTCCAGCAACAGATCGAGTTGGAATCTGCGCACCAGCGCAATGCATCCGGCATCCTCGCTAATCTGGCATCGCGCCGCGAGCGCCTGTCGCAGGAAAAGAATGGCATGGCGATGCCGGATACCGCGCATTTAACCAACCTGAAAATGCAGCTCGAAGAAAAGCAGGCTGCATTGGAAGAGGCGCGTGAACAGCTGGAGGCCGCGCAGGAGATGCAGCCGAAGCTGGAAGAGGAGCGTCGCGCCGCTCAGGCCCAGCTGAATACTGAAACTGCAAATAATGCGCAGCTTGATGCGCGCCTGACTGCATTGAAGCAGCTGCAGGAAAATGTGCAAACCCAGGGCAAGGTGCAGCCCTGGCTCAAGAAGCATGAACTCAGCGAGCTGCCCCGCCTGTGGCAGAAGCTGCATATCGACCAGGGCTGGGAAACTGCACTGGAATCCGTTCTGCGGGAACGCACATCTGCACTGGAGGTGTCCAATCTCGACTGGGCCAAGGCATTCTTCAACGATACGCCGCCGGCCAAGCTTGCGCTGTTTACGCCAAACGCTATGGGTGGCGCGGTTTACGCCGATGGGCCATCCGGGTTGAAGCCGTTCCTGAATCTGTTGCACCTGAATGAACCCGGCCTGCGTGTGCTGCTGCAAGACTGGTTGCACAACGTGTTCGTCGCCGACGACGTCAACTCGGCATTTGTTGATCGCGCCAAGCTGCCGCCGGGCGGTTGTTTCGTCACGCGCCAAGGGCATTTGATCGAGAAATCAAGTGTGCGCTTCTACGCTTCGGACTCGGAGCAGGATGGCATGCTGGCGCGCCAACAGGAAATCGAAAATATTACTAAGCAATTGCGCGCGCAGCAGATGCTGGCTGACGAAGCAAAGTCCCGCGCCATGCGCACGGAAGCGGCATTGTCGCAGGCAATGCAGCGCCTGCAGGAGCTGCGCCAGCGTGTTACCGGCTTGACGCAGACCGCGCACAGCTTGCAGCTGGAAGTGATGAAACTCTCCGAAGTGCAGGAGCGCTTCAACCAGCGCAGCACACAGATTGAGACAGATCTTGCGGAGATTGCTGCGCAGGAGGCGGAGCAGCAACAAGTCAAGGCGGAATCCGAGGCTAAGTTCGAACAGCTCGACATCGAGCTGGCAGAGTTGCAGGAAAGGCATGAAAATGGCCAGACCGACTATCTGACGAAGGAGCAGCAGCTCAATGACGCGCGTCAGCGCCTGCGCGAACTGGAACGTGGCGCCCAAGAAGCCGAATTCGCCGAAAAATCCCATCGCAACAAGATCGAGGAATTGAAGCGCAGTATTGCCACCGCGTCCGAGCAATCGACACAATTGTTTGCAAGCATGCAGCAGGGACATCTGGAACTGGAAAGTCTGGATGATCAGGCAGCGCAGGCCGGTCTGCAGACCCTCCTGGAAAAGCGCTCCGAACAGGAGCGTGCATTGGCGGACGCCCGCCATGAACTCGACCAGTTAACCCAAAAGCTGCGCCACACGGAAGAAGCGCGCATGCAAGCCGAACGCAGCTTGCAGCCGCAGCGCGACCGGATCATGGAGTTGCAGCTGAAGGAACAAGCAGCGCGCCTGAATCAGGAACAATATGCGCAGCAACTCCTCGAGGTGCAGGCGGACGAAGCGGCTCTTGCGGAGAAGTTGAATAGCGATATGAAACCGTCTTATCTGCAGGGCGAGGTGACGCGCCTGACCAACGCCATTGCGGCCTTAGGCGCCGTCAATCTCGCCGCGCTGGAAGAATTGGCGCAGGCCCGCGAACGCAAAAATTTCCTCGATGCGCAGCATGCCGATCTGACCGAGGCGATCTGCACGTTGGAAGATGCGATCAACAGAATCGACAAGGAAACACGCGAATTGCTGCAGGATACCTTTGACAAGGTCAACAAACATTTTGGCGAATTGTTCCCGGTACTGTTTGGCGGCGGCAATGCAAAGCTGATCATGACTGGCGAAGAAATTCTTGATTCGGGGGTGCAGGTAATGGCACAGCCGCCCGGAAAGAAAAACGCAACGATTCACCTGCTGTCAGGCGGAGAAAAAGCATTGACTGCGACGGCGCTGGTGTTCTCGATGTTTCAGCTTAATCCCGCACCATTTTGCCTGCTGGACGAGGTGGACGCTCCGCTCGACGATGCAAACACTGAACGTTTCTGCAACATGGTCAAGCGCATGTCGTCGCAAACTCAATTCCTGTTCATTTCACACAACAAGATTGCTATGGAAATGGCACAACAGTTGATTGGAGTGACGATGCAGGAGCAGGGCGTTTCGCGCATTGTCGCGGTGGATATGGAAGCGGCAGCGAATTTTGCAACCGAAGCTCAGGTTGCGTGACGAGAGGTTGAATGAGGATAAGGGAAGGCGCCACAATCAGGGACGCCTTTCTTTAAGTGAAACGATGTTCAGAGACGGGCAGAGCGGGCAAGTGCGGCACGCTTTTGATAATACGCAACGTTCATTTGCGCTTCGCGCGCACGTTGCTGTTCGACGTCGGCACAAATCAGGTAATGCTGTTCCGCGCGTTGCAGCCACCAATGATGAATCGTACGCAGGATCGGCGAAAGTGACAGCATGGCAAGTTCCTGCAATTTGAATTCTTTCGTATTGGAAATGTCCAAATTGGGTTTGCTAGTATGAATGTTTGTGCTGGATAAGTTATTCATGGGTGCTGTATCGCGATTTCTTTTCGATCGGTTTGCGTTGGTTTCTGTGGGGTTGTCGCGCCGGGTAGCGTCGCGATTCAGTGTTGCGCCTGCTCCATAATCGAAATTCATGCGGTCTCCATACGAAAGAATGTTTCACAGACGTTTCGTTTTCTGCACTCCAGCGGCGCCTCTGGATTTGTTGTTATTTTATTAGCGGCATGATTGTGGTTGTATTGATAACGGTCAACGGCCCGATTTCCCTGATTCCGACATGATCAAGTCCGTCGGAATTACTTTCTTTTTTGGAATACGCATCGAAATATTTGTTGTCCATTGACCAAGACTGTTCAACTTGCTAACTTTATGCTCGCCGTTACTCGAACTCTCGCCTTTTGCGGGATGGCATTCGTCGAAAACGAATACCTGGCAGAATTTATTGGATTGATGTAAATGATTTTTGTATCAGCTGCGCTGCAATGCACGTGCTCTCCCTCAACCTGCGCGACGCGCGCTTCAATTCATTACGCTAAGGTGCAAGCGGCATGACCGACCTCCAGGTAAGCCTGATGGCAATTGGCGGCACTATCGTGGCCGCCGTGATTACTTATAACAAGTGGCAGGAATACAAGGCGAAGAAAAGCGTGCAGCGAGCCTTTTCTTCAGACCATGACGATGTGTTGATGAATTCCGACGCGCTTTCGGAGCCGGGGATTGGCCGGCATGAGCCGACGCTGGAGGCCGAAGTCGACGTACCCGACATCGTAGTGGACGACGAGCCGGTGGCCCCGACCGAGAGTGCCGAACCGCAAGCAAAGCGGGTTTTTCAGCGCGAATTGCCGGTGGACGACTTAATCGATTGTGTGATTCCGATATCGCTTGACGTGCCCGTGCGCGGCGAAAAGCTTTTGCCGAAGCTGCAGGCGCTGCGTCATGTCGGTAGCAAGCCAGTTCATTTCATCGGTCTGCGCGACGACGGCGACTGGGAGCCGATTGCGCACGGTGGCGCTTATTCTGGATTGCGCGCCGGCGTGCAGCTGGCGAATCGCAGCAGCGCCTTGAATGAAATCGAATACTCGGAACTGATCATGCGTCTGCGTCAGATCGCCGATGAATTGGACGCCGACCCCGATGTGCCGGACATGGCGGAGGTGATGGAAAAGGCACGCTCGCTGCATCAGTTCGTCACTGAATATGATGCGCAACTGAGCGTCAATGTCCATTCCAACGGTGCGGCATGGGCGATCAATACGTTGTTGGGCGCGCTGGAGCGCCAAGGTTTTGATCTTCGCCCTGACGGCCGGTTGGTGATGCCAGACGGGGAGGGCGGAATCCTGTTTTCACTATCCACCAATGTCACGCTGGCCGAGGAAATCACGTCGCGTCTGACCTTGCTGCTCGATGTGCCGCGCGTCGCGCCGGCGCGTGACGGCTTCGGCGCGATGATCGCATGCGCTCGCATGCTTGCGGCTCGGCTTGACGGCACCGTTGTCGATGACGGCAACCAGGCGCTGTCGGAAGCAACACTGGCCGAAATCGGCGAGCAGGTCAGTGCGTTCTACAGGCAGATGGATGCAGCAACTATCCCGGCCGGTTCGACCAGGGCCCTGCGCTTGTTCAGTTAAACGATGCAACCGGATTTATTTAAAATGCCTCCGGATGCCTCCCCTGCAAGTCCGGAAGAAAGCCATTGGCAGGAGCGCGCCGCATGGCTCAAGGCCGAGTTGGATCGGCATAGCCACGCCTATTACGTTCTCGACAAGCCGTCCATCCCGGACGCGGAATACGACAAGATGTTCCGCGAACTGGTGGCTCTGGAGCAGGCGCATCCCGACCTGATTACCTCCGATTCGCCAACCCAGCGGGTTGGTGGCAAACCGCTGCCCCAGTTCGAGCAGGTGCGCCATTCGGTGCCGATGCTGTCCCTGAACAATGCGTTTAGCGAAGACGACGCCACCGCATTTGACCGCCGCGTTCGGGAGGGGCTTGAACTTGCGGATGAAGTGGAGTATTCCGCCGAGCTGAAATTCGACGGACTGGCAATCAACCTGCGCTACGAGAATGGCGTCCTGGCCCAAGCCGCAACCCGGGGCGACGGCGCCACCGGAGAGAATGTCACGCCCAACATCCGTACCGTGCGCGCCATTCCGCTACGCCTGCATACCGATCATCCGCCGGCGATACTTAATGTGCGCGGCGAAGTGCTGATGTACAAGGCCGACTTCGCCAATCTCAACGAACGCCAGCGCGCTGCAGGCCTGAAAGAATTTGTCAATCCGCGCAATGCCGCAGCGGGCAGCCTGCGCCAGCTTGACGCGCGTATTACCGCGCAGCGCACGCTGCGATTTTTCGCTTACGGTATCGGATTGCTGGAAGGCGCACAGATGCCGCCTTCGCATGCCGCGTTGCTCGACTGGTACGCCAGCCTGGGGCTGCCTGTCTGTCGGGAGCGTGCCGTGGTGAAGGGCGCGCAAGGGCTGCTCGATTTTTTCCATGGCATCGCCGCAAAGCGCCAGCACCTGCCGTATGACATCGACGGCGTGGTGTACAAGGTGAATCGGCTGGAGCATCAGCTGAAACTAGGTTACGTTTCGCGCGCCCCGCGATTTGCAATCGCGCATAAATTCCCGGCTGAAGAAGCGATGACGGTAGTGCAGGATATTGGCGTTCAAGTCGGACGTACCGGGGCGATTACGCCGGTGGCGCGGCTCGCTCCGGTATTTGTCGGTGGCGTGACTGTGACCAATGCCACCCTGCACAACGAGGATGAAGTCCGCCGCAAGGATATCCGGATTGGCGATACCGCAATCGTTCGCCGCGCCGGTGACGTCATTCCCGAGGTGGTTGCCTATGTCCCCGAACTGCGCGCGGCCGACGCGCGCGAATTCAGGATGCCGGCGCAATGTCCGGTCTGCGGCTCGCCCATTGTCCGGCTGGAAGAGGAAGCCATTGCGCGCTGTTCCGGCGGTTGGATCAAATGTGCCGCGCAGCGCAAAGGTGGATTGCTGCACTTCGTGTCGCGGCGTGCGATGGATATCGAAGGATTCGGCGAGCAACTGATCGATCAATTGGTCGACAAGCATGTCGTCACCACTGCTGCCGATCTGTACAGGCTCGGCCTGAGCGCGCTGGTCGAACTTGATCGCATGGCCGACAAGTCGGCACAAAACGTGCTCAATGCGTTGGAAAAATCCAAATCGACCACGCTGGCACGCTTCATTTACGCATTGGGCATTCGTCATGTCGGCGAGGCTACGGCGAAGGAGTTGGCGAATCACTTCGGTAACCTGGATGCCCTGTTGAATGCGTCGGAAGAGCAGTTGCTCGAAGTCGCCGACATTGGCCCGGTAGTGGCGCGTTCGATCACCACGTTCCTGTCCGAAGCGATGAATCGGGAATTGATCGAGCAGCTGCGCGCCGCCGGCATCCATTGGGCGGAACACGAGCGCCCGGCTGATTTACCCAAGCCACTACAGGGCAAAACATTCGTTCTGACCGGTACCTTGCCGACGCTGACCCGGGATGAAGCGGCCGGGAAAATCGAGGCTGCTGGCGGAAAGGTGGCAGGTTCGGTCTCAAAGAAGACCAGCTACGTGGTGGCAGGCGAGGAGGCGGGCAGCAAGCTGGCCAAGGCGCAGGAGCTGGGCGTCACGATTATCGACGAAGCAGGCTTGCTTCATTTACTGGAATAATAATGATGAAAAAAATCAGAAAGGCAGTTTTTCCGGTTGCCGGCCTGGGAAGCCGGTTTTTGCCCGCCACTAAGGCACAACCAAAGGAAATGCTCCCCATCGTAGACAAGCCATTGATCCAGTATGCAGTGGAAGAAGCGGTCGCGGCAGGCATTACGGATCTGGTGTTTATCACCGGCCGCAACAAGCGTGCAATCGAGGACCATTTCGATACTGCTTACGAGCTGGAGGCGGAACTGGAAGCCGCCGGCAAGACAGCGCTGCTCGAAGTGGTGCGCAATGCAGTCCCGAAAAACGTCAACTGCATCTATATTCGACAGTCTGCCCCGCTCGGCTTGGGGCATGCGGTTCTGTGCGCACGCCCGGTGATTGGGGATGAGCCGTTCGCCGTGCTGCTGGCCGATGATTTCATGGACGTCGACGCGGGACAGGCGCCGGTGCTGGCCCAGATGACCGACCTGTATAGCCGCGAGGGCGCGAGTCTGCTGGCCGTCCACGAGGTGCCGCGCGCCGAGACGAGACAGTATGGCATCGTCAGCGTCACGCCCTACAAGAGCGGGCTGGAGAAGGTCAACAGCATTGTCGAAAAACCGGCGCCGGAAGTTGCGCCGTCGACGCTGGCGGTGGTCGGACGGTATGTCCTCGACAACCGGATTTTCGCGTGTCTCGACGGCCTCGGAAAGGGCGCGGGTGGCGAGATCCAGCTTACCGACGGCATTGCCGCCTTGATGAAAACCGATCCGGTGCTGGCGTATCGATATGTCGGACACCGCTACGACTGCGGCTCCAAGCTTGGCTACCTGCAGGCGACGGTGGCGATGGGATTAAAGCATCCCGAAATGGGCGCGGCATTCTCTAATTTTCTTCAGCAGTTCAAATGAGTATCAGGGAAATCCTCAAGATGGGCGATGCGCGCCTGTTGCTGCAGGCCGAACCAGTCACGCAATTTGGAACGCCGGAACTGGACGCCTTGATCGAGGATATGTTCGATACCATGCACGCCGCCTCTGGTGCCGGGCTTGCCGCGCCCCAGATCGGCGTGAACCTGCAGCTTGTCATTTTCGGCTTAGGGCAAAACCAGCGCTATCCGGATGCGCCTCCTGTGCCGGAAACGGTCTTGATCAATCCAGTGCTAACTCCGCTGTCGGATGAGATCGAGGATGGATGGGAAGGTTGTCTTTCCGTTCCCGGCTTGCGCGGGATGGTGCCGCGCTGGACCAAGCTGCATTACAAGGGCGTCGATCGGTACGGCCATCCGATCAGGCGCGACGTGGACGGGTTTCATGCACGCGTTGTCCAGCACGAGTGCGACCATCTTGCCGGGATTCTTTACCCGATGAAAATCAAGGATTTTTCGCGCTTTGGCTTTACCGACGTGTTGTTTCCGGGGCTTGACGCAAGCGATGACTGACCGGGCTTAATCCCGCCACAGTCGCCAGGAGTGCTCAGAATTTTTCGTCGCTTCCCAGGTAGCGCCATTGACCAGGCGGCAGATTGCCGAGCGTGACTCGGCCGATACGTACGCGTTTTAATCCGAGCACTTTCAGCCCCACTGCTTCGCACATGCGGCGGATCTGGCGCTTTTTTCCTTCACGCAGAATAAAGCTCAATTGATCGTCATTTTGCCAGCGTACTTTGGCGGGCAACAGCTTCTTGCCGTCGAGTGAAAGGCCGTGATTCAGCAGCTTGAGGTCGGCTTCCGGCAGTCGTCCCGGCTTCGTGTACTGCACACGCACCAGGTATTCCTTCTCGATCGCGGTGTCTTCGCCGATCAGCTGCTTTGCGATGCGGCCGTCCTGGGTCAGCACCAGCAATCCAACCGAATCGATATCGAGCCTGCCTGCCGGAACCAGGCTGCGCAACTGGCTGGGGTGGAACTGCTGCGAGGCCTTGTCTTCCTTCCACCGGCTTTCTGCATTGACCAGGGTGACCGCCGGCTTGTAGCCGTCTTCAGCCTGGCCGCTGACATAGCCCATTGGTTTGTTAAGCAGGACTGTTACCCGGCGTGCTTGCTGGGCGCTGGCCTGACGTTCCACGCTGATGCGCTGGTGCGGAAGGACCTTGCTTCCGAGTTCGGAAACAATGGCGCCGTCTACGCGCACCCAGCCGCGCGCGATCCATTCATCGGCTTCGCGGCGCGAGCACAGGCCAAGTTCAGACATGCGTTTGGATAAGCGAACGGGTTCAGTCATTGGAGTATCGTATGGATAAGGCGAGCAGGTATTTATACGCGAAGCGCTTCCAGCAGCTCGGTTTCGAGCTGGATCTGGCTTCGTGCATTGTTTAAAACCGGACCATCCACCAGGAACACGTCTTCCACGCGCTCGCCCAGCGTCATGATCTTCGCGGTATGCAGATTCACTTTGTATTTCGCCAGCACATTGGCGATCGAATACAGCAGGCCGTTGCGGTCGTTGGCGGAAACGGAGAGCAGGTAATACTGGCCGCGTTCGTCCGGGCGCAAGTCAACTGTCGGCGTGATCGGGAAGGTGCGCGATAGGCGAGACAGACGTCCCTTGCTTGGCGGTGGTAGCGGTGCCTGCGACTCGAGCAGCTGCGTCAATTCATGCTCGATCAGGTTGATGATGTCGCGATAATTGTTCGCGAAGGCCGGTTCTGTCACCAGGAACGTGTCCAGCGCATAGCCGTTCCTGGTCGTATGGATCTTCGCGTCAAGGATGCTGAAATTCTTTTTGTCGAAGTAACTGCAGATACGCGCAAACAGGTCGGGCTGGTCCTTGATGTAGACCGCGACTTGCACACCTTCGCCGATCGGTGCGAGGCGGCATTTCACGACCGCACGCTCGCTGTCGGTCTTGTGATAGAGGCAGCGCGTCTGCCATGCGATGTCCGTGGCATCGTGACGCAGGAAGTAGGCGACATCCAGTTGCTGCCACAGGCGCTGGTGTGCATCCGGCGGCAGTCCGTACAGCCGCAAGGTCTTGAGCGCTGCTTCCTGGCGATTTTTGAGCTCGTGGTCGGACGGATCCTCTCCGCCCAATACCCGCAGCGTGACCCGGTATAGGTCTTCCAGTAGCTTGCCTTTCCATGCGTTCCAAACCTTGGGGCTGGTGCCGCGGATATCTGCCACCGTCAGCAGGTACAGTGCGGTCAGGTGTCGCTCGTCTTTCACCAGGTTGGCGAAAGTGCGGATCACATCCGGATCGGACAGGTCCTGCTTTTGCGCGACTTGCGACATCGACAGGTGATGTTCGACCAGGAAGACCACGAGATCTGTGTCTTCCTTCGACAAGTCATGGTCCTTGCAAAAACGACGCGCATCGACCATGCCGAGCTGAGAATGGTCGCCGCCACGGCCCTTGGCAATGTCGTGGAAAAGAGCCGCAATGTAGAGTAGCCAGGGCTGGGCGAAATTGGCCATCAGCTGACTGCAAAATGGGTACTCATGCGCGTGCTCGGGCATGGTGAAGCGGCGCACGTTGCGCACCACCATCAAAATATGCTGGTCGACCGTATAGACGTGAAACAGGTCGTGCTGCATCTGGCCAATGATGCGACGGAAGTTCGGAAGATACCGCCCGAGCACGCTGGTCTGGTTCATGCCACGCAGCGCATGCGTGATTCCCTGCGGCGCCTGCAGAATTTGCAGGAACAGTGCACGGTTGGCGGGATCTTTTCGAAACTTGCTGTCGATCTTGAAGCGGGCGTGCCACAGGGCGCGCAAGGTGCGCGCCGTCATGCCTTTGAGCTCCGAATGCTGCGCAATGAGCAGGAACACTTCCAGCATTGCCGATGGCGTCGTTTCGAACGTGTCGTCGTGCGCGATGTCGATCAGGCCGTTGATTTCGTTGAAGCGTTCGTTGATCGGCTGCGGTGAGCCGTGCTGCGGGAATAACTGCGCCTCGATGTTCTGCAGCAGAATGGTATTAAGCTGGGTAACAGCCTTCGCGGCCCAGTAATAGTGCTGCATCAGGTATTCGCTGGCGCGCCTGGTTTCGGTGGTCTTGAATCCGAAACTTTCCGCAATCGGCGTCTGGACGTTGAATACCAGGCGATCCTCGCGCCGCCCGGCATGGATGTGCAGCCGGATGCGGATATCCTTGAACGCGCGTTCCTTTTGCATCAGCTGGCGCGCCTCGGTCGATGTGATCAGACCGCGCTCGGCCAGCCTTCGCCACGAATCGCCCAGTCCGGCAGCCTTCGCGACCCACAGGATGACTTGCAAGTCCCTCAGTCCGCCAGGGCTCTCCTTGCAATTCGGTTCCAGGCTGTACGGGGTATCTTCGTATTTAGCATGCCGCTGGCGCATTTCCAGCGTCTTGGCCTCGAAAAAAGCACGCGGATTGATTGCAGCGTTGTACCGGTCGCGCAGGAATTGGAACAGCTTGCGGTTGCCGGTCACGAGCCGTGCCTCCAGCAGTGCCGTCTGAACGGTGATATCGGCGGCGGATTCGGTCAGGCATTCTTCAATGGTTCGGATGCTGTGTCCGATTTCCAGCCCAATATCCCAGAACAGCTGGACCAGTTCCTCCAATTTTCCTTGCAGGGAGGTGTCCGGAGCGGAATCGAGCAGGATCAGCACATCCACATCGGAACCGGGAAACAGTTCGCCGCGACCATAGCCGCCGACCGCGACCAGGGCCGCGCTGGACGGAAGGGCAAATGTCTGCCAAGCCCGGATCAAGGCAGCGTCCACATTCTGGCGCAGCTTGGCGAGGAGTCTTTCCGGCTTTCCGTCAGCTTGGAAGGCGGCGATGGCCGCTTGGCGCTCGGCCTTTAATTGCTCCTTGAGCGTCAGCGCAAGAGACGCCATCTTCAGGCTGCTGCAGTCTGGATGGTGGATGGTTTGATGAATGCGGGCGGAGACGGCATGCCGGGGGATACGGTCAAGACTTCGTAGCCGGTTTCCGTCACCAGCACGGTATGTTCCCATTGTGCGGACAGGCTGCGGTCCTTGGTCTTGATGGTCCAGCCGTCGCCCATTTCGCGGATCTCGCGGCGGCCGGCGTTGATCATCGGCTCCACCGTAAAAATCATGCCGGGAAGCAGTTTTTCCAGCGTGCCGGGACGCCCGTAATGCAGCACTTGCGGCTCCTCATGGAACACTTTGCCAATGCCATGGCCGCAAAATTCGCGCACTACGCTGTAACCCGCCTTTTCCGCATGCTGCTGGATCGCGTAGCCGATGTCGCCTAAATGTGCGCCTGGCTTGATCTTGGATATGCCAATCCACATGCACTCAAAGGTGATATCCGCCAGGCGCCGGGCGAGAATGGACGGCTCGCCGACGAAGAACATGCGGCTGGTGTCGCCGTGATAGCCATCCTTGATCACCGTAATGTCGATGTTGATCACGTCACCGCTTTTTAGCGCCTTGTCGCCAGGGATGCCGTGGCAGACGACGTCGTTGACCGAAGTGCAGATCGCTTTTGGATACGGTGTGTAGCCCGGCGGACAGTAGTTCAGCGGAGCCGGGATGGTTCCCTGCACGTTGGTCATGTATTCATGGCAAAGACGGTCAAGTTCGCCGGTCGTTACGCCAGGCTTGATATATGGCTCGATAAAATCGAGCACCTCCGCGGCCAGTTTCCCTGCAACCCGCATGCCTTTGATGTCGTCTTCGTTTTTGATGGTGATTGAAGCCATGGCAATCCAGAGTGCGCCCAAAAGCGCAGTAAATATGAGTCAATCCAAAATTATAGTCGACGCGCCGCAAGTCCGCTGAAGCAAAACCGGTTCCAGTCTTGAATCTTTTCCGGAATTTGGGGTAGAATCTCGGGTTAGCTTGAAATGGATTCAAGTGAAACTTTGATCATGAAATCGCGAATCCGCTTGCAAAGGGTGCCCGGGGAATTCCTCGGGTGACTGAGCGGATTCAAGACCTAACCCTGGAGAAATTATGTCCGTTACTATGCGCGAAATGCTGGAAGCCGGTATCCACTTCGGCCACCAAACCCGCTTCTGGAATCCCAAGATGGCCCCGTACATCTTCGGTCATCGCAACAAGATTCATATCGTCAACCTGGAAAAGACCCTGGCTATGTACCAGGAGGCGATGAAGTATATCCGTCAACTGGCTGCCAATCGCGGCACCATTCTGCTCGTTGGTACCAAGCGCCAGGCGCGTGAAATCGTCGCTGCTGAAGCGCAGCGCGCTGGCATGCCTTATGTCGATCAGCGCTGGCTGGGTGGTATGCTGACCAACTTCAAAACCATCAAGACCTCGATCAAGCGTCTGAAGGACATGGAAGCTGCCATCGAAGACGGTTCCGTCGAGAAGATGAGCAAGAAAGAAGCGCTGATGTTCCAGCGCGAGATGGAGAAGCTGCAGAAGTCCATCGGCGGCATCAAGGACATGGGCGGTATTCCGGACGCGATTTTCGTGATCGACGTCGGCTACCATAAGGGCGCAATCACCGAAGCCGCCAAGTTGGGCATCCCGGTTATCGGCGTGGTCGATACCAATCACTCCCCGGAAGGCGTGACCTACGTTATCCCTGGTAACGATGACTCGTCCAAGGCAATCACTCTGTATGCACGCGGCGTGGCCGATGCCATTCTGGAAGGTCGTGCGAACGCAACGACCGAAGTACTGGAAGCAGTCAAGGGCGGCGCAGACGAATTCGTTGAGGTCAACGAGCAGGCTTAATGCCCTGTGCCCCGATGTCGGGCTTTGAAGAAGGGGCAACGGCTGTTCGCCCCTTTTTTTTAGCCGGCTTGAACGTATTTTGATTGAATGCGTCCGATGAGACGCCCACTGAATTTAGGAGAAAAACATGGCGGCAATTACCGCAGCAATGGTCGGCGAACTGCGTGCGAAAACCGACGCGCCGATGATGGAATGCAAGAAAGCATTGACTGAAGCTGAGGGCGATATGGCGCGTGCTGAAGAGATTCTGCGCGTCAAACTGGGTAGCAAGGCATCCAAGGCCGCTTCCCGCATCACCGCCGAAGGCGTGGTCGCAGCTTACATTGCCGGTGGCGTGGGCGCCATTGTTGAAGTTAACTGCGAAACCGACTTCGTAACGAAGAACGACGAATTCATCGCGCTTGCGAATACGACGGCAAAGCTAGCCGCTGAAAAAAATCCGGCCGACGTGGCCGCGTTGTCCGCATTGCCGGTAGACGGCAAAACGCTGGACGAGGTGCGCGCCGCACTGGTTGGCAAGATTGGTGAAAATATGTCGATCCGCCGTTTCAAGCGTTATGAGAGCGGCTCCAAGCTGGTTTCTTACCTGCATGGCACTCGCATCGGCGTGCTCGTCGAATACGATGGCGCTGATGAGCAAGTGGGCAAGGATGTCGCAATGCACATTGCAGCGATGAAACCAGTGGCATTGTCGGCAAACGAAGTTCCGGCAGAATTGATCGAGAAAGAGCGTTCGATCGCGGCGCAAAAGGCTTCCGAATCCGGCAAGCCAGCTGATATCGTTGCCAAGATGGTCGAAGGCTCGGTGCAGAAATATCTGAAGGAAGTGTCGCTGCTGAACCAGCCGTTCGTAAAGAACGACAAGCAGACGGTCGAGCAGATGCTCAAGGCGACCAATACGACAGTGAAGTCGTTCACGATGTTCGTCGTCGGCGAAGGCATCGAGAAGAAGCAGGATGACTTTGCCGCGGAAGTGGCAGCACAGGTTGCTGCTGCCAAGCAGGCATAAAAAGAAAGCGGGCCGAAAGGCCCGTTTTTCTAGGCGACTCGTTTTCGCCGATGTAGGTTGTAACGAAAAACGAAGATGTGTTCATTGGCATGAAGATGTAAGCGCGGCGGTGACGATTCAGTGCTTGGATGCCGGAGTCGGGGAATCATTGCCAAGAGACACTGTCTTACGTTTTATTAATATTTAAGTGCACCAGTAACGCCGGATTTCATCTAATCTTTAGCCATATGCAGGCTAGTGGCAGATGAAGGGTGGCAGCAACTGATTACCCTTTTGGAATCGCCCTTTATTAGGAGTCTAGCCCATGACAAAACCAGCTTATAAACGCGTTCTGCTTAAACTCTCTGGTGAGGCGTTGATGGGCGATGACGCATACGGCATTAATCGATCCACCATTGAGCGGATGGTTGCGGACGTGGCCGAGGTGGCAAAGCTGGGAGTGGAACTGGCGATCGTAATCGGCGGCGGCAATATTTTTCGCGGCGTTGCGCCCGGCGCTCAAGGCATGGATCGGGCAACGGCCGACTATATGGGAATGCTGGCAACCGTGATGAATTCATTGGCCCTCGCAGATGCGATGCGCCAAGCTGGCCTCACGTCGCGAGTGATGTCTGCAATTGCTATTGAGCAAGTAGTCGAGCCCTATGTTCGCCCCAAGGCGCTCCAGTACCTTGAAGAGGGGAAGATCGTCATTTTTGCCGCCGGTACCGGCAATCCATTCTTTACCACGGATACCGCAGCTGCCTTGCGCGGGTCAGAGATTGGAGCGGAAATCGTACTCAAGGCGACCAAAGTGGATGGCGTGTACAGCGCCGATCCGAACAAGGACCGCAATGCGACGCGCTATGCGACCATCAGTTTCGATGAGGCGATCGCCAAGCATTTGCAGGTCATGGACGCGACTGCGTTTGCGCTATGCCGCGACCAGAAGTTGCCGATCAAGGTGTTTTCCATTGTCAAACCGGGCGCGCTGAAGAATGTCATCATGGGCGATGACGAAGGCACTCTGGTTCACGTATAACTTATTGGAATTGTGGAGAGCAGCATGACAGTCGTTGAGATTAAGAAGAACGCTGAACAAAAAATGCACAAGTCGATCGAGACGCTGAAAGCGGACTTGGCGAAGGTTCGTACAGGCCGTGCCCACGTGGGCATTCTCGATCATGTCCAGGTTGATTACTATGGCACGCCCACACAAATCAACCAGGTAGCAAATGTGACGTTGATCGATGCGCGTACCATCGGCGTGCAGCCATGGGAAAAGAAGATGGTCGCAGTAGTCGAGAAGGCGATTCGCGAATCCGATCTTGGGCTGAATCCGTCCACTCAGGGCGACCTGATTCGTGTTCCGACTCCACCGCTTACCGAAGAGCGCCGCAAGGAAATCGTCAAGATGGTGAAGGGCGAAGGCGAAGACTCGAAGGTGGCAATCCGCAATATCCGCCGCGATGCCAACGAGGCATTGAAGAAGTTGCTGAAAGACAAAGCTTGCTCAGAAGACGATGAGCGTCGCGCACAGGATGACGTGCAAAAATTGACGGACAAGTTTGTGGCGGAAGTGGATAAACTGATCGCCGAAAAAGAGAAAGAATTGCTGACTGTCTGAAAGACTCCGCCGGATCGATTCATTCGATCCGGCAATTTGGCGACGCCAGTTCTGCGCCCAGCAGGCATTGCTATAGTCGCTTGCGGGTCGCATGATGAAGCGAATTGCGTGATAAGGTATGCGATGCTTCAGCGGTGGAAACCGCAATACACCCGATAACTTCATTTTGGCTTCAGCCTTCTCATGACGCATCAGAGTTCAACCCAATCGGTACCTATTGTTTCGAATGTGCCGCGCCATATTGCCATCATTATGGATGGCAATGGCCGCTGGGCGACCAGGCGTTTCCTTCCACGCGTTGCCGGCCATCATAAGGGCGTTGAAGCGGTTCGTAATATCGTGGAAGCCTGCATCGCGCGTGGAGTTGGATATCTGACGCTGTTTGCCTTCAGCTCTGAAAACTGGCGTCGTCCAGCCGACGAAGTATCGCTGCTAATGCGGTTGTTCGTCACGGCGCTTGAGCGTGAAGTGGCGAAAATGCATGCCAACGATATCCGGTTGAAGGTCGTTGGTGATCTCGGTCGTTTCGATGCCCGTTTGCGGGACCTAATCGCCAACGCGGAGCGTCGCACTGCCAACAACACCCGATTGACAGTGACTGTCTGTGCTAATTATGGTGGTCGCTGGGATATCATGCAGGCCATCGGTAAAATGGTCGCAGCACATCCAGGCGAAACGGAATTCACCGAAGAACAGCTGGCGCCGCATCTGGCCATGGCATACGCTCCCGAGCCGGACCTGTTTATTCGTACCGGTGGGGAAGAGCGTATTTCCAATTTCCTTTTATGGCAGCTCGCCTATACGGAGCTGCACTTTACCGATACTTTTTGGCCCGACTTCGACGCCGCAGCCCTCGATCAGGCCATTGCATCCTATCAGCAGCGTGAGCGCCGCTTCGGTCGAACCAGCGAGCAATTGGTCGAGCAGAAAAAGGCTTCCTAATGCTTAAGACGCGGATTATTACTGCGGTAATTTTGCTGGCGGTACTGCTGTCGGTCTTGTTTTCCCAATCGTTTATCTTCTTTGCTTTGGTCGCAGCAGCTTTTTTCGGCGCGGCTGCTTGGGAGTGCTTTCGTCTATTCCAGAACCGGCGGCCTGTAATCGGTGCGATATTGTGGAGTGTCGCATTCGTCTTCATCGTATTCAAGGGTGACCTGTCCCGGGTGAATTTGCTGTTCGGTTTGTGCGCTGCGGTGTGGGTGTTTCGCCTGACCCCCTCGCTGGTAGTCGGTTTGCCCGAGGCGGGAAGTGTTAACAATCGACTGCTCAATGGAATTTATGGCATCGCGATCCTCGGGTGCTTTCTTGCCATTGCAGTATTGTTCCAGCATTCACCACAATACCTGCTTTCTGTAATGGCGCTGGTCTGGATTGCTGACATTGGGGCTTATTTTTCCGGCAAGGCATTTGGCAGGCACAAGCTAGCACCATCGATTTCTCCAGGAAAATCCTGGGAAGGGGCGATCGGAGGATGGCTTGCGGTGCTCATGATTACGGCTGCCACAACCTTGTATCCAGCGCTTGCCGATACCTTCCCGGCTCGAGTCCAGATGAAATGGGGCTGGGCAGGATTTGCCGCAGTAATGACATTGCTAGTCGCGGCGAGTATTGTCGGCGATTTGTTTGAATCGCAGCTCAAGCGTCGCGCGTCAATGAAGGACAGCAGCAATCTGTTGCCGGGACATGGTGGTGTATTGGACCGAATCGACGCGTTGATACCGACGCTTCCATTGGCGATCCTGATTGATTCATGGCTTTAGGATAGAGATAGGTAGCGGCTGGATGCAGCATATTACGATACTCGGCGCGACAGGTTCGATTGGTGTTTCCACGCTGGATGTGCTCGCGCGCCATCCAGAGCGATATCGCGTGTATGCATTGACCGCGCACCGGCGTGTGGAGGAGCTTGCTGCGCAATGCGAGCGTTTCAAGCCTGAAGTGGCGGTCGTCGGCTCTGCTCAGGCGGCGCAGGCGTTATCCATGATGTTGCGTGAAAAAGGCGTAAAAACAGCAGTCGAGTATGGTGAGGCAGCCTTGTGCGCCGTAGCAAGCGCACCTGGATGCAACGCGGTTATGGCTGCCATCGTCGGTGCGGCAGGGCTTGCGCCGACTCTAGCAGCGGCGCATGCCGGAAAAAAGATATTGCTTGCCAATAAAGAAGCGCTGGTAATGTCTGGGCGTCTGTTCATGGATGCTATCGCGCAAAGTGGCGCAGCGTTGTTGCCAATAGATAGCGAACATAACGCGATTTTCCAGTGCTTACCTCAGGAATATCGCCGTACTCCAGAACAGCATGGTGTCGCCAAGGTACTGTTAACCGCCTCCGGCGGGCCTTTCCTCAAGCGCGCAGTTGAAACGTTGGAAAGCGTCACCCCGGAAGAGGCAGTCGCCCACCCAAACTGGGTCATGGGGCGGAAAATTTCCGTGGACTCTGCCACTATGATGAACAAAGGTCTTGAAGTTATCGAGGCGCACTGGCTGTTCGGTGCTGCCGCCAAGCAGATCGAGGTGGTGATTCACCCGCAGAGCGTGATTCACTCGATGGTGTCGTACATCGACGGTTCGGTTCTGGCGCAACTGGGCAATCCGGACATGCGTACGCCGATCGCGCATGCCCTTGCGTATCCGGAACGGATTGAATCCGGTGTTGCTGCGCTCGATCTTGCGCAAATCGGACAGCTCGTGTTTCAACGGCCTGATTTCGAGCGTTTCCCTTGTCTCAAGTTAGCCTACGATGCTTTGTTGGCGGCGGGATCGGCCCCCGCTATACTGAACGCAGCCAATGAAGTTGCTGTCGAAGCATTTCTGGATCGAAAAATAGGCTTCCGTGCCATTGACCGCGTGATTACGCAGGTCATGGATCAAGTGCCGCACGGCGAAGCCGGAGATGTTGAAGGCTTGCTTGAGCAAGACCGTCGTGCCCGCGAGGCGGCTCAGGCGCTTATTCACTAATTGCTGAAAACATGACTCTGCTGCAGACTCTGATCGCGTTCTTCGTCGCGCTCGGCGTGCTGATTATCGTGCACGAGCTGGGACACTACTGGGTGGCGCGCTGGTGCGGCGTCAAAGTCCTGCGTTTTTCGGTTGGGATGGGACGTATCGTTTATTCGCGCCGTCTCGGCCCCGATCAAACTGAATGGGCGCTTTCAATCCTGCCTTTTGGCGGTTACGTCAAAATGCTCGACGCACGCGAGCAGGACTTGGCCAAGCTGTCGCCCGAGGAGCTGACGCGAGAGTTCACCCGGCAATCGGTATGGAAACGGATTGCGATCGTTGCGGCGGGGCCGTTCGCCAATTTCGTGCTGGCGATCGTGCTGTTTGCCGGTCTGTACAGCTACGGCATTCCGGAACCAACCGCAAGACTGCGCGCCGTTCCCGAAAATACAGCGGCATACCAAGCTGGATTGCGCGGGGGGGAGTTGGTTACTGCCGTCAATGGCGAGCCAATCCGCCTCTGGTCTGACCTGCGCTGGAGGTTGCTACAACTGGCGGTGGAAGGCAAGCAGGCGAGGCTGGATATTCAGCGTCCGAATCCCGGCCCTTCAAAGGGCAATCTGCTGGATACGAAGACGCTTAATCTCGATAGCCTTTCCACCTCTGACCTGGAGGGCGACTTCCTGGGGAAGCTTGGCATCGATCTAGCGCGGCCGCGTCCGGTTCTGGGGCGCATCGTCACGGATGGACCGGCAATGCAAGCAGGTTTGAAAGAGGGGGATCTAATCCTTGACGTAAATGGTACAGCGGTTGCCGACGGCCTCGCATTTGTGGAGCTGGTCAGGTCGTCACCGGGAAAGCCATTGCTCATTCACGGCCAGCGCAATGGAAAGGAATTCGGTGTCGCTGTAACGCCGGAATCGTACAGCAAGAATAACCAGACGATTGGACGCATCGGGACGGAAGTGCCGCTTGCTCCGGAAATGATCATTGCCAGCGACCAGCCATTGGCTGCAATCGGAAAAGCAATCAAGAAAACCTGGGAAACCAGCACGCTAACGCTCAAGATGCTTGGTAAAATGCTTATCGGTGAGGTTTCTTGGAGGAACGTCACCGGGCCAATCACGATTGCGGATTATGCGGGGCAAACTGCACGCATCGGCATGATCAGCTATCTCAGCTTCATTGCGTTTATCAGTATCAGCTTGGGAGTCATGAACCTGCTCCCCATCCCGGTTTTAGACGGGGGGCTTTTACTGTATTATGCGCTGGAAGTTTTGACTGGCCGAGCCATTCCCGAGCGGGTTGGCGAACTGGCCCAGCGTGCCGGGGTGGGCATATTGATGACCTTGATGGCGGTCGCCGTCTTTAACGACATCATCCGGCTCATGTCCTGAGCCTGTGCCCATCGCACGGCCTGCCCGGCGAGAATATTGATAATAAAGAACCGATGAAATTACATTCCGAGCGTTTTTCTCAGCCGCTTTTTGCCCGCCGCTTAATCGCCATTGCCGCCTTCACTCTTTGCACCGGCCATGCGCTGGCTGTAGAGCCGTTCACCGTCAAGGATATCCGCGTCGAGGGAATTCAGCGCACCGAAGCTGGGACGATTTTCAGCTACCTGCCAGTACGGGTGGGTGAGGTCTATACTGATGAAAAGGGCGCTGCCGCGATCAAAGCATTGTATGCGACCGGGTTTTTCAAAGATGTGCGCATCGAAGTCGAGGGCGACGTGCTGGTGGTGTCGGTGGAAGAACGTCCTGCGATTGCCAGCGTCGATTTTTCCGGTGTGAAGGAATTCGACAAGGATCAGCTGACCAAGGCGCTCAAGGAAATCGGCCTGGGTGAATCGCGCATTTTCGATAAGGCGCTGCTTGATCGAGCCGAGCAGGAGCTCAAGCGACAATATTTGTCCCGTGGCCTGTACGGCGTGCAGATTACGACCACTGTAACACCGGTCGAGCGCAACCGCGTGAATATCAACTTCGTCGTGGACGAAGGCGAGGTTTCCCGCATCAAGCAGATCAACATTGTAGGCAACAAAGCCTTTTCCGACAGCGAGCTGCGCGGTCTGCTGAACCTGAGGACGCCTGGATGGTTCACTTGGTATACCAAGGCGGACCAGTACTCCAAGCAAAAGCTGACCGGCGACATAGAAACCTTGCGCTCGTTCTACCTGAATCGGGGCTATCTGGAGATGCAGGTAGAGTCGACCCAAGTGTCGATCACGCCGGACAAGAAAGACATCTACATCACGATCAACATCAATGAAGGGGACAAGTTCACCGTCGGTGACGTCAAGCTGGAAGGTGAGATGTTCGGACGCGAGCAGGAACTGAAGTCGCTGGTTGAGTTGAAAAAAGGCGATGTCTATTCCGGTGAAAAGCTCGCCGAAAGCGTGAAAAAAATTTCCGAGCGCATGGGTAACTTCGGTTATGCATTCGCGAACGTAAATGCCAACCCGGAAATCAATCGCGAGAAGAAGGAAGTGGGCTTCACGGTGCTTATCGATCCGGGGAAACGAGTCTATGTGCGTCGCATTAGCATCGCCGGCAATACCAAGACGCGCGACGAGGTGATTCGCCGCGAATTCCGTCAATTCGAAGACTCATGGTACGACGGAGAAAAGATCAGGCTGTCGCGCGACCGTGTCGATCGTCTTGGCTACTTCAAGGAAGTGAATATTGAAACGCCGGAAGTTCCGGGGAGTACTGACCAGGTCGATGTCAACATGACAGTCGCCGAGAAGCCGACTGGAAATATCCTGCTTGGTGCAGGCTTTTCGAGTAGCGAGAAATTGACGCTGACAGGCTCGATTCAGCAGGCCAATGCGTTCGGCAGCGGCAACACGCTCGGCATCGACGTCAATACCAGCAGCCGCAACCGGACAATTGCGGTGTCGCAGACCAATCCCTACTTTACCGACGATGGCGTGAGCCGCAGTTATGAACTCTTCCTGCGCACCACGCGCCCGCCTGAGGTCAATAGCGGTGACTATGTCGTACGCACTACTGGCGGCAATGTCCGGTTCGGTGTGCCTTTCTCGGAAGTCGATACGGTGTTTTTCGGACTGGGTGTCGAGAAGACGAGGGTGGAAACTTTTGCTGCAGGCGACCCGAATCACAATCAGAGCCCAGAGCTATATCAAACATACGTAAAGGATTTTGGCGACGGCACCAACGCCAATACCACCAGCTTCCCGTTGACAGTCGCATGGCAGCGCGACAGCCGTGACAGCGCGCTTGTGCCGTCGGTCGGCCGCTACCAGCGCGCTAACTTTGAAATCGCGCCGGTGGGAACGCTGAAGTATTACCGCGCAATTTATCAGCACCAGTACTTCAAGCCCTTGTTCCGCACCATTACACTGGCATTAAATGGTGAGCTGGATTATGGTCATGGCTTCGGCGGAAAGCCATACCCGATCTTCAAGAATTTCTATGCGGGCGGTATTGGCTCGGTACGTGGTTATGAGGGCTCATCGCTGGGCTCCGCCGCGACGAAGGCTACGAACGGCGACCCTCTGGGCGGCACCTCGCGTATTATTGCGAACGCCGAGTTGCAGTTCCCGTTCCCGGGATCGGGCAACGACCGTACCCTGCGCTGGTTCACCTATCTGGATGGCGGCAATGTGTTCGGCGAAGGCGAGAAAATCAAGATGTCCGAATTGCGCTATTCGGCGGGTATCGGTATCAGCTGGGTATCGCCAATCGGCCCGCTGAAGCTTAGTTATGGCAAGCCCCTAAATGCGAAGCCCGAAGACAGGAAGCAGGCGTTCCAGTTCCAATTGGGTACCGGCTTCTAATAATGGCATAATGGCAATTTGATCTGCGGAGAATGACCTTGATGTCTTTCAATAAAATAACGACACCCTCTCGGCTCATGGCGCTGTTTGCGCTCTGCATGCTCCCCTTGAGTAATGTGCAGGCGCAAGAATCCAAAATCGGATTCGTCAGCACCGAGCGGATTTTCCGGGAAGCAGCTCCGGCTAAAGCAGCGCAGTCAAAAATCGAGCAGGAATTTTCGCGGCGCGACAAGGAGTTGCAGGACTTGGCGGCACGACTGAAAGCCATGTCGGAAAAGCTGGATAAGGATGCCGCCGTGCTGTCTGATTCTGATCGAGTGAGGCGCCAGCGCGATTTGGCTGACATGGACAAGGATTTCCAGCGCAAGCAGCGTGAATTCCGAGAGGATTTGAACCAGCGACGCAATGAAGAGCTTGCGACGGTGCTGGAAAAAACCAACAAGGTGATCAAGCAGATCGCCGAAGCGGAAAAGTACGATATCGTGTTCCAGGAAGCTGTCTACGCCAGTCCGCGCATCGATATCACCGACAAGGTCCTGAAGGCGCTCAACAAATAATCAAGAGGAAGGCCACAATGAGCACTCGGCTGGGAAAATTGGTCGAACGCTTGGGAGGCCAACTGATAGGCGATGCTGAAACAGAAGTATTTGGCATCGCACCGCTGGACGACGCAAACGCGTCCCACATCACATTTCTTTCCAATCCCAAGCTGCGCGCGCAGGCAGCGCAAACCAAGGCTGCAGCGCTGATTCTGTCAGCGCCCGACGACGCAGCCGTCAGCTCGACGTACAAGGGCGCGCGTATCGTCACGGATAATCCTTACGCGTATTTTGCGCGTATCGCACAATTGTTCGCGGAGCAGAATGCCATCCCGGTAGTTCCCGGCATCGATCCGCAAGCGAGCGTGCATCCGGAAGCAAAAGTTTCGGCGGATGCTTATGTGGGCCCGCATGCGACGATCGAAGCCGGCGCTATCATTGGCAAACGGGCGATTATCGATGCAGGATGCTTTGTCGGACGCAATGGGCGGGTTGGCGCTGATACGCATTTTTTCGCCAATGTCACCTTCCACGCCGGCTGTGAAATCGGCGAACGCGGCATCGTTCATTCTGGTGCGGTGATCGGCGCAGACGGATTTGGCTTTGCCAAGGAAAAGGGTGCCTGGGTCAAGATCCCCCAAATCGGGCGTGTCGTAATCGGCAATGATGTCGAAATCGGTGCCAACACCACAGTCGATCGCGGTGCGCTGGCTGATACCGTAATCGAAGACGGCGTCAAGCTCGACAACCAGATCCAGATCGGCCATAACTGCCACATCGGCGCACATACCGCGATGGCTGGCTGTGTGGGCGTCGCAGGCAGCGCGAAGATTGGCAAATATTGCACCTTCGGCGGTGCCGCAATGGTGCTCGGCCATTTAACCATCGTCGACAACGTCCATATTTCGTCGGGCAGCATGGTCTCGCGTTCGATCATGGAGCCTGGCCAATACACGGGCTTCTACCCGCTCGCCAAGAACGCGGAATGGGAAAAATCGGCTGCGATTGTGCGCAATTTGGGGACGATGCGTGAGAAAATCCGCGAGCTGGAAAAAACAATCAAATTGCTCATCGAAAAAAAGTAATGAAAACTCTCGATATTAATCAAATCAAACAGTATCTTCCGCATCGCTATCCATTACTGTTGGTCGACCGTGTGCTGGAATGGGAATCCGGTAAATCAATTACTGCGATCAAGAACGTTACTGCGAATGAAGAATTTTTCAACGGGCATTTTCCGCACAAGCCAGTGATGCCTGGTGTATTGATGATCGAGGCAATGGCGCAGACGGCGGCTTTGTTGTCGTTCCTGACGATGGGACAAAAGCCGGATGAGAACAGCGTGGTGTATTTTGTCGGCATTGACGGCGCCCGTTTCAAACGCCCCGTGGAACCGGGTGATCAATTGAAGATGCAAGTCGAGATCCTGCGCACCTCGCGCGGCATCTGGAAATACAAGGCAGTGGCAACGGTCGATGGCCAGACGGCAGTGGAAGCAGACCTGATGTGCACCATGCGCAGCGCAACCGACGCCAGCCAGCCTGCGGGGCAGTAATGGCCAACATTCATCCGACCGCCATCGTCGACGCGAAGGCGGAGCTCGACGATTCGGTCGAGATTGGCGCGTATTCGCTCATCGGGCCGCACGTCAAGATCGGCGCGCGGACCAAGGTGGGCCCGCACGTCGTCATCGAGGGACACACAACGATCGGTTGCGACAACACTTTCTTCCAGTTTTCGTCGATCGGCGCGGCACCTCAGGATAAAAAATACAAGGGCGAGCCGACCCTTCTGGAGATCGGCGACCGTAACACGATCCGCGAGTTCTGCACTTTCAATCTCGGCACGGCACAGGATGCAGGAGCCACGCGAATCGCCAGCGATAACTGGATCATGGCGTATGTCCATATCGCGCACGACTGCCAACTGGGCAGCAACATCATTTTGGCAAACAACGTGACACTTGCCGGCCACGTGCATTTGGCCGACTGGGTGTTTTTAGGCGGATTTACGACCATTCATCAGTTCTGTCATGTCGGCGCCCATGCAATGACCGCTTTTACCGCTGCCGTGAGCCAGGATGTCCCGCCATTCGTGACGGCTGCCGGCAATCGCGCCGTACCTGCTGGGATCAATTCCGAAGGCCTGAAGCGTCGCGGTTTCACGCCCGAACATATCGCCGCCATCAAGCGTGCCTACAAGCTGGTTTACCGGGCCGGCTTGTCGCTGGACGACGCTAAGGCTGCACTGGCGCAGGAAGAAATCAAGTCACCGACGGCGGCCGATTCGATCCGCCTGCTGCGCGAGTTCGTGGAAAATAGCAGCCGTGGCATCATCCGCTGAGTTATCCCTTGCGATGGTCGCCGGCGAGACGTCCGGAGATCTGCTCGCTAGCCGCTTGCTGTCTGGCCTGCGGCCGCACTTGCCAAATGCCGATATCCATGGAATCGGCGGGCCGAAGATGGCGCAGTACGGCTTTCGCAGCGACTGGCCCATGGAAAAGCTGTCAGTGCGCGGCCTGTTCGAGGTGCTTGCGCACTATCGCGAAATCAAGGGCATTCAGAATGCGCTGCGCGACGCATTGCTTCTGGAAAGGCCCGCCGCCTTCATCGGTGTCGATGCCCCCGATTTCAATTTCGGCCTCGAAGCGCAACTGAAACTCGCTGGCATTCCGACCATGCATTTCATCAGCCCGTCGATCTGGGCATGGCGCGGCGGACGCATCAAGAAAATTGCGCGCGCCGTTTCCCACATGCTGGTGGTGTTTCCATTTGAAGAGGAAATTTACCGCAAGGCGGGAATTCCGGTGACCTATGTCGGCTATCCGCTGGCCGAGGTTATTCCGATGGAGCCGGACGTCGCCGCGGCCCGCGCGGCGCTTGGCTTACCTGCCTCAGCGCGCGTAGTCGCCATCCTGCCAGGCAGCCGCATGTCCGAGCTGAAGTACAACAGTGTCGCTTTCATTGAGGCAGCAAAGGTGTTGGCGCAACGCGATCCGTCGATCCGTTTCGTAGTGCCGATGGCCGGTGAAAAGCAGCGCGCCTATTTTCTTGAGCTGATATCAAAAGCAGGTTTGGCCGATGTTCCGATTCAGCTGGTTGCCGGACGTTCGCACGAAGCCATCGCGGCTGCGGATACGGTGCTGGTGGCGTCGGGAACGGCGACGCTGGAAGTGGCTCTGTTCAAGAAGCCGATGGTGATTGCGTACAAGATGATGCGGGCATCGTGGCATATCCTGCGCCACATGGGATACCAGCCCTGGATCGGGTTGCCGAATATTCTCGCGCGGGAATTCGTGGTGCCAGAATTGCTTCAGGATGCGGCAACGCCTCAGGCGCTGGCCGATGCATTGTGGTCGCAGTTGAGCGACGATGCGCTCCGTTCTCGCCTGCGCCAGCGTTTTACGGATATGCATCATTCGCTGTTGCGCGATACCGCCCAGGAGAGCGCGCAGGCAGTGTTGCAATTGATTGGAAAACGGCTGACATGAAAAAAAAGGATGCCAGTCTGTCGCTGTTCGACTATGCGGGCGAAATGATTTGCGGCGTGGATGAGGCCGGGCGTGGTCCGCTTGCCGGCGCCGTGTTCGCAGCGGCGGTGATTCTCGATCCGTCTAGGCCGATTGGCGGACTGCGCGACTCCAAGAAGCTGACGGAAGCACGGCGCGAAGCACTAGCCGAGCAGATCAAGTCCGACGCGCTGGCATGGTCGATTGCCTTCTGCACCGAAGCTGAAATCGACGAAATCAACATCCTGCAGGCGTCGCTATTGGCGATGCGGCGTGCGATCGAAGGATTGAAGCTGCAGCCTACGCTCGCGCTGGTCGACGGAAACCGATGCCCGGTGATGCCGTTGCGTTCCGAAGCCATCGTCAAGGGCGATGACAAGGTCCCGGCCATTTCCGCCGCGTCGATATTAGCAAAGACGGCGCGCGATGCTTCCATGCTGGCGCTGCACCGGCAGTATCCGGATTACGCATTCGACCAGCATAAGGGGTATCCCACGGCGCTGCACCTCGAGCGCCTGCGCGAGCATGGCGTGACGCCGGTACACCGCAAATCCTATGCACCGGTTCGCGCAATGCTTGACGCCGCCGGCCCAGAGGGCAGGGCTTGCGACGGGAAGGAATTTGCATGAAGGCGATTTCATCGCGCGAGAATCCGCTGTACAAGGAATTGAAGCTGCTCGCGTCGAGTTCGCAGGCGCGGCGCAAGGCGGGACGCACGCTGCTCGATGGCGTGCATTTGTGCGAAGCCTATCTCCAGCATGGCAGGCTGCCGCTATTTTGCATTGTCAGCGAAGGATCAGCTGTACATCCGGAAGCCGCTGCCATCGTGCAGCGCTGCGAAGTAGCAAAGGTCCCGTGTATCGTGCTGCCGGAATCGCTTTTTCACCCATTGAGCCAGGTTGAGCACGGTGTCGGACTGTTGTTTGTGGTCGATACGCCGCATCTCGCCGTACCCGAAAACTTGACGCGCTCTGCAGTGCTGCTCGATAACCTGCAGGATCCGGGAAATCTTGGTTCGATTCTACGCAGCGCGGCTGCGGCAGGAATCGAAGATGTTTTCTGCAGCAAAACCACCGTATTTGCATGGTCGCCCAAGGTTTTGCGCGCTGGTATGGGCGCGCATTTCCTGCTTAATATCTTCGACAATGTGGATCTGCAACTGCTGGTGGGCTCCGCCCATGTACCGATATTAGCGACCAGCTCACATGCCGAAAAGCGGATTTATGATCTTGATCTGAAGCGTCCGGTGGCATGGCTGTTTGGCCATGAGGGGCAAGGCGTGTCACAGGAGTTGCTTGATTTGGCCTCCTGCCGTGTATCGATTCCACATCTTGGTGGGGTGGAGTCGCTAAACGTGGCGGCGAGTGCCGCGGTATGCTTTTTCGAGCAGGTACGCCAGAAAACGGCCTGATTGAGCTAAGCCAGGCAAGCGGGATCGTCAACGGCATTCCCGGTAAACAAGGCCGGGTGCCACGTAGTATTCGTCCTCCGCGAGCATCATCTTGCTTTGTGCTGGACAGACGCGATCAAACTGACATGTGCGCCCGTTGATGACCGCGTAGCGGTGAATCTGTGTATCCTGGTAGCTCCCGATCGGTTCAAATACACGCTCGGGTCGGATAAAAGGGGCACCTGCAGGTCGCTTGCCTGCCGATCTGGATTTGTCGAGCACACTGAGCGACTCGATATCGGTTTCGATATGACCCAGCCCGTCTTTTAGCGCCCAGAAAAAAAATACCAGACCACCCCACAACAAGAGTTCGATCAATAACAAATCCATGGCGCTGCTCCTTCATCGTCCATGTACTCTTTATACTCAATTTGTAAGAAGTCTGTAAGGTTTTTCGAAAGAAGATTTTGAAAAGAAAGACTGAGCCGGCATGGAATAAATGCCGCTATGCTGATGCACAACGGCATTGCTAAGACAAGACTGCGACTATTCGGGAGTCAGTAGGCGCGTCGGTCCAGCTTGATTTCCTGAAGAATCATTGTTGCAATTTCTTCAATCGACTTTGCAGTTGATGACATCCAGCGTATGCCTTCGCGTCGCATCATTTTTTCCGCTTCGTTGATTTCGTATCGGCAGTTTTCCAGCGATGCGTACTTGCTTCCCGGGCGTCGTTCATTGCGCACCTCAGACAGGCGGTCAGGGGCAATGGAAAGCCCGAATATCTTTTTCTTATATGCCAGCAAGCCGTTCGGGAGCTTCCCACGTTCGAAATCGTCGGGAATCAGTGGGTAATTCGCTGCCTTGATCCCGTATTGCATAGCGAGATAGAGGCTGGTCGGGGTTTTTCCGGAGCGCGACACGCCCACCAGGATCACATCGGCGGCGGCAAGATTCTGGTTCGATTGGCCGTCGTCGTGCGCGAGCGAGAAATTGATTGCCTCAATGCGGTTCTTGTAATCCTCCGAGTCGGCGATGTTATGGCTGCGTCCGACGGTATGCGTGGACTTTACGCCCAGTTCCTGCTCCAGCGGTTCGACAAAGGTCTGGATCAGGTCCATGTGCATGCCCTTGGACTGGCGCACAACCGACGACAGTTCTGCCTTGACCAAGGTCGAAAACACGATGGGGCGCTTGCCATCGACCTCGCATGCTTCGTTAATATCTCGCACTGCCTCGTAGGCCTTGTCGAGCGTGTCGATAAAAGGCAGGCGGACTTGCTTGAATCGCAACTCGAACTGAGTCAATACGGAATGGCCGAATGTCTCAGCCGTAATGCCGGTTCCGTCAGAAACGAAGAACACGGTGCGGTCGGCGGGCGGCAAATGTTGGGCGGACAAGTCTGGCATAATCTTAGCTAATTTGAAATGGTGAAAAACTCTCAGTTGTGCACGGCAGATTCCTGTTGCACACTGTAAAATGATATTTAACAGTACGCTATGCCGCGCTCACGACGAAGAATAACAAGAAATGAGCTGCGCAACCGCATATGAAGATTTCTATCATCAAACTTAAAGGGTTGTTATGTCCAACACAGTTATGGGTGCTACCCAGGGGGCTACTTACGTAGCATCTTTTGAACATTTGAGGATGACGGATGTCGAGTCCGTCGGCGGCAAGAACGCCTCGCTGGGTGAAATGATTAGCCAGCTGGCGGGTGCCGGTGTCCGTGTGCCCGGTGGCTTTGCAACCACCGCGCAGGCGTTCCGCGACTTTCTGTCATATAGCGCAGGCGGTGGTACGACGCTTGCACAGCGCATCGAGGAGCGTCTGTCGTCACTTAACATCGACGATGTGCGCGCGCTAGCAAAGGCTGGTGCCGAAATCCGTGAATGGATCGTCGAAACGCCATTCCAGCCACGCCTGGAACAGGAAATCCGCGAGTTCTATCAGCGACTCGTCGCCGACTCCACCAGTGAGATGTCGTTTGCCGTACGGTCTTCTGCGACAGCCGAGGATTTGCCGGACGCTTCGTTCGCCGGCCAGCAGGAAACCTTCCTGAACGTGGTCGGGATCGACAATGTGCTGGAAGCTATCAAGCATGTGTTCGCTTCGCTGTACAACGACCGTGCAATTTCGTATCGCGTGCACAAGGGCTTTACGCATTCCGAAGTGGCCCTATCTGCCGGCGTGCAACGCATGGTGCGTTCCGATATCGGTGCGGCTGGCGTGATGTTTACCATCGATACTGAATCTGGCTTCAAGGATGTTGTATTTATTACGTCCAGCTACGGTCTGGGTGAGACGGTGGTGCAGGGCGCAGTCAATCCGGACGAGTTCTACGTGCACAAGCCCATGCTGGAGCAGGGCAAGTTGCCGATTATCCGTCGCAATATCGGTTCCAAGCTGATCAAGATGGAGTTCACCGGCGAAGCCAAGGCTGGCCGCTCGGTGAAGACGGTGGACGTGCCGATCGAACTGCGCAACCGCTATTCGTTGAACGACCAGGAAATCGTGGAGCTGGCGAAGTATGCAGTCATCATCGAGAAGCACTATGGCCGTCCGATGGACATCGAATGGGGCAAGGACGGGCGTGACGGCAAACTGTACATCCTGCAGGCGCGTCCGGAAACGGTGAAGTCGCAGCAAAAGGCGACCGATGCGCAGCAGCGCTTCAAGCTCAAGGGCCATGGTACGGTACTGGCGTCCGGTCGTGCGATCGGCCAGAAGATCGGCGCCGGCCCGGTCCGCGTGATCCGCGATCCCTCCGAGATGGAACGCGTGCAGCCGGGCGACGTGCTGGTGGCCGACATGACCGACCCCAATTGGGAGCCGGTGATGAAGCGCGCCTCCGCCATCGTTACCAATCGTGGCGGACGTACCTGCCATGCAGCGATCATCGCGCGTGAACTGGGTGTGCCAGCTGTGGTTGGTTGCGGCAATGCGACTGACATGCTGAAAGATGGCACTCTGGTGACGGTGTCCTGCGCCGAAGGCGATGAAGGCAAAATCTACGACGGCTTGCTGGAAACCGAAGTGACCGAAGTATCGCGCGGCGAACTGCCGGAAGTGCCGGTGAAGATCATGATGAACGTCGGTAACCCGCAGCTGGCGTTCGACTTCCAGTCGATTCCGAACGGTGGCGTGGGTTTGGCGCGCCTGGAATTCATCATCAACAACAACATCGGCGTGCACCCAAAGGCGATCCTGGAATATCCGGGCATCGATGCCGACCTGAAGAAGGCGGTCGAGTCGGTCGCGCGCGGCCATGCGTCGCCCAAGGCGTTCTATGTCGACAAGCTGGCCGAAGGTATCGCGACGATTGCCGCCGCGTTCTGGCCGAGGCCGGTAATCGTGCGCCTGTCCGACTTCAAGTCGAACGAGTACAAGAAGCTGATCGGCGGTTCGCGCTACGAGCCGGATGAGGAAAACCCGATGCTCGGTTTCCGTGGCGCAGCGCGCTATCTGGCGGAGGATTTCGCCGAAGCGTTCGAGATGGAATGCCAGGCGATGAAGCGCGTTCGCAACGACATGGGCCTCACCAACGTCGAAATCATGGTGCCGTTCGTGCGGACGCTTGGCCAGGCTGAAAAGGTCGTCAATCTGCTTGCCAAGAACGGTTTGACGCGCGGCGAAAACGGCCTGCGTCTGATCATGATGTGCGAAGTGCCGTCCAACGCGATTCTGGCCGAGCAGTTCCTGGAGTTCTTTGATGGATTCTCGATCGGTTCCAACGATCTGACCCAGCTTACCCTCGGTCTGGACCGCGACTCCGGCATGGAATTGCTGGCGGCCGATTTTGACGAGCGCGACCCGGCGGTGCGGGCCTTGCTGTCCAAAGCCATTGCGGCCTGCCGTGCGCAGGGCAAGTACATCGGGATTTGCGGTCAGGGTCCGTCGGACCACCCGGATTTTGCCGAGTGGCTGATGAAAGAGGGGATCGCATCGATATCGCTGAATCCCGATACGGTGATCGATACCTGGCAAAAGCTGGCGGCAGTCCGCTGATCGGCAGGCTCGCCGTATCGAGAATAAAAAACGCGGGCTGCATGCCCGCGTTTTTGTTTGTGAATATCTGTTGTAAGTCGGCAAAAACGTACGTGGAAAGCGTTTGAGGGCAAGGAGTTTTGGATTAGACTAAGCAATCCTGTTCATGGACAACAACCAACAAAAACGGCAGTACTTGGTGGTTTTAAACCCCCGCCAGCCTTGCGGCTGCGGGGGTATTTGTTTTTGACGGGGCAAAAAACGTAGGAGCTGGAAATGGCGGAGTGGATGATCTGGCTTGTTTTCGCCGGTGCGCTGGTAATCTTGGAAATGTTTACCGGGACGTTTTACCTGCTGATGATCGGTTTGGGGCTGGTCGCCGGCGGGCTGGCTGCGATGGCCGGCATGGGGCGCGAAGTGCAGTTGGTTTGTGCGGGTGTCGTCGGCGCCATTGCGACCTACGGTCTGCGACGCAGCAAGTGGGGAGGCGCTGTGCGGCATCAAGTGGCGCGCGACCCGAATGTCAATCTCGATATCGGACAGACATTGAAGGTGGACGTGTGGAATGAAGACGGCAGGACGGCGCGTGCAATGTATCGTGGCGCATTATGGGATGTGGAGCTTGAGCATGGCGCTGACAGCGTGCCAGGCATTTTCACCATTCGGGAAATCCGGGGTAATCGCCTGATTGTTTCGAAAGGCCGCAAACAAGATAACTGACAAGAAAGGACGCAACATGCAATTCGGTTTTGGTAATCTCAGCCTGATTCTGTTTATCCTTGCGGTCGTGTTCGTCGTCAAGACGATCAACGTGGTGCCGCAGCAGCATGCCTGGGTTGTTGAACGGCTGGGAAAGTATCACGCCACGCTGGGCCCTGGCTTGAATATCGTGTTGCCGTTTATCGATCGCGTCGCTTACAAGCATTCGCTGAAGGAAATTCCGCTCGACGTCCCCAGCCAGGTTTGTATTACCAAGGATAATACGCAGCTGCAAGTGGACGGTATCCTGTACTTCCAGGTCACCGACGCCATGCGCGCTTCTTATGGATCATCCAATTATCTGATGGCGATTACGCAGCTGGCGCAAACCACCCTGCGCTCGGTAATCGGGCGCATGGAGCTCGACAAGACCTTCGAGGAGCGCGATCAGATCAACAAGGCGGTCGTCAATGCAATCGACGAGTCGGCCGCCAACTGGGGCGTCAAGGTATTGCGCTACGAAATCAAGGATTTGACGCCGCCCAAGGAAATCTTGCATGCAATGCAGGCGCAGATCACAGCGGAACGTGAAAAACGGGCCTTGATCGCCGCGTCCGAGGGGCGCAAGCAGGAACAGATTAATATCGCCAGCGGCGAACGTGAAGCGGCGATTGCCAGGTCGGAAGGTGAAAAGCAGGCAGCGATCAACCGCGCGCAAGGCCAGGCAGCCGGCATTCTCGCTATCGCCGAAGCCAGCGCGGAAGCGTTGCGCAAGACGGCATCGGCGATTCGCGAGCCGGGCGGCTCGGACGCAGTCAATCTGAAAGTGGCGGAGCAGTACGTGAATGCCTTCTCGCAGCTGGCGAAAACCAATAACTCGATTATTGTGCCCGCCAACATGAGCGACATGAGCGGCTTGATCGCCAGCGCATTGCAGGTCGTTAAAGCGCAGCAAAAAGTTTGAGCGATAAATTCTCGTTGCGAGAGCGAGGGGGCTGGCAGCAGCGGATCGCTAGCGGTAGTTAACGCCGGTGCTGCTTCATGATCGACTGCTGCTCGCGTTGCCAGTCGCGCTGTTTTTCGCTCTCGCGCTTGTCGTGCTGCTTTTTGCCTTTAGCTAAGCCGATCTCGCATTTGATACGGCCTTTGGCGTAATGCAAATTGATCGGAACTAATGTATATCCGGCACGCTCGACTTTACCGATCAGCCTCTTGATTTCTTCCGCATTCAGCAGCAGCTTGCGTGTGCGCACAGGGTCTGGTGATACATGAGTCGATGCCGTGGGCAAGGGGCTGATATGCGCGCCGAACAGGAAGACTTCGCTATTGCGCACGATGACATAGGCTTCCTTCAGTTGTACACGGCCGGCACGGATGGATTTGACTTCCCATCCTTCCAGAACCATGCCGGCTTCGTAGCGCTCCTCGATAAAGTAATCGTGGAAAGCTTTTTTATTATCAACAATGGTCATGAGTTCTGGAAACAGAGTGTGTCGGTTAAAATTTTAACTTCTTATTTTATCAAACGGTTCATTCGCGATGGCTGTCGTTCACAAGTCGGTATTGCTCGCATATAGCGCGGAACAGATGTTTGCGCTGGTGGAGAGCATCGAGGAGTATCCGAAGTTTCTACCGTGGTGCGGCGGCGCCGAAGTGCGCGCCAGGGAAGGCAGCAAGGTGTTAGCCGAGCTGACAATCAATTATCGCGGTGTGAAGCAAAGCTTTTCGACCGAGAACGCCAACACGCCGCCCACTTCGATCGAAATGCGGCTGGTCGAAGGCCCATTCAAGCAACTGCATGGTACCTGGAGTTTCAAGCCGCTGCGCAGCGACGCATGCAAGATCGAGTTCGAACTGAATTATGAGTTTTCCAGCAGAGTGCTGGAGCAATTGATTGGCCCGGTGTTCAACATGATCGCGAACAGTTTTGTCGATTCCTTCTGTAAGCGTGCGGAGACGGTGTATGGCTGACATTCGCGTGCAGGTTTGCTACGCGCGGCCGGACATGCAATTTTTGCGCGATCTGGAGCTGCCGCACGGAGCCACGCTGCAGGTGGCGGTCGAGCAAAGTGGTGTGCTGCAGGCAGCCCCGGAAATTGAACTGGGCGCCAGTCGGGTAGGTATTTATGGAAAGCTCAAAGCGCTGGATACCGTGTTGCGCGAGCACGACCGCGTCGAAATCTATCGGCCATTGACTGCCGACCCGAAAGAGTCGCGGCGCAAGCGTGCCGTGAAAAAAGATTAATAAAAAAGCCTGCGAGCGGCAGGCTTGTTGTTTGTTATTCGCATCATTTGCAGTCTTGGGCAAGTTTTCTCGCCTCGCGCAACTCGCGTTCGCGTTGTTCATCTGATAAGAATGTGCGGTCGCCGCTGCTGTCGGTCTGCGCGATGCGTTCACCCGATTCCAGCGCGCGCAGGTAACTGCGGGTTCGCTCGCAGTGCTTGCTTTTTTCGGCCGCCAAGCGGGCTTCCTCCGCTGCTTTTTTCTCTTTTTCTGCCTGCTCCATGCGCCGCTTTTTGAATTCCGCATTCTGCTCGGCCAGTGACTTCGGCGCTGTGGCATTGCTGTCAAGTGCTGTCGAATCAGGGGCGGGCCTGGCACGCTCGCCCGGTTGCTTCAATATGCGCGCGGTCGGAACCGACGGCGGGGGCGGCATATCGGAATACTGCTTCACGCCTTTTTCGTCGAGCCAGACATATTGTGCAAGCGCGGCGACCGGAATGAAAAGTGCCACAGACAAGAAGCCGGCACTGGCGAGGCGAAGGGAATTGATTCGTTTCATTGCGATCCTTTTGATCAGGGTACAGTGCGGATTTCGCCATGCTTTATCCGCCATGTCAACGAAGAGGTTTATAGTCGAAAGCAATGTAAAAAAGCCTTGCCTTGAGGATTTCTGTATAATGCGGCTTTGCGCCTATAGGAATCACTATGCGTCTACTCCAAAAAGCACTCACATTCGATGACGTGCTGCTCGTCCCGGCACACTCGGACATCCTTCCCAAAGATACTTCCCTGAAAACGCGCTTGACGCGCAATATCACGCTGAACATTCCGTTGCTGTCGGCAGCGATGGACACCGTGACCGAAGGGCGGCTTGCGATCGCAATGGCGCAGGAAGGCGGCATCGGCATCATCCACAAGAACCTGACGCCGAAGGAGCAGGCGCGTGAAGTGGCGAAGGTCAAGCGCTTCGAGTCCGGCGTGGTGCGCGACCCGATCACGATTCCGCCGACGATGAAGATCCGCGATGTAATCGCACTGTCGCAGCAGCATGGGATCAGCGGCTTCCCGGTGGTCGAGGGCAAGCTGGTCGTTGGCATCATCACCAACCGCGACTTGCGTTTCGAAGAAGAGCTGGATGCGGAAGTGCGCGCCAAGATGACGCCGCGCGAAAAGCTGGTGTATGTGAAGGAAGGCGCCGAGCTGGCGGAAGCCAAGCGCCTGATGAACAAGCACCGTCTGGAGCGGGTGATCGTGGTTAACGACGCATTCGAGCTGCGCGGACTGATCACTGTCAAGGACATCCAAAAATCCACCGAGCACCCGAATGCGAGCAAGGACGAGCACGGCAAGCTGCGCGTTGGCGCGGCGGTCGGCGTCGGCCCAGACAATGACGAGCGCATCGACTTGCTGGTGAAGGCCGGCGTCGACGTGGTCGTGGTCGATACCGCGCATGGGCACTCCAAGGGCGTGCTGGATCGTGTGCGCTGGGTCAAGAACAACTATCCGCAAGTCGACGTCATTGGCGGCAATATCGCCACTGCGGCAGCGGCAATCGCTCTGGCCGAACATGGCGCCGACGGCGTCAAGGTTGGCATCGGCCCGGGCTCGATCTGCACCACGCGTATCGTTGCCGGCGTGGGTGTGCCGCAGATTACCGCGATTTCCAACGTTTCCGAAGCTCTGAAGGGCACCGGCATTCCATGTATCGCCGACGGCGGCATCCGCTTTTCGGGCGACATCGCCAAGGCGCTGGCCGCAGGCGCGTCGAGCGTTATGATGGGGAGCATGTTTGCAGGCACCGAGGAAGCACCGGGCGAAGTGATCCTGTACCAGGGGCGCAGCTACAAATCGTATCGTGGCATGGGAAGTCTTGGCGCGATGTCTGAAGGTTCGGCCGATCGCTACTTCCAGGATGCGGCAAACAATGCGGACAAGTTTGTGCCGGAAGGGATCGAAGGACGCGTACCGTACAAGGGCAGCGTGCTGGCGATTCTGTACCAGCTGGTGGGCGGCGTGCGTTCTTCCATGGGTTACTGCGGTTGCGCGACCATCGATGAATTGCGCGAGAAGGCAGAGTTCGTCGAGATCACGTCCGCCGGCATGCGCGAGTCGCACGTCCACGACGTCCAGATCACGAAGGAAGCGCCGAACTATCGTGCGGAGTAATCCGCGTTGAAGGCAACCGCAAAATGACGAAGCCGGCAGCGGCGATGCAGTTGGAGGCGCAGCCGCCAGATGGCGGGACGGCGCAGGCGTCGGCCGGCGAGGTCGAGCAGCAGCTGCTGCGCATCCGTCGCATCGGCAAGCGGCTATTCGACGTTGCCGATTGCGTTATTGCCTTTGGCCAGATCCCGCCAGAACCGTCGAACGGAACGTCCCATCCAGGATCGGCTATTGCGGATTTCTGCCACAGGCAATCCTTGTCGGACGTGCCCGTGGTGGTGGTGGATACCTGCAATCATCCGCTGCTAGCCCGCGACAGAGCAGTATTAGATGCACCGCATATTCGCTTTTATGCGGCGCATCCGGTCCGCAATCAGGAACAAGGGTTGGTCGGACGTATTTGCCTGATCGACCACGTGCCGCGAGCCGATTTCGGGCAGGCCGAGCGGCAGTTGCTGGCCGATCTCGCGTCGCTGGTGGAGCGGGAGTTGCTGGTGCGCTCGATGAGCGCATCGCATCTTGACCTGCAAAAAAAGAACAAGAACCTGCGCCGCAAATCCCTGATCGATCCGTTGATCGGCACATGGAATCGCGGCGCAATCATGCGCATCCTGACGATTGAAGCGATCCGCTGCGACAAGGCGGGCGCCCCGCTGTCGCTGATCGTGGCCGATCTTGATTATTTCAAGAGGATCAACGACACCTACGGGCATCAGGCGGGCGACACCGTACTGGTCAAGGTCGCTAGCCGGCTACGTTCCTGCATTCGTCCGCAGGAGGCGTTGGGCCGTTATGGCGGCGAAGAGTTTTTGATCGTATTGCCGGGGGCGTCGAGTGCGACGGCTATGGCCGTCGCCGAGCGCATGCGGCAAGCGGTGGCGTCACAGCCGGAGACGATCGGCGGCACGACGTTCAATCTGACGATCAGCGCAGGCGTCGCATCGACCGATATGTTCCCGACCGCGACGACGGAAGAATTGATCAGCCGCGCCGATGTGGCGCTGTATGCCGCAAAAGATGCGGGACGTAATCGCATCGTCAAGGCAGCACCAGAATTATCCTGATTTTCAATACCAGCACACCATGCATTCTAAAATTCTCATTCTCGATTTCGGTTCCCAGGTGACCCAGCTGATTGCGCGCCGCGTGCGCGAAGCCGGCGTATTTTCCGAGGTGTATCCGTACGACGTCAGCGACGAATTCGTGCGCAACTATGGCGCCGCGGGCATCATCTTGTCCGGCGGGCCGAACTCGGTGACCGAGGGGGATACGCCGCGCGCCCCGCAGGCGGTGTTCGAACTCGGCGTACCGGTGTTCGGCATCTGTTACGGCATGCAGACCATGGCTGAACAGCTTGGCGGCAAGGTTGAAAACGGCAAGGTGCGCGAATTCGGCTATGCGGAAGTGCGCGCGCACAACCATACGGCGCTGCTCAACGGGATCAATGATGTCGTCACGCCCGAAGGCCATGGCTTGCTGAAAGTCTGGATGAGTCATGGCGACAAGGTCAATGAAATGCCGCCCGGCTTCAAGCTGATGGCATCGACCGACAACTGTCCGGTCGCCGGAATGGCTGACGAGGAACGCAAGTTCTACGCCGTGCAATTCCATCCAGAGGTGACGCATACGCTCCAGGGCAAGGCCATCCTCGGACGATTCGTGCACGAGATCTGTGGCTGCAAATCGGACTGGAACATGCCGGACTATATTTCCGAGGCCGTCGAGGCGATCCGCAAGCAGGTCGGCAGTGACGAAGTCATTCTCGGCCTGTCCGGCGGCGTCGACAGCAGCGTGGCAGCCGCGCTGATCCATCGTGCGATTGGCGATCAGCTGACCTGCGTATTCGTCGATCACGGCCTCTTGCGCCTGGACGAAGGCAAGATGGTGATGAATATGTTTGGCAAAAACCTCGGCGTGAAGGTGATTCATGTCGATGCCACCGAACAGTTCATGGGCAAGCTGGCCGGCGTGACCGATCCGGAAGCCAAGCGCAAAATCATCGGCCGCGAATTCGTCGAAGTGTTCCAGTCCGAAGCCGGCAAGCTCAAGAATGCGAAATGGCTGGCGCAAGGCACCATTTATCCGGACGTGATCGAAAGCGCGGGCAAGGGCAAGAAGACGGCGCACACGATCAAGAGCCACCACAACGTCGGCGGCCTGCCGGAGACGCTGAACTTGAAACTGCTGGAGCCGTTGCGTGAATTGTTCAAGGATGAAGTGCGCGAACTGGGCGTTGCGCTCGGCCTGCCGCACGACATGGTATACCGCCATCCGTTCCCGGGACCGGGCCTAGGCGTTCGCATCCTTGGCGAAGTAAAGATGGACTATGCCGACCTGCTGCGCCGTGCCGATGCGATCTTCATCGAAGAGTTGCGCGCCACGACGGATGAAGAAGGCAAGTCGTGGTACGACAAGACCAGCCAGGCGTTCGCCGTGTTTTTGCCGGTCAAGTCGGTCGGCGTGATGGGCGACGGCCGCACCTACGAGTATGTGGTGGCATTGCGCGCGGTGCAAACGCAGGATTTCATGACGGCGCACTGGGCGCATCTGCCGCATGATTTGCTGGGCAAGGTGTCGAACCGTATCATCAATGAAGTGCGCGGCATCAATCGCGTCGTGTACGACATTTCCGGAAAACCGCCGGCGACGATCGAGTGGGAATGAGCTACAGCGTCAAAGAGATTTTCTACACCTTGCAGGGCGAGGGCACGCATGCCGGGCGCCCTGCGGTGTTTTGCCGCTTTTCCGGCTGCAATCTGTGGAGCGGCAGGGAAAGCGACCGTGCAAGCGCAGTGTGCAAGTTCTGCGATACCGATTTTGTCGGAATGGACGGCGAACTGGGCGGGAAATATCCGGACAGTAGCAGCCTGGCAAAGACCATCGATACCCTGTGGCCGGCCGCCTATGCGGCAAGCAAGTTCGTCGTGTTCACCGGCGGCGAGCCGCTGCTGCAGCTTGACGCAGCGCTCATCGAGAGCATGCATGCCTGCGGTTTCGAAATCGCCATCGAGAGCAACGGCACACTGCCGGTGCCCGCAGGCGTCGACTGGGTATGTATCAGTCCCAAGGTCGGATCGACGCTGCAGGTACGCAAGGGCAATGAGCTGAAAGTAGTGATCCCGCAGCAAAACCAGAACCTTGACGATTACGAGCCACTCGATTTCGATCATTTTTACCTGCAGCCGATGGACGGGCCCGATGTCGAGCGCAACACGCAACGCGCAATCGAACTCTGCAAGCAGCGTCCGCAGTGGAAGCTGAGCCTGCAAACCCACAAGCTGCTGCAAATTCCCTGATTCCTAGTCTCCATGCTGACCATTACCCGTAAGCTGGAATTCGATGCTGGTCATCGCATTCCCGACCACAAGAGCCAGTGCCGCAACCTGCACGGACATCGCTACACCCTTGAAATTACGCTGATTGGCGCGGTGATCCGGGAGGAGGGTAGCTCCGACAACGGCATGATCATGGATTTTTCCGATGTGAAGTCGCTGGCGAAGCAGCATCTGGTCGACGTCTGGGACCATGCCTTCCTGGTGTATGAAAAAGACGCAACGCTGCGCGAATTCCTCGACAGCCTTCCAGGGCACAAGACTGTGGTCATTGACAGCATCCCGACCGTCGAGAACTTGGCGCAGACTGCGTTCAATATCCTGAGAGCCGCCTACCAGGACCATTACGGCACCGGCCTGCGGCTGCATAAGCTGGTGCTGCACGAGACGCCCAACTGCTGGGCAGAAATTACGGCTGACTGAACGATGCGCGACGCGATCTACATGCAGCAGGCGATTTCGCAGGCCCACAATGCATGGGCGCTGGGCGAGGTGCCCGTGGGTGCGGTCGTGGTCAAGGATGGTGAAGTCATCGCCACCGGTTTTAATCAGCCGATCGGTACTCATGACCCGACGGCACATGCCGAAATCATGGCCTTGCGGGCGGCGGCTGCCATTTTGGGCAACTATCGCCTGCCGGGTTGTGAACTGTATGTCACGCTTGAACCCTGTGCGATGTGCTCTGGTGCAATGATGCATGCGCGACTGTCGCGAGTGGTGTTCGGCGCACCCGATCCGAAGACCGGCGCCTGTGGTTCCATCGTGAATCTGTTCGAACAGGAAAAACTGAACCACCATGCCGAAGTGGTCGGCGGGGTGCTCGCGGAAGAATGCGGTGCACTGCTCAAGGATTTCTTTGCCGCGCGCAGGCGCGCAGTTCAGCGCACAACGGGCCTTGTCCCGGATCCCGATCTTGCTTGAGCGGCGGGAATGGGAGCGCTGCCGCTGGAAAAACTACATGCACGTGTAAAGTCGCCAGTCGCGGTGCCTGCCTAAGCCATACGGACAGCAGGCAGGCGACACACAGGTCCACTCCCTCTTGCCCGATCACCTCTGGCACACGCTTTGCAAAGAACACAGCATCATGTTTGGCTTGATACTGAGATAAATTTGCAGCCGAGGAACGAACACGGTGACTCGGGGCGTTGAAGGGAAGAGAATTGCCTATTATTGCTACCAATGGCATCAACCTGTCCTATGACATACAGGGCGATCCTGCCGGCGAGCCAATTCTGCTGATCGCCGGCCTCGGCCTCCAGCTCATTTCCTGGTCTGACGCATTTTGCCGGGGCCTGACCGAACAGGGATTCCGGGTCATCCGCTTTGATAACCGCGACTGCGGGCTGTCGACCAAGATGGACCATTTCGGCAAACCGCATTTGCCGACCGTCTTTTTCCACTCGCTGTTTCATCTGCCGCTGCTCAATGGCTATACGCTGTATGACATGGCAAAGGATGCCACCGGTCTGCTTGACGAACTGGGCATCGGCAAGGCACACATTGTCGGCGCATCGATGGGAGGGATGATCGCGCAAATCGTCGCGGCCACATCTCCGCATCGCACGCTGACGCTGACATCGATCATGTCGACCAGCGGACGCCCCGGATTGCCCGGGCCGACGCTGGCGGCCCATAACGCCTTGTTTTCGTCGCCCGACAATCCGCGTGATATCAACAGCGTAATTGACTACTTCGTAAAGATGTTCCGGGTGATCGGCAGCCCGGGCCATCCGACACCCGAAGCGGAGCTACGCAGGCGCGTGGCGCAAAGCGTACGGCGCAACGTGTGCCCAGGCGGGAGCGCGCGCCAGATCATGGCCGTGGCGGCCTCGGGCGACCGTGTCGCCTTGCTGCGCACGATCAAGGCGCCGTCCCTGGTCATTCACGGCAGCGACGATCCGCTGGTGCCGATTGCCTGCGGCCGCGATACTGCAAGATGGATACCGAACGCGACCATGCATGAAATCGAAGGCATGGGACACGATTTCCCGCCTGCGCTCGATGCGGTGTTGTCGGATTTGATTGGCGCGCATTGTCGGTGTGGCACCGAACCGGAAGCGCGGCGCGCGTGAAAAGTCGTTGACTTCAGAGTGCCTATTTTTCTGGGAAACTTTCTCTGTGGAAATATAAAATGGTATGCTGATTCGACCATCAGTAACTGCAAGGAGGAGAGGCATGTTTGCGCAGCGGCTTAATTTTCGACATGGAGTGCTTCAAGTGAAAAATGAACGACAGGCGCAACAGGCTGCGGAACATATTAAGGCGCCGGGCTGGTTCAAGCTGGTGCTGGAAGGGCGCGCGCCGTGGGAATTGTGGGCATCGCTGATCGCGCTGCCAGTGTTGAAAAATGCACCGAAAGGAGACGGCCATCCGGTCATGGTGTTTCCGGGGCTGGCGACAGGCGACATGACGACGCTTGTGCTGCGCAATTTTTTGAAGGATCGCGGCTATATTCCCTTTGCATGGGAGCAAGGGGTTAACCGTGGCCCACGCCCGGGCGTAATCGAGACTTGTGTCGAACGCGTGCAGGAATTGCGTTCGGAGCATGGCTGCACCGTCAGCCTCGTGGGCTGGAGCTTGGGCGGGATCTACGCGCGCGAGATCGCCAAGATGGTGCCGGACGACGTGCGCACGGTGATCACTTTGGGTTCGCCGTTTACGGGCCATCCCAAAGCGACCAATGCGTGGCGGCTGTATGAGTTCGCAAGTGGCCGCAGCATCGATGACGATGCGCGCATCGCTGATCTGCGGAGCACACCGCCGGTCCCGACCACATCGATTTTCAGCCGCACCGATGGTGTCGTGGCATGGCAGTGCAGCCTTGAGGAAGAGACCGAGCGCTCCGAGAATATCGAAGTCCACGCCAGCCACATCGGGATGGGCATGAACCCGACCGCGTTGTATGCCATCGCCGACCGGTTGGCCCAGGCGGAAGGCGAGTGGCAGCGCTTCGACCGCGAAGGCCTGGCAGGCCTGAAGAAGCTGCTGTACCGCGACCCGCGCCGCAATCCGCGCTTCGGCGTTTTTTAAAGTACCCTGCAGCAGCCATACGTGCGGCCGGCGCGAGGCGCTTCGCCGACTGTCATGGCGTCTCGCTGAACCAATTCCTTTCGAAAACGAATGGTTATCTCCACCACAGCGCCCGCCGGCACGGGGGTGGCGATAGTTGCTCCCGGCGGCTACGCGCCGGACGAAGCGGCGCTCGGACGGGCAATCGAACGATTGCAGGCGCAGGGCTGCCTCGTCCATAACTACTATGATCCCCAGCAAAAGCATGAACGTTTTGGCGCTACCGATGAGGGCCGGTTGCGGCAGATTCATGCTGCAGCCGTCGATCCCGAGGTGCAGATCGTGCTTGCGCTGCGCGGCGGATATGGCATGTCGCGCATCTTGCCGGCACTGGATTTCAGGATGCTCGCAGCAAGCGGGAAACTCTTTGTCGGACATAGCGACTTTACTGCGTTGCAGATGGGGTTGCTGGCGCAGCAAGGCGCAATCAGTTTTGCCGGGCCGATGGTTTGCGACGATTTCACCCGGGAGGAAGCAAGTGTCTATACGTTGCAGCAGTTCTGGCAATGCGTGAGCCAGCCGTCGTACGAAATCGGTTTCCATGCAGATGATAATCCGCCGCTGGACGTGTCCGGCATTCTGTGGGGCGGCAATCTGACGATGCTGACCCATCTTGTCGGCACGCCCTATATGCCGCGCATCGAGGGCGGCATATTGTTCGTCGAGGATGTGAATGAGCATCCATATCGCGTCGAGCGCATGCTGCAGCAATTGCTGCATGCCGGCCTGCTCGGACAGAAGGCACTGGTGCTCGGCGATTTCTCGAATTACCGACTGAGCACATACGACAATGGCTATGACTTTGGCGCGATGCTCGCCTATTTGCGTGCGCAATTGCCCATGCCGGTATTGACGGGGCTGCCGTTCGGGCATATCCGCGACAAGGCGACACTGGTCGTCGGCAGCCAGGCGCGGCTGCAATCGGATGGGCGCAACGCGATTCTTTCCATGAGCGGCTATCCCGCACTAAGACATGCCCGCTGATGGCCCCACCAGAAACTTTGTTCGCAAGGCCAGGCTGTCGCCATGTGCCAGCAAAGACAGGCCAGGCTGATCCGGCATGTGGAAGGCATCGATCGGATGGGTGGTCGGCTCGATGCAAAAGTAATCGTAGCCGGGGGGGCGGTAAAACAGCAGATAGCCATTGCAATCCGGCATCACCATCGTGACCGAGATCCCGTGGTCCGGGTAGTCGATAACGGCCTTGCCGTTCCAGCCGGTATAGCAGTTGTCGATCAGCGGCCCGTCCAGAGAGGCGGGCGTATTGTAGTCCCAGCCTTGGGGGAAGTGTGTCGAATGGCCGGTCGGTATCGAATCGGTATCGGCTTGCCAGACACCCTCGGCCTTGAAACGCAGCCGGGTTGCCGCATTGCGCAGGAAGTAAGGATGCAGTCCGAGGCCGTAAGGTAGTGTCTGTTGCCCCAAATGGGTGACCGTCAAGTCGATTTGCAGGCCGTCGGGCAAAAGCAGGAAGGTCTCAGTGCCGCGGTAATGGTATGGATTACCGTCGAAATGGCGCGATTCGAGTACCAGCTTGACATGGTTGTTGCTGCGCTCCGCCACTTGCCAGGCCTGCAGCCAGCCGTCGCCATGAATCGGATATCGCTCTTCGCTGCGGTTGGCAGGAATCGGGTAGAAGGTGCCTTCATGCTCGAAGCCGCCATGCGTAACGCGGTTCGACCATGGCACCAGCGGGAAGCAGGCGACCGTATAACGGTCGACGGACACGCCGTCCCATGCGCGAAAGAGCGGCGTCCATCCATGCTGCGGTTTCCAGTCCCAGTCAATCACACTGCCACCCATTTCCGGGGCCACTTGCAAGCGTTGCTTTTCGGATTCAAGGACGATAATGTCGGCTGTCATGGCAATGCGCCCATCCACGGAAGAGATTGGCCGATAAGCTGGCAATATGGTTAGCGTAAATAGACCTCTCGCCAGCGCTTCCTGTTCCAATTGCTATTGGAACAGACCAATTGCCGTCGGCGTTATCGTGCGGCAAACCTGCTGAAGCATTGCCGGTACAGCGCAAAGTCCTGCCGCTTCCTGGAATGGTAAAATAGACGGTTATCCAAAATCTATTCTGCAAGAGGCTTTACTCAGTGCTTTCCACCGCAAATATCACGATGCAGTTCGGCCCCAAGCCGCTGTTTGAAAACATTTCCGTCAAATTCGGCGACGGCAACCGTTACGGCTTGATTGGCGCCAACGGCTGCGGCAAGTCCACCTTCATGAAAATTCTGGGCGGCGATCTGGAGCCGAGTTCCGGCACCGTCATGCTCGACGCGAATGAGCGCCTGGGTAAGCTGCGCCAGGACCAGTTCGCCTATGAAGACAAGCGCGTGCTCGACGTCGTGATGATGGGCCACACTGAAATGTGGGCGGCAATGACCGAGCGCGACGCCATTTATGCCAACCCGGACGCGACCGACGACGACTACATGCGTGCCGCCGATCTCGAAGCGAAGTTCGCCGAGTACGATGGCTACACCGCCGAATCGCGTGCGGGCGAGCTGCTGCTGGGCGTGGGGGTGCCGATCGAACAGCACCAGGGACCGATGAGCAACGTCGCGCCAGGCTGGAAGCTGCGCGTGCTGCTGGCGCAGGCGCTGTTCTCGAATCCGGACATCCTGCTGCTGGACGAGCCGACCAACAACCTCGACATCAATACCATTCGCTGGCTGGAAGACGTACTCAACGAGCGCAACTCGACGATGATCATCATCTCGCATGACCGCCACTTCCTGAACCAGGTCTGCACACACATGGCCGACATGGACTACGGCACGCTGAAGATCTACCCGGGCAATTACGACGACTACATGCTGGCGTCGTCGCAGGCGCGCGCGCAGCAGATGGCCGCCAATGCGAAGGCCAAGGAGCGGGTGGCGGAGTTGCAGGAATTCGTGCGCCGATTCTCGGCCAACAAATCGAAGGCGCGCCAGGCTACTTCGCGCGCCAAGCAGATTGAAAAAATCAAGGTGGAGGATGTCAAGCCGTCCAGCCGCCAGGAACCGTTCATCCGCTTCGAAGGGGAGAAGAAGTTGCATCGTCAGGCCGTCGAAGTGCAGAGCATGTCAAAGGCTTACGACCGCACGATTTTCAAGAACCTGAATCTGATGGTCGATGCGGGTGAAAAGATCGCCATCATTGGCGCCAATGGTGCCGGTAAAACCACGCTATTGCGCTGCATCGGCGGCGACTTGTGCGGCTTGCACCCGGACAGCGGCAACGCGAAATGGGCGGAGAATGCCAACGTCGGCTACATGCCGCAGGACCCGACCGAGGAATTTGCGGTCGACAAAAACCTGACCGACTGGATGGGCCAGTGGACCAAGGAAGGCGACGACGACCAGGCGGTGCGCTCGATCCTGGGCCGCCTGCTGTTTTCCGGCGACGATGTGAAGAAATCGGTGAAGGTGCTGTCGGGCGGCGAGAAGGGCCGCATGATGTACGGCAAGCTGATGTTGGGCCGCCATAACGTCCTGCTGATGGACGAGCCGACCAACCATATGGACATGGAGTCGATCGAGTCGCTCAACATCGCATTGGACAAGTACGCCGGTACGCTGATTTTCGTGTCGCACGACCGTGAATTCGTTTCGTCGCTCGCAACTCGCATCCTCGAAGTGAAGGATGGCGAAGTGATCGACTTCCACGGCAACTACGAAGAGTATCTGGCCAGCCAGGGCATCGAATAATCGGTGCGGCAGGGCGCGCTTGCCCTGTCGCGCGGTTGCACGCTACTCGGCTGCCGGCTGCGCGGGAATGGTATCGGCCGGCGCGCTTTCGCCCAGGTAGAGCAACTGGTCGAGCCGCTGGCGCAGGCTGCGGGCAGCTTCGTCGCCTTTCGCTTTCAGCACGGCTTCCAGGTAAGGCAGGCGCAATGCGCGGAATTCCTCGATCGAACCAGCCTTTTCAACCTTGAGTTGCAAGGCATAGCCGCGCAAACCGATCATGCTCTTGATGGTCTGCGTGTAGAAATGGTAAATGGCCTGAAACTGGTTTTGCCCTTCCGGCAGGGGCGCCTCGGAAGCGGCGGCAGTGGCGACGAGAGGCTCTAGCGGCGCGGACACTACTTCCGGCGCCTGCTCGGGAACAGCGGCCTGGATGAACCCCTGATCGGCCAGTTCAGCCAGGCTGGTTTCCGACAAACCCAGGCTGGACACTTTCTTGAGCAGATCGTCGCCGGTATGCTTTCCATCGATCATGACCAGCAGGGTACGCAAGCGTGGCGCAAGCTGGTATTTGCGCGTCGCAATTTCTTCGCGGCCCTTGTCCGTCTTGTCAAAAACTGTGTTAATCATAGTCTCCACTTCCACTACAAGAAAACTCCGGTGCCTGATTGTATGGATTTGTTAATTCTTACAGGCAACGTTTAGAATTGGCTAGTTATAGAGAAATACCGGCGCAAGTTGTTGATGATCCTCAACTTAGTATGCAATCTATTTGACTGTGCGTAAATATATTTTGGGAATCCATTTGCGCCGTTGTGGATACGAATCACTTGAAATACTTCCCTTGATCCCCAAGTTCGGTTTTATCGGGCATACTGATTCTTTGGCGGCGCCAACAGCAATTTCGTATTGCCATCTAGGCATTGCAATTTGATTAATCGTTTTAATACCATGCAGACTCAATCCATCAAAACCGTCGAATTCGAGCGCCCGCAAATGGAGGCGGGAACCAGTTGTACCGCCAATGCATGGGCGCGCGTGCCGGCTGCCCCGACGCCTGCCGAAAAGGCCGAGCTGAAGGAGCGCATCCGGCGCCTGCTGAAGGAAAAGGAGGCGGTGCTGGTGGCGCACTATTACGTCGATGCGGACCTTCAGGATCTGGCCGAGGAAACCGGCGGATGCGTATCCGATTCGCTTGAGATGGCGCGCTTCGGTCGCGATCATCCAGCCAAGACGCTGGTGGTGGCGGGCGTGAAGTTCATGGGCGAGACGGCAAAGATCCTGAGCCCGGACAAGACCATCCTGATGCCCGACCTGGATGCCACCTGTTCGCTCGACCTGGGCTGCCCGGCCGACGAGTTCGCGGCATTCTGCGACGCCCATCCGGACCGTACCGTGGTGGTGTACGCCAATACCAGTGCCGCGGTGAAGGCGCGCGCAGACTGGATGGTGACATCCTCGATCGGGCTGGAAATCGTCGAGCACCTGCATGCGCAGGGCAAGAAGATCCTGTGGGCGCCGGACAAGCACCTGGGCAGCTACATCCAGAAGAAAACCGGGGCTGACATGCTGCTGTGGCAGGGCTCTTGCCTGGTGCACGACGAGTTCAAGGGAATCGAACTCGAGCTGCTGAAAAAGGAACATCCGAATGCGAAGGTGCTGGTGCATCCGGAGTCGCCGGAATCGGTCGTGGCGCAAGCAGACGTGGTCGGCTCGACCTCGCAGCTGATCGCCGCGGCGCAAAAACTGGATGCAACCGAATTCATCGTCGCCACCGACAACGGCATCCTGCACAAGATGCGCATGGCTGCGCCCGGCAAGCGCTTCATCGATGCGCCCACCGCAGGCAACAGCGCCACCTGCAAGAGCTGCGCGCATTGCCCGTGGATGGCGATGAACGGCTTACAGAATCTCGCTGAGGTGCTGGAAACAGGGAAGAACGAGATACACGTCGATCCGGAAATCGGCCGCAAGGCATATGTATGCATTGACCGCATGCTCGCGTTTGCCGCGCAGCGCAAGGCCAATGTGCGCCCGTCGGGCGACCTGGCGAAAGAACAGAAACTATTTGCGGGGATCGGACCGGCATGAGCACACTGAAGAATACATTTGCGCCATTCGACGCGGCGCTGAAGGCGGCCTTCGAGGCGAATATCCAGGCGGCGCTGACCGAAGACGTCGGCAGCGGCGACGTCACCGGCTTGCTGGTGCCGGAAAGCGAGTGGGTGAAGGCGCGCGTCATCGTGCGTGAAGAGGCGGTGCTGTGCGGCGCGCCGTGGTTCGAGGGCGTGATGGTGCAGCTCGACGCGCGTATCCGCATCGACTGGCGCTACGCGGAAGGCGACCTGATGCGCGCCGACAGCGAAGTGTGCATCATCGATGCGCCGGCGCGCGCATTGCTGACGGCGGAACGCGGCGCGCTGAATTTCCTGCAGCTGCTGTCCGGCGTGGCGACGGCCACCCGCCAGTATGTCGACACGATCAGGGGCACGCGCTCGGCGATCCTCGATACCCGCAAGACCCTGCCGGGGCTGCGCCTGGCGCAGAAGTACGCGGTGCGCGTCGGCGGCGGGCAGAACCAGCGCCTGGCCCTGTATGACGGCATTCTCATCAAGGAAAACCATATCGCCGCAGCAGGCGGCGTAACCGCGGCGATGCGTACTGCGCAAGGCCTGAATGCCGGCGTGACGATCCAGGTCGAAGTGGAAAACCTGGCTGAGCTAGAAGAGGCGCTGGCAGCAGGCGCGACTTCGGTGCTGCTCGATAATTTCACGCTGGAGATGATGCGCGAGGCGGTGAAGATGACGGGCGGACGGGCGCTGCTGGAGGCTTCCGGCGGCGTCAACATGAAGACGGTGCGCGATATCGCCGAAACCGGCGTCGACCGGATCTCGATCGGCAGCCTGACCAAGGATGTGCGGGCGACCGATTATTCATTGCGCATTATCGGATAAAGTTCTTTTCTTTTGGACGCGGCAATTAAAAAGGCCGCAGCGCGTTCATCGACGTGCTGCGGCCTTTTGTCCTTAAGACGAGGTTAGCGTGGCGGCGGCGATAGCACCGTCGGCAACGCCTTCGGCAGGGTCTCCGGATAATCCTGGCTGTAATGCAGTCCACGGCTTTCGCGGCGCGACAGGGCGCTTTCCACGATCATCGAGGCCACGTCCACCAGATTGCGCAACTCCAGCAAGTCGCGCGTGATGCGGAAATGCGCGTAGTACTCGTAGATTTCTTCGCGCAGCAGGCGAATCCGGTGCTGCGCGCGTTCCAGGCGTTTCGTAGTGCGCACGATGCCGACGTAGTTCCACATGAAGCGGCGCAGCTCGTCCCAGTTGTGGGCGATGACGACTTCCTCGTCGGCGTCGGTGACGCGGCTTTCGTCCCACGCGGGTAGCGGGATGGCTTTCTGCTTCGGCTGCTGCTCGATATGCTTGGCGGCCGCGCGTCCCACCACGAGGCATTCCAGCAATGAGTTGCTGGCCAGGCGGTTGGCGCCGTGCAGGCCGGTATAGGCGGTTTCGCCGACCGCGTACAGGCCGGGCAGGTCGGTGCGGCCGAACATGTCGGTGACCACGCCGCCGCAGGTGAAGTGCACCGCCGGCACGACCGGAATCGGCTGCGTCGTGATGTCGATGCCCAGTTCCAGGCAGCGTGCATGGATCGTTGGGAAGTGCTCCTTGAGGAATTCCGGTGGCTGGTGGCTGATGTCGAGTTCGACATAGTCAAGGCCGCGCTTTTTCATTTCGAAGTCGATCGCGCGCGCCACCACGTCGCGCGGCGCCAGCTCGGCACGTTCGTCGTGTTCGGGCATGAAGCGCTTGCCGGCACCGGCGCCGGCGCCCGCCGGCAGCTTCAGCACGCCACCTTCGCCGCGCACCGCTTCGCTGATCAGGAAAGACTTGGCGTACGGGTGGTACAGGCAGGTCGGGTGGAATTGGATGAATTCCATGTTGGCGACGCGGCATCCTGCGCGCCACGCCATCGCGATGCCGTCGCCGGTCGCGGTGTCGGGGTTGGTGGTGTAGAGATAGACCTTGCCGGCGCCGCCGGTCGCCAGCACCGTGTGATCGGCGGCCAGCGTCATCACCTTGCCGGTGGTGACGTCCTTGACGTACAGGCCGACGCAGGAGGGTGTGCTGACGTTGGCGTCGAGCCGGTCCGACTTGATGACGTCGATCGCGAAATGATGCTCCAGGATGGTGATGTTGGGATGCGAGCGCGCCTTCTGCTCCAGGGTGACCTGGACCGCATGCCCGGTGGCGTCGGCCGCGTGAATGATGCGGCGCTGGCTATGCCCGCCTTCGCGCGTGAGATGGAAACCGAGTTCCGCCTTTGGATCGCGGGTGAAGGGCACGCCTTGCTCGATCAACCATTCGATGGCTTCGCGGCTGTGCTCGATGATGAAGCGCGTGGCGCTCTCGTCGCACAGGCCGGCGCCCGCGATCAAAGTGTCGGAAATATGCTGTTCGTGGCTGTCGGCGGAGTCGAGCACCGCTGCGATGCCTCCCTGCGCCCAGTTGCTCGCACCATCAAGCAGGCTGCGCTTGGAAATGATGACCACCTTGCGGGTTTGCGCAAGATGCAGCGCGACCGACAATCCTGCCAGCCCGCTTCCGACGATTGCGACATCGAATTTCATAAGATAATTCTTTTGCGTATCCATTACACAAGGCGACATCTTACCACTTAGCAACCTCCTGCTCTTGGCCGGGCGGTTTGGGAAGTGACCATTTCAGGGATAAAAATAGTATGACTGGAATTTTTAAAAAAGTTGCCATCGCCGTTGCCGGTCTGCTGGCCTTGCTGGTAATTGCCGCGTTCTGGTACCGCGGCGCCAGTTTGCCGCAGATCGACGGCAAGCTGCATCTCGCGGGCTTGAATGCGCCGGTCGAAATCGTGCGCGATGCGGAAGGCATTCCCCATATCTACACCAAGTCTGCCTCGGATGCCTATTTCGCGCTCGGTTTCGTGCATGCGCAGGATCGACTGTGGCAACTGGAAATGAACCGACGCATCGTTGCCGGTAGGCTTGCGGAAATCCTGGGTGAAAGTGCTGTAAATGCCGATCGTTTCTTAAGGGCGCTCGGCGTGCGGCGCAATGCCGAGCGGATTTATTCCAATCTTTCGCCGGAAACGAGAACCATGCTGGATGCCTACGCGCATGGCGTGAATGCATATCTGGCCGAGCGCAAGGACGTCTTGCCGCCGGAATTCCTGCTCACTGGCGCGCCGGCGCCGGAACTGTGGCAGCCTGCCGATTCGATTGGCTGGCAAACCATGATGGCTTGGGACCTGGGCGCGAACTGGACGCAGGAGTTGCTGCGCATGCGTCTGGCGCAGCGATTGTCGCTGCAGCAGATCAACGAGTTTCTTCCGCCGTACCCGGGCGAGACGGTGCTGCCGACGCGGGATTACACTAAGCTGTACCGGGAGCTGGCGGGGATTAGCGAGCAGCTTGCCGCTGTCGCTTCGATCGCACCGCCATCCTATGTCGATGGCATGGGTTCCAATAACTGGGTCGTGGCGGGCGCATTGTCGCAAACCGGAAAACCTTTGCTGGCCAACGACCCGCATCTGGGATTGAGCGCCCCGGCGCTGTGGTACTTTGCGCATCTGTCGGCGCCGGGCATGAACGTAATTGGCGCGACGCTTCCCGGTATTCCGACGGTCGTGCTCGGGCGCACCGACAGGATTGCCTGGGGCTTCACCAATACCGGGCCCGATGTGCAGGACTTGTATATCGAGCGGATTCACCCGGCTAACAACAGGCAATACCAGACGCCGGACGGCTGGGCCGATTTCACCACCCGTACCGAAATCATCAAGGTCAAGGGCAAGCCGGACGTGACGCTGGAAGTCAGGGAAACGAGGCATGGCCCCGTGATCAGCGGCGTGCTGCCGATCATGGACCGCGCCGCGCTCGACGCGAAACGCTACGCGGTGGCATTTGCCTGGACCGCATTGCGCCCGGACGACCTGACCCTGCAATCGGGGATCAAGCTCAATCGCGCACGCAACTGGGAGGGTTTCCTCGATGCGGCAAAGGATTTCAGCGCGCCGCAGCAGAACATGGTGTATGCAGACATCGACGGCAATATCGGTTTCGTGGCGCCCGGGCGCGTGCCGGTGCGCAAGCCGGAAAACGACTTGAAGGGGCTTGCTCCCGCCCTCGGCTGGGATGCGCGCTACGATTGGGCGGGCTTCGTTCCGTTCGATGCGCTGCCGCGCCAGTTCAACCCGCCGGCGCAACGCATCGTCACCGCCAACCAGAAGATCGTGGCAGACGATTACCCGTATTTTCTGACCAGCGAATGGACGCTGCCGTACCGGGCCGTGCGCATCGGTGAACTGCTCGACGCGACGCCGCGCCATGGCATCGAGAGCTTCGCGGCGATGCAGAAGGATGATGTGTCGCTGGCGGCGCAGGAACTGCTGCCGATTTTGCGCAAGACGGCGCCAAAATCGCAGCGCGCGCAAGCGGCGCTTGCCTTGCTGGCGGGCTGGAACGGCGCAATGGATGCCGGGCGCAGTGAACCGCTGATCTTCAATGCCTGGCTGCGCGCAGCGTCGTACCGAATCTTTGCCGACGAACTCGGTGATGGACTGATGAAGGATTACTGGGACTTGCGCAACGCGCATCGCCCGATGGTGCTGGCGCTGCAGAACAAGGACGGCATGGCAAAGTGGTGCGCTGACGTCACCGGAGGCGAGGCAGGCCGTGCGCAGACTTGCGACGAAGTGCTGTCGGCATCGCTGGAGACGGCGCTCAACGACCTGGAGCGGCGTTACGGTGGCAACATGGCGGCATGGCGCTGGGGCGAAGCGCACGTGGCGCTTTCCGAGCACAGGCCGTTCAGCAAGGTGCGCGGCCTGGCGACGCTCTTCGATATCCGTGTTGCATCGCCGGGCGACAGTTATACCGTGAACGTCGGACGCTACAACTTGCGCGATGAAAAGGAGCCGTTCGTCAACCACCATGCGGCCAGCTTGCGCGCGCTCTACGATTTGTCCAACCTGGAAAATTCCCGCTTCATGCACTCCACCGGGCAATCGGGGAACGTACTGTCGCCGCTGTATCGGAACTACGCGCAGCGCTGGGCGGATGTTGCGTATGTGCCGATGAAAACCAGACGCGAGGAAGTGGAAAAGGAGCGTCTCGGCATGCTGACGCTCCTGCCCTAAACCAATAAGGCGCTAGGCTACCTGATAGTGCTGCGCGTCGCGCAGCATTTCGCCCGCCATGTCGGCATTGACCGGCGGAGAGAAGGCAAAGCCCTGCGCCAGGTAACAGCCCATCTTCTTCAGCTTCATCATGTCGCCCCGGGTCTCGACGCCTTCGGCCACGGTATCGAGATTGAGGGTTTGCGCCAGCGCGAGGATCAGGCGCACGATTTCGGCATCGCCCGGATTTTTGTCGAGCCCCTGCACGAATGCCTTGTCGATTTTCAGCACATCGATCGGCAGTTTCTGGAGGTAGGCGAGCGATGAATAACCGGTGCCGAAATCGTCGAGCGCCAGCCGCAATCCGAGTTTCTTCAGGCGCGACAGATTTTCGATGGTCTGCATCGGATTGGCCATCGCCGAGGTTTCAGTCAGTTCCAGCTCGATCAAGCCCGGAGAAACACCGGTACGCTCCAGGATGCCGGTGACGTCGTCTAGGAACGACGATTGCAGCAGCTGGCGCATCGAGACGTTGACGGCAAGCGTAATGTGCTTCATTTCCGGATAGTCGGCCTGCCAGGCGCACAACTGCTTGCATGCCTCTTCCAGTACCCACAGGCCGATCGGCACCACCAGGCCAGAGCTTTCCGCAACGGGAATGAATTCGGTCGGCGAAATCGCGCCGTACTGCGGATTATTCCAGCGCAGCAGCAGCTCGAATCCCTTGACCGCACCGTTGATGATCGATACTTTCGGCTGGTAGACCAGCTTGAGCTCGTTGCGCTCCAGCGCAAAGCGCAGTGCGACATCCATCTGCGCCCGCTTGGTGGTGTTGAACAGCAGGGACGCGTCGAAGATCTCGGCGCGGTTGCGGCCGCGCTCCTTGGCCTGATACATGGCTGCATCGGCGTCGCGAATCAGCTCGGACGGATTTCTGTGCTCGCGCTCGAGCATCGCGATGCCGATGCTGGTCTGGATCTTGACGACCGTGTCGTCGATGGTCAGTTGCTGCGACACCGCCTGCAGCAGGGATTCGGCCTTGGCCTTGGCTTCGTCGATCCCGACCTGCGCCAGCACCACGAATTCATTGCCGCCGAAGCGGGCGACAAAATCCTGGGTCGGCAACTCCGCCAGGATGCGGCGCGTGATTTCGGTTAGACATTTGTCGCCGAAGTCGTGCCCGTGCGTGTCGTTGACGCTCTTGAAGAAGTCGAGGTCGCAGAACAGCATCGCGAGCTGGCACGAGCTTTCCTGTGCCTTGGCCATGGCATCGGAAATCGCCTTGAGAAGATAGCGGCGGTTGGGCAGGCCGGTCAGCGGATCGTGCAGGGCCTGGTGCTGCAGGCGCATTTCGTATTCCTTGCGGTCGGTGATGTCGCGTGCGATGCACAGCATGCCGGCGATTTTTCCCTGCGCATCGTGCAGCGGATACTTGTTGACGCGGAACCAGGATCGCAGGTCGCTATCCCACAGTCCCTGCAGTTCCTGGTCCTGCTGCGGCACGCCGCTGCGAATGACTTGCATGTCGAGCTGGTACAGCCGTTCTGCAAGCTCGCACGCGGTGCGCTGTTGCGTCTTTGGCACTTGGCGCAGGAACAGATCATGAATCGTCTTGCCCCTCAGCTCATCTTCCGAGGAATAGCCGAAGCGGCGCTGGAAAGTCAGGTTGCTGATCGTGAAACGGCCTTCCGTATCGGTGGCATAGATGCACGACGGATTCAGGTCGAGTACGGCGCGCAGCAGGCCATGTTCTTCGTTCAGTTTCACCTCGGCGTCCTTGCGCGCAGAAATATCCTCGATGCTGAACATCAGGCCGTCGATGCCGTCGTCGTGCAGCATGTTGAAGCCGCGCGTTTCGACCCATACCCAGTGGCCGTGCTTGTGCTTGATGCGATGGCGGGAAAAAATGCTGCTCTTCGGCGTGTCGCGCAGATAGCGCAACTTGCGGTGGTGTTCCTTCACATCGTCGGGATGAGCGAGCGGATGGATGCCGAATCGGTCGAACTCTTCCGGGGAGTAGCCGATGACGTCCTGCAAGGCAGGATTCGAAAACTTGATCCTGTAGCGGATATCGGTAATCAGGAATGCGTTGCGCGTCGCGCGCGCGATTGCATTGAAGCGGCGCTGATTGGCGTGCGCTTGCTGGACGGCCGACAGGCCGCGGTCCAGTGCAGTTGAAAGGAAAATCGCTGAAATTCCGACGAACATCGTCGCGAACGTCTGCGGCAGCCAGTCGACCGGCTGCACGTCCAGCGTGATGTTCATGGCGAGCCCGATGAGTGCGATGGCGAAAGTCGCCGCCAGGCCGAGCATGCTTTCCAGCGCGAGCGGAAACAGGCCAGCCATTCCGATCAGCCAGGGCAGGGGCAGGTTGGGCATACCCTGTTGCAGCGAGAGAGCGGTCACGACGAAGATGGCGGCGAACAATTCGAGCAGCATGCGGCCGCGCCCGAATTGGCTGATGTTCGGCCGTAGGTGGCGCGTAAGCGCCGCCGCGAACAGGGCGCAGAGCGCGACCGCCGCACTCAGGCCGAGCGCTGTCAGCTGCATGTCCCGCATATATCCTGTCAGCAGGACATGCAGCAGCAGGGTGATGTATAAACCAAGCGAGGCAACGCGAAAAATCTCGTCGCCGGTGATGACGGATGTGGGGAGACGCAGCGACGCGATCTTCATCGGGACATGATCGGCTTGACCTTCGCTGCCGCTTCCTTGGCGCGCCGGCGTGCGGTATCGATATCGTCCGCGGTTGCCAGCGCCACTCCCATGCGGCGCCGTGAAAACGATTCCGGCTTGCCGAACAGGCGCAGGTCGGAGCCCGGCACGGCGAGGGCGTCGGCGACGCCCTCGAATGCGATCGCCTTGGCGTCATGCTGGCCGTAGATCACGGCGGAGGCGCCCGGCGAACGCAACGCGGTATTCACGGGCAGGCCGAGAATCGCCTTGGCGTGCAGCTCGAATTCGCTCTGCACCTGGCTGGCCATGGTAACCATGCCGGTGTCGTGCGGACGCGGGCTGACCTCGGAGAACCAGACCATGTCGCCTTTGACGAACAGTTCGACGCCGAACACACCGAGCCCGCCAAGGTTGTCGGTGACCTTCCTGGCGATTTCCTGCGCTTTTGCCAGCGCGGACTGCGGCATCGGATGCGGCTGCCACGATTCGACATAGTCGCCCTTGACCTGCACGTGCCCGATCGGCGCGCAGAAATGCGTGGTGAGGATGCCGTCGGCGTTCAGGGCACGTACGGTCAGCAGCGTGATCTCGTATTCAAAATCGACGAAGCCTTCGACGATTACGCGGCCGGCATCGACCCGGCTTCCTGCCGCCGCATAGTTCCAGGCACTTTCCACTTCACCAGGGCCGTCGATTTTCGACTGGCCCTTGCCGGAGGAGGACATCACCGGCTTGATCACGCACGGAAAACCGATCTCGGTGCATGCTGCCTTCAATTCTTCCAGGCTGTTGGCGAAGCGGTAGGGCGAGGTCGGCAGGCCCAGTTCTTCGGCGGCCAGGCAACGGATGCCCTCGCGGTTCATGGTCAGCCATGCGGCCCGCGCCGTCGGAATGACCTTGGCCTTGCCGCTGTTTTCGAGGTCGACCAGCGTAGGCGTGGCGATCGCCTCGATTTCCGGCACTACCAGATCCGGCTTTTCCTGTTCGATCAATGCCGCCAATGCGGCTCCGTCGGTCATGTCGATCACATGCGAGCGATGCGCTACCTGATGGCCCGGTGCGTCTGGATAGCGGTCCACCGCGATCACTTCGACGCCCAAGCGTTGCAGGGAAATGATGACTTCTTTGCCCAGTTCGCCGGAACCGAGCAACATGACTTTGACTGCTGTGGGCGAGAGCGGCGTACCAAGGCGAATAGGTGTTTTCATGTGATAAAAGGTAACAAACTTGTTACAAGATTCTTAAGGATTGTAAATGGAGCAATATTGCATGGTGGACATACTATAGACTTTGCAAGCCAAAATATTGGCAGAGCGACAATTTTCGATCTTAACACTTTTGGACAAGAACGGGTCGTCCATTGGATCGCCAGCGGGCGGGGAATTCCAGCTCGTCTTAAAAATGCGCGAAAAAAAGCCGCCAGGGGTACTGGCGGCTGAAAGCCAGGAATACCGAGGAGGTACGCCTGGGACGATTAGACGGTTAATCGGCTGCGTAAATATCCCTGTCCTTGGTTTCCTTGATGAACAGCGAACCGATCACGAAGGTAATCAGGGCAATCACGATCGGATACCACAGCCCGTAATAGATATCGCCCTTGTAGGCGACCAGCGCGAAGGCAGTGGTCGGGAGCAGGCCGCCGAACCAGCCGTTGCCGATGTGATAGGGCAGCGACATGGAGGTGTAGCGAATGCGGGTCGGGAACATTTCCACCAGCATTGCTGCAATCGGACCGTATACCATGGTCACGTAGATCACCAGGATGGTCAGCAAGACCAGCACCATGCCCTTGTTCATCTGCGCCGGATCGGCCTTGGTCGGATAACCGGCAGCCTTGATAGCGTCGCCCAGCTCCTTCTTGAATTCCTTGTCCTTGGCGGCAGCTTCGTCCTTCGACAGCCCGGTTGCATCATAGCCCTGGATGACTTTGTCACCGACCTTGACCGAGGCAATGGTGCCGGCCTGTGCTTCGACCGTCGAGTAGTTCACCGAGGCATTGGCCAGCACGGTGCGGGCAATGTCGCAGGACGTCGTGAACTTCTTGGTGCCGGTCGGGTTGAACAGGAACTGGCACTTGGCCGGATCTGCGGTGACGACCACCGGCGAGTTCTTGATCGCGGATTCCAACGCCGGATTGGCGTAGTGGGTCAGCGCGCTGAAGATCGGGAAGTAGGTCAGCGCGGCGATCAGGCAGCCGCCCATGATGATGACCTTGCGGCCGATCTTGTCGGACAGCGAACCGAACACGATGAAGAACGGTGTGCCGATGACCAGCGAGGCGGCGATCAGCAGGTTGGCGGTCGACCCGTCAACCTTCAGCGTCTGCGTCAGGAAGAACAGCGCATAGAACTGGCCGGTGTACCACACCACAGCCTGGCCGGCGGTCAGGCCGATCAGCGCCAGGATCACGATTTTCAGGTTTTTCCACTGGCCGAAGGATTCGGTGATTGGTGCCTTGGATGTCTTGCCTTCGGCTTTCATCTTGGCGAAGGCCGGCGATTCGTTCATCGACAGCCGAATCCATACGGAGACGGCGAGTAGGAATACCGAGACGAGGAACGGGATACGCCATCCCCAGTCGGCGAATGCTGCTTCGCCGATGGCGGTGCGGGTGCCCAAAATCACCAGCAGCGACAGGAACAGGCCAAGGGTGGCCGTGGTCTGGATCCATGCGGTGAACGCGCCGCGCTTGTCATGCGGTGCGTGTTCGGCCACGTAGGTGGCTGCGCCGCCGTACTCGCCGCCGAGCGCCAAACCCTGCAGGATGCGCAGCGAGATCAGGATGACCGGCGCGGTGATGCCGATTGACGCATATCCGGGCAGCAGACCGACGATAAACGTCGACAGGCCCATGATCAGGATCGTGACCAGGAAGGTGTATTTGCGCCCGATCATGTCGCCGAGGCGGCCAAACACCAGCGCGCCGAACGGACGGACGATGAAGCCTGCGGCAAACGCCAGCAGGGCGAAAATGAATGCGGTGGTCGGGTCGGTGCCGGCAAAGAACTGCTTTGCGATGATCGCTGCCAGCGAGCCGTATAGATAGAAGTCGTACCATTCGAACACGGTGCCGAGCGAAGACGCGAAAATGACTTTCCGCTCCTCCGCCGTAATGCCGCGTGACGCTGCTTGTACTGTCGCCATGCTTGTCTCCTTGATAGGTATATATATGTAATGTGCAAAACTGCATGCCCATTTCTGCACATTTCGAGTGTGCGACGGAAAACTTACGACATGCTTGCTTGAAACTTACAAAACCTTACAAATTCACGGGGCGATTTTTGGGGAAATAACGCTGTTTTGGAGGCTCCCGCCGACTTTTATAATTTGCGAACGATCGTGCTAAAAATGTGATATTCTGGTGTTTCATTACTTGCGGTACCCCGGGATGAAACGCCCGAAAACAGCCATACAACAGCAACCCAAAAAAACCGTTCAATTCACAAGGAGCCCCAAATGACTGACGCCGTCATCGTATCCACTGCCCGTACCGGCCTCGCCAAATCCTGGAAAGGCGCTTTCAACATGACCCATGGCGCCACTCTCGGCGGGCATGTGCTGAAAGCCGCGATCGAACGCGCCAGAATCGATGCCGGCGAAGTGGAAGACGTCATCATGGGCTGCGCCACGCCGGAAGGCGCCACCGGCAGCAATATCGCGCGCCAGATCGCGCTGCGCGCCGGCTGCCCGGTGACCACTGCCGGCATGACGATCAACCGTTTCTGCTCGTCCGGCCTGCAGACCATCGCCACCGCGGCGCAGCGCATCATCGCCGGCGAAGGCGACATCTACGCAGCCGGCGGCGTCGAGTCGATCTCCTGCGTGCAGAACGAAGCCAACAAGCACATGATCATGGAAACCTGGCTCAAGCAGAACAAGCCGGAAGTCTATTGGCCGATGCTGCAGACCGCCGAAACGGTCGCCAAGCGCTACAGCATCAGCAAGGAGCGCCAGGACGAATACGGCGTGCAAAGCCAGTTGCGCGCGGCTGCAGCACAGGCCGCCGGCAAGTTCAACGACGAGATCGTGCCGATGACGACCGTGATGGGCGTGGCCGACAAGGAAACCGGCATGCTGGTGACCCGCGAAGTGACGATTTCCACCGACGAAGGCATTCGTGCCGATACCACGCTGGAAGGCGTATCGAAGATCCGCACCGCGATTCCGGGTGGCGTGATTTCAGCGGGTAACGCCAGCCAGTTCTCTGATGGCGCGTCGGTGGCGATCGTCATGAACAGCAAGCTCGCCGAGGCCAAGGGATTGCAGCCGCTCGGCATCTTCCGCGGCTTCGCGGTCGCTGGCTGCGAGCCGGACGAAATGGGTATCGGCCCGGTATTCGCCATTCCGAAGCTGCTGAAGAAGGCCGGACTGAAGGTGGAAGACATCGGCCTGTGGGAGCTGAACGAGGCGTTCGCGGTGCAGGTGCTGTATTGCGCCGACAAGCTGGGCATTCCGATGGATCGCCTGAACGTGAATGGCGGCGCGATCGCCGTCGGCCATCCGTACGGCGTGTCGGGCGCCCGCCTGACCGGCCACGCGCTGATCGAGGGCAAGCGCCGCGGTGCCAAGTATGTCGTTGTCACGATGTGCATCGGCGGCGGACAAGGCGCAGCTGGCCTGTTCGAGGTCGTTTAATCAAGAATACGTGGGCGCCTCGGCGCCCACGCTCATATTGGACGTTCGTCCGATTACCAAATTACTGAAATCGCTCACATGCGCGTGCGGCGAAGCGGTCGCGCGCCCGGAGGCTAAGCATGCAATCGAAAATCATTTCCCGCCGCGACCTCGACTTCCTGCTGTATGAATGGCTCAATGCCGAAGCGCTGACGAAACGCGAGCGCTATGCCGACCATACCCGCGAAACCTTCAACGCCGCGATGAACACCTGCGAGCAGATCGCGACCGAGCTGTTCGCGCCGCATAACAAGAAGAACGACCAGCAGGAGCCGCACTTCGACGGCGAGACGGTCCATATCATCCCGGAAGTGAAAACCGCGCTGCAGGCATTCTGCGAAGCCGGCCTGATGGCCGCAGGACAGGATTATGACTTCGGCGGAATGCAATTGCCGGTGCTGATCGAGAAGGCCGGGTTCGCCTACTTCAAGGGCGCCAATGTCGGCACCTCGTCCTACCCGTTCCTCACCATCGGCAACGCCAACACGCTGCTCAAGTGCGGCACGCCCGAGCAGATCGACACCTTCGTCAAGCCGATGATGAGCGGACGCTTCTTCGGCACCATGTGCCTGTCCGAGCCGCAGGCGGGGTCGTCGCTGTCGGACATCGTCACGCGCGCCGAACCGCAGGCCGACGGCACCTATCGCATCAAGGGCAACAAGATGTGGATTTCCGCCGGCGAGCACGAACTGTCGGAAAACATCGTGCACCTGGTGCTGGCCAAGATCCCGGACGAGAACGGCAAGCTGATACCGGGCGTGAAGGGCATTTCGCTGTTCATCGTGCCGAAGAAGCTGGTCAATGCGGACGGTTCGCTCGGCGAGCGCAACGACGTGGTGCTGGCCGGTCTGAACCACAAGATGGGTTATCGCGGCACCACCAACTGCCTGCTCAATTTCGGCGAAGGCAAATTCAAGCCGAAGGGGCAGGCCGGTGCCATCGGCTACCTGGTCGGCGAGCCGCACAAGGGGCTGGCCAACATGTTCCACATGATGAACGAAGCGCGCATCGGCGTCGGCCTCGGCGCTGTCATGCTGGGCTATACCGGCTACCTGCATTCGCTGGAATATGCGCGGGAACGCCCGCAGGGCCGCCATCCGCAGGCGAAAGACCCGGCGCAGCCGCAGATTCCGATCATTGCCCATACCGACGTCAAGCGCATGCTGCTGGCGCAAAAGGCCTACGTAGAAGGCGGCCTTGCGCTCAACCTGTACTGCGCGCGCCTGGTCGACGAGGAGCGTACGGGAGAGTCCGAGGAGGCAAGCCGGCATGCGACACTGCTGCTTGATATCCTGACGCCGATCGCCAAGTCCTGGCCGTCGCAATGGTGCCTGGAAGCCAACAGCTTGGCGATCCAGATCCACGGCGGCTACGGCTATACCCGGGAATACAACGTGGAACAGTTCTATCGGGACAACCGGCTGAATCCGATCCACGAAGGCACGCACGGCATCCAGGGGCTTGATCTGCTCGGCCGCAAGGTCACGATGCAGAACGGCGCCGCATTCAAGGCGCTGGGCGCCGAGGTGCACAAGACTATTGTCCGCGCAATGGAAGTGCCGCAACTCGCCGCTTACGCGAAGTCGCTCGGCGTGGCGCTGCAGCGCATCGAGAAGGTGACGCAGGCGCTGTATGCAGTCGGCGATCTGAACAAGACACTCGCCAATGCGTCTGCCTACCTCGAAGCGTTCGGCCACACTGTCGTGTCGTGGATCTGGCTGGAGCAGGCCTTGCTCGCGGTCGATAAGTCCGGGCACGACGCCGATTTTTATATGGGCAAGCTGCAGGCCTGCGCCTATTTCTTCAAATGGGAGCTGCCGAAGGTGCATACGCAGCTCGATCTGCTGGAAAGCATCGATACCACGACGCTCGACATGCAAGACGCGTGGTTTTAACGACATCAATGAGACAAGGAGACAACATGCGCACTACCAAACAATTGTTCGACCTGACCGGAAAAACCGCATTGATCACTGGCGGATCGCGCGGGCTCGGCCTGCAGATCGCCGAAGCGCTGGGCGAGCAGGGAGCCAGACTCGTGCTGTCGTCGCGCAAGCAGTCCGACCTGGATGAAGCCGTCGCACACCTCAAGCAGCGCGGCATCGAAGCCTCGGCAATCGCAGCCGACCTGTCGCAGGAGTCGGCGGTGGCGCCGCTGGTCGCCGAAGCGATCAAGCGCCTTGGCCACATCGACATCCTGGTCAACAATGCCGGCGCCACCTGGGGCGCGCCAGCCGAAGACTATCCGACCGAAGCCTGGGACAAGGTGATGAACCTGAACATCCGCAGCATCTTCCTGCTGTCACAGGCGGTCGGCAAGCAGTCGATGATTCCGCGTAAGTACGGCCGCATCATTAACGTGGCCTCCATCGCTGGTCTGTCCGGCAATGGCCCGGGCAGCATGCAGACGGTGGCCTACAACACCTCCAAGGGTGCGGTCGTGAACTTTACCCGCACGCTGGCCGGCGAATGGGGCCGCCACGGCATTACGGTCAATGCGCTGGCGCCGGGCTTTTTCCCGTCCAAGATGACCAAGGGCGTTCTGGAAAACTTCGGCGAGGAGAACCTCGCCAAGCGCGCGCCGCTGCAGCGCATCGGCGACGACGAGGACCTGAAGGGCGCCGCGCTGCTGTTCGCTTCCGACGCATCCAAGCACATTACCGGCCAGATCCTGGCAGTCGACGGCGGCGTGTCGGCGGTTCACTGATGGATACGTCCAGTCCGCAGCCGTTTCCGGTCGAGATCCCGTTCCTGCACGATCTCGGCGTCGACTTTCTCGGCATGAGCAATGGCGAGGCGCAGATCGCGCTCGACCTGCAGCATCGCCACATGAACAGCTGGCAGGTCACGCATGGCGGCGTGATCATGACCCTGCTCGACGTGGTGATGTCGATGGCAGGGCGCTCGCTCGACCCGGATGCGCGCGGCGGCGTGACGATCGAGATGAAGACCAGTTTCCTGCAGCCTGGCGGCAAGCCGGGCGGCCGCATCGTAGCCAAAGGCAAGGCCCTCCATCGTTCGACCACGATGTGCTTTTGCGAAGGCGAAATCTGGAACGGCGACAAGCTGGTCGCAAAGGCGACGGGAACCTTCAAATACCTGAAGCGACTGGACGCCGGCAGGAAGCTGGATCACGAGTAGTTTTATGCAGGCTGGCCGGCTCCTGGAGACGGGGCCGGCAACAATCGATACGACCAACGAAAAGAATAGAGAGAGTCTCATGGCCACATTCAAACGCATCGTCCTTGCCTCCCGCCCCAAGGGGGAGGTCGTTCCCGAAAATTTCCGTCTCGAAGACGTCCCGGTTCCTGCACTCAAGGACGGCGAGATCCTGATTCGCAATCACTATCTGTCGCTCGACCCCTACATGCGCATGCGCATGGAAGACGTCAAGAGTTACGCGGCGCCGCAGCCGATCGGCGAAACCATGATCGGCGGCACCGTCGGCGAAGTGATCGAGTCGAAGAACCCGAAATTCACTGTGGGCGACAAGGTGCAGGGCATGCTTGGCTGGTCGGAGATGGGCGTCTCCGATGGCGTGATGCTGCGTAAGCTCGACACCACGCATATCCCGCTGTCGGCCTATCTGGGCGCAGTAGGCATGCCCGGCATGACCGCCTGGTACGGCCTGACGCAGATCATGCAGCCGAAGGAAGGCGAGACCATCGTGGTGTCGGCGGCCAGCGGCGCAGTCGGCAGCGTCGTCGGGCAGCTGGCGAAGCTGCGCGGATGCCGTGCCGTGGGCATTGCCGGTGGCAAGGAAAAGTGCGACTACGTGGTCAATGAGTTGGGTTTCGATGCGTGCATCGATTACAAGGCGGGCAATCTCCCGGCGGACCTTGCTAAAGCGACGCCGAACGGTATCGATGCCGTGTTCGAAAACGTCGGCGGCGAGGGCTTCGATGCCTGCCTGGCGCGCATGAATCCGTTCGGTCGCATTGCGCTGTGCGGGCTGATCGCCGGCTACGACGGCCAGCCGATGCCGATCAATAACGTGCGCGCATTCCTCACGATGCGTCTGACCATGCGTGGCTTCATCGTCTCCGAGCATATGGAACTCTGGCCGCAGGGGCTGAGGGAACTGGGCACGCTCGTCGCTGCAGGCAGACTGAAATTTCGCGAATCGATCGCCGACGGGCTCGCTTCCGCACCCGATGCTTTCATCGGCCTGCTCAAGGGCAGGAATTTCGGCAAGCAGCTGGTCAAGCTGGCGTAACCGCGGGAACAGGGAACGAACATGGCAGACATCATTCTTCACCATTATCCGAATTCGCCGTTTTCCGAAAAAGTCAGGCTGATCTTCGGCTTCAAGAAAATCGCATGGAAGTCCGTCATTATTCCGGCCATCATGCCTAAGCCGAACCTGACCGCGCTCACCGGCGGCTACCGCCGCACTCCGGTGATGCAGATCGGCGCACACATCTATTGCGACACCGCCCTGATCGCCGACGTGCTGGAAAGGCTGGTCCCGACGCCTTCGCTGTACCCGGTTGAAAGCGCCGGGCTCGCACGAACGCTGTCACAGTGGGCCGATTCGACGCTGTTCTGGACCATGATCACGCATCTGTTCCAGCCGGCCGGTATGCAGAGCGCACTGGGCAACCTGACGCCGGAACAGATCAAGGCCTTCGGCGCGGATCGTGCGGCATTTCGCGGAAATATGCCGCGCATGCCTCTGCCGGAAGCGACCGGCAGCCTGACGGAATACCTGCGCCGCCTGGAGAGCATGCTGGCCGGCGGCAGGCCGTATCTGCTGGGTGCGCAGCCGTGCATCGCCGATTTCTCGGTCTATCACTCGGTGTGGTTCCTGCAGAGTGCGCCGGCCGTTGCCGGCGTGCTGGATGTCGCGCCCCAGCTCAAGGCATGGGCCACACGCATGGCCGCGTTCGGACACCACGAGTTCGACCGGATGAGCGCGGAGCAGGCGCTTGAAGTCGTTCGCAACGGTCGTGCCGCGGATGCAGCACAGGTGCCGTTCGTCGACTTCCATGGGGTTGCGCTCGGCGAGCGCGTTGCCGTCATGCCTGCCGACTACGGCGTGGATCCGGTGGAAGGCGAACTTGTCCTTTCCACCGACAACGAGCTTGCCGTGCGCCGTGCCGATCCTGTTGCGGGCGAGGTCGTAGTGCATTTCCCGCGCGTCGGATTCCAGCTCAAGAAAGCCTAACCAAGATATCAGGAGACAAGCATGAAAGACTTTCAAAACAAGGTTGCCGTCATTACCGGCGGCGCAAGCGGCTTCGGACGCGAATTTGCAAGCATCGGCGCACGGCTGGGCATGAAGCTGGTGCTGGCCGACGTGCAGCAGGACGCGCTCGACAAGGCCAGGACAGAGCTAGAAGCGCAAGGCGCGCAGGTGCTTGCAATGCGTTGCGACGTGCGCCGCGCCGAGCAGGTGCAGGCGCTGGCCGACGCCACGATGGAGCGGTTCGGCGCGGTGCACCTCGTCTTCAACAATGCCGGCGTTGCCTCCGGTGGGCTGGTTTGGGAAAACTCGGTGGCCGACTGGGAGTGGGTGCTGGGTGTGAACCTATGGGGCGTGATCCATGGCGTGCGCGTGTTCACGCCGCTGATGCTGGAATGCGCGAAAAAGGAAGCGGGCTACCAGGGATATATCGTCAATACCGCATCGATGGCCGGCCTGCTGAATGCGCCCAACATGGGCGTCTACAACGTCTCCAAGCATGCCGTCGTGTCCTTGTCGGAAACCCTGTACCAGGACCTGAAACTGATCAAGGCGCCGATTGGTGCCTCGGTGTTATGCCCATACTTCGTGCCGACTGGGATCAGCCAGTCGCATCGCAACCGTCCGGACGACGTGAAGACGGAGAGCGGCCCGACCGCCAGCCAGATCGCGGCGCAAGCGGTATCCGAAAAGGCCGTTTCCTCGGGCAAGGTGAGCGCGGCGCAAGTTGCGGAGCGCACTTTCGATGCCATCCGCGACGACAAGTTCTACATCTATTCGCACCCGCACGCGTTGGGCAACGTGCAGACGCGCATGGAAGACATCCTCCTGCACCGCAACCCGAGCGACCCGTTCGAGGCGGCGCCGCAGGTGCGCGAGATGCTGCAGGCGAAAATGAACGTGAAGTAAGCCGGCGGCGTTTTCTTCGACAGGAAAGGGAAGGAGAAACATGAACACCGCAATTCAGACAGGGCAATATGCATCGCTGCCCAACGGAATCCGCCTGCATTATGCGAGCGCCGGTGAAAAAGGCAGGCCGCTGCTGCTGTTCGTGCATGGCTTTCCCGAATTCTGGTACGAATGGGAAGCGCAGCTCAAGGAGTTCGGCCGCGATTATTTCGCGGTCGCGCCGGATTTGCGTGGCTTTAACCTGTCCGACATGCCAGCTGATGTCGGCGCTTACAAGGCCAGGCACATTGTCGACGATCTGCGCTTGCTGGCCGCGCATCTCGGCTACGAAAAATTCGTGCTGGTGGCGCACGACTGGGGCGGGGCGATTGCCTGGAATCTGGCGATCGCGCTGCCGCAATTGCTGCACAAGCTCATTATCATCAATTCGCCGCATCCGTATTTGTTCATGAAGGCGCTGGCGACCGATCCGGCGCAGAAGGAAGCCAGCGGCTACATGAACTGGCTGCGCGCGGAAGGATCGGAGCAGGCGCTGGCCAAGGACGACTTTGCGCTCATGGAAGGCATATTGAGCGGCATGGGACGCACGCCGACGCCATGGTTTGCTGGCGACGTGCGCGCGAAATATCATGAGTGCTGGTCGCGCGGCATCGCCGGTGGCGTCAACTACTACCGCGCATCGCCCTTGCATCCGCCGACCGACGATCATCCGGGCCCGCTCAAGCTGCAGCTCAACCCTGATGATTTCCGGGTAAGCGTACCGACCCGCGTGATCTGGGGCGAAAGCGATATCGCGCTGCCCAAGACTCTGGCCGACGGGCTGGAGGACTTCAGCGACGACCTGAAGGTGGAACGCATACCGGAAGGTTCGCACTGGGTCGTTCATGAGCAGCCCGAGCGCATCAATCGCCTGATTCGCGGCTTCCTGTCGGAATAAGGCGCGGCGTTTTTCCGGATCGGAGATAATTGCCCGTCGAACGTTATTCAACTCACCATGGCACGCGAAGATTTTTCCTTTTTTCACTCCCTGCGGGTGCGCTGGGCGGAAGTCGATATGCAGGGCATCGTGTTCAACGGGCATTACCTGACGTATTTCGACGTGGCGTTCACCGAATACTGGCGTGCCACAGGCTTGCCGAGCGTGTTGCAGCAGGCACAGGAAGGTCGCGAGCTGTTTGCGCGCAAGTCGACCATCGAATACCAAGCGCCTGCGCGCTTCGACGATATGCTTGACATCGGCGTGCGCTGCGCCAGCCTAGGCCGTACGTCGGTGCGTTTTGTACTGGAAATCCATCTCGGCGACCAGCATCTGATCTCGGGAGAGCTGGTGTACGTGTATGCGGATACGGCTGTACGCAAGGGCGTTCCGATTCCGGAACGGTGGCGCGAAGTGCTGGCGCGTTTCGAGAAAGTCGCGCCGTCGGCATCATGAACTACCGTCTGACGATTGGCGCCTGGGAGCGCCAGAAAGCCGACGCGCGCGCGGTACGTTACGATGTGTTCGTGCTCGAGCAGAACGTGCCCGTCGAACTCGAGTGGGACGACATGGACGTCGCGTGCGTGCATGCGGTGGTCTATGACGATGCGGGACAGGCGGTGGCCACCGGCCGCCTTCTGCCGGACGGCCATATCGGCCGCATGGCTGTGCGCAAGAATGTGCGCGGACAAGGCATCGGCGGCCTTGTCCTGACAGCGCTCATGGACGAGGCGCAAAAGCGTGGCGACCGTTGTGTGCAGCTCAATGCGCAAACGCATGCAGAAGCGTTTTACCGGCGCTTCGGCTTTGCGCGCGTCGGCGAAGAATTCATGGAAGCCGGCATTGCGCACATCGGCATGCGGCGCGACTTCGGCCCGCTATATCCCTAGCGAATCGGCTGCTCGCGCAGGATCGCGGTATTGTCGGCGTTGAGCCGGACCACGGTCGAGACGCGGGTACCGTATTCGGGCGAGTCGATGCAGACCGCCGACAGCACACGCTCCCACTCCAGGCTGACGCCCGTGCGAGGCAGTCGGCAATCCGGTGCGCGCGCGGTATCGGCCAGCATTTCGAAATAGGCGTCTTCCGGCGCGCCCTGGCACAGCAGGCTGCCAAATTGCGCCTTGGTGCGTACCACCTTGGGCCAGGGTGAATCGAGCAAGCCGTTGGACAAGCCGTAGATGCCTGGCCCCAGCGGCTTGCCGTTGCGTGGATCTTCCTTGCCGGCGTTGGAAAACCAGATCATCTTTTCCGCATGCCCCACCAGCAGGTTGAAGCCGTTATAGCGGTGCGCCAGCTCGGCGACTTGTTCGATGTATTGCTCCGGCGAAGCGTCGCCGCTCAGGTAATCGGCCACCAGCCTGCCGCGCGTCGGCGCGTCGGAACGCTTTTCGTCCGGCGCTCGCACGTTGGTGATGGCCGCGAAGCGCCCATTGCGCGTCACTCCCATCCATGTGCCGCCGCCTTGCAGATCGCGCCCGGCATAGACGTGCGGATGATCGCTCCACCAGCCGGCCGGTGCGGCCGGCCGCTCGTAAAATTCATCGCGGTTGCCGGCGGCGAGCAATGGCATGCCCGGAACTACTTGCCAGGCGAAGACGATCAAGCACATGTGGGAACATCCAAAAAGTATTCGGTATTACGCTGGCCATCGATCAAGCGGGCCAGTCCTGCCTGCGCTGCTGCGCGCTCAAGGATCGCGGCGAAGCCGTCCGGCACTGCCTGATAGATCTCCATCCAGGTCTGCCGTCCGTCCCTTTCTTCGGGACGCCGCTTGAGTCCGGTGACGATACCATATTCCTGTGAAAGGCATCGTTGCATGGCCGCCGCTTGCGCACGCAGCGCATCGGCGTGCTCGCTGCGCACCCGATAGTAGATGTACAAGTCCATCTGCAGGATTTACGTGCTCGTATCGGGAATCGGGTAGGGCAAGGCTTGAATTGCAAGCGTCGCGCCGCCAGCCGATCCCAGATGCACCGTCCCCGCCTCGACGGCAGCGGTCTTGAGCTCCACCAGGCAATCGGATCCGCCTTGCAGATTGCGCTCTGCATTGACCACCATGCCGCAAGGCTGATCCGGGTCGGCCGCGGAAAAAACTTCCATGCCGGCTGCCGCGTCCGCGACATCGACCGACGCGAGCGCCATCCGGCGCTTCAGTTTTCCGAGATACTGGCTGCGCGCCACGATCTCCTGGCCGGGGTAGCAGCCTTTCTTGAAATTGACGCCACCGATTAATTCAAAATTGATCATTTGCGGCACGAATTGCTCCTGCGTCGCCAGCGTCACCTGGGGAATGCCTGCGCGAATGTCGCCCAGATGCCATGCCCGGGCGTCAGCCGGCGGAAGCGCCGCGGTAAGGTCATTCCATGCCTGCCGGGCGGTGTCGAGCGTAACGATCCATTGATAGCGCGGCGCGCCGAACGCGTCAGCCACGCGGATCAGCGTACCGGCTTCGCCGTCAATTTTCGAGTAAGGCACATCCGGTAGCTGCGAAAACCTTTTCAGCAGCACGTCGCCTGCGGCGCGCCCGCCCAGGCCGAGCACGATATGGCTGTCTGTCGCGTCGAGTAGCTTGGCCTTGGCGCGCAGCACAAACATCTGCAGGCGCTTTTGCACGGCGGCCTGGATTTGCCGCGGCAGTTGCAGCATGACGGAATCCCCGGTCTTCCAGATCAGGAAGGTGGCGAGCAGGCGGCCTTTCGGCGAACAGTAACCGGCCAGGCGCGCATCCGCCTGTCCCAGATGCTCGACATCGTTGGTCAACTGGTTATGCAGAAAATGCGGCCCGTCTTCGCCCGTGACCGCGATCAGGCCGAGCTCCGTCAACGGGGCGACGAAGCCTTGCTCGAGCTGGTCCTGGGTCAGCGTCTGGGAAAATCCGGTCACCCGCTGCGTGGCGGCGTCGACCTGTGCACCTTGTGTCGCCAAAAACTGCAACCATGCGTTCATCATTTCAGTCATAGGTATCAGGAATTTATAGCCAATATCGGGATGGCTTGATTATAGTGACGTCTTAAAAAACGCGTCCGCCTACACATGGCATGCCGGGCGCGATTGTTATTTATGTAAGGCATTGTTTTGGTAAAAAAATTTCTTATCAGTATAGTCGCCGTTGCGCTGTTCTTTGCTGCCGTGATGGCATTCTGGTCGCATCAGCCGATCATCGATAGTGCCCATGCGCCGATCGACTTCTCGATCAAGGCCGGCAGCGGTGTACGAAGCAGCACCGAGCAGATCGCCGCGGCAGGCATCCCGGTCAATCCCGGGCTGCTGGAAATTCTGGCCCGGCTCACCGGCAAGGGCGGGAAGCTCAAAGTCGGCAATTACGAGCTAAAACCGGGAACCACGCCGCTGGCGCTCATCAACCAGCTCACGCGCGGCGAGTTCGCGCAAGAGTCGCTGTCCATTATCGAAGGCTGGACCTTCAGGCAGATGCGGCAGGCGGTCGCTGCGCATCCAGCCTTGAAGCACGATACGGCCGGCTTGTCCGACAAGGAAGTGCTGGAAAAAATCACCAGCGACTTCAAGGCGCCGGAAGGGCTGTTTTTTCCTGATACTTATCTGTTTGCCAAGGGCGCAAGTGACCTGCAGATCTACAAGCAGGCGCATGCGCTGATGCTCAAGCGGCTGAACGACGAATGGGCCAGGCGCGATCCGTCGGTGCCGTACAAGTCGCCGTATGAGGCGCTGATCATGGCGTCGATCGTTGAAAAGGAAACCGGGGTGTCGTCCGAGCGCGATATGGTGGCAGCCGTTTTCGTCAATCGCCTGAAGCACGGCATGCTGCTGCAGACCGATCCGACCGTCATCTACGGCATGGGAGACAAGTTCAAGGGAAATATCCGCAAGCGCGACCTGACCACGGATACGCCGTACAATACTTATACCCGGCCGGGCCTGCCACCGACGCCGATCGCCCTGCCGGGGTCCGCGTCGCTGATGGCCGCACTCAACCCGGCCAAATCCGACGTGCTGTATTTTGTCTCGCGCGGCAATGGCACCAGCGAATTCAATAACAACCTGAACGATCACAACCGCGCAGTGAACAAATACCAGCGATAATGCCGGGTATCAAAAAATTAGAACAAGATCGATAATGGTTGGCAAATTTATCACTTTCGAAGGCATCGACGGCGCAGGCAAGTCGACCCACATCGCATTCGTGGCCGACCTGCTGAAGGCGCAGGGAAAACGCGTGGTGGTGACGCGCGAACCGGGTGGCACGCCGCTGGGGGAAAAGCTGCGCGACCTGCTGCTGCACGAAAAAATGCATCTTGAAACGGAGGCGCTGCTCATGTTCGCGGCGCGCCGAGAACATCTGGCCCAAGTGATCGAGCCGGCGCTGGCGCGCGGCGACTGGGTCATATCCGACCGCTTCACCGACGCGACGTTCGCCTATCAGGGCGGGGGGCGGAAGCTGGCGATTGACAAGCTGACGGCGCTTGAACAGTGGGTGCATCCGAACCTGCAGCCGGACTTGACGCTGCTGTTCGATGTGCCGCTGGAAGTTGCCCGGGCCCGCCTGGACGCGACACGCGAGCTCGACAAGTTCGAACAGGAAAAGGCGGATTTTTTCGACGCTACCCGGCGCGAATACCTGCGCCGTGCTGCCGAATTTCCCGGCCGCTTCCGCGTCATCGACTCGACCCGCAGCATTCCGGTGATTCAAGAAGAACTCGCCAGTCTCGTCCGCGGCATTTGAGATTGAAAAGCACATGACCGACGCCCTGTATCCCTGGCAAAGCGCGCCCTGGCAGCAACTGCAGCAGTTAAAGCAGCGGCTGCCGCACGCCATCCTGTTCCACGGACCCGAGGGCATAGGAAAGACGGCGTTCGCCGAGCGATTCGCGCAGTCGCTGCTCTGCCAGTCGCCACGACCGGACGGCCACGCCTGCGGCGCCTGCGATTCCTGCGGCTGGTTCAGCCAGTACAACCATCCCGACTACCGTCGCGTGCGCCCCGAGGCGCTGGAGGATGAGGCCAGCGAGGCCGAAGACGGCGCCGAGGCGGGCGAGGGTAAAAAATCCGGCAAGGCGAGCAAGACGCCATCCAAGGAAATCAAGATCGACCAGATTCGTGCGCTGGCCGATTTCATGAACATATCGACCCATCGCCAGGGCATGCGGGTGGTGCTGTTGTATCCGGCCGAGGCGCTCAATACGGCAGCGGCCAACGCATTGCTCAAGACGCTGGAGGAGCCGCCGCCGCACACCATGTTCCTGCTGGTGTCGAATAGCCTGGAGCGCCTGCTGCCGACCATTCTGTCGCGTTGCCGCAAGTTCGCCCTCGCGCTGCCTTCAGCCGAGCAGGCGCTGGCCTGGCTGCAAGAACAGGGCGTGAAGGATGGCGATGTCTGGCTGGCGGAGCAGGGCGGCGCGCCGCTTGCCGCGCATGCCGCTGCGGAATCGGGCTCGCGTGAAATAATGGACGAGTTCCTGCAACTGCTGGCCAAACCGGGCGTCGATGGCGCATTGAAGGGCGCGGAGCGGCTGCAGAAAGTGCCGGTGACCGAGCTGGTCGGATGGTTGCAGCGCTGGTTGTATGATGTGTTTTCGCTCAAGCTTTCCGGCAGAATCCGGTATTATCCGCGCTACCAGAAAGAACTGGCGGCTTTGGCCGGGCAGGCCGACGTGGCTGGACTGCTGCGTGCGCTGAAATTCTTGAATGAGCGCCGCGCAGTCGCCGAACACCCGTTGTCGGCCCGCCTGTTCATTGAAGACATGCTGCTCAGTTATTCCACTCTTTTTGCCGCGCGAGCGTGAAAGGACAGTCATGGCCGAACCTACAGCAAATCCCGCAACCGCACCCGGTGCCAATCCGGCGGTGGCCCGTCCCTCTGTACTATCGTTGCCGATCAAGGAAAAAGCTGCCCTGTACGCAGCCTACATGCCCTTCCTGGCCAATGGCGGGATTTTTGTACCGACCAACAAGCGCTACAAGATCGGCGATGAAATCTACCTGATCCTGACCTTGATGGACGACCCGACCAAGTATCCGATCGCCGGCAAGATCGCCTGGGTTACGCCGCCTGGCGCGAACAACAACAAGGCGCAAGGCGTCGGCGTGCAGTTTTCTGCCGATGAAAGCGGCCAGCGCGTCAAGGCGCGCATAGAGGAGCTGCTCGGCGCGGCGCTGCGTTCCTCGCGTGCCACGCATACCCTGTAACTACACTACCGCCATGCCGTTTTCGCACCGCACAGCCCGTTTCGACGACCTGCCCGCCATCGTCGCCATCTACAACAGCACCGTTCCATCGCGCCAAGTGACCGCCGATACCGAGCCGGTCACGGTCGAGTCGCGCCACAAGTGGTTCGCCGACCATACGCCGGACAAGCGTCCGTTGTGGGTGGCCGAAGAAGAGGGGCGGGTGATCGGCTGGCTGTCGTACTCGAATTTTTACGGGCGCCCCGCCTATTCCGGAACGGCGGAACTGTCGATCTATCTGCATGAGGATGCGCGCGGCAAGGGGCTGGGACGGTACTTTTTGCAGCAAGCCATCGACTTTGCGCCCGAGATCGGCGTGCATACGCTGCTGGGCTTTATTTTCGGCCACAACACGCCCAGCCTGAAGCTGTTCGAGGTGTTCGGCTTCGACCGATGGGCGCATATGCCGCGCGTGGCGACACTGGATGGCATAGAACGCGACCTGATTATTGTCGGCAAGCGTGTAGCCTGAGAGAAATAACGTCCCCGCTAGGCCCGACATCGTGGACCGTCGTAAAATAGGCGGCATGTTTATCGATTCCCATTGTCACATCGACTTTCCCGATCTGGCGGCCCGTCTGCCAGAGATTTTTAGCAAGATGGTCGACAACCAAGTCAGCCATGCGCTATGCGTCTCGGTTGATCTGCCGGATTTTCCGCGCGTGCTCGCTCTTGCAGAAAAATATCCGAATATCTATGCCTCCGTCGGCGTCCATCCCGATTATGAGGAAACGCCGGAGCCGACTGTCGAAGAACTGGTGCGGCTGTCGAAGCATCCGAAAATCGTCGCGATTGGCGAAACCGGCCTCGATTACTACCGGCTGGAAGGCGACCTGGAATGGCAGCGCGCACGTTTTCGCAACCATATCCGCGCATCGCGCGAAACCGGCAAGCCGCTGATTATCCATACCCGCTCGGCATCGGACGATACTATCCGTATCATGCGGGAAGAGGGGGCGGGCCCAAATGCGGGCGGTGCCGGCGGGGTGATGCATTGTTTTACCGAGTCGCTCGCGGTGGCCGAGGCGGCGATGGAGATGGGTTTTTACATCTCGTTTTCCGGCATCGTCACTTTCAAGAACGCGAAGGAATTGCATGAAGTCGCGCGCGCCGTGCCGCTCGAACGCATGCTGATCGAAACCGACTCGCCTTACCTGGCGCCGGTGCCGTTCCGGGGAAAAATGAATGAGCCGGGATTGGTGCGGCATGTGGCGGAGTTCCTGGCGTCGCTGAAACAGGTTCCGCTCGAACAGGTGGCGCAGCAAACGACGGATAACTTCTTCAACCTGTTCAAGATCGCGCGCTGAACCGTATGGCCGAAGCTGTTCAAGAGAAAGGACATCGACGGCGCATGCCGCTTTCGCGGCGCGCCGTGCTGGGTGCAGCAATGCTTGCGTGTTTGCCGCCACTGGTATTTGCCGGTGCTTACGAGGATTTTTTCCTGGCGGTGAAGAATGACAACGCGCAGGCTGTCAAAGCGCTCCTGGCACGCGGACTCGACGCCAACCTGATTGAAGCCGAGCGCAATGACACGGGATTGATTCTGGCGCTGCGGGAAGAGGCGATGAAGGTGTTCATGGTGTTGCTGAATGCCGAAGGAATCGACATCGAAGCCAAGTCGCGCAATGGCGACAATGCGCTGATGATCGCCTGCTACAAGGGGAACAAGGCTGCAGTCGAAGCCCTGCTGCGCAAAGGGGCCGAGGTTAATCGACCGGGGTGGGCACCTCTGCATTATGCCGCCGCCATCGGCAGCAACGATATCGTGCAGCTATTGCTCGACAAGTCCGCTTATATCGACGCCGAATCGCCCAACAAGACCACTCCGATCATGATGGCGGCAAGAGGCGGGCATATTTATACGGTGAAGCTGTTGCTTGATGAAGGCGCAGATGCGACGCTCAAAAACGAATTGGGCATGACCGCGATCGACTTTGCCCAGAAACACGGATACAAGGACATCGTGGAGGGGCTGACGTATCGCTTGAAAAAGGCGGGCAAGCTTTGATGCCAATGTCGTCGTGCCGAGGAAGATAGTCAATCCAGCCCAATCCTGTCGCCCCATACGCCAAAGCGCACGCTGTTACTGGTGGCCATGAAGTGCAACTTGAGCCTGGCGATATCGGCCGCGACATCAGATGGAAACCCCTGGCGGCCGCCACGGCGGTCGATCATCAATTCATCAAGGTAGCGCTCGCATTGCAATGGACGCTTCCAAACCTCGGCTAGCCGGTTTGCGATACGTGGAAACTTCATGGAGAGCGCAGTGGGGCGGCTTTCTTTGGGCAGTGTCGCCAGCCATTTAAAGGTATGCGTCGCCAGATCCTGAACGGCGGCATGCTGAGGCTTGCGCCTAGTTTCCCAAAGTGTCGCTATCTGCGGCAGGATGCGGCCCGGCATGCCGTCATTCTGCAGGGCCGCTCTCGCTTCCTCGATCGATATCTTTGTAAAGGGGATGTGATCCATACTCCAGTCTCCAGGCATAAGCAGATCAAATACGACAAACCCGCCTATCCCCTTGGTGCTTGGCCCGATCAGGTACAAGTGGCTTGCCAGAGGAATGCGGAAGTAAAACCGAATGCGAGTAGCAACTTAGAAAGTTTTCTTGTTGTCAATTTTTCGCAATATTAGCATCGTTTCAATTTGTTACTAAATTTGTAATATAAATTGATTACCTGGCTAATATTGTAAATTCTCTATGCTGCAACGCGGAATGAGTCATTGATCGAATTGAGACTATTCCGGCGCTTATGCCGGAAAGCGCTGGTCTATTCCATCCTTTGCAAGCTGCTACAGTGCCGGGGTGGCCAGTTCTGAGTCCGGAAACGTATGCATTGTTGCAATTTGAGCTTCAGCACCAAGAAAGTCATGCGTACTTCCCTTGACCGTCACTGACGAGGGGCAGTGGATGTCAATATCCATCCCTGCCAGCTTGATATATCCGCCGCCTGATGCCACCAGGATCTCCTGTTTGGCCTGAATTTTGATGCTGCCATTGCTGGAGGTGACGATCAGCGCACGCTCCGCCAGCGCATCCACCGCTCCCGTATGAGCGCGAATGGAAACCGGCTCCTTGGCAGCGATGACTTTCACGCCGCCGGTTCCGGTAAACAGGGATGTGGCATGAGCCGCTGCCACGGAAACGGCTTGCTTCGCGCTCATGCGCAGCGCCGACGCAGAGGTCAAGCTGAGATCCTGGCCTGCCAGCGCTACGGAGGAGGCCGGCGTGGCCGCCATGACAGCAGCCTGGCTGTCGAGCAGCGTAATCGGTTGCGCGAACGATGCGGCGCTCTGCCCATCGGTCTGATGGGTAGCCGCGGCTGTATTGATCAGCTGCCGGATACCATCGGCAGAAGAGGAGGGCAGCGCCTGGTGCTGCCCGGCTGCGCTAGACAATGCCTTTGCCAGATCGGCGGCGCGGGCCAGCCGGCCTTGTGCTTCTTGTGTGTCGAGTTGAGTAGAGGCAGCACCGCCTTTTTGTGCGGTGGAGATGAAGAGCCCTCGCATTGCGCGTAGCGTGCCCCATGCATCGGATACCAACTCAAAGCCCGTTCCACGAAATGCACTGCGCATGTTGCCGTTCTGCCGGATCAGGTACCCGAGATTCAACTGGCTTGTCGCATATGAAGACGCGAGCGACTGGCGTAGTTGCCGCGGGCTGTCGTCGATCACCCAATGGTTGCATCCGCTTGCTCCATATTCTTTCGTGCGGATTCCGGCCAAGGCGGCAGGATGATTATCGGCGCCGTGATACGGAGGTGCATCGGTGTCGTTGTAGAGCTGGCCGACAACCACGGGCCGATCGATATCTCCATCGATGAAATCGACCATCACCTCCTGTCCAATACGGGCAATGAAGTTGCTGCCCCAGTTTGCACCGGCGGCAGGCTCGGCCAGGCGCACCCAAGTCCCCGCAGCCTCATTGCCGGAAGCATTCGAGGTTGCAGGATGATCGAGCTGGCCGTTGGCTGGCAACTCGCCGCGTTGCCACGGAAACTGCACCTTGATGCGATGATCACGCTCCGTGGTAATTTCCTCGTTTGCCACGCCGACTACTAGCGCCACTTGCGGGCCGCCGGCAGTTGGCTTTGAGGGCAAGCCGACAGGACGAATGGGCGTTGCTCGGGAAACGCAAGTGAAATGATTGCAGTAGGTGCCGGCTTCGGCCGTGCTTCGTTCCAGTAGCCCGGTGTCATGCGATGACAGATTGTTGGCTCCTTGATGCTCAATTGAAAGCACGACATATTCGGCCTGTTCGCATGCTGGATGGCCGGCCAATTCGAACCAGCAGCCGATGGAAAATGCGCGAACCGAACTCTCGCCATGACAAAGCTGGTATTGCATGGCAAGCGATTCGGCGCGGGCACGGGCTATGCGCGCACTCTCGTCAGGGCCGGAATAGCGATAGGCGCCCCGTCCTTCATATAGTTCCAGCGGCGGCAGCTGTTGTGCGCCGAGTGTCGCTTGATCTTCTGCGTCATGCGCACTCAAGCCCTTGTAATCCCAGCTGGACAATGCAGTCGTGTTTGCCTTTACTTCGCGTCGTTGCGCAAATAGCGTTATCGTGTCGTGCGGCTCGGTGGCATCGGTGCGATGCAAACGTACTTGGCGCTGTGCACATTGCGCCAGCGCGGCATTGTCGTCAAACACGACGACACAGTGCCGTGCATGCAGGGCCACTGCTTTCTTTTCCAAATGAGCGCCGCCGGCATCATGGCAGATATAGAAGTTCAAGCCCTCTTCAGCAAGCAGGCGCGTAACGAACAGGTAATCCGACTCCCGATATTGCATCGTGACGGAACGCTTGGGAAGCGGCGTGCTGACGTCGAAGCGATAATTCGCAAGCGGGTAATCCCGGAACACCTCGTCGATGATCTCGAGCACGGTTTTATCCTGGAATACGTAACTGTCTCGGCGCAGCGTGAGCGCGTGCAGCCAGGGTTCAAGCCTTAATCGGTATCGACTCAGCGAACCGTCGCTTCCGAGTTGGCTGACCGCCGTCACGATACCGTGAAATGCGCGCCTGCTGCCATCAGCAAGCCGTATGCGCAGGCTGGCTTCTTCTCCGTTCAACGCTCCGAGCCTGCGATGCGCTGAAGTGGCCAGGCAATCGACATCGAAGCGAAACAGCCCGGACATGGCTTCGCGCCCGGTAAAGCTCACTGCAATCAGTGCATCCGGGCCGAGTGCGGTTTCCAAGGATATCAAGCGGGAATGCTGCGACAGACCGTGCAGCTGCGCTGGAAGGCTAGCGCCCCTCAGATCGGGGGGCGTGGCGAGTGATGGTGAAAAGTCTGAACTGAAAGGGCTGTTCATCTTCTATAAACCGATGGTGGACGAAGCCAGCGATCAGGGCAGGCTGATCGTGATATTGGCAACCTTGGGCGCGAGCTTGATGATGTCGAAGTAAGGGGCAAGTACCGTGTTGGTATGCGCGGATAGCAGCCAGTTCAGGCCTGCATAGACCATGGCACCAAGCAGCGCTAGCGCTGAAACGATGACCCACATCGGAATTTCGGCCCTCATCAGGTGCGCGATGTTGTCGGACGACTTCCAGTGCGGTGCAAACTGGGCCCGCTTTCCTTTCAGATGGGCGATTTCCTTGTCCAGCGTCGCAATCAGATAGTTCAGTTTCTCTTTGCTCTCCAGCATGTACTTTCCCTGAAATCCCGTCAGCAGGCACATGTAGAAGACTTCCAGCGTTTGTATGCTGGCCTGGCCGCGGTGCCGGATTTCCTCCAGCTTGACATAAAAGTTTTCGCCGGCGAGCTGGTCGCCGAACAGCGTCAGCTGCAATGGCGCCCGTTCCCAAACGTCTCGAATAGCGATGTCGGATGACAGGATGGTTTCGTCGAGCGCCGCGCAAAAAGCGTATTTGGAGGCGTATACATCGTCCACCGAAACGTCCAATGCGTGTGCATTACGTTCGAAGTTGTCGAGAAAGCGGCATACCTGTGCCGTGAATCGCTCCGCATCAACCGGCATGTGTCGGTTCTTAAGCAACAGCAAGAGATAAAAACCGTCGTGCATCAGATCGAGCAGCGTACGAGATCCGACGAGTGGATCTTGCCGCAGCATAGTGTCCTCGGTGTACAGCGACGGTGCACGGTTCATAGTGGCAGGGGAAAGTGTGGTGGCATTCATTGCGTCACGGCGAATAGTTCGAGCTTCAGGTTCCTAAAACCTGCGGTTGTATAGATCATGATCGAACCAGACTGGATCATGCGTTCATAGAGCGAACCGTGCGGTTCGATCGAAAAGTAGTAGCAGCCGGGGCGTACCGGGATTGGCGCAGGAACTTGCGGGGCGGCCATCAGGCGAACGCCGGGCATGGCCGATGACACCATCTTTTCCACATCATCCGGTGCGCCAACCTTGAAGCGCTGAGGGACGGCTTCCACCAGATCGGCAGGCGGCATATCCGCCGTCACCCCGAGGTAGTAGGCAGCATTGCTCGCGGCTTTTTCCGAATCCAGGCGCCCAAGGTGGAACGCTGGCTTGGATTCCGTCAGCATGACCGAGAAGTAGCGCGACGAGATGACTGTTTCCAGCAGTTCCCGGATGATCTGATCCAGCTTCAGGAATTCAGGTCCTGGGGCGGCATGGTGGTAGACCGGCAGGTCAGAAAGGCTGTATGTCTTTGAAAAGGTCAGCAATTGCCCCGCGAGGCGAAGCAATTCCTGGAACTGCCGCTCGGGATGCAGGCCAGGATGGCGGAACAGGTGCTGCAGCGTGGCGCACGCCGTGTTGACGGTATGGAGCAACCAGAATGATGCGACATCGCCGGAGCGGAATTCGACGATATTCAAGGAGGGTTCCCGGTGGTAGTCGTAGAGCGCATGTGCTTTTGCCTGCAGGATTTCGATCAGCCGACGCACCATCTGGTACAGAGGGAGGCATGACTGGATGCTGACGACGGGCGGAATGAAGTTTTCATCCAGTTCATATCCGCCGGAACTGGTGGAGCGTACGCGGGCCAATGGCAGGGAGACGTATTGTTCACGGTTGTCGCGGTCCGACAGGATGCGTACCGACTTCTTCAGGATGGATACTGTCGACTCGATCGCATTGGTATAGAGATCAGGGGCGGGTTCGTCATGCTGATGATAGCGAAAGACTTGGCCTGCCTCGTTCATGCACACGGAAAAATTCGGGCCGAGATCGCGCAGATAGGGTAAGGCCAGGTGGAATACGACGCCGTTACCGTAGTGATCTAGGGTTGTCAGGTCGATGGGGGCAGGCAGGTCGTCTCCGCCAGGTGCATTGACGCTTTCGCCATCGGGGAGGATGGCGCTGACTTCCGCAATGCGCAGCACCCCGGACGCAAGGGCATCCATGTCGAACTTCAGGCTGCGGATTCCCCATAAATAGGGATGGGCCGCGCGGCCGAATTCGATCAACCGGGCTTCATGGTACCGGTCCTGGCGCTGGAAATGCTGCGGGCGCAGGAACAAGCCTTCGCCCCAGAGAATTTTTGACGGATAGTTCATTGGATTTTCGAAGAAAAGGTAGAGATGGCTACCGGATTAGTTGCATTTAACTGAAGACAGCAGGGCAGTATCGTTCAACGTCATGCCCGAAGGCGCCATGCTCGTGGCGGTCATTGCACAGGCGTGCAGGCCCAAGGTGATGTCCGTTGCTTCGGCCGCAGCGACACCGAATGCGAAGCGCCAGCGCTTTCTGTCTGGCGAGCGAAACAGCGTCACCACACCGAGGTATGCCATTTCGTCGGTCATTTTCTCGGCCAGATCCAGCCGTTGACCTGGCGCGAGCGTCAATTCGCGGACATCCATCAAGTCGGCGCCGAAGCTCTCTTTTTCTCGCTCGATATGGCCGAACACCGAGTGTGGCGCGGCGAGAAAGGTATTGATGTCTTTCAGCTTGTACAGTCGGACGATTGCTGACAATCCATTTCCATTGTCATCGGCGTTGAGATTCCTTGAGGCATCCAAATGCATCCTGATGGTTCTGGCACTGCCATTCGCGGCTGATTTTTGAGAGGTATTGACGCCGACTGCATCTAGCGCAATTTGCGCCACCTTGTCTGTTGTGGTCCGGAGGGTTCCGCAAGCCGCAAGAAAAATGCTGCAAAACAATAATGAAAGGGAGCGGCGTGTCCGCTCCGGAAAATTCTCTTTTGTTACACAAGGTTGCAGTTTTTTAACTAAATCGGTCCAAAAACACCGTTCGTCTGCGTTTTTCGCCATTTCTTGTCCGGACTAAAGATCAGATATCAAAAAAGAAATTGTCTTTTTCACAATTATTAAGTTAGTATATATGAAACATTGCAAATGTGATAATTGAATGTTTGATAATTGTTTCTGATTGGTAGTTTGCAGAAGCAGCCGTTTATGAACGTAGCAACGAGCTGATGCCGCTGCGTTCTTTGCTAACCGTGACCTCACTTCAATGAAAATATCCATGATGAACTTCACCGGCCGACGCAGTTCTTGTCGTTTTAATGGAAAGCGTTTTTTTGCCATCCCTGCGCTTTGCCTTACTTTGGTGGTTGGTTGCACTACGACAATTAATTCTGATCGCGCTCAGGCGCAACTTGAATCCTTGAGCAAGGAAGCTGATACCGCGCTTTCCGCTGGGCAGCGAGACAAGGCAATTTCCCTCCTTAATCAAGCGGCCAAGGAAAATCCAACCAGCGTGCTCCCATGGATGAAAATGGCAAAAATATCGTTCGATGAAGGGGACTATCCAGCCACCATTCAGGCGGCGAATGAAGCACTTCAGCGCGACTCCGCGAACCAGGAGGCAAAGAGTCTGCTGGTCGTTTCGGGCTTGCGTATCGCCTCGAACTCCGTGGTGGGATTGCGTTCGTTAAATGCCGTGAACTCGAACGTACGCGTCGAGGCGGAAAACTTGACGGATTCCCTGCGTGCCGTGCTTGGCGAGAAAGTACTCGTCCCTGCGCCCGCAGCCGAGAGCCGGCCTGCCAGCCGCCCGACGCCGCGAAAAGCGAAGCGCGCCGCTCCCACGCGCACCGTCGTCCAAACACAAGCCGGTGCGGACGTCGCCGATCCGTTCAAGTCGCTGAAGTAAACCAGCGCACCTCACTTCATTCTGATTTTTCCACTGGAAGGAATACCCATGTCCAAGAAAGAAAGCGTGCAGAAGAAGCTGCAGCGCGTGCGCCCCCCCCGGGTACAACTGACCTATGACGTCGAAATTGGCGACGCCATCGAGCAAAAGGAGATTCCGTTTGTTGTCGGCGTAATGGGCGATTTTTCCGGAACTTCCGCGAATCCACTGCCGAGGCTGAAAGAACGCAAATTCGTCAGCGTCGATATGGACAATTTCGACGACGTGATGAAGGGCCTCGCCCCGAGAACCGCATGTCGCGTAAAAAACACGCTCAGCAATCAAGGTGGTGAATTTGCAGTCGGCCTTACGTTCAAGTCGATCGAAGATTTTCGGCCGGAGTCCGTGGTGCAGCAGGTGGAGCCACTGCGCAAGTTGCTCGATGCCCGCACCAAGTTATCGGACTTGCGCAACAAGCTCGCCGCGAACGACAAGCTGGAAGACGTATTGAGTGAAGTGCTGGCCAATACCGAGAAACTGAAACGGCTCGGCGACGAAGCCAAGCGCACGGAGGACTGATATGGCAGCCCAAGCTCAAGCCGTTCAGGCATATGCGGAGCAGACGTCGGAAAGCTTGCTCGACCAAGTGATTAACCAGAGCAGGGTTGCCCGGTCAGAGAGCGAGCGCACCCGGGCCCGCGATTTGATCGGCGAGTTGGTGTCTCAGGTTATGGACGGAACTGTCGTTGTATCGAACAACCTGTCGGCAACGCTCGATGCACGCATTGCCGAATTGGATGCCCTCATCTCGGAGCAGCTCAGCGAAATTCTGCATGCACCGGAATTCCAGCAATTGGAAAGCACCTGGCGCGGGCTGCACTATCTGTGCAGGCATACCTCGACCGGGGAAACGCTGAAAATCAAGATGCTCAACGCTTCCAAGAAGGATCTGGTCCGTGACTTCAACACCGCCATCGATTTCGATCAGGGCGCGCTGTTCAAGAAGGTGTACGAAGAAGAGTTTGGCACTTTCGGCGGAGCCCCATTCGGCGCGCTGATCGGCGATTATGAGCTCACGCGCCAGCCGGAAGATATGTACTTCATCGAGCAGATGTCGCATGTGGCCGCGGCTGCGCACGCACCCTTCATTTCGGCTGCCTCGCCGGAGCTGCTGGGGCTGGAGTCCTTTGCCGACCTAGGCAAGCCACGCGATCTGGCAAAAGTGTTCGATACCCTGGAATACGCCAAGTGGAAATCGTTCCGCGAATCGGAGGATGCGCGCTATGTCGGCCTGACCGTGCCGCGCTTCCTGGGGCGCATGCCTTACCATCCCAAAGAAGGTGCGGTGGTGGAGGGTTTCAAATTTGTCGAAGACGTGGATGGCACCGATCACCAGAAATACCTTTGGGTGAATAGCGCGTATGCCTTTGCCGCACGCTTGACTAATGCATTCGAGCACTTCGGATGGTGCGCCGCGATCCGCGGCGTGGAAGGCGGCGGACTGGTGGAAGACCTGCCAACGCACACATTCAAGACCGACGACGGTGAGATTGCGCTGAAGTGCCCGACCGAAATCGCGATCACCGACCGCCGCGAAAAAGAACTGAGCGACCTCGGGTTTATCCCTCTGGTTCACTGCAAGAACACGGATTACGCCGCATTCTTTGGCGCGCAATCGGTGCAGCGCGCCAAAAAGTACAACACCGATGCTGCCAATGCCAACGCGGTGTTGTCCGCGCAATTGCAATACATCTTCGCCTCCTGCCGCATCGCGCATTACCTGAAGTCGATGATGCGCGACAAGATCGGCAGCTTCGCTGCCGCCTCCAACGTGGAACAGTTTTTGAACAACTGGCTGGCGCAGTATGTGGTGATGGACGACTCCGCGTCGCAGGAAGTCAAGGCGCAGTATCCGTTGCGCGAGGCGGCGGTGCAGGTGTCGGAAGTGCCGGGACGCCCCGGCGTCTATCGCGCCGTCACGTTCCTGCGCCCGCATTTTCAGCTTGATGAACTGAGCGTGTCGTTGCGCCTGGTCGCCGAGTTGCCGCAATCGGCTAAGGCGTAGTTTTTGTTGTTGCAACCAAGCCGGCACTTGCGTGCCTACTATAAAAAGGAGCTTTAAAGAATGAAAGACATATACCTGAAGTTTGAGGGGGGCGATACCAAGATCGAAGGCGAGTCGCGCGACGAAGCCCACCCCAAATGGCTCGAGGCACTGTCCTGGAGTCACTTGATTCGTCAGCCAAAATCGGCGACGGCAAGCACTTCCGGTGGCCATACTGCCGAGCGCTGCGAGCATGGCGACATGGTGTTCGTCAAGGACATCGATTCGACCAGCCCGTCGATCTGGCTGGCATGCAGCCAGGGCGACACCTTTAACAAGGTCACCATCGAATTCATGCGCGCCTCCGGCAAGGACAAGGTCAAGTACCTCGAAATCGTGCTGAACCACGTCATTATTTCGTCGGTGACGCCGGCGGTGGAAGAAGAAGGGCTGCCGACTGAAACCGTTGCGCTGAAATACGCGTCGGTGAAGTGGACCTACACTGTGCAGGGCATCGACGGCAAGAAGGGCGGCAGCAATCCGCAGATGTGGAGCCTGTCGAAGAACAAGGCGACCGAAGCAGTTTAATCGACTGAACCGGTCTCCCCCGCTTGATTGCGGCGCATCGCATGCGCCGCAATTTGCTGCCTGGCCAACTGACTCAATGAACCACGGTTTCTCTTCCCGCGCCAAATATTCACCTACGCTGTTTGAACGCCTGTCCGACGACGCGCCACGCGAGCCCACTGAGCAGCATCCCCTACGGCTGATCACGGCGGATGCGCTGAAGGAATCCGTCGCGTGCGACTTGGAGGCGTTGCTGAATTCGCGCTGCGCTTTCAGTGATGAGGTTTTCGGGCGATATCCGGAAGCATTGCGTTCTATCTCAAGTTACGGCATGAGTGATTTCGTCGGGCTCAGCCTCGCCAATCCTGGGGACAGGAGCCATATCTGCCGTTCGCTGGAACGCACAATCTCGATTCACGAACGCCGCCTCAAGCAGGTGCGCGTGTCGCTCGAACTGGAAGACGGAGCGGTCAACCGGCTGCGCTTTGTCATCAATGCGCTGCTAGTGGTTCATCCATCTACTGAGCCAGTGTTCTTTGACGCGCTGCTGCAGCCGTCCACGCAGCAGTACTTGGTGAACAAGGCAAAGCATACTGCGCCAATCTGAACATCGGACATTCATGGAAACCCTGCTTCCGTACTATGAGCGCGAGCTGACCTTCCTGAGAAGGCTGTCGCACGACTTCGCCAGGCGCTACCCTAAAGTCGCCAACCGGCTACGGCTTTCCGGCGAAACCTGTGAAGATCCCCATATCGAACGACTGATCGAATCGTTTGCCTTCCTGGCCGGACGCATCCACAAAAAGCTCGATGACGACTTCCCGGAAGTGACAGATTCCTTGCTGCAGGTCGTTTATCCCCATTACCTGCGCCCCTTTCCATCGGTTTCGATTGCTCATTTCGATTGTGCTGGCGCTGCGGCACAATTGACAAAAGCGGCATGCATTCCGCGCCAGACGATGCTGCATGCGCGTCCGGTTCGCGGCGTCGCTTGCCGCTTCCGCACCGCATACGAAACCCAGCTTTGGCCTTTACGCATTGTCAAGGCTGGACTGGAAAATGTATTTGACACGGGCAATCTGCCTTCCGCCGTAGCGCAATCGACGGCGTCTGTGATTCGACTCGAACTGCAGGCGATGTCGGAAAGCGCCGGCTTTGACGTTCTTGGCATTGGAAATCTCAGATTTTTCCTGAACGGGGAACCTTCGCTCACCGCATTGCTGCGGGAAGCACTGATGTCCGGGGTTACGGCGATCTGGGTGACGACGCCGCATGCGACGAAAAAAGTTGAACTGCCTTTGCATGCGATTCAGCCGGTCGGCTTTAAGGACGATGAAACGCTGCTGGAACCGGATGCAAGAACCCATCGCGCTTACCAGTTGCTGCTCGAATACTTTGTTTTTCCGGAAAAATTCAATTTCTTCGATCTTGACCTGAGCGCTTTGAAGGGACAGTTGCCGCCGCATGCTCCTAGCATCGTGATTCATATCGGGTTGCGGGAAATGGCGCATACCAATGCCACAGGCAATCTGCTGGATCGGGTTACTAAGGAAAATTTTGTACTTGGCTGCACGCCTGTCGTGAATCTGTTCATGCAGGTACCCGAGCCGATACGCATGACAAATACTGCCGTCAGTTATCCGATCATTGTTGATAGCCGTCGGCCGCAGGCATACGAGATATACGAAATCAGGCGTGTATTCCAGGTGCAGCAGAGTGTAGACGGAGAAGAGATCAGAGAATTCAAGCCGTTCTATTCGATTCGGCATGGCGAGCCGCAGGGAGGACCTGCATGCTACTGGCATGCCAGCTATATGGATGGAGAATCGGGCGAAAACTATTCGATGGAACTGTCGCTGGTGGATTCCAACCTCGACACGAGCCGGCCGCAAACGACTGCCCTGAGCCTGGACCTGGCATGCACCAACCGCGATCTACCCTCGCAACTGCCGTTCGGGCTGGCGGAGGGGGACCTGTTCATCGAAGGCGGCTCTGTGGCGAAAGCCATTAGGCTGCTGCGCAAGCCAACGCCCAGTTATCGATTTCCGCGCGGGCGCGGCGCGCAGTGGCGCCTGATATCGCAGCTGTCGCTCAATCATCTGTCGTTGTCGGGGCAGGGCGTGGATGCAATCAGGGAGATATTGACGCTCTACGATATTACGCGCTCAAGTGCAAATAGCCGGCAGATCACCGGCATCGCCGCCATTGAAAACCGCGCGACGACGGCACGGGTCGCCGGCAATCCGTTCCCCGTGTTCGTGCGAGGACTGGAGATACGTGTGACGGTGGATGAGAGCCATTACGCGGGAATCGGCCTGTTCATGTTCGCGCAGGTACTCGATTATTTCTTTGGCCTGTATGCGCACGCCAATAGTTTTGTTCAAACGTTGTTGGTATCGAAACAAACGGGGCAGGAGTTACTGAAATGCCAGCCAAGAAACGGCGAATCGATCCTGGCTTGATCGAGCGCTTGCGCAGCGAGCCGCAGCGTTTCGAATTCTTTCAGGCCGTTCGCTTGCTGATGGCGCATTACGGGCGCTTGCCAAAGCGGTCGAATCAGGACGTGCTCGGCCAGTTGATCCGGTTCCGAAGCTCGGTCTCACTCGCTTTCCCGCCAAGCGAGATCGAATCGCTTGAATTTAAGCCGGATGAGATGCCGGGCACGGAGCAGCCGGAGACAACCGAAGAGGTAACGTTGACGCCTTCCTTTATCGGCCTGACCGGGCCGATGGGGGTGTTGCCTCGACACTATACTCAGCATGTGGCCGAGCGCGAAACTTATTATCGCGACAGCGCGACACGGGCGTTTCTGGATATTTTCACGAATCGCGCGGTGGCGCTGTTCTACAAAAGCTGGCTGCGTTCGCGCTTGCATCTGCAATATGAGGCGGACCGCAGAAACCGATTTCTGCCGCAGATACTGAGCCTGGCCGGCCTTGGCTTACGCGGCCTGGGTGAACGGAATGGCAGCGGAGCCGGCGGGATTGCCGACGAATCGTTGGCCTACTATGCCGGCACCCTGCGCGAGCGGCCGCATTCTGCACAGCGTTTTGCACAAGTTGCCGCCGATTATTTCCAGGTTCATTGTCGCGTCGAACAGTTTGTCGGCAGCTGGCTTGAGGTGCCGGAACTGGAACGTACTGCGCTCGGCACGGGGAATTGTGAGCTTGGCAAGACCACATTTTGCGGATCCAGAATGTGGGATCGGCAGGGCAAGATGCGGCTTGTCCTCGGTCCGCTGCGCAGGCAGCAGTTTGATGCATTTCTTCCTGCCGGTTCAGCGTCGGTCAACCTGCGACGGCTGTATCGGCTCATGGTCGGCGCCACCATCGACTGCGAGGTCTGTCTCATTCTCGACGGCCGTGATGTCGCTGGCGCAACACTAAATGGCGGCCCGGGAAACATTCGCCTCGGATGGAACGGCTGGCTTGCCTCGTCGCCCGCAAGGGCGGACGCACACGATGTCTGTTATGTGCTGCCGACCGACAAATCCTGACGCATACCTCTTTTTCTGCTTTCCATTGGAATCATGACCACCAACCTGAAAATGCTCATCGCAAAGCTCAATCCGATCTGCACAAAAGCTGCCGAGCAAGCAGTTAACGACTGTGTCTCGCGCGGACACTATGAAGTGGACTTGGAGCATCTTTTCCTCGCGCTGCTCAGCGATGCGCAAAGCGATGTGACGCTTCTGTTGAAGCATTACGGCATCAACGCGCAAGCGCTGGAAAATGACCTGCTCGACGAGCTGGCAGCCTTAAGGGGAGGGAACAGCCGCACGCCAGTATTCTCCGCGCACCTGCTCCGACTGTTCGAGCACGCTTGGCTGCTGGCGTCGCTCGATGGCGAAGCGATGCGTATCCGCAGCGCACACTTGTTGCTGGCACTGCTGGCCCAGCCCGATCTGTCGCAACTGGCATATCGTGCGTCGCAGCAGTTCATGCGATTCAGCGCCGCCGACATCAAGCACAAGCTGTCCGAATTGACGGCTGGCTTTCCCGAAACGCCATGCATTGCTAACGGTGCGGTGGACACGACAGGTTCAGACGCTTCTGAAGACAGTGCGGCGCGAACCGGGAAAACACCGGCGCTCGACCAGTTCACCGCCAATCTCACCCAGCGTGCGAAAGATGGAAAGATCGATCCGGTGATCGGACGAGACGCTGAAATCAGGCAGGTCATCGATATCCTGATGCGGCGGCGCCAGAACAACCCGATTCTTACTGGCGAGGCTGGCGTTGGCAAGACGGCGGTGGCGGAAGGCCTGGCGCAGCGCATCGCCGAAGGCGATGTGCCCCCGGCATTAACGGGAGTCGCATTGCATGTGCTCGACCTCGGCCTGCTGCAGGCCGGGGCGAGCGTCAAGGGCGAGTTCGAAAATCGCCTGCGCAACGTCATCGAAGAGGTGACGCGCAGCCCGCACCCGATCATTCTCTTCATCGACGAGGCGCATACCATGATCGGCGCCGGCGGCCAGGCAGGCCAAAACGACGCTGCCAACCTGCTCAAGCCGGCACTGGCGCGGGGCGAACTGCGCACCATTGCGGCAACGACCTGGAGCGAATACAAGAAATATTTCGAAAAGGACGCGGCTCTGGCGCGTCGCTTCCAGGTCGTCAAGGTGGGTGAGCCGAGCGAGGCAGTCGCGTGCGCAATGTTGCGCGGCCTGGCCGCCAGGATGGAAAGCCATTTTGGCGTGCGTGTGATGGACGATGCGATTGTGGACGCGGTGCGCCTGTCGGCCCGTTATATCAGCGGACGCCAGTTGCCGGACAAAGCCATCAGCGTGCTCGACACGGCATGCGCACGCGTGGCGACGGGGCAGTCGGCAATTCCGGCGGCAATCGAGGATGCACGGCGCTTGGATGACCTCCTGTCTGTCGAAATTTCGTCGCTCGAGCGCGAGTTGTCGGCCGGTGCGCCGCATTTGGAACGCCTGGCCGAATTGCGGGACAGGCGTGACACAAATCGCAGCATCCTGAAAGCGCATGAAGAACGCTGGGAAAAGGAAAGGCAGCTGGCTAAGCAAATCCAGGCACTGCGCGCGAGACTGGAAAGCGCCCAGGGCGAGGTTGGAGAGTGCATGGCTTCAAGATCGGGAAGAAAGGGCGGGGCGACGGCGGCCAAGCCGGAAATGAAGGCGTTGGCATCGCTGCGTGAGGAATTGCGCGCCCTTCAGGGAGAGACGCCGCTGGTGCCGGTGTGTGTCGAGGCGCAGACGGTGGGAGAAATCGTGGCGGCATGGACGGGAATTCCGCTGGGAAGAATGGTCAAGGACGAGATCAAGACCGTGCTGAACCTCAAGCCTTTGCTGGAGCAGCGCGTGGTCGGCCAGTCGCATGCGCTGGAACAGATTGCGCAGCGCGTGCGCACCGCACGCGCCCATATCGAAGACCCGAACCGGCCGAAAGGCGTGTTCCTGTTCGTCGGGCCGTCCGGCGTCGGCAAGACTGAAACCGCGCTGGCACTCGCGGACATCCTGTATGGCGGCGAACGCAATCTCGTCACCGTCAATATGTCCGAATACCAGGAGGCGCATTCCGTCGCCGGATTGAAGGGATCGCCGCCGGGCTATGTCGGCTACGGGGAGGGCGGAGTATTGACGGAGGCCGTGCGAAGGAAACCGTACAGCGTTGTGCTGCTGGACGAAGTGGAAAAGGCGCATCCGGATGTACTCGAGCTGTTTTTCCAGGTGTTCGACAAGGGCGTGATGGACGACGCGGAAGGACGCGAGATCGACTTTCGCAATACCGTCATCATCCTGACTTCGAATGTGGCATCGCAATCGATTATGCAGGCTTGCCTGAACAAGGCGGCGGATGAATTGCCCGACATGGAAAACCTGGGCGAGATGATCAGGCCGCAATTGTACAAGGCATTCAAGCCGGCCTTCCTCGGCCGGATGAAGGTGATCCCGTATTTTCCGCTGCCGGACGAAATCCTGGCCGATATCATCCGTCTCAAGCTCGACCGCATCAGGCATCGCATCGAAACCAACCACAAGGCGGCCTTCTCCTATAGCGAGGAGGTCGTGGACGCGGTGCTGGCGCGCTGCACCGAAGTCGATGCCGGCGCGCGCAATGTCGACCATATCCTGAACGGGACCATGTTGCCGCAGATCGCGGAAACCGTGCTGGGGCGGATGGCGGAGGGAAAGACCATCAAGAATGTCAGGGTTGCAGTCGGCAAGCGCAGCGAGTTCAGCTACAAGATCAACTGATTGGGGTGTCATGGATTCTCGATTTATCGAAGTGCTGGCGCCGCTTTCGGCACAGTCACCGTGCGGTGAAGACCTGTCGTTTTCTCCGGAATTCGACCGTATTCAGGAAGCGCGGCGCGAAGACGATCCGACCGTCGATTACGGCGAATGGCAGACGACGCTCAAGCAGGCGGACTGGAAGGCCGTGGTGGACACGTGTGCCGACCTGCTGGCGCGGCGCAGCAAGGACTTGCGGCTGGCGGCCTGGCTGGCGGAAGGCATGGTGAAGACCGGCGGCTTGCGCGGCCTGGCCGAAGGCATGGAAACAAACGCCCGCCTGCTCGAGCGTTTCGGCCGGCAGATACACCCACAGCCGGAAGACGGCGACCAGGAACGGCGGATTGGCACATTGTCCTGGTTCGCGGCGCGCATGGCGCAGCTGGCGCGGCAAATACCGGTTACGGCGGCGCAGGGCTACAGTCTGAACGACTACGAGGCAGCCAGGCTGTTCCAGCAGCAGCGACAGCGCAATCCAGACATGGCCCTGGATGGTGACGACAAGGTGACGCTTGAGCAGTTCGCAGCCGCGGTCGCCAAAACCGACAAGGCGCTGTATGCCCAATGGCTGGTGGAGGCGCAGCGCTGCACATTCGCGCTGGCAGAACTCGACAAGGCGTGCAATGCGCTGTTCGGCGCCGATGGGCCATCCTTTGCGCTTCTCGGGAACACGATCGAAGCGGTTTGCGAGCGGCTGCAAACGATTGCGAGAGAGGTCGGAGCGCTGCCCAATGTCCCATCCGTGGCGGCCGGTGGCAGCGATGACGATGCCTCCGCCCCGTTGCCCACGTCCTTGAACCCGATGACGGCGAGTGGCGCGATCACGAACCGGACGCAGGCGCTGGAGCTGCTGCGGCAGGTAGCGGCATATTTCCGACATGCTGAGCCGCATAGTCCTGTTGCCTATCTTGCAGACAAGGCTGCACACTGGGGATCGTTGCCCCTGCACGCCTGGCTGCGTGCCGTGGTCAAGGATCGCGGATCGCTTGGCCATATCGAAGAGTTGCTGGGGCTCGATGCGGAAGAGGAAGCCCGGAACAATTGATTCCACTGCCCGCGCGTCTCCGGCCATGGACCGGGCAAGGCCGGTAACCCCTTTGTGCGGGCATCTGTCAAATCTGCGCAGTCAACGGCGCTATGTATTTTTTTCAGCCCGAGCACGAGTCGAAATTGCAGTTTCTATAGTTGCTTTACACGTTTGCGGCGCCATTCAGGGCGTTTTTTCAACGGCATCCGCTCCAAAACGCCGGGTGGTGATCCGTTAGCACGATTTCTGCTTGCCCTCGACTTTCCTTTTGCTGCACTAACAACAATTAGTGCGAATGTGAATTCCAGGAAAGGGCGCCGATGATTGAAGATCTCCGTGCAGAAATGATCATCCAGTTTCATGATAGAAAAATCGCCGATTCCAATTGGCTGGCCGATGGCAGGATGGAATGCGACTCCAGCGTATGGCATTGGATCGAGGAAAACCATCGCTACAACAACCTGCTGTGGAACGAAGAGGACAAGGCGCGGCGCACTGATGTCGATGCAGCGGAAATCGCCCAGAGCAAGCGGCTGATCGACCGCTACAACCAGAAGCGCAATGACGCGGTCGAAGTGATCGACGAGGCGGTGCTGGCGCAGCTGGACGCACATGCGCGTCGCGCGGATGCGCGCTTGAACAGCGAAACCGTCGGCGCCATGATCGATCGCCTGTCTATCTTGAGCCTCAAGGTTTACCACATGCGCCAGCAAACCCTGCGCCGCGACGTGCAGCGTGAACATGTTCAAGCCTGCGAGGCCAAGTTGAGGCGGCTGATGGAGCAGCGGCAGGATCTTGGTGCTTGCCTCGATCGGCTGCTGGCCGAGGCGGGAGAGGGGCGGGCGTATTTCAAGGTCTACCGTCAGTTCAAGATGTACAACGATCCCGCTCTCAATCCTTACCTGTATGCCAGGCAGGACACGGTGAACGAGCGGAGGGCCTGATGGGTTCCTCTGCCTGCATGGTGGATGTGTTGATTCCGACTTGCGACCGGCCATGCGCGCTGGCCGTGACCTTGGCCGGCTTGCACGCGCAGAGTTTCCGGGATTTTCGTGTGGTCTTGTCCGATCAGTCGGAGCTACAGAGTGCGTTCGAACAGTCCGAGGTGCAGGCGTTGCTGCGCATTCTGAATGCCGGAGGGAGGCCGGTGGCGACCTTCCGCCACTTGCCACGCCGTGGACTGGCGGAACAGCGCGCCTTCCTGCTGTCGCAGGCGACCGCGCCGTATTGCCTGTTCCTGGATGACGACGTGATGCTGGAGCCGGACACGCTTGAGCGCCTGTACCAGGTGATCCGTGCGCAGCGCTGCGGCTTTGTCGGCAGCGCCTTGCATGGTCTGAGCTTCATCGATGACGTTCGTCCGCATCAGCAGGACATCGAGTTCTGGGAGGGGCGGGTGGTGCCGGAAGCCGTGTCGCCGGACGGGCCGGCATGGGAGCGGCACCATCTGCACAGCGCGGCCAACCTGTTCCATGTCGAACGCAGGCTCGGACTGCAGAAGAACGAGGCACGGCTATACCGGGTGGCATGGATCGGCGGCTGCGTGCTGTTCGACACCGAAAAGCTGCGCGCCGTCGGCGGTTTCGACTTCTGGCCGGCGCTGCCATGCGAGCACTGCGGCGAGGATGTGCTGGCGCAGCTGCGCGTGATGGAGCGCTTCGGCGGCTGCGGCATGATTCCGTCCGGCGCTTACCATCTCGAATTGCCCACCACCGTGCCGCAGCGCGAGGTCGACGCGCCTCGGGTCCTGCCGATCTCCGAATGCGACCGGGTCGCGCGCGATGCCTGATTCGGGCGAGGTGCTGTCCGGCGTCAGGACCATCGCGGTCTTGCGGCCGAACGCCGTGGGCGATTTCATCTTTGCCCTGCCGGCACTGCATGCCTTGCGTGCAGCTTATCCCGCCGCCAGGATCATCTACATCGGCAAGGCGTGGCATGCCGAGTTTCTCAGGGATCGTCCCGGCCCAATCGATGACGTGGCCGTGATTCCCCCGTGTCCCGGCGTCGGCGCGCCTTTGCAGCAGGAGTACGACGAAGGTGCGGTCGATGCCTTCGTCGCGTCGATGCGGTCGGCGGAAATCGACCTGGCGGTGCAGATCTATGGCGGTGGGCGTTATGCCAATCCGTTTATCCGACGGCTGGGAGCGCGTCTGAGCGTCGGACTGAAGGCACCCGATGCCGAGCCGCTGGACCGCTGGATTGCTTATGCCTCCTTGCAGAACAAGCGATTGCTGCTGCTGGAAGCCGCCGCACTGGCAGGGGCAAGGAGCCTGGAGCTAGGACGCGAACTGGAAGTGACCGCGCGCGACCGGACGGAGGCGGCTCAGGTGATGGGACCGGCGACGGCGCAACCGCTGGTACTGATCCAGCCGGGTTCGAGCGATGCGCGGCGACGCTGGCCGGCGTCAAGCTTTGCGCGCGTGGCCGACGTGCTGGCCGCTGCAGGAGCGGTCATCGCTGTGCACGGCACGGCGGCGGAGGCGGCGGTGGTGCGCGAAGTAATCGGGCACATGCGCCACCCGGCCTTCGATCTGAGCGGGAAAGTCTCGCTGTCGGGGCTGTGCGGGCTGCTGGCGCGCAGCGCGCTGCTGGTGTCCAACGACACCGGACCGCTGCATCTGGCGCTGGCGGTTGGCACGCCAGCGGTGGGGATTTACTGGCTCACCAATCTCTACGAATCGGGCCCGCTACTGCAGGACAGGCACCGTGCGGCGCTCGCGACCCGTACGCTTTGCCCGGTATGTGGCGCGGAAAATCTGACGCAGCGCTGCCCGCACGACGAAAGCTTCGTCGCGGACGTGCCGGTCGCCGAAGTCACTGAACTGGCCCTGGAATTGCTGCGGCGTCAAGGCGTTGACCGGTAGCGTCGAGCAGACTGCGCGCCTGCGACAGGATAGCTTCTGCGCCGTCCGCGCCGCGCACGCAGCGATGCCGCACGCGGTCAAGCGGCCCCCAGCGTTCCATGTCGGCGGTGCCGAACACGACGACGCTTGGCAGTTTCAGTCCCGAGGCGATATGCGATACCCCGGTGTCGTTGCAGATCAGAAGGCTGGTCTTGCTCATCAGTGCCGCCATGGCGCCGATTGACATCGACAGGGCGGCGTCGACGGCGGGTGTGCGCATGCAGGCGGCGATTGCCGCCGTCAGATCGGCTTCGCTGCCGGCGCCGGTCAGCACGATCGGCATGTCGTATTCGCGCGCGAGCGTGTCCGCCACCTGCGCAAACAGTTGCGGCGGCCAGCAACGGCGGCGCATGCGCGCGCCGGGATGGATGCAGATGTAGCGGCCGGCTTGCAAGCCCGCGCCGATGCCGGTGGCGCGCAATTCCTGTTCATCTTCCGGGGCAAGCGGAAACTCCAGGTCGGCGTCATCCGCCGGCGCGCCCAGGTGCTGTGGCAGGCGCAGCAGGCGCAGCGGTTCGGCGCCGCTTTCCGGATAGTCGACGAAGAGTTCGCTGCGCGGTGCGTCGTCTTCTGCCAGCACGAACCCGGCATTTTCGCGGGCGCCAAAACCGCGCACGATGGTGTTGCTGATCTGGCCGCTGCCATGCATTTGCAACGCCAGGTCGAAGCGGCGCTCGCGCATGTCGCGGTAAAAGCCCGGGATGCGTTCTTCCTGTGCCGGCTGTTCAGGCAGGGCCGGATGGCCCGGAAAGGCGGCGAAGTCATCGATGTAGGCGCGAAAGCGCCGCGCGAACTGGGTTGCCCACGGCAAGCCGACCAGAGTGACATGCGCATGCGGGAATGCGGCGCGCAGCGCGCGCAAGGCCGGTACGGCACACAGCATGTCGCCAATCTGCAGCGCGCGGAATACCGCGATTTTTTCGATGCTCTCCAGACGCAGAGGGGGCGAAAGCGGCACTGCGCGATTGAGCGACATGCGGTTCTGTCCGGAGTAAGTCATCGATACAGTCTCCTGTCTTGTTCTTGATCGGGAAGGCGCCGGGTTGGCGCTGTCGAAGTTTTGACGAGTGCCAACGAGAGTGGTTCAACCGGACAATCTTGCGCGCACACGAAGGGCGGAACTATCGAAAACGGCATCTGACAAACCCTATTTGACGATGTAGAAAGGAAAGGGCACATCATGCAGATCGACCAGGTCAAGGATCGTTTTTCCCAGGTAGAGCAATGCATTAACAATGCCGCGCAGACATGCGAACAGAGCGGCGATGCGCCTGACCAGCTGCGCAACTTTCTTGCCGAACTCGAGCATGAATCCCATCACACCAGGGAGCTGGTGGACCAGACCCAGGACGATGGCGAAATCCGGCAGTGCGTCGACAAGATGGCGAAAATCGGCGACCGTGCGCTGCAGGTATTTGGCGGCGGCAATTATGTCGACGACCAGTTGCAGGTCGCGGTGCGCCAGGCGCGCAAGGCAATCTCGGCGCTCAAGCAGACACTGCATTAATGTCGACAACAGCAGGAGTTTTTTATGAATAGCCAGGACAAATCTTCACAACAGGGCAGCCAGGTAAGCCGGCAGGCTGGTGGGCCGCAGGTGGCGCCGCAAGGCACCCCCGGCCCCGGCAACGCGGATGCTGCCGGTGGCAAGCTGCAGGCCGGCAGCGCGCACCAGCCGCAGCGCATCAGCCAGCAGGAGGCGCAGAAGATCCCGGCTGACCCCGATCCCGACGATCCGGTATCGCCGTAACAGCGAGAATCGCGCCGGTCACGGGGCGATGGCGCATGGTTACGCCGCCGAGCTGGCCGGTTCGGTTGGCGGCGGTGTTTCCGGAAATCCCGGGTCCGGCGTGATGTCCGGCTCCGACGGCCAGGAAGGCAGGCCCGGTTCCTCCGGCACTTGCGGGATTTCCGGTTCCGGACGCTGCCCCGGCGCGATGTCGGGGGAAGGGTGTGGCGTCACCGGAATTTCCGGTGGCGGGCGGGACGGCGTATGGCTAGTCGGTTCAATGGTCATGGCAGTCATCGGCAGGCTGGCGGAACTACGATTTATCGGTTCGAATCCTTGTCATTCTTCAGGTCCGTGAGAGTGGACAAAAGTTCCAGCGGCAGCGGAAAAACAATGGTCGACGACTTGTCGCCGGCGATCGCGGATAGCGTCTGCATATAGCGCAGTTGCATGGCGCCGGGTTGCTGCGCCAGCACATGCGCTGCCTGCTGCAGCTTTTCCGACGCCTGCAGTTCGCCTTCGGCATGGATCACCTTGGCGCGCCGTTCGCGCTCCGCCTCGGCCTGGCGCGCGATGGCGCGCACCATCGATTCGTTCAGGTCGACATGCTTGATTTCGACATTGGCGACCTTGATGCCCCAGGCGTCGGTTGCGGCATCGAGCACTTGCTGGATATCGAGGTTGAGACGCTCGCGTTCGGCCAGCATGTCGTCCAGTTCGTGCTTGCCGAGCACGGCGCGCAAGGTGGTTTGCGCCAGCTGGCTGGTCGCCTCGAAGAAGTTCTCGACCTGAATGATCGCCTTTTCCGGATCGACCACGCGGAAGTACACGACGGCGTTGACCTTCACCGAGACGTTGTCACGCGAAATCACGTCCTGGGTCGGCACGTCCAGCACCACGGTGCGCAGGTCGACGCGCACCATTTGCTGGATGGCCGGGATGACGAGCACCAGACCCGGCCCCTTCACGCTCCAGAAGCGCCCGAGCTGGAACAGCACGCCGCGCTCGTATTCGCGCAGGATGCGGATCGATGCAACCAGAAACACGATGACCAACACCAGGATCGTGCTGAAGCCGTAGCCGAATATCATGGCAGTCTCCCTTGAAAATCGTCCTGCGGCGTGACGCGCAATAGCAGCCCGTCGCGCGCCAGTACACGCACCTTTTGCCCTCGCCGCAAGGGTTCCGTGCAAGCGACGCGCCAGAGTTCGCCCTCGATGCGTACCCAGCCGCCGCCGGACGCGACGTCGACGACTTCGGCTTGTGCGCCGATCAGTAATCCGGCACCGCTGGCCACCGCGCGCCGCCGCGTTTTCAAGGCTACGCCGGCCAGCGCCGCGATCAGCGCCGCGCTCAGGAGGGCGATGAACGCGATCAGCGCGGTCGGGATGCCGAATCCCGGCAGGTCCGTGTCGATCAGGATCACGGCGCCAAAGATGAAGGCGGCCACGCCGCCGATGCCGAGCACGCCGAAGCTCGGCAGGAAGGCTTCCGCCACCATGAAGCCGATGCCGAGCAGGATGAGCCCCAGGCCGGCATAGTTGACCGGCAATAACTGCAGCCCGTAGAGCGCTACCAGCAGGCAGATTGCGCCCAGCACGCCGGGTACGCCGATGCCGGGGTTCATGAACTCGAAAATCAAGCCATAGATACCGATCGTCATCAGGATCAGGGCAAGGCTCGGATCGGTGATCGCCGCCAGCAGACTGACACGCCAGTCGGGGCGATAGTCGAAGACCGGCGCCTGCGCCGTGTCGAGCGTGACGGTGCGCCCGGGCAGGGCGAGCTTGCGCCCATGCGCCTGTTGCAGCAGATCGCGCAGGTCGGCTGCCACATAGTCGACCACATGCAGGCGCAGCGCATCCTGCGCCGACAGGCTGACTGCTTCGCGGACCGCCTGTTCCGCCCAATCCATGTTGCGCCCGCGCAGCTGGGCCAGTCCGCGGATATAGGCAGCGGCATCGTTGACCTGCTTGCGTGTCATCGCCTGCGTCGACGGCTTGTCCGGTTTGTTGTCCCTCGAGGATGAGGTTGGCGCGCCTGGTCGGTCGTCCGGCTCCTTCGGCTCCGACGTGTCGCCGATCCGGACCGGCGTGGCGGCACCGAGGTTGGTACCGGGCGCCATGGCGGCGATATGGCTGGCATACAAGATGTAGGTGCCGGCACTGGCGGCGCGCGCGCCGCTCGGCGCGACATAGGTGACCACCGGTACGGGCGAACCCAGGATAGCCTTGATGATGGTGCGCATCGACGTGTCCAAGCCGCCGGGCGTGTCGATCCTAAGGATCACGAGCTGGGCGCCTTCCCGTTCTGCATGGACCAGTCCGCGGCTGATGTAGTCGGCGGTGGCCGGCCCGATTGCGCCTTCCGACGTCAGCGCTGCCACCGGCGCCACGGCGGCCATTCCTGCGCCAGGTGCCAGGAGCAGCAGCCACGGCAGCAGCGCCGCGAGCACGCCGTGAAGGAGGAAGAAGCGAATCATCTATTTGCGCCTTTCCAATGCGTGAAAATATTGTCATCGCCCCGAGGCGGGCATAGTTGCGGCATATCAGACATGGGCCCGGCGGCATGGAAAATGCAGGATGGCCAACTGTTGCAATGGATTGAACAGGAGGAATGCCATGCCAGCCGGAGCTACCCCGAAACGGGAAGGAGAATTCAAGGAACTGGAACAGCGTTTCAAAAAGGAAGGCCGCTATCGCGGACGGGAAGAAGAGGTCGCCGCCCGTATTGTCAACAAGCAGCGTTCGCAGTATGGCGAGACCAGGGCAGAGCGGGAGAAGGACAAGCAGGGGAAATCGCCCGACCGCGGCTTGCCGCTGGAGGATTACCAGACGCTGACGATTAGCCAGATCGAAGCGCGCCTGGACGGGTTGTCGAACGCCGAGATCAGGAAGATCCGCACCTACGAAGCCAGGCACAAGAACCGGAAGACCCTGCTGCACAAGCTGGATCGGCGCCTGGTGCACTAAGCGCAGGGCCGGATTCCCCCGAACAGGTGAATCCGGCGCGGCGTGAAGACGTCAGTGCAGCTTGTGCCCGCTGCCGGAATGCTGCGTCGATTGTTCTGAAATGCCATGCAGCGCCTGAGCTGCCGACTGCGACTGGTCGGTCGTGGCGATGTCACCAAGCGAGACAATGCCGGTCAGTCGCTTGTTCTTGTCGAGAACTGGCAGGCGCCGGATCTGCAGGTCGCTCATGTTACGCGCAACATCGTCCACGTCGTCTTCCTCGAGGCAATACTTGACGTCCGAGCTCATGACATCCCTGATCCGGGTGTCGCCGGGTTTGCCTTGCGCCAGCGCACGCACGACGATGTCGCGATCGGTGATCATGCCTACCAGCCGGTCGTTCTCGCCGACCGGCAGTACGCCGCAATCGCAATCGGCCATCATTTTTGCCGCCTCGATAATGCTCTCGTCGGGGTTGGCAATGCGTACGTCGCGTGTCATTGCTTCAGCTACTCGCATGATGAATCTCCTTTCGTTGGATAGAGGTTGTTCGGACTGACGAACGGGCAGGAGCTGCAATCGGCATGCCAAACGGGCCGGCAGCACTGCCGGGGCTGCGCCGGCGGCGGGAAGCGCGGTAAGAGTTACCAGCCGATTGTAAAGAGCGCCGCTGCGGCGCTTCAATTTGCGCTGGACGCGGCGCCGCTTGACTGATCTCAATGCCGGCACGGTGAGCGCGCCTAAGCTGAATCGCCTGTCATGTGAAACGATTCGGTGCGCATCATGTACAAGCACATTCTCTTGCCGACCGACGGCTCCGAACTATCCGAAAAGGCCATTGCCAGCGGCGTGCTGCTGGCAAAAAACATCGGGGCTACCGTGGTCGGCGTCTATGTAGTCACCGAGCCGCGCCAAGACCAGCTGGAAGCATGGCTGCACCACGATCCGCATTACGCCGAGCGCAGGGCGGCGCTGTTTGAAAAGTTTGCGGACGAATACCTGTCTTTCGTGTCCAATAGTGCACTGGCCGAGGAAGTGCCATGCACCTGCAAGCTGGTACGGGCGTCCGAGCCGTACCAGGGCATCGTCGACACCGCCGAGCGCAGCGGCTGCGACCTGATCATCATGGCTTCGCATGGCTGGAAGGGTGATGCGTCGCAATTGCTGGGAAGCGAAACGATCAGGGTGCTGGTGCACAGCAAGGTTCCGGTGCTGGTGCATAAGCCTGGAGCGGACAGCGGAACGTAACGCAGCGTAATTCACCGTAACGCACGAAGGGGCCATGCAAGTTCAGGAGAGTTGCCATGCCTATCATGGAATGCTGCAACATAGGCGTCGTGTGCTGTGATGCCGATGCCTCCATCCCGCAAGTGGCGGAATTGATGCGCAGGCATCATGTGGGAGATGTCGTGGTTGTCGAGTACCAGGATGACAAGCGGATTCCCGTCGGGATCGTCACCGACCGCGATATTGTGATGGAGACGGTCGCACTGCAGGTGGATACGGAAGTGTTCACTGCCGGGGATCTGATGAGCGCTCCCGTGGTGTCGGTTCAGAAAGACGACGGCTTTATCGAAACCCTGCGCCTGATGCGCAACAACAAGATTCGCCGTCTGCCGGTGGTGAGCGCCGACGGCGCACTGTACGGCATCGTTACCGCTGATGACATTGTCAGGTTGCTGGCGATGGAACTGTCGATGATGACGTCGGCCATCGTAGAGCAGCCAATACGCGAGGGCCGCCTCAGAAAGTGAGGCGCTTCGGCCAGTCGCGGGAAGAAAACGGCGGATCGGGCAGGCAGCAATGAATCAGGCGGAAAATGCCGGGCAGGCGCGCGCCATCCGGGTGATGTTTGGCGGCGATGTCATGCTGGGGCGCCATGTCAAGGAGTGCGTCCTGCGCTACGGCCCCGATTACCCACTGGGTTCGGTTGCGCCGCTGCTGCGCAGGTCGGACCTCGCCGTTGTCAATCTCGAATGCGCAATCACGTCATCGCTGGATCGATGGCCGGGCGAGCCCAAGGCCTATTATTTTGGCGCACCGCCGCTGGCCACCGATGCGCTGTCCGATGCCGGCGTCGGACTGGTCAGCCTGGCCAACAACCATGTCCTTGATTATGGCGTGCAAGGGTTGCGCGACACGCTGCGCTATCTGCGGGAGCGCGGCATTGCGGCGGCCGGTGCCGGGGCGGATCTGGCGCAGGCGCGCATGGCTGCAATTGTCGACTGCGCCGGAATTCGTCTCGGCATGGCCGCGTTCTGTGACCATCAGCGCGATTTCGCGGCGGGCGACGATCGTCCCGGCATTGCCTGGCTCGATCTCGACGATGAAGCCGCCGCGCTGCACGTGCTGAACGATGCGCTGACGGCGCTGCTGCGTGCGGCAGTCGACTGGCCCATCCTGTCGCTGCACTGGGGGCCGAACATGGTGTGGCGGCCGTCGGAGCGACGCCGCCGCATCGCGCATGCCGCCATCGAGATGGGGTGGAAAATCCTTTTCGGCCACAGCGCCCATGTATTTCACGGGATCGAGCTCTATCGCGGATGTCCGATCCTGTATGCGGCCGGCGATCTGGTGGACGACTACGCTATTGATCCCGTATTCAGAAACGACCATCAATTGCTGTTTGAACTGGAACTGATGCACGGAGCATTGCGCTGTATTTCGCTTTATCCGGTGTTCATTGCGCGCTGCCAGACACGCCTTGCCACCGCTGAACGCGAACAATACATCGCCGATAAGATCACCGAACTGTGCGCCGAGTTCGGCACGCAAGTGCAGCGGCAGGACGGCAAGATGCGGATCTAAGGAGAAATGGACGGCGGCGTTTCTTGAATGGCATTCAGGATGCCGGACAACTTACCGTCTTCACTCAACCCGGTACAGTCGATCCGGCTTTCTTCTCGCTTTTTTCGCTGGCGGGCGTCTTTTCTATCATCAGGAAGAAATGCGCCTTGATGCCGAATACGCGCTTGTGGCCGACATCGTGTTTCGGCTTGCCGGGCAGCAGGCTGGCAAGCTTGTAAAGCGTACCGGAATCGAGCAGGTTAAGCTCCGCTTCGGAAACCAAGGCGTTCTTGCCGAGCAATTTCAGCGACCGGCGCCACCAGCGGTCGGGCAGCAAGTGAAGCAACGGCAGGCCGGTGTTGAACTCCAACGGATGCTTGCGGTTCGCGGCGGTGACGAACACACCGCGACGCGCCACGCGCGCCAGTTCCTTCAGCAGCGCATACTGGCGCTCGAAACTGCCGACCCGTTCGATCACTTCGTTGCAGAAAACCCAGTCGAATTCGCCATCCGCAAAAGGCAATCGCAGTCCGTCGGATGGGCGCTGGCGCTGGCTTGCACCGGGGCGGATCGGATAATTCGGCGGCGTGATGTCATGGGATGTCATGCGCAACCTGTCCTGCGGCGTGCTCCACTCCTCGAGGTAATTCGTGCTGTGGGACTGCTGCGCCGGCATCAAGCCAACGTTCAGGATGGTGTCGTCGCTGCCGCCCTGGCGGAAAACCGTGAATGCGTCAACCAGCTTGCGGCGCTGCGACGACAGCAACCGGTCGATCAATCCGTCGCCGGGAATGGCGCCGTAATCGGCATTGACGGTGTTTTTCATTGACTCTCCTGGACGATGAGGCTGAGGGGCCGGGGCTGCCGCAGCAAGAAAGCGCGGATCGGGCAATGCATATTATTCGGCCCAAGCGCTGCCGCCCGGTTTGTGAAAGCACAAGGAACCTGACACGCGGCAGCAGAAGACGGCGTGCAATCCTGAAACCGGGGAGATTTCGTCGCCGCCGGGGAAGCGGCAGCATCACGGCGTCGCAGCGCGATGAGCCTTTTGAAGGCTAACCTTGCTTGTTGTTAATTCATGGCTGTCGAGTTTTATCTGGAGCCTGTCAAGGCCGTGCGTCAGGAATTTGCACTCCCTGACGGCACGTGGGACTTCGCGGGAAGGCGCGCGCGGCTGCAGGATATCCGGGGCGTGCGACTGTTGAGAATGGAAGGTAGGCGTTGGCCTGAGCCGGGCCGTGGCTCAAGAAACATAAAAGGGAGCGGGGAACCCCGCTCCCTTGGGAAGGCGATCAGCTGATCAGGCGCGCCGCATCCTGGGCTGCGACGCGTCCTTCGTCGGTCGGCACCACCCAGATCTCGATGCTGCTGTCGCTGGTATGGATGGTGGCGATCGAGTCGCCGGTCGCGGCGCGGTTGGCCTGTTCGTCGACACGCATGCCGAGGTAGGAAAGCGCTTCGCATACGCGCTGGCGCACGTCGACGTCATGTTCGCCGATGCCGCCGGTGAAGGCGATCACGTCCAGTCCACCGAGGGCGGCGGTGAGCGAGCCGCACTCGCGTACAAGGCGGTGGATGAAGATGTCGATTGCCAGCGCCGCATGGGGATCGTCGCTCGCATGCAGCGTGCGCATGTCGGCCGAGATGCCCGATACGCCGCGCAGGCCGGATTCCTTGTACAGCGTGCGTTCCAGCTGCTGCACGTTCCAGCCCTTGCGCAGCAGATGCAACAGCACGCCCGGGTCGAGCGCGCCGCTGCGTGTGCCCATCATCAGGCCGTCCAGCGCGGAAAAGCCCATGGTGGTGGCGACGCTCTTGCCGCCTGCGACGGCGCAGGCGCTGGCGCCATTTCCGAGGTGGGCGATGATGGTCTTGGCGGCTGCGCGCTGCGAGCGCTCCAGCAGGCAGTCAGTGACATAGCGGTAGGACAGGCCATGGAAACCGTAACGCCGGATACCGTCCTCGCGCAGCTTCATCGGCAGCGCGAACATCTGTTCATTGACTGGAAGCGTGGCATGGAACGCCGTGTCGAAGCAGCCGACCTGCGGCAGCTCGGGGAAGATACGGCGAAATGCCTGCACGCCGGCCAGGTTGTGCGGCTGGTGCAGCGGCGCCAGGCGCGACAACGTGGCGAGGTAGGCGAGCATGTCGCCGTCGAGCAGCACCGACTCCGACAGGCGGGCGCCGCCATGCACGATGCGGTGCGCGATAGCGGTGATGTTGACGCCGCCGGTGTGACGCTCCAGCACCTTTTCCAGCGCCACCAGCGCCTGTTCGAACATCGCTTCGCCGGCGACCTCGATCGGCTCGCTGAAGCTGCCGTCCGGGCCGGACATCTTGATGGTCGGGGCGCCGCCCGGCTCCAGCCCTTCGATAATGCCGGACAGGCGCGCCGACGCGATCTCGATGCCGTGGTGCGGATAAAGGGCGAACTTGAGCGAGGAGGATCCCGCATTCACTGCCAGAATGGCGTTTGGAGCGGCGATCATGGCTGCACCTTGCGGTTCTGGTGCGCCAGCAGCAGCGCCAGCGCGGCGGATGCCACGCGCGCATTGGCGCCGTCGGCGCGGCTGGTCAGCGCAATCGGGACGCGCGCGCCGAGCACGATGCCGCAGCCGGCGCCGCCGGCCAGGTATTCGAGCTGCTTGGCGAGCATGTTGCCCGACTCCAGGTCCGGCACGGCGAGGATGTCGGCATTGCCGGCCACCGTCGATTCGATGCCCTTGATGCGCACCGCTTCCATCGAAATCGCATTGTCGAACGCCAGCGGGCCGTCCAGCACGCCGCCGCGGATCTGACCGCGATCGGCCATCTTGCACAGTGCTGCGGCGTCGAGCGTGGACTGCATTTTCACGTTCACGGTTTCAACTGCCGACAGGATCGCCACGTTCGGCTTTTCGGTGCCGAGCGCATGCGCCAGATTGATCGCGTTCTGGATGATGTCGGCCTTTTCTTCCAGCGTGGGCCGGATGTTGAGCGCGGCATCGGTGATCAGGAGCGGCTTGTCGTAGGTCGGTACGTCGAACCGGAACACATGCGACAGGCGGCGCTTGGTGCGCAGCGGACGGCAGGTGACGACGGCGTGCATCAGCTCGTCGGTGTGCAGGCTGCCTTTCATGAGCGCTTCGACGTCGCCGGCAGCGGCCAGCTCGACTGCGCGTTCGGCGGCGGCGACGCTGTGCGCCACCGGGACGATTTCAATGCCCGTCAGGTCGAGGCCGGCAGCCTCGGCGGTGGCGCGCAGCTTGGCCTCGGGGCCGACCAGCACCGGTATGATCAGGCCGCTTTGCCCGGCGTTCAACGCGCCGCGCAGCGACTCCGGGTCGCAGGCGTGGACCACGGCGCAGCGCACCGGCTCAAGGTGGGCTACGGTGGCCAGCAGCGCTTCCAGGCGCGCCTGTGGATCGAACATGCGCAGCTGCGGCAGGTGCATCGCCTGGCGGCGCACCTTCTGGGTCGGGGCAAGGACGACAGCGGTGCCGGACAGCACGTCGTCGCCGGTTTGGTTGATCACCTTGCAGTCGAGCGTGACGCGCTTGGTGCTGTCATCCTTGGCAGTGACGGTGGCGATCACGGTCAGCGTGTCGCCGGTGCGGATCGGACGTGCAAAGTGCAGGCTCTGGTCGGCGTAGACTGTGCCCGGCCCCGGAAAAACGGTGCCGAGCAGGCCGGAAATGAGCATTCCCCCCCACATGCCGTGGGCGACGACGCCATGGAACAGCGACTGGAGCGCGTATTCGGCGTCGACGTGGGTGGGGTTGAGGTCTCCGGATATGGCGGCGAATGCTTGGATATCGGCCAGCGTCAGGGTGCGCACTTGGCGCGCCGACTGGCCGATGCTCAGTTCGTCGTATGTGATGTTCTCAATATAGGGTGCAGCGATATCGTTCATAACAATCCAGAGGATGTGAATGGGTCTAGCGTGCCGCTCTTGCAGGATGTGCACGCCAGTGGCGGTGCGCAGCAAGCGGGCGATGCCTTCAAGCAAGTAGTATGCCGCAATGCACCATTGCGCATGTATCATTTAAAAGGAACAAGGGCGCCGCGACACGCTACCGTCACTGGAAACGGCAGTGCGGGAGGATGGAGGCCATGCAGCAAAAGCCGGCCTACTGGATGGTCGATTCGAGCTTTTCGCGCATTGCGCACACGATTTCGACCGTACGGCTGCCCAATATCCGGTCCAGCAACGGATATAGCATGTCTTCTTCCTTGACGTTATGTTGTTGCATCAATAACGCCAAGGTTTCGGTATGCAGCATGAAATCGACGGGATCGGAGCGACATAGTGCATGATGGAGCCGGTCGACGATGGCGCGGATGCGTTGGTGTTCGACGCGCAACATGCCAAGAGGCATTCCAGAACCGCGAATCGCTTTTTCAAAAGTGGGAAACAGGATGCCTTCTTCCGTGCGGATATGGCGGTCGACGGCGCTCGAAAACAACCGGAAGCTTTGTTCCGCCCGCGGCCATTCTCTCGATGCCACGCTGGTTTCGACCTGCGAGAATAGTGCGTCGCAGCGCTGATGGTCGTACACAAGATAGTCGCAGATGGTGTCCATGACCGCTCCCGTCGATTCTGGATGCCGCAGCAGCAGTAGGGCGACAACTGCTATTTATATCGCTTTGCCAGAACGATATCTTTGATTCAGGATATGCAAAACCCATCTCGCCGCTGTGCTGCCGGGCGTTGCGGCCGCCCGGCTTTTTATTCTCCGTCTCGCCTGCGAGCGTCGCCATAACGTTCTACCGGCCAACGTCGAAGCATGACGGACAATAGTGGCGTGTTTTGCCCCGTTTCACGATATTTCCGCATGTTTTGCCGCCCTCGGACGCGGGAAAATGGCTAAATCACAGTCGACTGGGGAAGGGTTGATCTAGATCATTAATTTTTGAAAATCGAGGCGATACCCTACGCGCATATTGATTTCAGATAAATCCTCGGCGGTCCCGTGGCTTGGCAGCACACATTGGCCTAGCACGTCATCTTTTTCCGTGGGGGAATATTATGCCGGTGCTGTCATTTCGTCAGGACACGGTTTGTATATACAACTGAGAGAGCCTTGTCGCGAGAAGACACCATGCACACGCCGAATATCAAACGCATTCTTTCGAACACTTCGTTATTCAGGATGCTCGACGACGAGCAACTCGGCGAAATCAGCGGCGGCACGCACCCGATCCGTGCCGCATCGAACACGTCGATTATCAACCAGGGCGATGCGCCGAAAGGGGTGTACGTGCTGGTCTACGGACAGGTAAAGATCGGCTTCGACCGCAAGGACGGCAGTGAAAAGACGCTTGCCATCCTCGGGCAAAACAAGTGCTTCGGTCTATGCGAAATGCTGCTGGACCGTACTCATCTCGCATTCGTCAAGACCACGGCTGACTCGATGCTGCTGCATACCTCACGCGACAAGGTGCTGGATGTCGCCAAGGATAATTTTGCATTCGCGCAGGAACTGATGGTGTGCGTCGGCCGTCAGCTTTACTCGCTCACGCGCGACATTGAAAGCTATTCGCTGCAAACCGCCAAGCAGCGCCTGGCAGGTTATCTGCTGCGCCAGAGCCAGTACCAGAGCGCGGAAAGCATTGAACTCATCGCCAGCAAGACGCTGATCGCGTCGCGCCTGAGCCTGACACCGGAAACCCTGTCGCGTCTGCTGCATGACTTTTCATCCTCCGGAGTGATCTCGGTTTCGGGACGGAAAATAAAAATTCTTGATTTCGAGAAGATGAGTGCATTGCTTTCCAATTAAAATATTCGTCGTCAGGCATATTTTCTTGCCTTAAGGATAGAAAAGCCGGCTTCAGACGCGCTTTTCGAGGCTAAAACGATCACGGGCTGCATGCGGCCCGTAATTTTTTCGTGATTTCAATGTCTGTGTGGGGTGTGGCACACTATGTGCTTTCTACGAGGAAAGCATGTGTGCGTCATCTCTTCCGCCTCATGTGGGATGGCGGTGATCCATCTCTTGTGGGCCGCTCCAGCTCAGGCATTACTTGCGCATCGGCGCAAGGCCGGGTTGGGCGGTCCCTTTTTTATATTGCTTCAACATTCAGGCATCGTATGGCATCACCCGACCGCATCCTGCACTGCGTAACATCGCCTTGCCGCCCGTGCCAATTGTGCGGGAAAGCCGGCGCATGAGTTTGCAGGCCTATCAACTTACCTGTATCCGTGGCGACCTACAGCTGTTTGATGATGTCAGCTTTGAACTGCAGCCGGGTGACACCATGCGCGTCGCCGGCACCAACGGCAGCGGCAAGACTAGCCTGCTGCGCATGCTGGCCGGACTGTCTGCCCCGGCGCATGGGGAAGTGCGCTGGAATGGGCGTGACATCTGCAAGCTACGCGAAGAGTTTTGCAGCAACCTGATTTATCTCGGACATGCCAACGGCGTGAAGGACGATCTGCTGGCATGGGAAAACCTGGTGATCGCTTCGGCTCTGTCGGGCAAGGCGCTCCAGCGCGATGACGCGCTCGACGCGCTGGAACAGCTTGGTCTGGGGCGGGCGGCGGAGCTGCCCACACGCGCCTTGTCGCAGGGGCAGCGCAAGCGGGTGGCGCTGGCACGCCTGTCGTTTGGCAACGCGATGCCCCTGTGGATACTCGACGAGCCGTTTACGGCACTGGATGTCAGCGCCATGGAGGCACTGCGCGGCACCCTCAATGCTCACCTGGAAGGCGGCGGGATGGTGATCTATACCACCCACCAGGAAATTGCGCTGTCGGCGCGGCGCACGCTCACGCTCGACATGAATCAGGGGGGCGCATGCTGACGGCCCTGTTTTGCGTGGTACGGCGCGACCTGCTGCTGGCATTCAGGCGCCGCTCGGACGTGCTGACCACCTTGTTCTTCTTTGTCATCGTCGCCACGCTGTTTCCGCTTGGGGTAGGGGCGGAGCCGGCGCTGCTGCGCCCGATGGCCCCCGGCATTCTGTGGGTCGGCGCGCTGCTTGCGTCGATGCTGGCGCTGGGGCGCTTGTTCGCGCTCGATTACGCCGACGGCACTCTGGAGCAGATGCTGCTGTCGTCCGAACCGCTGACCATCATCGTGATCGCCAAGGTGATTGCGCACTGGCTGGTTTCGGGATTGCCGCTGGTGCTGCTGGCACCATTGCTGGCAGTGCAGTTCGACCTGCCGGCCGACTCGATTGGCGTGCTGTTCCTGAGCCTCTTGATCGGCACGCCGGTGTTGAGCCTGATCGGCGCCATCGGTGCGGCGCTGACGCTGGGCGTGCGCGGCGGCGGCGTGCTGGTGTCGCTGCTGGTGTTGCCACTATATATCCCGGTGCTGATCTTCGGCGCCGGCGCAGTCAGCGCGCAAGCGTCCGGCGTGGGTGCCACCGCCCACCTGCTGCTGCTTGGCGGATTGCTGGCCGGCGCCACTGCACTGGCGCCTTGGGCGACGGCCGCCGCACTGCGCATCTCGCTTGAATGACGGGGAGCGTGCTCCACTTCCCTGCAGTGGTACGGCGATTGCTTAAGAGAAATTTTTAAATGAGTCTGGTGACAGGGCAAGAAGAGGGGCGGAAATTCAAGAATCAGAGTGTCGGCAATCTGGTCTAAAATCAATAGATTCTCAAATTCGAGAAGCGCAATTTTCCATCGCACACTCGCTCGCATGCCGCGAAGACCAACCATCGGAGTACTGCTGTAGTGTCTAGCACCAATCAAACTCTTTCCGGCGAGCCGTCAGCGTCGAGGATCCACTGGTACAAATACGCGTCGCCGCAAACGTTTTTTCCCTTTGCGGGAAAACTGATTCCGTGGTTTGCCAGCATCGCTGTCGTACTCACCCTTGTCGGCGTGTACATTGGCTTTTTCGTTGCGCCGACCGATTTCCAGCAGGGCGACGCTTACCGCATCATCTTCCTGCACGTGCCGGCTGCCTGGATGTCGATGTTCATCTACATCGTGATGGCGTGCTGGGCGGGTATCGGCCTGGCATGGAATACCCGCACCTCGTCGATGATGGCCAGCGCCCTGGCGCCGACCGGCGCCTTGTTCACCTTCCTTGCGCTGTGGACCGGCGCGCTGTGGGGCCGTCCAACCTGGGGCGCTTGGTGGGTGTGGGATGCGCGCCTGACTTCGGAACTGATCCTGCTGTTTTTGTACATCGGCTTCATGGCGCTGCAGGCATCGATCGACGATCCGCGTCGCGCCGACAAGGCCGGCGCCGTGCTGGCACTGGTCGGGGTGGTCAATGTGCCGATCATTTATTTCTCGGTGCAATGGTGGAACACCTTGCACCAGGGCTCGTCTATCAACATGACCAAGGCGCCGAGCATGGCGGCCACCATGCTGGCCGGGATGCTGGTGATGGCGCTTGCCATGTGGGCATACACCATTGCGGCGGCGTTGTTCCGGGTGCGCTGCATCATGCTCGAGCGCGAGCGCCATGCGGATTGGGTTAAGGAATACGCGGAGAAGAACGCATGATTTGGAATAGTTGGAGCGATTTTTTTGCGATGGGCGGCTATGCGCTGTACGTGTGGGGCTCGTTTGTCGTGATGTTCGGCTTGCTGGGCGCTGAAGTGTTCATGCTGCAGATGCGGCGCAAGAGCACGCTGCAACAACTGCGCCGCTGGACGCGCAATAACGCCCGCCACGGGCGCAAGGATGGGGAGAACTCGAAATGAAAGCCAGGCATAAGCGCATGGCCCTGATTGCAGCCGGGCTGGCGACACTCGGCCTTGCGGCTTGGCTGGTGCTGTCGGCATTCCAGAAGAACCTGGTGTTCTTCTTTACGCCGACGCAGATTACCGCCGGCGAAGCGCCGCGCGGACGCAGCTTCCGGGTCGGCGGCATGGTCGAGAACGGCAGCCTGCAGCGCCAGCCGGACGGCGTGACCGTCGCCTTCGGCGTGACCGACAACGCGCAAAGGATCCGTGTCGTCTACCGCGGGATCCTGCCTGACCTGTTCAAGGAGGGCAAGGGGGTGGTGGCGCAGGGCAAGCTTGGCAACGACGGCGTGTTCGTGGCGGAAGAAGTGCTGGCCAAGCACGACGAAAACTACATGCCGCCGGATGCGGCCTATGCGCTCAAGAAGGGCCAGGAAGCGAAGGCGGCTAGCGCAATGGCAAAGGATGCCAAATGATTCCAGAACTGGGTAATTTTTCCCTGATGCTTGCGCTGTGCCTGACACTGGTGCAAGGCATCTTGCCGATCGCCGGCACATTCAACGGCAACCGGCGTTGGATGGACGTGGCGCGCCCGGCCGCAGCCGGGCAATTCCTGTTCGTCTCGATTGCGTTCGCCTGCCTGCTGTACTCGTTCATCAACAACGATTTTTCACTGACCTACGTCGCATCCAATTCGAACTCGAAGTTGCCGGTGTACTACCGCATCGCGGGCACCTGGGGCGGCCATGAAGGCTCGTTGCTGCTATGGGCCGAGATGCTGGCGCTGTGGACCTTCGCGGTGTCGACCCTGTCCAGGCAGCTGTCCGACGAGACGGTGGCGCGCGTACTGGGCGTGATGGGCCTGATCAGCGTCGGCTTCCTGTGCTTCCTGCTGTTCACCTCCAATCCGTTCGAGCGCATGCTGCCCGGCGCCGTGGATGGCCGCGACCTCAACCCGCTGCTGCAGGACTTCGGCATGATCATCCACCCGCCGCTGCTGTACATGGGCTACGTCGGCTTCTCGGTCGCGTTTGCCTTCGCGATTGCGGCGCTGATGGGCGGCGAGCTCGACGCTGCCTGGGCGCGCTGGTCGCGTCCATGGACGTCGGTGGCATGGATGTTCCTCACGCTCGGCATTTTCATGGGCAGCTTCTGGGCCTATTACGAGCTGGGCTGGGGCGGCTGGTGGTTCTGGGATGCGGTGGAAAACGCTTCCTTCATGCCGTGGCTGGTCGGCACCGCGCTGATCCATTCGCTGGCCGTCACCGAACAGCGCGGCAGCTTCAAGAACTGGACCGTGCTGCTGGCGATCATCGCGTTCTCGCTGTCGCTCCTGGGCACCTTCCTGGTCCGTTCCGGCGTGCTGACTTCGGTGCATGCATTCGCGACCGATCCGCGCCGCGGCCTGTTCATCCTGATCTTCCTCGCCATCGTGATCGGCGGCTCGCTGCTGCTGTACGCATGGCGCGCGCCGAAGGTGGGCCTGGGCGGGCGCTTCTCGCTGGTGTCGCGCGAGTCGATGCTGCTGGTGAATAACGTCCTGCTGCTGGTGGCCGCCGGCACCGTTCTGCTTGGCACGCTGTATCCGCTGTTCCTCGACGCGCTCAACCTCGGCAAGATTTCGGTCGGCCCGCCGTACTTCGAGGCGGTGTTCGTGCCGCTGATGATTCCGGTGCTGCTGCTGCTCGCGATCGGCCCTTTCGTGCGCTGGAAGGAGGCGTCGGTTGGTGACGTGGCATTGCGCCTGCGCTGGGTGGCGCTGGCCACGCTGGTCATCGGTGGCGGTGCGGCATTCGCCGCGTCGACCTCGGCGCTGGCGACCGCCGGGCTGATCTTTGCGGTCTGGATTCTGCTGGCGACCGCATCGCACCTGCTGCAGCGCTTGCGTCATGCGCCGGCCGGCACTGCCATCTTCAAACGATTTTCCAGCCTGCCGCGCAGTTACTGGGCAATGATCATCGCCCACGCCGGCATCGGCGTGTTCGTGGTCGGCGTCACCTTGGTCAAGGGGCTGGAAACGGCCAAGGACGTCAGCATGCGGGTGGGCGACAGCACCAGCGTTGGCGGCTATGCCTTCACTTTCACCGACCTGTCGGAGAGCAGGGGACCGAACTATATCGCGGCCAGGGCGCGGTTCGAAGTCACGAGAGGGGATAGCAAGATCGCGACCATGGAACCGGAAAAGCGCATGTACACCGTGCAGCAGATGCCGATGACAGAAGCGGCGATCGAGCGCGGCTTCACGCGCGACCTGTACGTGTCGCTGGGCGAAGCCACCAATGACGGCACCTGGGTGGTGCGCGTGCAGCACAAGCCGTTTGTCGGCTGGATCTGGGCCGGCTGCCTGATCATGGCATTCGGCGGGCTGCTTGCCGCCTCGGATCGCCGCTACCGTGTACTGGCGCGCAGGCGCCAGCAGGCCGATGTCGTGGCTCCCGTCGAGACGGCCAACGTTACCGCATCAGCATCATGAAGAGATTCCTGCTTCCTCTCGGCGTATTCATCGCGCTGCTCGGCTTTCTGTACATCGGGCTGCACCTGAATCCGCGTGAAATCCCGTCGCCCTTTATCGGCAAGCCTGCGCCGGCCTTCAAGCTGTCGCAGCTGGGCGAGCCGGACAAGACCATCTCCAACCAGGACATGCTGGGCAAGGTCTGGCTGCTCAATGTCTGGGCGTCGTGGTGCGTGTCGTGCCGTCAGGAGCATCCGGTGCTGATGCATTTCGCCAAGACCGGCGCCGTGCCGATCATCGGCTTGAATTACAAGGACAAGCGCGACGAGGGTACGGCATGGCTGTCCGAATTCGGCAATCCGTACCTGACCTCGGCCTTCGATTCCGACGGCCGTGTCGGCATCGATTTTGGCGTGTACGGTGTCCCCGAAACGTTCGTGATCGACAAGAAGGGCGTGGTCCGCATGAAATACACCGGTCCGATCACGCCGGAAGCCATCAGCCAGAAGCTGCTGCCCCTGATTAAGGAGCTGAACCGTGCGTAAGTGGATGATTTGTTTGCTGCTTGCAGTGGTCGCTGCTGCCGCGCAGGCGCGCGAAGCACCGCCGGTGTCAGGCGATCCCGTGCTGGAAAAGCGCGTGATGGCGCTGTCGGAAGAGCTGCGCTGCCTGGTGTGCCAGAACCAGACGCTGGCCGATTCGCACGCCGAGCTGGCGATCGACCTGAAGAATCAGGTGCGCGAGAAGCTGGCGGCCGGCATGTCGGACAAGGAAGTGGTGGACTATCTGGTGGCGCGCTATGGCGATTTCGTGCTGTACCGCCCGCCGGTCAAGGCCACCACATGGCTGCTGTGGTTCGGTCCGTTCCTGCTTCTGATTGGCGGCATTGCCGTGCTCGCGGTAAAGCTGGTGAAACGACGCGACGTGGCGGAAGACCTGCCGGAAGAAGATATGCGGCGAGCGGCGGCATTGCTCGACGCGGCCAACGAGACGAAGGATAAAGCATGACCGGATTTTTGATCGGCGCCGCGTTATTGACGGCAACGGCCTTGCTGTTCGTGTTGCCGCCGTTGCTGCGCAAGGGGCGGGGGGAAGTGGCCGATGTGCGGCGCGATGAACTGAACCTGAGCGTGCTGCGCGACCAGTTGCGCGAGCTTGAGATCGATCTTGCCGACGGCATGATCGAACAGCATGCCTATGAAAGCGCGCGCCGGGAACTGGAGCGCCGTGTCGCTGAAGAAGTGCGGCCGCAAGCCGCTCCGGCCGGCAGCAGTGCGGAGAAGCGCTGGGCGCCGTGGGTAATCGCCGTCGCGCTGCCTGCGCTTGCGATTTCGCTCTACATGTTCCTTGGCACGCCCGCCGGGATCGATCCCGTACAGGCTGCTGCTGCTTCCGCCGAGAATTCGCATGAGATCACGCCGCAGCAGATCGAAGGCATGGTCGCGCGCCTGGCCGAGCGGCTCAAGACCGAGCCGGATGACGTCGAAGGCTGGAACATGCTGGCGCGCTCCTACAACGCGCTTGGCCGTTTCGACGAATCGAGCAAGGCGTTCGGGCATCTGGTGAAGCTGGTGCCGAACGACGCCAACTTGTTCGCAGACTATGCCGACGTGCTGGCGATGGCGCGCAACAAGAGCCTGCAGGGCGAGCCGGAGAAGCTGATCGACCGCGCGCTGGCCATCGAACCGAACAACGTCAAGGCGCTGGCCTTGTCGGGCAGCGCGGCCTTCGAACGGCGCGACTATGCGGCTGCGGTCACGCGCTGGCAGAAAATCCTGGCGCTGGTGCCGGCCGAGTCCGATATCGGGCGCTCGATCGCCAGCAGCATCAGCGAAGCCCAGGGCTTGATGGGGCTCGCCCCGGCAGCGACCGCTCCTGCTTCGAAGGCAAAGGCAGCGGGCGGTGGCGCGACGCTGGAAGGCGTGGTCGAACTCGACCCGGCCCTGCGCGCGCAGGCGTCGGATACGGATACGGTGTTCATTTTCGCGCGTGCCGCGCAAGGAGCGCAGGAAGGGAAACGTCCGCCTCTGGCGGTGCTGCGCAAGCAGGTCAAGGACTTGCCGGCGAGCTTCGTGCTGGACGACGGCATGGGCATGACGCCGGCTGCGAAGCTGTCCGACTTCCCGAAGGTGGTGGTAAGCGCGCGCATTTCCAGGACAGGCAACGCGACGCCGAGCGCAGGCGATTTGGAGGGGGCAACCGGGCCGGTACAGCCGGGGACGAAAAACTTGACGGTACGTATCGTCAAGCGTGTCGAATAAGTAGTGCAGTGCGCGATGACGCGCACTGCACTCATCAGCGTGTGCTGGATTACTTCGACTGGCCGATCATGTAATCGGCTGCTGCGATCACATCAGCGTCTGCCAGGCTGGTATTGCCACCCTTTGGCGGCATCACATTCTTGCCTTTGAGCGCCGATGCGTGAAGCGCGTCGAGGCCAGTCTTGATGCGCGGTGCCCATGCTGCCTTATCGCCGAGCTTGGGCGCGCCAGCCGCGCCGGTTGCATGACAGGCTGCGCAATTGGCTTGATAGACTTCTTTGCCGCCGGCATAAGCCTGGCTGGCCATCAGTGACAAGACTGCGGCAATGACGAGAGTGACTTTCATGTTTTCTCCTTGGATTTAAGAATACGGTCTAAATAACGAAATGCTATACATGTACCGTTCTTGCATGTTGGCAATTAGTGTGCCAGCAGAAAGCAGGCTTTATTTAGAGAAATGAAGAAAGTTTCCTGTCCGAGATCAAGGTTTTACTGAAAATGAGAAAAAGAAGATGCGGAATTTCCAAGAGTTGGAATTTCATATTGGTATTTGCTCTTCGTTGAGCCGGTTGTCATGGCAAATTAGTAATTTATTCGCTATGCCCATTTCTTTTGGGCTATGGAACCAAAATTGCTTCAAGTAAATAATTGCTCACTTGCTATTTCACGATTTCTCGGGGGCTTGGCCTGTATGCATTGCACCTTATTGTCCTGAAAGTGCGCGAATTGACGCAAAGACGCGGTGAAAAGGCGAAGGCGGTTCCGCCTGTGTGGTTGTAAGACTGACAGGCCAAGGGGGCAGACCGATCATCTGTGTCATTTGTAATGCCCGCAGTATCCGTCGTCCTTTCGGGCGGCCATGCATGCGCTGAATTTTTCTGGAAGGAACACTGTCTCAATTCAATCTTTTCGAGGGAAGGATGTGACTCGCAAAGCGCGGATTTTAGAACAGCGATAAACGATGATGATGAGTAAAGAAAAGCAAGGTATAGATCCGGCTGCGAATAATGTGGCTGGTGAATCCATGCAGGTGGCGAAACGGCCATTGTCGGTGCGCACTAAAGGATTGATCGTGTTCGTCGCGCTCATGGTGTATGCGTTCGCCACCGCACTTTTCGTCATGCATGAAAAACGGGCGCTGATGAAGGAATTCGAACAGATAGAAATGTCGCTCGAAACCGACCGTCTGCTCAATCAGGCGAGCACCGCCGCCTTCCATACTTTGATGGGCGTGTTTGTCAACCTCGATGCGTCTGACCGCGACGCGGGAATGCAGCGCATCCGCATGCATTTCGACTCGCTGCTTAACCGATACGCCGAAGTGCGGGCGCGTGTTCCCACTCTCCGAATCAGCTTGGATGGCGTTCGCAAGGCGCAGGAGGCCGCGGCCCGGGAACCCTCCAGAGCCAACATGAATCAGTTGATAGCCGAACTGGTGAAGACCAAGAATGAATTCACGGTCTTGGCCGAGCAGTCGCATACAGCACGGCAACACATGTCCGAGCAGTATCGCGTGAAGGCAGATTCAGCGATGGGAATAGCGCTGTTTCTGGTCATGATCGGATTGGCGCTCCTGGGCTTATGCATTGGCGTGTTTTTCAGGCAATTGACCAGAGACTTGAGCATCTTGCAAACCCGCGCCCTGGAGATCGTCAATGGGTATCGCGGTGAACCGATTCCGGTGCGCAGGTATGATGAAGTCGGCCAGTTGATGGCGGCGGTGAATAGTATGGCAACTGCCCTTGATAGGCGGGAAAAGGAATTGCTCCTCGAGCGCCAAAGATATTTTCATCAAGAAAAAATGGCGGCGATTGGCACACTGGCGGCCGGAGTTGCGCATGAAATTGGCAATCCGATTGCCGCAATCTCGGGCATAGCAGAAGACATGGTGCTGCGACGTAACGAAGGGCCTGGCGTCTGCGCAAGCAAGGAGCTTTGTCTGCAGTGCCGACCTGATTTGATCCTGGAACAGGCGCAGCGTCTTTCGGCGATTACGCGCGAGATTTCAGATTTCGCGTCCCCGCAGCCGGCGGATCCGCAGTTCCTCGACCTCAATGGCCAACTGCGCAGTGCCTGCAGTCTCATTCGCTACGATAAGCGCTTGCGAAGCGTGGAGCTGCGGCTGGAATTGGATTCGCAATTGCCGGCCATCTACGGCGAAGCTAACCAGTTGACCCAGCTGATCATGAACCTCCTCATTAATGCGATGGACGCGCTGGAATCCGTGAAGGGCCGGCAGCCGACCATCACCGTGTCGACGCGGGTCGATAGCGGACGCGTCTGCATGACAGTCGAAGACAACGGCCACGGCATGGAGAAGGAAGTGCTGGCGCAGGCGTTCGACGCATTTTTTACCACCAAGCCCGCCGGCAAGGGCACCGGCCTCGGATTGCCGCTATGCTATTCGATCATGAAGCGGCACGAGGGGACCATCGAGATCGACTCGTCGCCGGGCGCCGGCACCCGGGTGCAGGCATTTTTCCCAATTAAAGAAATCTCATGACAGACATGAACATAAAGTCCTTGGAAGTGCTGGTCGTCGATGACGAGCCGGCAATCAGGCAGGTTCTGGCGGCGCACCTGTCGCGCTCCGGTTGCAGCGTATGCCAGGCCGCGAATGCGACCGATGCGCTGGAACGCCTGTCGAAGGGCGATATCGACGTCGCCATCAGCGACATCAAGATGCCGGATTTTACCGGCATCGAGCTGGTGCGCCGTGCGCGCGCGGCCGGCATCGACACCAGCTTCATCATGATGACCGCCTTCGCCTCGGTCGATACCGCGATCGACGCCATCAAGGCTGGCGCGTCCGACTACATGATTAAGCCGGTGCGCAACGAGGAGGTGCTGCACCGCCTGATGAAGGTTAGCGATATGCGCCGCCTGTCGTCCGAGAACAAGGTGCTGCGCAACCTGGTGATGGGCTCGCGCGAGGAGACGTTCGCATTCGCGTCGGCCGCCATGCGCGAGCTGGAACGGCTCATCGCCAAGGTCGCGCCGACCGACAGCACGGTGCTGGTGACCGGAGAATCCGGTACCGGCAAGGGCGTGATCGCACGCCAGATTCACCAGAACAGCCAGCGCGCCGAAGGCCCCTTCATTCCGGTCAACTGCGGTGCGATCCCAGAAAACCTAATGGAAAGCGAACTGTTCGGCCATGTGAAAGGGTCGTTCACGGGCGCGGACAAGGCGCGCAAGGGCCTGTTTCTGGAAGCCGACAAGGGCACCATCTTTCTCGACGAGATCGGCGAGCTTCCGCTGGCGCTGCAGGTCAAGCTGCTGCACGTGATCGAGGAAAAGACGGTGCGCCCGGTCGGCAGCGAGCAGGCCAAGCGTGCCGACGTGCGCATCGTGGCCGCCACCAACCGCGACCTGGCCCAGATGGTTGCCGACGGCAAGTTCCGCGAAGACCTGTACTTCCGCCTCTCGGTGTTCCATGTGCACGCGCCGCCGCTGCGCGAGCGCAGGCAGGATATTCCAGGACTGGTGCGATTCCTGCTGCAGCGTGGTGCCAAGCGAATGAATCACCGCCAGGCGATCGTCATCGATCCGGAAGTGGAAGAGATCCTGGGTGCGTACGATTGGCCCGGCAACGTGCGCGAAATGGAAAACGTGGTCGACCGGGCATTGATCCTGGCCGACGAGGGACGCATTACGACTGCTGAACTGCCGCCTCAGATAATGCGCGGCGACCCTGCCAAGAACGGCATACAGGTGCCGCCGTCCGGCGACGGATTGCGCGAGCAGGTGCGGCGCTTCGAATGCGCTGTGGTTACCAGGGCAATCAGCGACGCCGGCGGCGACCGCCGCATGGCCGCACAAAAGCTGGGGATAGGACTGTCCAGCTTATACCGGAAGATGGAAGAGTTCGAGGCTCTTGGCATGCTGAAGGATGGCGTGTAGCCGGCATGATGCCTGCCCACATTCGGTCCGAGCACGCTAGTAGATCACCGCGCCGGTTTCCGAACTTTGAACTAAGTGCCGGCGCGTCTGCGCCGGCAATATCGCCTTGCTCATGCAGGTGCGCATCTATCGAGAAAATATCAACAGGTTTTCCATGACCACCAAATTCGCCCCCCTCAAGAACGACAC
>NZ_JWJG01000028.1:3685560-3913040 GCF_000818395.1 Noviherbaspirillum autotrophicum | reverse complement strand
CCGCTCGATCGGCGAGTCGGTCACCATCGTCACCGGCTTCATCTTCATCGTTTGCGTGCTGCTGTTCCGGCGCGGCATCGTGGGCGAGCTGGCCGCGTTTGGCAAAAGGGTCAAGCCGGCGCCGGTCCCGCTGCACGCGCCGGTGGTCAAGACGGCAGAGGGCTGAGGCCATGTTCGCCATCATCCCGCGCCTGGCTGGCGCGTGCCTGGCATTGTCCCTTGCCTGCGGTTCAGCAAGCGCCGAGGAACTGGTGATTGGCCAGGTAGCGCCGTTGAGCGGCGTGCTGGCAGACACCGGCAGGGATATGGTGCTGGGGGCCAGAGTCTATTTCGATTACGTGAACGATCACGGTGGCGTGCATGGAAGGAAGATCCGTCACGTGGTCAAGGACGACGGCTACCAGGTTGCGGAAACGGTGCGCCTGACAAGAGAGGTGATCGCCAAGGACGGCGCACTGGCGCTGATCGGTTTTGCAGGCACAGGCAACGTCGCAGAGTTGCTGGCGCAGAAGGTGCTGGAACAGGCCGGGATCGCACTGGTTGCTCCCTATACCGGCGGCGAAGTGCTGCGCGAGCCGTTCAATCCCTACATCTTCCATATCCGCGCCGGTTATGCCGACGAGACGGAAGGCATCGTCAATCAGCTGGTAATGCTGAACATGACGAGCATCGCGGTTATGTACCAGGACGATCCGTTTGGCAGGGCCGGGCTGGCCGGCGTGGAAGCGGCGCTGAAAAAACGCAACCTGAAGGTGGCAGCCACCGGTGCCTATGCAAAGAACACGGATGAGGTTGCCCAGACGGTGCGCGCCATCGCCCCCGCCAATCCGCAGGCGGTGATCATGATCTCGGTAAACAAGAGCACCGCCGCCTTCAGCAAGCAGATCAGAGCGGCGGCAACCATTCTGCAGCTGGTCAATATATCGGTTGTCAATCCGACGGAGCTGGCGCGCCTGATCGGCACTAGCAACGCACGCGGCATCGGCATCGCGCAGGTGATGCCGTATCCGTACTCGCCGACGGTCGCGATCGTGAAGGAATACCAGCAGGCGATGAAGCGCTATGCGCCCGGCACAGAGCCGTCGTATGCCAGCCTGGAGGAATTTATCGGAGCCAAGGTGCTGGTCGAGGGATTGCGCCGCGCAGGGCCAAATCCGACGCGCGAGAAAGTCATCCAGGCACTGGAATCGCTCCACGCATTCGACGTCGGCGGCTTCACCTTGAACTTTTCATCGGACAACCGGATCGGCTCGCGCTTCGTCGAAATCACAGTCATCGGTAAGGACGGACGCTTGCTGCGCTAGTACGCGATTTTCAATATTCCAATAACAGAAGAGACGACAAATGCACATCGGTAACCTGATCACGCGGCATGCCCGCTATCGGCCGCATCATCCGGCTGTCATTTTCGGCGGAAAGCGCCTCCGCTACGACGCGTTCAACCGTCGCGTCAACCGCCTGGCGAATGCGATGCAACGGCACGGCGTGAGCAAGGGCCAGCGCATCGCCACGCTGCTGCCCAACTGCCTGGAGCTGCTTGAAATTTACTGGGCGGCGGCAAAGACGGGCGTTGTCGTCGTTCCCCTGTCGCCGATGCTGCTTGGTTCCGGACTGGCCGGATTGCTGGGCGATTCCGATGCCGTGTTGCTGTTTACCAATTCGGCATTGCGCCCGGTGGTCGACGAGGCGCGGCACATGCTGCCGCAGATGGTGGACGGTAGTATCGTGCTCACCGATGGCGGCGCCGCCGGTTATCTGCATTATGAAGGCTTCACCGATGGACCGGAAACCGAGCCGCAGGATGCCGGCCTCGTAGGCGACGATGTCTACAACATCATGTACACCAGCGGCACCACCGGCCTGCCAAAGGGCATCGTGCATACGCACCGCATCCGCGCCAACTATGGCACGCTGCTGGCCAATGCGTTCCGTATCGGGCCGGATGCGGTCGTGCTGCATACCGGCTCCATCGTCTTCAACGGAGCATTCACCACGCTGATGCCGTGCTTTTACAGCGGCGCCACCTACATCCTCCATCCGCAGTTCGACGTCGAGGCCCTGATCGATACGGTCAAGCGCGAGAAGGTGACGCACATGATGATGGTGCCGTCGCAGATCGTCGCCATGATGGCGTCGCCGCGCTTCGAGCCGGAAGCGATGCGTTCGCTGCAAATGATCCTCTCGCTCGGCGCGCCACTGCACAACGAGCACAAGGAAAGGCTGAACCGGCATTTGCCTGGCCGCTTCTATGAACTGTACGGGCTGACGGAAGGTTTTATGACCATCCTCGACCGCGACGACGCGCTGCGCAAGCAGGGTTCGGTCGGCGTGCCGCCACCGTTTTCCGACATGCGCATCATGCTGGAAGACGGGCGCATAGCGGCGTCCAACGAGATCGGCGAGATCGTCGGTCGCGGCCCCTTGCTGATGCCCGGCTATTTCAAACGCCCCGATCTGACCGCGCAGGCGGTGGTCGATGGCTGGCTCTATACCGGCGATCTCGGCTACACCGACGAGGACGGTTATCTGTACCTGGTCGACCGCAAGAAGGAAATGATCGACAGCGGTGGCGTGAAGATTTATCCGCGCGATATCGAAGACATTGTCGTGCGCCATCCGCTGGTGCAGGAAGTGGCGGTATTCGGGATTCCGCATGAAAAATGGGGCGAGACGCCGCTGGCGGCCGTCGTGCTCAAGGAGCGCGGCTTGATCGACGCCGAAGCGTTGCGTGACTGGATCAACGACCGTGTCAGTGCCCGCTATCAGCGCGTGAGCGCGGTGGCGATCATTGACGAGTTCCCGCGCAACGCGGCGGGCAAGATTCTCAAGCGTGAGTTGCGCGATGCATATTGGAAGGAGAAGGGCACCCGTATTTAACCGAAGACAGCCATTGAGGGGAACACTGGCTATTCAGGGAGACGAAAATGAAAAAATTAATTGGCAAGATAATGATGTGCATGTGTCTTATCGGCTTTCAGGGGACAGTTGACGCAGCCGAGCGCGGTACGGCGGACGAAGCGGTGGCGCTGGTCAGAAAGGCGATTGCCTACATCAAGGCCAATGGCCGGGAAAAGGCATTTGCCGAATTCAGCGACCCGTCCGGGCAGTTCAAGGATCGCGACCTGTACATCATGGTGTATGACATGAGCGGCAACAACAAGGCGCACGGCGCCAATCCCAAGCTGATCGGCAAGAACCTCAGCGCCATCAAGGATGCCGACGGCCATTTCATCGTCAAGTCGTTCATCGACGTGGCCCGTGCCAAGGGCCATGGCTGGGTCGATTACAAGTGGCCCAATCCGGTATCGAATGCAGTCGAGCCCAAGTCGACTTATGTCGAACGATACGAGGACATCCTGCTCGGCTGCGGAATCTACAAGTAAACGTCGGCTATCGGGGCCGCCGCACGGCAGATTGACTGCCACGCGGCGGTTTGATGGACGCTACTATGTCGCAACCATCTTTTCAAGGATGCGCTATACGCCGTACGGATAGGTTTCGGGAACTTCTCCAGGCGTCCAGTGCGGCGAGAGATCGAGCGGCTGCAGCGCATGCGTCTGATCGACATGGATGACGGCGTCGAACTGCCGTGCCATATAGGCATGGAAGTAGTGGCTCACGCGCTCCGTCTCGGGCAGGTAGATTACGCCGATGGCGCGCTCCATGCGGCGCTCGCCCAGCAGTTCCTGCACGCGCTGCATTCCGCGAATCGGCAGGAAAAAGGCGGGTGCGTGGACATGATGAAGCAGGCGCTCGAAGCTGTCCGCCGCCGAAGGGCGCACCGTCTTCAGTTCGGCCGGGGCGTCCCAGTCCGATGCCGCCGTGACCGTTCCGGCGTGGGTGGTGAACCCGAGCAGGAAGCAGTCGTCGCCCGCCTGCTGGCGTACCAGTTGACCGAGGTTGAGCTGCCCGCGTTCGCCCATCTCCGTCGCTCTCGCGTCGCCGATATGGGAGTTGTGCGCCCATACGATGACCTTGGCACGGCTGCCCTTGCTCCTGGCGACGTGATCCCGCAGCAAGCGCAGGGTGTCGGCCATGTGCGTGTCGCGCAGGTTCCATGATTCGTCGCGCCCCTGGAACATGGATCGGTAATAGGCTTCCGCATTTTGCGCCACCCGCGCATTCTGCTGCGCGTAAAACAGCTCGTCGATCTCGGACTGCGGCAAGCCGTCGAGCCGGCCTTCCAGCTGACGTTGCATGTCCGATTGCAGCTCGATCAGTTGCCGCACCACTTCATCTTCGCAATCCTTTTTCATGCCGAAGGTCGCTGCATATCCGTAGCGCTGCGGGTCTTCCGCCAGATGATCAAAGCAGCCATAGCGCGCACGGGCACGCTTGGCCGCTTCCGGATCGACTTGCGACAGGTAGCGCACCACGGCATCCATCGAGTTGCGCAGGCTGTACAGGTCAAGGCCGTAAAAACCGATCCGGCGTTCGGCCTGCTCGATCTGCTGGTTGTGCGTGCGCAGCCAGTCGACTAGCGCAACGATTTCCGTGTTGCGCCACATCCATTGCGGGAATCGCTGAAAGTTGCCGAGCGCTTCTTCCGCCAGCATGTCGGGAGGGGAGGAACGGGGTTTGACATGGTAGCGGCTGGAGCCCTGTACGTAGCGGCTCACGCGTAGCGCATCCGGCCAGTCCGCTTCGACGGCAATCGCGTCGAACCCCTTTTTCGTGATCAGATGCTTGCTGATTTCGGCACGCGCGCGATAAAACTCGCGCGTGCCGTGGGTGGCTTCGCCTAGCAACACGATCGACGCATCGCCGAGATGTTCAATGAGGGAGTCGTAATCGTCGTCGCGCTCGATCGGATGAACTTCCTGGCGCAGCGCTTCGTGGATGGAATGGTCAGACATAGCTTGCCTCTTGCATCGTTGCTACGCCGATGGCGCGTCTGTGCGGAGGCTTCCGTGGACGCGCAAATGTCGCCGGCGTCACGGTATTCGGTCGCCCGTTTGTTCAAAAGTTCAGCGTGGATCGGCGTGGGAAAAGCTGGCTGCGATGTGGGGCGGGAGAAGGTGCAGGCGAGATTAATTTGTTTCCATATGGAAATTAAATTGCCACAAAATGTGACACCAGTGCGCCCCATACAACACCATTTCCATATGTAAATATGTTCTTCTGGAAATGAATATTTCCGCATGGTATAAAACCGCCTGCTGTAACAAGATGTTACGAGAACGGTTCTCATGCGCTTCCGGCCCTTGGTTCGAGTTGCGAAGGTGCATGAAAACCGCTCTGCAGAAGCGGCCATTAATGTCGCGCCGGCCATTCATTGGTCAGGCATCATCTTTACTTCCAAGGGAGAAATAATGCGTATCAAGCTGCTGGCGCTCGCCGTAAGTGCCGCAATCACGTCCGTTCCGGCTTTCGCCGCTGATCTGTTTACCGTCGATGGCACGGTGACCTACGGAACAACACAGACTCAGTCGTATAGCTTCAAAACCGCGGAAGACGCACTGGATGCGTTCAAGAACGAAAATCTTCAGTCGCGTTTTTCAAACTACACGGATACTGCGCAGGCCAATTTGACGTTGGGTTTTCGCGGCCTGCCGATGGCGGTTTCGTATACAGCCAACTCCACCACACTGGTATTTTCAGTGCCGTCCCTCGGGATTACGCAGAGCTTCACCGGCACGACCCGCGATGCCAGCCAGGAGCAGTTCTCCGACTTCATGAAAAAGAACGGCGGCGACATCCTCAACCGCATCATGAAGAAGCTGGCCGAAGTGTCGCCGGATGATCCGGTCGCCGGCAACCCGAACAGCCTGATGGGCCAGATGGTCGCCAATGACTTTGCCAACGGTTTCTCCAATGTGGCGACGAATATCGGTGCTGCTCCGAATGAGAAAGTCAACAACCTGATCGGTATCGGCGCGCGCTTCACCTCGCTGCGCCAGAACGGCAACAACAGCAACAACTTCGCCATTCCGTTCTCCTACACCGTCCGCTCGGACATCGACCCGCGTCGCCAGCTGATCTTCAACCTGCCGGTGAGCTACACCGAGGTCGAAGGCGCGAAGGCATATTCCGCCGGCTTCGGCGCATCGTACCGTTTTCCGATGAACGATGCCTGGACCCTGACGCCGTCGCTCAACTACGGCCTGGCCGGATCGAGGGATTTGGGCGCGGTGGGCCAGGCAGTCGGCGCATCGATTGCCAGCACCTATATCTTCACCAAGCCGAGCTACGATATCGCAATCGGCAACATGGTCGGCCACTATCGCACGCTCAAGCTGACCGCCGGCGACTACTCTTACAATCCCGGCATCGCCAACACGGTATTCCGCAACGGCGTGATGTATTCGCGTCCGGTGACGGCATTCGGCAAGAAGATGTCGATCGAGTATTCACTGATCGATACCCGCTATACCGGCACCAAGCTGTACAACCAGGGCTATGACGAACTGGGCGTAACGCTCGGCACCAACAAGCGTGCCAATTCGGCGCGCAGCTTCTTCCGCGCCGGCGCCAGCTACCTGCATTCCGCCAGCAGCAAGGGCTTCACGCTCAATGTCGGCTACTGGTTCTGAACGTGCAGTGACAGGCAATTCGTAGGCAACATATAGGCAAGATACGGCAACGCAGAAAACGGCTTATGCGCATCCCAGCACTCGCATCGTTTGGTCTCGGTATTGTTCTCGCGCTCGGTTCGACCGCGTCATTCGCCATCTCCGGCAACGAACAGGTCGAGCTGGCCGGGGCGGGGCGGTACGAGGAGCTGCGCCAGGCGCTGGAGCAGGACGCGGCCAAGGGGCCGCTCAATACCCGTGATCTGCATGCGCTGTGTTTTTCCTATTCAAAAACCAAGCGCTACACCAAGCTGTTCGGCTGTCTCGACCGCCTGGCAGCCAATATCGCCGGCGGCGATACCAGCACCCGCTTGTTCGGGCTGGAAGACGCCACGCCGGTCGTCCACCTGATGCGTGCGGAAGCGCAGCTCGACCTTGCCAACTATCAGGCAGCATCCGACGAGGCGCAAAAGGCGCTGGACTGGTACAAGCGGGAAGACTCGGACGACACCGACATCCAGCTCAACGCGCTGGGGTTGCTGTCGATGGCGGCTACTTTGGGCGGCAACCGCGAGCAGGGTGAAAAATACGCGAAGCAGCTGGAAGCGGTCAGCACCTTAACCATTATGAGCAACGGCTATGTGTCCGCGAAGGCCATGGCGCTGGCAGCGGCGAATATGGCCTTGGGCAATTATCAGAAGACGCTGGACGCGATTGCGCAGGATCGCTTGTTCACGGTTCATGCCTTCCTCGATCGCGTCGTGAGCGGCGCCATCCTGACCGGGAAAAACAACTGGGCGTGGCAGGAATTGCCGCGCGCCTTCATGATGAACCGCGCTTTGCACGGCATCGGCAGAACAGCCGAAGCAAAGGCGGGATACGATCGCCTGCTTACCTTGCCGCAGGTGAAGGACAACGGCGAAATCTACTGGCTCATCCTGTTCGAGCGGGGACGCATCGCAGAGTCCGAAGGCAGGCTGGAAGAGGCGATCGATTTCTACAAGAAGTCGATCGAAATGATCGAACTGCAGCGCGCCAGCATCAATACCGAGACCAGCAAGATCGGTTTCGTCGGCGATAAGCAGCAGGTGTACGAACACCTGATCGATGCGCTCTACGCAAGCGGGCACCAGAAAGAGGCGTTCGAGTATATCGAGCGCTCCAAGTCGCGCGCGCTGGTGGATATGCTGGCGGCAAAGCAGGTGTCGGCGCTCCAGACATCGAATACCAAACAGGAAACCGCGCAACTGCTGGAGCAGTTCGACGAGTCGCAATCCGAACTGCTGGCGCAGGTGCCGGTGAGCGCCGCCGAAGGCAAGGCCAGCCAGCGCAGCATTGCGGCACAGACAGCAGGCAAGATCCGCTCGGCTGCGCCGGAGTTGAGCACGCTGATCTCGGTATCGTCGATTCCGGTGAACCACCTGCGCGACGTCCTCCCACCCAATGAAGCCTTGATCCAGTATTACTATCAGGGCCGCAACCTGTACGCCTCCGTCTATACCCATGCCGATGTGCATATGGTGAAGCTGGATGCGGAGGGCCTGGAAGACGATGTCCGAAAATTCCGCGCCGCGGTGGACCAGCAGGACGAGGGCGCCATCGCGCTGTCGCAGAAACTCTACGAGCGGCTGATCCGCCCGCTCGAAACCAGTCTCAGGCAGCGCCAGGGCTTGTTGATCATCCCGCATGGCGCCCTGCATTACCTGCCGTTCGCCGCGCTGCACGACGGGCGGAAATATCTGCTGGAGAGCTATTCGCTGCGTTCCCTGCCGAGCGCCAGCGTGCTGGAATACCTGCGTCCGGCCCGGATGAAAAGCGCGGCATCGATGCTGGTGCTGGGCAATCCTGACCTGGGCGCCGCCAAGTACGACTTGCCGAGCGCGCAGGTGGAAGCGCAAAAGATCGCCGGCCAGTCAGCTGGCGCCAAGCTGTTGCTGCGCCAGCAGGCGACCGAGACGATGCTGAAGACAAGCGCCGCCGATTATCCGGTGCTGCATATCGCCTCGCACGGTGTCTTCAACACTAAAAGGCCGCTCGACTCGGCGCTGCTGCTGGCAAAAGATGAGCAGAACGACGGCAAGCTGACGGTGGGCGAACTGTATTCGCTTAAGCTCAATGCCGACTTGGTCACGCTCAGCGCCTGCGAGACCGGGCTGGGGCAAATCAACAGCGGTGACGATGTGGTGGGCCTGACGCGCGGCTTCCTCTACGCAGGCAGCAGCAGCGTGGTTGCCAGCTTGTGGCAGGTTGATGACGAAGCAACCTCGCAATTGATGGTGCGGTTCTATTCCGAGCTCGCCGGCAAGCCGAAGGCCGAGGCGTTGCGCGCCGCGCAGCTGGAGGTCAAGAAGGCTTATCCGCATCCGTATTTCTGGTCGGCGTTTTACCTGACCGGCAGCGCGCAATAACGGGGCCGGCGGCTAGCGTTCGGCTCGCTGCTGCGCTTCCCATCCCTCGCGGAACTGGCGCCGGATTGCATCGAGCTCCGCATCCGTCATTCCGACTGCGGACGCGGCGAACATTTTCACGTCGGGCGTATGCATCAGGAAAGCCTGCATCTCGTTGGCCAGCAGTTCCTGGTCGTCAGCGTTATAGCCGCGCTTGCGCAGGAAGTGCGCGAACTTGCCGCCGCTTGCCTGGCTCGCCATGCCGCTCCAGAATGACATGACGTAGTCCCGATAGTGCGCATCGGTGGAAAAGTGCGCGTGCGACAGTTCGTGTTCCAGAATCACCTTGCGGTGCGCATCCTTGACCGTGCACGCGACGCAGCCGGGCACTGCCGATACCTGGGGCAGGGTGATGATCACAGTTTCCGGCTCACTGGCGACTAGTGTTGTGTCCACCGGCCGCAGCAAGCCGGCCTGCAACAACCAGTCGCGCAACTGCTGTTCGTCGCCGCTCAGTGCCACGTCTTGCAACCGTGCGGTATTGAAGAACCGGGCGAGCTGGCTGGCGCGGAAGTTATTGCCGACCGTGAGGGTTTCGATGCGTTGCGCATGCTGTTCCAGCCATTGCTGCACTTCGGATTGCGTCATGACGCGCGTTTTCGGCGCGCCGTGACGTTCCACAAACAGTACGACGCGTCCGAACATCCGCGCTTGTTCGCGCAAGGATGGGAAGTCGATCACGACCACACGGCTATTTTCCGACAGCAGATAAGGCGTGAAGCCGGTAACGACCGTCGATAGAATTTCTTCGCGTCCAGCTTGCGTGATGGCGCTCGATGCTGTGGTTTGCGCCCTTACGGTAGAGGCATCCTGGCCGAACGCGGGTAGCGCCAGCTCGCATAGCGCAACAAGCAGCAGGCCGGCAGCGGGTGCGATTCTCATGGCATGGTCCGTTCGAAAATAAAAAGGCTGCGAGCGTGATGCGTCGCAGCCTGTATTCGAAAAGGAGTATCGATCAGAGATCGACGATCACGCGCACGCGGCGGTTGACTTCGTCTTCCGGATTGTTCGGGTTGGCCGGCTCACTCGAACCTTTGCCCACGGCTTTAAGCTTGGCGGCTGAAATTCCATGGCGGACGGCCAGGTAGTTGCGTGCGGATTGGGCGCGCTTGAACGACAACGCCTGGTTATAGGAGGCGCTGCCCTTGGCATCGGCATGTCCTTCCAGGATGACCGATTTCGCCGCGGCCAGCTTGTCGGACTTCAGTGCTGCGGCGAGCTGGTCCAGCACATCCTTGCCGTCGTTGGTGAGTTGATCAGAATTGAACTGGAACTGGATATCTAGGTCGAGCGCGCGCGGCGCGGCTTTTTGCGGCGCTACTGCGGCAACGGGTTGCGCCGCCGGCTGAGCGGCTTGCGGAGCAGGTGCCGGCGCTTCAGACTCGTCGTTACTCAGTGATAGTCCGCGACGGCGGACCTTTCCGGTGGCGACAGGGACTTCCGGCTCGCCGCTCGGAGTGAGCGCCTGCAGAATCATGTCGCTGCTCGGCTTGCCACGCAATGATTTGACTTCCTGTGCATGCGCGCCAGCGATGACGGCGGCGCTCAAGGCAACAACTGCGGTTGTAATGAAGATGGTGCGCATGGAATATCCCCTGTTTCGATGTCGATGTTTCTTTGCGGCAAGTGTCTGGGCGAGTGTTGAATTGGTTTTACAACGTTGCCTCTGCAGACTTATTGTCTATAGTAAATATCGAGTTTATCATGCGCAAGTTATCTTGATGGTTGTCAAAAAACGGAAATGTTGATTGGGGCAACCGACCGATTCCCGCGAGGAAGTAAGGGCAAAAGATAATGCGGATGCGTCCTCGTGGCGCCACCGGACTAAGGCGCATTTTCGTTGTAATTCAAAATCATTGAGGGAGAAATAAGAATGAAGAAGCTGATCGCTGTTGCTGTCGTTTCCATGTTTGCTGGTGCCGCATTTGCACAGTCCCAATCCAAGGTCAACGCCGAAGATCTCAAGCAAAACCAGGCAGGCATGCTGAACTCGCAATCGATGGATCTGGGCAATGCAAAAGGTGGCGGCAAGTCTAACGTGTCGGCCAAGAACATCACCCAGAATCAAGCAGGGATGCTGAACAACCAGTCCGCTTCGATCGGCAACGCGTCGGGCAAGGGCAGCGAGTCGAAAGTGACCATCGGCGACGTCAAGCAAAACCAAGCTGGCATGCTGAACAACCAGAAGCTGTCCGTCGGCGACGCCAGCAACGGCGGCAAGTCGAAGGTGAACGTCAAGTCGGTCACGCAAAACCAGGCCGGCATGCTGAACAACCAGCAAGCAGCGATCGGCAATGCGGCTAACGGCGGCAAGTCCAACGTGAACCTCAAGAACGTGAACCAGAGCCAGGCTGGCATGCTGAACAACCAGAAAGCAAACGTAGGCAACGCGGAATAAGCCTGCTGCTATCGATGACACGGGGCCGAGCGCCCCGTGCTGATTTGGACGTTCGAGTTTTACCAAGGGGCTTTACATGAAATTCGCTAACGCTTGCCTCGCCGGCCTATCGGCGTTCTTGCTGGTCGGGGGCGTTCACGCCGCTCCGCCGGTCGTCAATCCGGAACAGATGGACATGGGGACCGAAATCAATGCAAAGATCGGCAAGGAAAAATCGAAGAGAAGCATGATGTCTGCCGGAATGAATTCGGAGCAGGGATCGGGCAGCGGCAGTAGCGGCTGCGGCACCGTCAACATCAACAGCAACGACAAGAAGGGCAACAGCGGCATCAAGGACATGTTCGGCAAGCAGTCCACCACGATCGTGACCGGACCCGTCATCAACATGGCGAACTGCAAGTAAGCTTCGCACCCCACCCAACACGTTTTTAAAGAGATCGAGCATGTATCGTAAAGCAGGGACACTGGTCTGCGGTCTGGCGCTTGCGCTGACCGCTTGTGTGACGACAGAGGATTCGGTGCGCAAGGAAGCGACCGACGTGACGAAGGCGGTGCGCACGGGGCCGGAGCAGGCACCGTTGAAATCGATTACCAGCTTTTCCCCGGCTTTACGCTGCATGGATAACCTGTTCCTGATGTACGGCGTGCGCGACCTCGTCGTCATCAGCGAAGACTTGAACGACAACACCAAAAAGGTCAGCGCCGGCACCAAGGACATGCTGATCTCGGCCGTGTCCGAAATGACCAAGCGCAGCAAGGCGGTACGCCTGATCGCCTATGGCCAGGATTCGAGCAACCTGATCAGCTTCATGAAGGAAGCCGAGAAGAAGAACCTGTTCCAGCTGACACCGCAATATGGCATTCGCGGCTCCATCAGCCAGCTCGACGAAAACGTCGCCAAGAAGACCGAAGGCGGCGGCATTTCCTTCGGCGATGTCGGCTTCGGCCGCGCCGCGACTGCCGCCACGACCATTCTCGGCCTCGACCTCACCATGATGAGCACGGAAGACTTGTCGATCGTCTCCGGCGTTACATCGAGCAACTCGGTCGCCATCTTCAAGTCCGGCGCTGGCGTCGAAGGCGAAGCCGGCTACAAGAAGTTCGGCATCAATTACCAAGCCAACCTGTCGCGCTCGGAAGGTACGGCGCAGGCGCTGCGCAATCTGGTCGAACTGTCCGTCATCGAATTGTTCGGCAAGCTGACCAAGACACCGTACTGGATCTGCCTGGGCGCGAACAGCCAGACTGACGCGGTCAAGAACGAAATCGGCGACTGGTATTCCGGCATGTACAGCGACGGCGAGATCGTCTCCTACTGGCAGCAGCAGATGCGCATTCGCGGCGTCTATTCCGGCGAAGTCAACGGCCAGAATGACGAGGCGCTGATCGAGGCAATCACTGCCTACCGCGAAGCGATGGGACTGGAAAAGAGTGCCGTAGTCGACCTCGCCTTCTTTACCGCTTACCTCGACGCCAACCACTATGAGGTGGCGCCCAAGGCGCGGGCCAAGCTCGCGGCCAACCGCCAGGGTTCGGCGCCGGCCACCAGCAGGGAGGATGCCAGCCCGATCTCGATGTCCATCGTCTCGACAAAGGGTGGCAACCAGTTCGCGCGCGGCGAAAAGGTGGCGGTGAAGGTTACGCCGAGCCGTGACGCCTATGTGTATTGCTTCATGCAGGATGAAACGCGCAAGATCGCACGCTTCTTCCCGAACCGCTTTTCCAAGGATGCGCTGGTGAGCGCGAAGACCGGCATCCAGCTCCCGAACGGCAAGCAATTCAGTATGCATGCCAACAACAAGGGCGTGCAGGAGCAGATCATGTGCTTCGGCACGGGCAAGGACGTGTATGCCGACGTGGTGGCATCGATCGGCGGCGGCGACATCGACGTACCGACGCAGCTGCAGTCGCTGGCACAGATCAAGACGGTCTTTGAAAAGGCTGCCGGCCCGTCGCTAGGTACGGCGAATTTCACCTTGAACGTTCGATAAGGACAACATGGACAGGATCGCTTTGATTGCAGCAGTTATGTTGGGAACGGCTCTGCTGCCGGCCGCAGCGTCGGCCGAGCTGACGGTCAACAAGGGCGGCGTGGCGCTGGTGCCGCCGCCAGGCAATACCGGGGCGGTGGCGCCATCCGAGCAGGCATCAACCTTGCGCGAGCCGAAAAAAACTGGCGGGCGTACGCTGCGCTGCTGGCAGCACGGCCGCTTGCTGTACGAGGGTACCGGCTTCAAGCAGGACGCGGAACGCCAGGCCAACGCGGTCACCGTACAGCGTACGGACGGCGATTCGGTCATCCTGTATGACCAGAAGGATTCCTTCTGCATCCTGTCGAAGTGACGAATCGGGAGACAAGAATGAAGCTGAAAAGCATGCGCAGCGGTCTGCTCGCGGCAGGGCTTGCGCTGATGTCGTTGTCTGCCTGTGCCGACGTCGTCACGCAGCCGGCGGCAGGCGTGACCCGCGTGCAGTTCAAGCTGCCGGGGGAATTGCAGATTCGTTATGGAACGCAGGAAAAGCTGACGATCGATGCGGACGCGAAGGTCATCCCGATGCTGGATATCGCCGTCAAGGGGGATTCACTGGTGTTAGCCAGCAAGCGCGGCTTCAGGACGGATAAGGACCTGAAATTCACCTTGACCATCCGCTCTCTGCAAAGCGTCAAAAGCGAAGGCAGCGGCAATGTCGTGATCGAGAACTTCGCCGGCGGGAATATCGAGGTCGATGCCGCCGGCAGCGGCAACATGCGCTTGAAGGACATCAAGCCGGGCCGCCTCGCGATCCTCATCGAAGGCTCGGGTGCGGTTGACGCATTTGGCAGCGGCGAGACTGTCATTGCCCGCATTACGGGAAGCGGCAACATCGATACGACGAATTTTCGCGCCAGGACGGTCGAGGCCGATATCAGCGGCTCCGGCGACATCAAGGTCCATGCGGATGATAAATTGAAGGCAGACATCAGCGGTGCTGGCAATATCGAGTACCGTGGCAAGGCCAAGGTGACGCAGTCGGTTTCAGGCGCCGGCAGTGTCGACCGGCTCTAACAACGGGAGATAACAATGAACAAATCCATCCGGCCCGCAGTGGCCCAACTGGCAGTTCTCGCTGCGGCATGCGCGGCATCGATTGCGTTTGCACAGTCCCAGTCCAAAGTTCAGGTACAGGACATCAACCAGGGGCAGGCCGGCATGCTCAACACCCAGAGCATGGACCTCGGTAATGCCAAGGATGGCGGAAAGGCGCAGGTCACGGCCGGTTCCGTCACGCAGGGACAAGCTGGCATGTTGCAGCGCCAGAACCTGTCCATCGGTAACGCCAGCGGCAAGAATGCAAAGAGCAACGTCAAGGCCGGCGCCGTCGTGCAAGGCCAGGCCGGCATGCTGAACAACCAAGATCTGCAGATCGGCAATGCCTCCGGCAACGGCAAGTCGAATGTCGCGGTCGGCGCCGTCGTGCAGGGTCAAGCCGGCATGCTGAACAACCAGCAGGCCAAGATTGGCAATGCCTCCGGCAACGGCAAATCCAATGTCGCAGCCGGCGCCGTCGTGCAGGGGCAGGCCGGCATGCTGAACAACCAGCAGCTTGAACTCGGCAATACCTCTGGCAACGGCAAGTCGAATGTTGCGGTCGGCGCCGTCGTGCAGGGCCAGGCCGGCATGCTGAATAACCAGCAGGCCAAGATTGGCAATGCCTCCGGCAACGGCACCTCCAACGTGGCTGTCGGCGAAGTGATCCAGGGCCAGGCCGGCATGTTGAACAACCAGCAGGTCAACGTCGGCAATGCCAGTTCCGGATCGACCACGGTCATGACCGGTGCCATCATCCAAGGGCAGGGCGGGATGCTGAACAGCCAGCAAGTCAATATCGGCAACAAATAAAACAACAATTACCCCGCCGCCCGCGGCTGCATCACTGTTGGCTGCGCGGCGGGAAGACGACGCGTACAGCGCAGGGAGAAAGTCATGATGCAGATGGGCGGCGCGCGCTGGTTCAAGCGCATTACTGCAGGTGCCGTACTGGTGGTCTATGCGGCAGGCTGCACGCATATGCCGAGCGGGGAGAAGGCGTTCGACAGTTTCGAATCCTGCTTTGCCTCCAATCTAGGCCTTGCGGCGGTAGGCGGCATCGGTGTCGGCCTGCTGACCAAGAATATCCTGGGTAACGACAAGGGCTCCGCCAACGCGGTCGGCGCGGCTGCCGGCATCGCCACTGCGGCCTTGATTGGCATGACCGCCTGGCGCAAGTGCGCGGCAGTCTACAGCAAGTCCGAGCCGGTAGCGCAACAATCGGAGGCACAGGCTTTGCCGGCAGCGGCAAGGCGCCAGCGCAAGCAGAGCCTCAATCTGGACAAGCTTGAGATGCGCGTTGAGGGCACCGAGAACGATCCTCCGGTCCCCGAATTCAGCTTCACCTTCCTGGCCGAGGACCCCGCTGCCAAGGATATCAAGGCGCGATTCCGGCACAAGGTCGAAATCGTGCGCTTCATGGCCGATTCGGAAGACAAGCTGGTGTTGGCCGACGCGAAAGGCAATGCGATGCTCGATGCGGCCGGCAAGCCGATTCCGCTCGAAGCCGCCATCAGGATGCCGCGCGAGCGCCTGCAATGGGTGACGATCGCCGATGAAGGCAAGGACGATTATGTCGAGGACGTGGTCATCCAGCAGGGCCGCGGCACGTTCCACCACAAGCTGCAAATTCCGCCGCGCGCGCAACTGCCCTTGCCGCTGCCGGTTCCGATGCGCTACACGCTCACTGTCGAGGCCGAGCACATGAAGTCGGCCAGCACGGTCGACTTCGCGCTGCTCGACAAGTCCGGCCGGCCGAAACGTTACGCCGGCTCACCCGCCGTCAATTCGGTTGACGGGAATGGAACGCCTGCAGCAGGTGCCACCCGTTCGCTCAAGGACGGCTCTTTCGTCGCAACGCACGCGGTCAAGCACAAGACGTCCCTGTTCGATAATTCCGGTCCCAAGCGCACGGCCATTGCATCCTTGAATGCGGGTACGCGCGTCAGAATCGCGCAAGAGGCGCACGCCAAGAAGCCGACTTCCTGGGTACAGATCGATACCGATCAGGGAACGAGCGGCTGGATCCCTGCCAGCGCACTTGTGAAGGTCAAGTGATGCGGGCGGGCAGGTGGTGCATGGCTCTTGGCCGGCTGGTCGTACTGCTTTGCCTGGCCTGGGAAGGGGGCGCAGCGCAAGCGCAAGGGGCAGGGGTGGGCGTGCCGGCTGTCGAAGCAGTGACGCAGTCGGAAATCAGCGCGATTCGTGACGCCTTCCGTTCGGTAGGGCTACAGCAGGCCGACGTGCGGCTGGGAGATGACGGACGCATTTCCTTGATTGGCGAATATGAGGATCGCGACGAGGTCGAGACCGCGTTTGCGGCGGCGCGCGCCGTGGTCGGATTGCGACGTGTTGCACCCACCACGCCGGCCAATATCTCGTACCGACTGAAAGGCTTCAATTCGGCATTTGCGTCGACCATCGGACGGATGATGCAAAAGCGTCCGGCTGCCGTAGCTACACAACCTGCATCGCCGCCGCAGGCTGCCAGACGCACGCCGCAAACCCTGGGCGTCATCGTCGGTGCCAGCAAGTCCAGGTATCTTCCGCCCGAACACTGGCTGGACGGTGCCGAAAAGGACGCGGCGGATATCTATACATTCCTCCTTTCTCCCGACGGCGGATCGGTGCCCAGCAACCAGGTGAGCCTGCTGACAAAAGAGGATGCCACTTCCGGCGCGGTCAAAGCGGCGATGCACAACGTCATGGAGCAGGTCCAGGCGGGCGACACGGTCGTGTTGTTCGTCGCTGCCCACGGCTTGCCGAATGCGATGAACAAGTTCGATATCGTGCTTTACGATACCGAATTCCCGCGCAAAAAAGTCACGTCCAAGGGCGAATCGATCGATTTCGTAATCACCAATCGCAAAACTGCGCTGAGCGACGAAGACCTGCAAGGCTTTGTCGCGCAACTCACCGCGAAAAACGTGCGGTCGGTCGTCCTTCTCGACACCTGTTATAGCGGCAAGACGTTCGTGTCGATCCCGGGGTACTTGCCTTCCCGGACGCGTTCGCTGACGCAGCACAAGAAGGAAGTCGAATACACGACCAGCTTGTCGCAAGAGGCGGTCACGGACCTCGCGCAAAAGGCAAAGGACATGAAAACGTCGCGCATCGTGATCGTTTCCGCATCCGAAAACGAGGAGTCGCTGGAATCACCCAGCCTCGGTGGTGGCGCATTCACGCAGACATACATCCGGTCATTGCGCAAGGAACATGATTACGCCGACGCCTTCGACCAGACCAAGCCTTCTGTAATCCGTATCGCACGGACCATGGGACTGTCGCAGACGCCCCGGATGCTTGTGGTGCCCGAGGTGGCCGACACGAAGTTGTGACGGGCATTTTAGGCATGCATGGCAGAAACCGTTATCGCTCTGCTATAATGTCGAGCTTCGTCGGGGCGTAGCGCAGCCTGGTAGCGTACTTGCATGGGGTGCAAGGGGTCGGGAGTTCGAATCTCCCCGCCCCGACCAATAAAATCAAAGGGTTACAGATCACAAGTCTGTAGCCCTTTTCATTTGGCGCAGTTTTACCCCTACATTTACCCCTACATTTTTGGGGTGCGTGAATTCACAAACCACCAGGGTATATCGTGGATAGTCAAACGCCGTTAGTGAAAAGGGCTATTGTTAATTCGACCCTTTGTGGAGTGTCTTAATGCGCCAGCCAAGACGGCCAAGAAGTCGGCTACAGCAAAGAAAGCCGCAGCGAAAAAGGAAGCGCCTGCTGCCGCAGTAGCGCAATAAGCGGGCACTGAACGCGAAACAGGCAGGAAACTACCTGATTCCCGATCCAGCTTAGCCCTGCCCATACCGATGTTCAAAAGAACGTTCGGGCGGGATATCAGGATGCCATGAACAAACGCCGAGGCAAATCCTCGGCGTTTTTGTTTGCATCAACTCGTGACGTGTCACACTGATGTCTTAACCCTGCCGTTGCTGACGTTTTGCGGCAAGAGCCAAAAGGCCGATGCCGAGCAGCAGGATTGCGCTAGGCTCCGGTACGACGGCACCATTATTGTCAACTCTCACCAAAGCGCTGCCGTACCACTCATGTTGATAGTCAGTTGGGGCGTAGTTGGGGAATAGAAAAGCTCCACCTTCTGTAAGACTGACACCCACATTAATTAGGTCAAGATGCTGCGTGTCCGGTGAAATAGATAAGGCGCAAGCCCAAGGAAGTGATCCTCCGCAAGCTGATCCGTTCGAGTTGAAAAGATTATTGAATGCCTGTCCAAGCGTCACGTATTCAGGCGCATAGGTATTCAAGGTCGAAAATCCTGCATGGGCCAACAATTCTTGAATTTCACTCCGTGTGGCATAACGGAATGTGGCGCTGTACCCGCCCATGCCTGACAGGACTTGCGACACAGTGAGGCCCCTTGTGGCAGTGAAGTCGAGCCACTCCAGACCGGATTCGGTATCCAGCGTGATTAATCCATCGCCCACAGACGAATAATCCTCGGCAACCAGCGCAGCATGCGCGGTTTGCAAACCAAGCAGCAAGGACAGCACCAGCATGAATTTTTTCATCGTACCCCTCTCAGTTGTTGTTTGAATGTCCAGAAGCGCTGAAGCACAACGTATGCCGAGATTAAGAAGAGCATAGAAACAAGCACTTACGATGAATATGCGACTGGTCTGCGCAATGTATGTCAAATTCGTCGACAACAGGCGGTGGATTGATGTGTATAAGTTGTGACATGATCCGACAGGATGTGTCAGATCATGTATGTCCGCCCACAACCGAGGCCGTGTGAAAACGTGAAAATCGAACGACACGACCACAACATGTCACGAGGCGCTCTTCTTTTATTCCGCTATTTCGTGCTGGTCTAGCGGCAAAACCATGTTTTTACACACCCTCGGCCGAACTCGGAAGTTCGGCTAGTTTCAAGGCATGACGAAATCGGACAGGAGTTAGCAGCTTAAGGGTATTCCCAATTGTGGCATCGCCCGCCTGCTTTCGTAATTGTTGAATGGCTACCTCAGCAAATCTCGTTGTAGACGCAACGCATGATTCATGACCTTGATCATCTGTCGCAGCTCTTTCCATTTCCCGCCGGTGTATGCGTTACGCGCCACCTTTGCTTTTCCTTCCGCGCTTTTCGGACCGGTGGATTTTTCCCACGGTTTCCAGCGCCGCATTGCGTCCGCCTGTCTTTGCCGTTGCTCCGCCGTCCAAGTGCGTGCGCCCATTGGTTTGGTCCTCTAATAGTTTGTTTTGCGTAGTTTGTTTTTTCCTCGCGCGCGCGGAGGAGGGCACGCCACCGTTATTCACTTGCTGCGGCCCGTGGCTAATATTGGCCTGATTGACGAACGCGACCTGCCGTGGATATTTCAGCTCGGCCAATGCCAGTATCGTGGCGCGGCTCTGCGATTGCGCCTTGAGCGCTAGCGTCAACAGCGCTTCCAGCTGGCGCTGGTATTCCTGCGTTTGGGCTCGGCGGGCGAGGCTCGTGAAAATCGACTGCAGAGCAATGGCTTGCGCCGCCAGCATTGCTTCAAGCGAGGTCAAGTCGCCATCCTTGACGGCGTTGCAGGAGTCACGCAATCCATCAAGCAGCGTGGCAAGCTCTACGTCTGCGCCGACAATGTCATTGGGATAAGCCAACATGACTGATGCCGCATTCACTGATGGAATAAGCGCCAGCTTTGCTTTATCTGCACCATTCATTTTGACTGATGAATCCGCTTCTGTGGGTTTCATATCGGCTTTCTTACTCACTCCAGCACCTCCGGCTCGAATCCGGCACAGCGTTGCAAAATTGTCGTCAGCTCGCTCGGGATTGATGGTCCACCGATTTTTCCGGTCTTTTCCCACTGGTGACAAAACCGGCGATTCTTGGTGCCAAAGAGGTGGCGGCATTCCACACAGACGCGGCGCTCGTCTTTTTCTTGGTCGCGCACGGCGAGGCGATCCACCATTGCCTCGGCCTCATCCTTGTCCAAATCCCGTACCATGAACAAAACGATACGCGTCGTGAAAATCGATTCGCCATACTTCATTTCCTGAAAAGGCTCGGGACCGGCCCCTACAAAACCTACGAAAGCATCCTTTTGCAGGTTTTGTGGGGTACTGGAACGAGCCGCTTCCAGTTCCTTCAATCGTGCGAGCCAGTTCATGCCGCCTCCTGCTGCAATGCGGCCGGATTCACCACGTACCGTTCGCTCGGGCGCCCACCGGTTTGATACTTTTCGGGGCGCAGCCAACCGTATTCGACCAGCACGTTCGCCGCTTTTCGTACTTCCTCAGGTGTGTTTAATCCCCCCCATTCTTTTTGCACGACGATGCGTGGAGTAAATTCCGATCCGAGCACACCGGAACTCACTTTCTTGAGCAATTTCGCCGCGCCGGTGATTTCGGGTGTGACTGCGGCGGAATAAAGCCGATTGGCATGCGTACGGAGATAGTCGCCCCACGCAATCGCGCGCATCATCTCCGCTTCGCCGATCACGCCTCCGCTGGCTGGCGTTTCAACCAGTGCAAAGATCAACGCGAGCGCCGGGATCAGCTTGCGGTACTTGGCGAGGTGCGAAATTAACGCCGGATGCAGCTCATCACCGCGCAATTCCGTTTCAAATGGCACCAGCCATTCGATAAAGTGAGTTTGTGCAGCGGGATCAAGACGCCAGATTTGTGGTTCGGTGTCACTATTCGGGTGCAGTCTTGCCAGTCGCTCGAACACTGTTTGCACCGCTTGTTTTGCTGCTGCATCGGGCGCTTGGTCGATAAGACGATACGCGCTATTCACATCCGGCCAGACCGTCAAACCAAAGCGCTGCAGCAGCCCATCGTCACTGCTGCCGCCCGACACTGCGCCGCGCACATACTCCTGCACGCGGCCCGGTTGAATTCCCCCCAGCATCGCGAGGCAGACACGCGGAATGTGCACTTCACCCCGTCCAATGCGATCAAACATATAGCCTTTGTCGCCGTCATAGGCCTGCAGGTAAAACGCACGCGATCCTTCCTGCCCCGATTTCTCCATACTGGCGAGCAGTCCGTAAATTTCATCCCGGTAGGACAAAACACCCCAGGGATTCACCTTCAGCAGTTCACCGAGTTTTTCAACAGTGGTGTCGTTGATGATGTAACGACGCTGGGTCGGCTCGGGCAGATCCTCCGAATGCAACAACGCGCGGGCCTTTTCAGGGTCCTTAGTTGCCAGCTGGCGAGCTTCTTTTTCGTTATTGGCCTTTTGCAGGTCTGCCAGCTTGGTATCGATGGCCCACGCTGCATGTTCCGCTTCCCAGCATTCGTGTTCGCGGGCTTGCAACTGGTACAACGGCTTCAGCGCTGCGCTGAGCGCAGGGCTTTTCATGACGCCGGGGCGGCCAACTACCAGCCCCCACAAATTCGGCACGACTTGCCACGTGTCGCGTGCCTTCGGTTGTACTACCGCACGCGCACCGATGAGGCTGGACAGCGCCACGATGCTACCCACTGCTGGATAATCCGGTGGGCATTGCATGCGATAGGCAATGTCCATGATCCAAGGGCGCAAGGACAGCGGCAACAGGTCAGGATCGAACTTCTGAACTGGCGGCAGAGCGTCTGGCAGCGGCGTCGGAACAGGCCACGCGTCGGCGAGAGACTTGGAGGACTGTGCCTGAGCAGCTTCAATGCAACGTTTCACGGCATCTGTTCCGAACATCAGGAACATGTCATTGAAGTCTGTCGCATTAACGGGGCGAAGCGGGCCGAAGTTGGGAGACGTAACCTTGGCGTTATTGGTCGCAGCCGCTTGAAGCGCGTGATTATCCGGAAGACCGGTTGCCTTGACTAAATCAGCCAGCAGCACCAGCGTCGCAGCCGGATAACGCTCGCGTATCGCTTTCGCAACCGCAAGCAGATTACCGGACGATAGAGCTGCAATGACGGCAGCTCCGGTGGCGTGTTGGGCCGACAGCACGGTCGCCACTCCTTCGCCAATCAGCAGCGTGGCACCACTGCCGTTATCGCCAGGCAGCGGCTGTGCAGCCCAGTAACCACCCGCTTTCGTCCCCCGGCCTGCTAGCGCCGCCTTGCGGCCGTCCTCATCAATCAGTTCCAGCGTCGACAGCGATGAGTTCACCTTGACCGGCACGACCAACAGACGGCCATGCAGTATCTCGCCACTCGATTTCGGCGTATACCCGAGGATCGAAGCCACGGCATTCGCGTCAATCTCTCGTAAGGTGGCGACTGGGGATACTTGCTTACGCACGAGATAAGGATGATCCGGCTGCGCAGTGCTGGATGCATTCCAGATTTCCAATGCTTTCGCCGCTGCGGCGGCACGTTCCTTTTCGATGCCGGATTGCTCTTGCTCGACTCGCACCGCAGCTAAGCGCTGGCGTGCGGTGATTTCTTCGTGGCTCGGTTGCTGGAAGGTGCCGTCATCACACCAGCCGTTTGTCTTGGCTTCGTAAAACAGCGTTCCCAGCGTCACCTTACCGTCGGCGCGCAAACTCTTCCAAACGTCTTGCGCATCGCGGGCATTGTAGGATGCCGCTTGTTGGCTCCATTCGTCCCACAGGTCAAAGCCACCATCGCCGAACGCGGCTTTGATCGCCATGCCGATGCGCACCCAGGTATCGCGATCCTCAGCAGGGATGAAATACAAGGCCGAACGGACGCGATCGATGTCGGTAGTGAATAGTTCGGCCATTATTCGCCCTCGCTAGACGTCATCGTGGCGCGGCGGCAAACCGTAACTTGCGTTACCGCCTCCGAACTCGTGTGATCGTATGCGCAGCAGTGGGCGATCCAGCACGTGCTGCAATGGCCGACAACTGCTGCGTTCGGCGGGACTATGTTCTGCATCGTTTCCTCCTTTCCTCCATATAGCGATTAACGTGATTTCTGCGACGGACTCTCTGCATTACCTCTAGCGCTCAGGCGGTGGTCGTTGAACGTCTGCGCTACCACCGCCTGAGCGGTTTGCAGTTATTAGAGTCGGTTGAGGAGAAAGTACAGGCGGACCTGCTCATCCATAGTCATGCTATCGATGTCCAGCGTCTCGAAGCCCGGCAAACGCTCGATCAAAATTTTCAGATCCGGGAAGGAGTTACACATGGGTTTGAGTTTGCGGTGCAGGATGTAGACTGTTGTTGTTTTCAAGTGGCCACACGTCGTGTGGACCTCCTCGCGCTTGGTAAGAATTTTGTGCCCCTTTTTGCGGAGCGAAGCGATCCTTTTATCCGGATAGGCGATTTTCAGCTCATAGATACAGTCCTCGACCGTCAGGATGAGATGCGTTTCATACCATGCGAGGATACGATTGCATTCGGCGTCTGCATCGCTGTACGGGTAACGGTTAAATACCGGGGGCAGGACTGGAGCGATGTGCTTGTTTTCTTGTGGTTGGTTACTGTTCATAGGTCACCTCTTAAAAAAGGCAGCTGGCGCTTCACACGATTCCGTTTCGATAGACGCAACAATCCCACCGTCGTTGTGAAACGACGTTGCGCTTTCGTCTGGAATGGTGGGGAGTGGCAGCCGCTGAACTAAATGTGGCGGCTAGTCGGGTTTAGTCTGGTGCACACTTGTGGCTAAGGACCAGTAGACCCTGCCGTATCGGAATTGCCGATTAGCGCGCCTCACGCGAACGCGTGGACACGTAGTGGTCAATTTCATCCTCGATCAGGACCGTGGTATTCGGTCCGATCTTGATGGGCTGGGGAAAGTCGGGGTCGGTCTTGATTTTCAGCCAGAGCGTGCTGTCAGCAATTCCGAGCTTTTTTGCGGCGACTTTCGGGCGCAGGTAACGTCGGATGAAAACACCATTGGCAGGAATCAAAACACCGGTGGCTGATGCCTGCGTTGCTTCAAAAACGGCGCTGTCAGCTACTGGGTGATTCACATTGTTCTTAGTCTTTTTCGGCATAAAGTTCTCCTTTCACATTATCTAGTCATGCGTTATTGCATTGACTCTGCCCAGAATAGATTGAAAGAGGAGATTCTGTCGAAAACGAACTGGATGTATTTTTTTGTAATTCGTTACGGCCAGCTGCAGAAGCGGGCATCGTTGTTTCTTTTTAGGAATGCGTCTAATCGGCTTTTAAGATTGGCTTCATCCAATTCGATATCGAAAGTAGCATTAATGAGGCAGGTGACGAGCGGGTAGTGTGAGTCCCCGTTTACGGGCATTGTTTCTAGAAATAAATGTTCGATATTCTCGTCGCGGGATGCTTTGCGAATGATGAGGACCAAGTGAAATGCGAGCATCGTTATCACCGATGGCAATCGACCACTGTTGATTGGGTCTTTATAACGAATGCATCCATGTACTCTGCGATGGATGCGTTCGCCGGACGTCATACTTCCACCAAGGAAATCGTACGCAAACGCTGTTTCAAGTGCGGAAATGCAAGTAATCAAATACTCACTTGGCGTTTTTTCCCCATTGAGAGAAATGCCGCGATCCTTAAGAGCACTGAACCAAGTGGCGCCAATTTCCGGCATAAATTGTGGGTGGCGGATAAAAAAGCTTTTAAGATCGGCAACGGAATTTTCTATTTGCTGGCGTTCCGTATTGAATGAGTGAATTTTGTTGCGCGCATCCGCGTGCGGATCCTTGCTTGCTTCGTACCGGGATGCGCAATAACAGGCTTCCAGCAGGTGTTGTCTTAAGCGTTCAATCACAGACTGTCGATCTTCGACATCTACCGGCACGATCGCGGCGATTTGCTCAGTAAAATCCGATAAGTCACGATGTTCGCGAAGAAAAGTCTCGGTCCAAGACGGCAATGAAATTTTGTCCATGATTTCCGAGGGCGGCACGACTGACCTCCGCCCTAGCCCTTTCCGAATGGCAACTCAAGGATAGTTATGATAACAGAAAAATATTGTCAAAATATCATCCTTCTAGGGTAGTGCACGCTCCCAAAAGGGTAGTGCAGGGCGGGCTTTATCGAGGCGTGCTGATGCTCAGGATCGGTGTGATCGGTAGGGTAAGGAGTGTGGACGGTGCATAGATTCCGGCAATGAAGCGCTCATGGCCGGACATTACTGAAATTTAGTTGAAGGACAGAAATCGATCCATCGTGGAAGCGACATATACCCGTCAGCGGCCATTTACCTCCGTGTTACAAATGGCTCATCAGCGTCTACGAATCCATGGCCGATTCAGTCTTCTATTCAACGTCTATGCCCCCGAGGCAGGGTACGTCAGCATCCTTCGATACGGGTATTCGATAGTCCACTGTATCGCTTCGTGCCACAAATTATCTAGGAGCAACTGAAAATGACTGTTGCATACTGACGGACTGGCTATGCACGAATGTGAGCACCTGTTCGTCAGGGGAAGCATATTAGCTGCTCTCAGTTTGTTGGCAGTCGAGGGACTGGCGAGGCAAAAGAGCAGTAATAAAACGCAAAAATGATCGCTTATAACGATTCACGAATAATTCGGCCGGCATCCCAAACAAAACCTTGCGTGGCCAGACTAGTAGCTTTGTTTAAGGCGTCTCGCCACGCTGACGATGCTCCACTTCCTGACACAAGAGCGGCATGGGCTGTGTGCTCTACTTGTTCTGCTCGTTGTGCAGTGGAGAGGGTGAATCGACCCCGCAGTGTATTGCCGTCGATGGTCGTTGACCAACGGTAACTAGCTCCTTCTGAGAAATCGGTATGTGCAATCCGGTATCCGTTATTTACCTTATGAAGTGGTACTGCGCGTCCATTGTCATCAGTCACTTCCAGTTCGGTTATCTGCTTGGGATCATGTGTCGGAATGACGATCACCATATCAGTCGCACGCCAAAGGATGTCGCCGTGTGGCAGAATTTCCGCGTAGTCTTCGCTTTGTAATTGGGCGCTACGTAGCATACCGGGGCGCTGCTTTTCGTCACCGGCAAGTATCAGGCCGAGCTGCCTGAGCGCCACTTGGTAACCGCTATTGGTAACCGGTTTTAACACATCAGGGTTGATCACCGCCCCTGCAGCAAGTACCGATTCCTGAAGGCCGGACTGACCTGCATACACAATGCGCACCGATCCTGATGAGACACGGATGCCTTGGCAATCCTTTTCCTTGCGGATGCCTAGACGCAAGCTCTCACCCGACGGTTTAACGACAGTTGCTGTCGCACTGTCTGCGCTTAGTGAACATTCGAAGGCGAGCGCACTATGCGTGCAGATAAGTGCAACGAGTGCAGGGAGAAACTGATGACGATAGACCATGAGGCACCTAATGACCGTGCGTGAATAGAGTGGATATGGCAAAGCCAACCAAGGGAAGCTGCCAGCCCAAGTCGGGGAAGGAGTGCAAGAGCTTTTTTAACCTAAACTTATGGTGCTCAGTATGTCCGTCAGGTGATGTTTTCGCTGCCATGATGGCGTCAATGAACATGCCAAAGACGAGGGGGCCGGGATTCAGCCAAAGATTAAGTTTTAGGAGTAGTGCTGATGCTCCAAAGAACAGGCAAATAATTAATATTGGTGGTAGCCAGCCGATGACAAGAACTCCGCGCCACAGCAACGTATGAAACATTTGATTGCGCACGCCCTTCGATGCTCCTAACAAATAGGGCTTAGCCCGTCCTATCTTGGTCCAAATTCCATGGAATATGAAGCCTAGAATGGTGCCAACGACCATATCGGCTAATAGGGCATAACCATGGGATGTATTGATGGCTGGATTAAGTTGCGTGCTAAAGGCTGCGGCGTGGATAAAAACCCCGGGATAAGGATGCTCGGATAAGGCGGAGAAAAATTGGTCTGAGTCAGCCCATGCGCCACCCAGGAAAACTGTTTTTCCTGCCAGATTAGGAATGGCAAATCCTTTTGCTGCACTCCATTCTGGTTCTACGGCTTGTTGATGTAGGTTGATTGGAGATAGCAACGCACTCTTAAGGGGAATCGTTTCAGTGTTATGTCCATGCGAACGGGCCGTTGCATCGAAAAAGGTCTTGCTGTCCATTTCTGCTGCCCATTCACAAACTTCATGGGTGAGCAGGGGATCCTTCGGTTCCCCCAGCGCCAACTTGTGAGCAACATTTGCCAGTAGTGGTGACTCAACGTCATGGCGTACGACGGTATTCATGGAGGAAGATAAAGTGGGTAGTGCGAAACGAATCCCGTGTTCGCACATGGCGCGTACCCACAAGTGCTGCTTTTCTTGCAAGGTCGCCGTTCTAAACGGGGTGGCCAGCACGAGGCGGCTCTGCCCCGCCAATGCTAATAGTGCTTGGTCGAGTTGCCGTCGCTCCGTCGCATGCAACTCGTCGCTGGCCGATGGAGACAAGTCGAGGTCGATTGCCACTACGCGAGGTTGGCTCTCCTTGAGTTTTTCTAATAGCTCCGCCATCCGTCGGCGGTTGAGAGGGGAGGATTGTTCAAAGGCCTGTTCGTACAGCGTGTCGGTAATCGACATGATCACCGGTTGTTTGCTCTGGTCCACGAGCGCAGTATTGGTCGTGGTAGGCAAAGCCACGCGTAATGCCAGACTGTCTAGCCACCGCAACCACGGCGTATAGGCCTCGACCAGCAAAATTGTACTTGCCAATACTGTGGCAACAATCAGGTGGTGAAGCACATCATGCAGGTGGATGCTTGGGTGCGCGCCTCCATGCATACGTGCCGCATGCGAGTTGGATGAATTCATAAATTGATTTGGTTCGTCAGTGCTTAAAAATTGCTACTCGCTGGCCCGGAAATAAAAGTCGCCGGTAAGTGATGACGAATCCCAAGGAATCTGTTCTTGTTTTGACGCAGCAGCCACCGCCTTGCGGGTGTTCTTCAGAATATCCTCGATTTTGAGGTTTTTCACGCGTAACTGTTGTAGTAAATGGCTGGTATATAAGCCATTAGCACCGCTGCCGTCGGCGGCTGTTTTGCCGGGAGCTGTGGCATAGGCAATGAGAGTGCCGGCCGGTGCGTCGATGGATGCCAGCCCGCCACCTTTTCCACTACGCCATGAGCGGGCTAGGGGGTTATCTCGGCAGGCGTCCAACATCACGATGTTGACCCGAGATTGGGCGTTTTCAAACTTCGAAAGAATGTAGCCTACATTAATTGCTTTGTAAGATATCTCCGACTCTTCCTTGAATTCGGCGTCGACAGGAATAAGATAATTTTCCCCTTTGACTTGCATGCCATGACCAGCATAGAACACTAACGCCACACCGTCTTTTTTAATGGATCGGCTAAATTCGTCAATGGCTTGGTTCATCTTCTGTAGATCAGCATCCTCAACAGAAATGACACGGAAGTGAGCGGAGCGAAGTTCTTTGGTCATTGCCCGTGCATCGTTAACGGGATTGAGTAGCGCGCCTCCCTTTTTATACTTGGCATTGCCTATGACGAGGGCGACCCGCCGATCAAGCATCAAGGATTCTGGATCGACCTTGACTATAGGAGAGGCACTTTGTGGGCTTGTCGTCTTTCCTATTGATTGTGTCACCGTCTGCGGCGCTGCGCCTGATTCAATACGGCTTTGCAGTTTCAAATCTCGGCGATTCTCCGCAAGCGCGCTGGAATTCTTAATATTGCGAGCATTACGTTCTAAGGCAAGTGCCAGGACTTTATTCGGCTCATGGCTGAGCCGATCAGCGATAGCGTAATATTCACTGGCGCGCCAAAATGCGCCCGATGATTCTTCACAGATTCCGAGGTTGTAGTTAAGGGCCGGCGAATTTTTTTCTTGATCGTAGATGTCACGGAAAATATCGCAGGCGCGGTCCATGCGGCCCGCTTGGGCGAACTTGAGTCCTGACGCAAATCGCTCCTTTGCCTGTAACTGCTCATCGGCAGGAAGGAGTGGGATGTCGACGAGCTTGTCGTGCGGGACGAGCTTGCTAATGACTGCTTCAGTGATTGCGCCGGCCACCGTGCCAAGCATGGCTCGACTATCCTTTAATACCTCATCGCCGCAGGCAGTGGCGTCAAGGGATTTAGTAATAGCTTCGTTATATACCGGATTACCTGATTTTCCGTCCAGCAATTGCACTTGCACTTGCATGCTTGCCTTCCGATCCGTGCAATACACAGTCTTGTTGTAGCCGGAAACGCAGCTTGAGAAGAGTTTATTGGGCTCCTTACGCTGAGTGCAGACATATTCGCTTGTGGTTCGGCGATTATCCGTTGCAGTGGCAGCGATCACCTCACCGACGAGAATAGCGTCAGTGCCTTGCGATTTAGCCACAGAAACTGCTGAGCGAGCGTCTCCCTTAAGCGAGCGCGATGGAACGGTGCGAGCGACGATGCTATATACCGGCTTATCTTGTACCTTGGCATTCATCATGGCCGACTCAATGGCCAAGCTAAGATCTTCTCCATATTGACCGGAGAAGCGAGCGACAGACATGGAACGGTATTTGGCGGCCTCTTGTACTTCAGGTACCTGCAACATGGAGACGCGCGTAGTTTGATTTACTGCACAGCCGCTGATAAGTAGGCTTGTAAGTCCGATGAGGAAGTATTCCCTGAGTTTCATTATTTTTTTACTTTTCCCTAAATTTCTGCACCGATGATTATAGGTTGACATTTCCTATTGGCATTATTTTAACGGAGTTTCATATGGGAAAGTACGCCATTTACCGGACCGTGCATTTGACGAAAAGCCGACTGGCCGACCGTGGCGTCAAGTCGGGAATGTATATTGCAAAAAGTCAATCCAGTGTTTTTAGCAGGAAAGAGAAGGGGGGAGCGCGATAAGGTCAGTGCGAACGAGACGGTGCTTCTCGCTGGGAGGATTGCTGGGGAGCTTTGTTGTGAGTGGAGGCAGACAAAATCAACGTCAGCTGTTCACCCAACAAGCGCCACGCTTCGCGCTTCTCGGGCGCATAGTCGTGATGTAGATAGTGCCGACGCACTTTGCTACCTTCCAATACGTGGTTCTGGCAGCGATCGATGATATCCAGTGCGATCCCGAGGCTTTGCATCATGGTCGCGCCAGTGCGCCGCATATCATGGGGCGTCCATGCGCCGTTTTTGCCGTTCGCTAGCACCAAGGTGTCATCGTGACGGCGGCGTTTCATCGGTTTGCGCGGATTGCCATCCTTGCCTTTCTTGAACCGACACTGGCGATCACCGACCTGCTTGGAAATACTCTTTTCGCATACATGGCCTTCGCGGTTCTTGGCAGGGAAGCACCATTCCGAATGGCCCGTCAATTTGTATAGCTGGCGGAACTGATCCAAGGCGAAGTCCGATAGGAAAACGGTTAATTCGCTCCGCTTACCTTTGGTGTCGTCCTGCGGGATGAACCATTCGCCGGTATCGAAGTTGATATGTTCCCAGCGCGCCTTCGATGTTTCACCGACGCGGCATAGCGTCGCCAACATGATCCAGATCGCGCATTGCGTTGTTTTCTCGACCGGCTGCGCCGCAGTGCGTTTTTTGGGTGCCGCATCGTACGCTGCCTGCATCCGCTGAAAAATATCGTGCAGCTCACGAATTTCTTCTTCTGCGAGGAGCCGTTCGCGACGGTTGTTCATGTCGTAGTCGGTGCTGACAACCTTCTCGATCTCGATCAAGTCCATTGGGTTGCCATCGACGAGCAGTTTACGCCAAGGCTGGCGTTTTTCCGCCCATACGAACATTTGGGTGAGATTGTTGCGCATGACGACGGCTGTACGGTTGGCGCCGCGCGTGACTATCGCGCGCAGTACTCCCCGCAAGTCGTGCTCGGTCAATTCCTTGATCTGTTTTTTTCCCAGCTTGGGCAACACATCCGCGTTGAAAGAACGTTTCAGTTCAGCGTTGCCATCTGCGCGGCGTACGCCGTCAAGTAGCCAGGTATCGAACAAATCTTGGAAGGTCAGGGCTTCACTTTTCTGTCGTTCGATCTCAGCCAGACGCGCCGTCACTGCATCCTTTGCGTCTTGTTTCGCAACCTTTTGATGACTTGACGGATCAATATGTTGTTTGACCAAAAGCTTGGCTGCGTCACGTGTCGTTCGGATTTTGCTTAGGCTCTCCCTTGGCCATGTGCCGCAAGCATAATCCTTCAGTTTGCCGTCGAAGCGATAGCGGTAATAGAATGAAATGCTGACCGTGCCATCAGCTTTGGCGCGTACCCGTCCGAACAGTCCGCCGTCGTCGCGGAGAGTTTTCCCGTTGTCACCGGCGCGCTGGGCTTCGAGTTGTTTAGGCTGGAGCTTTGGCATTTGGGGCTGCAAGGGGTAGTGGATTTCTTATTTTACCCCTACATTTACCCCAACAGATAGATTAGGTGGGAATGGCCTGCTTTGGATGGTGTTGGGAAATAACTTGTGTAAGAGTCTGTTTTTGTTGTATTATTTTTTTAACCCGACTTTCCATTGTACGGCGATGGACAGTAAAATAATTGCATGGGGTGCAAGGGGTAGGGAGTTCGAATCTCCCCGCCCCGACCAATAGAATCAAAGGGTTACAGATCACGAGTCTGTAGCCCTTTTTTCTTTTTCCCTTTCATACCTAGCCATGCCTTCTTTAATATCGGGTACTTCGTGCCTGCGCTTCACGCATAGAGCGAGATCTGGGTGGTTATCGATTGACAAATAAACCTTTCCTTCTCCTGGGAATTTGCTATGCAGTTTTTCGGCAGGTCATGTAGTTGTTTCTCGCTTGTTGCAAAGTGCAATGTTCGGACCAGTCCGGTCCACCTAATTGCCGACGCCGTCGAAGGGCTGAAACCTTATCAGATGAAACTGAGTGCAGGTGCATCAAGCCGATGAAGTGCATCATCGATCGCTTGTCAGTTCGCGGCTCCATGGTGCTTCTCACGGTACTGCTCAGCCTGCCCATGATCGGGCTTATCGCCTATTCCGTGCAGAAGAATCACGAGCAGGCCATTGTCAAATCGGGCTACCAGTTGAGCAAGTACACCGTGACCGAGGCGCTCGCTTTCGAACGGACGCTCAACGAATCGCGCGAACTCCTGCAAAAGCTGGCGCAAAGGCCCGACATTCAGGCGCTCGATCCGAAACGCTGCTCCCCCCTGCTGGGTGACATCAAGCACTTGTTCCCGCGCTATGCCAATGTGGTGGTGGTTAATGTGGAAGGCATGGTTGTCTGCTCCGCAGCGCCGATTAGCCGCGACCGGCCGATATCGATAGGCGCGCAGCCTTGGTTTGCGGAAGCGATCAAGTTCGATGGGTTTTCGATCAGCTCGCCGCATCGTGGCCCGCTTACCAAGAAATGGGTGCTAGGCCTCAACTATCCGATACACGACAGCACGGACCGGTTCGCCGGCCTCGTCGGCTACAGCCTTGATCTCGGGTACCAGCCGTTGTTGTCGCGGTTGCTGCCCTTGCCGGAGGGATTGGTACTGACGATTACGGATCAGCAGGGAATGGTCGTCATCGACAGCCGGAATGACACCGAAACGCTGGGAAAGCGATTCGCCGACACGCTGGCTCTGCAGATCGTGCCGGATGGTATGAAGGCGAGCGCGCGCGTGATCGGTACTGGGACGGATGAACGGCTCGTCGCGGTCAGCCCGGTAGGCAATACCGGATTTCGCCTGTATGGCGTGCGGCCGACCCGCTATATCGCGCAGGAAGAGAAGCGCAATGCGTTCCATCAGCTGACGATCGTGACCACGCTGACGGGCCTTAGCATCATGCTGGCCCTGTTCATCGGGCGGAGATTTTCACGCCAGATCGAGGAAATGGCCCGGACGGTCGGCCTCGTTGCGAAGGGAGATCTGTCGCGCCGGATAACGGCGAGAGGGCCGACCGAACTGGTCGAGTTCGCGCAAGGATTCAACCACATGCTGGATGTGCGGCTCCAGGCAGAAGCGCATTATCACAGTCTGTTCGAGGCATCGTCGGACGGTGTTGTGGTCATCGATACGCATTCGAAGATCATCCTCGCCAATGCGAGAGCGCACCAGATATTCGGCTATGCGCCCGGCGAACTGATTGGCCAGGATCTGGGTATCCTGATCCCTGAATGCAGCCGTTCGCTTCATGCCCAGCAAGTGCGGCATTACTTTGCATTCCCTACGAAGCGGCGGATGACGGATGGGTGCCAGGGGCGCCGCAAGAATGGTGAACTGTTTAAATGCGACGTCACTCTTACCTTCCTTGAGGGGCTTGATGGCACGATCATTTCTGCAGTCATCCGTGACCTGAGCCATATTGAAAGCGCTTCGCGGCGCTATCTCACCGCTATTGATACGACGATCGATGGTTATGCTGTGCTCAGCCCGGAAGGTAAATTTCTGGAGGCCAATTCCGCGCTGGTCAAGCTGACCGGCTATGCGATGGACGAATTGCGCAGCATGGCCGTGGGGGATGTGGATGCGCTGTCAGCCAATGACCAGCCGGGCTCGATACGCAGCCGGTTCGATGAAGAGTGTCGCGGCCGTTTCGAGACCGTGTGGCGTTCGAAGTGGGGCATCCTGATCGATGTCGAACTGAGTTACAGTCATGGCGAGGGCGGCGAGATATTCTGCTTCGTGCGCGACATCCGACCAGCGCTCAAGGCGCAGATGGCACTGGGCATGTCGACAGCCCGTGTCAGGAATCTCGAGCGCGCGATCAACGAGCATGCGATTGTCGTCATTGTCGACGAGGCGGAGAATATTCGCTTCGTGAACGACAAGTACTGCGCCATCTCGCAGTATCGGCGAGAGGATCTGCTTGGGAAGAACTACCACGCGATCAACCTGGACCAGTCGGGCCAGCTCCCCGCCGGAGCCATGCGGCCGATGCTGTCCAGCGGCCAGATCTGGAAGGAAGAGGTCCGCATCATGGCCAGGGACGGCTCGTTCTACTGGGTGGAAAGCACGACGGTGCCGTTCAGAGATGCCATAGGCCGGCACACGGAATATTTCATCGTCCAGACCGACATCACGCGCCAGAAGCAGATCGAATCAGACCTGCTGCAGTTGACTGAGCAATTGCGGCAACTGCTGGCACGCCATCGTGACGTGAAGGAAGAAGAGCGGCTTCGCGTCGCTCGCGACATCCACGACAATCTCGGAGGCTTGCTGCATAGTATCCGCTCTCACTTGTCGGTTGCGCTGAAACAGGACCTGTCTCCTGAGCTTTCCAAACGCCAGCTGGTGGCCGAGGCCATGACCATGGCCGACCAGGCGCTGGAATCGGTGCGCGACATCATCGTCGAGCTGCGGCCAAGCGTGCTGGATCAGCTTGGCGTATGGGCGGCCATCGAGTCTTATGCCGAACAGATTGCGGAACGGTCCCACCTGCGCTGCCAAGTCATGATCGACCCCTATCTCGACGAGAGCAGCTTGAGTGATGACGCACGCATCGAGGTGTTCCGCATCGTGCAGGAACTGATGATTAATGTGGTCCGGCATGCCGAAGCATCGCTGATCGAGGTGGAGGCCATACGCATGAGCGATCACGTTAGAATTATGGTCGCGGACGATGGCAAGGGCATCAATCCGGTGCAGATTTTTGGCGAACATTCCTGGGGGATCATGGGCATGTATGAACGGGCTCGCTATTGCGGGGGCGAATTGAAGCTCACGAGGAGCGCGAACGGCGGAACGAAGGCAGTGCTGACGCTTCCGCTGGAGGAGCAGCATGTCTGACAAGGCGATCCGGGTATTGCTGGTCGATGACCATGCGATGGTGCGCAAGGGCCTGCAGCTGATTCTGAATGCCACGGGCGACATCCAGGTCGCAGCCTGCGCCGAGTCGACGGCGGAGGCGTTTAGCAAACTGAAGGAGCAGGAGTTTGACGTTGCCCTCGTCGATATCGCGATGCCCGGAAAGAACGGGCTCGACCTGCTGCGCCAGATCCGAGACTCGCATCCGAAGCTTCCCGTCCTGGTCCTGAGCATGTATGACGAGGAGGTCTATGCTGTGCGCGCGCTCAAGCTGGGGGCCGCCGGCTACCTGACCAAGAACAGCCAGGATTCGATCCTGATCGATGCGATCCGCAAGGCCGCGGCGGGTGGCAAATACATCAGCGCCAAACTGGCCGAAAAACTCGCGAGTCTGATCGGTGGCCAGAGCGCATTCCCGCATGAGACCTTGTCGGACCGGGAACTTGAAGTGCTGAAGCTGATCGCGGCCGGCGAAAGCCTGGTCAGGATCGCAGCGATGCTTCATCTCAGTCCCAACACAGTCACCACCTACCGCGCTCGCATCATGGGCAAGCTGCAGGCCAAATCGAACAGCGATCTCACACACTATGCGATCGAGCATGGCTTGAGGCTGTAGGCAGTGAAGTCAGGCCGGCGCGGGCCATGAGGATGCCGGCGATCCTGCGCCGGCCAATCTCCCTCTTGTAGTTCCAGCTTCATTCAGCCGCAATTTCTCCCGTTTCTTGATCCGCATCAGGCACAACTTCCTCTCTCGCCATCGATTTACCTAACCGTTGTCCGCCTTTGTCTTGCGTTTTCGTCTGTAGGGTTTTCACTACGCCGAACTGTCTAGTCAATCTTGACAATTGGATCATTGTTTCTTGGTGGCAAGCGACTACATCGCTTCGCTATATTGATCTCTCCGCAGCTCTCTGCACGCGTGGCAATAGTGATGCATAAAAATCAAGCACGTGATGTAAGGGGATAGAAACAATTCTCGGCAACGCGATGAAGCCAGTAGGCTTGGGAACGCGATTACTGCCGATTGGATAGCTGGTCAGGGATCGAAGGGGACAAGGTGGCATATCGTTTCAGGGCGGGCAGCAATTTGGCAATCGGCGCATTCCTGCTAGGCCTTGCCGGGGGCGGCGCCATTCTTGCGCGCGCAGGATGGAGCTGGGGCAATTTCATCATCGCCGCGATCCTCGCGGTGGCTGGGATCGTCCTCGCTCGGCAATTGACAAGCGCAAGCGATCGCCATCTCGAAACAATGAGGGCCTATTTCAACAGCCGTGACGCGTTCGGCACGTCGGTTGTCCCGGTCTGGGCTGGGCAGATCGATTCCTCGGTCTCGCAGATGGAAAACGCGGTGACCGCGCTGACCGGCCGTTTCTCTCGCATTGTCGACAGGCTGGAGCAGGCTGTGCGGGTATCGAGCAGTGCGACCGACGATTCGATCAACGACCGCGACAACGGCCTGGTGACGGTATTCGTCAGCAGCGAAGCCGAGCTGGGATCGGTGGTGGCGTCGCTCAAGTCGGCCATGAGCAGCAAGGCCGCCATGCTCGACAAGGTTCGTCACCTCGAACAGTTCGTCGACGAGTTGAAGGCGATGGCGGATGACGTCAAGACCATCGCCGCGCAAACCAATCTGCTTGCCCTCAATGCCGCCATCGAAGCAGCACGCGCCGGAGAGGCGGGACGCGGCTTTGCCGTGGTCGCCAAGGAGGTCCGGAACCTCTCGATCCTGTCAGGCGACACTGGCAAGCGCATTGCCGAAAAGGTCGAGGTCATCAGCGACGCCATCCTCGGTGCTTGCCAGGTTGCGCAGGAATCGATGGACCATGAGGAGCAATCGATGCGGGCGTCAGAGGCGGCGATCGGCTCGGTGCTGGGCAATTTCAGGAGCATCACCGGCGCGCTGGTCGAGTCCTCCAGCCTCCTCAAGGAGGAAAGCATCGGCATTAAGTCGGAGATCGGCGAGGCCTTGGTGCAATTGCAGTTCCAGGACCGCGTGAGCCAGATCATGGGCCACGTCAAGCACAACATCGAACAGTTGCCCGGGCTGCTTGCGCAGCACAGGGAAGAGTGCGCTCGCACGGGACAAGTGCCACCGCTGGATGCGCTGCCCTTGCTGGCCGAACTTGAGAGAACCTATGCGATGGCCGAGGAGCGGGCAGTGCATCAGGGCGAGGCCGCGCAGGCCGGCGCAAGCGAAATCACATTCTTTTAGGAGCAGGGATGGCAAAGACAATCATGATCGTCGATGACTCCGCGTCGCTGCGGCTAGTGGTCGCGATCGCATTGAAGGGCGCCGGTTACGACGTCATCGAGGGCAGCGATGGCAAGGATGCGCTCGGGAAGCTGACCGGGCAGAAAGTGCACCTGATTATCAGCGATGTCAACATGCCCAACATGGATGGCATAGCCTTCGTGAGCGCAGTCAAGCAGCTGCCCGCTTACAGGTTCACGCCCGTGATCATGCTCACGACCGAATCTCAGGAGTCGAAAAAGCGCGAAGGCCAGGCGGCCGGCGCCAAGGCCTGGGTGCTGAAGCCGTTCAAGCCGGATCAACTCCTTACCGCCGTCCAGAAGCTGATCCTGCCCTAAGACATGTTCGACGAGGCTCTCATGGACAACCTGGACGCAAGCGACGACAAGGACCCGGTGCTGCGCATCGAAGGCGAGATGACCATTTACCGGGTGGGAGAACTGAAGGGGACCCTGCTCGCGGCCATCGGGAAATCGTCAACGCTCGAAATTGACCTGTCCGCCGTCACCGAAATCGATACCGCAGGCATCCAACTGCTCATGCTCGCCAGGAAGGTGGCCGAGGCCAAGGGATATGCGTTGCGGCTGGCCGCGCACAGCGCGGCGGTGGTGGAAGCATTCGAACTGTTGAACCTTGCCGGCTATTTCGGCGACCCCATCGTGATCGTCCCAGCGGCCTGAACCGCGGCATCCGTTAAAGAGAAGAGGGAGGCCCATGAATCTCGAACAGGCATTGCAGACATTCTTCGTCGAAAGCCGGGAACTGCTGGAGGACATGGAAAGCGCGCTGCTTGCAGCTGAGCAGGCCGAATCCCGGACGGAGCTGGTGAATGCCATTTTTCGCGCCGCGCACACTATCAAGGGATCGGCCGGCTTGTTCGGCCTCGATCATATCGTCGCGTTTACCCATGTCGTGGAAAGCGTACTGGACCAGGTACGCGACGCAAGGATCCAGCTGACCGGCCAACTGGTGACGCTGCTGCTGGCATGCCGCGATCATCTCAGCCTCCTGATCGACATGGTTGAAGCCGGACGGCTGGAAGCCGACGATGCGGCCTCGGAAGCGGCAGCACCGCTGATCCGCCAATTGCGCGAATACCTTGACGCCACGCCAATGACTGCCCTTCAGGTCGCCGGCGTGCCAGAGGAAACACATGCCAGCGCATTTGAACGCATGGGCGAGTCGGGCGGCAGCAGCGACTACTGGCATATCTCGCTGCGTTTCGGCTCCGATGTCTTGCGCAATGGCATGGACCCTATGTCATTCATCCGCTACCTCGGCACCATTGGCAGGATTGTCGGCATCGCCACGCTTGCCGACGCCATGCCGGCAAACGAGTCAATGGATCCGGAAAGCTGCTATCTCGGCTTCGAAATCGCCTTTGACAGCGACGCTGACAAGGCGGCCATCGAGAACGTATTCGAATTCGTGCGCGACGATTGCCGCCTGCGCATCCTGCCGCCGAACAGCAGGATCTCCGACTACGTGAGGCTGATCCGCGAGCTTCCCGAGGAAGTGCCGCGCCTCGGAGAAATACTCGTTCGTTGCGGAAGCGTCACGGCAGCCGAACTTGAGAATGCGCTGAAGGAACAGGCGGACGCCAAGCCATCACAGCGCCTCGGCGAAATCTTGGTGGAGCAGGGTGCTGTCCCGGGCGTCGTGGTAGATGCCGCCATCGCAAAGCAGCACCATGCCAGTGACCAGTTCAGAACGCAGGAGGCGCGCTCCATCCGTGTGGACGCCGACAAGCTCGACCACCTGATCAACCTGATCGGCGAACTGATCATCGCCAGCGCCAGCGCCAACCTGGTCGCCCGCCGGGCGCGCAACGACGAACTGCAGGAGGCGGCATCGATCCTGTCCGGCCTTGTCGAAGAAGTGCGCGACAGCGCCCTTCAGCTGCGCATGGTCAAGATCGGCGCGACCTTCAGTCGCTTCCAGCGCGTGGTGTACGACGTTTCTCGCGAGCTCGGCAAGGATATCCGCCTCGTATTGAGTGGCGAGGAGACGGAGCTCGACAAGACCGTGGTCGAGAAGATCGCCGATCCGCTGACACATCTGGTGCGCAATGCCATAGACCATGGTATCGAGCCGGCCGAGCTTCGCGCCGCGCGCGGCAAACCGGCGCAGGGAATGGTGCAGCTCAACGCCTACCATGACTCGGGCAGCATCGTCATCGAAGTCAGCGATGACGGCGGCGGCCTCAAGCGCGACAAGATACTCGCGCGTGCCATTGAACGCGGCTTGGTGGAGCCGGGGCGTGCGCTTTCCGACAGTGAAATCTATGCGCTGATTTTCGAGCCCGGCTTTTCGACCGCTGACCAAGTCACCAACCTGTCGGGACGCGGTGTCGGCATGGACGTTGTCAAGCGCAACATTACCGCGCTGCGCGGCGGCGTGGATGTGCAGAGCGAGGAAGGCGCGGGCACCAAGGTCGTCGTACGGCTGCCGCTGACGCTGGCCATCATCAACGGATTTCTGGTCGGGCTCGGCGGATCGACGTTCGTCATCCCGCTCGACATGATCGAGGAATGCATCGAGTTTTCTTGCGAGCCCGGGCACGACTATACCAATCTGCGCGGCGAGGTCCTGCCGTTCATCCGGCTACGCGAATTGTTCGGTGTGGCAGGAGCGGCTGGTCGGAGGGAAAGCATCGTGGTCGTCAATTACGCGGGGAAGAAGGCTGGCCTGGTGGTCGATACCTTGCTGGGCGAATTTCAGACGGTGATCAAGCCGTTGGGAAAGATGTTCGGGCATCTGAGGTGCATCAGCGGATCGACCATCCTCGGCAATGGCGAGGTAGCGTTGATTCTCGATGTGCCGATGCTGGTTCAAGAGGTGGCAAATCAGGAAACGCAAGCGGCCTGAGCGCGAACATGATCCGGCCGGGCAGGCTGATGATGACTTAAGAATTTTGGGAGGAGTAAACATGTTCAAGAACATGAAAGTGGGAACAAGGTTGATTGCCGGCTTCTTGTTTGTTTCGATTCTCGGAGCAATCGTTGGCGGCGTCGGGATTTTCAACATGAGCAAGATCAGCGAGACCGCCCAGCGCTTGTACGAAATGGAATTGCTGGGCGTTTCCTACGTCAAGGAGGCGAATATCGATCTGATCTATATCGGACGTGCAGTCCGGACGCTGGCTCTGGCGCCGACCATGGAGGATAGGAAGAAAGCAGTCGATGCGATCCGGAAGAGCCGCTCGCTGATGAAGGAAAACCTGGACAAGGCGCGGCCCATGTTCTATTCCGAGCAGGGCAAGCGCAAGCTGGCCGAACTGGACCGCATGCTGGAGGATTACGACAAGCTGATTCCGGAAGTGATCCAGAAAGTCGAGAGCGAGAAGCTCCAGGAAAACAGGGAAAGCACGCAATACATCTTCACCACTTTCATGCCCCAGGCCACAGGGGTTGACGACAAGCTGACCGAGCTGACCCGATTGAAAGAGGAAAACGGCGTGGCGGCGGCCAAGGACGCGAACGATCTCTATCATGAGAGCCGCTTGTTCATGATCCTTCTGGTGGCCGGCAGCGCGCTCGCCGGCCTGGCGCTCGGCATCCTGATCACCCGCAGCCTGACCAAGCAACTGGGCGGCGAACCGTTTGTGGCGGCCGACATCGCGCGCCGCATCAGCGAGGGCGACCTCACCGTGGACGTGACCGTGAAGGCGAACGACAAGAACAGCCTGATGTTCTCCATGAAAACCATGGTGGAGAAGCTGTCGGAAATCATCAACGATGTACGCAGCGCAACCGATAACATCTCCAGTGCATCAGAACAAGTCTCAGCCACCGCACAATCGCTGTCGCAGGCCGCCAGCGAACAGGCCGCCAGCGTTGAGGAGACCAGCGCCTCGGTCGAGCAGATGACTTCCTCGATCGCGCAAAACACCGAGAACTCGAAGGTTACCGACGGCATGGCGACCAAGGCTGCGCAGGAAGCGGCCGAAGGCGGTGCGGCGGTCAAGGAAACTGCCGCGGCCATGAACCAGATCGCGAAGAAGATCGTGATCATCGACGATATCGCCTACCAGACCAACCTGCTGGCATTGAATGCCGCGATCGAGGCTGCTCGCGCCGGCGAGCACGGCAAGGGTTTCGCGGTAGTGGCGGCCGAAGTGCGCAAGCTCGCCGAACGCAGCCAGGTCGCAGCCCAGGAAATCAGTGAAGTCGCCACCAGCAGCGTAGAACTAGCGGAAAAGGCTGGCTACTTGCTGGATGCGATGGTGCCGAACATCAAGAAGACTTCGGATCTGGTTCAGGAGATCACGGCGGCTTCCGAGGAACAGTCGTCCGGCGTCGGACAGATCAATACCGCGATGACGCAATTGAGCCAGGTCACGCAGCAGAACGCATCCAGTTCCGAAGAGCTTGCCGCGACCGCCGAGGAAATGAGCGGCCAGGCAGAGCAGCTCCAGAACACCATGAGCTTCTTCAAGCTGGAGAGCGGAAAGCAGGCGAGTGGCGCCACCAAAATGGTGCGCAAGTCTGCCCGGGCAGGCAAGGCACCTTTCCCTCTGCATACGGAAATGAAACCGGCGAGCGTTGCGCTTGCCCTCGGCGGCGACGGCAAGGTGGATGAAGCGCAGTTCACGCGATTCTGATGGAGGGATGGCGATGAGCGCACTCGTAGAAACAAAGGCGGCAGGCAATTTGCCCGCCGCCAGCAAGGCTGTGGAACATACGCAATATCTGACCTTCATGCTGGGCGGCGAGATGTTTGCCATCGGCATCCTTGCCGTGAAAGAGATCATCGAATACGGCGGACTGACTGAAGTGCCGATGATGCCGGAATGTATACGCGGGGTGATCAATCTGCGCGGTGCGGTGGTGCCGGTGCTGGATTTGGCTGCCCGCTTCGGCAAGGCGGCGACGACGGTCACCAAGCGTACCTGCATCGTGATCGTTGAGATCGCTAACAGTGGAGAGCAGCAGGTGGTTGGGGTGATGGTCGACGCGGTCAATGCAGTTCTCGATATTGCCGCAGCAGACGTCGAGCCGCCTCCGGCTTTCGGAGCGAAGATCCGGACAGACTTCATCGAGGGCATGGGCAAGGTCAACGGCAAATTCGTGATCCTGCTGAATCTCGGGGAGATCCTGTCGCTCGACGACATCGCCACGCTGGCGAACGTGAATACGATGGCTCAGTTGCTGATTGGCAGCAATAGCGCAGGGGTGGCCGCGTAGGACAGCGCATGGCGGAGCTTCCCCTTGGCTCCCCGGATGCATGACAAGCAAGGAATGAAGACGAATAACATCACCGACCAGGAATTCAGGCAATTCCAGCGCTTCATCTACGATGCGGCTGGAATCAACCTGTCGCCCGCCAAGAAGGCGCTGGTCGTCGGCCGGCTTGCCAAGCGGCTGGCACACTATCACGTCGACAGTTACGGTGAATATTTTCGCCTTCTCGAACGCGGAGACGTCCCGGACGAGGCCCAGGTGGCGGTCGATCTGCTGACGACCAATGAAACCTATTTCTTCCGGGAGTCAAAGCATTTCGATCTGCTGCGGGAGTTTGCCCGCGCGTCGCGGAACCATATGCGTTCCATGCGGGTATGGAGCGCCGCCAGTTCAACCGGCGAAGAGGCCTACAGCATCGCGATGGTGCTGGCTGATTGTATGGACGGCGTGCCGTGGGAGGTATTTGGCTCGGATGTCAGCACCCGCGTGCTGCAGAAAGCGCGCGCCGGGCACTATCCCATGGAGCGTGCGACGCAGATCCCCCAGGCTTACCTGAAGCGGTATTGCCTGAAAGGCATCGACGGCCAGAAGGGCACCTTGCTGATTGACCGCACGCTGCGCAACCGCGTGCAGTTCGCGCAGGTCAACCTCAATGCGGCTTTGCCGCAGTTGGGCACGTTCGACGTCATCTTCCTGCGCAACGTGATGATCTATTTCAACAACGAAACGAAGCGCCAGGTCGTGGCCAGGGTCTTGTCGCAGCTGAGGCAGGGTGGCCTTTTCATCATTGGCCATTCGGAGTCGCTGAGCGATGTCACCGATGCCGTCAAAGGCGTGATGCCGTCGGTGTATCGAAAGTGCTGATGCCATGTTGAAGCGCGCTTCCCCCATGCTCGACATCTTTCTGCAGCCTGGCGAATATTTCGTTGGCGACGCGACGTACCGCGTACGGACGCTGCTCGGTTCCTGCGTGTCGATCACCTTATGGCACCCCGGGATGCGCGTCGGCGCCATGTCGCATTTCATCCTGGCGAGCGGTGGTAGAAGGCGCGGCGCGTCCCTGGACGGACGCTACGGAGAGGATGCGCTGGTGCTGATGCTGGGGGAACTCAAGCGGGCCGGCGTGGCCGCGGAACAGTGCCATGCCAAGATCTTTGGCGGGGGCGACATGTTTCCCGGCCAAGTCAAGAAAGACGTACTCAGGATCGGCGATCGCAATGGCGAGGAGGCACGCGCACTGCTGCGCAGGCACAACATCAAGGTGGTTTCCGAAAGCCTGTTTGGCGTGGGTCATCGGCAGATCGTATTCGACGTCAGCACCGGCCATGTGTGGGGACGCCAGGTCAGGCCGATCGGCAGTGAAGCACGGAACGACAGGAAATGAAAACAAACGGCACGGCAGCACTGGCGTGGAGCGAGCAATTCGCTACCGGCCTGGAAGAGATCGATGCGCAGCACCGGGTTTTGATCGACAAGATCAATGCACTGAGCGCGCTGCGCGGGAGTGGCGCGCAAGACCACGAGCTGAGGAATGCCTTTGACGACTTGCGGCGCTATACCTTGTATCACTTCGAGTCGGAGTCGGCGCTGATCCAGGCGTGGCCAGTCAACAGCGCGTACCGGGAAGCGCACGCCAAGGCTTATCGAAGCTTCACGGAACTCATTAACAAGGCGGACGCCTTTGTGGCGACCCATCTCATCGACGTGGTGGATCACTTGCTTGGCTTCCTGGTGAAGTGGCATATCGCCGGGGTGGACGCACGGCTGATCAGGCAGATCATCGCCTTGCGCTCGGGCGGCGCGGCCGGGCAGCCGGAACCAGCCAATGAACCTTTGCAGGACGTGGTTATTGACATGCTGGGTGATTTTTACGACAGCGTCGGTGCGCGCACCTTTGAGGTGATGGCCTTGAATCGACGCTTGCAGAACGAGATCGAGCAGCGGCGGCGCACCGAACAGGCACTGAAGGAGAGTGAAGAGCGCTTCGGCAGCCTGTATCGCCATGCGCCGGTACCGATCTGGGAAATGGACTGGTCGGGGATCAAGCAGGCGCTGCTCGCGTTGCGGACGAACGGCGTCGAACACTTGCGGAACTGGCTGGAAGAAAGGCCGGACGAGATCAGACGCCTTGCTGCGCTGGCACGCATCGTCAGTGCCAATGATGCGGCACTCGCCCTGATTGGGGCTAGTAGCATGGAGCAACTGCCGCGCACGCTCGAGCACTACCTGAGCGAGGCGGCGATGCGCGGCTTTGCGGATCAGCTGGTGACAGTGTTCAACGGGCACCTGGTGTTCGAGCGCGAAAGCGAACTGGTCCGGCTGGATGGCACGATGCGTCAGATCATGATCAAGCGCTTCGTGACGCCCGGCCATGAGCAAAGCCTTGCCAGCGTCATCCTGACCACTGCCGACATCACCGAACGCAAGCGCGTCGAACGTGACCTGATCGAGGCACGCGACAGGGCGACGAAGGCGACGCGGGCGAAATCCGAATTCCTCGCCAACATGAGCCACGAAATCCGAACGCCGATGAATGGCATCATGGGCATGATGGAGCTGGCGCTCGACACGGCCCTGACCACGGAGCAGCGCCAGTACCTCTCCTACGCGCATTCGTCGGCCGAAGGGCTGCTGGGGATCATCAACAACATTCTCGATTTCTCGAAGATCGAAGCCCGCAAGCTTACGCTCGAATCGGTCGCCTTCGATCTCCGGAAAAACCTGCACACGATGATCGCACCTCTTGTTGTGGGCGCGCAGCAGAAAGGTTTGTGGCTGGACGTATACATCGACCCATGCATGCCTGAATCGCTCCTGGGCGATCCGCTACGGCTATGCCAGGTCCTTGTCAATCTTGCGGGGAATGCGCTCAAGTTCACTGAGCGTGGCGGCGTGACGCTGGAGGTGGTGCAGCGTGCACGGGAAGGAGGCCGGATCCTGACGGCGTTTGCCGTGAGGGATACCGGCATCGGCATCAGCGAAGGCCAGCTCAAGCTGATCTTCGAGCCGTTCACGCAATCCGACGCATCTACCAGCCGGCAGTTTGGAGGCACTGGGCTAGGCCTGGCGATTAGCCGCATGCTGGTCGGCTTGATGGATGGAACAATCGAAGTGCAAAGCACGCCGGGCGAGGGAAGCAGGTTCTCCTTCGAAGTGTGGCTCGGCCTTGCCGCAGAAGTGGGGCGGCAGGACGTCCCCGCGTCGCTGGCGGGGCCGGCTCGTGCGACTGCAGCCGTAGACATCCTTCTCGTGGAAGACAATGAGGTGAACCGCAAGTTCGCGCTCACGGTCCTGCAGAAGGCGGGGCACCGTGTCGCCGCGGTGACAAACGGTAAGGACGCCGTTGACTTGCTAGAGTCGGCGCGCTTCGACCTGATCCTGATGGATGTGCAGATGCCGGTCATGGACGGGCTGGAGGCCGCCAGGCGCATACGCGCCCTGGGGATAGACACGCCGATGATCGCGTTGACGGCGCATGCGATGGCAGGCTATCGCGACATCGTCATCGCGGCGGGCATGAATGATTACCTGGCAAAGCCGATCCGGGGGCGCGCGCTGCTCGACAAGATCGATACGGTAATGCGTGGCACGGCGAGCCCCACCGTGCCTGGAACGCCGGCGGCGGCCCGAGCAATCTCGCATGCGCAACGCAAGCTGACGGTGTTCGACCTGGATGAAGCATTGGCCACTGTCGACGGCGATGCCGCCCACTTGCGGATGCTGGCAAGGCTGGTGCTCGAGCAGATCGATACCGACTTGCCTGCAATACGGCAGCTTGCGTCCGACCAGGACGCAGGCGGCATGAAGGACAGGGCGCACCGCCTCAAGAGCAGCCTCGGCAGCATCGCGGCCTATGCGGCGCACGATGCCTGCGTGGCACTGGAAACACAGGCGAAAGGCGCGCCTCCGCATGATTTCACCGCAGCGTACAAGCGCATCGAAGAGGAAGCCGCCCGCCTGTCAACCGTCTTGCGGGATGTTGTCGCAGGCATTTTTTCCTTCCAACTCATGCATGAGCATGCCAATGAACATTGATTATTCCAAGGACCTGCGCATTCTCGTGGTGGACGATGTCCAGGTCCACCGTTTCCTGATGAGTTCAGGCATCGAACGGATCAATCCTTTCGCCCATATTGAACAGGCATCCGACCTGGAAGGCGCCATCGCAAGATTGAATGAACAGCACTTCGATGCCGTGGTATGCGACTGGAAGATGGCGGGTGGAGACGGCAACAGCCTGGTCAAGTGGATGCGGTCCCGCGCGAATTTCAGGCGTGTTCCATTCATCATGATTTCGGGTAATGCAGGCAACGAGGACATCATCCGCGCCTTCATGGAGTTCGGCGTCGACGCCTATGTGGTCAAGCCTTTTTCGGCGAAAGACCTGTACGGCAAGATTATCGCAGCGCTCGACAAGCGAAAGAGTGCGTAGATGATGGCCGGTCAATGGTGTGCCGCCCGGGAGCGGGGGAAATGAAGCGCATCATGGTGATGGTGGTTGACGATTCCGCCGTAGTGCGGCAGGTGATGGCCGGACTGCTGGAAAGCGAGCCGGACATCGCCGTGCTCGGCACGGCCGCCGATCCGTTGCTCGCCATGGCACGCATGAAGAGCGAGTGGCCGGATGTCGTCGTACTCGATATCGAGATGCCGCGCATGGATGGCCTCACCTTCCTGAGAAAGATCATGGGCGAGCACCCGACGCCGGTCGTGATCTGTTCGACGCTGACCGAGAAGGGGGCGCAGACCACGATAGAAGCGATGGCTGCCGGTGCCGTGGCGGTCATTACCAAACCGAAGCTCGGGCTGAAACAGTATCTCAAGGATGCCTCCGACGATCTATTGAGCGCGATACGTGCCGCCGCCCGCGCGAACGTCAGGCGGATCGTGTCGAACAACGCGCCACCCGCTGTCGTTGAAAAGCACTCGGCTAGCGCGATCCTGCCTCCGCCTGCCGGAAACGCGATGACGCGGACGACGGAACGCGTCGTGGCAATCGGCACCTCGACCGGCGGGACACAAGCACTGGAGGCCGTGTTGGCGGGATTGCCGCGGGTGTCGCCCGGCATCGTGGTGGTGCAGCACATGCCCGAAAAATTCACCGCGGCGTTCGCCGCGCGCCTCGACAGCATCTGCCAGATCGAGGTCAGGGAAGCGCAGAACAACGACCGCGTCATCCAGGGACGGGCATTGATTGCGCCGGGCGGCAGACACATGCTGCTGCGCCGTCACGGCTCACAGTATTTCGTCGAGGTAGTGGACGGGCCGCTGGTCAATCGTCACAGGCCATCCGTGGATGTCCTGTTCCGCTCTGTCGCGAAGTGTGCCGGCGCCAACGCGCTGGGCGTGATCATGACCGGGATGGGCGACGACGGTGCCGCCGGCCTGCTGGAGATGCGCCATGCCGGCGCGCGCACGGTGGCGCAGGACGAGGCGAGCTGCGTCGTGTTCGGCATGCCGAAGGAAGCGATCAAGCGCGGCGCCGTTGCCAAGACCGTCCCGCTCGGAGGCATTGGCAGGGAAATCATGCAGGAGCTTGCGGCATTCTGATTCGCCGAGGCAGGGGGCATACGAAATCGCTCTGTCGGGGATCGCCTACAGGATTTTGTACAAAAAGCAGCTACATAATCATGATAGTTTCCATCTGGCAAGTTTTATGCATTTGGCTATCATCGTCCAGTAGCCTGAAAACTTCCGACATCGACCAGATCAATCAGCCCATTACGCAATTGGCCCAAGCGATGCAGCAGAACGTGACCCTGGCGGAAGAAGCTGCGGCGGATTTGGGGGCGAGGCAGGCCCAAGCCGCTTCCCGTGCGGACAGGCATCGATGACGAATGAGAGCAGTTCTAACGCATGAAAAAAATTGACGAAGACGTGCAAACTATCGCCGACAGAATCGGGCTGACGCAGGATGAACTTATCCAGCGCAAGGCATTCTTGGAATTCGGCCAGAGCGATGTCGAGCTGTTACGCGCCATCGACATTCCGTTGTCGCAGATGCGACATGCCGTGGCGGAGAAGTTTTTCACTTACCTGATGGCGTTCCCTCCCCTGACCACGCTGCTGACGGACCGGCATGCCGTGGAACGGCTGCGCCAGGCGCATGATCGCTATTTCAGCCAGCTTACCGGGGGCAACTACGAGCAGGCGTACCTGCAGGACCGTGTGCGCGTGGGTGTGGTGCACCGGCATATCGGGCTCGATGCGAAGTGGTATATCGGCGCCTACCGGAAATACCTGTCGGCCATGATGCCTACGCTCTGGTCCTTGCTGGACGGTGACGCGGAAAAATTCCTGCCTACCTTTGATGCATTGCTGAAGATCGTTTTCCTGGACATCGGACTGGCACTCGAAACCTATTTCGAAATTGACCGCCAGACGATCCTGCAGCACAAGAATTTTGCCGAACAGATGATTGCCGCCATGCCGGCTGGCGTGATGGTGGTCGATGCAGCGCGTCGCGTGCGGTCAATCAACCGGGCGATGTGCGAGCTGTGCGACATCAAGGATGGAACAGGCGCGCTGGGCCAGCCGCTGCATGAGCTCATCCACAACAACCAGCTGCTCCATGGCATCTCGACGCGGTCCGCCGGCCATCAGCTGGTGCTGATGATGTCCCCGGCGACGGGATCTCGGCATATCGAATTCCATATCTCCGAGACCTTGCTGGAGGGCGAGACGGTCTGGCTGTTGGTGGCGCAGGATGTCACGCAGCGCGTTTGCGCGGAAGAGGAATGGAAGCGTTTCCGGCTTGGCATGGAGCACTCCACCGATGCCATTTACGTGGTCGACCGTGCCACCTTGCGCATCGTCGACGTGAACGAAACCGCCTGCACGATGCTGGGTTACAGCCGGGAGGAGATGCTGCAGCTTTCGCCATACCTGACCCGCGTCGGTCTCAGCCCGGAGCAGCTGGCAGCCTATTACGACGCCATTGCATATAGTGCGACACAGCAGGCAGTGACCAGATCCGTGCTCAGGCGCAAGGACGGCACGCAAGTGCAGGTCGAAATGCTGATGCGGGCGTTGCGCTCAGGGGGGCGTCTAGTTATGATGGCGCTGATCAAGGACCTCACCGAGCGTCTGCAGGCACAGGCCGCCCTGCGCGCCAGCGAAGAGCGATTCATCGCCACGTTCAACCAGGCCGCAGTGGGTCTTGCTCATGCGACGGTGGATGGCCGCTGGCTGCGTGCCAACCAGAAGTTGCAGCAGATCACTGGCTATTCGGAAGAAGAGCTGCTGGGCATGACCGTATTCGAAGTCACCCATTACGATGACGTGGAATCGACGCGGGAATTGATCCAGCGCAGCGTGGCAGGGGAGCTCCAGAATTACTCGATCCAGAAGCGGTACAGACGCAAGAGCGGCAGCCATGTATGGGTTAGCGTCTCGGTGTCGCTCGTGTTCGATGAGCCCGGCGTGCCATCCTATTTCATCGCCGCGATCGAAGACATTTCGCTGCGCAAGCGGATGGAACTGGAGCTGCGCTATTCGGCATACCATGATGCGCTCACCGATCTGCCAAACCGGGCCTTGCTGCAGGACCGCCTGTCGCAGGCAATCGTCTATGCGCACCGGGCGCAACGGTATGTGGCGGTGATGCTGATCGACCTCGACCGCTTCAAGAACGTCAACGACAGCCTTGGCCATGATGTCGGCGACCAGGTAATCGTCCAGATTGGCCGCCGCCTGAGCCGCAACACGCGCAATGGCGATACGGTGGCTCGCCTCGGCGGCGATGAGTTTGTGGTCATCCTCTCCGACATCGGGCACGAAGAAGACGTGGCGCAACTGGCGCAGCAAGCGCTCTTGTCGCTGGCGGAGCCACTCGTTGTCAAGGGACAGGAACTCTATCCGAGCGGCAGCATCGGCATCAGCCTCTATCCGAAGGACGGCAACGACGGCCCCGGCCTGCTGCGTAGCGCCGACATGGCGATGTACCAGGCGAAAGAGCGAGGCGGCAATCATTTCCAGTTCTACGCGCATGAGATGAATGCTCGCGTGCTGGAACGCCTGCAACTGGACGCACGGCTGCGCCGAGCCCTCGATCAGGAGGAATTCGTGCTGCATTACCAGCCGCAAGTGGATATTGCGAGCGGAAGGATCGTCGGCGTGGAAGCGCTGGTGCGTTGGCAGCCGCAGGACGGCCCTATGATCCCGCCCAATTATTTCATCCCTGTGGCGGAAGAGACTGGCCTGATCGTGCCGATCGGGGAGTGGGTATTGCGGACCGCGTGCAAGCAGAGCCGGGAGTGGCAACGTGCCGGCCTGCCGGCAATCCGCACGGCTGTCAACTTGTCCGCGCGCCAGTTCGGGCGGCAGGACATCGTCAAGCTGGTATCGCATATCCTGCAGGAGACCGGCTGCAGTGCGGACGCACTCGAACTGGAGATTACCGAAAGCGTCATCATGAAGAATGCGGAGGCGGGCGCCGAGACGCTTGCCCGGTTGGATGAGATGGGCGTGCGCCTGTCGATCGACGATTTCGGCACCGGCTATTCGAGCCTGAGCTACTTGCATCGCTTCCCGATCCACACCCTGAAGATCGACCGCTCTTTCATCGGCGACATTGCGGATGCGAACGATGATGCGCCCATCGCCAGAGCGGTGATCCTGCTTGCGCACAGCATGAACCTGCGCGTCATCGCGGAAGGCGTCGAGACCGAGGAACAGCTGGCCTTTCTTCGCAAGCATCATTGCGACGAGATCCAGGGCTATTACTTCAGCCGGCCGGTCCCCGAAGCGCAGATCGAAGACCTGTTGCGTGCGAACCAGGCGCTACGCGGTGAGGTTGAGGCAACGCCTGCGGTGATGAGTGGAAACACGGGATAACGCACTCGATGGGCTCTCTGGCGCTCGCCCCCATCGAGGATTGCCCCCGATAGCGGCTGTCAAATGCTTTCCCTTGTTTAAGAGATATCGCACGGCTGCAGCTGCGCGCCGTTTAAAAAATCGCTCTCCAGTTTTTGATGGATAATGTCGGAATTCGGTTTAACGGAGCCGGGTGCAAGCGGTCCCGAGTTTTAATTCCGCGGCCCCGACCATTAGAATCAAGCACGTGGAAAAAGCCGGAGCAATCCGGCTTTTTCTATTGTGAATCGCGAACATTACCCTCCTGACTCACCATCAGCCCGCTCACCCGGTATCACTCCATATCATGCCCATCAACATCAGCCAGCAGTTCGACGCCGGCGCTATTGAAGTCCTTCGCGCCGACAGTCCTGCCACGATCGATCTTAATCTGCGCAAGGATAGCCATGCCGATTTCCTGCAATGGTTCTATTTCCGTCTGCAGGGCGCGTGCGGCCAGGAATGCGTCATGCGCTTCTTGAATGCCGGTCAGGCCGCATTTACGCAGGGATGGGAAAACTATCAGGCGGTTGCCAGCTACGATCGGGAAAACTGGTTCAGGGTGCCGACGACTTACGACGGGCAGGTGTTAACGGTCCGTCATGTCCCGAAGCGCGATAGCGTGTATTACGCGTATTTCGAACCTTATTCCTGGGAGCGCCATTTGCGCTTGTTGGGCAAGGTGGAGAACGTGCCGTTTGCCCATGTCGAACGCCTTGGCGCCACCGTAGACGGCCGTGATCTTGATCTGGCCGTGATCGGCAACCCCGATGCGGCGGCCAAAGTGTGGATCATCGCGCGCCAGCATCCGGGCGAGACCATGGCCGAATGGCTGATCGAGGGGATGATCGACGTTTTGCTGGATTGTGCCAATCCGTTTGCGCGCAAGCTTTTGCAGCATGCGGCACTCTATATCGTGCCGAACATGAATCCGGACGGATCCGTGCGTGGCAATTTGCGCACCAACGCGGCCGGCGCCAACCTGAACCGCGAATGGGTCGCGCCGTCGATGGAAAAAAGTCCGGAAGTCTTTTTGGTCAAAAACAAGATCCATGAAGTCGGCTGCGACCTATTCCTCGACATTCATGGCGATGAAAGCCTGCCTCATGTCTTTGTCGCCGGCTGTGAAATGCTGGAGGGATTCAGCGAGCGGCAGGCTGCTGAGCAACAAGTCTTTATCGACAGCTTCAAACTGGCCAGCCCGGATTTTCAGACCGAGCATGGTTATGAAGCCGGCAAATACCGGGCTGACATGTTGCAGCTAGCATCGAAGTACATCGGCCACACGTTCAAGTGCGTTTCGCTGACCCTGGAGATGCCGTTCAAGGACAATGCATCCTTGCCCGATCCGGAAGTCGGCTGGAACGGGGCGCGCAGCGCCAGGCTAGGAGCCGCGATGCTGCAACCGATTCTGCATTCGATAACGCGGGGGCGGTGATGGGCGTCGAAATCGAACGCAAGTTTCTGGTGGTGGGCGACAGCTGGAAGGCGCTGGGGCAAGGCGTATTGTTGCGCCAGGGTTACCTGTCGTCGTCGCCGGAGCGTATTGTCCGGGTACGCATTGAAGGCGAAGGCGCAATGCTGACGATCAAGGGCCGTACTGTCGGCGCCTCGCGCGGCGAATGGGAATATCCGATTCCGCTGGACGATGCGCAGGTGTTTCTCGACAGTTTGTGCGAGCGGCCAATCATTGAAAAATACCGCTACCGCATTCCGTACCAGGATTTGATCTGGGAAGTCGATGAGTTCCTGGGTGAAAACGCCGGGTTGGTGGTCGCGGAAGTCGAACTCGAGAGCGAAGACCAGCCGTTTGCGAAACCGGCGTGGATAGGGCAAGAGGTGACGCACGATGCGCGCTACTACAATGCGAATCTGCTGCGCCACCCCTATGCCAAATGGTAATGCGCAAGGTGCCAAGCCTTTAGTTTCAATGAAAATGCTCGGTTCCGCTCGGTGCATCTTCGGGCATTTCAGCGTGCACCAGTTCGCCTTCGGCATCCGGATACAAAGGGGCGCCGCAATCGTCGCAGAACTCCATCGGAAACCGCTCGCTATGCCGCTTGATGTGCGCGATGCCGCAAGCGCGTAGCAGGGCCACAATTTCCTCAATCGGCGTTCGCAATTCTTCCGACACGCTTTCCGGCATCATCACGGCTTCCAGTGTGGGACTGACTGTCTCTTCTTCATCCTCCTGCCCATAAAGCGGCCATACGACGCCATAAACAACTTCTGGATTCTGGCGCAGCGTGAAAGAGACGCGGTATTCGTCGACGCGGCCGGCCACCGGATCTTCGCTGAATCCGCCGATGATGGCGCGCAGTCCGCTCGTATCGACGCCCAATGTATTGGTGAGGTAATGCACTGCCGCCCGAATGGATGCCGGCCGAATCTCCTTGTCCGCCTCGCGGCAAGCGACGTAGTACGCTTCCGGCATCAGCAGTTCGACGCCGCAACCGGGCATCAGCGACATGATGTTCGGCGTCGCCTGCGCCCGCCATTGCGCCAGTGCCTGCATGCGATCGGAGAGATGCAGCGATGCCTGCCACGCAAACAGCGGCTCCCCACGGCGAGCGGCCACGGCAGCCAGCAGGTAGCGCGTGTCGGCGAGAAAGGGAGCCGTCTCCGGTGGATTGGCGAGCGGACGAAGGGCGGCGCCCTTGACGGCCGACTGGGCCATGCGCTGAGTCATGGCGAAGGTTTCGACATGGGTACGCGGCAATTGATCGATTGAAAACAGCGTCGGCTGCAGGGCAAGACGCGTATCGGGTGCCAGCAGATGGCCGTGCAGATGCGCTGACAACGTCATGCGCATTTCATCCGGAATGGTGCCGGAGGCAATGGTAAAACGTGTCCATGCCAGAATCGGCGCGGCGATCAGCAGCACATCGTACTGAACGCCATCGTGCTCGATCATGCAGGATTCACTGCTGGCTTCGACTGATTCCATCAGCGTGTCGTACGCGGGGAGGTCGGTTTTGAACAGGTGTTCGAGGGCGGCATCGATCGTATCCTGATGCCCTGATTTCAACAGCTTGTGCAGCAAGGCATCCACGCAGCCTTCCCAGCTGCGCTCCTCCAGGCGGCTTGCGGCCTGAGTCTTGCCTTGGGCTAAGGCAACCAGACGCTGGCTGTCACCGGACAGCCTGTTGGACGAACTTTTGGAAAAACGACGCATGACGATTAAAGGAGAAAGCGAAGGAGGGTATTGTTATTGTATTAGATTCAACGTATGCCGACCGAGATAGATCGTCCCGAACAGTGAAAAAAGCATATTGGGACGTCCTGTAATGCCTGAAGGCATTCCCGCCGATAATGACTGCCGGCCGCTGGCTACCGACTGTCCACTATAGGTGTAGTGCCAAAATAAAAAAGCCGCATGGCCCGAACCATGCGGCTTCGAAAGCGGGACGACTTACTTTGATTCCGCGGGTGCCGATGCGACTGGCGCAGAGGCAGCAGCCGCATGTCCGCCTGCTTCGCCTTGCATGTCCACCTTGTCGCCACCCTGCATGATGAAGAACAACGCCGCCAGCGCGAACACCATAAACGCAGCAAAAATTTTCCACATGGTATGTCTCCTGAATTATTGATTTAAAGAAAACGCCGGCTTAACCGGCGTTTTCTTGATTCAAGGCTACCTGTGCATTCTTACGTCTGGCTTGCAGGTTGCATTTCGCTTATGCAGCCAGCAGTTGGCGCAAAACGAAGGGCAGGATGCCGCCATGCTTGTAGTAGTCGACCTCGATTGGCGTATCGATACGCAGCAGGACTTTCACTTCCTGCTTCTCGCCGTTGGCGCGGTTGATTACCAGCGTGACTTGCTGCTGCGGCTTGAGGTCGCCTTCGAGGCCTTGCAAGTCAAAGGTTTCATCGCCCGTAATACCGAGGGACTGGACGCTGTCGTCACCGAGGAATTGCAGCGGCAGCACGCCCATGCCGACCAGGTTGGAACGGTGGATGCGTTCGAAAGAACGCGCGATCACCGCCTTCACGCCGAGCAATTGCGTGCCTTTGGCAGCCCAGTCGCGCGACGATCCGGTGCCGTACTCTTCGCCGGCGAACACCATGGTTGGCACGCCTTCGTCGATGTACTTCATAGCGGCGTCGTAAATCGACATTTGCTCGCCGCTCGGCTGGTGTATCGTGAGGCCGCCTTCGACGCGTGAACCGTCTTCCTTGGGCGGGATCATCAAGTTCTTGATGCGCACGTTGGCAAAAGTGCCGCGCATCATGACTTCATGGTTGCCGCGCCGCGATCCATAGGAATTGAAGTCCGCCTTTGTCACGCCGTTTTCCAGCAGCCACTTGCCAGCCGGACTGGATTCCTTGATCGAGCCGGCAGGAGAAATGTGGTCGGTGGTGATCGAGTCGCCGAATACGCCTAGCGCACGTGCGCTGGAAATGCCGGTTGCGGCAGCTTTCGGTTCCATACCGAAATCGGAGAAGAACGGCGGTTCCGCAATGTAGGTCGATTTCGGCCAGTTGTACACTTCGCCCTTGGCCACGCCCTTAATCTGCTCCCACAGCTTGCCGGGTGCTTCCTTGACTTCCGCGTAGTTTTCCTTGAAAACGGACGCGTTCATCGCGAACTTCATCAGCTTGCCGATTTCCTGTGAGGTCGGCCAGATATCACCGAGGTAAATGTCCTTGCCGCCCTTGCCTTTGCCGACTGGCTCGGTCATCAAGTCCCTGGTGACGTTGCCGGCGATCGCATAAGCGACAACCAGCGGCGGCGACGCCAGGAAATTGGCGCGGATATTCGGGTGAATGCGTGCTTCAAAGTTGCGGTTACCAGACAGCACCGCAGCCGCGACGATATCGTTCTTGACGATGGCTTCGTTCAGTTCGGCGGTCAGATCGCCGGCATTGCCAATGCACGTGGTGCAGCCGTAAGCGGCCACCCCAAAGCCCAGCTTTTCGAGGTAGGGCAGCAGGCCGGCCGCTTCCAGGTACTTGGTGACCACGCGCGAGCCGGGCGCGAGCGACGTCTTGATGTGCGGATCGACCGTCAGGCCGGCTTCCACGGCCTTCTTGGCCAGCAGACCGGCGGCTAACAACACGCTCGGGTTCGAAGTGTTGGTGCAGGAGGTGATGGCAGCGATCAGTACATCGCCGTTTTTCACCTTGATGCCATCGGACGTCTCGTACACCGCTTCCAGATCTTCCGCTTTCTTGTTGAAGCCGTTTTGCGACACCGGCTTGGAGAACAATTCGCTGAAAGTCGACTTTACATGGCCGATTTCGATGCGGTCCTGCGGACGTTTCGGTCCTGCAAGCGACGGCGCTACCGTGCCGAGGTCGAGGGTAACGACGTTGGTATAGTCGATATCGCCTTCCTTCGGAATGCCGAACAGGCCTTGCGCCTTGAAGTAGTTTTCGAAAGCGTCGATTTCAGTCCGGCTGCGGCCGGTACCCTTGAAATACTCGATGGTGGCTTCGTCGACCGGGAAAAAGCCCATGGTTGCGCCGTATTCCGGCGCCATGTTGGCAATGGTCGCGCGATCGGTGGTGGAGAGCGAGGCCGTGCCTTCGCCAAAGAATTCGACAAACTTGCCGACTACCTTTTCCTTGCGCAACATTTCAGTGATGGTCAGCACCAGATCGGTCGCCGTCACGCCTTCGCGCAACTGGCCGGTCAGGTTTACGCCAACGACATCGGGTGTCAGGAAATACACCGGCTGGCCCAGCATGCCGGCTTCGGCCTCGATGCCGCCTACGCCCCAGCCGACGACGCCGATACCGTTGATCATGGTGGTGTGGGAATCGGTGCCGACAAGGGTGTCAGGGTAGTACACCCCATCCTTGTTATGCACGCCGCGCGCCAGGTATTCGAGGTTGACCTGGTGCACGATACCGAAGCCGGGAGGCACGACGCCGAACGTGTCGAATGCCTGCATGCCCCACTTCATGAACTGGTAACGCTCGTTGTTGCGCTGGAATTCCAGCTTCATGTTCAGGTCGAGCGCTTTCTTGTCGCGGAAGTAGTCGACCTGCACCGAGTGGTCGACGACGAGGTCCACCGGCACCAGCGGCTCGATGTTTTTGGGCTTCTTGCCCATCTTGCTTGCCACGCCGCGCATCGCCGCCAGATCGGCCAGGAGAGGGACGCCAGTGAAGTCCTGCAGCACCACGCGGGCTACCACGAACGGAATTTCATCGACGCGGGTCGCGTTGGGGCTCCAGTTCGCCAGTTGCCTGATATGTTCTTCGGTGACTTTCTGGCCATCGCAATTGCGCAGCACCGACTCCAGCACGATACGGATCGAGACCGGCAGGCGCGATAGATTTACGTCGAGTTTCTTTGCTAGTGCGGGAAGCGAATAGAACTGGCCCTTCTTGGAGCCCGAGAGATTGAATTCCTTGAGCGTGTTCAGAGTGTTGCGGGACATAGCCTCTCCTTTGTTATTGAAAACTGAACTGGTGACAAATGAATTTCAAACCGTACAAGCAAGACGCCCGGTACATGCCCGGGCGCCGTTCCATCTAGTTAGGCGGTATCAGCCTTTCGAATCCGCCTTCAGCGCCTGCTCGCTGCTCTTGCACTCATTTGCGAGCTGGTGTCCCTTCTTTGAGTCCAGCAATATCCCCTTTGCCGGAATACCGATCCAGACCAATCCCTTCTTTGCATTCTCGAAGCGGTTGGCGCCGGTTGTAGTTGTCACTCGCATCATGTGATGGAGGTGCTTGTTCCAGCGTAGCGCAATTTGCTGGTCATCGTTGGCGCTACGATAAATAGTCAGATTGTTGCCGAGTTCGCAGTGGAATTCGACCGGCTGTAGTCCAGCAACGTCCGGCTCCTTCTCATCCTCCTCGGCCGGTTTGACCGGCGCCTTTTTCGCATGTCCTTTCTTTGCGGCATGCGCGGCGGCGGATGGGGCGGTGTTCTGTGCCATGGCTGGCGTTGCTGCCAAAGCTGCGGCTGCTGCGCTGGCGATCAAAAGAACGAGTGCGTTTATGGTTTTCATGCAATTTCCTCTGGTGCGCGCCCGGTATTGTTCAATTCGTGTGGGCAACGCGGGTACTTCACAATAGGCTCCCTGCTGATTCCGGTATCGGCATGCCGTTTGCCTTCGCGCGCTGGAGTATCGTCCAGTAGTAGCGATAGCTGGCGCGGTCGTGCAGCCTGCCGTTATGCTGTATCGGTCCCCACTGCGCGGCTTGCGCCTCGGTCAGGATGCTCGCGGCTTCACTGACTTCGGAGCTGCGCGGTGAGAATGCCTTCAGTATAGGTTTGATCTGGTCGGGATGGATACTCCACATCCGCGTGTAGGCGAATTCAGCCGCTGCGCGCGCTGCGTCGTTCGCAACAGTTGCGGGTTCCTTGATATCCGTGGTGACATTATGCGATGGAACCTTGCCGTATGCATGACAGGCCGCCGAGATTTCAAGCTTGGCACGTACGACTAGCGGATGCGTGAATTGGCCCGGCGAGCGCATGGTGTTGCCCGGGACGGCGCCGTAATGAGCCGATACAAAATCCATGATGCCGAACGACAGGCATTCGACCTGCGGCAGTGCAGCAATGGCGAAAACATCGGCCAGCGCGCCGTGGGTCTCGATCAACACGTGCACGGGCAGGTTTTCCCGGCCAGCCTTCTTTGCGTGGCGATTGATGATGTCGATCGCGCGCGCGACCTCGTCGACGCTTTCCGCCTTTGGCACGGCCAAGTAGGCCAGGCGCTTGGCGGCTCCCTTGCAGATAATGGAAACGTCTTTTTCGAAGTGTGGATGCGTCAGGTCATGCACCCGCGCGCCGATACGGTTGAACTGGTTCGCGTCGCTGTTGATCAGTGCCGCCACCATCTCGGCGTGCGCCTTTTCATTGCCGGCGGAAGCGCCGTCTTCGCAGTCGAGGGTGATGTCGAATACTGGGCCAAGCTCTTGTTGCAAGGCGATCGACTTATGCATCAGCTTTTCGGAACCTGCATAGTGATCACAGGCCGGAATCGAAACCGGTTTGTGGGCGCCCTGGAATAAGACCTCGGAGGGATGCATGTGCAGCGACAATCAGGTGGGATAAGGAGGGCAGTGTAACAAGGGACGCGGCCCATCCACAAGCGGCCGCGTCCCTTGCTAGATTGGTATGCGTTAGCCTACCAGGTGCTTCACGCCGTCGCGCTCTTCCATCAGCTCTTTCAGCGTCAGGTTGATGCGCTCTTGCGAGAAGGCATCGATTTCCAAGCCCTTGATGATCTTGTACTCGCCGTTTTCGGTGGTCACCGGGAAGCCGAACACGGTGCCTTCGGGGATGCCGTAGGAGCCGTCGGACGGGATGCCCATGGTGGTCCACTTGCCGTTGGTGCCGAGCACCCAGTCACGCACGTGGTCGATTGCGGCATTGGCTGCGGACGCTGCCGAGGACAGGCCGCGCGCTTCGATGATCGCGGCGCCGCGCTTGCCCACGGTCGGCAGGTACACGTCCTTGGTCCATGCTTCGTCGTTCACCAGTGCCTTCGCCGGCTGGTCGTCGATGGTGGCGTGAGTGAAGTCAGCATACATGGTCGGGGAGTGGTTGCCCCACACGCACAGCTTTTCGATCGAGGTGATCGGCTTGCCAACTTTTTGTGCCAGTTGGGTCAGTGCGCGGTTGTGATCCAGGCGCAGCATCGCGGTGAAGTTCTTGGCCGGCAGGTTAGGGGCCGATTTCATGGCGATATAGGCATTGGTGTTAGCCGGATTGCCAACCACCAGCACCTTGACGTTGCGCGAAGCGACAGCGTCCAGCGCCTTGCCTTGCACCGTGAAGATCTGGGCGTTGGCTTCCAGCAGATCCTTGCGCTCCATGCCCGGGCCGCGCGGACGTGCGCCAACCAGCAGGGCCACATCTGCATCCTTGAACGCGGTCATCGGGTCGCTATGCGCAGTCATGCCGGCCAGGAGCGGGAATGCGCAATCGTCGATTTCCATCATCACGCCCTTGAGGGCTTTCTGGGCCTTCTCGTCCGGGATTTCGAGCAGTTGAAGGATAACCGGCTGGTCTTTGCCCAGCATGTCGCCGTTAGCGATGCGGAACAGCAGGGAGTAGCCGATTTGGCCGGCGGCGCCGGTGACGGCAACGCGCATAGGGGCTTTAGCCATGATGAATCTCCAAAGTGGGAATGAAAACGGTGACTGAAGTTTTGTGAAAAAATCCAGCGAGCCTGTAATAATACCGTTGAAAACCTACCAAGTCACAGCCGTGTCCTCGTCAAGACCGGCTTTTGTGCGTAGCAATAAATATCGCTTTTCACCCGGCTTGCAACAAGTAAATATTGCCGTCGAGTGTAGGACGACATAGCACCTCTGTCAACGGCTATCTTATATCTTATATAAGACATATTACTTAGCACTTTTTGCTAGACGGCAATGGGTGTTTTGTGGTGAAATCCTCGCCTATGAGCTCCATCCCGTCCAATCTGACAAGCAACGCTACTCCTGCCGCAGGTGCGGGTGCGTCTGCTTCCGGAGTCTCGCCAACCTTCAGTCCCCTTTACCAGCAAATCAAGGCACTCATCACGCAAAGCCTGCAATCCGGCGAATGGAAGCCGGGCGAGCTGATCCCGAGCGAGGTCGAGCTGGCCAATCGCTTTAAGGTCAGTCAGGGCACAGTGCGCAAGGCGATCGACGAGCTCGCTGCGGAAAATCTGGTGGTGCGCCGGCAGGGTAAGGGTACATTCGTTGCGACGCATCACGAAGAGCGTGCGCAATTTCGATTTCTGCGGTTGATGCCCGATGCCGGTGACCCGCACAATGCCGACAACAATATCCTGGAAGTCAAAAGACTGCGGGCGCCTGCAGAAGTTGCGCGCCTACTGGATATCAAGTCCGGCGATTCCGTTGTTTTCATCAAGCGTGTCCAGTCGTTTGACGGCGAGCCGATCATCGTCGAGGAGCTTTGGCTGCCCGGGGTGATGTTCAAGGGGCTGACCGCTGAGCGGCTGGTTGAATACAAGGGGCCGATGTACGGCTTGTTCGAGACTGAGTTCGGTACGCGCATGATTCGCGCGACAGAGAAAATCCGGGCAGTCAGTGCGGATGAGCCGACGGCCGAATTGTTGAAGATTGCTGTGCATACCCCTTTGTTGAGCGTGGAGCGCGTCTCCTTCACTTACGGCGATAAGCCGGTCGAAGTGCGGCGCGGACTGTATTTGACGGATCATCATCACTACCAAAACGAGTTGAGTTGATGGTTTGAGTAATTGTCGAGGCAATCAGGGATTTTACTGATTGACGAAAAGATATATTGCTCGAGGGAAGAATGCCTATTGGTGTGCTGCACAAAATAGGCGAAAATTACGGGATTATTAAGCACTGGGAGGTCTTGTATGTCCGAAGCCGTAAAGAAAAGTCGGCGGCAATTCAATGTAATGAGTTTTGCTCAAACAGTTCATTACCGGTTGCCGTTGGCGGGGATTGTCTCCATCCTGCACCGTATCAGCGGCATGCTGATATTCTTGTTGTTGCCCTTCATCTTGTACCTGTTGGACAAGAGCCTCACTTCCGAAATTTCATTCGAATACTTCAAGGGATACGTCGCCCAGCCGTTGGTTAAGCTTGCGATCCTGGCTTTGTCCTGGGCGTATCTGCATCATTTCTGTGCCGGCGTGCGTCACTTGTTCATGGATCTGCACATGGGGTTGGACAAGGACAGTGCGCGCAAGTCTTCCGTCGCCGTCTTCGCCGTCAGCCTGCCGCTGGCCGCACTGGTTGCATTGAAACTGTTCGGAGCATTCTAAACATGGCAAACAACAATATTGGACCGAAGCGCCTTGTCGTCGGTGCGCACTACGGCTTGAGGGACTGGCTCGCGCAGCGCGTGACCGCAATCGTCATGGCGCTGTACACCATCATCCTGCTGGTGTCTTTCCTGGCAGGCTCGAATTTCAGCTATGAGGGCTGGGCAGGCTTGTTCGCACGCCAGTGGTTCAAGATCGCCACCTTCGTTGCCTTCCTCGCGCTGTTCTATCACGCTTGGGTCGGCATGCGTGACGTCTGGATGGATTACGTCACCAAGTCCGTCGCACTGCGACTCGTATTCCAAGTTGCCACACTCCTGTGGCTGGTCGGTTGCGCTGGCTGGGCGGCGCAGATTATCTGGAGAGTGTAATCGTGGCAGCAATCAAACAATCTATTCCTGTTCGTCGTTTTGATGCAGTAATCGTCGGCGCTGGCGGTTCCGGCATGCGCGCATCACTGCAATTGGCCGAAGCCGGCCTGAACGTCGCCGTGTTGTCTAAGGTTTTTCCGACCCGTTCGCATACGGTGGCGGCGCAGGGCGGCATCGGTGCTTCGCTCGGCAACATGTCCGAGGACAACTGGTACTGGCACATGTTCGACACCGTCAAGGGTGGCGACTATCTGGGCGACCAGGATGCCATCGAATTCATGTGCCGCGAAGCTCCGAAGGTCGTGTATGAGCTTGAGCACTTCGGTATGCCGTTCGACCGCAATCCGGATGGCACGATTTACCAGCGTCCGTTCGGTGGTCATACCGCCAACTTCGGTGAAAAGCCGGTGCAACGCGCTTGCGCCGCCGCCGACCGTACCGGCCATGCACTGCTGCACACGCTGTATCAGCGTAACGTGCGTGCCAAGACCCACTTCTTCGTCGAGTGGATGGCAATCGACCTGATCCGCGACGCGGACGGGGACATCCTCGGTGTCGTTGCGCTGGAAATGGAAACTGGCGACGTAATGATTCTCGAAGCTAAGACCACGCTGTTCGCCACCGGCGGGGCAGGACGTATTTTCGCTGCCTCAACCAATGCCTTCATCAATACCGGTGACGGCATGGGCATGGCGGCACGTGCCGGCCTGCCGCTGCAGGACATGGAGTTCTGGCAGTTCCACCCGACCGGCGTGTCCGGCGCAGGCGTGCTGATTACCGAAGGTGTGCGTGGTGAGGGCGGCATCCTGATCAATGCCAATGGCGAGCGCTTCATGGAACGCTATGCGCCGACGCTGAAGGATCTGGCGCCGCGTGACTTCGTGTCGCGTTCGATGGACCAGGAAATCAAGGAAGGCCGCGGCTGTGGTCCGAACAAGGATCACGTTCTGCTGGATCTGCGCCATATCGGCGCCGACACCATCAAGAAGCGCCTGCCGTCGATTCTGGAAATCGGTCACAAGTTCGCCAACGTCGATGCGACCAAGGAGCCGATTCCTGTCGTGCCGACCATTCATTATCAGATGGGCGGCATCCCGACCAATATCAATGGTCAAGTTGTTGCGCCGAAGAATGGCAATCCGAAGGAAGTCGTCAACGGCATGTATGCAATCGGCGAATGCGCTTGCGTCTCCGTGCATGGCGCGAACCGTCTCGGCACCAACTCGCTGCTCGACCTGGTGGTATTCGGCCGTGCCGCGGGCAACCATATCGTTGCGCAAAACCTGAAGCAGAAGAATCACAAACCGTTGCCGGCGGATGCTGCCGAGCTCGCGCTGTCGCGCCTGGCTCGTCTAGAAACCAGCACTGGTTCCGAGCGCGTGCAGGACGTCGCCAATGCGATTCGCTCGACCATGCAGCAATACTGCGGCGTGTTCCGTACCGACGAACTGCTGGAAACCGGCTACAAGAAAATCATGGAGCTGGATGAGCGTCGCAAGCACGTGGCGTTCAAGGACAAGTCGAAGGTATTCAATACGGCACGTGTCGAAGCGCTGGAGCTTGACAACCTGATCGAAACCGCCAAGGCAACCATTACGTCTGCCGTTGCTCGCAAGGAATCGCGCGGCGCCCACGCGCATCGCGACTACGAGAAGCGCGACGACGTCAACTGGATGAAGCATACGCTGTGGTTCTCCGAAGGCAATCGCCTCGACTACAAGCCGGTCACCACCAAGCCGCTGACCGTGGAAACCTTCCAGCCTAAAGCACGTACTTTCTAAGGTAAGAACATGGCACGTACTCTCAAATTTCAAATTTACCGTTACGATCCGGACAAGGATGAAAAGCCGTACATGCAGGATCTGACGGTGACCCTGCAGGATACCGACAAGATGCTGCTGGACGCGCTGCAGCGCATCAAGGCCGATGTGGATGATTCGCTGGCGCTGCGCCGCTCCTGCCGTGAAGGCGTATGCGGCTCGGATGCGATGAATATCAATGGCAAGAACGGGCTGGCATGCACCACCAACCTGAACGAACTGACCGAGCCGATCGTGCTGCGCCCGCTGCCCGGCCTGCCAGTCATCCGCGATCTGATCGTGGACATGACCCAGTTCTTCAAGCAGTACCACTCGATCAAGCCATACCTGATCAATGACACGATTCCTCCGGAGAAAGAGCGTCTGCAGTCGCCGGAAGAGCGTGAAGAGCTCGATGGTCTGTATGAGTGTATCCTGTGCGCTTGCTGCTCGACGTCCTGCCCGTCATTCTGGTGGAACCCGGATAAATTCGTCGGCCCGGCTGGCCTGCTGCAAGCTTACCGCTTCATCGCGGACAGCCGTGATCAGGCGACCAACGAGCGTTTGGATAACCTGGAAGACCCATATCGTCTGTTCCGTTGCCACACGATCATGAACTGCGTCGATGTCTGCCCGAAGGGCTTGAACCCGACGCGCGCGATCGGCAAGATCAAGGAATTGATGGTGCGCCGTACGGTGTAAGTGCCGCGCAAGGGCGGAAGAGCATACTGCTTCCGCCTTATTTCCTTTGCCTTCCTCTGTATGAGGGCAAACGAAATAAAGCGAATGAGGATTTATGTCTATTACCCATCAAGCTGACCCGGTCAAGCGAGCTCGTCTGCGCTGGCGCGCGCGCCGCGGTCTGCTCGAAAACGATCTGATCGTGACGCGTTTTCTTGATGCGCACGAAGCCAGTCTGACCGATGAAGAGGTTGACGCATTTTCGCGGTTGATGGATCTGGCGGATAACGAATTGATGGACTTGCTTCTAGCGCGCAAGGAGCCGAGCGGCGATGTGGATTTGCCTCATATCCATGCGCTCCTCGTAAGAATACGCGCCGCCTGAAACAGGCATCATCATCGGTTTTTTGTTTTTCGTTTTTTTTTACCTATCGACTCACCCCTCCTCATTTGAAGGAAGAGCCATGACCAACTCTGATACCAAAGCAACTCTGTCGTTCTCCGACGGCTCCCCGTCGTTGGAACTTCCCATCTACAAAGGCTCGATCGGCCCGGACGTCATCGACATCCGCAAGCTGTACGGCGCGACCGGCAAGTTCACCTATGACCCGGGGTTCATGTCGACGGCAGCCTGCAACTCGTCGATCACTTACATCGACGGCGACAAGGGCGAGTTGCTGTATCGTGGCTATCCGATTGAGCAACTTGCAGTTAACTGCGACTTCCTCGAAACCTGCTACTTGCTGCTGAATGGCGAACTGCCGAACGCAGCGCAAAAGGAAAAATTTGTCAACACCGTGACCAATCACACGATGGTTCACGAGCAGATGCAATTTTTCTTCCGTGGTTTCCGCCGCGATGCACACCCGATGTCGGTTCTGGTTGGTACCGTCGGTGCATTGTCGTCCTTCTACCATGATTCGCTCGACATCAATGATCCGCATCACCGCGAAGTGTCGGCGATCCGCCTGATCGCCAAGCTGCCGACGCTGGTCGCAATGGCATACAAGTATTCGGTCGGTCAGCCGTTCGTGTATCCGCGCAACGACCTGTCGTACAGCGCCAACTTCATGCGCATGATGTTTGCAACTCCGTGCGCCGAATACAAGGTTAATGATGTGTTGGTGCGCGCGCTCGATCGCATCCTGATCCTGCACGCTGATCACGAGCAGAACGCATCGACCTCGACCGTGCGTCTGGCAGGTTCCTCCGGCGCCAATCCGTTTGCGTGTATCGCCGCCGGTATCGCTTGCCTGTGGGGCCCGGCGCACGGTGGCGCGAACGAAGCTGCACTGAACATGCTGGAAGACATCCAGAAGCAGGGTGGCGTCGAGCGCATCGGCGAGTTCATCGCCAAGGTCAAGGACAAGAACTCGAACGTCAAGCTGATGGGCTTCGGCCACCGCGTGTACAAGAACTACGACCCGCGCGCCAAGCTGATGCGCGAAACCTGCCATGAAGTTCTGAACGAACTGGGCCTGCATGACGATCCGCTGTTCAAGCTGGCGATGGCGCTGGAAAAGATCGCGCTGGAAGACGATTACTTCGTGCAGCGCAAGCTCTACCCGAACGTCGACTTCTACTCCGGTATCGTTCAGCGCGCACTCGGCATCCCGGTTTCGCTGTTCACCGGTATCTTCGCGATGGCGCGTACCGTCGGCTGGATCGCTCAGTGGAACGAGATGATCTCCGATCCGGAGCAGAAGATCGGCCGTCCGCGTCAGCTGTTCGTCGGCTCCCCGAAGCGCGATGTACTGCCGATGAGCAAGCGCGGCTAATCTCGAGGTGGTTGCAAAACATTGCCCTAAAAAAAGCGAGCCCAAGCGGCTCGCTTTTTTCTTGGTGCAAATAATTATGCTATGCTAGCGATTCCAAAAAATTGGTAACACCTCAGGTCACGTAGCCCTTCCCCCCACAACTTGATGTGCAATCCGCTAATCGGTCAGGCCGTGTCGCGGAAGGTTAAATTAACCCGCTAATCTCGCGAAACGCGAAGAAAGGTGAGCAAGATGATGCAGCAGTACTTCTCCAACTCTTATCTGTTTGGAGGTAACGCGCCGTACGTCGAAGAACTGTACGAGGCGTACCTCAACAATCCCGGCTCCGTACCCGATAACTGGCGCGCTTATTTCGACGCCATGCAGCATGTTCCCGCAGTCGATGGCTCCAACAAGCCGGACGTCGCGCATGCTCCGGTAATCGCCTCGTTCGCCGAACGCGCCAAGCAAGGCCCGATTCGCACCGTCACTGCGACGGCAGACGTTGAAATGGGCCGCAAGCGCGTGGCCGCAACACAATTGATCGCGGCGCACCGCTTCCTCGGTAACCGCTGGGCCAACCTCGATCCGCTGCAACGCCAGGAACGCCCGAATATCCCAGAGCTCGAGCCGAGCTTCTACGGTTTCACCGACGCCGACATGGATATCGTGTTCAATATCAGCAACACATATTTCGGTCCTGAAACCGCTTCGCTGCGTGACCTGCTCCAGTCACTGCGTGACACTTATTGCCGTTCGATCGGCGCCGAGTTCATGTACATGAGCGACCCGGCGCAGAAGCGCTGGATGCAGGAGCGCCTTGAGTCGGTACGTTCGACCCCGAACTTCTCGGCAGAGAAAAAGAAGCACATCCTTGACCGCTTGACGGCAGCGGAGGGTCTCGAGCGCTATCTGCACACCCGTTACGTAGGCCAGAAGCGTTTCTCGCTTGAGGGCGGCGAAAGCTTCATCGCCTCGCTTGACGAAACCATCCAGCGTGCCGGCGAAAAAGGCATTCAGGAAATCGTGATCGGTATGGCGCACCGCGGTCGTCTGAACGTGCTGGTGAACACGCTGGGCAAGATGCCGCAGGATCTGTTTGCCGAATTCGAAGGCCGTCACGCAGACGATCTGCCGGCAGGCGACGTGAAATATCACCAGGGCTTCTCGTCCGATATTTCCACCCCGGCTGGTCCGATTCACCTGTCGCTCGCATTCAACCCGTCGCACCTCGAGATCGTCAATCCGGTCGTCGAAGGCTCGGTCAAGGCGCGCATGGAACGCCGCGGCGACAAGGACGGCTCGCAAGTCATGCCGATCCTGGTGCACGGCGACGCTGCATTCGCTGGCCAAGGCGTGGTGATGGAAACCCTGAACCTTGCACAAACTCGTGGCTACGGCACCGGCGGCACGGTTCATATCGTGATCAACAACCAGATCGGCTTCACCACCTCCGATCCGCGCGACACGCGTTCGACGCTGTATTGCTCCGACGTGGTGAAGATGATCGAAGCGCCAGTTCTGCATGTGAACGGCGACGATCCGGAAGCCGTCGTACTGGCAACCCAGATCGCTCTTGATTTCCGCCTCGAGTTCAAGAAGGACGTGGTCGTTGATATCATCTGCTTCCGCAAACTCGGCCACAACGAGCAGGATACGCCGGCGCTGACGCAGCCGCTGATGTACAAGAAGATCGGCCAGCATCCGGGCACGCGCAAGCTGTACGCAGACAAGCTGGCCGCACAAGGCACGATTCCCGCCGATGCTGGCGACGCGATGGTCAAGGCCTACCGCGATGCGATGGATGCCGGCAAACATACCGTGGACCCGGTCATCTCCAACTTCAAGAGCAAGTACGCAGTTGACTGGATGCCGTTCCTCAACCGCAAGTGGACCGATGCGGCTGACACTGCGGTGCCAATGGCGGAATTGAAGCGTCTTGCATCGCGCATCACCAGCGTTCCGGAAAACTTCAAGCTGCATCCGCTAGTTGAGAAAGTCCTTGCCGACCGTGCTGCAATGGGACAGGGCGAATTGAACCTCGACTGGGGCATGGGCGAGCATCTGGCTTACGCGTCGTTGGTCGCTTCCGGTTATGCGGTTCGCCTCACCGGCCAGGACGCCGGCCGTGGCACCTTCGTGCATCGCCACGCAGTGCTGCATGACCAGAAGCGCGAGCGCTGGGATGCCGGTACCTACATTCCGCTGCAGAACGTGTCGGAAAACCAGGCGCCGTTCACCGTCATCGACTCGGTGCTGTCCGAAGAAGCCGTACTCGGTTTCGAATACGGTTATTCGACCGCCGAGCCGAACACGCTAACGATCTGGGAAGCGCAATTCGGCGACTTCGCCAACGGTGCGCAAGTCGTGATCGACCAGTTCATCAGCTCCGGTGAAGTGAAGTGGGGCCGCGCCTCCGGCTTGGTGATGATGCTGCCGCACGGCTATGAAGGTCAGGGTCCGGAGCACTCGTCCGCGCGTCTCGAGCGTTACCTGCAACTGTGCGCCGACAACAACATGCAAGTGGTGCAGCCGACAACCGCCGCGCAGATTTTCCACCTGCTGCGCCGCCAGATGATCCGCCTGTTCCGCAAGCCGCTGGTCATCGCGACGCCGAAGTCGCTGTTGCGTAACAAGGATGCCGGCTCGCCGCTGTCCGAACTTGCGAAGGGCTCGTTCCAGACAGTGATCGGCGAAGTGGACGACAAGATCGATCCGAAGAAGGTCAAGCGCGTGCTGGCTTGCTCCGGCAAGGTGTACTACGACCTGGTCAATGCACGCAAGGAGCGTGGCGCATCCGACGTCGCGATCATCCGCGTCGAGCAGCTGTATCCGTTCCCGCACAAGGCGTTCAATGCCGAACTGCGCAAGTTCCCGAACTTCACGGAACTGGTGTGGGCGCAGGACGAGCCGCAGAACCAGGGCCCGTGGTTCCAGATCCAGCACAACATCTTTGAAAACCTCGAAGATGGCCAGAAGCTCGCCTACGCAGGCCGTCCGGCCAGCGCATCGCCTGCTGTCGGTTACTACGACAAGCACTATGCGCAGCAGAAGGCATTGATCGACACCGCGTTTTCGAAGCTCAAGGGCTTCGTGCTGACTAAGTAAAGACCCGACGGCGCGCTAGAAGCTGGCGCGCCGAACGAACAACCCGAAACGGAGAGTTACATGGCAATTCTTGAAGTGAAAGTTCCGCAACTGTCGGAATCCGTCGCCGAAGCGACCCTGCTGCAATGGCACAAGAAAGTGGGCGAAGCTGTCGCCCGCGATGAAAACCTGATCGATATCGAAACCGACAAAGTCGTGCTTGAGCTGCCTGCGCCGGACGCTGGCGTCATCGTCGAAGTCATCAAGGGTGACGGCAGCACCGTCGTTGCCGGCGAAGTGATCGCCAAGATCGATACCGAGGCCAAGGCAGGCGCTGCTGCTGCACCCGCCGCTGCTGCCGCTCCGGCTGCGGCCGCTGCTCCGGTCGCCGCTGCCGCACCGGCAGCAAGCGCAGCAAGCATCGCGATGCCGGCTGCCGCCAAGATGTTGGCCGACAATAACATGTCCGCCTCTCAAGTCGCCGGCACCGGCAAGGATGGCCGCGTGACCAAGGGTGACGTGATCACCGCTCTGGATAAGAAGCCTGCACCCGCCGCTGCGCCGGCTCCTGCTGCTGCCGCTAAGCCGGCACTGCAACAGGTCGCCGCTCCGGTCGGCCTGAACCTGGCAAACCGTCCGGAAGAGCGCGTGCCGATGAGCCGCCTGCGCGCCCGTATCGCCGAGCGCCTGGTGCAGTCGCAATCGACCAACGCGATCCTGACCACGTTCAATGAAGTGAACATGCAGCCGGTGATCGACCTGCGCAACAAGTACAAGGACAAGTTCGAGAAGGAGCACGGCGTCAAGCTTGGCTTCATGTCGTTCTTCGTCAAGGCAGCAGTCGCCGCACTGAAAAAATACCCGATCATCAATGCATCGGTCGACGGCAATGACATCGTCTATCACGGCTACTTCGACATTGGCATCGCCGTAGGCTCGCCGCGTGGCCTGGTCGTGCCGATTCTGCGCGATGCGGATCAAATGACGATTGCCGATATCGAGAAGAAGATTGCCGAGTTCGGTGCCAAGGCTAAAGACGGCAAGCTGACGCTGGATGAACTCACCGGCGGCACCTTCTCGATCTCTAACGGCGGCACGTTCGGTTCCATGCTGTCCACCCCGATCATCAACCCGCCGCAATCCGCCATTCTCGGCGTGCATGCCACCAAGGACCGTGCTGTTGTCGAAAACGGCCAGATCGTGATTCGCCCGATGAACTATCTGGCGATGTCCTACGACCACCGCATCATCGACGGCCGCGAAGCTGTGCTTGGCCTGGTCGCGATGAAGGAAGCGCTGGAAGACCCGGCACGTCTGCTGCTGGATCTGTAAGGAATCACGCGTAGCGGCCACGGAGCAGCGATCCTGTTCCGTGGTCGCAGTCCATTCTGCGAAAAAAGGTTAAGAACATGTCTAAGAATTTCGATGTGGTTGTCATCGGTGGCGGTCCCGGTGGCTATATCGCGGCGATTCGCGCTGCACAACTGGGTTTTTCCACTGCATGTATCGATGAGTGGAAAAATGAGAAGAATGGTCCCGCCCCGGGCGGCACCTGCACCAACGTCGGCTGTATTCCTTCCAAGGCGCTACTGCAATCGTCCGAGCATTACGAACACGCAGGGCACGCGTTTGCTGATCACGGGATCGAGGTCAAGGGCTTGGCGATGAATGTCGGCCAGATGATCGCCCGCAAGAACACGATCGTCAAACAGAACAACGACGGCATCCTGTACCTGTTCAAGAAGAACAAAGTCACGTTCTTCCACGGCCGCGGTTCGTTCGTGAAAGGCGATGCTAACGGCTATGAAATCAACGTGGCCGGTGCGTCCGAGGAAACGATTACCGGCAAGCAGATTATCGTTGCAACCGGCTCCAATCCGCGTGCGTTGCCGAATGCGCCGTTCGATGAAAAGTTGATTCTCTCCAATACTGGCGCACTGGCAATCGACGCTGTACCGAAGAAGCTTGGCGTGATCGGCGCCGGCGTGATCGGTCTGGAAATGGGTAGCGTATGGCGCCGCCTCGGTGCGGAAGTGACCGTGCTGGAAGCGCTGCCGACCTTCCTCGGCGCTGTCGACGAGCAGATCGCCAAGGAAGCGCACAAGCTGTTCGCCAAGCAGGGCCTGGCAATCAGCCTCGGCGTGAAGATCGGCGCGATCACTGCCGGCAAAAAGGATGTCACGGTCGAGTATGCCGATGACAAGGGCAATGCGCAAAAGGCCGTATTCGACAAGCTGATCGTATCGATCGGCCGGGTGCCGAACACCATCGGCCTGAACGCGGAAGGCGTTGGCCTGAAGCTCGACGAGCGCGGCTTCATCGCGGTCGACGGCGACTGCAAGACCAATCTGCCGAACGTATGGGCAGTGGGCGACGTGGTGCGCGGCCCGATGCTGGCCCACAAGGCGGAAGAAGAGGGCGTGGCAGTTGCCGAGCGTATTGCAGGACAACACGGGCATGTGAACTTCAATACAATACCCTGGGTCATATATACATCGCCGGAAATTGCATGGGTTGGCAAGACCGAGCAGCAGTTGAAGGCGGAGGGCGTCGCTTACAAGGCCGGCACCTTCCCGTTCATGGCCAATGGCCGCGCCCGTGCACTCGGCGATACCAACGGCATGGTGAAATTCCTGGCTGATGCTAAAACCGATGAAATCCTCGGCGTGCACATCATCGGACCGATGGCTTCCGAGCTGATTTCGGAAGCGGTTGTGGCGATGGAATTCCGCGCATCGTCGGAAGACATCGCGCGCATTTGCCACGCGCACCCGTCGTTGTCCGAGGCGACCAAGGAAGCCGCGCTGGCTGTCGACAAGCGTTCGCTCAACTTCTAAGGAGTAAGGCATGCCTCACCTGATCCTGTTACTGGCGATTGCGCTCGCTGCGTGCGCGAGCACAGGATCGGGCGGGCACGGCGGCCTGGCGGTTGAGACCGTATCGCGTGGGCAGGCAGTGGTCGGGGCCAACTGCACTGTCAGCACTGGCGGCGCAAGCTGGAATGTCGTCACCCCTGCCACGGTGCCGATTGAAAGTGCCGGCGGAGACCTGCGCGTAGTGTGTAACAAGGCCGGCTATCGCACCTCCGAGCTGATCCTCAAGCCGTCCAGCCCGGTCGGATCGAGCATGGGCGTCGGTGTTGGCGGCGGCAGTGGCAATGTCGGCGTCGGCGTCGGCTTGAACTTCCCGATCAGGCTGGGCGGCGGTGGATATCCGTCGCGCGTGTCGGTGGAGTTAAATCCGCAGTAAGTTGCGTGCGGGCCGGAATGTCGCAAAACGGGCATAATTTACAATTTGCCCGGCACTAATTGTGCTAATCAATCAGTATGGGCGAGCCTGTCTCGCCCATTTTTTCGTGCCCTCGAGGCATCGCAGTGATCGGCGGCAGGAACGGATGATAGAAAAGATATGAACGTCAGGGAGTTCTACGAACACGCGCTGGCACAGCGCGGTTACACGGCAGATGCAGCACAGCGCAGCGCGATCGATCGCCTGCAGCAGGCGTTCGACGATTGGGTCGGGTACAAGTCGCATCGAGCGAGCCGGCTGAAACGGCTGATCAGCCGGCCGGATGTGCCGCGGGGCGTCTATATGTGGGGTGGCGTGGGCCGCGGCAAGTCGTTTTTGATGGACAGCTTTTTTTCGGTGGTGCCGGTGGTGCGCAAGACGCGCTTGCATTTCCATGAATTCATGCGCGGCGTGCACCGGCAGCTGGATGATCTCAAGGGTGTCGCCGACCCGCTCGACGAGGTTGCGCGGCGTATCGCGAAAAAATACCGGCTGATCTGCTTTGACGAGTTTCACGTATCGGACATTGCCGATGCGATGATCTTGTACAACCTCCTGAAGGCACTGTTTGAAAATGGCGTATCGTTCGTCATGACCTCGAACTATGTGCCCGACGCGTTGTACCCGGACGGCTTGCATCGGGACCGGATTCTTCCCGCTATCGCGCTACTGAAGGAAAAGCTCGATGTGCTGAATGTCGATGCTGGTCTGGATTACCGCAAGAGGGCGCTGGAACTGGTCGAGGCATACCACACGCCACTGAGCGCGGAAGCGGACCATGCCTTGCGCAGCGCATTTGCGCGAATTGCGGAAACTACCGACGAAGACCCGCGCATCCATATTGAAAAGCGCGAGATCCGGTCGCTGCGCCGGGCGGGCGGCGTAATCTGGTTCGATTTTCATACCCTGTGCGGCGGCCCCCGCTCGCAAAACGATTACCTGGAGATCGCCAGCCAGTTTCACACGGTGATCCTGTCTGGCGTGCCGCGCATGTCGGCCGCCATGTCGTCCGAAGCGCGACGCTTTACCTGGCTGATCGATGTCTTGTACGACCATAAGGTGAAGCTGCTGATGTCGGCCGAAGTGGAGCCGCATGAGCTTTATACGGAAGGCACGCTGTCCAATGAATTCCATCGCACGGTGTCGCGCATTATCGAAATGCAGTCTTCGGAGTATATGGAAAGCGAACGGCGCGATGTCGCCGGCTCCATTGCGTAAGGGGTGATATGACTTCAGATAAGCGAAAGAAAACAGGCGCACGTCACGCACGGATCGCGTTCTTTTCCGTAGTGCTCCTTGCTCAGGGTGTCTCGGCGCAGTCCGCCGAAAGCGCAAGTGTCGCAGCACGTTATCCTTCCGGCTCCATCCGCTCCGTCGAAGCGGCCGAACAGGCTCTTGTCGATGCAGCCAAGGAGCGGGCGGAGGTTGAACAGCGCTTTTTGGCGGAGAAAAACGCATGCCTATCCCGCTTTTTCGCCTCGTCCTGTGAAGAGGGCGCCCGAGAACAGCGGCGCGCGGCGCTGGAGGGGCTGAAGGCAGTCGAAGTCGAAGCAAATGCATTCAAGCGCCGCGAACGCGTCATTGAGCGCGACCGGGCGCTGGAAGAAAAGCGTGTACAGGACGAGAAGGAACGGCAGGAGCGCATGCGCCAGCAGGATGAGCGCGCTGCGCAGCCGCGAGCCCAGGCTGAACCGCGACAGAATGCCGAGAAAGCGGTCCAAGCTGAAGCGAGATCCTCCGACCGCCAGGCACGGCACCAGGAAAAGCTCAGGCGCATAGAAGCCGACGAGGCGGCCAATGCGCAAAAGCGTGCAAACAATATCGCCGAATATCAGAAAAAGGTGCAGGCCGCGCAAGCGCATCAACAGGAAGTTGAACGAAGGAAGGCGGAAAAAGAAAGGGAGGCACAGCAGCGTGCAACCCCCCCGGCAACTCGGTAACAAGGGGCGAGGAAGCCGCGACGACTGCGTCCGGCCGCTTGGCCTGGGCAGGTGCCGTTATACGGCGCGGCGCATTTTTTGCGCGCTGTAGGTCTTGACTTCCTTCGGCTGCTCGACGAATTTCACGACAGCCAAGGTGCAGTTGTCGGCAGAGCTGCCGGCAGCACGCTCGCGCGCTTTGCCGATCAACATTTCCGATGCCTGCCGCGGTGAGTTCATTGCGATCGCGGCACCCAGTTCGATTTCTGAAAAATAGTGCCAGAGTCCGTCGGTGCAGAGTAAAAAGGCATCGCCTGCACGAAGCCCGGCATATCGCCCCAGCGTCACCTCGGGCGGATTTTCTCCGGCGCCGAGCGCGCTGACCAGGACATTGGACAGGTGATGGTTTTGCGCTTCTTCACGCTGCATCTTGCCTGCTTTGACCAGGCGCTCCACATATGAATGGTCGATCGTGCGTTCGGCAAAGTTCGGACCGGAGAAGCGATACAGCCGCGAGTCGCCAACATGGGCCCAGAATGCCGTCCGTTCGGGTGTCACGACCAGAATGACGATCGTGCTGTGAGGTTCCTTCTCGGATGAAATGGCGGTCAGCCTGATGACCGTGTGCGCTTCCTGCGCAATCGCAACCAGCATCTTTTCGACATCGTCGGTCTGCGGCGAAAACAGATCAAATGCGTGTTTCGCGGTGCGGATAACCTGCTCGGCTGCGAGTGCGCCGCCGCTCAATCCCCCCATGCCGTCCGCCACTACCGCCATTACATAGCCCGGTGCGCGCGGCGCTGCAAACAGGGCGACGCGGTCCTGTTGTTCCTTGCGGTCGCCGATATGTTGACCTGTACCAGCTTCGATCTTGTATTGGCTCATAGGTCTGGGTAGATTAAACTGCTTTGCTGCGAGAAATTATGGCATGTGGAAAATATCATCTTTGGATTTGTCAGCCTTTGTTACATTTCTGCCTGGCAGTCTGATGACCTTTGTTATCTTTCTTCCGCTGGCGGCGCGCAATCGGATGCTCTTGCAAAATCTTACATATTGGCTAGAAATCAGTTGTTTTGTGGCATTGAAATCATGTCGGCACGCTAGCCGGGCACGCTATTCACTCTTACAATATACTTCATAGCATTCGCCAGAACAGACCATGATCCCATCCGAAGATATACAGCGTCGAATTATCGAGCTGGAAGTTGAGCATCGTGATCTGGATGCCGTCATCGAACTGTTGAACCGCGATGGCAGGCATGACGAGCTTCAGTTACGCCGCCTGAAAAAACGGAAGCTTCAGCTGAAGGATCATATCACCTTGCTGAAAATGCAACTGGTTCCTGATATTCCCGCTTAATCTTTTTGGGCACGGGTAATGGCATTGCCCACCTCGCTCCGCTTTGACAGAACATTCCGATTCATCGCCCGTATTGGGCGAGCATGATGCCGATATCGAGCAGCTGTTTGATGCGTCGGGCTCGTTGAGCCAGACTGTCGCCGGCTTTCGCCCGCGTCAGTCACAGACCGAAATGGCCAAGGCCATCGCGCAAGCGGTGGCGCAACGTCAGACATTGATTGCCGAAGCCGGTACCGGCACCGGCAAGACGTTCGCTTACCTCGTCCCCGCGCTGCTGTGGGGGGGGAAGGTGATTCTGTCGACTGGCACCAAGAATCTGCAGGATCAGCTTTACCTGCGTGACATTCCGACAGTGCGCAAGGCGCTCAGTGCGCCGGTGTCAGTCGCCCTGCTGAAAGGGCGGGCCAACTATGTCTGCCATTTTCACCTTGAGCGCACACTGCAGAATGGCAGGCTGACTTCGCGCGAGGATGTCGGTTATCTCCGCGAAATCTCTCGCTTCATCAAGACAACTACCTCGGGCGACAAGGCGGAATTATCGAAAGTGCCGGAATCGGCGCCGGTCTGGAACCTGGTGACGTCGACCCGCGACACCTGTCTCGGTGCCGAGTGCCAGTACTACCAGGACTGCTTTGTGATGAAGGCGCGCAAGGAGGCGCAGCAGGCCGACGTGGTAGTGGTCAACCATCATTTGTTTTTTGCCGATGTCGCGTTAAAGGATACCGGTGTTGCCGAGTTGCTGCCGTCGGCGAACACCATCATTTTCGACGAAGCCCATCAGCTGCCGGAGACGGCGACGCTGTTTTTCGGCGAGAGCGTGTCGACATCGCAGGTGTTGGAGCTGTGCCGGGACGTGCTGGCCGAAGGGCTGGCCCATGCGCGCGATGGCGCCGAGTGGGCGAAGGTGGTGGCGCCGGTGGAGCGCGCCGCGCGCGATCTGCGGCTCGCATTCCCGCAGGACGTGGTGCGCCTGGCGGTCAATCAGATAGCGCCGTCCAGCGCTTTCTTCCCCGCGCTTGAAACATTGAAGGAGGAATTGCAGGGCATGACTGCAGTTCTGGAAAATCAGGCAGAGCGAGCGGAAACGATCGAGCAATGCCGCACGCGTGCCGTCGAACTCGCCACCCGGCTCGAGCGCTGGAGTGCGCCTGCACAAGACGGAGGCGGCAAAGTTCCGGACGAGCAGGAGCGTGTCCTCTGGGTGGAAGCGTTTTCATCTTCCTTGCAGCTACACCAGACGCCTTTGTCGATCGCGCCGATTTTCAGCAAGCAGCGCGAAGGTTCGCCGCGTGCCTGGATATTCACGTCTGCCACTCTCGCGGTGAAGAACGACTTCAATCACTATGCCTCTCAAATGGGGCTGTGGAATGAGAAGGCGCAATCCTGGCCCAGCCCGTTTGATTACGGCCGCCAGGGGTTGCTGTATGTGCCGGAAAATCTGCCGCAACCCAATTCCTTCGAGTATACGGATGCCGTCATCGAGGCGGCTCTGCCCATGATCGAAGCGGCCGGCGGCCGGGCTTTCCTGCTCTGCACGACAATACGCGCAGTAAATCGTGCGGCTGAGCGTTTGCGGGAAGAGTTCGCGAAGCGCAACCTGCCATTTCCGTTGATGGTGCAGGGCGAGGCTGGGCGTACCGAGTTGCTGGATCGCTTTCGCGCCGCGGGAAATGCGGTCCTGATCGGCAGCCAGAGCTTCTGGGAGGGGGTGGATGTACGCGGCGACGCGCTGTCGCTCGTAATCATCGATAAGCTTCCTTTTGCGCCGCCGGACGACCCGGTACTGGCTGCCCGGATCGAGGCGCTGGAGCGGAAGGGCTTGAACGGCTTTGTGCATCACCAGCTGCCAGAGACCATCATCAACCTGAAGCAGGGGGCGGGACGTCTGATCCGCGACGAAACCGACCGCGGAGTATTAATGATCTGCGATCCGCGCCTGATTTCCAAGCCATATGGTCGCCGCATCTGGCAAAGTCTGCCGCCGTTCAGGCGTACCCGCGATGCTGCCGTAGCGCGCGCATTCTTCGAGCCTTCGCAGGACGATGACAATAACGGGCAGTAGGCACGACGCGATGCTTGAGGTGCATCGACGGCATGTCAAAATCAGCTAGTTACCCGCTATACTGTTGTTGACATAGTGTCTGCAACAGGCTGCCGGATACTGAATTTCATCGTTTCGCTTTGGCCTTAGAAGAGGTTACATGTCCGAATCTGCCATTTCACTCGTACCGGTGCGCATGGGCGACATCGCGATCGGCAAGCCGTTGCCGAGAGCGATCTACGACGGGCAAGGCAATCTGCTGCTGGCATCCGGCTGCGTGATCGAGAGCCGCAGCCAGCTTGACGGGCTGATTCAGCATGGTTTCATCAAGGATTACGGCTGGGGACAGGGAATGCCGCCGGCCCGGCCGAAAGAGACCGTTTTGGTCAAGGCCGCACGCAAGCCGGTGGATACGCCGCCACCGGAGGATACGAGCAGCAACAAGGAAATCATCGTCGCCATGGATGACGTGCGCTGGCACGTCGGCGAGACGCTTTACCTGCAGCAGGTGGATAACACCAACACCCGTTACTCGGTCCAATTGATCGGTTTCGTCAAGAACAAGTCGATATTCGTCACGTCGCCGATGGTCGACGGCAAGCTTGAATTCGTGCGCGACGGGCAGACTTTCGTGGTGAGGGCGTTTTCTGGCAAGAAGGCCTATGCGTTCATTGCGGTCGCACTGAAGTCAGTGCACGTCCCGTATCCTTACCTGCATCTGTCGTATCCGAAAGAGCTGCGTTGCACGGTGGTGCGACGCGGAGTGCGGGTTCAGGTAAAGCTCGTTGCCGCGCTTTCGCTGGGACAGCCAGCTCGCGATGCAGACCTGACCCTGACCGATATCAGCGTCGGCGGTGCATCCGCCGTCAGCAAACAGGTATTGGGCAACAAGGGAGAAGAAGGCCAGATCAGGTTCAAGGTGCGTGCTGCCGACCAGGATGAAACTCTGAATCTCAGGGTTGCGCTACGGTCGGTCGCACCGGCTGAAGCAGGCGAAGGCTACAGGCATGGAATCGAGTTCCTGGATGTGGCAAGCCGAGACAGCCTGATTCTTTCCGCCTTCGTGCACCAAACCCTGGCCGAAGGCCTCTAGCCGCCGAAAACTGTGCGGTATCCCGCCATGGGTTGCGGGACAGCGCGCACTGATCGGATGGATTCGTTACCCGATTATCTTTGTGGCTGGATCACGACTTTGCCGGTGACCTTGCGGGCCGCCATGTCGTTCAGTGCTTGTGCCGTGTCGGCTAGTGCATAACGTCCGGAGATATGCGGCTTGATTTTCCCTTCCGCCATCCATCCCATCAATTCACGCATCGCGGCCTGATTCGCTTTCGGCTCGCGCTTGGCGAACTCGCCCCAGAACACGCCGACAAGCGATGCGCCTTTCAGTAGCGGCAGGTTGAGCGGCAGTTTCGGAATTTCACCATTGGCGAAACCGATTACCAGGTAGCGGCCGCGCCAGGCAATCGAACGGAATGCCGGTTCGGCATACACGCCGCCGACCGGATCGTAGATCACGTCCGGACCCTTGCCTCCGGTCGCGGCCTTGATCGCCTCTCGCAAGTCCTGGGTAGTGTAGTTAATTGTCGCGTCCGCGCCATGCGCCTTGCAGACGTCGAGTTTTTCATCGGTGGAGGCAGCTGCGATCACGCGTGCGCCGAGTGCTTTGCCGATTTCGATCGCAGCCAGTCCGACGCCGCCAGCCGCGCCCAGAACCAGCATGGTTTCGCCCGCCTTGAGCTGCGCCCGGTCGACCACCGCATGGTGCGAGGTGCCGTAGGTAAGCGTGACAGCAGCGGCTGTATCGAAATCGAGGCCAGGCGGCATCGGCATCACCATGGCGGCGGGCGCGACGATCTGCTGCGCAAAAGCGCCCTGGCTCACGAATGCCAGCACCTTGTCGCCTGCCTTCAAATGGCTGACACCTTCACCAACGGCACGAACGATGCCGGCCAGTTCGCTGCCCGGGGTGAAGGGAAGCTCCGGTTTGAATTGGTATTTCCCCTGGATGATCAATACATCCGGGAAGTTGACGCCGGCTGCCTGTACATCGATCGCGACTTGGCCGGGACCAGGGACCACATCCGGCAGATCCTCTACAACTAAGGTTTCGGGTAATCCCCAAGACTTGCAGAGGATGGCTTTCATGTTGTCTCCTTCTTATTGGTCAGAAAATAGAACGATCGTTTTATTCTAGGCTTATGCGGCAAAATGTCAACATTCATTACCCTAGCGAATCATGAATCGCACACGCCCTGCGCAAACGGAGAAAGCGCGGAGATGTGCTTCGGTTAAAATCGCCTTATGAAAATTCTTGTTAGTAACGACGATGGTTATCTTGCCCCGGGAATCATCGCGTTGGTCGAGGCATTGCGTCCCATTGCCGAGGTTGTCGTGGTTGCCCCGGACAGCAACCGGTCCGGAAGTTCGAACTCCCTCACACTCGATCGTCCGCTGTCGGTCTACCGCGCCGATAACGGATTTTATTTTGTCAACGGCACGCCGTCAGACTGTGTGCACGTTGCGTTGACTGGCGGATTGGCATTCCGGCCCGACCTGGTCGTATCTGGCATCAATCAAGGGCAAAACATGGGAGATGACACGCTGTACTCCGGCACAGTCGCTGCGGCAACCGAAGGCTTCTTGTTTGGTATTCCGGCGATTGCTTTTTCCCAAGCGGAGAAGGGCTGGGCGCATATTGATGCGGCGGCGTGCGTTGCGCGCGACATCGTCGTGCGTGGATTCGACATGCTGCAAAAGCCTTATTTGCTAAACATTAACATTCCTAATCTTCCATACGAACAGATTAAGGGCATTCGTGCCGCGCGGTTGGGGAAGCGCCATGAGTCTGAGCCGGTAATCAAGGCACTGGACCCGCACGGAAGAGAGATTTTCTGGATCGGCCCCGCTGGCAAGGCGAAAGACGCGGGAGAAGGGACCGATTTTCGCACCGTTTCGGACGGGTTTGTGTCGGTGACGCCTCTGCAGATTGATCTGACTCACTCGCAGCAGCTGGGCGTGCTGCAGAAAGCTTTGCCATGACGGGAAAAGACAGACGCTTTCCACTGCCGCTGTCGTCCGTGGTGGATAAGTCGGCTGGCACTGCACGCGGTGGATCCCCAGCGGCAATCAGGATCGCGACGCCGCAAACAGCTACCCAAAATGCAGCACAAAATACTATCGTACGCTCGTACGCACCGCCAGATTCCCCGCTCAACTCAGTATCACGTCCCTCACCCGTTACGGCAGGGGCAGCATTTGCCTCTCCGCTAGTTTCCGGTGCCGTACGAAATGCCATGGTCGCACGCGTGGCCAAGCAAGGCGTCAGGGATAGCAAGGTATTGGCGGCGATGGAAGCGGTGCCGCGCCATATGTTTGTCGAATCCGGGCTGGCCAGCCAGGCGTATATCGACGCTTCCTTGCCAATCGGCCATCACCAAACCATATCGCAGCCATATATCGTGGCGCGCATGATCGAGATCCTGCGTGCCAACACCAATGGTGGCGAACTCAATCGCGTGCTGGAAATTGGTACCGGATGCGGCTATCAGGCGGCGGTGCTTTCGCTTGTGGCCAAAGAAGTCTATTCCATTGAGCGCATCAAGCCCCTGCATGAACTGGCCAAGACAAATCTGCGCCCGCTGCGCATTGCCAATATCCGCTTGCACTATGGTGATGGTATGCTTGGGCTTCCGCAAGTGGCGCCGTTCGATGGCATTATTCTCGCAGCCGCCGGGCTGCAGGTTCCGCAGGCCCTGCTGGATCAGATGAATATCGGCGGCAGGCTGGTTGCCCCCGTAGGCGAGCGTCATCAGGTGCTGCAGCTTATCGAACGGGTCAGTAAGTTCGAGTGGACAAATACTACCTTGGAAGAATGCCATTTTGTTCCGCTGCGACCCGGCACTGTGTGAATGTCCCGACAGGACATGACATGTTTTCTGCCACACGGTCCCCGAATAATGAATTGAATGAGAATGAATAAAGTACGTTTTGTATCCCTGCTGGTACTGCCGGGTTTGCTTGCTGCATGCGGCACGACGCGCCATCCAGCTCCGGTTGTTGACCGCACAGCCGGCGCCAAAACAAGTGAAGCGGCAAAAACTGCCGTACAGCCGCCCGCAACGCCGAAGCAGGCCGACAGCCGCGGCTATTACGTAGTCAGGCGAGGCGACACATTGATTCAGATCGCGTTGGACTTTGGTCAACACTATCGCGATCTCGTCACATGGAATAACCTTGCGAACCCGAACGATATTAAGGTCGATCAAGTGTTGCGTGTATTGCCGCCCGAAGGCGGCCCGCAAACTGCCAGTGCCGCAACTTCATCGGGCGTCGAGGTGCGTCCCTTGTCACCGTCCGTATCGTCTTCGGCAACTGTGCCGAACAAGTCGGCGCCACGTGGCGACAAGCGCCCCTATTCAGAGGCTGCCTTGGCGGAATTGCAAAAGCCGGAAGGCGCAAATCAGCCGGGCACGGTGCCGCCGACCGTTGTTGCGAAAGTCGACCCGAATAAGCCGGCTGAAAAGGCGCCGGAGATACCTGTCCCAGCCTTGCCTGACGAGGAGGGGCTTTCCTGGATTTGGCCTGCAGATGGGAAAATTGTCGCAACCTTTAGCGATGGCAAGAAAGGGATCGACATTGCCGGCAAGCTCGGGCAACCGGTGCTAGCGGCAGGATCGGGCAAGGTTCTGTACGCGGGCAGCGGAATCCGAGGGTATGGTAATTTGGTCATTGTCAAACATTCCAATAACTTGCTGTCGGCGTATGCGCATAACAAAACCATCTTCGTGAAAGAGGATCAAACCGTCAGCAAAGGTCAAAAAATTGCAGAAATGGGCAATTCCGACAGCGATGCCGTCAAACTGCACTTCGAGATTCGTCAACAGGGAAAACCCGTCGATCCGTCAAAATTCCTGCCTAGCCGCTAGATACTAATGACCCGTATTCCACACGATCCTCTCGATGACGACGCTTCGGATGATATGTCCGATGACATTTCGCTCAATGCGCGTGATGAAGCCGAGGCTGCGCTCATCGATGATGGCGAGGGCGAGGACCGTGTGGACGGTGCAGTGGCGGCTGCGGTCGACCCGATCGATGAACTCAAGACCGTTCTGGCGGCCGAATTGTCGACCGACACGACGCAGCACTACCTCAACCAGATCGGCGCGCGTCCATTGCTGACGGTGGACCAGGAAGTTCATTACGCGACGCTGGCCAAGCAGGGTAATTTTGAGGCGCGCCAGAAAATGATCGAGCACAATCTGCGGCTAGTGGTATCGATCGCCAAGCATTACATCAACCGCGGGGTCGTGCTGCTCGATCTGATCGAAGAGGGAAACCTTGGCTTGATGCGCGCGATCGACAAGTTCGAGCCGGAGCGCGGCTTTCGCTTTTCCACCTATGCGACCTGGTGGATCCGCCAGAGTATCGAACGCGCGATCATGAACCAGGCGCGCACGGTGCGCCTGCCGGTGCATATGGTGCGCGAGCTGAACCAGATCCTGCGCGCGAAATACCATCTTGAGGCGCAGCACCATGATGGCAAGGATGCGACGGCCGAGGACATCGCGCATCTGGTCGACCGCCCGGTCGAGGATGTGCAGGATATTCTCGCTCTTTCCGAACACGCAACCTCGCTTGACGCGCCACTGGATAACGATCCGCAGGCAAGCCTGATGGATATGCTGCCGGGTGATCTCGACGATGGCCCTGACTCGCGCGCCGAGCACCATGAAATGACGGTCCTGGTGCGCGACTGGCTCAAGAAGTTGCCGGACAAGCAGCGCGTCGTGATTATTCGCCGATTCGGCCTCGACAATGACGACCCGGCGACGCTCGAGGAGTTGGCAGCGGAGATGAGCGTGACCCGGGAGCGGGTACGGCAGATTCAGCAGGAAGCATTGGTCAAGCTCAAGCGCGCATTGACCGCGCGTGGTGTCGGGAAGGATGCGTTGCTGTGATTCCCGTTCTGGTATTCGACATCGAGACGATTCCCGATGTGCCAGGGTTGCGCACGTTGAATGGCTCACCTCGCGACTTGAGCGATGCGGAAGTCGCAGATGCGGCATTTGCAGCGCGCCGCGAAAAAAGCGGATCGGACTTCCTGCCGCATCACCTGCATCGTGTCGCAGCTATCTCATGCGTCTTCCGAGACGACGAGGGGTTTCGCGTGAAATCCCTGGGCAACCCTCAGGATAGCGAACAGAAGCTGATCCACGATTTTTTTCGCATCATCGACAAGTACACGCCACAACTGGTGTCGTGGAACGGTGGCGGTTTCGATCTGCCGGTTCTGCACTACCGGGCAATGGTCAATGGTGTAACCGCATCGCGCTATTGGGAAATGGGCGATGAAGATCGCGACTTCAAGTGGAATAACTACTTGAGCCGCTATCACAGTCGCCATCTTGACCTGATGGATTTGCTGGCCCTGTACACCGGGCGTGCCAACGCGCCGCTCGACGACCTGGCCAAGCTGTGCGGCTTTCCAGGCAAGCTGGGCGTTGACGGCTCTCAGGTGTGGACCTTGTTCCAGGAGGGGCGCCTGGGTGAGATACGCGACTATTGCGAAACTGACGTGGTGAACACGTATCTGGTGTATTGCCGTTTCCTGCTCATGCGCGGTCTCATGACCCGTGCTTCCTACGAAGCGGAAATCGAACTGGTTCGTTCCGCTCTCGCGGCTCTGGACGGGCAGCACTGGAAAGAGTATCTGGCTGCGTGGCAGCCGGCGCGCTAATCCGTATAATTCCGCCAGTCTTTTACTTTTCTTGCTGGAATGAACTTCCGGCCACTCAATCACCATGCAGCACCCAATCATCGAAATCGAGTCCCTCGACATGGAAGGCCGCGGCGTTGGCCATTTGCAGAACGAGGATGGTACCCAAGGAAAAGTCATCTTCGTCGAGGGAGCGCTTCCGGGCGAGCGGGTCAACTTCCAGTCTTTTCGACGCAAGCCCAAATGGGAAGCGGCAACCCTTACTGAGCTGCATCGCGAGTCCTCGTTGCGGGTTAAGCCGAAATGCACCTATTTTGGCACCTGCGGCGGATGCGCAATGCAGCATTTGGAGCCATCCGCGCAAGTCGCGATCAAGCAGCGTGTATTGGAAGATAATTTGTGGCACCTGGGTAAGGTTCGTGCCGAAACGGTAATGCGACCGATTTTCGGACCGACCTGGGGCTATCGCTACCGGGCGCGCTTATCGGTACGTAATGTCCAGAAAAAAGGCGGGGTGCTGGTCGGTTTTCATGAGCGGAAGTCATCGTTCATCGCAGACATGAAAACCTGCGAAATCCTGCCGCCGCATGTGTCCGCGATGCTGGTGCCGTTGCGGCATCTGGTCCAGTCGCTGTCAATCTTTGAGCAAATGCCACAAATCGAACTGGCCGTGGGAGAGGGGGTAACAGCGCTGGTATTGCGTAACATGGCCCCGCTGACGGCGGATGACGAAACGAAGCTGAAGGCATTCGCGGACGAATACCGGGTTCAGTGGTGGCTGCAACCGAAAGGGCCGGACACCGTTTATCCGTTTTATCCAATGGATGTTCAGTTGCAATATGTGTTGCCGGAATTTGGTGTCCGAATGCCGTTCAAACCCACTGATTTCACCCAGGTCAATCATCATATCAACCGTGTTCTGGTAGCTCGGGCGTTGCGCTTGCTGGAGGCGCAAGCCGACGACCGGATCGCGGACCTGTTTTGCGGACTGGGTAATTTCACATTGCCTATCGCTACACAGGCGCGTGAAGTGGTTGGGATCGAAGGCAGTACGGCATTGACCGAGCGTGCGCTCGATAACGCACGAGTCAACGGACTCGACAAGAAAACTACATTTTATTCGCGTAACTTATTCGAGGCGACGGCGGAAGATTTTGTGGCGCTTGGCAAGTTCGATCGGATGTTGATCGACCCGCCGCGGGAAGGGGCAATGGCTGTCTGTCAGGCGATTGTCGGCATGGGAGAGTCGCATCCCGAAATGAAGCCAAAGCGTATTGTTTATGTCTCCTGCAATCCGTCGACACTGGCACGCGACGCGGGTTTCCTTGTGCACCAAGGGGGATATGCCCTGAAGCAGGCTGGTGTCGTGAACATGTTTCCTCACACCGCGCACGTAGAGTCGATGGCTGTATTCGAGTTGAGCTGAGTCGGCTGGCGCTGAAATAAAAAAGCCGGCCTCACGGGCCGGCTTTTTTTCAGGTGGCGAGTTCAATCGCGTTCGCCGCCGAAAATGCCTAGTAAGGCCAGCAAATTGCTGAAGATATTGTAGATATCGAGATAGATGTTAAGCGTCGCCGAAATGTAGTTGGTTTCACCGCCATTGATGATCTGCTGAACATCGAACAGGATGTAAGCGGAAAAAATCACGATGGCCAGCACTGAAACGACGAGATAAAGCGCGGATAAATGCAGAAATGCATTCGCAAGTGCGGCAACCAGGATCACCAACATGCCGGCAAACAGCCATTTTCCGAGACCGGAAAAGTCGCGCTTGGAGACAGTGGCAATCGTTGCCATACCGGCAAAAATGCTTGCGGTGCCGCCGAAGGCTGTCATGATTAGCGACGCCCCGTTCGAGAAGTGCAGGGTGTGTTCGATCAGGCGCGACAACATCAGGCCCATGAAGAAGGTAAAGCCGAGCAGGACGGCCACACCTACGCCGGAATTCTTGGTCTTCTCGATCGCATAGAAGAAGCCGAACGCAATGCCGAGAAACATCATGAAGCCGATGAACGGGCTTCCCGGGAAAAATGAAAACTTGATCTGAACCCCGAGCCAAGCGCCCAGGATGGTCGGAATCATCGACAGCGCAAGCAGCCAGTAGGTATTGCGCAGAACCCGATTGCGCACAACCAGTGCTTCACTGGACGTGCCGTAAGTTTGCAGGGGTTGGTTCATTGTTGTGCCTCCAATTTCGATTGCTTCGGAATGAGTGCCCAAAGAATAACACGGCGGTGCGTTGCTGGATGGGCGCTGTCAGGTTGGCTGCGCCATTGATTGTACGTACTGGTGTGAAATCCCTTGGGTAAGGTGATTCGTGGTAAAATTAAAGGTTAGTTGAATTCTCAATTAGTGATCTTAACCCTTTCTTTTTATTGGAGTTTTTACAGATGGCAATCGAACGCACTCTCTCGATCATCAAGCCGGACGCAGTCGCCAAAAACGTAATCGGCCAGATATATGCCCGTTTCGAAAACGCCGGCTTGAAGATCGTTGCCGCCCGCATGGCGCAACTGTCCCGTGCCGAAGCTGAAGGTTTTTACGCAGTGCACCGCGAGCGTCCGTTCTTCAAGGATCTGGTCGATTTCATGGTTTCCGGTCCTGTGATGATCCAAGTGCTGGAGGGCGAGAACGCCATCGTCAAGAATCGCGAACTGATGGGCGCGACCGACCCGAAGAAGGCTGAAAAAGGCACGATCCGCGCCGATTTCGCTGATTCGATCGACGCCAATGCCGTACACGGCTCCGATGCGGCCGAAACGGCCAAGGTTGAAATCGCTTATTTCTTCCCGGTACTGAACGTTTACTCGCGTTAATTTACTCACGTTGATGGAATAGCCGTTCGATTTGATGCTTCCACGGTTTCAAAATTGAACGGCAGAATGAAAAGTAGTTATGACGGCTCTCACCAACTTGCTGGACCTCGATCCCGCGCAACTCGTTGCTTATTGCAGCGAGTTGGGTGAAAAGCCGTTTCGCGCCAAGCAATTGCAGCGCTGGATCCATCAATTCGGTGCTAGCGATTTCGATGCAATGACCGATCTGGCCAAATCGTTGCGCGACAAGCTCAAGACTCGTGCAATGATTGCTGCGCCTGCCGTGATCAGCGATCATACGTCGGCCGATGGTACCCGCAAGTGGCTGTTGGACGTCGGGCAGGGCAATGCGGTCGAAACGGTATTTATCCCTGAAGAAAATCGCGGCACGCTGTGCATTTCCACGCAAGCGGGCTGCGCAGTCAATTGCCGCTTTTGCTCGACCGGGAAGCAGGGCTTTAGCCGCAATCTTGCCGTGGGCGAAATCATCGGCCAGCTTTGGATGGCTGAATTCGCGCTGCGCACATCGAAAGGCATCGAACCCGGCCCCAAGGGCGAGCGCCAGATCACGAACGTCGTGATGATGGGTATGGGTGAGCCTTTGCTGAATTTCGAGCCGACCGTTACCGCGCTCAAACTGATGCTGGACGATAACGCCTACGGCTTGTCGCGCCGACGCGTGACCGTTTCAACCAGCGGCGTAGTGCCGATGATCGATCGCCTCGCACAGGAATGTCCAGTTGCATTGGCGGTGTCGCTCCATGCCTCGAATAACGCGTTGCGGGACGGCTTGGTGCCGTTGAATAAGAAGTATCCGCTGGCTGACTTGATGGCCGCCTGCAAGCGCTATCTCGAGTTCGCGCCACGCGATTTCATCACTTTCGAATACTGCATGCTCGATGGTGTCAATGACGCCGATGAGCATGCGCGTGAACTGGTGGCGCTGGTGAAAAATGGCGCCAATCAGGTGCCGTGCAAGTTCAATCTGATTCCATTCAATCCGTTCCCGGAGTCGGGCTTGAAGCGGTCGAACAATGCGCGCATCAAGGCCTTCGCGCAAGTCCTGATGGATGCCGGTATTGTCACGACCATCCGCAAAACGCGTGGCGACGACATCGATGCCGCTTGCGGTCAGTTGGCCGGTGAAGTGCAGGATCGTACCCGGGTACAGGAGCGCATGCAGAAAATGGCCGAATACCAAGAAAAATTCGGAAAGAATTTTGGCCGTATCGTGGAGGTGCCCCGGTGAACAGAGCGACAGGCTTGTACTGGGTTGCCGCTATCGTCACGGCCGCCGTGTTGTTGGCTGGTTGTGGCACCAATCCGGCTTCGGGAAGTAAAGGCGAATTGCCGACCCTCTCGGATCAAACCGATAATCAAAAGCGCGCCAATATCCGGTTGCAACTGGCAATCGGGTATTATCAACAGCGGCAGTTGCCAGTTGCACTGGACGAGATCAAGCTGGCGTTGCAGGCATATCCGGATTTTGCCGATGCTTACAGCATGCGTGGCTTGATCTACATGGACATGGGTGAAACGCGTCTGGCGGAGGAAAACTTCCTGCAAGCGCTTCGATTTGCGCCACAAAACCCGGATTTCAATAATAACTATGGATGGTTTCTGTGCCAGAACGGGCGCGAACGCCAGTCCATTTCTTATTTCGAGACGGCGTTCAAGAACCGTGGCTACCAGTCGCCTGAAAAGGCATTGAGCAACGCCGGCGTGTGCAGCATGAAAGTCAAGGATCGGGCTGCGGCAGAAAAATATTTTTCGCAAGCCTTTCAACTCGATCCGGGCAATCCGTCGACCAATGCCAATCTGGCGAAAATTTACTTCGAGCAGCGCGATTTCGAGCGAGCACGCTTTTATATCGGCCGAGTGATGAAGGCTGATGTGATGGCGGCTGATGCGCTGTGGCTCGCAATAAGGATTGAGCACCAGCTCGGCAATCGCGCTGCGGAGTCCAGCCTCGCTAACCAGTTGAGGAGGCGTCATCCGGACTCACCCGAATACGCAGCTTATCAACGTGGAGCATTCGATGAGTGAGCCAGGAATGAATGATGCGTCGGCTGGCAGTGCCGGCCCGTCGGAAGTCCCGCACACGCCATTGTCACCGGGGGCACAGCTTGCCGCGTACCGAAAGGAGCGGGGCTGGACGGTGGAGCAGGTTGCCAACTACTTGAATCTGGCGCCGCGCCAAGTTGTGGCCATCGAGAGTGACGACTATGCATCCTTGCCTGGTATGCCAATTGTGCGTGGATTTGTTCGCGCATATGCGAAGCTGCTGAAAGTGGATGCTGCGCCGTTGCTGACACTGTTGGGGGGCGAAACTGTGCTGGCCCAGGAGCCGCTCGTGCCGCGCAAGACGTTGTCGACGCCTTTTTCGGAAGCGCGGCTGCCGTCCATGACCGAGCGGCCGGGCCTGTCTTCGAAATGGGTGATTGGATTGCTGCTGCTGGTGTTGCTTGGGGTCGCGCTTTGGGCGGCACAGCAAATTACTGAAGTCGCCGAATTGCAGAAGGCGGCAACAACGCAGGTCAAGAATGGATTGGCATATTTGTCTGGACCGGAATCGAAACCGAAGCTGCAAGGCGAGGCACCTGCCCGAACGGAGGAGGTTAAACCTGAAACGGCAACGACGGCTCTACCTGCAGTTGTGCCGGACAATCAGGTGGCGAGTGCACCAGTGGTCGAGCAAAGTGCCGCTCCTGCCGCTGAGCAGCCGTTAACGCAGCCTGCCGCTGCGCCGGAAGCGATTGCGCCTGCCGTCAAAGATGCTCTGGTGCTGACTGCACGTGAAGAATCGTGGGTCGAAGTCCGGCGTATCGATAATAAGAGCAGTGTGCTGTCGCGCCTGATGAAGGCCGGTGACACCGAAACGATCGAAGTTGCAGCGCCCGTCTTGCTGGTCATCGGAAACGCGTCCGGTGTTGATGCGACCTTGCGTGGCGAACCACTGGAAATCAAGGCTGGCAAAAGCAATGTCGCCCGCTTAAACCTGAAGTAAATATCAGCATGTCCCAAACGAATTCTCCAATTGCCTCCGGCCCGCGCGCGCGTCGCAACAGCCGCGGCGTGGCGGTGCGCTATGGCGCGCGCGAAGTTGTTGTAGGCGGTGTCGCGCCGGTTGTGGTTCAGTCCATGACCAATACGGATACCGCTGACGCGATCTCGACTGCTATCCAGGTCAAGGACTTGGCGCGCGCCGGTTCGGAACTCGTTCGCATTACCGTCAATAACCCTGAAGCCGCTGCAGCCGTGGTCGCGATACGCGAACAGTTGGACAAGATGGGGGTGGACGTGCCGCTGGTCGGCGATTTTCATTACAACGGCCACAAGCTGCTCACCGATTTTCCTGAATGCGCGCAAGCCTTGTCGAAGTACCGTATCAATCCGGGCAATGTCGGACAGGGCGCCAAGCGCGACACGCAGTTTGCGCAGATGATCGAGGTCGCCTGCAAGTATGACAAGCCTGTGCGTATTGGCGTCAATTGGGGCAGTCTCGATCAGGCGCTGCTGGCGCGCATCATGGACGAAAACGCGCAGCGCGCCGATCCATGGGATGCGCAAGCCGTGATGTACGAGGCATTGGTCACTTCGGCGATCGAGAATGCGCAGCGCGCAGAGGGACTTGGTATGGCAGGTGACAAGATCATCCTGTCATGCAAGGTGTCGGGCGTGCAGGACTTGATCGCTGTTTATCGCGAATTGGCCCAGCGCTGCGACTACCCGCTTCATTTGGGATTGACCGAGGCCGGCATGGGCAGCAAGGGCATCGTAGCGTCGACTGCTGCGCTGTCGGTTCTGCTGCAGGAGGGGATCGGCGATACCATTCGTATCTCTCTCACGCCAGAACCTGGCGGCGACCGCACCAAGGAAGTCGTGGTGGCCCAGGAAATCCTGCAGACGATGGGGCTGCGCAAGTTTACGCCCATGGTTATTGCTTGCCCGGGTTGCGGGCGTACTACCTCAACCGTTTTCCAGGAATTGGCGGACAGGATCCAGACCTACCTGCGCGAACAGATGCCGACATGGAAAAAACTCTACCCTGGCGTTGAAAACATGAATGTTGCAGTCATGGGATGTATCGTCAACGGGCCGGGAGAGTCAAAGCACGCCAATATCGGGATCAGCCTGCCGGGCACCGGCGAGTCGCCGGCGGCCCCGGTGTTTGTCGACGGCGAAAAGAAAGTCACCCTGCGTGGCGAGCATATCGCAGAAGAGTTCCAGGCCATCGTGCTGGATTATGTGAAAACACGCTATGGAAACGCGATGGCTGCCGCCTGAAGCGCACCGTATATTAATCGTCCGAATAGAATGTCAGAAAACAAGAAAACAGAAAAAATTGCCGGTGTGAAAGGGATGAATGACATCCTGCCGGCAGATGCTCCGTTGTGGGAATTGTTTGAGAATACCGTGCAATCGGTGTTGAAGAGCTACGGCTTCCAGCAGATCCGTACGCCGATCGTGGAACCGACCGCGCTGTTTGCGCGCGGCCTCGGCGCCGTCACCGACATCGTCGAGAAGGAAATGTACTCGTTCGTCGATTCGATGAATGGCGACCAGCTTACGCTGCGCCCGGAAAGCACTGCGGGAGTGGTGCGCGCCGCGATCGAACACAACCTGACATACGAAGGTCCGAAACGCCTCTGGTACGCCGGCCCGATGTTCCGCCATGAAAAGCCGCAGCGCGGCCGCTATCGCCAATTCCATCAGGTCGGCGCCGAGGCACTTGGCTTCACCGGGCCGGATATCGATGCCGAACTGATCATGCTGTGCCAGCGCCTGTGGGACGACCTCGGGCTGCAGAATATCCGTCTTGAGCTCAACTCGATCGGTAATGCGGAAGAGCGCAACCGGCATCGTACCGACTTGATTGCGTACTTCGAGCAGCACAAGGAGCTGCTCGATGCCGACGCGCAGCGCCGGCTGCATTCGAACCCGCTGCGTATCCTCGATACCAAGAACCCCGCGATGCAGGAAATGGTCAATGCCGCGCCGAAGCTGCTTGACTATCTGGGTGAAGAGTCGCTGGCGCACTTTGAAGGCGTGCAGAAAATCCTACGCCATAACAGTATTCCATTCACCATTAATCCGCGCTTGGTGCGGGGCATGGATTACTACAACCGTACAGTGTTCGAGTGGGTTACGGACCAGCTCGGCGCGCAGGGTACGGTATGCGGCGGAGGGCGTTATGACCCGTTGATCGAAATGTTCGGCGGTAAGCCGACACCGGCGTGCGGATTCGCCATTGGTGTCGAGCGCCTGCTGGAATTGATGAAGGCATCGGGCGAACAGTTTGCGCAAAAGCTTTGCGACGTGTATGTCGTGCATCAGGGCGCCGCTGCACAAATGCAGGCCTTCGTTGTGGCGGAACGCTTGCGCGACGCCGGCCTGGATGTTGTGCTGCATTGCGCTACGGCCAGTGCCGGCGGCAGTTTCAAGGCGCAGATGAAGCGTGCCGATGCAAGCGGCGCGGACTTTGCCGTCATCATTGGTGAAGACGAGGTTGCCAAGGGCGTGGCAACCGTCAAGACGATGCGCGGCGAGAATGTGGAAAACAACCAGACGGTGGTTGTTTTCGAACAGGTCGCCAACTACGTAGTCGATCAGATCACCTGCGGGGACGACTGCGACCATCCGGATCACCATCATCACCATTAACACTACAACAATATCATCATGGCATACGATCTCGAAGAACAGGAGCAGTTAGCTTCTCTGAAGGCTTGGTGGAACCAGTTCGGCAATCTCGTCACCTGGTTGCTGATCATCGCATTGGCCGGTTATGCAGCATGGACCGGTTGGAACTACTACCAGCGCACCCAATCCGTACAGGCCGGCCAGTTGTATGAGGAATTGCAAAAGGCGGCGGCATCCAAGGACAACGCCAAAGTGCAGCGTGCCGCAGCCGACATGACCGAGAAGTTCGGGCGCACTGCGTATGCGCAGATGGGTGCTCTGGCAGCGGCCAAGAGCGCGTTCGATGCGAATGACCTGAAGGCGGCAAAGTCGCAATTGCAATGGGTGGAAGAACATGGCAGCGACGAGTACAAGGCAATTGCAAAGATTCGCCTTGCTGGCATTCTTCTTGATGAAAAGGCTTTTGATGACGCATTGAAGCTGTTATCGGGAGAATTTCCTGATGCATTCGCGGGCGCCGTTGCTGATCGCAAGGGCGACATCCTTGCCGCGCAAAACAAGATCGACGAAGCGCGCTCCGCATACAAGCTGGCGCTCGATAAAACGGACCAGAAAAACCCGGAACGCCAATTGATCCAATTAAAGCTGGATGCGTTGGGCGGCGCTGCGGACAAGGCAGCGGCATAAGCCGGATAAAAGGGGAAGAAATGCGCATTGCAGTAAAACTGGGCTGTATCGCTGTCGCCGCCGCGCTGACAGGATGTTCATCCTTGAATCCGTTTTCCCATAAGGAAACTCGTAATCCGCCAGCACCGTTGGTGGATTTCAAGCCTGCTTTGACTGTGCGTACCATGTGGTCCGCCTCGGTTGGGAAGTCCGAAGGTTTTGTATTCTCGCCAGCACTGGCAAACGGTAGCGTCTTTGCCGCAGCCGCCAATGGATCGTTGACGCGCATCGACACAGCAACTGGCCGTTCCATCTGGCGTACTGACGCTGGCACGCGCCTGACGGCCGGCGTCGGCACCGACGGCACGACCGTTGCGGTTGCCGGTGAAAAGGGCATGCTGCTGGTGTTTGATGCAGACGGAAAGCTGCGTTGGAAGGCGCAGGCGTCGAGCGAAGTCCTGTCGGCGCCGGCTGTGGGGCAGGGATTGGTGATCGTGCGTAGCGTCGACAACCGTATCGCTGCATACGATGCCGAATCCGGGGCGCGACGCTGGCTCGTGCAGCGGACCGCGCCGCCGCTGACCTTGCGCACTGCACCTGGCATTGTAATTTCGGGCGGGACAGCATATGTGGCCATGCCGGGCGGGCGACTGCTGGCTCTGACATTGACTAACGGTGGACCGCGGTGGGAAGTGGCCGTCGGTGACCCGCGCGGCACCACGGAGTTGGAACGCGTAGCCGACGTGTCTGGATCACCAGTTCTTGCCGGTCGCGAGGTTTGTGCGATCGCTTATCAAGGGCGCATCGGCTGTTTTGACGCGATGACCGGGGCGTTGCGCTGGGGGAGAGAGCTTTCGAGCGATGTCGGTCTCGGTATTGATGACCGCTTCGTGTATGCCGCAGACGACAAGGGGAACGTTACGGCGTTTTCGCGCGAGAGCGGCTCTGGCGCGTGGCGCAATAGTAAGCTTGCCAACCGCGACCTTTCGACTCCTGTGGCATTTGACGACAAGGTTGCGGTCGGCGATGCGCAAGGATACATACATATCCTGTCGCGCGAGGACGGTGCGTTTCTCGCACGCGTGAACCCGGACGGTAGTGCCATTACGGCGGCAACACCGCTGGTCGATGGCAGGAACGTCATTTTTCAAACCCAGGCAGGAACAGTGGTTGCGCTAGCGGCCAATTGAGATTCAATGAAGCCGGTTATTGCATTAGTAGGCCGACCAAACGTCGGCAAATCCACGTTGTTCAATCGACTGACCCGGTCGCGCGATGCATTGGTCGCAGACCTGCCAGGCCTGACGCGTGACCGCCATTATGGCGAGGGCAGGGTCGGCGAAAGACCTTTTCTCGTTATCGACACGGGAGGTTTCGAGCCGGTCGCCAAAGAAGGCATCATGCACGAGATGGCCAAGCAGACCAAGCAGGCGGTCGCCGAAGCCGATGTCGTGATTTTCATTGTCGACGGTAGGCAAGGTCTGACCCCGCACGACAAGACGATCACTGATTTTCTGCGCAAGTCAGGGCGCTCCGTCATGTTGGTGGTCAATAAGGCGGAAGGCATGAAATATACTTCCGTCACCGCCGACTTCTACGAGTTGGGGCTGGGCGATCCGTACGTGATCTCCGCGGCGCACGGCGATGGAGTCCACGATCTGGTGAATGAGGCGCTTGACCTCGTCGCCGTCCAGCAGCCAGCCATGGAAGAAGAGGAACCGGCCCCTGGTAACAAGGGGATCAAGATCGCGATCGTCGGGCGGCCAAATGTCGGTAAGTCGACCTTGGTCAATACCTTGTTGGGCGAAGATCGCGTGATCGCGTTCGATATGCCCGGTACGACCCGGGACTCGATTGAAATCCCGTTCGAGCGCGACGGCAAGCACTACACGCTGATCGATACAGCAGGCATCAGGCGCCGTGGCAAGGTATTCGAGGCTATCGAAAAATTTTCCGTCGTCAAGACACTGCAATCGATTTCGGAAGCGAATGTCGTCCTGTTGCTGCTCGATGCACAACAAGATATTTCCGAGCAGGATGCCCATATTGCCGGATTTATTCTAGAGTCGGGGCGCGCGCTTGTCGTTGGTGTCAACAAATGGGATGGCCTGGACGCCGACAAGCGTGACCAGATCAAGATGGATATGGAACGCAAGCTCAACTTCCTGTTTTTTGCGAAATTCCACTTTATTTCGGCATTGAAGGGAAGCGGCATCGCACCGTTGATGAAGTCGGTCGAAGCAGCGTATGAAGCGGCAATGGCAAAGCTGTCGACACCGCGCCTGACGCGTGCGTTGATTGAAGCGGTCGAGCACCAGCAACCGCGCCGCAAGGGTTCGATTCGCCCGAAACTACGCTATGCGCACCAAGGTGGCCAGAACCCGCCAATTGTCGTCATTCACGGAAATGCACTGGAAGCGATAGACGACAATTACAAGCGATATCTTGAGAAACACTTCCGCGAAACTTTTTCGCTGGTCGGGACTCCATTACGTATCGAACTGCGTTCGAGCAAGAATCCTTTTGCCAAGAATGAAAAATAAGCTTTTCTCGGCACATGATTGGCGCGAATAGCAAAAATCGATTACAGTCGTAATTCACCGGCGACTTGAAATTCTTCAGGTCGCCGCCAACTCCTAAATCACAACTACACAATGGAGCCGCCATGAGCAATAAAGGGCAATTGTTACAAGACCCGTTCCTCAATGCCTTACGCAAAGAGCACGTACCCGTTTCGATTTATCTCGTCAACGGCATCAAGCTCCAGGGACACATCGAATCGTTTGATCAATACGTCGTTCTGTTGCGCAATACTGTGACGCAGATGGTGTACAAGCATGCGATTTCCACGGTGGTTCCGGCTCGTGCCGTTAGTATCAGTCTTGACTCCGACTCGGAATAACATATCGTTACACAATCCAAATACGCTATGCGCGCTGCATTAGTCGGCGTGGATTTCGGCAAGGGGGATTTTGCCGCTAGTCTTGATGAACTGTCCCTGTTGTCCAAATCGGCAGGGGCAGATCCCGTCGTCACTATTACAGGAAAGCGTTCGAGCCCGGACGCAGCCCTGTTTGTCGGGTCTGGCAAGGCCGACGAAGTTGCTCACGCGGTCGAAGATGGGCAGCTTGATATTGTCATCTTTAATCATGCTTTGTCTCCGGCGCAGCAGCGCAATCTTGAACGTCATCTGAAAACGCGCGTGGTCGACAGGACCAGCCTCATCCTCGATATTTTCGCGCAGCGCGCAAAAAGCCATGAAGGTAAGGTGCAGGTCGAGTTGGCACAGTTGCAGCATCTCGCCACTCGGTTGGTTCGTGGCTGGACACACTTGGAGCGGCAAAAAGGCGGTATCGGTTTGCGTGGGCCCGGCGAAACACAGTTGGAAACGGACCGCCGTTTGCTGGGCGATAGGGTCAAGGCCTTGCGTACGCGACTCGACAAGTTGCAGCGTCAGCGCGAAACGCAAAGACGAGCCCGTGACCGGAATAATACATTCTCGGTTTCGTTGGTCGGATATACCAATGCCGGAAAATCGACGTTGTTCAATGCCTTGACCAAGGCGCAGGCATATGCCGCCAATCAGTTGTTTGCTACGCTCGATACGACTTCCCGTCGCATTTACCTGGGTGAGGTCGGCAGTGTCATTGTTTCCGACACCGTAGGGTTCATCCGCGAGTTGCCGCATCAGTTGGTCGCCGCTTTCCGCGCTACGCTGGAAGAGACGATCCATGCGGACTTGCTGTTGCATGTCGTCGACGCATCCAGCCCGGTACGCATGGAGCAAATTGAGCAGGTCAATGAAGTATTGGCCGACATCGGTGCTGATCACATTCCGCAAATTCTCGTCTGGAACAAGATTGATGCTGCAAATCTTGCTCCGGGTTTCGAGCGTGATGAATATGATAAAATCCAGCGAGTTTTTATTAGCGCCCAGACTGGGGCCGGTCTTGACCTGCTTCGCGACGCCATCGCTGAATATGCAAAGGTAAACGCACCGACGCATCTCGCGGGTTTGTCGACGCTTCCATCCGATAATGCGCGCGCATAATTCAGTATATGCGCGGGGCGGGAATGAGCCCGGCATCAGCAGTAACGGGCTCGAAAAGTGCAGCTCGGATTTGGCGCGGAAGATTCGAGCCTCGCCGGATAAATTCGCAAGCAGCTTTAATAATAACTCGCATTGCGACCCACTACATTAGCCCGACAGCGAGAGAATGCCTGTTCCTCAACTAAAAAAAATTGGCTTGAAGTTTTCATTGAACGACCCTCGTTGGGGGCGTGGCTCTCAAGACAATGGTCAAAATCAGGACGGCAAAAAGCCGAACGAGGGCCCTCCCGATCTGGACCAGCTTTGGCGCGACTTTAATCAGCGCCTCAATCGCCTATTTGGAAACAAGGGGGGGCGCGGAGGCGATGGCGGCGGCTACAGTCCTGACATGCGAGGGGCTGGCGTCGGCGTCGGTTTGATAGGCGCCATCATTCTATTTCTGTGGTTGGTCAGCGGTTTCTTCATCGTGCAGGAAGGCCAAACCGCGGTAGTCATGACTTTTGGCAAGTACAGCCATATGGCGCCAGCCGGCTTTAACTGGCGCTGGCCATATCCAATCCAGAGTCATGAAATCGTTAATGTCTCCCAAGTGCGTACGGTCGAGGTCGGCTACCGGTCCAATGTCCGCAACAAACTGGCTCGTGAGTCGTTAATGTTGACCGATGATGAAAATATCATCGATATCCAGTTCGCCGTTCAATACAAGCTCAAGAGTGCATCCGACTGGGTGTTCAATAACCGCGATAACGAAGAAACGGTGCGGCAGGTTGCCGAAACTGCAATCCGCGAAGTCGTCGGTCGCAGCAAGATGGATTTTGTACTTTACGAGGGGCGAGAAAAAGTTGCGATGGATGTCGGTCAGTTGATGCAGCAGATCGTCGATCGCTACAAGACTGGCGTGCAGATCACCAACGTCACCATGCAAGGCGTACAGCCTCCGGAACAGGTGCAGGCGGCATTTGACGATGCAGTCAAGGCGGGGCAAGACCGCGAACGCCAGAAGAATGAGGGGCAGGCCTACGCCAATGATGTTATTCCGAAGGCGCGTGGTGCGGCGTCGCGCCTGATGCAGGAAGCGGAAGCCTATCGCGCGCGCGTGGTGGCTAATGCCGAGGGAGATGCAGCTCGCTTCAAGCAAGTATTGGTCGAGTATCAGAAAGCGCCGGCAGTGACGCGCGACCGGATGTACTTGGATACCATGCAGCAGATTTTTGCTAATACCACGAAGGTGTTCGTGGACAGTAAGAATGGAAGCAATCTCCTATATCTTCCACTGGATAAATTGATTTCACAGTCTGCCGCTGGCGATCAGGTAGCTGCGAGGTCCGGAGCCGCGACGCAGCAGCAAGCACCTGCCGTGTCACAATCGAACAACGAATCATTACAATCGATGGATACCCAAAGATTAAGGGATTCTCGCAGTCGCGACGGACGCGATTCGCGTGAAAGGGAGACGCGGTAATGAATCGTCTTGTTTCCTATGTCATTGCGGCGCTGATCGTCCTAGCACTGATGTTCTCGACCTTGTTTGTGGTTGACCAGCGACAGTATGCGATCGTGTTTGCGCTCGGTGAAGTCAAAAAAGTGATCAATGATCCTGGCCTCCATTTCAAGCTGCCGCCACCGTTTCAAAACGTATTGTTTTTGGATAAACGGATTCTGACGCTTGATACCCCGGAAGCGGATCGTTTCATCACTGCGGAAAAAAAGAACATCCTGGTTGACGCGTATGTGAAGTGGCATATCGTCGATCCGCGTCTGTATTTCATCAGCTTTACCGGGGACGAGCGACGCTCGCAAGACCGCATGTCGCAGATCGTGAAGGCAGCGTTGAATGACGAGATCACCAAGCGCACGGTACGCGAAGTGATTTCCGGCGAGCGCGGCAAGGTGATGGATGCAATCCGGCAGAAGGTCGCCGAAGAGGCGAAGCAGATTGGCGTGGAGATACTCGACGTGCGCCTGAAGCGGGTGGACTATGTCGAGCAGATCAATAATTCTGTGTATGAACGCATGAAGGCGGAGCGTGCGAGGGTTGCCAACGAGTTGCGCTCCACAGGGGCCGCAGAGTCCGAAAAAATCCGTGCTGATGCTGACAGGCAACGAACGGTGATTCTTGCGGAAGCCTATAGGGATGCCGAAAAGATTCGAGGCGATGGGGATGCCAAGGCATCTCAGACCTATGCGCAAGCGTTCGGGCAGAATCCAGAGTTCTACAAGTTCTATCGGAGCCTTGAAGCCTATCGCGCTAGCTTCCGGAACCATAACGATTTGATGGTGGTTGATCCGAACTCGGAGTTTTTCAAGTATTTCAGAGGCGCCGGATCGGGAGCAGCTTCGGGCTCACCGAGGAAATGATACGGATGCGTCGTGAAAGGATCATTGATCGTCGCACTCGGATTGATGCTGCTGTTAGAGGGCATCTTTCCTTTTCTCTTTCCAAGGCAGTGGCGCGAAACATTTAACCGCATTACTCGTTTCTCTGACGGCCAGATCCGATTCCTGGGGCTAATCGCGCTATCGTGCGGCATCCTAGTACTGGGGTTCGTCGAACTATTTTCTTAAGACATTCTCGTCATGCCCAATTGGCTATTACCTGAAAACATCGCCGACGTTTTGCCGTCTGAAGCGCGCAAACTTGAAGAGTTGCGTCGTAAGCTGCTCGATAACTTCCGGCTATACGGATACGAGCTTGTAATGCCTCCGATGCTTGAGTATCTGGAATCGTTGCTCACTGGCGCCGGGCAGGACATGAACCTGCGCATCTTTAAACTGGTTGATCAACTGTCCGGGCGCACGATGGGGATTCGCGCAGACATGACGACACAGGTTGCGCGCATCGATGCCCATCTGCTTAATCGTGCATCGGTTACGCGGCTGTGCTATGCAGGTAGCGTCTTGCAGACCCGTCCCTCCGGCTTGCATGCGACACGTGAGCCGCTGCAGATCGGCGCAGAGATTTATGGTCATTGCGGGCTGGAAGCCGATGCGGAAATCCAAGAGCTGGTTTTGGCTTCGCTATCGCTGGCCGGTATCTCGCAGGTACGCCTCGATTTGTGCCATGTAGGTGTGCTGCGTGCCATCATCGCAAACGATGTCAGAGCGCAAAAGTATGAGGCAGAGCTGTTCAGCCTGCTGGAGGCGAAAGACCTTCCCGGGCTGCGGGATCTGACACAGGATTTTGAGGGTGTGACGCGCGATGCATTGCTAGCGCTGCCCACATTGTATGGCGACGCGGCGACGCTTGAACGCGCGCGTCGCGTACTGCCGGATGTGGCCGGAATTGCGAAGGCGATGGACGAGCTTGAATTTCTGGTCAGGTCGGCTGACGGCGCGAGCGTCACAATCGATTTGGCCGATTTGCGCGGCTACCATTATCACAGCGGCGTGATGTTTGCCGCCTATGTGCCGGGCTTGCCAAACGCCGTGGCGCGCGGTGGGCGCTATGATCATGTCGGCGAGGCATTCGGACGCGCACGGCCAGCAACCGGCTTTTCGCTCGATTTACGCGAGCTCGCGCGCTTGATCCCGGTCGCGGAGCGCAAGAGTGCGATTCGGGCTCCCTGGAGTGCGGAGCCGGCGTTGAAGGAAAAGATCGCGGACTTGCGAAGAATGGGCGAGGTTGTCATCCAGGCTTTGCCGGGGCATGAAAACGATCAGGATGAATTCGATTGCGATCGTGCAATCGTGTTTGAAAACGGAAACTGGGTTCTTAAAAATTAGGTTATCAGTATGGCAAAAAATGTCGTTGTCATCGGCACCCAATGGGGCGATGAGGGAAAAGGAAAAATCGTCGATTGGCTGACCGATCATGCGCAGGGCGTCGTCCGCTTTCAAGGGGGGCATAACGCCGGCCATACGCTGGTGATTGGCGGACAGAAAACGGCTCTGCAACTAATTCCATCCGGAATTATGCGTGCCGGCGTGGCATGCTATATCGGCAACGGTGTTGTGTTGTCGGTCCCGGATCTGCTGCGGGAAATCGATAAGCTGCAAGGCAATGGCGTCGAAGTTGCGTCGCGCCTGAAGGTGTCGGAAGCCTGCCCGGTCATTCTTCCATATCACACCGCACTGGATGCAGCGCGCGAGGCTGCCCGTGGTGCAGCGAAGATCGGTACGACCGGCAAGGGCATCGGCCCTGCTTACGAAGACAAGGTCGCACGCCGTGCTATTCGTGTTGCCGATTTGCTGAGCGAGCAGCGTTTTGCCGAGAAGCTCAAAGAGAATCTCGATTATCACAACTTCGTCCTGTCCAACTATTTAAAGGCGCAGTCGGTCGATTACCAGAAAACGCTGGATGATGCTCTTGCAACGGTGCCGCGTATTGCGCCGATGGTAGCGGACGTATCAAGTGCTCTTTACGCCGCCCATAAGGCAGGGGCTAGCTTGCTGTTCGAAGGTGCCCAGGGCAGCTTGCTGGACGTGGATCACGGCACGTATCCGTTTGTTACTTCGAGTAACTGTGTTGCGGGCAATGCGGCGGCAGGCTCCGGCGTCGGTCCCAATATGCTGCATTACATTATGGGTATTACCAAGGCTTACACAACTCGTGTTGGTTCCGGGCCATTCCCGTCGGAACTGCTGACTGATCAGGGTATCGGCAAGCACCTTGCCAGCGTTGGTCATGAATTCGGGACGGTCACGGGCAGGGCGCGCCGCTGCGGCTGGTTCGATGCAGCATTGCTGCGTCGCTCAGTGCAAATCAATGGCGTCTCCGGCATGTGCCTGACCAAGCTCGATGTCCTTGATGGCCTTGAATCACTCAAGCTGTGCACTGGCTATAAGCTCGACGGCAAGATTGTTGATATATTCCCGGTCGGGGCCGAAGATGCGGCCCGCTGTGAGCCGATTTACGAAGAAATGCCCGGCTGGAAAGAGTCGACTGTTGGGGCCAAGTCGCTTTCCGCATTGCCGGCGAATGCGCGTGCGTATATCAAGCGAATCGAGGAGTTGGTCGGCGTCCCCATCGACATGGTGTCGACCGGCCCTGATCGCGAAGAGACGATTGTTTTGCGCCATCCGTTCGAATAAGGTGGATGGGTAAGCAATGAACGTTTCGAACGAGAAGCACTTATGGGTGTCATGGGACGAATATCACAATGCGATTGCCGAGCTGGCACGCATGGTCCATGAGTCCGGTTGGAAGTTTGAGCAGGTGTTGTGTTTGGCTCGCGGCGGCTTGCGTCCAGGCGATATCTTTTCGCGGATCTTTGATGTGCCGTTGGCGATTCTCTCGACCAGCTCATATCGTGAAGAGGCCGGTACAGTCCAAGGAGTGCTGGATATCGCCAAGCACATCACGATGACGAAAGGAACGTTGGGCGGAAAAGTTCTGTTGATTGATGACCTCGTCGATTCCGGCGTCACTTTGCAGAATGTACAGCACCATCTGAAGGAGAATTTTCCTGCCGTGACCGAGGTCCGATCTGCAGTCATCTGGTGTAAAGCCTGTTCAGCAGTCCACCCGGATTATTTTTTGCAATACTTGCAGCACAATCCGTGGATTCATCAGCCTTTTGAAGAGTTCGACGGCTTGCGCCCCCATCAGCTTACTGCATGGCTGAAAAAGGGTGAAGTGAATTGAGTGAAACTAGATCGTGATTTCTGACTCATAAGTAAAAAACCCGTTGGCTAGCCAACGGGTTTTTTACTTATCGAATGCTGGCACATGCGGATATGTTGGAAGTGCAGGCAATCGAGGACTCCGTGGTGATAGCCGGAAAAGAAAAAGGTCCGCAAGTGCGGACCTTTTTTAAACTTGGTGCCCAGAAGAGGACTCGAACCTCCACAGTGTTGCCACCGCTAGGACCTGAACCTAGTGCGTCTACCAATTCCGCCATCTGGGCGATGCGAAAGGCCGCAATTATAGCGGAACATTCGACAGAAGCAATACCGATTTTTCATTGCGCGGCCGGCCGCGGCGCCATCAACGTAAAATCCTTCAGCGGCAAGCGCAGCGACACGCCGGCCGCAACCAGCAGGAGCGCGCCGGTCGCGCCAAACGCGATCCAGTGGGTGCCGAAGGTTTCGTAGCCCCAGCCGCCCAGCCATGAACTGATCATGGCCCCGACCTGATGTCCGAGGTAGGCCCAGCCGTACAGGATGCCGACCAGCCGCACGCCGTAGACGTCGGCCAGGATGGCGGACGACATGGCGATGCTGCCGGCCCAGACGATCCCGCCGATGGTGGCAGCCGCATACAGCTCCCAGTGCGTGCCCACCAGCAGCAGCGCGAAGAAGCCGAGTCCGCGCACGAAGTAGATGGCGGCGAGCAGGTTTTTGCGCGGCAGGCTGTCGGACAAGCGCCCGAGCATCTGCGTGCTGAAGATGGCGACCAGGCCGATGAGCCCGATGCCGAGGGAACTCGTCATCGCATCGAAGCCGTGGTCCATCAGCATGGGCATGCCGTGCGTGCCCAGCAGGTTCATGCTGAAGCCGCAGGCAAACAGGCCGAGGCAGATTTTCAGGAAGGGCGCGGTGCGGACCGCCTGGCCGAACGTCAGCCCCGGCGGCGTTCCTGCCGTCCGCGCTCCCTGGGCGGCAATCTGCTCGGGCAGCAGATCGGTGTGCGGCGGCGCGCTGTCGCGGATCACGAACAGCGCGGCCGGCACGGTGATAGCGGCAAAGGCCGCGGCGAAACCGAGGAGCGTCGCGCGCCAGCCGGCCACGTCGATAGCATACGTAAACACCGGCGTCATGACCGCGATGCCGGCCATCGAGCCGGTCGACAGGAAGAACAGGGCCATGCCGCGCCGCCGGGTGAACCAGCGGCTGATGACGGGCGTGAGCGCCACCGGGCTGGTCAATGCGAGGCCGGCCGACATCAGCACGCCGAAGGACAGCAGGAAGGTGGCGGCAGTGTGCGCGATGACGGTCCAGATGGCGGATGACACGACGATGGCGGTTCCGAGCAGCAGCACGAAGCGGGTGCCGAACCGCCCGACCATGTGCCCGGCCAGCGGCATGGCCAGGCCGTACGACAGCATGCCGAGGGCGACGATCCCGGCCAGCAGGCTGCGGCTGAACCCGAGGTCCCTGGCGATCGGCAGGAAGAATGGGCCGATCCCCATGCGCATGCCGACCGTCAGCAGGGTCAGCAAGGTAGCTGCCGCCACGATATTCCATCCAAAGTACCAGTTGCTGCGGCTTCTATCCGTCATTTCCGTTTTCCTCAGGTTGTCGAGTGCCGAACATGCAACGGCATTCTGCGCCACGAGATTGTCTAATATTTCTAATAATCATGTCACGGCGACAGCCCGCGCGGCACCGGCGGACGGCGCGCTCCCGTCCGGTGGCGACGAAAGCGCCGTTCCTGCATCGGAGTCGCTTCATTTCCCGTATCATGGTCCCCCTTTTGCGTTGAAAGCCTGAACATGTCTGACGTTTGCGGCGTCGATTTCGGCACCTCGAATTCGACCGTTGGCTGCTACCGGCCCGGCCATCCCGCCCTGCTCCCGCTCGAAGACGGCAAGCCCACCCTGCCCTCCGTGGTGTTCTTCAACGCCGACGACAATGCCGTCACGTTCGGCCGCGCCGCGCTGGCCGACTATCTCGCCGGCCACGAAGGCCGCCTGATGCGCTCGCTCAAGAGCCTGCTCGGCACCAGCCTGATCGACGGGCAGACCGAAGTACAGGGCCGGGCCCTGCCGTTTCGCGAACTGCTCGCGCAATTCGTGCGCGAACTGAAGCACCGCGCCGAACAAGCCGCAGGCAGCTCTTTCACGCGGGCGGTTTTCGGCCGGCCGGTGCATTTCGTCGACGACGACGAGCAAGCGGACCGGCAAGCGGAAAGCACGCTGCAAGAAGTGGCGCGCGCGGCCGGGTTCGCGGAAGTCGCTTTCCAATACGAGCCGATCGCCGCCGCCTTCGATTATGAATCGGGCATCGCGCGCGAAGAGCTGGTGCTGATCGCCGATATCGGCGGCGGCACCTCGGACTTTTCGCTGCTGAGGCTCGCGCCGCAGCGCGCGCGCAAGACCGAACGACGCGACGACATCCTCGCCACCGGGGGCGTGCACATCGGCGGCACCGACTTCGACAAGTACCTGAGCCTGGCCTGCGCCATGCCGTTCCTCGGCCTCGGCACCCGGCTGGCCAACGACAAGGAAGTGCCGTCGAGTTACTACTTCAACCTCGCGACCTGGCACACCATCAATTTCGCTTATACCCAAAAAGTCTGGCGCGAATTGCAGGAGGTGTATCGCGACGCGCGCGAGCGCGACAAGCTCGCCCTCCTGCTGAAGCTGATCGAACAGCGCGACGGCCATTGGCTGGCGCTGCAGGTCGAGCAAGGAAAAATCGCGCTCTCGGCGCAGGACACGGCACAGCTGGCGCTCGACCGCCTGGCACCCGACCTGATGCTTCAGCTGCAGCGGCCAGCCTTCGACGACGCCATCGCGCCCCTGGTCGGTGGCGTGGAAAAGACAGTCGTTCAACTATTGCGCGACGCCGGCGTCGTCGCGGGCGCGGTCGACACGGTGTTCTTCACTGGCGGGTCGAGCAGCGTGCCGCTGCTGCGCGCAAGGATCGCGGCGCTGTTTCCTGCCGCGCGGCGGGTCGAGGGCGATTTATTCGGCAGCATCGGCACTGGACTGGCGCTGGATGCCGCGCGACGCTTCGGGTAAATGGCGCGCGAGGCCAGCGCCATCCTCCCTTTCCGGCGCGTCGCATGTCCTCATTTCATAGAGCGTGCCGTAGGTACGCCTCGGCGGCATAGCGGCGCATCATGCGCTGCGAGTTGAACAGCACCGCGTTGTGCCCGATCACGCCTTTCATCAGCTTGAGCCAACCTGCCCGGTCGCCATAGAACAGCGGAAGCACTTCCCCTTCCAGCTTTTCGTACAACATTTCGCCGTGGGCGGGCGCCGCATCGCTGGCCGAGCCGATGCCCCATCCGGTGACGCCCTCGATGCAGCCTTCGAGCCACCAGCCATCCAGCACCGACAGGCTGGGCACGCCATTGAAGGCGGCCTTCATGCCGCTGGTGCCCGATGCTTCGAGCGGCGGCAGCGGGGTGTTGAGCCAGACGTCGGCGCCGGCCACCATCAGGCGCGCGATATCCATCGTGTAGTCGGGAATGAATGCCGCCTGCACGTCAGGGCGCAGCGCCTCGATGTGGCGGTGCAGCGCCTCGATCAGGCACTTGCCCTCGGTATCGTGCGGGTGCGCCTTGCCGGCGATGAGGATTTGCAGCGGATGGCCGCGCGCAATGCGCCGCAGGCGATCCAGATCGCCAAACAGCAGATCGGGCCGCTTGTAACCGGTCATGCGGCGCGCAAAGCACAGTGTAAAAACTTCCTCGCGCAGCGCCAGCCCGCAGCGACGCCGCACAAAGTCAAATAGCGCAGCGCGGGCCGCCGCATGCGCCTGCCACAACTCGTCATCATCAACGACGTCGATATGGCTGAGCGTCTCGGGCTCGTGGCACCAATGCGGAAAGTGCCGGCTGTACAAAGCACGGAAGCTCGGGCTGGTCCAGGTATGCAGATGCGCGCCGTTGCTGATCGCATGCACCCGGTAACCGGGGAACATGCGGCGCGACTGTTCCGCATGGCTGCGCGCCACACCGTTCACGTATTCGGACAAGTTGAGCGCCAGCCGGGTCATGTTCAGATGCTGCTCGCCCCCCAGTTCGCGCAGCAGGGCCAGGTCGGCCCATGGACCAAGCACGCGCGCAACCAGCTCGTATGAAAATTTGTCATGCCCGGCATCGACCGGCGTATGGGTGGTGAAGGCGCACAGCGAGCGCACTTCATCGACGTTATAGAGAGACGTGTGCGCATGGAGCGCGGGCCGCTGCGTCCCGCGCGTGCGGCGCAGCAAGGCCAGACACAACAGCGCCGCGTGTCCTTCGTTCAGATGGTAGCACTGGATGCGAAAGCCGAGCGCGCGCAGCATACGCATGCCGCCGATGCCGAGCACGGTCTCCTGCTTGAGCCGGTATTGCGGATCGCCGCCGTACAGCTTGTCGGTGATGCGACGGTCATCCTCGGCGTTTTCGGGCAGATTGGTATCGAGCAGAAGCACCGGAACGCTGCCGCCCGCGCCGGCATCGATCTCGTACAGCCAGCTCATGATCCAGACATCGCGCCCCTCGATGGCAAGCGCGATCTTGGCCGGCAACGCAACGGCGCGCGCCGCCGGGTCCCAGCAGGCATCATGCTCGATCTGGCGGCCGCCGGCATCGATCTCTTGCGTAAAGTAACCGGCGCGACTGCACAGCGTGACTGCAACCATCGGCAACTCTAGGTCCGCCGCCGTGCGCATGCTGTCGCCGGCCAGCACGCCCAGCCCGCCGCTGTAGGTCGGAATATCCGACTCCAGGGCGATTTCCATTGAAAAATAGGCGATACGCGACACGTGCAGGAATTCGTCGAGGACGGAAGGGTTCATCTGGTTTCTTTCGGCTTGGCGTCTACATGGAAAGCGGCGCGAGCACGGCAAGTGAAGCCCGCAGCCGTGCTCGGTCTCATCCAATCTAGGTTTCCACGCCAATGCAATCTTGATACGGCTCAATCTGACTGCCATGTTCAACAGGGGCTATTCACGCGCCGCAACGAAGGTCGGGCCAAACAGCTTCCATTCGGTAAATATTCCCACCCGCGCCACTGGTAAAATTTCACTCTTCCATGTCCTGTCGCTCACCTCAATCTCTCATGTCCAATGCCCCGTCACAGCGACTCCATTCCATCCTGCACAACACCGCGGTTCGACGGTCTTTCGTGGCGCTGGTCGCCTTGCTGCTTCTGTACAGCCTCGTCGGCTTCGTCGTGCTGCCGATCGTCATCAAGTCGCAGTCCGAAACGCTGTTTGCGGAAAAGCTCCATCGGCGCGGCAGCTTCGGCGATGTCAAGGTCAACCCGTTTACCCTGGACATGACCATCCGCGACTTCAAGCTGATGGAGCCGGAGGGCGACGTCGCTTTCGCCTCGTTCGACATACTCGAGGTCAACCTGGCGGCCGAATCCTTGTTTCGCCTGGCGCCGGTGATACAGCAAGTCCGACTGGACAAGCCTTATGTGCATCTGGTGCGCAGCGCCCCTTACCGCTACAACATCGACGACCTGATCGAACTGGCTACCAGCCAGCCTCCTTCGCAGCAACCCGCGCGCTTTTCCGTCAACAATATCCGCATCGACAACGGCCGCGTCGACTTCCAGGACCGGCCGGGCAAGTCCTCCCATGCCGTGACCGACCTGTCGCTGGGCATCCCCTTCATCTCGTCGCTGCCGTCGCAGGTCAACATCTTCGTCGAGCCGCTGCTGCGCATGCAGGTCGACGGCTCGCCGCTGGAACTCAAGGGCAAGGCGCGCCCCTTCGCCGAGGCCAGGGATGCCGTGGTGGAGCTCAACCTCGACGATCTGGACCTGACCCGCTATGTTGAGTACCTGCCGTTCGCATTTGGTGCGACGCTGCGCAGCGCCCGGCTCGACACCCGCCTGAGCGCGAGCTTCCAGCAGCCGAAGGATGGCGCGCCGGTGCTTCTGCTGGCCGGCAGCGCCGCGCTCAAGTCGGCGCAGCTCGTCGAGAAAAACGGCGCCCCCCTCCTCAAGCTGCCGGAACTGGCCGTCACTCTGGGCAGCACCAATGTGTTCAGCGGCCCTGTCGTCTTGACGAAAGTGACATTGAACGGCCTGGAAGCGGATCTGACGCGCGGACGCGACGGCCAGCTCAACCTGCAGCGCCTGCTGCCGGCGCCGGCGTCCAAGCCGGCCGCCAAGCCAGCTTCGCCATCGGCACCGCTGCGCATCGCGCTCGACGAACTGGAAATCCGCAACGGCGCCGTGCGCTATGCGGACGATGCCGGCGCGCGCCCGATGCGTGCCGGTGTCGAGAAATTCGCGCTGAAGCTGCAAAAGCTTGCCGTCGACACCGGCAAGAAGACGGTCAGCATTGGCGACGCCGTGTCGAACAATGCCGCGCTGTTCCTGCACCAGGGCAAGCCCGGCGCAGCGGCGTCCGGCGCAACCGCACCTGCCACGAACAAACCGCAGGTGCCCGCCGCCAAGGATAGCGGCCCGGCCTATGCGGTAAGCGTCGGCCGGCTGCGCATCGACAACTGGTCGGCGCGGCTGGAAGACCAGAACGCGCCGCAGCCGATCGTGACGACGATCGCGCCGCTGAGTATCTCCGTGCAAGACGCCTCGACCGCCGGCACCTCGCCGGCGCGCGTGGCGCTCAAGGCGACAGTCAACAAGAGCGGCCGTCTGGCGGCCGACGGCAGCCTCGGCCTTGCGCCGTTCCACACCGACCTGATGCTCGACCTGAGCGGCGTCGATATCCTTCCGCTGCAACCGCTGGTCGAGGACAGGATCAATCTGCGCGTCACCCGCGCCAGCCTGTCCTCGAAAGGCAAGCTGCAGCTCGATACGGCGCAGGACGGCAGCTTGAAAGGCGGCTTCAAGGGCGACGCCAGCCTGACCAACCTGGCGACCGTGGACGAAATCAGCGGCAACGATTTCCTGCGCTGGAAATCGCTGTCCGCCAACGGCATGGACGTGCGGCTTGCGCCGTTCGCGCTGGCCGTGGACAACCTCGCGCTGGCAGATTTCTTCGCCCGCATCATCATCGATCCGTCCGGGCGCATCAACCTGCAGGACATCGCGCGCGGCGACGCAAACGAGCGCAGGAGCTTGACCGAGGCAGGCACCGCGCGCGCCGCCGCCAAGCAGGCCGGTACCACCACCGACTCAAAGGGCGAATCAAAACATGACATGCCCCCGATCAGTATTCGCAAGCTCACTTTCGAGGGCGGCCGGGTACGCTTCTCCGACAACTTCATCAAGCCCAATTACTCGGCCAGCCTCACCAATCTCGGCGGCGTGGTGGCCGGCCTGTCCTCCGATCCGTCGGCCAGCGCGGGGGTGGACCTGCACGGCGAAGTCAACCGCGCGCCGCTGTCGATCGTCGGACGCATCCACCCGCTGCGCAAGGACCTGCTGCTGGACTTGCAGGCCAATGTGCGCGGCATGGAGCTGGCCGACCTGTCGCCCTACGCCGACCGCTACATTGGGTATGGCATCGAGAAGGGCAAGCTGTCCTTCGAGGTCGCCTACCATGTCGAAAACCGCCAGCTCAACGCGGCCAACCGCCTCATCCTCGACCAGCTCACCCTGAGCGAGCGCAGCGCCAGTTCCGCCGCGACCAAGCTGCCGGTCAAGCTGGCGATCGCACTACTGCAGGACAGCAACGGTGTCATCGACGTCAACGTGCCAGTCGACGGATCGCTCGACGATCCCCATTTCTCGGTCGGCGGCATCGTCCTCAAGGTGATCGGCAATGCCGTCCTCAAGGCAGTCAGCAAGCCATTTGCCTTGCTCGGCTCGATGTTTGGCGGCGGCACCGAACTGTCGTCCCTGCCGTTCGAGCCAGGGCGCGCCGTGATCCGGCCATCGGCCGAACCCGCGCTCAATACGCTGGCCAAGGCGCTTGCCGCCCGCCCTGCGCTGAAGCTGGAAATCACCGGCTGGGCCGACCAGGTCGCGGACCACGAAGGATTGAAACGCGCCGCCATCGACCGCAAGATGCGCGCCATCAAGCAAAAGGACCTGCAGGCAAAAGGACAGTTTGCTGAACTGTCCAGCATCACCGTCACGCCCGACGAATACCCTGGCCTGCTCGCCCGCGTCTACAAGGATGAAAAGTTTCCGAAGCCGCGCAATGTGATCGGCCTGCAAAAAGCCTTGCCGGCGGCGGAAATGGAAAACCTGATCAAGGAGAACACCCCGATCGACGAGGATGACTTGAATTTCCTTGCGAACCGGCGCGCGCAGGCCGTCAAGGACTGGCTGCTCAAGTTCGGCAAGATCCCCGGCGAGCGTATCTTCATCCTCGCTTCCAAGTCCGGGCAGCAGGAAGCGAAGACGGGCGGGAACCCGGCCCCACTGAGCAAGGTGGATTTTTCGTTAAGGTAGCCGCGCCCATCCCCTTCCGCCCCGCGCCGACGGCCGTGTTGCATGGCTGTCATGCATTGTGCCTGTTTTGTCGGCGTAACCTGTTACTTAACGTCACATTTGTTACGCCAAGGCAAGCCCTTTAACGCCGGGGCTTGCCAACTCGGCATTGCCGCATGTCAAGTGACGATGGTGAAATGGAGCCTTCTTCAATTGCCTGACTGCTTCCGTGTTTCGGGAAGCAGCCTCCAGACTCATGATCAGCTCTTCCCCTTTCCTCCGCCCGGCCGTTCCCCTCGTCTTGTGCACGTCGTTTGTCATCGGCATGGCAGGCTGCGGCGGATCTTCCGGCTCCCCTGCGGCATCCTCCGCCTCAGCGACGAGCGCGTCGGTGGCGGCCGACAGCACGGCCCCCGCCGCAGTGCAAGCATCGACCGCGGCCATCGCGGCGCCTGACCTGACGCAGCCGGCGCTGCCGCTGCCCGCCAATATCGCCAATGGCAGCGTGGTGCAACTGCAGTGCGGCCGGACCTATTCCGGTACGCTGGATCTGGCCGGCAAGTCGAACGTGACCGTCAAGACTGAAGGCAGCTGCGGCAAGGCCGCCATCATGCCTGGACAAGCTGTCAGCGGATGGAGCCAGTACCAGGGCAACATCTATTCGGCGCCCATCGCCTTCGACGCCGCACAGGTGCTGGTCGATGGGCAGCCGCTGGCGCGGGCGCACTGGCCGTCGCGTGCGCAAACCTGGGCCAGGGCCAGCAGCACCAGCAGCAGCGCGCTCACCTATCCGATGCCGAACGGCGACCTGGCCGGCGCGACCCTGCTGTTCCGTCCCAACGACTGGGCGGTCGAGGCGCGCACCATCACCGGCTATTCGGGAGGTACGATGAGCCTGGCCGCTACGGGCAAGGTCTCGTTTGACGGCTACGACCTGTCCGGACAGCCGGACTTTTATGTGGAAGGCAAGCTGTGGATGCTCGACGAGCCCGGCGAGTGGGCCGTGTCCGGCGGCCGGCTGTACGTCTGGACGGCGGATGGCAAGTCTCCGGAAGGACGGGTCGTGGCGTCGCCCGACCGGGATGGCATCGACGCACGCAACGCGCAGGGCATCACGGTCGACGGCGTGCGCATTTATGCCGCCGCCAACGGCATCAATGCGCTCGACGCCAAGAACCTGCGCGTGACGGCCACCGATATCGCCAACTCCTCCGAAAACGGCATTCTCAATTCCGGCGGCTCGGGGCTGTATGTCGACGGCGCCAGCATCAGAAACTCGCGGCATGACGCGATTGCCGTCAAGTGGGGCGGCGGCGGAGAGACGGTGCGCAATTCGACGATCGATGCGTCCGGCGTGACCGGCATGCCGACCAACGCCCATGCAGCCGTCAACCTCACCGTGGGCGTCGGCTCGACGGTCAGCAACAACACGGTCACCAACTCCGGCTATATCGGCATCCGGGCGTTCCGTAACGCCAGCGTTACGCAGAACACGGTGGACGGCGCCTGCCTGGTCCTGACCGACTGCGGCGGCATGTACTTTTACTCGGACGACGGCCAGGCGCTCAATACCGTGGTCGACGGCAATACGATTGCCCATGTCGGCGGCAGCCAGAAACTGGCATGGGCGATCGATCTGGATGCCGCCAGCGGCGTCACCGTGTCCAACAACACGATCACTGCCAGCGCCAACGGCATGCAGCTCCATAACGGCAATGGTAACACGATCAGCGGCAACCGGTTCTCGGCCAGCCACCAAGCCCACATCCAGATGGACGAGGATGGGAGCGCGCCCAGCGTGCGCAACAATGTCGTGAAAAACAATGCATTCACGTCAAAGAACGGTGAAGAGACTTATCGCATCAGCAGTACGCTGGGTGTTGATTCGGTAGCGCAGTTCGCCACCTATGCCGACAACGCCTATACCAGCACGTCTCAGACCTTCGCCAACTTCAATGGCGAGCTGCTCAACACCACGCAATGGAAGGCGCGCACGGGGCAGGATGCGTCTTCGACATTCCAGACGCAGTAGGCGCGCTCAGAGCAAGGAACGAGGTCCCGGGCGCGATGGCAGTCCATCGCGCCCGGTGCTGAATCAGAACTCTTCCCAATCGTCCGCCGCCGCTGCCGGCGGCAGCGCGCGAGTCTGGCGAACCGGCGCGGCGCTCTTTGCGGGGCGCTTCGGGGCGAGCGCCTTCAATGCCGGCTCGGCACGTGCCGGCATTGCAGACTGTACGGCAGTCGACGCCACGGATGCGGCATCATGGGCCGTCAGCTTGAACACCTGCACCGCCTGGGCCAGTTCCTCGGCCTGCTTGTGCATGGCATCCGCTGCGGCGGCCGCCTCTTCCACCAGGGCGGCGTTCTGCTGCGTCACCTGATCCATCTGGGCGATCGCCTGGTTGACGTGTTCGATACCGTTATTCTGCTCATGGCTGGCTGCGGCGATCTCGCCGATCAGGTCGGCTACCCGCGTGACACTGGTGACGACTTCCTGCATCGTCGCGCCGGCCTGATCAACCAGGCCGGTGCCGGCGTGCACCTTGTCCACGGAGTCGCCGATCAGTGCCTTGATTTCCTTGGCAGCTGACGCTGAGCGCTGCGCCAGCGTACGCACTTCGGCAGCCACGACCGCGAAGCCGCGGCCCTGTTCGCCGGCGCGCGCCGCTTCCACTGCGGCGTTGAGTGCGAGGATGTTGGTCTGGAAGGCGATGCCGTCGATCACGCCGATGATGTCGACGATCTTGCGCGACGATTCGTTGATGGCGGCCATGGTATTGACCACTTCCGCCACCACGGCGCCGCCCTTGCCGGCGACTTCCGACGCCACCACGGCCATCTGGTTGGCCTGGCGCGCATTGTCCGCGTTTTGCTTCACGGTCGAGGTCAGCTCGTCCATGGAAGAGGCGGTTTCTTCGAGCGAAGCCGCTTGCTGCTCGGTGCGGGAAGACAGGTCAAGATTGCCGGCAGCCATTTCGTTGGTGGCGGAGGTAATGGAATCGGTTCCCATGCGCACCTTGCTCACGATGCCCAGCAGGCTTTCCTGCATAGTCTTCATGGCAAACATCAGGCTGGTCCGGTCCCCCGCCTTGACCTTGACCGGCTCCGACAGGTCGCCGGCGGCAATCCTGCTCGCCACCTCGGCGGCATCCTGCGGGTCGCCGCCAACCGCCTTGTTGAGGCTTCGGATCACGAGCAGGACTGCGCCGTTCAAGAAAATGCCGACTACGGTCAGCGCAATAAACGCTTGCCAGAAGTCCCGGATCGTGGCGTCGGCCAAATCGTCGAGGTAGACGCCGGTCACGAACGACCAATCCCAGGGCTTGAAAGTCAAGACGTAGGAGCCTTTGGGAAATACCTTGGTTTGATCGGGATACCCCGGTTTCGCCCAGACATACTCGACCCACCCTTCTCCCGTGCTCTTGGCGATGGCGGCCATGTCCCTGAACAAGTAATTCCCTTGCGGGTCCTTGTATTCCGCCAGATTCGAACCATCCATTTCCGGCTTCATCGGATGCATGATCATCTTGGGTTCGGAAGAGACGATGGTCAGGTAGCCGTCCTTGCCGAAACGCACCGCTTTGATCCGTGCCAGCGCCTGCTTTTTCGCCTCCTCCACCGTCAACGTGCCGGCAGTCGCCAGCGCCTCATAATCCTTGGCGATCGACAAGCCGATTTCGGTCGCGTACTTCAACGACAACTGCCGCTCTTCCAGGCGGCGCACCTTGTTGTGATAGATATCCGCTCCCGTGATTGCCCACAGGGCAATCCAGCAAACAACAAGGGGGGCAAAAAGCTTGGTGCGAAAAGACAGCTTCATATCTCAATCTTCTGGAAAATGACCGATAGTTCAAATGGAAATCAATCCCGCCGCAACAGGAACGAAGGCTGCAACCGGCCCATCATGTGGACTTGTAACAGCTTACGCTTGTTGCCTTACGGAAAACTTGCTTTGGATCAATTTTAACCGGCCAATAACAGCATTGGCATGGACGATGTCATGAACGCCAGCTTTTGGCGGGCAGGATGGCAAGGCATCGTGGCTTTATAACCACAATCCACGCAGGGATACCCAACAATAAGCCGCAGGGGAGCTTTCAATGCCTGGAATGGGTTCAAAGAAGGAGTGGACTGTCGTTCTACAGCGTCATGCCCGGTATTTCAATGCATCGACGAGCAGCGCAAATGCCGGCGATGCCTGGCGTCGGCTCGGATAATACAGATGGTACCCGGGAAAAGCCGGGCACCATTCCTTCAATACCTGCATCAGCCGTCCGGCGGCAACATGCTCCTGCGCCATGTCTTCCGGCACGCATGCAATACCAAAACCGCCGAGCGCCGCACGGAGTATCGGCGGACTGCTGTTGAAGGTCAGCTGTCCCTCGACACGCACATTTAATTCCTGACGCCCCTTGGCGAACTCCCACGCATAGAGGCCGCCATGAGTCGGCAAGCGCAGATTGATGCAGTTATGCGCAGCCAGTTCGTGCGGCATCTTTGGCGGCGGTCGCTTCGCGAAATACGTCGGCGACGCAACGATAGCCATGCGCAAGTCGGGCGCGATGCGCACCGCGATCATGTCCTTCGCCACCTGGTCGCCAAGGCGCACGCCGGCATCGAAGCGTTCCGCGACAATATCGATCAGCGAGTAATTGATCGCGATCTCGACTTTGATGTCGGGATAATCCGGCAAGAACTTCTCGAGCCGGGGCCACAGTACCGTAGTGGCCGCATGTTCGGCCGCCGTGATGCGGATGCTGCCGGCCGGCTTGTCGCGCAATTCCGTCAGCGCCGCCAGTTCGGCTTCGATCTCGTCGAAGCGCGGTCCAACCGTCATCAACAGCCGCTCCCCCGCTTCCGTGGGCGACACGCTGCGTGTAGTCCGCGTCAGGAGCCGAATGCCGAACCGCATCTCCAGCGCGCGGATCGTCTGGCTCAGCGCCGACTGCGACACGCCGAGCCGGGCTGCCGCCCGCGTAAAGCTGCCTTCGCGCGCCACGACCATGAAGGCTTGCAAGTCGTTGAAGTTCTCCCGCGCCATTGATAAGTTCACCTTATAAGCGTTTGCGGATTGTACCGCCTAATCAATATAGCCGGCGGCGCGTACAGTACCTTTTGAGCAAGTGCCGAACTGCCCGAGCCAGGCAGCCGTCAAAATTTTTCCTTTCATCGCCAGGAGATCGATCATGCAAAAGCGCAAGCTCGGAAGCAGCGGGCCCGAGGTGTCAGCCATCGGGCTCGGCTGCATGGGACTGAGCTACGGCTACGGCCCGGCCACCGACAGGCAGGAGGCGATCAGGCTGATCCAGATGGCTTTCGAGCGCGGCGTGACCTTTTTCGACACCGCCGAAGCCTACGGCTCGTTCCTCAATGAGGAAATCGTCGGCGAAGCCCTCGCGCCGTTCCGCAACCAGGTCGTCATCGCCACCAAGTTCGGCTTTCGAAACGGCGACGTCGCCGCCGGGCTGGACAGCCGTCCGCAACGCATCCGGGATGTCGCGAATGCCGCACTCAAGCGCTTGAAAACCGATCGCATCGACCTGTTCTACCAGCATCGCGTCGATCCCGATGTGCCGATCGAGGACGTTGCCGCCACCGTCAAGGAATTGATCAAGGAGGGCAAGGTCAAGCACTTTGGCTTGTCGGAAGCCGGCGTGCAGACGATCCGCCGTGCCCACTCGGTGCAGCCGCTCACGGCGCTGCAGAGCGAGTACTCGTTGTGGTGGCGCGAGCCCGAGAAGGAGCTCCTGCCCACGCTCGACGAACTCGGCATCGGCTTCGTGCCGTTCAGTCCGCTCGGCAAGGGCTTCCTGCCCGGCGCGATCGACGAAAACACGACCTTCGACAGCACCGATTTCCGCAACACGGTGCCGCGCTTTTCGCCGGAAGCGCGCAAGGCCAACCATGCGCTGGTCGAAGTGCTTGCCAGCACTGCGTCCCGCAAGCAAGCCACGCCGGCACAGATCGCGCTTGCCTGGCTGCTGGCGCAAAAGCCGTGGATCGTACCGATTCCCGGCACCACCAAGTTGCATCGCCTCGAAGAAAACATCGGCGCGGCTGCTGTCGAACTGACAGCCGACGACCTGCGCGACATCGGCGAGGCGCTTGCGCGCATCACGATACACGGCGACCGGTATTCGGCGGAGTGGCAAAAGCTCGCCAATCGTTAACCACATTGGAAGGAATCTATCCATGAAGAACAATATTGAAGGCAAAGTCGTCGTCATTACCGGCGCCAGCAGCGGACTGGGCGCGGCGACTGCGCAGCACCTGTCCGCCCAAGGCGCAATCGTCGTGCTCGGCGCACGGCGCAAGGAGCGCATCGATGCTCTGGCCGACAAACTCGGCACGGCAGGCGGCAAGGCGATCGCCGTCGAGACCGATGTCGCGCAACGCGATCAGGTCAAGCGCCTGGTCGATACCGCCGTGCAGACCTACGGGCGCATCGACGTCATGATCAACAATGCCGGTCTGATGCCGCAGTCGCTGCTGGAGAATCTCAAGATCGACGAGTGGGATCGGATGATCGACGTAAACATCAAGGGCGTACTGTACGGTATCGCCGCGGCGCTGCCATACATGAAGCAGCAACAGGCGGGGCATATCATCAATGTCTCGTCCGTGGCGGGCCACAAGGTTGGCCCGGGCGCTGCAGTCTACTCGGCGACCAAGCACGCCGTGCTTGCTCTTTCGGAGGGGCTGCGCCAGGAGGTAAAGCCCTACAACATTCGTACGACCGTCATCTCGCCCGGCGCGGTCGCCACCGAGCTGCCCAATACGGTGACCGATCGGCTGTCGCCGAGCGGATCAACAAGCTTTATACCGAAATCGCGATTCCGGCCGATTCATTCGCTCGCGCCGTCGCATTTGCAGTCAGCCAGCCTGACGACGTGGATATCAACGAGATCCTGTTCCGGCCGACCTTGCAGGCGTACTAGAAAGGAATTCGAGATGGAAATCAAACGCAGCGGCACCCAGCCGTCGAGCAAGGGCTCTGCCGACTATTTCACCGGCGACGTGCGCATCGCCCCACTCTTCAATCCGCCCGAACCGGCGCGCGCGCTTGGCGTCAGCGTCACCTTCGAGCCGGGCGCCAGGACCGCGTGGCATACGCATCCGCTGGGCCAAGTCCTGATCGTCACCGCCGGCTGCGGCTGGACTCAGTGCTGGGGCGGGCCGGTCGAAGTGATCCGGCCGGGCGACGTGATCTGGTGCCCGCCGGGGCACAAGCATTGGCACGGCGCCACGAAGGATACGGCCATGACGCATATCGCCATCGTGGAGCAACTCGACGGCAAGGCTGTCGACTGGATGGAAAAGGTCAGCGACGAACAATATCTGGCAGGGCTGCAGGCCGATGAAAGGAAACCGCAATGAAGGACGTTATCGTCGTGATCGGGGCCGGATCGATCGGCCAGGCCATCGCGCGCCGGGTGAGCGCCGGCAAGCATGTTGTGCTGGCCGACCTGCGCGAGGAAAATGCGAATGCCGCCGCGAAGACCCTCGGGGAAGCCGGGTTCGAGGCGAGCACGGCGAAGGTTGACGTCGCCTCGCGCGCATCGGTCCATGCGCTGGTCGACACGGCCACCGCCCTTGGCCCCGTCACTGGCGTGATCCACGCGGCGGGCGTCTCCCCGACGCAGGCGTCGCCCGCCACCGTCCTGCAGGTCGACCTGTATGGCACGGCGCTCGTGCTCGAGGAATTCGGCAACGTCATTGCGCGCGGCGGCGCCGGCCTTGTGATCGCATCGCAGTCCGGACATCGCCTTCCCGCGCTGTCCCCGGAGCAGAACAAGGCCCTGACGCTGACGCCGGCCGACGAGCTGCTCGCACTGCCGATGCTGCAACCGGATCAGGTCAGCGACCCGCTGCATGCCTACCAGATGTCCAAACGCGGAAACGCGTTGCGCGTCATGGCCGAGGCAGTCCGCTGGGGCAAGAGAGGTGCCCGGATCAACACGATCAGCCCCGGCATCATTATTACTCCTCTCGCCAAGGACGAACTGGCTGGTCCGCGCGGTGCGGGATACCGGCGCATGATCGAGAAGTGCGCCGCCGGGCGCGCCGGGACGCCCGACGAGGTTGCAAACGTTGCCGCCCTGCTGATGGGCCCGGATGGCGCGTTTATCACCGGAAGCGACTTTCTGATGGATGGCGGCGTCACGGCCGCCTACTGGTATGGCGAACTCGCCCCGGCGTAATCAAGTTCGCTGCTGGAAGAAGGCACGACCATTCATAGGAGCTTGACCGCTTCGAAGCGCGGATTGCCTAGGATGTCATGAACTAACTCTGGTGCCGGGTCAATGCCGGTACACACCGCCTAAGCACCCGCATCATCATCGGCTTTGAAAAGGTCATGCAGCGCCTGGGAGGTCTGGGATTTTCCCTGAGGCCGGACGGAACCGCGACGACCTGTAAATTCTTCCTCTATGTTGTCGCGGTAGTAGCTCCAGGCCGAACCGGAGGTCGACAGTCTGCGCCACACCTCAGCCCCGACACCTGAATAATCGATCGCACTCCCATCGTCGAATTCGACCCGCAGGAGGCGTTCTCGCGGGTCATAGCCAATAGCACGCAGCTTCCCGGCATTGATCTTTTTCATCTCCATGATGACCTCCATTCGTATCGATGACTATCCGCTTCCACGGGCTTGGCGCCTATGCTTGCCATTATCTATGCTGCGGGATTGTGACCGGTTCCGCAATCCGGGCACGGAATCTACTTGCGCGGCTTAGCCTGCCGCTCATGCTTTCGCCAGTATTGGAACTCTTCTTCGTGCACTTCAATATCGAGTTCGGAAACGCGCGTCTGGAGCCGCTCCTGGGCGTCAGCCACGCCCTGGTTGTAGATGGTGGGACCGATTTCCTCAAGAAAGAAGCCGAGGAGTCCGCCGGCTGCAATGTTACCGATAGGTCCCTCCATGTTTTTTTGAAAATATTTTTGAATAGAAGCAATCGCATCCGCGCGCGCTTCTTTACTGAGTTCGATTGTCATGCCGGCCACCCGATCAGTTTGGTGTGAATGACGGATTCTAAACTCATTGATGATTGCCGAACGGAGCATTGACCTTGTTGACCCAAAGCGCAGCGGGGCAATGCTCACAGCACCAGCGATACGGTATGCAGAACGAGGCCGACCAGGCCGCCTACCAGGGTGCCGTTGATGCGGATGTATTGCAGATCCTTGCCCACATGCAGCTCAAACTTGCGCGATACCGTTTCCGCATCCCACTTGCGGATCACGCGGGTAACGAGGTCGGCGATCACTTCGCGCCGCTCGACCAACGTGTCGGTGGCGACGATGCGTATCCATTGATTCAGCTTCTTTTGCACCGTCTTGTCATTCAGCAGTGCAACGCTGAACGTATGCAATCCCTGGGTCAGCTTGGCCATGATGACGGAATCGTCCGACTCAACTTCGGTCAAGAGGCGCAGCTTGATCTCGTGCCAGATGTGGTTGATGTAGTTGCGAAACACTGGATGTTCGAGCACGTTCATGATCACGGCTTCGATCTTTTCTTCGTACTCGGGCGAGGTGCGCAGCTTTTCGATCAGTTCCTCGATCGCGATCTGGAAGCGGTTGCGCCACTCGCTGTCGTCTTCGCGCATCTCGCCCAAGGTGCTCTGCATGGCGTCGAGCAGGCGCACGAAAAACCGGTCGTCGACTGCCTTGGGCAGCCAGCGCGGACTGTTCTCGTTGATCTTCCAGCGGATATAGGAACTGTTGTTGTCGACCAGCTGCGCCATCAGATCCACCAAATGGTCGAACACGACCTGGTGATGCTGGCCGGCCACCAGCACGGCCAGGATTTCCGCCGCCAGCGGCGCGAACTGCACGCTGCCCATGGCGGCGCGCATGCGGCGCTGCATGAATTGCGCGACATCCTCGTCCTCGATCATGCGCAGGATCGCGGGGATGCTGCCGATGATCTGCTTCGCCACGAAGCGGCTGTTCTCCGGCCGCGCCAGCCAGTTGGCCGCCGTGCCGGAAAAATCGATCGGCCGCAGTTCTTCGCGGATCACTTCCTGCGTAATGAAATTATGCTTCAGGAAGTACGCAAGGCTTTCGCCGATGCGCTCCTTGTTCTTGGGAATGATCGCGGTATGCGGAATGGGCAAACCCAGCGGCGCCCGGAACAGCGCAGTCACCGCAAACCAGTCGGCCAGCGCGCCAACCATCGCCGCCTCGGCAAACGCCGCGACAAAGGATAGAGACGGATGGGCTGGCTGCAGTAATCTTGCCACGACGAATAGCACAGCCATCAGCACCAGCAGGCCGGTTGCCAGACGCCTGGTCTTGGTCAATTGGACGAGTTGTTCCGCTTCCCGGTCTGATGGCCGCATCGATGGGCTTTACGCGCAGGTGGTCAATGCCTGATTCGAGCATGGGCCGCACCAAATAGTTCATTCCTGACAACTAGCCCGGTTCTCGGTGGACCACCTTCAGCGTGTGCGCGTCGCGCACGATCGGGTAATTACACCATGCATTCGCATCACGCATCGAACGCCTCGGCGTCGATCCCGTCTTTGTAGGCCAGCGCCGACAGTCCCCTCGTCTCGATGAAGATCTTGTAGCGCCGGCGCTGCACTTCGCGCCAATGACCGTTCAATGTCAGGCCGACGATCCCACTCACGGCACATCGGCAAGCATTCCTCCCCGATTCATCAAGCCGTAACAATCGCCCAGCAGAATTGCCAAAAATCAACTTCATCGAACAACAAGGATGACCATGAAGATCCTGCTTGCCCCCGTCGTCTTCCTGATGCAGCGCCTGCGCCTGCTGCCCAAATTCACCCTGATCACGGCCGTGTTCGCCGTGCCGCTGGCCCTGCTGGCATCGCTGCTGTTTGCCGAGCTGAACAAGTCCATCGACACCGCGCGCCAGGAGCGGCTCGGCGCCCACTATGTGCGGCAGCTGGAAAATGCGATGCGCCTCGCGCAACGCCACCGCGCATTACGCCACATGCAGCTGTCCGGCAACGCTGCCGCCGCAGGACAGGCTGCGGCAGCGCAAGCCGACCTGACTCGCCAGGTGGCCGCGCTGGACGCCCTGCAGGCCGATGCGGCGACGCTCAGCGTCGAAGCCGCATGGCGTGAAGTCAGCCAGGAGTGGAGCGCGCTGCAAGGCAAGCTGCGCACCGCCACCGCCAAGGAAAGCTACGCCGGCCACACCCGCCTGCTGGAACGGATGAGCAAGCTCAATGCGATGGCGGCCGACAAGTCCGGGCTGACGCTCGACCCGCAGATCGACAGTTATTATTTAATCGCGGCACTGGTGCACGAATTCCCGGCTATCACCGAGAGCCTGTCGCAGATCGCCGGGCGCGGCGCAGCCTACATCGATACCGGCCTGCTCGAGCCGAACGAGGATTTGCTGCTCAGCTCGAACGTCATGCTCGCCGGCCGCGACCTGGCGCGCATCCCGCAGCAATTCGATGCGATATTCCGGGAAAACCCGGAGCTGCGCCGGACGCTGGAGCGCCAGCTGGCCGTCGTTCCCGCCTCGCTCGCCTTTCTCGAACGGGCGCGCGGCGAGGTGCTCAACACCTACAACCAGACCTCCGGCAGCCAGTTCTTCGACGCCGGCAGCGCATGCATCGACGGCCTGTATGCCGCCGCCGGCGCTTCCGCGGACGCGCTCGACACGCTGCTGGAGCAGCGCATCGAACTGTACACTGCGCGCCGCAACATGATCGTGCTGGCGGTCGCCGCCACGCTGGCCATCGCCCTCTACCTGCTGGCGGGCTTCTATGCATCGTTCTCGCGCGGTGTCGCGACCCTGGAAGCGGCGGTCGAGCGCGCCGCCGGCGGCGACTTGGCGCATCGCGTCTCGTCCGATGCGACCGATGAAATCGGCCTGCTGGTCAACGCCTTCGGCGACATGAACGCCCGCCTGGCGACGCTGGTCGCCCAGGTGCGGACTGCGAGCGGGACCATCGAACAGGCCGCGCATGAAATCTCCGCCGACAACGCCGACCTGTCGGCACGCACCGAGTCCCAGGCCAGCGCGCTGGAACAGACCGCAAGTACGATGGAAGAGCTGACCGCTACCGTCAGGCAGAACAGCCGCAACGCGGGCGAAGCGAATCGACTGGCAGCGGATGCCCATGACGTTGCCGCCCGCGGCGGCGACGCCGTGGAACAGGTGATCGCCACCATGGGCGCCATCAAGACCAGCTCCTGCCGGATCATCGACATCATCGGCGTGATCGACGGCATCGCGTTCCAGACCAATCTCCTCGCGTTGAACGCGGCGGTGGAAGCGGCGCGCGCCGGCGAACAGGGCCGCGGCTTCGCCGTGGTGGCCGCCGAAGTGCGCGCGCTGGCCCAGCGTTCCGGCAGCGCCGCCAGGGAAATCAAGAACCTGATCGAACATTCGGTCGCGCAAATCGACCACGGCAACGAACTGGTCAACGCCGCCGGCGACACCATGGGCGACATCCTCGGCGCGGTGCGCGACTTGACCGGCCTCATGAACGACATTGCATGCGCCGGGCAGGAACAGGCGGGCGGCATCGAGCAGGTCAACCGCGCCATCGGCGAGATGGACGAAGTCACGCAGCGCAATGCGCAACTGGTGGAACACGCCGCCGGCGCGGCCGAATCGCTGCGGCAGCAGGCGCTCCGGCTGTCGCAGGCGGTGGCCGTATTCAAGCTCGATGCGCAGCCGGATCAGGCCGCCGAAGCGCATCAGCCAGTGCGCGCCACCGTCGCCCGGCTGCCGCGCAAAAGGCCGCAACGAATCGCATTCGAGTCCGATGCAGCGTACGGCGGCGATGCCGGCGCGCCGCGCAAGCGGGCCTGAGGACGGAAGATGCCGTTTCATCATCCCGTCACAAACGCCCGCCAGAATCGCGGCTTGTTCATTCTGACACCGACACACGCAATGCTGAACCGATTCGCCCGCCTTCTCGCCACCGCATGCTTCGCCGCGCTGCCATTCCTGCCGCTGGCTGCCGACGCCGGCAACAACGCCATCGTGATCGGACAGGCGGTCGACCTGTCCGGGCCGGACGGCAGCCTGGGACGCGATTATGTCGCCGGTATCAAGACCTGTTTCGACATGATCAATGCCGGCGGCGGCATCAACGGCCGGCGCATCACCTTCATCGCGCGCGACGACCGCGGCCAGCCGGAACTGTCGGCCAAGGCCGCATCCGAGCTGATCGAACGCGATCATGTCGACTACCTGATGGGCGGCATCGGCGACCGGGCTACCCAGGCTGTGCTGGACGCGCCGGCCTTCAAGCGCAGCGGGCAAATCCTGTTTGCGCCGCTGGCGGCGGCCGACTACCGCGCCGACGAGCGCGTGCTGTTCTGGCGCCCGAGCTACAAGCAGGAAATCCGCCACATCCTGGACCATTTCAGCAAGCTCGGCATCACCGATGCCGGCATTGTGCTGCAGGACTCGCCATCGAACCAGGAAGCCTACCGCAGCCTGGTGGCGGAAATGCAGGAAAGGCACGTGAAGCTGTCCGGCAGCGTGCATATCGGTTCCCAGGGCCCCGACGGCACCGACCTCGTCCGCATTGCGCAGGAAGCGCGCCGCCTTGCCGGGACCAAGCCGGGCTTCGTGCTGGTGATCGCCGACACCATCGGCACCGCGCTCTTCCTGAAGGAATACCGCAAGCACGACGGCCAGACCTTCGTCGCCGGCACTTCGCTGATCAACCTGTCCACGCTGCGCGAAGTGGCCGGCGCGCATGCGGTGGAATGGACCGTGTTTTCGCAGGTGGTGCCGAACCCGGGCGCCGGTGCTTCGCCGCTCCAGATCGAGCATCTGACCATGATGAAGAAGTACCGCGACGAGGCGGTGTCGTCGCTGACGCTGGAGGGATTTGCGGCGGCCAAGGCATTGGCGGCCTCGATCCGGCAAGCGCGGCACGGCGGGCACGCGCTGCAGGACATCCTCGTACAGGGCAGCAATATCGACTTGGGCGGGTTGTCCGTCGCGGCATCGAGTCGCGGCAACCGCCTGTCGGGCTATGTCGATATCGCACTGTTCCGCAAAGGCAGCGGCCTGGTGTTCTGACAAATTAATAACAATACCGTCGAACTTACGCGGCCGGCGCGCGCTCCAATCCTTTTCATCCATGCTAAGGACGCGCCGTGCAACGAATTCCCCTTTTCAATCCATTCCAGGCCTGGAGCGCGCTGGCGCTGAAAACCGGCGAAATGCTGGTTGCTTCGGCAGAGGTCATCCGTCACCGCAGCGCCCGTCTCGCCGCCGCCGGCCCCCTGCCCAACGTGCGCGACCGGCGCGAATTCAACCTGATGGGGCAGGAAAAGATTGACGCGGCAGCCGCTTCGGCATTCGCCGCCGGAATGCGGCTGATGGCGATCAACCAGCAGATCGGGACCATGGTGCTCAAGCAATTGATCAGCGGCGCGGGCAGCGCGTTCGCGCTGGCAATGCAGCCGGCACTCGCATTGTCCGGCCAACGGCAGGCGGCGCTGCTGCGCACGGCCATGCTGAACTCCGGCACACTTGCATCGAAGCTCGGCAATTCGGCCGCCCAAGTGGCTCAGCACGCGCTTCGTCCGATCCATGCCGCCGCCACCGGCAATGCGAAGCGACTGCGCAAGCTCTAACGATAGCGTGCAGCAATCGCCTCCACCCGGCCTTTCGCCCTGAGTTCGTCGAGCACGGCTTGCAGCTTGGCTACCAGCCTGTCGTCGGTATTCTTGTTCAGTGCAAAGTAATAGTGCTGCGCATCGGCGAGCGTATACACTTCCTCATCGACGCCTTCGACCACCACGGTCAGGTGCAGGCTGCGAGCCATGGCGATGATGGCCCGGGCCAGCTCGGAGTCTTCCGGCTTGCTGGTGATATCGGAGACGAACGCACGGTCCAGCTTGAGGCGGTCGACCGGGAATCGCTTCAGATAGGACAGGTTGGAGTAGCCGGTGCCGAAATCGTCGATCGCAATCGACATGCCCATCTGCTTCAGGCGCGCCAGCAAGACGACCGTGCGCTCGGGATGCTTCATCGACGTGCTTTCGGTGATTTCCAGCTCCAGGTATTGCGGCGGCAGGCCGGCGTCGGCCAGCACGGCAGCCACTTCGGCGTCGAAATTGACACGAGTGAGCTGATGCACCGACAGATTCACCGCCACCTGCAAATCCTTGAAACCCGCGTCATGCCATGCCTTGGCTTGCCGGCAGGCGGTGCGTATCACCCAGTCGCCGATACCCGCGATCAGGCCGGTTTCTTCGGCCAGCGGGATGAAGCACGCAGGCGCGACCAAACCCAGCTCCGGATGGCGCCCCACCGCACCAGCGCTTCGGCGCCCACGACACGGCCGCTACGCAGGTCCAGCAGCGGTTGGTAATGCAGCAGGAATTCATTGCGCTCCAGCGCACGCCGCAGGTTCGACTCGATCAGCAGCTGCTCGTTGGCGCGGCTGTGCATTTCGGGGGTATAGCGTTCGAAGGTGTTGCGCCCTCTTTCCTTGGCGTGGTACATGCTGTATCGGCAATTTTCAGCAATGCGTGCGGGTCGTCCGCATCATGCGGAAAGGCGCTGATGCCGATGCTGCAGGTGGCCGCGATCTCCTGATTGCGCAGCAGATTATGCCCTGATTACAACCGGTGGACTGGACGATGCGTGTTGCCGCATCGTCAGCAGGATCGGTATGTTTGAAGTGCTAATTAATGTTTCCGTTTGAAAATAGCAGCATTTCTGAATTGGTATGAAAGGCCTACATTGATTTCGACTAAGAAATTTCCTGTGCACTTCAACAATAGATGCAAGTAGGAAAGTGGAAGCCAAGGCCATTCATTGCCGATATGGACATCCCAGAAAAGCAGGTGCTGCCTCATTGGAGTCAGCGCTTTACTGTTGCCTATATGCATACAGCAATTTGCTCTGCCTCGTAGGAGTTCTCCGACACGCGAAAATCACTATTAGAGGCAAGGCAAGCGAAAAGAATTGGGCCCGCATGCTTTGGACACATGTCAGAAAGTGTCAAGCGAAGTGCGCCTAGTACAGTTTGTGCACAAGCGCAATATGCCGAAATATTTTTGGTACGGCTTCGTACCTTTTTGATCCCTATGCAAAGTGCGGCGCTAAGTCATTGATTTTTAAGGGGCGCCTGTATTGCCCATTTTGTGGGCAAGCTAGTGGAACCCGCATGTTTCCTTGCTTTAAGGATTGTCAATAGCGCCTTGTCCACAAACTTATCCACAGGAAATGTGGACTTCTGGAAAAGTCCTTTTCCTATCAGGTATTTACCTTAACTTTGTAGGTTTTTTCTTAATTGGTCGGGAGTGTGGCGCCATCGATATGGCAACATCGACAACATCTTTTTCGTTAAAAAGAGGTATGCCGGAAAACAAAAAACCCGCGTAATTCAATGAATTAACGCGGGTTTTTGGATCTTTTCAGATCAAGGGTCGGACTCGAATCATCTCCGGAAAACCGCGCCATTCCTATCATTAGACATTTATCACTGATTAAGTGCCCCTAACAATGCCCCCAAACCCCGGCACTTCCAGCAGTCAAATGGACGCCTTGTTTACCCCCCACTCCTGAATTTGCGGTATTGAAAAGGTGAATATATGCAGCCGGTTTCCATATACGACTATGTAGACTTTCTACTCGCCCTCCCCCGCGATGTTAGCAAGTCACACTAGGTTACCGCTTTCCGGGTCAAGTACAATGCACTTTCATTGCATTACATCAACACAGATTACTGTTTCCGGTCGCTTTTGAATTAACCACATAATGGTCAATCCAGTTCTCCCTACGCAGCAAAAGCTTGATGCGCTCAAAGTGTCATTGTTAAAAAACCTCAAAGACGTTGAGCTGAAATTTTCGGATGCGGCACTTACGGCATTGATGGGAACAAACGGATGTGGAAAAACCACTGTTCTGCATGCATTAGCATGCGCATACGGGCCACTTGACGATCGATCACCTAACTACAAATTTCCGATGTTTTTCAAGCCAACATCGGATTCAATATGGAGCGGAAGCAAGTTTGAGGTCAACTATTCAGAAAGAGTCGGTGCTGTCCCGCATTTCGACCTGAGCCAAGAGTATGCAAAGGCAGCCGATCGTTGGACACCAAAATATGAGCGTCGTCCATTGCGATTCACTCGACTTTTATCCATTCGCGAATCGGTGCCAGAAGTTGAGTCAGTCAACATCAACACAATGGTTCATTATCGCCGTGCAGTGCGAAATACGCAGGCCGACGACCTAATTCGAGTGAAGGCTGGCGAAGTGATGAACCGCGACTATACGGCCTTTCATAATGTTGAATACCAGCGGGCAGGCAGGCGTTCTATGGGCGTCACCACCAATGGGCTAACGTATGCTGCGCTTTCTATGAGCGCTGGTGAGCAACGAGTTTTTCGCATTTTGGAGGCAGTTTTTTCTGCCCCCAACTACGCGTTGATCTTGATTGATGAGATCGACCTCTTTCTTCACCAGGACGCCTTACAACGGCTACTCGGGATACTTGATGAACATTGCAGGCAGAAGCACAAGCAGCTTGTCATGACGACTCATTTTCCGCCCGTGGCAAAAATGTATGCAAATGTCGCAATCACCACTCTCCATCGAACTCAAAGTCGTACCGTTTTCTGGAATGGCTATTCATCGGCAGCACTTCGCTATATAACGGGCATTCAAGAAAAACCGCTTTCCATTTTCGTTGAAGACGATGTAGCCGAAGCAATTGTGAGCCAAATCGCACTTGAACTGCGGCTCCGCCCATTTGTACAAATCGAACATTTCGGAGCGGCATCGAATGCATTCAAGGTCGGCGCAGGGATTGTGTTAGCCAACCGATCGCTACAACACGTTTTGATTATTATGGATGGAGATGATCAAGCGACTAAGAAGGAAAGGCGCAACAAAGTTGCCAGTGAGTTGACCGGCACAGAGCCTGCGCGCATTCCGCAGCGAAAAGAACTATTAGCTGCAATACGCCCGTTTAAGCCCCGTGGTGTCATGTCTCCGGAACAGACATTACATCGAATGCTCCATACATTGCAGCCGCATGGGTTTGATCAAGAGGATCAAGATCTCTTAAACATTGCTCATGGGGTTAACAACGTTCCAGAACGGCACGGTTTCGTAACTGGAATTATCGACTTAACGGGCGAGACACGCACGGTTGCATTGGCTAAATTGGTGAAACTCGCTGCGAAAGCCCCAATGTGGCAACGTTACACTTCATTAGTACGCCTTGCATTGATGCAACGTCGCGCAACGTTAAATATTGACCCAGCTTAAATAAGCGCTCCAACGTTTTCTGCTTGGCGCAGATCCAAATTACAATTCAGAGCTCGCTTTCATATTGCACTGTGATCACTGATACGCACAAACAGGTACTCCTTCTAAATATGCAAGCTACGCCTTATTAATCGCCCAATTTGACGATTAATCTGCGAATAATGAGTGCATCACGTTCTTGCATAAAATCATCTTTGCTTCGCGGAGTTTTCATGTATTGCTGGGCTGCCGTCCTGCATATGGTAACTTCTATATAGCACTACAAGAACCGTAGTAGTGGAACACCGGAATTTCACCGCATAGCTACAAAACCAGTAGCTATAGCAAATCAATGACTTCAAAAATCGCAGCTATGCGGTGGTGATTTCCCACAGAAATCGTAGTAAGGGATATGTTTCGCGCTACGGTTTTTCGTCCACTTTCCAAGCACCGAAAGGAAATGCATAAGGCTGGATGTCAAGCTTTGAGTTTGGATTCAGGTGCTTCCATGTTATGCCATACAGGCTGCATAAATTTGGACGACGCCCTTTCCTAGTCTCCGCAATAAATCCAGCTCCGAGCAATTCCTTTTTGGCGTTGTTCAAGGTCTGTTCCGATCGCCAGCCTTTCGCTTTCATCACTTTCCATGCACAGCATAAATCACCATTGTTCTTGCCGTTATATTGGCATCCAATGTCGATCAATAGCTTTACCGCTCGCGCCGAGATTTTCCGGTACTTGGGGCTATTAAACACTTCGGCGGGCAGCATCAGGAAACGACCGGAACTCTCCTGCTTTTTCGCCTTATTTTTTCGCATGAGCGGCTCCATGCTATTCCTCCGCCATGCGCCGCAGAAAGCAATAGAGCCCCCATAGTTCGCATAAATTCAACGCGCCTACATCTGCCTCTATACCCATGCCAGAAAAACGCATCAGCAGGCCGTTTAACTCGTCCATCCATGGCGCGCTATTCATATTCACCGCCTTTCTTCCCGGCGTAGACGTAGCGCGCCATTCGATGCATCCTACCCGATGCCGTCGGGAAGTTTTCCCAATGCACTCGAATTTCGAAACCACGACCGCGCAATTCCTTAATGCGGCCTGCCGAGTGTATGACGTCGAGATGAAGCCGCATATCTTGCGTAGTCATGCTTAAAAACACTTGTAACGCTTCTAGCGAGCGATTTACTTGTGTTTCGGCGTCGTTGCCTCTAGGCTTATGATTGTTCTTTTCGATGGTCTCCGCACGAAAGCCGGGGGCTTTTTTTTCGTCCATAGCCCCTCCTTAACCAGCTTTGCGTGAAGCCTTAACGCGGGATTCGATGAACTCCGCGATATCACTTTCCAGCCAACCCACGGCGCGCGCACCAAGAGAAATGGGGGCTCTGAATTGGCCTGCCTTAATGAGTGCGTAAATTGTGCTGCGTGACAGGCCGGTGCGCAACTTAACCTGCGGCAGTCGGATAATAGTCGGTGTAGTCATTCCTAAGCCTTTCAAAAGCATCCGGGATTGGATGCTTTAATTCTAGGAATGACTATCAAGTGAAAAAATGCAAATGCACCATGTCCGTGCATTTGCACTATTCATTACATATTGCTTTAATTGCCCTTGACAGCTTATCTTTTAAATTGCGTTCGCTGAGTCCGCTAAAGCCAATATATTTTTCCAGGTCAGCGATAATTTCAGACTGGTTTATCCTCGCGCTTCCGGAATGTTTTTCTCTCCAATAGAGATCGCACAGCGCACCGATAATGTGCAAGTAAGCTGTTTCAGATTTTCCGGAAATCTGTTTTTCCCCACCCAAAGCATCGTCTGGCTTGATTAAGTGGGCATTCTTACCCTCGAATTTTTCGATTTCTAATCTTTGAAAAACAACTTCCGGGTCATCAAGTGTGATTTCTCGCATAAATCGCACCCATTGACCGACATTGTTCTCGCCCAGCTCAGCGTTCTGGCTATCGCATCCATATTTAAAAACACAGCTATTCGCCGCCGCTCTGACCGGGGCACGGAGAAAAACGAACCGACGCTCTACGCAATCATCCGAGCCAAAAAGCGACTCGCACCATGCGCCGCTTTCGTCTTTTTCAAAACAAACGCTCCTAGCTTGATATAGCCTTAAAAAATATGAAGGAACAAGCTCTTCATTTATAACCAACAAATGTAGCGCATCCCGATTTAAACCCCACCTGTTTTCAAGATCAGTAAAGGTAAAATAGTCCTTTTGCGGCATCACCATTAAATGTCCCTCCGCCCGCAAACATGACTCACGCCAATTAATGCATGGGCTATGATCTTTTCCTGTCATAGTGACAGATATTCATAACTTGAACCTACGCAGCTTTCGCGGGCCAACCTATTGCGATGTTTCCGCTTGCGATACTGGCTAAGTAATCCGCATATTGCTGCATCATCGCGCGCCGCTCTTCGAGAAACTCGGCCCGGTCGTATGCTTCGCCGTACGCGTCGCCAGACATATGAGCCAATTGCCGATTCACCACGTCATGCCGATAGCCCAAACACTCCTTGATGACGCCCATAGCAAGTGCCCGGAAACCGTGCCCTGTGTGCTTTCCGCCATATCCCATGCGCTTTAACGCCGCCAAAATAGCGCCGTTGGAAACTGGCTTTTCGTGGTCGCGCTGGTTCGGGAAAAGATACTTACCACGGCCTGTAATGGCATGCAGCTCACGAAGCATCTCCCAGCCCTGACGAGGCATATTTACGTGATGGTTCACCTTACGCGGGTTCACCTTCCGCTTCCCCATTTTCATGCGCTGCCACGGAATGACCCACTGTTCGTCTTCAAGATCGATTTCAGACCACGGTGTTTCGATCAATTCGCTGGTACGTACGAAAACCAGCATCATCAGGCGCATCAAAATTCGAGTGGGCGTGTACATGCGGGCCTCATTTTTTTCCAAGACCCTGAGAAATTCCGGCAGCTCATCCGTGGAGATGGCTGCGTGGTGCCCTTTGACACGCGGTTTCAATGCGCCGCGTAAATCGGGGACAGGATTGTATTTAGCCAGTCCAGAGGCAATGGCATAACGGAATATCTGACTACACAACTGTCCCAGTCTCGCCGCAATTTCTTTCGCCCCGCGTTGCTCAACACGACGCAATACGTCCAGCATTACCGGCGCGTCGATTTCGGCTATAGGCCGCTTACCAATCAGCGGAAAAACATCTTTTTCCAGCCGGTTCATCGCGTCCTTTGCAGTGTTTTCCTTCCATACTTCCCGCTTATTGGCGTGCCATTGCCGTGCGACGGCCTCGAAGGTATTTGAAGCGGCTGCGGCGCGTTGTAGTTTTTCTAAACGCCGCACTTCCCCCGGATCGATATCTTTGGCTTTCAGTTCGCGCGCCTCGACACGTTTGGCACGAGCTGCCGTGAGAGAAACTTCGGGATAGCTGCCGAACGACAATCGCCCTTCCTTGCCGTTGGCCTGTTTGAATTTCATGCGCCAGAGTTTGGAACCCGTCGGCATGACTTCCAGATACAAACCACCGCCGTCAAACAGCTTATAAGTTCTGTCTTTCGGCTTGGCATTTTTAATCTGGGCATCCGTTAACGGAACGACAAGTTTTGGCATTTTGGGGGCATTCCTTTTTGGGACATCGGAATATGCCCCAAAGCGTGCCCCCAAAATGTCTGGATGTCAACGAACGTTAAAACTGCGTATGAAACAAAAAACCCGCGTAACTCATTGAGTTATCGCGGGTTTTCGGATCTTTTGGAACTTCTTTAGATCATGTTTTGGCGGAAAGGGTCGGATTCGAACCGACGGTACGGTATAACCGTACACTGGATTTCGAGTCCAGCGCATTCGACCACTCTGCCACCTTTCCGTCTTCGGTCGTTTTGCGGCTTTGAAACGCCGCAAAGCGAGAGATTATAACAGACAAGTCACAGGGAAGGAATAGCCATTCCAATAATTGGCAGCCGGACATACACGCCCTATCCGTTTTCCCTTTCATGCTCCTTATGTTCATAAAATTTTCACGAATCATCATCCTGTCATAAATGACATTTAGCATGGCGGCGCAGTATCGAAAATAGAACAACACGAAAGGCCGCCTTGAGCTCGCTTCAATTTTTCAATCAGCCTGTCAGCGATTTGGCGCAGGAGTACAACATGATGACCTCCAGCACTGCGGACTTCATCAACGCAGATCTTTCCCAAGGCACTGCCACTAGGCGCATCCCGGGAATGACCGCCAATGACAGGAACAAGCCGAGGCTGCCGGAAAGCAGGGATGCCATGCTGTTATCGCGGTTGAATGAAATCCTGAGCCAGCGCCAGCTGACGGCGCTGTTTCAGCCCATCATCCATATGCAAAAAGGGGAAATCGTAGGCTACGAGGGCTTGATCCGCGGGCCGTCCGACAGTCCCTTGCATTCGCCGCTGAACCTGTTCAAGGTCGCGCGCGCCAATAACCTGGGCGTGGCCGTCGAGCATATGTGCCGGCGCGTGGTGCTGGAACGCTTCGCGGAACTGAACCTGCCGGGCAAGCTGTTCCTCAACGTGAGCCCGGAAATGCTGCTACAGCCGCACGCCCGGCGCGGCGAAACGCTCGGCTACATCGACGAAGTCGGCATCAATCCGGAGCGCGTAATCATCGAGCTTACTGAAAACCAACCCACTTACGACTACGACTTGCTGCGCGAGGCGGTGATGCACTATCGCGGCATGGGCTTTCAGATCGCGATCGACGACCTTGGCGAGGGCTTTTCCAGCCTGCGCCTGTGGTCTGAGCTGCGACCGGAATACGTCAAAATCGACATGCATTTTGTGCAGGGCATCAACCATGACCCGGTCAAGCTGCAGTTCGTGCGCTCGATCCAGGAAATCGCGGAAGAGTCCGGCACGGTGGTGATTGCCGAAGGCATCGAGACGCAGGCCGAGCTGCTGCTGATCCGCGACCTCAGGATCGCACATGGCCAGGGCTACCACATCGCACGACCGCAGCAGACGCCCGGCACCGACCTGCCGATGGACGTGGCGAAAAGCCTCAATCGCAATGGAGTGGCCGTGTATCCGCAAAAGAGCGCATTCGAGCACAACATCGTAACCGCCATGAAGCTGTTGCGCGCCGTGCCTGCGGTGGCGCCCGGCATGACCAACAACCAGGTTTATGAAATTTTCCGTGCCGCTCCCGACTTGCAGATCGTGCCGGTGGTCGACAACGACGTACCGCTCGGCCTGATCACCCGGCCAGACCTGATCGACCGCTTTGCCCGCCCCTATCTGCGCGAACTGTACGGCAAAAAGCCCTGCACCACCTTCATGGATGCCAAGCCGCTGATCACAGACAAGAACACCAGCCTGCAGGAGCTCAGCCAGATCATCGTCGAGGCCGACCGCCACCATCTGTCGAACGGCTTCATCATCACCGACGGCGGACGCTATCTCGGCATGGGTACCGGCCAGGACCTGATGCGCGAGCTCACGCAGATGCAGATCAATGCGGCACGCTACGCCAATCCGCTCACACTCTTGCCCGGCAACGTGCCGATCAACGAACATATCGACCGCCTGCTGCAAAGCGGCGCGCGCTTTGCAGCGTGCTATGCCGATCTCAATCACTTCAAGCCGTTCAACGACGTGTACGGCTATCGCAAGGGCGACGATGTGATCCAGATGACGGGAATGATACTTGGAGCGCATTGCGATCCGAACCGCGACTTCATCGGCCATATCGGCGGCGACGACTTCATCGTGCTGTTCCAGAGCGAGGATTGGGAGCAGCGCTGCGAGGCGATCCTGGAGTCGTTTGCCGCAGCCGTGCCGGAACACTACTGCAGCATGGACCGCGAGCGCGGCGGCTATATCAGCGAAGACCGGCGCGGCCGCAAGGTGTTCCATCCGCTGACCAGCCTGGCGCTGGGGGTGGTGCGGGTCGATCCGGGACAATACCTGTCGCACCACCAGATTGCGACAGCCGCATCGGATGCCAAGAGACAGGCGAAAAAAATCCCCGGCAACAGCTTGTTCATCGAACGTCGCCAGGGAGTGTCGTCGTCGCAGTGGCCGTACCCGGGGTAATTACCGGGTCTATGCCGGCACCTTACGCCGTGCGCGCCAGCCGCTTCAGCCCGCCCATGTAGGGCTGCAGCGCTTCGGGAATGTCGACGCTGCCGTCGGCCTGCTGGTAGTTTTCCAGAATCGCGACCAACGTGCGCCCCACTGCCAGGCCGGAACCGTTCAGGGTATGCACCAGCTCCGGCTTGCCCTGCGCATTGCGGAAACGGGCCTGCATGCGGCGGGCCTGGAACGCTTCGCAGTTCGACACCGATGAGATTTCTCGATACGTGTTCTGCGCCGGCAGCCACACTTCGAGGTCATAAGTCTTGGCCGCACCGAAGCCCATGTCGCCGGTGCACAGCGTGATCACACGGTACGGCAGGCCGAGCTTCTTGAGAATGGCCTCGGCATGGCCGACCATCTCTTCCAGCGCTTCGTACGATTTTTCCGGGTGCACGATCTGCACCATCTCGACTTTGTCGAACTGGTGCTGGCGAATCATGCCGCGCGTGTCGCGCCCGTAGCTGCCCGCCTCCGAGCGGAAGCACGGCGTATGCGCGGTCAGCTTGATCGGAAGCTGGTCGGCCGCGACAATCTCGTCGCGCACCATGTTCGTCAGCGGCACCTCCGAAGTTGGGATCAGATACAGCGCCTCGCCCTCGCCTTCCTGCCCGCCCTTCTTCGCCGCGAACAGATCGGCCTCGAACTTCGGCAGCTGGCCGGTGCCGCGCAGTGAATCGGCATTGACGATGTAAGGCGTATAGCACTCGGTGTAACCGTGTTCGCCAGTTTGGGTGTCGAGCATGAACTGCGCCAATGCGCGATGCAGGCGCGCGATGCCGCCTTTCATGACTGCAAAGCGCGAGCCGGTCAGCTTGGCCGCGACGTCGAAATCCAGCCCCAGTGCGGCGCCGACGTCAACGTGATCCTTCACCTCGAAATCGAATGCGCGCGGCGTGCCGACCTTGCGTACTTCGACATTGGCAGCTTCATCCTGCCCGACCGGCACCGATTCGTGCGGCAGGTTCGGGATGGTGAGCATGAACGCGCTCATCTTTTCCTGCACCGCATCGAGCCGCTCGGCAGAAGCCTTCAGCTCGTCGCCGATGCCTGCCACTTCGGCCATGACCGCGGACGTATCCTCGCCCTTCCCCTTGAGCATGCCAATCTGCTTGGACAGCGTATTACGCTTGCTCTGCAGCTCTTCGGTACGGGTCTGGATCTGCTTGCGCTCGGCTTCCAGCGCATTGAAAGCGGCGACGTCGAGCTGGAACTTGCGCGCAGCCAGTCGGGCCGCGACGCTATCGATGTCCTTGCGGAGAAGTTGAATGTCGATCATGGGAGTTGCGAGGGTTTGAATGCGAAAACCGACATTGTACCAAGCGGGATGGGTTTTCCAGCGACGCCCGAAGGCTTTCCTGCTTGATTCTTGGCAAATACTTTGGCGCCTAATACTGTCGACGTTCCCGCTTCACGCTGCCGGGAAAACGAGCGGCTTAAAGCAGCGGACTTTTTTGGATCACTTTTTTTGGCCGTGACGAAGAACGTGAGCGCGTGCCGGCCAGCTCCCGGACCGGGGAACGGCATCTACTTCTTCGCGTTCTTCCTTGCATCCCGATCCAGCCCCCGCAAATGCGCCAGCTTTTCCCCGATCCTGATCTCCATCCCGCGCGGCACCGGCTGGTACCACCCCGGCTCCGCCATCCCGTCCGGCAGATAAGTCTCTCCGGCCGCATAGGCGTCCGGTTCGTCATGCGCATACCGGTACAGCTTCCCGTATCCAAGCTCCTTCATCAGCTTGGTCGGCGCATTGCGCAAATGCTCCGGCACCGGCCGCGACTTGTCCTTCGCGACGAATGCCCGGGCCGCATTGTAGGCGTTATAAACCGCATTCGACTTGGCCGCGCACGCCAGGAAAACCACTGCCTCGGCCAGCGCCAGCTCGCCTTCAGGCGAACCGAGCCGTTCGTAAGTTTCTGTCGCGTCCAGTGCCAGGCGCAGGGCGCGCGGGTCGGCCAGTCCGATATCTTCGGCCGCCATGCGGATGATGCGGCGCGCCAGGTAGCGCGGGTCGGCGCCGCCGTCGAGCATGCGCACGAACCAGTACAGCGACGCATCGGGATTGGAGCCGCGCACCGACTTGTGCAGCGCCGAGATCTGGTCGTAGAACGCGTCGCCGCCCTTGTCGAAACGGCGCAGGTTTTCCGCCAGCGCGGTGGCAAGAAGCGCTTCGTCCACTTCCTGCTGGTCGTTTGCAGCCGCCGCACGCGCCACGATTTCGAGGTTGTTAAGCAGCTTGCGTCCGTCGCCGTCGGCGCTGGCGACCAGGGTCGCTTTCGCGTCCGGCGTGAAATCGAGGCCGTCGAGTTCCTGGATGCAGGCGCGGTCAACCAGTTCATCGAGCTCCTCGTCCGACAGCGACTTCAGCACGTACACGGCCGCGCGCGACAGCAATGCGCTGTTTACCTCGAACGACGGATTTTCGGTGGTCGCCCCGATGAAGGTAAACAGCCCGCTCTCCACGTGCGGCAGGAACGCATCCTGCTGGCTCTTGTTGAAGCGGTGTACCTCATCGACGAACAGGATGGTGCGGCGCCCCGAGTTGGCACGTACCACCTGGGCGCGTTCGACCGCTTCGCGGATTTCCTTCACGCCCGACAGCACCGCCGACAGCGCAATGAATTCGGCATTGAAGCTGTCGGCCATCAGGCGCGCCAGCGTGGTCTTGCCCACGCCCGGCGGCCCCCACAGGATCATCGAGTGCGGCTCGCCCGATTCGAAGGCCACCCGCAAGGGCTTGCCCGGCCCGAGCAGATGCTGCTGGCCGATCACTTCATCGAGCGACTGGGGACGCAGCCTTTCGGCTAAGGGGATGGATGCCACGAAAACCGGCCGCTATTGCTGGAACACGTCGGCGCCCTTCGGCACCACGAACCGGAACTGGCCGGATGCCATCGGCAGATTTTTCTCGAACCGGTTAAACGTCAGCAGCGACACCTGGCCGAAGGAATCGCGCAATTCCATCGCGCGCGGCACGCCGTCCTTCAGTCCGATGCCGATCTTGTCGAATGTCGTGTCCTTGGTCTTGGGCGTGGCTTCCAGCCATTCCAGCCCGTCCTTGGTACCGGCGTCTTTCAGCGTGAAATTCTTTTCCAGGTCATTGCTGCCGAACAGAATCGCGGCCGGCGAGGAACCGAGCGCGTTGCCCAGCTTCTTGATGGTGACCTGATTCAAATCCTTATCGTAAATATAGAGATTGTCGCCATCGGCCTGCAGCAGCTGTTCATACGGCTTCTGGTAAGTCCAGATAAATTTGCCGGGACGCTCGAAGGCGAAGCTGCCAGCCGATTGGCCGGACACCTTGGTCGCGCCGTCGACCACCTTGACCTGGCGCTGCGTGAACTCGCCCTTGGCCGACTTGGTACTGCCGACAAATGTCTTGAACTGATCCAGCGCCGAAGCGCTGGCAATGGCAGGAATTGCGATTGCGGTTGCCGCCAGCAGTTTTACGAGTCGCACGGCGGCGCCGGAATATATTGTTTTTTTCAACGTCTACCCTATTCGGAATTATTACCAGCCGGCACGAGAATTTCTCGATTGCCGTTGGATTGCATGGATGAAACCAACCCGCTCTGCTCCATTTGCTCCAGCAGGCGGGCTGCGCGATTGTAGCCGATACGCAGATGGCGCTGCACCAGCGAAATCGATGCGCGGCGGTTCTTCAGCACCACTGCCACCGCCTGGTCATACATCGGGTCGGCTTCGCCGTTGCCGCCGCCTTCGCCGCCAAGCGCCGCATCGCCGCCCTCTTCAGCGACGCCACCTTCTAGGATTCCCTCAACGTAATTCGGTTCCCCCTGCGCCTTCAGGTGCTGCACCACGCGGTGCACCTCGTCGTCGGACACGAACGCCCCGTGCACGCGGACCGGCAAGCCGGTCCCCGGCGGCATGTACAGCATGTCGCCCATGCCGAGCAGCGTCTCCGCGCCCATCTGATCGAGAATCGTGCGCGAGTCGATCTTGCTGCTGACCTGGAATGCAATCCGTGTCGGGATATTCGCCTTGATCAGGCCGGTGATCACGTCCACTGATGGGCGCTGCGTCGCAAGGATCAGGTGGATGCCGGCGGCGCGCGCCTTTTGCGCGATACGCGCGATCAGTTCCTCCACCTTCTTGCCGACCACCATCATCAGGTCGGCCAGCTCGTCGATAATGATCACGATGGTCGGCAGCTTGTCCAGCGGTTCCGGCGCGTCCGGCGTCAGGCTGAACGGATTCGGGATCTTTTCCTCTTTCTTTTCCGCCTCGGCGATCTTCTGATTGTAGCCAGCCAGGTTGCGCACGCCGAGCTTGGACATCAGCTTGTAGCGCCGCTCCATCTCAGCCACCGCCCAGTTCAGCGCGTGTCCTGCCTGGCGCATGTCGGTCACGACCGGTGCCAGCAAATGCGGAATGCCTTCATACACCGACATTTCCAGCATTTTCGGGTCGATCAGGATCATGCGCACATTGTTCGGATCGGACTTGTACAACAGCGACAGGATGGTCGCATTGATGCCGACCGATTTACCGGAACCGGTGGTGCCGGCCACCAGCAGGTGCGGCATCTTGGCCAGGTCGGCCACCACCGGATTGCCGGCGATGTCCTTGCCGAGCGCCACCGTCAGGCTCGATGCGCTGTCGTTGTACACCTTGGAGCCGAGGATCTCGGTCAGGCGCACGATCTGGCGCTTCGGATTCGGCAACTCCAGGCCCATGTAATTCTTGCCAGGGATAGTTTCGACCACGCGGATCGAGGTCAGCGACAGCGAGCGTGCTAGGTCGCGCGCCAGATTCACGATCTGGCTGCCCTTGACACCGGTGGCAGGCTCGATTTCATAGCGCGTGATGACCGGGCCCGGATAGGCGGCCACCACCTTGGCTTCGACGCCGAAGTCCGACAGTTTCTTCTCGATCAGCCGGCTGGTGAATTCCAGCGTCTCGACGCTGACTGTCTCCTGCGCCGGCGGCGGTTCGTCCAGCAGCGACAGCGGCGGCAGATTGGTGTCGGGTAGATCGGCAAACAGGGACACTTGCTTTTCCTTCTGGACGCGCTCGGATTTCGGCACCTCGACCACTTGCGGCTCGATGCGGATCGGTGGCGCTTCGACCACCTTGGCGCGCTCCTGCACCACCACTTCCTCACGCTTGACTGCGGCCACTTGCCCGATCTTGCGGTCTTCGCGCTCGGTGTAGCGATGGCGTACGGCGTTCGCCCCATCCTCGATCCAGCCGCCGATGCGCTCCGCGACCGCCAGCCACGAAACGTGGAAGAACAGCGAAAAGCCGACGCCGAACAGCAGCAGCAAAAACAGCGTCGCGCCGGTGAATCCGAACGCGTTTTGCGCAGCGCCGCCGACCAGTTCGCCCAGCACGCCGCCGGGCGCACGCGGCAACTGCACTTTCAGCGTGTACATGCGCAGGTATTCGATCGCCACGCTGCCGATCAACATCAGCACGAAGCCGATCGAACGGATCCAGACCTCGTGATGATGCTCCGGCTCGAGCTCTTTCTGGAACAGGAAACGATGCGACAGGCGCCGATAGCCGGCCCAGACCAGGCGCACCATGTAGACGCAGCACCACCATGCCGAAAATCCGAAAATGAACAGCATCAGGTCCGCCAGCCAGGCGCCGATATGCCCGCCCCAGTTATGCAGGCGCGGGACCACATTCGCGTGGGACCAGCCCGGATCCGCCTTCGAATATGTCAAAAAGATAAGGATCAGGTACACCGTCGCGGCCGTCAGCGCGAACCAGCGCGCCTCGGATAGCAAGCGCACCAGGCGGTTCGGCAAGGGGTTTTCCGGAGTCGGATCAGTGTTGCGGGTGTAGGCTTGGGCTGTTCGGGTCATAACTCTTGCAAAATCGGTGATGCACTCGCGTTCCGGCCGCATATGGCTCGCGGCTGATCGCAGCGACGGGCATCCTCGCGAAGCATGTTCGTCTATAATCTTAACCAGTTTTTCGAGTGCAATACGTTAATAAATAGTAACGCGGTTGAAATTTCGCCTTTTGGCGACATATTCACCGCACTTATGAACGGTCAGCACCCGTTTTTGTCAGCTTTCCACGCTCTCACCGACCAACCCTATCCCCTTTCCACACACTGCCATGGCTACCACCAAACACGCCCACGTCCTGATTATCGGTTCCGGCCCCGCCGGCTACAGTGCAGCAGTCTATGCCGCGCGCGCCAACCTCAAACCGGTGCTGGTCACCGGCGTGGAGCAAGGCGGCCAGCTGATGACCACCACCGACGTTGAAAACTGGCCCGGCGACCCGATGGGCGTACAAGGCCCCGAGCTGATGCAGCGCCTGCTGCAGCATGCGGAGCGTTTCAACACCGAAATCATCTTCGACCATATCCATACCGCGAAGCTGACCGAAAAGCCGATCCGCCTGATTGGCGACTCCGGCGAATACACCTGCGATGCGCTCATCATCGCCACCGGTGCTTCTGCCCAGTACCTGGGACTGCCATCGGAAGAAGCGTTCATGGGACGCGGCGTGTCAGCCTGCGCTACCTGTGACGGCTTCTTCTACAAGAACCAGCAGGTCGCGGTGATCGGCGGCGGCAACACCGCAGTCGAAGAAGCGCTGTACCTGGCCAATATCGCCAGCAAGGTGACGCTGGTGCACCGCCGCGACAAGTTCCGTGCCGAGCCCATCCTGATCGACCGCTTGATGACCAAGGTCGCCGAAGGCAAGATCGAGCTCAAGCTCAACCATACGCTCGATGAAGTGACGGGCGACGACAGTGGCGTCACCGGCCTCAACATCAAGTCGACCACCACAGGCGAAGTCAGCAAGGTCGCGGTGCACGGCGTGTTCATCGCGATCGGTCACAAGCCCAACACCGGCATCTTCGAAGGCCAGCTCGACATGCACAACGGTTACATCAAGACCAAGACCGGGCTGGAAGGCATGGCGACCGCGACCAACATCCCGGGTGTGTTCGCCGCCGGCGACGTGCAGGACCATGTCTATCGCCAGGCGATCACCAGCGCCGGCACCGGCTGCATGGCCGCACTCGACGCGCAGCGTTATCTGGAAAGCCAGGAAGGCTAAAGCAGTTGCAGCGCCGGCTGTCGCCGCAGGAAACAAACCGTTCGCATGGCGCGCTTCGAGCGGGTGCGAACGGTGTCAGGAAGTACTCATCATGTCTGGATCCATCAAGGATTTCGCCGCGCTCAAATCCCTGCGCGCGCAAGTAAAGGCCCAGGAAGAAGCGCGCAAGGCAGCCGAAGCGGAACGGCTGCGCCGCGAGCAGGAAAGCAGGCGTGACGCCGAACTGTTCCGGCGCGCGGTGGGCGATGTCGCGCTGCTGCCGCCTTCTGGCAAGGCACATTCAACGTCGCCGCAGCCATTGCCGATTCCACGCCAGCGCATCGCCGACGAGCAGGCGGCGCTGGAAGAATCGCTGTCTGACGAATTCACCGTCGACACGCTGCTCGACACCGACGAAGCCTTGAGTTATGCGCGGCCCGGCATCGGCCAGGACATCCTGCGCAAGCTGCGGCGCGGCCATTGGGTGATCCAGGGCCAGCTCGACCTGCACGGGATGCGGCGCGATGAAGCGCGCGAGGCGCTCGCCGAATTCCTGCGCAATGCGGTCAAGCGCGGCACGCGCTGCGTGCGCATCATTCACGGCAAGGGCCTGGGCTCGGTCAACAAGGAACCGGTCCTGAAGAACAAGGTGCGCAACTGGCTGGTGCAGAAGGAGGAAGTGATTGCCTTCTGCCAGGCGCGCGCGGCCGACGGCGGCTCAGGCGCCCTGGTCGTGCTGCTGCGCGCCTAGGGTGGATCAGCGCGGCTTGTATTCGCCGCGTCTGCGGGTATCATGCAGCGATTACCTTTCACCCGCATCACGTATGTCCCTGATCAAGATCATCGAGGTCCTCGCCATCCTGATTGGCGCGTTCTCCGGCTTTGCCGAAGCGCGCAGCAAGAAGATGGACGTGGTCGGCGTATTCACGGTCGCTTTCATTACCGCTTTCGGCGGCGGCACGCTGCGCGACATCTTGCTCGACAAGCGGCCGCTGTTCTGGGTCACGCACCAGGAATATGCGATTCTGATCTTCGTGCTGTCGCTGATCGCCGTGCCGGCGGTCCGCATGGCGCGGAAAATCGTATCGGAAAGAGTGATCGTATTTGCCGATGCGCTCGGGCTCGGTCTGTTCTCGATCGCCGGCGTATCCGAGGCGCTGGCCGCCGGCATGCCGATCTTTATCGCCTCGATGATGGGCGTCATTACCGGCGTTTTCGGCGGCATCCTGCGCGATATCGTATGCAATGAAATCCCAATGGTGCTGCGCGACGGCAGGCCTTACGCGATCTGCTCGTTTGCGGGATGCTGGATGTACCTGCTGATGCAAAAATCCGGCGTGCCGCCGGATTTTTCATTGTGGTCGAGCGCGCTGGCTATTTGCGGATTACGCCTGGTGACCTGGGCCAAGGGTGTGCGCCTCGAATGAATGCGAACGACGGAATCGGATGCGGCTGAGCATGAACGATTCCACCGTTCGCAGGGAAAACGCGATTAGACCGCGTCCGCCCCCGTTTCGCCGGTGCGGATGCGAATCACCTGCTCCACGTTGCGCACGAAAATCTTGCCGTCGCCAATCTTGCCGGTGCGAGCCGCCTTGATGATAGCGTCGACCGCCTGCTCCACCACCTTTTCATCCACCACCGCCTCGATCTTCACCTTCGGCAGGAAGTCGACTACATACTCGGCGCCGCGGTACAGCTCGGTATGGCCCTTCTGGCGGCCGAAGCCCTTCACTTCCGTCACGGTCAGGCCGGTGACGCCGATCTCACCCAGCGCTTCGCGCACTTCGTCCAGCTTGAAGGGTTTGATAATTGCGGTAATCAATTTCATATTAGCTCCTTAATGTAATCACTCACGAAATTTGGACGTGATCGGATAACGCCAGTCGCGGCCGAATGCGCGATGCGTGACGCGAATGCCGATCGGGGCTTGGCGGCGCTTGTATTCGTTAATTTTAATCAAACGCGTTACACGCTCGACATCTTCCTTACGATACCCGTGTGCAAGGATCTCGGCAATGCTGCGGTTCTCTTCCATATACATCTGCATGATTGCGTCCAACACCTCGTACGGCGGCAGCGAATCCTGGTCGGTCTGGTCGGGCCGCAATTCCGCTGACGGTGCGCGCGTCAGGATGCGTGTCGGGATGACATCGGAAATCTTATTGCGGTAATCGCACAGGCGATACACCAGCGTCTTGGCGATATCCTTGATTACTGCGAATCCGCCCGCCATATCGCCGTACAGCGTGCAGTAACCGACTGCCATCTCGCTCTTGTTGCCGGTGGTCAGAACGATCGAACCGTACTTGTTGGACAGCGCCATGAGGATAGTGCCGCGAATGCGTGCCTGAATGTTTTCCTCGGTCGTATCTTCCGGCAGCCCCCTGAATTCCTGCGCCAGCGTCTTGCGGAATGCATCGAAGCAGTCGACGATCGGGATCTCGTCATAGCGCACGCCGATGCGCTTGACCATGTCGCGCGAATCGATCCATGAAATCTCGGCCGTATAGGGCGACGGCATCATCACCGCGCGCACCTTGTCCGCGCCCAAGGCATCCACCGCGACCGCCAGCGTCAGCGCCGAGTCCACGCCGCCCGACAAGCCGATGATCACGCTCGGGAAGCCGTTCTTGGTCACGTAATCGTGCACGCCCAGCACCAGCACCTTGTACGCCTGCTCCTCAACCGGCAGATCGGGCTCGATGACCGACAGCGTCGGGGTGGCGCCATCGAACTCCACGATCTGCAGGTCTTCCACGCAGTGCTTCATGCGGGCTCTAAGCTCCCCTTGCGCGTCCAGCACAAAGGAATTGCCGTCGAAAACCAGCTCATCCTGGCCACCGACCAAATTCGCATACACGATAGCCATGCCGCGCACCGTGACGTTGGCGCGCATCACGTCATAACGCTGATGCTGCTTGTTGATGTGATAGGGCGAACCGTTCGGCACCAGCAGGACTTGGGCGCCAGCGGCCTGCGCCCGCGCCGGCGCATGCGCAAACCATGTGTCTTCGCAAATATTGATCCCGAAGCGCACGCCCTTCACATCGAATACGACTGCCTCGTCGGCGGATGCGAAATAACGCTTTTCGTCGAATACAGTATCGTTCGGCAAGTCATGCTTGCGATAGGACGCCAGCAGCTTGCCATTGACGACGACCGATGCGGCATTGAAGCGTGCGCCTTCCTGCAAGACTGGATGGCCGACCACGACGTGCACATCCTTCAAGTCCGCCAGCTCGGCCGTCAGCAGTTCGAACTGTTCGGCCGCTTTTGCGTAGAATGAATGACGCAACAACAAATCTTCCGGCGGATAACCGACCAGCGACATTTCCGGAGTCAATACGACATCCGCCCCCTGTCCCGCGGCGCGGCGCGCGAAATCGACGATTTTTGCCCGATTGCCCGCCAGGTCTCCGACGGTGCTATTGATTTGTGCGATTGCAACTTTGACTGTCATGATGGTGCAAAGACGGCTTAACTCTGCTGAAACAAGTTATTGATAGTGAATTATCGCACGCGAATCGTTTCCGCTCTGTCTGAAATCGGTCAAGCCGAATGGGATGCGCTTGTGTCGGTGCAGGCGGATCGCAATCCATTTCTTTCCTATGCATTTCTTGCAGCGCTGCACGAGACCGGTTGCGCCACGCCCGATACCGGCTGGCAGCCACAATACCTGACGCTATGGCGCGACAACGAGCTGTGCGCGGCGCTGCCGCTGTACGTCAAATCCCACTCCTACGGCGAATATGTATTCGACTGGGCATGGGCCGACGCCTATCGCCGCAACGGCTTGGAGTATTACCCGAAGCTGCTGTCGGCAATTCCTTTCACGCCGGTGACGGGAAGCCGGCTGCTGGCGCACGATGCGGCGGCGGCAAAAAAGCTGATTGAAGCGCTGAGCGCACTCCAGGAAAACAGCGGCCTGTCGTCGACGCACATCCTGTTTCCGCCGGCGGCGCAGGCGCAGGCACTGCAAGCGGCCGGCTTCATGCTGCGCAGCGGCGTCCAGTTCCACTGGCTCAATCAGGGCTACGGGAGCTTCGACGATTTTTTGTCGGCGCTCGACCGCAAGAAGCGCAAGAACATCCGCGCCGAGCGCCGCAAGGTGCATGACGCGGGCATCCGCTTCCGCCATGTCGCAGGGGAGGACGCCACCGAAGCCGACTGGCGCTTTTTCAAGCGCTGCTACGACCACACTTATGCGGCCCACTATTCCACGCCTTACCTGAATCTCGGTTTCTTCCTGCGCATCGGCGAATCGATGCCGCAACATATCCTGCTCATCGTCGCCGAGCGCGACGGCAAGCCGATCGCCAGTTCGCTGGTCTTCCACGATCGTGATGCGCTGTACGGCCGCTACTGGGGAGCCCTTGCGGAAGTGCCATGCCTGCATTTCGAGACCGCGTACTATCAGCCGCTCGAATTCTGCATCGCCTGCGGCATCGAACGCTTCGAGGGGGGCGCGCAAGGCGAACACAAGATGGCGCGCGGTTTTCTTCCCGAAAAAACCTGGTCGGCCCACTGGCTGGCCCATCCTGCCTTCGCCGATGCCATCGAGCGCTTCCTGCAACAGGAAGCCGGCGGAATCGACGCTTACATTGACGAGCTGGGTGAACACACCCCATTCAAGCTCTCTTAACCTGCAGTCGAAACCGGCAAAAAACCGGAAGGTAAACCATAGCGCCCGGGAAGACAATTTCTGGTGCGAGTTGGTGCTATTTTCTTGCCAAGAATAAAACTTCCCGGCATCCTTTCCCTCATGACTTTTCAGCCGACTGCCAGCGTGACATCGATTGCCCCAGCGCTCAGCCGGATCGGGCGCTTCTACATTACGCGCGAACTAGGGCGCGGCACCGTCGGGTGCGTTTATCTTGGCCACGATCCGGTCATCGGCCGCGATCTGGCGATCAAGACCTTCAATCCACGCCTCACGCTTGCCGAAAAATCCCGGTACGAACAGCAATTCCTCAATGAAGCGCGCGCCGCAGGCTGCCTGTCGCACCCGCACATCGCCACGATCTATGACGCCTCGGTCGAAAACGGCGCGACCTACATCGCAATGGAGTATCTGCAAGGACGCGAGCTGAGCAAGTTACTCGACAACGGCCACCGCTTCCGGCCGGACGAGGCGGCATCGATCGGATGGAAGATCGCCGATGCGCTTGACCACGCGCACCGCAATGACGTCGTGCACCGCGACATCAAGCCGGCCAATATCTTCATGGTGAAGGATGAAATGCCCAAACTGGTCGATTTCGGCATCGCGCGCGCGCCGAAGCGAGCGGGCAGCATGGGAAATGAAGCGATCGCCGCGGATAACTGGTCGTACACCATCTTTCAGAACAACAAGCTGTTCGGCACGCCGGCCTACATGTCGCCCGAGCAGGCATCGGGCAAACCGGCAGGCCCGATGACCGATATCTACTCCCTGGGCGCCGTCATGTATGAAATGCTGGTCGGCCAGAAGCCATTCCAGTCCAGCAGTGTCGACAAACTCTTGAGCGAGATCGCGTTCCGCGCGCCGCCGGCGCCCCATGAGGTTGATCCGAACATACCGATGGCGCTGTCGCACATCGTGATGAAGGCCATGAGCAAGCGCCCCGAAAAGCGCTATCCGACGGCGGAAGCGATGGCGCTCGACTTGAAGCGTTTCCTGCTGCGTGAAAGGCGCGCCATGCGCCGCATGAAACTCGACATGGTGACACTCGAGCGCCGCGCTCCCCGGAAGCTGTCGTTCGTGGGCAGCCGGCTATTCTGGGCCGGCTGCCTGTCGCTGACGACTGCAGCGGCAGTAGTGGCGGTCAAGTTATTGCGCTGAATTTGACCTAAAGTGAATTCAGCGCCGTCAGCACCTGCCCCTTCAACGTCTTGATTAATGCCGTTTCATCGGCCGGCACGCCTTCGGGCGCTGGTTGTGCGCGGTCCGCATAGAACAGGCCAAGCTGCTTTTTCTGGACCACCAACGGCAGCACGATAAAGCTGCGTGCGTCCGGCAACAGTTCACGATGCCAAGTTGGAAGCAGGCTGCGTATCTTGGGAGTGGTTGCATCCGAAATCATCAGGTCGGCGTTATTTTCCATAGCCAGCTTGAAGAGATCGTTACCGTTAGCAAATTGAAAGACGAAACCCGCCTCGCGCGCCGCATAATTTTCGCCAACCGTAATGCGCGCCCTGAACCGGTTCGCCGGCTTATCCATCAGGCATACCGTGGCAAACCGGAATCCCATGCTGGTACATAAGGTCTCCAGCACCAGCAGCATCAAATCGTTGACCTTGCAGTTGCCGGACGCCATCATCTGAGTGACGTCCAGCACCCCATCCAGCAGCAAATCGCGCGCATTGAGCGGCTTTCCGCTTGGATGGCATGCGCCCACCTGCGCCGGTTCGCTGTCCTCGACCAAGTCCAGCAGCAGCTCATTGAGCAACCCGGCCTGTTCCGGAGCTTTCGCCACAGCAGCCGGGCTCTCGCGCGCCACTGCCGCACTGCGCTCGGCACATGGCGCCGCCATTTCGCCAGCCGCATCAAAGTACTGGGCCAGCTCGCTATCCCTGGCCAGCACGCACGACTCTTCCGAGACGCTGGCGAACATGCGCTCCAGCTTGTCGTGGTCGAGATTTAGCGCCGTCCCAAAGCGCATCAGCAACGCATTGCGGGCGTCCGCCTGGGCAGGGTCGCTCATTCCCGGGATCAGCTTGGCGGCATTCAGGCTGAAAGTCGCAACCTGCTGCATCCATTCCAGGCGCCCTTTCGCGGGTTTCAATACCCCGGACGGCAACGCTGCCAGCGCATGCACGATCGATTCGGGGATATTCCAGCTGCGCAGCACGGATTCGGCCAGCAGATCGAAGCTGCAGCCCAATACCTCCTTCGAGGCTTGGGCTGGCGTATGCGTGCCGCTTTCCACCAGCCTGGCGACTTTCTGATACAGCTGATGGTCATGCGCCGCCACCAGCAGGCGGCCGATATTCTTGAACAGTGCGGCAATTGCTGCTTCCTCCGCATCCTTGTGCTGGCTGCGGCGCGCCATCTCGCGGCCCACCATACTGGCGGTAAGCGCAAGCAGCAGTTCGTTGCGCACGCTTTGCGCATGCGTTTTGGCCAGCCGGTCCACTAGCAGCATCGCCAGCGCGGCAGTTTTAACGGTTTCGAGGCCAAGCAGGAAGATCGCCTTCGAAACCGTCGTCACCTGCCTGCCGGATGCGGTGCGATAACTGACTGTATTAGCAATGCGCAGGATTTTTTGCGTCAGCGCGACATCCGACAAGATGAAATGCGCCAGATTGCTGACCGCTTCGTCGTCCGATGAAGCCATTTGCACCACGCGGGCCACGGAACTGCCGAGCGCGGGCAAATCGGCCGCCGCGTTAATTTTTTGCAGCAAGCGATCGCGCACATTGGCTGTACTCTGGACACCGCCGCCCCCTGTCCCCGCCTCGGCTTCCGCCGCCCTCAGTTTTTTCAGTTCCACTGCGCACCTCATTATTGCCGTACGGCAATTTTTATGAATGATGACGCATCCGGGTTGAATTGTCGATGCAAACCACGCGTTCGGAATACGCACTATCGCTTCATGGCAACACTATTGCGCATGCATTACCTGACAGAAGGCCGGACGAAAAAAAAGCGCACCTTCCGGTGCGCCTTTCGTATATCCACCTTCGGCAATTACTTGCTGTGTTCCTTGTTGTAGGCTTCTGCACCAGCCATGATTTCGGCTTTCGCCTCGTCCGGGCCTTCCCAGCCGTCGACCTTGACCCACTTACCTTTTTCGAGGTCCTTGTAGTGCTCGAAGAAGTGCTGGATCTGCTGCAGGCGCAGATCGTTCATGTCTTGCGGCTTTTGCCAATGGGTGTAGATCGGCAGAACCTTGTCCACCGGAACCGCCAGTACTTTGGCATCGCCGCCAGCCTCGTCGGTCATCTTCAGCACGCCGATCGGACGGCAACGCACGACAACGCCCGGGATCAGCGGGAACGGCGTCACGACCAGCACGTCGACCGGGTCGCCGTCGGCGGAAATGGTCTGAGGAATGTAGCCGTAGTTGCACGGATAGTGCATCGCGGTGCCCATGAAACGGTCGACGAAGATCGCGCCAGTGTCCTTGTCCACTTCATACTTGATCGGGTCGGCGTTCATCGGGATTTCGATGATCACATTGAAATCGTTCGGCAAGTCGCGTCCGGCGGGAACGTTATTCAAGCTCATGTTGCTCTCTCATCTGATGAAAATTTAGAAACCCGCAGATTATAGCGGCTTTCATTCTGGCTTTGTGCGTCGCAACAGCGCGCGACGCGCACTGCCGGCTGACACGCAACACTGTCAGGCGCGCGTCAGCGACAAGTGATAGCTACAGGATGGTGGCCAATGCGCACTGGCGGTAATGTGCCGCCGCTTCGTCTGGCTGCTTCAGCGCTTCGTGCAGTTGCGCCAGCTTCAGATGCGCTTCGCGCACCGTCGACGTGTCGGATGCATCCGACAGCGCCTGCTCAAGATGGCGCTGCGCCTTGCCCCACAACTTCTGACGCAGGCAGAGCACACCGAGGGTCAGTGCCAGCTCGGGGTCCGATGGACGCGAACGCGCCCATTGCTCGCAGCGTTCGATCTGGGCCAGCAGGGCGGGCGATCCTTCGGCCGCAGCGGAATTGCCGTACGCGCGCACCAGGCGCTCGTCCCATTCGACCTCCAGCGCCTTTTCCACGACGATGCGCGCCTCGTCGTGGAGCCCGCAGGCGTTGAATGCCCCGGCGGCACGTACTGCCACAAACGGTCGCACGCGGTCTTCGGCAGGCACACCTGCCCATACGCGGCGGATCGCTTCGGTGTCATGCACGCCGCTCGACAGCAGCGCCTCATAGGCCAGCTCGCGCAGACGGTGCGACAACGCGGGATGCAAGGCCTTGCGCTTGTCGAGCAGACGCACCAGACGCAGCACCTCAACCCAGTTTTTGGAACGCTGATTGGCTTTGAGCGCCAGACGCAGCGCGTGGATATGGCGCATGCCGCTGGCATTCAGTTCCACGATCGCTTCCAGTGCACTCTCGGGCTGCTGGCCATCGACCGCCAGTTCGATAGTGGTCATCAGGCGAGCGGTTTTCAGCGCCGGGTCCTCCTGCACCTTGGACAACCAGACGTCGCGCCGTTCCGGCTGGCCCATGCGGTGCGCCGCGCGCGCCGCGATCAGGGCCGACAGGCCAGCATTGTCCGGATGCTCGGCAGCGCGGATCGCCGCCTTTTCCGCATGGCCGAAGCGGCCTTCGAACAAGGCTTTGAGCGCCTCGCGCATGGCGCGGTTGCCTTCGCGCTCGCGCTTGTCGCGGCGGTAGGCCGCCACGCGCTGCGGCATCTGCTGCGTGCTGCGAATGGCATTCAGGACCGAGTACACGACGACAAACAGCAGCGCGGCCAGCGCGATGAAGAGATTGAGCGACAGATCGATCCGGTACGGCGGGTAGAAAAACACCACGTTACCGGGATTGAATTGCGCTCCCACCGCAAGGCCGATGGCGGCGGCAAACAGGATCACGAGCGATAACAGGATACGCATTATGGCTTCGCCTTGTAATTGCGTACCGCATTCAGGCTGTCGGCCAGCGTCGGCATGTCGATCGACAGATTACTCGACTGGACCTGGCGCAGCAGGGCCAGCGCAGTCTGCGTCTGCTTGGCGCGGGTATCGAAGTACCTGGAAATGGCATCCTGCGCGGCGATGAGGTCGCTGCGGAACATGGCTTCATTGCGGGTCAACAGCGCCATGCGTGCATTCAGCAAGCGCAGCTTCACATTTTCGCGCGCGTAATAGGCCTGGGTCGGCGACAGCAGCAGCGCATCGGGCGTTTCTACGTTGCGCACGCGGACCATCTGCTTGATCTCCGTCCAGACTTCATTGGTCCAGCTGTTCCACTTGTCTTCCAGGTCACTGAACCAGTCGGCCGCGGAATTGCCCGTGGCTACCGGCGCCTTCGCGGCGGCGGCGCCCTTTGACACGCGGCGCGAGGTCTTCGGTTGCGTGGCCGGCAATGCCGGCTTTTCATCGGACAGCAAGGGCATGCTGTCGATCTGCCCGATCACGCTGTCCAGCCGCAGTGCAATGCCGGGAAGATCGACGTTCGGCAACAACTTGAGGCGCTCCATATCCCTGGCGAGGGCGCGGCGGATGACGATGAACTGCGGCTTGTCCGAGCGTGACAGCCGGTTATCGGCGTTTTGCAGCGCGATCAACGCGCCCTGCACATTGCCAGCCAGTTGCAACTGCTGGCTGGCAGTCGACAGCACCTGTTCGATTTCCGCCAGCGCCCAGTCGTCGCGATTCTTCGACAGCTCCTGGTACATCTGCTCCAGCGCCAGTTGCTGCCCCTGCGCTTCGACCTGCTTGCCTTCAAGTACATTGACCTTGGCTTGCATGTCTCGCATGCTGTCCTGCATCGACTTCACCAGCACCTTGGTTTCGGCATTGATCGACTCGCCGGTTTTCAGGCGCTGCGCCATTTCCTCGCGCAAGCTGCTGATCTCGTGGTTCGACGCCCACCATTGCGCTACGAGCAAGAAGCCAAGCACGCCCAGCGCCGCATAGACAGGCCGGTTCAACTGATGATGCCGGGAACCAGCCTCATTTTGCGAAGGCAACTGGGGCGCGGGGCTTGCGCCACCGGCCGGATTGGGATTGTTGGAGGATGGCAATTCGTTCATGCTCGAAATTGTAACGCGGCAAGCAGCGGTTCGTCGCCTGACGCTGTCTGGGTAATATGGGTGAAACCAAGGGAACGCGCGGTTTCCGCAATGCGCATGTGGGGGATGATCAGATGTTGCTGTTGCAATTTAGCCACGCCAGTTGCGGCCGCGGCTTCCCGCACCATCTCCACGAGGATGCGTAACGCTTCGGAACTGGTAATGACCCAGTCGCCTTGCGCATCCAGCAGGGTGAGCAGTCGAGCGCGCCCAGCAACGTCGAGCACAGGTGCGCGGCGCCGGTAGGCGGGCAGCGGCGTGACGTCGACGCCCTGTGCACGCAGGGCATCGGCAAGCAATTCTCGTCCACTTTCGCCGCGCACGATCAATACCCGCTTGCCGCGCAGCGCATCCATATCGAGCACATCCAGCAGCGTCTGCGAATCGGTGCGCTCCACGTCCTTCGGGCTGAAGATGGTCGCATTCCCATCGGTCACACCATAGGCGGCAAGCGCCTGGCGGCTGCCCTCGCCGACGACGGCAATTGCGACCTCGCGCGGCCACGACGGCAAGATGGCGAAGGCGGCGTTGATCGCGTTCGGGCTGACGAAGGCGACCATCGCATAGCGGCGCAAGTCATGCAATTGCGCGCGCAGCTGCGCCTGGTCAGGCAAGGGCTCGATATCGAGCAGCGGGAATACGACGGCATGTCGTCCCATGTCCCGAACGCGTTGTGCCAGGGGCGTCGCCTGTGCCAGCGGACGCGTGATGATAACGGGATGAGCGGTTTGATCTGTCATCGTGCAACCATGCAATGGCGCGGCAGGCGCGCCGGAATAACAGCCACGCCAAGTGGAAAAGGGGCGTGTGCGCAATCGAATGGCGGCAGACGCGCCGCCATTCGGTCTTCGCATCAGGCATCCACTGCCTTGCAAGCCGCGAGAATGTCGTCGGCGCCCTGCGCCTGCAGCGCCTGCGCAATTTGATTGCCCAGGGCTTCTGGCGCGTTGGCCGATCCGGACGCCTCTGCCGCGGCAATGCGCTTGCCATCGGGCGTGGCAACCATCGCGCGCAGTTGCATCGCACCGCCGTTGACTGTCGCAAACGCCGCCAGCGGAATCTGGCAGCTGCCGCCGAACACGCGCGACACCGTGCGCTCTGCGCTGACGGCTTGCGCCGTCGCCTCATGGTTGAGCGGCGCGAGCAACTGCACCAGGTCGTCGCGGCCGTCGAGGATTTCGATCGCCATCGCGCCCTGCCCCGGTGCCGGCAGGCTTTGCTCAGGCTCGATCAGGCCGCGGATGCGTTGCGACAGGCCGAGCCGCTTCAGGCCGGCGGCTGCCAGGATGATCGCCGCATATTCGCCGCGGTCGAGCTTACCGAGCCGCGTATCGAGGTTGCCGCGCAGCGGCTTGATCACCAGTTTCGGGAAGCGTGCTGCGATGAGCGCCTGGCGGCGCAGACTGCTGGTGCCAACCACGGCGCCGTCGGGCAGTTCATCGAGCGAGGCATACTGGTTCGATACGAAGGCGTCACGCGGATCCGCGCGCTCCAGCACGGCCGCCAGCGCAAAACCCTCCGGCAGCACCATCGGCACATCCTTGAGCGAATGCACGGCCAAGTCGGCGCGGCGCTCGGACATCGCGACTTCAAGCTCCTTGACAAACAACCCTTTGCCGCCGACCTTGGACAAGGCGCGGTCGAGGATCTGGTCGCCCTGCGTGGTCATGCCAAGAATCTCGATGCTGCACTGCGGATATAATTCAGACAGTCTTGCGCGGACGTGCTCCGCTTGCCACATCGCCAGACGGCTTTCACGCGATGCAATCACTAACCTGGATGGAGGAGATACTTTCACAGCGGGCTCTTTCGAATCATTGATGCCGATCGCATCGAAACGCCGATTTTATCATGCGCAACCGTGGCCAAAAGTCACTCTCCCTAGCTGATTGCAATCATTTAACATGGCAAAACAACCGAACACGCCGGCCGGCGCCAACAAGGCGACGGCCGATAAAGACGCTCCCTTAAAAGAAGATATCCGCCTGCTGGGCCGCCTGCTCGGCAATGTACTGCGCGAGCAGGAAGGCGACGCCGTGTTCCAGGTGGTCGAGACAATACGCCAGACGGCGGTGCGCTTTCGGCGCGAATCCGATGCCCAATCGGGCGCCGAGTTGAACAAGTTGCTGAAGAAGCTGACGCGCGACCAGACCATCTCGGTCGTGCGCGCATTCTCGTATTTCTCGCACCTGGCCAACATCGCGGAAGACCAGCATCACAACCGTCGCCGCCGCGCGCACCTGCTGGCCGGCTCGGCGCCGCAGCAGGGCAGCATTGCCTACGCCCTGTCCAAGCTGGACGATGCCGGCGTGCCCGGCTCCGCCGTGCGCAACTTCTTCAAGGAAGCGCTGATTTCCCCGGTGCTGACCGCGCATCCGACCGAAGTGCAGCGCAAGAGTACGCTCGACGCGGAACGCGAAATCGCGCGCCTGCTGGCTGAGCGAGACCATCCGCTGACACCCAGGGAGATGGCGCAAAACACCCAGCTGCTGCATGCCTGCGTGGCAACACTATGGCAAACGCGCATGCTGCGCTACACCAAGCTCACGGTCGCTGACGAAATCGAAAACGCGCTGTCGTACTACCGCATTACCTTCCTGCGCGAACTGCCGACCCTGTACGCGGACATCGAGCAGGAGATCGCAGCGCACTTCCCGCAACGGCATGCATCCGTCGAGCTCGACCTTCCGCCCTTTGTGCAGATGGGAAGCTGGATCGGCGGCGACCGCGACGGCAACCCCAACGTCAACGCCGGCACGATGCAGCATGCGCTGGTGCGGCAGTCCACGGCAATCTTCGATTTTTATCTGGAAGAAGTGCATGCCCTCGGCGCCGAGCTGTCGATTTCCACATTGCTGGTGGGAGTCAGCCCGGAACTGGAAGCCCTTGCCGACGCGTCGCCCGACCATTCCGCGCACCGCATGGACGAACCCTACCGGCGCGCACTGATCGGCCTGTACGCCCGGCTGGCCGCCACGGCCCGCGCCTTGGGGGCTGCGCATGTGCTGCGTCAGGAAGTCGGCCCGGCCGCGCCCTATGCGAGTGCCGACGACTTCACGCGCGACTTGCAGGTGCTGGTCGATTCGCTCAAATCGCACCACGGTGCGGCGCTGATCAGGCCGCGCCTGGGAACGCTCAAGCGCGCCTCGGAAATCTTTGGCTTTCATCTTGCCACGCTCGACATGCGGCAGAGTTCGGACGTGCATGAGCGGGTGCTGTCCGAACTGTTCGCGCGCGCCAAGGTCGAACAAGACTATGCCGCGCTGCCGGAGGAGCGCAAGGTCGAACTGCTGCTGGACGAATTAAACAAGCCGCGCCTGCTGCACTCGCCCTATCTGCCCTATTCGTCCGAAACCGATTCCGAGCTGGCGATCCTGCGCGCCGCGCGCGACATCCGCCACCGTTACGGCGAGCGCGCGATCCGCAACTACATCATTTCGCATACCGAGACCGTCTCCGACCTGCTGGAAGTGCTGCTGCTGCAAAAAGAAACCGGCTTGCTGCATATCGAATGGAACGACACGTCCGCCCAGGTGACGGAGGCGCAGCTGGAACTGATGGTGATCCCTCTGTTCGAAACCATTCCCGACCTGCGCTGCGCGGCCGAAATCATGGAAGCGTTCATGGCCCTGCCCCAGGTGCGCCACTTGATCGCCAAGCAAGGCGATCTGCAGGAAGTCATGCTGGGCTACTCGGACTCCAACAAGGATGGCGGCTTCCTCACCTCCAATTGGGAACTGTACAAGGCGGAGACGCGCCTGGTCGAACTGTTCGACCGCGCCGGCGTCAAGCTGCGCCTGTTCCATGGACGCGGCGGCACGGTCGGGCGCGGCGGCGGGCCGAGCTACGATGCGATCCTGGCGCAACCGGCCGGCACCGTGAACGGCCAGATTCGCCTGACCGAGCAGGGCGAAATCATCGCATCGAAATTCTCCAACCCGGAAATCGGCCACCGCAACCTGGAGTTGCTGGTAGCCGCCACGCTCGAAGCCAGCCTCATGCCGCACGCGGAAGAAGGCAGGCAAGCCAAAAAACTGGCTGGATTCGAGCGCGCCATGGAGGAATTGTCGGAGCGCGCGTATCGCGGCTACCGCGACCTGGTGTATGAGACGCCGGGCTTCACCGATTACTTCTTTGCATCGACGCCGATTGCCGAAATCGCCGAACTCAATATCGGATCGCGCCCGGCGTCGCGCAAATCGACGCGCCGCATCGAAGATTTGCGCGCGATTCCGTGGGGCTTCTCCTGGGGCCAATGCCGCCTGCTGCTACCGGGCTGGTACGGCTTCGGCAGCGCGGTTTCATCCTGGCTGCTGGAAGGAGACGCGGCAGAACACAAAAAGCGGCTGGCGCTCCTGCGGGCGATGTACAAGGAATGGCCATTCTTCGCCACGCTACTGTCGAACATGGACATGGTGCTGTCAAAGACGGATCTGGCGGTGGCATCGCGCTATGCGGAGCTGGTCGCCGACAGGAAGCTGCGCAACAGCATATTCAAACGCATTCTCGCGGAACACCATCGCACCGCCGAGTGCCTGGCGCTGATCACCGGCGCGAAGGAAAGGCTGGCAAACAACCCGTTGCTGGCGCGCTCGATCAAGAACCGTTTCGCCTATCTCGATCCGTTGAACCACCTGCAGGTCGAACTGATCAAACGGCACCGTGCGGCGTCGGCGGAAGGCCGCAAGCTCGACGAACGGGTACGGCGCGGCATTCACCTATCGATCAACGGCATCGCGGCGGGGCTGCGCAATACGGGATAAGAAGGCACCGGTGCAGAAGGCGCGCAGCGCACAGCGCGCTGCAGTTCAGCGCACCAGCGCCTTTACCACCGGCCACTGCCGGCGCGAGATCGGCAAGCGCTCGTCGACATCGCGCAGAATCACCTGCCACTGCTCCGACGCCTTGTCGGCATCGCCTTCGGCGTCGACCGGGTGCGCGCCACGCTCGACGCCGACGATGGCATGGCGTGCGACCAGTGCATTTCGGTGCACGCGCACGAACGTCGCGCCCATTTCATCCTCGATCGAGGTCAGCGACTCCTCGATCAGGTATTCCTGCATCCTGGTGCGCACGGTCACGTACTTGAGTTCGGCCTTGAGGTAAATGACGTCGTTCACCGGTACCAGCAGCACGCGGCCGCGCTCCTGCACGGAGAAATGCTGGCGCTTTGATGGCATGGCCGAGGCAGCCGCATCGATGGCGTCGCGCTGCTGGGCAGCCGGCCCACGCAGCGCGGCAGCCCGTCGGATCGCGTCAGCCAGGCGCGCGGCTCGCACCGGCTTAAGCAGGTAGTCGAGTGCATGCACCTCGAATGCCTTGAGCGCGTATTCATCGTATGCGGTGACGAAGATGATGGCCGGCGCCGGTGCGCAGGATCGCGACAGATGCGACGCCAGCTCGATGCCGTTCATGCCCGGCATTTGCACGTCCAACAGGACAATATCCGGCCTGCATTGCGCAATGGCGTCGAGCGCCTGTTGCGCGCCGCCGGCTTCGCCGACCAGTTCATGCGGACACTCCGGGTCGATATCGGCCAACAAGGTCTTCAACCGCGCGCGCGCCGGCGCTTCGTCATCCACGATGAACAGGCGCGGTGTCATACGGGGCCCGTCGTGTAAGGGAAACGCAGGCGCACTTCAAAAAAACCGTTTGCCATATGCGTGATCAACTGTGCCTCCACGTCGTACAACAATTCAAGGCGTTCTCGGATATTACTCAATGCCATGTGGTTGCCCGCCGGTGCCGAGGCGCCCTCCTGATACGGATTGAGGACGACGATCTGGATACGGTCGATCGAGCGGCTCACCTGGACCTGGATGGGTACCGGCGTTGCAGCCGGCTCGACGCCGTAATGCACTGCGTTTTCGAGCAGCGGTTGCAGCAACAATACCGGCACCTGCGCGCGCCGCAATACGTCGGCGCCGACATTATCCAACTCCCATTGCACCTGCAGGCGCTCGCCCAACCGGATCTGCTCGATCGACAGATATTGCCTGCATAGCCTGATCTCTTCCTCCAGCGTCGTCATGCTGCGTGGATCGCTCATCAGGACGCGAAACAGATCGGCCAGGTCTTCCAGTGCCGTCTCGGCGCGCCGCGGTTCGCTGCGGATCAGCGACAACACTGCGTTCAGGCTGTTAAACAGGAAGTGCGGCCGTATGCGCGCCTGCAAGGCTTGCAGGCGCGCCTCGACCAGCGCCGGCGAATAGGCGCGCGTGCGCAACTCGAAATAGTGCTGAAACAACAATCCGAGCAAGGCGGCCGCAACAGCGCCCTTCTGCGGCGTGAGGTAGGAAAAGGAGCCCGAAAACCACACGAAGGAAGCCAGGAAGCGAATCACGACTGCGGTCGCCGCGGCCGGCACCAGGGCGCAGAAGATGCGCTGCCCCGTCGTCGACACCGCCCCCATACCGCCGACGCGCATCAGCACGCGCCGCAACACGCACAAAGCAAACAGCGACCACAGGCACGACAATTCCACCACCATCGACGCTTCGACGAATTCCTGCAGGCCCTGCATCAGGCCGTCGGCCCGCAGCAGAATGCCGACCAGGACGACGGCATTGACCGCCAGTAGCGAGCGATACACGACGCCGATATTGCAACAGTCCGGCATGACGACCTCGGTCGGTGTGCTGGCGGATGTGGTGGATAGCGGCATAGGCAGTAACGCTTGTTTTATAATCATATATTCACTGAGAGCACAATTATGACAGCACAACTTTCCAAAAAAAGCGAGGCTTGGTCTGCCCGCTTTTCCGAACCAGTCTCCGATCTGGTCAAGCGTTACACCGCATCTGTATTTTTTGACAAGCGCCTGGCCGAGGCCGACATCCAGGGATCGCTCGCACATGCCGAAATGCTGGCGCACCAGGGCATCATCAGCGCCCAGGACCACGCCGACATTCAGCGCGGCATGGCACAGATCAAGGCCGAAATCGCCGACGGCAAGTTCGAATGGCTGCTCGACCTGGAAGACGTGCACCTGAACATCGAGAAACGCCTGACCGAACTGGTGGGCGATGCCGGCAAGCGCCTGCATACCGGTCGCTCGCGCAACGACCAGGTTGCCACCGATATCCGCCTGTACATGCGCGGCGCCATCGACGACATCGGCGGCCTGCTGCGCGAACTGCGCGTCGCCCTCCTCGACCTAGCGGAACAGCATGCCGCCACCATCCTGCCGGGCTTCACCCACATGCAGGTGGCGCAGCCGATCACCTTCGGCCATCACATGCTGGCCTATGTCGAGATGTTTGGACGCGACGCCGAGCGTATGGCCGACTGCCGCAAGCGTGTCAACCGACTGCCGCTCGGATCGGCCGCGCTGGCCGGCACCACCTTCCCGATCGACCGTGCGCGGGTAGCCAAAACACTCGGATTCGACGACGTTTGCCGTAACTCGCTGGACGCGGTATCCGACCGTGACTTCGCCATCGAATTCTGCGCCGCCGCCGCCCTGGTGATGACGCATATCTCGCGCATGTCGGAAGAGCTCGTGATCTGGATGAGCCCGCGCGTGGGTTTCATCGATATTGCCGACCGCTTCTGCACCGGCTCGTCGATCATGCCGCAAAAGAAAAATCCGGACGTGCCGGAACTGGCGCGCGGCAAGACGGGCCGTGTCAACGGCCACCTGATAGGCCTCCTGACCCTGATGAAGGGACAGCCGCTGGCATACAACAAGGACAACCAGGAAGACAAGGAGCCGCTGTTCGACACCGTCGACACGGTGGTCGACACGCTGCGCATCTTTGCCGACATGGCGCGCGGCATCACCGTCAAGCCGGACGCCATGCGTGCGGCGGCGCTGCAAGGCTACGCGACCGCCACCGATCTGGCCGATTACCTGGTCAAGAAGGGCCTGCCCTTCCGTGACGCGCACGAAGCGGTGGCACATGCAGTGCGCGCCTGCGAAGGTCGCGGCTGCGATCTCACCGACTTGTCACTGGACGAATTGCGCGCATTCTCGACACTGATCGAAGCCGATGTCTTCAACGTGCTCACGCTGGAAGGCTCGGTAGCGGCACGCAATCACATCGGCGGCACCGCGCCGGAACAGGTGCGCGCAGCCATCGCGCACGTGCGCGCGCAGCTCGGCTGATACTTCCAGCCTCGATTCAACCGCAGGGCGGATGCGCGCAACGCCATCCGCCCCACGCATCACCGTCACCCATCCCGATCATTCGCCGAGCCTCTGCCGCATCGCGCAAAACCCGCCGCCAATTCTCATCTTCCACCGCAGCGCAATGCGTACTTCTACGTAATTCGCACCGCAAAATACGCGTTTTTCTATTCGCTTTCGCACCGCAGCATGAAAAGAATATTGAACATGTATTTGAACTGTTCGCTTGACAGATGAAATGACATATACTGCCCCGGACCATAAACTCGCTGCCCCCAAAGCGGCGAGGACTGCATATAAAAATCACGCAGCCTGGTTCAAGGAATTTTTATTTATGGAGACAAACCATGTCTTTTCTACTCTCGCTATCGAGGCTCATTGACAAAATCAATGAAAAAATCGGACTCGGCGTCAGCTGGGCTCTCCTACTCGCGGTACTGATCTGCGCCGGCAACGCACTCGTGCGCTATACCCTGAACACCAGCTCGAACGCCTGGCTTGAAATTCAGTGGTATCTGTTCGCGGCGATCTTCCTGCTTGCGAGTTCCTATACCCTGCGCCGCAACGAGCATGTGCGCATCGACGTCATCGCCGGGCGCATGTCCAAGCGTACCCAGGTCTGGATCGACCTGTTCGGCTTCCTGGTATTCCTGCTGCCGATGACGCTGATCATCCTGTACTACGCCGTTCCGTATGCGCTGCTGTCGATCCAGAACCAGGAAGTGTCGAGCAATGCCGGCGGCCTGATCGTGTGGCCGGCGAAGGCGCTGATCCCGATCGGATTCCTCCAGCTGACCTTGCAGGGCATTTCCGAACTGATCAAGCGCATCGGTTTCCTGATGGGCCGTGTCGATGCGAGCGAGTTCGAAAAGCATGCCAGCACCCCCGAAGAAGAAATCGAGGCGATCAAAGCCGCAAACAAACTCAACTGATCGTCCGGAGACTAAGCTATGGAGCAATTTCTGATCACAAACATGGCGCCGGTAATGTTCGGCGCCCTGGTCGTCTTCCTGCTATCGGGCTTCCCTGTAGCATTCGCGCTCGCCGCCAACGGCCTGTTCTTCGGCTTCCTTGGCATCGAGTTTGGACTGCTGAAGCCCGAACTGCTGCAAGCCCTGCCGAACCGCCTGTTCGGCATCATGGCGAACGACACGCTGCTGGCGATCCCGTTCTTCACGTTCATGGGCCTGATCCTGGAACGTTCGGGCATGGCGGAAGACCTGCTCGACACCATCGGCCAGCTGTTCGGCCCGATCCGCGGCGGCGTTGCCTACGCGGTCATTTTCGTCGGCGCCCTGCTGGCGGCAACCACCGGCGTGGTGGCCGCATCGGTGATCTCGATGGGCCTGATTTCGCTGCCCGTGATGCTGCGCTACGGCTATGACAAGAAACTGGCCTCGGGCGTGATTGCCGCTTCCGGCACGCTGGCGCAGATCATCCCGCCCTCGCTGGTGCTGATCGTGATGGCCGACCAGCTCGGCCGCTCCGTCGGCGACATGTACAAGGCGGCGTTCGTCCCCGGTTTGTTGCTGACCGCGCTGTATGCCGGCTATGTGCTCGCGCTGTCGATCTTCAAGCCGGCAACCGTGCCGGCCCTGCCGCCGGAAGCGCGCAACCTGCGCGAGCCGAACGGCAGGAGCGGTGTCGTGTCGCTGCTGGCGTTGCTGGTGCTGGCGGTCGGTGCTTCGTTCGCATTCGCTTCGTACTACGGATCGACCCATCCTAACGCACCGGGGGACGAAGTCGGCATTTATTCTGCCGCAATCGGCATCGTCGGTGCGTTCGTGCTGGCCGTGATCAACCGCAAGCTGAAGATCGGCCTGCTGTCGCGCATGGCGGAAAAAGTGGTGTTCGTGCTGATCCCGCCGCTGGCGCTGATCTTCCTGGTGCTCGGCACGATCTTCGTCGGTATCGCAACCCCGACCGAAGGCGGCGGCATGGGGGCGCTTGGCGCGCTGATCCTGGCGGTGATGAATCGCCGCTTGTCGATGGATCTGCTCAAGCAGGCGATGAACTCGACCACGCGCCTGTCCTGCTTCGTGGTGTTCATCCTGATTGGCTCGTCCGTGTTCTCGCTGGTGTTCCGCGGCGTGAACGGCGACCTGTGGGTGGAACACTTGCTGACCTCGCTGCCGGGTGGAACTGGCGGCTTCCTGATCGTGGTGAACCTGCTGTTCTTCGGCCTGGCGTTCTTCCTGGACTTCTTCGAGTTGGCCTTCATCCTGGTGCCGCTGGTGGGCCCGGTGGCAGACAAGATGGGGATCGACCTGATCTGGTTCGGTGTGTTGCTGGGCGTGAATATGCAAACCTCGTTCATGCATCCGCCGTTCGGCTTCGCACTGTTCTACCTGCGTTCGGTGGCGCCGAAGGAAGTCAAGACATCCGACATTTACTGGGGTGCCGTACCGTTCGTGCTGATCCAGGTGATCATGGTGGTGCTGATCATCGCCTTCCCGAGCGTCGTGTCGATCGAAAAGAAAACCGACATGAAGGAAAAGATCGAACTGAAGATCGACGTCCCGAGCGGCCAGGGTTACGGTGAAGGCGCGCCGCAGCTCGACTTCTCGACGCCGGGCAGCCAGCAGAGCGACGAGGCTCCGCAGCTGAATTTCTCGACCGAAGAAGACAAGAAATAAGCCTTCCCGCCTCTATCAACCCCGCCTGGTTCGCCACGCGGGGTTTTTTATTGCCTTGTGAAGCGATGAAAAGTCGCCGGGGTTCGGCTGCCACGGGCGGAAGCGGAGATGGGACAAGCGGCGCGTTGTGGCGAAGTGGAACGTGACAACGCTACTTGAAAGAGGTGGGGGAAATAAAAAAACCCGCGCCGCCTGAGCGACGCGGGTTGCAGTAACGTGTGACCGATTACTTATGCGTAATCATGAAGTTCTGCATCGGGGCTTCGGCCACCGAGAACCACTGGTTCGCATCATGACGGAAACGCTTCCACGGTTCGTAGATCTTCTTGAACTTCGCATTCTTGCTGGCTTCTTCTTCATTGACTTCATTGGCCGCCTTGTAGCAGGCTTCCATGATTTCCTTTGAGAAGGAGTGCAGCTTCACACCATTCTTTAGCAAGCGGGCCAGCGCAGCCGGATTCTTCGCATCGTATTCGGCTTGCATGTAGACGTGCGCCTCATAGCTTGCCACCTCGATGGCAGCCTGGTATTCCTTGGGCAGCTTTTCCCATTCCTTGATGCCGACATAGAACGAGAACTGCGTGCTCGGTTCCCACCAGCCCGGAGCATAGTAGTGCGGCGCGACCTTGAACAGGCCAAGGCGCTCGTCGTCGACCGGGGCGATCCATTCGGCCGCGTCGATCGTGCCCTTTTCCAGCGCCGGGTAAATGTCGCCGGCCGCAATCTGCTGCGGCACCAGGCCGAGCTTCTGCAACACGCGGCCGCCGTAGCCGCCGATACGCATCTTCAGGCCCTGCAAATCTTTCAGGCTATGGATCTCTTTGCGGAACCAGCCGCCCATCTGTGCGCCGCTATTGCCGCCGATGAAGTTGATGATGCCGTAGTCCTTGTAAAACTCGCGCATGAGCTGCTTGCCGCCGCCCTGCTCGTACCATGCCGTCTGCTGGCGCGAATTCATGCCGAACGGCACCGCGCAGTCGAATGCGAAAGTCGGATCCTTGCCGAAAAAGTAATACGGCGCGGTGTGGCCCATCTCGATGGTGCCGGCCTGAACCGCATCCATCACCTGCAGCGCCGGCACGATTTCGCCGCCGGCAAACACGCGGATATTGAACTTACCGCCAGTCAGCTGCGCCACGCGCTTGCTGAATACTTCGGCGGCGCCGAATACGGTTTCCAGCGTCTTCGGAAAGCTCGATGCCAGACGCCAGTTGAGCGTCGGCTGCGACTGCGCCAATGCGGGAGCTGCCAAAGCGCCTGCCGACGCACCTGCTGCTGCCTTCTTTAGAAATGAACGACGTTCCATTTTGTCTCCTTGAATTGAACATCAAAACCATACGATTCCGGACTTGCACATAGCAACACGGTCAAGTGTTGCGATGGATTGTATGGAGCCTCCTGCAACCTGCGAATTATCTCGGTCTCGTGGCCGGATACTTAGATGAAAAGGTGCGTTTCCGGCCGGTGCTGCTGAAAATCATTCAGCCGCCCGGCCGGCGCATCTATTTCATTACTTGCTGTGTGTAGTCATGAAATTTTGCATCGGCGCTTCAGCCACCGAGAACCACTGGTTCTCGTCGCGCTGGAAGCGCTTGTAATGGTCGTAGATCTTCTTGAACTTGGCGTTCTTGGCAGCCTCTTCGTCCATGGTCGTCATCGCTGCCTTGTAGCAGGCTTCCATGATCTCCTTGGAGAAGAAGCGCAGCTTGGCGCCGTTCTTGATCAGGCGCGCCAGCGCTGGGGGGTTCTTGGCGTCGTATTCGGCCTGCATGTAGACGTGCGACTCGTAGCTCGCTGCCTCGATGGCGGCCTGGTATTCCTTGGGCAGCTTTTCCCATTCTTTCATGCCGACGTAGAACGACAGCTGCGCGCCGGCTTCCCACCAGCCCGGAGCATAGTAGTACGGCGCGACCTTGTAGAAGCCGAGCTTTTCATCGTCGTACGGCGTGGTCCATTCCACCGCATCCAGTGCGCCCTTTTCCAGGGCCGGATAGATGTCGGCGCCGGCCAGCTGCTGCGGCACCAGTCCCAGCGGCTGCAGCACCTTGCCTGCAAACGCGGAAATGCGCATCTTCAAGCCCTGCAAGTCCTTCACCGTCTTGATTTCCTTGCGGAACCAGCCGCCCATCTGCGTACCGGTATTCCCGCCGAGGAAATTGATGATGCCGTAATCCTTGTAGAACTCGCGCAGCAATGCCTTGCCGCCGCCCTGTTCGAACCAGGCCGTCTGCTGGCGCGACGTCATGCCGAACGGGATCGCGCAATCGAATGCGAAGGTCGCATCCTTGCCGAAGTAGTAGTAAGGCGCGGTATGTCCCATTTCCACGGTGCCGTTCTGAACCGCGTCGACCACCTGCAGCGGCGGGACGATTTCACCGCCGGCGAACACGCGGATGTTCAGCTTACCGCCGGTCAGCTGCGACACACGCTTGGTGAATACTTCGGCAGTTCCGTAGAGCGTATCGAGCGACTTGGGGAAGCTCGAGGCAAGACGCCAGTTGAACGTCGGATGGGATTGCGCCAGCGCGGGTGCGGCGACGGCACCGACGGATGCTCCAACTGCGGCTTTTTTTAGAAAGGAACGGCGCTCCATTATTTTGTCTCCTTTTTTAGTGCGGCATGAAAGTTGTCTGGGACCACCACATAAGAATGACTGGCCTATGTAGCAACCCAACGATTCTAGGCGTCCACTTGCGAGTACGGCAATACAAAACCTGCGGCACGGTAAAACTGCGTAGGTAGTATCACGTAGGACAGGTTGCAATATAAATCATGGATGAGGCTTGATGCGAGTATTTATCTGGAATAAATGGAAAAATCAATATGGCAAATCAATCATTCCCAGCCCATTTCCCGCAGTTCCGTGTGGATGTCCACAATTGCTGCCCCTACTGGCCGCAAGGACAATGCCGATCCTATAAGCCGGCTCCCCTGTTAGCAGCCCGTTGCAACGGACTGACGAGCAGCGGCGGCGCGACGGATGCTTACAATCACGGAGAATTACATGGGAAACAAACCAATCTACAAGTCGCTGTATGTCCAGGTACTAACTGCCATTGTCATCGGCGTGCTGCTTGGGCACTTCCAGCCCAGCCTCGGCGCCGACATGAAGCCGCTGGGCGACGGTTTCATCAAGCTGATCAAGATGATCATCGCGCCGATCATCTTCTGCACCGTTGTGATTGGCATCGCCGGCATGGAAGACATGAAAAAGGTCGGCAAGACCGGCGGCCTGGCGCTGATCTATTTTGAAGTCGTCAGCACGATCGCGCTGATCGTCGGCCTGGTCATCGTCAACGTGATCCAGCCCGGCTCCGGCATGCATATCGATCCGCATTCGCTCGACACCAAGGCCATTGCTGCATTTACCGGCCCTGGCAAGATGCAGAGCACGACCGAATTCCTGATGAATATCATCCCGACCAGCGTAGTGGATGCGTTCGCCAAGGGCGACATCCTGCAAGTGCTGCTGTTCTCGGTGCTGTTTGGTTTTGCGCTGCACAAATTCGGCGGCCGCGGCACGCTGGTGTTCGACTTTGTCGAGAAAACATCGCATGTCCTGTTCGGCATCGTCGGCATCATCATGAAGGCCGCTCCGATCGGCGCATTTGGCGCCATGGCCTTCACCATCGGCAAATACGGTGTCGGCAGCCTGCTCTCCCTCGGCAAGCTGATGGGCACGTTCTACCTGACCTGCCTGGTCTTCATCTTTGTCGTGCTGGGCACCATCTCGATGCTGCATGGCTTTTCCATCTGGAAGTTCATCAAGTACATCAAGGAAGAACTGTTCATCGTTCTGGGCACGTCCTCGTCCGAGTCGGTGCTGCCACGCATGATGTCGAAGCTGGAAAACCTCGGCGTGAAGAAATCGGTAGTCGGCCTCGTCATTCCGACCGGTTACTCGTTCAACCTTGACGGCACTTCGATCTACCTGACGATGGCGGCAGTCTTTATCGCGCAAGCTACCGACACACCGATGACACTGATGCAGCAACTGACCCTGCTCGCGGTGCTATTGCTGACTTCCAAGGGCGCAGCCGGTATTACCGGCAGCGGCTTCATCGTGCTGGCAGCCACCCTGTCAGCCGTGGGTGGCGTACCGGTCGCCGGCCTGGCACTGATCCTTGGCATCGACCGCTTCATGTCGGAAGCGCGCGCGCTGACCAACCTGGTCGGCAACGGCGTGGCAACCATCGTGGTCGGCAAATGGACCGGAGACCTCGATGCTGCAAAATTGCAGCAGCAGTTGAACAATGGCGCGGATGGGGAGCCCGGCCAAGTGGCGCCGAAGCTCAAGCCGGTGGACGTGCATGCGCAGGCAAATGTGAAGAAGGCCGCCTGAAGCCAGATGGCGAAAGCAGCCGTTGCGCGGTGACGGCAATAGCTGCTTCACTGCGTGATCTTACAGCCCGCACGTTTGCGGGCTGTTTCATTTTCCGGCGCCATCGGCCGCATGATGGGAAATACGCATGGAGCGGCAGGGTGCATTGCGCACCCTGCCGGGCCGGCATCAGTTACCGGCGACTGTCATGCTTTCGATAAGGATGGAACCGACTTCCTTAGTGCCGCGAATCAGCGTGTCGGCGCCGACGGCAACGATCTGCTGGAACATATCCTTCATGTTGCCGGCAATTGTAATTTCTTCTACCGGATACTGGATCACGCCATTCTCCACCCAGTAACCCGACGCGCCGCGCGAATAGTCACCGGTCACGTAGTTCACGCCCTGCCCCATCAACTCTGTCACCAGCAGGCCCGTGCCGAGCTTTTTCAGCATCGCGGCGAAGTCATCTTCCGGCGTGGTCAACAGCGAAGTGAGCGCCAGGTTGTGCGAACCGCCGGCGTTGCCGGTCGTTTGCATGCCAAGCTTACGCGCGGAATAGGTGGACAGGAAGTATCCTTGCACCACGCCGTCCTTCACCACATCGCGCCGGCGGGTCTTCACGCCTTCCTCGTCGAACGGCGAAGAACCGACTGCGCCGATGACGTGCGGATCTTCCAGCACCTGGATATGAGACGGGAAAACTTGCTTGCCGATCGAGTCGAGCAGGAAGCTCGACTTGCGGTACAGCGCGCCACCCGACACCGCCTGCACGAAAGCGCCGAGCAGGCCGGCCGCCAGCGGCGCCTCGAACAGCACCGGGCACTTGCGCGTATCGAGTTTGCGGGCATTCAGGCGCGCCAGCGCGCGCTCGGCGGCATAGCGGCCGACGTCTTCCGGCTTGGCCAGCTTGGCCGGATCGCGCGTGGACGAGTACCAGTCGTCGCGCTGCATGTTGCTGCCCCTGCCTGCAATCGGCGCCACCGAAATCGTGTGGCGCGAATACGGATAGCCGCCCATGAAGCCGCGCGAATTGGCCGACACAAAGTGCGACTGCTGCGCGTAGACGCTTGCGCCTTCGCTGTTGGTGATGCGCTTGTCCACGGCGAAGGCTGCCGCTTCGCAACGCTTGGCGATCTCGACCGCTTCCTCTGTAGAAATAAGCCACGGGTAGCACAACTTGAGGTCGAGCGGATGCATTTCCAGCGTCTCGGCATCCGGCAGGCCGGCGCAGTCGTCTTCCGCAGTAAAGCGCGCAATGTCATATGCCGCCTCGACCGTGTCCTTCAGCGACTGCTGGGAAAAATCGGACGTGCTGGCGTTACCGCGGCGGATGTGGCGCCCTTCGCCCAAGTAGACGGTCACGCCGATGCCCTTGTCCTTGTTTTGCTCGATGGTTTCGATCTGCCCCTTGCGCACCGTTACCGACAGGCCATTGCCTTCGCTGATCTCCACCGACGCATCAGACGCTCCCTTTTCCTTGGCGAAACGCAGCACATCCTGTGCGAGCTGCTGCAACTGGGCTTGGCTATGGGTAAATACGGGATTGCTCATGAGCTTGTTTTTCTAGGAAGTCGATTAAAACAGTTATCATAGCAGTCGTTTACAGAATGGCTTTGCTCCTTGCTCAAATAGAATCATGGTGAATCCCAATCGCGGTGCTGTCGGTTTTCGTTCCGACGAGTTTGAACAGCAATACGACCGCCCCTCCAAATCGCAGCTCAAGCGCGAAATGACCGCCCTGCAAAAGCTCGGCGAAGAACTGGTGTCGCAACCGAAGGACCGCGTGATGCGCGTGCCGATGCCGGAAGACGTGCGCGAGGTCATCCTCGAATGCCAGAAGATCAAGGACCACGAAGGCCGGCGCCGCCAGATGCAGTATGTCGGCAAGAAGATGCGCAGCCTCGAAGAGGACGAAGTCGCCGCAATCCAGAAGGTGCTCGATAGCTGGAAAGGCGCGTCCAAGTCGGAAACCGCCGCCATGCACGCGCTGGAACGCCAGCGCGAAAAGCTGCTGGCCGACGACAAGGCGCTGACCGCCCTGCTGGCGCAGCACCCGGAAGCCGATGCCCAGCAGCTGCGCGCCCTGATCCGCAATGCCCGCAAGGAGCAGGCGGAGAACAAGCCGCCCAAGGCCTACCGCGAGATTTTCCAGATTCTGAAGTCCTTGCAATCGCCGTCTTCTTCCCCCGATCAGGATGATCATGACGAAGCTGAAGAGGAATAATCCGGATGAGTTGCTGATCGGCCTGGTGTCGATCTCGGACCGAGCATCGTCCGGCGTGTATGAAGACCAGGGCATTCCAGCGCTGCGCGACTGGTTTGGCGCAGCATTGGCCAGCCCCTGGCAGATGGAAACGCGCCTGATCCCGGACGAACGCGCGCAAATCGAAAGGACGCTGATCGAGCTGGTCGACGACGCCGGCTGCGACCTCGTTCTCACTACCGGCGGCACCGGCCCGGCGCGGCGCGACGTCACACCGGAAGCGACGCTGGCGATAGCCACCAAGGAAATGCCGGGATTCGGCGAGCAGATGCGCCAGATCAGCCTGAAGTTCGTGCCAACCGCGATCCTGTCGCGCCAGGTGGCGGTGATCCGCGAAACCGCCGGTCACGCCGCGCTGATCATGAATCTGCCCGGCCAGCCGAAATCGATCAGGGAGACGCTGGAGGGATTGAAGGATGCCGACGGCAAGCAAGTCGTTCCCGGCATCTTCGCGGCCGTCCCCTACTGCATCGACCTGATCGGCGGGCCGTATGTCGAAACCAACGACGCGGTATGCAAGGCCTTCCGCCCGAAATCGGCAATGCGCCCAAAGTAACCTGATTACCGAACAAACGCCCCGCCCCGATCCGCATCATGACGAAGAATAGCCTGCCGCTCGAAGCCATCGAGATCGAAACCGCCCCCAACCCGACCGTCGCCGTCATCTGGCTGCACGGCCTGGGCGCCGATGGCAACGATTTCGTGCCGATCGTGCGCGAACTCGATCTGTCCGGCTGCCCGCCGATCCGCTTCGTCTTCCCGCATGCGCCGGTAATGCCGGTCACCATCAACGCCGGTTACATGATGCGCGCGTGGTATGACATCCTCGGCGTCGATCTCAGCCAGCGCGAGGACGAACCGGGCCTGCGCAAGTCGCAGGCGCTGGTCGAGCAGCTGATCGCGCAGGAAAAGTCGCGCGGCATTCCCGCCAGCCGCATCATCCTCGCCGGCTTTTCCCAAGGCTGCGCAATGACGCTGCACACCGGCCTGCGGCATCCGGAAAAACTGGCTGGCCTGCTATGCCTGTCGGGCTACCTGCCGATACATGCGACCGTCCCGGACGAGCGCCACAGCGCCAATCGCGACACGCCGATCTTCTTCGCGCATGGCATCGATGACCCGATCGTCCGGATCGACCTGGCGAGGAAGTCGCGCGACATGTTGAAGGCGCTCGGCCACCAGGTCGAATGGCATGAATACCTGATGCCGCATTCGGTCTGCGAGGAAGAGATCGACGACATCGGCGCGTGGCTCAAGCGCGTGCTGGCATGACAAGCCGCACAGCCCGCCTCCAAAATCCTTGAAAAAGAGTCACTCGGTTTCGCACCGAAACTGCTTGCGGTACAGCGACGGCGAGATATTGAATGCCGCCCGAAAGTGCTGGCGCAGCGACAGCGCCGAACCAAAACCGGCTTCCTGGGCAATGAACTCGATCGGCCGGCTTCCCGTTTCCAGCATGCGCTGCGCATGCGCCAGGCGCTGATTCAATAGCCACTGCAAGACCGTCGTCCCGGTGGCCTGGCGAAAATGCCGCGTGAAGCTGCGGCGGCTCATGGAGGCACGCTGCGCCAGCGAATCGATACTGTGCGGCTGATCGAGATGACGCGCCGCCCAGGACAGCACCTTGCCGAGGCGGTCGTCGGCATGCGATGCCGGCAGCGGCTGCTCGATGAACTGCGCCTGCCCGCCCTGCCGGTGCGGTGCGATCACCAGGCGGCGCGCCACCCGGCTGGCGGCTTCCACACCGCACAATTGCCGCAGCAGGTGCAGACAGCAATCCAGCCCGGCGGCCACGCCGGCCGAGGTCAATACATCCCCCTCGTCGACATAAAGCACGTCCCGGTCGACACGTACCTGCGGAAAGCGGTCCGCCAGCGCCTGTGCCCAGTTCCAGTGCGTCGTCGCCGCCTTCCCGTCCAGCAGTGCCGCTTCGGCGAGCACAAAGGCGCCAAGACACAAACCGACGATACGCGCCCCTCTCTGATGCGCACTGCGCAATGCGTCGAGCAAGGACGGCGGCGCCGGCGTGCCATCGCCATGCCACGAAGGCACGATCACGATATCGGCGCCATGCAGCGCCTCCAGCCTGTTTGATGTGAAAATCTCGAAGCCGGCGGAAGTGCGCAGCGGCCCGTCCTCGGCCGCACATACCGATACCTTGAAGTCGGGGATACCAAGATCACGGCGGTTTTCCCCGAACACCAGGCACGGCACCGAGAGGTGAAACGGGCTGATGCCGTCGAAGGCCACGACAGCAATCTCCAGCCCCTGGGGATTCGGGCGCGCGGTTCGGCGGGCATGTGCGGTACGAGGCTTCATCATGGCCCGATTATATCGCCTGTTGACCTTCAGGCCACTTTTTGCCCGTCAGAGCAAAACCGACAATGCTGTTCACCGGGCGTGTGATGCCCGCAACAACGAAAGGAGAACAACATGAGTACGACACCACGGCGCGCATTGCTCGTCATCGACGTTCAAAACGAATACGTCACCGGCAACCTGCCGATCGAATATCCACCAGTCCAGAGCTCGCTTGCCAACATTGGCCGTGCAATGGATGCTGCGCACGATAACGGCGTGCCCGTTATCATCGTGCAGCAGACGGCTCCGGAAACGTCGCCATTGTTTGCGACGGGCTCTGAAGGATGGAAACTGCATCCCGTCGTTGCGGAGCGCGGGCACGATCACTACATCAGCAAATCCCTGCCGAGCGCCTTCACCAACACCAACCTCGCGCAATGGCTGAATGACCGCCAGATCAATACCCTGACCGTGATCGGCTACATGACGCACAACTGCGATGCCTCGACGATTATGCACGCCGCACATGCCGGGTTGCAGGTGGAATTTCTGACCGATGCGAGCGGATCGGTGCCTTATGAAAATGCGGCCGGCAAGGCCAGCGCCGAGGAAATCCATCGCGTCATGAGCGTGGTATTCCATTCGCGCTTTGCGGCAGCGACTACGACGGCTGAATGGATAGAGGCGGTACAGGCAAACTGCGCGATCCGGTGCGACAGCATTTACGCGTCCAATCAGCGGGCGCGCGCACCAGCCTGTCTGGCGCATGCCAGCTGATTGACGGCTAGCGGCTCCCCGGTCGCCGGGTAGGAACCTGGCAGACCGGGCGAAACGGGAGGCACTACTTGAATACGACTGTCTTGTGGCCGTTCAGCAGAATGCGGTGTTCGACAAACCATTTCACGGCGCGCGCCAGCACGACGCATTCGACGTCGCGCCCGATTGCCGTCAGCGTGTCCGGCCCCATCGCATGGTCGACACGTTCCACGTCCTGTTCGATGATCGGACCTTCGTCGAGGTCGCCGGTGACGAAATGCGCGGTCGCGCCGATCAGCTTTACGCCGCGCTCGTGCGCCTGGTAATACGGCTTGGCGCCCTTGAAGCTAGGCAGGAACGAGTGGTGGATATTGATGGCCCGCCCTTTCAGCGTCGTACACATTTCCGGGGACAGGATTTGCATGTAGCGCGCCAGCACCACCAGATCGATATTATTCATCCGCACGATTTCCATCACCCGTTCTTCCTGCGCACGCTTGGCTTCCGCCGAAGCGCCGGCAGCCAGCGGCAGATGATGGAACGGGATGTTGTAACTGGCGGAGAGCTGGTAGAAGTCAGTGTGATTCGACACAATCGCCGGAATTTCGACCGGCAGCAAACCGCTCTTGTAGCGGAACAGCAAGTCATTCAGGCAGTGGCCGATCTTCGATACCATCAGCATCATGCGCGGCTTCTTGTGTGCATCATGCAACTGCGCATCCATCTTCAGCTCGGCCGCCACCTGCGCGAAATCGGCGCGCAAGGTCGCATCGCTCACCATCGGGTCTTCTGCAGCAAAATGCACGCGCATGAAAAACAGCTGCGACAGGGCATCGCCGAACTGGGCAGAGTCAATGATATTGCAGCCGTGCTCCGCCAAAAAACCCGAAACGCGATGGACAATGCCGCGATGATCAGGGCAGGACAAGGTGAGAATGTATTCCGGGTGCGTCATGGTGACCGATTGAAATAGCGCAAGTCAAAGACAGCTATTGTCGCATGGCTTCACTGGAAACAAAAAACCCGGATCGCGCAATGCGCGTCCGGGCCATTCTGAATGCGCGGTCTCGACAGCCGGCCGCGGCGGAAATGCGATGTTATGCACGCCGCCAAGCATGGCAGCGCATTTTCTTCAACAACGTCAGCACTTAGCCGACCTTGGCAACAGACAAGCCTTTGGAAGCTGCACCAGTACCGACCTGGATGTCGCCGGACAGCTGGCCGCCCTCTTCGATCACGACCTTGCCGTAACGGACCTTGCCGGAGACCTTGCCGGTCGAATAAATGACCAGCTTCTGACGCACGGTCAGGTCGCCATCGAAATCGCCATGGATTTCAGCGATATCGATTTCGGCAGAGCCCTTGAATGCCCCGCGCTCGGAAATCTGGATCACGCGCGAATCGATGGTCGCTTCGACGCGGCCTTCCACGACCAGCGTGTCGCAGTCGGTGATTTCGACACCCTTGAGCTTGATGTTGGGGCCGACGATCAGCTTGCTGCCGCCTTCGGCGGTGCTGGAAGAGATCGACGACGACTCGCTGCCAGAGGAACCGAGCGGGCTGGTGACCGATGCCATGGTCTTGTTCATGCCGGTTCCGGCGGGGACAATGCCGCTGGCGGTGTTGAGAGGGGAATTTGGCGTGTTGGATTCGCGTTTGCCAAAAAGCGTTTCGGAACGAAGCATGTGATCTCCTGAAAATGAATTGCGTAGTAGAACGTGACTTTTGCGATGACATGGAAACGACGCATGCGGCATTCCCTGTCGAAAACGAGGCAACGCTCAACTTGCGTTTGCGCTGCAGGAAGCTATCTCCCCACCTCTTGAGTCGCAGCAACGTCGCGGCTCCCTGCTTGGTCCTTATGCCGCAGGGAAAGTTCCGAAATTTTTTCCTGCGTTACATTTTTTACCAGAAAAGCACGACCGTTCCATTTCGTGTATATTTATCGCGCCCCTACACCTCACTGGAGACATGATGACCACAACAACCCTGAGCAACCAACAGATCCACCTAGCCGCCCGCCCGGTCGGCATGCCCAAGCGCAGCGACTGGAAATTGACGTCCGAACCGGTGCGCGACATTACCGACGGCGAGATCGTCGTCAGGACACTGTACCTGTCGCTCGACCCGGCGATGCGGGGCTGGATGAATGAAGGGAAGTCGTATATCCGCCCGGTCGCGATCGATGAGGTAATGCGCGCCGGAGGCATCGGCAAGGTGGTGGCATCGAAATCGCCCCGGTTTGCGGTTGGCGACTATGTGTCCGGCAGTACTGGCGTGCAGCAGTACTGGGTCGGCCCGGCGGACGACAAGAGCGCAGCATTTTACAAGATCGATCCAAAGGCCGCGCCGCTGCCGAAATACCTGAATGCGCTCGGCATGCCCGGCATGACCGCCTACTTCGGCCTGCTCGAAGTCGGCCAGCCGAAAGCGGGCGAGACCGTGGTGGTGTCGGGTGCGGCCGGCGCGGTCGGTCAGACCGTCGGCCAAGTCGCCAAACACAAGGGCTGCCGCGTGGTCGGCATCGCCGGCGGCAAGGACAAGTGCGATTTCGTGGTCAACGAACTCGGTTTCGATGCCTGCATCGACTACAAGAATGAATCGGTGCGTGAAGGCTTGAAGAAGCACTGCCCCAACGGCGTCGATGTCTATTTCGACAACGTCGGCGGCGACATCCTGGACGATGTGCTGGCACGCCTTGCAATGAAGGCGCGCATCGTGATCTGCGGCGCCATCTCGCAGTACAACAACACCTCGCCCGTAAAAGGCCCGGCCAATTACCTGTCGCTGCTGGTGAATCGCGCGCGCATGGAAGGCATCGTGGTATTCGACTATGCGGATCGCTACCACCTCGGCATTGCCGAAATGGCCAAGTGGATGCAGGAAGGTACGTTCAAGACGCGCGAGGATATCGTCGAAGGATTGGAAAACTTCCCGGAAGCGCTCTTGATGCTGTTTGAAGGTAAGAACTTCGGCAAGCTGGTGCTGCAGGTCGCAAAGGACGAATAAACCCTGTATTAAATCAGTATCATCGTCTCATGGTTTGCCCCTTGCCCGTTCGGGAAGGGGCTTTTTTTCATCTCAATGCATGGGCCGGCACTGGCGCAGTTCGCATCGCGCCATGAATACCTTCCCATTGTCGCATTGCATGCGGTAAACCTCGACCGGCCCCTTTACGGTAAGTAGCCCGGCGCCAGCGCTGCCGGCACAATCATGCTGCCTTGCGAGCCGCTCCACAGTGGTTGATGAAACGCCAGAACGGAATTCGACCTTCTCCACTTCCACTCGTCCGGCATTGTCTTCGACGATCATGCGATAAGCGGCTGCAGTCACGGCATTGGCATGCCTTTCCTGCTCTGTATCGGAGGCCACGGCCTGCTCTGTCCGCGCCGCATTCCCGCTGCCAGCGGGCAGCAGTGAGCAACCGGCAATCAATGCCGAAGCGGCCAGCGCAAGAAAATGTATTTGTCGTGTCATCACTGTTTGCTCCTTTGTACCCGCGCAACGCCTGAGGCGCACGCATTCGTCGGCGAACGTTACATTGCAATCCAGGCTCGCCTCAAAGTCGGCAAGTTTATACTGCGCAGAATCAAATACGCAAAGCGAATAACTGTGAAAGCCGGAATTGAATGGCAAAAAAAAACGCTGCCTGTATCGGCAGCGTTTTCTTGAGTCTGACGACTTAGTTGCGTACGACGCGCTTGTACTCGTTGGTACGCGTGTCGATTTCAATCACGTCATCCGTGCTGACAAACAGCGGCACTTGAACAGTATGGCAATGCGCTTCGATCGCGTTTTCGATCTTGGCTTCCTTCAGGACGTTGCCGGAAGTATTGCCCTTGACTGCAGGCTCGGAGTAAATCACCTTGCGAGCGATGGTGATCGGCAGCTCAACGGAGATTGCCTTGCCGTCGTAGAAAACGGCTTCGCACTCCATGCCGTCTTTCAGGTAATGCAATGCATCGCCCAGGTTTTCTTCTTCGATTTCGTACTGGTTGTATTCCTCATCCATGAACACATACAGCGGGTCGGCGAAATACGAGAAGGTGACCGGCTTCTTGTCGAGAACGACGACGTCGAACTTGTCATCGCCACGGAACACGTTTTCCAGAGGTGCATTCGTCAGAAGATTTTTCATCTTCCATTTGTAGGTGAAGCCCGTGCGGCTCGAACCATTGACGTCGGAACGCAGAACGATAAAAGGCTTGCCGTCAACCATAATGATGTTGCCAACACGAACTTCTTTTGCAGGTTTCATAGTGAGTGTACGTAAATAATAAGTTGCGTAAAAATCTGCCGCTTCATGGCTAACGGCGCCGAGCTTACGTTTGACTGAAATCAAACGAAATAGATTAACCGCCCATTATACCCCGGTTTTCTCGACTTCAGCCTGAAGCGATCCAACAAACCTGAGTAAATTCGAGACCAAATCACCGTTTGCAAGTAACTGTCCACGCCATTCCGCAGTTCTGCGCGCAATGCTGGGCATATCCGCTTGAAATTGACGCCATAATGCGGGCCAGCTGGCCCGCTCTTCCACGTTCTCCGTATCTGCATCGTTCCACCGCAGGGAGAGCGCATTTACGCTTTCAAAATCGGCTGAATAGCGCTGCAGGAAAGCGCGCAACTTCACATGATGCAGATTCTTTTCCTGCGGATAGATATGCCAGATAAACGGCTTGCCCGCCCAATGCGCGCGCACGAAGGAGTCTTCGCCACGTACGAAATTCAGGTCACATGCCCACAACAACCTGTCATAGTCCGGTTGCGCGACAAAGGGCAGAACCCGCACCGTCAGCGCACCGCGGGTTCTTGCGACTCCCGGCTTCGCCTCCTCCGAAAGAAATGCCCCCACCGCCTCCGTCGCCACGCCCTCGGGCACGAGGCATGTGACCGGCGCGTCGCCGCCCTGCCAAGCTTCAAACAACGCGGCAACAGGCGCATGCGGATAACAGAACAATGACACGTTCAGCGAAGCGATTTCCGTCGACGCGCCCCCGAACCGCGCAAGAAAGTCAGCCACCGCATCCTGATCCGCCTGAAACTGGCCGCGCAATTCTTCCAGCGCAGATTCATGAAGCAATCCGCCCGTTTTACTTGTGAACCCCGGGAAGAAAAAATGTTTCGTCAATGGCAGGCGAGGATGCGACGAAGGCAAGGTATGGCAACCTTCAACCCACGCCTCAGCACTCAAGCCTTCCAGGTTAAGCCATACCGGGCGCGGCTGACATTCAGCCATCGCGGAAATATAACCAGGAGGAATATCGCAACCAAAAAATTCAATGACGATATCGGCGATATCATCAACAGAAAATACTTCGTCCTGATTGCGCCAGTGCCGCACTGTCACATTCAATATCTCCTGGACTTCAACGTCGGTCAGAACCTCCGGGCAAATCCGGCGAAAGCTGCGCAAATCATCGACCCACAAAGTGACGGCGATACCATGCTCCTGCTGCAACTGCCTGGCTAAGCGCCAGCAAATGCCAATATCGCCAAAGTTGTCGACGACCTTGCAAAACAGAGCAAGAGATGTGGCTTGGATTTTATTGGATGACATTTTTCGACGAGAGTGTTACAGCACACGGCGGCCTAAAATTGGCTTTGGCGCCTGCACGGCACATATTCATGCATGAAATGCTACCGAAGCGGCCGGAAAAAGAAAAACGCCACGCAGTTGCGTGGCGTTTTGTCTGGCGTCCCCACGGGGATTCGAACCCCGGTTATCGCCGTGAAAGGGCGGTGTCCTAGGCCTCTAGACGATGGGGACAGAAATCTGTCGTTACTGCAGCCTATCAATCCTGCGATTATAGCACATTTCTTTGCAGCATGTTTTCGATCGAAACAGCGACCTCTCACATGCTGCCAGTTTGTTTTTCGATCTTGCCGAAAAACGAAAGCGTAAATGCATGGAGCACTATGCAAACAACACGAAGCGCTCACCCTAAAAGAAAAAAGACTTGGCAGAACTCTGCCAAGTCTTTTTTGCCAGTATGTCCTGGCGTCCCCACGGGGATTCGAACCCCGGTTATCGCCGTGAAAGGGCGGTGTCCTAGGCCTCTAGACGATGGGGACAGAAGCCGTTCTTCGTAACCTTCAATGATCTCTTGAAGTGGTGGAGGTAAGCGGGATCGAACCGCTGACCTCTTGCATGCCATGCAAGCGCTCTCCCAGCTGAGCTATACCCCCTTGCGAAGAAACGAGAGTATAGCAAAGTTTTTTCTCCCGTGTAAATCCTCTTTCGACGATTACCCGATAAATTTCTGCAAGCGCGCCAACACCGTTTCGCGACCAAACAATTCCAGCACCGCGTCAATCGACGGCGTCTGCAATTGGCCGCTCACCAGCAGTCGCAAAGGCATGGCCAGCTGTGGTGTCTTCAGCTTGTGCGCGGCAAGCACTTCCTTCATCGCGGCAGACAATGCCGCTTTGTTCCACTCCACCGTTTCGCACACGACAGAGAAGCGTTCCAGCGCGGGCTTCACCGCATCGGTGATGTGCTGCGCGATCAATGCCGGATCTGGCGCCGGCTGGCGGTAGAACAACATCGCCGCCTCCGCCAGTTCATTGATCGTGTTCGCGCGCTCCTTTAAGAGCGCGATCACCGCCTGCAAGTTCGGCGCACCATCGAACTGGGCGCCGTCCTGCTCCATCAGTGGGCGCACCAGCGCTTCCAGGCGCGCATTGTCGGACTGCTTAATGTAGTGGTTGTTCAGCCATGCCAGCTTTTCCGGATTGAATTGTGCCGGCGACTTCGACAGGTGGTCGACATCGAACCACTGGCAAAACTGCTCCATCGAGAAAATCTCGTCGTCGCCATGACTCCAGCCCAGACGCGCGAGATAGTTCAACATGGCCTCCGGCAGATAGCCTTGCGCCGGATAGTCCATCACGCTCACCGCGCCGTGGCGCTTCGACAGCTTCTCGCCGTCGGCGCCGAGGATCATCGGGACGTGCCCATATTGCGGCAGCGGTGCACCGAGCGCGCGCAGGATGTTGATCTGGCGCGGCGTGTTGTTCACGTGGTCGTCACCGCGGATCACGTGGGTCATCTCCATGTCCCAGTCATCAACCGCAACGCAGAAATTGTAGGTCGGCGTGCCGTCCGGGCGGGCGATCACCAGATCATCGAGCTCGCGGTTGGAGATCGTGATCGTGCCTTTCACCATGTCGTCCCAGGTCACATCGCCATCAAGGGGATTCTTGAAGCGCACCACCGGCTTGCGGCCTTCGGGGATCGCAGGCAGGGTCTTGCCCGGCTCCGGGCGCCAGGTGCCGTCGTAACGCGGCTTTTCGCCGGCGGCGCGCATGCGCTCGCGCATCGCCTCGACCTCTTCCGGCGACGAATAGCAATAGTAGGCCGTGCCGGCCTCCAGCATTTGCGCGATCACTTCCCGATAGCGGTCCATGCGCTTCATCTGGTAGAACGGGCCTTCGTCATGCTGCAGACCGAGCCAGTTCATGCCATCCAAAATCGCCTGCACCGCTTCCGGCGTGGAGCGCTCCAGGTCGGTGTCTTCGATGCGCAGGATGAAGGTGCCGCCGAAATGGCGGACATAAGCCCACGAAAACAGCGCCGTGCGGGCGCCGCCGAGATGGAGATAGCCGGTCGGGCTGGGAGCAAAACGAGTGCGGACAGTCATGGCAAATAAAAACGGCCTTGGGATGCCAAAGCCGTGTTAGATAAAGATAAAGAATGCGCTATTTTACCTTGTCAGCAACAAGGATGAAACGCGATCAGTCGTTCTTGATGACGATGTTCGGGAACTTGCTGGTCATGTCCTTCGCCTTTTCCGCGACCTTCACCGCCACCTTGCGTGCAATTTCCTTGTACATCTTCGCTACCGGACCGTCCGGATCGGCTACCACAGTCGGCTTGCCGGAGTCGGTCTGCTCTCGGATCGACATCGTCAGAGGCAATGCGCCGAGGAAATCGACTCCGTAGTCCGTGCACATCTTCTGTCCGCCGCCCTGCCCGAAAATCGGTTCCGCATGGCCGCAGTTCGAGCAGATATGAACGCTCATGTTCTCGACGATGCCGAGAATCGGGATGTCGACTTTCTCAAACATTTTCAGCCCCTTGCGCGCGTCGAGCAGTGCAATGTCTTGCGGCGTGGTAACGATCACCGCGCCGGTGACCGGCACCTTTTGCGACAACGTGAGCTGGATATCGCCTGTGCCCGGCGGCATGTCAACGATCAGATAATCGAGACTGCGCCAGTTGGTTTGCTCCAGCAGTTGCTGCAGCGCCTGCGTGACCATCGGCCCGCGCCACACCATCGGCTGGTCCGGGTCGATCATGAATCCGATGGACGATACCTGCAGCCCGTAATTTTCCATCGGCTCCATCGTTTTGCCGTCGAGCGACTCGGGCTGCCCCGAAATGCCCATCATCATCGGCTGCGACGGACCGTAGATGTCGGCATCGAGAATGCCGACCGACGCCCCCTCGGCAGCCAGCGCCAGCGCCAGATTGACAGCCGTGGTCGACTTGCCGACGCCGCCCTTGCCGGAGGCAACCGCGATGATGTTCTTTACGTTCGACAGCAGCTTGACACCGCGTTGCACCGAATGCGCGACGATTTTCGACGACACAATCACATTGACATTACCCACTCCCGGTAGGGCGCGAATACTGTCAGTGGCGGCTTGGCGGATAAGTTCGATCTGGCTCTTGGCGGGATAGCCGAGCTCGACGTCGAGTGTGACGTCGGAACCGCTTACCTGGATGTTTTTGGCGGATTTGCCGGTGATCAAATCTTTGCCGGTGTTCGGATCGACCACCGTCGAAAGTGCGGCCTTCACGGCTTCAGCGTTAATGCTCATTACTTCTCCTGAAATTTGTTGCAAATAAGTCTAAACGAATTCCCGGCCTGGACAAGTCGATTACGCGCATTGTTTGACCGCCAAATCCAGCCATTAGAGCCACCTCGGCGCCGCTGCACTGCTAAAATGGCAGTTTTTCCTTCAACAAGCATTGCCAAATGAGCACCACACCGCACCGCAAGCTGTTTGTCACCACCGCCCTGCCCTACGCCAACGGCGCGTTCCACATCGGCCATATCATGGAATATATCCAGGCTGACATCTGGGTACGCTTCCAGCGAATGCAAGGCAACGAGGTGCATTTCGTCGGCGCGGACGATGCCCATGGCGCGCCGATCATGATCGCGGCGGAAAAAGCCGGCGTGACACCGCAGGAATTCGTCGCGAAAATCGCCGCCGGCCGCGCCCAGTACCTCGACGGCTTCCATATCAGCTTCGACAATTGGCACTCGACCGACGCGCCGGAAAACCATGAATTATCGCAGGACATCTACCGCCGTCTGCGCGACCATGCGGAATTAATTACCACCAAGACCATCGAGCAGTTCTTCGACCCGGTCAAGAACATGTTCCTGCCGGACCGCTACATCAAGGGCGAGTGCCCGAAATGCGGCGCCAAGGACCAGTACGGCGATTCCTGCGAGGTATGCAGCGCAGTATACGCGCCGACCGACCTGAAGAATCCTTATTCGACGCTGACCGGTGCGACACCGGTGCTGAAATCGTCCGAGCACTACTTCTTCCAGCTGTCCGATCCAAAATGCGTGGAATTCCTGCGCGAATGGACGCAGACGCCGAACCGCCTGCAGCCGGAAGTCGTCAACAAGGCCAAGGAATGGCTGGAAGGCGATGAAGGTCTGGGCGACTGGGATATCAGCCGCGACGCGCCCTATTTCGGCATCGAGATTCCAGATGCGCCGGGCAAGTATTTCTATGTGTGGCTGGATGCGCCGGTCGGCTATCTCGCATCGCTCAAGAACTACTTCGACAAGACCGGGCGCGACTTTACCGCCTTCATGAATGATGCCTCGACCGAGCAGTACCACTTCATCGGCAAGGACATCATCTACTTCCACACGCTGTTCTGGCCGGCGATGCTGAAGTTCTCCGGCCTGAAGGTACCGACCAATGTGTTCGTGCACGGCTTCATCACGGTGTCCGGCGAAAAGATGTCGAAGTCGCGCGGCACCGGCATTTCGCCGCTGCGCTACCTGGAACTCGGCATGAATCCGGAATGGCTGCGCTACTACATCGCCGCAAAACTCAATGCGAAGGTGGAAGACGTCGACTTCAACCCGGACGACTTCGTCTCGCGCGTGAATTCCGACCTGATCGGCAAGTACGTCAACATCGCCAGCCGCGCGGCCGGCTTCATCACCAAGCGTTTCGGCGGCAAGCTCTCCGACGAGGTGACCGGCGATGCGGCAATGACCTGGCGGCTGCGCTTCGGCGAAAACGAAGCCGCGATCAAGGATGCGTTCGAGGCGCGCGAGTACGGCAAGGCGATCCGGCAGATCATGGCGCTGGCCGACGAGGTCAACCAGTACGTCGACACCAAGAAGCCGTGGGAACTGGCCAAGGACCCGGCAAACAACCAGGAATTGCAGGACGTGTGCAGCAACCTGCTGCGCTCGTTCTACTGCCTGACGATCTATCTCGCGCCGATTCTTCCCGCACTGGCGGGCAAGGTCTCCAAGCTGTTCGGCATCGACCACGACCTGACTTGGGCGGATCTGCAGACGATGCCGCATTCGATCAGCACCTTCGAGCACCTGATGACGCGGGTTGATCCGAAGATGCTGGATGCATTGTTCGAAGCCCCGGAACAGCCTGCCGCCGCGAAGGCTGCCGCCGAAGAAGCGCAAAGCGCGGGCACCGCGATCGAGCCGCTCGCGCCGGAAATCAAGATCGACGATTTCGCCAAAATCGATTTACGCATTGCCAAGATCGTCAACTGCGAGCACGTCGACGGGTCCGACAAGCTGCTGCGCCTGACGCTCGACGTCGGCGAGGGCCGCACGCGCAACGTTTTCTCCGGCATCAAATCGGCGTACAAGCCGGAAGACCTGATCGGCAAGCTGACCGTGATGGTCGCCAATCTGGCGCCGCGCAAGATGAAATTCGGCATTTCGGAAGGCATGGTGCTGGCCGCATCCGCCGCCGATGAAAAATCCAATCCAGGCATTTATGTGCTGAATCCATGGCCGGGCGCCGAGCCCGGCATGCGGGTGCGCTGACCGTGCCTGGGACTGGCATGAGCGGCAGTCGCCGGGGGCGGGCATGAGCGTCCTCGTTCGTGAAGCCGTCCTCGACGACGCCCCCTTGATCGCCGAACTGACCCGTGCAGCCTGGTCTGGCAAGGTCGCCGCCACCTCGAGCGGACATCATGAAACGGCAGAGCGGGTCGTGCAGCACCTGCAGCAAGGCGGCGGATTCATCCTGCTCAAGAACGACATGCCGGTCGGCTCGGTACGCTGGATACCGCTCGATGGCGAAGCAAGTGTCTGGGAAATCATGCGCATGGGCGTGCTGCCGGCATATCGCGGCGAGCATCTGTCCCAGCACCTGCTGGAAGCGGTCATCCATCGGGCACAGACGGCCGACATTGGCGAGCTTCGACTGGCGGTGCGTGCCGATCAGCCGCGCCTGCTGGACCTGTATGCGGCATTCGGTTTCGAGTTCGCGCCCGAACTCGAATATACACATGCCAATCCGGCCGAGCCCGCGCCGACCGTCATGCGCCGGCTGCTTGGCTACTGACGGAATAGCCACACCGGCGGGCAGTTTGATGTAAATGCTTGGCGTACCTGTTGTCATGGGTGCAAAATACTTGCACCTATGGCCGACATCGGACTTGCATTGCCGTCGCGCCAGCCTGCCCTGAGGAGCACGATTGCATGAACCTGCCTAGCATCGGCTTTCGCCCCCGCCTGCTCGATTCCCTGAAAGACTATGACCGCACGCGCCTGATGGCGGACGTCAACGCCGGCCTAACCGTGGGCGTCGTCGCGCTGCCGCTGGCGATGGCATTCGCGATTGCTTCCGGCGCCAAGCCAGAAGCCGGCATCTTTACCGCGATCATCGCCGGCTTCCTCATTTCCGCACTGGGTGGCTCGCGTGTGCAGATCGGCGGCCCTGCCGGGGCCTTTATCGTCATCATTTACGGCATCATCGAAAAATACGGCCTGGCCAACCTGCTGATTTCAACCATTTTCGCCGGCATGCTGCTGTTCGCGATGGGCGTGTTCCGGCTGGGATCGCTGATCCGCTATATTCCGGTGCCGATCGTGATCGGTTTCACCAATGGCATCGCTGTGCTGGTGGCGTTGTCGCAGCTGAAAGACTTCCTCGGGCTGAAGATCGACAAGATGCCCGGCGACTTCTTTGCGCAGATCAAGGTGCTGGCGCTGCAGGTACACACGCTGGACGTCACGACGCTCGCGCTGGCCGGCGCATCGCTCGTGATCATGTTCAGCTGGCCAGCCGTGTTCCGCGTCCGTGAAAATGGCACCCGCAGCATGCTTTACCGGCACCCGCGCCTGATGCAATTGCTCAAGCCGCTGCCCAGCCCGATCATCGTGCTGATATTGAGCACATTGGCCGTGACGCTACTCAATCTGCCGGTTGCGACCATCGGCACGAAGTTTGGCGGCATTCCGCAGGGCTTGCCGCAATTTCAGCTGCCCCAGTTTTCCTGGGTACTGGTCAAGCAGCTTATCGCGCCGACCGTCACCATCGCCCTGCTGGGCGCGATCGAATCGCTCCTGTGCGCCCGTGTCTCGGACAACCTGATCGGCGACCGGCACGATCCCAACCAGGAATTGATGGCGCAAGGCATTGCCAATGTCGTCACCCCATTCTTCGGCGGCCTGCCTGCGACCGGTACGGTAGCCCGTACCGTCACCAATATCCGCACTGGCGCCACCTCGCCGATTGCCGGCATGGTGCATGCGCTTACCCTGGTTTCGATCGTGCTGATCGCTGCGCCGCTCGCAAAGAATATTCCGCTGGCGGCGCTGGCGGCAATCCTGCTGCACGTCGCCTACAACATGGGCGAATGGCATGAATTCGTCCGCCTCGTTCATTTTTCGCTCAACTACCGCATCCTTCTGCTGTCGACTTTCCTTCTGACGGTAATCATCGACCTGACGGCGGCGGTGGAGGTCGGCCTGGTGCTGGCATGCGTATTCTTCATTTACCGGGTGTCGAGCCTGACGCGCATCGAGCGCCTGGCGCCGGAATCCCTGCCCCATCCAACCGCTTCCGGCGTTGCCGTGTATTCGATTTTCGGCTCACTGTTTTTCGGCGCGGTCGGCAAGATGGAGGCTCTGCTCGACCCGCAAGCCGCACCCGGGGCCGCAATGATCCTCAAGATGCAGCAGCTGATCAATCTCGACACCACGGGACTCGATGCACTGGAGACGGTGCACAGGACGCTACTTGCACGCGGCTGTCAGCTGATCCTGGTGGGACCGAATCACCAGCCGCTCAGCCTGATGACGCGTACCGGCTTTCTCGACCGGCTTGGAGCGGAAAATTGCGTGGCCGACCTTGCTCATGCACTGGACCGGGCCAATTTCCTCGCTGGGGCAAAAGCAGCCGCCTGAGTTCGATATACCGAAACAGGCACGCTCCCGCTTCAGAGATAATTGGGCCAAGACTGGCAGCGACAGTTACCAAATAAACATGTATTTATAAAAGCATTTGTTTAGCGGAAAGCATGTCAACCCGATGTAAAATACCGCCTGCTTTTCCATTGCGATTGAAGACACCATGAAATTCAGCAAGCAAGATACGCGTTACGAATCCGAATTCACGAAGTTCCTCAAGGACCTCAAGCAGAAAGATCCGACGCTGGAACAAAAGCAGCGCGAAGGCCGTGCCCTGCTGTGGGACAAGGCGCCGCTCGACCTCGACGCCCGCCAACGTGCCGAGGCATCGCGCATCAAGCAGCAAGCTTACGTCTACCAGACCAAGCACTGAGTGTGAGCACGCCGCAGGACGCTCTGCTGATGCACCTGCCTGCCGACGCCCCTGAACAAGCGCTCGCAAGCCTGCCCGACTCCATGCCTGACGCGGTCGACGGAGTGGCGCGGGCCAAGCTGTACGGCGAGCCGCTGTTCAAGCTGCCCAATGACTTGTACATTCCGCCGGACGCGCTGGAGGTTTTCCTGGAAGCGTTCCAGGGCCCGCTCGACCTGCTGCTGTACCTGATCCGCAAGCAAAACTTCAACATCCTCGATATTCCGATGGCGCAGGTCACGCTGCAGTATCTGGAATATGTCGAACAGATCCGTTCTCATAACCTGGAGCTGGCTGCGGAGTATCTACTGATGGCAGCCATGCTCATCGAGATCAAGTCGCGCATGCTGCTGCCGGTCAAGAAGAACGAGAACGGCGAGGAAGCCGAAGATCCGCGCGCCGAACTGGTGCGCCGCCTGCTGGAATACGAGCAGATGAAGGTCGCAGCGCAGCAGCTCGACACCCTGCCGCAACTGGGGCGCGATTATGTGCGCGCCCAGATCCATATCGAGCAGAGCATGGTCACCCGTTGGCCGGAAGTCAGCATCAGCGAGTTGCAGGCAGTCTGGGGCGATATCCTGAAACGTGCCAAACTCACCGCGCACCACACCATCACCCGCGAAGAGCTTTCCGTGCGCGAGCACATGACCGCTATCCTGCGCCGCTTGCAGACAACCAGGTTCGTCGAATTCGCCGACCTGTTCGATCCGTCGCGCGGTGTGCCGGTGGTGGTGGTCAACTTCATCGCGTTGCTTGAACTGGCAAAGGAAACCTTGATCGAGATCACGCAGGCAGAAGCCTTTGCGCCGATCTACGTTCGTCTGGCTTATTCTCCGACCTGATTTCTTCACCCCGCGCCGCATATTCCACTATTCCGGCATTTTGATGTAGCAAGGCCTGCCATGAAAATCATTTCCTCCATCGACGAGTTGCGCGACCAGTTGCGCGGACAACTGCGCACCGCATTCGTACCCACCATGGGCAACCTGCACGAAGGACACCTGTCGCTGATGCGGCTGGCGCGCAAGCACGGCGATCCGGTGGTTGCGTCGATCTTCGTCAACCGGCTGCAGTTCGGCCCCAACGAGGATTTCGACAAGTATCCGCGCACCTTCCAGGCCGACGTCGAAAAGCTGGAAAAGGAAGGCGTGTACGTCCTGTTCGCACCGACTGAAAAAGACTTGTACCCGGAGCCGCAGGAGTACCGCGTGCGCCCGCCGGACGACCTGGGCAATATACTGGAAGGCGAATTCCGCCCGGGCTTTTTCACCGGCGTCACCACGGTCGTGCTGAAGCTGTTCTCCTGCGTGCAGCCGCGCGTGGCCGTGTTTGGCAAGAAGGATTACCAGCAGTTGATGATCGTGCGGAACATGGCACGGCAATTTGCGCTGCCGACCGAAATCATCGCGGCCGAAACCTACCGCGCCGACGATGGTCTGGCGCTGTCGTCGCGTAACGGCTACCTGTCGGAACAGGAACGCGCGGAGGCGCCGGAGCTGTACCGCCTGCTCAATGAAGTCGCCGCAGAAGTACGCGCCGGCCACCTCGACATGTTCGAGCTGGAGCGCCACGCGGTGGCAAAGCTGGCCGCGCGCGGCTGGAAGCCCGACTATATCTCGATTCGCAAGCGCGCCGACCTGCAGCCGCCGTCCGCCGGCGACTTGGCGCAAGGCGCCCCCCTGGTCGTGCTGGCAGCCGCCAAGCTCGGCACCACCCGCCTGATCGACAATCTCGAAATCTGATTGCCGCCGCCAGGCACGCCATGACGATGCGTTTGTCGCTGATACCCTCGCTCGCGGCATGGGCACTGCTTTGCGCGGCGGCCCTGCCCGCCTTTGCCGCAGTATCGGCTGCCGATGACACGCAACGCACCGTCACCTTGCGCAGTCCGGCACGGCGCATCGTCAGCCTGGCGCCGCACACCACCGAAATACTGTTTGCGGCCGGCGCCGGCGCTTACGTCGTCGGCGTGACCGAGTACAGCGACTATCCGCCCGAGGCAAAGCGCATCGCATCGGTTGGCAGCGGTATTTCGCTCGACCTGGAACGCATTCTCCAGCTCAAGCCTGATCTGATCGTGGGCTGGAACAACGGCAATTCCGCAGCCCAGCTGGCAAAGCTCGACACACTCGGCATCCCGGTCTTCAAGAGCGAACCGCATGGTTTTGCCGACATCGCCAGTTCGCTCGAACGGTTGGCGCATCTGGCCGGCACCGACGCTGCAGGACATGCGGCAGCCGCTTCCTTCCGGGCCCGATGGCAGCGGCTCGAAGCAACCTACAGCCGGCGCCCGACGCTCAAGGTGTTTTACCAGATCTGGCGCGCGCCACTGATGACCCTGAACGATAAAACGACACCGTCTGCGGTATTACGACTGTGCGGTGCGGCCAATATTTTCGGCGGATTGCCGCAGCTTGCACCGACCGTGAACATCGAAACCGTGTTGCAGGCCAATCCCGATGCCATCATCGCAAGCAGCGGAGAACAGGATGATGTGTTCGGTGCCTGGCGCCGCTTCCCGAAACTGAAAGCGGTTGCGCATGGCAACCTGCTGCTGGTCGACGGCGGCTTACTAAACCGTTCCGGTCCGCGCATTCTCGATGGCGCCGAAACGCTGTGCCGACAACTCGACGCCGTGCGCGACAAGCGGTAAGAACCTGTTCATTACCTTTTTGGCAAGAGCACCGCGGCAGGCGGCCGCAGGACACCGGCGCCCACCAATTTATTGCCGAACATCAATACTTATTTATGGGATTGACCGCATTCTTAGCGTTCATATAATCGATGACTTTCGCAGGCATGCCGCACTTTCCTGCCGAAACATCCAGTTTGTCCGACGCCGGGCACCAGAGTCCGGTTTTTACCGTATCGCAGATTCAGTGAAAATTTATGAGCAATCTGAACGAAAATCCCGTCGTCGACATCCCCCGCAAACCGCTATGGCAGCGTGCCCTGATGTTGTTGGGCGCCGGCACGGCTTGTGCGATTTTTACGCTGACGTTCTTCCCGTCGGCGTTTGAACAAGTCAGCCGCATGATCGCGCAGCCGATTTCCAGCGCGGCGGCTTCCGAAGGCGAGGATTTCGTGTCGCCGGCTGCGGCCAGAGCGCAAAAGCTGTCGCGCGCAAAAACCGTAGTGCATGGCATGTTTGTGAAGGATGCCTACGGTTGCAGCTACATGTTCCAGTACCTGTCGGCGCAACTGACCCTCATCCCGGTGCTGGACGAGCGCAGGCAGCCGGTCTGCGACAAGTAAGCATTACTGCCGCGCCCAATTCACCAGCGGCCCCCACTGCTCGATATCCTTTTCCACGCGCGATTGGGCCACGTCCCACAAGGTCGCCCCATGTGCAGCAAGCTGCACGTAATTCTGCGTCTCGCGCAGATATCCCAGAACCGGCAAACCGAGATTGCTGACGTAATGCGCCAGCTGGTCGGCGGCACGCGTGCGGGCGTTGACCCGCATGCCGAGTACGCCGATGTGACGGTTGCCGTGCCTGCTCTTTAAGCCTTCCAGAAAGGCCTGGGTCGCCAGAATATCGAACATCGAAGCCTGCAGCGGCACGATCACCTTGTCGGCAATGCGCAGCACTTCTTCCAGACGCGCACCACCCAGCCCGGCCGGTGTGTCGAGCACGATGTGCGTGGTTCCCCTTGGCGGGCGGGCCACATGGCCGTTCTCAATCTCCCATGCTGCAATCGCCGGCAGGCTGCCCGGCCGCAGCGCCAGCCATGCGCGCGACGACTGCTGCACATCCGCATCTCCCAGCATGACCTTGTGCCCCTGCTTGGCAAAATACCCAGCGAGATTGGTGGCGATCGTGCTCTTGCCGACGCCGCCCTTGGGATTGGCGATGACGATGACGGGCATGTTTTCCTCCGCTAAATTAATGTTTTAACATCAATTTTCTATTTGGAAAAAGCATTCTTGCAAGCATAACATGCTGATTTTGGCCCCCGCTGCGTCGGAGGCCGATTTCAGGTTCTTTCGTATAGGCAGCTGCCTTAAAATACCGGGATGCAAAATTTATCGATGAATTCCGGCACCGTGCCGGATGACGAACAACCAACCTCGCTACAAGCCTACTTCAAGCCCCAGATTTCCCCGGACGACATTGAACAGGTGTTTCGCCTGAAGCAGGCACAGCCGCTGTTGCAGGCATTCACCGCACTGTTTCATGGCGGCTCGGATGGCGTGCTGGTGCGTTTGCTGGTGTTGCAGGAACTCGCATCCGATACGCAGGCGACCTCTCTGTCGCGCGCCGACATCAATACCAAGCTCGGCTATCTCGATCCGGACAGCCTGGAAACGGTGCTGGCCCGGCTGCGCTCGCACCATTTGCTGGCATGGGATGCCGCGCAGGGCGTGTACCGCATCACTCCGATGGCGCGCAATATCCTGGCGGCGCTCGACGCGCTGCTGGCATTGGGCCAGGAAGAGGACGATGCGGAGATGGGCTTTTTGCTGTCGCAGGTGGCCGGTTCGCAGGCCGTCGGAGGAGTATCGGTCGAACAGTTGCAGCATCTGCTGGGCCGCATGGTCGACCTGACCGAGGAATTCCGCGATGCGATCGCCTCCGGCTCGGAATTCCGCCTGCGCACGGCGCAGCAGAAATGGCACACCGCCTGCGACTGGGTGGATAAGGGCTCGCAGATCATCCAGCAGATCACGACCGATCCGGACGCCGACGCCGCCACGCACCGCGCCGCACAAGCCATCGGTCGCGCGCAGAGTGCCTTGCTCAACATGCAGGGCATGTTTTCGCGCGCGCTCAACCAGATCGAGCGCCAGCGCGTGCACCTCGGCCAGTCGGGGCTGTCGACCACCGACATCAAGACCTGGCTGATGCAGCACGAAGACCTGGCCGGCATCGCCAGCAGCACGGTTGCGCTGCCGGTCACACCGATGTTCATCACGCCGTCCGAGATGATCGACGTGGCCGAGGCCGAGCTATTTGCAGACAAGAACAACCGCGCCGACGACGTGCTGCCGACTGGCGAAAATGCGCACGTCACGCACAGCGAAGCCGCGGCCATTCCGGTGGAACTCGATGCCTGGCTGACGCGCCTGACATCCTTTGCCTCCGCCAGCGACGCCACCTCGGCGGTACACGACACGCTGCTGCCGGCCACATTCGCGATTGCATCCTACCGCGCATCGCTGCTGCCCTTGCTGGGCGACGAAAGCGAGGCGGCGCTGCAGGGCGGCACCGCGACCATGGCCCGCCTGCCGCTCGAATTCGCGCCGCAGGACGACATGGTGAAGCTCAAAGACCCGCACGTAGCGGCGATCTCCATCGCCACCCTGACACCGAAATCAGACACGGAAACACAGAATGACCGATGATGCACAACTCCTGATCGCGCAGCTGCTCACGCACCAGACACTGGCGCGCGAAAACAAGCTGGTGAAACGCGCGCTGACCGACGAGCTGTTCCGCCAGGACCTCGATGCGCGGCTCGCCGCCTGCGGCATGAAATTCGTCGACAACGTCTATGCGGACAACGTCACGCTAGCGCTGGCGCGCGAAATCGAGCCGAAGATTTTCGGCTCGCGCGAAGTCTGGCAGAACAACAACATGGGCCTGGCGCGCGATGGCGTCGCCTTGCTGGTGGTGCTGTGGGCGATGATCATCCTGCCCAAGCGCGAACGCCAGGAAGCGCATCAGGCGGCACTGGAAGATCAGGAAGACATGTTCGGAAAGGAAAAGCCGATGCCGCGCGCGGAAGACGCGTCGATGGGCATCTCCTATAAGGCTCTCCTTGCCGACTTTGGCGACAAGCTCGGCAAGAAGACGCGCATGGACATGAACCTCGGCCAGTTGAACAAGCTCGGCTTCATTGAGCGCCGCGGCGACATGATCGTCGAAGGGCCGCTCCTGGACCTGATGATGGATACCGACACGCTACGCGACCGCATCATCAACGGCGCGCTGGCCGACATCTTCCATCGCCCGCCACCGAAGGAAGCGGCCATCCTTTCTTTCCCGCAAGCAGAACAATAAGGGCTTCGCATGTTCCATATCAAATCGCTGGAGATGGTCCACTGGGACTACTGGCAACGCGTCAAGAATATCCCGCTGGATGCGAAGATCATCACCATCGCCGGCCAGAACGGCTCGGGCAAGACTACCCTGCTTGATGCGCTGCGCACACTGTTCGGCCTCGACTGCTCGATGGGCCGCTCGTACAAGCACTATGCGCGCCATGCGGGGCAGCAGACATCGTGGCTGCGCGCGGTGGTCGACAACCGTCCGGTCGGACGGCAGCTGTCGAACCGGCCGTTCCGCTCGTCCGGCTTTTTCAGCGAGGACGAAGTTACGCTGTTCTGCCAGATCCAGAAAAACGGCGGCGACTGGAAGCGCCAGTACCTGATGCGCGGCGGCGCGGTGGCCATCGAGGAAGTGCTGGATGCGAACGACTGGCTGGGCCTGGAAACCTACCGCAAGCGCCTGGCCAACGCCGGCCTGTCGCCCGCGATGGCGAAAGTGCTGGCACTCGAGCAGGGCGAAACCGACAAGCTGTGCGAATACGCGCCGCGCCAGTTGCTGGACCTGGTATTCCAGGTATTCGGCGACAAGGAAGTGCTCGATGCCTATGACGAAGCCAAGCGCCATCAGCACGACACCGAGATCGAGTTGCAGCGTTTCGAGACCGAGCTGGAAGCGGCACAGACCAACCTGGAGCGCCTGCGCCTGCGCGCGGCCAACTTCCATCAGTGGGAAGGACTGAACAAGGAACAGCGCGACCTGCAGGAAGAAATCCTGCCGACGCTGCAGTATCACGAGGTGCGCGAGAAGGCTGGCGCAACCAGCCACATGCTGCGCGAGTCGAAAGCCTCGCTGGCGCAGCAGGACGTCCAGCTGTCCGACAAGCGCGCGGAGCTGGCCGAACGTGCCAACGCACTGTCTGCCGCACATCAGCAGGAAACCGCGCTGGAAGAGGAAAAGTCCATTCTGGAAAAGCGCCTGGGCGAACTCAACGGCAAACTCAAGCCGCTGGAGAGCCTGCTCGAACAGAAGGCGCGCCTGCAGAAGCTGGCCGCCGATGAAGGCGCCGACATTGCGGACGTGGCAGCGCAGCTCGAACAGAAGGAAGCCGAATATATACGTCTGCGCCAGGCGCGCGACGAACTCACCGCACGCATTGCCGGCGAACGCGCCGCGATTGCCGCGCTGGAGGGCAAATCCGCCCTGCCCGATCCGGAACATGTGCGTTCGATGCGCCGCGCATTGGCCGACGCGAAGATCGAGCATGCGATGCTGCCCGATATCGTCGAAGTAACCGATGCGCGCTGGCAAGGCGCGGTCGAAGGCGTGTTGCGCGGCTATACCTCGGTCGTACTGCTGGAAAGCGCGCGCGATGCATCGGCGGCCTACCGCATTGGCGAGAAGGAGCGCTACGGTCACTTCATCGTATCCGACCGCGTGAGAGCGCCGGAGGTGAAGGACCAGAGCCTGCTGTCGGTGGTGCGCTTTACCGCGCCGGCGCCGTCCTGGCTGATCGACCAGCTGGCGCGCATCACCCGCGTCGATTCAGTCGACGCCGGCATGAAGCAGCACTCCGGCGACGAATGGATTACGCCGGAAGCCTACCACCATGAACGCCGCGGCGGCCGTTCACTGTTCGTGGAAGCGGCGCGCTACCGTTTCGGCCAGGCCGGCCGCGCGCAGCGCCTGGCGGCACTGCTGCAATCGCTGCCGAAGCTGGAAGCGCAGGAAGATCAGATCACGCTGAAAATCAACAAGCTCGCCGGCGAAGTCAGCGCATTGAAGGCGCGCATCGCCGGCGTCGACGCAGCCAAGGAACTGGTGGCACGCCAGGCGGAATTCGACGAAGCCACGCACAGTGCGGCGCCGCTGAAGGCTGCGCGCACCGAAGTCGGCACCCGACTGGGAGAACTGTTCCCTCTGACGAAGAAAGCGACGGAAGACCGCACGCTGGCCGACAACGCATGGCAAAACGCCAAGCGCGCGCTGGCCGACGGTGAAGCGAACCTGCGCCAGTCGCAGAAGCGACAGCGTGAAGAGCGCGAAGCGCATGCAAGAGCGCTAGGTGAAATCCGCAAGGCCTGGCGCCACCTGCCGCACGCATGGCGCAAGCCAGCGCGCCGACTGGAACTGGTGGATGAACACCAGAATGCGCACCAGGTGGAACTGCGCCTGAAGCATCTCGCCACCGACCTGGCACGCGACGACTGGGAAACCGATTCCACCGTGGTGGACCAGCATGTGCGCCTGACCGCGTTGCTGCAGGGCCGGCAGACGGAAACCGAGGAGCGCCGCTACCAGAACAACCGCGCGCGCGAAGCAACCGAGAACGCGCGCGGCGCCTATATCGAGCGGCTGCGCTACACCATCAAGACCTACAGCCGCAACATCAAGGAGCTGGGCGAACTGGCCGGCATCGAGGTGCATACCGACCCGGTGCGGCTGGAAAACGACGATGTGCAACTGGCGCAGGCCGGCCTGCATGTGCGCTTCAAGTTCGACGGCAAGGGTCCAATCGGGCTGAACGACGGCGAAGCGTCCGGCGGCCAGCAGGTGATGAAGTCGCTGATTCTGCTGATCGGCCTGCTGAAGTCGGATGACGGCTCCGGCGGCTTCGTGTTCATCGATGAGCCGTTCGCCCACCTGGACATCCGCAACATCCAGCTGGTCGGCGAGTTCCTCAAGAACACCGATGCGCAATACCTGATGACGACGCCGCTGACGCACAACACCGACGTCTACGATCCGTCGGAACTGACGCTCATCACCAGCAAGAAGAAGAAGGACACGCACTGGGCACAGCCGATCTTCGTGCTGCAGCGGCGCGCGCAGGAAGCGGCCTAGGAAGTCTCCGGCATGTTCTAAGAGACGCGGGATGGGCCGCTCAAGCACCCATCCTCGTCAATGCCTGCAGCAATGGCAAGGCCGCGTCGGCGATGCGGTCGATGCTTTGCTCGCGCAACGCCGTGACGTCGACCGGAGCGACGTCCTTCAAACCGGCCCAGTTCAACAGCGCGCGCAATGCCTGCGGATCATCGAACAGGCCGTGCAGATAGGTTCCCAGAATCTGCCCATCCTGCGAGTGCGCGCCTTCCGGGCGATTGCCGATATAGAAAGCAGGATTCGCCGTGGCGCTGCCGCTGGTGGTGCCCACATGGATCTCATATCCGTTCATCGGTGCATCGGCGAAGGCGCACCGGCCCTGCACTTGTGCGAGCCGCTTGTCCGGCGTCAGTTGCGTGTCGACGTCGAGCAGAGCGAATCCCTGCGACACTCCAGGGTCACCTTCCACGCCAAACGAGTCCGTAATGGTTTTACCCAGCATCTGGTAACCGCCACATATGCCGATCACCTTGCCGCCGTAGCGCAGATGCCTATGTAAGGCGTCGACCCAGCCCTGTTTGATCAGCCATGCCAGATCGGCACGGGTGTTCTTGCTGCCGGGGAGGATGATCAGGTCGGACGGCGGGATTAGCTGCCCCGGACCGACGAAATGCAAATCGACTTCCGGCTGCGCGCGCAGTGCATCGAAGTCGGTATGGTTGCTGATGCGCGGCGGCACGGGAACCACCACGCGGAATGTTCCCTGCGCGCCCTGCGCCTGCTGGATCGCGTCTTCCGCATCCAGCTGTAATCCGTGCAGGTAAGGCAGCACGGCAAGCACCGGTTTTCCCGTCTGCCGCTCCAGCCATTCCAGTCCCGGCTCCAGCAAGCCGAGATCGCCGCGGAAGCGGTTGATCACGAAGCCGACGATCCGCCTGCGCTCGCTCTCGGACAGGCAGGACAGCGTGCCGACGATGTGAGCGAATACGCCGCCGCGGTCGATGTCGGCGACCAGGATCACAGGGCAATCGACTGCTTCCGCAAAACCCATGTTCGCGATATCGCGCTCGCGCAGGTTGATTTCGGCGGGACTGCCCGCGCCTTCGACGATCACCGCTTCGTGGTTTGCACTCAGCCTGGCATAGGATTGCAGTACCGCCTGCATCGCAACCGTCTTGTATTGGTGGTAGTCGCGCGCCTGCATGTCTGCCCGCACCTTGCCGTGGATAACGACCTGGGCGCCGGTATCGCTTGACGGCTTGAGCAGCACAGGATTCATGTCGGTGTGCGGCGCCAGGCCCGCTGCCTGCGCCTGCAGCGCCTGTGCGCGGCCGATCTCGCCGCCGTCGACCGTGACGGCGCTGTTGAGCGCCATGTTCTGCGGCTTGAATGGCACAACCCGGATGCCCTCGCGCGCCAGCAGCCGGCACAGTGCGGCGACCACGGTGCTTTTTCCCGCATCCGATGTCGTGCCCTGCACCATCAGGGTGGAAAACGGAAATGTCATTTCTGTGCGTGCTGCCAGCGTTCGATCAATGCTGCTATTTGGGGCAACCCTTCGGCAATCGCGGACGGCCCTGGCGACAGGATGTCGGCCGACTTGATTTCAGCAACCATGCCGTTGCGGACTGCCGGGATGCTGTCCCAGCCGGGCCGATTGCACAGGCTGTCGGGCTGGAACTTCTTGCCGCACCAGGAACCGATGATAATGTCCGGCGCCCGCCGCACGACCTCGAAAGGGTCGGCGATGATGCGCTCCTTTGCGCCTGCGTGACGCGCCAGATCGGCAAATGCGTCGTCGCCGCCGGCAATCGAAATCAGCTCGGACACCCATCCGATGCCGCTGATGAGCGGATCGTTCCATTCCTCGAAATAGACCCTGGGACGAGCGGTCCAACTGCCCGCCTTCAGGCGCGTCGCATCGATTTGCGCCTGCAGGCGGGCGCACAGTTCGCGCCCCTGCTCCTGCCGGTCGACCAGCACGGCCAATACGCGCACCATATGGAAAATGCCGGCGATATCGCGCTGATTGAACAAGTGCACTTCCACGCCGGCCGCAGCCAGATCGCGGCAGATCTCCGCCTGCATGTCGGAAAAGCCGATCACCAGGTCGGGCTCGACCGCCAGGATGCGCTCGATGCGCGATGACGAAAAGCCGCTGACCTTGGGCTTTTCCCGCCGCGCGCGAGCCGGCCGCGTCGTGAATCCGGAAATGCCGGCGATCGCGTCTTGCGCGCCGAGCGCGTACAGCGTTTCGACAGCCTCTGTACACAGGCAGACGATGCGGCGATAACAGCCTTGCCCGGTGGCGTATTCAGTCATGATGAGAGCGCTGTGCCGGAATAAAAATGGTCCTACCGCCGTGCTGGACGGTTTCGATCGGATACCCGAGGCACGCGCTCAGCACCGGCGGTTTCATCGCGTCGGCGACCTCGCCCGCGATCCAGCGCCCGTCGCCCATCAGCAGGAGCGCGTGGGTGGAGGCCCGGTGCGCAAGGTTCAGGTCGTGACTGACAATGACGATCGACTTGTTGTCGCGGCGGCACAGGTTCGCCATCAACTCCATCACGCCCACCTGGTGCGCCAGATCGAGGGCGTTGGCCGGTTCGTCCAGCAGCAGCAGCGGCGTGTCCTGGGCGAGCGCCGCCGCAATCGCGACGCGCTGCCGCTCGCCGCCGGACAGCGTGCGAATGTCGCGCTGCGCGAGCGCTTCGACGTCGAGCGCACGCAGCGCCGCGTATGCTCTCTGGTGATCCTGTTCCGCATCCCAGTAGCGCATGTCCTGGTAAGGATGCCGTGCCGCCAGCACGGTTTCGATGGCGCAATAGCCGAAGGCGTCGTTTCGGGCCTGCGGCAGATAAGCCCGCTGGCGCGCCAGTTCCAGCAATGGCCAGGCGGCCAGTTCGCGGCCGCCGACGCGCACGCAACCGCTATCCGGTTCACGCAGGCCGGCCAGCGTGCGCAGCAGGGTGCTCTTTCCGGCGCCGTTGCGGCCGATCACGCACCAGCATTCCCCGGGGCGGACTTGCCAGTCCAGCGCATCCACCAGCAGGCGGCCGCGAATGCGCAGCGATAAACTGGCGGTCTGCATCATGCCCTCCTCTGGATATGATGCAGCTGCAACAGGAATACCGGCACGCCGATCAGCGCGGTGATCACTCCGACCGGCAGTTGCTGCGGCGCCGCGACCGTACGCGCCAGCGTATCGGCTAGCACGAGAAAACTGCCGCCTGCCAGCGTGGCAGCCGGCAGCAGGAGACGATGATCGGATCCCCATGCGAAACGGCAGGCATGCGGCACGATCAGGCCGACAAAGCCGATGCTGCCCGCGCTGCTGACGGCGCTGGCGGTCAGCAGCGCCGCGCACAAGAACAACCCTTTCCTCAACAGGTCAACGCGAATTCCAAGCGTCGCGGCCGCTTCCGCGTACAGTGCCACGACATTGATCGCGCGCGCCATGCGCAGCGCGTATCCGAGCGCTACCAGCCAGATCAGCCACGGCAGAAGGCGCGGCTGGGTTGCCGACAAGTCGCCGATCAGCCAGAACACCATGCCGCGCAGGCGGTTTTCCGGGGCAATGGATAACATCAGGGTGACCAGCGCGGCGCAGCCGGCCGACACGATGACTCCGGTCAGGAGTAGCATCGGCGCGCTGCCCTCCCCGCCGCCGCGCAAGTCGCGGCGTGCAAGCAGGAACAGCAGCAGCGCCACCGCGATCGCTCCGGCAAAAGCGGCCGCATCGACCGCCCAGACGGCGCCAAACATCAGCATGGCGCCTAACGCGCCAACGGCGGCACCGCCGGAAACGCCAAGCACATAGGGATCTGCCAGCGGATTGCGCAGCAGCGCCTGCATCATGACGCCGGCCAGTGACAGCGTGGCGCCGGTAACGAATGCCGAGAGCGCGCGGCCCAGGCGCAGTTCCAGGAGCGTCGAGGCGAGCGATGAAGATTGGCCACGCAGGATCTCGCCCAATGCCGCCACCGATTCCGGGATGGAAGTGGCAACTGATCCGACAATGCAGGCGAAAAGAATGCTGACACATGCGAACAAAGCCAGCATGGCCAGGATTAATTTCGCCCGTCGCATTGTCATATTTGTTACGGTCGCCAGTTCACGCCGACAAACACACCACGCGGTGGCTGGTTGTAGCCATAGGCGGTTTGGTAGTTGCGATTGAATACGTTCTCAACACGTCCAAACAGCGAGATGCTCTTTGCAACTTGGTAACGCACATAGATGTTGGCGAGCCAATAAGCATCATCCTCCTTGTCTGTTGGAGGATACGGCGCAAAGTCCTTATCCGGACGACTGCCTGCATATTGAACATCGCCCCCGAAGTTCCACATACCATAAGACTTTGCCAAGGATACTGAGGCCAGCGTCTGCGCCAATCGAAGAGGCCTTTGCCCTGTGGTTTCGTCCTTCGGGTTCTGCAGTGTGAGGCTGGCACGCAAATCGATATCAGCCAAGCGAGTGGAGGCACTCAATTCCAAACCTTGATTACGCACCTTATCAAGATTAATAGTTTTGTACGCAACATCATATCCAAACTGATCCCGCGTACGGGTATCAAACAACGTTGCTCTCAACAAGGTTCTGCCTACCGTATATTGGCTTCCAATTTCATACGAACGTGAATGCTCTGCCTTCAAACCCGGATTGCCGTAATTTGTGTCATAAAGTTGTACAAGCGTTGGGGCGTGGAATGCAGTGGATGCGCTAGCAATCAATTTAACTGCTGGTGTTAATTCAAACCCATATCCGAAATAACCCGTTGTTTCCCCCCCCGATCCCCCCACTTGGTCGTGACGGACATTCAATTGCAACTGGTGTGCGTTGATTGCCCCGGTCAGGCCAGTATAAACGCTCGACGCAGATCGAGAATGCGCGTCCCAAGTGCTACCGGAACTGTCTTCAACCTTATCTCTTGCCGCAGTCAATCCTGCTGTTAGTGCCCATACCGATGAAAGGCTGACTTCATTTGCCCACTCTAACAAACTGGTATCACTATTGACACGACTGACAGAATTGCTTAAAGGAGTTATCGAAGCATTTTTATTGCGTGTCTCTGTCTGCGACAACGTAACCGTCGACTGCCATTGCTGCAATACACGATTTTTGGAAAACAATGCTAGCGTCCGTTGCGTGGACTGGCCCTCATAGATATCAGCAGGACCACCATAACCAGCACCGTCATAGCTGAATTTTCCTTCATTGGCATAAATACGAACACCCAATTCCTGCCCTTTAGCCCACTCATTCGCCACCGATCCGGCAATGCTATTGTTCGCGTCACCATCTCTGTCGGGGTTTTCGTTAGGGTACTGAGCGCCACTATTTGCCGTAAACCCGTCCGTTTTAAATCGTGTCAGTGACAATGCATAGTGCGTATCATTTATCTGCCCCGAAGCAGCCCCCGTCAACTTGAAAGTTCCACGTGAGCCAACTTCGGCTATCACATTACTGGCAGGATGTCCGGAGCCGTGTTTAGTAAAAATTTGGATCACACCACCGATCGCACCCGATCCGTAAATTGCCGAAACGTTGCCTCGAACGATTTCGATATGATCAACCTGATCAGGGAGAATATGTTCAAGTGCTGGGGCATTAGCAAAGCCTTGTCTATGTACCGGAACGCCGTCGATCATAATCAACGTTTGAGCAGGTTGGGCACCTCGCATGAACAACGATGTTGTTTGCCCCGGACCACCGTTCTGCGTAATCTGAATTCCGGCTTCACGTTGTAACAACGACGGCAAATCCGACGCTTGGCTATTTCTGATGTCTTCCGCTGTTATGACAGTCGTGTGCGGCAGCGCTTCGGTCTGAAGCTGTTCGATACGTGACGCGGTCACGACCACCGGGGAGAGCGTCTTGTCGGGGCTGGTCTGTGCAAAAGCTGGTACAGCCGATAAGGCAAGCGCGAGCGGCGTCCATGCCGCGGCACCGGTGCGTGAGGTGAAAAAAGTCATGATGTGTTTTCGATAAAAGACCTCCGGCATGCGTCCCCGCACACCGAATTCAATAGAAGTCTTAACGGGATGATCGAAAACGGATGAACCGAAAATCTTTGCCGGCTGTGTCGCTGACAAAACGGTGCATGTTCGCGAACTCCCCCGTCGCAGCACTTCCTCCTTGTCCTGGCCGGTATCCGGGCTAACAAGCTTGAGCAATCCACCTTCCCATGCAAATTGCACAGTGGTGTCGAGAGATCGCCTGTCACCGTCGGGTGACGCTTGTTTACCGTTGCGGGGGCAGCACACGTTAGCCGTTTGACAAGCCTCGTGTTTCCCGTTTAACTGCGCGCATGAGCATGCGGGCGGGCACCAAAACGCGCGTAGTTTACGTGCCGGGGGGCATCGAGTCAAATGAACAATTCTTCTCCGCGTGTTGCACTGAGTTCGACAAACACATGGTCTGCCTCATGACAAACCAGTAAACTGGGCGCCTTCATTTTCCCGATTGATGCCGTTCGTCCATGTCTACAAATCAAGCCGAATACTTTAGCCAGCAATATAACGCCCGCGCCGCCATTCCGGATCATCCCCGCATCTTTACCCGCTGGGTGAAGGATTCCGCAACCGTGCGCCGCAGCCATGCGGCATTGTTCGACCTGACCTATGGCGAAGCGAGCGGCGAGCGCCTCGATTTCTTCCCTGCGCCCAAGAGTGGCGCACCACTGTTGGTCTTCATCCACGGCGGCTGGTGGCGCTCGCTCGACAAATCGGATTTTTCATTCGTCGCCCCGGCCTTTACTCGTGCCGGGTTCAACGTGGCGCTGACCAATTATTCGCTGGCGCCGGAAGTCTCGATTGCCGAGATCGTGCGCCAGCAGTTGCGCGCGATGGCGTGGCTGTACCGGCATGCCGACGCCTACGATTTCGATGCGCAGCGCATCGTGGTCGCCGGTCACTCGGCCGGCGCGCATCTGGCTGCAATGATGCTCGCGGCGCTATGGCCCTCGTTCGACCCGGAATTGCCGGCGGATCTGGTCAAGGCGGCGGTGCTAATGTCGGGCATTTACGACCTGGAACCGGTGCGGCACGCCGGCTTCGTCAACGTCGACCTGAAGCTGACGGAAAACGATATTGCTCCTTTGTCGCCTGCCGCCATGCCGCAGGCGCATGCAGCCCCCTTCATCACTGCGGTCGGCGGGCTTGAGTCCGACGAATTCAAGCGCCAGAACGGTCTTATCGCCGCTGCCTGGCAAGCGAATCATCGGGCGGATATCGCACTGCCGGACACCAACCACCTCACCATCTGTGATGCGTTCGCCACACCGGGACATCCCTTGCATGAAGCCAGCATCAAGCTGATTTCCGAAGCCGGGGTTAGCCGTATGGCGCCCGAAGAAGCGCCGGCACAACAGATTTAAAGCACATACTTGGCCCGGTTTGACGGCCAGTATTATGATGTGGCAAATACCGAGTTGCGCATAGTCAACTCGTGACTGATAATCGTGTCACAAAACGTTACAGAATACCGGACACAGACCTCACTCAAGGTCAATTGTAAGAACAACGCCGACATCCATATTGGGAAAGCACTGACATGACCGACGCTGCAGATGATCTTGAAGCACTATTTGACCAGGTGGCCGCACAGCGCACCCAGGCAGTAGCCGACCCAGCCCCCCCACCAGCCGCACAGCCCGAGGAACTCGCTGCCGACCAAGCCGTTGAGGTCGCCTGCACAGTCAGCGCAGGCCAGCTGGAGGGTGATGCCGGAGGCGCAGCGACGGACTTGTCGGGCAAGCCGATGTACGAGCGCCTGGGCGGCATCGTGCGCATGCTGCACGACTCGCTGCGCCAGCTGGGCTATGACCGCTCGCTGTCGAACGTCGCCGACCAGATCAGCGATGCGCAGGGCCGTCTGGACCATATCGCCGCGCTGACCGAACAGGCGGCCAACAAGGTGCTCAACACGGTCGACACCTGCATGCCGGAACAGGAAGCGCTGGGCAAGAAAGCCGCGGACATGGAAGGCCGCTGGACGCAGCTGTTCGAAGGCAAGCTCAGCATCGACGAATTCAAGGTGCTGGCGGGCGACTCGAAACAGTTCGCCGCCACCGTGCTGGCAGCGAGCGAGGCCGAGAAGGCGCGACTGCTCGACATCATGATGGCGCAGGATTTCCAGGACATCACCGGCCAGCTGATCAAGAAGATCATCGGCATCACCAATACGGTCGAACTCGAGCTGGCGCAGCTGTTGCGCGATAATGCGCCGCCAGAAGTCAAGGCGGCGATCGCGGAGCAGAAGCCCGTCGATCTGATGCAAGGCCCGTCGGCACCGGAAACAGCACTGGCGCAAGACGATGTCGACAGCTTGCTTGCCGATCTGGGGTTCTAATGGATGACATGCTCAAGGATTTCGTTGTCGAGGCGCTCGATCTCGCAACGAACGTGGAAGAGCACCTGCTCTCGCTCGAACGGCACCCGGACGATACCGATACGCTGAACGCGCTGTTCCGCTCCTTCCACACCATCAAGGGCGGCGCCGGTTTCATGAACCTGCCGGCAATCGTGTCCGCCTGCCACCTGACTGAAAACCTGTTCGACGGCCTGCGCACCGGCAAAGTGCCGGTGACGCCGACGGCGATCGAAGCCGGCCTGCAAGCCAGCGGCTTTGTCGGCGACCAGCTCAAGCAGCTGGCCAACGGCGCTGCGCCGGAAGCGCTGCCGGCAATGCCGGAAGCGCTCAAGGATATTCTGACCCAGGCCATCGAAGGCAAGGCCACTGCGCCCACCGCAGCGGCACCGGCCACAGCGCCGGCGCAGTCCGCCCCGGATGCAGCCACGCCATCGGCCTCCACCCTGCCCGGCGGCGACCTGGATTGGGAAGCGTTGTACCGCGCCGTCGTCCCCGCCGGCACGCTGCCCGCCCCGCAAGCGGCTGCCGCTGCGCCCGCCGCGCCGGCAACCGTGACGCCGATCGCCAAAGCGGCTGCCGAAGATGGTGCCAAACCGGTCATCGCGCAAGTCAAGGAAGACACCATCCGCATCGATGCGATCAAGCTCGACGCCTTGCTGGAAGTGGCCGGCGAATCGGTGCAGGCCGCCAACCAGGCCGCCGTGCTGCTGGAAAAACTGGCGCAGTTCAAGTTCGAAGGCCAGGCTGCCGCACTCATGTCGACCCTGGCCGAAACCCTGGCGCGGGCCTCGCGCTATTCGACCGAACTGCAGCGCGCGACGCTGTCCACGCGCATGCAGCCGGTCGGCCGCCTGTTCCAGAAATTCCCGCGCCTGGTGCGCGAACTGGCGAGGGACCTCGGCAAGGACGTGGATCTGGTGATCGAAGGCGCGGAGACGGAAGTCGACCGCGTCGTCGTCGACAGCCTGTACGATCCGCTGGTGCACATGCTGCGCAACGCGCTCGACCACGGCATCGAAACTGCCGACGAGCGCGCCGCCACCCCGAAGGCGGCGAAAGCCACCATCCGCCTGAAAGCCTGGCAGGAAGGCAGCAGCGTGATGATCGAAGTATCCGATGACGGCAAGGGCATGGATCCCGACCGCCTGCGCACGAAGGCGCTCTCCAAGGGCCTGATCGGCGACAATGCCGCGCAGACCAAGGAAGAGGCGCTGCAGCTGATTTTCCTGCCCGGCTTTTCGACCAAGGAAGTCGCTTCCAGCGTGTCGGGGCGCGGCGTCGGCATGGACGTGGTGAAGACGGCGGTGGAAAAGCATCGCGGCGCCATCCGTATCGATTCCGAGCTGGGCGAAGGCACACGCTTCACGATCCGCCTGCCGATCGAATTGTCGATCGTGCCGACCATGCTGGTGCGCACCTCCGGCGCCCTGCTGGCGATGCCGATGGCGGTGGTGCAGCGTGTAGTCGAGCTGCCGGAAGAATTCGCGGAAGTCGGCGGCGCCCCGGTGCTGCGCGACCAGGGGCGGCCGCTGGCGGTGCGCTCGCTGGCGGAAATCCTGGGCTACGAGCCGTGCCGGGAAAAGGTCGGCATCGTGATCGCCGCGCCGCACCCGTACATTCTTGCCGTCGAAGGCGTGGATGGCACGGCCGATCTGGTGATCAAGCCGCTGACCGCGATAGCGGTCCCGGGCGTCAACGGCACGGCGCGCTCCGCCGAGGGTGAACTGGTGCTGGTGATCAGCCTTGCCTTCCTGCTGGACGGGTGCAAGATCCTGTCCAACCGCCTGGCCGCATAAAATCTTTGTGCGCACGTCCTGCCGCGGATGCCGGCAGGACGGCACCCTAGCTCCATATCCGGCGTTACAGCCGAACTACACGCCACGCTCTTGCGGCAAAGCGAGGCATCGTAGGATCGCTTATTTCTTGGCGAGCCGCTCCGCCTTTTCCTTCGACCAGGCGACAAGCTTGTCGCGAATGCCCTTCTGCTCGGCAAACATCTGTGAATTGGACGCCAGCTGCGCGCACAGTTCGAGACGGATACCGTTCGGATCGAAGAAATAGATCGACTTGAACACGCGGTGATCGGTCACGCCGAGCACGTCGATGCCGAGCGCTTCCAGCCGCGCCTTCATCGCTTCCAGCTGCTCGACCGTATCGACGCGCAACGCGATGTGGTTCACCCAGGCCGGCGTATTCGATGACGGCGCAGGCGCCATGTCGTCGCCCAGATCGAAAAACGCGAGGCAGGAGCCATCCGTCATGCGGAAGAAGATATGCACGTACGGACAATATTCGCCGGTGGACGGCACGACGTCGGAACGGATGTAGTGAAACAGCGGCAGGCCGAGGATGTCTTCATAAAAATGCCGCGTTTCTTCCGCATCGCGGCAGCGGTACGCGAAATGATGCAACCCGTGAATCGGCACGGCTGCCGGCAAAGCGGCCGGCAATCCGACCTGCGTTGTAGTGACCGAATCCATGATCCCTCCTTACTTCCTAGTTAGCTCAGCCGGTGCAACCTGCTGGTCGATTGCGCCGAAAATCGATTTTCCGTGTACATCCAGCATTTCGATCCGGACCCGGTCGCCGAACTTCATGAACGGCGTCTTTGCCGCGCCCTCGGCGATCATTTCGAGACAACGCTTTTCAGCGATGCAGGTGTAGCCTTTCTTCGTATCCTTGTTCGACACCGTGCCGGACCCGATGATGGTCCCTGCGCGCGCATTGCGCGTCCTGGCCAGATGCGCGATCAGCTGCGGAAAATTGAACACCATGTCGACGCCGGCATTGGGCTGCCCCACCAGCGTGCCGTTCCAGGTGACGCGCAGCGGCAGGTGGACCTTCCCCTCCCGCCATACATCGCCGAGCTCGTCGGGCGTGACAGCCACCGGCGAAAAGCTCGAGGCCGGCTTGGACTGGAAGAAGCCGAAGCCCTTTGCCAGTTCCGCCGGGATCAGGTTGCGCAGCGAGACATCGTTGACCAGCATGAGCAGCCTGATATGCGATGCTGCCTGCTCCGGTTTTGTCCCCATCGGCACGTCATCGGTCACGACCGCGACCTCGCCCTCGAAGTCGATGCCCCACTCTTCCGACGCCAGTACGATGTCGTCGGCCGGGCCGATGAAGTCGTCGGAACCGCCCTGGTATATCAACGGATCGTGCCAGAACGACTCCGGCATCTCGGCATTGCGCGCCTTGCGCACCAGCTCGACATGATTGACATAGGCAGAACCGTCGGCCCACTGGAAGGCGCGCGGCAACGGCGCCATGCAGCGCTTCGGGTCGAAATCGAAGGCGCGATGCGCCTTGCCGGCATTGAGCTGCTCGTAGATTCGCTCCAGTTGCGGCGCGATGAAGCCCCAGTCATCGAGCGCGCGTTGCAGCGTCGGCGCGATACCATCGGCGATATGCGCCGTCCTGAGGTCGCGCGAGACGACGGCAAGCTGGCCGTCGCGGGTGCCATCTTTAAGTGTGGCAAGTTTCATCCAGTCTCCTTGAAAGGTGCGCAAGGTAGCGTCTCTTGTCGATCTGCTTTACCATTGCCTTAATTACTTATTATTAAATCGATTTCACATATCGTAATCCCGCCCAAGCATGAAATCAACCGCTCTCCCGCCGGCCATGCCAGCCGAAACGACTCCCGCTGACGTCCGTCAAGGCATACAGTCGGTGGAAGTGGCCGGCCCGCTCCTCCTGGCGCTGGCCAAGTCATCCGGCCCGCTTGCACTGTCCGCCCTGGCGAAAGGTGCCGGCATGCCGGCTGCCAAGGCCCATCGCTACCTGGTGAGCCTGATCCGCATCGGCCTGGTCGAACAGAACCCGGCAACCGGGCTGTACGACTTGGGCGCGCTAGCGCTTGAACTGGGATTGGCGTCACTGGGAAGGCTGGATGCGGTGCGGCTGGCGGACCAGACGCTGGCGGCGCTGCGCGATGCCACCAACGAGACGGTCGCCTTGTCAGCCTGGGGCAATTTCGGCCCGACCTATATCCGCCTGCTGCCGTCGCGCCGGCCGGTCACGATCAACCTGCAAATCGGCAGCGTGATGCCGATGACGTACACCGCCAGCGGCCTGTGTTTTGCGGCATTCCTGCCAGAAGATGAAACAGCGGAGCTGTTGCGCGCCGAACTGGCGCAGAATCGCCGCGAACATCTGGATGCACCGCAATCGCCACAGGAATTCGCACCGCTATTGCAGGAAACGCGGCGGCACGGCATGGCGCGCATGATCGGGCATCTCGATCCGGGGCGAGTGCGCTCGCCCGGCAGGACGCGCGCCGCGGAGCGCCTGGTCGCCGGCTTTAATGCTTTCTCCGCGCCGGTGTTCGACCACATGGGCAGGATGCGCTTCGCACTGACGGTGGTCGGATCGGCTGCCCAGATCGAGCATGGGTGGGACAGCCCGGTTGCGCTGCAAACGCAGGCGCATGCACAGCAGTTGTCGCAGCGCCTTGGCTACCGGGAGCAGCAATGACTAGAACAGATTGCCGACGTTGAGCAGGGTGAGCACGCCCAGCACCGCGAAAATTGCCGCCGCAATCGCATGCACCAGCTTCATCGATACCACTTTCGTGATTTTGCTGCCGAGCAGGACTGCGGGCACATTGGCAAGCATCATGCCGAAGGTGGTCCCGGCGACGACCGCCCACAATTGCTCGTATTTCGCGGCCAGCGCAACAGTTGCCACCTGCGTCTTGTCGCCCATTTCAGCGAGGAAAAACGCAATCACGGTCGCCCCGAACACGCCAAAGCGCGCCGGCTTCGCTTCCACATCGTCCAGCTCATCCGGCACCAGCATCCACGCAGCCATCGCGAGGAAGGATAGGCCGAGCACCCAGCGCATTGCATCCCTGCCCACATAGGCCGTGATCCAGTTGCCGACAGCGCCGGCGAACGCATGGTTAAAGATGGTTGCAACAAAAATACCGAGGATGATGGGAATCGGACGGCGGAACTTGGCGGCAAGCAGCAATGACAGTAATTGCGTCTTGTCGCCCATTTCGGCCAGGGCGACGATGCCAGATGAGACGAGGAAAGCTTCCATGAACACTCCAGGGCCGGACATGAACCGATGACCATGCGCGCCCTCCGGCCCAACGCAGAGGCGGCATGGTCAAAGGTCTCGCCAAACCTGAAGTCGCTTGCGCCATGATCGCGGATGGATCAAGTCTGTTGACGCAAGCCCCTCTCGCAATTCGGAGGGCGGCTACTCCCCAATGACGGGTGGGATTCTAAGCGATTGTGCCGGCACTGTCGAGCCAGCCTATAACTCGTAGTTGTCTTTCTCGCCGCTCATCACCTGCTCGATGAGCTTACGATTCATGGTCGGCGTCAGCAATTCGATGAAGCTGTATACATAGCCGCGCAAATAGGAGCCTTGCTTCAATGCCACGCGGGACACATTGGTGCCGAACAAGTGGCCGGCAGAAATTGCCCGCAAGCCCTTGTCGCGCTCTTCATTGAATGCCATTCCTGCAATAATGCCGACCCCCATGCCCAATTCCACATAGGTTTTGATCACGTCGGCATCGATTGCTTCCAGCAATACATCGGGCTTGAGACTTCTGATCGCGAATGCATGATCGATCTTGGCGCGTCCAGTGAACGCACTGTCGTAGGTAATCAGCGGAAAGGTAGCGATTTCTTCCAGGGTAATGGTCTTGGATTTGAGCAAGGGATGCTCAGGCGGCACCACCACCACGTGTTCCCATTGATAGCAAGGCAAGGTTACCAAGCCGTCCACGTTGGCAATCGCTTCTGTCGCAATCGCCATGTCCGCCTGATCCTTGAGCACCATTTCGGCGATCTGCCTCGGATTTCCTTGCAACAAAGACAATCTCACCTTGGGAAATCGGTACATGAATGCCTGCACTACCGGCGGCAGCGCATAGCGCGCCTGCGTGTGCGTGGTAGCAATGGTAAAGCTGCCGGTATCCTGCGCCGCGAATTCCTTGCCGATGCGCTTCAAGCCGTCGATTTCCTGCATGATCAGCTCGACTGAACGCAGCACTGCCCTGCCGGGCTCCGTCAGCCCCCGGATGCGCTTGCCGTGGCGGGTAAAGATATCCACGCCCAACTCTTCTTCCAGCTCGATGATGGCCTTGGACACGCCCGGCTGCGAAGTGTAGAGCGCCTTGGCAGCCTCGGTCAGGTTGAAGTTTTGCCGGACGGCTTCGCGCACGAAGCGAAGTTGGTGCAGGTTCATCGTTCCCCTTGATTTATTGCCGGCTTATTGCACATTTTTGTTTATGCCAAATAAGCATATAAGCAAATAAATACTAAGTAGTTTGGAATAAGGAATTAGTTTATTACGATTCGTACTCCTTTGTGCGAGGCTTCATGACTCTTTCTTATGTAATTTCCGGATTTGCGGTTGGCGCCCTGGTCGGCTTGACCGGCGTAGGCGGCGGGTCGCTGATGACGCCGTTGCTGACGCTGCTGTTCGGGGTTTCCCCCACGGTCGCGGTCGGCACCGACCTCGCTTTCGCGTCGACCACCAAGGCTGCCGGCACGCTGGCCCACCGCGTGCGCGGCACGGTGCGCTGGGAAGTGGTGCGCCACCTGTGCATGGGCGCGCTGCCGGCGGCTGTCCTGGCCACGCTGGGATTGAAATACTTCGGGGCGCTGGATTCGCAGATTGCCCATATCATCCGTTACTCGATCGCCGGCTCGGTGCTGCTGACCGTGATTGCGCTGTTGTTCCGCGGCCGCATGCAGGCGTGGGTGATTGCCCATCCGGAAAAGCAGCTGCAAGGTGCCAAGCTCGCCATTGCCACCATCCTGGTCGGCGCCCTGCTCGGCACCCTCGTGACCATTTCATCCATTGGCGCGGGCGCCGTGGGTGCAACGATACTGGTATTACTGTATCCTCGCCTGTCCCCGGCGGAAATCGCCGGAACCGACATCGCCTACGCCGTGCCGCTGACGGCCATTGCCGCCTTCGGCCACTGGTGGCTGGGCTCGATCGACTGGGAACTGCTGATGACGCTGCTGCTGGGCTCGGTGCCCGGCATTACCATCGGCTCGCTCGCCGCCAAGGCGATGCCCGAAAAATTTCTGCGCGGCTTGCTGGCCACGACGCTCACCGGCGTCGCCGCGAAAATGGTTTTTTAAGAGATTGGAAGAGAGATGTATCGTTACGACCAATATGATCATCAGATCGTCAAGGAACGCCTCGCGCAGTTCCGCGACCAGGTCCGCCGCCGACTCGCCAACGAGCTGACCGAAGAAGAGTTCCTGCCGCTGCGCCTGCAAAACGGCCTGTACATGCAGCGCCATGCCTACATGTACCGCATCGCGATCCCGTACGGCCTGCTGTCGTCGACGCAGCTGCGCAAGCTCGCGTATATCGCGCGCAAGTACGACCGCGGCTACGGCCACTTCACGACGCGCCAGAACATCCAGTTCAACTGGATCAACCTGGAAGAAGTGCCGGACATCCTGGAGCACCTGAATTCGGTCGAGATGCACTCGATCCAGACCTCCGGCAACGACGTGCGCAACACCACCGCCGACGAGTATGCGGGTGTCGCCGCCGACGAGCTGGTCGATCCGCGCCCGTATGCCGAACTGGTGCGCCAGTGGAGCACCTTCCATCCGGAATTCGCCTATTTGCCGCGCAAGTTCAAGATCGCGTTCAACGCCGCCAAGGAAGACCGCGCCGCGCTCATGATGCACGACATCGGCATCGAGATCGTCAAGAACGAGCAAGGCGAAATCGGCTATCGCGTACTGGTCGGCGGCGGCTTGGGCCGTACCCCGATCCTCGGCAGCTTCATCTGCGAATTCCTGCCGTGGCAACACTTGCTGACCTACATCGAAGCGATCCTGCGCGTCTATAACCAGTACGGCCGCCGCGACAACAAGTTCAAGGCACGTATCAAGATCCTGCTGAAGGCCACCGGCGTCGAGGAATTTGCGCGCATGGTCGAGGAAGAATGGGCCGACCTGAAGGATGGCCCCGGCACCCTCACTGAAGAGGAATTCAACCGCATCTCCGCCTACTTCACGCCGCCTCCGTATGAAACGCTGGCCAACGAAGACGCATTGCTCAAGCAGCAGCGCGCGGAAAGCAAGGCGTTCGACAACTGGATGAAGCGCAACGTCAAGCCGCACAAGGTGCCTGGCTATGCCGCCGTCGTCATGTCGCTGAAAAAACCCGGTGTGCCGCCCGGTGACGCGACCGCGGAACAAATGGATTTCGTGGCCGACATGGCCGACCGTTACAGCTTCGGCGAACTGCGCGTGACGCACGAGCAGAACCTGGTGCTGGCCGACGTCAAGCAATCCGAACTGTTCGAAGTCTGGCAACAGGCCAAGGCGCATCACCTCGCCACGCCGAACATTGGCTTGCTGACCGACGTGATCTGCTGCCCCGGCGGCGATTTCTGCTCGCTGGCCAACGCCAAGTCGATCCCGATCGCGGCAGCCATCACCGAGCGCTTCGAGGATATCGACTTCCAGCACGACATCGGCGAGATCGAGCTGAACATGTCCGGCTGCATCAACGCCTGCGGCCATCACCACATCGGCAACATCGGCATCCTCGGCGTCGACAAGGACGGCTCCGAGTGGTACCAGATTTCGATCGGCGGCGCGCAGGGCAACCACAGCTCGATCGGCAAGATCATTGGCCCGTCGTTCTCGGCCCAGCAGGTGCCGGGCGTGGTCGATCGCCTGCTGCAAGTCTATGTGAGAGACCGCCTGCAGGGCGAGCGCTTCATCGACACGGTGCGCCGCATCGGCGTCGAGCCGTTCAAGGAACATGTATATGCGACGCCGATCGAAGGCGGCGCATTGGTAGGGGAAGACGAATATGCGTGAAATCATCAAGGATAAAGCGGTAGTCACCGACGACTGGACGATCCTGCACCTGGCCGAAGGCGAAACGCCGGAGACGGTTGCCGTCCCCGCCGGTAAATTCATCGTGCCTCTGGCGGTATGGGAAGCACAGCGCACCGGGCTGAAGAAGCGCGCGGATATCGGCGTGTGGATCGCCAGCCATGAACGTCCGGAAGTGCTGAAAGACGACGTGGCGCAATTGCCGGTAATCGCGGTGGATTTCCCGAAGTTTTCCGATGGCCGCGGCTTTTCGATCGCCTACAACCTGCGCGTACGCCTGGGTTATGCCGGCGAGTTGCGCGCGATCGGCGATGTGCTGCGCGACCAGATGTTCTACATGCAGCGTGTCGGCTTCAATGCATTCGCCACTCGCGAAGACCGCAACATCCACGATGCCCTGAAGAGCCTGTCCGATTTTTCGGAAGCCTATCAGGCTGCCTGGGACCGGAAACTGCCGTTGTACCGTCGCGCCGAGCGCGGGCAGAAGGCTGCGCAGGAATAAGCGATGACGAACGATTTCAACACCCTGGTAGCAGCAACGCAAGCCACGCTGACGAGAATCGCCAGCGATTTTTCGCCGGCCGTGTTTGCATCGAGCCTCGCCACCGAGGATATGGTGCTGGCCGATATGATCCTGCGCGCGAAGCTGCCGATCACCATCTTTTCGCTGGAGACCGGTCGCTTGCACAAGGAAACGCTGGGCATGCTCGATCGCATCAAGGAAACCTACGACTACGAAGTGAAGCTGTTCAAGCCTGAGCAGTCCGCGGTCGACGCCTATGTGCAGCAAAACGGCTTGAACGCATTCTACGACAGCGTGGACATGCGCAAGGAATGCTGCCGCATCCGCAAAGTCGAGCCGCTGAAACGTGCTCTGGCCGGCAACAAGGCATGGGTCACCGGACAGCGCCGCGCACAATCGACCACCCGCGCCGAACTGGCGGTGCAGGAAGATGACGCAGCACACGGCATGACCAAGTTCAACCCGCTGGCCGACTGGTCGGAAGAGGACGTATGGCATTACATTCGCACCAACCACGTGCCGTACAATCCGCTGCACGACCGTGGCTATCCGTCGATCGGCTGCGAACCCTGCACCCGCGCCATCCAGCCCGGTGAAGATGTGCGTGCCGGACGCTGGTGGTGGGAGAATCCGGAATCGAAGGAATGCGGCTTGCACGTGGTCGATGGCAAGCTCGTCAGAATCAAATCAGTCGCACAATAACTATGAATACAGCAGTCGAAAAACTCTTTTTGGATGCAGCCAGCAACCGGCACCTGGACTGGCTCGAATCGGAAGCGATTCACATCATGCGCGAAGTCGCGGCCGAGTGCACCAACCCGGCGCTTTTGTTCAGCGGTGGCAAGGACTCGGTGGTGCTGTTGCGTATCGCGGAAAAAGCCTTCCGCCCGGGTAAATTCCCGTTCCCGCTGGTGCATATCGATACTGGGCACAACTTCCCGGAAGTGATCGAATTCCGCGATCGCCGCGCCAAGGAACTGGGCGAACGCCTCGTCGTGCGGTCAGTCGAGGATTCGATCAAGCGCGGCACGGTGCGCTTACGCAACCCGCAAACCGACTCGCGCAATGCCGCGCAAGCGGTGACGCTCCTGGAAACCATTGACGAATTCAAGTTCGACGCCTGCATCGGCGGCGCCCGCCGCGACGAAGAGAAGGCCCGCGCCAAGGAACGCATCTTCTCGTTCCGCGACGAATTCGGCCAATGGAATCCGAAGGCGCAGCGCCCCGAACTGTGGGACCTGTATAACACCCGCGTGCATCCGGGCGAGAACATGCGCGTGTTCCCGATCTCGAACTGGACCGAGCTCGACGTGTGGCAGTACATCGCTCGCGAAAAGCTGGCGCTGCCGTCGATTTATTTTGCGCATGAGCGCCAGGTGATCCCGCGCAACGGATTGCTGGTGCCGCTGACCGACCTGACCCCTGCACGCGAAGGCGAGACGGTCGAAACCCGCGTGGTACGCTTCCGCACCGTCGGCGACATCTCCTGCACCTGCCCGGTCGCGTCAGACGCCGCCGACGTGGATGCGATCATCGCCGAAACCGCGGTCACGCAGATCACAGAACGGGGAGCTACCCGCATGGATGACCAGACATCCGAAGCATCGATGGAAAAACGTAAAAAAGAGGGATATTTCTGATGAACGCCGTGGTTGCAGAACACGTGGTTGCCAATAACGCCACAGCCGAGCGCGGCCTGCTGCGCTTCATTACCGCAGGTTCCGTCGACGACGGCAAGAGCACGCTGATCGGCCGCCTGCTGTTCGACAGCAAGGGAATTTTTGCCGACCAGCTCGACGCGATTTCGCGCGCCAAGCACAAGCGCACCGTGGGCGACACGGTCGATCTTTCCCTGCTCACCGACGGCCTGGAAGCCGAGCGCGAGCAAGGGATTACGATCGACGTTGCGTACCGTTATTTCGCAACACCGAAGCGCAAGTTCATCATCGCCGACACGCCGGGGCACGAGCAGTACACCCGCAACATGGTAACCGGCGCGTCGACAGCAGACGCGGTGATCATCCTGATCGACGTATCGAAAGTGAAGCTGGGCGACGACGGCAGCGTGGAGCTGCTGACGCAAACCAAGCGCCATTCGACCATCGCCCACCTGCTGCGCATCGAGCACGTGATCGTCGCCGTCAACAAGATGGACCTGGTGGATTATGACCAGACTGTGTACGACCGCATTGTTGCGGCCTACAAGAAGTTCGCGCAACAGCTCGGCCTGACCGATGTGCATCCGATTCCGCTGTCGGCACTCGCCGGTGACAATGTGGTGGAAGCCACCGACAAGATGCCGTGGTACAAAGGTCCGACCCTGATCACCCTGCTCGAATCGCTGTCCGTCTACGACGAAGCGCATGAGCAGCCGCTGCGCTTCCCGGTGCAGCTGGTGGCGCGCCACAACGGCCATGAAGCGAACGACTTCCGCGGCTACATGGGCCGCATCGAAGCCGGCAAGGTGCACAAGGGCGACAAGCTGGTGGTGCAGCCGAACGGCCAGAGCGCCACCGTCAAGGACATTCTGACGCTGGAAGGCTCGCTGCAATCGGCAGTGGCCGGCCAGTCGGTCACGATCCTGCTGGAAGAGTACCTCGACATCTCGCGCGGCGACATGCTGGCCTCGGCCGAGCAGCCGGCGACATTGCTCAAGACCGTCACCGCCGACGTCTGCTGGCTGTCGGAAGAACCGCTCGACATGCGCCGCAAGTACTGGCTCAAGCACACCACCAAGCAGGTGGCGGCCCGCGTGACCAAGATCGACACGCTGCTCGACATCAATACTCAGGAGCGGCGCGCCGCCGATGCATTGAAGCTGAACGACATCGCGACCGTATCGATCAACGTGCAGCAGCCGCTGGCTGCCGACGCGTATGATGCGATCCGTTCAACCGGTTCGTTCATCCTGATCGACGAAGTGACGCACCAGACCGTCGCTGCCGGCATGATTCGCATCGCCTGATTGCCGCAGTCCATGTCGAAACCGCCCGTGCAGAAAACACTCGGCAAAGTGATTCTGCTCGGCGCCGGACCGGGCGCCGCCGACCTCATCACGGTCCGCGGCGCCCGTATTCTTTCTGAAGCCGACGTCGTGCTGTACGACGCCCTGGTCACCGATGACATGCTGGCGCTATGCCCGCAAGCGGTAAAAATTTTAGTCGGCAAACGTTCGGGACAACGCTCGACCGCGCAAACCTTCATCAATCAGCAACTGGTCGATTGCGCGAAAAACTACAAGCTGGTGGTGCGTTTGAAAGGCGGCGATCCGATGATGTTTGGGCGCGCTGATGAGGAATTGCGCGCACTGGAAGACGAAGGCATCGAGGTTGAAATCGTTCCAGGCATTTCGGCTGCCCTGGCTGCAGCCGCCGCCACCAAGCAGCCCCTCACGAAACGCGGCGTGGCGCGCAGCGTAGCGTTTTTCACTTCTGCCACCGCTCCGAATCACCCCGAACACACCACCCTGCCCGATTGCGACACACTGATTCAGTACATGGGCGGCAAGGAAGCGATCGTTACTGCGCAAAAACTGCTGGCGCAGGGCCGTTCGCCAGACCTGCCGATCGTGGTGGTGGAAAACTGCAGCCGCGAGAATGAACGCGTGCTGCGCCTGCGGCTGGCGGATCTGGAAAAAGGATTGGCCGATTGCTCCGGCCCGGTGCTGGTAATGATCGGTGAGGCAATGGCCGCGCGCAACAAGGGCGGCTAGCGCCGCGCCTCCGTCAAAGCGTCGATATGCAGTAGCGCGCAATCGCGCCTAGCACCTCGGCATCCTCTCCCACTGCCTGGGCGGATTTCAGCACCAAGCCTGGGTATGCCTGGCGCAACTGCTCGATCATCAGCGGCAGATCGCGCAGCACATGCCCCCCTTGGCCGAAGAACACGGGCACCACGGTCAGCTCGCCGCATCCCTCCTGCACCAGTTGGGCGACCAGTTCCGGCAAGCGCGGCGACATCAGCTCCAGGAATGCGAGCGACACAGTCACGTCCGGTGCCTGGGCCTGGGTGAGTTGCTGCAAGCGCCGGAACGGCTCGGCCCAGCGCGGGTCGCGGGCACCGTGTGCAAACAGGATGAGTGCGCGTTTTGTCATAATCAATGTCTTTCCACCCAAAGCAGTGCGCCGATTGCCAGTAGCAGGAATGAAGCGCTCGGCAGCAGCGCCGTGGCGAGTGCGGGCCAGGTATTGAGCAAGCCCAGATGCGAGAACAGGCTGTTGAGCAACTGGAAGCTCACGCCGATCATGATGCCGATGAAAATCTTCAGGCTCACGCCGCCGGCACGGAAATGCAGGTAGGCGAACGGCAGGGCCAGCGCCATCATCACCAGTGCCGCGAACGGGTAGACCAGCTTTTTCCAGAATGCGATTTCATAGCGCCCGGTACTCTGATTGTTTTCAGCAAGGTGCTTGATGTAGGCCGACAGATCGAGCGCCGACATCCGGTCCGGGTCGGCAAACAGCACCGACAGGATGTCGGGCGTAATTTCCGATATCAGCTTTCTTGACGGTTCGCGCGCCGTTTTCACGGTGGACGTGATATCCGGAGAACCGGTCGAGAATGCGGTCTCGGACACGTCGGACAGGCGCCAGGTATTGCTGCCCTGATAATCCGCATGCACCGCCGTCACCACCCCGGTCAGGTGGAAATCGCGATCGAAATCGTACAGCGTCACGCCGCGCAGCTGACCGTCCGGGGTCACTTCGTGCACGTTCAAAAAGCGCGAGCCGATGGCGTCGCCCGTCAATCCGTTCTCGCGGATCACATCCTTGGTCCAGTAGCCGGAACGGAATTCCTGCGAAATCATCGAGCCCTGCACCTGCAGCTTCAGTTTTTCGGCAAACTGGCTGGAAGCCGGCGCAATGAATTCACCAAAGAGGAAGGTCAGCAGCACGAACACGACACCGACCTTGGCGAGCATAAAGCCTGCCATGCGCGTGGACAGGCCGGACGCACGCATGATGGTGAATTCGGAGCGGGCCCCGAGCTGGGCGAGCGCGTAAATTGTGCCGATCAATGCCGCTATCGGCATCAGCTCGTACACGTACCCGGGCAAGCCCAGCGCGACATACATGAACGCATGCTGCAGCTTGTAGCCGCCGCGCCCGACTTCCGGCAACTCGCTGATCAGGTCGAAGAACGCGAACAGCGCCAGGAAGGCCACCAGCACGAAGAACACCGCGCCGACGATTTCAGTCGCAACATACCTTTGCAAGACCTTCATGCCCGCGCCGCCTTTCTGAAAATGACGGCACGCTTGAATGCGCCCCACAACGCAGCCGGATGACGCGGGCTGTTAATGAACAGACGCCATGCGAACAGCAGCACGATCAGCAGGACGGCCGCCAGATGCGTCGGCCACCATGCAAACCCGAGCGACAGGCGCTCCTGCACCACGGCCGCCTGGAGCACGCTGACCATATTGCTGTAAACAACAAAAAGCAGCAGCGCGATCAGCAAATTGCCGGAACGCCCGCCGCGCGGATTGACAAAACCGAGCGGAATGGCGAGCAGCATCAGCAGCAGGCACATCAGGGGCAAGGAAGCGCGCCACAGCAATTCGCCGCGATTGAACTTGTTCGGATCGGACAGCAAGGCCGGCGTGGGCAGCGACCGGGCCGACTTGTCCCCCACCACCGCCTGCGACTGGCGCCCCACCAGCACACCGTAACGCTCGAATTCCATGACGCGGAAGTCCGGCTGGTTGGTGATGCCGTCATAACGGCGGCCCTTGCTCATGATCAGGAATTTGTCGCCATGCTCGTCGACCCCGACCGTGCCTTCTTTGGCGACCACGACGCTGGTGCGTCCGTTCTGCACGGTATTGACGAACACGTTCTTGACCTTGGTGGAATCGCCGCTCACGCCTTCGACGAAGAAGATACGGTCGGCCGATGCCGATTCCTGGAATTTTCCTGGAGATACTTTCGCAATATCTTCCCGCTTCTCGAAACGCTCCCGGAATTCGGCACTTTGGCGCGACGCCCACGGCGTCAGGATGAAGGAGAGCAATGCGGTAAGCACCACGATGGGCACGCCGAACGACAGCACCGGCGCGATCCAGCGCGTCAGGGAAAGGCCGGATGCGAACCATACAACCATTTCAGAGTCCTGATAACTGCGCGTCACTACCACCAGGACGGAAATAAAACCTGTAAGAATCAGAATCACCGGCAGATAATTAAGTGCGGCAAAGCCAATCAATGCGATCACATCCGATGACGCGACCTTGCCTCCCGCGGCTTGGCCGAGGATTTTGATCAGCATCACAGTGATGGTAATGGTGAAAAGCGTGGTGAAGACAGCGCCTGCGGTACTTACCAATTCGCGTCGGAGAGCGCGCTGAAAGATCATTGAATTGAAGACTATAATTGCGTCTGGATAAGGAGCGACTCATGGACTTTAGCATAAAAACATACGACGCAAAAACCGGCGTCGCCAGTATCAAAACGGGCTGTCTGGTCGTCGGCGTATTTGAAAACAAGAAACTCTCGCAGGCCGCGCGCGAACTGGATGGCAAAGGCGCCATCAGCGCCGCGCTCAGGTCGGGCGACATCACTGGCAAGCCCGGCTCCACGCTGCTGCTGCGCGGTCTCGACAGCGTTGCCGCGGAACGCGTGCTGCTGGTCGGTCTCGGTGCCGACGATCCGGTAAGCGACAAGACCTTCATCTCCGCGGTACAGGCCGCCGGGCGCGTGTTTTCTTCGCTCGGCACCAACGAGGCGCTGCTTGCACTGCCGCTGGAAGCCGTCAAGAACCGCGACGCCGCCTGGGCGGCACGCGCCGCGATTCTCGCCTTGCGCGATGGCGCTTACCGCTATGACACGACCAAGAGCAAGAAGGATGAAGCGCCGGTCGGCGTGAAGAAAGTGGCGCTTGCCGCTTCCAGCGCCGCCACCGCCGCGGCCAAGGCAGCCGTGGCGCAGGCAGTCGCCATCGCCAACGGCGTGGCCCTCACCAAGGATCTCGGCAATCTCCCCAGCAATATCTGTACGCCGACCCACCTCGCCAACGTCGCGAAAAAGCTGGCGAAGGATTTCAAGTTCGGCGTCGAAGTGCTGGACCGCAAGCAGCTTGAAGCGCTCAAGATGGGCAGCTTCCTGTCGGTGACCAAGGGCAGCGAAGAGCCGCCCAAGTTCATTATCCTCAAGCACATGGGCGGCAAGGCCAAGGATGCACCGATCGTGTTAGTCGGCAAGGGCATCACCTTCGACACCGGCGGCATTTCGATCAAGCCGGGCGCCAACATGGACGAGATGAAGTACGACATGTGCGGCGCCGCATCGGTGCTGGGCACCTTCCATGCAATCGGCGAGATGGGCCTGAAGCTCAACGTGATCGGCGTGATCCCGACCTGCGAAAACATGCCTTCCGGCCGCGCCTCCAAGCCGGGCGACATCGTCGTCTCGATGTCGGGCCAGACCATCGAAATCCTCAACACCGATGCCGAAGGCCGCCTGATCCTGTGCGATGCGCTGACCTATGTCGAGCGCTTCAAGCCGGCGGCGGTGGTCGATGTCGCCACCCTTACCGGCGCCTGCGTGACCGCGCTCGGCCATCACAACTCCGGCCTGTTTACCCGCAGCGACGATGCGCATGACGCGCTGGCCAACGAACTGCTGGCCGCCGGCAAGGCGGCCGGCGACACTGCCTGGCGCATGCCGATCGAAGATGCGTACCAGGAACAGCTGAAGTCGAATTTCGCCGACATGGCCAATATCGGCGGGCCGCCCGGCGGCAGCATCACGGCAGCCTGCTTCCTGGAGCGCTTCACCCGCAAATACACCTGGGCGCACCTGGACATCGCCGGCACCGCATGGAAGAGCGGCGCGGCCAAGGGAGCGACCGGCCGTCCGGTGCCCTTGCTGACCACGTTCCTGATCAATCAGGCCAACGGCAAGAAATCGGGATGAAAGTCAGCGGCATGAAGATCGCGACTTGGAACGTCAACTCGCTGAAGGTCCGCCTGCCGCAGGTCGTGCAGTGGCTGGCGGACAGTCCGGTCGACGTGCTGTGTTTGCAGGAAACCAAGCTGACCGACGATAAGTTCCCGGTCGGCGAGATCGAGAAGATCGGCTACCAGGTCGTCTTCACCGGCCAGAAGACCTACAACGGCGTGGCGATCATCTCGAAGCACCCGATGAGCGAGGTGGTCAAGAACAATCCGCGCTTCGAGGATGAGCAGCAGCGCATCATCAGCGCCACGATCGAGGGCATGCGCGTCGTGTGCGCCTACATTCCGAACGGCCAGGCGGTCGATTCGGACAAGTACCAGTACAAGCTGAGGTGGCTCGATGCGCTGCACGACTGGCTGGCCGACGAGTTGAAGTCGCACGAAAACCTGGCGCTGCTGGGCGACTACAACATCGCCCCCGAGGACCGCGACGTGCACGATCCGGCCGCCTGGGCCGGGCAAGTGCTGTGCTCGGAGCCGGAGCGCGCGCAGTTCAGGCGGCTGCTCGACCTCGGTTTCAAGGATGCGTTCCGCCTGTTCGAGCAGCCCGAGAAGATTTACAGCTGGTGGGATTACCGCATGATGGCATTCCGGCGCAACATGGGGCTGCGCATCGACCATATCCTGCTGTCGGACACGCTGGCCGCGCGCTGCAACGCCTGTGCGGTCGACAAGGCGCCGCGCAAGTGGGAGCAGCCGTCGGACCATGCGCCGGTGGTCGCGACGCTCTCCTGACGGGCTGCCGAGCCTCATTGATTGAGCAATACCCGCAGCTGCGCAAGCAGCTGTTCGGTATCCACCGGCTTGGAGGCGTAATCGGTCGCGCCCGCGGCCAGGCATTTTTCACGATCCCCCTTCATCGCCTTGGCGGTCAACGCAATGATCGGCAAATCCTTGAAGCGGGGATCGCTGCGTATCTTTTGTATAGTCTGATAACCGTCCATTTCCGGCATCATGATATCCATCAGCAGGATGTCGATATCCGGCACCTCGTTGAGGCGCGCGATGGCTTCGGCGCCGCTCTCGGCCGCCAGCGCCGTCATCCCGTTATTTTCCAGCAGCCCGGTCAGCGCGAACAGGTTGCGCACGTCGTCATCGACGATCAGCACCTTGCGCCCCTCGAGAGAAACGTCGGAAGGCGGCTGCGGCGCAGCGTGCCGGTTTCTGAGCAGGTCGTCTTTCACCCGGTGCAGGAATTGCCCGGTTTCGACCTTCAGGCGTGCGAGCGCGCTCTCGCCTTCCGTCACCACGGTCGCATTCAGGCGCGCGATCTCTTCCTCCGTCGCGCGCCCGATCGGGTGCGCGGTATAAACCACGACCGGCATGTCCGCCGTCTCCCGCCTGAGGCGCATTTCCCGCAGCAGCGACTCGCCATCCATGTCGGGCAGGTCGAGATCGAGCACCACGCCCTGGTACTGCCTGTCGCGCAGCGCGTCCAGCGCTTCGGTCGCGCTTGATACCGCGTCCAGCTCCAGCCGTTCACCCTTGAGCGCAGCGACCATGGTGTCGCGCTTGGCGGCGTCGTTTTCGACTACCAGCAAGGCACGGATCGGCCGCCCCAGGTGATGAGTGATACGGTTGAACATCTGCCCCAGCGCGCTGATGTCGGCCGGCTTGGCGGTATAGCTGGTGACGTCGTGCTCGATGGCGGCCGACGGCCGGTCGCGGATGGAAATGACGTGGATCGGGATATCGCGCGTGGCGGGGTGGGCCTTGAGCTGTTCCGCCACGTCCCAGCCATCGGCGTCGGGCAGGATCAGGTCCAGCGTGACCGCGTCGGGCTGGTATTTACGCGCCAGCATCAAGCCTTCCTCGCCGCTCGCCGTCATCAAGGTTTTGAAGCCGTTGTCGTGCGCCATATCCTGCAATGAACTGGCAAATACCGGATCGTCTTCGATGATCAGTACCAGCCGGTCGCCCTCGGAGATCGTCATGCGGTCGTCGCGCATTGCCTGGGGCCGGTGCGAGACGGACGGCGGCTGCTGCGCCCGGGCTTCGCCGCGCAGGCGCACTGGCTTGGCCCTCTCCCCTTTTTCGGCAGGCATGCCCGGCATCTGCTGCGGCAGATAGAAGGTGAATTTGCTGCCCACGCCCTCTTCGCTTTCGGCGCGCAACTCGCCGCCCAGCAGATAGGCGATCTCGCGGCTGATCGCCAGCCCGAGCCCGGTGCCGCCATAGCGCCGGGACGTGCCGGCATCGGCCTGCTGGAACGCTTCGAAGATGATTTTCTGCTTCGACTCCGCAATCCCGATGCCGGTGTCCGTGACGGAGAACTCAATCACCAGCGGTGCGCGGTTGAGGATTTGATGCGCCGGATTCCAGCCGCTGCGCGCGACATGCGCCGACAGCGTCACGCTGCCCTTGGCGGTGAACTTGATCGCATTGGACAGCAGGTTCTTGAGCACCTGCTTGAGGCGTTGCTCGTCGGTGCGGACGTAGGCCGGCAGCTCGGGCGAGAATTCGACGCTGAAGCCCAGCCCCTTGGCCTCGGCCAGGTGGCGGAAGGTCTTGTCCACATGGTCCCGCAGCTCTTCTGCCGGCACATCCTCGATATCGAGCGTGACACTGCCGGACTCGATCTTCGACAGGTCCAGGATGTCATTGATCAGGTGCAGCAGGTCGCTGCCGGAACCGTGGATGATCCGGATCATTTCCAGCTGCTTGTCCGACAGGTTGCGGTCGCGGTTCTGCTGCAGCTGTTCGGCCAGCAGCAACAGGCTGTTCAATGGCGTGCGCAGTTCGTGCGACATGTTGGCGAGGAATTCGGACTTGTATTTCGACGTCAGCGCCAGCTGCTCCGCCTTTTCCTGCAGATTGCCGCGCGCGACGTCGATTTCGCGGTTCTTGCGTTCGACTTCGGCGTTCTGGTCCGATAGCTGGCGCGCCTTCTGTTCCAGCTCCGCATTGGTCTTCTGCAATTCGTCCTGCTGTGCCTTCAGTTCGTTGGCCAGCGACTGCGACTGCTGCAAAAGCGTTTCGGTGCTGCTGGCAGTCTCGATCGAATTGAACACGATGCCCAGGCCCTCGGCCAGCTGGTCGAGGAAGGTCAGGTGGATTGTCTGGAAGCGCTCGAACGCGGCCAGTTCGATGACGGCCTTGACCTGCCCTTCGTACAGGATGGGCAGCACCACGATGTTGCGCGGGACCGCCTGCCCCAGCCCCGACACGACCTGCACATAGTCGTCCGGCAGGTTGGTGATCAGGATGCGCTGCTTCTCGAAGGCTGCCTGGCCGACCACGCCTTCGCCCACGGCCCAATTCTGCGACAGATTCTTGCGCTGCTGGTAGCCGTAGCTTGCCATGAGCCGCAGACGCATGGCTGCGCCCTGCCCTTGCATGAGGTACAGCACCGCGTGCGGCGCGGCCACCAGCGGCGCCAGCTCCGACAGCAGCATGCGCGACAGCGTGATCAGGTCGCGCTGCCCCTGCAGCATACGGGTCAGGCGCGCCAGGTTGGTCTTCAGCCAGTCCTGTTCGGTGTTGTGCTCGGTGGTCTCCTTCAGGTTGCGGATCATCTGGTTGATGTTGTCCTTGAGGTCCGCCACCTCGCCGCGCGCGGCCACCTGGATGGAGCGCGTCAGGTCGCCCTTGGTCACGGCGGTGGCCACCTCGCCGATGGCGCGCACCTGGGTGGTGAGATTGGCGGCCAGCTCGTTGACGTTGTCGACCAGATCCTTCCAGCTGCCGGCTGCGCCCGGCACCACGGCCTGCCCGCCAAGGCGCCCTTCGGCGCCGACTTCGCGCGCCACCCGCGTGACCTGGGCGCTGAAGGTAGCGAGCGTGTCGACCATGTCGTTGATGGTTTCGGCCAGCGACGCCACCTCGCCCTTGGCCGGCACCATCATCTTTTGCTTGAGATTGCCGAGCGCGACGGCTGTCACCACTTTGGCGATGCCGCGCACCTGGTCGGTCAGGTTGTCGGCCATCAGGTTGACGCTGTCGGTCAGGTCCTTCCATACGCCCGACACGCCCTTGACCTGCGCCTGCCCGCCCAGCTTGCCCTCCGTGCCGACCTCGCGCGCCACCCGCGTCACCTCGCCGGCGAAGCTGTTCAACTGGTCGACCATGATGTTGATCGTGTCCTTCAGCTGCAGGATTTCGCCGCGCACGTCGACCGTGATCTTGCGCGACAAGTCGCCGTTGGCCACCGCCGTGGTCACGGCGGCGATGTTGCGCACCTGGGCGGTGAGGTTGCCCGCCATCAGATTGACGTTGTCGGTCAAGTCCTTCCATACGCCGGCCACGGCCGGTACGTAGGCTTGCCCGCCGAGCCGGCCCTCGGTACCGACTTCGCGCGCCACCCGCGTGACCTCGCCGGCAAAGCCGTTCAGCTGGTCGACCATGGTGTTGATGGTTTCCTTGAGCTGCAGCACTTCGCCGCGCACGTCGACTGTGATCTTGCGCGACAGGTCACCCTTGGCGACCGCCGTGGTGACATCGGCGATGTTGCGCACCTGCCCGGTGAGGTTGCTCGCCATCAGATTAACGTTGTCGGTCAGGTCCTTCCATACGCCCGACACGCCCTTGACTTGGGCCTGCCCGCCCAGCTTGCCCTCGGTGCCGACCTCGCGCGCCACCCGCGTCACCTCGCCGGCGAAACTGTTGAGCTGGTCGACCATGATGTTGATGACG
>NZ_JWJG01000028.1:3428302-3685550 GCF_000818395.1 Noviherbaspirillum autotrophicum | reverse complement strand
CGAGCAGCAGGTTGAAGGCGCAGGCAAACAGCGCAAAGCACAGCACCTTCATCAGGAACACCGGGTACATCATGAAGGGCGCCGCCAGTGCGATGATGAGGGCGATTGCGTAACCGATTTTCTTGTTCATGGTTGAACCGTTTCGTGTGACGACTAAGTGACTACAACATTATTTCTCTTTGCCGAACAGTCCGGCGGGGCGGATCATCAGCACGATGGCCATGATGATGAACACGACGGTAGCCGACGCTTCCGGGTAAAACACGCGGGTCAACCCCTCGATCACGCCCAGCCCCAGGCCAGTGATGATCGAACCCAAAATCGAACCCATGCCCCCGATCACCACCACCGCGAACACTACGATGATCAGGTTGCTGCCCATTAGCGGCGACACCTGCACCACCGGTGCGGCCAGCACCCCGGCAAACGCGGCCAGCGCCACGCCAAAGCCGTAGGTGAGCGTAACCATCAGCGGCACGTTGATGCCGAACGCCTCGACCAGCTTCGGATTCTCGGTGCCGGCACGCAAGTACGCCCCCAGCTTGGTCTTCTCGATCACGAACCAGGTCGCCAGGCACACCGACAGCGATGCCAGCACCACCCAGGCGCGGTATTTCGGCAGGATCATGAAGCCCAGGTTGAAGGCGCCGCCCAGCGCTTCCGGCACCGAATACGGCTGGCCGGACACGCCATAGAAGGAACGGAACAGGCCCTCGATCATGAGCGTGATGCCGAACGTCAGCAGCAGGCCGTACAGGTGGTCGAGCTGGTACAGCCAGCGCAGCATGCTCTTTTCGATGACGATGCCGAACAGGCCGACCAGCACGGGCGCGGCGATGAGCATGACCCAGTAATTGACCTCGAAATAGTTCATCCCCATCCAGGCGAGGAAGGCGCCCATCATGTACAGCGCGCCGTGCGCGAAGTTGATCACGTTGAGCAGGCCGAAGATCACCGCGAGGCCGAGCGACAGCATCGCGTAGAACGAACCGTTGACCAGGCCGAGCAGCAGCTGGCTGAGCAAGGCTTGCAGGGGAATTCCGAATAGTTCCATGGCGGTATATATGCTAAAAATTTGAAGGCACCATGCGATCCTTTCCCGCACGCGGAAGAGAATCGCCGGTTAACTCAGCCTACTTCCACAGCGCGCACTTGGACTCGGCCTTGGTGGTGAAAGCCTGGTCGCCGGGGATGGCTTGTACCACCTTGTAGTAATCCCACGGATACTTCGAGTCCGACGGCTTCTTCACTTCCATCAGGTACATGTCGTGCACCATGCGGCCATCCGGGCGCACCACCCCGTTCTTGGTGTACATGTCGCTGATCTTGGTCTTCTTCAGCTGCGCCATCACCTTGTCGGCGTCGTCGGTGCCGGCCGCCTTCACCGCGTTCAGGTATTGCGTGGCCGCCGAATAGTCCGCCGCCTGCAGCGACGAGGGCTCCTTCTTCATCTTGGCGAAGTATTTCTTCGACCAGGCGCGGCTGTCGTCGCTCTGGTCCCAGTACCAGCTGTCGGTCAGGTACATGCCCTGGGTCAGGTTCAGGCCGAGCGAATGCACGTCGTTGATGAACATCAGCAGGCCGGCCATCTTCATCGACTTGGTGATGCCGAACTCGTTGGCGGCCTTGATCGCGTTGACGGTGTCGCCGCCGGCATTGGCCAGGCCCAGGATCTGCGCCTTGGACGACTGCGCCTGCAGCAGGAAGGACGAGAAGTCGGACGCCGACAGCGGGTGCTTGACGCTGCCCAACACCTTGCCGCCGTTGGCCTTGACCACGTTGGCGGTGTCGTTTTCGAGCGAGGCGCCAAAGGCGTAGTCGGCCGTCAGGAAGAACCAGGTCTTGCCACCCTGCTTGACGACGGCCGAACCGGTGCCCTTGGCCAACGCCACCGTGTCGTAGGCATAGTGCACGGTGTACGGAGAGCATTCTTCATTGGTCAGGCGCGAGGTGCCGGCGCCGATGGCGATGAACGGCTTTTTCTTTTCCGCGGCGATCTTGGCCATCGACAGGCTGGTGGCGGAATTGGTGCCGGCGATGAGCACGTCCACGCCCTGCTGGTCGAACCATTCGCGCGCCTTGGAGGCGGCGATGTCGGCCTTGTTCTGGTGATCGGCGTAGACGAATTCGATCTTCTTGCCGTTGACCGCACCGCCCGCATCGGCAATCGCCATCCTGATCGCCTCGACGCCGCCGGGGCCGTCGATATCGGCGTACAGGCCCGACATGTCCGTGATAAAACCGATCTTGATCACGTCGCCCGAGACTTGCGCTAACGCGGTCCCGGAAAAACCAAACGCCGCAGCGGTAGAAACTGCAAGTGCAATTGCTTTTAATTTCATCACGATCTCCTTAGTTGAACAGCCGACCGATGTGGTCTTTCTTATACGCCGAGCAGCGAATGCAGCACGGGCATTTTGGTATTCAGTTCGGAGGCAGCGAAGGTCTCGACGATCTGACCGTGCTCCATCACGTAAAAGCGGTCCGCCAGGGGCGCGGCAAAGCGGAAGTTCTGCTCCACCATCACGATGGTGTAGCCCTTCGCCTTGAGCGTGGTGATCATGCGCGCCAGCGCCTGCACGATCACCGGGGCCAGACCCTCCGAGATTTCGTCGAGCAGCAGCAGCCGCGCGCCGGTGCGCAAAATGCGCGCCACCGCCAGCATCTGCTGTTCGCCGCCCGACAAGCGCGTGCCCTGGCTGTTCCGGCGCTCCTGCAGGTTGGGGAACATCTCGTAGATTTCGTCGACCGACATGCCGCGATCCGTCTTCGACACGAACGGCGGCAGCATCAGGTTTTCCTCGGCCGACAGCGACGAGAAGATGCCGCGCTCTTCGGGGCAGTAGCCCACGCCAAGATGCGCAATCTTGTAAGTGGGCAGGTTGATCGCTTCCCTGCCATTGATCTTGATCGAGCCCTTGCGCGCACCGGTCAAGCCCATGATGGCGCGCAGCGTCGTGGTGCGGCCCGCGCCGTTGCGGCCCAGCAGCGTGACGACCTCGCCCGGCTGCACCACGAGATTGACGTCGTGCAGAATGTGCGACTCGCCGTACCAGGCCTTCAGGTTGCGGATTTCAAGAGCTGGCGTTGTCATCAGTGCGCTCCTTCCAATGCGCCGCCGGTGGTGCCCATGTAGGCTTCCATCACCTGCGGATTGTTCGATACTTCCTCGTAGCTGCCTTCGGCCAGCAGCGCGCCGCGCTGCAGCACCGAAATGCGGTCGCAAATCCCGGAGATCACGCTCATGTTGTGCTCCACCATCAGGATGGTGCGACCGGCGGATACCTTCTTGATCAGCTCGGTCACACGCCCCACGTCTTCATGTCCCATGCCCTGGGTCGGTTCGTCCAGCAGCATCAATTCCGGCTCCATTGCCAGGGTGGTGGCGATTTCCAGCGCGCGCTTGCGGCCGTATGGCAGGTCGACCGTCATCGTGTCGGCGAACTTGTCGAGGTCGACTTCTGTCAGCAGCTGGCGCGCGCGGTCGTGCAGGATGCCCAGCGAGCGTTCGCTCTTCCAGAAATGGAATGACGTGCCCAGTTGGCGCTGCAGGCCGATGCGCACGTTTTCCAGCACCGTCAGATGCGGGAAGACAGCCGAAATCTGAAACGACCGGATCACGCCGCGATGCGCGATCTGTTCCGGTTTCAGCCCGGTGATGTCGTCGCCGTTGAACCAGATCGAGCCGGAGGTGGGTGTCAGGAATTTCGTCAGCAGATTGAAGAAGGTCGTCTTGCCGGCGCCATTGGGGCCGATGAGCGCATGGATCGAGCCGCGCCTGACCTTGAAGTTGACGTCATTGACGGCGACAAACCCCTTGAAGCCCTTGGTGAGGTTGCGCGTCTCCAGAATTACATCGCTTGGCATTCTCTTTTCTCCAGTAGTGCTGTTACGTGCAGTGCTTTTGCGGGCAAGACTTCGCCCTGCCCGCTTCGCGGCTGCGAAGCGGGGGCGTTGCTGCGTCGGTTTCGATTGATGCGTGCCGCAGAAGACAATGCTCGCGCGGCACGCCTTGCCGGCGTCGCTCAGTCGGGAATGGTGAGCGTGTTGTTGGCGAAGGTGATCGCGTTGGCTGCGGCTGGGGTGGTCGCGATCGGTGGCACGTTCGCCGTAGTGATCGCCGGCGCTGCGCCGGGCGTGCCCCCGCGCGGCACCGTGCGCACCACCTGGCTGCCCGGCAGCGCCGCGCCCGTCGTGAGATGCGCCCACATGCGATCCAGCGCCTGGATCATGTAGTAGTGTATCGGGATCAGGCGGGAATCGTAGCCCGGCAACAGAGGAGTATCGATGAAGGCGTCGAAGTGGTTGCCGTTTTCGACTTCGATGAAGCGCACGTTGGCGCCGGCTCCGGCCATTTGCAGCTTGCCGAAATAGGCGCGCGACGTATGGTTCAGCGGCAGCAGCGTGTCACTGCGGCCGGCCACGATGATGACTGGCTTGTTGCGCAACTCGCCGCTCAGCTGGACTTCGGAGATGCCTTGCCGCATGCGCTGTGACCGCGCCCGCATTTCGCCTTTCAGGGCCGTTCCGCTCACCGGATCGATGCCGGTAACCAGCGCGCGTTGGCATAGTGCGCCGTCAAACGCGAAGTCGGCCAGCTGGGTCGACGGCGACACGCTCAGCAAATCCAGCCTAGGTCCGCCTACCGCGTCGTTATAGACGATGTTGACGCCCGACGTCGGCGGAACGCCGTTGCCGGTACTAAATAACGCAGCCTGCACCAGCGGGTTTTGTGCGACGACGTTACCTGATGCATCGGTATTGGCGAAGCTGAACCCGCACAGGTTGTCGGTGACGCTGAAGCGCCCATAGGTATTGGTGTAGGTCATGGCGATTGCCGGCGTCGCGAGCCGGTAATGCGACGCCTGCAGCGCATCCTGCTCTGCTTCCCAACCATAGGCATGCAACTTATCCAGCGCATCGGCCGCACGCTCGGCCGTCGTGCTGCCGCTCACCAGTCCCTTGGCGGCGAGCGCCGTGCAGCGATTGGCGGAATTGGCGGCGGACAGCAAAGCTGCTCCCGGGCTGTTCGGCACGGCCAGCGCGGCGCACGGCTGGAACAGGCTGGCATAGGTGAAGTAGTCGGCCAGCGGCTTGCTGTGCGTCGTCACCACGCGGTTCCCGCGCTTGATGACGAGCTTGTCGTTGTCCTTCGGCTGGACATTGGGCTCGGACACCACGACCGCATCGATCAAGCCGTGCTTGTCCTGCTCGGCCGCCGCCACCGCTGCCCCGCCGCCGTTCGACACGCTCGACGCGATCACCAGCGTATTGGCCGGCACGATGGCGCGCGCCTTCACTGCGCCGTTGCGGGTGCCATACTGTTCGTTCAGCACGTAGAACGCGAACTCGATCGCCTGCAGCGTGTTCTTGCCCCAGTCCATTTCCGGATTCTGCTGCGAATGTGCGTGCTTGTAAGCGACGCGATTCGGGTACTGTGCGTTGTATGCGGTGCGAGCTGTATCGCTGACCGGCGCGCGGAAGTGAGCATCGGTGCCGGCCGCATCCGCGTCGGCAATGGTGCCGTCGATCAAGGTCACGCGGTTGCTCTGCAAATCATGGAAGCCGTTGCCGCTGCCCTTGTCAGTGTAGGCGACCGCGCAGCCGTGCTTCAGGCCCCACTCGCCCGACGTGCCGATCGCGCCATAGATGCCGCGCGAGCCGGAAGACGTGGCGGTGACGATGCACGGCTTGGCGGGATTGAACGTATCCGGCAGCTGCACCATCAGCACCACGTTCTGCCTGCCGCTGCCGTCATCCGCGTAGGCGATGAATTCCTTGCCGGCGATCTTCCCGGCGCTGCCGGTAACCGTGCCGTCAGCCGTCACGTTCGGGCCGTACAGCCTGCCGTAACCGCCATTGGCAGCCACATCGACCAGGGCGCGGTAGTTGCTCCAGATTGCAAGGCGGCGCAATTCGGCTGCGGTCGGGCTGGCGGGATTGACGATGGCGGGGGCCGTGCCGGCCAAGCCGGCGGCGCCCAGGCCGGCGGTCAGCAAGTCGTCGCTGATGCCGTCGTAGGTCTGGCTGCGCACCGCGCCGCGGATGAAGGAAGGCTTGGCGTTGGCCACGCCGACCGACAGGCCGTTGGCACTGGCGGGGCTGCCGCCGCAGACGGCCAGAACGCTGCCTGCAATCACCAAGGTAATGCCGGATATCTTGTGTCTTGACATAGTGTCTCGCTCCTTGAATTGAACGGCGCACGCGCCGCAAGTCGTTTCTTTTTCTGGAACTACGTGCCACACAAACTGCTTTTCTACAGCGTCATACCTCCACACACTTCAATCACCGCTCCGTTGATGTAACTGGCTTCATCGGATGCGAGGAATGCAAACGTATTGGCGACTTCCTCGGGTTTGCCGAGCCGGCCGAGCGGAACCCGTTCCTCCATGCCGCGCACCACCTTTTCCGGCATGTCCTTGATAATGGAAGTTTCGATGAATCCCGGACAGACCGCATTGACGCGTATCCCATGCCTGCCCAGTTCTCGCGCCCAGGTCTTGGCCATGCCGATCACGCCGAATTTGCTGGCGGCGTAGTTGGTCTGGCCGAAGTTGCCGTAGATGCCGACAATGGAAGACGCGTTGAGCACCACACCCGAGCGGCGTTCGAGCATGACGTCGACCACCGCCTTGGTGCAGTTGTAGGTTCCCTTGAGATTGACATCGATGACGCGGTCGAACTGCTCGTCGGTCATCTTCTTGAGCTGGGCATCGGCCACGATGCCGGCGTTGTTGACGAGTACATCGATCTGCCCGTAACTGGCGAGGGCGCCCTTGACCATGGCGGCGATGCTGTCGCTTCTGGTGACATCGACCTTGAAGCCGATCGCGCTGCCGCCCTGCAGCCGGATTTCGGCCACGGTTTCCGCCACCGCGTCGTCGAGATCGCACACCACCACCCGGGCGCCCTCTTTCGCGAACTTATGCGCGGTCGCCTTGCCAATACCCCTGCTTGCGCCCGTGATGAGCGCCACCTTGTTTGTTAGCCGCACTGTGTCTCCTCGTTATGGCTTGGATATGAAGGCGGGCTATCGATGTCTGTCGCACCGTCGCGCCTTCACCTGCGAATAGCCGGTAATGGCAATACTTGTGCCAGAGATGCTAAGTTATTGAATTTTAAGAGAACTTCTTGATGAACCAGCGCTGTACTGGCCTGCAGCAGACGAGAAAGGCGCAGAAAGTGTCCAGTGATCAGACACTTTCTTTGCCATTTGGTGTAGACGGTTGAAAAACAAGGGTTTGCCGACTGTCTGATAATTAGACAGATGTCTATAAATCAGACAACAACTGATAATCATCAATTTTCTGATAGAGCGTCGCACGCGAAATTCCCAACTGCCTGGCCACCTTCGCCTTGTTTCCGGCAGCATGCTGGAGCGCGGTGCGGATCATGCTTTTCTCCAGTTCGGCGATCGCATCTCCCAGCGGCCTTACCGCTGCCGCACTCGTCGCGACGCCTGCTTCAGTCGGCGCCGGTTCGGCTTGTCCGATACATGACGCAGGCCGCACCATTCCATCCAGAGGCAGAATGGTCGCGAAATGTTCTGCCGACAAACTGACGCTATCCGTCAGCATGCCAGCCTGCTCCAGCGCATTGCGCAACTCGCGCACATTGCCCGGCCAGCCGTACGATGCAAACAGGGCACGCGCCGACGGCGTCAGCTCGCGCTGCGGCATGCCGGTGCGCGTGGCGATCTGCTCCAGCAGGTTTTCGCAGATCGCGTCAATGTCGGCGATACGCTCGCGCAGGGGCGGCAGCACGATCGGCAGCACGTTGAGGCGGTAATACAGGTCGGAACGGAACTTGCCGTCCGCAACAAGCTGCTTGAGATCGTGGCTTGTGGCGGCAATCACGCGCACGTCGACCTTGATGATCGTATTGGAGCCGAGCGGCTCGATTTCCTGTTCCTGCAGCACGCGCAGCAGCTTGGCCTGCACCTGCAAAGGCATGTCGCCGACTTCATCCAGGAACAGCGTACCGCCGTCGGCGATCTTGAACTTGCCGTCGCGCCCCTTGCGCTCGGCCCCCGTATAAGCACCCGCCGCCACACCAAAAAATTCCGCCTCCAGCAGCGTTTCCGGCACTGCCGCGATATTGATTCCGACAAACGGCTTACCTGCGCGCCCCGAGGCTGCGTGAATCCCGTGCGCCAGCAATTCCTTGCCCGTTCCGGTTTCCCCCAGTAGCAGCACGGTTGTATCGAGCTGCGCGGCGCGGCGCGCACGGTGCTTGAGCTCCAGCGACACAGGGCTGACGCCGACGAAATTCGAGATCGAGTACTTGGTATGGCGCAGCTTGGCTAATTCCTTTTGCGTACTGGCCAGCGCCCACTGCAGCTCCGCGAACTTGGACACCAGCGGCTTGAGCTGTTGCAGCCGGTCATACAAGGCAAAGCCGATGGCGCCGATGATCTTGCCGGAATCATCCTTGAGCGGAATGCGCATCACGACCAGGGGTTGGTCGCGAATCATCATGATATCGAGCAGGATCGGCTTGCCGCTTTGCACGACTTCCCGCATGCGGCTGTTCGGAATAATTTCTTCTACCGCCTTGCCCAGCACGCTATCCGCACTCTTGAGACCAAGGAAGCTGGCGTACTTGTCGTTCATCCAGACGATACGCCCATGATCGTCGACCGCCATTGTGCCTTCGCAGGAATCGTCAAACAAATCCAGCAGCGATTCCATGCCGACCCGCTGAATGCCATCAACATCCCAGTGGGAACCGACTGATGCTTTCATGTCTCATCTCCTCCATGCCCTGCTGGCAGATACGGCTCCGGTATCACGGCTCTGACGGCCACTTCCTGGCAAGGCATTAGCTGCCGATTATAGATGCATGACAGAAACTATGTGTACGCTCGCCTCTACTAGGTTTTCACCGAATTTTGCGATGCAGATGGATTTCACATCCTCCAGTGCATCGCTAGCCAAGCCGCTTCTTCCCGGCTCGCAATAATTGCAGTCAAAGTACAGCACGAATCGTCCACCGTTACTTTCGTTAGGATCAAAATTCGAAACCAATTGGCCGACGTCCTTGCATCGCAACAACGAGGGCATTACCGCATCAACGCGAAGCGGGAAGACTGCAATAAAAAAGCCGCTGAAAGCGGCTTGTTGGGAGGGTAGAGGCGGACGCTGCGATGCAGCTAACGCTTGAGCAGATTGAGAATTTCCGTCAATTCCTGGCGGATGGCAACCGTATCGACATCCAGTGGAGGCAGAATGGAAGGGATATCGTCGTTGTCGACCATCCGGCTCTCGAGCTTGTTGCGTGCGCCGCTGATGGTAAAGCCTTGTTCGTAAAGTAATTCCCGGATACGCCGGATCAGCAACACTTCATGATGCTGGTAATAACGCCGGTTACCACGGCGCTTCACCGGCTTGAGCTGAGTAAACTCCTGCTCCCAGTAGCGCAGTACATGCGGCTTCACACCGCACAAGTCGCTGACCTCGCCGATCGTGAAATAGCGCTTGGCCGGAATCGGCGGCAAAGCGATCGCTTCAGGCTTGTTAGAGCGCTCGTTCATGGGTCAGGATGTCAGGCGACGCGTGCAAGAGGCTTGCGGCTGGCCGTTTCCACCATGGCCTTCAGCTTCTGGCTTGCATGGAAGGTCACGACACGGCGTGCAGTAATCGGAATTTCCTCGCCGGTCTTGGGATTGCGGCCGGGGCGTTGTGGCTTGTCGCGCAGCTGAAAATTGCCGAAGCCGGACAGCTTGACCGCCTCGCCACGTTCAAGCGCATTGCGAATTTCGTCGAAAAAGGTTTCGACCATATCCTTCGCTTCGCGCTTGTTCAGCCCCACCTGCTCGAACAGGAGCTCGGCCAGCTCCGCCTTGGTCAGGGTCGGCAGGTCTTTTTCAGCCTGATTACGCGCCTGCGCTTCCTGCATTGCGCGATTAAGGTCGGCGGCCAACACGGATTGAAATTCGGCGGAATTCACGTCATTCATGGTAGTTGTCGTCCCTGCCCTGCTTGCTGCCGACGCACACGCACACTCTTACGCGCACAATCATGCACGCAACCTGGCACCGTGCTTCTTCTCGACGGAGGCGATAAATGCAGCCATTGCAGCATCTACTTTCTCGTCTTGCAGAGTAGTTTGAGTATCTTGCAAGGTGAACCGGAAAGCAAGACTTTTTTCGTCATTTTCCAGCCCCTTGCCCCGATATTCATCAAATAAAACAATGGCTTGCATGATAGCACAGGCAGCATTTGCCTGCCGTTCGGCAACAAATGTATCGATCAGTTCCTGTGCGCGCACCGATTGTTTGACAACCACAGCAATATCGCGGGTCACTGCCGGGAATTTTGAAATTTCCTGGTAAACCGGAATGTCGCGCGCCTGCAAAGCTTGCGCATCGACTTCAAAGACAACTGGCGCCAGCGGCAAGTCGTACTTCTGCTGCCAGCGCGGGTGAAGTTCGCCAATGACGCCGATCTCCTGTCCATCGAGCAAGACCTTTGCCGAGCGTCCCGGATGCAATGCCGGATGCTCGGTTTTCACAAAGCGCAGCGTTTTCGGCGCGAACAATGCTTCCAGATCAGCCTTGACGTCGAAGTAATCGACGTTGCGATGTGCCTGTCCCCATTGCTCTTCCACCGCCGGGCCATAGGCAATTGCTGCGACCCGCTTGGGTTGCGCGTAACCGGCGACCGACAGCGGACCGTCCTGCACGGATTCGTCGCGCAGGAACACAGCACCGACTTCGAACAGGCGCACACGATTGAGCTTGCGGTTCAGGTTGTAGCGCACGTTCGCCACCAGGCTGGCCACAAGCGAAGTGCGCATCACGCTCATCTGGCTGGCAATGGGATTGAGCAGCCTGATCGGATTGGTATTGCCGGAAAAATCCGCTTCCCAGGCTTCTTCGACAAAGCTGAAGTTGACCACTTCCTGATAATCGAAATCGGCCAGGAGTCGGCGAATCGCAAACAGCGAACGGGTATTCTCCGGCGCAATGCGCATCATGTTCGGCGCCACGGGCGGCAGCGCCGGAATGTTCTCGAAACCGTAGACGCGGGCCACTTCCTCAATCAGGTCTTCTTCGATTTCGATATCGAACCGGTAGGATGGCGGCGTGACCGAAAACAGCCCTGGCTCCTGCGTGAACGCCAGTCCGAGGCGCGTGAAAATATCCGCAATCTGCGCATCCGACAGCGGAACACCGATCACCTTTACCGCGCGCGCGGTGCGCATTGACACCGGCTTGCGTTGCGGCAGATTGACGACATGGTCATCCACCGGACCAACCACGGTATCCGTGTCGCCGCAGATTTCCACGATCAGCGCCGTGATGCGTTCCAGATGATCAACGGTCGTCGCATAGTCGACGCCGCGCTCGAACCGATGCGCGGCGTCGGTCGAGAAGTTGTAGCGGCGTGCGCGTCCCTGGATCGCCTGTGGCCACCAGAATGCGGCTTCCAGGTAAATGTTCCGGGTATCAAGCGATACCGCCGTGGAGTCACCGCCCATGATACCGGCAAGTGACTCAATGCACTCGTCGTCGGCGATCACGCCCACCCAGCCATCGACGTCCACTGTGCTCCCGTTCAACAGCTTGAGCGACTCGCCCTGCCTGCCCCAGCGTACGTCGAGTCCGCCATGAATCTTGTCTAGATCGAATACATGCGACGGACGTCCCAGCTCAAGCATCACGTAATTCGAAATATCCACCAGCGCCGAAATCGGACGCTGTCCACTGCGTTCCAGCCGGCGCTTCATCCATTCCGGCGTCTCGGCCCGCGCATTCAACCCGCGAATCACGCGGCCGGAGAAACGTCCGCACAAATCCGGCGCCGATACCTTGACCGGCAGCTTTTCCTGCGTCGTCACCTCGACAGTCTTATAGGTCGGTGCCTTCAACGGCGCTCCCGTCAAGGCGGAAACTTCGCGTGCAACGCCGAGCACCGACAGGCAATCCGCCTTGTTCGGCGTGAGCTTGATGGTGAACTTGAGATCGTTCAGTTGATAGTAGTCGCGAAAGTTCTGACCGATCGGCGCATCTTCCGACAATTCGAGCAGGCCGCCGCCTTCTTCCGATAGCTTCAGCTCGCGCGCGGAGCACAGCATCCCCTGCGACTCGACACCTCGCAGCTTGCCGACCTTGATTTCGAACGGCTTGCCGTCTTCGCCCGGCGGCAGCTTGGCGCCGGCCATGGCGCAGGCCACTTTCAGCCCCGGACGCACGTTCGGCGCACCGCAGACAATATTGAGCAGGGTCCCAGTTCCGGCATCGACCTGGCAAACATTCAGGCGATCCGCATTCGGATGCTTCGCGACCTCGACCACGCTTGCGACGACCACGTTGGAAAACGGTGGCGCGACCGGTTCAACGTCTTCCACTTCCAGTCCGCTCATCGTCAGCAGATGGGACAACTCGTCCGAAGTCATCTTCGGATCAACCAGGGTACGCAGCCAGCTCTCGGAGAATTGCATATTAAAACTTTCAGATATCTCGTTCCCTCCCCGTTCAGGAGGAGGTCCGGCGAACCATGTGTGAATCTGTTCGCCACTCCCTGCCCCTCTGCATGGAGGGACCCAAAATATTCTTAGTTGAACTGCTTCAGGAAGCGCAGATCGCCTTCGTAAAACAGACGCAGATCATTGATCCCGTAGCGCAGCATGGTCAGGCGCTCAAGCCCGGAGCCGAAGGCGAAACCGATGTACTGGTCCGGATCGAGCCCCATGTTGCGCACCACGGTCGGATGCACCTGACCGGCGCCGGACACTTCCAGCCAACGCCCCTTGAGCGGCCCGCTGCCAAACGCGATGTCGATCTCGGCCGACGGCTCCGTGAACGGGAAGTATGACGGGCGGAAGCGCACCTGCAAGTCGTCAGTCTCGAAAAATGCCTTCACGAAATTCAGGTACACGCCTTTCAGATCGGCGAAGCTGATGTCTTCCGCAATCCACAAACCCTCGACTTGGTGGAACATCGGCGAGTGCGTCGCATCACTGTCGACGCGATAGGTGCGGCCCGGCGCGATCACCTTGATCGGCGGGCGGTTCTGCCGCGCATAGCGCACTTGCATCGGGCTGGTATGCGTACGCAACAACAAGGGTTTGCCTTGCGTGTCGTTGCCTTCGATGTAGAAAGTGTCCTGCATCGAGCGCGCCGGGTGGTTTTCCGGGCTGTTCAATGCGGTGAAATTAGTCCAGTCAGTTTCAATTTCCGGGCCATCGGCCACGTCGAATCCGATCGAGCGAAAAATCTCTTCAATGCGCTCCCAAGTACGCATCACCGGATGAATACCGCCGACACCGCGACCGCGCCCCGGGAGCGTCACATCGATCGCTTCCGCATTCAGACGTGCCTGCATTTGTGCATTGGCCAGTGCCTCGCGGCGTGCGTTCAGCGCAGCTTCGATTTTTTCCTTGGCGGCATTGATCACGGCGCCCTGCGCCTTGCGCTCTTCCGGCGCCAGTTTGCCCAGCCCCTTCATTTGCTCGGTGATCTGGCCAGTCTTGCCAAGATATTTTGCTTTTGCATTCTCCAGTGCTGCAGCATCGTCTGCTTCGGCAAAATCAGTTTGCGCCTGGATGACAATTTGTTCGAGGGAATTCATGCGGCTTTTTCGCCCGTGAAAAGAAATCGGAAATCTAAAAACGGCGACTCAAAAACGAAACGGGGCACAGGTATGCGACCTCTGCCCCGCTTTCGTTGTCACATCACCCGAAGGTGTTGCGAACGCTTACAACTCTCAAGCAGCGATGTTGGCCTTCACCTGTTTGACAATCGCGGCAAACGCCGGCTTGTCCATCACTGCCATATCAGCCAATACTTTACGGTCGAGACCGATGTTGGCTTTCTTGAGACCATTCATGAATACGCTGTAGGTAACGCCGTGCTCGCGGGTAGCCGCGTTGATACGGGTGATCCACAGTGCGCGGAATACGCGTTTCTTGTTGCGGCGGTCGCGGTATGCATACTGACCGGCGCGCATGACTGCCTGCTTGGCGATACGGTAGACATTACCGCGACGACCACGATAGCCTTTGGCAAGGTCGAGAACTTTCTTATGACGGGCCCGTGCGGTAACCCCACGTTTTACTCGAGGCATATTAGCTCCTTAGTGAGGTTAAGCGAACGGCATCATCGCGCGAACGGAGACCATGTTTGTATCATGGACGTCCACTGCACCGCGCAACTGGCGTTTGTTCTTGGTGGTTTTCTTGGTCAGAATGTGACGCTTGAAGGCTTGACCGCGCTTGACGGTACCGCCCGGACGTACGCGGAAGCGCTTTTTCGCGCTGCTCTTCGTCTTCATTTTAGGCATAGCAAATCTGTCCTCTCGGACAGCTCCGTTTTTAACATGATTGCAGGTGGCAATACTTCATTGCACTTGGATGCCTGCTTTCACTTGTTTTGCAGTGAAATCGAGTTCACCGCCATTTGTACAAGCCATCCGTTTTACCGGGCAGCTCATACGAATCTTTATTTTTTCTTTTTGGGCGCCAGCACCATCACCATCTGGCGACCTTCCATCTTCGGAAACTGCTCGACTTGGCCAACCGGTTCCAAATCTGCTTTCAAACGCTCCAACATCCGCATCCCGATATCCTGATGCGCCATCTCACGACCACGGAAACGCAGGGTGATCTTGGTCTTATCGCCCTCTTCGAGGAACTTGGTCAGGTTACGCAACTTGATGTTGTAATCGCCGTCATCGGTTCCCGGACGGAATTTAACTTCCTTGACCTGGATAACCTTTTGCTTGAGCTTCGCTTCGTGGGCCTTCTTCTGCTCCTGATACTTGAACTTTCCATAGTCCATCAGGCGGCATACCGGCGGTTGCGCTGTAGGCGCAATTTCCACCAGATCCACGTTCGCTTCTTCCGCAAAGCGGAAGGCCTCAGCCAGACTCACGATACCAAGCGGTTCGTTATTGACCCCAGTTAAGCGCAGTTCCGGCGCAGTAATTTCGCCGTTAATGCGATGCGACTTGTCAGTAGCTATTGCAGTTTCCTTTTAAAATAAAATAATTAAGCCGTGCTCTAGCGCTTCGAGTTCCCTCGATCAGGCTTTGGTGTCGACCTCGTTCTTGAGTCGCTCCACCAGTGCATCGACCGGCATCACACCCAAGTCGACATTGCCCCGCGCACGCACGGCCACTGTGTTTGCATCCCGCTCCTTGTCGCCGATAACGACGATATAAGGCAGCTTCTGAACCGAATGCTCGCGTATTTTATAGGTTATTTTCTCATTACGCAAATCGAGGTTGACCCTAAACCCTTGTTTTTTCAGGTTTTGTGCGACGTTTTGAGCGTAATCAGCCTGTGCATCCGAGATATTCAGAACCGCGACCTGCACCGGCGCAAGCCACAGCGGCATCGCGCCAGCATGGTTTTCGATCAGGATGCCGACGAAGCGTTCCATCGAGCCGACGATCGCACGGTGCAGCATAACTGGCACCTTACGCGTGTTATCGTCCGCGACATATTCCGCTCCAAGACGCCCCGGCATCGAGAAATCGACCTGCATGGTGCCGACCTGCCAAGGACGTCCAAGCGAATCCTTCAGGTGGTATTCGATCTTGGGACCATAGAAAGCACCTTCGCCCGGCAACTCCTCCCAAGTCACGCCGCACGCGCGCAATGCGGAGCGCAGCGTATCCTCGGCACGATCCCAGGTCTCATCCGAGCCAATGCGACTGTCGGGGCGCAGCGCAATCTTGATCGAGATCTCGCTAAATCCAAAATCCTTGAACACCTGCATCGCCTGCTGATGGAATGCCGTCACTTCACCCTGAATCTGGTCTTCGGTACAAAAGATGTGACCATCATCCTGGGTAAACCCGCGCACCCGCATGATGCCATGCAGTGCACCGGAAGGCTCGTTGCGATGACACTGGCCGAACTCGCCGTAACGAAGCGGCAAGTCGCGATAGCTGCGCAAGTCGGAATTGTAGATTTGCACATGTCCCGGGCAATTCATCGGTTTCAGCGCGTAATTGCGATTCTCCGACTCGGTAACGAACATGTTTTCGCGGTAGTTATCCCAGTGCCCCGTTTTTTCCCACAGCGTGCGATCGAGGATTTGTGGCGCCTTTACTTCCTGATAGCCGTTTTCCTGATAAACGCGCCGCATGTATTGCTCAACCTGCTGCCAGATGATCCAGCCTTTCGGATGCCAAAAAATCAGACCCGGCGCCTCGTCCTGGAAATGGAACAGATCGAGCAGCTTGGCCAGCTTTCGGTGATCGCGCTTTTCAGCCTCTTCCAGCATATGCAGGTAAGCTTCCTGATCTTCCTTCTTGGCCCAGGCAGTACCGTACACGCGCTGCAGCATTTCATTCTTGGAATCGCCGCGCCAGTATGCGCCGGCCAACTTCATTAGCTTAAAGACCTTCAGCTTGCCGGTAGACGGCACATGCGGCCCGCGGCACAAGTCGGTGAATTTGCCTTCACTATAGAGTGACACATCCTCGCCCTGCGGGATCGACTCAATGATTTCAGCCTTGTATGCTTCACCAATCGACTTGAAATAGGCCACCGCCTCATCGCGTGGCAACACCTTGCGCACGACCGGCTCATCCTTTTTCACGAGTTCCGCCATCTTTTTCTCGATCGCCTGCAGATCCTCGGGTGTGAATGGGCGCTTGTACGAAAAGTCGTAGTAAAAGCCGTTTTCAATCACCGGGCCGATGGTCACTTGCGCATCCGGGAACAATTCCTTGACCGCATACGCCAGCAAGTGAGCGGTCGAATGGCGAATCACATCCAGACCATCCGGATCTTTATCGGTAACAATGGACAAGTCGACGTCGCGATCAATCAGGTACGAAGTGTCGACAACCTTGCCGTCCACCTTGCCAGCCAAGGCAGCCTTGGCAAGGCCAGTCCCAATGCTGGCGGCGACTTGCGCCACCGTTATAGGTGCATCGAATTGACGTTGCGAACCATCTGGGAGTCGGACTGAAACCATGTTGCTCTCCATGTGAGTGGGAGGTGGAACTGACGCTAGACTAAACGCGAAGAAATCTGCGGACGAAAAAAAACGCGGACTAGCCGCGCTTTTTCTCTGTATTTTGCAATGATGAAAAAGACCCCGACTAGCGCCGTACTAAAACCTTCACGGTTGTAGTTCGCGGTGTCATAACCGGAATGCCTTTCTCGCTCTTACAAAATGTTCGTTGGTAGGCTCGATTGGACTCGAACCAACGACCCCTACCATGTCAAGGTAGTGCTCTAACCAGCTGAGCTACGAGCCTAAAGAAGCAAAATTATAGCGGCAATTTTTCATTTCCGCTAGTGTCTTGTTTGAAACCCGGCTTTACCTTAATCAAATAATACTCGGAGGCGGGCGAAACAGCCGTTAGGCCTGAACATGATCCATCTGGAAATAGCGGCATTGGCAAAACATTGGTACATTCCATCCCTTCCGCCTGATCGCACTACAAATATGCATATGAAAACCCGCGATGCATCATCCAGCCATCTGCACGCACATCGTGCGGGAGATGCTTCACACCATCATTTCACGGAAGGCCGCCGGCAAAGCATCCTGGGATGGGCAGTGCTGCTGACGCTTGGTTTCGCCTTGATCGAAGCACTTGCCGGCTTCTGGTCCAATTCGCTCGCACTCATCTCTGATGCCGGCCATATGGTGACAGATGCCAGTGCGCTGGGATTGGCGCTGCTTGCCCAAATCATTGCAAAACGCCCGCCTTCGGCAAAACACTCGTTCGGATTCGGGCGCGCCGAAGCGTTGGCCGCCTTCATCAATGCACTTGCCATGCTGGCCGTAGTCGGCTGGATCAGCTTCGAAGCGATCCAGCGATTCACCACTCCCGAGCCCGTCAAGGGTGAAGCCGTATTCGCAGTTGCCCTGATCGGCTTGGTGATCAACCTGATCGTGGCATGGGTGCTCTCGCATGACCAGAAAAGCGTCAGTACCAAGGCAGCGCTAGTGCATGTGCTCGGCGACCTGCTTGGATCTGTGGCTGCACTGGTTGCCGGCGCCGTCGTTTATTTCACTGGCTGGTTGCGGATCGACCCATTGCTATCCCTGCTGGTTTCCGCACTGATCTTGAAATCGACCTTCGGCGTCCTTCGCGAGTCCTATCATTTCCTGATGGAGGGAGTTCCCCACCATATCGATTATCTGCAAGTGGGCGAGGACTTGGCTGCGGTAAGCGGCGTGCTGTCTGTGCACGACCTGCATGTATGGGAAATGGCGCCAGACCAACCGGCCCTGATCGGCCATGTCGAAATTGAGAAAATGGGCGAGTGGCCCAAGGTGCTACGCGCCATCAAGACCATGCTTCTGGAAAAGCATGGCATCGATCATGTGACTTTGCAGGCGGAACTTCCGTCCATGACCGAAGGCGATTAATTCAAGCTACTGCCGCTCGACATCAATCACGCCGACTACCTCGCGAATGATCGACAATGCCTTCTGCAATTGCGAGGTCGACGAAATCTCTGCAGTAAATTCCATTTTCGCCTGCCCCTTGGAACTGTGCGTACTAACACCGATCACGTTGATTTTCTCGCGCGAGAATATTTCCGAGATATCGCGCAGCAGCCCCTGGCGGTCATTTGCGAGAATAAAGATATCCACTGGATAAACGGTGTCTCTGCCCGACTCGCCCCAAGTAGTTTGAATGACGCGTTCCAGCGCATTCTTGCGCATCTGCGCCAGGTTCTTGCACGAGGCGCGATGAATCGACACGCCCTTGCCGCGTGTAATGAAACCGACGATGTCGTCGGGCGGCGCGGGTTTGCAGCAGCGTGCGAGCTGCGTCATCAACCCCTCAGTGCCAACCACCAACACGCCTGATTTGGCGCCCTGCGTCACGCTGGAAGCGCGGCTTTTGTTCAGCAGCGGCGCATCGTCCGGCGGGACGTTTTTCGCCGCAGTCTTTTGCTCGTCTTCGCCATGCAGCACGTGTTCGATATTGCGCAGACTGAATTCTTCCTTGCCGACAGCAAGGAACAAATCATCGACTTTTGAAAAGCCGAGCCTGTGTGCCAGCTCCTCCAGATTGATCGCCGTCTTGCCCTCGCGTTGCAGCGTCTTTTCAACCATGGCGCGGCCATGCGACAGGGTTTCCTCCTGTTCGATCGCATTGAACCAGGCGCGAACCTTGGAACGCGTGCGCGGGCTAGCAACGTAACCCGGGCTGAGCCAGTCTCGCGACGGCCCCATAGCGGCCGAAGCACCACCTCGTGCGGTAATGATCTCGACCGTCTGACCGCTTTTCAGCGGCGTATTCAACGGCACCATCGCACCGTCGATGCGCGCACCGCGGCAACGGTGTCCGACATCGGTATGCAAGTGGTAGGCAAAATCGATGGGTGTGGCACCATTCGGCAATTCGATCACGCGCGCCTGCGGCGTCAGCACATAGATGTGATCGTCAAGCGAGGTGGATTTCAGCTTCTCGACCCATTCACGCTGATCTTCCTGCCCCACCACCGCATCGGCAACTTCGGTTTTCCACGCCAGCAGCTGGCGCAGCCAAGCAATCTTTTCGTCGTATTTTTGCGCGGCGAAACTGGAACCGCCCGATTCCTTGTAGCGCCAGTGCGCAGCCACGCCGTATTCCGCAAAGCGATGCATTTCCTGCGTGCGGATCTGTACCTCGATCGCACGGCCGTCCTCCGCGATCACCACCGTGTGCAAGGACTGGTAGCCATTCGGCTTGGGCCGCGAGATGTAATCGTCGAACTCTTCCGGGATCGGTGTCCAGATATTGTGTACTAGGCCAAGCACCGTGTAACAGGCTTTGACATCATCGACAATGACACGGAATGCCCGGACGTCGTACAGCTCGGAAAAGTCGAGCGACTTGCCGCGCATTTTGTTCCAGATACTATAGATATGCTTGGGGCGGCCGCTGACTTCGGCCTTGATACCCGCCGCCGCAAGCTCCGACTTCAGGCGCACAATCGCCGCCTCGACGAAGCTTTCGCGCTCGATGCGCTTTTCTTCCAGCATTCGAGCAATGCGCTTGTAGGTTGCCGGCTCCAGAAAGCGAAATGCCAAGTCTTCCAGCTCCCACTTCAGCTGCCAGATGCCGAGCCGGTTCGCCAGCGGCGCATACAAGTCGAGGGTTTCCCGCGCATACTGGTGCGTCTGTTCGTTCTCAAGCTTCAGCTCCGCGAAGTAACGCAAGGTCGTTACCCGCGAGGCCAGGCGCACCAGGACGACCCGCATGTCGGATGCCATGGACAGCAGCATCTTGCGCAACGTCTCCAGTTGCTCGGCCGCTTGCTGTGACGCGTTTTTTCCGCGGCCGACTTCCTTCTGCCCGAAAGTTTGCTCATGCAGGCGCATCATCTGGCGGATGCCGTGTACCAGATCGGCAATCTCCTTGCCGAATCGGGTTTCGATGCTGCTCGCGGCGACCGGATGGAGCGCCGGCAGTTCGGCCAGCAAGCCGGCGATACGGGTATCGGCATCGGTATTGAGCTGCGCCAGCGCCATTGCCACGCCTTGCGCAAAGGCGAAGGCATCCTGCCCCGTGATCACTGTCTTGCCACTATAGAAAGGCTCAATGAATCCAAGGGCATCGAGCACGCGTGCGCTGTCCTCAGGCGCAAGGCCGGAAGACAATTGCGCCTGCGCGTCGCTTTGTATCGCAGCGATAGAAACCATTACTCAGCTTGTGCAGCGGTGACGACCATTTCAACCAGCCACTCCGGTTTAGCCAGCTTGGCTTCGACAGTGGCACGAGGCGGAGAATTGCCTTCCGCGACCCATTCGTTCCAGACGGCATTCATGCCTGAAAAATTCTTTAGATCCGACAGGAATATCTGGCACATCAGGATGCGCGACTTATCGCTGCCGGCCTCGGCCAACAGGCGATCGATATGGCCGAGCACCTCGCGCGTCTGGCCGGCGATATCCTGCCCGACGTCCTCGGCGATTTGTCCGGCAAGGTAGACCGTGCCGTTGTGGATTGCCACTTCAGACAGCGTTTTCCCAACGTGTAAGCGCTTGATTCCCATGCCACCAACTCTCTTATCCAAGCAAGAATTCTTTCACAATATTGATCTGATCCGCATGCATGAAGGTCGGCGCATGGCCTACCCCCGGCAATTCGACCAGTTTTGCCTTTGGCCCACGCGTAGTCATTGCCTGCGCTGCCTCTGGCGTAACAAGGTCCGACTCCGCCCCCCTGACCAGCAATGTCGGACAGGCAATCGCATCATAGGCCATCCACATCATCTTTTCGGCTTGCTGGGCGCTTTCCGGCGTGACCGCCTTGAACGGAACAGCCAGTCGCAAATCGTAATGGCGTATCCACTGTCCATCCCCATTCTGGCGCAAGACATCCGCAGCCAGCTTGCGCCACTCGTCGTCGGTATGCGGACCAAACGGCCGGATAAGCTCCTTGATGCCGCGCACCGCCTCGTCAAAGGTCTGGAAGCGCAGCTCCTGTCCGATATATTCGCCAATGCGCTGCAAGGCAACGGGATTCAACGCCGGACCGATGTCGTTCAGCACGAGCTTGCGCACCGGATTGTCCGGCAAGGACGCAAGCCCCATGCCAATCAATCCGCCCATTGATGTGCCAAACCAGTGCACGATGTCCGCGTCAACACGCGCCAGCAGCGTCACCATGTCGCTCACGTACTGCGGCACCTGATAGTGCTGCGGATTGCGCAACCAGTCGGATCGGCCGCGGCCGACGATATCGGGACAGACGACGCGATATTCATCGCACAAGGCGCGCGCGAGATTGTCAAAATCATCCGACACGCGTGTAACGCCGTGTACGCAAACAAGAACCTTGCGGTTGGCAGGATCGCCCCATTCCTTGTAGGCCATCTTGTGCAGTCCGGCCGGGGACAGGCATTGGACGGTATTCAGGCGAGCTTGACTCATTTTGTCTGGTATCCGGTTGTCATTCTCGCATTTTACTGTTCGTTCCGCTTAAAATCCTGTTTACCTTCTTCGCAGTTCAATATTTCATTCGCAGAGGACACCATGCATAAAGGGAAGACCGCACTCGTCACTGGCTCCACGTCCGGTATCGGACTTGGCATTGCCAAAGCGTTCGCTGCGCAAGGCGCAAACATCGTCTTCAACGGTTTCGGCGACATGAAGGAAATCGATGCCATCCAGGCCGACGTGAAGGAGCAGTTCAAGGTCAAGACCGCGTATCACAATGCCGACATGTCGAAGCCGGCGGAAATTGAAGCAATGATGCGCTTTGCGGCTGAACAATTCGGCGCAGTCGATATCCTGGTGAACAATGCCGGGATCCAGTACGTCGCCAATGTCGAGGATTTTCCTGTTGAAAAATGGGATGCGATCATCGCGATCAACCTCAGTTCCGCGTTTCACACTACGCGCCTGGCGCTGCCGACGATGAAAGCGCGCAACTGGGGTCGCATCATCAATATCGCGTCGGTCCACGGGTTGGTCGGTTCAGCGCAGAAATCCGCATATGTTGCAGCCAAACACGGCATTGTCGGACTGACTAAGGTAACGGCGCTGGAAAATGCTCATACCGGGATCACGTGCAATGCAATCTGCCCTGGCTGGGTACTGACTCCTCTGGTGCAAAAGCAAGTCGATGCGCGGTCGGAACAACAAGGCATCTCGATTGAAGCGGCCAAGAAAAGTCTACTGTCCGAGAAACAACCTTCCGGTGAATTCGTCACGCCGGAACAACTCGGCGAACTTGCGGTCTTCCTGAGCAGCGATGCCGCCTCCCAGGTCCGTGGTGTCGCGTGGAACATGGATGGCGGCTGGGTAGCACAGTAACCCAGTAACCCGCAACGGCGCGTTTTCGGCCATTTGCTACGCCGTTCGCAGCCTTGCCGACGTCGCTTTGTCGAAAGTCCGCGTTGGAGCAGCGAATGACGATAGCGCCGCCTCTCCCCGTCAAGGAGCACCGAACAAGTGCTTGGCAGCGCGCGTTGCAAGCGCAATTTCTTTGCGCCATCGCCCTGCCGTTCGTCGGTGTCGCCCTTGCGGCAACGGCTTCCCCATTCGGCGCCAACCAATCTGTCAAGGTGCTGGTCCCGCCTGAGGCGGCAACCGCGCCTTTCGACGTTGCGCGCACACTTACCATTCCGAAGGGATTTTCGATCCGCGTGGTGGCACGCGTCGAGGACGCGCGCTTCATGGCGCTCGCGCCCAACGGCGACCTCCTGGTATCAAGCCCCGGCAGCGGAACCATCACGTTGCTACGCCCTGACGGCCAAGATAATGCCCGGCATTCCGTCTTTGCATCAGGCATGCATCATCCGCATGACATTGTGTTCCACGCGTTGGGCAGCGAACAATATGTGTATATCGCCGAATCGAACCGCATCATTCGTGCGCCCTACAGCAATGGGCAAACCAAAATCGGGCCAATTCAAACAGTGGTGGGCAACCTGCCCGATGCCTCCAGTCCTGGCCTCAAGGGCAGCTACGGGCACCAGCTGAAAAACATGGCGCTGCGTGACGGCAAGCTCTATGTGTCGATTGCATCCACATGCAATGCCTGCCTCTCCGATACAAGGGCCGATCCACGCCGCGGCGCGATATATGAGTACGACGCGAATGGAAAGAACGGGCGGCTGTACGCGTCGGGTCTGCGTAATGCGGAAGGTATCCGGTTCAAGCCAGGAACGAATGAATTGTGGGCGGTGGTCAACAGCCGCGACAACATCGCCTACCCGTATCACAAGGATTGGAATGGCGACGGCAAGGATGACTACGGCAAGGTCATGCAAAGCTACGTCGACGGTCATCCGCCCGATCTGCTGGTGAAAGTCAGGGACGGCGGCAACTATGGCTGGCCATTCTGCAATCCGAACCCCGATGATGGGCGGGACAACATGCCATACGATCGGGATGTTCAAATGAATCCGGAGGGCGACAAGCTCGATTGCAACAAGATCGATCGCGTGACGAAAGGCATCGACCCACATTCTGCGCCCCTCGGCATGAACTTTTTGCATGAATCGGGCCTGCCCGCGCCCTATCGCAATGCGCTGGTCACCGCGCTGCACGGCTGCTGGAATTGCAGCGCGCCCAACGGTCACAAGGTTGTGCTGTTTCCATTCAGGGAAGATGGCTCCGTGGGAGACCCTGTCGACTTGGTGACGGGCTGGATCTCGGACGAAAAAACGGGCCGGCGCTGGGGCCGTCCGGTTACGGCAATCCCGAACGGAAAGGGTGGCATGTATATTTCCGACGACTATTCGGGAACCGTGTATCTGCTGCAGTACGATGAAGCGCCTATGCGCTGACGCACAGATACGCCGTACGCTCTTCGGACGCAAAAAAAAAAACGGCGCCATGAGAGGCGCCGTTTTCTGCAAGAGGGTCAGCTCAAGCGACCGCGCTCACATCCAGTTCCGCACCGGTCTTCTCGACCACTTCCTCCTTCGTTACGCCCGGCGCGAGTTCGATCAGTTTTAGGCCGGAATCCGTCACGTCGATCACACCGAGATCGGTAATGATCCGGTTGACCACGCCAACACCGGTCAGCGGGAGGTCGCATTTCTTCAGGATCTTGTGCGAGGTCGTGCCATCCTTCGCCTTTGCCACATGCTCCATCAGCACCACGACGCGCTTGACGCCTGCGACGAGGTCCATTGCGCCGCCCATGCCCTTGACCATCTTTCCCGGGATCATCCAGTTTGCCAAGTCGCCCTTTTCGCTCACCTGCATTGCCCCCAGGATGGCAATATTGATCTTGCCGCCGCGGATCATCGCAAACGAGTCCGCCGAACTGAAGAATGACGAGCCGGCCAAGGCCGTCACGGTCTGCTTACCGGCGTTGATCAGGTCCGGATCAACTTCCTCTTCGGTCGGGAACGGACCGATGCCGAGCAACCCATTTTCGGACTGCAGCCACACCTCGATATCCTTCGGCACATAGTTCGCGACCAGCGTCGGCAAACCAATGCCCAGGTTCACATAGAAGCCGTCCTGCAGTTCCTTCGCCGCGCGCGCGGCCATTTCATCACGAGTCCAAGCCATGTTCGTTCTCCGTATTACTTTGCACGCGTGGTGCGTTGTTCGATGCGCTTCTCGGGATTCGCATTCACCACGATACGATGCACGAAAATGCCCGGCAAATGGATCTGATCCGGATCGAGCTCCCCGGCCTCGACCAGCTTCTCGACCTCGACCACCGTGATCTTGCCCGCCATGGCGACGTTCGGATTGAAGTTGCGCGCGGTCTTGCGGAACACCAGGTTGCCGGTCTTGTCCGCCATGTAGGCCTTCACAAGGGACACATCGGCGACCAGCGAATGCTCCATCACATACTTCTCGCCGTCGAATTCGCGCACTTCCTTGCCGTCCGCGACGATAGTGCCGACGCCGGTCTTAGTGAAGAACGCCGGAATGCCGGCGCCGCCGGCACGCAACTTTTCTGCCAACGTGCCTTGCGGCGTGAACTCCAGTTCCAGCTCGCCAGCCAGGTATTGGCGCTCGAACTCCTTGTTTTCGCCGACATAGGACGAAATCATTTTCTTGATCTGGCGCGTGGTGAGCAACTGCCCGAGGCCGAAACCATCAACGCCGGCGTTGTTGGAAATGGCAGTCAGGTTCTTGACGCCCGCGTCGCGCAGCGCCTCAATTAAGGCCTCCGGAATGCCGCACAACCCGAATCCCCCGACCGCGATAGTCTGACCGTCCTTGACGATGCCGGCCAGTGCGCTGGCTGCATCTGGATAAAGTTTATTCATACCAACCCTCTTATTATGAGAAATGACCTAACATAGGCTTTTCTGGCTGATTTGCCCACCCCCAGCATAAGGTGGTGGACCAGGCCGTGCAATACCGTAAAAATACGAATTATTAACCTTAGAACAGCGCCCCTATCCCATGAGCGCCCTATTTTCGATCGATTACGAATCCATTTTCCAGAACGCGCCAGTAGGCATGTGCGTGTCCCGAAACCGGGTCATTCTTGCTTGCAATGAAGCGCTGGCAAGGATGTTCGGCTATCGGCCGGAAGAGCTGATCGGCCAGTCGTTCCAGGTGCTTTACCCAACCGTCGACGAGTTCGAGCGTACCGGTGCGCGCATCGTTCCCATCATGAGCGCTGGTGGAAATTACTCTGACGAGCGCATCATGAAACGGGCAAATAAGGACCTGTTCTGGTGCCATGTCAGCGGCCGTGCCCTTGTCCACAACGAGCCGCATGCCGCCGGTATCTGGGCCTTCGAAGATCTGAGTGCAAAGCGCCCTGTCACTGCTCAGTTGACGCCGCGTGAAAGGGAAATTGCTGCATTGCTGGTGGAAGGCAAGACCAGCAAGCTGATCGCCCGCCAGGTTGGACTCAGCCCGCGCACGGTGGAAATGCACCGCGCCCGCCTGATGCGTAAGTTTGCCGCCGCCACGTCCGGCGAGCTGGTACATAGGCTCGTCGGCGTGGCAGGTTAATGGCCTGTTAAGCGTCGGCCAGCAGTGCGCGAATACGATCAGGCAAAGGTGCCGATTTTTCAGTCGGAAAATTTACCCAAACAACCTTCGCGCCGCCATGGGCCGAAATTACCTCAGGCTGATCAACACGCCGGATTTCCTGGATCGTTTCGAAGCTCGAACGTCCAGCCGGTCCGACATAGGTGCGGATCTCAATATCGCCCGGATACTTGAGCTGCTTGATGAAGGTGCAATGCGCATTGATGATCACCGGTCCCTCGCCAAGCGGGTCGGGATCGCACCCAACTTCGGTAAACCATTCGATGCGCGCCTGCTCCAGGTAGCGGAAATAAACCGTGTTGTTGACATGCCCCATCGCATCCATATCCCCCCAGCGGATCGGCATGCGCAAGGTATGAACGAGTTTTTTCGTTGTCATGGATTGTTTGCCCTGGCCGTGCTCTATTGCGCGCTCATGCCGTCATCCGCAGTAATGATGGCGCCATTGATAAAGCGCGATTCCTCAGACGCGAGCAACAGCAGCAATCCATCCAGATCCTCCGGCTTGCCCAGCCGTTTGCGCGGCAACATGTTAATCAGCGCATGGCCTTGCTCGGTGCCGAAATGCTCTGCGTTGATCTCGGTGCTGATATAGCCAGGGCAGATTGCGTTGACATTGATGCCGTAGCGCCCCCATTCGACTGCCATTGATTTAGTCATGTGAACGACGGCCGCCTTGCTCATGCAATAAATGCCGATTTGCGGCAGCACGCGCAGGCCGGCGACTGACGCGATATTGATGATGCGGTGCTGCTTTTTCGGATCCCCCTTGGCACGCGCGATCATGCGCTTGGCTGTTTCCTGCGCCACGAAAAACGCACCGCGCTGGTTGGTATCCATGACAAACGCATAATCCTCTGGCGTAACATCGACCAGACGCTGTGTTGTCGACACGCCCGAATTATTGACGAGAATATCGATTGGCCCCGCTTCCGTCTCCGCATGCGCAATCGCGGATTTGATGCTGGAATAATCGGTCACGTCGAGCGCAACTACGTGGGCGGCACCGCCACCGGCCTCAATCTCCGCACGCAATTCTTTCAGTCGCTCCACGCGGCGGGATGCCAGCACCACCTGAGCCCCCGCCTGCGCCAGCACCTTTGCAAACCGGTTGCCCAGTCCACTGGAAGCGCCGGTAATCAAAGCAATCTTCCCTTCAAAATTCATTTCGATGCCCACGAAAATCTCCTTGTTATTGGCCGGCAAGCGACCGTACCGTCCCACTTGACGTTATGATTACATGAAAGAGTGGCATTTAGAGTGCTCTGCCTAGCATTCTCCCGCAAAATCCACGACAATTAGCACGTTCGTTCGATAATTTTAACTACCCTGGTGAGACCATGACACAGACCCAAAATCTGATAGAACAGTATGGCCCGCGCGAGTCGATGGAATACGACGTAGTGATCGTCGGCGCCGGACCCGGCGGCCTGGCCACGGCGATCCGCATCAAGCAGCTGGCCGCCGAACAAGGCAAGGACGTGTCGGTGGTGGTGCTCGAAAAGGGTTCCGAACCCGGCGCCCACATCCTGTCGGGCGCGGTGATGGATCCGCGCGCAATGAACGAATTGTTCCCGAACTGGAAAGAGCTCGGCGCCCCGCTGAACCAGCCGGTCACCGGCGACGACATCCTGTTCCTGAGCGAGACCGGCGCCAAGCGCACGCCCGATTTCCTGGTGCCGCGCAACTTCCATAACGAGGGCTGCTACGTGGTCGCGCTCGGCAACGTCGTCAAGTGGATGGCGCAGCAAGCCGAAGCGCTGGGCGTGGAAATCTTCCCGGGCTTTACGGCTGCCGAAGTGCTGTACGACGACCGAGGCGCCGTGCGCGGTGTTGCTACCGGCAACATGGGCATAGGCAAGGATGGCGAGCCGACCGAGAATTTCCAGCTCGGCATGGAATTGCTGGGCAAGTACACGATCTTTGCCGAAGGCGCGCGCGGCCACCTGGGCAAGCAGCTGATTGCCAGGTACAAGCTCGACGAGGGCAAGGATCCGCAAAGCTTTGCGATCGGCATCAAGGAACTGTGGGAAATCGATCCGGCCAAGGCCAAGCCCGGCCTGGTGGTGCACACCGCCGGCTGGCCAATGGACAAGGAAACCTTCGGTGGCGGCTTCCTGTATCACCTCGAAGGCAACAAGGTCACGCTCGGCTTCGTCATCGGCCTGGATTACAAGAATCCGTGGATGAGCCCGTTCGAGGAAATGCAGCGCTGGAAGACGCACCCGAGCATCCGCGCCCACATCGACGGCGGCAAGCGCATCAGCTATGGCGCGCGCGCCATCAACAATGGCACGCCGCAAGCGCTGCCGAAGCTGGTGTTCCCGGGCGGCGCCCTGATCGGCTGCGACGCCGGCTTCCTGAATGCGGCCCGCATCAAGGGCAGCCATACCGCGATCAAGAGCGGCATGCTGTGCGCCGACGCCGTCTTTGCAGCCGTCACGTCCGGTCGCGCCGCCGACGAGCTCAGCGCGTATCCGCAAGCGTACGACAACAGCTGGCTCAAGGAAGAGCTCGACCAGTCGCGCAACTTCAAGCTGTGGTTCAAGAAGGGGGCGCTGATGGGGCCGCTGATGACGGGCATCGAGCAGTGGTTCCTGCCCAAGCTCGGGGTCAAGAATCCGCCGTGGACGCTGCATCGCGACAAGCCCGATCACGTCTATCTGCAGCCAGCCGCGCAGTGCCAGCAAATCGCGTATCCGAAGCCCGACGGCAAGCTGACCTTCGATCGGCTGTCGAGCGTCTTCGTGAGCAACACCAACCATGAAGAAAACCAGCCGGCGCACCTGACGCTGAAGGATCCGTCGGTGCCGGTGAAGATCAACCTGGCGAAGTTTGCGGGGCCGGAAAGCCGCTACTGTCCGGCGGGGGTGTACGAATTCGTGAAGACCGATGGCGGCGAGGATCGGTTGCAGATCAATGCGCAGAACTGCGTGCATTGCAAGACGTGCGACATCAAGGACCCGACGCAGAACATCGTGTGGGTTACGCCCGAAGGCGGTGGTGGACCAAACTATTCGGGAATGTAAAAATAAAAAAGCCGCATTCGCGGCTTTTTTATTGACCGGCGCTGCAAGGAGTTACAGTTTCCACTGCCCTGCCAATATTTTCTCAAGCCAGAAGGCGCCGATGACAGTTTTGACGTCGGTGATTTTTCCCTCGCGGATCCATTGCAGCATATCCGGAACGGAAGCCTTGAAGGTCTCAAGAAATTCACCATCGTCGAGTTTGCTTTCACCGGCAGTCAGTCCACGTGCAAGATAAATGTCGAGATGTTCGTCTGAATAGGCGATGGCATTATGAATAGTGCAGACGAATTCCCAGTCGCTTGCGGTATAGCCGGTTTCTTCCTGAAGCTCACGCTGAGCACAATCGAGCGGATCTTCATTTGGATCGATTTTTCCAGCTGGGAATTCGATGAAAACCTGATCGAGCGGATAACGGAATTGCCGCTCCAGCAGTACCGTCCCATCGACGAAAAGAGGAAGTACAACAACAGCGCCGGGGTGGCGAATATATTCTCGGTTCGATGTTTTACCGTCTGGCAGGCGAACGGTATCGCTTTGCAGCTTGAGGAATTTGCCCTCGAATGCGACATCACCGTCGACCTTCACTTCTTTCAAATGCAAATCCATGCGTAGGCTCCAATAACGTATTGAGCTCAATATTACAGCATGGTCAGAATCTGCAAGGTTCGCAGATCAACCATGCTGCTTTCGCAAGTAACGGTAGACGAAGCCAGGAAAGGCTAGAACGATGAAAAGGCAGGCTGTGATGACGTAAAACTCCCAGCCTTGGGGGAAAGTATTGCCGATACGAGACTCAAGCAGGTATCCGACACCACGTACCAGCAAATACAGGCCAAACAGCTCAATCAAGCGTAACCAGATCGGTTTGGGAGAACGTGCAATCGGAATGATAGCGAATAGCCGTTCGTTAAAGAAAGGCAGGTTGGCGGCAAAAGCCGCCAACAGAATCACGAACCAGCTGGAAAGAGAGACATCCACTAGACGAACAATCAGGAAGTGAGCGTCTTGACAATGGCCGTCGCGCACACGGCCATTAACGGCCCTGGGAGCACGCCGAGCACCAAAACGGCAAGCCCGTTGACGCTCAGTGCGACTTTCATATCGCCATTCGCAACAATCTTTGCTGTATCGACTGGCTCATCGAAGTACATTGCCTTGACGACGCGCAAGTAATAAAAGGCACCAATCAGCGACAGCAAAACCGAAACGACGGCCAGCCAGATCTGCCCGGTGCCCAGCACCGCTTGCAACACCGACAGCTTCGCATAGAAACCGACGGTCGGCGGAATACCGGTCAGCGAGAACATCAGGATCAGCATCATGAATGCAAACCATGGGCTGCGCTGATTCAGGCCCTTTAAGTCATCGATATTTTCCGCTTCAAAGCCAGAACGTGCCAACAACATGATCAGGCCAAACGTGCCCAGCGTGGTCAATACATAGGTGACGGTATAAAACATCGCCGAGCTGTACGCGTTCGCGGCAGACGACACGTTGCCATTAACAACGCCGGACAGCATGCCAAGCAACATGAAGCCCATTTGCGCGATCGTCGAGTAGGCCAACATACGCTTGATGTTGGTCTGCACGATCGCCGTGATATTGCCGATAGCCATCGACAGTACGGCAAGCACGGTGATCATTTGCTGCCAGTCGAGGGCGAGTGGGAACAATCCTTCCACCAGCAACCGGATGGTGATGGCAAACGCCGCCAGCTTCGGAGCGCCGCCGAGCAGGAGCGTGACGGCAGTCGGCGCGCCCTGATACACGTCAGGAACCCACATGTGAAACGGAACCACGCCAAGCTTGAATGCGAGGCCGGAAACCACGAAAACGACGCCAAACACCAGCACCGTCTTGTTCACGGTGCCCGATGCCGTCGCCTTTGCGACTTCCGTCAGGTCGAGAGAGCCGGTTGCGCCGTACAACATCGAAATTCCATACAGCAGGAAGCCAGATGCCAGCGCGCCGAGAATGAAATACTTCATCGCTGCCTCGGTTGAAATCGAGTAACCACGACGCAGTGCCACCAGCGCGTACAGGGACAACGACATCAGCTCTAGGCCAAGATAAATGATCAGGAAGTTATTCCCCGAAATCATGACCATCTGTCCGAGCAGCGAGAAAAGCGCAAGGACGTAGAACTCGCCGCCCAGTGTGCCGCCAAGCATACCGCGATCGCCAACGTACTGGCGCGAGTAGATCAATGTCATGCCGATCGCGATATACGAGAAGAGCTTCAGTAGCCCCGACATCGGGTCAGACACGAACATGTTGTTGAACGTATAGGCAGTCGGACCGAAGTCGTTCATGGTCAATGCCGCGCAAACGACCAGGGCACCGATGGTCAGCACATAGGTAATATTGCGTTTTGCCTCGCTCAGGAACATGTCGATCAGCAGGATTGCCGACGTCGCGATCAGGAGAAAAATTTCCGGATAAACCGGGATCAAATTCGTGTTGTTCATGTTGTCGTCGCTAAATTGCTTCCACGTATTCGTTCACTACTTCAGTGCACTTTCGATACAGCGACATGCTGGAGCAGGTCGGCAACGGAGGTTTGCATCACGTCGGTGACTGGCGCCGGGTACAAGCCCATCACCAGCACTGCGACAGCGAGCAGGCCAAGCATAAAGAATTCACGCATGTTCAGGTCCTTCAGTTCGGCGACGTGTTTGTTGCCCACTTCGCCAAACACGACCCGCTTGACCAGCCACAGCGAATAAGCTGCCCCCCAAATCAACGCCGTTGCTGCCAACAAGCCGATCCAGAAGTTGTATTTCACTGCGCCAAGAATCACCATGAATTCGCCGATGAAACCGGAGGTTGCGGGAAGACCGCAGTTAGCCAGCGAGAACAGCACGAACAACGCGGCGAAACGCGGCATGGTATTGATCACGCCACCGTAATCGGCGATCTGGCGCGAATGCATGCGGTCGTACAGCACGCCGATGCAGAGGAACATGGCGCCGGACACAAATCCGTGCGAAATCATCTGCACGATACCGCCCTGCACGGCCATATCATTAAACATGAAGAAGCCAAGCGTGACGAAGCCCATATGTGCGATAGAGGAATACGCAACCAGCTTCTTCATGTCTGACTGCACCAGCGCCACCAGGCCGATATAGATCACGGCAATCAGTGACAGCGCGATGACGAAGCCCGCGAGCGAATGACTTGCGTCGGGCGCGATCGGCAGCGAGAAACGCAGGAAACCGTAAGCCCCCAGCTTCAGCATGATCGCAGCCAGCACCACGGAACCACCGGTAGGTGCTTCCACGTGCGCGTCCGGCAGCCAGGTGTGCACCGGCCACATTGGCACTTTCACGGCAAAAGCCATCATGAAGGCAAGGAAGATCAGAATCTGCGTGTTCAGCGGCAGCGGCAACTTGTGCCATACCAGCACGTCGAAGCTGCCGCCCGACTTGAAATAAAGGAAAAGGACGGCGACCAAAGTCAGCAACGAGCCAAGCAAGGTGTACAGGAAGAACTTGATCGCCGCGTACACACGATTTGGTCCGCCCCACACGCCGATGATGATGAACATCGGGATCAGCGTCGCTTCGAAGAACACATAAAACAACAGGCCATCCAGCGCGCAGAACACGCCAATCATCAGCCCCGACAAAATCAGGAAAGCGCCCATATATTGTGCAACGCGCTTCTCGATCACCTCCCAGCCCGCTATAACCACGATCACGGTAATGAAAGCTGTCAGTAGTACGAACCAGACCGAAATGCCGTCAATGCCAAGGAAGTAATTGACATTGAAGCGATCAATCCATGCGGCCTTCTCGACGAACTGCACGCCGTGCGCCGCCTTGTCGAAATTCTGGATCAGTGGCAGCGTTACCAGAAAGCTGACGATGGACCCTAACAGCGAGACACCACGCACGAGACCGGGATTGTCATCCCGTCCAAATGCCAGAACGAACAGACCAAATGCGATCGGACACCAGATCGCCAGGCTCAGAAGAGGAAAAGTTGACTGCATCATGATTGTTGTTTGCTCTACCTCGCCAACTTATTTGGCAAATGATGGGAACGGCATGAAATAAATCAGGAAACACAGTACGCCGAGAATCATTACAAAAGCATAGTGGTAGATGTAACCCGACTGGAAGTAGCGAATCACCGACGCGAACCACCCCACCACCTTGGCGCTGCCATTAACGATCAGGCCGTCGATCAAGGTGCGGTCACCCACGTTCCACAAGCCCCCGCCCAAGACGCGCGTACCACGTGCGAACACGACCTCATTGATCTTGTCCATGTAGTACTTATTGTCAAGCAGCGTGTAGGTCCGATGGAACTTGCTGTAGAACCAGGCGGGAACCTTCGGGTTGACCATATAGCAGTAATAGGCCGATGCCACGCCCGCCAGCATCAATGCAAACGGCAGTGACGTAAAGCCATGCATGGCCATCGCCCAGGCGCCATGGAATTCGTGCGCGAGTTCTTCCATTGCCTGATGTGACTCATTGACAAAAATTACGCCCTTGAAGAAATCACCAAACAGCATCGGCCCGATAGCGATAAAACCGATCACCACCGATGGAATAGCCAGCAGCATCAGCGGCACAGTGACCACCAGCGGTGCCTCGTGCGGCTTTTCGCCAGGGCCCAAGCCATGGTGATGTTCGTCGCTGTGCTCATCGTGGCTATGATTCTGATGTTCACCCGGATGCGGCTTGCCAAAACGCTCTTCGCCGTGGAAAACCAGGAAATACATGCGGAACGAGTAAAACGCAGTCACGAACACGCCGGCCAGCACAGCGAAACTCGCAAAGCCTGCACCCGCGATATGAGTGTTTTGCACGGCTTCAATAATGCTGTCCTTCGAGTAGAAACCGGCGAAGAACGGTGTGCCGATCAGGGCTAGCGACCCGAGCAACGAGGTAATCCAGGTAATCGGCATGTACTTGCGCAGGCCACCCATATTACGAATGTCTTGATCATGGTGCATGCCGATGATGACCGCGCCGGCACCGAGGAACAGCAGTGCCTTGAAAAATGCATGCGTCATCAGGTGGAATACCGCAACCGAATAGGCAGACGCGCCCAACGCAACAGTCATGTAGCCGAGCTGGGACAGCGTCGAATATGCGACGACGCGCTTGATATCGTTCTGAATAATGCCCAAGAAGCCCATGAACAATGCCGTGATCGAGCCAATCACCAGCACGAACGACAGAGCAGTGTCGGACAGCTCGAACAGCGGCGACATGCGTGCCACCATGAAGATACCGGCGGTTACCATCGTCGCGGCGTGAATCAGCGCGGAAATTGGCGTCGGGCCTTCCATCGAGTCCGGCAGCCATACGTGCAGCGGGAATTGTGCCGATTTGCCCATCGCGCCAATGAACAGGCAGATGCAGGCAACGGTAATCAGGCGCCAGTCGCTACCCGGCAGCATCAGCGTTGCCAGTTCTTCCTTCTTTGCAAACACCTCGCCATAGTTCAGGGAACCGGCGTACGCCAGCAGAAGACCGATACCCAGTATGAAACCGAAGTCGCCGACACGGTTTACCAGGAATGCCTTCATGTTGGCGAAAATTGCGGACGGACGGGTGTACCAGAAGCCAATCAGTAGATAAGACACCAGACCTACCGCTTCCCAGCCGAAGAACAACTGCAGGAAGTTATTGCTCATGACGAGCATGAGCATCGAGAAGGTGAACAGCGAGATATACGAAAAGAAGCGGTTGTAACCCTCGTCTTCGGCCATGTAGCCGATCGTATAAATATGCACCATCAGCGACACGAAGGTCACCACGCACATCATCATTGCCGTGAGGCTGTCGATCTGGAAGCCTACTTCAAGCTTCAGTCTCATCACGGTCATCCAGTTATAGATGGTGCCGGTATAGGTTGCGCCGTCGAGCACTGCGAGCAGCGTCTGGAAGGAAATGACGAACGCGATCAGCACGCCGAGGATAGTCGCCGTATGCGACGCCGTACGGCCGATCTTGTTACCGAAAAACTTGGTGCCGAACAGGCCCGCAATCGCGGATCCTGCCAGAGGTGCCAGCGGCACAGCCAGTAAAACGTTAGGGTTGAGTTGCCCCGCCATGATGGACCTTATCGTTATTGTTGCGGTTAACCTTTGAGACTATCGAGATCCTCGACATTGATGGTGTCCAGATTACGGAACAGAACCACCAGAATGGCGAGGCCGATTGCAGACTCAGCAGCAGCCACGGTAAGAATGAAGAAAACGAAAATCTGCCCAGCCGCATCGCCGAGATAGTGCGAGAAGGCGATGAAGTTCATGTTGACCGCGAGGAGCATCAACTCGATTGCCATCAGCAACACGATGATGTTCTTGCGATTCAGGAAAATGCCGACGATCGAGATCGCAAACAGGATTGCGCCGAGAATCAGATAGTGAGCGAGCGATAATGCCACGGTGACTTCCCCTTATTGTTTTTCCGCAGCAGCCGGCTGCGCGCTACCGTTCGTCCGTGCCGATTCCGACTTCATGCTGACAATACGCACGCGGTCGTTGCGCTTGACCTTGACTGCAGCGGCCGGATCGAAATATTTGGTGTCCTTGCGGCGACGCAGCGTGAGAGCAACGGCGGCGACAATCGCGAGCAGAAGCACGACAGCAGCAATTTCAAACGCATAGATGTACTGCGTATAGATCAGTTTGCCGAGTTCCTTGGTATTGCCGATGTTCGCTGCCGCGGCAGGAACCTGCGCGTCATATGACCAGAATCCATTCAACAGGACGGACGACATTTCCAGAACGATGACGACGCCGACCGTGGCGGCGAGCGGGAAGTAATTCCAGAATCCAGCCCGCAACTTAGTCATATCGATATCGAGCATCATCACGACAAACAGGAATAACACCATCACCGCGCCGACGTATACCAGCACAAGGACGATCGCCAGAAACTCGGCTTTCAACAAAAGCCACACGGCGGCCGCGGAGAAAAAAGACAGCACCAGAAACAGGGCTGCATGCACCGGATTGCGGTCGGTGATGACACGCGATGCGGCAAAAACCAGAATCGCCGAAAACGCGTAAAACAGTACAGTTTGAAATTCCATAATGGACCAATAAAAGTCAGCTGAACCAAGCAAGTCGAACTATGCGATCAACGATAAGCAGCATCTGCTGCGCGATTGGCGGCGATATCCTTTTCGTAGCGATCGCCGACTGCGAGCAGCATCTCCTTCGTGAAGTAGAGATCGCCGCGCTTTTCGCCGTGATATTCGAAGATATTGGTTTCGACAATCGAGTCCACCGGACACGACTCTTCGCAGAATCCACAGAAAATGCACTTGGTTAAATCGATGTCATAGCGCGTGGTGCGACGTGTACCATCCTCGCGCTCGGCCGATTCAATAGTGATCGCCATCGCTGGGCAAACCGCTTCGCACAATTTGCAGGCGATACAGCGCTCTTCACCGTTGGGATAGCGCCGCAGCGCATGCAAGCCACGAAAGCGCGGCGATAGCGGCGTTTTCTCTTCCGGGAATTGCACTGTGATCTTGCGGGCAAACATGTAACGTCCTGTCAGGGCCAGGCCCTTGATCAGTTCCCGCAGCATCAGGCTGCTGAAAAAATCCTTAATTGCTTCCATTTTTGGCTTCCGTTGTGTTCAGCCTAGTTTGTTTACTTCCAAATATTCCAGGGCGTCTGCATCCATGCGGCGACGATCACAAGATAGGCGAGCGTCAGTGGGATGAATACCTTCCAGCCTAGGCGCATGATCTGGTCATAGCGGTAGCGAGGGAATGATGCGCGCGCCCAGATGAACAGCGACACCACAAAGAAGGTCTTCATACCTAGCCAGATCCACCCCGGAATCCAGTTCAGGAACGAAACCGGGGATGCCCAGCCGCCCAGGAACATCAGCGATGCCAATGCAGAGATCAGGATCATGTTGGCGTATTCGGCCAAGAAGAACATCGCGAACGACATGCCGGAATATTCCACCATGTGGCCGGCCACGATCTCGGATTCGCCTTCGACCACGTCGAACGGATGGCGGTTGGTTTCAGCGATGCCAGACACGACATAGATCACGAAAATCGGCAGCAGCGGCAGCCAGTTCCATGAAAGGAATGTCAGTCCCTTATCTGCAAAAAAACCCTTGTTCTGCGCCCCGACAATGTCGATGAAGTTCAGGCTTCCGGAAACCATCAGCACGATCACCAGTGCAAAACCCATCGCGATCTCATAGGACACCATCTGCGCCGAAGCACGCATCGCGCCCAGAAACGCATACTTCGAATTGGATGCCCAGCCCGCGATGATCACACCGTAGACTTCCATCGACGCGATTGCCATCACGAACAGCAGGCCGGCGTTGATGTTGGCGATAACCGTTTCCGGCCCGAAGGGGATCACGGCCCAGGCTGCAAGCGCCGGGCCAATGGTCATGACCGGTGCGATCACGAACAATGCCTTGTTGGCGCGTGCGGGCACAACGATTTCCTTGAGCAGCAGCTTCAACGCATCGGCAATCGGTTGCAGCAAACCGGCGGGACCGACACGATTCGGGCCGAGGCGAATGTGCATCCAGCCGATCATCTTGCGTTCCCAAAGCGTCAGGTAAGCCACAGCGCCCATCAGCGGCAACACCAGGACGACGATCTTGGCCAGTGTCCAGATCAGCGGCCATGCGCCGCCGAACAGGCTTAGCCCGCTCTCGTTGATGGTCGTGAACATCTGATCCATTACGCCTTCTCCACACTAATGGCACCGAACATGGCGCCCAAGCCGACTGTTGATGCGTGTGCAGCCGACACCCGCACGACGTTTTCCGGCAGCTTGGCGTCGATCGCTGCAGTCAGAACCGCGCTTCCCTGCCCCTGCGTCACCTTGACTTGCGCGCCGTTCGCCACGCCGAGCTTTTGCGCCAGCACGGCCGACAGAGTCGCCTTGGGTGCCTGTGCGTCGTGAGTCAACTGGAGCGACGGCGCACGTCGCACGATTGCATCGGTAAAGTAAATGGGCACGTCGGCCACTCGCTCGACAGCAGCTTCAGCGGCCGGTTTGGCTGCCTGTGGCTGGATGGCTGCGATGTTGTTCAGGCGCGAAGACAGATCAGCATCCTCGGCATTCTTGGTTCCCAAGAGCTCGGCGCGAATCTCTTCCGATGTCTCGTAATCGAATCCATCCAGTTCCAGCAGATTGCCCAGGACGCGCAACACCTTCCATGCCGGACGTGTCTCACCCAAAGGCTTGACGGTGCCGTTGAAACCCTGAGCACGGCCTTCGCAGTTGATGAAGGTGCCAGCAGTTTCCGAGAACGGCGCGACCGGCAGCATCACGTCCGCGTACTCAGCAGCATGCTTGTATGGCGACAGTGCCACCACCATGTCGGCATGGTTTAACCCGGCGCGTACAGCCTGCGGGTCGTAGCAGTCATATTCCGGTTCCGCATGCAGCAGAACGTACGCCTTACGCGGTTGAGCGAACACCTGCAAAGCATTGGCGCCCTTACCAGAAGTCGCGTTGGCGATATAGCCGCCAACCGAATTGGCCGCTTCGGTCAGATAGCCGAGCGTGGCGCCTGTGTTCTGCGCGATCCACTGTGCGGCCGCATGCAATTGGGAAGCTTGCGGATGCTGTGCTGCGGCGTTACCCAGCATGACTGCCTTGCGCTCGCCGGACAGCAGCGTTGCGGCGATGGCTTTTGCAACCTCGCCCGCTTCGATTCCTTCATACCCTGCCGGTGCAGCAATTCCTTTTGACTGTGCAACGGCAACCACGACTTCGCTCAACCCGGACAGCCATTGAGAAGGAGCCTTGATCATTCTGGCAGCCAGCGGCAATAGCAGATCGTCATCGGTTGCGTGCAATACGCTTACCTTTGCCCCGCGCTTGGTGGCATGACGCAGGCGTGCCGTGAGTAACGGATGATCCTTGCGCAGGAACGAACCGATCACGAATGCACGGTCGAGTTGACCGAATTCTTCGATCGACATGCCAAGCCACGGGGTAATCTTCCCGTCGAGTGCAAAGTCGGATTGGCGCAGGCGGAAGTCAACATTGTCCGAGCCCAGCCCGCGCACCATTTTCTGCAACAGCGATAGCTCTTCCAGCGTCGAGTAAGGTGCTGCCAGCGCGGCGATTGCGTCGGCGCCGTGCTCATGGCGAATATTCTTCAGTCCGTGCGCAACGTATTCCAGCGCCGTTTGCCAGCCCGTTTCCAGCCACTTACCGTCCTGCTTGATCATCGGCACAGTCAGGCGATCTTCACTGTTCAGGCCTTCGTAAGCGAAACGGTCCTTATCCGACAGCCAGCATTCGTTCACCGCTTCATTTTCCAGCGGCAGCACGCGCATGACCTTGCCGCTCTTGACTTGAACGATCAGGTTAGCACCAAGGCCGTCATGCGGGCTTACCGAACGGCGGCGCGACAGTTCCCAGGTACGGGCAGTGTAACGGAACGGCTTGGAAGTGAGCGCACCGACCGGGCACAGATCGATCATGTTGCCCGACAATTCGGAGTCGACCGTTTTGTTAACGAAGGTAGTGATTTCGGAATGTTCGCCGCGGTTCAGCATGCCGAGTTCCATCACGCCGGCGATCTCCTGACCGAAGCGCACGCAACGTGTGCAGTGAATGCAACGGGTCATTTCGCGGGTCGAGATCAGCGGGCCGACATCTTTCGGTACGACCACGCGCTTCTCTTCTTCATAGCGCGAAGCCGATGGCCCGTAGCCCACTGCCAAATCCTGCAACTGGCACTCGCCGGCCTGATCGCAAATCGGGCAGTCCAGCGGATGGTTAATCAGCAAAAACTCCATCACGCTCTTCTGCGCCTTGACAGCCTTGTCGCTACCAGTGCGCACGATCATGCCGTTGGTTACCGGTGTAGCGCATGCGGGAAGAGGCTTCGGGGCCTTTTCGACTTCGACCAGACACATGCGGCAATTGGCCGCAATGGACAGTTTTTTGTGATAGCAAAAATGCGGAATGTAGGTGCCCAGCTTGTTGGCAGCGTCCATCACCATGCTGCCTTCTTGCACCTCGACCTTTTTGCCGTCAATTTCGATTTCAACCATGGCTCAGTTTTGCCTCAGTATTTGTATGGCGCGACAAACGCGCCAAGTGACTCTGGCTTTCGGTGCGTGCAGCGCACCGATGCCGGTTAAACGTATGCAGGTACGATGCAGCGCTTGTGCTCGATGTGGTACTCAAACTCTTCGCGGAAATTCTTAATGAATGCGCGTACCGGCATCGCGGCCGCATCACCGAGCGCGCAAATAGTGCGTCCCTGGATGTTGTCGGCGATCGAGTTCAACATATCGAGATCATCCGCGCGCCCTTGCCCGTGCTCGATCCGGTGCACCATGCGGTACAACCAACCGGTACCTTCACGACATGGTGTGCACTGCCCGCAGGACTCCTCGAAGTAGAAGTACGACAGACGCAACAGCGACTTGACCATGCAGCGCGTCTCATCCATCACGATCACAGCCCCGGAACCCAGCATCGAACCGGCTTTCGCGATCGAGTCGTAGTCCATGTCGGTATTCATCATCACTTCGCCCGTCAGTACCGGCATCGACGAGCCGCCCGGAATGACAGCCTTGATCTTCTTGCCGTCTCGCATACCACCAGCGAGCTCCAAGAGCTTCGCAAACGGTGTACCAAGCGGAACCTCGTAATTACCTGGACGAGCGACGTCGCCCGACATCGAGAAAATCTTGGTCCCGCCATTGTTCGGCTTGCCGAGCGCGGCATACGCTTCACCGCCCATGTGCATAATGAACGGCACGGCTGCGAACGTTTCAGTGTTGTTAATCGTGGTCGGCTTGCCATACAGGCCAAAGCTCGCCGGGAACGGCGGCTTGAAGCGCGGCTGACCCTTCTTGCCTTCCAACGATTCGAGCAACGCAGTTTCTTCGCCGCAGATGTACGCGCCATATCCATGGAACGCATGCAACTGGAAGCTGAATTCGCTGCCCATGATGTTATTGCCGAGAAAACCAGCGGCACGAGCTTCTTCCAGCGCCTGCTCGAAGCGTTCGTACTCCGCCCAGATTTCGCCGTGGATGTAGTTGTAACCCTGCGTAATGCCCATCGCGTACGCACCGATGGCCATGCCTTCGATCAGCGCATGCGGGTTGTAGCGGATGATGTCGCGATCCTTGAATGTGCCCGGCTCGCCTTCATCGGTATTGCAGACGAGGTATTTCTGCCCTGGGAACTGGCGCGGCATGAAGCTCCACTTCAGCCCGGTCGGAAAGCCTGCACCACCGCGGCCACGCAACGACGAAGCTTTCAGTTCGGCGATTACCTGCTCCGGCGTGATTTTTTCGGTCAGAATGCGCTTCAGCGCTTCATAGCCACCACGCTTGACGTAGTCGGCCAAATGCCAGTTGTTGCCGTCGAGCCCTGCCAGAATCAGCGGATTGATATGGCGTGTGTGCAGGGAGGTCATTTCTTCAATTCCTCCACCAGTGCATCGATCTTTTCATTCGACATGTGGCTGCACATACGCTTGTTGTTCACCAGCATGACCGGAGCATCGCCGCATGCACCCATGCACTCGCCTTCGATCAGCGTAAACTGACCATCGGCAGTGGTTTCCTTGTAGTCGACACCGAGCTTGTGCTTGAGGTAATGAGCTGCCCGCTCGCCGCCGGACAGCGCGCACGGCAGGTTGGTGCACACGGAAATCTTGTGCTTGCCAACCGGCTTGGTATTAAACATGTTGTAGAAGGTGGCGACTTCTTGCACCGCCACTGCAGCCATGCCGAGGTAATCAGCGACATCCTGCATGACCTCCGGCGACAGCCAGCCCTTCTCGACCTGCGCGATGGCAAGCGCGGCCATCACTGCGGACTGCCGTTGATCGGCGGGGAATTTCGCGATTTCGCGATCGATTTTTTTGTACGCTTCTTGACTTAACAGCATATTGTCAGCCATTCGTGCGCGATGCTCTGCGCGGGTTATCGGTCAATCTCACCAAACACAATGTCTTGCGTGCCAATGATCGTTACTGCGTCAGCGATCATGTGGCCCTTCGCCATTTCATCCAGTCCCTGGAGATGCGCGTAGCCAGGCGCGCGGATCTTCATGCGATACGGCTTGTTCGCACCGTCCGAAATCAGGTAAATACCAAACTCGCCCTTCGGATGTTCGATGCCAACGTAAGCCTCACCTTCCGGCACATGGAAGCCCTCAGAAAAGAGCTTGAAATGGTGAATCAGCTCTTCCATGTTGGACTTCATGTTGACACGCGACGGCGGCGCGACTTTGTGATTGTCGGTAATGACTGGACCCGGGTTATTGCGCAACCACTCGACGCACTGCTTGATGATGCGGTTCGACTGGCGCATCTCTTCGACGCGGCACAGGTAGCGGTCATAGCAATCGCCGTTGACGCCAACCGGGATATCAAAGTCGAGTAGGTCGTACACTTCATACGGCTGCTTCTTGCGCAAATCCCACTCAATACCGGAACCGCGCAGCATCGGGCCGGTAAAGCCCATTGCCTTGGCGCGCTCGGGGGATACGACGCCAACACCAACCAGGCGCTGTTTCCAGATACGGTTGTCGGTCAGCAGCGTCTCGTATTCGTCGACGTAGCCTGGGAAGCGGTTGGTGAAATCTTCAATGAAGTCGAGCAGCGAACCCTGACGATTCTCGTTCAACTGGCGGATCGCCTTTTCATTGCGAATCACAGATGCCTTGTACTGCGGCATGGAATCCGGCAGATCACGATAGACACCACCCGGACGGTAGTAAGCCGCGTGCATGCGAGCGCCCGACACCGCCTCGTACATATCCATCAAGTCTTCACGCTCGCGGAACGCGTACAGGAACACCGCCATCGCACCGACGTCCAGACCGTGCGCACCGATCCACAGCAGGTGGTTCAGGATGCGTGTGATCTCGTCAAACATCACACGGATATACTGCGCGCGCAGTGGCACCTCGATACCGAGCAGCTTCTCGATCGCCAGCACATAACCATGCTCGTTACACATCATCGACACGTAGTCGAGACGATCCATGTAAGGCACGGACTGCAGGAAGGTCCTCGTTTCTGCAAGCTTCTCGGTGGCGCGATGCAGCAAGCCGATATGCGGGTCGGCACGCTGGATCACCTCGCCGTCAAGCTCCAACACCAGACGCAAAACGCCGTGCGCAGCGGGGTGCTGCGGACCGAAGTTGAGGGTGTAATTCTTAATTTCAGCCATTATTTCATCCCGTACTTTTCTTCGCGAATCACACGCGGAATGATTTCACGCGGCTCAATCGTGACGGGTTGGTAAATTACGCGCTTTTGCTCGGGGTCGTAGCGCATCTCGACATAGCCCGATACCGGGAAGTCCTTGCGGAACGGATGACCGATAAAGCCGTAGTCGGTGAGGATGCGACGCAGGTCGTTGTGACCTTCGAACAGGATGCCGAACAGGTCGAACGCTTCGCGCTCATACCAGTTGACGGAAGGCCAGATATCCACGACCGAAGGCACCACCGGAAGTTCGTCGTCCGGCGCAAACACGCGCACACGCAGTCGCCAGTTATGCGCAACCGACAACAGATGGGAAACCGCAGCGAATCGCGGGCCTTCCCAGGTACCGTCGGCGTATGTCGAGTAGTCGACACCGCACAGATCGATCAATTCTTCGAAACGCAGATCAGCATGATCGCGCAGCACGCGCATTGCCGACAGATATTCGGAAGCACCGATCACTACCGTCACTTCGCCCAACGCGACAGTCAGGCTCCGGATCTGGCTGCCAAGCGCATTACGCAGGGCCGCTTCGAGTGTTTCAATTTTCGTCGTCATATTTTTTGGCGCCCTGTCTTAGCGCGCGATCGTGTTGGTGCGCTTGATCTTGTTCTGCAACTGCATAATGCCGTACAGCAGAGCTTCCGCAGTCGGAGGACAACCCGGCACGTACACATCCACCGGCACGATACGATCACAGCCACGCACCACCGAATACGAATAGTGGTAATAACCGCCACCGTTGGCACAGGTACCCATCGAGATCACCCAGCGTGGCTCGGCCATCTGGTCATACACCTTGCGCAATGCAGGCGCCATCTTGTTGCACAAGGTGCCGGCAACAATCATAACGTCCGACTGACGCGGCGACGGACGAAACACCACACCGAAACGATCGAGGTCATAACGCGACGCACCGGCATGCATCATCTCGACCGCACAGCATGCCAAACCAAACGTCATTGGCCACATCGAACCGGTGCGAGTCCAGTTGATCAGCTTATCAGCCGTCGTGGTGACGAAACCTTCGTTCAAAACACCTTCAATAGACATGACTTACTCCCAATCCAGGGCGCCGCGCTTCCAGATGTACCAGAACCCGACAACGAATTCAGCGATGAACACCATCATCGTGACAAAGCCCTGCCAACCGAGGTCGCGCATTGCAACGCCCCACGGGAAGAAAAAGGCGGTTTCCAGATCGAACAAAATAAACAGGATGGCAATCAGGTAGTAGCGCACATCAAACTTCATGCGCGCATCTTCAAACGCCTCAAAGCCGCACTCGTACGGAGAAAGCTTTTCAGCATCCGGCTTGTGCGGCGCAATCACCCGGCCAAGCACCTGCGGCAACACGCCGACACCGATACCAACAAGGATAAAGAGAAGAATGGGGAAGTAGTTTTCGAGGTTCACGATGAAAGACGGATGTTGGCCAGTTAAAGGAATTACAAAACCAAATTTCCTCGATAAAAAGCCAGCTCGGGAGCACCCTTGCTGGCCTTATATTTTTGGTGCCGACGGCGAGACTCGAACTCGCACAGCTTGCGCCACTACCCCCTCAAGATAGCGTGTCTACCAATTTCACCACGTCGGCTAAAGACTGCTATTTTACCCTGCTTTGACTACTTTGTTCAACGCACAATTGCTCAAGATCAAAACGAAAAGCAATTTTTGCGCTAGCGACGCCAATATTATTTGGGAATTTGATTTGCCTGTCCCGCATTATTAGCTGGCGCAGTCGGCGCCGGGGCCACAGCCCCTTGCGGCGCATTGGCAGAACCGTTGGCAGGAGCACCAGAGGCCGGCGCAGAGGGCACGGGCAAACTCTCCATTACACCACCCCCGGCGACAGTACGCTTATTACCGAGAAAAGACAGTGCCAAGGTCGCAACAAAGAAAATGGTTGCAGCAACTGCCGTCGACTTGGAGAGAAAGTTCGACGATCCGCTTGCGCCGAAAAGGCTACCCGACGCACCAGAGCCAAATGCTGCCCCCATGTCAGCCCCTTTGCCATGCTGCAGCAACACAAGTCCGATAATTGCTAGCGCGGACAACACCTGAATCACGACGACAAATGTGAACAAAGCGTTCATTGATAATTTCCAATCAAAAGTTAATTCTTTGGGCGCTCGTTACGCACACTTCATGCAGCCCTGACGATTGCCAGGAAATCCGCCGCCTTAAGCGACGCGCCGCCGATCAGGCCACCGTCGATATCTGGCATTGCCAGCAATTCCTTGGCGTTATCCGGCTTCATGCTGCCACCGTACAGGATCTGAACAAGCTCTGCAGCCTCGGCACTCTTTTCTGCAAGCTTGGCACGCAACATTGCATGAACATCTTGGGCCATCTGCGGGGTAGCCGTCTTGCCAGTGCCAATTGCCCACACCGGCTCGTACGCGATCACGGTCTTTGCAAGATCTTTCGGATCGAGCCGCGTTAATACGGCATCAATTTGCGCCCCAACGACCGCTGCAGTCTGGTTGGATTCGCGCTCGGCGAGCGATTCACCGACGCATACGATTGGCACCAAACCCGCCCTAAGAGCGCAGAGGGCTTTTTGCGCGACTAGCTCGTTAGTCTCACCGTGATATGTGCGACGTTCGGAATGACCGACAATGACATAGCGCGCCCCAAAATCCGCGAGCATGCCTCCTGAAATCTCACCCGTATAGGCCCCGGAATCATGGATTGAAACGTCTTGCCCGCCCCAGGCAACCGGGCTTCCAGCAAGCTCCGCGCGGCATTGTGCAAGATAGGGAGCCGGTACGCAAACCGTAACCGTACATGTCGGCTGTCCGAGCTCGCCTTTGATTCCATTTAATAGAACTGCATTGGCAGCGAGGCTGCCATTCATTTTCCAGTTACCGGCGATGAGTTTGCGGCGCATAGGGATCCAAAATTGCAATAACCCTTGATTCTAGCGCGGCGCAGCATGCATGGTCAAACCATAAAGAAGGAATTGGACTGCACGCGCCCCGACATGTTCCGTGCGCCACGGAATATATCGCTACCTCACGTTCGCATGCGCGGCAAAGCGATCAACCCACTGTCAGGACGATTTTGCCGATATGCGTACCTGACTCCATCAATGCATGGGCCTGCGCTGCGTCGGCAAGCGGAAAGACACTGTGCAGAACCGGCTTGATTTTACCGCTTTCAAGCAGCGGCCAGACATGCTCATGCAAGCGCCGCGCAATCGCTGCCTTGAATTCGACCGGGCGCGGTCTCAACGTTGAACCGGTGATCGTAAGACGGCGCCGCAGCACTTGCCCCACATCGATTGTTGCCTTCGCACCGCCCAGCAGCGCAATGATCGAAAGGCGCCCATCATCAGCAAGGCAGTCAACTTCACGCAGCACATAAGCACCCGCGACCATATCAAGAATGACATCGACGCCCTTCCCTTCGGTCTGGGCCTTTACGACTTCGACGAAGTCCTCGCTGCGATAGTTAATGCCGCGCACAGCACCAAACGATTCGCAGGCCCTGCATTTCTCATCCGTACCAGCAGTTGCAAATACACGATGGCCGAGTGCAGTCGCCATCTGAATCGCCGTCACACCAATGCCGGAAGTGCCTCCCTGCACCAGCAAGGTTTCATTACCGGCAAGACGGGCGCGGTCGAATACGTTGCTCCATACAGTGAAAAACGTTTCAGGCAATGACGCTGCTTCGTTAACGCTCAACCCTTTCGGGATCGGCAAACATTGGCGTACTGGTGCTGCACAATATTCTGCATAGCCCCCGCCCTGCACCAAGGCGCAAACCATGTCGCCCCTCTTGAATCCGCTGCCATTCAAGTCGCCATCTGTGATTTCACCAGCGACTTCGAGTCCCGGCAACTCGGAGGCTCCAGGAGGCACCGGGTAATGCCCCAGGCGTTGAAGCACGTCCGGCCGGTTAATACCTGCCGCATGCACCTTGATCATCACCTCGCCTGGGTTCAATGTGGGTAGGGGCTTGTCACAAAGCTGCAAAACGTCCGGAGGTCCCGGCCGGGTAATCTCGATGGCTTTCATGTCGTCGTTGTGCGAGGAACAAAAAGAGCATTGTACGCCACGTACACTCCCGCTACAGCTGGACGCAGGGGCATGACAATTCCGATGGACAACAATTGATGCATCGCAACATTGTTACTTCAGTATCGGCAAAAATAGCGAAGGGGCATTTAAAACAGGTCAACCAATGCCTTCTTTTCCGCGCTGGAGTTGTTTCAATTGTTACAAAAAAGCGGGAACCAAATTGACAAGTTTCATTTCCAATTGGAAATACAAACTCATGTCGAGGTACCGTCATGCGGCGCGCAATTGTCTCAAGGCCAATAGGAAAGCATTTGAAAATGCATTTATCGGCAATTAATGAACGGCTTATTCTTGCTCTCGAAAGTTCGCGCCAGATTGCATTTGATTGGCACATTCCTGACGACAAGCTTTTTTTCAGTAGCGAGCCGACGGGCGGGTTTACGGACTCGCTGCTTGAGCGGCAGAAGACATGGCACTCCAGCGCGCTGCCAGCGATCATCCATAACGACGACAAGGAAAATTTTCGTCGCCATCTGCACGATGTTCTCAAGGGGGCAGCCGGCACGGACAGTTCCATCTACAAGGCGGAACTGCGCTTGCGGGATGCCCAACGCGCTTGGCGTTGGGTAAGCATCAGTGGCAAGGTCGTTGCGCGTGACCGCAATGGACGGGCCATCCGCATGGTAGGCACCTTTTCAGATATCGATGAACGCAAGCAAAGCGAACGAAAAATCTCCCGCCTGCGCGATCTGTATGCCACGCTCAGCCAGACCAACCAGGCGATCGTCCGCATTGGCGATCGAGACGCATTGTTCCGTGAAATTTGCCGTATCGCCGTCGAACATGGGCGCTTCCACTTAGCGTGGATCGGCCTGATCGATCATAGCAACAGGCAGGTTGTCAGCGTCGCAGCCTATGGCAAGGGTTTCGACATGCTCCAGCGCATTGCAATTCCGATTGACGAAACGACGCCGGGGAGGAGCGGCGTAATCAGTACGGCAATCAGGGAGAATCGACCGAATATCTGTAACGACCTTTACAGCTCCCCCAAATTGAATCACTGTCCGGAAGTGCCCGATCAGGCAGGATTTCAATCACTCGCCAGCTTCCCTTTCTGCATCGGCGGCGAGCCGCTTGGCGCATTGAATTTGTATTCGGCAGAAAAAGATTTTTTCGATGAGCAGTTGATCGAACTGCTGCAGGAAATGGCTCTCGATATTTCGTTTGCGATCGAAAACTACGAACGCGAAGCACAACGAAAGGCGATCGAAGCGGCGCTGGTGGATAGCGAGCGCTTCAAGAGCGCGATCCTGACCGCCGCTCTCGATTGCATCATCTCAATTAATCACAAGGGCGAGATTATCAGTTTCAATGAAGCCGCCGAGCGGACCTTCGGTTATCGCCGTGAACAGGTGCTCGGGAAGAAGCTGGTTGACACCGTGGTCCCGAAAGAGTGGCGCGAACGCCATCAGCAAGGCGTCGAGCGCTTTCTCGCGACTGGCAAGGGCACCATGCTCAACCGACGCATCGAGCTGACAGCGATGCGTTCCGACGGCACAATTTTTCCGGTCGAGCTCGCAGTCGTCCCGCTTAGCATCGCCAACAAGCCCGTCTTTACCGCGTTTATTCGCGACATTTCGGAGCTCAAGCAAAGCCAGGCGATTCTAAAAGACAGCGCCATGCGTTATCGCCAGCTGGTGGAGCTTTCCCCAGAGGCGATTTTCGTGTACCGGAAGGGCAAGCTGGCTCTTCTCAATCAAGCAGGCGGCCGCCTGCTGGGAGCAGCGGACACAACACAACTGCTTGGGCGCAGCATCTTTGACTTCATTCACCCCGATCATCACGCCCTGTTTCAGGAAAAGGCACTGACGGAGCCAATGGCCCTTCCCGCCACGCCATTCATCGAACAAATCTGGCTGCGCACAGATGGAAGCAGATTCAATGCGGAGATTGCAGCGACCCATCTGATGTACAACGATGAACCAGCAATACAGGTGGTTGTGCGCGACATTACCGAACGCAAGCGAACCGAGTCGCTGCAACTGGGCCAGAATCGCATTTTGAATATGGTTGCAACCGGAGTTGCACTGCCTGAAATTCTGATGGAAATCGCGCGATTCGTCGAAAGCCAGTCGGACCATGGTCTGTGTTCAATCATGCAGCTCAACAGCGATGGCTCGGCGCTGACCGATCGAATCGCTCCAAGCCTGCCGCACACATATCTTGCACGGCTCGGCGACAGCGAGGTCCGGCCAGACAATTGCTCATGCGGAACGGCTGTTTATCGGGCACAGCCCGTGATCGTTACTGATATAGCAACCGACCCGCTCTGGACGTCGCGCCGCGATCTTGCGCTCGCACATGGGCTCAGGGCGTGCACCTCCTGGCCGATTTTCGGCAAGAACAAGAAAATTCTCGGCACCTTTGCCCTTTATTTCATGGAGCCGGCCGCGCCATCCGCAAGAGATCTGCAGCTCTTTAGCATTTGCACCAATCTTGCCGGCATTGCCATCGAGGGCCGCGCATCGGAAGAAAAAATTCGTTATCTCGCCCACTATGACGGACTGACATCGCTGCCAAACCGATTTCTATTCAAGGAATACCTCGATCTGGCACTACGCAATGCAAAGCGGCACGGAAAAAAATTTGCTGTCTTTTTCCTCGACCTCGACAAGTTCAAGGAAATCAATGACACGCTGGGCCATGATGCTGGCGACCAGGTGTTGCGCGAAATTGCCAAACGCCTGCGTAACTGCCTTCGTCATACCGACAAGATCGCCCGCATGGGTGGCGATGAATTCTATATCTTGATCGAGGAGCTCAGCGACGGCCGTTATGCCGCAGATGTCGCCCAAAAGCTGTTGGATGCAGCGTTACGCCCGGTGCGTGTCGGCGACCGAGACTGCCAGCTAAGCGTGAGCATCGGGATCAGCATTTTTCCTGATGATGGCGGAGATGAACTTACGCTATTGAAAAACGCCGATAGCGCGATGTACCGCGCAAAGGATCGCGGGAAAAATGCGTACGAATTCTTTTCGCCGCACCTGGAATACGGCGTGGAAAAACTGGACATGTTCAAGCAGCAGTTGATGGCACACTTGAAGGATGGCGAAACCACGTACTACAGCTGACGTCACGCCTCAATACGTTCCGCGTTGCATTCCAGCCCTGTACAATAAAAAAACCGCCCAAGCGATCGCTATGGGCGGTTTTCATTGATAACGACTGCATAAGCAATCGCCACCCATTTCTTCTTACTGCTGTTGCTGCGCTGCTCCACCTTCTTCGGCAGCGGCGGCCTTCATCGACAGTTTCAGACGGCCGCGCTCATCAGTCTCCAGCACCTTGACGCGCACCTGCTGACCTTCCTTGAGGTAGTCAGCCACTGCGTTCACACGCTCGTTGGCGATCTGGCTAATGTGCAGCAAACCGTCGCGGCCCGGCAGAACCTGCACGATCGCGCCGAAATCGAGCAGCTTGAGCACGACACCGTCATAGATCTTGCCTACTTCGACGGAGGCGGTCAGCTCCTCAATGCGACGCTTGGCTTCCTGGCCGGCAGCAGCATCAACCGACGCAATCGTCACCACGCCTTCATCGCTGATGTCGATCTGGGTGCCGGTTTCTTCGGTCAGCGCACGGATGACCGCGCCACCCTTGCCGATCACGTCACGGATCTTTTCCGGATTGATCTTAATGGTGATCAGGCGCGGTGCAAAGTCGGACAGTTCTGCCTTCCCGGTCGGCAGGGCTTCCTGCATCTTCGCCAGGATGTGCATGCGACCTTCCTTGGCTTGCGCCAGTGCGACCTGCATGATTTCCTTGGTGATGCCTTGGATCTTGATGTCCATCTGCAGAGCTGTAATGCCGTTAGCGGTACCGGCGACCTTAAAGTCCATATCGCCCAAGTGATCTTCATCGCCCAGGATATCGGTCAGTACGGCGAACTTGCTGCCCTCCTTGATCAGGCCCATTGCAATGCCGGCCACATGCGCCTTCATCGGCACGCCCGCATCCATCAGCGCCAGGCAGCCGCCGCACACCGATGCCATCGACGACGAACCATTTGACTCGGTAATTTCCGAGACCAGACGCACCGAATAGCTGAACTCTTCCGGTGCCGGCAGTGCAGCCTGCAGTGCACGCTTGGCCAGACGGCCGTGGCCGATTTCGCGGCGCTTCGGCGTGCCTACACGGCCAGTTTCACCGGTCGCAAACGGAGGCATGTTGTAGTGAAGCATGAAGCGGTCGGAATACTCGCCCATCAATGCATCGATCTTCTGCTCGTCGCGTGCAGTGCCGAGGGTTGCTACCACCAGCGCCTGGGTTTCACCCCGTGTGAACAGCGCCGAGCCATGAGTACGCGGCAATACGCTGGAGCGAATCGAAATCGGACGCACGGTGCGGGTGTCGCGGCCGTCGATACGCGGCTCGCCTTCGAGGATCTGCGAGCGAACGATCTTTGCTTCCAGATCGAACAGGATGCTGCCGACTTCGGCCGAATCCGGTGCTGCGGCGCCTGCCGCAGCGGCTTCCGCTGCCAGCGCCGCATTCACCTCGGAGGACACGGAATTGAGCTTGGCCGTGCGCGCCTGCTTATCCTTGGTCTGATATGCCTCACGCAGCTTGGCTTCAGCCAGTTCGGTGACGCGTGCGATCAGCACTTCGTTCTTCGCCGGCGGATTCCATACAACTTCCGGCTTGCCGCCGTCGCGCACGAGTTCGTGGATCGCGTCGATCACGACCTTCATCTGTTCATGTCCGTACACCACGGCGCCAAGCATGACTTCTTCGGACAGCTGGTTCGCTTCCGATTCCACCATCAGGACGGCCTGCTCGGTACCGGCTACGACCAGATCCATTTGCGATTTCGCCAATTGCGACGCGGTCGGGTTCAACACGTATTGTCCGTCGACATAGCCGACGCGTGCCGCGCCGAGCGGGCCGCTGAACGGGATGCCGGCGACGCAGATCGCAGCCGAGGCACCGATCATCGATGCGATATCCGGATCGATTTCAGGATTGACGGACAGGACATGCACGATGACCTGCACTTCGTTCAGGTAACCTTCCGGGAACAGCGGGCGAATCGGACGATCGATCAGGCGCGAGGTCAGCGTTTCTTTTTCGGATGGACGGCCTTCACGCTTGAAGAAGCCACCCGGAATACGTCCGGCTGCATAGCTCTTCTCGACATAATCGACGGTCAGTGGGAAAAAATCCTGCCCCGCCTTGACATCCTTCTTCGCGACGACGGTCGCCAGCACCACGGTATCTTCAATCGATACGAGCACGGCACCGGAAGCCTGGCGAGCAATTTCACCTGTCTCCAACGTGACTTGATGCTGGCCGTACTGGAAGGTCTTGGTAACTTTATTGAACACGGTGTTTCCTTTCTATTTTTGCCGACAGATTTTCAGGCGCTGTCGTTCACCTCACCACGGATGGCATATCACGAATGACCTGCCACCTTCACTTCTTAATCGCTGTCGAATACAAGCCACAAAATGGCAAAATGCCCGCATCAGCAGGCTGACGCAGGCATTTCAGCTATAAACCGAGCGAATGTCGCAAAAAATTACTTGCGCAGGCCGAGCTTCTCGATCAGGGCGCGATAACGATTTGCGTCCTTGCCCTTCAGGTAGGAGAGCAGGCTCTTGCGGCGATTAACCATCATGATCAGGCCGCGGCGGGAGTGGTGATCCTTGGCGTGGGCCTTGAAGTGGTTGTTGAGCTCGTTGATACGGGCGGTCAGCAGTGCGACCTGCACTTCAGGAGAACCGGTATCGTTGGTGCCACGAGCGTTGTCCGCAATGATGGCGGCCTTGTTGATATTTTCGACTGTCATGATTACCTTTCACATGCGGTGGATGGAGTCGCGACCCCGTACACCGTGACATATTGATAAAAACTTGGCCAAATTGACCAAGTAGCGCAGTATATAGGAAATGCCGAAGGGATTCAAATACTTAGGCGGTTTTTGGATGTTTTTAGCGGAGAAATCATGGAATTTGCCGGTCGGCTATTGACCTCTGGACTTTTGGCACTATTGTGCGCTTGCTCCGCCCTCATCCCGGCATCTGTCCACACTGGAGATAGTGAAGAACAAGTCATTGCGAAGCGTGGCCAGCCGACGCATCGCTATCAAGATGGGCGCGACCATATACTAGAATATGCGCAGGGTCCTTGGGGACAAGCAACCTATATGGTGCACATCGGCCCCGACAGCAGAGTAATTTCTTTTGAGCAGGTTTTAACTTCCCAGAAATTTGCATCAATTAAAATTGGCCAAGCCACCAAGGATGATGTTCTACGCACGGTCGGAGCACCGAGCGAAACTTCTTATCTCAGCCTGAGCGAGCTTGAAGTCTGGTCCTATCCTTACAAGGAAAGCGGCGTCTGGAATTCTCTGATGCACATCCATTTCGACAGGTCAGGCATCGTACGCAAAATGATGAATGGCCCAGATCCGCGCTTTGACCCGGATGAACACTTTCCTTTCGGAATGTTCCGGGTCCGCTAAGGATCTGCAGGAAAGAAAAAGCGCCTGTGTCGACCAGGCGCTTTTAATATGTCTACACTCCAATCAGAGCTGTGGATTCAGCTTCTCCGACTTGGAGTGCAACTTATTCAAGGCAGACAGATACGCCTTGGCCGAGGCCACCACGATATCCGGATCAGCGCCGACACCATTGACAATCCGTCCAGCCTTGGAGAGGCGCATCGTCACTTCGCCTTGCGATTGCGTGCCGGTAGTAATTGCGTTTACGGAGAACAGCAGGAGTTCCGCGCCGCTTTTTGCCTGCGACTCGATCGCATTGACAGTCGCATCGACAGGCCCATTGCCCTGCCCGTCGCACACCATTTCTTCGCCCCCCATAGAGAACACCACCTTCGCACGCGGCTTTTCACCGGTTTCGGAATGCTGGGACAGCGACACGAAACGGTAGTGCTCATTGTCATGAGAATGCTGCTCATCAGAAACAAGGGCAATGATATCTTCGTCAAAAATATCTGACTTGCGGTCTGCTAATTCCTTGAAACGTGCAAACGCCGCATTTACTTCCGCCTCAGAATCCAGTTCGATGCCGAGTTCTTCCAGGCGCTGCTTGAATGCATTGCGTCCGGACAGCTTGCCAAGCACAATCTTGTTGGCCGTCCAGCCCACGTCTTCCGCGCGCATGATTTCATAGGTATCGCGCGCTTTCAGCACGCCATCCTGATGGATACCGGATGCATGCGCAAACGCATTGGCCCCCACTACAGCCTTGTTCGGCTGCACCGCAAAACCGGTCACCTGGGATACGAGTTTGGACGCCGGCACGATCTGGGTCGTGTCGATGCCCAATTCGAGATTGAAATAGTCCTTGCGCGTTTTCAGCGCCATCACGACCTCTTCCAATGCGGTGTTACCTGCGCGCTCACCCAAGCCGTTGATCGTGCACTCGACTTGGCGCGCACCGCCGATCTTGACACCAGCCAGCGAATTGGCGACGGCCATTCCCAGATCGTTATGACAGTGCACTGACCAGATCGCCTTGTCGGAATTCGGAATACGTTCGCGCAGTGTCTTGATCATGTTGCCGTACAACTCAGGCACGCCATATCCAACCGTATCGGCAAAATTGATCGTCCGCGCACCTTCATTGATCACCGCCTCGATCACGCGGCACAGGAAATCCATATCGGAACGGCTGCCGTCTTCCGGGCTGAATTCGATGTCGTCAGTAAATTGCCGGGCAAAACGAACCGCCAGCTTAGCCTGCTCGAAAACCTGGTCCGGGGTCATGCGCAGCTTCTTTTCCATGTGCAGCGGCGAGGTTGCAATGAAAGTATGGATACGCTTCCTGGCTGCCGGGGCAAGCGCCTCCGCCGCACGCGAAATGTCGCGATCATTGGCGCGCGACAGCGAACAGACGGTGGAATCCTTGATGATTCCCGCAATCGCCTTGATTGCTTCGAAATCACCAGGAGAGGCGGCTGCAAAACCGGCTTCGATCACATCCACCCGCAGCCGCTCCAACTGCTTAGCGATGCGGATCTTTTCATCCTTGGTCATCGAGGCGCCTGGCGATTGTTCGCCGTCGCGCAAAGTGGTGTCGAAAATAATCAGTTTGTCGGCCATGCTGCACTCCTCAGGAAGTCGGTAATCGGATCGGTTCTAAATGGTATCTGGCCCGCCCTTGCATTCTTCAACATGGGCCGGACACGACACGAATTGTGGGAAATGGGATTTAGCGCGCGTTAACGCACTAGTAGCGGCGGCAGCAGGCCTAGCAGGAAGCTGCTGAAAGATGCGGATGCGGAAATGTGGATTTCGCGAGACATGGAAAAACTATAAGCGGAATTGTGGAAAAGTGCAACTACCTGATAATCCAGCAGATTTTCCAGAGCCCGTTCCGGCATGCATCCGGCAGCCGCGGGGTAGGCAGCTACCGGAAACCAAAGACCATTATTCCTTTCCGTCCGGGGTATGACCTTCCGTCGTCTCGACGATACTGACCGGCTTGCCTTTTGCCAGCCGCCAGAAATAAACGACATAACCAGACAACCCGTACAACACGAACATGCCAAACAGCACTTTGGGCGGATCGCTCGAAATGAGAACGAACACCAGCACGATCAGAAAAATGGCAATAAATGGCACCGACTTGCGGAAGTTCACTTCCTTGAAACTGTAAAACGGCACGTTCGTCACCATCGTCAAGCCGGCATACAAGGTAATCGCCCAGGCATACCAGCTCAACTCCAGACCGGTGAAGCGCAAGTCATCCATCAGCCAGACAAATCCCGTCACCAGCGCCGCTGCAGCCGGACTAGGCAACCCCTGGAAATAGCGCTTGTCGACGACGCCAATGTTGGTATTGAAACGCGCCAGGCGCAACGCCGCTCCGGCGCAATAGACAAACGCAGCCAGCCATCCAAGTTTGCCCATGCCACGCAACGACCATTCATAGACTACTAGCGCCGGCGCCGCACCGAACGACAACATATCGGACAAACTGTCGTACTGCGCACCGAACTCACTCTGGGTATTGGTAAGTCGCGCCACACGCCCATCAACGCTATCGAGCAGCATCGCGGCAAAAATCGCGATGGATGCGAAATCGAACTTGAGGTTCATTGCCATCACGATCGCAAAAAATCCGCAAAACAGGTTCGCAGTCGTGAAGGCGTTCGGCAGTAAATAGATGCCGCGCCGGCGCAAGGTTGGTGCCGACGGCGGAATCTGATCTGCCAGCGGCGTATGGTGCAAGGCACGCTTCAAATGCGCACCCTTGGGAAATGTTCCGGTATTGCTTTTCGCTTTACGACGATTAAATGTTGCCATGCTTATTCCGCTTCAATGATGATGCAATGAGAACATCCCGGCCAGAATCAATTCCAGTCAAACTCTCCAAAAGTGGCCGATCCTCATGCGCGATGTTAGTGCACGGACAATTATTCAACTTCGCTCCGTTTGATAATGAAATACTAAAGGCGTGGCTATTCTAGTCGAGCAACAAGCAAATGTAACCCCCGAATTGTCCAGCATCCGTCTCACTTGAACCTAACCTTGCCAACCACGCGCATGCTCAATGTTGTCTCGCCAGGCTCAAAACTTGGTTCTTCAACGCGCTCGGCCGACGCAGCTGCAGACATCATCGTTTTTGCCGCACGCATATCCTGCTGCGGCGCGTAAGCGCCAGAGACCTCGAAGTCTACTGTATCCAGCACCGCATCCGACAAGTTCCGCCCCATTGTCTTGGCAATTGCCGCGATTCGATCCGTCAGATTCCGATAGGCGGCGGCAATACGCTGCTCTTCCATCTTTTTTGCAGCGTTTTCACTCAAACCGAAATACAACCCGTTGAGCGCCAGAATGCGTTGAGCGGACGCGATTGTATTCGGCAATCCATTGATATTGTTTGTAGTCAGCTCCAGATAGTGCCCAACACGCCACCCAACCGGCTGACGCGCCTTCCCGGCCGGCCTTGGTATCTGCTCGTCTGCATATACCGGGTAGGTATAGTAACCGCGCGTTTGCAATATCGCCTGAGGATCTTCCCGCTTGATGAGATCAATACCCTGCTTCATTTTTTGATTGACGCGCGAAGCCGCCGCAGCCTTATCCTTGTCCTGCTCCTCGATCATCAACGTAGCGTGCGCTTCGTCGTTAAGATGCCTGACCTCCCCGACAGCTGGAACGATGACTAGCGCACCTGATGTCTGCATTACTGCCTGTGCGAAGGCACCGCTCATTGCACAGCAGATCAGCGTCGCCAATACCGCACTCCTAAATTTTGACATTTGCATCCTCCCAGATAGTGACATTCCGGCAAGAGACAAACCACGCAGCAAGTCTCGAAGCGGAAGTTGCAGCCGAAACAAAAATGGGGCGACACATTGTGTACGCCCCATTTATTTTACTTAACCCGCATGATCGCATTGATCACAGGGCAAGCGCAAAGCCGAATTTAGTTCTTGGACTGATCGACCAGCTTGTTCTTCTTGATCCAAGGCATCATTGCACGCAGCTTTTCGCCGACTTGCTCAATCTGGTGTTCCGCAGTCAGGCGGCGACGCGATTGCAGGGTCGGCGCGCCGGCCTTGTTCTCCAGAATGAAGCTCTTTGCGTATTCGCCGGTTTGAATATCCTTCAGGCACTGACGCATCGCGTTCTTGGTGTCTTCGGTAACGACGCGCGGACCGGTGACATATTCACCATATTCGGCGTTGTTGGAAATCGAATAGTTCATGTTGGCGATGCCGCCTTCATAGATCAGGTCGACGATCAGCTTAAGTTCATGCAAGCACTCGAAATACGCCATTTCCGGCGCATAACCCGCCTCAACCAGCGTTTCGAAGCCAGCCTTGATCAACTCAACCGTGCCGCCGCACAGAACAGCCTGCTCACCGAACAGGTCGGTTTCGGTTTCTTCACGGAAATTGGTTTCGATGATGCCAGCACGGCCACCACCATTGGCCATTGCGTAGGACAAGGCGATGTCGCGCGCATTGCCCGACTTGTCCTGATAGACAGCAACCAGGTGCGGCACGCCGCCACCCTGGGTGTAAGTTCCACGTACAGTGTGGCCCGGAGCCTTCGGTGCAACCATGATGACATCGAGATCAGCGCGCGGCACGACCTGACCGTAATGCACATTGAAGCCGTGGGCAAAAGCCAGCACCGCGCCCTGCTTGGCGTTCGGAGCGACGTTTTCGTTGTAGACCTGGGCGATATTCTCATCCGGCAACAGGATCATGATGACGTCGGCAGCCTTGACTGCCTCGTTGACTTCAGCGACATTCAGGCCAGCATTCTTTGCCTTTTCCCAGGAAGCGCCGCCCTTGCGAAGGCCGACGGTCACTTTGACGCCAGAGTCGTTCAGGTTTTGGGCGTGCGCATGACCTTGGGAACCGTAACCGATGATGGTGACGTTCTTACCCTTGATGAGAGATAGATCGCAGTCTTTGTCGTAAAAAACTTTCATTAATCTTCCTAATATGGTTATTTATTTAATTGCTTGGAACTGGTTTATTAAACTTTGAGAATGCGCTCGCCGCGCCCGATGCCGGAACCGCCCGTACGGACGGTTTCCAGAATCGCGGTACGATCGATCGACTCGATGAAGGCGTCGAGCTTGGACTTATTACCCGTCAGTTCGATCGTGTACGTTTTCTCGGTAACGTCGATGATACGACCACGGAAAATGTCGGCAGTGCGCTTCATTTCTTCGCGCTCCTTGCCCACAGCGCGCACCTTGATGAGCATGAGTTCGCGCTCGATATGCGCGCCTTCGGTCAGGTCGACCACCTTCACGACTTCGATGAGGCGATTCAGATGCTTGGTAATCTGCTCGATCACGTCATCCGATCCCGTCGTGACGATAGTCATGCGCGACAGGGTCACGTCTTCCGTTGGGGCTACGGTCAGGGTCTCAATGTTGTAGCCGCGCGCCGAAAACAATGCCACCACGCGCGACAATGCTCCCGCTTCATTCTCAAGCAATACAGAAATGATATGACGCATTACAGATCCTCCGAACCCAAGAGCATTTCAGTCAAGCCTTTGCCAGCTTTCACCATCGGCCAGACGTTTTCGGTTTGATCCGTAATGAAGTTCATGAACACGAGCTTGTCCTTCATGCCGAATGCTTCTTTCAGCGCACCTTCGACATCGCCCGGCTTCTCTATCTTCATCCCGACATGGCCAAACGATTCTGCGAGCTTGTTGAAATCAGGCAGAGAGTCCATGTACGACTCGGAATAGCGCGAACCGTAATCGATCTGCTGCCACTGGCGCACCATGCCAAGGAAGCGGTTGTTCAGAAGTATGATCTTCGGAGTCAGGTGATACTGCTTGCAAGTGGCGAGCTCTTGGATGCACATCTGGATCGATGCTTCGCCGGTAACGCAGGCGACGGTAGCACCAGGATTGGCCATTTGTACGCCCATTGCATACGGAAGGCCCACGCCCATGGTTCCCAGGCCACCGGAATTGATCCAGCGGCGCGGCTTGTCGAAACGGTAGTACTGCGCCGCCCACATCTGATGCTGACCGACGTCGGACGTAATGAAGGCATCGCCCTTGGTCACTTCCCACAGTTTCTCGACCACGGACTGCGGCTTGATCACGTCATCGGACGTTGCATATTTCAAGCACTCGCGGCCGCGCCACTCGTTGATCTGACGCCACCACGCGGCCAGCGCCGGCGCATTCGGCTTGGCGGCAGTTTCGGCAGCGTCGAGCTGCGAGAGCAATTCCTGCAGTACATCTTTCACGTTGCCGACGATCGGAATGTCGACCTTGACGCGCTTGGAAATCGACGACGGGTCGATATCGATATGGATGATCTTGCGCGGATGCGTCGCAAAGTGCTTCGGATTGCCGATCACGCGATCGTCGAAACGTGCACCAATCGCGATCATCACATCGCAATGCTGCATCGCCATGTTGGCTTCATATGTGCCATGCATGCCGGGCATGCCGACGAATTTGTCGCTCGAAGCCTTGTATGCACCGAGGCCCATCAATGTGTTCGTGCATGGGTAGCCGAGCTTGTCGACCAGCTTGTTCAATTCTGCCGATGCGTTGGCCAGGATGACGCCACCGCCGGTATAAATCATCGGACGCTCGGCGGACAGCAACAGCTGAACGGCCTTGCGAATCTGACCTGAGTGCCCCTTGTCGACCGGCTTGTAAGAGCGCATTTCGACTTCTTTCGGATACTCGAATGCGCATTTGTGCATCGAGATATCCTTCGGAATATCGACTAGCACCGGTCCCGGACGGCCCGTAGTGGCGATGTAGAAGGCTTTCTTCATCGTCGAGGCCAAGTCCTTGATGTCCTTGACGAGGAAGTTGTGCTTCACGCACGGGCGGGTGATGCCCACGGTGTCGCATTCCTGGAAGGCGTCCTGGCCGATTGCGTTCGTAGGCACCTGGCCGGAGATCACGACCATCGGCACCGAATCCATGTAAGCGGTAGCCAAGCCTGTGACCGCATTCGTCACGCCAGGGCCAGAAGTCACAATGGCGACGCCAACTTTCTGCGAGCTGCGCGAATACGCGTCTGCCGCATGGATCGCCGCTTGTTCGTGGCGCACCAGGATATGCTGGAATTTGTCTTGATTGAAGATTGCGTCGTAGATGTAGAGCACTGCGCCGCCGGGATAGCCGAACACGTGCTCGACGCCCTCTTCGGCTAAACAGCGCACGACGATTTCCGCGCCTGTCAGTTCGATACTCATTGCTAGGTTCCTTTCAAGGTCCATTGGAGATTGATCGGATGCTCTCTCCTGGCGAAATCGTACGAAACGACAGTTCTTGGGGCATCCCTTTCTTGTGCGGTCACGGCAGTTCGGCGCACATCCGTAGATGCGGTTCGAAGCGACGCTAAACGCGACTCGTTCAGCCGGAATACTGAAGATCCGATACGGTTTTCTCACGCTTGTGGCGTGGGTTAGAGCAAACAGCTTTCAAATGTTGAAGCGCGCCTGATCGAAAAGCGGCATCTTGGGCCGCACGAAAAGACTATCCTTCACGGGTGAGAAGGGAATGATACGTTAATGTGTTGCACCATTTTGGTCAAGTCAAATTCGTCCAAAACCTTTTGAAATCAAGCGCATTAAGCCAAAAAATACCCACAGCAACGGCCTTTTTTGCTAGCATGCGCACAGTTTTGAAGAACAACATTCGACAGCCTCTAACTCCCCTGATCGCTTACCATTGGCGGCCCAAAGACAACCCGCCACCTCGCATGGCAACTGAAAAAGAACTTTCCGATTTTTTGGAAAACGTGGAACGCCGCGCCTTTAAACAGGCGGTTTATGCGGTCCGCAAGGATGAAGCCGCCCTGGACATTGTTCAGGACGCGATGATCAAGCTCGCCGAAAAATACGGGGACAAGCCAGCCGCTGAACTGCCACTCCTGTTTCAGCGAATACTGCAAAACACGATTCATGACTATTTTCGGCGCGAAAAGGTACGCAGTACCTGGGTCAGTCTGTTCTCCGGCATCGGCAATGACACGGACGACGGTGAAAATTTTGATTTATTAGAAACATTCGAGTCGGAAGAAGGTTCGCTCGCAGCAGAATCGAGCGCTGACAAGGTGGAGCGCCAACAAGTTTTGGCTGCGATCGAAGCGGAAGTACAAAAGCTGCCCGCCCGTCAACGGGAAGCCTTCCTTATGCGTTATTGGCAAGATATGGATGTAGCCGAAACGGCTGCAGCGATGGGATGCTCCGAGGGCAGCGTAAAAACCCACTGTTCTCGCGCCACACATGCATTGGCCCTGGCATTGCGAGCCAAAGGAATCACCCTATGAACCAGAAAGAACTGAACTTCGCGTACAAAGTGCGTCACGCACTCAACGAATCCGCCGACAATTTGCCGCAACCCACAGCAGAACGCCTTGCTTCTGCGCGTAAAATTGCCTTATCTCGCAAAAAGAACGATTCCGCACTCCGCGTCCTCGTTTCGCCGCGGCGACTTGCCGGCGAAGCCGGAGGCATTCTCAACGCGCGTTTTTCCTGGCTTGCCCGAATGGGATTGATCCTGCCATTGATCGTTGTGGCTGCCGGAGTGGCTGGAATTTATCAATATGAGCAGCAACGACATATCGATGAAACCGCCGAGATCGATGCGGCGGTACTGGCGGACGAATTGCCGCTGTCGGCGTACGTTGACCATGGATTTAACGCCTACCTCGCCAAGCGAGGCGAGTGATATGGCGCGACCCATTGTGTTTTCGCCCGGCTATCCGCTGCGGATAATGCTCATTTTTGGGGCAAGCCTGTCTCTCTTGGCAGCGGCTGCACAGGGTGCAGACGTGTCACCCCAGACCACAACTGCCTCTTCCAGCACAGCGCAGCCTGCCGCAAATTCAGCACAAGAGTTGGCTAAACCCTTGTGGTCGGAATTGTCACCCGCCCAGCAACAGGCGCTTGCTCCACTAGCAAACGAATGGGACAAGCTTGACTCGCTGCGCAAGAACAAATGGCTAGCCATCGGCAACAGATACGCGACAATGAAGCCTGCCGAACAGCAGCGCATGCAAGAGCGCATGCACGACTGGGTAAAGCTCACGCCGGAGCAGAGGCGTATTGCGCGCGAAAGTTATGCTCGCGCAAAAAAACTGAATCCGGATCAAAAGTCTGCACAATGGGAGCAGTATCAGCAATTGCCGGAAGAGCAAAAGAAGAAGTTGGCTGCCGATGCAGCATCGAAAAAACGTGTTGCCACGCTCCCCTCAAATGCGGCCCATCCAAGCCATAGCAAGACCGTACCACCGATTAAATCGGCACCCAAACCCGTAATCGAACGCTCTGTCACTCCTCAGGCAGCAAGCCAATCCGCGCTGCAAGCGTCACCACCAGCCCAAGCCAACTAGCAACTCCTCATCTCCGTTGAATACTGACACAACTCCCTCCCTGAAACGCAGGCTGGCCAGCATGATGTACGAAGCCATGCTGCTGTTTGGCGTGGTCGGCGTTACCGGCGCACTGTTTTCCATGCTGTTTCAGCAGCGCCATGCGCTGTACTTGCGCCATGCCCTCCAACTCTGGTTATTGGTCGTCATTACGTCTTATTTTGTCTGGTTCTGGACAAAAAGCGGCCAAACTCTTGCGATGAAGACTTGGCGCATTCGCTTGGTCACCGCCGATGGCAGGCAAGTCGATATCAGGCGTGCATTTTTCAGGTATCTGATCGCGTGGCTGTGGGTCTTGCCAGGGCTTGCGTTGGCTTGGTTGGCGGGTGCCAGGAACTGGAGCCTTGCCATCATTCCGGCAATGAATATGGTGTTATGGGCTTTGACGATTTATCTTGATCCGCAACGACAGTTCCTGCATGACCGTCTGGCTGGAACGCGCATCATCAACGTCGCTCCTTGAGCAGATGAGGGCAGAGCCCACCTAATCACCTGTCGGGCCAAGCGAGAACGGATCAACTACTCCGGCGTATAGCCTGTCCATGATTGCGCGTTCTCGCTGAACGATTGTCGCCACGAACAGATCCGGATTTTTCATCGCCTTGAACGCCTTGAATCCGCGTTCGAGAAAACTCTGCAACTCTGCTAGTCCCGCCAGCTTCGCTGGACCTCGCATCATGGCCAGCGTGCTGCCAATCAAGGGAATACGCACCAATTCGCACAATGCATTTCCGACCGATTCGACATGGGCTATTTGCCGCTCACGTTCAGTCCGTGTCCCTGCCTCTCGGTATGCGGCAACGTATTCCTCTTCGCTGAAACTCTGACCCAGACGCTGCGCCATCGCCGCATCCAGCTTCTCGGACAACGCATCCAGTGCAATTGCTTCGGCAACCGTCTTCAATGCCGTACCTGGCAAGACGCGCTCCATTGCCGGAACCACACGCTCCAGATCAGCATCCCTCTTAGCCAAATCCTCGGTGCCGTACAAATCATTCAGGAAAAACTCTGCTGCTTTACGCGATTCAGCGTTATTCAGCAGATCGGCATGGGTACGCGCCATCCGCTGTGACTGAAAGGACCTAAGAGCGATACGTGAAACATATGCTGCGGGATCATTTTGGGCCGCACGTCTTTCGGCAGTCACTGCCTCTAATTCTCGCCGAATGGCTGCAATGGCTCTCTCTTTATTCATAAAATAACTACCTGAATGCAAGCGTCGCGCGCTATTAACCGGCACTTCTGGCAATATCTGACAAAAGCTATATTAAGCCGGCATCAGAAGATTCAACGCCTCCCCTCCGCCTTAGAGCGAGAACTCTAGTTCATCGCCATGCTCCATTGAATGCTTGGAGTTCACTGCGCAAAAAATTGAGAGAGACATGGCAGCAGCGAACTCCCCCACTCCATTCTGAAAACAAGCATCTGTAGCGCGACGGCTTTAATGAACATTCCCTCAGAGAGGATGTCGAATCGCGCAGCCACGGATCGCCGCACTTGATTATCCAATCAACGATTTTGTCTGGAACGGCATCAACCATGCTTTGCTGACCATGCCTGAATTCAGTTCACGCCAGGCGCGACGACCGTATCCCTGGCACACAAAATAGAAGGCAACATCACCCGAACTGAAACCAAATAGGCAATCGAGCGCTACGTCCAAGCCGTCGCTTATGCATGCGATGTTCACCCTTGTCATAGAGAGATGCGGAATGTCGGACGACGAAAGTGAGTGTCGTGTCATCATATGGGCGCTATCATGACATCTTGAATTTACCCATGCATCGCGGCTCGGAGTTTCCGACTTCAATCGGCGCCAATTTCCAGCCATCGAGTTACGAAACGACCGCCAAGCTTGCCTGCAAATTCGCCGAACAACTGAGCGGAAACTGCCTCCTGAATTAGCCACGTCCCATTAACGCATCCGAATAATTTATGGCTGTCGTTCGCATCACCAGACTTCTTCTCCTGATTCAAGTCGTCCTCGCGCTGGCGATGGCGGTTGTCGCAAAATCGGCGTTTCACCTCCAAAGCAATGCAGTCGCCCTCATGCTTGGGATGGCTGTAGTCATTCTGCTTCGCCTGTCGATTACAGCGAACAACTTTTCGCTGGCATGGCATTATCGAAGCGAAACGCCACAGCAGTATCGGCTGAGCTTGTGGCTGGCAATCCGGTTATTCTTTGGAGAGTTTCGGGCAACGATGACCGCATCGTCTTGGACCATGCCATTCTGCACATTCTCCAGGCGATTGGCGAGCAAGCCATCCGCGCCTCCCGTCCTGCTCATTCACGGATATGGTTGCAACAGCGGCTACTGGCACCCAATAAGCGAAGTACTGGCAAAGCAGGACATCAGCCACTATGCGATTGACATGGAGCCAGTCATAGGGAGCATCGATGAATATGTGCCGCTGATTCGGCAAGCCGTAGACCGAATTTGCAAGGAAACCGGAAGCGAAAAAATCATTATTGTCGCGCACAGCATGGGGGGCTTGGCTGCCCGGGCATACCTGCGCGACCACGGTAGCGACCGAATCGCAAAAACCATCACGCTAGGCACGCCACACCACGGAACTGCCCTGGCGCGCTTCGGCATCGGAATCAATACCAAGCAAATGCTGTGGACCGTCGGCGAACAGGAAGGACTATCGAGCGCCTGGCTGCGCAAGCTAGCCGAGACTGAGGACAAGGCTGTGTACCGACTCATCGTTTCGATCTATTCCCATCACGACAATATCATCGCCCCCCAAACCTCGTCCCAATTGAATGGCGCCAAGAATATTGAATTTCAAGGGATCGGGCATGTTGCCTTGGCGATGCACTCCGCCATTCAGACTCAGGTCGTGCGCGAAATCCAAGGCGCATTAGCGCAGGCGACTGATCCCTCTTCAGAATTGGTTCGGCAATAACTGTCACTAAAGCCAACCCGCCTTCTTGAATCGAAGATACAGATACCCGCATACGACCGCGATAAAAACCAGGGCAGCAGGATAGCCATAGTGCCATTTCAGCTCTGGCATGTAGGAGAAGTTCATCCCCCAGATGCCGACAAAAGCCGTCGCCACTGCAAAGATGGCCGCCCACGACGCCAACCGCTTAGTGACTTCGCTTTCCTCAATGGCAACCATGGAAAGATTCACCTGAATTGCCGTTCCAATAGTGTCGCGAATCGCATCGATGGAGGTATTGATTCGGTACAGGTGATCGTAGACATCACGGAAATACTCCTGAGTATTGATGCAGATATGGGGCACCCTTCCGCCATAAAGCTTCGCGACGGATTCCATCAACGGCGCCACGGCATGCTTGAGCACCGTCACCTTGCGCTTCAATTCGTACAAACGTTCGATATTGGCGCGCTCCGATCCCTTGTTGAAGATCTCTTCCTCAATGGTTTCAAGTTCGGTTTCGAGGGCGTCCAGCACGGGAAAGTATCGGTCGACGACTGCATCCATCAAGGCATAGAACACAAACGCCGTTCCCTGCTTCAGCAAATGCGGCTCCCTCTCGCAACGGGCACGTACGCCAAGAAAGCTTTGCCTGCTGCGATTGCGTACTGACAATACGTAGCGCTCCTCCACAAAAATATCAAGCTCACCAACTAATAGTTCGCCATCATCCAATTCAATCGTGTGGACGACTGCAAAAAGGGAATCGCCGTATTCCTCGATCTTCGGCCGCTGGTGTCCATGATGTGCATCTTCAACAGCCAATTCATGCAAACCAAACTCGTGTTGCATTTGCTCAAGTTCCTTCGCATCCGGATCTCGCAATGCAACCCAGACAAAGCAGCCAGGGCGGGAAAGGAATTCACTGATTTGTGCCACTGGAACGTCGCACATCCTTTTTCCCTCTTGGTATGCGACACAATTGATGAGCATGAGTCCTGTCCTCCATGCGATGGGGTGTTTTGACGCATTTAATATGCATTCAGCTTACAGCGATTTGGTTGCCCCAATCGTTACATGCATATTGAAGTACTTTCCACCTCTACCGGAAGGAAAGCCGATTGCAGTTCTTGAAGTAACACGGAGATTGTGTTGAACTTTTCCCAACTCGGGAAAACTGACGGATAAACCTGAACTGCGGACGCGCTGAAAACGTCCGGAGTCCAATTTCTATCTACTGCATTTTTCTGAGGGAACCGTAATGCGACAATTTCTGCTCGCCATCGCTTCGACACTTACAGTGATGTGCAATACACCTAATGCTTTCGCGACGGATGTTGTAGAGACGGCAGCCGCGTCAGGTACATTCAAAACGTTCCTTGTCGCAGCTAAAGCGGCTGGCCTTATTCAGACTTTAAAAAATACCGGGCCATACACTGTCTTTGCGCCAACCGATATGGCGTTTAAAAAACTCCCCCCAGAAGTTTTGGAGACGCTTTTGCAAGATAAAACCCGGCTCGCCCAGATTCTTTCCTACCACGTCATTCCAGGCAAAATTACCATTACCGAAGTCAAGCCAGGCAAGGCAAAAACAATCGAGGGAGCCCCCCTCACCCTTACTTCTGATAACGGCAAAGTCACAGTAAACAGGGCGAACGTCATTCAGAGTGATTTGATGGCTGATAACGGCATCATTCATGAAATAGACAATGTCATACTTCCCGACGAGCACGAATAGCACGCATGAAGAGTTGATGTGCTGAAAGATGAAAATAGCAATTCCGCCGCAAGCGACGGAATTGCTAGTTGGCCCTGCTTAGAAATGCACCCCGCGCAGCAGTTGCTGCAACGCGATCTGGTCGGCGCTCATTGGCGGCGCCTTCTTTTCATCGGCGTTTTTCGCTGCAGTTGAATCAGGGAACATGCGGAAACTGGTGTTCATGATGATCTGGGCAACACGGGGCAACAGCGCGTGCACCACTTCCCCGAGAATACCCAAACGCGTAGCGATACGTACCGGCTTATCGACAATCGCCTGCGCGATCAAGTCAGCGGCATCTTCCGGCGTCAGTGTCGGCACATTCTGGTAAATCTTGGTCGGTGCGATCATCGGCGTACGTACCAGCGGCATGTTAATTGTCGTAAATTTGATATTAACGTCCGCAAATTCGGATGCAGCACAGCGAGTCCACGCATCCAGTGCCGCTTTCGATGCAACGTAAGCGGAGAACCGCGGAGCATTGGTCAGCACACCAATCGACGAAATATTGATAACGTGTCCGCGCTTGCGCTCCACCATCCTCGGTAATAGCCCCATCGTCAAGCGCAATGCGCCGAAATAATTCAGCTGCATAGTGCGCTCAAAATCGTGAAAGCGGTCGTAGCTCGATTCGATTCCACGCCGAATAGACCGGCCTGCATTGTTGACTAGGATATCAATGCCGCCATGATTTTCGATCAACAGCTTGACGAAGCGATCGCAATCCTCCATGTTGGCAACGTCAACCGAGTAGGTAATAACTTCGTAGCCCCGGTCATTGATTTCCTTTTTGGCTTCCGCCAGTTTCTCTTCATCGCGCCCGCAGATGATGGTAACTGCCCCTGCTTCGGCGAGCTTATGTGCAGCAGCCAAGCCGATACCGGACGAGCCGCCGGTAACCAGCACGACCTTGCCCGCCACTTGCCCGTGCAATGTGCGATCGATAAAAAGGGCGGGATCGAGGTTACGCTCCCAATAATCCCAAATGCGGTATGCATAGTCTTCTAGACGCGGACACTTGATGTCGCTGCCCTTGAGTGCGCGGGCTGCATCCCGGTTGTCGAAGCGCGTCGGATAGTTAATGAACTGCATCACGTCGTCGGGCAATCCGAGATCCTTCATCAGCGCGTTGCGCACACGGCGGACCGGTGTCAGCGCCATCATTCCCTTCGTTATCGATTTGGGAATAAATCCAAGCAGGGCCGCATTAATACGCACGCTCATGGTCGGCGCATGGGCCGCACGTGCAAACGTATTAAGCACATCGCCGACGCGCATCGGTTCCGGGTCGGTCAAGTGGAAGCACCGGCCGTCAAGGTCAGGCAGATGTGCGATGTAGTCCATCGCATCGACTACGTAGTCGACCGGAACGATATTGATGCGACCGCCTTCCAGGCCAATGGCCGGCATCCACGGCGGCAGGATCTGGCGAAGACGCTGGATCAGCTTGAAGAAATAGTACGGGCCATCGATCTTGTCCATCTCGCCCGTCTTGGAATCGCCAACCACCATCCCCGGTCGGTAAACGCGGAAAGCGCCCTCGCACTCCTGGCGGACAATCTTTTCCGATTCATGCTTCGTTGCAAAATATGGGTGATCGAGATTTTCCGCTTCTTCGAACATATCCTCTCGGAAGATGCCTTCAAACAGGCCGGCAGCCGCAATGGAACTCACATGATGCAGGCACCGGGCGCCAATCGCGTTCGCGAGGGCGACTGTATTACGCGTGCCTTCCACATTCACTGCCATTTGTTCTTCCGCATCGGCTTTCAAGTCGTAGACAGCAGCGAGGTGGAAGAAGTGATCGACCTTTCGGGTCAAGGTTTCGATATCGCTGGCGGACACGCCAAGCCGTGCGGACTTCAGGTCACCAAATACGGGGATTGCTCGCGTCTCGGACACTCCCCAGTATTCAAGTAGCGCAGCGACCTTGCCTCGGCTTTCTTCGCGCATCAGGAAATACACGACACTATCATTGCGTGCCAATAGTTTTTTAACCAGTCGCTTGCCGATAAAACCAGTCGCCCCTGTAACGAAATACTGCATGCTCGCTCCCTTTTCAAATTCCCAAATATTTGTCTAGATGACAATCATTGCAGGCCCTGTCTCGATTGGCAATAGCACGGCACAACAGAGTTGTCATTTAGAACACACTCTCTATGGATTTAGTAACCCATCTCTACTTTTGCCGCTTAAACTGCATTCATCGGAAAAGTGCGCCGGGTATTCCGGCATGTCGAGTTAACCAACGAGTGGAGAATATAAATGGTGAAGAAGTTGAAGGCACTGGCAAAATCGGATGACAAACAACTGGCCGACGCTGTTCGCGCTTCAGCGCAGCAGATCTGGCAAGCTGGCTTGGGCGCATTTGCAAAGGCACAGGAAGAAGGCGGCAAGGTTTTTGCGAAGCTGGTCAAGGAAGGAACCGACCTGCAGAAACGCACTCAGCGTCTGGCCGAGGGCAAGGTTTCCGACGTGGCCGGCACGGTCAGCAAGGTAGCAGACTCGGTAAGCAAACAGGCTGCCGGCTCGTGGGATAAGCTGGAGCAGGTTTTTGAAGACCGCGTATCGCGTTCGCTGAAGAGCCTAGGCGTGCCGACCCAAAAGGACATCCAGGCACTGACCAAGCGCGTCGAAGATCTGAACAAAGCGGTGGCGACCCTTTCTGGCAAGAAAACCACTGTCACGAAGACTGTATCTCGTGCAGCTGTCAAGAAAGCTCCGGTTAAAACTGCCGCAGTGAAGAAAACGGCCGCCAAGACTAACGGTAGAAAAGCGGCTGCTGCCGCCAAGTGACGTCTGCGCCCGCGCGGAGGATTTAGGTAATCGCCAAGTCCTCTGCGCATGGATTTAAGTGCGTATACAGATATCCTCCGATAGGGATACACCACATACTGCACCACAGATTACTCTCGGCACCATCACCATCCGGCCTATGACAGCCAAGCGAAAGTCCAATCTACCTCCACGCAAGTCCCCACATCAAAAACGCACCATAACGCCTGCCACGCCCAGAATCGGCATTGCTCTCGCCGGCGGTGGTCCGCTAGGTGCAGTATATGAAATCGGGGCACTTGCCGCGCTTGAGGAGTCCATCGAAGGACTGGATCTGAACGACGCCGCCATTTATGTTGGCATCAGCGCCGGCGGCCTGATCGCCGCTGGCCTTGCAAACGGAATCACACCGCACGAGATGTGCCGGATGTTTGTCGAAAGCGACGCCACCGAATCGAAGCAGGAATTGTTCAAGCCCGAAATCCTGCTCAAGCCGGCATGGAATGAATTCAGTATTCGAGCTGTCGCCCTGCCCGTTCTTCTAGCAGATTCGCTGCTGCACTATTTTCGGCATCGTGGAAGAGCCAGCCTCGCGAACTCCCTCGATCGTCTAAAAATGACGCTGCCCGCGGGGATACTGTCCGGCGAAGGCATACATGAATTCCTGCAAAAGGTGTTTTCAGCCGGCAATCGCACCAACGACTTTCGGAAGCTTAAGCGGCGCCTGGTAATCGTGGCGACCGATCTCGATTCGGGTGAACCGGCGCGCTTCGGCCGCTCCGGACTGGACCACGTTCCGATTTCCAAGGCTGCACAAGCTAGCGCAGCGGTTCCCGGGTTATTTCCACCGGTTGAAATCGACGGTAAATATTTCGTTGACGGCGCCCTCAGAAAAACGCTCCACGCATCTATTGCACTGGAAGAGGAAGTGGACTTGCTGTTCTGTGTCAATCCGCTGGTTCCCTATAATGCAAGGACCGAGCATGCCCCAGGCAAGATTGCCCAAGGAGGCTTGTTGTCGGTGCTATCGCAATCGCTACGGGCAGTCATTCACTCTCGTGTCGAGATCGGCATGGCGAATTACGGCGTCACCTATCCAGACACCGATATCGTGCTGCTGGAGCCGAGCCAGGAAGATGCAGAAATGTTTTTCACAAACCTGTTCAGCTATAACAACCGTCGACGCATGTGCGAAAACGCGTACCAGAATACACGCATGCTGCTGTGGCAGCGCCGCCACGAACTTAACGCAAAACTCGCGCACCACGGACTCAGACTCAAGCTATCAGTATTGCGCGATCCCACTCTGACCCTGGTAAAAACTCCTGCCAGAGACAAGGAGGATCGGTTTGGATTGGCCAGTTTGACCGATACACTAAACAGCCTGGAACGCCACCTGAAAATCACCGCAGGCTAGAGATGGATGCCGTTTGTGGATTGATTTATCGGTGTTATGCTAGCAAAAAAGCCAAAGCAGACAAGGGAGGCAGCTAGCATGCAACACAAGGCCCCGCGACGTACGCGCGAACGGATTCTCGAACTTTCGCTGCGACTGTTCAACGAATTCGGCGAACCGAACATCACCACCACCGTCATCGCCGAAGAGATGAATATCTCCCCAGGCAACCTGTACTATCACTTCCGAAACAAGGACGATATCGTCAACTCCTTGTTTGCCCAGTTCGAGACCGAGATCGGACGCATGCTAGCGGTGCCGGCTGATCGCAAGCCAAACATTGAAGACGTCTGGCTATACCTGCATCTCATGTTTGAACTGGTGTGGCGCTATCGTTTTTTTTACCGGGATTTGAGCGATCTCTTATCGCGCAACCGCAAGCTGGAATTACACTTCAAGCAGATCTTGGCGCACAAGATCAAGGTCGCGCAGCAGTTGTGTATTGGCCTACGCGGTGACAAGGCACTGGAAGCCGACGATCAGGAAATCGATGCGCTGGCAACCAACATGGTGGTCGTAGCCACCTATTGGCTATCTTACGAATATGTTCGTAATCCACGCAAATATACTGAACAGGAAGCGATGGCTGAGGCGCTTGCGCGTGGCTGCTATCAGGTGCTGTCCCTGATCGGTCCCTATTTGCGCGGTGAAACACAGCTTTTATTCGACAAACTGGCTGAAGAATATTTAAAAAAACTTAAATGAGGAAGACAACAACATGGCATGGGCCAAATTCCCCTACCCGGACAATAAATACCACTACACGGCAGCCAGCCTGAAGAAGGCATGGGCTCGCCTGCACGCCTGCGACACAGAACCATTCCCGAAAGAAGCCGGACTGGTCGACGCATGGATCGCGTTCCATGCCGGGGACTTTGAAACCGCCGCCAAAATCGGACTGGAGCACGGTATGGATGGCTATTCGGTCGCCAACAAGGCAACCAACATCTATGCCCACTACCTGGAAAAATCAGAAAAGAAGAAACTCGCTCTTTTTCTCGAAGTAGCCGAGCGATGCGAAGCCCAGCAGAAAGAACAGCCCCAAAATCCGGCCGGCTACTATAACCATGCGTATGCGCTGGGCCGTTACGCACAGGGCATTTCAGTCGTCAAGGCTTTATCGCAGGGAATCGGCACCAAGGTGAAGCACAGCCTCGACATGACGATCAAACTTGCACCCAAACATGCAGATGCCCTGATCAGCCTGGGGGCCTACCATGCAGAAATTATTGACAAGGTCGGCGCGATGATCGGAGGCCTGACCTACGGTGCGAAAAAGGACGAAGGCCTGAAATACTACAAAAAAGCGCTTGAAGTCAATCCGCACTCCGCGATTGGACGCGTTGAATATGCCAACGGCTTAATCATGCTTGAAGGAAAGAAAAAGATGGACGAGGCAGTCAAGCTGTACCATGAGGCGGCGGCGTGCGTACCGATGGATGCCATGGAACGACTTGATGTCGAATTGGCCAAGGAAGAGCTGGAAGACTGAGCAGTTGAAATACACCATGAGCGGCGTTTGCGACTCTGGCTCATTTCAAATCTGATCTCGCTTCCTTTTTGGAGAAATCGAAGATAATTGGCCCAATATAATCGGTTATTTGTATGCTCCCGGCACTTGATTAGCGTTTTTATTTTGCGTCGGGAGTGTACTAGCTATCCCCGTCTCCATTACTAGCCGAGATGAAATCTCTTTGTGTCTATTGCGGCTCTTCGATCGGGAGATCATCAGCTTATGCCCACGCCGCCCAACGATTGGCTAAAGTTTTGGTCCAAGGCCATATCAGATTGGTCTATGGCGGCGGCAATATCGGCCTGATGGGAATCATTGCTGATGAAGTTATGCGCTTGGGTGGAGAAGTTACTGGCGTAATTCCAAAAGCGCTCATGGAAAAGGAAGTTGGGCATCACGGACTGACGCGGCTGCTCGTCGTAAAAGACATGCATGAGCGCAAAGCGACAATGGCCAATTTGTCAGACGGATTTATTACGATGCCAGGCGGTATCGGAACGCTCGAAGAGCTGTTCGAGATATTCACCTGGTCCCAACTTGGTTTTCATGACAAGCCCATTGGCTTGCTAAATGTTGATGGGTTTTACAGCGGATTGATTAACTTCATTGAGCACGTCGTCAGAGAAGGCTTCCTCAAACCCATGCAAGCATCATTATTAATGCATGACTCTGATCCGGAGACACTGGTCCAAAAACTGAAGTTAGCCAAACCGGATAGTCACGAAAAACTGCTTGATTCCTCGACTGCGGCAAAAATTATCTAAATCAAATCGCACCGCTGCAAACGTCGAACTGCATGATATTGCCTGTCTTCGATAGGTTTGGCGCAGTATAGTTAGCGCCGCAATTCACCTAGCCGCTCTTCCACAAAAGCAAGCAACTCTGGAGACAAAGTGTTAGTGGCCTTCGCACGTTTATATGCTTCCTGCGCTTCCGCAACGCGCTTTTCGGCTTGGAACGATATTCCAAGTCCCATCCACCATAAACCATTTTGTGGAGCCTTTTGTAAGGCCAGCCAATATTGCTCGGAGGCTTGTTTATGCTTCCCGTCACGCTGAAGTAATGCGCCTAAGAATGCGCGGTAATCCGCTCTTTCAGCGCCATAAGGCAATGATCGCTCAAGGGTGGCTATGGCGGACGGCAGCTCACCTTTTTCGACTTGTAAGCGCGCCAGGATCATCGCAAGGCCTGCTTGTGTAGGGTCTAGGGCAACACCTTCACGGGCTTGCTGGATTGCATCATCTTGCTGTTTTCCGTCCAGCAATATTCCAATGAGCGCTTGACGAGCCGCGATATGCCGCGCGTCCAGTTGTAACGTTTGCTCAAGCACGACGGCAGCTTCTGCCGACTTGTTTTGTTGCATCAGCAACACCGCCTTGCGATATTCATTCTCCGCACGCTGTTGCGGAGTCAGCTCTTTGACTTGCTTTTTGAAAGACACGGGCATTGTCGTGTCAGAAGTCGTTACGACATCCGTCTCGCCGACTGCTTTAGCTGTGGCGGAGGGCTTGGCGTTTTCCGGTACCACCAAGGGGAATTTTTGCTTCAACGGGCGATCGGATGCACCCTGCTTTGGCAATAAAATTTCCGAATCAATTAGAGCTGATGGTACTGGAACCGCAGCATTGATTTTCGTCGGCGATATAGGCTCAGCGCTCAAGTCGCTGGATATCGATTTGGGCACGGCTTCTACTGCTTTCGGCAATGCAGAGACTACTTGCGCCGTTGTGCCACCAGATACCGTCGGACGTTCCGACGCAGGTTGATGCGGCAAGTCCAGATCAAAATCGACCTTCAACGGTAGTTGCGGACCTGCTGCCGTTTGCGGCGGAACAGGCGATCGTACCAAGATCCAGACCAGCAATCCGATCAGTACCACCGACAACGTTAATGCGAGCCACCATGCGGGGTGAATGCGTTTTGGCTTCGCTACTGCACGAATCTGGCCACCATATGCTTCGCTCATGCTGGTCACTTCGGAACTACGGGCGTCCAGTTCCTTCAGCATTTGATTAATAAGGCTCATTTAAAATAGGCCCATCCTATACTTGTTCCCACGGTAATCAAGGCTGCGGCAGCGAGCCAACCAAGAAACCATATTTTGTTCCTCGCTGCGCCGGTGTCCCGCGCAGCGGCCCGGACGTGGCGAGCAGTAATTTCGTGCTTCCCTTCGCCATAAGCCAGCATCAACGCCTTGTGCGACAGGATATTGACCAGACGCGGCACGCCGCCGCTTGACGCGTACATCGCCTGAATGGCGCTGCTACCAAACAGTCGGCCGCCAGTGTAGCCAGCGATGCTCAATCGATGCGACACGTAAAACTCCATGTCGTCTTTATTAAGTGGGCCAAGATGATAGTGAAATGTGATTCGCTGGTTCAATTGGCGAATCGCTTCCTGTTGCAGCTTGTGATTCAACTCCGGTTGTCCGAACATCACAATCTGCAGCAATTTGCGCTTTTCGGTTTCCAGGTTGGTAAGCAGCCGCAACGCCTCCAGCGTATCCAATGGCATTGCCTGCGCTTCGTCGAGGCATAGAACAACGCGTTTTCCTGCGCGCGCCAATACCAGCAATCGGTGGTTGATCGATTTCAGGAGCTGATGCTGGTCGACATCCTTCTCGAGCGAGACCTCCAATTCATCGGCCAGCGCGAACATCAACGCGCGCGGCTCGAGAAATGGATTGGGGATATAAGCAGTAACGAACTCGTCGCCCAGCGTCGTCATGAACTTGCGACACAAGAGCGTCTTGCCTACCCCGACTTCGCCTGTAATCTTGATGAAGCCTTCGCCATTCCTTACTGCGATCAGCAGCGTATTGAGGGCTTCCTGATAGCTCGGGCAGGCGAAGAAAAAACTGGTATCCGGCGTGATGCCAAATGGCTGCTCACGCAGCCCGAAATGGGCCTTGTACATGCTTACCGAAGCTCCACCGCGCCGTCGCGTGGCTCCAGTGCCTGAATACGGCGCTGCGCTTCCGTTACATCCTGATTCCATGCGTTGCCTTGAACAATTGTCGGCTTCAGCAGGATAACGAGTTCACGCTTCTGCGAGATCTGGTTAGTGTTGCGGAATAGGCCGCCAAGCACAGGCACATCTCCCACACCGGGAACCTGGGAGCGCTCGGAGGTCGAAGCTTGGCGCATTAGGCCGCCGAGTGCAACAATCTGTCCATCGCGCCCACGCACGACGCTGTCGGTTTCCGACACGGTACTCGACGCCAGCGGCAGGCTGAAGGAGCCGGCTGTTCCCAGGTTCAAGGGCTTATCCACCGTTGTCACGTTACTTACCGAAGGATGGACATGCAGGATGATATTGCCCTCCTCGTCGATTTGCGGTGTGACGTCGAGAGCGACACCAGAGAAGAACGGCTGCACAGTGACGCTCGGCGTAATGGAACTGGTCGTTCCAGTGGTCGACGTGGTCGAGCTGATGTTGGTGACAAAAAACTCGTCCTTGCCGACCTTCAGCACTGCCTTCTGATTGTTGAGCGTCGCGATGCGTGGGCTCGACAGCACGTGCACATTACCTTGCGTTTCCAGGAACGAGATCAGGGCAGCGAAATTATTGGTTTGGAAGGCCAAGCCGAACAGTGAACCTGCGGCGCCACCGACAACGCTCATATCTAAGCTTGTATTGGCGGTGATCGCTGCGTTGCCGCTCGCCCCGGTATTAGGATTGGTTGTCGGAACTGTTGTTGTCAGGGTGTTCGACTGCGCGGCAGACGACAGTTTAGTGCCCGGTGCGAGGAAACCAGCAGCTACGCGGTTATTGTCGATCCCTGCAAAGGAAGCGAACGACGCCCAGTTGATCCCACTCTGAAAGCTGTCATTGAGCTGCACTTCGAGTATTTTAGCTTCAAGTATCACTTGGCGGTCGACTGCCAGCTGGGCCGCTTTGAGATAGGCGTTGACGTTCTTCATTTCGTCCCACATCGCACGTACTAACACTACACCGGACTGTGGACTGATAACAACGCTGCGCCCCTCCTTGTTTCCGACAATCGCTTCCAGCGATGCTTTGAGTTCGCCCCAAAAATCGCTGCTGGAAGTCGTGCTGATCTTACTACTATTCAGTGTCTGAGTTGATATGCCGGGATTGGTCGAACCGGGAAGTGCGCCCTGAGTGCTCGCGGTCGCCCCCCCCAAAGAGGAATCGCTCACCGAGCCGGAGGTCACGCGGATATCCGAGGTGCCGCGCCGGTTTGCGGTCAGATAATTGACTGAAAACACCCTCGTTTGCAATGTCGGCGGCTTGATATAGATACGAGTTCCGTTGACATCATAGTCATACCCGTAGAGTTCGCGAATCGCGTCCAGCGCTTCGAACAGAGTCACGTCCTTCAGGTTAGCCGAAATCGTGCCGGTCACTTCCGGATGGACCAGCATGCTGTAGCGCGTACCGGAAGCGATCGCAGCGAAGAACTGGCCGGCCGGCACATTATTCAGTGCCAGGCTGAAGCGCTCTTCCTGCGGGGCACGCGGCTTCGGCACTTCGATCTTGATCGGCGGGAGCAATGCCGACGAAACGGCATCCGGCGTAGCGTGGCGCGACGTGGATTCGGCAGCCTTTTCCATCTCCACAGCGATCAGATCATAGGTCGCACGCTTGGAAGATGGCGCAGCGCAGCCGAGCAAACTCAGGGCAATAATGATGGATAGTGATTTTTGCATTCTTCGATTTGCCTTCATTGCTGCAGAGCAGCACCCATGATGTTGTCCTTACTGGAATTGGCTCGCTTTTTTTCGATATTCGGAAAGAGCTTCAACGTCTGAAAATTCTTGCCGTCACGCAAAATCACCTCTGTTTCCGTTATTCGGGCCACCCTCGCGTTTCCGAACTTATCTCCGACTCTGAGCGTCTTACCGCTAATAATTGCTTCCTTGCGCCGTTGCGAAATCAGGATCGACTGCAGGCTAGGACCCGGATCGGATGCTACCGCCCCCCCAACTTCTGCAGCCAAAATGGGGGGACGAGTCGGGTCGTTTAGCGATTGTGCAACCGCTGATTGATGCAGACCGCAGATGGCCAGCATCAGACCATAACAAAGCAATACTTGCTTTATGGCTATATCTAAATATTTAGCCATTTTTTGTCCAAACTCAAAGTATAAAGTGTCAGCGTCAATTTGTTTGTCGGATATTCTTCTACATCGAGTTTCGCCTCGCCCCAAAACACTTGCCACTGCATCGACTCAAGCTGGGTCAGATAATCCATAATGTCCAGATAGTTGCCTTGAATCACTAGCTCGACGCCATGGCGGTAAACAAAGGCCTCGTTGGCAGGCTTGCTGTTCGTCGGGTCCTTTCCGCTCCCCGAAGCTTGGACTGCCGTTTTTTCCTCCATGGCTTTCTTGTCCGATACGACAGCGTCAACCGCGGCAACTGCTGGCAAAGTCTTCAGCGACAGCAGGCGCAGCTTGCGGTTTTGCCTCAGGATATCTTCCAGCAATGACGACATGCGATCTGGAGAAATCAGGCCTTTTTGCATGCCTTGCAACGTGTTCTGCATTTGCATGAACTGTTGCTCCAACTGACCTAGGCGCACCCGGTTGGCGCTGTCGGGATCGTGATTTTGCCCAGTTGCCTTGGCTTGGATTTCGGCTTGCATGGCTGCGATCTGGGATTGCTCGAGCTTGATGCGTTCGGATAATTGCTTCTGCTTTGCGTATTGTGGATCAAGCAACATAGCATTGATCAGGACAACCATGATCAACGCCGCCATCGCAAAAATGATGACCCGCTCGCGCAACGTCAGCGCGTCGATCTTCGTCGCCAGCTTTTGCCAGTATTGCTTCATTTACCCTTCGCTCCCGACGATTGCGCTGACTCGTTCAACAGGCCATAAGATTGCAGGCGGAATTTGATGTAGGCTGGTGTACGCCGCGAGGCCGCACCAGCCTTGTCATTCGGATCGACGGCTGGGGCTTCCATGTCAAGCGCAGCGAACGATTTACCCTGAAGTATTTGTTCGCGCTTCAGGCGATTGATATAGGCTGGCACCAGCTCAGGCTGCAGAGCGCCTCCTTGGAGCCCGATCTCGTTGCCTGCGCCATTGATATGAAACCCGGTCAGCCAAACGCCGTTCATAACCTGACGCGCGAAGGCGCGCATGTATTCGGCATATCCCTTCGTATTGCCGAGATCACCTTTTTGCATGAAATCGAACAGTCGCTGCACTGAAGCGATGTCGGTTTCCGTCTTTCGGATCTCATCGTCGAGCGACTTGTCCGCCTGTTTCGGCGCGAAGGCGGCATTGGCCTTGCCCAGTTGGTCCTTTACCGCATTCAGTTGCGCCGTCGTCCTTTCTGCTTCCTTGGCAAGCATCGCGACCTGGTAACTGGCGTAAGCCGCCCCAAGCGCGCAACCAAGCACGATCAAGCCAAGAGCCTGGGCCATGGTCGTGGCGGAGAAATACTTTTTCTTCTTGAGAAAAATCGGATTGAATAAATTGATCTGCTGGCTCACAACGCTGTCTCCTCATGACGCAATGCCGCACCGAGGGTCAGGAAGTAACGTTGCTGTGCTTCCAGCGATTTCAATTCCGGCACCCCCGAGATATCAAATACGGTTTCCAGGCTCAGGGGCTCCACCGGAAGGTAGAGATTGGCGGCGAGATATTCCTGCAAGCCAGAGGTGGCATCGATCGGGCCCAGCATCAGCTTGGAAAGAGTTACGAAATGGTATTGCCGGTCGAAATGATCAAGAGAACGTTGCAACTCCAGCGTCACCCGATCCAATACCGCATGTTTTTGCTCAGCGTCCGACTGCATGATCTGAGCCAACGGCACGTCGATACGACGCGACAAGTAAAGCTCACCAGCAAAACTTATTGTGAGCAAACCGCCATCGGCATCGAACGACAGCATTGCCAAGCCACGCCCTTCCGGTTCGACCAAGGCAGCAATATTACGTTGTGCCATCTCAGGAATATCGATCACGCTGAGCGGAATCTTGGCGTCCGTGAAAAGATTCTGTCTTTGCGAGATTAATTGATTGCGAGCGACAATTGCATATAAAGAATGGTTGCGAGACGCTGCATTCTTGTCCACGGGGACATCGAGCACATCAATCGTCGCATCATCCACGTGAAAATCGAGCATGTCCTTCAGACGCCAACGGATCGCCGTCTTCAGCTCATCGGGAGGAACGTTGGGCGCCTCAACCGAAAGAATCTGATAGTCGCCAGCCGCCAGCAGGTTGGAACACTGGTAACGACTCACCTGCAAATCCTTGGCGAGCTTTTCCAGCAACTCCAGTTGCGATGATTTATCAGCAGGGTAAAAAGCCAGCCTCTCCACGACAGGCCCAGCAGAAGGAGCGCGTTTGACATACGCTGCGCTGATGCCTTCTTTCTGAATGCGAATTGCCAGCCAACCGGCAATTTTATTGGCTTTGGTAAACAAACGCATAGTCGTGGTTTTCGAGAAATTGCCTGAAGTTAAGTTAAGAAACAATTGCTGTCAATCATTTTCCCGGCCGTATTTTTTTCGCCGCATAGACTTTTTCCACATGGAAATTTTTTAATACATTTCTCTCATGTAAATCACAGGGCCGGACTTGTAAATGCCAAAAGTCGCGCGACCGCGGACAATAGGTAGGAAGCTGGGTGTATTGAGAGTCAGGTCGACACTGCCAGCCACTCTCGGCGCGGCAAGCGTAATCGTTTGGATGCCGGATGAAAATGTAGTCAGCCCTGGGGAAACAATATTGACGTTGGAGGTAGCAAGAGGCACCTTTGCAATCGTCGTCACGATATTGCCAGTTGGTGATTTGTTCGAATCGAAGCTTGTTACGCTATCGGTAGCGCTGGTGACATAACGGGCGCCATTCCAGTATTGGACGGTCATGCCTATCGGCAGCGGCAATAATTCCGATCCGTAGGCGCTCGCGACCAGAATGCGCCCGCTGACCACTTTCACGCCGCCCTCAACAGAAGAAGCACCACGTTGCGATGTCACGCCATCGGAGCCGCCCGGTTCGGCTGCCCGCAAATAGATATCGGTGGGCGCAGTAGGAGTCATTGTGAAACGGTAGGAGGCGGCGCTGGCAGTCGCGACGCCTTTGTCGAAGCCGGTGACGTTCGTCCCGCTCAGCGTTCCCGCCCCGCTCGGCAAGGTTGTTGAGCCCGGTTGCGCGGCGACCGTCAGCGTGACGGTCTTGGCGAGGCCGGTCGTAGCATTGTAATTCTCGGTCGTGTTGGCGGCCGGCGCCACCAATCCGTTTTTTGCGGTTACCCTGACGCTGAAAGGCTGCTGCGCATACACGATGCCATAGTATGACGTCGGACACACTAGGCTGTCCGGGCAATCCATCGGCACATCCGACACCTGAATCACTTCCGTATCAAAATGATCCGGATAGAAGCGTCCGACATTGCCGCTTGTGATACCAGTGACATCGCCAGCGCCGAGATAATTACCATCGGCCATGCTCGGCGTCAAAGTGATGATGCCGACCTCGTCCCAGCTGAAAGCGCTGCCGGTGGCCGCGCCGCCGGAGAAAGTTCCGAAGCTTCCTTTGACAGCGGGAGGCGTCACCATCCCTGCGATCACATTGCTCGGTTTCAGCTTCACTCCCTCCGGCGTCGTTTCCTTGCCAAAGTTCGGCGTGCAATCGGTGCTGGTGCTGGTGCTGCAGTCGATTGCGGTACCGGCAAGCGCCTTGGCCTTGCCGCCGGCGGTCAGCGCCGCCACTTTGACGGTAAACAGCTCGCTCGCCTTGACAAACACCTGGCCCGTAGCGCTTGTCGCTCCGGGATTGACGCGATTGGGCGATGCGGTTTGCTGAATGCCGGACAAGGCGAATGCCGCCGGTTTGACGACAAAGGGAAAGCTCGAGCCTATCTTGCTGGTGTTGGCGCTATCGCGCATGAAGAGTTCGACCTTGCCGACATCGGCGTAATTGAACGTGTATCCGGCGTTGGAAGAAGGCGAGCCGGCCGGGAAGATAATGCCCGCCGTTTGAGTCGTCCATGCAGTCGGTGTCGCGCCATTGGCGGTGCAAGTCGGCAGGCTTGCGCTGACGGCGCTGAAGGTCGCCGCCACGCCGGCATGCGTGGTCGGATTATGGCAGGACAAGGCGAACTGCATGTTCACCGTCGTCGGATTTTTGCTGCTGAGCCGAGTCGGTCTGCCTGTCGAGCCCAGCGCGGTGATATAGACATTAGTCAAGTCCTGCCCGGCCGTCTGCGGGGACCAAGTGATCAGCTTGCACGGTTGCGATGCGCCAAAATCGATATCGTTGGTGCATGCCCTATCTGTGAAGACGTAGGGCGGCGTGGGGATAGTGTAAGTGTCCGACGGCTTATTGTTGGTCTGGTCATTGTCGAACGTAGTCCCCTGCGCCGAGGTGACCGCTACCGTAACGGTGTCGGCGAATGCCGACGGCGCCACGCTGGTCGTCAGCGTCAGCGGCTGTGCGGAAGCCCCAACACCAAGCGAAGGTCCGCTGTAGGTGCAGGTCACGGTAGTCGTGCCGCTTTGCACGGTGGACGTGCAAGACCAACCTGTGCCACTCCCATCCACGAAGCTGAGGGAGCTCGGCAGGCTGATCTTCACTGTGATCGGTCCCGGCTCGACGCTCGGGCCGTTACTGAGGACATTGACGGTATAGGTTGCAGTCTGGCCGGGCACCAGCACATCGTTGCGTGTCAGTGTGACGCCAAGGTCCGCCACCGGCTCATTGGCGACGCTCATGACTTCCATCGATAGCAGCACCAGGTCTGCACCCGAACTGTAGACCGAAGATGCGGAGGTCGCCCCCGGCGTCAAGTAGGAACCGACATTATAGGCATCGAAGTCGATGCCGTACGACACGGAATCGGGGTAGCCGGCGCGGATGGTGGAGACGGAGTTGAACTGGTTGCCGATTGGATTGTAGGAATCGCTCAGGACGTTGTTGTTGAACGTGAGCTGCTCGCTGAAGCCATTGGACGACGTCGAATTCGTCACGTCTCCTTCCCAGGTCAGGTGAGCGAGTCTGCCGTCGATATTGGTGGACGGAACAACGAAGTTAGAGATCGTCAGAGGAATTTTCGAGCCAAAAAACGGTGCGAAGCCTTCATAGACGTTCAGTACGCGGAAACGCTCAGTATTGGGATTTTCATAAACCACGAGCAGCGCCCAGCCGGCCAGCACTGTCTGACTACTGGACCAGGTACTGCTGTTACTGGCCGTCAGACCGGAGAACGTGTAAGTTCCGTTGCCCTTGCCAGCCACCACGGAGGTCACATCTGCCACGCCGGAAAAGTAGTTTCGGCCAGACGTGCCGCCGGCATTCGTGATCGTGTACTTCCGGTCGGCGGTGACCGTGTTGCCTTCAAACTTCACCGTATAGTCCGGCGTGCTACCCGATGCCGCCCAGTAGAGATAGGCCGCGCGGATGGTTGTCCCGGTAGTGGGCAACCCGGAAAGGGTTGCCGTCGTCGGGTCCGAGCCATTAGAAGTCGTGGTCCCGTTCACGAGTGCTGCGGCATTGGTGTTGTTATCCGCAGTGCGCAGCGTCCTCTGCGTGCCAACGAAATTCACATAGCCGGCAAAGCTGTCGTACAGCGTCGGCGTGGTATCGGCGAGCGCCGCGCGCCATGCGAATAGCAGACCGAGGCCGAGCGCAAAAAATAAAATCAGTTCATGCAGCTTTTTCTTGTTCATGCCGAGTCTTCTCCCTGGCGTCTGTATCGGTGGCAATCCGACCGAACCGTCGATCTCATCCACCCAGATCCACCTGTACCTGCCGCTCCACGTAATAGGTTCCGCCGGCGTCGCCCGGGCAATTTCCGTTCACGGGCTTGTTGCAAGCGGTGGCCTGGATACGAACCGCAGCGATGCCCGTACTCGTGGCCGCAAAATTCGTCGACGTGCAAGTAACCGAGACCGTGAATGCGCTCAGCGTCGACGCCGGCGGCACGAAGGGGATCGGGCCGGCCTGACAGGAATTGTTGATCAGTTGCCGATAGAGCCCCCATTCGACACCGGCGCGCGCGGCCTGGTAGGCGCGCTCGCCCTGCAGGTCAAGTGCCGAACTCGTATGCTGGGCGCTGGAAATATGGGCGATTACCGCTCCCAGCGCGGCCAGAACGACCAATAAGAAAATCGCGCTGACCAGGCTGAAGCCACGCTGGCAGATGCATACTGTCGTTCGCGGTCTCATGGCGTGTTATCCACGTGTACTTGCTGAAACAGGCTCACCGCGCCGGCATCTCCTTTGCCGGTCATCGTGAGGCCGAGCCCGACCAACCCGGAGCGCTCATTGGCGCGGGCATAGGAGAAGGTGCAGTTGACGTTCGTCGCCAGCACTGCATGCTGCCCGTCGCTCGGCGGCGTGGGCTGGCTGGCCGAGATCGTATAATTCCAGTAACGCGTCAGCGTACCCCCGGCGCAGCCGTAGGTCACTGGCATCGTGACGACCTGGAAGCGGAAGCTGGGCGAGCGCAATCCATTCAGGAATGGATTGGCCGAGAGCCTGACTCGCGTCGCATTCGGAACATCCGGGCTGGCAGCGATGCTTGCCACGACCGCGCGGTTATTGCAGCCGGTAGCGCTGGCGCAATAGGCATTGGCCGGATCCAGGCCGGGACCGAGGTTGTAGACCACGATCGAATTGCCTGCCGTGATTGTCGGCGCCGTCGATACCACGTCAAATGACAGCGCACCAGTGTTGTTGAAGTCCAGGATCTGACCCGCGGTAGGATCATCCTCTTCCGCTAGGTAGCGTCCGCCGGAGGCGGTTAGCAGCAGTTCGAAATAGACGCCGCTGGTGTCGATTCGTATGCTGTTCGGCAGCGCCAGCCGGATGTCGCGCGCCATGCGGCGCAGCGTAGTGTCGGCTTCATCGGACAGCGCGGCGCGCGCCGCGCTGTCGAAATAGCTTTGTACCGGCGCGCGAATAAATACCGCGACGATGGCGGCGATAACACCTGTGATGGCGATCACGATGACTGCCTCGACCAACGTGAAACCGCGCAAATTTCGAGAAACATGAAGCATCATGGCGTAGCCCTCGGTGCGTATTGGGCACGGTAGCCTTCCATCACGATACTGTCGCTGCCGCCGTTATAGGTTACGGTGACCGTAATGCGCAGGGCCGCTACCGCCGGGACTTGCGGACTGGGCACGCCCGTCGGCCCAAATGCTTCCTGCGCCACCGCCACGCTGGCATTGTAACCAGCCGGGACGGATACAACGCCGCCGATGTCGGCGCTGCCGGCGTTGCCGCCCTGAATAGTAAAACCGTTGTAGTCGGCCACGTTGTCGAATGGCGTATCCAGACTCCCTCGCATTTCGCTCGCCGCGTTCGCCTGCGCACCCAGCGGCAGGCTGGCTTCATTATTGCCGGCCGAGCAATCGTCGGAACTGTTAGCCGTACCGGCATTAGGATCGTCCGGATCGCAGTAGGTGAACGGCATTGTTTCCACCTCTTCAAGCAGCGCCTCGGCAATAGCGATTGCCTGCTTGCGAAGCTGCGGATCAGCACTGCGCCTTGCCGTCACATTGAGGACCGATAGCACCCCGGCGACCGCGACGCTGACGATAACGATGAAGAACACCAGCTCGATCAGGGTCAGGCCCGCCATACGGCGCAAGGAGCGGCTGTCAGTGCACATAGCCGGTTTCCTGTTCGATTTTGATCGCGTTCTGCGCTCCGCTCACCTGGATAGTGCGCGCCGCATCCGGTTGCCCAAGCGCGTTGAAAGAGCTGCTGGTGCTGGCCGGCGTGAGCGTGCTGAAGGCGACGCCGGATGGTGCCGTGATCTTGTAAGGTGCAGCCCCATTTGGCCCACTCAGATCAGTGTCGCAGGCACCACCGAAATTCTTTGCGATGGTTAGCGTCACCGTCGCGGGGACAGTGCCAACGGCACTGTAGGTGACGCAAACTGTACGCCTCTGCGCGATCGCTGCTTTCTGCGCGTAGCGCAGCATGGCTAGGGTCTGGTCGGAAAAGGCGCGCGCCTCGAAGGCAGAACGTTCGAAAAAACGCGGCAGCGCGACAGCGGCAAGGATGGCGATAGTCACCATCACGCCGATCAGCTCAACTAGTGTGAAGCCCCTTGTTCTTGTACGCATCATCGCCGCTCGACATTATCGTAATTACGGCAGCCCTGCCCCGAGAGGTGCCGTATGCTGTCCTAGGCAACAGCCTGCAATTTCCCGAAAGCTTGCGCGACAGGTTCTGCGAGCCACTTCGAGAAGCACAGCTTCCTGTCTTCCTCGACGCGCTTGGCTTCGACCGCCTGCGGATAAGCCAACGCCCAGAGGTTGTAATGCCCATCCTGTTCAACGATCGTGGTCTCGAAACCGCTCTCGACCAGTGCCCGCTTCAGGCTGCGTGCAGTGAATCCGGTCTTGTGCGCCATGTAAAGATTACCCTTCGCCATGGCTTTGCGATAACCATAAAGGATGTCGATCGGCGCGATCGGCCCGCTAGGAGATTCGTACGCCACGTCTTCCAGTTTGTCAGCGGCAACCAGCGCACAGACCGATTGCAGGTCCGGGCAGGTCAGCACCAGCACTCCATTGGGCTTGAGCACGCGTTTAAATTCCTTGAGCGCGACCTCGACCTCGTGTGGATGCAAATGCTCGATGTTGTGCGAGGAATACAATGCATCCACGCTCGCGCTTTCAATCGGCGCCATATCCAGCATACTAGCGACCACGTCGGGCTTAGCCTGCGGGTCGATGTCCAGGCGTATCTCTTGCCAGCGCCTCTGGAACATCTGCGGCAGCGAGCGAATGTCGGAGCCGCCGCAGCCGACATGCAGCACGGTTTTCCTGGCTACCGGGGATCCAGGCACGATTTCGGTGCCGAGCTTTTCTCCGCGGCACCAAGCCTGCCACATGCGGCGGTACAGCGCTTCCAGGTCGTGAGTGAACTGGTCAGCCTGGCACAACGGGCTGTTCGCCATGCGCGCACGCATCTCCTGCCGCAACCGGCTCAAACGTTCTACATCACTGGCTAGCGCTGCCGCGCCCTTGATATACCCATCGAGGTCGTCGAAAATCAGTTCCGTGACGCCGATATTGGCCAGCGCCGAAGTCGTTTGGCGCGACACTACGCCGCTACCAGCCAACGTCACCACCGGAACGCCCATCCACAGCGCTTCGAGCGTGGTCATACCGCCGTTGAACGGGAACGGGTCGAGTGCGATATCGACCTCACCATATTGCTCCAGCATGTCGCGATGCGAGGAACGGCCACGCAATTCCAGCCGTTCGCTCTCAAGACCATGAGCGATGAAGCGGCTGCGCAGTTCATCGCACACCTGCGGATTTTCGAACGCACTGGCCTTCAGCAGCAAACGGCTGCCTGGCACCGTCCTGATTATCAGGGCCCACGCCGCGATCACTGGTTCCACTAGCTTTTCAGCACGGTTGAAGCATCCGAAAGTGATGTTGCCGCGTTCGAGCACGGGCGAGGAAGCAACCGGAGGGGCATAATCTGGCGGCGAATAGCAAAAGCGCGAGTGCGGCAGCCAGACCGGTGTTTCGGAAAACAATTGCCCGCTGTCGGCTGGCGTCGTATAGGGATCGGTAATGAAGTAATCGATGCTTTCCAGTCCGGTTGAATGGAAATAGCCAATCCAAGTGGCTTGGACCGGCGCGGGCTTGCGCACGAAGACCGGCAGTCGGTTATAGGCAGTATGGCCGGACAAATCAACCAGGATATCGATTCTATCCTCGTGTATGCGCTCGGCCAGCTCGTCGTCGCTCATCAGCAGTGCATCAACCCAGGAGTCGGCATGCTCACGTATTGCCACCGTGATGTCGTCACTGCTGCGCATCATGGAATAACAATGGATGCTGAATTCCATGCGGTTGTGATGACGCATCACGTCGCGCAGCAGGAAGCCGACTGGATGCGTACCGAAGTCGCCAGAGACATAGCCGATTCGCAAGGGGCGTCCGGCCTGCCTACCTTGCTCAAAGCTGTAGGCAGGCTTGTCGACGGTCTTTTCGAAACGCGCGGCCCACTCGCGGTGGTAGTCAAAGACTTCCGCGGGGGATATGTCGGGCACGTAGGTGGAATTGAACGCGATATTCGAATAGATCGCCGGCATTTCAGGATTTTCTGCCATTGCCTGCTGATATAGACGTATCGATTCGTGATGGTCGCCGCGAGCGCTATTGCAGCTGGCGAGCGTGATCAGCGCGGAAACGTTATTGGCCTGCATCACCAAGGTCTTTTTGCACGTCGCTTCGGCGGCAGGTAAATCGCCCTTGGAGTACTGGGCGAGAGCAAGCGATGCGAGGCGTTGCGCGCTCTCGCCCTTGACGGCGATATCGTGCTCGATGAAGCTCAGCGCCTCTGCCAGCCGATACGTTTCTCCCAGCAGCATCGCCAGATTCAGGTGCGCTTCGGCACATATCGGATCGCATTCGAGCGCCTTGCGAAACGCCTTGATCGCCGGACGAGCCTTGGCCGAATGCAGCAGCACATTGCCGAGATTGACATGCAGGGCCGCCTTGTCGGGATGGATCTCGATTGCCAGCCGGGCCGCCGCTTCGGCGTCAGCAAACCGTCCCAGCTCGTAGAGCACGGCGACTCGATTGTTCAGTGCTTCCAGCAGGCGCGGCTCGAGTCTCAGCGCCTGCTGGAACTTTTCCAATGCGGCGGACAGTTCGCCCTTGACCAGTAGCCATTCACCAATGTTGCACCAGGCTTGCGCGTAGCCCGGATCAAGCTCGACGGCATGCTCATAGGCGGCGCGCGCCGCGTCCATCTGCGCCAACCGCCTGTGCGCAGCGCCCAGCGCGCACCAGAGCTTCGCATGAGAAGGATGAAGCCGCAGAGCTTGTTCGCAGATATCCGCCGCCTCGCGATTGCAGCCCTTGGCAAGCATCAATTGGCTCAGGCGAAAGCTGGCTTCCGCAGCGCTCTTGCCGTCGCTGCCGCCACCGTTTCGATAGGAGGACTCGGCAAGTGAAACCAAGCCTTTGCGGTCCAGCCAATGACCTAAATAAAACCACAACGCACTACCGAGGCGACTAAACACGGATACCTGCCCTTTCATCGCAATGAACGCAACAAGACCAATGCTCAGCCGACAAAGACGGTTGCCAACATTGCAAAGAGAACCTGTTTTACGAGCGGCGCCGGATAACCGGCTTGCAGCAGTCGCTGTTGCAGGCCGAACGCGACGCGCGCGCGTCCGATCACACCGAGCCGGTGGCGCTGCCTTTCGCTGCGCGCGACTTCATAAAAGTCTTTCAAAGCCGCCTCCGAAAATGCCTGGATTTCGCTTTCGGAGAGTTTCTTCCCGCGCTTGAGCTTGGCGGGGTGAAGCGGTACAGCGCGTAGGAATTCCTCACAAAGCTTTTCACTGATTGCCTGAACCCGGCCTTGTGTTTTTCCCATGAATTTTCCAACCTAAAAAATGAAAGGCGCATCGCATCGGTCAGATGCAACGCGCCTCATAACTACCCGAGCTGCGATCAGCCAGTGCAAACGAGAGTGGCAGTTGCCGAGTTATTGCTCGATAGACTAGCGTTTGACAGGGTAACATTGACCGCCGCACCTGCAGAGTTACCGGTTCCACAAGCAGCAGTAGCAGGCGAGAACGAATATCCGGAAGGCAAGCCACCAGCCATGATTTGGGGCATCAAATCGGTAGCAGCAGTACCATTAAGGCTCACCGACGCACCACTAACGGCAACACCCTTGGTGCTATTTGCCATGCGAGCGGCGTAGTTCACCGCAAACGCCGAAGTCACAGCACCGGCAACCCCCTTCATCGCAGAAGCTTCTGCGTCCGACTTCAGATCAACAAATTTCGGCAATGCCGTTGCCGCCAGAATGCCCAAAATCACAATTACCACGACCAATTCGATCAGGGTAAAACCGGACTGTTGCTTGTTCATGCTATTTCCTCCCTCAGGGCAGTCAAAAAATTAATTATTGAAAAAATGCAAGTTTATTGACAATTTGTCGTAGTCAGATTGGTGCTACTGTAAGTCGGCGCAAAAGTATTCGATCCGTCCGGCACTGTGTAAGTCACGGAACAGTTCTGATGTTGTGCGTCGGGATAGACTGTGAATACAGTCGAATTGGTCTGCGGCACATAGCCTGGAATTGCATTTCCTGCGTCGTCTACCAAGCCTGCTGCACGGCCAATCGAGGCCAGCGCCGAGGTCGGATAACCGTTAGCCATGGCGATATTGCCAGCCGGACCTTCCATCGTCACCGAAGTATTAACTGCCAAGTTCTGGGCCAACTGGAGCGCATGCGCCAGCGTGGCCGCGGCCTTGATTGAAGCCAACGCCCCATTCATCTTTGCAATACGAGCATCCGTCTGAAGAGCGGCAAACCGCGGCAAGGCGATCGCTGTCAACAGGCCGAGAATGGTGATGACCACCACCAATTCAATTAAAGTAAAACCAGCTTGTCTGACACGCATTTGTTTTTTGTGTAATTGTTAAAGTTAGAAACAACGTTTGCTTGTAGGGAATTATATAGACATAGCTCAAAAAATCTATGGAATGATGATTTTTTGTAGTGCATTTTTTCGTCAGCTGTGCATATCACGCCACGTTGCTCATCAGCAATAATTTCAAAGAAGCCAGGAATAAGGCTCGACTACTTCCAGGACGACACGCATGATCGGCTTTCCCCCTCTCGCGTCGACATCGTTGCTGGCGATATCACGTAGCGTATTCACCCGCAGGCGAATACGCTTTTGCCCCCCGCTGTCCGGTTGCAGGTATTCGCCACGCGCGGGCCAATAGGTGAGTGTGCGACTGGCCGCATCGTATGACCAGCACCCCTTGCAGGCGGCGACGACAGCAGGCACACCAAACGAGAAATTGCGCGGCTTTTCGTCCAGCCAGTCGATCGGATTCTGATGTTCAAGCTGGTCGTAGTCCTGCACCCGCCCCTCCACCATCATGGCCGCCATCTGCACGCGTAATGCGCTTTTCAGGGCGCTGATGGTGTACTCGACATTAGCCTTTTCCGCCGCTTCCTGATAAAACCGCAGCCGCTCCAGAAGGGCGGCCGCGAGAATCGCAATCAGGCTTATTGCCACCACCAGTTCGAGCAGCGAAAAGCCGTGTTGGTGGCGGCGCACGCGCCGGGCATCCATAAGTCGGCTCACTTGTGCATCGCCGCCTTGCCCAGATCCCAGATCGGCAGGAACACGCCGAGCGCGAGAATCAGCACCAGAATACCGAGGCCGACGATCAGAATTGGCTCGATCTGCGACGACAGGGTCTTCAGCTCGTAATCAACCTCCCGCTCATACATGGCCCCGATCTCGTCCATCAGATCGTCGATTTCGCCAGTTTCTTCGCCGATCGCGACCATCTGCAACACAACCGGGGTAAACACCCCACTGGCGACCGCAGTGCGCAGAATGCTTTCGCCGCGCTCCACGCCGTCGCGCATCTGCTCGACGCGGCTGGCGATATAGGCATTGTCGACCGTCTGCGCCACGACGTTCAGCCCCTGCACGATCGGTACGCCGCTCTTAGCGGACAACGCGAAGCTGCGCGCAAAGCGCGATAGCGCCGCCTTGAGCATGATCTTTCCAACAATCGGAAGGCGCAGCTTGATCTTGTCCCACTGGAACCGGCCCTTCGGCGTCGCGACGTAGGTCCGGAATCCAAACGCCGCACCGATAATTGCGGCGAGCATCAGCGGCCAGTACGTGATCGTGAAATTGGATGATGCAATCAATACACGGGTCATCAACGGGAGCTCGGCATTAAAACCCGCGTATACCTTCGCGAACGCCGGGACGACAAACAAGTTGATGACCGCAATCGCAATTGTCATTGCGATCACGACGAACATCGGATAACGCATCGCCGTCTTGACGCGTTCGCGCATGTCGCGCTCGAATTCGAGCTGATCGAACAGACGCAGGAAGATTTCGTCCATGCGTCCGGTCGTTTCGCCGACACGCACCATGCTCAGGTAAAACGGACCAAACACGTCGGGATGGCGGCGCATCGCAGCCGACAGTTCGCGGCCGGCGTCGAGCGACTCGCGCAAGTCCTTCACCACTCTTCCAAAGGACTTGTTGATGGCGGACTCCTGCAGTCCGCCTAAGCCGCGCATGATGGGAACGCCGGCTTTCAGGAGCGTGTGGAGTTGGCGGCTGAATAGCTGCACGTCGATTGGCCGGATTTTCGGCTCTGTCAGTTTCGTCCACCAGTTATCCGCGCCGTCCATCTTCGGCTTCGAGGTCGCGACGATTTCAATTGGCGTCACGCCAGTGCTGAACAGTTGATCAGCCACCCCGCCGCTGTCGGCGCTTTCCAGCACGCCTTGCAGCAGTTCGCCGCGCGCGTTGCGTCCCTTGTATGCGAAATATGGCACGTTAATTCCTGCGAAAGCGATTCATCGAACCAGCGTCAATCATCAAACTGATTGCTGACGCGCATGGCCTCGTCGACCGTGGTCCTGCCAGCTACCACTAGCGCGACTGCATGCCGTCGCAGGGTTTGGCCAGCCATCTGCGCTTCAGCAATTTTCATGAAATGCGCGGGATCATGGTGATTGGCGGCGTCCGCGACCGCCTCGGTCATTTCCAGCATTTCATAGACGCCGGTGCGGCCGCGAAATCCAGTGCCGTTACAATGAGTGCAACCTCGTCCATGCATGTACTTGCGCTGGCTGACCGTGTCACCGAGTTCCGACTTCAGCCACTCCGCCTCGGTGGGCTTCAGGGCATAGGGCTCGGCGCAGCTTTCGCAAATCACGCGGACCAATCGCTGCGCCAGCACTGCCTGCAGTGAGGTTGCCACCATATACCGGGGCACTCCCATGTCGAGTAATCGCACCGGCGTGCTGACAGCATCATTGGTGTGCAGCGTCGACAGCACAAGGTGACCGGTGAGTGCGGCGCGCATGCCGATCTGCGCCGTTTCCTGGTCGCGCATCTCGCCCACCAGCACCACATCCGGGTCCTGGCGCAGCGCAGCACGCAGCACGCGGGCAAACGTCAGTTCAATCTTCTCGTTTACCTGCACCTGGTTGATCCCGGCTAACCGGTATTCCACCGGATCTTCGACGGTAATCAGTTTTCGTTCCGTGCTATTCAGTTCTGATAGCGCGCCATACAAGGTCGTGGTTTTACCGCTGCCGGTCGGGCCGGTGACGAGCACCAGACCGTTCGGACGCTGGAGGATGGCGCGAAAGCGCTTCACCATGTTGGGCGGCATGCCGATCGAATCGAGCTTGAGCGCGCCGCCGCTCTGATTCAGCAGACGCATGACGACCGATTCGCCATATTGCGTGGGCATGGTCGAGATACGCACGTCCACCTGATTCTGCTTCACCTTGATCGCGAAGCGGCCGTCCTGCGGCAGGCGCTTTTCGGAGATATCAAGGCCGGACATGAGCTTCAGGCGCAGCGCCAGTGCCGGCGCAATCTTGATGTCCGCCTCGGTTTGCAGATGCAGCACGCCGTCAATGCGGAAGCGGATTTGCAGGCGGCCTTCCTGCGGCTCGATGTGGATATCCGATGCGCGCACTTGCGTTGCGTCGTCAAACACGGATTGCAGCAGCTTGACGACCGGCGCTTCCTCAATGCCGGGCGTGCCTCCCAAACCGCCGAAGTCGACGTAGGTGTCGCCAAGGTCCTGCTCCAGTTCGCGTGCAAAGTCGGTGATTTCCTCGGTACGGCGATACAGCCGGTCGATCGTCTGCAGCAGTTCGCTTTCATTGACGACAGCGATATCGATACTGCGCTTTACCGAGCGGGATATCTCGTCATAGGCGAACAGATCGGTGGGATCCGCCAGCCCGATCAGTAGCGTCGCTCCGCGGTCTTCCAGTGCGATGGCGCGAAAGCGTCGTGCCTGGGTTTCCGGCAGCAGGCGAACGACTTCCGGATTGACATTGTAAAACTTGAGGTTAATGTAAGGAATGCTGAGCTGCTTGGCAAGCGCGCCGGAAATCTGCTCTTCGGTGACGAAGCCGTTTTCAATGAACACGCGTCCGAGTTTGCGGCCGGTCCGCTTTTGCTCGCCAAGGGAAAACTGCAGTTGCTCTTCAGACAGCAACTTTTGCTGCACTAAAATTTCGCCGAGGCGGACCTTCTCGGGCCGTGCCATACGCACTCCTTACTGGGGATCAATCACCCGCGTATTTTAGCCACATTCCAATTTCCGCAGCGAATTGTTTTTATTAGGAAATTTCAGTACAGCAACACATTTAAACGGCGAGCGCTTGCTGAAAATCCTCAAGCAAATCTGCCGTATCTTCGATACCCACCGACACGCGGATAAGCGATTCGGCAATCCCCATGCTGGCGCGGCGATCCGCCCCCATTTCGTAGAAGATGGTGTGCGCCACCGGAATGACCAAGGTGCGGGTGTCACCGAGATTGCTCGCCGGGATAGCAAGCTTCAGGCGATTCAGATAATCGAAGCAATCGATTTTGTCGTTCAACTCGAAACTGAACAGGCTGCCGAATGCGCCGAATAATTCCTTGGCGAGTTTATGCTGCGGATGCGACGGCAATCCGGGATAGTAAACGGCAGCCACGCGTTCGTCGGCCTCCAGCATCTGCGCAAGCGCCAGCGCGTTGGCACATTCGCGCTCCATGCGCAACGCCATGGTTTCGGCTCCCACCGCGATGTGATGTGCCGCTTCCGGCCCCAAGGTACCGCCGAAGTCGCGCAGGCTTTTTGCGCGGATTTGCGCCATGCCCCACTGCGAAGACGCGTACCGCTTGTAGCTGTCGTAGATATTCGGGAACTTGTTCCAGTCGTATAGGCCGGTATCGGTGAGGCTGCCGCCCAGTGCATTGCCATGACCTCCGATCGACTTGGTCAACGCATTGACCACCAGGCTGGCACCGACCATCCTGGGGCGGAACAGATAGGGCGAGGTCATCGTGTTGTCGACCACGTAAAGAATGCCGCGGTCACGGCACAACTGTCCGATGCGTTTCAAATCGGCCACCTGCGTACGCGGATTGGCAATGGTTTCGACAAATACCAAGCGCGTGGCCGGTGTCAATGCGGCTTCGACGTTTTTCACATCGGTCGCATCGACCATTGATACGTCAATGCCTAGCGCATTTGCTGTTTGCCACAGGCTGTTGGTATTTCCGAACAAGAACGAGGACGACACCACATGGTCGCCCTTGCGCAACAGCCCCTGCACCAGAGCGCCGATCGCCGCCATCCCCGTGGAAAAGCAGATGGTCGCCAGTCCCTGCTCCATCTTCGTGACCTTGTCTTCCAGCGCCGACACGGTCGGATTCCCTTGGCGCCCATAGCGGTAGCCGGGCTGCTTGCCCTGAAAGACGGAAGCCAGTTCGCGCGCATCGCGATACCCGAAGGTGACGGAAATGTGGATCGGCTTGTGCAAGGAGCCATGCTCGATCGGCTTTTGCCGGTCGCTGTGCAGGATGGTGGTGGTGAAACCGTATTTCTTTGAGTCAGTCATGATGAATAAAAAACCCGTTCAGCTTGCGCTAAACGGGTTAATGAATTTGTTTCCCTTTTAGCGGCATTTGTTGTGGGACTGCACCCTGGCGCCCGCAAGCAGATGCAAATCGGCGCAAATCCTATCGTAGCGCAAAATGCGGGGAATACAAAAGATTCAGGCATCCGCACAGTCTGGCAATGAAAAAGCCCGCGCCTGAATAGGCAACGGGCTTGGGTATTGCCACGGCAGGCGATCAGTCGGCCCGGGCCAGATTCAGATTTAGTTGCGAGCGCACCGCATCTTCGCTGACCGGTTTCGGATTGTTACGCACGTGCTCGACTCGGTCGAGGTAGTCGCGCGAAATATCGCCGGTTACATAGACGCCATCAAAGCAGGATGCCTCAAACTTCTTGAGCAAGGGATTGACGTCCGAGATCGAACGTTTGAGCGCATCGATATCCTGATACACCAGCGCATCGGCGGTAATCTCGCGACAGACTTCCTCGTCGCTGCGGCCGTGCGCGATCAGTTCGTTACGCGTCGGCATGTCGATACCGTACACGTTCGGATACTTCACGGGCGGCGCCGCCGAGGCGAAAATCACGCGCTTCGCGCCGGCGTCGCGCGCCATCTGCACGATCTCACGACTGGTGGTGCCGCGCACGATGGAGTCGTCCACCAGCAGCACGCTCTTGCCCTTGAATTCGCTGCTGATGGTGTTGAGCTTCTGGCGCACCGATTTCTTGCGCTGCGCCTGGCCCGGCATGATGAAAGTGCGGCCAATGTAGCGGTTCTTGATCAAGCCCTCGCGGTATTCCAGATTGAGCTTCAGCGCGAGCTCCATCGCGGCGGGGCGCGACGAGTCGGGAATCGGCATCACCACGTCGATGTCTCCCGTGGAGAGTTGGCGCTTGATCTTCTCTGCCAGGTATTCGCCCATTTTCAGGCGTGTCGCATACACGGATGCGCCGTCGATCACGGAGTCTGGGCGCGCAAGATAGACGAATTCGAATGCGCACGGGCTCAGCAGCGGGTTATCCGCACATTGCTGGTTGTAGAGCTTGCCGTCGAGGTCGATGAAGATCGCTTCGCCAGGCACCACATCACGCAGGAAGCGGAAGCCCAGTCCTTCGAGCGCAACCGATTCGCTCGCCAGCATGTATTCTGGTCCGGCATCGGTTTCATTGAAACCGATGCACAACGGGCGGATGCCGTACGGGTCGCGGAATGCGAGCAGGCCGTAGCCGGCGATTTGCGCCACGACCGCATAGGAGCCGCGCACGCGCTTGTGCAGCGCCGAGACCGCTTTGAACAATGCCGACGGATCGAGCGAGTAGCCGGTAGTAGCCTGCTGGATTTCATGCGCCAGCACGTTCAGCAGCACTTCCGAATCTGAATCGGTATTGATGTGCCGGCGATCGTTCTTGAACATCTCGCTCTTGAGCTGTTCCCAGTTGGTCAGATTGCCGTTGTGAGCGAGGATGATGCCGAACGGCGCATTGACGTAGAACGGTTGTGCCTCCGCTTCACTGTCGGAGCCGGCGGTTGGATAGCGCACCTGGCCGATACCGGCATTACCCGGCAGCGAACGCATGTTACGAGTGCGGAATACGTCGCGCACCAGGCCATTCGCCTTGTGCATGGAAAACATATTGCCGTGGTTGGTAGCAATGCCCGCCGCATCCTGTCCGCGATGCTGCAACAGCAACAGCGCATCATAGATCAGCTGATTAACGGGGCCATGGGAAACAACGCCAACTATGCCACACATGGTGGACTCCTCAACGAAAACTCAAAACCTTGTTTATGCACGGGCCGACTGGCGAGACAAGCAGGCAGTGCCAATTGCGACCGCAGCTAAAACTGTACATACCGGGCGAAATCGCCCGGCAGGAATGGCTTGACGGTGCGCGCCGCGGTTTCCGCCAGCGGGCTCAATACCGCGCCTTTCCAGAATGGCTGTTGCGGAACCGCCGTCATGCCGCACAATAGAACGGCGGCCAGCACGATCACCAAACCGCGCGCCAGACCGAACAATCCGCCCAGACCGCGGTCGGCCAGCGTTAGTCCGCTCGCCTTGATCGCCGCCTCGATGGCCATGGTCAGCAATTTCATCAGCAATCTTACGCCGATAAACAACACGATGAACGCAACGATCAAGCGCGTTACCGCACCGGGAATAACCTCCGGCAATAGTTTCGCGAGATCGTCTCCATACGCGTTTGCGACCACGAACGACACCACCCAGCCGAGCAGCGACAATATCTCCTTGACCAGTCCGCGCAAGATGCTGATGACAACCGAACAGATCAGCACGAACAGCACCAGGTAGTCGAAAATGGTCACGGCAGTCAGGGATTATCAAGCCGGCACGACAGTGCCGTTCAGTCCCAGCTTCACGATCTTGGCGCGCATCTTGTCCGCTTCTTCCCTGCTGGTGAACGGGCCGACGCGAATGCGAATGCGGTCACCCGACGAAGTTGCCACTTTTTGCGTGTACGACTTGATGCCGGCGCCTTTTAACCTGGTTTGCAGTTCATCGACTTTATCTTTGGTCGCAAGTGCCGCCACCTGGATTACAAATTTTCCCGCTTTTTTTTCTGCAGCCTTAGGATCCGGTTTCCCATCCAGCAGAGCTTGTACGCGCGCCGAGTCGTCGGACTTCTTTTCAGTCGACTTGCTTTCCATTTTCGCATCGGCTTTCGCAACCGGCAGCGGCATCGCATGCGGCTTGTCGGCCGTCTTGGCCTTGGGGACTTCTGCCTGGCCTGGCTCATCCTTCGGGTGCGCGTTCACTGCCGCCACCTTGTTTGCGGCAGCGGGCTTGGCTGCAGCCTCAGTCATATCAGGCTTTTGCGGTGCTGCATCCGCAGAAGGTGGATCGATCACTTCCTCTTCCTTGGGGTCGAGCGAAGCTGAGGCGGCAACCTTCTCGACAGCCACCGCAGCGGCCGTCTGTCCGGCGGATGCAGCCGGCACGGCCTTGTCCCTGGATGGGATCTGGATCGAAATATCGTCTGCTACCGGCTTCGGTTCGGAATCGAGGATCATTGGCAAACCGATCACGGCTGCCAGTACCAGCGCGATTGCGCCGACCAGGCGGCGGCGCGCGCGTTTCTTTTCCGGCAAAACCGGATCTGCCTGTTCGGAACGCTTGCTTGGAGTGGTCTGACCGCGCTTGCCGCGGCTGCGGATCTTGTTCGACTCTTCCTCGGCACGCGAATAAAAGGTGCTGTCGTCGGAAGCTGACTCTTGCTTGTTTTTGCGAAGGAACGAGAACAAGCTCATGCGATAAAAATATAGTCCATCAATGAGATTCAAAAGCCGCCTTGAAAAACTGTCACGCTTTTCCCGACTGCCCCTCGGATCGCCTGAATTCCATCACGCCAGCGACAGTCAGGAAAGATCCGAAAACCGCAATTCTATCATTCTCGCCCGCCCTGCTCCGAGCGCTTGCAAACGCCGCAGCCGGTGATGAAAAGGTCTCAATTGTCTTTTCGGCACCGCTGGCAGTACTCGGAACAACGCCAGCACCCAGCAAACGCTGCCTGAGCTGCTCGGCGGTCGCCGCGCGCGGCAGCGGTAGATCGGTGACGTACCAATGATCCACGCGGTCTTTCAACTGCTCGATCACGCCGTCGATATCCTTGTCATGCATGGCGCCGAATACCGCGTAGGTGTATCGATGAAACCCCATGTTGTCGAGATTCTGCGCCAGCGTGGCCGCCGCATGCGGATTGTGCGCCACATCGAGAATCACGCTGGGACGTCCCGGCAGCACCTGGAAGCGTCCCGGCAGTTCAACCATCACGAGGCCGTTACGCACCTCTTGCGCACCGACCGGCAGCCGGTTGCGCAAGGCTTCCAATGCGGCCAATGCGGCGGACGCGTTCAACAACTGATTGGCGCCGCGCAGGCTGGGATACCCGAGCGAGTTGCGACGCTGTGAACGCCCGCCGAAATTCCATTGCTGCTTATCGCCGGAATAGTTGTAGTCGCGCCCGAACAGCCAGAGATCCGCGCCGATGGCGGCGGCATGGTCGACCAGAGACTTGGGCGGCACCGGATCGCCGCAAATCGCCGCTTTTCCCGGACGGAAGATACCGGCCTTTTCAAAGCCGATCTGCTCGCGCGTATCGCCCAGATATTCGGTATGGTCGATATCGACGCTGGTCACAATCGCGACATCGGGATCGATCACGTTGACCGCATCCAGCCGGCCGCCGAGTCCGACTTCCAGGATCACCGCGTCGAGCGGCGATTGCGCGAACAGGCGCAGGATGGCCAGCGTAGTGAACTCAAAATAAGTCAGCGATATATCGCCACGCGCGGCTTCAACCGCCGCGAATTGCGCCATCAGCGCCTCGTCCGATGCAATCTCGCCGTTGACACGTGCGCGCTCGTTGAAGTCGATCAAGTGCGGCGAAGTGTAGAGTCCGACCCGGTAGCCCGCCTGCATCAGGATCGACTCCAGCATCGCGCAGGTCGACCCCTTGCCGTTGGTGCCCCCTACCGTGATGACCGGACAATCAAAATGGATATCCAGTCTGTCCTTGACCTGCCTGACGCGATCGAGGCCCATGTCGATGGCCTTCGGATGCATGGTTTCAAGAGTGGAAAGCCAGTCGGCCAAGGTGGTGGGAAGATTCTGCATGACTGAAAACCTACGCTAAAAACTAAAAAGCCCGGACCTGGGATAGTCCGGGCCATGTTTGCACGGCGGGAGAATCAGGCCAGCACTTCGGCCGGCTGGTTCTGCAACAATGCGAGCAAGCGGGCGATTTCCTCGCGCATCTTGCGGCGGTCGACGATCATGTCGACGGCGCCTTTTTGCACCAGGAATTCCGCGCGCTGGAAGCCTTCCGGCAGTTTCTCGCGCACCGTGTTCTCGATCACGCGCGGGCCGGCAAAGCCGATCAGCGCCTTCGGCTCCGCGATCACGACATCGCCCATGAAGGCGAACGAAGCGGACACGCCGCCCATGGTCGGGTCGGTCAGCACCGAGATGAACGGCAGCTTTTTCTCGGACAGCTTGGTCAGCATCGCAGTAGTTTTCGCCATCTGCATCAGCGACAGCAAGCCTTCCTGCATGCGGGCGCCGCCGGTGGCCGTGACGCAGATGAACGGCACTTTTTGCTCGAGCGCCGCCTGCGCGCCGCGCACGAAGCGCTCGCCCACTACCGAGCCCATCGAGCCGCCGATGAATTCATATTCAAAGCAGGCCACGACGACTGGCAGCGTCATGATCGCGCCGCCCATGACTACCATTGCATCGGTTTCGCCGGTTCCTTCCAGCGCATCCTTCAGGCGATCCGGATATTTTTTGCTGTCCTTGAATTTCAGCGAATCGACCGGCAGCACTTCCTGTCCGATCTCGTAGCGCCCGCCGGCATCGAGCAGCGCATCCAAACGCTCGCGCGCACGGATGCGCATGTGATGATCGCATTTCGGGCAGACATGGAGATTGGACTCCAGGTCCGTACGGTAAAGTACGGCCTCGCAGGACGGGCATTTGACCCAGAGCCCTTCGGGCACGGATTTGCGCTGCGCCGACTCGGAACGCTGGATGCGCGGGGGAAGCAGTTTTTCAAGCCAGCTCATCGTGACCTCTTCTCACTTTTTTGGTTGCCGCATTGTACAGCTCGCCTTGCCTTACGCCAATAATGCGTTGCGACGGCGCAGCTTCATATTAGTCAATTATTCGTCCAGCGCCTTGCGGATTCCGGAAATGAAAGCGCGTACTGCTTCCCCCGCGTGTTCGCGCGGCGTATTTTCCAGTTCCTGGATGATACGGCTGCCGATCACCACTGCATCGGAAACCGATCCAATCGCTTTCGCCGTTGCCGCGTCGCGAATACCAAAGCCGACTCCGACGGGGACTTGCACATGCTTCTTGATCGCCGGAATTTTCTGTGCCACGGCATCCAGATCCAGATGACCCGAACCGGTCACCCCTTTCAGGGACACGTAATACACATAGCCACTTGCAATTTTTCCAACCTGCTCGATGCGCTCGTCGGTTGAAGTCGGCGCCAAAAGGAAAATCGGATCCAATCCGTTTTCCTTCATGCGTGCTGCAAACTCTTCGCACTCTTCCGGCGGATAGTCCACCACCAGCACGCCATCGACGCCCGCCTGTTTCGCCGCAGCGATGAATGCATCCGCCCCCATGTGTTCGATCGGGTTAGCGTAGCCCATCAGGACAACCGGCGTGGTCTGGTTTGTGCTGCGGAATTCGCGCACGAACTGAAGAACATGGCACATCCCAACGCCATTGGCCAACGCCCGTTCGGATGCACGTTGAATCACCGGGCCATCTGCCATCGGGTCCGAGAACGGCACGCCGAGTTCGATGATGTCGGCACCGCCTGCTACCAGCGCATGCATCAACGGTACGGTCAATTCGGGATCGGGATCGCCTGCAGTAATGAACGGGATCAGGCCTTTTTTGTTTTTCTCTGCCAGGGCAGACAATGCGGATTGGATTCGGGACATGGGCGGTTCGCCTTGGATTCGCTTTCTTTGCGCCGCTCCGGCCTCCACCGGAACGGCACCTGCTTGTAACGTGTTGTATGCGGCCGTCTAGGCTCAGAACTGTTTCTTCATACGCTCGGCCACGGTATGCATATCCTTGTCGCCACGTCCGGACAAATTCGCCAGGACGATCTTGTCTTTCGGCAGAGTTGCCGCGAACTTGGCTGCATAGGCCAGCGCATGACTGGATTCCAACGCCGGAATGATGCCTTCGATGCGGCAGCAATTGTGGAATGCCTCAATCGCTTCGTCATCCGTGATCGATACGTATTGCGCTCGCCCGGAATCCTTCAGGTATGCATGCTCGGGGCCGACGCCCGGATAATCCAGGCCTGCCGACACCGAATGCGTTTCGATGATCTGTCCGTCTTCATTCTGCAGCAGATAAGTGCGGTTGCCATGCAAGACGCCCGGTGAGCCGGCAATCAGCGAAGCCGAATGCCGGCCGGTTTCCAGCCCCTCGCCTGCGGCCTCGACGCCGACCAGCTGCACGTCCTTGTAATCGATGTACGGATAAAAAATGCCCATCGCGTTCGAACCGCCGCCGATGCAGGCGACCACATAATCCGGCTGTCGCCCCGCCATTTCCGGCATCTGGACCAGGCACTCCTTGCCGATCACCGACTGGAAATCGCGCACCATCATCGGATAAGGATGCGGACCGGCCACGGTGCCGATGATGTAGAAGGTATTTTCGACATTGGTGACCCAGTCGCGCATCGCTTCGTTCAATGCATCCTTCAGCGTCTTCGAGCCGGACTCGACCGGTACCACCCGGGCGCCCAACAGCTCCATCCGGTACACGTTCTGCACCTGGCGCTTGACGTCCTCGGCCCCCATGTAGACCACGCATTCGAGTCCGAAGCGCGCGCAGATCGTGGCAGTCGCCACGCCGTGCTGGCCGGCGCCGGTTTCGGCGATCACGCGCGGCTTGCCCATGCGCTTGGCGAGCAAAGCTTGGCCGATCACGTTATTGATCTTGTGCGCGCCGGTATGGTTGAGGTCTTCGCGCTTGAAATAGATTTGTGCGCCGCCCATCATTTCCGACCAGCGCTTGGCGTGATAAATCGGGCTGGGGCGACCGACGAAATGCTTCAGCTCGTTGTCGAATTCAGCGAGGAAGTCCGGATCATTGCGGTAGTGCGCATAGCCTTCCTTCAGCTGAGTCAGCGCGTGGGTTAGCGTTTCAGAAACAAAGCTGCCGCCATATGGGCCGAAATGCCCCCTCGAATCCGGGAGGTTGTAGCGCGCGGCTTGCTGAATTGCCGTGTTCTGCACAGATTGACGCTCGGCGTAGTTCTCGAGCGGGTTCAGTTCTTTCATGATCGTTCTCTTCTATTCATCCAGTGATGAATCCGCCTGACGTACTGCGCGGATGAACTCGGCGATCCGGGCGGGATTCTTGATGCCCTTGGCCATTTCGACGCCACTGCTGACATCGACTGCATACGGGCGCACCTGCCGGACCGCCTCAGTTACGTTTTGCACGCTCAAGCCACCACTTAAAACGACCCGAGGCGCGAGCTCTTTTGGAATGAGAGACCAATCGAAAACCTTTCCACCGCCGCCATAACCATCCACGAATGCATCGAGCAGCAATCCGCTGAACAAGTTGCTGGCGTCACGATAATTTTGCTCGTATTTTAGCAAATCGGCGCCCCTCATATCGGCCGAAACGCGGAACGCGCGGGTAAACGGCCGATTTACCGATCGGGCCGCTTCGCAACATTGGTCAACTGTCTCGTCGCCGTGAAACTGCAGCAGGGAAACGGGAGCGTGGGCAACAATTTCCTGCACTTGCCGTGGCGTGGCATTCACGAAGAGGCCAACGACCGTGACAAATGGCGGAAGCGCCGCAATCAGGCGCGAAGCCGCATCAGGCTCCACATAGCGTGGACTTTTTGCATAAAACACGAGGCCGATCGCGTCGGCACCGGCTTCAACGGCGGTCTGGACATCCTCGACGCGGCTCAAGCCGCAAATTTTGATTCGGGTGCGGGAATTCATCAAGGTTGCTCAAATTGAATTGCGGCGCCTCAGGCGTGGGCCGGGAGCGTGGTTGAAGCCCATGGCAACGGATTGACGGCGTCGTGCGGCAGGGCCCATTTTGCATCGTAATCGATCCGGGCCAGATACAGGCCGTCGGGCATGAAAGTCGGCGCCGCGCGACTGCGGTCGCGGCACTCGAGTATCTCTTTCATCCACAACGGGGCCTGGTTGCCGTTGCCGATCACGATCAGCGAGCCGACGATATTGCGCACCATGTGGTGCAGGAATGCATTGGCGCGCAAAGTAACGACAACAATGTCACCCTGACGTTCAATGCGGATGTCATGCATGGTTTTGACCGGCGATTTGGCTTGGCATTCAGCCGCGCGAAATGACGAAAAGTCATGGGTGCCCAGCAAGTGTCGCGCTGCTTCACGCATCGGCTCGACCCGCAGCGGACGGAACACCCATCCGGCCTTGCCCGCCAGCAGAGGCGAGCGCACCGGATGGTTGTAGATCACATAATGATAGGTGCGCGCAACCGCGGAAAAACGCGCGTGAAAATCATCCGGAGTACCGTGCGGCACTTCGCAGGCCCATCGCACCGCAATAGAAGGTGGCAAGAATGCATTGACCCCACGCACCCAGGAAAACAGTTCGCGATCGAGTCCGGTATCGAAGTGCACCACCTGCTCGAGAGCGTGAACGCCCGCGTCGGTGCGTCCGGCGCATGTGGTGGCGATGTCGGTCAGGGTGAACTTCCTGAGCGCGCCTTGCAGCGTGTCCTGCACGGTTCCTCCACCCGGCTGGGTCTGCCATCCGCGCCATGGTGTTCCGTCGTATTGGACTCCGAGCACAATGCGTTTCAAGTCGGCTCCGCTATGAATTCGTAAAAAACAAAACGGGCGCCCGCATTGCGTCGCGCCCGTTTATGGTTGAGTGTCCGGACTATGCGAGTTCCAGCAACAGCGATTTCGCCTTTTCGCTCTGCTCGGGCGAACCGCCTTTCATGACTTCGTCCAGCAGTTCGCGCGCGCCTTCCTTGTCGCCGATCTCGCGATAGGCAATCGCCAGATCCAGCTTGGTCGCCATCTCGGCGTCGACCGACGTCGTATTCAGATCCAGCGACGGCAGTTCGTCGAACGACTCCATGGCGAGCTCGGGCGCGGCATTCGATTCACCTGGATTCAGGTCGAGATTAATCCCGGACAGGTCGAAATCCAGCGACTCGGGCTCGGCAGGAGACTCCGGTTCCGCCTGCGCGTGCGAAGCAGCCGGCACTTCGGGCAAGTTCGGAATGCCGATATCCAGCGCGGCGCTTTCTTCCGAAGGCAATTCCAGCGGCGCGTCCTTCGCGGCGGCTTCCTCCTGTGCCTGGAACTCGAGATCAGCGATTGGCGGAATCGGATCGAGTTGCAGGTCGGCCAGCGATTCCGGTTCAGATTGCGGCACCGGCTCCGGGGCCGCTTCGACCGGCTTGGCCGGTTCGTCGAGGAAGTCGAAATCGATCGACGCGAGATCGGCCGAAGGCTCGGCCGGCGCCGGATGCGGAATCGTGTTCGGGACCTTCGCGAGATCCAAGCCGTCCAAGTCAAAGTCAAGATCGTTTGAATCCGCCTTCGCGGTCGGCAGTTCCGGCTCCGGTGTCTCCTGCGGGAGCTCAAGCGGCGCGTCGGCCCCTAGCGCGGAATTGTTGAAGTAGGAGGTATCCGTTTCGAGCGAGCTTATTTCTTCGCTAGGCGCGTCCGGCTGGGTGGTTGCTAACAGCGTGGCCAGGCCCTGATCTTCCAGCGGCTGGGTTGGTGCAACCATGCCGGCAGCGGGCGCGGAATCGGACTCTACAGTAACCTTGCCGCCGGCATACAGCGGATTGTTCGGATCGATCGCCGCCCCCATGGAAGCGGCTTGTGCCCACTCGTCGCCTTCGCCCTTGGTCAGGCCGTACAACTCGGTTGCCAGCACCTCGAATGCGCGCAAGTCCTTGCGATTCGAGTAAATCTCCAGCAGTTTGACACGCACCGAATGGCGGTCTGGCTGCGTGCGCAGCGCCTCCTTCAGAATCTCTTCGGCCTGCGCATCGCGACCATAAGCGATATACACATCGGCCTCGGCCACCGGATCAACTTCATTGGTATCGAGCTGACTGGCCGACGGTGAAAAGCTGGAATTGAATACGCTATTGTTGGTATCGACGCTCTGTCCACCGGTCGAACCGAACAGCGAATTGGCCTTCAGACTGGAGTCGGTAATGATGCTGTCCTCGAACTGCTTGCTCTTCCTGCGGCGCGCGCTATAAATGCCGAGCCCGCCCAAGGCAACGAGCAATGCGCCAAGTCCCGGTAGCACCAACGGATTGTCGAGCAGTCCGTCGAAGAAGCTTGGCTCCGGTGCCGGTGGCGGTGGCGGCGCAACCGCCTTCGGTTTTTTCACCACTGGTGCGCTTGCCGCAGGTGCGGATGCGGCCGGTGCAGAGGCCTCCGGAGCAGACGCAGACGGCGATGCTGCGTTCGGCGCCGATGCGGCGGCAGGCGCTGTCTGCGTCTCGGTCTTTGGTTGTTCCTGTTTGCCGTCGTTCGGTGCCGCAACGGCCGGAGTGGATGCGGCTGGTGCGGCAGGCTTGGCTTCTGACTTTGCCGCCTCGGCCTGCTTCTGCTGTTCGGCCAGCCCCTTGTTCTTGACCTCCAGGACTTTCTGCAGGTCGGTTACGTTCTTCTCGAGCTCCTTGATGCGGGCACTCGCTTCGGCAGCCGCCTTTTCCTTGGCAATCTTGTCTTCGGCCGATGCAGCGCCGGCTGCCTTGTCCGGAGCGGGAGACGTCGCCGAGTTGGACAACTTCAACTTATCCTTCGATTCGCTGGCGGGCGTCGGCTTTTCTTCGACCTTGGCAGTAATCTTGCCACTAGCGCTCTGTTTGGTTTCGCCGGATTTCTGCGGTGCCGCCGTAGCGACCTGTCCTGCCAGCTTGCTGCGGTAATTATGGAAATCCGCCGATTGCGCCACGACGATGCCGCGTGCTTCGGATTTACCGACTCGCTGTGCTTCATCAGCGCTTGGCACGGTCAATATCTGCCCTGCCTTAAGGCGATTCATGTTGTTGCCGGCGAATGCGTCGGGGTTGGCCTGGTACAGTGCGACCAGCATCTGGTCGAGCGACACACCGCCGCTCTTGTACTGGCTAGCGATCTTGGCCAGAGTGTCGCCGTTCTTGACTTGGTATTCGGCGGCTCCCGCCTCCCTGCTCTCCTGCGGCGCCGGCTTGACTGCTTTGGCTGTTTGCGGCTTGGATGCTACCGGCTTCTCTGCGGGCGCAGCCGGGGGCTGCGTGACAGCGGGTTGCGGCGGATTGGCGCGAGCCTGCTCGGCACGCGGCGCGGGCGCCACCTGTGCCGGTTGTGCTGCACGCATGTCCGGCGGGTCCAGCAGGAAGGTGTATTCGCGTACCAGGCGTCCATTCGGGCCGCCCAGCTCCAGCAACATGTCGACGAAGGGCTCGTTCAGGGGTTGGGTCGACGTGACATAAACGAATTGGCGTCCGCCGCGTTGCTCCACGGAGAAACGCAATGACGACAAGGCCGAATTGTAGTCGACGCCAGCCTGGCGAAAGGCTTCCGGAGATGCCAGTTTCGCGACCAGTGCGCCGGCCTCGTCCTTGGCCACGGTGCTAAGCTCGATTTCGGCGCGCAAAGGCTGTCCAAGCGACGACAAGACTGTCAGCTTTCCCATGCCTGCGGCATACGCATTGGAGAACAGCAGGGCCGAAGCAACTGCGGCACTGATCGTCTTCAAATTGAGCGAGCCGAACTTCTGGCGTGTGGTTGCATGCATGTTTGATGGCATAGGAGGCATTCCGTTTGCGTATCTGGTGGAGGCACAATTACCGCGCCAATTTATCATTGTTTTGGGGAACTTTCACCATATCATCATGGACTTAGGCGTGCAAGTGTAACCAACTTGCTAAGTTGTACTAGGCGCCGGGCCTTATTAGACACAGGACTGCGCTGGAAAATCATACAAAGTCAATGTTGCGCGTTGACAACGTAATTGGGGCCTGCCTGCAACCGGTTCCTGTCGAACCGACTGCAGGCAGGCCCCAGCGCCCTACTTTCCCAAGCTTCTGATCAGGCGTCCAGCACGATGCGCAGCATGCGGCGCAGCGGTTCGGCAGCGCCCCATAGCAACTGATCGCCGACAGTGAATGCCGACAGATACTCGCCGCCCATCTGCATCTTGCGCAGGCGACCGACCGGGATGTTCAGGCTGCCGGTGACAGCCGCCGGGGTCAGGTCCTTCATCGATGCCTCGCGATTGTTCGGGACAACTTTCGCCCACTGATTGGTCGCGGCGATGATGCCTTCGATCTCGTCCAGCGGCACGTCCTTCTTCAGCTTGATCGTCAGCGCTTGCGAATGGCAGCGCATGGCGCCAATGCGCACGCACAAGCCATCGACCGGGATGGCCGACTTCGCCGCTGCACCGAACGCCTCGCCACGGCCAAGAATCTTGTTGGTTTCCGCGCCGGCCTTCCACTCTTCGCGCGATACGCCGTTGCCGAGGTCCTTGTCGATCCATGGAATCAGGTTGCCGCCGAGGGGCACGCCGAAATTCTTGGTCTCATCGGCCGTAAGCGCATGCTGCTTGGCCAGCACCTTGCGATCGATTTCCAGGATTGCGGAAGCAGGATCATCCAGCAGCGCCTTGACTTCGGCATTGATCGATCCGAACTGGGTCAGCAATTCGCGCATGTGTTGCGCGCCGCCGCCGGAAGCCGCCTGGTAGGTCATGGACGTCATCCATTCGACCAGATCGTGCTGGAACAGGCCGCCCAGGCCCATCAACATGCACGATACGGTGCAGTTGCCTCCGATGTAATTTTTCACGCCACGCGACAGCGCGTCCTTGATCACGTTCAGGTTGACCGGATCGAGCACGATGATGGCGTCATCCTTCATGCGCAGCGTGGAAGCCGCATCGATCCAGTAGCCATTCCAACCGGCTGCGCGCAGCTGCGGGAAAATCTCGGTGGTGTAGTCGCCGCCCTGGCAGGTAATGATGATGTCGCACTTCTTGAGCTCATCAATATTGTTGGCGTCTTTCAGCGCGGTCTCGTTTTTCGCCATTGCAGGAGCCTTGCCGCCTGCGTTGGACGTCGAAAAGAACACCGGCTCGATATGAGCGAAATCGCCCTCTTCCTGCATGCGCTGCATCAGGACCGAGCCCACCATACCGCGCCAACCCACCAGACCGACTAACTTCACGATTTTCTCCCTCAATACACTTCAAAAAACTCTGCTCACTGCGCGAGTGCCTTCACCACGGCGTCGCCCATTTCCTTCGTTCCGACCTTGGTCGTGCCCTCTTCGTAGATGTCCGGCGTACGCAGGCCCTGCGCGAGCACCTTCTTGACCGCATTCTCGATGCGGTCGGCCTGTTCGGCCTTGTTCAATGAATAGCGCAGCATCATCGCGGCCGACAGGATTGTCGCCAGCGGATTGGCGATGCCCTTGCCTGCAATGTCGGGCGCAGAACCGTGCGACGGCTCGTACAAGCCCTTGTGGTTCGCATCCAGCGACGCCGACGGCAGCATGCCGATGGAACCAGTCAACATGGCAGCGGCATCGGACAGGATGTCGCCGAACATGTTACCGGTGACGATCACGTCAAACTTCTTCGGTGCACGCACCAACTGCATCGCCGCATTGTCTACGTACATGTGGTCGAGCTGCACATCCGGGTATTCTTTGTGCACGTCGGTCACGATGTCTTTCCAGAACTGGAAGGTTTCCAGCACATTCGCCTTATCGACGCTGGTCAGGCGCTTGCCACGCTTGCGCGCCGCCTGAAACGCCACATGCGCGATGCGGCGGATTTCGGTTTCCGCATAGCGCATCGTATCGAAGCCTTCGCGTTCGCCTTTAAACGGGCCGTCGGGGCACTCGCGCACACCACGCGGCTGACCAAAATAAATGTCGCCGGTCAGTTCGCGGATAATCAGGATATCGAGGCCCGACACGACTTCCGGTTTGAGCGTCGACGCTCCGGCCAGTTCCGGGTACAGGATGGCCGGACGCAGGTTGGCAAACAGGTTCAGGTTCTTGCGCAGACCGAGAATCGCCTGCTCCGGACGCAGCGCGCGCTCCAGCTTGTCGTATTTCCAATCGCCGACCGCACCAAACAGCACCGCATCGGCTTCCTTGGCAAGTTTCAAGGTACCTTCCGGCAGCGGATGGCCGTGCGCCTCGTAGCCGGCGCCGCCCACCGGCGCGCTTTCCATTTCAAATTTTTCATCGAGCGCGTTCAGCACGCGTGTCGCCTGCTCGATGATTTCGGGGCCGATGCCGTCGCCCGGCAGATTTGCGATTTTCATTTGGTCTTCTTGGCTATCTATTTATTAAATCGTATTTGCAAGCCAGGGCTTTGCAGCGAGATGGCGCTCTTCGAATGCACGTATCTTGTCGGCGTGGCGCAGCGTCAGGCCGATATCGTCCAGGCCATTCAACAGGCAGTACTTGCGGAACGCGTCCACCTCAAACGGATACACGGCGCTGCCGTTGGTCGTGCTGACCACCTGCTTTTCCAGGTCAACCACCAGGCGATAGCCGGGGAATGCCTTGACTTCGTTGAACAGCTGGTCGACCTGCGTTTCCGACAATACGATCGGCAGCACGCCATTCTTGAAGCAGTTGTTGAAGAAGATGTCGGCGAAGCTCGGCGCGATGATGGCGCGGAAGCCGTATTGCTGCAGCGCCCAGGGCGCATGCTCGCGCGAAGAGCCGCACCCGAAATTCTTGCGGGTCAACAGGATGGATGCGCCCTGATAGCGCGACTGGTTCAGCACGAAGTCGGGATTCAACGGGCGCTTGGAATTATCCATGCCCGGCTCGCCGTGGTCGAGGTAACGCCATTCGTCGAACAGGTTCGGGCCGAAGCCGGTACGTTGGATCGATTTCAGAAACTGCTTCGGGATGATGGCGTCGGTGTCGACATTGGCACGATCGAGCGGCGCAACCAATCCTTCGTGTACGATAAATTTATCCATGGTCTTGATCTCACTGGGCGCCTGCCGCAGCGGCAGGCGCCTTGCATTTCCTTATTTTCTCGCTGCGCTCTCGACGACTTCGCCGGCGCGCTTCACATCCTTGCCGATGCCTTCCACCGTGTTGCATCCCAACAGAATGAGCGAGGAAAACAGCAGAGCGAACAGATTTTTCATTTTTATTTGCCTCCCTAAATGCCGCTAGCGCAGCGCGCGCACGTCGACGAAGTGCCCGGCAATGCCTGCGGCGGCCGCCATTGCCGGCGACACCAGGTGAGTACGGCCGCCCTGCCCCTGGCGCCCTTCGAAATTGCGGTTGGACGTCGATGCGCAACGCTCGCCCGGCTCCAACCGGTCGGCATTCATCGCCAAGCACATCGAACAGCCCGGTTCGCGCCATTCGAAACCGGCTTCCTTGAAGATCTTGTCCAGCCCTTCGCGCTCAGCCTGTTCCTTCACGAGGCCGGAGCCCGGCACCACCAGCGCCAGCTTCACGTTCGATGCGCGGTACTTGCCGCGCACGACGGCGGCGGCGGCACGCAAGTCTTCAATGCGCGAATTGGTGCACGAGCCGATGAACACCTTGTCGATGCGGATGTCGGAGATCGATGTATTCGGCTTCAGGTTCATGTAGACCAGTGCCTTTTCCATCGCGTCGCGCTTGACGGCATCCTTTTCCTTGTCCGGGTCCGGCACGCGGTCATCGACGGCGACCACCATCTCGGGCGACGTGCCCCAGGTAACTTGCGGCTTGATTTCGGCAGCGTTCAAGGTGACGACCATGTCGAATTTCGCGCCTGCATCGGAATGCAGCGTACGCCAGAATTCCACCGCGCGGTCCCAGTGAGGACCGACCGGCGAGAACGGACGGCCTTTCACATAGTTGATCGTGGTGTCGTCCACCGCCACCATGCCGGCGCGCGCGCCCGCTTCGATCGCCATGTTACAGATCGTCATGCGACCTTCCATCGACAGCGCACGGATGGTAGAGCCAGCGAATTCGATTGCATATCCGGTGCCGCCGGCGGTGCCGATCCTGCCAATCACGGCCAGCACGATGTCCTTGGCGGTCACGCCCATCGGCAGCGCGCCGTCGACCTGCACCAGCATCGACTTGGATTTCTTCGCCAGCAGCGTCTGTGTCGCAAGAACATGCTCCACTTCGGACGTGCCGATGCCATGCGCCAGACAGCCGAATGCGCCGTGGGTGGAAGTGTGCGAGTCGCCGCACACGACCGTCATGCCCGGCAGGGTGGCGCCCTGCTCCGGCCCAATCACGTGCACGATGCCCTGGCGCTTGTCGCGCATGCTGAAATAGGTGAGCCCGTATTCCTTGGTATTGGCGTCGAGCGTCTCGACCTGCAGGCGCGATACCGGATCGGCGATGCCCTGGGCGCGGTCCGTGGTCGGCACGTTGTGGTCGGCCACCGCCAGATTGGCGGAATTGCGCCACGGCTTGCGTCCGGCCAGTTTCAGACCTTCGAATGCCTGAGGGCTGGTGACTTCATGCACCAGATGACGATCGATATAGAGAATGGCGGTGCCGTCCTCTTCGGTATGCACGACGTGCGATTCCCAGAGTTTGTCGTAGAGCGTTTGAGCCATGTTTCAAGAGCGAGCCAAAAGGGTGCGCCATGCAGCGCAAAACGGTGAAAATAGTTCTCGATTATGCCATAGTGCAGCGCAAAACCTGCGGCGCGCGCGATGAAAAGCGCCCGCATTCGCATCCGGCGGGCGTTTGTTGATTTTTTTTCAATCCCTACTTCTTGCGCGCCTGCTCGTAGAGCGGCATCACGCGTTGCGAATAGTTGGTCAAGTCATTGAGCCGATCTTCGCGCGGCGGGTGGGTAGACAGGAATTTGATCGGCTCGGCGCCACCGACCTGCGCCATTTTCTGCCACAGCGAAATCGCCGCGCGCGGATCATAGCCGGCGCGCGCGGCCAGCTCCACGCCGATGCGGTCGGCCTCCGACTCCTGATTGCGCGAATGCGGCAGGCCGACCAGTCCCATGTACGCGTATTCCGCACCCTTCTGCCCAACATCACCCAAGCCGAGCAATTCGGAACCGATCTGGATCAGGCTGCCCGCTACCATCTGCTCCGACGCCCGCTCGCGCGAATGCTCACGCAAGGCGTGCGCGATTTCGTGGCCGAGGACGGCGGCCAGCTCCTCATCGGTGGCATGGAGCTGTTCGATCAAACCCGTGTACACGGCAATTTTGCCACCAGGCATAGCCCAGGCATTCACTTCCGGAGAGGTCAACACATTGGCTTCCCAACTCCACTGCAATGCGTCAGGGCGGAAAACCGCAGTTTGTGGAATCAGACGATTGACGATGTTGCGCACGCGCTGCACCTGAGCAGAATTCCGGTTGAGCAAGCCTTTGCTGCGCGCCTCATTCATCACCTGGGCGTACTCCTGGCTGGCCGCCTCCTGGATTTCAGCCGCCGGCACCACCATTCGCTGCTCGCGCGTTACGCCGACCGCACCGCCTTGCGTGGTTTGCACCGTTTCGCAGGCAACCAGCGAGAGCATCATCGCTGCCGCCAGCATCCGCTTCCATAGTGGACCTCTCATAGCCGTTTTCATTTTCTCTCCTCATGACGATGGGGTTGCCAGCGGTACGACAATGCTGCTGCGAAGGCGCCCGCCAGCGAGAACATTGCTGCCATTAAATAGACTGTTTGCGAGCCAAATGTATCCCAGAAAACGCCCAAAATCAGTCCACCGACGGTTCCGCCCAGCCCGTACGAGATACTCGTGAACAGCGCTTGCCCGCGCGCCTGCAGCGGCCCGGAGAACCAGCGCTGCAGGGTCGCCACGGATGCAGAATGATGAGTGCCGAAGGTGGCCGCGTGCATCACCTGCGCAATCAGCAGCAGGATCAGCGACTGCGCGCCGAAGCCGATCAGCAGAAAGCGCACCACCGCAATCAGGAGGCTGGCCATCATCAGCTTTTGTACGCCGAAACGACGAAAAATTGGAGCCTGGAAAAAGAAAAACGCGATTTCCACTACCACGCCGAGCGACCACATGAGGCCGATCACGGTGTTGCTATAGCCGATCTGCGCCAGGTACAGCGAGTAGAAGACATACAGCGACGCGTGCGCCGCAATCATCATGAAAGTGGACACAAAAAACGCCAGCACTTCGCGCCGCCTGAGCAGTGCGGTGACCGATGGCGTGCCGTGCGGCATAGGCCCGGGCGCCGCCTCCTGCATGCGCAGGCTGGCGACCAGCACCAGCGCAAGCAACGATATCGCGATCCAGGGCATCAAATGGATGCCGAAGCGATCGAGCACCGGCCCGGCGATCGTCACCGTCAGGATGAAGCCGACCGACCCCCACAGCCGCAGGCGGCCGTAATGCGTGAGGTCGCCGCGCATCTCCGACAGCATCAATGCTTCCGACAACGGCGCCTGTGCGCTGGTAAACAAGTTCACCAGAACCATCACCAGAAAGAAGTGCGCAAACGTCTGCCCGACAAAGATGCCGGCGAAGAGCGCCGTGGCTGCCACGGCCGTCAGCCGCAATACCGTTACGCGCTGCTGGTGACGGTCGGCCACCCAGCCCCACAGGTTGGGGCCAAAGATGCGCATGACTTGCATCAGCGACATCAGCACGCCGATCTCGGCGGCGCTCATGCCCTTGCCTGAAAAATACAGGCTCGCATAGGGCGAAAAGACGCCGACGTAGCCGTAGTACGCGAAAAAAAACAGAGCGAAACTGAACGACTGCTTGGGCCAGGACGGATGCTGCACGGGAGTGATGTTATGAGTGCTGCAGGCTTGGTTGCGCGGCGCCCCGCCTGCCCTCAGCCTGTCGAAGGACCAACGTCAACAGCCCGGGAATGGCGCCCGGGCAGCGGCTTGCCAACATTATTTGATGCGCGCGGCAATCTTCGGCGTATCGACGCGCACGTCGCCGCACTGCGCACGATGACGCAGCGCGTGGTCCATCAAGACCAGCGCCAGCATCGCTTCCGCAATCGGGGTGGCGCGGATGCCCACGCAGGGATCGTGGCGCCCGAAGGTTTCGACGTTGACCGGATTGCCGCTCTTGTCGATCGAACGGCGCGGTGTGCGAATGCTCGAGGTGGGCTTGATTGCGATCGACACCGTGATGTCCTGCCCGGTCGAAATGCCGCCCAGGATGCCACCGGCGTGATTGGTCGCAAAGCCGGCCGGCGTCAGCTCGTCGCCGTGCACCGTTCCCTTTTGTGCAATCGACTCGAAACCGGCGCCGATTTCGACGCCCTTGACTGCGTTAATGCCCATCATCGCGTACGCGATATCGGCATCCAGCTTGTCGTAAATCGGCTCACCCAGGCCGACCGGGACGTTTTGCGCCACCACGTCGATGCGCGCGCCGCAAGAGTCGCCCTCCTTGCGCAGCGTATCCATGTACGCCTCCAGTTGCGGCAGGATATCCGCATTGGCGGCAAAAAACGGATTGTTCGGCACATGCTCCCAAGACTGGAACGGGATAGCGATCTCGCCGAGCTGGCTCATGCATCCCATGAAAGTAGTGCCGAACTGCTGGTGCAGCCATTTCTTGGCGATGGCAGCGGCGCCGACCACCGGCGCAGTCAGGCGTGCCGACGAGCGGCCGCCGCCGCGCGGGTCGCGGATGCCATATTTATGCCAGTACGTATAGTCGGCATGGCCCGGCCTGAACGTATCGGCAATGTTGCCGTAGTCTTTGCTGCGCTGATCTTCGTTGCGAATCAACAACGCGATCGGCGTACCTGTCGTCTTGCCCTCGAATACGCCGGACAGGATTTCCACCGTATCCGATTCCTGGCGTTGCGTCACATGGCGTGACGTGCCCGGCTTGCGGCGGTCGAGTTCGGGCTGGATATCCGCTTCCGACAATGCCATGCCCGGCGGGCAGCCATCCACCACGCAGCCGATGGCCGGTCCGTGTGACTCGCCGAAAGTGGTGACGGAAAAGAGCGTGCCGAAAGTGTTACCGGACATGTTGATATCGAATTGATTAGGAAAGGCACGATTTTAACGTATCACCCTTGTGATCGTTGAAAAAACGAGACAACCAACAGTCGGGAAGACAGATTAACCGCGCAGAAAAAATTAAAGAAATCCGCCGATTGCACGACAACGAAATATCGTGCAGTATCCGAAAAATAATTTACAGAGTGAAATTATTCTACTGAAAGCATGATCACCGGATAACCGCCCCGGAACAGCACCAAGAAAAAATTACTAGCCTGGCAATACAAAACACATAGTCGTATCGTTTCACATGGAATTTTCTGTATATTGCTTTCAGGCAAAAACCTCTGAGCTGCGGAGGGGACAATGAGCAGATCGAGAACATCGGCTGACGACGATCTTGTATTTCTGGAAGAGACGGCAGACGTGACCGGCAGCACCGGGCGCCCGACCGGGCAACCCGTATGGCGGGTCATGATCGTCGACGACGATGTCGATGTCCATTCCGCGACCATGTTCGCGCTCGCCAACCTGGAAATGCAGCACCGCCCCCTGGAATTCCTGCATGCCTATTCGGCGGCACAGGCGCGCGATCTGCTGGCATGCGAACAAGACATTGCTGTCATCCTGCTCGACGTCGTGATGGAACAAGGCGAATCTGGGCTGCAACTGGTGCGCCATATCCGCGAAGTACTCAAGCTCAGCGAGGTACGCATCATCCTGCGCACTGGCCAGCCCGGCTACGCGCCGGAAATTGATGCCATCCGCGATTTCGACATCAACGATTACAAGACCAAGTCGGAACTGACACGCATCAAGCTGTACACCACCGTGACTGCAGCCATTCGCTCCTACGAACAGATCTGCGCGATCAACGCCAGCCGGCGCGGGCTTGACCGTATCGCGCGCGCCAGTTCCGAACTGATGGCGCTGCACGGGCTGGACAGCTTTGCCGCTGGCGTCCTCAGCCAGGTGGCTCGCCTGCTCGATCTGCCTCCGAACGGGCTGCTCTGCCGGCATGAAAAATCGGACAACCTCGGGCAAGAATTGCTGAGCGTGGCCGCCCTCGGGCCGCACGCCGGGCTACTGAACAAGCCGATCTGCGCGCTTTCCAGCGCCCATATTGCCGGCGCCATGCAGGCAGCCCTGCGCGAGCGTCGCCACGTCTACGGAGATGATTTCGCTGCGCTTTACCTTGGCGGCAACGCCAGCGCCGAGTTCGTCGCGTTTTTCGATACCGGTAAGGTCCTCGGCGAAATTGAACAGCAACTGCTGAATGTATTCTGCCGCAACATCGCCGTCGGCCTCGACAACGTGCTGCTGATGTCGCGCCTGCACACGTCGGCATTCTACGATCCGCTGACCAAGCTGCCCAACCGCACCCGGCTGAGGGAAATGCTGGATGCAACGCTCGCTGCGCCGTCGAGGCCAGAGGCAACGCTTGCCCTGGTCGACATTGACCACTTTGCGGAGACCAACGACGCGCTGGGCCATCAATTCGGCGACTCGCTCTTGCTGGGCGTGGCAGCGCGCCTGCAGTCGGAGCTGGGCGAACAGCTGGTCGTCGGGCGCGTGGGCGGCGACACCTTCAGCGTGCTCGGCAATGCTGCGCTCGTCAATCCGAATGTGATCCTGAACCTGTTCGACAAGCCGTTCCGCATCGACGGGCAAGAGGTGCAGCTGTCCGCCACCGCCGGCCTGGTCAACCTGCACGATTACGATGGCTGCGGCGCGGATGCACTCAAGGATGCCGACATTGCGCTCAAGCGCGCCAAGCTGCTGCAACGCGCAGGCCATTTCTATTTCTCGCGCAGCATGGGCGTGGACATCCGCGAACGGGTGCGCCTCATGCATGCGCTGCGATCGGCCCTCGAAGCGAAGGAACTGTTTGTCGTTTATCAGCCACAAATCGACCTCGCGACGCGGCGACCGGTCGGAGCCGAAGCCTTGCTGCGCTGGAAAACCAAGGACGGCACCTTCATCGCCCCCGACCGCTTCATTCCGATCGCCGAATACTCCGGCCTGATCATCGAAATCGGCGAACAGGTGATGCGCGTGGCCTGCGAGGAACTGGTGCGCCTGCAGGCGCTCGGATTCACCGATTTCACGATGTCGGTCAATGTCTCCCAGGTACAGTTCCGCCATCCGCGCTTTCTCGACACGCTGCGCAACGTGCTGGCCGATACGGGGGCGCCGGCCTCGCGCATCGAACTGGAAATCACTGAATCGATTGCGATGGAAGAACCCGACGCATTGATCGAGCTGCTCGGCAAGATCAAGCAGATCGGGGTCAGCATCGCGATCGACGATTTTGGCACCGGCTTCTCCTCGCTCAGCTACCTGCAGCGCCTGCAGGCCGACCGGCTCAAGATCGACCGCGGCTTCGTAACGGAGATCACCAGCTCCGCGCGCGGCAGCAGCATTGCCGAAATGGTGATCCAGCTCGGGCGCAACCTCGGCCTGTCGGTGGTGGCAGAGGGCGTGGAAGACGATCGCCAGGCACAAATCCTGGCGGCGCTCGGCTGCCCCCTGGCCCAAGGCTACCTGTTTGCACGGCCGATGCCGGCCGACCAACTGCAGAAGTGGCTGGCGCACCACGCCGCATGACGCCACATTTCTTGCCGGAGCGGCCATGATGCGCAGAGGACGCACCCTGACACTGCGGCGCGCCATCGTGCTCATGGTGATGCTGGGCTTGCTGATACCAGCCCTTCTCATTAACGGCTACTCCTGGTTCAAGCGCTATAACGACGATATCCGCAAGCAAACCGAAGACTTGTTGCAGCAGAATGCCGCCGTGCTGGCCAATGGCATGCAGGAGCCGCTATGGAATCTCAACCATGAAAGTGGCAACGCCCTGCTGGAAGCGATGATGTCGCGCAACGAGGACGTCGTGCGCATCGACGTGCGCGACAACGCGCTCGGGGTGTTCGCTGCGGGCGAGCGTCCGGAACGACGCAGCGGTTATACCGCCGCCACCGAAAGGCCCGTTCTCTACCACGGCAGCACCATTGGCTCGGTGCAAATCGAAGTCGGCAGCGCACGGCTGCGCCGCATCATGATCGATGACCTGCTGCAGTCGACGATAGCGGTGATCGCGCAGGCGGCGCTCTCGATCGTGCTGATCCTGATCCTGCTGGACCGGCGCCTGGTGCGCCCGCTGCAGCGGATCAGCCTCGGCGCCGAACGACTGGCCGCGCGCCAGCTGGAAGTGCCGTTTACCTGGCAGCGGCTCGATGAGCTCGGCTTGCTCAGCCGCCGCATGGAAGACACCCGGATCAGCCTGCGCAAGCTATTCGACGAACTCGACCGCAAGAACCGGGAATTGGAACAGGACATCGATCAGCGCAAGCGCGTCGAACAGGAGTTGCACGAGCGCGAAGAACGCTTCCGCGTGCTGGTCGAACAAAGCCCGATCGCGATCATCGAATGGAACAGCCGGTACGAAGTCATCGAATGGAACGCGGCGGCGGAAAACATCTTCGGCCACGCGCGTGCGCAGGCGATCGGCCGGCACGCCGGCTTCATCATCCCGAATGCGAGTCGCGACGCAGTCGATGCGGCATTTCGCAAGATAGTCGCAGGCAGGAGTGAGCACCGCCAGATCATCGAAAACTGCCGGGCCGACGGCCGGATCATCACCTGCCAGTGGAACCATACCTACATCGCCGGAGAAGACGGCAGCGCCGACCGGCTGCTATCCATCGCGGAGGATATCACCGAGAAACGCCGCGCCGAGGATGCATTGAGCTTGTCCGAAGCCAAATTCGCCGGCGCATTCGACTGCAATCCGGATGCAGTCACGATCTTGCGCATGAACGACGGCGTAATCATTGATGTCAACCAGACGTTCGTGGAGATGACGGGCTATGCGCGCCAGGAAGCGGTCGGCATGACCTCGGTCGAACTGCAGATGTGGATCAACCCCGAGCAACGGGTAGCCATGTTTCGCGAGCTGCGCATCCACCACAGCGTGCGCAACTTTTCCTGGGAAATGCGCACCAGGCAGGGAACTCAGCGGAAATGCACCACCAACGGCACCGTTTTCAGCGCCAGCAACGAAAGCTACATTCTCGTTGTCATCCGCGATGTCACCGATCAGCGCCTGCTCGAGGCACAGAAGGCGGAAGCGGACCGTGCCCTGCTGCGCCTGGCGCAAGGCACGCGCGACATCGCCGGCGAGTCCTTCTTCGACCTGCTGGTGGCGGACCTGGCTTCGGCGCTGCGCACTGATTGCGCGTTCATCGGCTTGCGCATGCCGGGCGCGCCTGACCGGCTCCGCACCATTGCGGCCCACGAGCGGGGCCACAGCATCGCGACCTTCGACTTTGCGATTGACGGTACTCCGTGCGAGCGAACGCTGGAAGGAGATATCTACGTGTATGCATCGGACGTTCAGCGAAGTTTTCCGGCCGCCCCGCTGCTGCCCCAGTACGACTGGCAGAGTTTTGCCGGCGCCGTGCTGCGCGATGCCGCCGGCAATACAGTCGGGGTGCTGGCGGTACTGCATTCGCAGCCGCTCGGCAATCCCGACCTGGTGCGTTCGCTGCTGCAAGTCTTCAGCGAACGTGCGTCGGCGGAACTGGAAAGAAAGCGCGCCGAAGAAGAACTGCGCGCCAGTGAGCAGCGCTTTTCCAGCATTTTCCAGTCTTCGCCGATCGCGATGTTTGTCACACAAGTGCGCGGCAACTACGTCATCAAGGATGTCAACCGCGCATTCGAGCAATTGTTCCTGCGCAGCCGCGATTCGGTGTTCGGAAAAAACACTTCCGAGCTTGGCTTGTATTGCAACCCCGAAGATCGCGTTGCACTCATCGCGGAATTAAGGCAGACCGGCACTGCAGACAGCAGGCCCGAGATATGGATGCTCCGTGGCGACGGCAGCAAGGTCCTGGTGGAGATATTCGGCCATACCTTTACGCTGGCCGGCGACAAGTTCGGCATCCTGGCCTGCACCGACGTGACCGACAAGCGCCGTATCGAGAATGAAATCCGCGAACTGAACGCGACGCTCGAGCAGCGGGTGATCGAGCGCACCGAGGAACTGCAGCAAGCCAACGAGGAACTGGAGTACACGCTCGGCACCTTGAACATGGCGCAGGAAGAGCTGGTGCGCAGCGAAAAGCTGGCCGCGCTCGGCTCCCTCGTTGCCGGCATCGCGCATGAACTCAATACGCCGATCGGCAACAGCCTGATGGTCGCCAGCACCCTGCTCGACCAGAGCCGATCGCTGAATGCCAGCTACGCCAGGGACAACGGCATCAAACGCTCGACGCTCGAACACTACATCGCGGACACGGGAAACGCTGGCGACATTTTGGTGCGCAATCTCCAGCGTGCAGCCAACCTCGTCGCCAGCTTCAAGCAGGTGGCGGTCGACCAGACCAGTTCGCAGCGCCGCACGTTCTCGGTTGCGGAAGTGGTGGCGGAAATCATGCTGACCTTGTGGCCGACGCTGAAGAAAACGTCATTCTCAGTTAAGCAGGACATCGCCGGCGGCCTGAAAATGGACAGCTATCCCGGGCCGCTCGGGCAGGTCATCACCAACCTGGTGAACAATGCGCTGCTGCACGGCTTCGAAGGCCGCTCTGCCGGCACGGTGCTGATATCGGCACATGATGCCGCCGACGGCTGGCTGGAGCTCCTGGTGCAGGACGACGGCGTGGGAATCCCGCCCGCCAATCTGAACCGCATCTTCGATCCCTTCTTCACCACCAAGCTCGGCTCCGGCGGATCGGGGCTGGGCCTGAACATCGCGCACAACATCGTGACCGGCATCCTGGGCGGACGCATCCGTGTGCACAGCGAACTCGGACGCGGCAGCTCCTTCATCCTAAGCCTGCCGCTGGTTGCGCCACAGCGGCAGAGCGACGAGGAAGCGTTGCGGGCATGACGCTCGCGCCCCGACGTTACTTCCAGTCGCCGCGCAGTTCGCGCACCTGCGAATAAAGCGCCTCCGGCGTGGCCACTGCCGGTGCGACCGGTTGGCCCACGACCAGCGACAGGCGCGAGAACGGGCCGCGCCGGAACGAACGTTCGAACGGATTGCCCGGGCTACGGGTAAGCATGCTGCCCCACAGCCCGCGCAGCGCCATCGGAATCACCGGCACCGGGGTGCGGTCGAGGATCTTGCGGATGCCGCCTTTGAATTCATTCATTTCACCGGTCGTGGTCAGCTTCCCTTCCGGGAAAATGCAGATCAGCTCTCCCTCATGCAAGGCTTGCGCGATATCGACAAACGATTTTTCCATCAGCCACGGATCTTCCTTGGCAGGCGCGATCGGAATTGCCTTGGCAGTGCGAAATATCCAGGACAGCACCGGAATCTTGAAGATGCGGTGATCCATCACGAAGCGGATCGGGCGCGGGCTGGCTGCCATGATGACGATGGCATCGACGTAACTGACGTGATTGCAGACCAGGACCGCAGCGCCCTCTTCCGGAATGCGGTCGGTGTCGACGGTTTGCACACGGTGAACGGTGTGGATCAGCAGCCATGCCAGAAAACGCATCAGGAATTCCGGCACCAGCGAGAAAATGTAGCTTGCGACCAGCGCATTGAGCAAGGCGGTCGCCATAAAGATCTGCGGAATGCTGAAGCCCATTTTCAGCAGAACCATCGCGAATAAGGCGGCGACCACCATGAACAGCGCATTCATGATGTTCATGCCGGCGATGGTGCGCGACACATGCTTGCGGTCGCAGCGGGTCTGGATCAGTGCAAACAGCGGGACAATGTAAAAGCCGCCGAACATGCCGATCATCATGCAGTCGAACAGGATGTGCAGGCTGCCGGGCTGCGCGACAAAACCTGCCAGGTCGACCGGCACCGCATTTGTGTAGTGTGTGCTGGCCAGTGCCAGGTCGAAGCCGAACAGCGACAATCCGATGGAGCCGAACGGCACCAGGCCGATCTCGACCTTGTGGCCAGACATGCGCTCGCACAGCAGGGAGCCGGCACCGATGCCGAGGGAAAACACGGTCAGCAGCAGCACGAAGACGCTGTGGTCGCCATGCAGGTAATCCTTGGCATAAACCGGGAACTGCGCCAGGATCACGGCGCCGTAGAACCAGAACCAGGAATTGCCAAGCACGGACAGGAACACGGGGCGGTTCTGGCGGGTGAAGCCGATGTTGCGCACCGTCTCGGTCAGCGGATTCCAGTTGATTTTCAAGTCCGGCGCGGGTGCGGGAGAATCCGGTATGCGGCGGCTGAAGAGCCAGCCGATCATGGCGATAGCAATGGTGCCGTAGGCGACCAGTTGGATGCCCCAAGGCTTGTGCACAACCAGCACCGCGCCCAGCACCTCGCCCAGCAGGATTCCGACGAAGGTCCCCATTTCGATCAAGCCATTCCCGCCGACCAGTTCTTCCGGTTTCAGCTGCTGCGGCAGATAGGCGTACTTGACCGGGCCGAACAGCGTCGAATGCAGCCCCATGCCGACAACGGCGGCGACCAGCAGCCACAGGCTGTGCGTCATCCAACCGACGGCGGCAACAGTCATGATGGCGATTTCGAGGAGCTTGACGTAACGCGCCAGCGCCGATTTCTCGAACTTGTCGGCCAGCTGGCCGGCCGTGGCCGAAAACAGCACGAACGGCAGAATGAACAGCCCCGGGATCAGGTTGTTCAGCAAGCCGGGATCGAGCGATGTCCAGCTCAATGCCTCATAGGTCAGAATCGTCAGCAGCGCGGTCTTGAAGACATTGTCGTTGAACGCGCCGAAAAACTGGGTCCAGAAAAACGGGCCGAAACGGCGTTGCGCAAGCAAGGCGAATTGACTGGATTGACTCATGATGGTGAATGTTCGAAAAAATTGAAAGCGGAATGCACCCGGCTGACAGCAGGAAGACCGTTCGCCCGCTGGCCGGCAGTGCCTGTTATCAATGGCGCAAGTGTAGAGGACAACGCAAGCGTTGTCTGCGTATTGCAGAAAGTCGCGGCTTTCGATACCGCAGGTTCAGCGTGGCTGCCCGGCGCACATCGCATCGGCCAGCGCCATGGCGCTCAGATAGGCATTTTCAATGCGGCCGCTGCCATCCAGTCCGGCGGCAAACCAGTCTCCGCAGACGCCGATACGCGCCCCCTCGTCCCAACAGCAATCCGCCGCAAGCGGCCGGTCAGCCTGCGCGTGGCGCCAGCGGTGCACATCCGCATACACGGGGTTGACCGGCGAGCCGGTTGCCTCGTGAAACGCCTTGAGCAGTTTTTCCTTGACCCGCTCGGGATCGTCGTCCAGGTGCTCCTGGCTCCATTCCGGCGATGCATGCCCGATCCAGTGCTCGCCCGGCCGCCGCTGCGGCTTGGAGGCGTCGCGCGCGATCCATTTCAACCGCGAACCCTGTACCCAGGCCCCGTCGTAATCCAGGTTCAACGCTTCCTGGAAGCCGAGGATCAATGCCCAGCACGGCACAAGATGCGCGCCGCCGGCTTGGACGGCGATATCCGACACTGGCTCCAGCAGCGGCAGAGCCCGCTCGGCCGGGATGGCCAGCACGACTGCATCGAAGGGGCCGGCTGTCGCCGCGACTGGCACCGTTTCGCACAACACCGAAAGCAGCCATTGTGTGCCATGGCATTCAAGCCCGGACACCGCCTGCCCGGCACGAACCTCGATATCCTGCGCCAGACGCTGCGCAAGCGATGCCATCCCGGGAACCGCAACCAGGCGCTCCCGGCCGGCTCCGCTAGTGCGGCCGGCGGCTTTCGCGACGCCATGATCGAGCGTCACCAGGCGCCCATCCCACGGCGCGACCCAGCCCGCCCTGCGCCATGCGGCAACCTCTTTCCTGAATCGGCTGCTGGACGCCGTAAAGTATTGCGCGCCCAGATCGAAACCGCCGAGCTCGGTCTGGCGCGTGCTCATGCGGCCGCCGATCTCCTCGCCCTTCTCGTACACGATGACCTCATGCCCCTGTGCCTGAAGCCGGTGTGCGCAGGTCAGTCCGGACAGGCCGGCACCGATGATTGCGATATGCATGGATGGAATCCCCTTTCCTGGTTGCCGCAAATGATGCCTAAAAACGGGCGCGCATATGAAACAGGCCGTTCATGGTTCGCTTACCATGAACGGCCTGTTTCATCGCGTGGACGTGATTGTTATTCGTCGCCCTCGGCCGGCCAATCGCGGATGTAGGCCTTGAGCATCTTGTTTTCGAAGCTTTGCGCCTCGAACACCGCTTTCGCCACGTCATAGAACGAAATCACGCCCATCAGGGTCTTGGCATCCACCACCGGGACATAACGCGCATGACGCTCCAGCATCAGGCGGCGCACTTCGTTGACGTCGGTGTCGGGCGTGATCGTGATCGGATGGTCGTCCATGTGCTTGCGCACGGTGCCGCTGCCGATCTCGCCCTTGTTGTCGTACAGCGCTTTCATCACTTCGCGGAACGACAGCATGCCGACCAGCTCGCCGTACTCCATCACCACCAGCGAGCCGATATCCTTTTCCGCCATGGTGTCGACGGCTTGCGACATCGGCGTGTCTGGCGTCACGGTATAAAGGATGTCTCCTTTGACCTTCAGAATCTCGGATACTTTCATGGGCGTCACCCTGGTAGAGGAATTGTTGTTTTAGCAGCTCAAATGTAGCCTAAGCTGCCTGAAAAATCCAGCACGGCAGATGTCACCTGCATGACAGCTCAATGTTGCGTTCGATGCTAGGATTGCGCACACTCAAACCAGTTCCGGGAGACAAACCACCTCATGAGCGATCCCAAATACCCCGGCTTCGACACCCTGTCGCTGCATGCCGGAGCCGCGCCCGACCCCACCACCGGCGCGCGCGCCACGCCGATCTACCTGACCACCTCGTTCGTGTTCAAGGATTCCGACCACGCAGCCTCGCTGTTTAACATGGAGCGCGCCGGTCACGTGTACTCGCGCATCTCCAACCCGACCAATGCGGTGCTGGAAGAGCGCATCGCAGCGCTGGAAGGCGGCGTGGCGGGAATCGCCGTCGCCAGCGGCCAGGCGGCGCTTCATCTGGGGCTGGCCACGATCGCCGGTGCCGGCTCGCACGTGGTCGCCTCGCGCGCGCTGTACGGCGGCTCGCACAACTTGCTTGCCTATACGTTAAAGCGCTTCGGCATCGACACCACCTTCGTCGATCCGCGCGACCTCGATGCCTGGCGCGGCGCAATCCGTCCCAATACCAAGGTGCTGTTCGGGGAAACGCTCGGCAATCCGGGGCTCGACGTGCTCGACATCCCCCAAGTCGCCGCGATCGCACACGAACGCCATCTGCCGCTGATGGTGGATGCGACCTTTACCACGCCATACCTGTTGCAGCCGTTCGCGCATGGCGCCGACCTGATCTTGCATTCTGCAACCAAGTTCCTGTGCGGGCATGGCACAGCCGTCGGCGGCCTGCTCGTCGACGGAGGTACGTTCGACTGGCAGCTTGCATATGAAAAAACCGGCCATTTTGCCGAGCTGTGCGAACCGTATGACGGGTTTCACGGCATGGTGTTTTCCGAAGAATCGTCGGTCGCGCCGTTCTCGCTGCGTGCGCGACGCGAAGGCTTGCGCGACTTCGGCGCCGTGATGAGCCCCCACAACGCATTCGCCATCCTGCAGGGAATCGAGACACTGAGCCTGCGCATGGAGCGTCATGTAGCCAATACCCGCCGCATCGTCGAATTTCTGGCTGCGCATCCGGCAGTGGATTCGGTCGCCTACCCGGAACTCGCCTCCCATCCGGATCATGCACTGGCGCAAAAGCTGCTGCCGAAGGGATGCGGCGCAGTGTTTTCGTTCAGCATCAAGGGGGACCGCGCCGCGGGCCGCCGCTTCGTCGAGTCGCTGCGGATCTTCTCCCACCTGGCTAATGTCGGCGATGCCAAGTCACTGGTCATCCATCCGGCGTCGACCACCCATTTCCGGGTGCCAGCTGATCAGCTGCAGGAAGCCGGCATCACCGAAGGCACGATGCGCCTGTCGATCGGCCTGGAAGACACCGACGACCTGATCGAAGATTTGGGACGCGGGCTGAAGGCTGCGCAGAAAGGAGCATGAGGTGCTATTCAACGTACAAGGCCACGAAGCCTATTGCTACACCGGCGGCAAGCCGTTCGATCCGTCCCTGCCCACGGCCGTGTTCATCCACGGCGCCCAGAACGATCATTCTGTCTGGGTCCTGCAGACCCGGTATTTCGCGCACCATGGTTTCGGCGTGCTGGCGGTCGACCTGCCCGGTCATGGGCGCAGCAAGGGCGAGCCGCTGGCAACGGTCGAAGCCATGGCGGACTGGCTGCTCGCAGTGCTGGATGCGGCAGGCGTGCACAAGGCGATCCTGATCGGTCACAGCATGGGGTCATTGGTTGCGCTGGAGACGGCATTCCGCGCACCGCAACGATGCAGCAAGCTGGCCATGGTCGGCACCGCCTATCCGATGAAAGTATCGAGCATGCTGCTGGAGGCGGCGAAAAACGAAGAGCAGAAGGCAATCGACATGGTCAACATTTGGTCGCATTCGTCGATCGCGCACAAGCCCTCCTGCCCCGGCCCGGGGTTTTACGTGATGGGCGGCGCGCAGCGACTGATGCAGCATATTGCCAGGCGCAATCCGGCAAAGGTGTTCTATATCGACTTTTCCGCCTGCAACGCCTACGCGAATGGGGAAGCAGCGGCGAAAGCCGTCGCCAGCCCGGCCCTGCTCGTGCTTGGCAAGCGCGACATGATGACGACGCTGAAGGCTTCGGCAACGCTAAGCGCCAATCTGCCGCACTGTCAGGTGGTGCAAATCGATCACTGCGGCCATGCGTTGATGGCGGAACAACCGGATGCGGTGCTCGATGCGCTGTACGCATTCTCTCGCGTACCGGATTGATGGCTGGCCGGCGAGCAAAAAATCACCCAAAACAGTCGCATTTATCCACTTGAAAAATGACAGTGAAGCTACATATCAATAACAAGAAGTAGCTTCACGCGCTCCCACCACCGCAACAAATTCCTTTTGAAACAGTATCTTACGCGTTAATCAAAAGCAATCAGCATGGATGCAACGCCGCCGAATTTTTTCTGACCAAACTACCTATTTGGTATTGCATATCGCCGCCACTTTGTTTAACATTCACTGTGTATTTATACAGTATCTGTAAGTGGACAGGATGCGCAACACGTTCCCGTTACGCTCAGGCAAGCATTGATTTATTTTCCAGCCAGTCTCAGTCGAACTTTGGTTGACGGCGTTTCGGCGCTGGCGGCGGAGCCTGCAAGCGTTGGCGCAGCATGTCGATCATGATTTCGCGGGCATTTTCCGGTTGCGACCGAAATAGGGTCAGCGCCGTTTCGACAAACAGTTTTTCTTTTTCATCGACAGGCATGCTGAACGCGTCGTGTTCGCGGTCCATCCAGCCACGCGGCAGTTTCAACCGCTCTTCGATGGCACGCGCGACATTGTTGCCGATATTTTTACGATTGCATTTGATATGGCTGAGGTAGCGGTCGGACAGCTCCAGATGCTGAGCAAACAGCTTGAGCATGCCACGCTGCGGCAGGTCTGGATGCTGACGGACGAAATCATCAAACAGCTTCCGGAAATTGTTATGTCTTATTTGTGCACTATCCATCGTCCTGTCGCCGATGCTGCAAGAGGCCAGACAGTGTACTCCAGGCGCGCCGATTTTTGTTGAGCCAATGCAACCATATTTGGCGCATTTCAGCTTTGTATCGTTTTTTGCTCAAAAGCGACTTACCGGGCGTAACAAACTTTCGACGATTAACCGAGGCAAAGAAATGCGTGCAAGTGATGCGTCGAGCCTTATTCCGCAATCACACTGCTTGAATGTTATGAAAAAGATGAAGATCCACTATCCGCAATGGAGCAATCAGAGCTCTGTCGGGCCGATCGCACGCCGCGAAGCAAAGCGCGCCGTGCTGGTGCAGGCAATCTCTTTGACGGCTGAAGTGTGCGGGCAGACCTTGTCGGCGGCCGCTGCCGACATGTTGGCAAGCGATTTGGGCGATTTCGACGAAGAGAAAGTGCTGGCCGCACTAGCACGCTGCCGAATGGAATTGCAAGGTCCGCTGAAAATGTCCGATATCCTGACGCGCATCGATGACGGGCGGCCGGATGCGGACGAAGCCTGGGCGATGATGCCCAGGAGTGAATTGGCGTCCGTGGTCTGGACCGACGAGATGGCCATGGCCTGGGGTACGGTGTTGCCGTTACTCAATGTTGGTGATGCAGGCGGCGCGCGCAGTGCGTTTCGCGATACGTATGCAAAGGCTGTGCTGGATGCGCGCATCCGACGCGAGCCGCCGCACTGGACACCATCGCTTGGCAATGATCCAGCCGGACGCGAGCGGGCGCTGCTGGAAGCGGTGGATAAGAAACGGTTGTCGGCCAGCCATGTCGAGCAGCTGCTGCCGAAACGTTCCATTACGCGCAGTGCGCAGGAAATCATCGCGCAGGTGAGAATCAAGAACTTGTGCTGATCAACAGCACGGAGCAGCGGCAGGCACGTCTTTCATGACTACCTTTTCGGTAGTTAACAACCGATTTGCGGGAATCAGGCAATGGATTGCCAGGCTGATTGGAATGACGGCGGAATGCAGTGGTATGAGCAAGTTGGCCGTTTGGAGCACATTGAACACGAGGACCAGGAAAGGAACGAAATCATGAGTACATTTGAGATTCATCGTGCCACGAAGCGTCGCGCCAAGCTGCGTCTTGGCATGTCCGGACCGGCTGGCAGCGGCAAGACCTATTCCGCGCTGCTGATTGCCAGCGGCCTGGGCGGGCGGATCGGCATGATCGATACCGAACACGGCAGCGGCGACCTGTATGCCGATCTGCTGCCGGAAGGCTATGACGTGCTGTCGCTCACGCCGCCCTTTACACCGGCACGTTATATCGAAGCAATTCATGCGCTAGAGGAAGCGGGCGTATCGACCATCATCGTCGACAGTCTGACCCATGCATGGAGCGGCGAAGGCGGTTCGCTCGACCGGCAAGGCAAGATCGCCGACAAGTCCGGCAACAGCTGGCAAGCCTGGCGGCAGGTGACTCCGGAGCACAATGCCCTGGTCGAAACCCTGCTGCAAAGTCCCTGCCACATCATTGCAACAATGCGTGCCAAGACCGAGTACGTGCAGGAAAAGGATGAACGTACCGGCAAGCAGGTGGTGCGCAAGATTGGTCTGGCACCGATCATGCGCGATGGCATCGAGTACGAGTTCACGACCTTCTTCGAACTCGATGTGCAGCACATGGCCTTTGTCGGCAAGGACCGCACGCAACTGTTCGATGGCCAGATCTTCCGGCCGGAACTTGATACCGGGCGCCGTCTGCTTGGCTGGCTGAATACCGGCATGGACGAGCCACAGGTCAAACACAATGTCATGCCGGAGGAACAGAAGGCGGAGCTGATCGGTTCAATTTACCGGGCCGGCTCGGTGGATGATCTGTTCCAGGCGTTTTCAGTTGCTTACCGTGCGGCGAACGCCTTGCCCGATCCCGATGCGCTGGCCGACCTGACGAGGGTGAAGGATGCGCGCAAGGTCTGGCTCGAAGTGCATAACAGTGCTGCTTATGGGGTTACCGCATGAATCCGATGTTTGAAGCCTTCGAACTTGCGGCGCAGTACCGGCAACTGGCTGAAATTCTGGCCGAGCGGCACAACGACGAGCAGGTGATTGCGGACACGCTGGACAGCATTTCCGGGCCGCTCGACGAGCGGCTCGAGAATCTTGCCAAGATGGTGCGCAACATCGAAAGCGCCGCCAGTGGCGTGCAACAGACGATTGCCAACCTCGAACGCCGCCATGTCGCGCTGCTGCGCGCCACCGAGCGCGCCCGCAAGCTGATGCTCGATTTGATGCAGGCAGCGGGCCGCGACAAGGCAACCACGGCATTGTTCTCGATCGCAGTCAGGAAGAATCCGCCGCAAGTCGTCATCGACCAGGAAGCCGCCTTGCCGCCGAATTTCCTCATCCGGCACGAGCCACCGGCGCCGACACCGGATAAAAAGGCGATCGCAGCGGCATTGAAATCAGGCATCCCTGTCCCCGGAGCGCATAGCGAGCAGCATGTGCGCCTTGAGATTCATTAGATTACCCAGCTAGGAGATTGCTATGGCAACACTGAACAAAGTTACCCTGATCGGCTATCTCGGGCATGATCCGGAAATGCGCTCGACGGCTGCCGGCGATGCCGTTGCTCATCTTGCGGTAGCGACGACGGAAACCTGGAAGGACAAGTCGAGCGGGGAAAAGAAGGAAGCGACCGAATGGCACCGTGTCGTGTTGTATCGCAAACTCGCTGAGATTGCCGGCCAGTATTTGAAAAAGGGCTCGCTGGTCTACCTCGAAGGGCGGTTGCAAACCCGCAAGTGGACCGGCAAGGACGATATCGACCGCTACACCACGGAAATCATCGCAGACGATATGCGCATGCTCGGCGCCCGGCCGGCTGCCAGCGACGCCAGCAATGAAGACAACGCGCCCGCAGCGCCACAACATGCCCGCCAGCCGCAGGCGCGCTATGAGTACGAGGACGACGCCATTCCATTCTGACCAGGCATCGTTCTGACGTCTCCCGAAACCGTCGGGGCCTTTCCTACCTGTCCGGCTGTGAAATAGCCGGACAGGGTTTGGTTCAACCCTTGCTCGACGGCGGCTTCCACTTTTTCCGCCAATTCCGTATCACCAGTCTTGCTGAAAACGAATAAGCGGTAAACGTCGCACAGCCTCAGCTGCTGCGGATTCGCCAGCAGCGTCCATTTGTACAGTCCTTCGGTAATGCGCTTGCCGAACTGGACACGCCTCACCCGTTCCGTCCTGATCCGGCCGACCCAGCCGACTTCCAGCATCTTGGTCAGCAGCATTTCCGATTCGTCGTATCCCAGCCGCGTGCTTGTGCGGATGCTGGCGGCGTCGACTGCGGCCGTTGCACCGCCTTCCCTGGCCGCGTACAAGACTTTCAGGATCGCCATCGCATCGATGAAAGCGCTCCCGGGCGTGGCCACATGCCACCAGCGCTCGTACTTCACCACTGGCAGTGCTGCCACCAGCACCGCCCCCATCAGCGTAATCATCCAGGAAACATAAACCCATAACAGGAAGATCGGCAGTGCCGCCAGCGCGCCGTAGATCATGGTGTACGCCGGGATCTTGGTGACGAACACCACAAAAATGCGTTTGGCAATTTCAAAGGCAGTGGCGGCCAGAAATCCGCCGGCGACGGCATCGCGCCAATCGACCATACGATTCGGCACGGCAATATAAAGCAGCGTAAACGCGCCTGTCGTCAGCAGGATCGAAATGGAGGTATATAGCAATGTGCCAAAAAACGAAGAGCTTCCCACCAAGCCGTTGGCGGCGGCGATCAGATAGGACGTGACCGTGATCGACACGCCGATCAGCAACGGCCCGAGCGTAATCATGGTCCAGTAGATCACCATCCGCTGGGTGAAGGTACGCGCCCGCTTGACACGCCAGATCTGGTTAAATGCCCGGTCAATGGTCAGCATTGTCGCTACCGCTGTCACGATCAGGCCGGCCGCACCGATGGCGGACAGGCGTGTCGCCTTGGAGGCGAACTGGCTCAGGTAGCCGAGGATCGTATTGGAAATTGTTTTCGGCATCAGGCTCTTGATGAAATAGGCCTCCAGCGATGCGCGAAAGGTATTGAACAACGGGAACGTGGTGAATATCGCGAACGCGATCGTCAACATCGGCACCAGCGCCAATACGGTGGTAAAAGTCAGGCTGCCAGCCACCTGCGGCAGCCGTTCTTCGTCCAGGCGGCGGCGCGCGAAGCGCAGCAAGGCCCGTGCATCGTCGAGAGGCAACTGGCGAAGTAGCGGATGGTCGAATCGAAGCATGCGTTAAATGGTTGCCCGGTGCGGTTGCCGGGGCGTCGCGGTGATTGAGTGCCACTATAATACCAAGCATGAATCGACCGAACCTTACCATTCTCATCCTCTATTATTCCCGGCACGGCGCAACGCGGCGACTGGCCGAGCTGATCGCGCAAGGCGTGGAAAGCGTTCCCGAATGCGATGCACGGCTGCGCACGGTGCCGGCCGTCTCGACGGTGGCCGAAGCGACTGAACCGGCGATTCCGGAACATGGCGCGCCGTATGTGGAGCTGCAGGACCTGGAGCAATGCGCGGGCCTGGCGCTCGGCTCCCCTACCCGTTTCGGCAACATGGCCGCTCCCCTGAAGTACTTTTTGGATAGCACGTCGGCGCAATGGCTGTCCGGCGCACTCAGCGGCAAGCCGGCCTGCGTCTTCACGTCGACCGGCAGCCTGCATGGCGGCCAGGAATCGACCTTGCTGTCGATGATGCTTCCTCTGATGCACCACGGGATGATGCTCATGGGCTTGCCCTATACCTGCCCGGAACTGATGACCACTGCCACCGGCGGCACCCCTTACGGCGCAAGCCACTGGGCCGGCCCGAATGGAACGCATGCCGTCTCCGACGACACCAAATCATTAGCGGTCGCCCTTGGGAAGCGACTGGCGCAAACCGCGTGCAAGCTGAAAGGAATGTAACTGATGCAAAACCCGATGCAAAAAACCTGTTATGTCGGCAGTGTGATCAGCCTCACGCTGCTGATCGCCCTGTGCGTGGCCTGGGAACTGGTGCTCGCGCCGCTGCGCCCGGGCGGATCTTGGATGGTCCTGAAAGTCATCCCGCTGCTGCTGCCCTTGCGCGGCGTGTTGAAACGCGACATTTACACGATGCAGTGGTCGTCGATGCTGATCCTGCTCTATCTCGCCGAAGGCATCGTGCGCGCCACCAGCGACAAGGGTATCTCGGCCAGCCTGGGATGGATCGAATTCGGGCTCGTATGCGTGTTCTTCGTTTGCGTCATCTTTTATCTGCGCCCGTATAAGCAGGCAGCCAAGAAGCTGGCGCAGCAAGCCATACAGAAAGCATCGAAATGAATGATTTTCTGGACCGCTGCCGCGGGACCGTCGGGACCAATCATGTACTGACCGCCCCCGGCGATACGGCAGCTTTCCTGACCGACTGGCGCCGCCGCTTTACGGGCAAGGCACTGGCCGTCGTCAAACCCGGCACGGTCGCCGAGGTCGCAGCCATCGTTCGGTTATGCAACGAATTTCGGGTGCCCATCGTGCCGCAGGGTGGCAACACCGGCCTCGTACTTGGCAGCGTACCGGACGACAGCGGCACGGCAATCGTCCTGTCGCTGACCCGGCTTAACCGTATCCGCACAGTCGATACGGTCAACAACACGATGACAGTTGAATCGGGCTGCATCCTGGAAGAGGTGCAGAATGCGGCCGCCGAAGCCGGTCGCCTGTTTCCCCTGTCACTGGCAGCCGAAGGCAGTTGCACCATCGGCGGCAATCTCTCGACCAATGCCGGCGGTACAGCTGTGCTGCGTTATGGCAATACGCGCGAACTCTGCCTCGGCCTGGAAGTCGTGACGCCCCAGGGCGAGATCTGGGATGGCTTGCGCGGGCTGCGCAAGGACAATACCGGCTACGATTTGCGCGACTTGTTCATCGGCGCGGAAGGCACGCTTGGCATCATCACTGCCGCCGTGCTCAAGCTGTTTCCGCAGCCGCGGGCACAATTGACCGCGCTCGCCGCGATGCAGACGCCGGAGGATGCCTTGCGCCTGCTGACACTGGCACAAGGCACATGCGGCGCGGCACTAACCGGATTCGAATTGATGTCCGACTTCTGCCTGAAGCTGGTCGCCAAGCATTTCGCCCAGTTGCGCCTGCCGTTTCCCCAGAATTATCCGCAATACGTGCTGCTGGAACTGTCGGACAGCGAATCCGAGGAGCATGCGAATGCAATGCTGGAAAGTTTGATTACGGATGCGCTGGAACAAGGTGTCATTCAGGATGCCGCAGTAGCATCCTCGATCGCGCAATCAAAAGCCTTGTGGAACCTGCGCGAGCATATTCCGCTGGCGCAGGCCGAGGAAGGCAAGAACATCAAGCATGACGTGTCGGTACCGATCTCGCGCATCGTCGAATTCATCCGCACCACGGATGCGCTGCTGCAGCAGTCTTTTCCGAAATGTCGCATGGTGACGTTCGGCCATCTGGGCGACGGCAACCTGCATTACAACGTGTCGCCACCGGAGGATGAAGCGCCCGACGCATTCATCGCAAGGCAAGCCGCAATCAACCGTGTCGTGCACGACAGCGTTCACCGCTTCGGCGGCTCGATTTCGGCGGAACATGGTCTCGGCGCGCTGAAGCGCGACGAAGTCCGGCTCTATAAATCTGAGGTGGAAATGAAACTCATGCAGACACTGAAGCACGCGCTCGACCCGCATGGACTGATGAATCCGGGAAAGGTTATTCAGGCATGACGGCGCGCCGTGCGCTGATGGCGCTATGCCTGCTGTCGTTTTCGATTCCCGCATTAGCCGTGTATAAGTGCGAGGAAGGCGGAAAAATAAGCTACAGCGACTTCGCCTGTCCCGGCGGCCGACAGCTGGATATCGCAGTGCCCGCCACCGATGCGGCGAGTGCAAAGCAGCAGCTGGCGCAGGAAAAAAGCGCATTGCAGCGCCTGGAAAACGACAGGCACAAGCGCGAAGCAAAAGAAGAAAAGGAGCAGTTGCGCATCGCTCACGCAATGGCGAGCCGCAAGAGAAAATGCGATGCGCTGGCGCGCCGGGTCAAGTGGGCTGAAGAAGACTCCCGCCTGGCACATGGAAGATCTACCGAAAAAACGATACGGAAAGCGCACCGCTTGGTAGAACAGTACGACGGGGAATGCCCGAAATAAGCAGCGTGCAGGGAGCGCTTCACGCGTCCCCCCGGTGGCGCTCCCTGATATCGATTGGTGCATGATGTAATCGATGGCAGGAGCTTCATTCCTCCGCCTTCCGACGCAAAAATCCAGCCCTGTCGTCTGCACTCTCCCGTATTTCTAGGATAGTGCCTGGCTGCCAGCATGCCCGGGCTGACGGGCCACACTCAGTATGCGTACCTTGACCAGCTTTCCGTCCGGCCGAGGCCATTCGATTTCACTTCCCACGGACATTCCCAAAAGCGCGGTGCCGATTGGGGTCAGCACGGAAATCGCGCCCGGCGTGTCGCCTGTTTTGTCTGGATAAGTAAGCGTCAGACAAAATTCCTCACTTGGCGAGTCGATCTCGAACCGAACTGTCGAATTCATCGTAACCACTGAACGAGGTATGTTGCGCAGGTCGACGATTTCAGCCCGGTCAAGTTCCTCGAGCAGCGCCGCCCTGCTCCTGCCTGCGGACACGGGAAGCGTATCGAGCAGCGATTCGAGTTGTTCCAAGTCTTGTTCGGAGACAGTAATGTGAGGTTTCATCATGATATTTTCCGTTTGCGAACATTCCGATGCGGTTCTATGCATTTCTTGTGGCCTAACCGTTTCGCATTGATCGCGATAAAATACCGTCGCGCCGATGCTGTTCCGCATGACCGTCAGAGTGGTGCGTCTATTGCACGACGCATCAAGCCAGACATTGCATTCAAATTTCAGTTTGGGTACTCGGATGCGAGACGAAAATCTAAGGAAGGCACTCACCGAGTCCATGAAAGACCAGCGAGGCATCCAGGATAGTCCTTGTAAAAACGATTTCGGCAACGGTGGCAACGAGAAGCCTTGTGCGCCTGTGATACATCCTGAATAAAAATTTATTGCCCGCATCCCTTTCACGGGAGTGCGGGCCATGGACATTGGCGACCAATGCCGGTGATGTCGCAGCTACAGATTCAATAGCGCATCCTCAGGCACCGGCCGCTATGGTAATGCACTCAGTCATCCAGCTGTTGATCGGTTTCAGACTCACTTCGATTCCCGGGTCTAGGCAACCCGCGCATGGCGTTGCGCTGGCGCGTAATCATCTGCGTCGCGCGGTAGGATGCCCGCTTGAATGCGCTGTCGATCGCCGCATACATGTCTTCCTGAATATCCTTGATGAGCACGGTCGGTCGACCGGGAATGACGACGGCTACCTGGCACAACATGTCGCGCCCCCCTTTGGGTCCATTCAAGTCCCGCAGGCGCACAGAGATGGATTGAATCTTGTTTTGAAGCGATACAAATGCAAAACGCAAGCGGCGCGTGAGATGATCCCGAAGCGACGGAGTCAATTCGAACTCGCTTGTCATGAAATGAACCTGCATGAAAACCTCCTCTTACAGAACTAGTGATGCGGCCTTATCCAAACCGCACCTTCATGGTTCCATAGAAAACGGGGTGGCAAAAGATGCATTTTCCTGATGTCAGGTTCCGAAAAACAGAACGATATCGCCCTTCGGACAGTTCGACCGCAAGGCATGCGGCGATGGTAACGCCATGACAGTGCTCGTCGGGTGCATCGGATATGCGCTCGCAGGCCGGGAAATGAGCAGGCTCTCTTTTCCCGAGAATTGAATGGATTTAAGACGAAGGAGGATGATGGCCCGTCCTACACGATTCGAACGTGTGACCTACGGCTTAGAAGGCCGTTGCTCTATCCAACTGAGCTAAGGACGGAAGGATGAATTACCGAAATATAATACCGAATTGCAATCATGCACAATAAGGTATGTGACTGGCGATCTGGAAGGCCATTGCTGCAGAGCTTGCGGATATTACATCTAATGGCCCGGTGTTTCAACGGCCAGTCGCAGTTTATTGTCCGACATCAGTTGCTCCAACTTGTCGATTGCCAACGGCTGACTGACGTAATATCCCTGGATCTGATCGCATCCCTGTTTCCGCAAAAATGCGAGTTGTTCGGCGGTTTCCACGCCTTCGGCAATGACTTTCAGCTTCAGGCTATGAGCGAGTGCAATGACCGCCTGTGCAATTGCCGCATCGTCCGCATCGACCGTAATATCCCTGACGAAGGACCTGTCGATTTTCAGCGCATCGATCGGAAAGCGTTTCAAATAGCTCAGGCTCGAATAGCCGGTGCCGAAGTCGTCGATCGACAAATGCACGCCCATATCGCTTAGCCGCTGCAGCGTTTCAGTCGCAGCCTGCGGATTATCCATGATCACGCTCTCCGTGATTTCCAGCTCCAGCCAGGACGGACTGCACCCGGACTCCGCCAGCGCATTCAATACGGTACTAACAATATCCTGTTGTCCGAACTGGCGCGTCGAGAGATTGACCGCCATCCTGACGCCGGCAAACATGCCCGCATCCTGCCATTTTTTCTGCTGCGCGCAAGCGCTGCGCAAGACCCATTCACCGATCGGCACGATCAATCCAGTCTCCTCGGCGATCGGTATGAAGTCTCCCGGATATATCATTGCCTGGCCCGGCGGCTGCCAGCGCAGCAATGCCTCGAGGCCGACGAGCGCGCCGCTGGCGAGATCCATCTGCGGCTGGTAGTGCAGCACGAATTACTTGCGCTCCAGGGCGCGCCGCAAGCCGCTCTCCAGCTTCAGACGATCCAGCGCCCGGGAATTCATCTCATGCGCATAGAACTGGAAGTTATTGCGCCCTGCATCCTTGGCGCGATACATCGCGGTATCCGCGTTCTTCAGCAATGCCTGCCCGTCCTGCCCATCCTTCGGGTACATCCCGATACCGATACTGGCGGTAGGATAGAACTCGTGCCCGGCAATCGTCATCGGACATGCCAGCGCTTCCAGTATCTCCCGAGCCAGAATCGCCGCCGTTTCTTCGCGCTGCACATCCGGTCGCAGCACCACGAATTCGTCGCCGCCGACGCGGGCGATGGTGTCTCCCTCGTGTGCACAGGCCAACAAGCGGCGGCCCACTTCTATGATGATACGATCGCCGACATCGTGGCCCAAGCTATCATTGATGTTCTTGAACCGATCCAAGTCAATCACCAGCACTGCAACCTGGCCGTCCGACCGGTTCGCATATACCAGTGCCTGCGACAGGCGATCCAGCAACAGGGAACGATTCGGCAGATGAGTCAGTGCGTCGTGATTGGCCAGATGCAGCAATTCTTCTTCGATCTGCTTGCGCCTGGATATATCCTCGACTACGGTACTGAAATACTTCGGGTTGCCATCCTCGTCGCGCACAGTGGAACTGGTCACGTTAACCCAGATGTAGTAACCATTCTTGTGGCGATACCGCTTTTCACGCGTCTTTTCATCCAGCTCGCGCCTGAACATGCTGCGCGCCAGCTCCCGGTCGACGATCCGGTCATCCGGGTGGGTAATATCCCGAAAGCTCATGCCCAGCAATTCCTGCTGCGTGTAGCCGACTATTTGACACAGCTTGCGATTGACCATCAGCCAGCGGCCATCCGTCCCCACGTGCGCCAGCCCTACGGCAGCCTGGTTAAAAGCGACCCGGAAGCGTTCCTCGCTTTCGCGCAGCACCGCCTCTGCCTGCAGCCGTTGGGTCATATCGCGCGCCACGGCAAGCAGCAACTGGCCCCCTTCCGACTCGATCGAGCGCAGATACACTTCGACCGGCTGGCGCGAACCATCCTTGCGCTGATACGCGGTGCGAATCATGCCGGTCTTGCTTTCGCTTTGAACGACATCGTCCAAGCATCGAATAAGGCGCTCCATCTCGCCCTCACCCGGCTCAAGATGTTGCGGACCGAGCGACAGCAATTCCTGATGCGTGTATCCGAGCGCGACGCACGCGGTTTCATTGACGTCGATAAAGCGCATCTGCGCACGGTCGATCAGGTAGACCGCGTCGATGGAACTGTCGAGCGCCATGCGAAAGCGCCGCATCTCTTCCTGTGAACGAACGCGTTCCGTGACGTCCTGGGCCATCAAAAGCAGGATGCTTTCCTGCCCCAGCAACGCCGCCGAGATCTTAAATTCCACATGCCTGACGTCGGAGGCGCCGGGAATGGCAACCAGCAGGGTGTGCTCCCCTCCGTTGGCCGATACCTCTCTGATGCAGTCGCCCAGTTGCGCGTTCGGTATCACCTCGCGCACGTCCGCGCCTGCGATCTGGTCGAGCCCTTCGATGCCGAACATTTGGCTCATCACACGATTGACAGAACGGATGCGGAATTGCGCATCGAGCACCATCAGGCCCGAGGGCATGGATCTGATGATTTCTTCCGTATATTGCTTGGCGCTCAGAATTGCCTGGCGATCAATCTGGAAGTAAGTGTCGAGGGCCAACACGATGTCCAGGCAAACCACTTTCAACAACGCGTTGTAAGTCGGCCAAAACTGATCTGGTTCGTCCTGCATCAGTTCGAGCAGGAGCGGCGTCAGTTCGGACAGGTATTTTCGATAGGCCCCGACATACCATTTCGGCTCCAAGCCAATATGTTGGTGGACCGCACCCACGCGCAGGCGATGCTTGAAATACCCAAGATCGTATTCGCCGGCAGAAAGTCGTATAAAGTATTCGGATTGTGCGTGTTTCAGGCGTTCCGCAGTTGTAGCGTCACCGATCAAGTTGCCTAAAACCGGTAATTTTTCCAAATATGCGTGAATGGCGCCTACGAGTTCGCCCTGATGACGAGCGAGCCGCGCATGTACATGGCGCAAGCACATCAAATCGCTCTCGCTGATTTCAAGGATGGACTTGCGCTGGGCGATGTCATCCTGATCCAGTCCAATCTCGCGTGAAATGGCTTCGACCAGCTCGTCCAGTTTTATCATGCTAGCGTCCAGCCAGACCGGAAAATTACGTCGAGCGTCAAATAAGCAGCCGGCAAGTTTATTCCCGTCATCGATGAGATAAGTCTGATTATCTCAGTCGTACTGAGCCAAATCAAACGATCGGCCGTCTTTTCAAAAAGACTGTTGTGGCGAGAGCCAAGCCAAGGTTACGGCCTTGACATTCGCACAAAAACCGACGCAATCAGGAAAAACTAGGGATAGGAAAAAATGCGAGGAGGGATGAACTGCTAGGCGCCGCATATTGCGGCAAATCCTGGTCGGGGCGAGACGATTCGAACGTCCGACCACCTGATCCCAAAACCTCTATTTCAATCCTAATAGCTTTTCTAACCAGCCACTTACAATGCTTGCCATCCCAAGGTGCAGCATAACCATAGGTTGCACAGTACTTAGTTAACTGATGTTATGGCACAAATTTGACACACTGACGCATAACATCGATCATCGACAAAAGAATCTCACCACCTCAGTTGTGTCTTCTTCAACTATATTCCTAATAGAACATCCAGATTATGTACGGTGTTTTCATGTTTCAATTTAAGATTTTTTAATGCTAGGTGGGCCGCAGCCAGATATTCCCTGGAGAAAATTCCATGCGTCGCAGACACTGCTAAAAATATAGGCGATCTATGAGTAATCGATTTAGTAGGATATTCGGAGCGCTGATTTCCGCTCCCAAACTGCCGATATAGCTGCGCGTGGACAACGTCATATTGAGTGCCGATAGGAAAGGTGTATGTCCCGCAATGCCTAACTGCCATGTGTAGCACCGAGGATCCGTCTGCTTTGGAGCTTGCACATGTCGCACTAATGCCATCGGCATCTACATTTATTGAAGAATAAAATGTCTTTAAATACTTCGCAGTATGCGTCATACCGACACTATGACTCACACCCAAATCAGAGAATATTTTTTCAAGTTGAGGAATTAACAATGTTCTCTCAACCAAGTCAGGATTAAGCTCCAATAGCAAATCCATAACATTGTCATACCGCATATTCTGCCAATATCGCTCAATTAGCTTTGTCTGAATCTCGGGAGACGCCTGAGCTATATGTAAGGCGACAAAGTATTCCTGAAATGAACGGTGAGAAAATGCAATTTCAAGGCCATCCTCTGATAGTAGACATGCTGCACTGAGCAAATCAGAAAGATAGTCGTCCGCATTAAACTTCTGCCTTAGGCTATCTCTACTTTTTTCAATAAAACCAAGGCATTGCATTCGAGGCATTTTGAATAGCCTCTTCTCATAAGTTTGCAAGGCAAAAAGAGAGAAAACATGAGAAAAATCTTGTATATCTAGACTTGTTAATCTTTTACGACTATATCCCCCTTTGTTAGCATCATGTCGTTGGAATAACGCTTCATATGCTTGGTTATAGAAAATACTGAGCTTTGAGGGAATCTCTGCGTTTTCACCATAGGTGAGTAGCATGATCGAGAGCAATAATGGATTCGACAAAAATGATTCATGCTTCTCAAAAAGGCTGTTCTCTAAGGCCGCACTGAATTTCTCTTTAATATCCTTATCAAACGGCAATTTTTCAACAAGACTTAGAGCAGCTCGTAAGTCAAGAGGCAGCATTCGAAACACTGAAAAATCTTCTATACCATTAAATACGTCGTCCGGCCTAGAAGATAAAAAAATCGGGCACTTCGGAAAACTTTTAGATAAAGATTTAATTTGCTTTATTAGCTTTGAGCGAAGTTCAGGATTGACCTCATCAAAACCATCAAAAAAGAAACAAAAATGCCCGGCTTGTTTCGCTCGTTTTATGTAGTCTTCGGACGTCTTAAATCCTAAAGTGTCGAGCAAATGCTCAATAAAGTCTTGTAGTGGCTGATCTTCGGAATTTAAGTCTCTTAATTCCACCATTACTGGCGCATATTCCTTGCTATTTATGCAATCCAAAAATAGGTGTTTCATTAGAACCGACTTACCACTTCCGCCAGAACCTGTGAGGACAATGCGGTTGGAATAGGCAATACACTCATTAAAATTGGGCTGTTCGATTTCCTTAGCACCACATTCGATTCCTGTTGGCACGTAGTAGCTATACAAATCGACCGGTTCATTACGGATAAAAAACGACTTGGCCTTAGAATATTTTTCCCTTGTATTAGAAAGATAACTCCTGTAGGCAGTCTTTAGCTTTACTTGTATTAACGCGTCAGCCTTTCCATAGGCTTGTTTTCCAAGTGCCCAGATTTTCTCTGCGTTTGCAGTTAAGAAATCAGCAATTAGTTTACCTTCGTCCATCATGCTCCCAAGCCATCTTTCTTTTAAGTAAATGTTCTCAGCAGATTAAAGAAAACTTGGCGAAGAATGCATGGGCTCAAGTTCCTATAGGTCAAACAACTGAAAATTTACCATAAGTAACTTATTCATATTGACCTCCTTCGATACATCTCTAACACAGTAAGTTACCCACAGGCCCACCCGCCGCTCCCTAAACAGAGCATGGGCGGGTGGGCCTGTGGGTAACTTACGGACGTCAAGTATTTTCCATACAAGCACTTTCCCCCCCTTGCAGCAAAGTACATCGTTCGTTAGCATACGAACGTCATAGGTAAGGAAGCTTCCCATTCCAAGACGGATTTTTTGGCGCTTGAGAGAATCTCGGCAGAGGCAAGGCCCTCATTAATGCTGTACTCCAAGGGGTCGCCATCCGCACCATCTTTAAGCCCCCTATGACTTCATCGTCGTTTTAAATAACCGGCGGTGGGGTCATGGTCTTCCCTCCATTTAAAGATTAATGACCCCATTGCATAACGCGAATGGAGTCATCATGCATACTCAATACAAAATCAGTAAAGACAACGCGTGCGCGAACGGCAGCTTGCTCGATCCGCAGGACGGGCAACGGTCGGTCGCGAACGCATCCCGTTTAGTAATACGGGATAAAAGGGCCAATCAGGAGCCCCACCCCGCAGTTGAAAGATATTCGTTCCCTGCTAGGGATACGGAAACAGTCACGCTAAGGGCAGGCCGAAATGGGCAAGGTACAGTTGTTTTTCACCCTATCCCGTCCAATACGAGTTGCTCCTCCGTCGCGCATGTGGATTGGCTCGGCTTTACCTTGTCGTTGGCAGAGGAACGAGTCCGAAGCTGGTTATTCAAGGAGCTCGTGTCTGTCTTTCGACTGCCCGTATCCGAGATAAAAAAATCTGGCTGGAACGGCTATACGCAATGTGCAAAGCTCGGGGATTTTGGAATCGTCGCGTGGGGAGGCAAAGCACAGCGTGGAACCGTTCACGTTGAAATTAACGGCACCGGATGCGCAAGAATCGCTGACTGGGCGAAGGTGCAGGCCTGGGGGGCGGCACAAAACGCATGGATTACCCGCATCGACCTTGCACACGACGATCTCGATGGGGCGCAATGCAACGTGCAGCAGGTGCTCGCCTGGCATGAGCAACGAGGCTTCAATTGTGGCGGGCGTGATGCCAAGGTAAAGCTGGCTGGCGACTGGCACGACCTGACCGATGGGCGAACAATCTACATCGGCACTCGCGGGAATAAGATGCTCCGCTGCTACGAAAAGGGCAAGCAACTTGGGGACTCAGCTAGCGACTGGTTCCGCGTGGAGCTTGAGCTACGTAATAAGAACCGACATCTACCCTGGGACATGCTCACCCGCCCCGGCCAGTACCTGGCTGGTGCCTATCCATGCCTAGGCTTCCTAGCGGTCGAACAAGTCAAGCTCAGAACGATGCAAAAAGCTACTGCCATGTCCCTTGACCGCATGACGGCGAATGCCAGCCGATTATCGGGGAAAGCAATCAACGTGCTGATGAAGGTGCATCAGGGTGATGCGCGAAAAGTGGTGCAACTGCTGCGAAGGAAAGGAATTCCGAAGCGTTTGATTCCATATCAAGACCAGCTTGCAAATCCGCGAACGGCAGGAGGAACAAATGAGGACGCTTGATCTCCGGGAGGCGGCTGACTTCTTAAAACTTCATCACGAGGAGGTACGCCGCCGGGCAAGGGCCGGGATAATCCCAGGTGCAAAGCTCGGCAAGCGCTGGGGCTTCATCGAGGATGATCTTGCTGCATACATGCGTTCGTTATATGCTCAGCCTCGGCAAGCGTTGCAAGTGGGGCATAAGGAGAATTATTTATGTCACTCTTCAAACGCGGTAAAACGTGGTGGATTGATTTCACCACACCAGGCGGCGAGCGCATTAGACGCTCTGCTGAAACTGAAGACAAAACCCAGGCTCAAGAGCTCCACGATAAGCTGAAAGCCGAATCGTGGCGCATCGCGAAACTGGGTGAAAGGCCAAAACGCACCTGGGATGAAGCTGCCTACCGATGGCTGATGGAAAGCCAGCACAAGAAGTCACATCTCGAAGATGTGGCGAAAATCCGCTGGCTCCAACAGTTCTTCAAGGGTAAATTCATCGACGACTTGACTCGGGACGTCATCGCAAAAGTGGGCGAGTTGAAGCTGAAGGAAACGAGCCCGGCAACGGCAAATCGTTTATTGGCTCTGATTCGCGCCATTCTGCGCAAAGCAGCCCTTGACTGGGAGTGGATCGATAGGCCTCCAGTCATCAAGCTGTATCGAGAGGCAAAGCGTCGGGTGCGGTACTTGACACCGGAGCAAGCGAATGCCCTCCTCCGTGAGCTGCCGGAGCACTTGGCAGACATGGTGCGGTTCTCACTTGCAACCGGATTGAGGCAGGCCAATGTAACCGGGCTGGAATGGTCGCAAGTGGATATCGCGCGTCGAGTTGCGTGGATTCACGGGGACCAGGCTAAAGCAGGAAAGCCGATTCACGTTACGTTGAACGCAACTGCCGTGGAGATGTTGACCAAGCAAATAGGCAAACACCCAAAGGTTGTATTTACCTTCAAGGGCAAGCCTGTAGTCGAAGTCAACACCAAAGCTTGGCGCAAAGCATTGCAGCGCGCCGGGATCGAGAATTTCCGCTGGCACGATTTGCGGCATACCTGGGCGAGTTGGTTGACTCAACAAGGAGTGCCGTTGAATGTAATTCAGGAAATGGGCGCTTGGGAGTCGGCTGACATGGTGAGGCGGTATGCTCACTTAGCACCGGAGCAGTTTTCCCAGCACGCACAGGTGGTCGATGTTCTGCTAAACGGCACGTTTTCGGCACAGCAGTAATAAAAAAGGGCTAGCCATTAAAGCTAACCCTTTGATTTACCTGGTCGGGGCGAGACGATTCGAACGTCCGACCACCTGATCCCAAATCAGGTGCGCTACCAGGCTGCGCTACGCCCCGAGAGCACGCATCATACCGTTCCCTGAGTTCGAGGTCAATTTATAACTGCTACTACTGGAAAATAAATTAGAGAGAACGGCAAGTTCAGAATGCATGCCAATCAGCAGACCGCCCGGCTCACCTCTGGTCATAGCGCCATTTTAAGGGCCGGCGCATCCTCTGCGCCAGCCATCTTTTACGCCGCCAATTTATCTGCAATACGGTGCGCCATTCTTTGCGCCGTTTCGGCGCTCGTGGCCTCCACCATCACCCGAATCAAGGGCTCGGTGCCAGACGGACGAATCAACACCCGGCCATTGTCACCCAGCTCGGCCTCGACCACTTCCTTTTCGGCGACGACAGCCATATTCTTCTGCCAGTCAAAACCCGGGGCAACCCTCACATTGATCAGGCTCTGGGGATAGAGTGCGAGATCGGCGGTCGCTTCAGCCAATGTCTTGCCACTGCGCTTTAACGCCGACAATACCTGCAACGCTGAAACGATGCCATCGCCGGTAGTATGCTTATCGAGGAAAAGCAGATGCCCTGACCCCTCTCCGCCGACCAGCCATCCGCGTTCCTGTAATACCTCGAGCACGTAACGGTCCCCGACCTTTGCACGGGCAAATCCGATACCCATCCGTTTGAAGGCAACTTCCAGCGCCATATTGGTCATCAAGGTGCCGACAACGCCCGCAACTGGCCCGGCATGCATCCGGTCCTTGGCCATTACGTAGAGCAATTCATCACCGTTGTATACCCGGCCGGTCGCATCGACCATTATCAAGCGATCGGCATCACCGTCGAGCGCGATGCCGAGGTCGGCCTGATGCTCTTTGACTGCCGCTGACAACGCGGCCGGAGCGGTCGCACCAACACCGTCATTGATATTGAGTCCGTTCGGTGCATTGCCGATTGCGATCACGTCGGCTCCAAGTTCATGGAAGACATCGGGTGCGATGTGATAGGCGGCGCCATGAGCGCAGTCAACCACGATTTTCAGACCGCGCAAATCCAGTTCGTTAGGAAACGTGCTCTTACAGAATTCGATATATCTTCCTTGCGCATCGGACAAGCGCTTGGCCTTGCCCAGCTTCTCCGAACTGACACAGTCTATCGGCTGATCCAGCGCGGCCTCGATTTCAGCCTCGACCATATCTGGCAATTTGTTGCCCGACGCAGAAAAAAACTTGATACCGTTGTCGTCGTACGGATTATGAGACGCCGAAATCACCACCCCTGCCGACAGCCGCAATGCGCGGGTCAGATAAGCAATAGCCGGCGTGGGCATAGGCCCCGCTAGCATCACATCGACGCCGGCCGCTGCAAATCCTGCTTCAAGCGCCGCTTCCAGCATGTACCCCGAAATGCGCGTGTCTTTACCAATCAATACGACTGGAGTCGTCGCCGTCGTTTCCGCCTTGGCCAATACCTTGCCGGCCGCATAGCCAAGCCGCATGACGAAATCGGGCGTAATCGGCATACTGCCTACTCGTCCTCGCACCCCATCCGTACCGAAATATTTGCGTGTCATTCTTTAGATATTCCTAGTTGAAATCATGAATCGCGCGCCAGACCTTGACTGCATCTACCGTTGCAGCCACATCGTGGACACGTAAAATCTTGGCGCCATGGGCTATGGCGGCCAGATTCGCCGCAAGTGTTCCAGCCAGACGCTGCTCTACAGGCCGGCCGGTAATTACTCCAATCATCGATTTTCGTGACAAGCCAGCCAGCACCGGCAAGCCCAGTTCATCAGCGATCCTCTGCGTATCTTTCAAGAGAGCAAGATTATGCTCCAACGATTTCCCAAATCCAAAGCCGGGGTCGATGCATAAACGCTCGCGCGCGATTCCCTCTGATTCCGCAGCATTGATCCGCTCATGCAAAAATGAGATGACTTCATCGGTGACGCTTTCATACTTCGGCTGCATCTGCATTGTCAAAGGATCCTCCTGCATATGCATGATACAAAGTGCACAATCGCTTTCCTTGACGACACTCAACGCAGTATTCGCCCTGAAACCGTTGATATCATTGATCATGTCGGCGCCCGCCGCGATTGCCTCGCGCATAACCTCCGGCTTGTATGTATCGATCGATAATGGCTTGCCACAATCGCGTAGCGCATAGATCACCGGCATTACCCGGCGCAACTCTTCCTCCAATGGCAGCGGTTGTGAACCAGGACGGGTCGACTCGCCCCCAATATCGATGATATCGACGCCTTCCGCAATCATTTGCTCGGCACGTGACAATGCCAGATCCAAGGACTGGAAGTGGCCACCGTCCGAGAATGAATCTGGTGTTACGTTGAGAATCCCCATCACCAACGGCTTGGCATTATCGCCGAGGGAAAAGTGGTAACGCCCACATTGCAACATTTGAGTAGTCATTTTCTTTTCAAGTGAATTGCTTGCTCATTGGCATGCACACATTATCGTGCTGATCAACGATGAATACATCCCATAAAAAAAGGGTGAGGACTCATCCTCACCCTTTTTTCACTACTCTCAGCTATGCTGAATTCAGGCCGGCGCCGTTGCATTGGGAGATACGCCTCCCGATGTACTATCCGAGGCGGATCGCTTGGCCGGGATGCCCGCTTTCGGCGGACGCGGCTCAAGGCCTTCCATGATGTCGTTGATTTGCTCGGCATCAAGGGTTTCCCATTCAAGCAAAGCCTTTGCCATGATATCGACCTTGTCCTGATTCTCCTCCAGCAATTTCCGCGACAGTGCATATTGCGTATCGAGAATCAGGCGAATTTCATTGTCCACCTTTTGCTGAGTCGCTTCCGACACCGTCTTGGCAGTCATCCTCCCGAAGTAGGCATCCTGCTCGCTGTCTTCGTACACCATGGTGCCCATGCTTTCGGACATGCCATAACGGGTAACCATCGCACGCGCCAGCTTGGTCGCACGTTCGAAGTCGTTTGAAGCGCCGGTTGACATCTGATGCATGAAGATCTCTTCAGCAATACGACCACCGAATAAGATGGCAATCTCTTCCAGCATCTTGTCCTTGTACATGTTCACTCTGTCATGCTCAGGCAATTGCCAAGTCAACCCCAATGCATAGCCGCGCGGCATGATCGTCACTTTATGTACCGGATCAGCTTTCGGCAGCAGTTTCGCAACCACCGCATGCCCTGATTCATGGTAGGCCGTATTGCGGCGTTCTTCCTCGCGCATGACCGCTGACTTGCGCTCCGGCCCCATCACGATCTTGTCCTTGGCGTCTTCAAAATCCTGCATTTCCACCAAGCGCTTGTTGCGGCGGGCAGCAAACAGTGCGGCTTCGTTCACCAGATTGGCTAGATCGGCACCGGAAAAACCCGGAGTGCCTCGCGCCAGAATATCTGCCTTGACGTCCGGAGCAATTGGCACCTTGCGCATGTGAACATACAAAATCTGCTCGCGACCACGAATATCGGGCAGGCCAACCATGACTTGACGGTCAAAACGGCCCGGACGCAGCAGTGCCTTGTCCAGCACGTCGGCACGGTTGGTTGCCGCGATCACGATCACCCCGGAATTGGCTTCGAAACCGTCCATCTCCACCAGTAACTGGTTCAATGTCTGCTCGCGCTCGTCATTGCCACCTCCCATGCCGGCGCCGCGATGACGACCGACAGCATCAATTTCGTCGATGAAGATAATGCAGGGAGAATGCTTCTTCGCATTTTCAAACATGTCGCGTACACGCGATGCGCCGACACCGACAAACATTTCAACGAAGTCGGAACCGGAAATCGTGAAGAACGGAACTTTCGCCTCGCCGGCAATTGCACGCGCGAGAAGAGTTTTACCAGTTCCCGGAGGGCCGACCATCAATACCCCGCGCGGAATGCGACCACCCAGTTTCTGGAACTTTGTGGGGTCGCGCAGGAAGTCGACCAGTTCCTGCACTTCTTCTTTCGCCTCGTCACAGCCGGCAACATCAGCAAATGTGACAGTATTGCTTGCTTCATCCAGCATGCGCGCCTTGGATCGGCCGAACGAAAACGCGCCGCCCTTGCCACCGCCCTGCATCTGGCGCATGAAAAACACCCAAACGCCGATGAGGAGAAGCATCGGGAACCAGGAAATGAATACCTGTGACAGGAAGGATTGCTCCTCCGGCTGCTTCACGTCAAACTTGACATTGTTGTTCACCAAGTCGCCAATCAGGCCGCGGTCGAGATAAGTAACGGCGGTCTTGATCTTCTTGCCGTCAGTGGTCGTCGCCACGATGCTGCGATCCTCGATGGTCGCTTCCTTGATATGCTTGGATTTGACTTCATCAAGGAAGTCCGAATACGCCACCTGCTGAGCGCCGCCGGCCAGCGTTCGTCCGTCGAACTGCTTGAAGACGGTGAAGAGCACCAAGGCGATGACCACCCAGATGGCGGCCTTGGAAAACATGTTGTTCACTAGGACTCCTTAGACGCAGGCGCGCCCATTTACAAGACTTGTAAAATTGATTCTACCCGCATTAATCAGCGCTTGCTAGGCTGCATGTGCGGCTAAGACCCTGAAAATCAAGGGTTATCAAGTAAATAACGAGGCTTTAAGAGGGGTTTTTGAGCACTTTGCCGAGCAAAAAGACTTCTGACGATTTATCCCGACTGGCTTTCGGCTTCTTGGACACGACGGTCTTGAATTCCTGCCTGAATTTCTCAACCAGCTGGGTATAACCTGTCCCATTGAAGCATTTGACGAGCAAGGCGCCGGAAGGTTTCATGTGCGCCTGTGCGAATTCTATAGCCAGATCAATGATGTGTTCGACGCGTGCCGCATCCGTCACTGCCACGCCCGATAGGTTAGGTGCCATGTCGGACAATACCAGGTCCACCTTGCGACCGCCCACCACCGACTCCAGCTTTTCCAGCACGTCCTGTTCCCGGAAGTCCCCCTGAATGAAATGCACGTCGGCGATCGGATCCATCGGCAGCATATCGAGGCCGATAATGGTGCCGTTGATACGGCCGCCCTCCTGTCCCGCTAGCTTGTTGCGCACATATTGGGACCAACTGCCGGGAGCGCATCCCAAGTCCACAATGATTTGCCCTGGCCTGATCAGTTTTTCACTCTCGTCGATCTCTTTCAGCTTGTAGGCGGCGCGGGCGCGATATCCCTCTTTCTGCGCCATCTTCACGTAGGGATCATTGATGTGATCGTGAAGCCAGTTTTTGTTGAATTTGTTCTTTGCCATTCGCGTAGAATACCGCTTTTGAAGGATTTATTGACTATGTTAAAACTCACCCCTGCGGAGCGCAGTGCGCTTCGTTCCGAGGCGCACGCACTGAACCCGGTCGTCATCATTGGCGATGCCGGATTGACACCGGCCGTGCTCAAGGAAATCGACGCCAGTCTGAATGCACATGGACTGATCAAGGTCCGCGTCGCCGGCGACGACCGCGACGCGCGCATTGAAATGTATGAAACGATTTGCGAGCAACTCGGTGCTGCCCCCATCCAGCATATCGGCAAGCTGCTGGTGCTCTATCGCCCGAAAAAGGAGGCACAAAAGGAGCGCAGCGAAAAACGTGGCAAGGGCCTGCGCGAAGTGACCATCGTCAAGCCTAGCCCGAGCGGCACGAAGCGCCCTACCGTCACGAAGGTTGTACTGAAAGGCAACGAGCGGGTTACTGCCGGCGGCCTCATCAAACGCGCAAAGCCACGCCAAACCAGCAGCAAGAAATCAACCTGAGCGTTTTTACCGCGCGACTAGGACAAGCGCGACAGCCAGCATACTTTGAACAAGGTAGAACGCGCTGGAAACGCCGTGCAGGATACCGAACTGCGTTCTAGCGTCAGCCGTCATGACTCCCGCGGGACCGGCCGCCTCCTTGAGGGCGGCCATGTACGGATGGAGACTGAAATATCCGATCGCCGTACATGCCAGCATACCGACGACAATCCACAATAAACGCCGGTCCGGCCTGCCGCTGCCCGCGCCTGCCGAGAACTTAGCCAGCACCAGCAAACCGGCCCCGCAGAAGATTGACAGCCATGCTTCGATACGAAACAGGCTGCCCGCAATCGAGCCGGCCAGTACCTTGTCATCCAATGTTGCAAACAAGGTCGGCGCAACCAAATAGCCGACGGTCCACAAGCTGCCGGCCCACAGGGTTGCAATCAGCAGGCGGACGCGTGCGGCAAGCATAGATGATCAGATATAGCGCACTTCAAGGACTTCATACTCGCGCACGCCGGAGGGCGCATTTACCTCCACCACATCGCCGGCATATTTGCCGATCAATGCGCGGGCGATCGGGGAAGTAATCGACACTTTCTTTTCTTTCAGATCAGCTTCGTCTTCGCCGACGATCTGGTAAGTGACTTTCTGGCCGGACTCCATATCTTCCAGATCGACCGTCGATGCAAACACGATGCGGCCTTCCGCATCCAGCACCGTCGGATCGATAATTTGTGCCGCGCTCAGCTTGCCTTCGAGCTCGGCGATACGCCCTTCAATAAAAGCCTGGCGCTCTTTTGCCGCATCGTATTCGGCATTTTCAGACAAATCGCCCTGCGCGCGCGCCTCGGAAATCGCATTGATGACTGCCGGCCGGTCTTTCGTCTTCAGGCGATGCAGCTCTTCCTTCAAGAGTTCTGCGCCGCGCTTGGTAATTGGAACTGTGCTCATATTTTTTCTACTGATCAAATGAAAACCACAGAGGTCACAAATAGTGCCGGGAAGAACCCGGTACCGTTTGTGACCTCTGTGGCGAGATTAAATTGTCGGGTTAGTGTAAGGTTTTATGCAGGCCTTGTAAATCGTAGACATGCAGCTCATCAAGGTGCCGCATGCCCTCGACCGCCGCTTCCGCACCGGCGATGGTCGTGTACGTGGTCGCCCGCGCCAGCAATGCCGACGTGCGGATGGTGCGTGAATCGGTGATAGCGGTGCGCTTTTCCTCGACCGTGTTGATGACCATGACGATCTCATTGTTCTTGATCATGTCGACCACATGCGGACGCCCCTCGACCACTTTGTTGACCGCGGTGACCGGAATGCCGGCTGCGCTGATCGCCGCCGCCGTTCCCTTGGTCGCGACCAGCGTAAATCCGAGCTCAGCCAAGTCTTTTGCCACCTGCACTGCGCGCGGCTTGTCGCTGTTTTTAACGCTCAGGAAAACCTTGCCTGATTTTGGCAACTTCACGCCGGCACCCAGTTGCGACTTGACAAACGCTTCGCCGAAGGTCTTGCCCACGCCCATGACTTCACCGGTCGATTTCATTTCCGGGCCGAGGATGGTATCGACGCCCGGGAATTTATTGAACGGGAACACGGCTTCCTTCACGCTGTAATACGACGGCACGACTTCTTCCTTGACGCCCTGGCTGTCAAGCGACTGGCCGACCATGCAGCGCGCGGCAATCTTCGCCAGTTGCAGTCCGGTTGCCTTCGACACGTACGGCACCGTGCGCGACGCGCGCGGATTGACTTCCAGTACGAAAACGACGTCCTGCAGCTTGCCGTCGATTTCCTGCTGCTGGATGGCGAACTGCACATTCATCAGGCCGACCACGTTCAGGCCCTTGGCCATCAGCGAGGTCTGGCGCTTCAGCTCAGCGATCGTCTCCGGCGAAAGCGAATACGGCGGCAGCGAACAGGCAGAGTCGCCCGAATGCACGCCGGCCTGTTCGATGTGCTCCATCACGCCACCGATGAAGGTGCGCTGGCCGTCCGACAGGCAGTCGACGTCAACTTCGATCGCGTCGTTCAGGAAGCGGTCAAGCAGCACCGGCGAATCGTTCGACACCTTCACCGCTTCGCGCATGTAGCGCTCCAGGTCGCGCTGCTCGTGCACGATTTCCATCGCACGACCACCCAGCACATAGGACGGACGCACCACCAGCGGATAGCCGATTTCCTGCGCCAGGCGCAGCGCCTCTTCTTCGGTACGCGCGGTGCGGTTCGGTGGCTGACGCAAACCGAGATCCTGCAGCAGTTTCTGGAAGCGCTCGCGGTCTTCTGCGGCATCGATCATGTCCGGCGAGGTGCCGACGATCGGCACGCCATTCGCCTCAAGATCGAGCGCGAGTTTGAGCGGCGTCTGACCGCCGTACTGCACGATCACGCCGTGCGGCTTTTCCTTGTCGACGATTTCCAGCACGTCTTCCAGCGTCAGCGGCTCGAAATACAGGCGATCGGACGTGTCGTAGTCGGTCGAAACAGTTTCCGGATTGCAGTTGACCATGATGGTCTCGTAACCGTCTTCGCGCATCGCCAGCGCTGCATGCACGCAGCAATAGTCGAACTCGATACCCTGGCCGATGCGGTTCGGACCACCGCCCAGCACCATGATTTTCTTGTTACCGGTCGGATGAGACTCGCACTCCTCATCGTAGGTCGAGTACATGTAGGCCGTATTGGTGGCGAACTCGCCTGCACAGGTATCGACACGCTTGTACACCGGGCGCACATTGAATTCACGGCGACGGTTGCGCACCTCCTTGTCGCTGGTCTTCAACAGCTTGGCCAGGCGACGGTCGGAGAAGCCCTTCTGCTTCAGCTTGAACAGCGTGGCCTTGTCGAGCGACTCGAGTGCCTGCTTTTCCAGCCACAGTTCGATGTCGACGATTTCCTTGATCTGCACCAGGAACCACGGATCGATGTGCGTCAGTTGATGCACTTCCTCCAGCGAGAAGCCTTGCGCGAACGCGTCGCCGACGTACCAGATACGCTCCGGACCGGGCTCGCCGAGCTGCTCCTCGATCGTTTCACGGTCGGTGGTCTTTTCGTTCATGCCGTCGACGCCGACTTCCAGACCGCGCAGCGCTTTCTGGAACGACTCCTGGAAAGTACGGCCGATCGCCATCACCTCGCCTACCGATTTCATCTGGGTGGTCAGGTGGCTGTCGGCAGTCGGGAATTTCTCAAATGCAAAGCGCGGCACCTTAGTCACGACATAGTCAATGCTCGGCTCGAACGACGCCGGTGTCGCGCCGCCAGTGATTTCATTGCGCAACTCATCCAGCGTGAAGCCCACCGCCAGCTTGGCCGCGACTTTCGCGATCGGGAAGCCGGTGGCCTTTGACGCCAGTGCGGACGAACGCGACACGCGCGGATTCATCTCGATAACGATCATGCGACCATCGGCCGGATTGACCGCGAACTGCACGTTGGAGCCGCCCGTGTCGACACCGATCTCGCGCAGCACCGCGAGCGACGCGTTACGCATGATCTGGTATTCCTTGTCGGTTAGCGTCTGCGCGGGAGCTACGGTGATCGAGTCGCCGGTATGCACGCCCATCGGATCGAGGTTCTCGATCGAGCAGACGATGATGCAGTTGTCCTTCTTATCGCGCACCACTTCCATCTCGAACTCTTTCCAGCCGATCAGCGATTCCTCGATCAGCAGTTCCGAGGTCGGAGAAGCTTCCAGGCCGCGCTTGCAGATGGTTTCGAATTCTTCCGGGTTATATGCAATGCCACCGCCGGTGCCGCCCATCGTAAACGACGGGCGGATGATGACCGGGAAGCCGATTTCGCGCTGCACCGCCCACGATTCTTCCATCGTGTGCGACACACCCGAGCGGGCGGAGCCGAGGCCGATCTTGGTCATCGCTTCCTTGAACTTGGAGCGGTCTTCCGCCTTGTCGATCGCTTCCGGGGTAGCACCGATCAGTTCGCACTTGTACTTGTCCAGCACGCCATGGCGATGCAGGTCGAGCGCGCAGTTCAGCGCAGTCTGGCCGCCCATGGTCGGCAGGATCGCATCCGGGCGCTCTTTCGCGATGATGCGCTCCACCACTTGCCAGGTGATCGGCTCGATGTAGGTAACGTCCGCCATTTCCGGGTCGGTCATGATGGTCGCCGGATTGCTGTTGACCAGGATGACCTTGTAACCCTCTTCGCGCAGCGCCTTGCAGGCTTGCGCGCCGGAATAGTCGAATTCGCACGCCTGTCCGATGATGATCGGGCCGGCGCCAATGATCAGAATGCTTTTAATGTCTGTGCGCTTAGGCATTTTTGTGTTTCTCCGTCATCGCCTGGGTCATCAACCCGATAAAGCGATCAAACAAGGGGGCGATGTCATGCGGGCCGGGCGATGCTTCTGGATGCCCCTGGAAGCAGAATGCCGGCTTGTCGGTGCGCGCAAAACCCTGCAGCGAACCGTCGAACAGCGACACGTGCGTGACGCGGCAGTTGTCGGGCAGCGTGGCCTGATCGACCGCGAAACCGTGGTTTTGCGAGGTGATCATTACCTGCCTGGTATCGAGATCTTGCACCGGGTGGTTCGCGCCGTGGTGGCCGAATTTCATTTTGAGCGTCTTCGCGCCGGAAGCCAGCGCCATGATCTGGTGCCCGAGGCAGATGCCGAAGGTCGGGATGCCGCGCTCGATCAACTCCCTGGTCGCCGCAATCGCGTAGTCGCACGGTTCCGGGTCGCCGGGTCCGTTGGACAGGAAGATACCGTCCGGGTTCAGCGCAAGCGCGTCGGCGGCCGAAGCCTGCGCCGGCAGCACCGTCACCTTGCAACCGCGTTCGGCCAGCATGCGCAGGATGTTGTACTTGACGCCGTAGTCGAACGCGACGACGTGGAATTTCGGGTTCACCTGCTGACCATAGCCGGAGCCCAGCTTCCACTCGGATTCGGTCCACACATACGGCTTGGCAGTCGACACGACCTTCGCGAGGTCCATGCCGGCCAGGCCCGGGAACGACTTTGCCAAGGCCAGCGCCTCTTCGGCGTTGGCGGCTTCACCGGCCAGGATCGCGCCGTTCTGGGCGCCTTTTTCGCGCAGGATACGGGTCAGCTTGCGGGTATCGATGCCGGCGATACCGACCACGCCCTGCGACTTCAGGTAATCCGACAGGCTTTGCTGGGAGCGGAAGTTCGACGCCAGCAGCGGCAGATCCTTGATGATCAGGCCGGCCGCATGGATCTTGCTCGCCTCGACGTCTTCTTCATTGACGCCGACGTTGCCGATATGCGGATAGGTCAAGGTGACGATCTGACGGCAGTAGCTGGGGTCGGTCAGGATTTCCTGGTAGCCTGTGATGGCCGTGTTGAACACGACTTCGCCGATCGTATGACCGGAAGCACCGATGGAAAAACCCTGGAAAATCGACCCGTCTGCAAGCGCTAGGATGGCCGGAACTGATTGGCCAGAAAAAAATGGCAGCAAGGGTAACTCCTGAGATTGTTACCGCCGCTGCGCCGCGCCAGAACGACCGTCAACCGAACGGCATGCGTTAGGGTGCTGTGGGTCTTTTTGGGACGTGATGGAAGGGGTATGCGCTACGGCGGACTGATTTGGTTAAACCCCAAAATTATAGCCGAAGACGCCACTCCCTGCAATGCCGTAAGCTTGGCGTAAGACTGTCTCCGCCGATGCGGCCGGCATCGGCGGCCTGCAAAAATCAGAGACCAAGTGCGGCGATTCCCGCCTTGGCAATTTGCACGTCTTCGGCGGACCGGACGCCCGACACGCCGACTGCGCCAAGGCACTGGCCGTCCGCCATGATGGGAACGCCGCCTTCGATCATGCCTTCCAGAACCGGCGCGCTCATGAAGGAAAAGCGGCCGTTATTGATCATGTCTTCGTAAATCTTGGTTTCGCGACGGCCGAGCGCTGCGGTTCTTGCCTTGGCTTGCGCCATTTCAACTGAAATCGGGGCCACGCCATCCATGCGCTGCAGCCACACCAACTGGCCGCCATCATCGACCACGGCAATCGTCACCGTCCAGTTCTTGGACTTTGCTTCCGCCTCGGCGGCAGCTGCAATTTTCTTGACTTCTTCCAACGCCAGGACTTGTTTGGATAACATCGTCTCTCCCCAAAAAATGAAGGAGGAATTGTACGACAGCCTAGCCGGGCAAGTCGCCGGAGATTTACTGCTCACCCTGCTGCATGGCCACCTCGACCAGGGTCCGCAAATCGGCCGGCAGCTTGTCGAGGTGCGGCAGCACCTCCGCTCGGCGCCCGTCCCTGATCCATTGGAGCAGGACTGGCACGTCGGGAGAGCCGGCGCTGCGCACTCCGGCAGACGCGGGCGCCTGATCCAGCCCGGAATGGGATGCCGCGGCAGCCATCGTCCCCTTGGAGCGCAGCAGGACTTCCTCTTCGGTGCGTCCCACGACGCCGGTTATCGCGCAATTCAGTCCCAGCATGGCGCGCCGATGCGCTATTTCGGCAAGCGCGTCGAACGTCAGGTGGGTATCGACGTCGTCATCGCTTAACGACACCACGCCGCAACTGGCAATGAACGACATGCGCGCGTCGAGCGCCAGCTGGGCTCCGGCGATAGCCTTGCACACCCGGCGCGCGAAGTAGCGCGCGGCGTCGAAATTGATGCTACCGGTGGCCAGCGTGAATTCCGCTTCGCCGGTCCGTGCAACCAGATCGGTCTGGCGCACGTTCCGCTGCAGAAGCTGGCCGATGGCATCGACCACGCTAGCCGGCAGCGCCGCCGGCGCGTCGTCCGGGCTGAGGCACTTCAGCCCGACACACACATTCAGGACAACAAAGTTTTTTCTGTTCTTGACAGCGTTTGCCAACAGCACCGACGCCTGAGTGCGCAGCACGTCGGCCGAAGGCAGATCAACCGTCTCCACTTGCGCATTGCGCACCAGCGTTTCCAGGCTGCGCTCGAACTCGCGTTGCGTGGCAACCAGCTTGGACAGGATATCCAGGCGGGACAGCAGCTGGGCAGTGCCGATCCCCTTGGTGATCAGGTCGGTCGCCCCCGCCGCCTTGGCGCGCTCGCGTTCCACGCTCTCGTCGCTGCCTGACACCACGACCACGGGAATATCGCGGATCCGGCTGATCTTGGAACTACGGATACGTTGCAACAGGCCATAGCCGTCCAGCTTCGGCATGGTCAGATCGGTGATGACGACACGGATATTCGGATCGATCAACAGGGTTTCCCAGGCCTCTTCCCCGTTGAGCGCCTCGCGGAATTCGAACATGCCTTCGATGTGCTTGATCAACGAGGCGCGAACGATGCGCGAGTCGTCAGCGATCAATACCCTGGGCTTTACGGAGATGTCGGGGGCGGCGAGTGTGGCCATGCTGATTGATCAAAAAAGATGCACTAGTGCAAGCATACCTTTACACACTATTTTTTGACAGCAATACCCGATTCCCTTACATTGCAATTGTCACGCCGAAGAAACATTGCATAAATGACATCAAAACACCCTTCCCTCAATCAGCGCTTCCGACGTCGCCTTTCAATGGCGGTGGCAGTTGCCTGCTTGTCCGGAATGGCCTTTGGTGCCGAGTCGCAAGCCATAGAACCGAGTTCGAGCACGGCATTGTCAAAATTGCAGAACCTAACCAACCGGGCCTCCGAATTGGCAATTCAGGCAATGGGCATGATCGGCATTCGCTACAAGTATGGCGGCGACGCGCCGGAAAGCGGCCTGGATTGCAGCGGCCTGGTGCGCTATGTATTCAAGCAGGTATGGGGCAAGGATTTGCCGCGCACCTCGGAACAGATCAGTCACGTCGGACAGCAAGTGGATACGAACGATTTGCGTCCGGGCGACCTGGTTTTCTATAACACCTTGCGTCGCGGCTTTTCGCACGTCGGCATTTACCTGGGCGATAACAAGTTCATCCATGCGCCCTCCAGCGGCGGCCAGGTCCGGATCGAGAGCATGGACCTGAGCTACTGGAAACAGCGCTTCAACGGGGCCCGCCGCATCAACGAGCCCGAGCAATAGCACTTTTACTGGGCCCTTCTGGCCGCCAGTTTCTGCTTCAATTCCGCCATCGACGCCGTCGCCGCCTGTTCGCCGACGAGAATAGCCGTATTCCTGCCGGGGAAATCGCTTCCCTTCATCGTGCCGAGGCGCGGCTGGATCACGATATCGGCCTCCTTCAACTCATAATGGTTGATGCTCTGGCCCATGATGGCAAACGTCTGCAACAGCACTTCCAGCGAACTGGACGCCGGTTGCGCGTCCGGTTGCGCCGAGATGTTCACCGCGATCACGAAATCCGCCCCCATTTCCCGTGCAAAGCGCACCGGCACCGGCGACACCAGGCCGCCATCGACGTAGGAGTGATCACCGATGCGCACTGGCTGGAACACGCTGGGCACGGCTGACGAGGCGCGCACGGCGGCGCCGGTATTTCCACGCCTGAACAGGATCGGAGCGCCGCTGTTGAGGTCGGTGGCGACCGCGCCGAACGGGATTTTCAGCTTTTCCAGCGGCACCTGATTGACCGCCTTGTTCACATAGCTTTGCAGCGCCTCACCCTTGAGCACGCCGGTTGCCTTGGAAAAGAATGGCAGCGACCAATCCGAAATCGTCGCTTCGTCCATTTCCAGAGCCAGCTTATGCAAGGCGAATCCATTGTTTCCGGCGGCGTACAGCGCGCCGACCACGCTTCCGGCGCTGGTGCCAACCACGATATCAGGCACGATGCCTTGCGCCTCCAGCGCCTTGATCACGCCGATATGCGCGAAACCGCGCGCGGCGCCGCCGCCCAAGGCGAGGCCGATCTTGACCGGGCGAGCAGCCTTGGGCGGGCTGACGATTTGTGGCGCGGGCGGCGTGGTGGTGCATGCAGCGAGCAAAAACAGGATGGAGAGCAGGGAAATAAGTGATGAACGTAGGCGAGACATGAAATTTGGCGGCGCTACAGAACGCCTGAACAGCAGTTGAAAAAGCGGGCGACCGGCCGGCGCTTAGGCAGCTCGGCGGTCGAAGAAGATGGGGATTGTAGCGGATGTCCTGGAATCAAGATCGCGCGATCGTTACAAGGCGTCACCGCTGGATCAGGGATGGCCCCAGCCCCTGCAGAGGCCCGAGCGGATTGCGTTCGTTTTCCAGCTGGTGCACCTTGGGCTTTCCGCTCCATGTCTTGTAGACGACGGTTTCCTTCCTGATGACCACCACGGCATCGAACTGCCACCCCGATACATCGGTCTGTCGACGAAAGTTCAGGAAATCCAGCCAGAAGTTGCCGTAACGGTTGCGCTGGAGGGAAAGCTGTTCGATTTCATATGCAAAACACCGTGCCTGCGCCGACACGCACTCCTGCAAGCCGGGATCGAGCAATCCGATATCAAACGACGTCGAGGGGACCAACCGGCGCAACAGGTCGGTATGGCTCAGCAATGCGACATTCGTGGTCTTGTCGGGGTCGATACCGAGCGCTTTCAATTCCGCCAGCGTCGTCTTACCTGGAACGATACTGTTGAACATCGCTTGGGCGTCGGCATAGCTGTGCCAAGGGGTCTGGGTTTCCTGACGTGCGTCCGGAAGCAGGCTGGAACATCCGGCTAATCCGAACAGCAAGGCAGCCAGAACAGTCTTCGTCGGTACATGCTGCAGTAATCCGGCGGTCGTGATCATGGAAATGCGACGTATGCGGGCAACTCGTGTACTTTCAATGTAGCATGAACTTTAGTTATCCCAAAGAAATTCCATGCTTTGCCTCACATTCAGGCATCAAGCTGCCTCGTCGGCACTGCAGATGGCCTTGTTTGCAAAGGTCACCGTGAAAGTGCTGCCCTTGCCCGGCTCCGATTCGATCGACAGGGCAGCATCATGGCGCAGCAGTACATGCTTGACGATGGCCAGTCCCAGCCCGGTGCCCTGGGTTTCCCGCGACCGGCTCTTGTCGACCCGGTAGAAGCGTTCGGTCAGGCGCGATATGTGTTCCGGGCGAATGCCGATTCCGGTGTCCCGCACTGTGAATCGCGGCCCGGCCGGCGTCATCGTCCATGCGATATGAATGCTGCCCTGCTCCGGCGTATAGCGCACGGCGTTGGAAGCCAGATTGCCGAACGCGCTGCGCAGCTCGTCCGTGCTGCCCCTGATGTCCGGTCCGTCAACGTCGAGGGATATCTTGTGCCGGCCGTTCGACAGCGCCGTCGCTTCGTGCAGGATCTGTTCCAGCAGGGCGTGAATGTTGACCCGTTCGGGGCGCAGCGGATATTCGACCGACTCCAGCCGCGTCAGCGTCAGCATGTCCTCCACCAGGTTCTGCATGCGGTGGCCCTGCTCGATCATCAGTTTCAGATGCCCCATCCTGGTCTGCACGTCGAGGTTGGGCTGGCTCTGCGCGATTTCCAGAAAGCCGTTAATCACGGTCAGCGGCGTACGCAGCTCGTGCGAGGCATTGGCGATGAAGTCGCGCCGCATCATTTCGATCCGTTCCGATTCGGTGGCGTCGTGCGTGACCAGGATCTGGCGGCGGTTTTCGAACGGGATGATCTGCACGACCAGCTTGCGCTCGCGCAGCGACAACGTGAGCGGCTGCCCATAACGGCCGAGGATGATGTAATCCATGAATTCCGGGCTGCGGATCAGATTGGTGACGCGCATGCCCTTGTCGCGTTCGAGGTGCAGGCCGAGATGCCTTTCCGCCGCCGGATTGCACCACTCGAGGAACAGCACGTCGTCCATGATGACCACGCCGTCCGGCAGCAGGCTCATCGCCTGACGAAAGCGCGCCAGCCACTCGGCCAGCTCGGCCTGGTTTTTTTCATCGTCGCGGCGCAGCTTGTACAGACGCGAAAAGATATCGGTCCAGGCGCCCCAGCCATCCGGCAGGCGGGCGCTCGCAGGATGATCGAGCCAGTCGGCCAGGCGATACAGGTAATGCAGCTGCACGATCAGCGCCGCGCTCATCCCGGCCAGCCCTGCCGCGAGGCCGGCAACGATGCCAAAAAAATGCCAGATGACGCCGGCACCGAGCAGCAGCAGTGAAAGGCGCAGGCCTGCCGGCACCCAGAATAGCAACCGAGGACTCATGAATGAATTTACTTTTCGGACAGCATGTATCCTACACTACGCACCGTCCTGATCAGGGACTCGGCATCCTTGAGCGCCTTGCGCAACCGCAGCACGTGCACGTCGACCGTACGCTCTTCGATCGCGACATGGTCGCCCCACACCTTGTCGAGCAGCTGGCCGCGTGAAAACACGCGTTCCGGGTGTGCCAGGAAAAACTTCAGGAGCTTGTATTCGGCGTGGCCGATGTCGATCTTCTGGCCGTGCAGCATGACTGTGCAACTGGCCGGGTCCAGTGTCACGACGCCCGCGCTCATCAAGCTCTGCGCATGTTCCGGGCTCTTGCGCCGCAACAACGCCTTGATGCGCGCGGCCAGCTCGCGCGGCGAGAACGGCTTGGTGATGTAGTCGTCGGCGCCATTGTCGAGGCCGGCGATCTTGTCTTCCTCCATGCTTTTTGCGGTCAGCATGATTACCGGGATGCCCTGCAGCTGCCGGTCGGCGCGGATGCGCGACAGCAGGCGCAGGCCGGACTGGTCCGGCAGCATCCAGTCGAGCAGCACGAGGTGCGGCATGCGGCGCTGGATAAACTCCCATGCTTCCCCCGCGCTGCCGGCAACAAAGGTATTCCAGCCCGCTTCCCTGAGCGTGAAGGTCACCAGCTCGGCAATCGCCGGTTCATCCTCGACAATCAGAATGGTGGTTTTATCGACTGCCATGGTCAGACGGAACTGTTGAGCTTGGTGTAGACATAATCGGTGTGGCGGATGTCCTTGCCCTCGACCACGTAGATCACGTATTCGGCGATATTCTTCGCATGGTCGCCGATGCGCTCGATCGCCTTGGCCACCCACAGCGTGTCGAGCGCTGCGGAAATGGTGCGCGGATCTTCCATCATGAAGGTGATCATGGTGCGCAGGACGGCGCCGAACTCGTGGTCGATTTCGGCGTCCTGCGCGATCAGCCTGGCGGCCTGCTTTTCATCCAGCCGGGCGAAGGCGTCCAGCGCGTCGTGCAGCAGGTTGGCGGTATTGGTTGCCATGATGCGCACCGATTCGTAATGGTTCAGCACGCTGACCGTGCCGCGCTCGTGCAGGGTCTTGCTGATGCGCGCAATCTTGGTCGCCTCGTCGCCGATGCGCTCGATGTCGGTGATGACCTTCAGTGTGGCCATCACGGTGCGCAAGTCGTTTGCCGCAGGCTGGCGCTTGACGATCAGGTGACTGCAGGCGTCGTCCAGCGTCACTTCCAGCCGGTTGACGTTTTCGTCGGACTTGATGACCTGTTCCGCCTGCGCGACGTCGCCAGTCCTAAAGCTGGCCATCGCGTCGTTGAAGTGGCTTTCCACCAATCCGCCCATCTGCAACACCTTGGAGCGGATCGTCTCGAGATCCATGTCGTACTGCTTTGAAGAGTGGTCGCCTGGCATTCTAATTCTCCGTGCATTCAGTCGTTCAGCCGAAACGGCCGGTAATGTAATCCTGGGTTTCCTTCTTCACCGGATTCATGAAGATCTGGTCGGTATCGCCGAATTCCACGAGTTCGCCCAGGTACATGTATGCGGTGTAGTCGGAACAGCGCGCCGCCTGCTGCATATTGTGCGTCACGATCGCGATCGTGTAGTCTTCCTTCAACTCGGCGATGAGCTCCTCGATCTTCGCGGTCGAAATCGGGTCGAGCGCCGAGGTCGGTTCGTCCAGCAGCAGCACGTCCGGCCGCACCGCGATGCCGCGCGCGATGCAGAGCCGTTGCTGCTGTCCGCCGGACAGCGACAGGCCGCTTTTGTTCAGCTTGTCCTTCACCTCGCTCCACAGCGCCGCCTTCTTCAGCGCCGACTCGACGCGCTCGTCCATTTCGCCCTTCGACAGTTTTTCGTACAGGCGCACGCCGAACGCGATGTTGTCGTACACCGACATCGGGAACGGCGTCGGCTTCTGGAACACCATGCCGATCTTGGCGCGCAACATGTTCACATCCTGGTCGGTGTCGAGAATATTGCGGCCCTGGTACATGATCCTGCCCTCGGCGCGCTGGCCCGGATACAAATCATACATGCGGTTGAGCGTGCGCAAGAGGGTCGACTTGCCGCATCCGGACGGGCCGATGAAGGCGGTAACCCGCTTCTCGTGGATGTTCAGGTTGACGTTCTTCAGGCCCTGGAACGAACCGTAGAAAAAGTTGAGGCTCGAGATTTCAAGCGTCGCCTTGTCTGCGGCGTGATGTTGAGTAGTCATATTAATTCGGAACCTTTTGGCTGAACAATGTGCGCGACAGGATATTCAGGCCCAGCACGCTGAAGGTGATCAGTAATGCCCCGCCCCAGGCAAGCGAACGCCAGTTGTCGTAGGGGCTCATGGCGAACTGGTAGATCACGACGGGCAGGTTGGCCAGCGGCTTGTTCATGTCGGCGGAAAAGAACTGGTTGTTCAGCGCGGTAAACAGGAGCGGCGCCGTTTCGCCGGAGATGCGCGCAACCGCCAGCAGCACGCCGGTCACCACGCCCGCCTTCACCGCACGCAGGCGCACCAGCATCGCCACCTTCCAGCGCGGCGCACCGAGCGAAAACGCCGCTTCGCGCAGGCTGTTGGGCACCAGCTTCAACATGTTGTCGGTGGTGCGCACCACCACGGGAATCGCGATCAGCGAAATCGCGAAGGTGCCGGCCCAGCCGGAGAAATGCTTGACGTTGGCGACGTAGATCGCATAGACGAACAGACCGATCACGATCGACGGCGCCGACAGCATGATGTCGGTGACGAAGCGCGTAACTTGCGCCAGCCAGCTCTCCTCGCCGTATTCGGCGAGATAAATGCCAGCCAAGATGCCGACCGGCGTGCTGACCAGGGTCGCAGCGCCGACCAGCATCAGGCTGCCGACGATGGCGTTCATCAGGCCGCCGCCTTCGCTACCCGGCGCCGGCGTGGTTTCGGTGAACATGGACAGGCTTAACGCGCTAAAGCCCTTGACCACCAGCGTCAGCAGGATCCACACCAGGAAAAACAGGCCGACGGCCATGGCCAGCACCGAGAATGCCATGCCGATGCGGTGCGCCCACAGGCGCTTGCGATACACAGGATTCATGATTTCGTTCCCTCGCGGCGAGACAAGCCCCGCAGCATCAGTTTTGCAGCGGACAGCACTAGGAAAGTAATGAAAAACAGGATCAGTCCGAGCGCGAACAGCGACGAGACATGGAAGGTCGACGCCGCCTCGGCGAATTCATTAGCAAGGGTGGACGCGATGCTGTTACCTGGCGCGAACAGCGACCAGGACAACTGCTGCGCGTTGCCGATCACGAAGGTGACGGCCATGGTTTCCCCCAGCGCGCGGCCAAGGCCCAGCATCACGCCGCCAACCACGCCGGTCTTGGTGTACGGCAGGACCACCTTGCGTACCACTTCCCACCGGGTGCAGCCGAGCCCGTAGGCCGACTCTTTCAGGACGGCAGGCACGATCTCGAACACGTCGCGCATGACGGAGGAGATGAATGGGATGATCATGACGGCCAGGATCAGGCCGGCGGTCATGATGCCGATGCCCATTATCGGTCCCTTGAACAGCATGCCGATCAGCGGCAACTGTCCGAGGGTCTTGTTCAACACCGGCTGGATGAAGTCGCCAAACAGCGGCGCGAACACGAACAGGCCCCACATGCCGTAGATAATGCTGGGCACGCCGGCCAGCAGTTCGACGGCCGTGCCGAGCGGACGGCGCAAGCGGGCCGGGCAGATTTCGGTGAGGAACAGCGCGATGCCGAAGCTGACGGGGAAAGCGATCACCAGCGCAATCAGCGAAGTCGCCAGCGTGCCGTAGATCGCGATCAGTCCGCCATACTGCTCGTTGACGGGGTCCCATTCGACGGTAGTGATAAACGCCGGCCCGAATTCCTTGAACGCGGGCCAGGCGCCGATCATCAGCGAGACGATGATGCCCATCAAAACGGCCAGCACGCTCAATGCGAAGACGAGCGTAATCTTGTGGAATACGAAGTCCTGCACGCGCTGCCTGCGCATGATGGCGATCATTGCGCGGTCAGCGTCGCGGACGGCCGCAGCATCCGCGCCGGCGTGGTCAGGTTTCGCCACCGGGCCCGCCATCGAAGAGAGAGGTGCATTCATAAGTCGGAGTGCCCTCGCGGGCAATGCGGCCGGGTCGCGCCGCCGTCATCCGACGGCATGCCGACCCGAGCCTGGAAATGCGATAAATCGACAATGCTGCGTGCGGCGACTTACCAGACCGCCTTGCCGGAAGCATCCTTCAGCTGCGACTTCCATGCATCCTGCACCAGCTTGACGACCGGTGCCGGCATGGAAACGTAGTCCAGTTCGGCCGCCATCTTGTCGCCGTTCTTGTATGCCCAGTCGAAGAACTTGAGCACTTCCTTGCCCTTGGCGGAATCAGCCTGCACCTTGTGCATCAGGATGAAGGAAGCGCCGGTGATCGGCCAGCTGTGCTTGCCGGCCTGATCGGTCAGCACCATCGCAAAACCCGGGGTTTTGGCCCAGTCCGCGCCGGCGGCAGCCGCCTTGAACGTGTCGTCGTCCGGCTGCACGAACTGGCCGTCGCGGTTCTTCAGCTGGGTGTAAGCCATCTTGTTCTTCTTTGCATAGGCATACTCGACGTAGCCGATCGCGTTCTTGATACGCTGGACATTGGCGGCCACGCCTTCGTTGCCCTTGCCGCCTACGCCGACCGGCCATTTGACTGCGGTGCCGGCGCCGACCTTGGTCTTGAATTCCGGGTTGACCTTGGACAGGAAATCGGTAAAGAGGAAAGACGTGCCGGACCCGTCGGCGCGGTGCACGACCGTGATGTCATCGGCCGGCAGCTTGACGCCCGGGTTGAGGGAGGCGATTTCAGCCGCGTTCCACTTGGCGACCTTGCCCAGGTAGATATCGGCCAGCACCTGGCCGGTCAGTTTCAGCTGGCCCGGAGCGACGCCTTCCAGGTTCACCACCGGCACGACGCCGCCCATGATTGCCGGGAATTGCATCAGTCCGGCCTCGTGGAGTTCTTCTTCCTTGAGCGGCATGTCGGAGGCGCCAAAGTCCACGGTCTTCGCCTTGATCTGCTTGATGCCGCCGCCGGAGCCGATGGACTGGTAGTTCAAGCCATTACCGCTGGCCTTTTTATATTCTTCGGCCCACTTTGCATAAATCGGGTACGGAAAGGTTGCACCGGCACCGGTGATGTCGGCGGCAACGGCGGAAGAAAATACTGCCGCCGTACCGACGGCTACCAGCGTGGCCGAGAGAAATTTGTTCAGTCGCATATCCACTCCTTCAGGGAAGTTGTCAAAAAAGGACAGTGCGAACTCTAACCGCCGAATGTGACAGCTTTATGACACTGACAAAGCGGCATGTCACAAAGTGCCGGAATGATAAAATTGTGTCATCAAGCGGTAATATTACCGCTCCAGCCGGATGCCATCCGCTACACATGGATAGATCTTGACCTGCAACACCCGTTTGCCGGACGACGTTGTAGTGCATGCAACAAGAACCGTTACAGGCCCTCGCGTTGCCGGCTATTGTTCTCTCCTGCAATGGCGTTGCTGGCGCAGCCCAACTGCTACCGAGCCCTCTATTCGCAACCTTCGCGCCGATCAGGAACCGTCCTCCTCGAATCCAGTCCATTAAGAGCCTGTCCGATGTCTTTTCGGCATGTATCCAGCGCTCCAACGCGCTGCCCGCTCCGCTGCTTTCACCCAAGGAGAGCCTTAATGCGCATTCATCACTTGAACTGCATTTCATCCTGCCCCCTTGGCGGCAAGTTGATGGACGGAAGGACGCCGTCCATATGGCGACGCGGAGAATTGTGCTGCCACTGCCTGCTCGTCGAAACCGACCGCGGGCTTGTCCTGATCGACACCGGATTCGGGCTGAGTGACGTGACCAACCCTGCAAGCCGCATCAGCAGTTTTTTCCTGGCACTGCTGAGTCCCGACTTTCATGAAGAAATGACCGCTGTCCGGCAAATCGAGCGGCTGGGATTCCGCGCTTCCGATGTGCAGCACATACTCCTGACCCACCTCGATTTCGACCATGCCGGCGGGCTGGATGATTTTCCCTATGCAACGGTGCACATGCTCCAGCAAGAGCGCGACTATGCGGTATTACAAAGGACATGGCTGGATCGGCAGCGCTTTCGTCCGCAACAATGGGCCAGCCGCAGCCGGTGGAAAACCTACAGAGACGGGGACGGCGAAGCCTGGTACGGGTTCGATTGCGTGCGCGACATTGCCGGGTTGCCGCCGGAAATATTGTTCGTGCCATTGGCTGGACATACTTTCGGGCATGCCGGCATTGCCATTCGCACGCCGGAACGCTGGCTCCTGCAGGCAGGCGATGCCTATTTTTATCACCGGGAGATGGATACATCACATCCCTGGTGCACTCCCGGCTTGCGCCTCTACCAGACCATGATGGAAAAGGACCGCCTGGCCCGTCTGGGCAACCAGGAAAGGCTGCGCCGCCTGCGCCAGGCGCATGGATCGGAGGTGACCGTTTTTTGCGCGCACGATCCGGTCGAATACGAGCAATTAACCGGCCATTCGCTGCACGTGCCGGCGGAGTCGTATGCCTATCGTCCCGGCCGGGGGGCAGAAGCAGCATGGCGGCCGCAACACTCCTCTTAACGGCGCAGCGCCGCAACCGCCTCGTCCGTCAACTCGAAACGCAGATCGACGCGCTCCCGGCCGGAGCGATAGCCGCCGGGCCAACGGGCGATTTCGACGAATCCGCAGCGCTTGAAAAAGTGCGCCGTATGCGGATGCGTATCGACCGTAACGTAGCGCGGGCGCAATTTGCGCCCGGCCATGTGGATAAGCCGGTAGTTCAGCAGCATGCGCCCGATCCCCATGCCATGACGGTCGGCGCGCACCAGGCCGAACACGAGCGTGCCGAGATGGTAGAACTCGGATAGTTCATAGCCGCCGAATCCGATCACTTCCCCGTCCTCCACCACGACGAACAGCGGACCGTCCGGCTCATCCAGGCAGGAGCGCAGCCAGCGCTCTTCCGACGCCGGGAAATGATCGGGGACATTCGAGCGGAACGCCGCGATAACGGCCTTTCTGTCGGTGGCGCGATAACGCCTGATCCGTATTGTCATGGCAGCGCCCTCCCTCGCGCCAGGAACCCGAGATAGTCTTCGTCCGGAACGAACAGGCCGCCGGTTGTCCACAGCAGGTGGACGGCATTGGCCATTGCCTGTTCCAGCCCATTTTCCTTCAGATATTGCTGCCCGGCGGGAGTGTGCAGGAGCATCTGCGGTCCGCTGATTGCTGCCGCAGCCGAAGGTTCGATGCGGATGCCCTCGTTTTCGTGCAGCAGATAGAGGTTACGAAACAGCGCGTCGTCATCCAGCGTGAATATCCCGGACAGCAGCGGCGTCATCACGCGCACCGCGAGCTCGGATGCGCGGGCCACGGCAAGGCCGTCCGCTGCCGTACGGTTGTCCAGCCCAAGGTCGTAGACCGTGATGCCGGGGCGGCCGGGTTGGCTCATCTGCGCCAGCACGCACGGTGACGCGGTCGGCTCGGCGAAGAAGCAATGCACATGGTCGCCGAACACCTGCTTCAACCCGAATGCGATACCGGATGGCGCCCCGCCCACACCACACGGCAGGTAGACGAACAGGGGCGCCTGCGGACCGACAGCAACGGCCGCTTGCCGCAGCTGTTCGGCCAGGCGCAAGGCTGCGACTGCGTAACCGAGGAACAGCGACAGGGAACGCTCGTCGTCCACAAAATAGCTGCAGGCGTCGGCTTGGGCGGCGCGCCGCCCCGCCTCGACCGCCGCGCCGTAATCGCCGGCGTGTTCGATCACTTCCACGCCGTGCCGGCGCAAGCGCTGCTTTTTCCATTCCTTCGCCTCGGCCGACATGTGCACCTGCGCACGAAATCCGAGCGCGGATGCCATCACGCCGATGCTCATGCCGAGATTGCCGGTCGACCCCACAGCGATCGTATAACGTGCGAACAGCTGGCGTGCCGGCGGTGCCGCCAGCGCCGCATAATCCGAGGAGAGGTCGATCGGGCCGTGTTCCAGCGCGAGCTTTTCAGCGAATTCGAGCACTTCGTGAATTCCGCCACGCGCCTTGACCGAACCGGCAATCGGCAACGCATGGTCCGCCTTGACGAACCATTTTCCTTCGGCGGATTGTCCTGTCAGAGCCTGCTGCAGGGCAGGCACCGCGAGCAGGCCCGATTCGATGATGCCGCCAGTTGCCACTGTTTCCGGAAACAGCGCCATCAGCAATGGGGCAAAGCGCTGCCAGCGCGCGCTTGCCGCCTCGATCGCGGCAGCGTCGGGCAGCATGCCGGGCAAGGCGTCGGCCGCGGGCCGGCGCGCTGGGTTCAGCCACAGGAACGGTTGCCGCGTGCGAAGCGTACGCGTGGCTTCGTCGGGCATTTCTTCAACAGTCGGCATCATGCATCCATCAAGTTGCGATACGGGCGATCATAACGCGGGATCGCAATCGTCCACCACACCTTTGACGGAGGCGCTGCACCTCGACCTTGTCACAGCTGCGGGCCGAACAGGGATGCGCAGGCGTCGAGCATCCGGTCGTGCCAGGAACGTGCATTCCAGTCTTGCAGCGTCACTTGCCTGGCGCGCGCAAGATCCTGATTGAATACGGCGATTTGGCTCCGGGAGAATCCTTCGTCGTAGACGTTGAGATTGGCTTCGTCATTGATGGCGATGGAACGCTGGTCGAAATTCGACGACCCGACCGACACCCAGACCGCGTCGACGATGAGCATCTTGACGTGGTACATGGTGGGTTGATATTCGTAGATTTCCACCCCTGCCCGCAGCAATTCACCCCATCGATGACGGGATGCCCGGCGCACGAAATCCCAGTCGATATGTTCGCCAGGAACGATGATCTGCACCCGCACGCCGCGCTGGGCAGCATCCGCGAGCGCGGCAACGGCAGCTTCATCGGGCACGAAGTAGGCTGCACTGAGACGAATGGATCGCTCGGCGGCACTGATCGACAGCAGATACATGAGTTGCATGCTTTCCGACCCGCCGCCCGGCGCGCTGGTGAATACCTGGGCACTCAGCGGCCCGACCGGGTCCAGATCGGGGAAATACCGCATGCCATGCAATATCCCGCCCGTGGCCTGCAGCCAGTTGTCGACGAACGCGGCCTGCAGCTGCGCCACCACCGGACCGGTGATGCGGAAATGGGTGTCGCGCCAATGCGATGGATCCTGCGCGTTGCCGCGCCACTTGTCCGCCAGGTCCACGCCCCCGGTAAAGCCCACCTTGCCATCGACAATCAGCAGCTTGCGGTGGGTGCGGTTATTCATCTTCGCGAGGCTGTACCAGCGCGGCGCATGATAGCGCCGCACCTGAACGCCGCTCTTTTCCATCTGCTCGACCAGATCGTCGTCGAGCTGGTTGCCGAGCCAGTCGACCAGTATGTTCACGCTCACTCCCGCATGGGCGCGTTCGATCAGCGCCGCGCCAAATTCCCGCGCGACCGCTCCGGAATGAAAGATGTAGGTTTCAAGCGTGATGGACTGCCTTGCTGCCCGAATCGCATCCAGCATGGCCGGAAACGCTTCCCGCCCGTTGATCAGCGCCTCGACATTATTCCCGCCAATGAAATCGGGCCCGAGGATGACGCCCATGGTGCGCCGAAATTGGGGATTGTGTACCGCATAGGTGTGAGGAATGGCCTGGTCGATTTGCTTGTCGCCCAGGCTGAGATTGAATGTCAAAATTGCAACCAGGAGTGTTGCAACAATGACCAGTAACAGCCGAAGTCCGTGTTGAAACACTTTCCTGGCAGCGCTTTTCATGCCTACCGAGGGCGCTCGCTATTTTTTGAATCGATCCGTTTTTCTGCCATCTAGGGCATCAAAACGTGACTTGTGGAATGACGCTTTTCAAAGAAAACAAAGCCCGCCCGTCGAACTGCCGTTAGCGAGCCAGGGAAACAAGATGCCTGCGCAAGCTAGGCTATGCCGTCTTGCCGGCTGTCCGATCAGCCGTTCCGGATTGCTTTGTCTCCCGATGCACCTTGCCCGGAGGAGTACGCTTCGTGTTCTTGAATTCGCTGTACTTGGTGCCAGCCTTGTCGGCCGGATACTTGTTTTTCGTATTTGCTGCCATGAAATTTCCTCCAAAAAGAAGCTGCAGAACGGTCACATCCGTTAGTGCCCGTGCTCCCGATAAGGTTTCATGTTCATTCCGACATCAAGGGGCAGACATGCCAGGGACCGTCATCGGTCCGGCTTTTCCCGGTTTATTTTTTCAGTAGGCATGGAATTGTCTTTCATGCAATTCTAAAAAAAAGATTCGTAAGTTTTTGTGAGTGCGTCGACCGAATTGCAGGGCAAGGCGTTATATGCCTTGTATCACCATTTCGCTCAGGGATTAGTTATGAAAATACAAATCACGTCAGATGCCGATTTGATCGTCCGCTCATTTGCCTATGTCGCCAAGCAACTGGCACCCTCCGTGCAGTATGAACAAATCCTCGGCGAAGCGGAAAGGCACCGCAGCGCGCTGCGCCTGCTGCAGCGCGACGCGTTCGAAATGGCAGAACAGGGAGTGCGCAGGCATGCTCTGACGAAAACCGAGTCCGACCGGATGCGCGAAGCCGCAGCGCAGGCGATTGCGCAAGGCCAGCAAGCCATTTCGCGGATCACGGCGCAGTATGCGCCGCACAAGCAGGCGGCATAGCGTTGCCGGCCCCGGCCGGCGCTGCCTCCTGGCCTGAAATCAGCACATCGAGGAGTGCCGCCGTTTCGGCATCGGGAAGGCCGTCGAAACGACCCGGACGGTACTTCATCTGGAATGCCACCAGGACTTGCCGCGTCGCGTCGTCCCATAGTCCGCTGCAGGGCAAAACGTAGCCATGCAACGTTAACTTATGCTGGAACCAGAGCGCGTCGGGCAACTGCTGCTCGAACGCCTGCCGCCGCAGTGCCACCTGCGCGGCGTCGGGCCAGGAGATCAGACCGGCTTGCGCGAGTCGCTGCCAGGGGAACATCGGGCCGGGATCAGACTTGCGCTGGGGTGCAATTTCGTTGTGGCCTAAAATCCGGTCCGGCGCGATTTGGTGCCGCGCGACGATTTGCTTGAGCAAGTCGATCAGCAACGCGATCTGCTCCGGCGGATAAGCAAAATACACTCGCCCCTCTGGCGTATCGCGATAGCCGGGATTGACTAGCTCGATGCCGATCGAACTGAAATTGAGCTGGGCGTCGGATTTCCATGCGCTCACCCCGGCGTGATAGGCGCGCCGGTTTTCATCCACCAACTGATAAATCTGCGCGGGACGATCCGAGATCAGGTAGTGGCTGCTCACGCCGCCCCGGGTCAGGACCTGCAGCGCGCGCGGGAAATCGCCCTCCGTGTAATGCAGGATCACATAGCGCACGCGACTGTCCTGGGCGACGGACGTATAACTGTGATCAATCGGCGGCCCGCCCGCACAGCCGGCCAGCAATATCAAGCCCAGGATCGATGGCAGAAATTTCATCAGGTCGGATACGCGGCAAAGGTCGAGGCAATGTGGGAAATTGTAGCTTTCCTGGAGCTCGGACGCGATGTGCCTGCCGCTTCGTGGAAAAATCTCTGGCCGGAAGAAAGCCGCAGCGACAGCCTATTTTTTTGCCGCCCTCGCCGCCGGGCCTTTTTTGGGGGAAGCCGTTTTTTCTTTCTCGCCTTGGTCGAGAGCAAGCAAGGTATCGGCGTACGACATAAACCAGTTGAGATAATCGGGCGAGATATCGCGCATCAGTGACAGCGAGCGGAGCACCAGCATGTGGGAATTGATCGGACCGGCATTCTTCGGGGCTTGCTCAAGCGCCTGTGCAACCTGTTTGTTCACACTCAGTTTTGCCCAGGTGTTCCTGAAATTCCGTATGGCCTTCAGTTCGGAACGCGGCCCGGCAATTCCTTCACGCTGCGCTTCGGCATGATCCGGGGAATGCTGTTCGAGTTGGCGCACCAGCGCCCCCAGCGAGGCACATCGTTCGTTGGCCTGCAGTGTGGCGACCAGCCGTCGCAATCCTTTGACATCGCCGGCGTCATGGAGCCGCTGCAGATCGGCGGCCGCATGCGGATATTGCTGCACGCCCCGGGCGAGCGTTTCCCTGGCATCGCACTGCGCACGCTCGACGCGCGCCTGCAGCGCCGTCAGCGCGCGCACCAGCCGCGCGTCGAGTATGCGCCTGACGCTTCCCTGATGCGCGGCTGCACGTTTGGCCAGCACTTCAACATAGTGCCAGCCCGTCGGGTCGAACCGGTTCGCGCCTGCCGCGCGCAGGGAAGCGATCAGCGCGTCGACCTCGGGGGAGGATTCCGGCGGCGCCGGCGCAATTCCCCTGCGATCCGACTCATTCATGGTGCGGCGGTTTGGCATTGGCGGTTTTCGGCACGGGCGCCATTTCCACCCGCCGGTTTTGCGCGCGCGCGGCGTCATCGGTATTGGCCCTGACGGGCTGCTCGGAACCGAAGGCCGCCGCAAAGACCATGGAAGACGGCATTCCTTCCTCGATCAGGGTGCGGGTGACCGTCAGGGCGCGCTGGGCCGACAGTTCCCAATTGTCCGCGAACGGCCCTCCCCGCACCGGCTTGTCATCGGTAAACCCGCTCACCATGAGCAGCTCATCGCGCGCCGTCAGATACGCCCGCAGCGGCGTGACAAGGCTATTCAACAGCTGCCGGCCTTCCGGCTGCAGCTGATCCGAATTGAGCGCGAACAGGACTTGCCCGCTGATGCCGATGCGGCCATTGTTCAGGGTGATCCGTCCCGAGGCGAGCGGAATGGCCAGCGCCTTTTCCAGGCTCATGCGGCGCTGCTCTTCGAGCTGGCGCTTTTTCACTTCATCCTGCAGGTGCGACGTCAACTCCATCTGGACCGCCATCACGCCCACCAGAACCAGCACAAACGCGCCCAGCAAGCCTGACATCAAATCGCCAAAAACGGTCCAGACCGGCGCGCCGTGTTCGACGTCTGCGTCACTGTCCTCCATTACCTGACCTCTTCGGCAAAATTGCCCTGCTTCGCCGGCAGCCGGCGCAGCGCTTCGACGATTTCCTTTTGCGACATCATGGAAAGATCGATGATTTCCCGTGCCTGGGCCACGTAATAGGCGAGTTGCTCGTCGCTTCTCGACATGGACTTGTCCATCGCGCCCTCCATGCGCTGCAGGTTCGCGATCAGTTTTTCATTGGCTTCATTGAACGCCTGCACGGCAAAGCCAAAGGCTTCGGAGAGGCTCGATACGTCGACGGCGCTGCTGGTGACGTGGGCGGCAATGTCGGACAGCTTGGCGGCTTCGGCGGCGACATTGTCGGCAAATGCGCTGGCGGTGGCATCGAGCGCCTTCGCGGAAGACGACACCAGGGAATCGATCACGGCGCGCTGCTCAAGGGAAGCATGATTGATCGCGCCAAGCAGCGCGTTGAGCGTTGCCATGATGCGGCTGCGTTCCTCAAGCAGTTCGTTGTCGCGCGCCACGCTGCCGGAGATTTGCTGGCGCAACTGCCCGATGACTTCCGCCGCCGCGCGCGGCGCTTCCGAAGCAGTTTCGATGAGCCGCGCGATCGGTTCTTCCAGGGCGGTACCCAGAGTCGTCAAATGGCGCGTCAGCGCCGCTTGCAATTGACCCAGCCGTTCAACCGCTGCATGGCCGCGCGCCGCTTCGTCGTCCCTGAGGGCGCCGAGTTCCGAGCGCAGCAGGCTTGCCAGTTGATCCATGCGTTCGCGATGCTGTTCAATCCACTGCGCTTCGGAAGCGATGCGGGAGCGCATCAGTTCTTCGGCGGAAGCGACCAGGCGTGTTGTCTCGGCGAGCGAATGAGTCGCGCCTGCCTGCACTTGTTCGGTGATGTCGTGCGCGGTCTGCTTGAGGGTGTCGCAGATCTTCTGCTGCTGTGAAAGCGTTTGCGCGCCCGCTTCTTGCCATGCGCGACTGAGCGCCGTCGCCATGGTTTCCAGCGACTGCGTCCATGCCTGCTGCCGCTGCGTGTCGCGTTCCATCTGAGCGTCCTGCAAGCCGGCGTAAGCCTCGCCGACTTGGGTCACGAGGGCATCGGTACGCTGCTCGAACGTCTCGTTGAATGCATCGAGCGAGCGGCCCACGCTGGCGACGAGGCCGGCGCTTGCCTGTTCGTGGTTCTTCAGTGCCGCCGCCCAGGTGTCCGCTACCTTGGTTGCGGTATCGCCGAATCGCGCGGAAAGCCCGTCGAGCTGCGCCTGCACGGTATCGGTCGTGCGTTCGTGCATCAACTGCGCCTCGCGGGCGACCCCGCTCATTGCCGCCTCGACCACGGGCTTGAGGCTTTCGCCGGCGGCATGCGCGCTCTGGCTCAAGCTCTCGCGCAGGGATTGATCGACTGCGCGTGCCAGATCGGTATAGACGCCTTTGACATTGGCGTGGAAGTCTTCCTGATTGCTGAGCAGGCGCTGGTTCAGCTGCTGGCTCATGCCCTCCATCTGCGCCATCATCGCCTGCAATTTATCGACGACCTGCGGCAAGGCCTGGGATTGCAGCTGCAGCGCCCGGAAGGTTTCCTGGCGCTGATGTACCAGTGAAAAACGGCGCAAGACCGTGGCAATCCGGGTGTCCAGCAGCTGCGCCGCCTGCATTCTTTCGCGTCGGCTCAGCGCCGACATCAAGCCCAGCATCGCGGAGGCGGCAACGCCCGCCACCGAGGTGCCGAACGCCAGGCCCAGCCCCATGACCGGCACCGAAAGCGCGGAGCGCATTGCCTGAAGATCGGCGGTTTTTTCCAGTGCAAAGACGGCCCCCTTGAGCGTGACGACCATGCCCAGAAACGTGCCGAGCATCCCCAGCATGACCAGCAGCCCGGCCAGGTATGGCGTGAGGGATGGGCCGGGCAAGCCGGCACGTTCGCCCTCGATGCGCAAGCGCACGGAATTTTGCAGAGAAGGATGCACGCCGGCCAGCCAGTCGCTGAGCTCCGTCAGGTTTTCCGGAATCGCCGCCAGCGCGGCTGCCAAGGTGGCGGTCGCCTGCCGGAACCGGTGCAGTTCGAGCGCGCCATATGCATAGACGGCGCCGATGGCCGCCGTCATCCCCAGCGCCAGAAAACTGGAATCGATAAACCCGACGCCTACCCAAACGATCCCGAGCGCGCCCAAAAGAAAGGCGACTGTAAATAAATGTCTGTTCATTGCGTCTCTTGTTTGAATGCTTCAATGAGTCCCATTGCCGGCTGCAGGCGAAGCTCCGCTTCAGCCAGCAGCAGCATTTGCATGTCATGGAAAAAGCGCGCCAGCCAGCCGCCCGCTTGCGTCCAGCCGGCAGGGTTGTCTGCCTGCCCGGTATCGGCAAGCCTCTGCTGATGTTCCTTGAACAAGTAATCGAACCGCTTCCGGAGAAGCACCGGCACTTTCGACAGCAATTGCCTCTCGCGATCGCGCAGTATCTTTTCGAGCGCCGCGTCGAGGTCGGCCAGCTTCCCGAGCTCGGGCGACGTCTTCGCCACCGCTGCACGGATGTTGACCCTCAAGGGTTGAATGCTCAATTCCATGTCGCGCTGATGCGCTTCATAAAACCGGCGGTACGGCGCGTAAGCCGCGGCAACATCCAACGGCAGCTCGAGTATTGGCGTGGGCAGCGTGATGTGCGCCTTGCCCAAGCCGGGCGAGAAACTCTTCCTGATGGAATTCATCAAGAGCGCTTGGATGCGGTCGAATTCGGCATCGGCATGCACGACTGCAGGCCCTTTGTGCTGCATGCCGTGCCGTGTTTTTGGCGCGCTGGCGATGCAGTCGCTATGCACGGCAGACAGCGCGATGGCATCGGCAAAGTGAATCCACAGGCCCAGCTGTTCCGCAAATGCCCCCCCGGAGTCGGCCGCATCCACAAGGGACAGGTCAGCAAGACATCGAAGGAGTTTCGAGCTGTGGAAGTGTGTACGCGGTGACGCTCGCGTCATAGGCAGGTGCGATCAAAGTCGAAAAAAGCAGGCTATAGTTCACGCCGCTATCCGCATGAACACTCGTTCTGGTCCTGCTCTAGCGAATCTGAGCCACTGTCGGCAACCCATTCATGGCATAAATAAGCGCACGATTATATCTTGGAGGAATGGCGAACTCAAACGAGCGGCTGGCGCGGCGGACGTTGCCTTGCAATCTCCCTGGGCGGATTGCCGGAAACCGGAGCATTTCCGCCTTCCCTTGGTGCGGGAAGGCGGTGGAATGCGACTTTGTTGCGCCTTGTGAGCACGTGAAAATGTTACAGCTGGCCCGCCAGAATGTGCTTTTGTTTTTCAGAGCAAAAACATAAAAATGCAGTAACTTCTTCTACCAATAATAAGTCCCATAGATAATATCCCTTCATTGGCAAATAATCGCAAAAGAAAGAATCGCAATGAAGGATAACCAGCTGGATGAAATCGATCGCAAGATCCTGCGCACCTTGAGTCGCGATGGCCGCATTAGCAACCAGAAGCTGGCCGAAATGGTGAACCTGTCTCCCACGCCGTGCTGGAACCGGGTCAAGGCGCTGGAGGAAGCGGGCTTCATCAATGAATATGTCGCGATCCTCGACCAGCGCGCGCTCGGCTTGCCGGACACGGTCATCATCGAGGTCACACTGGAGCGGCATGACGATGACATTTTCCAGCGCTTCGGCGATGCGCTGGCGGAGCTGCCGGAAGTCATGGAAGCTTATCTGCTCACCGGCGACTACGACTACCTGATCAAGGTGGCGGTCTCCGGCACGGAGGGCTACGAACGGTTTCTCCGCCAAAAGCTGTACAAGATTCCCGGCATTCGCCATTCCCGCTCGACCTTCGCATTGCGCTGCCTGAAGCGGGTGCATTCCGTCACGCCGTGACGGAACGGCCTGCCCGCAGAAGGAACCAAGCCGCTAGCGTTCCAGCCACGTCGTGAGCAGCAATGCGACAGGCGCGATTGCCACGAAGACGCGCAGCAGCCAGGCGATGAACGGATGTGCCGTGCGCGATTCCAGAAAGTGGCGTGCCACCACCGTTCCTTTGATCCAGATGATGGCGGCGACAACGACAGGCATCCAGGAGGCATGACCGGCCTTTTGCCCCAATGCCAGGCTGACGCCGGTGAGCGCAAGAAGGGCCAGCCAGGCCCGGACCGGCAGCACTTTTTTTGCAGTCTGATTCATCGTTCAAGCCAATACGTAAAACAGCGGAAAAAGCGCAAGCCAGATAATGTCGGTCGCGTGCCAGTAGCATGCCAGCGCTTCGAGCCCGTCGTGCTGCTCGGCCGAATAGGCATTCGTCGATAACCTGAAAAATGCCCAGCACATGCCCAGGATTCCCCAGCAGGCATGCACAAGGTGGTTGAAGGTCAGGTAGTAATAGACGGTGTAAAAAATCCCGGCCTTGCCATCGATGCCGTGCGCCAGGTTCCAATCGACTTCCAGCAGCTTGACGATGGGATAGCCCAAGGCCGTCACGATCGCCGCTGCCAGCCAGTACTTGGCGCGGCGAATTTGCGCATTCTTGACCGATGCAAGCGAACAGGCCACGAAAAAGCTGCTGGTCACCATGATCAGCGTATTGACCACGCCGGCCGTCGTCCAGATCAGCTCCGGCCCCTGCCGGAAGGCGTCCGGATAGTGATACCGGGCGATGAAGTACACGGAAAACATTAGCGCGAATTCGACGAATTCGCAGGTAATGCCAACCCACATACCCCGATTACCCGGTATGCGGCCCGGCAGACGCCCTGCGTTGGGTTCCGGCACGCGCTCCGGTTTGCGCTCTGCCTCGGCCGGCGCATACCCGGGAACGTAGGTCGCTTCCATCATCATCTTGAGAGTCCTTCATTCATATCGTGAAACGGCGGCGCGCCTTTGCCTGCTCCTGAAGCCGTTCGTTGTGCTGCGGGCGTTCTGTCGCGGCGAGTGCGCTCGCCACCGTGCCAAGGGCGTGGATGAAATCCGTTTTAAGGCAATCCGGAGCAGTAGCACCCCGCAAAACGCTACGCCGGCCAGTACCAGGAGCCGGTGCAAATATATTGCCCAGACGCAGTATACGCCGGACGAATTGCCTTAGCCCGAAGCTGTTGCGTACGCATGTTCCGTCGTGAGCAGGCAGGGAAAAGGCTTCCGACGCTTGCAAGAGGGTGGCGACAACAAGCATGATTTGTTGCTAGTATGAAATAAATTGATTGAACTCCAAATGGAGTGCAATCATGTCCACGACGAGGAGTGGCGGCATGCAGACATATTTCATCCATGATCCCGGCTATGCGCTCGCCACGGATGGCAGGCACGCCTGGGGGAGGCAGCGATGACCAAGGTCATGCGCGGCGCGGCGCTGGCAAGCGATGTGGCCATTCGCGCGATATTGGACACCTTCGACGCCGCGTACTACGAAGTGGATTTGCGCGGCAATCTCGTGATGTTTAACAGCGCCTTAAGCCGCCTGCTCGGCTATGCCATGTCCGAACTGACGGGCATGAACCATCGCCAGCTCCAGTCCGAGGCGGCCGCTGCGCACGCCTACGACCTCTTCAGCACGCTCTACCGCACCGGCGTGCCGCTTGAAAACGCGCGCTGCTCATTCCTTCGCAAGGATGGCACCGAACTGAGCGGCGACATCACGGCGCGGCCGGTAACTGACGAGGAAGGTCGGACCATCGGGTTTCGCGGCACGGTGGAGCGCGTGACCGACTCCCGGACGATGGAACGAGCCGTGCGCGCAAGCGAGGAAAAATATCGCGGCATCCTCGACTCGGCCAGCGATGCGTATTACGAAGTGGATTTGACCGGGAATCTCGTCATGTGCAACGGCGCCTTCCTGCGCATGCTGGGATATACGGCAGACGAACTGATCGGCCAGAATTACCGGGGATTCCAGGCGCCAGACATGGCTGAAAAGATTTTTCAGACGTTCAACCAGGTGTTCCGAACCGGCCAGGCCGCGGACAGTTTCGACTGGTCGCTCATCTGCAAGGACGGCACCACGGTGCTCGGCGAAGGCACGGTGCAACTGGTACGCAATGCCGGCGGCAATCCGGCCGGATTCTGCGGCTTCCTGCGCGACGTCACCGCGCGGCGCAAGGTCGAACAGGCATTGCGCGAGAGTGAAGAAAAATATCGCGGCATCCTCGAAACGATCGAAGATCCCTATTACGAAGTCGATCTCTTGGGTAATTTCGTCCTGTGCAATGACGCGATGGGACGCATGCTCGGCTACGGCGCCGAGGAACTCATCGGCAAGAGCAGCCGGATGTTCCAGACGCCGGAATTCGCCCGCGTCATTTTCGGGATTTTCAACCAGGTCTACCGAACCGGCCTGCCGTCCCGCAGCTTCGACTGGCCGATGGTGCGCAAGGATGGCAGCATCCGCTGGGGCGAAGGCTCGGTGCAGCTGGTGCGCAATAGCGACGGTCAGGCGGCTGGCTTTCGCGGCATGGTGCGCGATGTCACGGCCCGGCGCCAGATCGAGCAGGCGCTGCGCGAGAGCGAAGCGCGTTTTCGCGCATTGACCAACCTGTCGTCCGACTGGTATTGGGAACAGGATGCCGAGTATCGCTACACCCGCATGGAGAGCCGCCACGAAAACGCGGGGGCGGCCCAGCTTTCCTTCCTCGGCAAGCGGCCGTGGGAAGCCGGCCTGAACATCGATGGCGGCGCAGGATGGCAGTCGCACCACGCCGTGCTGGCCGCCCGCAAACCGTTTCGCGATGTCGTCATGCACCGGCGCCTGGCGGACGGGCGGCCGTATTTCATCAGCGTCAGCGGCGAGCCCGTCTTCGGCCAGGACGGCAAATTCAGCGGATACCGCGGCGTGTCGCGCGAGATCACGGACCAGAAACTGGCGGAAGAGCGAATTCATCACCTGGCAACCCATGACGGCCTGACCGGGCTGCCCAACCGCATGATGTTCGCCCACCTGCTGAGCAGCGCGATCCTGCATGCGCAGCGCAGCGGCAGCCGTGTGGGCGTGCTGTTCATGGACCTGGATCGCTTCAAGTTCATCAACGACACGTTCGGCCATGATGCCGGCGACAAGCTCCTGGTGGAAGTGGCGAGGCGTTTCGAGGGCGTGCTACAGGGCGATGAAGTGATTGCCCGCCTGGGCGGCGACGAATTTGTGGTGCTCATGCCGGACCTGTCCGAACATGGCCGCGCCGCTACCCTGGCGGCCGATCTGCTGGCCGCCGCCACGGAACCGCTCATGGTGGCGGGGCGCGAATGCCGGGTGAGCGCCAGCATCGGCATTGCCGTCTATCCGCAGGACGGTGAAAACGAGCAGTCGCTCATGAAAAACGCCGATATCGCAATGTATTACGCGAAGGATCAGGGCAAGAATAATTTCCAGTTCTATACGAACAATATCCGCACGCAATCGCTGGAACGCCTGGTCATGGAAAACAATCTGCGCCACGCCCTGGAGCGCGGCGAATTGTCATTGCAATACCAGGCCAAGCGCCATCTGGCCGGGGGGCGAATTACCGGCGTCGAGGCGCTGCTGCGCTGGAATAACCTCGAGCTTGGCAGCGTGCCGCCGGCGCAGTTCATTCCGGTTGCGGAAGACACCGGACTCATCATCGAGATCGGCAAGTGGGTGCTGAAAAACGCATGCGCGCAGCTGGTGCAATGGCAGCGCCACGGGCTGCCGCCGATTTCCATGGCGGTGAATCTGTCAGTGCGCCAGTTCAGCGATCCCTGCCTGCTCGATGATATCGCCTCCATCTTGCAAGAGACAGGAATGGCGCCAGGCTTGCTGGAGCTGGAAATCACGGAAAGCATGGTCATCGACGATCCCGAACATGCGCGGCAGCTGCTGGGGGCCCTCAAAAGGATGGGAGTGCGGCTTGCGATCGATGATTTCGGCACGGGCTATTCGTCGCTCGGGCAGATCAAGCGCTTCCCGATCGATATCCTGAAGGTGGACCGTTCATTCATTCGCGAGCTGGAAACGAATAGCGAAGACCGTGCCATTACGGAAGCGATTATCGCGATGGGTAAAACCCTGCGCCTGACGGTCGTCGCGGAAGGCGTGGAAACCGCGGCGCAGGAAAGCTTCTTGCGCGAGCATGGATGCGACGAAATGCAAGGCTATTTCTTCAGCAAGCCGTTAGCCCCGGCAGACGCCGAGCTCCTGCTGTTCGCTCCGTTCACTAAAGAGCAGGCGGGCTAGCCCGCCCTGCCCTCCCTTTCGCGCCAGCGCAAAAGCCGGCCAGGTCACGCCGCAGGTTTGCTCGACGGCGCATTTCGCCCGTGCACCTGGAAGAAGCGGAGCATTTCACGCGATGCATCCGGCCCTTGCGGATCGGTGTACGACCCCCTGGTGCTGCCGCCGGACCATGCATGCCCGGCACCGTGCACGATCCATTTTTCCGCGATGGCTTTGCCTTGCTCGTCGTGCAGAACCGTTCGCGTATACGTTCTGCCATTGTGAACCTTGCCGCTTTCCACCTTGCCGTTCGCGTCCGGCGACGGTATGCACTGCGCCAACGCCAGCTCGCCGTTGGCAGGATCGACGGTGGCATCGCGATCGCCATGGAACACGATGACCGGCATGGTGTGCCCGAACGGCTTCGCCGGCTTGCATCCCGTCTTGCGTGCCGAGGCCTTGATCTTGCGGCTTTTCATCGCCGCGAACGCCGAAGGCATGTCGTGCGCGACGGCGTACGGGAGCCCCGAGTGTATGCCGATCGCGGCATACAGGTCCGGATAGGTCGCGCCCATCACTGCCGCCATGGCCCCGCCCGCGGACAGGCCGGCAACATAGATGCGACCGGTGTCGATGGCGTATTCGCGGACGATGGCACGCGTAATGTCGGCGATGATGGCAGGCTCGCCCTGATCTCGGCGCTGGTCGCCGGTGTTGAACCAGTTCCAGCAGTTCGAAGTGTTTGCCGACTTGATCTGGGCCGGATACACGACAAAGCAGTTGCGCTCTTCGGCGGCGGCGTTCATGCCGGTGCCGGCGGCGAAATCATCCGGATGCTGCGTGCAGCCATGCAGCATGACGACCAGAGGCAGCGCCTGACCGGTGTAGCCGCTCGGGACGTACAGCTTGTAGGCGCGCGTCCCGGCGTGGCTGGTGCACGAGCCGGACAGGAAACGGCCCTTGCCCGCCAGGTCGGCGACCTCCTCCCTGGCTTCGACATCCTCGATCTCCTGGCTGGCCATCGCCCCCGGCCACGCGCGCTGGAATTTATGGAGCTGCGCACGTATGCGATCGGGCGAATGTGCGCTCGGCTGCGCCTCTGTGGCATGCGGCGCGTCGCTACCGCGCAGTTCCGGTGCCTTCGGCAGGTAGCGGGTCCAATCCGCTTGCGGCGCGGGCGTATCTGCCGCGCCGGCGCCGTGCAGGGCGCGCTGGATGGCGGCCGTGGCGGCCATCGGGCCGTCGTTTTGCAGGATCTTTGCGGCTTCGCGCATTTGCGCGAGAAAACCTTCGTCGATTTTCATGGCATTCTTTCGTAAGTAGTTAATGTATCCGTCCGGCCAAGGCGGCCTTGACGGCTGCGCTGGCGTGCAAGGCACCCAGCACGGTGACAGAGTCGATGGCGGCCAGCGCCAGTTCGGGCGTGACATCCGCGCCGATGCTTGCCAGCCCCAGCACCTGTATCTGCAGCTTCTGTCCGGAGTCCCGCACCGCCTCCAGGTCGGCACGGGTGTAATGTTGCAAGCCAAGAACGAGGCTTTTGCGCGCGACCGTTTGTTTGATCACGTCGCCGTGTAACTGCAACTGGTTGCGGATCGCGGTACGGATGAGATCCGTGCGGTTGGAATAGAAACCTTCCTGCACCAGCAAGTCGATCTGGCCGAGGTCGATCGGCCCGAGGTTAATGGTGATTTTCTCGGTGTCGCCGGGTTTCGCCCGGTTATCCTGCACAACGATCTCGCGTCCCATGAGTGTCTCCTTTCACGTTATGACCAGCCAATCACCATCCAGTTCCCATCCATGTGGATGGTTTTTCAGCTTCATGGATGTTGATGAAAAGATTGATCTCTTCGTGGGCGCCGCTGAAACCGGTTGCCTCGATAGAATCTCTCCGGAAAACTGCTTTATGATGGGCAGTCACGACGGAAAAGGTGAGGTATGGCTTCCATTGAGGATTTGGTAAGAAAACAAAAAGCCGGCGCGCAGTTTGTCATCACCGCGCAAATGCTCCGCATCAAGCCGCAGGAGTTCGATCCGATGGCGCAACGCTGGCTCGACGATGGCGGGCCGGGATTCAATGTGATCGGCATTCCGCACCGAACCGTGGTAGACGGTGAATTCCTCATTAGCCGTGTTACGGTAATCAGGACGACGGCAGCATTGTGATCCTGGCTGAAGCGATCACATCATTTACAGGAAGAGGAAAATCCGATGGCGAAAAAAGAGAAGCTTGATCCGGAAACCGAAGCGTTAATTCAGTGGTGCACGGAAGTGGAAGGATTTCTGGTGGCCGGCGGCGCTACGCTTGCCCAGGCACAAGAACATATCGAGGAACAGGTCGAGTGGTTCACCGACATGTTCTATGACGGATTGTCGCCGGAAGAAGCGGCGAAGGCAGCCTTGCACGACTAAGAAATGGGTGGACGGTTCCCGGGCAAAAGCGAGAGTGGCCGAACATGCCCTGTCGATGCTGTTAGATAAAAATGTTGCCGATAATCATGTAAAAAGGCTCCCGGCAAGGCGGGGCGTGCTACAGTCCGATCAGCAACAGCATCTCAGTATTTTCAGAGCAACGATGAAAAAAAAACATGTCCCCCGCAATGCCCTGCTGCCCGGTAACGCAAAGCATCTGATCAAAACAGAATTGCCTGCGCGCGTCGCGCTGATCTCGCTCGACACTGACTGGCTCGACATGGGCCATATCGGGGAACTGCAGATGATGGGATTACTGTGGACCCTGATAACCAATGAACCTGTCGGAACTGAAATTCTCAGCCGCCTGGCCGTCATCGTCGACAGGCAACAGCAGGAAGGCCGCCTTTACGCGCTCGAAGATGAAGTGAAATGGCTGCGCGAGACACTTCCGCCGATCATCGATGCGATCAGCGCGGCGCCCAACCATGTACTGGCTGCGGCAATCGAGCAGGCCCAGCGCGCCGTGAATTCTCTGGGCTAGCCGGAGGCCTTTGCAAAGGATAGCCGGCGTTTGGTGCGCCGGTCTGTTTCAGGAAAGAGGAGGCAAGACTGCCGACACGCGGTGGATACTTTCCGCCCGCAGCGCGTAATTCGAAGAAGGATAGTATTTTTCTGGGCAAGCCCCGCCAGGGGGAGCGAAGGCATCCGCCAAGGCGGGACTGCTGCGAGAATGGTGCCCAGAAGAGGACTCGAACCTCCACGTCCTAAGACACAACGACCTCAACGTTGCGCGTCTACCAATTCCGCCATCTGGGCTGAAGAGTGTGCTGGCGTCATGTCGCCATGACCACTGCATGAGAGTGGTGCCCAGAAGAGGACTCGAACCTCCACAGTGTTGCCACCGCTAGGACCTGAACCTAGTGCGTCTACCAATTCCGCCATCTGGGCGATGCGAAAGATCAGAATTATAGCGGAATCCCAATGGATGTCAATTCACTGATGCAATGGATTTTTACGAAAGTTGGGGTTAGGTAAATACGGAGTCCTCCGTTACACTTAAGCCCGTATTAATAATAATGAATAGAAGCACCCATTTGAACCAATTCTCCTACACCATTCCCAGCCGGGAGGAAATTCTCGGCATCCTGCGCACTGCGGCCGAACCGCAGGATGCGCACGCCCTGGCTGCGGCACTCGCCGTCAAACCCAATGAAATGGACGGCTTGATGCGCCGTCTGAATGCAATGGAACGTGACGGTCAGATCAAGCCGAATCGAAGCGGCCAATACCAACTCACGCATCACGCCAACTTTATCGAAGGCAGGGTGAGCAGCCACCGGGAAGGCTACGGTTTCCTGATGCCGGACGAGGGCGGCGATGACGTCTTTTTGCCGGAAAAGGAAATGCAGAAGGTCTTGCACGGTGATCGCGTGCAGATTCGCATTGTCGGCACCGACCGCCGAGGACGCCCGGAAGGAACGATCGTCGAGGTCGTCGAACGTGCCAATACGCACGTGATCGGTCGTCTGCTGAACGAGAACGGCGTTTGGATCGTCGCGCCTGAAGACAAGAGAATCGGGCAGGATATCCTTCTGTCCGGCTCGCCAGGCAAGGCGAAGACAGGGCAGGTTGTGAGCGTGGAGTTGCTGGAGCAGCCGTCACGCTATACGCAGCCGGTCGGGAAGATCGTCGAAGTCCTGGGAGACATCGACGATCCTGGTATGGAAATCGAAATTGCGGTACGCAAGTATGGCGTGCCACACGAATTTTCCGATGCGGCGAAAAAGCAGGCTGCCAAGCTGCCGGCGCAAGTGCGCCCCGCCGATCTGGCCGACCGCGTCGATTTGCGCGACATTCCCATGGTGACGATCGATGGCGAGGATGCGCGCGACTTCGACGATGCCGTTTACTGCGAACCTGTAAAGGTCGGGCGCAGCAAGGCATTTCGACTGATTGTCGCGATCGCCGATGTGAGCCACTATGTGAAGCCGAACGATGCACTCGATGCCGACGCATTGGAGCGCAGTACTTCCGTATACTTTCCGCGGCGGGTGATCCCGATGCTGCCGGAGAAGCTCTCCAATGGGCTGTGCTCATTGAATCCCGATGTCGATCGCCTGACACTCGTCTGCGACGCAGTCATTACCGCCAAGGGCGAAATCAAGGCTTACCAGTTTTATCCAGCGGTGATCCATTCGGCTGCCCGGCTGACCTACACCGAGGTCGCCGCCATCCTGGAAAACACCAAGGGGGCGGAGGCTGCCAAGCGCCATGCCCTGGTGCCGTATTTGCTGAACCTGTACGACGTGTTCAATGCGCTATTGCATGCACGCCAGAAGCGTGGTGCGATCGATTTCGAAACGACCGAAACCTATATCGTCTGCAATGCGGCAGGCAAGATTGAACAGATTTTGCCGCGCACGCGCAATGACGCACACCGCCTGATTGAGGAGTGCATGCTGGCGGCTAACGTTTGTGCAGCAGACCTGCTGGCGCGGCACAAGCATCCCGGCATGTATCGTGTGCATGCGGCGCCATCCAAGGAAAAGCTCAACCAAGTCAGAACCTTCCTCAAGCAAATGGGGTTGCACCTGGGAGGTGGGGATACGCCGACCGCCTCGGACTATGCCGAGCTGATACCGAAGATCAAACTGCGTCCGGATGCGGTACTGCTGCAGACCATGCTGCTGCGCTCGATGCAGCAGGCAGTGTACAGTCCTGACAACATCGGTCACTTCGGACTGGCCTATGAGGCGTATGCGCATTTCACCAGCCCGATCCGACGTTATCCGGATTTGCTGACGCATCGGGCGATCAAGGCGATCCTGCAGGGTAAGCGCTACGAGCCGAAGGGAATCGATATCGGCAGCCTGAATACGACATTGTCGCCGGCTGCGCGCAAGATGCTTGCCGAGGACAAGGCAGCGGGCAAGAAAAGGAAAGAGGGAGAGCTCGCAATCTGGGAGTCGCTCGGCATTCACTGCTCTGCCAACGAGCGTCGTGCGGACGAAGCGTCGCGCGACGTCGAAGCCTGGCTGAAGTGCTATTTCATTCGCGACAAACTCGGCGAGGAATTTACCGGCACGATTTCCGGGGTTGCCCCGTTCGGCATTTTCGTGCAGCTCGACACATTGTTCATCGAAGGGATGGTGCATGTTACCGAGCTGGGCGCGGACTACTTCCAGTACGATGAAGTTCGCCATGAGCTGCGCGGCGAGCGTACCGGCATCCGCTATCAGTTGACTGACCGCGTGACAGTGCAGGTGAGCAGGGTCGACCTGGATGCGCGCAAGATCGATTTGCGGTTGGTGAACGAACCTGGCATTCGGACCGTGCTGAGAAACGAGGCGCGTCGTGCCGACGCCGAACATGCCCGCGAAAAGAAAGCGCCGGCAAAAACGGCTTCGGCAAAGACGCCACGCAAGTCCGAGGCAGGCAAGCCTGCAAAGGACAAGCGTGCGAAGTCGCTGTCTGGCGCAAGCAAGCCCTCCCGATCCGCCAATGCGCGGGCAAAGCCCGGCAAGGCCGGGAAGAAAAAAAGATAAGACATGAAAAGTAAAATGATTTTTGGCTTTCACGCCGTGACAGCCCGGCTGCGCCACGATGCGTCCTCGATCGAGGAAATGTATGTCGATGCCAGCCGCCATGATCGCCGCATGACTGACCTGCTACGCGCAGCGGAAGGCGCCAAGGTGCGCATTATCCATGCGGATGGACAGCGACTCGACGGCATGGTGGGTACGCGCCGTCATCAAGGCGTTGTCGCCAAGGCAGGAGAGCTTTCGCTTGCGCGCAATCTCGACGAACTGCTCGATGCGATCGAAGGACCTCCCTTGCTGCTGATTCTGGACGGCATCACGGACCCGCATAACCTGGGAGCATGCCTCCGTGTGGCCGACGGCGCCGGAGCGCACGCAGTGATTGCGCCTAAAGACCGCGCTGTCGGACTGAATGCGACCGCTGCCAAGGTTGCCAGCGGTGCCGCCGATACGGTTCCCTATATCACTGTCACCAACCTTGCTCGCACCATGCGAGAGCTCAAGGAACGCGACGTCTGGCTGATCGGTACAACTGACGATGCAGAGAAAAATCTCTATGAAGCCGACTTTAAGGGGCCAGTTGCGCTGGTAATGGGTTCGGAGGGGGAAGGCATGAGGCGGCTGACGCGTGAAACTTGCGATGTACTGGTCAGCATACCGATGCATGGTGCGGTGGAAAGCCTGAACGTCTCAGTGGCGTCCGGCGTATGCCTGTACGAAGCGCGACGCCAGCGGATCGCGCTGGCATAACTCGCCTCCTACCCTGTCAGACGTACGCGGGCGGCGCTTGCCGCGCGCGAAGGGAGGCGCACCTCCCTGGTTTCGTGGACGCAATCAACGCGATAACATTACGGTTTCAACAAGCCATCTGCATTTTTATGTTCAGCCGCATCCGCGAAGACATTTCCAGCATTATCGAGCGTGACCCCGCTGCCCGTACCGCATGGGAAGTGCTGACTTGTTATCCGGGGTTGCACGCGATCATGATGCACCGTTGGGCACATCTGTGCTGGGTGCACGGGCTGAAATGGCTGGGACGGTTCATTTCGCACATTGCGCGCGGCCTTACCGGGATTGAGATTCACCCTGGCGCGACGATCGGGCGGAGAGTTTTCATCGACCATGGTTTTGGCGTCGTGATCGGAGAAACGGCCGAGATCGGTGACGATTGCACCATTTATCAAGGCGTAACGCTGGGCGGCACTTCGTTAAGCAAGGGCGCCAAGCGCCATCCGACCTTGGGGCGCGGCGTGATTATCGGTGCGGGGGCCAAGGTCTTGGGTGGATTTACGGTCGGCGAAGGGGCGAAGGTCGGCTCCAATGCCGTGGTGGTGAAGGAAGTGCCTGCGGGTGCGACGGCAGTCGGCAATCCCGCCCACATCATGCAAAAGGACGCCAACAGGCAGCGCGAAGAAGCTGCGGCGCGTGTGTTCGCGGCCTACGGCGTGACACCCAACAGCGGCGACGATCCGCTGTCGACCGCCTTGCACCAGTTAATCGACCGCGCGGTCGCCCAGGAGCGGCAGATGCAGGAAATTATCGCTGCGTTAAATGCGGCCGGCTTGAATTGTGAAGTATTGCCGCAGTCTGATCATTTCGATCCTGCGAAATTGAATAAGTTGGTTGAATGAGGATGTTGCTGTGACTGACACGATTGCGCCGCAACTGGCGGATGCTTCTGCGGACGGGCGGGAAGTGCTCGATCCGTTCGAGGTGCGTGTGCTCGCCGTATTGGCGGAAAAAGAGGCGCTCACGCCGGATAATTATCCCTTGTCGCTCAATGCGCTGACCAACGGCTGCAACCAATTGTCCAGTCGAGATCCGGTGATGTCGATTTCCGAGGAGACGGTGCAGGACGTCTTGCAGCGCCTGGCACAGAGAAAGCTGGTATCCGAGGTGCGACAGGCCGGCGCGCGGGTGGCGAAGTACGAGCACCGGATGCGGATGAAGTGGTCGCTCGAGCAGGACAAGCTTGCGGTGCTGACAATTTTGATGCTGCGTGGAATTCAGACCGCCGGCGAGATCCGTTCGCGCAGCGGACGGTTGCATGAATTCGCAACTGTGGCGGACGTGGAGCAGGGGTTGCAGTTCCTGATCGATAAGTTCCCGCCGCTGGTAGCGCGCCTTGCGCGCGCGCCGGGCACGAAAGAGGCGCGCTACGCGCATCTGTTGGCAGGCGAAGAAGTGATCGAGCGGCAGGAAACCGCAGCCGGTTTCTCCGGCGCGGCCGAGGTGCCACGCCAGGACCGCGTGGCGCAGCTCGAGGCGGAGGTGGTATGGCTGCGCGGCGAGGTTGAGCGGCTCAGCGCGCAGTTCGACAATTTCAAGAAACAGTTTGACTAGAACCGTCAAACCTGAAGTGCGTGATAGAGCCGTCGGCGTTCAGTGCGAGCCATCCGCCGCGCGCCGCGTTTGCCTCGCAATCCCAGTCGGGGAGCACGTAGCGCAGCCGCAATTGGCCGTCGCTTGAATATTCATGGCATGCCGGTCGATGCGTGTGACCATGAATCATGACTGTGGCAACTGTAGCATCGAACAGAGCTGCGGTCGCTCCCGCATTCACGTCCATGATGTCGTATGACTTGCCGCGTTGTGCTTCGCGGCTTCCGTTGCGTAGCCCTTCGATGATGGCCTTGCGCTGTGCCAGAGGCATCGCCAGGAACTGGGTTTGCCACCCCGGCGTCCTCACCTGGTTCCGGAACGCCATGTAATCGTAATCATCGGTGCACAGGGCGTCGCCATGGGTGAGCACGATGCGCCGGCCGCATAGCGTCTCGACCGTCGGATCTGGCAATAACGTTACGCCTGTTGCCAATGCAAACTCCGCGCCGACCAGGAAATCGCGATTCCCGGCGATCCAGAAAATTTTCACGCCAGCTTCGCCTGTCGTACGTAATGCATCGACGATCTGCTTGGTGTAGCTGGACCCGAGATCATCGTCCCCAGCCCAGTACTCGAACAAATCGCCAAGCAGATACAACTGTTGCGCGTCGACGGCATGACGTTTCAGAAAGTCGAGAAATGCCTGTGTGGTGCGCGGCATGGATGCCTGCAAATGAACATCTGAAACAAAAAGCGCAACCGGTTTCGATTGCGCTTTCTTCGTGGCCTTCAAGCCTGGATTCGGATCGTGCATGCGTCTGCAGAAGGGTTAGACTTCTTCAGCTTTTTCAATGACGACGTCTTCCACCGGTACGTCCGAATGCATGCCGGAACGGGTGGTCTTGACCGACTTGATCTTGTCGACGATGTCGGTGCCTTCGGAGACCTTGCCGAAGACGCAGTAACCCCAGCCGTCCTGGCCAGGATAGTCGAGGAAGCTGTTGTTCTTGACGTTGATGAAGAACTGGGCGGTTGCCGAGTGCGGGGACGAGGTGCGCGCCATCGCGATCGTGTACGGTTCGTTCTTCAGGCCGTTCTTTGCTTCGTTTTCGATCGGTTCGCCGGTCGGCTTCTGCTTCATGCCAGGCTCGAAGCCGCCGCCCTGGATCATGAATCCATCGATAACGCGGTGGAAGATCGTGCCGTTGAAGTGGCCGGAACGTACATACGAAAGGAAGTTTTCAACAGTTTTGGGGGCTTTTTCAGCGTCGAGTTCGAGCTTGATTTTGCCATGATTGGTAGTGAGGACAACAGCCATGGGAATCCTTAAAAAGTTGAGTTGTTACTTGGTGATGGAGGCCGACTCGATCACGACCGGCTTGGTCGGCACGTTCTGGAACGGGCCAACGGTCGTGGTTTCGACCGACTTGATCTTGTCGACGACGTCGGTGCCCTTGATGACCTTGCCGAATACGGCATATCCCCAGCCGTCCTGGCTAGGATAGTCGAGGAAGCTGTTGTTCTTGACGTTGATGAAGAACTGGGCAGACGCCGAATGCGGGGATGCGGTACGCGCCATTGCGACCGTATAGGGCTCGTTCTTCAGGCCGTTCTTTGCTTCGTTTTCAATCGGCGGATTGGTTGGCTTTTGCGCCATGCTCTTGTCGAAGCCGCCGCCCTGGATCATGAAGTTGTCGATCACGCGATGGAAGATCGTCCCGTTGTAGTGACCGGTCTTGACGTACTGCAGGAAGTTGGCGACGGATTTCGGCGCCTTCTCCGGATAGAGTTCGAGCACGATCTCGCCCATGTTGGTCTTCAGCGATACGTGTGGCGTATCGGCCGCCTGGGCGCTGTACATCGTTCCCGTCAAAGCCAAGGCCGACATCAGCTGAACGAAAGCTCGACGCGAATATTTCATCGTTTGTTCCTTATCTCTTTACAGGCAATTATTGATTGTGTATCTTCCTTGTCCCTTTCGCCGGGAGAGGTTTCTTCGATGTTATACTGCGGCGAAAGGCGCATTTTATCAAAATACCCATCACAAGAGGGTTCGGCGACCCTGTTGCAGAATGTCACATAAACGCTCCGAAAAAGTCCGTAGGCTGTTCGCCCAAGTGTGTGACGCATCCTCAGCCGAAACGGAAAACCTTCCATGACCGCCATTAAGATCTACAACACGCTCGCACGTGAAAAGCAGACGTTTGTTCCTATGCAAGCCGGCAAAGTTCGCATGTACGTATGCGGCATGACTGTGTACGACTTCTGCCATCTTGGACATGCGCGCGTAATGGTGGTTTTCGATATGGTGCAGCGCTGGTTGCGGGCATCGGGGCTGGAAGTCACTTATGTGCGCAATATCACCGACATCGACGACAAGATCATCAAGCGTGCCGTTGAAAATGGGGAGTCCATTTCTCGACTGACTCAGCGCTTTATCGAAGCGATGGACCAGGACGCCGCCGCGCTCGGGGTTCAAAAACCCGACCATGAGCCGCGTGCCACCAACTATGTGCCGCAAATGCTTGGCCTGATCGAGAAACTGGAACGCAATGGCCTGGCCTACCGGGCGAATGACGGCGACGTGAATTATTCGGTGCGTGATTTTCCGGGTTACGGGAAGCTTTCCGGCAAGTCACTCGACGACTTGCGCGCAGGGGAGCGCGTCGAGCTGAATACCGGCAAGCGCGACCCGCTTGATTTCGTGTTGTGGAAGGCGGCCAAAGAGTCTGAGCCGGCAGAAGTGAAATGGGATTCGCCGTGGGGCAAGGGCCGTCCGGGCTGGCATCTCGAATGTTCTGCAATGAGCTGCGATCTGCTCGGCGAACAGTTCGACATCCATGGCGGCGGCGAAGATTTGCAATTCCCGCATCACGAGAACGAGATCGCGCAATCGGAGGGCGCGCACCGTCACCCTTTCGTGAACTATTGGATGCATAACGGATTCATCCGCGTCGACAATGAAAAGATGTCCAAATCGTTGGGCAATTTTTTCACGATCCGCGATGTCCTGAAAAAATATGATCCGGAAGTAGTGCGGTTCTTCATCCTGCGCGCGCACTACCGCAGCCCGTTGAATTATTCGGATGCCCACCTGGATGATGCTAAGCACGCCCTGACTCGCCTCTATACTGCGTTAAAGGAAGTCTCGCCCGATTCCTTGCCGCTAGATAAGGACGAAGTGCATGCCGTGCGCTTTACCGAGGCGATGAACGATGACTTCAATACACCGATTGCAATCGCCGTGCTGTTCGACCTGGCCAATGAAGTCAACAAGACCAAGTCGGCGCCGTTAGCCCGCCAATTGAAGGAATTAGCCGGGACAGTCGCATTGTTGCAACGTGTGCCGCAAGAGTTTCTGCAAGCCGGACCTGCCGAGCAAGGTGGCTGTGACGAAGCGATGATCACGGAACAGATCGCAGCCAGGGCCGCGGCGAAGAAGGCGAGGAATTTTGCAGAGGCGGACAGAATTCGGGCTGATCTGCTGGCCAATGGCATTGTTCTTGAAGACAAGCCAGGCGGCATGACAGAGTGGCGCAGGGCGTAAGCGGCATGTCTATAGCGAGGGAGTCAGGCATTCCTGTCTATTGGCAAGATGCCAAGGAAGAGCTGATGCAGCGTGACCGCATCATGCGCAAGATTATTCCGCAATTCGGCGACATGCATCTCGTGGCGCGCGGCGAGGCTTTCACAACGCTGACGCGGGCAGTCATCGGCCAGCAGATTTCGGTGAAGGCTGCCGATGCGGTCTGGCAGCGGTTGCTGGCGCAATGTCCGAAATGCACTCCAGCGCAGGTATTGAAAGCGGGCGTTGAAACACTGGCAACGTGCGGCTTGTCAAAGAGGAAAGCCGAGTATTTGATCGATCTGGCTGAGCATTTCAAGGCCAAGCGCGTGCATGCCGAGAGATGGCTTGAAATGGATGACGAGGAAATCATCTCGGAATTGGTTCAGATCCGCGGGATCGGACGCTGGACAGCAGAGATGTTTTTGATATTTAATCTGCTCCGGCCGAATATTCTGCCCTTGGACGACGTTGGGTTGCTCAAGGGTATTAGCGTTAATTATTTTTCCGGCGAGCCGGTATCCCGCAGCGATGTGCGCGAGGTGGCCGCCAACTGGGAGCCGTGGCGCACCGTCGCGACATGGTATCTGTGGCGCAGTCTCGATTCTGCGCCGGTAGTGTATTGAACCCGTCTCGTGTTGAGATAAAAGGAGGCACGATGAGCAAGACAACTTTTCTCGGTTTCGAGCAGCCGATCGCCGAACTCGAGGGAAAAATCGAAGAGCTGCGCTTCGTGCAGGACGATTCCGCCGTCGACATCTCGGAAGAGATCGATCGCCTGTCGAAGAAAAGCCAGCAACTTACCAAGGACATCTACGCCAAGCTGACGCCATGGCAGGTATCGCAGATCGCGCGGCATCCGCAGCGCCCGTATACCATGGATTACGTGAACGAGATCTTCACGGATTTCCATGAGCTGCACGGCGACCGCACCTATGCGGACGACCTGTCGATCATCGGTGGATTGGCGCGTTTTAATGGCCAGTCCTGCATGGTGATTGGTCATCAGAAAGGGCGCGATACCAAGGAGCGCGCACTGCGCAACTTCGGCATGCCCAAGCCGGAAGGCTATCGCAAGGCGATGCGCCTGATGAAGGTGGCGGAGAAATTCGGCCTGCCGATTTTCACATTTGTCGATACGCCCGGCGCTTTTCCCGGCATCGACGCGGAAGAGCGCGGCCAGTCTGAAGCGATCGGCCACAACCTGTATGTAATGGCAGAATTGAAAGTGCCGCTGATCGCGACCATTATCGGCGAAGGCGGCTCCGGTGGCGCATTGGCCATTGCGGTGGGCGACGTCGTCCTGATGCTGCAGTATGCGACTTATTCGGTGATTTCGCCGGAAGGCTGCGCGTCGATCCTGTGGAAGACATCCGAACGCGCTCCGGAAGCGGCTGAGGCGCTTGGCCTGACTGCGCATCGCCTGAAGGCGATGAATCTGGTCGACAAGATCGTCAACGAGCCGCTCGGCGGCGCGCATCGCGATCCGAAGCAGATGGCGGCGTTGCTTAAGCGCGCGCTGGCTGATTCCCTACGCCAGCTGCAGGGAATGAAACCCAAGGAGCTTTTGGCAGCGCGCCATGAAAAGCTCCTCAGCTACGGCAAATTCAAGGAAATCAATTCCCCCGAATAAGCCGTGACGGCAAAACACTCTGCGTCGCTGAGCGACGCCTTCGAACGCGCGCTGGATGTCATTCTGGCGCGCGTTTCTGCTTCTGCGGAGAGTGCGACACCTTCGCTTGCCGTGGCCTATAGCGGTGGGCTCGACTCGTCGGTGTTGCTGGACCTGGCTCAGCGGTATGCAGCGGCGCGCGGCGTTATCCTGTTCGCGTTTCACATCCATCACGGAATCAGCTCCAATGCCGATACCTGGCAGGCGCATTGCGAGCGTGAATGCATGAGGCTCGGGATTCGCTTTGATGCGCGCCGGGTGGCGCTGAGTGAGCGTAGCCGGCATGGGCTTGAACAGGCAGCGCGACTTGGCCGCTATGCGGCGCTCGGGGAGCTTTGCAGGCATCATCGGGTGCGACTGCTGCTGACCGCCCATCATCTCGACGATCAGGCTGAAACAATCCTGTTGCAGCTATTGCGAGGCTGCGGTGTGGCCGGCATGTCCGGCATGGAAATCGTCAACTCCGCGCCGGACCTGCTCGGCGATCCGAACTTGCTTGTGGCACGTCCGTTTCTCGATATCGCGCGTGCCGAATTAGAGCGCTTCGCGGCGGCGTGCGCCATCGATTACGTCGAGGATGAGTCGAATGCAGATCCGCGCTATGCGCGCAACGCCTTGCGCCATCACGTGATGCCCGAGCTTGCTCGTTACTTTCCAGGCTATCAATTGCGATTCGCGCGGTCGGCGCAACATGCCCAATCCGCGCACCGCTTGCTCGATGAAATGGCGGAGTCCGACCTTGCCAAGTGCCGGGATGGAGAGGGGGTTAATCTCGATAGACTGAAAGCATTCAGTCATGATCGGATTGATAACCTGCTGCGCTATTGGCTCGCGTCATGTGGCGTGCGCATGCCTTCGACTTCCTGGTTGGGTGAAATGCGCTCGCAGTTGTTCGAGGCGCGGGAAGATGCGCAACTGTGCGTGTCGCACCCCGACTGTCACATCCGACGCCATCGCAACAAGGTGTTTGTAACGCCAAGAATGGGGCAAGTGCCGCCGCAAGCGTCGTCCCTATCCTTCCGGTGGCAGGGGGAGGATTGGATGGATTTCCGGGACTATCGAGGGCGGCTCCATTTTGAGCCGGCGGAGGATGGGATTGATGCCGAATGGCTGGCCGCTCAAGACTTGGTTCTCGGATATCGCCGTGGCGGTGAGATGCTGAAACCGGCGCGCAATCGCCCGACACGCTCCTTGAAACATCATTACCAGGCGCTCGATATTCCTGCCTGGGAGCGTTTGCGCCTGCCGTTGGTCTATACCGTCGCCGGCCAGCTGCTGTTTGCAGCCGGAATCGGATTGAACTGGCGCGACCTGCAAGCCGGCGACGGCCGGCGGATTCGGATGCGCTGGGAGGCAATCGATTTCTGACGATTTTTCGCAGCTTTTTGATCCAATTTTACCGGCCTGCCACTTGCCATTTTGCGTTGCAGAAGGTAAAGTAAAAGGTTGATTTTAATCATATTTCTTCATTTCTCTTCAGCGCAAGCTTCCCAACCCTTATGGCTTTAATCGTCCACAAATACGGCGGCACTTCCATGGGCTCGACCGAGCGCATTAAGAACGTCGCCAGGCGCGTCGCCAAATGGCATGACGCCGGCCACCAGATCGTCGTGGTGCCCTCCGCGATGTCCGGCGAAACCAATCGCCTGATTGCTCTCGCCAAGGAAATCATGCCGCAACCGGATGCGCGCGAGCTCGACATGCTGGCGTCGACAGGCGAGCAGGTGTCGGTTGCGCTGCTGTCGATGGCACTGCTGTCGATCGGCAAGAAAGCCGTGTCATACGCCGGCTGGCAGGTGCCGATCAAGACCGATTCCGCCTTTACCAAGGCGCGCATCCAGTCGATCGACGATGCGCGGGTGCACAAGGATCTGGACGCGGGCAAGATCGTGATCATTACCGGATTCCAGGGAGTGGATGATGGCGGTAATATCACGACGCTGGGGCGCGGCGGCTCCGATACGTCCGCTGTGGCCGTTGCTGCTGCATTGAAGGCGCAGGAGTGCCTGATCTATACCGACGTCGACGGCGTCTATACGACCGATCCCCGCGTGGTTTCCGACGCGCGCCGCCTGAAGACGGTGACGTTCGAAGAAATGCTCGAAATGGCGTCGCTCGGCTCGAAAGTACTGCAGATCCGCTCGGTGGAATTCGCCGGCAATTACAAGGTGCCGACGCGCGTACTGTCGTCGCTGACCGATCCGCTCATGCCGCTGGAAGAAGAGGCCAATTCCGGCACCCTGATTTCGTTTGAGGAAGATACACACATGGAACAAGCCGTCATTTCCGGTATCGCGTTCAGCCGCGATGAAGCAAAGATCACCGTGATGGGCGTGCCGGATAAGCCGGGCATCGCATACCAGATTCTCGGCCCGATCGCCGATGCCAATGTTGAAGTTGACATGATCATCCAGAATCAGTCGGTCGAGGGCAAGACCGACTTCACGTTCACCGTGCCGCGCGGGGAATATGCCAAGGCGATGGATGTGCTGAACAAGACGGTCAAGGAGCACATCGGTGCCGCCAGCATTACCGGCGATACTAAAGTATCGAAGGTATCGGTCGTCGGTGTCGGCATGCGCAGCCATGTCGGCATCGCTTCGCAGATGTTTCGTACCTTGTCGGAAGAGGGGATCAACATTCAGATGATCTCCACTTCTGAAATCAAGATCTCCGTCCTGATCGACGAGAAATATATGGAGCTCGCCGTGCGTGCATTGCACAAGGCGTTCGACCTGGAAAAAGCTTGATCAAAACCTGACGGAATTGCATTGTTTCATTGACCAAGTCCGCATGAGCAGTTATCATGCGTGGCTTCACTCGGTGGGCTAATGGTCGTCCGAGTGAGTGGAGACGTGGCCGAGAGGTCGAAGGCACTTCCCTGCTAAGGAAGCATATGGGCTTAAACCTGTATCGAGGGTTCGAATCCCTCCGTCTCCGCCAGGAACACTAAACCCGTTGATTTTCAACGGGTTTTTTTATGTCCAGTCGTTCAGCCCAATTCTTGATGCAGCAATTCCTTTGCTACTGCTTTTGAAAATGGCGAGAAATGCGGAACGCCCCCTTCAGTTTCAAGCGGTGTTGCCGAAAACAGATTTACATTCCGCACCTAGGTCATCTGCCGTGCGAAATCGTAGCCCGCTTCCTCTGCGGTCGTCGTCGCTTTGTTTAAATCCTTCCCCAAAGTTGCCTCATGTTGAAAAGCCTTACCATCAAGACGCGGCTGATAGCCGTTATCGCATTCCTGTCCCTTCAGCTGGTCGTTGGCGGATTCGTCGGAGTGTCCAGTCTCGGGCATGCCAACAGCGCGATTCGAACGATTTATGACGACCGCATGGTGGCGCTGGGCCAGCTGGACCACATCATCCGCTGGATGAACCTGAACGAATCCGATGTTGCGAAAGCGCTCACCGGTGAGCAGGGGGAGCGGGACGCAGCAGTCAAGGAGATTGGCGAGCGTATTCAGCATATCGACCGGGAATGGGACGCCTACATGGCGACCTATCTCACGCCGGAAGAAAAGGTGCTGGCGGTCGAGTTTGCCGAGGCGCGCAAGAAGTATTTGGCGGAAGGGCTCAAGCCTGCCGTCGAGGCGTTGCGTACATTTGATACTCAGGCTGGCGTGGCTGCCCTGCATGGGCCGATGACGACCCTCTTCGTGCCCGTACGCGACAAGATCAACGCGCTCATCAAACTGCAGCAGGATGTGGCGAAGGTCGAGTACGAAAAATCGCAAAGCACTTACCAGTGGGTCCGCAACATCAGCATCGCGGGCATACTGCTCGGCTTGTCGTTTGCCGCCCTGGTCGGCTGGTGGCTGGTGTTGGCGATTACCAAGCCGCTGGATGCAGCCGTCAAAGTGGCATCGAGCGTGGCAGGCGGTGATCTGACGCAGAAGATCACGTCTACCTCGAATGACGAAACCGGGCAGTTGATGTATGCGCTGAAGAACATGAACGACAGCTTGGTGCAAATCGTCACCCAGGTTCGCGCCAGCACCGACGCTATCGCCACTGCGTCGTCTCAGATCGCAGCCGGAAACCAAGACCTCTCCGCGCGCACCGAGCAGCAGGCAAGTTCGCTCGAGGAAACCGCATCCTCGCTGGAGGAGTTGACATCGACCGTCAAGCAGAATGCCGAGAACGCCGGGCAGGCAAATCGGCTTGCGCAATCGGCGTCGGACGTCGCAAACCGGGGCGGCGCGGTGGTATCGCAAGTGGTCGACACGATGGGCTCGATCAACGAATCGTCGCGGAAAATCGCCGACATCATCGGCGTCATCGATGGCATCGCATTCCAGACGAACATCCTGGCATTGAACGCCGCCGTGGAAGCAGCGCGCGCCGGTGAGCAGGGGCGCGGGTTTGCCGTGGTGGCTGCGGAGGTGCGCACGCTGGCGCAGCGTTCGGCTGCCGCAGCCAGAGAGATCAAGGACTTGATCAGCGATTCCGTGGAAAAGGTCGGTGCCGGCACCAAGCTGGTGGACCAGGCGGGCGCGACGATGGAGGAAATCGTCGCCAGCATCCGGAGCGTAACGGAAATCATGGGCGAGATCGCGGCAGCCAGCCATGAACAGACGGCCGGCATCGAACAGATTAACCGGGCAGTGAGTCAGATGGACCAGGTCACGCAACAGAACGCCGCTCTGGTTGAGCAGGCGGCGGCAGCGGCCGACGCGATGCGCGGGCAAGCGGGCGGATTGGCGCAGGCGGTGGGCGTTTTCAAGCTGGACGGGACGAATGTGCCAGGCGCGCTTCCTGTTGCAACAGCTACACGAAGCATTCATCCGTCTAGTGTGGCGGCGGTGCCGCAGCGGGTGGCGCGAGCCGCCTTGCCCAAGGCGACCAGCGCCGATGGGTGGGAAGAATTCTGACAGGAAGTGCAACGCGCCGCGGCACTTCATTGCGGCGCATTGCAATTCGATGTCGTGGAGAATGCGGTCTTAATGCAACACTTCTGTCGCTGTTCGTCGGAAAAATTAACGCTGTCGGCAGGCGGGGTGCCGCCTGTAATGTCCTGCTTGGCCTGCTTCCCGGTTCAGCTTGATTGCAGCGAGTGACGCCTGAATTCGCGCTGTAAAGCCATTATCCATGCGGCTTTACCCGGGTTTCGCCTGGCTCGGATTGTCAATCGATTTGCGCATTGTGTAAGACAAATCCCTACGTGGTGCGCAATAGGTTCTCCCACGGAAAATACCGAAGACTACCTATTTCCGTCTGGCAATCCTACAAGCAGAATGCTCTTCACCAGCGTCTGCTGGATTGGAGAGATGGGAAATGAACACGAATGACATGATTGCCGAGATTCGTGAGGCGAATCTGAGTTACTTGATGCTCGCCCAGCAAATGATTCGCGCCGATAAGGCAACCGCGATTTTCCGTCTTGGTATTAGCAGCGAAATTGCGGATTTGCTCGAAGGGCTCAGCAATGCGCAAATCCTGAAACTTGCCGGCACCAATATGATGCTGGCACGCTTCCGCTTCGACGACGGCCACATTCTCGGCATGTTAACCAACTACAACAAGGATCGCGAACTGGCTCATTCGCATGCTGCCATCCTGATGGCGCGGCAACCAGTTGAACAAATTTCCTAAAAAATAATATGCAGTGCGGGCCGGGATGGCGCGCATCAATACGAGGTTGAGTATGGCGAAAAAAAGTGTGGTGACAGAAGCGCAGGAAATCCAGCTCGCGATTGAACTGATCAATCTCGGCGCACGCCTGCAGCTGCTGGAGTCGGAAACCACGCTGTCGCGTGAGCGGCTGCTGAAGCTGTACAAGGAGCTCAAGGGAGTGTCGCCGCCGAAGGGGATGCTGCCGTTTTCCACTGACTGGTTCATTACCTGGCTGCCGAACATCCATTCTTCCCTGTTCATCAACATTCACAGGTATCTCGTGGAGCATGCTGGCGTGACCGGGATCGAGGCGGTCATGAAAGCGTACAAGCTTTACCTGGAGCAGGTGGAGCCGGACCCAAGCGGCGAGCCGGTGCTGTCGCTGACGCGGGCCTGGACTCTGGTGCGCTTTTTCGAAAGCAAGATGCTGTCAACGGCTTGTTGCAGCAAGTGCGCAGGCGAGTTCGTCGTGCATAAGCTCGACTTGCACAACCACTATGTGTGCGGCCTGTGCCATATGCCTTCGCGCGCCGGGAAAACCAAGAAAGCCAAAGAGGATGCCGCTTCCGCCGCAGCGGAATTGCTGGCGTAGCGCACCCGGCCGCATTATCGAACCAACCATGATGGGCTCCATCCGATGAGCCGCAAAACGATTCTGCGCGCCCCTGCAATGCGGGCGGCATCGATCCAGATTTTGGCATTCGCATTCGTGCTGGCGCTTGCTGCCGTCGCGCCGCTGCTGTCGGGCCGTCAGGTGACGGTCGCCGTTGCCGCGCTGCTGCAGGGAGTGATTGCGGCGTTGCTTTCGCGCATGTTCCGCCTTGCTCCCTGGTGGCTCGCCATCCAGGCGGCCTTCCCATTGGCGCTGGTCGCGATGCTGGCGCTGCAGCTTCCGCCGGCTATTTTCCTTGCCGTGTTCGTCGCGCTGCTTGCGCTGTACTGGAGCACGTTCCGCACACAGGTTCCGTTTTATCCATCCAATCCGGCCGCCTGGAAGACGGTTGCCGCCTTGCTGCCGCCAGGCCGGCCAGTCCAGTTCGCCGATATTGGCAGCGGCTTGGGTGGCCTGGTCCTGCATCTTGCGCGCACCCGGCCCGACAGCGTATTCACGGGAATCGAGATCGCGCCATTGCCATGGCTGATCAGCGCGCTGCGCGCCAAAGTATCGCCAACTGGCGCGCGCTTTGTGCGTGGCGACTATGAACGCGTCGATTTCTCACAATACGACGTCGTATTTGCCTATTTATCGCCGGCGGCCATGCCGGCGCTATGGCGCAAGGCGCGCGCTGAAATGCGCTCCGGGGCGCTGTTGCTGAGCTACGAGTTTGCAATACCGGGTGTGGCGTCGCATCTGACGATGGCGCCGACCGAGGGTGGGCCGCTTCTATGTGGCTGGCATATGTAGTAAGGCAGGTCGATAAAATTGTGGGCGGTGCGCCGTCAAGTTTTCTGCGTGCGCGCCGTAATTAAAGTGAAAGCCGTCTTTCAGGTATCTGTTCGAGCATTTGCCTGAGCGGACTAGTTGTTATTCTGACGAGTACAGGTAAAAAATCCGGCTGCGGTCTGCAGTCCATCAATTGAGAGCGGAGCATCACCCTTGTTAGTCATTCTCGGATATCTCATCGTGACGGGCGCCGTGTTCGGCGGCTTTGCGCTCGCGGGCGGGCATCTTGCTGCGCTTGTTCAGCCAGTCGAGCTGCTCATGATCGGCGGCGCGGCGGCGGGTGCGTTTTTCGTTGGGAACAACGGGAAGGCGATCAAGGCCACGCTCAAGGCACTGCCTACCACCCTGAAAGGCTCGAAGTACACCAAAGCGCTTTACATGGAGCTGATGACGCTGCTGTTCGAATTGCTGAGCAAGGTACGCAAGGAAGGCTTGATGTCGATCGAAGGCGATATCGATGCGCCGGAGGAAAGCCCGATCTTCAGCAAATATCCAGGCATTCTGCACGACCACCACGTGATCGAGTTCTTGACCGACTATCTGCGCCTGATGGTGTCAGGGAACATGGATGCGTTCCAGATCGAGAACCTGATGGATAACGAGATCCAGACGCACCATGCCGAAGGCGAAGTGCCGGTGCATGCGGTCGCCAAGCTGGGGGACGCAATGCCGGCGTTCGGTATCGTGGCTGCGGTGATGGGCGTGGTGCACACCATGGAGTCGGTCGGCCTGCCTCCGGCCGAGCTCGGCATCCTGATTGCGCACGCGCTGGTCGGTACCTTCCTGGGCATTTTGCTGGCATACGGTTTCATCGGCCCGCTGTCGACCTTGCTGGAGCAGAAGCTGCACGAATCGTCGAAGATGCTCGAGTGCGTCAAGGTGACGCTGTTGGCTAGCCTGAACGGCTATGCGCCCGCGCTGGCCGTCGAATTCGGGCGCAAGGTACTGTTCTCCACCGAGCGGCCTTCGTTCACCGAGCTGGAAGAGCACATCAAGCAATCCAAATCGAAGTAAGCACAGCCAAAACAAGTCAACACAACGCGGAAGTCGATATGGCAGACGAAGGGCTACGGCCAGTCATCGTAAAAAAGGTGAACAAGACCAGCGGCGGCCATCATGGCGGCGCATGGAAGATCGCCTATGCCGACTTCGTCACGGCGATGATGGCGTTCTTTTTGCTGATGTGGTTGCTTGGCTCGACCACCAAGGGCGACCTGCAGGGGATCGCCGAGTACTTCAAGACGCCGCTCAAGGTAGCCATGGCCGGCGGCTCGGGCAGCGGCGACAGCTCCAGCGTGATCCAGGGTGGCGGCCGCGACCTGACGCGCAAGGTGGGGCAGGTCACGAAGAGCGACCTGGATCCGGGGCCGAAGCGACTGTACACCTCGAAGAGCGATACCGCAGCGGTACAGGCCGAAATGGCGCGTGCAGAACTCAATCGCCTGAAAGCGCTCAAGCAGAAAATCGAAGCCGCGATCGACGCCCGGCCGGCACTCAAGCAGTTCAAGAATCAGCTGCTGCTCGATATCACGACGGAAGGCTTGCGCATCCAGATCGTCGACGAGCAGAATAGACCCATGTTCGCCCTGGCCAAGGCCGAGCTGCAGCCCTACACCAAAGATATCCTGTTCGAGATCGGGCGAGCGCTCAACGATGTGCCGAACCGGATCAGCCTGTCCGGCCATACCGATGCCACGCCGTATGCGAGCGGTGAAAAGGGCTACAGCAACTGGGAACTGTCGGCCGACCGCGCCAATGCATCGCGCCGCGCGCTCATTGCCGGCGGTATGGACGAAGCCAAGGTGCTGCGCGTGGTCGGATTGTCGTCGGCGGTGTTGTTCGACAAGGCCGATCCGTTCAATCCGATCAACAGGCGCATCAGCATCATTGTGATGAATAAAAAGGCGGAAGAATCCGCATCGAAGGATGGCGGGTCGGTGGAAGTCACTAACGAGGCGCAGGCCCGGCAGGAAGTGGTCGGCGCAGCGGCTCAGTGAGCAAACTCGGCCCGTGATCGAGTCAACGAGAGGGTGGGACAGGATAATTTCATGACAAGAGAAAAAATGTTGGGGTCTCAGGTAAAGCACCTGTTATCCAACTTGTCGGATCATGGGACGCAACACCTGACGGAAGTCGAGACTGACCTGGTGCAGACCAGCATTCTGCTGGGCGAAGCCATCAGCAAGCTTGGCGCCAGCTTCATGGCAATTCACGAAGCCGTCACAGCGCAGCAAGAGATGATCGACCTGCTGCTGTCCGGTACCAAACCCACCCCCGAGATTGCGGAAAAGCTCAAGGCCAAGCAGGGCGAGATCAGCCAGCACGTGAATGCGGCGGTCACCGGGCTGCAGTTTCAGGATATGACGAGTCAATTGATCGGCCGCACCGTAACACGCGTGATCGGCTTGCGCGAGGTGTTGAGTGGGGTCGGTTCCGGCAGTTCCGGCATATCGGAAAACTCCGGCGAAGAGATTGTCGCGACACTGAAAGGCATCAACACGGTGCTGGAAGAACAGAGCGTCAAGCTGGAAAGCGCGTTGTGGAAGGCGGTTTGCCAGACTCACATGGAAAGCGGCGACGTCGAGTTGTTTTAACCGGAATCAAAAATCAGGAAAACGGGCTGCAGGCCCGGAAAACGGAAATAGCGGGAGTTAGAAAGATGGCAAAAACGATATTGGCGGTGGACGACTCGGGCTCGCTACGGCAAATGGTGGTGTTCAGCCTGAGGGCCGCTGGCTACCAGGTCACGGAGGCCGTGGATGGACAGGACGGCCTGGACAAGGCCCGCACGCAGGTGTTCGACCTGGTCCTGACCGACCAGAACATGCCGCGCATGGATGGCCTGACCCTGATCCGTTCGCTGCGCGGGCTGCCGACGTACCAGAAGGTGCCGATCCTGATGCTGACCACGGAGTCGAGCGACGAGATGAAGTCGAAAGGCCGTGCCGCCGGCGCCAACGGATGGCTGGTCAAGCCGTTCGATCCGCAGCGCCTGACGGAAGTGGTCAAGAAGGTCATCGGATAGCACAGGCAAGACGCGAAAAACCATCATAAGAAACATGTAGAGCGTAGAGGGTGTTATGACCATCGATATGAGTCAGTTCTTCCAGGTGTTCTTTGACGAAACCGAGGAACTTCTCGCCGAAATGGAAAAGCTGCTGCTGGCGATCGACGTAGCGTCGCCCGACCCGGAGGATCTCAACGCCATCTTCCGGGCTGCGCATTCCATCAAGGGCGGTGCCGGCACTTTCGGCCTGACCGACCTGATCGATGTGACGCACGTCCTGGAATCTTTGCTCGACAAGATCCGCAAGGGAGAAATGGCGCTGTCGGCGGAACATGTCGACGCGTTCCTGGTCGCCAAGGACGTGCTCAAGATGCAGCTGGACGGCCATCGACTGCAGACGCCGGTCGATCAGGAAGCGGTTGCCGATGCGCGGATGATGCTGCTGTCGCTGTCCCAGGGAGAGGTGGCGAAGGCGGCTCCGACCGCGTCGATCGAGCTGGCGCCGAAAGCGGAAGCCGCGCCCGTCGTGGCCGCGGATGGCCTACGCCAGTTCCGGATCGAGCTGCCGCCCGCATCGGAGCGCGACGTCGAGGCGCTGATGGCAGAGCTGGGTCTGCTGGGGCAGATCAGCAAGGCACTTCTGGACGACGGCCGCGTCGTGTTCACGCTGGCCGGTCATGCGAGTGCCGACGATATCGTCGCGATCTGCTCGTTTATCCTGGACCCGAAGGACCTGAAGATTTCCGAGCAAGAGATGCCGCGCGTGATGACGGCCGCCGAATTGAAGGCGGCGCAGGAAGAGGCGCAGGGATACGGTTTTTTCGAGCCGCTGGAGCCGACCTCCGAACAGCTGGCTGCCGAGAAGTCGGCGCAGGAAGAACGGCAGGGCTACGGATTTTTCGACGGATTCGAGACGCCGGTGATGAAGGAAGCCCGCGAGGCGAAAGAAGCCGCGGCCAAGGCAACGCCGCAGGATGTGACTGCGGTAGCGTCGGCGCATGGGCATGACGCGGCAAGCAATGCGGCGGCGGAGAAGAAGGCAACCCCTAGGATCGCTGACAAGAATGCCCACAATTCGGAATCGACGTCGATCCGGGTCGGGATTGAAAAAGTGGATCAGCTGATCAACCTGGTCGGCGAACTGGTCATCACCCAAGCCATGATCGAGCAGCGTACCGGTTCGCTCGACCCGATGATTCACGAACGCCTGCTCAACAGCGTCAGCCAGCTCACCCGCAATACGCGCGACTTGCAGGAAGCCGTGATGTCGATTCGCATGATGCCGATGGATTATGTGTTTTCTCGTTTTCCACGCATGGTGCGCGACCTGGCGACCAAGCTCGGCAAGCGCATCGAATTCGTCACGCACGGCGCGGCAACCGAACTCGACAAGGGATTGATCGAGCGCATTGTGGACCCGCTGACACACCTGGTGCGCAACAGCATCGATCACGGCATCGAAATGCCGGACGTGCGTCTGGCTGCAGGCAAGAGCGAAATGGGCAAGCTGTCGCTATCTGCGGCGCATCAGGGCGGCAACATCATCATCGAAGTCACCGACGACGGCGGCGGACTGAACCGCGAAAAAATTCTGGCCAAGGCGAAGGAAAAGGGACTGGCCGTATCGGATTCCATGTCCGACTCCGACGTCTGGCAATTGATTTTTGCGCCAGGCTTTTCAACCGCCGAAGTGGTCACGGATGTGTCCGGGCGCGGTGTCGGCATGGACGTCGTCAAGCGCAACATCACCGCGATGGGCGGCGTGGTCGACATCCGTTCGGCCAAGGGTTTCGGCACAACGATATCGATCTCCCTGCCGCTCACGCTGGCAATCCTCGATGGCATGTCGATCAAGGTGGGCGAGGAAATCTACATTCTGCCACTGGGCTATGTGGTCGAATCGCTGCAGCCCGATCCATCCGATGTCAAGGAAATCACCGGCCAAGGGCGCGTGATCAAGGTGCGCGGCGAGTACCTGCCGCTGATCCCCCTGTACCAGATGTTCGGCATCGAGCCGCGCTTCACCGACCCGTCGCAAGGCATCGTCGTCATCCTCGAGTCAGACGGAAAGAAGGCGGCACTGTTCATCGACGACCTCGTGGGGCAGCAACAGGTGGTCGTGAAAAACCTGGAATCGAATTACCGCAAGGTCGCCGGCATTTCCGGTGCCACGATTCTGGGCGACGGCGGCGTCGCCCTGATTATTGACGTCGCTGCGCTATTGCGTTCGAGCCGGCAGCTCAGCGACGAATCCATTTATTCCTGATAAGGACAACGACATGATGCAAGCAGCGCAAATCAATACTTCGGCACCCGGCGAAAAATCCGATCGTGACGTCGCCGGCCAGGAATTTCTCGCCTTCACCCTGGGCAAGGAAGAGTATGGAATCGACATTCTGAAGGTGCAGGAAATCCGCGGCTACGAAACTGTCACGCGCATTGCCAACGCACCCGAATTCATCAAGGGCGTGGTGAACCTGCGCGGCATTATCGTGCCGATCGTCGACATGCGCATCAAGTTCAACCTCGGCACGCCGACCTACGACCAGTTCACCGTGGTGATCATCCTCAACATCGGCGGGCGCGTGGTCGGCATGGTGGTCGACAGCGTCTCTGACGTGATCACCCTCTCGCCGGAGCAGATCAAGCCGGCGCCGGAAATGGGCACGGCGCTCAATACCGATTACCTGATCGGCCTGGGCACCGTCGATCAGCGCATGCTGATTCTGGTCGATATCGACCAGCTCATGTCGAGCGCCGAGATGGGACTGATCGACAAGCTCGCTGCATAAGAACATCCACGCCATAAAAGCAGCGGAAACACGCTGCGGCGATAACAACGATTAGCAGCGCTGCAGGGAATGCCGGCATGTGCCGGCGATCTGACTGCGGCGGGAGGAGGAGACAAATGTTCAGAAATCTGACGATTAAGTCGCGCCTGGTTTTCGTAATTGGTTTCTTGTCGATGCTGCTTGTGAGCGGCGGCATTATCGGCCTGACCAGCCTGCATTCCGCCAATGCCTCGCTCAAGACGATGTACGAGACGCGGCTAGTGCCAATGGGTAAGCTCGATTTTGTCGCGCGCGCCATCGATAGCGATCGCATGGCGATTGCGGAGACGATGAACGGCGATCCGATCGTCGTCGTCAAGAAGATGGAAGAGGCCGAAAAGCGTATCGTCGAAATAGACAAGACGTGGGAATCCTATCTGTCCGGGCCGTTGACTGCCGATGAGAGAAAGCTTGCCGACAGATTCAACGAGAACTACAAGAAGTTCATCGCCGAAGGGCTGCGCCCGGCCATCAATGCGCAGCGTTCCAACAACGTGCAAATGACGATGGAAGTCATGCAGGGGCCGATGGCGCAGTACTACGCCCCCATGCAGGTGAGCTTTGACGAACTCGTCAGGCTGCAGCAGAACGTGGCGAAAAGCGAGTTCGAGCATAGTCAGAGCGTTTACTTCACTGTGCGCGCCATGTCGATTGCGGCCATCCTGTTTGGGCTGGCGATGGCTGGGTTCGTCGGGATGTGGTTGATCCGCGCAATTTCGGCTCCCCTGAATGAAGCGGTGCGCGTTGCCAAGAGCGTTGCGGCGGGTGATCTCACTCAGCGGATCGAAGTGCGCTCATCGGATGAGACCGGGCAATTGCTGCAGGCGCTGAAAGACATGACTGACAGCCTGGTTCATACCATTGGCCAAGTGCGGCAGGGCACCGAAACGATCAATGTGGCTTCGCGCGAGATCGCCACCGGCAATGCGGACCTGTCGGCGCGCACCGAGTCGCAGGCCAGTTCGCTGGAAGAGACGGCGTCGTCGATGGAAGAACTGACTTCGACCGTGCGCCAGAACGCGGAAAACGCACGCCAGGCCAACCAGCTGGTGGTGTCGGCCTCCGACTACGCGCTCAAGGGCGGCCGGGTGGTGGGGCAGGTGGTCGAAACGATGGGCTCGATCAAGGAAAGCTCGCGCAAGATCGTCGATATCATCGGCGTCATCGACGGCATCGCGTTCCAGACCAACATCCTGGCGCTGAATGCGGCGGTGGAAGCGGCGCGTGCGGGAGAGCAGGGACGCGGCTTCGCGGTCGTGGCGGCCGAGGTGCGCAACCTGGCGCAGCGTTCGGCGGGGGCGGCCAAGGAAATCAAGTCGCTGATCGGGGACTCGGTGGAAAAGGTCGACGCGGGCGGCAAGCTGGTTGACGAGGCGGGCAAGACCATGGACGAGATCGTCACGTCGGTCAAGCATGTGGCCGACATCATGAGTGAAATCGCGGCGGCGAGCGCCGAGCAGAGCAACGGCATTGAAGAAGTCAATCGCGCCATCAGCCAGATGGATGAAATGACGCAGCAGAATGCGGCGCTGGTGGAAGAAGCGGCGGCTGCGGCGGAAAGCATGCAGAGCCAGGCGGCGACGCTGGCGCAGGCGGTATCGGTGTTCAAGCTGAAGGACGGCGCCCAGTCGCTGGCCCTGGCTCCAGCGCGCAGCGCAAGCGCGCCTTCGCGCCCGGCGACGCCGGCAAAGATTCCGGCCCGCTCCGGTGTCTCGGCCGGTGGTACCGCGTTGCCGCCGGCTGCCAGGCCGAAAGCCGCACCGGCGGGCAGCGGGGACGACTGGGAAGAGTTTTGAATCCGACGCGCGTTAGCCACGATGCAAGCAGGTGAAAAAGGCGTGCTTGAACAGGCACGCCTTTTTCCTAACAGGCAGGGTAATGGGGTTCTTTTCTTTTGATGATGTCATGATCAGGAGAATCATAATTCCAGGCATGGCACGATCTGGACAGGGAAGCGACGACGGACGCCATCGAGGTGTCCGCGGGCAGTGCGAAACAGGGGAAGTAGTTCGGCGTGATGAATTCAGTGAGACCAAACAAATCGGATGCCATCAAGGAGTTCGAGTTCACCGCTCGCGACTTCGAACGAGTCAGGGGCCTGATTTATAAACGGGCCGGTATCGCGCTCGCTGAGAGCAAGCAGGAGATGGTGTATAGCCGGCTGGCCCGGCGCTTGCGCGCCACCGGCATCCGCTCCTTTCAGGCTTATCTCGACACGCTGGAGAGCAAGGGCGACGATAGCGAGTGGGAAGCGTTCACCAATGCGCTCACCACCAACCTGACCAGTTTTTTCCGCGAAGCTCATCACTTTCCGATTCTTGCGGATCATGTGCGCAACAGGAAAGAGCCGATCTCGATCTGGTGCTGCGCCAGCTCTACCGGCGAAGAGCCTTATTCGATCGCGATGACGCTGTGCGAAGCGCTGGGTACGCTCACGCCGCAGGCGCATATCGTGGCCACCGATATCGACACCAACGTGCTCAACACGGCTTCCAGCGGCATCTATGCGCTCGACCGACTGGACAAGATGCAGCCCGAACGCGCCAAGCGCTTCTTCCTCAAGGGGAAGGGGCAGCAGGAAGGGCTGGTGCGAGTGCGGCCGGAACTGCGCGAAATGGTGACATTCAAGCAATTGAATCTGCTGGCCGACAGCTGGCCGATTTCGGGGCAGTTCGATGCGATCTTCTGCCGCAATGTGATGATCTATTTCGACAAGCCCACGCAAAGCAAAATCCTGTCGCGCTTTGTGCCGTTGATGAAGCCGGATGCGCTGCTGTTTGCAGGGCACTCCGAAAATTTTCTGTATGTATCCGATGCGTTCAAGCTGCGCGGCAAAACCGTGTACGAGTTGGACCCGCATCGCGCGGCCGGGCGCCCGGCGCCGCCGCGCCGGCTTGAGAAAGAATTATGAGCTACGCAGTCGAAGAACATTTTGCGACGAACGTCTATTACGACCGGACATTTGACTGTGACGCGGCGAAGATTTTGCCGGGCGAGTATTACTTCACCTGCAAGGACATGATGATCGTCACCGTGCTCGGGTCGTGCGTGTCGGCGTGCATCCGTGACCGCGTTACTGGCATCGGCGGGATGAATCACTTCATGCTGCCGGATGGCGGCGGGGACGCGGATAGCCCGGTGTCGGCATCGATGCGGTACGGCACCTATGCAATGGAAATATTGATCAACGATCTGCTAAAGGCCGGCGCGCGCAGGGAAAACTTGGAAGCCAAGGTGTTCGGAGGAGGCAACGTGCTGCGCGGCTTCATCGCGATTAATGTGGGCGAGCGGAATGCCCAGTTCGTGCGCGACTATCTGCGCGCCGAGAATATCCGCATCGTGGCCGAAGACCTCAACGATATCTACCCGCGCAAGGTATATTTTTTCCCGCGCAGCGGTAAAGTGCTGGTCAAGAAACTCAAGCAACTGAATAACAATACATTGGTAAATCGGGAACAGGATTATGCAAGCCGTCTGCAAACGACGCCGGTATCTGGCGACGTCGAACTGTTCGGCTAAGCCGGCAGTGGCTCGGAAAGCAAGTCCCGGAAGGTACGTATCATGAAAACGAAAGTGTTGATTGTCGACGACTCGGCTCTGATCCGCAGCGTCATGAAGGAAATCATCGGCAGCCAGCCGGATATGGAAGTGGTCGGCGTTGCTCCCGATCCGATCGTCGCGCGCGACCTGATCAAGCAGACCAATCCCGACGTGCTGACGCTCGATGTGGAAATGCCGCGCATGGACGGGCTGGACTTTCTCGAAAAGCTCATGCGCTTGCGCCCGATGCCGGTGGTGATGGTGTCCTCGCTGACGGAGCGCGGATCGGAAATCACCCTGCGTGCGCTGGAGTTGGGCGCGGTCGACTTCGTGACCAAGCCAAAGCTGTCGATCCAGAGCGGCATGCTCGAATATACCGAGCTGATCGCCGACAAGATCAGGGCGGCGGCAAAGGCGCGCGTCAAGCCACGCGCCATCGTTCATGCCGATACGAACAAGGAAGCGGGAACGGAGCTGCCGATGATCCGCAATCCGCTCACTAGTAGCGAGAAGCTCATCATCATCGGCGCATCTACCGGCGGCACGGAAGCGATCAAGGAATTCCTGATGCAGATGCCGTCCGACTGCCCGGGCATACTGATTACGCAGCATATGCCTGAAGGATTTACCCGTTCGTTTGCGCGACGGCTGGACAGTCTGTGCAAGATCACGGTGCAGGAAGCCGCCGGCGGCGAGCGCGTCCTGCCTGGTCATGCATTCATCGCGCCTGGTCATTCGCATCTCCTGCTGGCACGCAGCGGCGCGAACTATGTGACGCAGCTCGACCAGGGCCCGCCGGTCAACCGCCATCGCCCCTCGGTCGACGTACTGTTCTCTTCGGCCGCACGCTGTGCCGGCAAGAATGCGGTAGGCGTAATTTTGACCGGCATGGGCAAGGACGGCGCGGCAGGCATGCTCGAGATGAAAAACGCGGGCGCCTATAATTTCGCGCAGGACGAGGCGTCGTGCGTCGTGTTCGGCATGCCGCGCGAGGCGATCGCGGTCGGTGCCGCGCACGAGATCGGCGCGCTTAATGCATTGCCGCGGATGGTGCTGGATTATCTGGCGACCCACAGCAGCCGCGCCCTGCGGGTGTGACGGCGGCTTGTAAAGATGGCAGGAGAGCCTTGGTCAGGCAGGCGCAGGCAGCGCAACGAAGCCGCGCATTTTCTTCGGAAGATGACTGCTGCCGCCGATGCCAAGGTGCATAATAGAGCAAGGTTTTAGAGCAAGTTTTATTTATACTTGAACTCTGCCAGCCGTTCGCATTCAAGGTTGATTGTTCGGCAGGCTCGATAACGCGTTAAAGAAATATTGGAGTGATTCATGGCTGACCCGAAAACGAAATTCTTGGTTGTCGACGATTTCTCGACGATGCGTCGTATCGTTCGCAATCTGCTCAAAGAATTGGGGTATTCAAACGTGGACGAAGCGGAAGACGGTGCCATGGCGCTCGCGAAACTGCGCAGCGAGCAGTTCGATTTTGTCATCACCGACTGGAACATGCCTGTGATGGATGGCCTGACGATGCTGCAGAATATCCGCGCTGATGCCGCGCTTGCCAAGATTCCGGTGCTGATGGTGACCGCCGAGGCCAAGAAGGAAAACATCATCGCGGCGGCGCAAGCCGGTGCCAACGGCTACGTCGTGAAACCATTTACCGCCGCCACGCTCGACGAAAAGCTCTCGAAAATTTTTGAGAAGCTGGCAGCGGCGGGAGGCTGACATGGTTCATCCGCGCCAGCAGGCCGCAGGCGACCTTACCATGCCGCCGGCCGCCGCGGGCACGCAGGAAGAGGTGCTTGCCCGCATCGGCCAGATGACGCGTGCGCTGCACCAGAACCTGCGTGCGCTTGGCTTCGACAAGCTCATCGAGAAAGCCGCGCATGAGATGCCGACGGCCAGGGATCGCCTGAGCTATGTCGCAAAGATGACTGAACAGGCGGCGCAGCGCGTGCTCAACGCGACCGACGTTGCCACTCCGCTGCAGGAGGGCATGGATGCCGGTGCCGGGCAGCTGGCGGCGGCATGGCAGGAACTGTTGCAAAGCCCCGATGCGGATGAGCGCTATCGCGCCATGGCCGCGCAGACCCTCGACTTCCTGGGGCAGGTGAGGAGCGATGCCGGCAACACCAAGCAGCAACTGCTGACCATCATGATGGCGCAGGACTTCCAGGACCTGACCGGGCAGGTGATCAAGAAGGTGACCGAACTTGCTCATGGCCTCGAACAGCAACTGGTCCAGCTCCTGATCGATTACGCACCGCCGGAATTGCGACGCGATGCCGGCTCAGGATTGCTGAACGGCCCGCAGATCAACCCAGAGGGCAACCCCGACGTCGTTGCCGGTCAGGAGCAGGTCGACGACTTGCTGGACAGTTTGGGATTTTGACCGGCTGGCTGCATTGCTGCGGCTTGCTGTTGTTCCGGCCGCGCATAAAGGTGTTTTAGAAAGTCATGCAAGAAGATAAATTCATTGTAAGGGAGCCGCTTCTCAATCCTCAGGAGCGGGTCCTCGGCTACGAGCTTGGCTGGCAGCGCACGAATGATTCGAACGAGGAGGAAGCGCGCGCGCTGGTCGATTTTGTTGCTGGTCACATCAGCGAAATGGAGTCCGGAACGCTCCTCGGCGATCATTTGCTGTTTCTGGCGGCGCCTGCCGCCTTGCTGAAGGCGAACGCATTTTCTGGCTTGCCAAAGAAACGTACCGTACTGGCTGTGCGCGCGTCGCAGCTGGCGGATGGCGACGCTGTAACAGCGCTCAAGACCTGCGGTGCGCAGGGCTATTGCATTTCACTGCGCGAAGCCAATCCGGCAACGATCGACAAGAGCCTCCTGTCTTTTTTATCGCATGTCGAAATATCGGCTGCGGCAAGCGATTTCGCTGAACAGGTAAGGCAGTGGCGCGCGCTTGACTTGCCTGCGGTGCAGCTTGTCGCGCGCGATCTTGGTGACTGGGCGCAGTTCGATCTGTGCGCTTCCATGGGGTTGCAGTCGTTTGCCGGCACGATGCAATTGTCGCCACGCGAAGGCAGCCGCCCCAAGGAACTTAATCCGGCGCAGACTATGATCCTGCAACTGATGGACATGGTTAAAAAAGGCGCAGACGTCCGGCAGCTCGAAAGCGTGCTGAAGCACGATGCCGCCATTTCCTACAAACTGCTACGCTATATTAATTCCGCAGGATTCGGGCTGGGCTGCGAGATCCAATCCCTCAAGCATGCGGTGACGTTGCTGGGTTATTCCCCGCTGTACCGCTGGCTGGCGCTGCTGATGGCGACTGCCACCACCACCGGTTATTCCCCGGTGCTGATGCAGACGGCTGTTATCCGGGGGCGCTTCGCCGAACTGCTCGGTCAGGGCTTCCTGCCCAAGGGGGAGGCGGAAAACCTGTTTGTGGTCGGGATGTTTTCCTTGCTCGACCGCCTGCTGGGCGTTCCGATGGAAGAAGTGTTGGAAAAAGTTCAACTTTCCGACGCCGTATCGGAAGCCCTGCTCAGTAGGGAGGGCATTTATGGTCCATTCATCGCGCTGGCCGAGGCGTGCGAATCGCCGGCCTCGGATATCGAATCGATGGCCGGCGCGTTGTGCATCAGCGCGCTACAGGTGAATCAGTCGCATTTGTCCGCGCTGGCCTGGGCGCAAAGCCTGCACCTCTAATCCTTCATGCCATCGAAGCCTCTCGCTGCGCCGAAAAGCGAGGGGTTTTCACACCTGTTCCTCCGATAGGCTGGCAGCCTTCTGCCCAATAATCGTGCCTGATGGTCCCTCAGTGCGTCATTCTGGCGCCGGGCGGACTTGACAGGAGTCGGTGATGGCCGAAGACAGCGATCTCGAAAAGACAGAACCAGCGTCGCCCCGGCGACTAGAACAGGCACGCGAGGAAGGCGATGTACCGCGCTCGCGCGAGCTTGCCACGTGCACGGTTCTGCTCGCCGCGGGCGTCGGCTTCTGGATGTTGGGCGACGGCCTCGTTGCCCGGATCAATCACATGCTCGTATCGAGCCTGTCATTCGAGCGCGAACAGGCCTTCGACTTCAACCTGCTCGTCACGCGTCTGGGCGCGGATATTTTCGATCTGCTGGTGGGGTTTGCCCCCTTTGCCGCCTTGCTGATGATTGTCGCGGTCATTTCCCCGCTGCTGATCGGCGGTTGGCTGTTCAGCGGCAAGGCGCTGCAACCGAACTTCGGGCGACTCAATCCCATGAAGGGCTTGAGCAACCTCGTTTCCGCGCAATCCGGAGTGGAATTGCTGAAGTCGATCGTCAAGACGCTCGTGGTCGGCACGGTTTCCTGGCTGGTCATCTCGAGCCAGATCGAGTCGGTGCTGGCGCTGACGATGGATCCGCCGAAGACGGGAGGGCCGCACCTTGCCCATCTGATGCTGACCGGCTTTCTGACGATCGTCGGCAGCCTGGTGTTTATCGCGGCGATCGATGTGCCGTACCAGCTTTGGCATTACGCCAACAAGCTGAAAATGACGCGCGAAGAAGTGCGCCAGGAAGCGAAGGAGTCGGATGGCGATCCGCATATCAAGGCCAAGATCCGCCAGATGCAACGCGAGATGGCCAAGCGTCGCATGATGGCCGAAGTACCGACCGCCGACGTCGTGGTGACCAACCCGACCCACTATGCCGTGGCGCTGAAATACACCGACGGCAAGATGCGCGCGCCCAAGGTTGTCGCCAAGGGTTCCGACGAGGTTGCGGCCAAGATTCGCGAACTCGCCGCCGAGCACAACGTACCGTTGCTGGAAGCGCCGCCGCTGGCGCGTGCGCTGTACACCCATACCGACCTGGGCGACGAGATTCCGGAGGGGTTGTACACGGCGGTGGCCGAGGTGCTGGCCTATGTATTCCAGCTGCGCGCGTACAAGACGAATGGCGGCGTACGGCCTGACGTGCCGGATGACCTGGATGTTCCTGCGCAGCTTGATCCGCTCAATCCGGCCGCGCAAAAGAAAACAGATAATGGGTTGATGCAATGAACAGCCTGAGACTGCCGGCCTGGCTTTCCGGGCCATCGAGCAAGGCGCTTGCGGCGCCGATTCTCATCATCATGATCCTGGTGATGATGATCTTGCCGCTGCCGGCATTTGTCCTCGATATCTTCTTCAGCTTCAATATCGCGCTGTCGATCATCGTGCTGCTGACCAGCCTGTACACGGTCAGGCCGCTTGACTTCATGGCGTTCCCGATGGTGCTCCTGGTGAGTACCATGCTTCGCCTGTCGCTCAACGTCGCCTCCACCCGCGTGGTGCTGACCGAGGGGCATGCGGGACCGGATGCCGCGGGCAAGGTGATCGAGGCGTTCGGACACTTCTTGATCGGCGGGAATTTTGCGGTCGGCATTGTCGTATTCGTCATCCTCACTATCATCAACTTTGTCGTCGTGACCAAGGGCGCCGGCCGTATCGCCGAAGTCGGCGCGCGCTTTGCCCTGGACGCCATGCCCGGCAAGCAGATGGCGATCGACGCTGACCTCAATGCCGGCATGATCGGCGAGCAGGAGGCGCGCCGCCGCCGTACCGAGGTAGGCCAGGAAGCAGAATTCTATGGCGCGATGGACGGTGCCAGTAAGTACGTGCGCGGCGACGCGGTCGCCGGCATCATGGTCACCATCATCAATATCGTCGGCGGCCTGGTGGTCGGCATGGTGCAGCACGACCTGGACTTTTCCCAGGCGCTGAAGAATTACACGCTGCTGGCAATCGGCGACGGCCTGGTGGCACAGATTCCCTCCCTGATCATTTCGCTCGCCGCCGGTGCCGTCGTGTCGCGCGTGGCCAGCGAACAGGATATCGGCGGCCAATTGATGGGCCAGCTGTTCGGCAAGCCGCAAGTCCTGTACATCACGGCCGGCATCATCGGCGGCATGGGCATCATCCCGGGAATGCCTCATCTGGCCTTCCTGCTGCTGGCCGCCGCACTCGGCGGCGCAGGCCATGCAATGAGCCAGCGCGCCCGCAAGGTCGAAACCCAACTGCCCGAACCGGCTGCTGCGGTCGCTCCTCCTGAAGTGGAAGAGGCGACTTGGCAGGATATCGTCCCGGTCGACACGCTCGGGCTGGAAGTCGGCTACCGCCTCATTCCGCAGGTCGACAAGGCACAGGGCGGTGAACTGCTGCGGCGGATCAAGGGCATTCGGAAAAAGTTTGCGCAGGAAGTCGGTTTCCTGCCGCCGTCCGTGCATATCCGTGACAACTTGGAGCTGCGGCCCTCGGCCTATCGCATTACCTTGAAAGGCGTGGAAGTCGGCAGCGGCGAGTCGCATATTGGCCAGTTCCTGGCGATTAATCCTGGCATGGTGAGCGGAACCTTGCCGGGTGCGGCGACCACTGATCCGGCATTCGGCCTGCCCGCGGTCTGGATCGACAACGGCATGCGCGAACAGGCACAGGCAATGGGCTATACCGTTGTGGATGCGGGCACCGTCATCGCGACCCATCTCAATCACGTGATCACCATGCATGCAGCTGACCTGCTTGGTCGTCAGGAAGTGCAGCAATTGCTGGATCATCTGGGCAAGGAGTCGCCGAAGCTGGTCGAAGACCTGGTGCCCAAGCTGCTGCCGCTGGCTACCCTGCAGAAGGTGCTGCAGAACCTGTTGTCGGAAGGCGTGCATATCCGCGATATGCGCACCATTATCGAGACGCTCGCCGAGCATGCGCCGCATAGTCAGGATGCAACGGATCTGACATCAATGGTGCGTATCGCGCTGGGCCGTGCTATCGTCCAGCAGATTTTCCCGGCGACCAATGAACTGTCGGTGATGGCACTCGACAGCAAGCTTGAGCGATTACTGATGCAGGCCATGCAGTCGAGCGGTCCTGACGGCGGCGGCATGGAGCCGGGCCTGGCAGACGCCCTGGTGGCGCAGACCGAGCAGGCGGCACGCCAGCAGGAACAGATGGGGCTGACGCCGGTGCTGCTGGTGCCGGCGCCGCTGCGTGCATCGCTGTCGCGCTTCCTGCGCCGGGCGCTGCCGCAATTGAAGGTTCTCTCGCACGCGGAACTTCCTGATTCAAAGACTATTAGAGTTACCAGCCTAGTTGGAGGGCAAGCATGAACGTCAAAAAATTCCTTGCAAGTACTTCGCGTGAGGCCTGGCGCCTCGTCCGCGAAGCGCTTGGACCGGATGCAGTGATCCTGTCCAATCGCACGGTCGACGGCAAGGTCGAAATTCTGGCGTTACCGATGGAAGACATGTCTTCGCTTGCGGAACCGGCTGTGGAGAGAAAGCCCATATCGGAGTCCACGCTGGCGGCGTTTTCCGGTCCGAAGTACCGTGCCGAGAGCGCGCCGCCGCAGCCCGCCGCTCCCAGGCCAGCCGCAGTCCGTCCCCCAACTCAGGCTCCGGTGCAGGCGCAAGCTGAACCTGCAACGCCGCGAATGCCCGCTGCCGCCGCGGAAGCGGCGCCTGCGCCGATCAAGGATTCGGCTGCCATCGAACTGGCCGAAGTCATGAGCGAGATCCGCACCGAAGTCATGGGCGAGATCCGTTCGATGCGCGGCATGTTGGAAGAGCAGTTGGCGGAAATCGCCTGGAGCGGTCAGCAGCACCGGGCGCCGCACAAGACCATGGCCTTGCGCGAGATGCTGTCGGCAGGATTTTCCGCCAGCCTGTCGCGCCTGCTGGCCGAGAAGCTGCCAGCGTCGGAAAAGCCGGAAGAGGCGATGAACTGGATCAGGATGGTATTGGGCCGCAACCTGCCGGTGATGGACAACGAACGCGACCTGCTGGAAAAAGGCGGCGTGTATGCGCTGGTCGGCCCGACTGGTGTCGGCAAGACCACGACTACCGCCAAGCTGGCGGCGCGCTGCGTAATGAAGCACGGCGCCGGGCAGCTGGCCCTGATCACGACCGACGGCTATCGTATCGGCGCCTACGAACAGTTGCGCATTTACGGCAAGATCCTTGGCGTGATGGTCCATTCGGTGAAGGATGAAACCGATCTGCGTATCGCCCTCGACGAGCTCAAGAACAAGCACATCGTGTTGATCGACACGGTCGGTGTCGGCCAGCGCGACAAGATGGTGGCAGAGCAGGTCGCGATGCTGCAGGGCGCGGGCACCGAGGTCAAGCGCCTGCTGTGCCTTTCGGCGATCGCCACCGGCGAGACGCTCAACGAAGTGGTGCGCTCCTATCTCGGCGGCGGACTGGCTGGCTGTATCGTCACCAAGCTCGACGAGGCGGCGACCATCGGCAATGTGCTGGATGTGGTGATTCGCCAGAAGTTGAAGGTGTATTACGTGGCGAACGGGCAGCGCGTGCCGGAAGACTTGCACGTGGTCAATCGCAACTACCTCGTCGACCGCGCATTCAAGCTCAAGCGCGAGACGGCGGCATTTCAACTCAAGGACGAGGAGCTGCCGCTTGTCGTCGCAAATTCTGCGCGCGGCATGAACGACAAGGCCCTGCGCGAGGTGAAAGTTGGCTAATTTCGATCAGGCCGAAGGGCTGCGGCGCATGCTCGCCGGAGCCAGGACGCGGATTTATACCTTCCTGTCGGCGACTTCGGGCGAGGAAAAGGGTGCGATGCTGGTCAATCTGGCAGCTTCGCTCGCGCAAACCGGCAGCGACGTGCTGGTGCTCGATGCCTGCACGTCATCGGAAGGTGTCTCCGCGCGGCTGCAGGCGAATGGCGCGACGCTTCAGCAGGTGGCGGCGCAGGAGCGCGCGCTGGATGAGGTGGTGCAGTCGGTGCCGGAAGGCTTTGGCGTGGCTGCACTCATGCGCGGCAGCCAGCGCGCGGCAATCCGCGAGCCGAAGCAGGTGCAGCGCCTGTCGAATGTCTTCGATATGGTGGCGGCACAGGCGGATATCGTGGTGGTGGACGCGGAGCTGGGCAGCGATGACAGCTTTCCGCTGCCGGCTCTGGCCAATGGCGAGATCGTGGTGCAGGTGTCGACCAGCCCGGAATCGATCACTTCGGCATATGCCATCATCAAGCGCCTTAATAACCAGTTGGGACGGCGTCCCTGCGGCGTGCTGGTGACCGGTGCCTCGGAAAAGGAAGCGCAGGTGGTGTACCAGAACATGGCGCAGGCCGCCAACCGCTATCTCGCCGTCAAGCTCTGTTCGATGGGCTCGGTGCCGGCCGACGAGCACTTGTCGCGCGCGGCGCGCCTGCGGCGCTCCGTGGTCGATGCCTTTCCTCTCGCCGGTGCGTCTGTGGCGTTCCGGCGCCTGGCCGGGAAGTTCGCGCCGTCGGAGGTCGCCATCGGAGAGCTGCATGATTTATCTGCCAGCGGCGCCAATTTCTGAGGCGCTGCCGCGCTCCGCTGATTTTCCGTTCACAGGGCGCGACTATGCATAACAGGCTTTTACATGTACACCGTTAGTGGAAAAAAAGACAAGAACGCCTTGCTGGCGAGCCATGCATCGCTGGTGAAGCGGCTGGCGCATCAGATGATGGCGAAGCTGCCGCCGAGCGTCGAGGTTGACGACTTGATCCAGGCCGGCATGATGGGCTTGCTCGATGCCATCAACCGTTATGAAGACACGCATGGCGCGCAGTTCGAGACTTATGCCGTGCAGCGCATACGCGGCGCCATGCTGGACGAGCTGCGCAGCAGCGATTGGCTGCCGCGCAGCATACGCCAGAACATGCGCAAGATCGAGGTTGCCATCAATACGTTGCAGCAGCGGCTGGGACGGCCGCCGGGCGAGGCCGAGATTGCGGGCGAGCTCAAGATCTCGCTGACCGAGTATCAGGACATGCTAAGCGACGGCAGCGGCCACCAGCTGATCTATTACGAAGACTTCCACGACACCGAGGGAAATGAAAATTTCCTCGATCGTCATGTAATTGACGAAGAGGGCGATCCGTTGCGCGCGCTGCTCGATGGCGCCTTTCGCAGTGCGATCATCGAAGCGATCGAGGCCTTGCCGGAGCGCGAGAAAATACTGCTTGGGCTCTACTACGAGCAGGAGTTGAATCTGAAAGAGATCGGTGCCGTGATGGGCGTGTCGGAATCGCGCGTGTGCCAGTTACACAGTCAGGCAATGGCGCGCCTGCGCGCAAAGCTGAAGGAGCAGGCGTGGACTGGGCAAGCGTAGCGGGGCTGGTGATCGCGCTGGCGGGCATTCTGTCGGGGCAGCTGCTCGAAGGAGGGCATCTCGCGTCGCTGCTTCAGCCTGCCGCTGGCGCGGTGGTGGTGGTTGGCACTTGCGGGGCGGTACTGCTGCAAAGCGGTATGCAGGTATTTATGCGCGGCGTGAAAATGGCTCGCTGGGTGTTTTCTCCGCCACAGGACAATTCGGCGGCAGAAACGATGGAGATCATGGCATGGAGTGCTACCGCACGGCGCGAGGGGCTGCTCAGCCTGGAGCGAGACCTGCCGTCGGTACAGGACCCGTTCATGGCGACTGCGCTGCGCCTGATGGTGGACGGGCTGGAGCCAGCGAAGATCCGGGAAATCCTCGACATCGATATTTCTTCCTATGAGCGCGGTGAGCGCCAGGCTGCAAAGATATGGGAAGCCGCCGGGGGCTATGCGCCGACCATTGGCATCCTCGGCGCGGTACTCGGCCTGATCCATGTAATGGAAAACCTCGCCGATCCAAGCAAGCTTGGCAGCGGCATCGCGGTTGCCTTTGTTGCAACGATTTACGGTGTCGGCCTCGCCAATCTGGTATTTCTGCCAATTGCCAACAAGCTCAAGACTATCATTTCACGCGAAGTGGCGAGGCGCGAAATGCTGGCCGAGGTGTTTTCCAGTATCGCCAGCGGCGACAACCCTCGCGTGATCCAGGAGCGCCTGGCCGCATATCGCTAATGCCTCGAAAAAAATACGAAGAAGAGCACGATAACCATGATCGCTGGATGGTATCGTATGCCGATTTCATCACGCTGCTGTTCGCATTCTTTGTTGTGATGTATGCGATCTCCTCGGTCAACGAGGGAAAGTACCGGTCCGTTGCCAGTTCTCTGGTTGGCGCCTTCAAGAGTACGCCGGTTATTCCGGCGAGCGACAATGCGCAGCAGCTTAATGCGCCAAGCATCCCCAAGGCGGCGCAACAGCGCCGCAATGCCGAAGCCTTGCGGCGCGAGCGGGAGCAGATGACGCACATGGCGCGCGATATCCAGAAGTCGCTCGCGCCGCTGGTCAGCCAGGGGAAGGTGCGAGTGACGCAAAGCCCGCGCGGCGTACGCGTCGAGATTAATGCAAGCGTGCTGTTTGCGCCGGGCGAGGCCAGGCTGGGCGACGATACCGGCGAAGTGCTCAAGGCGGTAGCGTCCGTGCTCAAGAGCGACGACCACGCGATTCAGGTCGAAGGTCACACCGATAGCGTGCCGATCCGGAATTCTGCTTTTCCATCCAATTGGGAGCTGTCGTCGGTACGCGCAAGCAGCGTCGTGCGTCTATTTGCCGAGAGTGGTGTCACGCAGAACCGGCTGACCGCAGTCGGCAGGGGGGATACGCAACCGGTCGACAGCAACGATACCACCGAAGGCCGGCAGCGCAATCGACGGGTAACGGTGATTATTCTTTCAAGCCTGCCAGAGCACGTAACGGAAGTGCCGCTTGCCACGGCGCCGGTGCAATAAGGGGGAGCTTTCGATAAGGTGGGGCGACAGAGGGCCTGCGGCGTCAGCCAACGACCAGGCGGCGGCTGCCGATCTTGGTGGTCGCTTGTCCGTCCGGACCATAAATGGGGCCGCCCTGGGCGTTGCCCTGCAATACGTTGAGCGCGTTTTGATTGCGCGTCATGTGCTGGCTGATCAGCAGGCCGTTGACGCGATTGTGCTCCTTGGCCGCTTGCATCACCGCCAGCAGGTCGGTCCAGACCTTGTTATCGGCAGTGGTGGCTCCGGAGCTGCCCAGCCAGGATTGCATGCCGGCCTCGGTCGCGTCGAACCCGGCGGCGGCCAGCGCTTTGTGGCGGCGTTTCGCCAGTTGCGTCATCTGCGCCGCGAGCTTCGCCTTTTCACCAGTCAGCTTGATCAAGCCGTCCACGTCGGCATTGACGAGGGCTGCCTGCTCTTGCTGGAGCAGTTGCAGCAGGCTGTTGGCGGCCTGCTGCTCTTCGTCGAGTCCGTGCGCAGGGCTGGTGCCGGAGGCGTGCATGATATCAATTACCCTTTTCTAGCCGAAATCAAGTCTTTGACGGTGTCGATCAGCCCATCGGCGATCTTGCCCGCATCGACCTGGAAGCGGCCGCTGGCAATCGCAGCCTTGATTTCTTCCACTTTTTTCGAATCGAACACCTGATTGCCGGAGTTTTGGCTCGACAGCGCCTGTGCTTCAGACGAGATGGTGACGCTGTCGGACGCGATCTTGTCCGCGCCTGCCTTGTCCTCTGCCTTTGCGGCGCGTGCCTTGGGCGCAGCCACACCTAAACCGTTGGCTTTGTTGAGCGAGTCAGAAATTTTCATCACAGTTCCTCGTTTTGTCCGGGCTTATCGCCGCTGTCTGCCTCTATATCGGCGATATTACCGCAAACTTTAGTGCCCAATGCGGTACTTTTGCAGCCCAATTTTATTGTGTTTGTATCAGTATGTTACTTCGACGATCCCGCCCATCCGGGCTACACCGCTCACAACCTGTCCTGACGCGGTACGCGCCTGCACCACCTGGCCTTCGTTTGCATTGGTCAGCGCCCTCGCTTCTGCGCTGACGCGAAAGCCAGGGCCATTCGTCGTGATCCGTACTGTCTGTCCCTGCTGGATCGCCTGCTGCGCGCGCAGCGTGTCCTGGCGCAATGCAGCGCCAGCCGGTGCTGAAATGGCGAGACTGCGACCGATCGCTTGCGAGGCGTCAGTAATGACGCCGGCGGGCTGCGTTGTCAGGTCGCCTTTTACCTTGCGGATGTCGTTCTGACCGATGGTCTGCCCCTGGGCCAGTGGCGCCGCCGCAACAAAGTAATCGCCATGAACGCGCACCGTCGCCGGCACATAAATCGTCCAGCTGGCCGGCGCCGTACAGCGCACGCCCACGGTGGTCCGGCCCCAAGCACGGCTGCCAGCCGGGAAAAAGGCTTCGGGTGAAGGGCAGGCGGCGAGATTTAATCGTGGATCGATTGCGCCTACCGAGATGCTGGCATTGCCTGGCAAGCCTGCGGCCTGGGTGTGAAGAAATTGTTCGATCATGTCGCGCAGGGCAGCATGCTGCTGGCGCGGGCCGGGATCCTGTGCGTACGCGTATTGCCAAAATGGCAGCGTCAGCAGAGTGAGGAGGGCTTGGCGATAGCGGTTCATTGCGGTTCGAGTTTGGATCCAGCGTCATGGTAAGCGCGATGGGGCCGCGCAAAGGGTCGAATAGGGCGGAATTTTGCAGTCTTATCGTGTGATCGGCTTGCCAAGGGCGTCCGTATGATCGAGATTACACAAATCCACCTATCGGGCGAGTGGCGGCTTACCGTGCCGGATTTCGCGTCGATATACCCGGGAGAAGGCGATGATCGGAAAACTTGACGAAGCGTTACGCTTCCATGAAACGGCTCTCAGCTTGCGGGCTCAGCGGCAGCAGTTGCTGGCGTCAAATATCGCGAATGCGGACACGCCCAATTACAAGGCGCGGGACGTCGATTTTAGCAAGGCGCTGCAGGGCGCGCTAGCGCGCGGCAATGCGCCGGCGCAGGGCGAGCTGGTCAAGACTGCCTCCGCCCATCTTTCGGTTCAAGGGCAGCCAACCATCGGCGGCCTGACGCCGCAGTATCGGCAGCCGACGCAGGGCGCGGTGGACGGCAATACGGTCGATATGGACGTGGAACGTAACCAGTTCACCGACAACGCAATCCGCTACGAGGCTGGGTTGACCATGATCTCGCATCAGATCAAGAATCTGCTGACCGCCATCCAGGGACAATAGTTATGTCGCTATTTAATATCTTTAATGTTGCCGGTTCCGCGATGAGCGCGCAGGGGCAGCGCCTCAACGTCGTGTCGAGCAATATCGCCAACGCCGACAGCGCGACCAGCGCCGATGGCAAGACCTATCGCGCGAAACAAGTGGTGTTTTCCGCCGTACCGACCGAGAATGCGGCCGCGACCGGCGTCAAGGTGCAGCAGGTGATCGAGGATGCCTCGCCGTTGAAGATGGTGTATGACCCGAAGCATCCGCAGGCTGACGAAAAGGGCTATGTCGCGATGCCCAACGTGAACGTGGTGGAGGAAATGGTCAACATGATCTCGGCATCGCGTTCCTATCAGACCAATGCGGAAACCATGAACACCGCCAAAAACATGCTGTTGAAGACGCTGGCCCTCGGTCAGTAAGAAAGGGAAGTACGATGGTGAGTACGGTACAGAACAGTGGCGTGTCCAGCGCGTTGATGGATACGATGAACGGAAAGGCGAGCGCTTCATCAAAAACCGACGTGGAAGAAACGCAGGATCGTTTTCTGAAGCTGCTGGTGACACAGATGAAGAACCAGGATCCGATGAATCCGCTCGATAATGCGCAAGTGACGAGCCAGTTCGCGCAGCTGTCGACGGTTTCCGGGATCAACAAGCTCAATGACACGATGGCGACCATGATGGCTGGCTATCAGGCCAACCAGACGCTGCAGGCGGTGAGCATGATCGGCCATGGTGTGCTGTCGGCTGGCTCGAAAATCGACCTTGTAAAGGGCAGTGCGCTGATGGGCGTCGAGCTGGCCGATTCAGCCACCAAAGTCAGCGTGACGATACGCGACGCTTCCGGTCAGGAGGTGCGTAAGCTGGAACTCGGCGCGCAGAAGGCAGGCTCGCTGCCGCTGACCTGGAACGGCAAGGCAGAAGACGGTAGCGCCGTTGCAGACGGTCGTTACACATTCGAAGTCGCAGCCACCAACAATGATGCCAAGGTGACGGCGACCGCATTGCAATTCGGCCTGGTCGATACCGTTTCGACCGATGCCAAGGGCGTCAAGCTCAACGTCAACGGCATGGGCACCCTCAATTTGGCGGACGTCCGGCAGATTCTTTGATCCATCAGCAGCAGAACACCAAGGGAGAATGACATGGCTTTTCAACAAGGTTTGAGCGGTTTGAATGCTGCATCAAAGACCATGGAAACAATCGGCAACAACGTTGCCAACGCCGGCACCGTCGGCTTCAAGAAATCGCAGGCGCAGTTCGCCGACGTGTATGCGAGTTCTCTGGTGGGCAGCGGCGCGTCCCCAATCGGTATTGGTACTAAACTTGCTCGCGTATCGCAGCAGTTCACGCAAGCGAATATCACCGGCACCAACAATCCGCTCGATATCGCAATCAACGGCGATGGTTTTTTTCGTTTGAGTAACAACGGTGCGATTTCGTATTCGCGTAACGGGCAGTTTCAGCTGAATAAGAACGGTAACATTGAAAATGCCAATGGTGCTGTATTGACGGGTTATCCGGCCGGTCCGAACGGCACGATCTCGAATGGTGCGCCAGCGCCGTTGACGATCACCAATACTGCTTTGGCGCCGCAGCCGACTACTACCTACGACGTCAATCTGAACCTGGACTCAGGCAAGCCCGTCCTCCTGCGTCCATCAGTGCCTCCTGCTGCGCCTGTTCCTGGAGCGGTTACCTTCGACCCTACCGATCCGACTACCTATAGCAATCAGACTTCCGTAGGGGTGTACGACAGCCTTGGTAACTCGCACGTGTTGTCTACTTTTTATGTCAACCGCGGCCCCATTGCGCCTCTCGCAGCGGGACAAGGCAACACGTGGGATGTGTATGCGACTCTCGACGGCACGCCGATCGGCTATACGCCGCCAGCTGCACCGGTTGCACTGTCCAGCATTACGTTCAGTACAGGCGGCGTTGCAATGTCATATGTGCCAGCGACTCCTACTGCCACTGCAACACTGACGAACGGTGCGTCTCCGCTGTCAGTAGACGTTGATTTCTCGGGCACCACGCAGTATGCGTTGGAGTTCGGCGTGCGTGATCAGAAGCAAAACGGTTTCACGGCCGGTAACCTGGTTTCATTTAATCTATCGTCAGACGGAAAGATCGTCGGCAGCTATACCAACGGCCAGACGAATGTGCTTGGACAGGTCGCTTTGGCGCGCTTTGCCAATCCAAACGGACTACAGTCGAAGGGCGACAATGCATGGGAGGAAACCGCGGTTTCCGGCCCTCCAGTAGTTAGTTCTCCGGGTAACAGTGGCTTGGGTGCGGTACAGTCGTCGGCCGTTGAAGAGTCCAACGTCGACCTGACTGCCGAATTGGTATCGATGATCACCGCGCAGCGTATCTATCAAGCCAATGCGCAGACCATCAAGACCGAAGACCAGATCATGCAGACGCTGGTCAATCTGAGGTAATCGAGCTGAAGTGATGCATGAAGATTGAGGCGCCTGCCGTACTGGCAACGCGCCTAATCGAAGGAGGGAGCAGATGGATCGCCTGATCTACACAGCCATGACCGGCGCTAAGCATATCCTGGAGCAGCAGGCAACGACCTCGCACAACTTGGCCAATGCGACCACGACCGGCTTTCGTGCGCAGCTCGATTCATTTCGTGCTGTGCCCGTCGTTGGTGATGGATTGCCGACACGGACCTTTGTGGTCGATGCGACTGTCGGCTCCGATTTTCGCCCCGGGGCGATTCAGCAAACCGGCCGCGAGCTTGATGTCGCTGTTCAGGGCGACGGCTGGATTGCAGTGGAGCGTCTGGATGGTTCGGAAGGATACACGCGCCATGGAAGCCTGAAACTGAACGAAAACGGCGTGCTGCAGACGCAGAGCGGCTTGAATGTGCTGGGTGACGGCGGACCGATCACGATTCCGCCGGATGCGATTGTCACGGTCGCGAAGGATGGCACAATTTCCACGGTCACTCAAGGGAACTCGCCAGGCGCGACTACGGTGGTGGGACGCATCAAGCTGGTCAATCCGCCGACCGAGTCGCTGGTGCGTGGCGACGACGGCCTGTTCAGCGTCAAGGACGGCGAACCCGCCGATGCCGATGCCGGCGTGACGCTGATTGGCGGAGCGCTCGAAGGCAGCAACGTCAACGTGATCGATTCGATGGTCAGCATGATCAGCCTGGCGCGCCAGTTCGAGCTGAACATGAGCCTGATGAAGAATGCTGAAAGCAACGAGTCCAAGGCAAACGAAATCCTGTCTTTAGGTTGATCGTTTCCTTATCAATGAACAATGGGCGGCCGCTCCCTTCCATATGCGGCATAACGAATTAGGGTCTCAGGAGATAACATGATCAAATCGCTTTGGATTTCCAAAACCGGCATGGATGCGCAGCAGACGCAGATGGATGTCATCTCCAATAACCTGGCCAACGTTAGCACCAGCGGCTTCAAGCGTTCGCGCGCAGTATTCGAGGATTTGCTGTACCAGACCATGCGTCAGCCGGGCGCCCAATCTTCGCAGCAGACACAATTGCCATCGGGCCTGCAAATCGGCACCGGCGTGCGTCCCGTCGCGACCGAAAAGATTTTCACGCAGGGTAACCTGCAACAGACCGGCAACAGCAAGGATATCGCCATCCAGGGCGCCGGCTTCTTCCAGGTGCTGCTGCCGGATGGTGCGACAGCTTATACCCGCGACGGTTCCTTCCAGGTCGACAACCAGGGCCAGCTAGTGACTTCCAGTGGCTTTGTGGTGCAACCGGCGATTACCATTCCGGCGGATGCGCAGAGCGTGACAGTCGCCCGCGACGGTACCGTTTCGGTTACGCAGCCGGGCAATCCGACACCGACCCAGATTGGCGCAATCCAGCTGGCAACTTTCATGAACCCGGCTGGCCTGGAAAGCAAGGGCGAAAACCTGTACGTTGAAACGGCTGCGTCGGGCAATCCCAACACCAATACGCCGGGCACCAACGGTTCTGGCTTGCTGGTGCAGGGCTATGTCGAAACCTCGAACGTGAACGTGGTCGAGGAAATGGTCAACATGATCCAGACCCAGCGCGCCTATGAGATCAACAGCAAGGCGATTTCGACGTCCGACCAGATGCTGCAAAAGCTCGCGCAGCTGTAATCACGTCGGATTAAACGCCTGAAATGAAACTGTCGTCTTTTGCTCTGATCTGTGCCGCCGTTGCGGGTCTTGCCGCCTGCGGCACTGTACCGGAAACCATTGTGCAGCAACCGCTGTCAGCTCGGCCGCAGCAGCCTGCTTCCGTCCCTCCTGCCAATGGTGCGATTTTTCAGGCGGCAAGCTATCGGCCGGTGTTCGAAGATCGCCGCGCTCGCCTCGTGGGCGACATCCTGACTATCGCAATCAACGAAAAGACCAGCGCCGGCAAGAATGCACTGAATTCCGGCAGCAAGACAGGCAGCACTGATTCATCCGTATCGAAACTGTTTGGAGTGCCGGCAGCAACCGTCGCCGATCTTGGCGTAGGCGCATCCAGCGCCAACAAGTTCGAAGAGAAGGGCGCACAGGCGTCCAGCAACAGCTTCAGTGGCACGATCACGGTCACCGTGACCGAGGTGCTCCCGAACGGTAACCTGCTGGTGGCAGGTGAAAAGCAGGTGTCGTTCGATAAGGGCGTGGAATTTGTCCGCTTCTCCGGCGTTGTTAGTCCGCAGACCGTGGGGGCAGGAAATGTCGTGTCCTCCACCCAGGTGGCCGATGCCCGTATCGAATACCGCACCAATAGCCGGATCGACAAGTCAGAATTCATGTCACAGATCGCGCGCTTCTTCCTGAGCTTTGCGCCGTTATGAGAATCAGTATCTCCATTTTCAAAGAACTCATTCCAGCCGCTTTCACGGCGCTTTGCCTTGCATTGCCGGGCTCCGTTCATGCAGAGCGTCTAAAAGACCTCGCCAGCGTGCAAGGCGTGCGTCAGAACCAGTTGATTGGTTACGGTTTGGTTGTGGGCCTGGACGGCAGCGGCGACCAAACGACGCAGACACCGTTTACGGTACAGAGCGTGATCAGCATGCTGCAGAACATGGGCGTCAACCTGCCGGCCGGCGTTAGCCTGCAACTCAAGAACGTCGCTGCGGTCGTGGTCACAACGTCGCTACCGCCGTTCGCGCAGCCGGGGCAGATGCTCGATGTGACAGTGTCGTCAATGGGTAATGCGAAAAGCCTGCGCGGCGGCACGCTGCTGATGACGCCCCTGAAAGGTGCCGATGGCCAGATTTACGGTATCGCGCAAGGCAACGTAGTGGTGGGCGGCGTCGGTGCTGCCGCCAATGGCAGCAAGGCGCAGATTAACCACTTGAGCGTTGGGCGCATTTCCGGTGGTGCCACCGTGGAGCGTGCAGTGCCGACCGCACTCGGTCAGGGCGACTTCGTGTACCTTGAATTGAACGATACCGACTTTTCTACCGCCAGCCGGGTGGTTGAGACGATTAATCAGCGCTTCGGTGCCGAGACGGCTGCAGCCCAGGATGGCCGAGTGATCCGGGTACGTGCGCCGCAGGGCAGCGACGAGCGGGTGTCTTTCCTGGGCGCGCTGCAGAGCATGAACGTGACTCCAGCGCAAGTCGCAGCCAAGGTCATTCTGAATGCCAGGACGGGCTCGGTGGTGATGAATCAGGCTGTTACCCTTGACAGTTGCGCGATTTCCCACGGCAATCTTCAAGTGGTAATCAATACTGAACCGGTGATCAGCCAGCCGGCGCCGCTCTCAGGCGGCCAGACCGTGGTTGCACAGACCTCGCAGATCGAGATCAAGAAGGAGCCGGGGCAGGTATTGTTCTTGAAGGGCGGCGCCTCGCTGGCCGATGTGGTCAAGGCGCTTAACGCCATCGGTGCGACGCCACAGGATCTGTTGGCGATCCTGCAGGCGATGAAAGCGGCAGGATCGCTTCGCGCCGAACTAGAAGTAATCTAAGTACGATGGTTAATCGAATCAATCCTTCGGATAATCTTGCAATCGATACCAAGGGGCTCGACTCGCTGCGCCGCTCTGCGCATGACAATGCGCCTGAAGCGCTGAAGACCGCCGCCAAGCAATTCGAAGCGCTTTTCATGAACATGATCATGAAAAGCATGCGCGAAGCTTCACCGCAGGACGGTATGTTCGATAATGAACAGAGCCGCATGTACACGTCGATGCTGGACACGCAATTGAGCCAGAACCTATCCAAACGAGGCCTCGGCTTGGCCGACATGCTGGTACGTCAGCTGTCCGCCTCGGTGGGGGGGCAAGCAGAGGCTACGCCCAGCTCTTATTACAAGGCATCGAGCGTCCAAGCGCGTCAGTACGCAGCATGGCAACCGGCGGATCTGACGGCGCCGGCGGATGGCTCGAAGTCGAGCGGTGCCCAGCCGGCTCATGTACAGGCATTTCAGGAGCGCTTGACGGTACATGCGGAAGAGGCGAGCCGGGTTAGCGGTATTCCGGCCAAGTTCATGCTTGGGCAAGCTGCACTAGAAACCGGTTGGGGAAAAAAAGAAATTCTGGCAGCCGATGGTAGCAACAGTTATAACCTGTTTAACATCAAAGCTGGGAGCGGCTGGAAGGGCCGGGTGGTGGAAGCCGTCACGACTGAATACGTCGATGGTGTTCCGCAAAGGCGGGTCGAGAAATTCCGTGCCTACGATTCCTATGCGGACTCCTTCCGCGATTACGCCCGGTTGTTACGTTCCAATCCGCGCTATGAAAATGTACTAGCCAATGTCAGTGACGTTAGTGGCTTTGCCCAAGGCTTACAGCGCGCTGGATATGCGACAGACCCGCACTATGCCGCCAAGCTGACCCAGATCATTTCGCAAATCTTATAGATCTGACAATTCTCGATCACCGCGGTGCGCCGAAAATGGCGAAATATTCAAAATTGCCTCAAGTTTTCCCCCAAGCTGCCGTACATAGAGGCGTCACGGTATATCGGGATACCAAGGAAAAAAATCATGGCCAATATCCTCAGCTCCACTAATAGTGCACTTGTTGCTGCGCAGCAGGGACTTGCGACCACCGCTCACAATATCGCCAACGCGCGAACCGAAGGCTATCATCGCCAGATCGTGCTGCAGGCCGCAGTAAGCGGGCAGAACGAGGGGGGCGGGTTCATCGGCAAGGGTACCGAGGTGATATCCGTACAGCGTGTCTATAACGAATACCTTGGCTCGCAACTGCGCACCGTACAGACCAGTCAAGGCCAGCTGGATGCTCATTACACCCAAGCATCCCGTATTAATAACATGCTCGCCGACCCCAATTCTGGGCTGTCGCCGGTATTACAAGATTTTTTCCAGAGTGTGCAAAACCTGGCCGCAAATCCGGACGCGCGTGGTTCAATGTTGGCGGCTTCACAATCGATGGCGAGCCGTTTCCAAAGCATGGATGGTCAGTTGCGTGAATTGCGTGTCGCGGTCAATTCCGAGATATCAACCACTATTACCGCAATTAACTCCTATGCGGAGCAGATCGCAGACCTCAATGAGGCAATCTCCAAGGCACAGAGCGGCAGCGGCCAGATGCCGAACGATTTGCTCGATCAGCGTGATCACTTGGTCGGAGAGTTGAGCAAGCTGACCAAGGTCACAGTGTCCAAAGACGGCAACAATTACGGAATTTTCATTGGTAACGGCCAACCCATGGTGGTCGGATCGACCGTGTCTCAGCTCGCTCCCGCCACATCGCCAACAGATCTCAGTGAAGTCGAGGTTGGGCTGGTTACATCCAAAGGCACGGTACGTCTTTCCGAAAGCAGCCTGCAAGGTGGCAAACTGGGTGGGTTGTTCGAGTTTCGCAGCACCACCCTGACCGATGCGCAGAACCAGTTGGGGCGAATTGCAATTGGACTTGCCACCACTTTCAATGACCAGCACAAGCTGGGCAAGGATCGAACTGGTGCGATGGGGGGCGACTTCTTCAATATGGCGAAGCCCTTGTCCATTCACAGCAACCTGAACGCCGGCACGGCTGACGTGGATGCGGACATTACCGACGTATCGGCGTTGAAGGCAAGCGATTATAAGATCAACTTTGATGGCAGCAATTACGCGATCACGCGCCTGTCTGACAATACGCTGGTATCCACTTCATCACCGGCGGCGCTGGCCGCGGGCGTTACGGTCGATGGCGTAAAGATTACGTTGGGCGCCGGGACAACCGTGGCAGGCGACCAATACATCGTGAAGCCGACGATCAATGCTGCGGCCGGGTTCAAGGTGCTCGTATCGGATCTGAACAACATTGCTTCAGCTGCCCCGATTGCAACAACGAGCCCGACGACCAATACTGGCACTGCGACTCTAAGTGCAGGAACAGTCGATAAGAATTTTACGACTGCAATGGTCGCCACGCCGAAAACGTTGGTTTATAACGCTACAACAGGTACGCTCAATGCGCCGTCTGCGACCGGATTTCCGTTTGACGTCAAGGTCACCGATATTAACGGAAACTCTACAATTTACGCGCCTGGCACGGCAGTTCCATACACGTCAGGCGCCACGATCACATTTGGAGCGTCGCTACCTGGACCGCCTCCTGATGTCGGTGGCATAAGTCTCCAGATTAGCGGGGCGCCGGGTAATGGTGACCAGTTCGTCGTTAAGGCCAATAGCAGCACTTCTGGTGACAACCGTAACATGGTGTTGCTGGGTAATCTGCAAACAGCCGTGACGCTGGTAAATGGAACAACTACCTACCAGGGGGCGCTTTCCCAAATGGTAAGCATGGTTGGTAACAAGACGCATGAACTGCAGGTAGGTACGGACGCGCAAACCAATTTGGTTACCCAGCTCAAGGAAGCGCAAGACGCGGATTCCGGTGTAAATCTGGACGAAGAAGGTGCGAATCTGTTGCGTTACCAACAGGCATATGTAGCAGCAGGCAAAGTCATGCAGGCTGTGAAGGAAATGTTCGATACCTTGGTCCGATTAGGCCAAGGCTGATGTCCAGGTTAATACGTCGATATGGCGCAGTAGCGTGAATTTAATGGTTTCAGGTTGGTAGGAGTATTAGATCATGCGCATTAGCACGAATACGATTTTCGAACTGGGCTCCACGAAGATCAGCGATCTCCAGGCTAAGCTGGTGAAGACTCAGCAGCAGTTATCGACTCAGCGCCGGGTGCTGACGCCTGCTGACGACCCGGTTGCTTCGTCCAATATTCTGGGGATTACCCAGTCGATGTCGATCAACGAGCAGTTTGCAACCAATCGGCAGAACGCAAAGAACCTATTGTCGCAGCAGGAAAGCGTGTTGCAGGGTGTGACCACGCTGCTGCAGGATGTAAAGACCCTGGTCGTTAATTCCGGTAACGGTGCAATGGAGGATTCGCAACGCAAGTATCTGGCGGCGGAACTACGGGGACGCATCGATGAGTTGATGGGGCTTGCAAACAGCCGCGATGGTGCTGGAAATTTCATGTTTGGCGGTTTCCAGATCTCATCGCAACCATTCTCGGAAACACCAACAGGTGCGCAGTACAGCGGCGATCAGGGGCAGCGCATGCTGCAAGTCGGCCCGTCCCGCCATACAGCACTCAATGATTCAGGCACTGCGGTTTTTGAAAACAATCGCACCGGTAATGGTGACTTCCTGGCCGCCGCCGCGCCCGCCAATACCGGTTCGGGCATTGTCGGGAGTGGTGCGGTAGTGGACAGCACCCTTGTTACCGGGCACAGCTACAGCGTGAACTTTACCGTCGTCCCACCTGCTGTACCGTTCAATCCTCCGACAACGACCTATGTAGTACAGGATACGAACACCGGGTTTTACATGGACCCCGCTACTGGTGTTTTCAATTTGGCAGCGCCACCGGCTACCGGAACGACATATGTGAGCGGACAGGCGATTACATTCGATGGCCTGCAGATTGATGTCAAAGGTGACCCCGCCTCTGGCGACAAGTTCACAACCAGCCCCAGCACCAATCAAAGCATCTTCACCACGTTGAAGACTCTGCTGAACACGCTAAGCTCTCCGGCCATGTCAGCAGCCGGGCAGGCAAAGCTTACCAATGGGTTGAATGCAGCAAATAACAACATCGATAATGCGCTGGATAACTTGCTGTCCGTCCGCGCTGCGGTTGGTACTCGCCTGAAAGAGCTCGACGTGCTCGACAGCACGGGTGATGATCTTAACGTCCAGTACACCGAAGCCCTGCATCAATTGCAGGATATCGATCTTGCTGAAGTGATTTCCAACTTTACGCAGCAGCAGCAGGCGCTCGAAGCCGCGCAGAAATCCTTTCTGCAGGTTTCCCATCTGTCGCTTTTTAACTATATTTAACGCCTATTTACGCATAAGTCGGGAGGCTGCTAGTTCGCCTTGGGCGCCATCAATGCAGTAATTTGCTGGATAGCGTCGATGCCTTCATGCAGTACATGTCCGATCGGTGTGGCGAGATAGGGCAGGGTCACGGCAATCATCGAGAACCCGACACCGATGGTGATCGGAAAACCGATGCCGAAGATGTTCAGCTGTGGTGCTGCCCGAGTCAGGATGCCGAGCGCCATGTTTGTAATAAGAAGTGCCGCAACGATCGGCAGCGATAATTGCACCCCGGCGCTGAAAATACGCGCCCCCCAACTTACCACTTGCAGAAACCCGGCACTGGAAAGGGCCCCGGTGGAAATCGGAAGGCTGGAAAAGCTCTGCGCCAGCGTCGACAGTAGCACCAGATGCAAGTCTGTCGCCAGATAAATCATCAGTGTTAGCAGCGCCAGGAACTGGCTGATTGCCGACGAGTGGCCGCGCGATTGTGGGTCGTAAAAGGTCGCGAATCCTAATCCCATCGTCATACTGCTAATTTCGCCAGCCATTTCGATACCGGCAAAGACAGTGCGCATCGCAAATCCCATTGACAGGCCGATCACGAGTTGCTGCACGAGGATCAGAAGCCCCTGCAGCGACATCGGGGCCATCGCGGACACCGCAGGAACGGTGGGGGCAATCACCATCGCCAGCATGACGCCAAGACCTAGCTTGACGCGGGCAGGCACGCTGACATTGCCGAACAGCGGAGCAACTGATACCAGCCCGAGTATGCGGGTCAGTGGCCACAGGAATGATGCGATCCAGGTGTTTAGTTCGGTGCTGGTGAAAGAGAGCATATGAAAAGCAAAAAACCGCCTGAAACGATGTGCAAGGGCGGCATTGCCGAATTGAGTTGGTGCCGCGGGCTAGCCAATCATGTTTGGGATATTCGTGAACAGTTCTCGCATATAGTCGAGCATGACTGACAGCATCCATGGGCCAGCCACCACCAGCGCGACGAAAATGCCGACCAGTTTTGGAATGAACGACAGGGTCTGCTCGTTGATTTGCGTCGCTGCCTGGAATATGCTGACGATCAGGCCGATGGCAAGCGCCACCAGCAGCAGCGGCGCTGCCACCATTAAAGTCACTTCCATGGCGTGGCGGCCGATGCCCATGACGCTTTCGGGAGTCATTGGAATTCCTTAGTAAAAACTTTGAGCAAGCGAGCCGATCAGCAGCTGCCAGCCGTCGACCAGCACGAACAGCATCAGCTTGAACGGCAGGGCCACGATGGCCGGCGACACCATCATCATCCCCATCGACATCAGCACGCTGGCGACCACCATGTCGATGATCAGGAACGGAATGAAGATCGCGAAGCTGATCTGGAACGCGGTTTTCAGCTCGCTGGTGACGAAGGCTGGCACCAGCACCCGCAGCGGGACGTCTTCCGGGCCTTGCAAGGCGGGGCCGCGCGACAGCTTGACGTAAAGTGCCAGGTCGGATTCACGTGTCTGCTTCAGCATGAAGCTCTTGAGTGGTGCCACGCCCTTGTCGAGCGCCTGCGACATGTTGATCTTGTTTTCCGAGAGCGGTTGGTAGGCCTCGGTATAGATCTTGTCGAGTACTGGCCCCATCACGAACAGAGTGAGGAATAAAGACAGTCCGATCAGCACCTGATTGGGCGGGGCGCTCTGGGTGCCGAGGGCCTGGCGCAGTAGCGACAGTACGATAATGATACGGGTAAAGCTGGTCATCATCATCAGCGCCGCCGGCAGGAACGACAGGCTGGTCAGCAACAGGAGCGTCTGCAGGCTGAGGGAATAAGTCTGACCGCCGCCTGGACCCGGGGTGCTGCTAAACGCTGGCAATCCGGCCTGCTGGGCAAATGCGAGCGCGGGCACACAGAGCAGCGCGGCGATGGGTGCCGGGCGCAATATAGCCTTGGTAATTGGCTGTATCTTTCTAAACAACGAAACCTTATTGCGCATTACGCTTGTCAATCGTTTGCTTCAGCCATGCTGAAAAATTCTTTGCCATGGGCGGCATGTTCTCTTGCAGTGTATAGCCTTCCTGTCGCGGCATGGTGGACAGGGCATTGATGCATCCGGGAGCGACTCCGACCACGATCCACTGGTCCGCGACTTCCACGAGCACGATGCGCTCGCGTGTGCCGATGCTTGCTCCACCGACGATCTTGACCACGCTTGCGGTCGAGGGCTTTGCCAGTCCGAGGCGGCGTATGGTCCATGCGGTTCCGGCCAGCAGTCCGAGCACGACGACCAGTCCCAGCAATACCTGCAGCAGGCTTGCCGCCGAACCCGGTCCCGTCTGTTCGGCCGCATGCGCGACTCCGCCAGCACACAACAGCAGCGGAAGAACGAGAGCTTGCATCATTTGTTCAGTTTTCTGATGCGCTCGGAAGGGCTGATAATGTCAGTTAAGCGAATGCCGAACTTGTCGTTGACGACCACCACTTCGCCTTGCGCGATCAGGCAGCCGTTGACCAGCACGTCCATCGGTTCGCCGGCCAGACCGTCGAGTTCGACCACCGAACCTTGTGCCAGCTGCAGCAGATTCTTGATGGCGATCTTGGTGCGGCCCAATTCCACCGTAAGCTGGACTGGGATGTCGAGGATGAAGTCGATGTCATTGTGCGTGCCACTCTTGACGCTGGCGCCGGAAAAATCCTGGAACGCGGCCGGCGTCGGCTGGGCTGACTGATCGGCTGCTTCCATCTTGGCCTGTTCGGCCAGGGCCGCGCCCCAATCATCGTCCGGGCTGGTTGTTTCGTTAGCCATTTTTTGTTTCTCCTTGCGGTATTTCGTTGTCGTCCCGAGCTTCGGTTTCCTTGAGCCGGCGCAGTTGCTCGTGGCCGCGCAGCGACTCGTTGGCGCTGTAGATCAGCTTTTCGATGCGTAATGCATATTGGCCGTTCAGCTTGCCGTAGGTGCATTCCATGACAGGCACGCTGTCTACAGTAGCGCACAGCGGGTTGGGAACGGCGATCGGTATGATGTCGCCCACTTTCATGTTCAGAATGTCGCCAAAGGTGACGTCGGCGGTACCGAGATTGGCAACCAGCTCGACCTCGGCGGTCTTGATCTGCTGCTTTAACAGGCGGATCCAGCGCTTGTCCATTTCCAGGGTTTCGCCCTGCAGACTGGACGTCAGGATGTCGCGGATCGGTTCGATCGTGGAATAGGGCGTGCAAAAGTGCATTTCGCCGGTGACCGGTCCCAGTTCAATGGAGAAGGTGGTGGTCACCACCACTTCATTGGGCGTGGCGATATTGGCGAACTGCGTGTTCATCTCCGAACGGATGTACTCGAACTCGATCGGGTACACCGGTTCCCACGACTTGGCGTAGGTCTCGAAGACGATATTTAGAATGCGTTGAATGATGCGTTGCTCGGTGAGCGTGAATTCGCGGCCTTCGACGCGAGTATGAAAACGCCCATCGCCGCCGAACATGTTATCGACCAGCAGGAACACCAGATTCGGGTCGAATACGATCAGTGCAGTGCCGCGCAGAGGCTTCATGTGGACCAGGTTCAGATTGGTCGGCACCACCAGGTTGCGGATGAATTCGCTGTACTTCGATACCCGCACCGGGCCGATCGACACCTCGGCGGCGCGATGCAGGAAATTGAACAGGCTGATGCGAAACAGCCGGGCAAAACGTTCGTTGATAATCTCAAGCGTCGGCATGCGGCCGCGTACGATACGTTCCTGGGTTGCCAGGTTGTACGGGCGCACGCCGGACAGATCCTCCGGGACCTCGACTTCATCCTGGTCGCCGGTGACGCCCTTGAGCAGGGCATCGATTTCTTCTTGAGAGAGGAAATTGTCGGACATGACTTTACTGAACGACGAACGAAGTGAAAAAGACGTCGGACACGTCGTGTTTCGGACCGTTGGGCGTGAAGGGCTCCTGAATCTGCTGGACGATCTCGGTGGAGAGCTTCTTTTTCCCTTCGACGGTCAGTATTTCCGCCGCCTTCTTGCTGGACAAGAGCAGCAGCAGTCGGTTGCGCACCTGCGGCATGTTTGTCTTCAGCTGTTCGGCCGTGGCTTCGTCAGCTACCTGCAAAGTCATGTTCACCTGCAGGAACTGCTGCATGTCTTCCCCCTGCAGATTCACGGTGAAGGTTTCCAGCGCCATGAATACTGGAGGAGTGGCAGGTTTGTGCTGCTCTTTTGCCGGCTTGTCACTGTGTTGCGCCTTCGAGCCGAGGAAAAACCACGCGCCGCCACCGGCGCCAACGATCAGCAGCAGTGCTGCTGCGGCAATGATCATCAGTTTCTTTTTTTTCGATGAGCCGGCCGCCGGTTGATCTGAGTCCGGCTTCGCGCCTGCTTTATTGGCTGCTTTGGGAGCGGAGGTCGCCATCGTTGCTAAATCCTTGTGTGCGGCATTGCTGCAGTCATGCAGTCATTATTCAAAAAAAGCGGTACTCAGGATGCGTCGAAAAGAAGGGGGAAGGTCTTCCATATCCGGGCATCGCATGCCAATTGAGTATTCCTTGGCCGGTATGAGTCCGCGCTGCAACGCCATTATTAATCACAGGAATCATAAAGGATAGGGGCGCCCTACAACTTTTGGCGCTAATGATGTCAGCTCCGCCGCCATTCTTTACGGCGGCGTCTATCGGGTGACTGGTCCTGCGGGGCTCAGGCGAACGTGTCGACCAATCCCTCTCCGCCCGTGATCGTCTGGGTGCGGCCGACTCTCACCGGGGGCTTGTCGCTGCTTTCGCTTGCTGCGCCGGAGCCGCGGCGTGACGATTGCTGCGGCTGCTCAAATGCGTTTTGCGGGTTGCTGTTCGGGTTGCCGGCATTGACGTTGGCCTGGCCGAGCTGAATGCCGGCATCACCCAGCATTTCGCGCAGCTTGGGCATCGCAGCCTCGAGCGCGTGACGTACTTCCGGTTGTGCCGCGGTGAAATTCGCGGTCGCCTGGTTCTCCGATACGTGCAACACGACTTGCAGAGGGCCGAGGTCAGGCGGATTGAGCGTCAATGATGCACTTTGCACATCGCTGCCCACCATCCAGACGACCTTCTGGCTGAGCGCCTTGTCCCATCCCTGGCTGCCGACGCGCGGGGAGAGCATGTCGCTTGCCTGCGCAGCCATGGCTTGAAGCGGCTGAGGCTGCGCTGCGGGCGCGGCGTTCATTGTGAATGGTGCAACGGTTGGTTGTTCAGCATGCTGTACCAGTTTTAGTGCGGACTGGTGGTCGGCAGATTGTGTCGCGGGGAGCTCCGAGTGGCTCGGCTGTGCCTTTGTGGCGCTGCTGTCCGCCGCTGTCTTCTCATCCTTGGCTTGTGCGAGTTTGGTGCGGAATTCGTCAGGCTCGGAGGAGACCTCTTCGGAAGTGCCCGCGGCTTTGACATGCTCGCCGGCGGCATTAATGACACCACGACGAGCGGCGCTGGCGGCAGTTCCGACAGGCTGGGGCGATGCAGATTCGACTCGGTTTTGTCCGGGGAGGGACAGGCTTTCGATTTTTTCGGAAGTCGGGCGGCCTTTAGCCGGGTCTGTCACCAATTCTTGTGGGGTATTCTGAGGTTGTCCAGATTGCGCAAGTAACAAAATATCTTTTGCCTGCTTGTCCTGCGCTGAACCGTCGTCCGATGCATCGAGCGCCGCCTGTTTGCTGTCGTCTTCAGTCTTGGTGTCTGCTTGCTTTGCCACCGGTTGCGTCAGGCTGGCCACCAGGGCAAGCAATTGTTCCGACTCGGCCGAAACCGGCACATCGTCGTCTTGGTCCTTGTCTTCACCGGCCCGGGCGGACGTGCTTGAAACCGCTTTGTCCGACTTGGCGAAGCGCGCGGCGTTTTCCGGAGAGGTGCTATCCGACGAAGCGGCCGCGTCGGACTGTTGCACGGGCTTCGATTCGTTTGCAGCGGATTCCGTAGGCTGCGATTCCTTGTCGTTTTGCGCCTTGCTGGCCTTGGCCGGCTCGCTGGGCTTCGGTTGCGCGGCCATTTCGCGCGACAGCACCTGGCTGAACGGTGCGTCGGATACAGCGCCGGGCGCTTTTGCCGCCGGTGTGGTGCCGGAAGCGAGATTGGCGAGATTCGAAATGGCTGAGGTATTCATGTTTTCCGCGTTGTGCTGCCTAGCGTTTGTTGAACAGCGCACGCGCTGCGAATTCATCCGTTTGTTTCTGGTCGCGCCGTGACTCTTTCAATTGCCGCACTTTTTCGGCGCGCGTCGCCAGCGTGTCGTAGGATATGCGCTTGCGCTCGCTGTCCTGCCAAGCTCCGCGCTCCCTTGTCACGCGCCCCTGGGCATCCTGGATGACGCGTTGCTGTCCCTTGATGGCTTCGTCGAGCTTGTCGATGAAATGCTGAAAATTCCGATAGCTCGATGCACTCAGGCCGGCTTGCAGTGTCGTCTGGAAGCGCGCCATGTAGTCGTCCCGGTACTGGAGCAGCAACTGCAGCTTTTTCTCGGCATCTTCGCTGTTCCGGATCGCGCGTCCGAGCCGCTTGGCCGCTTCGTCGGTTTGTTGGGTCGCCAGTTCGATCAGCGTATCGAGTGCGGAAGGGGTAGCCATGTAATTGAGTATAGCTCCTGTCTGATTCTATTCAATCACTGGAATAGCGCGGAAAGTTGCCCCAAGCTCTCGGCAAGGCTGGCGCACTCGCTGATATCCTGCTGCAGGAATGTTTCAATTCTGTCATGTTTTGCGATCGCTTCGTCGAGCACGCGGTCGGATCCCGCACTGTACGCGCCGACGCTGATCAAGTCGCGGCTGCGCTGGAAACTCGACGTCAGCTTTTTCACGCGACGCGCCAAATTCTGGTGATCGTGCGAGGTAATTGAATGCATCGCGCGGCTGATCGACTGTTCGATGTCGATCGCGGGATAGTGCCCGGCTTCGGCCAGCGAGCGATTGAGCACGATATGACCATCGAGGATTGCGCGTGCCGCGTCGGCGATCGGATCCTGCTGGTCGTCGCCCTCGGTAAGCACGGTATAAAACGCGGTGATCGAACCGCCGCCTTCCTTGCCGTTGCCGGCGCGCTCGACCAATGCTGGCAGCTTGGCGAATACCGATGGCGGATAGCCCTTCGTAGCCGGCGGTTCGCCGATGGCGAGGGCGATTTCGCGCTGCGCCATCGCATAACGGGTCAGCGAGTCCATGATCAGCAGGACATTTTTTCCTTCATCACGGAAATGCTCCGCAATCGCCGTCGCATAGGCAGTGCCCTGCAAACGCATCAGCGGCGAGGTGTCTGCCGGGGCGGCCACGACCACGGAGCGTGCCAGTCCTTCGGGGCCGAGGATCTGCTCGATGAATTCCTTGACCTCGCGTCCCCGTTCGCCGATCAGGCCGACCACGATCACATCGGCGCTGGTGTAGCGCGCCATCATGCCGAGCAAGACGCTCTTGCCGACGCCGGAGCCGGCGAACAGGCCCATGCGCTGGCCGCGGCCCACCGTCAGCAGGCTGTTGACTGCGCGTACGCCGACATCGAGTATTTCCTGAATCGGTGCACGCGACAGTGGATTGGCGGCCCGCGCGTTCAAGGGGGCGACATGCGATGCATTGAGCGGACCGAGGTTGTCGAGCGGGCGGCCGGCCGCGTCGAGCACGCGGCCCAGCAACTCGCTGCCGACCGGCAGGTGCCGGCCGCGATCGCTCGGGCGGCGGCGCGGATGGCTGACGGCGCCGGGACGGGGCAGGCTGTGCGCCAGTTCGAGCGGCAAGACCCGGGTGCCGGGCACGACGCCTTCGACATCGCTTTGCGGCATGAGAAACAGGCGGTCATCCTGGAATCCGACCACTTCGGCTTCGATGCGCGTACCGTTCGGCATTGGAACGGTGCAAGCCGCGCCGATCGGCAGCCGCAATCCGATGGCTTCCATCACCAGGCCGGTAACGCGCGTGATGCGGCCTGAAACCAGCAGCGGCTCGGAGATTGACAGCAGTGCGCTGCAATCGCGCAGGTAGGCTTGCCAACGGCTGCTGTGTGGTGTGTCCGTGCTCATGGCGCCAGCCAGTCGGAGTCCTTGCCGAGAGCGGCGGCGATGCGCTGCCAGCGGCTCGTTGCGGTGGCGTCGACCTGATTGCTTGCCGTGTCGACGCGGCACCCACCGCGCTCCATTGCAGCGTCCTCAACGATGCGCCAGCCGGCTGTGGTCAGTTCTTCCCCCATCAGCGTGCAGGCCAGTTTGGCGTCTTCCGGATGCAGAAAGAGCAGGGCTGGCTGTTGCAGCGAGGGCAGGTAACGGACCGCTTCGCCAATGATTGGGATGACGAGTTCGGGGCGCACGTGCAGCGCGCTCTTCAGCATGGCCTTGGACAGGTCGAGTGCCAGGTCCAGGATATCCGATGCGATCTTCTCGTTGGCTTGCGCGATTTCGTCGCTGAAGACTTGCGCGATCTGCAGCAGTTGCGTACGTTCTTGATCTGCCTGCGCACGGCCCTGTGCCAAACCGTCGGCGTAGCCTTGTTCGAAGCCCTGCGCCTTGCCCTGTTCGAACCCGGCCGCGCGGCCTTCCTCCATGCCTGCCGCGTAGGAAGCGTTGCGCGCTTCTTCTGTGGCTTTCTTGACCTGGTCGGCTAGCGCTGCTGCTGCCTTCTCGGCCGGAGAAGGCTCGTCGAACGATGCCAGTTCCCAGCGCTGATAGGCGGTCAATTGTTCCTTGGGAATCCTGCTGGAACTCATTTCGTCGTTATCCGATTACGTGTATGCGTGCCTAGACGTAGGTATCTTCGCCCTTGCCGCCCAGGACAACCTGGCCTTCGTCGGCGAGACGGCGGATGATGGCGAGGATTTCCTTCTGCTTTTCCTCGACTTCGGACAGGCGGACCGGTCCTTTCGATTCCAGGTCTTCCTTCATCATCTCGGCCGCGCGCGACGACATGTTCTTGAAAATCTTGTTGCGCAGGCCTTCGCTGGCGCCTTTCAGGGCGATGATCAGCGATTCCGACTGCACTTCGCGCAGGATGATCTGTACGCCGCGGTCGTCGATATCCATGATGTTCTCGAAAACGAACATCTCGTCCATGATCTGCTGCGCCATCTCCGTATCGTAGGCCTTCAGGCTTTCCATCGCGGACGATTCGTTTTCGCCGCTGAAGAAGTTGAGGATCTCGGCCGCGGTGCGGATGCCGCCCATCGGCTTCTTCTTCAGGTTTTCGTTGCCGGTCAAGAGCTTGGTCAGCACGTCGTTAAGCTCGCGCAGAGCGGCAGGCTGCACGCCGTCCAGGGTGGCAATGCGCAGCACTACGTCGTTGCGCAGGCGCTCCGTGAAATGGTCGAGCACTTCGCAGGCGTGGTAACGCTCCAGGTGCACCATGATGGTGGCGATAATCTGCGGGTGCTCGTTGCGGATCAGTTCAGCCACCGATTGCGCGTCCATCCACTTAAGACTTTCGATGCCGCGCGCCTCGCGCGCGCCCAGGATACGGTTGAGCAGGGAGGTTGCCTTGTCGTCGCCCAGTGCCTTGGTCAGAACATTGCGGATGTAGTCGTCCGAATCGAGGCCGAAAGACGTGTTGGTCTTGGTCCGCAGGCGGAACTCCTGCAATACGGTTTCGAGTTCCTCGGTGGTCACCGATTTCATCGTGGACATTGCAGTCCCGAGCTTTTGTACTTCGCGCGGGCCAAGATACTTCATGACCTCGACCGCCTCATCCTCGCCCAATGCGAGCATCAGGATCGCTGCTTTTTGAACGCCGATATCGCTCATTCGGTTACCCATTCCTTCACAACATTTGCCACTACTTTCGGGTTTTCCTTGGCAAGACGCTTAGCGGCTTCCAGGCGGCGCTGGTACGTGCTGATCGCCGGCGTCGCTTCCTCGTCATTCAGATCCGACAGGTCATCGATGGCGGCTGCCGTCGGCTGTGGAATCGGATTGCCTTCGGCGTCCAGCACCGGGGCGGGGAGGGCTTCGGTCTTTTCCTCTTCCTTTGCGGTCAGGCGGTCAAGCAAGGGGCGCAGCAGCTTGAAATACATGAACAGGGTGACCAGGGCAATCAGCAGGTATTTGCCCGCTTCCTTCGCCAGGTCCAGCATTTCCGGCTGCTTCCAGAGCGGCGGTTCGGCTTGCACTTCCTTGTCCAGGCCGGCGAACGGGCTGTTGACCACGTTCAGGCTGTCGCCGCGCTCCTTGTTGTAGCCCATTGCCTCCTTGACCAGATCGCTGATCTGGGCCTTTTCGGCATCGCTCAACGGTTTGTAGGCGACCTTACCGCCTTTTTCAACGACGCGCTTGTAGTTGACCACGACAGCTACCGACAGGCGCTTGATGCCGCCCATCGGCTGCTGCACGTAGCGCACGGTCTTGTCGACTTCGTAGTTGACGGTCGAATCGCGCTGCATTGGACCGGATGCGGCGGCCCCATTGGCGCCGTTCGCGCTTGCCGCCGCACTTGCGGTCGCTGCCGTGCCGGGGGGGGTGGTCAGCGGCGCCGTCGCCGGTGCGGGCGGCTGGTTGGTCAATGCGCCGGGAACACCGGAAGCGGTATTGCCGCCATTGCGCATTTCGCTGCTGTGCTGGCTGCGGACCGCGGCCGGGTTGTCGCCCTGGTTGGGCTTGTACATCTCGGCGGCTTGTTCGCTCGTCGAAAAATCGACGTCTGCGGTCGCCTCGGCGCGTACGTTGTTGGTGCCGACGATCGGGGTGATGATCGACTCTATGCGATGCACGATACTCTGTTGCAGTTCCTGCACGTATTTCAGCTGGGTCGGGTCGAGTCCATTGGCGCCCGGCTGCTTGCTCGTGTCGGACAACAGATTGCCTTCCTGGTCGACCACCGTGATGTTTTTCGTATTCAGTTCCGGTACGCTGCTGGCAACCAGGTGAACGATTGCGCTTACCTGCTGTCGGTCGAGCGTCCGTCCCGGGTGCAGGTTCAGCAGCACGGAAGCGGTCGGTTTTTGCTGGTCGCGCACGAACACCGAGTTTTTCGGGAGCGCCAGGTGGACGCGGGCCGCCTGCACTGCGGCGACGGACTGGATGGAACGCGCCAGTTCCCCTTCCAGCGCACGCTGGAAGTTCACCTGCTCAAGGAATTGGGAGACGCCGAGTCGCTGGTTCTCCATCAGCTCGAAACCGACGTTGCCGCCTTTCGGCAGCCCCTGCGACGCCAGCTTGAGTCGTGCATCGTGCACACGCTCGGCTGGCACGAGGATGGCCCCGCCGCCTTCGGCAAACTTGTACGGCACGTTCATCTGTTGCAGCGAAGCGACGATGGCGCCGCCGTCGCGATCGGAGTAATTGGAGAACAATACCCGGTACTCCGGCTGCTGACCCCACATCCATACGCCGGCCATCGCTGCGGCGACGGCCGCGACACCGACCATCAGCGCTATATTGCGCCCGTTCGGCGTACGCACGAAGTTCAGCAGATTGTTGGGAGAGGCCTTGTTATCCTCTTCCGCAACTATTGCCATGTCTGGCCTCCATGAGTGCAGTTTTTAAGTATCGTTGTCAGTTTCACTTGTGGTGCCGTCAAATAATAAACATGATGCCTTAGCCTGAATTGTCGGTGCAGCACAAGATTTCAATCTTTGGAATAGAGCGGCATTTCTGCTGCTTATCGCGCCGTCTGTTGTTGCGCCAAGTGATAATGTGTGAGCATAAAGGGCGGATGTGCCTTTGCCATGCGTATCTGCCGCAAGGAGGAATGATGAAACCAGGGATGATCGACACCAGCCGCATCGAAGCCATGGTGGCGCAACTGAAGGCCGCTGCCGCAGTCGCCAAGGGCGACATCAAACAGGTCGACGCCGAGCAGCCGGCAGCCAAGGCGGATTTTGCGGCTGCGTTGCGCGCTTCGCTTGACTCCGTCAATAACACGCAACAGAAAGCGGAGCAGCTTGGCCAGCGTTTCGCATTGGGCGATGACAGCGTCAACCTGTCGGATGTGATGATCTCCATGCAAAAGGCCAATATCTCCTTCCAAGCCACGGTTCAAGTCCGTAACAAGCTGGTCTCGGCTTATCAAGACATCATGAACATGCAGGTGTAACCCGTACCTGTTCCCGGATGTGCGCCAGCTCATCTGGGGAAGAAAAAAGGCGCGGCATTGCCGCGCCTTTTTTCTATCTTCGACAACCAGTTTCCTCTCGTTGTTATCACAACGTTAAGTCAGGCCATCCCTGTCGCTCGCGCGTTTTGTTCCCGCTCCAGTTTCGTGATGTAGCGTTGGACGGCCGCGAGAGCCGCGTTGGGGATGTTGACGAACATGAAACCCAAGCGCCGCGTGGTCTTTCCGTTGGTGAGCTTGAGGTCGTGGATATTCATGAGCTCGAGCCGGGTTTCGATGGCTCCGCCCGGCAGCTCGATACGGCATTTGTCATAGACGATACCGAGCGTGGCGGGAATCTGTTTCTTTTCGTCGACGACGGCAAGGCCGCCTGCGCTGATATTGTGCAACGGGACGGTGATCGTGTCGCTGATTTCGCCCGTCTCGCTGGGAATGGTAAAGGTGCAGCGCACCGGGTGCGCGACCGGCGTCGATACCCGGTAATACTCGCGCCGTTGCAAGCGAATCAAGCTTTCCGGGATCGCCATGCTCAATGCAGGGCGGCCGTCATGCACGCAGCTGTATACGTTCGACGCGAAAAACAGGATGCGGATGTTTTCCAGCACGGTTTCGAACGCGACCTCATCGCTTTCAAGGATGCGCTCGTTGGTCAATGCACTCTGCGCGCGATCGATGATCACCGTATCGTTGGCGTCATCGACTTCCAGGATAGAGGTGATGACGGCGTCGGCGCCGTTATTGGCTTGCATTCGCACCAGTTGATTGCGCGTGCTTACAGCACGCAGCAGGCTGACGATTTCCCGCCGCGAGTAGACCTGGTAGCGACTTAAATCCTGGCTGTCGTCGTCAAATTCGGAAGTCATCTGGTTCTCGTTGAGCATTAAGAGTGACATTAAGTGCAACCTTCTATGATACCTCGTTGGTGCCTCGCTGGGCAGCCTCAAGGTGGTGCACCCATGCCAGCAGTTCAGCGACGGCGCGGTACAGGGCCGGTGGAATGTGTTCATCCAGGTCGACCTGGGTCAGCAGGGCAACCAGCTCGCGCGATTCATGCACGAACACGCCGTGTTCCTTGGCCCGGGCAATGATCTGTTCCGCAACGAGGCCGCGCCCTTTGGCCACTACTTTGGGAGCAGCATCCCCGCTCTGATATGCGAGTGCGACAGCGTTTTTGGGAGGGGGCGATTGTGTCATTTTGTTTATCGCCTCGATACGCCCGATATGCCTTGTCGCACCGGCGAAAGCGATTTTCTCGGCGTTGGACTATGCTTTTGCATCGCGTTTTACGGAAAACTGTTCCAAAGGTGATCCGGCTGCGGCCAGGGCGGCGCCCAGCGTATCGCCGTACGCGCGCAATAGTGTTGCTGTGTCTTCGTTCGCTGCTCGGACCTGAACCTGAACGCGCTCGCCGGTCAGTCGAATCGTTGCCGCCACCTTTCCCAAGGTGGGTAACTCGAATCGGATCACGCTTTGCCACGTCCTTTCCTGGAATTCGGCATGATTGGTCTGCGGGGTATCTTCGCCGATCTCCCACTCGATCGGTTGGCCCGGCCATAACTCGCCTTGCCAGGCAATCCGGTGTTGTTCGAGGGTGTTCAATTGCAGGTTGACCATGTTGATCGATTCGCTGCTCATGAATTTGGTTAGTCCAGCGGTCTCCACTTCGTTTGCAAGGGGGGCGGCGGTAGCGAGCGCGGCATTCTTCGACGCTGCTTCTGCCAATGTGTCGGAGAGCGATATATCGACTGGTAGCGCGGCCATGGTTTCACCATCCGTTCTGGCCAATGCCTGTGGGGCTTGTTGGCTGTCTTGCGGGGAAGGGGTGAGGGCTGCGGGCGCTGTGTCCGGGTTGTGTGCAGCATGCAATGCGGCCAGCAGGTTGCGCGCGGCTTCGGGCTGGCTAGACAGGCTGGCAATTAATCGTGCAACGTGATCTGTATCCGCCGGTGACTGTCCTTGTGAAGCGACCTTGAGCGCTGTCTGGAGCGCCGCCTGGAGCGCCGCCTGGAGCAGACGGGGATTGCTGTTGCCGGCCTGTGGTTCTCGCAGCAGCGCCGATAGCGGGCGCTCGCCGCTGGCCCAATGTTCAAGGTGAGATTCGTAGAACAGGCCGCTGAACTCCAGCGAGTCTTTCATTGACGATGCGATTTGTCCCGTATCCGCGTTGGCCGACGGCACCAGCGGCGTCTTGCCGGTCAGGGTGACTGGCGCGCCTGCAGCCTTCGCTGTATGGATAATCCAGTCAATGAGTTTTCCGGCATTGCTGAGGGCGGGAGGATTGTCTCGGGCCTGGCTGGCCAACAGAAAGGTGGGGCGCGGTTGCGTCGCCACCAGCGTCAGGTCAAGGGATTTGCCGACTTGGGTGCCGGCCGGCAGATTCATGCGCACGGCGGTGTCGGCTACCTTTACGACAAATGTCCCGTCTTGCAGTCGCGACAGTACTTCGCCTTCGAGAAATGAGCCGAGTGCAATCCGGTTTAAGCGCTGCGATAATTCCTGGTGGGCGTCGCCGACCGGGATGATCGGCCGGGTTGCCTCAACCGAGGCAACGGGCCGTGTTCCAACGATATCGGCCCGCGGGAGCATAGATTAACCCGACTGGTTGGCGCCGTATGCCTGGGCCAGTTTGCGCTCTGTTCCAGTGCTCTTGATCAGTACGGAAAGCTGCTCCATCCACGGTTCCGTGATAGTACGGATCTCGCGGTCATCCGCCAGGATCTGGCGGATGAACTTGACCTTCTGTTCGCGGACCATGCCGGTCAGCGGAACGGCGGATTCGCCGCGCTTGAGCGTTGCCACATGGCTGGCGCACTGGGATTCCAGTTCCGCCAGTTGTTCCCAGTCGTATTCACGCGCTGCGGCAAGCATCTGATGCGTGATGACCGCGACCTTTTCGTAGATAGAGATGACTTCTTCGCCAGTCATGGTGGTCAAGCCTTTACTAGTCCTGAAATATTGGGGGCGAGAGGATCGTTGATTGCGGGGGGGGCTTCCGGTGCTGCCTGTCCTGCCGGGGCAATGGCTTCCCACGCGCTTCGCAAGTCTTGCAGCAAGCGCTGCACTTCCTCGATCAGTTCTGGCTGATTGTTCAGGTTGGCGGTCATCAGCCGGGTGCTCATGTATTCGTACAAGGCGTCCAGATTGGCCGCGATCTCGCCGCCAACCTTATGGTCAAGGCTGGCGCGCAGGCCGCTGTCGATAATGGTGATTGCTTTCGACAGGGCTTGCCCCTTGCCCGGAATGTTGCCTGTATTCATGTGCTGCAGAGCTGTGGCCAGAGCCGCAAGTGCGCCGTCGAACAGCATAACGATCAGTTTGTGCGGACTAGCCGCGACGACGCCGGTTTCGATACCGACCTTGGCGTAGGCGTTTGCGCCGCTGCGCATCGATCCAAACATTGTCGTTTTCCTCGTATGTTTCGTGCGTTGTTTGTTAAGACTTGGAGTTGGCGCTGATCTGCGCAAGTTGCTGCGTCAGGTAAGTGCTGGTCGAGTTCATCTTGCTGATCAGGGTATCCAGAGCAGTGAACTGCTTGCGGTAGCGTGCCTCGGTGTCGGCCAGTCGCGCGTTAAGCACTTCATTTTGCTTGTCGATGTCTTTGATGCTTCTGTTTAGTCCATCCGTACGGCCGCCAATCAGGCCTGAGCTGCCGAGATAGCCGTCAATCAGCTTGTTCAGGTCATGGGCATAACCATGTGAAAAGGTAACCGTGCCACGATCTGCGCCTAATAGGGGATCTGCCGCGCCACCTGTAATATTCAATTTCAGACCGGCCGCTGGCGAGCCGGAGGCGCCAGTCAAGTATTGGCCGGAGCCCATTCCCTTAACTCCTGCGACCGTGCCTTCGACGTCGATGCCGTCGGTAGCTGTCGCCGTGCCCATCAATGCCGCAACACCGCTACCGGTAATGGTGACTTTGGAGGTAGAGCCGTACTTGTTCGATGTGATGACCATTTTGCCGGCATTATCGAGCGTGACGCTGACTGCGATGCCGGCGGAAGACAACGCCGAGGCGCTGTTGATGCTCGATTGGACTTGTGCAATCAGCGCCTCGGGCGTATATGCGCCTGAAGTCAGCGCAACGGAGGCGGTTACGCCATCCACCGAGAGGACCAGGTCCTTGTTTGATCCGTCGATGGTGGTGGGAGCGACGGCGTTCGATCCGGTAACGTTTCCCTGAGTTGCCAGTTTGTTTATGCGTACGTTGTATGTGCCTGCCGTACTTGACGAGGTCGAGCCTTCGAACTTGACCAGACTGTCCGTGGTTGTGCCCACGGAGGAGAACAGGGCGGCGACATCGCTCATGTTCTTGCTCATGGCTGCCGACAGCTTTCCGGAGTCGAGCGACATCGTGCCATCCTTGGCAATCGACAAGCCGATCTGGGACAGTGTTGTCAGGCTGCCGCTCGATCCCACCAGGGGAGTCGACATCATCTTGCGAAGCTGCGACTGAATGTTGCGTACGGATGAGTCACCTAGCAGTATGCCCGCATTTTTAGTGGTTGCATCGTAACTCGTTAGCTTCTTGATGGTGGAATTGATGTCATTGAATGCCTTGACGAATCCGTTCACCGCCGAGGTCACGGCCGCGGTGTTTGCCGAAATGGACAGATTGGCGTTGCCCACCTTTGACAGGGTCATGGTCACGCCTTCGATGGCGCTGCTCACCGTGTTGGTGGTGCTGGTCACCGCAATGCCGTTGACCGAAAGAGTTGCATTTTGTCCGGCAGCGCTTTGTGTCATGTTCTGCGTGCCTGCAGGATTGTAGGCAAGCAAATCGACCAGCTTCTGTTCGGTCTGCAGCGGGTCGGTGGCATCTTCCACGCTGATCTTCATGCTGGAAGTAGCGCCCGTCTTGTTTGACTTGATCACCAGGTGGTTCGGCGCCGAGCTGCCATCAGAGACGATCGATGCGGTCACGCCGATATTGGCCTTGTTGATCGCATCGCGGATGCCCTGAAGCGAGTTGTTCGTGTTGTCGATCGTGACCGTGGCGCTGGGCTGGTTCGGGTCAAGGGTAAAACCTGCGCCGCTGTAGGTATAGGGGCCAGAGCTTCCCGCGCTGAATCCGGCAATCGCCGGGCTGGTGCCGTCTATGCTGATCTTATTTGCGGAGCTCAGCGACACTGCGCCAACGGCTGTCTTTGACGCGCCAATTCCGATTGAAGATGTGAATCCTCCGGTGACAGCCCCGGATTCCTGCATTGCAATGTTAGTTCCGTCCGCCTTGGTAAACTTGAGGTCACCTGTTGCCACCGTGCCCGAAACGGATATGCCGGCCGCCGTCAGAGCGGGTGCCGCATTGTTGATGGCCGTCTGGGCATCGGCAGCTGTGACCGGGGCGGCCGCATTGCTGATAATGCTTACGCCACCAATGTCCAGGCTGTATCCGGCTGCGGAAGTCGTGGTGAACGTGCCGAGCGCGCCAGTATCCGTCTTCGCTGTAGCGGTCACGCCGGTCGTGGCGCTTTCAAGGTTGATCTGGTCGGCAAGCGCCTTGGCGCTGGTGGTCGTCCCGCTGGTGGTGATTGTCTTGCCGTTAATGCTGAGCGAGTTGGCCGGCATCCCGCTGGTGGCAACGCTGGAGCTTAATCGAGCGCCCGTGGTGACGAAATTTCCGCCGCTGATCGTGCCGAACTGGAATGTCAGCTTGGTGGATCTGCCGGTACCGATGGTCGCACTCGTGCTGGTTTGGCCGGCCGATGAGATGGTTTGTGCCTGAGCCAGTTGCGTGACGGTGACATTATAGTTGCCAGCGCTGGCCGAGGACGTGGCTGATGCACTGAAAATCGACGTGTCCGACGCGGTGGCATTCACCCCGGTGAACGTGGACTGATTGTTCAGTGTATTCAGAGCCGTCTGTAGTCCGCCCAGGGAGCCGGACAAGGTGCCGAAGGCGGAGAGTTTGGCCTGGTAACTTGCTTCCTTCTTGGCGAGCGCCGTCAGCGGCTGAGCTTCAGCCTGCATGAGTTTGGCGACGATGCCATTGATATCCAGATTGGAGCCGATACCGGGAGATGAGATCCCCATCTTGTCTCTCCTTTAAAACGTGATCACTGTATCTCAATAACGGCGGTACCAAACCGAACTTTAGAGCGAGATTTACCCGCCTGTTTTCCGCCCGCGGCTGATCATGCTTGTTGTTTGATTAGCAATCCTTGTACGCGATCCAAGGCTTTCGCGATCTCCAGTGCCTCCTGCGTCGGAATCTGGCGGATGACTTCCTTGGTCTGCTGATCCACTACTTTCACGACCGGGCGATCACTGTCCTCATCCAGTGTAAATTCGAGATCTTGCGATAACTTCTTCAAAGTATCGTTGATTTGCTTTACCGCGTCGTTAACTTGAGCTTGCGCCGGGATGTCAGCGACTTGCTTGACCGCGTTGACTGTCTGTACTGGAGCTGCGGCTTGTCTTGCTGCAACCATCGGTACGTCCGTAGTGAAGTTGCCTGTGTCCGAGATCCGCTGCCCGGGTTGAGCTGTCGAACTACCAATCGGTTTGATGTCCATGATCATCTCCTAAAAGGGAATACCCCGACTGAAAGGGTTTCAGCCGGGGTATCGGTTAGCATGGTCCTGCCGTGCTAATTAGCCGCGGAGCAGGGCGAGCACGCCGTTAGGCAGCGAGTTCGCTTGCGCGAGCATCGCGGTACCGGCTTGCTGCAGGATCTGGCCACGGGTGAGGTTGGCCGTTTCCGAAGCAAAGTCGGCATCCTGGATTCGGCTGCGTGCGGAAGTGAGGTTCTCCGCCGTCGTGGACAGG
>NZ_JWJG01000028.1:3426971-3428292 GCF_000818395.1 Noviherbaspirillum autotrophicum | reverse complement strand
TTGACGAGGCGGGCAAGACCATGGACGAGATCGTCACGTCGGTCAAGCATGTGGCCGACATCATGAGTGAAATCGCGGCGGCGAGCGCAGAGCAGAGCAGCGGCATCGAGCAGGTGAACCAAGCCGTCACGCAGATGGACACCTTGACGCAGCAGAATGCGGCGCTGGTGGAAGAAGCAGCGGCTGCGGCGGAAAGCATGCAGGATCAGGCTGCCCGGCTGACCCAGGCGGTGGCTGTATTCAAGCTGTCCGCAGTAGGCGAACAGCGGGTATTTCAAGTGCAATCCGCTGCCACGCCGGTACTTGGCAGGAAGCAAGCACCGCTTGCGGTAGCCAAGGCCAAGCTGCCATCGGCGGGCGCAGGCGGCGACGATTGGGAAGAATTCTGACCCTGTACGTGCGCTCAGGATTACTTTATTTAATTGCCTTAAGGTAATATGCGTATTGGGGTTATAACGACACGCCTGAGGTGGAGGGGAAGAACATGAATCTGCGTAGTTTGCGCATCGGGGCCAGGTTGTGGACGGGGTTTGGCGTCATTCTGGCAATTCTCGCCATGATGGTTGTCACGGGCAACGTGCTGACGACCCAAAACAAGCAGCACCTGATTACGGGCCTGGAACAGTCCAACAACAAGGGCTTGTATGCCGCCACCATGAAAAGCGCGCTGCTGGAAGCGGGTGTGGCGATGCGAAACATCGGCCTGCAATCGGACGTCGGTGCGATGCAGAACGAGGAGGCCCGCGTCAAGGCGCAGAACAAGCGCTATGCCGATGCGCGTGACAAGCTGGCCGCGCTTGGATTGACCGAAGCCGAGAAGAAGATCGTTGCGGAAATCGCCCGGATTGACGAGGAAATCGCCGCGCCGTTCAAGGAAGCAATTGGCCAGGCACTCGCGTTCAACAGCGAAGGCGCCGCCAAGGTGATCGCTAGCCGCATCGACCCGCTCAACCAGAAGGCGGTAGCCGAGATGGACAAGCTGGTTGAATTGCAGCAGGCGGCGCAAAAGGATGTGCTGAACCGCTCGGTATCGGACGACACCAGGCTGATGATCCTGCTGTACGGGCTCGGCGTGCTGGCGCTGGCCATCGGCGGCGCATTTGCCTGGCTAATTACGCGCAGCATTACCGTGCCGCTGAATCAGGCGGTCGATGTGGCGCGCAGCGTCGCCATCGGCGACCTGACGTCGCGCATCGATGAAACGAGCAGGGATGAAATCGGCCAGCTGTTCGATGCATTGCGCCAGATGAATGGAAGCCTGGCGGAGATTGTCGGCAATGTCCGCCTTGGCACGGAAACGATCGGCACTGCTACGCAGGAA
>NZ_JWJG01000028.1:3324829-3426961 GCF_000818395.1 Noviherbaspirillum autotrophicum | reverse complement strand
TGTACAACCGGCCCGACCTGATGCACCACATCCTGAAGACCAATGCGGCAGCGGTGGCGGCGTACCTGAATGCCCAGATCGACGCCGGAGCGCAGGCCGTGATGATTTTCGACACCTGGGGCGGGGCGCTGGCCGATGGCATTTATCAACAGTTTTCGCTAGCCTACATGCGCGAGGTCGTGGCCCAGCTCAAGCGCGAGCAGGACGGCGTCAAGATTCCGGCGATCGTATTCACCAAGGGCGGCGGCTTGTGGCTGGAGGAAATTGCCGACATCGGCGCCGACGCGGTGGGGCTGGACTGGACGGTGAATCTGCGGGCGGCGCGGGCCAAGGTCGGGCACAAGGTGGCGCTGCAGGGCAACCTCGACCCGAACGTGCTGTTTGCCGGTTCCGAGCAAATCCGGGCGGAAGTGCGCAAGCTGCTGGCATCGTTCGGCCAGCCGCAAGCCGGGGCCGGGCATGTCTTCAACCTTGGCCATGGCATTTCGCAATTCACGCCGCCCGACGCCGTCGCGGTGCTGGTCGAGGCCGTGCATGCCATGAGCCGGGAAATGCGGCGGCAAGCATGCGCCGCCTCAGCTTGATTTGCTGTTAGTTTGGATGGCTGCTGCTGTTGAGCGGATGGGCGCGCAACGAAGTGGCCTATTGCATCGAAGGGGAGCCCTTCTGGGCCAAGATTGTGGTGGGCATTTTCGGCGTAGCCGAATTCGGAGCCTGCCTGCCACCTGTAGCGTGCGCCGGTTCGACGGGGTCATGCACTCGACGCAGCCGCTGGATTTTTCCAAAACATATGTAGCCCATCACAACCATGCGACGCTGGAGCGAATTCGGGAGCATGGGCACAGCCATGTCGACTGAGCGTCTTCACGATCCGTACTCTGGCAGCGGCGGACACGGATCGCGGCCCGTGCAAGTCGATGCGGCGCGTCACAGGCTGTATGTACGGGAGGCGCAGGGACGCCACACCCGCAGGCGCTGGGCTTGCGTGTGGCTGACGCAGCTAGTGTATTACGGCTTGCCGTGGCTGCGCTGGAACGGCCGGCCTGCTGTGCTGTTCGACCTTGCCGCGCGCAAGTTCAACGTGTTCGGGCTGGTGTTGTGGCCCCAGGATTTCATCTTTTTCGCCGGTTTGCTTGCGCTGTGCGCCGGTCTGCTGTTCCTCGCCAGCGCCGTGGCCGGGCGTGTCTGGTGCGCCTTTGCCTGCCCGCATACGGTCTACAGCACGATGTTCATGTGGATCGAGAACAGGATCGAGGGCACCCGCGCAGCCCGCATGCGGCTCGACACACAGCCGCTGTCGCTTTCCGGAGCAGCGAAAAAGCTCGCCAAGCATGGCGCCTGGCTGCTTTTGGCGGTATGGACCGGGATCACCCTGGTAGGCTATTTCACGCCGATCCGGACACTGCTGGGCGAACTCATAGCGTTCTCTGCCGGCCCCTGGGCGAGTTTCTGGATCTGCCTTTACGGCGGGCTGGCGTACCTGAATGCCGGCTGGATGCGCGAGCAGTTCTGCAAGTACATCTGCGCCTATGCGCGCTTTCAGAGCGTGATGTTCGACCGCGATACGCTGGTTATCCGTTATGACCGCCTGCGTGGCGAGCCGCGCGGACTGCGGCGCAAGCACCGCGACCCGGGCGCGCCACGGCAGGGCGATTGTGTCGATTGTACGATCTGCGTGCAAGTATGCCCGACCGGGATCGATATCCGCAACGGCTTCCAGTACGAGTGCATCGACTGCGCTTCATGCATCGACGCATGCGACGCGGTGATGGACAAACTCGGCATGGCGCGCGGCCTGATCGGCTACTCCACACTGACCGCAGCGGAGCAGGCCCAACCGGTGCAGCGGCTGTGGCGCGGATTCCTGCGCCCGCGCGTGCTGGGCTACGCCGGCATCCTGGCCGGCGGGCTTTTGTTGTATGTCGCCGCGCTGTCATTGCGCCCGCCGATCAGGCTGAACGTGATTCCCGATCGTGCCGCAGCGCGATTGGCAGAGGACGGCGCGGTTGAAAACGTATTCCGGCTGCAGGTCATGAATATGGATGAGCGGCCCCGTCGGGTGAGGATCGCAGTGACCGGGCTGGATGCGATCAGGTCGCTTGAGGGAGGGGAGTACGACATCGATGCCGCGGCTTCGCGCAGTATCCCATTGCGCGTGCGTGCCTTGCCGGCGGGGCTGCGGCCCGGGTCCCATCGAATCCTGTTCACGCTCGAGGCGGTGGAGGGACCTGCGCTGCACATTAGCGAGCGGTCAGTGTTTGTTGTCTCGCACGAGCGGTGACGCTTGCACGGCGGATCACATCCCGGTGGCGATGGCACCGTGAGTGCATCTTTTTTCAGGTTGAAAGCTGCCTTATAGCAACAAGCCTATTGAATTAAGTGCCGTGGTTAATTACAATCATTCTCATTTAGGTTGCTATTTACAGCAGATTTACGCATTCGCAACGTCTCCCTTTGCGGTGGAAATCTGTTTTTCTCTTCTCGCAAGCCAGTTCGACTGCCGCGACATGCCAGGGCAGTGACAGCCAGCGGATCTTGTCACGGAACCGGGATGAACAAGTCGAATGTCGGAGGCCATGGCCCTTCGCGCGCAGTGCGCGCGCTTGCCTGGTCATTGGCGGTGCTGGCCGCCTGTGTATTAAGTGCATGCGGCGGCGGGTCGGATAGCGGCGCCGCCGCTCAGGAAGCCGGGTTGAGCGCGGTCGCAGCGCTTGGCGAAAAGATTTTCAGCGACGCCAGCCTTTCCGCATCCGGCGGACAATCGTGCGCGAGCTGCCACAATCCCGCTCATGCGCATGCGCAGAACAATGCTTTCTCGGTACAGCTCGGCGGGCCCAATCTCGATATATCGGGTTTTCGCGCTGTGCCGTCGCTGCGCTACCTCAGCTTCAATCCCGTATTTTCCTTCGATGCCGAGGGCACGCCGATCGGTGGATTCAACCGCGACGGCCGTGCGCAATCGCTGGCAGAGCAGGCCCAGCGGCCGTTCCTGGCCCCGCATGAAATGGCCAACGCCAGCAAGGCGGACGTAGTGGCGCGCCTGACGCAGACTTCCTACGTGGACGAGTTTCGCAAAGTGTTCGGCGCTGCGGTCTTCGACAACACGGATGAAGCGTTCGACCGCGCGGTGTTCGCATTGCAGCGTTACCAGATCGAGGACAGCGGATTTCATCCGTTCGATTCCAAGTACGACCTGTTTTTGGCCGGCAAGGCGCAGCTGAACGCGGCAGAACTACGCGGCCTGGCTCTTTTCAACAACCCCGCCAAGGGCAATTGCGCCGCCTGCCACACCAGCGCGCGTGGTGCGGACGGTTCGCCGCCACTGTTTACCGACTTCAGTTTCGACAACCTGGGCGTTCCGCGCGACAGCGCCATTCCGGCCACTGCCGATGCCAGCTACTTCGATCTCGGCTTGTGCGGTCCGGATCGCACCGACCTCGCGTCGCGCGCCGAGCTGTGCGGTGCGTTCAAGGTGCCAACCCTGCGCAATGTCGCCACCCGCAAGGTGTTCTTCCATAACGGCCGCTTCGGCAATCTGCGCGATGCGCTGCGCTTTTACGTGCGGCGCGACACCAACCCGGAAGAGTGGTATCCGACGGTGGGCGGTGTCGTGCAAAAGTTCGACGATCTGCCGCCGCAATACCGCGCCAACGTGAACACCAGCGAAGCACCGTACAACCGTCAGCCCGGCATGGCGCCGGCCTTGACGGAGAATGAGATCGACGACGTGATGCAGTTCCTCGGCACCCTGAATGACGGCTATCAGGCTCAATGATTTTTACTCTACCGGAGCAGTAATGAAGAAAAATATCCTGGCGCAAGCCATCCTTGCCGCCTTTGTGATGGCGCCGGCAGCGGCGTTTGCAAGCGAAGCCGAGCTAATGCAGCGCATCGAAAAACTGGCCGCCGAACTGGAAAAGGTCAAGGCCGAGCTGGCGGCAACCAAACAGAAAACCGATACGGTCGAAAAGCGCCAGGAAACCATGGCAGCCGCCGCTCCGGCCAGCCAGGGAGCCGCGTCCGGCGCGCCGCAGACGGTGGTGACAGGCTACGGTGAAATCAACTACAACCATCCCACCAAGGACGCCAGCAAGGCGCAGACCGACGTGCGACGCGCCGTGATCGGCATCCAGCACCGCTTCGACGACAAGACCAAGCTGGTGTCGGAGTTCGAACTGGAGCACTCGGTGACCTCGAAGGACGACCAGGGCGAAGTGGCGGTAGAACAACTCTACGTCGAGCGCGAATTCGACAACGGCCTGCGCGCCAAGGCTGGCCTGTTCCTGATTCCTGCCGGCTTGCTGAACACCAACCATGAGCCGACCGCCTACTATGGCGTCGAGCGCAATTTCGTGGAAACCGCGATTATCCCGTCGACCTGGCGCGAAGTCGGCGTGGGACTGTCGTCCACACTGGAAAACGGCCTGAGCTGGGATGCTGGCGTCACCACCGGTTTCGACCTCACCAAGTGGGATGCCGCATCCGAAGAAGGACGCGAGTCGCCGCTGGGCGCGATCCATCAGGAAGGCCAGCTTGCCAAATCGCGCGACATGAGCGTGCACGGTGCGCTCAACTGGCGCGGCGTGCCGGGGCTGCTGCTGGGCGGCTCCGTATTCACCGGCAAGATGGGCCATAACACTGCCGGCTTTGCCGCCACGGATGCGCGCCTGACGCTGTGGGATCTGCATACGCGTTACACGCCGGGCCGATGGGATCTTTCGGCTGTCTATGCGCGTGGCCATATCAGCGGCGTCGACGCACTGAACCTCACCTTCGCAGGCAATCCGACGCCGGTTCCGTCGTCCTTCGCCGGCTGGTATGCGCAAGCGGCCTATCAGCTCTGGAAGTCGGGCGATTACGCCTTGTCACCGTTCGTTCGCTACGAGCGCTTCAATACGGCCAAGAGCTATACCCCGGTGCCGGCGGGGCTGGGTGCGGCGACCGGGCCGGATGAAAAGGTCGTCACGGTTGGCGCGAACTTCCGGGTGGGTGAGGGTGTCGTACTGAAGGCCGATTACCAGAAGTTTTATGAGGACACGACACGCAACCGCGTGAACCTCGGCCTCGGCTTCGCATTTTAAATTCTCCAGTCGCATATGAAATCGCTCCATCTGGCGACGCTGGCGGCCGCTGCTGCTGCCAGCGGTTCGGCATTCGCAACCCAGTACCTGACGGTGGAACAGGCGCAGCACGCCATCTTCCCCGACGCCACGCGCTTTGCCGACGCAAATCTGCAGCTGGCGCCGGAACAGATGCGGCAGGTCGAGAAACTGGCCGGGCTTCCGGCGCGTTCGGTGAACTGGCGTGTATTCGCAGCCTATCGCGGCGACGCGCTGCTGGGCCACATGGTGCTGGACGACGTGATCGGGAAATTCGAACTGATTTCGTACGCCGTCGGCGTCAATCCGGACGCCAGCATCAAGCAGGTCGAAATCCTCACCTACCGCGAAAGCCACGGCTTCGAAATCAAGAGCCCGGCGTGGCGCAGGCAATTCGCCGGCAAGACTGTGCAATCGGGGCTGGTGGTAGGCGAGGGCATCGCCAATATCAGCGGCGCGACCCTGTCGTGCAACCACGTGACCGATGGCGTGCGGCGCATTGCCGCCATCGCCCAGGTAATACTGAAGAAATGAAACGCCGTGCCCAGCCCTGGTTGGGCACGCTGGTCGACATCACGATTGCCGATCCGCTTAGCGACGCCGAACTGGCGGCATGCTTCGACGACGCGTTTGCCGCCATCGCCGAAGTGCAGCGCCTGATGAGCTTTCACGATCCCCAAAGCGATGTGTCGCGCTTCAACCGCGCGCAGCCTGGCGAAGCGGTGCCGGTGCATGCGCATACCCGCGAAGTGCTGCGCACGGCGCTGGGAGTGTACGGCGCGAGCGAAGGCATTTTCGACATCTCCTGTGCACCGCGGCTGGTCGACGCCGGCTGCCTGCCGCCACCGGGCGGCAAGCGCGCCGATCATGTTCCCGGCAGTCGTGCGCTGTCGCTCGATGAAGGACTCCATGCGCTGAAGAGCGGTCCGCTGTGGATCGATCTCGGCGGAATAGCAAAAGGATACGCGGTCGACCTCGCCATCCAGGTGCTGCAGCGGCGCGCCGTGCGCTCGGCCTGCGTCAATGCCGGCGGTGATTTGCGTGTGCTGGGCGCGAATCCGGTACTGATCCGCAACCCGCGCGCGCCAACCGACATGGCGATGCAAGTCGAGCTGCAGGACGAATCCTTGGCGACTTCCGCCAATTACTTCTCTGGTCGCGACGCCGCGGCGGGCAGCGTGCTGATCGATGGCCGCAACGGACGGGCATGTGCGGGCGACTTTAGCGTCACGGTACGGGCGCCGAGCTGCATGCTGGCCGACGCGCTGACCAAGGTCGTCGCCGCCACGCAAGATGCAAATCATCCTGCAGTGGCACGTTTCGGCGCCTGCGCTTTTATAATCTGAGCGATGCGACATCGAAAACAATCTCTGCATCATCTTTCCAATGGCCCGCGCCCGGTTGGCCTGCGCATCGAACGCTGGCACCGTTTCTGCATTTACGGCGTCGCCGCCTGGCTAGCCGGCAGCGGCGTCTTATGGCTGGTCGCCCATTACTTCATGCGGCCGGTCACCGAGTTCGGGGAGGGCATCCACCCGCTGGAACCGTGGTCGATGAAACTGCACGGTGCCGGCGCGATGGCTGCACTGTTTTTCGTTGGCAGCCTCCTGAACATCCATCTGCGTCGGGCGATCAAGGCTGGAAGCAACCTTGCTTCCGGCTGGTCGATGATCGCCTTCCTAGCTGCGCTGACCTTGAGCGGCTACGGGCTGTATTACCTCGCTACCGAGCAGAACCGGCCGCTGTGGTCGGCGGTGCACTGGATCGTTGGCTTGCTGTTTCCGGCTTTATTGATCTTGCACATAGTTTTGGGCAGAAGGCGGTCTCTATAATCGTGACAACTTGCTGTATCCGCTGGGCAACTAAATGCACGAATGTTATTAAGAATAATTATCATTCGCGTGCTATACTATATTCAAGAGCGGTAAAGTAAGTGTCAACCGGCCATTTTCTGACTCACTCTTGAAAGCGAACCATGTCTGCCGCCCTCACCGATCAGTCGTTGCAAGATGAAATTCCTCACCTCGGCTTGCTCAGGAAAGGCGAACGCGCAGTCGTACGCGGTTTCGCGCATACCCACAATGCCGAACAGCTGGCACTGAAAACCCGCCTGCTGGAACTCGGCTTTGCGCCAGGCGAGCAGATTCGCGTCGTGGCCGAATCATTCCCGCGCCGCGACCCGATGGCGGTCAAGCTCGGCAACACCACATTCGCCTTGCGACGGCACGAGGCGGCACTGATCCACATTGCACCCGCCGACCGTAGCGTCGCGTAACGACCCTTCCCAATCCTGTCTATGAGTACTGCCAAGCCGCTGCGCCTTGCCTTGGTCGGCAACCCCAACTGCGGCAAGACTGCGCTCTTCAACCGCCTGACCGGAGCCCGGCAAAAGGTCGCCAACTATGCAGGCGTGACCGTCGAGCGTAAGGAAGGGCAGTTCACCTCGGCTGCCGGCTGCTCGTACCAGATCGTCGACCTGCCCGGTGCCTACAGCCTCAACGCGATGACGCCGGACGAGGCGATCACGCGAGACGTGCTGTTCGGCACGCGCGCCGACGAGGTGCCGCCGGACGTGATCGTGCTGGTGGCGGATGCCAACAACCTGCGCCTGAACCTGCGGCTGGTGCTGGAAGTGCTGCGACTGAAGCGCCCGACAATGCTGGCGCTGAACATGATGGACGTGGCAAGGAAGCGCGGCCTGGAGATCGACACCGCGAAGCTGCAGCAGGAGCTGGGCATCCCCGTAATAGAAACCGTAGCGGTCAAGCCGGGCGGCAGTACTTCGCTGGTCGCGCAGCTCGATGCGCTGGCGCGCCAGCCGCGCGCCGATGTGAGTGCCGTCGGGGCGCATGCGCAATTCAATGCCGACAACAGCGCCTCGCTGGAAGAAACGCAAAGGGAAGTGCGCCGCATCCTTGATGCGGTAATTACGCGGCATGGCGAAGAGCATACGATCGGCGAAAGGATCGATGCGGTCGTGCTGCACCCGGTGCTCGGCTATGTCATTCTGGCAGTGCTGCTGTTCCTGGTTTTCCAGGCCGTGTTCAGCTGGTCGGCCGCGCCGATGGAGCTGATCAAGAGCGGCGTCGAGGGCCTCGGAAAGACGGTGCAAGACATCATGCCCGACGGCGTGCTGCGCAGCCTGCTGGTGGACGGCATCCTGTCCGGCGTCGGCAGCGTGCTGGTATTCCTGCCGCAGATCCTGATCCTGTTCCTGTTTATCCTGACGCTGGAAGAGTCCGGCTACCTGCCGCGCGCGGCCTTCCTGTTGGACCGTCTGATGGGCAGTGTCGGCCTGTCCGGCCGTGCCTTCATTCCGCTGCTGTCGAGCTTCGCCTGCGCCGTACCCGGCATCATGGCCACGCGCACCATCCAGGATCCGCGCGACCGGCTCGCCACCATCATGATCGCGCCACTGATGACCTGCTCGGCGCGCCTTCCGGTGTATGCGCTGATCATCGGCGCCTTCATCCCGGACCGCACGATCGGCATCTTCAACCTGCAGGGACTGGTGCTGTTCGGCCTGTACCTGGCCGGCATCGTGTCGGCGATGGCCGTGGCTTACGCATTCAAGCGCACCTTCGGCAAGAATCGCTACACGCCGCTGATGCTGGAACTGCCGAATTATCACTGGCCGAACCTGCGCAACCTCGCGCTCGGCTTGTGGGAGCGCGCCAAGATTTTCGTTACCCGGGTGGGTACCATCATTCTGGCGCTGATGGTGATCCTGTGGTTCCTGTCGAGTTTCCCTGCGCCGCCCGACGGCGCTACCGGACCCGCGATCCAGTACAGCCTGGCCGGCCATCTCGGCCGCATGCTGGAAGTGGTATTCGCGCCGATCGGATTCAACTGGCAGATCGCCATTGCGCTCATTCCCGGCCTCGCGGCGCGCGAGGTTGCCGTCGGCGCCCTCGGCACCGTCTATGCGCTGTCTGCCACCGGCGACCAACTGGCGACTGCGCTTACGCCAATGATCGCGGCCACCTGGAGCCTGCCGACCGCACTGTCGCTGCTCGCATGGTATGTGTTCGCACCCCAATGCATTTCCACGCTGTCCATTGTCAGGCGCGAGACCAACTCCTGGATTCCGCCGCTGGCGATGACGGGATATATGTTCACCCTGGCCTATCTGGCGTCATTCGCAACCTACCAGATCGGCCGCATGCTGCTCGGAGGCGCGTGATGCAGGAATGGATCGTCGGAGTGATCGTGGCGGCTGCGTTCCTGGCCGTCGTCAGGCGCTACATGCCGAAGGTGTGGCGCCGGGCACTGCGCATTCGGCTGGAGCTGCTGGCACGACGCCTGGGCTGGGAACGACTCGCACGCCGCCTGGCCGGCTCCGACGAGGCGGCGGCATGCAGCGATGGTTGCAGCTCATGTGGCGGGTGCGGGACGGACGATGCCCAACCGGTTACCGACGAGCGTTTTGTGATCAAGCTGAAGACTGTCAAATAGAACGCTTCGCCTGCGAATATTCCGTGCGGCGAGACACGGGCATCCTGCCCGACCCACCTTTCACATCAGCGGCAGCTCGACCACCGGAATCAGAGCGCCGCGCATAGCGCGCCGCAATTGTTCAATACCCCGGCTGTACGTGGCGTGTGCAGCAGCCCCCATAGCCGCAGGCCGGTAAGCGATAGCAGGATCAGGCCGCCATCTCCGCTCGATTTCTTCCTTTCTAAGATTGATTGCTTGCCGGGGCATCGGATCGAGGCGTTGCTGGCCGATCAATGAAAAAGACTATTTACCCTGCGGTTCGGTAACGAAGCCGATCTTGGACAATCCGCCGGACTGCGCGGCTGCCATCACCTGCGCCACCTTTTCGTACTGCGTGGTGCGCTCGGCGCGCAGGTGCAGCTCAGGCTGCGGCGTCTTTTGCGCCGCGACGGCGATGCGCGCGTTCAGCTCTGCGGGATCGACGACATCGGCATTCCAGTACACCTTGCCTTCGGCGTCGATCGACAGATTGATGTTTTCCGGCTTGCTGTCGTTCGGCTGGTTAGTCGCGCGCGGCAGGTCGATCTTGACGCTGTGGTTCATAACCGGGATGGTGATGATGAAAATGATCAGCAGCACCAGCATCACGTCGACCAGCGGCGTGGTGTTGATTTCCGGGTTGAAATCGTCGTCCGAGTTGGACAGGGAGCCCATTGCCATCACACACCTCCCACGACGGCCAGCCTGGCGCCGTTGGCACCGTCGTTGGCGGGCAGCTCGGTACGGGCGCCGGTGACGAACAGGGCGTGCAGGTCGAAACCGAACTTGTTGAGCTTGGCGATGATCGCCTTGTTGCCTCGCACCAGCGCGTTGTAGCCGAAGGTGGCGGGGATGGCGACGGCCAGGCCCAGCGCCGTCATGATGAGCGCTTCGCCGACCGGACCGGCCACTTTGTCGATGCTGGCCTGGCCCGAGGTGCCGATCGACACCAGCGCGTGATAGATGCCCCATACGGTGCCGAATAGTCCCACGAACGGGGCGCTGGAGCCGACCGAGGCCAGCACCGCCATGCCGGTCTGCAGCTTGCCGGAGGCTTCATCGAGTGCCTGGCGCAGCGACAGCGTGACCCAGTCGGAGACCGACAGCTGGTCGTGCAGGTGCCCCTTGTGCGCATTGTGGTGGCGCATCGCGCCGACGCCGGCATGCGCGATGTCGGCGAACGGGTTGGCTCTGCCGAGGGTCGCCAGGCCTTCGTCGACGCTGGTGGTGTCCCAGAACTGATGGCCCGCGGCCTTGCCTGCCCGGCCGAAGCGTAGCAGTTGCAGCGCCTTGGTGACGATTACGTACCAGGAGGCGATCGACATCGACACCAGCAGTATCGCGACGCCTTTGGTGACAAAGTCGCCTTGCATCCACAGCGTTTCCAGTCCGTACGGGCTTCCTTGCATGATTGTTCCTTAATCCAGTTGAAAGTTGATGGGGATGATGGCGTAGGCGGGCACCGCCTTGCCGTCTTCGATAAAGGGTTTGAAGAGGGCGCGCAGCGCCGCCTTGCGGGCAGCCTCGTCGAGACGCGCGATGCCGGACGATTTATGCAGCTCGACGCGCTCGGGCCTGCCTTTCTCGTTTACCAGGACGCGCAGCACGGCCTTGCCTTCCTCGCCCATGCGCTTTGAGATCGCCGGGTACTCGGGTTGCGGCGGCTGGAGGTATTCGATGCCGGACGTAACGGTTTTCGGTGCCGCAGGCGCATCTGGGGCCGGCGCTGCGGCCAGTTCCGGGGCAGACGCAACAATTGCTGCCGCATCGGGGGCGGGCGGGCTGGGATCGACGCTGATCGCCTTGGGCGACGGCGCGGAATTGGCGGCTGGCGCGGGTTTTGGCGGTGCCATCGCCTTTTTCACCACTGGAACGGTTTTCGGTGGCGCCGGCTGCGGCTCTTCGCGCGCCGGTTCGGGCGTGATGAATGTCGCGATAACTTCGCGCGGAAACGCTTCGCCGGCCTTGCGCAGCAAGCCGCTCTGGAGCGCATAAAAGAAGCCGATATGCAGCAGCACGATCAGGCCGAGCGGTCCGATGCGGCGAACCTGCCCGGCAAACGTGGCAAGCGTGGCAACGGGGGAGGGGGCGGTCCGGTTCATCGTGTCCGCCTACGCCGCGAGAGCAACCGGAGCGCGCTCGGACTGGGCTTGCAGGCACTCGTGCAGGATGTCCTTGGTGCATGAATTGCACTTGCCGCAGCAGTTGCCGACGCCAAGCGACGCGCGCAGTGCCAGCATGGATCTGGCGCCAGCATTTACAGCGTGCTGGATTTTGCGTTCCGAGACGTTGTTGCAGACACAAACGATCATGGTTCTACCTTTTCTTGCCGGTGGGATATCGATTCGGTCCGGGTTTTCCGGTACGGCTTAGATATGTCGGAAAATCAACGAACTGATTGTAAATGATAATGATTCGCATTATTATATATGTACTGCAGCCGGCGTCAAAAGCCTTTTCACTGTTTTCTTAAGTGTTGAAAAGTAAAACAGCGCAGGAATACGCCCGGGAAAGGCTGCGTTCAGAGCGCACCCCACGTTTTCTTAACCCCCGCCAGCCCGCGGCATCGCCGTCAGCCAGCCAGTCGACATTAATCAGGAGAAGTAACCATGACTCAGATGGCTCACCGGCGCACATTGCGCACCACCACAGTTGCGCCGCGCCTGCGCCCCTTGACCGCCTTGACGCTCGCGGCGCTGGCGCAATTCGTCCAGCCCGTGCTGGCTTATGGCGCGGAGGAATCCACCTTGTCGGGCATTACCGTGCGTGCCCAGATGGAACGCGCCGACGGTCCGGTACAGGGTTATCGCGCCGAGCGTTCGGCCACCTTCACCAAGACTGATACGCCGCTCAAGGAAGTGCCGGCGTCGCTGACGGTGGTGCCGGCCGAATTGATGCGCGACCAGGCGATGAAGAGCATTGCCGACGTGGTGCGTTATGTGCCCGGCGTGACAGCGCATTCCGGGGAAGGCAATCGCGATCAGCTGGTTTTGCGCGGAAATTCGACCACGGCCGACTTCTATATCGACGGCATTCGCGATGACGGGCAGGTCTTCCGCGACCTGTATAACCTGGAGCGGGTCGAAGTCCTGAAAGGGCCGGCCGGCATGATCTTCGGCCGCGGCGGCGCCGGCGGGGTGGTTAACCGCGTCGCCAAGCGTCCGGTATTCGGCCATGTCGGGGCTGCCGAGCTGCAGGTCGGCAGCGACAACCAGGTGCGCGGCTCGGTCGACGTCGGCAACAAGATCAACGATGCCGCAGCGTGGCGCCTGAATGCGATGGGCGAGCGCGGCGACAGCTTCCGTGACGGCGTCGAGATGAAGCGTTATGCAATCAATCCGACGCTGACGCTGGTGCCGGGCCAGGACACCGTGCTGACGCTGGGATATGAACACCTGCGCGACGACCGCACCGCCGACCGCGGCTTCCCGTCGTTCAACGGCGTGCCGTTCGATGCGCCGCTTAACACTTTCTTCGGCAATGAAGAGCAGAACCGGGCGAGGTCGACGGTCGACGGTTTCTCGGCGCTGCTGGAGCACGATTTCGGCGGTGGCCTGGAAATCAGGAACAATTTTCGGGTGACGCGCTACGACAAGTTTTACCAGAATGTCCTGGCTGCCGGGCCGGTCAACGCTGCCGGCAAGGTGGAACTGTCTGCCTACAACAATGCCAACAAGCGCACCAATGTGTTCAACCAGACCGATGTGACAAAGAAATTCCTCGGTGCCGGCCTGGAGCATACGCTGCTGGCGGGCGTGGAACTCGGCCATCAGGACAGCACCAGCGTGCGCAACACTGGCTACTTCGGCAACGCCACGCGAATTACCGTGTCCGCGAGTAATCCGACTGCCGCCGTGAGCAGTTTCCGCCAGAGCGCCAGCGATGCCAACAACCGCGTCAAGGCCGATATCGCCGCTGCTTATCTGCAGGACCAGGTGGCATTATCGAAGCAATGGAAGGTGCTGGCTGGCGTGCGCTACGACCACTTCAAGGTGGACTTCGATGACCAGCGCGCCACGCCGACCGATCTCTCGCGCACCGACAATGCCTTCAGCCCGCGCCTGGGCCTGATCTGGACGCCGACCGAGCGTTCCACCTACTACGCCAGCTACAGCTACGCGGTACTCCCGTCGGGCGAGCAGCTGAGTCTGGCGCCCAACACGGCGGACCTCGCGCCGGAAAAGGCGAAGAACTACGAGCTCGGCGCGCGCTGGGATGTGCTGCCCAAGCTGACGCTTTCGGCCGCCGCATTCCGCCTCGACCGCGACGATGTGCGCGCAGCTGACCCGGCCAACCCCGGTTTCTTCGTCAAGACCGGCCAGCAGCGTACCGATGGCGTGGAACTGGGCTTGCAGGGCGACGTGATGCGCAACTGGCAAGTGTTCGCCGGCTACGCGCACCTCAATGGCCGCATCACCAAGGCCACGTCTTCCGGCGCGGAAGGCAAGAAGATCGGCTTGGTTCCTGACGATGCGCTGTCGATCTGGAACAAGTTCAACCTGGGCAATGGCTGGGGCGCGGGCCTGGGCGTGGTTTATCAGTCGGATAGCTATGCTTCGTTTACCAACGATGTGAAACTGCCGGCGTTCACCCGAACGGACGGGGCGCTCTACTACACCTTCGCCGATGGCAAGACGCGCCTGGCGCTCAATGTCGAGAACCTGTTCAACCGGACGTATTTCCCGACTTCCAATGGCGACAACAACATCAGCCCCGGTGCGCCGCGCAATGCGCGCCTGACGCTGGCAACCGCGTTCTAAACGGTGTGGAGCCGCATGGATTCCATGCGGCTGGCGATTTCCTCCGTGCTGCGGCAGGTGTCGGGAAACGGCAGCCGCAGCCGCCTGCCATCGCGCTCGAGGTCGGCGCCGTAGCAGTCGATACCGAGCAGCCTGGCACCAGCCGGCAAGGCATGCTCGAAGCGCGCCAGCAACGCCGCTTCGTCAGCCCACGGAAATGCCGCTGCTTGCGGCCATTCCGCGTCCTCGATCCATCCCATCTGCGCAAAGCCGCCGATATAGCGGGTGCGCTTCGGCTGCAGACGGAAAAACGCGAAATCGCCGAGTTCGAGATACTGCTGCGCATCAGGCTGGTAGCGTACATAGCGCGCCGCCAACTCCGGTGTCGGATCGACGCGAATTACGTCTCCCATGATGGTCATGCGCGGTCCGGTCAGCACATTTTGCGCGTCGGTCCCGGTGACGAGCAGGCTGGCGCGCGGATCGGCAATCAGGTTTTTGGTGTGTTCGGCAAGGCCGCTCAGCAGGAATACCGGACGATGGCCTTGGTCCGGAACGAATGGCAGCGCCGAGGCGAACGGATAGTCCGGCAGCTGCGTCGAATGCGTGGCCAGTGCACCGGACGATGCGCCGTGCAGCAGATGAAGGGCGGTGGTCAGGCTGGGTTTCATGGCAAGGACCGGGAGGATGGGCAATCCTTGCAGTTTAATCGACCCGGCTTTCAGCCGCCGCGATACAGGTCATCGATCGGATCCTTGCGGCGCATATTGTTGTTAGGGTTGCCCTGGTTGCCCGGCTCGACCGGGCGGTCGCCGAACAGGCGGTCCCAGAAGCTCTTGACCGCATCGCCTACCGCGCGCACCGGGTCATGGCGGCTGACATACTCGTTGTACATCCAGTCACCGTCGACCTGTGCAATTCCTGCCGGCAGCGCTCGCTGGAAGGGCGCCGCGCCGCGCAGGGCGCTGCGCATGTAGTCGGTCCAGATCGGCAGCGCCACCGTGCCGCCGAATTCGCGGTTGCCCAGCGAACGCGGCTTGTCGTAACCCATCCAGGCGACCGCAACGATATCGCCACCATAGCCGGCGAACCAGCCATCCATGGCGTCGTTGGTGGTGCCGGTCTTGCCTGCCAGATCATGCCGTGCCAGGCGCTGGCTAGCCAGGTAGCCGGTGCCGGAATTGACCACGTCGCGCAACATGCTGTCCATGATGAAGGCATTGCGGGGATCGAGCACGCGCGCCGCTTCGTCGCCGGCAATGGCCGGTGTGCTTTGCACCAGCACGTTGCCGCGGTTGTCGAGCACTTTCTCGATCAGGTAGGGCGCGACCTGGTAGCCGCCGTTGGCGAATACGGCATAGGCGGAGGCCATCTGCAGCGGTGTCACCGTGCCGGTGCCGAGCGTCATGGTGAGATTGTCCGGGTGCCGGTTCGCGTCGAAGCCGAAGCGCGTGAGGTATTCGCGCGCATAGGGCGGGGTGATCGACTGCAGCAGGCGGATCGAAACCATGTTCTTCGATTTCTTCAGTGCAGTGCGCATGGTGATCGGGCCGTCGTAGCGACCGTCGTCGTTTTGCGGCGTCCATGCCTGGCTGCCGGCCGACACATTGATGGTCAGCGGCGCATCATCGATCAGCGTCGATGGGGAGTAGCCTTTTTCCAGCGCGGCCGAATAGATGAAGGGCTTGATGCCGGAGCCGGGCTGGCGCCAGGCTTGCGTGACGTGATCGAACTGGTTGAGCGCGAAATCGAAGCCGCCGACCATGGCGCGGTAGGAGCCGTCCTTCGCATTGAGCGCGACGAAAGCGGCCGCGACTTCCGGCAGCTGGGTGACGGCCCAGTGCTTTTTCGCGTCGCGCACCACGCGGATGACCGCGCCGGGCTTGATCCGGTTGCGCGCCTTGGTCGACAGCGCGGGCGCTGCAAAGCGCAGGCCGTCGGCGCCGATATTGATCACATCGCCCGACAGCAGCATGGCGCTCACCGCTTTCGTCGATGCGGTCAGCACCACCGCCGAGCGCAGTTCGTCGCTGTCGGGATGCTTGAGCAGTGCGTCGGCGATGGCCTGTTCGCGCTCGTCCTCGTCCTCGGGCAGCGCGACAAAGGCTTCCGGGCCGCGGTAGCCGTGGCGCCGTTCGTATTCCAGCACGCCGCGCCGCACGGCGCTGTAGGCGGCGTCCTGGTCGGCGCTGTTGAGCGTGGTATAGACGGTATAGCCATGGGTGTAGATGTCGTCGCCGTATTGCGAGGACATGTATTGCCGCACGATTTCCGCCGCGTGCTCCGCATGCGTCTCGAAGCGGTAACCCTTGTCGCGTAGGGCGAGCTTTTCCTGCACTGCCTGCGCATGCTGCTTCGGCGTGATGTAGCCGAGGTCGCGCATGCGCTTCAGGATGTATTGCTGACGCTGCGCGGCACGCGTCGGGTTGACCACCGGATTGGCGCTCGACGGCGCCTTCGGCAGGCCGGCCAGCATCGCGGCTTCGGCGATGGTCAGCTCCTGCACGGTCTTGCCGAAATAGATGCGCGCGGCGCTGCCGAAGCCATACGCTTTTTCCCCCAGATAGATCTGGTTCATGTACAGCTCGAGGATCTGGTCTTTCGACAGCGTCTGTTCGATTTTGCGCGCGAGCATGATCTCCTGGATCTTGCGCGCATAGGTTTTCTGGCGGCTGAGATAAAACGTGCGCGCCACCTGCATCGTGATGGTAGAGGCGCCTTGCGAGCGGCTGCGCCACAGGTTGGCCAGGGTGGCGCGCAGAATGCCGGTGTAGTCCACGCCGCTGTGCTCGTAGAAATGCTCGTCCTCGATGGCGATCAGCGCATTCTTCATTACTGCGGGCATTTCGGCGATCGGCACGAAATCACGGCGCTCCTCGCCGAATTCACCGATCAGCACCAGGTCGGCGGTATAGACGCGTAGCGGAATCTTGGGCCGGTAATCGGTGAGCGCATCGAGCGGCGGCAGGCTAGGCGCGACGATCAGCAGCGCATAGGCAGCCAGTAGCACGCCGCCCACTGCGGCCGAGGCGAACAGCGCCAGCACGGCCTCGATGATGCGGCGCTTCAGCGGCCGCTGCCGCCAATTCCTTATGTGCAATAAAAGCAGTGAAGCCCGTCGCACTGCGATCCCCCATGTCTCATGTTGAACCGGACTCTAAGCCCCGCTGCGGAAAAAGCCGAAGCCATGTTTCAAATCGAAACAACTCGTTACCTCGCCATCACGGTTGCGGCATGCTTGTTTGCTTTTACGCAAAATCCCGGCTGCGCGTGGCCAGGTCTCCCAGCAGCGCCGACATGTCGACCAGCCGTTTCGCCACCAGGTGACGAACATTGCTCTCGCATTGCCATATCCCGTATACGCCCAGCAGGTGGGAGGCGAGCAGCTCCGTGCGATAACGTTCGACCAGGGCCGGCCACACGATCACGTTGACGAAACCGGTCTCGTCTTCGATCGTGACGAACACGGTGCCGCTGGCCGTCTGCGGCCGCTGGCGCACGGTGACGATGCCGCAGGCGCGCGCCAGCTGGCGGTCGGCGAAGGTGTTCAAGACCTCGGCCGGCAGGAAACGCCGTTTCGCCAGCAGCGGCCGCAGCAGCGCCAGCGGGTGGCGTCCCAGCGTCAGGCCGAGCGAGCGATAGTCGGCGACGATGCTTTCGCCTTCGCTTGGCGGGGGCAATTGCAGCGCATCCTCCCGCACCGGCGCCTGTTTCAGCAATCCCTTGTCGGCTGCGCTCACCACTGCCTGCCACAACGCCTGGCGCCGGTTGCCGGCCAGCGCCTGCAGCGCATTCGCGTCGGCCAGCATCTGCAAGTCGTGGCGTGTCAGCTGCGCACGCAGCGCCAAATCCGCCAGGTCGGAAAAAGGACGCTGCACGCGCGCCTGCTCGATACGCAAGCCGGCATCAATCGACAGCCCGCGCACCATGTTCAGGCCCAGCCGCACCGCCGGCTGCGCGCCGGCCGCCGGCTCCAGCGTCGCATCCCAATCGCTGAGCATGACATCGGCCGGGCGCACGTCAACCTGGTGGCGCCGCGCATCCTGTACCAGTTGCGACGGTGAATAAAAGCCCATCGGCTGGCTGTTGAGCAAGGCCGCGAGAAACACCGCCGGTTCGTGGCGCTTGATCCATGAACTCGCATATGCGAGCAGGGCAAAGCTGGCCGCGTGGCTCTCCGGGAAGCCGTATTCGGCGAAGCCCTCGATCTGGCGCACGATGGTGTCGATAAACGGTGGTTCGTAACCCTTGGCCGCCATGCCTTGCCTGAGCTTTTCCTGAAACCGCGCAAGGTCTCCCTTGCGCCGCCAAGCCGCCATCGAGCGGCGCAGCTGGTCCGCTTCGCTGCCGCTGAAATCCGCGGCCAGCATCGCGATCTGCATCACCTGTTCCTGGAAGATCGGAATGCCGCAGGTGCGCTCCAGCGCCGGCCTGATTTCATCCTTCGGATAGGTGACCGGCTCCAGTCCCTGGCGGCGCTTCAGATACGGATGCACCATGCCGCCCTGGATCGGACCGGGGCGCACGATCGCGACCTGGATCACCAGGTCGTAGAACTTGTTGGGACGCAGGCGCGGCAGCATGGTCATCTGCGCGCGGCTTTCGATCTGGAACACGCCGATGGTGTCGGCTTTGCTGATCATGTCATAGGTGGCCGGGTCTTCGCGCGGGATATCCTGCATCGCAAAGGGCTGGCCGCGCCGCGCGCCGATCATGTCGAGCGCGCGACGGATCATGGACAGCATGCCGAGCGCGAGGATATCGACTTTCAGCAGGCCGAGCGCGTCCAGGTCGTCCTTGTCCCATTGCACCACGCTGCGATTTTCCATTGCGGCATTCTCGATCGGCACCAGGCGCGACAGCTTGCCGCGCGCAATCACGAAACCGCCCGGATGCTGCGACAGGTGGCGCGGAAAGCGCATCAGTTTTTCCGCGATATCGGCCCACTGCCGCGCCAGCGGCGTATCCGGGTCCATGCCGCATTCGGTAAAGCGCGCCGCCAGGCCGGTCTTGCCGTCCCACCAGCGGTGCGACTGGGCGATCCGGTCAACGATGCCCAAGTCCACGCCGAGCGCCTTGCCGACATCGCGCAACACGCTGCGTGGCTTGTAGCTGATGACGACCGCGGTCAGCGCGGCGCGCAGCCTGCCGTATTTTTCATAGATGTACTGGATGACTTCTTCGCGCCGCTGGTGTTCGAAATCGACGTCGATGTCGGGCGGCTCGTCGCGCTCGCGCGAGATGAAGCGCTCGAACAAGGTATGGCTGCGCGACGGATCGACCTCGGTAATGCCCAGGCAGTAGCAGACCGCGGAATTGGCTGCGGAGCCGCGGCCCTGGCAGAGGATGCGTTTGCTGCGTGCAAAGCGCACGATGTCGTACACCGTCAGGAAATACGGCTCGTATTGCTTCTCTTGGATCAGTGCCAGCTCATTTTCCAGCTGCCGGCATACATGGGGCGGAATGCCGGCGGGGTAGCGAATGTTCGCGCCGGCATAGGTTTCCTTGCACAGATGGCTGGCTGGCGTCTCGCCCGGCGGCACCAGCTCGTCCGGGTATTCATAGCGCAATTCGTCCAGCGAAAACGTGCACAGCTTCGCGATGCGCACTGTTTCGGCCAGCGCGGCCGGCGGATAGATGTTGCCCAGCCGCAGCCGCGAACGCAGATGTTGTTCCGCATTCGGCGCAAGCGCGTAACCGCATTCGGCAATCGGCATGCGCAGGCGGATCGCGGCGAGCGTGTCCTGCAGCGGTTTGCGCGAGCGTACATGCATGCAGACATCGCCGGTGGCGACGAGCGGCAAGCCGTGTTCCTGGGCTGCTTGTTCGAGCGTTGCGCGATGCTGTTCGTCTCCGGCCCGGTGCAGCAGCGTGAGTGCCAGCCATGCGCGTTGCGGGAAGGTTTGCTGCAGCCACTGCGCCTGCGTTGCGAGCCTGTCGACGTCAATGCCGTGCTCCGGCGCCAGGATGGCCAGGCAGTCGGGCATTCCGCGCAGATGCGCATACTCTGCCTGTGGCGCGGCGATGTCCGCCGGCGTGAGGCGGTAAAACCCTTTGCGCACGTCTTCGCGCGTGCGCGCCAGCGTGATCAGCTCGGCCAGGTTGCCGTAGCCGTTGCGGTTCTGGGCGAGAACGATAAGCGAGAAGGCCGGGTTGCCGTCCTCGTCCACCAGCCGGAACTGGCTGCCGATGATCAGCTGCAGTGCCATCTGCCTGGCTGCGACATGCGCCCGCACCACGCCTGCCAGCGAGCACTCATCCGTAATGGCCAGTGCCGTGTAGCCGAGGGCAGCCGCGCGGATGACCATCTCTTCCGCATGCGAGGCGCCGCGCAGGAAGGTGAAATTCGTTACGCACTGCAGCTCGGCGTAGTCCGGTAGGGCTTGCGGCGGTGGGGATGCGGTGGGCATGGTGTTATGAAATACTGTATATAAAAACAGTATAACGACAGGCATGCCTCTTTGCCACGGCGTCGTTAATTAAAGGAAATAAGTTGTTTTTTAATTAATTCCGATAACACAATTTTTTATGTCATTGTTGCTATGCAAGTAATATTGGCTTGCGATGTCAATGCGTTGGCTTGGTGAATCGGCAGGAGATGTCGAGGATGCACTCTAGATATGGTGAAATCATTCAGACTTGTTCGTGTGCAGTGGAAAGCGTTCGTTCAAGTGCGTAGCTGTTAAAAAAATAATAAAACCATCGCCGATTCACTCAGGAGACAACACCATGAGACTTGCACGAGTCCTCGCGCCATCCTTGCAGCCCCCTTGCACATCGCCATCTTTCTTCCGCACTCGACAACCGGGATAGCGAAAGCATCTTGTTTGCAAGTGGGCGTTGATAAAGGCTCGGTCAACAGAGCCGGCTGCACAAAGCAGCATTTATCCCAATCAAGGAGAGCAAGATGGCGTTTGCATTCAAGCGTGCAGTCGGGTTACTTGCGCAAGTAACGGTTGCCATATCCGCATTCATGGCGGGGCATGCGGCGTTCGCGGCCAACAATGATCCTGTCGTGCTGGTGCACGGCTTCCTCGGCTTCGGTCCTGATGACCTGCAGGGCACCGGCTTCAAGTACTGGGGCGGCTTCAATGATGTCGAAGCCCACATGAAGACGTACAACGGCAGCCACCAGGTGTATACCGCTGCCGTCGGCCCGGTCAGCTCGAACTGGGACCGCGCCGTCGAGCTGTACTACCAGATCAAGGGCGGCTGCGCCGACTACGGTGCCAAGCGCACCGCGCAATTCGCCTCCTACGGCAAGATCCAGAAGCCGGCCGGGAAATGCTGGGCCGCCGATCCCAACAACAACCCGAACCACTACCCGGTCGCACTGTATCCGCAGTGGGATGCGGCCCACCCAATCCATCTGGTGTCGCACAGCCAGGGCGGGCAAACCGTGCGCACCCTGATTCAGCTGCTGGAAAACGGTTCGCCCAACGGCGACGAGGGCGGCAGCGAACTCTATACCGGCGGCAAGATCGGCTGGGTCAAAAGCGCCACCACCATCTCCACCCCGCAAAACGGTACCACCTTGCGCGACGTGATCATCGATTATGTGCCTAGAGTATCCGAATGGGCCGGCAAGATCGTCGAAGTGGCCGGACTGGGCGGCAGCAGTAATCCGATCTACAAGTTCCGCCTGGAACAGTATGGCCTGGCGCAAAAGCCGACCGAAACCTTCTGGCAATTCCTCGACCGTATCAAGGGCGCGCCGTTCTGGTCCTTGTCCAACCGCGATTCGGCACAGTGGGAGCTTGGCCCGGATGGCGCCAAGGAGCTGAACAACTGGGTCAAGACTTCGTCCAACGTGTACTACTACTCGATTGGCAGCAAGGCGACCGAGCAGGGGCATTGGTGCTGCAACTCGACCGACCGCCTCATTGCGCCGTTCCAGAGCTCCAGCTACCAGTACGCGCGCGACGACATGATCTTCTTTATGAAGAACACGGCCGGCGAATGGGTAGTGCCGTCGCTCTTCGTGCGCGGCATGGGGTCGTATACGCAGACCGATCCGAGCCGCGTGATTATCGACAGCAACTGGTTCGCCAACGACGGCGTGGTCAACACGATCAGCATGAAGTCGCCGGCCGGACAGCCGATGCGCTACTACGACGGCACCTCGGTGCGCGGCGCCTGGAATTATCTCGGCTACTACAACCAGTACGACCATTTCGACGTGATCGGCTGGCAATTACCGGGCTATGCAGTCTATCCAATCTACGATTACATCTCGACGATCCTGTTCGGCCTGTAATCGATTAACCGCGATGCCGGAGCCGCCTGGCGGCTTCGGCATCGACAATATCGGATTCAGATGTCCTGCAGGCGGCCTATAATCTACTGAGTGTCTGCGGCGGTCCGATCTTGCGGACTGTTGCGGGCACGCATGGAGCAAGTCTGTGATTACCAGATTGCGCGAAAACGAAGCCCTCGTCAGACGTCTTGCCGATTCGAACGTCATCGGAATATTTTGCTGGGATATCCATGGCTATGTTACCGATGCGAATGATGCGTTCTGCCGCATCATCGGCCATTCCCGCGATACCCTCCTGTCGAAGATGATCAGGTGGTGCGATTTCACGCCGCCGGAATATCTCGATGCCGACCGGCAGGCGATGGATGAATTGATGCGCACCGGCAGTGCGATGCCCTACGAAAAGGAGTTCATCCGCGATAGCGGCGAACGCGTGCAAGTCTTGATCGGCGGGACATTTTTCACCGGGTCGCAAGAAAATGGCATCGCCTTCGTAGTGGACTTGAGCGAACGCCGGCGGGTGGAACAGGCATTGCGCGAAAGCGAGGAACGCTATCGCATCGTCACGGCGGCAGCCAGCGATGCCATCGTCACCGTTGACGAAAGCAACATGATCGTCTACGTCAATCCTTCCGTCGAGAAAATTTTCGGTTACCCGGCAGCGCAATTGCTTGGCCAGCCTTTAAGCACGCTGATTCCCGACTGCCTGTGGCATGGGCGCAAGGCCTTGCTGATGCAAAACAGCAGCGACAAGTCCCCTTCCGAAGCCAGCCTGGAAGCCCACGCCCTCCATCGGAATGGGCATGAGCTCCTGCTCGAAATCTCGATCGGCCAGTTCCATCTTTCAAACCGCTATTATTTCACGGCCATCGCGCGCGACATCACCGAGCGCAAGAAAGCAGACTTGCTGCGCCACGGGCAAAACGAAGTGCTGGAAATGATTGCCGCCGGCGCGCCGCTGGACGGCATCCTCGACAAGCTGATCCGCCTGATCGAATCACAAACGTCCGGCATGTACGGCTCGGTCCTGCTGCTCGACGAAGAGGGCGTGCACGTGCGCCAGGGCACTGCCCCCAACCTGCCTTTCGACTACATCAACGCATTCAATGGCGAGCCGATCGGGCCGCAGGCCGGCTCTTGCGGCACTGCGATGTACTTCGGCAAGCCTGTGATCGTCACCGACATCATGCAAGACGAACTGTGGGCCGGCTACCGTACCGCAGCGGCACAGTTCGGCCTGCGCGCCTGCTGGTCGACGCCGATCTTTTCGTCGCGGGGAACGGTGCTCGGCTCGTTCGCGATGTATTACCGCGAGCCGCGCAAGCCGCAGTCGGGCGACCTGTACCTGGCCGGTGTGGCCGCGCATATGGCGGGCATCGCGATCGAACGGCATCAGGCGCAAGAGCACATCAGCTACATTGCGCATCACGACGCGCTGACCGGCTTGCCCAACCGCCTGCTGCTGCGCTCCAGCCTGAGCCAGGCGATTCTCCATGCGCAGCGCCAGCAGGGCCTGGTGGCGCTGCTGTTCATCGACCTCGACAATTTCAAGCGCATCAACGATTCTCTCGGCCACCATATCGGCGACGTGCTGCTGCAGAAGGTGGCAAGGCGGCTGCAGTCCTGCCTGCGGCGCGATGACTTGCTGGCGCGTATCGGCGGCGACGAGTTCGTCATCATCCTGTCGCCGGTAGCGCAGCCGAACGAAGCCGCGCTGGTGGCGGATAAGGTCCTCAAGGCATTCGCGCCGCCGATCGAAGTCGAGGGGCATGAGCTGCATGCGGGCGGCAGCATCGGCATCAGCATCTATCCGGCCGATGGCGAGGATGCGGATACGCTCATGCGCGCCGCCGATACCGCGATGTACCATGCCAAGGAAAGCGGGCGCGGCAACTTCCAGTTCTTTACCCAGGGACTCAACGTGGCGATCCAGCGCCGGCTGACGGTGGAAAACAAATTGCGCCAGGCGTTGGCGCGCGGCGAGTTCGAGCTGCACTACCAGCCGCAGGTGGACATGGCGAGCGGACGCATCCTGTCGGCCGAGGCGCTGCTGCGCTGGCGCGAGCCCGATCACGGGCTGGTGTCGCCGCTCGAATTCGTGTCGATTGCCGAAGAGACCGGACTGATCCTGCCGATCGGCGAGTGGGTGCTGCGCGAAGCGTGCGCGCAGCTGCAGCGCTGGCAAGCGGCCGGCTGGGGCGACCTCGGCATGGCCGTCAACCTGTCGACGCGCCAGATGTCCCAGCTCGGCCTGTCGGGCATGGTCGAGCAAATCCTGCGCGAGTACGGCGTGCGCGCCGACCTGCTCGACCTGGAAATCACCGAAAGCATCCTGATGCAGCCCAGCGGCGAAAACATGGCGACGCTGCAGCGGCTGTCGGACATGGGCGTGCGCCTGTCGATCGACGACTTCGGCACCGGCTATTCGAGCCTGTCCTACCTGAAGCGGTTTCCGGTCGATGTGCTGAAGATCGACCGTTCCTTTGTCTGCGGCATCGGCAAGGAACAGGACGACATGGCCATTGCCGACGCCATCATCGGCATGGCCAAGGGATTGCACCTGCAAGTGATCGCCGAAGGCGTGGAAACCGCAGAACAGGCCGCCTACCTGACGATGCGCAATTGCCACATGGCGCAGGGCTATTTCTACGGCAAGCCGCTCACCTCCGAAGCATTTGCGCAGCGCATGCAGGCCGACTGGCTGCCCCTGTAACCGTGCATGATGCCATGCGCCGGATGCAGCAAGGGGCGGTAGTTCTGCGTTTTCCTGCGCCGCCCTAAAAATGCGATTAAAGGCCAATCGGGCCTTCTTCTTGCGAGATCCACCTTTCCGATCTCCGCTACGATGTGGGCATGCGATACCGCTGCCAATCAATGAATTAAAAATCCACATCATGCCCGTCACCTTCCCCCAACCGTTTCGCAGCGCCGGCTGTGAAGAGTGCCGCAACCCGAAGACGCTGGGCTTCGATTTCACCATGGCGTTCCAGCCCATCCTCGACCTCGACACCATGCGCCCGTTCGCTTACGAGGCGCTGGTGCGCGGCATCAATGGCGAAGGAGCGGGAAATATCCTCGCCAAGGTGAACGACGAAAACCGTTATCGTTTCGACCAGGCGTGCCGCGTCAAGGCAATCGAACTGGCGGCGGGGCTCGGGTTGCAGAAGCTGGACCAGTGCCGCCTCAGCATCAACTTCCTGCCGAATGCGATTTATCGGCCGGAAGCCTGTATCCGGTCGACGCTGGAAGCGTGCGAGCGTTTCGGCTTTCCATCGGACCGGCTGATGTTCGAGGTGACGGAAGGCGAGCGGGTGGACGACTCGGATCATCTGATCGGGATTTTCAATGATTACCGCAAGCGCGGCTTCCTGACGGCGATCGATGACTTCGGCGCAGGCTATGCGGGCCTGAACCTGCTCGCGCAATTCCAACCGCATGTGCTCAAAATCGACATGGAGTTGACGCGCAATATCCATGCAAGCCCAGTGCGGCAAGCCATCGTCGGCGGCATCGCGCTCACTGCGGGGCAGCTGGGCATTACCCTGGTCGCCGAAGGCGTGGAGACGGAAGGGGAACGGGATACGCTGTACGGATTCGGCATCCGGTATCAGCAGGGATATCTGTTCGCGAAACCGATGACAGGCACATTGGCGCTGGCCTGATACAGAGGCACGCTCGCGTACGCATGCCGATTGCCGTGACTCCGGCTAGTGCTTCAGCGTGTCACGCCTGCGCCGCCACCTGCCGCAAGGCCTGTTCGAACACTTCGGCCGGCTGCCCGCCCGAAATCAGGTAGCGGTCGTTGATGATTACCGCCGGCACCGAATGGATGCCCTGCTCCAGGTAAAAGCGCTCTTGCGCGCGCGTCTCCTCGGCATAGGCGCCGGAGGCGAGCACGTCACGGGCGCGCTCCACATCCAGCCCGGCTTCGCCGGCCAGCCGCGCCAGCACCTCGTGCGAGGCGGGATTGTCGCCCTCGGTAAAGTAGGCGCGCAGCAGCGCATGCTTGAGCTCCCGCTGGCGCCCCTCCAGTTCGGCCCAGTGCAGCAGGCGGTGCGCGTCAAAGGTGTTGTAGACGCTGTTGCGCCGCTCCATGCGGAATTCGAAACCGACCGATTCGCCGCGTTCCCGTATCAGGTCGCTGTTGCGCTGCACCTGCTCCGGCGTGATGCCGTATTTTTCGGTCAAGTGCTCGACGATGTCCTGCCCTTCCGCAGGCATCTGGGGATTGAGTTCGAACGGCTGGAAATGCAGTTCGGCGCTGATACCGTCGCCGACTTGCTGCAACGCGTGCTCGAGAGATTTCAAGCCGATGGCACACCACGGGCAGGATACGTCGGAAACAAAATCAATCTTGAGTGGCTTGCTCATGGTTCCTGGTGCGTCCTTTCTTCATTCTTGACGGCTTGCTTCAGGCGCTGCAGCCGCGCGTATTCTTCCGGGTCATCCTTGGCCAGCCGGTGTTCGCGCCACTTGTAGAAGATGGCAATGCCCAGCATCGCGGCCGCGCCGACGGCCAGCTTGCCCTTGTGCTTGCCGAACATGCTCCCGGCCTCGCTGGAGATATCCGGCATATCCGGCGCCGGCGGCTCGTCGGCTGACTGCTGATCAAAAGAAAGATCGTGCAGCCCGTGACTGGCTGGCAATGAGTGTAGCGTAGATGGATTTTCCCTGTGCATGACTGCTCCCGCCTGATGCTGGTTATCCGGATGACACGTTGACAAATATTAGTACTTAAACCAGACCGCTAGTTCATGCCGGTAACCCCTGCAGCGAGGTTTATTTTTAGGAACAAACCCTCTAAATCCATTCCTTAACGCCTTCGTCCCGACGGCGGCGTTGACGCTTGGAATTACTCCCGCCACAATGCCCTTCTTACTGCTCATTTCGTTGCCTAAAGGGAGGTCTTCTTGATATGAAAATATCAATGTTGAAATCGATTCTGCGCCGCCCGCAAGAAGATTCTGTTGATCATCCTGCTTCGCAGCAAGACGATACGCCTTCCGCGCCCAGTGCGGCAGAAACCGCCTCCAGGCAGCCCACGTCGCAGACCGAGGATAACCGCATGCAAAACACCGTTCATTTCGTGCTGCAAGGCAAAGGCGGCGTCGGCAAGACGCTGGTTTCAACTATCCTTGCACAATGGGTCAAAGCCAAGGCGCCCGACGCGCTGCGCTGCTATGACACGGACCAGGAAAACACGACGTTTTCGCGCTACAAGGCATTGAACGTCAAGCATATTGCGGTGATGACCGAGGCCCGCACCATCGAGCCGAAGCGCTTCGATGCGCTGATGATGGATATCCTGGAAGCGGATGGCAATTGCGTGGTCGACAACGGCGCCAACACCTTTTCGCCGCTGATGGCTTACCTGATCGACAATGCCTGCTTCGATCTGCTGCGCGAATCCGGCCGGCGCGTGTTCATCCATTCGATAGTCGGCGGCGGCGATACCCTGCATGACACGGCATCCGGTTTTGCCACCACCGCGCAAAAAACCAATGCCCCGATCATCCTGTGGGAAAACGAACACTTCGGCCTGCTGCAGACGCCGTCGGGCCGCCTGTTCACCGAATCGCAAACCTATACGGACCACGCCGACAAGGTCAGGGGCCACGTCAAGCTGTCCGAGCGCAGCTCCGAAACCTTTGGCGCCGATCTCAAGAAAATGAATACCGCGCGCTTGACGCTCGATGAAGTACTGCAATCGGACAAATTCAACGTGATGGAAAAGCAGCGCGTCAAGCTCATCTTCCGCGACATCTTCGAACAGCTCGACGGCATCGCATGGTGAGTGCGCGGACGTAAAAAAAGCCGCATGTCTGTTACATGCGGCTTTTTCAAGGGCCAATGACGCCCTAGACGCTTACTTGTAGATGCCACACGCAAAATACACGTCGTCGACACGTTCGACATAAGTGCTCTTCGCCTCGATCGCCTTGGTCACCGGATTGGGCCACTTGTAATCGACCCAGCCCTTGCCCTCTTTCGAGGTCGCGATTTCGATAATCCGCTTCGCGAAAGGAAAGCCTTCCGCATCTTTCAGCATGCCCATGTCCTTGCCGACCATCTTCGGATTGGCGCCGTGCGCGCTCAGCGGCATGCCTTCCTTCGCGGTGCTGCCGAACACATACAGGTCCTTGAACTTGAAATCGGGGTTTTGCGCATTGATGGCGGCGAATGTCTTTTCCTTGCCATTGGCCTTGTAATAAGCGATCACTTTCTTGACCAGCGCGGTCGCTTCTTCAGCCGAACCCTTGTCGGAAGCGGCCATGGCGGGGGCCACGGCGATGAACGCTGCAGCGGCAAAAATCAGGCGATTGAGCAAGTGTTTCATGTAGTCTCCGTAAAATCTGAATCCCCGAATGATTCCGGGTCAACCGATTGTACCTTTGACCAGCTGAAGCGTCATTGCCCATAAGCAATAAAATAGAAGGCAGGCAGTGGCCTGTCGCTTCCCTGCCGCAAATCCTGTTTATTTGATAACTGAAGATGAATCTCAGCCTGATTGTCACCAAGACCGTAAGTGCCCTGTTGCTGCCCCCGCTCAACCTGATCCTGCTGTGCACGATTGGATTGCTGCTGCACACTCGTCGGCCGCGCCTAGGCCGCGCTATAAGCGCCTTCGCGCTGGTTACCCTGGCAGTCATCAGTACGCCCGCCGGCGCGCTGTTATTGGTGGCACCGCTCGAACACCGCAGCTCCTCTTTGATGTCGGCACAACACGCCGGCGCGCAGGCGATCGTCGTGCTCGGCGGTGGCCGCATCAGGAATGCGCCGGAATATGGCGGTCGTGACACCCCGAAGCCCATTCCTCTCGTGCGGCTGCGCTACGCCGCGCAGCTGTACCGCGAAACGGGGCTGCCGGTGCTGGTGTCGGGCGGGGCACCGGATGGCGCAGCCGAATCGGAAGCGGCCATCATGGCACGCAGCCTGCGCGAGGATTTCAGCGTGCCAGTGCGCTGGGTCGAGGGCGGCTCCGACGATACGCGGCAAAATGCTGTGCTCTCGGCAGCCATCCTGCAAGCAGCAGGCGTGCAACGGATTCTGCTGGTGACGGATGCCATGCACATGCCGCGTGCGCAAACGCTGTTCACACAAACCGGCCTCGATGTGGTCGCCGCTCCCGCTTCGCTACGCAGCCACAGCCCGCTGCAGGCGACCGACTTCCTGCCCAGCGACGAGGGGATATCCCGCGCCCACTACGCATTGCACGAGTGGATCGGCCTTGCATGGAATGCGATCAGGCCGCGCTAGCTTACTCCTCGTCAGGCGCGCCGCGCGAATGATCTCAATGGTGGCGGTGCTGCTTCTTGCCGCCACCTGCCCCCTCGTGCGAATTCGCCTTCAGGTGGCTCATCGTATCGTGGCTGCTCTTCTTGCTGCGGCCGGCCTGGCCATCGAACGACTTGACCTCAGCCTCGGTCTTTTCGCCTGCCTTGCTCTGGTTATCCGGAGTATGCTTCACATTCACCATGATCTGCCTCGGTTGTCCGATAATGGAATACCCGGAGTAGACATCGCCGCGCCGCGAAAGATTCCACTCGCACTCGCGCACAACCACGCACTACGGGTAGTTAACATAGGACCGGTGAACCTGCCCTGCCTGCGATAAGGCGGGCTTTTATACCGGCGCATCTTTTTCGATTGGGCTTCATGCAGCCTGCCAACAGTATCGCCTACCGCCGATCGCCGACAAGTACCGCTATCGTCTTCATCGTCTGCGCCCTGGCCGCAGCAGTGCTCATCTGGTTTACCGAAACCAGCCGCATCGAGCAGGAACGCAGCCGCGTCTCGAACCTGGCGGGCGAATATGCCCTCGCGCTGCAGATGAACATCGAAAATGCCTTGTCCGCCACCTATGCCTTGGCGACCATGATCGAACTGAATCATGGCAACAGGCGTGATTTCGCCACCACCGCCGCCGCATTGCGCTCCTTTTATCCCGGCATTGCAGCGCTGGAACTGGCGCCGGGCGGCGTGGTCAGCGACATTTCCCCCTTGGCTGGAAATGAAAAAGCGCTCGGCCACAACTTGCTGACCGATCCGGAGCGCGACAAGGAAGCCTTCCTGGCGCGCGAAACCGGCAAGCTCACCCTGGCCGGCCCGTTCAACCTGGTGCAAGGCGGACAAGGCGCAGCAGGCCGCCTGCCGGTGTATTTGCGCGATGAAAAAGGCCAGCGCCGGTTCTGGGGCTTCGTTATCGTCTTGATCCATTTTCCCGGCTTGCTTGGCCCTGCGCGCCTGCCGGCACTGGTGGAACGCGGATACGACTACGCGCTCTGGCGCGTTCATCCCGATACCGGGCGCAGGCAGATGATTGTGTCGTCGTCTAGCACTCCGCTGATCGACCCGGTGAACCGCGCAGTGCAAGTGCCGAATGCCAGCTGGACCCTGAGCGTCGCACCGTGCGGCGGCTGGATCAGTCCCGCCATGCTGGCGATGAAGGCGGCGATCGCACTCTTCATTGCCCTGCTCGCCACCGCCTCCTGGCGCACCCTCGTTGCGAAATAAGCGATAGCAAAGCAGCGTTGTCACTGGGATTTCGCTGCTTCCGACACGCATAGCCGGCGCAGTCAAGGGCGCGATAGTTCACTCCGGTGCTTCCACCAGGGTCGATGAAGCACCGAACACCCAGGAAACGGCAATACCAGCGGACAGGGTACTGTGCCGCTGCAGCAGCGGGCTGTCGCTGAAAACGGCACCGGACAGATTGTCGTAGCGCAGGAACGTGCCCACCCAGTAGCGTGAAAACCGTTTCGACAACGATATAGTCACTTGTGTGCCAGCATAACCGCCCGGCGCGGCGTAAGCGGGTCGACCAGTAATCGCTTCGTCCTGTGCGACGGAATAGAAGTAACCGTTGTAGCGGCGCGTGGCGAAAATCGGCCCGCCCGATAAACCGCCCTTCCAGCCTACCATGCCAGCCGGGTCGCGCGCATTCAAGCTCAGGTTAGGCGAGAACAGCCAGCCGATGATCGTGGGTGAGGATTGCAGCGTGATTGCGGCGCGCGCCGGCAGGCGCAAATCGAGTTTCTTCTTGGTGTCGTCCGAATGCCACAGATTGAAATCCAGCGTCGGCCCGACTTCGACCGTCGGCTTCAGGTCAGCCATGCCGCGCCGCAACGGATTGTCCTTGCTATTGGCGGGAAGCGTGCCATTCAGGCTTAGATTGACTTCCAGTACATCGTTATAGAACAGCGCGGCGCGTACGCCGTTGCGGTCGGCCTTGAGGACTTTCCCGCGATAGATCAGGTACGGTACCGGCAGCACATAATTGCTGCGCACATCGGAGCCGCGGTAATCGGGCACGCTGATTACACCCAGCCCGGCACCGACTTCCCATAACGGCAGCGGTGCCGCGTTACACGAGAATGCAAGCACGCCCGGCAGAAGCAGTGCTGCAGCTTGACACATCTTTTTCATTCACGCCTTGTCATTTTTTCAGTTGCAAAGAACTGCGCGCTTTGCGATTGTCCAAAAACAAAGGCCCGATACCAGTACAGGTATCGGGCCGGTCATCGCGCCCAGCGACGAGATTGTATGCGCGGGAGCCGACGACAATCAACATCGCGGCTCTTCGTGATCATGCGTCAACGGGTTGTTCCTCAACATGATCTCTGCCCTTTGTCAGGGGCCATCAGCTTTCACCGAATCCGCTCCCGCAGATGCAACTACACACTGACTTGGATTTATTTTAGTCGCCTATACTGGAATCGCAAGCCCATCCGGCTGCAGAAAGGAACAACATGTCATTGCATCTGTCCATCGTTCCACTGACATCGCTTATCGCTGGCATCCTGATCCTGATCATGCCGCGGCTGCTCAACTACATCGTTGCGCTGTACCTGATCGTGATCGGCTTGATTGGCTTGTTTGGCATGGGGAACATACGCTTTCATTAAGCTGCGCCCCAAAAGAAAAAAGCCATCCCGTTGTGCAGGATGGCTTGTGCGGCTTTCGGCCTGGCGCGGCGCTCCGCCGCGATCAATTGCCGAGAAGCTTTTCCTTCAGCGAACTGTCGGCCGGCTTGTCGCCCAGCCAGATCTTGAAATACGCGTTCGCGAATGCAAGGCCGGTCATCGGCTCGCCGAGCTTCTTGTCGTTCACATACACTTGCAAGCCGACGTCCGGGATGTAATCGGTGACGATGACCGAACCCTTGTCCAGGTCGGAGATCGACGCAAAGACCTCGCCCATTTTGACCGTCTGATCGACGAATTTCGATTTTTCAGCCTTGTCGGAATTCTTGTTCAGGCCGTCCATGAAGGCTTGCCCCAATTCTTCATTGTTGACCTTGCGCAGCAGGACCAGTTTCATACGGCGCGGCCCCGTCATTGCCAGGACATCGGCAGGAGTATTTTTCTTTTCCGTCAGATACATGCCGATGGCATACACCTTGACGAGACCAGCCCAGGCGCGCGTGCCGGCGCCGTTCAGCTTGAGTTCCTTGCCGCCGACCTTGACGGCGTCTTCGAACTTGACGCCGGCCACTTCCGCTGCCGACGCTCCCTGGCAAAAACCGGCCACAAGGCCACCCACAATCAACAACTGCTTGATACGCATACCGAATTTCATCTTGCCTCCCATTAGTCTATTTAGTGAATTCGCTGAATCGACGTCTGACCCGTCTTCCTGCAAATTTTTTTGTCACAACTGTGCCGAACGAACTACCTTAAAACTCTTCCCATTCGTCGCTGCTGGCCGCCTTGGCGCGCACTTGTTGCAGTGCGCCGGACGCCGATTCAGCAATTCGAACCGCAGCCGGTTTTGCCGTTGCGGATGGCACGGATTGCTCCGGTAACGGCCGGGTGGCCGCATGCTGGCCACCGACCTTGAACACGCTGACCAGGCGCGCCAGCGTGGCTGCCTGATCCTGCATGGATTCCGCCGCAGCGGCCGCCTCTTCCACCAGAGCGGCGTTTTGCTGCGTCACGCCATCCATCTGGTTGATGGCCATGTTGATCTGCTCGATACCCAGGCTCTGCTCCTGGCTGGCGGCGGTGATCTCGCCCATGATGTCAGTCACGCGCTTGACGCTGTTGACGACCTCATCCATCGTGATGCCCGCCTGTCCGACCAGCTTGCTGCCGACCTCGACCTTTTCCACCGAGTCGCCGATCAGGGTCTTGATCTCCTTGGCGGCGGACGCCGAGCGCTGCGCCAGATTGCGCACTTCGGCGGCAACCACCGCAAATCCGCGGCCCTGCTCGCCGGCGCGTGCAGCTTCCACGGCGGCATTGAGCGCGAGGATATTGGTCTGGAACGCGATGCCGTCGATGACACCGATAATGTCGACAATCTTCTTGGACGAAGCGTTGATCGAACCCATCGTGTCGATCACCTGCGACACCACGTCACCGCCCTTGACCGCCACTTCCGATGCGGAAGCGGCCAGCTGATTGGCCTGGCGCGCGTTGTCGGCGTTCTGGCGCACCGTGTCGGTCAGCGACGACATCGAGGTCGCCGTTTCCTGCAGCGAGCTAGCCTGGTCCTGCGTATGGGCGGACAGTTCGGCATTGCCGCTGGCAATCTCGCTCGATGCCATCGCAATGTTGTCGGTGCCGCCGCGCACTTCGCCGACAATCCGCGCCAGGCTTTCATTCATGTCCTTGAGCGCCTGCATCAGCTCGCCGGTCTCGTCCTGGGTCTTGATCTGAATGTCGCTGGTCAGGTCGCCATCAGCCACGCGCTTGGCGACGTCGACTGCTTCATTGAGCGGGCGGGTAATGCTGCGGGTAGCGAGAAAGCCGACTAGTACCGAGATGGCGCTGGCGACGACTGCCAGCGCCATGATCAGGAGTTCGGTGCGCTTGGCCGCTTCCGATGATTCGGCGCCGGAGGATTCCATCTCGCTATTCTGGTACTTGATGAAGCCGTCGATCTGCTCGAAGTACTTGGCTTGGAGGGGCCGGATCGAAAACATCAGTTTCACCATCGCCTCGTCCTTCTTGTCGTCGTTGACGAGGGCGACGAATTTGGTCTGTGCCGGCACGAACTTGTCCCGCAGCTCGGTGATGGCCTTGACGTACTCCACGCCTTTGGGCGTGGTGATGATCTTGCTTAAGGTGGCGATCGACTCGTCGATGCTCTTGTTCTTTTGCTCGATGTTGGCGAGTTCTTTTTTCATCTGGCCCGGATCGGTCATGACCAGTACGTTGAGCATGTTGCGCGTGGTTTCACTGACATCGGCCTTGATGCCGTTGGCCAGCACGGTCTTCGGATAGCGATCCTTGACCATGAAATTCATTTCGCTGTTGAGGCTCATGATGCGGAAATACGCCAGCCCCGCCAGCATGATCAACAAGGCGATGACTATGCCAAAACCGAGGGCAAGCCGTTGTCCAATACGGATCTTTTTAATATTCATTAATTCGTCTCCCACCCAAACGGTACTGTTAGCACGCGAGCATAAAACTCTGAAAAAATCAGCAACGCTTTTGCAACCAAGTGTACCAATTAACACATAGTATTGCAGTGTTGCAATTTGTGACAATCTCTTTGTTTCATTTGTGGGTAAACCACTCTAATCGTAAGAAAAACGACAGACATTCCCACAAATAGAAAAATGACGATCTGGCGATCGATCGGGATGCCGGCTACGACTGCCAAGGCAGCCGTAGCGGATAATGAAATGAAAATACTGGAATGGCCGTGTTGCGGCGCAGCGAATCCGCTGATCAGCGCGCCGCGCCGTCGATTGGGTTGCCGTGCAACTCCGCTATTGCCGTCATGGAGTCCGGCCCCTTGAGAAGCATGCTTGTCCGCCTAGACAGGAAGCGCATGCCCGCCACGGGCAGTTCCCGCACAAAATCCCGCAAGGTCGGCAAGTCGAAGGCAACGGCGCGCAACAACCTGCCGCGCCAGCCGACATCGCCGACGAGCTGTCGCCATGCGGCCGGACGAAGCAGCGGATGGCGAGTATTGGCGGCGCCCGACGTCAGGCACAGCACGCCATTGGTGCGCGGCGCCTGCACAATGCTTTCCGCTACAAAGTTCAGGCCGCACCAGACCGACGCGGTCAAGGTGGCCCAGAAGCGCGGATTGGATTCGATCAGATAGACCTTGCCGCTGGCGGCATCGATGCGCGCATCGACGTGCATGACGCCGTGGTAGGCGCCGGCATGGCACAGCTTTGCAGTCAGGGCCTCCAGTTCGGCATGCGATACGAAGACGATTTCCGAGGGCGCGCTTTGCTGGACCGCATAGGCGCACAGCCGCCCGCCGATGGCCAAAAAGCTGACGTCGATATCCTTGCCGTCGATGTAGCGTTGCACGATCAGCGGACCGTAGTCGTAGCCGTCATCATGCAAGATGGCAGTCTCGAAATGGGCCTTGCTGCGAATGATCTGGACGCCGGTCGAACCAGCCTGGTTGAGCGGCTTGACCACGAACGGCACGCCGAATTCCGCCGCGATGGCATCGTAATCAAGGGCCGACTTCGCGCTGACGAAACGCGTGTCAGGCACCGGCAAGCCATGCCGGGTGCAGAATTGGTAAAACAGCCATTTATTGTCGAACATGTCGAGCGTGGCCAGGTCCGGGATCGGCGTCACACGCAGCGGCAATTGGCTGCGCACCCGGTTGACGAGCCGGATGGCATCGCAATCGGCAGGGATTAGCACCACGTGCGGCGTGCGCTTGACGATGGCATGGACGGTTTGCACAAAACGTCCGTCGTCGCTTCCCTGCATATCCATGGTGAATTGCCGTTTGCATAGCGACGACCAGCGCAATACCGCAGTCGCTTCCGATCCGATTACGACGCATTTGGCATCGGTAAAACTGCGCAGCGCCAGCAGCACTGCGGATACGACGCGCTTGCATTTCCCCACCACGATAAAGTTGATCATCTCTATCCGCCTGTCTTTGTTTATGAATGTCAAACAACCTTTCCGGGCATGGAACTAATGTACGCCGCAGCCGTTTTGCCGCGTTGAGCGCACGCAAGGTGCACAGCGTCATGTAACTGGAAGTGAAGGACAAATTTTTCCGGAAAGAAGAATGATCGCCCTTGCACAGGCTAGCGTGCATGAAAGACATGCCGACGCAGCGCGGCAACGCGCGGAGATGGGTGGGAAATGGCTGCTTTCTTTGCAGACTGAATAGTGTCTAATGGATTACCATTTGGATATAAATAAATCCATACCAAAAGTTAACCTGCGCATGTCACTTTTGGCCCGCGACGAGCGCTCGGCGCTGCGGCAGACAGCGCAACGAGGGAGACGTCATGGCTGCACATAGCTTCGGAATCTATCCCCGCAACGACCCTGAACAGGAGCTGCGGCTCAAGCGCTTTTTCCTTGGGATTGCCGCCTATCTCATGAATTCCGTATTCGTGCTGGTGTGCTGGCGCATGGGGTATTTCAGCACGACTATCGTGACGCGTTACGCGGCGCTGATGGTGACACTCAACCTGATGTTCTATTGCATCATTCGCAGCGGACTGAACAAGCGCCTGGCCGACCCCAGCCTGACCTTTCCGCAGATGGCGGCGGCCACGCTAGTGGTGTTCAACCTGATGTATTTTTCAGGCGACGCACGCAATACTTACCTGGTGCTGCTGCTGTCGATGCTGCTGTTCGGCCTGTTTCGCTTCAAGACCCGCGACTTCGCCTATCTCGCGTTGTTCATCCTGTGCGGCTACACGGTGCTGATCGCACTGCTGCTGCGCCAGCGTCCCGACGACGTGGTGCTGAAGGTCGAGATCCTGCAATGGATGGCGCTGCTGGTGACGCTGGCCCAGTTCACTTTTTTGGCCGGCTACATCGGCCGCCTGCGGCACAAGGTGCATGTCAACAATCAGGAGTTAGCCAAGCGCAATATGGAACTGGAAGTGGCTCTGCAACGCATCAGCGACATGGCTATCCGCGACGAACTCACCGGCGTCTACAACCGGCGCTACCTGATGGAACGGATTGCAGAAGAAGCGCAGCGCTGCCTGCGTAATGGCTCAGTCTTCTGCATCTGCATGGTCGACATCGACCTGTTCAAGCAAATCAACGATACCTATGGCCATCCGGCCGGCGACGCAGTATTGCGCAGCGTCGCCGCAACGGTGGCGGGAAGCATGCGCCAGACCGACTTCTTCGGTCGCATCGGCGGCGAGGAATTCGTCATGGTGCTGACCGACACCTTGAGCGAAGGCGCACTGATCACAGCGGAACGGACGAGGAAAAAAGTGGAACGGCTGACCTTTCCCGATATCGGCGCCGAACTGCGGGTCACCATTTCGATCGGTATCGCCGAGCATGTGCGCCGGACTGAGCCGGCGGCCACCTTCAAGAAGGCCGACGATGCGCTGTACCGCGCCAAGGAAAGCGGCCGCAATCGCTGCGTGGTCGAGCAAGCCGGCCACCAGCACGACAGTCTCAGTGCCTGAGGATGGGCAAGCGCTGGCTGCCGGCGGCGGCGAAATCGCCTTGCCGCGTGCGCACCACCCTTATCCGCCCCTCGCCTGGCACATCGACGACGATTTCCTGGCGCAGGCTCAGCTCGCTGGCCAGGCGCAGGTGCCCGTGCAGCACGCGATAACCATTGCCATCCCGAATGATCAATATATCTGGGCTCATCTCAGTTCCCCCGCTCCATCAGTCGATGCGAGATCGTCATGCTACGGTGGTGAGATGACAGCATGATGACGGCAATGCGGCGCACAAAAGTAGCGCCCAAATGACGTTTTCGTGACCGCCTTCAATACGCCTATGCCGGTCCTTGCCATGCTATGCAGACCCCGTCCGTCACTGCACCGACAAGGAGCTTCCCATGATACGACCCTGCCTGCACGCCATCCTTGCAATCGTTGCCGCCTGCGCCGCCGCGCCGGCCCTTGCCGACAGCGGCGCGACACCGGCGCGAAACGCGGAAGGCGGCACTACCGTGTATCGCCAGGTGATGCCGGACGGCCGTATCGTCTACTCCGACAAGGTCCTCAAGGGCGGAAAGCTCGACGAGACGATCACGGTCGAGCCGCCGGTCAAGGGTAATCCGTGGACCACGGAATCGCGCAACAAGCCGGCCATTCCTCCGCAAGTCAAGCCGACGCCGATCAACCGGGTGAATTCGGTTCCGGCGACGGGTCGCCAAAAGACTCTCGAAGAAGCGACGTCGGATGTGATCCGTGCGGAAATGCTGGTGGAAGATGCACGCAAGCGGCGCCAAGCCGGCATCGAGCCCTTGCCGGGTGAACGCACCGGCAATGTCGGCGGCGGCTCGCGACTGAACGAGGCTTACTGGGCACGCCAGCAATCGCTGGAAAAGGAAGTCGCGCAGGCGGAGGCCGCACTCAGGCAAGCCACCGCGCAGCGCGACACCTTGCGCAGCGCCCGCTGAAGCGTCCGCCTATAATCGCTGATCGTCTACGTTGAGGAGAAACCATGGCCATTTCGATGTATACCGCATCCGTTCCCGTCATCCGGCAAATGCTTCACAGCCTGATCGAAATCCTGCACAAGGCGGAAAGCCATGCCAGCGAAAAAAAGATCGACCCCGATGCGCTGCTGGGCGCGCGCCTGTTCCCAGACATGTTTCCGCTGACCCGGCAAGTCCAGATCGCATCCGATTTTGCCAAGGGTATCGCGGCGCGGCTGGCCGGCGTCGAGGTGCCGTCGCATGAAGATACGGAGCAGAGTTTTTCCGAACTGCGCGAACGCATCGCCAAGACGCTCGCCTTTGTCGACAGCCTGACGCCGGAGCAGATCGACGGCAGCGAGGAACGCGACATCGTCGTGTTCGCCGGCACGGCGCGGGAAAAACAGTTTTCCGGAATGACGTATCTCTTGCACTATGGAATGCCGCAGCTTTTTTTCCACGTCACCACCGCCTACGCGATCCTGCGCCACAATGGCGTGAATATTGGCAAGCGCGACTTCGTCGGCACGTTTTAGGGCGACATTGCCAGTTCCCGCGCATGCCGGATTATTCTGCCTGCACTGAATGAAGGAACTTTTCCTGTGTGCGCAGTCGGATGGAAAAGGAGGACGTCATGGAACAGCAGACCAGGCATCCGTTGCGCGACAAGCATGAACATACGCAGTCGCCCCGGCAAGAAACACCGCAAGACATAACGCAAGACACAACCGCCGTCGACGGCACGCTGAGGACGCACCCGATCGACGGCAGCCAGTATCTCGACGTGGTCGAGGAACAGGAGTACGCGGACCGGCGCCCTTCGGCGGAAGAACAAAAGCCGCGCTTTTCATACCTGCACAACGAGGAGCCGGAGGAACCGGACGAGGACGCGCCGCCCGGTTAAGCGGCGCTGCCGGCGCCTATGTTATCAAGCCAGCCGCTTGCCGAAGAATCCGTATTGCAGGCTGCCCGCGATACGGTCGGCGACCAGCATGGCTTCCTGCGCTGCCTCCGGTGCCCAGAGCCGGTTGACCGTGTCCTTGAACAGCGCGAGCCAGCGAACGAAGTGCTCCTTGGTAATGCCGGGCAGCGCCATGTGCTTGCCGTACACGTTGCCTTGAAAACTGCCGCTGCCGAGCAGCACCGTGGACCAGAATGCATACATACGCGGCATGTGCGCATCCCATTGTCCGTGCAATGCGTGCTCGAACACCGGCCCCAGCACCTCATCCTTGCGCACTTCTGCATAAAAGCTGTCGACCATGACCTTGATCGATGCTTCGCTTACCGCATTCCCGTTTTCCATTTGCTTCTCGCTTGTTGCTGCCAGGGATGACCTAGCCCTTCTGACTATTCGGCGATTATGAATAGTTGAATGATCCAAATCAAGCGTGAAGCCCCCACTGCAACGTTGCATTTGCCGCAAGCAAGGAAAGATTCCGCAGCATGCAGCCTGCGTTTTACCGACTCACGGTCATGCCCGCTGCTTGTTGTCTTGTCGCGTTGTTTTTACAGTGCGTCGATGCGGGCCGATGACCGCGCGCCTTCCAGCTTCCAGTACATGAAGGCGGCCGACATGCCGAAGATCAAATGCCCGATCAGGTTCGGCCAGCCGCGCAGGTCGATAAACCAGGGAAAGGCGCGGGCCATCGCGTAAAAATTGAGCAGGTACAGCAACAGCCCGAATACCGCGCCAACGGCGACTGCCATGCCCAAGCTGGAATCGAAACGAAACGGTGCCATCACCGCTGCCAGGATCAGGCCGAACACGATGCCCAGCACGTAATGGGTGACCAAGGCCACGCCGACGACGGCAATGCTGAAGTCGTGCGTGCGCGCCACCTCCGGCCCCATCACGATGGCAGCGATCTTGTGCGGAATGGTCCACGGAGTGGCCCCCATCAGGTTGGTCGTCCAGAGCAGTTCCAGCACCATCAGGACTGCGCCGGCGACGAATCCGGCGGCAACCGCTGCCGTCCAGTCCGGCGCACGCGCATCCCAGCGGTGCGAACGCATGTGTAGTTCCATGTCGGTCTCCAGCAATGCAAACTCGAAGACGCCGCCACCGGAGTCGGCGGCGACCCCGGCCCTTGGCGCCGGACAGCGTTACGGAAATGCCGGAATGCGCGGGTCTTCGCCGCTGAAGCGCATTTCGGGATGGCGCTCCTCCAGCACTTTTTCAATTTCCTTGATGCGACTCGCCGGGATGTCCGCGATCATCAGCACCTTGCCTTTTTCAATTTCGGGGTAGAAGGCTTTCAGGCGCGTGTTGGGCAAGGCGGCCGCGACCATGCTGGCAGCCCATCCGCCAAAGATCAGGCCCAGCAGCGTCGTGCCCACCACCACCGCCGACGGCGACGCGAGGTCGACATTCATAGCCAGCAAGGCCCCGAGGGCCAGGCCCAGCGCGGCACCGATCAGCATGCCGTTGCCGGCCCCATGCACCACATCGGTTCGATGAAGGATGTTGGCTTCGGGCAGGTCGGACGGAAGCGGCGCGCCCAGGCTGAGGAAATGGACATATCGCTGCTCTATCCTGCTCAGCAACAAATCATCCAGCGTGCGACGCGCGCATTCAATATCGGGAAGCAGGTAATAAAGTCGGTGTCTCATGACGGGCTCCTCTCGCTGCAGAAACCGGCGTTGCATCGCCGGCTTTCAGTATAGGCAGCGCCATCCGACATGCAATCCGCATATCAATCAAATTGCCACATCCGGCCCCGGCTCGCGGAAGGCGGCGGCGCTCGCGGCGGTATCGGTGTATTCCCGGAAGCTGGTGATTTTTCCGCTCTGAACGGAAAACACATGCGCCCAGTCGCTTTCAAAACGCCGGTCGGTCGACTTGACGCTCCATACGGCGTGCCCCAAGGCCACCACCTTGTCATCCTGCGCGATAAATTGTTGCGGGTCGAATTGCAGCGGATGCATGTTTTCATCCAGCAGCTTGAAGAATTCCGTTACCTGGTCTTTGCCGCGGCGCTGGCCGGAAAACGGCACTTGTTCGATCTTGTCCAGCGTCCACGCGATGTCGTCGGCGAACAGCTGAAGCAGTCCCGGAATGTCGCCCTTCTTGAAGGCGTCATAGCCTTGCCTGACCAGTTGCACGTTCTCCTGCTCGTTCATGATCGCCTCCTGTCGTTGTGCCGCCGCGTGGGCCTCCCGATCGGTTCAACATAGGACACCAGGCATGGCAACGCTTGCGCAATCTCAAATACGGAGGTGGAGCGCGCTATCATGCAGCGGTGCATTACCCGCTATGTAGCGGCTGAAGACAGACCTTTCCAATCTCCTGTTTTCCAGTGCAACACTTACGTTAAAGTATGCTTTCCCGGCCAGTCGGCCTCCCCCTTTTTCCGGTTGCGATCCATCATGCAAAAATGCCTTTCCAGCTTCGTTCTCGCCCTCCTGATCGCCGCGTCCGCCGGTGCCGGCGAACCGGCGGCATTGCCTGCGCACCGGAATAACGTGCTGGGCATGCGGCTGGTACTGGTGCCAGCCGGCGAATTCCTGATGGGAAGCGATGAAACACCCGAGGCGCTGGCAAAGGATTATCCGCAGTACGAGCGCCGGCGCTTCGTCGAGCTGTCCGATGAAGCGCCGGTGCACCGGGTGCGCATCACGCATCCGTTTTATCTCGGCCAATACGAGGTAACGGTCGGCCAGTTCAAGAAATTCCTGGCACTGTCAGGCTATGTGCCGCAGTCGGTGGCCGACGGCACTGGCGGCTATGGCTACAACCCGGATTACGATCCGCGCTCCTCGCCGCGCGGCGATGCCTTCGACGGCCGCCATCCGAAGTATTCCTGGCGCAATCCGGGATTTCCTCAAGACGACAACCATCCGGTCGTCAACATCACCTGGAATGATGCCGTGGCCATGGCGGAGTGGCTGAGCAAGCGGGAAGGCGTGCGCTACCGCCTGCCGACCGAAGCGGAATGGGAATACGCGGCCCGCGCCGGCAGCCGTACACGCTATTGCAGCGGCGACGCTCCGCAGTCGCTCCTGAAAGTCGCCAACACCTTCGATGCCGATACGCAAAAGAAATGGCCGCAGTGGACACAGTTTGCCCTGGCCGGACACGACGGCTTTGCCTTCACCGCGCCGGTCGGCAGCTTCGCGCCGAATGCCTTCGGCCTGTATGACATGCACGGCAATGCATGGGAATGGGTGGCGGACTGGTACGACGAACACTATTACGCCGGTTCGCCGCTCGACGATCCGCAAGGCCCGGCCGATGGCAGCGTGCGCGTGCGGCGCGGCGGTTCGTGGCATACCTGGGCACTGTATGCGCGCGCGTCGTATCGCAACTGGAACAATCCCGATACGCGCTACACGCTGGTCGGCATGCGGCTGTTGCGCGAAGCGGAGTAGCAACCATAGCCGGCATGCATCGACCTTAATCGCCGTCTATCCGCGCATCGGAATCTATCGGTGCAAATGCCATCCAATCAGGCATCCGATTACGAGGTGCCTGATGAAAACAAAAGCCGCCATCGCATGGAAAGCCGGCGCGCCGCTGGAAGTGGCCGACGTGGAGCTGGAGGGACCGCGCGCGGGCGAGGTGCTGGTCGAGGTCAAGGCCACCGGCATTTGCCATACTGATTACTACACGCTGTCCGGCACCGATCCGGAAGGAATCTTTCCGTCGATACTGGGACATGAAGGCGCCGGCATCGTGCTCGAAACCGGGCCGCAGGTGAGCTCGTTACGGCCCGGGGACCATGTCATACCGCTGTACACACCGGAATGCCGTCAGTGCAAGTTCTGTCTTTCGCGCAAAACCAACTTGTGCCAGGCAATTCGCGCCACCCAGGGTCGCGGTGTGATGCCGGACGGTACCAGCCGCTTTTCCCTGGACGGCAAGCCCTTGTTCCATTACATGGGCACGTCGACCTTTTCCAACCACATCGTGGTGCCGGAAATCGCGCTGGCGAAGATCCGCCCCGACGCGCCCTTCGACAAGGTGTGCTACATCGGTTGCGGCGTGACCACCGGCGTCGGCGCCGTGCTGTTTACGGCTAAGGTCGAAGCCGGGGCCAACGTGGCGATCTTCGGACTGGGCGGCATCGGGCTGAACGTGGCACAGGCCGCGCGCATGGTCGGCGCCGACAAGATCATCGGCATCGACCTCAATCCGGCGCGCGAGGATATCGCACGCCGCTTCGGCGTGACGCATTTCATTAACCCGCAGCAGGACGGCAACGTGGTCGATGCCATCGTCCAGCTGACCGACGGCGGTGTCGATTACAGCTTCGAATGCATCGGCAACACCATCACCATGCGCCAGGCGCTGGAGTGCTGCCACAAGGGATGGGGCGTGTCGGTCATCATCGGCGTAGCCGGCGCCGGCGAGGAAATCCGCACCCGGCCGTTCCAGCTGGTCACCGGCCGCATGTGGAAGGGCAGCGCGTTCGGCGGCGCGCGCGGGCGCACCGATGTGCCGAAGATCGTCGACTGGTATATGCAAGGCAAGCTCGATATCGACTCGCTGATCACGCACCGCCTGTCGCTCGATCAGATCAATGACGGCTTCGACCTGATGAAGCGCGGCGAATCGATCCGCTCCGTTGTTCTCTACTGAAGGGAGAGTGATGCTGGAGGTTCTACGCGAACATCGCGCATTCGGCGGCGTGCAGGCGTTCTACCGGCACGATTCGGAAAAGATCGGGCTGCCGATGCAGTTTTCGGTATTCCATCCGCCGGGCGAAAAAAGCCAGATGGTGCCGGTGCTGTTCTACCTGGCCGGACTCACCTGCAACGAAGAGACGTTCATGATCAAGGCCGGCGCGCAGCGGCTCGCTACGCAATACGGCATCATGCTGGTGGCGCCTGACACCAGTCCGCGCAACACCGGCGTCGCCGGTGCCGACGGCGACTGGCAGCTCGGCCACGGCGCCGGCTTCTATCTGGATGCAACCGAGCCGCCATGGAGTGCGCATTTCAAGATGGAATCGTATGTCGCTATCGAGCTGCGCGACCTGATCCTGCGGGAATTCAATGCCGACGAGCAGAAGGTCGGCATCTTCGGCCATTCGATGGGCGGGCACGGCGCGCTGCTGCTGGCGCTGCGCCACCCGGACCGCTTTCGCTCGGTGTCGGCGTTCGCGCCGATCTCGTCGCCGATGCGCTGCCCGTGGGGGCACAAGGCGTTTTCGAACTACCTCGGCGACCGCATGCAGGCATGGCAGGAGCATGACGCGAGCGAGCTGATGAAAAAGCGCAACACGCCTTTCCCCGAAGGGATTCTGATCGACCAGGGACTGGGCGACGAATTCCTGAAAGACCAGCTGCTGCCGCTGGCATTCGAACAAGCCTGCCTGCAAGCCAACCAGCCGCTCACGCTGCGCCTGCACGAGGGCTACGACCACAGCTACTATTTCATCGCCAGTTTCATCGAAGACCATCTGGCGTTTCACAGGAAGATACTAGGCGGGTAAAATGCGGCGGCAGCGCGATTTCCGTTTTTCCGTTGCCCTTCCATGACCCTGACCACACCCGCCCTGCTGTTCCCGGCCATTTCACTGCTGCTGCTGGCCTATACCAACCGCTTCATCGTCCTCACGCAACTGATCCGGCACCTGCACAGCCAGAATCAGGAAAACCTGACCGATGCCGTGATCGGCCAGATCGCCAACCTGCGCACGCGGGTCACGCTGATCCGCCGCATGCAGGCGATGGGCGTATCGAGCTTTCTGCTGTGCGCGCTGTCGATGTTCCTGGTTTTCATCGAGGTGATCCCGCTCGCGCAATACGTGTTCGGCCTCAGCCTGCTATTCCTGGTCGTATCCCTGCTGTTCTCGCTGTACGAAATCATGATCAGCACCCGGGCGATCGAGATCGAGCTGGGCGAGATCGAGAGGAACTGGAAGAAATTCCGTTGAGGCGATGCGCCTTTGCCACCCTCAGGTGATCCCCTCGTAGAGCTTGGCCAGCTCTTCATGGAAATGATTGATCGCATCCGACATCTCCTGCGTGAACTTGTCGAATGCGGATTGGCTGGGAGCCCGGTGTTCCTGCATGATCGGATTGCGTATGCGCGACAGCAAGCTGATCATCCGCGACAGTTCCGCCTGTGCCTGCGTGGCACGCATCAAGCTCAAGCGAGCGCGCGCCGTATTCACGCTTTCCAACGCAGAAAACAAATCCTTGTCGATCTCCTGCAGGCTTTCAATCAGGGGCTGGGGCAGCAGGAATTCATCGTCGGTGCTTCTTTTTCTCAGGATTCCGGCCAGCCTGTTGCGGAAGTTCAGATAGCAGTTGATGAAGTGCTCGCATTTTTCAGCCACCATCTCGATGGTCTTGATCTTGTGCGCGCGCACTTCCTTGTCTTTTTCATTGAGATGGTTCGATTTGTTGGTCTTGTAGGACGCGAACGCGGAAATCGCGGCGCCCAACCCGATTTTTACGGCGGAATCGATCACATCCATCATCGTCAACGGCATGCCCACCTCACCTGACGCAGAGAAAGCCGACACCCCGCCGGCTTCATGCTCATCGAGCACAATGTGCTGTCTGACGCCGGCGGCAGCGCAAAGTTTTGCGCGCCATCTCCATCTTCGCAGGCAATGTTCCGCTTCTCATGACTGCATGCCTTCCAGCATCTGGCGCCGATTGCGACAGGCGTGCGATGAAACGTGTCAGGGCTTGATGAAGTGCTGGAGTATGTTGTGCGTGATCGTTTTCACCTCGGCCGTCTCGCGATTGCCGTGCGCGCCGTCGTTGTACGCATCCAGTCCCCAGTTCCAGTTCATCGAGCCGCTGCCGAACACGCCCGCCCCGCTGGGCGCGGTGTAGTAGGTGGTGTGTGCCCGGCAGTCACCGGCCGAGCATCCCGAATACGGCGACGAGGCCAGCAGCACAATGCCAGGCGGGGAGGATGGCGCGATGCTGTCGACTTCATAGCCGAGCATGCCCTTGAGCACGGAGCCGGGCCGCAACGCGGTTCCGGCGCAGATCCATTGCGGGCAGTCGGCCATCACCATGTCGCCGTCGAGCGAGTTGTACTCGTACATGACGCCCACCAGCGACGCTTCCGGGCGGTTGATCGGCGCCTCGCGCCACAGGTAGGTCGACTGCGCCGGATCGGTCTTGTACATCGGGTCTTTGGCGAAGGTGTCGTACTTGTACGCGACCATGGTGCGGTAAGGCTGGCCGTTGCTGCCGTTTTCCAGGCGCACCTGCCAGTAGCCGGTATTGGCGCCGAAAAAGCCGAGATTCACGCCGTGGTCGCGCGCCGCCTCCATCGCGTCGCGCATGCTCCTGGTCCAGTACTCGTCATGGCCGACCGACAGGAAGGCGCGATGCCTGAGCAGGTCGGCGGGTGCGCGGTGGGTGTCGATGTTGGTCGAGTACGAAACGTCGTATCCGGCGCGCTCCAGGAAGCGCGCCATGTTGATTTCCCAGGTCAGGAATTCGCCGGCCCCCTTGCCCGCGTAGGGCCGCTGCGGATTGCGGTAGGGGCGGTTGAAGGACAGCTTGTAGGCTTGCTTGCCGTCGATGCCGTCCACGCCGTACAGGCTGTAGCCGCCCCAGTTGTTGTAGGCGGCATAGGTGGTGACGCTCGACTGGAACAGCAGTGCGGAATGGCTGGCGTCGTCGCGCACGACAAAGATGATGTAGCTTTGCTTGCCGCCCGATGCCGTCAGTTTTGCCAGGTAAAAGCCGCTGGCCCAGTCGGTCGGGTCGTCCGCATTGGCGGGCACATGGAGCACGTAGGGATCGGTCCAGTCGCACTCGACCAGCTTGTTTTCGGCGTCGAAGCTCGGTTCCGGCTGGCGCACGCCGGTGCGCCGGATGGGGCCTGCGACAAGGCGCGCTCCCTTGCCGCCGTACCAGCCGATACGGTAGATCGAGATCGTATACTCCGGGTCGACCGTGTTGACGTACAGCCTAATCGATTCGCCGCGATTGACGCTGGTGGCCGAAGCATATCCCTCGATCTCATGATTGCTGGCGTAGTTGCGGCCGGCGATCTCCCACTGGTCGGTGACGCCGTCGTTCGCCGTCTTGGCATTTTCGCGCTGGATGACGCTGTGCGTATCGCCGGCCGGCGGGGGCGTGTTGCCGCCTGGCGTTTCCGTTCCGCCGTTGTTCGGATCGGAAGGCGGGGGTGGGGGCGTGCCGGAGCCCGGAGAAGCCGGCCCTTCCGGATCCTTGGGAATGGTTGGCGAACCGGGTTGCGCGGGCGGGCCGGAATCGGCGGGCACGGTGTGCGAACCGGAGCTCGCACTGGGGTTGGAGGTGCCGCCTCCGCCGCAGGCCGCCAGAATCAGGAACAGGATCAAGGAAAAGAATCTGCTGCATGCGCTGCGCGACATAGGCACCTGATCTTATTGTTGATTGATGGTCCTCCCTTCGTCCATGCGCGGAACGAAGACCTGTCCTTAATGTATCGACCGGGTCGCGCTGCCGCCTTGAGCTTGCACAACGGGATTCGGCAGCCATCGCAAACGCGCCATCCCCTGCATCAAGCCGGTGAATACAGGATCGGTGGGGAAGAATGCGCCCCCTCCTTTCTTCCTGCCCGCCACCGGGATCAGGTCGCGCCGCCTGGCCAGGCCCCTCATCTTTGGGCGAGCACCGCCCCGGTCGTCATACCGGCAGAGTTGCGGCGCCGTAGAGTGCTCGATATTGTTGCCATTAATCTACAACTTCCCGTTTTCAAATTTGAATCGCCTTTATAATCAGCCGCATCTCGATCACGGCAACCGACATGAACCCACTCGCAGACCAGCTCTGGCACCGGCTCACTGGCATCATGCCGGGAGAATTGAAACAGGCGGAGCTGGGCTGGCTGGCCACGCCGCTACGGCACCAGATGCTGCTGGCGCGTCGGCGTGCCACGCTGATCGTCAACCGGGTGCGGCTGTTCGCGTTTCTGTTCGCGCTGCTCACGCCGATGTGGAGCATCGTCGATTTCGTCGTGTTTCCGTTCCCGCTGTGGATCAACCTGGCGCTGATGCGCTTCGCCGCTTGCGCCGCCTTCGCCAGCCTGCTGGTCTACTACCGCCCCAGCGGCAACCTGTTCGATGCCTACCGCGCCATGGCGATCCTGTTTGCGATCCCGAGCGTGTTCTATGTCGCCTCGCGCTCCCTGCTCGGCAGCTACCACCTCACTGGCCTGTCGGCAGCCATCGGCGCCGGCTACGCCTTCCTGCCGTTCGTGCTGCTGGCGGGGCTGTCGATTTTTCCGCTGACCCTGCTGGAAAGCGCGGTGGTCGCCAGCCCGATCCTGCTCGCGCAGCTGCTCGCCGGTTACATCAACTGGGCGGCGCTCGACTGGCCGTCGTTTGCCGGCGCCTTCTGGCTGCTGATGCTTATCACTGCGGTGTCGGCCCTGGCCGGCATGAGCCAGTTGGCTTTCATGATCGCGCTGGTGCGGCAGGCCATCCGCGATCCGCTGACCGGGACGTTTTCCCGCCGCAGCGGGGAAGAGTTAATCGATTTGCAATTCACCATCGCCAAGCGCAACAATCTGCCGCTGGCGATTGCGTTCCTCGACATCGACCACTTCAAGGACATCAACGACAGCTTCGGCCATGAAGCGGGCGACAAGGTGCTGGCCGATGTCACCGCCTTCGTCGGCAAGAACCTGCGGCGCGGCGATACCCTGGTGCGCTGGGGCGGCGAGGAATTCCTGCTGGTAATGACCAACACCGACCGTTCGCAGGCCGAAGCCGCCGTCGCACGGCTGCGCGCGGCCGGCTTCGGTACGCGGCCCGACAAGATGCCGCTCACCGCCAGCATCGGCATCGCCGAACGCAGTGTCGACCAGGCAGCCGACTGGAAGTCGCTGGTCGACCTGGCAGACCAGCGCATGTATCGCGCCAAGCAAGGCGGACGCGACCGGGTAGTGAGCTGCGACGCACCGGCAGTGCCGTGAAGCGGCCTGCCGCACTGATGTTCCCTTCTTTCAACATCACTTATTGCAGCCAAATCAACACTGTCTTGAGCACGATAAAACATCGAGAGTGAAATCCGGCTACGCTATCGACCATGTCCGACTGCATGGTCGGGATACCGGAGAGTTTCATTGCAAAACCAGAACAAGCCCCCGTTGCGCCCGATATCCCATGAGTTGAGCTTTCAGCTGCTCGTCGATAGCGTGCACGACTACGCCATTTACATGCTCAATCCCGACGGCTACATCAGCAGCTGGAACCGCGGGGCCGAGCGCGTCAAGGGCTATACCGCCGATGAAATCATCGGCCAGCACTTTTCCCGCTTTTATACGCCCGAGGAACAAGCCGCCGGAGAGCCGGCGCGCGCGCTGCAGTGCGCATTAGACGAAGGCAAATATGAAAGGGAAGGCTGGCGCGTACGCAAGGATGGCGCGCGCATCTGGGTCAGCGTGATGATCGACCCGATCCGCGACAAGTCCGGGCAGCTGCTCGGCTTTGCCAAAGTCACGCGCGACATCACCGAGCGGCGCGCCATGCAGGAAGCGCTGCGCGAAAGCGAGCAGCGTTTCCGCCTGCTGGTGCAGGGGGTAACCGACTACGCGTTGTACATGCTGAACCCGGAGGGGATCATCAGCAACTGGAACACCGGGGCCGAACGCATCAAGGGCTACCGCGCCGACGAAGTCCTGGGCAGCCACTTCTCGCGCTTTTACATCGACGAAGACCGGCAGCGCGGCCTGCCTGCCCATGCGCTGCACGTCGCCACCACGGAAGGCCGGTTCGAGAACGAAGGCTGGCGCGTGCGCAAGGACGGTACGCACTTCTGGGCGCACGTGGTGATCGACGCGATCCACGCCGAAGACGGCGAACTGCTCGGGTTTGCCAAGATCACGCGCGACATCACCGAGCGCCGGCAGGCTGCCGAGGCGCTGGAACAGACGCGCGCCAGCCTGGCCCAGGCGCAGAAAATGGAAGCGATCGGCCAGCTCACCGGCGGTGTCGCCCACGATTTCAACAACCTGCTGACCGTGATCGTCAACAGCCTCGACCTGCTGGCCATCAAGCTCAACGACCCAGTCGCCATCCGCTGTCTGAGCAATGCGCAACGCGCCGCCGGACGCGGCGCCGAACTGACCCGGCAATTGCTCGCATTCGCCCGCCGCCAGCCGTTGCGGCCCGGAGCGCACGACCTGAACATGCTGATCGCAGGCTTTGAGCCGATCCTGCGCCGCGCCTGCCATGAACTGATCGTGTTTGCGCTGCATCTTGCCCCGGAACCGGCCATGGCGCATGTCGACGCGCGCCTGTTCGAGGGCGCGCTGCTGAACCTGGTGATCAATGCGCGCGACGCGATGCCGGATGGCGGCCTGCTGTCGATTTCCACCGAGTGCGTCAGTGTCGATGAAAGCAGCAGGTTCGTCAGCCTGCAGCCCGGCACCTACGTCAAGGTGAGCATCCTCGACCACGGCACCGGCATGCCGGCCGAAGTGCTGCGGCGCGCCATGGAGCCGTTCTTCACCACCAAGGAAATCGGCAAGGGAACCGGGCTGGGCCTGAGCCAGGTATACGGCTTTGTCACGCAGTCTGGCGGCGACGTCGTGATCCACAGCGAAGTCGGCAAGGGAACCACGGTCGAACTGTATCTGCCGGCTGCTGACGCCGCTTCCCTGCTGCAATCCTCTTCCGCCGCATCGCCGGCCGTGACGCCGGTCCCGAGCGCGGGCAAGGTGCTGGTGGTGGAAGACGAGTCCGACGTGCTGGAAGTGTCGGTGGAGATTTTCCACAGCATGGGCTACGACGTCATTACCGCCACCAACGGCCTGGAGGCGATCGACGTGCTCAAGCACACGCGCGATATCGACGTGCTGTTTACCGACGTAGTCATGCCCAAGGGGATGAGCGGCGTGGACCTGGCACGCTTCACCCGCAAGCTGTGCCCGCAGATCAAGGTGATCCTGGCCTCCGGCTATCCGATTCCGGCGCTGGCGGAAGAGCACGGCGCGCTGGACGAATTCCTGTTCGTCAGCAAGCCCTACCGCTGGGGAGAACTGATGGAAAAGATGCGGGACGCGATGCGCAAGAGCGTGCACTGACGCCCTTGCGCTTCTCCCGCACGGCGGGAAGCGATTACAGCAGCGTGGCCGCCAGCGCTTCCAGCTGTGCGCCGTATTCTGCCGGATGCAGCTGCTTGCGCGCCACGCCGCTGTCGAAGGCGGCTGTCGCGATGCGCGGCGTCACGCCCGTCAGCAGGCGCTTGTCCAACAGCGTCGGCACGATGTATTCCTTGCCGAACTGCGCATCGCTGCGCGCCATTTCCGCCAGCGCGAGGACGCAGGCCCGCTTCATCGCCTGATTGATGGTGGTGGCGGCCGAGTCGAGCGCGGCGCGGAACAGGTAGGGAAAGCACAGCGCGTTGTTGATCTGGTTCGGGTAGTCGGAGCGGCCGGTGGCGATGATCGCTTCCGGCGCCACCTCGCGCACCAGTTCCGGGCGCAGCTCCGGTTCCGGATTGGCCAGGGCAAACACGATGGGCCGGGCCGCCATCTTCTTGACGTCTTCCTGCTTAAGCAATCCGGGGCCGGACACGCCGAGGAACACGTCGGCCATGCCGATCACGTCGGACATGGTCTTGGCATCGGTATCCTGCGCCCAGGCCTTCTTTTCGCCGCTCAGTTCGCGCTGCGTGGTCAGCACGCCGCGGCTGTCGCAGACGTACACGTTCTCGCGCCTGACGCCCAGATCCAGCAGCATATCGAGGCAGGCCATGGCGGCCGCGCCCGCGCCCGAACAGACTACCTTCACCATCGACACGTCGCGCCCGGTGAGATGGACCGCGTTCAGAAAGCCGGCGCCGACCACGATGGCGGTGCCATGCTGGTCGTCATGGAACACGGGAATGGCCAGGCGCTCGCGCAGGCGGCGCTCGACGTAGAAGCATTCCGGCGCCTTGATGTCTTCGAGGTTGATGCCGCCGAAGGTCGGATGCAGCGCGGCGATAATCTCGACCAGCTTTTCCGGATCGGTTTCGTCGATTTCGATATCGAAGGAGTCGATGCCGGCGAACTTCTTGAACAGCACCGCCTTGCCCTCCATGACCGGCTTGCCGGCCAGCGCACCGATGTCGCCCAGACCCAGCACGGCCGTGCCGTTGGTGATCACGCCCACCAGGTTGCCCTTGGCCGTGTACTCGTAGGCCTTGCCCGGATTCTTATTGATTTCGATGCAGGGCACGGCCACGCCCGGCGAATAGGCCAGCGACAGGTCGTCCTGCGTGGCGACGGCCTTCGTGACCTGGATCGCGAGTTTGCCGGGCTTGCCGGCGGCATGGTAGTTCAGGGCATTTTGTTCCAGCGTATTCATGTTGTCAGTTCTAATCAATTGAAAATCCGTCGGCGCGCGCGCGAGCCAATAGGGAAACCGCAGCGAAGGTGCAAGACGCGCTGCCGGATTTCAAACGGACTCGTGGGCGGCACCGGCTCGTTGCCAGGTGCAATAGCCTTTCCCGCCTTATTGGACGGTAACAGGCATCACTCCGGGGTACAACACTATTTTGGGTATGGTGCGAACGCTTTCGCCGTATTTGCAGTGCGTGCAAAGGCGGGTAAGCCTTTGTCGTTCTTTGGCAGGGACTTGTCGCTGGACTTGCTGGCGACATCTCCGGACTCTCCCGTCGATATGGGAGAGGAAGCTAACAGCGTAACCGGCGGCTGACTGCATGCGATCCATGCGCTTGCCGCAAGAGTTAATAGCCTATCACACTCCACCGGCCGCCGGTATTTTTATTAAATTTCAGGCAACGAGCTTCTAGCCGAATCCGTAGGGATATCGTTCAAAAGCCAAAACCATGTTTGCCGATAGCGGTCGATCGCCGTTTTTTATACGGCAATCTGTAGGAAAAGGCATGACGTGCGTATCCAATCGTATCCGACCGTATGTCGCACAAATGCCGCACCGCCTAGCCGAATGCTTCTGCCAGCGACATGACGCGCGGATGAACCTTGATGTCGAAGCGCGCCATGGCTTCGGTGATGTCCATCAGGTTCTTTTCGCGCTCGATATTGGTCCAGCCCTCGAAAATATCGGTGCCGGCTTTCTGGAAATGCAGGTCGACGATTTTCTTGCCGTTGTGATGGGTGTAGGGCAAAGAATGGACTTCCTTGAAGCCCATGCCCTCGACGGCCTGGATGAATGTCTCGGGCCGATTGTCGGCGTCGACGGCCACGTAGATCATGTAGGTCTTTCCCGGCGGCTTGGCAGCAACATCAATCGCATACACGCCGGGCGCGACCGGGGCCGCAGTGCTTTTCAAAAATAACATGTCCTTCCCTTTACCTCTTCTCGCGGAGTCTGCGACTCTCTTTTTTTGTTTGCAGGTCTTGCAATATGCCACAAATATGCCGCGGCTCAAACTATAGCCAATCTGCACACTCGGGTATCACCGCGCGCCATCGACCCGCAACAGGAATGCGCTCAACGCGAGCATGGCGGCGGCGAACAGCAAGGCGATCGAGAAGCTGCCGCTGCCGACGGTAAGCGGCCCGGCAATCTGCCCCGCAGCAAACGCGGAAGTCATGGCCGCCATCAATTTGGTGGCGCGCGCCCCGGCGACCTGCTTTGCTTCCTGCATCGCAACCAGCGTAATCACCATGAAGGTGCCGCCGACACACATTGCTGCGGCAAACACTGCGACAGCATGCGGCCATAGCGCCGGCAGCGCCACGCCGGCCGCCATCACGTACTGGCAGGCCCGCCACAGGCGCCGGTTGCCGAGCCGCCTGAGCAATGGCGCGACGGCGAGCGTCGACAGTGCGGCCGCCAGCCCGAACACCGGCCACGACCAGCCGAACAGGGTGGAATCCTGCAAGGCCCTTTTCGCCATCACAGGCAAGAAGGTCGCCGGAATGATGTAGCCGAACCCGAACACGCCATAACAGCAAATCAGGCGCACGGATTGCGCGCTCCAGCGGGCATGGCTGCCCGGCGCAGAGGGGATAGCCGCAGGCAGTTCGGCCGGGGGCGTAAATATTTTCCAGACAAGCGCCGTGACTGCCATGGCCAGCGCGCCGAGCAGTCCCCACGCCTGGGACGGGCGTGCATCGTTACTGATCAGGACGATGCACAACAAGCCAGCCATGGCGATGCCGGTGCCGACGCCGGCAAACACCATGCTGTTGAGAAAAGGACGCCGATAGCCGGCAAGCGCATCGAAGCACCAGGCCGAGACGGAAATCAAGACCCAGGCGCTGGCGATCCCCGCTAGCAGGCGCAGCAGCAGCCATGCGCCAAATCCCAACGGCAAGCTCATCGCCAGCGTCGTCAGTCCGATTGCGAGCAAACCGCCGCGGATGGCCCGGTCGGCCCGGATGCGCACCGCCAGCGCGCTGAGCGCACCGATCAGGTAACCCAGGTAATTGGCCGACGCGAGCAGGCCGCCCCCGGAAATCGTCAGGCTACCTTCCTGCAACATCATCGGCAGCACCGGGGTGAAGGCGAAACGGCCGATTCCCATGGCGATGGCAAGCGCAAGCAGTCCGGCGACGGCTTGCGGCCAAGGAGAAGGCAGGGTTCGCTGGAGCGTGGATTCGTCGCGCATCGCCCCATTCTAGCGTGCGCTTGGAAAACGCGATGCACGCGGCTGGCCGGCCATCGGTATTTTTTCCAAGTATCCAGTAGTAATTACCTGCCGCCTGCCGACAGGCACGCAGATGGGCGCCGCACCACGCGACGGGACAGGACGCGGTCGGCGTCATCCTGGCACGGACACTGCATCCCTCGAAGAAGGAGGTTCGCAATCCCTCTGTTCATCCCCTGCGGCGCGCTGTCATGTAGCCACGCCTGCCGCCCCTTGGCTTGCCACCTCCGGAAGCTGCTTTCCATTGAGTTACTGCAGGAGGACTTGCCATGATTTTCGCCAATGCCAAATACCACGCGCGCATCTGTCTGGCTGCTTGCGCGCTGCTCGCGCTGGCTTCCTGCGGCGGCGGCGGTGGCGACGCGGGATTGACCACGCCGACGCCCGGGTCGTCGACGACGACGCTTGCCGGCGCACAAGAACTCGTCAACACCTTTGCCGCGACGCTGACTGGCGCCGAAGAAACGCCGGCCACGGCGAGCGCTGCGCAAGGCGCAGGCACCATCGTGGTCAATCCTGGCACGCGCGTGGCAACCGCCACCATCACGACCAGCGGCATCGTTGCAACGGCGGCCCAGATCCAGGAAGGCGCGCCGGGCGCGGCTGGACCGATTGTCTTCACGCTGGCAGAAACAGCGCCGGGAAGCGCTATCTGGAGCAGCAAATTCACGCTGACCGACGCCCAGCTCACTGCGCTTCAGGGCGGCAATTTCTACTTCAATGTGCGAAGCGCCGGCTTTCCGAATGGAGAGATACGCGGGCAAATCCTGTCGCAGCAAGCCGTCGCGGCAAATAGCACCTCCGGCACATTCGGCACCAACGCGACCGGCAGCGGCCTGAACGCGGCGGCCACCGGCCCCACCGCCTTCATTGCCGCGCTGCGCGGCACGCAGGAAATACCGCCGAACCCCAGCACCGGGCAAGGGTCCGGCGCAGTGCTAACCGATCCTGCCCGGCGGTCGCTGCTCGTTGCCGTCACCACCAGCGGCATCGTCGGCACCGCCGCGCATATCCAGTCCGGCGCACCCGGCACAGCGGGGCCGATCATCGTCCCGCTGGTGGAAACGCCTGCGGGCAGCGGCGTATGGATTGCAAATGCGACGCTGTCGGACGACCAGTACCGCGTGCTGACCAGCGGCGGACTGTACCTGAACGTGCGTAGCACATCTTTCCCAGAAGGAGAAATCCGAGGCCAGATCCTGCCGGTTCAGCAGAGCGTGTCCGCCCTGACCGGCATAGGCAGTTCCGGGGCCGGCACGCCAGTAACGACGGGCACTGGATTCATTGGCACCGGATTGACTGGCACTGGTATCACCGGTACTGGTATCACCGGTACTGGGCTCACTGGTACCGGACTCACCGGCACAGGACTTACTGACACTGGACTGACTGGCACCGGACTCACTGGTACCGGACTCACCGGGACAGGACTCACCGGGACAGGACTCACCGGCACTGGGCTCACAGGCACTGGGCTCACAGGCACGGGACTCACCGGGACAGGACTCACCAGCCCCGGTCTGACTGGTACTGGCCTCACCGGTACAGGAACAGGACTCACCGGCACTGGCGCCTTTGGAACAACGGGGACGACGGGAACAACGATCGGACCGAGTATGACCGGCACCAGTACGATCGGCACCGGACTGTCAGGCACAGGTTTCTGACACGCTGCGCGTGGCGGCGCGCGACGCCACGCGGGCGGGATAAGGTTGCGGACTATTCTGCCTGTGGCCGATTACTTCTTCGGCATCAGGTCGCCGATCGGCTTGATGCTGCCGCAATCGGCACTGAGCCACTTGCCGCTGGTTTCATGATGCTGGCTGACGGGCTGGCCGTGCATCGCTCCCTTGAAGTCGTAGGTTGAGGTGAAGCTGGTGTTGCCCGAGAAAGTGCCCCGGGCCCTGCCCGTGCCTTTCATCTGCGGGCCGTCGCAGACAATGTCCATCGAATAGCTGCTGCCGTTGCGCTGAAAATTCCTCGTCTGGCAGCCGCTGGCCTTGTCTTCCATCGGCGGCGGTTCGTCGCGCTCGGCCATCTCCTGCGAAATGCAGACCTTGGTGACCAGGCCGCCATCCTGCATCTGCGGCACGTTGATGCCCATCTTGCGCATCTGTTCCATCTGCTCCGGCGCAATCTTCGGCATGTTCTTCATCGCGTCGGATTTCATCGTCATTTCCCACAAGCCCGCCTTCGTTTGGCCGGCCGCAAGCACGGCGGCGGATGAGGACAACAGCGACAGCAGCAGGATAGAACGTGCAACGATGCGCATGGGGACTCCTTGATAGGTGGATGCGGGGATGGCGTCAAGCCGGTCCATTCTAGCAAAAGCGCTTCCGCGTCCATCCGTTTCCAGACTGGTCAATGTTTGACCGCGCGCAGACTGCTACACTGATGCCGGCTCTGGCAACCGACCATGCAACTCCATGTATATCCATTTCTTCCGGCTGGCGCGCAATCCCTTCTCGATCTCGCCCGATCCGCGCTTTCTGTTCATGAGCCGGCATCATCACGAGGCGCTGGCGCATCTCGTCTATGGCGCCAACAGCGGCGGCGGCGTGGTGGTGCTTACCGGCGAAATCGGCACCGGCAAGACCACGGTGTGCCGTTGCTTCCTGGAACAGGTACCGGCGGACTGCAACGTCGCCTATATCTTCAACCCGAAGCTCACCGTCGCCGAACTGCTGCAATCGATTTGCGAGGAATTCCATATCGCGGTATCGCACGAGGGCGCGGGCCGCAGCGGCGTAAAGGATTACATCGACGCGCTCAACCGCTACCTGCTTACCGCCCACGCGCAGGGCAGGAACAACGTGCTGATCATCGACGAGGCGCAAAACCTGTCGGTCGACGTGCTGGAGCAGTTGCGCCTGCTGACCAACCTCGAAACCAGCGAACGCAAGCTGCTGCAGATCATCCTGATCGGCCAGCCTGAACTGCGCGAGGTGCTGGCCCGCCCCGACCTGGAACAACTGGCGCAGCGCGTGATCGCGCGCTACCACCTGCCGGCGCTGTCGGAACAGGAAACGGCCAGCTATATCCAGCACCGCCTGTCGACCTCCGGACTGGCGGCGGCGTCGCCGTTCCAGCAGCCGCTGATGAAGCACATCCATCGATTGACGCAAGGCGTGCCGCGGCGGATCAACCTGCTGTGCGATCGCGCGCTGCTCGGCGCCTATGCCGGCGGCAAGCACGAAGTGGACCGCCAGATCGTTGCCACCGCCGCGCTTGAACTGTTCGGTGCGCCCGCCACCGCCAGCAGAAAAAGCGCGCGCCTGCGCCATGCGGCAATGGCGGGATTGGCCGGCATGATGATGGCGGGCGCGGCGGCCTGGACACTGGGCAAAGGCGAGCCGGGCAGGATGCTCGGCCGGAGGGTGTTTGAAGGAATGTTTGGCGCCAGCCAGGACGCGCCGCAGCGCGGCGCCGCCAGTGCGACAGCGAAGGCGGCCCCGGTTGCGTCCGCCGCTGCAGCGCAAGCGGCGCCGCCCGCGCCGTCTGCCGTAACGCCGAAAGCCGAAGCACCGGCGCCTGCGGCGGACGCGATTCTGCCGGAGCCGGCGGCGGCCAGTCGCGCACTGCGCAGCGAAAAGGAAGCGCTACGCCAGTTGATCGGCCTGTGGGGCGTTGCGCCTCCCGGCAGGAACGACGATCCGTGCGATGCCGCGCTGAAGGCCAGCCTGCGCTGTTACAGCAGCAGTAGCGGTCTGGCCGAACTGCGCCAGCTCGACCGGCCGGCCGTGCTCAGGCTGCGCGACACCGCAAATCACGCCTACTACGCACTGCTTACCGGGCTGGACGAATCCGGCGCGACGCTGCGCGCCGGCGGCGCCAGTCAACAGGTCAGCTTGACGGCGCTGACGCGGCATTTTCGCGGCGAATTCACATTGTTGTGGCGCGTGCCAGCGGCGTTTTCGGAAGCGGCCAAGCAAGGCGACCGCGGTCCGCACGTGGACTGGATCGCTACCCAGCTCGCCAGGATTTATGGCGGCAGCAAGGCGGTCGCCGATCAACCGTTCGACCAGCGCATGCTGGCCCAGGTGGTCGACTTCCAGTCCGCGCAAGGCTTGTTTATCGATGGCGTGGTCGGCCCGGTCACGCTGATGCACCTGAACCGCGTCGCCGGCGTGCCGGAGCCGCGCCTGCGCGACGCTGCGGCGGTGGTGGCCAGCCGCGTTGCCTCTCCGAAGGAATAATCCGATGTCGTATATCCTCGATGCGCTGAAAAAAGCGGAAGCCGAACGCAGTACCGGCGCGGCATCCAATCCGCATTTACCACCATCCGCAGCGGCGCCTGCAGCGGCAGGGCTGCGCCACTCTTCAAAGCCATGGATGGTTGCGACTGTGCCCGCAGTCGTGCTGGCTGCCGCGCTCGCCTTGGTATTGGCAGGTCTTGCCTGGATGCGGTCGCCGCCGTCCGCGCCAGCAGCTCCCGCCCGGCTTGCGCGACCGGTGTCGGCACCCATCGCCCCCAAGATGGCGCAACAGCCTGCCGCCGAAGCGGCGCACGATGAACCGGCAAAGCCGGTTGAGGCAGCAACGGAAGCGCCGCCTGCGAAAGCGAAGTCCGCCAAAACGGCTGCGGCGAAAAAAGCGCCACCGCCGCCTGCGGCCGAGCCGGCGCCTGTCCTCATGCTGCGCGACTTGCCCGACGCCATACAAAGGCAGATTCCGCCGCTGAAAGTTGGTGGCTACATTTATTCCAGCAACAAGGCGGAGCGCTCCGTCCTGATCAATGACCGCCTGCTGGGCGAAGGCGACGAAGCCGCGCCCGGCCTCGTCCTGGAGCGAATGCAGCCGGATGGGATGATCATGCGCTACCAGGGCTATCAGTACCGGATGCGCTATTGAAGCGCGGCGCGGCGTGTCGTAGCGGTGCGTAGCGCACGCCTGGATCAGGACCCGTAGTATTCGAATTGACCTGGCTGGCCTGACGGCACTTGCGGCACACCCTGCCCGGCCGGCAGCTTGGCGACTTGCGCGGCACGGTCGATCGCCGCCATCACCTGCTGCGGCGCCAGATGGTGGACCATGTGCCCGGCACCGGGCACGGTCCGGTATTCGCTTTGCGGCAAGTCGCGGTGCAAGTGCTCCGAATGCACATGCGTGTTGACATAGGTATCGCCATCGCCGGCCATGATCACGGTCGGCACGTTTAGTTCGTGATACCGCTTGCTCAGCATGAATGCCGACGGGATCAGCATCGCGGTCTCCGCGGCCGACGCGCGCAAGTGCAAGGGGCGCAGCACCATCCAGATCGGGAATTCCGACGAAAAGCGTTCCGTCACCGGCGCCGGCGTGAATATGCGCCATTTCAGCAGCGGCCAGATCATGCGTCCGATTAATGGCGATACCGTGTAACGCAACAAGTCGCCGATCACCGGAATGGCCGGCGGCGACAGCAGCGGCACGTCGATGCGCACCGTCGGATAGTAGTAGCCCGACAGCAGCACCAGGCTTTTCACATAGGTCGGGTAATCCAGCGCCAGCGACAGCGCAACCATCGTGCCCCAGGAATGGCCCAGCACGATCGGCTGTTCGACATCGAGCAGCTGCAGCGCGTGATGCAGCAATGCCGCCTGCGCCTGCGGCCCCCATATGCGGTCGCGCGGCCGGCGGCTGTATCCGTAGCCGGGCCGGTCGAACACGATCACGCGGTATTTGCTGGCCGCAAGGTCGATCAGGCCGCTGATCTCGAAATCCTGGATCATGCTGCCATCGCCATGCAACAGCACCAGCGGCTGACCTTGTCCGCGCTCGACATAGTGCAGGCGCACGCCATCCACATACATGAAATGCCCGACCGGCGGATGATCGTGCTCGGCCTGTTGCGTGCGCTGCCGCACCAGCAATGCTGTCGCTGCCAGCGCCGCGCCGGCGGCAATCCAAGTCATGTTGCGTTGGGTCCCGGGGCGGCGAGCGGCCGCCCGGAACGCGCTGAGCTGACGCCCGGCAAAATCGTTCATGTTCATGCTCCCGACATAGTGGTACACGGTGGGACTGTTAGTGATAGGCCAAGTTCACCGCTTGTGCACCGGCGGTCGGCCCTGCAACGCTTTGACCGGTTTGACAATAGATGTATATGCATATATATTCATTCCACCCGTTTCCCTCTTTTTCCCGTGAAGCCGATCAGACTGCCCTGCTATGCCGGTTCGTTTCGCCAGGCCGCGCGCATCGTGACCCAGATGTACGATGCCGCGCTCAAGCCATCCGGCGTGAAAATCACGCAGTTCGGCATCCTGCGCCTGTTGAGCGCCTATCCCGGACTAACAACCGGGGAAATGGCCGAGGCGCTGGTCATGGACAGCACCACCCTGACGCGCACGCTGAAAATCATCCAGGACAATGGCTGGATTGCAGTTGCGCCGGGTGAAGACCGGCGCGAGCGGCACTGGACGATCACGCCGGCGGGACAGGAAAAGATGCAGCAGGCGCTGCCGCTCTGGAAGGATGCGCAAAAGGAATTTGCAAAACTGGCGCAGGACGTGGACCTCGATGGCTTGACCCGTACGGTGTTTCATTTGGTTCAAAAGGTGGGCGCGTAAATTTTTTTGCCCAAATAGATGCATATACATCTTTATTACTGAAGGAGAATGACGATGAGCGAATCGCAACTCGACGTAGTAAAAGGCAGGAATTTTTCCGGCGCTCAGGTCGGCGCATTGGCCGACCTGCATCGCTACCAGTTCTTCCATCCGCTGGGCAAGGGGCGCGGCTTTCCGGGCAAGCTGTTCCTGAAGGAAGCGCTCGGCATGAACGGCATGGAAGTCTCGCTCAACAAGCTGCCTGCAGGCCAGGGCGTGCCGTTCTATCATCAGCACAAGTTGCACGAAGAGCTGTATATCTTCCTGCAGGGGCGCGGCCAGTTCCAGGTCGACGATCAGGTGATCGACGTGCACGAGGGCACCGTTATCCGCGTCGCTCCCGACGGCGTGCGCACCTGGCGCAATCATTCGCAGGAAGACTTGTACTACATCGTGATCCAGGCCATGGCCGGCAGCATGGAAGCGACCGCCATCGATGATGGCATGGTGTGCCCGGAAAAGGTAAGCTGGCCAGCCTGATTTCCCCATTGCCGCACAGGCCTGTGCGGCATGCATAACCAACCAAGCGAGGTTCAGAACAATGCAATCGACCATCACCGCCGACTCCTTCAATCAGCGCGGCAAACCCTTCCTGCCGGGGCTGCTCGGCATCGTCGTGACCGCCGTCGACAAGGAATTCCTCGCCGCCGAACTGACGGTGCAGCCGTCGCACCTGGCCCCCAACGGCTACCTGCATGCCGGCAGCGTGGTGACGCTGGCTGACACCGCGTGCGGCTACGCCTGCATCGCCAACCTGCCAGCCGGCGCCGCCAGCTTCACCACCATCGAGCTCAAGAGCAATTTCCTGGGAACCGCGCGCGAAGGCGTAGTCGAATGCGAGGCACGCGCAGTGCACACCGGTCGCAATACCCAGGTGTGGGATGCGCTGGTCAAACATCGCGATACCGGCAAGCTGATCGCGACCTTCCGCTGCACGCAGATGATCCTGTGGCCGAAACAGGGATGACATGACAGAACCTTGCATCGTTCCCGGCGTCTATCAGCATTACAAGGGCAAGAAGTATTTCGTGCTCGGCCTGTCGAAGAACACCGAAACCGGCGAAGTCTGCGTCGTCTACCGGCCGCTGTACGAAACCGACTGGGCGCAGCTGGTCCACCGTAATGCGGCCATGTTCGCCGAGCAGGTCGATGTCGGCGGCGTGCAAACGCCGCGCTTCAAACTGATCGCATCCTGAAATGACCGAATCGCTGGGCCTGTTCGAGCAAACGCCGGTGCTGGAGCCGATCCCGATGATCGACGCCGACGTGACGTTCCTGCACGGCTTTTACCGCAAGCCGCATACCGAACGCCTGCTGCAGGCGCTGCTGCAGGAAGTCGCATGGCGCCAGGAAACGATCCGCATGTGGGACAAGGAGTACCTGCAGCCGCGGCTGTCGGCGTGGTATGGCGATGCGGGCGCGCGCTATACCTATTCCGGCACTACCTTCGAGCCGCATGCGTGGACAGCTACGCTATTCCGTATTAAGGAGGAGATCGAAGCCTTGAGCGGGCATCGTTTCAACAGCGTGCTGTGCAACCTTTACCGCAATGAGCACGACAGCGTGAGCTGGCACAGCGACAACGAAGCGGAGTTCGGCGACCAGCCGGTGATCGCGTCGCTGAGTTTGGGCGAAACGCGCATCTTCAAGTTCCGCCACAAGCGCCGCAAGGACCAGAAGTGCATCGCGCTCGAGCTGACCGACGGCAGCCTGCTGATCATGGCTGGGGCCACGCAGAAGCACTGGCAGCACGCCGTCGAGAAGGAACGCAGCCCGTGCGGGCCGCGCATCAACCTCACCTTCCGCAAGATCGTGCTGCCGCGCGCAGCTTAGCCGCGCGACGCCATGAAGCGCAATTCGTTGGCGAGATTCGGCGTCAAACCTTCGTAGCGGCGGCACAAAGACGTCAGTTCATCCGCGTCCGAGACGCGGCGCCGGCGCGGCTTGACTGACACCAGCGCCGACAACAATGCCAGCGCAGCCTTGCCAACGTTGCTGAAATAATGGTCACCGAAAACGGGTTGGGTGCTTGTCAGAACCGACATGGCTATTCCTTTCATTCGTGCAGTACCTTGTTCGATTCCAATGTAGGCGGGCAACAACCATAATTCCAATTGCGAATCGCGATATCAGACATTCGCTTGCAATATATCTTCACCTCGCGTGGCTGGAAGTCCGTGAGTTTGCAACCGGATGTAACTCCCCTGCACATAAGTGCATGAATTCATTGCAACTGTACATTTCTTCGCGTTACATTCTTCTACAAGCCGGTACCCTTGGTGTACCGCCAATCGACGAAGATACCGTCATGGGCAAGCTGCCCGATCAGTGCCGCCTGCACGACATGCAGGCGGACCAGGAAGGAGAACAACATCATGAAACACCGCTATCTGCTGCTGGCAGCGCTCGTCGTGGGAATGGGCGCGGACATGTCGGCGCTGGCCGATCCGCCGCCGTGGGCACCGGCACATGGCCGCCGCGCCAAGGAGATGCATTCGGAAGTCGTCGAAGTACGCCCTGTTGTGCGCCAGTACAATTACATCTACTACCCGGCTTACCAGGTGTATTACGCGCCCGATTCCCAGATGTGGTTCTGGATGAACGGCGGGAACTGGCAGTTCGGCATGAACCTGCCGCTGGAGTACTCACGCTACAGCTACGCCGGCGGCGGCGTGACCGTCATGCTCAATTCGGACCGACCGTATGTCGAGCATACCTACGTCGAACAGACGTATGGACGGCCATGGCGCGCCGAACACGGTCACGGGGAAAAACACGGCAAGCACGGACACCGCGACTGACGTGCCGGATCAGGCTGCGGTCAGCCAGCCAAACGCCCGGACACACCGGCGCTATTTTGCAGAAAACGCGCCGGGTGGGCGTTGACGTCCACCCGTTTTGCCTTGCCGGGGCGGCGGCAACGGCGCCAACGGCAACTTGCTACAATGCCGCTCATCCGACCACCTTGCGCTTTCTTCTCCGATGGGCTACCTCGCAATCAAGCACCTCCACATGACCTGCGCCGCGCTAAGCGGCAGCTTTTTCCTGGTACGCGGCGTCTGGATGCTGCGCGACTCCGCCATGCTCAAGCAGCGCTGGGTCAGGATTGCGCCGCATGTGATCGATACCGTTCTGCTGGTCAGCGCGCTGGTCATGGTGGTGTGGAGCGGCCAGTACCCGTTCGTGCAAGGCTGGCTGACCGCGAAGGTGCTCGCACTGATCGCCTACATCCTGCTCGGCACGGTGGCCTTGAAGCGCGGCAGGACCAAGGGCACAAGGACCGTGGCCTTCGTCGCCGCCTTGCTGGTGTTCGCCTATATCGTCAAGGTCGCGCTGACCAGGCAAGTCCTCTAATCGGCTGCGCCGTCGGGCGCGCGCCCCCACTGTCGCGGCGACATTCCGGCATATTTTGTAAATGCCCGCGTGAAGGCGGCTGCGCTGGCATACCCGGTTTTCGCGCTTACCGCCTTTACCGGCGTTCCCTGCCGCAGCAGATGCCGGGCCAAGCGGATACGGCATTGCGTCAGGTATTCGCCCGGCGCGGTGCCGACGATGGCACGAAAGTGCTCGGCAAACCGCGTGCGCGACATGCACGCCACTCCCGCCAGCGAATGCAGGTCCCACGGCTCCTGCGGACGTTCATGCATCGCCACCAGCGCCAGGGATAACTGCTTGTCCGCCAGACCGGCCAGCAAGCCGGTGGGCATGGCACCGCTTTCGAATTGATATCGGATCATCTGGACCATCAGGACGTCGCATAACCGATCGAGGATGACGTCACGCCCCGCCGCCGCCGCGCTTGCCTCCGCAAACAGCAATTCAAGCGTCGCACCGAGCATCGCCCGCTCCGCCAACGGCAGCCGCAGGCATTCGGGCAAGACCCGCGCCAGCAAGTTCTGCGATCCATCCTGGAATGAAATCGTCGCGCACAGCAGCGTCGCCGACTCGCCCTCCGGCACCTGCAGCCGGTGGCCCGTGCCACGCGGGTAATAGATCATCGTCGGCTCGTCGATGCGGATGGCGGGCGCCTCGCGGTGCGAAAAGATTACCGGGCCCTTGCGCACGAGATGCAAATGCCCGGACTTGTCGTCCTCGACGAATTCATTGGTGTCGCAGAAATCGCCATTGAAAAAAACCCGGGCGTTGAAGGTATGGCGGCCAATCAGGGATGAAATTTTGTCCATACGCGCAAATTTAGACGATTGGCTATCTATTCTGGACGATCTGCAATATTCCTGTGTAGAAACAATAAAGCAGGCGGGTGAAAATGCAACGGCCCCTGGTGAACCACTGATTCACGCACACGTAGTTCGCCGCCGGCGGCTTGCAGCACCACGCATTCGTGCCGCTGCGCGTGCCGCCCTCCGATTCCCTGCATTGTTTTCCATACAAGGTCGAAGCCATGAAAAACATGAGTATCAAATATGTCATCCTGTCGGCAGTCGGCGTGCTGATCGCGATCACGGTAGCGGTCGGAGCGCTCGGCATCTATACCACCAGCCACGCGGTAGCGCTTCTGGAAGGCGCCTCGTTGCGCGATGCGCGGCAGCAGGCGATGATCGGCAACATCATGCTGCGCATGGAAGTCAACCGCAGCCAGGTGCTGCAGGCCTTGCAGCACAGCCCCGCCACCGAATACGCGAAGATGCACGACCATCCCTTGAGCGTGCATTTCACCGCCGTCGCCCAAAATACGCACGCGTTGCGCAAGGACTGGGACGAATTCTTCGCATCGCTGCAAACGGAAGAAGCAAAGGCACTGGTCAAGAATTGGTACGAGAAAAGCAACAAGCTCGGCATCGACAGCGTGACTGACGCCGCCAAGGCGATCGAGGAAGAAAAATGGGATGACGCGGAAAAGATCCTGATCACGCAGATCAATCCCGGCTACAAGAACGGGCAGGAAGCGTATCTGCAGCTGCAGGATTTTCTCGGCAAGCGCGGCCGCGCGAATGCGGCCAAAGCGCATGAAGACATTACGTCGCAGAATTACCTGATGATCGGAGCCATCCTGCTCGGCGCAGTGTTTGCCATCGGAGCCGCCCTCCTTCTGCTGCACGCCATTATCAAGCCGTTGCAGCAGGCAGTCGGCGTGGCGCGCAAGGTTGCGCAGGGAGACCTCATGAATGCCGTCGAGACCGATTCGCGCAACGAGTTCGGCCAGCTGCTGCACGCATTGCGCGACATGAATGCGTCGCTGGCGGACATCGTCGGTCAGGTACGCAGCGGGACCGACACGATCGCGACCGCCTCGACCCAGATTGCCTCGGGCAATATGGACTTGTCATCGCGTACCGAGCAGCAGGCAAGCGCGCTGGAGGAAACCGCTTCCTCGCTCGAAGAATTGACTTCCACCGTCAGGCAAAACGCCGACAATGCGCGGCAGGCCAATCACCTGGCGAAATCGGCTTCCGAGGTGGCCGTCACGGGCGGCGCGGTCGTGTCGCAAGTGGTGGAGACGATGGGTGCGATCAATGAATCGGCCAGGAAGATTGTCGACATCATCACGGTCATCGACGGCATTGCTTTCCAGACCAATATCCTGGCGCTTAACGCCGCCGTGGAGGCGGCGCGCGCCGGCGAACAGGGGCGCGGCTTCGCCGTCGTCGCCACCGAAGTCAGGAACCTTGCGCACCGCTCGGCGGCGGCGGCCAAGGAAATCAAGGCATTGATCAACGATTCGGTGGAAAAGGCCGACAACGGCAGCAAGCTGGTCGACCAGGCGGGCACGACGATGCACGACATCGTGCACGGCATCCGGCACGTGTCCGACATCATGGAAGAAATCACCGCCGCCAGCCAGGAACAGACGGCCGGCATCGAACAGATCCACCGGGCGGTCAGCCAAATGGACCAGGTGACGCAGCAAAATGCCGCACTGGTGGAAGAAGCGGCGAGCGCAGCACAATCGCTGCGCGACGAAGCCTCGGGGCTGGCGCACATGGTCAGGGTATTCAAGCTGGCCGAGCGCCAAGCCGCCCCGGCACGCCCGGCGTTGCCGGCAGCGGCAGTCCGGAGCAACGCTGCTGCTGCGCGCGTCTTGCCACGGGGGCATTTAGTATAATCACGGCCGTTGCCGTTCTCCCTGGAAGTCCCTCATGCTCCGCCCCCCCGAACTCCTGCTCCCCGCCGGCTCGCTGTCCAAGATGCACGCCGCCTTCGATTTCGGCGCCGACGCCGTCTATGCCGGCCAGCCGCGCTACAGCCTGCGCGCGCGCAACAATGAATTCTCGACGCTGGAAGCGCTCGGCGCCGGCATCAGCGCAGCGCATGCGCGCGGCAAGCTATTCTTCGTCGCTTCCAACATCTTCGCGCACAACGCCAAGCTCAAGACCTATCTGCGCGACATGGAACCGGTGATCGCGATGAAGCCGGACGCGCTGATCATGGCCGATCCCGGCCTGATCATGATGGTGCGCGACAAGTGGCCGGAGGTGCCGGTGCACCTGTCGGTCCAAGCCAACGCGGTGAACTGGGCCGACGTCAAGTTCTGGCACAGGATGGGCTTGACGCGCGTGATCCTGTCGCGCGAACTGTCGCTCGACGAGATCGAGGAAATCCGCCAGCAATGCCCGGAGATGGAGCTCGAAGTGTTCGTGCACGGCGCCTTGTGCATCGCCTATTCCGGGCGCTGCCTGCTGTCGGGCTACTTCAACCATCGCGACCCGAACCAGGGCACCTGCACCAATTCCTGCCGCTGGGATTACAAGGTGATGAACGCTTCGGAAGACGCTAGCGGCGATATCGCGCGCGTGCCGGTGGAGACCATCAAGTTCAACTACCAGCAGGCGCTGGAAGAAGCCAACCAGTCATTCTCGGCGTTAGGCGACATGCCGCGCCATCCGCTGGCCGACCAGCCCTACCTGATCGAGGAAGCGGGGCGTCCCGGCCAGCTGATGCCGATCCTGGAAGACGAGCACGGCACCTACATCATGAATTCCAAGGACTTGCGCGCAGTCGAGCACGTCGAGCGCCTGGTCAAGATCGGCGTCGATTCGCTGAAGATCGAAGGCCGCACCAAGTCGCTGTACTACGTGGCGCGCACCGCGCAGGTGTACCGCCGCGCCATCGACGACGCGGTCGCCGGACGCCCGTTCAACGTGAATCTGCTGGGCGAGCTGCAGGGGCTGGCGAATCGCGGGTATACCGATGGCTTCTACCAGCGCCACCATACCCAGGATCACCAGAACTACATGAGCGGCGTGTCGGAAGTGCACCGCAGCCACTATGTCGGCGACGTGCAGTCGGTGGCCGACGGCTGGGCAGAAGTGGAAGTCAAAAACCGATTCTCGGTCGGCGACCGGCTGGAAGTGATTCACCCCAGCGGCAACCGCATCGTCACGCTGGAAGCGATGCACTCAGCCGAAGACGGCACGCCGCTGACGGTGGCACCCGGCAGCGGCCACCGCGTGCGCATTCCGCTCGAGGCCGGCTTCGACAAGGCCTTGCTGGCGCGCCTGCTGTAATCCGGCAAGGCGTTCCGTGGCACTTCCGCCTAGGTTTGTTGTCCATCCCTTGCCGGCAAGTACGGCCATAGGAGAAACGTCATGAGATGGGAAGGCAATCGCGAAAGCGAAAACGTGGAAGACCGCCGCGGTGGCGGCTTCGGCATCGGGCTGGGCGGCGGCTCGCTCAGCATCGGCACGGTCGTCATCGCCGTCGTGGCGTCGCTGCTGTTTGGCGTCAATCCGCTCTCCATCCTCAGCATGCTCAGCGGCGGCTCCGGTCAGGTCGCGCAAGTCCAGTCCGCGCATCCGCCCGCCAACGACGAAATGACGCGCTTCGTGCGCACGGTACTGGCCGATACCGAAGATACGTGGACTGACTTATTCCGCGAGCAAGGCCGCCAGTACATCGATCCGCGCCTGGTGCTGTTCTCTGGCAAGACGCCGACGGCCTGCGGCACCGGCCTGACCGCGGTCGGCCCCTTTTATTGCCCGGGCGACCAGAAGGTGTATATCGACCTCTCCTTTTATCGCCTGATGCAGCAGCGTTTCCATGTTTCCGGCGAATTCGCGCAAGCCTACGTGATCGCGCACGAAGTCGGGCACCACGTACAGCACCTGCTCGGCATTTCCGACAAGGTCGACAGCATGCGGCGCCGGGCGTCGGAAGCGCAGAGCAACGCGTTGTCGGTACGGCTGGAGCTGCAGGCCGACTGCTTCGCCGGCGTCTGGGCCTATCACGCAAACCAGGCGCGCAACATCCTGGAAGACGGCGATATCGAAACGGCATTGAATGCCGCCTCCGCGATCGGTGACGATGCGCTGCAAAAGCAGGCGCAAGGCTATGTCGTACCCGATTCCTTCACCCACGGCAGTTCGGCACAGCGCGTGCGCTGGTTCACGCGGGGCATCGAAACCGGAAAAATGAGCGCCTGCAATACGTTCGAAGCACGGCAGCTGTAACGCATTCCGCTACAATGCAGGCGGTTACTCTCCACAATACGCCCGCCTCATGTCCCATGCTCGCGCCCGGCCACTGGCTTGCGCGAGCGTGCGGCAAAGTGCAGCACACTCGCCCTATCATGCAAAAACTTGATTTCACCCTCGACGGGGAATACGTCGAACTCAACCAATTGCTCAAGCTCGTCGGCATCTGCGACAGCGGTGGCGCCGGCAAGTCCCTCGTGGCCGGCGGTGACGTCTGCGTCGACGGCAAGACGGAATTGCGCAAGACCTGCAAGATCCGTGCGGGGCAAGTCGTCAGCCTGGGCGACGTGCGCATACGCGTCGTTTCTGCCTGATAAAAAGTGAACTTTTTGCATTTTCTTTTGTCGAAGATCGATTCGGCCGGCGCCCGCCGGCTGCCCTCCCCCCTGTAATCAGCGCTGCCCCACATCGCTGGTCAGCTGACTGTGGAATCGCACCGCCATGCTCAATCGCTATCCCAAGCTGATCTTCATCGACCTGGAGACGACCGGCCCCAATCCGGCCGCCGACTTCATCACTGAAATCGGCATGGTGGAAGTCTCCGCGGCCGGCGTGAGCCGCTGGTCGGCGCTGGTCAATCCGCAAGCGCCGATTCCGCCGTTCATCCAGCACCTGACCGGCATCAACGACGCCATGGTGCGCGACGCGCCAAGCTTCGCGATGCTGGCTACCGAAGTGCAGCGCCGCCTGCAGGACGGCCTGTTCATCGCGCACAATGCGCGCTTCGATTACGGCTTCCTGCGCAATGCATTCAAGCGCCTGGGCATGACGCTGCGCTGCGAGGCGCTGTGCACGGTCAAGCTGTCGCGCAAGCTGTTCCCGCACGAGATCAAGCACAGCCTCGATGCGCTGGTGGCGCGCCACGGCTTGTCGGCACAGGCGCGCCACCGCGCGCTGGCCGACGCCGACCTGCTCTGGCAGTTCTGGAGAAAGATGGAGGCGACGCTGGCGCCGGAAGCCCTCGACGACGCGGTCGGGCAATTGCTGCAGCGCCCGAGCATCCCGGCGCAACTGGAACCGGAACTGCTGGACGATCTGCCGGATTCGCCGGGGGTGTATGTGTTCTATGGCGAGAACGACGTGCCGCTGTACGTCGGCCGTGGACAACACCTGCGGCAGCGCGTGCTCACGCATTTCCCCGACCATCCCTCCCATCGCGATGCGCAGCTCGCGCGCGCCGTGCGTCGCCTCGAATGGCACGAAACCGCGGGAGAGATCGGAGCGCAGCTGCTGGAAGCGCAACTGCAAAGGCGGCTGCGCCCGGCGCATGGCGTGCCACCCGAACGCGACGTGTGCAGCTGGCAACTGCAAGCCGCGCCCGACGGCGGCTCGCGGCCGGTGCTGGTTTATGCGAGCGGAGTCGATTTCGGCCGCAGCGAACGCCTGTACGGCTTGTTCAATTCGCGCAGCAAGGCGGAGATGGCGCTGCAATCGCTCGTCGACCAGCACGCCTTGTGTCCGGCGCTGGCCGGGCTGGAAGCGCGCGACGATAGCGGCCAGGCATGCAGCGCGCACGCCTCGGGCCGCTGCCGCGGCGCGTGCATCGGCAATGAAGCGCCGCAACAGCACCAGGCCCGGCTCGAGCAGGCGCTGGCCGCGCTCAAGCTCAAACCCTGGCCCTATGTCGGCCCGATCGGCATGCTGGAAACCGGCCCCGATGGCCGAAGCGACGTGCACGTGGTGGACAACTGGAGCTACCTCGGCACGGTGCGCGACGAACGCGACTTGTGGGACATTCTTGAGCAGGCGCCGGCGCTGTCGGCCTTCGACGTCGACACCTACAAGACCGTCACGCGCGCACTCTTGCTCGGCAAGCTGCAGGTGCACCCGCTGTCGGCGCGCAAGATCGCCGCGCCGATCCGGCTGGCGCAATTGAGAAAATAAAAAAGCGGGATCGTAATCCCGCTTGGTCCAGGCGGCGCCGACCGGCGCTGCAGGTCAGGCGACCTTGATGTCGATCTTGCGCGGCTGCGCATGTTCGGCCTTCGGAATGCGCAGCTTGAGCACGCCCTGCTTGAACTCGGCCGAAGCCTTTTCGCTGTCGAGCTCGCGCGACAGGGTAAACACGCGGCGGTAGCGCGGCAGCCTTACTTCGGCGTGGCCCGACTCCATGCCTGCCGGCGTGTCCAGCGCGACCTCGCCTTCGATGGTCAGGCTGTCCGCTTCCAGCTGCAAGCTCAGCTTATCCTTCGGCACGCCCGGCAAGTCGGCGTACAGCGTGATGCCGGATGCATCCTCGACCACGTCGACCGGCGGCAGCAAGGCGGCCTCGCTGCGGGCGGCGCTGTTTTCCTTCTTCGTCACATTGGTGTTTTCACTCATGATCGATCCTCCTTGTCACTGAACGGCGATGCGGCGCGGCTGCGGCGCTTCGCGGCGCTTGATGCTGACATGCAGTACGCCGTCGCGGTATTGCGCCGATACGCCGCTCGGATTGATATCGTCATCCGGCAAGCTCACCACGCGGCGGAAGCGGCCGGCGAAGCGCTCGTTGATATGGACCGAGGCTTTCTCGTCCTCGGTGGGCAATTCGGCTGCGCGCTCGCCGGAAATCGTGAGCACGCCGCGCTCCAGGTTGACCTCGATGCTGTTCGGGTCGAGGCCCGGCGCGAATGCATACAGTTCCACGGTCTGCGGCGTGCCGCCGATATTTAGTGCGGGAAAAGCGCCGTAGCCCGCGCCACGGATGCTCGGGTTGGAATCGAAAGCCTGCTGCAGTTCGCGCTGCAGGCGGTCAAACTCCGCATATATGTCGCGGGGGAACATCGACCGGTACATCATGCTGTCCTCCTTCATGTTCAATGGGTTCAATATAGGCTGTGCACATTGCCTGGGTGCCGCATCGGCCTGTACTACCAACATAAGTTCGCCATGAAAAATTTCAATACCTTGATTTCGGATGTGGCCGGCTCCATGTTCTAGGGTGACAATCATCTGCAGATCCTCAGTTCTGAAGGAGATCTTTCTTGGAATTCAAGGACTATTACCAGACACTGGGCGTATCCCGGGATGCCCCCGCGGACGAGATCAAGAAATCGTTCCGCAAGCTGGCGCGCAAGTACCATCCGGACGTATCCAAGGAGCCCGATGCGGAAGCACGCATGAAAGAGCTCAACGAGGCATTCGCCGTGCTGTCCGATACCGAAAAGCGCGCTGCCTACGATCAACTGGGCCAGCGTTATCGCGCCGGGCAGGAATTCCACGCGCCGCCGGACTGGGATGCCGGATTCGAATTTTCCGGCGCGGGTGCGCCCGGCGGCGGTGCCGATTTCAGCGATTTTTTCTCCGAACTGTTTGGCAGCCGCATGGGGCGCGGCGCCGGACAAGCCGGCCATGCCCATTTTCAGATGCGCGGCCAGGACCATCACGCCAAGGTCATGCTCGACCTGGAGGATGCCTACCATGGCGCAACGCGCACCATGACGCTGCGCGTGCCGCGCCAGGATGCGCGCGGGCACGTGGGCCTGGCGGAACATACCCTTGATGTACGCATTCCCAAGGGAGTGCGCGAGGGGCAGTTGATCCGCCTGGCCGGACAGGGCAGTCCCGGCATCGGCGGCGGCACGCCCGGCGACCTGTACCTGGAAGTGCACTTCACGCCGCATGCGCGCTATCGCGTCGAAGGGCGCGACGTCTATGCGACGCTGCCGATCGCACCGTGGGAAGCGGCGCTGGGCGCAACGGTGCAGGCGCCGGTGCCTGACGGCATGGTCGAGGTGCGCATTCCGGAAGGCTCGCAATCGGGCCGCAAGCTGCGCCTGAAAGGCCGTGGCATCCCCGGCGCCACGCCGGGCGACCTGTACCTGGTGATGGAAGTGGTGCTGCCGCCGGCAGACAGCGAGAAGGCGCGCGAACTGTACCGGACCATGGCGCGCGAAATGGCGTTCAATCCCCGTGAGAGGGTGTGACGAATCCTCTGAGGAGTCTGAATCATGCAAGAACAGGTCGCACTGCTGCTGGAAGAGGCGCAGCTGACGCTCGACGAGCTGGCGCTGAGCTGCGCCGTCAGCCGCGAATGGATCATCGAACACGTGCAGGCCGGCGTGCTGCCGGCACGGCCGGACGTGGCCCGACTCGACACCGACCCGGCGCACTGGCTGTTTTCCGGCGGCGACCTGCTGCGCACCCGGCGCCTGACCGATATCGAACGCGGCTTCGACGCCAACCCCGAACTGGCCGGGCTGGTAGCCGACCTGCTGGATGAACTGGAGCGCCTGCGCGTGCGCGTGCGGCGCGCCGGGCTGTCCCTTGATTAGGGAGGTGCCATGTCTTTGCACATCGTCTGCCCCCACTGCCAGGCCGTCAACCGCGTGCCATCCGAACGTCTGTCCGAGTCGCCCGATTGCGGGCGCTGCCACCATGCTTTGTTCGACAGCCATCCGGTCGCGCTGAAGACGGCCGATTTCGACCGCCACCTCAGCCGCAGCGACATCCCGCTGCTGGTGGATTTCTGGGCGCCCTGGTGCGGTCCCTGTCGCATGATGGCCCCGGCATTCGAGCAGGCGGCCGCGCAACTGGAGCCGAAGGTGCGGCTGGCAAAGGTGAACACCGACGAAGAACAGGCGCTCGGCGCGCGCTACGCGATCCGCAGCATTCCCACGCTCGCGCTGTTCCACCAGGGGCGGGAGATTGCACGCCAGGCCGGCGCGATGGGTGCAGGCGACATCGTGCGCTGGGTGCGCGCCCATCTGTGATGCGCACACGCGCAATAAAAAACGGGCCGCGACGCGGCCCGTTTTTTGTCGGCTGAAACTTGCCGGCGCTATGGATCAAGCAGCGCGGTGAGTGGCAGTCTTGACGAACTCGCCGACTGCGGCATTCACATTCGCTTCCAGCACTTCCTTCGCCTGCTTGGCGGTGCTGGCGAACTGCTCGTAGCCGCCGTTGGCATTGTCCAGTGCAGTTTTCACCATGGCGACCACGCCTTCGGTGCCGGCCGGCGCTTTCTTGCTGACTTCGTCGAGCAGCTCGTTGACCTTGCTGGCAACCGCCGCCATCTGCACTTCGGCTGCCTTGACGAACTCGGCATGGGCGCTGCTGGCGATACCGGAGACGTGGTTACCGTAGGCGACCGCCTTTTCCAGGGCCGGCTTGCTCTGTGCCGTGACGACGGCCAAGAATTCCTGCGGATCCTTGGCGGCCAGCATCTGGCGCGCCGCAACCGACGATTCTTCCATCGAAGCCTTGACCGCGGTGATGTTCAGGGTGACCAGCTTTTCGATGCTTTCGAAGGTCTTGTTGGTCAGCGAAGCGTACAGCGCCAGGTGCGCTTCGAGGCTGTTCTTGGTAGCGGCGGAAATCTGGTTTTGAATCGGGAACATGGGTTTCTCCAAAAATTCGGGCGCACAAATGCGCGGTGGCGGCTGACAGAAAAACATTGTCAGAATTTGTTGCGCAGCAACATTGAATATTCTAGAGATGCTCTCCGTCCAGTACAAGGCAAATTTTGTGCATTGCATGAAAAAACCGGCTTTTTTGATTCGTCTGACAATCTTCAATATCAAGCACGCAACAGCATTGATCCTGCAGAGATATGTATTCAACAAGTATGTTTAAAGTTGGCTAATATGAAGTCGAACACCGCATAACGCCGGTCGCGCGCCCCTGCCGGAACCGGCTTTCCTCAACCGGGGAGGATATCTGATGGACAAAGACAATCCGCGTGCCCGCTTGTATTACCTGTTTGGCGCAAAGCCTGGTGCGCGCAGCCTGCCCTGGCCGGCGCGCGTGCCGCCGGGACTGTTCGCAGTTTCGGTCGGACTGTTCGGGCTAACCGGCGCATGGCGCCGCGCGGCAGCCTACGGCTGGCCGGTTGCAGCCGACGTCGCGCATCTGATGGCCTGGCCGGTCACAGCGATCTGGGTCGCCACGCTGCTGCTGTATCTGTATAAATGCGCGCGCTATCCGCAAGTGGTACTGCAGGAATTCCGCCATCCGGTGCAAAGCTCGCTGCAGGCGCTGCTGCCGCTATCGATGCTGCTGGCGGCAATCATCCTGGCTCGCCCCGACCAGGGCATCTGGCTTCCCCTTGTACTGGCAGCACTGGCGCTGCATGCGCTCATCGGCTACCGCGTCGTCGCCATGCTCGCCACCGGCCGGTTGCCAGAAAATGCCGTCACGCCCGCCCTTTACCTACCCATCGTCGGCGGCGCGCTGGTCGGCGGCATGGCGTTGGGGACACTAGGCTACCAAGGCTGGGGAGCGCTGCTGTTCGGAACCGGCCTGTCCGGCTGGGCGCTGCTGGAAGCGCGCATTCTTTCGCGCCTGTTTGAAGGCCCCATGCCGGAAGCACTGCGCCCGACCATTGGCGTGGAACTGGCGCCGCCAGCCATTGCCACGCTGGCGGCGGCCGTGATCTGGCCCGACCTGCCGGGCCATGTGCTGGCAGTCGGCTTGGGCATCGCGGTGTCGCCGATCGTCGGCGTACTGGCGCGGCTCCAGTGGTGGGGCAAGGTACCGTTCTCGATCGGGTTCTGGTCGTTTTCCTTCCCGTTGGCGGCGCTGGCTTCCGCCATCATCGAGGCAGTGCACCGCGGCGGCTGGCCGCAGGAAGCAGGCATTGCTGCGCTGCTCGCCGCCTCGGCCGTCATCGTGCTACTGGCTTTGCGAACCGTGGCACTGCTGCTGCAAGGCAGGCTGCTGCCTGCCGAATAGTTTGTGGGGGAATTTGCGGCGCGCGGCCGAGGCGCGTCGCCCCTTTGAATTACGTCCTTCGCGTCCCGCGCCGATCCGCCGAGTGCAACGAAACGCTGAATTCCAGGTTGGTGATCCCGATCGCTCCCGGCGGCCCAGCTACGAAACCGAATCCCGGCTTCACCGGGAACAGTGAATCATCGCGCAGCATCAGGTCGGTCTGGCAATTCGGGCTTGGAGAAAACAGGTACTGCTTGACCTCGTTCCACACCGGCTCGCTCACCCAGCCAAACAGGAAGAGCTGATGCGGATAGAGCGAGCTGTCCGAATCGATGTAGCCCTTCTGGTTCTTTTGCAGCGGCGGCTCCACCGGCAACGCATCGGAGATAACCAGAGTCACCGCGCCGTCACCGATCGAAAACGCCTCTTCATTTTGGATCGACGCATAGGCCAGGCGCAAATGCCAGCGGCAGTTCAGGGCCACCCGCTTTTCCGAGCCGATCTTTTCGGTCTGCATCGACAAGCCGTCGGTCAGCGTCAGCTGGGTGCACTTCACCTGCCCGACCAGGGTCGGCTCCAGCTTCCTGAATTCGTCGAGGTTTTCATGCATGTTCCAGAAGAACCACTTGGCGCGCTCCCCTTCCGTCATGTCCGGCAAATCGCCGATGGTGCGGGAACCGTGGGCCTCAATCGTGCGCATGACTTCCTTGCGCGATTTTTCATGCATTTCATCAAGATCAGAACTGAACCGCTGGGTATATTCGCTCCGCATAAAACCTCTCCAAATTCAGACAGTGGACTGTGATTGCCGCGCCCATCCCGGCAGGTCGCATCATCTCAGTGTAGGACTCATTTCGCAGGTATCAAGCATCGCCCCTGCTTGGCGTCTTTGGCAGCCTTCGCATGTCTGCCCAATAGAGATGCATTCGAATCAATTAGTTCGTCGCAGGCAGCGCAAATGCAGCGATTTTGCGTGACACCGGGTCGCAGCCGGGGAAAAAACGAAACCGCGCCTCGGCGCTTGCGGGTTTACGGATGCGGCCGGAGTGGTGCCGGCCAGGGATGATCAGGCGGCGGTCTTGCTCACCTTTTTCGCATGCTTGGTTTTCTTGATCTTATTGCCGGCCTTGGCCAAGGCTGCCGGTACGGGCGCACCGGGTGGTGTAGCAGGTATCTGAGCGAATACGGAACCGGCGGCGAACGTGACAGCAATCAGTTTTTTCCTCATCTCGCTCCCGATGAATGACATGTAGATCGCCGCCACATTCGTATAAGCGACCAGAAAATAACTTACCTTAAAGAAACTTATGCATTTTCCGGTTGCACTCTTCCTGCCTGTGCCGCATAGCACATAAGCGAAGCGCCCAAAAAACGATGGCGCGGTTGAACATGCATGTTCAACCGCGCCATCTTAGGGATACGGCGGTTCGCCGTCCCGGTAGGTCAGTACATGTGCTGTCCGCCGTTAATGGCGATGTTGGCGCCGGTCAGGAACGCCGCCTCGTCCGAAGCGAGGTAAGCGACCAGACCCGCCACTTCTTCCGGCTTGCCCAGGCGGCCCATCGGAATCTGCGGAATGATCTTGCTTTCCAAAACCTCGGTCGGGATCGCCATCACCATCTTGGTACCGATATAGCCCGGCGAAATGGTGTTGACAGTCACGCCCTTCTTCGCCACTTCCAGCGCGAGCGCCTTGGTGAAGCCGTGCATGCCGGCCTTGGCGGCGGAATAGTTGGTCTGGCCGAAAGCACCCTTCTGGCCGTTCACAGACGAGATATTGATGATGCGTCCCCAGCCACGGTCGGTCATGCCGTCGCACACCGGCTTGGTCATGTTGAAGACGGAGTCGAGATTGGTCTTGATGACTGCATCCCAGTTGGTCTTGTCCATCTTCTTGAACGTCATGTCGCGCGTGATGCCGGCGTTATTGACCAGCACGTCGACCGGGCCGATTTCGTCGGTGATCTGCTTGATGCAGGCTTGCGCCGAATCGTAATTGGCCACATCACACGGATAAGCACGGAAGTGGAAGCCCTTCTCTTCCATCTGGCTCAGCCATTCGCCGGCCTTGGTGTTGCCCGGCGAATGAGTGGTAACGACTTGATAGCCGAGCGCTGCCATCTTAATGCAAATGGCTTCCCCCAATCCGCCCATGCCGCCTGTAACTAGTGCAACTCTTGCCATGTTTTATTCTCTCTATTATCTCGTCTGTAATAACAACACCACTGCGACTCTCAGCGCTCCACTGCGAGTGCAACTCCCATGCCACCGCCGATGCACAAGCTGGCCAAGCCACGCTTCGCATCACGACGGATCATTTCGTGCAGCAGGGTCACCAGGATGCGGCAACCGGACGCACCAATCGGGTGACCGATTGCGATGGCGCCACCGTTGACGTTGATCTTGCTGGTATCCCAACCCATTTCCTTATTCACGCCGATCGCCTGTGCCGCAAATGCCTCGTTGATTTCCATCAGGTCGAGGTCGCTGTGGGTCCAGCCTGCCTTCTTCAGGCACAGCTGGCTAGCGGGAACCGGCCCCATGCCCATGATGGTCGGGTCGACGCCGGCAGACGAATACGCCTTGATGCGCGCCATCGGCTTCAGTCCGAGTTCATCCGCCTTCTTCGCCGACATCATGATCACCGCGGCCGCGCCGTCGTTGATGCCGGAAGCATTGCCAGCGGTGACAGTGCCGTTCTTGTCGAATGCCGGGCGCAGGCCGGCGAGCGAATCGAGCGTGACGCCGGGCTTGATGAACTCGTCGGTATCGAATACGACGGAACCCTTCTTCGACGCGATTTCCAGCGGCAGGATCTCATCCTTGAACTTGCCAGCCTTTTGCGCCGCTTCCGCCTTGTTTTGCGAAGCCACCGAGAACTCGTCCTGCTCCTGGCGCGACACGTCGTATTTCTTGGCGACGTTCTCGGCGGTGACGCCCATGTGGTACTGGTTGTACACATCCCACAGGCCGTCGACGATCATCGTGTCGACCAGCTTGGCGTCGCCCATGCGGAAGCCATCGCGCGAGCCGTTGAGCACGTGCGGCGACGCGCTCATGTTTTCCTGGCCGCCGGCGATGATGATGTCGGCGTCGCCGGCCTTGATCGCCTGCGCTGCCAGGTGGGTGGCGCGCAAGCCGCTGCCGCACACCATGTTGATCGTCATGCCGGGCACCATATCAGGGAGGCCGGCGCGAATGACAGCCTGGCGCGCCGGATTCTGTCCCACGCCAGCCGTCAGCACTTGCCCCATGATCACGTCGTTGACCATTTCCGGCTTGATGCCGGTCTTGGCCAGCAGTCCCTTGATGACATGCGCGCCCAGATCAGCTGCGGCGATTTTGGCCAAGGTGCCACCGAACTTGCCGACTGCGGTACGACCTGCGGCGACGATTACGACATCATTCATTTCAAATCTCCCTAGAAAGCTAACAATACAACGCGATGAGCAGATACGTGGCTACTGGCTTGCGCCGGCAAGGATTACGGCAAGACCTGCGTCGAAAAAAGCAGGGCCATCATAATCTTGAAGACAAGCACTTCATTTGATCTCACTCAACGCTCCGATATGAAGTCAAGAAGCGAACGACCGTGCTCCTGTGTGTGCGAAATGCGCACGGCAACTATATCAAGTTTCAAATTCAACACACCAAAACCACCCCGGCCGGAACGCCTGTGCGAACAGGGCCAGCAACGATTATTCATCTCAAATTTGACACAACGCTGACAAGCTAAATTCCCTGAATCGGGAAAAGCTTTATACAAAAAGGAAGCGCCACGGCAACCGGCACCTAAGGATGCTGCCGCACCAGGCTAGGGGCAGATCACACGTTGTCGAGCAGGCGCTGCAAGGCCTGCAGCGCAGCCAGCCCTGCCGCCGCCTGTTTCAGGGTGAGTCGGCCGATCGTTTCGGCGCGCAACTGCGCCACTTCAGCATCGATGCGCCGCATGGTTCTTTTCGTCTTCGGCGTCAGATGCACGATCTTGCAGCGCGCATCGCCCGGCAACGCGCGGCGCAGCACCCAGCCGCCGTCCTCCAGTTGCTTGACCAGCCGCGTCACGGTGGGCGCTTCGATGCCGAGCATGTGCGCCAGGTCCGTCTGCGTGAGTCCGTCACGCGTGCGCGAGATGTAGAGCAGCGTGCGCCACTTCGACTGCGACAGGCCGAGCGGCTTCAGGCGCTGGTCCAACTTGTAGCGCCAGCTACGTCCGATTTCGCCGATGGCGAGACCGAACTGCTCCTGCACGGTTGCCGCCTTTGGGAAATCGCGCGTGTCGTTGATGGGCTGGTTCATGAGCGCTATTGTATGCGAGTGGTAGAATTACTTGCACTAGCTAACTAATTCGGAAGCGATGCGTGCCATCGCTGCCCGATCGTCACCCCGCCTACCTTGTATGAAAAGACGGAACGCCGCCTTATTGATTGCAATCGTCGCCGCCGGCAGCGCCGCATGGTATCTGACCAGGACCAACCAGCAGCAGGAAAACAGCCAGCCGAAAACTGCGCCGGCAATCGCCGTCACCGTCGCCCGAGCAGTGCAAACGGACGTGCCGGTGCGGCTGGAAGCAAACGGCTATGTCAGCTCGCTCAATAACGTCGAGGTGCGCCCGCAAGTGTCAAACCTCGTCGCCCGCGTGCATATCAAGGAAGGCCAGTTCGTCAGGGCGGGCGAAGTGCTGTTTTCGCTGGACGAACGCGCCGACCGCGTGAACCTGCAAAAGGCGCAGGCGCAGCTGGCGAAGGACCAGGCCAGCCTGGCCGATCTCGAACGTCAGCTGGCGCGCAGCCGCGAATTGCTCGGCAAGGGTTTCATCTCGCAAGGCGCCGCCGATACGATCCAGGCACAGGCCGACGCGGCGCGCGCCACATTGCGCGCCGACCAGGCAGCAGTCGAGGCCGCACGCGTGGCGCTCGGCTATGACACCATCCGGGCGGCCTCCTTCGGGCGCGCCGGTGCCATTTCCGTGTTTGCGGGCACGCTGGTGCAGCCGAGTGCGACAGCCGCGCCGATGGTCACGATTTCCCAGATCGATCCGATCGCCATCACGTTTTCCCTGCCCGAGGGCGAACTGGGCGCCCTGCTCGCAGCACAACGCTCGGACACCGTGAAGGTCCTGGCGACGTTGCCCGGCTCGGCTGATGCGCAGGAGGGCAAGCTCAGCTTTGTCGACAATGCCGTCGACCCGCAGAACGGCACCATCAAGGTAAAGGCGGTCTTCCCGAATGCGGCACACCGGCTCTGGCCCGGCCAGTATGTGCCGGTCACGACCGTCGTACGCGAACTGAAGAACGCCGTCGTCATCCCCCAGGCGTCCGTCATCACCGGCATCGACACGCGCTCGGTGTATGTAGTCGGCGCTGACCAGACCGCCCAGCTGCGCCGCGTCGAACTGCTGCATTCGTTCGGCACCCAGGCCGCCGTCAGAGGCGTGGAAGCAGGCGACAGCGTGGTGGTGGACGGCAAGCAGAACCTGCGCCCCGGCAGCAAGGTGCGCGCAGCCGATGCGCACCCGGACAGCAGCGTCGCACAGAAGAACCCGCAATGAATATCTCCGAGCTTTGTATCCGGCGGCCGGTGATGACGGTGCTGCTGTGCGCGTCGGTGGTCGTCGCCGGCATCCTAGCCTACCTGAAGATCCCGGTGGCGGCGCTGCCCAGCTATAACACGCCGGTCATCAGCGTGACCGCCAACCTGCCCGGCGCCAGCTCCGAGACGATGGCGGCGTCGGTGGCGCTGCCGCTGGAAAAGCAATTCGCCACCATCGCCGGCCTGAACGTCATCAGCTCGACCAACACCCTGGGCAATTCCTCGCTGACGCTGGAATTCGACCCTGCGCGCGATATCGATGCCGCCGCCGTCGACGTGCAGGCAGCCCTGCTGCGCGCGCAGCGCTCGCTCCCGGCGGAGATGACGCAACTGCCTTCCTACCGCAAGGTCAATCCGGCCGATGCGGCGGTACTGCTGCTGGCGCTGACGTCGCCGTCGCTCGATCTGTCGGAGCTGAACGATTATGCGGAAAACCTCATCTCGCCCAGCCTGTCCACCTTGAACGGCGTCGCGCAGGTCAACATCTACGGCCAGAAGCGCTACGCGGTGCGGGTGAAAGCCAACCCGGCATTGCTGGCGTCGCGCAATCTGTCGCTGGACGACCTGGTGGCCGGCATCCGCGCCGCCAATGCCAACACTCCGGTTGGCACGCTCGACGGCGCGCGGCAGACGCTGACGATCCAGGCCAACCCGCAGATGAAGAATGCCGCCGAATTCGCCGACCTGATCGTCGCCAGCCGCAATAACGTACCGGTCAAGCTGCGCGAAGTCGCGCAGGTGGAGGACAGTTACGAATCGATCAAGAGCGCCAGCCGCTTCAACGGCGAGCGCTCCATCGTGCTGGCCATCCAGCGCCAGCCCAATGCCAATACCGTGGCGGTGGTTGACTCGGTGCGCGCGATGCTGCCGCGATTTAAGACGCAGCTGCCGGAGTCGGTCCAGATCAACCTGCTGAACGACCGCTCGGTGTCGATCCGCGAGGCGATGCATGACGTAAACATCACGCTCGGCATCACGGTGGTGCTGGTGGTGCTGGTGATTTTCCTGTTCCTGCGGCGGATGGTGGCGACGCTGATACCGACACTGTCGCTGCCGGTGTCGCTGGTGGGCGCCGTCGCCCTGCTGTACAGCCTTGGCTACAGCCTCGACAACGTCTCGCTGCTCGGCATTACGCTGGCAGTCGGCCTGGTGGTGGATGACGCGATCGTGGTGCTGGAGAACATCGTGCGCCATGTCGAGAATGGCGTGCAACCCTTCAAGGCCGCATTGGTCGGCTCGAAGGAAATGGGCTTCACCATCGTGTCAATCTCGGTGTCGCTGATCGCCGTGTTCATCCCGATCTTTTTCATGCCGGGCGTGATCGGTCTCCTGTTCCATGAGTTCGCGGTGGTGGTGTCGCTGGCGATCCTGGTGTCGGCCATCGTGTCGCTGACGCTGGTGCCGATGCTGTGCAGCCGCTACCTGACATCCGACCACGGCCACAAGCACAATATCGTCAGCCGCGGCTTCGAGCGGGTGTTCGACGCGATGCTCGAACGTTACGCGCGCACGCTCGACTGGGGGCTGCGCCATCGGTTTGCCATCTTGATGGTGGCGCTGGCCACTTTCGTCGTCACCGCTTACCTGTTCGTCACCATCCCGAAGGGCTTCTTTCCGGAAGAAGACATCGGGCAGATCAGCGTCACTACCGAGGCATCGGAAGACATTTCTTTTCCCGCCATGTCGGACAAACAGGCGCAGGTTGCCGACATCGTCGCGGCCGACCCGAATGTCGGCAGCGTCGCATCGACGCTTGGCGGCGGCTTCAACACCTCCAATACCGGGCGCATGTTCATCAACCTCAAACCGCGCAGCGAACGCGACAAGATGCCACAGGTGCTGGAAGGCTTGCGCAAGAAGGTGCGCGCAGTACCCGGCATCGCGGTGTATTTCCGTCCTGTGCAGAACTTGCAGCTGGGCGGGCGCGTTTCCAAGAGCCGCTACCAGTACATTCTGCAAAGCGTGCACGCGGCAGAGCTGAACGACTGGAGCGGCAAGCTGCTGGAACGCCTGCGTGGCGACGAGTCGTTTCGCGATGTGACCAGCGACTCGCAGCTGAAAGGCTTGCAGGCGTCGCTCAGAATCGATCGCGACAAGGCGAACCTGCTGGGCGTGCAGATGGCGGACTTGCGCAGCGCGCTGTACAGCGCCTTCGGCGAGCGCCAGGTATCGACCATCTACACCAGCAGCAACGATTACCAGGTGATCCTGCAGGCGGACGATCCGTACAAGCGCGACGAGTCGGCCTTCGAGCGCATCTTCGTGCGCGCCAAGGCTGGCAATCTGGTGCCGCTGACCAGCTTCGCCAGCGTCGAACGCACCGTCGGGCCGACAGCGATCAACCACCAGGGACAGCTGCAGGCGATCACGATCTCGTTCAACCTGGCGCCGGATGTGCCGCTGGGCGTGGCCGCCGCCAGGATCGAGCGCTACAAGAACGAAATCGCCATGCCCGCCAGCGTCATCACCTCCTATGGCGGTGACGCGGCCGTATTCAAGGAATCGCAGACCAGCCAGACGGTGTTGCTGGTGGTGGCGCTGCTGGTGATCTATGTGCTCTTGGGCGTGCTGTACGAAAGCTTCATCCACCCGATCACCATCCTCTCCGGTCTGCCCTCGGCCGCAGTCGGCGCCCTGCTGACGCTACGCCTGTTCGGGATGGACCTGACGCTGATCGCCACCATCGGCATCCTGATGCTGATCGGTATCGTGAAAAAGAATGCGATCATGATGATCGACTTTGCGCTCGTCGCTCAGCGCGAGCAAGGAAAGCCGCCACAGGAAGCGATCCGGCAGGCGTGCATCCTGCGCTTTAGGCCGATCATGATGACGACCTTCGCCGCGCTCATGGGCGCATTGCCGATCGCACTAGGATGGGGCGCCGGCGCCGAACTGCGCCAACCGCTGGGCTTGGCGGTGGTCGGTGGATTGCTGTTTTCGCAGGTAATTACGCTGTACATCACGCCGGTGATTTACCTATATCTGGATCGGTTTAGCGGGAACGGGCCGCTGAATGTGGACATTGAAGATGTTAGGGAGTTGAAGGCAGTGGCGGGTTAAGCCCAGACTGTCAATGCGGAGCTGCACTTCCGTATTGACGTTGCAACGACTGTTCGCTCGTCAATTTTTAACGTTTCCCCCAATTCGCAACGAAAGCAGGCAGGTCATATTCCGACTTGATGGGAAGTTTTTTAAGCGGAGGGACCGCTGCGGCTTCATCGTCAATTGGCGGCAGCTCCTTGACGGCCCAATCGCCTTTGGCGTCTTTCAGGATTTTGAAATTGCGAACCACGAGAGTGTTCTTCTTGGCTCCTCGGAGTCGGACGTTCCAGCTCATTTTGTAGATGCCGTTCTCCAACTTAATGTCAGGCGCTTTGTTCTCAATCGGGTCATAGTCAAGCACCGCGAGCTGATACATGTTGCGGCTCATATAATCAAACAGATAAGGGCTACTTTCCATCCCATATTTCTTCGAAGTGCAGGTAATGGAATACACAACATAGCTGGGCATTACTTTGTCTGCTGAGATATCAACCCCTTTATCGCAAAGCCCTGAAGGATAAACAGGAAAACGGTCGGTCAGCTTATTTTTTTTATGTAACCGAACTTCGATGATTTTGATATTGTCAGCATCTCTAAATGACTCAAATAGGCCAAAACGCTCACCATTTTCCTGACGTAGCAAGATAGATTCGTTTAGCCCTCCAATCAGCATCCTGTCTGCATCGGGTAAATCGTCGAGTTTCTCAGGGCTTCTGTTTTTCCAATCCAGTCTTTCCTCGATTTTTTGACGAATCCTTGCCTCTTCCGCCTGGCGCTCTTGAGGTGAGTACATCTTGTTTTCGTGCACGACCTCAGACAACGCATGGCCGGCAAAAAAAGGGAATAAGGAAATTACAAAAACTAAATGCAATTTATCTATTAAGCTTGCCATGAATTTCATCAATTTGGTGTTATTAATCGGTACCAAAGGGTCAATCACAGTGGTTTAGAAATGGCTTAGGATCGAACCAGTCCCCCTCGCCTTTCTTGAGACTAGGGCTACGACGCACTTCAAAGTGCAAATGTGCACCGTATTTCTGAGGAGACAGGATTCCAACTTCCGTCATTCCACCCGCGTTCCCAGTATCCCCGCTTTTTCCAATGATTTGACCCGCTTTTATCATTGGGGAAGGGCGATGCGTAACATCAATTGAACTCAGGTGTGCATACATAAAATATATAGTTTCATCCTCTATTCCTTTAACTGTCATCGCATAACGTTTCTGCGATGGTGGTAAATCATTAATATTCACCTTTAGCAAAATTATCTTCCCATAACTGCCACCCAAGCCAGCATAATGGACAAAACCATTTGCTACGGCTTTGATGAGCGTCCCCGGCAATGCACAGAGATCGATTCCTCTATGTTTGCCTTCCCGCCCTCCAAATAATGATTTGGCACGCGCACTACTGGGATTGCTTACGCTATCGCTATAGCCTCCAGTCCTGATCGTGCAACGATCTAACGGGTCACTCCAGTTGAGGCCCCCTCCAACTCCAATCTGAGGAATAACCTCCTTTTCTACATTCGTGAATTTGCCTGCACTTGAAGACTCTGGCTGCTTCGAAATCGTTACGTTTTCACTGGTTGGCTTTTCAATATTTATGCCTGCGATGCGCTGAATCACGTCAAATGCCGACCGTTCACTAAATCCTTTATGCTGGAGCATAAAATTTTTAGCATTGACTTTAGAATTGGTGTGGTTCGCCAGAAAATAGTAATACGCCTTTACATAGTCGCCGCGAAAGCGGTCTGCCAATGCCTTCGCTTTGGCAGTGCCATCGTCATTCGATGTTTTGAATTGCTTGGCTAATTTGCGCGCAACGGTTCGTTGGGTTGACGTTTCAGTCTCCCCGATTTTCCCTTGTAAATACAACACCCCGTCCCCCGGCCCCTCGTGATGCATGATGTATGCAACCTTGACCTTCTCATCCGGTGGCAGCCCTGTGGCATCGATACCATGATCCTTCAGGTAGCGGAGGTTGTAGACTGCATATGCTCCAATCGCATCAATCGAATAAAAACCGTTATCGCGCCATCCAAGAATTGTTTTTTGGGCCGAAGCACTGATTTCATCTTTCCTTTTTCCATTGATTTTGTACAGTGTGTCATTCGTGGCTAATAAATTAACGGCGCCCAAAAACTTGCGCGCTTCAGCATTTCCAAGAGTTCCGGGTGTGGCCACATACTGGAACCAAGCGGGTGGCAAAAATTGCCCCAATCCACGCGCCTTGCCGCTTCCCGCAGACGTTTCCACCCAAGCCCCATTCTTTCCGATGACGGCTTCAGCATTGATAATGGCGGCGAAAGCGTGAGGCGTAAGATCGTAGCGTTTTGCGGCGTCGATAATCGCCTGCCTAAATTTTTCGTTACCTTTATTAAGGTATAGATTTTCCCCCGCAAACAGCGGTGCGTTCACCGTCGCTGGCTGGCCATTGCCAGCCCTCGTTTCAAGAACAACCGGCACTGCCGGCACTTCGCTCAAGGGCCTACGTGGTGTAGCGGAAGTTGCGGGTTGCGGCGTTTGCTTTTTTACTTCGGCTCCGATGGCCTTGTCAGGAAGGAGCGCCGGGCCTTCTTTGCGCAGCGTTTTACCTTTGATCAAATCGGTCAGAATATTGATCTCAAGAGTCTTTTCGCCCAAAGGCAGAATTTTTTCGTTAAAGATGCTCTGCCACTTGCCTTCGTAGTTTTCAAACGCGATTTTCAGCCCCTTGGTATGGTCTTGAATATCCAAGCCCAATAACCAGCCATCCTCGTTCGTTCTGGCTTCGGTTGTAATTCCGTCATGCTCGATCTCAAGTTTCGTATCCTTGATCGGCTTACTGTTTAAGCCAATTATTCTCAGATTCAACAACAGATCTGGCTCGGTTTTCCCGTCAGGCAGATAGATTTTTTGGCCGACGTTGATGAGACTCTTCCTTTTTCCAATCAGGCCATTTCGCGTGGCGATCTGATCCACCGCGTATCCGAAATGTTTTGCAATTCCCCACAGCGAGTCGCCTTTCTTGACGACGTAGTAGCGGCTTTCCATAGTGGCCCTTTAATCATTCGCCTGTACGATCGTGATGCTCATCTTCAAAAACATCGTCTTCATCATCGTGATGAATACTGTCCTGAGCATCGTAGAAGTGAAAGACGCTTTCATTAAATCCCATCACGGCAACATAGTCTTCTGATCCTTCCATTTCCGGCAAGGAAGCGGTATGGCCGACCTCATTCACCTCTCCAGACCAGACTTGTTTTCTTGTATTCGGATCGAATACCGTAACCTTTGCTCTTTCAAGCGGTTTCCCGTTCAATCCATAGAGAACAAATTTCTTGGTATGCGGCATATCTGCAAGAGAAAACTCGGGGAGTGATGGCGCCATGCGCGCCGGCCCCGCAAAGCTCTTGCTCGCAGCCTTGATCGAAATCGTCCCTGGGCAAGCAAACGTAATATTGCCGCCCTCGACGGTCAGGCTCGCGCCGCCTTCAGTGCATAACGTGATGCTCTTCGCCGCCGCGAAATCGACATGGCTATTCGCGCTGGCGAGCTTGACCAACTCCTTCGCCGCCAGCGTCATCTCGTCGCTTTGTGCCTGCAATTCGATATCGCCTTGCCCCGCATACAGCTTGATGCCGGCGCCGCCCTCGCCTGCTCTCGACGCGCCGGCGAGCAATCCGATTGCCTGGCCGCTGTGCATGGTGAACGTCTCGCCGGCCGCTGTATGCATATCCCGTCCGCTGGCAAAGTGCGCAACCTCGCCGGCGGCAATATGTAGGTCGCCGGCGGCGGCCACACCGATGCCGGCTTGTGCGGTGACGACTACCAGCGGCTGGTGCATGTGAGGAATCCGCTGCTCCTGGCCGTGCAGGCTGCCATCCTGCGCACCGACCAAACCGGAGATCACTTTTAGCATCGCATCGATCGGAGCCAATTCGTCGTCAATCCGGCTCAGCTTGTTTTCGCCGTTCAATGCACCGCCCTTGACCAGGACGAACTGTACCGTTTGATGCGTGGTGGCCGCGCGGTTGAACGTGTCGGCAAAGTCTTTTGCCTGTTTCAGCAGAGCGATGCCGGGGGCATTGTCGCCGGCGGCTTCGGATTGGCCGTCCGGTGCGCTGCCGTAGTACGTGCTCAGCAAGAGCCCCTTGCCGGCGCGGACTGCACCGCAGGCATCGGTGCGTAATTCCCAGCCGGTGCCGCGAAAGCTGCCGCGGTAGTTGTCGCTCTGATGGATCAGGTGGCCGAGGTTGAGCTGGGTGGCGGCCGTATCGGTCGACAGCCTGGTGCGCAGCCGTCCGCTCGTGTCGTCGAAAACCAGCTGGTTGGACTGGCGTGCGTAGCCGTCTGCGCCGAGCGCCACCGACTTGAAGCCGGACAGGTATCCGGCATGCCGGTGTTGGCCGGCGCCGGCGTGCCAGGCTGGCGACGCGCCGCTACCTATCTTGTTGTCCTGCCCGGCCGGGGCATGGTCGGCTGCCTCGGCAAAGGCGTCGGCGGCGTCCTGTCCCTGTCCGTTGTACAGCACGCCGGTGACGATCGGCCGGTCGATGTCATTCTCAAAGAACTTGACCAGCACTTCCTGCCCGATGCGCGGGATGAATTGCGCGCCATAGCCGGGGCCGGCGAACATTTGCGCCACGCGCACCCAGCAGGTGCTGCTGTCCGCATGCTGCCAGTGAAAACGGATGCGAATACGCCCCAGGTGGTCGCTATGGACGGTGCCGGCGTCGGCGGTCGAACCGTCCGGGCCGACCACGATGGCGGTCTGGCTGCCCCAGGCGGTGGGCTTGGGATTGAGCAGCGTGCCGGTTCCGTCGTACAGGGCCGGGCGCCATGGCACATCGGCGCGGATAGCGGTGAAGCGATTGGCATAGCCAGTGTTTTCGGCGGCTTCCCGCAGGCGAGACCAGGCCGCGGCATCGAGGTATTCGCCGCTATCGACGTCGTCACGCGGGCTGGGCGACGTCGCGCCGCGTACCGACCATCCAGCGGGATCAACCGGCCCAAGGTGTTCGGAGGCCTCCTTCACCCCGTCCGGCAGATTGTTGACGCCGGCATGCAGCACACCCAGCAGGGCAAAGCGCTTGCGCTGCGCATTTTCCTCGGCGCCGGGCGCAAGGTCGAGCGGCGAGTCCTTCAGATCGAATGCGCTGCCGGCACGGAACGTGCGAACGCTCCCGTTGCCGAACCAGGTCTTGGCACGTGCATCGGCTGCTTCGCGCAGGATGCGTGCGTAATGCTCAGCCTCCTCGCTGCTGGCGAAGGCGTACATGCCGGCCCAGTCGCAGGATTCGACGCGCGGCACGTGAGCGCTGCCGAAGGATTGCGCGCTTGGCCGCGACGCGGCAATCACACGTTTGGCGCGGTAGTCCCAGGTGCTGATCGTGGTGAGGGCCGACGGCAGCCGGCGTGTGCTGCCGAATGCCTGGATGCTGTCGCGCTGTTCGGCGGCGCCATTGCGGTGGAAGCGAATGCCGCCGTCCTTGCCGGAACAGTCGTCGGCAAAGGCGGTCGAGTCGGCAAACAGCACGAGGCATTGCCTGGAAAGGCTGGTGCCGGAGCCGAGATCCTCTTCAAAATAGAAGCCGATCCCTTCTTCAGCCAGCAATCTCGAGACGAACGCGTAATCGCTTTCGCGGTACTGGCAGCAGTAGCTGCGCGGGCGCAGGCGTGCCATGAAGCGCTCGACGCCGGGGGCGATTCGCCAGTTCGCCCTGTGGCCGTCGGCGGCAAAGACTGCTTCGACTATCTCCAGCACGGTCTTGTCCTGGAAGGCGCGGCTGTTGCGGCGCTGCGTTGCCAGCCACAGCCATGGAACGACCGTCAGGCAATAGCGCGCAAAGCCGCCGTCGGTGCCGAGCTGTGCGATATGCGACACCCAGCCACTGCGCGTGGCCTGCGTGCCGTCGGCCAGTCGGGTGCGCAGGATGACCTGCTGAGCGACCAGCGACTTGAGTTTGAGGGCGTCGTCGTCGGACAGACAGAAGATGCGCCATTCGTACAGCTCGGATAGGCGTTCGCGGCCGAACCAGCATTCGACTAGCAGCTTGTCCGGGTCGAGCGGGGTTTCTATGTCGTAGAGCCGGGTTTCCGCACTAAAGCGCGCCAATTGGGCTGGGAAGGAGTCTGGAAATATCGAAGGATGAACGTCATGCGCCTGGGTGATAGTCACGATTTGCCTTGATGTGCCGTGCAAAAGCATGGCAATTATGGCAACTTATTGTTATTTTTACAATCATTCCACCGTGATCGGCGAGGCGCGCGAATAAAGGGACGGACGGAACCGCCGGACGTTACGCCCGGCGCAACCGGTCCCGCAATTCCAGCAGGCGCGGCCTGACTTCGTTGAGCAGGAAATCCTGCGACAGGTTGAATGCCGGCCCGCCGCAGTTAATGCTGAGGATCGACGCGCCGCTGGCCGGCCTGAACGCCACCGCAATCGCGTTCACGTCCGGCTGCCAGTCGCCAAACGAGGTGCAGCAGCCCAGCGTCTGGTACTCCTCGACCGAACGCATCACGCCGGCGCGGATATCCGGAAATTTCCAGTGGTCGAGCTCACGCACCCGCTCCAGGATATCGTCGCGCTCGGTGGGGGCAGCCTCGGCCAGATAAGCGCGGCCCATGGCTGTCAATGCGATCGGAATGCGCGCGCCGACGTCTAGGCGCAGCGTGAGCGCCGCCTGGCTGCGGCAGTTTTCGACATAGATCATGCTGAGACGGTCGCGCATGCCGAGCGACACCGTCGCATGCGAGAAATCGGCCAGCTCTTGCATGTAGGGGCGCGCGATCTGGCGAATGTCGAGCTTGGACAGCATGGCGCTGCCGAGCGCGAGGGTCGCGGTGCCTAGGCGGTACTTGCCGGCCTCGTCGTCGTATTGCAGATACCCAAGCTTGGTCAGCGTATAGGTCAGGCGCGAAACGGTGGATTTGGGCAGCTTGGCGCGGTCGGCCAGCTCCTGGTTGCCCAGCAGCTTGTCGCCCGAGCGAAAGCAAGCCAGCACCTCGAGGCCGCGTGCGAGCGCCGTCACGAAATGCCGGTCCTCCTTTGCATTCGATTTCTGCGCTCCCTGTACTTGCTCGCCGCTCATTTCTTTCGCCATTTCCGTCTTTATGTGCCCGTGCGCCGCATTATCCGACAAACTACGCCTCCAGCGCAAAATACAAGTCGTGCAGCTTCGCGACATCAATCTCGGCTGCCGGCTTGTCGAGCACCACGCGGCCGCTGCGCATCATGTAGACGCGGTCGGCCACACCGAGCGCCATATGCGTGTTCTGCTCGACCAGCACGATGGTCACGCCCTGCTGCTTGAGCTTGCCGAGGATGTGGAAGATTTCATGCACGATGACCGGCGCCAGGCCGAGCGACGGTTCGTCGATCAGCAGCAGCCGCGGCTCGGCCATCAGGCCGCGCGCCATCGCCACCATCTGCGCTTCGCCGCCGGACAGCGAACCGGCCAGCTGCTTGCGCCGCTCCTTGAGCTTCGGGAACAGTTCGTAGGCGCGCTCGATATTGCGCGCCGCCGCCGCCCGCCGGCTTTTCGGGAACGCGCCCATCGTCAGGTTTTCCTCGACGCTCATGTCCCGAAACACCATGCGCCCTTCGGGTACCAGCACCACGCCCTGCTCCGACATGTCCCAGGTGCGCTGCTGCGCCAGCGAGGCGCCGCGCAGCGTGATGCTGCCTTGCGAGGACGGCACCAGGCCCATGATCGCCTTCAGGAGCGTCGACTTGCCGGCGCCGTTGGGGCCGACGATCGTGGTCAGCTTGCCTTCGGCGAAATCCAGGCTGACATCCCACAGTACATTGATCGCGCCATAGCCGGCGCGCAGGTTGCTGATCTCAAGCATGGCCCGCTCCTGTATAACTCTTGATGACTTCCGGGTCGCGGAAGACGGCATCCGGCGTGCCGTCGGCGATGACTTTGCCGAAGTTCAGCACGACCACTCGGTGGCACAGCGTGGACACGGTTTCGATATCGTGTTCGATGATGAGGATGCCGATCTTGAACTTTTCATGCAGTTCCTCCAGCTTGGCGGTGAAGTAGCGCTTGCCGTTGGTTTCCAGACCCGCCAGCACTTCGTCCAGCAGCAGCAGCTTGGGTTCCGTGGCGAGCGCCTTCGCCACTTCCAGCCGCTTGAGTTGCTGCAGCGCGAGGCCGGTCGCGGCATCGCTGCCTGCCTGGTCGTACAAATCCATGAATTTCAAAATCTCGTCGATGCGCGCGTGATCGACGCGGCCATTGCCGAAGCGCTGCGCGACCACCAGGTTTTCGCGCACCGTCAGCTCGTGCATCGGCTGCGGGATCTGGAATGTGCGGCCGATGCCGACCCGTGCCCGGGTGTACAGCGGCTTGCGGCCCAGTTCGATACCGTCGAAGGACACCGAGCCATGGGTCGGCTTCACCAGTCCGGAGATCGCGTTGAACAGCGTGGTCTTGCCCGCGCCGTTCGGCCCGACCAGGCCGACGACCTGGTCCGTACCCATCGAAAAACTGACATCCTTGAGGGCGGTCAGGCCGCCGAACTGGATCGTGATGCCGTCGAGTTTAAGCATGCTGTCCTCCTGCATTGCGCTTCCTGAATAGCGAGAGCAAGCCGTCCGGCGCCAGCAGGATCATCGCCGCCAGCACGACGCCGAGCACGATCTGGTGGCCGGACGACAGCACCGCCTTGAACACCAGCTGATCGACCAGGTAGATCACGACCGCGCCGATCATGGGGCCGAGCACGCTGCGGTAGCCGCCGAAGATCGCTGCCACGATGGGCAGCACGCTCCAGGCCGGGCTGAACGCGTAATCCGGCTCCAGGAAGTTGATGATGTGCGCGTTGAAGGCGCCGATTGTGCCAGTCATGAAGGCCGACAGCAGCAGCATCCACGACTTGAGCAGCACGCTGTTGACGCCGACCACGCGCGTGGCGTCTTCGCTTTCGTGCATGGCGCGCAGCGCGATGCCGTAATCGCTGCGGCGCACGCGGGCATAGACCAGGCAGAACGCCAGCACGATGGTCAGCGCAACGAGGTACGGGCCCAGCCCGGCGAGGAATTCGGCCTGCGCCACCGACGGCAGCCCCGGGATCGAGGACAGGCCGCCGGAGCCGCCTGTCAGGTCGGTCAGTTCGGTGGCGAGGATGCGGAAGATGTGCGCATACGCCAGGATCGCCAGCGCGAAGTACGGCCCCGACAGGCGCAGCGCCGGCAGCATGGCCAGCGACGCCAGCGCCGCGAACAGGCCGCCGGCCGGGATTGCCAGCAGCACCGGCACGCCAGCCTTCATCGTCAAGAGCGCCGATGCGTAAGCGCCGATGCCGAAGAACGCGGCATGGCCGAAGCTGACCATGCCGCCCAGGTTGCCGAGCAAGGCCCAGGCCACCGCGATGCCGGCGACGATCAGCGACGACACCGTCATGCTGAGGATGTAGCTGTTTCCTTTCAGCAGAGCCGGCACGATGAGATAGAGAATGGCGAGCGCCACCCAGATGAATTTTTTCATGGTCTTAACCCCGGCGCTTCTTGGCGCCAAACAGGCCATTCGGCAGGATGAACAGCACGATCAAAAACAGCAGCATGCCGGCCAGTTCCTGCAACGCGGAACTGGCCAGCGTGACCGTCAGCGCTTCGGTGATGCCAAGTAAAAATGCCGCCAGCACCACGCCCGGCACCGAACCGACGCCGGCCAGCACGGTAATGATGAAAGCCTTCACCGTCAGCGAATGGCCGAGCGGCGGCGAGATCACGCCGGACGAGAAGATCGCGATGCCGGCCACGGATGCCAGCACGCCGGCCACCAGGAACGACACCAGCTCGACCTTGGACGGGTTGATGCCCATGAGCTTGGCCGCATCGCGGTTGGACGACACGGCGCGCACGGCACGGCCATACCAGCTGCGCGACAGCCACCAGCCGAGCACGGCGGCCACGCCCAGGCTGGCGACAAAGAACAGCAGTTCGCTGAACATGGAGAACAGGTCGCCGAACTGGACCGCATCCTGCATGCCGGCGTTTGCCGTCGAATGGATATCGCTTTTCCAGATCAGGAGCACGCCGTTGGTGATGATGGTGCCCAGCGCAAAGGTGAGCATCAGCGAGTTGAGTTCGCGGTTGCGCTGGATGCGTGAGACGAGAAAGTACACGATCGCCGAGCAGCAGCAGACGACGATCAGTGCGATCGGCAGCGCCAGCATCGGGTTGACGCCGAAGCGGCTTTCCACGGTATAGCCGATGTAGGCGGCCAGCAGCACCAGCTCGCCGTGCGCCAGGTTAATGATGCGCATGGTGCCGAAGGCGAGCGTCAAGCCGAGCGCGATCAGCGCGTAGACGCCGCCGACCAGCATGCCCGAGTAGAGGGATTGCAGGATAAGTTCTGACATGGTGACTGAATGAAGCCGAGGCTGTGAAATAGTCCCTCTCCCGCTTGCGGGAGAGGGGCGCATACCGACTTACCAGGGCAGGGCCGGATACTTGATCGGCGCGGTCGCCTGCGCCGCCGGCGACACGATCGCGATCTTGCCGTTCTGGTGCTGGCCCATGCGGTGCTGGAAGTTCGGGTTGTCGCCGTTGGCGTCGAACGTCACCTTGCCGATCAGCGTGTCGCGGTTGGTCTTGCGCAGCTCATCCGACAGGCCGCCCTTCTTCAGCGTGCCGTTGTCGGCCGCGCGCGCGATCGCTTCGAACAGCAGGCTGGCCTTGACGTAGCCGAACTGCGCGAGGTAATCGACGTCCTTGTTGAACATCTTCTTGTAGGTTTCGGCGAACTGCTTGCCCTCCGGCGTCTTGTATTCGACCGGGAACGGCAGCATGGCGGTGCCGATCACGTTCGGCATCAGGTCAGGAAAATCGCTTGCCATCTTGGAGGTCGCGAGCGACCAGACGCCGACGATCGACTTGATTTGCGGCTTCAAGACCTTGGCGGCGCGGATGATGCCGACGTAGTCGTTTTCATAGCCGCTCATGAACAGCACGTCGGGCTTGTCCTGCAGCTTGATCTTGTTGATGATCGGCTTGAAGTCGGTGATGGCCGGGTCGAACGCGTGCATCGTGACCTTGACGTTCTTCGCAGCGAGCGTCTTCTGGATATCCTTGGCCAGGTCGCTGGTGGCTTCCTTGGTGGAATACACGATCGATACCGACTGCGCCTTCACTTCCTGCAGCATAGTGGTCACCGCCGTCTCGTAACCGCGCGTGTTGTTGATGCGGAAGAAGGTCTTGTAGCCGCGCTTGGTCAGTTCGTCGTTCACGCCGCCGGCGGTGATGTAGGTCAGGCCGAGGCGGTTGGACGTGTCCGATGCCGGCCCGATGATGTTGGAGCCATAGCCGCCGATGACCGAAGTCACGCCCTCCGAGCCCAGCTTTTCGACGGCCGCGACCGCCTTGGCCGGCGCCGATTCGTCATCGATGGTGATCATCTTGATCTTGTGCTTGCCGTTGGTACGATTGAATATATCCACCGCAGCCTGGATGCCTTCGTTGAAGCCCTGGCCGGAACGCGCCAGGGTGCCGGTCAGCGGCATGTGGGCCCCGACCTTGAATTCCTCTGCAGTGGCGGAGGCGCCGATCAGCGCCGCGCCCAGCAGTGCGCCAAGTTTTGCAACGGTAGTGAGTTGGAATGTCATTTGTCTTCCTCTTGTCTTGAGACGAACGCCTCAGGGTTGGATTTTTCCAGCGGCTCGGCGCTGTGCAGCTTGTAGTTGCAGCTCCTTCTTCAGCACCTTGCCGGTCGCTGCAGACGGCAAGTGGTCGAGAACGACGATCTCCGAAGGAATCTTGTAAGGGGAAAGGTTGTCCCGCAGCCAGGCCTGCAGCGCGCCCAGGTCGATCGACGCGTCCTGCGACGGCTCGATGAAAGCGACCACTTCTTCGTTGCCTTCCACCTCGCGGCCGACGACTGCGGATTGTACGACACCGGGGTAGGCATTCAGCACTTGCTCGACCTCGATCGGATAGACGTTGAAGCCGGAGCGGATGATCAGTTCCTTGCTGCGGCCGACGATGGATACCGCGCCGTCCGGGTCGATGCGCGCCAGATCGCCAGTGCGCAGCCAGCCGTCCGGCGTGATCGTTTCGGCAGTCAGTTCCGGCGCGCGGTAATAGCCCTTCATCACGTTCGGGCCGCGCACCCACAGTTCGCCAGTGCCGTCCTTGCCGGTTTCGGCGCCGTTCAACCTGACGTCGACGCCGGGAATCACCTGCCCGACCGAGCAGTCGGCGCGCGGCGCGTCCATCCGCGTCTGGCAGATCGACGGCGACGCTTCGGTCATGCCATAACCGTTGTGCAGCGTGAGCCCGAAGGTTTTTTCGAATGCCTGCTTGAGCGGCATGGTAAGCGGAGCGCCGCCCGACTGCGCCACGCGCAGCGCAGGCGCGCGCAGTGGGGTACCGGTGCTTTCGCTCCATTCGAGCAGCTTGGCATACATGGCGGGCGCGCCGTGCATCACGCTGATGCCGTCGTGCGCCAGCGCATGGGCGAGCGCGTCGGGCTGGTAGCGCGCCACCAGGCGCAAGGTGGCGCCGCCCAACAGCGCCGCCGCCAGCAGCGACGACAAACCGTAGACGTGCGACAGCGGCAATACGCCATAGATCACGTCATCCGGCGTGATACGGCGCATGCGGCAGCTGTTGGCGGCGACGAACAGCAGGTTGGCGTGGGTGAGCATCACCGCCTTGGGCGCGCCGGTCGTGCCGGAGGTGTACACCATGGCAGCGACCTGTTTGGCACCGTCGGCTTCCACCGGCTCCGGCAGCGCCTGTTCGTTCAAGGGCCCCAGCATGAGGTCGCCGATGCCGGGCCAGTCCACGGTTACGGCACCGCGCTGCCGGCCATGCGCGCCCGCCTGCGGCGAGACGGCGCTGAAATACAGGGCACGGCGTGCACCGGAATGAGACAGGAAATTATCGATCTCGCGCTCGGACAGGCGCGCGTTGACGGTGGCCGACCAGGCGTCGAGGCGGCTGACGGCAAGAATGCATACGCCCAGCGCCACCGAATTCTCGGCCACGAGCAGCACGCGGTCGCCGGCGCGCACACCGGCGTCGCGCAGTCGCTGCGCCACCGCCTCGACCACTTCGTCCAGTTCGCCGTAGGTCAGGCTGCGCTGTGCGTCAGCCAGCGCGACCTTGTCGCCATGCGCCGTGGTCCAAGCCTGAAAGGCGTCGTGAATGCGGCTCATCGAGGCAGCCGGATGCGCTGCTTGCGTCATGTCCCCTCCTGGTTATGTCTTTATGCCGACCTGAAATGCATGGCTTTGCATGCGGTCAGGGTCACGATACTGGCATATCCAAAAAGAAAAGGCAACGTTTTTTGCGGAATTACATACTGCACTGCAGAACTACGAATTCAATAAGCATGGCGACATGAATCAGCCTTGCAGCCTTCTTTTTCGCTTTATCAGCCTTGTTTTCAGGGAAATGCTTTTCTTGACAGATCAAGTTTAAAGAAATACAGTTCCATTTTCAAATATATTATTCTGCACCGCAGAACTCTCAATTAAATTCAAGGAGACGCCTGATGCAGCACCGAAATCGCCCCGAACCGTCGTCAAATGACGTTATCGTCGGACTTGTTGGCTGCGGCGTCATGGGACGCGGCATTGCGCAGATCGCGGCGCTGGCGGGCGCACAAGTCCGCCTGAGCGACAGCCGGCAAGGCGCGGCCGAAGCCGCCTGTGCCGAATTGCTGGCAACCTTTGGCAAGCTGGTCGACAAGGGCAAGCTCGATGCTGGCGCCGCCGCTGCCGCCGGCGAACGCCTGCACGCCTGCGGCGGATTGCAGGATATGGCGAGTTGCCATGTGGTAGTGGAAGCGATTGTCGAAGACCTCGACGCCAAGAAATCACTGTTCAAGACCCTCGAAGGCATCGTCGATGCCGGCGCCATCCTCGCCACCAATACATCTTCACTGTCCGTCACCGCCATTGCCGCCGGCCTGGCGCATCCCGAGCGCGTGGCCGGTTTTCACTTTTTCAATCCGGTGCCGCTGATGAAGATCGTCGAGGCGATCGGCGGCTTCCTGACCGATCCGGCCGTCGTCGATTACCTGCTCGCGCTCGGCCGCCACTGGGGCCACACGGCGGTGCGCGCCAAGGACACGCCCGGCTTCATCGTCAACCACGCCGGGCGCGGCTACGGCACGGAAGGCTTGCGCCTCCTGGCCGAGGGCGTCGCGTCGGTGCCGGCGCTGGACAACATCCTGCGCGACACCGCCGGCTTCCGGCTCGGCCCGTGCGAACTGCTCGACCTGACCGGGCTGGACGTGTCGCATCCGGTGATGGAATCGATCTACCACCAGTATTACGAAGAGCCGCGCTTTCGCCCGCAAGTGCAGACGCGCCAGATGCTGGTTGCCGGCGCGCTCGGCAAGAAGGTCGGGCACGGCTTTTACCGCTACGGCGCCGACGGCAGGAAGGAGGCGATCGCCGAACCGGCGCAGCCGACCAGCCAGCCGGCCAGCGTCTGGCTCAGCCAGGAACGCCCGGAGCTGGCGGAACGCCTCGCCAGCCTGATCGCGGCGGCCGGCGTGGCGATGGAGTCCGGCGCGCGCCCGAGCGATAGCGCATTGTGCATCGTCACGCCGCTGGGCGAAGACGCCACGACCTGCTGCGTGCGAGAACAACTCGACGCGCGCCGCACCGTCGCCGTCGAAACCCTGCTCGACCTGTCGCGCCGCCGCGTCGTGATGACCACGCCAGCCACGACGGAAGAATTCCTGACGCAAGCCTGCGGCCTGTTCGGCGCGGCCGGAGCGCCGGCCGCCGGCATTCCCGTCAGTGTCATCCGCGACAGCGCCGGCCTGGTGACGCAGCGCGTGGTTGCGCACATCGTGAACATCGCCTGCGAAATCGCACAGCAAGGCATTGCCGATCCGCTCGACATCGACCGCGCCGTGACGCTCGGGCTCGGCTATCCGCTGGGGCCGCTCGCCTGGGGCGACCAGCTCGGCGCCAAGACTGTTTTCACCATCCTGAAAAACCTCGAACAGCAGACCGGCGATTCCCGCTACCGCCCCAGCCCCTGGCTGCAGCGCCGCGCCCTGCTCGGCCTGTCCCTACATCACAAGGAGATCTGATCCATGCTCGACGCCTATATCTATGATGGCCTGCGTTCCCCGTTCGGCCGTCACGCCGGCGCACTCGCTCCGGTACGTCCCGACGATCTGGTCGCGGAAGTCATGCGCGCAGTGGTTGCCCGCAACCCGTGGCGGCCCGACCAGATCGAGGACGTCATCCTGGGCGACACCAACCAGGCCGGCGAGGATTCGCGCAACGTCGCGCGCAACGCGCTGCTGGCGGCCGGCCTGCCGGTGACGGTGCCGGGCCAGACCGTCAACCGCCTGTGCGCCAGCGGCTTGGCCGCCGTGATGGACGCAGCGCGCGCGATCACCTGCGGCGAAGGCGACCTGTATCTCGCCGGCGGCGTCGAGAGCATGAGCCGCGCGCCGTTCGTGGTGGCGAAATCCGAAGCCGCCTTCGGGCGTGACTTCAAGGTGTTCGATTCCACCATCGGCGCGCGCTTCCCGAACCCGAAGGTCACCGAACAGTACGGCGCCGATACGATGCCGGAAACCGGCGACAACGTCGCGCGCGAGTTCGGCATTACGCGCAGCGATGCCGATGCGTTCGCGCTGGCCTCGCAGATGAAATATGATGCCGCGCTGCAGGCCGGCTTCTTCGCGGGCGAAATCCACCCGATTTCCGTCCCGACCGGCCGCAAGACACCGCCCGTGTCGGTCGACAAGGATGAGCACCCGCGCCCCGAAACCACCACGGCCAGCCTGGCCAAGCTCAAGCCGCTGTTTGAAGGCGGCGTGGTCACCGCCGGCAACGCGTCCGGCATCAACGATGGCGCTGCGGCCCTGCTGATCGGCAGCCGCGCCGCAGGCGAGAAAGCCGGCAAGGCGCCGATGGTGCGCATCCTGTCGGCAGCCGTGGCAGGCGTGGAGCCGCGCGTCATGGGCATCGGCCCGGTATACGCGATCCGCAAGGCGCTCGCGCGCGCCAACCTCACGCTGACAGACATGGACATCATCGAGATCAACGAGGCGTTCGCCAGCCAGGTGCTCGGCTGCCTCAAGCTGCTCGATATTTCCTTCACCGATCCCCGCGTCAACCCGAACGGCGGCGCCATCGCGCTCGGCCATCCGCTCGGCGCCTCGGGCGCGCGCCTGGCGCTGACCGCCAGCCGCGAACTGATCCGCCGCAATGGCCGCTATGCGGTAGTCAGTCTGTGCATAGGCGTGGGCCAAGGCCTGGCCATGGTCATCGAACGAATCTAATTCAAGGCAAACCGGAGACAGAAATGAAAAACAAGGCGCAATTTCACTGGGACGACCCGCTGCTGCTGGACCAGCAGCTGACCAACGACGAACGCATGGTGCGCGACGCGGCCAACGCCTACTGCCAGGACAAGCTGGCG
>NZ_JWJG01000028.1:3226214-3324819 GCF_000818395.1 Noviherbaspirillum autotrophicum | reverse complement strand
ATGCTACGCATCAGCAGGTTCAGATTGTCCGCCGGCGCGCGCAGCCCAGAAAATTCTTCGGCAGTCAGGAAGGGACGCAGTTCCTCCAACTGCTGCGTCAATCGCACAGGAGTCGCCCGATCACGCAAGCGCTGGCGCAGGGCATGAGCATAAGCGATGGCACGCATGATCATGCGCATCCGCACGTCCGCCAATCCGTCCTCAAAGCGTAACGGCATGGCGGCAGCAATCAAACTTTGGCATTGGCGCGCGAGATTGCGGCTTTCGTACACGAGCTGTCCCCACAACTTACGGCCTTCCCAATAGCGATCATAGGCGGCCGAATTGCGAAAGCCGAGGAAGATGGCCAGCGCCAACCCGATCAGCGTGAACGGTATGGGCGTCAAAGTGACCTTGAGGTCAAAGAACGAGCCGTGCAGCGCAGTGACGGCCACGGCCAGGATGATGTTAATGAACAGCACGACGGCCACACGCGGCAGGATCGACCCCTTCAGAACGAAGAACAGCTTCAGGCCCGAGGGGCGGTCGCGCACGATCATGGTCTTGGCAGGAATGAAATGAGAAAACGATTCTACTGCAGGAGCTTAGACGCGAGCTACCGCGCGAAAGCAGTGGCCGGCTCGCTGGTGGAGACACTTGAGGCAAGACTGCTCATTTGCGAATGACGCGGGTTCGATCTGCTCTGCATCCCCTGTCGGCTTCTGGAAGGATCCCCACGTCATTGCCAGTCGTCCGGTGCAATCTATCAATCCCCCGACTGGGCGTCATCGTTACCGGATACCGCTGGTTGGCTGGTTCCCGCTGGTGTTGGGTGCGGTTGCCACGCTCGTGATGACGACGTGGAAGGAAGGGCGGCACTTGGTATACGAAAACCTTCAGCGCCATCTCGTTCCGCTCCACGATTTTCTCCAGCCCCTGTTTATCGGCGCACCGATACGTGTGGAAGGCACCGCAGTATTCTTTCGTGCGGAAGGGGACGACGTGCCACACGCGATGCTCCACAACCTTCTGCACAACAAGATTCTGCACGAGCGCACCGTATTCCTGACGGTGAAAAACGAAGACCTTCCTCGTGTTCCATCCTCTCAGCGGGTGCAGGTGGAAAATCTTGGTCACAACTGCTACCAGGTAAATATCCATTACGGGTTCATGGATGAACGCGACATTCCTCAGGCGCTTAGTCAGTGTAAGGAAGTGGGACTCGATCTCGACCCGATGCAAACATCCTACTTCATTGCACGGCAGAACGTCATCCCGCGGGTTGGCAGCGGCATGGCATTGTGGCGGGAAGCATTGTTTGCAACAATGTCACGCAATGCGCGCGATGCAGCGGATTACTACCGGGTGCAGGCCAATAGAGTCATCGAACTTGGGACGCAAGTAGAAATATAGATATAGGTGCAATTCGCGGATTTCGACGGCGCCAGAAAGTCATGAATGGCTTCTTAGGATCGACTGTTCCATGTCATGCGTTCCTGACAGTCGTCTGGAACGGACATCACCATGGATTCCCAAATAGGCTCACAGCGGCCGATTCTGTTTGCAAGGACTTCCCCTGAGAGTCAAAGAGAAATGAAGGCGGTGCCTGCGGCAGCAGGCACCGCAACCATCGCGGAGGCCCAGTTACTGTAGTCATATGTTCGATAGATGGCAGCGGATACAACGGCAAGCAAAGGTACAGACTGCGTCTTTGCAAACGGCCTTGTTGCGTCCAGGAGCTGGCGCGGGCCACGATATTAGCCGCACGAGAGTGCCCCATTTGAAATCCGGCTCGGCGTTGCAGCAGGGATCAACTGCTGCAATCAATGCCAGCCAACAGAATCGGCGGGCTCTTCTCTCGTTCGGTCCAACCTCGTCTTGCTATCGTACCGGGCTGTACATCAGAGATTCATGGATTCTTTGGTGACGCAATGGAAGTCATGGGATGCCGTTGCCAGGCCGATGCATCATAGTTCTCGTCCCTGGCCAGCATCGCCCACAGCATCCGTGCATGTTTGTTGGCAATGGCAATCACCGTCTTGAAATAGCCTTTGCGGCCGTAAAGTGCACTGATCCAGCGCTGCAGGCGGTTTGCCTTGGCTGGATCGGCCCGCAAGGCACTCTGTAACGTGCTGCGCGCTCCCTGGATCAACAGGTTGCGCAAATAGACGTTACCGTGCAGGCTGATGCGGCCAAGACGCGTCTTGCCGCCTGAACTATGTTGGCGCGGTGTCAGCCCCAGCCAGGCACCAAATCGTCGGCCGTTCCTGAACACCCGGGCGTCGGGCACCGTGGCAGCCAGCGCACTGGCGGTAACGGGCCCCACTCCAGTGAGCTGCATCGCACGCTGTGCAGCAGTACTGTGGTTTGCATGGGCAGCAATATGCGCATCGCATTTGGCCAATCTGGCATGCAATGCACTCAGTTGTTCCCGCACTTCCAGCAATAACGCGTGAATCCGATCAGGCAGGCGAGCGTCTTCAGTCAGCGCCGGCAAGGCGGTCAGCAACCGCTCTGGCGACCGGGGGATGACGACACCATACTCGGCCAGCAGCCCGCGCACGCGGTTGAGCAGCGCAACACGTTCTTCCTTCCAGCCTTCCCGTGCGCAGTGCCAGGCCAGCATTGCTTGCTGGTCAGCTGTCTTGATCGGGACAAAACGCATCGTTGGTTGGCGGGCAGCAATAGCGACCGCTTCTGCATCGGCGGTATCGTTCTTGCCCCCTTTGCGAAACGGCACCACGAATTCCGGCGCAATTAGCCGGGTCGTGTGGCCGCGTGCGGCAAACCACCTTCCCCAGTGGTGTGCAGAACCGCAGGCTTCCATGGCAACCATGGCAGGTTCCAATTGCGCTGCCCAGCGTTCGAATGCTTCTCTGCGTAACACCCGTTGTTCGGTGACGGCGCCATATTGATCCATGACGCATGCCGCGATGACATCCTTTGCGAGATCAATCCCGATGGTAGTAAGCTGGTGCATGACTTCCCCTCCTGGTTAGATTGAACGGTGACACCTCAATCTTGGCACTTGATGCCTTGCGACTTCAACGTCGCTTCGGGACGGGGAAGTCCCTTACATTTGAAAAAGCCTTCCAGAAATATCCGACAAGGCAGATTGCTGCCATAACGATTCGTCAAACGAATTAGTCATATAGAAAAGCAGGAAAATGCGCTACTCCCTTGACCTAATGCACTCGCTTCGATAGCAAATAAATATTTCTCGAGAGTTTTTCAACAGAATCGGCCAAAAACGATCTTCCAAAGTGGCGTCACTATCCCAAGAACGGATGTTCAATAACTAATAGGGAATTCTGGACAGCAGTTTTGTTGACAGCGCCGCGCGTACTGCAAAAGTGATTCCCAGCGCATGCTTTTTGATCGTTGTCGTTTTCACTGCGCTGCGGCTAGCCCCATACATTGCTGGCCTTTCTTCTCGTTCTTGTAAATACGTCAATGGCAGTGGACAGCGGGCATGCCTTCGCGACGTTAAGAAATGGAGCCCAACCGAGTGGGCAAACCCATCGAAAGCGCGTTTGATGCCCAAACTGCAATGAGTATCTATTTCCATTGTGCAATTGTGGATATGATGGAGCACAGTCCTCGCACTGCATAGCATTTTTAACCCCATTTATTCGTCGCTTTCGTTTCATCTAGCAAGTCGGCTGTGCCGGATTTCTGGAGAATTGCATGGTTTCTCGCCTATTTACCTTATTTTTGCTGCTTGCTAGTGCCATAACATCTGCGCAATCCATCCCGGACTCCACTCGTTTGATGGCAAGCGCCGATGCTGAAAAACCAATCCAGTTGCAAAGCTTGCGCATCAGTGGCGAACTCAGCGGCGGCATGGCACAAACCACAGTGCAAATGGTGTTCTTTAACCCCAATCCGAGGCCGCTCGAAGGCCATTTGCAGTTCCCGCTGCTGGCCGGGCAGCAAATTACCGGTTTTGCGCTCGATGTCGATGGCAAGTTGCGTCCCGCCGTGCCGGTAGAAAAAGCCAAGGGCCGACAGATTTTTGAAGCAATTGAGCGCCGCAATATCGACCCGGCTCTCCTTGAAAACACTCAGGGTAGCAATTTCAAGCTGCGGGTTTACCCGATTGCCGCGCTCGGCACGCGCATGGTGGAGCTGAAATATGCCGAAGCGCTGCCGCGCGATGGCATGTACTGGTCCTACCGCCTGCCGCTGGCGTATGGCGAGCGATTGCAGGAGTTCGATCTGACGCTGAAAGTTCATGGCAATGGAGCTGTGCCGAAAGTGAGCGGTGCGCTCGGCGCCGTAAGCTTCAGCAGACAAGGCTCGACCTACCAGGCACACGTGGCGAAAAGTCGCTTCGCCCCGAGCGGCATGCTGAACATCGTTACCCAAGCCAGTGTGCAGCCCCAGACCTATATCCAGGAACACGACGGCCACACTTACTTCGTCGCCGAAATTCCGGTTTCGACCAAACGCGCAGCACGGCCGCTGCCGAAGATCGTCGGTTTGCTCTGGGATAGCTCTGGCTCCGGCGCGGCACGCGCGCGTGATGCCGAACTGGCGGAACTCGACCGCTATTTCAAGGCGGTGGGCAATGCCGAAGTGCGGCTGACCAGATTGCGCGACCGCGCCGAATCGACTGCTGTTTTCCATATCGTCGACGGTAATTGGGAGGCGCTGCGCAACGCATTGCAGAATACCGTCTACGACGGCGCCAGCGCGCTGGCTGGTTGGCAGCCGCAAGCGGATGTCGAGGAATATCTGCTGGTGAGCGATGGTTTGCTGAACTATGGCGCGAGCCGATTCCCCGAACTGGCCGCAGGTCAGCGCCTATACGCGCTCAATTCTTCGCTGGCCGCCGACACCGGCCGCCTGGCTGCGCTGGCCGAGCGCAGCGGTGGCCGGCTGGTTCAGGTGTTGCCGGACAAGCCTGGCGCCGCCGCTCAAGCCCTGCTGACGGAAGGTGCTCATGTCCGTAACATCAGTGCTGTAGGCGCAACCGAGGTGCTGGCCGACTCCCCCGATCCGCAAGGATTGCTCCGCGTAGCAGGTAAGCTCATCAACGGCAGCGCGAAGCTAACAGTGACCGTGCTCCAGCAAGGCCAGCCGAAAGATGTGACATTGGCTGTGTCAGCTGGGGCACCGACGCATGCGCTCGCTGCCTATTTATGGGCAAGCTCCAAGTTGCACGCGCTCGAAGCCGATTTTGAAGTCAACCGCGGGGCAATCCGCCGGCTGGGAAACCAATTCGCCATGCCGACTCGCGAAACGTCACTGATCGTGCTTGACCGGTTGGAAGACTACGTGCGCTATGACGTCATGCCGCCGTCCGAGTATCTGACGGCATATGAGCGGATGAAGGCGCTGCGCGGCGCCGAGCTGACAAGCAAGCGCGAGAAGCACTTGGAGCGCGTGCTGCAAGAATTCGAGCAAAAAGTGGCGTGGTGGGAAAAAGCCTATCCGAAGGGTGAGCCGCCGCAAAAAGCTGAAACCAAGGCCGTGCCCATGCCGGGGCAAGCTGCGCCGGTGGCAATGGCGGCTCCCGCGCCAGTGATGGGACTACTCCGGCAAAGTGATGCCGCCGGCGCGCAGCGGGCAGCATCGCCGACAGCAACGGCACGTGAGCCGGCGCCGTCCGACATCGGCATTTCCCTGAAAAAATGGCGCTCCGACGCCCCCTACATCGCCCGCATGACTGCAGCCAGCGCCGACACTTTGTATCAAGTGTACCTGGATGAAAAGCCTTCATATGCCAATAGCAGCGCCTTCTATCTCGACGCGGCCGACATGCTGATCGACAAGGGGCAGCGCGACCTGGCCTTGCGCGTGCTATCCAACTTGGCCGAGATGGACCTGGAAAACCGCCATGTGCTGCGCATCCTCGGTTACCGGCTGCTGCAGGCGGACGCGCCCGAACTCGCCATTCCGGTATTCGAGAAGGTGCAGTACCTGGCGGAAGAGGAGCCGCAATCCTTCCGCGACCTCGGCCTTGCGCATGCAGCGGCCAAGCATTACCAGCTGGCGATCGACCAGCTGAACGAAGTGGTGGTGCGTCCGTGGGATGCGCGTTTTGCCGAAATCGAGCTGATTGCGCTGGCGGAAATGAACGCGATCATCGCCGCCGCTCCGTCGCAGCCTGCGCTCGACACCAGCCGCATCGATGCCCGCTTCCTGAAGAACCTGCCGCTCGATTTGCGCGCGGTGCTGACTTGGGACGCCGACAACAGCGACATGGACCTATGGGTGACCGATCCCAACGGCGAGAAGTGCTATTACGCGCACCGCTTCACCTACCAGGGCGGGCGCATGTCACGCGACTTCACCGGCGGCTACGGCCCGGAAGAGTTTTCGCTGCGCGAGGCGAAGCCCGGCAAGTACCGGATCGAAGCGAATTTCTTCGGTTCCCGCCAACAGATTGTTGCGGGCGCCACGACCCTTCAGGTGAAGCTGTCGAGCGGATTCGGAACGCCTTCTGAGAAAGACCAAATGATCACGCTACGGCTGAAGGAGCGCGGCAACACAGTCTTCGTTGGCGAATTCGAGGTCAAGCCGAAATGATCACGTTGACTCGCATGCTCGCCGGCGTCCTGCGCCGCTCGCCCACCGTGACGTTGCGGGTCACCGATGACGAGGGTAGGGTGCTGGTGGATGCAGCCAATGCCGGACGCGACGATTACCGGTTGAGCGTCGCACTGCTCAACGGGCCAGTGATTGTCGACCTGTACGGACATTACCTGCGCTTCGTCGACACCGGCGGCAAGGCCGCTTATCGCGGCACGGACGCCGCCAGCCGCACCTACGTGAAGTTCGGTGAATGCATCCAGGACAAGCGCGAGCTGCACATCCTGATTGAACCCTCCTCATGACAGACATACAGAATCCAGTATGAAAAAAATTCTTATATTTCTGGGTGGCCTGGCCTTTGCGGCCAGTGCAGCGGCTGCCGACTCGGCACGACTGGCGCTGTGGATCACCGATCCGGTCGGTACGACCAGCGGCATCCAGTGCGACCTGGAGGCATCGCCGGCTTCTGCCGGCAGGTTGCAGGCCATGCCGCTGCCGACCACGCCACCGACACTGACCGAGCGCGACGTCATTGCCTGGAATCGGAGCAACGGACGCTGGACGCTGGATTCCGCGCGCTTCATCGGCATCGAATCCGCCCAGCGGTTGCAGGATCACTGCTTTCTGCTGGCCATCGACGGCAAGCCGGTCAGCAGCGGCATCGTGCTGTCCGAGTACTCGGCGCGCCTGACCGGCTTTCCGACCCTGATCGTCATCAACCGGAACGACGCACTGACATTCGAGCTGTTATCCAGTAACCACGGCGCTCACATGCGACACCTTCATGCCGAAGCGCTCGATGCGGTGCTGCATGAAAAGGCAGTACAAGAGAAATAGTCATCTGACCGGAGCGACAACATGGTTTTGATCCGCTCATATTTGCTTGCAGTCCTGGCATGCGCGGCGCCGGCAGCACTTGCCTCACCAACCTCCGATGAATTGCTGCACTGCCATCAGATGGCTTCTTCGGCACTATTGAGATGCCTCGACCAAAGCCCTGGGTACAAGAACGGCAATTGCTGGGATACCGCCCGCTCGCTGAATGACACCTGCTATGACAATGTCAGGAAAGAGCATCGGGCGGACACTGGCAGGATCGAGGCAGAAAGGCGAGCCAAAGAACAGCGCAGGCAAGGAAGGGACGCGCAATGAAAATGCTGCGGATTCTCGCTGTCTGCTTGTTTGCGTGCTGGATAAGTGTAGCCGGCGCCGAATCCTGGTCGCAGGCGAACTATCGCGCCTGCCTGGCCGACGCCGACAACGGCTATGCGCCCTGCCGCCACGACCGCCATACGGGTGGCGTCTGTCGCCATGAATATCGGCAGGAGAAGAACCGCTGCTGGGCGGCTTTTCAGGAAATGGGGCGCGGCGATCCCTATTACGGCTCGAATGGCGGAGCCGTCCGCTTCGAACCGGTACCGATTCCGCAACGGCCGGCGTATGTCTTGCCCGGGATGAAGTAAATATATTTGCCCAGAATAAAATAATTTGCCAAAGTGACGAATTTGGCGGGGACCAAAGAAGGGGAGCACCTGTAATGACACTGAATCGAGCCAAACGCCTGTTGGCGTTCGTGTTCGCATGCTTGCTGGCTCCTACGGTCGCTTGGTGCGCCGACAAGGAACCGGGTGGTCAAGGGACGCTTGTCCCCGTGGGGAACAACGGTACACATTGCTTCGACACCCATTCCGCCATCGTGCAGAAAGTATGCGCGGATTATCAGATCAACTGGAAGCTGTGGGCTCTGATGGGCGAACCGGTCGGCAACTACACATTGTCTTGGAAGCTGACCAGTATCCAGTTCCGGGACCAGCGCAAGCGGGGGGACAGGCTATGGTTCAGCCCCGACAGTCTGCCGCCGGAATTGCGGAAGGCGGCAGGCCTCATCGAGCTATATATCGACGGCCATGCTTCAGTCAATGTGACGGGAGCGCATACCATCGATATGCTGGGTTTCAGGCACCGCTTCAATACCGGCACCGCTGTGCGGCCGGGAGGGCAACATTCCTTCAATGTGCCGGGCAGCCCCAGCTGGGATGACGTCTTTGGGCATTATGACCTGTGCAAACCTGCAGAGGCTGGACAATGGAAAGTGGACGCTAAGACGGCACAGAATGCCTTCAAACAGGGGATATACAGCCTGCAAGACTTGATACTTTGCCCGGAGTCCGGCGTATCGGAATTGACGATGCTGGAAGATGCGGTCGACAAGCTGTGCAGCAAGCCCGGTGCCGCCGCCAAATTTGTGTTTTGCCAGAAGCAGGAAGAGAAGGACAAAAAGGACGCGGCAAAACAGGATAAGGAAGCCGCGGGCAACAAGGCGCAAAACAAGGAAAAGGAACCATCGGCACCCGGGCTCGGCGCCAGCGTGCTGGATGGCGCAGGCAGGCGTCCGCCAGAGAGCATTCACGACTTGCTGGACGAAAGCACTGAGCGAACCGCGATCCGGAAAAAACTCGCGCAAGAAACCGCCAGCTATCGCCGCACGGCCGAGGCAGCCTGCCAGGACATTTTGCGCGATATTGATGCCTGTTACGTACGCGCGCAATGCCCGCGTCCGCAGCCGCCAGCAGGCACAAGCGAGGGTGAATGTAATACGGCGCGCGGTGGCAATGAGGTTCCCGACCTGTACCTTGTCACTAGTGATTGTGATGAAAAGTGCAGAGAGGGAATAGCACGTCGGAGGAAAGAGGAACGAGAAAAGGAGGCACGCGAATGGCATGCGAAGTGGGATCCGATCAGGACTCGCTGCGAGCCCTACTACGAACAGCAGAAGCATTACCGCCAATGCGAGAAAAACGTGCGCCAGACATGTAACCCGAAAAACTTCAATAATTTAAACGAGTGTACCAATGAACAGGTACGCACCAAAGGACCGACGGAAAAAGATGCGCGCAAGCTGATGCAGAAGGAATGGAATCAGCGTTCGAAAACCGGATCGTCGATTACCAACAGCATCCTAGATTAGATTGACACTCTTGCTGAATGAAGGCCAAAACCATGAAACACCTGACCTCGATATTGTTCGCCTTGATCTTGTCCACCAACGCGTGGGCACTTCCGCCCCAAATCGAAGCGGACCGGCTTTTGTTGCAAGCCAAGACGGCACTGGATGCCAATGATTACGAGATTGCGATCCAGAGTTTTGAAAAAGCGGCGGTGCTGAACGTAAAAATGCCTGATACCTTTTATTTTCATTTTGGCAAAGCGTATAGCGGTGCCAAGAAGTGGGAAAAGGCGCGTGCCGCTTATGAACAATATCTGAACCAAACGGGGACGCGAGGTAAGTTTTATCGGGAAGCCCTGGAAGGTTTCAACCAGGCCGACCTCGAATGGACGAAAGCGGAAAAAGCCTATACGGACGCGATGGCGAAGTATACGCAGGAGCAAAACCGCTATGAGGCCAATATGCGGAATTGCAAAACCCAAGAGTACGATGACTACAGAAAAGAGTTAGAAGACCGTAAGGAAAGAGCATGGCAAAAATGCCAGAATTATGGCAAGTATGGTTGCATGGACGGCATGAGCGGCTCAAAAGCGCTATTGGAAGCTGCCGAGTCTGCATCCAAGCGGGTCTGGGAATTTAATGAAGCTCCCAACACGTGGTGCAACAAACGCTACACCGCTCCGAGCAAGCCGCAACGATAAGGTAAAAGCGAGTTTGGCGTTACCGTCTTCGATGGCGGCAGACGCAAGTGAACAAAGGTCAAAACTGGGTGAAGAAGGAAGCGCTCATGAAACGCATCGGCTTGTTGCTGGTTGCGCTCTCATTTTCGGCGGTGGCCTTGGCGCTCGCGCCTGAAATCGAAGCCGACCGTCTGCTGTTGCAAGCCAAGACGGCGCTGGATGCGAATGATTATGCGCAAGCCACGGCAAGCCTTGCAAAAGCGGAGAAACTCGGCACCAAGCTTCCTGATACGTTTTACTACCATTATGGATATGCCCTGTTCAAGATGGACGATATCGAGAAAGGCAGGCGCATGCTTGAAAGGTATTTGAACGAAACCGGCACCAAAGGAAAATTCTATCGAGAAGCGTTAGAGACCTTGAATGCAGTGGAAAAGCGCAGCCTTGAGATTGAAAAAATAAAACAGCAGAAAGAAGCCGAGTCAAGGAAAGCAAGTGAGCGCCAAGCTCAGATCGATGCCAATTGGCACACACTTCCCATGGCATACCCAGGGTATTCCGCGCGCAATCGGGTGAAGGTGCATAAGGTCGACGGCGGGTACTTCTACGACGACGCTCCCAGTTTTTCAATGGAAGAAATGGCAGACAAAATTTGCCCGCAGCTTAAAAGCCGCTTCATGAACGAAGAAGGGCCGTGGGCTTCTTTCACCAATTGCAGATGCGATCACACCGAATCGGGAAATAACTGGGATGTGACCTGTTATGCCGACACCCGTTCAAACTGGTTTTTGAAGAAAGAACGGCAAGAGAAGCGCTAATCGGCAAGGCAGGGGGCTTGCGTGCGGCTCGTGCATTTACCATATCGAATATCTGCACAGGATCTTGAATCAGCCGTCAGCATGCCGGAACCGAATAAAAGACCAGACAGATATTAAAGTTCTCGCCGCTGAATTTTCCGCCGTGCCTGAGCGAAAGGTATCGCGGGCTACTGGAAGCACTGTTGCCCGATGCTTCGAATAGCAGCCTGGCACCGGGCTGGGATGATCCCCCCGCACCGACGACAGATGACGCCTGCGTCAGGCTTTTCAGCGTCACCCCAGTTTCCTTGAGGTTATCAACATTCCATCCGTCAGCAAGCTCACCGGGCAAGGTGATCTCAAATGCCTGGCCTGCTGTCATATCGAACAGGTTTTCCTGCGTGGCTTTCTCCAGCGAGATCTTTATCGGTTCAGGAGCAGGCGGAATGTGGGATCTGACATTGATATTTGTCGCCGTTCTCTTTGCCCCTATATCCGTGGTCAGGATCGTAATACCACCCATGGCCCGAAACGCCCACCAGGTATAGCCATTCCTGCTATTTTGAAGAGGCACCATCGCTTCCATTGCAAGTATCGGTGCGAGCTCCCTGAATCGTGGCGAATCCAGGACGCGCATATCGACGATGCGATTGAGTGGTACGTTGCCGGTGTCGACTTTGGCGCTCTTCGGCAGCAGGATATACAGCATGTCATCCTGATTCTGATCCACTTTGCCGCGACCAAAGCGGATGGTTTTGTCGGAGGCATCCACGAAGTCTGATTGCGGCTGCAGGTTGATCCTGGGCTTATCGATACAGGCCGAAACGGATGATGCTGCAGTCAAGATCAGTAATGCGAGCAACCATGCAGCCAAGGCAGGCATGGTTGAGTCCTTCGAGCACAGATAAAAAAGTATTGGAAGCGTTTCACAAGTGAGCTTTTACTGTTGATGACTCGTGTGGGCGTACGGCCTCGCTCGCCACCATTTTCTCAAATTGGAACTCGCTCTTTCATCTTAAAGAATCCAATTAAAGATTTTCATACCGCGGCCCTCTTGAACGCCATTTATTTCAAGGCGTTCAATTGAGTAGCTTGAAAACGACGACCTCCTTTTGATTACCCTCCGAGATCGTTACACGTGTAATTGAAATGCTCGGATCATAAGGGTCCGGGAGATAATCAAAGCTTGCGGCTGGGCCTCTGCGCGGAGTGACAGAAAGCACCCGATCCTGCGCATCATAGGCAATGGTCTGCTTGCTGTCATCGAGATAGATGATTGCAGTCATGTTGTCATGATCGTCGTACTCAAATTTTTCCGTTTCCCCGGAAGGAAACTCCTGCCAGACAAGACGCCTTTTAGCGTCATATCGGAAGCGCGTGACTTTTCCCTTTTCATCGGTGACCGAGGTAATCAGCGTGGTCTTTGGATCCCTGGTGACGTTGAGCGATGCGCCGGTACGAGTCTGGCGGCTTTCCACATGGACTAACGCACCTTTTAGCGTGTAAGTTTCGCTGGCGGTCGGGCATTGGTTTCCAAAAACGCGGATCATGCGATCGCCTTCACGACGGATCTGGCTGTTCTCGCGGCAGATGTCGCCCTTGAAAGCGCCTTCAACTACGAATACCGAGCGGTCCGGGATCGGCCCCAAGGACAGCGGCTCGATGGGGCTCTGGTCTGGAATCGTGCCCTTCTTGACAAGAGCTTGCCGCAATTGCTCCTTGGCGGCGCGCGCCTGGTTTTCGGCCTCGGTCAAATAGCGCTTATTGACGGCTTCTGTGCTTACATACGCCTGCCCTGGGCTATCGTCTTTGAGACGGTAATGCGTGAAAGCGCCCGTACCATTTTCCTGGATCACCAAATCACCGTCGGTGAGAAAAGAAACGGTATTGTCCATCGCTGTACCCCAGCCCAATCCATACGATCCTTGATGTTCGGATTTGGAGTTGTAGATTCGGTCGAAGGGGATGCCGGAAGGGTCGTTATTGTCGGCCGAGGTCTTAAAGGTGATTGAGAAATTACCGTTACGTACGTTGACGCCTTTGACAACGTAAAAGCTGCCGTCTGGAATTTCAACCACTTTGGGCGGCTCAGCCCAGGAAGCGTTGATTGAAGTGAAAAAGAGGCTAACAAGAAGTAAATTTCGCCGGATCATAAGAGTCTTCTTCTGTAGTAGTTAAAGTAGTTAAGCGGATGCTCGGAAAGAAAATTCTGCCATATCAATTTGTAGGTCGCCTTCTGGAGCCTGAGCAGTGGCAGCATGAAATCGGGGATGCGGATCGCCCGCTCCACCGCTTCACCGGATTCTCTTCTGCCGACGTCATCTGAACGCGCTGCACCAGCGGCTTTGGTAGGCGGGATGCGAGCACACCTTCGCAATTTCATCGTTGTACGCGACTTCAGAACAATCGTGTTCAAAGCTGGATACCTTGCGTTTCAAACGTGCCTGGTCCGAGCGCAGCTCGGATACGTTATATTCAGCACCCACGTTATACATCTTGATTCTGCGATTGAGCTCGTCGTTTTCGCCTTCGAGATCGGCGGCCCTGCGCGCGCAGGACTCAAACTTGGCTTTGTCCTCTTCAAATCTGGCTTGGGCTTCTTCATACTCCGCCCTGGCCTTCTCTTGCCGCTCACGATCAAGTCGGATTTTCTCGCCTCTTTCCTTGTGGGCCTGTATGCGTTGGGCGGTGTCATCCTCGACCATTGTGACTGATTCAAGCTTGATGACAAACCAGCCGAACGGGGAGTTTCGCGGCTTGGCGCTACGTTGTCCAGGCTTCAGGCTTTCGAGTTCAGCAGCAACAGCGCTCTGCAGCGAGCTCACTCGTGCGTACTTCATCAGCCCGCCGTCCTTGGCAGAATTGCGGTCGATACTGCTTTCCATCGCCAACTTGCCAAAGTCAGCGCCTGCATTGAGCTTGTCTTGAATTTGGTCGATCGCGGCCTTGTCTTTAGCGATGATGGCTCGAAAATTGTATTCGGCCACGTTCTCAGCCCAAGCATGGGTTGCAGCCAGCGTCATTGCCAATGCCAGGTATGCCCTGCGCGTGGCTGAGATCCATTGAGATTCCATGTTCATTCCTTTTCTAAAGGGTTTCTACAATTTTTCGAGTGATAATTCAGCACGTCGGAATCGGATAAAAGACCAGGTAGAGTTCGAAAGTCTCGCCGACGAATGCCCCGCCGCGCCGGATCGACAAGCGTTGCGGCACGCTGGAATAATTGCTGCCTGAAGCATCGAATACCAGCCTGACCCTGGGCTGCGCTGGCTCAGCACTCCCGATGGCAGGCTGTAGCTGCGTCAGGCTTTTCAGTGTCACGCCGTTTCCCTTGAGGCCGTCGACCGACCATCCGGCCGCAAGCTCGCCCGGCAGGGTGAATTCAAACTCCTGGCCGGCTCGCATCCCGAAGGGGCTTTCGCGCGTCGCTTTTTCCAGCGGCACCTTTACCGGTTCGGGAGCAGGCGCAATGTAGGGTTGGACCTCGACATTCAGCGCTATTTTCTTGCCGTCGATATCGACAGTCAGCGTGGTCTTGCCGTGCCTTGCCTGGAACGCCCGCCATGCATAGCCTTGTTTACCATCCTGGAGTGCCACCATCGCTCCGCTGATGAGCGATTGCGGAGCGCGTTCTCGGAACTGCGGCGATTCCAGAACATGTATATCGACGATGCGATTCAGCGTTGCATCGCCATTGTTGGTATCGACCTTGGCGTTGTCCGGCACCAGGATGTACAAGATGTCGTCCTGATTGAATTCCGCACGACTGCTGGCAAACCGGACTGACTTGTCAGGGAAATCCATGAAGCGCGATTCGGCATTCGGGTTGAAGACCGGTTTTCCTATGCACGCCGAGGCTGGTGATGCCGCCGTCGAAAGCAGAGAGGCGAACAACAACGCAGCCATTGAAGACACGGCTGAAGTAGTCGATCGAGGATAAGAGTACAGGGACGGTTTCACGGAAGTTTTTCTCTGATGAGGAATAGTGTGAATATTTGTATTTTTCGACTGGCCTTCGGTATATCAATCGACCCGCTGAAAACAAAACACGGGCTGCGCAAACATCTTTTCGGAGGCCGGCAATTCACTCCACCATTTCACCCACCCCTCGCCAGGCGACGTGACCGTAACGTGCATGAAGGGCCCGGCATAGCGCTCCACCTTGCCTTCCAACTTACCGGCATCGATGGCTGCGGCGAACAGGCTGGCGCTCGGTTCGATGCCGCACAGGCGGTTATCTCCTTCCAGCGCATACTTGATCAAGCGGTAAGGCGCACTTCCTGTGTACTGGCTATGTTGCAAGGCGCTCAGCCTGTTTCTGTCGACCAGCAGCCAGTCGGTATTGTCGAAACGCAGCGCCCGCGCGATCAGCGGCGTATCGGGAATATGCCTGGCATCCGGCCGGGTGCTGAAAAAGTCGATACGCAGCATGCCGTCCGCCAGGGCGCTGACGCGGGCCCGCTCGCCATTGTCCTTGCCTTCGCGCGCCCAGACGCCCTGGATATCGGCAGACAACGGAACACGATAGGAAGCCGGCGGCTCGTAGACAAAATCGGGGGCGCCGCCGCAACCGGCCAGCAGCACGGCGGCGATGCTGATCCAGTTCAGCCTCACGACGCACACGCTTTTTCTCCTTGCCCAGCCTGGGGCGTCCTCGAAGCGCGCAGCTCGCAAAGCCCATTCCTCAGCTGGCGCAATTCCAGCTTGACCTGCTCGGTTTCGTAATACTGCGAGCTGTAAGGATTGGGATGACTGATAGCGTACAGATACAGCAGGCACACACCGTTCAGCACCAGACTCAGCACGGTCAGAACTTTCCACGCGCGTGACATGATCCCCCTCTTCATCAATCGATCAAAAACCTTCCGCACCCTCGCATGAGGGTGTGCCTGATTGAACGATCAGGCCGGAGCAACGGGGTTAAAAATGCAAGATCAGCGTGGTTGTTTTTGCAGTGCCTCGATGTGCGCTTCAAGCTTCCCCGGGACCGGATACTGCGGATAAGCCTTGCGGAATTTGTCCCATTCGGTCAGGGCATCTTGCCGCAAATCGGCCTTCAGCAATTCCTCGATCAGCGCTACCCATGCCTTCGCCTTTTCCGGGTCGGACGAAGGGGAGGGGGGGGCCGCGATAGCTGTCGTATCGGCGGCCGGCGAGTGTCCCGGCACGGCGGCCGGAGTTGGCGCGCGTGCGGGGGCCGCCATGATGCCCGCCCGTGGGATGGTTTCCAGCGTGTCTGCTTGGGCGATCTGGACGGGGGCCATCGCGGTGTCGCGGCCGGCATCGGGTTTAGGTGCAACTTGCGGATCGGCCACCGATGTCCCGGCCTGGCGCTGGACTGCCGGCTGTGGCTTTGCCGCAGGCGGCTTTTCGCCAAGAGCGCCGCGCGCAGCCGATTGCGCCGGGGGCATTGCCGCCGGTTGCCGTGTCGGTGGCGCCTCGACGGCCGGCGGCGGTGAAACTTGCGCGACAACCAGCGGTGCAGGGGCTTCAGAATGCGTTTGCCAGCGCAGTAGCAACAGGAATGCACACACCACGCTCGCCGCCATCGCAAGCGGGGCACGCCAACGCCTCAGGAATCCCGGCTGCGCACGGCCAGCTTCATCGGGCATGACAGGGTCATTGGCGGCGGAATGCGCCAGGTCGGCTTCCGCTCTGGCCAGTATCACGGCATCCAACTCCGCCGGCGGTTCCGGCTGCGCCAACGTTCGCAAGTGACGCGACAGATCATCCCGACCATGCAGGAAGGCCTCGAACTCGTCGTCGAACTGATCCTTGCCCGTCATGCCCGTTCCTCCTGGACAGCCTGCCCTTGGGTGAAATGCTGCCGCAATTTGCGCATCGCATAGCGCAGCCTGCTCTTGACCGTTTCCGCCGGGACGGCGCAAAGCTCGGCGATCTCATCCAGGCTCATGCCGTTGAACTGTTGCAGAATCAGTGCTTCCCTCTGGTCGGCCGGCAGGGCACGGATTGCCGCGTGCAGGTCTGCAGCCAATTGTTTCGATTCGAGCATTGATTCCGGCGATACATGGTCTTGCCCCGCATCGGCCAAGTGTTCGAACGAGCTTCCGCCGTCGCTATCCATGCCGAGGTCGCCGGCCAACAGCTCCTGCTGCTGGCGCAGCAGGTCGATCAAGCGGTTGCGGGCGATCTGGTACAGGTAGGTGCGAAAACTTGCCCGCGGCTGGTAACGGGAGCGGGCATGGTGCAAGCTGGCCCAGCTATCCTGTGCGATTTCGTCCACCCATTCCCTGCGCGGCGAACGCCATGCCAGGAAACCGTACAGACCACGGCTGTGACGCCGATAGAGCTCCTTGAAAGCCGGCAGATCGCCTTCGCAATAGCGCAGCATCAGGGCTTCGTCGGATAGGTCGGCAGACATGGCGCCTAGTGTAGCCAAGATGTATCCTATCGGCAACGTACATGTTTAACCCCGGTTGCCTTGGTGCGACGTTGCATATCTTATGGGCGGCGACGCGGTAAAGGCAGCACCGCCCCGCGTGCGGTCCGCGCTTTCAATTGCTTCGGAACGGAGCGAATGCGAATACTAAGGAGACTTCAATGCGCAAGATTCAAGCTTTTTCCGTCATCTCAGCCATGTTGTTGCTGTCAGCGTGCAGTTCACCCACCATCAAGGACGACGGCACCGCCGACAACCGCAGGGCACGCCCCGAACCGCACCCGACTTGCTGCATGAATCCGGAATCTCAGCGAAAAGAGCATGATGATCCGGCCAGCATTCTCGCCAAGCGCAGTGTTTATTTCGATTTCGACCAGTACGTGATCAAGGATGAATTCAGGCCGCTGGTCGAGGCGCACGCGAAATATCTGGCCAACCATAGGGAAATCAAAGTCTATGTTATCGGCAACACGGATGCACGCGGCGGCCGGGAGTATAACGTCGCACTGGGGCAAAGGAGGGCAGAATCAGTGCATAAGGTGTTCTCTCTTTACGGCGTCGGCGAGAAGCAAATGGAAGTTATTTCCTACGGCGCGGAGCAACCCAAGGCGGAAGGTAACGATGAGGCTGCTTGGGCCGAAAACCGGCGCGTGGATATTAAGTATTTCAGTGAATAGAACGAGAGTCTCTTTCGCTATTTCGTGCGCTTCGGCTCATGATTAAGGACAGAAATGTTAAAAGGTGGACAGGTCGTTACGGTGATGCTGTTGGTTGCTACCAGCATGGCTCTTGCCGGTAATGCAGAGCAAGACAAATCAGGTTTCGTCGCCACCTGTATCGCGCTGGATGACGCAGGCGAGCAAGTCGGACCAAGCACCGCCATAAGACGAGACCGGAAACAAGCGCAACAAGCGCCCGAACAGGCATATCGTGAGCATCTGCCGACGGTCCTGCAGCTACGTGATTGTGCCGAGCGTGATGCCATGCTAACGACGCAGCAAGAGGAGCTCGATGCCGAGGAGGCGGCACTACGGGCGGAAGAAGCCAGGCTCGCCGCACGCAAGCGCGCAATCCAGGCAATGCTGAGCAATGGCAGCACGGAACGCCTTGCTCAGGCCGAAGGTGAACTGAGTGAGGCATCAGCCCAGCTAAAAAAGAAAATCGACAATTTCGCTCGATTGTCTGAGCCATATGGCGCTGGGGTGCTCTACCAAGTGCAACATTGTGCGTTTTCACAGGTGCGTCGACAGGACTTGCAGCAGTTGTGCCAGGAAGGCACGTATTCGCGTTTTTGTGCGAAGTATCAGACATTCCAAACCGACGAGTAAACATCCTTGCTGGCGCAAGTGGCTTCAAACGCAGTCTGCTCACTGAAACCCTGTGTTTTCCGCCGGCGGCGGGAGCTGCGCCACCTAAGCGCCACGACATAAAGATGTACTTGAGGGGATGAAACAGCCCTTGGATAGTGGGAACAAGTGCTGTCTGCTTGTTATTCGAAACCTATATGCAAGCTTCGGTCAACCGCATGTTGAATGGCTACTTTCCGGAAGGCGCCACTTCCACTTCGTGCCCTGAGCCGGTCCGTCAAGGGTTTTTCACGGGTTTTCCCATCAGAGGAACGCAAGTTAGCAAGCCAACGGCTCGGCATGCCAAGCCGTTGGCAAATCTGAAGTGTGGAGTTCCTTCACCGCATCAAGGGTGCGCTGCGCCAGGCTGCATTAGCAGCCTGCCCTTGACCCGGTGGCGGAACATACCTCTACTCAGTAAGGAAACCGGCGATTAAAGTGGCGCAGAGTTGACCAGACGCGAGCCGTGCTGCTGGAGTGCTTTCAGGTATCGGGTCTCGTCATACGGGGTACGGTTCTTCCAGCAGCGATACAGGATACGGATCCACTTGATCGCAAGCGCACGAACGGCCATCGCATGTGGCTTTCCCTTCTGACGTTGCTGCTGGTAGTACGCGCCTGCCCAATAGGAACGTGGAATGGTCGAACCGGCCCATTCCACGAAGCTTTGCCGCAGAAACGTCGGACAGGCAATGCGCCAATGCACCCAGCACTTGTTGCCGCTTCGCTCGATCACCGGGGCAATACCCGCATACTGTTGCAGTTGTGCCGCACTGTTGTAGCGACCACGATCTTCACCGAACGCCACCATGAGCCTCGGTGCCTGAATGTGGCCTGCCCCCGGCAAATTGGCAAACAAGTCGTAATCCGGCAGACGCCGGGCGGTCGCGTCGATTTCGCTGTCATACTGCTGCAGGGAGTCCAGCAGGACGCGCAACTGCGCCACCAGGGTGTGCATCATCAGCCGCGCCGGGCCCACGATAGCAGGATCGTTCGTCAACGACGTGGCGACCTTGATTCCCTCAATGCGCCTGTCAATGAGATAGCCACGGCGTACTGAATGCTGATGGAAGAATTCCTCCAGTGTTACGCGTCGTGCCCGCTTGACATGCAATAGAGTCGGCCAGCGGGTCAGGAAGTCGCAGAACAAACGCGTATTACGGTCTTCAAACCAGTCTAGTACTTGCGGATAATATTGCTTGAGTGTGCTGACGAGCTGGTTTGTGATGCGCAGCGTTTGCTCAGCCAGGCCCCGGCGTGCCTCCACTAGCGCTGCGAGCGCGCGCATGTCGGTACTCTGCAGTGCAATCGGATGCAATCGCTCGGGATGGCGCAGCAAAATCTCCAGCGCAAGTTCGGCGTCGCCCGGGTCATCCTTGGCGCGACTGGGAACAAACGCCTGACGGTACGTGGCCAACGTTGATGGATGCACGGGAAACAGCACCAGGAAATCATGGCGCTGCAGGGCAGATACCAGGGGGCCGCGCGCAAGCTCGACACAGACCGCAATGCGGCCGCGAAACCGCTGATGCAAGGTGTTGGCCCAATGAGCGATGGCCTGCGGCGAGTGTTCGAAGATGCCGGATTCACGCCGCGTTGAATCCGCAGCTTGCAGGCAGAAATCGTGTTTGCGATCAGCCCAGTCAATGCCGACATAGGCACTGAAAGCCGGGTTGTTTGGGGAAGATGAATGCTTCATCATCACCTCCTGGAAGGGGATTGTGATGGGTAGGGGAAACAGACATGCAAGCTGGGCTCTGCGAAGCCAATATAGAGAGCCGGCGAAGCGGCACGCCCTGAGTATTCGTTGACGAACCCAGGCGCACCGGGGAATTCGAAACCAAAGCGGCAAACATCATGTGTTTGGGTCGACTATTCGTAATTCCCCAGTGCATGTCCTGACTTCACTGACAGCTACCTGCCAGTTGTGCGCTGAACCGCCCCGGCTTTTGAGGAGGCCGGTTGGTGTGAGTCAGGCCATTTCGACCTGACCGGTTAATTGCCGGTAGTAGTTTGCCTCAGCTTCTGCCGGCGGGATATAGCCAATCGGTTCCAGCAGCCGATGATGGTTAAACCAGGATACCCATTCCAGCGTTGCCAGCTCCACGGCTTCCCGCGTCTTCCATGGCGCACGGCGGTGAATCAGTTCCGCCTTGTACAACCCGTTGATCGTTTCTGCAAGCGCATTGTCGTAGCTGTCGCCCTTGCTTCCGACTGACGGCTCGATGCCGGCTTCGGCAAGACGCTCGCTGTAGCGAATCGACACGTACTGTGAGCCGCGGTCGCTATGGTGAATCAAGCCGCCTTCCCGTTCCGGCTGCCGAGCGTACAGCGCCTGTTCCAGTGCGTCCAGTACGAAGTCCGTCTGCATTGAACTGCTGACCCGCCAGCCGACAATGCGCCGGGCGAACACATCGATCACGAAGGCCACGTACACGAATCCCTGCCAGGTCGAGACATAGGTGAAGTCCGATACCCAGAGCTGATTTGGACGCGTCGCCTTGAACTGCCGGTTGACACGGTCCAGCGGACATGGCGCTGCCTTGTCGGCTTGCGTAGTACGCACTGCCTTGCCTCGTATGACGCCGCGCAGGCCGCACTTGCGCATGAGTCGCTCCACCGTACAGCGCGCCACGTCGCTGCCTTCGCGGCGCAGTTGCTTCCAGACCTTGTCCGCCCCGTAAACCCGCATGTTGGCATGCCACACACGTTCAATGTGGGGAATCAAGGCTTCGTCACGCTTGGTGCGTGCGCTTCTCAACATCGGATTGCGACACCGGGCGGCATGGCGCCAATAGGCCGACGGGGCGATCTGCATCACTTCACAGAGCGGCTCGACCCCAAAGGTCTCCCGGTGCTCGTCGATGAATGCCTTTATGATTTCGATCGGCGGTCGAGCTCCGCCTGGGCGAAATATGCGCTGGCCAGGCGCAAAATCTCGTTGGCACGGCGCAATTCCTTGACTTCCCGCTCCAGCGCTTTAACCCGTTCCTGCTCGGTCGTGGTTGCCCCCGAACGCTGGCCGGTATCACGCTCTTGCTGGCGAACCCAGCGCCGCAACGTCTCTGCCGTGCAGCCAATCTTGCCCGCAATCGATTCAATCGCCGCCCACTGCGATTCGTATTGCTCCCTGCTCTCGAAGACCAGGCGCACTGCGCGCTCCATGATCTCCGGCGAATATCTTGTTGATTTCTTCTTCATGGCTCCATTTTCTCAAATATTGGAGCCTCCTCGATTTCCGGGGCGGTTCATAGCGATAAAGGATCTAATTGATGCTGGCGAACCGCATCTTAGTAACGCAGAAAAACTCGCTTCGTCAATAAAGCTTGATTTCTCAATACTAAGAGCAGTACATGGAAAGGCAATAACCGTGGGAGAGTTGGTGGCTCATATCGTCCCAATTAGCCGATTAGATCATATTGAAGGTGCGCTATCGAGCTTGGTTGGTAAAAGCTTCCTGCAAGCGCTTCGTACAACCACAGATCGTTGGGCACACGAGATACGAGGTGAGGCAAACACGCCTATTCTGTCGAAACCGGATGAGGTGTTCGCCGACGTGGTGAGAACATTTGAACTTAGGCACATCATTTGTCACGAAATAGCCTCTGCATACGAGATCGATTCCAATGAAGTTGCGCGCTGCTTTGAGAGCTGTGTGGCATTCTTACGTGTGGCAGATGAATTCATTTCCGAAACAATTCATCCCGGCGCTCCGTTGAGCCAAGCTGAGATGAATATCGCTGCATTCGAGTCGCTCGCGGAAAAGAAGAAATTATTGGAAGATGCTGTTGCAACGATTAAGCTGCGCCTTGATTCAACTGAACTTGCTGCATTTGAAATCGCTCATGAAAATTGGCAGAGCTATTGCGACGCATGGGCAAATTTTGTCGCAGGAGATCAAGCAAATGGTGGAACGATTTGGCCAATGATCTATTCCGGCACAGCGGAGACTTTGGTGCAGCATCGGTTTGAGGAGGTAAGCGGTTGCGGGCGGCTAGGCGATGGCGGCTAAAAATCCAACTCACTAATCAACCCTGGCAGCTACGCCGCTGGTTTTCGCAAACGTTAGCCGTCCGACATTGTCCACCACTTACCTGACACGATGCAAAAGGAACCGCCCCACACACCCTCTGAGTTCGCATTTGGCGCTGTTGTCGTCGTTTTGCTACTCGCGTCTTTGGGCCTTATTGCTGCAGGCGGATGGTTATGGTTCAAGGGTATGTTGGAAAGTGCTGCTCCAGCATGGATTCAAGCTATTGGTAGCATCGCCGCGATATTTGCAGCCACAGAAATTGGCCGCCGCCAAGCGCACGCAGCAAGTGATCTCGAAGCAAAAAAACAGGCCGCAGCAGAGATACAGAAGCTCAAGATTGTCATGGCACTCATGGCTCGTGCACATGGCCTCAGCAATGACATATGTAAGGCATTCTCCACTTCTCAGTTTGATGACTTCGACCAAGTCTCACCGGAATTAATGGTAGATACACATCTTGCACTACGAGCTTTGCCGATTTTCGAGATACCAGATGGCTTGCTCGCGCTGGACGTACTGACGATAGGTAGAGCGCTGGGCGTCATGCACGAGAATTGGCAAAGACTTCGGGAGTTGTGCAATACCGATCCCGCGTCCCTTCTGGAGGAAATCGCAAAACTGGATACTCTTGCGACCGAAATCGGAGAAATCAGTCTTGCCGCTCTTAATGAATGCAAAAAGGAAATTGCAAGTCGTTCGATTTGAGTTTGTCATGTCCATTCTGCCGGCTAACTTCTCGGCCAACCGATCCACCCGCAACTTGCGCTTGCGGGTTCCCTTTGCGCTACACGCTCCGGCGGCCGGCTACCTCAAACATTAGCAGCTGCCTCTCATTTGTCCGCGAACGTCCGCCATGGGTCGAGAGTGTGTAAAAACATGGTTTTGCCGCTAGACCAGCACGAAATAGCGGAATAAAAGAAGAGCGCCTCGTGACATGTTGTGGTCGTGTCGTTCGATTTTCACGTTTTCACACAGTCTCGGCCATATACGGACATTCATATTTCTCTCAACCGTAGTTCACTCGATAATCCAAGGCTTTCCGCCCCCCATTTTTCCCATATTTTTGGGATAGAGGCCTTTATGCTTTCAGCGCTAGCATATTGCTTAATAGACATAAGTACAAACCATCGGTAGACTTAATAAATTGCATCTAGTGCAACACTTGGACGTATTCGTATGGATGCCATCTTTCCCGATTATTGATCTCCGCGTGCAGCAATTATGGAAGCCTGGGTTCTTGTTGAAGATGCTGCTGGAAAGTCTGGCTTTGCTCAAGGCGCAGCAATTCCTCGGGTCAATCCACACTTATTTGTTGAAGAGTTGGTTCGCCTCGGTAAGCTTCCCAAGGACAGTGACTCGCTACTCGATCAGATGCGAAAACTAAGAAATCAGGCTGCTCACCTGCCCGATTTCAGCCTCAATCAAGACGAAGCAGATCGCTATTTACAGCTGGCAGCACGAATGTCGGAGCTTATTCTCAATGTGGAAGGCTAACTCTTTGTTCAACCCAGACCCGCGCTAGAAAGCTGGCCGCTTCGCGGCGTATGAGACTCGCTGGTCAACGCGGCGTTAGCCCTCCAGCGAACACTGGCAATTGGTAGTGTTAAGAACGTAAATATCCTCATCATTAAAAATGGAATTTTTATCTCCCGTCGCCGCTCGCACATATCTAAAACTGTGCCGGATCTCATACTCAGAAGGCATCATTGGACGCTACGAATTTCTCTCAAGAATGCGATCACTTTGTGCCCTAGCTTCATCTGAAGAGGAGCCTTTCCAGTACGCCCGTAACGTGTTGGAATATTCAGGCTGGGATAAAGACGCAGAGTGGATCAACAAATTTGGCACCATTGAAAGCTCTACAGACGAACAACGTACCAATGATCGAGGCAACGCACTGTCGGGTGAAGGCAAGTGGGATGATGAAGACGAAGAGCCAAGCTATTCATTCATGACGAATGCGAGCATGGGCTTTTCAAGGAAATGGGACTTTCATAAGGGGGATGCCGACCCGGACCCGTCTGTCCCGCACGGCCACCATGCTAAGCATAATAAGCGGAAGCTTCATGCGTACAGAGGTTATGTGTATTTTCAAGGTGAGCCTGACGGCAGAGAGCCACGCGAGGCCATGATCCGACTTTGGAACAACCCGGACTTCCGAGACTTTGCCTGCGAGGCGATTATGCATTTTGTCAGCGAGAGGCCTGATTGGGTCTGGGACAGAGACCCACTAATAATTCCCGGGCTTCGCAGGGGGTACTGAAGCTAGCCGCTTTGTGGCGCCTGTCGTGCCCCCACTAGTTCATTCGTTAGATTTTATTCAAACATGAGTCGTACACGAGACATTATTCAAGAAATCGCCGATGTCCGGCAGCGCCGACAATTCGGCTCCGCCATGGCTGAACTCCCGCTTCGACTCTTTGCGCTTGAAAATACCTTCAAGAAGCATGACAAGTCCGAGAAAGAACTTGTCCGGTATTTTCCTGTTGCACTCATTGCCTGTGTTGAAGGCTATTTTCGGGTAGTGAACCGCCCCGGCTTTTGAGGAGGCCGGTTGGTGTGAGTCAGGCCATTTCGACCTGACCGGTTAATTGCCGGTAGTAGTTTGCCTCAGCTTCTGCCGGCGGGATATAGCCAATCGGTTCCAGCAGCCGATGATGGTTAAACCAGGATACCCATTCCAGCGTTGCCAGCTCCACGGCTTCCCGCGTCTTCCATGGCGCACGGCGGTGAATCAGTTCCGCCTTGTACAACCCGTTGATCGTTTCTGCAAGCGCATTGTCGTAGCTGTCGCCCTTGCTTCCGACTGACGGCTCGATGCCGGCTTCGGCAAGACGCTCGCTGTAGCGAATCGACACGTACTGTGAGCCGCGGTCGCTATGGTGAATCAAGCCGCCTTCCCGTTCCGGCTGCCGAGCGTACAGCGCCTGTTCCAGTGCGTCCAGTACGAAGTCCGTCTGCATTGAACTGCTGACCCGCCAGCCGACAATGCGCCGGGCGAACACATCGATCACGAAGGCCACGTACACGAATCCCTGCCAGGTCGAGACATAGGTGAAGTCCGATACCCAGAGCTGATTTGGACGCGTCGCCTTGAACTGCCGGTTGACACGGTCCAGCGGACATGGCGCTGCCTTGTCGGCTTGCGTAGTACGCACTGCCTTGCCTCGTATGACGCCGCGCAGGCCGCACTTGCGCATGAGTCGCTCCACCGTACAGCGCGCCACGTCGCTGCCTTCGCGGCGCAGTTGCTTCCAGACCTTGTCCGCCCCGTAAACCCGCATGTTGGCATGCCACACACGTTCAATGTGGGGAATCAAGGCTTCGTCACGCTTGGTGCGTGCGCTTCTCAACATCGGATTGCGACACCGGGCGGCATGGCGCCAATAGGCCGACGGGGCGATCTGCATCACTTCACAGAGCGGCTCGACCCCAAAGGTCTCCCGGTGCTCGTCGATGAATGCCTTTATGATTTCGATCGGCGGTCGAGCTCCGCCTGGGCGAAATATGCGCTGGCCAGGCGCAAAATCTCGTTGGCACGGCGCAATTCCTTGACTTCCCGCTCCAGCGCTTTAACCCGTTCCTGCTCGGTCGTGGTTGCCCCCGAACGCTGGCCGGTATCACGCTCTTGCTGGCGAACCCAGCGCCGCAACGTCTCTGCCGTGCAGCCAATCTTGCCCGCAATCGATTCAATCGCCGCCCACTGCGATTCGTATTGCTCCCTGCTCTCGAAGACCAGGCGCACTGCGCGCTCCATGATCTCCGGCGAATATCTTGTTGATTTCTTCTTCATGGCTCCATTTTCTCAAATATTGGAGCCTCCTCGATTTCCGGGGCGGTTCATAGCGAGCGGCGACCGTCAAATGCGTTCCATCTCGCGGCAAGGCGCGGGCTACGGCCTCATGCCCCACCCAACTGTTGGGCTATTCGGCGCGACAATACGCTTCCCAAGACTTGCGATGCAGGAACGTAACGGCCACTTAGGCCAAGCCGATGATCAGCAAGGCGGAGACCACCCTTCCAAGGCGGGATGTCATGTCGACCCTGGCAGCAAGACCAACGCATCGCAAGAGTTCCACATCGCGCATTCGCCGTTGGGTGACAAGCCTCATGAACAGAACACAGGAAATCCCTGCCCCACCGTGCGAAAGGAACAGGAATCGCTGAATTAGTTGCGCGGCCGTCATTCCGATCAACAGGAAAGCCGCTATGCAGGTGGACCCGGCCAAGGCCATCATCGACAACGTGTCCGGTTCTGGTCGGATGACACGCTAATGTGATCCGAGCAATGCACCTAATGCAATGGAAAGCAGCACTCTGAGCAAGAGCGCAACGTCCTCGTCGAGATTGAGCACGGGAAGCCTGGCCCAAGCCCTTTGATGCCTGCGCTTCGCAAAGATCGGAAGGCTTATCCGGTTGCGAGATTGAATTCTTTATGGCACCTCTCGGTATAGGGCGGTCATATGGAAGAAATATTTCCAAAATACAATGACCTTCATATTGTGCATCTACCGATGCTTCCTTGAGTTGAACGCAAACCTTACCAAGATGCGCGCCCATCTGCCGGTGGTCACTACAGACTATGTATTGAACGACGGTGACATTATCGTCACGAAGCCAGATTTAAAAGGAAAGCGTACTTACGTTAATCGTGACTTCTTGAAAATCAGCAGGTGTGCTGTGCTGGAATCGATAGGTGCGCCACACAGTCTCATGCGTCATTCCGACATGCCGCAAGACACCTTCGAAGATGTGTGGCGCTCGCCCAAAAGCGGCAAGTCTTGGAACGGAGGGAGAAAATTCGCGGTAAAAATGGTGACTGCTACTGCGGCGAGGCGACGGTGACCGTGCATGGGCAAGAATAATCATGGTGATGACCGAAGATCATTCATTGCGACAAGCACGTACCCGGGCGGACAGGTTATTTTTCTTCCTGCTTGCGGCATTAAGCCCACTGATTAGCAGCGTAGCTTATATTTACGGACACGGCCAAACGCTGCCACCGGCCTGTTCTGATACAGGCGCTTCCCCGATGCTCATCGCCGGTAATTGGACTGACGCCTTGCTCTTCACGAGCCCTGTTGCATTCGTGGCCGCGCTGCTCTGGCGATACCGTCCAGGACGGGCAATAGGAGGCATATATAGCGCTATGGCGAGCGCATGGTTTTCGACACTGTTGATCCACTTTAGCGGCGGACACGTCCTGGCATATTTTCTGTTCTTTATCATTACCTTGCTTTTGCTGCTTTACCGAAGCACGTGGCCCCTCGTCACAGCCTGCAGCCTGATGACTTCCTGCTATCTCGGTGGGTATGGACTGCAAGGGCTCGGCTTTCCCGTGGTTGCCTTTTCGTGCCTCAACAGCACGAGTTTGTGGATGAATGTCCTTGTCGTAATTGGATATTGTTTACTGCTCATTTACATGGTCGCGAAAACGCAAGCGCGGGATGCGCAGGCGGGAGATTGCCCCCCGCCGAGGCATAAAGTTCCATCGTGGCGCACTCACTGATTGCACCGCACAGAACAGCGCATGTCAGACCGAATGCCCAGGAGGGGCGGGGCTGCGTCCATACCCGCGGCGACGGAAGATCACGCGTGCTTGGCAGGGCTGAACAAATTCCGCCGGATACTGATGCGCTAGTAGGATAATGGCCATCGTTTTATCGGCGTCGTTCCTGTCGCGTGTTTTATGATTGTGCGCCGTCGCTATTGATGAATGAGTTCTTGTGGCAAACGTTGCATGCAGCGCGGCCCCTATCCAAAGGGAGGCATGGCCTCCGGCCAGGCAAGCGATCAATGTTCGCGATAGCCCCCCGGGGGTACATCAGATTTGATGGTAGAGTCGCCATATTCAGGGCTCGAGTTATTCAGGTATTTCCGCAGCGGTATCGCTGATCGCTAGAAAGAGGAATTGGGATGTTTGCTGCAGTAGATTTAGGTTCCAACAGTTTTCGCCTGCATGTTGGGCTGTACGATGGAGAGGCAATCCGCATAGTCAAGAGCGCACGGGATCCGATTCGCCTTGCTGCAGGTCTCGACAATGACGGAAACCTGACTGGTGAGGCGATGCAGAAGGCAGTGCAGTGCCTCGCAAATTTCAAGTCCATTCTTGACGGCTACAAGCTCGATGCGGTGCGAGTCGTCGCGACCAATACCTTGCGTATCGCGAAGAATGGCGTCGCATTCCTGCCCGCGGCGGAACGAGCAATTGGATATCCGATCGAGATCATCTCGGGCGAGGAGGAGGGACGGCTGATCTACATGGGCGTTGCAAGCACGCTTGATTCTTCGAGCGAGACGCGACTGGTCGTGGATATCGGTGGAGGTTCGACGGAATTAATTCTTGGTCGTGGCCATGATGTGCTTCAGGTCGAATCATTTAGCATCGGAACCGTCGGGCAGGCGCAAGCGTTCATCAGGGATGCGCAGATCGACGCTGCTGGGCTTAATGCGGCGGTTTTGTCGGCACGTTCAGTGTTTGAAGATGGGGCAGAGCCATTCCGCCACCAACAATGGGGCCACGTTTACGGTTCCTCCGGAACGATACGGACGATATCCGACGCCTTGTCAAAAAATGCGATCGGGGATCGCACGCTGTCGCTGGACAATCTCGAGGCACTGAAGGTCCGTCTACTACGAATTGGCCATGTCAGTCAGGTCGACCTGCTGGGCATCAAGCCGGAGCGTGTCACTCCAATGATAGGTGGGTTGACCATTCTGATCGGCATAATGCAGGAACTTGGTATTGAATCCCTTACGGCCGTGGATGCCGGCCTTCGCATGGGAGTGCTGTGGGACTTGCAGCTGCGCGCCACGAGACGGGACCGACGCGAACAGTCGGTGCTTGAGTTCATGCACCGTTTTCATGTCAATGAGGATCGCGCCTCGCGCGTTGCGACGCTCGCAACCACGTTGTACAGCCAGCTCAAGCCGCAGGACGATACGTTCGCGAAATATCTTTACTGGGGCGGCTTGCTACATGAAATCGGACTTGCGGTCTCACATACCGGGTACCACAAACACGCAGCATATATGCTCGAGAATGCCGACCTTCCTGGATTTACGGCACGCGAGCAGCGATTTCTCAGCACATTGGTTCTTGCGCACAAGGGCAACCTGCGCAAAGTATCGGAGGCCCTGCGTGATGCCGATTTCACCAAAGCGGTTCTGGCATTGCGGCTCGCGATCACTTTCATGCATGCACGGATCGACACTGAAGTGAGCGGCCTACGTCTAAAAATGAAGAGCCGCATCGAACTGGAGTTCAAGCGAGAATTAGCTGTCCAGCATCCGACGGTTTTGTATTGGATTGAAAAAGAGAAAGGTTGGTGGAACGAGGTGGGCATGGAGATGACGGTGAAGTCCGGCGGATAATCAGTCACTTCCATTCTGGCATGACACCAGGCCGACGCAGCCCTGCACGTGGAAAGAGTTCGGCACATTTATACCCGGCGACAGGAAGTGACGCTGATGACCAGAAGCGTGGCAAGCCGCGGCGTTCAGGGCTTGTCATTACCCACAAATCCTGATCGCAGGGGATACAAGGCAGTCCTGATAACTGCCCGCTTTCTATCGATCACTCTGGGCGTGCCGTGTCAACGCGGGTTCGGGGGCAGCCGGGGAACGTGAGCGACTACTCGGTGATGGCACGCTTTTCGTCAAGTATGGTAGATGGGCTCAGTCGTTTCTAACGCCTGACGGTCCCACTTACCCAGCGTAGCTGCCGCGGCATAGGCATCCTCCAAAAATTCCAGCAACATCTGATCCGGCGAGGATGCATGCCTAACCTCTTCGTAGGGCAAGATGAATTCGCGAAAATTGGGGTCATACCGTGCCGTTTCTGGCATGACCCGATGGGTATTGAAGCCGGCCGGCTCAGGGTAAGCGTAGGTGTAAAAGATCGGCAAAGGCAACGCATCGCTGCCTGGCCAGAAGCCACAACTGCAGACTTCATGCGAATAGGCTTCGCGCATCACCCAGTCCGGGCAGTTCGGCACGCTGCCGGAGAACGCGGGCGCCCGCCGCCCGGAAAAGCGCGTCAATGCCAGATCGAAGCTGCCCCAGAAGAAATGTACCGGACTGCATTTGCCAATGAAGCGGCCACGGAATTGCTTGAATACCCGATCCGCTTGGGCCAGAACCTGCCAGAACCGATTGGCTGCCTCCGAATCATAGGAGGCGTGTTTGGTGTCTTCCTGGAATGGAACCGGATTCAGAACTTCATTGGGAGCGCCATGAATTTTGATGTCCAGGCCAAGTGCTGACAATCGGGAAAACAATTGGTGGTAAAAATCCGCTACCGAACGGGGCACCAAGGGTATCACTTCGGTAGGGGCATCGCTGCATTGAATCGCAAGTTGATGGTCTACAAAGTCGAAATCGATCTGGAAGAGGCGATTCCCGTAGGGAATCGGTGAGGTGGTTAAGCCATGGGCCGTCACATACAGCGGGACATTCCATGAGTGATTGACCCAGGGGGATTGGACCTTACGGATTTTGCCGACGATCTGCGTCCACATATGCAAAGTTTCGCAGGTGTCTCGCCAGGCTTCGTATGGCAACTCGGGCCAACCTGCGGGGCCGGTCGGACTGGATAATGAACGTATGGGCATTACAATGGCCTCCGAGCAGGTAACGTTGGGGTACAAAGGTGCCTGGGCGAGTCCGATGCGGACGATCATTAAGACTGCTGAGCGTCGTCGCGGTTTCCACGTCTGAGCGTGAAATGAAGGCGATCCGTAGCAATTCGTGAGGTGAACGCACGTGTCATCATCACCTTCATGACCCTGCCAATGTCGATATTGCGTCGTACATGACCGCTCAACTGTCTAAGATGTGATCGCCGAAAACGATAGATTGCAATCAGCTGTTTCGCCGCATGGTGTTTAACATCCTGGTCGGCAACGTCGACGGTCACATGCGCCATCATGCGCGGCTGATGCGCTACCCCAGCCGGTTCGTGTTGTCGCCGGCATTCGATATCGCCCCCCACGTGGACGCCAGCGCGGCGGCGCAATCCATCGGCGTGGGCGCTTATGGCCCGGCAAACAATTGGGAGAACGCGTTGTCCCAATGCGGCCGGTTTTTTCTCACTCGCGACGAGGCTGGCATGAACATGCGCGACATCCACACGCTGGCCGCGTGCTTTACTGCTGCCGAAGAGGTCGGACGGATGGCGATCTCGATACCGGGGGGGCGCAATCGAGCCGAAGCGGGTGCTCAGCACTCCCAGACCGACGGAGCCCAACCGGGGACCTCCCGCCCAACAACATCCAGCATCCGCCTGCCAGAAGCTGCGCATGCTCAACAGAGTGCCTATTGCTGCGCCTGAACGGCGTGCGGCGGCACGCCGCAATAGATCTGCAAGCATGAGTGATCGGTTCATTCCCGCCACACAAACGGACGATGGCGACTGATTGATCGTCAGCGGCCTTGATCGCTTTCGTGAACAACTTGACGAATACGGCAACGCTGAGGTGTATTCGGCCAACGGCAACGGACGATTGTTCGTGCACGAGGTGGGTGACGAAGTTGTTTCGCTAAGTGCTACGTCACAAGCGACCCTGGAAATGGCTGCGGCAGAGATTATCCATCGCGTCAAATATTGACCCCAGGAGCTCACGCCGGTCGTGATGGAGCGTTGGCGCAGCAGATGCAGTCCGATCCTATTGGTTGGTATGGTTTTATGGGGGCTGCAGATGTTGTTTGTTATGCCATGCTCAATTCCCCGATTTGAAAAAATGAGATAAACGATATATATTATTTATACAATTTAAAACTAGAGGAAAATTATGGCAAAGACATCTGCATCCACACCTGTTGCTGCAACCGAAAAGAAGCCAGTGCGCAAAAAAACCGAAGCTGCGGCCGACCTGGCAACGCCGGCCAAGGCCGTGAAGGCTGCTACACCCGTTAAGCCCGCTGCAAAGGCGGTAGCCACGGACAAGGCGGCGCAAAAAGAGAAGGTCAAGAAAATCAAGCTGGTCCGGGATAGCTTCACCATGCCGGAAGATGAATATGCCATTCTTAGCGACGTAAAAAAGGCGTGCCTGAAGGCAGGCATTGAAGTCAAAAAAAGCGAACTCCTCCGTGTTGGCGTCGCATTGATTCGTCAACTGCAAATCGAAAAGCTTAGGGAAGTGCTGACCGGTCTGCCAGCGTTAAAAGCAGGACGGCCGAAGAAAAGCAAGTAACACTCGGCGGTGCTGCCGGGGCGCCCGTTCCGGTTTTCTCCTGGCTGCATGTCATCCAGATGACATGCAGCTGTCATTCGCATGCAGTAATCCACAGTTACGCTTCCATTGTCGAATCAATGAGGACATTGGATGCGATCCCATCCCACCGCAGTTGACAGCGTGCAGTTGGTCTCGAGACTTGTTCGAGGCTGTGCGCTCGCCCATGGAAGTCAGCACGAAGAACATCGATCCGGCTTGCCGCAGTCGCTTTGGCTTGCAGGCGGGTGCCTTGCATCGGATGAGCGCAAGGCGTGCCATGCATTCGGTAAAGCGAGGTCGCGATGAAACCGGCAGACGATTTCCTCGATCCGCACTTCTTGAAATCGCGCGGGAAGCGGGCGGTAACGCGATTCAGAGCCATCTGGATATCCGACGTGCACCTTGGGACGACAGGATGCCAGGCAGCGCGCTTGCTGGAGTTCCTGCAACATACCGAATCCGACACGCTCTACTTGGTCGGAGATATTGTCGACGGCTGGCAATTGAAACGTCGTTGGTACTGGGACCAGATACACAATAACGTGGTGCAAAGCGTGCTGAAGAAAGCAAAAAAAGGCACCGAAGTCATCTTCATCCCCGGGAATCATGATGAAGCGATCCGCCAATTTATCGATCTTGATTTTGGCGGAATCCGGATTCGCGACGAACTGGTGCATGTGACAGCGCAGGGGAAACGGATGCTGGTTCTACACGGTGACCGCTTTGACGGCGTCATCGCGTGCGCAAAATGGCTTGCGTACGTGGGCGATACCCTCTACACCCTGATCCTGAAGATCAATCAGGTATTTAACAAATGGCGAGCACGTGCTGGCTTGCCGTACTGGTCGCTCTCCCAGTACCTGAAGCTGAAAGTCAAGAACGCCGTCAGTTACATCAGCTCGTTCGAGCATGCGCTTGCAAGCGAAGCGCGGAAGAGAAATGTCGATGGCGTTATTTGCGGCCATATACACAAACCGGAAATCCGGGATATCGAGGGCATTACTTATTGCAATGACGGTGACTGGGTCGAGAGCCTAACGGCGCTCGTCGAGGATCTTTCCGGCGAACTTCGCCTGGTGACTTGGCACGAAATCGTCATGCCGCCGATTCACGCTAAACAAGAGGAATTAGGTGAAGTATGCGTATTGCCATCGTAACGGATGCCTGGTCACCGCAAATCAATGGGGTCGTTAGCACGCTGGTCGCTACGCGTCAGTGCCTGCGTAACGCCGGACACGAGGTCGAAGTGGTCAGCGCAGCGGGTATGAAGACGTTCGCTTGCCCAACCTATCCTGATATCCGCCTCGCATGTAATCCCTACCGCAAGGTGGCGTCAATCCTGGAGAATCTTGAACCGGATTGTATCCATATCGCGACTGAGGGGCCAATCGGGCTGGCTGCGCGCCGCCATTGCCTGAAGCACGGGCTGGCCTTCACCTCCTCTTACCATACGCGCTTTCCGGAATACGTGCGGGCCCGTTCGCTCATTCCCATGACGCTCACCTATCGCTGGCTCAAGTGGTTTCACGGGCCATCTAAAGCAGTGATGGTGCCCACTCCCGGTATCCTGCGCTCCCTTGAAAAACGGGGCTTTCGCCATCTCGTCCTGTGGGGGCGTGGCGTCGACACCGGCTTGTTCCGTCCAGCCCAGGTGGACCAAACCGGCATTGCGCGTCCGCTTTACCTGTATGTCGGCAGGATCGCGGTGGAAAAGAATGTCGAGGACTTCCTGCGGCTCGACCTGCCTGGTTCCAAATGGGTGATTGGTGACGGGCCCATGCGTGAAGAGCTGCAGCGCCGCTATCCCGGAGTTCGCTTCCTTGGCGCGCGTAACAACGACGAGCTTGTGCCGTATTACAACTGCGCCGACGTCTTCGTGTTCCCTAGCCGTACAGACACGTTCGGCCTTGTCATGGCTGAAGCGATGGCATGCGGCACACCGGTGGCTGCGTATCCAGTAGACGGGCCTCTCGACGTCGTCTCGCATGGGCGGTCCGGCGTGCTGGACCACGACCTGGAACGCGCCTGCCTTGCGGCACGCCAACTGTGCCGCAAGGCTGTGCGACTACATGCGCTGCAGTATTCGTGGAGCGCCGCCACACAGCAATTCCTGGCCAATCTGCATCTCGCCCGTACTGCCCAGGGGGGTGAGGCGGCACAGTCGTCGTTGGCTTGAGATGGAAGACCATGCAAACGATATATCGTAAGCAGTGCTTGTCAGATGCCGCACCGAACGTGGGAGTGCTTGCCCCTGCTTCGCTGCGCAGGAGGCGGATCTTGCTGTTGAGCGTTTCCGCCGGCGCAGGCCATGTGCGTGCAGCCGAATCAATCCGTGCGCATGCCGCGATGTATGGGGCTGATATAACGGCGATGCACCTCGATGTGATGAGCGTCGTGCCATCGCTCTTTCGCCGCTTGTACACGGATTTCTATATTTTTCTTGTTCAGCGGTATCCGGCTATCTGGGGATATCTGTACCGGATAAGCGATAAAGTGCCGTCGGACAGCCCGTGGCAAACCGTGCGACGGGCAATCGAGCGGATGGCGTCGCGCCGCCTGATGGAAAAAATCGCATTATTTCGGCCGGATGCGATCATTTGCACGCATTTTATGCCCGCAGAGTGGCTGGCGAACCCCGGAGGGAAGCGACATTTCGGCTCTCCGGTATGGGTACAGGTAACTGATTTCGACTTGCATGCAATGTGGGTGCAACCGAATATGGCGGGCTATTTTGCGGGCAACGAGGAAGTGGCCTTTCATATGCGCGCACAAGGTATCGCGCCAGACGCCATTCATGTCACTGGTATTCCAGTCATGCCGGCGTTCGGGCAGCATCATAGCCGAACCGAATGTGCTGCAGAATTTGGACTTGTTCCACAGAAAACGACGCTCTTGCTGATGGGAGGAGGCGCTGGGCTTGGGCGTTTGGATGAGACCGCGGCCGACCTGCTAGCGCTCGATCCGGATCTTCAACTCATTGTCATGGCCGGAAAAAACGCGGTCGCCTTGTCCGCTCTGCAGCGCCTGGCGGTGCTGCATCCCGGTCGCATACTGGCACAGGGATTTACCGATCGTGTCGAGCGCTTGATGGCTTGCGCCGACCTGGCGATTACCAAGCCGGGCGGGTTGACTACATCGGAATGCTTGGCCATGGGGCTGCCAATGATTCTGACGGCCCCGATCCCGGGGCAGGAAGAGTGTAATGCCGATTTTTTGCTGGAGCAGGGCGTCGCCTTCAAGGCGAACGACGCTGCATCGCTCGCCTACCGCGTCCGTTATCTGCTGCAGCATCCCGAAAGACTCGCGGAGATGCGCGACAAGGCCAAGGCAATCGCCCGCAGTGCGGCGGCCGATCATGTACTGGATGTCGTTCTCGGAAAATCAATGCCACGCGATTCACATGCAACGCACTAATCGTCGCCTGCACCTGGTGCTCACGCTGGCATGGGTCATTCTTCTCGCCTATTTTTTTGCAAATATCGAAATTCAGATCGAAGGTGCCGCCGGCTGGGCTGCCAACCTGCCGACCTGGCGTATCGAGCAGCACTGGTTGCTTGATATCTTCTGGGGCGGCCGTCCTATGACCGGCTATCACGCCTGGGTATTCCCCTTCGTCGCGCTGTTCTTTCATTTCCCACTGTTTTTTATGGGACGCTGGTCGTTAAAGGCAGAACTCCGTGTCCTTGCCTGCATCATGCTGTTTTGGATTGTCGAAGACTTCCTTTGGTTCGTGCTCAATCCTGCGTATGGATTGTCACGCTTTCATCCGGAGTCGATTGCGTGGCACAAGCATTGGTTTTGGCGGGCACCGATCGATTATTGGATTTACAGCGGTATCATGCTCGTAATGCTGTGCCTCTCCTGCAGGAAATTGAAATAGGAAGGCGTTCGCCATTGTTCGCCATAACGAACGCTGCAGGGAAATGGGCCTGCCGCATCACGGCGTCAACCAATGGCCAATGGCTTCTGTGTTCGGTGTTGCAAAGAGCTTCATGACGTCCCGGGGCTATTTCTTCTGCATCGTGGGCATCACTTTCCGACCAAGTCGGGACCCATGACCGCCCTGATGAAATTGGCATCCGTCTCATCTTTTACCCGCTGCGCGATCCAGCAGATGGCCCCCTTACGCAAGGTCCACTCATCGCGCTGACCTGTAATCAGCAACGCGGCGATTTGGCCAAGAAACGGCTGATGTCCGACTATTAATACCGGCTCTCGGCTGGTCGGCCAGTGAGCGGCTTCTAATACCTCTTCGGCCGTGGAATCCGGCCCGAGGTGAGGCATGATCTTGAATTTGCGTCCCAGCGCTGATGCGGTTTGTACAGTCCGCGTGGTTGGGCTGGTCAGGACGCGGCAGGTATTGGGTAAAACGCGATCCAGCCATTCGGCCATCTTTGCTGCCTGCTTCTGTCCTTTTGGCGTGAGAGCCCGCGCGGCATCGGGTTGGTCGATGTCGCCTGCTTCAGCCTCAGCATGACGCCATAAAATGAGTTCCATCGCATCTCCTTTCTCGCCATACGCTTTAGGCGCCGAGTGTCTGCGCGAGGTATTGCTGCGCGCAGAAAGCACGTTGCTTGCCGATGGGCTTGCGCTTGCGGTAGCTTCCGTCGGATACCAATTCCCAGGAGTTGGTGTTGTCCTTCAAGTAGGGATTCAAGCCTTGGGCGATTACTTGCCGTTTCAGTTTCGGATCCAATACCGGAAATGCCACTTCAACGCGTCGGAAGAGGTTGCGGTTCATCCAATCGGCACTGGCAAGATAGACGTCATTCTTTCGATCGTTACGGAAAAAATAGATGCGGCTATGTTCCAGAAACCGGCCGACAATCGAACGTACGCGTATGTTTTCCGATAGATGCGGCACTCCGGGGCGGAGTGCACATGCGCCGCGTACGATCAAGTCGATTTTGACGCCGTCGGCAGAGGCTGCATAAAGCGCTCGGATCACTGACTCGTCCAGCAGCGCATTCATCTTGGCAATAATGCGGGCAGGGCGACCTTCGCGCGCAATTGCCGCTTCATTTCGAATGGCGCGGATGATTTCCTTTTGCAAGTCAAATGGCGCCAGCCAAAGGTAGTTCAGTTTTTTCGGCTTGGTAAGGCTGGTCAAGTGGATGAAGACTTCATTGACTTCCGCCGTCAGCGCCGGATGTGCAGTCAGCAAGCCAAAATCCGTATAAAACTTGGTCGTCGTCGGATGGTAGTTGCCGGTGCCAAGGTGCGCATAGTGACGCAATTCGCTGGCTTCGCGGCGCAAAACTAGTGCGAGTTTGGCATGCGTTTTCAGCCCTACCACCCCATAAACCACCTGGGCACCGACGCGCTCGAGCCGCTCGGCCCAGTTGATATTTGCCTCTTCATCGAAGCGCGCCATCAACTCCACAATTACGGTCACTTCCTTGCCACGCTGCGCCGCGATGATGAGTGACTCCATCAGCGAGGAATTCATGCCGGTACGATAGATGGTCTGCTTGATTGCGACGACATTCGGGTCGAGCGCGGCGCAACGGATAAATTCGACAATCGGCTGAAACGACTGGAACGGATGATGCAGCAACACGTCGCGCTTGCGCAGCAATGCAAACATGTCACCGTCAACCAGCGTCTGCGGCAGCCCGGGCTGGAAAGCGGGGAAATGCAGTATCGGCTGCTGGACGCTATTGATCAATTCCAACAGGCGGACCATATTAACAGGACCGTCTACGGCGTATAACCGGCTCTTGTCGATGGAGAATTGTTCGAGCAGGAAGGAAGCCAAATGCGGAGGACAATTCCGTGCGACCTCGAGGCGGACAGCAAAACCGAATTGACGACTTTGCAGCTCACTCTGCAATGCCTGTCGCAAGTTCTTGACCTCTTCCTCGTCGACCCACAGGTCGCTGTTGCGCGTCACACGGAACTGGGAATAGGCAACGACTTCGCGCCCGGTAAATAGATCTGCAATATGTGCATGAATGACGGACGACAGGAGGCAAAATACAACACCGTTCGTTGATAGATGGTCAGGCAGGCGAATTACCCGCGGCAATACTCGTGGAGCCTTTAAGATGGCAATGCCTGTGCCACGGCCGAAAGCATCTTTTCCAGATAACTCGACAATAAAGTTAAGACTCTTGTTAACGACTTGCGGAAAGGGGTGTGCCGGATCGAGGGCAATTGGTGTTAGCAGGGGGCGTACTTCGCGATCAAAGTACTCTTTTACCCAGGCGCGTTGCGCATCATTTCTCTCGTGATGCCGTAATAAATGCACTCCCTTTTCAGACAACTGCGGCAGGATATCCCGATTGAGCAACTCGTATTGGCGTTCGACGAGTTGGTGGCATTCGATGCTCGTTCTCTCCAGTGCGGCAGTCAACGCCGGGGGCTCGGACTTTCTACCCTCCATGCGATCATGGGCCAACAGACTGGCGATACGAACCTCAAAGAACTCGTCCAGATTGCTACTGACAATACACAGATAGCGCAGGCGTTCGAGCAGAGGAAGAGTCGCATCCTCTGCTTGCGCTAAAACCCTGCGGTTAAACGCCAGTTGCGAAAGCTCCCGGTTTAAATATATGTTGGTAGACGGTAGAGTCAGCACTGGTGCTACTGCTTTTATTTTTGCGCTCATAGAAGGAATGATCCCTAGGGCCCTACAGTTTAGGATGCATATATGACAATTCAATGACAAGCCAAACACGTGTTCGTGTTTTTGTCATATTCCTCCTGCTTAAGCCTGGATAGGCTCCATCACATTGCCGCGCCGAAGCAGCGGCAATCTGTCCGCTTTACACGTGATTGATGACTATTTGCGCTGCTACGGAGATGGCAATAATGTAGTCCTCCGGAAATATTTCAAAAGTAAAATCGACTGCATTTCTGCTTCTCCCTAGGGCGATGATTTTGTATCAGCCGTTCAAGTTCAGTACCTTAAAATCAATTGCGCAAGAGGGGCGCTGGCTTGTCGTCGGCACTATCCTCCTCGCCGTACTTTGTCTTGCAATCATATGGCTGATCACCATTTCTTTAGTGCTGGGCGAAAGGCGGCAAGCGGTAGAGCAATCGATTCTGGCGAGCCAAAATATCTCTTCTATTGTCGCCGCCGACATCGACGAGGTCTTTGGACGTGCGCTTCTGTACGCACAGTTAAGCAGCAGTGCACTGAAACCGAATGGCGACACGCCATCGATTCCTGCACCCCTTACCTTTGGGGACTCCGCGTATTTGCGGCTTGCGGTTTTCGGTTCGAACGCCGAGCTGAAGTACGTATCATCACGTGGCGAGATAGAGCCTGAAATGCGGGAGCTAGTCCGTGTCGTCCTGCAGGACAGCAGCGCGCTCCACAGGCAACGTCGTCCTTTCATCGGGCGGCCAGCGGCAAATTGGACCATTCCCGTCGCGGTACCAATTGTCTCCGGCGACGAGCCAATCGGTGTATTCGCCGCAAATATCGATCTTGGCTATCTTCTACGCTTATATAAAGAGTCGACCAGTAGTAAAGATACCGCATTGGAAGTGCTGGATTTTCATGGGCAGCAGCTGTTTGAAATACGCGGTGGAATGGTGTCAGATAGCGACCATGATGCCCTGTCGAGTTACAGCGGCGTCATTGGCCGCGGCAAGAAATTGGGACGCATCGAAGTAGCATCGCAGGCAAATAATATTACCCGCATTGGGAGCTACCACATATTGGATCGGTTTCCGATCGCAGTTGCCATTACACGAGACAGTGTTGCCGTGGAGGGGGAGTTGACGGAGCGTCACCGAAGCTACCTTTGGCGAGGCATACTTATGTCGGTCGTAACCATTCTGCTTTCAGCGGGCCTGACAGTTTTGGCTCAACGCCAGCGCAGGCTGTATCAGGAACTCACAGAGTCGGAAGTGCAAAAGCAGGCGCTCATCGAACAGCTTGAGCAGGAAAAGGCACGAGCCTTCCAGCTTGCGTCGCATGATTTTTTGACAGGCCTTCCGAATCGCATGATGTTTTATGAGCTTGCGACAGTTGAGCTGGCGCGCGCGCGGAGAAGCCGAAATTTATATGCGGTCTACTTCCTGGATTTGGATAAATTCAAGGCAATTAACGATACGCTTGGGCATGCCGTCGGTGATCTTCTTCTCAAGGCAGTGGCAGAACGCCTGCGTGGCGCATTGCGCGAGTACGATTTGGTGGCCCGATTTGGTGGAGATGAATTCATCATCCTCGTTTCTGAATTGAACTCGGAGGAGCGGGCGAGCAAGATTGCGGAAAAGCTGGTTGATTGCCTGTCGGCGCCATATCTTGAGATGAATGGACATAGTGTTGATACGACACCCAGTATCGGCATTGCCCTCTGCCCAAGGGATGGACAGGACATCGATACCCTGATTTTGAATGCCGATGCGGCAATGTACAGTGCGAAGCGGAGTGGTCGAGGAAAATATCGCTTCTATGACGATTCACTTAATACGTCCTCCGCACGTTCCCTGGAACTACTCACGCGTTTCCGACGTGCGATCAGGGACAACGAGTTCTGTCTTCATTATCAAATGCGCATTTCCCTTAAGGATCTTCGCCCCGTCGGCATGGAGGCATTACTGCGCTGGCAGCATCCCAAACATGGCCTGATTTTTCCTGGCGATTTTATCGGCATTGCAGAAGAGCATAATTACATTACGCCGTTGGGGCATTGGATCGTCACGGCAGTGTGCACACAGCTTGCGCAGTGGCGTGACGCCGGAAATCCTCTCTTACCAGTTGCCATCAATATATCCGCCAGGCAGTTGTCTGATGACAGCCTGGTGGACGTCATCTTGAGCAATATCCGGGAAAAAAATATCCCGGTAGAGCTAATTGAGATAGAAGTGACCGAAAGCTGTTTTCTGGAGTGCCCGGAGACGGCGCAACGCGTATTGGAAAAGCTTCAGCAAGCAGGCATTCAAATTTCTCTGGACGATTATGGCACGGGTTTTTCCGGCCTCAGCCATTTGAAGCAGTTGCCGATCAGTGCGGTGAAAATTGATCGGTCCTTTATTCGCGACATCCGTAACGATACGAGCGATGCGATGATCGTCTCCTCAACGATCGCCCTGTCCCACAATCTCGGCTTGAAAGTCGTCGCTGAAGGTGTTGAGACAAAAGAGCAAGTCGTGCATTTAAAAACGGCCGGTTGTGACGAAGTACAGGGATTCTATTTTCATCGGCCCGCTCCGGCGTCAGATGTTGCTGTGAGCTTGCAAAATTTCGGCCGTCTTCCTGTAGAGAGTATGCGTGCTTATGCATAAGCCGTTGGTAAGGTTCCTTTTCTCTTTTTTCATGCCGCTAGTGCTGATGGGCGTGGTGGGTTCTAGCGCCTCTGGCTGTGAAAGGCCAAAGCGTCTCGTTTATTCCATGGTGCCTGAAGGTAGCGTCGAACAGGACCTTACGCGATTCCGGCCGCTGTTGACGGAATTAAGTGAATCTCTTGGTGTGCCGGTGGATGTTGTGACGCCAGCTTCATACGGCGCAGTGATTGAAGCGCTCACCAGTGGCGCGGTCCATGTCGCACGGCTTGGCCCGGCAGCGTATATTGCCGTAAAGGGAAGAAACTCAAAAATCACACCTTTCGCCACTTTCTCTCAACAGGCAAGTACATTTCAGGAAGAGGGCGCATTCTATTATTCGATGCTGGTTGTACTGGCCAAGAAGCCTTTCCGGACGTATGACGACTTGAGGGGAAAGCGCCTGGCACTAGTGGACCCTGAAAGCACTTCCGGGAATAAAATACCACGACTGTATTTCGGCCGCGTTCTACAAGGGCCATTGCACACCCATTTTGCAAGCATTTCATATGCTGGAAGTCATCAACTTGCGGCGGAAGCGCTACTAGACGGTCGGGTAGACGCTGCCTTCATATCCAGCTTGCACCTTTTACTTGGTTAATAACGGAACAGCAAGAAAAGGCGATTTTCGCGTGCTGTGGCGTTCGGCCCCCGTACCGATGGATCCATTTGTCTACCGCGGTGAATTATGTCAGGACGTGAAGGAAAAAATTCGTGCCACCTTCTTTCGCCAAAGTGAGCCAAGTAAAACCGTTCTCGGCGACATGCATGGCATTCGCTTTCTACCCATTGACGATAGCGATTACGACGTTATCAGGAACTTGAACATAAAGGTTTCACGCATTCCCCTGCCTGGGCGCCAGCCGGGAGGGGGGTAGCGGGACCGCGGGCGTTCCACCTGACTCTGGCTGGCGACGTACTGTTTCACCCCCTCCAGAGAAGCGCCGCCGACGCTGCCCACATAATAGGCCCGGTGCCAGAAATACGGCTTCCCGTAGCACTGCGCGAGATGCTGCGGAAACCGGTTGCGCGCGCCTGGCGGTAGCCGTCTTCAGGTTGTTCATCAACGTCGAGATATTGAGCGCCGGGTGAATGCTCACCAGCAAATGGACATGATCCTCTCCGGCGCCAAATTCGAGCAGCGCCATTCCAGGAGAATCTCCTCGAACGTACCGCGCAGGGAGTCCTGCGTCTCGGGATGCAGGATCTTGCGCCGGTATTTCGTGACGAACACGATAGGTAGCTGAAGCGCAAATACGGCATGCGACGCCGATGTGATGGCTTGAGGTTCCATGCGGCCCAAGATCGCATCGCTGCATGCAAACCGGAAAACGCCTGCGCTGCTATCCCGCCCCCGCGCTGCAAGACACTCTCTGGCAGTGGATCGGCGCGCAGGAATTCATCGACACCGCCCACAGTGGCGAGGACCGGTACTTCCGCACGTTCGCGCGCAAGTGCCTGGCGCTGGCGGGACAGCATCCTCCGGTTGATCAGGTCTACTGCCACTTCCACGCGAACGCAATTGACTGGATCCGTAGCATGCCCAGCCAGATCCTGCGCAATGGCGCAGCAACGTGGTACCAGGCCTATCAGCGCTTCTTCAAAAAGCTGGCGGGCCGCCCAGGGTTCAAGCAACGCCATGGCAGGCGGGCGGTGTCGATCACCCGTGAACTGTTCCGCCTGCCAGCGGTGGGCAAGGGCGAGGTGCCCGCCGGCGACTATGCGCTCGAGATCGGCACGCAGAAACACCCGGTCGGCACCATCCCGTTTCACGTGCACGTGCCATTCCAGCCGCCGAACAGCGTTCATCTTTCCATTGAGCACGGCCGCTGGCATCTGTCTTTCTCGTACGACGATGGCGCCATCGAGCCAAAGGACGACCACACGGCAGCCTGGTTGCGCCAGCACAGCTGGCGTCACCACGAAGCAGCAACAGAAGAAAGAGGTAGGGGCGGGATGCTCCGAACCGGCGGACCTCGGTTCGCCCACGCTCGTGGAGACGCGCGTCAGACGCACGCGAAAGCAGTCTGGTTCGCGTGTGCTGCAGTCTGTGAAACGAGAAACCGCCTACGACAACGCGAAGCGTTCAGAGGCGGGTATATTCATGGCGTGTAGATAGTCTTCTTCTAGAGCGGTTTTCAAATTAGTGTAGGGAATAGCCGCAATGGGCAAACCAGCCTCTGGCGTCGCTATTACTGATTTTGTTAATGACTTTCGTCAGTGCCATATCTAGCGCTTCACGGGTTCGGGCTTTCATGCCGCGCAGGCGCGTTTTGATTTTGGACCAGCAGGGTTCAATCGGAGACCAATCGGGAGAATATGGCGGCAGGTAGACTAATTCCGCGCCAGTAGCCGTAATCATGGCTTCAATGTCCTGGATTTTATGCGCGCTCAGGTTGTCCATCACCACTACATCGCCAGGTCGCAGGGTTGGAGCCAGAACCTGCCCCACGTAGGCACGGAATACGGCGGCATCGGTAGCGCCTTCGACCGTCATGACGGCATGCATGCCATACCAGGACAACATGCCAAGAATGGTGACATTGCGTCCGAAGTTCTTGGGAACCGCATCATGCACGCGCCTGCCGCGCTCGGCCCTTCCATAGCGCCGGCTCATAGCAATGTTCAATCCAGACTCGTCGACAAATTTCAGCCTTTTGACCGAGTATTTTGCGATTTTCCTGCGGTATCGGCGGCGTGCCACACGTACGCGCAAGCTGTCCCGTTCTGTGGCATGGACAGTCTTTTTTTTCGACGCATGCCCATCTGATGCAGCACTCGGCACATAGTCGGCTCGCTCACGGTCATGCCTGTGCAGCCGTGCAGACGCTCGACCAATTCCTTCAAGGTCATGTCGGACTGTTCGTGCAGCCAGTGCCGTAATCGTTCACGGCACGCATCGTCAAGTAGAGCGTGCCTGCCGCGCCGGCGCTGCGGCCGAACCAACTCACCCCCGCTGCGACGGTAATATTGCAGAAGAGATTCAACGAAGGACAGGCTGACATTGAAAAACTCTGCCACCTCGCGTTGCGATTGCGTTCCTCTTTCACACGCCTGCACAATTCTGCGGCGTAAATCCACTGAATACCGAGCGGCCATGATTGCACCATGACTGTTGCAAAGTTGGCCGTACGACTCTACATAAAGCCTCATGTTCCCTTTGCATTTATGAAATGCGCTCTAGCTCGCCAAGGCCATTGCAGAACTCGTCAGTCGCTATATGACGTGGCTGTGGCGCCAGCCAGGCCGGCTCAGTGTGGTTTCATCTGCCATCGACAGTGTGCGCCGCGGTCGACGCCTATTCCTCCGCTTGGTCAGGAAGCTTCAGCCGACCGGTATGAAAGTCGTATTCGTAGGCTTCGCCGTAGCGCCCCCATTCAATGGCAATTTCGAGTACACGCTTGGCTTCATCGGCTTTTAAAAATTCTTCCAACAACTCCAGAAATTGCTTCTCCGGCAATGCGCCGCTCGGTTCTGCTTCCAGTTGCTGCCGGATATGTGAAGCCAGCGGGACGTGCGTCAGCAATTGCTGGCCAAAGATTTCCTGCCTGAGTGTGTGCTCAGCCTCCGCATAGCGCACACCAAGCGGCGTGAGTGTAATGTCTCCCTTTTCGACTTGCGCCAATCCAAGCATACCAAGTGCTTCATAAGTGGGAAACAACTCTTCATCCTGCAGCTCCGATTCCTCCGCGAGGTGTGGAAGGTCGGCCCGGCCGTTAAAAGGCGTATTGGCCAGCAGGTCGAGCACGCCTTCAATACGAGTGACATCGGTATCGGGCAAGCGATAGCCGGGATGCGTAATGGGTGGCGAGGTGCCAGTAACAGGCTCTTGCACCGGGCGCATCGTCATCAGTCCGTACACTTCATCGATGAGGCTGCGAACTTCCGGTGAATCAACATTGCGTGGCCGTTCAAGCCCAATGGTGATTTCATTGCGTATGCGCCCCGGGTCGCTTGCCAGGATGATGATCCGGTCCGCCATCATCACCGCTTCCTCGATATTGTGAGATACAACCAGGAGGCCCTTGGTCGGAATCCGGTTGCTGTCCCATAGGTCGAGAATATCGCTGCGTAGCGTTTCGCCAGTCAGCACATCCAGAGCCGAGAAGGCTTCGTCCATCAGCAGGACGTCCGGGTCGGTGACCAGCGCTCGGGCGATACCGACGCGCTGCCGCATCCCGCCTGACAGCTCCCTGGGCAGCGCGCCGCCAAAACCGGCCAGACCGATTAGTTCGAGCATGGCGTCCGCGCGCTTGGCGCGCTCTTCCGGCGCAATGCCCTGTGCTTCAAGACCCAGCGCGACATTTTGCTGCACCGTCAGCCATGGGAATAGCGCAAATGACTGGAATACCATCGTAATGCCGGATGCCGGGCCCTGAATCCGTTGTCCACGATAGGTGACTTTTCCAGCATCGGCGGGAATCAATCCCGCAATAATACGCAGCAAGGTCGACTTGCCCGATCCTGACTTTCCGAGCAAAGCGACAATTTCGCCTTCGGCCAGGGAGAAGTTTACGTCGTCCAGTACTTTGCGCGGCGCGCCGTCCGCGCTGCGGAAGGACTTGGCAACGCCATTCAATTCAACCAATGCACTCTTGTTGTTCATCTTGCCTGCCTCAATGGCTACGGTCTTCGGCAAGCAGGTACAGCTTGCGCCAGAAGAATCGGTTCAACAACATCACAAACACGCACATCACACCAATGCCCAGTGCGATCCGGTGGAAATCACCGGCGTCGGTCATTTGCTTGATATAGCTTCCCAGTCCGTCGGCAACGAGAGAAGTTTTGCCCCAGGTTACGTATTCGGCGACGATGCTGGCGTTCCAGGAACCGCCGCTGGCGGTGATGGCGCCGGTGATGAAACTCGGAAATACCGCAGGCAAGTACACCCGTTTCCACTTGAGCCAGCCTTTCAGTCCCAGGTTGTCGGCTGCCAATCGCAATTCATTGGGCAGCGTCGATGCACCGGCCACCACATTGAACAGGATGTACCATTGAGTGCCGAACACCATCAGCGGGCTGAGCCAGATGTTGGGGTTCAGCCGATAGGTCACCAGCACATAGACCACGAGCGGAAACATCAGGTTGACCGGAAATGCCGCCAGAAATTGGGCGACGGCCTGCACTTTTTGCGAGTATTGCGGGCGCAAGCCGATCCAGACCGCGATGGGAACCCATACAGCAGAAGCCAGCGCAATCAGCAACAGTACACGGACCAGCGTAATGAAACCGAGACCAATGACATGGGCGGCCTCGCCCCAGCCAACGTCGCTGTGTACAAAGACCACAAAGCGCCAGGCCGCGAATACAGCGACAGCCAGAATCAGCGCGTCCCAAGCCCTGGACCACAAGATATTTCGGGGTTGCGATTCGCGTTGCTTGATGGGGCTGTCCTGACGGCGGCTGAACCAGCCAAGCGTGCGGCCCAGCATGGTCCAGAAGCGATCGGTCACCGCGCGTAGCCACACGCTGCGCCGGCCCCAGTCGAGCAGCCAGGACTGTTGCGCAGTGTCGCCCTGTGACTCCTCGAAACGGAACTTGTCTGCCCATGCGAGCAAGGGCCGGAAGAACAATTGGTCGTACAGGAGGATTCCAGACAACATAGCCCCGATCGCCCAAGCAATGGCGGCGCCACTTTTGCCGTCGATAGCGACGGCAATGTAAGCACCGATACCCGGCAGCTTGATGTCCTGATTGGCAACCGAAATCGCCTCTGCCGCCACGAGGAAGAACCAACCGCCGGACATCGACATCATCATGTTCCACAGCAGTCCGGGCATTGCAAAAGGAAGCTCCAGTCGCCAGAAGCGCTGCCAGGCGGATAGCCGGAATACACATGCTGCTTCATTCAACTCCGGTGGAATCGTCTTGATTGATTGGTACAGACTGAACGCCATGTTCCACGCCTGTGAGGTAAAAATGGCAAAAATCGCCGCGCATTCGACCCCGAGGAGATTGCCGGGGAACAGCGCAATAAATGGTGCTATTGCAATCGCCTGAAAGCCGAGAATCGGGACCGACTGCAGAACGTCGAGCAATGGAATCAAAACCTTTTCGGCCGTACGGTATTTTGCTGCAAGAGCTGCAAACACAAACGTAAACAGCAGCGCGAATCCCAGCGCCGTAAACATGCGCAGCATGGTCCGCAGCAGGTAATAAGGCAGATACAGCGGGTCGAGGGAAATTGGCGTCGGCTGACCTACCGTAAAGGGCCGGCTCATCTGCATAGCACCGAAAGCCAGGGCGGCCAGCACAGCAAGCACCAGCGGCAACAGCGCCCAATCCCAACGGTTGGGCGTTGTCGTCAGGAAGGACCGGCCAGTTCGTCCGGGAGTGAAGAGCTCGAACATGAAGTCGTCTCGTTTTCTTAATATTGGGCATGCAGGCGGATCGAGCCGACATTCACGGGGCCGCGCTCGGCGTTATAGGCTGGATTCACGATGTGTTGCGCATCCAGCGACAAGGTGACGGCTTTGGCCAACTTGAAGCTGTAATAAGCCTCAGTTATTGATTCTGGCCGGTAATTCAACCTGCCATCACCAATAAACGCACCGACGCCACCCGCCGCCAGATAATCCCGGTGCGCCTGCGATAGCCCGTTGCGGACCCACGCAATTCCTAACGTGTCGTCGGCTCGATTCCAAGCACCTCCTCTGACAGCGGCACCGACCGAGAACGAACGCTCGATTTCCGTAAAAGCGTATGTCTCTGAAGCGCCGTCGTTCCAGCTCGCCCGTGCAAAGACGCCGATATCGGAAGTCAAGCCTTGCTCTGCGCTAAAGCCAAATCCAATCTTGCTCCGCTCCGTGCGGACACGCGCGACATCCGGCACGCCGCCATTATTCGGAGCCTCCGCTAAGGCATCTCGGAAGCCCCCCATAGTGGCACGATTGCGGAAGACCAGTACACGTGCCTTGCCCGGTTGGTCGCCCCAGACATGCCCATGCTCAACTTCAACCTGGTCACCATAATGGGTGAAAATCCGTTTATCCAGAGCCAGGCCGTTGGATTCAGCGGGCTGCATGAAGCGCCCGGCGCGAATCGCCCAATCATCGTCAAAATATTCGATGACCGCCCCCCAGGTATAGCCACGCGCATCGGCGGCAAAATCATAGGCACCGTGCGCGAGCAACGCCCAGTTCATAAATTGGGTCCTCGCATCATGTGCATAAGCGCTATTGTCAAAAATGTCGGTGACCGAGAGATTGCCAGCGGTAACGACGATGCGCCGCTTGTCTAGCAGGCCTGCCATCTGGTTGAAATCCGATTCGACGGCTTCCTTTTCTCCTCCCAGGTTCCAGGTTTGGCGCAGAAAGAGTCGTGCGCGGTACAACGTGGGGTTCGGGCCGCTGGTCTTCTGCTGCTCGCCATTGGTCATGCCGCCCAGGCCACGCAGGTTCGACAGCGGCACGCCCTGGACCGCCTCCGGGTCGAAATAGAGCTCGCCGCCGGTCCAGGGCCTAAACCCGAGGGCCGCCGTGGCGCTGAAGGAATAACCCTTTTCGCGCTCGGGGCGTAGGCTGAACTCGCCAGTATACGGAGCGGAAAACGGGGCTTTTGCCTCCCAGATGTACGTTGTCTGGAAGTGCGCGCTCCAGGCCGCTTCCTGGATATCGTCCCCATAGGACAGCAGTGGCAAACCCGCGAGGGCTGCCAACCAGAGAGCGCTTGCGGTATTGGCCTTCGGTTGAAACATGGGTACCTCCGTCAGAGTGAACGGGTGTGCCTTTCATTTGCGCTTGCCAATGCCATCGATCCCGCAAAAGCAGGATCACTGTCCTGCTGCAACTGCCCTTAGCAAGACAATACGGGGAACGCTATCACGACCACCGGAAATGAGAACGGCGCCCCTGACATTAATGAATTGCTTGTTGGAATTCAGACTATCCGGAACAGGCCGGAATCGGGATACCATCATCAGCCTACGGCGCAATGACGGCAGGAGGATGGAAACCTGCGTTATCTTGCCGAGGCGGAACCGGACAAAATCCGGCAACAACTATCACTCGAACAAGTGCCCATTAAAGGGACTCCATATAGATGAAAACAGGCGGATTCTAAAAGGGCAGACTTTATTGCGTCAAGAAAAATATCAATCAATCTATTGCATCGTCCGAATAACAAGCGACAAAGGAATTGTTCTTGATGCCGCAGTCCAAACGATGCGCTTTCAGATCGGGGGCGGGAGCACTCATTGAGCAGATACGATCTGGGTCGTTCACTGGAGGAGCCTATATTTCCAAGACATCCACCGATCGCACGCATGGCGTTATTTTCTGGAAAATGAATCACCGACTAAGGGGCGATCGACACATAGGCTCGTTCCAGTGCATGTACGCTGTGTATCGCCTGAAACGATCTCTCGGAGTTGATTACCGCATGTCCTCAAAAAAGGACTCCAGGCACTTTCACGCAGCTAGCCGACGGTGATTATCATCACCAACGTGGCAGCTTACGTCGCCGGACGGGCTGCAGCCGAACACTGGACTACACATGCCGGCGTAAAAATGTTGCCAGCGTGACGCCACATGTGTTCTTCAGTATGATTCCTGCGTCACATCGTATCGGGAAGAGAAATGGATGTCGATCCACTGGAAGCTGTTGCACAAGCGAATGAGCGCAGCGTCGCGCAAGCCGCCGAAGACCGAGCCACCTCGAAGCTAAACACGCTGGTAGCGATCACGGTCGCTATTCTTGCGACTTTCATGGGGGTGTGTAAGGTAAAGGATGACAATATCGTGCAATCCATGCAGCAGGCCCAGGCAAACAAGATCGATCATTGGGCGTTCTATCAGGCGCGCAATATACGCGAGGAAATTGCGAAAGCAACCTTGGTGCAATTGCAGCTTGGTGCCGCCAGTGCGCCGGACAGGTCGCGATACGACGAGTCAATCGCTTATTACCAGAAGCTGGTCGATGAACAGAGTCGCAAGAAGGAAGAATTGAAGAAGTTGGCTGATCAGGATCAGAAGGCATACGACGACGCAAACTTCCGTGATGATCAGTTCGACCTGTCCGATGCGTTGTTAGCGATTTCCATATCGCTATTGGCCGTAACATCGCTCACACGTAAGCGTTGGTTGTTTGTCGTTGCGATGGTGCCGACAGGCTTCGGAATATTGATGGGCTTGGCCGGCTTATTAGGCTGGACAATTCATCCGGCGGCCCTGATTCGGCTATTGTCTTAGCGATTGTTTGTTAAAAGGGGCGTCAGCCTTGCTCGACGTCACGACAAGCGGTATGGCTGCCATAGCGGCACGTTGTCCTGATCCGCCGGCACCTGGTCCGCTCAAAGAGCAGGCAGTGCACTTCGTGTCGTATTGCATTCCCGCTTCGGGCCGACTGACTGTCAGCCCCGGTCATTTTGGAGACCAAACATGCGCGGGGCTATGCGTAATCGTGGCATGCCTGGCCATCGCAGCGGGGTTGCGAGACAGCGTCAATTACGGAAATTGGTTGCTTCCGGTAGCGAGGATGATTTGCGCGAATCGCTGTCGCCGATCGGTTGTCGACCCGACGGCTGGCAGGAGCGGCAACTGCACCGCTTCGTGTTCAATTGCGCTGGCGCTGCAGCAGGAACGCCGTGCTCTGGGCGACAGCAAGTTCGGCTACGCCGGCCTGTACAAGCGGCTGACGCAATGGCGCCAAAGTGCGCACGGCCTGGCTATCTGAAGCGCCGGTGCACCCGCTGCAGCAGGCGCTCGCTGACCTGGAACACGCGTATACCAATTTCTTTGCGCAGCGCGCTGCATTTACCCGCTTCAAGAAGAAGGGCCGCCACGACAGCTTGCGCTATTCCGACCTGCAGCAGATCCACCTCGATCAGCGCACCGGCCGCCTGTTCCTGCCCAAGCTCGGCTGGCTGCGAGTGCGCTTCAGCCGGGGTGTGCTGGGCACGGTGAAGAACTTCACCGTGTGCCACTCTGCCGGATATCGCACCAGACCGAGGGCGAGGTCAACCACTCCGTTCCCAGGATCGGTGCGGCCGGTATCGACGTGGGCATTGCCCGCTTCGCCACGCTGTTGGCAGGCATGTCCTACGCGCCGGCCAACAGCGTCCGGCACCGTGCAGCAGGCGATGAGCCACAAACAGAAATTCAGCCGCAACTGGAAGAAGGCAAAGGTGCGCGTGCAGCGCCTGCATGCCCACATCGCCGACGTGCGCCGCACCTGCCCGTGCTGCGACCACCGGTCGGCCCACAATTGGACCACGCAGGCGCGGTTTGTATGTACCGCCTGCGGGCATGCAAACAACGCGATATGGTCGGCACAAAAAAAGACGAAAAAAAACCCGCTGACCTTGCGGCAGCGGGTTCAATCCAAGTCAGGGAGGGTTGGAGGAGACAGAGAAAATAATACTTATATGCAAGCGAAATGTCCGATTCAGTTAACGAATAACAGATATTTTCATTGCGAATAAGAGGGTGGTAAGAAAAAATCTTGTGACGCCTGTGGCGTGCGGACTCGTGGCTCTCGTCTTCCCCTGGCTTGAATTTTTGTGCTAGCCGTAAAGTTTACTTCCTTCAGACAAGGAAGGGAAAGACCCCCAGCTTTATCGCGGGTGCCAGCTCCTTATGCCTTCTTCAGGCATGCGCTCATGAATTTCTTGCGCTCGTCGCCTTTCTTATCTTTGGCTTCGGCGTTGCACGTCTTCATCTTGTCTTGTTGCGCCTTCTGCGCGTCGCTGACCTTTGGCTTGGCGCTTAGGCATTCCTTCATGAAGGCTTGGCGCTCGCCCCCCTTTTTGTCGCCGGCTTCCTTGTTGCAGGTGGTCATCTTGTTTTGCTGTGCGGTCGCGGCATGGGCAGCGTTCAACAGGAACGGCGACGCCAGTATCAATGCGGCAAACAGTTTTTTCACGGTATCTTCCTTGAAAAGATTGAAAATTCTGGTTCAGGAGCAGGACGATTACTTGCCGATCTGCTTGCTGACCGCATTTTCTTGCTGGTTCAGCACGCGTTGTTCGGCGCGGGTGATATGACCGTGGTTCTGCGCTGCCATATCGCGCTCTTCCTGGCGAATCTGGCGATCTTCCTTGCGCAGTGCCTGTGCTTGCTGTTTCGTGATCTCGCCTTCCTTGCGTTCTTGTGTAATCCGGCGATTCTGTCGCTCTAAGCGGTCATTCACTTGGTCACGGCGCGGATGATTTTTTTCCCACTTGGTTTCAGCCATCGCACTGCCAGCGCTGGCGGCAAATGCGGCGATCAGCACGGAGGCGAGAGCGGCTTTTTGCTTGGAGGTCAACATGATGGTCCCTTTCAGTCGGTATATTGGTTGCATGGTGCTGCCCCTCCTTAACGAGGCCCAGCATTGTCTGGACGACAGGAAGTATGTGGATTTTGTAACAAACTGTGTCTGACAGCAATCATTCGATAAGTAGCCCCGGCTCGCAGTCCCGGCTCGCATAGAATGACACGATTGCGTGTCATCCAGCTTCTGCTGAAACCGTGACCTCGATGAAATTCCGATTAGTGCTTGGCATCGCTGTGCTCCTGCTGGCGACCTCCGGCTGCACGACAAAGCCGACCTCCTGTGCAGACCATTTCCTGGACGGGCAGGCCCCTGTCATTACCAGCCCCAATCTGGCAAAGAAAACCACGATGCTGTGCTTCGAGGGGTACGCTGTCACATACAGTGGTGTGTCACGTACGCCGTTATGGTCGGCCGAACATCTGACCGAGAAGCGGGTGGATGAAGCGGGGCGGCTGAAGCGCAAGAATGCATTTCACATGGAAGAGCAATTGCCGCCGGCGGATCGCTCGGAGCTGGCGGATTATGTGCGTTCCGGTTTTGACCGCGGCCACATGGCGCCGAACGGCGATATGCCGACCGAGAATGCGCAGTACGAAAGCTTTTCGCTGGTAAACATCATCCCGCAGAATCCGAAGAACAATCAAATCCTGTGGGAAGGCATTGAAGAGGCCACCCGCGAGCTGGCACGCGAAGACAAGGAACTGTACGTGGTGACAGGGCCGATCTTCGAGGGCAATGACCTGGCGCGCATCAATGGCCGGGTGCTGGTGCCGACTTCCGTCTACAAGGCGATCTATGATCCGGCGCAAAAACAGGCAGGTGCTTATGTGACGCCGAATGCGGAAGGCATGGAATATCAGACGATGTCGATTGCAGACCTGGAGCAACGTATCCACATCACGGTCTTCCCGAAACTGGCGCCGGAAGTCAAGGCGATGAAAATGCCCATGCCGGTGCCCACGCCGCATGGCCGGCGCAGCGCAAAGAGCAAACCCGTCGAAGTCGATCCCCCTGAAAGGCAATGATCATGGCATCCATCAAACCGTTTCAGAACGAGGAAGAGGCACTCGCCATCGGCGACCTCAATATCGAAAACCGCTTGGACCGGGTATCGGTCTACGGCTCGGTCGAATTCACGAAGGACAAGGCCGGCTTGGCGCAGGCGAGGGCATTGAAGGAGGTCGTCGATGCCGTCGTGGCCGCGCTGGAAAAGGAAAAATCCTTGCCCGAGCATGTGCAGGTGAAGCCGACCGAGAAGGTCAAGAACCCGTTCGGCTGAGAAAAGAGTGACGGCATGAGTATGCGCAATCTGTACGGTGGCTTGGTCGGCACCAAGGTCGTCGTGATTACCATTCAACGGGAGGATATCGAACGTCGTGATCTCGAACAGGCACTGGCATCCCTGAACCGACTGATCGACTCGCGGGAAGCACTGGAGGCCAGCAATGGCACGATTTCGCTCATGGTGAGCGGCTACGACAACGATCCGCGAGAACTCCACCTGATTCCCGAGGTACGCGCCTTTTTTCAGGAGCTCGACGAGCAATTCCCGTTCTGGTTTCATGTCTGCACGCGCATCGAGCATTCACTGCGCATGATCTTTGCCATGCTGGCCGACTTGGAACCTGTTGCGCTTGATGACCCGCCCGGCGCAATCGGGTATCAATTTTCGAACGACGATCTGAACGATTTCGTCGGGCAGCGCATGATTGCGATGCGCGCTTTGCATGCAACGCACAAATTCGACGTGGATGAAAGTGAGCGGATTGCGGATTTGGTCATCAGCTATTTTTCCAATGTCGCTGGCGCGTGAGTAGCCAGCAGAACTTCAGCGCTTCATTGGGAAAATTTTCCTACAACGTGGGAAGTGACGCCTCCCAAAAGGGGGCCACGTCAGCGGTAATGGTTATGTCTGCATTCCAAACTGCATATGCCAACGTGAGCACCTATGCTGGCTGTTCAGTATATTCCACTGCAGAAGGGGGAACACCAACTTCAATTGATTTTGCGACACTCGACGACGGCGCACTTATACAGAACCTACCCAGTCAAGTTCAGTTCCCGCTACCGACTTTGCGAGGAGTCACGTTTTACGACGCTTCTGTTACCACAGCATGTTCTTGCTGAATTACCCAGCGCCTGTAATTCAGGTCGACCTGCCAAACGGCACAGCGTCGGTGGGCACCGATGTCGGTCCGCTTTATGCAGTCCCAAGCCAGTTCAAGATGACCTTGTCAACAGGTGAGGCGATTACCGCGAAGACGATGTCCGGCGTCGAAATCACCGGTTTGGATGCGCGACGCACGCTCGGATGTAAATAGGCCTTGGTAACCTCTCTAGGCATGAACCCAGCGTGCTGCCATCCCCCTGCGAAAACACGGTTCATGCAACCACGTCGAGCAGGAGCGGTGCCAATCAGGCACTCGCATCCAGAAGGCTGCCGATGGACACGCTGTGTTGGACGTTCAGGGCCACGGTTTTCAGGAAGGACTGCAATGATGCCTCGCTCGGGTTGCCGCCACTCGAGGTAATCAGCTGATTGAACGATTGCTTCAGATTCCCGAGCCCGGGCGCTGCTTCCGTGCCAGGCAGCTCGTCGCTATTGCTGTTGCTGTCGAGTTGGGAAATTAGCTTCTGGATCGCCGTCTGCAGCTTGATTGTCGGGCTTGACTGGTTTAACGCGACCGACGCGCCAGCCTGCGCCGACGTATATGCGGACAGGGCAGGCAAGGAATTTGCCGATGAGCTACTCAATGAGGCGGGCATCGGTAGCGCCGCAAGCAGGCTTCCCATGAAGTCGGAGCTGGCTTGCTGGGAATCCTGGGGCAGGAGACTGGTTAAGTCTGCGCCCGCATTCACCTGGGCCAGCGCCTGTTGAATGGCGGCGGAAAGCGAACTATTGTTGACCGCATCCGTTGCCGACGCCATGGTCTGGTTTGCGCTCGTCGTGCTTCCCATATCAGAAAGGATGGACGTTGTCTTTTGAGACGATTGGGACGATGTGGTCAAGTTGCTATTTAACCAAGTAGCTATCCCGATAGATGATGTTGACATGCTCCTCTCCCTTTGCATGAGCGAAACCTAATCGTACCAGATAGATATCGGCGGGATATTGGATAACTGGTTCAATGGAAAAATCCGATGAGCGCCGCACCGTCGCCATTCCATCGTTTGCCCATCCTGGATGAACGCACGCCCATCGATCCGGCAATTCCTCTGCGCGAGGCAACTGTGCGAATGTCGCCAGTTCGTACAGCCACTGCAGCACATATCGGGCAAAGCGCATGTTCTTGAACACTGTCTTGCGCACGAGTTGCTGATGCTTGCCAGGTGCGGCAGCAAGATGCGTGGCCCAGTCTCCAAAGTCGGATGCCAGCGCAAGGGGAAAGACGCCGAGCGTGAGGCGCGCCAGGTTCGCATTGGGTGGGCTGGTCCAGGTTTTCCAGAAATTCGGATGCGAGACGGGAGCGGTCTCCGATGCGCTACCGCGCGATGAGGCGTTCATGAGGTCGTTGCTGCGGATCCGACGATTTCGTGGTAATGATTTCTCACAAAATCAGTTACTGCGTCAGATAGTGTGTCTCGACAGGCGCCGGGTGGATGACTTCGCAGCAGATCAGGCAATGCGATCGGGATCGCCAGGCTGCACGATCGGCTTTGCCGTCGAATACCAGCGATAGAAGCCCTGTTTGGCTACTTCGACAACAAAGAGATAGAGCAGCACCATGCCCCCGAGGAGGAAATAGAACCGGGCGGGCGGGGGCTCCAATCCGAAATACCTTCCCATCGGTGTGAACGGCAACACCACCGCAATGCCCACGACCGTCAGCGAGGTTGCCGCCAGCCACGGATGGGCTCGGCTTTTCAGCGGATTGCCGCGGGTACGGATGATAAAGATCACCAGCACCTGTGTGCACAGCGATTCAACGAACCAGCCGGTATGAAACAATTTCTCGCCGGCCTGAAGCACCGTCAGCAGGATGTAGAAGGTCAGGAAATCGAATAGCGAACTGATCGGCCCGATCACGAGCATGAAGTTGCGGATGAAGTGCAAGTCGAGCACGCGCGGGTGGCTGGTTTCCCCCGCATCGACCTTGTCCAGCGGAATCGGTACCTCCGATATGTCGTAGAGAATGTTGTTGAGCAGGATCTGTGTCGGCAACATCGGCAAGAATGGCAAAAACAGCGATGCGCCGGCCATGCTGAACATGTTTCCGAAGTTGGAACTGGTTCCCATCATGATGTATTTCATGATGTTGCCAAAGGTACGTCTCCCTTCCAGAACGCCAGCGTGAAGCACATGCAAGTCCTGCTTGAGGAGAATCATGTCTGCCGCTTCCTTGGCTACGTCAACGGCCGAATCGACCGACAGGCCGACGTCGGCGGCGTGCAGCGACGGTGCGTCGTTGATGCCGTCGCCCAGATAACCCACCACATGGCCGCGTGCCTTGAGCGCCAGGATCACCCGATTTTTTTCCGCCGGATTGATTCGGCAGAACAGGTTGGCCGTCTCTACCCGCGCGCGCAGGGCGTGATCATCCATCCGCGCGATCTCCTTGCCAGTCAGAATCCCCACGACCGGAATCTGCAATTGGGTACAGACATGGCGTGTGACCAGGTCGCTATCGCCCGTGACGATCTTGATCGCGACGCCGGCGTGCTTGAGCGCCTGAAGCGCGGAGGCAGCGCTCTCCTTGGGTGGGTCGAGGAAGGCAGCAAACCCGGCCAGCACCAGCGCTGCTTCGTCGCTCACGACAGCATGCGGATGGTCCAGCGGCACTTGGCGCCAGGCGATGCCCAGCACGCGTAGACCTTGTTCTTCCAGCGCATGGTACTGATCATGAATGTTGACCAGCGCCGTTTCATCGATGGGCTGCTGGCGCGCCGCACCTTCCATTTCGTAATGGGTACAGAGCCCCACGATTTCATCGGGTGCGCCCTTCACCACCAGCCAACGCGTTTCGCCATTGTCGATCAGTACGGAGACGCGGCGCCGTTCGAAATCAAACGGCACCTCGTCGATCTTTCTCCAGTGGCCGATTTCAATATGCTGGTGCCTGAGGATGGCGTCATCGAGCGGGCTTTTCAGGCCGGTTTCAAAATAACTGTTGAAATAGGCCAGTTCCAGCACCCGCCCGCTGGGCCGGCCATTCGCGTCTACATGCCGCTCCATCTGGATGCTCGCCTCGGTCAAGGTGCCGGTCTTGTCCGTGCACAGGATATCCATCGAGCCCAAGTCCTGGATAGCAGTCATGCGTTTGACGATCATATGCTGCTTTGCTATGCGCAGCGCGCCGCGCGCCAACGTGACCGAGACGATCATGGGCAACAATTCCGGCGTCAGGCCGACGGCAAGGGCCACCGCGAACAGGAAGGACTCCAGCCAAGGCTTGTGAAACAAGGTGTTCACCAGCAGAACGAACATCACCATCAAGATCGTCAGTCGCATGATCAGCATGCCGAAACGGCGGGTACCGAGCTCGAACGATGTTGGCGGCGACTGGCGGGAGATGCTGTCGGCGATTGCTCCAATTGCGGTGGTGGTCCCAGTCTTGACCACTAGTATGCGGGCGCTGCCGCTGATGACCGATGTCCCCATGAACACCGCGTTGGTCGCTTCCTCCAGCTCCGTGGCCGTTTCCGGAAGCGCGCCCGGACGTTTTTCCACTGGGTAGGACTCTCCGGTCAGCAGCGCCTGCTTGACGAAGAAGTCATGCGCGTCAAGCACGAACCCGTCGGCCGGAATCAAATCTCCGGCCGATAGCAGCGCGACGTCACCAGGTACGATCTGGGTCACGGCAATGTCCGATGGCTTGCCATCGCGTATGACCGTGGCCCGTACGGAAACCGTTTGACGCAATTTCTCTGCCGCCGCGTTGGCACGGTACTCCTGGACGAAATCCAGCGTAACGCTGAGCAAAACGATGCTACTGATAATGAGGAAGTTGGTGACCTCCCCGGTTGCTGCCGAAACTGCACTGGCGGCGAGGAGAATAAGGACGAGAGGATTCTTGAACCGGGTGAGATACTGCAGCAGGAGCGGTTTGTCTTTCCGTTCGCGGAACAGATTGGGGCCGTATTGGGTGAGCCGGGCTGCGGCCTGCGCCTCCGACAGGCCGCTCGCCTCGACCGCACGCTGCGTCGTTTCTACTGACGACGGCGCAAGCCACCACGGTACCGGCGTCTGGTCTATCGGCATCTCACGGCTCCCGGTGGGTTCGGCTCGCAAAGGCCGGGTAAGGAGCATGCAGCACCATGTCACTCACTGTGCCGCAGAACCCGGTTCAATGCTGTTCTGCATGGTGTGCAAATTGCAATTGCCGGCTTAGAATGGTCATTCTATGGGCCGCGACATGCGGTCGCAATGACAGGGCGGGATGAGACGAGAAGAAAATGCAATTGGCTGATCCATGTCAACCGGCGAGCCGTTCGCGTGGCAAGTAATATTGGCCCGGATATTCGCTGGATCGTCTCGCTGTCGGCACTGGCGCATGGCGCTTTCGTGTTCAGTGGATTGCTGCTTTACGTGCTGGTGACCCGGATCGGCCGTCAGCGCCGGCATCCCTCTGCGGCATTTGCCTGGGTTCTGACCATTGCCGTCATTCCCTATATCGGCATTCCACTATTTTTGCTGTTTGGCGCGCGTAAATTGGTGCGCCCGCATCGCCCCGATCATCCTTCGTTTCCTCTCGATGCCGATCAAGCGGGGCCGGTATGGGCGACCAGACTGCTCGCAGTATTGGCTGCGCCGCCGCAGACGCATAATCAGATGGTCCGCTTTCATGAAGATGGTCTTGCATCACAGCGCGCGGTATTGACGTTGATTGAGCAGGCACGGCAACGCATTGACCTGTGCACCTTTATTCTTGGCGACGACGCGCTCGGCAACGCTTTGGTCGCGGCGATGGTGAAAAGTGCTCAGGGTGGTGTGCGCATCCGCGTATTGCTTGACAGGATTGGCGGGCTGCGGTGCGCGCGGTCGCAGCTACGCGCGATGCGCGACGTCGGTATTGATGTTCGCTGGTTCATGCCGTTGCTGCACACGCCTCTACATGCACACATTAACCTGCGCAATCACCGCAAGCTAGTGGTCTGCGACGGGGAGTCCCTGTGGAGCGGCGGGCGCAACTTTGCTTCCGAATATTTCACAGGCAGTCAAGGGCATTCCGCGTGGCTGGATTTGAGTTTTGTCGTCACGGGGCCGCTTGCCTCGCAAGCGGCGTTGCTGTTCGAGTGCGACTGGCGTGCGGCCGCAGGCAATGCACATTCCATATCATTTGGCAGACCGCCTGCTGCGACAGGAAGCCTCGCGCAACTTGTGCCGAGCGGGCCAGATTATGCGGACGACACTGTGTATGCATTATTGCTGACGGCGGCGTATCAGGCTCAACAGAAAATTGTAGCCGTTACCCCTTACTTTGTGCCGGACGAGGCGCTCCTTGGCGCGTGGTGCATGGCGTGTCGCCGCGGTGTGCGCGTCATACTGCTGATACCCGTGCGATCGAATCACCGGCTGGCGGATTGGGCTCGGGAGCGGGCATTGCGCGATCTGTGCCTCGCAGGCGCCGAAGTGTATTTGTTTCCCGCCATGTTGCACGCAAAGGCGGTCATCATCGACGACGATCTTGCGCTATGCGGGTCAGCCAATCTGGATGGGCGCAGCCTGTTTCTGAACTTTGAATTGATGACGGCATTTTATGGCCGAACGGAAATTCAGTGGCTTACCGCTTGGGCGATGCGGTACGTGCAACAATCTGATCGTTATGAAGCACAGGAGCCATCCTGGTGGCGCGACCTGATAGAAGGCATTGTGCGCGTGGTCGGCTTTCAACTCTGAGCGCCGGATGAGGAGATTCGATACGGCGTGTCGAGGTGATATGGATCAAGAGCCATCTAAGTGCTTCGACTAGAGTGGCCATCAGTGCGCCTTGTGTTGGGAATACAACGAGGATGCCATGTCCTTTCAAGATCGGGGCCTCGGAAATGCCGTTCATCTTGACCACGCAATCGTTGACGCGCCGCTTTGGCGACATCGTGGCCGTTGATGGTGCGACATTCTCGATTGCCGCGGGCGAGACGTTCGGCCTTCTCGGACGTAACGCCGCAGGCAAGAGCACGCTGATCAAGATGCTGACGACGCTGCTGCCTCCGACGTCGGGCAGTGCAACGGTATCAGGATTCGACATTGTGCGCGAGGCTGCACAGGTTCGCCGTGTCATCGGCTACGTTCCGCAAGCGCTGTCCGCCGATGGCGAACTTACCGGCTATGAGAATCTGGATGTGTTCGCGCGGCTCTACGACATCCCGCGCAGTGCCCGCAAAGCGCGTATCGGCGAAGGGCTCGCCTTCATGGACTTGAGCGACGCTGCCGATCGGCTGGTGAGCACGTATTCCGGCGGCATGATACGTCGTTTGGAAATCGCGCAATCGATGCTGCACCGGCCGCGACTTTTGTTTCTGGACGAACCGACGGTCGGCCTTGATCCGGTGGCGCGTGACGCTGTATGGCAGCATATCCAGAGGTTGCGCGCCGAATATGGCATGACGATTTTTCTGACCACGCATTATATGGACGAAGCCGCGCGCCTCTGTACGCGGGTCGCTATCATGCAGCATGGCGCGATCGTTGTTGCTGGATCGATCGACGAATTGCGCGCGTCCCTGCATCAACCGGAGGGTAAGAAAATTACGCTTGATGACGTATTCGCGCACTACACCGAAGATCATCTCGAAGCCCAGGGAGACTATCGTGACACCGCCGACACCCGGCGCACCGCCCAGCGGCTCGGCTAAGCCGCGGGCACGCGATGCGCGGTCGGGCTGGCTTTCGGCGCTCGTGCGCTATGGCGCGAAAGTGTACGCGATCGCCGAAATGGAAACGCGCAAGCTGCGCCACGACCCGACTGAATTACTGACACGCGCGATACAGCCGATGCTGTGGTTGCTCGTGTTCGGCCAAGTTTTTGCGCGCAGTCACGCCATTCCAACCGGTAATCTCAATTACGTTGATTTTTTGGCACCCGGCGTGCTCGCGCAGAGTGTGTTGTTCGTTGCGATCTTCTATGGCATCTCGATCATCTGGGAGCGCGATCTGGGCATCGTGCACAAGTTTCTCGTCAGCCCTGTGCCGCGCACCGCGCTCGTGCTTGGCAAGGCGATTTCCGCCGGCGTACGGGCTCTCTCGCAAGCAGTGATCGTCTACCTGCTCGCGCTGGCACTCGGCGTCAAGATGCAATGGCAGCTTGCGCCGATGCTCGGCGTGATCGCGCTGGTGCTGCTGGGCGCCGCATTGTTCTCCACGTTTTCCTTGATCATTGCTTGCATCGTCAAGACCCGTGAACGCTTCATGGGCATTGGCCAAGTATTGACGATGCCGCTCTTTTTTGCGAGCAACGCCATTTATCCAACGGCGATCATGCCGGACTGGCTGCGATGGGTCGCCCACGGAAATCCGCTGACCTATGAAGTCGACGGTTTGCGCGCGTTGATGCTGGCTGGCGGCACCAGTCCGCTCGGACTCCCGGCCGATTTTACCGTTCTCACAGTGGCGCTCATGGTCCTCGTGATGATGGCAGGCTGGATCTATTCACGCATCGCAACGTAAAGCCTGCCTGACCTGCGATTCCGTTCGGTCCGGCTGCGCGCCAACCTATCGATTTTGGATGGTAAGGCCAAGCACTGTCAGTCCGACTGTTTCGTGAAGCCGACGAACAAAATCGCGACCGGGGTCGTAAATCCGCTGTTCGGATCCTTCCGGGCCGAAAATGACTGCAGTCAGCACAAGTATCGCGGTAATCCAGGGCAAGGCCGGTGCCGTTAGATTAGCGCCTGCAGTTGGGCGGCGGGTCATGGTTTTTCCATTCAAATGCCGGTTTGCTCACGAGGACAAGCCGTGATAAATCTCTTCTTCCTGCGCGAAATGCAGTCGCAGAATGGCATCGAGCGCATACAAGGTTCGGCGCATTTCCTGCATGGACGCTTTGTCGCGCTTCTCGCTAGGCATCTTCGTGGCGAGCCGATCGACGGTGCGACTCAGGCGGTAAATTTCCCGGTGCGTGCTGCTCATGGATGCCATCGGATCCTGGCCGCCGATCAAACGCGCGACGCGCGGATAAAGCGTGGCATCGTCCGTCGATTCGTGCGGCAAGATCTGGTCTTGAAGTGACGTGCTCAAGGAAGCCAGTTCTTCCCTGATCGTCGAAGCCGGTAACTCATCAGCCCGATCTGCCAGCCATCTCAGGCGGTCAATAACGGGCAACAGGCGAGCATGCTCTTCTTGCAGTTTGCTGACATCGTCCGCCGAAAGACGTTCTGCCGCTTTTTCTTTCTCCAGGCGAAGAACACGAAGTGCATTCAGGATGACAGTGACGTCGATCACCTCTTGAAAGATGGCTCCGGCCACGGGCGGTAAATAGCCGAAGGCGGCGACCAGCATCGCGAACATCGAAAGCCCCATGCCTGCCGCGACGCATTGCAAGGCGATGGTCCGGGTCTGCTGCGCAATACGAACTGCAAATGCCAGTCGATCCAGGCGATCGACCAACAACACGACTTGTGCAGACTCGGCCGCCGCAGCCGCACCTCGTGCACCCATGGCGACGCCGATGTCGGCGGCGGCCAGTGCCGGCGCATCGTTGATTCCGTCACCGACCATCATCGTCACGCTGTTCCTGCGTGCATCTGCAATTGCGGCAAGTTTCGAAGCAGGCGTCTGCTCCGCCATGACGGTATCTACACCCAAGGAATTGCCAATGGTGGCGGCCACGTCACGCCGATCTCCGGTGAGCATGATGATGCGTTCTACGCCGGATGCCCGCATCAGCCGCATGGCACGCGGTGTGTCCAAGCGGATTTCGTCTGCCATGTGAAGCACACCGCAGAACCGCCCATCAATGGCGACATAGACGCCTGCGGTGCCTTCGTATCCAACGCGCTCGCCCAGGCCCATCGACCACGATGGCATCGCCGCGCTGCCCAAAACGTATTCGATTCCGCCGACACGGACCTCTATGCCGTCTACTCGACCGGACAGTCCGGCACCGGGCTGCTCGGACGCATGCTCAGGAATGGATAGCGCCAGTCCGCGTCCGATCGCGGCGCAGACCACAGCTTGCGCGATGGCATGGTTGGACATTTGTTCCAGCGATGCCGCCAACCTGAGCACCTCTTCATGCGGCACCGTCGGTGCGGTGGCCATGGCAGTCAGGCGAGCCCTGCCAACGGTGAGCGTACCGGTCTTGTCGAGGAACAAGGTCTTGACCTGTGCCATTTTTTCGAGTGCGCCGCCGTGTTTGATTAACACCCCACGTTGTGCGCAGCGGGACATGGCACAGACAATCGCAACCGGCACCGCCAAAATCAAAGGGCAGGGCGTGGCGACCACGACGACGGCCAAAGCGCGATTCGGATCACCGGACAACAGCCAGGACAAGCCTGCGACCCCTAAAGCCAGCGGGACAAATAGCAGCGCATAGCGATCAGCCAGTCGCGCTGCAGGCGCTTTTGAATGTTGCGCGGCGTGGACAAGACGAATGATGTTGGAAAATGTGCTGTCTTGGGAAGTGTTGGTGGCCAGCAAATCGAATGCATCCCCGGCATTGATGCTGCCGCTGGCTATTGCATTTCCCGCAGAATATGACACCGGCAAAGATTCGCCGGTCAGGCTCGATCGATCCACGACGGCCGCAGCAAGAAGCGTCCCGTCAACCGGCACCGTTTCCCCGGATCGCACAAGGATGCGATCGCCGGGGCGAACAGCTGTCATCGGCACCTGAGCGATGACGCTGCCGTCATATCGATTGGCAAATTGAGGTGCTTTTGCCAATAATGCGGACATTTCTTCCTGCGCGCGTCTTTCCGCAAGTCCTTCCAGCGCACGGCCCCCGGCAAACATCAATGTGATCACGGATGCTGTTAGATATTCCTGCAACGTGATCGCGCCGGCGATTGACACCAAGGCGATGAGGTCAAGCCCAAATTTCCTTTGCCATATCGCGACCACGGTATCGATCAGCACCGACAGGAGAACGAGGCTGGCACCGCCGCACCACATCCAATCGGCAATGTCTTCCATCCCCTGTAGATGCAAGACGCTACCGGCAGCCAAGGTAATGGCGCATACGGTCACTTGCAGCAGATTAAGTCGATTTCCAGACATCATGGAGGCGTCCCATGGCGCTGCTGATGAAACCGGTTTCGGAAAGGCGGAATGATGGTCGTGATGCCTGATAAGCATGCTAGGAGCGGGTACGTTCCATATGCATGATCCAAGTCAAATGGTTTTGGATACGTTTGTTCCAAGACGCCGCGGCGGGTGTGGCGCAGTCACGGCGTAGCGGCATCAGATCGGAAACATACTCTTTCCAGCGGCATGCATGGTCCAATGTGCCGTTACGCCCAAGTTGTCCTGACGGAGATGTTTATGCGCACGACCAATGAATAGCTTGGCCATCGGGCCGGCATTGTCGTACGATGTTGGCGCAGTTGGTGCAACGGCCCATCGCGTCGCGTAGGCTGAAGCCTTGGCCGATGTCCTACTGACGCAGTGGCGCGCAAGCAGGCTGACGCTGATAAGCAATACCGTGCTGCGGGCATTCGCGCAGGTTGCATATGTGCTTCAGGCGCTGGCAAATGAAGCGACGCTGCTCGAGGCGCAACGCAAGGCCTTGGATGCGGCGCAATCGACACGGGACCTCACGCAGCAAAGTTACCAGGCAGAGCAGACCTGCTTCCCGCAAGTCATCGAGGCGCAGCGCCTCGATCAGCAGGCCAGGCTCGGCGATGCGCGCGCCAAGGCTCAGCGCTACCTAGACACGCTGCAACTGTTCGCCGTCGTCCTGGGCGACGCGCAAGCCGAGGCAGCTCCGCCAGGCACTGCGCCGTGATGCGTTGCCGTCGCACGCGCCAATATCACGTCATCAAAAAAAAGCAAGCATGTGAGGATATCCCAACGATGAGTGAGGAAAATGCAAAAGGTACCACTTCGATAACTTTGCATGTGAACGGCAATGGCGCAGAAGTTGGACCGGGCACCGGCCTTGGAACCGGCGAGCACCGGTCAGCATTGCGTGCTGCTCGCTGGTTTTCCTGGATTTTCGGTTTCGCAATGCTTGCGGCGGTCATCATCGCCGCGCTCCACTTCTCGGAAGAACAGGAGTTCTTGCGCCTCGCAGAGAGGGCGCAGCCATGGTGGCTGGCCGTCGCGATCGTTCTGCAAGTCGGAACCTATCTGGCGCAGGGCGAGACTTGGCGCGTGGTCACGCGGGCGGCCGGAATTGTGCTGCCGTTGTGGGTGGCCTTCAAACTCAGCCTCGCCCAGCTGTTCATCAGCCAGGCTCTTCCATCTGGCGGCGTCAGCGGGACGGTGGTCGTCGCCCGGGCGCTCGAGCTACGCGGAGTTCCGCGTAGCGTTGTCATGGCTTCGGTGCTCGTCGATGGCGTCTCATACTATGCCGCCTATGTCCTGACCCTTGTTCTCGCGCTTCTCATCTCGATGGTGGAGGGCCGAGTGAACCCGCTCATTCTCGCGGTCGCCCTATGCCTGGTCGTCTTCAGCGTCGCGCTGACCACAGCCGCCCTTGCCCTTGCGGGACGACGGCGCACGACGCCTGCTTGGCTCGGGCGCGTTCCGCTGCTGGCGAACATGCTTTCGCTACTCGGCGAGGCCGACCCGACGCTTGTCCGTAGCTTCCCGCTCATTCTCAAGAGCGTATTGTTTCACCTCGCCATTGTGCTGCTTGACACAGGCACAGTATGGGTTCTCATTCGCTCGCTTGGCGAGGTGGCGTCACCTACCGGCGTATATACGAGCTTCATCGCTTCCTCGTTGCTTCGGACCATCAGTATCGTGCCTGGCGGGCTGGGTGTATTTGAAGCGACCTCGGTCGTGGCGTTGCAGCACGCGGGAGTGTCGATCCCGGCGTCGCTCGCGGCGACCTTGTTGTTCCGAGGGGTGAGCTTCTGGCTGCCAATGGTGCCAGGCCTGTTCTTCTCCCGCGACATAAAGAAGGCGACATGACATAGTGGAACGTACTTGCATTTTGAAACGGTCGAATTCATTGTGGCTTCGTCGCGCTGTGCGCAGTCATGGCTTCATATTCTTCGACAAGGACGTTGTTTTTTCCATGACGCTTGACTTCATACATCAATAGGTCTGCCGCCTTGATTGCGCTATGGGGATCGGGGATGAAAGAACGGAACGTCACGCATCCGATACTGCAAGTCACCGCCACCCGCTCCATTTGAAAGGCCCGATGAAGCGCAACGCGGAGTTTTTCAATGAGAATCACGGCCTGATGCCGATCGACTCCGTGAAGGAGCAGCGCGAATTCGTCGCCGCCAAGCCGGGCCGCAACATCGCTATGGCGAACAGACTTTCCCAATAGGCTTGCAGTGAGCCGAAGAACCCTGTCTCCCTCGTCGTGGCCGTACTTGTCGTTTATTTTCTTGAAGTCATCAAGATCGATATACACCAAACCGAATCCTATCTGCTGGCGTGCCATCAGGTTGACGCTGAACTCCAGGCGCTCAAAAAAGCCAAGGCGGTTAAAAACTCCGGTGACGGCATCAACGCGCGCGAGCGCGGCTTCATTTCGCAAGTGAACTACAAGCACGTCGAGCAAGTACACGATGACCAGCAAGGTGCAGACATGCATGAACAGATTCCAAAAGAACAGACCTTGGCGATTTACGAAATAATGTGCGTTGACTTGTTCCATCATCAACGGAGTGCTTGACAGGATGGCGAGGAAGATCCCGCAATGTTTTCCTGCATACCACGTGCCGATACCGACTGGCACGATATAAAGAATGAAGAGGGAAATATCGACTCCAAACAGGTAGTCTGGAATGCCGATCGCAATAACGCTGGCGAGCGCCAATAGAAAAGTTGTGCTGAACGACGCATCTTGAAGCCAGCGATCAGCATTGGACAGTGCGGACTTGAGACTCATCATGCGTGGAAATTGATTTTGTGCGACGACCAAAGCAGATTGGCTGCGTACTCCCACCCGCTGAAAATATCGAACGGCGCGATCTTGAGCACCTTGCGAATGCCGATGTAACTGGAGCTGGTCGCGATCAGCATCACCATGCCAAATGCTTTCCCGAAGTTGTAGAACGTGATCAACGATGCATAATCCGGTAGCCGGAGCTTCGCCACGCCAATCAAGCGCGTGCATCAACCCACTTCGATGCCCTAACCCGTCAATGCCTTAATCGTTGCCGGGAACCGGATCATGTAGACCAGTTCCCGGCCCTTCGCGTCGATGGCTTTCAACGCGCCGAACTTCTCCAGGTTCTCCAGAGTGAAAGTGTAAAAAGCCTGTCCCGACATCGACGGTCCGGCAATGACGCTGATGATCGTCATCAGAAAAATATTGGTGCCGATGGCGGTCTGGCACTTGTAGAAATTGCTGATGCGTTGAATGAACTCGCCCTTGGTCAACGCGAAGTAGGCAAGGCGCGCCACTTCTTTCTGTATCGCTGGTGCGTCGGCCGGGTCTTTCAGCTCGGCCAGGATGTAGGAAATCGTAATCGAGTTGACGGAAAGTACCGGAGCGCCCGGCAATAGCTAGCGTAGAGCGTGGGCACATATCGGTTTCCTCCACCATGACACTGCCTTCATTCGGGAACAAGATTCCCGAGAGGATGCGCAAGAACGTCGTCTTGCCGCTGCCGGAGGGGCCGACGATAGAGAGCATTTCACCAAAGCAGGTGACGATGCTGGCGCGGTTGAAGGCGACCGTCCTGGCTTCACCTTTGCCAAAGTACTTCACGATCGTGTTTGCCCGAATCGCCAGCGCTGGCTTCACCACCGTGTTCACGGCGGAGTCGCTGGCACGGCGCGCCAATTGACGCGGCACTGTGGCACGTAGGGGTAGTAGCCGGGAGGATCGGCACAGTAGTACCAGTATTGCGGCATCGCCGACGGGTCGCTCGGCGGGGCGATCGACGCCATGGGCGGCGGTTGATAGGGATTCGGATAGGGGTAGATTGGTGCCGGATAAAAGTACCAGGTCGCGCCGACGATCCACCACCAACCTGATTGGTCACCATGTCGTCCATGGAGCCAGCGGCCGCCGCGCCAAAGCGCCAGGTCATGTTCATGAAAGCGCCGGATATCGCCGCTCCAGTGCCGTGGGGTATGACTGCGTCCGGGTGCTGCACGACCCCGTTCGGCACGCTCGACATCGTGCTCTTCATGTTCCAAACGTCCATGGCGCTCCTGTGCCACGCCGGGAACTCCCAACAGCATTAAGAGCATCATTGGAAAAACTGGAGGCATGATTCTGAAGTTTTTTTTCATGTAAGAATCCCCATGCCACCTTGGCGCAATCAAGACAACGTATCTCATTCAGAAGTGGGCATGTGCCTGCAATTCAGCATAGTCATGCATGCCGTACGGGGCTTGAGATCGCTCATTCCCGAGGAGTCTTAACATTTTCAAGAGCAAGTATTTCTTCGCGCACGTATGCGGACATGCGACGCGCGCGCAGTCGAGGAGGGCATCGGTGCCGCTGGCGGAGTGGCCTCGCTTCGTGCTCGCAGCGCTCTTGAAAATCTTCAGCTCCATAACCTGGCGCAAGATTCCGGGGTAAAGATCGTTCACCGTGCGCTGGAAGAGCCGTTGCGCCAAATTGTTTTCAATGCTGGTGGCGACCCTGACGCGGTGATCGAGGCAGTAACCGACGGCACCGGTGATTTCGGGTACAACGCGGCGGATGACAGGTACAGGAATCTGATGAAAATGGGAATCATCGATCCCACCAAAGTCACGCGCCTCGCGCTGGCCAACGCGGCCGCGATCGCAAGCCGGTGCTGACCACGGATTGCATCGTCATGGAAGCACCATCGCAGGCAAGGGCATCGCCCGAAGCAATGCCAGGGGAAATGGGATTCTGATGCCGCTTTCCTTTTCCTCAATGCGACATGAAAACGGGAATTGTCATCGCGTTCAGCATCGTGCGCGTAACGCCCCCCAGTAGAATTTCGCGAAAGCGTGAATGCCCGTAACACCCCATCACCAGCAAGTCGCTATTCAAATTGGCAGCGAGAGACAGGAGCGCTTCGCCGACATCTGTTTCTGTCCTTTCTTGCATCACGTCCACTCTGATGTTGTGGCGTGCAAGATATAACGCGATATCGGCGCCGGGCTGTTCACCGTGAGCATCGGATGGACGATCCGGGTTGAACACGGCTACTTCCACGATCTTTGCCCGGCGCAACAAAGGAATTGCATTGCGCACGGCTTTGGCGGCCTCGGGGCTGCCATTCCATCCGACCAAAATCCGTTCGCCACAACTCGTTGTCGTAGCCGCATAAGGAACTACGAGGACAGGGCAACCGCTCGTCATCGCGACGTATTCCGGCAGATTGGCATAGACCGATGGCGCCGCTCCCTCTGGATCGTATTGCCCCAGAACGGCCAAGTCACAGTATCCCGCCTGAAGAGCCAGGCCGCCGGCGGCTTCGTCGTCACTCAGGCGTTGCTCATAGGATGCAAGTCCCGCCTGCCGGATGATTTTTTCAAAAGGAACGAGTGACCGCTCGGCGCGTTGGCGCAGGATATCGAGATATGGCTGAAGGCTCTCAGGGGTGACATCGATGGCGACAGCTTCGATCAGAAAGCGGGACACGCCTGTCATGGCGACGCCGATGAGGTGTGCATCTTCCAGCATCGCCAGCCGGGCCGCCAGTTCGACACGGATGTCACAATTCCGGCCATCGTCGACATGTACCAGAATCGTTTTATAGGACATAACACCACTCTTTTCGCAGCGCTGATGCGAGGTTTTTTCAGCTTACGTCATTTCCTTCCAGTCAGAACGAGCAATTCCATCCTCCTAATGCGTGGTATGCCCGTGCTGTGCAGCGCCGCCACGACGTGCGGGAACGGCGGCAGACTCACTGATCCCGCCCCGGATGCCTGTTAATACATCTTGCACCGCCTGGACGGCCATATTGCTGATGTGTGCCGCTTCTTCAATGGCACCTTCGGCAGACTTTTTGCTAATTTCTGCGACGTTTTCCCCAACCTCGGCAGTGGCTTCGATAATTCCGTCCACCGTGCGCTTCGCTACCGCACCAATGTCGGCACCTATGGTCGCTGTCTGCCTGATGATTGTGCGAATAGTTTCTGTAGACGCTTTTGCGACATCACCCCCAACGTCATGCACACCCATCACGATTCCCGTAGCGACGCTTTTGGCACTCATTGTCAGCCCCGTGCCGACTTTTTCGGCAGCCTGGATTGCGCCTGTTACGGTATTCTCCACGACGTTGGTCAGCTGGGCTGTCGCATCTCCGCCAGCGCGCAAAGTATCGGATACGGTCGTCCTGACAAGCTTGGTGATATCTGCTTCAATATCGTTGATGTCGGAGAGCCGTCGTGCGATGCCCTCTTTGACCTTCCCGGCTACTGGAGAAGATGCTTTCGATGCATCGGTGGATGCAGGGGCCGCGTGACGCCTTTGTTTCGTCGCATCCGATCCCGCTTCATGTGAGTGCGCTGTGCGCGACTTCGTCTCACGCTCTGCCATATTGCACCTCCATTCGTTGACTTTGCAACTTATCGTATCGCGCCCATCGCGAGCGCAGCGCCATACGTTGCAATCTTGTGGTGAAAGTTTTTTGCGCGCCTATGCTAATTCGCATCAGTGTTTCCAGGCTACTTCGTCGTGCTATATACCCTGTTGTTGTAGTTGCTGGAATCGCGTTTGGAAATGGATTTGAGCCGAACCACTGATGCACCACAAACGTTTTTACTAGGCGCACTGCACTGTCCAAAATCAATTGGTGCAGAAGCGTTTTACACGCAAAACCCTGTATGCATGAAATCGGGATCATTGATAATCAAAGGCAAACTTTGAATCGAGTGGTAGAGGCCATTTTTCTGGAATTTGGCGCATCGAGAGCAAAGATGCTGACAATGAATAAGACTTCCCCGGCACGCCAAAGCCTCATCGACCTGGGCCGCTCACTGGAGCTTGTTAGCATCGCCATTTGCCCTCCCTGTAGCGACGTGTCGCTGCTTGGTGAAATGGAAGTGGCCTAGATGCAATTGATCAACCCGGTCCTGGTCGGTCCGCCCACGAAAATACATGCCATTGCCAAAGGCTCAGGCATCGATATTTCGTCTTGCCGGCTCGTCACCACGGAGCACAGCCATGAGGCTGCAGCACGGACGATGGCGCTCTGCCGGTCCAGCGAGTGTGAAGCACTCATGGGAGGCAGTCTGCACACCGACGAACTGGTGCATGACGTCGTCAACGCTGCGCCCCGTTTGCGCACTGCCAAGCGCCTCCGCTATGTGTTCCTGATGGAAGTATCCACCTATAACAGAATTGACCAGTTGCGGGTGCTGACGAGAGAGGTGGCCCCGTTTTGTTGGACACGAATTTGACTTCGTTAAGTGGAGCTTTGCGGATGTAGGGTTATCCACGGCGCCGCTCGCCGCCCGATGGGCAGGGCAAGAGCGTGCGGCGCGGTGGGGAACCCGGCCTGCCATCTACGCCGCCTGTTGCCACGCGGGCAGGTTGGCGAAGTAGAACGCATCCGGCGTGCTGCCGTCAAGTGCGCTGTGTGGCCTCCGAGAATTGTAAAAATCCAGATACCGACCGATCCCGCTCTTTGCCGCGCTCACCGTTTCATACGCGTGCAAATACACCTCCTCGTACTTGATCGATTTCCACAGCCGTTCGACGAACACGTTGTCGCGCCAGCAGTCACGGCCGTCCATGCTGATGGCGATGCCGTTGTCCTTGAGCAGTTGCGTAAATTCGAGACTGGTGAACTGGGCGCCCTGGTCGGTGTTGAAGATGTCCGGTACGCCGTAGCGGTGAATCGCCTCCTGCACGGCCTCGATGCAGAAATCCGTCGTCAGCGTGTTCGACAGACGCCATGACAGCACCCGCCGGCTGGCCCAGTCCATCACCGCGAACAGGTACACGAAGCCGCGTTTCATCGGAATGTAGGTGATGTCGGCAGCGAACACCTGGTTGGGACGATTGATCTCCAGATTGCGCAGCAGGTACGGATAGACCGGATGTGCCGGATGGCGGCGGCTGGTATTGGGCTTCTTGTACAGCGCCTCGATGCCTATCTTCTTCATCAGCGTCGCTACGTGCTTGCGGCCGATCTGATGACCCTCCCGACGGAGCATGTCGCGCAGCATGCGGCTGCCGGCGAATGGATGCTGCGTGTGCAGCTCGTCGATCCGCCGCATCAATTCCAGGTCCGCTTCACTGGCTTGCTGCGGCCGGTAGTACGCCGTCGAGCGTGCCAGGGACAGGATCTGGCATTGCCGGGACACCGGCAGTTCATGGGTTCGGTCGATCATTTCTTTGCGCTCACCAATCCCGCTTTGGTGAGCGCGCCGCTTAAAAAATCGATTTCCAATGCCTGCTGCCCGATCTTGGCGTGCAACTCCTTCAGGTCCGGCACGCTCTCTTTCTCGCTGACCGCAGCGCCACCGTCAAATACGTCGGCAGCCCGCTCCAGCAACTGCCGCTTCCATTCGGTGACCTGGTTGGGATGGACTTCGTACTGCTGCGCTACCTCGGTCAATGTCTTGTCGCCGCGTAGCGCTGCCAACGCCACCTTTGCTTTGAAACTCCCTGAGTGGTTGCGCCTTGTTCTTTTGGTCATGCTTTTGCTCCTGTAATCGGCCTTGCGGCCCAGATTGTGAAGCAAAGCTGCCACTTATCCTACTGTCCGAAATTCCGGGGCCACCTCTGAGCACCGAAAAATACGTAGCCCGCCGTTCGCTCATCTCATCATGGCGGGCGCTCGAAACGAATGACTAAATTGCGGTTCATCGGGTGCCATGCATTTTCTGCCGAGTTGCATTGTCAAATAAATGCGGGATGTCGGCCATGCGGGAAATGTTCCGAATCAGGAGCGCATCATGTTAATCGAAGGCGTGTTAAACGAAGGGTTCGTTACAACGGAAGTGGACAAGCTTGTCAACTGGGTCCGTACCGGCTCGATGTGGCCAATGGCGTTTGGCTTGGCCTGCTGCGCAGTGGAAATGATGCATGCTGGTGCGTCGCGTTACGATATGGACCGATTCGGTATCATGTTTCGCGCGTCTCCACGGCAGTCCGATCTGATGATTGTCGCCGGTACTTTATGCAACAAAATGGCACCGGCTCTACGTAAGGTGTACGATCAGATGGCTGAGCCACGCTGGGTGGTATCAATGGGGTCGTGCGCGAATGGAGGTGGCTATTATCACTATTCATATTCCGTTGTGCGTGGTTGTGATCGCATCATCCCAGTCGACATTTATGTGCCGGGCTGCCCGCCGACTGCAGAGCAGCTGATTTACGGCCTCATCCAGTTACACAGCAAGATCAAGCGCACCAACACGATCGCACGTTAACCATTTTTTTACCCCTATTCAGCAGCTGTACTAGTCTGTGCGAAGGACAACGAGTTTGACGGACGTCATGCAGAGATCCGTTCAGTCGTATCGGATACCCGACAATTTGAAGGCCGGTGACGATCGTGGGCGCCACTTCGGCAAACCCGCTACTACTGCGCCTCCGGCTCGATGGCGCTTGTGCCAGCGATCAGGAAAGCAGTGTTGACCATGGCGGGCGAGCTGGCCTTCGCGCGTCAACAAACGCTGTAGCGTTTGACGCGCGCTGACGAATTGACCGATTGGCGTTGTCAGACTGGTGTCCCAGGAAGGTGCGCAAAACCTGGAAGGAGATTCAAATGCCAAAATATCTCATTCAAGCCAACTATCTCACCGACGGCGTAAAGGGCCTGCTCAAAGAGGGGGGGACGGGGCGACGTGATGCTGTTGATGAATTATTCAAATCGATGGGCGGAACCGTTGAAGCATTTTATTTTGCCTTTGGCAACGAGGACGTTTTCATCATTGCCGATCTCCCTGACAATGCTACTGCCGCGGCACTTGCTATCAGAGTCAATGCCGCTGGAGTAACCCAGTGCAAAACGACTGTGCTGCTTACCCCTCAGGAAATTGACGAGGCTGTGACGAAGACCGGCACTTATCGACCTCCCGGGTATGAAATTGACCAAGCCGAAGTGGCCAAGTGGGATAGCGAGGGCGGACATCTTGCTCGAGATTCGACTGGTAAAAGAAATCAATGAATAAAAATATGCCCGTCATAAATTTGATGACTCATTGAACGCGGATGCGGCATTCGCCTTGGCCGAAATCGACAGGCCACGCCATGGGATGGTTGTGCATTCCAATAGAACGGCCTCAATCGAAAGCCGATTATCGACGACGCCACGACCGGTTTCGATTTTCCTTCTTGGAGAAAGGCATCCCGATGTGCTGCCATGGCGCGTCGCACATCATGAGTTCCAGCTGTGGCATATCTATCTTCCAAAACGATGATCATGAGTCGCCTCCGTTTTCTTATTTGGAAAGCGAGGACCTTTCTGTGTTCACAGCTTTCCCCAGAAAAAAGCATAGGGCTGGCTTTTCTGTGAAGTGAGAACAGCACAATCAGTGGGGCGGCACTTTCAACATTATGAGCATAATGTCTAGTACCGCTGCCAGATAGTCCGATAGACGGAGTAGGGGCGTATTACGATGTTTTCCGAACGCAGGACGATCGGAATTATTGCGGACACTAACATTGCCTGCGCCCCCCCCGGGAGCGCCAAGCGTCCGCCTTACGGCATAAACTCGACAAGCAAAGAAAAGTCCAGCTCGGCCACAAGCAGTCTCTCAACATCCAAATTTCTACCCGAAAGCGGACCGTTAATAACCGGATGTGGCAAAGCGAAGGTGATTATTCTATGGGAGCCCCGCGAAACCGGCCGACGTCGATCGGCGACACCATGTTTCCCTTATTCCCCCAACTCGTACGAATGTAAGACACAACTGCCGCCACTTCACTATCGTTTAACTCGACCGCAAATGGGGGCATACCATATGGTCGCGGATTTCCCTTTGTGGTTGGGGGATACCCACCGTTCAATACAATGCGAATCGGATTAATGGGAGAGCGCGCGGCCAGCGATCGCGTTCCGACCAGCGGGGGATACCCCGGAGGTGCTCCTTTTCCGTCCGACTTGTGACATTCTGCGCAATATTTCTCATAGAGCTTTGCGCCTTGTTTTAATACTGCCTCTTCTTGCTTCGATACTTCGCCCAACTCTGATTGCGCGATAGTGTCGACATGAGGAATGGACTTCAAATAGATGGCCATTGCGTTGATATCGCTGGCCGAAAGATGCTGCAGGCTGCCGCTAATGACTTCAGCCATCGGCCCAAACACCGCTCCCTTGGAGGACACGCCAGTCTTTAATAAGTCGGCAAGGTCTTTCGTCTGCCAATCACGACGAGCGGCCCCGGCGTCCAATGCAAGCGAAGACGCATACCAGTTCAGAGTGGGAATCATTCCCCCGGTGAGGGCCGCCGTGTCCGCCGATCCGCCAAGGAAGTTTCTACTCGTATGGCAGGCACTGCAATGTCCAAGTCCTTGGACCAGGTAGGCGCCGCGGTTCCATTCGGGGCTCTGGTTCCCTTGCTCCTGATAGGCGCCGGGACTGAAATAGAGCATCCGCCAGAATGCCAGCAAGATGCGCTGGCTAAATGGAAACTGCAGCTCATGCTGCCGGTTTTCCTGTGCCACGGGTGTAAGCGTCCTGAGGTACGCAAAGATGGCGTCGGAATCCGCTCGCGTTACCTTTGTGTAGCTGGTATACGGAAAGGCTGGATACAGGAAGCTGCCATCTTTCGATTTGCCGTTATGGATCGCCCGCCAAAAGTCGTTTGATGTCCATGTTCCGATTCCAGTCTTTTTGTCCGGCGTAATATTCGACGAATAAATATTGCCGAATGGCGTAGAAATCGCTCTTCCTCCTGCGTACTCCTGCCCGCCTCGTGTCGTATGGCAGGCCATGCAGTTCCCGGCGCGCGCCAAATACGCACCCCGCGCAATCTGACCGTTCGAGTCGGCCGCCAACGTGCTGACCTGGTCGCTGCCCGGCTCGCGGACCAACTCGAGGCCGATCACGCAGGCAGGCACAAAAATACCCATGGCAAGAACAATGAGGAAAAGGCGTTTCATGAGGTGACGCTTGGTCATTGCGGCACACTGCCGCAAGCGATAGGCAGCTTGATGGATGACGCTGGGGAAGGCGTCATGTCATTCGGAATCGGCTGCGAAGCGAGCCAACTCGACACGGCACTGATGTCTTCCGGGCTGAGCTGCCTGCTGATTTTTGCCATGCAGTCGGGCGCGGCGGCACGGCGGGTGCCTGTCTTCCACGCGCCGAACTGGGAGTTCAGGTAATCGCGCGGCAGACCCAACAGGCTGGGAATCGCCGGGAGCGTGCCACTCAGTTTTTGTCCATGGCAAGCCACGCATGCAGGAATATTCCTTGACCGATCTCCGGACATGACCAAGGTACGTCCGCGCTCCAGGGCAGTGGACGCCGCATTGGAGAGCTGGGGCGGCGGATAGGGCGGGTGCAGGCTGGCGAAATATTCGGCTAGCTCCTGCAGGAAGGCATTCGACATATGCCCGACCATATAGGTCATTTGCGGGTTCTGCCGGCGTCCGTCGCGGAAATTGACTAGCTGGTTATACAAGTACCCAGCTGGTTTTCCCGCTATGCGGGGAAAGAAGCCATCATTCGTGGCCCGTCCTTCTTTACCATGGCAGGCGGCACAAGCAATGGCGCGCTGTGCGATCGTGTCGGGAATTTGCGACTGCTGCGCCTGGACACTTTGCGCGCCCGATGCAAGGACGCCTGCGAAGCACGCGCAAATCAAATTTATGCGGCCTGTGGCGAGACGGCGGGGCCGCTCTCGGTCGTGTGAACTCCTTGAAGTTCTCTTCATAACGTCAAAATTGGGTTAATGCGCTCAATACATTGGAGCTCACCATTAGTAACAAGACAACGCTTTTGGTATCAGCCGACATTTTGCTGTTCGAACGCCCTCCAAAACAGTGTCAGTAGCGCCTTCTTTTTGCATATCAGACGGCCTTCTGATCTGGCACGAACCAAATGTTGGCGGACTGCGCTCTCCACATCACCTCTCCAGGCTTTTGCTCTCTGGATGTTGGTTACGGCCACGGCATCAACTGCCTCGCTGACACATCGATCTGATACGGTGTTTTTTCAGGGTTCTGAATCTGTTTTGGACATCGTTAAAGACAGACAATCAGATGCAACGGACAAGAACAACGAAATGTCTTGATTTCCTGAACGCCACCTGGCGCCGCGATTCAGGCATTGGTTGAAACAGGGGTAGGTAGATGTATCAATACGATGAGTACGACGCGATTCTTGTGAACGAGCGCGTGGCAGAGTTTCGCGACCAGGTTGCCCGCAGAATTTCGGGAGCTTTGTCGGAGGAAGAGTTTCTGCCGCTGCGATTGCAGAACGGGTTGTACATGCAAAAACATGCGTACATGCTGCGCGTGGCCATTCCTTACGGCGTGCTGTCTTCTACTCAGCTCAGAATGCTGGCGCATATCGCGCGCAAGTATGACCGCGGCTACGGCCATTTCACCACGCGCCAAAACATTCAATACAACTGGATCAAGCTGGAGGAAGCGCCCGACATTCTTGCCGAACTCGCGACTGTCCAGATGCATGCGATTCAGACGTCCGGCAACTGCGTACGCAACATCACGACAGAGCAGTTTGCTGGTGTCGCAAAGGATGAACTGATTGACCCGCGTCCTCTCGCCGAGATATTGCGCCAATGGTCGACGCTGAATCCGGAATTCGCTTTTTTGCCACGCAAGTTCAAGATTGCGCTTTCTTCTTCGATGGAGGACCGCGCCGCCGTGCGCATGCATGATGTCGGTATCTATCTGTACAAGAACGAGGCCGGGCAAAAGATGCTACGCGTATTTGCCGGCGGCGGCTTGGGTCGCACGCCGATTCTCAGTTCGCAGATCCGGGATAACCTGCCATGGGAACACCTTCTCTCCTATGTGGAGGCCATTCTGCGGGTGTATAACCGGTATGGCCGCAGGGACAACAAATACAAGGCCCGGATCAAGATTCTGGTCAAGGCGCTTGGCGTCGAAACGTTTTCCGCCGAGGTGGAAGAGGAGTGGCGCCATCTTAAGGATGGTCCGTCTACCTTGACCGAACAGGAGTACGAGCGCGTCGCCCAATTTTTCCAGTACAAGCGATATGAACCGCTCGACGACGAGGACGTTGCATTCGCACAGTATCTGTCGGAAAACAGGCGCTTCGCCCAATGGGTGAAAAGGAATGTGCGCGAGCATAAGGTGGCCGGATACGCATGCGTGACGCTGTCGACCAAGCCGGGCGTTGCAACGCCACCAGGCGACGTGACGGCCGGTCAAATGGAACAGATCGCGGCATGGGCGGAAGAGTTCGGATTCGGCGAAATCCGGGTCGCGCACGAACAGAATGTCATCCTGCCGGACGTACGCAAGCGCGATCTGTACACGCTCTGGGTGAAGGCAACAGCAAATGGCCTTGGAACGGCCAATCTTGGCCTGCTGACCGATATTATTGCCTGCCCTGGCGGAGACTACTGCTCGCTCGCCAATGCCCGGTCGCTTCCTGTTGCGGCAGCCATTGCGCAGCGCTTCGAGGACCTGGACTTCCTGTGCGAGCTTGGCGATCTGTCCCTCAACATTTCCGGCTGTATTAATGCATGCGGCCATCACCACATAGGAAACATCGGCGTTCTCGGGGTCGATAAGGATGGCGAGGAATGGTACCAAGTCACCATCGGCGGCGCCCAAGGAATGGAATCGGCGCTCGGCAAAGTCATCGGTCCTTCGTTCCGCGCCGAAGAAATGTCGACGGTCATAGAGCGGCTAGTCGAAACGTTTTGTCGGCTACGCGTGCACGATGAGCCTTTCATTGAGACATTGGCCCGTGTCGGCGCCGAGCCGTTCAGGTCCGGTGTTTACCGCGAGGCGGCCTAATCAATTTTTCAGTGCTTTTATGCCGAAGATAATCAAGCTGGTCGGTGGTTCTCCGCACATCGTGGATGACCTTTGGGGAGTGATTCGAGACGTCGAATTGCTCGATGAAATCAACTTATCCAACAAGATCGTGCCGCTGTCGTATTTTCATACTGCTGGCATCCGCGCCGACACGTCGAAGTGTCGCGCGGTCTGGATTTCGCCGGACGACGACTTTGAGCCACTTGCGCCGCATCTGCGCCAGCTCGACCTGATTGCCGTCGATTTTCCCAGCTTCCGTGACGGCCGCGGCTACAGCATTGCTACTCTGCTGCGCTCCCGATACCGGTGGACCGGCGAATTGCGCGCCATTGGCGATGTGTTACGGGATCAGCTCAACTACATGCGGCGCTGCGGGTTCGATTCCTTTGCGGTGCGCGCTGACAAGGACATCCACGATGCGCTCCTGAGTTTCAACCACTACTCGGTCAAATACCAGGGCTCGGTCGACGAGCCGCTTCCGCTGTTCCGGCGCAGAAGCGGGAACCACGGATAAGCGCAGTTCTTTACCCGTTGCCCCTGTCCATATAACCGGCCTTTGAGCCCGTCTCCATCCCGATCAAGCGAATAACGATCATGAGCCAATCCGCCCAGACAGTGTCAGTTGTGAAGATGTATGCGCCACGCGAGCAGATCTATGCGAGAGCGGCGAACGGTGTGTATGCAAACTGGCGCTGGGCCTGCGTCTGGCTGACGCAACTCATCTTCTACGGGTTGCCATGGCTATCATGGAATGGGCGCCAAGCCGTGCTGTTCGATCTCGCGGCGCGCAAGTTTTATCTGTTCGGCATTGTGCTTTGGCCGCAGGATCTCATCTACCTGGCCTTGCTGCTGATTATCGCTGCCTTTTCGCTCTTTCTGTTTACTGCGGTGGCCGGTCGCGTCTGGTGCGGGTTCTCATGCCCACAGACGGTATATACGGAGATATTCATGTGGTTCGAGCGCAAGATCGAGGGGGAGCGCAGTGCCCGCATGCGCCTGGACCGGCAACCGTGGTCAATCGCCAAGTTTTCAAGGAAGGCGTCCAAGCACGCGGCCTGGGGGCTGTTTGCGTTATGGACGGGATTTACCTTGGTTGCCTACTTCACGCCGGCTCGCACGCTCGCGCTCGAGGCTGCCACTTTGGCGCTCGGGCCTTGGCAGTCGTTCTGGATTCTGTTCTATGGCTTCGCGACCTATGGCAACGCCGGTTGGCTGCGCGAACAGGTCTGCCGCTACATGTGCCCGTACGCGCGCTTCCAGAGTTCGATGTTTGATCCGGACACGCTCATTGTCAGCTACGACCAGAAGCGCGGCGAGCCGCGCAACGCACTTGCGAAGGCCACCGCAAAGAACCTGGCCTCGGGTTCGTGCATCGATTGTTCACTGTGCGTCCAAGTCTGTCCGACCGGGATTGATATTCGCAATGGCCTCCAGTCCGACTGCATCGGATGCGCCGCTTGTGTGGACGCCTGCAATTCGGTGATGGACAAGATTGGTGCCGCGCGTGGCTTGATTCGTTTCACGACGGAGAATGCCTTGCGCAACAATCTCGCTCCCAAACAGATTGCACGGCGCGTCCTGCGCCCGCGCGTGCTCATCTACACAGGCATTCTCGTACTAGTCATGAGCGCGTTCTGGGTCTCGCTGCTTACCCGGACGCCCCTGAAAATGGATGTCATTCGCGACCGCGGTGCAATGGGGCGCGAGGTGGAGGAGGGCATGATCGAAAATGCATTCCGTCTCCAGATCATGAGCACCGACGAGCATCCGCACCGCTACAAGATTTCGGTCACTGGAATTGAGGGCATTTCCCTGGTGACGCAGGACGAGGTTCAACTGCAGGGGGCGGAATCGCGCGCGGTCCCGGTGACGGTTCACATTCCCAAGGATAAGGGAAAGGCGGGATCCAACACGGTGACATTCGGCTTGCAAGCGCAGGATGACGTGCAGCTTCAGGTGAAAGAAAAGGCCGTGTTTTTCGTGCCACGATAAGCCCCTCATTATCGATATTCAAGCTGTAACATAAAGGACGTTCAAGATGATGATGGAAGCGACTTACGCTCCCGCGCATGCGGCGGCAGATGCGGAGCACTCCCCGAAGCCTACGTCGGAAGCCATTACGCGGCAGCTGGCGGGGCGCATACCAGGAAACAAGGGGATATGGGTTGGTATTACCTGCGAATTCGTCGAGTTCGCCCTGATGTTTTCGGTGTACTTCATCGCCAGGTATCACTACCCGGAGGCGTTTCGGAAGGGGCCGGAGCTGATCTGGACCACGGCCGGCGCTGTGAACACGCTCATCATGGTGACGAGCAGCTTTTTCGTGGCCTGTTCGCTCGCCTCCGTCAAGAATGCGCAACTTCGCCGCGCCAGGTTCTGGCTGGCGGCAGCCATCGTGACGGCACTGGGTTACCCCGTGGTCAAGCTGCTGGAAGTCGACTGGAACCTGGCGCACGGCATCGATGGCAAGGCCGGGATTTTCTACACGGTCTACTACTACCTGACGTTCAACCATCTGGTGCATGCGTGTTGGGGCATATTGGGCATGTGCTGGGCATTTTTCAGGTTGTCGACCAAGGCTTACTCCGCAGAGCAGCACGACGGCCTGGAAGCGCTGGCATGCTACTGGCACGCAACCGACATTATCTGGTTGGTCCTTTTCCCGTTGTTTTACGTATTGGCTTGAACGATGAATCAAACCACAAAAAAATCGCTGCCGGTGCCGGCCTGGCTGGCACTGCTCGCGCTCACCGGCATCAGCCTGCTATTGGGGCAGAAGGTTGGCCATGCTTCGTGGATGCCTTTCGTCGTCGCCGCCGTTATGTGGCTCAAGGGAACCGTGGTGACCCGCTATTTTCTGGAATCGCGCTCCGCGCATCCGTTCATCGCCTGGCTGCTGCGCGGTTTCGTGGCCATCGCGCCTGTCGCATTGCTGCTCACCACGCTGCTCCAAAAATAGTCGGCGCATCAGCAGTTCTGAAATGAGAATGCACATGAACGCCAGTAAAACCTTCTGACCGATGTACCGGCGTTGTCGCGCATAACGGATAGGTGTCTAACTTCTCCTTGTAGCAGCCAAATACCACACAGGACCTCCGACATGTCAACCAAGCGCTCCTTTTTCTCTACGATAAATGCCGTGGCATGGTCCTTTGTTGGCCTGCGCAGGAGAAAAGATTTTGAGCAGGATGTAGGCAGGTTAAACCCGCTATACGTCGTTCTTGCCGGCTTGATCGGCGGCGCGACATTTATTGCGATTCTTATGGCGGTCGTGCACTTGGTCGTTCATTAACAGCCTGTTTGGGTAGGTCGATAACCATAAAAGCTGGTGTCTTCCTTTCCTGGCATCGGCTTGGCTGCCAGCCTCACTCCGGTTATCGACCTACCCACACAGGCTGTTAGCCACTTGCCAGAGCCGCCTTGATTTGCGCTGATTGATTTTCCGGGAGGCGAATCGCAATATCGGCGACTGGCAAGACAGCCGGCAGTCATGATCGTCCCGTGGTGGATTTGTTGCCGCCGGCGAGCTCCAACCGGCGCGTGCGGCCGATTAAATGACCTATCGCGCCTGAATAAGGAATGGCAGGACAAAGGCGGTGAGCATGCCGGCCAGCCCCATTGCGAGGCCGGCGAATGCCCCCATCTCCTGGCTTATCTGCAGCGCCCTTGATGTTCCTATGCCATGCGCTGCCACACCAAGCGCGAAGCCGCCTGCATCCGCATCAGGAATCTTCATCCCGCGCAGAACGATCTGTGCTACACAGGTGCCAAAGATCCCGGTAAGCATCACCAGTGCGGATGTCAGAGAAGGGGAGCCGCCGATCTTTTCGGTGACACTCATTGCGATAGGCATTGTGACCGATTTTGCTGCCAGGGATAAAACCGTTGGACGGGACGCTCCAAGTAATGCGCCCGTTCCCATCGCAATCGCAACGGAGGCGGCGGAACCGGCCGCGGCAGCGAAGAGAAGCGCAAGCCAGTTGCGCCTGATCGCCTTCACTTGGCGGTATAGCGGAACCGCGAGGGTAACGGTGGCCGGTCCCAGCAGGAAGTGGATGAACCGGACACCGTTGAAATACGTCTGGTATGGCGTTCCGGTGAACTTTAGCACTGCCACGAGGATTGCCACGGATACGACCACAGGATGAAGCAATGGGTTGAATCCAGCCCTAGCGTAAATGGCGAGCGCCTGTTGATACACAAGCAATGTCGCCAGTAGCCATAGCAGTGGTGAGGCCGCTAGAAAATTCAATAAAGAAGTCGGAGAAGTCGTCATTTTCTTAAGCGGCGAACAACGAACGCCGTAATCGCTATCGATGCGACTGTGCTTGTTGTCAACGCAACCGTAATGGGAAGCCATTCATTGGCAATGCGCTCCATATGCAACATGATGCCGACGGCCGCCGGGACAAACAGCAAAGTCATGTAACCAAGGAACCGAGTTGAGAATGTCAGCAGGCTTTTATCTTCCGTGTCTCGGGCCAGCAGATAGAAAAACAGGAACAGCATGCCGATGACGGCTCCTGGTATGGGGAGCGAGAGCTCGTATGCGACTGCCTCTCCCAGGGCCTGGAACATGAGGATCTTTATGACGCTATTCATCATTCGAAGGCGCTCTTCTGTTTGCCCACCATGTCGCTTAACGCATCGACCAATCGCGCACATTCCGTTGCCGTTCCGACAGTTACACGAAGATATTGATTAATGCGAGGCTGCGCAAAATGCCGTACGAAGATAGACATTTCGCGCAGGGGTTTTGCGAGTAGGGGCGCTTCCACAGCCGGGTGGCGCATGAATACGAAGTTCGCGATGGATGGCAGCACTTCAAAGCCCATCGCAGAAAGTTTCTGTACCAACGCGTCCCGAGTCGTCATGATTGCAATGCGGTTCGTTTGAAAATATTTCTCGTCGTTATAGGATGCGATGGCAGCGGCGATCGCAACGCGGTCAAGAGGGTAAGCGTTAAAGGAGTTCTTGACGCAATTTAATGCCTCGATGAGGCCCACATGCCCGACGGCGAATCCGATACGCAGCCCCGCAAGCGACCTGGACTTCGAGAAGGTCCGGATGACCAACAGGTTGGAATAGCGATGAATCAGCGGTATGGCGGATTCGCCGCCGAAATCGATGTAGGCTTCATCAACCACGACGACTGCGTGAGGATGAGCTGCAACCAGGTCTTCAACCGCGACCAAGGGCAGTCCTATCCCTGTCGGCGCATTCGGATTCGGAAAAATGATTCCACCACAATGCTGGTCATAATCCTTCGTATTGATTTCCATGGAGTCCGATAGAGGAATCTCACGCAATCCGATGCCATACAACTTGCAGTAGACGCGATAAAAGCTATACGTCACATCGGGAAACAATAGCGGCGCATCATGTTTTAGCAGCGCGAGGAAGGCCAGGGCGAGCACTTCGTCCGATCCGTTACCGACAAAGATCTCGTCGGGAGATACGCCGTGGTAACGCGCGAGGACTTCCTTTAGGGCGGCCGCGTTCGGATCGGGATAGAGCCGCAGGCTATCCGTGGCGGCTTCTTGAATGGCAGAAAGCGCCAGCGGCGAAGGCCCGAACGGGCTTTCGTTCGTGTTCAGCTTGACGACATGTTCACCTGCCGGCTGCTCGCCCGGGGAGTAGGGTGTCAAATTCCCTACGCCTGGGCTCCAGTATCGATTCATCTTCGTGTTGATTGAGCGTGTTTGAGCGGGCTGTTTGAGGGAAGGACTGTGCTGCGAACAAATTCCCTCATTTACTGGAAATCGGGAGGGCTACGGGTATTGACTTGCCTTTGATCTGGGCGGCGATACCTCTTGCCAGGTGCGCGGCAAGCACGCTTCCAGCTCAGACAGGTAACAGGTGAGGCCGATGGTAATGACAGGAAAAACGATGTGATAGGAAATGGTGAACCCGAATTGAATTCGGGCGAGTTCAAGCGCGGTCGAGCCCAGCATAGTCATTCCCTCAAGTTCTTTACCAATCGGAAAAACGAGATCGGCGCCATTGAGTATGCTCCAAAGTGTTGTTGAATAACAGGATCAGGGACGGCTTTAAAAACCAGATCAGAGCCATCTTGATTATTCAAAAAATTCGTTCCTGTACCTGTACTTTCTAACGAGTGCTATGGTGAAATACAACAGCAGCAACGTGATACGGAGCAGAATGTCTTTGTGTTTGCTTACCGTATCAGATGTCATGCCTCAAGAAAGTTTATTTCAGCGCTTAACCCAAGGTCTTTATGAAACGCTATGAAGCACTTGCCGAGGAAATTGCTCAGTCCATTCGCACCGGGGTGATGAAACTAGGCGATCGTCTCCCTTCAGTTCGGCAGGCAAGCACGAGCCGCGGGGTCAGCCCCTCGACAGTCTTTGAGGCGTATTACCTGTTGGAAGCGCGGGGGCTGATACGCGCACGCGAGCGGTCCGGATATTACGTGACCGCAGGGGCAAAATCGCTTCCGCCCGAACCCGACATTTCTTCCCAGCCAAGCGGGGATTCGACTAACGTTGACGTCAGCCAGCTGGTTTTTGATGTGCTTGAGTCGCTCAAGACACGTGACGTGATTCCGTTTGGCTCTGCCTTTCCGAGCCCGTTGCTGTTCCCGCTGCAGCGGCTCGCACGTTCGATGGCGAGCAGCGTGCAGGAGATGGACCCGTGGAGCACGGTGGATGATCTGACGCCGGGAAATGCGGCATTGCGTCGTCAAATCGCTTTGCGCTACCTCGCTGACGGCCTGCATATCCACACCGATGAAATCGTGATTACCAATGGTGCGCTGGAAGCGCTGAATTTATGTCTTCAGGCGGTCACCCGCCCGGGCGATTGCGTGCTCATTGAATCTCCAACCTTTTATGCAGCACTCCAGGCGCTGGAACGCGTTGGGCTGAAGGCAATCGAGGTGCCGACGCACCCGCGGGAAGGTGTCGACCTTGAAGCGATGGCGCTAGCTTTGGAACGTCACAAACCGAAGGCATGCTGGTTGATGACGAACTTCCAGAATCCGCTGGGTAGCCTGATGTCAGATGAAAAAAAGCAGGCACTGGTTGAGCTGCTGACCTCCCATGATGTGCCGTTAATCGAGGATGACGTCTACGGTGAGCTTTATTTTGGAAGCAAGCGTCCCATTTCCGCAAAAGCGTTCGACACGAAGGGGTTGGTGATGCATTGCGCCTCCTTCTCGAAATGTTTGGCGCCGGGCTACCGGATAGGCTGGGCAGTGCCAGGGCGATTTACCCAGCGCGTGGCTCGCTTAAAGGTCACGACGACGCTGTCCGCCTCGGCGCCGGCACAGGCGGCGCTTGCCGACTACCTGGCCAAAGGTGGATACGACAAGCATTTGCGCCAATTGCGCCACGCGTTATCCGTGCAACAAAGCGCAATGGTGCAAGCCGTTGTGCGTCATTTCCCCAAGGGCACAAAAGCGACTCGCCCAAGCGGTGGGTATTTCTTGTGGATAGAGCTGCCGGGCAAAATCAATACGCTTGAAGTGCACAGGCAAGCGTTCTCACTGGGAATCAGCATCGCGCCGGGACCGATGTTTTCCGCGCACCGCGGATTTGCGAATTGCCTTCGTCTTAACTATGGACATCCGTGGGATGAGCGAACGGAGGCAGCGTTAACCACGCTCGGTCGCTTGATTGCTGCAAATATGGAAGCAAAAAGAGAATGATCTCAATTTGCTATCGCACGCATACCTTGCAGGCAGCATACGCACGTTTCAGAACCTTGCTTAAGCGGTCTATGTATGAGTAGACGCTTTGCCATTCACTACTTTTTAGCTCGGCTGATTGAAGCCTATGCGTATCTAATAAGGAAAGAACATCGATTGCGCCTTCAAGGTTCTCCAAAAGTTTAATCATCCCAGATATAGAGCAGGACGCAGGTCGAGAAAGAACCAGAGGACGCCCGTTGACACTGAGAATTAGCTCTTTAGAAAAAACAGGTGGGACGTGAGGGAAAGTTGCATTTTAGTAGCGAAAGTCGTTCCGTTCGATTATCCTTAAATTTCAAATTGTTATTATCGAAAGCGCCCATGGACGCCCGCACCATCTTCGCAGAGCGTGAGTTTCTGAATCGAGGTGCCAGGGATATCGTCAACGCGATTCCGGCAGCCTTTTTCGTTAAGGATCGTTTAAGCAGGATCATCCTGATGAACCGCGCATGCGAGGAGCAGTGGGGGATCGCGTTTGACGACTTATACGGGACCGATGGCAGCGGATTCTTTCCCCCGGACCAGATGGAACACTTCCTCGAAATGGACCGTCATGTGTGGGCCAGTCGAACTGCGGTCGACTTCGAAGAGAGCTATTGGAACGAGTCCCTCAAGGAAAATCGCGTTGGCAACACCTCGAAAAGGCCTGTTTTCGATGACGATGGAACGCCGCTCTATCTTATCTGCATAACGATTGATGTCACAGTCCAGAAGCATGCCGACGCAAAAGTGCGTGCAAGCGACGCCATGTTGCGAGGCCTCTTTCAATCTGCCCCGGTTGGGATTGTGCTGACGGATTGTGATGGTCGCTTTCTTGAATTCAACCGGGCGTTTGAGCTAATCACCGGGCACACCGCAGACGAGCTCCATGCCCTCGACTACCGGTCGCTCACTCCTCCGGAATATGATGCAGAGGATGAGGTGCAGCTTGAGTCGCTTGAGCGTAGTGGCAGCTACGGTCCGTATAAAAAAGAGTACCTGCGGAAGGACGGCGAGCGGACTCCGGTGAGATTGACCGGCGTACAAATTCCTGGACCTGGCACCCAGCCCTGCGTCTGGTCGCTTGTCGAGGATATTACCAATGCCAGAAAGCTGGACGAATCCATGAAGCTCGCTTCATTGATTTACCTGTCGAGCAATGAAGGCATCATGGTGACCGACGAAGAAAACCGGATTCTTGACGTCAATCCCGCATTCACCCGCATCACTGGATATCAACTGGACGAGATCAAGGGCAAGAACCCGAAGTTGATGCAGTCCGGACTGCACAACAAGGAGTTCTACGTTCAGTTCTGGTATTCGCTTAACAAAAACGGGTGCTGGCAGGGCGAAATGTGGGATCACCACAAGGACGGGCATTTGCTCGGAAAATGGCTGAACGTCAGCATAATCCGTAGCGCCGACGGCCGCGTTTACCGCTATGTTGCACAGTTCTCGAACATTACCGAAAGACGCCAGCAGGATGAATTGATCTGGCATCAGGCCAACTACGATCAATTGACGGACATCCCGAACAGGCGGCTGTTTCTCGACCGCTTGGAACATGAACTAAAGAAGGCAAAGCGCACCGGCTTGCCGCTTGCAATCCTGTTCATCGATCTCGACAACTTCAAGGAAATCAACGACAAGCTTGGCCACGACAAGGGGGACTTGTTGTTAAAAGAGGCAGTTCGGCGAATTCAACGCCTAATTCGCGGAACCGACACGTTCGCACGTTTAGGTGGAGACGAGTTCACCATCATTATCCCGGAATATGGTGGCAAGGAAACAGTTGATCGTATTGCGACAGAAATCGTTCAGGACCTGCGTAGCGCATTCGAACTTGGGGGCGTTCAGGGGAAGGTATCGGCCAGCATTGGTATTACTGTGTATCCGTCCGATTCCGACAATCTCCAATCGCTTGTCAAACATGCGGACGAAGCGATGTATGTTGCAAAGATGCGCGGGCGAGACCGGTTCGTGTATTTCTCCGATACCTTGTAGCGCAGGCACTGAACTTACTGAATGCCCTCGGTGAAGACACATGATTGCCAGGCAAAAGAAATGGACTTATGAAATAAAAATAAAAAGCGAATCCTTTCCATATTTCCAGCCTATTTCGATAGGGCGAACCGCCATGTAATGAGGCCACAAGCGAACTGCAGCATCGCCAGGTATGTGTCTGCACGCTTTTCCCATCGCACCAGCAGTCGGCGAAACCGGTTCAGTCAGCTGTTTGTTCCCTACCACCCAGCGGTGAGCACGGACTGTTGACGTTCACCGGAAGTTGACCCACTTTGGAGTGCCGTGGCCGAATGTATCAGTAAACCGCGTCTACAAGTTGTCGATTGGATGTAAGCGATCCATGACGGACGTCCCTTGTCGGATAGTCTCGCGTGTTGTTAGCGCGATTACAACCGAGTCGTCGGGAGGGAGATTTTCCAGGGCAGCAGCGCCTCGTAATCATCGGCCGTAGTTGCCAGAGGCAGCGCGCGGAGCAGTTTGATCAGGTAGGCGTACGGATTGACGTTATTGGCCTTGCAGGTCTCGATGATGGAATACAGATTGGCGCTGGCAGTAGCGCCGCCGACGGTGTCCGCAAACAGCCAGCCCTTTCGCCCGATCACGAAGGGACGGATCGCGTTTTCGCACTGGTTGTTGTCAATCGGCCAGAGGCCGTTCTCGATGTAGCGCGTCAGTTTGGACCACTGCCCACTCAGATAGGCAAGAGCACGGCCGAGCTTGCTGTTGGGCGTGACGATCGGCTGATACGTCAGCAGCAGGCGCTCGATGTGCTTGAGCACATGGGCGCTGTAGCGGGCGCGCAGCCGTTGTCGGTGGGCCGCGTCGGCGTGCCTGGCTCGGGCCTCGGCGGCATAGAGCTTGCCGATGGCTGCAATGAATTGCGTGGCAGGCTGCTGCGGTGTGCGCGACTCTTTCGGCAGCACGTCCTCGGCCTCGATGAAGTAGCGTCGACAATGGACCCAGCATCCGAGGTGCACCAGACCATGGGTCGCCGCGATGGCGTTGTAGACCTCATAGCCATCCGTCATCAGCACTGCGCCTTTGGCCATGCCGGCATAGAGTTTGAGCGCATGGCTGGTTCCCCGACCGGGAGAGTAGCCGAACAAGCGCACCGGCGGTCCCGTGCCATTCATCTGCGCCCACAGATAGCTTTGGGTCTGCGGCGAGCGGCCCGGTTCCTTGAGCACCTGCAGTTCCGTCTCGTCGCCGTACACCAGCTCGGATTCCAGCAGCACGTCGCGCAGCAGGTTGATGATCGGCTGCACTGCCTGACCAACGCGCACCACGCTGGCGGCCAGCGTGGTGCGCGACAGGTCGCCGCCAAAGCGGCGCAGCAAGGCCGCTTGCCGATACAGCGGCAAGCCATCCTGATACTTCGCCGTCACGATCCACGCCAGCGCCGCTTCGGTCAGCAGGCCCTTGGGGATGACGCGCGCTGCGGCAGGCGTGACCTTGATGCCGCCATCGCAGCACGGGCAGGCGTACTTGATGCGCTGATGCTGGATCACGCGTACCTGCTGGGGAATGATGTCGAGCTGTTCGCTGATCTCGGCACCGATTTCGATCAGGACGCTGCCGTCATGCGGGCAAATACGCTCGGATTCGGGCAGCTCGTGACGCACGACGTCGCGCGGTAGCGCGGGATCGAGCGGCTTGCGGCCACCACGCTTTTTGCGCAGATGGCTCGCCACTTCAACGCCTGGCTCGTCCTCTTTGGCAGGCTCAGCGGAGGCAGTCGGCGCCAGGGTCTCGGCCTCGTTAAAGAACAGATCCTTTTGCCCGGCACTGCGTGCTTCGCTGCGTGCCGCATACAGCTTGTGCAGATACGCCTGCACGCGTTCCTTGAGCAGGCCCCGCTCGAGCGTCACGACCCGCAGCTCACCGCGCAACGCGTCACGCTCCTGCGCTGCCTGGCGCAACGCTTCCAGTTCCTCGGCCGTGATCATGACGTTTTGCATGGACTTTTTGACAACGCTCTGCCGCCCCGGTTCACGCCGTGCGACGGTAATGGCGCACAGGATGGCCGCGCATGGCTTCCAGGTCGATCCCATCGAGCAGCCATTGCAGCTGCTCGACGCTGAGCTCGACCACCGCTGACGCTTTCGGCCAGACGAAGCGGTCCGCTTCCAGCCGCTTGAACAGAAGCCAGAATCCGGTGCGATCCCACAGCAGCAGTTTGATGCGGTCGCGCCGCTTATTGCTGAAGACGTAGACCGCCCGAGCAAAGGGATCGAGCCCGAGGCCTTGTTCGACCAGCGCAGCCAGGCCATTGATGTTCTTGCGGCCGTCCACCGGCTCGCGGTGCAGGAATACCTTCAGAGCCGGGTCGAGACGGAACATGGCAGTGTGCACAGCAGGCGCAACAAGCACGACAGCTCATCTTCGCCATGCCCACTCAGACAAATCTCGATGCCGTTGGGCAGCCGCACTCGTAACCCGGACTCTGTGGGCTTGCTGCAGGAGCCCGCCGGCACGACCGGTATGAATGGAGGCGGTGAAGGCGCGACAGACTGTGATGTCGCAACAGGAGATTGCTCCTGTTTCTGCAGGTGCAGGCTGATCCACTTGCGCAGCAGGTTCGCGTTGATGCCATGCTTGAGCGCCACGCGCGCCACTGACACGCCTGGCTTGAGGCATGTCTGGACCAGCTCGGCCTTCGCCTGTTTGTCATATCGCCGGCGTCCATCCCGCTTGCTGCCGACAACCAGCCGCTGCAACAGCTCTGAGTCATGCTCTGCCATAGGTGTCCACCTCCATGTAGGTGGACATATCCTGACTGCTCAAACTCCGCGATTCAAGACGCCGATGATGGATCGCTTACCTCGATTTGAGTGCCCCGTGTTGCTGCAGATGCGTTTTTGATCGGGGCAGGCAAAAGGCGGGGTGCAAAGCAAAACGCCCCCAGCAAGGGGATGCTGGGGGCGTTTTAGGAGTAACTAGCCTGACGATAACCTACTTTCACACTGGTTGCAGCACTATCATCGGCGCGAAGTCGTTTCACGGTCCTGTTCGGGATGGGAAGGGGTGGTACCAACTCGCTATGGTCATCAGGCATAACTTGTAGTGTTGCTTGAGGCCGGTGCACTGGCGCATCAAACAACGCAATCTGGGAAGAAGCAGTAGGGGTACTACATATATTGGCGGGTGTGATGCTCAATCGAGTCACACGCTACTCTTGCCTATACCTGCTAAGGTTATAGGGACAAGCCGCACGGGCAATTAGTATCAGTTAGCTTAACGCATTACTGCGCTTCCACACCTGACCTATCAACGTCCTGGTCTCGAACGACCCTTTAGGGGAATCAAGTTCCCGGGAAGTCTCATCTTGAGGCAAGTTTCCCGCTTAGATGCTTTCAGCGGTTATCTCTTCCGAACTTAGCTACCCGGCAATGCCACTGGCGTGACAACCGGTACACCAGAGGTTCGTCCACTCCGGTCCTCTCGTACTAGGAGCAGCCCCCCTCAAACTTCCAACGCCCACGGCAGATAGGGACCAAACTGTCTCACGACGTTTTAAACCCAGCTCACGTACCACTTTAAATGGCGAACAGCCATACCCTTGGGACCGGCTACAGCCCCAGGATGTGATGAGCCGACATCGAGGTGCCAAACTCCCCCGTCGATATGAACTCTTGGGAGGAATCAGCCTGTTATCCCCAGAGTACCTTTTATCCGTTGAGCGATGGCCCTTCCATACAGAACCACCGGATCACTATGTCCTACTTTCGTACCTGCTCGACTTGTCAGTCTCGCAGTTAAGCACGCTTATGCCATTGCACTATTAGCACGATGTCCGACCGTACCTAGCGTACCTTCGAACTCCTCCGTTACACTTTGGGAGGAGACCGCCCCAGTCAAACTGCCTACCATGCACTGTCCCCGACCCGGATAACGGGCCAAGGTTAGAACCTCAAACAAACCAGGGTGGTATTTCAAGGTTGGCTCCACGGCAACTGGCGTCACCGCTTCAAAGCCTCCCACCTATCCTACACAGATTGGTTCAAAGTCCAATGCAAAGCTACAGTAAAGGTTCATGGGGTCTTTCCGTCTAGCCGCGGGTAGATTGCATCATCACAAACACTTCAACTTCGCTGAGTCTCGGGAGGAGACAGTGTGGCCATCGTTACGCCATTCGTGCAGGTCGGAACTTACCCGACAAGGAATTTCGCTACCTTAGGACCGTTATAGTTACGGCCGCCGTTTACTGGGACTTCAATCAAGAGCTTGCACCCCATCATTTAATCTTCCAGCACCGGGCAGGCGTCACACCCTATACGTCCACTTTCGTGTTTGCAGAGTGCTGTGTTTTTATTAAACAGTCGCAGCCACCAGTTTATTGCAACCCCTTCACCCTCCTGGCGCAGGCCAGTCAAGCTACAAGGGCGTACCTTATCCCGAAGTTACGGTACCAATTTGCCGAGTTCCTTCTCCCGAGTTCTCTCAAGCGCCTTAGAATACTCATCTCGCCCACCTGTGTCGGTTTGCGGTACGGTCTCGTATGACTGAAGCTTAGAGGCTTTTCTTGGAACCACTTCCGATTGCTTCGCGGCATAAAGCCGCTCGTCCCAACCCCTTGAATTACGCCAGCGGATTTGCCTACTGGCCTTCTTTGAGTTAGGAACCGGGACATCCAACACCCGGACAACCTTCCGCGATCCGTCCCCCCATCGCATCACACGACGGTGCAGGAATATTAACCTGCTTCCCATCAGCTACGCATCTCTGCCTCGCCTTAGGGGCCGACTCACCCTGCTCCGATGAACGTTGAACAGGAAACCTTGGGCTTACGGCGTGCGGGCTTTTCACCCGCATTATCGCTACTCATGTCAGCATTCGCACTTCTGATACCTCCAGCATCCTTTACAAGACACCTTCGCAGGCTTACAGAACGCTCTCCTACCATCTGCATTACTGCAGATCCGCAGCTTCGGTGACTGGCTTAGCCCCGTTACATCTTCCGCGCAGGACGACTCGATCAGTGAGCTATTACGCTTTCTTTAAAGGATGGCTGCTTCTAAGCCAACCTCCTGACTGTTTTAGCCTTCCCACTTCGTTTTCCACTTAGCCAATCTTGGGGACCTTAGCTGGCGGTCTGGGTTGTTTCCCTCTTGACGTCGGACGTTAGCACCCGGCGTCTGTCTCCCAAGCTCGCACTCATCGGTATTCGGAGTTTGCAATGGTTTGGTAAGTCGCGATGACCCCCTAGCCATAACAGTGCTCTACCCCCGATGGTGATACTTGAGGCACTACCTAAATAGTTTTCGGAGAGAACCAGCTATTTCCAGATTTGTTTAGCCTTTCACCCCTATCCACAGCTCATCCCCTAGTTTTTCAACACTAGTGGGTTCGGACCTCCAGTGCGTGTTACCGCACCTTCATCCTGGCCATGGATAGATCATCTGGTTTCGGGTCTACACCCAGCGACTGAACGCCCTATTCGGACTCGCTTTCGCTACGCCTTCCCTACACGGTTAAGCTTGCCACTGAATGTAAGTCGCTGACCCATTATACAAAAGGTACGCAGTCACCCCTTGCGAGGCTCCTACTGTTTGTATGCACACGGTTTCAGGATCTATTTCACTCCCCTTCCGGGGTTCTTTTCGCCTTTCCCTCACGGTACTGGTTCACTATCGGTCGATATCGAGTATTTAGCCTTGGAGGATGGTCCCCCCATGTTCAGACAGGGTTTCACGTGCCCCGCCCTACTTGTCGCAAGCTTAGTTCCACAATCCAGATTTCGCATACGGGGCTATCACCCGCTATGGCTGCACTTTCCAGAGCATTTTGCTATCTCGACTGCTAAATCTTGCAGGCTGTTCCCATTTCGCTCGCCACTACTTTGGGAATCTCGGTTGATTTCTTTTCCTGTAGCTACTTAGATGTTTCAGTTCGCCACGTTCGCTTCACACACCTATGTATTCAGTGTGAGATGACCCAAAGGGCCGGGTTTCCCCATTCGGAAATCTGCGGATCAAAGCTTGTTTGCCAGCTCCCCGCAGCTTATCGCAGGCTACAACGTCCTTCATCGCCTGATATCGCCAAGGCATCCACCATGTGCACTTATTCGCTTGTCCCTATAACGTTAGCTTCTCTTGCGAGAAACGCTATAGAGCTTGAGTTTGCGTGCCGTATTCCAGACTCTCGTTGTTACGAGAACTCTTTCATACTATTGATTGATACAATCACAACCCACCAGTCTTCACCAACGCGTCATCACAACGCATCAGCTCCAGCTGATAAATCTTTACTACTTCTTCCAGATTGTTAAAGAACAAAAACAGCCAATGATCTAAAAGATCAAACCTAAACTGGAGCGGGAAAAGAGTCTCGAACTCTCGACCTCAACCTTGGCAAGGTTGCGCTCTACCAACTGAGCTATTCCCGCATCGCTTCGCCACCTTGTGTGACGCAACTTAGGTTTGATTTTTCATTGTCATGAAGTGGTAGGTCTGATTGGACTCGAACCAACGACCCCTACCATGTCAAGGTAGTGCTCTAACCAGCTGAGCTACAGACCTACTGCTGTTCTCGAATAACACACCGATAAGTGTGAACGCTTGATTTTCGTGCGAATACTCTAGAAAGGAGGTGATCCAGCCGCACCTTCCGATACGGCTACCTTGTTACGACTTCACCCCAGTCACGAATCCTACCGTGGTAAGCGCCCTCCTTGCGGTTAGGCTACCTACTTCTGGTAAAACCCGCTCCCATGGTGTGACGGGCGGTGTGTACAAGACCCGGGAACGTATTCACCGCGACATGCTGATCCGCGATTACTAGCGATTCCAACTTCATGTAGTCGAGTTGCAGACTACAATCCGGACTACGATACACTTTCTGGGATTAGCTCCCCCTCGCGGGTTGGCAGCCCTCTGTATGTACCATTGTATGACGTGTGAAGCCCTACCCATAAGGGCCATGAGGACTTGACGTCATCCCCACCTTCCTCCGGTTTGTCACCGGCAGTCTCATTAGAGTGCCCTTTCGTAGCAACTAATGACAAGGGTTGCGCTCGTTGCGGGACTTAACCCAACATCTCACGACACGAGCTGACGACAGCCATGCAGCACCTGTGTGAAGGCTCCCTTTCGGGCACTCCCCGATCTCTCGAGGATTCCTTCCATGTCAAGGGTAGGTAAGGTTTTTCGCGTTGCATCGAATTAATCCACATCATCCACCGCTTGTGCGGGTCCCCGTCAATTCCTTTGAGTTTTAATCTTGCGACCGTACTCCCCAGGCGGTCAACTTCACGCGTTAGCTGCGTTACCAAGTCAATTAAGACCCGACAACTAGTTGACATCGTTTAGGGCGTGGACTACCAGGGTATCTAATCCTGTTTGCTCCCCACGCTTTCGTGCATGAGCGTCAGTGTTATCCCAGGGGGCTGCCTTCGCCATCGGTATTCCTCCACATATCTACGCATTTCACTGCTACACGTGGAATTCTACCCCCCTCTGACACACTCTAGCCGTGCAGTCACAAATGCAGTTCCCAGGTTAAGCCCGGGGATTTCACATCTGTCTTGCACAACCGCCTGCGCACGCTTTACGCCCAGTAATTCCGATTAACGCTTGCACCCTACGTATTACCGCGGCTGCTGGCACGTAGTTAGCCGGTGCTTATTCTTCCGGTACCGTCATCCCCCCGGGGTATTAGCCCAAGGGATTTCTTCCCGAACAAAAGTGCTTTACAACCCGAAGGCCTTCTTCACACACGCGGCATTGCTGGATCAGGGTTGCCCCCATTGTCCAAAATTCCCCACTGCTGCCTCCCGTAGGAGTCTGGGCCGTGTCTCAGTCCCAGTGTGGCTGGTCGTCCTCTCAGACCAGCTACTGATCGTCGCCTTGGTAGGCTTTTACCCCACCAACTAGCTAATCAGATATCGGCCGCTCTAAGAGCATGAGGTCTTGCGATCCCCCACTTTCACCCGTAGGTCGTATGCGGTATTAGCTAGTCTTTCGACTAGTTATCCCCCACTCTAAGGCACGTTCCGATATATTACTCACCCGTTCGCCACTCGCCGCCAGGATTGCTCCCGCGCTGCCGTTCGACTTGCATGTGTAAGGCATGCCGCCAGCGTTCAATCTGAGCCAGGATCAAACTCTTCAGTTTAATTCCTGTTTTGTGCCATCTCTGGCAGGTTCCGTAGAACCGTCGCTCACTCAAAATACTGACTAGGTCCGTTCTTGCGAACTTACCTGTATTTCTTTGTGAGCACTTGATATGCTTTGAGCTTCGGCAACTTCCGTCGCCGCCGCACTGCCACCAAGCGCCCACACTTATCGGCTGTTATTTGTTAAAGAACTTATATTGCCGTCGCTTTGCGACTCGCTGACATAGCGTTTTGTTTGTCAGCAGCAGAGAAACGGGATTATGAAGCGTTTTATCGTTTGCGTCAAGCGCTTTATTTTAAAGGTTTTGACGCCGCTTTTTTGTAACTCATATTTCAACGTACAAATAAAGGTCGTTGAAATTATGGGCTAACACTT
>NZ_JWJG01000028.1:3081020-3226204 GCF_000818395.1 Noviherbaspirillum autotrophicum | reverse complement strand
AAAAAAAAAAAAAAACCCCGCCACAAGTGGCGGGTTTTTTCGAGGTTCGCCGAATTACTTCTTCTCGGCTTCGGTCGAGCCCGCAGCCTCTTCAGCCGATACCTGGCCGGCCGGGACGCTCGCAGTGGCGATGGTCGGGTTGTCGTGCGCGACGGCGGACACGCCCTTCGGCAGAGCGATATCGCCCAGGTGCACGGATGCACCAGCTTCGACCTTGGACAGGTCAACTTCGATGAACTCCGGCAGATCGCCCGGCAGGCAGGTGATATCCAGTTCGTTCATCACGTGGCTGATGACGGCGCTGTTCAGTTTGACGGCCGGGGACACTTCGGCATTCACGAAGTGCAGCGGAACCTTGACGTGCAGCTTCTGGTTAGCGTCGACGCGCTGGAAGTCAACGTGCATCACGAGTTGCTTGAATGCGTGTACTTGGAAGTCGCGCAGCAGAACCTTTTCCACCTTGCCGTCGATTTCCATGTCGAGGATCGACGAATGGAAAGCTTCTTTCTTCAGCGCGTGGAACAGCGCGTTGTGGTCGAGTGCGATGGCGACCGGTGCAGCCGTGCCGCCGTAGATGATACCGGGGGTTTGGCCAGCATTGCGCAGGCGGCGGCTCGCTCCGGACCCCTGCTCTGTGCGTGGGAATGCGACAACTTTCATTTAAAAACTCCAAAAATAAGCAAGGCAAAGCCTTGCGTTGTATCCCCCGCGACCAGGGGATATGAAAGCCCGCCCTCGATGAAGGGCGGGAAGAATCTTAATCGGCGAATAGCGAGCTGACCGAATCGCCCTTGGTAATGCGTTTGAAGGTTTCAGCTAGCAGTCCGGCGGCGGTCAGCTGGCGGATCTTCGGGCAGGCCTTGGCTGCGGCGGACAGCGGGATGGTGTCGGTCACTACCAGTTCATCCAGCGGCGACGAACTGATGCGTTCGATTGCCGGGCCGGACAGCACCGGATGCGTACAGTAGGCAACTACCTTTTTTGCGCCTCGCTCTTTCAGCACTTCGGCTGCCTTGGTCAGCGTGCCAGCGGTGTCCACCATGTCGTCCATGATCACGCAGTTGCGGCCTTCGACTTCACCGATGATGTGCATTACTTCGGATACATTCGCTTTCGGACGGCGCTTATCGATGATCGCCAGGTCACAGTTCAGGCGTTTCGCCAGTGCGCGAGCGCGCACCACACCACCAACGTCCGGTGACACGACCAGCAGATCGTCGTAGTTCTTTTTCTCCAGGTCGGTCAGCAGGATCGGTGAAGCGTAGATGTTGTCAACCGGAATATCGAAGAAACCCTGAATCTGGTCCGCATGCAAATCCATGATCAGCACGCGGCCGACGCCGGCCTGTTGGAGCATGTTGGCGACGACCTTGGCGGAAATCGCAACGCGTGCCGAACGCGGGCGGCGATCTTGGCGGGCATAGCCGAAATATGGGATGGCGGCGGTAATGCGGCCGGCGGAGGCGCGCTTCAATGCATCGACCATCAACATGATTTCCATCAGGTTGTCGTTGGTCGGTGCGCAAGTCGATTGCAACACGAACACGTCCTTGCCGCGCACGTTTTCGTTGATTTCCACCATGACTTCACCGTCGGAAAACTTCGACACAACGGCTTTACCAAGGGGAATGCCAAGTTGCTTAACGACACCAGCGGCCAACTCCGGGTTTGCATTGCCGGTAAAGACCATCAGGTTTTCGAGCGCCATGGAACACCTAAAATTTTTAAGCGGGTTAAAAGGTTGAAAAGCCGCCAAGGCTTGACTGTTCGTCGTGCATTGGCGGCTTCGCGGTTCTTCTCTTATTTTTGTATTTAATGGCAGGGGAACAAGGATTCGAACCTTGGAATGCCGGAATCAAAATCCGGTGCCTTAACCAGCTTGGCGATTCCCCTACACAATCGGTTGTTTGCCGTTACATAACGTCAAACGAATTCTTGAACTACGACTTAAGCAAGTGCGAGAGCGGATGGCGCCCGATCGCTTTGGCTTTCCACGCTTTCCAGTTCGCTTGCCCGGTTTCTCGCACTGCAGCGAGAACTGCTTCTGCCTGATGTTCTTGTTTAAACAAACAAAAAACGCAGGCGCCCGAGCCGGTCATTCTTGCATCCCCATATTGTCGCAGCCATTCTATAGCTTCGGCAATAGGCGGAAATAACTTGGTCGCCACGACTTGCAGGTCGTTTTTTCCGAAGCCGGTGTGTGCCTTGGAAAAGTCCGTTATTCTGACGGGTTTCGTGTTTCTTGTCAATTCCGAATCCGAAAAAATTGCTGCGGTCGGTACAACAACGCCTGGTTCGATCACTACATACCAGCAATCGGGCGTCGCTACCGGCTGCAATGCCTCGCCGACGCCCTCGGCAAAGGCATTATGTCCGAAAATGAAAAACGGTACGTCGGCGCCCAGTTTCAGCCCAAGCGCCATCAGGTCGGCTCGGCTCAGGTCGGTTTGCCACAGGTGGTTCAGTGCCATCAGCGTGGTTGCGGCATCGGACGAGCCGCCGCCCAAGCCACCGCCCATCGGCAGGCGCTTGTCGATGGCAATATTGGCGCCGAGATGCGCGCCGTCGCGCACGGCCGACTTCAGCAGTTGCGCGGCACGCACGATCAGGTCCGACTCTTCGGGCACGCCGGCAACAGGCGTGGTGCGACGGATGGCACCATCGTTGCGCCGTTCGAAATGCAGCATGTCGCCGTGGTCGAGCAGTTGAAACACAGTCTGCAGCAGGTGATAGCCGTCCGGCCGACGACCGGTTACATGCAGGAAAAGATTGAGCTTTGCCGGCGCCGGGCAGTTGTTCAGTGTGCTTGCCATGTATCGATCACGATGCGGATGGAAACATCGCCTGCCTGTTGCGTGTAGCGGGCAAGGTCGATGCGTTTGGGGCGAAGTTGTGCAGGAGACGATTCCTCTTCCGCCCAGTTTTCATATTGGATTTGCCAGCCGTCGAACGTGCGGAGGTGCGAGGCTTGCGGCGTGGCGATGACGCGTTTCCCGGTGCGGTCAAGCGCAAAGCCCTGCAGCCAGTCGCGCAAGCCAGCCACAGGAAGCGGCCATCCGAGTGTCTGCGCGGTCAGCGCATCGACATCGGTGGCGCTGCGCGCCGGCTGTCCGCCTTGCGTGAGGGTGGCGCCGGCCGGCGTCGCCGTAATGATCGCCATGGTCTGGCCGAGCGGGGACAGCAAGGTCACGGTGGTCTGCGATGCAGTCTGATTCCACACAAAGCTGCCATGCAGCGCTTCGTCCTTGTCGTTGCGTTGATAGTGAACGGAGAGCCGCCCGCTCAGGTCGACTGCGTCGTGAAAGGGGCGGACAGGAACGGCTTGCGGCGCGCCCTGCGCTTCGTGACGGGGGGCGGGCGGAGCAATGCTGGCGCAAGCGGTCAGCAACAGCGGTAGCGCGATTGCCGCGCACCGCCGGGTGAGGCAAAAACTCATAGGTTTACATTAAGCCGCGCCAAGGTACTCTTGAGCGTGTCGTTCTGCGGGTCCTTGGTTTGCGCGTCGCGCCAGTACTTTTGCGCATCCGCCTTCTGGCCTTTTATCCAGAGTACCTCTCCAAGGTGGACGGCGATTTCGGCGTCCGGGCGCAAGTCGTAGGCGCGGCGCAACAGGCTTTCCGCTTCCTTCAGGTTGCCCATGCGGAATTGTACCCACCCCATGCTATCCATGATGTACGGGTCTTCCGGTGCCAGCTTGAGCGCCTTGTCGATAAATCCGTACGCTTCGTCCAGGCGGATATTGCGTTCTGCCAGCGAATAGCCGAGCGCGTTGTATGCATGCTGGTTGTTCGGTGCCAGCTCCATGATGCGCCGTAGCGCCGTCTCCATGATGTCCAGCTGATTGCCTTTCTCTGCAATCATGGCGTAGTCGTACAGCAAATCAGTGTTGTCCGGGTATTGCTTGAGTCCGGCCTTGAGCACGTCCATTGCCGGGCCTAGCTGATTGGCATCGCGCAAGATCTGCGCTTCGGCGCTAACCACCTGGGTGTGCTCGCGTTCGCCGTTGGCCTTGAGCTCATGCAGCAGCTGGCGGGCCTGTGTCGTGTCGCCGCGCTTGGCAATGATTTGCGCGCGTTTGATCTGGGCGCTCAGAAATGCTTCGCCTGGTTCGATCTGAGCCAGCCACTTGAGCACGGCGTCGGTATCCTTGCGCTCTTCGGCAATCTGGGCGAGCAGGAGTAAGGCTTGGTTGGGGTCGCGCTCCTCTTCGGGATTGGCCGACAGCACGTTAAGGTAAGTGACCAGGTACTTCTCGGCCGCGCCGAAATCGTTGACCTGGACGCTCAGCACGCCCAGCGCATACAGCGACGTCAGGTCCTGCGGCTGTTCCTTGAGCATCATTTCAAACTCATGGCGCGCCTTGCCGTACTGCTTTTGCTCGACCAGCATGCGCGCATAGGCCATGCGCACGTCGCGCGCCTTGGGATGGCGGGCAAGGAAATCGGAAAGGGATGTCGCGGCTTCATTCTTGTCTGTCGTAACCTGTGCCAGTGACAGGGCGGCGAGTTCGGAATCAGGCTTGAGCTTGAGTGCGGCCAGCGCTTCCTGGCGGGCGCGATCGCTGTCTCCCTTTGCAAAAGCGCCCTGTGCCAGCGCAAGATGTGCCTCGGGCATGTCAAGATAGGGTTTGAGCAAGTCCTCCAGCAACGTGAATGCGGCGGCCTTGTCCTTGGCGCGCGCCAGCAGCCGTTGGATCTGGAATGCCAGCAGTCCGCGCGTCTGGGGGCGCGCTTCCTTGAGACGTTCGTCGAGCAGCGGTTTGGCTTCGGCCAAGTCATCGCTCAAGATGATAAAGCTCAGGTAATACTGGGTCGCTTCGTCGGAATGCGGCGCGAGCGTGCGCCACAGGCGGACGGCGGCAAGCGCTTCGTCGGCTTCCTTGGCGGCCAGGGCAATCTCCGCCGCACGGCGCGCCAGGCGCGGATCGCGCGTCTGCTGCGCCAAGCCCAGCATCGTGACATAGCCTGTCTGCCAGTCGCCGCGCTGATAGGCGATTTCCGCGCTCAGCACCTTGTACATGACTTCTTCGGTAAGCTCGAGTGACGGCAGCGGATCTTCCGCCCTCGGTTCGCTTTCTGTACTGCCCACATGACGGGAAACCTGTTGTTTCTTCGCCAATTTTCCATCCGCGGGAAAGCCTTGCGCAGCCGCGCCAGGCGCATCCAGCGGCGGAAGTGCCGGACGCTGTGACCAGCTTGCGCAGGCCGACAAAACGAGCGGCAGGGTTACAATAAGAAGGGCGTTTTTCAAAAGAAATGTCCTGACGTTACAAGCAAATTTTTATTCTACGCCCAACCAGTCCCCTGTGCGCGCTGGTAATGTGATCCGGGGGCGTCATCCTGCTCCAGTTTGTGTTTTGGCAAAGAGATATTTTCAGCAATGCCTGAGTTACCCGAAGTTGAAGTAACCCGGCGCGGTGTCGCGCCTTATTTGGAGGGGCGTATTGTCACTGCCGTGACCGTACGCCATCACGGCTTGCGCTGGCCGTTCCCCCTCCATTTGGATAAACAGCTGTGCGGGCACCGGATTCGGTCCACGGGGCGCCGTGGCAAATATCTGTTGATCGGTTTCGATCACGGTACCCTGATTGTGCACTTGGGCATGTCCGGCCACCTGCGCATTTTGCCAAGCGGCGTTGCGCCGCAAAAGCATGATCACTTTGACCTCGAAATTGGCGATCAGGTGTTGCGCATGACCGATCCACGCCGTTTCGGTGCCGTGCTGTGGCATGGACGGGAAGAAGGGGCAATCGAGGAACATTTGCTGCTGCGCGGCTTGGGAGCCGAACCGCTGGAGCCTAGCTTTTCAGCCGAGTTGCTGTATCGCCAGACGCGTAAACGCAGCGCGGCCATCAAGCAGGTGTTTTTGGCTGGCGACATTGTCGTCGGAGTAGGAAATATTTATGCGTCCGAGAGCTTGTTCAAGGCGGGCATCAATCCCAAGACACCGGCGCATCGCATCGGACTAGGCCGCTATGCGAAGCTGGCGCAGGCGATCCGGGAAACCCTGGCGGCTGCGATCGAGCAGGGTGGCAGCACGTTGCGCGATTTTGTCGCCGTCGATGGGCGTTCCGGCTATTTTCAGCAAAGTTATTTTGTCTACGATAGGGCAGAGCAAGCCTGCCGGGTGTGCGGCGCGACGGTGCGGCAAATCAAGCAGGGGCAGCGTTCCACCTTTTATTGCCCAAATTGTCAAAAGTGAGTGCGGGTGCTAGATTCGTGAAAATGTACAAGCGGAAACGGGGATAACGTGAGCAATCTGGTGCAAAAGTTCCAGCAATACAGCAACTGGCGCAGCGATGTTGTGTCGGCGCTTGAGCGTTATCGCACATGGCTGGCCAGTGCGGACTTGTCCGATGCCGCCAGCGAGCAGCGTTTTTCCCGCCTGCTTGCCAGGCTGGCGGACGACAAGCTGTCGATTGCGTTTGTCGCGGAATTTTCGCGGGGCAAATCGGAATTGATCAATGCGATCTTTTTTGCCGATTACGGCCAGCGTATCCTGCCGTCTTCCGCCGGACGCACCACGATGTGCCCGACCGAATTGCTTTACGACGAGACCTTTCCGCCATCGATACGCCTGCTGCCGATAGAAACGCGCGAACAGGCGCAGTCGACGAGCGACTTCAAGGAACAGAGCCAGGCGTGGACGGTTTTGCCGCTCGATATCTCCTCCACCGAAGGGATGCTGGAAGCGTTCAAGCAAGTGAGCCTGACCAAGCGCGTATCTGTCGACGAAGCCAAGCGTTACGGCCTGTACGATGAATCGGACCCGGATGTTGTACTGACGCTTGGCCAGGATGGCCTCGTCGAAATTTCGCAGTGGCGCCACGCCATCGTCAATTTTCCGCATCCATTGTTGAAACAGGGCTTGGTCATCATCGACACTCCGGGCCTGAATGCGATCGGCACGGAACCCGAACTCACGCTGAACCTGATTCCGAATGCCCACGCGGTGCTGTTCATTCTGGCGGCCGATACCGGCGTGACCAAGAGCGACATCGATGTCTGGCGCGACCATATCAATGCCGGCGCAGGCCGCATGGTCGTGCTGAACAAGATCGACAGCATGTGGGACGAATTGCGCACGCCGGCCGAGATCGATGCGCAGATCGAGCGGCAGGTGGTGGGCGTGGCCCAGACCCTGCAGCTGGCGCCGAACCAGGTCTTCCCGATTTCGGCGCAAAAAGGCTTGGTCGGCAAGGTCAATCATGACGCCGAGCTCCTCGCCAAGAGCCGTCTGCCGGCGCTGGAGAATGCGCTATCCAACGAGCTTATTCCTGGCAAGCAGGACATCATCCGCACCCAACTGTCGTCGGATATCGGCGAGCTGACGACGACCAAGCAAGCGCTGCTCGCGGCACGCAGCCGCAACGTCGTTGAGCAATTGATGGAGTTGAAGAGCCTGCGCGGAAAAAATCAAAACATCATCGAACACATGATGAAACGCGTCGAGCTGGAGAAAAAGGAGTTCGACAACAGCTTGTTGAAGCTGCAAGGCACGCGCGCGGTCTTTACCCGCCTTTCGACGGAACTGTTTACCAGTCTCGGCATGGATATTCTGAAAGCAGAGGCGCGCAAGACACGCGATGCGATGGACAAGAGCAAGTTCTCGTCCGGATTGCGCCAGGCAGTGAAAGACTTCTTTGAGCATGTGCGCGGCAACTTGAACGCTTCAGCGCGCAAGACCGAAGAGATTACCTCGATGATGACCGTCATGTACCGCAAATTCTCGACCGAGCACGGACTGGCGCTATCGACGCCGATGCCGTTTTCGCTCGACAAGTACATGAAGGAAATCGAAATGATCGAAGGCCTGTACCACAAGCAGTTCGGTGCGGCGACGATCCTGACGACGCCCCAGGTAGTGATGATGACGAAGTTCTTCGATTCGATCGCGTCGCGCGTGAAGCAGAGCTTCTTGCAAGCCAATCGCGACGTCGAAGCATGGCTGAAAGTGGTGATGGCGCCGCTGGAAGCGCAGATCTGGGAGCATCGCTCGCAACTGAAAAAGCGCAAGCAGGCGATCGAGCGCATTCACTTGGCGACCGACAGCCTGGAGGAAAAGGTCGAATCGCTGGAACAGATGCAGGCCGAACTCGATGCGCAAAAGAAGAAGCTGCTGGCGCTGGAAGACGAGTTGCATAGCGCGTTCTCGGCCGAACTGACCGTGCTCAAGGCGGCGGCTTGAAAGAGACAGCATGAAACAAGTGGCAGCAGCCCTGCCTGCACGAGCAGACAGGGTCAGCGAAGACTGGTCCGATCCTGGTTTCTCCGACGCGGTGATTCGCTGGCAGAAGCAGCATGGGCGCCACACCCTGCCATGGCAAAACACGCGCGACGCCTATCGTATCTGGCTGTCCGAAATCATGCTGCAACAGACCCAGGTGGCAGCGGTCATTCCTTATTATCAGCGTTTTCTTGCGCGTTTCCCGGATGTGACTGCGCTGGCAGCTGCCCAGCTGGAAGAAGTGATGGCGCACTGGAGTGGCCTGGGCTACTACTCGCGCGCGCGCAACTTGCACCGCTGTGCCCAGCAGGTGGTGGCGCAGCACGGCGGCGTCTTTCCGTCTGAGCCGGCGCTGCTTGCGGCCTTGCCCGGAATCGGGCGCTCGACCGCGGCGGCGATTTCCGCATTTGCATACGGCACACGCGCCGCTATCCTCGACGGGAATGTCAAACGCGTCTTCTGTCGCATCTTCGGCATCGATGGCTTTCCCGGGGCAAAGCCGGTCGAGGATAAGCTGTGGCAGCGTGCCATCGCATTGCTGCCGCAGCGCGATGTCGAGGCCTATACGCAGGGATTGATGGACCTGGGGGCAACGATCTGTACCCGCAGCAGCCCGTCCTGTGCAGCCTGCCCGCTGTCGCAACGTTGCGTGGCGCTGGCCACCGACCGCGTGAAGCAGCTTCCGATGCGCAAGCCGAAAAAAGCTGTGCCGGAGCGGCATACCACCATGCTTGTCATCGCCGACCAGAATCAGGTGCTGCTGGAGCAGCGCCCGGGTGTGGGCATTTGGGGTGGATTATTGTCGTTGCCGGAGCTGGATCGATTGACGGAGGGCAGTAGCATATCACCGGAGCGTTTTGAGCCGTCGGTGGCGCAGGCCATCGCGCCGTTTGGCGAACTGGCTTCGTGCGAACGACTGCAGCCGTTCTCGCATGTCTTCACCCATTTCAAGCTGCATGTTGCGCCATATCGGATTCGGCTCGCGCACCGCGTGCCGTTGGCCGGGCAGGCCAGCCATGTGTGGTACCCGACCGACAAGCTCTCGGATGCGCCCTTGCCGGCGCCGGTCAAGAAGTTGCTGCTGGCGGCATTCAGGGAAGCGGACTTGCTGTCTTAAGTGGCGTCGGCCCACTCGACGCGGTTGCGGCCCAGTTGCTTGGCTTGGTACAGCGCGGCGTCGGCGCGGGAAATCAGGTCATTGATTTTTTCACCCCGGCGATACTGCGCGACGCCGATCGACAGTGATATATGCTTTTGCGGAAGGATCTTCTGGAAGTCCAGGAAATGCGCGTACACGCGCAGACGTTCCGCATGCATGACGGCGCCCTTGAGGACGGTGTTAGGGAGTATCAGCATGAATTCATCCCCGCCGTAACGCCCGAGGATGTCGGTGTCACGGATGCTGTCGCGCGCCACACAGGAAAATTCCTTCAGGATCGTGTCGCCGGCCAGGTGTCCGCTGTTGTCGTTGATTTCCTTGAAGCGATCGATATCGATCAGGCAGATCGAGAAGGGAATCGACAGAGTGTCGATTTGCAGCTTGGCGCGGTCCAGCTCGGTCTGCAGTTGGCGGCGGTTGTACAGCCCGGTCAGCTCGTCGCGTACCGACTTTTCTTCGAAATGCTCGAGCTGATAGCGCGTCGCATTCAGGAGTTGGCGCAGGTTCTGTATCTGTTTGCCGACCAGGATCATGCCTGGCAGGGTTAGCGCGAGCACGAACCATTGCATGAGTTCGGCACGGAATCCAATCCCATATCCTTCCGCGCGGCCATGTAGCGCGATAATCCCGAGATAGGCGCCAAGACAGCCGAACAGCAGCAGGATCAGCGAGGCCGTCGACAGGCGGAAGATACCGAATGAAAAAGCAATCAGAACAAATGGCACGAGCGCCATCTGCGTCGCCTGTTCCAGGTACGCAACGGTCAACATGATTAGTAGCGCTGCCAGTATCTGTGGCAGCATCAGGCTCTGGTCGCCAAAACGCGCGTTGAGGCCGAACCGGAAGGCGCAATAAAACATGACGACAAAGCACAATACGACGACGGCGACTGCAAGGAATGTGGCACGGCCGATGAAGCCCTGCTGGTAGAACGCGTACATGCTCATCGCATACAACAGCGAAATCAGGCTGAGCGGCGAGATCTGAGGAATGCGCGCAAGGTGCATGTTTTTGCGGCGGTTGGCTGGAACAGATTCGGGCGCGAGTCGTGGCTCTGGTCGCATGGTCTCGCGTGCGTCGTTCAGATACATACGAAATCTCGCGCTCAAAGTTGTACCGGCGATGCGGGCTGCAGGAAAGGGTTAAGGGATAACTGATTCCCTATTTATCCTATGAATACCCGCGGACGTCTTTGCGCAGTGACAAATGGATACTGAAAAAGGCCGTGAGAAAGTGGCCTGCGAAGTCAAGGATGTGGGAGGCCTGAGCAGCGGGGCCGCGCAGAACTCGGCCCGAGCTGCCTCGCATGCGATACAGATCAAATGATCTGGTGCTGTTGCAAATACTGGTGGACGATCGATAGCCGGGTCTGCGCGTCTTCCAGTTCCAGTAGCTTCTGGCGTGCCTTGAGGGGAATCGGCAGGATTTCGCACCAGCGATTGGCAACCCACCCCGTACTTTCGAACTGCAGCGGATGGGCGAACAGGCTGTCAAACGGCTCGCCGTGCTGCGCTTGTCCTTTGGCCTCGATATCGTCCATCACGATCTTGAGGGCTCTCGCGCAGTTGACATGCATGGCGGTGACCGGCGCATCGGCGTCCGGCGCAATCATGTCGACTTGCGCTTCGAGGCGGTTGTCGGCCAGGACGCGTGTGTCGCGGATGCGAAAACGCTGTTCTCCCTGCGTGCGCAGCAGCATGACACCGAGACTGGGCATGTCCCACTGCATGATGCGCGCAAGCGTGCCGACCGTCTCCGGTTCTGCCGCAGGGCCCACTTCCTGTCCCGATTTAATCAGCACCACGCCGAATGGCGCGTTGTTTTTCATGCAATCGCGCACCATGTCAATGTAGCGCGCTTCGAACACTTTCAATGGCAGCACGCCGGCGGGAAAGAGCACCGTCTTCAGTGGGAAAAGCGGAAGCCAGGAGGCGATGTGCGGCATGGTGGGTAAAGGAATGGGTAGCGCGGCGATGTCAGGCCAATTCGCGGTGTCGAAGCAGAACACGCTCGGAACTGCCGAAGTGCTGAGCCAGTCGTTCCACCATGTATACCGAGCGATGCTGTCCGCCGGTGCATCCGATGGCAACGGTCAGATAGCTGCGGTTATCGTTTTTAAAGGCGGGCAGCCACTTTTCGATGAACAGGCGGATATCGGTGAGCAGTTCCGCGACGTGCGCCTGCGTATCGAGAAATGCAATCACCGGGGCATCGCGTCCGGTAAACGGGCGAAGGCTGAGATCGTAGTAAGGGTTGGGCAGCACGCGCACATCGAACACCAAGTCCGCATCCAGCGGCACGCCGAACTTGAATGCAAATGATTCGAACAGTAAGGTCAGCGGCGCGCGCTCCGTAGCCACCATATCCTTGATCCACGCCCGCAGCTTATTGGCTGACAGGCCTGATGTATCGATGACGTGGCCGATGCCTTCGATTGGCGACAGCATTTCGCGTTCGCGCAGGATGCATTCGGTCAGCGTTGGCTGGTCGGCGATATTTTTGTCCGGACGATTGCGGTGCGATAGCGGATGGCTGCGCCGGGTCTCGGAAAAGCGCGCGATCAGTGATTCGGTCTTGGCCGTCAGGAACAGGACCTTGACATCGTGGCCTTCACTTTTGAGCTGCTGGATGTCGGCCGGCAGGCCTGCGAGCGAATCGGAGCTGCGTGCATCCATTGCAACAGCCAGCATATCGGCGCCTTCTTCCAGACGGGTGGCGACCAGTTGGCGCAGGAGCTTGGGCGGCAGATTGTCGACGCAGAAGTAGCCGGCGTCTTCGAGAGCATTCAATCCGACCGATTTGCCGGAGCCGGAAATGCCTGTAATAAGGATTATGCGCATGCGATTATGATACCGCATGCTCCGTTATTGCAGGACAGCCGGATGACCGTGCCGGGCTAGTCGTTGCCCATTGCCTTCTGCTGCCGCTCCATGAATTCCTTGAGCGTGTCGATGCCGCGCAACTGCAGAATGGTGTTGCGCACGGCGGCTTCCAGCAACACCGCGAGGTTGCGGCCGGCCTCGACCGGGATGACGACTTTGCGAATCGGCAGGCCGAGTACTTCCTCGGTTTGCGAATGCAGGGGCAGCCGTTCGTAGTTTTCTTCCAGCGTGCTGCGCCTGACCAGGTGCACGATCAGCTTCAGCCGCATCTTGCGGCGTACGGCAGTCTCGCCGAAGATGGTCTTGATGTCGAGCAGGCCCAGCCCCCGTACTTCAAGCAGATTCTGCAGCAGGGGTGGACAGCGTCCTTCGATCATGTTGGGCGCGATGCGGGCAAATTCGACGGCATCGTCGGCCACCAGCCCGTGGTTGCGCGAGATGAGTTCCAGGCCGAGCTCGCTCTTGCCGAGGCCCGATTCACCGGTAATGAGCACACCCACGCCGAGCACGTCCATGAAGACGCCGTGCATTGTCACGCGCTGCGCCAGTTCCTTCGACAGATATACCCGCAGGTAGTCGATCACCTGCGCGGCCGGAAGTGGCGTGGAGAACAGCGGGATGTTTTTTTCGTCGCATACCTGCAGGATGTATGGCGGCGTCTCCAGCCCCTGCGCGATGATGAAGGCTGGCGGCTCGCCGGCGACCAGTTCTTCCGTCTGATAGGCGCGGGACGAGGGCGACAGGCGGTTGTAATACTGGATTTCCTGATGTCCGAAGACTTGCAGGCGGCCCGGGTGGATCAGGTTCAGGTGGCCAACCTGGTCGGCGGCTGAGGTCGCATCGCCCGAGATACGGCGTTCGCCCCCGGGAAATCCGGCGAACCATCCCAACTGCAGCGCTTCGCGGGTGTCGTCGTAAAGCTGCTGAATGGTCAGATGGGTCGATGTGGGCATGGCGCGAATGGACAGAACGATCTGTCCGGATTATGCATGCGCGATTGGCTGCCGTGCAACAATACGTGCATGCACCGATAACGGATCAGGATCTGCCGTTAGCACACTGCGGAAACCTTCATCGGAAAACATTTCAGCGATTTCAGACAAAATTTCCAGGTGTTGCTGTGTAACCTGGTCCGGGATGAGGAGGAAAACCAGCAGCTTCACCGGCAGGCCGTCGGGCGATTCGAATGGAATAGGTTCTTTCAGCCGCACGAAGGCTGCCAGCGGCGCCTTCAATCCCTTGATCCGGCCATGCGGCACAGCCACTCCGTGCCCTAATCCAGTTGATCCCAGCCGCTCGCGCGCAAACAGGTTGTCGGACACCACTGAACGCGCAATGCCGCAGTTGTTTTCAAAGATCAGCCCAGCCTGCTCGAATGCGCGCTTCTTGCTCGATACCTCGAGATCAAGAACGACATTGCTAGCCGACAGGATTTTTGCGAGGTTGGTCATGTTGCAAAATTCTATGGTGCGTTGCACAAAACTGGCGTCCGAAACGGATTATAGACCTCTTTTTCGATATCGTAATGCCGAAGAATATGATGTGCTTCGGCTAGATGCTTTGATTGAGAGCAGGGAAATAGTGCAAGCGGTCAATCGAAAATCCGGCTCCGAAACGAAGGACGTCGGCGAAAATCCACGCAAATATTAGAGTCCCGTTCAGGCAGAAAGTTTCTAATCGTTATTGCCGAAGGTTATTGGCGTGCATTGCGCAAATTGGATGGGCGTTGCGCTGTCGTGAAATTGCTACGCCACGGATTGATGTCCAAACCACCACGTCGCGTATACCGTGCGTAGACAGCCAGTTTCTGCGGCCGGCACTGACGCATGATGTCCATGAAAATCCGCTCGACGCATTGTTCATGGAATTCGTTGTGATTACGAAAGCCGATCAGGTATTGCAACAGGCCTTCCTGATCGATCTGCGCGCCAACGTAGCGAATTTGCACGCTGCCCCAATCGGGCTGTCCCGTCACCAGGCAATTCGATTTCAGCAGGTGCGATACCAGCGTCTCTTCGACCATCGCCTCGGCGTGATTGGCCTTCAGTAGCGAAGGCATAGGCTGGTATGCGTTCACCTCGATGTCGAGCCGGTCCAGCAGCAAGCCTTCGAGTTCGCCCATCTGCAGCGACGGGAAAGCGTCCGGCAGCATCAGCTTGACTTGTACCGGCGCGCCGACGCCGGCCGACAAATCGGTGCGCAGCAAGTCCAGCAAGGCTTCCGGGCCGTCCAGCCTGGTCTGATTGAAGGAGTTGAGATACAACTTGAACGATTTGGACTCGATGATGTTGGGCGAGTCGGCTGGGACGGTGAATGTGGCGATGGCGACCTGCGGTTTGCCGCGCAAATTCAGCCATGACACTTCGTACGCGTTCCAGATGTCGACGCCGAAAAAGGGCAGGGTGCCGGTAATCCCGATTTCTTCGCGTTTCGATTGCCGCGGGATGGGGAATAGCAGCGACGGGGCGTATTCAGCCTGGTACGCGGTTGGTTTGCCCAGCGGCGAGGCTTCGGGGAGGTTGTTGGTGCTCATGGCATGGATGGCGGATTCGCCATGACGAGATTGATCGGTCGGCAACTTCTGGTATGACAGCATGCCAAGCGGGCGGTTCTGCTGGCAAGCCGCAATGGGCTTGCCAGCAATGCGGACTGCATGCCGCGCTTACAGGAACAGTTTGTATGCCGGATTATCGCTTTCGTCCCAGTTGCGATAGCCCAGCGTCGACAGGAATTCACGGAACGCCTTCATTTCCTTCTTCGGTACCTGCAGGCCGACCAGGATGCGCCCGACATCGCCGCCCTGATTCCGGTAATGGAAAAGGCTGATGTTCCAGTTCGGCGCCATGCTGTCGAGGAAGCGCATCAGCGCACCCGGACGCTCCGGAAATTCAAACCGGTACAACAACTCGTCATGCGCGAGCGGGCTCTTGCCGCCGACCAGATGGCGGATGTGCTGCTTGGCCAGTTCGTCATGCGTCAGGTCGGTGGAGCGGAACCCGTGCTTCTCGAAGTTCTTGGTGAGTTTGCCGGGTTCGTCACGGCTGGAAATCTGCAGGCCGACGAACACATGCGCTTCTTTTTCATCGCTGATGCGGTAGACGAATTCAGTCACGTTGCGCGGACCGATCAGTTCGCAGAAGCGCTTGAAGCTGCCGCGCTCTTCCGGAATCGTCACGGCGAACACGGCTTCGCGCGCTTCGCCGACTTCGGCGCGCTCCGCGACGAAGCGCAGGCGGTCGAAATTCATGTTGGCGCCGCAGGCGATGGTGACCAGCGTCTCATTCTTGATCGGCTTCTTGCTTGCCTTGGCGCGCTCGATATATTCCTTGGCGCCGGCCAGTGCCAGCGCACCGGACGGCTCGAGGATGCTGCGTGTGTCCTGGAACACGTCCTTTAGCGCAGCGCATACTGCGTCGGTGTCGACCAGGATGATGTCGTCGACATATTTTTTCGTCAGGCGGAAAGTCTCCTCGCCGACCAGCTTGACGGCCGTGCCGTCGCAGAACAGGCCGACATCCGGCAGGGTGACGCGGCGCCCCGCCTTGATGCTGCGCGCCATGGCGTCGGAGTCGGTCGATTGCACGCCGATCACCTTGATGTCGGGGCGCACCGCCTTCACGAAAGCCGCTACGCCGGAAATCAATCCTCCGCCGCCGATGGCGGCGAAAATCGCGTGAATCGGCCCCGGATGCTGGCGCAGGATTTCCATGGCAATCGTGCCCTGGCCGGCGATCACGTCCGGATCGTCGAACGGGTGCACGAAGGTGAGCTTTTCCTTCTTTTCCAAGGTGAGGGCGTGATTGTAGGCGTCGGTATAGGAGTCGCCGTGCAGCACGACTTCGCCACCGCGCGCCTTGACTGCCTCGATCTTGACCGGCGGCGTGGTGGTCGGCATCACGATCACCGCGCGGCAGCCCAGCTTGGACGCCGCCAGCGCAACGCCTTGCGCATGGTTGCCTGCCGAGGCGCAAATGACGCCGTGCTTCAGTTGAGCCGGCGTCAGTTGCGCCATCTTGTTATAGGCGCCGCGCAGCTTGAAGCTGAACACGCTTTGAATGTCTTCGCGCTTCAGGTAAATCTGGTTTCCCATGCGCTGCGAGAGCGTGGGGGCGAATTCGAGGGGGGATTCTACGGCGACATCGTAGACGCGGGCGGTCAGGATTTTCTTTAGGTAGTCGGTAGTCATGGCTTGGCTGTGATTGGCATGCGCTGGAATAAAATGGCATGCCGAGCGGGACATTATAATGGACTGGGCCGGTGAATTTTTGGCGCCGCTTTCTCATATCCGTGCGACGCGCGCCCGGAATCTCGTTTTTCTACAATCGATGATCGAATCCGCAATCCGCTGGCTGATGGGCGTTCTGGCCATTCCCGACATCGTCCTGACCTCGGTGTTCCTCATCAGCTTCGTCTCGGCCACCTTGCTGCCGATGGGCTCGGAGCCAGCGGTCTTTGCCGTGGCCAAGGCCAATTCCGCCCTGCTGTGGCCGGCTATCCTGGTTGCGACGCTCGGCAATACGCTCGGCGGCGTGGTCGATTACTGGATGGGCTATGGCGCCAAGCAGGCGTTTGCCAGGGAGCGCGCGACGCACTGGTTCACATGGCTGGAGCGCTTCGGTGCCAGGGCCATGCTGCTGTCGTGGTTGCCCGGCGTGGGCGATCCGTTATGCACTCTTGGCGGCTGGCTCAAGCTGCCGTTCTGGCCGTGCGTGCTGTACATGGCGGCGGGGAAGTTCCTGCGCTATGTGACGATTACGTCGCTGCTGCTGTACGTGCCGGACGGATTTTGGCATCGGATGGCCAGCTGGCTCGCATAACGGCCGGCTAGCCCTCATCCATACAAACACGATTGCAAATATTGCAATCAATTCTGTTGCATTTCTCCGACAAGTGGCATTGTTTTAGTGGGAATATTATTTTTGCAAGCATACTGCGCACTCTTTTTGGCCGCATGAGAAGTAAGGCTGTTTCCGCCCGGTGCATTGCAATACGCTAAAATGCACCTTTAAGGGTTAGTACTACTATTTTTAATGAACGCCCCCGCACAAATCCAAGCTCTGCTTTCTGATGCCCCGAGCGGCACCGCACCGACGCGCCTGCGCGAAATTCCTTACAACTACACCTCGTTTTCCGATCGCGAAATCGTCATTCGCCTGTTGGGCGAAGAGTCGTGGCGCATCCTTCACGAGCTGCGCGGCGAACGCCAGACCGGCCGCTCCGCACGCATGCTGTACGAGGTGCTGGGCGATATCTGGGTGGTCCGTCGCAATCCGTATTTGCAGGATGACATGCTCGACAATCCGAAGCGGCGCCAGGACCTGATCGACGCGCTCAATCACCGCTTGAGTGAAGTCGAGAAGCGACGCCTGTCCACCGATCTGGCCGACGCCGGCGATGCGCATGCGAAACGCCGCAGTGCGAATGTCGAGATCTTGGTGAAAGCGGCAAGGAAAGCCGTTGCGGATTTCGCCGAGGAGTTCCGACGCACGTACGATTTGCGCAAGCGCGCCAACAAGACCCTGGCCCGCTATACCGCCAAGGACAACATCAAGTTCGACGGCCTGTCGCGCGTGTCGCACGTGACCGACGCGACTGACTGGCGCGTCGAATATCCGTTCGTTGTGTTGACGCCGGATTCCGAAGACGAGATGGCCGGCCTGGTAAAGGCCTGTATCGAATTGGGGCTGACTATCATCCCGCGCGGTGGCGGCACCGGCTACACCGGTGGCGCCGTGCCGCTGACGCCGCTTTCGGCCGTTATCAATACAGAAAAGCTGGAGCAGCTCGGCGCGGTGGAAATGACAACGCTGCCTGGCGTCGACCGGCCTTACGCGACGATCTATACCGGCGCGGGCGTGGTCACCAAGCGCGTGTCCGATGCCGCCGAAAAGGCGGGCTTCGTGTTCGCCGTCGACCCGACTTCGGCTGAAGCATCCTGCATCGGCGGCAACGTCGCCATGAATGCCGGCGGTAAGAAGGCCGTGTTGTGGGGCACGGCGCTCGACAACCTGGCCAGCTGGCGCATGGTCGACCCGAATGGCGACTGGCTGGAAGTCACGCGCCTGGAGCATAACCTCGGCAAGATCCACGATGCGCCGGTGGCAAAGTTCAAGCTGGAGTGGACGCATCCGGGCGAGAGGGGCCGGAACAACAAGCCGTTCAAGACGGAATACCTGGAAATCGAAGGCAGGCGCTTCCGCAAGGAGGGGCTCGGCAAGGACGTCACCGACAAATTCCTGGCCGGTCTCCCGGGCGTGCAGAAGGAAGGCTGCGACGGCTTGATCACATCGGCGCGCTGGATCCTGCACAAGATGCCGAAGCACGTGCGCACGGTCTGCCTCGAATTTTTCGGCCAGGCGCGCGACGCGATTCCATCGATTGTGGAAATCAAGGATTATCTCGATGCCGAGGCAAAGAAGGGCGGCGCCATCCTGGCCGGCCTGGAACACCTCGACGAGCGCTATTTGCGCGCGGTCGGCTACGCAACCAAGTCCAAGCGCGGCGTGCTGCCGAAAATGGCGCTGTTTGGTGATATCGTCGGCGACGACGATGAAGCGGTCGCGCGCGCGGCCTCCGAAGTGATTCGCATGGCGAATGCCCGAGTCGGTGAAGGCTTCGTTGCGGTCAGCCCGGAAGCGCGCAAGAAATTCTGGCTCGACCGCGCACGGACCGCCGCGATCGCCAAGCATACCAATGCGTTCAAGATCAACGAAGACGTCGTGATTCCCCTGAACCGCATGGGCGAATACACCGACGGCATCGAACGCATCAATATCGAACTGTCAATCAAGAACAAGCTGCAGTTGCTGGCCGAGTTGCGCAGCTTCCTCGCCAGCAGTCATCTGCCGCTGGGCAAGAACGAAGACGCGGACGCCAACGACATTCCGCCGGAAGAATTGCTGGGCGACCGCGTCGCGCAGGCGCTGCAACTGGTGGACCTGACGCACGCGCGCTGGACCTTCCTGCTGACCCAGCTCGACAAGCCGTTGCAGGCGGCCAGGGACGAGCTGGCGGTGCTGCAGGTGCCGATGACCTGGATCGACGAGCGTCTGGGCCGTCAGCCCGATGCCGCCGTCTTCCATGTGGTACAGGATCGCACGATCCGCGTGTCGTGGAAGGCGGAAGTGCGTGCGCAGCTGCGCCAGATTTTCAACGGCGGCGCGTTCAAGCTGATCCTTGACGAATGCAGCGCGATCCATAAGCGCGTGCTGCGCGGCCGCGTGTTCGTGGCGCTGCACATGCACGCCGGCGACGGTAACGTGCACACCAATATCCCGGTTAACTCCGATCACTATGAAATGCTGCAGGATGCGCACGCCGCGGTGGCCCGCATCATGGTGCTGGCACGTTCGCTGAACGGCGTGATCTCCGGTGAGCACGGCATCGGCATCACCAAGCTGGAATTCCTGACCGAGGAAGAGATCGGCGAATTCCGCAATTACAAGAAGCGGGTCGACCCCGAAGGTCGCTTCAACAAGGGCAAGCTGCTCAACGATCCCGACATGCCGGCCGATTTGCGCAACGCATACACGCCGTCGTTCGGCCTGATGGGGCATGAATCGCTGATCATGCAGCAAAGCGATATCGGCGCGATTGCCAACAGCGTGAAGGATTGTCTGCGTTGCGGCAAATGCAAACCGGTGTGCGCCACCCACGTGCCGCGCGCCAATCTGCTGTACTCGCCGCGCAACAAGATCCTCGCGACGTCGCTGCTGGTCGAGGCCTTCCTGTATGAAGAGCAGACCCGCCGCGGCGTGTCGATCAAGCACTGGGAAGAATTCGAGGACGTGGCCGATCACTGCACGCTCTGCCACAAATGCGTCAATCCCTGCCCGGTCGATATCGATTTCGGCGATGTGTCGATGAACATGCGCAACCTGCTGCGCAAGATGGACAAGAAATCGTTCAAGCCCGGCACGGCTGCTGCCATGTTCTTCCTGAACGCGACGGACCCGGCGACCATCAACGCCACCCGCGCAGCGATGACCGGCATCGGTTTCAAGGCGCAGCGCCTGGCCAACGACGTGCTGAAGAAATTTGCGAAGAAGCAGACCAAGGCGCCTCCGGCCACGCACGGCAAGCCGCCGGTCAAGGAGCAGGTGATCCACTTCATCAACAAGAAGATGCCGGGCAACCTGCCGAAGAAAACGGCGCGCGCCCTGCTCGATATCGAGGACGACAAGATCGTCCCGATCATCCGCGATCCGAAGACCACCACGGCCGACACGGAAGCCGTGTTCTACTTCCCGGGCTGCGGCTCGGAGCGCCTGTTCTCGCAAGTCGGTCTGGCGACGCAGGCGATGCTGTGGCATGTCGGCGTGCAGACCGTGCTGCCACCCGGGTATCTATGCTGTGGCTACCCGCAGCGCGGCAACGGGCAGTACGACAAGGCGGAGAAGATGATCACGGACAACCGCGTGTTGTTCCATCGTGTTGCCAACACATTGAACTATCTCGACATCAAAACGGTCGTTGTATCGTGCGGCACCTGTTACGACCAGTTGCAGAGCTATGAATTCGAGAAGATTTTCCCTGGTTGCCGGATCATCGACATCCACGAATATCTGCTCGAAAAAGGCGTGAAGCTGGAAGGCGTGGGCGGGGTGCGCTACATGTATCACGAGCCGTGCCACACGCCGATGAAACAGCAGGACGCGATGAAAACCGTCAATGCGCTCATCACCACAGCCGATGGGCACAAGGTCGAGAAGAACGAGCGCTGCTGCGGCGAGTCGGGTACCTTCGGTATCGGGCGTCCCGATATTTCCACCCAAGTGCGTTTCCGTAAGGAAGAGGAAATGCGCAAGGGCGCGGACAAGCTGCGCGCCGACGGTTTCACCGGCGACGTCAAGATTCTGACGTCTTGCCCGTCTTGCCTGCAAGGCTTGCTCCGCTATAACGAAGATGCCGATACGACGGCCGATTACATCGTGATCGAAATGGCGAAGTACCTGCTTGGCGAGAACTGGATGCCGGAATATGTGGCGCGCGCCAACAACGGCGGTATCGAACGCGTATTAGTGTAAGAATCCATGCCAAAACAATCCTGCGAACTGTGCATCCATCCCGGCGGCGACGTCGTCTACCGGGATGACAATTACCGCATCGTGCTGGTGGACGACGAGCATTACCCCGGCTTTTGTCGCGTGATCTGGAATGCCCATGTGCGGGAAATGACAGACCTGTCGACGGCCGAGCGCGCAATCCTGATCGCCGCTGTCTGGCAAGTTGAGGAAGCCGTGCGCGAGGTGATGCGCCCGGACAAGATCAACGTCGCCAGCCTCGGTAATGTCACGCCGCATGTGCACTGGCATGTGATTCCGCGCTACGAGGACGATGCACATTTCCCCAATCCGATCTGGGGCGAGGTCAGGCGCACGCCGGCGTCAGCCGACCTGACAAAGCGCCGGGCGCTGGTGCCGAAGCTGCGCGAAGCGATACTGGCGCGTTTTGAAGGATCGCTGCTGTGACGATGACTGATTCCAAGAAGATGGCGCCGGCGCCGACCGGGCTGACGGCGCACACGAAATCGCGCATGTTGGAAGTCGCGTTCGACACCGGTGAAACGTTTTCCTTGCCGTTCGAATTTTTGCGCGTCTATTCGCCCTCGGCTGAAGTGCGCGGTCATGGCCCGGGACAGGAAGTGCTGCAAACCGGCAAGCGCGACGTCCTGCTTACTGCGCTGGAGCCGGTCGGGAACTATGCGATCCAGCCGCATTTTTCCGATGGCCATAATACCGGCATCTACACGTGGGATTATCTGCACTCATTGGGCGCCCATCAGGCGCAGCTTTGGGAAGATTACCTGAAGCGGCTGGAAACAGCGGGATTTACCCGCGAATCCGGGCGCGATGCGCCAATGGAGTCGGCAGCGAAAGGCTGCGGACATCACTAAGGATCGTTTCGCTTGCCTGAACTTGATTCCAGGCAAGCGAAACCGTCATCTCTCCCTTGTCCGGGGAACGTAAGGCTTGCCATTCTGTCTGCACTTGTATAATGCCGCCTGGACTAACAGGCTTTCATCATGACCAATACCACGCATTTCGGTTACCAAACCGTTCCCGAAGAAGAAAAGGTGCAGAAGGTTGCACAGGTTTTCCACTCCGTCGCATCGAAATACGACGTGATGAACGACTTGATGTCCGGCGGCCTGCATCGCCTGTGGAAGACATTTACTATCGCCCAGGCCGGCGTGCGGCCAGGCTTCAAGGTGCTCGATATCGCGGGCGGCACCGGTGACCTGGCCAAGGCGTTCGCCAAGCAGGCGGGGCCGACCGGCGAGGTCTGGCTGACCGACATTAACGAATCGATGCTGCGCGTCGGCCGCGACCGCCTCTTGAACAAGGGCATGGTGACACCCACCTTGCTGTGTGACGCGGAAAAACTGCCGTTCCCGAGCAATTACTTCGATCGCGTGTCCGTAGCCTTCGGCTTGCGCAACATGACGCACAAGGACGTGGCGCTCTCGGAAATGCAGCGCGTGCTCAAGCCGGGCGGCAAATTGCTGGTGCTGGAGTTTTCCAAGGTGTGGGAGCCGCTGCAAAAGCCGTATGACGTTTATTCGTTTTCCGTGCTCCCCTGGCTGGGCAAGCGCATTGCGAACGATTCGGAAAGCTACCGTTATCTGGCCGAATCGATCCGCATGCATCCCGACCAGGAAACCCTGAAAAAGATGCTGCAGGATGCTGGGTTGGAGCGCGTCGAGTACTTTAATCTGACGGCCGGCGTGGCCGCACTGCATACAGGAATCAAACTGTAGGCTCAGGAGGTCGCATGAAACGCTTTTTGATTGGATTGATGCTGGCATTGGGTGCCATGTCGGTCGTCGTTTCCGACGCTGACGCAAAGCGCTTGGGTGGTGGCGGCTCGTTTGGCCGGCAGTCGCCGAGTTACAGCCGCCAGGCGCCCGCGCCATCGAACCAGAATTACAGCCAGCAAAGGCAGGCGTCGCCATCGAATACGCCGCAAAGCATGCCGCAGAAGCCGGCCACCCCGTGGCGCAATATTCTCGGCGGCACGCTGCTCGGCCTTGGCCTCGGCGCCTTGCTATCCCACTTCGGACTGGGCGGCGCGGCGGCGGGGCTGATCGGCACGGTCCTGATGATCGGCTTGCTGGTGCTGGCAGTGGTGCTTCTCATGCGCCTGTTCCGCGCTAAGAATGGCGGGCATGGCGAGCCGGCCTATGCCGGCGGCGCCTACCAGGCACCGCGCACGCCGGAAATCGGTTCGCGCCTGGCGCAGCAGGACCAGCCAGCGGCCTTCCAGGGCGAGCGGGTCGCAGGTGCCGCACAGGAGGTGCCGCCCGGCTTCGATGCGCCGGCTTTCCTGCGTCACGCCAAGACATATTTCATCCGGCTGCAGGCGGCCTGGGACCGTGCCGACATCAACGACATCCGCGAATTCACGACGCCCGAGATGTTTGGCGAATTGCGCCTGCAGCTGCAGGAGCGCGGCGCCTCGCCCAATGTCACCGACGTGGTGTCGCTGGATGCGGAGCTGCTGGGCATCGAGACAACGGCCAGCGACTACCTGGCCAGCGTGCGGTTTTCCGGCATGATCAAGGAATCGGAAAACGCGCCGGCCGCGCCGTTCGTCGAGATATGGAACCTGTCCAAACCATTGTCCGGCCAAGGCGGCTGGGTACTGGCCGGCATCCAACAATTGTCGTAGGCAAGCTGGCGCAAACTGGTAAACTTAGGACCGCCCGTGAATCCCACGGGCGGTTTTGTTTTGTCATCATGATCTCTACTCCTGTCTCCGCCACGATCAACCACCTGCTGGCCCGGGAAGCATGGGCGCGTAACGAACTTGTCCGGCACGCCGGCAAGATCGCCCATTTCGACGGCGGCCTCACCGCCGTCCGGCTGAAAGTCGCCGCCGACGGCATGGTGCAGGCGGCACCGGCCGCCGAAGCGGCCAACGTGACGATCCGCGTGAAGATGTCCGACCTGCCGCTGATCATGCAAAACCACGAACGCGCATTCTCGTACGTGCAGATCGAGGGCGATGCCGATTTTGCCAATACCATCTCGCGCCTGAGCCAGAGCCTGCGCTGGGAAGCCGAGGATGACCTGGCACGGCTGATCGGCGATATTCCCGCTACCCGCGTGGTGGCAGGCGTGAAGGCGGCGGTGGAGGCGGCAAAATCGACGCAGCAGAAGCTGGCGGAAAACGTGGCCGAATACCTGTTGGATGAGCAGCCGGTATTGGTGCGGCCGCAGGCGGTTGCCGATTTTTCGGATGAAGTGTCGAAACTGCGCGATGACGTCGAACGCCTGGCCAAGCGTCTCGAAAAACTCACCCTCAACGGACGCTGAGATAGGCCGCCAATGCTCTTCAAATTCTTGCGGGTTCTGAAAATTGCCCGGGTCGCATACAAGTACGGCTGGGACGATATCGCGATGGCGGGGCTGGCCCGGCCGCGCGTCGCCAGGTTCATCGCGGCGGTATTCTTTTGGCGTGACATTTCAAAGCCGCGCGGCGTGCGCCTGCGCCAGGCGCTGGAGGAGCTCGGTCCGATCTTCGTCAAGTTCGGCCAGGTGCTGTCGACCCGGCGCGACCTGATGCCGGCCGATATCGCCGATGAACTCGCATTGCTGCAGGATCGCGTGCCGCCGTTCGACTCCAATCTCGCCATCGCGCAGATCAAGAAGTCGCTCGGGGCCCACCCGGACCAGCTGTTCGCCCGCTTCGAGCGCGAACCGGTGGCCTCGGCCTCGATCGCGCAGGTGCATTTCGCCACGCTCAAGGATGGCACCGAAGTCGCGGTCAAGGTACTGCGTCCCGGCATGCGGCGCTCGATCGACGACGACATCGCTCTTATGAAGATCACCTCTGGCTGGGTCGAGGCCCTGTGGGCCGACGGCCGCCGCTTGAAGCCCAAGGAAGTGGTCGCCGAATTCGACAAGTACCTGCATGACGAGCTCGACCTGATGCGCGAGGCGGCCAATGCCAGCCAACTGCGGCGCAACTTCATGGGCTCGGACTTGCTGATCGTGCCAGAGATGTTCTGGGACTACTGTTCGACCTCGGTGATCGTGATGGAGCGCATGCGCGGCATCCCGATCTCGCAGATCGACCGCCTGGTTGCCGAAGGCGTGGACATCAAGAAGCTGTCGCGCGACGGTGTCGAAATCTTTTTCACCCAGGTGTTCCGCGATGGCTTCTTCCATGCCGATATGCATCCGGGGAATATCCTGGTGTCAACCGACCCGGCCACCTTCGGCCGCTATATCGCACTCGACTTCGGCATCGTCGGCACGCTGACCGACTATGACAAGGACTACCTGTCGCAGAATTTTCTGGCGTTCTTCCGGCGCGACTACAAGCGCGTGGCCGAGGCGCATATCGAATCGGGCTGGGCGCCCAGGGAAACCCGGGTCGACGAGCTGGAGTCTGCGGTGCGCGCCTGCTGCGAACCGATCTTCGACCGCCCGCTGCGCGACATTTCGTTCGGCCAGGTGCTCCTGCGCCTGTTCCAGACGTCGCGCCGGTTCAATGTCGAAGTTCAGCCGCAACTGGTGCTGCTGCAGAAAACCCTGCTCAATATCGAAGGCCTGGGCCGTCAGCTCGACCCCGACCTCGACCTGTGGAAAACCGCCAAGCCCTATCTGGAGCGCTGGATGCAGGAGCAGATCGGCTGGCGCGGTCTGGTCGCTCGCCTGAAGGAAGAGGCGCCGCACTACAACAAGCTAATTCCGCAGTTGCCGCGTCTGGTTCATCAGGCGTTGCAGGCCCAGGCAGAGCAGCCGCCGCGGCAAAACAACGAACTGCTCAAAGAGCTGATCGCCGAGCAGCGGCGCACCAACCGGCTGCTGGGCTTTGGCGTGTATTTCGGCGGCGGCCTGGCCGTGGGAATCGCCGCCGCGCAAATACTGAACCGTTGGTATCACTTTATGTGGTGGTGACATGCCGGAATTCGCATCCCGTGATCCAGCCGCATCGGATTTCTGGTCCGAGCGTTTCGCGCAGCGCTTCACGCCATGGGATCTCGGTGCCGTGCCTGCCGCGCTGCGGCAATTTGTTGCGCAGGCGGCACGGCCATACACTACGCTGATTCCCGGCTGCGGCAGCGCGTATGAAGCGGCGTATTTGTCCGAGGCTGGATGGGACGTGACCGCGATCGATTTTTCCCCGGTGGCGGTCGACGCCGCGCGCGCCATGCTGGGGCGCTGGGGCGAGCGGGTGGTGCAGGCCGATTTCTTCGAATTTGTGCCGCCCCGCCCGGTCGATCTGATCTACGAGCGCGCCTTCCTTTGCGCCTTGCCGCGCCGGCTCTGGCCGGCTGTCGCCGCGCGTTGGGCAGAGTTGCTGGCGCCTGGCGGCCTGTTGGCCGGGTTCTTCTATTTTGACGATGCGCCCAAGGGGCCGCCATTCGGCATGACACCGAGCGGGCTTGAAGCGCTGCTCAAGCCGCATTTCGACCGCATTGCAGACGAAGCGGTCACGGATTCCGTTCCAGTTTTTGCCGGCAAGGAGCGTTGGCAGGTTTGGCGCCGCCGGCCGTGATTCTGCCGATGTAATCCCGCCTGCGGCCAGGCTCATGCAGCCAACGAAAAGTCATTAACCGACAAAAAGTCTTCATTATAATGAGCCGATTTTTCGCCCGGAGCATACGTCGATGAACTACACGCTGATTTCCTTTGTCGTGCTGTACTTGTTGGGTACGCTGGCGCTGGGCGTTTGGGCGGGCACGCGGATCCGCAATACCAGTGACTTTGCCGTGGCCGGTCGCAGCCTGCCGCTGATCATGGTCGTAACGACGACGTTTGCCACCTGGTTTGGTGCTGAAACGGTCATGGGCATTCCGGCGCGGTTTGTGCAGGGCGGCTTGAATGCCATCGTCGAAGATCCGTTCGGCGCCGGCACCTGCCTGATCCTGGTGGGCATGTTCTTCGCCGTCCGGCTGTATCGGCAGAACCTGCTGACCATCGGCGACTTCTATCGCCAGCGCTACGGCAAGGGCGTGGAAGTGTTTTGTTCCGTTGCGATCATCGTGAGCTACCTGGGCTGGGTGGCGGCGCAGATCACGGCGCTCGGCCTGGTGTTTTCGGTGCTCACAAACGGCGCCATGTCGGAGACGGCCGGCATGATCGTCGGTACCCTGGCCGTGCTGGTCTATGTCGTGATCGGCGGTTTTCTGGCCGTGGCGTGGACCGATTTCATTCAAATGATCGTGCTGGTGATTGGCCTAAGCGTCATCGCCTTTTTCTCCGCCGACCTGGCCGGCGGTTCCGACAAGGTGTTCACGCTGGCGGCCCAGTCCAATCTGTGGAAATTCCTGCCGCAGCCGACCTTCACTGACACGGTATTTTTCATCGGGTCGGGATTGACGATGATGTTGGGCAGCATTCCGCAACAGGACGTGTTCCAGCGCGTCATGTCGGCCAAGGATGCTTCAACCGCACGCACCGGCGCCATTATCGGCGGCGCGAGCTACATTCTGTTCGCCTTCGTGCCGATGTTCATCGTCGCCTCCGCCGTCGTAGTTATGGGCGACGGCGCGCTCGATCTGGCGAAAAGCGATTATCAGCGCCTGCTGCCCACCTTCATCATGACCAAGATGCCGCTCGTGATGCAAATCTTTTTCTTTGGCGCGCTGCTGTCGGCCATCAAGAGCACGTCTTCGGCCACGCTACTGGCGCCTTCCACCAGCTTCGTCGAAAACATCCTGAAAAACCTGCGCCCGCACATGAGCGACCGGCAGCAGTTGTTCGCCATGCGTTGCACGCTTGTCGTGTTCGCCATGCTCGTGCTGACCTACGCTATTGCCATGAAGGGGACGTCGATCTATGAGCTGGTGTCGGCCGCTTATCAGGTGACCTTGGTCGGTGCTTTCGTGCCGCTCGTGATGGGGCTGTACTGGCGGCGCGCGACGACGCAGGGAGCGATTTTTTCGCTTGGCGCCGGCGTCGGTACCTGGATTCTTTTCTTCCCGCAAGTTACAAGCCTGAGTGAACAGTTTCCGGGGCAGTTAGCCGGACTGATCGCCGCCTTCTGCGGCATGGTCCTGGGATCGCTCATGCCGCAGGTACTGAAGAACCGCCATGAACCGCGCCAGCCGGTCACGGGCTTGCACGCGTAAGACACGGAAGTTTCTTGGAGGTAAGATGTAAGATGGCGCTCCAATTCCCGGCCGGGATGCCTGCTGTTGAACGGCGTGGCCGGATGAGCAAGGCGCCGTCCGGGCCTCCGGACGTCGTTGCGGTGGGCGATCCCGAGTGGCATACGCTTCTAAATGTGCATTGGCGCAAAAGCTGGCGAAAAACCTTTATAATTCAGGGTTTTGGATGATTTTTGCGAGGGTTTCCTATGCCGATTTATGCATATCGCTGCGAAACATGTGGTTTTACGAAAGATGTATTGCAAAAAGTCTCTGACGCGCCGTTGACCGAGTGCCCGTCGTGCGAAAAGAGTACATTCAAGAAGCAGCTTACCGCGGCTGGCTTTCAGTTGAAAGGCACGGGCTGGTATGCCACCGATTTCAAGAACGGCGGCGGCAGTACCGCGTCGCCGGCGAGCACTCCCGCGCCGGCCAGTGAGAGCGCTTCCTGCGGTACCGGGTGCGGCGCGAGCTGCGGCGCCTCCGACACCAAGTCGGCTGCTTAATCGACATCAGAGAGGCGCTGCGAACGCCTCTCGTTCACGAAGACCATGCGTAAATATTTCGTCACCGGCTTGCTGATTCTCGTTCCACTGGCCATCACGCTGTGGGTGCTCAACCTCGTCATCGGCACGATGGATCAGTCGCTGTTGCTGCTGCCAGAGAAGTGGCGGCCGGGGGCGCTGTTGGGCGTTCATGTGCCCGGCGTCGGCGCCGTACTGACGGTGCTGTTCGTGTTCCTGACCGGTCTGTTGACGCGCAATTTCATCGGCAAGCGCCTGGTCGACTGGTGGGAAGCGCTGCTGCGCCGCATTCCCGTCGTGAACTCGATTTATTCCAGCGTCAAGCAGGTATCCGACACGCTGTTTTCATCGTCCGGCAATGCCTTCCGCAAGGCGCTGCTGGTGCAGTATCCGCGCGAAGGATCGTGGACGATTGCGTTCTTGACGGGCATGCCCGGCGGCGACGTGAAGAACCATCTGCGCGGCGATTATGTCAGCGTATATGTGCCGACCACGCCGAATCCCACCTCCGGTTTCTTCTTGATGATGCCGAAGGCGGACACCATCGAGCTCGATATGAGCGTCGATGCGGCCTTGAAATATATTGTTTCGATGGGAGTGGTTGCGCCTGAACAAGCGTCGTCCGCGTCAGCCAATCTGAAGGCGGTTCCACCCAATTCCTGATCACGGCAGTCTAATATCCGGCTTCCATCCCTGCCTGTCACAGGTGGTGGAAGCATTACAAAGAATCTGAAACCTGGAAACTGAACATGTCAATGCGAACTCATTATTGCGGCCTCGTCACTGAGGCGCTTCTCGGTCAAACCGTCAGCGTGTGCGGCTGGGTGCATCGTCGTCGCGATCACGGCGGCGTGATCTTCATCGACCTGCGCGACCGCGAAGGCCTGGTGCAAGTGGTGTGCGATCCGGACCGCGCCGATGTGTTCAAGACCGCGGAAGCCGTGCGCAACGAGTTCTGCCTGCGCATCACCGGCCTGGTCCGCAACCGCCCGGAAGGCACCGCCAACGCCAACCTCAAGTCCGGCAAGATCGAAGTGCTGTGCCAGCAGATCGAAGTGCTCAATCCTTCGGTCACGCCGCCGTTCCAGCTCGATGACGACAACCTGTCCGAAACCACCCGTCTGACGCACCGCGTGCTCGATTTGCGCCGCCCGCAGATGCAGAACAACCTGCGCCTGCGCTACAAGGTGACGATGGAAGTGCGCAAGTTCCTCGACGCGAACGGCTTCATCGACATCGAAACGCCGATGCTGACCAAGTCGACGCCGGAAGGTGCACGCGACTACCTAGTGCCGTCGCGCGTCAACCCGGGCAACTTCTTTGCGCTGCCGCAGTCGCCGCAGCTGTTCAAGCAGTTGCTGATGGTCGCCAACTTCGACCGTTACTACCAGATCACCAAGTGCTTCCGCGACGAAGACTTGCGCGCCGACCGCCAGCCGGAATTCACGCAGATCGACTGCGAAACCTCGTTCATGGGCGAGCAGGAAATCCGTGACCTGTTCGAAGGCATGATCCGCGGCGTGTTCAAGAACACGCTCGACATCGACCTGCCGAATCCGTTCCCGGTCATGCAATATTCGGAAGCGATGGGCCTGTACGGCTCCGACAAGCCCGACATGCGGGTCAAGCTGCAGTTCACCGAACTGACCGACGTGATGAAGGATGTCGACTTCAAGGTGTTCTCGGCAGCGGCCACCATGGAAGGCGGACGCGTGGTCGGCCTGCGCGTGCCGGGCGGCGGCGCGATGCCGCGCTCCGAGATCGATGCCTACACCCAGTTTGTCGCGATCTACGGCGCCAAGGGGCTGGCTTACATCAAGGTCAATGAAAAGGCCAAGGGCCGTGACGGCCTGCAGTCCCCGATCGTCAAGAACCTCCACGACGCGGCGCTGGCGGCGATCATCGAGAAGACCGGTGCGCAGGACGGCGATCTGATTTTCTTCGGCGCCGACAAGTCCAAGGTTGTCAACGATGCGATCGGCGCCTTGCGCGTGAAGATCGGCCACAGCGACTTCGGCAAGAAGAACGGCTTGTTCGAGGACAGCTGGAAGCCGCTGTGGGTGATCGACTTCCCGATGTTCGAATATGACGAAGACGGCCAGCGTTACGTCGCCGCGCACCATCCGTTCACGTCGCCGAAGGACGGTCATGAAGACTTGCTGGAATCCGATCCGGGCAAGGCGCTGGCCAAGGCGTACGACATGGTGCTGAACGGCTGGGAGCTGGGTGGCGGCTCGGTCCGTATTCATCGCGCAGAAGTGCAGAGCAAGGTGTTCCGTGCGCTCAAGATCGATGCCGAAGAAGCGCAGCTCAAGTTCGGCTTCCTGCTCGACGCGCTGCAATACGGCGCGCCGCCGCACGGCGGCCTCGCATTCGGCCTGGACCGCATCGTCACCATGATGACCGGCGCCGAGTCGATCCGCGACGTGATTGCGTTCCCGAAGACGCAGCGTGCACAGTGCCTGCTGACCCAGGCTCCGTCGGAAGTCGACGAGAAGCAGTTGCGCGAGCTGCACATCCGCTTGCGTAACGTGGAACCGGCAGCCAAGGCGTAAGCTCGCCGTTCCCGACAAAGCAAAAAGGCGCTTCCGGCGCCTTTTTGCTTTTGAGCAGGTATGATCATGGCTTGGTTCCCGAGGTTTTAGCCATTGCATGCATGACGAATGAACAAGCCTTTCAAGATTCCTGAATCCGTCCTGGTCGTCATTTATAGCCCGGCGCTCGACGTGTTGCTGATCGAGCGCGCCGACAAGCCCGGCTACTGGCAATCGGTGACCGGTTCCAAGGATGCCTTGGATGAACCCTTGCCGCAAACCGCAAGGCGCGAGGTGTTCGAGGAAACCGGGATTCGGGTTGTCGAATGTCCTCCCGATGCGACGCTGAAGCCGACGGAAGTCGCCCTGGATAATTTGCGCGACTGGCAACTTTCCAATGTCTATGAAATCTATCCAGTCTGGCGCCATCGTTACGCGCCGGGCGTGACCAGGAACGTGGAGCATGTGTTCGGCTTGCAGGTGCCGCGCGATATCCCGATCACACTGGCACCGCGCGAACATCTTAATCATATGTGGCTGCCGTACCGGGCGGCGGCTGATCATTGTTTCTCGCCATCCAATGCGGAAGCCATCCTGCAGTTGCCGCGACATGTATGCAGCTATTGAAATTGTCTGAGGATAAGTTTTGGGAAGCCGCCGTTCCTGAGCTGAAATCCTTCCTTTTATCCTCGTTGCATAGCGTCTAAAATCAGGCCATGAAACTTCGCATTGCGACGTACAACATCCATAAGGGGGTCAGCACCCTGGGCAGCATGCCGCGCATTCATGGGCTGAAGCAGGCACTGGTGTCGATGGAGGCGGACATTCTGTTTTTGCAGGAAGTCCAGGGGCGCCACGACAAGTATGCGACCCGGCATGCGGCGCTGTGGCCGGACCAAGGGCAGCATCAGTTCCTCGCCGGTGATTCGCACTATGCGGCATATGGCATGAATGCCGTCTATGATCATGGTCATCACGGCAATGCGCTGCTGAGCCGCTTCCCGTTGGTGACCGCCACCAACCAGGATGTCTCCGATCACGCGTTCGAGGCGCGCGGCATCCTGCATTGTGTGGTCAAGACGGAGCAGTGCGACGTGCATTGCTACGTGATCCATCTCGGCCTGTTCGCGCGCAGCAGAAAGCGGCAGACCGCGGCGCTGATCGACGCCGTGGAGGCGTCGTCGCCGCCCGATGCGCCGCTCATCATCGCCGGCGACTTCAACGACTGGACTAACCAGCTAAGCGATTCGCTGCGCGCCCGGCTCGGCGTGACCGAAGTGTTCGACCAGGATTTGCCCAGCCGTGGATTCGGCACCTATCTGCGCATGCTCAGCGGGCGCGGTGTGATGACCAAGCCGGCGCGCACCTTTCCGGCGGCCTTGCCCTGGCTGCGGCTGGACCGCATTTATGTGCGCGGTTTCAGGGTGCAGGCGGCACAAGTGCTGCACGGCCCGCTGTGGGCGAAACTGTCCGATCATGCGCCGATCGTCGCTTCCCTGGAGCTTAAGTGACGGGTATGCCGACCTGACGATGTAGAATGAATGGCAACGTCGTCCTTGTCAGGTTCTATGCATTCGGTACTCTTTACCGGCGATAACAACATCACCCTGCTGCATTCCGGCGCCGAATTTTTCCCCGCGCTGATCGCCGCGGTCGATGCGGCAAAAACTGAAATCTACCTGGAAACCTATATCTTCGCCGCCGATGAAACCGGCGACGAGGTCAAGGCTGCGCTCATGCGCGCAGCCGCCCGCGGCGTGACGGTCAACGTGATCACCGACTGGCTCGGCACGGGACACCGCCAGTGCGTTCTGCTGAACCAGGAATTCCGGCTGGGGCATGTCAATCACCGCATCTTCAATTCCTGGTTCCGCCGCGGCATCACGCGGCTGCACCGCAAGATTTGCGTCGTCGACCGCGAGCTGGCTTTCCTCGGGGGCCTCAATATCAACTATGACTTGCGCTGCGATTTCGACTATGACGTGATCCTGCCCGCGCCGCGCTGGGACTTCGCAGTGCAGATTGCCGGGCCGCTGGTCGCGCACATCCACTTGGAAGTCGAGATGCAGTGGATGCTGCTGGGCGGCCTGAACCTGCGCTATCGCTGGGAAAAGTTTCGCGACAAGTGGCTCATCGCCATGCAGCGCCACGAAAATCCGATGGTGGCCGCGCTCGTGGTGCGCGACAACCTGCGCAACCGGCACACGATCCAGAAGTCTTACCTGAAGGCGCTCGGCGGCGCGCGCAAGAGCGCGTTCCTAGTCACGCCGTATTTCGCGCCGGGCCGCAAACTGCGGCGCGCGCTGGCCCAGGCCGCGTTGCGCGGCGTGGAGGTGACCTTGCTGCTGGGCGTCGGCCAGTTCCGCATCCAGGACGCCGTGGCGCACTCGCTCTATCCAAAGCTGCTCAAGAGCGGCGTGAAGGTGGTCGAATACCGCAAGACGCAATTGCACGGCAAGGTCGCCGTTGTCGACGACGACTGGGCGACGGTCGGTTCCAGCAACTGGGATGGGCTCAGTTTGCTGGTGAACCAGGAGGCCAACGTGGTGATCCGCGATGCAGGCTTTGTGCACAACTTGCGCAGCCATATCGAGCACGGCGTGGCCGACGGCATCGAGGTCCGCCTCAAGGATTACGCGAACATCCCCTGGTACAAGCGCATGTGGTACGGCGCCGCCTATCTGTTTTACCGCAGCGTGTTGCGCATCATCGCCGCCGGCAAATACGAGGACTGATCTATCAGCCGCGCTCGGCCTGCGCTTCCGCCTTGATCCAGTCGCAGAACGCCTTGACCGCCGGCCGCGCTTCGGCCTCGGGCAGGCGCAGCAGATGAAAGCGGTAAGGCCCCGGCACGCGCTGCTCGAACAGACGCACCAGTTTGCCGCTGCGCAGATCCTCGGCGATGAATGGCTCGGCCGCGATCGCCACACCCTGGCCGTTGGCCACCGCTTCCAGCGTCAGGTAGGTATGCGAAAAGCTCGGCCGGGTGCCGCCGGTATACGTAATACCGAATTCCTTGAACCAGCGCGCCCAGGAGATTTCGTCCGGAATGCGCATTTCCACTTCGTCGTGCAGCAGCGGATAGCGCAGCAGGTCGGCCGGCGTGCGCAGCTCGGGCGCCGTCGCCTTGAAAGCCGGGCTGCATACCGCCGAAAACCATTCTTCCAGCAGCAGGTCCGCCTGCAAGCCCGGGTAGGGGCCGCGCCCAAGGCGGATGGCGACATCCACGCCTTCGCGCACAAAATCGACCGGATGCAGCGAGGCGAGCACGCGCATGTCGATCTCCGGGTGCTGTTCGCGCAGGCGCCCCAGGCGCGGCATCAGCCAGCGCGCCACCAGCGACGGCACCGAGGTGACCGTCACCACCCGTTCGTCGCCCTGGCGCCTGACGGCATCCGAGACTTCGGCCAGGCTCGTCAGCAGCGGTTGCAGCGCTGCCGCATATTGCCGGCCGGCCGGCGTGAGCGTCACGCCGCGCGGCAGGCGCTGAAACAGCGACACGCCCAGCCAGCTTTCCAATTGTTTCACTTGGTGGGCGACAGCGCCGGCGGAAACATGCAGTTCTTCTCCTGCGCTTTGAAAGCCGCCGAGGCGGGCGGCTGCTTCGAAAGCGCGCACGGCGGGCAGGGGAGGCAGGCGGCTGAGCATGGGGGAAAATGGAAGGCCTAAAATATTTGGGGCTATCCAGCAAGAATATTGGTTTGTTCTTGCGAAGACAAGTCAAATACACTGGGTTACCCCCAATTTGATTTGCTCTTGATCCGACCTGACCATGTCCCGCCAATTTGCCGTCGTCCTCGTCCTGCTGTCCGCCCTCGGTTTTGGCAGCATCGCCCTGTTTGCCAAGATTGCCTATGCGGCCGGCGTCACGCCCTCCATGCTGCTGGCCTTGCGCTTCCTGCTGGCGGTGGCGATCCTGGCGCCGCTGGTCTGGTTCAAGCGGCTGCCGTTGCCGCGCGGACGGGCGCTGGCCGGCTTTGTGCTCATGGGCGCGCTTTACACGGCGCAGTCGCAAAGCTATTTCACGGCGCTCGTGTATGCCAGCAGCGGCCTGGTCGGCTTGCTTTTGTATATCTACCCGGTATTGGTGACCTTGTTCGCAGTGGCGTTTGGCTGGGAGAAACTGGACCGTCGCACCTTGACCCTGCTGGTGCTGGCGATCGCTGGCCTGGCCATCACGCTGGGCGGCGATCTCCAGGGACAGCCATTCGGAATTGCGCTCGGCATCCTGGCTGCCTGCATTTATTCAGTGTATATCGTGATCGGCGGGCGCCTGACGCAACACGCCGACCCGCTGGCGGCAACGCTGGTCGTGATGGCATCGGCGGCCGTCGGTAATGGCATGTTCGCGGCGGCCGGGAATTCGGCGCTGCCCGGCGGCGTTGCCGCATGGCTGGCCGTGGGCGCGATTGCGCTGTTTTCCACGGTAATCGCGATCGGGACTTTCCTCATCGGCATCAAGTACATCGGGGCGTCCAAGGCATCGATCATTTCGACACTGGAGCCGGTGATCACGATCTGTCTCGGTGTCGCCTTTCTGGGCGAATCGGTCAGCCTCAATCAGCTCGTCGGCGGTGCCATGGTATTGCTGGCGGTCGTCATGCTGGCGCAGCGCCCGCGCGCGCAGGCGGGCAACGAGCCGGCAGCTACACCGGCCGGCGCCTGCGCCGAATAGGGCACGCCCTTGCCGTTCCGGCGGCGGAACTCTGGCGTTATACTGGATAACTCCACATTTCCTTCCCGGTGCGGCGATGCATTTTGATCCTGACTTGCTGGACAAGCTGCGTGGCGCACGTCACATTGCCGTATTTACTGGCGCAGGCGTCTCTGCCGAGAGCGGCATTCCAACCTTTCGTGATGCGCAGACTGGATTGTGGGCCAACTTCCGGGCCGAAGACCTGGCCACGCCGGAAGCGTTCCGGCGCGACCCCGCCACCGTCTGGAAATGGTACGAATGGCGCCGCGACCTCATGCGCAACCTGCAGCCCAATGCGGCACATCTGGCTATCGCCGCGCTCGAGCGGCTGGTCCCGCGCGTTACCATGATTACCCAGAACGTCGACGGCTTGCATCACCGGGCTGGCAGCACTGATGTCATCGAATTGCATGGCAATATCTGGAACAACTTCTGCTTCCAATGCCGGAAGCCGGCCGTCCTGACGACGCCAACCTCAGATATTCCGCCGCGCTGCGCCCATTGCGACGGGATGCTGCGCCCGGGCGTGGTCTGGTTCGGCGAATCCCTGACGGCGCCGGCATGGCACCGCGCGGCGGACCTGTCCGAGCATGCGGATGTTTTCTTCTGCATCGGCACGTCCAGCCTGGTCGAGCCGGCCGCCAGCCTGCCGCGCTATGCGCAGTCGTGCGGGCGGGTTGTCATCCAGATCAATCCGGAAGCCACCATGCATGACGGATTCGCGCGCCATGTCTTGCGCGGCAAGGCTGGCGACATCGTGCCGCAACTGCTGTGCGCGGCATGGCCGGGAAACGGAGAGGGAGCCTGAGCGATGCACGATGATGAACAAGCCATCCGCAACCTGATCGCAAGCTGGATCGAAGCCTCCGCCGACGGCGACGTCGAGCGCTTGCGCCTGCTGATGGCCGACGACGTCGTTTTCCTGACGCCGTGCCAGGCGCCGCTGCGCGGCCGGGATGCCTTCATGGCGGTATTTGAAAAGGGGCTGCAGCATTACCGTATCGATGCCCGCAGCGAGGTCAGGGAAGTGCGCGTGGTCGGCGATTCCGCCTACTGCTGGACGCATCTGACGGTGACCATCACGCCCACCAAAACAGGCTTGCCGATGCGCCGCTCGGGCGATGCACTTTCCTTCCTTCAAAAACAAGCCGGCGGCAACTGGGTCATCGTACGCGACGCCAACATGCTGATGCCCGAACCAGCGCCGGCAGGCAGCATGTGATCCTGCGCACGGCTGTAAGCCTTACGCCCGGCATTGTAAAAACTGCGCGCCGCGCGCACCTCGTCATTATCTTCCCGCATCGTTCCCGCAGGCGGTTTTGGTTTGCCCCGCAATGCATCCAGGCATGGCGTGCTCGGCACAGAAGTTGCGACAGTCGCCAGCTTCGCGTTGCGTCAGCCGGCGGGGCTTTGCATTTGTTCTTGGACGCATTGCCGGTATTCCCCTCCTGACGTTGCGCGGACCAATCTTGGTTCGATGAAAAGGAGCACCCAATGTCCCTGAACTTATTCAGCGCGAAGGGCTACTCGCCCGACCAGCAGCGATTCACCTGGCGCGACATGGTCGGCAAGCCCATCAGCAAACTCGACGATGATGCATTTACCCGCGTGCGCATCATCCTGATGAATGGACTCGAAAACGATGCATTGCGCTTCCAGCATCTCGCCGCCCGCATGAGCCGCGAACTGCGCCTGTCGCTGGCGCAAATCCGGCGCACCGAGCAGCACCAGGCAACCATGATCAACTGGCTGCTCGGTTCCGATCATTCACCTCTGGAAACTACCATTGCATATGAACAGGTTGCGATCGAAGTGACTGCGGCAGTGGCGCAGCGCGAGCCCGATCCCTATATTGCACAGACCTACCGCTTCGGCTTGCTGGAAGACTTCGATCACTTGTACCGCTATTCGGCGCTGCTCGACCGGCTGGAAGGCAAGGATGCCAATAACATCCTGCAGAGCTACACCGATATCTTGCCGGGGCGTCCGACGGTCGAGGAGCACCGCGCACCGCAGGACGATCTGCGCGACCCCTATGGCCGCGACGCGGCGCCGCTGACCAAGCTGCATGCATTGACGATCACGGCCAGCGAATTCCAGACGCACGACTATTACATGAATATCGGCCCGCAGTTCGCCGATCCGGTCGCCCGCCAGCTCTATGCGGAAATCGCGTCCATCGAGGAACAGCATGTCACCCAGTACGGCTCGCTGATCAATCCGGAAGAATCGCTGCTGGAGCAATGGCTGCTGCATGAAGCGATGGAAGTCTACAACTACTACAGTTGCGTGCAGCAGGAGACCAACCCGCGCGTCAAGGCGATCTGGGAACGCTTCCTCGATTACGAGCTGGGCCATTTCCATCATGTGGCCGAACTGTTCAAGCAGCATGAAAAGCGCGATCCGGCCGAACTGTTCCCGGGCGACTTGCCCGAGCCGATCCAGTTTGCCAGCCAGCGCGACTTCGTGCGGCAGGTGCTGGCGCAGGAAGTCAACCTGCGCGCCAACGGCACCAAGTTCGTCGACCAGGCGCAGGAAAGCCAGGCATCGATCGACTATCGCACCCATCTCAATTCCGACGGATCGCCGAGCGAAACGGTCGCGGCTGGCTATATCTGGTCGCCGGGTACCGAGCTGAACCGCAAGGTCGCCGTCGCCGTTTGAGGCATGGACAAGGACAAGGAGCAGTTATGAAAGAGCAGACTCACATTGGCATGAACCGTACCGGCTTGCACATGTCGCCGTTCGATGCCGGTTCGATGCAATCGCCGGTGCCGGCATCGATGACGCCAGCGACCCCCGGCGACGATACGGCGCTGGCGGAAATGCGCAGCACCTATATCACCAGCGCCGAGCCGCTCGGATCAGTGCCCATCCCCGGCACCATCAAGGGTGCGATCGCCACGGGCATATCGGCGCTGAGCGGCCACCAGCCGCAGCTGTTGCTCGACAAACTGGGCGAGCGGCTGGCATTCGAGCGTACCGGCACGCGCCTGTACGACGCGCTGATCACCAAGTTCGAAGCGACGCAGGATGAATCGACCAGTATGACGCTGGCCGACTTGCAGCAGATCCGGCAGGACGAGGCGCGGCATTTCGCCATCGTGGGCGAGGCGATCGAATCGATCGGCGGCGATCCGACCTCGCAGACGCCGTGCGCCGACCTGGTGGGCGTGGAATCGATGGGCCTGATGCAGGCCGTGTGCGATCCGCGCACCACGATTGCGCAGTCGCTGCATGCGATCCTGGTGGCTGAGTTGGCCGACCAGGCCGGATGGGAAATGCTGATCGCATTGGCACAGGACCATAACCAGAGTGCAATGGTCACCGATTTCAATGTCGCGCTGGCCGAAGAGCGCACTCACTTGCAGCGCGTGCAGCAGTGGTTCGAGGAAGCGACGATCGGCAAGGCGATATCGGCCGGTGCCAGCATCGACGACATCGGCGACGCCAATCCCTCGCAAATACATTGAGCATGCCTGGCCCCGCCCGTTGATCTGTCCGGGCGGGCGCAGTCAGGAGTGCGCCAGCGCGGCGCTCCGCACACCCACTCCCAGTTCTGTTGTGTTATCTATAAATTTTCTTTTGATTCTTGTTGAAACGTTAATGTTCTCCACTGCGACAATGTACTGCTGCCTTTGCCCCTCAAAGGAGTCAACGCAGTTTTATTACGCCAATGGTAGAAAAAGCACGGTCAGACTATAAAATAGAGGGTATTGTAGAAATAGACAGATGCATTCACCGCTACCTCCCGCTTGATCCTCTCCATGGCCGCCCCTTCCGATTCCCTGCGTATTGACAAGTGGTTATGGGCTGCGCGTTTCTTCAAAACGCGCACGCTTGCCACTGATGCCGTCGACGGCGGCAAGGTGCGCCTGAACGGAGAGCGCGTGAAACCGGCGCGCAGCCTGAAGATCGGTGACACGCTCGATATCGACAACGGTTCGACCGAATGGGAAGTAGTCGTGCAGGACCTCGCCGAAAAACGCGGATCGGCAACGGTTGCGCAAACTCTCTATACAGAAACTGAAGCAAGCATCGCTCGACGGCAAGCCAAAGCAGAACAACGAAAATTTTTCAGAGAGCCCGGCGAGGCAATCAAGGGACGGCCAACCAAGCGCGACAGACGACAGATCGACAAGTCGTCGTACTGACAGAAAAGCCACAAAAACACGCGAGTTTGCAGCGTCTTTGCTGTACCTCACGACTAGAATCGCCCCTCTAAGTTCTCGTTTGACATTTATACTGCGGTGGATAATAGTACGAGCGTTCGCTTCAGTAATGCCGTGCGAATTTTGAAACTTTGATAGGGCACTACCTTGGCTACCAACTCGACTGACTCGCCGACCAAATTCATGCGCAAAGGTGAGCTTACTCGCGCCGCGATTCTCGATGTGGCTCTTGATCTGGCCAGCCGTGATGGACTGGAAGGATTGACCATCGGTCTGCTTGCAGACAAGATGAACATGAGCAAGTCGGGGGTATTTGCGCACTTCGGTTCCCGCGAAGACTTGCAGATCGAGGTCGTCAAACTGTACCACCATCACTTCGAACAGGAAGTGTTCTATCCAAGCATGAAAGAGCCGCGCGGCTTGCCTCGCCTGCAAACGATGTTTGCGCGCTGGGTTAAGCGAGTATCGGTCGAAATCGCCTCCGGCTGCATTTATATCAGCGGCGCGGTGGAATATGACGATCGTCCGGGGGCCATCCGCGAAGAACTCGCCGGCATGGTGCGCGCTTGGAAAAACGCATTGCGGCGCTGTGTGGTACAGACCATCGAAATGGGGCACCTGTCCGAAGAAACAGATCCCGACCAGCTGGTCTTCGAGATGTACGGTTTGATTCTGGCCCTGCATCACGACGCACGTTTCCTGAAGTTGCCCGGCAGCGTGAATCGCGCCGAAGTCGGGTTCGAACGTTTGATAGAGAGTTACCAAAACCCGCAGCCTTCCGGAAGCACCAAGCCGGCTGCAAAACAGAACCCCAAAACCGCTGCCAGAAAGTCAGCTTAAATCCAATTAGCCGTCAGGAGAAAAACCATGGGTCAATACGTCGCTCCATTGCGTGATATGCAGTTCGTGTTGCACGAGCTGCTCAAGGTGGAAGATGAGTTCAAACAACTGCCGAAGCACGCAGAGATTGACAAGGACATCATCAACCAGGTGCTGGAAGAGGGGGGCAAGTTCACTTCCCAAGTGCTGTTCCCGCTGAACCACTCGGGCGACCGCGAAGGCTGCCAGCTGGACAAGGAAACCCACGTCGTGAAGACACCGACTGGGTTCAAGGAAGCCTACCAGCAGTACGTGGAAGCGGGCTGGCCTGCGCTGTCCTGCGATCCGGAATTCGGCGGCCAGGGCCTGCCGATCGTGATCAACAATTCGTTCTACGAAATGCTGAACTCGTCCAACCAGGCATGGACCATGTACCCCGGCCTGTCGCACGGCGCGTACGAGTGCCTGCACGAGCACGGCACTCCGGAACAGAAGGCGATGTACCTGCCGAAGCTGGTGTCCGGCGAATGGACCGGCACCATGTGCCTGACCGAACCGCACTGCGGCACCGACTTGGGTCTCTTGCGCACCAAGGCTGAGCCGCAGGCTGACGGCTCTTACAAGATCACTGGCGGCAAGATCTTCATTTCCGCAGGCGAGCATGAAATGTCGTCCAACATCCTTCACCTGGTGTTGGCACGCTTGCCGGAAGCACCGTCGGGCACCAAGGGTATCTCGCTGTTCCTGGTGCCGAAGTACATTCCGAATGCGGACGGTTCGGTCGGCCCGCGCAACAACATCTTCTGCGGCGCAATCGAAGAGAAGATGGGCATCCACGGCAACTCCACCTGCCAGATGAACCTGGATGGCGCAACCGGCTGGCTGATCGGCGAGCCGAACAAGGGCCTGAACGCAATGTTCGTGATGATGAACGCTGCACGTCTGGGCGTCGGCATGCAGTCGCTCGGCCTGACCGAAGTCGCGTACCAGAACGCCGTGACGTACGCCAAAGACCGTCTGCAGATGCGCAGCCTGACCGGCCCGAAGGCGCCGGAAAAGGCGGCTGACCCGATCATCGTGCACCCGGATGTGCGCCGCATGCTGTTGACTGCTCGTGCATACGCAGAAGGCGGTCGCGCATTCTCCTCGTATGTCGCGCTGCAGATCGACCGTGAACTCAATCACCCGGATGAGCAGGTGCGCAAGGATGCCGCTGACGAAGTCGCACTGCTGACCCCGATCATCAAGGCCTTCCTGACCGATAACGGCTGGATCGCCACGTCTGAAGCGATGCAGGTCTATGGCGGCCATGGTTTCATCTCCGAGTGGGGCATGGAGCAGTATGTGCGCGATGCTCGCATCAACATGATCTACGAAGGCACCAACACGATTCAATCGCTCGATTTGTTGGGCCGCAAGATCCTGATGGATAACGGTGCTAAGCTGCGCAAGTTCGGCGACAAGGTCAAGGCGTTCGTCGAAGAGAACGGCACCAATGAGGCTCTGTCCGAATTCATCACCCCGCTGGGCGACATTGGCGACAAGGTCGGCAAGCTGACGATGGAAATCGGCATGAAGGCCTTCCAGAACCCGGACGAAGTCGGCGCAGCCGCAGTGCCTTACCTGCGCGTCGTCGGCCACATGGTTTTCGCCTACTTCTTTGCGCAAATGGCGAAGATCGCGCTGGAAAAGCAGGACTCCGGCGACAACTTCTACAAGGCGAAACTGGCAACCGCGCGCTTCTATTTTGCCCGTCTGCTGCCTGAAACCGCCATGTTGATCCGCCAGGCACGCGCCGGTTCCGCCAACCTGATGGCTCTCGAAGCAGACCTGTTCTAAGAAAAAAATAGCCACGGAGCTCCTTGGATAGTCAGTTCCGACTCTCCTCGGGCTCCGTCACCTTAATGGCAGCAAATAAAGGTTAAATCATGTCAAATTTCATCGTCAAAAAAGTCGCCGTGCTCGGCGCAGGCGTGATGGGTGCGCAGATTGCCGCCCACTGCGTCAATGCTAAAGTGCCTGTCGTGCTGTTCGACCTGCCTGCCAAGGAAGGCCCGAAGAACGGCATCGTGCTGCGCGCCATCGAAAACCTGAAAAAGCTCAGCCCGGCGCCGCTGGGCAACAAGGAAGACGCTGCGCTGATCCAGGTCGCCAACTACGAAGACAACCTCGACGTGCTCGCGGGCTGCGACCTGATCATCGAAGCGATCGCCGAGCGCATGGACTGGAAACACGACCTGTACAAGAAGGTCGCTCCGCACATCGCTCCGAACGCCATCTTCGCTTCCAACACGTCCGGCCTGTCGATCACTGCGCTGTCCGAAGGTTTCGACGCCGAACTCAAAGCGCGTTTCTGCGGCGTGCACTTCTTCAACCCGCCGCGCTACATGCACCTAGTCGAACTGATCCCGACCGTGTCCACCCGTCCGGAAATCCTCGACCAGCTCGAAGGCTTCCTCGCTTCCACGCTGGGCAAGGGCGTGGTCCGCTGCTTCGACACCCCGAACTTCGTCGCCAACCGCGTCGGCATCTTCGGCATGCTGGCCACCATCCATGAAGCCGAGAAGTTCGGCCTTTCCTGCGACGTGGTCGACGATCTGACGGGCTCCAAGCTGGGCCGCGCCAAATCGGGCACCTTCCGTACCGCCGACGTGGTCGGCCTGGACACCATGGGTCACGTGATCAAGACCATGGAAGACAACCTGAAGAACGATCCGTTCGCTGCACTCTACAAGACCCCGGACGTGGTCGCCAAGCTGATCGGTGCCGGTGCACTGGGCCAGAAGAGCGGCGCCGGTTTCTACAAGAAGGTTGGCAAGGACATCCTGCGCTTCGACTCCGCCAAGAATGACTACGTGCCGGGCGGCGCCAAGGCTGATGACATCATCGCGCGCATCCTGAAGGAAAAGGATCCGGCCAAGAAGATGAAGGCGCTGCGCGAATCGACCAACCCGCAAGGCCAGTTCCTGTGGGCGATCTTCCGCGACGCATTCCACTACATCGCTATCCATCTTGAATCGATCGCCGACAATGCACGCGACGTCGACTTCGCGCTGCGCTGGGGCTTTGGCTGGAAGACCGGCCCGTTCGAAACCTGGCAGGCAGCTGGCTGGCAGCAGATCGCGACCTGGGTGCAGGAAGACATCGACGCTGGCAAGGCAATCTGCAACACGCCGCTGCCGCAGTGGGTGTTTGACGGCCGCACCGGTGTACATACCGCTGAAGGATCCTGGTCGCCAGCCAAGAAGGCCTACGTGCCGCGTTCGAACCTGCTGGTCTATCAGCGCCAGGCATTCCGTGCACCGGTCCTGGGCGAAGGCTCAGCTGATGGTTCCACCGCTGGCACCACCGTCTTCGAAGACGATTCCGTACGCCTGTGGCACCAGAACGACGACGTGCTGATCCTGTCGACCAAGACCAAGATGCACGTCATCGGGCCGGGCGTGGTTGCCGGTATCAACAAGGCGGTCGAAGAAGCCGAGAAGAACTTCAAGGGCCTGGTGCTGTGGAATGCCGATGCGGCGGAAGGCGGAGCATTCTCCGCCGGTGCCGACCTGCAGTCGATGCTGCCGGCATTCATGGCTGGTGGCGCAAAAGCAATCGACCCGGAAGTGTCCAAACTGCAGAACGCATTCATGCGCCTGAAGTACGCGAATATCCCGGTGGTGGCTGCTGTTGCCGGCCTGGCGCTGGGCGGTGGTTGCGAACTGATGCTGCACGCTGCCAAGCGTGTTGCGTCGATCGAATCCTACATCGGCCTCGTGGAAGTGGGGGTGGGCCTGGTACCGGCGGGCGGCGGCCTGAAGGAAGCAGCTGTGCGTGCGGCCAACGATGCGAAGGGCAACGACCTGCTGCAATTCCTGAAGGTCTACTTCACCAACGCGGCGACCGCGAACGTGTCGAAGTCCGCACTGGAAGCGCAGCAGATGGGCTACCTGAAGCAAACCGACACCATCGTGTTCAATTCGTACGAGCTGCTGCACGTAGCGAAGGTGGAAGCACGCGCCATGTTCGACGCAGGCTATCGCGCTCCGGCACAGAAGCTGATTCCGGTCGCGGGTCGCTACGGCCTGGGCACCATCATGGCGCAGCTGGTCAACATGCGGGACGGCGGCTTCATCTCCGCGCACGACTTCAAGCTGGGCGCGATGATTGCAGAAGTTGTTTCCGGTGGCGATATCAACCAGGGCAGCCTGGTGAGCGAACAGTGGCTGCTCGACCTCGAGCGCAAGGCCTTCGTGGAATTGCTGAACAATCCGAAGACGCAAGAGCGCATCATGGGCATGATGCAGACCGGTAAACCCGTCCGTAACTAATCGCGCATTTACACGGATTTGGAGCATACAAAATGACTAAACAACTTCAAGAAGCTTACGTTGTCGCCGCTACCCGCACCCCGATCGGCAAGGCGCCGCGCGGCATGTTCAAGAACGTGCGTCCGGACGACCTGCTGGTGCGTGCGATCCAGTCCGCGATTGCGCAAGTGCCGGGCCTGGATCCGAAACTGATCGAAGACGCGATCGTCGGCTGCTCGTTCCCGGAAGCGGAGCAGGGCCTGAACATGGCACGTAACGCCATCCTGCTGGCCGGCCTGCCGAACACCATCGGCGGCGTCACCATCAACCGTTACTGCGCATCCGGCATCACCGCCGTCGCGATGGCTGCCGACCGTATCAAGGTCGGCCAGGCCGACGTGATGATCGCCGCCGGCGCGGAGTCGATGTCGATGGTGCCGATGATGGGCCACCATCCGTCGATCAACATGAACACCTTCAAGGATGAAAACATCGGCATGGCCTACGGCATGGGCCTGACCGCTGAGAAGGTCGCTCAGCAGTGGAAGGTCTCGCGCGAAGCGCAGGACCAGTTTGCGGTGGAATCGCACCGTCGCGCCATCGCCGCACAACAAGCCGGCGAGTTCAACGACGAAATGACTTCAGTTGAAATCATCGAGCGCATCCCGAACCTGGCAACCGGCCAGATCGACATCAAGACCCGCACCGTCAACATGGACGAAGGCGCCCGCCCGGATACCAGCATGGAAGGCCTGGCTCGCCTGAAGCCGGTGTTCGCTGCCAAGGGTTCGGTCACTGCCGGTAACAGCTCGCAGACTTCCGACGGCGCAGGCGCGCTGATCCTGGTTTCCGAAAGAATCCTGAAGCAGTTCAACCTGACCCCGCTGGCCAAGTTCTCGTCGTTCGCCGTGCGCGGCGTGCCGCCGGAAATCATGGGTATCGGTCCGAAGGAAGCAATTCCTGCTGCATGCCGCGCCGCTGGCATCACGCAAGACCAGATCGACTGGTTCGAGCTGAACGAAGCATTCGCTGCGCAATCGCTGGCAGTGGTGCAGGACCTCGGCCTTGATCCGTCCAAGGTCAACCCGATGGGCGGCGCGATTGCGTTGGGCCACCCGCTGGGCGCGACCGGCGCGATCCGCTCCGCGACTGTGATTCACGCACTGCGCCGCAAGAACCTGAAGTACGGCATGGTCACCATGTGCGTCGGCACCGGCATGGGCGCTGCGGGTATTTTCGAACGCGTGTAAGATATGTTGCGCCATGGCATAACTTAGAAGTGGGATATGCCGGACCAATTCGGGGCATCAGTTAAAAGCCGTACGGCCGCAAGCCGTGCGGCTTTTTCATAGGAGAGTTCATGGATATTTTGACCAGCAAGGCGAATGGCATCCTGACGATTGAGTTCAATCGGCCGGAGAAGAAAAACGCGATTACCGCCGCGATGTATCAGATGATGGCCGATGCGATCAGGAATGCGGAAGGCGACGCCGCCGTACGCGCCATTCTTATTATCGGCAAGCCGGAAGTATTCACTGCCGGGAACGATCTTGACGACTTTTTGAAGAATGAATCAGCCGAGGTCGGCGATCGGCCGGTAGCGCAATTCATGCGCGCGCTGAGTTCAGCGAGCAAGCCGGTGGTTGCCGCCGTGGCCGGCAATGCGGTGGGGATCGGTACGACGCTACTGATGCATTGTGACCTGGTGTATGCGGCGGAAAACGCGAAATTCGCGATGCCGTTCACGCAGCTTGGCTTGTGTCCGGAGTTCGCTTCCAGCATGCTGTTCCCGCAAATGGTCGGCTATCAGCGGGCGGCGGAAAAATTGATGCTCGGTGAAGCTTTTTCGGCGCAGGAAGCGTATGAGATGGGACTGGTCAGCCGCGTGTTGCCAATCGACGACCTGGTGCCATTTGCGCATGGGCAGGCGGCTAAACTGGTTGCCTTGCCGGCGTCGTCGCTGCGTGTGACCAAGCGCTTGATGAAAGGCGCGCAAGCTGCTGTTGTTGACGCACGCATGATGGACGAAAACAAGCATTTCGGCGAAATGCTGATTGCGAAGGAAGCAAAAGAAGCATTTACCGCATTCTTCGAGAAACGGCGCCCTGACTTCACCAAGTTTGCATAACTGCCGGTTGCCGCATCAAGCGCACCATGCGCTGAAGGTCGCCATTCGGTTTTTATCGCAGCAACAAATGCTGTTCCCATCAACGACCTCGCGCATGAAACCCCGCTGATTTGTTCAGCGGGGTTTTTTTTATGGCCGAAATTCAATGCGACGGGCCTACCCTGTGGCGTCCCTCATATGAGTGACGGAAAGAGTGCAATGCTCTTTCGCATGCGACCGTCGATCTAATTCTGGTGTTTCCCGCATCTGGCGCCTACATTGAATTCTCCTCGGTCGGACGCCACGCTCAAGCCACGGCTTCCGGCTTGTTTTCAATTCACCTCCGGACACGTCGTTCAAGTTCGGTGCATGTTTATCGTGCCTCGTTTCATCTTCCTTATCCGCTGAAACATCAGACCTTGGTGCGGTATTTCCTGTATTGGAGTCCTGCAATGAAAAAGAAAAAGCTTTCTTTAGTTCTTGTGATGCTCGCACTCGCCGGTTGCGGTGGGGGAAGTGGAACCGGAAGCGTGGCTGGCGCGTCGGCGGCACCCGCCGCGATGCTGGCTAACTCAGTTGTCGCGGACACCGCCCTCAATAGCACTCAGTTCTTGATGGATGCGTATCAGGATGGTTTGGCGGAAATCCAGTTGTCACAGCTTGCACTGCAAAAAGCCGGGAATAACGAGGTGAGGAATTTCGCGCAGCGCATGATCGACGACCACACGCGGATGAACAACGAAATGACACAACTCGCGCAAAGCAAGAACATTGCCTTGCCGACTGATCTCTCGCCTGAACAGAAAGCTCTGGCCGACCGGCTGGCTGCCTTGTCGGGCGATGAATTCGACCGCGCTTACATGGCCGCAAATGTCGCTGCGCATGACAAGGATGTGGCCGCTGCCAGGCTGCAGGCACTGCAAGGAAATGATGCTGATGTGCAGGCGCTCGCGGACGCCAGCCTGCCGATACTGAAAATCCACCTCGCGCTGGCAGAAGAAATCAACAACCTGCTTGACCCGTCGGCTTTCCTGGTCAGTGCCTACCGCGACGGGCTGGCCGAGATCCAACTGTCCCAACTGGCACTGGAGCGCACAACGAGCGACGCCGTCAAGCGCTTTGCACAGCGCATGATCGACGACCACACACAGGCAAACAACCAGCTTGCGGCACTAGCACAGCAAAAGGGTGTAACGCTGCCGACGGCGCTATCATCCGAGCAGCAGGTTGTCGCCGACGCATTCGCGCAGCTGTCAGGCGCGGATTTCGACAAGGCCTACATGGACAAGAATGTCGTTGCGCATGTGATGGATGTGCGGCAGGCACGGCAGCAGTCGGACCAGGGGCGCGACCCCGACGTGAAGAACCTGGCGCAGAAGGCCTTGCCGGTGCTGGCATTGCACTTGGTGGCGGCGCTCGCTATCGACCGTGGCATCGAGCCAAGTTTTTTGTATAGCGCATTCCAGAGCGGAAGGATGGAAATACAACTCGCTCGTCTCGCGTTGCAGCAGAGCGCGAACGAACAAGTGAAAGCGTTTGCGCAACAGGTGATCGATGACCACACTGCCGCCAACAAGCAGATCATCCAGCTGGCTCAGACGCGTAGTCTCGTTTTGCCATTGGAGCTGCCGCCGGAGCAGTTGCGTGCCTTGATCGACTTGCTGGGAAAATCCGGGATAGATTTCGACCGCGCATACATGGATCTCAATGTGCAGAACCACCGGACGGCGGTGGCGCTGGCAACAGCGCAAGCGCAGAATGCCAGCAACGCGGATATCCAGAGTTTTGCCCAAGGGGTATTGCCGGTGTTGAGCGGGCACCTGGCGCAGGCGCAGCAACTGCTGCAACAATTCGCGTCACCAGCGCCGTGAACACTGTGTGACAGGTGCAGCTGTGCGCCAGGCGCGTGGCGATGCCGGCGCCTGGCGCCTTCAATGGCGGAGCCGCGGCCTTAACCCGGCGGCGGCCTTGTGTGAGGCGGGGTTTACCGCTTCGTGAGAAATCGTGCCCACCATCCCTTCTTGGGCATCACATGTTCCGCGGTTTTCGGTTTATCCGGTTTCGCGACCTGTTCCGGGAGCTGATCCGGCGACAATGACTCGACTTGCTTGTCGTATTCCAGAAAGAGCACCTTGCTCTCCAGCGCCTTGATCACATTGTCCTTGTCGGCGAGCCGCGCGCGCAATTCATTGGTGACCTGGTCTTTTACCTTTCGCAATTCCGCTTCCAGCGCGAGCGCGCGTTCCAGCGAACGGGTTCTCTCTTCCAGTATGGCGATACGCGTTCTTTCCCGGGTACGATCATCCGGATCATCGTCTTCGCTGGGATGAAGCCGTCCGTAGGTGCGCAGCAGCTCGGAAGTTTCGATCTGCGTTTCGCCCTCCGGCGTGACAGTCTTGCTCAGGCGCCCTTTCTCGATGTCGCGATAAAGGGTCGAGCGGTTTCTGCGAACAAGTTTCGCAGCCTCGGTGATGGAAACCAGTGCCATATGCCTGAAGAGAATCCTCGGTCTGAATCAGATGATCGCGCGATGACGTATTCCTTGACAATATTTGCGCGAAAAAATTCGACCGGCGGCGGCAAAGTTCAAAATTTGTTAGTTGGAAATGATGTTGAGGCAACTTGATTTGCGCTTGATGTCGTAATGCCGGCATGTCGCCGACTCTCCTGCGGCAACGATACGTCGTAGGCAATTCCGCATGTTCATCGTCCCATCTTTAACGGGAACCGTATCCACAGTGCTTCGAGCGCGGAAAAGGTTGCCACGGTCCACGTGTCGCTACGGTACAATGCGGTGTGAAGCAGGCCAGACAGCCGCTGGCTATCGCAAGATAGCGGGAGGAAGGTCCGGACTCCATAGAGCAGGGTGACGGCTAACGGCCGTACGCTGAAAGCCTACCCGGCGCAAGCCGGGGCGGTATAAGGTGAGGAATAGGGCCACAGAGACGAGCGTATTAAGTTACGGTGAAACGCGGTAACCTCCACCCGGAGCAATTCCAAATAGGCACGCATTGAGGCTGCTCGCGGAGCGTGCGGGTAGGAAGCTTGAGCCGTGGAGTAATCCACGGCCTAGAGGAATGGCTGTCATAGCAGGGCAACCTGCCGTAACAGAATCCGGCCTATCGGCTTGCTTCACACTTCTTCCTTGGTAACGTCCATTGCGCGCAATCGATTGCGGCGTTTGCCGCTAGCTGCCGCTTGACTGAACTCAACGCGCCACCCGGCGGGCTCAGTACACTTCCAACTCCAGAGCTTGTTGGCCGTGGGATGGACAATCGCAAATCGCGAAGGATGGCTTCCGGTGGACCAAGAATTCTGGCGGCCGCCAAGTAGTTTCAATCTGGTGCAACCGGAACCGTCATCCCGTCTGCCTGGCTTCATCCCACGACCAACAGGCTCTCGTCCCAAAACAGTTTCTCGCCTCGATAGCGCGTGGCCTTCCCAACTCTGCCCATGCAGCGGTAAGTCGTCATTGCCGTGGCCAACGTCATGCGCAAGTGCTTTCGCTCCGTGTGTCTGCATACTGTTTCATCGTTGCGCAGAACGGAGCAGCCACTGCCTCGTGATGCCTGTTCTCATGCCGGACTTAAAAAAAACGCCGCTATCGTAGCGGCGCTTTAGGTGGCACGGCTCAATCAGCTGCCGAAGTAGGTGTTGTCTGCACGCGAACTGCGCGCAGCTTGGACTGCTTCCTTGCGCACTTCGTCGCGCGACCGGGTCGAAGCGACATTGATGAATTCCACATACTCCTTGCTTTGCGCGGCCGGGCCTTGCTGGATTGCAGAGCGGACTTCGGCGCGGGTTTTGGTCGACTGAACACCGTTGAAGTCGACGTACTCTGTAGTATCGGCGGCAAAGGTGGACCCGGTAGCGGCAAACACGGCAACAGCAGCAATCAATTGTTTCGCATTCATTTTCATTCTCCAAAAAATTAAGTGGCTGACTCGGGATCATGCAGCTGCATCTGCCGCTTCGACCCTGCGTCGGTGAGTACGAGGTGCCCTCATCGATGAAGCACAGTGTATTTGGTGCAAGTGATGCAAAAAATAGGGTATTTAGAAAGACATCATTTCTGTTTCTGAAATAATTGATGGAAAAACAAAGCCTCTGGAATTTTTGACCTATGTCATTGGTACTGAATAACCGCATACATATAGTGGTTATTGAATTGCTCATTGGAAAGTTTTAAGGGGCGATCACGGAAATTTTCGACGCCGACATCCGCGTGATTCTCAACATCGACGGTGTATGGCGTACTGCTGACCTAGGACGGTTTTGAGCACAGAACCGCAGCGCACGGCACCATGCGGTCCCGTGGTCATGTTTTTTATGGGAGAAAGGCGATGAAAACAATACGAAGAACGCTTCTCGGACTCGTCGTCGGCATGGCGATAACGGAGGGCGCGCTGGCGCAAGCCGACTGGAAGACGCCCGACATCGACAAGCTACCGAATGACAAGTATGGCCAGATGGTCAGGCAGGGCAAGCTGCTCATGGATCAAACCTACAAGTACCTCGGGCCGGAGGCGAAAGATCCAGCCAGGCGCTACGCCGGCAACAACCTTGCATGCGTGTCTTGCCACGTCGACTCCGGCATGCGCAAGTTCGGCAATCCCTGGGTCGGCACCTACGTCGGTTTTCCGCAGTACCGCGGGCGTGAGGACGCGGTGTCGACCATCGAGGAGCGCATCAACGGCTGCATGGAACGCAGCATGAATGGGCGCAAGCTGCCTCTCGAGGGCGACGACATGAAGGCGATGGTCACCTATCTGCATTTCCTGTCTACCGGCCGCGCCGTCGGAGACAAGCTCGACGGCGGCGGGGTGTTGCGTATAAAAGTGCTGGAACGTGCCGCCGATCCGGCCTTGGGCAAGCAGGTTTACATGGGTTACTGCGTCGCCTGCCATGGCGAGAACGGACAGGGTTTACGGCGTGGCGCGGTAGGTGATGGCGAGGGTTACCAGTTCCCGCCGTTGTGGGGAGCGGACAGCTATAACAATGGTGCAGGCATGGCGCGCGGCATGCTGGCGGCTGGCTTCATCAAGGGCAATATGCCGAGCGGGACCACACATGCCAACACGGTGTTGACCGATGAGCAGGCGTTCGACGTCGCTGCTTACATCAATAGCCAACCCAGGCCGGCCAAGGCGAACCTGGAAGCCGATTTCCCGGCGCGTAAAAACAAGCCGCTCGACGCCGCTTTTCCGCCATACACGCCGGGTTTCTCGGCGGAGCAGCATAAATACGGTCCGTGGCAGCCGATCCAGCAGGCGCGGGACAAGGGCATTTATCCGCCCAAGTGATGTGAAGAGCCCGCCAGGGGCGCGCTCGTCTCCGATGGTAAACGCAGGCCCTGGCTGCGGGCCTGTCGTTTTTCAGGCGACCGCTGTCGCCAGTTGCGGCACTGACCCCGCGAACCACTGCAGCTTGTCGTGCAGCTGAGTCACTTCGCCCACGATGATCAGGCAGGGAGACTTGAACTTCTGCTCGGCGACACGTTCCGCAATCGTCGCCAGCGTGCCCGTGGCTACGCGCTGGCGGCGTGTCGTTCCCTGTTCGACGACCGCCACCGGCGTGCTTGCGGCGCGGCCTTGCTCAACCAGTTTGCTGCTGATTTCCGGCAGTGCGCCGAGCCCCATGTAGATCACCACGGTCTGGCGCGGATGCGCGAGGATTTCCCAGTCCAGGTTCAGGCTGCCATCCTTCAGGTGGCCGGTGGTGAACAGGCAGGATTGCGCGTAGTCGCGGTGCGTGAGCGGAATGCCGGTATAGCACGATACGCCGCTGGCCGCCGTAATGCCGGGCACGACTTCGTAACGGATGCCTTCTTCGGCCAGCACTTCCAGCTCTTCGCCGCCGCGCCCGAAGATGAAGGGATCGCCGCCCTTGAGCCGGACCACCTGCTTCCCCTGTTTCGCCAGACGCGCCAGCAAGGCATTGATTTCTTGCTGCGGCAGCGTGTGGTTGTCTTTCTGCTTGCCGACGTAGACGCGCTCGGCGTCGGGACGGGCCATGTCGAGTATCCCCTTGCCCACCAAATTGTCATACACCACCACGTCGGCCATGCCCAGCAGGCGCGCCGCGCGCAGCGTCAGAAGTTCGGGATCGCCCGGGCCGGCGCCGACCAGGTAGACAGTGCCGGTGCGTGTGCCGGGTTGGTCCAGGTCCAGCGATTGCAGAAAGGGAGGCCGATTGCTCATAGGTGCACCTGGTGTCCGCGAAATTGATCGCCGGAGTCCTGTTGTTTGGAATGGGTCCCAATTTATAACTTGCAAGTCGGAAAAAAATTGATTCGAGTTAAGGATTTGAAATTTGCAAAAGCGCACTCTAGCGAGCATCGAGAAATATAGCGGTCAATAAGTACCGCCCTTTGTGAGCGTTATTAGGTTCGGTTCGAAATCATTCGAATCAAATTGCAGTCGCCATCCTCGTTACGGGAGAAAAAAATGAAGTTGAACACACCGTTCCTCAAGCCCATGGCAGCAATGCTCGCCGCATTGCCGCTTGCAGTAGGGGTTGCTTATGCTGAAGATAAGCCGCACCAGGGCGCAGAACTGAAGTACCAGGCCGGAGCATCGCCACTGGCCGCTGAAGAAATGCACCAGAATATCAATCCGAAGGCGCCGCCGATGACCAAGGCGGAGTTCGAGCGCGCCAAGCAAATCTATTTCGAGCGCTGCGCCGGCTGCCACGGCGTGCTGCGCAAGGGCGCCACCGGCAAGCCGCTGACCCCGGACATCACGCTCGCCAAGGGCACCGACTATCTGAAAGTCTTCATCGCCTACGGCTCGCCGGCCGGCATGCCGAACTGGCAGACTTCGGGCGACTTGACCGAGAAGGAAGTCGACATGATGGCGCGCTACGTGCAGCAGGAGCCGCCGACCCCGCCGGAATACGGCATCAAGGACATGCAGTCGACCTGGAAGGAGTACATCCCGGTTGCCAAGCGTCCGACCAAGAAGATGAACAATTACAACATTGCCAACATCTTCTCGACCACCCTGCGTGACTCCGGCGAAGTGGCGCTGATCGACGGCGACACCAAGAAGATCATCAACATCGTCAAGACCGGCTATGCGGTGCACATCTCCCGCATGTCGGCTTCCGGCCGCTACCTGTACGTGATCGGCCGCGATGCGCGTATCAACCTGATCGACTTGTGGATGGAGAAGCCGGACAACGTCGCCGAAATCAAGGTCGGCCTGGAAGCGCGTTCGGTCGAAACCTCGAAGTTCAAGGGCTACGAAGACAAGTACGCCGTTGCCGGCACCTACTGGCCGCCGCAATTCGTGATGATGGAAGGCGACACGCTCAAGCCGCTGAAGATCGTCTCGACCCGCGGCATGACCGTGGATAACGAGTACCACCCGGAACCGCGCGTAGCCTCGATCGTGGCTTCGCACTACAACCCGGAATTCGTGGTCAACGCCAAGGAAACCGGCAAGATCTACATCGTCAACTACAAGGACTTGAACAACCTGAAGACGACGACGCTGGACGCTGCCAAGTTCCTGCATGACGGCGGCTTCGACTCGACCGGCCGTTACTTCCTCGTCGCTGCCAACGCATCGAACAAGATCGCCGTGGTCGACACCAAGGAAGACAAGCTGGCAGCGCTGGTGGATGTGGGCAAGACCCCGCACCCGGGACGCGGCGCCAACTTCGTGCATCCGAAGTTCGGTCCGGTCTGGGCTACCAGCCACCTGGGCGACGATTCGATCTCGATGATCGGCACCGACCCTGTCAAGCATAAGGCACAGGCATGGAAGGTCGTCGCAACGGTGAAGGGACAGGGCGGTGGTTCGCTGTTCATCAAGACCCATCCGAAGTCGAAGAACCTGTGGGTCGACACTCCGTTGAACCCGGATGCGAAGGTCAGCCAGTCGGTCGCGGTGTATGACATCAACAACCTCGACAAGGGCTTTGAAGTCCTGCCGATCGCCGAATGGGCTAACCTGGGCGAAGGCGCCAAGCGCGTCGTGCAGCCGGAGTACAACAAGGCTGGCGACGAAGTCTGGTTCTCGGTGTGGAATGCCAAGGACAAGACCTCGGCAGTCGTGGTCGTGGATGACAAGACCCGCAAGCTGAAGACCGTGATCAAGGATCCGAAGCTGGTCACGCCGACAGGCAAGTTCAACGTCAACAACACGCAGCACGACATTTATTGATCGGAAACGGGGCAGGAACAAGCCGCAAGGCCGGACCTGCCCCGGCACCGAAAAACGCAGTAACGCTCGATTCGTTTTTCTCAACTTCTACGGAAGAGCCGCAACATGAACCCGGCACCCGGTGCAAACACGAGACGGGCAACACCGCCCCAGGCGCGGCGCTTCAATCGCATTTCTTCCCGCATCATTGCGGCCCTATTCATGCTGGCCGGCGCTAGCGCTGCCGATTATGTATCGGCGTCGGAGCCGGTCGCACAACCCAACGCTGCACGCCGCAGCGAACTGATTAACCTGGTGCGCCAGGATTGCGGCTCCTGCCACGGCCTGACTCTCAAGGGCGGGCTCGGCCCGGCCCTGTTGCCGCAGGCGCTGCAGGACAAGCCTGCAGACAGCCTCAAGGCCACTATCCTCCAGGGCCGACCCGGAACGGCCATGCCGCCGTGGCAGCGCTTCATGAATGAAGCCGAGGCCGAATGGATCGTGACCAATCTGCAGAAAGGATTTCCAAGTGATTAAGCCGTCGCAATTCGTAACGACTGCGCTGCTGGGCGCAACACTCGCGCTTGCCGGCTGCGCGGCGCCGGCCTTGCGCGGCACGGGCGACCTCGGCGTGGTGATCGAGCGCGCCTCGGGCACGGTACAGATCGTCGACACCACGCAGCTGAAGTCGATTGCGACCGTGCCGGGCTTGGGCGACCTGTCCCATGCGTCGCTGGTCTATTCGCGCGACGGGCGCTACGCCTATGTATTCGGGCGCGACGGCGGCCTGTCCAAGGTCGACCTGCTCAAGGGCGTGGTGGAACGCCGCATCATTCAGGCCGGCAACAGCATCGGCGGCGCCGTGTCGCAGGACGGCAGCCTGATCGCCGCGCAAAACTATGCGCCGGGCGGCGTCAAGGTATTCAAGGCCGATACGCTGGAACTGCTGGCCGATGTCCCGGCTGAATTCGGCACCCAGGGACAGCGTTCAAAGGTGGTCGGGCTGGCCGATGCGCCGGGCAACTGCTTCGTCTGGAGCCTGTTCGATGCCGGCGAAATCTGGGTCGGCGATTTCAGCAATCCGGGCGCGCCGCGTATCGACAAATACAGGAACGCCGGGCGCGAGCCGTACGATGGCATGATCACGCCGGATGGGCGCTACTATCTGGCCGGCCTGTTCGGCGAAGACGGCATGGCGATGCTCGACATGTGGCATCCGGAAAAAGGTGTGCGCCGCATCCTCGATGGCTACGGCAAGGGGCAGGAAAAGCTCCCGGTGTACAAGATGCCGCATCTGCGCGGCTGGGCCGTGGCCGGGAAATATGCGTATGTGCCGGCGATCGGCCATCACGAAGTGCTGGTGGTCGATACCGAAACCTGGAAAGAGGCGGGCCGCATTGCCGTCGCGGGCCAACCCGTGTTCGTGATGGCGCGGCCCGACGGGCGCCAGATCTGGGTGAATTTCGCCTTCCCCGACAATGGCAGCGTGCAGGTGATCGACGTCGAGACGCGCAGTGTCGTCAAGCGGCTGGAGCCGGGCAGGGCGGTGCTGCACATGGAGTTCACGCCACGCGGCGAATCGGTATGGATTTCGGCGCGCGACGACAACCGCGTCGTGGTGTATGACACGGTCAGCTTCGCGCAACGCGTCGTGCTGCCGGCGGCCGCACCGAGCGGCATCTTCTTCACGACGCGTGCCGGGCGCACCGGATTCTGATGGAGGCAAGATGGACAGCGGCCTGACACCTGACGAATTCAAACTGCTCAATTCCTTCCAGCGCGACTTTCCGCTGGTGCCGCGCCCGTTTGCAAAGCTGGCTGCCGAATTGCGCATGGACGAATCGGCGGTGATCGACACGCTGCAGCGCCTGCACGCTTGCGGCTCGGTCGGGCGCGTGGGCGCCGTGTTCCGGCCGAACGCGATCGGTGCCAGTGCCCTGGCTGCGCTGTCAGTGCCCGCCGAGCGGCTCGACGAGGTGGCGCGTTACGTCAGCGCTTTTGCCGAAGTCAATCACAACTATCAGCGCGAGCACCGCTTCAACCTGTGGTTTGTCGCCACAGCGCCGTCAACCTCGCGCCTGCGCGCGGTCATGACGGAAATCCAGGAAGAGTGCCAGTGCGGCTCGCTGCTGGTTCTGCCGATGCTGGAAGACTTTCACATCGATCTCGGATTCGACCTGGCGAGCGGTCCGGCGGCGAATGCAGGCCGCGTGCAGGAATCGGCGCGCGCATGCAAACCGCCGGTCGTCACCTTGGGTGAATCGGAGAAAATCCTGGTGGCCGCATTGCAGGGCGGCTTGCCGCTGGTCGAGCGCCCGTTCGCCTGCCTCGGACTGCCGGAAGGCGAGGCCATCGCCACCATCGCGCAGTGGCTGGAACAAGGCGTCATCAAGCGCTTCGGCGTCATCGTGCGGCACCACGAGCTGGGCTATACCTCCAATGCCATGGTGGTATGGGATGTGCCGGACGACGAAGTCAGTGCAGTGGGGCGGCGCATCGCTGCCAGCGGCCGGGTCACCCTCTGTTACCGCCGCATCCGCCAGCTGCCGGACTGGCGCTACAACCTGTTTTGCATGATTCACGGCAAGGACCGCGCCGATGTCGAAGCGCAGGTCGAGGCGCTGGCCGCCGCCTGCGAACTCGACGCCTATCCCAGCAACGTGCTGTTCAGCTGCCGCCGCTTCAAGCAGCGCGGCGCGCATTACGCCGCATTATCCGAGGCTACCCATGGACGCGATTGACCGCGCGATCATCAATACTCTGCAGGGCGACCTGCCTGTCTGCGAGCGTCCCTACCTGGAAGCCGCACAGCGCATCGGCATTGGCGAGGATGAATTGCTGGCGCGCCTGACCAGCCTGCTGGAACGCAAGGTCCTGACCCGTATCGGCCCGCTGTACCAGATCGAGCGCATGGGCGGCGCGTTCACGCTGGCGGCGCTGAGCGCACCGCAGGCGACATACGACCAGATCGCGGAAAAGGTCAACGCCTTGCCCGAAGTGGCGCACAACTATGCGCGCGAGCATGCGCTCAACATGTGGTTCGTGGTGGCCACCGAAACGCCGCAGCAGATCGATGCCGTCATCGAACAGATCGAACGGGAAACGGGATGCGAAGTCTTCAACTTCCCGAAGTCGCGCGAGTATTTTGTCGAACTGAAACTGAAGGTGGCGCCATGAACGAGCGGCCCCAAATCGATGCCGTCGATCGCGCGCTCATCGTCGCGACTCAGCAGGGCTTGCCGCTGGTGGCGCGCCCGTACCACGCCATCGCCGAGCAGCTCAAGCTCGATCCGCAAGACGTCATGACGCGTATGCGCCGCCTGCTGGAGCTGGGCGTGATCCGCCGCATCGGCGTGGTGCCGAACCATTACGCCATCGGCTACCGCGCCAACGGCATGTCGGTGTGGGACGTGCCCGACGAGGTCATCGATGCGCTCGGCGAGCGCGTCGGCCAGCTGGAATTCGTCAGCCACTGCTACCGCCGCCCGCGCCGCCTGCCGCACTGGCGCTACAACATGTTCGCGATGGTCCATGGCAAGACGCGCGACGAAGTGGAAGAAAAGGTTGCGAAGATCGCCGAACTGCTGGGCGAGCATGTGCGCGACCACCAGATCCTGTACAGCACCCGAATTCTCAAGAAAACCGGTTTACGCATCGCCGCTGCCGGATAAAGGAAAAATCATGTTCCGCATCACCCAATACATGAATGAAATCGCCAATCCGACGCCGCTCGGCCCGAAGCGCAACCCGCCCGGTCCGGTAGTGATCTGGAACCTGATCCGCCGCTGCAACCTGACCTGCAAGCATTGCTATTCGCTGTCGGCCGATACCGACTTCGCCGGCGAACTCTCCACCGACGAAGTATTCGCGGTGATGGACGACTTGCGCGCCTTCCGCGTACCGGTGCTGATTCTGTCCGGCGGTGAGCCGCTGCTGCGCCCCGACATTTTCGACGTGGCCAAGCGCGCCAAGGCAATGGGATTCTATGTCGGCCTGTCGTCCAACGGCACGCTGATCGACCGCAGCAACATCGACAAGATCGCCGAAGTCGGCTTCGACTACGTCGGCATCAGCCTGGACGGCATCAAGGGTACGCACGACATGTTTCGCCGCAAGAAGGGCGCGTTCGACGCGTCGCTGGAAGGCGTGCGGCTGTGCCGTGACCAGGGCATCAAGGTCGGTGTGCGCTTCACGCTCACGCAAGGCAATGCGCACGACCTGCCGGCGCTGCTCAAGCTGATCGACGATGAAGGCATCCACAAGTTCTACCTGTCGCACCTAAACTATGCCGGCCGCGGCAATACCAACCGCGCGCGCGACGCCTTCCTGGAAACCACGCGCAACGCGATGAACCTGCTGTTCGACACCTGCTGGGCCGATCTGCAGCGCGGCGCGCAAAAGGAGTTCGTGACCGGGAACAACGACGCCGACGGTGTTTATCTGCTGCACTGGGTGCGCAAGCACATGCCGGAACGGGAAGCGCACCTGCGCGCCAAACTTGCGCAATGGGGCGGCAATTCTTCCGGTGTCAACGTAGCCAACATCGACAACCTCGGCAACGTGCACCCGGACACGATGTGGTGGAACCATAACCTCGGCAATGTACGCGAACGCAAGTTCTCCGAGATCTGGATGGATACTTCCGACCCGGTGATGGCCGGCTTGAAAGCCAGCCCGCGCAGCATAAAGGGACGCTGCAGCGAATGCACCTACTTCGACGTTTGCGGCGGCAATACCCGCGTGCGCGCGATGCAGCTGACCGGCGATCCGTGGCAGGAAGACCCAGCCTGCTACCTGACCGATGAAGAGATCGGCGTGTCGGGCGAGCGCGAAAGGGTGCAGCTCAAGCCGTATTTCAAGATCCGGCCGGCGGAGGCTGCATGAACTGGCGCATTATTCTGACCGCCGCCACCGCATTGCTGTCGCTGCGCTATGGCGGCGCCTGGGCCGCAACGGATGCCAACGCCTTGTACCAGACCCATTGCGCATCCTGCCATGGCGCCGACCGCCTGGGCGGCGCGGGTCCCGCGCTTTTGCCGGGCAACCTGGAACGTCTGCGTCGCCCCGACGCGCTCAAGACCATCAGCGACGGCCGCATGGCGACCCAGATGCCGGCGTTTTCGGCCAAGCTCAGCGCCGACGAGATCAAGCAGCTTGCCGAGCTGATCTATACGCCGCCGGCCGTAACGCCGGTGTGGGGGCTGGAACAGATCCGTGCATCGCGCATCGAGCATGTCAAGCCGGGCAGCCTGCCGGACAAGCCGGTATTCAAGGCCGATCCGCTCAACCTGTTCGTCGTGGTCGAGCTGGGCGATCATCACGCCACGATTTTCGACGGCGACAAGCTCGAGCCGATCACGCGCTTCCCCACGCGCTACGCGCTGCACGGCGGGCCGAAGTTCTCGCCGGATGGGCGCTATGTGTATTTCGCCTCGCGCGACGGCTGGATCGCCAAATACGATATCTGGAATCTCAAGCTGGTGGCGGAGGTGCGCGCCGGGATCAATGCGCGCAACCTGGCGGTGTCGAGCGACGGGCGCTTCGCGATGGTGGCCAACTACCTGCCGCATACGCTGGTGGTGCTCGATACGCGCGACCTGTCGCCGATCAAGGTGATCGACGTGAAGGATGAGAACGGCAAGTCGTCACGCGTGTCTGCCGTGTACGATGCCGGGCCGCGCAAGAGCTTCGTCGCCGCGCTCAAGGATATTCCCGAGGTATGGGAACTGACCTATGACGAACATGCCGCGCCCGTCTACAACGGCCTGGTGCACGACTACAAGATGGCCGAAGGCCTGGCGGTGCCCGGTCCGTTTCCGGTGCGCCGCATCATGCTCGACGATTATCTCGACGACTTCTTCTTCGATGCCGGCTACGACAACATGATCGGCTCCTCGCGCGAGGGACACAGCCAGGTGGTGAACCTGAATGTGCGCCGCAAGATTGCCAACATCGATCTGCCCGGCATGCCGCACCTGGGTTCCGGCATCACCTGGGAATACCAGGGACATCCGGTGATGGCGACGCCCAACCTGAAGGAAGGCGAGGTCACCGTCATCGACATGAAGACCTGGCAAACCGTCAAGCACATCAAGACCCTCGGGCCCGGCTTTTTCATGCGCAGCCATGAGAACACACCATACGCCTGGGTCGACGTATTCAACGGCAGCAAGGACCGCGATGTCATTCAGATCATCGACAAGCAAAAGCTCGAAGTCGTCGCGCAGCTGCGTCCCAGCCCCGGCAAGGTGGCCGCCCATACCGAATTCACCCGCGATGGCAAATATGCATTGGTCAGCATCTGGGAGATGGATGGCGAACTGGTGATCTACGATGCGCGCACGCTCAAGGAAGTCAAGCGCATCCCGATGAAAAAACCATCCGGCAAATACAACGTGTACAACAAGATCACGCGCTCGGCGGGAACCAGCCACTGAGGGCGGGCAGCACAGGCGGGCCACACGGGCGGGCGTGATTGCCGGCGCGTGGGGCGCGTCGGATCAAAAATTCGAACCTGATGAAACCGTGATTCTGGGCGGGATTCTGAGGCACCCGGATTAAATTGATCTAGATCATGTTTTTTCATGCAGGCAGGCAGTCATAATGTGCATCAACAATACATCTTATGAATATTGCCTGCCATGCAATCGTTAACCTCGATGGCATTCATTACAGGGAAGGAGAACATGGACCAGGCAAAAAACAAGCTAGGCAGAAAGGTCGATCGTAGGACCGCAGCGCTGTATTCGCAGCGTTGCGCATCGCGGGACTTGGCCCTCCTGAATGAACATGCGCCGCAAGGCTGGTGTGCGGTCTGCCGAATATCGGTGACTGCCTGATTCGGATCCGTGCATCGCGCACACCTACAGCACTTCAACAAGTTTATTTAACAAAAGGAGAAAGCAAATGCCCATTCAGCGCTTGGAAAAAGATGCATTTGAAATATATAATTCATTTTAAATAGATGTTTTATTTAGGGTGCAGCGCACGACCGAGCATCGCCAGCTGCAGAGGTACACCACCGCAGGCATCAATCGCGGACCATGACGAAAGGAATCAAACCAAATGAGCTCAGCCTTCACCAAATCGACCGCCAGAAATATTTTCTACGGCGGTGCGGTGTTCTTCTTCCTGTTGTTCGTCGCCATGACGTTCGACACGATGAATACGCTGCCCAAGCGGGATAACCGCGCCAATCTGACCGACTCTGTAGCGCGCGGCAAGCACATCTGGGAAACGCGTAACTGCATCGGCTGCCACACCCTGCTGGGCGAGGGCGCCTACTTTGCGCCGGAACTTGGCAACGTCTACAAGCGCCGCGGCCCGGAATTCATCAAGGCCTGGATCAAGTCGCAACCGACCGGGGCTCCTGGCCGCCGTCAGATGCCGCAATTCCACCTGACCGACGCGGAACTCGACGACATGGTGAACTTCCTGAAGTACACCTCCGAGATCAATACCGCCAAGTGGCCGCCGAATATCGAGGGTTAATCAAAGGATCAAGTCAAAAAATGCACACAGCAGGAGAATCGTATGCAATATAAATCTCAGGCAGTCGCGAAGCCTTATTTCATCGCGGCGATCGGCCTCTTCCTTGGGCAGATCGTGTTCGGCCTCATCATGGGCCTGCAGTATGTCGTCGGAGACTTCTTGTTCCCGGCCATACCGTTCAACGTGGCGCGGATGGTGCACACCAATCTGCTGATCGTGTGGCTGCTGTTCGGCTTCATGGGTTCCGCGTATTACCTGATCCCGGAGGAAACGGAGCGCGAGCTGCACAGCCCGAAGCTGGCACTGGCGCTGTTCTGGATCTTCCTCGTCGCCGGCGCGCTGACCATCGTCGGCTACCTGGCCGTGCCGTACGCAACGCTGGCTAAACTTACCGGTAACGATCTGCTGGAAACGATGGGACGCGAGTTCCTCGAGCAGCCGCTGCCGACCAAGGTGGGCATCGTCATCGTCGCGCTGGGCTTCCTGTACAACCTCTCCATGACCGTGCTGCGCGGCCGCAAGACCAGCATCAGCCTGGTTTTGATGGTTGGCCTGTGGGGCTTGGCGATCTTCTTCCTGTTCTCGTTCTACAACCCGACCAATCTGGTCAAGGACAAGTACTACTGGTGGTGGGTCGTTCACCTCTGGGTGGAAGGCGTGTGGGAACTGATCCTGGGTTCGTTGCTGGCTTTCGTGCTGGTGAAGGTAACCGGCGTGGACCGCGAAGTGATCGAAAAGTGGCTGTACGTGATCATCGCGATGTCGCTGATCTCCGGCTTGCTCGGCACCGGCCACCACTACTTCTGGATCGGCGCACCGGAATACTGGCAATGGTGGGGTAGCGTGTTCTCCGCTCTGGAACCGATTCCGTTCTTCATGATGACCGTATTCGCATTCAACATGGTGAACCGTCGCCGCCGCGAGCATCCGAACAAGGCTGCCGTTCTGTGGGCGCTTGGTACCGGCGTGATGGCCTTCCTCGGCGCAGGCGTGTGGGGCTTCCTGCATACGCTCGCTCCGGTGAACTACTACACCCACGGCACGCAGATCACCGCTGCCCACGGCCACATGGCGTTCTACGGCGCCTATGCGATGGTAGTGTTGACCATGATCAGCTATGTCATGCCGTTGCTGCGTGGCCGTGCCGCCAACAGCCGTGCCGCACAGGTAGTTGAAATGGCCGCATTCTGGATGATGACCATCGCGATGGTGCTGATCACGCTGTTCCTGACCGCCGCAGGTATCCTGCAAGTCTGGCTGCAGCGCGTGGCCTCGACGCCGATGTCGTTCATGGCAACGCAGGACCAGTTGTCGATCTTCTACTGGCTGCGTGAATTCTCCGGTCTCGTGTTCTTCGCCGGTCTGCTGCTGTACATCGCTAGCTTCTTCATCAAGGGCAAGGACGCGGCTGCGGCCTAATCCTCTCTGATCCTCTCAACCCGCCCGGAACCAACCGGGCGGGTTTCAAAAAATGACTACGACTGCCTTACCTTCTGCACCACATGCGCGGGACCGCGCATTGCCGGGCGACTTGGCGATGTGGTGCTTCATCCTTGCCGAACTGCTTGTATTTGGCATTTTCTTCCTTGCTTATGCGTTTGCGCGAGCGCGCAACGTCGAGCTGTTCAACGCATCCCAGCTGGAGCTGGACCGGGTGAGCGGCGCAATCAATACCGTGGTGTTAATCACCAGCAGCTATTTCGTGGTACGCGCATCCGCCGCGATCCGCAACAATGATGGCCGAATCTGCGCGCGCTGGCTGGCCGCCGCGCTGGGATGCGGCAGTATTTTCGTGGTGCTGAAAGTGATCGAATTCGCCGCCAAGGTCGAGGCAGGCATCACGATGTCGACCAATACCTTTTACATGTTCTACCTCGGACTCGCCTTCTTCCATTTCATGCATGTCATTCTCGGCATGGTGATTCTCGCCGCCATCGCCCTGAAGGCGCGCAACGGCGGCTATAGCGCGAGCGAGCATGCCGGCGTCGAAACCGGCGCCGCCTATTGGCACATGGTCGATCTGGTCTGGATCATCCTGTTCCCGTTGATTTACGTATTGCACTGAGCTCATCATGAACGCACAAAAAGCAGCGACCTTGCAGTGGATGATGTTGCTGGCATTGACTGCAGTGACATTCGGCCTGGCGGAGTTCGGCATGTCCGGGCGCGCCATCATCCTTCCCGTGCTGGCGGCAACGCTGGTCAAGGGGCGAATCGTGATCGATCGCTTCATGGCCCTGCAGGGCATCGCCGGACCATGGCGCTGGCTGGTGCTCGGCTGGCTGGTCGTCGTGGTAGGCTCCATTACCTATGCCTTCCGCTAATGCCGGTTCAACATGCCGCGCGCCGCACTCAATTGACTATCGGAGAAATGACATGAACGACATCACCGCTCCCGGACTGCAGGCCGTGCTGGATATCCCGTTTTACCAGCCGGTCGGCAATGAATGCGCGTTGTTCGAATATGCATTCCGCAATCGCCTGCCGCTCCTGATCAAGGGGCCGACGGGCTGTGGCAAGACGCGCTTCGTTGCGCACATGGCGGCGCGCCTGGCGCGCCCGCTGATCACGGTGGCCTGCCACGATGACCTGACCGCCGCCGACCTCGTCGGCCGCCACCTGATCGGCGATGGGCAGACCATCTGGTCGGATGGCCCGCTCACGCGCGCCGTGCGCCAGGGCGGCATCTGCTATCTGGATGAAGTGGTCGAGGCGCGCAAGGACACGACCGTGGTGCTGCATCCGCTGACCGATGACCGCCGCATCCTCCCCATCGAACGCACCGGCGAGGAATTGCAGGCGCCCGACGACTTCATGCTGGTGGTGTCCTACAACCCGGGCTACCAGAACCTGCTGAAAAGCCTGAAGCCGTCCACCCGCCAGCGCTTCGTCGCAATCAATTTCGGCTTCCCGCCGGCCGATCTGGAACAGAAGATCGTGATGGCAGAAACCGGCATCGACGCGATGCGCGCCAAGCAGCTGGTGACGCTGGTCGGGCACTTCCGCCAGCTGAAGGACCACGACCTCGAAGAGGCGGCATCGACGCGCCTGCTGGTCTACGCCGCAAGCCTGATGCAGGCCGGATGCGATCCGGTGGAAGCCTGCGAGGCAGCGCTGGTCGAGCCGCTGACCGACGATGCCGATACCGCGACGGCGCTGCTCGAAGTCATCAAGGCCACGTTCGGGCGATGAAACCGACTGCCGCACGCCCGCTGCCGTCCACCGGCCCTGCTGTTGCCCCGCACGTCGGCACCAGAAAGGCCGGCTGGCTGGGCCTGCCGGTGCAGCGCTGGCGCCAGATCACGCAGGCCGGTTTTTTCCTGCTGTTCATTTTTGCGCCGATCTTCGACATTTTCCGGCTCGACCTGAACGTCAAGCATTTCATTTTTTTCGGCCTCGACTGGACGCTCGGGCTGGACGACTTCGTCGCCGGACGCGCCAGTCCCGCGCAGGCGGCGTTGAACCTGGTGCTGCGGGGCTTCCTGCCGTTGCTGGGCATCGGCGGCACGCTGATTTACGTCAGCTGGAAATGGGGACGGCTGTATTGCGGCTGGCTCTGCCCGCACTTTTCGATCGTCGAAACCATCAACCAGACCCTGCGCCGGGCTATCGGCAAGCAAAGCCTGTGGGACAAGAAGCAAGTACCGGCCCGCAATCCCGACGGCAGCGAAACCAAGCCGGATGCGATCTGGTGGTTTGCCGTGCTGCCGCTGGTGATCCTGTGCGCGATGCTGTGGGCGGTGGTGCTGTTGACCTACCTGCTGCCGCCGGCTGAAATCTACGGCAACCTGTGGCACGGCACGCCGACGCGCAACCAGACCATTTTCCTGTCCGCGGCAAGCATCGCGTTCTTCATCGAATTCATGTTCGCGCGCCACCTGTTCTGCCGCTACGCCTGCGCCATCGGCCTGTTCCAGAGCCTGGCATGGATGGCCAACGACAAGGCGATGGTGGTCGGCTTCAAGCGCGAGCGCGCCAAGGATTGCTCCACCTGCTTTTCCGCCTGCGACCACGTCTGCCCGATGCGGCTCAATCCGCGCAACGTCAAGCGCATGATGTTTGCGTGCGTGCAGTGCGGCCAGTGCGTCGACGCCTGCGAGCACACGCAGGAAGAAAACCCTTCCGGTACGCTGCTGAACTGGGTGCATGACATGCGCGCCGAATCGGAAGCCGCATTCAACGTAGGCGCGGCGCGCCGGATCATGCTCAAGAGCGTTCCGGCCGACGCGGCCTCAACGGACAAGGAGCACTGACATGGAAGAATTCGTCGGAGGCTTGTGGGACAAGCTGATCACGCGCACCGCCTACCGCGGCTTTCCGAAGGAGCGCGTCGAATTGAAGGAAATGGAGCGCATTGCGCCGATCTTCTTCCGCGCGCTCGGCGGCGACGCCGGCCTGAGCATCCGCGCCGGCACGGCTACCACGCAGGGCGCGCGCCGCAGCTGGCTGGAGCGCATCGCCGGCATCGGCGACAAGGTGGAACTGGCTTGGGCTGACGAGGCGACGCTGTATCTGCCGCTGTCGATCGACGTATTCCCGGAGCGCGCGCTCAACCGCGAACTCTACCTGTGGCTGATCGCACTGGCGGCGCACGACGTGGCGCCCCACGCGAGCTGGATCGTGCGCAACCAGCAGGCGACGCTGGCAACGCTGCAGGCGCTGCCCGGCCTGGCGGTGCGCTATCGCAAGCTGGTCGACGCAGAAATCGCGCGGCGGCCCGACCCGGCTGGCATGGAGCTGGCCACTGCCGCTGCTGAAAACACCATCCGCGCCGCGCTGCGCGAACCCGGCTCGATCGACACCTTCATTCTTGGCAGGGAGCAGCCCGCACCGGTGCCGCTCTGGCTGCATCCGGAACCGCCGACGGCAGGCGGCGAGCCGCGCAAGGCAGGCCAGGGCGAGCCGCAGCAACCCGAGGGCAGCAAGGTGCAGAAGGACGCCGAGGCGCGCAAGCGCCGCGCGCAATCGGTGGACGTGCCCGAAAACAAGAGCCCGTTCATGCTGCTGTTCCGCGCCGAAAGCCTGTTTTCCTGGGCCGAATACGTCAAGGTCGACCGCGCGCTCGACGAGGACGACAACGAGGATGCCGCGCGGGCGGCCAATGACCTCGATTTCCTCAGCGTAGCCAACGACGGCAAGACCACGTCCAGCCGCATCCGTTTCGATCTCGACCTGCCGGCCGAAGCGGACGACGATCTGGTGCTGGCCGACGGCATCCCGCTGCCGGAATGGGATTTCCGCAAGCAGCAGATGCAGCCGGCGCACTGCAGCCTGCAAATGCTGGTGGCGCGCGATGCCGAGCCGTGCGACCTGCCACAGGCACTGCGCGGCACGGCCAAGCGCCTGCGCAACCAGTTCCAGGCGCTCGCGCCGCAGCGTTCGCGCCTGCGTGCCCAAGCCAGCGGCAGCGACCTCGACATGGATGCCTGCGTGCGCTATGCGGCGGAAAAGGCCAGCGGCGTACCTGTCGGCGAGCCCGGCTTGTACATCGACAGCCGCAACCAGTCGCGCGACATGTCCTGCCTGTTGCTGGCGGACCTGTCGCTGTCGACCGACGCCTGGATCAACAATTCGGCGCGCGTGATCGACGTGATCCGCGACAGCCTGCTGCTGTTCGGCGAGGCGCTGTCGGCGACCGGCGACCGCTTCGCACTGTACGGCTTTTCCTCGGTGCGGCGGCAGAACGTGCGCTACCACCTGCTCAAGGGTTTCGACGAACGCTACAACGGCACCATCCGCGGGCGGCTGGCCGCACTCAAGCCCGGCTTCTATACCCGCATGGGCGCGGCGATCCGCCATTCGGCCGCGATCCTGTCCAAGCAGAAGTCGGCGCGCCGGCTGCTGCTGATCCTCACCGACGGCAAGCCCAACGACCTCGACAAGTACGAGGGCCGCTATGGCGTGGAAGATACGCGCGTGGCGATCCAGGAAGCGCGCCGCCTCGGACTGACGCCGTTCTGCGTGACCATCGACGAGCAGGCCGGCGACTATCTGCCGCACCTGTTCGGCGCCAGCGGCTATGTCGTGGTCAGGGATGCCGCGATGCTGCCGGAAGTCTTACCGCGCCTGTATGTGCAGCTGACTGAAGCGCAGTGAAGGCCGGGAATACGTGCCTGGCGGGCACCGTGATTTCGCCTTGTGCTAACCGGAATTTCTTCGGGATGTTTTGACTTGAGTCAATTTTATTATTTCTTGTTGTCTATAGGATAAAAGCGCACCGCACCATAAGTATTCTCAATTTTGTGATCGTTAGTATGTGAATACGACGAATCATTGCCGGCGCGGACAACGTTAAAGAAAATGCGCCATAGATGACTGTCGAACCGAAACCCAACGCCGCTCAGGGATCACCGGGGTACATCGGTCTATTATCGAATCCCGTCAATCAGTTGCTGGCCTTGTTCGGGCTGCTGCTGGTTTGCATCTGGGGCGCGATTTACCTCCAGCTCCAGTCCACCCGCGCTCAGATCACGCAAGTCGCCAGGAGCGATACAACCAACCTGTCACGTGCGTTCGCAGAGCAGATCAAGGCGTCGGTGCGCGGCATCGACCTGTCCCTGTTGTCGCTGCGCGAGACCTGGACCCATAATCCCGGCGAATTCCATGACGCGGTGCATCGTCAGCAAAATTACTTTGTCCGGGAAATCAGCTTTCAGGTCGCGGTGATCGACGCTGCCGGCATGCTGGTCTACAGCAGTCTCGACACTCAGAGTAAACCCGTTTCGCTGGCCGACCGCGAGCATTTCCGCGTGCATCAGGAGCGGCGCACGGACCAGCTGTTCATCAGCAAGCCGGTGCTGGGGCGCGTGTCCAACCGCTGGTCGATCCAGTTCACCCGGCCGATCCTTGGGCCGGGCAACCGCTTCCGGGGTGTCATCGTCATGTCCATTGCGCCCGAGTACTTCGGGCGTTTCTACGATACGCTCGCCACGCGTCAGGGCGACGTGATCGCGCTGGTCAGGTCGTCGGGAGAAATACTTGCCAGGTCGCCGCATCCCGAAATCGGCATGGGCAAGACCTTGGCTGGCCGGCCCTTTCTGGCTCCCGGCGCGGCCGAGAGCGGCAGCTTTCAGATCAAGGCGAAGACCGATGGCATCGAGCGAATTTTCGCCTGGCGCCACCTCCGCGATTTTGGCCTAGTTGTGACCGTTGGTGCGGCAGTGGACGCCATACTCGCGCCGTATTACCAGCAACGGGACATGCTTGTCGTTGTCGGGATGGCAGGCTCGGTACTGCTCGGCTTGTTCACCTACTTCTTGATCATGGGGATGCGACAGCGGGCAAGCGCCACCGCAGCCATCCGATCCAGCGAAGAGCGCAACCGCCTGCGCGTCGTAGCATTGGAAGCGGTCGGCAACGCGGTAGTGGTCACCAATACCAAGGCCGAGATCGAGTGGGTGAATCGCGCTTTCGAAGAGCTGAGCGGCTACCGCAGGGAAGAAGTATTCGGGCGCCGCGTGTCCGAGGTCGTCTCGTCGCGGCAGCAGGACGCCAGCTTTTATAACGCGATGTGGAAAACCATCCTGTGCGGGAAGACCTGGCGCGGCGAGCTCGTCAACCGGCGCAAGGATGGCAGCCTGTACAACGAAGAACTGGTGATTGCGCCAGTCATGTCAGCGTCCGGCGGCATCACGCATTTTGTCGGTGTCAAGCAGGACATTTCCGCGCGCAAGAATACTGAACGCGCCTTGCGGCAAAGCCATGATTTGCTGGCAAAGCTGTCGTCGCATGTGCCGGGCGTGATCTTCCAGTACCGCGTGTATCCGGACGGCCGCGCGACGGCGCCTTTTGTCAGCCAGGCCTTGTGGGAGATCTACGAGCTCGACCCGGAACAAGTGCGCGACGACGCCTCCGCCATTTCGGCGCGTCACCATCCCGACGATGCCGAAGGCGTCACTGCCTCGATCCGCGCCTCCGCCAGGACGCTCGAGCCCTGGCATCACGAGTATCGCGTGATACTGCCCAAGCGCGGCGTGCGCTGGTTGCTCGGCGACGCGCGGCCGGAGCGGCTCGAGGACGGCAGCCTGCTGTGGCATGGTGCCATTACCGACGTCACCGAACGCAAGATCGCCGACGAACAGCTGCGTGTGGCGGCGGTTGCCTTCGAATCCCAGGAGGGGATGATGGTGACCGATGCGCAGGGAACGATATTGCGCGTCAACCGCGCCTTCGAGGAACTGACTGGCTACAGTGCCGCCGAAGTGATGGGCAAGACGCCGGCCATACTCAGGTCCGGGCGCCAGGGGCCGGAATTTTACCGGCAGATGTGGCACGCCATCGAACTGAAGGGGCATTGGGAAGGCGAAATCTGGAACCGCAAGAAGAGCGGCGAGGTGTATCCCGAGTGGCTGGTCGTCACCGCAGTGAAAGACCAGCAGGAGCGCGTGACCCATTATGTGAGCGCGTTTTCCGACATCACCATGCGCAAGAATGCAGAGGCGCAGATCCGCAATCTCGCCTTTTTCGATCCGCTCACCAATCTGCCCAACCGCAGGCTGCTGATGGATCGCGTCTCGCAGGTGCTGGCCGCCAGCGCGCGCAGCCGCCACTATGGGGCGCTCATGCTGATCGACCTTGATCATTTCAAGACGCTCAACGACACCATGGGGCACGACGTCGGCGACCAGTTGCTGATCCAGGTGGCGCAGCGCCTGTCGGCCTCGGTGCGCGAGTGCGACACGGTGGCGCGCCTGGGCGGTGACGAATTTGTCGTGATGCTGCCCGACCTGAGTGCCGACGAGAAGATCGCGGCGGCGCAGATCGACACGGTGGCGGCAAAAATCCTCGCCACCCTCAATTGCCCGTATACGCTCAAGGGTGCGGACTCCGACTATCGCAATACGCCCAGTATCGGCATCAGCCGCTTCCGTGGCCACGAGGAGCCGTTCGATGTCCTGCTCAAGCAGGCCGACATCGCGCTGTACCAGGCCAAGGAAGCGGGGCGCAATACCTGCCGGTTCTACAGTGCTGAAATGCAGGCGGCACTGAATGAAAAGGCGGCGATGGAAGCCGGCTTGCGCGACGCGATCGCGAGCAAGGCTTTCGAGCTGTATTACCAGCCTCAGGTTAACGAAACGCATGAAATCGTCGGCGCGGAAGCGCTGCTGCGCTGGCACCCCCCGGGGAAACCGATGGTGCTGCCGGGGAAATTCATCGCAATCGCCGAGGAAACCGGCCTGATTTATCAGATCGGTCAATGGGTGCTCGAGACCGCCTGCGCGCAACTTGCGGCCTGGGGCAGCAAGGCGGAAACCAGCCACCTGGGAATTGCGATCAACGTCAGCGCCAAGCAGTTCCGCCAGCCCGGCTTCGTGCCGATGGTGCGCGCCGCGCTGTCCGAAAGCGGCGCGAACCCGGCCCGGCTCAAGCTGGAGATGACCGAGACGATGATCATCGGTGACATCGACGACACGATCAGCAAGATGCATGAGCTGCGCGAACTGGGCGTGACCTTCGCACTCGATGACTTCGGCACCGGGTATTCGTCTTTGTCCTACCTGAAGCGCCTGCCGGTGGATCAGGTCAAGATCGATCAGTCCTTCGTGCGCGACCTGGTCATCGACACCGGAGATGCGGCAATCGTCCAGACTATCATCAACATGAGCCATACGCTCGATTTGCAGGTGATTGCCGAGGGCGTCGAAACGGATGATCAGCTCGAATTCCTGCTCGCTAACCGCTGTAAGCATTTCCAGGGCTTCCTGTTCGGCCGACCGGTGCCGGCCGAACGCTTCATGGAGCTGCTGGACGCAATGAAACAGAACGTTGCGTAGGGCGCCGCCATGACCGTCTTGTCAGGCATCTTCCTGGTTTCCGCGTGCCTGTGCATCCTGATGCTGGTCGTCCTTTCCGCACTTGACCGGCGGGATGAACCGGGCGTGGCGGAATGGATGATGGCCAATGCGGTGGGCTTTGCCTCATTCATCCTGTATGCCTTGGGGCGCCAGTTGCCGCCGCTGCTCGCCTACGAGGCGGCAAACGCGACTTATGCGTTAGCTACACTGGCCACGCTGGCTGGCTTCCGGCGTTTCAGCGGCCCTCCCGCGTCGATGACCGTATACGCTGTGTCGCTCGTCCTCTTCACTGTCGCAATTGCGCTGTTCCATTATAAGTACGATTCGTTCGCGCTCAGGACCATCGCTGTTTCGACGTTCCAGACCGTCGTACTCGCCTCGATAGCCGGTACGGTTTTTCAAGCAAAGGGCGCGGGACATTCTCGCTATCCCTATCTTTTTACGGTCAGCGCTGCGACGATATTTGCGCTCGGTAATGCTGTTCGGGCGGTAGTCCATGTGGCGCAATCGGGAGCGGTGTCGTCGCTGTTGCAACCTTCGCCATGGAGTGTTTTTTTTATCTCGGCCGGCGCGCTGGTCTTGCCGACTCTAACCTTTGGCTCGATGATGATGGTGCACGACCGAATGCTCATCCATGCCGCAAATGCGGCCAGCCGGGATTTCCTGACCGGGGCGCTGACGCGGGAGATCTTCCTCGAACGACTCGAGCGCGAATGGGTACGGTGCAGGAGCACGGGAAGAAAGCTGAGCATGTTGATGATCGAAGTCGACCGCATGCAAGCACTCAGAGCGGCATTCGGCAACGCTGCCGGCGACCAAGTCAAGGTCAATGTCGCCCTGCTGGCCGACGGGGTATTCCGGTCCACGGATTGCTTTGCGCGCATGGGCGCTGCGGAGTTCGCCGCGCTGCTGCCGCAAACCGGACCGGCGGCGGCGTTGAAAATCGCGCAACGATTGAGGGCGAGAGTAGCAAAAACGGCCGCACCGGCCGGGTTCGCGTCGGGTCCCGGAGGGGCGCCGGCGTGCACCATCAGCATCGGCCTGGCCGTGTTGCGCGAGGGTGAATCGATCCCGGATCTGCTTGCGCATGCACAGAAGGCGCTGCATGCGGCGAAGGCTGCGGGAGGCAACCGGGTGGAATGTGCCGGCGCGTAGATGCAAGAACGGATTGAACGGAATGCAGGAAGGGAGCCGACGACATGAATAATTTCGCGACGAATAACTTTTCTTCTATCGCATTTGAAGAGATGAACCTGCAGGTCGGCACCCGGCTGCAGATCTTGGTGGTGCGCGACCAGAAGCCGGCACAGTACTTCACGACGCTCATCGGCTATGTGAAAGACGAATACATTTTGGTGAAGATCCCCACCGAGCACAGCGTCCTCATGTCATTCCATGAGGGCGAGAAGCTGACGATCCGGGTATTTACCGGGGTTAAGGTCTGCTCGTTCAACACGTTTGTCGAGCGGGTATTCATGCATCCGTATTTTTATGCGCACCTCTCCTTCCCGAAAGCGGTGCGTGCTGCCAGCCTGCGCATGGCCATGCGGGTCAAGGTCGATCTTCCGGCAACGATCACGCCGGGCACAAGCGGCACCGGAGGGGAAAGTGCAGGGAAATTGCCGGTCCGTATCGACAATCTCAGCATCACCGGCGCGCTGCTGGAAGCGGCCAAGGAAGTCGGGCAGAAGGACGATATGGTCGTCCTGTCGTTCGCGCTGCAGATCCAGCCGGGCAATCACGAAGTGCCGATCAGTGCGCAAGCCCGGATCCGTAACACCGGGGTGCGCAAGGCAGCGCCTGGCAAGTCTGACGTTCATGTATGCGGCGTGCAGTTCGTCGCGCTGGATGCCACGCAGGAGATGGCACTGCAGAACCTGACCTACGAGGCGCAGATCGGCGACCGCCACAAGCTCGTGTAGCAAGGCGCGGCCGGCCGGTTACCTTGCCGGCCGCGCTCCGGTTTACCTCGGCACCAAAAATACCGCTTTCTCCGTGACCGACACGTCGGCGCGCTCCATGTCGCGCACCGTGAAGCGGATCGGCGTGGAGCCGGCTTCGGTGGCGCTCGGCTGCAGCGTGACGCGCACTGGTACGGCGCGGGTAGCGGCGGCCGGCATCTCGAACGTCGGCTCGGAGGAAACCGTAATCCCGGTTGGCCCGTTGACTGTGATGACGAACCGGTGCGGCTGTTCGTCGGTGTTCATCACTTGCAAGCGGTACACGTTTTCGATCGCGCCGTCATCCATCATGCGCGGCATGCCGCGATCGCGGATGACGTCCACCTTGAGCGGCGTGCGCAGCGCCAGCGACAGGCCGGCCGCGAACAGAATGCTCAGCAGGATGGAGGTATAGACCAGCGTGCGGGGGCGCAGCACATGGCGCCAGATCGCGCGCTGGCTCCATTTATTGGCCATCGCATTCTGCGTGGTGTAGCGGATCAGGCCCTTTTCATAGCCCATCTTTTCCATCACCTCATTGCAGCTGTCGACGCAGGCTGCGCAGGCGATGCATTCATACTGAAGGCCATTGCGGATGTCGATGCCGGTCGGGCACACGTGCACGCAGACATTGCAGTCGATGCAGGCGCCCAACCCGAGTGCCTTGGGGTCGGCTTTCTTGCCGCGTGCGCCGCGCGGCTCGCCGCGTTCGGCGTCGTAAGTGATGATCAGCGTGTCCTTATCGAACATCGAGCTTTGGAAGCGCGCGTAGGGGCACATGTACTTGCACACCTGCTCGCGCATGAAGCCTGCCTGGCCGTAGGTGGCGAAGCTGTAGAAGAATATCCAGAAAGTCTGCCACGGCCCCAGCGAGAACGCGGCGACCTGCAGCGCCAGCGTGCGGATCGGCGTGAAGTAGCCGACGAAGGTAAACCCGGTCCAGCCGGCCACTGCCAGCCAGGATGCGTGCTTGGCCGATTTCAGCCCGAGCTTGCGCAACGAGAACGACTCGCCATCGAGCCGGATGCGGGCCGAGCGATCGCCTTCGATCTTGCGCTCGATCCACATGAAGATTTCGGTATAGACCGTTTGCGGACAGGCGTAGCCACAGAACAGCCGGCCGGCGACCGCGGTAAACAAGAACAGCGACAGTGCGGAAAGCACCAGCAGCGCCGACAGGTAGATGAAATCCTGCGGCCACAGGATCAGGCCGAAGATATGGAATTTGCGTGCCTGCAGGTCGAACAGCACTGCCTGGCGGCCATTCCACGTCAGCCAGGGCAGGCCGTAGAAAATCAGCTGCGTGAACCCCACCATGGCCCAACGCCAGTGCGCGAACCAGCCGTGCACCGCACGCGGATAGATTTTCCTGCGCACTTCGTACAGGCTGCGCTCGACCACCGCCGCCTCGGCCGGGTGGATCGGAATCGATTTGAGTTCTTTGGTTGTCATGTTTTGCTCCCGTCAGGTCCTCACGCTTCGCCGAGCTCGTCCTTGCCGATCACGATCTTGGTTTCGCTTGCATACATGTGGCGCGGCACCGGTAGATTGTCCGGCGCCGGCTTGTTCTTGAACACGCGCCCGGCCAGGTCGAAGGTCGAGCCGTGGCAGGGGCACAGGAAGCCGCCGGCCCAGTCATTTGGCAGCGATGGTTGCGCGCCCGGGGAAAACTTTTCCGTCGGCGAGCAGCCGAGGTGGGTGCAGATGCCGATGGCGACCAGGATTTCCGGCTTGATCGAGCGGTGCGCATTGCGTGCGTACGCCGGCGTCATTTCGTCCGGGTTGCGCGTGGAGCCGGGATCGGCCAACTGGGCGACGGTGCTATTCAATGAAGCCAGCATGTCCGGCGTACGCCGCAGTATCCACACCGGCTTGCCGCGCCACTCGACCGTTTTCATCTGGCCGGGCGCGAGGTCGGCGATGTCGACTTCAACCGGTGCGCCTGCCGCCTTTGCGCGTTCCGACGGCTGCAGCGTGCTAATCATCGCGCCGGCGCCGCCCAGTGCGGGGATGCCGGCGGCCGCGCCGGTGGCGATAAGCAGCGCGCGCCGCCCGCGATCGGGTTGTGTGGTGTCGTTCATGTTGCTCCTGTCATCGAAATCCTATTCCTTTATGGCTATAGGCAACATGCGTGCCACATCCAGTTGCCCGCTCCGGCAGCGTGCAAGCCTTTGTTTTGCGGGGCAGGCGTCGCCATCCGGCAGCCGATGCGGTATACGGGCCTGCCAGCGCGATCTGCCATGCTGCCAGCACTGCCAGCATGGCAGGACCGGCTGCCCTGGCGCCGCTGATCTTGGGCATGGTGTCGTCCGCAATGATCGCGTTATTCGGCGCGGTGTAGCCGATGCGCCGTGCGGAAGGCGCGATCTACGCCAGCCCGAGTGCCTTCATTCGCCGGTACAGCGTACGTTCGCTCATGCCCAGATGCGCGGCCAGCTCGCGGCGTGTTCCGCTAAAGCTCCTCAACGCCTGCCTCAACGTCTCGTCCGCCGGTGCCCCGGCGGTCGTCATGCCCTGCAAGGTGGCAGTGGGAGGCGCGCCCACCGTCGGATGCAAGTCAGTGGGCAGATGTTCGAGCCGTATCACGCGGTCGTCGGCAAACAGCAGCGCGCGCTCCAGCACGTTGCGCAGCTCGCGGATATTCCCCGGCCAGTCGTACGCCTGCAGGCGCCGCATCGCGGCCGGGTCGAGCGTGATTTTTCCCTTGCCGGCGGCGCTACGCTGAAGCATCGAGTTCACCAGCAGCGGGATGTCGTCATTACGTTCGCGCAGGGCCGGCAGATGGATGGGAAAGGCGCTGATGCGGTAGTACAGGTCTTGCCGGAAGCGGCCATCGGCCATCATCGCCTTGAGCGGCTTGTGCGTGGCCGACACCAGGCGGAAGTCGGCGTGCAGCGTCTCCAGCCCGCCCACGCGGCGGAACGTGCCGGATTCGATCAGGCGCAGCAGCTTGACCTGCATCGCCAGCGGCACGTCGCCAATTTCGTCGAGGAACAGGGTACCGCCCTGCGCCATTTCGACCAAGCCGTGCTTGCGCGCATTGGCGCCGGTAAAAGAACCTTTCTCGTGGCCGAACAATTCGCTTTCGAACAGCGTTTCGGTCAGGCCCGAGCAGTCCACCACCACGAACGGACCATGCGCGCGTTCGCTCGCTTCATGTACCGCACGCGCGAACAATTCCTTGCCGGTGCCCGATTCGCCCTGCAACAGTACCGGCAGCATCGACGGCGCCACTCGCTGCAATGCCGACAGCGCCGCGTTGAACGCGGCCGAACGCCCGACCAGGCCTTCGGCGCTGGGGCGCGCCGACGCGTTGCGCACCACCGCCAGCCGCTCCACGTAGGCGACCACCTCGCGCTGCTCATCGAGGATGGGGCGCAGCTCGACGTCGACATGCTCCGGCCCGCGCGGCGTGTGATGGATGTGCAGGACCCGGTCCGGGCCACGCTTTTCGAACGCCTTCTTCATCGGGCAATGTTCGCCCGCCTGGTCGCAGGGCACGTGGTAGTGATGCGAGACGCGGTAGCACTTGTGCCCGATGTAGGGCTTGTCGGCGGTGCCGAACTGGCGCTGGTAGGCCGTGTTGGCGGCAAGGATGTTGTACTCGGTGTCGAGTACGATCATCGGCTGCGCCTCCTGCTCGAGATAGGAAATCAGGGCCTGCACCTGTGGCGCCGAGCGCAGCGCGGGGCCGGCGACAACCGGCAGGGACGGTTCGGTATTCATGACAGCTCCTTTCGTCCCACTCTGCCGCCAACTGCCAATACTGTCAAGAATCACTGTCACTGTCAGCGGCACCGCAGCAAAACAGGTGCTGCGGTGCCGTAATCCGGCGGTTTCGGGCCTGTTTCGTGTGGTACGCGTCTTGCAAATACATTTTCCGGCAGCCCCGCATTCACATAAAGGAGACCTGCAATGAGCCCCGTGCGCGCCTTGCATGTCGAAGGATTCTTCGACCCGACAACCTCGACCGTCAGCTACATCGTGCTCGACCGCAGCAGCGGGCAGTGCGCGCTGGTCGACAGCGTGCTGGACTACGACCCGAAGTCGGGTCGCACCGGTACCGCCAGCGCCGACAGGCTGGTTGCGCGCGTGCGCGAACTGCAGGCGAAGGTGCAATGGGTACTTGAAACGCATGTGCATGCGGACCACTTGTCGGCGGCGCCTTATCTGAAGCGGCGCCTTGGCGGCAAGGTCGGTATCGGCCGTCATGTCACCGAAGTCCAGCAGGTATTCGGCAAGCTGTTCAACGCCGGCCCCTGCTTTGCATGTGACGGTGCCCAGTTCGATCATCTGTTCGCCGACGGCGAGACGTTCGCGATCGGCCGCCTGTGGTGCCGCGCGATGCATACCCCCGGCCATACGCCGGCATGCATGACCTATGTGGTCAATGACGGCGACCAGATCGCTGCCTTCGTCGGCGACACGCTGTTCATGCCTGACTATGGCACGGCGCGTTGCGATTTCCCGGGCGGTGATGCGCGTACGCTCTACCGCTCCATCAACAAGGTGCTCAGCCTGGCGCCGCACACCAAGCTCTACATGTGCCACGACTATCAGCCTGGCGGGCGGGATGTGCAGTTCGTTTGCACCGTTGCCGACGAGCGCGCTGCCAACATCCATGTACGCGACGGGATCAGTGAAGACGAATTCGTCGCCATGCGTACTGCGCGGGACGCCACGCTGGACATGCCGGTATTGCTACTGCCCTCGGTGCAGATCAACATGCGCGCCGGGCAACTGCCAGAACCGGAGGGCAACGACATCCGCTATTTAAAAATTCCGGTCGATGCGATCTGAATAATTGCACAAAGGACACATCGTACTGAGTGATTGCACTGAGCAATCTAGAGTGCGGAAGGTTCGACCAACTCCGCCGCATTCCTGATTCGCATATCAACTTCACATCTTTTGCTGATGCCGGGCTGGGCCGTCGTGGCTCCTTGTCATTGCCAATAGCAAACCCGCTGGACCGATTGAACTAACCCCCCGGTTCCGAATCCTAATGCCTCAAGGCAATTTCAAGATCCCATCCTCGACTTCCAAAGCAGTTTTGCTTTTACGCAACTGTTGTCGCTTAGACAAACACATGTGTACATCTAACGCACTACCTTCAGTATCTACGCTAAGTGCTTAATTATTTGAGGAAATCAGTGGTGGTATTGCTCGAATGAAACGCGCTAAGTCATTGACTTCATTGGGAAAAATCAGATTTCCGTAATCTGAAATTACTTGACCGCAAAAAAACCATACTCTAAAGTGGGCGACAGTGTGAAAAAGTGTGGTTTTGTGGGGCGACAATCCAAAGCCTTGTAAGACCATGATGCAAGAAGATAAATAACAGACAACAACCACGAGGGTAATCAGGGTGTTTCAAGGCGCTTCAGCGTTGAATCTCGATGCGAAAGGACGGATGACGATTCCGGCCAGGCATCGTGACGCCTTGACGGTTCAATGCGAAGGACGCGTCACGCTGACCAAGCACCCGCATGGTTGTTTGCTGTTTTTCCCGCGTCCGGTCTGGGAAAACCATCGCGAGCAAATCGCCGCATGGCCGATGTCGGCTCGCGCCTGGCAGCGGATTTTCCTGGGTAATGCATGTGATGTCGAAATGGATACGGCCGGCCGCATCTTGATTTCGCCGGAGCTGCGCGCAGCCGTCGGCTTGAAGCGCGACGTGATGCTGCTTGGCATGGGTAGTCATTTCGAGATCTGGGATGCCGAAAAGCTCGCCGAGAACGAGGCGCAGGCGGTGGCCAACGGCATGCCTGATGTATTGAGCGATTTTTCGTTCTGACGGCCCGATATGAGTAATCAACAAGCGGTGCCGGAAATGCAGCACCGTACGGTGCTGCTGGAACAAGCGGTCGATGCGCTAGCGATCGAGGGCGCGCGAACCGACGGCGTGTATGTCGACGGCACCTTTGGCCGCGGCGGACACAGCCGGCTGATTTTGCAGCGCCTCGGTGAGAAGGGCCGTCTGATCGCGTTCGACAAGGATCCGTACGCGATTGCGACGGCGGAAAAGATCTCGGATAGGCGCTTCGAGATCGTGCATGACAGTTTCGCGACGATGGGCGAGGCGCTGGAAGCGCGCGGCATCGCGCGGGTGGATGGGATTTTGCTGGATTTGGGAATCTCTTCGCCGCAGGTAGACGACGCGGCGCGGGGCTTCAGTTTTCGCTTTGACGGTCCGCTCGACATGCGCATGGATACCACGCGCGGCATATCGGCAGCACAGTGGCTGGCGACGGAAACCGAACAGACGATCGGAAAGGTGATCAGAGATTATGGGGAAGAACGGTATGCTCTTCAGATTGCAAAGGCGATTGCAGCTCGCCGGGCAATCGAGCCAATTTCAACCACACGACAGCTTGCCGAGATCGTGGCACGCGCCGTTAAAACCCGCGAGAAGGGTAAGGACCCGGCCACTCGTACCTTTCAAGCTGTCCGGATTTTCATCAATAAAGAGCTTGAAGAACTCGAAATAGGACTAGAGGCCGCATTTCAAAAACTGGGCCCGCAGGGGAGACTGGCTGTGATCAGCTTTCATTCGCTGGAAGATCGCATCGTCAAGCGCTTCATGGCATCCAAAGCCAACGCGCCGCAGCCGGACCGTCGCCTGCCGATTCGTGCGGTGGACCTGCCGCAGCCCGATCTGAAGCTCTTGTCCAAGATGAAGCCTGACGAGGCCGAAGTCGCGGAAAACCCGCGCGCCCGCTCGGCCATCATGCGCGTCGCGGAACGCCTGCCAGCCGGAGGCGCGCGATGAGCGGGCGCATTACGTTCATTCTCACGTTCGCAGTCGTCCTGTGCGCACTGTCGCTGGTGAATTCGCAGTACCAGGCGCGGCGCCAGTTCATCGAACTGGAGCGTGCCCAAGCCGCCGCCAGGCAGCTCGATATCGAGTGGGCGCAGCTTCAGCTCGATCAATCCACGCTCGGCAAGCACGCTCGCATCGAAGCTAACGCTCGGCGCGACCTGCACATGGTGGCAGTCTCGCCGGATCGTACCCAGTACCTGACGACGGGGGGCAAATGACGCGCGCCGCCGCCGCCAAGGGAGTTCCGTTCGCCGCCAGCCCGGTATTGGCCGTCAAGCTGCCGGTCTGGCGTTCGCGCGTCGTGTTGTTCGCGCTATTCGCCGGCTTTGCCGCCCTGGCCGGCCGGGCGCTCTATCTGCAAGGCGTTTCCACCGATTTCCTGCAGAAACAGGGCGAGTCGCGCTATGCGCGCACGCTGGAGTTGCCCGCCACGCGCGGCAAGATCACCGACCGCGACGGCCATGTGCTCGCATCCTCGGTGCCGGTCAAGGCGATCTGGGCCATTCCCGAGGACGTGCAGGACGCGCCCAGGGAAAAGCTGCGCGAGCTGGCCCGCCTGCTTGAGATGAGCGACCAGGAACTGAACAAGAAGCTCGATTCCGACCGCACATTCGTCTACCTGAAGCGCCAGGTCGAGCAGGACACGGCCGACAAGATTCTCAAGCTCGGCATTTCCGGCATCGCAACCCGCAAGGAATACAAGCGCTTCTACCCGGAAGGCGAGGTGATGGCGCATGTGGTCGGTTTCACCAACGTCGAGGATGCAGGGCAGGAAGGCATGGAACTGGCCTTTCAGAAGAGCCTGGCAGGCGTGACCGGCAGCCGCCGCGTGATCAAGGACCGTCTCGGCCACATCGTCGAGGACATCGAGGCGATCCGCGAGCCGCACGACGGCAAGAACCTGACGCTGTCAATCGACAGCAAGATCCAGTACATCGCCTACTCGCAGCTGAAGGCGGCGGTTGAAAAGCACAATGCGAAAGCCGCAGGCGCCGTGGTGCTTGACGTGCAGACCGGCGAGGTGCTGGCGTTGGTCAATATGCCGACCTACAACCCGAACGACCGCGCTCACCTGACCGGTGCGCAGCTGCGCAACCGCGTGCTGACCGACACCTTCGAGCCGGGCTCGACGATGAAGCCGTTTACGGTCGCGCTGGCGCTGGAAACGAGGCGCGTGACTCCCAATACCGTCGTGCAGACCGCGCCCGGCAAGATGACCATCGGTACCGCCACCATCGGCGACGCGCACCCGCATGGGCCGCTGACCGTGTCCCAGATCATCGAAAAATCCTCCAACGTCGGCACCGCCAAGCTCGCGCTGCAAATGCAGCCGCAGGAAATGTGGGATTTGTTTACCACGGTCGGTTTCGGGCAGCAGCCGAAGCTGGGCTTTCCCGGCGCAGTGGCAGGCCGCGTGCGGCCTTATAAATCGTGGCGACCCATCGAGCAAGCCACCATGAGCTATGGCCACGGCATTTCCGTGTCGCTGATCCAGATGGCGCATTCGTACATGATCTTCGCGCGCGACGGCGACCTGATTCCGGTGTCGTTTCAAAAAATGGACCAGCCGTCCGCCGGACAGCGCGTGATCAGCGAAAAAACGGCACGCGACATGCGCGCCATGATGGAAAGCGTGACCGGTCCGGGCGGAACAGCGCCGAAAGCGCAGGTGCCGGGATACCGCGTCGCCGGCAAGACCGGCACCGCTTACAAGCTGGCCGGCGGGCGCTACGTGAACAAATATGTCGCTTCCTTCGTCGGCTTCGCGCCGGTGTCCAACCCGCGCATCGTCATCGCGGTGATGGTGGACGAGCCGTCGAACGGACAGCATTACGGCGGCGATGTGGCCGCGCCGGTATTTTCCGCGATTGCAGCAAACGCGTTACGTGCAATGAACGTTGCGCCCGATTCGTCGGTAACCGACATCATCATTCCCGCCGAGAGCGTGAAGGAGAGCCTGTGATGCTGGCTGTGACTGCTTCCGTAACCAATATCCTCACTTGGCTCGACATCGAGGCGCCGGCGGCGCAACTGTCGTCCGATTCGCGCACCATCCGGGCTGGCGACGTCTTCTTCGCCTATCCGGGTGACGCTGCCGATGGCCGGCGTTACATTGAAAGCGCCATCCAGCGGGGCGCCAAGGCGGTCATTTTCGAAGCTGACGGCTTCCAGTGGAACGATGCCTGGAATGTGCCGCACATGGCGGTGCGCAACCTGAAGAAGGTCGCCGGCCCGGTTGCAAATACATATTATGGCAAGCCCGATGCCGCCATGTTTACCGTTGCCGTAACCGGAACCAACGGCAAGACTTCGTGCAGCCAATGGCTCGGCAACGCCTTGTCCCGGCTGGGCGAGCCGACTGCCGTGATCGGAACGCTCGGCGTCGGACTGTACCGACGCGGCGCTCACGACGGGCTCGCCAATACCGGCTATACGACGCCGGACGCCGTGCTGTTGCAGCGCAAGCTGGCGGACCTGCGCGATGCGGGCGCTACGGCGCTTGTAATCGAAGCATCGTCGATCGGCCTCGAGCAGGGACGCCTGGACGGCATGCATGTCGACGTCGCCTTGTTCACCAATTTCACGCGGGATCACCTCGATTATCACGGCGACATGGCGGCCTACGAAGCGGCCAAGAAAATGCTGTTCGACTGGCCGGGATTGAAACATGCGGTGATCAATCTTGACGACGACATGGGCCTGCGCCTGGTCGACCACCTGAAGAAGACAAGGCCGCAACTGCCAGTCACCGGTTATACAGTCGCGGAGCGGGAGATCGACGGCATCGCGGTTCTGCGCGCGAGCGAGATCCGCACCAGCCATGGCGGTACCACATTCAAGCTGGATTGTGCGGATGGCTCCACTCAAATAAAGACGCAACTTGTCGGCCAATTTAATGTCAGTAACGTCCTCGGCATTTTCGGCGTGCTGCTGGCCAGGGGCGTTGTCTTCAAGGCAGCGGCCGAGACGCTCGAAGCACTGACTGCGGTCCCGGGCCGCATGGAGCAGCTGGGCGGCGACGATGCACCGCTGGTCGTGATCGATTACGCACACACGCCGGATGCGCTGGAAAAGACGCTGGCGACCTTGCGCCAGGTGGCGCAGCAGCGGAACGGCGAACTGTGGTGCGTGTTCGGCTGCGGCGGTGACCGCGACCCGGGCAAGCGCCCGCAGATGGGGCGTGTGGCGCAAGCCGCGAACCATATCGTCGTCACCAGCGACAACCCGCGCAGCGAGGAGCCGGCAACTATTCTGTCGCAGATTGTCCAAGGCATCGACACGCAGGCTCTGGCAACGGATGCATTGCACGTGATCGAGGACCGCGCCTCCGCGATTTTGTGGGCGGTGCGGCATGCAGGGAAAAACGATGTGGTTCTGCTGGCCGGTAAGGGCCACGAACCGTATCAGGAAATAAAGGGCAAGAGATTGCCTTTTTTGGATGCAGACCATACCGCTCTGGCGTTGGCTGCACGAGTAACGATGAAGGGGAATCATTAATGAAATCATCATTGGCTGCACTTCAGCCATGGATTTCGCGCGCCGCGATCGCGAATGTCAGCGATTCTGCGGCGGATGCAAAGTTCGACGGCGTGTCGACCGACAGCCGAGCTGTATCTATTGGTAATTTGTTCGTCGCTTTGCGCGGCGAGCGTTTCGATGCGCATGACTTTTTGAACGAAGTGGCGGCTAAGGGCGTCGCCGCCATGGTGGTGGAGCGCGTGCCGGAAGGGCTCGCTATCCCGGCGCTGGTGGTGCCGGATACGCGCGTCGCTCTGGGTGAAATCGCTGCCTACTGGCGTCGCCAGTTTGCCTTGCCGGTCATCGGCGTCACCGGCAGCAACGGCAAGACCACGGTCAAGGAAATGATCGCATCGATTCTGGCTGCCGCCTTCGGCGCCGAGCGCTGCATGGCCACCCGCGGCAATCTCAACAACGATATCGGTGTGCCGCTCACCGTGTTTCGTCTCAATGCTTCCTATCAAGCGGCAGTGATTGAACTGGGCATGAACCATCCGGGCGAGATCGCGCAGCTGGCAGCGATTGCGCAGCCCACCGTAGGACTGGTCAACAACGCGCAGCGCGAACACCAGGAATTCATGGAAAGCGTCGAAGCGGTCGCCCGCGAAAACGGCGCCGTGCTGCGCTCGCTGCCGGAAAACGGTACTGCGGTGTTCCCGGCAGATGACGAGTACACGCCGCTGTGGCGCGACTTCGCGGCGGGGCGGAAGGTGAAGACCTTCGGCCTGTCAGACGACGCCGACGTTACCTGCGCGTGGCAGGCGAACGACTTTGGCAGCGATCTCTCGATCCGGGCTGGCACCGCTACCTTTCAAGTGAAGCTGGCCGCAGCCGGCGAGCACAACGTGTGCAACGCATTGGCCGCCACCGCCTGCACGCTGGCTGTCGGCGTCCCGGTCGATGCGGTGATTCGCGGACTGGAGGCATTCGCCCCGGTCAACGGCCGCCTACAACGCAAGGCTGCCCGCTGCGGCGCACTGGTGATCGACGATACCTATAACGCCAATCCGGATTCGGTGCGCGCGGCGATCGATGTGCTTGCCAACGCGGCGAAACCGCGCCTTTTGGTGTTGGGCGACATGGGCGAGGTCGGCAACGAAGGACCGCAATACCACGCCGAGGTCGGCGCCTACGCGAAAAGCCGCGGCATCGAGCACATGCTGGCGCTGGGCGACCTGGCGCGCCATAGCGTCGAGGCCTTCGGCGCGGATGCGGAGCACTTCGCCGATGTCGCCACGCTCAATGCGGCCGTCGACAAGCTGGCGAGCGCCGGCTCCACGGTATTGGTGAAAGGCTCGCGCTTCATGGAGATGGAGCGCGTGGTTCAGCACCTCGTCAATCAAGAATCATCAGTACAGGAAGCTCACTGACATGCTGCTCTGGCTAGCACAATATTTTCACCAGGATCTCGGTGCGCTGCGGGTCTTTAACTTCATTACCTTTCGCGCCGTCTTCGCAACGCTGACCGCGCTGGCGATCGGCCTGATTTCCGGACCGGCCGTCATTCGCATGCTGACCCGCCTGAAGGTGGGCCAGGCGGTGCGCACCGATGGCCCGCAGACCCACTTGATCAAGACCGGCACGCCGACCATGGGCGGTGCGCTGATCCTGCTCTCGATCGGCATTTCCACGCTGCTGTGGGCCGACTGGAGCAACCGCTTCATCTGGATCGTGCTGGTGGTCACGCTCGGCTACGGCGCCATCGGCTGGGTCGACGACTACCGCAAAGTGGTCTACAAGGACCCGGAAGGCATGCGCTCGCGCGAAAAGTATTTCTGGCAGTCGCTGATCGGCCTGATCGCCGCGGTATATCTCGCGTTCTCGGTGTCGGCGCCGACCAACACCAAGGTGTGGCAGCTGTTCGTCGCCTGGGTGCAGTCCGGCTTCAGCCTCGATTTGCCGCCGAAGGCCGACCTGATCGTGCCCTTCTTCAAAACCATCAGCTATCCGCTCGGTGTGTGGGGCTTCATCGCGCTGACCTACTTCGTAATCGTCGGCTCCAGCAATGCGGTCAACTTGACCGATGGCCTGGACGGGCTCGCCATCATGCCGACCGTGATGGTCGGCTCGGCGCTCGGACTGGTCGCCTATCTGACTGGCAGCGCGGTGTATGCAAAGTACCTGTTCATTCCCTACATTCCGGGTTCGGCCGAGCTGCTGATCTTCTGCGGCGCACTGGCCGGCGCCGGCTTGGCCTTCCTCTGGTACAACGCGCATCCGGCGCAGGTATTCATGGGTGACGTCGGCGCACTGGCGTTGGGCGGTGCGCTCGGCACCATCGCCGTCATCGTGCGCCAGGAGATCGTGCTGTTCCTCATGGGCGGCATCTTCGTGGTCGAGACGCTGTCGGTGATGCTGCAGGTCGGCTACTTCAAGTACACCAAGAAGAGGTTTGGTGTCGGCCGCCGCATTCTGCTGATGGCACCGCTGCACCATCACTTTGAGCAGAAAGGCTGGAAAGAGACGCAAGTCGTGGTGCGCTTCTGGATCGTCACCATGATGTGCGTGTTGTTCGGACTGTCAACCCTGAAACTGCGCTGATGGACTACCAAGGCAAACATGTTCTCGTCCTCGGGCTCGGAGAATCCGGCCTGGCGATGACATTGTGGCTGGCGCGCTGCGGCGCAGCCGTGCGCGTGGCCGACACGCGCGCTGAGCCGGACCGCCTGCCGGTGCTGCGTGAAGCGGTGCCTGGCGCAGAATTCGTTGGCGGTTCGTTGACGGCCGCTCTGCTGGACGGGATCGACTTCGTCGCCGTCAGCCCGGGACTGATGCCGGGACGCGAACTGGCGGAAATCATCCCCTCCGCACAGGAAAGGAATATCCCGCTGTGGGGAGAGATCGAGCTGTTCGCGCAGGCGATGGCGGCACTGAAGGAACAACGCGCCTATGAGCCGAAGGTGATTGCCATCACCGGCACCAACGGCAAGACCACAGTCACTAGCCTGACTGGCCTGTTGTGCCGCCGTGCCGGACTGAAGACCCAAATCGCCGGCAACATCAGCCCCGCCGCGCTCGACGTGCTGCGCGCCGCCATGGATGCCGACGACTTGCCGCAGGCCTGGGTACTCGAACTGTCCAGCTTCCAGCTGCATTACACCCTCAGCCTGAATGCGGACGTCGCGACGGTCCTGAACGTCACCCAGGATCACCTGGACTGGCACGGCGACATGGATGCCTACGCGGCCGACAAGGCGCGCATCTTCGGCGCCACGACGATCCGCCTGCTCAACCGGGACGACCCATACGTCATGCAGATGAAGGCGCCGATGGCGAGCGTCGTCAGCTTCGGCACCGATGCGCCGGCGCATGCGGATTGCTTCGGCCTGGTCGAGGACAACGGCATGCAATGGCTGTCGGTCGCCGTCGCGGCCGAAGAGGGTGAGAAGCGTCGCCGCAAGAAGGACAGCGTCGAGCCGCCAGTCATGGTCAATCGCCTGATGCCGGCGGACGCTCTGCAAATCCGCGGCCGGCACAACGCGGCAAACGCGCTGGCCGCGCTCGCCTTGTGCCGCGCCATCGGCCTGCCGCTGGCGCCGCTGCTGCACGGCCTGCGCGAATATCGTGGCGAGCCGCACCGGGTGGAACTGGTCGCCAATGTCGGCGGCATCGATTACTACGACGACAGCAAGGGCACCAATGTCGGCGCGACTGTCGCCGCGCTCAAGGGGCTGGGATTGATGCAGGGCGGCGCGAGCCGCCTGGTGCTGATCGCCGGCGGCGACGGCAAGGGACAGGATTTCGCGCCGCTGGCAGAACCGGTTGCCAGATTCGTGCGCGCCGTGGTTTTGATCGGCAAGGATGCGCCGGCAATCCGTGAAGCGCTGCTGCAGACCGGCGTAAATCTGGACGACTGCGATACGCTGGAAGCGGCGGTGCAGCGCGCGACCGCACTGGCGCAAGCCGGCGACGCGGTCCTGTTGTCGCCGGCTTGCGCCAGCCTCGACATGTTCAAGAACTATGCGCATCGCGCTCAGGTGTTCGTCGACGCCGTGCGTGAAATCGCCTTGTCGCGCGGCGAGGTGATGTCGTGAAATTCGCGCTCCCATCCTTTTCAACGCCATCGGCCAGCGCGTCGGTGCGGGGCGCCGACCAGCGCTCGAAAATGATGGAATACGACCAGCCGCTGGTATGGGTGGTCGTGCTGCTGATGCTGTTCGGGATGGTGATGGTGTATTCGGCATCGATCGCGCTGCCGGATTCGCCCAAGTACGCGAACTACAAGAGCTATCACTTCCTGGTTCGCCAGGCCGGCTTCATCGCCGTGTCGATGTTCGCCGGGTTGCTCGCGTTTCGGGTGCGTGTGGAAACCTGGCAGCGCTATGCGCCATATCTGTTCGTGGCAACGCTGGTGCTGCTGATGATGGTTCTGGTACCGGGCATTGGCAAGGGCGTCAATGGCGCCAAGCGCTGGTTGTCGTTCAAGGTGTTCAACCTGCAACCTTCGGAGCTGATGAAGCTGTTCGCGGTGCTGTACGCGGCCGATTACACGGTGCGCAAGCAGCAGTTCATGCACAAGCTGACCAAGGGCTTCATGCCGATGGCGGCAGCCGTTGGCGTGGTCGGCTTGCTGCTGCTGCTGGAGCCGGACCTCGGCGCGTTCGGCGTGATTGTCTGTATCGCGATGGGCATCCTGTTTTTGGGCGGGATCAACGGCGTCTGGTTCGGCGGAATCGGTGCCGTACTGGTGGGGATTTTCAGCCTGGTGATCGTCCTGTCGCCGTGGCGGCGTGAGCGCATCTTCGCTTACCTCAACCCGTGGGAAGAGGGCAACGCGCTGGGCAAGGCGTACCAGCTGTCGCACTCGCTGATCGCATTCGGGCGTGGCGAGCTGTTCGGCGTCGGACTGGGCGGCAGCGTCGAAAAGCTGCACTACCTACCGGAGGCGCACACCGACTTTCTGCTCGCCGTGATCGGCGAGGAGCTCGGCTTTGCCGGCGTGCTGGTGGTAGTCGCGATGTTTTACTGGATCGTCAAGCGCTCCTTCGAGATCGGGCGCCAGGCGATCGCCATGGACCTCACCTTTGCCGGCTTGACGGCGAAGGGCATCGGCATCTGGATTGGCGTTCAAGCCTTCATCAACATGGGCGTGAACCTTGGCTTGCTGCCGACGAAAGGACTGACCTTGCCGCTGATGAGTTATGGCGGCTCGGGTGTATTGATTAACTGTGTAGGACTGGCAATTTTGTTACGGATTGATTACGAGAACAGGGTGTTGATGCGCGGAGGCCGCATATGAAGCGTCTCCTGATCATGGCGGCCGGCACCGGCGGTCACATCTTCCCCGGCCTTGCCATCGCGCAGACGATGCAGGCGCGCGGCTGGCAGGTGTCATGGCTCGGCACGCAGCACGGCATGGAACGCGACATCGTGCCGAAGCACAAGATCGAGATGGATTCGATCGACTTCGCCGGTTTGCGCGGCAAGGGTCTGATGCACACCGTACGCGGCGTGTTCAAGATGGCGGCGGGCTTCGCATCCTGCTTCAGCATCATCGGTCGCCGCAAGCCGGACGTGGTGCTGGGCATGGGCGGTTACGTCACTGTCCCGGGCGGGATGATGGCCAAGGTGCGCGGCGTGCCGCTGGCGCTGGTCAACGCGGATGCGGCGCTGCTGTTGTCGAACAAGTCGCTGGCGCCAATGGCTAGTCGCGTGCTGTTCGGCTTTCCGGCCGATTTTGGCAATGCAGCCGGCAAGGCGCTGGTGACCGGCAATCCGGTGCGCAAGGAAATCATGGAAGTGCCGCTGCCGGCAAAACGCTATGCCGAACGTACCGGTCCGTTGCGCCTTCTGGTGGTAGGCGGCAGCCTCGGTGCGAAGGCATTGAATGAATGCCTGCCGGCGGCACTGGCGCGTATTCCGGCAGAGGCGCGGCCGACCGTCACGCATCAGTCCGGCAAACAGCACATCGACGTGCTGCGCAAGGCCTATGCCGATGCGCAGGTGCAGGCTGAAGTGGTGGACTTCATCGACGACATGCCGCGCCGCTACGCGCAGGCCGACCTCGTGATCTGCCGTGCCGGGGCCATTACCGTGTCCGAGCTGACAGCAGCAGGCGTAGCCAGCGTGCTGGTGCCGCTGGTGGCGTCGACCACTTCGCACCAGCGCGACAACGCGCAGTGGATGGCAAAGCAACAGGCAGCGATTCATCTGCCGCAAAGCGAGATGAGCGCAGAGCGCATGGCGATCCTGCTGCAATCGCTGACCCGCGCTGATTGCCTGAAGATGGCTCAAGCCGCCCACGCGATCGGCAAGCGCGATGCCAATGAACAGATCGCGAACGTACTGGAAGAACTGGCCAAACAAGCATGAAACATAAAGTCAAAAATATTCACTTCGTTGGCATCGGCGGCTCGGGCATGAGCGGCATCGCCGAGGTATTGCTCAACCTCGGCTACACCGTGTCGGGTTCCGACCTCGGCAGCAATGCGGCGACGTTGCGCCTGGCGGAGCTGGGTGCCAAGGTCACGCAGGGCCATGCGGCGCAAAACATCGAAGGCGCCGACGCGATCGTGACGTCGACCGCGGTCAAGGCCGACAATCCCGAAGTGATGGCGGCGCGCGCCAAGCGTATTCCGATCGTGCCGCGCGCGATGATGCTGGCCGAACTGATGCGCTTAAAGCAGGGCATCGCAATCGCGGGCACGCACGGCAAGACCACGACCACCAGCCTTGTCGCGAGCGTGCTGGCGCAAGGCGGACTCGACCCGACCTTCGTGATCGGCGGACGACTGAACAGTGCGGGCGCCAACGCCAAACTGGGTGCAGGCGACTTCATCGTGGCCGAAGCCGACGAATCGGATGCGTCTTTCCTGAATCTGTCGCCGGTGATCGAGGTGATCACCAACATCGACGCAGATCACATGGAGACCTACGACCACAGTTTCGCAAAGTTGAAGCAGGCCTTCGTCGAATTCACGCAGCGCCTGCCGTTCTACGGCGTCGCAATGCTGTGCCTGGACGATCCGAACGTGCGCGAGATCATGCCGTTCATCTCCAAGCCGATCACCACCTACGGCTTTCATGAAGACGCGCAGGTGCGCGCCATCGATGCGAAGGCGGTCGACGGCAAGATGGAATTCACCGTGCTGCAGGACGGTTATGCGCCGATGAAAGTAAGCCTGAACCAGCCGGGTATGCACAACGTGCAGAACGCCTGCGCGGCGATTGCCATCGCGCGCGAAATCGGCGTGGCCGACAGCGCAACGCAGAGGGCATTGAGCGAATTCAATGGTGTCGGCCGGCGCTTCACGCGCTACGGCGACATCAAGCTGCCCGCAGTTGACGGTGAACCCCGCGGCGCGTTCACGCTGGTGGACGACTACGGCCACCATCCGGTCGAGATGGCGGCCACCATGGCCGCGGCGCGCGGCGCCTACCCGGGGCGGCGCCTGGTGCTGGCATTCCAGCCTCATCGCTATACCCGTACACGCGACCTGTTCGAGGATTTCGTGAAGGTGCTGTCGACGGCGGATGCACTGGTGCTGGCGGAAGTCTATTCCGCCGGCGAACAGCCGATCGTGGCTGCCGACGGCCGCGCACTGGCGCACGCGCTGCGAGTGCTTGGCAGGGTGGAGCCGATATTTGTGGAAGACATCGCCGAGATGCCTGCGACGATCATGAACATGGCCAGGGATGGCGATGTGGTGATCACGATGGGTGCCGGTTCGATTAGCGGCGTGCCGGGGAAAATTTCCCAGGCAAGTCAGGAATGAGAAATGAGTACTAAAGATTTAGCTAAAGAATTCGGAAAAGTCGGCGTGTTGTACGGCGGCCGTTCCGCCGAGCGCGAAGTATCGCTGATGTCCGGTGCCGGCGTGCTCAAGGCGCTGCAAAGCAAGGGCGTCGACGCGCATGGCTTCGACCCGGCTGCGCGCAGCATCGCTGAGCTGGCTGCGGAGAAATTTGACCGTGTGTTCATCGCGCTGCACGGTCGTTACGGCGAAGACGGCACGCTGCAGGGCGTGCTGGAACAGCTGGGCATTCCCTACACCGGCTCCGGCGTGATGGCGTCCGCCATCGGCATGGACAAGGTGATGACCAAGCGGGTCTGGCTGAACCACGGTTTGCCGACGCCGCGTTTCCTGGTGCTTGATTCGCAGGGAACCTGCGGCGACGAGCTGGACAAGGTGCCGGAGCAGCTGGGCTTGCCGCTCATGCTGAAGGCGCCGCATGAAGGCTCGACCATCGGCATCAGCAAGGTGACGAGCGCATCGGAGATGCAGAGCGGTTTTGCGCATTGCGCGAAATACGACGAGGCGGTGCTGGCCGAGGAGTTCATTTCCGGCCGCGAGCTGACGGTGCCGGTACTCGGCACAGGGCGTAACGCCCGCGCCCTGCCAATCGTCGAGATCCGCGCGCCGCAAGGAAATTACGACTATCAGAACAAGTATTTCAGCGACGACACGAAGTATCTGTGCCCGGCCCCGCTGGACGAGGCGCTGACGAGCCGTATCCAGGCAATTGCTGTGAATGCGTACAACGCGCTCGGCTGTTCGGGCTGGGCGCGTGTCGACTTCATGCTGCGCGCCAGCGACAACGAGCCGTTCCTGCTGGAGATTAATACCTCGCCCGGCATGACCGGGCATTCGCTGGTGCCGATGGCGGCCAAGGCTGCGGGCGTCAGCTACGAGGATTTGTGTGTGGATATCTTGCGTTCGGCAGACTTGGATCTGAAGCCGCGCCAGGATTGGTCAGCGAACTGATTAAAGCATGTGGCATGACATCAGAATGCTCAACGCCACCACCAACGCCTTGCTCGGGGCGCTGGTGCTGAGTTTGTTCGCGTCGGGAATCTGGTGGGCCGCGCAGCGGCCGATGTTTACGCTGAAGGCGATCCGTGTCGAGGCTGTCGGCGAAATGCAGTTGAGGCACGTTAATCCGTCGACCGTGCGCAGCACCGCGGTGCCGCGCATCAGGGGCAACTTCTTTACCGCCGACCTCGACGCGGTACGGCAGGCGTTCGAAGCGGTGCCCTGGGTGTGCAAGGCGACGGTACGGCGCGAATGGCCCAACCGTCTGATCGTGCAGGTGGAAGAGCATGAAGCGCTCGGCACCTGGGGGGAAGACGGCAAGCTGCTGTCGGTGCGCGGCGACGTGTTTACCGCCAATCTGGCGGAGGCCGAGGAAGACGGCCAACTGGCCGAGTTCGATGGGCCGGACGGCAGCGAGAAGGAAGTGGTGGTGCGTTATCGCGAATTGCTCGACTGGTTCAAGCCGATCAACCTCGCGCCCGAAGCGGTGCGGCTGTCGAGCCGGTACGCCTGGAGCGTCAGGCTGAACAATGGGATGACGGTGGAGTTGGGTAGGGAGCAGAGCAAGGCCACGCTGAAGGACAGGGTCGATCGGCTGATCGGGATTTATCCGCAGCTGGCCGAACGCCTGCAGGGCGGCATCGAGAGCGTGGATATGCGTTATCCGAATGGATTGGCTTTGAAAGCACAGGGATTGGCCCTCGGGTTGGACGGAAAAAAACGTAAGTTATAAAACATGACAAAAGACGCAAAAAATCTGATCGTCGGACTCGACATCGGCACCTCGAAGGTGGTGGCCGTGGTGGCGGAAGTCATGCCGAACGGGAGACATGAAGTCATCGGCCTCGGCCAGCACGAATCGAAGGGGCTGAAGAAGGGCGTGGTGGTCAACATCGAGGCGACCGTCGAATCGATCCAGCGCGCGCTCGAAGAAGCCGAGCTGATGGCCGACTGCAAGATCAAGAATGTCTATACGGGCATTGCCGGCAGCCATATCCGCAGCTTCAATTCGAGCGGCATGGTCGCCATCAAGGACAAGGAAGTCACGCCGACTGACGTGGCGCGCGTCATCGAAACAGCCAAGGCGGTCAACATCCCGACCGACCAGCAGCTGCTGCACACGGTGCCGCAGGAATTCATCGTGGACAGCCAGGAAGACGTGCGCGAGCCGATCGGCATGAGCGGCATCCGCCTGGAAGTGAAGGTGCATATCGTGACCGGCGCGGTATCGGCGGTGCAAAACATCGTCAAGTGCGTGCGCCGCTGCGGGCTGGAAGTGTCGGACCTGATCCTGCAACCGATGGCATCGGCCGATGCGGTATTGACGCCGGATGAAAAGGAACTGGGCGTAGTGCTGATCGATATCGGCGGCGGCACCACCGATGTGGCGATCTTCACCGAGGGCGCAATCCGCCACACCGCCGTGATTCCGATCGCCGGCGACCAGATCACGAACGACATCGCGATGGCGTTGCGTACGCCGACGGCGGAAGCGGAAGAAATCAAGCTGCGCTATGGCGTGGCCAAGCAAGTACTGGCCGATCCGGGAGAAACACTGGAAGTGCCGGGGCTGGGCGACCGCGGTTCGCGCACGCTGTCACGTCAGGCGCTGGCGGCGGTGATCGAGCCGCGCGTGGAGGAATTGTTCGCATTGGTGCACCAGGTGGTGCGCGAGTCGGGCTATGAAGAAGTGCTGTCGTCGGGGATTGTCCTGACAGGCGGCACGGGCATGATGCCGGGCATGATCGAGCTGGCGGAAGACATCTTCCTCAAGCCGACCCGCCTGGGCGTGCCGGAATATAGCGGGCAGCTGGCCGATGTGGTGCGCAGCCCGCGCTATTCGACGGTGTTGGGTTTGTTGTTGGAAGCAAAGAAGCAGTATTTGCGCGGCCATATCGTGACCAGACAGGACGGGTCATTGAAGGCAGTCTGGCAACGCATGAAAGAGTGGTTTTTGGGGAATTTTTAATCGATTCATTTTTTAGAAACGGGCAGTTAGCAGTCGCTAGGCGCCACATCGCGTGGTGATTATCGACTGGCAACTGCAATCTTGATAAGGGGAGCAACATGGAAATCGACATGATCGATAACGCAACACTTGGCACCGTGATCAAGGTCGTCGGCGTCGGTGGCGCAGGCGGTAACGCGGTACAACACATGATCAACAAGGGCGTGTCCGGCGTGGAATTCATCGCCGCCAATACTGACGCGCAGGCACTGGCGCAGTCCAAGGCGCACAACATCATCCAGATCGGCGACACCGGCCTGGGCGCAGGCATGAAGCCGGATGTCGGCCGCCAGCTGGCAGAAGAATCGCGCGCGCGCATCGAAGACGCACTGCGCGGCGCGCACATGGTGTTCATCGCGGCCGGCATGGGCGGCGGCACCGGCACCGGCGCGGCACCGATCGTGGCTGAAGTCGCCAAGCAGTTGGGCGCGCTGACCGTGGCCGTGGTCTCCAAGCCGTTCTCCTATGAAGGCGCGAAGTGCATGGAAATCGCCGACGCGGGCCTGGAAGCGCTGTCGCAGCACGTCGATTCCCTGATCGTGATCCTCAACGAAAAGCTGGAAGATATCTACGAAGACGACAGCATGATCGAATGGCTGCAGCATGCCGACGACGTGCTCAACAACGCTGTTGCCGGCATTGCTGAAATCATCAATGTGCCGGGCCACATCAACGTCGACTTCAACGACGTCAAGACCATCATGGGCGAGCAGGGCAAGGCGATGATGGGTACGGCGACCGCCTCCGGCGTGGACCGTGCGCGTATCGCTGCCGAGCAGGCGGTCGCTTCGCCGCTGCTCGACGGTATCGACCTGTCCGGCGCGCGCGGCGTGCTCGTCAACGTCACCGCCAGCCGCAACCTCAAGGGCAAGGAAATCAAGGAAGTCATGGCGACCGTCCGTGCCTTCGCCGCTGCCGACGCGTCGATTGCGCAAGGCATCGCCTACGACGATTCGATGGGTGACGACATTCGCGTGACGGTGGTGGCGACCGGCCTGGGTCGTGCGCGCAAGAACGTGCAGCTGGTGCAGACCCCGGTGCTGCGTACCGGCACCCACAACGAGCCGATCATGGCGCATGCCGCCATGCAGCAGCCGGCTGCCCAGCCGGCACCGTCGTTCGACGGCCTGAAGGCCCCGGCAGTATGGCGCCGCGAGTCCGCATCGGAAACGGTGCGCGCGCTGGAAAAGAATGGCATGGAAACCTACGACATTCCGGCTTTCCTGCGCAAGCAGGCGGACTAAGCTTTTCTGCTTGACCTTCCTGCAAGGTTGGCCGGAACAAGGCAGACTGCAGATGGCACGCCGCACCTTGGTGCGGCGTTTTTCATTGTCGTATTAAAAAGAGAAGAGGGCTGCGCCATGACGATTCATGACGCCCCGCGACAGAATGGCTGTCGCGGGCAGGAAAGTCATTTTGACGCGTGCAGCGTATTGTGCACCTGCTCCAGGAATTCCGGATCGGCGACGCCTAGCTTGTTGGTGCGGCCGACGATGCGGCCCTGCGCATCGAGCAAAATCAGCACGGTGCTGTGATTGAAATCGCCATTAGCCAGCTGGCGGTACTGGATGCCGAGCGCAGCCGCAAGCTTGCGCGCGGCTCCTGCATCGGTGCGGGCCAGCGACCAGCGGCTGGCATCGAGCTTGCGTTTGTCGGCCACCGATTTCAATGCGCGCACGTCGTCGTGCGCCGGGTCGAAGCTGACCAATAGCGTCGAAATCTGTGCACGTTCATCCGGCGTTAATTTCGCCTCGTTGGCCTGGATCGTCTCGATCAGCATCGGGCAGACAAACTGGCAGGACGTGTAAAACATGCTGACGATGGACGGCTTGCCTCGGCGCGAAGCCAGGTCGAATGCTTGCCCGTTCTGGTTAACCAGTGGCACCTGCAGCTGGTACACCGAGTCGCTCGGCAATGGCGCTACGCTCGCGGCCGGCGCTTCCGCCGCCTTTGCCACCGTACTGCCCTCGTACAGCGCGGCGCAGGCGAGCATCAGGTTCGCCAGCAGCAGCGCGCCATTCTTTCGAAGATATTGTTTCATTTCGCTTCCATTGCATTGCCTCGGGCACAGCGGAACCCGAGATTGTTGGTGGTGTCCGCGCCACCCAGCGACGACAGCAGCGCGATGCGCATCAGCACCGCGTAATTCTCGCGGTCCTGCAGGCTGATCGCGCCGGCGCCGCAAAACTGCAGCTTGTCCGGATCGCCCTGATTGCGGCTGTCGGCGCTGACCAGCAGGGCATTGAAGTCATCGACCCATTCCCAGACCAGCCCGTGCATGTCGCGCACGCCGTAAAAATTGGCGGAGCCGCCCACCGCTGCTGGCGGTGTGCTGGACGATTGCCCGTACCAGGCCAGGATGCGTGCGCGCCAGGACGGATCGCGGCGCGCGTCCGCATGGGTTTCATCGGCGGCGGCCACGTATTCCCATTCGTACCACGTGGGAAGCCGCGCGCCCTCGCTTTCGCAGAAAGCTTGCGCGGCAAACCAGCTGACGCTGGTCACAGGCTGGTTGGCCTTGTCGGCGCCGGGGTCGACCGGGCTTTGCCAGTCGTGCAGATAACTGCCATCCGCAAAGGTTGCGGGAATTTTCCCCCGCTGCCATTGCGGATGGCGCAGTACGAAGTCGCGGAATTCGCCATTGGTAACCGGCGTGGAGCGCAGCGCGAACGGCGCCACCTTGACCGGTTCCTTATCGGCGTCGCCGGAAAGCACGCTGCCGAAGGCGCCGGCCTGGATCGGCGCATAGTTCACGCCGGCCGGCGCCGCGCATGCGATTCCTGTCGCCAGCAGCAGTCCATTTGCAACTGCTGCGCAACGGAATTGACGGGTCTTACTCATCGCATGCCTTCCTGCTTGGTTGCCGTTTAGTCTTAGTGACCGGCGTTCACGGCCGGTGCGGCCTTCGCGCGGGCTGCCTTGACTTCTTCCACGGTGATGCGGCCACCCTTGTTTTCCCAGCTGTTGAGCACATAGGTCAGGATGTTGGCGATCTCGTCATCGTTGAGCTGGTTCATCGGCGGCATTACCGAGTCGTACTCCTTGCCGTTGACGTTGACCTTGCCGTTCAGGCCGCGCAGCACGATGTCGATGGCGCGCTTGTGGTCCGCGTTCAGGAAGTCCGATTTCGCCAGCGGCGGGAACACACCGGGCAGGCCTGCGCCGTTGCTCTGGTGGCAGACCGAGCAGGTACCGGCGAACAGCTGGCTGCCGGCCTTGATCTGGTCTTCGGCGGTCAGCTTGCCGCTGGCGGCAGCCTTGGTCGCGGCAGTCACCGCAGCCATGTTCGGTTGTGCGCGGTCGCCGAGGTAGACCGAATCGAGTTCCTTGCCGGAGTAGATTGCCTTGTTTTCCGGACCGTCGACCTTCATGATCGCCAGCGCGCCTTTGTTGAAGGCACGGAAGATCGAGTGGTCAACCAGCGGATAGCTGCCCGGGACATGGGTGGTGTATTCGACAACTGCGGCGCCGCCGGCGGGAATCATCGTGGTCTGCACGTTTTCCTGGGTGCGGGTGCCGCCTTCGAAGCGCACCCTGTCGAAAATCGCACCAATCACATGGAAGCTCGACACCAGGTTCGGGCCGCCGTTACCGACGAACAGGCGTACTTTTTCATTGGTTTTCGCCTTCAATGCCTTGTCACCGGTGAGCGCGCCCTCGGCTCCGTTGAACACGACATAGGTCGGCCTTTCATCGATCGCCTTTTCCATGTCGAATGGCTGCATGCCTTTTTCGCGATACTTGCCGGTAGTGTAGAAATCGCCTTGCATCACATAGTATTCGCGGTCAACCGGCGGCAGGCCTTCCGGCGGTTCGACCAGGATCAGGCCGTACATGCCGTTGGCGATGTGCATGCCCACCGGCGCGGTCGCGCAGTGGTACACATATAAGCCTTCGTTGAGCGCCTTGAAGGTGAATTGCGATTCATGTCCCGGAGCGGTGAAGCTTGACGCTGCGCCGCCGCCCGGGCCGGTCACGCCGTGCAGGTCGATGTTATGCGGCATCTTGCTGCTCGGATGATTCTTCAGGTGAAACTCGACGGTGTCGCCCTGGCGCACGCGGATGAAGCTGCCAGGAACCGTGCCGCCGAACGTCCAGAAGGTGTAGCTGACGCCTTCGGAAATTTGCATTTCCTTTTCGACGACTTCGAGATCGACGATAACCTTGGCCGGATACTTACGCTTAATCGGAGGCGGAACAAACGGCGGGCTGGTCAGCGTGGCGTGAATGGCCGGTCCTTGCGGCGGGCCGAAATCGCCCGCCGATTTGGCCGGAGCCGGTTTGGCGGCGAATGCGTTGACGCCGGGGAGCGACAGGCTGACTGCCATACCAACTGCAGCAAGCAGGGCGGATATCGTCTTGATCGAAGCTTTCATGATGGGCCTTTGAGGCATTGAGTAAAGAATGAGGTGCTTGGACCGGAAGATACCTGTTGGATACATCTATTGTGATTGACTTACATCAAATTTCTCCAAAGACACGCAAAGGGGAGGATATGCGCTCATTCCTTTGCCGTATGGACATCGGGCGCGAAACTCGGTATAAGGATGTGGAGCTATCTGGGTGGCGAGGCCGATGACAAGAACGGCGCTCCGACACTGGTTGAGTCTGTCCCGTAGCGATGAGCGCGGCCAAGAAGACGAAACAGAAGGCGCCGACGCTTTCACCGGATGAATTGATCGACGCGCGCTGGAAAAGAATGGCGTGGAAACCTGCGATATTCCGGCTTTCCAGCGCAAGCAGGCGGACTAAGCTTTTCCGCTTGGCCTTTCTGCAAGGTTGGCCGGAACAAGGCATACTGCAGCTTGCACGCCGCACCTTGGTGCGGCGTTTTTCTTTGCCGTATCAAAAAAGAGAAGAGGACTGCATCATGACGATTAACATTGGCGAGCGCCTGCCCGAAGGCTCACTGTCGGAATTCATCGAAGTCGCATCCGAAGGCTGTTCCCTTGGCCCCAATACCTTCAAGGTCAGCGACCTCACGAAGGGCAAGAAGATCGCGATCTTCGGCCTGCCGGGTGCCTTCACCCCGACGTGCTCGGCCCAGCATGTACCTGGCTATGTCGCGCTGGCAGACAAATTCAAGTCCAAGGGTGTCGATGAAATCTGGTGTATCTCGGTTAATGACGCCTTCGTAATGGGCGCCTGGGGGCGTGACCAGAAGGCGACGGGCGTGGTACGCATGATGGCCGATGGCAGCGCAAGTTTTACCAAGGCGCTCGGCCTGGAGTTCGATCTTACGGCGAGAGGAATGGGTATCCGTTCGCAGCGCTATTCGATGCTGGTCGACGACGGCGTCGTGAAGCAGCTGAACATCGAGCAGCCCGGCAAGTTCGAAGTCTCGAACGCGGAAACGCTGCTGGCGCAACTCGGCTAATGCCGCGCGACGCGCAAAAAAACGGCGCTCAGGCACCGTTTTTTTTGGGGCTGTAAGCACGTATGTCGGTCAGGATGCAATCACCATCTTGACCTGCGCCTCCTTTAACATCTTGTTCAGCGCTTCCGGCGGCCTGGCGTCGGTAAACAGGATGTCGACCTGCGACATATGCGCCATGCGCACCAGCGCCTGGCGGCCGAACTTGTCATGGTCCGCCACCAGCCACACTTCGCGCGATTGCTCGATGATCGCCTGCGCCACCTTCACCTCGCGCGGATCGAAGTCGCGCAGGGTGCCGTCCGGTTCGATGCTGGAAATGCCGATGATGCCGATGTCGACCTTGAACTGGCGGATAAAATCGATGGTTGCTTCGCCGACGATGCCGCGGTCGCGCGCGCGCACCACGCCGCCGGCCAAGATCACTTCGCATTGCGGGTTGTCGGCAAGGATCGCGGCGACGTTCAGGTTGTTGGTTACCACATGCAAACCCGGATGGTGCGCCAGCGCGCGCGCCACTTCCTCCGTCGTGGTCCCGATATTGATCAACAGCGAGCAGCCCGGCGGCACCTGCTTGGCTACCGCCTTTGCGATACGGCGCTTGGCCTCGATATTCATCACCTGGCGCTGACTGTAGTCGATATTTTCAACCGAGGAGGGCAGGCCCACGCCGCCGTGATAGCGCGCCAGCAGCTTGGCCTCCTCCATCTGCTTGACATCCCTGCGCACCGTCTGCGGCGTCACCTCCAGCACCTGTGCCAGCTCTTCCACCGACATCGTCACGCGTTGCCGGACGACTTCCAGAAGCTGCCTTTGACGTGGATTAAGAGCCATACCTTTTCTCCGGGAAATAATTGAAAAGAAGAATAAACTATTAAAAACGAACAAAAACGAACAAATATAGTCAATAATCTTGTTGATTTAATTTCGACTTTTGTCGTATCTTACGTGCAGTCATCTTACATAAATTCACTTTTCGGTGCGAGAGAGATGGAACAGGGCCAGGACAACATCGATTGCGATCTGTTGATCGTCGGCGGCGGCATTAACGGCGCCGGCATCGCGCGCGATGCTGCAGGGCGCGGCCTGTCGGTCGTGCTGTGCGAAAAAGACGACCTTGCCTCGCACACCTCTTCCGCTTCATCCAAGCTGATCCATGGCGGCCTGCGCTATCTCGAATACTACGAGTTCGGGTTGGTGCGCAAGGCGCTGATCGAGCGCGAAGTGCTGCTGCGTTCGGCGCCGCATATCATCAAGCCGCTGCGCTTCGTCATGCCGGTCGATAAAGGGCAGCGTCCGGCGTGGATGTTGCGCGCCGGCCTGTTCATCTATGACAGCCTGGCGCGGCGCGAATTGCTGCCCGGATCTCACGGCCTCGACTTGCGCGATCACCCTACCGGCAAGCCGCTCAAGCCGGAGTTTTCGCGCGGCTTCGTGTATTCCGACGGCTGGGTCGACGACGCGCGTCTGGTCGTACTCAACGCGGTGGACGCAGCCGAGCGCGGCGCGCGGGTATTTACCCGCACCAGCTGCGAATCGGCGCGCCGCGAGGGCGACCGATGGGTCGCGGTATTGCGCGGCGAAGGCGCTGCCTTGACTGTCAGGGCGCGCGCCCTGGTCAACGCCGCCGGACCCTGGACTGCACATTTCCTGCAAACCGCCGTCCAGCAGCCATCCACGAAATCGCTGCGCCTGATCAAGGGCAGCCATATCGTCGTCAAGCGCCTGTTCGACCATCCATACGCCTATATCTTCCAGCATCCGGACGGCCGTATCGTTTTTGCCATACCTTACGAGCAAGACTTCACGCTGATCGGCACCACCGATCTCGATTACAAGGGGGACGTCAATTCGGTGGCGATCGACCGCGACGAGATCATGTACCTGTGCGAGCTGTCGAGCCGCTACTTCCGGCGCTCGATCGTGCCGGCCGATGTGGTGTGGACCTATTCCGGCGTGCGTCCGCTGGTCGAAGACGAGGCAGCTTCCGCGTCGGCCGTCACGCGGGACTATCGCCTGGAGTTCGACAAGCGGGGAGCGCCGCTGCTGTCCGTTTTCGGAGGCAAGATCACTACCTTCCGCAAGCTCGCGGAAGAGGCAGTCGACATGCTGGCGCCTTCCTTGCCGGTCAACGGTGGCGCCTGGACCGGGAAGGCCTGCCTGCCCGGTGGCGACCTGTTCGGTGCCCACCCGTCCAACCGCTCAGTACTTGAATTTGAGCGGTACGTGCAACAGCTGCAGCAGAAATATCCCTGGCTTCCGGGCGCGTTGACCGCGCGCTATGCGCGCGCCTACGGTACACGCACCGATATGCTGCTGGCCGGGCGCCGCGGCCTCGAGGATATGGGAGAAGAGGTTTTACCCGGATTGTATGCGGCGGAAGTAGACTATTTGATGCAACTCGAATGGGCGCTTACCGCGCAGGACATACTGTGGAGACGATCCAAGCTCGGCCTGCATATGGCAGCGGACGCCGAAGCGATGCTCGACCACTGGATACGGACCAACCGCACGTCTCGGGATAAGCAGGCCGACTTCGAACCCCCAAAAAGCGTCGCAAGCCATTAGTATGGCCGTTACAAAAAGGGCTGGCGGGAGACACGAAAAGTGAGGCAATGCGCTGGCAGAACACTGCGATGGCGCGCCATCATCAAGGATGCCAAACTGCTGCAAGCCTGGAAGGAATATCGCCTGCGTTACTCCCTTTGCATGCAGGAAGGTTCAGGCGCGGCGCAAGCCGCGCTTTTTTACGGTTTCAATGCATTTTGACAGCGAGTCACCGATGACCAAATATATCCTCGCCTTCGACCAAGGTACGACCAGTTCACGCGCCATCCTGTTCGATCATGGCGGGCGGATTCATGGCATCGCGCAGCAAGAGTTCCGGCAAATCTTCCCGCAACCCGGCTGGGTGGCGCACGATGCTTATGAAATCTGGCGCAGCCAGCTGGCCGTGGCGCAGCAGGTGCTCAAGCAGAGCGATGTGCCGGCATCCGAAATTGCCGCCATCGGCATTACCAATCAGCGCGAAACCACCGTCTTGTGGGATCGGGCGACGGGCGAGCCGATCGCCGACGCCATCGTCTGGCAGGACCGGCGCACCGCGGAACTGTGCGACGCGCTGCGTGCGCAAGGCAAGGAAAAGCTGATCCAGAAAAAAACGGGATTGGTGGTCGATGCGTACTTTTCCGGCACCAAGGTGAAATGGCTGCTCGATAACGTGGCGGGCGCGCGCGCCAGGGCCGAGCGCGGCGAGCTCGCCTTCGGTACCATCGATTCCTGGCTGATTTACAAACTATGCGGCGCCCATGTCACCGACAGCAGCAATGCGTCGCGCACCATGCTGTTCAATATTCACACCCTGCAGTGGGATGAAGAACTGTTGGCGCTGCTTGATATTCCGCCTAGCCTGTTGCCGCAGGTGGTGCCCAGCAGTGGCGTCGTCGGCAAGACACATCCTGACCTGTTCGGCGGCGCCATTCCGATTGCCGGTATCGCCGGCGACCAGCAAGCTGCAACCTTCGGCCAAGCTTGTCATCGGCCCGGCATGGCAAAGAATACCTATGGCACAGGCTGTTTCATGCTGATGAATACCGGCAAGCAGGCGATCGCTTCGCAAAACCATTTACTGACCACCATTGGCTGGACCCTCGGTGAAAAGCTGCCGGGACAATCCGACTATATGCTGGAAGGCAGCGTATTCAATGCCGGTGCGGCGGTGCAGTGGCTACGCGATGGGCTGGGCATCATTCAAAGCTCGGCGGAAGTCGAAGCGCTTGCCTCGATCGTGCCGGATACCGGCGGCGTGTTCGTCGTGCCTGCCTTTGCCGGCCTTGGCGCGCCGTACTGGGATGCTTATGCGCGCGGCACGATTGTCGGTATGACGCGAGGTACGACCAAAGCACATATCGCCAGGGCGACGCTGGCCAGCATCGCGTATCAAAGCGCGGATGTGCTGGAAGCGATGCAAAAGGATGCGGCGATCGAGTTGAAGGAGCTGAGGGTCGATGGCGGGGCGGCGCGCAACGATTTGCTGATGCAGTTCCAGGCCGATGTGCTCGGTGTGCCGGTGGTGCGGCCGGTGGTGACGGAAACGACGGCATTGGGCGCCGCCTATCTGGCTGGCCTTGCCGTCGGTTACTGGCAATCGCAACAAGAGATTGCGGCACAATGGCAGGCCCAGCGGCGTTTTGAACCTGCCATGCCGGCCGAAGAAAGGGTGCAAAGGCTTGCGACCTGGCGGCGTGCAGTGGATCGCGCGCGCCAGTGGGCGGAATAGGCTGGGAGCGTTTGCAGACTTGGCGGATTGGCAGGTTGTGCGTGGTGTTGGACCAACAGCCTAGCATCTCAAAACAACTGACCCATCGGTAAGTTGTTATAATCCAACGATGCTCAAGCAACGTACCGTCAAACAACTCGTCAAGACTGTCGGTGTCGGACTTCACTCCGGTACCAAGGTTGAATTGACCCTGCGTCCGGCAGCGCCGGACACCGGCATCGTGTTCCGCCGCGTGGATATCGATCCTCCCGTCGATCTGCCCTCCAGCGCCACGGGCGTCGGCGACACGCGCATGGCATCCACACTCGACAACAATGGCGTCAAGGTATCGACCGTCGAACATTTGATGTCGGCGTGCGCCGGCTTGGGTATCGATAATCTGTATGTCGATGTTACTGCCGAAGAAATTCCGATCATGGATGGCTCGGCTTCGTCGTTCGTATTCCTGCTGCAGCAAGCAGGGTTGCAGGAACAGGCAGCCCCTAAGAAATTCATTCGAGTGCTCAAGCCAGTGGAAATACGCGAGGGGCAGGGCGATAACGAGAAATGGGCTCGCCTCGATCCGTACAATGGTTTTAGGCTCAAGTTTTTCATCGAATTCAAGCATCCGGCTGTCGATGGCACCGGACAGGTCGCAGAAGTTGATTTTGACAGCGAATCCTATGTCAAAGAGATTTCGCGCGCCCGTACCTTCGGCTTCATGCAGGATGTCGAAACCTTGCGCGGCATGGGACTGGCGCGCGGTGGCTCGCTGGAAAACGCGATCGTGATGGACGAATACCGTATTCTCAATCCAGATGGCCTGCGTTATGACAATGAGTTTGTCCGGCACAAAATTCTCGACGCCATCGGCGACCTTTATCTGGTCGGCCATCCGCTGCTAGCCAGCTATACCGCCCACAAATCCGGTCATTCATTAAACAATCAATTGCTGCGGGCATTGTTGGCGCAGCCCGAGGCCTACGAGATTGTCACATTCGCCACCGAGGAATATGCGCCGCGCGCCTATCTGCGCCAAACCGGGCAGGAGTGGGCATTTAACTAACCTGAGTATCGTGACCGCGCCTGCGTCGCGAGCGGGCGAAAGTCAGCGTTCCTGGCGGTGACGGTTCAGTAGTCGGCCGAGCGCTTCGGTCAGCGCTTCGTTGCCTTTCGCGCTTTCTAGCGAATTTTTTAACTCCGCCAGCGCCGAGACCGCTTGTCTTGGCAGCGCCAGTTGCTTGACAGGTATGTATTGCTTCTCGGCAACCTTTCTTGGTTGCACTTTAATTCGTATTGCGTTAACCTGCCAGCCTCGCTTCAGCAAATTGTCTTGCAGTTTCGGCAGTTGCTGCTTCAATTTTGTCGCAACAGCGGCGTTCGGAGTAGCAAGCACCAACTGGCCTGCCTCGAATTGCATCACCGTACAGACTTCGAACATCGCGGGAAGAACCTGGACGCACTCTGTTTGCAACGTCATGATGCGCCTGGCCGCCGGCAGCAGAGAAGCCAGCTTCTCGTTGGCACGCAAAAAGTCTGTTATTCCTTGTGTTGGTGCGGACTTGCGCATGGTTTTGGCGCCAGATTGAGACAACAGAAATGAGGGCGGACGCATGATGCTCGCACCTTATCACAGCTCATCGCCGATGGACGAATCGGAGGAGAGGAAATGCAAATTATTCTGCTACACCCGCGCTTCAGCGCCAAGACGGTGACGCTCACGCATTGGCACCTGATACTGGCTGCGCTGGGGTTCATGTTTTCCGTCATCATGGCGGCATCCCTGCTGTATTACCTGACCTTCCGCCATGCCGCGGACCTGAATATTCCCTTGATGCGTAACATGGTCGCGTCAGCCACGCATGAACTCGATGACACCGGTAAAAAAGATAGGTATATCAAGGAAAATCTCGCCGCCATGGCGATGAAGTTGGGGGAAATGCAAGCCCAGTTGATGCGCCTCGATGCGCTGGGCGAGCGGGTCCAGGGATTGGCCGGCGTTAAGCCTCAGGAATTCAATTTCAAGGAATTGCCCGGTCGGGGTGGCGCCGAGCCGTCCAACGGCAAGGAAATGTCCTTGAACATGAGTGAATTTCAGCAAGCACTGGATGCCATGGCAAGGGACGTGGAGCACCGCGCCGATTACATGAATGTGGTGGAAACCGCATTAATGGGTAATAAGATCAGAAACAAGTTATTACCAACAATTCAACCCGTCAACGTCGCCTATAACGCATCTGGATTCGGTTGGCGTGTCGATCCGTTTACTGGTCGTAGCGCTTTTCATGAAGGAATTGATTTTGCGTCGGGAGTCGGTACCCCCATCGCCGCCGCCGCTGGCGGCGTAGTCATTGCTGCTGAGTATCATCATCAATATGGCAACATGATCGAAATCGATCATGGCAACGATATCGTGACGCGTTATGCCCATGCTTCGCGCCTATTGATGAAGGTGGGCGACATCGTCAAGCGCGGCCAGCACATTGCCGATATCGGATCCACCGGCCGCTCTACCGGCCCGCATCTGCATTTCGAGGTGCTGGTTAAAGGCATGCACCAAGATCCGCACAAGTTTCTCTCGGCCGGCGCCAATCAGGCAAAAATGGCGGCGCTTACGGTCAAGTGATTGCTGTTTCTCAATACTCCTCAAAAATCTTCATCGAGAAACCATTGTTTCCACGCTGTTAACCCCCATCTTCAAGCACAATTGAATGTTTACTGGCCGAGAATTTCTCGGACTGGTGAATGTCGCATGCGTTTCAAGATCATGGTTCCATTGCCGCAGGCGGCAGTCTGCGTCGAGGCACATGATAAAATTCGCAATTTAGCCTAGGTCCGGTCCCTGCAAAGACGGTTACAAGTAAAGTACCTTCGGAAGCTTGCGGCGCCATTTTTTAGAATTCAAGCATGTCATTACTGACCCAGATTTTCGGCAGTCGCAATCAGCGACTGATCAAGCAATATCAAAAAACGGTGCGTGAAATTAATGCGCTTGAACCGGCAATGGAAAAGCTATCCGACGCCGAATTGCAGGCCAAGACGCCCGAGTTCAAGGACCGCATTGCCAAAGGAACGCCGCTGGACGATATCCTGGCGGAAGCCTTTGCCGTATGCCGCGAGGCAAGCAAGCGCGTACTGAAGATGCGCCATTTTGATGTGCAGCTTATTGGCGCCATGGTTCTCCATTACGGCAAAATCGCTGAAATGGCGACCGGCGAAGGCAAGACGCTGATGGCCACCTTGGCGGCATACCTGAATGCCTTGTCGGGCAAAGGCGTGCACGTCGTGACAGTCAACGATTACCTCGCGCAGCGCGACGCAGAATGGATGGGGCGGTTGTACGGCTGGCTGGGGCTAACCACCGGGATTAACCTGTCGCAGATGGATCACGATGCCAAGCAGCAAGCATACGCTGCCGACATCACCTACGGCACCAATAATGAATTCGGTTTTGACTACCTGCGCGACAACATGGTCTACGATGCCGGCGACCGCGTGCAGCGCAGTCTCAATTTCGCGGTGGTCGATGAAGTCGACTCGATCCTGATCGACGAGGCGCGTACGCCGCTGATCATTTCCGGACAGGCGGAAGATCATACCGACCTGTACATCAAAATAAACCAGCTGCCGCCACTGCTGACCCAGCAGATCGGCGAAGAGACACCAGATGGCAAGGGCAAGATCGAGGTGCCGGGCGATTACACCAAGGATGAGAAATCGCATCAGGTGCTGCTGACCGAAGCCGGCCATGAAAAGGCCGAGCAAATCCTGACCCGCATGGGCTTGCTGCCGGAAGGCGCCTCGCTGTACGACGCTGCCAACATTACCCTGATCCACCATCTGTATGCCGCATTGCGCGCACACACGCTGTACCACAAGGATCAGCATTACGTCGTGCAAAACGGTGAAGTCGTCATCGTCGATGAATTCACCGGCCGCCTGATGACCGGTCGCCGCTGGTCCGATGGCCTCCATCAGGCTGTCGAAGCCAAGGAAGGCGTGAAGATCCAGAACGAGAACCAGACGCTGGCGTCCATCACGTTCCAGAATTACTTCCGCATGTATGGCAAGCTCGCCGGCATGACGGGGACGGCCGATACCGAGGCCTACGAATTCCAGGAAATCTATGGTCTCGAAACCGTGGTGATTCCGCCGAACCGGCCGAGCCAGCGCAAGGACCGCCAAGACCAGGTGTACAAGACTGCGCAAGAGAAGTACAACGCGATGCTTGCCGATATCAAGGATTGCTACGAGCGTGGACAGCCGGTGCTGGTCGGTACAACGTCGATCGAGAATTCGGAACTGCTATCGCAGATTTTGGCCAAGAATAACCTGCCGCATAACGTGCTGAACGCCAAGCAGCACGCGCGCGAAGCGGAAATCGTCGCGCAGGCCGGCCGGCCGAAAATGATTACGATTGCAACCAACATGGCGGGCCGCGGCACCGACATCGTTTTGGGTGGCAATGTAGAAAAGCAGATTCAGTTCATCGAAGCCGATCCCAATCTCTCCGACGAAGAGAAGCAGGCACAGGCAAAGAAGCTGCGTGACGAATGGCAGTCGTTGCACGACCATGTGGTGTCGGCCGGCGGCCTGCATATCATCGGTACCGAACGCCACGAATCGCGCCGGGTCGACAATCAGTTGCGCGGCCGTTCCGGCCGCCAAGGTGACCCGGGTTCGTCGCGCTTCTATCTGTCGCTGGATGATCCGTTGCTGCGTATTTTTGCCGGTGACCGCGTGCGCGCGATCATGGATCGGCTGAAGATGCCGGAAGGCGAGCCGATCGAGGCGGGCATCGTCTCGCGTTCGATTGAGTCCGCTCAGCGCAAGGTGGAAGGGCGCAATTTCGATATTCGTAAGCAGTTGCTCGAGTATGATGACGTGGCCAATGACCAGCGCAAGGTCATCTACCAGCAGCGCAATGAACTGCTCGAATCAGTGGATATTTCGGAGCTGGTTGCATCACTGCGCCAGGGTGTGTTCGCCGACTTGTTCCATGCGCACGTGCCAGAGGAGTCGGTGGAAGAGCAGTGGGACATCAAGGGACTTGAAACGGCGCTGGCGAATGAGTGGCAGCTGGAAGTGCCGCTGTCGAAGCAGCTGGAAGCTGAGCCGAACCTCACGGCGGAAGATCTGCTTGAGCGAGTGCTCAAGGCTGCGGACGATGCATACAACGCCAAGGTTGAAATCATCGGCAAGACGGCGTTTGCCGGCTTCGAGCGCAGCGTGATGCTGCAAAGTATCGATACGCACTGGCGTGAGCACTTGGCGGCGCTGGATCACCTGCGCCAGGGCATTCACTTGCGCGGTTATGCGCAGAAAAATCCGAAGCAGGAGTACAAGCGCGAAGCATTCGAGCTGTTCGGCCAGATGCTGGAGCTGATCAAGAACGAGGTAGTGCGTATCGTGATGACAGTGCGTATCCAGTCGCGCGAAGAGATCGATGCGGCCGAGGAGCAGCTGGCGCATGCGCACGTCGAAAACGTGCACTACGAGCACGCCGACTTCAATCCAAATGCTGCGCCCGAAGAATTGCTCGCGCCGACGTCGCAAGCCGAGGATGGCAACCAACCACTGGTGAATCAGGTGCCGAAGGTCGGTCGCAACGATCCGTGCCCGTGCGGAAGCGGGAAGAAGTACAAGCAGTGCCACGGAAAATTGGCATAACACCGGTTATTCGCTGGCAAGGCGAGCGACAGCAAAAGGGCGGAGCAATCCGCCCTTTTTATTTGCGCGTTTCCATTGCGCGATAGGTTTAGAATATCGGTCTTCCTTTTCTTTATCCGGGCAACATACGCTTATGGCCGTCAATCTTCCTCTTCCTGTCGCCGCTGACCTGAAACCTGTCGCCGGTATCGAACTTGGTCATGCCGAAGCCGGCGTGCGCAAAGCCAATCGCAAGGATTTGCTGATCATGAAGCTGGCGCCGACGGCAACCGTGGCTGGCGTATTTACCACCAACCGTTTTTGTGCGGCGCCGGTGCAAGTGTGCAAGGCACACCTGGAAGGATTGCGCATGGCGGGTGCGCCGATTCGCGCCCTCGTGATCAATACCGGCAATGCCAATGCGGGAACGGGCGAGGCTGGGCTGGCCAATGCCAATGCGACCTGCGTGGCGCTGGCCGATCTGCTCGCATGCGAGCCTTCGCAGATTCTTCCTTTTTCCACCGGCGTGATCCTGGAGCCGCTGCCGGTCGATCGCATCAAGGCCGGCCTGCCGCAAGCGATTGCGAACCTGAAGACGGACAACTGGTACAACGCCGCTGAATCCATCATGACGACCGACACGCAGCCCAAGGCAGCGTCGCGCACCGTGGTCATCAACGGCGTTACCGTGACCCTGACCGGCATCAGCAAGGGGGCGGGCATGATCAAGCCGAACATGGCCACCATGCTCGGCTTCGTCGCCACCGACGCCAAGGTCGCACAACCGGTCCTAGAGCACATGGTGAAGGCGGTGGCTGACAAGTCGTTTAATTGCATCACCATCGACGGCGACACGTCGACCAACGATTCCTTCATGCTGATCGCCACTGGCGCCGCGCCGCTTGAAGTCGGCAATATCGATTCGCCCGAATACGCAGCCCTCTTTGCGGCAGTCGCGGCGTTGTCGCAGGAGTTGGCGCAAATGATCGTGCGTGATGGCGAAGGCGCGACCAAGTTCATCACCATTGCAGTGGAAGACGGCACAAGCGTGGAAGAGTGCCGCAAGATCGCGTACGCGATCGGCCATTCGCCGCTGGTCAAGACGGCATTCTATGCATCCGATCCGAATCTCGGCCGCATTCTCGCCGCAATCGGCTATGCCGGTGTGAATGACCTGGACGTCAATAAGCTGAACTTGTACCTGGACGATGTCTGGGTCGCCAGGAACGGCGGTCGCAATCCGGACTACAAGGAAGAAGACGGCCAGCGCGTGATGAAGCAAAGCGAAATCACGATCCGCGTCAAGTTGGGGCGCGGCACTGCGGCGGCGACCGTCTGGACCTGCGATTTCTCGCACGAATACGTGAGCATCAACGCCGACTACCGTTCCTGACATGTCTCAACTCGAACAGTTTCTCGAGCGTGCTGAAATGCTGCTGGCGCGCCTGGAGTCGGTGCTGCCCCACCCAAGTCCGGCGCTTGACTGGAACGTCAGCACGGCATTTCGCTGGCGCAAGCAGGGCGGAAAAGATCGCCGTGGCTACTTGCAACCGGTTGCGCATGTCGCCCGCATTGCGCTGTCCGACCTGCACAATATCGAGCCCCAAAAACAGCAGATCGAGCAAAACACCCGCCAGTTCGTTTTGGGGCGGCCGGCCAACAACGTCTTGCTGACCGGCGCGCGCGGCACCGGCAAATCGTCGCTGATCAAGGCGTGCCTGAACCAGTTTGCGGATCAGGGCCTGCGCCTGATTGAAGTCGACAAGGATGATCTGAGCGACTTGCCGGATATCGTCGATCTCGTGGCACGGCGCCCGGAGCGCTTCGTCATTTTTTGCGACGACCTGTCGTTCGAAGAGGGGGAGGGCGGCTACAAGGCGCTCAAGGTGGCGCTGGACGGCAGCATCTCGGCGCAGTCGGACAATGTGCTGATTTATGCGACGTCCAATCGCCGCCATCTGATGCCGGAGCGGCTGTCCGATAATGCCACCTATGTGCATACGGAGGATGGCGACTTGCATCCCGGCGAAACGGTGGAGGAAAAGATTTCGCTGTCCGAGCGATTCGGCCTTTGGGTATCGTTTTATCCATTCAAGCAGGACGATTACCTCGATATCGTTGCGCACTGGCTGCGCCACTTCGGATGCAACGATCAGCAGGTTGACGCGGCGCGGCCCGACGCGCTGCGCTGGGCGCTGCAGCGCGGCTCGCGCTCGGGGCGCGTTGCCTGGCAGTTCGCGCGGGATTACGCGGGCAAAATCCAGCAATAATCGTCCTCGTCAAATTTCGCATGTCACTTCCTGCTCGTTCTCCGATCGATGTCGCTGTTGGCATCCTGATGAAGCCCAATGGCGATGTGCTGCTCGCGCAGCGCCCACACGGCAAGCCTTATGCTGGTTACTGGGAATTTCCCGGCGGGAAAGTCGAACCCGATGAATCAATCCTCGATGCGCTCAAGCGCGAGTTCGTGGAGGAATTGGGAATGACGGTCCTCGCCGCGGAACCATGGTGCGGTGTTGAATACGTGTACCCGCACGCCCATGTGCGTCTTCATTTCTATATCAGCCGGGAGTGGCTGGGTGAGCCGCAAAGCCTTGAGGGGCAAGCGTTTGCCTGGCAGGGCAGTGTCGGCGTCGAACCGCTCCTGCCGGCGACGATCCCTCTCATCGAGTGGCTTGACAGGTTGCGCTACCTAGGCTGAGTCAGTTCAAGAGAGTGTATTAAATTCAATACAGTGTATTGAATTTAATACGGATGGGTAAGTAACGGTTTTATAAGAGATTTTTACCTCTATCGCATAAAATTCAATCCCTCTGTATATTTTTCTGTACAGGCGGATTGAATGCGTCGATCCGCGATTTTTCTCTAACCCACTGAATTAATTGAATTGTCTTTTTTGGCATACATGTTGCTGAATTGGATCAATAAATCACAGTTGGGGAATGGCCATGAAAATTATCGTGTTGGGCGGTGGTGTGATCGGAACCACGTCGGCATATTACCTGGCCCAGGCAGGGCACGACGTGACGGTACTGGATCGTCAGCCAGGCACCGGTCTGGAAACAAGCTATGCCAATGCTGGCGAGGTATCTCCCGGATATTCCGCGCCATGGGCAGCACCGGGCATTCCCTTAAAGGCCATCAAGTGGATGATGATGCGCCACAGCCCGCTAGTCATTCGGCCCAGTATCGATCCTGAAATGTGGCGCTGGCTGTTCCAGATGCTGTCGAACTGCACTGTGGCGCGCTACGAAGTGAACAAGGGGCGCATGGTGCGCCTGGCCGAGTACAGTCGCGACTGCCTGAGGGCGTTGCGTGCGGCCACCGGGATCAGCTATGACGAGCGGACACAGGGTACTTTGCAGTTGTTCCGTACTCAAAAGCAGCTCGATAGTGCCGCCAATGATATCGCCGTGCTCCAGCAATATAACGTTCCATACGAACTGCTTGATCCCGAGGGATGCATCCGCGTGGAGCCGGCACTGGCCCACGTGCGTGGAAAGTTTGTCGGGGCATTGCGCTTGCCGGGCGACGAGACCGGCGATTGCTTCAAGTTCACCCAGCAGCTTGCGGTAAAGGCCGAACAGGCGGGCGTCAAGTTCAGATACGGTACCGCGATCCAGCGTCTGGTTACCGTTGGCAAAAAGATCCGCGCCGTGCAGACCGACCATGGGGAATTGAAAGCCGATGCTTTCGTGCTGGCGCTCGGCAGCTATTCGCCATTGTTATTGCGCGAACTTGGCATGCGCATCCCGGTGTATCCAGTCAAGGGCTATTCCATCACCGTCCCGATCGCCGACACGAGCGGCGCACCGGAATCGACCGTGATGGATGAAACATACAAGGTTGCCATCACGCGCCTCGGTGACCGGATCCGCGTGGGTGGCACGGCCGAGATTGCCGGCTATGACCTCACGCTGCGCAGCGCACGTCGCGCGACACTGGAACATTCGGTGACGGATCTGTTCCCGCGTGGCGGAGACGTGGCAAAGGCGGAATTCTGGACCGGATTGCGGCCGATGACGCCCGACGGCACACCGGTTGTCGGGCCGACCCCGTATGGCAATCTGTTCTTGAATACCGGCCATGGAACACTGGGCTGGACCATGTCGTGCGGTTCGGGCCGGCTGCTTGCGGATCTCATGAGTGGCAAGCGCACTGAAATAGATACGGAAGGCTTGTTCATGGACCGCTATGGCCAAACCAAGCGGCCGGTTGGCGTTCCGCAGGCGGCGCGGGCATAAACCCGGGCTTTCCACGCGCTGGTCCGCCTCGTGGGAGCGCAGCGCTATTGTCGCGCAGGCACGCCGCAGGTAAAGTCGCAATAGCGGGTGCCTGACCGGCATCCATTCAGCAAGCGTAGCATTATCAATAGCGCCCCCCTATGCGGATAGATGTTCAGTTCGCCGATCGCGTCGGCATCGCCCATGAAATTTTGGCCGTATTGGCACGCCGCAACATCAACGTGGTGGCCGTCGAAGTTGACTCGTCCGACGTTTTCATCGACATCCCGGAGCTGGATGAAGGCATGCTGCCAACGCTGCGCGCGGACTTCATGCAGGTCAAGGGCGTGCAGGATGTGGTGATCGTTGATGTGCTGCCGGGGGCGCGCCGCCGGCTGCATCTCGATGCGCTGCTGGCGGCCATGGCCGATCCTGTGATGGCGGTGGATGCCGCCGGCAGAATCGTCATCGCCAATGCGGCAGCGGCGAGCGTGGCCGACATGAGCGAGAGCGAATTGCAAGGCAAGACGCTGCAGGAGCTGTTGGGCGAGCCTGCCGTGCAGGCGGAGCTGCTGCAGAGCGGGTTTCATGCGCCCGACAGGGAAGTGCGCCTGCACGGGCAGCCGTTCCTGATGGAGGTTGCGCCAGTATCGGAGCCCCTCGACAAGCGTCTGGGGCAGGCCGTCGGCGGCGTGATCACGCTGCATACGCCGCGCCGGCTGGGTGGCCGGATTCACGCCCTGCAGCATGCCGCAGGCGGATTCGACTGCATGATCGGCGAGTCCGAGCCGATACGCGCGCTCAAGGCGCGCGCAGCACGCGTGGCCGTCGTCGACGCCCCGCTGCTGATTGTGGGCGAAACCGGCACCGGCAAGGAACTGGTAGCGCAGGCATGCCATACGACGAGCTCTCGAAGCGATGCCCCCTTCCTGGCGCTGAATTGCGCCGCGTTGCCGGAAAGCCTGGCCGAAAGCGAGTTGTTCGGCTATGCGTCTGGCGCCTTTACCGGTGCCCAGCGTGGCGGCAAGCCCGGCTTGATCGAGATGGCGGAAGGCGGCACGGTGTTCCTCGACGAAATCGGCGAGATGTCGCAGTACCTGCAAGCCAAGCTGCTGCGCTTTCTGAATGACGGCAAGTTCCGCCGCGTCGGAAGCGACCGCGAAATCAAGGTAAATGTGCGCATTATCAGCGCCACTCATCGCAACTTGCGCAAGATGGTTGCCGAAGGCACGTTCCGCGAAGACTTGTTCTATCGCCTGAATGTGCTGCACCTGGAAGTGCCGTCGCTGCGCGAGCGCCCTAACGACATCCTGTTACTGGCCCGTCACTTTATCGAGCGCGCCTGCGCCCAGGCGCAAAAACCAATTTGCCGCCTTGGTGCGGATGCTTGCGCAGCCTTGGTTGCCAATAGCTGGCCTGGCAATGTGCGGCAACTGCAGAACGTGGTATTTCGCGCCATTACGATGACGGACAAGCGCATCCTGGACGCTACCGACCTTGATCTGGCCGAGGGCAGCATGCTGGCCGAAGAGGGGGGGCAGATGCATGAGTCCGATGACTGGGATCGGTCGGTTGCGGCCTTCGAGCGCGCCTTGCTGGAACGGCTCTATCCGCAGTATCCATCCAGCCGCAAATTGGCGGCCCGGCTGAAGACGTCCCATTCAATGATTGCCAACAAACTGCGCAAGTATGGCATTCCCGGCAACGGGTGGTGACGCGATCAGGAACCGCTGTCGTCGTCCGGGTCCTTAGGAGGATTAACGGCCGGGATGGCGTATTTTTCTTCGGCCCAGGCACCAAGATCGATCTGTTTGCAGCGCTCAGAACAAAACGGACGATACTTGTTCTTCTCGGTCCATTCGACCTTCTTGCCGCATGTCGGGCAATCTACGATGGTCGCCATGATGAAACTACCTTAAAAATTACAGAGAGTCAGCTCGAAAGAAACGTCGTTTTCGTATGACTTCGGCTTCATGTCGCCGTCCTGCGAAGTGAAACGAACCCACAGCATATATTTATTGGCCGACATCTCGGGAATCGCACCGAGCGATTCATCGATGGTCAGGCGCAGCATTTGATAGACCTTGCCTTGCAACATTTGTTGATAGCTGCCGCTCTGTGCAATCGTCTTTGTGGATCGACCTGATTCCCGTAGCAGGCGCAACACGATATTGATCGCATCAAACAATGGCGCCAGTGGTGCAAACCAGCTGGAAATATCATTGAAGCGCTGTTGAGGCGAGCGCTGCTGCCATGCATAGTAGGACGGCAGGTCGAATTCGCAAGCTCCGCCGGGAATGATGGTGCGTCCACGTATGCTCATCAGCCATTCATTGTCCCGGACATTCTGTCCGGTCTTGCCTTGTGCCGCCATCAATGCGCTGCTGCTGCGGTCTAGTTCGGACAGTATCGCATCCAGCCGTTCGGGCAAAACGTTCGGATTGGAGCGAAAGCCGAGCAGGGTTTGTTTTTGCCGCTCCAGTTCCTGCAAGAGATCCGATTTCAAGTCGGCGCGGCCGGCTACTTCGAGCATTTCGAAGATGGTCGACAGGGCAACGTGATGCTGCAGCGGATGCTGCTGGTGCAGGAAAAACGTAAATTTTTCGTAAAGATCTTCCAGCCGCAGCAAAGTGCGAATACGCTCGTTGAAAGGGTATTCGTATGTGATCAAAATGGCGTCCCTTGCTTTAAAGATTGGACTGGAAATGAATTACGTGATTCTGAACGAAGCCATGAAAAATTACAAATACTGAGAGTTAAGCTTTTCACGATGCTGCACTGCATCCCGCTCTCAATTTCCATGTTGGGTGGTACCGGCGCGGGCCAATGCCGCATACATCCTATGCAGCCGGTCCACCTGAGACACCAGAGCAATGGCGTCGCCATTATTGTCGATCACATCGTCGGCTGCCGCCAGACGTTCTAGGCGTGAAGCCTGTGCCGCCATGATCGCCCGCACCTGTTCTTCCGGTAGACCGTTGCGGGTCATTACTCGCCGCACTTGTGTCTCTTCCAGGCAATCGACCACCAGCACGCGCGATACCCTTTGCTTCCATGATTTCGACTCCACCAGCAGAGGAACGACGAAGATCAGGTATTCGCCCTGAGCCTGTTGCGCCGCGCGTTCCACTTCGATGCGAATCAATGGGTGCAGGATGGCTTCCAGCCGGGCCTTGGCTGTCGGCTCGGAGAAAACGTACTCGCGCATCTTGGCACGATCCAGCGCACCGCTTTCCGCCAGGAAGGTTTCTCCAAATTGCGTACGGATTTCTGCAATCGCAACGCCATGTGGCGCGGTAAGCTGGTGCGCGATCTGGTCGGTATCGATTACCGCAGCGCCACGTGCGGCGAACATATCGGCGACAGTCGTCTTGCCGCTACCAATACCTCCCGTTAATCCCACTGAAAACCAGGATGTCGATGAACTGGCCGGTGACATATTAGATCGCAAAACCGAGATAAGCTTCCACGATCGATCGGCCATACAACAAGGCGATCACGCCGGCTGCCGCCAGATACGGGCCGAACGGAATGGGGGTGTCCCGTCCATGCCGGGCGAAAAGGATCAGCGAGATGCCTACCAGTGCGCCGACCAGCGACGAAAGCAGGATAATCACTGGCAGCATCTTCCAGCCAAGCCAAGCACCCATCGCCGCGAGCAACTTGAAGTCGCCATATCCCATGCCTTCCTTGCCGGTAGTGAGCTTGAAAAGCCAGTACACGCTCCATAGGCTGAGATAACCGGCGACAGCGCCAATGACAGCGTCACCGAGTGGGACGAACGCGCCGTTCAGGTTGACCAGAAGGCCGCACCATAGCAGCGGCAGGGTCAGGTCGTCCGGCAGAAGCTGCGTGTCCAGATCGATGAACGTCATCGCGATCAGCAGATATGCAAATACCAGTGTCGACAATCCCGCCAAGCCGCTGCCGAAGCGCCATACCAGAAAGGCGGACAATGCGCCTGTCATAAGTTCGACGATCGGATAGCGGGCTGAAATTACCGCCTTGCATTCGATACATTTGCCGCGCAGGAAAAGATAGCTGAGTACTGGAATGTTTTCGAGTGCCGTAATTTGGTGGCCGCACTGCGGGCAGGCAGAACGCGGCACCATGATGTTGTACTTGTCGGTGTGCGGCAAGGGTTGACCACTTTCTTGCGCGACATAATTATCGGATTCGCGCTGCATCATCTTGGGTAGGCGATGAATCACGACGTTGAGAAAGCTGCCAATCAGCAGGCCGAAAATTCCGGCAACTACTGTTGGCAACGTAGCTCCTGACGGAGCAGAGAGAAGCAAATCGAGCATCAGACAACAGATCCGAGTTTGAAAATCGGCAAGTACATCGCGATGACCATGCCGCCAATCAGTACGCCCAGAACTGCCATGATGAGCGGTTCCATCAGGCTTGACAGCGATTCAACTGCATCGTCGACTTCTGCCTCGTAGAAATCTGCGACCTTGCTCAGCATTTGATCGAGTGCGCCTGACTCTTCGCCAATGGCAACCATTTGAGTAACCATTGCTGGGAATACGGCAGCATTCTGCATGGAGACCGTGAGACTGGTGCCGGTACTGACTTCCGTCTGGATTTTCTTCGTCGCATCCGCGTAGACTGAATTGCCGGACGCGCCGCCGACCGAATCAAGCGATTCCACAAGCGGCACGCCCGCAGCGAACATAGTCGCTAACGTGCGCGTCCAGCGAGCGATTGTCGCCTTGCGGATCACCTCGCCGAAAATAGGAAGCTGCAACAGGACGCGGTCCATCACACGCTGCACTTCCAATGAGCGTCTCCAAGATTGGAAAAACAAGTAAAGGCTGGCACCGATTGAACCGAAAATCAGATACCAGTATTTAACAAAGTAATCGGAAATCGCCATGACGAACAGCGTAGGCGTGGGTAGGTCAGCACCGAAGCTCTTGAATACTTCCTTAAATGCCGGCACGACCCAGATCATGATCACCGATGTCACAATAAAAGCGACCACCAATACAGAGATCGGATAGAACATGGCGGACTTGATCTTGCCCTTGATGGCTTGCGTTTTTTCCTTGTATACCGCCAGTCGGGTCAGCAAGTCTTCTAAAATACCTGCCTGTTCGCCGGCCGCCACCAAGTTGCAAAACAAGTGGTCGAAGTACAGAGGAAATTTGCGAAACGCCTGATTCAAGCTGCTGCCAGTTTCGACATCCGCTCGAATATCCTGAATCAGCTTCGATACAGCCGGATTGGAATGGCCTTTTGCCACGATGTCGAATGATTGCAGCAGGGGGACGCCCGCTTTCATCATGGTCGCCAGCTGGCGCGTAAATAGGGTAATGTCCTTGTCCGTGATTTTTCTGCCGGTGCTAAAGCTTTTCTTTTTCACTTTCGTGACAAGAATGCCTTGCCGGCGCAGGGTCACGTTGACGATGGTTTCGCTACCTGCGCGCAGTTCTCCCTTGATCGTTTTGCCGGTCCTGTCCTTGCCTTCCCAGGCAAAGATCACTTCCTTTACTGGACTCGTGCTTGCGGATTTGCCAGCAGCAGTTGCCATGTCATCCCCTTAATTATTCATTGGTGCAGCCAAGCACCTCATCCAGGCTCGTCAATCCCTGCTTGACCTTGACCAGGCCGGCCTCGCGCAGCGTCTTTACCCCGTCGCGCCTGGCTTGCTCTTCGATTTCGAGCGCCGTTCCATGCGCCAGGATGATGCGCTCAATTTCTTCCGTAATGGGCATGATCTGGTAAATGCCGACACGCCCCTTGTAACCGCTGCCGCTGCAGCGCTCGCAGCCGACCGCCTTGTACGGTAGCCAGCTGCCGTCCAGTTCTTCTTCCTTGAACCCGGCTTCGATCAGGGCTTCATCGGGGATGACGGTGGTTTGCTTGCAGGTGCAAAGGCGGCGCGCCAAGCGCTGTGCGGTAATCAGGATGACCGATGACGCAATGTTGAACGGCGCCACCCCCATGTTCATCAGGCGTGTCAGCGTCGAGGGCGCATCGTTGGTGTGCAGTGTCGAAAACACCATGTGGCCGGTCTGCGCAGCCTTGATGGCAATGTCCGCCGTCTCCAGATCGCGGATCTCACCCACCATGATAATGTCGGGATCCTGGCGTAGGAATGCCTTCAGCGCGACGGCGAAGGTCAGCCCGGCCCGGTCGTTTACGTTGACCTGGTTTACGCCGGGCAGGTTGATTTCTGCCGGATCTTCCGCGGTCGAAATATTGATGCCAGGCTTATTCAGAATATTCAGACAGGTGTACAAAGACACCGTCTTGCCCGAGCCGGTCGGGCCCGTCACCAGCACCATGCCGTAGGGCCGGTGAATCGCTGCAAGCAGTATTTCCTTCTGGTCCGGATCGTAGCCTAATGCGTCGACGCCCATCTGCGCCTGCGTCGCATCCAGGATACGCATCACGATTTTTTCGCCGAACAGCGTCGGCAGGGTGCTCACACGAAAATCGATCGACCGGTTTTTCGATACGACCAGCTTCATGCGGCCGTCCTGCGGCACCCGCTTTTCAGAAATGTCGAGCTTGGAAATCACCTTGATGCGCGACGCCAGCTTTTCCTTGATGGCGATCGGCGGCTGTGCAATCTCGCGCAACACGCCGTCGATGCGGAAACGGATGCGGTAGAACTTCTCGAATGGTTCGAAATGCAAATCCGATGCGCCCATGTTGATGGCGTCGATCAGGATTTTTTGCAGGAATTTGACAACCGGCGCATCGTCAATGTCGGCAGTGGCCGCCTCGCTCTGCGAGGCGGTCATGTCCTCTTCGGAGAGATCAATGTCCAGGTCGTCGCCAACCAGTTCGTCAAGGCTTTCTTCAGCGCTTTGTCCGAGCTTCTCGACTAGTTTCAGCAGGGCGCTGTGTTCGACGATGATCGGCTCGACGGTCAATTCCGTCTGAAACTTGATCTGGTCCAGCGCATGGGTGTTGGTGGGGTCGGAAATGGCGACCGAAACCTTGTTGCCGCGCTTGCCCAATGCAATGACGCGCGCCTTTTGCATCAGCTTCGGATCGATGAGCTTTTCGGGCAGGAAGTTCAAATTGAATGCCGAAAAATCGAGCATTGGATAACCGAAGGTCTCCGAACAGAAACTGGCCAAAGAACGCGCATCAATCGTGCCGCTGTCGATCAGGGCATCAATGAAGGCCCCCTTTTCCGCATGGGCCTTCTTACGCAGCGTTTCCGCCTGTTGCGCAGACAGCAGTCCCGCCTGCACCAACGCGCGTGCAAGGCCGGACATCGTAGAATTTGCCGCCTGGTTCGGGAGGATTGCCGCCATAAAATAAGGTGAAAATTACCTGTTGCCGAATGCGTTAATTCGTTTTAAGGAAAAGTCTGCCGCACATGCAATGCCGACGGTTCATGGCGAAGCGCGCTACCGTAGCGCAATTTTCACGTTGGAATACCGGGCAATGTATAGCGACATCGTGCTTTTCTTTAAAAATCTATTTACTTAAAGCAACAAACGCACTAAATCGCATTAGATGATGCCTATAGGCATCTGATTTGTAAAGATATTGTGACGGACTGTTACTTCTTTGGCTCACCGTAACGAAACATTTCTATTCGTCGTTGTTATTCGTGCTCGAGACTTTGGGCTTGATAAGCTTGACTACCTTGATTGCCTGATTCTGTACCTGCACGATTTCCACGATACAGTTGGCGATTTTTAACCCAATATGGGCCTCGGGTATGTCACGGAGAACTTCTAGTAACAGACCGTTCAAAGTTTTGGGGCCATCTAGTGGAAGAGTGAGCCCCAAGTACTTGTTGATGTCGCGCAAGCTGGTTGATCCCTCCAATAAGCACTCGCCTCGCTCATCCCAGTGGAATGCATTGGCACGGACGGTGCCCGGCATCGAAGTTGTGAATTCGCCAACCATTTCTTCAATGATGTCGTCCAGCGTTACCAAACCTTGCACTTCCCCATATTCATCCACGACGATGCCTAGGCGCTCATGGTTTTCTTGGAAATACTGCAATTGCGTGAAGACATCTGTGTCTTCGGGAATGAAGTAGGGCGCGGTCAGTAATTCGCGAAAATGGGCGGCCGTTAATTCTTCTTCTCGATTGATGAGGGCCATCGCTTTGCGTACGTGAAGAATGCCGACGATGCGATTGATTTCCCCTTCATAAACCGGAAGTTTGTTGTGATAGCACGTCGTTAGCTGGTGCGTGATTTCTTCTGCCGGGACGGACAAATTGAGTGCTTCTATCTGGGAGCGCGGCGTCATCACGTCTTCAACCGAGATTTTTTCCAGATCAAACAGGTTCAGGAGGATGCTCTGATGTTTTTGCGGGATAAAACTGCTACCCTCAAGCACGATCGAACGTAGTTCTTCGCGCGACAAGCGTTGCTCATGTGTGCTGCCGCCGGTTTTGATATGCAGGATGCTCAGGAATCCAGAAACGAACAGGTTGACGAACCAGATCACCGGTTTGGCAAGGGCCATCAGTGGCTTCAGGATAAAACTAATGGGCAGGGCAATGCGTTCCGGGTATGTCGCGCCGATAACTTTCGGCGAAATTTCGGCAAAGACAATCAGCAGGAAAGCTACGACTGCAGTTGCGATGGTGATCACGCTCTCTTCATTGCCAAACATCGAGATCGCGATTGCGGTCACCAGCGCAGTGGCGAGGGCGTTGATCAGGGTGTTGATGATCAGGATAAGCGACAGCAGCTTGTCAGTGCGCTTGAGCAACCAAATAGTGGTTGCAGCTCCTTTATTGCCGCGCTTGGCCAAGTGGCGTAGCCGATGACGGTTTGCGGCCATCAAGGCCGTTTCGGCCATGGCAAAGAATGCGGATAAAAATATGAGCAGAAAGAGTGCGAGAAGCTGCACCCAAAAAGGTACGGTATCCACTAGGTCACCGTAAAGAAGATTGCATACGAAATCGTCTGTGTCGAGTATCTGAATTATGCAACCCGACCTTGAATCGCTTGCTGCGTTGCCAGACGATTTCAAGCAAATTTGGTCGGGGTGAGAGGATTCGAACCTCCGGCCTCTACGTCCCGAACGTAGCGCTCTACCAGGCTAAGCTACACCCCGAATGCTGTGGACGCTATCTCAATGATTGCGTTCAACCGCGAAAGCGCATAATTGTACCAAAGAATCCTTGAATTGGCTATCTGGTAGCGAACTAATCGAATTTGTCGCGCGCCGGACAGCCTTTTCCGCTTCCCCTTTGGTGTAGGCGAGGGCGCCGGAGCTCGTGATTGCCCTTAGAATTTCGTCGAAATGCTGTTCGTCGCCGGTTTCGATGCAGCTGCGTACCAGTTGGCGTTGTTCGGCGGTGCCGTGCTGCATCAGGTAAATCAGCGGCAAAGTCGGTTTGCCTTCCCGTAAGTCGTCGCCGACGTTCTTGCCAATGTCGGTGGCGTTACCTGAATAGTCCAGTACATCGTCGATTAGTTGGAATGCGGTGCCCAGCGAGCGGCCATATTCGGCAGCTGCTTCGATCTCGTCGTCGGACGCGCCGGCGATCAGGGCGCCGATTTGCGCCGCAGCCTCGAATAGCTTCGCGGTCTTGGAGCGAATCACCTGCAGGTAGCGTTCTTCGGTGACGTCGGGGTCGTGCATGTTCAGTAGTTGGAGAACTTCGCCTTCTGCGATTACGTTGGTGGCATCTGCCAGGATTTGCATGACGCGCATGTTCTCGACGGAAACCATCATCTGGAATGCACGGGAGTAAACAAAGTCGCCAACAAGTACCGAGGCGGCATTGCCGAAGAGTGCGTTGGCGGTTTGGCGTCCACGCCGCAGTGATGATTCGTCGACCACGTCGTCGTGCAGCAGCGTAGCGGTATGGATGAATTCAATGACTGCCGCTAGTTCGTGGTGGTGCTTGCCATGATAGCCATAGGCGTTTGCGAGCAGTAAGACCAGTACGGGGCGAATCCGCTTGCCACCCGCGCTGATGATGTACTCGGCAATCTGGTTAACTAGAGGCACGTCGGAATACAGCTGCCGGCGAATTACCGCGTTGACGGCATCCATATCGGCAGAAATCGACTGCGTAATATTATTTTGGACGGTTGATTGAACGGCGGCAGACAAGATGAGACCCGCAAAAATCGTGAATGGCGTGCATTATACGATGACAACCGAATCAAGCAGCGTCTTCGGCGTGGGGCTGACTGGAGCGTGATGCAAAATTGATGTTTCTTGATGTGAGGTACTCACGCTTTGACTGAGTATCTAAGTCTATGTATAATTAGAGGTTTTCCCGATTCCGGCTGATTTTCGAGTTGGGAAGAAAAGTTGATTAATAACATTCGATGAGGTTTCACATGTACGCGGTCATAAAAACCGGCGGCAAACAATATAAAGTTGCTGCTGGCGAAAAACTCAAAGTAGAACAGATACCGGCTGACATTGGTTCCGAAATCACCCTTGATCAAGTGCTCGCAGTGGGCGCTGGTGACACCATTAAATTCGGTGCGCCGCTGGTCGAAGGTGCCAAGGTCCAGGCTACGGTAGTGGCGCACGGTCGCCATGATAAGGTTCGGATTTTCAAGATGCGCCGCCGCAAGCACTACCAGAAGCGTCAAGGCCATCGTCAGAATTACACCGAATTGCAAATCGTCTCGATCAACGCCTAAGCGTTGTCGAGCTAACCGGATACCAAGGAGTCTTTAAATGGCACATAAAAAAGGCGGCGGCACTACGCGCAACGGCCGTGATTCCGAGTCGAAACGACTGGGCGTCAAAGTTTACGGCGGCCAAAGCATCAACGCCGGCGGCATCATTGTTCGTCAACGCGGCACCAAGATGCATGCAGGTGAAAACGTCGGCATGGGCAAGGACCACACCCTGTTCGCGCTGGTCGACGGCACGGTGAAGTTCGTCACCAAGGGCGCCTTGCAGCGCCATACCGTGACAATCGTCCCGGCCTGATCGGTAGCAGTCAAGGCGCAAGCCTTCCTTCAAAAAGGCTCTGCCGACGGTAGGGCCTTTTTAGTTTCTAGCATCACACTTAGCGGCAAAACATGAAGTTTATCGACGAAGCAAAAATTGAAGTCATTGCTGGTGACGGCGGTAACGGCGTCGCGTCGTTTTGCCGTGAGAAATTCCGGCCGTTTGGCGGCCCGGATGGCGGCGACGGCGGCAAGGGCGGCAGCATCTGGGCGGTAGCCGACCGCAATATCAATACCTTGGTGGATTACCGCTACTCCAAGCTGCACCGGGCAAAGGATGGCGAAAACGGCCGCGGCTCCGATTGCTATGGCAAGGGTGCGGATGATGTGACGCTGCGCATGCCGGTCGGAACGCTGGTTTCGGACTACAACACCGGCGAGATCATCGCCGACATGACCGAGCATGGCCAGGTCGTGTTGCTTGCCAAGGGGGGCGAGGGCGGTTGGGGCAATATCCACTTCAAATCTTCCACCAACCGCGCGCCGCGTCAGAAAACCGACGGCAAGCCGGGCGAACACCGCGAACTGAAGCTGGAGCTGAAAGTGCTGGCCGATGTCGGCCTGCTTGGTATGCCCAATGCAGGAAAGTCGACGTTCATTACGGCCGTCTCGAACGCCCGCCCAAAAATTGCCGATTACCCGTTTACCACGTTGCATCCCAACCTCGGCGTGGTACGCGTCAGTCACGAGAAGAGCTTCGTCATCGCTGATATTCCCGGACTGATCGAGGGCGCAGCGGAAGGCGCCGGGCTCGGACACCAGTTCCTGCGGCATTTGCAGCGCACTCGTGTGTTGCTGCACATCGTCGATCTTGCGCCATTTGACGATGCGGTCGATCCGGTCAAGGAAGCGAAGGCGATTGTCAAGGAACTCAAGAAATATGACGAGTCGCTGTTTGAGAAACCGCGCTGGCTGGTGCTGAACAAGCTCGACATGCTGCCCGAAGACGAACGCAAGAAGCACGTGAAGGACTTCGTCAAGCGCTTCGGCTGGAAAGGGCCGGTGTTCGAGATTTCCGCGTTGACGCGCGAGGGTTGCGAAGAACTGGTTATCGCGATCTATGAGTATCTGGCCGCGCAGCGCCAGCAGGAGTTCCGCGCTGAGGAAACCCAGATGGCGGAAGAGGCGCGCGGCATTGTCTCGATCGATCCGGACGATCCGCGATTTAAAGTCATAGAATAAATATTTTCAAAAACTGCCTGCCGCGGCAAACGCGGAGGTCACGGTCATGAGTGACGTGGCCGCCGTGCCGGGATAAACATGAACTCGGTCATCCAAAAAGCTAAACGTCTCATCATCAAGGTCGGATCCTCTCTCGTTACCAACGATGGCAAGGGGCTCGACAGCAGCGCGATTGCCAAATGGGCGGAACAGATCGCGCAATTGCGCGCGCGCGGCAAGGAAGTCGTGCTGGTCAGTTCCGGGGCGATTGCGGAGGGGATGCAGCGGCTGGGTTTCGACAAGCGGCCGACCGGCGTGCATGAACTGCAGGCGTGCGCAGCGGTTGGGCAGATGGGGTTGGCGCAGATTTACGAAACCAGTTTCCGGCATCACGGAATTCGCACCGCACAAGTGCTGCTAACGCATGCTGACCTGGCCGACCGCGAGCGCTATCTGAATGCGCGGTCGACATTATTTACGCTCTTGCGCCTGGGCGTAGTACCGATCATTAACGAGAACGATACCGTGGTCACCGACGAGATCAAATTCGGCGACAATGACACGCTGGGCGCGCTGGTGGCTAACCTGATCGAGGGCGATGCGCTGATCATCCTGACCGACCAGAAGGGCTTGTACACAGCCGACCCGCGCAGGGATCCGCATGCGCAATTCGTGCACGAGGCGAAGGCGGGCGATCCGGCGCTGGAAGCGATGGCGGGCGGCGCCGGTACCGGCATCGGGCGCGGCGGTATGCTGACCAAGATTCTGGCTGCCAGGCGTGCGGCGACTTCCGGTGCGCACACCGTCATTGCCTGGGGGCGGGAAGACCAAGTGCTCACGCGCTTGGCCGGCGGCGAGGCAATCGGCACGCAACTGGTGGCGCAGACTGCCCATCTGACTGCGCGCAAGCAGTGGATGGCCGATCATTTGCAGACTGCGGGGCGAGTAATGCTCGATGCCGGGGCGGTGCAAAAACTGTCCGCCGAAGGCAAGTCCTTGCTGCCGATCGGCGTGATTGAAGTGAGCGGCGAATTTGGCCGCGGCGATGTCATCACTTGCACTGACGAGGCGGGTCGTCCGATTGCCCGCGGCATGAGTAATTACGCCAGTTCAGAGGCGCGTCGCATCATGCGCCGGCCGTCGACGGAAATTCTCTCGATCCTGGGATTCGTGGAAGAGCCGGAGCTGATTCACCGCGATAACATGGTGCTGCTCTAATCGCGGTGGCTGTCGTCGCCGTTTTTCTTACTGCGGCGTTAACGTCTTGCCGTACCTGATCCTGCGTACGATGTCGTCCGCGTCGCCGGCGACGCTCTTCTCGTTGCAGAAATAATCCTTGAACAAGGCTGCATGGTGGCGATTGGCGGCATTGGTATTGATGCGCTCCCATTGATCTCGCCGTGAGCGCGACCAGCTGCCGTCGGGCTGCCCGAATGCATACAACTTGCGCTCGTAGGTCGCGCAACGGATGCCTTCGTAACTGATGTTTTTCGCGCCGGCCTGGCTGGTGGCGACCAAGGTGTACCGGATGACCCCGTCGGGGCCGACCGCAACTGATTTGGCATCGATGGCGAATGACTGGGTGGCGGTCGCGCTGACAAAGAATGGCAGGAGATTCTGTTGAGTTGGCGCAGCCGGAAGCTGCACCGCAATCTCTTGCCACGGCTTTTCCTGATCGTCGAAATCTTCTTCGAACTTCGGTTGGGCGTGGACAGCGGCGGCGCCGGTCAGCAGTAACAGCAATGCCGATGCCCTGAAATATTGGGCAGTCGATCGGGATTTCATCAACATAAAACCAGCTATTCCTCGATTTTTGGTTTTGCGGCGGACGGTTGTTCCTCCGCCGTGCTGCGCCCGCCGGCATGGCTCTGGCGCAGATAGCGCGCCCCGTGTCGGTGCGAGCCATGCGAAGACGGGCGCGACAGAAAGCGCGACAATTCCTGCAGTGCCTTTTGATAGACTTCACGCTTGAATTCGATGACGACATCCAGCGGCACCCAGTAGTCGTGCCAACGCCATGCATCGAATTCCGGATGGTCGGTACAGCGCAAATTGATATCGCAGTCGCGTCCGACCATGCGCAGCAGGAACCAGATCTGTTTCTGTCCCCGGTAATGGCCGCGGATTTCGCGTTTGATGAAACGGTCCGGCACTTCGTAACGCAGCCAGTCACGGGTACGCCCAATGATCTTGACGTGTTCTGCCTTCAGGCCGACTTCCTCTTCCAGTTCGCGATACATGGCCTGCTCTGGCGTTTCCCCGAACTTGATGCCGCCCTGCGGAAATTGCCACGAATGCTCGCGCACCCGCTTCCCCCACCACACCTCGTTACGGGTGTTAAGCAGGATAATGCCGACGTTCGGGCGGAAGCCTTCACGATCCAGCATATTGCACCTCAAAACTTTCTGCGGCTAGATGCCTCTCTTCGTTACCAATTTTGCATGCGCGATTTCGCGCTGGTGCAGCCCCGGGCTGCGTTATCGGTCCGGGCGCGAATCAAATGTAGGAAGAATGGATGCATCAGCCAGCTAATCCTTTAAAATTGAGTCGATTATAACCCTCTCTTTTTAAAAAGAATTCACCGCCATGCGCGCATCTCGATTTTTTATTTCTACGTTAAAAGAAGCACCGTCCGACGCCGAGATCATCAGCCATAAACTGATGATGCGCGCCGGGATGATCAAACGCCTCGGCTCTGGCATTTATACCTATATGCCGATGGGCTTGCGCATCATCCGCAAGGTGGAAAACATCATTCGCGAAGAGATGAACCGCGCCGGCGCCGTCGAGCTGCTGATGCCGGTGGTGCAGCCGGCCGAACTGTGGCAGGAAACCGGGCGCTGGGACAAGATGGGGCCGGAATTGATGCGGGTGAAAGACCGTCACGGCCGCGACTATGCGATCCAGCCGACGTCCGAGGAAGTGATCACCGACGTGGTGCGCACCGAGGTCAAATCGTACCGCCAGCTGCCGATCAACTTTTACCACATCCAGACCAAGTTCCGCGACGAGCGCCGTCCGCGCTTCGGCCTGATGCGCGGTCGCGAATTCACCATGAAGGACGCGTATTCATTCGACCGCGACGCGGCTGGCATGCAGCAGTCCTACCAGATCATGTACGACGCCTATGTACGCATTTTCGACCGCTTCGGCCTCCAGTTCCGCGCGGTTGCGGCTGACAACGGCGCGATCGGCGGCTCCGGTTCGCATGAATTCCATGTGATCGCCGACACCGGCGAGGACGCGCTGGTGTACTGCCCGGATTCCGATTACGCGGCCAACATCGAAGCGGCCGAGGCGGTTGCGCCATCTGCGCCGCGCGCAGCGGCGGCTCAGGCGTTGACCAAGACGCCGACGCCGGGCAAGGCCAAGTGCGAGGATGTCGCCAAGCTGCTTGGACTGCCGCTGTCGCAGACCGTCAAGTCGATCGTGCTGGCGGTGGACCGGGAAGACGCGGACGCGGAAGTCTGGTTGCTGATGCTGCGCGGCGACCATGACCTCAACGAGGTCAAGGCCAGCAAGATCCCTGGCCTGGGCGCGTACCGCTTCGCGACCGAGGCAGAAATCGTCGAGCACTTCGGCACCAGGCCTGGCTATCTTGGCCCGATCGGGACCAAAAAGCCGGTCAAGGTCGTCGCCGACCGCACCGTCGCGGCCATGAGCGACTTCGTGTGCGGCGCCAACGAGGAGGATTTCCACTATATCGGCGCCAACTGGGGGCGCGATCTCCCCGAACCTGTGGTGGCCGACCTGCGCAACGTCGTCGCCGGCGACGCCTCGCCGGACGGCAAGGGCGTGCTGGCGATCCAGCGCGGCATCGAGGTCGGCCATGTGTTCCAGCTCGGCACCCGCTATTCCGAAGACATGAAAGCGACGTATCTTGACGAGAGCGGCAAGCCGCAACTGATGCAGATGGGCTGCTACGGCATCGGCGTGACCCGCATTCTCGGCGCCGCAATCGAGCAGAATTTCGACGACAAGGGCATCATCTGGCCGACCGCAATCGCCCCATTCGAGGTGGTGCTGTGCCCGATGGGCTACGACCGCAGCGAAGCGGTCAAGGCGGAAACGGACAAGCTGTATGCCGCGCTGCAGGCCTCCGGCGTCGATGTCATCCTGGACGATCGTGGCGAGCGCCCGGGCGTGATGTTCGCCGACTGGGAGCTGATCGGCGTGCCGCACCGCGTGGTGATCGGCGAGCGCGGCTTAAAAGAAGGCAAGCTGGAATACCAGGGGCGGCGCGATCCCGCTGCCACTGCTGTAGCGGTCGCGGACATGGCCGACTTCGTGAAAGCCAGGATCGCGGCATGAGGGCGGCGGCTTGGTTGTGAGGTATTTGTCGCGCCGGCTGGCTGTCGGGGCCGCGGCGCTGCTTTTATGTGGCGCCGCGACGGCCGGAAATCAGAAGGAAGAAGCGCTGGCCGATTCGGTGCGCATCGCGCTGTCCAAGGCGGTAGCCGATGCGCGTCCGCCACGCCCGCAGTTTTCCGATATCGGCGAGCGCATCAAGTACCTGCGCTGGCTGGGCGAGATGTCCGAACGGCTGAAAAAGCAGCTGCCGGACTGGCAATTGCGGAAGGAATTCCTCGAAACAGCGTGGTATGAGGCAAAGCGCGCAGGGCTGGATCCGGCGCTGGTGCTGGGACTGATCCAGGTCGAGTCCGCCTTTCGCAAATATGCGGTGTCGCCGGTAGGGGCACATGGCTTCATGCAGGTGATGCCGTTCTGGACGCGTGTCATCGGCGACGGCGACCGCAGGAAGCTGTTTCATATGCAGACCAACCTGCGCTATGGCTGCGCGATATTGCGCATGTATCTCGACATGGAGCGTGGCAACCTGTATCTCGCGCTCGGCCGTTACAACGGCAGTCGCGGACGTCCGGAATATCCGAATGCGGTCTTGGCGGCGTGGAAGAAGTGGGAAATCAAGCCGGATGCGACGACGGTCGAGTACAGGCCCGATCAGAAGGCGGCCACGGTGCGATAAGCGCATGCGTCGGCACCAACAAAAACGCCCGCGCGATGCGGGCGTTTTTGTTTGGCCACTGGAAGGAACATTATTGCAAGTGACTGGAAATGAGCTTGGTCATTTCGAACATCGACACTTGCTTCTTTCCGCCAAACACGGCTTTGAGCTTGTCATCCGCATTGATCATGCGCTTGTTTGCCTCGTCTTGCAGCTTGTTCTTCTTGATGTAGTCCCAGACTTTCTTGGTGACTTCGGTGCGCGGCAGCGGGCTGGCGCCGATAACTGCGCCCAGCGTTTCCGAAGGCGTCAGCGGCTTCATGAATGCGGCGTTCGGCTTGCGCGCGACTTTCGGTTTGGCTGCTGCTTTCTTTGCTACGGGCTTGGCTGCTGCCTTCTTGGCCGGGGCCGCTTTCTTCGCTGCCGGCTTGGCTGCTGCTTTCTTTGCTACGGGCTTGGCTGCGGCCTTTTTGGCCGGGGCGGCCTTCTTGGCAGGAGCTGCCTTCTTTGCTGCTGGTTTTGCTGCGGCTTTCTTCGCAGCGGGCTTCTTGGCGGCTGTCTTGGCCGCTGGTTTTTTGGCTGTTGCCATCTTCAAGCCTCCTTCACAAAGTGTGTTGGGAAATTGCGTCTATTACGCAACGCTAATAGTGGTGCGCTTTTCCTAGGGATGCAAGTATTTTTTGATCGTTTTTGCATGATTTTGTGTCAAGGCCGCTACGGGATCTTCATTGGGGCGGCGCGCAAACGATACGGTGAAACGGCGGGCGTGCTGGCGCGGAGATAGTTGAGCGTCGGGCTACTGCGCACCCGTGGCAGGTGCGGCAAGAAGGTACGTCGGTATTAATTCAGTATTAGTACCCGAAGGCGGAGGCGAGGGCCTGGGAGGGAATGCCGGCGTTGACCAGGGCTGGTCCGCCGGCTTTGCGGGGGCGGTAAAGAGGGGCGGTTAGCGCATGCCGGGCAACATGCCCTTCATGCTGCGCATCATCTTCATCATGCCGCCGCCCTTGAGTTTTTTCATCATCGACTGCATCTGCTCGAACTGCGACAGCATGCGGTTGACTTCCTGTACCTGCACGCCGGCGCCGGCGGCGATGCGGCGCTTGCGCGATGCCTTGATCAGGTCTGGCTTGGCGCGTTCGGCTGGCGTCATCGCATTGATGATGCCTTCCATGCGGCGCACCTGCTTTTCGGCTTGCGACATGTCGGCGTTGCCGGCGGCTTGCTGGAACTGCGCCGGCAGTTTGTCCATCAGGCCGGACAGTCCGCCCATCTTCTTCATTTGGCTGATCTGGGCCTTGAAATCGTTCAGGTCGAATTTGCCGCCGGCCTTGACCTTTTCTGCCAAGTCCTTGGCGGCGGCGATGTCGACGCCTTTTTTTGCTTCCTCGACCAGCGCCAGGATGTCGCCCATGCCGAGAATGCGGTTGGCCATGCGCTGCGGATCGAACGCTTCCAGGCCATCCAGCTTTTCGGCCACGCCGGCGAACTTGATCGGCTTGCCAGTGATATGCCGCACCGACAGCGCGGCGCCGCCGCGGGCGTCGCCGTCGAGCTTGGTCAGCACCACGCCGGTCAGCGGCAGGGCATCGTTGAACGCCTTGGCGGTATTGATTGCATCCTGGCCAAGCATGGCGTCGACCACGAACAGCGTTTCAATCGGTTGCAGCGCGGCGTGCAGGGCGGCGATTTCCTGCATCATCGCTTCGTCGATGCCCAGCCGGCCGGCGGTATCGACGATCAGCACGTCGTGGTAATGCTTTTTCGCGTAATCGAGGGCAGCCTGCGCGATTGCGACCGGCTTGTCGGTCGCCGAGGAGGGAAAGAAGTCGGCGCCGACCTGGCTGGTAACAGTTTGCAATTGTCCGATCGCGGCGGGACGATAGACGTCGGCCGAGACCGTCAGCACCTTTTTCTTTTTCTGTTCGCGCAGGTACTTGGCGAGTTTGCCGACGGTGGTCGTCTTGCCGGCGCCCTGCAGGCCGGCCATCAGGATGACAGCGGGCGGCTGGGTGGCGAAGTTCAGCTGCGCGGCTTCCGGCCCCAGATCGGCGCCCATGAGCGCAGCCAGTTCGCGCTGCACCACGCCTACCAGCGCCTGGCCGGGCGTGAGCGAGCCGATCACTTCTTCGCCGAGGGCCTTTTCCTTGACGCGCGCGATGAATTCGCGCACCGCGGGCAGGGCGACGTCGGCCTCCAGCAGGGCCAGGCGCACTTCGCGCAGCATTTCGGCGGTATTGGATTCGGTCAGGCGCGCTTCCCCGCGCATTGTTTTGACGACTTTGGCCAGTCGTTGAGTCAGGTTATCTAGCATGGGTGTCGAACGAGCAAGAAATGGGTGGGCGCCGCGCGGAAGCGGCATCGAGAACAAGTCATTTTAACCGATGAGGCCTGCTTGCCGGCCCTGGCAGGATGCATCAATGAAAATCCGGAACCGCCCGGCGAGGGCGCGAATGGCGCCTCTGGCAGCGAACGACCGGTGCGTTGAATACATGCCGTCAAATGCCGCGATCCGGGCGGAGAAAGTCCTCGCGCTTTGGCGGCAGGCGCCGTCGGTCGCAGCCTTACATGGTGTAAACTCGAAGTCTGCTCATCATTTCTTTGTGCGATGTACACATACTTCTTTGTTCTGGCGGCGCTGCTTTATGTCGCCTGCGGATTTTTGCCATCGCGGCAACGCATCGTGCTTTCGGCCGGCACCGCGCTCGCCTGGCTGCTGCATGGCGGCGCCCTGTGGGCGGATATGATCGCGCCGGGCACCTTGCGCATAGGCTTTGCGATCGTGCTGTCGGCGACATTGTGGGTGTCGGTGGCCGCCTTCTGGCTGGAAAACCGTAATTTTTCGCTGGACGGTTTGCGCGTGCTGGTGTTGCCGACGGCCGCCGTCGCGGTCGTCTTGCCCGTCCTGTTCCCAGGCAGCGTCGTGCCGCTGGAAGGAAAATCGTCCTTGTTTCCCTGGCATATCGCGATTGCGATCCTGGCCTACAGCACACTCACTATCGCCGCGTTTCACGCCATGCTGATGGCGGTTCAGGAGTCGCGGCTGCATACGCCTTCGGAAGCATCGAAAGGCGGCTGGCTGGATGTGGCCATCGAGCGGTTGCCGGCCTTGCTGACGATGGAGCGGCTGCTGTTTCGCCTGATTGCATTCGGCTTCGGCCTGCTGACCCTGACAGTGCTGTCGGGCGTGGTGTTTTCGGAGCAACTGTTCGGCATGGCGTTCAAATGGGACCACAAAACCATTTTCACCATGCTGTCCTGGGCATTGTTCGGGCTGCTGCTGGCTGGGCGCTTCTGGCGCGGCTGGCGCGGCAAGACGGCGCTGCGGTTTACGCTGACCGGGTTCGCGACCTTGTTGCTGGCTTACGTCGGTAGCCGCTTTGTGCTGGAAGTGGTGCTGCATCGGAGCCTGACATGAAGCTGCTCCTCTGGGCGCTGGTCGTATTGGCCATACTCTGGCTGCTGCGCGGTAAGAAGAGTGCGGGTAGCCCGGCCGCAGCCGGCTCCGCGCCGGATAAGGGTATGGAGACAATGATCCAGTGCGCGCAATGCGGTGTTTATCTGCCCGCTTCGGAATCGATCGTGACATCATCCGGCTCTGTGTATTGTAGTGAAGAACATCGTCTGCGGAATGCATCCTAGCTGCACCATGCCGGGGCGGGCTTTGCGGGCGACACGGGCATGATGCGCGACGCTCAGGTACCGTCCCAACGGTCGCGCGAAACCTTCTGGCGCACCCTGCAAACCTTCTGCATCACGCGCATCGTCATCGCGCTCGTCCTGCTGGCCTATTTGGGCTTTGATGCGGTCAGCAATGCCGCCAGCAGGAATGCACTGCTCGATTGGAAGATCTGCTTCGCCTATCTGGTGCTGGCGACCGGTTTTTCCCTGCTGTCGGTCTATACGCGCGCGCGCTTTACGCTGCAACTGGTGGCGCAGCTGGTGGTCGACATCGGCGCGATTTCGCTGCTCTATGTCGTCGCCGGCGGTGTGAAAAGCGGGCTAGCCATTCTTTACCTGTTCCCTCTGGCCGGCTGCGCGATCCTCATGCCGATAGTGCCGGCGCTATTCTTCGTTTCCATTGTTACCCTGGTCTTGCTGACGGAGAGCGGCTACGAGCTGTTGAATTCGATTCCCGATGCTTCGCCATCCCGTGCCGGTTTGTACGGTGCAGCATTCTTTGCTGCAATCTATCTGATCAATCGCCTCGCTGCCAAGCTGATCAAGCAGGAGCGGCTGGCTGTACAGCGCGGGCGCGAGCTGCAGCTGCAGGAAGCGATCAACCGCCTCGTCATTGCAGACATGGGCGACGGCATTTTGGTCGTTGGACCCGATACCCAGGTTTTCGCCGGCAATCCGTCGGTGGAGCGCATGCTCGGCTTGCCGGTGGCGCACGGCCAGCCGCAGTTCAGATTGAGCGATCTGCCGTCATTGGCGCCGGTTGCCGACGCCTATTCGGCCTGGCTCGATCAGATCCGTGCGCATGGGGCCGGCAATGCCGCGTCGTCGGTCTTTGTCATGGTCAAGTCCGGAGAAGACATCGCATCACTGCAGGGACGCACCTTGCCGCGCCATGTGCGTCGCGAGCCGGTGACGCACTTGAAGCTGCGGTTTGTTCCAGTGGAAATTGCGGGGCTGACGGAACAACGGGCCGTCATTTTCTTGCAGGACGTGACAGAAATCGAGAACCAGGCACAGCAGCTGAAGCTGGCCTCGATGGGGCGCCTGACGGCTAGCATTGCACATGAGGTGCGCAATCCGCTGTCGGCTATTTCCCATGCCGCATCCCTGCTCAAGGAAGACATTACCGATCCGGCACAAATGCGCCTGTTGAAGATCGTAGGTGACAACGTGATCCGGCTGAACCGGATGATCGAGGATATTCTCAAGTTGTCGCGCAAGGCGCAATCGCATACCGGCCCGTTGAAGCTGGCACCGTTTCTCGCGGAACTGCTCGACGAATTCCAGGAAACCCATGCGATTGCACCGGGCATGATCGAGCTCGGCGACGTGGCGGCTTACCAGGTGCGTTTCGATCCCCTGCATTTGCGCGAAGTACTCGGAAACCTGCTGGCGAACGCACTGCGGTATGCCAGCGGCAGCCCCGGCAGCATCCGCATCCAGGCGCTGCTACCGGACACGAACCGACTCGAGCTGCATGTCCAGGATGACGGGCCCGCAATTACGCCGGAAGTGCGCGCGCATCTGTTCGAGCCTTTTTACACCACTTCCAGCAAGGGAACCGGGTTGGGGCTCTACGTGGCGCGCGAATTGTGCTTGAATAACGATGCGATGCTCGATTACGAATATCGGATGGATATGTCGAGCGACGGCACGGACGAGCCGAGCGGACGGTTCGTGATCACGTTTGCGGCGCAAGAGCCGTACTGAGTTTTTTGAGCAAATAACAAGGCTGCTGCCATGACTGCACCCCGAATCCTCGTCGTCGATGACGAATCCGACCTGCGCGAGTTGCTGGAAATTACGCTCGTGCGGATGGGGCTCGACGTCGATTGCGCGGATTGTCTGTTTGCGGCACGCGAGCACCTGGCGCGCAACGACTACGCGCTGGTGCTGACCGACATGCGCCTGCCCGACGGGTTGGGCATCGAGCTGGTGCGGGAGGTGAGCGCGACCTGCAAGAGCACGCCGATTGCCGTGATCACGGCGTTCGGCAGTGCCGAAAACGCGGTGGCGGCATTGAAGGCTGGCGCGTTCGACTACCTGTCCAAGCCGGTCGGGCTCGACCAGTTGCGCCTGATGGTACAGTCGGCGCTGCGCATGCACAGAACCGACGGCGGCAGCCATGATGTTGGCGCGCAGCCCGCGGCGTGCGCATCGCGCCTGATCGGACAGTCGGCTGCAATGCAGGACTTGCGCGCGCAGATCGCGCGCTTGGCGCGCAGCATGGCGCCGGTGGCGATTACCGGCGAATCCGGCAGCGGCAAGGAACTCGCCGCGCGTGACATTCACGCGCACAGCGCGCGCGCCGACAAGCCATTTATCGCTGTCAATTGCGGAGCGATTCCGGAAGCGTTGATGGAAGCCGAGTTCTTCGGCTACCGCAAGGGCGCGTTTACCGGGGCGAACGACGATCGCGACGGCTTTTTCCAGGCGGCAAACGGCGGCACGCTAATGCTCGACGAAGTCGCCGACCTGCCGCTGCCGATGCAGGTCAAGCTGTTGCGCGCAATCCAGGAGCGCCGCGTGCGCAAGGTGGGCGCGACGGTGGAGGAGCCGGTCGACGTGCGGCTCGTCAGCGCAACCCATCAGAACCTGGCCGAATGCGTCGAAAAGGGACAGTTCCGGCAAGACTTGTTCTACCGCCTGAACGTGATCGAACTGCGCCTGCCGCCGCTGCGCGAACGGCTCGACGACATCGGCCTGCTGGCCGATACCATTCTCGAACGGCTTGTGCCGCCGGACAGCAAGGTCATCCTCACGCCGCAGGCGCTGGCGGCGCTGCGTTCCTATTCCTTTCCGGGCAACGTGCGCGAACTGGAAAACATTCTCGAGCGCGCGCTGGCTTTCGCCAATGACGGCGTGATCGAGGTAGCCGACCTTGCGCTGAAAGCCGTCGCACCGGCCGCGCACGCACTGACAACGCAGCCGCCGCAGACGCCGAAGGACAAGGTGCAGGACGAGATGGCCCCAGAGCAGGCGGCACCGGCTGTGCCGCCGGCACGTACCGCCGGTGACGACGGGGAATTGCCGCGCTCGCTGCCGGAACACCTGGATAACGTGGAGCGCGACATCATCCGGCGCGCGCTCGAGAAAACCCATTTCAACCGTACCCAGGCAGCCGAGCTCCTGGGAATCAGCTTCCGCCAGCTGCGTTACCGCATGCAGCGCCTGTCGATTCACGAGCCCGATTCATGATCCGATTTGAGATAGATGCCGATGGCTGGGCCAGCGGCGCAGAGCGCATGCCGTCGCCGAACTTCGACCAGCGCGCCGAGGGCGCCGCGATCGATCTGCTGGTGATCCATAACATCAGCCTTCCACCCGGGGAGTTTGGCGGCCCGTATATCGCCGACCTGTTCGGCAACCGGCTCGACTGCGACGCGCATCCCTATTTCGACCGCTTGCGCGGAATGAAGGTCTCCGCGCATTTTCTGATCCGGCGCGACGGATCCGTGATCCAGTTCGTGTCCGCCAACGATCGTGCCTGGCATGCCGGCGCATCTTCATTTTGCGGGCGCGAGCGGTGCAACGATTTCTCTATCGGGATCGAGCTGGAAGGCACCGACTTCGACCCGTTCGAGCCACCTCAATACGATGCGCTGGCGGCGCTGACCGAGGCGCTGCGCCAGCGTTACCCGATTACCGACGTCTCCGGACACGAGTACATCGCGCCGGGCCGCAAGACCGACCCGGGTCCCTTCTTCGACTGGGCTCGCTACCGCAAGTCCTTGATTCAAAAAGAGTCATGTAACGCTCGCGAGACATCCTCACTGCGCTTTCCTTTCGTCGACTAAAAAGTCAAGTACTTTGCAACAGGAAAATTTGTTGCAGATCAAGTAAAAAAGATATTGCATCCTTGAAGTGCTGGCACTAGAATTAGTGTCAATCGCGCTGTGAACCACTACATCTAGTGTCACTGCGATTGCCCCACTACGTGGGCTGTTCAGGCGGTTCTCAATATAAAGACAAGTGTCATGTTGGGCGGGCAGTGAACGGCTCTCCCTTTCAGATGGACGTCAGGCCATGTGCTGTTTATGCGGCAGGTGGCGCGGCGCTGTCGTTGAATCCGTGAACCCCGGTTGGACCGGGCGTTCTAATTAATAAACATGAGCAGCATAAACGCTGCCGCGACACAGTTAGGAGGCTAGATGCACTCTACTCAGGAAGCTTCTCTCAAATCCCCCGGCGATTTCGGCATGGTGCCTGCGCATGGCGGCGGCACGTCCGCTGCAACGGCGAACCTGTCCGTTGGCTTAGGCGATTACAAGGTCATCCGGCGCAACGGCGCCGTCGTCGGCTTTGAGCCTTCCAAGATTTCGATCGCGGTCACCAAGGCATTCCTTGCCGTGAACGGCGGGCAGGGCGCGGCGTCCGCCCGCGTGCGCGAACTGGTCGAGCAGTTGACTGCCAACGTGGTTGCCGCGCTGGTGCGCCGTCAACCGGCCGGCGGCACCGTCCATATCGAAGACGTGCAGGACCAGGTCGAGCTGGCGCTGATGCGCTCCGGCGAGCATGATGTCGCCCGCGCCTATGTGCTGTATCGCGCCAAGCGCATGGAAGAGCGTGCGCAGCAGCAATCCACCAAGACTGCCGATGCCCCGCAGCTGCACGTGACTGAAAACGGCGAGCGCCGACTGCTCGACCTGAACCAGGTGCGCGACCTGATCACCGCCGCTTGCGTCGGCCTGGAAAAGCACGTCGACGCCGAAGCGATCCTGGCCGAGACCGTCAAGAATTTGTATGACGGCGTGCCGGTCGAGGAACTGCACAAGTCCGCCATCCTGGCGGCGCGCGCGCTGATGGAAAAGGACCCGGCCTACAGCAAGGTCACCGCGCGCCTGTTGATGCACACCATCCGCAAGGAAGTATTCGGCCAGGAAGTCGCGCAAGCCGATGCGCAGCAACACTATATTGATTACTTCCCGAAATACATCAAGAAAGGTATCGATGCCGGCCTGCTCGATGCCAAGCTGGCGCAGTATGACCTGGCGCGGCTGGCCGAGGCATTGAAGCCGGAACGCGACCTGCAGTTCGGCTACCTCGGCCTGCAGACGCTGTACGACCGCTACTTCCTGCATATCGACGGCACCCGCATCGAAATGCCGCAAGCGTTCTACATGCGTGTCGCGATGGGTTTGGCCTTGAACGAAATCGACCGCGAAGCGCGCACCATCGAGTTCTACAATCTGCTGTCCTCGTTCGACTTCATGAGCTCGACCCCGACCCTGTTCAATTCCGGCACGCAGCGCTCGCAGCTGTCGTCCTGCTACCTGACGACGGTGTCGGACGACCTCGACGGCATCTACGAAGCGATCAAGGAAAACGCCTTGCTGGCCAAGTTCGCCGGCGGCCTCGGCAACGACTGGACCCCGGTGCGCGCGCTCGGCGCCCATATCAAGGGTACCAACGGCAAGTCGCAGGGCGTGGTGCCGTTCCTGAAAGTGGTGAACGACACCGCGGTGGCAGTGAATCAGGGCGGCAAGCGCAAGGGCGCGGTCTGTGCCTATTTGGAAACCTGGCACATGGATATCGAGGAATTCCTCGACCTGCGCAAGAACACCGGCGACGACCGCCGCCGCACCCACGACATGAATACCGCGAACTGGATTCCGGACCTGTTCATGAAGCGCGTGATGGAAAAGGGCGAGTGGACCCTGTTCTCGCCTTCTGACGTGCCGGACCTGCACGACAAGTTCGGCCGTGCGTTCGAGGAAGCGTATACCGGCTATGAAGCGAAGGCTGCCCGCGGCGAGCTCAAGCTATATAAGAAGGTGCAGGCCATGGACCTGTGGCGCAAGATGCTGTCGATGCTGTTCGAGACCGGCCATCCATGGATCACGTTCAAGGATCCGTGCAATATCCGTTCCCCGCAGCAGCACGTCGGCGTGGTCCACAGCTCCAACCTGTGCACCGAGATTACACTCAATACCAACGACTCCGAGATCGCCGTCTGCAACCTCGGTTCGGTGAACCTGCCGGCCCACATGAAAGACGGCAAGCTCGACCACGCCAAGCTGCAGAAAACCATCCGCACTGCGATGCGCATGCTGGATAACGTGATCGACATCAACTACTACGCGGTGAAGAAGGCGCGCGACTCCAACCTGCGCCACCGTCCGGTCGGCATGGGCATCATGGGCTTTCAGGATTGCCTGCACATGATGCGCATTCCGTACGCATCGATGGATGCGGTCGAGTTCGCCGACCGCTCGATGGAAGCGGTCTGCTACTACGCCTACTGGGCATCGACCGAACTGGCACAAGAGCGCGGCCGCTACAGCTCTTATCGCGGTTCGCTGTGGGATCGCGGCATCCTGCCGCAGGATTCCCTCAGGTTGCTGGCCGAAGAACGCGGCGGCTACCTGGAAGTCGACACCTCCGAGAGCATGGACTGGACCGCGCTGCGCGCCCGCATCAAGGAATACGGCATGCGCAACTCGAACTGCGTGGCGATCGCGCCGACGGCGACGATTTCCAACATCATCGACGTGTCCGCCTGCATCGAGCCGACGTACCAGAACCTATATGTGAAGTCGAACCTGTCCGGCGAATTTACCGAGATCAACGAACACCTGGTGCGCGACCTGAAGGCGCGCGGCCTGTGGGATGAAGTGATGGTCGCCGACCTGAAGTATTTTGACGGCAGCCTGGCGAAGATCGATCGCATCCCGCAAGACCTGCGCGACATCTACGCCACGGCGTTCGAGGTCGATCCGAAGTGGCTGGTGGAAGCGGCTTCGCGTCGCCAGAAATGGATTGATCAGGCGCAATCGTTGAACATCTACATGGCCGGTGCCTCCGGCAAGAAGCTCGACGAAACCTACAAGCTGGCATGGGTGCGCGGCTTGAAGACGACCTACTACCTGCGCACCATCGGCGCGACCCATGCGGAGAAGTCGACCACCAAGGCTGGCGCGCTCAACGCCGTGTCCGCCGGTGGCATGGGCGTCGACGTCGCTGCCGCCGCACCGGTTGCAGTCGCCGCCTCTGCCGACGACGTCGCCGGTCCGGCCTGCATGCTGCGACCGGGCGATCCCGGCTTCGAAGAGTGCGAAGCCTGCCAGTGATCTGACGCGATGAACCGACGCGGCGCAGGATGCCGCGTCGGACCTTGCCCAATGCCTTGCGCATCGCGCAACTGCAACTACAATACCCAGTAAGGAAGAAGACCATGCTCAGTTGGGACGACGAAATCAACCCTGCAGCCAAATCCACACCTGCCCCGCAGCCGGCGCTCGCCGCCGCGCGGGAAGAAGTCATCGCCGGCGGCGAGGCGCGGCGCGTCAACGCCGCCGACAAGCGCATCATCAACGGCCAGACCGACGTCAATCAGCTCGTCCCCTTCAAATACAAGTGGGCCTGGGACAAGTACCTGGCCGGCTGCGCCAACCACTGGATGCCGCAGGAAATCAACATGCAGCGCGACATCGAGCTGTGGAAAAATCCGAGCGGCCTGACCGAAGACGAGCGCCGCATCATCAAGCGCAACCTCGGCTTCTTCGTCACCGCCGACTCGCTGGCCGCCAACAATATCGTGCTCGGCACCTACCGCCACATCACGGCGCCGGAGTGCCGCCAGTACCTGCTGCGCCAGGCGTTCGAGGAAGCGATCCACACGCATGCCTACCAGTACATCGTCGAGTCGCTCGGCCTGGACGAGTCGGAGATCTTCAACGCCTATCACGAGATCGCATCGATCCGCGACAAGGACGAATTCCTGATCCCGTTCATCGACGTGCTGACCAACCCCGAGTTCAAGACCGGCACGCTCGAAGCGGACCAGACGCTGCTGCGTTCGCTGATCGTGTTCGCATGCCTGATGGAAGGATTGTTCTTCTACGTTGGCTTCACACAGATCCTTGCGTTGGGCCGGCAGAACAAGATGATGGGCGCAGCAGAGCAGTATCAGTACATCCTGCGCGACGAATCGATGCACTGCAATTTCGGGATCGATCTGATCAACACGATCAAGCTGGAGAACCCGCATCTGTGGACTGCTGAATTTCGCGAGGAGATCAAATCGTTGTTTTTGCGCGCGGTGGAGTTGGAATATCGCTACGCTGAGGATACAATGCCGCGTGGAGTGCTTGGTTTGAATGCGCCGATGTTCAAAGGGTACTTGCGATTCATCGCAAATCGTCGCGCGCAGCAGATCGGTCTCGATCCGATGTTCCCCCAGGAAGAGAATCCCTTCCCGTGGATGAGCGAGATGATCGATCTGAAAAAAGAACGCAACTTCTTTGAGACTCGTGTGATCGAATACCAAACCGGTGGCGCACTGAGCTGGGATTAAGAAGAAGTGACAGCCAGGTGTTCCAGGCTCTCGTGCCGGATGGCGCGAGGTGATTGGAGAGACAGTAGTCGACAAAGCGGCCGGTCAGTATGGATGATCGGCGAATCGAAAAGAGACTGCCAAACCTGAAGGGCTACAACCGATTTAATGGACAGTAGACGAACGTACCGAATCAATCTGCGATCTTCTCTGTTATCGCCGCTGACCCCGAACCAGTCGGGCAAGGCGGCTTTTTTTCTGAAAAACCTGTTGGTCTTTGAGAAAGAGTATTCCCACGCCGGCATTGCTGCCGGCGTTTTTTTTGGCTACGGCTGTCGCAGCGCCTCCTGAGCGCGCGGCTTGGACCTCCATCACTGCCGACGCGCGGCGGTGATCCCTGCAAGAAGAGAGGCGTAGTCAGATGAGGCTGAAGTGCTGCATGGGTGAGGTGATGCAGCAGTTCAGCTGGTGCCGAATTCATTAGCGCAAACAGAAGCTTGCTTGCGCCGATGAATAATCCGCCTGGATCATCGCGATGGTTCGGGAGGATTTCCAACCTCGTAGTTTGAATTTTTCCATCACGTGAAGGAGAAACAAATGGCAACAGCAAAGAAACCGGCTGCTAAGAAAGCAGCCCCGGCGAAGAAGCCGGCAGCAGCCAAGAAGGAAGCCGCTCCGAAGAAGGCA
>NZ_JWJG01000028.1:3079319-3081010 GCF_000818395.1 Noviherbaspirillum autotrophicum | reverse complement strand
AAGTTGATCACGTTGAGCAGGCCGAAGATCACCGCGAGGCCGAGCGACAGCATCGCGTAGAACGAACCGTTGACCAGGCCGAGCAGCAACTGGCTGAGCAAGGCTTGCAGGGGGATGCCGAATAGTTCCATGGGCGAATAAGGGAAAGCGTATTAGCGGAATTGCTCCTTCCCCCAGCGGGGGAAGGTTCGGATGAGGGCGGAGTGACCGAGCCGGCTCCTCCATGGAATCGTGCTCGCTGCCCCACCGACTCCCTCCTCCTGCCGGAGGAGGGAAGCCAGGCACGTTACAGGCTGGCAAATCGACTTGCGCTGCAAAGCAGCACAGCGGCGCTCAGCCTACTTCCACAGCGCGCACTTGGACTCGGCCTTGGTGGTGAAAGCCTGGTCGCCGGGGATGGCTTGTACCACCTTGTAGTAATCCCACGGATACTTCGAGTCCGACGGCTTCTTCACTTCCATCAGGTACATGTCGTGCACCATGCGGCCATCCGGGCGCACCACCCCGTTCTTGGTGTACATGTCGCTGATCTTGGTCTTCTTCAGCTGCGCCATCACCTTGTCGGCGTCGTCGGTGCCGGCCGCCTTCACCGCGTTCAGGTATTGCGTGGCCGCCGAATAGTCCGCCGCCTGCAGCGACGAGGGCTCCTTCTTCATCTTGGCGAAGTATTTCTTCGACCAGGCGCGGCTGTCGTCGCTCTGGTCCCAGTACCAGCTGTCGGTCAGGTACATGCCCTGGGTCAGGTTCAGGCCGAGCGAATGCACGTCGTTGATGAACATCAGCAGGCCGGCCATCTTCATCGACTTGGTGATGCCGAACTCGTTGGCGGCCTTGATCGCGTTGACGGTGTCGCCGCCGGCATTGGCCAGGCCCAGGATCTGCGCCTTGGACGACTGCGCCTGCAGCAGGAAGGACGAGAAGTCGGACGCCGACAGCGGGTGCTTGACGCTGCCCAACACCTTGCCGCCGTTGGCCTTGACCACGTTGGCGGTGTCGTTTTCGAGCGAGGCGCCAAAGGCGTAGTCGGCCGTCAGGAAGAACCAGGTCTTGCCGCCCTGCTTGACGACGGCCGAACCGGTGCCCTTGGCCAGCGCCACCGTGTCGTAGGCATAGTGCACGGTGTACGGAGAGCATTCTTCATTGGTCAGGCGCGAGGTGCCGGCACCGATGGCGATGAACGGCTTTTTCTTTTCCGCGGCGATCTTGGCCATCGACAGGCTGGTGGCGGAATTGGTGCCGGCGATGAGCACGTCCACGCCCTGCTGGTCGAACCATTCGCGCGCCTTGGAGGCGGCGATGTCGGCCTTGTTCTGGTGATCGGCATAGACGAATTCGATCTTCTTGCCGTTGACCGCACCGCCCGCATCGGCAATCGCCATCCTGATCGCCTCAACGCCACCGGGGCCGTCGATATCGGCGTACAGGCCCGACATGTCCGTGATAAAACCGATCTTGATCACGTCGCCCGAGACTTGCGCTAACGCGGCCCCGGAAAAACCAAACGCCGCTGCAACTGCCACTGTCATTGACTTGAAATTCATTTCTGCTCCTTTGTTATAGGTGGTTATTTACTACTCGTTGCACATCTTGTTCATACGCCCAGGAGCTCATGCAGCACAGGCATTCTGGCGTCCAGTTCGGAGGCAGCGAAGGTCTCGACGATCTGACCATGCTCCATCACGTAAAAGCGC
>NZ_JWJG01000028.1:3020198-3079309 GCF_000818395.1 Noviherbaspirillum autotrophicum | reverse complement strand
GTATTTGCCGTCCGCAGTGATGACGAACGAACCGCGTGGTGTGTACTGGACCGCTCCCCCGCTATACATGGAAGCGGTGCAGCCATACTTGCCGAGCACTGGTTTAGCGGTCTGCGCCGCAGCCAATTGGCTTCCTGCCATGGCCAGTAGCAAAGCCCCCATAAGGAAGGCATGTGCGGTCCTGCATCCCAATTGTTGCTGTTTCATTATTCCATTCCTCGCTGGTTTTCCGTGCGATCCAATGTCGCGCAGTCGAGATCTTACTTTATCGTGCGGAATCAAAGTCTTGCCAGTCCGACGCGAACAACACACGTGTCCGTCCCACTGCCATAGAACGCCGCCCGCCACTCATCCACGGGCGGCTCAAGGGCGCTCACTGTGTGATAGCGTGCGAGCGCAAGTGTAGGAAAGCTGCTGAGGAGGAAGATGACTAGCCGACAGCCGAGCCAATGACACAGCTTGCCTGCTAGGCACCGCTGTCCAGGAAGCGTCGCCATAACAGCGTATTTCGATAGGTCGACAAAAAAGAAATAATGGCCGCAGAGCTGGTCGAAGGCGAATGAGTTCGACCGAGGGATGCTGTCATGAATCAATGCAAGCATGACGACGGTTTTCGCATGAGCGATACGCTCTGGGAACAAATGGAACCGTTGTTGCCAGCAGCGAAATCGCATCCGCTGGGATGCCACCGGCCGCGCGTACCCAATCGTGCGGCGATGGACGCGATCCTGCTGGTGCTACGCACAGGTATGCAGTGGAACGCCCTCGATAGCACTGGGATCTGCACCTGTTCGTCGGCGTACCGGCGATTCCGGGAATGGATTGATGCCGGGGTGTTTGCGAAGTTCTGGCGCCTGGGGTTGCTGGAATATGACGAGTTGCAGGGCATCGACTGGAGTTGGCTGGCAATGGACGGCGCGCTGACGAAGGCGCCACTGGGCGGAAAAAAAAACAGGACCGAATCCCTGCGACCGCGCCAAAGGCGGCGTCAAACGCAGCATGCTCACTGAAGCTGCTGGCGTTCCGTTGGCTGTCGAGGTGGCACCCGCGAACCGACATGACATGAAGCTGGTTGCTGCCACGCTGGCGGGAATGATGTGCGCTCGGCCGGTGAATGGCCGCAAGAGCGAGTTGTGTCTAGATCTGGGCTATGACTACGACGAGGTGCGACGCATCGTCAGCATGGCCGGGTTCGAACCGATCATTCTTGGCCGGCGCGATGAACGGGAGAACAAGAAGCAATGTGGTGTACGTGCCCGGCGCTGGGTGGTCGAGCGTACCCATAGCTGGCTCAACCGGTTTCGCCGGCTGCTCGTGCGATGGGAAAAGCGCGAGGATACCTATCTCGCCATGCTGCAGTTCGCGTGCGGTCTCATTGCTTGGCGCTCCGCCCTATCGAAATAGGCTCTTATTCCGTGCCGCTAAACCTTCATCAAAACCCGCGTATGCTGGCGAAGTGAGCAAACCCAAGGCCAGAACACATATCGATACTGCACCCCATTTGAAATGCTTTAAACGGGTAGACACCAAGAAATTCAAAGAGCTTTCCATAACGCGCCTTAAAAAATTTTTATTAATTTAACTTTTCGCCAGTCAGCACCAGCAGATCACCAATGGATGTAACGCAGCCGACGCGAGTTTCCTGGTTATTAATCGCTCACCTGATCATACGGAACAGTTATCCGGGCGATCACGCCGCCCTGTTCCCCGGTAATCAGGGACAACACCGCCTGCTCGCCATAGAGTATTGCCAACCGCTCGCGCACGTTGCGCAACCCGATGCCGGTGCCTTTGGTCGTTGTGGCGGCCTGTAAGCCAACCCCGTTGTCCTTCACCTCGACAACCAGCCGGCCCGAATCAGAGCCGTCGATATAGGCACGGGCCGACACGCTCACGGGCCCGATCTTGGGTTCGACGCCATGCTTGATCGCGTTTTCCGCTAGCGTCTGCAGCAATAGCGGCGCGAAGGGAACCCCGGCCAAGGACTGCGGGATATCCACATCGACGGTCAAGCGCTCGCCCATCCTGAATCGCATGATGGCCAGGTATTCCTGCACCGCCTCCATTTCGCAACCCAGCGTGCTGCTGGCTTCCTGCGTGCGGGATTGCGCCCTGCGCAGGTAGCCGATCAGGTGCCCGGTCAATTCCACAGCGTCGGCCGGCCGTTTTTTGGCCAGGTATTGGACGTGCGACAGCGTGTTCCATAAGAAATGCGGTTCAATCTGGGCGCGCAGGATCGTCATTTGTGCCTCGGCCAGCGCACGATCGCGTTCGGCGACAGCCGCTGTGGCCCTGGCAGCGGCCAGTTCGGCAGCGCCCGCTTTTTTGAGCTGGTCGGCATAGCGCCACCCCGCGCGAACCGCAATGGCCAGTGCAACGCCCAGGAAGACGAATACCACCACGTCGGCGGCGCGTGCGCCGGACAAGACTGTCTGTGTCAGCGACACCGGAAGCAGAGATTCAACGGCGTAAGCGAGCGCGAACACGACAATGCCCAGTACCGAGAGCTCCGTGATTGCGCGCAGTGAGGCCACGGCGGCTGTACCGACGGCACCGACTGGTTTGGATGTTGCAATGAGCAATGCAAACAGGAGCGCTGCAAGCGACATTCCCGCGACGACGCCGGCCGGCGACATCCCAGTACCAGTGGATTGCCCTGCGAGCCATTCTGCACTCGACAGGAAACCCAGTACCAGCAATGCACTGATGGCGACCGCCACGCGGGACGTTTTCCAGAAGGAGATCATCTACATGGCCCGGAACAGGTGGTGATTCGGTTGCGAGACCTTGAGCCGTTCGGGACGTCCCTTCATTTCCACGTCCAGCGCTTCGCCGTTGCGGTGGATCACCTGGATGAAACGACGGTTCACTAAGGTCCCGCGGTGAATCTGCAGATAACTGTCCGCATTGAGCTGTTCGGTCAGCTGCTTGAGCGACAGGCGGATCAGCCCCTCGAAATCCAGGGCCACCACCTTGGTGTACTTGGTATCGGACTCGAAATACACGACATCGTCGATATGCAGCATGCGGATCTGCTGGCCGACTGCCACCTGCAACCACTCGAGGGTGGCACCGCCGTCAGCGTGCGCCGGCTCCGGTCCCGGCCCGGCGTTCTGGACCGGCACGCCGAGCCGGGACAATGCCGCGGCCAGCTGACCCATGTCTGCCAGCGCGTTGTCGGTCGTAGACTTTTTCAGCTTGGCGGCCACCCGTGCCAGGCGCACCGGGTCCACCGGCTTGAGCACATAGTCGACGGCGTTCGCATCGAATGCGTCTAGCGCATGTGCGTCGTAGGCGGTCACAAACACCACATTGCAGGGGACGGTAATCGCATGGGCGACTTGGAGCCCGGTCAGGCCGGGCATGCGGATATCCAGAAACGCGATCTGTGGCCGGCGGGTTACAATCAGCGTGAGCGCCGTCGGGCCATCCTCCGCCTCCCCGATTATCTCGAGTTCAGGCCAGAGGGTTTCGAGCTGCTCGCGCAGCATCTCGCGCATGTGCGGTTCGTCGTCGGCAATAACAGCGGTGACCATAAGCGCCTGTAGTTAGTTGCAAAAGAGCAATGATATGCGGAGTGCGCCGTACTGGCTACTGAGGCGTGGGCGACAGCAGCACATAGACGCCAGGAGCAGGGCTGCTGGTGGTCACAGACCAGTTTTCGCCGGCATCAGCCACCGACGGCTGCACGCAGTTCCATTGCGTGGCCTTTGGTGCGAGCCGGCAAATCGACAGGGTCTGCGGGGCGGCGAAACTCGCCTTGTCGATGACGAAGTACACGACGCCAGAAGCCGGGGCAAAGTTGCTGACCAATTCGAAGCCGTCAACTGGAGTTCCCTGCAGCTGCGACACCGGGACCTTGCTGCTCCAGTAACTCGTCCAGATCAGTGACGATTGCGGCTGCGGTAGCGTGGGATAGCCCGGACTCAGGTCGATGGTCGGCGGCGTATACACGCGCGCCGTTTCGGTCACGCACCCCACCGAGCGGGGACTCAGCACGGTCGGGATCGCCACCCCCATCTTCCACTCCGGTTTGGCGTAGCCGCTCGACACGACCGGTCCAGTGACACCTTTGTAGTTGGTGAACGGGACCGACATTGTCAGCGGCGTCGACCAAGCATGGGCGCTCCCTGCCGGTGAAATGATGGTGCTGCCGTAATAGACCGTGCCGGCGCCCTGGAGCACACCGTAATTGCTGCTCCAGCCATCCTGGGTGGCATCCATGCCAGTCGGCGCGGTGATGCCGCAGTAGGACATCATGTCGTCATAAGCAGCGGCATCGGCGACCGGCGCGCTGGGAGCGCCCGCGCCCCCGCCCAATGCGCCGGCGCCCCCGCCACATCCTGTCAGGGCGAGCGCTGTGCCCAGAGTGGCCAGATAGAGCGCGTGTTGTGCGAAGTTCGGCAATGTCATGGTTTTTTCTCCCGGTTGATTGATGGCGCCATCATCCGCATCCGGCACAGGTGCTTCATCCGGTTTGCGACGAATCCGGGCCGCAGCGGGAGGAAACCGGGCATCTGAAGGATAAACCCCGGCCGACATTGAGCGGATTGCACTGGAAAGCCCAACCCCGTCTGTTATACTTTTGCTCATTAGTAACATTGGAACGGCCACCCGCCTGATTGCGCCCCGATGGTCACATCTGTTTCACGGTACACTCCCCAGCACCGCGCCGGTGTCTCACCGCAACGATGGTTCCCGCCCAAGCGCATGATCCTGACGGTCGTTGCGATCACCGCTATGTCGTCCCCGCATGCAGGGGAAGCGCCGGTAACCAGTACCGACATGGACGCGGAACAGTGGCAGACGGTCGAGCGGCTTTTGCGGTATGACGCCGTGATGGGCAAGCCCTTAGCGCCCGACATCGGCTTTTGCGTTGACAGCAAGGTTGTTGGGGCGCAGGCACTTCTAATGCCACCAGCCGATCGTGCCTTCGCTTCGGCGCGTTTCGAGGCTCAGGTAAGCCAGGCAGCGGAGGGGTGCATCAGCAGCGCCTCGCGTGATCCTGGCTCGACCCGCTTTGTTGGTGAAATCGTCGCGTCGCTCATGACTGCCAGGCAGCGCCGCATCGCGCTGGAAACCGAGCGCGCGCGCGAGTGCCTGGCGTCCTCTGCGGACGTGCAAACCCTCAAGGGCTGTATTACGAAAGCGCGCGGGCAGGCGCTGGCGGAGAGCGACTGGAAACGCTGGGTGACGTTGTACGAACAGGCCCGCAAGCAGTAATGGGGCACGAGACGTTTTTACCCCGGCGGCGCTTGGGACTGGTGGCGATCGCAGCTCTGCTGCAGCCGGGACGTGTCCTTGCCGACAGGTTCCCCGCTCCGCAATCATTTCTTGGCCCTAACGTCACGCCTCTCTCGGCGGCCGCAGACACGCCTTCATACAACATAAGCGCCCATTATTGGCGGCTACAGACGCTGGTACGACCCGCGTTATTGTTCCTGCAAGAAAAAAAATTCACTCACGCCTTAAAACTGCTTACTGAGGCGCGGGCTTACATTGAAGAGGACCCTAAGGAGCGATGGCCCTTTCGCCTCTACGTATTCCCCGCGTTTGGATTCACGCTGCTCGAACTCGGGCGCAACGAGGAAGCCGTGGAAGTGCTGTCGCAGGCATTACAGGTCTATGAACGGGTCCAGGCCGAAAACCTAACCACTGTCAAGCAGGTCCTCGCCCGCCTGGAAAACAACGAAGGAAAGGACGCGATCAGGCTGGAATTTAATCGACAACTATTGACGATCGTTACCACGCCGTCCGGCCCCCTTTCGAGGGTGGCCGACCTGATGTTCGATCGCAAAACCGGTGCGGCGGACTTCGTTTTCTCACTGGGCCGGGCCTTTCGCGAAACCAACCGCACGCCGGAGCTGGTATCGCTGTATGAGAAATATATCAGGCCGCAGGACGGGATAAAAATTGACAGCAATGCGGCCATCACCCGGGAGTATCGGTTGTTTAAGTTCGCGGTGCTCCTCTTCCAGGCCGGCAGGCCGGATTTAGCGGAGAAGGCACTTGAACTGACCCTGCAGATGAATACGGATCGCTTCCGCCAGGTGCGCATTGCGGGCGCGCCTGTGGAGCTGGTTTGGTCCTCCTTCATCAGGCAACGAGTCATCGCGTCCGCGTTATTCCAGGTGGCCAGCCAGACTGCCCTGGACGCGCCGAAATCCGTTCAACTACTGACGCATCTGCTTCGTTCGAAAGGTGGCGCCGTTCGCTATTTCGAGCGACTCAATCAACTTCTGTACCGGTCTGACAACGAAAAGGTGCGGCGCCTACGCACTCAAATCTTCGCAATCGAAGACCAAATGGCCGCCCTTCCGGCTACGCAGGCGGGGTTGAAGCTATTGCTTTACTATGCTGCGCAGCATGGCTTTCACACGATTGAGGCGATCCGCGAATTGGACGCGCCCGCTTCGCTCGATTTCGACAGTTTCAATGCTCTGGACCTGCCGCAATTACGTCGCAATCTCCACGGCCAGGCTGTAATCGGTTTCATCCTCTACTCGCCACTTGCCACGGACACGTTCGGCGTTGCACCGACGCGCTACCTGCGCTATTGCATCACGGCAGACCAGGTCCAGCTGCAGGATGTCGGGGAACAGCGTGGGCTCGACCGGGCCGTACGGGCCTTCCGCATGGATCTGATCAGTGGTGACAACGGGACTCAGACAGGAAAGGTGCTCGCGCAACGACTGTTAAGCGGCCTGCCGCGCAGTGTCGAAACGGCGAAACAGTGGATCATCGATCCGGATGGTGCGCTCTGCCTGGTTCCATTTGAAGCGCTACCGGAGCTGGATGCTCGCCCGGGGATCGTGCTTCGTTCCTATCGTTATGTGACGTCGCTCGAACAGGTCCAGGCACTGCCGCCACAAACCAAACAGCAAGCCCGCGCGGGGATCATTGCGAACCCCGCGTATGGCAGCCACGAACCCGATTCCTCCGCAGCGAACGGACAGACGCGGTTCCTACAATCCGCAAACCTGTTAGATCTGCGCGACATTCCGGTGACGGCATTGCCGGATACGGCTCAGGAAGCCCAGGCCGTGGCCGGCGCGCTTGCACGCATCGGGATTTCGGCAGAGCGGTTCGAAGGTGCGCGCGCGACCAGTGAAGCGCTGCGAACCCTGCAATCGCCAGCCGTACTGCACGTCGCGTCGCACGCGATGATTTTTTCGCCGAACAAGATGGACAATGACGGTGCCATGGATGACCCCTACCGCGCGGTCGACCTGGTGCTCCCAGGCCGTCATGCCGGTCTGGTGCTGTCCGGCGAAAACGGACCGGAGCTCCTGCTAGCCAAGGACATTGCGCGCCTGCCGCTGCAGGATACCGCACTGGTCGTCCTGTCTGCCTGCAACACCGGCAACGGAGATGTGGTCCAGGGCGAAGGTGTCGCCAGTCTGCGCCGTTCGGTCGAGCTTGCGGGCGCCAGAAGTTCGGTGACGTCTCTGTGGGCCGTCCCGAGCCAAGCGACAACTGAACTGATGGCCTCGTTCTACCAGAACATCAGCCTCGGACTTCCACTGGCGGAGGCGCTGCGGCAGGCCAAGCTACAAAAGGCGCGGCAGGGGCGTCCTCCGGTAGAGTGGGCGGGGTTTCTATTAACCGGGCGCGACGGCGTTCTTTTAGGTGGCGCTGCCGATACCACCTAGCTTGCGCACTCACACTTGAAGGATTACACCAGCTTCGCCCTCGAAACATTACAGATTTGGGCGCGCGACTGCATCGATGAACTACCGCGACTGCCTCCCTGCGCCGAGCAAGACATAGCTTGGGCCCGAGCATATTTATCACGATGTGCTGTCGCATCGCCAAGCAACGTTGCTTGGCGCTTTACCGTGGGTTTCAGCTCTCGCCCTCCAAATCAAAGGTGCGGCCACCGTACCCCGCGCATCTGGGGCGTGACGACCGCTAACACATGGGACGTACGCGTCTTGTACGTGGGTGGCGAAGGAGAAAGAAGTGGCCTTACTCGGCTATAGGGTTGCCCGTGATCCGCGCCAGCCCCGGCCAGCGCTCCCACCCCGGTCTGCGATCCATGTCATCTGCCCCGGGCATATAGCCTTCGCAACGCTGGGGAATATTGGTCACCGGTTCATAGACCCGGCTCGCAACAATCTCACCACGGCGTGCTGCGAGGCACAGCCCGCGAGGCGTAAGGTTCGCGCACTGATCGCAGCGACGCCGGTCGTCGTCAATAAGGGCGGGACGGACTGTCTCATCAGCCCAACGCAGAAAATAGCTACGCGCCTGCGCATCGCCACGGCACTGTTCCAATACCGCACCGATGACCTCCTTGTCGGTTTCACCAATATGCGCCAGCCAGGCCCGGATCGCGTGCTCTTCGGCTCCCGTCAGGTCAACGATATTCGGAAATTTCTGAAAACTCCCTTCCGGGGTACTGCCATTACTGCCGTTAGAGCCTCGCGCAATCATCGCCTCGCCCGGATCAAGCACTGCCATTACTGCCGTTGGATTTCTTTCGGCAGTAACGGCAGTAGTCCGACCGCGATGCGAGGGGAACTGCAACCATGACGGGTCGAAGCGATCATTCATGTTCGCTCTCCGGCTTGCCTGCCTTCACCACTTTCGGATTGATGAAATAGCGCACGGTGCGCCGCCCGCTTCCCGGCCCCGTGCCGCCGGTCTCCACTCCCAACAACCAGCTCTCATCCTCAAGCCAGTCGAGCGCGGCCTGCACGGCCTCGTCGGTGGTCAGGCCACGCCATTGATTTCGGCGCAGATCACGGGCCGTAAAACCGTCTGGCAGCGCATCTTGGCGCACCTTGTCAGCCAGTGTTTGTGCCGCGCGAAGGCCAGCGTCGGCTAGCAAGCCATAACAGCGCCGCGCGTGGGCTTCCAGGTAATCGCACCACGCTGCCGCGCGAAGGGCGGCTTCCACCGTCACAGCGCCATATTGCCCGGTCGCCGCGCAATCGACCAAATGCAAAATGAGCGCCAGCGCCGGAAACAGCTTGTCGAATTTGGCCAAATGCTGGGCGATGAGCGGGTTATCCTCGCGAGCGAGGCGCGAACAATGCAAATCGTGCGCCCACTTAATGTAAATTTCCTGCGCCGCCTCGCTAAAACGGAAATACGGGAATTTCACGATCTCATCAGCAGGCGCGGCTCCCCACGCCACCGAGTCAAACACGGCCAGCTTCTCAAACACCGCAAATGCCTGGTTGCGCGCTTCCTTCGCTGGCGCACGGTCACGCCACTCCCAAGCGCGATGGTCGGGATAGACGAGCATCTGAAAGCGCTGCAGCATCCCGTCGTTCGCCAGCGAGTGGGCCGCCTGTTCCAGGTAACCGATCAGCTTTTCCGGCTGAATGCCGCCGAAAACCGACACGCACAAGTTGGGGATGATGATGGAGCCGCGTCCGATGCGGTCGGTGTCAAAGCTGGAGTTTCCGTTCCACGCCTCCAAATAGAAGGCGCGGTCGCCCTCGCACCCCTCGCGGTCCCAGGAAGCGATCAAGCCGACCAGTTCATCGCGCAGCACCAGCAATCCCGCCGGATTGTCGCGAAGCAATTCACCCAACTTTTCGACGGTCGTGTCGTTGGACTTGTAGCGACGCAGTACCGGCTCCTCCGGCGCCTGCTGACGATGGCCTTGCAGTTCCTTGGCGAGGCTGTCCAGGTCGCCTTTTTTCGGATCCTTTGCCGCCGCTTTGATGCGCGCCTCGATGGCGTCCCGCTTTGCCTCGAAAATCATCTTGTCGGCATCAAATGCCTCCAGGTCCGCCTGATGCGCCTCCCTTGCCTGCGCGATCAGGCGCTCCAGCGGTTTCAGCGCCGCGCTGATCGCTGGAGATTTCTTTGCCGAAGGCAGCCCGACAATTCCGCCCCAGAGGTTGGGAACAATGAGCCGGGTGTCGAGCATTTTGGGTTTAATGGCACAACGTGCGCCGACGACTGTACCGAGCGCAACCAGCACCGTATCCGCAATGAAATCCGGAGGACACGGCATGCGGTCCGCCTCGTCCATGACCCAGCCGCGCAGCGGCGTGGGCAGCAACGCGTCGGGGTCGAACGCGGGAACGGGGTGCAACGGTGCCAGGATCGGCTTCGGGTCCGGCCAGTCGGAAAATACCGCCGTGCCTGAGGCGCGGGCGGCAGCAAGTTTCGGCGACGGCGTAAAGCTGACGGTGGGCAGAGCCACAATATCCACCGCCGTCGCATTCGGATGCAATTCCAGCCAATTCACGGCGTCGCCCTTCGGAGGCAAGCTCAGGGCCGCCACGTCCACCAGGCGCACCGAACAGCCGAGATCAATTAACGTGCCGGCCACGGCTTGCGCATAGCGCTGCCCGGCCTCGTCGTTGTCCGGCCAGATGATGACGGCACGGCCAGCGAGCGGGCGCCAGTCCGCCTTGCGGGTGGAATCGGCTGCCCCGCTTGTGGTCGCAAGCACGCCGGATTTCGCCAGCGCGTCAGCGCACCATTCCCCCTCGCACACCATCACCGGATCATCGGGGCGTGCAACCAATTCGTGCAAGCGATAAAGCGGCTTGCCCGCCTGATAATTGGGTTCACCCAGGGAGTAGTCATCGCCGTTACGCTTCATGGGCCTGATCCACTTGTCGCCGCTGTCCGGGTGCTTCAGGCGGATGACCCAATGCAAGGGATGGCCGTCCGCCCTGGAATATTCATGCAAGGCTTGCGGCGTGAAGCCTTCACCGATGGCCGGCTTGGCAAAGCGGTATGCGGCTTGTTGTGGGGTTTCGGTCATTTCGGCAGTCCCCACGCACCCAGCGCGCGTGCCGCGGCGACGAAGGGCAAGTTGTAACGCTGCATGTGAAAGGCGAGAACATCGCCGCCATGAGCGCTGCAAACCATGCAGCGGAATGCACCAGTCTCGGTTTTCACTCGGAGGCTGGGCGTGCTGTCATCGTGAAACGGGCATACCGCGGACTTCCACTCGCCGCCCCCCTTCAGCACCAGGCCCTGTTCCTGATAATACTTGGTGGGCAGCGGAAGCCGGTCGCGTCTGAAGGCGCACACCGGCTTGATTACGCCCGACGAAGAGCTTACATAGCGCATCGTAAACTCCTCCTAGTACGCGACCTTGCGGGCCGCCATCAGCTCCGCTACCAAGGCGCGGATTTCATCGTCGTTCTTGCCGGCAATACGCGCTGCATTCAGCGCGTCGACTTCATATTCCGGCCAGCCAACGGCACGCAAGCCGATAGGCACTGGCGGGGTGAACAAGCCCTGCTGGATGTCCAGGTAATGCGCGGCGCGGGAGCGGCCGCGGCGTTTGAGTACGACGGGAAGGCGAAGAATCACCAGTGCGAGCAGTACGCTTTGGATTTGTTTCGTCATAATGGCTCCTTGTTGATCGTCCCCGGCCTATCCGGGAACAAGGAGCCATCCTGAAGCTGTAAGCCAACTCGCGGAATGGAGGAAAATTACTTTCCTCCAGTTGCATCAACGATAACGGGAGGTGAAGCTGGAAAGGGCTCGATGAATATGTTCTTGAAGCTCTGGCGCACGCCAAACCGCGGCGTCAACCCCTTCTATCAGTAATGTGTCACTTCGCAGAAGAGGACGGGTGTTCCGCGGAAGTACACGCTGCGCTGCCATCTCTTGAATGGCGCGGGCAACGGCGGCCAGCTTATGGCCATTTATCCATTCGGCGAAATCGGAAAACGTGCCGTTTTCTTTCGCCTGGCCGAGAAGCGAGACATATGCTGCCCAAAGGTGAGCGACGGCACCGTATTTCTTCCAATTATTTTTTATCGTATCGCGGCCTAGGCGCAACGGAGTACCACGGTAGTCGGTCCCGCCTCGGTGGATCTCACTGATAACGTGAAAGGCTTTGTCTAGCCCGGCATCCTCAACGCCACTTTCCTGCAACGCAAGTACGGCGATAAGCACTTGCCCAGCTGTGCCTCCCCCCTGCGCAGCGTCGGTCAAATCGTCCCCAACACCCTCCCTTCCGGCCTCGATCAGAAGGCTAATAGTCTTCGGCGATAGCTGGTGAAGGCTTCCCTTTTTTTCAGCAATCCTCGCCTCGAGCCACGCTTTTAGACGTTCGCGTTTCTCAGCATCGTTAGGATGAACCATATAGGACATGCAGACCAAAAAGGTTTCGTACCTATCTAACCCTGCCACATCAATACGTCTCCCAAGATTTTCATCCTGCAACTGGTCAGCTGCCATTTTTTTCCACCCTATGATTTACGTTGAAATTGAACCACATTGCCCCGCTCGTTCAGAATCAGCGGCAGAAGACGCCCCCACGACACACGCTAGGCTTCCCGCTTCTTAGCAAGTCACAGCTTCTTTTTTCACGGTTTTGCGGCTCACCGAGCACGCCCTGCTATCACATAGTGCTGATCGATATGCTTCACTGAGGCCATTCCGGATCAGTTTTACGCAAGCATCGCTGATTTATTATTTCGCAGACTCAATTGGGATTTAGCATTATGAAAACATTGCAAATTATACATTTCCACATAGAGGATAAATTGCATATTTTGCAATATTAAAAGTGAATCATGCGTCCGCAATTACGGCGCTGCACGTTTGCATTTCAAAAAATTATTAGATTGGGCAAGGAGTGCATGGCAAAGCCGGCTGGAGGGTGCTTTCACCAGAAAAACTAGTGAGTAAAAGCTTCGCGGTTGTACAGCACTAGAGAGGACCTGCTGTGATCCGGTGAAGGACGCTGGGGGATGGTGCTTCTTGTTTCCCGGGCGCTATTCGTCCAAAGACAGCCAAGCCACCCGGGGGTATTTTTGGGGGTATTTTTTAAAATCCCTCCAGTAAAAACCATGCCTAACTTATTGAATCATTTATGGTAGAGCGGCCTTGATTCGATTCCCGCCGCCCCACCAGAATTCAAAAACCCGGAACGTCGTCAAGGCGCTCCGGGTTTTTTACATTTTCCATTCTGCCGTCGCCATCCATCCCAAAGCATCAGGCTTCACTCAGTCCTTTTGTTCGACAAGCTGCAATCCTCGAATATGCGCGGGAATGTCCTCATGGAGCACCACTTCAGCGGCGAGCACGAGCCCGCGCTCTCGGTCGATGACCGGCGCGACGGTGACGCCGCAATAATGCGACGGCAAACAGGCCACCGGGATTTCTGCACGCACCTCGCCTGACTCCGGCAGCGGGATGCCCCCAAAAATGCCGACGTGCTTCCAGGGATACGATACCGTGACACGGTGTTCACCTGGTGCAACGCGCAAAGTCATATAACTGCCCATTTCGGGAATCCATCCGCGCACCTTGCCATCCACAATCACGGAGAATCCTTCCAGGCTCCGGCTGTCCCGATACGCGCCATAATTGACTGAAACAAACAGTTCTGCGGCCGGGCCGTCGGACATGACGCCCGGATCAGTTCTTGGGATGTCCGGCGTCTGCGGCACGACCATGCAGGCGATTAGAATCATCGAAGCTGCGCTTGCCAAGACTTTGCCGGCTGCGACCATAGGAATAGTCCAGAGTTTAACGAGGGAGGTAGGGCAGACGGCGGGAACCCGGGGTGAAACGATGCCACATCATGACGCCTGCCCTGCCTGCAGGATATAGGATACCTGTGCATCGGTCGAAATGACTCATGTCAAGCAGATCCGCCAAGCGCGCCGTCGACATCTTGTCCGTCGCTCTTTATCATGAAACGCACACCCTTCAAGCCTGGAATCATCTCGCCGTTAAAGAGCCCCTACGCATGAAAATACAAATCGCTTCCGACCTGCATCTGGAACTCTTGGAAAAGCAGTTCCCCGGCTATCGCGCCGTCGAACCGGCCGATGCCGATGTGCTGGTGCTCGCCGGCGACATCCATCGTTCGACCGAGGCCGTAGCGGCCTTTGCCGATTGGCCGGTGCCGGTGGTCTACGTGCACGGCAACCATGAGGCTTACCATGAACAGTATGGCGCGCTGGAAGACAAGCTGCGCGCTGCCTGCCTCGGCACCAACGTACATTATCTGGAGCGCGGCGAATACGTCCTCAACGGCGTGCGCTTTCTCGGCTGCTGCCTGTGGACCGATTACCTGCTGGACCCGGAGCACCAGCGCGAGGCAATGCAGGAGGCCGAACTGACGCTGAGAGACCATCGCGTCATCCATACCGCGCACGGGCCCTTCACGGCGCAGGACGCATTGCAGCTGCACCATCAGTCGCGCGCCTGGCTGGCGGAAAAACTGGCAGAGCGCTTCGCCGGGCGCACCGTCGTGGTCACGCATCATGGTCCGCATCCGCAGTCCGTCCATCCGCGCTATGCCGGCGTGCGGCTGAATGCCGCGTTCATCAGCGATCTGACGCCGCTCGTCGAGCAGGCCGACTTGTGGATCCACGGTCATGTGCACGACAGCTTCGACTACGCTGTCGCGGGCACGCGGGTCGTCACCAATCCGCGCGGCTACGCGCTCAACCGCCGCGCAGCGCAGGCGCCCGAGCAGCTGGTCTGGGAAAACGGCCGTTTTGCGCAGCGCCTGGTGGTAAGCATCTGACGCGCCTGCGTTGATGCATCTCGGGTGACGTGCGCTGCGGCTTGCAAGCGCGCGTGCGGTTCATTACATTCATCCTGTGCCGACGGCCTGCCCGGCTGCGCAAATCCATTCCCGCAAGAACCACAAGCCCCCGATGACCCTCATGACGACAGCACACAATACCGACACCAAGAAAGTCACGCTGGCGCTGCAGGGCGGCGGCGCGCATTCCGCCTATGTGTGGGGCGTGCTGGACTACCTGCTGCAGCAGGACGGGGTGGACATCGTCGCGGTGAGCGGCACCAGCGGCGGCGCCATGATCGCCGCCGTGCTGGCCTATGGCCTGAGCCTGGAACGCGACGCTCGCGGCCGCCGGCTCGACGATGCGGCGCGCCGCACCCATGCGCGAGAATTGCTCGACACGTTCTGGCGCCGGGTGGCGGAACTCGGCGACGCCTACTTGAATCCGTACCGCTTTACGCCCAACCTGTTCCACCGTTCCTGGAACATCGATGGGCTGCCGGTGCCGGTCGCACTCAACGCGCTGTCGCTCATCACCTCGCCCTACCAGTCGTGGGGCGGCCCGCGCCAGAACCCGATCGCACAGGCGATTGCGGACTGCATCGACCTCGATGCGCTCAACCGCAGCACGACCGGCCCCGCCTTGTACGTGTGCGCGACCAACGTGCGCACCAGCCAGCCGAAAAGCTTCAGCAAGGACGAGATCCAGATCCCCCACCTGCTCGCGTCGGCCTGCCTGCCGATGGTCGACCGTGCCGTGTGCATCGATGGCGAATACTACTGGGATGGCGGCTACGTCGCCGACCCGGCACTGGCGCCGCTGATCGAGCATCACAAGCAGCAAACGCGCGACATGGTGATCGTCGGCGTCAACCCGATCGTGATGCGAAAGACCGATACACCGCCCGACACGGCGTGGAAAATCATCGACCGCATCAACGAAATCACCTTCAACGCATCGCTCATCGCGGAAATCAAGCGCATCCACGAAGTCAACGAACTGCTGCGCCAGGTGCCGCACGATGCGCGCGCCAGGCAGTCCGGCGGCAAGCTGCACGACAAGGAAGAAATCCTGCTCCACTACATCCCGCCGCATGCCGACATGGCGAGCTTCGGCGTGGCCAGCAAGAGCAACACGGCCCTGCCCTTCCTGCTGCATTTGAAAGCGCTGGGGCGCGACGTGGCGAAAAAATGGCTGGCCGGCGCGACCGACGGCGGCGGTGCTGCCCACCTAGGCACCTCGTCCGATACCAACCTCGTGCAACTGTTCATCGACCCGCACCGCGCGGATGCGCCGCCGCTGCCGGACGCGGTACAAGGCGTGCAGACGGTAAGCGCCGGCTGAGCGGCAGTCCCTTCCCCGGGGCAACGCCGTCTTGCCCCGCGCATTCCCATTTCTTGCTTTAAACAACGGAATGGAACTCTGCGGCCATTTCCCTCTCCTATAGAACCATTGACGTTTTCACAACCGAGGTGGAAAGCAATGCGTGTATGCCTGTACGTGCTGCACCGCCGGTCGGATGCGATCGGGCTGCCGCGCAACGGACTACGCAACGCATTGACTTTCCCGTGAATTGATAAGGAGATCCATCATGGCAATTTCTTCCAACGATACGGCTGGCATGCTCACCGCATTGTTTACCGACCGCGACAGCGCCGAACGCGCCTACCAGGTCGTGTCCGATCGCGGCTATGCCAAAGACGACATCAATGTCGTGATGTCCGACGAAACGCGGTCGAAGCAGTTTTCGCAAACCGGTGCGCAGCAGACCGAGCTCGGCAACAAGGCGGCGGAGGGAGCGGGCATTGGTGGCGCCCTCGGCGGCACGCTGGGCGCGATCCTCGCCGCTGTCGCGGCCACCGGCACCAGCCTGGCCCTGCCCGGCCTGGGGCTCGTGATCGCGGGTCCGATCGCCGCCGCGCTGGCCGGCGCCGGGGCCGGCGCAGCCACCGGCGGCTTGCTGGGCGCGCTGGTCGGATGGGGCATTCCGGAGGAGCGCGTCAAGCACTACGAGAGCGGCATCAAGCAAGGCGGCATCCTGATCGGCGTGCGGCCGCGTTCGGAAGCCGATGCCGACTACATCGAACAGCAGTGGCGCAGCCTCAACGGCCAGCACATCTACCGGCCGGCCGGCGCGGTGCAGTCGACCTCGACCGTGCGCACGACAACCGCCGCCGAGCCGATCGGTACTGCCGCGGACGACACTTCGGAGTACCGCCGCCACTGGCAAACCGCCTACGGCACGTCCGGCGGGCGTTATGAAGACTATGACACCGCTTACCGCTACGGATCGACCATGGCCGGCAGCGGGCGCTACCAGAATTACCAGTGGAACGATGTTGAACCGCAACTACGCAGCGACTGGGAAGCCAGCCACCCCGAAAGCACCTGGGAAAAGGTGAAGGACGCGGTGCGCTTCGGCGCGGAGCGCGTCTCCCGCCGGCACTGACTGGCACCGCTGCCTGCGCATGACGGCGCAAGGGCTGCACAAACGTGCAGCCCTTTTTTATGGGCAGCAAGCGCGTGACAGTCCTCTCCCCAGGCATGGCGGCGCGATGCGGTGGTGCTATAGTAGGCCGCACGCCATTCGTCGCATTGCTTATTCTCTGGAGGAGTCATGATCGCTCTCATCGTCTTGCTGGTTCTTGCGCTCGTGCTGGTGTTCTGGGCCGTGGGCGTCTACAACCGGCTGGTTGGCTTGCGCAACCGCTTCAAGAATGCCTTCATGCAGATCGATGTGCAATTGAAGCGGCGCTACGACCTGATCCCGAACCTGGTCGAGACGGCCAAGGGCTACATGAAGCACGAACGCGACACGCTCGAAGCCGTGATCGCCGCGCGCAACAGCGCCGTAACGGCCAATGCCCGCGCCGCGACCGACCCGACCGATGCGGCGGCGGTGCACCAGATGGCGGCGGCCGAAGGCGCGCTGAACCAGAGCCTGGGCCGCCTGTTCGCGCTGTCGGAAGCCTATCCCGACCTGAAGGCGAACCAGAACATGATGCAGCTGAGCGAAGAGCTGACCAGCACCGAAAACCGCATCGCATTCGCGCGTCAGGCGTACAACGACAACGTCATGGAGTACAACACGACGGCCGAGCAATTCCCCGGCTCGGTCATCGCCGGCATGTTCTCGTTCAAGACGGCCGAACTGCTGCAGTCGACCGAGGCGCCCGAGGAGCGCAAGGCGGTGAAGGTGTCGTTCTGATCCGATGCGCGCCGCGCATCCGCCATGAACTTCTTCGAGCACCAGGACCAGGCACGGCGCCAGACCCGCACGCTGGTCATCCTGTTCATCCTTGCGGTGATCGCCATCGTCATTGCAGTCAACGCCGCCATGGCCTTCGTCTGGCTGTGGACCAAGGGCGTGCGCATGGATGGCCCCTACGGCTATCCGCGCGGCTTCTTTGCCACCAACACCCTGGTGACGCTCGCGCTGATCGGCGGCGGTACCGCCATTGAACTGTTCAACCTGCGCGACGGCGGTGACGCGGTCGCGAAGATGGCGGGCGGACGCCTGGTCGCGCCGGCCTCCACCGTGCTGCTGGAGCGGCGCCTGCTCAACGTGGTCGAGGAAATGGCCATTGCCTCCGGCATCGCCTGTCCGAAAGTCTATGTGCTCGACCGGGAAGACGCGATCAATGCGTTCGCCGCCGGCTACAACCCGAACGAGGCGGTGGTGGCCGTCACGCGCGGCACGCTACAGCGCCTGACGCGCGACGAGCTGCAGGGCGTGATCGGCCACGAGTTCAGCCACATCCTCAACGGCGACATGCGCCTGAACATGCGCCTGATCGGCGTATTGTTCGGCATCCAGATGATCGCCGGCTTCGGCCAGCACCTGATGGACTTCGCGCGCTACTTCGTGCCGGCGCGTTCGCGCAACCGCGACGACAAGGGTCCGTCGGCGGCGCTGGTCGTGTTCGTCACCGGCGCAGCCCTGTTTGCGATCGGCTATATCGGCGTGTTTTTCGGCCGCCTGATCAAGTCGGCGGTATCGCGCCAGCGCGAATTCCTGGCCGACGCCAGCGCGGTGCAGTTCACGCGCAATCCCGACGGCATCGGCGGCGCGCTGCGCAAGATCGGCGGCCTGTCGCGCGAGATGGAACTCGGTTCGCGCATCACACATCCGAACGCCGAACAGCTGTCGCACCTGTTTCTCGGTGCGGTCAAGCCAAGCCTGGTGGCCGGCCTGTTCGCCACGCACCCGCCGATCGAGGAGCGCCTGCGCCGCGTGTATGGCAGGAAGGTGGAACTGCTCGACGCGCCAGTGCAGGAGGAAACGCCGCAGCAGGAGCCGATGCTGCCCGATATCCCGTTTGCCGCAACCGGCTTCGTGCCGGCGCCTTCGGCGTCCGCGTTTGGCAACAGCGCAGGCGAGCTGACCGACCTGGCGCCGCAGCTCGACAGCGCGGTGCGCGACCCGCATGCGGCGCGCGCCGTCGTGTATGCCTTGCTGCTGGCCCAGGAGGCGGGGCGCGACGCGCAAATGGCCGTGCTCAACGCCGACGCCGGGCAAGGCGCGCTGGTGGCTTACCTCGCCGACACCATCGCCGCCATGCCGAAAAGCGCGCGCCTGCCCCTGCTGGACCTGGCGATGCCGGCGCTGCGCCAGCTGCCGCAGCCGGCGCGCGACGCCGTGCTGGCCATGGCCGCAAGACTGATTGCGGCCGACAACCGCGTCACGCTATCCGAATTCGTGCTGCAGACAGTGCTGCAGCGCCGGCTCGACGCGCACGCGGGACGCGCGGTGCCGGTACGCTATGCCGACATGGCATCGCTGCGGCAGGAAGTGGCGGTGCTGCTCTCGCTCGTCGCGCACCTGGCGGCCAAGTGCAATGGCGAGCCGGCCTCCGCCGCCTATGCGCGCGGCGCTGCCGCAGCCAGTATGGGCGGCGATCCGATCGACGTCAGCCTGCTTGGCTTCGAGCGCGTGCGCAGCGCGCTGACCGCCGCCAATCAGTTGGCGCCGCTGGCCAAGCCCATGCTGATCCGGGCGCTGGTTGCAACGGCAATCGCCGGCACGCGCGACATGCCGGTCGACACCGCAGATCTGCTGCGTGCGATCTGCGCCGCCATCGATGTCCCGGTGCCGGCAATCGTGGCGGCGACGTACATGCAACACGACTGGGCCGGCGCGTAGCGAAGATGATTTCGCTTGCCGATGGCAATCATTGTCTTCCTCCCTTCCGGCACAATGCCCGCCATGAAAAGAAATCGCGGATCGACCAGCCGATCGCCGCCAGCGCCAGCACGGACAGAATCCACGACAGCATTCCGTGATCGGCGCGCGCCACCCCGGTTCGATTGGCTGACCACCCGAGCAGGGTCGGCGCCAGCACGACGGTAATGAAACCCAGATTCAGGATCAAAAGAAAGTGCAACAGCCGCTCGTTCTGCGGCAGCACACGCGTCCTGTTTTCAACGAATTCGTCCCAGGCATCGATGACGATGACGGCCATCAGCAACGCGCCGATCAACGCAGCCCAGATGCCATGCCAGGCGAGCCAGGCCAGCAATCCGAACAACAGTCCGTATGCCGCCTCGCGCAACACATGAATGCCGATTTCCGTGCGCGCCTGCGCCCGGTGCGGCAGCCGCACGATCAGTTCATGATTGACCAGCGTGTCTATTCCGCCAATTACGCCTTGCGCTATCAGTAATACGGGTAACAGGGTATCGGGCTTCATGATCGGCGTCCTGGCGGCTCATGCGCGAAGCGTCGCGTTGCAATCCGCATGGCTGTTCGATGCCGCCGGCGTGGGAGAAGTTCGCATGGCGAGACGGGTGCGCGCAGCAGGCTCAATGGGCTGCACAGCGGCGTCCGGCCGATTGCGACGACGATGTTCCCGTGATGTGCTCGTCAGCAATACCTGCGGTATCTCCAAAGCCAACACCGCCTTCTTGCCTCACGTCTGTTATCCGGAATGGAGCCAGCCTATGCGCGCCGGCCCTCTTCCTTCCACGCCGCCGCGCCCAGCAGCACCACCCGCATCTGCTTGACGAAATTTTCCGACATTTCCGCTTCCAGCAAGGGCTGGTCCGGCGGCAAATCCAGGATGTCGATCGCCGCCGCCAGCATGCTGTTGACGATCAGGCCGCACACCATTTGCAAGCCGGCGGTGGACAGATCCTTGTATACGCCCAGTTGCCGGAAATCCTGCGCCATTTCGCTGGTGAAGTGATTGACGTCGTTGCGGATTGCCAGTCGCAGCAGGCGGCTGCCGCCGGAGCGTTCGCCGGAGATGAACATGAACTGCAGGCGGTTCTGCTTCACATACGCGTGGTACACCTGCACCGAGCGCCGCAACACGTCGCCCTCGCTGATGCCGGCCTGGCGCGCTTCGCGCAGCAGGCGCCGCAGCGTGATGCCGACCTCCTCCACCAGCGCCAGGCCGAGTTCGTCGGTATTGCGGAAATGCCGGTAAAACGCGTTCGGCACGATGCCAGCCTCGCGCGCGATTTCTCGAATGCCCAGGCTGGTGAAGCTGCGCCCTTCGCCGATCAGGTGAAGCGCCGCCTGCAGCAGGTTGCGGCGGGTGAGGTCCTTGCGCTCGTGGCGGCTCAGGCTGTCGACCCGCTTCGGAGCGGACGATGAGGATGGCATTGAAGATCCTGTTGGGTGTACAGGCGTATCGCGCTCGGCATGAGCGATACGCGGGGATTTCCGCAATTTTACTTGAGAGCATCCTGAGAAGTGCCTCTAGATGTCTAAATATTAATAGACTTTGAGTGTACAAATGTACACAATACGCCAGACCTGTTGCGTTGGCCTATCCCAAGGAAAATCTCATGCCCGTCTTACCGAATACCGCGCCTGCTGCGCGAACATGGCCGCACGCGGCGGCCAGCGCATTGAAAACGTCGCTGCAGCATCCGTGGATCGCCTCCGTGGTCGGACTTGCCGCAGTCGAAGACGCGCTGCGCGCGCTGCACCCGATGCTGTCCTTGTCGTCGGTCCGTGCCCGCGTGGTCCGCGTCATCGACGAGACGCCCGACACCCGGACGTTCGTGATGCGCCCCAATGCATTGTGGCTCGGCGCGCGGGCCGGCCAGTTCGTGCGGGTGCAGGTGGAAATCGACGGACGCCGGCGCGAGCGCGCCTACAGCCTGTCTTCGCCGCCCGGCGCGCGGCGCCTGGCGATCACGGTCAAGCGCCAGGACGGCGGTCTGGTGTCGCCCTACCTGCATGACGCCGTCAAGCACGGCACGGTGCTCACGTTGAGCCAGGCGGCCGGAGAATTCGTGTTGCCAGCCCGCTTGCCGCCCAAGATCCTGCTGCTGTCGGCCGGCAGCGGCATCACGCCGATGATGGCCTTGCTGGGCGAGCTGCGTTCCCGCATGTACCGCGGCGACGTGGTGTTCTACCACGTGTGCAGGAATGCGCGGCAGTTCATCTTCTCGCAGCAGCTGCAGGCGCTCGCCAAGACCTGGCCGGCGCTGCGGCTGGTGACGCATTTCAGCGAGCAGTCCGGCCGCTGGCAGGCCGCGTCCCTGCGCGCCCACATGCGCGAACTGAGCAAGCATGCGACCTGGATGTGCGGGCCAACCGGCATGATGGACGCCGTCCAGGCGCTCTGGACAAGCGAGCATTTTCTGGCGCCGCTGCATAGCGAACGTTTTTCAGCCGCGCCCTTGCGCCTGGCCAGCGGGCCGGATGTCGCGTCGACCGTGCGCCTGCGCGCCAGCGGAAAGCAGTTCGTCGCGCGCGGCAGCGCCCCCCTGCTGCTGCAGGCCGAGCGCGCCGGGCTGTCGCCCAAGTATGGATGCCGCATCGGCATCTGCCACTCGTGCCAATGCACGAAGGCGTCGGGCAGCGTCGAGAACCTGCAGACCGGCGAGGTGTCTGGCGCGCCCGACGAACAGATCCGCCTGTGCATTTCCGCCGCACGCTCTGACCTCGTGCTCGATCTTTGAACTTTCATACCCGCAGAAAAGGAACACGCCATGCAGCTTTCCAAGCCCGTTGCGCTGTCGCGCGAACAAGTCGCGGCATTCGAGGCCGAGGTCGATGCGATCCGCAATGCCGTCATGAACGACCTGGGCCAGCAGGATGTCGACCATATCCGCAAGATGATCCGGATTGCCCGTGCCAGCGAAATCGGCGGGCGCGCCTTGCTGCATTTCGGCGTCGGGCCGCTCAGCTGGGTCGCCGGCGTGCTGGCGCTGGCCAATGCCAAAATCCTCGACAACATGGAAATCGGCCACAACGTCATGCATGGCCAGTACGACTGGTGCGGCGACCCGGCGCTGCATTCGCAAACCTTCGAGTGGGATATCGCCTGCGACGGCGAGCAATGGCGCCACTCGCATAACGTGGTGCACCACACCCACACCGGCATTCTCGGCAAGGACAGGGATATCGGCTATTCGCTGCTGCGCATGTCCGACGCCCAGCGCTGGAAGCCGCGCCACCGCTTCCAGCCGCTGGCCAACCTGCTGCTGGCGCTGGGCTTCCAGTACGCGGTCGGCTCGCACGACCTCGAGATCGGGCGCTACAAGTACGGCAAGATGAGCAAGCCGGAATTCAAGTCGCGGCTGGAGCGCTTCCTTGCCAAGGTCGGCAAGCAGTGGTTCAAGGATTACCTGCTGTTTCCGGCGCTGGCGCTATGGAGCGCGCCGCGCGTATTGGCAGGCAATTTCACGGCCAACCTGATCCGCAACCTGTGGGCGTACCTGATCATTTTCTGCGGCCACTTCACCGACGGCGTGGCGATCTACCGCGAAGAGGACACGCGCCATGAAACGCGCGGCGACTGGTACATCCGGCAGCTGACCGGGTCGAGCAACCTGACCGGCGGGCGCCTGTTCCATATCATGAGCGGCCACCTGAGCCACCAGATCGAGCATCACCTGTTCCCCGACATGCCGGCGCATCGCTACCCGCAAGTTGCGCCGCAGCTCGCAGCGCTGTGCCGCAAGTACGGCCTGCACTACAACACCGGCAGCCTGTCCAGGCAGTACCTGACGGTGATCAGGCGCATCCTGGCGCATGCCCGGGCGCCGAAGCCGGCGGCCATGCCGTCGGCGTGACCGGAACGGCGCGACGCCGGCGTCACTCCTCGCCGGCGGCCAGCCGCACCTTGTACTGGCCGGTCTTCTCGTCGCGGATAATCTGCAGCAAGCCGTGCTTTTGCGCGTCTTCCATCAGTTCCTTGAACGAGCGGTAGCCGTAAGCCGATTCGGAAAATCCGGGGCGCCGGCGCTTCATGGTCTGCTTGACCATCGAGCCCCAGATCTTTTCATCCTCGCCGCGCTCCGCGATCAAAGCCTCGACCGTCCCGACGGCGAAGTCGAGCGCGTCCTGGCGGCGGTCCTCGTCCGTCTTGTCCTCGCTCTTATCCTCGCTCTTCTGTGCCGGCGCCTTGGCCGAGGCGCCGTTCGCGGGCTTCTTGGCTGCAGCCTTCTTTTCGGCCGGCTTGCGCTTGGGTTTCTGCTCGCGCACCAGGTCGTCGTAGAAAATGAATTCGTCGCAGTTGGCGGCCAGCAGGTCGGAAGTAGAATCCTTGACGCCGATGCCGATCACGTACTTGTTGTTCTCGCGCAACTTCGATACCAGCGGTGAAAAGTCGGAGTCGCCGCTGATGATGACGAAGCAGTCGACATGCGACTTGGTGTAGCACAGGTCGAGCGCGTCGACGACCATGCGGATGTCGGCCGAGTTCTTGCCCGACTGGCGCACATGCGGGATCTCGATCAGCTCGAAGGCCGCTTCGTGCATCGGCGCCTTGAAATCCTTGTAGCGCTCCCAGTCGCAATAGGCTTTCTTGACCACGATGCTGCCCTTGAGCAGCAGGCGCTCGAGCACGCGGCGAATGTCGAAATGCGCGTACTTGGCGTCGCGCACGCCCAATGCGATGTTCTCGAAGTCGCAGAACAGCGCCATGCTGGTGATCTCGAATTGTGCCGCCATCGGTTACTCCTTTTTGTCTCTTGCGGCGCGTGCGGGGAAATGCCGCGCTGCGGGTGTCGATGGTTGGCAAGGGTACACTGTTTCGCCGGCGCTGGCGCCCCCGGCGGGCATCCGGATCAGTTGAGCGAGGGCGACTGGAAGCGGTGATAGCGCTCCAGCACCATCGGCACGTAGCGCTGCGTTTCCTGATAGGGCGGGATGCGCCGGCCATGCCGGATCACCGCATTCTCGCCGGCGTTGTAGGCCGCTACCGCGAGCTGCACATTCCCGCCGAACATCGACAGCAAGTCGCGCAGGTAGCGCGCGCCGACTTCGACGTTCTGTTCCGGCGCGTACAGGTCGTACTGCCCGTAGCGCGCGGCGGTGGTCGGCATCACCTGCATCAGGCCGATGGCGCCCTTGGGCGAACGCGCGCGCGCATTGAAACCGGACTCGACTTCGATGACGGCCTTGAGCAGGGCCGCGTGCACGCCATGTGCTTGCGCCACGCGCCGCACCAGCGGGTCGAACGCGCTGCGCCGCGCCGACAGCTGCGCCGTGGTCACCGGCGTGCCGCCGGCGCGCGGCCACAGCCGGTTGCCGTCGAATACGGCAAACACCTGCGAGGTCCGGTTGAGCGGGCGGTCGGAAAACGTGGGCCGCCCGGAAGCGTCGTACGAGCGGTAAATCCTGGCCTCGTCGGCCCAGGCCAAACCGGCGGCGCATAACGCCATGCCCAGCATGAAGCACCGCGCCAATCTGTTGCTTTCCACCCGCGTGGAATCCATTGCATCCTCCCTGTGTAGGCGTACGATACGCCCATGGCAAGGTTTCCTGCAAGCAATGACGTTGTTGCACTGGTACGCTGCGGCGCATGCCCCGCCGGGGCTACGCCAGTACTGCGGCGCTCTCGCGAAACAGCGTGACCAGCGCATCGGCCACCGCCTTGACACGGGGTGAACGGCGCACGTCGGGATGCACCACCAGCCAGAGCTGGCGGGCGACCGGGCAGGGGTATTCGGCCAGCGCGACCAGCGCGGGGTCGTCGCGCGCCAGGAAGTGCGGCAGTACGGCGATGCCAAGGCCGGCGCGGCAAGCCTGGTAGAGGGCGGCCAGGTCGTTGGAGCGCAGAACGAAGGGGCGCGCGCCGGCGACCTTTTCCAGCCACTGCTGCTGCGGCGTCTCACGCAGGCTGTCGTTGTAGCCGACAAATTCCCATTCCTGCGAGGCGCGGCCGATCCAGCCGCTGGCGCCATACAAGCCGTAGCCGATCTGCGCCAGCGGGCGCGCGGCAAGGCCGGGCGCCTCGGGACGCGACAGGCGCAGCGCCAGGTCGGCTTCGCGTCGGTACAAATTGGCCTCGCGCGATTCGCCGGCCAGGTCGATGGCAATGCCCGGCCACTGGCGCCTGACGGCGGCCAGGCGCGGCACCAGGAAATGGCTACCGAACACCGGCGGCGCGGACAGGCGCACCGTGCCGCGCAGGCTACTCGCGCCGGCGGTGGCGCGGCTGAAGGCGAGCGCTTCCTCTTCGATGCGGTACGCATGCTGCAGCAATTGCTCGCCATCCTGCGTCAGCGACCAGCTCTTGGGCAATCGGTCGAACAGGCGGATGCCGATCCGTTTTTCCAGCGCCGCGACGCGCCGCGCCACCGTGGTGTGCTCGACCGCGAGGCTGCGCGCAGCGGCGCTCAGGCTGCCCTGGCGCGCCAGTTCCAGGAAGTAGCGCACGTCATCCCAGCGCAGCGCATCCGGGTGGCTCGGGTCATCTGCGAATTTTTGCACAATAATTGTTCACGCATTTCTATTTTCGAGCAATTTTGCACTTGATAAGCTGGCAACGCAATCTTCACTTCCGGAGTCATCATGAGCAAATCGCTGGTACAACAAGTCGCCATCCATGCCTGCGGCGACGCATCCGCCCTGCGCGTGCAGCAGGCCGAACTGCCGCTGCCGGGGCCGGGCGAAGTCCGCGTGCGGCAATCGGCCGTCGGCGTCAACTTCGTCGATATCTACCACCGCACCGGACTCTATCCCCTGCCGGCGCTGCCGGCGGTATTGGGCGTCGAAGGCGCCGGCGTGATCGAAGCCATCGGCGCCGGGGTCGAGGCGCTGACGGTCGGGCAGCGGGTCGCCTACGCCGGCGTGGTCGGCGCCTATGCCACGGCGCGCAATCTTCCGGCCCAGCGCGTTGTTGCTCTGCCCGACGGCATCACGGCCGAACAAGCCGCGGGGGCGATGTTGCGGGGAATGACTGCGCACATGCTGTTCGCCCATGTGCGCAGCCTGCAGCCGGGAGACACCGTGCTGCTGCATGCCGCCGCGGGCGGCCTCGGCCTGGTGCTGCTGCAGTGGGCCAAGTCGCTGGGCGCGCGCGTGATCGGCACGGTGGGCAGCCGCGCCAAGGCGGACTTGGCCCTGTCCCACGGGCTGGACCGCGCCGTGCTGTACCGGGAAGAAGACTTCGTCGCCGCAGCGAAGGACTTCACCCAAGGCGCGGGCGTGCATTACGCCATCGACGGCATCGGCGGCGAAACCTTGTTGCGCACGCTGGAAGCGGTGCGCGCATATGGCATGGCGGCCAGCGTCGGTCAGGTCGCGGGCGCCGTCGCGCCGCTTGATCCGGCGCTGCTCGGCCCGTCCCGTTCGATTGCGCTGGCGCGTCCCGGCGTGATGCGCTTCATGAGCGATGCGCAGCGCTACCGCGAAGGCGCCGCCGCCACGCTCGCACACTTGTCGGCGGGAATGAAGATCATGATCGGCAAGGAGCTGACGCTGGCGCAAGCGGCGCAGGCGCATCGCATGCTGGAAGCCGGCGAGACGACCGGCTCGCTGTTGTTGCGGCCATAACTGGGAAAGGAGAACACCATGCTTTACCTGATTCTGCTGCGCTACCGCGCTGCCCTGGACGAGGTGGACCGGCATCTCGATGCCCACCGCGCCTTTCTTGAACAACATTATGCTGCGGGACATTTCCTGCTGTCGGGGCGGCAGGAGCCGCGCATCGGCGGCGCGATACTGGCGCGCGCAGGCTCACGCGAAGATGTGGCCGGATGGCTGGCGGACGATCCGTTCCGGCAGGCGGGCGTGGCCGACTACGACATCGTCGCGTGGATGCCGACGCTGCGCCACGCGGACGTGCCGGCCACGCTGGCGCCCCAGGCAAGCGAGGCCGGGGTGGCGACGCCATCGCCTTCTCGCGCCGAGGCAGTTTCGGAATTGCAAGCTATCGTCCCCATCCAAACTGCCAATCCCGCGCCGGGATAGAAAACAGGCCTGGCTTGTCAATATGACTTCCCTCTCGCCTTCGAAAGGAATGTCATGAGCGACAAGCGCCCGACCCTTACCACCCGCCAAGGCCATCCTGTCAGCGATAACCAGTCGCTGCGCTCGGTGGGCGAACGCGGCCCGGCCACGCTGGAAAACTACCAGTTCATCGAAAAGATCACGCACTTCGACCGCGAGCGCATCCCGGAACGCGTGGTGCATGCGCGCGGCACCGGCGCGCACGGTTATTTCAAAGCGTACGGCAAGATCGGCAACGAGCCGGCCTCCAAGTACACGCGCGCAAAGGTGCTCACCCAGACCGGCGTACGCACCCCGGTCTTCGTGCGCTTCTCGACGGTCATCGGCGGCAAGGATTCGCCGGAAACCGCACGCGACCCGCGCGGCTTTGCAGTGAAGCTGAAAACTGTCGACGGCAACTGGGACTTGGTCGGCAACAACCTGAAAATCTTTTTCATCCGCGACGCGATCAAGTTCCCCGACATGATCCACGCCTTCAAGCCGGATCCGGTGACCAACCGCCAGGAGCCGTGGCGCTTCTACGATTTCGTGTCGCAGTCGCCGGAGACGCTGCACATGGTGACATGGGTGAAAAGCCCTTGGGGCATTCCAGCCAACTACCGCGAAATGGAAGGCGCCGGCGTCAATACCTACAAGCTGGTCAACGACCAGGGCATGGCGCACCTGGTGAAATTCCACTGGCGGCCCAAGCAGGGCGTGCGCAACCTGACCGCGGCCCAGGCCGCCGACATCCAGACGCACGACACCGGCCATGCGACGAAAGACTTGTACGACGCGATCGCGCGCGGCGACTTTCCGGAGTGGGAATTCTGCGTGCAGCTGATGGCCGACGGCGATCATCCGGAGCTCGACTTCGACCCGCTGGACGATACCAAGCGCTGGCCGGAAGACCAGTTTCCGCTGCTGCCGGTGGGCCGGATGGTGCTCGACCGCAATCCCGACAACGTGTTCACCGAGACGGAACAATCGGCCTTCGGCACCGGCGTCTTGGTCGACGGCGTGGATTTTTCGGACGACAAGATGCTGCAGGGGCGCACGCTGTCGTATTCCGACACGCAGCGCTACCGCGTCGGCCCGAACTACCTGCAGCTGCCGGTCAACGCGCCGCAGGAAAAGGCGCAGGCGCACACCAACCAGCGCGATGGCCAGATGGCGTATTACGTCGACGCGGATGCCGGCAACAAGCACATTAACTACGAGCCGAGCACCGTCGGCGGTCTGCAGGAAGCACCCAGGCCAGACAAGGAATATCACCAGTGGGTCGAAGGCCACCTCGGGCGCTACCAGACCTCGCGCACCGCAGACGACTACCGGCAGGCCGGCGAGCGCTACCGCAGCTTCCAGGATTGGGAACGCGATGAGCTGATCGCCAACATCGGCGGCGACCTGCGCCAATGCCCGGAGCCGATCCAGCTGCGCATGGTGTGGCACCTGTGGCATTGCGATGAAGACTACGGCCGGCGCGTGGCGCAAACCGCCGGCATCGACCTCGAAAAAGCCAAGGCGCTGCCGCCGCTGCCGGGCAAGCCGGCGCCGCATGAACGACGCGCGGCGACGACCTACACCAGCGGCAAGGTCGAGGAAGCCGCGCCTGCCAAGTAACGGCTACCGGCTTAACGGCTACCGGTTGGCCCGCGGCTCAGCGGGCCAGCGGATTGGGCGTGGGTTCCGCCAGCTTGATGAGGGTATTGCGATCGGTATGGTGGAACGGCTCGTCCTTGCCGCGGATCATCATCACCGTATCTTCGTCGTACGACCAGCTGCCGTCGGCATTGATCGTCACCTTGATGCGGTATTCCACGGTGTTGAACGCGTAGTCGAGGAAGGGGTTGGAACGGATGCCCCAGTTGTCCGATTCCTTGCGCGCGACCAGTTCGAAGCTGGTGGCGTCCGCCTGCGCGCTGCCGCTGGCCATGGCAATTTGCCCGCGCGGGATCGCCAGCGTCTGGATCACGGTGCCGGTGGCCGGTTCCCACAGCCAGTAGCCGACCTGGTCGTGATAGGTCTTCACCTGGTCCGGCTTGGTCACATGGGTGTGATAACGCAGGCCGTAAAACAGTTGCGGCCCGTTGGTGACCGGATCGATCGGCTGCAGCTCGATGCGTTCGATAAAGGCTTGCTTGCGCGGGCCGTCCGCCTTGGGCTTGACATCCAGCCCGCGCGTGCCCTGCCACACGCCGGCCATGCCGCGCAAGGGGCCCAGATTGTGCAGAGTGTTGACGTCGATCTGGGACGGTTCGGTAAAGATATCTTCGGGAAAATCGTTCATGGTATCGCTTGAAAGTCAGGCCAGGAATCGGTAGTAAGGCGATTGTAGAGGCAAAAGATTGCCTTTGCTCAAGCGTCCTACGCCGCGCTCGCGGCGCAATAAATCCGACAAAATATGTTAGGCTGTTTGGCTCAATTTCCCTTAAGCATCTTTTATTCCCGGTCCTGGCCCTGCCCGGCCGCGGCTTAACGTATTGTCATCGCCATGAATCCCGGTTCCGACGCGGATCACCCCGCCCCGCGCTCTCCTGCCCATCTCTTTGTCGCCTTCACGCTGCTTGCCCTGCAAGGCTTCGGCGGCGTGCTGGCCATCGTGCAGCGCGAGCTGGTCGAGCGCCGCCGCTGGCTGACGCAGGAAGAATTTCTGGAAGACTGGGCGGTGGCGCAGATCATGCCGGGGCCGAACGTGGTGAATATTTCGCTGATGATCGGCGCGCGCCATTTCGGTCTGCGCGGCGCCATGGCCGCGTTGGCCGGCATGCTGCTGGTGCCGCTGGCGGTGCTGCTGCTGGTGGCGCTGGTGTACGCGCGCTACGCGGCCCACCCGGCCATGGCGGGCGCGCTGCGCGGCATGGGCTCGGTGGCGGCCGGCCTGATCGCGGCCACCGGCTTCAAGCTGTTCGGCGCGTTGAAGAAGAATGTGCTCGGCATGGCTGCCTGCCTGGTCTTTTTCACCCTGTCGCTGGTGGCCATCGCGCTGCTGCGCTTGCCGCTCGTGTACGTGCTGCTGGTGCTGGGCGGCGGCGCCTGCGTGCTGGCCTACCGGAAGCTGGCGCCATGAACGAGACGCTGCACCTTTCCCTGGGCTGGAGCGACTGGCTCCACCTCTTCCTGCATTACCTGTCGCTGTCGCTCTTGGCGGTGGGCGGCGCCATTACCACGGTGCCGGAAATGCACCGCTACCTGGTGAGCGAGCAGCGCTGGCTCACCGACGCGCAGTTCAATGCATCGGTGGCGATCGCGCAGGCCGCGCCGGGCCCGAACGTGCTGTTCGTCGCGCTCATGGGCTGGAACGTCGGCATGAATGCCGGCGGCATCTGGTACGGGCTGCTCGGCGTATGCGCAACCATGGCCGGCATCCTGATTCCCAGCACCACGCTGACCTACCTCGCCGCGCGCTGGGGCCAGCGCAACCGCGACCTGCGCGCAGTGCGCGCCTTCAAGCAGGGCATGGCGCCCATCGTGGTCGCGCTGCTGATTGCCACCGGCTGGATTCTCGCCAGCGCCAACGGCAATCCGCTGGAAAACTGGCGCCAGTGGCTGCTGACGATTGCCGTCACCCTGCTCATCTGGCGCACCCGCCTGCACCTGCTGTGGATGCTGGGCGCGGGCGCGCTGTTGGGAGCGTTCGGCTTCGTCTGAACGGCCCTGCCGGCTTACTCCTCCAGTCCGCCGCCGAATTCGGCGGCAGCCTTGGCCGCCCACAGCGCTTCGTTGTACGAGTCGAAGGGCGCATCGTAGCTGTCGACGGCGCCGTCATCGCCGACGAAATTGGTCCACCAGCCGTCGCCTTCCTGCACCAGGGCAATATCGCCCGGCCGGCACTGGTCGGCGATCGTTTCACCGGCGGCGAGCGTGACGATGTGGACGTTTCTGTGCGTGATCGTTGTTGCCATGAAGACTCCTTTGCGGCATGCGGCGGTCGGCCCGATAGTGTAATCCCCGGTGCCGGCGTACGCTGGCTTCAGGCCGATTTCTTTTGAGCCGTGCCGGCTGCCGTCGTGCGGGCGGCATACGGCTCGAACAGGCTCATGACTTGCGCAAAGCCCCAGCCGATGTGCTCGCGCGTGACCCGTTCGACGTTGTGGCGCGAATGCAGGTAGTCCAGCCAGTAGCTCGACACGATCCAGGCATTGACCACCAGCCGCTCGATCTCGCCGCGCGACGCCTTGAGCAAGCCAGCGTCGGCCATCTGCTGCAGCGCGCGCCGCACGTCGGCCTGCCCGCGCTCGGCCAGCGCCATGCCCTTGCCGTGCAGCGCGGGCGCCATGCGCTTGATGGCGGCCGTGTCGCGGTAAAAGAAGCGCCACTCCCACATCAGGTTGAACCACTTCTCCAGATAGCCGGGCCCGAGATCGTGCGCCGCCGGCGGCGCGTTGGCCACGTCATCGAGCGCCGCCTCGAATTGCTCGAACAGCGCGACCAGGATGTCTTCCTTCTTGCGGAAGTAGTAATACAAGTTGCCTTCGTTGATGCCGACGGTGCGCGCGATTTCGGCGGTGGTGACGGCCGCCGGGTTGGACTCATTGAACAAGCGCAAACATGTTGCGAGAATTCGCTCGCGCGTATTGAGGGCCTCTGAGGTCATGATTATCCTTTTGATGATCCTAAGGTATTCACCTTACACTGAATCCCGCTAAAGATTCTGGCGCAGCGCAAGTCATTGTTGCACGCTGCGCGGGCAAGCCGCAGAAAAATGTTTCCATTTGAAATGGACGGAGGAGCAGCATGGCATTCGAATTGAAGAACAGCGTTGCCGTCGTCACTGGCGCGGCGCACGGCATCGGTGCCGCGCTGGCGCACGAACTGGGGCGCCGCGGCTGCCATGTCGCGCTGGCGGACCGCGATGCGCAGCAGCTGGCGCACACCGCGCAGTCGGTGCGCGCGCTTGGCGTGCGCGTGAGCGAGCACCCGCTCGACATTGCCGACGCGGCCGCCGTCGCCGCACTGCCCGCGTCCGTCCTGGCCCAGCATGGGCGCGTCAACCTGTTGATCAATAACGCTGGCGTGGCGCTGATGGGCAACGTCGAGCAGCTCGCGCTGGAAGAAATCGAATGGCTCATGGACATCAACTTCTGGGGCGTGGTGCGCACCACCAAGGCGTTCCTGCCGCTTTTGCGGCGCGAGGCGCAATCGCACCTGGTGAACCTGTCGAGCGTGTTCGGCCTGGTGGCGCCGGCCGGGCAAGGGCCCTACTGCGCCAGCAAGTTTGCCGTGCGCGGCTTTACCGATGCGCTGCGCCACGAGCTGGCGGGCAGCGCGCTCACCGTGTCGGTGGTGCACCCGGGCGGCATCAAGACGCGCATCGCGCACCGGGCGCGGCGCACCGCGCAGTTCAGCGACAGCGAGGCGCAGCAGCTGGCGGACAAGTTCTTCAGCGAGGTGCGCACCACGCCCGAGCAGGCGGCGCTGTGCATCGTGCGCGGCATCGAGCGGCGCGCGCCGCGCATCCTGATCGGGCCGGATGCGCGCGTGCTCGACTGGCTGTCGCGCCTGGCGCCGCTGGGCTACTGGGCGCTCATCAGGCGCCTGTTCGAAACGCACGGCCTGACCAACGCGCCGGTCCCGCTCAATGAAAAGAGGCCGTCATGAGCAGCTGGCAGGCACGCTTCGTCAGCGCGATGCTGCGCAAGACATTCAAGCGCCGGCTGGCGACGTGCGCCGATGCCACCAGCGCGCGCCGCGTGCTGGGTGGCGTGCTCTACCGTACCCCGAAGGACGTCATCGTCACACCGCACACGCTGGGCGGCGTGCCCGGAGAATGGGTCGAGTCGCGCGCCGGCAGCGGCAGCATCACGCTGCTGTACCTGCACGGCGGCGGCTACTTTGCGTGTTCGCCGCGCACCCACCGCGCCGTCACGACGTTCTTTGCGCGGCAGGGCATGCGCGTGTTCGTGCCGGACTACCGCCTGGCACCCGAGTTCCCGTTCCCGGCCGCCATCGAGGATGCGGAATCGGTGTACGCGGCGCTGCTGAGCGCCGGATGCGACCCGACGCGACTGATGGTGGCGGGCGATTCGGCCGGCGGCGGCCTGGCGCTGGCGCTGCTGCTGCGCCTGCGCGACGACCGCATGCCGATGCCGGCGGCGGCCGCCCTGTTCTCGCCGCTGACCGACATGGAAAACACCCTGCCCTCGCGCATGCACAACAGCAGCCGTTGCGCGATGTTCATCGGCGAACGCATGCCGCTGGCGGCCGAAGCTTATCTGGCCGGCGCCGACCCGCGCTCGCCGCTGGCGTCGCCGGTGCGCGCCGACCTGCGCGGCCTGCCGCCGCTGTTGATCCACGTCGGCACCGACGAAGTCTTGCGCGACGATTCGACCGAGCTGGCGCAGCGCGCGCAGGCGGCCGGCGTAGCCGTCGACCTGCGCCTGTGGCCGGCGGTGCCGCATGTGTGGCAGCTGTTCCACTGGCTGATCCCGGAGGGGCGCGAATCGCTCGCAGCCGCGACGGTCTTCCTGAAAAAGACGGCAGCCTTCGCCGCCGACGGTCCGCGCACGTCTGCGGTCACTAGCGCCGGCAATGCGGCGCGGCCGGACTTCGATGCGCTCATCATCGGCACCGGGTTCTCCGGCCTGGGCATGGCGATCAGGCTCAAGCAGGCCGGTATCGCCTCCTTCCTGCTGCTGGAAAAGTCGACCAAGATCGGCGGCACCTGGCGCGAGAACACCTATCCGGGGTGCGCATGCGACGTGCCGTCGCACATGTATTCGTTTTCATTCGAGCGCAAGGCCGACTGGAGCCGCATGTATTCCGGCCAGGCCGAAATCCTCGCCTACCTGAAGCATTGCGTCGACAAGTATCGGCTTGCGCCGCATATCTGCTTCGGTGCCGAAATGCGGGACGCGGTATTCGACGAGACGAGCGATCTGTGGCGCGTGCGTACCGCCGACGGCAGGTTACTGACGGCGCGCATCGTGGTGTCGGCCATGGGCGCATTGCATCGCCCGGCCTACCCGCAACTGCCCGGCATCGAGCGTTTTCGCGGCGTGGCGTTTCACTCGGCCGAGTGGGACCACGGATATGACTTTTCCGGCAAGCGCGTGACGGTCATCGGCACCGGCGCCAGCGCCATCCAGTTCGTGCCGCAGATCGCATCCCGCGCCGCGCAACTGACGTTGTTCCAGCGCACGCCCGCGTGGGTGCTGCCGAAGATGGACCATCCGATCGGCCGGCGCGCGCAGGCGATTCTGCGCCGCGTGCCCGGCGCCATGGGCCTGTTCCGCAGCTTTGTGTATTGGCGGCAGGAACTGGGCGGGCTGGCCTTCCTGCATCCGAAACTGATGGCGCTGGCCGAAAAGATGGGCCGCAAGCATATCGCCAAGCACATCGCTGACCCGGCGCTGCGCGACAAGCTCACGCCGCGCTACACCATCGGCTGCAAGCGCATCCTGCTGTCGAACGATTACTACCCGGCGCTGGCGCGGCCGAATGTCGCCGTCGTCACCGACGCCATCGCCGAAGTCACCGACGACGGCATCGTCGACAGCCGTGGCGTCAGGCATGCGGCCGACGCCATCATCTACGGCACCGGGTTTCGCGTCACCGACCTGCTTTCGCCGGTGCGTTTCGTCGGGCGCGGCGGCGTCGACCTGAACGATGCCTGGCGCGGCGGCGTGCAGGCATATTGCGGCCTGATGGCGGCCGGCTACCCCAACCTGTTCATGCTGCTGGGGCCGAACACCGGCCTTGGCCACAATTCGGTCGTGTTCATGGCCGAGCAGCAGATCAACCACGCGATGAAATGCCTGAAGCTCATGCACAAAAACGGCATGACCTCGATCGAGGTGGATCAGCAGGCGCAGGCACAATTCAATGCGCGGCTGCAGCAGCGCATGCACAAGACGGTGTGGGCCACAGGCTGCAAGAGCTGGTACCTGGATGCCAGCGGAAAGAATGTCACGCTGTGGCCGGGGTTCACATTCTCGTACTGGGCGCGCATGAAGCGGGTGCGCCTGCCGGACTACCGCTTCGGCCATGCCGGCGCAGCGCCCCGGGCCGAGGAGGCCGCACGACCGGCCGCCCTGCGCGGGAATTGACAGCGCGGCGCTATACTGGCAGCCCCGCATTCGCCAGGCGCGCCCGATGTCCGACCTCAACACGATCAGGGACTTGCTGATCCGGTTCCGCGACGAGCGGAACTGGAAGCAGTTCCACACGCTGAAAAACCTCATCATTTCCCTCAACCTGGAAGCCGCCGAGCTGCTGGAGCTGACGCAATGGAAGAGCGACGCCGAGCTGGCAGCGCTGCAGTCGGAGGAAAAATTCCGGCAGCAGCTGCGCGAAGAATGCGCCGACGTGCTGCATTACCTGCTGCTGATTGCGGAAGACAACGGCTTCGACCTGATCGCGGCAGCGCAGGACAAGATCCGGAAGAACGCGCTGCGCTATCCAGTCGAGCAGTCGTACGGCTCGGCGAAGAAATACACCGAACTCAAGCACCAGGCGCGCGACGCGCAAGACTGACGAGGGCCGGCGCGCCATGCAATTTATGGCGCGAATGGCGGTCTATTGCATGAAGCAATCTGATGCCGCTTGAAAGAAAATCATGAAGCACGAGCAATACGATGTGCTGGCCGTCGACGGTGGACGGCCGGTCAAGATGTGGACCCGCGGGGTGCCGGTGGAAGAGGCGGCGAAGCGCCAGCTGGCCAATACCGCGCAGATGCCCTTCATTTACAAGCACATCGCGGCAATGCCGGATGTGCATCTCGGCAAGGGCTCGACCATCGGCAGCGTGATCCCGACCGTCGGCGCCATCATTCCGGCCGCCGTCGGCGTCGACATCGGTTGCGGCATGATGGCGGCCAGGACCACGCTGACCGCGCGCGACCTGCCGGACAACCTCGGCAAGCTGCGCGGTGCGATCGAGCGCGCAATCCCGCACGGCCTGTCGAAAGGCCGCAGACGCAAGGGCGGCGACGAGGGTTCGTGGGACGCGCCGCCGCGCTCGGTGGACGCCGCCTGGGCGCAACTGAAGGAGGAATTCGACGTCATCTGCGCCAAGACGCCGAAGCTCAGGCACACCAACAACTACCGCCACCTCGGCACGCTCGGCAGCGGCAACCATTTCGTCGAGATCTGCCTGGACGAGGCCGGCTTCGTGTGGCTGATGCTGCATTCCGGCTCGCGCGGCGTGGGCAATGCGATCGGCTCCCACTTCATCGAGCTGGCCCGGCAAGACATGCGCGTGCACCAGGTCAACCTGCCGGACCAGGATCTCGCGTACCTGTCGGAAGGAACGCGGCACTACGACGACTATGTGCAGGCGGTCGGCTGGGCGCAGAAGTTCGCGCGCATGAATCGCAAGGTGATGATGCAGAACCTCGTGGCCGCCGTGCGCGGCGTGATCGCCAAACCGTTCGACGCGCACGTGGAAGCGGTCAACTGCCATCACAACTACGTGCAGAAGGAAACGCATTTCGGCCGCGAAGTGCTTGTCACGCGCAAGGGCGCGGTGTCGGCGCGCGCCGGCGAGCTAGGCATCATCCCCGGCTCGATGGGCGCGAAAAGCTACATCGTGCGCGGCAAGGGCAACCCGGACAGCTTCCACAGCTGCAGCCACGGCGCCGGCCGCACCATGAGCCGCAGCGAAGCGAAACGGCGCTACACGGTCGACGACCAGGTCCGGGCGACACAAGGCGTCGAATGCCGCAAGGATGCCGGCGTGATCGATGAAATCCCGATGGCATACAAGGATATCGACGCGGTGATGCAGGCGCAGCAGGACCTGGTGGAAGTGGTGCATACCTTGAAGCAGGTGGTGTGCGTGAAGGGCTGACGGCATGATGGGCTGACGTCGAGACAAGCGCCATGATCGAACTGGATGGCTCGCAAGGCGAAGGCGGCGGCCAGATCCTGCGCACCGCGCTGACACTGTCCATGATCACCGGGCGCCCTTTTCGCATTGTCCATATCCGCGCCAACCGCACGCAGCCGGGCCTGCGGCGCCAGCACCTGGTGGCGGTGCAGGCAGCCGCACGCGTGTGTGGCGCCGATCTTGGCGACATGGCGGTCGGCTCGCGCACGCTCGAGTTTGCGCCGGGCAGAATCACCGGCGGGCATTACGATTTCGACATTGGCACTGCCGGCAGCAGCACGCTGGTACTGCAAACACTGCTGCCGGCGCTGTGGCACGCGGATAGGCCGTCAACGGTGCGCGTCATTGGCGGCACGCACAATCCGATGGCGCCGCCTGCGCAATTCCTGCAGCGCGCCTACGCGCGCTTGCTTGTTCTAATGGGTGCATGCGTGGAGCTGCGGGTGCGCCGCTTCGGCTTCTATCCCGCCGGCGGCGGTGAACTGTGGGCGCAGATACAGCCCTGTTCCCGCTTGCAGCCGGTCGAGCTGATGCAGCGCGGCGAACCGGTGGCGCAGTATGCGGAAAGCATCGTGGCTGGCATTCCGCCCCAGGTCGCACAGCGCGAGCTCGACTGCGTACGCCGCGCAATGGGATGGAGCGACGCACAGCTGCGGGCGATCGCCGCGCCGCCCGACCAGGGGCCGGGCAACGCGCTGCTGATCACGCTGGAATACCGCCATGTCACCGAGGTGTTCAGCGCCATCGGCGAGAAAAGGCGTCGCGCCGAAGAGGTTGCGCTGCAGGCTATCCGGGAGGCGCAGCACTACCTGCGCGGCGATGCCGCCGTCGGCGAACATCTGGCCGACCAGCTCATGATTCCGCTTGCGCTGGCCGGCGGCGGACGCTTCACCACCATCCAGGTGTCACAGCACACCCGGACCAATGCAGATGTGATATCAGCGTTCCTGCCGGTGCACTTCGCCTTCGACGAACAGGCCGGCATCCATGTCTGCAGCGTCCATCCGGCATAGCCATGCTTCACGGCCTGCTGTACAGCATGGCCGGCAAGGAGGGCGGCAACCGGCGCAGTTATGCCACCGCCGGCACGACCGGTCCCGCGCCACCGCCACGGGTGTGCTTCCTTTCGGTCTGGTACTTGGGGGCACGCGGCGCGCTGCCGGCCATGATGTCGTCCACCTGGTCCGCATCCAGCGTTTCCCAATCAAGCAGCGCCTGCGCCATCACCTCGACTTTGTCCTGATTATCCTCGAGCAGCTGACGCGCCAGTGCATACTGGCCGTCAAGGATACGGCGGATTTCATCGTCCACCTTCTGCTGGGTTTCTTCGGACACCGTACGCGAACTCATGCCAAAGCCGTCCTGCTCGTCCGTATACACCATCGTGCCCAGCGTCTCGGACATGCCGAAACGGGTCACCATCGCCCGTGCCAGCTTGGTCGCGCGCTCGAAGTCGTTCGATGCGCCCGTCGACTGCTGGTGCATGAACATTTCTTCGGCAATGCGTCCGCCGAACAGGATGGCGATATCTTCGAGCATCTTGTCCTTGTACATGTTCACGCGATCATGCTCGGGCAGTTGCCAGGTCAGGCCAAGCGCATAACCGCGCGGCATGATGGTGACCTTGTGCACGGGGTCGGCCTTGGGCAGCAGCTTGGCCACCACCGCATGACCGGACTCGTGGTACGCGGTGTTGCGGCGCTCTTCCTCGCGCATGACGGCCGACTTGCGCTCCGGGCCCATGATGATCTTGTCCTTCGCATCCTCGAAATCCTGCATGTCCACCACCCGCTTGTTGCGCCGGGCGGCGAACAATGCCGCTTCGTTGACCAGGTTGGCTAATTCGGCACCGGAAAAGCCGGGCGTGCCGCGCGCGAGGAGGTCGGGCCGCACATCGGGCGAGATCGGCACCTTGCGCATGTGAACTTGCAGGATCTTTTCGCGGCCGCGAATGTCCGGCAAGCCGACCATCACCTGGCGGTCGAAGCGGCCCGGCCGTAACAGCGCCTTGTCCAGCACGTCGGCACGATTGGTCGCGGCGACGACGATGATGCCGGAATTCGGCTCGAAGCCGTCCATTTCGACCAGCATCTGGTTCAGCGTCTGCTCGCGCTCGTCGTTGCCGCCACCCATGCCCGTGCCCCGGGCGCGGCCGACCGCGTCGATTTCGTCGATGAAGATGATGCAAGGCGCATGTTTCTTGGCCGTTTCGAACAAGTCGCGCACACGCGAAGCGCCCACGCCGACAAACATTTCGACAAAGTCCGAGCCGGAGATGGTGAAAAACGGCACGCCCGCTTCGCCGGCCATCGCGCGTGCGAGCAGCGTCTTGCCGGTTCCCGGCGGGCCGACCAGCAGCACGCCCTTGGGCACATGGCCGCCAAGCTGCTGAAACTTGCGCGGCTCGCGCAAGAATTCGACGATCTCGTCGACCTCTTCACGCGCCTCTTCGCAGCCGGCCACATCGGCGAAGGTGATGGTGTTGGAGCCCGCATCCTGCAAGCGCGCCTTCGATTTACCGAACGAAAACATGCCGCCCTTGCCGCCCTGCTGGCGCTTCATGAACCATACCCAGACGCCGATCAGCAGCAGCATCGGGAACCATGACACGAAGATCTGCGAAAGGAAGGACGGGCCTTCCGGATTGCGCACGTCGAATTTGATGCCGTTGCCGATCAGGTCGTTGACGAGGCCGCGGTCGAGCAGCGTCGTGTTCGTCGTCAGCTTCTTGCCATCGGTCGTCTCCGCAGAAACGCGGGTGCCTTCGATGACCACCTCGCGAATCGATTTCGCCTTCACTTGGCTCAAAAAGTCCGAGTACGCGATCGATGTGGAGGTATCTTGCCCGCCCAGATGAAACTGCTGGCTGAGCATGGAAAAAAGGAGAAATGCAGCGACTGCGGAGAGAATGAGACGGATGTGCTTGGGATTCACCAGGATTCCTTTGGTAGACCGCGGAGGAGATTGCCTTTCCCCGAAAGAAAAGGCGCTTGCCTAGAATTTGGGGCCATTTTACGCGTTACAAGAGCTTGAATTAACCGATTGCTCTCGCATGGTTACTTCGAAAAAACAGGAAGAAGCGGAATATGGTGGCGATATGGTGCAATAGGAACCCTGCAACGGCTTCTCTCTGCCCCCTGCCGCACCGTTCGGTGCAATATGGCCCCACAGCAAATCCGGCCTTTCTAGACGACCGGTCTAATCCTGCTATACTGCGCTGCATGGACAAGGAATTCCCCGACACCCGGCAGCATATTCTCAATACGGCGCGCGCCATCATCCTCGGCAAGGGTTTTGCCGCCGTCGGCCTGAATGAAATCCTGACATCGGCCGGCGTGCCGAAAGGTTCTTTCTATCACTATTTCAAGTCGAAGGAAGATTTCGGCAATACGCTGTTGCAGGATTACTTCGACAGGTATCTGGCGCGCCTGGAGCTGGCGCTGCGGGCCGGCGCTGCGCCGGCGAGCGCGCAGCTGTTGCGCTTTTTCAAGGAATGGATCGACACCCAGTCCTGCCATGAGGTCGAAGGCAAGTGCGTCGTCGTCAAGCTCGGTGCCGAAGTCGCCGACCTGTCGGACACGATGCGCGCCACATTGCAGCAAGGCACGTCGCGCGTGACCGCCGTGCTGGCGACCTGCATCGGGCGCGGGATCGCGGAAGGCTCCATCGCGCCGGCGCTGGACGCGCAAAAGACTGCGCAGGTGCTGTACCAGATGTGGCTGGGCGCGACCGTCCTCGGCAAGGTGCACCGCACGCGCCAGCCGCTGGAGGATGCGCTGGACGCAACATACGCATTGCTGGGTATCCGGCACTGAAGCCGCGACCGGATTGACTTTGGCTTCATCAACACTTTTACACCATGGGCACTTTGACATGAACGAACTGGACACGCTGCCGACTCCGACGTCCGACCAAGCGGCGGACGCGCAAACCGAATTGCAGTACATCCCGCCGTGCCAGCTGCCGACGCCCTGGGCGACGTTCGCGCTGCATGCGTTCGTCGAGCAGGCTACCGGCAAGGAACACCTGGCGATCACGCTGGGCGAGCTCGGTGGCGACGAGCCGGTGCTCGCGCGCATCCATTCCGAATGCCTGACCGGCGACGCGCTCTTCAGCCAGCGCTGCGACTGCGGCGCGCAGCTGGAAACGGCGCTGCAGCGCATCGCCGCGGAAGGCCGCGGCGCAGTGCTCTACCTACGCCAGGAAGGGCGCGGCATCGGCCTGGTCAACAAGATCCGGGCGTACCAATTGCAGGAAGCCGGCGCCGACACGGTCGAGGCCAACCATGCGCTCGGCTTTGCGCCCGACATGCGCGACTACCGGCTGGTCAAGCCGATGCTGGAACAGCTCGGCATCAAGTCGCTCAAGCTGATGACCAACAATCCGCGCAAGATGAAGGCGCTGGAGGACGCGCACATCCCGGTGGCGCAACGCATGCCGCTCATCGTCAACCGCAACCCGTTCAACGAGCGCTATCTTGGCACCAAGGCGGCGCGGCTCGGCCACTGGATCCCGCTGCCGGGCGAAGAGGAAAACCCGGAGTAACGCGCAGCAGCGCATGGCTGCCTTGGCCGGCAGCGCGACATGCCCCGGCGGTCGCGCTGCCGGGCATTTTTTCGTCGCTGCGCAGTCTGACAGCGAAGCGACCCGTACTCATTTGCAAGGAATCTTTCACGATGACTTTCACCACAGAATCGCACCCGGGCGTGCGCGCCGAAATGCCCGCCGCCACACGCGGCTTCGTGCTGAATCACAGCATGCTGCGCGTCAAGGACCCGGCCGTGTCGCTCGCGTTTTACACCGGCGTGCTCGGCATGCGCGTGCTGCGCAAGCTCGATTTCCCGGAAATGAAGTTTTCGCTGTACTTCCTGATGAAGGATGACGACGCCGCTGCACCGGACGAGGCGGGCGAGCGTACCGCCTGGACCTTCAGCCAGCGCGGCATCCTGGAGCTCACCCATAACTGGGGCACTGAAAACGATCCCGATTTCCGCTACCACGACGGCAACGCCCAGCCGCAGGGCTTCGGCCATATCTGTTTTTCGGTACCGGACCTGGCAGCCGCCGTGCGCTGGTTCGACAACAACCAGGTCGCGTTCGTCAAGCGCCCCGAGCAGGGCAAGATGAAGGATGTCGCCTTCATCAAGGACCCGGATGGATACTGGATCGAAATCGTCCAGCCGGACCTGCTGACCGGGCTCGGCCGCAGCTGATCGTTGAAAGATGCCATGATCCCGTTTTCCGTCCTCGACCTTTCCCCGATTGCCGAAGGCAGCGACGCGGCGCAATCGTTCCGCAATACGCTGGACCTGGCGCAGCATGCAGAGCGCTGGGGCTACCGCCGCTACTGGCTGGCCGAACACCACGGCATGCCGGGCATCGCCAGCGCGGCGACGGCCGTGCTGATCGGCCACGTGGCCGGCGGCACCTCGCAGATCCGGGTCGGCGCCGGCGGCATCATGTTGCCGAATCATTCGCCGCTCGTGATTGCCGAACAATTCGGCACGCTCGAATCGCTCTACCCGGGCCGCATCGACCTCGGGCTGGGACGCGCCCCCGGTTCCGATCCGGCCACGGCGCGCGCCCTGCGGCGCAACCTCGATTCCGATCCGGACGAATTCCCGCAAGACGTGGCCGAGCTGATGGATTACTTTGCAGCGCAAGGCAGGCGGCCGGTGCGCGCGGTGCCCGGCGCCGGCCTGAACGTGCCGATCTGGATCCTGGGATCGAGCCTGTTCGGCGCGCAACTGGCGGCCGCGCTCGGCCTGCCGTATGCATTCGCATCGCATTTCGCGCCGGCCCAGATGATGCAGGCCATCGCGCTGTACCGCGCGGCCTTCCGCCCGTCGGCGCAGCTGCAACAGCCGTATGTCATGCTTGGCTTTAACGTCATCGCAGCCGACAGCGACGACGAAGCGCAGTGCCTCGCCAGCTCGGTGCAGCAAGCCTTCGTCAATCTGCGCAGCGGCCGCCCTTCGCGCCTGCCGCCGCCGCTCGCCGGCTACCGCGACCAGCTCGGGCCGCAGGAGCGCGCCTTGCTGGAACACGTGCTGTCCTGCTCGGCCATCGGCGCGCCCGACACGGTCGCGCGCGAACTGCAGTCATTCATTGGCCGCACCGGCGCGGACGAGCTGATGATCACGTCGCAGATTTTCGATCACGCCGCGCGCCTGCGCTCCTACGAGCTGACCGCCTGCATTGGCCAGGCGCATCAAGCAGCCTGATCCAGGGTCGGATAATCGATGTATCCCTCGGCGCCGCCGCCGTAGAACGTTTGCGAATCGGGCGTGTTGAGCGGCACGCCGCGCCGGAAGCGCTCCACCAGGTCCGGGTTGGCGAGAAATAGCTGACCGAATGCGACCAAGTCGGCCAGTCCATCGCGCAACACCGCGTTTGCCCGCTCCAGCGTGTAGCCGCCGGCGACGATCAGCGTGCGCGGATAGAGCGGCCGGAAAAAGCGGGCACTCAAGTCTGGCATCGGATGCTCGCCCTGCGGCTGGGCCGGCTCGATCAGATGCAGGTAGGCCAGGTTCAGCGTTGCAAGGCGCCGCACGACATAGCCGAAGGTGTCCTGCGGATGGCAATCGCACATGTCGTTGAAGGTGCCGCCCGGCGACAGCCGCACGCCGACCCGCTCGCTGCCGCAGACCTGGGTCACTGCGTCGATCACCTCGAACAGCAGGCGCGCGCGATTTTCCACGCTGCCGCCATAATCGTCCGTGCGCCGGTTGGTGCCGTCTTCAAGAAACTGGTCGAGCAGGTAGCCGTTTGCACCATGCACTTCAACACCGTCGAAGCCGGCGGCCTGCGCATTTTTTGCCGCCAGCCTGAATTCGGCGACGATGCCGGGGATTTCATCTGGTTGCAGCGCGCGCGGCGCCGGGATCGGTTGCAAGCCTTGCGCGGTATAGGTCTGCACGCCGCGTGGGGCAATGGCGGACGGGGCCACCGGCAATTGACCGCCGCGAAAATCCGGATGCGAGATGCGCCCCACATGCCACAGCTGCACGAAAATCAGCCCGCCCTGCTGATGCACCGCATCAGTGACCTTCTTCCATTGCGCCACTTGCGCCTCGCTATGGATGCCGGGCGTGGCGATATAGCCCTGGCCACCGGCGCCGGCCTGCGTGGCCTCGGTAATGATCAGCCCGGCCCCGGCGCGCTGGCTGTAATAGGTCGGCGCCATGTCCGACGGCACGTTTCCCGCACCGGCGCGGCTTCTGGTCAACGGCGCCATCACCATCCGGTTCTTCAGCTGCAGCGGCCCCATGGCGTAGGGTGAAAAGACATCGATCGCTTGGCGGGTAGTGGTGCTCATCGGCGTAGCTCCAGGTTGCGGACATGCCGTCTTTCTTCGCCTGCAGCAATTATTCATGCAGGTGCTGCTGGCAAAACAGCATGAGCCATGTGATAAATCGCGCCGTGTTTGGTTCAACGCCACGCGCGACGGAACGGCGCGCAGGCAAGGCAGTCGTAGCTATGAATGGCGGCTTCAGCATGCCGTGATGTTCCACCACCACATTTAACCCAGCCAAGGAGGCGCCATGCAAAGCGTCAACCCTTACACGGGAGAAACAATCCGCACTTACCCTTCCGAAAGCGACGAGCAGGTCGACCAGCGCATCCGCGCAGCCGACCGGGCATTCCGTGACTGGCGCCAGACGCCATTTGCGGAGCGTGCGCGGCTCATGCATTCCGCGGCTGCCGTGCTGCGCGACCGCAAGCGCGAACTGGCGGACCTGATGGCCGATGAAATGGGCAAGGTGCTGCGCGATGGCGTGAGCGAAATCGAGAAGTGCGCGTCCTGCTGCGACTTTTACGCCAACAATGCACCAGCGTTCCTTGCGAACCAGCACGTCGACAGCGATGCCGCCAACAGCTATGTCGCCTTCGATCCGCTCGGCGTGATCCTGGCAGTGATGCCGTGGAATTTCCCGTTCTGGCAAGTGTTCCGCTTTGCCGCCCCGTCGCTGATGGCGGGCAATGTCGCCGTGCTCAAGCATGCGTCGAATGTCTCGGGCTGCGCGCTCGCCATCCAGGAAATATTTCAGCAGGCCGGCTTTGCGCAATCTGTGTTCGGCACGCTGCTGGTCGAGAGCGCGCGCGTCGAAAAAATCATCCACCATCCGCTGGTGCGCGCCGTCACGCTCACCGGCAGCACGCCGGCCGGCAGGTCGGTGGCGGGCATCGCCGGCTCGGAACTGAAGAAGACGGTGCTGGAACTGGGCGGCAGCGATGCCTATGTCGTGCTGGAGGACGCAGACCTCGGACTGGCGGTCAGGACCTGCGCGCAGAGCCGGCTGATCAATGCCGGGCAAAGCTGCATCGCGGCCAAGCGCTTCATCGTGGTCTCCGCCCTGTACGGGCAGTTCGTGCAGCGCTACGTGGAAGAATTCAACGCGATTTGCTGCGGCGACCCGAAAGACGGCGAGACCGATATCGGGCCGCTGGCACGTCACGACCTGCGCGACGGCGTGCACGGCCAGGTGCAAAAGTCGGTGCAGCAGGGCGCGCGTCTGCTGGCCGGCGGCCAGATTCCCGCCGGGCGCAGCGCCTGCTATCCAGCCACGGTGCTGGCCGATGTGAAGCCCGGCATGGCGGCCTTCGATGAAGAGATATTCGGCCCGGTCGCGGCCATCATCGAGGCACCCGGCGAGCAGCAGGCGGTCGCGCTGGCGAACCAGTCGCAGTACGGCCTGGGCGCGGCGGTCTTCACCGGCGACGCTGCGCGCGCCGATCGCATCGCGCGCGACATCGAGGCAGGAAGCGTGTTCGTGAACGCCTTCGTGAAGTCGGACGCGCGCCTGCCGTTCGGCGGCGTCAAGCACTCAGGCTACGGGCGAGAGCTGTCTTCGTTCGGAATCCGGGAGTTCGTCAATATCAAGACGGTGTGGCACGGCGCGGTGAGCTGACGTGCAGCCCGCCCCGGTTCATGGCGCCGGCCGCGCCGGCCCGAGCGCATGCGCGGCCACCGCCAGCAGCGCGAGGCACCACACGACAAGCGCGCCGGAAGGCAGGTCGAACACCATCGACAGCAGCAGGCCGAGCGCATAACCCGCCATTCCAATCGCATACGCCAGCGGCAGGCGCCTGCGCTCCGGGTGGTTGCGCACGCCGAGCGCAGGAACGATCAGGCTGGCGAACACCAGGTACACGCCGACGAGCTGCACCGATACCGTCACGGCCAGCGCAAACAGCAGGTAGAACGCCAGCCGCCCCAGCCGGTCCTTGCACAGGAAGATCGCCGCCGCGATGACGATGGTGGCAATCAGCGGCACGCCCAGCTGCTCATAGCGCACCCACAGGATCTGCCCGGCGAGCAGGTCGCGCAAGTGTTCTCCGCCGTGCGGGTTGTGCGCCAAGAGCAGCAGGCCGCCGGTGGCGGCCAGCACGAACAGCGCGCCGATCTGCGCTTCCTGCACATCCGGCCAGCGCTGTTCGGTCCAGGTCAGCAGGAACGCGCCCAGCACCGCGGCGGCTCCCGCAGCCAGCTGCACCGGCCAGCCCTGCTCGATGCCGGCAAAGCCAGCCACGATCACGCCCAGCGCCGCGATCTGCGCAATCGCCAGGTCGATGAAGACGATGCCGCGCTTGAGCACTTGCGCGCCGAGCGGCACGTGCGTGGCGAGCACCAGCAGACCGGCCGCGAAGGCCGGCGCGATGATGGAGAGATCGATCGCGTCGGTGTTCATTTCGCACCGTCCAGCAAGCGTTGCACGGTGTCGTCGAACAAGCTGAACAAGTCTTTCGCCTGATCGTCGCCACCCACCGTAAACGGCAGCACGACGGCGGGAATGTGCGCATGCTCAGACAGCCATTGCGACGCGCGCCCATCCTGATAGGCTGCGCGCAGCACCATCTTCGCCGGCTGGCGCTGCAACTGGGCGGCCAGCTCCGCCAGGTGCGCAGCGCTCGGCTCCACGCCCGGCTTCGGCTCGAGCATCCCGACGCTGCGCATGCCCAGCCAGTTCAGCAAGTATTCCATGTTCTTGTGGTGCGCGACCACGGCCGCACCTTTCAATGGCGCAGCCTGCCGTTCCCACTTCTGGATGGCCGCATTCCAGCGCGCCGCGAAGTCCTTGTAACGCGCCTGGTAGTAGGCGGCATTGGCGTGGTCGATCTGCGCCAGGCGCTGCGCCAGCGCATCGGCCGCCTTGGCGATATTGCGCGGGTCCTGCTGGATGTGCGGGTTGCCGGCGGCGTGCACGTCGCCTTCCGCACGGTCCAGGCGGGCCGGCACTTCCAGGCGCGGCACCAAGCTGCCGACTTCGAGGTTGCCCGGCTGGCCCGGCTCGATTTTCGGGTTGCCCGATTGCTGGCGCAGGATCGGCAGCCATCCCGCTTCCAGGTCCAGCCCGGTGCACACCAAGAGGTCGGCATTGCGCGTTCTGGCGATCAGGCTGGGGCGAGCCTCGATGCGGTGCGGGTCCTGCAGCGCGGTCGTGGCGCTCGACGCCTTGACCTTGTCGCCGCCGATTTCGACCGCCAGCGCCGCCCATTCCGGCTCGCACGCCAGCACGTTGACGGCGGCACGGGACGGCAACGCCAGCAGGATCGCGATCGAAGCGATCACAACGGATAATGTCTTTTTCATTTGCGGCTCCTTAGAACGTATGCGCGCCGTGCGCGCCGAGGCTCATGATGTACTGCAGGAAGATCTGGTTGTCGCTCGCGCCCGGGCGCGACTTGTCGCGCGCGACCTGCAGGCGCAAGCGGCTGAATTCGGACGGCGAATAATCGAGCATGACGGTGCTGCGCGACGGGTTGTAGGACGTCAGCAGCGGCAAGCTGGCGCGATCGAGCGTGGCGCCGAGGTCCGGCGTGCCGGAGTACAGCTTGTCGTAGCGCAGGCCGACGCGCCACAGCGGCCGGAACTGATAGACGCCCTGCAGGTACCAGCCGGATTGCGCGCTTGCATAGGCATCCGTCACGGCCGCCGGCGATGTCGAAGCGAAGTCCAGCGTGCCCGTTTCCCGGCGCCGGAAATACTCGCCCTGCAGCTTGAAATTGGTCTGCGCGGCGTTGCCGTTCGGCGCCCACTTGTAGATGCCATCGACGATCCAGGTATTGGAGCGGCCGCTGAAGGCGCTGGTCACGCCGCCGTCGTCAAAGCTGCGCTGCGCCGCGCTCGTATGCAGCAAGGATGCGCCCAGCCGCCAGCTCGCGCTGTCGCCGATGTCGTCGCCGACATGGGCGAACAACGCCGACGAGCCGATCCCGTTCTTGTTGCGGTCGCTACCGGGGAAGGCCGCGCCGTTGCCGGCTTCGACGCCCAGCTCGACGAAGCGCTCGGCCGGCGCCAGCCACGTCAGCTGCACGCCATCGGGCCTGAACTGGCCGCCGAAAAACGCCTGGTATGCCAGCGGCGCATCGACGAAATCCCAGGCATGCGCGTGCTGGCTGTTGAGGTAGCCGATCGCCGACAGGAAGCGGCCGCCCTTCAAGTTGAGGCCGTTCGACAGCCCCCGCGTGCGGAAAAATGCCTCCTCGACGCCGACACTGTTGTCGGCTGCCAGCGCGAAGGTCATCTGCCCGGCGAACTGCGGATCGATGTTGGCGCGCAGCGTCAGCTCCGATTCGCCGAGGTTGAAGCTGCGCGCGCCCGGCCCGATGTCTTCCCCACCCGGCACGAAGCCCTGGATGCGGAACTGCCTTGGATCTTGCTGCAAGTTGGCATAGGTACCGCCAAGAATGAGGGACATTTCAGGATTGAAGGCATTGGCATTTGCCGTGGCGCCAGCAGCCGGCGCCGGTGGCTGCCCGGCCGGCGTCGGCACGGCTTGCGCTTCGGCCGCCTGCAGCCTATTTTCCAGTGCTTGGATGCGCGCTTCGTAATCCTGCTTCATCTGCCGGATTTCTTCGCGCAGTTGCGCCAGTTCCTTGTCGCCCGCGGCACGGGCGGAGAATGGCGCGCCAAAGGCCGCAGCCAGCGCCGCCGCCAGTACGGTGTGTTTCAACATGTTGAATTCCTGTCGGTGAAAAGCAAAGCAGAACCTGCGCGGCATGGCGCGCGGGCCCGATCTTCAATAGCGCTTAACGAACGACGACAGGTGGAGCGCGCGAATCGAAGGCGCGGATGGTGGGAGGAAGCAGCCTGAAAGGCGCGAGACCAACCTCAAATGGGTTGGCGGCAAGGCCGATGAAAAATGCATGCGGTGCCGCATTGACAGCCGAGCCGATGGCCGCGAATGCGAGACATTGATCGCATTGCAATTCCGGCGGCAGCTGCTTTTGCTGTGCAACGCCGGAGGTACTCTGCGTCGTTAGGTGGGAAACCGCGTGCGCTATCCCCAACTGCTGCGACAGCAGCAGCAACAGGGCCAACACAACATGGGTAGCGGTCTGGCGCAGTTTCACAAAAGCGGTTCGTCGAATAAGGCCGGCCGCAAGGCAGCCAGATATGCGTATTTCATGGGGAGCACAGTTTCGCGCCTGCAGAATTATAGCCTTGTCCGTCTGCTGGTTCCCCTTGTGCCATTCAGATGACTGCAGCGGCTCAAGCTTGAAGCGAATCGCGCTTGCCTGAAAAGAATTTCCCGGAAAATATCCGATTACCCACCGCCCTTCCCCATTTTAGCGGGCGTAACAGAAAGTTCTTCGAAGGACGTCCAGCGAGATGCACAACGGCAAGTATTATGCCCTTGAAGCTACGCAGATTGAACGCCATGAGGCCCCAGCGCTCCCGCCGGTGCGACATCCAATCGCTCTTGTAGGCATCATCGCCGGACAGGAAATCTACTTCCCGCACGCGATCGAGGTCGATCACGTGCCGCATCAGATGCGCAGTTAACAATGTTCCAACGGAATACTTTGCAAAATCTTGGTCGTATGCCAGCTTGTAAATCGATGCCACGCCGCCAGCGACGATCCATACTTGAGCGGCCGCCGGTTGTCCATCGATATAGGCAACGCCCAGCCGCAGCCATCCCTCACTGGCACAGGTGCGGATAAGCCCGGGCATGAACTGCGGGAAGGCTTCCGGCTGCTTCCAGCTAGCCTGATAGACGGCATGGTAAGCGCGTATGCCGCGTTCCAGATCGTTGCCGTCAGTGATGATTTCCATGTAAAACCGATCGGCAGGAAGCTGCTTCGCCTTGCGTTTCAGTGTATTGCGAAGTTGTGGCGGCAGGCTCGCGGCATATTCGTCATATGAACGCCCGTCTACCTTCAGGTACCAGTTGGCGAAGCACCGGTATGACTGGACAGCCATGCCTGCTCTCCGAAAGGCCGACTGCATTGCAGCATAGACCGTGCTGTCGCGATCCATCGGATATATCGCCACGGTATCCCAGCATCCCGGGTCGGCCGCCATTTCCCTGGCCAACCGCCTCAAACTGCTCGGCACAGGCACGGAGCCGGCGACCAATGGGCCAAAGAGCGGCGTGTAGAAATTCGCCGCCGCAGTAAGCTGTCGCACAGAAAAAAACCGGCCGGCTAAGATAAGGACCCGCATCGGCAGCAGCGCATGAACACTCTGGTTCGCGTCGGATTGAAGCGCATAGATGCGAACCAGAGACTCTTTGAAAGCGCCGGCCGCAAGCGTCCGAAACCATGGCAGGCTCAGAAAAACGCCTGCCTGCGCGCAACTACGCTGAAACAGCGTCTGGCAGGATGCGGGCAGGCTGTCGAAACTGTCGTAGACCACCACGCGTTCCATTCGCCATCTCCTGCTCAGCAAGTCACCGCGAGATGCTCCTTGTACCATGCAATGGTCTTTTTCAGGCCGCCACGGATGCGATCCGTTGGCTCGAATCCGAGCAATTCCCTGGCCTTGGAAATATCCGCCTGTGAATGCCTCACGTCGCCATCCCTGAAGGGCCGGTATTGGGGACGATGATCGCGTAATCCTGGAACGGATTCGATCAATTCCGCGCGCATCATTTCATACAGCTCATTGAGGCTGGTGCGATCGTTCAGCGCCACGTTGTACACTTGGTTGACCGCGCGCGGGTTATCGCTCAATGCGGCGAGCAGATTCGCCTGAACAACATTGTCGATAAAACAGAAATCGCGGCTGGTATGGCCGTCGCCATTGATGTTGACCGGCTGTTCATTGATCAGGGCAGCAATCCATTGCGGGATGACCGACGCATAAGCGCCGTTGGGGTCCTGACGCGGACCGAAGACATTGAAGTAGCGTAGGCCGATCGACTCGACCTCGTAGCAGCGCGCAAATACGTCGGCATACAGCTCGTTGACGTATTTGGTCACTGCATATGGCGACAGCGGCTTGCCAATCGCCGACTCCACTTTGGGCAGACCCGGATGATCGCCATAGGTCGAGCTGGATGCCGCATAGACAAAGCGTTTCACCCGCGCGTCACGCGCTGCCACCAGCACATTCAGGAAGCCGGTGACGTTATTCGCGTTCGTCAGGATCGGATCGTGAAGCGAGCGCGGCACGGAGCCAAGTGCAGCTTCATGCAATACGTAATCAACGCCCTGGCATGCACGAACACAATCCTCCAGCATTCGGATATCGCCGGGCATGAATTGAAAATTCTCCCACGCATCCGTCCCGACCGACTCGCGAACCAGATCGAGGTTATACCGGTAACCGGTCGAAAAATTGTCGATGCCGGTGACTTTCTGGTTCAGGCCCAGCAAGGCTTCCAGCAGGGACGAGCCTATGAAGCCGGCTACTCCAGTGACAAGCCAGTGGTAGCGGTGCGACTGCAAATGGCGACGCAGCTGCTCGTAGCGGGCGGGATATGCGGCACTGTTTGGAAACTCCATCAAAGTCTCCACACGCTAATACCTGCACTCTCGAGCGTCTTCGAATCGAACTGCGATTTCACGTCGACGAAGCAGCCTTTGTCTGCGAGCTTTGCATGGATTTCAGAGATCGGGCGCGCCAGCAAGTCGCGATGGGCAACCGCGGCGATGACGGCCTCCGCGCGCGGCAGTTCATCCCAAGCGACCAATTTCACGCCATACTCGTGCTCGGCTTCTTCCGGAGCGGCCACCGGATCGTGGACATACACCTCGACGCCGTAGGATTTGAGCTCCTGCACCAGGTCGGCAACCTTGGAGTTGCGCAGATCAGGGCAATTTTCCTTGAACGTCAGGCCGAGCACGTTGACCTTGCTCCCCTTGACAGGGAAGCCGGCACGAATCAGTTCCTTCACGGTCTTCTCGGCGACGAATTTCGCCATGCCGTCGTTGATGCGCCGCCCGGCGAGAATAACTTGCGGGTGGTAGCCGATCATTTCCGCCTTGTGCGTCAGGTAATACGGGTCGACACCGATGCAATGCCCTCCGACGAGGCCGGGCCGAAAATTGAGGAAATTCCATTTGGTGCCCGCTGCCTGGAGTACTTCCAACGTATCAATACCGAGCTTGTCGAAGATAATGGCGAGCTCGTTCATCAGCGCGATGTTAAGGTCACGCTGCGTATTTTCGATCACCTTCGCGGATTCAGCGACCTTAATGCTGGACGCACGGTGCACGCCCGCTGCCACCACGCGTTCGTACAGGCGGGCAACCTGCTGCAGTGTTTCTTCATCGTCTCCGGAGACGATCTTGACGATGGATGCCAGCGTGTGTTCCTTGTCGCCAGGATTGATACGCTCTGGCGAAAAACCGACATGGAAATCTTTTTTCCATTGCATACCAGAATACTTTTCCAGGATAGGAACGCACACTTCCTCCGTGGCCCCTGGATACACGGTCGATTCATACACCACGATCGCTCCGCGTTTCATGTGCTTGCCGACCGACTGGGAGGCGCCGATAAGCGGCGTAAAGTCGGGCTGGTGAGCGATATCGACTGGAGTTGGAACGGCAACGATGATGAAGTCCGCTTGCGCCAGGCAGGCTGGATCGGTGCTGCACTCCAGTTTGCGGGCGGCGCGCAACTCCTCCGTCGATACTTCGCCCGTCGGGTCGACAAAGCGACGGTAATTCTCGACTTTAGAATCAGACAAGTCGAAACCTACCGTGTGCACGTGCTTGCCGAAGGCAACCGCAAGGGGCAGCCCCACATACCCAAGTCCGACCACGGCGACAACCTTAGCGTCATCGTCGGCGGTATTGTCCAATTGCGAGATACGCGCCAACTGGGTGTCGATGACGGACTGGATATCAGGCGAGAGCGATTCACGGGTAAGCAAGGGATTCTCCTTCGGCAGTAACAGGCTTTGTACAAGATCGTTGTCAGGGCCTAAGTATTGCTGCCTGTTATGTTGACGTTTTGATAAACCGCAACGGACGGAATTTTGTTCGAGGCAACATACCCAACTGCATTGGCTTACCGCATTCATTCACCGCTCGCTGCCCGGCGTTTATGAAATTGGCTTTGCGCCGGCCAATGCATGCAACGCTAACGCCGTCATTGCGGAGCCATCCATGCAATCAATCGAACAAGTCAAAGCTATCCTTGCCGACGCATTAAGTCTGGGAGAGCGCGCTGCCACACTGGCCGCAAATACCCGATTACTTGGCAGCCTGCCGGAACTGGACTCGATGGCCGTCGTCAGCGTGATTACCGCCATAGAAGACCACTTCGGCATCGTTTTTGAGGATGACGACATCAATGCAGACGTCTTCGAAACCGTCGGAACCTTGTCCGCAGTGATTGAGCGCAAATGCATGCAATGAGCGCACTGCAAGTACCGGCGCGCCCCTTTTTTCTTGACGCTTCTCCAGGCAGGCGATTTGTGCTCTTCCATGCACCGGCGCCACAAACTGAATGCCGCGGAGCGATCATTTATGTGCCGCCGTTCGGCGAAGAAATGAACATGTCGCGCCGCATGGCCGCGCAACAGGCAAGAGCGTTTACCGCTATCGGCTTCGCCGTGCTGCAAATCGACCTTTTCGGATGCGGGGACAGCAGCGGCGATTTGCGCGATGCACAGTGGGAAATCTGGAAGCAAGACCTCGTGCACGCGATCGCGTGGGTGCGTCATCACGCATCGTCACGCATCATTCTTTGGGGGCTGCGACTGGGCGCAACGCTGGCCATTGAGCTTGCACGCAGCAGTCCTTATCCGGTAGAGGGCTGCATTGCCTGGCAACCGATAATTTCGGGCGAGCAGTACGTCACCCAGCTGCTGCGCATGCGCCAGGCAGCGGATATGGTGGCTACAGAGGCACTGGAAGGCGGAACAGTACAAACGTTGCGCACAGCACTCAAGGAAGGAAAAATAGTCGAGGTAGGCGGGTATGAATTGCCCCCGGCGCTGGTTGCAGATTTCGATCATATCGACCTGGGCACGCTAGACGGGCTGCCCTGCCCGGTGCATTGGCTCGAAATGACGCGAAGCGAAAATGCTTCGATTCCTGCGGCGCGCATGGACACTGTCAACGCATGGATAGACCGAGGGATCGATGTGCGCGTGCAATCCATTGCCGGCCCCAGTTTCTGGGGAACGCGGGAAGTCGTCGAATGCCCGGCATTGATTTCAACGTCCGTGCAGCTGCTCCGGGAAGCAATAGCATGACAGTCGAAGAACGCCCGCTCTGCTTTTCCTGCCACGATGCTGCGTTGTATGGCATCCTCAGCGTCCCGCGGCAACCTCGCTCCCGCGCAGTACTCATTGTCGTGGGCGGCCCACAATATCGGGCCGGTAGTCATCGGCAGTTTGTTCTGCTTGCACGCGCACTCGCATCACATGGATATCCCGTGCTGCGGTTCGATTATCGCGGCATGGGCGACAGTGAGGGCGAGCCTCGCAATTTCGAGCGGGTGGACGATGACCTGCGCGTCGCGGTTGACCAACTTCTGGCAGCCATCCCATCGATTTGCGAAGTCGTTATGTGGGGTTTATGCGACGGTGCCTCTGCATCGCTATTCTATGCATACCGCGATGCGCGTGTCAGCGGGATGGTGCTGGTGAATCCCTGGGCGCATACGGAGCAAGGCGCAGCAAAGGCGCATCTCAAGCATTACTACCGCACACGCCTGACGGACCCCGCGCTATGGAGGAAAATTATGCGCGGTGAGTTCCAGACCTATGCAGCAATGCACTCACTGCGAACAATGGTCCATTGCGCCTTCAGCACATCGAATGCAAGCACGGATACTAATGGAGGCATGTCGCTTCCGGATCGGCTCCATTACGGATTGACGCAGTTTTCAGGGAAAGTGCTGATTATCCTGAGCGAGAACGACCTGACTGCGCAAGAGTTCAGAGAACTAGCACAGGGTACGTCTTCTTGGCGCAAGTTGATGCATGCATCGCGTGTGCAGCGGTTCGATCTGCGGGGGGCAAATCACACATTCGCGCGCCGAGACTGGCGGGAACAGGTAATAGGCATCACCTTGGAGTGGTTGCACAGTCTGCCAGCGCGCTAGGCCCTAGAAAACCCTGTCGGCCAATATCTGCATTAGATATTTTCCGTAGTCCTTCTTATACAAAAACAAAGGCTGAGCAAGCGTCTCAAGTTGTTCCGAATTAATATAATTCTTGAGGAATGCGATCTCTTCGGAACAATCGCCCCCTGAGTCATTGCTGCTTCTCGATACTCACAATGTATTGGGCTGTGGCCAACAAAGACTCATGAGTTTTCGGGGTCGAGGCATACCATATCTCTGTCCGTCGATTGGATATTTAGCAGATTGTTCTTAAGGTACAAACATTTTTTCCGGCTCTCCTGCCAAAATAATTCTCTTGGAGCAACTCAGCACTACCCTTTTCTTCTCCATCTTTTCTCATCTCTGCCAATGGCAATTCATCCCCGCGATCCAACGCGCAGAAAAACTTTCATAAACAGCACTGCACAAAAAAATTTGACCCGTGATGCATGGCTGGGAAGGAATCGACTCTGAATGGATGGAAGCCATTTTGCTGCGACACTGAAGTCGCGTTTTGAAAAGCTTTCCCGAAAATGATACCAAGCAAGTAATTGCGTTGTCTTAAATCGGTAATCGCTAAGCAGTTCCAGCATTTCGTTGGTAAAGATCGGCTCAACTACCAGCTTCTCAATCGCCCGCAAGATACACTTTGCCATGTGGATCGGCTGCGAGAATGTTATCGATCCATCATGACGCCGATACTCGTAGGTTGGTTCTGGGAGATAGGCGAAATTAGCGCCCATCGCAAGCAGCTTTGCAAAATGGTGAAAATCTTCCCCACCATTACGGAATTCATCATCCAGATAACAAAACCGGTCGAAGCAGTTGCGTCGCATCGACGACCAGCCAGCCAAAGGGCTAACTCCCGTTACAAAATTATTAAATGTAATCGGCTTCGTTCGTGGATAACGGGAAGAATGCTTCACAGTACACCGTGCAACATTTGTCGCAAGAATATAGGCGTCAGGGACGACTACATCGATATCAGGATTAGCGCGAAAGCATTGCAACGCAGTGCGACAATGGTGCGGCAACATACAATCGTCACCATCTAGCAATGCGACATATGGACTGCGACAAGCACGAATACCGGTATTGCGCGCAGCGGCAATACCTCCATTCTCTTTTTGAATCACGATGCAACGCGAGAGTGTTGCATGCGACAACGTTTCAGTGACTGGTCGTCGCGATCCATCATCCACCACAATGACTTCAACATCTGGCAAATCCTGCGAGAGTGCTGACTGCACCGTTTCGATCAAGAAAGGTTCGCTGTTGTACGCGATGATCACGACGCTAAACTGTGGCGAAGCCGGAACCAGTTCACCTCTTAATGTCATGCTGGCCATGCGCAGCTCCTATAATAGGTAAAGAAAATTGGCAAATGCCAATCCAGAATCAATTCGTTGAAGCGACGTCATCCGCGCAACCAAAGCAGGATTTTTCTCTATTAATAAGAGTAAGGCGGACATTAAATTGCCTTTCCTGCAAGCCAAGCTAATAGCCGTGACGAAAACATTAGCGGGTTCGTGTCCCACGGCCGACTTCGTGGCAGATGAAATCGATCATGACTTGCGGTAGCAGGCCCAATTACGGTGGTAAAGGCAGCGCTATAGCCGGCGTCCTTGACCATTTGAACATGATGATGGTCGAAATCGACCTTGGGCTTGCCATTTGGGTAAGCAAAAAATCGCACACTTTTTCGTGTGATTGCTTCAAGCTGCTGTTTGCCTTCTCGTATTTCTTCTCTGGCTTGCTCGTTATCAACTTTCGTGAGAATCGGGTGAGAAATAGTATGGCCACCAATCTCAATACCGTTCTGCGCGAGATTGAAGATCATTTCACGGGAGAGCATCACATTCGGAAGAGGTGCGTTTGCCAAGTTTTCCAACTTCCCGGTAATGCTAAGACGCTCCTGCGGGCATAAATATTTGGAATGCCTAGTGACCTCGCCAACGACGTGCTTGCGTTCATGGACAGTCGCAACCGAATATTGCCCTAAGCCAATATCACGCAAATCCAGTTGCTTGCCAGGGAAGCGGCGAATTGCCTCTGTAATCGTATCGTTCCACATGGTGCCGCCATCCACTGTTCCGGTAGTAACAAACACGGTTGCCGGCAATCCGAATTCACGCAGAATCGGAAGCGCGAAATCATGGATACTGCGGTAGCCGTCATCGAACGTGATGCAAACAGCACGAGGAGGCACGTCTCCAGAAGATAGGGCTTTCAAAGCAACGTCCAACGGGAGCACGTTAAAGCAGTTCGCCAACAATTCCATGTGCCAGCGAAAGGTTTTCACATCCGGTTCGCTTTCAAAGAAAGGGTCCGGCGCGCTCAGTATCCGGTGGTAATTGATGATGCATACACGACCGCCACTCTTGTCGCGAGACGCGACTAAATCGCCAAATGATCGGACTAAGTAGGGTGCTAAGCCCATAAATATCGTCGAGAGCCTATATGGTTCTTATTCAAATTGCATGATTTTGCGGGATGACCAAGTGGCCCTCCGACACTCCGACCCGATCGAATTACGAATTACGAAATGGAAATATCAAGCGCAAGATCGCTGTCAGGGCCTAAGTATTGCTGCCTGTTACGTTTTCATTTTGATAAAGCGCAACGGACAGAACTTTGAAAGCGGCACCATATCGAGGCCCATCGTCGCTCATATTTTTCTTATGTAACGGCAGCACGATTTGCACGAAAAACATCATCGCGTGTTGTGATTTGTGTGCCGATATGCACGGGACGCAACTACAGGAACAGAAAAAGACAAACCATAGCAGCCAAAATGGCCATGGCTAGACATTGTTTTTCACTATCGATAGCGCTTAATTGAATTGAGGAAATAATTCTTGTTGCGACCAGGAACTTTCAGTTAGCAGCCTTCTCCAAGGTCTTACCAATTGGAAACAGTGGGACCATTTTAGGAAGTCTGCGATGTTAAAACACTATCTTCGTCGTGCGCCCATGCCGACAATATCAACTATATGTGCTTCAGTTCTGGTCGCAGCCTGCGGTGGCGGATCCGGAGATGCCTTGACGGACGCTGGATCGGCAGATTCGCAGTCCCAAGTGGCGGCACGCAAAGTCGTTAAAAACACGACGAGCTGGACTCGCTGCGCAAGTGAATACAATACTTGCACCTTTAGCGGCACCCGTCAGGTTCGCTATGGCGGTGATGGAACTTGGCTGTACCGCACCGCCACCGACAGTATCGGCTGCGGCAATGAAGCTTTCGGTGGCGATCCCCTTCCGAATCAGGTCAAGGTGTGTGATTACTCCAGTTCGACCACCACTGCACCTGCTCCTGCACCTGCTCCTGCTCCTGCA
>NZ_JWJG01000028.1:3003033-3020188 GCF_000818395.1 Noviherbaspirillum autotrophicum | reverse complement strand
TGGCCAAGGTTGAAGACATGCCCGGCCCCGGCTTGCGGCTGGCCGAACGATGCCAGCAGCTTGCGCACTTCCGCCCGGATTTGCTCGGCGCCGGCAAACAGCACGTTCGGGTCGAGGTTGCCCTGCAGCGCCACCTTGTGCCCGACCTTGGCCCGCGCCGCCCCCAGATTCACCGTCCAGTCCAGTCCCACCGCGTCGGCGCCGATGTCGGCAATTTCCTCCAGCCACAAGCCGCCGCCCTTGGTGAATACGATCGCCGGAATCTTGACGCCGTCCTGCTCGCGCTTAAGCTGGGCCACGACCTCGCGCATGTAGGCTAGCGAAAACTGTTGATAAATGCCATCGGCCAGCGCCCCGCCCCAGGTATCGAAAATCATCACGGCCTGCGCCCCGGCGTCGATCTGGGCATTCAGGTACGCCGCCACCGCTGCCGCATTGGTCTTCAGGATGTGGTGCATCAGGTCGGGCCGGTTGTACAGCATGGTCTTGACGGTGCGGAAGTCGTCCGAGCCGCCACCTTCGACCATGTAGCAGGCCAGCGTCCAGGGGCTGCCGGAAAAACCGATCAGCGGCACCCGGCCGTTCAATTCGGTGCGGATTTGGGTGACGGCGTCGAACACGTATTGCAGCGCGCCCGGTGGCGGCACTTGCAGGGCCATGACTGCCTTTTCATCGCGCAGCGGGCGCTCGAACTTGGGGCCTTCGCCTTCCGCGAAATACAGACCCAGGCCCATGGCATCGGGCACGGTGAGGATGTCGGAAAACAGGATGGCGGCGTCCAGCGCGTAGCGGTCCAGCGGCTGCAGGGTGACTTCGGTGGCGTAGTCGGGGCTTTTTGCCAGGCCCAGGAAGGAGCCGGCGCGCTTGCGGGTGGCGCAGTACTCGGGCAGGTAGCGTCCTGCCTGGCGCATCAGCCACAGCGGCGTGTAATCGGTCGGCTGGCGCAGCAAGGCGCGCAGGAACATGTCGTTCTTGAGGGGAGCGAAGTTGGTGGTCATGGCATCTCTTTCATGAATCCGCCATTATCGCCGACCCGGGGCGGATCCAGATCACGAAAACACGATACCCATAGGCAAAATCACGAAAAAGGTATGTGCCCTTCCCTGCTGTCGCGCCAATGCGATAGGCAAGCGTCGGCCAGCAGATCGGCCCACGCCGCACATCCGATGGCCGAAGGATGGTAGCCGTCGCTCGCCATCATGCGCACATCATGCGTGGCCAGCTCGAGCGCAACGTACAAGGTGCGCGCCAGGCTCGGCGCCAGTTCGCGCACGGCGCAGTCGAGCGCGCTCGCCTTGAGGCCCATGACCCAGCGTAGCGGCTGCGGCAATGCGGGGAAACGGGCGACTGGCGGCACGCCGGACAGCAGCAGCAGGCGTGGGGCACAGCGTGCATCGACGGCTTGCAGCAAGTCGCGCAGATCGGACTGCCAGCGGCGCACCGGCCGGAATGCGGTGGTGTCGTTGACCCCGAACGCAACGAGTGCGATGTCGACCGCCTGCGCGGGAATGGATGGAACGACCTGCTGCAGCGCCTCGCGGGCGGTGGCGCCGTTGCGGCCGCAGGCGTGCCAGTGGACAGGCCGTTGAAGGCGCGCTGACAAGGCGCGCGCGAGCTGGCCAGTGATCGCTTCTTCATGCGTGGCGACGCCCACGCCTGCCACCGGCGACTCGCCGACCGTCAGCAGGGACAGCGGCTTGCCTGCATCGCTGCCGGCAATACCGGCGCATGGTCCGCCTGCTTCGGGCAGGCGCGGCGTGATACGGCGCGTGCGGCGCCCCTGCGCCACCAGAACGGGCAACAGCGGCAAGGCAATCAGTTCAGGCAGGTAGCGGCGCATCGATGGCAGGCTGACGGGCTAGGCATGAATGCGCGGGCATTCAGCGCGTGACGAACGCATGTTCGATCTTAATGCACTTGTCCATCACCACGATCAGGCCCGCGCCCTGCGCCTTGGCAGCGGCGTCATGGTCGATCACGCCCAGCTGCATCCACACGCAGCGCGCGCCGACGGCAATGGCTTCATCGACGACCGGCGCCACATGCTCCGACTTGCGGAAGCAGTCGACGATGTCGATCCGCGCCCCGGCGCTCTTGAGCGCGGCGGCAGCCTGCGTCAGCGTGGCATGGCAATATTCGCCGAGGATATGCTCGCCCGCATGCATCGGATTGACCGGGACGATACGGTAGCCGTGCAGCTGCAGGTACTTCGCCACGTCGTAGCTTGGCCGCTCGGGTTTGGTGGAAAGGCCGACCACCGCAATCGTATGGCTTTCGGTAAGCAAGGCTCGAATCGCGTCTGCATCCAGCATCATAGGAATCCCGCATTACACATCGATATAAAACGACGTTTCGGTGCAGTCCATGCCGGGCAGCGAGAAGCGCGGCGGGCACCCAAACAAAAAAAGGCAGCCGAAGCTGCCTTTCATTGTACTGCCTGCATCCGTTATCGTTTCTTGCGCAACTTCTCGATTGCTGCCAACTGTGCAATTGCGGCAGCCAATTCAGCCTGCGCTTTCGCATAATCGATTTTCGAGTCCTTGTTCGACAACGTTTCTTCAGCCAATTTCTTCGCTTCAGCCGCCTTTGCCTCGTCCAGGTCGTGACCGCGGATTGCGGTATCGGCCAGCACGGTGACACCGTGCGGTTGCACTTCGAGAATGCCGCCGGCGACGAAGACAAATTCATCTTCCGCCTGGCCCGGCACCTTGATGCGCACCGCACCCGGCCGAATGCGCGTGATCAGCGGCGTGTGCTGGGGATAGATACCCAGCTCGCCCGCTTCACCCGGCAACGCGACGAACTCGGCTTCGCCGGCGAAGATTTCTTCTTCGGCAGAGACGACGTCTACGTGAATAGTGTGTGCCATGTTAGAACCTTTGTTGTTCGTCTGAAGACCAGACCGCTTCTAAAGCTCATCTTCCTGCCGGAAGATGAGCTAAGCAGCATTACTGGATCTTCTTGGCTTTTTCGATTGCTTCTTCGATCGTGCCGACCATGTAGAACGCTTGTTCCGGCAGGTGATCGAGTTCGCCCGAAGCGATCATCTTGAAGCCCTTGATCGTGTCCTTCAGCGAAACGTACTTACCGGGCGAGCCGGTAAACACTTCAGCAACGTGGAACGGCTGCGACAGGAAACGCTGCATCTTACGAGCGCGTGCCACCACCAGCTTGTCTTCCGGTGCCAGTTCGTCCATGCCCAGAATCGCGATAATGTCGCGCAATTCCTTGTAGCGCTGCAGCGTACCCTGGACAGCGCGTGCGGTCTCGTAGTGCTCTGCGCCGACGACGTTCGGGTCGAGCTGACGCGAGGTCGAGTCGAGCGGGTCAACCGCCGGATAAATACCGAGCGCAGCGATGTCACGCGACAGAACCACGGTGGAGTCCAAGTGGGCGAAGGTGGTCGCCGGGGACGGGTCGGTCAAGTCGTCGGCTGGCACGTACACGGCCTGGATCGACGTAATCGAACCGGTCTTGGTCGACGTAATACGCTCTTGCAGGCGGCCCATTTCTTCGGCCAGCGTCGGCTGGTAACCCACCGCGGAAGGCATACGGCCCAGCAGCGCGGACACTTCGGTACCGGCGAGCGTGTAACGGTAGATGTTATCGACGAAGAACAGAACGTCCTTGCCTTCATCACGGAACGATTCCGCAATGGTCAGACCGGTCAGCGCCACGCGCAGACGGTTACCCGGCGGCTCGTTCATCTGACCGTACACCATCGCAACCTTGGAGTTGCCCAGGTTCTCGAGGTCGACGACCTTCGAGTCAGCCATTTCGTGATAGAAGTCGTTACCTTCACGAGTACGCTCACCCACGCCGGCAAACACGGACAGACCCGAGTGCGCCTTCGCGATGTTGTTGATCAGTTCCATCATGTTCACGGTCTTGCCCACACCTGCACCGCCGAACAGACCGACCTTACCACCCTTGGCGAACGGGCACACCAGGTCGATCACCTTGATGCCGGTTTCCAGCAGTTCCTGCGACGGCGACAGTTCGTCGTACGCCGGAGCCTTGCGGTGGATCGATGCGGTCGTTGCTGCATTGACCGGACCGCGCTCGTCGATCGGGTTGCCCAGCACGTCCATGATGCGGCCCAGCGTTGCCGGACCAACCGGCACGGAGATCGGTGCGCCGGTGTTCTTGATCATCATGCCGCGGCGCAGACCTTCGGAAGAGCCCAGCGCAATGGTACGGACCACGCCGTCACCCAGCTGCTGCTGCACTTCCAGGGTCAGCTCGGAGCCTTCCATTTTCAAGGCGTCGTACACCTTGGGCATCGCGTTACGCGGGAACTCTACGTCCACCACGGCGCCGATACACTGAACGATTTTGCCATCAGCCATTTTCGTTCCTTCAATATAAGTTAATTCTTTTAGTTAAACCGCTGCCGCACCGGCGACGATCTCGGACAGTTCCTTGGTAATCGCGGCCTGACGGGTCTTGTTATAGACCAGTTTCAGCTCGCCGATCACGTTACCTGCGTTGTCGGACGCTGCCTTCATCGCGACCATACGCGCCGATTGCTCGGACGCCATGTTTTCCGCGACGGACTGGTAAATCAGCGCTTCGACATAACGCACCAGGAGTTCATCGATCACACTTTGCGCATCCGGCTCGTAGATGTAATCCCATGCCAGTGACGTCTTGTCCGCTTCCATCTTTTCGGACGCCAGAGGCAGGAGCTGATCCATCTTCGACTCTTGCTTCATCGTGTTGATGAACTTGGTGTAGAACAGGTAGACCGCGTCCAGTTTGCCTTCCACGTACGCATCGAGCAGCACCTTGACCGGGCCGATCAGCTTGTCCAGATGCGGCGTATCGCCGAGCTGCACAGCCTGCGACACGACCTTGGCGCCAATGCGATTGAGGAAGCCGAGACCCTTGTTACCGATCGCGACTGCTTCGGTCTTGATGCCTTGACCTTCGAGTTCACGCACCTTGTTGGTCACCATCCGCAGCACGTTGGTGTTCATGCCGCCGCACAGACCCTTGTCGGTCGTGACGACGATGATGCCCACCGTCTTTGCTTCGTTTTGCTGAACCAGGAACGGATGCGTGTACTCTGGATTGGCTTGCGACAAGTGAGCGGCGATATTACGAATCTTGTCACTGTACGGACGGGCCGAGCGCATCCGGTCCTGCGCCTTGCGCATTTTGGATGCGGCGACCATTTCCATCGCCTTGGTGATCTTCTTCGTACTTTCTACGCTCTTGATCTTGCCGCGTATCTCTTTGCCTGCAGCCATGAGTAATTACTCCTTAGCCCGGTGATCAGAAGGTTTTCTTGAAGGCGGCAATCGCGGCGGCGAGTTCTGCTTCGCCGTCTTTATCGAGTTGCTTGGTGTCTTCAATCTTCTTCAACAGAGCAGCGTGGCTAGTCTTCATGAAGTTATGCAGGCCTGCTTCAAATGCCAGTACGCGCTTCACGTCGATGTCGTCGAAATAACCCTTGTTCACCGCGAACAGCGATACTCCCATCAGCGAAATCGGCAGCGGCGAGTACTGGGTCTGCTTCAGCAATTCGGTCACGCGTGCACCGCGGTCGAGCTGCTTGCGGGTCGCTTCATCGAGGTCCGAAGCGAACTGCGCAAACGCTGCCAGCTCACGATACTGCGCCAAGTCGGTACGGATACCGCCGGACAGATTCTTGATGACCTTGGTCTGAGCTGCACCACCGACGCGCGACACCGAAATACCGGCGTTAATCGCAGGACGGATACCGGAGTTGAACAGCGAGGTCTCCAGGAAGATCTGGCCGTCGGTAATCGAAATCACGTTGGTCGGAACGAATGCGGACACGTCGCCGGCTTGCGTTTCGATGATCGGCAGTGCGGTCAGCGAACCGGTCTGGCCCTTGACGGCGCCGTTGGTGAACTTCTCGACGTAGTCGGGATTCACGCGAGCGGCGCGCTCGAGCAGACGGGAGTGCAGGTAGAACACGTCGCCCGGATACGCTTCGCGGCCCGGCGGACGGCGCAGCAGCAGCGAAACCTGACGGTATGCCACAGCTTGCTTGGACAGATCGTCATAAATGATCAGTGCGTCTTCACCGCGGTCGCGGAAGTATTCGCCCATCGTGCAACCGGAGTACGCAGCGATGTATTGCATAGCGGCGGATTCGGAAGCGTTGGCGGCAACCACGATCGTGTATTCCATCGCGCCATGCTGTTCCAGCGCGCGCACGATGTTCTTGACGGTCGATGCCTTCTGGCCGATCGCGACGTAGATACACGTCATGTTCTGGCCTTTTTGGTTGATGATCGCATCAACCGCAACGGCGGACTTACCTGTTTGACGGTCGCCGATGATCAGCTCACGCTGACCGCGGCCGATCGGCACCATCGAGTCGATTGCCTTTAAGCCGGTTTGCATCGGCTGCGACACGGACTGACGTGCGATAACGCCAGGTGCCACTTTTTCGATCACGTCGGTCAGCTTGGCGTTGACCGGACCTTTGCCGTCGATCGGCTGGCCCAGAGCGTTGACCACGCGGCCACGCAGTTCCGGGCCGACTGGTACTTCCAGCACGCGGCCGGTGCACTTAACGGTGTCGCCTTCGGAAATGTGCTCGTATTCACCCAGGATAACGGCGCCGACGGAGTCGCGCTCGAGGTTCAGCGCGAGGCCGAAAGTGTTGCCCGGGAATTCCAGCATCTCGCCTTGCATCGCGTCGGACAGACCGTGGATGCGGCAGATACCGTCGGTCACGGAAATGACCGTGCCTTGATTGCGAATCTCAGCGCCTTCACCAAGGCCTTGAATCCGGCTCTTGATCAGTTCGCTGATTTCAGACGGGTTGAGTTGCATAATAACTCCTAAAATTTGTTTCTCTGCTTACGCTAGCGTGACAGGCTCACGACGCCAGGGCGGTGTACATTTGCTGCAGCTTGGCGCGTACCGAGGTATCCAGCACTTCGTCGCCTACTGCCACGCGTACGCCACCGATCAGCGAACTATCCACTTTCACGGACGGGTTGAGCTTGCGGCCAAATTTCTTCTCCAGCGTCGCCACCAGGTCGTTCACTTGTGCGCCGGTTAACTCGAACGCGCTCGTGATTTCCGCATCGGCTGCACCTTGCGCGGCATTTTTCAATGCGTGGAACTGCGCGCCGATTTCCGGCAACAGCGTCAGACGGCCGTTTTCGACCAGCATCCCGACGAAGTTTTTCGCTTCGGGGGATACCTTGGACTTCAACAGCGACAGGAACGTTTCGACAACCTGCTGATCCGGGATCTTCGGATTGCTGGCGAAAGACTTGACGTCAGGGAGAGCGGCAACGGCTGCCATTTCCGACACGAGGTCGGACCAGGCAGCGAGATTGCCAGATTGGGCTACACGGAACAGTGCTTCTGCGTAAGGACGAGCAATCGTTGCGAGTTCGGCCATGATTACAGCTCAGTCTTCAGTTGGTTCAGCAGGTCGGCGTGGGCCGCTGCATTTACCTCACGCTTCAGAATCTGCTCGGCGCCTTTGACCGCGAGGGTCGCGACCTGCGCGCGCAGTTCGTCACGTGCACGAATCACTTGCTGTTCTGCGTCGGACTTGGCAGCGGCGATAATGCGCGCGGCTTCGTCGGATGCAGTTTTCTTGGCTTCTTCGATAATCGCTGCAGCACGCTTTTCAGCGTCGCTGATGCGCTTTTGACCTTCGTCGCGGGCGGAAGTCAGTTCAGCCTGCGCGCGCTTTTCGGCGGCAGCCATCTCTGTCTTGGCACGGTCGGCAGCAGCCAAACCATTCGCGATCTTCTCCGCACGCTCGTCGAGCGCTTTCATCAGCGGCGGCCACACGAATTTCATCGTGAACCACGCGAGGACAAAGAAGACCACGAACTGCGCAAACAATGTTGCATTTAAGTTCACGGTGTTTTCCTTCTCAGAATAACGAGCGCCGAACCAGAAGGGTTCGGCGGATGGAAATCAGCTATAAGCCGTATTACTTCGCGATGAACGGGTTTGCGAATGCGAACAGCATTGCGATACCAACACCGATCAGGAACGCCGCGTCGATCAGACCAGCGAGCAGGAACATCTTGGTCTGCAGGGTGTTCATCAGTTCCGGCTGACGTGCGGAGGCTTCCAGGTACTTACCACCCATCAGAGCGATACCGATACAAGCACCGATAGCACCCAGGCCGATGATCAAGCCGCAAGCCAGAGCAACAAAAGAGATGTCAGTCATTTGATTTCCTTCAGGAAGTTAAGGTTAAAAATAAAAAACTAAAAAATTACCGCTACTATCTTTCGATTCTTTAGTGGCCTTCGTGGGCCTGGCCGATATACACGAGCGTGAGCATCATGAAGATGAAGGCCTGCAGGAACACGATCAGGATGTGGAAGATTGCCCACATCGAGCCGGCGATCACCTGTCCGATGAAGCCGAAGGCGGTGGCCATCGAACCCAGCAGCGCGATCAGCAGGAACAGCAGTTCACCCGCGTACATGTTGCCGAACAGTCGCATACCGAGCGACACGGTTTTTGCGGCATATTCGATCAGGTTCAGCAGCAGGTTGAACGGCGCCAGCCAGATGCCGAACGGCGCGGCGAACAATTCATGCAGCCAGCCGCCGAGGCCCTTGATCTTGAGGCTGTAATAAATCATCAGCGCCAGCACGCCGAGCGACATGCCGAGGGTGCCGTTGAGATCGGCGGTGGGCACGACGCGGTGATGAATATCAATGCCGATCAAGCGGAAAATACTGGAAAATAAATCAACCGGCAGGAAGTCGAGCGAGTTCATCAGCGCTACCCAGACGAACACGGTCAGTGCCAGCGGCGCGATAAAGCTGCGGTCACCATGCACAATCGACTTGGACTGGTCTTCGACCATTTCAACGACCATTTCGACGAAAGCCTGGAAGCGGCCCGGCACGCCAGAAGTCGCCTTGCGGGCGGCCAGCCACATCAAGAAGCAACCGAGCACGCCGACGAACACGGACCAGAAAATGGTGTCCATGTTGATAATCGAAAAATCGACGATCTTTTCTTGATGGTGAGTGGAGAGGTGTCCGAGGTGATGGACGATGTATTCGGATGCAGTAGGGGCGTGTTCTGCAGCGTGGCCCGCTGCTTCAGCCAGTTCGTTTGCCATGTCAGTGCCTAAATAATAAGATGATGTAACTTTTTAGCGCCACGATGAAGGCGGCGATCAGCGCCAGCCAGTTCAAATCGTGGTACAGCCAGACCACCGCGCCCAGCAGCGCAATGGTCAATGCAATCTTAATAAACTCGCCGATGAAAAAAGTCATCGGATTGACAGCGCCCGGCTTTTGCGCGTTCGTAAACAGTCGCAAGGCAAACAAGCCATTCGGCACCACACAGCACAGCCCACCCAGAAGCGCGGAAATCAGCGCATGCACTCCGCCAAGCATGCCGGCAATCAGTCCGGCGATGACCGTAGTCGCAAATTGCAGTAGGACGATGCGCAGCATAAGGGTCCAAAATCGTGCAATCCGTGGAGCCCTTGTTCTATTCAGGCTCTCGCTACGGGCCGCGGTGTTTCCTGGTGGTGCATTTTTGTGAAACCACGGGATTATAAGTGTTTTCCACAGTGAGCGTCAAACCTTTGCCGCGACGAAATTTGAGCAATCGCCTACCGTAAAACTACGGTAGTGCCAGCGTCATCTTTCCATGGCCTTTCCATGCCCTGCACCGTTACCAGCTTAATGGCATGACAGCCTGTCCCCAATTACGCATGAGGTAATCACCTCAGCGCGAGCAAAAAAAGAGCCGGCGGCCTGCCGCCCTTTCATTCTTCCTGGGGTGGGAAATATAGCCTTACTCGCCTCGCAGCTTGGCAATCAACTCATCCAGTGCATCGAGGTTCGCGAAATCAATGACGAGTTGGCCCTTGTTCTTCGCGCCAAGTTTGATCGCGACCTGGGTGGCGAGCGCATCGGACAATTCTTCTTCCAAGCGGGCGATGTCGCGCGACTTTTCCTTGCCATTGCGCGGTGTAGCCGTTGCCTGCTCGGCGGTTTTTGTCACCAGCTTTTCCGCGTCGCGCACCGACATGCGTTTGGCGACGATCTGATTTGCCAGCGTGATCTGGGTAGCGGCGTCGACGGCAAGCAAGGCGCGGGCATGGCCCATGTCGATATCGCCAGCCATCAGCATGGTTTGCACCGGCTTGGCAAGGTTTAACAGGCGCAGCAGGTTGGATACTGCGCTGCGCGAGCGGCCAACGGCGCCGGCGGCCTGTTCATGGGTGAAACTGAAGTCAGTGATCAGGCGCTGGATGCCTTGCGCCTCTTCCAGCGGGTTCAAGTCTTCGCGCTGGATGTTTTCAATCAACGCCATGGCGGCCGCCGCCTGATCGTCGACATCCTTGACCAGCACCGGGACATCGCTCAGACCGGCGATCTGCGCGGCGCGAAAGCGGCGCTCGCCGGCGATGATTTCGTATTTGTCGGTGCCGCTGGGTACCAGCGGTCGCACCAGGATTGGCTGCATCAAGCCCTGCGCCTTGATCGATGCGGCCAATTCATTCAATGCCCCCTCGTCCATGCGGGTACGCGGCTGGTACTTGCCGGCCTGCAGTTGCGCCACATGCAGGGTCGAGGGTGCACCTTGCATGTTAGGTACGGCTTCTTCGAAGTCGGATGAGCCGCCGAGCAATGCATCGAGTCCGCGCCCGAGCCCTTTGGATTTTTTAGTGACCATAAGCTTCTTCATTTACATGGATTTGATGCGCTGGACCATTTCCGCCCCGAACGCGATATAGGCTTGCGCGCCTTTCGACGACGGATCGAAGGACACGCCGGGCATGCCGTAGGAAGGCGCTTCAGCCAAGCGCACATTGCGCGGGATGATGGTCTTGAAAACCTTGTCGCCGAAATGCTGTTCAAGTTGCGCCGACACTTGTTGCGACAATGTCATGCGCGGGTCAAACATCACGCGCAGCAGGCCGATGATTTTCAAGTCGGTATTGAGTTTGGCGTGCACCTTCTTGATGGTATTAACCAGGTCGGACAAGCCTTCCAGCGCGTAATATTCACATTGCATCGGAATGATCACGCCGTGGGCGGCGCACAGGCCGTTGAGGGTAAGCATCGACAATGCGGGCGGGCAATCAATCAGTACGAAATCGTATTCGGCGTCCACAGTGGCCAGCGCGTCTTTCAGGCGCTTTTCGCGGTTATCGAGTTCGACCATTTCCACTTCCGCCCCCGCCAGCTCGCGGTTGGCAGGCAGCACATGAAAGCCGCCATTGCCGTCGGTCTTGCATGCCGTCTTGATATCAGCCAGCCCGAGCAATACTTCATAGACCGATGCTTCGAGTTCGGACTTGTTGATGCCGGCGCCCATGGTGGCATTGCCTTGTGGGTCAAGGTCAACCAGCAACACACGCTGATCGAGCTGAGCCAGACCGGCTGCAAGATTGACGGCAGTGGTGGTTTTGCCGACGCCACCTTTCTGATTGGCGACGCAGAAGATTTTTGCCATGTGGTTTTAATTGGTAGAAAGTTTGATGCCAAAGCCGATCAGAAAAATGCCTGCTGCCTTCGATGCATAGGCAGCAATACGTCGATTGTGCGACAGCTTGCGTGCGGCAACATTGCCGACAAGCACTAATAGACTGCCATAAAATAGGGTACAACTGGAAATTACCATCCCCATCGCCACGAAAGTCATGGTGCCGCGATGGGTGGCCGGGTCGATGAACAATGGAAAGAACGCCATATAAAACACGATGGCCTTAGGGTTGACCAGCGTAACGAGAAAGCCGCGGCGAAAATCGGCGACATTCGAAAACGGTACTACCGCAGCGCCCTGCTCCTGCTTTGCAATGAGTAACTTGACACCAAGGTAGGCCAGATAGGCGGCACCCAGATACTGCATGCCTTTGAACAACAGCGAATTGGCCTGCAACAGCGCCGCAACGCCAATTGCCGCAAGAAACATCAAAGCAACATCGCCCACCATCAAGCCAGCTAAGGCGGCAAAGCCGCCACGCATGCCATGTTTTCCAGTGGAGGTCAGAACACAAAATGTCCCGGGGCCCGGCAGCATGAGAAACACCATGGTGGCAATGATCAATTGACGCACATCGGTAATGCCGATAGCGTGAAACAGGTCGATCACTCTGACTCCTTGCGTTGAATGAAGACAAGATGGCGCTCAGCATCCAAGCCCGGCACCTGCAAGGCGCGTACTTCGGTAACTTGCCAAGGTGCAGGCAGGCGCGCGATTTCGTCATTGGGCGCAACACCTTTCATGGCGATGAAACAGCCATGTTCCTGCAACAGATGGCCCGACCAACGCACGAAGTCGGACAGATCGGCGAATGCACGCGACGTAATGACGTCGAACTTCGGCACCTGCAACTGCTCGACGCGGCCTGTGTACACATTGACGTTAGCTAACTGCAGTTCCGCCTTGACTTGGGTGAGAAAGGCCGTTTTCTTGTGCACGGTGTCGATCAGCGACACTTTCATGTCGGGTCGTGCAATGGCCAGGACGATGCCGGGCAAGCCACCACCAGCACCGACATCGAGAATATGGTGCGCGCTAGCGAAGGCAGGCAACGCCGCGAGCGAATCGAGCAAGTGTTGCGTCACCATGTGCATCGGGTCGCGCACGGCAGTCAAGTTGTACACGCCGTTCCACTTGCCGAGCAACGCGAGATAGTCCAGCAGCTGCGACAGTTGCGCGTCGCTGAGCGACAGATGCAGCACGTGTGCACCGTCGCATAACTGCTGTTGCAATTTATTTCGGTCGAATGTGCTCATGTCAGGCTGCCGCAAATTCCTTGAAGCCCCCCTTTTTCAAATGTACCAACAGCAAGGAAATTGCCGCAGGCGTCACCCCCGAAATGCGGGACGCCTGTCCCAGTGTTTCCGGTCGATGCTTGTTTAGCTTTTGCCGAACTTCAATCGACAGCCCCCGGACTTCCATGTAGTCCAAGCTTGCAGGCAATTTCAGGTTTTCGTAATAGTCATGCCGCTCGACTTCGCGCGCCTGGCGATCGATGTAGCCGGCGTATTTGACCTGGATTTCGACTTGCTCCTTGACCGCTTCATCGGTTACGCCAGGTCCGGCTAGGGCTTGACCCTCCGGCCCCTTCATCGTCATCAGGGTGTCATAGCGCACGTTGGGGCGGCGCAGCAGATCATTAAGCGCGTACTCGCGCTCGATCGCCTTGCCCAGCACGCGCTCTGCTTCGGCTTCGTTGATGAGACGGGGATTGACCCAAGTGGATTTGAGGCGTTCCAGTTCGCGCGCGACGGCTTCGCGTTTCTTCTCGAACAATGCCCATTGCGTATCGCCAATGCACCCCAGCTGGCGCCCGATTTCGGTCAGGCGCATGTCAGCGTTGTCTTCACGTAAGCTTAACCGGTACTCGGCACGGCTGGTGAACATGCGGTATGGCTCTTGCACGCCTTTCGTGATCAAGTCGTCGACCAGTACCCCGAGGTAGGCTTCATTGCGGCGCGGCGTCCAGGCGTCGCGCTCTTGGGTGAAGAGCGCAGCGTTCAGTCCTGCAAGCAAGCCTTGAGCTGCCGCTTCTTCGTACCCGGTGGTGCCATTGATCTGACCTGCAAAAAACAAGCCTTGGATCGCTTTGGTTTCCAAAGAGGATTTCAAACCGCGCGGATCGAAGTAGTCATATTCAATCGCATAACCCGGGCGCAGGATGTGGGCGTTTTCCAATCCCCGCATCGAGTGCACCAGTTCGAGCTGCACATCGAATGGCAGGCTGGTCGAGATCCCGTTCGGATAAAACTCGTTGGTCGTCAGCCCTTCCGGTTCCAGGAAAATCTGGTGCGCATTTTTGTCGGCAAAGCGATGGATCTTGTCCTCGATGGAAGGACAGTAGCGCGGCCCGACGCCTTCGATGACGCCGGTGTACATCGGGCTGCGGTCCAAGCCATTGCGGATGATGTCGTGCGTGCGCTCGTTGGTATGGGTAACCCAGCATGGCAATTGCTGCGGATGCAGGCCAGTCGAACCCATTACGGAAAATACCGGGATTGGGTCAAGATCGCCCGGCTGCTCTTCCAGCACGGAAAAATCGATGCTACGACCGTCGATACGCGGCGGCGTGCCGGTTTTCAGGCGGCCTTGCGGCAGCTTCAATTCCTTCAGGCGCGCAGACAAGGAAATCGCGGGCGGATCGCCGGCGCGTCCAGCCGAGTAGTTGTTGAGGCCGACGTGAATTTTCCCGTCCAGAAACGTGCCTGCGGTGAGCACGACGGCGCGGCTGCGAAAACGGATTCCCACCTGAGTGACGGCACCAACCACGCGGTCGCCTTCAACCATCAAGTCGTCGACGGCTTGTTGAAACAGCCAGAGGTTCGGCTGGTTTTCCAAGCGTCCGCGTATCGCCTTCTTATACAGGATACGATCGGCTTGGGCGCGGGTCGCGCGCACGGCCGGCCCTTTCGACGAGTTCAGGATGCGGAACTGGATACCCGCCTCATCGGTTGCGATTGCCATGGCGCCGCCCAGCGCATCGACTTCCTTGACCAGGTGGCCCTTGCCGATGCCGCCGATGGAGGGATTGCAAGACATCTGCCCCAGCGTTTCAATGTTATGGGTGAGCAGCAAGGTCTTCTGCCCCATGCGTGCAGAGGCGAGCGCGGCCTCGGTGCCGGCATGGCCACCACCAACAACAATGACGTCAAATTCTGTAGGAAAAAGCATAGTTCGCCTCGGCGAGACTGGAGCGCGGGATGGGAAATGCATTGCACGCTCCGGGATTCGGACTGGCACGTCGAGTGCCTGGAGGCGAGATTATAAGGCTTTTTTTTGCCCCGCCCGTGACGCGTCGTTCTTTTCCAAGCGATTTTGTTTCACGTGAAACAGTGTGGGCGGCTCAACCGTTGTGGCTGTGCTTCTTATTGACTATTTCGTGAGCCGGGCGATCACGAATCCGACAATGAAGGCTAGGCCGACGCCGATCATCCAATAGCCCCAATGCAGCTTCACCGATTTGTCCGGCGCTGAAGAAGGAGCAGGCTTGCGTGCCGAGGATGAGCGACGCTGTGCACTAATATCGCGCACTTGTTCGATCGGATTGGCATAATGCGGTCGCTGCGCCCTCACCTCCGCCGCCAATGCGTCGGCTTGCTCGATGAGCGACTCATCCATTAATCCGGCGCTAGCGGCGGGAGGCGCCGAAATGCCGTGCGATGAAATGAAAGGTTTTTCATCCATTTGCGCCCGCAACGTCAAGCCAAGTGTCCCTCCCTGCTCTTGCGCCGTAGTACTGGATGACATCGAGATGGGAGGGCCAAAGACGCCGAAGTCGTCCTCGGGGTCGAAAGAAATGATTGTCAACGGGTCGGTGGCATCCTGTTGGATGAAGCGGTCGATGACGGTCTGCGCCATTTCTTCCGGTTGCTGACCTTCAACCGGCAGGAACACTTCCAGAATCAAGTCTTTTTTTTGCAACGTCGTCAGCGCTCGCTGGAAACGTTCTTCCGTAAGAACTGGCAGCTTGCTGCGCACACCCTGATAAGACGTCGTGCCGTCGACCATGATTAGTACAAGCCGTTCGCTTTGTGTCAGGCGGCGCTGCTTTTCATAAATCTCGTCGCGCCCGGCTTGGGTGCGTTGAAAAATCATCGTTGGTTCGAACATTATTGCCTCAGTCGTACATGGTGTTTCACGTGAAACATCTTGCGGCCCTCCTTGAGGGATGGATCCTCGTGTGTGAACAGCCTACCTATATTGCACCTTGAAAACACTCATCCTATCTGCGCAAGCACTTGCCCGCTATACCAAATCCACAACAATATAATCACCTCGCCTTGCCCCCTCTCGGCGATAGCCGGCGCCCTCTCTTTGCACGCGCAAGCAATCGGTGATCAGCCGCAGGCACGTTCAACCCCGGCTTGCTACAATAAAAACACAACATCCAGGAGACATTCATGACCAACACGGCAGCTTTCGGTTCGTTTGCATTCAGTACCGTCCCTCACGTCATCAGCGACATCGGCGCGGTGAAAAATATCGGCGCACTTGTATCCCAACATTTTCCCGGAGCACGCCGGGCGCTGATCGTCACCGATAGCGGATTCCTGAAAACCGGGCTGGTCGATCTGCCGATCGCCAGCCTGCGCACGGCAGGCCTTGCGGTCAGCATTTTCTCCGAGGTCGTTGCCGACCCGCCGGAAGCGGTGGTGCTGCATGCTGTGGCCGAAGCGCGCCGGCATGAGACCGATCTGGTCATCGGCATGGGCGGCGGTAGTTCGATGGATGTTGCCAAGCTCATTGCCGTGCTCGCAGGCAGCGAGCAGGAATTGAAAACCATGTACGGTATCGGCAATGTCAAAGGCAACCGCCTGCCGCTGGTGCAGGTTCCCACGACGGCCGGCACCGGCTCCGAAGTCACGCCGATCTCGATCGTCACCACCGGCGCCACCACGAAAATGGGTGTCGTGTCACCCCAGTTGTATGCCGACCTCGCCATCCTCGACGCCGAATTGACAGTCGGCCTGCCACCCAAGGTCACGGCCGCCACCGGTATCGACGCGATGGTACATGCGATCGAAGCCTACACGACCAAGCATAAAAAGAACCCCTTGTCCGACATGCTGGCGCGACAGGCGCTGTTGTTGCTTTCAGGTAATATTATTGGGGCCTGCGAAGATGGCAGGAATCTGGCAGTGCGCCAGGCGATGTTGTTGGGCGCGATGCTGGCCGGACAATCGTTTGCCAATGCCCCATGTGCTGCCGTTCATGCCCTCGCCTACCCGATCGGTGGGATTTTCCACGTGCCACACGGATTATCGAATTCGCTCGTATTGCCGCATGTGCTGCGCTTTAACGCACCGCATGCCGCCAACCTTTATGCCGAGCTGGCCGAGATCGTCGCCCCGGGGATCAGTGGCAGCGCCGAAGCGCGCACCCAGGCATTGATCGACAGGATGGATGCGATTGCCAGACTGACCGGCATCGAAACCCGGTTAAGCGAAGTAGGTATTGCCGAGGCCGACCTTGACCGCCTGGCGGATGACGCGATGCTGCAGACGCGCCTGTTGACGAACAATCCGAGGGAAGTGACGCGTGCCGATGCGCACGCGATTTATGCTGCGGCCTTATAGCCGCAAGCAGTGAGAATGGGTAGCGCGTAATGGAATACGCCCTACCCGATGCCAGCAATCAGTGGGTACTGGCGCGGGAACGCGCAAACAGCGCGCCGAT
>NZ_JWJG01000028.1:3002823-3003023 GCF_000818395.1 Noviherbaspirillum autotrophicum | reverse complement strand
AAACGGGCGCAGCGCAGTACTACCGTGATGCACGCATTCTGCCGATCTACGAAGGCACGACCGCGATCCAGGCCAATGACCTGGTCGGCCGCAAGACCGTGCGCGATGCCGGCGCCACTGCCAAGGGCATCTTGGCGCAGGTGCGTCGCACCGAGGAAGAGCTGTCGGCTTCTTCGTCGGCCGATCTGGCGGCCATCCGC
>NZ_JWJG01000028.1:3001835-3002813 GCF_000818395.1 Noviherbaspirillum autotrophicum | reverse complement strand
TTGGGCATACCGTCCGGCAGATCAAGCATACTGTAGTCATCATGGATGTCGATGCGGCCAATGTATTTCGGGTCGAGACCTACTTCGTTGGCGATGGCGCCGACGATATTCGCCGGCTTCACGCCATGCACATGGCCGACCTCAATGCGATACGTCTGCATGCCGCCGTGGTCGTGGCGAGGGCGCGCATTCTTTTCTGCTGCCGGTCTTTCCGTCTCTTCGTGGCGTTGAGGATGGTCGTTGCGCGAAGTGCGATCGGCGCGCATGCCGGAGTCTTCGGACGCAGGCGATAGTGCCTTCCTGCTTGCGCTCTTGCCCGCCATCGCCGGTTCGCCCTCGCGGCTGATGTGCAGCTGCCGGCCGGCGACCCATACTGTTTTGAGATGGTGCACGAGATCGTCCGGCATGTTGTCCGGTAGATCCAGCGTGCTGTAGTCGTCGTAGATCTCGATGCGGCCGATGTACTTCGAATCGAGTCCCGCTTCGTTCGCAATGGCGCCGACAATATTGCCCGGCTTTACGCCGTGTGCATGACCGACTTCGATGCGGAAGGTCTGCATGCCGACCTCAGGCGCGCGATCCACGCGTCCCTTGTGTGGGAACGCGGGCCGCGCGCTCGCATCCCGACGTTCATGGCGTTCCGGCCTGTCTGTCCGTTCGGAGGATCGGTTGCTGCGTTCGTCGCGCCCTGTGTAGTCCAGCCGCTCCGTGAAACCACGCTTGTCGTCGGAACTGGCGCGCTCGGTCTGCGGCTCGCGCCTGTTCTTGTCGAGCAGAAGCGGCTCGTCTCCCCGCGCGATTTTTGCGAGCGCAGCGGCGATTTCGATCGCGGGAATATTCTTCTCACGCTCATAGTCTTCAATCAGTGACTGGAATTCTTCCAGACCGCCGGCTGCCAGCGTGTTGCTGATCTGGTCCTTGAATTTGGCAACGCGCACATTGTTAACGGCCTGAATGGTGGGCAGTTCCAGCAGCGCT
>NZ_JWJG01000028.1:3001712-3001825 GCF_000818395.1 Noviherbaspirillum autotrophicum | reverse complement strand
TGATGGTTACGCTCACCTACGGCTTTGGCGTGGCGCTGGCCGCGTTTGCCGGGGTGCTGGCCGCACCGGTGGTGCAGGTGTCGCCGCTGATGGGCAGCAACCTGATCATCGTG
>NZ_JWJG01000028.1:3001564-3001702 GCF_000818395.1 Noviherbaspirillum autotrophicum | reverse complement strand
CAGTGTGAAAGTAGGTTATCGTCAGGCTAGTTACCCCAAAAACGCCCCCAGCATCCCCTTGCTGGGGGCGTTTTGCTTTGCACCCCGCCTTCTGCCTGCCCCGATCAAAAACGCATCTGCAGCAACACGGGGCACTCA
>NZ_JWJG01000028.1:3001465-3001554 GCF_000818395.1 Noviherbaspirillum autotrophicum | reverse complement strand
TGGCGCGCGTGATCATCGAACCCGGGTCGGAACCGTGGTTCGGCTCGGTCAGGCCGAAGCAGCCGATCCATTCGCCGGTAGCGAGCTTT
>NZ_JWJG01000028.1:3001353-3001455 GCF_000818395.1 Noviherbaspirillum autotrophicum | reverse complement strand
GCCACGTCCAGCGCTTTGCCGCACGAGTTGCGCTTCATGATCGACGTAATGGCGGGTGCGGCGGTCCCTTCATCCTTCATGCGGCCCAGCCGCAGGCAGCCT
>NZ_JWJG01000028.1:3001212-3001343 GCF_000818395.1 Noviherbaspirillum autotrophicum | reverse complement strand
CAAGCGCCTTTGCGAGTTCCAATCTCGATGTCTTCTTGAGGAACCAAGGGATCAGCCGGTTGTATTTGGCCGGATATGCAACGCACGTCTGCATCGAGTCAACGATGCGGCATGCGCACGACATCGGCTAC
>NZ_JWJG01000028.1:2950453-3001202 GCF_000818395.1 Noviherbaspirillum autotrophicum | reverse complement strand
GCACTGCGCGCGAACGTACCAGCGCCAGGTCGGAGCCCGCCTGCGGCTCGGTCAGGTTCATCGTGCCGGTCCACTTGCCGGAGATCAGGTTAGCGAGATAAATCCGCTTCTGTTCTTCGCTACCCGCGGTCATCAGCGCCTCGATGGCGCCGTCGGTCAACAGCGGGCACAGCGCGAATGACAGGTTGGCGGAATTGAGCATTTCGATGCATGGCGTCGCCACCAGCTTCGGCAAGCCCTGGCCGCCGAATTCGACCGGATGCTGCACGCCTTGCCAGCCCGCTTCGCCGAACGCCTTGAACGCTTCCTTGAAGCCCTTGGTGGTGGTGACCTGTCCATCGTGCCAGTAGCTCGGCTCCTTGTCGCCCGCAACATTCAGTTCCGCAACGACTTCGCCGCAGAACTTTGCATTCTCTTCCAGGACAGCTTCGACAGTTTCCGGGCTGGCGTCTTCGCAGCCGGGCAATGCATTCACTTCAGACAGACCTGCAAGTTCGTTGATTACGAACAGCATGTCCTTCAACGGGGCGACATAGCTCATGGGGGCTCCAAAAAAAATAGGCAGGACTGCGGGAATTATTGCGGAGCGACCGGAAAAATCCTGTCGTGTCCGCGACAAACCCGGCAAGCCTGCCCGGTATTTTCAAATAATTATTCTTGTACGCGGGCCGCTTGCCGCCCGCTGATTCTTTGCTTCTTAACCGAGCTCTGCAACAAGTTGCGGCACGATTTCGAACAGATCGCCGACGATGCCGTAGTCGGCCACGGAGAAGATCGGCGCTTCCGGATCCTTGTTGATCGCCACGATGGTCTTGGAATCCTTCATGCCGGCCAAATGCTGAATCGCGCCCGAAATACCCACGGCGATGTACAGCTGGGGAGCCACGATCTTGCCAGTCTGACCAACCTGCCAGTCGTTCGGCACGAAGCCGGCATCGACTGCCGCACGCGACGCACCCATGGCTGCGCCCAGCTTGTCGGCCAGCGGCTCGAGGATCTTGAAGGCTTCGCCCGAACCCATGCCGCGACCGCCGGACACCACGATCTTGGCGGCAGTCAGTTCTGGACGGTCGGACTTGGCCAGTTCGCGCGACACGAAAGCGGACTTACCGAAGTCGCCTGCAGCAGCCACGTTTTCGATGGCAGCCGAGCCGCCGGCGGCGGCAGCGTCAAAGCCGGTACCCCGGACGGTGATGACCTTCACGTTGTCGGTCGATTGCACGGTCGCAATCGCGTTACCGGCGTAGATCGGGCGCTCGAAGGTATCGGGCGATTCGACCTTGGTGATTTCGGAGATCTGGCCGACGTCCAGCTTGGCGGCCACGCGCGGGGCGATATTCTTGCCGTAGGCGGTGGCCGGCGCCAGGATGTGCGAATAGGCCGATGCCAACGCAAGAACTTGCTCGGCGACGTTCTCGGCAAGGCCGTCGGCAAAGTGCGCAGCGTCGGCAACCAGAACTTTGGATACGCCAGCGATCTTCGATGCGGCTTCAGCGGCAGCGCCGCAGTTGTGGCCGGCGACCAGGACGTGGACATCGCCACCACATTGGGCGGCAGCGGTGACGGTGTTGAGAGTGCTTCCCTTGAGCGAAGCGTTGTCGTGTTCAGCAATGACAAGTGCGGTCATGATAGTTTTTTCCTGATCTGAAATTATTAGATGACTTTCGCTTCGTTCTTGAGCTTGCCAACCAGCGTGGCCACATCCGGCACCTTGATGCCGGCAGAGCGCTTCGGCGGCTCGGCAACCTTCAGGGTTTTCACGCGCGGCGCGACATCCACACCCAAATCGGCCGGCTTGACGGTTTCCAGCGGCTTCTTCTTGGCCTTCATGATGTTCGGCAGGGTGACGTAACGCGGTTCATTCAGGCGCAGGTCGGTGGTCACGATGGCCGGCAGTTGCAGCGCCACGGTTTCCAGGCCGCCGTCCACTTCGCGGGTCACGGTGGCCTTGCCATCTTCCAGTGTCACTTTCGAGGCAAAGGTCGCCTGCGGCCAGCCCAGGAGGGCTGCCAGCATCTGGCCGGTCTGGTTGCAGTCGTCGTCAATGGCCTGCTTGCCGAGGATGATCAGTTGCGGCTGCTCCTTGTCGGCCAGCGCCTTGAGCAGCTTGGCCACGGCCAGCGGCTGCAGTTCGGCATCAGATTCAACCAGGATGCCGCGGTCCGCGCCAATTGCCATCGCAGTGCGCAGGGTTTCCTGGCATTGGGTCACGCCGCAGGAAACGGCGACCACTTCGGTTACCTTGCCGGCTTCTTTCAGGCGAGTCGCTTCTTCCACCGCGATTTCATCGAACGGATTCATCGACATCTTGACGTTGGCAATGTCGACGCCCGTGCCGTCGGACTTGACCCGCACTTTGACGTTGTAGTCCACCACGCGCTTGACTGGAACCAAAACTTTCATAAGTTTGCCTTTGCAAAAAACAATTGACGTTAACGTAAACCGAACCGTGATTATAAGAGAGAACCTGAAGCGTTGACGGAATTTAGCACGACCGTTCTATTAATTGGTAGAGAGTATGCACTAAAACGCATGAAAAATCCAAGATCGCCGATGAGAGTTGCCTGGTGGCACAATCCACAGGCAAACCGCGCAGAAATGGCGGTTCGGGAAGAGAGACGCAAGGCGGTGAACAGCCCGTGCGGCATGCCTTCTTACTTGCGCTTCATGAAGAAGATGAATTCCTGATCGAGTTCGCTTTGCTCGACCAGCGTATTCCCGGTCTGGCGCGCGAAAGCCTGGAAATCGCGGACGGATCCGGGGTCGGTGGCGATGACACGCAAGATTTCACCGCTGGCCATTTCTGCCAGTGCCTTCTTGGCTTTCAAGATCGGCAGCGGGCAGTTCAAGCCACGAGCATCCAGCTCTTTATGAAATTCCATGGTCATTGCTCTGAAAAGAGGATTGCAGATCGCGAAATTCTACCGTAAATATGGGAGTATTTGTGCGACGCAACAAGCAATAGCCAGTATTCATGCCGTCAGGCGGCGGGCAAGTCGATGAATTCGACCGGCAAGCCGCGGGCGCGCATCCAATCGGCTACCGCATATCCGGTCCCGGCATGCCAGGGCCGCAGCTTTTCCGGGGCGACCAGCCGATACTCGACGAGTTCCGGCGACAGCCGGATTTCGCCGCTTGCCTTGACATGGTAGGCAATGATGACTTCATTCTTGCGGATGAATTCGTAGACGCCGATCAGCTTGATCTCGCTGGCGTCGAGATCGGTTTCTTCCTTGAGTTCGCGTGCCACGCCCTGTTCGGGCGTTTCGCCACGCTCCATGAAACCGGTGACAAGAGCAAACATCTTTTCCGGCCACGCGGCATTGCGCGCCAGCAGAATCCGCCCATCGATCTCGACCAGCGCAGCCAAGACCGGCAGCGGGTTGTCCCAGTGCGTCCAGTGCCCGTCCGGGCAGGCGAGGCGGAGCTTGCCGCCCTCACCTTCATCCGCGCGCTCGATGAGCGGCGCAGCGCACATGGGACAAAAGCGCATCATGCGCGCTGGCGCACCCAGTCGGTGACACCGTCGAGCGCCTTCGGCAAGCCCGCCGGGTCAGTGCCGCCGGCCTGGGCCATGTCGGGACGCCCGCCACCCTTGCCGCCGACTTGCTGCGCGACGAAGTTGACCAGTTCACCCGCCTTCACCTTGGTGATCGCGTCCGACGTCACGCCGGCGATCAGGCTTACCTTGCCGTCGTTGACAGTGGCCAGCACGATGGCAGCGGTCTTCAGCTTGTCTTTCAGCTTGTCCATCGTCTCGCGCAATGCCGGCACGTCGGCGCCGTTCAGCGTTGCGGCCAGCACCTTGATGCCGTTGACATCGACAGCCTTGGCGAACAGTTCGTCACCCTGGGCGGAAGCGAGCTTGCCCTTGGCCGCGGCGAGTTCCTTCTCCAGCGACTTCACCTGGTCAAGCACGCTGCCAATCCGGGAGGGAAGCTCGGACGGCGTCGCCTTGAGGGTGCCGGCCATCTGGTTCACGGTCGATTCCAGCGATTGCAGATAGGCCAGTGCGTTGTCGCCGGTGATTGCCTCGATACGGCGCACGCCGGCGGCCACACCACTTTCCGAAACGACCTTGAACAGGCCGATGTCGCCGGTGCGCTGCACGTGGGTGCCGCCGCACAATTCGCGGCTCGAACCGATCGACAGCACGCGCACTTCGTCGCCGTATTTTTCACCGAACAGCATCATCGCGCCCGTTTTTTGCGCATCCTCGATCGGCATCACCTTCGCCTGGGTCGCTTCATTGGCGAGGATTTCGGCGTTGACGATCGCTTCCACCTTGCGGATCTGCTCCAAAGTCATTGGACCGTTGTGCGCGAAGTCGAAGCGGGTACGCTCGGCGTTGACCAGCGAGCCCTTCTGCTGCACGTGTGCGCCGAGCACTTCGCGCAGCGCCTTGTGCAGCAGGTGCGTCGCGCTATGGTTACGCATGGTCTTCGCGCGTTTTTCGGCATCGACGCGGGCGACGATCGTATCGCCCACCTTGATCACGCCTTCGGCGATGCTGCCGTGGTGGCCGAACACGTCGGCCTGGATCTTGATCGTGTCTTCCACGAGGAAGCGCGCAACGGCGTTGCGCAGCTCGCCGGTGTCGCCGACCTGGCCGCCAGACTCCGCGTAGAACGGGGTGTGATCGAGCACGATGACTGCATCGTCGCCGGACTTCGCTTCCGTAACCTGGGTACCGTCGACGTAGATCGCGGTCACTTGCGCCGTTTCGTGGATCAGCTTCTCGTAGCCATGGAAGGTGGTCGGGCTGCCACTGTATTCGAGGCCCTGCGCCATCTTGAACTTGCCGGCTTCGCGTGCGCGCTGGCGCTGCTCGTCGAGCAGCACATTGAAGCGCGCCTCGTCCACCGTCACGCCGCGCTCGCGGCAGACGTCGGCGGTCAGGTCGACCGGGAAGCCGTAGGTGTCGTGGAGCTTGAACGCGGTGTCGCCGTCGATCTGCTTGGTGCCCGTTGCCAGCGCCTTTTCCAGGATTTCCATGCCGTTGGCGATGGTGCGGAAGAACGCATCCTCTTCCTGCTTCAACACTTCGGTCGCGCGCTTTTCGTTCTGGCGCAATTCCGGATAGGCGTCGCCCATCTCGGCCACCAGCGCCGGCACCAGCGCGTGGAAGAACGGCTTGCGCGCGCCGAGCTTGTAGCCGTGGCGGATGGCGCGGCGAGCGATACGGCGCAGCACATAGCCGCGGCCGGCATTGCTCGGGATGACGCCGTCGACCACCGTGAAGGTGCAGGCGCGGATGTGGTCGGCGATCACTTTCAGCGACGGCGACGCCTGGTCGCAATCGCCGGCGCCGGCCGCATCAACCGCCTTTTTCGCGGCAGCCAGCAGATTCACGAAGGTATCGATCTCGTAGTTGCTGTGCACGTGCTGCAGCACCGCCGTGATCCGCTCCAGGCCCATGCCGGTGTCGACCGAGGGTTTGGGCAGCTTGTGCATCACGCCTGCCTCGTCGCGGTTGAACTGCATGAACACGTTGTTCCAGATCTCAATGTAGCGGTCGCCGTCTTCGTCGGGCGATCCGGGCGGGCCGCCGGCGATCTCGGGGCCGTGGTCGTAGAAGATTTCGGTGCAGGGGCCGCACGGTCCGGTGTCGCCCATCATCCAGAAGTTGTCGGATGCATAGCGCGCACCCTTGTTGTCGCCGATGCGCACGATGCGCTCGGCGGGCACGCCGACCGTCTTGTGCCAGATGTCGTAGGCTTCGTCGTCTTCCGCGTAGACGGTGACCCACAGCTTATCCTTGGGCAGCTTGAACACTTCGGTCAGCAGCTCCCAGGCGTACTGGATGGCGTCGTGCTTGAAGTAGTCGCCAAAGCTGAAGTTGCCCAGCATTTCGAAGAAGGTGTGGTGGCGCGCGGTGTAGCCGACGTTTTCCAGGTCGTTGTGCTTGCCGCCGGCGCGGATGCATTTCTGCGCCGTCGTCGCGCGCGTGTAGGGCCGCTTGTCGAAGCCCAGGAACACGTCCTTGAACTGATTCATCCCGGCGTTGGTAAACAGCAGGGTCGGGTCGTCGCCCGGCACCACCGGACTGGACGGAACGATGGCGTGGCCCTTGGACTCAAAAAACTTCAGGAATTTGTCGCGGATCTCAGACGATTTCATGTTCTAGGCGAAAGGTGGAATGCGTTGCAAACCGTTGATTATACGTGATAACCCTCGCCCGTCGAGGCATGGCCCGGAGTGTCAAAATAAAAAGCCCGCCGGTTAAATTCCGGCGGGCTTCGCGGTGTCGAGCCTCAGTGAATTGGTACTTGATCAACCGCGGTGCTGCAGGTCGTGCCGCTCGTGGCGGATGCGTTGCGACTGGCGGTTTTCACTGCGTTGCACCTGTCGTTGCTCGAATCTGCCAACGTGTCCGTCACGGCCATCGCGGAACTCTTGCCGGGCGACGCCGGCTTGCCCGCGTTCCATCCTGGCCGCTTCGCGCTTGGTCAGCGAACCGTCCTTGAGGCCGTTCGCGATGCGCTGTTCCTGGTTGACATTGCGCTGCACATCGGCCTGCATGCGGCGGCTGGAGGCGGAACCGGGATTGCCGGTCTGCGCATCGTGCTTTTCGGCGCGGATGTCGCGGCTGGCGCGGTCCTGCATGCGCTCAATGCGGCTCTTTTCGGCATTACTCAATCTGCCGTCCTTCAGGGCATGTGCCTGGGCGCGGTCGATCTGCGCTTCTTCGCGCTCCAGCCGCGCGGCCTCGCGCGTCGTGAGCTGACCGGATTGCAGGCCGTTTTCGATGCGCTGCTGCTGGCGGACGTCGCGCTGCGCTTCGGCGCCCGCGCTTTGCGCAAACACGGGGACGGCCAGGAAGGCGGCCAAAAGAACGGGGATCATGCGTGCAGTCTTCATTGTCGTTTCCTTTCGTTGGGTCGGCATGAGCAGTTGCCCATGTCGCCTTCAACGCAAAAGCGGCGCCTGCGCCGACTGCAAAGTTGTAAGCAGTGTAACCGGGCGTAACGACGGATTACGCAAAGTCCGGGCCGATCAGGTCGATGCGGTCGGTGCAAAAGGCATCGACGCCCCAGGAAAGGATTTCATGGGCGCGTTGCGGCGTATTGACGGTGTAGCAGAGCAAGCCGACGTCCTGCGCCTTGATCGCGCACGCCAGCCGTTCGGTGAGGTGCCGGTGGTTGGTGTGCAGCGCCACCGCCTCCAGCGCACGCAGACGCTCTTGCCAATCGGGCGGAACGGTGTCGAGCAGGAAGCCGCGCGGGATGCCGGGGGCGGCTTCCTTTGCCGCTTGCAGCGCGTCGAACGAGAATGATGAGAAAAGTGGCAGCACCGAATCATTTCTGCCGGGCACATGAGCGGCGATTTCCGCCGCAAACAGGCGCTGTGTCAGCGCTGCCACCACGTGGCCGGTGTGGGTTTCAACGCCGGGCGCAGGCTTGATTTCGACGTTCATCCAGATGTTGTTTGCCTTGCAGAATGCAACAACCTGCTCGAAGGTCGGCACCGGCTCCCCGGCGAATTGCGGGCCAAACCAGGAGCCGGCATCCAGCGCCGCCAGCTCGGCGGCCGGGGTGTCGCACACACGGCCGCGGCCGCGCACCGTGCGGCCGAAATCCGGATCATGCATCAGCACCGGCACGCCGTCGCCCGACAGCATGACGTCGAATTCGACGGCATGAAAGCCGTGCGCCAGCCCGCAACGCATGGCCGCCAGCGTGTTTTCCGGTGCGAGCGTGCCGCCGCCGCGATGCGCAATGATCCTAGGATAAAACCACATGGCTTGATCAATATCTCGGAATGATCTGCAACGGCACGTAGTCTAATCCCAATCTTTCTCTTGATGCGAACGATTTGCGCCGCTGCGGCGGAAGTGGTTCGCGCCCGCCCGGACATGCCAACTGACCGCACCCAGCAAGCGCCCTCCGACACGTCCCACTTTCTGTTTCCGGCCGAATGGCACGCGATTGCCGCCGTCTGCGACGACGCGCACACCGGTCTGCTATTCATGCGGAATGGAATCATTACTCGTGTTAATAACGTGCTGGCAGAGCTGCTCGGCGTCGATGCGGCGCAACTGGTTGGCCGGCCGGTCGCGGCCATCCTGGCCGGCGCCGGCCCCGATATTTCCATTGCAAATCGGAATCCCACCCACCCAGCCACATCCGGCCAGACCGTTTGCCTGACCGGCAGGGATGGCCACCCGATCGAATTTGACGTCACCGCCAGCCAGTTCGACAACATGTCGGACGCCGCCGGCACGGCATGGATACTGCACCCCGCAGCGCACATGGGCGGCGGCTCCAGCCACATGTTCCAGGCGCAGGAGATCATCGATCTGCTTCCCGACCCGGTGCTGATCTGCGCTGGCGATTCGACCATCCGCTATGCCAGCCCTGCGTTTTCCCGCCTGCACGGCGGCCCGGACAATGGCCTTGATCAATCGCGCCTGCTGGATCTGGCGCACCCGGAGGACCGTTCCCGGCTGGAGCAGACATTCGGCGCACTTGCCGGCAGCGTCGAAGCGACGCTGGCATTGCGCCTGCGCGGCCAGGATGGCCGTTGGCGGCAGTACACTGGCCACGCGCGCGCGCTAGGGCGCGGTGACGCCGGCGCCGTGCTCGTCGCCCTGCACGACGTCACCGAGCAGGCGCAGGAGCTGCAAGGCGCGGCGGCCGACAGGAAGCGGCAGCTGCACTACCTCAATCGCCTGCTGCGCCTGGCGCAACAGCCGCATCCGCAGGCGGATTCGGCGCTGAAAGTGATCCTGAAGGCGGCAGCCAAGGCGCTTGGTGCGCACCGCTGCGGCTACTGGGAAACCGGCCCCGAGCCGTCCGCCTCGCACTGCGTGATGGCATACGATGAAGTGCGCCAGAACCTGGTAACCGAGGCGTCCGAGGCAACAGAAGCGGCCGGCGCGATGAATGCACAGGGCACTGACGCCTTGCATCCGCTACTGCGGCAAGTCCTGAACGACGGGCAAGCCCTGGTGGTGACCGACGTCGACCAGGACCCGCGCACCGCACTCGCATGCGAATACTTTCACACCGCATCGGTCAAGGCCGTGATGATCGTGCCGGTACGTGGCGCCGGGGAAGGCGCGGGACTGCTGATGCTCTCCCAGCTGCAAACGCCGCGCGCCTGGCGCAAGGACGAGGCCGAGTTCGCCATTCAATGCGCCGGGCTGATTGCGCTGGTCTTCGAAGAAGCCGCGCGCGCACGGGAAAAAACGCAGCCACACCGGCATGCGCACCAGGACAGCCTGACCGGACTGCCGAACCGGCAATTCCTGTTCGAGCGCGCAGCCGACATCTTTCCGCGCATGGCGGCCAATTCGACCTCGCTGGCGGCATTCTTCATCGACTTGGACGGACTGAAGCACGTCAACGACGCGCTCGGCCATGCCATCGGCGACGAGCTGCTCAAGGCGGTGGCGCTGCGCCTGAAAAACATCGTACGCAAGGACGACGTGCTGGCGCGCCTGGGCGGCGACGAATTCATGCTGCTGGCACAGAACCTGAACGACATGCGCATAGCCGAAGACATCGCGCAGCAGGTCGTCGACGCGATGAACGCGCCGTTCTCGCTGCGCGGCCATGAGCTGCAGGTGTCGGTCAGCGTCGGCATCGCGCTGTACCCATTCGACGGCGGCGACATCGACACGCTGATGAAAAAGGCCGATATCGCGCTGTACCACGCCAAATCCGGCGGGCGCAACCGCTACCAGATGTTTTCGCCGCGCCAGAGCGGCCGCGTGTCCAAGCAATCGGTGCTGGAAGGCGAGCTGCGCCGCGCGATCCGGGAGCGCGAACTGCAGCACTACTATCAGCCGCAGATCGATCTGCGTACCGGCAAGGTGCGCTGCGTCGAAGCGCTGCTGCGCTGGCATCATCCGCGCCAGGGCCTGCTGCTGCCGGCGGCCTTCCTGCCGCTGGCGGAGCGCTCCGGGCTGATCCAGACTATCAGCAAATGGGTGATGAACGACGCCTGCGACCAGCTGGCCGCGTGGCACGACAAGGGGCTGGAACGCTTCAATATCGCGATCAACCTGGCAGCCGGCCAGCTGGCCGACAACAACCTGGCGTCGGTGCTGGAGGAGGCGCTGGACCGCACCGGCGTGACGCCGGCGCAGCTGGAGTGGGAAGTGCAGGAAAACACCGTGATGCAGCACGAAGCCATGGACACGTCGCTGCTGGACCGCATGGTGGAGATGCAGGTGGCGCTGAGCATCGACGATTTCGGCACGGGTTACTCGAATCTGGGCTACCTGCGGCGCTATCCGGTGCGTAAGGTTAAAATCGACCGCAGCCTCATCCACAGCCTGCCCGACGAAGGGGACGGCCGCGCCATCACCGATGCCATCATCATGATGGCGCAGCCGCTAGGCCTGGATGTGGTTGCCGAGGGCGTAGAGACGCCGCAGCAGATGGAATACCTGCGCGCGCGCGGCTGCCATATCGCCCAGGGCTTTTACTTTACCCAACCACTCACCGCAGACCAGTTCGAAACATGGCTGATTCGCCACTGAAAAAAGCATTAGGACATATCCGCGTACTCGACCTGACCCGCGTGCTCGCGGGCCCCTGGTGCGCGCAGAACCTGGCGGACTTGGGCGCCGACGTGATCAAAATCGAGCGCCCCGGCGCCGGCGACGACACCCGGCACTGGGGCCCGCCCTACCTGAAGGACGGCGAGGGGCGCGACACCACCGAAGCGGCCTACTACCTCGCGGCCAACCGCGGCAAGAAATCCGTCACGCTCGACATCGCCACGCCCGCAGGCCAGGAAATCGTGCGGGCCCTTGCGCGCCAGTCGGACGTGGTGCTGGAAAACTACAAGGTCGGCCAGTTGAAGAAGTACGGGCTCGACTACGAGTCCCTGCAGCGTGAAAAGCCGGACCTGATCTACTGTTCGATCACTGGCTTCGGCCAGAACGGTCCGTATGCGCAGCGCGCCGGCTACGACTTCATCGTGCAGGGCATGGGCGGCTTCATGTCGGTCACTGGCGAGCGCGACGACCTGCCGGGCGGCGGACCGCAGAAGGCCGGCGTGGCGATCTCCGACCTGATGACCGGCATGTACGCGACGATCGCGGTGATGGCCGCGCTCGCGCACCGCGACCGCACAGGCGCTGGCCAGTACATCGACATGGCGCTGCTCGACGTGCAGGTGGCGATGCTGGCCAACATGAACACCAATTACCTCGCCAGCGGCAATCCGCCCACGCGCTGGGGCAACGCGCATCCGAACATCGTGCCGTACCAGACCTTCGCGACCGCCGACGGCCACATCATCGTCGCGGTGGGCAACGACGGCCAGTACAAGAAGTTCGTCGAAGCCGGCGGCCAGCCGTGGCTGGCGGTCGACGAGCGCTTCGCGACCAACCCGATGCGGGTGCGCCATCGCGATACGCTGGTGCCGCTGCTGGCGGACATGGTTCTGACCAAGTCCAAGCAGGAATGGATCGACCTGCTGGAAGCGGCCGGTGTGCCTTGCGGCCCGATCAACAATCTCGACGAAGTGTTCGACAATCCGCAGGTTCAGGCACGCGGCATGCGCGTCGATCTGCCGCACCCGACCGGCGGCATGGTCAAGCTGGTGGGCAGTCCGATCAAGATGTCGGCAACGCCGCCCCGGTACGACGCCCCGCCGCCCCTGCTGGGACAGCATACGCAGGAAGTGCTGGGCGGCTTGCTGGGCAAGAGCGAGGCGGAGATTGCGGCATTACGGGAAAAAGGCGTGATCTGAAGCGCTCCCTCTCCCGCGGACGGGGGAGGGAGAACGTCACAGCACGAACGCGAAGTCCTTGATCAGCGCCCCCGGCAGCAAGGCGCTGCCCGTGCTGCGCGCCCCGTAGCTGTCGCTATCGATCAGCAGTTCCCGCTCGCGCGTCAAGCCGAGCAGGTTTTCGCCGAGCATCCTGAACAGCGAATCGTCGAACCGCATCACATTCATCGGCGCCTTGATTTCCCCGTTCTCGACCCAGAACGTCGCAAAGCGCGTCATGCCGGTCAGCCGGCAGTTGGTGCGATCGGAAAAATTCAGGTACCACAGGTTGCTGATGAAAACACCGGTGTCGAGCTGCGCGAGCACCTGCGATACCGGCAGCTCGCCGCCGGCCAGGTCGAGCGAAGCCATTGCTTCGCCGGAGTCGGCGCCATTGGCGGCAATGCCGTATTCCTTCGCGGTGCGCGGAGAAACCATGCTGCCCGCCAGCCGCCCCTGCTCGAACAATTGCACCCGCTCCGGCTTGAGGAAACCGTCGGCCTGAAACCCGGGCGCCAGCCCTCCTGCCGTGTTCTCCGCCAGCGTCACCGCCCGGTTGAGCCGCAGCCCCTCGTCGCGCATGCGGCGCAACGGGCTTTGCCTGGTGCGCAGCGCCTTTTCGGACACGCAGCCCCAGTTCAGCATGCCGAGGATGTCATTCAACGCCGCCGGCGCCAGATAGGCACGGTAAGGGCCCGGCGAAATGCCGACCGGCGCCTGCCGCAGCATGGCAAGCTGGGCTGCCGCGCTGTCGAATCGTGCGCGGAATGCGGCGCTGTCCCAGTCGAATCCCGCGTAGCTTGCCTTCGCTGCCTTGTCGCCCTGGTGGTACAGGCTCCAGTCGAGATGAAAACTCGCGCTCTCGTGCCAGTTGCGCTGCCCGCATGAATTGGCGAATCCGCGCCAGATCGGCCCGGCGGCCAGAATGCCGACCAGGTCGTGGCCGCGCGCGCAGGACAGCACTTCATCGACCATCGCGGCCGTATCCGGCAGACGCGACGTGACGATGCGTTCGGTGGACTGCACCTCGGTGGCCACCAGCAGGTGCGGGTCTTCCGGCAGGTCGGCCAGCAGCGCGCGCAGGTCCGCCACCGCGCCTGCGACCAGAGCGCGGTCGAGCCCGAGATCGCCGGCCACGGCGAGCGTGCAGCTCGCGTGGCGCAAGCCGTCGATCAGCCGCAATGTCAGGTAGCGCTGCGCGACATGGCCCGCCTGCCGGATCGCGCTGCGGTTGAAGCGCACGAAGTCCGACGCTTCCGCCGCCAGCCAGCAAGTGTACTGCTCGGTGCCGCGCATGGCGCCGTCGAGGAAGGCGGCCAGGAGATGGAAATAGTCCTGCATCATTCGCCTCCGAACACGTCGACATCGCCGAACAGGCAGGCCGGCGACGCATGGCCGACGCGGATGACCTGCGACGGCTCGCCCTTGCCGCAAAAGGGCGTGCCCATCACGCTGTGGGTCGACTCATCCCCGACTGCCTTCAGCGAGCGCCAGAAGGTGGCGGAAATGCCGCGGTAATTGGGATTCTTCACCAGTCCCTTCAGCTCGCCGTCTTCGATCACGCGGCCGACTTCGCAGCCGAACTGGAACTTGTTGCGCGAGTCGTCGATCGACCACGACACGTTGGTATCCATCAGCACGCCGCGCTCGACCGACCTGATCATGTCATCGAGGCTGGACCCGCCCGGCTCGATGTTGAGGTTGGCCATGCGGTCGATCGGGGCGCGGTTCCAGCCGCAGGCGCGTGCAGTCGCCACGCCCGCCAATCCGGCGCGCGCCTGCGATACCGCGCCGCCCAGCGGACGTTCCAGCACGCCGTCGCGAATAAGATAGGTACGCTCGGCCGCGCAGCCGTCGTCGTCCCAGCGGTAGCTGGCGAACTGCTCCGGGCGCGTCGGATCGCAGGTCACGTTCAACAGCCCGGAGCCATAGCGGTAATGGCCGAACATGTCGAGCGTGACGAAACTGGTGCCGGCGAAATTGCGTTCGTCGCCGAGAATGCGGTCGAGTTCGAGCGGATGGCCGATCGACTCGTGGATCTGCAACATCATCTGCTCCGGCATCAAGAGCAGGTCCATGCGCCCGCTTGGGCAGTTCGGTGCCGCCAGCAGCGCCAGCGCCTCGCGCGCCACGCGCCGCCCGGCGCCGTCGAACGCGGCGTGTTCCAGCACGTCCAGCCCGCCCTGGCGGCAATAGCCGTTGTACTGCCCGCCCAGGCTGCGGGTCTGGGTTTCGGCGCCCTCGCTGGCGGTCGCCACCAGGCTCGGAATCGCATACCGGAACTGCTGGAAAATATCGGCGCCGTCCGCCGTCAGGTAGCGCTGGGACGCGTCGACGGTCCACAGCGACGCCTGCCAGTCGACGATGCGCGCGTCGATGCGGCAGGCGCGCGACTCGCGCATCAGCAGCGCGATCAGGTCCTTGCGCGAGGCGGCCGCTGGCTCGCATGCCGCCGGGCCGGCGTAGCTTCCCGCCGGGCGCGGCAGCGCGATGGCCGCATAGTCGACCACCGATCGTCCGGCACTTACCTGCGCCCAGTGCCGGGCGCGGCGAATCGCCTCTTTCAGCCCGGCCTCGCTCAGGTCGCAGGTGGCCGCATAGCCGTAACCGCCGCGATGCATCACGGTGATCATCGCGCCGCTGTCGACGCCGGTCGTTGGCGGCTGCAGCACGTCCTGCCGCACCGTCAGGTGCTCGCTTCGCTCCTCGACCAGGCGCAGCGAACAGAAATCGACCGCAGGCGCCAGTCGATGGAACAGGTGTCGAATCGAATCCGGCAAAGCCACCTCGCAAATGGTTTCAAAGACAGTACAAAGACTGTGTGCAAGCAATATCGTTCAGCGCCGCGCCACGATCTTAATTCCTCATAACAACTTTGGCGCCGATTTTCGTGCTGGGTGGCATTCTTTTTAATTGCCAGTCAAACAATCGTCAACATGCCTATCTTTTTGCCACGTAAAATCGCCGGGTAGCCAGAATCAAGATGAGCCCCGCCGCCCTGCGGCGGAAGTCCGACACCCACAAGACGACTTGCCATGGCCGACTTCAACTGGAATAACCCCTACCCTTCCATCCGCACTCCGCTGCTGGCACGCAATGTCGTCGCCACGTCGCAGCCGCTGGCCGCCCAAGCCGGCCTGCGCATGCTGCTCAAGGGCGGCAATGCCGTCGATGCCGCCGTCGCCGCCGCCGCCGCGCTGGTGGTGGTCGAGCCGGTTTCGTGCGGGCTGGGGGGCGACGCCTTCGCCATGATCTGGGACGGCACCGAACTACATGGCCTGAACGCCTCCGGCCCGGCGCCCGCGGCATGGACGCCGGCGTATTTTGAACGCAAACATGCCGGCGAAATGCCGCAGCGCGGCTGGGACAGTGTCACCGTGCCGGGCATGGTGGCCGGTTGGGTCGAGCTGGCGGAGCGCTTCGGCAGGCTGCCGTTCTCCGACCTGTTCGAGCCGGCTATCGAGTTGGCCGAGCGCGGATACCTGGTGTCGCCCATCGTGCAGCGCAAATGGGCTGCGGCCGTTCCGCACCTGAAAGACCAGCCGGGATTCAAGCGCGTGTTCATGCCGCATGGCAGAGCGCCGCATATCGGCGAGCAATTCGTCTTTGCCGACGCGGCGCATGGCCTGACCCGCATCGCCGAAACCCACGGCGAAGTGTTCTATCGCGGCGAGCTGGCCGAGGCAATGGTGCAGCACGCGCAGCAGCACGGCGGCGCGCTGGCGCTCGACGACCTGGCCGGCTACCGACCCGAATGGGTGACGCCGATCCAGAAGGACTTCGCCGGCTTCACCGTGCACGAGCTGCCGCCCAACGGCCAGGGCATCGCGGCCCTGATGGCGCTGGGCATCGTCGACAAGCTCGAGATCGGCCGCTTTCCATGCGATTCCGCCGACAGCCTGCACCTGCAGATCGAGGCGATGAAGCTCGCATTCGCCGACACTTACCGCTGGGTGGCCGACAGCCGCCACATGAGCAAGGTGACGGCGCACGACTTGCTCGACGACGCTTACCTGTCCGAGCGCGCCAGGCTGATCGACCGGACGCGCGCCGGCCTGTTCCGGCACGGCGCGCCCCGGGGCGGCACCGTCTATCTCGCCGCCGCCGACGACAGCGGCATGATGGTCAGCTTCATCCAATCGAACTACCAGGGCTTCGGCTCGGGCGTCGTGGTGCCCGAAACCGGCATCAGCCTGCAAAACCGCGGCACAGGCTTTTCGCTCGATGCGAAGCATCCGAATTGCGTCGCGCCCGGCAAGCGTCCGTTCCACACCATCATCCCCGGCTTCCTGTCGAAGGACGGCCAGCCGCAGATGAGCTTCGGCGTCATGGGCGCCAACATGCAGCCGCAAGGGCATCTGCAAGCTCTGGTGCGCATGCTCTGCTACGGCCAGCAGCCGCAGGCCGCCTGCGACGCGCCGCGCTGGAAGATCAACGGCGGCATGGCAGTTGAGCTGGAGGCGGCGACTGCGCCGGAAATCGCGCAGGAGCTGGCGCGGCGCGGCCACCACATCACGACCGCCGCCGACGACAGCCTCGACTTCGGCTCCGGCCAGTTCGTCTGGAAGAGGGAAAACGGCTATATCGCCGCCAGCGATGCGCGCCGCGACGGGCAGGCGGTCGGGTTCTGATTCACTCCCCGATTCCGGCGCTTCGCGCCATCGAACGCGCGTTTCGTCGCAACGCGCGTGACCGATAGCGGCAAGCTCCCGATAATGCAGCCAATCCGCCGGCAATCGGACGCGCACCGACCTGCGCCGCCGGCAAAACGGGTTACCATTTCCGCCATCGCGCACGCCGCCTAACAAAAAACAAGCAAGAGACGCCTTCGTGAGCCGCCCCCCGACTGCACTGCCGACCATCCCCGACCCGCGCCCGCTGGCCGTCATCCTGGCGTCGCATCTGACGATCGGCATCGCCATCAACCTGTTCTGCGCGATCCTCGCCACCTACGCACTCCATGTCGGCAAGGAATTTCGCTACAACCTGGTGTATTCCATGTGCATCGGCATGCTCGCGCTCCTGTTCATCGACGGCGGGCGCATGCTGCTGTGGGGCCGCTACATGCCGCCGCGGCTTCCTTTCATCGGGCTGGTGACCGTCGCCATGCCCACGGCAAAACTGCTCGGCAATGCCATCGCCAGCCGCCTGCTTGGCCTGGACACGGAAAACGCCCCGTTCTATCCGCTGGGCGACCCGACCGGCATGTTCATTTTCACGGTGCTGACCGGCTCCGTCGTCTCCTGGTTTTTCTGGACCAACGGCCAGGTCGCGCTGCTCAGGGCTTCCGTGGAAGCCGAACGGGCGCGCGCCGCCGCCATCGAAAAACAGGCGCTGCAGGCGCAGCTGCAAGTGCTGCAGGCCCAGATCGAGCCGCACATGCTGTTCAACACGCTGGCCAACCTGCAGGGCCTGATCGCGGTCGATGCCAAGCGCGCGCAGCACATGCTCGACCAGCTGATCCAGTACCTGCGCGCCACGCTGTCGGCCTCGCGCTCGGCACAGACCACGCTGGAACAGGAATTTGCGCTGCTCGACGCCTACCTCGGACTGATGTCGGTGCGCATGGGGACACGCCTGTCGTATGCGCTGCACCTGCCCGACGCATTGCGCGAGACCATGATCCCGCCCATGCTGATGCAGCCGCTGGTCGAAAACGCGATCAGGCACGGGCTCGAGCCGAAGATCGGCGGCGGGCGCATTGATATCGCCGCGGCGCACGAGGCCGGAACGCTGGCGCTGAGCGTGGCCGACACCGGCCTCGGGCTGGACGGCCCGCAGCAGCAGCCCGGCACGCGGGTCGGCGTGTCCAACATCCGCGAACGCCTGCGCGCGCTGTACGGCCAGTACGCCAGCTTGACACTCCATCCCAATACGCCCGCAGGCGCCATCGCACAAATCAGGATCCCGCTATGACGACAATCCGCGCTCTGGTTGCAGAAGACGAACCGATTCTCGCCTTTACGCTAGTGCAGACACTGGCGCGCCTGTGGCCGGAGCTGCAGGTCGGCGGCGTGCTCGACAACGGCGTGTCGGCGGTGCAGGAAGCGCTGGCCCAGCGGCCCGACGTGCTGTTCCTCGACATTAGAATGCCGGGCAAGAGCGGGCTGGAAGCGGCGCAGGAACTGGCGGAGGACTGGCCGGCGGATGTGCCGTTTCCGCTGGTGGTGTTCGTCACCGCCTACGACGACTATGCGCTGGCGGCCTTCGAGCAGGCTGCGGCCGACTATGTGCTCAAGCCGGTAAGCGATACGCGCCTGGCGAAGACGGTCGACCGCCTGAAAGCGCGGCTGCAAAAGAATGCCGAGCGCAACAGCGAGCTGGAACGCATCGTCGGGCAACTGCGCGCACTGGTTCCGGCCGCGCCGGCCTCGGGAGAAAAGCTGTCCATCGTGCGCGCCGCGGTCGGCAACCAGATCCGCATGATCCCGGTGGCCGACGTGCATTATTTCGAAGCCGCCGACAAGTATGTGAATATCGTCACCGCCGACAGCGAATCATTGATCCGCACCAGCTTGAGGGAGCTGCTGCCGCAGCTCGACCCGAACCAGTTCTGGCAGATCCATCGCGGCACGGTCGTCAATGTCCATTGCGTGCAGGCGGCGGTGCGCGACGACAGCGGCAAGCTGGCGCTGCGCTTGCGCGGGCGCAGCGAGAACCTGGCGGTGAGCCGGGTGTTCGCGCACCTGTTCAAGCAGATGTGAAGACGCCCAGAGCCGGTTTGAAAACGTAGCGAGCGGTCTGCGCAGTAGTTTTCGAACCGGCTCTCAGTTCGATTCCTTGATCAGGCGCCCGGATGCATCCTGCACCGGCCGCGCATTCATCGGGTACAGCTTGCCAAAAATGGCGATCTGCTGCGGCGACGCCTGGATCGTCTCTTTCATCACGATCCACAGCACGCCTTCGCTGCAGGGCGGCGTGGTGAGCGAACCCATGTAAGTGTAGTAGTCGCGCCGCTGCGGCAGCAGCTGGTTGATGTCGATGGTCGAGATCGGCGCCAGCGGCTCGTTCTTTTCCAGCGGCAGATTGTTCCAGACCGTCTGGATCAAGCCGTGCGCCGCGCCGCTGTCGATCAGCACCGCCACCACCGCGATCCTGCCGTCCCCATCCTTGTGCACCAGGTGCGCGACCATCTCCGTGCCGCGGCCGTTGATTTTTTCCTCGGACGGCCGGTGGAAATGGAAATGCTCCAGTTCATATTTGCGTCCGGTCAGCGTGATGCTGTTGCCGCTGCCGACGTTGACTTGCACCGTGTGGCCGTTGTCGAGCACGTTGAAGCGCGAGGGCAGGTAATCGAACATCACCGGCTCGAGGTCGACCTTGATGCCGTCGCGGATGTCGATCGGCGACTGGCGCTTGCCCGAGGCGCATGTTGCCCATGCCGGGTTGCGCTTGCCCCATTTTTCCGGGCCACTTTCACCGTCATAGCTCCAATGCTCGGTGCGCTCGGACAATTCGGCGGCGGCCTTGGTGCGCTCGTCGGCGAGCCTGGCTGCCCTGTTCTTGCGGATTTCCGCCAGCCGCGTCTTGATCATGGCTGCGATCTCGTCATTGGTCAGGGCACGCGCGGGCTTGGCGTCCTGCGCCTTGTCCGCCTGGGCGCCCTTACGGCTGTCGCCTTTCGTAATCGCATCGGTTGCAAAATCCGCCGACGATTTCTGAGGCTCCCTGGCCAATGCGCCCTGGCTCAACAGCAAGGCGCATGAAAAAACAGCAATACCGATCCGCATATCGACTCAATCCGTGGCATCTTGCATAAACGCAATATCTTATCGGACTCTGCCAAACTGCGAAACAGATGAACAGCGCTGTTGCGCTACATTCCTCGCCGGACTTGCTTGAACCCGGCCAACCGTGCTTATTGGTCGCGGCAATCAGACGCCGACATGATGCAGCGCCAGCACCGCCAGCGGGACCGACGCCACGACCAGCGCCGCAGGCATGCGCAGGCGCGCACCGATGCCGCGCCGCCGTACCGACAAAACCAGCACCAGCAACCCGAGGCCATAGGGAAAGGTAAAGAGCAGCAGGTCGATATCGCCTGCCAGATGCCCACGGTCGGCAAGCAAGACGACGAACAGGATCGCGGTCGCCAACGCCAGCGCGCCGGCCAGATAGGACAGCCAGCGGTTGAGCCGCTGGAATGGCGCCGGGCGCATCTGCGCCAGCATTTCCTCGCGCTTTTCGCGCAAGTCGCGCTGCAGCAGGAATACCAGCAGCGGCTCGACCTGCTTGTAATGAAGAAGGCCCACCGCGGCAGCGGCGGCCAGGTCCTCGCGTCTAATCGTCATGCATCGCTCCTTCGGATAGTTGTTTTTACCGGACGACGGGACGATCCAAACACGCGGAACTGCGGCACCGGCACCTGATCGACCCGGTCGGTCAGGCGGTCGCGCCGAAAAGCGCTGCAACGCTTATCGGCTGGCGAAACTGCCTGCGCAAAGACCAGCATCGTGCCGGCCGCGCAACACCGCTCCAGCGACGGAGCGGAACGACCCGGACGGCGAGTCGAACGGCGTGCCGCCCGTTTGCGCGCGGTGCCGGTCATGGGAAACCGGACGCGTGCGGGAAGCGGCACACCACAGGGATGACGGGATATTCAGAGCGCCCTTCATACTATTGTCAAAATGACTACTCGGCTATTTAATCGATTTTTCCGTAAAAATACGTAGACATAAATCAACTTCTTACGCGCGCATTCCGCCTGTTTGAAACGCGTCTTACCTAGATCAAACCGCATCGCCCGCGCCTTCAGGCATGGCGCGCCTGCAGCAGTTCGCGCAGATCGGCCGGCAGCACGGCACGCAGCCGCGCCGACATCGCCGCTTCGTGCTTGCTCCACCACAGCCCCAGCGCGATCAGCGCAAAGCCCAGCACCGTCAGCACCAGCACAAAGCCGAAGCTGTTCTTGAACAGGTGCCACGACAGATCGGTCAGCACGGCCGCGATGCCGATCCCGCCGAATACGGCGAATACCCGGCGCGCGAGCACCGCGCCGATGAACACCAGCACGAAATGCACGGCAAGGTAGACCAGCTTGCCCGCCAGTCGGCCGCTGCCCATCATCGACAGCGCGCCGCAAAACGTGAGCAGGCCGAACAGGTATAGCCAGAAGGCGTAATCCTTGCTGTGGCGCGCACGCAGGTCGACGAAGAACGCCACCAGCAGCATCACCAGGCCGAACACCAGCGAGATCACCTTGCGCAATTCCCATATCGCTTCCGATCCTGCGCCGGAAGACCAGGCAGCGCCCTCGCCTGCCTGTAGCACCAGCGCAGGCACGATATCCATGCCCATGTACCACAGCGTCACCGCAATCGGCATCACCAGAAACGGATAGCGAAACCGCCGCAGCAGCGCTGCGCCTGCCGCCAGCGTCGCCAGTTCCATCACCAGCCAGCGCCAGTCGATGTAGCGGTGAAAATCGCGGTAATGCGCCGCGCGCGGCCCGTCGGCCCAGAAACCGAGGACATGCTGCAGCGCGAACACCGCCAGCGGCACCAGCGCCACGGCCAGCGTCGCAAAAATCCCGGCGGGAATGCCAAAGCCCTTGCGCTCCAGCGTTGCCGCTACCCACATGGCCATCCCGGCGTACAGCAGCGACAGCGCCAGGAGCGCGCCCATGCCCAGCGCCTCGACCGCCAGTGTCGCAAACAACGACGCCGCGCCGATGGCCAGCATGCCGCCGAGGTAATACAGGATATGCGTGCCGGAAAAGCGCGCCGCATCGGCAGACGGCGACTGCGCCGCGCGTTGCCGCAGGAACGCAAACAGCGCATCCAGCTCCAGCGGGTTCAGTACGCCCGCGCGCACCGCCGCGTCCAGATCTTCCCGCTTGACCATGATGGGCCTCCTTCACTTGTTGAGTGCCGTGCAATGTAGCGCCATTTCCGCCTTGCCTCCAGCCAAACCATCAAGGGCCGCCGCTTTCGCTACGCACGGTGGCGCGAGCCGATACCGCGCCGCTGGCGTTAAATCGTGTTTTCGCGGCAAGTTCACGCCGCGACGCAATCCCGCCCCTTGCGCGCTACGGTAAAATGATCGGTTACGCAATCCACCGACCAGACATCCAAGAACATGAGCAACGATCTGAAAAAAGCCGCAGCCGCCGCGACCGATACCAACGCTCCGGCCTCCAATTTCCTGCGCGGCCTCATCGAAGCCGATCTCGCTTCCGGCAAGTACGCGAACCGCACCGATCCCAACGGCAATGTCCTGCCGTCCGTCATTACCCGTTTCCCGCCGGAGCCCAACGGCTACCTGCACATCGGCCACGCCAAATCGATCTGCCTGAACTTCGGCCTCGCGCGTGACTTCGGCGGGCGCTGCACGATGCGCTTCGACGACACCAACCCGACCAAGGAAGAACAGGAATACGTCGACACCATCCTCGACGCGGTCCAATGGCTCGGCTTTGACTGGAAGGATGACCAGGGCGACCACCTGTACTTCGCCAGCGACTATTTCGACCAGATGTACTTCATGGCCGAATACCTGATCACTGCCGGCCACGCATACGTGGACAGCCAGAGCGCCGAAGACATGGCGAAGAACCGCGGCTCCTTCAGCGAACCCGGCAAGAACTCGCCGTTCCGCGACCGACCGGCCGAAGAATCGCTCGCCCTGTTCCGCAGCATGAAGGCAGGCGAATTCAAGGATGGCGAACACATCCTGCGCGCCAAGATCGACATGGCCTCGCCCAACATGAACATGCGCGACCCGGCAATCTACCGCATCCGCCACGCGCACCACCACCGCACCGGCGACAAGTGGTGCGTGTACCCGATGTACGACTACGCGCACCCGATCGAGGACGCGATCGAAAACGTCACGCATTCGTTCTGCACGCTCGAATTCCAGGACCACCGCCCGTTCTATGACTGGCTGCTGGAGCGCCTGGCCGAAGGCGGCTTCTTCAAGAAACCGCTGCCGGTGCAAACCGAATTCGCGCGCCTGAACCTCACCTACGCCATCACCAGCAAGCGCAAACTGCTGCAACTGGTCGAAGAAAACATCGTCGACGGCTGGGACGACCCGCGCATGCCCACCATCGTCGGCATCCGCCGCCGCGGCTACACGCCCGAATCGATCCAATTGTTCTGCGAGCGCATCGGCGTCGCCAAGTCCGACAGCTGGATCGACATGAGCACGCTCGAAGGCGCGCTGCGCGACGACCTCGACGCCAAGGCCCCGCGCGCCGTCGCCGTGTTGAGGCCGCTGAAGCTCATCATCGACAACTTCCCCGACAACCTGGTCGACGAATGCAAGGCGCCGGTCCACCCGCATCACCCGGAACGCGGCCACCGCACTTTCCCGCTCACCAAGGAAGTGTGGATCGAGGAAGAAGATTTCATGGAAGTGCCGACCAAAGGCTACTTCCGCTTCTTCCCCGGCAACAAGGTACGCCTGAAGTACGGCTACGTGGTCGAATGCACCGGTTGCGACAAGGATGAAAACGGCAAGGTCATCGCCGTGCACTGCAACTACTTCGCCGATTCCAAGAGCGGCACCGAAGGCAGCGCCAACTACAAGGTCAAGGGCACCATCCCCTGGGTCAGCGTGCAGCATGCGCTGGAAGCGGAAGTGCGCCTGTACGACCGCCTGTTCACCGACCCGAATCCGGATGCGGGCGGCAAGGATTTCAAGCAGTCATTGAATCCGAATGCGAAGGAAGTGATTACCGCTTACCTGGAACAGGGGATGCGGCATGCGCTGCCGGATGAGAAGTTCCAGTTTGAGCGGCATGGGTACTTTGTGGCGGACCGCGTGGATCACTCGGCGACTAAGCCGGTGTTTAATCGGGTGGTGACATTGAAGGATAGTTGGGGGAAGTAGAAATCTGATCTGCTCCTGGCTGCTGGTTCGAGTCAAGACTGGGGAGCACATCGCTACAGAAATGGGCACCTTTGTGGTGCCCATTTTATTTTCTGTCGTTAGTGAAAAAAGCCGAGCGAATACAAGCCATTATGAAACTGACTTTACAGCCGCATAGATTTCCTGAAAGAAAGTAAAATCATGTTACTTTTAGTTAGTCTTTATTGATAAGCCCCCGTGTTGCATAAATGGGGGGCTACGGTGCACCGTATCACTACACAAAACAATTCCTACCTAAAAAATTTCTTACTTAAAAGTATGGACTGTACCAATCCAGCATACCGCCTCTTATCCATTCTCGAAGAAGGAAAATCAATAGGCGCTCAAAGTGGCTGCAAGGCAGCTTGGGCACAAATATTAAAAACCGACCAAAACTCACCCGATCTCCTGATTCGGATGGGCAAAGTCATGGAGTTGCCAAGCCAAATTATTCAGGCGCTGCAGGATATTTACCCTGAAGAGCAGAATACTTGGCAGCATTGGAATAATCAGGTTGGGCATGCATTCATCAGCCAACAACTTCAAAGCCAATGGGGCACATTTATCAACAACATTGACTCCCACTCCTACACATATCTGAGACTACACGCAAAACTGCTGCAGGTTCAATCGCGAACCAAGCCCCTTGAAGCCGATACACTGAAAAAAATACGATCAGATCTCGACGAATGTTTAGCAGAAACGCTGCAATCGGATTTCGATATTGATGTAAAAAGGTATCTAGCACGAAACTTGAGGAAGCTAATCGCTGCAATCGACGAGTACCATATCACCGGCACTGCGGGAATACTTGACTCGATCGAGATAATTATGGGTCACCAAGTTATCGACCCGAAATACAAAGAAGTTATCCGCAACTCTGAAATTGGCTCGAAGATTTCCACAATCGTTGGCACTGCCGCCGACGCATTGACTATCGTACTTGGTCTACCGCAGATTGGCCAATCTCTAAATTACCTGCTTGGAAAATAGACTTGACAGGTTGTTCAAGGGGGCATCAACCAGTTACAGATATGTGGGGTCAGACTCGGTTTAAGACTTTATCGAGTCTGACCCCATCTAGTTTGGAAAGGGTCGAAATAATGCTCAGCTCTGGTCGTTAGCCCCCCTGACCTCATGGAACGTATGTGAGTTGAGCGGTATTGGCGGTGTACTTTCTTATCCCCCCCATAAATATGGGATCAATAATTCCTTGGAGCAATAGGAAAATACACCTCCAACATCCGCTGCGCTCGCTCTAATGCATCAAATTAAACCACGCTGGCCAGTTAAATTTTTCTGGATTAACTATGGGTGTAAGTTAAACCATGCACTTCCCCAAAACGAGCCTACAAAATTGTGACGTCCGTCCTACATTTGACACGACTAGCAGTTGAAAGACTTTGAATTTGACCTGTACGAATCAACCGAAAGAAACAATGCAAATTACCTTTGATCGTAAAACTGTAAATACCTGCTTGCAGCAGAAATTTGTACTGCCCACCTATCAGCGTGACTACAAGTGGACTGTGAAGCATCTACAAGAACTGCTAACCGATATTCAGGAGGCGTTTCTTTCAACTTGGAAGCCTAATCACGGGAGGCAAGATGTACTAGGTTACGATTCTTACTTCCTCGGGACCATCATAACCACTCAAGTTGCACAAGGAGGAAAGGCAATTGTCGATGGGCAGCAGCGAATTACCACTCTTACGCTGCTCTTATCCTACGTCCATCGTCTCAATAAGAAACAACCTAACCTTTCTATTTCGCCAGTTGATCAAACAATTCGTCGTCGAGTCGCGGGACAGAACGAGTTCAATCTCGATATGGACAAACCGCGCCACGATCTGTTTGATCTTCTCATTGATGGGCCGACGGACGACGACGAACTTTCTGCAGCCGTTGACTCTATCCAAAATAAAGATTCGGGAACTGAGAGACTTTGGTCGTTATACCAAGAAATTGATAATTTTTTGGCGGCAGAGATTAAGGATCAAAATCTACTCCCCCATCTATTTGACTATCTGACGGAATGCGTATGCATGTTTGAGATTGGCGTTCCGCGTGAGCAAGATGGTCATAAAGTATTTGTAACTATGAATGATCGTGGCTTGAAATTAAGCCCCATTGATTTGCTCAAAGGCTTTTTGCTCTCAAGCATCTCAAATAATCAGCAGAATCAAGCCGCCCATGCGAGTTGGATGGACTGTATCCAAAAGTTGAAAGGGCTGGGGAGTGATGAGGATTCAAACTTTTTTAAGACTTGGATTCGTAGTAAATATGCAGATACGATTCGAGGCAAGAAGCGAGGAGACGCGCCTGGCGATTTCGAACTGATTGGCGATAGCTACCATCGCTGGGTAATCGACAACAAGGACCGTTTAGGCCTCAAGACGAGTGATGATTTTTCGAATCTGTTAACAGGGACACTTCCATATTTCGTTAATCTGTACTGTCAGATTAAACATGGCGAACAAAAATACGACGAAAACTTCCCCCATGTGTTTTTCAACGGCGCACGAGATTTAACGCTCCAAGCCATGGTTATTTTCAGCACAGTTAAGCCGACTGATACAACATCGGACGCCACGAAGAAAATCAAAGCCATCTCGTATTTCTTAGATTATCTTGCGACGGTACGGGTATTGAACGGAAAAGAGAATACCTACGACAATATTCGAGACCTGATCTTTGAGCTGGCAAAGGAGATTCGAGATCTTGATGTCGCAGAACTAAAAGTAAAGCTCAGTGAGCGTATTCAGAACGAGCGCGATAAGGTTGATGGCATAACCGGAGCTACCTACGAGAATATCAAGAGACAAGATCTTCTGCACTTGCTAGGCAGACTGGCTGAGTATCTTGAGCGTTCTCTTGAAATGGCAACTGGGGTTGGATTCTCTGATTATGTGGATCGTTCTCGCGACTCTAGGACATTCGACGTTGAACATTTGATTGCGCATGATTTTGCCGACGCTAATGCAGATATCGCGAAGGCAAGAGGCAAACCTTTCTCATCTACGTCTGAGTTCACTGCAAAACGGAACAGCATTGGTGGATTAATCCTATTGCCGCGTGGCCGAAACAGATCCATGAAGGACATGGCTTATACGGATAAATTGCAGAGATACTCTGGTGAAAACGTACTTGCGCAGACACTCACAGAAAATTTTTTCAAAAACCAACCAAACTGGACCAAATTCTCAACCGAAAGTGGAATCAAATGTGATCCAGTTCCCTGCGCAGACATTTCTGGTCTAGACCAACGTACTGAGTTTTATCGACAGCTTGCCTCCAAAATTTGGTGTAAAGAAGAATTGGAGCGACTTTTTTAGGATATATGGGGTCAGACTCGATTCGATATATGGGGTCAGACTCTTATCTATGGGGTCAGACTCGATTAAGCTAAAACGTATATATGGGGTCACATCTCGTGCCCGCCCCATAAATTTGCGTCGGCCGGCAAGTGCCGTCGCAAATCGGCAAAATAGAAAAGCCCGTCAGTGACGGGTTTTCATTTTCGGCGGTGGTCTACGTCGAGCCCCATATACTTTGCTTTCACCCATCAAGATGCCGAAAGTTACCCAACTCTGAGAACGGGGTCAGGTCTTGCAATCAAGCATGTGTAATTGCAAGACCTGACCCCGTTTCTCAGGAATACTCTACCGATAATGCACTCATATGCATAAACACGTTGCAACCACTGTCGAAACCTTCATCCGCACGATCAACAAAATCTCAACGCAAGATGGTCCTTTATGGTTCCGTGGTCAATCTAATGCAAACGATCAACTCACGCCCAACCTGTTAAGAAATTACACTCGGATAGAACCATCTTCCGAGGCCGAAGAAATCATTCAGAAATATCATAAGGAAAGCAGGTATGTTGTCCCCTCGTTTGAGACAGCGCTTTCCGAATTTAAGCGAAGGGCACGTCCATTTCTGACGATGACGCCGCAAAACGATTTCGAGTGGATGTTCATCATGCAGCACTATGGTGCGCCAACCCGACTTCTCGACTGGACGACGAATGCTCTGGTGGCCTTATATTTCGCGATACCGAGGCCGAACACTAAGGGGGAATACCCGGCGCTGGACGATGAAGAGAAAACACCGGAGGACTACCTTGACGAGTTTAAGCGCTCACATAGTGGAACTTGTAAAGGAGGTGCTGCGGTCTATGTTATCAATCCTATTAAGTTGAATGGACATGCGCAGAACAGACACGAGGTGGTCGACATCAGTGGCAATGCAAGAAAATGGGCGCACTACGTTTTTCCCTCACCCGCTGAAGATTGTGACTTTCCAGTTTGTGTATCCGCTCCACATATCGATAGGCGCATTCGTTCGCAGAGCGGCGTGTTCACGCTTCATGGCTCACGTATAGAACCATTGGATTGGTACGAGGCATTATCGCGGGACATACACAAGATCTATATACCGAGGGGGCATTGGGAAGTCATCAACAAGCAAATGAAGAGCCTTGGCATAACGACGTCTTTCGTGTTTCCTGATCTTGACGGCGTCGCGCGGGAAGTGAAGGAAGACGTGGTTGCTGACTTTTGTGCCCGGTACAAACCTTGAGCACAGAATGGGGGCAGTTCTTACAATCCAACATGTGTGATTGCAAGTGTAGTGCATATGGGGGCAGACTCTGAGGTCTCCCCCTCAAAATTCCTGCATAAAGCCCCTGCGCAGATGCCGCAGCGCAGCCATAAATTCATAGAAGGGAAAGGCCAACTGTCCCTTCCTTGTGACTTGCCGTGCCAAATTGATGGAGGACAGAACAGCGCGTGAGCGGCGAGTATTACTTTGGCAGTGCCGCTCCAGATGATGTGCATGGGCGATCTCCCCGATCAGGCGCAGCAGGAAGCTGGCCAGGCAAGCGACGAGCAGCAGCACGCCGAGCCGTTCACCGTGTCCGCTGCGATTAGCCGCAAGTCCCAGGCCAAAGTGTTCATCCTTTAGATATATGGGGTCAGACTCGATTAACCCGCCGCGGTCCGTTTCGGTCGCCCCTTCGGCAAAGGCATTGCCCGACGCTCAGCCAGGCGAGCTATCTTTTCCTGAAAATGCCCTTGACCCAACACCCAGCCCTTGTTTGTGGCGTTGCGGATCACATCAAGCAATTGGGTATCCATTGGAGCCTTGACCAGTTCACGATACGCTGCCCGGCGTTCACTCTCGTCTCCGGCCAAGCTCCAGTACAACGCATGGGGGCAGTGCAATGCACGATATATGGGGTCAGACTCGATTTAACTTCATCTCGAGTCCGGTCCCATAAATTTGCGACAGCCGGCAAGTGCCGCCGCAAATCGGCAAATTAAAAAAGCCCGTCAGTGACGGGCTTTCATTTTCTGCGGTGACCTACGTCGAGCCCCCTATATATATGGGCCAGACTCGATTAAACCGCTTCTTTCCTTTTCTTCCGCCCCTTCGGCAACGGCATCGCCGTACGCTCAGCCAGGCGACAAATATATGGAGGCAGGCTCGATTAACCTACGTGCGCGTGCATATACGCGTGCTGCATATATGGGCATTTTTGATGCAGCGAAGTTTTCATAATCGGTGGCAAACTCAATTAAGCGTTAACTGAAATCGAGTGTGCCACTATATTTATTCGCACTTCTAAGGTCTATCACGGGAAATGATCGAAGGCCAGTTCTCGCAATTCATCGTCAGTACGAGATGATTTGGTAGCCACGGCCCAAAGATCGAAAAACGGAGCAACACGCCGAGCTGTGGCGACTCCTGCAAAGCCAGCAGTTTGGAGAGTGCCAGACATAACTTTTTCAGTAAACCCGCAACGATGAGCCATATACAGGTTGCCTGCTGCCATTTGTGGTCGATGTCCGTATAGGATGTCAACAGGCGCAATCGGGCCTGCTGGGGAGATGTAAGCTGGTTCGGTCAGTTTATCTTCAGCTATCAACGCACAGACTGACTGCAGATCAGGGCAAGTAATTACCAGAAAGCCGTCCTGTTTCAATACCCGCAGAAACTCCGACAGAGCTAGTGGCACCTCATGGGGATAGAGGTGTTCAATATTATGGCTTGAAAAAATGGCATCTATCGAGGCATCGGCAACAGCCGACATGTCCAGCATCGTTCCCACGATATCCGGTTTTACAGCCTCATTAATGTCCAGACGGAGTTCTTTCCAATCCGGGGTGTTGAAACTCTTGGTGGTCTGATCTTTATGACTCTCGCCACAGCCAACATGCAAGAATGTACGCATCTATGTTATTTCCGAATTCCGAAGATCTAAGTTCTTCAAGTCGTTCCGTGTTGACGAGATTTCCCTCGAAGAGTCTAACAGACCCCTTTCATTATGGTCGGTAATCCTCCGGAAAACCTGATCGACCAATGCAGCGCCCCGCTCCATCCCCCCAGAACGCGGCCATCGCAGCTTTCCGATCACCAAACAAGCGTAGGGCGCGCTTCGCCTCCCTGTCAACATGCCGATTTCCAATTTTCCAGATCGAGTAGTCGTTTATTAGAGACGTGCTGATTGTATTTTCCTGCTTGTCGTTTTAGCTGAGATTTCTTGGGTCCGCGTTGACTACGCTTGACATGCACCATAGGCACAAGCTTGGCGACAGAGCCAAGCAAGCCTATATATGGAGTCAGACTCGATTAACGCGCCGCAGTCCGTTTCGGTCGCCCCTTCGCCAAAGGCATTGCCCGACGCTCAGCCAGGCGAGCTATCTTTTCCTGAAAATGCCCTTGACCCAACACCCAGCCCTTGTTTGTGGCGTTGCGGATCACATCAAGCAATTGCGTATCCATTGGTGCCTTGACGAGTTCACGATACGCAGCCCGGCGCTCGCGCTCGTCTTCGGCCAGGCTCCTAAATAACGCGTGCGGGCTATGTAACGGGTCGGCCCCGCCTTCCGCATTGGCACGATAGCTAGACCAGGGATAGTCTCGTGGATGCGCAACCATTCCTGCTCGTACCGGGTTGAGCTCGATATAACGCATACATTCGAACAGATAATTTTCGGCATCCACCGCCGTCGCCCGGTACCGCCCCTCCCACAAGGTGCCGCTGCGCTTGTAACGATGGTTGAAGTACTGAACGTAGCGTCTTCCCACGCTTTGCATCGTCTTCGGCGCGCTCTCCTCAGAGTCGGGCGAAGCGAGCAAATGCACGTGATTAGTCATGAAGACATAGGCGTGAATCGCCAGGCGGTGCCGGGAGGCTGCGTCCAACAACGATTCCTTGAAAAACCCACAGTCTTCGTCATTGCCGAAGATGGGTTCGCGATTATTCCCCCGCAAAATGATATGGAGAGGAACGCCTTGGACGAAGTAACGAGGAAGACGGGCCATAAGGAGGCACATCGTACGTCCCCTCGGCCGCTTGATATTGAGTCACAACAAGAGCGTGTCCCTGGCAAATATTGGTGCGAGGGAAAACAGGCCGACGTAGGCCGGCCGTTACTTCACGCCCAATTTTTTCATCAGTGCATCGAATGCGACCTGTGCACGAGGATCCATCGTTGCGTCGTCCGATGCAGCCGCATTGGCGTCATCGTCTTCATACGTTTCCGCAAGATTTTTCCACCCCCTGCTCGCCGCGAAATGACCGAACTCTTCCGGTGCTTCGAGGACGATCAGCTTGTCGTCCTGCTGGCCGGGGTCGCCAGCGCCGAAATCCGGGCCATCGTAGCCGAGCATGCGCAGCCTTGCCAGGATCTGTCGGATGACGACTGGATCTTCGTAGAGCGGGTCGCCCTCCATGGTCGCGTCCAGGTCGACATAAACGTCGATGATGCCGTAGCCTTCATCGTAGATGCGGATCGCGCGGACTTCCCATGTCCGTCCGAGAGAGTCATTGATGCGGAACGGGCCGCTCAGCTGGATGACGTTTTCGTTGTCCATACCCAAGGGTACACCAACAAATGGATATGGGGTCAGACTCGATAAAGTTTTATGTCGAGTCTGACCCCATATAACTCTGCGAGAAACGGCGTAACCCCGATTTTCCTTGTCACGATTCCTCGTCGTCTTGCGGCTGTACGCGGGAAATCCTGTTCAGCCGGAATGCCGATACACCGAGCAGAATAAGCCCAAGCACCCAGAACACCGGAACCCGTTCAAAAACGCCAAACACCAACAGACCGGCGCCTATCCAGATCCCGGCCATAAATTGCTTTCGCAACTGATCAAGCTTTTCGCGTTTCATGCGGCGATCATGCCTGCTGCGTGCCAATGGCGTCGGGTCTTGCATTCACGCGTCCGCCGACGGAAACGCGCCCATGGTTCCGAAAAAGAACCATTCATCGCCCGTCGCAGCACTTGCCTTCGGCAAGATGATGTGCCCGTCTTCCGGGGCGACGAGGTCGCCCTTGGCGCCGCTTGCAATGGCTTCGCCGCGCGCGACATGATCGAAGTGCTGCCACGGCTTCACGAAGGCGACCTCCGCCTCCTTGTAGAAGACGCTTTTCATCCAGACGCAACGTTGCGATTCAGGCGCTGCGCCGGCATCCAGCGAGCGTGCCGCTTCGCACTCGGGAGCGAGCATCTCGAGATGCGCGAGCGCCCGGAGAATGGCGCGATAGCCGACGTCGGCCGCGTCGGCGTTGTGGTGGTGTCCGCATTCCAGCGTGACCGCCAGCGCACCGTTGGCACGCGCATACTCGGTCGTTCCCTGCGATTCCTTGTCGCCTCCTTTGCCGCCACTGCCGAACGCCTCAGACCAGCCGCAGACGAAATCACGTACGCCCAGCGCGCGCGCAAAGGCGACTTCCTCTGGCCGTGACTGCGAACCGCCGAGAAAGACGAATGGGCCGCCTTGCGAGGTGTAGGAATGCAGGTCCAGCAGCACATCGGCGCGATCGAGAAAGCCGCAAATGACGGGATCGAGATGATCCTCGTAGTGCCGTTTCTCTTCCTTGGGATAGAGATAGCGGTTCAGGTTGCGCTCGACGAAACGCGTTTTTTGCGCGTAGGCGCGCGGATTGGCAACCGGGATCACTTGCAGGGTGCCGCGCTGCAGGGCGACCGCGCCGCTGTCGAGATCGGACAACAGCTTCGTAATGGCGGCCGGCCCGCAGTATTCATTGCCGTGCACGCCGCCCATGACAGCAAGGGTCTTGCCGGGGGCCAGGGAATGGTGAAAGACGGTTTTTACAGTCATGACATTTCAGAAATTGAGAGGGTGCAAAAAGGAAGTCTCTCATGCCGTGCTGCAAACCTCAATCGCCTGCAGGCGGGGCGTGCGTGCTGCTCCCCATTTCCCAAGGCCGCCTGATGCGTATTTGATTCGCTGCCGAAGGAGGCAACCGGGTCCAGATCTTACTCCGCCAACAATCGGAAACAGACTCGATAAAGTCGTAAATCGAGTCTCCCCCATAAATTGCGAAGGATGCTGCCGCGCTTGTCGCGGCAGCCGATTGATCATCGCTCCGCGACTTCCTTGATTGAAGCAAGGCCTGCGTCGTAAAGACCGGTGATGGCTTTGACCGCAACCTGGTCGCCATCTTCAGCGGCAGCCCGGCTATTGAACTGCCCGCTCCATGTCACTTTACTATCCTGCCCTGAAGGAATCACCGAGATCGTCGAGCGGTAATTCGACACCGGCAGCGGGCTTTCGTCCATCCGGTAGGACAGGCGATACGGCCTTTCCTTGCGCGCCGTGAGCGTCTCCACGACAACGCCACCCTCTTTGAGGGTGATCCGACGTTGCGCGCCGGGCTGATTGTTGCGCCCGCTGACGATTTCGGTGCTTTTTACCGCAGCGGAAAAATAGCTCATATCGCCGAAGTTGCCGACCACCTTCCACACCTTGTCGGCTGGCGCGCTTACCACAATGGAGCGCGTCACCAACAGTGGTGCGGAGGGAGCGGCGGCTGCCGCGCAGGATGAACCTGTCAACATGGCTGCCGCGAGCCCGACCTGGACAAGCGCAACCGATATGCCGCGGCGAGCCGGGGCGATGACATTGCCGGACTGATTTTGAAAATGGAACTGCATCGAGTCTCTCCTTTGAGTGGGTAAATCAGAGATTCGATGATTGCGTTTTAGCGACGCGGTGTATTGTAAAAATGCGTCATGTCGCGGGCCATGGCCGGAAGCGTATCGGCGGCACCCCGCAGAAGGCCTTGAAGTCGTGGCAAAAAGGTATTAATCGAAGTGGCCGTCAGCGAGCGCCACGTCCAGGAATATTCGCGATATGTCGGGCCTGGCCCCTGATTTTTGCACCAGAATTTGCAAGACTTCGTTTTACGTTTACTCATTTCTCTTGCATTGCAGCATGATCGACGGTAGACTTCGGTCCCTCAGACGCGGGGTGGAGCAGTCTGGCAGCTCGTCGGGCTCATAACCCGAAGGTCACAGGTTCAAATCCTGTCCCCGCAACCAGTTAAATACAAAAGGCCCGGCGCATGCAGCCGGGCCTTTTGTTTTGTCATCGCGCCACCACTATGTGGAGTCGGGCTCGTTTGCATGGCCGCAGTCCGTTGCGGCCGTCCCTTCGCCAAAGGCATTGCCCTGCACTCTATCTTTTCCTGAAAACGCCCGCCCCCCGACACCCAGCTTGTATTTGTACCGTCGCGTCTAACACCGGCGCAGAGGAACGCACTTTTTTCGGCGGCGATGTCACACCGCGCGGGGCACAATCGTCTAAAGGGTGTGATCGCAACCAGTGCATCACCTCAACATCTCCATCATTCACAGGAAAGAGAACGATCATGAGCCATACCAACGCCCAACCCCGCCTGAACTTCGTCGAGCAGACGCCCGAGCTGGTCAAGAAGCTCCAGGAATTCAGCATGGCCATCGCCAACAGCGGCCACATTGAGCCGGGGCTGTCCCTTCTGGTGGATATCCGCGCCTCGCAGATGAACGGCTGCGCCTTCTGTCTGGATATGCACGTCAAGGAAGCCAAGCTGCACGGCGAGCGCGAGCTGCGCCTGTACCACGTCGCGACCTGGCGCGAGTCGCCGCTATTCACCCCCAAGGAACGCGCGGCGCTGGCCTTTACCGAGGCGCTGACCCAGATCGCGCCCACCGGCATCTCGGACGAGCTCTATGCCGAGCTGCGCGAGCAGTTCAGCGAGAAGGAACTCTCGACGCTGACCTTCCGCGTGATGGGCATCAATGCCTGGAACCGCCTCAACGTGACTTTCCGCACCGTGCCCGGCGCACACGACAAGGCCTTCGGTTTGGACAAGGCCGGGCTGGTTTGAACGGGCGGGCGAGCTGCCGGCCAGCTGAATGATGCGACGGAGGGTGCGCCAGGCGCACCCTCCACTGACTTACGGCTTACGATGCGAATTACTTCGACTGCATCCGATTCAGATAATCGACGAGGGCAAGAATCCGCTGGCGCACAAACGCCTCGGGATCGTAAGGTACATCGACGAAATATTCCCCGGCTTTTGCCTGGTAGTCGCGTCCCCAGATCGGCATGTCCGCCGTACCATGGCTCTTGACGGGCTGACGGCCGTCGATGATCGAGTACACGCGTTCCACAGGGAACACTCCACCATTTTTCTTTGCCAGCTGTGTCAGGTCCGGCGGGGTGCTCTTGAGGAAATCGACGTACGCACCACCTTTCCCGTCGGCTCCATGACAAGCTATGCAATTGGATTCGTACTCCCGCTTGCCAAGGTCGAATTTGTCTGCCGCCGACACGATGGGAGCGCTTGCGCCGGCAACGGACATCAACACCAATGCTGCTACCGAATGCATCTTCATCTTGTTCTCCTTGGTTTGAACGACGACGACCTTTTTTCGAACATGCCATTTATACGCCCGGTGCAGTCCTCGCCGGTTTGCGAGGAATCAAGGATCGGCACGTAAATACGGGGATATGCAACCTGACTTTCCCAAGGAGGGACTTCTAGCAAGCGTAGGGGCGCCCCTTACGCTTGTTGCTGGCAACAGCCTTGCGCTTGGTCTTTCCGGAATTGTCAACGGCAACGTCGAGGCGATCGGCATTGCCACGGTCACCGCCCAAGAGCTCTTCGAGATTCGGGACGAAAGGCGATCCTGCAGCCCTGGAGGTACTGCTCGCAGCGTTCATGAAGCAAAAAGCTGCCCGGATCGGCGTATCATCGCAGTTTTCGTATCGAGCCCTAAATCGCCGAGATGTCGCCGGATGACGCTGTAACGCCTGTCTGGCGACGAGAGAAACAGCCCATCGATGAAACTGATACTCGCCGTCCTACTCCCCCTGCTTCTCGCTGTGAGCCCGAGCAGCCATTCCGCCGCCGAGCCGACCCGGTTGCCCCTGGCCACCGGGGATTGGGCTCCCTACACCTCCCCGGATCTGCCGGGCCAGGGCATTTTCACAGAGGTCGTCAGCGCCGTCCTGACGCAAGCCGGCTTCGCTCCCTCCTACTACTTTCTTCCTTGGAAGCGAGGCGAACAGGAAGTCAAACGAGGGGAGATGTTCGCTGTATTCCCCTATATCAAGATCGAAGAACGCGGAAAAGACTTTTACTTTAGCGATCCAATCATGCCCACCACCGGACGCTTCTTTTATCTGAAAAGCCGGTTCCCCAAGAGCATCGACTATCAGGATCTGAGCGACTTGCGTCCCTACCGTATCGGCGGTGTTCTCGGCTACTGGTACACCACCCCGTTTGCCGCCGCGCACTTGAACGTCGAGTATGTCCCCAGCGATCATCAGAGCGTTCAGAAACTGTACTTGAAGCGGATAGATCTCGCCGCTTGCGAAGAGCTGGTGTGCTGGGCCCTGATCGACAAACTCTATCCCCGTCACCGTACCGATTTTGCGGTGCTGGATAAGCCGATGAACCAGGGTTCACTACGTTTGATGGTGTCGAAGACCTATCCGCACGCACAGGAAATTCTGCAGAAGTTCAATCAGGCTTTGGCGCAGTTGCGCGGCAACGGCACCATCGACGCCATTTTACGCAGACACAAGTGGAATCGTTCCGCGCTCAAGCCCTAAGCTGCCCACCGTCGTGATGAACGGCGCAAGACCTTACCGATTAAGACTTGAGGCTGGAGAAACAAGCGACCACGTTTTGCATGTCCTGATCAAGAGCCGCGCCGCGGTTACGCGCCACCATTTTCCAGACACTTTCGTTCAAAGGTATTCATGTCCCAGAACTCCTCGCCTGCCGCCAGCGCGGCATCGATCCTTGCGGCGCGCCGCAGGAATGCCGAGCAAGGCCCTCGCCTGCCCGAATCGTGCCGGCCCCTGGATGTCGACACCGCGCTGGCGATCCAGTCACGCGTCACCGAGCAGCTCGGCGTCGCGGTGCGCGCATGGAAATGCGGCACGCCTTCCGATGGCCGCATTGTCGCGGCGCCGATTTATGCGGTGACCGTCGCAGGTGCCGGGGATTGCCGTGCAATCGCTCGCGCAGGACATGTCCGTGTCGAACCGGAACTGGCATTCATTCTCGGCAAGGACTTGCCGGCGCGCGATGCCGCCTATGCACCGGCGGACGTCGATGCGGCGATCGCCGAGACGCGGCTCGCACTGGAGCTGATCGACAGCCGCTACAGCGATCCTGCCGGCGCGTCTTTCGCGGAGAATCTTGCGGATGGCTTGCTCAATCAGGGGCTGTTCCTCGGCATGGCGGTCGATGAGGAAAAAGCGCGGGCGGCGGCGATGCCGATTCGCGTGACGCTTGAATCAGGGCATGAAACAGTGCTCGACGGTCGTCATCCGAATGCCGATCCGCGCGCGCCACTCTACTGGCTGGCCGAATTCCTGCGTAGCAAGGGAACGGGATTGCAAGCGGGGCAGGCGGTGATTACCGGCTCGTACGCCGGCAGTTTCGACCTGCCTGTCGGGCAAGAAGCAACGATCCGCTATGGCGATCTCGGCGAACTGACGGTGCGTTTTTCGCAGCAATGATCCTGCTTGCCGTCCCGCCATCAAGATAAGCGAAAAGGAGCGGCCCGCGAACCGCTCTCCCCCGGCCTTATTTGCGTTGCGCCATCTTTCCCAGAGCGATCGCCAGCGCCGCGCCGCCAAGCGCTTTCATCAGCGTGGGGTTGTGCGCGTAGAAATTGCTCATGTGGTCGATGATGCCGGGGTTTTCCTTCTCCGCGTGGCTGGCCAGCGCCTGCACCTCGTCGGGACTCAGTTGCTGCGCTTCTTCCGGTGTGAGCTGTACCTGCTGTTGCCCGCGTGCGCGGTTGAGCAATCCGCTCAATGGCCCGCCGCCGGCACCGCTGCCAAGCACCGATGCGATCGCACCGGGGCCAAGCGCGCTCAACAGGTGGTTGACCATGCCGGTGCGCTGCCCGGTGTCACCCTGACTAAACATTTGTGCGACCATGTTGCCGAACGGCGGGGTCTGGTCGGAACGGAATGCTTCGCTGACGCCTTCCCGCAGGTGCTCATGCGGCGAATTGCTGGCCACGTCATCAAAGTCCTGTTCGACGCGGGGGGATTGCTGACCTGCATTTGCTCCCATGTACTGTCCCAGGACGCGGCCGATATCGATACCGAATGGCATGTTGATTTCCTCATGAAAGACCGACCCGTTGATTCGGGACGGTCTGCTTCGGCTGACGATGATTCGCAGCCGAAGCATCGGTATACGACGAGCATCCATCGGCGATTGTTCCGATGTCTCGCTGTGGTAACAGATAAATGGGTCGGCCTTGCCTTCCGCATCGGTTAAGTCACGACAGAAACTATTTATATCAAGGTTGCCCCCGCAGGACCCACGATTAAGATTTTGGTCGAGCCGCCCCTCCATTTTCTCCAACGCCGGTGGCCGCAGCTTCGTACTCGCACACCTTGTCGCGGCCGGAGTTCTTCGCCGCATACAGCGCCTCGTCCGCCTGCGCCAGAAGGGTCTCGATATCCGCGTTCTTGTCCGTCCTGCTTGCCACACCAATCGACACCGTGAAGCGAATCACTTCTCCAGTGTCCGTGTGGACCTCGGCCTGGCCTATCCTTTGGCGCAGCAGTTCCGCGACGTCGACCGCATGCCTGAGATCGGTTTCCGGCAACACCACCGCAAATTCTTCGCCGCCAAGACGCCCTACCACATCCGCACTGCGCAGCGTCTTGCGGCACAGCTCCGCCATGCGCCGGATCACGGCATCGCCACACTTGTGTCCGTGGGTATCGTTGATCTTCTTGAAGCGGTCAATGTCTGCCATCAGCACCGCGAGCGGGCCGCCGTAGCGTGAGCAATGCTCGAGTTCCTGCTCGGCGAGCGCCATGAAATGCCGGCGATTGGCGAGGCCGGTCAGGGAGTCGGTCTGCGCCAGATGCTGCAACTCCTGTTCCGCTTTCTTGCGATCGGTAATATCGCGCATCACGCATAGCGACCCGGTAATGCGCTCATTCCTGTCGCGCATGGGAACAGCATGGCATTCAAGCCAGCAATGGATGCCGGTCAGGCCGACCAGCTCGAACGTCAGCGTGCCTGACTTGCCTTCGCCGACGTCGGCCAACAAGGCATTGAAGGCGGGCTGGTACGGCGCATCGATCATCCCGCCCATGCTTGTCCCGGCGACCTGCTGCTCCGAAGCCGCGCCGAACATCGCCAAGCCGGCCGGATTCATCTGTTGCACCGTTCCGTCGGCAGCCAGAAGCGTCACGCATTCCGGTTCGGTTTCGATGATGGTTCTTAGCTTCCATTCGCTTTCGGCCAGCGCCCGTTCTGCTTCCTTGAGCGGCGTGACGTCCGACACCAGCACAAAAAAGCCATGGACAATCCCTTCTTGCCGGTCAGGAATGTATTGAGCCCAGGTGTAACCCGTGCTGCCGTCCGCCTTTATCAGGGTGCGCGCGAACTGCTGGCGCTCGCCTTGCAACGCTGCGCGGATATACGGCTCGTTCTTGCGGAATAATTCTTCGCCGAGCAGGTCCTGGATGCGGGTCCCGATCAGTTCCTGCGGCGCCTTGCCAAACCATTCGAGATAAGCGCCGTTGGCAAAGCGGCAGCGCAATTCATCGGTCCAGTACGCGACCATTGCAGGCAGGTGGTCGGTGATCGTCTTCATGAAGCGTTCGCTTGCCTCGATCCGCTGCGCCGCTGCAGCCTCCCGCAAGTCCGCTTCCTTCTGCTTGCGCTGATACGCATGCAGGACAAACAGCGATGTGATGAGAATCAGCGTGTACAGGGCGGCGAACAAGCGCGCATCGCGGCGCCACGTCGCATAGATTTCATCGACGCTGCGGTCAATTTCCACCACCAGCGGCTTGTCCATTTTCAGGCCGGCCGGTTTGACCGTGCGTTGAATCATCATCCGCGCATCGCCCTGGCTGAATCGTACGTGCGGCAACACGGTGATGTCGCGCCCGCTTTGCCGGTGTTCGGCAAAGAAGCTGCCTTGCCGAAGGAAATTGGCATCGGCAAGGCCGTTTTGTTCCGGCTCCGCCAGGAAAACGTCACCGTCCCAGTGCACCAGCGCGGCCTTCATGTCAGGCGCATAGCGAATCGAATCCAGCAGAGGAGAGAAATAGTTCCGGTCGAGCGTGGCGATCACGACGCCGCCGACTTTTCCGCGCGAATCTGTCCACGTTCTCGACACGCCGATGACGAACGCGCCGAGCGTGCTGCGAAACGGCGGGGATATGTACAGCGTATCGATATCCAAGCGCCCTGCCATTTGGAATTCGGCCTGCTGGCGGTAATCCGGGTCGATCAGTTGAAAGCCAACCAATTCAGGCCGGCTTGCGGCGAGTGCGTGGCCATTAACGTCCAAAACAGCTAACGTGCGCACGCTCGGCATGCCATCGCTCAACGTCTTGAGATAGCGATTCAGGTTGTCTGCCGGTTCAACGGCCGGCAATTGCTGTCGGATATCTCCCAGCACGCCGTTCAGTGCAACCAGCGTCTGGTTCAGATTTTCCTCGATCACATGCGCCTGCGTTTGCAGCCGGTCCTGCTCCCGATTGAACACGCGGACATGTTCCTGAACGTAATTCAGGATGGCGGCAATGCCAAGAACGACCAGCGCGACAGCGACAATCGAGCGTTGCGCAAACAGGGAATCTGGCTTCACATGTGCTCCATGCGAAACGTGACCGGTTAATGCCGGCACGTACAGGATGAAAGGCTTCTCTTTAGAGGAAGCTGCGCTTCCAATGAAATTTATCAATAAAACAGATCAAGGGCTACCGCCATGCGATGAAAGTGGCAGCTCGAAGCGTCCCCTGCGCGCGCTGCATACAGAATTTACAGGCGCATCGTCTTCCCCATCTCGCACAACAACATTGAGGAAAGCGCCCGTTTTTATGAAATAATCCAGCGTTTGCTCATCTTGACTCCAGGAAATTCCATGAAGAAAACGCTTTCGATGCTTTCCGCTGCCCTCGTTGCGGGCGTACTCCTGTCGGCTTGCGACAAGCCTTCGGCACCGGCCGCTTCGGCGCCAGCTGCCGCTGAGAAGATCGTCATTGGGCTGGATGACAACTTCCCCCCGATGGGTTTTCGTGACAGCAAGTCCAACGAGCTGGTCGGCTTCGACATCGACTTGGCGCGCGAGGCCGGCAAGCGTCTCGGCGTGGCGGTCGAATTCAAGCCCATCGACTGGAACGCGAAGGAAGCCGAACTGGGCGGCAAGCGCGTCGATGCATTGTGGAATGGCCTGACCATCACCGAGAAGCGCAAGGAACAGATCGCTTTTACCTCGCCGTACCTGGAAAACCGCCAGATCATCATCGTGACCGCCAAGTCGCCGCTCAAGACCAAGGCAGACTTGGCCGGCAAGATCGTCGGCGTGCAGGAAGGCAGCAGCGCCGTCGAAGCCGTCGAGAAAGATGCCGTTGCGAAGAATCTGAAGGAGCTGCGCAAGTTCGGCGACAATGTCGCGGCCTTGATGGATGTGAGCACTGGCCGTCTCGATGCGCTGGTGGTCGACGAGGTGGTCGGCCGCTACTACACGGCCAAGAAGCCGGGCGAGTATGTCGTGCTGGACGAGAATTTCGGCACCGAAGAATACGGCGTCGGCGTGCGCAAGGATGACACGGCGCTGCTGGGCAAGCTGGAAAAGGCACTCGCCGACATGAAGAAGGACGGCACCGCCGAGAAAATCTCGACCCAGTGGTTCGGCAAGAACATCGTCAAATAAAGCTGCCTCCGCGCCTTACTTCCTGCATGACCCGGCCGGTGCCGGGTCATCGCCAATATGACCTACATCTTTGAAATCATGGGCCCGCTGCTGGACGGCAGCGGCGTCACCCTGAAAGTCTTTTTCATCACGCTGGTGCTCTCGATGCCGCTGGGCCTCGCGCTGGCGTTGATCCGCGTTTCCCATTTCCGTTTCGCCAGCGGCCTCGTGAGCGGCTACATCTGGCTGATGCGCGGCACGCCGCTGATGCTGCAGATGCTGTTCATCTACTTCGCGCTGCCCTGGGTGCCGGTCGTCGGCGTGCGGCTGCCGGATTTCCCCGCTGCCATCGTCGCGTTCACGCTCAATTACGCGGCCTATTTCGCCGAGATCTTCCGCTCCGGCATCCAGTCGGTCGATCGCGGGCAGTACGAGGCGGCGCAGGTGCTGGGCATGAACTATGTGCAGACCATGCGCCGGATCATCCTGCCGCAGGTCGTCAAGCGCGTCCTGCCGCCGATCAGCAACGAGACCATTACCCTCGTCAAGGACACCTCGCTGATCTATGTGCTGGCCATGAACGACCTGCTGCGCGCGGCGCGCGGCATCGTGCAGCGCGACTTCACCACGATGCCGTTCGTCGTCGCCGCCGCGTTCTACCTGATCATGACCCTGGTGCTGACCTGGGGCTTCCATCGCCTGGAAAAACGTTATGCCGTCTATGAAGGATGATGCCGTGGAACCGATGCTGATGATTCAGGCACGCGACATACACAAGCGCTTCGGCGACCTGGAAGTCTTGAAGGGCATTTCGCTGGATGTCGGAAAAGGCGATGTGGTCGCCCTGATCGGCCCTTCCGGGTCGGGCAAGAGTACCTTTCTGCGCTGCCTCAACCACCTCGAAACGATCGACGGCGGCCATCTCGCCATCGAGGGCGAAACGATGGCAACGACCGATGCCAATGGCACCTGCCGCTACGCACCACTCGCCGACGTGCGCCGCATCTGCAGCAGGACAGGCATGGTGTTCCAGCATTTCAATCTCTTCCCCCACCTCACCGTCCTCGAAAATATCATCGAGGCGCCGATGACCGTAAAGCGCATGCGCCGCGACGAAATCGTGCCCAAGGCGGAAGCCTTGCTGCGCAAGGTCGACTTGCTCGACAAGAGCGGCAGCTATCCGTCGCAGCTCTCGGGCGGACAGAAGCAGCGCGTCGCCATTGCCCGCGCGCTTGCCATGGAACCCGACCTGATGCTGTTCGACGAACCGACCTCGGCGCTCGACCCGGAGTTGACCGGCGAAGTCTTGCGCGCCATGCGCCAGCTGGCCGAAGAGCACATGACCATGCTGGTCGTCACCCATGAAATGAACTTTGCACGGGACGTCTCGACCCGCGTGGTTTTCATGGACAAGGGTGAAATCGTGGAGGCGGGCAGCGCGGCGGCCCTGTTCTCCAATCCGCAGCATGCCAGAACGCGCGCCTTCCTCGACCACGTGTTGTGAGCCCCGTAAATACCTGGACGAGGGCATGAGAACGCCCTTTCACATGCGACTGTCGCCATCTCCGCCTAGGTACTTTGGATCGGGCGCGACATAGGCATCCACACGATGGTCCAGCACGCCGGGCGGCGCGACGCGGCGCAAGTCGAATGCGGTGACGTTCCTTGCAACATTGAATGTCCAGGCGAAGGATTTTTCACCCACGACGAATCGGACAGTATCGCCGCCGGTGACATTGATCCATTTGGTGTCTGGCCGGATTGCGATCGTTTCTGTGGCGCCGTTTAATGGTGCCGGATCGCCCAAAAATCCAATCGGATAGTCAATATCCCGGTGCGCGCATGCGGACAGCAGCACGACAATCACCAGGCAGATGCGTAGCGGCTTCATACACTTCCCCTTGATGGGACTCAGGATTTTGACATCCGGGGCAAGTTGCGGTTCGTTCAGCACGCTATGCCTGCAACGGATTGAGCGCGATGTCGCGCATATATTCATCAAGACGCTGAAAAACCGTGGGCGCACAATGTTGCCGACAACGATATTGTTTCAACGCTGAATTCATCCCTTGGCGCGGTATGTCCACCGCCTTTCCCTACGTGCCATGAGCCAACTACGACGTTTCGCCGCATGGAGCTACGGATGCTATGCATGGCTTGTCTTTGCGTTGGTCCTGCTCTCCGTCAGTATTCTGGTCATCCTGTTATGGTCTCCGCGCTACGGACGGCCTGTTGCCCGTGCGGGGACGCGGCTGATTTTTCGTCTCGCCGCCGTACCCGTTTCCGCACAGGGCATCGAACGATTGCCACCCGCACCGCATATCTTGCTGGTCAATCACACCAGCTTCGTGGACGGAGTGGCACTGACTGCACTCCTGCCGGCACGACCGGGATATGCCTTCGTCGTGCGGCAGCAGTATCCCAGCCAGAGCCTGCTCTACCCATTGCTCAGGGGCTTGGGAACGGTGGTTCTGCACCACGACCATGACCATGCGGCGACAAATGTGGACCTCCTCAGGGCGGCGCTACGCCGTGGCAAAAACCTTATCGTGTTTCCCGAAGGCGGTTTTGTGCCGGAAACGGGGTTGAAGCCGTTTCACTCCGGCGCGTTCATTGCGGCCATTGCCGAAAACGTGCCGATCGTGGTGGCGGGCTTGCGCGGCACGCGCAAAGCACTGTGGCCGCGCACCTGGCTTCCGCACCGCACAGCCATTGAACTGGAAGTCGGGCCGGTATTTCAACCGGATGCCGCCGATCCGCCATCGGAGCTGGCATTACGCAGCCAGGCGCGTCAAGCGATGTTGCCGCTTACAGGAGAAGAAGACGCCGCTGGGTGAGCAGTCTCCAGCATCGTCTTGCACCCGGCGAGCATTTGCGGCCAGAGCTTTTTCCACGTCCTCCAGTCGTGCCCGCCGCTGATCGAATACACCTGTGATGTAGGCAAGACATCGGCCAGCAATGCATTCGCACCGGCAAACATGTCGTTTGTGCCATAGCCCAGATAGATCGGCATCGGCGACTGTTGCTGCGCATAGTTTTCTTTTAGCCATGCCCATACGGCGCGCGGATAATCCCCGGTTTGCACGAGGCCGGGTTCCCACTGGCCGAGGCCGCCGGCGGTGGCGATTTCATTCACCAGGTCGCCGCCGCCCAGGTATGGCGCGAGCAACAACAAGCCGGAGAGTCGCGATGACGTCAACGCCGCGAAGGAGGACGCGCCGAATCCCCCGAGGGAAATGCCGGCAAGCCAGATGCGCTCATAGCCGGCTTCCTGCGCGGCATCGACCACATCTTCCGCGATTCTTGCGTGAATTGCGCGGGACGCATAATAACCATAGTGGGCATCGACAGCGATAGCGTCGGCGGTAATGCCATGACGGCGCAAATCGGCGATGAACCCGCTTCTCTCGAAGTCTTCCGCCAGGTCGCCGATGCCAGGCAGGAAAACGATCAAATTCTTGCTCGCGGCGCCCCCCGTGTATTCCATCTTGAGCAACGACTCCGCCGTCTTCAGCATCGGATCGAATCGGGAAGACAGCAAGGCCAGCCTTGCCATGGCGCCTCTCTTCAATTTGCGGAATCTGTAATGGAATTCGGAATGCATGGCTGAAATTATTTGTCGCAAAAGTAATGAGGAAGCCCGCAACGCGGTGCCTCGACAGCGAGACGATTCCGCAAAGAATGACAGCGCGGAACGCGCCGAGTGGTAGCGCCGGAATCACCCTTACAGATACGGGCAGCGCTCGGAATTACAAGTGCGTTTATTCGGATAGGGAAGCAGGCTCGATTAACCCGCCTCCTTCTTTTTCGGCCGGCATGCTTCTTACCGTTACGACCGTCCTCGAACTGGCAAGCGTGCACCCGTTGCACTTAATGGTGGCATGCCGGTCTATCCACTTTTACGCGAAGGAGGTTGCCATGCCCCAAGCCACTGTTGCCAGTCATCCGCTGCATCCGATGCTGATTGTTGCGCCGGCCGCGCTGATTCCTTTCGGCTTTATTCTCGACGCGATGTATCGCGCCACCGGGAAGCAATCCTATGCCGACGCCGCTTACTACAGCATGATGGGCGGCGTGATCGGCGGTCTGGCAGCGGGAGCCGCCGGCGCCGTGGACTATCTTTCGATCCGCCCTCACACCGAGGTCAAGCGCACGGCCAATGTTCATGCGCTGCTGAACGTCAGCGCACTCGCCACGACGGCGCTCAATCTCCTGCGCCGGCGCAACCGCGACAACCATCAGGGCGGCTCGCTGGTATTGTCCGCCGTGGCCGCCGCCGGGGTCTTGGTGTCGGGATGGTTCGGCGGGCGGATGGTGTATGAACAGGGCATGCGCGTGAAGGGCGTCAATCCGATCGAAGATGCGCGCGAACTGAAGCTGCCGCATGACGATGCGGTCCAACGCATGATGCTGAAGGAAGAGAGCATCATGCCGTCGGGCGGCCCGATGTTGCACTAGCGTATGCTGATCGACACGCCAAACAATGGCGAACAAAGCAACCATCCGGAGTGTCGTCGGGGCACGGCTGCGCGACAGCGTGCCGCCGCCCTACCGTCCCGAGATCGTCAAGGGCGTCAGGAGCGACGGGCAATACACGCTGATTCTCTGCGCGCATGCCGAGCGCGATGTGGTGTCGTCCGCCGAGCTTGAACGCGCGTTCCGGCGCTTGGACGTGCCCGCACCCGACGGCATCATCGTGGTTGGAACGGTCTTCACCGAAGAGGCGAAAGCGCTGGCCACCGAACACGGCGCACGCATCGTCGCCCTGCGCAGCGCGAAGTGGACCGATGAATCGGCGCGCCTGCGCCAGCTCTGACTCCCGCCGTCTTCAACGAAGCAGGCATGCGATCACGTCGCTCGTGATCGTGCCGACGCAATAACGATACAGATTAGATACATATATGGACGCATCGCGCAGCCTGCCGAAAAGAAAGGGCTGATTTCATCATCTAATTCCCATTACATCGCCAGGGGAATACCTTTAAGCTGAAGCGATGCAAATCATTCTTGTGTAGAGAAAAAAGCAACGCGCCGCACGCTGCACTCTTCGGCAGAAAAATTTAATGCAGATTGAAGATGATGGTGCGCCGATTTTTTGTCACCGCCCGACACCTATTTCCATTGTCCATAGACTGAATACTTGACCACAGCGCACCATGAAACTTGGAAGCACAACCGTTCGAACCCGACTTGCCCTTGGATTTTCCTTCTCTATCCTGATGCTGTGCCTGATCGTAGGCCTGGCAACGTGGCGTCTACAGGGCGCTCGGGATGTCGTGGAAAAAATGGTAAACGAGGTCATGGTCAAGGAGCGCCTGGTGACGGAATGGGCGGCGAGCACCAACGTCAATGGCGCGCGCACCATTGCTGTCGCGGAGTCGAATGACGCTGCGCGGCAGGAACAGGTTCAGAAAAAAATCAAGGAAACCAGCAGCCGGATTTCGGAGATCCAGAAACAGCTCGACGGCTTCAGCAAGAGCGGGGAAGAGCAGCGGCTCTTCGAGCAGATCGCCCAGCAGCGGCGGACCTATATCGCCGCGCGTGAAGCGGTGTTCAAGGAAAAAGGAGTCAGCGAGGACAATGCTCGCAAGCTGGTGCAATCCCTCCTTGAACCTGCCCTGACGGAATACGTTGCCTCCATCGCCAAACTCTCGCGCCATCAGGCGGAGGCGATTACGCGCATGCGTGGCGACATCGTCGACCTGGCGACTGTCTCGCAACGCATGCTTGTGGCCCTCGGCCTCCTGTCGGCCGTGCTTAGCATCATGGTGGCTGCTGTGATTGCCCGCAGTATCCAGCACCAGCTCGGCGGCGAGCCGGTCGAGGCGATGCTGGCGGCTCACCGCATCGCGCAGGGCGACTTGGCTGTTGGGATCGCGCTTCGACCAAACGATACGACGAGCCTGATGCATGCGATCAAGCAGATGCAGGAAAGCCTTGCGCGCATCGTCGGCGAAGTGCGCGCCGGCTGCGACGTGATTGCGACGGCATCCAAGCAGATCGCGTCCGGCAATCTGGACTTGTCGTCCCGTACCGAAGAACAGGCCAGCTCTCTTGAAGAAACAGCGTCATCGATGGAGGAACTGACGGCAACCGTCAAGCAGAACGCCGACAATGCGCGTCAGGCAAACCAGCTGGCCGCTTCGGCGTCCGCGGCAGCCACTAACGGTGGCGCGGCGGTGGCGCAGGTGGTCGACACCATGGGAGCAATTGATGCGTCCTCGAAAAAAATCGTCGATATCATCAGCGTCATCGACGGTATCGCGTTCCAGACCAACATCCTTGCGTTGAATGCCGCCGTCGAGGCGGCTCGGGCCGGCGAGCAAGGGCGCGGCTTTGCCGTCGTTGCCGCCGAAGTGCGCACGCTGGCACAACGCTCCGCGACTGCCGCAAAGGACATCGCCGCCCTGATCCGGGATTCGGTGCAAAAGGTCGAATCCGGCTCCGTTCTGGTCGGGCAAACCGGCGCAACGATGCAGCAAGTCGTTGAGGGCGTACAACGCGCCAGCGACATCGTGAGCGAAATTGCCTCTGCCAGCGACGAGCAACGTGCCGGCATCGAACAGGTGAACATGGCGATATCGCAAATGGACCAGGTAACGCAGCAGAATGCCGCGCTGGTCGAGCAAGCCGCGGCCGCAGCAGCTTCGCTGCAAGAGCAGGCGGCAAAGCTGTCGCAAGTGGTGGGCGTTTTCAGGCTCGACGCAAGCACGGAGGCACGGATTCCAAGGATTCACTGAATCCGAATGCGAAGGAAGCAATTACTGCTGGGTGAATTCCGCTAAGATGGCTCTTTTTGCCAATGCCAAAGCCATGAAGCGAGATCAAATGCTAATGGAAGCGATTCTGGGAAAGCTGCTGGAAGCGCCGGAACCGCTGCTCAACGTCGCCGGAATCGCCCAGCGGTTGAATGCAGAACAGTCCGTCATTCGTCATCACCTGCACCTGCTTGAAGACAAGGGATGGGTCGCGGAATCAGAAAGCGGTTTCTGGCGATTAACGAATGCCGGCCATGATTACTTGGACGGCACGCCGGTCCAGGGCATTTCCCTGAAATCCCTCGGGTAGACGCAAGTCCGCCACACTTGCCCATCTGCGGCAGAGAGGCAGGCCACAACGCCGGATAAAGCGCGTGGCCCGTTCCCATTAATTCAGCAAGGCAGGCTTCAAGAAACGCGACCGCGTGCACCGGTCCCGCGTTCCGTATTGCGGCGCTGCCCGGAAGTCTTGGGCGCCGGCTTGCCACCTTGAGGTGTGTGAGGCGCACGCGGCTGCGGCTTGCGCTGACCGGAAGGCGCCGCACCGCGCGGCGGCGGGCTGCTGCGCCGGCCGTTTTCGATCGGCTCGGCCTTGATGCGCGGATCGATCTCGAAGCCCGGCACGCTCTTGACCTCGATCTCGCGCTTGAGCAAGCGCTCGATATCGCGCAATAGCTTGTGCTCGTCGACACACACCAGCGACACCGCCTGACCCGAGCTGCCGGCGCGTCCGGTGCGGCCGATGCGATGCACGTAGTCTTCCGGCACGTTCGGCAACTCGTAGTTGACCACATGCGGCAGCAAATCGATGTCGATGCCGCGCGCGGCGATGTCGGTCGCCACCAGCACATGCAGCTTCAGGCTTTTGAAATCGGCCAGCGCGCGGGTGCGCGCACCCTGGCTCTTGTTGCCGTGAATGGCAGCAGAGCGGATGCCCGCCTTGTCGAGCTTTTCAGCCAGCGCGTTGGCGCCGTGCTTGGTGCGCGTAAACACCAGCACCTGGTGCCAGCCGTTGTCTTCAATCAGCTTGACCAGTAGGTCGCGCTTCTTGGCCTTGTCGACGTGATAGACGCTTTGCGTGACCATGTCGGCCGTCGCATTGCGGCGCGCCACTTCGACCTGTTGCGGGTTGTGCAGATAGCTCGATGCGAGCGTGCGGATCTCGTCGGAAAACGTCGCCGAAAACATCAGCGTCTGCTTTTTCTTTGGCAGTAACGCGGTGACGCGGCGGATATCGTGAATGAAGCCCATGTCGAGCATGCGGTCGGCCTCGTCGAGAATGAAAATCTCGATGCCGGACAGGTCGACGTTGCGTTCGCCGACGTGGTCGAGCAGGCGGCCCGGCGTGGCGACGATGATGTCGACGCCGGAGCGCAATGCCTTGGTTTGCGGCGCCATGCCGACGCCGCCGTAAATCACGGCGGACTTCAGCGGCAGGTACTTGCCGTAGGTGCGCACGCTGTCTTCGACCTGCGCGGCCAGTTCGCGCGTCGGGGTCAGCACCAGAACGCGTGGCTTGGTGCGCGATGGGGCGGCGCGGTTGCTAAGCAGTTGCAGGACCGGCAGCGTGAAGCCGGCGGTCTTGCCGGTGCCGGTCTGGGCCGCCGCCATCAAGTCATGCCCCTTGAGCACGACGGGAATCGCCTGTGCCTGGATCGGAGTGGGCGTGTCGTAACCTTGTTCGGAAACGGCGCGCAAAATATCGGCGGACAAGCCGAGTTCGGTGAAATGCATAGAGATTTGCTCCAGGAATCCACCTTGCGTGCGTGGCACGAACCAGTCTAGGGGGAATCGCTTATGGAAATGAAACGCGGAAAGAGGATCTGATCGCGGGCGTCGACAAGCAGGCTGGTAAGAGAACCAACGCGGGGCCAAGTGTAACACTGTTCGGCGATGCGTATTGGGTCAGCGATTTCCTGGCAATTTTGCATATAGGCGCAATAGAGGCAATTTCATGCGTTATCGGAGCAGTTTTTCATGGCCCCGCAAACTGGGCAGTGATGGCAAACCGACACAGTTCGTTACAAAACAACAAGAGCCGCTGTCGTCGAAGAGATTCCCGGCGTCGTTAAGAAAGGGCCGCACCATCCAACGAACGCATATCGACTGAAAGAGGCCTGTCATGCTCGATTCCAAACAAAAAGCCGCGCTCGCCACTGCCCTGCTCTCCTTACTTTCCGCAAGCGCGAGCAGCGCCGCGGCGAAAGAAGCCGGACGGGAAAAACGCCCTTCGCGTTGCGATCAGGCCAACGATCGCCTGCCTCGCCAGAACCGGGGCATTACGCAGGAGCACATGGAAGGCGATCTCGCCGGGAACCAGGCAGTTGTCTTGTGCAATGAAAATGGCGGGGCCGGACATGAGTGATCAGGCACGTTATTCGCCAAGCCGCCGTGCTGTCCTGTTG
>NZ_JWJG01000028.1:2948974-2950443 GCF_000818395.1 Noviherbaspirillum autotrophicum | reverse complement strand
CCGCCAGCACTTCGGCTGTCGCTAACCGGGTCGGCGCACAAACCCTGACCATCGCCGGCAAGGGCACGACCTCAACGGTCACCGTGGCTGCAGGCGCCACCGCCAAGAAGATTGCGGACGACACGAATGCTGTCACCTCGACCACCGGCGTTTCCGCAAGCGCACAAACCCAGGCTACCCTCGGCAGCCTGCAATCGGCCGGCTCGATCACCTTCAACCTGTACGGCAGCAACAGCAGCGCCGTGGCGATCGGTGCGACCGTCAGCAGCACCGGCGACCTGTCCTCGGTGGCAGCCGCCATCAATGCGCAAACTGCCTCCACCGGCATCAGCGCCTCGGTCAGCGGCGGCACGGTGACGATGCAGTCCAAGGACGGCTACGACATCAAGATCGAAGACTTCACCAACTCGGCAGGCGGCACCGCCGCTCTCACCGGTCAGGACCCGTTCGCCTCCACCGCGACCAACGTCGGCTCGGCAGTCACCCTGACCTCCGGCACCAACGACAGCAGCACCGTGGGCGGCCGCGTGAAGTTCAACTCGGCTGAAGGCTACACCATCACCACCAACTCCGGCACCACGCTGTTCACTGCCGCCAGCACGCCGCAAGCCTCGACGCTGTCTGCTGTGTCCGCCCTGGACATCAGCACTGTGTCGGGTGCTAATGACGCGATGTCGACCATCGATGCAGCGCTGTCAAGCATCGCTAGCTCGCGCGCTCAACTCGGTGCGATCCAGAACCGCTTCGCATCGACCATCAGCAATCTGACGACTACGGCGGAGAACCTCACTTCCGCACGCAGCCGAATCCAGGATGCCGACTTTGCGCAGGAAACGGCCAACCTCACCCGTGGCCAGATCCTGCAGCAAGCCGGCACCGCGATGCTCGCGCAAGCGAACTCGCTGCCTAACGGCGTGCTCGCCCTGCTGAAAGGCTGATTGAAATAAATTCAATCCTCATTGTCGATACCCCGGCCGAAGTACTGGCCGGGGTATTTCGTTTTTGCCTTTCGTTTCGCTGTCCGCTTTTTGCGGGCTTGCTCCCTCGAAATCGCAGTCGGATCACCAATCTTGATTAAGAATAGAAAATAGTAGTTAAGAGCTAAAGATTTCCTAAATTCTTCCGATAAAGAGATACCCGGCTCGGGTGCAGGCTAGATCGGAAAAATTATCAAGTCCACAAGGCCTAAAGTTTTTCCAGTCTCGCCCGATAAATCTGGTGACGGAGGTTGTTCGCAAGATTAGAGCAAACCAAAGTTAGCAGAGCTTGAGCCGGAAATTTAGATCCTCTAAGGAGAAAGAAAATGGCATCAGTCATTAACACCAATACCGCGTCGTTAAATGCCCAGCGCAATCTGACCTCGTCGGCATCCTCACTGGCCACTTCCCTGCAACGCCTGTCTTCCGGTCTGCGCATCAACAGCGCCAAGGACGACGCTGCAGGCCTGGCGATTGCCGACCGCTTCACGT
>NZ_JWJG01000028.1:2339194-2948964 GCF_000818395.1 Noviherbaspirillum autotrophicum | reverse complement strand
CGGACGGCTTCGGGCTGGCGCGCTCGTCCAATACCACGCCGGTGGTCGTGATGCGCTTCGAAGGCGAGTCGGAAGAGGCGCTCAGGCGAATCCAGAATGAATTCCGAACTGCGCTACTGGCTGCGAAACCGGATGCGGCGCTGCCATTCTAAAAGCGGTTGATGAAAGCTGATTTGTAGTGAAAATTCTGATCGTACGGGTATCGTCGCTGGGCGACGTCGTGCACAACATGCCGATGCTGGCCGATATCCTGCGCCATTATCCAGATGCACGGATCGACTGGGTGGTGGAAGAGGCGTATGCCAGCCTGGTGCGCTTGAACCGCGGTGTGCATAACATCATTCCATTCGCGTTGCGCCGCTGGCGCAAGAGCTTGCTTTCCAATAAAACGCGCGCGGAAATGCGCGCGTTTTATCATGCATTACGTGCCGAATCCTACGACCTGGTGTTCGATACCCAGGGGTTGTTCAAGACCGGCATGGTGATGGGCATGGCACAACTTGCTCCGGCAGGCCGACGCATCGGCCTGGCAAATGCCACCGAAGGCTCTGGCTACGAAGGCATATCGCGCATTTTTCATACCTCGAGCATCCAACTCGACCCGCGCACGCATGCAGTGCAGCGGGCACGTCTGGTTGCTGCCGCAGCACTGGGATACAAGGTCGACACCGCAGCCGACTTCAATCTGCAGGCTCCGGATGCCTCACATGCAGCATGGCTGCCAGCCCGGCCTTATGCCGTGTTTTTTCATGGTACGGCGCGCGACGCAAAGCGTTGGGACAACGCCAGCTGGGTCCGGATTGCGCGCGGCTTGAACGCGCGCGGCTTACCCGTGTTGCTTCCCTGGGGGAACGAACAGGAGAGGCAAGTGGCGCAGCAACTGGCTGCCCAGATGGAAAATGCAGTGGTCTTGCCGAAGCTGCCGATGATGGATGCCGTTATCCTCGCACAACGCGCTGCACTCGCGGTCGGCGTCGATACCGGCCTCACCCATATTGCCGCTGCGTTTAACCGGCCGACCATTGAGCTGTATTGCGATTCTCCACGCTGGAAGACGGAAGGAAACTGGTCTTCCAACATCGTCAATCTGGGCGACCTTGGCATGCCGCCAACCGTTGAGCAAGTCCAGGAAGCTGTCGACCGCCTGCTTGGCCCTGCACATGTCTCCGCTCCCGCCGGCACGGCATAATAGCGGTCATGGAACAGCAAATCATTGAAATCGATAGTGCCGAATGGCGGATCGCTGCGCCGCAGGATGCATGGATTCATGCACTGGAGGCCGGCAAGGTTTTGTATTTTCCACGCCTTGGATTCCAATTGACGGACGCGGAAAAACGTTTCCTCACGCCGGAAATCCGCGATCCGAACACGCGTAATATCAGTCTCGATGCCAACGGCAGCCTCAAAGGCGCGACAGGCGACGCCACAGCACAAAAAGAATTGGCGGCAATGATCGGACGCTTTCGCGCGCAGGCGCAGATATTGATTCATTCGCTGCTGCCGCGCTATACGAGCGCGTTGCGCTTGGCGCCGACAAGCTACCGGCCATCCCAAGTCGAATCGCGAAGCCAGTCGTGGCGTGCCGATGACCGACGCCTGCATGTCGATGCTTTCCCGTCACGCCCGAATCATGGCGAGCGCATTTTGCGTGTCTTTACCAATATCAATCCCAACGGTGCAGCGCGCGTGTGGCGCGTCGGCGAACCTTTTGAAGCGGTCGCCAAGCGTTTCCTCCCGCGCAGCAAACCATATTCCCGCTGGCAGGCGAAGGCGCTCCACGCATTGCACGTCACCAAGGCGCTGCGCAGCGAATACGATCATTTGAGGCTGCAGCTGCATGACGGCATGAAATCCGATTTGCAATATCAAAAAGAAGCGCCGCAAGTCGAAGTGCCATTCCCGCCCGGCTCGGTGTGGGTATGCTTTTCCGACCAGACCTCGCACGCGGTGACCTCGGGGCAGTACATGATGGAGCAGACTTTCCACCTGCCGGTTGCGCAGCAATACAACCCCGACGCCAGCCCGCTCGCCATCCTTTCGCGGCTGACTGGCCGCTCGCTGATCTGATGCGTTTTCTCTATTCCGTCGCTTGGTGGCTGGCGCTGCCGATCGTGCTCGCGCGCCTGTGGTGGCGTGGGCGCAAGGAGCCCGGTTATCGGCAGCACATGGCCGAGCGCTTCGGGTTCTACGGCAAGCGCACCACGACGATGCCGCTGATCTGGATCCATGCAGTGTCGGTCGGCGAGACGCGTGCCGCCCAGCCCTTGATCGAGGCACTGCTTCATGCCTACCCGGCGCACGGCATTTTGCTCACGCACATGACGGCGACTGGGCGGGAAACAGGGCACACGCTCTTCGGCAAGCATGGTGCGCGCGTTATGCAGAGCTATCTGCCGTACGATACCGGCTGGATGGTCGGCCGGTTTCTGCGCCACTTTTCTCCGCGGCTGTGCGTACTGATGGAAACGGAAGTGTGGCCGAACGTGATGGCGCAATGTGCACGTTACCGCGTTCCGGTTATGCTGGCCAATGCGCGCCTGTCAGAGCGTTCCCTGGGCAAGGCCAAGCGGCTTGCCGCATTGATGACGGAAGCGGCGCGCAGCCTGACTTGCGTTGCGGCGCAGACCGAAGCCGACGCCGCGCGCATACGGAAGCTTGGTGCGCCCCTTGTGCAGGTTACCGGCAGCATCAAGTTCGATGTAACGCCGCCGCCGGAAATGATCGCGCAAGGCGCGCTGTTGCGTGCTCGGATGGGACAGCGCAAAGTGCTGTTGTGCGCCAGTACGCGCGAAGGGGAAGAGACGCTGATACTCGATGCACTGGGCGGCGCCGACGCGGACAATGGGCTGGTCGTGATCGTGCCGCGCCATCCGCAACGTTTCGACGAAGTCGCCAGCATGATTGCGTCGCACGGCTTCAAATTGCAGCGGCGTTCGGCATTAGGCGATAAAGCGGTTGCCCCGGACGTGCAAATCCTGCTGGGGGATTCGATGGGGGAAATGTTCGCCTATTACGAAGCGTGCGACGTGGCATTCATTGGGGGGAGCCTGCTGCCGCTGGGAGGGCAGAACCTGATCGAGGCCTGCGCCGTCGGCAAGCCGGTGCTGGTCGGGCCGCATACCTTCAATTTCAGCGCAGTCAGCGACGATGCGATCGAAGCCGGCGCGGCCCTGCGGCTGGACGATGCGCCGACAATGATCGATTGCGCCCGCAAGCTACTGCGAGACGACGCCGAACGTGTGCGTATGGGGCGGCAGGCGCTGGCGTTCGCGCAGCAGCATCGCGGCGCGACTGCGCGGACGATGGCACTCGTTGCGCCTCTGCTGCACTAGCACGCAACGCGGGCGAAATCATCGCCCCGTGCCGCCCCTTCTTTCGCCAGCCTTATTGCGCCGCTGCCGGTCCCTCTGAGGTTTCCTTCAATCCGCCGCCCAAGGCGCGATACAGGTCGATCGCATTCGTCAGCTTCAACTGGCGCGCCTGAATCAGCGTCTGCTGTGCCGAAAACAGTTCGCGCTGCGCATCCAGCACGTCGAGCGAGCTGGCGACGCCATTCTGATAGCGCTGATCGGCCAGTTTCAGCCGCGCGGACTGCGCCTCGGCGACCAGGCGCTGGGCATCGATCAGCTCGTCCAGCGTGGCACGCGCCGCCAAGGCGTCGGCGACTTCGCGGAACGCGATCTGGATCGATTTTTCATAGTCGGCTACGGCGACGTTGTTGCGCACCTCCGCCAGCGACAGGTTGGCCCTGTTGCGGCCGGCATCGAACAGCGGCAGCACCAGCTGTGGCGCGAACGACCATGTTTGCGAACCGGAGTCGAACAGGCCCGACAATTCCCGGCTGGCGGTGCCGATGCCTGCCGTGAGCGAGATACGCGGGAAGAATGCCGCGCGTGCCGCGCCGATGTTGGCGTTGGCTGCTTTCAGGCGCTGTTCCGCCGCCCGGATATCGGGGCGCCGCGCCAGCAGGTCCGAAGGCAGGCCGGCCGGGATATCGGTGACGATAGTCTGTTCCGCCAGCGTCTTTTCCTGCGGCAGGTCCCCCAGCGGCTTGCCGACCAACAGCGTTAGCGCATTCGTTGCCTGCGCCCGCTGCCGCGTCAGAGTGGCGAGCGATGCGCGCGCTGATTGAACGAGGATCTCGTTTTGGCGCAGGTCGAGCGCGGACGAGGCGCCAACGTCGAAGCGCTGCTTGGCCAGCTTGTAGCCGGTATCCCGGCTTTCCATGGTCTTGCGCGCCAGGTCAAGCTGTTCCGCAAGCGATTGCTCGGTGAGGTAGGCTTTGGCGACTTCCGCCACCAGCGAAATGCGTGCCGAGCGCGCGGCTTCTTCGGTGGCCAGGTACTGCGCCAGTGCAGCATTGTCGAGGTTGCGCACGCGACCGAAGAAATCCAGTTCGAACGAGGCAAGGCTCAAGCCGACCTGATAACTGCTGCCCACGATCGCGCTACCCGTCGACGACAGGCTGGCGGGCGTGCGCGCACGCGTGCCGCTTGCCGTGGCATTCAGGCTCGGCCACAGGTCGGCCGACTGGATGTTGTACAACGCGCGCGCTTCCGCGATGCGCAGCGCGGCGATGCGCAGGTCGCGATTGTTTTCCAGCGCGGTAGCAATGAGCGACTGCAGCCGCTGGTCCGGGAAGAATTCGCGCCAGCCGATGGCCGTCGCGTCGCCGTTGCGTTCGCCAGCCTGCGTCGGGTAGGCCGATGCCACCGGCGCTTGCGGGCGTTCGTACTTCGGCGCGAGCGAGCAGGCGCTCAGCACGCCGGCCGCAAGCAGCGCCAATGTCAGTTGTTTAGTCATGCTTGCCTTCCTCGATTTGTTGCAAGTGCGCCGCATACATGCGCTGCTGGCGTTCGCTGCCTTTGAAGATCCTGCGCACCACCACGAAGAACACCGGTACCAGGAACACCGCCAGCACGGTGGCGGTAATCATGCCGCCCATTACGCCCGTGCCGATGGCACGTTGGCTGGCCGAGCCGGCGCCGGATGCGATCACCAGCGGCAGCACGCCGAGGATGAATGCGAGCGAGGTCATGATAATCGGGCGGAAGCGCAGGTGCACCGCTTCCAGCGTGGCGTCGATCAGGCTCCTGCCTTGCGCCTGCAAGTCCTTCGCGAACTCGATGATCAGGATCGCGTTCTTGGCCGACAGGCCGATGATCGCGATCAGGCCGACCTTGAAGTACACGTCGTCCGGCATGCCGCGCAGCGTGGCGCCGAGCAGCGCGCCAAGCACGCCGAGCGGCACCACCAGCAGCACCGACAACGGGATCGAGGTGCTTTCATAGAGCGCTGCCAGCACCAGGAAGACGGCGACCAGCGACAGCGCAAACAGCGCCGGTGCCTGCGAGCCGGAAGTTTTTTCCTCCAGCGAGCCGCCGGTCCATTCGTAGCCGAAACCGGCCGGCAGCTGCGCCACCAGTTTTTCCATCTCTGCCATCGCTTCGCCGGTACTGTACCCCGGCGCGGCATCGCCCGAAATCTTCATCGCCGGGTAGCCGTTGTAACGCACCAGCTGCACCGGCCCCGTATTCCAGTGCGAACTGGCGAACGAGGAGAACGGCACCATGTTGCCCTGGACATTGCGCACGTACAGCTGCAGCAGGTCTTCCGGCTGCAGGCGCTGCGGGGCATCCGCCTGCAGGATAACGCGCTGCTGGCGGCCCTGATTCGGGAAGTCGTTCAGGTAAGCAGAGCCAATCGCGTTAGACAGCGCGCTGTTGATGTCGGCAAACGACACGCCAAGCGCATTCGCCTTGTCACGGTCGATGTCGAGCTGCAGCTGCGGCGTGTCTTCCAGTCCTTCCGGTCGCACGCCCTTGACCACCTGGCTCTTGGAAGCCATGCCGAGCAGCTGGTTGCGCGCGGCGAGCAATGCATCGTGGCCGTTGCCGCCGCGGTCCTGCAGTCGCAGGGTAAAGCCGGTGGCGTTGCCGAGTTCGCGGATCGGCGGTGGATTGACCGGGAAGATGATCGCGTCGCGGATCTGCGACAGCGCGCCGAACGCGCGTCCCGCGATCTCGGTGGCAGACTCGCCCTTGCCGCGCTCGCTCCAGTCCTTGAGCGGGGTAAATACCAGGCCGGCATTCTGCCCGCTGCCGGAGAAGGAAAAGCCGGACACGGCAACGGTGCGCGCGATGCTCGGCTGCTTCAGGTAGTACTGCTCGACCTGCTCGATGACGGCCTTGGTGCGATTGACGCTCGCGCCCGGCGGCAGCTGCACGTTGGTGATCAGGTAGCCCTGGTCTTCGATCGGCAGGAAGGAGGAGGGCAGGCGTACATACAGCAGCGCGACGCAGGCAATGATGACGCCGTAAATCACCATGTAACGCCCGGTCTTGCCGAGGATCTTCGCGATAAATCCCTGGTAGCCGGTGGCGGTACGGTGAAAGCTGCGGTTGAACCAGCCGAAGAAACCTGTCTTCTCATGATGGTGGCCGGCCTCGACCGGCTTGAGCAGCGTGGCGCACAGCGCCGGCGTGAGCGACAAGGCCATCAGCGCCGAGAACAGCATGGACGACACCATCGACAGCGAGAACTGGCGGTAGATTGCGCCAACCGCGCCGCCGAAGAAGGCCATCGGGATGAACACGGCGACCAGTACCAGCGTGATGCCGATGATCGCGCCGGTGATCTGCCCCATCGCCTTGCGCGTGGCGTCACGCGGAGACAGGCCTTCTTCGCTCATGATGCGCTCGACGTTTTCCACCACCACGATCGCGTCGTCGACCAGGATACCGATGGCCAGCACCATGCCGAACATGGTCAGCACGTTGATCGAGAAGCCGAAGGCCGACATGGCGGCGAAGGTGCCCATCAAGGCGACGGGCACCACGATGGTCGGGATCAGCGTATAGCGCATGTTCTGCAGGAACAGGTACATCACCAGGAACACCAGCACCACGGCTTCCAGCAGGGTCTTGACCACTTCCTCGATCGAGATCTGCACGAACAGCGAGGTGTCGTACGGGATGTCGTACTTCACGCCGGTCGGGAAGTAGCGCGACAGCTCATCCATTTTGGCGCGCACCGCCTTGGCGGTCTGGAGCGCGTTGGCCGTCGGCGACAGCATGACGCCGATGGCGGCCGTCGGCTTGCCGTTCAGTCGCGCCGAGGTGGCATAGGACTGCCCGCCGATTTCGACTCGGGCGACGTCGCGCAGGCGCACGGTCGAGCCGTTGGGGTTGGCGCGCAACACGATGTTGCCGAATTCCTGCGGCGTGGCCAGTTGGCCTGTCACCACGACTTGGGCGGCGATTTGCTGCGAGCCGGTGGTGGGCAAGTCGCCGAGGGTGCCGGAAGCCACTTGCGCATTCTGGGCGCGGATGGCGGCGGCGACGTCGCCGGGTGTCAGTTTCAGGCCGACCAGCTTGGCCGGGTCGATCCAGATGCGCATGGCGCGCTCGGTGCCGAACAGCTGCGCCTGGCCGACGCCGGGCACGCGGCGGATCTCATTCAACACGTTGCGCGACAGATAATCGCCCAGTGCAACCGGGTCGAGCCGACCGTCGGTCGACGACAGCGTGGTAAACAGCAGCACGTTGCTGCGTGCCTTGGTGACCTGCACGCCTTGCTGCGTGACGGCCTGCGGCAAGCGCGGTTCGGCGCGCTTCAAGCGGTTCTGCACGTCCACTGCCGCCAGATCGGGATTGGTGCCGGCCTGGAAGGTGATGGTGATGGTTGCCTGGCCGTTCGCCTCGCTTTGCGACTCCATGTACAAGAGGCCGTCGGCGCCGTTCATTTCCTGTTCGATCAAGCTGACCACGCTGTCGTCCAGCGTCTGGGCCGATGCACCCGGGTAGACGGCGGTGACGACCACCGACGGCGGAGCGATGGTCGGATATTGCGCCACCGGCAGCTTCGTGATCGACAGCGCGCCGGCCAGGAGGATGAAGAGTGCGATCACCCAGGCAAATACCGGGCGGTCGATAAAGAATTTGGCCATCTGTTGCCTTCCTTAATCAGGACTTTTGCGCTGCAGAGGCAGGCGCGCTTCCGGCCTGGCCGGCTGCGGCCGGTGCTTTCCATGGCATCGGCTTGACGGTTGCGCCCGGCTTGGCTTTCTGCAGGCCTTCCACGATCACGCGGTCGCCGGCTTTCAAGCCGTCGGTGATGATCCACTTGTTGTCTTGCACTCCGCCGGTCTTCACCGGCTGCGCCATGACCTTGCCGTCCTGGCCCACGACGAGTACCGCCGAACCATCTGCCGAGCGTGTCACGGCCTGCTGGGGCACGGTCAGCGCCTGTTCGTCGACTGCCTGTTCGATGCGCGCGCGCGCGTACATCCCGGGCAGCAGGAAACGGTCGGGATTGGGGAAGATCGCGCGTAGCGACACCGCGCCCGTCGTTTCATCTACCGATACGTCGGAAAACAGCAGCTTGCCCGGATGCGGATAGGCGCGGCCGTCGTCGGTGACCAGCGTGACCGTCGCGCGGTCCTTGCCGACGCTTTTCAGCTGGCCGTTTGCCATCGCCTGCTTCAGGCGCAGCAGTTCGGCGCTGGACTGCGAGAGCGTCACGTAGATCGGGTCGAGCTGCTGGATGGTGGCCAGCGGGGTCGCTTCGCCCTGGCCGACAAGTGCGCCTTCGGTCACCTGGGCGCGGCCGATGCGCCCGGAAATGGGGGCGTTGACGGTCGCATAGCCAAGGTTGAGGCGGGCGGTCTCCTGCGCTGCCTTGGCGGCGGCGACGTCGGCGGTTGCCTGCTTTTGCGCCGTCAGGGCGTCGTCGTATTCCTGCTTGCTGATGGCGTTGGTTTCGACCAGCGGCTTGTAGCGCTGAATCTTCAGCGTGGCCTGCGCCAGGTTTGCCTGCGCCTTGGCCAGGGCCGCCTCCGCGCTGTTGTACGTCGCCCGGAACGGTGCCGGGTCGATCCGGTACAGCACGTCGCCGGCCTTGACCTCGCTGCCTTCCTGGAAAACGCGCTTGAGCACGATGCCGGGCACGCGCGCGCGCACTTGCGCGATGCGCGTGGCCTCGACCCGTCCTGGCAATTCGTTGGTGACCACGATGCGCTCCGGCTGCACGGTCGTCACCGATACTTCCGGCGGCGGCATACCGGCGCCCTGGGCTTGCGCATTCGGGATCTTGTCGCCGCACGCAGCCAGCGATGCCAGCATCAGGGTGGCTGCGGCAATATGGGGAATAGGACGAATTGAACTCATGGTATCTCGCACAGTAATTGAATCGGGTCGCGATCGGGCGGCATGGCAACGCAACAGGCACGGGAGCGGGCAACTCCGGACGCGGCGCTTAATGCAGCTCTATTCTTCTTGAAGGAGGAAGGCTGGTATTATACATACATGCATGGATGTATGTTGGATGCCCCCCTCCACGGGAATATGACTCTACCGTAGTTTGACCGTTTTCACATTCGCAACGATTTATCATGGCCCGATCTACCAAGGAAGAAGCGCTCGAAACACGCAACCGGATTCTCGACGCTGCGGAAAACGTGTTTCACGCACAAGGCGTGGTGCAAACCTCGCTGGCCGAAGTGGCGCAGGCAGCGAACGTGACGCGGGGCGCGATCTACTGGCATTTCAAGAACAAGAGCGATTTATTCGACGCCATGTGCGAGCGGGTGCGGCTGCCGATGGAATCGATGGTGGAAGCCGGCGCGGAGGATGTCGAGCCCGACCCGCTGGGCAAGCTGCGCGATACCTGCTTATTCGTGCTTCATGAAGCCGTGCGCAATCCGCATTCGCGCAAGGTGTTCGACATCATTTTCCACAAGTGCGAATTCGTCGACGAAAGCGACCCGATCGTGATCCGGCAGCGCGAGTGCCACCTGCAGGGAATGGAAAATATCGAGCGCATATTGCGCAACGCGATCGCAAGGGAGCAGCTTCCCGCCGACCTCGATGTGCGCCTGGCAGGCGTGACACTGCATGCGGCGGTGGATGGATTGCTCAACAACTGGTTGTTCGCGCCCGACAGCTTCAACCTCGACGGCAATGCCGAAAGGCTGATCGACGCCTGTTTCGACACCCTGCGTTACGCCCCTTCCTTGCGCAAGCAACCACGTACGCCCGTGACGCGCGCCTGAGCGAGCTGCGCCGGTTGCGCCCCGCGCGTTGTGCGGCGCAGCTAAAAAATCAGCCGCTTGGCTTCCCAGCTTGGGTAGAATGTTGCCAATAGACATCTTTTTGATGTGCATCTTGTCATTCATTCATGGCGCCCTGGGAGCAGGGGACGATCGCCATACCGAGCTAGGGTCGTCGACATGGCGGGCAAATCTATCTGTTGCGCGAAGCGGATCAAGCGGGATGTCGCCCGTTGCTGCGCCCTGGCGCTCGGCCTGTACATGTGCTCGCCTGCCGGCGCCGCGGTCGACGACCACGACCTCGCCTCGCTGCCGATGGAGCAGCTCCTCACGCTCGAAGTCTACAGCGCGTCGAAATTCGTGCAAAAGGTCAGCGATGCGCCATCGGCAGTGTCGGTGGTCACCGCCTCGGATATCCGGGTCTTCGGCTGGCGCACGCTGGCCGACATCCTGCGCAGCATGCGCGGGCTGTACTTGAACAACGACCGCAACTACAGCTATCTCGGCGCACGCGGCTTTTTGCGCCCCGGCGACTACAACACACGCTTCCTGCTGCTGGTGGATGGCTATCGTGCCAACGACGTGGTGTACGACCAGGCGGCCATCGGCACTGAATTCACGCTCGATGTCGACCTGATCGAGCGCGTCGAATTCGTTCCCGGCCCCGGCTCATCGATCTACGGCTCCAATGCCTTTTTCGGGGTGATCAATGTCATCACCAAGAGCGGCCGCAACATGAGCGGGGCGCGCGGCGCCGTCGAGGCCGGCAGCTATGGCGCGCGCAAGGCGCGCGCAAGCTATGGCTGGCATGACGACGACAGGGAGTTCTTGCTGTCGGCAAGCTCCTACCGCGCCGATGGTCAAGACCTGTACTTTCCCGAATTCGATACGCCCGCCCAGAACAACGGCGTCGCAAGAAGGCTCGACTTCGACCGCGTGCAAAGCGTGTTTGCGAAGGGATCGGTCGGCGCGATCCGCATCACCGCGTCGCACGGCGAACGCAGCAAGGGCATCCCGACCGCATCGTTTTCCCAAGTGTTCAATGATCCACGATCGCACACCGTCGACACCCAAAGTGCCGTCGACGCGAACTATGCCGGAGCGCTATCCGAACAGGCGGAGCTGTCGTCGCGAGTGTATTGGGGGAGCAGCAGCTACCAGGGCGATTACATCTACGATTACCCGCCGCTGACGGTGAACCGCGACGGTGCGCGTGCGCGCTGGTGGGGCGGCGAGGCGAAGCTGGTCAGCACCCATTTTGCGCGCCACAAGCTGGTGGCGGGAGCGGAATACCAGCGCGACTACCGGCGCGATCAGTACAACTTCAATGTCGAGCCGTATGCGCTGAACCTCGACGACCGCCGCAGCGGCATCCGTGCCGGGGTCTACCTGGAAGATGAAATCATCCTGCGTGACGACCTGCTGCTCAACGCCGGTTTGCGCTACGACCACCATTCCACCGCAGGCGGCGCCTACAATCCGCGCCTTGCGCTGATGTACAAGCTGGCGCCCTCGACCACGGTCAAGACGGTGTACGGCACGGCTTACCGCGCGCCCAATGCCTACGAGCTGTACTACCAGGTGCAGGGAGAAGGCGGGCAAAAGGCAAACCCCGCGCTGAAGGCGGAGAACATCCGCACGCGAGAACTGATTGTCGAGCATTACCTGAACGCCGATACGCGCATTACCGCATCGGCTTTCCATAACAGCGTCAGCGACCTGATTTCCCAGACCATCGATCCGGCTGACAACCTGGCAGTGTTCCGCAACGTTGACCAGGCCACTGCGCGCGGGCTGGAGCTGGAGCTGGAAAAGGCATGGGGCGGCGGGGCCAAGCTGCGCACCAGCTATAGCTGGCAGCAGGCGCAGGACGATTCGACCGGCGCAACCCTGGTCAATTCGCCGCGCCATCTGGCCAAGTTCAATCTAGCCGCGCCGCTGCCGAGCACTGCCTGGTGGGCCGGCGCGGAAGCGCAGTACGTTGGCCGCCGCCTGACCCGGCAAGGCTCGGCCGGCGGCTACTGGCTGGCCAACCTGACCCTGTCATCGCTGCGGCTGGCGCGCGGGATGGAAGTCTCCGTCAGCGTCTACAACCTGTTCGACCGCGGCTATGCCGACCCCGGCTCCGTGGAACATGCGCAGGACGCGATCCGGCAGGACGGCCGCAGCTTTCGCCTCAAGCTGTGCGCGGCTTTCTGATGCCCATGGCATTGTGGACGAGATGGCGGATCATACGGTGCTTCATGGCAGCGCTGTTGCTGCCGATCGGGTCGGCCGCAGCGCAGACGGTGCAGGAATATGATCTGAAGGCGGCATTCGTGTATAACTTCGCATTGTTTACTGACTGGCCGGCGGATACGTCCTACGAGGGCGGCACGCTCAATATCTGCGTCAATCCCGGCAGCGCGCTGCGGGCGCCCCTGATCGGCATGAGCGACCGATCTATCAGGGGCCGCAAGATCGCGGTGCGCAGCCTTGCCGCTGGGGGCAACCTGCGAACTTGCCATGTGGTGTTTCTCGACGTTGCAGACAAGGAGCGCTGGGCGACTATCAAGAAAGGATTGGGCAGCGGCGTGCTTACCATTGCGGATGATGAAGAGATCGATCGGGACAAGGTTGTCATCGCGCTGTCAATGGACGGCAACCGGGTTGTGTTCGATATCGACACGCGTGCGGCCCGGCAGGCCGGGCTGGTGTTGAGTTCCAAATTGCTGCGCCTGGCGCGCATGGTGCGATGAAAACGCCAGAGACAATCGCCACCGCCGGTCTGGGACGCTGGCTGACGCTGTCCAACCTCGCCAGCGCTGCCACGGCGCTGCTGGTGGCAAGCGTACTGCTGATCGTGTTCCAGTTCCTGTTGCTGCGCAGTGCGATGGTCGAGGATCTCGGCGTGCAGGCACATATCGTCAGCGACAACAGCGTCGCGGCGCTGCTGTTCAACGACGGCAGGGCGGGGACGGAAACGCTGGATGCGCTGGCCGCGTCGCCCAGCGTCCAGGCGGCCGGAATATTTACCCTTGGTGGGCGGCAGCTGGCTTCATATACGCGCGGCCGCGCCGCGCCGGTGGCACCGCCATCGCCCGCCTTGCTGGAGGCTGGCCACCGGTTTGGCTTCAGCCGCCTGGAACTGGTGCGGTATGTGGATTCCCAGGACATCCATATCGGTTATGTCGTGGTGCGTGCCGGGCTGGAGCGGCTGTACGCGCGGCTGGTCGGCTATGTCGTGCTGACTCTGTCGATCGCGCTCAGCTCGCTTGCCGCGGCCTACCTGTTGGTGCGGCGCATGCGGCGCCGGGTCAAGAGTGCCGAGGCACATTTGCACTATCTGGCGCATGTCGACCCGGTCACTGGCCTGCCGAACCGGCACGCCTTCAACGAACGCCTGCTGTCCGCGCTGTCGCGCGTCGACCAGGCGGGGGGCAGTGTCGGCCTGCTGCTGCTCGACCTCGATAATTTCAAGATCGTCAACGACACGCTGGGGCATCAATGCGGCGACAGGCTGCTCAAGCTGGTCGCGCAGCGCCTGATCGCGTGCCTGCGCAGCGTCGATGTGATCTGCCGCATCGGCGGCGACGAATTCGCCGTGATCCTCGAGTCGGACGCCGGAGCGCAAGGCGCCGTCATCTCGGCGAAAATTCTCGCCGCCCTGGCCGAGCCCTTCGATGTCGACGTGCATGACATCTACGTCACCGCCAGTATCGGCATCAGCTCCTATCCGCAGGACGGGCGCGACATCGAGACGCTCATCCGCAACGCCGATACCGCGATGTACCAGGCCAAGAACGGGGGCAAGAATGCATTCGAGCTGTTCCGTCCGGAGCTCGACCAGCGGGTGCAAAAGCGCCTGTCGCTGGAAGTCAATCTGCGCAAGGCGCTGGAGCGGGGCGAGCTGATGCTGTATTACCAGCCCCAGTTCAGCCTAAAGGATGGCCGCCTGGTCGGCCTGGAAACGCTGCTGCGCTGGAACCACCCGGAGCTCGGCCTGATCAGCCCGGCAGAATTCATCCCGGTAGCGGAGGAGAGCGGGCTGATCGTGCCGATCGGGCGCTGGGCCCTGCGCGAGGCTTGCAGGCAGGTGGCGGCATGGCGCGCGGCGGGGCTGGGAGATGTGCATGTATCGGTGAACTTGTCGGCGCGGCAGACCAAGGACGGCCAGCTGATCAAGGACATCATCGACGCCTTGCGCGAGGCCGGCATGTCGCCCGGCCAGCTCGAGCTGGAAATTACCGAAACCGTGCTGATGGAAAACGTCCACGCCAACGTCGAACTGCTGCAGAACCTGCAGACCGAAGGCATCCGGCTGTCGATCGACGACTTCGGCACCGGCTATTCATCGATGGCGTATCTGAAGCGTTTCCCGATCGATCAGGTGAAGATCGACCGCACCTTCGTGCGCGACATTCCCGGCGACGGCGACGACGAAGCGATCACCACCGCCATCATCGCAATGGCGCACAGCCTGGGCCTGTCGGTGGTGGCGGAGGGGGTGGAAACCGAGCAGCAGCTCGATTTCCTGCGCAAGGCCGGCTGCGACATCATGCAGGGTTATTACTTCGCCGAACCGGGCACGCCCGAGCGCATTGCGGCATTCCTGCGCAACAGCGTTACGCAGGAGGGCACGGCGCGAATCAGTGCTTGAGCAGCGAATTGATCTGGACGAGGTCGTCTTCGCCGAGCGTGCCGGCGGCGGATTTCAGGCGCAGGCTGTTGACGATGGTGTCGTAGCGCGCCTTCGACAAGTCCCGCTGGGTCGAATACAGCTGCTGCTGCGCGTTCAGCACATCGATGTTAATGCGCACGCCAACCTGATAGCCGAGGCGATTCGATTCCAGTGCCGACTTGCTGGACACTTCCGCCGCTTCCAGCGCTTTGACTTGGGCTAGCCCCGCGTTCACACCGAGGAAAGCCTGGCGCGCACCTTGGACGGCAACGCGGCGGGCGTTTTCCAGGTCGGCGCGCGCCTTGTCTTCGAGCGCGATCGATTCACGCACCTTGCTGTCGACGGCAAAGCCGGCAAACAGCGGAATCGCCCACTGCACGCCAACGGTGTTGCTGTTGCTGACGGTGCCAAGGGTGGTGGGCGAGGCGTTGTTGCTGTGATTGCGGCTCGCCACCAAGTCGACGGTCGGGTAATGGCCGGCCCGGTTGCGTTTGATTTCACGCTGGGCGACTTCCAGCGCGAGCTGCTGCCCGACCACGCCGTAGTTTTGGCGCTCCGCGCTGTCAACCCATTTGTCGATGCTGACCGGCTCCGGCGCGTTCAGTTTTACGCTGGCCGGCAGCGGCGCCAAGTCGGCCGCCGGTTTGCCGATGATCTGCTGCAGTGCGGTGCGCTTGATTTCCAGGTCGTTCTGCGCTGCGATTTCCTGCGCCACGACCAGGTCGAATCGCGCCTGCGCCTCATGGGTATCCGTGATGGTGGCAGTGCCGACCTCGAAGTTGCGCTTGGCTGCCGCCAGCTGCTCGGTAATGGCCGTCTTCTGGGCCTGCACCGATCCCAGTGCATCCTGCGCCGCCAAAACATCGAAGTAGGCCTGCGCCACGCGCACGATCAGGTCCTGCTGCACCTGCCCGAACTGAGCCTCGCTGACCGCCACCAGCAGCTTGCCCTGCTGGTATTGCTCCCAATTCGCCACCCGGAACAGCGGTTGCGACAGTGCCACGGTATAGCCGCTGCTGGTGAAGTTGGTGTGCGGCCGGTCGACTCCGCCGACATTGGCATCCACTCCGGTACGGCCATAGCTGCCGGACGCACCAATCGTCGGCAGCAGCCCGGCGCGTCCCTGCGTCGTCTTTTCCTGGCCGGCAGCCAGTGCCGCGCGCGCGCTGGCGTACTGCGCGTCGTTGGCAAGCGCTTCCTGGTACACCTGCAGCAAATCGGTTGCATGTGCATTCAGCGTCAGGAAAGTGCCAGCAATGAGCGTGGCGACAAGGGATTTGCGCATCAGGGTTCTCCGTTGGAGTGTTGTTTGAAAGGGTTAATACGTCGGCATCGAGCTGTCCACTTGCAGCGCCCAAGCGTGGACGCCGCCAGTCAGGTTGATCACATTGGTGAAGCCGTTCCGTTCCAGGAAGGCGGCCACCGACATGCTGCGCGCGCCGTGGTGGCAGATGCAGACAACAGTCGCATCCTCGTCCAGCTCCTGCATTCGCTCCGGAATGGAGTGCATCGGGATCGGCAGCGATCCCGCGATATGGCAGGTCTGGAATTCCCACGGCTCGCGCACGTCGAGCAGCACCGGCTTGTCGCGCGATTTATCGGCGAGCCAAGCGGCCAGTTCCGGTGCTGTCAACGTTTGCATGCCTAATCCTTAAAACACGAAATGGGACGGGGCCAGCGCTTCGCGCAGCGGCTTGACGTTGGTTTCGAAAATCTTGATGGTGTTGTACGCGGTCTCCGAAGTGCGGGTGATGAGCTGCGCGGACATCACGGGCGGCTCGCCGATGATGGCGAAGATGCGGCCGCCAACCTTGATCTGCTTGAGGAAGCTATCCGGCAGCACCGGCAGCGATCCGGAAATCACGATGGCGTCGTACGGTTCCTTGGTACCCGGATTGGTCCAGCCCTGCGCGCCGTTGCCGAGCACGACGTCGACATTGGTCACGCCGTAGGAGGCCAGGTTTTTCTGTGCCATCGCCTTCAGCTCCGGGGAGATCTCGACGGTCGTTACATGGCGTGCCTTGTGCGCCAGCAGCGCTGCCATATAGCCCGAACCGGCACCGATTTCCAGCACGTGCTCGTGCCTCTTGGCGCCGATCTCCTGGAGGATGCGCGCTTCGAGCTTCGGCGTGAACATGCATTCTCCGCCCGGCAGCGGGATCTCGGTATCCATGAACGCCAGGTTCCTGTGCTCCTGCGGCACGAAGGCCTCGCGCTTGACCACCACCAGCAGTTCCAGAACCTCCGGGTCCAGCACGTCCCACGGACGGATCTGCTGTTCGATCATATTGAAACGGGCTTTTTCGATATTCATTTCGGCACTCAACGGGTTAAGGGAACAAACCCGGTATTTTATCAAACGGACTCGTTGTTCTTGCTTTGTGGCATTGCAATTACCTGACCGCCATGACCCGGATCAAGCTCACTGTTGTGCCCTTTGCCACGCCATTTGCGGCGCGCCCATGCTGCAAAATCGTCAAGATAGGTGTACATCACCGGCACCACCACCAGCGTCAGTACTGACGAAGTGATAATCCCGCCGATCACCGCCTGGCCCATCGGCGCGCGCTGTTCGGAGCCTTCGGCCATCCCGAACGCCAGCGGCACCATGCCAAACACCATCGCCAGCGTGGTCATCAGGATCGGGCGCAAGCGCACGTGCGCCGCTTCCAGGAGCGCGGCGGCGCGCTCGGCGCCGGCCTTTCTGGCCTGGTTCGCGAAATCGACCAGCAGGATCGCGTTCTTCGTCACCAGACCCATCAGCATGATGAAACCGATGATCGAGAACAGGTTCAGCGTGGAGCGGAAGAACATCAGCGCCAGGAACACGCCGATCAGCGTCAGCGGCAGCGACGACATGATCGCAACCGGCTGCAGGAAGCTGGAGAACTGCGAGGCCAGGATCATGTAGATGAAGATGATCGCCAGCGCCAGCGCCGACAGCGCATAGCCGAAGGACTCCTGCATGTTCTTGGCCGATCCGCCGATCTGGTAGCGGTAGCCGGGCTGCCAGTTCATGGCGTCGAGCGCGGCCTTGATGTCGGCGCTGACCTGTCCGGCGGAACGTCCGACCACGTTGGCCGACAGTTCGACCTCGCGCCGCAGATCGCGCCGGTTGATCTGGTTGGCGCCGGTGGACGGCTCAATGTTCGCAACCTGGCGCAGCGGTACCATCTTCGGCGTGCCGTCGGTATTGGTCTGGCTGCTCGACAGCATCAGGCGCGACAAGTCGTCGATGCCGCTGCGGTCGCTCGGCGCCAGGCGCACGTTGACGTCGTAGTTTTCGTCATCCGGCGCGCGCCAGGAACTGGCCGCTTCGCCCGCCAACAGCGGACGCAGCGCGCCTCCGATTTGCGCCACACCCACGCCCAGGTCACCGCCCAGGTCGCGCTTGGGCGTGACCGAAATGGTCGGCTTGTTCGGCTTCAGGCTGGAATCGAGGTCGACTACGCCGGGAATGGCGCGGATCTTTCGCTGCGCCTCGGCCGACAGCTTGGCCAGCTGGTCGAGATCGGTGCCGAGCAGGGACAGGCGGATCTGCTTATTGTCGCCGCCGACGCCTTCCAGCGAGCCGATATGGGTGACAGTGATGCCGGCGATTTGCGCGAGGCGATTGCGCAGCGGAATGCCCATTTCGTAGGTGTTGCGCTTGCGTTCGGCGCGCGGCACCAGCCGCACGTAGGTCGTTGCGTAATTCTTGCCTTGCACCGTGCCGGTGTTGATCGAGGTGTACAGGTCGCGTACTTCCGGGAATTCGCGCAGCACCGCTTCCACCTGGCGCGCCTTGCTCTCGGTGAATTCAAGCGATGACCCGACCGGGGTGTAGTACATGACGCCCGTTTCCGAGTAATCCGCCTGCGGCACGAACTCGGAGCCGATCAGGCCGGTCATCGGAATGGCGCAGCCGCCGACGAAGGTCGCCAGCGCGATGCCGAGCGTCTTGCCGCGATGCTTGAGCGACCATTTCAGCAACACCTGATAAACATCCGACAGCCATTGCACCAGTCGCTCGAACTGCTCCAGCACGCGGCCGATGGTCTTGCCGTACAAGGTGTTGCGGCGATGGCCGGCGCCGTGCGCATCCGGGTCCGGCCAGATCGACGACAGCATCGGGTCCAGCGTAAACGACACGAACATCGAGATCAGCACCGCCGCGGTGACCGTCACGCCGAACTGGTGGAAGAAGCGCCCGATGATGCCGCCCATAAAGCCGACCGGCAGGAACACGGCGACGATGGAGAAGGTCGTCGCCATCACCGCCAGGCCGATCTCGGCGGTGCCTTCCAGCGCAGCCGTCTTGTGATCCTTGTAGCGCCCATGCACCTTCATGCCGGCATGGCGCACGATGTTTTCGCGCACCACGATCGCATCGTCGATCAACAGGCCCACGCACAGCGACAGCGCCATCAGCGTGATCATGTTGATGGTGAAGCCGAACACGTACATGAACAGAAAGGTGCCGATCAGCGCCACCGGCAGCGTCAGGCCGGTAATGACCGTCGAGCGCCAGGAATTGAGGAACAGGAAAACGATCAGCACGGTCAAGAGCGCGCCCTCGATCAGGGTGCGGCGCACGTTCTCGACGCCAACGCGGATCTGGCGAGAGCTGTCGCGGATGACGTCCAGCTTCACGCCCGGGTAGAGCGCCTTCAGGGTCGGCTCGAGCTCCTTCATGGCCGCCTGCATGCCGTCGGCCACGGCGATTGTGTTTTCGCCTTGCGCCTTAAGGATGTTGAGCGCCAGCGTGCGCTGGCCGTTGAACAGCGCTAGGCTTTCCTGTTCTTCCTGGCCGTCGACCACGGTGGCGATCTGCGACAGGGTGACCGGCTGGCCGCCGCGGCGGGTGACGATGATGCGGCCGAAATCCTCGGGGTTTTTCACCCGGCCCTGGATCTGCACCACCTGCTCATTGGCCGAGGAACGGATCGCGCCGCTCGGCAGCTCCAGGTTTTCGTTGCGCACCGCATTGATCACTTGATCGATGCCGATGCCGAGCGCTTCCATTTCGTTCGGCTTGACGTAAATGTCGACTTCGCGCTTGACGCCGCCCACCAGCGTTACCGAGCCCACGCCGCGCACGTTCTCCAGGCGCTTCTTGACGACCTGGTCGGCGATCGTGGTCAGTTCGCGGATGCTGCGTTGCTTGGCTTTGGGATCGTTGCTGACCGAAATCGAGAAGATCGGCTGGCTGGCCGGATCGTAGCGCGTGACGCGCGGTTCCTTGACTTCCTTGCGGAAGGCGGATTTGATCAGCGCCACCTTCTCGCGCACGTCCTGCGCGGCCTGCGCCGGATCGACGGTCAGCACGAATTCGATGATGACCACCGACGAACCTTCATAGGAGCGCGAGGTCAGGCTGTTGATGCCGCTGATGGTGTTGACCGCTTCCTCGACCTTGCGCGTGATGTCGGATTCGACCGTCTCGGGCGATGCGCCCGGATAGTCGGTCTGCACCACCACCACAGGAAACGTCACGTCCGGGAACTGGTCGACCTGCAGGCGCTTGTAAGAGAACAAGCCCAGCACCACGAAGGCCAGCATCATCATGGTGGCGAGGACGGGATTGCCGATACTGATGCGGGTAAACCACATGCTGATTTTTCTCCGGCGCTTGCGCGCGTATCTTGAGTGCTCTGTTTATCGTCGTGAGACGGCTATCGCGCTGGCGTGTCGATCTAGTGCGCCGCGTCGTTCACGGCTGCTGTTACCGGCGCGGCCGGATTGCCGGTCTGGGTGAACCTGACCGTTGCGCCGGAGCGCAGGCTGCCGAGGTTGGTCTTGATGATCTGCGCGCCGTCCTGCAGTCCGTTCAACACCTCGACGGCGGCGCCTTCGCCGTCGTCGCCGCGGGCGCCGAGCGTGACCGGTTTTTGCGCCAGCTTGCCGTTTTCGATGGCGTACACATAGGTGCTGCCGGCGTCGTTTTGGACCGCTGCCTGCGGCACCGTCAAGACGTTTTCCTTTTTCGAGACGGTCAGCTGCGCTTCGCCGAACATGCCCACGCGCAGCACATTCTGCGGATTGTCGATCTTCACGTAGACCATGATTGAGCGCGATCCTGCCTGGGTCGCGGGGTTGATGCGCGCCACCTTGCCGACCAGCCGCTGCGGCATGCCCTCGATCCTGACCTGAACTTCCTGGCCGGGCGCGACATTCATGATGTCGGCAGCGGGGACTGCCGCTTCCAGTTCCATCTGGCTCAGGTCGACGACGTCGAGCAGGCGATTGTCGGCAGACACTTTTTCACCCGGCTGGACGGTACGGCTGCTGACCAGGCCGGAAATCGGTGCGCGAATGACGGTATCGGTCAGCGCCTTCTGGGCGACGTCGAGCGCGCCCCGGGCCGACTCGACGTTGGCGCGCGCGATTTCATACTGGCTTTCCGCGTTGTCGAACGCGTTCTTGGAAATGAAGCCCTTGCCGAGCAAGGCCTTGTTGTTGTCGCGCGTCTTGGCGGCGATGTCGAGCTGGCCGCGCGCTGCCATCAAGGCGCCCCTGGCCTGGTCGACGCGCGCCTGGTAGTCCGCGACATCCATCTTGATCAGTACCTGGCCGGCCTTGACCGGCTCGCCTTCGCGCACCAGCACTTCGCGCACTTCGCCTGCGACCTTGGCCTTGACCGCAGCCTGGTTGACTGCGCGCAGCGCGCCCGACAACGGTAGCAGCTGGCGCAGGTCGTGGCTCTTCGCCTGGGTCACGTCGGTCGGCAGAAATTCCAGCACGTTGCCCGCAGAAGCCGCGGACTGCGGAGCGGCATTCTGTTGACGCTGCTTTTTCAGTATGGCGCCGGCCACCCCGGCCACTGCCAGGCACACGACAAGAATGATCCAGAAAGCACGGCGTTTCAGCATGGGTTATCCGTTCGATTGAGGAGCAGGGGCCGACGCCTGGATATCCTTGCGCAGGCCGTGCAACAACAGGTCAATGAAGCTGTTCAGGTAACTTTCCGGCGAGAGCGGCTCAATCCGGCAAGCGCTGAAGGAATGCTTCCATAGCATGAGCATCAGCATCGGCGCGCATACCACGCTGGTGGCTTGGGTCACGTCGATGTCGCGGAACTCGCCGCGCTCGATGCCGCGCTCCAGCATGCGCGCGATCATTGCATTTCCGCGTGAAATCACTTCATCGTGATAAAACTGCGTTACTTCCGGGAAGTTGCAGGATTCCGCCATCATCAGCTTGCTGATGCCCGACAACTTGGTGTTGCCTATGCGATCCCACCAGCCAAGTATGATTTCACGAAACAGTTCGACGGTAGAACCCTCGAAACTGCTGATCATTCCTTCCGCTTCTCCCAGCACCGGCACCACGTTCTCGCGCACCACCGCCTTGAACAGCTCTTCCTTATTGGTGAAGTATAAATACAGCGTTCCCTTGGAAACGCCGGCGCGCGCCGCCACATCCTCCAGGCGGGTAGCCGCGTAGCCGCGCTCGACGAATAAATCCAGCGCCGCCGCCAACAGTTCCTGCGGGCGTGCATCCTTGCGCCGCGTCCAGCGCGGTTTGCTCTTGAAGGGACAGGTCATGTGGGGGTAATTTAGCGTAAATAACTTACTGACGAGTCAGTAATATATGCGCCAATTTCCGCAGCGTCAAGACGAGAGACAAAGCAACACAAGGCGGCGGGTACGCTTGTGTTGCTACAAATTGATAAATAGTTACCGGCGATAACCAGTAGAATCGACCGGTTCGTCAATCTACTCCGGTTTGTTATGAATTTTATAAGAAAGTGGTGGATCTGGCTGGCCGCCGCCGCAGTGGTGGTGCTTGCGGGATTCGGCATGCGCATGTGGTCGCAGACGAACGCAGCGCCGGAATACAAGACCGCGAAGATCGAAAAGGGCAGCATCACGGCAGCCGTTTCCGCCTCCGGCACGCTCAACCCGGTGGTGTCGGTGCAGGTCGGCTCCCAGGTTTCCGGCCAGCTGAAAGAGATCCTGGTCGACTTCAATTCCGAAGTGAAGCAGGGGCAGCTTATTGCGCGCATCGATCCGGAGACCTTCGAGTACAGGGTGCGGCAGGCGCAGGCCGACGTCGACGCGGCCCGCTCGCAGGTGCTGACCCAGCAGGCAAACATCGAGGCGCAGCGCGCCGAAGTGACGCGAGCGGAAGTCAACATGGCTGACGCGAAGCGCGACCTGGAACGCAAGCAGCAGCTGGTCGAGAAAGGCTTTATCGCTTCCGCCGACCGGGACAAGGCGCAAGCCACCTTCAATGCCCTGGCCCAGCAGGTGAATACGGCGCGCGCCCAGGCTGCCGTGGCCGTCGCCAATGCGCGTAATGCGCAAGCCGTGGTCAAGCAGCGCGAAGCGGCGCTGGCACAGGCCAGGATCGACCTGGAACGCACCGCGATCAAGGCGCCGGTCAACGGCGTGGTGATCAAGCGCAGCGTCGAACGGGGACAAACGGTCGCCGCCAGCCTGCAGGCGCCGGAACTGTTCGTCATCGCCGAAAACCTGGCCGACATGCAGGTCGACGCCGCCATCGACGAAGCCGAGATCGGCCGCGTGCGCCCCGGACAAAAGGCGACGTTTACCGTCGACGCCTTCCCCGGGCGAAGCTTTGAGGGCAGCGTCAAGCAGATCCGCAAGTCGGCGCAGAACGTGTCCAACGTCATCACCTACACGGTGGTAATCAGCGCATCGAATCCGAATAAGGTGTTATTGCCGGGCATGACGGCGAATGTGCGGATCATCACCGACACCCGCAACGATGTGCTCAAGGTCCCCAATGCCGCGCTGCGCTTCAAGCCGGCCGGCGCGAACGACAAGCCGGCGCAATCTGCGGAAGCGCCGCGCAATGCGAACACTGCGCAGGCGGGTGGCGGCCAGTTGCGCGCGCTGCGCGAACGGCTCGAGAAGGACTTGCAGCTCACCGACGCGCAGAAGAGCAGGCTGGACGCGATTTTTGCCGGCATGCGCGACAAGTTCGCCGCGCTGCGCGACGCGCCGGATGGCGAACGCCAGAAATTGGCCGAGCGCAACCGGGGCGAAATGCGCGCGCAAATCATGGAAATGCTCACGCCCGAGCAGAAAAAGAAATATGAAGAGATCATTGCCGAAAGCGACGAGCGTCGCAGCGGCGGCGTACGCGGACGTATCTATACGCTTGACGAACACCGGCAGCCGCGCGCGCTGAATGTGCGCCTCGGCCTGACCGATGGCAGCGCGACGGAAGTGATCTCGCCGGAAGTGAAAGAAGGCATGGAAATCGTTACCGGCACGGTCCAATCCGCGGGCGCGGCGCGACTGCAACAGGTGCCCGGGCCGAGGATGTTCTGATGCACCTGATCCAGACCGCCGGCCTGACGAAGGAATACGTGATGGGCGCCACCACGGTGCGCGCATTGCGCGGCGTGTCTGTCACGATCGATGAAGGCGAATTCGTGGCCATCATGGGCGCCTCCGGCTCGGGCAAGTCGACCTTCATGAACCTGCTGGGATGCCTCGATTCGCCGAGCGCCGGCGAGTACCTGCTGGCCGGCGAGAACATCTCGGCCCTGCCTGCCGACGAACTGGCAGTGATCCGCAACAGACGCATCGGTTTCGTGTTCCAGCAATTCAACCTGCTGCCGCGCACCAGCGCGTTGGACAATGTCGAATTGCCGCTGCTGTACGCCGGCCTGCCCGCCGCCGAGCGCAAGGCGCGCGCGATGCAGTGCCTGCGCGAAGTGGGTCTTGGCGAGCGCATGGATCACCATCCGGCGCAATTGTCCGGCGGCCAGCAGCAGCGGGTCGCGATTGCGCGCGCGCTCGCCAACAATCCGGCGCTGATTCTCGCGGACGAGCCGACCGGTGCGCTCGACTCGCGCACCAGCATCGAAATCATGGCCTTGCTGCAGCGGCTGAACCGGCAAGGCATGACCATCGTGATCGTCACGCACGAGCCTGATGTCGCCGCCTTCGCGTCGCGCATCATTACCTTTCGCGATGGCGCCGTGATCAGTGACGTGTCCAATCCGCCGCAGGACGCGCAGGCGCAGCTGACGGGCATGGGCGGCGTCGGAGAAACCGCATGAATCTGCTTGCCACGTTTCGCATTGCGCTCCATGCACTGCGCGTCAACAAGCTGCGCTCCATCCTGACCATGCTTGGCATCATTATCGGGGTGGGGGCGGTGATCACGATGATCGCCGTCGGCGCAGGCGCGCAGGCGCGCGTGGAGGAGCAGATCAAGAGCTTGGGCTCCAACCTGATGATCATCATTCCCGGCTCCACCATGGCGTCGGGCGTGCGGCTTGGCGCCGGCGCGAACCAGAACCTGACCGAGGACGACGCGCTCGCGATCGCAAAAGAAGTGCCTGAAGTGCAGGTTGCCGCTCCCACCAATCGCGGCAGCGGCCAGGTCGTGTCCGGCAACAACAACTGGTCGACCCAGATCTACGGCGTCACGCCCGACTACTTCGAGGCGCGCGAATGGCCGCTGGCGCAAGGCCGCATGTTCGAGCCGGCCGAGCTGTCGGGCTCGGCCAAGGTGGCGCTGATCGGGCAGACCGTGGCACGCCAGCTGTTTGGCGACATGGACCCGGTGGACCAGTCGATCCGCATCCGCAACGTACCGTTTGTCGTGATCGGCCTGTTGGAACGCAAGGGCCAGAGCATGCTCGGCCAGGACCAGGACGATGTGATCATGGTGCCGCTGTCGACCGCGCGCAACCGCCTGTTCGGCAATACCCAGGGCAAGCTGCGCCGCGTCGGCACCATCCAGGTGAAGGTGCGGGAAGGCGCCAACATGAAGGATGCGGAAGACCATATCCGCGAACTGCTGCGCCAGCGCCAGCGCACCCAGCCGGGGCAGGAAGATGCATTCACGATCCGCAACCTGACCGAAATCCTGCAGGCGCAGGAAGCCTCGTCGCGCGTGATGACGCTGCTGTTGGCGGCGGTGGCATCGGTGTCGCTCCTGGTCGGCGGCATCGGCATCATGAACATCATGCTCGTGTCGGTCACCGAGCGCACCCGCGAAATCGGCCTGCGCATGGCGGTCGGCGCCAAGGGCCGGGATATCCTGACCCAATTCCTGGTCGAAGCCGTCACGCTGTCGCTGATCGGCGGCTTTTTCGGCATCGTGCTGGGGGTGGGCGGCTCCTGGCTGGTCGGGGCCTTCGCCGGCTGGTCGACACGCCTGTCGCCGGAATCGGTGGTGCTGGCGGTCGGGTTTTCTGCCGCCATCGGCATCTTCTTTGGTTATTTTCCGGCCCACAAGGCAGCGTCGATGCTGCCTATCCAGGCCTTGCGTTATGAGTGATTGCCGTTCCGGATGCGGTGCCTGCTGCATCGCGCCCTCGATTTCCTCCGCAATTCCAGGCATGCCGGAAGGGAAGCCTGCCGGCGTGCGTTGCATCCAGCTCGACGATGCCAATCAATGCCTGATTTTCGGCAAGCCGGGGCGCCCGGCGGTATGCGAGAGTCTACAGCCATCGCCTGAGATGTGCGGCAACTCGCGGGAGCACGCCATGTTTTTCCTGGAGCGGCTGGAAAAGCTGACTTCGACTTGAACCGTTTGGAGCTGAACATGAAAAGAAGATTTGTGCCATGGCTGTGGCTGGCCGCGCTGCTGATGCTGACCTCCTGTGCTTCGCTGGTGGGCCAGCGCGATGTCGAAATTCCATTGGCGAAATTGCAGGATGCGATTGCCAACCGTTTCCCTTTCAACAATCGCTATCTTGAACTGCTCGACGTGCGCGTTACCAATCCGCGCGTTTCGCTGCAGCCGAACACCAACCGCATCCTGACCAGCATGGATACCTCGATTGCGCCGCCTTTCTCGAACCAGGCGTGGACCGGCAGCCTGGCGATTTCCGGGCAATTGCGGGTGGATCCGTCGCGCAACGCGCTGGTGCTGGCCGAGCCGCGCGTGGAAAATTTCGCAGTGAATGGACTCGATTCGCCGTTTGCCAATAAGATCGTGCGCGTCGGTGCCTTGGTGGCCGAGCAACTGCTCGCGGACATGCCCTTGTACACCTTTCAACCAAACGACTTCCGTTACGGCGGCACCAACTTCTTCCCGACGAAAATCACCACCAAGCCGAATGGTCTCGTGGTAACCTTTGAGCCCGCCAGATAAGGACTTCCTTGCGGCCCACGACCCGCGTAACCGGCGGGTTTTTATTGTTTTCCTCAATAGTTATCAACGCATCAAACATGGATGGCATTCTCGCGCTCAAAGCGCTCATCATGGGTATCGTGGAAGGCTTGACGGAGTTCTTGCCGATTTCCTCGACCGGACACCTGATCCTGGCAGGCAGCCTGCTCAATTTCACCGGTGAAAAGATCAAGGTATTCGAAATCGCCATCCAGGCCGGCGCCATGCTCGCCGTGTGCTGGGAATACCGCACCCGGATCGCCAACGTGCTTGCCGGGCTATTCAGCGATGCCAAGGCGCAGAAATTCGCGATCAACCTGGCGATTGCCTTCTTGCCGGCGGCCGTGTTGGGCTTTTTGCTCAACAAGAAAATCAAGGCAGTCCTGTTTGCCCCGATTCCGGTAGCGGCTGCCTTCATCGTCGGCGGCCTAATCATCCTGTGGGTCGAGCGCCGCAACGGCAATGCGAAGACTGCCGCGCGCATTTACTCGGTGGATGAAATGACCGCGCTCGATGCGTTCAAGGTCGGCTGCGCGCAGGCGTTTGCGCTGATCCCCGGCACCAGCCGCTCCGGCGCCACCATTATCGGCGGCATGCTGTTCGGGCTGTCGCGCCAGGCCGCCACCGAATTCTCGTTCTTCCTCGCCATCCCGACCCTGTTCGCGGCCACCTTCTATTCGCTGTACAAGGAGCGCGCGCTGCTGTCGGCCGCCGATTTTCCGCTGTTTGGCGTCGGCACCATCGCCGCCTTCGTGTCGGCTTTCTTTTGCGTGCGCTGGCTGTTGCGCTACATCAGCTCGCACGACTTTACCGCGTTCGCCTGGTACCGCATCGTGTTCGGCGTGATTATCCTTGCCACCGCCTATAGCGGCATGGTGGCGTGGGTGGACTAGAATACGAGGATGCTTGACCAGATTGACAGCAAGGCACTGGATGTACTGCAAACCATCTTCGGTTATCCATCCTTTCGCGGGCAGCAGGCGCAGATTGTAGGGCAGGTTGCGCGCGGCGGTGATGCCCTGGTGCTGATGCCGACGGGGGGCGGCAAGTCGCTGTGCTACCAGATTCCTGCCTTGCTGCGCCCCGGCGTCGGCGTCGTCGTGTCGCCACTGATCGCACTGATGCAGGATCAGGTCGATGCGCTGGCAGAAGTCGGCGTGCGCGCGGCATTCCTCAATTCTACTCAGACCTTCGACGAAGCGATGCGCACCGAACGCAAGGTACGCAACGGTGAACTCGACTTGCTGTACGTCGCTCCGGAGCGCCTGCTCACGCAGCGCTGCCTGGAACTGCTGGACGCGTCGAAGCTGGCGCTGTTTGCGATCGACGAAGCGCATTGCGTGTCGCAGTGGGGCCACGACTTCCGGCCCGAATACATGAAGCTGTCGGTGCTGCACGAACGCTATCCCGACGTGCCGCGCATCGCGCTGACGGCGACAGCCGATCCCCAGACGCGTGCCGAAATCGCGCACCGACTGCAGCTCGAGGACGCGATGCAATTCGTGTCCTCGTTCGACCGACCCAATATCCGTTACCAGATCGTCGAAAAGAGCAATGGCCGCAAGCAGGTGCTCGACTTCATCCAGGACGAGCATGTGGGCGAAGCGGGCATCGTGTATTGCCTGTCGCGCAAGAAGGTCGAGGAAACGGCAGAATTCCTCAACGCTCACGGCGTGTCGGCCTTGCCTTATCACGCCGGCATGGATATCGCGACGCGCACGTCGAACCAGGCGCGCTTCCTACGCGAAGACGCCATCGTGATGGTGGCAACCATCGCTTTCGGGATGGGCATCGACAAGCCGGATGTACGCTTCGTCGCGCATCTCGATTTGCCAAAGAGTATTGAGGGCTATTACCAAGAAACCGGCCGTGCCGGACGTGACGGCTTGCCCGCCGATGCATGGATGGCATATGGCTTGCAGGACGTGGTGCAGCAGCGCCGCATGATCGACGAGTCCGAAGCGGACGAAAGCTTCAAGCGCGTGCAGACCGGCAAGCTCGACGCCATGCTCGGCCTGTGCGAAACGCTCAACTGCCGCCGCGTGCGTCTGCTGGACTACTTTGGCCAACAGTCGGACCCGTGCGGCAATTGCGATACTTGCCTCAATCCGCCGGTCTCCTTCGACGGCACTGTTTCCGTACAAAAGCTGCTGTCGGCGATTTACCGGGTCGAGCAGCGCTTCGGTGCCGGCCATGTGATCGATGTGTTGCGCGGTACCGATTCAGAGAAAGTGAAGCAGTGGCGGCATGAAAAGCTGACTACCTTCGGCATTGGCAGCGACATCAGCGAGGCGGAGTGGCGCGCCATTCTGCGCCAGGCGATCGCATTGGGCCTGGTGGTGGTCGATCACGATGCCTACGGCTCGCTCAAGCTGACGGAAGAAGCCCGCCCGGTGCTGCGCGGGGAACGCCCGGTGCAGCTGCGGCAGTATCAGAAACCGGTGAAGCAGAAGCGGCAGGCCGCCAAGCCCAAGGGCTATGTCGAAGCCGACTTGTCGGTAGAGGAGCAGGTTATTTTCGACAAGCTGCGCTGGTGGCGCGTCGAAACCGCGCGCAAGCACAATGTGCCGGCCTACGTGATCTTCCACGACGCGACGATGCGCGAAATCGCAAAGGTCAAACCGGGTACGCTTGACGAATTACGCAACGTCTCGGGCGTCGGCGAGAAAAAGCTCGAGACGTATGGCGAAGAAATCGTATCCCTGATTGTGGAACTGACCTGATCCAGGCTGGTTCTCAGGGCCGGATTTAAAACCGGCCCTCAGCGCTTTTCAAATACCAGATCCCACACCCCATGCCCGAGCCGCAGGCCGCGGTTCTCGAACTTGGTCACCGGCCGGTAGGCCGGACGGGGGGCATACGTCTCTGCGGTGTTGCGCAAGGATGGTTCCGCGCCCAGCACTTGCAGCATCTGCTCCGCGTAGTCCTGCCAGTCGGTGGCGCAGTGCAGGTACCCCCCGGAGGTGATCCGCGAACACAGCAGCTCGACGAACGGTGACTGAATAAGGCGCCGCTTGTTGTGGCGCGCCTTGTGCCAGGGGTCGGGGAAGAAAATGTGCACGCCCGCCAGCGATTCGGGGGCAATCATGTGCGTGATCACCTCGAACGCATCGTGCTGGATGATGCGCAGGTTGGCGAGGTTCTGCTCGCCGATCAGCTTGAGCAGGCTGCCCACGCCAGGCGTATGGACTTCCACGCCGATGAAGTTTTTCTCCGGCATGCCAGCGGCAATCTTCGCCGTGGTGTCGCCCATGCCGAAGCCGATTTCGAGGATGGTCGGCGCACTGCGCCCGAAAGCCTGGCTGAAATCGAAAGGCGCCTTCACGTAAGGAATGCAGAATTGCGGCGCGAGCGTCTCGATTGCCCTGGCCTGTGCAGTCGACAGGCGGCCGGCGCGTGTCACGAAGCTGCGGATGCGGTGCTCGGTCGGGTCGTACAGCATCGGCTTGCTGTCGGCGGCTTGATTGTCGGACATGATGACTCTGGACGATGAGGACGGTTCGGGGCCAATAAAAAAGGCACCTGACTTCGGTGCCTGTTCGATCTGGAGCGGGTGAAGGGAATCGAACCCTCGTCGTAAGCTTGGGAAGCTTCTGCTCTACCATTGAGCTACACCCGCGAGAACCGCAATTCTACGCGGGATTGCGCAGGTGAGGCAAATGCGTCGACACCTGGCGGGACAAATGGAGGAAGACAGGGCCTGCGCTGCATCCGGCACAACCCAAGGATACGTTTCATTTTTGGAAATATGTGGCCAAGGCGCATCTACCATAAAGATGTTATTTGTCAATTGTCTCTGTTACTATTAATCAACAAAAGACCGTAGGCTCCGTCGCCGCAACACGGGACGGCTACGCGGCACCCGCGTTCTTCGCTTGATTGAGGAGTCGAGCCCATGGCTGACATGAACTCGCAATCGCTGCTGTTTTCCCTGAATGAGGAAAAGGGCGAATTGCATGTATGGTTTAATCCGGCATCTGGCGTGCCGGTGGCGGATGCTGCATCGGTCAAGCAGGCCCTGAGCGATGGCGGCTGGGGCGGCTTTTACCTGGATGACAAGGCGATCGACGACTTTGTCGCCAGCTGCCGTGACGCGAAGGAGCAGGTCGAGTGCGTCATCGGCGCGCGGCGCGACGGCGAGTATTCGCTGACCGTCGATAGCGACCTGATGACTGCCTGGTTTACGCTGGTGCCGCCGCAAGGCGGCAAGGCGGTCGCGCGCGAGGAAGTGGAAGACGACCTGCGCCGGCAAGGCATCATCTTCGGCATCCTGCCCGACCAGCTGGCCGCGGCGTTCTCTGCCGGCTACTGCAACCGGGTCGCGATCGCGCGCGGCATCCCGCCGCAGGAAGGCATCCAGACCCATTTCGAACCGCTGTACAACAAGGAACAGCAGCCGTCCGACGAGGACGACCGCGAGCGCATCAAGTATGCCGACCTGTGCCATCTGCAGCTGGTCCAGCCCGGGGACAAGCTGATGCGTCGCGAGCCGGCCGTCCCGGGAAAGAACGGCACCAATATCAAGGGGCAGCCGATCCTTCCGCGGTCCACGCCCGATGTCCCGTTTCGGGCGGAGCTGCAAGGCGCCTGCCCCGACCAGAGCAACCCCAACCTGCTGGTGGCGACATCCGGCGGCCAGCCAATGCCGCTAAACGATGGCGTGATGGTCAACCCGGTGATCGAAGTGCTCGATGTGGACCTGAGCACCGGCAGCATTGCGTTCGAAGGAACGCTGCATGTCGGCGGCGACATCAAGGCGGGCATGCACATCAAGGTGTCGGGCGACGTCATCGTCAACGGCGTGGTGGAGGCCGCACAGATCCATGCCGGCGGCAATGTGGCGGTGCGTGGCGGCGTCATGGGGCATCCGGATTCGCGGCCCGGCTCGCACGCATTGCCGGAAACGACAGCGCGAATCTACGCCGGCGGCACGATCCAGGCGCTGTTCATGGAGAACGTGCATGCCGAGGCGGCCAAGTCGATCCTGATCGGACGCAGCGCACGACAATGCGAGCTGATTGCCGGCGAAGAGATTGTGGTCGGCAAGGCGGGCTCGCGCTCGGGGCAGATCATGGGCGGGCAGACGCAGGCAACCATGCGGGTCGCCACCGGTTCGCTCGGCGCGTCGACTGGCATGAAAACCTGTGTGCAGGTCGGCATCGATCCGTACCTGGAAAAGCAGATTGCCGGCAAGGAGCTCGAATTCAAGCGCAAGTGCGATGAAGTCGACCGTGTCGTCAAGCTTCTAGCCTACTTCAAGCAAAATCCGCAGAAGGGCGCCGGCGGCGTGGCGGAAAAGGTGGAGGCGACGCGCCGCCAGCTGCTTGCCGAAATCGACCACTTGACCTCGGAGCTGAAGGCGCTGCGCGCGAAAGTGGAACTGGCCGAACAGGCGACCGTGGAAGTGGCGAGCGAGATCTTCTACGGCGTGGAAGTCCGGATCGGGCAGCAGTGCTGGCAGGTGCCGGATGATATGGGTGGCGCAAAACTCGAACTGCAGGGCGGCAGGATCGTGGCCAGCAAATGATCCGGTGCCCGGCCGGGGATGATGAGTTCACCCCGGCCGAGTGAAACTTAAATGCCGCCCATGCACAGGTACTTCATCTCTAGGTATTCATCGATCCCGTATTTCGATCCTTCACGGCCCAGGCCGGATTGCTTGACGCCGCCGAACGGCGCCACCTCATTCGAAATGATGCCGGTGTTGATGCCGACCATCCCGTATTCCAGTTTTTCCGCGACGCGCCAGATACGGCCGATATCGCGCGAATAGAAGTAGCTTGCTAGGCCGAATTCGGTATTGTTGGCAGCGGCAACCGCTTCTTCCTCCGTTTTGAACTTCGTTACCGCCGCGACCGGGCCGAAAGTCTCCTCGCGCATGACCTTCATGTCGGCGGTGACGCCGCCGAGCACAGTCGGCTCGTAGAACTTGCCGCCCAGCGCATGCAGCTTGCCGCCAGCAAGCACTTTCGCGCCTTTGGCCACCGCATCGGCCACATGCTCCTCCACCTTGGCCACCGCCTGCTCGTCAATCAGCGGTCCTTGCGTGACGCCTTGCGCGAAGCCGTTGCCCACCATGATCTTGGCGGCCCCGGCCGCGAGCTTTTCGACGAACGCATCGTAGATCGATTCGTGCGCATAGAAACGGTTGGTGCATACGCAAGTCTGGCCGGCATTGCGGTATTTCGAGATCAGCGCGCCTTCCACCGCCGCGTCCAGGTCGGCATCATCGAACACGATGAACGGCGCATGGCCGCCCAGTTCCAACGCCAGCTTCTTGACGGTCGGTGCGCTCTGCTGCATCAGGATGCGGCCGACCGGTGTCGAGCCGGTAAAAGAGAGATGGCGCACGATCGGGCTGTCGCACAGCACCTTGCCGGCTTCGATCGAGCGCTGCGCATCCGCCGTCACGACATTCATCACACCCGGCGGCAGGCCCGCGCGGTGCGCCAGCTCCGCCAGCGCGAGCGCCGACAGCGGCGTCTGTTCGGCGGGCTTGATGATGATGGTGCAGCCCGCGGCAATCGCGGGGGCGACCTTGCGGGTAATCATCGCAATCGGGAAGTTCCACGGCGTGATCGCCGCGCACACGCCGATCGGCTGCTTGAGCACCAGCATGCGCTTGTCGCTCCAGGTGGATGCCATCACGTCGCCCGCCACGCGCTTGGCTTCTTCCGCGAACCATTCGACGAAGCTGGCGCCATACATGACCTCGCCCTTGGCTTCGGCCAGCGGCTTGCCTTGTTCGGCCGTCATCAGGATGCCGAGGTCGTTCGCGTGCAGCAGCATCAGCTCGAACCACTTGCGCATGACGGCGGCGCGCTCCTTGGCAGTCTTCGCCGCCCACGCGGGGAAGGCGGCATGGGCGGCGTCGATCGCCATCCTGGTTTCTTCCGCACCCATGTTCGGCACGGAGGCGATGGTTGCACCGTCGGCCGGATTGGTCACTTCGAAAGTGGTTTCGGCACCGACCCAGGCGCCGTTCAGATAGGCCTGATTGCGCAGCAGCGCGCCATCGTTCAGCTTGGGCAGACCTTTGACATGTTGCAGCATGATTCCTCTCCTTGCCGGTCGCGAATGGGGATAAGCAAAGAGTCAAGAATAGCGCAAACCTCCGGAGTTTGCGCGACGCTCAGCTGCGTGGGCGATTGCGTTGCACCGTGCGAACGAAGTCGGCGAGCCGCCTTCCTTCGATGCTGGGATAGGCTTCCGCCGTGGCGAGCAGCTGCACGCGATCCAGGCGAAACGAGCGGAAGTCGCAACGCAGCTCGCACCAGGCCGCGATCAGCCAGGTGCCCCCGAAAAAGTAGAGCGCCAGCGGCCAGATCACGCGACGCGACACCTTCGCTTCGACGTCGGCATATTCCAGCTGCAATTTGCGCTGCTGTGCGATCGCCTTGCGGATGGCTTCCAGCCGTTCGCCGTGCAAGGGATCGATATGGAAGGCCGGGGCGAACAGCGCGGAGGCCTCGACGAAGCTGCGCTTATCCTTGGGCAAGGCCAGCGTGATCTTGGCCAGCGCGGCGGCGGCCGACGCCCCCAGTTGCGGGCCGCCCCACGCCTGCACCATGCGCATGCCGATCACGAGGGCATCGATTTCGTCGGGAGAAAACATGAGCGGTTGCAAGTCGAATCCAGCCTTGATGCGATAGCCGACCCCGGCTTCGCCTTCGACCGGCACGCCGGACAGAGACAAATCGCGGATGTCGCGGTAGATCGTGCGCTCCGACACGGCTAGCCAGTCTGCCAGCTGTCTGGCAGTCGTCAGGCGCCGGCCGCGCAGATACTGGGCGATCTGAAATAGGCGGTCGGCGCGGCGCATTAGAGCCGGGCTCCTCGCGGCGGTTCGAGGTTGCGGATGATGAATGGACAGTACGCTTGCATTGCGTCATTTTGGCAAAGGCGTCCTGCCCCGTCCAGCGACCGCTCATTGCTCCGCATGCAGCGCCAGCCGGTTGCCTTCGGTATCCATGAAGTGCGCGATATAGCCGAGGTTGCGCGGCAATGCCATTTTCTCCATCAGGATGCGCCCGCCGGCGGATTCGATGCGCGCCAAAATCTTGTCGAGGCCGGAGTCCGCATCGAGATACAGGATCGGGCCGTTTTCATTCGGAATGAAATGTTCGCCGTGCACGACGCAGCCCACGCCGTCGCCGTCGTGCGCAGTGAAAATCCCCATCGGGACTTCCCCGAACTGCTCCATTCTCAGCTTGGTATCGAAGATGCGCTCATAGAAGCTGATGGCGCGGGAGAAGTCGGTGGAGGGGATTTCGAACCAATTGATTTTCGTTTGCATGATGCGCTCCTTGAAAGTGGTATGCCACATGGCATGGATGCATCATGCAGGAGGGCTCCTGACAGCATTGTGTCAGGAGCGGTGCAACACCTTATGCTTGCTTCGGCTTCGCTTCTTCGCGCCGGTTAAATCCCGCCACCATCTCGAAGCGGAACAACCGGCACTCCAGTGCGCCATTGAAGAACGGCGTCTTGCGCGATTCCTTCAGGCGCAGCATCTTGGGCAAGCCGAGATCGGCGGTAAACAGGAAAACCTGCCAGCCGGCAAAGCGCTGCTTCAGCGTGGTGCTGAACGCACTGTAGAAGGATGCCGCCATCTCGTCCGGTTCTTGCGAACGGTCGCCGCGCACGCCGATGCGCTCGCCGTAGGGCGGGTTGGTCAGGAGGATGCCCGCTTGTTCAGTCGGTGGTTTGACTTCCTGCGCTTCGATCTGCTTTAACGGCACCTCGAACTGGATGCCGGCATTGTGGAGATTGTTGCGGGTCATGACGATCATGTCGCCCGAGATGTCGCTGCCGAAGATGGACGGTGCGGTCGGCAACGGAGCCGGCTTGAAACTGCCTTTGATGGCCAGCCATTCCTCGGCATTGAAATCGTGGAACTTTTCGAATGCAAAATGGCGGCGCGCGCCGGGCGGAATGCCGGAGAGGATTTGGGCCGCTTCGACCAGGATCGTGCCGGAGCCGCACATCGGATCAAACAGTACCGTGCCCGGCTTCCAGCCCGACACGCGCAGCAGTCCGGCCGCCAGGTTTTCGCGCAGCGGCGCGTCGCCCGTTTCCTGGCGCCAGCCGCGCTTGAACAGTGCCTCGCCCGACGTATCAAGGTACAGCGTAAAGGTGCGCGCATCGAGGAAGCCGACGATGCGCATGTCGGGCGTGCGCGTGTTGACCGAGGGCCGCTTCGAATACAGGTCGCGGAAGCGGTCGCACACCGCATCCTTGATTTTGAGCGTGGTGAATTCCAGACTTTTCAGCGGCGACTTGATCGCGGTGAGGTCGACCCGGATGGTGTGGTCCACATCGAACCATTCCTCCCACGGCGCGGCCAGCGCCAGGTCATAGATGTCGTTTTCGTTGGTGTAGCTGCCGTGCGCGATGCGCAGCAGCACGCGCGAGGCGATGCGGGAGTGCAGATTGATGCGATAGGAGTCGGCGAGCACGCCTGAGCAATGCACGCCGCCCGGCACCTGGTTGTGAACCTTGAGCGTGCGGCTGTGTTGCGCGATTTCGCCGATTTCCTCGGCGAGAGCGGCTTCGAGGCCGCGCGGGCAGGGGCAGAAAAATGAATGCGACATGGGGAACCCTTTATCCGTGAAAAATGACCGGGCGGCGCTCGCCCGGCGATGAGGAAAATCAGAACGGCTTGACCACGACCATGATGACGGCGATGAATAGCCCGATGGTCGGCACTTCGTTGAACCAGCGATACCAGACGTGGCTGCGCGTGTTTGCGCCCTTTTCGAACTTCTTCAGCAGCGAGCCGCACGCATGATGGTAGCCGACCAGCAGCACGACGATAGCCAGCTTGACGTGCATCCACGCATTGCCCGGGCCCTTGCCGATGCCGTAACCGAGCCACAGCCACAGTCCGAAGATCAGCGTCGGGATCATCAGGACCGTCATGAAGCGGTACAGCTTGCGTGCCATCAGCAGTAGGCGCGCCGACGCTTTCTGGTCGCTTTCCATGGCCAGGTTGACGTAGATGCGCGGCAGGTAAAACAGCCCCGCGAACCAGGAGGCGACAAAAATGATGTGCAGCGCTTTTACCCAGAGGTACATGAATTTTCCGTTCTTGTGAGAGATTATTCGCGCACTTCGCCATGCCCGAACACCACGTACTTCAGCGACGTCAGTCCTTCCAGGCCGACCGGACCGCGCGCATGCAGCTTGTCGTTCGAAATGCCGATTTCCGCACCGAGCCCGTATTCGAATCCGTCGGCAAAGCGCGTCGAGGCATTGACCATGACGGACGCCGAGTCGACTTCGCGCAAAAAGCGCATCGCGCGGCTGTAGTCTTCGGTGACGATGGCGTCGGTATGCTGCGACGAATAGGTGTTGATGTGTTCGATCGCCTGGTCAATGCCGTCGACGAGTTTCACCGCCAGGATCGCGGCCAGATACTCGGTGCGCCAATCTTCCTCGGTGGCGGCGGCGAGGTGCGGATAGCCGGCGAGAATAGCGCGCGCTTCATCGTCGGCGCGCAGTTCGACATCCTTGGTGCCGTACAGCTCGGCCAGCTTCGGCAGCACTTGCGGGGCAATGGCGCGCGCCACCAGCAGCGTTTCCATGGTGTTGCAGGTGCCGTAGCGATGACATTTCGCGTTGAATGAAATTTTCAGCGCCTTCTCGATATCGGCGCGGTCATCAATGTAGACATGGCAAATGCCGTCCAGGTGCTTGATCATCGGCACCGTCGATTCCTTCATCAGGCGCTCGATCAAACCCTTGCCGCCGCGCGGCACGATCACGTCCACATATTGCGGCATCGTGATCATTTCGCCCACGGCGGCGCGGTCGGTGGTCTCGACGATCTGCACTGCGTCCTGCGGCAAGCCGGCGCCGGCCAGTCCTTCCTTCACCAGCTTCGCCAGCGCCTGGTTGCAGTGGATCGCTTCCGAGCCGCCGCGCAAAATCGTCGCATTGCCACTCTTGATGCACAGGCCGGCAGCGTCTACTGTCACATTCGGACGCGCTTCGTAAATGATGCCGATCACACCGAGCGGCACGCGCATCTGGCCGACCTGGATGCCGGTCGGACGGTACTTCATGTTCGAGATTTCGCCGATCGGGTCCGGCAGGGACACGATCTGCTCCAGGCCTTCGGCCATGGTGGCGATCGCCTTGTCCGACAGGGTCAGGCGGTCCAGCATGGCTGGCGCCAGGCCGTTGGCGCGGGCCGCTTCCAGATCCTTCTGGTTGGCGGCGCGCAGCGCATCGGCATCGCGCCGGATGGCTGCGGCAATCAATGCCAGCGCCCGGTTCTTCGCTGCGGTATCCGCCTTGGCCATGGCGCGCGATGCCTTGCGCGCGCGCTGGCCGACCTCGTTCATGTAGAGCTTGATGTCCATTTTTCGATGAGCCTGCTTGATAACTGTTCTTAAATGCTACCGCGCGACCTTCAGACCGAGCTGCAGCAATGCATCCCATGCGTCGCCGGCAAAAGCCTTCGCCCGCAATCCCTTGACCATCTTATCGATTTGCGCCGCTTCCTGCAGTGCCGCTTCCAGCGCCGGCTGCTTCAGGCGCCGCAGCGCCGGTTCCATCAGCCTCTCGCGCGGCCCCCAGATGCGGGACTCCTTCATCAGCACGCCGAGCGCCTTGCCTTGCGCGACGCCCGCCTTCAGCCGCAGCAGGGTGCGGATTTCCTCGGTCATCGCCCACAGCACCAGCGGCAGCGCCTCGCCTTCGCCCTTCAAGCCTTCGATCATGCGCACCAGGCGCGCCACGTCGCCCGCCAGCATGGCCTCGTTCAGCTTGAATACGTCGTAGCGGGCGACGTTGAGCACTGCGTCCTGCACCTGCTCGAAGCTCAGTTTGCCTTCCGGGTAGAGCAGGGCGAGCTTCTGGATTTCCTGGTGCGCGGCCAGCAGGTTGCCCTCCACGCGATCGGCGATGAAATCGATGCTCTGGCGATCGACGCTCTGCCTTTGCGCGGCGAGGCGGTTGCCGATCCAGCCCGGCAGCTGTGCGCGCTCCACCAGGGGAATGTCGAGATACATGCCGGCCTGCTGCAAGGCTGCCACCCACGCGCTTTTCTGCGTTGCCCAATCCAGCTTGGGCAACGTGATCAGCGTCACGTTATCCGGGTTCAGGTTCGCCACGTATTCCTGCAGCGCCTGTCCGCCGTCCTTGCCTGGTTTTCCGGTTGGGATGCGCAGCTCGATCAGCTTGCGGTCGCCGAACAGGGACTGCGACTGGTTGGCGGCAAGCAGCTCGCCCCACTTGAAGCTGCGCTCGACCACCAATACCTCGCGCTCGGAAAGCCCTTGCGCGCGCGCCGCCTTGCGGATCTTGTCGGCGGCTTCCAGCGCAAGCAGGTGCTCGTCGCTGGTGATGACATAGAGCGGCGCGAGCGACTTCGCCAGGTGCGCGTCCAGAGCGTCAAGCCGCAGTTGCATCCGTCTTCCTTGCCGTGGTTTGCATCACGCCGATTTGATCGCGTGCAGGCGCCGCAGCAGCTGCTGCACCAGGTCGCTCTGCATGTCGCGATACAGCAGCGCTTCCTCGTTTTCCTTTGCCATCACGGCCGATTCGTTAAAGCTGATGTCCCGCTTCAAGGTGATATCGGTGGGCGCGATCAATTCCTTGTTCTGGCCGTCCCGCACGCGAAAACGCAGCTTGTAGTAAAGCGTGTACTCGCGGATGCGTCCTTGCGTGTTCAGCGACAGGATGGCTTTTTCCCGCGACTCGGACAGGACATCGAGTATGACTTGCGCCGCCTTCGGGTCGCTGACCACCTGGGTGTGGTCGTCCGCCCTTATATAACGCTTCAGCTCGGAGCCGAGCGCCGAGTTTTCCGGCAACCCGACATAAATGCTCTTGAACGGAAGTGCCGTATCGCCCGAGCCGCGCAGCTGGAAACCGCATGCAGACAGCATCAGTGGCGTTGCCAGGGCAAGAATACAAGCTGCGCGACGTATCATGGGCATTCCGATTCGATCAGGCTACGATGTTGACGAGCTTGCCGGGCACGATGATCACTTTCTTCGGTGTGCCTTCGACAAATTTCTTTACGTTTTCATTTGCCAGCGCAGCGGCTTCGATCGCGGCCTTGTCGGCTGCTTTCGGCACCTTCACGCTGCCGCGCAGCTTGCCGTTGACCTGGACCACCAGTTCGATTTCCGCCTGTTCGAGCGCGCCTGCGTCGACTTGCGGCCATGGCGCATCGAGGATGTCGCCGTGTACTTTGGCAAAGCCGAGTTCGTTCCACAGCACGGAAGTGATGTGCGGCGCCACCGGGCTGAGCAGTCGCAGGAAGATGGACAATGCTTCGCTGGCGACGGCCGCGCCCGAATCGTCGAGCTTGGCGTCTTCCAGCGTGTTGAGCATCTTCATGCAGGCCGACACGACAGTGTTGTACTGCAGGCGCTTATAGTCGTGCTCGGCTTGTTGCAGGATCTTGTACACTTCGCGCCGCAACGCCTTCTGCTGCTCGTTCAAGGCGGAGGCGTCGAGCGCGCCGGCTGCCGCAATGCGGACCGACTGCGCATGCGCGTAGGTCCAGACGCGGCGCAGGAAGCGGTGCGCGCCTTCCACGCCGGCGTCGTTCCATTCCAGCGTCTGCTCCGGCGGCGAGGCGAACATCACGAACAGGCGCGCGGTGTCGGCGCCGTACTGGTCGATCAGCTCCTGCGGATCGACGCCGTTGTTCTTCGACTTCGACATCGTCGTCATTTCGTATTCGAGCGGCGTGCCGTCCTTCTTCAGCTTGCCGCCGACGATCTGGCCGTGCTCGTTGGTGATGACGTCGACTTCATGTTCCCAGTAGTAGTTCTTGCCGGCGTCGGCCGGCTTGTGGAAAAACGCGCCTTTCAACACCATGCCCTGCGTGAGCAGGTTGACGAAGGGTTCGTCGATCTTCACCAGCGCCAGGTCGCGCATGACCTTGGTCCAGAAGCGCGCATACAGCAGGTGCAGGATCGCATGCTCGATGCCGCCGATGTACTGGTCCATCGGCATCCAGTAATCGGTGCCGCCGGCGACCATCTTTTCGTTGTTGGTCGGATCACAGTAGCGCATGAAATACCACGACGAATCGACGAAGGTATCCATGGTGTCGGTCTCGCGCCGCGCCGGCTTGCCGCAGCACGGGCAGTCGACTTTCAGGAAATCCTCGCGCTTGTTGAGCGGATTGCCGGTGCCGTCCGGTACGCAATCCTGCGGCAGCACGACCGGCAAGTCCTTTTCCGGCACCGGGACGGAACCGCAATCGTCGCAGTGGATGATCGGAATCGGCGTGCCCCAGTAGCGCTGGCGGGAGATGCCCCAGTCGCGCAGGCGCCAGGTAGTCTTCTTCTCGCCGTTACCCTTGACGGCCAGGTCGGCAGCGATCTTGTCGACGGCGGCCTTGTAGCTCAGGCCGTCATACGCGCCGGAGTTGACCGTCACGCCACGCTGCTTGTCGCCATACCATTCCTGCCAGGCGTCGGTCGAATAGCTTTCTCCTTCCACCGCGATGACTTGCTTGATCGGCAGGTTGTACTTTTTCGCGAACGCAAAATCGCGCTCGTCGTGCGCCGGCACGCCCATCACGGCGCCGTCGCCGTAACTCATCAGCACGTAGTTGCCGACCCAGACTTCGACTTGCGCACCGGTCAGCGGATGGGTGACGAACAGTCCGGTCGGCATGCCTTCCTTCTCGCGCAGCGCGAGTTCGGCTTCGGTGGTGCCGCCTTTCTTGCATTCCTCGATGAAGGCGGCCAGCTTCGGGTTCGAGGCTGCCGCATGCGTGGCGAGCGGATGCTCCGGCGCCACGGCGCAGAAGGTCACGCCCATGATGGTGTCGGCGCGCGTCGTGAAGACGAACATCTTGCCTTCCTGGATCAGCTTGCCTTCGCCATCCTTGATGTCGTGCGAGAAGGCGAAGCGCACGCCTTCGCTCTTGCCGATCCAGTTTTCCTGCATCAGGCGCACGCGCTCCGGCCAGCCGGGCAGCTTGTTGGCGACGCAGTCGAGCAGTTCTTCGGCGTAATCGGTGATCTTCAGGTAGTAGCCCGGGATTTCGCGCTTTTCGACCAGCGCGCCGGTGCGCCAGCCGCGGCCGTCGATCACCTGTTCATTGGCGAGCACGGTCTGATCGACCGGGTCCCAGTTCACGATCTGGGTCTTGCGGTAGGCAATGCCTTTTTTCAGCATCTTCAGGAACAGCCACTGGTTCCACTTGTAGTAGCTTGGATCGCAGGTGGCAACTTCGCGCGACCAGTCGATCGCTAGACCCATCGCCTGCATCTGTTTCTTCATGTAGGCGATGTTGTCGTATGTCCACTGTGCCGGCGGTACTTTGTTCTTCAGCGCTGCATTTTCGGCGGGCAGGCCGAATGCGTCCCAGCCCATCGGCATCAGGACGTTGTAGCCATTCATGCGCAGAAAGCGCGTCAACATGTCGTTGATCGTGTAATTGCGCACATGCCCCATGTGCAGCTTGCCCGAAGGGTAGGGCAGCATCGAGCAAGCATAGAATTTCTTCTTGTCGCGGCCGTTCTTGTCTTTCGCGTGTTCGACGGTCTTGTACGCGTCGATGGCGCGCCAGTGGTCTTGCGCCGCTTTTTCGACGTCGGCGGGGAGATATTTTTCTTGCATGACGGATGAGGCTGAGAAAGTGGATTTGAACCCGCCATTATACTGGTTCGGCACCGGCTGTTACCGCCGTGGCAGGGCTGAAATTCGTCGAAAAATCAACGAAGAAGGAGGCTGAGTGCCGGTTTTTCGCCGTTTTCCGCGTAACGCTCGTTGACGGCGGCGACGCAGTCGATCAGCGCGTCAAGGATTTCAGGTGCTTGGCGCCGCAGAATGCCGGCACAGAGCACCTCGACGTCGAGCGCCTCGTCCGGTCCCAGCATCAACTGGGACATGCCGTCGCCGTCGCGTAGGGTACTCAGGCAGTCGATCCAGGCATCCATGTTACGTCCGTAAAACTCGGGAAAACCGAACGCCGACTGGCTTTCACGATGAAAGTCTTGCCAGTTGCGGATCTCCATCCCGTTCAGGCGCGCGGTCGGCATCGCTTACTTTTTCGGCGCTTCTTTCGAGTCGGTCACGAATCCCATCTTGGTCATGCCGTTGGTCTGCGCCGCAGACATGACCTGGGCAATGATTTCATAGCGCGTCGCCTTGTCGGCACGCAGCTGCAATTCCGGCTGCGGCTGCTTCTTTGCCGCGTCCCCCAGCTTGGCATCGAGATCCTTTTGCTCGATCGGATCGTTGTTCCAGAAGATCCTGCCTTCGCCGTTGATCGATAGCGAAATCGTCTCCGGTTTTTCCGGCGCCGGTGCCGATTGCGCCGCCGGCAGATCCAGCTTGATCGCGTGCGTAAACAGTGGCGCGGTGATGATGAAAATCACCAGCAGCACCAGCATTACGTCCACCATCGGCGTGACGTTGATGTCCGCCATCGGGGCGCCCTGTTTGTCGTTGTTGAATCCGCCGAATGCCATGATTTTGCTCCGGATTGATTATTTGCCGACGCGCGCGCCGGTTGTTAGGTAGGCGTGCAAGTCGTGCGCGAACGCGTCCAGTTCCGCCAGCGTCACGCGGTTGACACGGGTGAATGCGTTATAGGCGAGCACCGCGGGAATCGCGACCACCAGGCCGAGCGCAGTCATGATCAGCGCTTCGCCGACCGGGCCGGCCACCTTGTCGATCTGCACCGTGCCGGCAGTCGACACCGCCACCAGCGCATGATAAATGCCCCACACCGTGCCGAACAATCCAACGAATGGGGCGGTCGAGCCGACCGAGGCCAGCAGCGTCAATCCGCTTTCCAGGCGCGAGGACACGCGGTTGATTTCCTGGCGCAGCGTACGGGTGATCAGTTCACCCTGGTCGACGTTCGCATTGAGCGAGCCGGCCTGGGACCGCACGTTGGCCGCTTGCACGCTTTGCGCGGCGAGCGGCGTGTAGACGTTCTCGCTGTCGGCGTTCTTGACCACGGCGATCGCATCATCGAGCGTGGGCGCCTTCCAGAAGCCTTCGAGCGCGCCCGCGCTCCTGCGGATGCGCCACGAGCTCCACGCCTTCGAAAAAATGTAATACCAGCTGACCACCGACATCGACAGCAGCAGGTAGGCGACCGAGTGCGTGACGACATCGCCCTGAGCCCAGTAATGCGCGAATCCGAGAGTTTGGTTCATGGTTGTTTGAGCCTTGATCCTAATCGTGTAATTGAAATGTGACCGGCAAGTTGAACGAGTCGGACACCGGCTTGCCGTCCAGTGTCGCCGGCCGATAGGTGATCGACTTCGCAAGGTCGATCGCAGCCGTATCGAGCAGCGGGTAGCCGCTGCCCTTTTTTAATTCTACCTTCTCGGCGCGGCCTGCCGGTGATACGGTGACATGAAGCAGGACAGTGCCCTGGTCTCCGTATCGCTTTGCCTGGCGCGGATACCACTTTTCCGTTTCGGTGGCCAGGTAGGTAGGATCGACGAAAACGCCGCGTTTGACGGGCGCGGCCGGCGCAGTTGCCGCGGGTGCTGGTGGCGCAGTGTTATTGGAGCGCGCGGGTGCCGGTGCTGCATCTGGACTCGGTTGCGCCGTCGGTGCGGGGGCTTCCGGCGTCTTGGCTGGGGCGGCCGGCTGCTCGCGCGGTTGCGGTTTTGGCTTAGGGATCGTCCGGGGTTTGTGCTCGTGCACCGGCCTTTGCGGTAGTGGCTCCGGTTGCACCGGAGTGGCGGGTGACTTTTCTGCGGCCTTGGGCTGTTCTCGCAATAGCTGCACCTGTACCTGGGCAGGCCTGCGCGGTGGTACGTTGTGTTGACCCGCGCGCAGGCCATTGATTGCGAGAGCGATCAATGCCGCGTGCAGTGCTGCCGCGGCCAAGGCAAATAGCGATGAAGAGGCGGGTTTCATGCCGCTTGATCGCCCCGCTCATGCATGATATTTCAGGCCCAGTATTATTTCAGACCCAGTACGTCCTGCATGTCGAACAGGCCGGTTTTCTTGTCCGCGAGGAAGCGTGTCGCACGCAGGCTGCCGAGCGCATAGCTGACCCGGCTGGACGACTTGTGCGAAATCTCGATGCGCTCGCCGATGCCGGCGAACAGGACGGTATGGTCGCCCACGATGTCGCCGCCGCGAATCGTCGCAAAGCCGATCGACGACGGATCGCGCTCGCCGGTTACGCCTTCGCGCGCGTAGACGGCGACATCCATCAGGTCGCGACCGAGAGCGTCGGCGATGACTTCGCCCATCTTGAGCGCGGTGCCGGACGGTGCGTCGACCTTGTGCCGATGGTGCGCCTCGATGATTTCGATGTCGTAGCCGTGCGAAAAACTCTTCGCCGCCAGTTCCAGCAATTTCATCGTGACGTTCACCCCGACGCTCATGTTGGGAGCGAACACGATTGCGGTTTTTTGGGCTGCGGCAGCGATGGCGGCCTTGCCTGCCTCATCGAATCCGGTGGTGCCGATAATCATCTTGATACCGTGCGCCGCACAGTATGCCAGATGCTTCAGCGTGCCTTCCGGACGGGTGAAGTCGATCAGGTAATCGGCGTTGGCCAATCCCTTGCCTAGGTCCGCTTCGATCGGGACTCCGGCAGGCTTGCCGAGAAAGGCTGCGGCGTCGCTGCCAAGGCTGGGCGCGGCGGCGACGTCGAGTGCGCCAGCCAAAGTGACATCCTCGGCGTTTTGAATGGCTTCGATCAGCATGCGGCCCATGCGGCCGGATGCACCTGCTACGGCGATTTTTAATTGAGTCATGTGCTGCCCGTTGAATTATTTTCCTTGTTGGGTCGCGCCTGGTGCGGACCCCGCGATCAATGCCAGGTATTCCTGCTCGGTGGGGAGCAGTCCGCCCTCGATGCGTACCAGCCGGTTATCCTTGAAAAAGACGGTGACGCGGCTCGAAATGATTTCGCCGCTGCGCTTTTTCAGACGGAAGACGTAATCCCAGCGGTCGGCGTGAAAGATGTCGGTCAGCAAGGGCGTACCCAATGCGAAGCGTACTTGCTCGCGCGTAATCGCTTCCTTGCGCTGCATGCCTTCCTTGAGCTGGGTCACCATTTCGCGCGAGACGAAGTTGCCTTGCTGGACGTCGACCCGATACGGCGTGAAGATGCCGAGGAAGCGACGGATTCCTGTTGGCGTGCCGGTAGTCACGGCGGCAGTGTCGTCGGCAGGTTTTGCCTCGGTTTTCTGCGCTTGCTGTTCGGGCGCCTTGCTGGCAATGGCCGGCTCATCGATCAAGGGATTTTTCGATGCGCACCCGGCCAGGCAGGCGGCAACCAGGCAAAGCGCGCCGGCGAGGGCTGGTGTACGATCAATGCGGGAGAAATTCATTCTTCTAAAGGATTCTCAATTCGTTGAGCAATTGGGCCAAAACACTATATGATAAAGCAGATATCTGAAATCCGACCAACAACATGCCTAGCAATCCTTCCGAGCTGAAAGCCAGTGGCCTCAAGGCGACCCTTCCGAGACTGAAGATTCTTGAGATATTCCAGAACAGTCAGGTACGTCATCTGAGCGCCGAAGACGTTTACAAGATCTTGTTGACCGAAAATATGGACGTCGGCCTGGCGACGGTTTATCGCGTGCTTACCCAGTTCGAACAGGCGGGTTTGTTACATCGAAATCACTTTGAAACCGGCAAGGCGGTGTTTGAACTGAATGAAGGCTCGCACCACGACCATCTGGTTTGCCTGGACTGCGGCCGCGTCGAAGAATTCTTCGACGACGAAATCGAAAAGCGCCAGCAGCGCGTAGCCAAGGAACGCGGCTTTGACATCGCCGAACATGCATTGGCGCTGTACGGGCATTGCATCAAGACTGACTGCCCGCATCGCAACCGTTAAGCGCTCGCTTTACTCGCCGTTTTCCAACGGTGTTCAGCCAAAGGCCTCGCCAGCGCTCCATCCGGCATTGCACCGATGCTAGGCGGTAGTATTGAAGGGCTCGCGCGTCCCGAACAAAAATAATATTTGCAATTTGATAATGAAAATCGAAGCAAGAAGTTTGCCGCGCAAGATATTCCGGTGCCACGCCAAGCTCATCCTGCCGGGGCGGTCGCCGCTGTCATGCCGCACCATGGATCTTTCGCTCAGCGGCTTGAGCCTGTTCTTTTCCGAGCAGCTGAAGGCGGGGCAGGCATGTACCGTGGCGTTTGAAGCGCCGTTGACTGGAAAGCACGTGCCGGTCGTGTTAGGCGCAAAAGTTATCTACAGTATCTTGAGCGGCACGGACGGCTTCAGAACGGGAGTTCAGTTCATGCAGCTTGATGCGGCAAATGAAAAGATCATTGCCGAACTGATGGCGTAACACTTCTAGGAGTGGCTTAGCGCGCTCGACAGAAGTTTGGCCGTGATATCGACGATCGGGATCACGCGCTCGTACGCCATGCGGGTCGGCCCGATCACGCCAAGCGTGCCGACGATCCTGCCGTTCACCTCATACGGTGCCGTCACCACGCTCATTTCATCGACCGGCACCAGCTGGGATTCGCCACCGATGAAAATCTGCACGCCGCTTGCCTTGCTCGATACGTCGAGCAACTGCATCAGGCTGGTTTTTTGCTCGAACAGGTCGAACAGCTTGCGCAGCGATGTCATGTTGGATGCGAGATCCGTCACGCTCAATAGATTGCGTTCGCCGGAAATCACCACGTCGTCGGAACTCTCAGCCATCGCGTCACTGCCGGCCTCGACTGCAGCCTGCATCAGGCGCGTCATGTCGTCGCGCAGCTGGCGCAGCTCGCCTTGGAGGCGGGCGCGCACGTCGTCGAAGCTGGCCCCGGCGTAGTGCTGGTTGATGTAGTTGGCTGCCTGAACCAGCTGTGCCGGCGTGTAGTCGACGTCGGTCAGCAGCAGTCGGTTCTGCACATCGCCGTTGGGGGCGACGATCACCAGCAGGATGCGCTTTTCGGACAGGCGCAGGAATTCGATCTGCTGGAACACCGATTCATGGCGTGGCGTCATCACGACGCCGGCGAACTGGGACAGCGATGACAGGACCTGCGCGGCATTGGCAATGATCTTTTGCTGCGAGGCGGTATGCAGGCGCGGCTGCAGCTTCGATTCGACGGTGGTTTCATCGATCTGCTGCACGGTCAGCAGGGTGTCGACGAACACCCGGTAGCCGCGCGGAGTCGGCACGCGGCCGGCGGACGTGTGCGGACTGGCGACGAATCCCATTTCTTCCAGATCCGCCATGATGTTGCGAATCGTGGCCGGCGACAGGTCTAGGCCGGAGATTTTCGATAGCGCACGCGAACCGACCGGCTGGCCGTCGGCAATATACCGTTCAACCAATGCCTTAAGTAATGTTTGTGCACGAGAATCGAGTTGCATATCGTTATTTTAGCGAGCCGCTGCAGTGGGAACCAGTGTTGTTGCAATCAAGCCTGATTCAGGCTCGATTGTTGTTAGACTTCTATTATCCGCTTGTATATCCATTGTTCCAGCTCAATAAAGCTATTGCAGATGGCGTCCGGGCACACATGGGCGGGTAGCTTTCGCGCCGGTGCCAGTTCCGGGCGGTTAATCCAGATGCCTTGCAACCCGGCTTGTTGTGCGCCTTGTACGTCAAGCAAGGGATCGTCGCCCACGTACACCGCTTCCTGCGGTGCCACGCCCATCGCTTCGCAGGCTGCGTGAAAAATGGCGGTGTCGGGCTTGGCGCAGCCAATCCGGTACGCTGCCAGAGATGCATGGAAATAATGCGCAATACCGATCGCTTCGAGGTCGGCCACCCCATTCGACACCGATCCCAGCGGCACCAAGCCGCGCAGTCGCGCCAGCGTCGGCAGGACGTCGTCGAACGGCGTCACCTGATTTCGCGCGTGCGAGAAGATTTCCATCGCCTTGTCGACCAGTGCCACATCCTCGCCGGCATTCAGAAATGCTTCGGTTAATCCGGCATGGCGCAGGCGGCGCAAATCCAGTTGGTAAACCGGGTCGGTTGCCATCAGTTGCTGGCGTCGCGCACGCAGGCTCTCGATCGAAAACTGGCTGGCGATGGCGGGGGCATGATCGGCCAGCCAATCGAACAGGATGTGCTCCGCGCGCTCGATGACCGGAACGATCGGCCACAGCGTATCGTCGAGATCAAACAGAACGGCTTTGATAGCAGGCATATGCATCCATATTGGTACTAAATGATTCGTTTCAACGAGAGGCTTGTGTAACAGTCAGCCAATTTATGGTCTAATCTGCTGCATGTTGCCTTCCAAGCCACTTGCTCCGCCTGCTGCCTTCAAGACCATCGCCATCGTCGGCAAGTATATGGCAGGTATTGCCGAATCCTTGTCGGAGGTTGCCGCCTTTCTCGTTGCATCGGGACACGATGTTGTTTTTGAGGCTGCTACCGCACAAACTGTCGGGCTGAGCAATGCCGTCGCGATGACGCCTGCCGAGATTGGGAAACACGCGGATGTGGCCATCGTGCTCGGTGGCGACGGTACCATGCTCGGCATCGCGCGCCAGCTTGCGCCATACAATGTGCCCTTGATCGGCATTAATCAGGGCAGGCTTGGCTTCATGACCGATATTTCCCAGGAAGGCATGATCCCGCTGCTGGCCGATATGCTTGAAGGTAAGCTGGAGTCGGAGCAGCGCGCCTTGCTGGAAGGCTCCGTGCTGCGCAATGGTGAAATGATTTTTCATGCGCTGGCGTTCAATGATGTCGTCGTGTCGCGCGGCGCCACTTCCGGCATGGCGGAATTGCAAGTCGAGGTCGATGGACGCTTCATGTACAACCAGCGTTCGGATGGCCTGATTGTTTCCACGCCAACCGGTTCCACCGCTTATGCATTGTCGGCCGGCGGCCCCTTGCTGCATCCCAGTCTTTCCGGCATCGTGCTGGTGCCGATTGCGCCGCATGCCTTGTCCAATCGTCCCATCGTCGTGCCCGACTCCAGTTCGATCGTGATCGAGATCATGGGAGGGCGCGACATCAGTGTTAATTTCGACATGCAGTCGCTCGCCAGCCTGCAGCACCACGATCGCATCGTGGTGCGGCGTTCGGCTCACACCATTACCTTCCTGCATCCGCAAGGCTGGAGTTATTACCATACCCTACGGGAAAAGCTTCACTGGAACGAGTACCCGTCCGTGGCAGGGCAGTTAAAATAGCGGGTTTGTTTTCGCCACATCGAATAAGCACTCCACATGCTGCGCACACTTTCCATTCGCGATTTTGTGATCGTCGATTCCCTCGAGCTTGAGTTCGCGCCCGGATTCACGGTTCTCACCGGCGAGACCGGCGCCGGCAAATCGATCCTGATCGATGCGCTTGCACTCACATTGGGCGGCCGCGGCGATGCCAGCGTGGTGCGAGAAGGCGCAGCGAAAGCCGACATCACCGCCGAGTTTTCCACGCACGGAGAAGTCGACTCCTGGCTCGCCGACAATGAATTCGGCAACGACGACGGCGGCGTGCTGCTGCGCCGCGTGATCGACAATTCCGGCCGCTCCAAGGCCTTCATCAACGGCATCAGCGCCACGGCGGCGCAATTGCGCGAGCTGGGCGAAATGCTGGTCGATATCCATGGTCAGCACGCCCACCAGTCGCTGCTCAAAGCCGATGCGCAGCGCGTGCTGCTCGACAGCCAGGCCGGTCTGCTGGATGAGGCAAAGGCCGTCGGCACCGCGTACAAGGCATGGCGCGCGCTGGCCAAGCAGCGCGAAGAATTCGAGGTCAATGCCAGGAATGTCATGCTGGAGCGCGAGCGCCTCGAGTGGCAGGTCGGCGAGCTGGAAAAGCTCGCGGTCAAGCCGGGCGAGTGGACCGACATCAGCAACGAACACAGCCGCCTGTCGCATGCCGCCAGCCTGATCGAGGGCGCGCAGGAAGCGCTGAACGCGATCTCCGAAGCCGACAACCCGATGCTGTCGCAGTTGTCCGCGCTGACCCAGAAGCTGGGCAAGCTGGCCGATGTCGATGCGGCGCTCAAGCCGGTGCTCGAAGCGCTGGAGCCGGCGCGCATCCAGCTGCAGGAAGCGGTGTATTCGCTCAACGATTATCTCGGCCGCGTCGAGCTCGATCCGGAACGCCTGCAGGCAGTGGAGGCGCGCCTGGAAGCGATTCATTCCACCGCCCGCAAGTTCCGTGTCGCCCCTGACGACTTGCCGCAGGAATTTGCAACGCTGTCGGCGCAGTTGCGGCAACTGGCCGACGCCAGCGATCTGGACGCTATGCGTGTTCAGGAAGACAAGCTCAAGGCGGCTTACATGACTGCCGCGCAAAAATTGTCCAAGGCGCGTGCCGCGGCAGCTAGGACATTGAGCGATGCGGTGACAGCCGCCATGCAGGAGTTGAGCATGGCGGGCGGGCGCTTCGAAGTCGCGCTCAACCATTGCGAGCCTGCCGCTCATGGGCTGGAACAGGTGGAGTTCATGGTGGCCGGGCACGCCGGCACCAGTGCGCGTCCGCTGGCGAAGATTGCCTCGGGCGGTGAACTGGCACGGATTTCCCTGGCCATTTCCGTAATTACTTCCAGCGCGACCACCACGCCGACCCTGATTTTCGACGAGGTCGACAGCGGCATCGGCGGCGGCGTCGCGGAAGTCGTTGGACGTTTGCTGAAAAGGCTGGGGCAGGAACGGCAGGTATTGTGCGTGACGCACTTGCCGCAGGTGGCGAGCCAGGCAAATCAGCATTTCCAAGTTGCCAAGCGCAACGTCGACGGCCGCACGGTATCGAGCATCGAACCGTTGGACAGCAAGGAGCGCATCGAAGAGATTGCGCGCATGCTCGGCGGCCTCGAAATCACGGCGACCACGCGCAAGCATGCGCGGGAGTTGCTGGCATCCTAAACCACGCAGGAAGCCTACCGGCTTCATGATTCGATATATCGGCAGGAAAGGATAGGCAAACGCAATGCGTCCCATGCAGGAACCCACGTATACCCACGGCGCCGTGGCCAAGACCGCGGTCGTGCTGGTCAATCTCGGCACCCCGGATGCGCCGACCGCCTCGGCCGTGCGGCGCTACCTGAAGCAATTCCTGTCCGACCCCCGCGTGGTTGAAATTCCCAGGGCGGCTTGGTGGTTCATCCTCAATGGCATCATCTTGCCGCTGCGCTCGCGCAAATCCGCAGCAAAATATGCATCGATCTGGACCAGCGAAGGATCGCCGCTCAAGCTCCACACCGAAAAACAGGCCGTGCTGTTGCGCGGCTACATGGGCGAGCGCGGCCACGACGTGCAGGTTGCATATGCGATGCGTTACGGCACTCCGGCGCTGCCGGATGTGCTGGCAAAACTGAAGGCCGATGGCTGCGACCGCATACTGATCCTGCCGGCCTATCCGCAATATTCGGGCACGACTACGGCATCCATCTTCGACGCGGTATTCAGCCACTACACGAACATCCGGAATATCCCTGAGCTGCGCCTGGTGAAGCATTACCACGACCACGAAGCTTATATCCAGGCGCTCAAGAAGTCGGTGCTCGCCTACTGGGAGATGCACGCGCGCCCGGACAAGCTGGTGATGAGCTTTCACGGCGTGCCGAAGCGGACCCTGATGCTGGGCGACCCGTATCATTGCGAGTGCCACAAAACGGCCCGCTTGCTTGCGGCCGAATTGAAGCTGGGCCTGGACCAGTACATCGTGACGTTCCAGTCGCGCTTCGGCAAGGCGGAGTGGCTGCAACCGTATACCGCGCCGACGCTCGTCAAGCTGGCGAAGGATGGCGTGCGGCGCGTCGATGTGCTGTGCCCCGGATTTACCAGCGACTGCCTGGAAACACTGGAAGAAATTGCGATGGAAGCCAAGCAGGACTTCCTGACCGCCGGCGGCAAGGAATTTCACTACATTCCTTGCCTGAACGAGACGCCCGCGTGGATCACGGCCCTGGCGGAAATCGCCGAGCAGCACCTCGTCGGATGGCCAACCATGCTGACGCCGATGATGCGCGAAGAGGCAAAGATGGCGGCGGAAGCGTCGCGCGAGCGGGCTAGGCTGCTGGGCGCAGGCAAATAGACAGTCCGGGCGCGCATCGCGCCTCACGAATGTCTTTGTGCCCGGATGAACACGCGCCTGCTTCTTCAGTACAGCGGTACCAGATTGGCTTGGCAAATCCAGGCGGTGGCGAGCAAGGTATAGGCGACGATCGACGCCGCGATAAGATGTAGCCGCATGATGCACTCCTTGCTACAGAGCAATAAAAAATTGCCGCCCTGTTAAGTACATCTTAGTTCGTTCCAAGCAGAATGCGATCCCCGGAACGCGTAAAGGATGTAACAAGAATTTACGCTTCCGGTCGACCCGGCACGGGCCAAAATCCTGCCAATAAATACATTATTCCCCTTGAAAAAGAGAGGAGTAACCCCATTTGAGGCGTTAGTTAACGCTAAGTTATTGATTGCTGGGGGATTTTTTGTGATGCAAGACCAAGAGAAAATGCAGGATCAAGTTGATCAGGCGCAAGCACAGCAGGCGCAGGAACAGACTGCACAGCCACAGGCTGAACAACAGAAAACCGAGCAGCCGAAGCAGGGCGATACCGAGGGGGGCGCGCAGCCGTCGTCCGGTTCCAGCTGGGAAGAGAAGCTGGCAGCCGCTGAAGCAAAGGCAGCTGAAATGCAGGATGCCTATTTGCGCGCCAAGGCCGATACTGAAAATATCCGCCGTCGCGCGCAGGACGATATTGCTAAGGCGCACAAGTTCGCAATTGAAAACTTCGCCGAAGCCCTGGTGCCTGTCAAGGACAGCCTGGAAATGGCGCTCAAGCTCGACACGCCGTCCGTGGAATCGCTGAAAGAAGGCGTGGAGATGACGCTCAAGCAGCTGTCGACCGCGTTCGAACGCAACCGCCTGCTTGAAATTAATCCGACGCCCGGCGAGAAGCTGGACCCGATGAAGCACCAGGCGATCTCCATGGTGCCGGCCCAGCAGGAAGCGAACACCATCGTCAATGTGCTACAGAAGGGGTACACGATTGCCGACCGTCTGTTGCGTCCAGCCTTGGTCACGGTAGCGCAATAAAAATAAGGTTTGAAAGTGCTTGAAACCGGCGCTTTGTTCCACATATACAACACATCAGACATCCAGCTTATTTAAAGGAATACAAACATGGGCAAGATCATTGGCATTGACTTGGGTACCACCAACTCCTGCGTCGCCATCATGGAAGGCGGCCAGCCGAAGGTTATCGAAAACTCCGAAGGTTCGCGCACTACGCCTTCCGTCGTCGCCTATCAGGATGACGGCGAGATCCTGGTCGGCGCGCCGGCCAAGCGCCAGGCGGTCACTAACCCGAAGAACACGCTGTACGCAGTCAAGCGCCTGATCGGCCGCAAGTTCGACGAGAAGGAAGTGCAGAAGGATATCAACCTGATGCCGTACCAGATCGTCAAGGCCGACAACGGCGACGCCTGGGTGCAGGTGCGCGACAAGAAGCTGGCGGCACAGCAGGTGTCGGCAGAAGTGCTGCGCAAGATGAAGAAGACCGCCGAAGATTACCTCGGCGAGGAAGTGACCGAAGCCGTCATTACCGTTCCGGCATACTTCAACGACGCGCAGCGCCAGGCAACCAAGGATGCCGGCCGTATCGCTGGCCTCGATGTGAAGCGCATCATCAATGAGCCGACCGCGGCGGCTCTCGCCTTCGGCCTGGACAAGAGTGGCAAGGGCGACCGCAAGATTGCTGTGTATGATCTGGGCGGCGGCACCTTCGATATCTCGATCATCGAAATCGCCGACGTCGAAGGCGAAATGCAGTTCGAAGTGCTGTCGACCAACGGCGACACCTTCCTCGGCGGCGAAGACTTCGACCAGCGCATCATCGATTACATCATTGACGAGTTCAAGAAGATCAACGGCCTCGACCTGTCGAAGGACGCGATCGCGCTGCAGCGCATCAAGGCATCCGCCGAGCGCGCCAAGATCGAGCTGTCGTCGTCGCAGCAAACTGAGATCAACGAGCCGTACATCGCGATGGCCAATGGCGCTCCGGTGCACCTGAACATGAAGATCACCCGTGCCAAGCTGGAATCGCTGGTCGAGGAGCTGATCACGCGCACCATCGAGCCGTGCCGCATCGCGATCAAGGACGCCGGCGTCAAGGTCTCCGACATTCAGGACGTGATCCTGGTCGGCGGTATGACCCGCATGCCGAAGGTACAAGAAAAGGTGAAGGAATTCTTCGGCCGCGATCCGCGCAAGGACGTCAACCCGGATGAAGCCGTGGCCGTCGGCGCCGCAATCCAGGGTTCTGTGCTGTCGGGCGACCGCAAGGACTTGCTGTTGTTGGACGTGACTCCGCTGTCGCTGGGTATCGAAACCCTGGGCGGCGTGATGACCAAGATGATCCAGAAGAACACCACGATTCCGACCAAGTTCAGCCAGGTGTTCTCGACTGCCGACGACAATCAGCCGGCCGTGACCATCAAGGTTTACCAGGGCGAGCGTGAAATGGCTTCCGGTAACAAGCTGCTGGGCGAGTTCAACCTCGAAGGCATTCCGCCGTCGCCGCGCGGCGTGCCGCAGATCGAGGTGACCTTTGACATCGACGCCAACGGTATCCTGCACGTCGGCGCGAAGGACAAGGCATCCGGCAAGGAAAACAAGATCACCATCAAGGCCAACTCCGGTCTGACCGAAGAGGAAATCCAGAAGATGGTGAAGGACGCCGAGCTGTACGCGGACGAGGACAAGAAACTGAAGGAACTGGCCGATGCCCGCAACCAGGGTGACGCGCTGGTGCACTCGACCCGCAAGGCGCTGACCGAGTACGGCGACAAGCTGGACTCCGGCGAGAAGGAAAAGATCGAAGCATCGATCAAGGACCTGGAAGAAGCCCTGAAGGGCAACGACAAGGCCGACATCGACGCCAAGGTCGCCGCGCTGTCGACTGCTTCGCAGAAGCTTGGCGAGAAGATGTATGCCGACATGCAGGCGCAGCAGGCAGGCGCTGCGGGTGCGGCTGCCGGTGCCGCAGGCGGTGCGGGCGCATCCGAATCCAAGCCGAAGGAAGAGGACGTCGTCGACGCCGACTTCAAGGAAGTCAAAGACAAGTAACATGCCTGCATCGCGGCATTCGCCGCGATGATCCGCCGAGCCGCTGCGATCGTTATGCGATCCTCGCTCGGCGTTTGTGTTTATGATGCGGCAAGCCGCATCGCCACATCGGCCCTCTCTCCCGAGGGAGGGATGAGAACAGAGGCCGGTTGAAAATGATTGATCGGACTGTAATAACAGCGGACAGGATGCCGAGAAGATGGCAAAGCGTGACTTTTACGAAATACTGGGCGTAGCGAAAAACGCTTCTGATGAAGAGATCAAGAAGGCGTATCGCAAGCTCGCGATGAAATACCATCCGGACCGCAACCCGGACAGCAAAGGTGCGGAAGAAAAGTTCAAGGAAGTCAAGGAAGCTTACGAAATGCTGTCCGATGCGGGCAAGCGCGAAGCCTATGACCGCTACGGCCATGCAGGGGTGGACCCGAACATGGGAGGGGGCGGTTTCGGCGCGGGCGCCGGCGGCTTCGGCGGCTTTTCCGATGCGTTCGGCGATATCTTCGGCGACATCTTCGGACAGAGCGCGCGCGGTGGACGCGGCGGACCGCAGGTGTACCGCGGTGCCGATTTGCGCTACAACCTCGAGATCACGCTGGAACAGGCGGCGCACGGTTTCGATACGACCATCCGCGTGCCGTCATGGAGCGAGTGCGAAACCTGCCACGGTTCCGGCGCCAAGCCCGGCACTTCGCCGACGACTTGCGGCACCTGCGGCGGGCATGGCCAAGTGCGCATGCAGCAGGGTTTCTTCAGCATTCAGCAAACCTGCCCGAAGTGCCACGGCACCGGCAAGATCATTCCGACGCCCTGCACCTCGTGCAGCGGCACCGGGCGGATCAAGAAAAACAAGACGCTGGAAGTCAAGATCCCGGCTGGTATCGACGACGGCATGCGCATCCGTTCGTCCGGCAATGGCGAACCGGGCATGAATGGCGGGCCGCCGGGCGATTTGTATGTCGAGGTGCGCATCAAGCAGCATCCGGTGTTCCAGCGCGATGGCGACGACCTGCATTGCGAAATTCCGATTTCGTTTGCGAAGGCGGCGCTGGGTGGCGAGGTTGAAGTGCCGACGCTGAATGGCAAGGCATCCTTCACGCTTCCCGAAGGGACGCAGTCCGGCAAGACCTTCCGTTTGCGCAGCAAGGGCATCAAGGGCGTGCGTTCGGGCTACGCTGGCGATCTGTTCTGCCATGTGGTGGTCGAGACGCCGGTCAAGCTGACCGATCGTCAGAAGGAATTGCTGCAGGAATTCGAACAGCTGACCACGGCGGGCGGTTCCAAGCATAGCCCGCACAGCAAGTCCTGGAAGGACAAGGTCAAGGAGTTTTTCGAGTAATGTGAATCGGGGGCCCCGCTGTGCAGGTTCCAATGGAATGAGGAAAAGCCGCCGGCCTGCAAGGTCGACGGCTTTTTTATTTCCGCGATGTCGGTTGAAAGTTATTCATGCAGAAATAAGTGCGCCCGGATTCTATAGAATTGCGGGCGGTGGCATTGCTGCTCGATGGAGGCACATGCCAGGGAGCGTTTTTCCGGACTAAAGAATATGACTGAGCAAAACAAAGACGGCGCAATGCTGGAGCAACTGTTCCAGAATAACCGCGAGTGGGCGGCATCCATGGTGGCGCAGGACGCCGGCTTCTTTAAAAAACTCGCCGCCCAGCAGTCGCCCGAATATCTGTGGATCGGCTGCGCCGACAGCCGCGTGCCGGCCAATGAAATTGTCAACCTGCTGCCCGGCGAGCTGTTTGTTCATCGCAATATCGCCAATGTCGTGGTGCATACCGATCTGAACTGCCTGTCCGTATTGCAGTTCGCCATCGACGTTCTCGGCGTCAAACACGTAATCGTGTGCGGGCATTACGGATGCTCGGGCGTACACGCGGCCTTGGCGCGCCGCCGTATTGGCCTGGCCGACAACTGGTTGCGCCATGTGCAGGACGTGCATAGCAAGCATGAGCGTTATCTGGGCGACACGCTGCCGACCAAGCTCAAGCAGGACCGCCTGTGCGAACTGAACGTGCTGGAGCAGGTGGTGAACGTATGCCAGACCACGATCGTGCAGGACGCGTGGGAACGCGGCCAGGCACTAACCATTCACAGCTGGATTTACGGCTTGAAGGATGGCATGTTGACCGACCTCGGGCTTACGGTACGCAATGCCGAGGAACTGGCTGCCAAGTTGCCAGTCTGCTTTGCGCGATATGAGTGAGCTGTCAGCGTGCGCGGAACGCACGCTGTCTGATTGCGCTATGAAAGCACCGCGCCCCGTGCAGGGCGCACCCACCTTTAGAAGCAGTGCTCCGGGCCCGGGAACGATTGTTTCTTGACCTCGGCTACGTAGGCGCGTATGGCCGCCTCGATGCTGTTTTGGCCTTCCATGAAATTCTTCACGAAGCGCGCCTTGCGTCCAGGGAAAACACCGAGCATGTCGTGCATGACCAGTACCTGGCCGGCGCAATCCGGGCCGGCACCGATGCCGATGGTCGGCATCGTCAGCAGTTCGGTGACTTCCTTGCCCAGCGCCGAAGGAATCGCTTCCAGCACGACCAGCGCCGCGCCGGCCGCCTGCAGCGCCAATGCATCGGCCTTCAGCTGGTCAGCCGCTTCGACGGTCTTTCCCTGTACTTTGTAGCCGCCGAACTGGTGTACCGATTGCGGTGTCAGCCCGATGTGGGCGCACACCGGAATCGCGCGCTCGGTCAGGAAGCGTACCGTCTCCGCAAGCCAGGTACCGCCTTCGAGCTTGACCATCTGGGCACCGGCCTGCATCAGCTTGACGGCGTTCCTGAACGCATCTTCTCTGGTTGCATAGCTGCCGAATGGCATGTCGGCCACAAGAAACGCCGTCTGGTTGCCGCGCGCAACGCTTGCCGTGTGATAGGCGATGTCGTCGAGCGTTACCGGCAGAGTCGAATCGTGCCCCTGACACACCATGCCGAGCGAATCGCCGATCAGCAGCACTTCCACGCCGCAGCGGTCCATCAGCGCCGCGAAGCTGGCGTCGTAGCAGGTGAGCATCGCGATTTTTTCACCGCTGTTGCGCATCGCTTGTAGCGATGTCACGGTGACTGCCTTGGTGCGAATCGTTGGTTCGCTTTCTTGCAAATATCCCGCCATGGTCATTCCCCAAGATTAAAAAATTCCCGCTTGCCGCGCATGTTGCCGATATGGTTCAGCAGCAGGGTGAAGTCGTCGTCGCGCTCGATCGGGTTCAGGTGTTCGGTATTGACGATCAGCAGCGGCGAAGCGTCGTAATGATAAAAGAAACGGCTGTAACTTTCACACAACCGGTAAAGGTACACCTCGGACAGACCGGACTCCATCGACAGGCCACGCTTCCTGACACGCTCTATCAGGGTTTCGGGCTGCGCCTGCAGGTAAATCACCAGGTCCGGCACTGCGCTCTGCGGGCGCAGCTGGGCATACAGCTGCTGGTACAAATTCAGTTCATCGTCATCCAGGGTCAGGCGCGCAAAGAGCGGATCCTTGTCGAGCAAGAAATCCGATACCACACGTGCGTCGAACAGGTCGGTTTGCGCCAGGTCGCGCAACTGGTTTACGCGCTGGAACAGGAAAAACATCTGGGTCGGCAGCGCGTAGCGCGTCGCATCGCGATAGAACTTCTCGAGGAACGGGTTTTCCTGCGGCTGTTCCAGTAGCGGTTGCGCCTGCAGGTTCGCGGCCAGCTTCTGCGCCAGCGTGGTTTTGCCGACGCCGATCGGGCCTTCGACAACCACGTATTTGTACTTATCAAGGCTCATGTGCGGAAAATGAAATAGACGGCGCCGACCAGGCACAAGCCGGCCCAGATGTAGTCGAGCTTGAATGGCTGGTTCATGTAAATCATCGCGAACGGCACGAAGACGGCCAGTGTAATCGCTTCCTGCATGATCTTCAGCTGCGCCAGGCTCAATTCAGTGTAGCCGATGCGATTGGCCGGCACCTGCAGCAGGTATTCGAACAGCGCGATCGACCAGCTTACCAGTGCGGCGATCCACCACGCCTTGCCGGCCAGGTTTTTCAGGTGGCCGTACCAGGCAACCGTCATGAACACGTTGGACAAGGTCAGCAAGCCGACCGTTTGATATACGACTGGAATTTGCATGAATCAGAGTTTCCGGATGGCCTGACCGGCTACCGATGGCACGAAGGCGTGGGCCGGACCCTGGCCGGGTATGGTGAGAAACGGGTCGAGCTGCAGCAGCGGGATCAGCACGAACGCGCGTTGCGTCATGCGCGGATGCGGGATCTGCAGCGCGGCGGACGAGATGACTTGCGCGCCGTACAGCAGGATGTCGAGGTCGAGCGTACGCGGCGCGTTCCGATAAGGCCGCTCGCGGCCGAAGTCCTGCTCGATGGCCTGCAGTTCCCGCAGCAGCTGTTCGGGCGCAAGCTGGGTGTCGATGCGCGCCACCGCATTGATGTAGTCATCGCCGCCGGCATCGACCGGCGCGGTGCGAAACAGGCTCGACTGCGCCGTCAGCCGGGTGTCATCCAATTGTCCCAGGCGCGCGATGGCGCGTTCCACCTGCGCTTGCGCATCGCCCAGGTTGGAGCCGATGCCGATGTAGCAGGCGATCATGCTCATGTGTTGCTGCGCTCGGCCGGAGCGCCCGCCGATGCGTCCTTATGCTTGCTGCGTCCGCTGCGGCGGCGGCGCTTTTTCGGCGCGTGGCTTTCGCCTTCTGTCTTGATTTTTTTCGCCAGCAGTTCTTCGCGGGCGGCGCCGTCGCCATTGATGAAGGCGGTCCACCATTCGCCGACTTCTGCCTCGATTTCACCCGATGCGCAGCGCAACAGCAGGAAGTCGTAGCCGGCGCGCAGGCGCACGTGTTCCAGCAGCTTGTAGGGCGACTTGCCGGAGCGCCGCTCGAAGCGCGGCTGCATGGCCCAGATGTCGCGCATGTCGGAGGCGATCTTGCGCTGCAGCGCCAGTTTCTCGGTCTGGGCATTGAGCACATCATCGGCCGCCAGATGCAGTGCGGGGATCGGATATTCGCCGGCGGCCTTGTAGGCGTTCCATTTTTCCAGTACCTGGTGCCATAGCAGCGAGGCGAACAGGAATCCCGGCGATACCGGCTTGCCGTGCTTTACCCGCTCGTCGGTGCCGGACAGCGCTAGCGTCACGAATTTTGCGCCCAGCGGCTGCTCCAGAACCACGTCGAGCAGCGGCAGCAAGCCATGATGCAGACCTTCGTGGCGCAATTGACGCAGGCAGGCCAGAGCATGGCCGGACAGCAGGAGCTTCAACATCTCGTCGAACACGCGCGCTGCCGGCACGTTGTTGATCAGTGGCGCCATCACCTGGATAGGTTCGCGGGTAGCCGGATCGATGGTGAAGTTCAGCTTCGCGGCAAAGCGCACCACGCGCAACAGGCGAACCGGATCCTCGCGAAACCGGGCTTCCGGCACGCCAATGATGCGCAGCGTCTTGTTGCGGATGTCGGCAATACCGTTGTGGTAGTCGAGCACGGTCTGGCTGGCCGGATCGTAGTACATCGCATTGATGGTGAAGTCGCGCCGCTCCGCGTCTTCGTGCTGCTCGCCGAAGGTATTGTCGCGCAATACGCGGCCGTGCTCGTCCTTCGGGGCGCTGTCCGCCGACGCGCCGCGGAAGGTGGTGACTTCGATCAGTTCCTGTCCAAACATCACGTGCACGATCTGGAAGCGCCTGCCGATGATGAAGGCGCGCCGGAACAAGCGCTTGACCTGTTCCGGCGTGGCGTTGGTGGCGACGTCGAAATCCTTCGGCTTCACGCCGAGCAGCAGGTCGCGCACCGCGCCGCCGACGACGAATGCCTTGAAGCCGGCTTCCTGTAGCGTCTGCGTGACGCGCACGGCGTTGGGGGATAACAGTTGCGGATTGATGCCGTGTTCCTTCGGCCCGAGGATCACGGGCTCGTTGCGACTATCCGTCTTTTTGCTGCTGCCGAAAATGCGGCGAATGAACTTTTTAATCATCAAATAGCGTGAGGATGGGCCAGCCGTGCGCCTGCGCATGGGCTTTCAGCTTGGCATTAGGATTGGTGGCGATCGGGTTGGTGACGACGGACAAAAGCGGGATGTCGTTTTGCGAGTCGCTATAGAAGTAGCTGCGTGCAAAACTGTCCAGCGACCTTCCCTTGTCGGCGAGCCATTGCTGCGTATGGATGACCTTGCCCGGCCCCGACGTGGGAATGCCGCGCAGCTTGCCGGTGATCTCGCCGTCCCCGGTCTCGTCCGGTTCGGCGGCGATCAGGTTGGCCACACCGAATGCCTGCGCGATCGGTGCGGTGACGAACTTGTTGGTGGCAGTGATGATGGCCACGAGATCGTCGGCATCCTGGTGGCGTTTGACGAGGTCCTGCGCCACCGGGCGGATGGCCGGCTGGATGACTTCCTCCATGAACTGCAGGCGCCAGTCGTCGAGCTGCTTGCGCGGGAATTGCGCCAGCGTGCCGAGCGCGAATTCCAGGTATTCCACCGGGTCGAGCGTGCCCGCTTCATATTGTGCGTAAAAGTCGGCATTGCGTCTGGCGAACGCGTCGCCATCCACAGCACCGATGCGCACCAGGAACTGGCCCCACTCGTAATCGGAATCGAGCGGCAATAAGGTATGGTCTAGATCGAATAAGGCGAGATTCATTCTTTGGTTTCGAGTTGCAACAGGCTGCGCAGCAGCGGCAGCGTGATCGGGCGTTGGGTCTCCAGCGAATATTGGTCGAGTGCGTCGAGCATGGTCGACAAGGATTGCATGTCCCGACGGTAATGTGTGATCAGATAGGGTAACACGCCGGGCGACAGCGATAAACCGCGCCCCTGCGCGGCCTTGGTAAGCGCGGCGATCTTCTCGTCGTCGGTCAAGCCGTGTACCTGATAGATCAGGCCCCAGCCGAGGCGCGTGCGCAAGTCTTCGCGCAGCGACAGGCGGGCCGGCGGCAGGGAACCGGCGGTGACCAGCAAGCCGCCGTTTTCACGCACCTGGTTGAACAGGTTGAAGGCCGAAACCTGTGATTCGGGCGGCAGGCGGTCGCAATCGTCGATCAGGTAGAGCGTGGTGCGCGCATCGTAGTTAAATGCGGCATCGGGCGCGTCGGCTGCAACGAGGCGCGCGTTCGGCGTGCCGGCCAGCGCGCGCAGCAGGTGTGTTTTCCCGGCGCCCGATTCGCCCCACAGATAGACGAAACGCTCGCGCGGCATGGCGTCGTGGCGCTGCTTGAACTGGCGCAGCAGCTGCAGCAGCTCTTCATTTTGTCCGGTGACGAAGGAATCCAGGGTCGGCGGTTTTTCCGCGCCCAGGTCGAGCAGTAATTGCCTCATGACTGACGATAAAAGCTGCTGTTGAAATAGTGAATGCGCACATGCTTGAATGCGACCGCCAGAATGGCGGACGCCGGCAGGGCGAGCAGGATGCCGACAAAGCCGAACAACTGGCCGAAGGCGAGCAGTGCGAAAATCACGGTCAGCGGATGCAGGCCGATGCGCTCGCCGACCAGGCGCGGCGTCAGGAAAAAGCCTTCGATGACCTGGCCGATGCCATAGACGGTAGCCACCACCACCAGCCCGTGCAAGCCGTCGAACTGGAGCACGGCGGCGATCAGCGCCAGGATCATGCCCAGGCCGAAACCGATGTAGGGAATGAAGATCAGCAGGCCGGTGATGATCCCGACCGGCAGGGCGACTTCGAGGCCTGCAATGCCGAGCGACACCGAATAATAGATGCACAGCACCAGCATCACCGCCAGTTGCCCGCGCAAATATTGCGCCAGCAACTGGTCCACTTCGTGCGCCAGCCCGACAGACCGGGTAGCCCAGCGGCGCGGAATCATGTTTTCGACCCGTCGCAGGATGGCGTGCCAATCCAGCAACAGATAAAACAGCGCAATCGGCACCAGCGCCAGCGTCACCAGCCAGCCCAGCAGGGCAACGCCGCCGACCTTTACCGATGCGAGCAGCTTGCTCCAGGTTTCATCGCCGCTGGCACTGAAATACTGGGACAGGATGCGTTTGACTCCGGTGCCGTCCAGCCGCACATGGATGCCCAGTTCGCGCAGCTTCGGGGCGACGACCGCGTTGATCTTGGCGAGGAAGCTGGGAATCTGTTCCTGCAGCAGCGGAATTTCCTTTTGTACGACCGGAATCACGATCAGCGCCAGGACCAGCAGGACTGCAAATACCAGCAGGATCACGGCTAGCACTGCCAACTGGCGCGGCAGCGCCAGTTTCTTGACGCCTTTGGTCGACAGCCAGTCGACGACCGGGTTGAGCGCATACGCCATGATGGCTGCGGCAACGAACGGCGCCAGGATCGGCCCCAGTTTTATCAATAAGGCAACCACGCCGAGCCCGAGCGCAAGCCATAAAACCGTCTGTTTTTGCTCGGAACTGAAAGAAAATGGCATGGAAAGGCTGGGGCGATCTGATCGGTTTGTTAAAATAGCGGTTTGCTTGAACTTTTTCGGTTCAAACTGCCTATTTTACCGCCTCTATCACCGATCACATCATGAGTTCCACTTCTAACGTCTCCCTTTCCTACCGCGATGCCGGTGTCGACATCGACGCAGGCGATGCCCTGGTCGAAGCGATCAAGCCGTTTGCCAAACGCACCATGCGCGAAGGCGTGCTGGGCGGAATCGGCGGCTTCGGCGCCCTGTTCGAGGTCAGCAAGAAGTACAAGGAACCGGTGCTGGTGTCGGGCACCGACGGCGTGGGCACCAAGCTCAAGCTGGCTTTTCACCTGAACAAGCACGACACGGTCGGCATCGACTTGGTCGCCATGAGCGTCAACGACATCCTGGTGCAGGGCGCAGAGCCGCTGTTCTTCCTCGATTATTTTGCCTGTGGCAAGCTCGATGTGGCGTCGGCCACTGACGTGATCAAGGGCGTCGCCAAAGGTTGCGAGCTGGCCGGCTGTGCGCTGATCGGCGGTGAAACCGCCGAGATGCCGAGCATGTACCCGGACGGCGAATACGACCTGGCCGGTTTCGCCGTCGGCGCGGTCGAAAAATCGAAGATTATCGACGGCAGCAAGATTGTGCCGGGCGACGTGGTGCTGGGCTTGGCATCTTCCGGCGCGCATTCCAACGGCTACTCGCTGGTGCGCAAGATCATCTCGGTCGCCCAGCCCGACCTGAACGCCGACTTCCATGGCCGCCGCCTGGCCGACGTGCTGCTGGAGCCGACCCATATTTATGTGAAACCGCTGCTGGCCTTGATCGACAAGCTGGAAGTCAAGGGCATGGCGCACATCACCGGCGGCGGCCTGGTCGAAAACGTGCCGCGCGTGTTGCGCGACAACCTGACGGCAGTGCTGCAGCGCGACGCGTGGACCATGCCGCCGCTGTTTACCTGGCTGCAGCAGCACGGCGGCGTGGCCGACGCCGAAATGCACCGCGTGTTCAACTGCGGCATCGGCATGGTGGTGGTCGTGGCGAAGGAAAATGCGGATGCGGCAATCGCACAATTGCAGGCGGCCGGCGAGACGGTCAGTCGCATCGGCGAGATCCGCGAGCGTCAAGGAAACGAAGCGCAGACGATCGTCGTTTAAGTCGTCGCGCTGCTGAACAATGGCTGCAGGATCAGATTCCTGCAGCCATTTTTTTCGTCTTTTTGGGGATTTGCGGAATGCGTGAAGCGGTCCGTCAGAAAGACTCAATGCTGGACATTGCCGCCGTGTTGCTGCGCGACTGTCTGCATCGGCGCTGGATTCGGAACAGTGTTGGCCACGCTATGCGGCGGTGGCACGCGCACTGGCTGGCTGGCCGTGGCGGCAGTTGACAGGGCATTGGCTGCGACATCGGGGACCGCATTCCAGATCGGGTCGGACAGGTTCTCGAACACGCTCTTCAATTGCTGGCCCCAGGTATTGCGGATCATCTGGAAATACCGGTTCTTTTCATCGATCGTCACGAAGCGCGTGACGGCCAGCCTGTCGCTTTCGTAGACCAGCAGGTCGAGCGGCAAGCCGACCGAGATGTTCGAGCGCAGGGTCGAATCCATCGAGATCAGGGCACACTTGGCGGCTTCGTCAAGCGCCGTGGCCGGCGTGATCACGCGGTCGATGATCGGCTTGCCGTATTTCGCCTCGCCGATCTGGAAATACGTGTTCTCATTGTGCGCTTCGATGAAATTGCCCGCGGCGTAAAGCTGGAACAGGCGACAGCGCTCGCCCTTGATCTGGCCGCCGAAGATGAGGCTGACGTTGAAATCGATGCCGAAGTCGCGCAAGGATTTCGCATCGCGTTCGTATACCGTGCGGATTGCTTCGCCGACTATCTGGGCTGCTTCGTACATCGAGTTCGCCGTCCACACGCTCTTGCCGCTGGCTGCGGTGCGTTCGCCGATGATCTGCCGGATCGATTGTGAAATCGACAGATTTCCCGAGGTCATCAGGACCATCATGCGGTCGCCCGGGTTTTCGTACACCGCCATTTTGCGGAAGGTGCCGACCTGATCGACACCGGCATTGGTGCGCGAATCGGACAGAAAAACCAGCCCCGTGTCGAGGCGCATGGCGACGCAGTAAGTCATGATCGCAATACCGGATGCAAAAGGGCGATTCTACAGGATGGTGCTCGCGGCATGGCGCGCTTATCCGGCCTGCGCGACCTCGACCTCGACGGTGAGCGATTCGGTGCCGCCGCCGTGCCGCACGCCGCGCACCGGCGCGGCCGAATCGTAGTCGCGTCCGACGGCCAGCCGGCAGTGCGAGTCGTTCGCAAATCTGCCATGGGTCACGTCGACGCTGACCCAGCCGCAGAAGCCGGCCTCGTCGACCCAGGCATCGATCCACGCGTGGCTCTCGGCGTGCGCGGTGTTGCCCGGATCGATATAGCCGGAGACGTAGCGAGCGGGGATGCCATGCACATGGCAGCAGGCAATGAACAGGTGGGCGTGATCCTGGCAGACGCCCTGGCCGAGGCGCAAGGCGTCGGCGGCGGGCGTGGTGACGGCGGTTGCACCGCTGCGATAGGCGACGGTGCCGCGGATGGCGTCGGCCAGCTCCAGCAGGCCTGTGCTGCGCGCGCCCGGCCGCAGGTGCCTGTTCGCGAATTCGCCCAGCGCGGCATCGGCTTGCGCCAGCCGGGTGGGCACCGTAAACACCAGCGGCGACAGGACACCGGCCTCCGCCAGCCGGCCGCGTTCGAGCGGTGCCACGTCCACGGTGCCGGTCGCGACGATGCGCACCTCGTCATGCATGCCGGTGATGGTCAGCATGTGGCTGATATTGCCGAAGGCATCGACAAATTCATGGCGCCGCCCGGGCGTGCCGATCTGCCACGACACCGGACGCTGATGCGCCTCCACGCGCGGCGACAGCCGCAGCTGCTGGATCGTGTAGGACAGCGGTGCGGTGTAGCGATACACCGTTTCGTGGCGAATGAACAGTTGCATGACTAGTTCTTCTACGCCGCCAGCGGCACCAGGAAGTCGCGGCTGACGCGATTGCCGAGTTCAAAAATGCGTTCGAAGAATTGCGTCAGAAAGCCGTGCAAGCCGTCATCGAGGATTTCCTCGATGCTGCCGAACTTGAGTTCGGCGAGCAGCTTGCCGGCGAAGCGTTCGGTGTCGGCGGAGACGTCGTTGCGGACCTGCTGCAAGTTCGCAACCACTTCTTCCACGCACGCCAGCAGCGAGCGTGGCATGTCGGCGCGCAGGATCAGCAGTTCCGCCACGCGCTCCGGCGTGATCACGTCGCGGTACACCTTGCGGTAGTTTTCGAAGCCGGATACCGAGCGCAGCAGCGCCGCCCAATAGTAAAAGTCGCGCTGCAGCTCCTTGTCCGGATTGATGTCCGTATGTGGGGAAACGGCCGCGCCGTGGAACTTCACATCGAGGATGCGTGCGGTGTTGTCGGCGCGTTCCAGGTGGGTGCCGAGGCGGATGAAGTAAAACGCTTCATCCCTGAGCATGGTGCCGATGGTGACGCCGCGCGACAGGTGGGAGCGGTACTTGACCCATTCGAAGAATTCGCTCGGATCGCGTTCCAGCAAGCCGCTGTCGAGCTTGCCCTGCAAGTCGAGCCAGGTTGCATTGTGCGTTTCCCATACTTCGGTGGTCAGCGTGCCGCGCACCGCACGCGCATTTTCGCGCGCCTGGGTGAGGCAGGCCGCGATCGACGACGGATTGTCGGGATCGCGCACCATGAAATCGATGACGTCTTTTGCGGCCAGCAAGCCATACTTGTCATCGAAGGCGTCCAGCAGTTCGGAAATGCCCAGCATCGCGCGCCAGCCTTGTTCGGCGGCATGCGCGGACTGCGGCAGCAGCGCGGTCTGCACGTTCACGTCGAGCATGCGCGCAGTGTTTTCGGCGCGCTCGGTATAGCGGGCCATCCAGAACAAGTGGTCGGCGGTGCGGCTGAGCATGCTATTTCTCCAATACCCAAGTGTCTTTGGTTCCGCCGCCCTGCGACGAGTTCACCACCAGCGAGCCTTCCTGCAGCGCCACGCGCGTCAGGCCACCGCGCACCATCGAAATCGTTTTCCCCGACAGCACGAAGGGGCGCAGGTCGATATGGCGCGGCGCAATGCCCGATTCGACATAGGTCGGGCAGGCGGACAAGGCCAGCGTCGGCTGCGCGATGTAGCCGTCGGGCCTAGCCAGCACGCGCTGCCGGAACAACGCGATTTCTTCCTTGCTTGACGCCGGCCCGACCAGCATGCCGTAGCCGCCCGCGCCGTGCACTTCCTTGACCACCAGTTGCGACAAATTCGCCAGCGTGTACTCGAGATCCTCTTTCTTGCGGCACTGCCAGGTCGGCACGTTGTTGAGGATGGGCTGCTCTGACAGGTAGAACCTGATCATGTCCGGCACGTACGGATAGATCGACTTGTCGTCGGCCACGCCGGTGCCGATCGCATTGGCCAATGTGACGCGGCCGGCGCGGTACACCGACAGCAGCCCCGGCACGCCCAGCGACGAATCGGCCCGGAATGCGAGCGGGTCGAGAAAATCGTCGTCGATGCGGCGGTAGATCACGTCGACGCGCTTCGGGCCGCGCGTGGTGCGCATGTATACCGCGTTGTCGTTGACGAACAGGTCCTGTCCTTCGACCAGTTCCACGCCCATTTGTTGCGCCAGGAATGCATGCTCGAAATAGGCCGAGTTGTACATGCCAGGCGTCATGACAACCACCGTGGGATCGTCGATGCCCAAGGGAGCGACAGAGCGCAGATTGTCGAGCAGTAAATCCGGATAATGCGCTACCGGCGCGATCTTGTGCCGGGCAAACAAGTCGGGAAACAGCCGCATCATCATCTTGCGGTTTTCCAGCATGTAGGACACGCCGGACGGCACGCGAAGATTGTCCTCGAGTACATAGAAATCGCCTTCGCCGGCGCGCACGATATCGACGCCAGCAATATGCGCATAGATATTGGAGGCGACGGCGATGCCTTGCATCTCCGGGCGGTACTGGGCATTGCGGAAGATTTGCTCAGCCGGAATCACTCCCGCTTTCACGATCGCCTGTTCATGGTAGACATCGTGGATGAACATGTTCAGCGCCTGTACGCGCTGCACCAGGCCGGCTTCCAGTTGCGCCCATTCGGCGGCGTGGATGATACGCGGGATGATGTCGAACGGGATCAGGCGCTCGGTTCCGGCATCGTTGCCGTAGACCGCGAAGGTGATGCCGACCCGGCGAAAAATCAGGTCGGACTCGGCGCGCTTGCGATTGATGACTTCCGGCGGCTGCGTCTCCAGCCAGGCGGCAAACTGCCGGTAGTGTCCGCGCACGGAGGACGATGCATCCGCATACATCTCGTCGAAAAAGTCAGGCATGGCAGTGGCTTGTCGAGGTTGGCGTTTTGCTGGCTATCAAGAAACATGCCAACCGGTAAGTCAGGGTGTCCGAATATGGTCGACCAGGGCCGAGGAGCGCTGTTGCGGCGGAGCCGTCAGCAGGCTGACCACGACGATGGCCAGCAGTCCGGCAGGCACGCCGAACACGCCCGCCGAGATCGGCGCGATGCTGAACCACTGGTTAACGGCCGTTCCGCCCAGCGTCGGGTTGGTGCGCAGCATGTAGTAGATGCACATGCCGAATCCGACCAGCATGCCGGCGATTGCACCTTGCTGGTTCGCGCGCTTCCAGAAAACGCCCAATACCAGTGCAGGGAACAGCGTCGACGACGCCAGCGAGAATGCCGCACCCACCATCGACAGGATATCGCCGGGCTTGAGCGAGGCGGCGTAGGCAGCGACCAGCGCGACCACCAGCAGCAGCAGCTTGGAGATCGTCACCCGCTTTTGCGTCGAGGCCCTCGGATCGACGATCTTGTAGTAGACGTCGTGCGACAGCGCATTGGAAATCGTCAGCAGCAGCCCGTCGGCCGTCGACAATGCCGCGGCCAGCCCGCCGGCGGCGATCAGGCCGGAAATCACGTACGGCAGGCCGGCGATCTCGGGCGTGGCCAGCACCACGATATCGCCGTCGAGCGCGATTTCGGCCAGCTGCACGATGCCGTCCTTGTTGAGGTCTGTGATGGAGACCAGCGGATTGATCTTGTCGACGCTGGCCCAGTACGACACCCATGCCGGCAGCTTGGAGAATGGCGTGCCGACCAGCGACGTGTAGATGTCGTATTTCACCAGCACCGCCAGCGCCGGAACGGTGATGTAGAGCAGCATGATGAAAAACAGCGTCCAGAACACCGACTTCCTGGTTTCCCTCACGCCGGGCGTGGTGTAGAAGCGCACCAGGATGTGCGGCAGGGCGGCGGTGCCGAGCATCAGGCAGAACGCCAGTGCCAGGAAGTTGTTGCGCTTGGCGTCGGACGTGGCCTTGTCCTTGCCCGGGAAGGGCTCGGCGTGCGGCGTCACCGGTTCGGCGCGCGTCAGGTTGAGCGCCTTGGCCTCGGTCCACTTGCGCTGCGCCTCGTCGGCATCCTGTGGATACGCTGCCATCTCGCGCATGGCGGCCTTGATCTCGATGAGCGAGGCGTTGCCGCGTTTGAGCTCGTCGACCTGACGGCGCATCTCGATGCGGCCGTCTTCCCACGATTTCGGCAGCGTCTTCAGCTTGACGTCGTATTCCTCCGCACGTTGCCGGAAGAGCGCGCGCACCTGCTGCTCCTTCGGGTCCTTGTTCAACTCTTTCTCGCGCTCGCCCAGCTTGGACAGGGCCGATCCGTACGCGATCTGCGGAATCGGGAAATCGGTGTGCTTGGCCGACAGCCACGTCACCGGAATCATGTAGGCGATGATGATGATGATGTATTGCGCTACCTGGGTCCAGGTAATGGCACGCATGCCGCCGAGGAAGGAGCACACCAGGATGCTGGCCAGCCCGAGGAAGATGCCGACCGAAAAATCGACGCCGGTAAAGCGCGAGGTGATCAGCCCGACGCCATAGATCTGCGCCACCACATAAGTGAAGGAAATCAGCACGGTAGCGATCACCGCCAGCAGACGCACCGCGTTGCAGCCCTTCGGCCCGGCATAGCGCATCGCGAGGTAGTCCGGAATGGTGTACTGGCCGAATTTGTTGAGGAAGGGCGCGATCAGCAGCGCCACCAGGCAAAAGCCGCCAGTCCAGCCGATGATGTAGGCCAGCCCGTCAAATCCCATCAGGTACAGGCCACCAGCCAGGCTGATGAAGCTGGCTGCCGACATCCAGTCGGCGGCGGTCGCCATGCCGTTGAACAGGGCCGGCACGCGCCGTCCGGCGACGTAATATTCCGGCACGTCCGAGGTGCGGCTGACGACGCCGATGCCGGCATAGAGCACGATGGTCGAAAACATGAACATGTACCCGATCCACAGGCGCGGGAAGCCCTCGCGCTCGAGAACGGCGAGAGACAGCAGGAAAACGATGAAGCCGACCGTATACCAGCTGTAATAACCGGCCAGGCGCCGGGAAAAGGATTTATCGGGCATCGGTTGCATCGCTCTTCAGTTGCCGGTCCAGGTGCCGCATGCGGATCAGGTAAATGGCCACAATCGCCAGGTACAGCAGCGTGAGGCCTTGCGCCGCCATGTAAAACGGGAACGGCCAGCCGAACAGGGTGAAGCCGGACAGCTCGCGCGCGAAGAAAATCACGCCGAACGTCAGCAGGAACCACGAGGCCAGCAACGCGGCGGTGAGCCGGCGCACCCGCCGCCAGTAGGCATCGCGCGGATGCCGGATCGATAGGGGTTCTTGGGACATGTCAGCCTATGTCTTCAATGAATTCGGGGCGATGCTCCATGCGCAGGCTGACGCGGAACAGGCACCCCGGGTGCTTCGGATCGTGGCAGTGCGGGTTGTTGAGGATCTCGACCTCGGCATTGTGCTGTTGCGCGATCTCGCGCACGATCGCCAGGCCCAGGCCGCTGCCTTCCGCGTTGCTGCCAAGGATGCGGTAGAAGCGTTCGAACACATGAGGTCGCTCGGCCGGCGGAATCCCGGGGCCGGTGTCTTCCACTTCCAGGATCGCCTTGCCGGACATGGCATCAGCGCGCACCCGAACCGTGACACTGCCGCCTTCGGGCGTATAGTGCAGCGCGTTGTCGATCAGGTTGCTCAGCAGTTCGCGCAGCATCATCGGATTGCCGATGACCATGATCGGATGCCCCGGCTGTTCGAAGCCGAGGTCGATGCGGTGCGTGAACGATGCCTGCACCCAGTCCTGCACCACGTTGCGCGCCAGCTCCGTCAATTCCAGCGGCACGAAGGGCTTGGCTTCCGGCGTCTGGTTTTCGGCGCGCGCCAGCGCCAGCAACTGGTTGACCAGGCGCGTGGCCGATTCGGAGCTTTTCGAGAGCTGTTCCAGCGAGCGGTGGATCTCTTCCTGGTTGGTCTCGCGCAGGGCGAGCTCGGACTGCATGCGCATGCCCGCCAGCGGCGTCTTCATCTGGTGCGCCGCGTCGGCGATGAAGCGTTTCTGCATCTGGATGGTTTGCGCCAGGCGCTCCAGCATGTCGTTGAAGGAGCGCACCAGCGGCGAGATTTCTTCCGGCACTTGGCCCGACTCGATCGGGCTCAGGTCGTCCGGCCGGCGCGCCCGGATGCGGCGCTGCAGCTCGGCCAGCGGCGACAAGCCGCGCGAGAGCGCAAACCAGACCAGTGCCAGCGCAATCGGCAGGATGATGAACTGCGGCAGGATCACGCCCTTGATGATCTCGTTGGCCAGATGCGCGCGCTTGTCCAGTGTCTCGCCCACCTGGACCAGCGCCAGATAGGGCTCCCGCAATACATCCTTGCCGTGCCGGTAGGGCCGCAGGTCGACATAGATATAGGCAATCCGGGCATCATTGCCGTGGACCGTTTCATTGTGAAACTGCACCGCGTTCGTCGGCAATTTATCCTCGTCGGACGGCGGCGGCAGATCGCGGTCGCCTTCGATGAATTCGCCGCGGGTGCCGAGCACTTGGAAATACACATTGTCGACATCGTCGGCGCGCAAGATGTCGCGCGCCGCACCGGGCACTGGCGCCACCACCTTGCCGTTGACCTCCCTGACTTGCTGCGCCAGCACCGTGACCTTGTCGTCCAGCGCGCGATCGAAAGGATGGTTGGCGATCGACTTCGCCACCAGGTAGGTGATCGCGATGCTCATCGGCCACAGCAGCAGCAGCGGCACCAGCATCCAGTCCAGGATTTCGCCGAACAGCGAGCGCTGGATGCGCTCCTCGGGCTGGGTGTCTACGGTATCGAAGGTGATGTGGGAGGGAGAAGGGTCGGATGCGGACGAATCTGCATCCGGGTGGCGCGCATCACTCATGGATTGGTCGAAGGGGGAGTGCTGCTGGCTGCACTATCGGGAAACTTCTCGAGGCAATATCCGAGGCCGCGCACGGTAGCGATGCGCACGCCGCCGACCTCGATCTTCTTGCGCAGGCGATGCACATAGACTTCGATCGCGTTATTGCTGACTTCCTCGCCCCATTCGCACAAGTGGTCGACCAGCTGTTCCTTCGACACCAGACGGCCGGTACGCTGCAGCAGCACCTCGAGCAAGCCGAGTTCGCGCGCCGACAAGTCCAGCATCTGGTCATTCATGTAGGCGATCCGTCCCACCTGATCATAGGACAGCGGCCCGTGCTTGATCACGGTGGGACCGCCGCCGACGCCGCGCCGGGTCAGGGCGCGCACCCGCGCTTCCAGTTCGGACAGCGCGAATGGCTTGGCCATGTAGTCGTCTGCGCCCAGGTCGAGACCCTTGACGCGCTGCTCGACCGAGTCGCTGGCGGTCAAGATCAATACCGGCAGGCGCGAGTTGCGTGCGCGCAGGCGCCGCAGCACTTCCAATCCCGACATCTTGGGCAGGCCCAGGTCCAGGATCAGCAAATCGAAGTCCTGGGTCGAAAGCGCCGTGTCCGCCTCCAATCCGTTCTTCACGCAATCGGTCGCATAACCCGATTGCCGCAACGAGCGGGTCAGGCCATCGGCTAGTACACTATCGTCTTCGGCGAGCAAAATACGCATTGTCAGACTCTGCAATCGGATGGACGGTAGTCTATTGTCTTTTATTAACCACCACAAGACACGATAACAAGGCCATGACATCGTACCGGCAGACTTTTCGCGAGAAGTAAAATTCGGGCTTGCATAAAGCACTGGTTTTTTATACAGTATGCACTGTGACGTCGAAAGCAGTATTCAGTACGGGGTCCGGCACTTCCTATTTTGGACTCTGCATAACCTAACTGTCGAAAGAATTTGGATATGGACGACAAGAAATCCGCGCAAAACCCAGACAAGGCCAAGGCACTGGCGGCCGCGCTGGCGCAAATCGAAAAGCAGTTCGGCAAGGGCTCCGTGATGCGCATGGCTGACGGCGCCGTTGCCGAAGAGGTGCAGACGGTATCGACTGGTTCGCTCGGACTGGACATCGCGCTGGGCGTGGGTGGCTTGCCGCGTGGTCGTGTGGTGGAAATTTACGGCCCGGAATCATCCGGTAAAACCACGCTGACCCTGCAAGCGATTGCAGAAATGCAAAAACTGGGCGGCACCTGTGCCTTTATCGACGCCGAACACGCACTCGACGTGGTGTATGCCCAGAAACTGGGCGTCAATCTGTCGGATTTGCTGGTTTCCCAGCCCGATACCGGCGAGCAGGCACTCGAAATCTGCGACGCGCTGGTGCGTTCCGGCAGCGTCGACCTGGTGGTGGTCGACTCGGTCGCCGCGTTGACACCGAAAGCCGAAATTGAAGGCGACATGGGCGACTCGTTGCCCGGCCTGCAGGCGCGCCTGATGTCGCAGGCGCTGCGCAAGCTGACTGGCAGCATCAATCGCACCAATACGCTGGTGATCTTCATTAACCAGATTCGCATGAAGATCGGCGTCATGTTCGGCAACCCCGAAACGACCACCGGCGGCAATGCGCTCAAGTTCTATGCATCGGTTCGCCTCGATATCCGCCGCACCGGCTCCATCAAGTCGGGCGAAGAAGTAATTGGCAACGAAACCAAGGTCAAGGTCGTGAAGAACAAGGTAGCACCCCCGTTCAGGGAAGCGCACTTCGACATCCTGTATGGCGAGGGCACTTCGCGCGAAGGTGAAATCCTCGACCTCGGTTCGGACGCCAAGATCGTCGAGAAATCCGGCGCTTGGTACAGCTACAACGGCGAACGCATCGGCCAGGGCAAGGACAACGCCCGCAATTACCTGAAAGAGCATCCGGAGCTCGCGCGCGAAATCGAAAACAAGGTACGCGCCGCGCTCGGCGTGCCCCAGTTGCCGCCGGTCGCTGCCGAAGCCGAGTAAATCGCTTTTATTTAATCCTTCATCCCGAATACTTCACGTGAGGGAGCCCGCGCTCGATGGCTAAGCTGCAAATAAGTCTGAAGGCGCGGGCTCTGAAGTATTTATCCGCCCGCGAACATAGCCGGCTGGAATTGGCACGCAAGCTTGCGCGCTATGCCCAGGAAGCCGATGACATCGAAGCCTTGCTCGATTCATTGGAAGCGGCCAAGCTGTTGTCTCAGTCACGCTTTTCCGAGTCGCTGGTGCACCGACGTGCCGCACGTTTCGGCAACAGTCGCATCCTGTCTGAACTGCTCAGCCATGGTATTGAAGGCGAGGCACTCGATGAAATTAAGGCGAACCTCGGGCAGGATGAGACCGCGCGCGCACGTGAAGTCTGGAAAAAGAAATTCAGGCAAGCTCCCGCCGACGCTGCCGAGCGTGCAAAGCAAATGCGTTTTTTACAACAACGCGGCTTTTCAATGCGTGCCATTCAAGGCGCCATGCGTATGATCGATCAGGTGGAAGACTGAAATTCTTCCTTGTCCACTTCTCCCTGGCGCAACGGCAGTGCCCCTCGCGCACGCATTCTTTATCCCCGACTTCCCCTCCGTAGACTTGTGACGACCGTTATTGATCGCGCCTGCGGCACGTCACGGCACTGAAATCAATATCAGTTATTTTTTCTGGTGATAACGCCTCCAAAAAGGCTGGATAGATCGGATGGAATTTGCCCTTTTCATCCCCCGCCAACAGTGGAAAAAGAAACGCCGTAGTTATCCAGTACTTACCTGTGCTACACTTTTAGGGTTTTTGCAGCGCCGCATGAGCGGCTGTTGCCGTAGAAGCTGCGGCGACGACACGCAAATGCGGCTTTATTTTTGCCGCTTCACCGGCATTTTTTCGTATGCCCTTATCACCGCCGACTTCCCGCCGTGCGCTCAAGCACACTCGCTCAATCCAGATCGAAGCATTTGCTCGCGATGACGGCTTGTGGGATATCGACGCGCGCATTACGGACGTCAAAACCCGCGACACCAGGCTCGCTTCCGGCGTACGGCCGGCGGGCGAAGCGCTGCACAATCTCTGGCTGCGTCTGACAGTCGATACCCAACTGAATGTCATTGACGCGGAAGCGGCATCCGATGCCGTCCCTTATCCAGGATATTGCGACACCATCGGTCCCGCCTACAAGAAGCTCGCCGGACTCAATTTGCTCAAAGGCTTTCGCGACGGCGTCAAACAGCGCCTGTCCGGCATCAATGGCTGTACCCATCTTTCCGAAATGGCGATGGTGCTGCCGACCGCAGTCATCCAGGCGTTTGCCGGCGACGTGCTCGATACGCGAGACGGCGCGAACGATGAACAGCAAACCCATAAACCGTTTCAACTCGACCGCTGTCATGCCTTGCGTTCCGAAGGCGCGGCGGTCGCCAAGTATTACCCGCGCTGGGCGGTTAAGTCGCAAGCAGTATCAGAATCCAGTTAATTATCAAGTTTGTTTTTTTCAATAAGCGTCTGAAGGGAAGCTCGCATGAAAATCCATGAGTATCAGGGCAAAGAAATCCTCCGTAAGTTCGGAGTGACGGTTCCGCGCGGTATCCCGTGCTTTTCCGTTGAAGAAGCGGTCAAGGCGGCCGAGACTCTTGGAGGCCCGGTCTGGGTCGTCAAGGCTCAGATCCACGCTGGTGGTCGCGGCAAGGGTGGCGGCGTGAAAGTCGCCAAATCGCTCGACCAGGTCAAGGAGTACGCAACTGCCATCATGGGCATGCAGCTCGTCACGCACCAGACTGGCCCGGAAGGCCAGAAAGTACGCCGCCTCTTGATCGAAGACGGCGCCGACATCAAGAAGGAACTGTATGTCAGTTTCGTCACCGACCGTTTGAGCCAGCGCGTCGTGCTGATGGCTTCCAGCGAAGGTGGCATGGACATCGAAGAAGTCGCCGAAAAGCATCCTGAACTCATCCACAAAGTGATCATCGATCCGGCTACCGGCCTGACCGACGCCGATGCCGATTCGATCGCCGCCAAGATCGGCATTCCGGCCGCATCCGTAGTTGACGCACGCAAGAATCTGCAAGGCCTGTACAAGGCGTACTGGGAAACCGATGCATCGCTGGCCGAAATCAACCCGCTGATCCTGACTGGCGACGGCAAGGTGATTGCGCTCGACGCCAAGTTCAACTTCGACGCCAACGCACTGTTCCGTCACCCGGAAATCGTGGCGATGCGCGACCTGGATGAAGAAGATCCGGCTGAAATCGAAGCTTCCAAGTTCGACCTCGCCTATATCTCCCTCGACGGCAACATCGGTTGCCTGGTGAATGGCGCCGGCTTGGCGATGGCGACCATGGACACGATCAAGCTGTTCGGCGGCGAACCGGCCAACTTCCTCGACGTCGGCGGCGGCGCCACCACCGAGAAAGTGACCGAAGCCTTCAAGCTGATGCTGAAGAACCCGAACCTGAAGGCCATCCTGGTCAACATCTTCGGCGGCATCATGCGTTGCGACGTGATCGCCGAAGGCGTGATCGCTGCCTCCAAGGCAGTGTCGCTCTCCGTGCCGCTGGTTGTCCGCATGAAGGGCACCAACGAAGACCTCGGCAAGAAGATGCTGGCCGAATCCGGCCTGCCGATCATCGCAGCCGATACGATGGAAGAAGCAGCACAAAAGGTCGTGGCCGCGGCCAACGGTAAATAATCGAGGAAACAAACATGTCGATTCTGATCAATAAAGACACCAAAGTCATCACCCAAGGCATCACCGGTAAGACCGGCCAGTTCCACACCCGCATGTGCCGCGACTACGCCAACGGCAAGAACTGTTTCGTCGCCGGCGTGAACCCGAAGAAGGCAGGCGAGGATTTCGAAGGCATTCCGATTTTCGCAAACGTGAAGGACGCTAAGGAAAAGACTGGCGCCACCGTTTCCGTGATCTACGTGCCGCCCGCAGGCGCTGCCGCCGCAATCTGGGAAGCCGTCGAAGCCGAGCTCGACCTGGCGATCTGCATCACTGAAGGTATTCCGGTTCGCGACATGCTGGAAGTGAAGGACAAGATGAAGAAGGCCGGCAGCAAGACCCTGTTGCTCGGACCGAACTGCCCGGGCCTGATCACGCCGGACGAAATCAAGATCGGCATCATGCCGGGTCACATCCACCGCAAAGGCCGCATCGGCGTCGTGTCGCGTTCCGGCACGCTGACCTATGAAGCCGTGGCGCAGCTGACCGCGCTTGGCCTGGGCCAATCTTCTGCAGTCGGCATCGGCGGCGACCCGATCAACGGCCTGAAGCACATCGACGTCATGAAGATGTTCAACGACGATCCCGATACCGATGCCGTCATCATGATCGGCGAGATCGGCGGTCCGGACGAAGCCAATGCCGCTCACTGGATCAAGGACAACATGAAGAAGCCGGTGGTCGGCTTCATCGCTGGCGTCACCGCGCCTCCGGGCAAGCGCATGGGCCACGCCGGCGCGTTGATCTCCGGCGGTGCCGACACCGCGCAAGCCAAGCTGGAAATCATGGAAGCCTGCGGCATCAAAGTGACCAAGAACCCGTCGGAAATGGCGCGTTTGCTCAAGGCGATGCTGTAATTTGGCAGGATGGATTCGTCATTAACTGACGGATCAGGCATCATAGACGGGGAGCTTCGGCTCCCCGTCTTGTTTTATGCGTTACCATTCTGAAATTTTATGGATTTCCTCCTGAACCTGAATTGGCTGGCCGTTGGGCAGATCATCCTGATCGATATTCTGCTCGGTGGCGACAATGCGATCGTGATCGCCATGGCGTGCCGCAACCTGCCGCGCCGGCATCGCATCCGGGGAATCCTGTGGGGCACGTTCGGTGCAATCGGAATACGCATCATCCTGATCGCCTTCGCCGTCACGATGTTGCAGGTGCCGTATCTGAAGATCGTGGGCGGAATCCTGCTGTTCTGGATTGGCATTAAGCTGCTTGCGGAAGGCGACGACGGGCACGATGACGTGCACGCCAGCGAACGGCTGCTCACTGCGATCAAAACCATCATCATGGCTGACTTGGTCATGAGCATCGACAATGTCATTGCAGTCGCCAGCGCGGCCGAACAAACCGGGGGCGACAATCAACTGGTCCTGGTGACCTTCGGTATTCTGGTCAGCATCCCGATCATCATCTGGGGCAGTACCGTGATTCTCAAATTGATGGAGCACTTTCCCTGGATCGTCACCTTCGGTGCGGGATTGCTTGGCTATCTGGCAGGCGGCATGGTCGTCACCGATGTCGGTGTCGCGCCCTGGGTCGACGCGCATCTGCCGCTGCTCGATATCGACGTGCCTGTGTTGGATGTGCACATGAGCATTCCTGGATTGCTTACGGCCGCAGTCGTCATCATCGTTGGTAACTGGATGGCGAAACGGGAAGAAGCGCGTCATGAAAAATCCTGATCTCCACCTATAATCCGTCGCATGGCACATCACCTCCGGCTTGAATTTGCTGCCAAAACCGATACCGGACTGGTCCGGTCGCATAACGAGGATTGTGTTGCGATCAGTCCGGAGCATGGTTTTGCCATTCTTGCCGACGGCATGGGTGGGTACCAAGCGGGAGAGGTGGCGAGCGGGATTGCCACAGCGGTGCTGAAGAAGTCGCTGGAAGAGGGGCTGGCGCGGCTTTCGGACAAGTGGCCACATCTGCAAGGGAGTGGGCAAGTCCATCAGTTGATGGATGAGGCCATCCACAGGGCCAATAACGCGATTCTCGAGGCGGCCCGTACCGAATCGCGTTACGAGGGCATGGGAACGACTCTAGTAGCTGCATTGTTTCGCGGCGATACGGTTACGATTGCACATGTTGGCGACTCGCGAGCTTACCGACTGCGGCAAGGCGATCTGCTGCAGATCACCAAGGATCACTCACTGCTGCAGGAGCAGCTCGACGCCGGCCTGATCAGTCCGGAATGGGCTCGGTTTTCGGCCATCAAGAACCTGGTAACGCGGGCAGTGGGTGTCGGTCCCGATATGGAAGTCGAAATGCGTGACCACCACGTCGAAGCAGGAGATCTTTATCTGCTGTGTTCGGATGGGTTGTCAGACATGCTGGCGGAGCAGGAAATATCCGAAATTTTATTGGAAAATAAACGGCAACCGCTCAACAACGCTTGCGGGATGTTGGTGCAGAAGGCGAATGACAATGGTGGCCGTGACAATATCTCTGTCATTCTGATTAACGTTCTGTTGGACTCGCCGCAAGCAGGCAGCCTGCTTGATCGAGTTTTGCACTGGTTCGCGTAACAGCTATATAAAAATGCGAAGGTGACCGGAGGGAAAATGGCGAAGATTATTCTTGCGAGGAATAACGAGGTTTTGCGGGAGGTCGCGCTGTCCAAAGAGCGGATTAGGATAGGGCGCAGCCCTCACAACGACCTCGTCATCGACAACCGAGCGGTCAGCGCCGAGCACGCCGTCATTGTCACTATTAACAATGACTCGTTTCTTGAAGATTTGAATAGCACCAACGGCACCCAAGTGAATGGCCAGCCGATTAAAAAGCACTTTTTGCAGGAAAATGACGTCATTGAGTTGGCGCAGTACCGGATCCAGTATTTTCCGGATACCGGTATCGATAATATGCCCGACCCCATAATTCAGAATATGCCCCAACCTTCCGGCAGAATTGAGGGACATGCGTCGATCAAAATTCTCAATGGCGCGAATGCGGGTAAGCAAACACTCTTGTCCAAATCGCTCACGACAATAGGGCGCCCCGGCGTACAAGTGGCTGTCATCATCCGGCGTTGCGAGGGGTATTACATTACTCATGTGGAAGGCGATATCCCGGCACGGGTAAATGATCATGCTATTGACGCAAGCACACAAGCACTTTTCCATGGCGACATTATTGATGTTGCTGGCATACAGACCCAATTTATCTTGTAGTAATGATGGTTTTTAGCCGAAAGCTGACAATTTTTGTTGATTGACGATTTCTGGCCTTTGGGAATCGTATTCAAGTGACGAATCTTGTCACTGTCGCCAAAAATAACTGCTTATTTGGCAACAATTAGCTGTCGATTTTAAATATTTCCAATTGGCATGATCATTGCAAGACATTCTGTATGGCAGATGGTCTGCCTAATTTCAAATGGGAGAATCAAGATGAAATCGATGAAAATGATTCAGCATACGCAGAGGGGTTTTACTCTGATTGAATTGATGATCGTGGTGGCAATTGTTGGTATTTTGGCAGCTGTTGCAATTCCTCAATATAGCAATTACACATCGCGCTCCTATGCGGCATCCACGATGGGTGAGGTCGCTGCGTATAAATCCGCAGTTAATGACTGTATAAGTGGGCAAGGTATTGCACCAGGAGTTGCTGTAACAAACTGTGCTAATGGTCAGAATGGTGTTCCGGCCTCTCAAACTACGGCTAACTTGGTAGGTGGTGTAACTGTCTCGGGTGCTGGCGTAATTACGACGACAAGTAAAGCAACTGCTTCTGGTACTGGCACTGCCCTGACCGTTACCGATACTCCTACTGTCGGTGCAGCAGTTATCACTTGGGCAAATACTGGAACGATTTGTGATGCAAATCGTGGTATGAAGCCTGGTCAAGGTGATTGCCCATAATGTGGTTGTTGCACTAAATTCAGTGTCTTGAGAGGTGCTGAATTCTGCTGAAAAATAGGGCATCCATTGGATGCCCTATTTTTATATTGAAGAAAGATGTGCGTGTTTGCTTGTTATTGCGGTTGACGACAGAAGTGATACTTAAATTGTCATACCCGTCGTTCCCATGCAGATAAATCCTAATTTGTTATAACGTTAAACAATGCAAAAGAGACTTCGTGCAAGCTTGGTGCACTTGCTGATTAGCCTTTTCCTTGTTTCGAGCGTATTGGCTTTTGTCTTGTTGATCTGTTACCCCAATCCTTATTACAAGATCATGGGGGTTCACAAACTGCTATTCATACTGGCATTGGTCGATATATGTCTTGGTCCACTCATAACGCTTGTTATATTCAATCCGGCTAAGAAGTGGCTGAAATACGAATTGATGTTGATCGGAATCCTTCAATTATCTGCATTGGCATACGGTACGACGACGATATTCGTCGGTCGCCCTGTTTATATTGTCTTTGATGAGAATGGTTTTACACTTGTCTCCGCATATCAGATTCCGGAAACAGCATTGAAAAAGATGCACGATCCGTCCTTGCCCATAACAGGGCCGAAACTTGTTGGAGCACGTATTCCTGAAGATAAGGAACTGCGAAGAAAATACATTGATGAAGTGATTGATGCTCACGTGGACTTGCCGCGAATGATGCAATACCATGTGCCTTATGAGTCCATGGTTAATGACGTCAAGTCTAAAATGCGGCCTCTTGGTTTGTTGCTCAAGCGTCTGCCACCTGAAAAATCGGTGGAAGCAAAAGCGATACTTGATGATGCTGTCGTCCGTAGCGGATTTCGCTATGATGAGCTTGCGGTTATTCCAATGGTGGAGCGAGATTCGAATTTGACAGTCCTTGTTCGACGTGATAACGCAAGCGTTGTGAGCGTATTGCCCATTGACCCGTTCGCGAACTAAACACTTTTCAATTAATGAGTACAAAAATATGCAAAAACTAGCTCATCAGTGTCAAATATGCGCGGTAACTTCCAACAGAAGAGCAGGCAGGAGTGTTGAAATGCTGGAGGGGCAGTCAAGCCGCTAGTCTGGGGATGACTCAATTTGTTCTGCAATCCAATCTCCGGATTTTCCACCGTATTTTTCCATGACTTTCACATTCATTATAACCATCCTCCGATCCACCGCCTTGCACATGTCGTAAATCGTCAGTAATCCAACCTGTACTGCCGTCAATGCTTCCATTTCCACTCCGGTTTTCCCATATGTTTCGACTTGTGCTGTGCAGGTAACGCTTGATATTGATGTATCAATATTAAAATTGACCACCACACGCGTCAGTGCGAGAGGATGACAAAGTGGTATCAAGTCACCGGTCCGCTTCGCGGCCATGATCGCCGCAATCCGTGCAATTCCGAGCACGTCCCCCTTTTTCGCTGTGCCCGACTGGATGATCGCAAGAGTTTCCGGCTTCATTCGGATCGTTCCGCAGGCGACAGCGATGCGATGCGTTTCGCTCTTTGTGCCGACGTCGACCATATGCGCTTGGCCCGCCTCGTCGAAGTGAGTGAGTTCGCCTTGTCCTTGTGGCGTGTTTTCATTTATTTTCTTCGTACTCATCAGTAACAAATTCCATGAAGTCTTGATCGATTCAAGGGTCCGGTTATCATAGCACCGTGAAATCGAAATCGCCCCTATTCCGCCGTGATTCAGCAAAGCGCTTGATAGCTGCTGCCGTTCTTTCGGCTCTCGCCGTTGTTCAGGCCGCTGTTACGCCGTCGCTGGCTGCCGCCCAGAATCTGCCCAGCCTCGGCGACACCGATCGCGAAGAATTGTCGCCACTGATGGAGCGCAAGCTCGGCGAGCAGATCATGCGCGATATCCGGCGCGACCGCGACTATCTCGACGATGCGCCGCTGACTGAGTATCTGAACAATTTCGGCGCTACCTTGCTGGCAGCGCGGCCGGAGGCGCGCGGCGAGGCGGGATACGACTTTTTCTTCTTTGCAGTGCGCGACCCGATGCTCAATGCGTTTGCGCTTCCGGGCGGCTTCGTCGGTGTGCATTCGGCGCTGATCCTGGCAGCGCAGAACGAATCGGAATTGGCGTCGGTGATGGCGCACGAAATCGGGCACGTGGCGCAGCGCCACATCGCACGCATGCTGGGCCAGCAGCGCCAGGATTCGTTGATTCCACTGGCAGCGATGGTGCTGGCTGCATTGGCGGCGCGGTCAAGTTCGGATGCGGCAGGCGCCTTGCTCATGGGCGGGCAGGGCGCCGCCGTGCAGCGGCAGCTCAACTTCAGCCGCGATGCCGAACGCGAGGCGGACCGGGTCGGACTGCAGATCCTGAAGGATGCCGGCTACGACACGACCGGCATGATTTCGTTCTTCAATCGCATGCAGGCGGCAACCCGGTCCTATACGGATGCGGCACCGGTTTATTTGCGGTCGCACCCGCTGACGACCGAGCGGATTGCCGACATTCAGGCGCGCACGCGCGACCAGCGCTACAAGCAGCGCGCGGACAGCCTCGATTTTCACCTGATTCGTGCACGCGTGCGACTGATGCAGGATCCGACGCAAATGGGGCTGCGGGAAGCGGCTACCGCGTTTGAAAACCAGCTGGAGCAAAAGTCGCGCGTCCAGACTGCGGCAGCGAAGTACGGGCTGGCGCTGATCGCGCTCAAGGAGGGTTCTCCGGCCAAGGCGCAGGGGTTGCTGCAGGAAGCATATGCAGCGGCGCAAGGCGCATCGCCACCGATTCAGGATGCGGTGCTGGCGAGTCTGGGCATCGACATCAAGCTGGCAGCCGGACATGCGGCCGAAGCGTTGAAGGAGGCAGAGGCGGCGCGTGCAAAGTTCCCGGTTTCGCGTGGCATCGCGAGGCAATATGCGGAGAGCTTGCTGGCGGTGGGACGCAATGACGATGCGGTGGCCTATTTGCGCGATCAGGTACGGCTGTACCGCCAAGAGCCGCAGCTGCAGGATTTGCTCGCCAAGGCTTATGCCGTACAAGGCAAGCAGGCGTTACAGCATCTGGCGCTGGCGGAATCCTATGCCTTGAACGGCAGCCTGCCGGCGGCGCTCGATCAGCTGGGCATCGCCCGACGCTCGCCGGACGCGTCGTTTTATGATCAGGCGGTAATCGATGCGCGCGAGCGCGAGCTCAAGTCGCGCTGGCAGGATGAGCTGAAGGAAACGCAGAAAAACCGTTAAGCGTTTACCCGGTCGGCATCGGCGTGCGGCTCGGCGACGAAGCCGAACTGATCCGCGATTTTCTCGCGCACGATATGCTGCACTTCAATCCGGCGTCCGGCGTGTTCCAAGCTCAAGGTTGCATTGCCGCCCGGCTGGCTGAGCCAGCCGATCAGCCGCTCGTCGCCGGCTTCTTCGTTGCCGAAGTAGAGCTGTGACAGGCATTGCGCCATGTCGCGATCGTCGACCAGCGCGATTTTTTCTCCATCCTTCAGCAGCAGTTGACCGGCATCGGTCATCCACGCACCGTCGATTCCGGCCAGCGGCTCGCCGGTATGCAGCACAAAGCCTTGCACAGGATCAGTGTGTGCCACATAGGGAGCCACTTCGAGCGTGACGTACACCCGTTGCGGTCCGTTCTGGAAATACCAGCAGCCTTTTTCATCGCGGGTGTAATTGCGGTTGATGAACGACAGCAGCGCCGGATTGCTGATCTTGTCGCCGGCAAGCTTCAATGCTTGGGCGCGTTCGTCGCGCATGCGCCAGCCGCCGCGTGCGTCCAGCGCGAGCCAGCCGTAGCAGTGCGGCACATTGGGCCACTTGGCCATCGCTTGTTTGACTATGTCATCCATGAGAACAGTATCGCCTGAACGTTAATTCGCTTCCAGGAAGCCGAGTATGCGCTGGGGCAGCCAGTCGATCTTCCCGGGCGGGCCGCCGACGGCAAAGCCGACATGGCCGCCTTGCGCGGGGTAATCGAGCGTGACATGGCGCGATGCGGTTGCCGGCAAGTGGTGGGGCGGCAGGAAGGGGTCGTTCCTGGCGTTGAGTACCAGCGTGCGCACGGTGATATCGTTGAGCACGTGCTTGGCGCTGGCGCGGTGCCAGTAATCATCGGTATTGCGATAACCGTGCAGGGGCGCGGTGACGATATTGTCGAACTCGTACAGGGTACGCGAGCGCAGCATGGTGTCGCAGTCAAACAGTCCGGGAAACTGCTTGAGCTTTTGCAGGCATTTCGGCTTCAGCGTTTGCAAAAACACCCGCGTATAGATCATGTTCAGCCCGCGCGACAAGGCCGCGCCGCCACCGGCCAAGTCCAGCGGCGCGGATATCGCGCATGCGGCGTCGACGATGTCCGCCTCGTGCTGCGATTCGCCGAGCCAGCGCAGCAGCGCGTTGCCGCCGAGCGAAACGCCGGCCGCATAAAACTTCGAGGCAGTGTTCTTTTTCCCCTGAGCGACCAGGCGCCGGATGACCCAGTCGACTTCCTGCGCATCTCCCGAATGATAGAAGCGCGGCGCCTGGTTCATCTCGCCGGAACAGCCACGAAAATGCGGCACCGCGCCCGACCAGCCGAGCGACGCGAGATGCGCCATCAAGGCGCGCGCGTAGTGGCTGTCGGACGAGCCTTCCAGCCCGTGGAACAGCACGATGAAAGGCCGCCCCGGCTTGCCATCGACGAAATCGACATCGATGAAATCGCCATCAGGCGTGGCCCAGCGTTCACGGCGGTAGGCAACTTTCGGCTTGGCGATGCAGGTCGCCGGATAAATGGTCTGCAGGTGCCCGCCGGGGAGCCATGGAGGTGCTGGGTAGTTCATGAATCTATCTTCTTATGCAGCCTCGGGATGCTGATTGAGTGAACTCAAAATCGACCGATGAAACATTGCCGCGAATCGAGGCAGCAGTCAGGAATGCAACGGCAATCAATGCAGGAGTGTCGCGACCGATGTTTCCGGCGGCGCCTCTCCCGGGACCACCGAGGCGTGATGCGTGACGATGCGCCAGCCTGCAGCCGTTTTCATGTAGACATTGGTGGCAAGAATATGAATGTCTTGCTGACGCGATACCTTGCGGTGCACTTCCTCGATGATGTTGTGTATCGAGGTCATGACGTTCTGCGTGACATGCAGCTGTACCGGCCGGATTTGCACGCCGCCTTGTTCGAAAATCGACTCCCATGCGGCGCGAATCGCCGCGTGGCCCACCAGCCGCGGCGCGCCGGGATGGATGCAGACGATCTCTTCCTCGTCCGCCCACAAAGCCATTACGCCCTCGACATCGGCGCGGCTGATGGCATCATAGAAGGCCGCCTCGGTCTCTTCGGGTGTTTCCAGTATTTTGCTTAGTTTGGGCATGGTGTGTCGAATCTCCTTTCCATGCAGAACAGTCACAGACCGACCTGTTGGTGGCCTGCCCTGGCAAGAATGGAACAGTATAGTGCAATGCACCTGGCGCAGCGGGGAGATGGCGTCGTCGAGCCGCTGCAAAGAGCGGGTTCGACGACGTTGCCGAAATGGATGGCCGGCGCTGGCAAGTCGCTCAGGCCGGCTTGCGGCCTATGCGTTCAATGGCCTTTGACTACGGTGCCGGGCTTGAGGCGATAGATCGTGCCGCAGTACGGGCACTTGCCCTCGCCATCGTGGCCGAGGTCGAGATAGACGCGCGGATGCGACGACCAGATCGGCATGGCCGGGTTGGGGCAGAACGCTGGCAAGTCCTTGCCGTCCAGTTCGACGTAGCTCATCGTTTGTTTTGCTTGGGTCATGATGTCTTTGTGAGGGTGATTAAACCAGGGTGAGCCAGTGTTCATACTGCGGCGCCTTGCCGGCAACCACGTCAAAGAACAGCGTCTGCAGTTTTTCCGTGATCGGACCGCGCTTGCCTTCGCCGATGACGCGGTTGTCCAGTTCGCGAATCGGCGTGATCTCGGCAGCGGTGCCGGTAAAGAATGCTTCGTCGCAGCAGTACATTTCGTCGCGTGTAATGCGCTTTTCGATCACGGCGATGCCGAGGTCGCGCGCCATGGTCAGTACCGCGTCGCGCGTGATGCCGTCCAGGCAGGAAGCCAGATCGGGCGTGTAGATCTTGCCGTTCTTGACGACAAAGACGTTTTCGCCGGAGCCTTCGGAGACATAGCCGTCGGTGTCGAGCAGCAGCGCTTCGTCGTAGCCGTCGGCGGTCGCTTCCTGATTTGCGAGGATCGAATTGATGTAGTAGCCGCATGCCTTGGCGCGCACCAGCGACACATTCACATGATGGCGCGTGAATGACGAAGTCTTGACGCGAATACCCTTGGCCAGGCCATCTTCGCCGAGATACGCGCCCCACGGCCAGGCGGCGATGGCGACGTGGATCGTGTTGCCCTTGGCGGATACGCCGAGCTTTTCAGAACCGATCCAGACCAGCGGGCGGATGTAGCACGATTCCAGCTTGTTTTCGCGCACGACCTGGCGCTGCGCTTGCATCACCGTTTCCATGTCGAACGGGATTTGCATCTGGAATATCTTGGCCGAATTGAACAGGCGCTGCGTGTGTTCCTTCAGGCGGAAAATCGCGGTTCCCTTCGGCGTCTTGTAAGCACGCACGCCTTCGAACACGCCCATGCCGTAATGCAGCGTGTGGGTGAGCACGTGGACCTTGGCATCACGCCAATCGATGAGTTCGCCGTCTTTCCAGATTTTTCCGTCGCGGTCGGCCATGGACATGTTGAGCTCTCCAAAAATTGTCGCAAAGCCTCGATTTTAACCCACTCCAACAAGGGAGAAAATTGATCGGTAGAATATCGGGTTCACATTTTCATGGGCGTTCCACGCACAGCGCCCTTTCTTTCCGATCTGTCACTTTCCCGTCGCCGACATTCGTCGCATCCATCATTTTGTGAACACATGAGCAATACAGATTCCAAGGCGCTGGACCGCGCTGCCGTCGATCCGGAAAAGCGTGCGTTCAGCGAAGGATTGAAGGCCTGCGCGCCGACCATGCCCGGTATTTTTGCATGGGGCATGGTTACCGGCATGGCGATGATGAAATCGGGGCTGACCCTGTGGCAGGCGCTGGGCATGACCTTTCTGGTGTTCGCCGGCTCGGCGCAACTGGCGGCTGTGCCGCTGATGGCGGCCAACGTGCCGATCTGGATGGTGTTTTTGACGGCGCTGGTGGTGAACCTGCGCTTTGTCATTTTTGCCGCAGCGGTCGGCCCGCATTTCGCGCACCTGCCATGGTACAAGCGGCTCTGGTTCGGCTACTTCAATGCCGATATCACGATGGGCCTGTTCCCGCAGCGCTTCCCGGCCGAGACGATTTTCCGCGGCGAAGGCAAGGTCGGCTTTTTCAGTGGTATCGGCTATCCAAACTGGTGTGCCTGGCAGGCAGGTTCGGTTGCCGGCATCCTGCTCGCCAGCCAGATTCCGCAGAACTGGGGAATCGGTTTTGCCGGCACGCTCGCCTTGCTGGCCGTGATGATACCGCTCGTCATCAATCGTGCCGCGCTAGTTGGGGTGATCGTCGCAAGCATGGTCGCCGTCGCCGCTGCCGGATTGCCGTACCGATTGGGGCTGCTGCTTGCCGTAATCCTCGGCATGGCGGCGGCCATGATCGTCGATACCTTTCTCGACAAGGAAAAAACATGAATGCGGCTGATACCTGGCTTGCCATCCTGTGGCTGACGCTGGCGACAATCCTGACGCGTTGTTCATTCTTTTTATTAGGGCGGCATGCGGTGCGGCTGCCGCCGAAGCTGCAGCATGCGTTGCGCTATGCGCCGGCTGCCGCACTGGCGGCAATTGTTGCGCCTGACTTGCTGCTGGCGAACGGCGAGCTTGCCATGTCCTGGAGCAATCCGAAACTGATGGCGGGGCTTGGCGCGGTTTTGGTGTTTTTGACAACACGGCATCTGCTTGGAACGATCATCGCAGGCATGCTCTTGTTCACTTTGCTACGTATCACCTTGTAATCAGAAAACGGTTTTTCAGGGGTGTGTGCTGCGGTAAAATAGCCGTTTTTCCATTCTTATAATTGTCAGGCAGCCATGCAATTCAACCGCTTGAGCGACCTCATCGCACGCAGTCAACTCCAGGGCAAACGCGTATTCATTCGCGCCGATCTCAATGTGCCGCAAGACGACGCCGGCAACATCACCGAAGACACCCGCATCCGTGCCTCCGTGCCGGCGATCCAGCAGGCGCTGCAGGCCGGCGCCGCAGTGATGGTGACGTCGCATCTCGGCCGTCCGACCGAAGGCGAATTCAAGCCGGAAGACTCGCTGGCGCCGATCGCCAAGCGCCTGTCCGAATTGCTCGGCCAGCCGGTCGAACTGAAGCAGAACTGGGTCGATGGCGTCGACGTGAAGCCGGGCCAGGTCGTGTTGCTGGAAAACTGCCGTGTCAACAAGGGCGAGAAAAAGAACAGTGACGAGCTCGCCCAGAAGATGGCGAAGCTGTGCGACGTGTATGTGAACGACGCCTTCGGCACCGCGCACCGCGCCGAAGCGACCACCCACGGCTTGGCAAAATTTGCGCCGATCGCCTGCGCCGGCCCGCTGCTCGCGGCGGAACTCGATGCGCTGGGCAAGGCGCTGGGCGATCCCGCGCGTCCGCTGGCCGCCATCGTTGCCGGCTCCAAGGTGTCGACCAAGCTGACCATCCTGAAGTCGCTGGCCGAGAAGGTCGATAACCTGATCGTCGGCGGCGGCATCGCCAATACCTTCATGCTGGCAGCCGGCCTGAAGATTGGCAAGTCGCTCGCGGAAGCGGACCTCGTCAGCGAAGCGAAAGCCATCATCGATATGATGGCCAAGCGCGGCGCATCGGTGCCGATCCCGGTCGACGTGGTGTGTGCGAAAGAGTTTTCCGCCACTGCCGTTGCCACCGTCAAGGACGTGAAGGACGTGGCGGACGACGACATGATCCTCGACATCGGCCCGAAGACGGCGGCACAGCTGGCGCAGCAGATCGCGCAAGCCGGCACGGTCGTCTGGAACGGCCCGGTGGGCGTGTTTGAATTCGACCAGTTCGGCGAAGGCACCAAGACGCTGGCAATGGCAATCGCAAATTCCAAGGCGTTTTCGATTGCCGGCGGCGGCGATACGCTCGCAGCCATCGCCAAGTACCATATTGCTGACAAGGTCGGCTATATTTCGACCGGCGGCGGCGCTTTCCTGGAATTCCTGGAAGGGAAGACCTTGCCTGCGGTGGACATTCTGATGCAACGCGCACAGTAATGCCGGAGCGGCGACACGCAGGGAATGCGTGTCGCCGCATTGCTCCTCTAGGATTCTCGATCATGCAAAGAGCTACAAAAATCGTTTCCACCATTGGCCCCGCTTCCAGCGACCTGGATACGCTCACGCGCATGATTCAGGCGGGCGTCAATGTGGTGCGGTTGAATTTTTCGCACGGTAAGGCGCAAGACCATATCGACCGCGCCACACTCGTGCGCCAGGCTGCAGCCAAGTGCGGACGCGAAGTGGCGATCATGGCGGATTTGCAGGGACCGAAGATCCGCATCGGCAAGTTCGAAAACGGCAAGATCTTCCTCGAAAGCGGCAGCAAGTTCGTGCTCGATGCAGCATGTGAACTCGGCAACCAGGCGCAAGTCGGGCTCGACTACAAGGAATTGCCGCGCGACCTGAAGCCGCGTGACGTGCTGCTGCTCAATGACGGACTGATCGTGCTGGTAGTCGACCAGGTAGTGGGCAGCGCGATTCACACGACTGTGAAGATCGGCGGCGAACTGTCGAACAACAAGGGTATCAACCGCTTAGGTGGCGGCCTGTCGGCGCCGGCGCTCACGGCAAAGGACATGGAAGACATCAAGACGGCGATGAGCTTCCAGGCCGATTACGTGGCGGTGTCGTTCCCGAAGAACGCGTCCGACATGATCATGGCGCGTCAGCTAGCCAATATCGCTGGCGAGCAAACCGGGCACAAGCCGCAGATGATCGCGAAGATCGAGCGCGCAGAGGCGATTCCGGCATTGCAGGAAATCCTCGACGTTTCCGACGGCATCATGGTGGCGCGCGGCGACTTGGCGGTGGAAGTCGGCAATGCGGCGGTGCCGGCCTTGCAGAAGCGCATGATCAAGATGGCGCGTGCCTCCAACAAGCTGACGATCACCGCGACCCAGATGATGGAGTCGATGATCGTCAATGCAGTGCCGACCCGTGCCGAAGTGTCGGATGTCGCCAACGCGGTTCTCGATGGTACCGACGCGGTGATGACGTCGGCGGAAACCGCTTCCGGTAAATATCCGGTCGAAACGGTTGAAGCCATGGCGGCAATCTGCCTGGAAGCGGAAAAATCAGACGTGGTGAAGCTGGACGCGGATTTCCTCAACGCGACCTTTACCCGTATCGACCAGTCGATCGCATACGGCGCGTTATTCACTGCCCACCACTTGCGCGTCAAGGCGATCGTTGCGCTTACCGAGTCCGGCTCGACCGCGCTGTGGATGAGCCGCCACAACATCGATATCCCGATCTATGCGATCACGCCGATTCTCGCTACGCAACGCAAAGCGGCACTTTACCGCAACGTCTGCACAGTTGAGATGGAGCGTTCCACCGACCGCGAAGCTACGCTGAAAGCCGCGCAGGATTTGCTTCTGGCTAAAGGTGCGGTACATAAAGGTGACATGATTGTGATCACCTGGGGCGAGCCCATGGGTCAGATCGGTGGCACCAATGCCCTGAAGATCATGAAGGTCGGCGAGCACTAATTTCACATTTTTATTATTTGGAGAACACCATGCCTCTCGTATCCATGCGTCAATTGCTCGACCACGCCGCTGAAAACGGCTACGGTCTGCCTGCGTTCAACGTCAACAACCTGGAACAGGTCACTGCAATCATGCAGGCCGCCGACGAAGTCGGTGCCCCGGTCATCATGCAAGCGTCGGCAGGCGCCCGCAAATACGCCGGCGAAGCCTTCCTGCGCCACCTGATCGAAGCAGCTGTGGAAGCCTATCCGCACATTCCGGTCGTGATGCACCAGGACCACGGCCAGTCGCCGGCCGTCTGCATGGCTGCGATCAAGTCCGGTTTCACCTCGGTGATGATGGATGGCTCGCTGATGGAAGACGGCAAGTCGGTCGCCAGCTATGAGTACAACGTCGACGTGTCGCGTGAAGTCGTGAAGTTCTCGCACTCGATCGGCGTCACCGTGGAAGCGGAGCTGGGCGTACTCGGTTCGCTCGAAACCATGAAGGGCGACAAGGAAGACGGCCACGGCGCGGAAGGCACGATGACACGCGAACAACTGCTGACCGACGTGAACCAGGCGGCTGACTTCGTCAAGCTGACCCAGTGCGACGCGCTGGCAATCGCCATCGGCACCTCGCACGGCGCCTACAAATTCTCGCGCAAGCCAACCGGCGACATCCTCGCGATCGAGCGCATCAAGGAAATCCATGCGCGTATCCCGAACACCCACCTGGTGATGCACGGTTCGTCGTCCGTTCCGCAAGAACTGCTGGCCGAGATTCGCCAGTTCGGCGGCGACATGAAGGAAACCTATGGCGTGCCGGTCGAGGAAATCCAGGAAGGCATCAAGCACGGCGTGCGCAAGATCAATATCGACACCGATATTCGTTTGGCAATGACCGGCGCGATCCGTCGCTTCTTCGCCGAGAACCCGTCCAAGTTCGACCCGCGCGAATACCTCAAGCCTGCCCGCGAAGCGGCCAAGCAAATTTGCAAGTCGCGCTTCATCGCCTTCGGTTGCGAAGGCCAGGCAGCCAAGATCAAGCCGATTTCGTTGGAAAAGATGGCCGAAAAATACAAAAAAGGCGAACTCGCGCAGATCGTGCAGTAAAATTACGCGTTAGAAATAAGCATTAAACTAACCGGCGGCGTGTTCAACACACACCCGCCGGTTTAGCTTTCTGGGACCCCTATGAAAAGTCTTTACCAATCCACCATCAAATCGCTTCCGCTGCTCGGCCGCGGTAAAGTGCGCGACAACTACGCGGTCGGCGACGACAAGATCCTGATCGTCACCACCGACCGCCTGTCAGCCTTCGACGTCGTGATGAATGAACCGATTCCGGGCAAGGGCATGGTGCTGAACCAGATGTCCGATTTCTGGTTTGAAAAGCTGAAAGACATCGTGCCAAACCACCTGACCGGCGTCGCGCCGGAGAGCGTGGTGAGCGCGGATGAAGTGGATCAGGTCAAGGGCCGCGCCGTGGTCGCCAAGCGGCTGAAGCCGATCCTGGTGGAGGCGGTCGTGCGCGGCTATATCATCGGCTCCGGCTGGAAAGACTATCAGACGACCGGCGCGGTTTGCGGCATTGCCTTGCCTGCAGGCCTGCGTCAGGCCGACAAGCTCGCGACCCCGATTTTCACGCCGGCAGCCAAGGCCGACCTCGGCGAGCATGACGAGAACATCAGCTTCGCCGAAATGGAAAACCGCATCGGCAAGGAACTCGCCGCCAAGATGCGCGACATCAGCATCAAGCTGTACCAGACCGCCGCCGACTATGCGGCCACGCGCGGCATCATCATCGCGGACACCAAGTTCGAATTCGGCCTGGATGAAAACGGCACGCTGCACCTGATGGATGAAGTGCTTACTGCCGACTCGTCCCGCTTCTGGCCTGCTGACTCTTACGCGCCGGGCATGTCGCCGCCGTCGTTCGACAAGCAGTTCGTGCGCGACTATCTGGAAACCCTGAAAGACTGGAACAAGACTGCTCCCGCACCGGCGTTGCCGGCGGATGTTATCGAGAAGACCGGCGCCAAGTACCGCGAGGCGCTGCAGCGCCTGACCGGTGAAACCCTGAAGGATTGATATGAGCGACGCACAAGCAGGTACGCCCCTGGTAGGCGTCGTCATGGGTTCCTCCTCGGACTGGGAGGTGATGCAGCATGCGGTGGCGATGCTGAAGGATTTCGGCATTGCGCATGAAGCGCAGGTGATTTCCGCACATCGCATGCCGGACCAGATGTTCGCCTATGCGGAGTCGGCGCGCTCGCGCGGTCTGCGTGCGATCATCGCTGGTGCCGGCGGGGCGGCGCATTTGCCGGGAATGCTGGCGGCGAAGACCATCGTTCCGGTGCTCGGCGTTCCCGTTCCATCGAAATATCTGCGCGGCGAAGATTCGCTGTTGTCGATCGTGCAGATGCCCAAAGGGATTCCAGTATCGACTTTTGCGATCGGCGAGGCCGGCGCCGCCAATGCTGCACTGACCGCAATCGCGATTCTCGCGACGACTGATGATCAACTGGCTGCGCGTCTGCAGGAGTTCCGCTCCAGGCAGACGCAGGCGGCACTTGCAATGACATTGCCGGCATGAGCGACAAGTTTCACCCGTTTATTCCTTCCGCGACGCCGCCCAGCTGGCTTGGCGTAATGGGCGGTGGACAATTGGGCCGCATGTTCGTGCATGCTGCGCAAATGATGGGTTTCAAGGTGGCGGTGCTGGAGCCGGCACGCGATTGCCCGGCCGGACATGCGTCCGACCACCTGATTTGCGCTGATTATTCGGACGAGAAAGCGCTCGCGGAGCTCGCCGCACAATGTGTGGCGGTTACGACCGAATTCGAGAACGTCCCGGCGCAAAGCCTTGCGTTTCTGGCGGATCGCACCTTCGTTGCACCGTCATCCGCATGCGTTTCAATTGCACAGGACCGGATTGCGGAAAAGCGCTTTTTTATCGAGTGCGCAGCGAAATCCGGCGTACTCCCGGCCCCGCATCATATCGTGGCGAGCGACGCCGACATCGACGCAATACCCGATGCGCTGCTTCCGAGCATTCTGAAAACCGTCCGCCTCGGCTATGACGGCAAGGGGCAGGCGCGCGTCACGACGCGCGAAGAGGTCCGTGCTGCGTTCGGCAAAATGAACGGCGTGCTCTGCATCTTAGAAAAGATGCTGCCGCTGGCCTACGAGGTGTCGGTGCTTGCCGCGCGCGGTGCGGATGGCAATTCGGTGGTCTATCCGATTGCCGAAAACGTGCATCGCGACGGCATCCTGTTTACGACGACGGTGCCTGGCCCGAACGTGACCGCCGAATGCGCAGGCAAGGCGCAAGCAGCCGCGCTGGCGATCATCGAGCAGCTCGGCTACGTCGGGGTGCTGTGCATCGAATTCTTCGTGCTGCAGGACGGCTCTCTGGTTGTCAATGAAATGGCGCCGCGCCCGCACAACAGCGGTCACTACACGATCGATGCCTGCGTAACGAGCCAGTTTGCGCAACAGGCGCGTGCCATGGCGCGCTTGCCGCTGGGCGAAGTGCGCCAGCACTCGCCGGCAGTCATGCTCAATATCCTCGGAGATGTCTGGTTTGACGGCGACAGCGACGAGCCGCGCGAGCCGGCGTGGGACAAGGTGCTGGCATTGCCCGGTGCGAACCTGCATTTGTACGGCAAGGACGATCCGCGCCGCGGCCGCAAGATGGGGCATGTCACTTTCGTGGCGCCTACGCTGGAACAGGCGCAGGCCAGCCTGCAAGCTGCCTGCGCCATCCTGGGCATCGCCGCGTAATTTATGATGGACCACGGCATGCATGATGTTGTGCTGGACTTGGATGCGATCCGGGCCGCGGCCAGGAAGCTGGAGCAGGGCGAGTTGGTGGCGTTTCCCACCGAGACCGTGTATGGCCTTGGCGCCGACGCTGAAAACCCGGCTGCGGTAGCTAAAATCTACGCCGCCAAAGGACGTCCGCCGAAGCATCCGGTCATCGTCCATCTGGCGCCGCATGCCGATCTCGGCTATTGGGCTACCGGGATTCCACAGCAGGCATTGCAACTCATCGATGCGTTCTGGCCCGGCCCGCTGACGCTGATTCTGAAGCGTGCCGCCCATATTCCCGATGCGGTATCCGGAGGTCAGGATTCGATCGGGCTGCGCTGCCCTTCTCATCCTGTTGCGCAAGCGCTGCTGCGCGAATTCAAGCAGGGCAGGGGCGGCGTCGCGGCGCCATCAGCCAACAAGTTCGGGCATGTGAGCCCGACCACGGCCCAGCATGTGCGCGACGAGTTCGGCGCCGGTGCGGACAGTGCCGTAACCTGCGTGCTGGACGGCGGGCAGAGCGAGGTGGGCATCGAATCGACCATTCTCGATTTGTCGCGCATGGCGACGCATGGACCGGTGCTACTGCGCCCTGGCCACATCAGCGCGGCGCGCATTGCCCAAGTCATCGGAATCGAGCCCCGCCTGCCGGATACGGCTGCGCCACGCGCGTCGGGCACGCTCGATGCGCACTATGCGCCCAGCACGCCGGTGGCACTGGTGGATGCGGCGCAGTTGCACGAGATCGTGGCGCAATTGCATGGAAGCGGACGGCGCATCGCATTACTTCGCCGCACCGCGTTGCCGGAGGGGCGATGCCTTGCACAATGCGAGCTTCCCATCGCACCGGCCGGCTATGCCCATGACTTGTACGCCGCCTTGCGCGCCATGGATGGAGCGAACGCCGACATCATTCTGATCGAGGCGCCTCCGGGCGGCAGCGAATGGCAAGGCGTGAACGATCGCCTGCGCCGCGCTGCGCACGACTCGCGAGGTGTGCTGGCACGTCTTCTTGGCGCTGGCTGAGAACATTTCTCCGTAGCGGCCCTCTCTGGCTGCTGTCTTCCGCAGCATTCCACATTACGAATTGCAGTCTTACCAGCCTCAGATTTAGAGTCATGTCTCTAAATCTGAGGGCGAATTTCCCCCTTTTCTGACTATGCAAGTTACCGGCTTCCGGGGATACTATTTCCTCAAGGAATGGCACGACCGTTCTTTTTTGTTTCATAAAACGCACATGAGGAGACAACATGCGTCAATTCAAATTCGCAGCGGCGACGCTTGCGGCAGCCGTTTTGGCTGCCTGCGGTGGTGGCAGCAGCGGCCCGGCCGTCGATACCACTCTTGCGCGCGGTTCATTGGTTGCCAATCCGCCCAATCTTGTGCCGATTCCACAGGCAGACGGAACGGCGGTTACGAAGCTGGAGCCAACGGTGTTTGCGCAAATGCTGGAAGCAGCGACCCCAGGCATCACGCAGATTACCGGGACGCCGAAGTGTTCAATCACCACCTATTACATGAAATACGGCACAGTCGGCGGCGCGGGGGAAACTACCGATGCCACCGGCGCGATCATGGTGCCGTCGGGTACCGATTCCGCCTGTGCCGGCACGCGTCCGGTTGTGCTCTACGCACATGGAACGAGTTACGACAAGTCCTATAACATGGCCAACCTGCGGGACAACCATGAAGCGGCGCTGGTAGCCGCCATGTATGCGGCCCAAGGCTTCATCGTGGTGGCACCGAATTACGCCGGTTATGACGTCTCGAAGCTGAGCTATCACCCCTATCTGAACGCCGAGCAGTCAGCCAACGACATGATCGATGCGCTGCGCGCGGCCCGCAAGGCATTCGCCGGCATCAATGCGCAGGATTCCGGCAAGTTGTTCGTTACCGGCTATTCGCAAGGCGGACATGTGGCGATGGCAACTCAGCGCGCGATGCAGACCTCCTATGCGTCTGAATTCAAGGTGACTGCCCTAGCCGGCCAGTCCGGACCGTATGCCATGTCCTTGCTGGGAGACGTGATTGTTGGGAGCGGCAAGCCTAATCTAGGGGCCACGATCTTCTTCCCGATGATCAGCACCAGCTGGCAGAAGTCCTATGGCGGCCTGTATGCGAGTCCCAATGAAATGTACGAGGATAAGTATGCCACTGGCATCGAGTCGCTGCTGCCAAGCCTGACGCCGGACACGATTTTCAGCTCCGGCAAGCTGCCACAACTGGCCTTGTTTGCCGTCGATTCGATGCCGCAAGCGCCGATCATCCCCGGCACCTTCGGTGCCGGCAACCTGATGAAGACCAGCTTCCGCAATGCCTATCTCGCTGATCTGTCTGCGCACCCATGCGACGTCAATCCGGCCGATCCGCTGAATTGCGCGCCAGTAAACGCGTTCCGCAAGGCCGGTGTCAAGAACGACCTGCGCAACTATGTGCCGAACGTGCCTGTACTCCTGTGCGGTGGCAATGGTGATCCGACTGTGTTCTGGGCGAATGCGCAAGCTACAGCTGGCTATTTCGGTGCCAAGGGCATGACGGCTCCCGTGCTACAGGTGCTCGACGTTGACTCCGCAATAGGCGCGGGCGATCCGTACGCTACCGTCAAAGGTGGTTTCGCTCAACTTAAGGCGAAAACTGCGGCTGACGCAGGCGGCGGCGCTGCCGGCATGGCGGCAGTGACGTCCGCCTATCACGCCATCCTTGTTCCGCCGTTCTGCAACGCGGCTGCTCGCGGCTTCTTCCAATCCATGCTGGCCAACTAACCGGGAGATCGAACCATGAAATTCACTCAGTTCACCGCTTGCGCCATGCTCGGTCTCGCCTCTGTTTCCGCATATAGCCAACAGAATACGGTGCGTGCAGGGCTCATCGATCTCACGATTCATTCCGAGGCGCCCAATTTGACCACCAACGGGCCTGCCTTCCTGACACCGCAGCCAGCAGGTCTGACTGTCGAGAATGCGACAACCCTGCTCCTCGGTTACACGCGTAAGCTCAATGAGCATCTCGACATCGATGTGGTGCTCGGTTTGCCGCCACGCCATGATGTCAAAGGTACCGGCACGCTCGCGCCGTTTGGTGTCATCGCGAAGGTTAAGCAGGCAGCGCCGACTGTCTTTTTGAACTATAACTTCGGGGCTCCGGAGAACAAGTTCAGGCCCTTCGTCGGTGTCGGTTTCAATTACACGCATTTCTTCGATGGCCAATCGACCAGCTCCGGCAATCTTGCCAGCGGCGGTCCGACGAAAATCGAGTTGTCCGATTCCTTCGGCCTGGCAGCGCAAGTCGGTGCGAGCTATAAGCTGACGGATCAATGGTCGCTGGTCGGTTCGGTTGCGACGGCAAAGGTAAAAAGCGATATGACTGCCACCACCGGGAGCATAGAGCGCAAAACGACTATCGATTTCCGACCTGTCGTTTATACGCTCGGCTTAGCCTATAGTTTTTAAGGAGGCGTGAAAATAAAAAAAGCCGGCAAAGCGATTTGCCGGCTTTTTTGTTTGGTACTGAAATGGGCGTCAGAACGCCGCGATTCCCGTCTGCGCCCGGCCGAGAATCAGCGCATGAACGTCGTGCGTGCCTTCATAGGTGTTCACCACTTCGAGATTGACCATGTGGCGAATCACGCCGAATTCGTCCGAGATGCCGTTCCCGCCCAGCATGTCGCGTGCCATGCGCGCCACGTCCAGCGCCTTGCCGCACGAGTTGCGCTTCATGATCGACGTGATTTCCACCGCCGCCGTGCCTTCGTCTTTCATGCGGCCCAAGCGCAGGCAGCCCTGCAGACCCAGCGTGATCTCGGTCTGCATGTCGGCCAGCTTCTTCTGGATCAGCTGATTGGCCGCCAGCGGCTTGCCGAATTGCTTGCGGTCCAGCACGTACTGGCGGGCACGATGCCAGCAATCTTCGGCCGCCCCCAGCGCCCCCCAGGCAATGCCATAGCGCGCCGAGTTCAGGCAGGTGAACGGTCCCTTCAAGCCGCGCACGTCGGAGAAGGCATTTTCTTCAGGACAAAACACCTCATCCATCACGATCTCACCAGTGATCGAGGCGCGCAAGCCGACCTTGCCGTGGATGGCCGGAGCGGACAAGCCTTTCCAGCCCTTTTCCAGCACGAAGCCGCGGATCGCGCCTTCGTCATCCTTGGCCCACACCACGAACACGTCGGCGATCGGGCTGTTGGTGATCCACATTTTCGCACCGGTGATCTTGTAACCGCCCTCGACCTTGCGGGCGCGCGTAATCATCGAACCCGGATCCGAACCGTGGTTCGGCTCGGTCAGTCCAAAACAGCCGATTAGCTTGCCACTGGCCAGGCCCGGCAGATATTTCTGCTTCTGCTCCTCGCTGCCGAATTCGTAGATCGGCACCATCACCAGCGACGACTGCACGCTCATCATCGAGCGGTAGCCGGAGTCGACGCGCTCGACTTCGCGCGCGATCAAGCCGTAGCTGACGTAGTTCAGGCCGGGGCCGCCGTACTGTTCCGGAATGGTGGGGCCGAGGAGACCGAGCTCGCCCATCTCGCGGAAGATGGCGGGATCGGTGCTCTCGTGACGGAAGGCTTCCAGCACGCGCGGGGCCAGCTTGTCCTGGCAATAGGCGTTGGCCGCGTCGCGCACCATGCGTTCGTCGTTGGTCAGCTGCTGGTCCAGCAGCAGCGGGTCGTCCCAGTGAAATGCGGCTTTAGTTTGTCCCATGTTTTTTCCTTGTTAGATGGATTGTCGGCGCCGCATCAGTCGGCGGTCGTTGCGAGCAGTTCTGCATTGTGATGACGCTGTTGCTCTTCCATGACGAGCTCGCCCAGCATGCGCTTGAGCCGGTTGAATTCCGGGTCGCTCGGATCGCGCGGGCGTGGCAGTGTGACGCGCACGTCCTGCTTGACGGTGCCGGGACGATAAGTCATCACGATCGTCCGGTCCGCGAGATAGATCGACTCTTCGATGCTGTGCGTGACGAAGATGATCGTGGTGCCGAAGGCTTCCCAGATTTTCAGCAGCTCGTCCTGCAAGTTGCGGCGGGTGAGGGCGTCGAGCGCGCCGAACGGTTCATCCATCAGCATGATCGGCGAATCCAGCGCCAGCACGCGAGCGATCGCCACGCGCTGGCGCATGCCGCCGGACAGATCCTTGGGATAACGGTCGCGAAATTCGCACAGGCCCAGCATATCCAGCAGCATGTCGACACGCTCCCTGATTGCCGCAGTCGAGCGGCCTGCGATTTCGAGGCCGAATGCAATGTTTTGCTCGATCGTCATCCAGGGGAAGAGCGCATATTCCTGAAACACCATGCCACGATCCGGCCCCGGCTCGGTGATGCGGCGGTTATCGACCAGGATCTCGCCCGAGCTGGGGTGCGAGAAACCGGCAATGGCGTTGAGCAGCGTCGATTTGCCGCAGCCCGAGGGGCCAAGCAGGCAGATGAACTCGCCGCTGTTGATGGTGAGGTTGATATCCTTGAGCGCGATGACTTCGCTGCCGTGGCTCGAGAACACCTTGTTGACGGCGTTGATATGAATGGTTTTCATGCTGTCCTCTTCAATGTTCGAGTCCGCGATGCCACTTGAGCAGATGATTGTTCAGCGCGTTCATGCCGAGATCGATGGCAAGCCCGAACAGACCAATGGTGAACATGCCTGCGATGATCTTGTCGGACCAGAAGTACTCGCGCGCTTCCAAGATGCGGAAGCCCAGCCCACTGTTGACGGCGATCATTTCCGCTACGATCACCACGATGAATGCCGTTCCCATGCCGATGCGCGCTCCGGCGAGGATATAGGGCGTCGCCGCCGGCAGGATCACGCGGCGAAACATCGTCATCTGTCCCGCACCAAGGTTGCGTGCGGCGCGCAGGTAGATGCCGTCCACGTGCCGTACGCCGGCAATCGTGTTCATCAGGATGGGGAAGAAGGAGCCGATGCTGATCAGAAAAAATGCCGGGGGATTGCCGAGGCCGAACCAGAGGATCGCCAGCGGGATATAGGCAATCGGGGGAATCGGCCGCAGGATCTGCACGAGCGGATCGAACAGCTTGTAGACCGACTTGTTTGTTCCCATCAGCAGGCCAAGCGGCAGAGCCAGCCCCGCGCCGATGAGAAAGCCGCCGATCACGCGCGATAGGCTGGCGTAGGCATCGCGCAACAGCTCGCCGGAAACCAGCCAGAGCAGATAACTCCCCTGCTCGGGCGAATAGGGTTCCAGTGGCGCCAGGTACTCCAGCAGCTTGCGCAGCACCGCCAGCGGCGAAGGCACGATCTGCGGGTTAACCCAGCCGAGCGTCGATACCCCCTGCCACAGGACCAGGGCAGCAAGCGGTACGATGGCGCCGTGAAGAATGCGTTTGATCATGTTCGCGTTCATGGCGGTCCCTTCAGTTGCTGCGTACCGACTTCTGCGCTGCTTCCAGCAGATCCAGCTTGACCCAGTCCTTTGCGACGGGCGGCGCCGCCATCCGGCCGATGTTGTACTTCACCATGTAATCGGTGGTCATCTGCACATGGTCGGTAGTGATGCTCTCGGTAAAACTCGCGTTGTTCATCGCATCCTGGTAGTCGTCCGAGGTCACCTGATTCTTGAACATCGATTCACGCACGTATTTTTCCGCCAGTTTGCCATCGGCGATGAACTGGCGCGTCGCCATCACGAAGCACTGCATGAAGCGTGCGGCCACGTCGCGTCGTTCTTTGTACATCTTCTCGGTCATCACCAGCGCGCGCACCGGCTCACCGAGCGGCGTGTCGTACGGCTTCATGATTTCGGCACCGTACTTCTTGTGCACCGACTGCGTCGCGTAGGGTTCCGACTGGCTCATCGCGTCGATTTCCTTGGCCATCAATGCCTGATTCAGGTCGGGATAACCCATGTAGACGATCTGAACATCCTTGCCAGGCTTGTCGGACCAGCTGAGCTTGGATTTCGCCAGCTCGGTAAAGAGCAGGATCTCCTGCGGGCCGCCGCGCGTGACGCCAACCTTCTTACCCTTGAGGTCCGCAATAGAATGGAGATTGAGGTCGGGGCGCCCGACAATACGCACGCCGCCCTTGGCGAAGCCGCCGACGAGATAAACCGGAACACCGCTGGCGCGTCCCGAAATCGCCGCTTCGAGCGCGCTCGCCGAGACATCGATTTCACCAGCAATGATCGCCGGCACGATGTCGAGTCCCTTGGCGAACACGCGTTCTTCGATCTTGAGGTTGCACTTCGGTGCGATCTCCTTCATGTAGGCGACCGCGCCGTAATGCGCGAACTTCAGGTTGCCGAGCCGGACGAGATCGGCTGCCTGCGCGGCGGCCGGCGCGATCGCCGCGGAAGCGAGTGCGAGTATGGGAAAGCTGAGGATTGCCCTGAGGCCCTTGAGTGTCATTGCATGTCTCCTGTATTGGCATTGTGATGAAGCCTTTGGCCGCTGGTCGCGTGCCAGAGTCCGCATCTTCTATTGCACGGTTCATGCCATGCAGCTCCAAAACAGGGGACTTGTATCTCTTTGATTTTTAACGTTTTTATTTCAACGCCTTTAGGCATGGCAGCCCGCGATTCCGGGCTTTCGCACAGGTGGCGCAAATCGTGTCCGAGATATCGCACACCGCCGCGGTGGACTGCCCCGGTGTGGTAGACACGTCCACGCCAAAGAGGCCAGAAGTGCCTACGCCACCCGGGGCAGTCCGCCTGGCTTGTCGACCAGCGGAGCGGTGATCTTCCTTGTGGAGTGCGAGGTAGAGCTGGATCTCACGAACGCGCGCAGGATACCGTTCTTTCGACGCCCCTCTTAGGCCGGCAGGTTGAAGACGCTCCGCAGATAGGCGAGGAACGTTGCATCGTCACAGATGGTCTTCCCGGGCGAGTCAGAAAGCTTGGCCACCGGTCGTCCGTTGCAGCGCACAAGCTTCATCACGATTTCGAGCGCAGGGAACTGCGGCCCGAAGTCGTGGGTAAGGTTGGTGCCAATGCCGAAACCGGTCTGCGCGCGCCGTGCGAAGTGGCGCCACAGCGCGATGGACTTCTCGATGTTGAGGCGGTCCGAGAACACCAGCCGCTTCGTGTGCGCATCGATGTGCAGCTTCGCGTAGTGCGCGAGCGCCTTCTCGCCCCACTCAACGGGGTCGCCCGAGTCGTGGCGCAGACCGTCGAACAGCTTCGCAAAATACAGATCGAAGTCGCGCAGGAAGGCATCCATGCCGACCACGTCGGTGAGCGCCACACCGAGATCGCCCCGATACGTCTGCACCCAAGCCTCAAGCGCTGCCTTTTGCGAATTCCGCAAGGGCACGTCGTGCACCGCCTGAAAAGTTTGCATGAATTCGTGCGCGACTGTGCCCATCGGCGTGAGCCCGTGCTTCATGGCGAGATAGGTGTTGCTCGTGCCCTTGAAAAATTGGGGCACTTCAACCTTGAGCATGGTGACCACCTCCTCGTGCCAGGCACGGCTGAATCGGCGACGCAGCCCGAAGTCGAAGAACGCGAAGGGATAGCCGTCGCGCTCGGCCGCCGCCTCGGACTCAAACTCCCGCAGCTGGGCAATCTTGTCGGCAAGGCGGCGGCGGCCCTCCGCAAGCGCCGCTTGTTGCGGCCACTCCCTGGCATGCAGCTCGCTGACAATGGCCAGCACGAAGATCTCAAAGAACATCACATGCACTTGCGGCCCGCGCGCCACAATCTCCAGCGCATCACCATTTACCTCAATGCGGATGAAACGACGCTGCAACCGGAAAATGGAGAGGAAGTCGACGAAGCTGCTCTTCATGTACCGCAGCGACCGCAGGTAGTCGAGTTCCTCGTCCTGAAAGGCGAGCCCGCACAAGTGGTCGAGCTCGCGCTCCACGGCGGCCTTGAGTGCTGAGAGCGGCATGGGAGGCGGTCGGCGGCACACAAAGCGGTACTCGGCCTCGTTGTCGTTGTAGGCACTGTTGAAGAGTGCCTGCCACATCGTGAACTTGTAGAGGTCGGTCTCCAGCAAGCTATGGATGATGGGGCTGTTGTCGGACATGGCGAGCCTCTCAATGAAGGGTTGCGAACTGTTCGGTCGGCACGACATTCCGTGGCCCGCCTCAAGTCCTGGGGGAGCCTTGCCGCACATAGGCATAGTTGGGTGAGCTCGTAAAAGGCCCTGGCGTGCGCGCCCGCCCGTGGGCAATCGACGGGTCGATGCGGCCGCGCCTCCTGCTGTCAATTGATGTCCATGGTATACGACATTCACGGTTGCTCTTTCACGGTTGCCATTCGCGGCTATCGAAGGGCATTGCGAAGCACAGCTCGACATCCCCGAGGAACGCATCCATGCCCGCCACGTCCGGGAACGCGATAATGTCTGCACCGTAGTGGCACCAGCTTGATGGTCTGAACGAGCACGCCTGCAGCCGTCGCTTGCGGTGCGCGGCCTACTCGCGCAGATGTTGCGAGCGGCCTCACACAGGTGGCCAAAAGATAAACAGGTCCGCTGTGTAATCGTCCTGCAGGCACACTTCGTCGCGGTAGCGGTAATCTTCCAGCCCGGGGCTGATGAGACCGGTGGACGCGAGGTACAGGTCGACATAGTGGGGCGAAAACCAGTCCCACAAGCCGTTTTCAAAGATCACGCCATACACTTCTTCGTGGGGGCGATGCTGCACGTCGAACACGATACCGCGCATGCCCTCTTCCGCGATGCTGCCGACATCGACGCTGGCCGTGACAATCATTCCCAGTGTCAGGTAGCCGTGATAACGTAATCCCGGCTCCCGCCTGGGCGCGTGCGGCGACGTCACGGTGGGGGGCTTGATGCGCGCCAGCGCCGCATCGAGTTGCTTCTGGCGCCCGGCCAGGTCGCGCTTGAGCTTGTTCAGGTTCGGCAAGCCCATCAGCATGTCATCGAAGCGGGCCGGCCGGTTCGGATCGCGCGCCATGTTGGAAATCCAGACCGCGGTCAACTCCCAGCGCGCGGCCAGCATCGTGTATTTCCAGCCTTTGTACTTGGCAAGGGCCTTGAATTGTTCCGGCGTCAGGCGGGCGATCTCAGGGGCGGCGACAGGCATTAAAAAATAAAGTGGAGTTTATATTTTTGCGACAGTCTAGCAGATTTCTTTTTGGACAATCTCCTGCATTTTCAATGAACTATGCGCCACTTCAAGCGTGCACGGCACACACAGTCATCATCCGCGTCACACCGGCCTTAATGCCGCTGCCGGCAAAGGTGCACCGGTGCACCTTGCATCGGGAAACCAACCTTCGATAGCGGGTATGCACACCGGGGCGCGGCAAGCTTTCTCGAGCAAGAAGGCATCCGAAGAACATAAATTCCAGTTTATATTTTTCCACTAAGCACCCGGTGATTTCCACTGAAAATACCGTTGCTTTTCAATTGCTTACAGTAAATTCGGTATCGCTCGACGTCACAAATTCACGGCCAGCACCGCGGGCGCGGCAAACCAGCGCCGGGGAGGAAGGATGGCTGTCTCCCAAAATGAAGCCAGGGCACATCGCCCTGGCGTCCCGGTTGTCCCGGTGGGAAGAGAAGCGCAGCGTTATGCCTGCGGGGTCTCGGCGAGGACCTTTTTAACTGCGTCGATGATCTTGGTACGCAATTCCGTTGTCGTGTTGGACAAGTCCAGTTTCAGGCGACCGTCGTCGAACTCGCGTACCGAGCCCAAGTCACGCTCGCCCCATTGCAGCACATATGCGCGCGAACGCTCGCGCGTGACCGGATCCTTTTCACCGCGCGCGCGCAGCTTTTCCAAGTCTTTCACGGTCAACTCGCCGGCACGGATCTGTTCCGCAATCGCTTCCATTTTCAGCGCCGGCAAGACCTTCGCAAGTTGCCGCAATTCATAGCCGATCCGCACCCCGAAGTTGCCGGGGCTGGCCTTGACGATGGCCAGCACATTCGCCGGCAAATCCAGCAATGCCAGTGTCTTGGCGACCGTGCCCTGCTTGATGTTGAGGAAATCGGCAATATGCTCCTGGCTGTGGAAGACCTTGTCGTCCAGCAGGGCGCGCCAGGCAATGGCGTTATCGAGTGCTGTTTGCTCATTGCGCTCTTCATTGAGCATCAGCGATAACCGGTAGGCCTCCAGTTCACTCAAGGGCTCGATCACGGAAGCGATGATGGTGTCGCGTCCCAGGCTGACCAGTGCGCGCTTGCGGTAGCGGCCTTCGATCAGCAGATAAGTCCCTGGCTCGGACGGGTCGGGCATCACGACGGCCGGCATTTTCTGTCCGTCCCGCGCAATGCTGGTCGCCATCTCGTCGATGCGGGCCGGATCATAGATGTGGCGCGCATTGCGCGGATGATCCTTGACCTTGTCGATTGGCAGGATCAGCACCGTATATTCCTGCTCGACCGAGGCAGGCGCCGAGGTTGCGGGCACGAGTGCCGCTGCCGGTGCGGCTGGCGCGACGGCGGGCGTGGGAGGCAACATGCCACCTTTGACTTGGGCGAGCGCCACGACCAGGTCGGCGTTTTCAAACTTATCCTTGGCCTGGGCGCTTTGCTGCACCACGGACGTATTGAGCTTGCTAAAGAGAGCCGTCTTTTTCATTGTTTCTTCACTTTCGGAATATTGAGCACTGCGGCGATTTCGTCGAAGAGGCTCTCGATCTCCTGGATGGCCGGTTTGGCGGCGCTCTTGAAGTAGTGCACCGAATCACCGGTCAGCATCGACTCCACGTAGGCGCCACGTTGATTCAGGTTGGTTTTCAATTTCGGGGCGCTCGGACGCATATTCTCCAGCGTCTCGATCGCCCATTTGGTCATCGCCAGGTTCGGACGCACGTTGGATCCGACAATGCGGATCTGCAGATCCGGATTAATGACTTGCGCGCGCTCGGCAAGTTCAAGCAAGTCCGTAGATGCCCACAAGTCACCGGGCGCCGGCACGATGGGCACCAGCGCAAGGTCTGCAATCATTAGCATCACCTGCGGAATCTGCGACTCCACCGCGGGCGGGCAGTCGACGATGATGAGGTCATAGTCCTCAACATATTGCTTGACCTCGTTGGCGATCTTCGCTTCCGCATGGGCGAGCCCCATTACGCGGATCTTGTATGGGGCGCCCTCTTCTGCCTGTGATACCCATTTCGTCGCTGTTCCCTGGCGGTCAGCATCAATGAGCAAGGTCTTGTACTTGCGCCGGATGGCCGTACCGGCCAAGTGGACGGCTGTATTGGTTTTTCCTGCGCCGCCCTTCTGGTTGGTCACAACGATGATTTTGGCTGCCACACGCACCCCCTTTATGCTTAAACGTTTCTTATACACAAATTTATTTTATATTGCAAGTTAAAAACAAAATTTTCCCAAATTCCATTCTTCGCGCGAAGGAAGCTGCTCACGCGCGACGCTTTTCATTGTTCGTTCGCTTTCGCCGACCATCTTGCACTGCATATCCCGACAATCTCAAAAAACAACGTAGGTATTCCCCGGGGAATACCTGATTGAGGTGAAATACCACACCGCGCAACTGCGGGTAACGCAGAGCAAATGGAATAGATGCTCGCCAACAGCTCACGGCCATCTTCTCGGCGGGCGCAGATATTCCCCGGGGAATACGTCACAGAATCGCCGGACGACCAAAACGAGGCATGCTGGCGTTGAACCAGAAAAGAAAAAGCTGAATCCCGTGATGGAGGGAACCCAAGCGATCGGATGAGGATGACCCGAACGGCGGTCAGGCGGCGACCAAAGCGTTAGCATCCTTTTGTCCGGCGCGGCGAGTGCGCTAGGTTAATGGGCAACAGAGGATAGTGCCGCACGTAATGAAGCAGGTACTGAAATAAGAAGAGTGGCTGGTGCCGGTGCGCATCCTTGCCTTATGACTGAAAGCATGCGACAACACGGCAATGCCGGTCCGGCATGCCTCATGTTCCTATCCAGGATTATTCCCCGGGGAATAATCGAGTGCCTCCCGAATGGAGGCAGGCCCCAATGAAGTCGAATCCCGATGTCCTATCACGCGCAGCGCCTCCTTCGATCGGCAATGCCAAACCAGGGCAGGCCCCGCAGACGACGGAGCGCCATTTCGCACGGTTGCCTGCTTCTCCGTTTTGCGGCCAGTTGCCGGACTGGATCGATGCACGGACATGACAGTTCTGACCCCAACACTTGATGAATATTCCCCGGGGAATATTCACGCCACCAAATCATGGGCGCTACAGCAATTCCTTCTTTGCATGTCTTGCCTCGTGAGGATGGATGAGCTGGATATAACAAAGACGTTGGCTTGGCTATTCCCCGGAGAATAGCCATCCTTCATTTGCTCCCGACAAAAAAAATCCGGCTCACATCGATCCGCCACCACGACCATCGCATGCAAGACAGCAGGTGCCGCGGTGTCTCTTTGGTGCATTTGGTGCACTCATCGTGCCGTCGATTTTTCCAGTCATCCACATCTCGGCGGTGCGTGAGGGCGGCAATTTCGAAGTTCAACACCGGCAATTTGCCGTCTTGACTACCACCATTCAGTAGGATGTGGAATCGGTTCCTGCGATCTCACACCGGATATTCCCCGGGGAATATCCGACTCTTCAGCTAGCCCTTGCCTTCTCTTGCAAGTCATCATTGAAAAATCGGCGGCTAACCTTCGTCGTGTCATGGCAACGTCTTTGTGCCGCAATCGGCGTGATGCGTTTTGCACTCACCTCTGGGCGGCTCGCTGCAAATGCATATTCCCCGGGGAATGTTTTTTTGGATGCGATGTGGGCCTGCCGGGGAAAGCCACCGATCCTGCGCATTGGTTGCACATGGATTTTCACGATGATGCCTTCAATGTGGTGCTGAGCTGGCGCCACTGGCTTGCCATTCCTCTTCCCATCCCTCCCTATTTCTCCGACAGCTGATGGGTATTCCCCGGGGAATATTCGTTGGCCACATCGGCTACTCTTTTGATGGGCATCTTCAGATTCTCGAGGACAGGCAGCGCAGTTTCTCATTCACGCCGTAAAACGAATCTCGCACGACATGTCCGTTGTATCGCGCCGCATGCCTACTTACCGGAGCAAGAGACCTTATTTCACCAATTCTCTCATTTAGCGCCAGTAATTCAATTAGTGGCAAGGAAGCGCAAGTGAGACGCCATTGCCCTCCTGCGCACGCGCCAGGCTGTATTTGAAAGAATGCTGGTACAACCCGAGAAGTAAAAACCGCTGCATGGGTGTGGCTGTATGACACGATCACGCGGTGGTTCGCGCATCTGGCGCCAGCCGCCCCGGCCTGTCCCATGCCGGCATATGCTGCGCCGTCCTGAAAAGAGGAGGGAACGCAGGATGACACAATTTACCGTGGCTTTCCTGGATGGCGTGGCCCTGTTCCTTCACTCGCCTCGCCATTCGGTGTATCCAGCAATACATCAAACCGAGCCAGGCGCGCCATTTTCCGCTACTCGTCCCAGCTGGCCCATCCCATAAGCGTGATGACATGTCGCACATACAGGCGCACCACAGCACCCGCCACTCCCTCGCCGCCGATCGGCCCAGTAGGGCAGGGGAGCAGCAGACGCGATGACGGCTTTGAAGGGATCGCCACCGTCTCTTCTCCCGAAGAGGTGACATGAACATGCACACGGTTCAAGACAGAACAGCGGGCTGGCGAACGATCACGTCAAGGTTGAGCTTCTATCGGCGCATGGCCATCCGTTGCCACGTCGACTTTTCCAGACAGTCGCGCTTCCCAAATGAAAGGCTGCCTGATATCGGCTTTCCTTGGATGGACTCAGGCCGGACGCCCTATGGCGCCAGGCAGTGAGAGATATCGACATTCAACGCAAAGTGCAGATGTACGTTGTGATTGCACTAGGGCGGGCTCAAGGCTTCGTCTGTCAAAAGCCCCCGGCTACTGAGACTCTCCATGCTGCGCGCACCCGAACATCGCGTCTCCGTTCCCCCCGGTGCTTGGCGACAATACGTTTTATACGGGGAGGAGAAGGGCACGTGGCTGTTTCGTCCTATGCTCGGTGACACGTTTTCCGATACTGCTCCGCGTGACTGCCCGGGCGGAGCAGGGCTGACACCTCTTGCCGGTCTGATGGACAAACCGGACATGAAGACAAGGTCGTAAGTATGAAGCCGTGCATATAGGCCGACCAACAGAGGGGGGCAGACAAGACGGCAGGGCGCGTGTGGAAGGCGCGCGCGTTGCTGGTTCCTGCCGAATCATTGGCAACGGGTACGGTGATCGTGCATGCAGAACCACCCCAGGCTGTGGGTGCCGTCCTTAAATTCGCGCTTCGTCGACTGATCGAAACGTGATCTGGATCGCCAACTAGCGCGCTTGCGTGCCTATGCCGTTGCACAAAATTTTGTCGTTTCAGCTGAAGTGGGTTTCGGGCTACACCGCCGGCGGCAAGGATTGAAATGCCGACTGCGACGTGCTGGCATTGGCGTGCTCATTGTCGAACACCGAGAGCGACTCGCGCGGTCGGCCTTTGAATATCCTGAAGCTACCCTTGGCTCGCAGCAAAGACGCCATGGGATTGCGGATGGCCGGGAGATGGAAAACAATGTTGTTCGCGACTTCCATGAGGTGATTGGTTCGATGTAGGCACGCCGTTATGCCAGGCGTTCAGCCCGTCGGCGTGCACAAAAAGCCATTGAGGCACTTCATGGCTGAATGCCCTGTCTTCACCTACCAGATCCGTATTGCCACTGTGGAGGACAGCGCCGTGCTTGATGCCTATGCGCAGTTGTACGGGCGCGCCGAGAAGGTCATTGGGCGACGTCAACTGTACCCATCCGGCTCCAACAAATTACATCAGAAGAAGCCTCGATGGACAGCGCGGCAAGCGCGTCTGCGCGCAATGCGGCGCGATGACGAAACAGGCACGGCTCGTCTATGCGTTGGCGGCCGCAAGTTGTTTAGTGCGCAGGTTGACCTTCAGACGAATAGCTATACATCGCATGCGCATTGCGGTCCGCTCGCGGCAATGCGTTGTGCTTGGCAGCGGCAACGAGACGGCTGGTAATCAGCGTTGTCAGGCCTGCATGGCGGGTGGCGGCAGTTTGACCCTACCGTTGCACCTGGCGGCTGCACTGGCTAAAGCCACTCAATATCTGATGGTTGGCGGTATACGCTTTGCCTGCGGCCAGGTACAAATCAACTCAGCTTCACGTACCAGTCGCCGTGTATCGTGCATGACGAAGTCGGGACGGGCAACGATGCAGCGCGTCGGCACGGCACTGAGTTCCCGATTTATGCATGACGACGAAGGCGGGCCCGATTGACGTCGATTTGAACGTCGATCATCTCGCCGTCGCTGAACTCCACCGGCGCGACAATCCGTTGCCCATGCAGCGCATCGATCTGCCGGGGTAGGGCAAGAGTACCGAGTAGGCCAAAATCGTGATTGGCGCTGTGGCGGTGAGGGTAGCCACCAAGGCACGCGCCAGAGACAAGCCTGTCGTCGGCGAGAAACGGGATTTCGCAAGGAAGACGGCGGCACTGGAGGCGAGCGCTCCGGCAAAGGCCCGCATGCTTTCCGACTCTACCTGCAACAGGGCCTGCTCGCGCATGAAGGCAGCATGCCTTCGGCCTGACGTGAAAGTCATCGAGGTTCATCCGGCCGATAGCTCTGTCATTGGTGCAATCGACCATGTGCAGCGGCGGAGAATCACGAAACACCACCGCGGCGTTCGTAATCGCCCGCCGGGGAAGGGGCCTGTCCGAACGCCCGGTAGTACGCTGGGCAATCCCCCCGTCGCAACGGCGGCCATCTCACCTTCGACCTACCCCAGGGAATCGGTCGAAGCATCTGGAGTCGTTTTAGTCGCCAGTTCGGACAAGGCTTAAAGCGGCGCATGCAGCGCACACGCAGTGCAAAGGGCCGGTAGTGCCACTTTTGCCGACGACAACACGACCGGCACAGGGTGCTAACTGCACGCCCACGGTGCAATTCCGTGGCGCCAACCGTCATCCGCCTGTTCAGATGGCGCCTTGGCTGATGTTCCGTTTTAGGGAATATCTGTCCATGGTTTTCGGAATGGTGAGACTTTACGGGGTTTACCGGGGGCCGCGACGCTTCGTCATGCCGCCGTAAATATTCCTCATGCTGCCCCATTTTCCTTGCCTGCTGCGCGGCACAGGGACGGGAGAAAGCGCATATCCGGTGCGGTCATGGCGCAGGGGAGCGCATCTCGGAAGCAATGGTGAGCTTTTACAGGGATCGTGCAAAGAGCAATCTCAGCGCTTCCCGTGCATCGCTTACCCATGATCGGTGAGCTTTTACAGGGAATAGTCCGCCAAGTGGTGCAAGGTGAGCTTATCCGGGGAACACACAGCTTGCGCCCGTCAGACAAAGGTGAGACGGAACAGGGATCTCAACCAGACGCGGAGGTGAGCACATACTTGCCAATATGCAATAATCTCGCACAACGACCCTCTATGGCACATTCCACGGCAGTGTGCACTCACCTGCTCGCCAATCCCGTGCCTGACGAAGTGGATAACGGTTCCGAGCAGATCCCCGTAGAGGCTCACCTTTCCCCCGCAAAGTCCCTGTAAAAGCTCACCAATGCCCCTGCCACGCTGGTCCGAACCCCGTACAGCCTCACCTTTGGCCGCGGCGGCATGCACTATGTGCTCGACCGCCGTGGGCAGCAAGATCCCCGTAGACCCTCACCTTGCGCACTCACGGCGCTTTGATGGGCCGCGCTGCGGCCTGGCCATCCCTGTAGAAGCTCACCTTCAGCGGAAAGGGGCGCAGCCACGGGGCGACGTCGATGCCGAACCACCCGGAGCCTTCCCTGTAAAGGCTCACCTTGCACAACCTGATCCCTGTAGCAGCTCACCTGACGACCATTCCACATCTCAATAACGACTTTTCCCACTGCGAGATCCCTGTAGAACCTCACGTTAATCACGCGATCCTGGCTTCCCTGTCAAAGCTCACCTCTGGGCAGACGACGATGTCGCGGGCGCACACCCCAAGGGCGCACAGGCAGTCCCCTGTTCAGGCTCACCCATCGACGTACACGATACTCCCTGTAGAAGCTCACCTATACCGGACAAGTGCACGCCCAAACCACCAACGACGCGCCATCCAGTGCCCAGACTGGACGTGCGCCAATCCTCTTGCCAGGTCCCTGTAAAAGCTCACCTTGTCGGCATACCCGTGAGCGCATCCGCCGTCGCCAACGATGTCGTGAGTGTCTCTGGGCGGCCGCGCGAATCCACATCCCTGTAGAAGCTCACCTTAAGGGATGGGCGCGACGTCCCTGTAAAGGCTCACCTTCATGCGTGAGGTTGGCTCGATCCCTGTAAAAGCTCACCATGGCGCACTCAGCACGCCCAACTCCCTGTAGAGGCTCACCTTTACCTGTGAAAACCGGGCCATAGCGTCGTCAAAACCCCCGGCGTCTCCTCAAAACTCTTCCTTGTCCCAGAAAAGCCCGCCAGGAGCCGCATAGGCCGTCATCACGGCTGTCGCCCGAGCGAGGAGCCGGTCAAGGTCCCTGTAGAGCCTCACCTTTGTCAAAGCAGCCGTCTGTGCGCGTGCGATTCCTGCGAAGCCTCCACGTGTCGGCACCACATTGGTTGGCCAATCTGCTATCCTCGCTGGCCAACCGGGCGGTGTTGCGACGCCTGCGCATGGCCTGGATTGTCGAGGGGTGCTTTAGCGCAGGGCGTTATCGTGTTCGGGTATGTGCACAGAATGCGCGCTAAGGGGTTGAGAGAATTAAAATAAAAAACACTTTAAAACCTTGTAAACCTTAACCGCGCGCAAAGCCAGGCCCCATGCGCCTTGCCGGCCGGTTCGGTGAGTCTCCACAGGGAAATGGGTGAGACCGAACGGGGGACAAGGTGAGTGGATACGGGGAATGGGCAGTCGCTAGGTGAGCACGCACAGGGATTTGTGTGAGTGGATACGGGGATTAAGGTGAGATCGAACAGGGATCTTGGACGCCACGATCGGCGGCACGCCCCCCAAATAGTGAACGACGGGCGCATCGCGTACAACACCGGCTGCTGAAGTGATTGCACTTCGTTCACCATTCGGGCATCATCAAAGGTGAGCAAGTATTTGCCATAACAATCACCTGACTTCCAGCACGCATGGCGACAAGAAAAGGCAAGAGAACAACCGATGCGCCGTCCAAAGCGGACTTGAAGGAATTCCGCAAGACGAATGAAGCGATCGGGTTGCGTGTATCGGAAGGCCGGTTGTCGCTGCTATCCCGCAAAATCTTCAATGTGATGGTGTATCACGCGCAACGCCTGCCGGGCAAAGGGGGCAATGCGCCGATCGATACCGATGCCGCCAAAAATTACTACTGGATTCCATTGGCCGAAGTCGCGCGCGACGCCGCCTACGACAGCAAGGATGTCGATCTGCTGAAGGAATGCGCGCTCGAGTTGCAGAATATCCGCATCCATTCCGAGGACGCGATTCAGTGGACCAGCGAACGGCTGGTGTCGTCGGTCAAGCTGGTCAATACCAGCGGCCTCAAGCGCCAGGGCGGCACGCTGTGGTTCGGCTTCGCGTTTCCGCCGGAAGTGGAAAGCATGGTGATGAGCCCGGGGTCCTACACCAAGCTGTCCGTCTACTATCAGGCGCTGCTGCGCAGTGGCGCGAGCCTGGCGCTGTACGAAATCTGCCGTCGCTATGCCACCAACCCGTCGCGCCTGACCAATCGACAAGAATGGGAGTGGTGGTATGGGGCGCTGACCGGCAACCCGGTGACTGGCTCGCTGCCGGAATACAAGTACTTCAAGCGCGACACGATCAAGACTGCGATTGCCGAGATCAACATGGTCACCGACATTTCGGTGGAACTGATCGAACACAAGACCGGGCGGCGCGTGACGGCGCTGCAGTTCAAGGTCACGCCGAACGAAACCTCGATTTCTCTGCCGCCGGTCATCGACGGCGGCATGGTCAACCGCATGATGGCGCTGGGCATGTCGCAGGACGACGCCTGCAACCTGCTGGCGTCGACCGAGGAAGCGAAACTCGCTGCCACGCTGGATCTGACCGAAAAACGAATCGCGAACCCGAAGGCGCCAAAGATCGAGTCGCCGGTCGCCTTCTTCAAGACCGCCTTGCGCGACAACTATGCGGCGCCGGTGGAAGTCGCGCGCAAGACCGTGCTGCAGGTGGAGGCACGTCCGAAGCCGGACGTGAAAGCATCGATCGGCCGCGTGCGCGACCAGTACCTGGCCGCGCGCGCCCAGGATGCCCTCGGTCTGTACCAGGAACTCGGCGAGGATGAGCAGGCCGCTTGGCTGGAGCGCTTCAAGGACAGCGACGCCGCCAAGGGCATCAACGTTGCCCGCGGGTTGACGGCGCCGACAGCGCGCAATGCGTTTTCATACTGGTTCGCCGCACAACAGTGGTCCGATCCGACCGATTCGGACCTGCTCGCCTTTGCTGCGCAGCGTCAGGATCGTGCCGCGGGCGGCGCCGCCAACTGACGCGTCGGGCGAGGGTGTCAGATGATGTCGACTGGCGAAGTCAGGATGCGCCGGTACCTGACCATCGCATTCAAGTCGAGCAGGCCAAGCCAGCCGGCCACTTCTTTTTCCGTCTTGCCATTCTTGAGCTGGCGTAGCGCAAACGTGTGGCGCAACCGGAACATGCCGCCAGCGTCGCTGGCAATGCCGGCGGCGGCCAGTACGTCGCGGGTACGCAGGAAGCAGCGGGTGTCCGACCATTGGCGGCCATCGCGGGTGGACGGGAATACAAAATTGCCGCCAATTTGCTGCGCGGCGCGCACGGCCAGCCAGTCGGCCAACACGCCTGCCGCCCAGGAGGCCAGCGGCGTCTCGCGCGCCGGGAAGTTGCCGTTGCCCGGTAGCGCCAGCTTCCAGGGCACTTCCTCATCATGGCCGCCAACGGTATGAACGCCAGACAGCAGCAGGTGGCGCACGTCGCCTGGCGTTAAGCCGGCACCGAGCATCAGCGCGACGGCAGCGCGGTCGCGTACCTCTTTCCAGGGTAGCGGGGTGAAGGCGTCACGTTGGGGTGACTGGATGGTCAAGTAGGCGATGAGACGCTTTGCTTGCGTGTCGGTCAGGTATTCCGGTACCGGATCCTTGTTTGCTGCATTGGCATACCGGTACTCGGGGCGCTCCAGCATGGTCTGCGCCGCCTGGTTGGGCGGCAGTCCTTTGTCGATCGCCTGGAATGCCGTAACCCACTGGATCAGTGTCAGGAAGCGCCGCACGTAGCGCGGCGCCAGGTTGGCCTGGCGGGCAGTGGCGCGCGTAGCGAGGAATGCCTCGATATCGCTGACGGCGACATGCGGCAGGTCGAGCGCACGCGTCGTGCAGAAGCGGGCGAACGCATGCCACATTTCGCGGTACACCTCGGCAGATTCTTCCCGCAATGCCTTCTTGGTGCGCACTCTGGAGCGCGAGTGTTCACGCGCAGCGATCCAGGCTTCGAAGGTGGCATGGAGGGATTGCTCAAGGGGGACGGTGTCGCTCGCCGCGAAGAGAGGATAGGTCATGGTTACGTGCGTAAAGAGGTGGACGGCGCAACGGGGCCCAACAACAGTATCGCAAAACGCAACTAACTGCAATCAGATTCGGCATCCATTCCATTGGCGAGTAGTTGGGTAACGCGGTGAAATATCGTTGGATCTTCTACTACGGTAGAGGCGGGCTGCTAGTGTGATACGCATATTTATATGCAGTTAGTTTCGATATGGGTTTTGTGTTTCCTATACGTAATTGATTGAACTTATTCACGCCTCAGGATGCCGCACATCGCCATCGTTGGGCTTACCACCCATTAAAGTTAAGCTTGAACATTGACGGGTGATGGAGAAGTAGCGTTCCGGCTGTTTCGAGACGTTCGACGGAAAATTCTGAACAGCAACTATCGGTCGATTCTGTTTGCAAGGACTTCCCCTGAGAGTCAAAGAGAAATGAAGGCGGTGCCTGCGGCAGCAGGCACCGCAACCATCGCGGAGGCCCAGTTACTGTAGTCATATGTTCGATAGATGGCAGCGGATACAACGGCAAGCAAAGGTACAGACTGCGTCTTTGCAAACGGCCTTGTTGCGTCCAGGAGCTGGCGCGGGCCACGATATTAGCCGCACGAGAGTGCCCCATTTGAAATCCGGCTCGGCGTTGCAGCAGGGATCAACTGCTGCAATCAATGCCAGCCAACAGAATCGGCGGGCTCTTCTCTCGTTCGGTCCAACCTCGTCTTGCTATCGTACCGGGCTGTACATCAGAGATTCATGGATTCTTTGGTGACGCAATGGAAGTCATGGGATGCCGTTGCCAGGCCGATGCATCATAGTTCTCGTCCCTGGCCAGCATCGCCCACAGCATCCGTGCATGTTTGTTGGCAATGGCAATCACCGTCTTGAAATAGCCTTTGCGGCCGTAAAGTGCACTGATCCAGCGCTGCAGGCGGTTTGCCTTGGCTGGATCGGCCCGCAAGGCACTCTGTAACGTGCTGCGCGCTCCCTGGATCAACAGGTTGCGCAAATAGACGTTACCGTGCAGGCTGATGCGGCCAAGACGCGTCTTGCCGCCTGAACTATGTTGGCGCGGTGTCAGCCCCAGCCAGGCACCAAATCGTCGGCCGTTCCTGAACACCCGGGCGTCGGGCACCGTGGCAGCCAGCGCACTGGCGGTAACGGGCCCCACTCCAGTGAGCTGCATCGCACGCTGTGCAGCAGTACTGTGGTTTGCATGGGCAGCAATATGCGCATCGCATTTGGCCAATCTGGCATGCAATGCACTCAGTTGTTCCCGCACTTCCAGCAATAACGCGTGAATCCGATCAGGCAGGCGAGCGTCTTCAGTCAGCGCCGGCAAGGCGGTCAGCAACCGCTCTGGCGACCGGGGGATGACGACACCATACTCGGCCAGCAGCCCGCGCACGCGGTTGAGCAGCGCAACACGTTCTTCCTTCCAGCCTTCCCGTGCGCAGTGCCAGGCCAGCATTGCTTGCTGGTCAGCTGTCTTGATCGGGACAAAACGCATCGTTGGTTGGCGGGCAGCAATAGCGACCGCTTCTGCATCGGCGGTATCGTTCTTGCCCCCTTTGCGAAACGGCACCACGAATTCCGGCGCAATTAGCCGGGTCGTGTGGCCGCGTGCGGCAAACCAGCGGCCCCAATGGTGCGCCGAACCGCAGGCTTCCATCGCAACCAGAGCGGGCGCCAGTTGTGCTGCCCAGCGTTCAAAAGCTTCCCTGCGCAATACCCGTTGTTCAGTGACGGCGCCACGTTGATCCATGATGCATACCGCGATCACATCCTTTACGAGATCAATCCCGATGGTAGTAAGCTGGTGCATGACTTCCCCTCCTGGTTAGATTGAACGGTGACACCTCAATCTTGGCACTTGATGCCTTGCGACTTCAACGTCGCTTCGGGACGGGGAAGTCCCTTACATTTGAAAAAGCCTTCCAGAAATATCCGACAAGGCAGATTGCTGCCATAACGATTCGTCAAACGAATTAGTCATATAGAAAAGCAGGAAAATGCGCTACTCCCTTGACCTAATGCACTCGCTTCGATAGCAAATAAATATTTCTCGAGAGTTTTTCAACAGAATCGGCCAAAAACGATCTTCCAAAGTGGCGTCACTATCCCAAGAACGGATGTTCAATAACTAATAGGGAATTCTGGACAGCAGTTTTGTTGACAGCGCCGCGCGTACTGCAAAAGTGATTCCCAGCGCATGCTTTTTGATCGTTGTCGTTTTCACTGCGCTGCGGCTAGCCCCATACATTGCTGGCCTTTCTTCTCGTTCTTGTAAATACGTCAATGGCAGTGGACAGCGGGCATGCCTTCGCGACGTTAAGAAATGGAGCCCAACCGAGTGGGCAAACCCATCGAAAGCGCGTTTGATGCCCAAACTGCAATGAGTATCTATTTCCATTGTGCAATTGTGGATATGATGGAGCACAGTCCTCGCACTGCATAGCATTTTTAACCCCATTTATTCGTCGCTTTCGTTTCATCTAGCAAGTCGGCTGTGCCGGATTTCTGGAGAATTGCATGGTTTCTCGCCTATTTACCTTATTTTTGCTGCTTGCTAGTGCCATAACATCTGCGCAATCCATCCCGGACTCCACTCGTTTGATGGCAAGCGCCGATGCTGAAAAACCAATCCAGTTGCAAAGCTTGCGCATCAGTGGCGAACTCAGCGGCGGCATGGCACAAACCACAGTGCAAATGGTGTTCTTTAACCCCAATCCGAGGCCGCTCGAAGGCCATTTGCAGTTCCCGCTGCTGGCCGGGCAGCAAATTACCGGTTTTGCGCTCGATGTCGATGGCAAGTTGCGTCCCGCCGTGCCGGTAGAAAAAGCCAAGGGCCGACAGATTTTTGAAGCAATTGAGCGCCGCAATATCGACCCGGCTCTCCTTGAAAACACTCAGGGTAGCAATTTCAAGCTGCGGGTTTACCCGATTGCCGCGCTCGGCACGCGCATGGTGGAGCTGAAATATGCCGAAGCGCTGCCGCGCGATGGCATGTACTGGTCCTACCGCCTGCCGCTGGCGTATGGCGAGCGATTGCAGGAGTTCGATCTGACGCTGAAAGTTCATGGCAATGGAGCTGTGCCGAAAGTGAGCGGTGCGCTCGGCGCCGTAAGCTTCAGCAGACAAGGCTCGACCTACCAGGCACACGTGGCGAAAAGTCGCTTCGCCCCGAGCGGCATGCTGAACATCGTTACCCAAGCCAGTGTGCAGCCCCAGACCTATATCCAGGAACACGACGGCCACACTTACTTCGTCGCCGAAATTCCGGTTTCGACCAAACGCGCAGCACGGCCGCTGCCGAAGATCGTCGGTTTGCTCTGGGATAGCTCTGGCTCCGGCGCGGCACGCGCGCGTGATGCCGAACTGGCGGAACTCGACCGCTATTTCAAGGCGGTGGGCAATGCCGAAGTGCGGCTGACCAGATTGCGCGACCGCGCCGAATCGACTGCTGTTTTCCATATCGTCGACGGTAATTGGGAGGCGCTGCGCAACGCATTGCAGAATACCGTCTACGACGGCGCCAGCGCGCTGGCTGGTTGGCAGCCGCAAGCGGATGTCGAGGAATATCTGCTGGTGAGCGATGGTTTGCTGAACTATGGCGCGAGCCGATTCCCCGAACTGGCCGCAGGTCAGCGCCTATACGCGCTCAATTCTTCGCTGGCCGCCGACACCGGCCGCCTGGCTGCGCTGGCCGAGCGCAGCGGTGGCCGGCTGGTTCAGGTGTTGCCGGACAAGCCTGGCGCCGCCGCTCAAGCCCTGCTGACGGAAGGTGCTCATGTCCGTAACATCAGTGCTGTAGGCGCAACCGAGGTGCTGGCCGACTCCCCCGATCCGCAAGGATTGCTCCGCGTAGCAGGTAAGCTCATCAACGGCAGCGCGAAGCTAACAGTGACCGTGCTCCAGCAAGGCCAGCCGAAAGATGTGACATTGGCTGTGTCAGCTGGGGCACCGACGCATGCGCTCGCTGCCTATTTATGGGCAAGCTCCAAGTTGCACGCGCTCGAAGCCGATTTTGAAGTCAACCGCGGGGCAATCCGCCGGCTGGGAAACCAATTCGCCATGCCGACTCGCGAAACGTCACTGATCGTGCTTGACCGGTTGGAAGACTACGTGCGCTATGACGTCATGCCGCCGTCCGAGTATCTGACGGCATATGAGCGGATGAAGGCGCTGCGCGGCGCCGAGCTGACAAGCAAGCGCGAGAAGCACTTGGAGCGCGTGCTGCAAGAATTCGAGCAAAAAGTGGCGTGGTGGGAAAAAGCCTATCCGAAGGGTGAGCCGCCGCAAAAAGCTGAAACCAAGGCCGTGCCCATGCCGGGGCAAGCTGCGCCGGTGGCAATGGCGGCTCCCGCGCCAGTGATGGGACTACTCCGGCAAAGTGATGCCGCCGGCGCGCAGCGGGCAGCATCGCCGACAGCAACGGCACGTGAGCCGGCGCCGTCCGACATCGGCATTTCCCTGAAAAAATGGCGCTCCGACGCCCCCTACATCGCCCGCATGACTGCAGCCAGCGCCGACACTTTGTATCAAGTGTACCTGGATGAAAAGCCTTCATATGCCAATAGCAGCGCCTTCTATCTCGACGCGGCCGACATGCTGATCGACAAGGGGCAGCGCGACCTGGCCTTGCGCGTGCTATCCAACTTGGCCGAGATGGACCTGGAAAACCGCCATGTGCTGCGCATCCTCGGTTACCGGCTGCTGCAGGCGGACGCGCCCGAACTCGCCATTCCGGTATTCGAGAAGGTGCAGTACCTGGCGGAAGAGGAGCCGCAATCCTTCCGCGACCTCGGCCTTGCGCATGCAGCGGCCAAGCATTACCAGCTGGCGATCGACCAGCTGAACGAAGTGGTGGTGCGTCCGTGGGATGCGCGTTTTGCCGAAATCGAGCTGATTGCGCTGGCGGAAATGAACGCGATCATCGCCGCCGCTCCGTCGCAGCCTGCGCTCGACACCAGCCGCATCGATGCCCGCTTCCTGAAGAACCTGCCGCTCGATTTGCGCGCGGTGCTGACTTGGGACGCCGACAACAGCGACATGGACCTATGGGTGACCGATCCCAACGGCGAGAAGTGCTATTACGCGCACCGCTTCACCTACCAGGGCGGGCGCATGTCACGCGACTTCACCGGCGGCTACGGCCCGGAAGAGTTTTCGCTGCGCGAGGCGAAGCCCGGCAAGTACCGGATCGAAGCGAATTTCTTCGGTTCCCGCCAACAGATTGTTGCGGGCGCCACGACCCTTCAGGTGAAGCTGTCGAGCGGATTCGGAACGCCTTCTGAGAAAGACCAAATGATCACGCTACGGCTGAAGGAGCGCGGCAACACAGTCTTCGTTGGCGAATTCGAGGTCAAGCCGAAATGATCACGTTGACTCGCATGCTCGCCGGCGTCCTGCGCCGCTCGCCCACCGTGACGTTGCGGGTCACCGATGACGAGGGTAGGGTGCTGGTGGATGCAGCCAATGCCGGACGCGACGATTACCGGTTGAGCGTCGCACTGCTCAACGGGCCAGTGATTGTCGACCTGTACGGACATTACCTGCGCTTCGTCGACACCGGCGGCAAGGCCGCTTATCGCGGCACGGACGCCGCCAGCCGCACCTACGTGAAGTTCGGTGAATGCATCCAGGACAAGCGCGAGCTGCACATCCTGATTGAACCCTCCTCATGACAGACATACAGAATCCAGTATGAAAAAAATTCTTATATTTCTGGGTGGCCTGGCCTTTGCGGCCAGTGCAGCGGCTGCCGACTCGGCACGACTGGCGCTGTGGATCACCGATCCGGTCGGTACGACCAGCGGCATCCAGTGCGACCTGGAGGCATCGCCGGCTTCTGCCGGCAGGTTGCAGGCCATGCCGCTGCCGACCACGCCACCGACACTGACCGAGCGCGACGTCATTGCCTGGAATCGGAGCAACGGACGCTGGACGCTGGATTCCGCGCGCTTCATCGGCATCGAATCCGCCCAGCGGTTGCAGGATCACTGCTTTCTGCTGGCCATCGACGGCAAGCCGGTCAGCAGCGGCATCGTGCTGTCCGAGTACTCGGCGCGCCTGACCGGCTTTCCGACCCTGATCGTCATCAACCGGAACGACGCACTGACATTCGAGCTGTTATCCAGTAACCACGGCGCTCACATGCGACACCTTCATGCCGAAGCGCTCGATGCGGTGCTGCATGAAAAGGCAGTACAAGAGAAATAGTCATCTGACCGGAGCGACAACATGGTTTTGATCCGCTCATATTTGCTTGCAGTCCTGGCATGCGCGGCGCCGGCAGCACTTGCCTCACCAACCTCCGATGAATTGCTGCACTGCCATCAGATGGCTTCTTCGGCACTATTGAGATGCCTCGACCAAAGCCCTGGGTACAAGAACGGCAATTGCTGGGATACCGCCCGCTCGCTGAATGACACCTGCTATGACAATGTCAGGAAAGAGCATCGGGCGGACACTGGCAGGATCGAGGCAGAAAGGCGAGCCAAAGAACAGCGCAGGCAAGGAAGGGACGCGCAATGAAAATGCTGCGGATTCTCGCTGTCTGCTTGTTTGCGTGCTGGATAAGTGTAGCCGGCGCCGAATCCTGGTCGCAGGCGAACTATCGCGCCTGCCTGGCCGACGCCGACAACGGCTATGCGCCCTGCCGCCACGACCGCCATACGGGTGGCGTCTGTCGCCATGAATATCGGCAGGAGAAGAACCGCTGCTGGGCGGCTTTTCAGGAAATGGGGCGCGGCGATCCCTATTACGGCTCGAATGGCGGAGCCGTCCGCTTCGAACCGGTACCGATTCCGCAACGGCCGGCGTATGTCTTGCCCGGGATGAAGTAAATATATTTGCCCAGAATAAAATAATTTGCCAAAGTGACGAATTTGGCGGGGACCAAAGAAGGGGAGCACCTGTAATGACACTGAATCGAGCCAAACGCCTGTTGGCGTTCGTGTTCGCATGCTTGCTGGCTCCTACGGTCGCTTGGTGCGCCGACAAGGAACCGGGTGGTCAAGGGACGCTTGTCCCCGTGGGGAACAACGGTACACATTGCTTCGACACCCATTCCGCCATCGTGCAGAAAGTATGCGCGGATTATCAGATCAACTGGAAGCTGTGGGCTCTGATGGGCGAACCGGTCGGCAACTACACATTGTCTTGGAAGCTGACCAGTATCCAGTTCCGGGACCAGCGCAAGCGGGGGGACAGGCTATGGTTCAGCCCCGACAGTCTGCCGCCGGAATTGCGGAAGGCGGCAGGCCTCATCGAGCTATATATCGACGGCCATGCTTCAGTCAATGTGACGGGAGCGCATACCATCGATATGCTGGGTTTCAGGCACCGCTTCAATACCGGCACCGCTGTGCGGCCGGGAGGGCAACATTCCTTCAATGTGCCGGGCAGCCCCAGCTGGGATGACGTCTTTGGGCATTATGACCTGTGCAAACCTGCAGAGGCTGGACAATGGAAAGTGGACGCTAAGACGGCACAGAATGCCTTCAAACAGGGGATATACAGCCTGCAAGACTTGATACTTTGCCCGGAGTCCGGCGTATCGGAATTGACGATGCTGGAAGATGCGGTCGACAAGCTGTGCAGCAAGCCCGGTGCCGCCGCCAAATTTGTGTTTTGCCAGAAGCAGGAAGAGAAGGACAAAAAGGACGCGGCAAAACAGGATAAGGAAGCCGCGGGCAACAAGGCGCAAAACAAGGAAAAGGAACCATCGGCACCCGGGCTCGGCGCCAGCGTGCTGGATGGCGCAGGCAGGCGTCCGCCAGAGAGCATTCACGACTTGCTGGACGAAAGCACTGAGCGAACCGCGATCCGGAAAAAACTCGCGCAAGAAACCGCCAGCTATCGCCGCACGGCCGAGGCAGCCTGCCAGGACATTTTGCGCGATATTGATGCCTGTTACGTACGCGCGCAATGCCCGCGTCCGCAGCCGCCAGCAGGCACAAGCGAGGGTGAATGTAATACGGCGCGCGGTGGCAATGAGGTTCCCGACCTGTACCTTGTCACTAGTGATTGTGATGAAAAGTGCAGAGAGGGAATAGCACGTCGGAGGAAAGAGGAACGAGAAAAGGAGGCACGCGAATGGCATGCGAAGTGGGATCCGATCAGGACTCGCTGCGAGCCCTACTACGAACAGCAGAAGCATTACCGCCAATGCGAGAAAAACGTGCGCCAGACATGTAACCCGAAAAACTTCAATAATTTAAACGAGTGTACCAATGAACAGGTACGCACCAAAGGACCGACGGAAAAAGATGCGCGCAAGCTGATGCAGAAGGAATGGAATCAGCGTTCGAAAACCGGATCGTCGATTACCAACAGCATCCTAGATTAGATTGACACTCTTGCTGAATGAAGGCCAAAACCATGAAACACCTGACCTCGATATTGTTCGCCTTGATCTTGTCCACCAACGCGTGGGCACTTCCGCCCCAAATCGAAGCGGACCGGCTTTTGTTGCAAGCCAAGACGGCACTGGATGCCAATGATTACGAGATTGCGATCCAGAGTTTTGAAAAAGCGGCGGTGCTGAACGTAAAAATGCCTGATACCTTTTATTTTCATTTTGGCAAAGCGTATAGCGGTGCCAAGAAGTGGGAAAAGGCGCGTGCCGCTTATGAACAATATCTGAACCAAACGGGGACGCGAGGTAAGTTTTATCGGGAAGCCCTGGAAGGTTTCAACCAGGCCGACCTCGAATGGACGAAAGCGGAAAAAGCCTATACGGACGCGATGGCGAAGTATACGCAGGAGCAAAACCGCTATGAGGCCAATATGCGGAATTGCAAAACCCAAGAGTACGATGACTACAGAAAAGAGTTAGAAGACCGTAAGGAAAGAGCATGGCAAAAATGCCAGAATTATGGCAAGTATGGTTGCATGGACGGCATGAGCGGCTCAAAAGCGCTATTGGAAGCTGCCGAGTCTGCATCCAAGCGGGTCTGGGAATTTAATGAAGCTCCCAACACGTGGTGCAACAAACGCTACACCGCTCCGAGCAAGCCGCAACGATAAGGTAAAAGCGAGTTTGGCGTTACCGTCTTCGATGGCGGCAGACGCAAGTGAACAAAGGTCAAAACTGGGTGAAGAAGGAAGCGCTCATGAAACGCATCGGCTTGTTGCTGGTTGCGCTCTCATTTTCGGCGGTGGCCTTGGCGCTCGCGCCTGAAATCGAAGCCGACCGTCTGCTGTTGCAAGCCAAGACGGCGCTGGATGCGAATGATTATGCGCAAGCCACGGCAAGCCTTGCAAAAGCGGAGAAACTCGGCACCAAGCTTCCTGATACGTTTTACTACCATTATGGATATGCCCTGTTCAAGATGGACGATATCGAGAAAGGCAGGCGCATGCTTGAAAGGTATTTGAACGAAACCGGCACCAAAGGAAAATTCTATCGAGAAGCGTTAGAGACCTTGAATGCAGTGGAAAAGCGCAGCCTTGAGATTGAAAAAATAAAACAGCAGAAAGAAGCCGAGTCAAGGAAAGCAAGTGAGCGCCAAGCTCAGATCGATGCCAATTGGCACACACTTCCCATGGCATACCCAGGGTATTCCGCGCGCAATCGGGTGAAGGTGCATAAGGTCGACGGCGGGTACTTCTACGACGACGCTCCCAGTTTTTCAATGGAAGAAATGGCAGACAAAATTTGCCCGCAGCTTAAAAGCCGCTTCATGAACGAAGAAGGGCCGTGGGCTTCTTTCACCAATTGCAGATGCGATCACACCGAATCGGGAAATAACTGGGATGTGACCTGTTATGCCGACACCCGTTCAAACTGGTTTTTGAAGAAAGAACGGCAAGAGAAGCGCTAATCGGCAAGGCAGGGGGCTTGCGTGCGGCTCGTGCATTTACCATATCGAATATCTGCACAGGATCTTGAATCAGCCGTCAGCATGCCGGAACCGAATAAAAGACCAGACAGATATTAAAGTTCTCGCCGCTGAATTTTCCGCCGTGCCTGAGCGAAAGGTATCGCGGGCTACTGGAAGCACTGTTGCCCGATGCTTCGAATAGCAGCCTGGCACCGGGCTGGGATGATCCCCCCGCACCGACGACAGATGACGCCTGCGTCAGGCTTTTCAGCGTCACCCCAGTTTCCTTGAGGTTATCAACATTCCATCCGTCAGCAAGCTCACCGGGCAAGGTGATCTCAAATGCCTGGCCTGCTGTCATATCGAACAGGTTTTCCTGCGTGGCTTTCTCCAGCGAGATCTTTATCGGTTCAGGAGCAGGCGGAATGTGGGATCTGACATTGATATTTGTCGCCGTTCTCTTTGCCCCTATATCCGTGGTCAGGATCGTAATACCACCCATGGCCCGAAACGCCCACCAGGTATAGCCATTCCTGCTATTTTGAAGAGGCACCATCGCTTCCATTGCAAGTATCGGTGCGAGCTCCCTGAATCGTGGCGAATCCAGGACGCGCATATCGACGATGCGATTGAGTGGTACGTTGCCGGTGTCGACTTTGGCGCTCTTCGGCAGCAGGATATACAGCATGTCATCCTGATTCTGATCCACTTTGCCGCGACCAAAGCGGATGGTTTTGTCGGAGGCATCCACGAAGTCTGATTGCGGCTGCAGGTTGATCCTGGGCTTATCGATACAGGCCGAAACGGATGATGCTGCAGTCAAGATCAGTAATGCGAGCAACCATGCAGCCAAGGCAGGCATGGTTGAGTCCTTCGAGCACAGATAAAAAAGTATTGGAAGCGTTTCACAAGTGAGCTTTTACTGTTGATGACTCGTGTGGGCGTACGGCCTCGCTCGCCACCATTTTCTCAAATTGGAACTCGCTCTTTCATCTTAAAGAATCCAATTAAAGATTTTCATACCGCGGCCCTCTTGAACGCCATTTATTTCAAGGCGTTCAATTGAGTAGCTTGAAAACGACGACCTCCTTTTGATTACCCTCCGAGATCGTTACACGTGTAATTGAAATGCTCGGATCATAAGGGTCCGGGAGATAATCAAAGCTTGCGGCTGGGCCTCTGCGCGGAGTGACAGAAAGCACCCGATCCTGCGCATCATAGGCAATGGTCTGCTTGCTGTCATCGAGATAGATGATTGCAGTCATGTTGTCATGATCGTCGTACTCAAATTTTTCCGTTTCCCCGGAAGGAAACTCCTGCCAGACAAGACGCCTTTTAGCGTCATATCGGAAGCGCGTGACTTTTCCCTTTTCATCGGTGACCGAGGTAATCAGCGTGGTCTTTGGATCCCTGGTGACGTTGAGCGATGCGCCGGTACGAGTCTGGCGGCTTTCCACATGGACTAACGCACCTTTTAGCGTGTAAGTTTCGCTGGCGGTCGGGCATTGGTTTCCAAAAACGCGGATCATGCGATCGCCTTCACGACGGATCTGGCTGTTCTCGCGGCAGATGTCGCCCTTGAAAGCGCCTTCAACTACGAATACCGAGCGGTCCGGGATCGGCCCCAAGGACAGCGGCTCGATGGGGCTCTGGTCTGGAATCGTGCCCTTCTTGACAAGAGCTTGCCGCAATTGCTCCTTGGCGGCGCGCGCCTGGTTTTCGGCCTCGGTCAAATAGCGCTTATTGACGGCTTCTGTGCTTACATACGCCTGCCCTGGGCTATCGTCTTTGAGACGGTAATGCGTGAAAGCGCCCGTACCATTTTCCTGGATCACCAAATCACCGTCGGTGAGAAAAGAAACGGTATTGTCCATCGCTGTACCCCAGCCCAATCCATACGATCCTTGATGTTCGGATTTGGAGTTGTAGATTCGGTCGAAGGGGATGCCGGAAGGGTCGTTATTGTCGGCCGAGGTCTTAAAGGTGATTGAGAAATTACCGTTACGTACGTTGACGCCTTTGACAACGTAAAAGCTGCCGTCTGGAATTTCAACCACTTTGGGCGGCTCAGCCCAGGAAGCGTTGATTGAAGTGAAAAAGAGGCTAACAAGAAGTAAATTTCGCCGGATCATAAGAGTCTTCTTCTGTAGTAGTTAAAGTAGTTAAGCGGATGCTCGGAAAGAAAATTCTGCCATATCAATTTGTAGGTCGCCTTCTGGAGCCTGAGCAGTGGCAGCATGAAATCGGGGATGCGGATCGCCCGCTCCACCGCTTCACCGGATTCTCTTCTGCCGACGTCATCTGAACGCGCTGCACCAGCGGCTTTGGTAGGCGGGATGCGAGCACACCTTCGCAATTTCATCGTTGTACGCGACTTCAGAACAATCGTGTTCAAAGCTGGATACCTTGCGTTTCAAACGTGCCTGGTCCGAGCGCAGCTCGGATACGTTATATTCAGCACCCACGTTATACATCTTGATTCTGCGATTGAGCTCGTCGTTTTCGCCTTCGAGATCGGCGGCCCTGCGCGCGCAGGACTCAAACTTGGCTTTGTCCTCTTCAAATCTGGCTTGGGCTTCTTCATACTCCGCCCTGGCCTTCTCTTGCCGCTCACGATCAAGTCGGATTTTCTCGCCTCTTTCCTTGTGGGCCTGTATGCGTTGGGCGGTGTCATCCTCGACCATTGTGACTGATTCAAGCTTGATGACAAACCAGCCGAACGGGGAGTTTCGCGGCTTGGCGCTACGTTGTCCAGGCTTCAGGCTTTCGAGTTCAGCAGCAACAGCGCTCTGCAGCGAGCTCACTCGTGCGTACTTCATCAGCCCGCCGTCCTTGGCAGAATTGCGGTCGATACTGCTTTCCATCGCCAACTTGCCAAAGTCAGCGCCTGCATTGAGCTTGTCTTGAATTTGGTCGATCGCGGCCTTGTCTTTAGCGATGATGGCTCGAAAATTGTATTCGGCCACGTTCTCAGCCCAAGCATGGGTTGCAGCCAGCGTCATTGCCAATGCCAGGTATGCCCTGCGCGTGGCTGAGATCCATTGAGATTCCATGTTCATTCCTTTTCTAAAGGGTTTCTACAATTTTTCGAGTGATAATTCAGCACGTCGGAATCGGATAAAAGACCAGGTAGAGTTCGAAAGTCTCGCCGACGAATGCCCCGCCGCGCCGGATCGACAAGCGTTGCGGCACGCTGGAATAATTGCTGCCTGAAGCATCGAATACCAGCCTGACCCTGGGCTGCGCTGGCTCAGCACTCCCGATGGCAGGCTGTAGCTGCGTCAGGCTTTTCAGTGTCACGCCGTTTCCCTTGAGGCCGTCGACCGACCATCCGGCCGCAAGCTCGCCCGGCAGGGTGAATTCAAACTCCTGGCCGGCTCGCATCCCGAAGGGGCTTTCGCGCGTCGCTTTTTCCAGCGGCACCTTTACCGGTTCGGGAGCAGGCGCAATGTAGGGTTGGACCTCGACATTCAGCGCTATTTTCTTGCCGTCGATATCGACAGTCAGCGTGGTCTTGCCGTGCCTTGCCTGGAACGCCCGCCATGCATAGCCTTGTTTACCATCCTGGAGTGCCACCATCGCTCCGCTGATGAGCGATTGCGGAGCGCGTTCTCGGAACTGCGGCGATTCCAGAACATGTATATCGACGATGCGATTCAGCGTTGCATCGCCATTGTTGGTATCGACCTTGGCGTTGTCCGGCACCAGGATGTACAAGATGTCGTCCTGATTGAATTCCGCACGACTGCTGGCAAACCGGACTGACTTGTCAGGGAAATCCATGAAGCGCGATTCGGCATTCGGGTTGAAGACCGGTTTTCCTATGCACGCCGAGGCTGGTGATGCCGCCGTCGAAAGCAGAGAGGCGAACAACAACGCAGCCATTGAAGACACGGCTGAAGTAGTCGATCGAGGATAAGAGTACAGGGACGGTTTCACGGAAGTTTTTCTCTGATGAGGAATAGTGTGAATATTTGTATTTTTCGACTGGCCTTCGGTATATCAATCGACCCGCTGAAAACAAAACACGGGCTGCGCAAACATCTTTTCGGAGGCCGGCAATTCACTCCACCATTTCACCCACCCCTCGCCAGGCGACGTGACCGTAACGTGCATGAAGGGCCCGGCATAGCGCTCCACCTTGCCTTCCAACTTACCGGCATCGATGGCTGCGGCGAACAGGCTGGCGCTCGGTTCGATGCCGCACAGGCGGTTATCTCCTTCCAGCGCATACTTGATCAAGCGGTAAGGCGCACTTCCTGTGTACTGGCTATGTTGCAAGGCGCTCAGCCTGTTTCTGTCGACCAGCAGCCAGTCGGTATTGTCGAAACGCAGCGCCCGCGCGATCAGCGGCGTATCGGGAATATGCCTGGCATCCGGCCGGGTGCTGAAAAAGTCGATACGCAGCATGCCGTCCGCCAGGGCGCTGACGCGGGCCCGCTCGCCATTGTCCTTGCCTTCGCGCGCCCAGACGCCCTGGATATCGGCAGACAACGGAACACGATAGGAAGCCGGCGGCTCGTAGACAAAATCGGGGGCGCCGCCGCAACCGGCCAGCAGCACGGCGGCGATGCTGATCCAGTTCAGCCTCACGACGCACACGCTTTTTCTCCTTGCCCAGCCTGGGGCGTCCTCGAAGCGCGCAGCTCGCAAAGCCCATTCCTCAGCTGGCGCAATTCCAGCTTGACCTGCTCGGTTTCGTAATACTGCGAGCTGTAAGGATTGGGATGACTGATAGCGTACAGATACAGCAGGCACACACCGTTCAGCACCAGACTCAGCACGGTCAGAACTTTCCACGCGCGTGACATGATCCCCCTCTTCATCAATCGATCAAAAACCTTCCGCACCCTCGCATGAGGGTGTGCCTGATTGAACGATCAGGCCGGAGCAACGGGGTTAAAAATGCAAGATCAGCGTGGTTGTTTTTGCAGTGCCTCGATGTGCGCTTCAAGCTTCCCCGGGACCGGATACTGCGGATAAGCCTTGCGGAATTTGTCCCATTCGGTCAGGGCATCTTGCCGCAAATCGGCCTTCAGCAATTCCTCGATCAGCGCTACCCATGCCTTCGCCTTTTCCGGGTCGGACGAAGGGGAGGGGGGGGCCGCGATAGCTGTCGTATCGGCGGCCGGCGAGTGTCCCGGCACGGCGGCCGGAGTTGGCGCGCGTGCGGGGGCCGCCATGATGCCCGCCCGTGGGATGGTTTCCAGCGTGTCTGCTTGGGCGATCTGGACGGGGGCCATCGCGGTGTCGCGGCCGGCATCGGGTTTAGGTGCAACTTGCGGATCGGCCACCGATGTCCCGGCCTGGCGCTGGACTGCCGGCTGTGGCTTTGCCGCAGGCGGCTTTTCGCCAAGAGCGCCGCGCGCAGCCGATTGCGCCGGGGGCATTGCCGCCGGTTGCCGTGTCGGTGGCGCCTCGACGGCCGGCGGCGGTGAAACTTGCGCGACAACCAGCGGTGCAGGGGCTTCAGAATGCGTTTGCCAGCGCAGTAGCAACAGGAATGCACACACCACGCTCGCCGCCATCGCAAGCGGGGCACGCCAACGCCTCAGGAATCCCGGCTGCGCACGGCCAGCTTCATCGGGCATGACAGGGTCATTGGCGGCGGAATGCGCCAGGTCGGCTTCCGCTCTGGCCAGTATCACGGCATCCAACTCCGCCGGCGGTTCCGGCTGCGCCAACGTTCGCAAGTGACGCGACAGATCATCCCGACCATGCAGGAAGGCCTCGAACTCGTCGTCGAACTGATCCTTGCCCGTCATGCCCGTTCCTCCTGGACAGCCTGCCCTTGGGTGAAATGCTGCCGCAATTTGCGCATCGCATAGCGCAGCCTGCTCTTGACCGTTTCCGCCGGGACGGCGCAAAGCTCGGCGATCTCATCCAGGCTCATGCCGTTGAACTGTTGCAGAATCAGTGCTTCCCTCTGGTCGGCCGGCAGGGCACGGATTGCCGCGTGCAGGTCTGCAGCCAATTGTTTCGATTCGAGCATTGATTCCGGCGATACATGGTCTTGCCCCGCATCGGCCAAGTGTTCGAACGAGCTTCCGCCGTCGCTATCCATGCCGAGGTCGCCGGCCAACAGCTCCTGCTGCTGGCGCAGCAGGTCGATCAAGCGGTTGCGGGCGATCTGGTACAGGTAGGTGCGAAAACTTGCCCGCGGCTGGTAACGGGAGCGGGCATGGTGCAAGCTGGCCCAGCTATCCTGTGCGATTTCGTCCACCCATTCCCTGCGCGGCGAACGCCATGCCAGGAAACCGTACAGACCACGGCTGTGACGCCGATAGAGCTCCTTGAAAGCCGGCAGATCGCCTTCGCAATAGCGCAGCATCAGGGCTTCGTCGGATAGGTCGGCAGACATGGCGCCTAGTGTAGCCAAGATGTATCCTATCGGCAACGTACATGTTTAACCCCGGTTGCCTTGGTGCGACGTTGCATATCTTATGGGCGGCGACGCGGTAAAGGCAGCACCGCCCCGCGTGCGGTCCGCGCTTTCAATTGCTTCGGAACGGAGCGAATGCGAATACTAAGGAGACTTCAATGCGCAAGATTCAAGCTTTTTCCGTCATCTCAGCCATGTTGTTGCTGTCAGCGTGCAGTTCACCCACCATCAAGGACGACGGCACCGCCGACAACCGCAGGGCACGCCCCGAACCGCACCCGACTTGCTGCATGAATCCGGAATCTCAGCGAAAAGAGCATGATGATCCGGCCAGCATTCTCGCCAAGCGCAGTGTTTATTTCGATTTCGACCAGTACGTGATCAAGGATGAATTCAGGCCGCTGGTCGAGGCGCACGCGAAATATCTGGCCAACCATAGGGAAATCAAAGTCTATGTTATCGGCAACACGGATGCACGCGGCGGCCGGGAGTATAACGTCGCACTGGGGCAAAGGAGGGCAGAATCAGTGCATAAGGTGTTCTCTCTTTACGGCGTCGGCGAGAAGCAAATGGAAGTTATTTCCTACGGCGCGGAGCAACCCAAGGCGGAAGGTAACGATGAGGCTGCTTGGGCCGAAAACCGGCGCGTGGATATTAAGTATTTCAGTGAATAGAACGAGAGTCTCTTTCGCTATTTCGTGCGCTTCGGCTCATGATTAAGGACAGAAATGTTAAAAGGTGGACAGGTCGTTACGGTGATGCTGTTGGTTGCTACCAGCATGGCTCTTGCCGGTAATGCAGAGCAAGACAAATCAGGTTTCGTCGCCACCTGTATCGCGCTGGATGACGCAGGCGAGCAAGTCGGACCAAGCACCGCCATAAGACGAGACCGGAAACAAGCGCAACAAGCGCCCGAACAGGCATATCGTGAGCATCTGCCGACGGTCCTGCAGCTACGTGATTGTGCCGAGCGTGATGCCATGCTAACGACGCAGCAAGAGGAGCTCGATGCCGAGGAGGCGGCACTACGGGCGGAAGAAGCCAGGCTCGCCGCACGCAAGCGCGCAATCCAGGCAATGCTGAGCAATGGCAGCACGGAACGCCTTGCTCAGGCCGAAGGTGAACTGAGTGAGGCATCAGCCCAGCTAAAAAAGAAAATCGACAATTTCGCTCGATTGTCTGAGCCATATGGCGCTGGGGTGCTCTACCAAGTGCAACATTGTGCGTTTTCACAGGTGCGTCGACAGGACTTGCAGCAGTTGTGCCAGGAAGGCACGTATTCGCGTTTTTGTGCGAAGTATCAGACATTCCAAACCGACGAGTAAACATCCTTGCTGGCGCAAGTGGCTTCAAACGCAGTCTGCTCACTGAAACCCTGTGTTTTCCGCCGGCGGCGGGAGCTGCGCCACCTAAGCGCCACGACATAAAGATGTACTTGAGGGGATGAAACAGCCCTTGGATAGTGGGAACAAGTGCTGTCTGCTTGTTATTCGAAACCTATATGCAAGCTTCGGTCAACCGCATGTTGAATGGCTACTTTCCGGAAGGCGCCACTTCCACTTCGTGCCCTGAGCCGGTCCGTCAAGGGTTTTTCACGGGTTTTCCCATCAGAGGAACGCAAGTTAGCAAGCCAACGGCTCGGCATGCCAAGCCGTTGGCAAATCTGAAGTGTGGAGTTCCTTCACCGCATCAAGGGTGCGCTGCGCCAGGCTGCATTAGCAGCCTGCCCTTGACCCGGTGGCGGAACATACCTCTACTCAGTAAGGAAACCGGCGATTAAAGTGGCGCAGAGTTGACCAGACGCGAGCCGTGCTGCTGGAGTGCTTTCAGGTATCGGGTCTCGTCATACGGGGTACGGTTCTTCCAGCAGCGATACAGGATACGGATCCACTTGATCGCAAGCGCACGAACGGCCATCGCATGTGGCTTTCCCTTCTGACGTTGCTGCTGGTAGTACGCGCCTGCCCAATAGGAACGTGGAATGGTCGAACCGGCCCATTCCACGAAGCTTTGCCGCAGAAACGTCGGACAGGCAATGCGCCAATGCACCCAGCACTTGTTGCCGCTTCGCTCGATCACCGGGGCAATACCCGCATACTGTTGCAGTTGTGCCGCACTGTTGTAGCGACCACGATCTTCACCGAACGCCACCATGAGCCTCGGTGCCTGAATGTGGCCTGCCCCCGGCAAATTGGCAAACAAGTCGTAATCCGGCAGACGCCGGGCGGTCGCGTCGATTTCGCTGTCATACTGCTGCAGGGAGTCCAGCAGGACGCGCAACTGCGCCACCAGGGTGTGCATCATCAGCCGCGCCGGGCCCACGATAGCAGGATCGTTCGTCAACGACGTGGCGACCTTGATTCCCTCAATGCGCCTGTCAATGAGATAGCCACGGCGTACTGAATGCTGATGGAAGAATTCCTCCAGTGTTACGCGTCGTGCCCGCTTGACATGCAATAGAGTCGGCCAGCGGGTCAGGAAGTCGCAGAACAAACGCGTATTACGGTCTTCAAACCAGTCTAGTACTTGCGGATAATATTGCTTGAGTGTGCTGACGAGCTGGTTTGTGATGCGCAGCGTTTGCTCAGCCAGGCCCCGGCGTGCCTCCACTAGCGCTGCGAGCGCGCGCATGTCGGTACTCTGCAGTGCAATCGGATGCAATCGCTCGGGATGGCGCAGCAAAATCTCCAGCGCAAGTTCGGCGTCGCCCGGGTCATCCTTGGCGCGACTGGGAACAAACGCCTGACGGTACGTGGCCAACGTTGATGGATGCACGGGAAACAGCACCAGGAAATCATGGCGCTGCAGGGCAGATACCAGGGGGCCGCGCGCAAGCTCGACACAGACCGCAATGCGGCCGCGAAACCGCTGATGCAAGGTGTTGGCCCAATGAGCGATGGCCTGCGGCGAGTGTTCGAAGATGCCGGATTCACGCCGCGTTGAATCCGCAGCTTGCAGGCAGAAATCGTGTTTGCGATCAGCCCAGTCAATGCCGACATAGGCACTGAAAGCCGGGTTGTTTGGGGAAGATGAATGCTTCATCATCACCTCCTGGAAGGGGATTGTGATGGGTAGGGGAAACAGACATGCAAGCTGGGCTCTGCGAAGCCAATATAGAGAGCCGGCGAAGCGGCACGCCCTGAGTATTCGTTGACGAACCCAGGCGCACCGGGGAATTCGAAACCAAAGCGGCAAACATCATGTGTTTGGGTCGACTATTCGTAATTCCCCAGTGCATGTCCTGACTTCACTGACAGCTACCTGCCAGTTGTGCGCTGAACCGCCCCGGCTTTTGAGGAGGCCGGTTGGTGTGAGTCAGGCCATTTCGACCTGACCGGTTAATTGCCGGTAGTAGTTTGCCTCAGCTTCTGCCGGCGGGATATAGCCAATCGGTTCCAGCAGCCGATGATGGTTAAACCAGGATACCCATTCCAGCGTTGCCAGCTCCACGGCTTCCCGCGTCTTCCATGGCGCACGGCGGTGAATCAGTTCCGCCTTGTACAACCCGTTGATCGTTTCTGCAAGCGCATTGTCGTAGCTGTCGCCCTTGCTTCCGACTGACGGCTCGATGCCGGCTTCGGCAAGACGCTCGCTGTAGCGAATCGACACGTACTGTGAGCCGCGGTCGCTATGGTGAATCAAGCCGCCTTCCCGTTCCGGCTGCCGAGCGTACAGCGCCTGTTCCAGTGCGTCCAGTACGAAGTCCGTCTGCATTGAACTGCTGACCCGCCAGCCGACAATGCGCCGGGCGAACACATCGATCACGAAGGCCACGTACACGAATCCCTGCCAGGTCGAGACATAGGTGAAGTCCGATACCCAGAGCTGATTTGGACGCGTCGCCTTGAACTGCCGGTTGACACGGTCCAGCGGACATGGCGCTGCCTTGTCGGCTTGCGTAGTACGCACTGCCTTGCCTCGTATGACGCCGCGCAGGCCGCACTTGCGCATGAGTCGCTCCACCGTACAGCGCGCCACGTCGCTGCCTTCGCGGCGCAGTTGCTTCCAGACCTTGTCCGCCCCGTAAACCCGCATGTTGGCATGCCACACACGTTCAATGTGGGGAATCAAGGCTTCGTCACGCTTGGTGCGTGCGCTTCTCAACATCGGATTGCGACACCGGGCGGCATGGCGCCAATAGGCCGACGGGGCGATCTGCATCACTTCACAGAGCGGCTCGACCCCAAAGGTCTCCCGGTGCTCGTCGATGAATGCCTTTATGATTTCGATCGGCGGTCGAGCTCCGCCTGGGCGAAATATGCGCTGGCCAGGCGCAAAATCTCGTTGGCACGGCGCAATTCCTTGACTTCCCGCTCCAGCGCTTTAACCCGTTCCTGCTCGGTCGTGGTTGCCCCCGAACGCTGGCCGGTATCACGCTCTTGCTGGCGAACCCAGCGCCGCAACGTCTCTGCCGTGCAGCCAATCTTGCCCGCAATCGATTCAATCGCCGCCCACTGCGATTCGTATTGCTCCCTGCTCTCGAAGACCAGGCGCACTGCGCGCTCCATGATCTCCGGCGAATATCTTGTTGATTTCTTCTTCATGGCTCCATTTTCTCAAATATTGGAGCCTCCTCGATTTCCGGGGCGGTTCATAGCGAGCGGCGACCGTCAAATGCGTTCCATCTCGCGGCAAGGCGCGGGCTACGGCCTCATGCCCCACCCAACTGTTGGGCTATTCGGCGCGACAATACGCTTCCCAAGACTTGCGATGCAGGAACGTAACGGCCACTTAGGCCAAGCCGATGATCAGCAAGGCGGAGACCACCCTTCCAAGGCGGGATGTCATGTCGACCCTGGCAGCAAGACCAACGCATCGCAAGAGTTCCACATCGCGCATTCGCCGTTGGGTGACAAGCCTCATGAACAGAACACAGGAAATCCCTGCCCCACCGTGCGAAAGGAACAGGAATCGCTGAATTAGTTGCGCGGCCGTCATTCCGATCAACAGGAAAGCCGCTATGCAGGTGGACCCGGCCAAGGCCATCATCGACAACGTGTCCGGTTCTGGTCGGATGACACGCTAATGTGATCCGAGCAATGCACCTAATGCAATGGAAAGCAGCACTCTGAGCAAGAGCGCAACGTCCTCGTCGAGATTGAGCACGGGAAGCCTGGCCCAAGCCCTTTGATGCCTGCGCTTCGCAAAGATCGGAAGGCTTATCCGGTTGCGAGATTGAATTCTTTATGGCACCTCTCGGTATAGGGCGGTCATATGGAAGAAATATTTCCAAAATACAATGACCTTCATATTGTGCATCTACCGATGCTTCCTTGAGTTGAACGCAAACCTTACCAAGATGCGCGCCCATCTGCCGGTGGTCACTACAGACTATGTATTGAACGACGGTGACATTATCGTCACGAAGCCAGATTTAAAAGGAAAGCGTACTTACGTTAATCGTGACTTCTTGAAAATCAGCAGGTGTGCTGTGCTGGAATCGATAGGTGCGCCACACAGTCTCATGCGTCATTCCGACATGCCGCAAGACACCTTCGAAGATGTGTGGCGCTCGCCCAAAAGCGGCAAGTCTTGGAACGGAGGGAGAAAATTCGCGGTAAAAATGGTGACTGCTACTGCGGCGAGGCGACGGTGACCGTGCATGGGCAAGAATAATCATGGTGATGACCGAAGATCATTCATTGCGACAAGCACGTACCCGGGCGGACAGGTTATTTTTCTTCCTGCTTGCGGCATTAAGCCCACTGATTAGCAGCGTAGCTTATATTTACGGACACGGCCAAACGCTGCCACCGGCCTGTTCTGATACAGGCGCTTCCCCGATGCTCATCGCCGGTAATTGGACTGACGCCTTGCTCTTCACGAGCCCTGTTGCATTCGTGGCCGCGCTGCTCTGGCGATACCGTCCAGGACGGGCAATAGGAGGCATATATAGCGCTATGGCGAGCGCATGGTTTTCGACACTGTTGATCCACTTTAGCGGCGGACACGTCCTGGCATATTTTCTGTTCTTTATCATTACCTTGCTTTTGCTGCTTTACCGAAGCACGTGGCCCCTCGTCACAGCCTGCAGCCTGATGACTTCCTGCTATCTCGGTGGGTATGGACTGCAAGGGCTCGGCTTTCCCGTGGTTGCCTTTTCGTGCCTCAACAGCACGAGTTTGTGGATGAATGTCCTTGTCGTAATTGGATATTGTTTACTGCTCATTTACATGGTCGCGAAAACGCAAGCGCGGGATGCGCAGGCGGGAGATTGCCCCCCGCCGAGGCATAAAGTTCCATCGTGGCGCACTCACTGATTGCACCGCACAGAACAGCGCATGTCAGACCGAATGCCCAGGAGGGGCGGGGCTGCGTCCATACCCGCGGCGACGGAAGATCACGCGTGCTTGGCAGGGCTGAACAAATTCCGCCGGATACTGATGCGCTAGTAGGATAATGGCCATCGTTTTATCGGCGTCGTTCCTGTCGCGTGTTTTATGATTGTGCGCCGTCGCTATTGATGAATGAGTTCTTGTGGCAAACGTTGCATGCAGCGCGGCCCCTATCCAAAGGGAGGCATGGCCTCCGGCCAGGCAAGCGATCAATGTTCGCGATAGCCCCCCGGGGGTACATCAGATTTGATGGTAGAGTCGCCATATTCAGGGCTCGAGTTATTCAGGTATTTCCGCAGCGGTATCGCTGATCGCTAGAAAGAGGAATTGGGATGTTTGCTGCAGTAGATTTAGGTTCCAACAGTTTTCGCCTGCATGTTGGGCTGTACGATGGAGAGGCAATCCGCATAGTCAAGAGCGCACGGGATCCGATTCGCCTTGCTGCAGGTCTCGACAATGACGGAAACCTGACTGGTGAGGCGATGCAGAAGGCAGTGCAGTGCCTCGCAAATTTCAAGTCCATTCTTGACGGCTACAAGCTCGATGCGGTGCGAGTCGTCGCGACCAATACCTTGCGTATCGCGAAGAATGGCGTCGCATTCCTGCCCGCGGCGGAACGAGCAATTGGATATCCGATCGAGATCATCTCGGGCGAGGAGGAGGGACGGCTGATCTACATGGGCGTTGCAAGCACGCTTGATTCTTCGAGCGAGACGCGACTGGTCGTGGATATCGGTGGAGGTTCGACGGAATTAATTCTTGGTCGTGGCCATGATGTGCTTCAGGTCGAATCATTTAGCATCGGAACCGTCGGGCAGGCGCAAGCGTTCATCAGGGATGCGCAGATCGACGCTGCTGGGCTTAATGCGGCGGTTTTGTCGGCACGTTCAGTGTTTGAAGATGGGGCAGAGCCATTCCGCCACCAACAATGGGGCCACGTTTACGGTTCCTCCGGAACGATACGGACGATATCCGACGCCTTGTCAAAAAATGCGATCGGGGATCGCACGCTGTCGCTGGACAATCTCGAGGCACTGAAGGTCCGTCTACTACGAATTGGCCATGTCAGTCAGGTCGACCTGCTGGGCATCAAGCCGGAGCGTGTCACTCCAATGATAGGTGGGTTGACCATTCTGATCGGCATAATGCAGGAACTTGGTATTGAATCCCTTACGGCCGTGGATGCCGGCCTTCGCATGGGAGTGCTGTGGGACTTGCAGCTGCGCGCCACGAGACGGGACCGACGCGAACAGTCGGTGCTTGAGTTCATGCACCGTTTTCATGTCAATGAGGATCGCGCCTCGCGCGTTGCGACGCTCGCAACCACGTTGTACAGCCAGCTCAAGCCGCAGGACGATACGTTCGCGAAATATCTTTACTGGGGCGGCTTGCTACATGAAATCGGACTTGCGGTCTCACATACCGGGTACCACAAACACGCAGCATATATGCTCGAGAATGCCGACCTTCCTGGATTTACGGCACGCGAGCAGCGATTTCTCAGCACATTGGTTCTTGCGCACAAGGGCAACCTGCGCAAAGTATCGGAGGCCCTGCGTGATGCCGATTTCACCAAAGCGGTTCTGGCATTGCGGCTCGCGATCACTTTCATGCATGCACGGATCGACACTGAAGTGAGCGGCCTACGTCTAAAAATGAAGAGCCGCATCGAACTGGAGTTCAAGCGAGAATTAGCTGTCCAGCATCCGACGGTTTTGTATTGGATTGAAAAAGAGAAAGGTTGGTGGAACGAGGTGGGCATGGAGATGACGGTGAAGTCCGGCGGATAATCAGTCACTTCCATTCTGGCATGACACCAGGCCGACGCAGCCCTGCACGTGGAAAGAGTTCGGCACATTTATACCCGGCGACAGGAAGTGACGCTGATGACCAGAAGCGTGGCAAGCCGCGGCGTTCAGGGCTTGTCATTACCCACAAATCCTGATCGCAGGGGATACAAGGCAGTCCTGATAACTGCCCGCTTTCTATCGATCACTCTGGGCGTGCCGTGTCAACGCGGGTTCGGGGGCAGCCGGGGAACGTGAGCGACTACTCGGTGATGGCACGCTTTTCGTCAAGTATGGTAGATGGGCTCAGTCGTTTCTAACGCCTGACGGTCCCACTTACCCAGCGTAGCTGCCGCGGCATAGGCATCCTCCAAAAATTCCAGCAACATCTGATCCGGCGAGGATGCATGCCTAACCTCTTCGTAGGGCAAGATGAATTCGCGAAAATTGGGGTCATACCGTGCCGTTTCTGGCATGACCCGATGGGTATTGAAGCCGGCCGGCTCAGGGTAAGCGTAGGTGTAAAAGATCGGCAAAGGCAACGCATCGCTGCCTGGCCAGAAGCCACAACTGCAGACTTCATGCGAATAGGCTTCGCGCATCACCCAGTCCGGGCAGTTCGGCACGCTGCCGGAGAACGCGGGCGCCCGCCGCCCGGAAAAGCGCGTCAATGCCAGATCGAAGCTGCCCCAGAAGAAATGTACCGGACTGCATTTGCCAATGAAGCGGCCACGGAATTGCTTGAATACCCGATCCGCTTGGGCCAGAACCTGCCAGAACCGATTGGCTGCCTCCGAATCATAGGAGGCGTGTTTGGTGTCTTCCTGGAATGGAACCGGATTCAGAACTTCATTGGGAGCGCCATGAATTTTGATGTCCAGGCCAAGTGCTGACAATCGGGAAAACAATTGGTGGTAAAAATCCGCTACCGAACGGGGCACCAAGGGTATCACTTCGGTAGGGGCATCGCTGCATTGAATCGCAAGTTGATGGTCTACAAAGTCGAAATCGATCTGGAAGAGGCGATTCCCGTAGGGAATCGGTGAGGTGGTTAAGCCATGGGCCGTCACATACAGCGGGACATTCCATGAGTGATTGACCCAGGGGGATTGGACCTTACGGATTTTGCCGACGATCTGCGTCCACATATGCAAAGTTTCGCAGGTGTCTCGCCAGGCTTCGTATGGCAACTCGGGCCAACCTGCGGGGCCGGTCGGACTGGATAATGAACGTATGGGCATTACAATGGCCTCCGAGCAGGTAACGTTGGGGTACAAAGGTGCCTGGGCGAGTCCGATGCGGACGATCATTAAGACTGCTGAGCGTCGTCGCGGTTTCCACGTCTGAGCGTGAAATGAAGGCGATCCGTAGCAATTCGTGAGGTGAACGCACGTGTCATCATCACCTTCATGACCCTGCCAATGTCGATATTGCGTCGTACATGACCGCTCAACTGTCTAAGATGTGATCGCCGAAAACGATAGATTGCAATCAGCTGTTTCGCCGCATGGTGTTTAACATCCTGGTCGGCAACGTCGACGGTCACATGCGCCATCATGCGCGGCTGATGCGCTACCCCAGCCGGTTCGTGTTGTCGCCGGCATTCGATATCGCCCCCCACGTGGACGCCAGCGCGGCGGCGCAATCCATCGGCGTGGGCGCTTATGGCCCGGCAAACAATTGGGAGAACGCGTTGTCCCAATGCGGCCGGTTTTTTCTCACTCGCGACGAGGCTGGCATGAACATGCGCGACATCCACACGCTGGCCGCGTGCTTTACTGCTGCCGAAGAGGTCGGACGGATGGCGATCTCGATACCGGGGGGGCGCAATCGAGCCGAAGCGGGTGCTCAGCACTCCCAGACCGACGGAGCCCAACCGGGGACCTCCCGCCCAACAACATCCAGCATCCGCCTGCCAGAAGCTGCGCATGCTCAACAGAGTGCCTATTGCTGCGCCTGAACGGCGTGCGGCGGCACGCCGCAATAGATCTGCAAGCATGAGTGATCGGTTCATTCCCGCCACACAAACGGACGATGGCGACTGATTGATCGTCAGCGGCCTTGATCGCTTTCGTGAACAACTTGACGAATACGGCAACGCTGAGGTGTATTCGGCCAACGGCAACGGACGATTGTTCGTGCACGAGGTGGGTGACGAAGTTGTTTCGCTAAGTGCTACGTCACAAGCGACCCTGGAAATGGCTGCGGCAGAGATTATCCATCGCGTCAAATATTGACCCCAGGAGCTCACGCCGGTCGTGATGGAGCGTTGGCGCAGCAGATGCAGTCCGATCCTATTGGTTGGTATGGTTTTATGGGGGCTGCAGATGTTGTTTGTTATGCCATGCTCAATTCCCCGATTTGAAAAAATGAGATAAACGATATATATTATTTATACAATTTAAAACTAGAGGAAAATTATGGCAAAGACATCTGCATCCACACCTGTTGCTGCAACCGAAAAGAAGCCAGTGCGCAAAAAAACCGAAGCTGCGGCCGACCTGGCAACGCCGGCCAAGGCCGTGAAGGCTGCTACACCCGTTAAGCCCGCTGCAAAGGCGGTAGCCACGGACAAGGCGGCGCAAAAAGAGAAGGTCAAGAAAATCAAGCTGGTCCGGGATAGCTTCACCATGCCGGAAGATGAATATGCCATTCTTAGCGACGTAAAAAAGGCGTGCCTGAAGGCAGGCATTGAAGTCAAAAAAAGCGAACTCCTCCGTGTTGGCGTCGCATTGATTCGTCAACTGCAAATCGAAAAGCTTAGGGAAGTGCTGACCGGTCTGCCAGCGTTAAAAGCAGGACGGCCGAAGAAAAGCAAGTAACACTCGGCGGTGCTGCCGGGGCGCCCGTTCCGGTTTTCTCCTGGCTGCATGTCATCCAGATGACATGCAGCTGTCATTCGCATGCAGTAATCCACAGTTACGCTTCCATTGTCGAATCAATGAGGACATTGGATGCGATCCCATCCCACCGCAGTTGACAGCGTGCAGTTGGTCTCGAGACTTGTTCGAGGCTGTGCGCTCGCCCATGGAAGTCAGCACGAAGAACATCGATCCGGCTTGCCGCAGTCGCTTTGGCTTGCAGGCGGGTGCCTTGCATCGGATGAGCGCAAGGCGTGCCATGCATTCGGTAAAGCGAGGTCGCGATGAAACCGGCAGACGATTTCCTCGATCCGCACTTCTTGAAATCGCGCGGGAAGCGGGCGGTAACGCGATTCAGAGCCATCTGGATATCCGACGTGCACCTTGGGACGACAGGATGCCAGGCAGCGCGCTTGCTGGAGTTCCTGCAACATACCGAATCCGACACGCTCTACTTGGTCGGAGATATTGTCGACGGCTGGCAATTGAAACGTCGTTGGTACTGGGACCAGATACACAATAACGTGGTGCAAAGCGTGCTGAAGAAAGCAAAAAAAGGCACCGAAGTCATCTTCATCCCCGGGAATCATGATGAAGCGATCCGCCAATTTATCGATCTTGATTTTGGCGGAATCCGGATTCGCGACGAACTGGTGCATGTGACAGCGCAGGGGAAACGGATGCTGGTTCTACACGGTGACCGCTTTGACGGCGTCATCGCGTGCGCAAAATGGCTTGCGTACGTGGGCGATACCCTCTACACCCTGATCCTGAAGATCAATCAGGTATTTAACAAATGGCGAGCACGTGCTGGCTTGCCGTACTGGTCGCTCTCCCAGTACCTGAAGCTGAAAGTCAAGAACGCCGTCAGTTACATCAGCTCGTTCGAGCATGCGCTTGCAAGCGAAGCGCGGAAGAGAAATGTCGATGGCGTTATTTGCGGCCATATACACAAACCGGAAATCCGGGATATCGAGGGCATTACTTATTGCAATGACGGTGACTGGGTCGAGAGCCTAACGGCGCTCGTCGAGGATCTTTCCGGCGAACTTCGCCTGGTGACTTGGCACGAAATCGTCATGCCGCCGATTCACGCTAAACAAGAGGAATTAGGTGAAGTATGCGTATTGCCATCGTAACGGATGCCTGGTCACCGCAAATCAATGGGGTCGTTAGCACGCTGGTCGCTACGCGTCAGTGCCTGCGTAACGCCGGACACGAGGTCGAAGTGGTCAGCGCAGCGGGTATGAAGACGTTCGCTTGCCCAACCTATCCTGATATCCGCCTCGCATGTAATCCCTACCGCAAGGTGGCGTCAATCCTGGAGAATCTTGAACCGGATTGTATCCATATCGCGACTGAGGGGCCAATCGGGCTGGCTGCGCGCCGCCATTGCCTGAAGCACGGGCTGGCCTTCACCTCCTCTTACCATACGCGCTTTCCGGAATACGTGCGGGCCCGTTCGCTCATTCCCATGACGCTCACCTATCGCTGGCTCAAGTGGTTTCACGGGCCATCTAAAGCAGTGATGGTGCCCACTCCCGGTATCCTGCGCTCCCTTGAAAAACGGGGCTTTCGCCATCTCGTCCTGTGGGGGCGTGGCGTCGACACCGGCTTGTTCCGTCCAGCCCAGGTGGACCAAACCGGCATTGCGCGTCCGCTTTACCTGTATGTCGGCAGGATCGCGGTGGAAAAGAATGTCGAGGACTTCCTGCGGCTCGACCTGCCTGGTTCCAAATGGGTGATTGGTGACGGGCCCATGCGTGAAGAGCTGCAGCGCCGCTATCCCGGAGTTCGCTTCCTTGGCGCGCGTAACAACGACGAGCTTGTGCCGTATTACAACTGCGCCGACGTCTTCGTGTTCCCTAGCCGTACAGACACGTTCGGCCTTGTCATGGCTGAAGCGATGGCATGCGGCACACCGGTGGCTGCGTATCCAGTAGACGGGCCTCTCGACGTCGTCTCGCATGGGCGGTCCGGCGTGCTGGACCACGACCTGGAACGCGCCTGCCTTGCGGCACGCCAACTGTGCCGCAAGGCTGTGCGACTACATGCGCTGCAGTATTCGTGGAGCGCCGCCACACAGCAATTCCTGGCCAATCTGCATCTCGCCCGTACTGCCCAGGGGGGTGAGGCGGCACAGTCGTCGTTGGCTTGAGATGGAAGACCATGCAAACGATATATCGTAAGCAGTGCTTGTCAGATGCCGCACCGAACGTGGGAGTGCTTGCCCCTGCTTCGCTGCGCAGGAGGCGGATCTTGCTGTTGAGCGTTTCCGCCGGCGCAGGCCATGTGCGTGCAGCCGAATCAATCCGTGCGCATGCCGCGATGTATGGGGCTGATATAACGGCGATGCACCTCGATGTGATGAGCGTCGTGCCATCGCTCTTTCGCCGCTTGTACACGGATTTCTATATTTTTCTTGTTCAGCGGTATCCGGCTATCTGGGGATATCTGTACCGGATAAGCGATAAAGTGCCGTCGGACAGCCCGTGGCAAACCGTGCGACGGGCAATCGAGCGGATGGCGTCGCGCCGCCTGATGGAAAAAATCGCATTATTTCGGCCGGATGCGATCATTTGCACGCATTTTATGCCCGCAGAGTGGCTGGCGAACCCCGGAGGGAAGCGACATTTCGGCTCTCCGGTATGGGTACAGGTAACTGATTTCGACTTGCATGCAATGTGGGTGCAACCGAATATGGCGGGCTATTTTGCGGGCAACGAGGAAGTGGCCTTTCATATGCGCGCACAAGGTATCGCGCCAGACGCCATTCATGTCACTGGTATTCCAGTCATGCCGGCGTTCGGGCAGCATCATAGCCGAACCGAATGTGCTGCAGAATTTGGACTTGTTCCACAGAAAACGACGCTCTTGCTGATGGGAGGAGGCGCTGGGCTTGGGCGTTTGGATGAGACCGCGGCCGACCTGCTAGCGCTCGATCCGGATCTTCAACTCATTGTCATGGCCGGAAAAAACGCGGTCGCCTTGTCCGCTCTGCAGCGCCTGGCGGTGCTGCATCCCGGTCGCATACTGGCACAGGGATTTACCGATCGTGTCGAGCGCTTGATGGCTTGCGCCGACCTGGCGATTACCAAGCCGGGCGGGTTGACTACATCGGAATGCTTGGCCATGGGGCTGCCAATGATTCTGACGGCCCCGATCCCGGGGCAGGAAGAGTGTAATGCCGATTTTTTGCTGGAGCAGGGCGTCGCCTTCAAGGCGAACGACGCTGCATCGCTCGCCTACCGCGTCCGTTATCTGCTGCAGCATCCCGAAAGACTCGCGGAGATGCGCGACAAGGCCAAGGCAATCGCCCGCAGTGCGGCGGCCGATCATGTACTGGATGTCGTTCTCGGAAAATCAATGCCACGCGATTCACATGCAACGCACTAATCGTCGCCTGCACCTGGTGCTCACGCTGGCATGGGTCATTCTTCTCGCCTATTTTTTTGCAAATATCGAAATTCAGATCGAAGGTGCCGCCGGCTGGGCTGCCAACCTGCCGACCTGGCGTATCGAGCAGCACTGGTTGCTTGATATCTTCTGGGGCGGCCGTCCTATGACCGGCTATCACGCCTGGGTATTCCCCTTCGTCGCGCTGTTCTTTCATTTCCCACTGTTTTTTATGGGACGCTGGTCGTTAAAGGCAGAACTCCGTGTCCTTGCCTGCATCATGCTGTTTTGGATTGTCGAAGACTTCCTTTGGTTCGTGCTCAATCCTGCGTATGGATTGTCACGCTTTCATCCGGAGTCGATTGCGTGGCACAAGCATTGGTTTTGGCGGGCACCGATCGATTATTGGATTTACAGCGGTATCATGCTCGTAATGCTGTGCCTCTCCTGCAGGAAATTGAAATAGGAAGGCGTTCGCCATTGTTCGCCATAACGAACGCTGCAGGGAAATGGGCCTGCCGCATCACGGCGTCAACCAATGGCCAATGGCTTCTGTGTTCGGTGTTGCAAAGAGCTTCATGACGTCCCGGGGCTATTTCTTCTGCATCGTGGGCATCACTTTCCGACCAAGTCGGGACCCATGACCGCCCTGATGAAATTGGCATCCGTCTCATCTTTTACCCGCTGCGCGATCCAGCAGATGGCCCCCTTACGCAAGGTCCACTCATCGCGCTGACCTGTAATCAGCAACGCGGCGATTTGGCCAAGAAACGGCTGATGTCCGACTATTAATACCGGCTCTCGGCTGGTCGGCCAGTGAGCGGCTTCTAATACCTCTTCGGCCGTGGAATCCGGCCCGAGGTGAGGCATGATCTTGAATTTGCGTCCCAGCGCTGATGCGGTTTGTACAGTCCGCGTGGTTGGGCTGGTCAGGACGCGGCAGGTATTGGGTAAAACGCGATCCAGCCATTCGGCCATCTTTGCTGCCTGCTTCTGTCCTTTTGGCGTGAGAGCCCGCGCGGCATCGGGTTGGTCGATGTCGCCTGCTTCAGCCTCAGCATGACGCCATAAAATGAGTTCCATCGCATCTCCTTTCTCGCCATACGCTTTAGGCGCCGAGTGTCTGCGCGAGGTATTGCTGCGCGCAGAAAGCACGTTGCTTGCCGATGGGCTTGCGCTTGCGGTAGCTTCCGTCGGATACCAATTCCCAGGAGTTGGTGTTGTCCTTCAAGTAGGGATTCAAGCCTTGGGCGATTACTTGCCGTTTCAGTTTCGGATCCAATACCGGAAATGCCACTTCAACGCGTCGGAAGAGGTTGCGGTTCATCCAATCGGCACTGGCAAGATAGACGTCATTCTTTCGATCGTTACGGAAAAAATAGATGCGGCTATGTTCCAGAAACCGGCCGACAATCGAACGTACGCGTATGTTTTCCGATAGATGCGGCACTCCGGGGCGGAGTGCACATGCGCCGCGTACGATCAAGTCGATTTTGACGCCGTCGGCAGAGGCTGCATAAAGCGCTCGGATCACTGACTCGTCCAGCAGCGCATTCATCTTGGCAATAATGCGGGCAGGGCGACCTTCGCGCGCAATTGCCGCTTCATTTCGAATGGCGCGGATGATTTCCTTTTGCAAGTCAAATGGCGCCAGCCAAAGGTAGTTCAGTTTTTTCGGCTTGGTAAGGCTGGTCAAGTGGATGAAGACTTCATTGACTTCCGCCGTCAGCGCCGGATGTGCAGTCAGCAAGCCAAAATCCGTATAAAACTTGGTCGTCGTCGGATGGTAGTTGCCGGTGCCAAGGTGCGCATAGTGACGCAATTCGCTGGCTTCGCGGCGCAAAACTAGTGCGAGTTTGGCATGCGTTTTCAGCCCTACCACCCCATAAACCACCTGGGCACCGACGCGCTCGAGCCGCTCGGCCCAGTTGATATTTGCCTCTTCATCGAAGCGCGCCATCAACTCCACAATTACGGTCACTTCCTTGCCACGCTGCGCCGCGATGATGAGTGACTCCATCAGCGAGGAATTCATGCCGGTACGATAGATGGTCTGCTTGATTGCGACGACATTCGGGTCGAGCGCGGCGCAACGGATAAATTCGACAATCGGCTGAAACGACTGGAACGGATGATGCAGCAACACGTCGCGCTTGCGCAGCAATGCAAACATGTCACCGTCAACCAGCGTCTGCGGCAGCCCGGGCTGGAAAGCGGGGAAATGCAGTATCGGCTGCTGGACGCTATTGATCAATTCCAACAGGCGGACCATATTAACAGGACCGTCTACGGCGTATAACCGGCTCTTGTCGATGGAGAATTGTTCGAGCAGGAAGGAAGCCAAATGCGGAGGACAATTCCGTGCGACCTCGAGGCGGACAGCAAAACCGAATTGACGACTTTGCAGCTCACTCTGCAATGCCTGTCGCAAGTTCTTGACCTCTTCCTCGTCGACCCACAGGTCGCTGTTGCGCGTCACACGGAACTGGGAATAGGCAACGACTTCGCGCCCGGTAAATAGATCTGCAATATGTGCATGAATGACGGACGACAGGAGGCAAAATACAACACCGTTCGTTGATAGATGGTCAGGCAGGCGAATTACCCGCGGCAATACTCGTGGAGCCTTTAAGATGGCAATGCCTGTGCCACGGCCGAAAGCATCTTTTCCAGATAACTCGACAATAAAGTTAAGACTCTTGTTAACGACTTGCGGAAAGGGGTGTGCCGGATCGAGGGCAATTGGTGTTAGCAGGGGGCGTACTTCGCGATCAAAGTACTCTTTTACCCAGGCGCGTTGCGCATCATTTCTCTCGTGATGCCGTAATAAATGCACTCCCTTTTCAGACAACTGCGGCAGGATATCCCGATTGAGCAACTCGTATTGGCGTTCGACGAGTTGGTGGCATTCGATGCTCGTTCTCTCCAGTGCGGCAGTCAACGCCGGGGGCTCGGACTTTCTACCCTCCATGCGATCATGGGCCAACAGACTGGCGATACGAACCTCAAAGAACTCGTCCAGATTGCTACTGACAATACACAGATAGCGCAGGCGTTCGAGCAGAGGAAGAGTCGCATCCTCTGCTTGCGCTAAAACCCTGCGGTTAAACGCCAGTTGCGAAAGCTCCCGGTTTAAATATATGTTGGTAGACGGTAGAGTCAGCACTGGTGCTACTGCTTTTATTTTTGCGCTCATAGAAGGAATGATCCCTAGGGCCCTACAGTTTAGGATGCATATATGACAATTCAATGACAAGCCAAACACGTGTTCGTGTTTTTGTCATATTCCTCCTGCTTAAGCCTGGATAGGCTCCATCACATTGCCGCGCCGAAGCAGCGGCAATCTGTCCGCTTTACACGTGATTGATGACTATTTGCGCTGCTACGGAGATGGCAATAATGTAGTCCTCCGGAAATATTTCAAAAGTAAAATCGACTGCATTTCTGCTTCTCCCTAGGGCGATGATTTTGTATCAGCCGTTCAAGTTCAGTACCTTAAAATCAATTGCGCAAGAGGGGCGCTGGCTTGTCGTCGGCACTATCCTCCTCGCCGTACTTTGTCTTGCAATCATATGGCTGATCACCATTTCTTTAGTGCTGGGCGAAAGGCGGCAAGCGGTAGAGCAATCGATTCTGGCGAGCCAAAATATCTCTTCTATTGTCGCCGCCGACATCGACGAGGTCTTTGGACGTGCGCTTCTGTACGCACAGTTAAGCAGCAGTGCACTGAAACCGAATGGCGACACGCCATCGATTCCTGCACCCCTTACCTTTGGGGACTCCGCGTATTTGCGGCTTGCGGTTTTCGGTTCGAACGCCGAGCTGAAGTACGTATCATCACGTGGCGAGATAGAGCCTGAAATGCGGGAGCTAGTCCGTGTCGTCCTGCAGGACAGCAGCGCGCTCCACAGGCAACGTCGTCCTTTCATCGGGCGGCCAGCGGCAAATTGGACCATTCCCGTCGCGGTACCAATTGTCTCCGGCGACGAGCCAATCGGTGTATTCGCCGCAAATATCGATCTTGGCTATCTTCTACGCTTATATAAAGAGTCGACCAGTAGTAAAGATACCGCATTGGAAGTGCTGGATTTTCATGGGCAGCAGCTGTTTGAAATACGCGGTGGAATGGTGTCAGATAGCGACCATGATGCCCTGTCGAGTTACAGCGGCGTCATTGGCCGCGGCAAGAAATTGGGACGCATCGAAGTAGCATCGCAGGCAAATAATATTACCCGCATTGGGAGCTACCACATATTGGATCGGTTTCCGATCGCAGTTGCCATTACACGAGACAGTGTTGCCGTGGAGGGGGAGTTGACGGAGCGTCACCGAAGCTACCTTTGGCGAGGCATACTTATGTCGGTCGTAACCATTCTGCTTTCAGCGGGCCTGACAGTTTTGGCTCAACGCCAGCGCAGGCTGTATCAGGAACTCACAGAGTCGGAAGTGCAAAAGCAGGCGCTCATCGAACAGCTTGAGCAGGAAAAGGCACGAGCCTTCCAGCTTGCGTCGCATGATTTTTTGACAGGCCTTCCGAATCGCATGATGTTTTATGAGCTTGCGACAGTTGAGCTGGCGCGCGCGCGGAGAAGCCGAAATTTATATGCGGTCTACTTCCTGGATTTGGATAAATTCAAGGCAATTAACGATACGCTTGGGCATGCCGTCGGTGATCTTCTTCTCAAGGCAGTGGCAGAACGCCTGCGTGGCGCATTGCGCGAGTACGATTTGGTGGCCCGATTTGGTGGAGATGAATTCATCATCCTCGTTTCTGAATTGAACTCGGAGGAGCGGGCGAGCAAGATTGCGGAAAAGCTGGTTGATTGCCTGTCGGCGCCATATCTTGAGATGAATGGACATAGTGTTGATACGACACCCAGTATCGGCATTGCCCTCTGCCCAAGGGATGGACAGGACATCGATACCCTGATTTTGAATGCCGATGCGGCAATGTACAGTGCGAAGCGGAGTGGTCGAGGAAAATATCGCTTCTATGACGATTCACTTAATACGTCCTCCGCACGTTCCCTGGAACTACTCACGCGTTTCCGACGTGCGATCAGGGACAACGAGTTCTGTCTTCATTATCAAATGCGCATTTCCCTTAAGGATCTTCGCCCCGTCGGCATGGAGGCATTACTGCGCTGGCAGCATCCCAAACATGGCCTGATTTTTCCTGGCGATTTTATCGGCATTGCAGAAGAGCATAATTACATTACGCCGTTGGGGCATTGGATCGTCACGGCAGTGTGCACACAGCTTGCGCAGTGGCGTGACGCCGGAAATCCTCTCTTACCAGTTGCCATCAATATATCCGCCAGGCAGTTGTCTGATGACAGCCTGGTGGACGTCATCTTGAGCAATATCCGGGAAAAAAATATCCCGGTAGAGCTAATTGAGATAGAAGTGACCGAAAGCTGTTTTCTGGAGTGCCCGGAGACGGCGCAACGCGTATTGGAAAAGCTTCAGCAAGCAGGCATTCAAATTTCTCTGGACGATTATGGCACGGGTTTTTCCGGCCTCAGCCATTTGAAGCAGTTGCCGATCAGTGCGGTGAAAATTGATCGGTCCTTTATTCGCGACATCCGTAACGATACGAGCGATGCGATGATCGTCTCCTCAACGATCGCCCTGTCCCACAATCTCGGCTTGAAAGTCGTCGCTGAAGGTGTTGAGACAAAAGAGCAAGTCGTGCATTTAAAAACGGCCGGTTGTGACGAAGTACAGGGATTCTATTTTCATCGGCCCGCTCCGGCGTCAGATGTTGCTGTGAGCTTGCAAAATTTCGGCCGTCTTCCTGTAGAGAGTATGCGTGCTTATGCATAAGCCGTTGGTAAGGTTCCTTTTCTCTTTTTTCATGCCGCTAGTGCTGATGGGCGTGGTGGGTTCTAGCGCCTCTGGCTGTGAAAGGCCAAAGCGTCTCGTTTATTCCATGGTGCCTGAAGGTAGCGTCGAACAGGACCTTACGCGATTCCGGCCGCTGTTGACGGAATTAAGTGAATCTCTTGGTGTGCCGGTGGATGTTGTGACGCCAGCTTCATACGGCGCAGTGATTGAAGCGCTCACCAGTGGCGCGGTCCATGTCGCACGGCTTGGCCCGGCAGCGTATATTGCCGTAAAGGGAAGAAACTCAAAAATCACACCTTTCGCCACTTTCTCTCAACAGGCAAGTACATTTCAGGAAGAGGGCGCATTCTATTATTCGATGCTGGTTGTACTGGCCAAGAAGCCTTTCCGGACGTATGACGACTTGAGGGGAAAGCGCCTGGCACTAGTGGACCCTGAAAGCACTTCCGGGAATAAAATACCACGACTGTATTTCGGCCGCGTTCTACAAGGGCCATTGCACACCCATTTTGCAAGCATTTCATATGCTGGAAGTCATCAACTTGCGGCGGAAGCGCTACTAGACGGTCGGGTAGACGCTGCCTTCATATCCAGCTTGCACCTTTTACTTGGTTAATAACGGAACAGCAAGAAAAGGCGATTTTCGCGTGCTGTGGCGTTCGGCCCCCGTACCGATGGATCCATTTGTCTACCGCGGTGAATTATGTCAGGACGTGAAGGAAAAAATTCGTGCCACCTTCTTTCGCCAAAGTGAGCCAAGTAAAACCGTTCTCGGCGACATGCATGGCATTCGCTTTCTACCCATTGACGATAGCGATTACGACGTTATCAGGAACTTGAACATAAAGGTTTCACGCATTCCCCTGCCTGGGCGCCAGCCGGGAGGGGGGTAGCGGGACCGCGGGCGTTCCACCTGACTCTGGCTGGCGACGTACTGTTTCACCCCCTCCAGAGAAGCGCCGCCGACGCTGCCCACATAATAGGCCCGGTGCCAGAAATACGGCTTCCCGTAGCACTGCGCGAGATGCTGCGGAAACCGGTTGCGCGCGCCTGGCGGTAGCCGTCTTCAGGTTGTTCATCAACGTCGAGATATTGAGCGCCGGGTGAATGCTCACCAGCAAATGGACATGATCCTCTCCGGCGCCAAATTCGAGCAGCGCCATTCCAGGAGAATCTCCTCGAACGTACCGCGCAGGGAGTCCTGCGTCTCGGGATGCAGGATCTTGCGCCGGTATTTCGTGACGAACACGATAGGTAGCTGAAGCGCAAATACGGCATGCGACGCCGATGTGATGGCTTGAGGTTCCATGCGGCCCAAGATCGCATCGCTGCATGCAAACCGGAAAACGCCTGCGCTGCTATCCCGCCCCCGCGCTGCAAGACACTCTCTGGCAGTGGATCGGCGCGCAGGAATTCATCGACACCGCCCACAGTGGCGAGGACCGGTACTTCCGCACGTTCGCGCGCAAGTGCCTGGCGCTGGCGGGACAGCATCCTCCGGTTGATCAGGTCTACTGCCACTTCCACGCGAACGCAATTGACTGGATCCGTAGCATGCCCAGCCAGATCCTGCGCAATGGCGCAGCAACGTGGTACCAGGCCTATCAGCGCTTCTTCAAAAAGCTGGCGGGCCGCCCAGGGTTCAAGCAACGCCATGGCAGGCGGGCGGTGTCGATCACCCGTGAACTGTTCCGCCTGCCAGCGGTGGGCAAGGGCGAGGTGCCCGCCGGCGACTATGCGCTCGAGATCGGCACGCAGAAACACCCGGTCGGCACCATCCCGTTTCACGTGCACGTGCCATTCCAGCCGCCGAACAGCGTTCATCTTTCCATTGAGCACGGCCGCTGGCATCTGTCTTTCTCGTACGACGATGGCGCCATCGAGCCAAAGGACGACCACACGGCAGCCTGGTTGCGCCAGCACAGCTGGCGTCACCACGAAGCAGCAACAGAAGAAAGAGGTAGGGGCGGGATGCTCCGAACCGGCGGACCTCGGTTCGCCCACGCTCGTGGAGACGCGCGTCAGACGCACGCGAAAGCAGTCTGGTTCGCGTGTGCTGCAGTCTGTGAAACGAGAAACCGCCTACGACAACGCGAAGCGTTCAGAGGCGGGTATATTCATGGCGTGTAGATAGTCTTCTTCTAGAGCGGTTTTCAAATTAGTGTAGGGAATAGCCGCAATGGGCAAACCAGCCTCTGGCGTCGCTATTACTGATTTTGTTAATGACTTTCGTCAGTGCCATATCTAGCGCTTCACGGGTTCGGGCTTTCATGCCGCGCAGGCGCGTTTTGATTTTGGACCAGCAGGGTTCAATCGGAGACCAATCGGGAGAATATGGCGGCAGGTAGACTAATTCCGCGCCAGTAGCCGTAATCATGGCTTCAATGTCCTGGATTTTATGCGCGCTCAGGTTGTCCATCACCACTACATCGCCAGGTCGCAGGGTTGGAGCCAGAACCTGCCCCACGTAGGCACGGAATACGGCGGCATCGGTAGCGCCTTCGACCGTCATGACGGCATGCATGCCATACCAGGACAACATGCCAAGAATGGTGACATTGCGTCCGAAGTTCTTGGGAACCGCATCATGCACGCGCCTGCCGCGCTCGGCCCTTCCATAGCGCCGGCTCATAGCAATGTTCAATCCAGACTCGTCGACAAATTTCAGCCTTTTGACCGAGTATTTTGCGATTTTCCTGCGGTATCGGCGGCGTGCCACACGTACGCGCAAGCTGTCCCGTTCTGTGGCATGGACAGTCTTTTTTTTCGACGCATGCCCATCTGATGCAGCACTCGGCACATAGTCGGCTCGCTCACGGTCATGCCTGTGCAGCCGTGCAGACGCTCGACCAATTCCTTCAAGGTCATGTCGGACTGTTCGTGCAGCCAGTGCCGTAATCGTTCACGGCACGCATCGTCAAGTAGAGCGTGCCTGCCGCGCCGGCGCTGCGGCCGAACCAACTCACCCCCGCTGCGACGGTAATATTGCAGAAGAGATTCAACGAAGGACAGGCTGACATTGAAAAACTCTGCCACCTCGCGTTGCGATTGCGTTCCTCTTTCACACGCCTGCACAATTCTGCGGCGTAAATCCACTGAATACCGAGCGGCCATGATTGCACCATGACTGTTGCAAAGTTGGCCGTACGACTCTACATAAAGCCTCATGTTCCCTTTGCATTTATGAAATGCGCTCTAGCTCGCCAAGGCCATTGCAGAACTCGTCAGTCGCTATATGACGTGGCTGTGGCGCCAGCCAGGCCGGCTCAGTGTGGTTTCATCTGCCATCGACAGTGTGCGCCGCGGTCGACGCCTATTCCTCCGCTTGGTCAGGAAGCTTCAGCCGACCGGTATGAAAGTCGTATTCGTAGGCTTCGCCGTAGCGCCCCCATTCAATGGCAATTTCGAGTACACGCTTGGCTTCATCGGCTTTTAAAAATTCTTCCAACAACTCCAGAAATTGCTTCTCCGGCAATGCGCCGCTCGGTTCTGCTTCCAGTTGCTGCCGGATATGTGAAGCCAGCGGGACGTGCGTCAGCAATTGCTGGCCAAAGATTTCCTGCCTGAGTGTGTGCTCAGCCTCCGCATAGCGCACACCAAGCGGCGTGAGTGTAATGTCTCCCTTTTCGACTTGCGCCAATCCAAGCATACCAAGTGCTTCATAAGTGGGAAACAACTCTTCATCCTGCAGCTCCGATTCCTCCGCGAGGTGTGGAAGGTCGGCCCGGCCGTTAAAAGGCGTATTGGCCAGCAGGTCGAGCACGCCTTCAATACGAGTGACATCGGTATCGGGCAAGCGATAGCCGGGATGCGTAATGGGTGGCGAGGTGCCAGTAACAGGCTCTTGCACCGGGCGCATCGTCATCAGTCCGTACACTTCATCGATGAGGCTGCGAACTTCCGGTGAATCAACATTGCGTGGCCGTTCAAGCCCAATGGTGATTTCATTGCGTATGCGCCCCGGGTCGCTTGCCAGGATGATGATCCGGTCCGCCATCATCACCGCTTCCTCGATATTGTGAGATACAACCAGGAGGCCCTTGGTCGGAATCCGGTTGCTGTCCCATAGGTCGAGAATATCGCTGCGTAGCGTTTCGCCAGTCAGCACATCCAGAGCCGAGAAGGCTTCGTCCATCAGCAGGACGTCCGGGTCGGTGACCAGCGCTCGGGCGATACCGACGCGCTGCCGCATCCCGCCTGACAGCTCCCTGGGCAGCGCGCCGCCAAAACCGGCCAGACCGATTAGTTCGAGCATGGCGTCCGCGCGCTTGGCGCGCTCTTCCGGCGCAATGCCCTGTGCTTCAAGACCCAGCGCGACATTTTGCTGCACCGTCAGCCATGGGAATAGCGCAAATGACTGGAATACCATCGTAATGCCGGATGCCGGGCCCTGAATCCGTTGTCCACGATAGGTGACTTTTCCAGCATCGGCGGGAATCAATCCCGCAATAATACGCAGCAAGGTCGACTTGCCCGATCCTGACTTTCCGAGCAAAGCGACAATTTCGCCTTCGGCCAGGGAGAAGTTTACGTCGTCCAGTACTTTGCGCGGCGCGCCGTCCGCGCTGCGGAAGGACTTGGCAACGCCATTCAATTCAACCAATGCACTCTTGTTGTTCATCTTGCCTGCCTCAATGGCTACGGTCTTCGGCAAGCAGGTACAGCTTGCGCCAGAAGAATCGGTTCAACAACATCACAAACACGCACATCACACCAATGCCCAGTGCGATCCGGTGGAAATCACCGGCGTCGGTCATTTGCTTGATATAGCTTCCCAGTCCGTCGGCAACGAGAGAAGTTTTGCCCCAGGTTACGTATTCGGCGACGATGCTGGCGTTCCAGGAACCGCCGCTGGCGGTGATGGCGCCGGTGATGAAACTCGGAAATACCGCAGGCAAGTACACCCGTTTCCACTTGAGCCAGCCTTTCAGTCCCAGGTTGTCGGCTGCCAATCGCAATTCATTGGGCAGCGTCGATGCACCGGCCACCACATTGAACAGGATGTACCATTGAGTGCCGAACACCATCAGCGGGCTGAGCCAGATGTTGGGGTTCAGCCGATAGGTCACCAGCACATAGACCACGAGCGGAAACATCAGGTTGACCGGAAATGCCGCCAGAAATTGGGCGACGGCCTGCACTTTTTGCGAGTATTGCGGGCGCAAGCCGATCCAGACCGCGATGGGAACCCATACAGCAGAAGCCAGCGCAATCAGCAACAGTACACGGACCAGCGTAATGAAACCGAGACCAATGACATGGGCGGCCTCGCCCCAGCCAACGTCGCTGTGTACAAAGACCACAAAGCGCCAGGCCGCGAATACAGCGACAGCCAGAATCAGCGCGTCCCAAGCCCTGGACCACAAGATATTTCGGGGTTGCGATTCGCGTTGCTTGATGGGGCTGTCCTGACGGCGGCTGAACCAGCCAAGCGTGCGGCCCAGCATGGTCCAGAAGCGATCGGTCACCGCGCGTAGCCACACGCTGCGCCGGCCCCAGTCGAGCAGCCAGGACTGTTGCGCAGTGTCGCCCTGTGACTCCTCGAAACGGAACTTGTCTGCCCATGCGAGCAAGGGCCGGAAGAACAATTGGTCGTACAGGAGGATTCCAGACAACATAGCCCCGATCGCCCAAGCAATGGCGGCGCCACTTTTGCCGTCGATAGCGACGGCAATGTAAGCACCGATACCCGGCAGCTTGATGTCCTGATTGGCAACCGAAATCGCCTCTGCCGCCACGAGGAAGAACCAACCGCCGGACATCGACATCATCATGTTCCACAGCAGTCCGGGCATTGCAAAAGGAAGCTCCAGTCGCCAGAAGCGCTGCCAGGCGGATAGCCGGAATACACATGCTGCTTCATTCAACTCCGGTGGAATCGTCTTGATTGATTGGTACAGACTGAACGCCATGTTCCACGCCTGTGAGGTAAAAATGGCAAAAATCGCCGCGCATTCGACCCCGAGGAGATTGCCGGGGAACAGCGCAATAAATGGTGCTATTGCAATCGCCTGAAAGCCGAGAATCGGGACCGACTGCAGAACGTCGAGCAATGGAATCAAAACCTTTTCGGCCGTACGGTATTTTGCTGCAAGAGCTGCAAACACAAACGTAAACAGCAGCGCGAATCCCAGCGCCGTAAACATGCGCAGCATGGTCCGCAGCAGGTAATAAGGCAGATACAGCGGGTCGAGGGAAATTGGCGTCGGCTGACCTACCGTAAAGGGCCGGCTCATCTGCATAGCACCGAAAGCCAGGGCGGCCAGCACAGCAAGCACCAGCGGCAACAGCGCCCAATCCCAACGGTTGGGCGTTGTCGTCAGGAAGGACCGGCCAGTTCGTCCGGGAGTGAAGAGCTCGAACATGAAGTCGTCTCGTTTTCTTAATATTGGGCATGCAGGCGGATCGAGCCGACATTCACGGGGCCGCGCTCGGCGTTATAGGCTGGATTCACGATGTGTTGCGCATCCAGCGACAAGGTGACGGCTTTGGCCAACTTGAAGCTGTAATAAGCCTCAGTTATTGATTCTGGCCGGTAATTCAACCTGCCATCACCAATAAACGCACCGACGCCACCCGCCGCCAGATAATCCCGGTGCGCCTGCGATAGCCCGTTGCGGACCCACGCAATTCCTAACGTGTCGTCGGCTCGATTCCAAGCACCTCCTCTGACAGCGGCACCGACCGAGAACGAACGCTCGATTTCCGTAAAAGCGTATGTCTCTGAAGCGCCGTCGTTCCAGCTCGCCCGTGCAAAGACGCCGATATCGGAAGTCAAGCCTTGCTCTGCGCTAAAGCCAAATCCAATCTTGCTCCGCTCCGTGCGGACACGCGCGACATCCGGCACGCCGCCATTATTCGGAGCCTCCGCTAAGGCATCTCGGAAGCCCCCCATAGTGGCACGATTGCGGAAGACCAGTACACGTGCCTTGCCCGGTTGGTCGCCCCAGACATGCCCATGCTCAACTTCAACCTGGTCACCATAATGGGTGAAAATCCGTTTATCCAGAGCCAGGCCGTTGGATTCAGCGGGCTGCATGAAGCGCCCGGCGCGAATCGCCCAATCATCGTCAAAATATTCGATGACCGCCCCCCAGGTATAGCCACGCGCATCGGCGGCAAAATCATAGGCACCGTGCGCGAGCAACGCCCAGTTCATAAATTGGGTCCTCGCATCATGTGCATAAGCGCTATTGTCAAAAATGTCGGTGACCGAGAGATTGCCAGCGGTAACGACGATGCGCCGCTTGTCTAGCAGGCCTGCCATCTGGTTGAAATCCGATTCGACGGCTTCCTTTTCTCCTCCCAGGTTCCAGGTTTGGCGCAGAAAGAGTCGTGCGCGGTACAACGTGGGGTTCGGGCCGCTGGTCTTCTGCTGCTCGCCATTGGTCATGCCGCCCAGGCCACGCAGGTTCGACAGCGGCACGCCCTGGACCGCCTCCGGGTCGAAATAGAGCTCGCCGCCGGTCCAGGGCCTAAACCCGAGGGCCGCCGTGGCGCTGAAGGAATAACCCTTTTCGCGCTCGGGGCGTAGGCTGAACTCGCCAGTATACGGAGCGGAAAACGGGGCTTTTGCCTCCCAGATGTACGTTGTCTGGAAGTGCGCGCTCCAGGCCGCTTCCTGGATATCGTCCCCATAGGACAGCAGTGGCAAACCCGCGAGGGCTGCCAACCAGAGAGCGCTTGCGGTATTGGCCTTCGGTTGAAACATGGGTACCTCCGTCAGAGTGAACGGGTGTGCCTTTCATTTGCGCTTGCCAATGCCATCGATCCCGCAAAAGCAGGATCACTGTCCTGCTGCAACTGCCCTTAGCAAGACAATACGGGGAACGCTATCACGACCACCGGAAATGAGAACGGCGCCCCTGACATTAATGAATTGCTTGTTGGAATTCAGACTATCCGGAACAGGCCGGAATCGGGATACCATCATCAGCCTACGGCGCAATGACGGCAGGAGGATGGAAACCTGCGTTATCTTGCCGAGGCGGAACCGGACAAAATCCGGCAACAACTATCACTCGAACAAGTGCCCATTAAAGGGACTCCATATAGATGAAAACAGGCGGATTCTAAAAGGGCAGACTTTATTGCGTCAAGAAAAATATCAATCAATCTATTGCATCGTCCGAATAACAAGCGACAAAGGAATTGTTCTTGATGCCGCAGTCCAAACGATGCGCTTTCAGATCGGGGGCGGGAGCACTCATTGAGCAGATACGATCTGGGTCGTTCACTGGAGGAGCCTATATTTCCAAGACATCCACCGATCGCACGCATGGCGTTATTTTCTGGAAAATGAATCACCGACTAAGGGGCGATCGACACATAGGCTCGTTCCAGTGCATGTACGCTGTGTATCGCCTGAAACGATCTCTCGGAGTTGATTACCGCATGTCCTCAAAAAAGGACTCCAGGCACTTTCACGCAGCTAGCCGACGGTGATTATCATCACCAACGTGGCAGCTTACGTCGCCGGACGGGCTGCAGCCGAACACTGGACTACACATGCCGGCGTAAAAATGTTGCCAGCGTGACGCCACATGTGTTCTTCAGTATGATTCCTGCGTCACATCGTATCGGGAAGAGAAATGGATGTCGATCCACTGGAAGCTGTTGCACAAGCGAATGAGCGCAGCGTCGCGCAAGCCGCCGAAGACCGAGCCACCTCGAAGCTAAACACGCTGGTAGCGATCACGGTCGCTATTCTTGCGACTTTCATGGGGGTGTGTAAGGTAAAGGATGACAATATCGTGCAATCCATGCAGCAGGCCCAGGCAAACAAGATCGATCATTGGGCGTTCTATCAGGCGCGCAATATACGCGAGGAAATTGCGAAAGCAACCTTGGTGCAATTGCAGCTTGGTGCCGCCAGTGCGCCGGACAGGTCGCGATACGACGAGTCAATCGCTTATTACCAGAAGCTGGTCGATGAACAGAGTCGCAAGAAGGAAGAATTGAAGAAGTTGGCTGATCAGGATCAGAAGGCATACGACGACGCAAACTTCCGTGATGATCAGTTCGACCTGTCCGATGCGTTGTTAGCGATTTCCATATCGCTATTGGCCGTAACATCGCTCACACGTAAGCGTTGGTTGTTTGTCGTTGCGATGGTGCCGACAGGCTTCGGAATATTGATGGGCTTGGCCGGCTTATTAGGCTGGACAATTCATCCGGCGGCCCTGATTCGGCTATTGTCTTAGCGATTGTTTGTTAAAAGGGGCGTCAGCCTTGCTCGACGTCACGACAAGCGGTATGGCTGCCATAGCGGCACGTTGTCCTGATCCGCCGGCACCTGGTCCGCTCAAAGAGCAGGCAGTGCACTTCGTGTCGTATTGCATTCCCGCTTCGGGCCGACTGACTGTCAGCCCCGGTCATTTTGGAGACCAAACATGCGCGGGGCTATGCGTAATCGTGGCATGCCTGGCCATCGCAGCGGGGTTGCGAGACAGCGTCAATTACGGAAATTGGTTGCTTCCGGTAGCGAGGATGATTTGCGCGAATCGCTGTCGCCGATCGGTTGTCGACCCGACGGCTGGCAGGAGCGGCAACTGCACCGCTTCGTGTTCAATTGCGCTGGCGCTGCAGCAGGAACGCCGTGCTCTGGGCGACAGCAAGTTCGGCTACGCCGGCCTGTACAAGCGGCTGACGCAATGGCGCCAAAGTGCGCACGGCCTGGCTATCTGAAGCGCCGGTGCACCCGCTGCAGCAGGCGCTCGCTGACCTGGAACACGCGTATACCAATTTCTTTGCGCAGCGCGCTGCATTTACCCGCTTCAAGAAGAAGGGCCGCCACGACAGCTTGCGCTATTCCGACCTGCAGCAGATCCACCTCGATCAGCGCACCGGCCGCCTGTTCCTGCCCAAGCTCGGCTGGCTGCGAGTGCGCTTCAGCCGGGGTGTGCTGGGCACGGTGAAGAACTTCACCGTGTGCCACTCTGCCGGATATCGCACCAGACCGAGGGCGAGGTCAACCACTCCGTTCCCAGGATCGGTGCGGCCGGTATCGACGTGGGCATTGCCCGCTTCGCCACGCTGTTGGCAGGCATGTCCTACGCGCCGGCCAACAGCGTCCGGCACCGTGCAGCAGGCGATGAGCCACAAACAGAAATTCAGCCGCAACTGGAAGAAGGCAAAGGTGCGCGTGCAGCGCCTGCATGCCCACATCGCCGACGTGCGCCGCACCTGCCCGTGCTGCGACCACCGGTCGGCCCACAATTGGACCACGCAGGCGCGGTTTGTATGTACCGCCTGCGGGCATGCAAACAACGCGATATGGTCGGCACAAAAAAAGACGAAAAAAAACCCGCTGACCTTGCGGCAGCGGGTTCAATCCAAGTCAGGGAGGGTTGGAGGAGACAGAGAAAATAATACTTATATGCAAGCGAAATGTCCGATTCAGTTAACGAATAACAGATATTTTCATTGCGAATAAGAGGGTGGTAAGAAAAAATCTTGTGACGCCTGTGGCGTGCGGACTCGTGGCTCTCGTCTTCCCCTGGCTTGAATTTTTGTGCTAGCCGTAAAGTTTACTTCCTTCAGACAAGGAAGGGAAAGACCCCCAGCTTTATCGCGGGTGCCAGCTCCTTATGCCTTCTTCAGGCATGCGCTCATGAATTTCTTGCGCTCGTCGCCTTTCTTATCTTTGGCTTCGGCGTTGCACGTCTTCATCTTGTCTTGTTGCGCCTTCTGCGCGTCGCTGACCTTTGGCTTGGCGCTTAGGCATTCCTTCATGAAGGCTTGGCGCTCGCCCCCCTTTTTGTCGCCGGCTTCCTTGTTGCAGGTGGTCATCTTGTTTTGCTGTGCGGTCGCGGCATGGGCAGCGTTCAACAGGAACGGCGACGCCAGTATCAATGCGGCAAACAGTTTTTTCACGGTATCTTCCTTGAAAAGATTGAAAATTCTGGTTCAGGAGCAGGACGATTACTTGCCGATCTGCTTGCTGACCGCATTTTCTTGCTGGTTCAGCACGCGTTGTTCGGCGCGGGTGATATGACCGTGGTTCTGCGCTGCCATATCGCGCTCTTCCTGGCGAATCTGGCGATCTTCCTTGCGCAGTGCCTGTGCTTGCTGTTTCGTGATCTCGCCTTCCTTGCGTTCTTGTGTAATCCGGCGATTCTGTCGCTCTAAGCGGTCATTCACTTGGTCACGGCGCGGATGATTTTTTTCCCACTTGGTTTCAGCCATCGCACTGCCAGCGCTGGCGGCAAATGCGGCGATCAGCACGGAGGCGAGAGCGGCTTTTTGCTTGGAGGTCAACATGATGGTCCCTTTCAGTCGGTATATTGGTTGCATGGTGCTGCCCCTCCTTAACGAGGCCCAGCATTGTCTGGACGACAGGAAGTATGTGGATTTTGTAACAAACTGTGTCTGACAGCAATCATTCGATAAGTAGCCCCGGCTCGCAGTCCCGGCTCGCATAGAATGACACGATTGCGTGTCATCCAGCTTCTGCTGAAACCGTGACCTCGATGAAATTCCGATTAGTGCTTGGCATCGCTGTGCTCCTGCTGGCGACCTCCGGCTGCACGACAAAGCCGACCTCCTGTGCAGACCATTTCCTGGACGGGCAGGCCCCTGTCATTACCAGCCCCAATCTGGCAAAGAAAACCACGATGCTGTGCTTCGAGGGGTACGCTGTCACATACAGTGGTGTGTCACGTACGCCGTTATGGTCGGCCGAACATCTGACCGAGAAGCGGGTGGATGAAGCGGGGCGGCTGAAGCGCAAGAATGCATTTCACATGGAAGAGCAATTGCCGCCGGCGGATCGCTCGGAGCTGGCGGATTATGTGCGTTCCGGTTTTGACCGCGGCCACATGGCGCCGAACGGCGATATGCCGACCGAGAATGCGCAGTACGAAAGCTTTTCGCTGGTAAACATCATCCCGCAGAATCCGAAGAACAATCAAATCCTGTGGGAAGGCATTGAAGAGGCCACCCGCGAGCTGGCACGCGAAGACAAGGAACTGTACGTGGTGACAGGGCCGATCTTCGAGGGCAATGACCTGGCGCGCATCAATGGCCGGGTGCTGGTGCCGACTTCCGTCTACAAGGCGATCTATGATCCGGCGCAAAAACAGGCAGGTGCTTATGTGACGCCGAATGCGGAAGGCATGGAATATCAGACGATGTCGATTGCAGACCTGGAGCAACGTATCCACATCACGGTCTTCCCGAAACTGGCGCCGGAAGTCAAGGCGATGAAAATGCCCATGCCGGTGCCCACGCCGCATGGCCGGCGCAGCGCAAAGAGCAAACCCGTCGAAGTCGATCCCCCTGAAAGGCAATGATCATGGCATCCATCAAACCGTTTCAGAACGAGGAAGAGGCACTCGCCATCGGCGACCTCAATATCGAAAACCGCTTGGACCGGGTATCGGTCTACGGCTCGGTCGAATTCACGAAGGACAAGGCCGGCTTGGCGCAGGCGAGGGCATTGAAGGAGGTCGTCGATGCCGTCGTGGCCGCGCTGGAAAAGGAAAAATCCTTGCCCGAGCATGTGCAGGTGAAGCCGACCGAGAAGGTCAAGAACCCGTTCGGCTGAGAAAAGAGTGACGGCATGAGTATGCGCAATCTGTACGGTGGCTTGGTCGGCACCAAGGTCGTCGTGATTACCATTCAACGGGAGGATATCGAACGTCGTGATCTCGAACAGGCACTGGCATCCCTGAACCGACTGATCGACTCGCGGGAAGCACTGGAGGCCAGCAATGGCACGATTTCGCTCATGGTGAGCGGCTACGACAACGATCCGCGAGAACTCCACCTGATTCCCGAGGTACGCGCCTTTTTTCAGGAGCTCGACGAGCAATTCCCGTTCTGGTTTCATGTCTGCACGCGCATCGAGCATTCACTGCGCATGATCTTTGCCATGCTGGCCGACTTGGAACCTGTTGCGCTTGATGACCCGCCCGGCGCAATCGGGTATCAATTTTCGAACGACGATCTGAACGATTTCGTCGGGCAGCGCATGATTGCGATGCGCGCTTTGCATGCAACGCACAAATTCGACGTGGATGAAAGTGAGCGGATTGCGGATTTGGTCATCAGCTATTTTTCCAATGTCGCTGGCGCGTGAGTAGCCAGCAGAACTTCAGCGCTTCATTGGGAAAATTTTCCTACAACGTGGGAAGTGACGCCTCCCAAAAGGGGGCCACGTCAGCGGTAATGGTTATGTCTGCATTCCAAACTGCATATGCCAACGTGAGCACCTATGCTGGCTGTTCAGTATATTCCACTGCAGAAGGGGGAACACCAACTTCAATTGATTTTGCGACACTCGACGACGGCGCACTTATACAGAACCTACCCAGTCAAGTTCAGTTCCCGCTACCGACTTTGCGAGGAGTCACGTTTTACGACGCTTCTGTTACCACAGCATGTTCTTGCTGAATTACCCAGCGCCTGTAATTCAGGTCGACCTGCCAAACGGCACAGCGTCGGTGGGCACCGATGTCGGTCCGCTTTATGCAGTCCCAAGCCAGTTCAAGATGACCTTGTCAACAGGTGAGGCGATTACCGCGAAGACGATGTCCGGCGTCGAAATCACCGGTTTGGATGCGCGACGCACGCTCGGATGTAAATAGGCCTTGGTAACCTCTCTAGGCATGAACCCAGCGTGCTGCCATCCCCCTGCGAAAACACGGTTCATGCAACCACGTCGAGCAGGAGCGGTGCCAATCAGGCACTCGCATCCAGAAGGCTGCCGATGGACACGCTGTGTTGGACGTTCAGGGCCACGGTTTTCAGGAAGGACTGCAATGATGCCTCGCTCGGGTTGCCGCCACTCGAGGTAATCAGCTGATTGAACGATTGCTTCAGATTCCCGAGCCCGGGCGCTGCTTCCGTGCCAGGCAGCTCGTCGCTATTGCTGTTGCTGTCGAGTTGGGAAATTAGCTTCTGGATCGCCGTCTGCAGCTTGATTGTCGGGCTTGACTGGTTTAACGCGACCGACGCGCCAGCCTGCGCCGACGTATATGCGGACAGGGCAGGCAAGGAATTTGCCGATGAGCTACTCAATGAGGCGGGCATCGGTAGCGCCGCAAGCAGGCTTCCCATGAAGTCGGAGCTGGCTTGCTGGGAATCCTGGGGCAGGAGACTGGTTAAGTCTGCGCCCGCATTCACCTGGGCCAGCGCCTGTTGAATGGCGGCGGAAAGCGAACTATTGTTGACCGCATCCGTTGCCGACGCCATGGTCTGGTTTGCGCTCGTCGTGCTTCCCATATCAGAAAGGATGGACGTTGTCTTTTGAGACGATTGGGACGATGTGGTCAAGTTGCTATTTAACCAAGTAGCTATCCCGATAGATGATGTTGACATGCTCCTCTCCCTTTGCATGAGCGAAACCTAATCGTACCAGATAGATATCGGCGGGATATTGGATAACTGGTTCAATGGAAAAATCCGATGAGCGCCGCACCGTCGCCATTCCATCGTTTGCCCATCCTGGATGAACGCACGCCCATCGATCCGGCAATTCCTCTGCGCGAGGCAACTGTGCGAATGTCGCCAGTTCGTACAGCCACTGCAGCACATATCGGGCAAAGCGCATGTTCTTGAACACTGTCTTGCGCACGAGTTGCTGATGCTTGCCAGGTGCGGCAGCAAGATGCGTGGCCCAGTCTCCAAAGTCGGATGCCAGCGCAAGGGGAAAGACGCCGAGCGTGAGGCGCGCCAGGTTCGCATTGGGTGGGCTGGTCCAGGTTTTCCAGAAATTCGGATGCGAGACGGGAGCGGTCTCCGATGCGCTACCGCGCGATGAGGCGTTCATGAGGTCGTTGCTGCGGATCCGACGATTTCGTGGTAATGATTTCTCACAAAATCAGTTACTGCGTCAGATAGTGTGTCTCGACAGGCGCCGGGTGGATGACTTCGCAGCAGATCAGGCAATGCGATCGGGATCGCCAGGCTGCACGATCGGCTTTGCCGTCGAATACCAGCGATAGAAGCCCTGTTTGGCTACTTCGACAACAAAGAGATAGAGCAGCACCATGCCCCCGAGGAGGAAATAGAACCGGGCGGGCGGGGGCTCCAATCCGAAATACCTTCCCATCGGTGTGAACGGCAACACCACCGCAATGCCCACGACCGTCAGCGAGGTTGCCGCCAGCCACGGATGGGCTCGGCTTTTCAGCGGATTGCCGCGGGTACGGATGATAAAGATCACCAGCACCTGTGTGCACAGCGATTCAACGAACCAGCCGGTATGAAACAATTTCTCGCCGGCCTGAAGCACCGTCAGCAGGATGTAGAAGGTCAGGAAATCGAATAGCGAACTGATCGGCCCGATCACGAGCATGAAGTTGCGGATGAAGTGCAAGTCGAGCACGCGCGGGTGGCTGGTTTCCCCCGCATCGACCTTGTCCAGCGGAATCGGTACCTCCGATATGTCGTAGAGAATGTTGTTGAGCAGGATCTGTGTCGGCAACATCGGCAAGAATGGCAAAAACAGCGATGCGCCGGCCATGCTGAACATGTTTCCGAAGTTGGAACTGGTTCCCATCATGATGTATTTCATGATGTTGCCAAAGGTACGTCTCCCTTCCAGAACGCCAGCGTGAAGCACATGCAAGTCCTGCTTGAGGAGAATCATGTCTGCCGCTTCCTTGGCTACGTCAACGGCCGAATCGACCGACAGGCCGACGTCGGCGGCGTGCAGCGACGGTGCGTCGTTGATGCCGTCGCCCAGATAACCCACCACATGGCCGCGTGCCTTGAGCGCCAGGATCACCCGATTTTTTTCCGCCGGATTGATTCGGCAGAACAGGTTGGCCGTCTCTACCCGCGCGCGCAGGGCGTGATCATCCATCCGCGCGATCTCCTTGCCAGTCAGAATCCCCACGACCGGAATCTGCAATTGGGTACAGACATGGCGTGTGACCAGGTCGCTATCGCCCGTGACGATCTTGATCGCGACGCCGGCGTGCTTGAGCGCCTGAAGCGCGGAGGCAGCGCTCTCCTTGGGTGGGTCGAGGAAGGCAGCAAACCCGGCCAGCACCAGCGCTGCTTCGTCGCTCACGACAGCATGCGGATGGTCCAGCGGCACTTGGCGCCAGGCGATGCCCAGCACGCGTAGACCTTGTTCTTCCAGCGCATGGTACTGATCATGAATGTTGACCAGCGCCGTTTCATCGATGGGCTGCTGGCGCGCCGCACCTTCCATTTCGTAATGGGTACAGAGCCCCACGATTTCATCGGGTGCGCCCTTCACCACCAGCCAACGCGTTTCGCCATTGTCGATCAGTACGGAGACGCGGCGCCGTTCGAAATCAAACGGCACCTCGTCGATCTTTCTCCAGTGGCCGATTTCAATATGCTGGTGCCTGAGGATGGCGTCATCGAGCGGGCTTTTCAGGCCGGTTTCAAAATAACTGTTGAAATAGGCCAGTTCCAGCACCCGCCCGCTGGGCCGGCCATTCGCGTCTACATGCCGCTCCATCTGGATGCTCGCCTCGGTCAAGGTGCCGGTCTTGTCCGTGCACAGGATATCCATCGAGCCCAAGTCCTGGATAGCAGTCATGCGTTTGACGATCATATGCTGCTTTGCTATGCGCAGCGCGCCGCGCGCCAACGTGACCGAGACGATCATGGGCAACAATTCCGGCGTCAGGCCGACGGCAAGGGCCACCGCGAACAGGAAGGACTCCAGCCAAGGCTTGTGAAACAAGGTGTTCACCAGCAGAACGAACATCACCATCAAGATCGTCAGTCGCATGATCAGCATGCCGAAACGGCGGGTACCGAGCTCGAACGATGTTGGCGGCGACTGGCGGGAGATGCTGTCGGCGATTGCTCCAATTGCGGTGGTGGTCCCAGTCTTGACCACTAGTATGCGGGCGCTGCCGCTGATGACCGATGTCCCCATGAACACCGCGTTGGTCGCTTCCTCCAGCTCCGTGGCCGTTTCCGGAAGCGCGCCCGGACGTTTTTCCACTGGGTAGGACTCTCCGGTCAGCAGCGCCTGCTTGACGAAGAAGTCATGCGCGTCAAGCACGAACCCGTCGGCCGGAATCAAATCTCCGGCCGATAGCAGCGCGACGTCACCAGGTACGATCTGGGTCACGGCAATGTCCGATGGCTTGCCATCGCGTATGACCGTGGCCCGTACGGAAACCGTTTGACGCAATTTCTCTGCCGCCGCGTTGGCACGGTACTCCTGGACGAAATCCAGCGTAACGCTGAGCAAAACGATGCTACTGATAATGAGGAAGTTGGTGACCTCCCCGGTTGCTGCCGAAACTGCACTGGCGGCGAGGAGAATAAGGACGAGAGGATTCTTGAACCGGGTGAGATACTGCAGCAGGAGCGGTTTGTCTTTCCGTTCGCGGAACAGATTGGGGCCGTATTGGGTGAGCCGGGCTGCGGCCTGCGCCTCCGACAGGCCGCTCGCCTCGACCGCACGCTGCGTCGTTTCTACTGACGACGGCGCAAGCCACCACGGTACCGGCGTCTGGTCTATCGGCATCTCACGGCTCCCGGTGGGTTCGGCTCGCAAAGGCCGGGTAAGGAGCATGCAGCACCATGTCACTCACTGTGCCGCAGAACCCGGTTCAATGCTGTTCTGCATGGTGTGCAAATTGCAATTGCCGGCTTAGAATGGTCATTCTATGGGCCGCGACATGCGGTCGCAATGACAGGGCGGGATGAGACGAGAAGAAAATGCAATTGGCTGATCCATGTCAACCGGCGAGCCGTTCGCGTGGCAAGTAATATTGGCCCGGATATTCGCTGGATCGTCTCGCTGTCGGCACTGGCGCATGGCGCTTTCGTGTTCAGTGGATTGCTGCTTTACGTGCTGGTGACCCGGATCGGCCGTCAGCGCCGGCATCCCTCTGCGGCATTTGCCTGGGTTCTGACCATTGCCGTCATTCCCTATATCGGCATTCCACTATTTTTGCTGTTTGGCGCGCGTAAATTGGTGCGCCCGCATCGCCCCGATCATCCTTCGTTTCCTCTCGATGCCGATCAAGCGGGGCCGGTATGGGCGACCAGACTGCTCGCAGTATTGGCTGCGCCGCCGCAGACGCATAATCAGATGGTCCGCTTTCATGAAGATGGTCTTGCATCACAGCGCGCGGTATTGACGTTGATTGAGCAGGCACGGCAACGCATTGACCTGTGCACCTTTATTCTTGGCGACGACGCGCTCGGCAACGCTTTGGTCGCGGCGATGGTGAAAAGTGCTCAGGGTGGTGTGCGCATCCGCGTATTGCTTGACAGGATTGGCGGGCTGCGGTGCGCGCGGTCGCAGCTACGCGCGATGCGCGACGTCGGTATTGATGTTCGCTGGTTCATGCCGTTGCTGCACACGCCTCTACATGCACACATTAACCTGCGCAATCACCGCAAGCTAGTGGTCTGCGACGGGGAGTCCCTGTGGAGCGGCGGGCGCAACTTTGCTTCCGAATATTTCACAGGCAGTCAAGGGCATTCCGCGTGGCTGGATTTGAGTTTTGTCGTCACGGGGCCGCTTGCCTCGCAAGCGGCGTTGCTGTTCGAGTGCGACTGGCGTGCGGCCGCAGGCAATGCACATTCCATATCATTTGGCAGACCGCCTGCTGCGACAGGAAGCCTCGCGCAACTTGTGCCGAGCGGGCCAGATTATGCGGACGACACTGTGTATGCATTATTGCTGACGGCGGCGTATCAGGCTCAACAGAAAATTGTAGCCGTTACCCCTTACTTTGTGCCGGACGAGGCGCTCCTTGGCGCGTGGTGCATGGCGTGTCGCCGCGGTGTGCGCGTCATACTGCTGATACCCGTGCGATCGAATCACCGGCTGGCGGATTGGGCTCGGGAGCGGGCATTGCGCGATCTGTGCCTCGCAGGCGCCGAAGTGTATTTGTTTCCCGCCATGTTGCACGCAAAGGCGGTCATCATCGACGACGATCTTGCGCTATGCGGGTCAGCCAATCTGGATGGGCGCAGCCTGTTTCTGAACTTTGAATTGATGACGGCATTTTATGGCCGAACGGAAATTCAGTGGCTTACCGCTTGGGCGATGCGGTACGTGCAACAATCTGATCGTTATGAAGCACAGGAGCCATCCTGGTGGCGCGACCTGATAGAAGGCATTGTGCGCGTGGTCGGCTTTCAACTCTGAGCGCCGGATGAGGAGATTCGATACGGCGTGTCGAGGTGATATGGATCAAGAGCCATCTAAGTGCTTCGACTAGAGTGGCCATCAGTGCGCCTTGTGTTGGGAATACAACGAGGATGCCATGTCCTTTCAAGATCGGGGCCTCGGAAATGCCGTTCATCTTGACCACGCAATCGTTGACGCGCCGCTTTGGCGACATCGTGGCCGTTGATGGTGCGACATTCTCGATTGCCGCGGGCGAGACGTTCGGCCTTCTCGGACGTAACGCCGCAGGCAAGAGCACGCTGATCAAGATGCTGACGACGCTGCTGCCTCCGACGTCGGGCAGTGCAACGGTATCAGGATTCGACATTGTGCGCGAGGCTGCACAGGTTCGCCGTGTCATCGGCTACGTTCCGCAAGCGCTGTCCGCCGATGGCGAACTTACCGGCTATGAGAATCTGGATGTGTTCGCGCGGCTCTACGACATCCCGCGCAGTGCCCGCAAAGCGCGTATCGGCGAAGGGCTCGCCTTCATGGACTTGAGCGACGCTGCCGATCGGCTGGTGAGCACGTATTCCGGCGGCATGATACGTCGTTTGGAAATCGCGCAATCGATGCTGCACCGGCCGCGACTTTTGTTTCTGGACGAACCGACGGTCGGCCTTGATCCGGTGGCGCGTGACGCTGTATGGCAGCATATCCAGAGGTTGCGCGCCGAATATGGCATGACGATTTTTCTGACCACGCATTATATGGACGAAGCCGCGCGCCTCTGTACGCGGGTCGCTATCATGCAGCATGGCGCGATCGTTGTTGCTGGATCGATCGACGAATTGCGCGCGTCCCTGCATCAACCGGAGGGTAAGAAAATTACGCTTGATGACGTATTCGCGCACTACACCGAAGATCATCTCGAAGCCCAGGGAGACTATCGTGACACCGCCGACACCCGGCGCACCGCCCAGCGGCTCGGCTAAGCCGCGGGCACGCGATGCGCGGTCGGGCTGGCTTTCGGCGCTCGTGCGCTATGGCGCGAAAGTGTACGCGATCGCCGAAATGGAAACGCGCAAGCTGCGCCACGACCCGACTGAATTACTGACACGCGCGATACAGCCGATGCTGTGGTTGCTCGTGTTCGGCCAAGTTTTTGCGCGCAGTCACGCCATTCCAACCGGTAATCTCAATTACGTTGATTTTTTGGCACCCGGCGTGCTCGCGCAGAGTGTGTTGTTCGTTGCGATCTTCTATGGCATCTCGATCATCTGGGAGCGCGATCTGGGCATCGTGCACAAGTTTCTCGTCAGCCCTGTGCCGCGCACCGCGCTCGTGCTTGGCAAGGCGATTTCCGCCGGCGTACGGGCTCTCTCGCAAGCAGTGATCGTCTACCTGCTCGCGCTGGCACTCGGCGTCAAGATGCAATGGCAGCTTGCGCCGATGCTCGGCGTGATCGCGCTGGTGCTGCTGGGCGCCGCATTGTTCTCCACGTTTTCCTTGATCATTGCTTGCATCGTCAAGACCCGTGAACGCTTCATGGGCATTGGCCAAGTATTGACGATGCCGCTCTTTTTTGCGAGCAACGCCATTTATCCAACGGCGATCATGCCGGACTGGCTGCGATGGGTCGCCCACGGAAATCCGCTGACCTATGAAGTCGACGGTTTGCGCGCGTTGATGCTGGCTGGCGGCACCAGTCCGCTCGGACTCCCGGCCGATTTTACCGTTCTCACAGTGGCGCTCATGGTCCTCGTGATGATGGCAGGCTGGATCTATTCACGCATCGCAACGTAAAGCCTGCCTGACCTGCGATTCCGTTCGGTCCGGCTGCGCGCCAACCTATCGATTTTGGATGGTAAGGCCAAGCACTGTCAGTCCGACTGTTTCGTGAAGCCGACGAACAAAATCGCGACCGGGGTCGTAAATCCGCTGTTCGGATCCTTCCGGGCCGAAAATGACTGCAGTCAGCACAAGTATCGCGGTAATCCAGGGCAAGGCCGGTGCCGTTAGATTAGCGCCTGCAGTTGGGCGGCGGGTCATGGTTTTTCCATTCAAATGCCGGTTTGCTCACGAGGACAAGCCGTGATAAATCTCTTCTTCCTGCGCGAAATGCAGTCGCAGAATGGCATCGAGCGCATACAAGGTTCGGCGCATTTCCTGCATGGACGCTTTGTCGCGCTTCTCGCTAGGCATCTTCGTGGCGAGCCGATCGACGGTGCGACTCAGGCGGTAAATTTCCCGGTGCGTGCTGCTCATGGATGCCATCGGATCCTGGCCGCCGATCAAACGCGCGACGCGCGGATAAAGCGTGGCATCGTCCGTCGATTCGTGCGGCAAGATCTGGTCTTGAAGTGACGTGCTCAAGGAAGCCAGTTCTTCCCTGATCGTCGAAGCCGGTAACTCATCAGCCCGATCTGCCAGCCATCTCAGGCGGTCAATAACGGGCAACAGGCGAGCATGCTCTTCTTGCAGTTTGCTGACATCGTCCGCCGAAAGACGTTCTGCCGCTTTTTCTTTCTCCAGGCGAAGAACACGAAGTGCATTCAGGATGACAGTGACGTCGATCACCTCTTGAAAGATGGCTCCGGCCACGGGCGGTAAATAGCCGAAGGCGGCGACCAGCATCGCGAACATCGAAAGCCCCATGCCTGCCGCGACGCATTGCAAGGCGATGGTCCGGGTCTGCTGCGCAATACGAACTGCAAATGCCAGTCGATCCAGGCGATCGACCAACAACACGACTTGTGCAGACTCGGCCGCCGCAGCCGCACCTCGTGCACCCATGGCGACGCCGATGTCGGCGGCGGCCAGTGCCGGCGCATCGTTGATTCCGTCACCGACCATCATCGTCACGCTGTTCCTGCGTGCATCTGCAATTGCGGCAAGTTTCGAAGCAGGCGTCTGCTCCGCCATGACGGTATCTACACCCAAGGAATTGCCAATGGTGGCGGCCACGTCACGCCGATCTCCGGTGAGCATGATGATGCGTTCTACGCCGGATGCCCGCATCAGCCGCATGGCACGCGGTGTGTCCAAGCGGATTTCGTCTGCCATGTGAAGCACACCGCAGAACCGCCCATCAATGGCGACATAGACGCCTGCGGTGCCTTCGTATCCAACGCGCTCGCCCAGGCCCATCGACCACGATGGCATCGCCGCGCTGCCCAAAACGTATTCGATTCCGCCGACACGGACCTCTATGCCGTCTACTCGACCGGACAGTCCGGCACCGGGCTGCTCGGACGCATGCTCAGGAATGGATAGCGCCAGTCCGCGTCCGATCGCGGCGCAGACCACAGCTTGCGCGATGGCATGGTTGGACATTTGTTCCAGCGATGCCGCCAACCTGAGCACCTCTTCATGCGGCACCGTCGGTGCGGTGGCCATGGCAGTCAGGCGAGCCCTGCCAACGGTGAGCGTACCGGTCTTGTCGAGGAACAAGGTCTTGACCTGTGCCATTTTTTCGAGTGCGCCGCCGTGTTTGATTAACACCCCACGTTGTGCGCAGCGGGACATGGCACAGACAATCGCAACCGGCACCGCCAAAATCAAAGGGCAGGGCGTGGCGACCACGACGACGGCCAAAGCGCGATTCGGATCACCGGACAACAGCCAGGACAAGCCTGCGACCCCTAAAGCCAGCGGGACAAATAGCAGCGCATAGCGATCAGCCAGTCGCGCTGCAGGCGCTTTTGAATGTTGCGCGGCGTGGACAAGACGAATGATGTTGGAAAATGTGCTGTCTTGGGAAGTGTTGGTGGCCAGCAAATCGAATGCATCCCCGGCATTGATGCTGCCGCTGGCTATTGCATTTCCCGCAGAATATGACACCGGCAAAGATTCGCCGGTCAGGCTCGATCGATCCACGACGGCCGCAGCAAGAAGCGTCCCGTCAACCGGCACCGTTTCCCCGGATCGCACAAGGATGCGATCGCCGGGGCGAACAGCTGTCATCGGCACCTGAGCGATGACGCTGCCGTCATATCGATTGGCAAATTGAGGTGCTTTTGCCAATAATGCGGACATTTCTTCCTGCGCGCGTCTTTCCGCAAGTCCTTCCAGCGCACGGCCCCCGGCAAACATCAATGTGATCACGGATGCTGTTAGATATTCCTGCAACGTGATCGCGCCGGCGATTGACACCAAGGCGATGAGGTCAAGCCCAAATTTCCTTTGCCATATCGCGACCACGGTATCGATCAGCACCGACAGGAGAACGAGGCTGGCACCGCCGCACCACATCCAATCGGCAATGTCTTCCATCCCCTGTAGATGCAAGACGCTACCGGCAGCCAAGGTAATGGCGCATACGGTCACTTGCAGCAGATTAAGTCGATTTCCAGACATCATGGAGGCGTCCCATGGCGCTGCTGATGAAACCGGTTTCGGAAAGGCGGAATGATGGTCGTGATGCCTGATAAGCATGCTAGGAGCGGGTACGTTCCATATGCATGATCCAAGTCAAATGGTTTTGGATACGTTTGTTCCAAGACGCCGCGGCGGGTGTGGCGCAGTCACGGCGTAGCGGCATCAGATCGGAAACATACTCTTTCCAGCGGCATGCATGGTCCAATGTGCCGTTACGCCCAAGTTGTCCTGACGGAGATGTTTATGCGCACGACCAATGAATAGCTTGGCCATCGGGCCGGCATTGTCGTACGATGTTGGCGCAGTTGGTGCAACGGCCCATCGCGTCGCGTAGGCTGAAGCCTTGGCCGATGTCCTACTGACGCAGTGGCGCGCAAGCAGGCTGACGCTGATAAGCAATACCGTGCTGCGGGCATTCGCGCAGGTTGCATATGTGCTTCAGGCGCTGGCAAATGAAGCGACGCTGCTCGAGGCGCAACGCAAGGCCTTGGATGCGGCGCAATCGACACGGGACCTCACGCAGCAAAGTTACCAGGCAGAGCAGACCTGCTTCCCGCAAGTCATCGAGGCGCAGCGCCTCGATCAGCAGGCCAGGCTCGGCGATGCGCGCGCCAAGGCTCAGCGCTACCTAGACACGCTGCAACTGTTCGCCGTCGTCCTGGGCGACGCGCAAGCCGAGGCAGCTCCGCCAGGCACTGCGCCGTGATGCGTTGCCGTCGCACGCGCCAATATCACGTCATCAAAAAAAAGCAAGCATGTGAGGATATCCCAACGATGAGTGAGGAAAATGCAAAAGGTACCACTTCGATAACTTTGCATGTGAACGGCAATGGCGCAGAAGTTGGACCGGGCACCGGCCTTGGAACCGGCGAGCACCGGTCAGCATTGCGTGCTGCTCGCTGGTTTTCCTGGATTTTCGGTTTCGCAATGCTTGCGGCGGTCATCATCGCCGCGCTCCACTTCTCGGAAGAACAGGAGTTCTTGCGCCTCGCAGAGAGGGCGCAGCCATGGTGGCTGGCCGTCGCGATCGTTCTGCAAGTCGGAACCTATCTGGCGCAGGGCGAGACTTGGCGCGTGGTCACGCGGGCGGCCGGAATTGTGCTGCCGTTGTGGGTGGCCTTCAAACTCAGCCTCGCCCAGCTGTTCATCAGCCAGGCTCTTCCATCTGGCGGCGTCAGCGGGACGGTGGTCGTCGCCCGGGCGCTCGAGCTACGCGGAGTTCCGCGTAGCGTTGTCATGGCTTCGGTGCTCGTCGATGGCGTCTCATACTATGCCGCCTATGTCCTGACCCTTGTTCTCGCGCTTCTCATCTCGATGGTGGAGGGCCGAGTGAACCCGCTCATTCTCGCGGTCGCCCTATGCCTGGTCGTCTTCAGCGTCGCGCTGACCACAGCCGCCCTTGCCCTTGCGGGACGACGGCGCACGACGCCTGCTTGGCTCGGGCGCGTTCCGCTGCTGGCGAACATGCTTTCGCTACTCGGCGAGGCCGACCCGACGCTTGTCCGTAGCTTCCCGCTCATTCTCAAGAGCGTATTGTTTCACCTCGCCATTGTGCTGCTTGACACAGGCACAGTATGGGTTCTCATTCGCTCGCTTGGCGAGGTGGCGTCACCTACCGGCGTATATACGAGCTTCATCGCTTCCTCGTTGCTTCGGACCATCAGTATCGTGCCTGGCGGGCTGGGTGTATTTGAAGCGACCTCGGTCGTGGCGTTGCAGCACGCGGGAGTGTCGATCCCGGCGTCGCTCGCGGCGACCTTGTTGTTCCGAGGGGTGAGCTTCTGGCTGCCAATGGTGCCAGGCCTGTTCTTCTCCCGCGACATAAAGAAGGCGACATGACATAGTGGAACGTACTTGCATTTTGAAACGGTCGAATTCATTGTGGCTTCGTCGCGCTGTGCGCAGTCATGGCTTCATATTCTTCGACAAGGACGTTGTTTTTTCCATGACGCTTGACTTCATACATCAATAGGTCTGCCGCCTTGATTGCGCTATGGGGATCGGGGATGAAAGAACGGAACGTCACGCATCCGATACTGCAAGTCACCGCCACCCGCTCCATTTGAAAGGCCCGATGAAGCGCAACGCGGAGTTTTTCAATGAGAATCACGGCCTGATGCCGATCGACTCCGTGAAGGAGCAGCGCGAATTCGTCGCCGCCAAGCCGGGCCGCAACATCGCTATGGCGAACAGACTTTCCCAATAGGCTTGCAGTGAGCCGAAGAACCCTGTCTCCCTCGTCGTGGCCGTACTTGTCGTTTATTTTCTTGAAGTCATCAAGATCGATATACACCAAACCGAATCCTATCTGCTGGCGTGCCATCAGGTTGACGCTGAACTCCAGGCGCTCAAAAAAGCCAAGGCGGTTAAAAACTCCGGTGACGGCATCAACGCGCGCGAGCGCGGCTTCATTTCGCAAGTGAACTACAAGCACGTCGAGCAAGTACACGATGACCAGCAAGGTGCAGACATGCATGAACAGATTCCAAAAGAACAGACCTTGGCGATTTACGAAATAATGTGCGTTGACTTGTTCCATCATCAACGGAGTGCTTGACAGGATGGCGAGGAAGATCCCGCAATGTTTTCCTGCATACCACGTGCCGATACCGACTGGCACGATATAAAGAATGAAGAGGGAAATATCGACTCCAAACAGGTAGTCTGGAATGCCGATCGCAATAACGCTGGCGAGCGCCAATAGAAAAGTTGTGCTGAACGACGCATCTTGAAGCCAGCGATCAGCATTGGACAGTGCGGACTTGAGACTCATCATGCGTGGAAATTGATTTTGTGCGACGACCAAAGCAGATTGGCTGCGTACTCCCACCCGCTGAAAATATCGAACGGCGCGATCTTGAGCACCTTGCGAATGCCGATGTAACTGGAGCTGGTCGCGATCAGCATCACCATGCCAAATGCTTTCCCGAAGTTGTAGAACGTGATCAACGATGCATAATCCGGTAGCCGGAGCTTCGCCACGCCAATCAAGCGCGTGCATCAACCCACTTCGATGCCCTAACCCGTCAATGCCTTAATCGTTGCCGGGAACCGGATCATGTAGACCAGTTCCCGGCCCTTCGCGTCGATGGCTTTCAACGCGCCGAACTTCTCCAGGTTCTCCAGAGTGAAAGTGTAAAAAGCCTGTCCCGACATCGACGGTCCGGCAATGACGCTGATGATCGTCATCAGAAAAATATTGGTGCCGATGGCGGTCTGGCACTTGTAGAAATTGCTGATGCGTTGAATGAACTCGCCCTTGGTCAACGCGAAGTAGGCAAGGCGCGCCACTTCTTTCTGTATCGCTGGTGCGTCGGCCGGGTCTTTCAGCTCGGCCAGGATGTAGGAAATCGTAATCGAGTTGACGGAAAGTACCGGAGCGCCCGGCAATAGCTAGCGTAGAGCGTGGGCACATATCGGTTTCCTCCACCATGACACTGCCTTCATTCGGGAACAAGATTCCCGAGAGGATGCGCAAGAACGTCGTCTTGCCGCTGCCGGAGGGGCCGACGATAGAGAGCATTTCACCAAAGCAGGTGACGATGCTGGCGCGGTTGAAGGCGACCGTCCTGGCTTCACCTTTGCCAAAGTACTTCACGATCGTGTTTGCCCGAATCGCCAGCGCTGGCTTCACCACCGTGTTCACGGCGGAGTCGCTGGCACGGCGCGCCAATTGACGCGGCACTGTGGCACGTAGGGGTAGTAGCCGGGAGGATCGGCACAGTAGTACCAGTATTGCGGCATCGCCGACGGGTCGCTCGGCGGGGCGATCGACGCCATGGGCGGCGGTTGATAGGGATTCGGATAGGGGTAGATTGGTGCCGGATAAAAGTACCAGGTCGCGCCGACGATCCACCACCAACCTGATTGGTCACCATGTCGTCCATGGAGCCAGCGGCCGCCGCGCCAAAGCGCCAGGTCATGTTCATGAAAGCGCCGGATATCGCCGCTCCAGTGCCGTGGGGTATGACTGCGTCCGGGTGCTGCACGACCCCGTTCGGCACGCTCGACATCGTGCTCTTCATGTTCCAAACGTCCATGGCGCTCCTGTGCCACGCCGGGAACTCCCAACAGCATTAAGAGCATCATTGGAAAAACTGGAGGCATGATTCTGAAGTTTTTTTTCATGTAAGAATCCCCATGCCACCTTGGCGCAATCAAGACAACGTATCTCATTCAGAAGTGGGCATGTGCCTGCAATTCAGCATAGTCATGCATGCCGTACGGGGCTTGAGATCGCTCATTCCCGAGGAGTCTTAACATTTTCAAGAGCAAGTATTTCTTCGCGCACGTATGCGGACATGCGACGCGCGCGCAGTCGAGGAGGGCATCGGTGCCGCTGGCGGAGTGGCCTCGCTTCGTGCTCGCAGCGCTCTTGAAAATCTTCAGCTCCATAACCTGGCGCAAGATTCCGGGGTAAAGATCGTTCACCGTGCGCTGGAAGAGCCGTTGCGCCAAATTGTTTTCAATGCTGGTGGCGACCCTGACGCGGTGATCGAGGCAGTAACCGACGGCACCGGTGATTTCGGGTACAACGCGGCGGATGACAGGTACAGGAATCTGATGAAAATGGGAATCATCGATCCCACCAAAGTCACGCGCCTCGCGCTGGCCAACGCGGCCGCGATCGCAAGCCGGTGCTGACCACGGATTGCATCGTCATGGAAGCACCATCGCAGGCAAGGGCATCGCCCGAAGCAATGCCAGGGGAAATGGGATTCTGATGCCGCTTTCCTTTTCCTCAATGCGACATGAAAACGGGAATTGTCATCGCGTTCAGCATCGTGCGCGTAACGCCCCCCAGTAGAATTTCGCGAAAGCGTGAATGCCCGTAACACCCCATCACCAGCAAGTCGCTATTCAAATTGGCAGCGAGAGACAGGAGCGCTTCGCCGACATCTGTTTCTGTCCTTTCTTGCATCACGTCCACTCTGATGTTGTGGCGTGCAAGATATAACGCGATATCGGCGCCGGGCTGTTCACCGTGAGCATCGGATGGACGATCCGGGTTGAACACGGCTACTTCCACGATCTTTGCCCGGCGCAACAAAGGAATTGCATTGCGCACGGCTTTGGCGGCCTCGGGGCTGCCATTCCATCCGACCAAAATCCGTTCGCCACAACTCGTTGTCGTAGCCGCATAAGGAACTACGAGGACAGGGCAACCGCTCGTCATCGCGACGTATTCCGGCAGATTGGCATAGACCGATGGCGCCGCTCCCTCTGGATCGTATTGCCCCAGAACGGCCAAGTCACAGTATCCCGCCTGAAGAGCCAGGCCGCCGGCGGCTTCGTCGTCACTCAGGCGTTGCTCATAGGATGCAAGTCCCGCCTGCCGGATGATTTTTTCAAAAGGAACGAGTGACCGCTCGGCGCGTTGGCGCAGGATATCGAGATATGGCTGAAGGCTCTCAGGGGTGACATCGATGGCGACAGCTTCGATCAGAAAGCGGGACACGCCTGTCATGGCGACGCCGATGAGGTGTGCATCTTCCAGCATCGCCAGCCGGGCCGCCAGTTCGACACGGATGTCACAATTCCGGCCATCGTCGACATGTACCAGAATCGTTTTATAGGACATAACACCACTCTTTTCGCAGCGCTGATGCGAGGTTTTTTCAGCTTACGTCATTTCCTTCCAGTCAGAACGAGCAATTCCATCCTCCTAATGCGTGGTATGCCCGTGCTGTGCAGCGCCGCCACGACGTGCGGGAACGGCGGCAGACTCACTGATCCCGCCCCGGATGCCTGTTAATACATCTTGCACCGCCTGGACGGCCATATTGCTGATGTGTGCCGCTTCTTCAATGGCACCTTCGGCAGACTTTTTGCTAATTTCTGCGACGTTTTCCCCAACCTCGGCAGTGGCTTCGATAATTCCGTCCACCGTGCGCTTCGCTACCGCACCAATGTCGGCACCTATGGTCGCTGTCTGCCTGATGATTGTGCGAATAGTTTCTGTAGACGCTTTTGCGACATCACCCCCAACGTCATGCACACCCATCACGATTCCCGTAGCGACGCTTTTGGCACTCATTGTCAGCCCCGTGCCGACTTTTTCGGCAGCCTGGATTGCGCCTGTTACGGTATTCTCCACGACGTTGGTCAGCTGGGCTGTCGCATCTCCGCCAGCGCGCAAAGTATCGGATACGGTCGTCCTGACAAGCTTGGTGATATCTGCTTCAATATCGTTGATGTCGGAGAGCCGTCGTGCGATGCCCTCTTTGACCTTCCCGGCTACTGGAGAAGATGCTTTCGATGCATCGGTGGATGCAGGGGCCGCGTGACGCCTTTGTTTCGTCGCATCCGATCCCGCTTCATGTGAGTGCGCTGTGCGCGACTTCGTCTCACGCTCTGCCATATTGCACCTCCATTCGTTGACTTTGCAACTTATCGTATCGCGCCCATCGCGAGCGCAGCGCCATACGTTGCAATCTTGTGGTGAAAGTTTTTTGCGCGCCTATGCTAATTCGCATCAGTGTTTCCAGGCTACTTCGTCGTGCTATATACCCTGTTGTTGTAGTTGCTGGAATCGCGTTTGGAAATGGATTTGAGCCGAACCACTGATGCACCACAAACGTTTTTACTAGGCGCACTGCACTGTCCAAAATCAATTGGTGCAGAAGCGTTTTACACGCAAAACCCTGTATGCATGAAATCGGGATCATTGATAATCAAAGGCAAACTTTGAATCGAGTGGTAGAGGCCATTTTTCTGGAATTTGGCGCATCGAGAGCAAAGATGCTGACAATGAATAAGACTTCCCCGGCACGCCAAAGCCTCATCGACCTGGGCCGCTCACTGGAGCTTGTTAGCATCGCCATTTGCCCTCCCTGTAGCGACGTGTCGCTGCTTGGTGAAATGGAAGTGGCCTAGATGCAATTGATCAACCCGGTCCTGGTCGGTCCGCCCACGAAAATACATGCCATTGCCAAAGGCTCAGGCATCGATATTTCGTCTTGCCGGCTCGTCACCACGGAGCACAGCCATGAGGCTGCAGCACGGACGATGGCGCTCTGCCGGTCCAGCGAGTGTGAAGCACTCATGGGAGGCAGTCTGCACACCGACGAACTGGTGCATGACGTCGTCAACGCTGCGCCCCGTTTGCGCACTGCCAAGCGCCTCCGCTATGTGTTCCTGATGGAAGTATCCACCTATAACAGAATTGACCAGTTGCGGGTGCTGACGAGAGAGGTGGCCCCGTTTTGTTGGACACGAATTTGACTTCGTTAAGTGGAGCTTTGCGGATGTAGGGTTATCCACGGCGCCGCTCGCCGCCCGATGGGCAGGGCAAGAGCGTGCGGCGCGGTGGGGAACCCGGCCTGCCATCTACGCCGCCTGTTGCCACGCGGGCAGGTTGGCGAAGTAGAACGCATCCGGCGTGCTGCCGTCAAGTGCGCTGTGTGGCCTCCGAGAATTGTAAAAATCCAGATACCGACCGATCCCGCTCTTTGCCGCGCTCACCGTTTCATACGCGTGCAAATACACCTCCTCGTACTTGATCGATTTCCACAGCCGTTCGACGAACACGTTGTCGCGCCAGCAGTCACGGCCGTCCATGCTGATGGCGATGCCGTTGTCCTTGAGCAGTTGCGTAAATTCGAGACTGGTGAACTGGGCGCCCTGGTCGGTGTTGAAGATGTCCGGTACGCCGTAGCGGTGAATCGCCTCCTGCACGGCCTCGATGCAGAAATCCGTCGTCAGCGTGTTCGACAGACGCCATGACAGCACCCGCCGGCTGGCCCAGTCCATCACCGCGAACAGGTACACGAAGCCGCGTTTCATCGGAATGTAGGTGATGTCGGCAGCGAACACCTGGTTGGGACGATTGATCTCCAGATTGCGCAGCAGGTACGGATAGACCGGATGTGCCGGATGGCGGCGGCTGGTATTGGGCTTCTTGTACAGCGCCTCGATGCCTATCTTCTTCATCAGCGTCGCTACGTGCTTGCGGCCGATCTGATGACCCTCCCGACGGAGCATGTCGCGCAGCATGCGGCTGCCGGCGAATGGATGCTGCGTGTGCAGCTCGTCGATCCGCCGCATCAATTCCAGGTCCGCTTCACTGGCTTGCTGCGGCCGGTAGTACGCCGTCGAGCGTGCCAGGGACAGGATCTGGCATTGCCGGGACACCGGCAGTTCATGGGTTCGGTCGATCATTTCTTTGCGCTCACCAATCCCGCTTTGGTGAGCGCGCCGCTTAAAAAATCGATTTCCAATGCCTGCTGCCCGATCTTGGCGTGCAACTCCTTCAGGTCCGGCACGCTCTCTTTCTCGCTGACCGCAGCGCCACCGTCAAATACGTCGGCAGCCCGCTCCAGCAACTGCCGCTTCCATTCGGTGACCTGGTTGGGATGGACTTCGTACTGCTGCGCTACCTCGGTCAATGTCTTGTCGCCGCGTAGCGCTGCCAACGCCACCTTTGCTTTGAAACTCCCTGAGTGGTTGCGCCTTGTTCTTTTGGTCATGCTTTTGCTCCTGTAATCGGCCTTGCGGCCCAGATTGTGAAGCAAAGCTGCCACTTATCCTACTGTCCGAAATTCCGGGGCCACCTCTGAGCACCGAAAAATACGTAGCCCGCCGTTCGCTCATCTCATCATGGCGGGCGCTCGAAACGAATGACTAAATTGCGGTTCATCGGGTGCCATGCATTTTCTGCCGAGTTGCATTGTCAAATAAATGCGGGATGTCGGCCATGCGGGAAATGTTCCGAATCAGGAGCGCATCATGTTAATCGAAGGCGTGTTAAACGAAGGGTTCGTTACAACGGAAGTGGACAAGCTTGTCAACTGGGTCCGTACCGGCTCGATGTGGCCAATGGCGTTTGGCTTGGCCTGCTGCGCAGTGGAAATGATGCATGCTGGTGCGTCGCGTTACGATATGGACCGATTCGGTATCATGTTTCGCGCGTCTCCACGGCAGTCCGATCTGATGATTGTCGCCGGTACTTTATGCAACAAAATGGCACCGGCTCTACGTAAGGTGTACGATCAGATGGCTGAGCCACGCTGGGTGGTATCAATGGGGTCGTGCGCGAATGGAGGTGGCTATTATCACTATTCATATTCCGTTGTGCGTGGTTGTGATCGCATCATCCCAGTCGACATTTATGTGCCGGGCTGCCCGCCGACTGCAGAGCAGCTGATTTACGGCCTCATCCAGTTACACAGCAAGATCAAGCGCACCAACACGATCGCACGTTAACCATTTTTTTACCCCTATTCAGCAGCTGTACTAGTCTGTGCGAAGGACAACGAGTTTGACGGACGTCATGCAGAGATCCGTTCAGTCGTATCGGATACCCGACAATTTGAAGGCCGGTGACGATCGTGGGCGCCACTTCGGCAAACCCGCTACTACTGCGCCTCCGGCTCGATGGCGCTTGTGCCAGCGATCAGGAAAGCAGTGTTGACCATGGCGGGCGAGCTGGCCTTCGCGCGTCAACAAACGCTGTAGCGTTTGACGCGCGCTGACGAATTGACCGATTGGCGTTGTCAGACTGGTGTCCCAGGAAGGTGCGCAAAACCTGGAAGGAGATTCAAATGCCAAAATATCTCATTCAAGCCAACTATCTCACCGACGGCGTAAAGGGCCTGCTCAAAGAGGGGGGGACGGGGCGACGTGATGCTGTTGATGAATTATTCAAATCGATGGGCGGAACCGTTGAAGCATTTTATTTTGCCTTTGGCAACGAGGACGTTTTCATCATTGCCGATCTCCCTGACAATGCTACTGCCGCGGCACTTGCTATCAGAGTCAATGCCGCTGGAGTAACCCAGTGCAAAACGACTGTGCTGCTTACCCCTCAGGAAATTGACGAGGCTGTGACGAAGACCGGCACTTATCGACCTCCCGGGTATGAAATTGACCAAGCCGAAGTGGCCAAGTGGGATAGCGAGGGCGGACATCTTGCTCGAGATTCGACTGGTAAAAGAAATCAATGAATAAAAATATGCCCGTCATAAATTTGATGACTCATTGAACGCGGATGCGGCATTCGCCTTGGCCGAAATCGACAGGCCACGCCATGGGATGGTTGTGCATTCCAATAGAACGGCCTCAATCGAAAGCCGATTATCGACGACGCCACGACCGGTTTCGATTTTCCTTCTTGGAGAAAGGCATCCCGATGTGCTGCCATGGCGCGTCGCACATCATGAGTTCCAGCTGTGGCATATCTATCTTCCAAAACGATGATCATGAGTCGCCTCCGTTTTCTTATTTGGAAAGCGAGGACCTTTCTGTGTTCACAGCTTTCCCCAGAAAAAAGCATAGGGCTGGCTTTTCTGTGAAGTGAGAACAGCACAATCAGTGGGGCGGCACTTTCAACATTATGAGCATAATGTCTAGTACCGCTGCCAGATAGTCCGATAGACGGAGTAGGGGCGTATTACGATGTTTTCCGAACGCAGGACGATCGGAATTATTGCGGACACTAACATTGCCTGCGCCCCCCCCGGGAGCGCCAAGCGTCCGCCTTACGGCATAAACTCGACAAGCAAAGAAAAGTCCAGCTCGGCCACAAGCAGTCTCTCAACATCCAAATTTCTACCCGAAAGCGGACCGTTAATAACCGGATGTGGCAAAGCGAAGGTGATTATTCTATGGGAGCCCCGCGAAACCGGCCGACGTCGATCGGCGACACCATGTTTCCCTTATTCCCCCAACTCGTACGAATGTAAGACACAACTGCCGCCACTTCACTATCGTTTAACTCGACCGCAAATGGGGGCATACCATATGGTCGCGGATTTCCCTTTGTGGTTGGGGGATACCCACCGTTCAATACAATGCGAATCGGATTAATGGGAGAGCGCGCGGCCAGCGATCGCGTTCCGACCAGCGGGGGATACCCCGGAGGTGCTCCTTTTCCGTCCGACTTGTGACATTCTGCGCAATATTTCTCATAGAGCTTTGCGCCTTGTTTTAATACTGCCTCTTCTTGCTTCGATACTTCGCCCAACTCTGATTGCGCGATAGTGTCGACATGAGGAATGGACTTCAAATAGATGGCCATTGCGTTGATATCGCTGGCCGAAAGATGCTGCAGGCTGCCGCTAATGACTTCAGCCATCGGCCCAAACACCGCTCCCTTGGAGGACACGCCAGTCTTTAATAAGTCGGCAAGGTCTTTCGTCTGCCAATCACGACGAGCGGCCCCGGCGTCCAATGCAAGCGAAGACGCATACCAGTTCAGAGTGGGAATCATTCCCCCGGTGAGGGCCGCCGTGTCCGCCGATCCGCCAAGGAAGTTTCTACTCGTATGGCAGGCACTGCAATGTCCAAGTCCTTGGACCAGGTAGGCGCCGCGGTTCCATTCGGGGCTCTGGTTCCCTTGCTCCTGATAGGCGCCGGGACTGAAATAGAGCATCCGCCAGAATGCCAGCAAGATGCGCTGGCTAAATGGAAACTGCAGCTCATGCTGCCGGTTTTCCTGTGCCACGGGTGTAAGCGTCCTGAGGTACGCAAAGATGGCGTCGGAATCCGCTCGCGTTACCTTTGTGTAGCTGGTATACGGAAAGGCTGGATACAGGAAGCTGCCATCTTTCGATTTGCCGTTATGGATCGCCCGCCAAAAGTCGTTTGATGTCCATGTTCCGATTCCAGTCTTTTTGTCCGGCGTAATATTCGACGAATAAATATTGCCGAATGGCGTAGAAATCGCTCTTCCTCCTGCGTACTCCTGCCCGCCTCGTGTCGTATGGCAGGCCATGCAGTTCCCGGCGCGCGCCAAATACGCACCCCGCGCAATCTGACCGTTCGAGTCGGCCGCCAACGTGCTGACCTGGTCGCTGCCCGGCTCGCGGACCAACTCGAGGCCGATCACGCAGGCAGGCACAAAAATACCCATGGCAAGAACAATGAGGAAAAGGCGTTTCATGAGGTGACGCTTGGTCATTGCGGCACACTGCCGCAAGCGATAGGCAGCTTGATGGATGACGCTGGGGAAGGCGTCATGTCATTCGGAATCGGCTGCGAAGCGAGCCAACTCGACACGGCACTGATGTCTTCCGGGCTGAGCTGCCTGCTGATTTTTGCCATGCAGTCGGGCGCGGCGGCACGGCGGGTGCCTGTCTTCCACGCGCCGAACTGGGAGTTCAGGTAATCGCGCGGCAGACCCAACAGGCTGGGAATCGCCGGGAGCGTGCCACTCAGTTTTTGTCCATGGCAAGCCACGCATGCAGGAATATTCCTTGACCGATCTCCGGACATGACCAAGGTACGTCCGCGCTCCAGGGCAGTGGACGCCGCATTGGAGAGCTGGGGCGGCGGATAGGGCGGGTGCAGGCTGGCGAAATATTCGGCTAGCTCCTGCAGGAAGGCATTCGACATATGCCCGACCATATAGGTCATTTGCGGGTTCTGCCGGCGTCCGTCGCGGAAATTGACTAGCTGGTTATACAAGTACCCAGCTGGTTTTCCCGCTATGCGGGGAAAGAAGCCATCATTCGTGGCCCGTCCTTCTTTACCATGGCAGGCGGCACAAGCAATGGCGCGCTGTGCGATCGTGTCGGGAATTTGCGACTGCTGCGCCTGGACACTTTGCGCGCCCGATGCAAGGACGCCTGCGAAGCACGCGCAAATCAAATTTATGCGGCCTGTGGCGAGACGGCGGGGCCGCTCTCGGTCGTGTGAACTCCTTGAAGTTCTCTTCATAACGTCAAAATTGGGTTAATGCGCTCAATACATTGGAGCTCACCATTAGTAACAAGACAACGCTTTTGGTATCAGCCGACATTTTGCTGTTCGAACGCCCTCCAAAACAGTGTCAGTAGCGCCTTCTTTTTGCATATCAGACGGCCTTCTGATCTGGCACGAACCAAATGTTGGCGGACTGCGCTCTCCACATCACCTCTCCAGGCTTTTGCTCTCTGGATGTTGGTTACGGCCACGGCATCAACTGCCTCGCTGACACATCGATCTGATACGGTGTTTTTTCAGGGTTCTGAATCTGTTTTGGACATCGTTAAAGACAGACAATCAGATGCAACGGACAAGAACAACGAAATGTCTTGATTTCCTGAACGCCACCTGGCGCCGCGATTCAGGCATTGGTTGAAACAGGGGTAGGTAGATGTATCAATACGATGAGTACGACGCGATTCTTGTGAACGAGCGCGTGGCAGAGTTTCGCGACCAGGTTGCCCGCAGAATTTCGGGAGCTTTGTCGGAGGAAGAGTTTCTGCCGCTGCGATTGCAGAACGGGTTGTACATGCAAAAACATGCGTACATGCTGCGCGTGGCCATTCCTTACGGCGTGCTGTCTTCTACTCAGCTCAGAATGCTGGCGCATATCGCGCGCAAGTATGACCGCGGCTACGGCCATTTCACCACGCGCCAAAACATTCAATACAACTGGATCAAGCTGGAGGAAGCGCCCGACATTCTTGCCGAACTCGCGACTGTCCAGATGCATGCGATTCAGACGTCCGGCAACTGCGTACGCAACATCACGACAGAGCAGTTTGCTGGTGTCGCAAAGGATGAACTGATTGACCCGCGTCCTCTCGCCGAGATATTGCGCCAATGGTCGACGCTGAATCCGGAATTCGCTTTTTTGCCACGCAAGTTCAAGATTGCGCTTTCTTCTTCGATGGAGGACCGCGCCGCCGTGCGCATGCATGATGTCGGTATCTATCTGTACAAGAACGAGGCCGGGCAAAAGATGCTACGCGTATTTGCCGGCGGCGGCTTGGGTCGCACGCCGATTCTCAGTTCGCAGATCCGGGATAACCTGCCATGGGAACACCTTCTCTCCTATGTGGAGGCCATTCTGCGGGTGTATAACCGGTATGGCCGCAGGGACAACAAATACAAGGCCCGGATCAAGATTCTGGTCAAGGCGCTTGGCGTCGAAACGTTTTCCGCCGAGGTGGAAGAGGAGTGGCGCCATCTTAAGGATGGTCCGTCTACCTTGACCGAACAGGAGTACGAGCGCGTCGCCCAATTTTTCCAGTACAAGCGATATGAACCGCTCGACGACGAGGACGTTGCATTCGCACAGTATCTGTCGGAAAACAGGCGCTTCGCCCAATGGGTGAAAAGGAATGTGCGCGAGCATAAGGTGGCCGGATACGCATGCGTGACGCTGTCGACCAAGCCGGGCGTTGCAACGCCACCAGGCGACGTGACGGCCGGTCAAATGGAACAGATCGCGGCATGGGCGGAAGAGTTCGGATTCGGCGAAATCCGGGTCGCGCACGAACAGAATGTCATCCTGCCGGACGTACGCAAGCGCGATCTGTACACGCTCTGGGTGAAGGCAACAGCAAATGGCCTTGGAACGGCCAATCTTGGCCTGCTGACCGATATTATTGCCTGCCCTGGCGGAGACTACTGCTCGCTCGCCAATGCCCGGTCGCTTCCTGTTGCGGCAGCCATTGCGCAGCGCTTCGAGGACCTGGACTTCCTGTGCGAGCTTGGCGATCTGTCCCTCAACATTTCCGGCTGTATTAATGCATGCGGCCATCACCACATAGGAAACATCGGCGTTCTCGGGGTCGATAAGGATGGCGAGGAATGGTACCAAGTCACCATCGGCGGCGCCCAAGGAATGGAATCGGCGCTCGGCAAAGTCATCGGTCCTTCGTTCCGCGCCGAAGAAATGTCGACGGTCATAGAGCGGCTAGTCGAAACGTTTTGTCGGCTACGCGTGCACGATGAGCCTTTCATTGAGACATTGGCCCGTGTCGGCGCCGAGCCGTTCAGGTCCGGTGTTTACCGCGAGGCGGCCTAATCAATTTTTCAGTGCTTTTATGCCGAAGATAATCAAGCTGGTCGGTGGTTCTCCGCACATCGTGGATGACCTTTGGGGAGTGATTCGAGACGTCGAATTGCTCGATGAAATCAACTTATCCAACAAGATCGTGCCGCTGTCGTATTTTCATACTGCTGGCATCCGCGCCGACACGTCGAAGTGTCGCGCGGTCTGGATTTCGCCGGACGACGACTTTGAGCCACTTGCGCCGCATCTGCGCCAGCTCGACCTGATTGCCGTCGATTTTCCCAGCTTCCGTGACGGCCGCGGCTACAGCATTGCTACTCTGCTGCGCTCCCGATACCGGTGGACCGGCGAATTGCGCGCCATTGGCGATGTGTTACGGGATCAGCTCAACTACATGCGGCGCTGCGGGTTCGATTCCTTTGCGGTGCGCGCTGACAAGGACATCCACGATGCGCTCCTGAGTTTCAACCACTACTCGGTCAAATACCAGGGCTCGGTCGACGAGCCGCTTCCGCTGTTCCGGCGCAGAAGCGGGAACCACGGATAAGCGCAGTTCTTTACCCGTTGCCCCTGTCCATATAACCGGCCTTTGAGCCCGTCTCCATCCCGATCAAGCGAATAACGATCATGAGCCAATCCGCCCAGACAGTGTCAGTTGTGAAGATGTATGCGCCACGCGAGCAGATCTATGCGAGAGCGGCGAACGGTGTGTATGCAAACTGGCGCTGGGCCTGCGTCTGGCTGACGCAACTCATCTTCTACGGGTTGCCATGGCTATCATGGAATGGGCGCCAAGCCGTGCTGTTCGATCTCGCGGCGCGCAAGTTTTATCTGTTCGGCATTGTGCTTTGGCCGCAGGATCTCATCTACCTGGCCTTGCTGCTGATTATCGCTGCCTTTTCGCTCTTTCTGTTTACTGCGGTGGCCGGTCGCGTCTGGTGCGGGTTCTCATGCCCACAGACGGTATATACGGAGATATTCATGTGGTTCGAGCGCAAGATCGAGGGGGAGCGCAGTGCCCGCATGCGCCTGGACCGGCAACCGTGGTCAATCGCCAAGTTTTCAAGGAAGGCGTCCAAGCACGCGGCCTGGGGGCTGTTTGCGTTATGGACGGGATTTACCTTGGTTGCCTACTTCACGCCGGCTCGCACGCTCGCGCTCGAGGCTGCCACTTTGGCGCTCGGGCCTTGGCAGTCGTTCTGGATTCTGTTCTATGGCTTCGCGACCTATGGCAACGCCGGTTGGCTGCGCGAACAGGTCTGCCGCTACATGTGCCCGTACGCGCGCTTCCAGAGTTCGATGTTTGATCCGGACACGCTCATTGTCAGCTACGACCAGAAGCGCGGCGAGCCGCGCAACGCACTTGCGAAGGCCACCGCAAAGAACCTGGCCTCGGGTTCGTGCATCGATTGTTCACTGTGCGTCCAAGTCTGTCCGACCGGGATTGATATTCGCAATGGCCTCCAGTCCGACTGCATCGGATGCGCCGCTTGTGTGGACGCCTGCAATTCGGTGATGGACAAGATTGGTGCCGCGCGTGGCTTGATTCGTTTCACGACGGAGAATGCCTTGCGCAACAATCTCGCTCCCAAACAGATTGCACGGCGCGTCCTGCGCCCGCGCGTGCTCATCTACACAGGCATTCTCGTACTAGTCATGAGCGCGTTCTGGGTCTCGCTGCTTACCCGGACGCCCCTGAAAATGGATGTCATTCGCGACCGCGGTGCAATGGGGCGCGAGGTGGAGGAGGGCATGATCGAAAATGCATTCCGTCTCCAGATCATGAGCACCGACGAGCATCCGCACCGCTACAAGATTTCGGTCACTGGAATTGAGGGCATTTCCCTGGTGACGCAGGACGAGGTTCAACTGCAGGGGGCGGAATCGCGCGCGGTCCCGGTGACGGTTCACATTCCCAAGGATAAGGGAAAGGCGGGATCCAACACGGTGACATTCGGCTTGCAAGCGCAGGATGACGTGCAGCTTCAGGTGAAAGAAAAGGCCGTGTTTTTCGTGCCACGATAAGCCCCTCATTATCGATATTCAAGCTGTAACATAAAGGACGTTCAAGATGATGATGGAAGCGACTTACGCTCCCGCGCATGCGGCGGCAGATGCGGAGCACTCCCCGAAGCCTACGTCGGAAGCCATTACGCGGCAGCTGGCGGGGCGCATACCAGGAAACAAGGGGATATGGGTTGGTATTACCTGCGAATTCGTCGAGTTCGCCCTGATGTTTTCGGTGTACTTCATCGCCAGGTATCACTACCCGGAGGCGTTTCGGAAGGGGCCGGAGCTGATCTGGACCACGGCCGGCGCTGTGAACACGCTCATCATGGTGACGAGCAGCTTTTTCGTGGCCTGTTCGCTCGCCTCCGTCAAGAATGCGCAACTTCGCCGCGCCAGGTTCTGGCTGGCGGCAGCCATCGTGACGGCACTGGGTTACCCCGTGGTCAAGCTGCTGGAAGTCGACTGGAACCTGGCGCACGGCATCGATGGCAAGGCCGGGATTTTCTACACGGTCTACTACTACCTGACGTTCAACCATCTGGTGCATGCGTGTTGGGGCATATTGGGCATGTGCTGGGCATTTTTCAGGTTGTCGACCAAGGCTTACTCCGCAGAGCAGCACGACGGCCTGGAAGCGCTGGCATGCTACTGGCACGCAACCGACATTATCTGGTTGGTCCTTTTCCCGTTGTTTTACGTATTGGCTTGAACGATGAATCAAACCACAAAAAAATCGCTGCCGGTGCCGGCCTGGCTGGCACTGCTCGCGCTCACCGGCATCAGCCTGCTATTGGGGCAGAAGGTTGGCCATGCTTCGTGGATGCCTTTCGTCGTCGCCGCCGTTATGTGGCTCAAGGGAACCGTGGTGACCCGCTATTTTCTGGAATCGCGCTCCGCGCATCCGTTCATCGCCTGGCTGCTGCGCGGTTTCGTGGCCATCGCGCCTGTCGCATTGCTGCTCACCACGCTGCTCCAAAAATAGTCGGCGCATCAGCAGTTCTGAAATGAGAATGCACATGAACGCCAGTAAAACCTTCTGACCGATGTACCGGCGTTGTCGCGCATAACGGATAGGTGTCTAACTTCTCCTTGTAGCAGCCAAATACCACACAGGACCTCCGACATGTCAACCAAGCGCTCCTTTTTCTCTACGATAAATGCCGTGGCATGGTCCTTTGTTGGCCTGCGCAGGAGAAAAGATTTTGAGCAGGATGTAGGCAGGTTAAACCCGCTATACGTCGTTCTTGCCGGCTTGATCGGCGGCGCGACATTTATTGCGATTCTTATGGCGGTCGTGCACTTGGTCGTTCATTAACAGCCTGTTTGGGTAGGTCGATAACCATAAAAGCTGGTGTCTTCCTTTCCTGGCATCGGCTTGGCTGCCAGCCTCACTCCGGTTATCGACCTACCCACACAGGCTGTTAGCCACTTGCCAGAGCCGCCTTGATTTGCGCTGATTGATTTTCCGGGAGGCGAATCGCAATATCGGCGACTGGCAAGACAGCCGGCAGTCATGATCGTCCCGTGGTGGATTTGTTGCCGCCGGCGAGCTCCAACCGGCGCGTGCGGCCGATTAAATGACCTATCGCGCCTGAATAAGGAATGGCAGGACAAAGGCGGTGAGCATGCCGGCCAGCCCCATTGCGAGGCCGGCGAATGCCCCCATCTCCTGGCTTATCTGCAGCGCCCTTGATGTTCCTATGCCATGCGCTGCCACACCAAGCGCGAAGCCGCCTGCATCCGCATCAGGAATCTTCATCCCGCGCAGAACGATCTGTGCTACACAGGTGCCAAAGATCCCGGTAAGCATCACCAGTGCGGATGTCAGAGAAGGGGAGCCGCCGATCTTTTCGGTGACACTCATTGCGATAGGCATTGTGACCGATTTTGCTGCCAGGGATAAAACCGTTGGACGGGACGCTCCAAGTAATGCGCCCGTTCCCATCGCAATCGCAACGGAGGCGGCGGAACCGGCCGCGGCAGCGAAGAGAAGCGCAAGCCAGTTGCGCCTGATCGCCTTCACTTGGCGGTATAGCGGAACCGCGAGGGTAACGGTGGCCGGTCCCAGCAGGAAGTGGATGAACCGGACACCGTTGAAATACGTCTGGTATGGCGTTCCGGTGAACTTTAGCACTGCCACGAGGATTGCCACGGATACGACCACAGGATGAAGCAATGGGTTGAATCCAGCCCTAGCGTAAATGGCGAGCGCCTGTTGATACACAAGCAATGTCGCCAGTAGCCATAGCAGTGGTGAGGCCGCTAGAAAATTCAATAAAGAAGTCGGAGAAGTCGTCATTTTCTTAAGCGGCGAACAACGAACGCCGTAATCGCTATCGATGCGACTGTGCTTGTTGTCAACGCAACCGTAATGGGAAGCCATTCATTGGCAATGCGCTCCATATGCAACATGATGCCGACGGCCGCCGGGACAAACAGCAAAGTCATGTAACCAAGGAACCGAGTTGAGAATGTCAGCAGGCTTTTATCTTCCGTGTCTCGGGCCAGCAGATAGAAAAACAGGAACAGCATGCCGATGACGGCTCCTGGTATGGGGAGCGAGAGCTCGTATGCGACTGCCTCTCCCAGGGCCTGGAACATGAGGATCTTTATGACGCTATTCATCATTCGAAGGCGCTCTTCTGTTTGCCCACCATGTCGCTTAACGCATCGACCAATCGCGCACATTCCGTTGCCGTTCCGACAGTTACACGAAGATATTGATTAATGCGAGGCTGCGCAAAATGCCGTACGAAGATAGACATTTCGCGCAGGGGTTTTGCGAGTAGGGGCGCTTCCACAGCCGGGTGGCGCATGAATACGAAGTTCGCGATGGATGGCAGCACTTCAAAGCCCATCGCAGAAAGTTTCTGTACCAACGCGTCCCGAGTCGTCATGATTGCAATGCGGTTCGTTTGAAAATATTTCTCGTCGTTATAGGATGCGATGGCAGCGGCGATCGCAACGCGGTCAAGAGGGTAAGCGTTAAAGGAGTTCTTGACGCAATTTAATGCCTCGATGAGGCCCACATGCCCGACGGCGAATCCGATACGCAGCCCCGCAAGCGACCTGGACTTCGAGAAGGTCCGGATGACCAACAGGTTGGAATAGCGATGAATCAGCGGTATGGCGGATTCGCCGCCGAAATCGATGTAGGCTTCATCAACCACGACGACTGCGTGAGGATGAGCTGCAACCAGGTCTTCAACCGCGACCAAGGGCAGTCCTATCCCTGTCGGCGCATTCGGATTCGGAAAAATGATTCCACCACAATGCTGGTCATAATCCTTCGTATTGATTTCCATGGAGTCCGATAGAGGAATCTCACGCAATCCGATGCCATACAACTTGCAGTAGACGCGATAAAAGCTATACGTCACATCGGGAAACAATAGCGGCGCATCATGTTTTAGCAGCGCGAGGAAGGCCAGGGCGAGCACTTCGTCCGATCCGTTACCGACAAAGATCTCGTCGGGAGATACGCCGTGGTAACGCGCGAGGACTTCCTTTAGGGCGGCCGCGTTCGGATCGGGATAGAGCCGCAGGCTATCCGTGGCGGCTTCTTGAATGGCAGAAAGCGCCAGCGGCGAAGGCCCGAACGGGCTTTCGTTCGTGTTCAGCTTGACGACATGTTCACCTGCCGGCTGCTCGCCCGGGGAGTAGGGTGTCAAATTCCCTACGCCTGGGCTCCAGTATCGATTCATCTTCGTGTTGATTGAGCGTGTTTGAGCGGGCTGTTTGAGGGAAGGACTGTGCTGCGAACAAATTCCCTCATTTACTGGAAATCGGGAGGGCTACGGGTATTGACTTGCCTTTGATCTGGGCGGCGATACCTCTTGCCAGGTGCGCGGCAAGCACGCTTCCAGCTCAGACAGGTAACAGGTGAGGCCGATGGTAATGACAGGAAAAACGATGTGATAGGAAATGGTGAACCCGAATTGAATTCGGGCGAGTTCAAGCGCGGTCGAGCCCAGCATAGTCATTCCCTCAAGTTCTTTACCAATCGGAAAAACGAGATCGGCGCCATTGAGTATGCTCCAAAGTGTTGTTGAATAACAGGATCAGGGACGGCTTTAAAAACCAGATCAGAGCCATCTTGATTATTCAAAAAATTCGTTCCTGTACCTGTACTTTCTAACGAGTGCTATGGTGAAATACAACAGCAGCAACGTGATACGGAGCAGAATGTCTTTGTGTTTGCTTACCGTATCAGATGTCATGCCTCAAGAAAGTTTATTTCAGCGCTTAACCCAAGGTCTTTATGAAACGCTATGAAGCACTTGCCGAGGAAATTGCTCAGTCCATTCGCACCGGGGTGATGAAACTAGGCGATCGTCTCCCTTCAGTTCGGCAGGCAAGCACGAGCCGCGGGGTCAGCCCCTCGACAGTCTTTGAGGCGTATTACCTGTTGGAAGCGCGGGGGCTGATACGCGCACGCGAGCGGTCCGGATATTACGTGACCGCAGGGGCAAAATCGCTTCCGCCCGAACCCGACATTTCTTCCCAGCCAAGCGGGGATTCGACTAACGTTGACGTCAGCCAGCTGGTTTTTGATGTGCTTGAGTCGCTCAAGACACGTGACGTGATTCCGTTTGGCTCTGCCTTTCCGAGCCCGTTGCTGTTCCCGCTGCAGCGGCTCGCACGTTCGATGGCGAGCAGCGTGCAGGAGATGGACCCGTGGAGCACGGTGGATGATCTGACGCCGGGAAATGCGGCATTGCGTCGTCAAATCGCTTTGCGCTACCTCGCTGACGGCCTGCATATCCACACCGATGAAATCGTGATTACCAATGGTGCGCTGGAAGCGCTGAATTTATGTCTTCAGGCGGTCACCCGCCCGGGCGATTGCGTGCTCATTGAATCTCCAACCTTTTATGCAGCACTCCAGGCGCTGGAACGCGTTGGGCTGAAGGCAATCGAGGTGCCGACGCACCCGCGGGAAGGTGTCGACCTTGAAGCGATGGCGCTAGCTTTGGAACGTCACAAACCGAAGGCATGCTGGTTGATGACGAACTTCCAGAATCCGCTGGGTAGCCTGATGTCAGATGAAAAAAAGCAGGCACTGGTTGAGCTGCTGACCTCCCATGATGTGCCGTTAATCGAGGATGACGTCTACGGTGAGCTTTATTTTGGAAGCAAGCGTCCCATTTCCGCAAAAGCGTTCGACACGAAGGGGTTGGTGATGCATTGCGCCTCCTTCTCGAAATGTTTGGCGCCGGGCTACCGGATAGGCTGGGCAGTGCCAGGGCGATTTACCCAGCGCGTGGCTCGCTTAAAGGTCACGACGACGCTGTCCGCCTCGGCGCCGGCACAGGCGGCGCTTGCCGACTACCTGGCCAAAGGTGGATACGACAAGCATTTGCGCCAATTGCGCCACGCGTTATCCGTGCAACAAAGCGCAATGGTGCAAGCCGTTGTGCGTCATTTCCCCAAGGGCACAAAAGCGACTCGCCCAAGCGGTGGGTATTTCTTGTGGATAGAGCTGCCGGGCAAAATCAATACGCTTGAAGTGCACAGGCAAGCGTTCTCACTGGGAATCAGCATCGCGCCGGGACCGATGTTTTCCGCGCACCGCGGATTTGCGAATTGCCTTCGTCTTAACTATGGACATCCGTGGGATGAGCGAACGGAGGCAGCGTTAACCACGCTCGGTCGCTTGATTGCTGCAAATATGGAAGCAAAAAGAGAATGATCTCAATTTGCTATCGCACGCATACCTTGCAGGCAGCATACGCACGTTTCAGAACCTTGCTTAAGCGGTCTATGTATGAGTAGACGCTTTGCCATTCACTACTTTTTAGCTCGGCTGATTGAAGCCTATGCGTATCTAATAAGGAAAGAACATCGATTGCGCCTTCAAGGTTCTCCAAAAGTTTAATCATCCCAGATATAGAGCAGGACGCAGGTCGAGAAAGAACCAGAGGACGCCCGTTGACACTGAGAATTAGCTCTTTAGAAAAAACAGGTGGGACGTGAGGGAAAGTTGCATTTTAGTAGCGAAAGTCGTTCCGTTCGATTATCCTTAAATTTCAAATTGTTATTATCGAAAGCGCCCATGGACGCCCGCACCATCTTCGCAGAGCGTGAGTTTCTGAATCGAGGTGCCAGGGATATCGTCAACGCGATTCCGGCAGCCTTTTTCGTTAAGGATCGTTTAAGCAGGATCATCCTGATGAACCGCGCATGCGAGGAGCAGTGGGGGATCGCGTTTGACGACTTATACGGGACCGATGGCAGCGGATTCTTTCCCCCGGACCAGATGGAACACTTCCTCGAAATGGACCGTCATGTGTGGGCCAGTCGAACTGCGGTCGACTTCGAAGAGAGCTATTGGAACGAGTCCCTCAAGGAAAATCGCGTTGGCAACACCTCGAAAAGGCCTGTTTTCGATGACGATGGAACGCCGCTCTATCTTATCTGCATAACGATTGATGTCACAGTCCAGAAGCATGCCGACGCAAAAGTGCGTGCAAGCGACGCCATGTTGCGAGGCCTCTTTCAATCTGCCCCGGTTGGGATTGTGCTGACGGATTGTGATGGTCGCTTTCTTGAATTCAACCGGGCGTTTGAGCTAATCACCGGGCACACCGCAGACGAGCTCCATGCCCTCGACTACCGGTCGCTCACTCCTCCGGAATATGATGCAGAGGATGAGGTGCAGCTTGAGTCGCTTGAGCGTAGTGGCAGCTACGGTCCGTATAAAAAAGAGTACCTGCGGAAGGACGGCGAGCGGACTCCGGTGAGATTGACCGGCGTACAAATTCCTGGACCTGGCACCCAGCCCTGCGTCTGGTCGCTTGTCGAGGATATTACCAATGCCAGAAAGCTGGACGAATCCATGAAGCTCGCTTCATTGATTTACCTGTCGAGCAATGAAGGCATCATGGTGACCGACGAAGAAAACCGGATTCTTGACGTCAATCCCGCATTCACCCGCATCACTGGATATCAACTGGACGAGATCAAGGGCAAGAACCCGAAGTTGATGCAGTCCGGACTGCACAACAAGGAGTTCTACGTTCAGTTCTGGTATTCGCTTAACAAAAACGGGTGCTGGCAGGGCGAAATGTGGGATCACCACAAGGACGGGCATTTGCTCGGAAAATGGCTGAACGTCAGCATAATCCGTAGCGCCGACGGCCGCGTTTACCGCTATGTTGCACAGTTCTCGAACATTACCGAAAGACGCCAGCAGGATGAATTGATCTGGCATCAGGCCAACTACGATCAATTGACGGACATCCCGAACAGGCGGCTGTTTCTCGACCGCTTGGAACATGAACTAAAGAAGGCAAAGCGCACCGGCTTGCCGCTTGCAATCCTGTTCATCGATCTCGACAACTTCAAGGAAATCAACGACAAGCTTGGCCACGACAAGGGGGACTTGTTGTTAAAAGAGGCAGTTCGGCGAATTCAACGCCTAATTCGCGGAACCGACACGTTCGCACGTTTAGGTGGAGACGAGTTCACCATCATTATCCCGGAATATGGTGGCAAGGAAACAGTTGATCGTATTGCGACAGAAATCGTTCAGGACCTGCGTAGCGCATTCGAACTTGGGGGCGTTCAGGGGAAGGTATCGGCCAGCATTGGTATTACTGTGTATCCGTCCGATTCCGACAATCTCCAATCGCTTGTCAAACATGCGGACGAAGCGATGTATGTTGCAAAGATGCGCGGGCGAGACCGGTTCGTGTATTTCTCCGATACCTTGTAGCGCAGGCACTGAACTTACTGAATGCCCTCGGTGAAGACACATGATTGCCAGGCAAAAGAAATGGACTTATGAAATAAAAATAAAAAGCGAATCCTTTCCATATTTCCAGCCTATTTCGATAGGGCGAACCGCCATGTAATGAGGCCACAAGCGAACTGCAGCATCGCCAGGTATGTGTCTGCACGCTTTTCCCATCGCACCAGCAGTCGGCGAAACCGGTTCAGTCAGCTGTTTGTTCCCTACCACCCAGCGGTGAGCACGGACTGTTGACGTTCACCGGAAGTTGACCCACTTTGGAGTGCCGTGGCCGAATGTATCAGTAAACCGCGTCTACAAGTTGTCGATTGGATGTAAGCGATCCATGACGGACGTCCCTTGTCGGATAGTCTCGCGTGTTGTTAGCGCGATTACAACCGAGTCGTCGGGAGGGAGATTTTCCAGGGCAGCAGCGCCTCGTAATCATCGGCCGTAGTTGCCAGAGGCAGCGCGCGGAGCAGTTTGATCAGGTAGGCGTACGGATTGACGTTATTGGCCTTGCAGGTCTCGATGATGGAATACAGATTGGCGCTGGCAGTAGCGCCGCCGACGGTGTCCGCAAACAGCCAGCCCTTTCGCCCGATCACGAAGGGACGGATCGCGTTTTCGCACTGGTTGTTGTCAATCGGCCAGAGGCCGTTCTCGATGTAGCGCGTCAGTTTGGACCACTGCCCACTCAGATAGGCAAGAGCACGGCCGAGCTTGCTGTTGGGCGTGACGATCGGCTGATACGTCAGCAGCAGGCGCTCGATGTGCTTGAGCACATGGGCGCTGTAGCGGGCGCGCAGCCGTTGTCGGTGGGCCGCGTCGGCGTGCCTGGCTCGGGCCTCGGCGGCATAGAGCTTGCCGATGGCTGCAATGAATTGCGTGGCAGGCTGCTGCGGTGTGCGCGACTCTTTCGGCAGCACGTCCTCGGCCTCGATGAAGTAGCGTCGACAATGGACCCAGCATCCGAGGTGCACCAGACCATGGGTCGCCGCGATGGCGTTGTAGACCTCATAGCCATCCGTCATCAGCACTGCGCCTTTGGCCATGCCGGCATAGAGTTTGAGCGCATGGCTGGTTCCCCGACCGGGAGAGTAGCCGAACAAGCGCACCGGCGGTCCCGTGCCATTCATCTGCGCCCACAGATAGCTTTGGGTCTGCGGCGAGCGGCCCGGTTCCTTGAGCACCTGCAGTTCCGTCTCGTCGCCGTACACCAGCTCGGATTCCAGCAGCACGTCGCGCAGCAGGTTGATGATCGGCTGCACTGCCTGACCAACGCGCACCACGCTGGCGGCCAGCGTGGTGCGCGACAGGTCGCCGCCAAAGCGGCGCAGCAAGGCCGCTTGCCGATACAGCGGCAAGCCATCCTGATACTTCGCCGTCACGATCCACGCCAGCGCCGCTTCGGTCAGCAGGCCCTTGGGGATGACGCGCGCTGCGGCAGGCGTGACCTTGATGCCGCCATCGCAGCACGGGCAGGCGTACTTGATGCGCTGATGCTGGATCACGCGTACCTGCTGGGGAATGATGTCGAGCTGTTCGCTGATCTCGGCACCGATTTCGATCAGGACGCTGCCGTCATGCGGGCAAATACGCTCGGATTCGGGCAGCTCGTGACGCACGACGTCGCGCGGTAGCGCGGGATCGAGCGGCTTGCGGCCACCACGCTTTTTGCGCAGATGGCTCGCCACTTCAACGCCTGGCTCGTCCTCTTTGGCAGGCTCAGCGGAGGCAGTCGGCGCCAGGGTCTCGGCCTCGTTAAAGAACAGATCCTTTTGCCCGGCACTGCGTGCTTCGCTGCGTGCCGCATACAGCTTGTGCAGATACGCCTGCACGCGTTCCTTGAGCAGGCCCCGCTCGAGCGTCACGACCCGCAGCTCACCGCGCAACGCGTCACGCTCCTGCGCTGCCTGGCGCAACGCTTCCAGTTCCTCGGCCGTGATCATGACGTTTTGCATGGACTTTTTGACAACGCTCTGCCGCCCCGGTTCACGCCGTGCGACGGTAATGGCGCACAGGATGGCCGCGCATGGCTTCCAGGTCGATCCCATCGAGCAGCCATTGCAGCTGCTCGACGCTGAGCTCGACCACCGCTGACGCTTTCGGCCAGACGAAGCGGTCCGCTTCCAGCCGCTTGAACAGAAGCCAGAATCCGGTGCGATCCCACAGCAGCAGTTTGATGCGGTCGCGCCGCTTATTGCTGAAGACGTAGACCGCCCGAGCAAAGGGATCGAGCCCGAGGCCTTGTTCGACCAGCGCAGCCAGGCCATTGATGTTCTTGCGGCCGTCCACCGGCTCGCGGTGCAGGAATACCTTCAGAGCCGGGTCGAGACGGAACATGGCAGTGTGCACAGCAGGCGCAACAAGCACGACAGCTCATCTTCGCCATGCCCACTCAGACAAATCTCGATGCCGTTGGGCAGCCGCACTCGTAACCCGGACTCTGTGGGCTTGCTGCAGGAGCCCGCCGGCACGACCGGTATGAATGGAGGCGGTGAAGGCGCGACAGACTGTGATGTCGCAACAGGAGATTGCTCCTGTTTCTGCAGGTGCAGGCTGATCCACTTGCGCAGCAGGTTCGCGTTGATGCCATGCTTGAGCGCCACGCGCGCCACTGACACGCCTGGCTTGAGGCATGTCTGGACCAGCTCGGCCTTCGCCTGTTTGTCATATCGCCGGCGTCCATCCCGCTTGCTGCCGACAACCAGCCGCTGCAACAGCTCTGAGTCATGCTCTGCCATAGGTGTCCACCTCCATGTAGGTGGACATATCCTGACTGCTCAAACTCCGCGATTCAAGACGCCGATGATGGATCGCTTACCTCGATTTGAGTGCCCCGTGTTGCTGCAGATGCGTTTTTGATCGGGGCAGGCAAAAGGCGGGGTGCAAAGCAAAACGCCCCCAGCAAGGGGATGCTGGGGGCGTTTTAGGAGTAACTAGCCTGACGATAACCTACTTTCACACTGGTTGCAGCACTATCATCGGCGCGAAGTCGTTTCACGGTCCTGTTCGGGATGGGAAGGGGTGGTACCAACTCGCTATGGTCATCAGGCATAACTTGTAGTGTTGCTTGAGGCCGGTGCACTGGCGCATCAAACAACGCAATCTGGGAAGAAGCAGTAGGGGTACTACATATATTGGCGGGTGTGATGCTCAATCGAGTCACACGCTACTCTTGCCTATACCTGCTAAGGTTATAGGGACAAGCCGCACGGGCAATTAGTATCAGTTAGCTTAACGCATTACTGCGCTTCCACACCTGACCTATCAACGTCCTGGTCTCGAACGACCCTTTAGGGGAATCAAGTTCCCGGGAAGTCTCATCTTGAGGCAAGTTTCCCGCTTAGATGCTTTCAGCGGTTATCTCTTCCGAACTTAGCTACCCGGCAATGCCACTGGCGTGACAACCGGTACACCAGAGGTTCGTCCACTCCGGTCCTCTCGTACTAGGAGCAGCCCCCCTCAAACTTCCAACGCCCACGGCAGATAGGGACCAAACTGTCTCACGACGTTTTAAACCCAGCTCACGTACCACTTTAAATGGCGAACAGCCATACCCTTGGGACCGGCTACAGCCCCAGGATGTGATGAGCCGACATCGAGGTGCCAAACTCCCCCGTCGATATGAACTCTTGGGAGGAATCAGCCTGTTATCCCCAGAGTACCTTTTATCCGTTGAGCGATGGCCCTTCCATACAGAACCACCGGATCACTATGTCCTACTTTCGTACCTGCTCGACTTGTCAGTCTCGCAGTTAAGCACGCTTATGCCATTGCACTATTAGCACGATGTCCGACCGTACCTAGCGTACCTTCGAACTCCTCCGTTACACTTTGGGAGGAGACCGCCCCAGTCAAACTGCCTACCATGCACTGTCCCCGACCCGGATAACGGGCCAAGGTTAGAACCTCAAACAAACCAGGGTGGTATTTCAAGGTTGGCTCCACGGCAACTGGCGTCACCGCTTCAAAGCCTCCCACCTATCCTACACAGATTGGTTCAAAGTCCAATGCAAAGCTACAGTAAAGGTTCATGGGGTCTTTCCGTCTAGCCGCGGGTAGATTGCATCATCACAAACACTTCAACTTCGCTGAGTCTCGGGAGGAGACAGTGTGGCCATCGTTACGCCATTCGTGCAGGTCGGAACTTACCCGACAAGGAATTTCGCTACCTTAGGACCGTTATAGTTACGGCCGCCGTTTACTGGGACTTCAATCAAGAGCTTGCACCCCATCATTTAATCTTCCAGCACCGGGCAGGCGTCACACCCTATACGTCCACTTTCGTGTTTGCAGAGTGCTGTGTTTTTATTAAACAGTCGCAGCCACCAGTTTATTGCAACCCCTTCACCCTCCTGGCGCAGGCCAGTCAAGCTACAAGGGCGTACCTTATCCCGAAGTTACGGTACCAATTTGCCGAGTTCCTTCTCCCGAGTTCTCTCAAGCGCCTTAGAATACTCATCTCGCCCACCTGTGTCGGTTTGCGGTACGGTCTCGTATGACTGAAGCTTAGAGGCTTTTCTTGGAACCACTTCCGATTGCTTCGCGGCATAAAGCCGCTCGTCCCAACCCCTTGAATTACGCCAGCGGATTTGCCTACTGGCCTTCTTTGAGTTAGGAACCGGGACATCCAACACCCGGACAACCTTCCGCGATCCGTCCCCCCATCGCATCACACGACGGTGCAGGAATATTAACCTGCTTCCCATCAGCTACGCATCTCTGCCTCGCCTTAGGGGCCGACTCACCCTGCTCCGATGAACGTTGAACAGGAAACCTTGGGCTTACGGCGTGCGGGCTTTTCACCCGCATTATCGCTACTCATGTCAGCATTCGCACTTCTGATACCTCCAGCATCCTTTACAAGACACCTTCGCAGGCTTACAGAACGCTCTCCTACCATCTGCATTACTGCAGATCCGCAGCTTCGGTGACTGGCTTAGCCCCGTTACATCTTCCGCGCAGGACGACTCGATCAGTGAGCTATTACGCTTTCTTTAAAGGATGGCTGCTTCTAAGCCAACCTCCTGACTGTTTTAGCCTTCCCACTTCGTTTTCCACTTAGCCAATCTTGGGGACCTTAGCTGGCGGTCTGGGTTGTTTCCCTCTTGACGTCGGACGTTAGCACCCGGCGTCTGTCTCCCAAGCTCGCACTCATCGGTATTCGGAGTTTGCAATGGTTTGGTAAGTCGCGATGACCCCCTAGCCATAACAGTGCTCTACCCCCGATGGTGATACTTGAGGCACTACCTAAATAGTTTTCGGAGAGAACCAGCTATTTCCAGATTTGTTTAGCCTTTCACCCCTATCCACAGCTCATCCCCTAGTTTTTCAACACTAGTGGGTTCGGACCTCCAGTGCGTGTTACCGCACCTTCATCCTGGCCATGGATAGATCATCTGGTTTCGGGTCTACACCCAGCGACTGAACGCCCTATTCGGACTCGCTTTCGCTACGCCTTCCCTACACGGTTAAGCTTGCCACTGAATGTAAGTCGCTGACCCATTATACAAAAGGTACGCAGTCACCCCTTGCGAGGCTCCTACTGTTTGTATGCACACGGTTTCAGGATCTATTTCACTCCCCTTCCGGGGTTCTTTTCGCCTTTCCCTCACGGTACTGGTTCACTATCGGTCGATATCGAGTATTTAGCCTTGGAGGATGGTCCCCCCATGTTCAGACAGGGTTTCACGTGCCCCGCCCTACTTGTCGCAAGCTTAGTTCCACAATCCAGATTTCGCATACGGGGCTATCACCCGCTATGGCTGCACTTTCCAGAGCATTTTGCTATCTCGACTGCTAAATCTTGCAGGCTGTTCCCATTTCGCTCGCCACTACTTTGGGAATCTCGGTTGATTTCTTTTCCTGTAGCTACTTAGATGTTTCAGTTCGCCACGTTCGCTTCACACACCTATGTATTCAGTGTGAGATGACCCAAAGGGCCGGGTTTCCCCATTCGGAAATCTGCGGATCAAAGCTTGTTTGCCAGCTCCCCGCAGCTTATCGCAGGCTACAACGTCCTTCATCGCCTGATATCGCCAAGGCATCCACCATGTGCACTTATTCGCTTGTCCCTATAACGTTAGCTTCTCTTGCGAGAAACGCTATAGAGCTTGAGTTTGCGTGCCGTATTCCAGACTCTCGTTGTTACGAGAACTCTTTCATACTATTGATTGATACAATCACAACCCACCAGTCTTCACCAACACGTCATCACAACGCATCAGCTCCAACTGATAAATCTTTACTACTTCTTCCAGATTGTTAAAGAACAAAAACAGCCAATGATCTAAAAGATCAAACCTAAATCACGTCGCCATCGAAGCGATGACTTAGGTTTGATGTCTTGGTGGAGGTTGACGGGATCGAACCGACGACCCCCTGCTTGCAAAGCAGGTGCTCTCCCAGCTGAGCTAAACCCCCGAAACCTTGATGGTGGGTCTAGTTGGGCTCGAACCAACGACCCCCGCGTTATCAACACGGTGCTCTAACCAGCTGAGCTACAGACCCATTGCTGTTCTCGAATAACACACCGATAAGTGTGAACGCTTGATTTTCGTGCGAATACTCTAGAAAGGAGGTGATCCAGCCGCACCTTCCGATACGGCTACCTTGTTACGACTTCACCCCAGTCACGAATCCTACCGTGGTAAGCGCCCTCCTTGCGGTTAGGCTACCTACTTCTGGTAAAACCCGCTCCCATGGTGTGACGGGCGGTGTGTACAAGACCCGGGAACGTATTCACCGCGACATGCTGATCCGCGATTACTAGCGATTCCAACTTCATGTAGTCGAGTTGCAGACTACAATCCGGACTACGATACACTTTCTGGGATTAGCTCCCCCTCGCGGGTTGGCAGCCCTCTGTATGTACCATTGTATGACGTGTGAAGCCCTACCCATAAGGGCCATGAGGACTTGACGTCATCCCCACCTTCCTCCGGTTTGTCACCGGCAGTCTCATTAGAGTGCCCTTTCGTAGCAACTAATGACAAGGGTTGCGCTCGTTGCGGGACTTAACCCAACATCTCACGACACGAGCTGACGACAGCCATGCAGCACCTGTGTGAAGGCTCCCTTTCGGGCACTCCCCGATCTCTCGAGGATTCCTTCCATGTCAAGGGTAGGTAAGGTTTTTCGCGTTGCATCGAATTAATCCACATCATCCACCGCTTGTGCGGGTCCCCGTCAATTCCTTTGAGTTTTAATCTTGCGACCGTACTCCCCAGGCGGTCAACTTCACGCGTTAGCTGCGTTACCAAGTCAATTAAGACCCGACAACTAGTTGACATCGTTTAGGGCGTGGACTACCAGGGTATCTAATCCTGTTTGCTCCCCACGCTTTCGTGCATGAGCGTCAGTGTTATCCCAGGGGGCTGCCTTCGCCATCGGTATTCCTCCACATATCTACGCATTTCACTGCTACACGTGGAATTCTACCCCCCTCTGACACACTCTAGCCGTGCAGTCACAAATGCAGTTCCCAGGTTAAGCCCGGGGATTTCACATCTGTCTTGCACAACCGCCTGCGCACGCTTTACGCCCAGTAATTCCGATTAACGCTTGCACCCTACGTATTACCGCGGCTGCTGGCACGTAGTTAGCCGGTGCTTATTCTTCCGGTACCGTCATCCCCCCGGGGTATTAGCCCAAGGGATTTCTTCCCGAACAAAAGTGCTTTACAACCCGAAGGCCTTCTTCACACACGCGGCATTGCTGGATCAGGGTTGCCCCCATTGTCCAAAATTCCCCACTGCTGCCTCCCGTAGGAGTCTGGGCCGTGTCTCAGTCCCAGTGTGGCTGGTCGTCCTCTCAGACCAGCTACTGATCGTCGCCTTGGTAGGCTTTTACCCCACCAACTAGCTAATCAGATATCGGCCGCTCTAAGAGCATGAGGTCTTGCGATCCCCCACTTTCACCCGTAGGTCGTATGCGGTATTAGCTAGTCTTTCGACTAGTTATCCCCCACTCTAAGGCACGTTCCGATATATTACTCACCCGTTCGCCACTCGCCGCCAGGATTGCTCCCGCGCTGCCGTTCGACTTGCATGTGTAAGGCATGCCGCCAGCGTTCAATCTGAGCCAGGATCAAACTCTTCAGTTTAATTCCTGTTTTGTGCCATCTCTGGCAGGTTCCGTAGAACCGTCGCTCACTCAAAATACTGACTAGGTCCGTTCTTGCGAACTTACCTGTATTTCTTTGTGAGCACTTGATATGCTTTGAGCTTCGGCAACTTTCGCCACCGCCGCACTGCCACCAAGCGCCCACACTTATCGGCTGTTATTTGTTAAAGAACTTGTTCCGCTGACATCACGCATGTGTGTCGCGACACCGGCAAAACATCGTGTTTGCCTGCGTTTTTCCCGAGCCGCAGCGCTGCTTGCAGCGCTTTGTCGATTCGCGTTTTGCGACGGGAGGCGAACTATAGCAAAGCCAATTGCTCGCCACAAGAGCTTTTCAAAAAAATTCATGTCGCTCTGTGAGCGCTGCGGGAATGCTCGCAATCCGTCAGGATGCGCCACGCATCCAACCCTCGAACGCCGACATTCTTTGCAAGATCTGTACTGCACAGCCATGCCAATGCCCGACCATAAAACGGCAACCTCCCCAGTGTGGTCGCCACAATACTGATCCCCCATCGTCATCCATTGTCTATCCCCTGACGATCTCGACCATGCGACAGCATGCATCCACCGGCGCGACCATGATGTCGGTTTGCGGGGCCGCATTCGACGCCAACCATTTTTATCAGTGATTTTCGCGCAAAGCTTCGCCCTTCAGGGCAGGGATGTAGCGCCAGGACGGCAACGCCGTCCTGGCATTGCTAATCCGACGCCCTTTGCTATTCAAAGTATCGACGCAGCACTGTGATCGGCGTGCCGCCACAACGGCCGGCAACGTAGGAGGCGACCACAGTACGCTTTCCCGGAGGTTCTTGCGCAGTCTCGGATAGTTCTTCGTGTGAATCACGCGACTCGACACACCTTTAAGACCAAAGGCACATGCGGTGCGCATACGCAGTGCCTGCCGCGCCGGATGACGTTGTTTTGCTTCATTGGCTAACGATCATGGTGGCATGAAAACGCTGCGAGTCCAGATCAAAGATAAACATGCCAAGTCGCTCGACGCGATGGCATGTGAGTGCAACATGATTGGGAATGACGTCAATGAACGGTGCGTCACACATACGCAGCGCACAGGGCTATTCTTTAGCGCCGATGACATTGCCAAATACACGCTGGGTGCCTGCAAGGAAGGATTGACGGTGCACAGCCAAACCGTGCAGGGTGGCACCGAGGCATACGTCACCCGCCGCAAGCAGTTCAGGAAGGCCAAGCTACGCTGGCGTATATCTCGCGGCGCGCGAAAGTCGCTCGGCTGGATTCCATTCAAGGCAGGTGCAGTCACGTACAGGAACGGGTAACTGCGCTACGCGGGCCAGTTCTTCAGTGTCTGGGACAGCGATGGCCTTGGTGGTTACCAGCTAAGGTCGGGCAACTTCAGTCAGGATGCACGAGGCCCGTGGTACGCCAATGTGTGTGGAAGTTGAGAAACCCAAATCAGCGGGAACAACCTCGGTCGAGATGGGTCGGGGGCCCGAAAGACTTCGCTGCGCTGTCCCTCGGTGAAAAGTTTGAAGCGCAGCGCATCGATCGCCGTGGGCAGCAGGGGCTCACTGTTGCACAGCAGGCAAACAAGAAAGACCGCGTCAAGGCGATGCATGCTCAGATGGGACATCGCAAGAAAGACGTTCTGCACAAACTCAGCACCCGACTCGGGTCCGAGCATGGTGCGATCTTCGTTGGCAACGTGAACATGGCGGGTCTGGCCAAAACCAAGATGGCTAAATCCGTCTTGGATGCGGACTGGTCGTCGTTCCGAACAATGCTTCAGTACAAGTCGATGGCGGCCGGCATATCGTTCGAGGGCGGCAACGAAGTGTTTTCCACCCAAACCTGCTCGTCTGGTGGCTGCTTACCCGATTCGAGGCCGAAAGGTATCGCAGGCCTTGGAATAAGAGAATGGGCTTGCACGGGATGCGGCACACTTCACGACCGTGATGCCAACGCTGCCAAGAACATTCTCGTGGCGGGACGTCGCCATCTGGCAGCAGGAATCCCCGGCTTTAGGCCGGTAAGGACGTCAAAAAAGCCCGGGCGATTAGGGGACAGGAAATGCATCGCGGCTGCCGCAAGGATCGGCGCCCGCTTCGCTGCGGCTCGCACTGACAAACCAGAAATGGGAACACAAAACACCGTGCACCACCAGGTGGCTGCACCATCAGTCACGCGTTAGTACCGCGTACCGCTCCCCTTGCGCACAGGCCAAGTCAGAGCATGGCGCATTTTTCCCTCGGGTCGTTCAGAATGACGGCGCGGTTTGTCCTCCGAAGCGCCCCTCTCACTAGGCACGCGCAGCTTTTTGAATGGCCAACAGAATTTGGACGGCGCGCTCGATAACCTCGGCCTGGCTGGCTGCGCCCATCGCTTCCTTCAACTCATGCAGGCCGGCGCGCGTGGCCTGAGTCACTGGAACGTTGATGAATCCATCGGGTTCCACCGCGGTTGACTTCCGAGTTTTCTTTGACATCCGTGCTCCCTTTGCTTGTCCTAAAATGCATCTTAACAGAAACAAATTCACTCTGAAGACGGACATAAATCAAATTAGAACTCGAACTGGCTAAGGTCATCGTCTTAACCAATGGCTTTTGAAAACAGAAACGCCAGCACGACCGGAAAGTCCCCGACCATTCCCGATTGGGAAAATTGCATCGTGGATGTGCAGATAGCATCCACTGCACAGTCTGGCGCACAGCACAGGTGGCGCAGGCATTAACCCCGTGCGCAGCACGCCTCGTCCTTCAGGACGTGTCATTCCTCACATCCTTGGGTTAGCAGGTAACCTTCGACGCGCGGAGACGCATCATGCCATGCGCGCCAGAGCTGATACACCGTCATGCTGGCCGGATCAACCTGGCGCAGGTGGCATAAGAACTACAGCAGTTGCCTGTCCACGGCCCGTCGGGGGCGGCGCTTGTCACCCAGTTCGGCATTGTCCCATTGCTGCTGCGCCCAATCGTTGGCGGTAGGTATGTTCGCCCCCTGTCAGGACATGACGGTTCGAACCGCCACCGCCGAGCCGGCTCAGGAAATGGATGGCCGTTCGCCATCGTCCTCAGGCCCGCCTGCATGCCACCGGGGATGCCCTATGCTCTCTATCAACGTCAAGGTGGCGCCATCAGTGGCGAGCTCGAACTTGGCCTTTTGCGAGCGGCCCGGGTCTGGCTGCCGCACATATATGGCATGAACAACGGGCATGACGCGCCCGACGGCGACATCATGCGCCGGCTTGCGACTGCAGCGTTCTTTTACTACTGCCGACGGTGCCGTTCAAGGGGCAAGGTTTTCTTGTTGGCCCTCCGGTTCCAGGGCGCTTTCCGCGGGTGCCTGCACGGCGTTTGGTTCGGCCCGCTTCCCTGCTTGTTGATTGGCCTGGGCATTCATTCTGCGCTGCAGTCCGCCCTTCACATTGCGCGCCATGCCGGCGGCCTGGCGCACGGCCCGCTTGAACTGTGCCTTGCGCCGGTCCAGTTCGCGCAAGCCGATCACGCCGTCAATCGCCAGCGTCTCCAGCATCGGCATCAGTTGGTCGACCCGGGTCAGCAATTCCAGGTAGCGGCGCCCGAACGTCGAGATGACCTTGACCTCGATGGCCAGCGGTGCAGTGTCATAGCTGGCCAGGCTGGTGATGCCATGGGCAATGCATAGTGCCTCCGCACCCTGAATTGCCTTGTCCAGCTCGGCCGCCAGTCTGTCGAGGTGCTGCTGCAGCTGCGCTTCGACTGTTTCGACAGCGGCGTGCGGCAGCCGCGTGCGTGCGATGACCGAGATGAAATGCGCGTTCAGTTGCAGGCTGTTAAAGCAGCGCACGAACAATCGCTTGGCCTCCGGACTATAGAAGGCGGTCGGGATTTTCCGGCTGGCCGCCTCCACCCGCCGGAAATCCGCCTTCACCTCCTTCGCCAGGATTCTGGCATTGATGCCGCTCTGGTCCCACTTGATCATTGCGTCGTTCGCCACTGTCCTCCCTCCACGGCTGACGGCCGGTACGCTGATGATCGCCCTTCCCCACTGCCCACACCACCCTAAATGACGGGTTCTTGCCGGGGCTATCGGGACCAGCGCCAGACTGGCCGGGGCTTTTCGCTGGTGCGTCCATTGACAGGCGCCGCTGGCGATGACTACAGTGCACCATCAGCAGCAGCTAGCCCTGCACGTCTCTGGCCAGCCCCATCGATATTGCGGCGCACCTGCCGCGCCGCTGTCGAAAGCCCTTTCGAGGCGATTGACTGCCTGTCGTTCGCCCCCAAAGGATTCTTCGACGGTAGCTGGCATCCCGTCGGCGCGGTTCATGCCGCGGCGCATCATAAGCCAGTCCATTGAGTGCCGGTATTACCCGGCCATTGACCACCCGCGTGGGACATCGCGTCCCTAGCGGACATCCGTTGCCCCCGCTTTTTTTTTGGAGGCAATGATGTCGACATCCTGTTGTTCATTAGCAGCATCGTATGCGATGGCTGCAGGCGCGTTAGTGACGGTGCGTTTGGGCACCGGTATCACCCGCAGGCGCGCGGACGACCATTCACCCGCATCTATCGGGCAAACGCCGCAGGCATGGGAGGCGGTATGAGACAAGACGACGTCGATGTGCGTGTCGATCACGTAAAGCGCCGCGCACATGGGCGCTGGACCGACCTACTGCGCATGCTTGGTGTCGATGAAGCGATCTTGAACCGGCGCAACCAGCCCTGTCCGCGTTGCGGCGGCACGGACCGCTTCCAATACACCGACAAATACGGCGAAGGCAATTACCACTGCCGTCATTGCGGGCCGGGAGGGGGCTTGAAGCTCTTGCAAGCCTGCCTGGGGTGGGACTTCGCGACCACGCTGCGGCGCGTTGAGGCATGCGTCGGCACCGAGATCGCCGCACCGCCACCCTTGCGGAGAAATGCCTCGGCAGCCAGGCTGAATAAGCTCGTGCAATGCCTCTGGGACGAAGCGCACCCGGTGCGCACCGGTGATGAAGTCGACCGCTACCTGGGCAAGCGCGGCCTGCGTCTGCCCGAGTATCCGACCACGTTGCGCTACCACCCGAGCCTGGGCTACTACGAAAAGGACCCGGTATCGGGCAAGTCGAAGAAGGTGTGCGACTACCCGGCGATGCTCGCCTGCATCCAGGATGCCCAGGGACGTGCCGTGGCACTGCACCGGACCTACCTGCATGACGGCGACAAGGCGTGCGGCCGCCAGTCCAAAAAAATCCTCAGCGGCGGCATTCAGGGGGCCGCGGTGCGGTTGTGCGACGCCACCGACGAGTTGGCGGTGACCGAAGGGATCGAAACGGCGCTGGCGGTGCACTGTCGTACCGGCAAGCCTGTGTGGGCAGCAATTAGCGCAGGCAACCTGGAGAACTTGTGGATACCGCCGACGGTGCGCCGCATCGGCATTTATGCAGATAACGACGCCGATGCGCAATACGACGGACAGGCCTCGGCATTCATCCTCGCGCGCCGCCTGAAGAAAGAAGAAAAGCAGACGGGAGCACGCCAGGTTGGCGTCTATATCCCGCTACGCGCGGGCGACGACTGGGCCGATGTCTGGTTCACGCGCCTTGCCCGCGCACACTGCGCGCAGCAGTAAAGGCTGCGCTGGCCGACTGCAGCCGCCGGATTGGGCATGCTTGCCAGTACGGTGGCGCAGGTAGCACGCGTGGTGCATGCCACGCCTGAACGCGACCTTGCGGTCGCTTTTTTCACCCAGCGGGGATACGCATTCCCGCTGCGGGATGGTCGTCCTCGCTTCATCGATTGGAGACTGCTATGAAAACAGGACGTTCCCTGGTTGAGCTGGCTACCGAACTGCAGCGCCAGCTCATTGCCAAGAAAGACATGATCGTGCCCGCCTCTCTGATGCGGCACCAGACCGATGATGGCGGCGTATGCACGCTGCACATCACGGAAGCGGATGGCCCACGCGACTACGCGGTGACGGAACTGGCGCGCCGGCAGCTGGCCGACAAACTCAAGATACCATACGCCTATTTCGAGCGCATGCGAACCGAGCAGCCGGCACTGCTGGACCGTAACATCAACACCTGGCTGCAGAGCGACGGTGCCGACCGGCGCCTGATCCGCACGCTCGACGGCCAAGTGCGCGCCGTGCTGTCGGATCGCTACCGGCGGCTGGACAATGTCGACCTGGCCGAAAGCGTGCTGCCGATCCTGCTGCGCTTGCCGCAGGCGCGGGTCGAATCGGTCGAACTGACCGACACCCGCATGTATTTGAAGGTGGTCACGCCCAGTCAGCGCTACGAAATCGCACCCGGCGATATCGTGCAGGCCGGCGTCGTCGTCATCAACTCCGAAGTCGGCTATGGCTCGTTGTCGGTGCAGCCGCTGCTGTATCGGCTGGTATGCAAGAACGGCCTGATCGCGCCCGACCACGGTTTGCGCAAGACTCATGTCGGCCGTACACAGTCATCGCCGGACGAATCGGTGACCGTGTTCAAGGAGGACACGCTGCGCGCAGACGACGAAGCATTTTTTCTGAAGACGCGCGACGTGGTGGAAGCAGCCGTGTCTGAGGCGACCTTCCGCGTCATCGCGCAGCGCTTGCAGCAAACCCTGGGCATTCCGTTGCGCGGGGACCCGGTGCGCTCCGTGGAAGTACTGGCCAATCGCTATGCGCTCAATGACGGCGAGCGCAACGGCGTACTGCGCCACCTGATCGCCCAAGGCGACTTGTCCGCCTATGGACTGGTCAATGCGGTGACCGGGTACGCGCAGGAAGTGGTCGACTATGACCGCGCCACCGAGTTCGAGGCGCTCGGCGGCAAGTTGAGCGAACTGTCGCTGCGCGCCTGGCAGGACATCGTCGACGCGCGATAAAGCGCTGCCCCAACGGGCGGCCGTAGGCAAACGTGCCGGTCAGGATGCCGGCACGTTTTCGTCCTACGCCCGAACCGATGCCGGCACCGCAGCGTGGGCTTGCCACCCAAAACGCGCCGCCTTCGCTCCCATGAATATGGCAATAATAGCAACATTTTGATACGCGTTTGATGGTTATCAAACATGCATCATTCACGACTTGCGTATCCTTACGGCCGCAGTGTTTCTTGAAACAAATAACCTGATGAGGTCATTGGCCGTAAGGAACACCCTGCATCACACCCGAGGCTTACCAGGAGATCCCACTATGACCAATGCCGTGCAGTTTTCCGATGTCCAGTTGCTCAACCTGAGCTTTTTGCTTGCGATCCAAGCGAGCATTCGGCGCGATCCGGTTGCCGCCTGCTACAAGTTCAAGCTCTGTGCGGAAGTGGCCACCAAGCTCACCGACATCCCCCCGGAAAAAATCCAGGCATTCGTCGCCAACCTGGCCCACGAAAGCGTATTCACGCTACGCCAGGACTTGCTGCAGATGCTCGAAGCACCGCCCGGCTTACTGCGACCGTTGTCGACGGTGCATGTGCCGGAACCGCAAGGCCCGCTCGCGCCTCCCGCCGAGCGGCGCGCAGTCCCGATCGTGAGGTAAAGAACCATCATGGAAACCTCGTATGCCGAACGGCACATCAAGTCGCTGTCGCTCGCCAAGACGTGTGCCGAATTGGGCGCGCGCATCAAGACCATCAGCTACCTTACCGGCTTAGGGCACCAGGATCTGGTGCGCCTGTTCTTCGTCGATGCACATTCGGCGCCGCGCGGCCGGCCACCGGCGTCTCCCGAGTGGTACCACCAGGCCAACCTCATCGAAAAAGTAGAGGCATCGGTGTTCTGCGCGATTTTCGAGCGGATGTCGGCACTGGGCGTGGGACCGGCCGATGCGCTCGTTGGTGCCTACAAGACTTACCGCGGCCAATGCGCACAGCCGGCGCGCATCAGCTTCGACCGTGCATTCGACCTGGTCTGCCACTTGAAAGGCATGTGGGCGCAACGCACCGTGCAGTTTTCCCTGAACGTCTGCCCATCCTGTCATTCGCATTTCCTGGCCGCGCTCGGCGAGCGCGCACGCTGCGAACACGCCTGCCCGTTCTGCAAGCTCGTGAAACGCTACTCCTGTGACAAGCGCGTGCAAACCTCGTTTGCGCCCTGCTCCACGCCCCCGCTTTTGCAGTCCGACTTCGGTCTATTAGCAGTGTTCATTGCGAACGGTACAGCCGATGCCGACGCGCGGTGAACCCAAAGGGACCGCCATGAGACACCCGCGCCGCATGGTCGCCCATGCGGCATCGAGGCGCCACAAGCGTTAGTATCCGGCGGCGTAGTGCTCGCGCATGTCCGCTCACTCCCTCCACAATTCCCCCATGCAGCACAGCTAACACCGAAAGCCCCCTCCCAACCATCCAGATCTAGCTGGCGGCGCACCATCCTTGCCGTGCAGACTGAAGCCATCTCCATGCACTGGATGCCTCATGGTCTTTGGTTCGCTCTTTTCTGGCTGGCGCCGCCCCCGCTCGGATGCCGGCGTCGCCGGCAGCGCGCCGCAGCCAGCGACGCCCCGGCCATTCCCCACTCCGCCGACCGCTGCAGGTTTCCCACTGCATTCGGTCGACGATATGCTGGCGGCACATAACGGCCTGGTCCGGCGCATTAAGCTGGCGTACGGCGTCGACGACGAGACGTTTTCCGACGATCTGATGACGGTCATGCGGCGCTACGCCAGCTACGTCAACCTCTTGCCAGCCACGCCGGACAACTACTTCCACGGGGCAGGCGGCTTATTTCGTCTTGGCCTGGAGGTCGCGTTTTACGCACTGCAAGCGACTGATGGCCAGATATTTTCCGGGCGCGCCACGATCACGGTCCGCCGCCAGCTCGAACCACGCTGGCGCCAGGCGACGTTCATTGCCGGCCTATGCAGTGAATTGCACCGCACCCTGAGCCACCTGCGCGTATGCGACGCCAGCGGCAACGAATGGCCCGCCTATCTCGCCCCCTTGACCGATTGGATGCGGGCGCAACACAGCGAGCGATTTTTCGTGCGCTGGCTCCCGGATGCCCAGGAACTGCGCACGCTCGGTGTGTTGGCCTTGCCCCATATCGTCTCGACCGACACACTGCATCACCTGTCACAAGGCAATACAGTCGTGGTCCCGCACATGATCGCCTCCATCGGCGGCATGCCGATTTACCCTGAACACAACATGCTCGATCAGCTTGTCCGGCACGCTGCGGCCCTGGTGATCGAGCGTGACTTGCAAGCCAATGCGGACCGGGACGGCAAGCGGCAAACCGGAGCGCACCTGGCCCGTTTCATCCTCGAGGCGATGCATCGCCTGGTCATCAGTCACCGCGCATGGACACCGAATACCGAAAAATCGCGGGTCTGGCATGGCCAGGACGGCTTGTATCTGGTCTGGCCTCATGCGGCCGCGGACGTGATCAGCCTGCTCGACGCCGATCGATTGCCCGGCATGCCGAAATCTGCGGCCAGTATGCTCGACATCCTACGCGACGCCGGCGTGATTACCGCACGCGAGCCCGGGCAACTGGTGTGGCCGATTTATCCACCGGAGACGAACTCTCCCATCGACGCCATCAGATTCACGTCATCCGCATCCCTGTTGGCCCCCCTGGCCGGCGCCTCAGTCCCATTGCCCTTCCCCCTGGCGGCCCCGAAGACAGCCATGTCCGCAGCCGCCACCGGGCGTGGCCGCGAGGATGGGCAACGCGCCCATCCACCTACCGCGGAGCAGACTGGGCACGTGCTCCGGCCCCAGCCACCACTGGCACCCGCGACTGCGCCTACGGAAGCCGATACTGCATCACCTGAAAACCCCGAGCGATCGCATGCGAGCAGCGCTGCTGCTCCTGCCTTCCGTTTCCAAGGGCCGTTGCGACTGAACCCATCACTCCGCACAGCGCTAACAGACATTGTGGCAACCCTCAACGGTCCCGGCGCGCCGGCATGCTGCAGCATCCCGACGGGCCTGTTCATCCCGTTGGCCGAACTGGAACGCCGACAACTCGACACCGCTACGGCCATCCGGGCATTGTCCGACTTGACGATGCTGGCACCTTATTCCCCGGGGAATAATAAGATTATTTGCCATGCAATCGGAGGGACCAATATGTCCGGCATCGTGATTGCACCGCAATACATCTGCGGACTACGCCCCTCGGGAAATGCCATTCTGACAACACTTCCCGGGAATGATGATGCTCGTGCGCCGCTATGAAATGCCCTGGCGCCGGGTGGACGAATTGTTTGCCGCCGCGGCTTGGCTGGGTGCGCTGGTGTTCTATGCCGTCATGACACTGCGGCACACGATGCCAACTCTGCTGGGCATCCCGCTCGTGGTGGCATGTACGACGATGGCTCTGCTTCGCCTGCACCAAGCCATGCATGTCCTGACGCTCCGTGCGGCATTGTCCGGTAAGGCGATGGAAATGATCACCACCGGGCGACTTGCCGACCTCACGACCGACCTATCGCAGGTATTCCTCGGGTTCGGATTTGTATGGCAACCTGTACATTCGCAGCGCTTGTACGAATTGGCCAAGGTCAACTATCGCGACTACCTGGCGCCCCCGTGGCTACTGCGCCTGCGCGGCCATGCCGTCCATCCGCAACCGGACGCTGAAATCGGCCTGCCGTATATCCATGGCGTCGAACCGTGTGAACAGGCGCTTTACCGGCCATTGCAGAATTTCGAGGGTGGGACGCTCCTGGTCGGCACTACGCAAGCGGGCAAGGGTGTGGTGCTGGGCAACCTCATCACGCAAGCGATCCGGCGTCAGGACGTGGTCGTGATCATCGACCCGAAAAATTCCAAGCGCCTGCAGCGGATCGTGCGACGTGCCTGCGACGACTACCGCCCGCCCGATACCTTCCAGTGGTTCCACCCGGCGTTCCCGGAAACCGGGGTCCGCCTGGACTTCACGTTCAACTGGCAAAAGCCGACGGAAATTGCGTCCCGCATCCAATCGATTATGCCGCCCGACACCGCTGGCGCATTCTCGTCGTTCGGCTGGGACGCCATCAATGTCGTGGTGCAGGGGTTGGTCGATCTCGAAGACCGGCCGAATCTGGTCAAGCTCACCCGCTACATTGAAGGCGGCATCGACCCGGTGCTGGAAGCGTCGCTACGGCGCTTCTTCGATGCCACCCTGGGGCCGTCATGGCGCGAGTGCGCAGAGATGCGCCGCCTCCTGGACAGCGCCGCACGCGGCACCATCCGGCGCCCGTCCGAGTCGGCCAGCAATGACTTGCTCGCTTTCGTTGCGTTCTACGAGCACCACGTGCCGCAAGTTCAGCGCAACAAGGTCATCGATTCGCAGGTGCGCACCTTCCGCCATAACCGCGAGCATTACCAGAAGATCACCGCGAACCTGCTGCCGATCCTGTCGATGCTGACTTCCGGCGATCTCGGCAAGAGCCTGTCACCGGATCCCTTCGACGCCGATGACCTGCGCCCGATGATGAATTTCGAAAAGATCGAGCGTGCCGGCCATGTGCTGTACATGTGCCTGGATGCCCTGCCCGATCCGTCGGTTGCATCCGCCATCGGGGCGCTCGGCCTAGCAGACTTGGCTGCGCGCGCCGGCATGCGCTACAACCTGGGCGGCTACCGCCGCATTTCCCTGTTCGTCGATGAAGTGTCGAACGTGATCAACCAGCCCTTAATCGAAATACTCAACAAGGGCGCGGAAGGGGGCATCCAGACCACTTGCGCGATGCAGACGTTAGCCGACCTGGCCAGGAGGCTGGGCAGCGAAGTCGCCGCACGCATGGCACTGGGCAACCTCAACAATGTGATCGCGTTGCGCTCCAAGGATCGCCCGACCCAGGATTTTATTGTCGAGACCTTCGGCAAAACGGCCATCCATACGATGCGCGTCGGGTTGAACCATGCGGCCGATGCCCATCTCGGCGACTTCACTTCTGTCCACTCAACCCAGGTCGCCGAGAGCTTCGAGGAAACGGTTCCCGCAGACATCCTCGGCAAGCTACCGAATCTGCAGTATTTTGCATCGGTGTCCGGCGGGCGCTTGATCAAAGGCCGCTTCCCGCTGCTCGATCCGGATTACGATCGCCCCTCCCGGGACGAGAGGCAGGAGCGGCCGCAATGATCATTCGGATCGCTTCTGCCGTGTCCCTAGTCGTGGTATTGATCGCGGTCCTGTATCTGCCGGCCGCCTATCCGCCGCCGCATTTTCTTAGCCAACTGCGCATCGAACACGCCCTCAATACCGATGTGTGGGGCCACCAGCATGCATTACAGATCCTGTCACGCATGCTCGATCTCCACGAGGAAAGCCAGCAAGCATCACTGATTCCCCGTGCATTCACTGCAGCGCAAGCGTCGGGGCAAATCGACACCGTGGTTGCCACGCACATGGCACAAGTGAGTACACGCCTGACGGCCAATCAATACTTCAGATCGCTCGATGCGCTGTTCGCGCTCGCCACTTATCGGTTTTCCGTATTTGCGCAGTGGCTTCCCTGCCTGCTGGTCTTCGTTCTCGCCGCCGTGTTCGATGGGGCCATGCGGCGGCTCATCAAGAGCAAAGAGTTTTTGCAGCACAATCCGGAGAAGTACGCCCTGTCTGCGTCCATGGCAATGGTGATCGCATGCAGTACCATCGTGGCGTTCGTTATCCCGGTCACCCTGCATCCGCTGATTCTTGTGTTGGCGCCGGCAGGGATCGGCATGTTCGCCGGCCTCGCACTGGCGCATTTTCATGTGCGCGGCTAACACCTGTTTGAAAACTAGTTTTTCTCGACTCAGCGCTTGAGCAGCAGGCCGCCCATGGCGACGTACATTATGTCGGTAGAGACATCGATGCGACGCTCAGAGTCATGTACCAGCCGACACCGTTGCATCATCCAGCAGTCGGCGCTTGTCCTATGCGGGACCGGCAAACAGGTGCGTCGCCCATGGCCAGCGCTTCTTGAGTGTCACCAGCACCCATTCAGCCGCAGTGGAATATCACCTTGAACAACAGTCAGCGCACAAACCGCTTAGAAGAATTCAAGGCGCTACAACCGCAGAATGGCAAACCACCTCACGTCGTGGGATGTGTTCACGCATGAACACATGGTTCCCGGCGGCGAAGTGCACCAGCTACTGATAGGGCCAAGTTTCGAGGCTAATCGCGGCGCGCTCGGCGAGCTGTGATCTGCCCTCATTTTTCGGGCACTTGTCGCGGGGACTAAGCACAAAACCAAAGAAAACACGGCCACCATGGAGCTCGCCAGACTGGATGGCGAAGTCAAATCCAGTCTGTCCGCTTCCGCAGCGTGTCCCCCACTGTGCTGACCCCGACGAGTTGTACATGATTCCACCGAAGTTCTACAGACTCATGCGCGATGATGCAGCGGGCCTACTCGACCACCTGGTGCCCATCAACTATCGCGCGCAAGCTGTTCCGCCTCGCTCTATGGCATCCAAGGCGCAACCTTCACACAGGCACTGCCGCCTCCGTGACGATATCGGGCATGCAGTCAGCAGGCTTGAAAGGGGGCGTTTCGCCAGGGTGTCGGTGGTCATGCCGCAGCATCGAGGCAGGAATGACGGATGTTTTCCCGCTCCGTGTAAGCTCGCACATTTGCGATGAGCCCTGCTCGCAGGCTGCCGCATTGTTGGCACGTACAAGGAGGTGCGCCCAAGATTCTTCCGACACGGCTTTTTTCCAGCAACGAATCAACATCCTTTACGCGAAAAAAAACCCGCTAGCCTTGCGGTAGCGGGTTGAAATCCAATTCAAGGAGAGTTGGAGGAGACAGAATCCATCATACGTGACTGCGTTGAATTCGGCCGCTTTATTGTCCGAATAGCAGATATTCTTGAAACGCATACCGTTCATCCCCCTGCAAATACCACGTCCGCTGCATCCATCGCGGGAACGCGCGCGGCTCTGCCGTCTGAATACGATTTCGCGTGCTGCCAGCAAGCGGCGGCGCGTCGGGCATGCGAAACGAATGGCATGAGCGTCCCGTGCTGCCCAGGCCTTAACCTGGCATGCTTGGAAGGCACTTCTTCATGAATACTTTGGCCCATCGCCTTGGTGCTGCCAGCATCCGTATGCCAGGCCGTCATCTTGTTCTGTGGTGCGGTCGCGCCAAAGCCGGATTGGAAAGGATCGGCGAAATCAGCACGCCAGCAGCGAGCAGTGTCGTCATTGAGCCCTCCTTAGAAAAGGCGGCTCCGCGAGGAGCCGGCGGCATCCGGCCAGTGCGCAAATAGCGCATGGGGGCAGGACGAAGATCCTGGGCATGTCCCTCACGGACGTTTGTCACCTCGAAGCCAATCCCGCGCTTGCTGTCGCACGGGGCGCCATCTGCGCTCTGCCGCTTACGGGACGAATCCCACGGTACGGCGCCATGACTGTGCGCATGCACCGATCTGCGCTAATTCCGAAAGCCCGTAAAAACCGTCCCAATTTTGGCGAGCCATGCGCTGGCGGCCTCGGTATGCTACCTCCATCGACGCTATATTTTTTGTTGTGTTTCTCAGGGGGTGTCCAATGTCTGCCCAAGTAACGCTTAACCGACCGGCCATGTCATACACTACGCATCCACTCGCCTCGAACCGCAACGACGACACGATCGGCACGCGCGTGTGGATCGACGAATATGCGTTTCTCCAGTCGCTGTATCAGAGCGCCGAGAACTGCTCACCAAAGTTTCGCTTGCCGGACCTGATCAGTGCATGCGTGTCGCTGGTGTTTAACGAACCGGAACCGGCCAGGCACATTTTCAATTACCTGCACACCGAAATGATTTTGCGCGACCCCGATAGCCTGCGCCGGCAGGAAGAGATGTGGATGCCGCAGTACCGGCTTTTGCTCGACCTGCAGCGCTCGCCGGCGAACCGCCATCCCCATCCGCAATTCAAGCTGGACCACTTTACGACCGCCTGCATCACCTTGGTCAGTAGAGGACAAGGGACGACACTGCGGATCTTCGAGCAGGCGCGCCGCAATACCGCCGAACGTGGTGCCCAACGATGTCACACTGAACCGTTGACTCAGTAACGCTGCCGTTCGTTGTTGTCACCAGCAGCACACCCCGTAGCGCACCCTGCCTCGGCCCCCTCGCCCGGCTTACCCGACTGACCAGACCGCCTTGCGGTTACCCCCTTCGTCATCGCTCGTCGGTGTCGATGAATCCTTGGTTTGTTCATGTGAGCTATGCGACATATTGCCCTACCCACCCTGTTCGTGCTGATTGCCGTGCCGTGTTCCGCCTTTGATTGCTGGAACGATGCCGGTCAGCGCTACGGCGTATCGCCCCAGTTGCTCTATGCAATGGCGCAAGTTGAATCCGGCCTCAATCCACTGGCCGTCAACCGCAGCCACCTGCGGCGTACCCGCAGCTACGACATCGGGCTCATGCAGATCAATAGTTCGCATCTGGGTGCCCTGGCCCGCTTCGGCATCAGGGAGGCCGACCTGTATGACGCCTGCACCAATATCTCTGTCGCGGCATGGCTGCTATCTCAGCAGTTTGCACGCTACGGGGTCAGCTGGGAAGCGGTCGGCGCCTACAACGCCGCGTGCTCGCAGCTCAAGGGCGAACACTGCCAGCGCGCACGCAGCGCCTATGCTTGGCGTGTCTATCGCCGCCTCGCAGGACAGTCAGCCCCGAGCCATGCCTCCAAGACCTCCGCCGATATGCGCGCAGTCTTCACGCCGCACCCAGTCCTCCTCTCCGCGGGGGTGGCGCCATGAAAACCTTCTTGGTCTCCGTGCTGGGACTGATTTGCGCCACCGTCAGCACCACCTTGCTGACCGCCTCCTGCAGCCTGCCAGCGTTTCGCTTCGGCGCGCAACAGACCATGCCCGCTCTGCCCCGACAGCCAGGCCATGCCCTGCGCATTGCTCAGCTCGACTTTGGCAGGCAAGCATCCTACGGGCTATGTACCGATCCGGCGTGTCCGCGCGTGACGCCGAAAACCATGGCGTCATCCGAGCCAGGTTGGTCCGTGGCGACCAAACCGGCCATGCTCCCGTCGGACCACAGCACCATGCCACCGGCTCCTGCGTCCACACCGGTCGTGCCGGCGGCAACATCGCCCTCACAAGGAGCTCGCCTGCTGCTGCAGTTTTCATCGGGCGCATCGACCCTCGATGCCAAGGCACGGCTGGCGCTTGATAGGATGCTGCCAGCCGCACGTCAGGCCAGGAAGATCACCATCCAGGGCCGCACTGACAACGTGGGCCCCACCCAGGCGAACCGCACCATCGCCCTCGCACGTGCCCTGCAGGTGCGCGATTACCTGCGCCGCCGCATGAAAAACGCCAACGCCGTCATCGCGATCGACGCAAAAGGCTCGTGCTGCTTCCTGTCCAACAACGACACGCCACAAGGCCGGCAGGCGAACCGGCGTGTCGAGGTCGTTTTCACCTATCAAGGCTGATCCCTGTCATGCAATCCAATGACCTCCTCTTTCCCCGTGCAAAGGCGACGATGCCCTCTTCCCCAGAAGGAGAGTCGTCGCCGATGCCGACATCCCCGCAGAGCAAAAAAGCGGGTCCGCCCCGGATGGCGAGGCGGCCATCGCGCGGCAGGACAGCGTGCAGCGGCTGCGGGCCATTCAGAAATCCATGGTCGATCCTGCCCTGGGCCTGTCCTATCTGAGCAACGCATGCATTCAGATGGCGCTGGGCCTGAGGCGGGAAGAGATCGTGAAACGCGCCGTCGCAGGTCGCAATCCGCATTTTCACCAACCTTGTTTTTCATTCACACAAAGGAGGAATTCATGAACGCTGTTTCCATCAACACCATCGCTGCATCCCGCAAGGGCCTGGTCGTCTCGCTGTTCGTGCTGCTGGCAACCGGGCTGGGTATGGCGTTCCCGTCCTACGCGCTCGATCTCGTCGCCTTCACCGGCATTACCGGCCCCATGACCTCGGCGCTGGCCCAACTCGCTGCCCTCGGCCCGTCGGTCAAGGCGCTAGTTGGCTTTGTCGGCTTCGTGGTGGCGCTGATCTCACTGTCCGCGCTGCGTAATTTCGGGCCGGTGCTGTTCTACGTCGGGGTGGCGATCTTCGCTGCGGTCGGCCTGGTGATCGCCGGCGCCATCATGGGCGCGGTGGTCTGAAGCCATTTCAATGTACGACCTGGGAGAGGACGGATGAAAGCAGACACCTATATTCCGCGCCGGCTGGACGACCAATGGAAGATCGGGTTTTGGGATGCCGACGTGGCCTCCCCCATCCTCTTCTGCTTCTTCGTCGGGTACTTGTCCGGCTCGAAGCTGGCCTTCACGGTCGTCATGGCCGCCGGCATTTCCACCAGCCGCTGGCTGTCCAGGATCAAGGCCGACAAGCACCCGGCCTTTGCCGTCCACTGGCTGTACTGGCACTTGCCCACCACCCCCATGACGTCGATGCAGGCGACACCGCCGTCGCACGTCCGCCGCATGATCGGTTAAGGGCGATGGAGGCAATCGATGAATCACGATAAGTTTTCCAATGACATCCGGGACTTGCGCAGCCGTAACCGCAGTCTGGGCCTCGCGGTCGCCGGCCTCGTCTTCACCCTCATTCTGGCACTGGTCATCATCCTCAAGCAGTGGGGCAGCGAGCGTACGGTGGTGGTGCCGCCGTCGATCGACAAGAGTTTCTGGGTTACCAAGGATCGCGTCAGCAAGGAATATCTGGAACAGATGGGTGCCTTTGTCGGCTGGCTGATCCTCGACGTGTCGCCCGAGTCGATCGACTGGAAGAAGGACATCCTGCTGTCCTTTGTGCCGCCGGACCAGAGCGGCGCCATGAAAACCAGGCAAGACCTGGAAGCGGAGCGCTTAAAGCGCATGAATGCCAGCACCTTCTTCGCGCCAAAGCAGCTGATTCCGAATGAAGACAACCAATCCGTCGTTCTGGTCGGCCGGCTGCGCACGCAAGTCAACGGCCAGGACACGACCACCGACACCAAGTCCTACCTGGCCCAGTTTGCCTATACGGGCGGGCGAGTGCACCTCAATACCTTCAAGGAGATTCCCAATGTCCAGCAGACGCCGGCCCCAGCACTGGCTGTGGGCAGCAGCGCTACTCGCTAGTACGCCCGCGTTCGCCCTGCAGACCATCGACGCACGCGACGGGGTGTCGGTGGAAGCGATCATCTCGACCAGGGAGCCGACGCGCATCCGGATCGAAGGCGCCCCCATCAGCGATATCTTCGGCAATATCTATTCGAGCAACTGCGCTGCCGCGTCCGGCACGGCGACGCCGGCTGCGCCGGCAGTCAATTCCTCCGGCGAGATCGTGCTCGAGTGCGACCGGGACAAGGGGGAAGTATACGTGCGGCCCGTCGGCACGGCGAGCAAGCCGATCAATCTGTTCGTTTCCTCTGCCAACGCGACCTATACCCTGCTGCTGCGTCAGAGCGACATGCCGGCCGACACCATTGTCATTCGCGACAAGACAGCACGCCTGGCCAGGGTCGACGGCACGCCGCCGGGTCCGGCGGGGCGATCATCCAGTCATATCCGATCCCTGAAGTCCCTGCTGATTGCCATGGCGTCCGATCGCGTGCCAACCGATGTGCGCGTCGACGAAGTCCATCAGCCGCGCGCGCTCTGGGCAGAGGCGACGTTCACGCTGATGCGGCTGTATGCAGGGCGCGGCTTGATTGGCGAGAAATACCAGCTGACCAATGTGAGCATGGCGCCCATGGTGCTGGCCGAACAGGAATTTGATCGCGAAGAAGGCAATGTACTCGCCGTCTCGATTGAAAACCTGAATCTGCGCCCCGGCGAAAGCACCACTGTCTATGTCATTCGCGCGGGGAGCTGACGATGCCACTTCCCGCCCCATTGACATCAGCGCTCAATCGCCTGTCGCCCAAGCAGCGCCAATATGCGATGCTCGGAGCCATCATGACCGTCGGCATCGGCGCGCTGTGGGCCGTGTTTGCCTTGACCGACAACAGCCCCAAGCCGGCAGCATCCGCCACCGCCAGCGGGTTACCGGTGTCGGTGACCAATATCGGGGTGATGCCCGGTGGCCAGCAGGTCAATCCCGTCGACCAATGGGTCGGCACTGCAGGCAAGAAGCTCGCGCAATACGATGCCGAAAAGCAGGAACAGGCCAAGATCAACGCCGACCGCAAAGCGTTCGAAGACAACATCCTGAAGCGCTTTGCCGACTTCGAACAAAAGCAAACGGCCGCATCACAAGCAATCAGCAGCAGCCCGACGGCAGGACCGGCAGCAGGACCATCAACCGGCAGCCTGCGTCCTCCCCCAGGGCCGATACCTGCCACCTATCCGCCACCGACGGCATTGGCCGGCCAGGGCTTGCCGCCGCAGCCGCCCGCGCCGCGCGGCGGGCAAGCGGGCGGCATGCCTGTCGGCACTCCGGGCAGCTCGGCACCGGCGCGCGAGGCCCCGGTACTGGTGCGTGTTTCCGTTGGCGCCAGCACCAAACCGGCGCCTGTACCAAGCGCTTCGTCCGGCGCGATCAGCAAGGAGGGCGACACGGGGTCTGGCACCGTCGCCACCTATCTGCCGGTCAGTTTCACCCGCGGCATCCTGCTGGGCGGCCTGGACGCCCCCACCGGCGGGCAGTCGCAGTCGAACCCGCATCCCGTCTTAATCCGCCTGGCCGACAACGCCGTGTTGCCGAACCGCTTCCGCTCCGACATCAAGGAGTGCTTCGTCATCGCAGCCGGCTATGGCGACATCAGTTCCGAGCGGGCCTATCTGCGCACAGAAAACCTGTCCTGCGTGCGCAATGACGGCTCCACCTTGGAGATCAAGATCCAGGGCAGCGTGTATGGCGAAGACGGCAAGGTCGGCATGCGCGGCCGCCTCGTCACCAAGCAAGGCCAAATGCTGGCCAACGCGCTCACCGCCGGTGTGGTCAGTGGCATCGGTCAAGGATTCTCCCAGGGAGGATCGACCGTCACGAGCTCCACCTTCGGGACGATTTCGACCACTGACGGCAGCACGCGCACGCAAATCGAACGCGGCATCGGTGGCGGCGTTGGCCGCGCCCTCGATCGCCTGGCCCAGTACTACATCCGGCTGGCCGAGCAAACCTTCCCGGTCATCGAAATCGATGCCGGTCGCCAGGTTGATGTCGTCATCACCAAGGGGGTGCGCATCGATGCCGGTGCCCCAGCCAGGAACCGCCCCACCACGCTCGCGCAGCGTGACGCCTTAACCGATGACCGCTATGAAAGGAATGGCGACGATGATGAGGATTAACCACCTGGCGGTCGCGCTTGCCGCCACCGTGACGACCTCGGCCGCGATGGCCACGCCCGACGAGGAGCGCGTGCTGGCGTCGCTGAAGAAAGCGCATCCCACGACCCGGTTTTCCGGCGTGTCGCGCACCCCGATGGCCGGACTGTACGAAGTGTGGATGGGTGCAAATGTCGCCTACGTCTCCCGCCGCAATACCCGGTACATCCTGTTCGGCCGGTTATTCGATACCGTGGCGATGCAAGACCTCACCGCGCCCAAACTCGCGCAGGCAGACGCGCAACGCCCGCAGGACGAGGGCTCCACGGACAAGATATCGATGGACCAATTTCCCCTGGCCGACGCACTCAAGACCGTCAAGGGTAACGGCGAGCGCACGCTGGTCCTGTTTTCCGACCCGTCCTGCGGCTACTGCCAGCGCCTGGAGCCCGAACTCGACAAGCTGGACAACGTCACGATCTATACCTTCCTGGTGCCGTTCCAAGGCGCCGAGAAACCGGTGGCAATCTGGTGCGCGGCAGATCGCCAGACGGCCTGGCGCCAGCTCATGCTGGCAGGCGACACGTCCCTGCTCGATCCCGAGGCGAACTGCGCGCATCCCATCGAGCGCAACCTGGCCCTGGCCCAGCGCCTGAACGTACGCGGCACGCCGACCATGGTCTTTGCCGATGGTCGCCGCCTCGACGGCTATACCAGCGCTGCCGCCGTCGAATCCCGGTTGTCCACGCCTGCCAGGCCGGCGCACGTTGCACCGACGGCGTCATTAAAGGAGAAGCCGTGATGAAGCCGCTCCTTTTGCGCACGTCGCGCCTTGTTGCGCTCGCTGTTACAGTGGTAGCGGCGCTTGCGGGTTGCGCCAACCTATCCGGTCTTGGCGGCTCCTCCGACTATGGCTGCAAGGCGCCGGAAGGCGTGAAATGCGATTCCGTTTCCGGAAATTACGCCAACGCCCTGCAGAACAACCTGCCGAGCCAGCGCCAAGGCCATCGCCCCCAGTCTTCCGACGGCACCGCGCCACCAGCCTCCCGATCCACCCGCGTGGCGCCGGCGCTTGCACCCGACGCCCCTGCCACGCCTTATGTGCCGCAGGCCCTGCGCGCCCAGCCGCGTGTACTGCGTCTGTGGATCAAGCCCTGGGAAGACCTCGACCACGATCTGAACGATCAGGGCTACGTCTATGTCCAGACCGACAACGGCTATTGGCTCATCGACCATGCCCAGCGACGGCTGCGCGATGCCTATGCTCCCATCAGGCCTCCCGCCCCACGGCCGGCATCTGCGGCGCCGTCCGATACCCAGTCGCCGGTACTGCGTCCCGCCACAGCCGGTGACACCCGAACGACCCCGCTTGCCCGCACGATCGATTCCCTGCGCGATCGCACGCAAGCCGGGGATGACCAGTAAACGTCCACACTTCCCGCACCCGATTGGAGCCATTCATGTTAAACGCCCTGCACATCAACGCACTATGGGAAGGGAGCGCATCTTCCCGCCAGGAAGGGTTCGGCAGCCTGTTCGGCCTACGCCGCAATGCTGAAACGCCGGCCGATCAATTCGCCAGCTGGCTACCCTATTCTGCCTATATCCCGGAGGAGCGGATTTTTGTGAACCGCGACAACATCGGCTTCATGCTGGAGCTGATGCCCCAGTCCGGCGCCGATGACCAGATGGTGGACGTGCTGATTTCGCTGTACGTGTCTTGCCCGAAGGGTACCGGCATCCAGTTCCACCTGTTCGGCTCCCCCCACGTGCACGAGCCATTGCGCCGCTACGCCAACCTGCGCATGGAGGACGAGGACCAGGCTGACCGGGCCAGGAGATATGGCCGGCCGGCGCGCAACGACAACCTGTTTCGTAATCTCGCGCGGCAACGCGTTAGCCACCTGCTGCGCGGCGCGCAACAGTCACTGACGGCCGGCTTTCATTTCACGATCCGCGACTTTCGCCTGATGATGAGCGTCGCGTTTCCAGCCAGCGCAGACGACCTGAACAAACGGGAGGAATTGATTGCCTTGCGCGAGTCGATGGCCAGCACGCTCAAATCGGCTTCGCTGCCCAATCGCGTGTGCGACGCGTCCGACCTGATCAACTGGTGCGCGCTATTTACCAATCCAGACCGGATCATGCGCACCGATGCGCCCAATCTGCACTATGACGATGGCCGCGAGATCCGTGACCAGATCGTCGACTTTGACACGATCCAGGATGCGACGCCGCAAGGCTTGCAACTGTTCAAGGAAGGCCATCCCGACGTACTCGAAGCGCGCTTCTACTCGATCAAGTCGTTTCCGGAACGCTTTCCGTTGTGGCAAATGGGCTCCTTGATCGGCGACCTGATGCAACCGGCGTTGCAATACAGTGCACCGTTTCTCTTGACGATGGGCGTGCACATTCTGGACGCCAATACCACCAGAACGGCCGTGACTGCCAACCACGTGCGCGCCACCCAGAACGCGCAAAGCAAGATGGCTGCCGTCATGCCCGACGTCGGCAAGAAGCTCAAAGACTGGAACGCCGCGGCCGACGCAATGGATGTGGGCGGCGCGCTGGTCAGCATGTACCACCAGTTGGCGATCTTCACGACGCCGGCCAAGTCCATGTCAGCGGCGGAGACGGCCAATGCGATCTGGCGCGCACGCGGCTTTGAACTCAACGCCGACGTCTACCAGCACCGCCAGGCGCTGCTGGCCTGCCTGCCGATGACGCTGTCGGAAGCCCTCCATGCCGACCTGAAAAAAATGCGTCGCGTCACGCGCAAGACGATGGCCAACGCGATCCACCTGGCGCCGCTGATCGCCGAATGGCGCGGCACCCGCACGCCGACGCTGGTGTTCGGCGGGCGGCGCGGCCAGTTGATGACGCTGGACTTGTACGACAACGACCTCGGCAACTACAACTTCGCGGTGGTCGGTGCGCCGGGCTCGGGCAAATCCGTGCTCTTGAACGAAATGGCCTGGTCATACCGCGCCGTCGGCGCCAAGGTGTGGATGCTCGACTTGGGACGATCGTTCGAGAAGTTGTGCCGCAAGGCCAAAGGCACCTATATCGAATTCCGGCCCGATACCGATCTCTGCCTCAATCCCTACTCGACGGTGGTGGATATCAACGAAGACATCGACATGCTGGTGCCGGCCATTTCCAAAATGGCATCCATGCAACACCGCCTGGATGAGGTGCAGTACAAGGCCATCTCGGCAATGACGTTAAAACTCTTTCGCCACTATGGCCAGGACTTGACGATCACTGGCCTGCGCGATGCGTTCAAGACCGGCACGATTGAAGAGCTTGGCCTGATCAATGATGCGCGCATCCGCGATCTGGCGGTGATGCTCAATCCCTATGCCAAGGGGGGCCAGTACGAGCGTTTTTTTGAGGGGCGCAGCAACATCGACTTTTCCAACGACTTCATCGTCATCGAAAACGAGGAATTGAAGCGCAAGCCCGACCTGCATGCCGTCGTCAACATCCTGCTGATGTATCAAATCACGGGCGAAATGTACTTGACGCGCAATCGCAAGAAAGTGTTTTTCATCGACGAACTGAAGCAGCAGCTCGGCGACATCGGCGCCGACGATCCGGTCAAGGCGGCGGTCGTCGAAGAGGCGGCGCGCCGTGCCCGCAAATATGGCGGCGCACTGGGCACCGCCACCCAGAGCGCCGATGACTATTACGGTTCGGCGCAGATGGAGGCGGCATTCAATTGCTCCGACTGGGTCTTTTTGCTGCGGCAAAAGAAGGAATCGATCGAAATGCTCGACCGCAAGGGCCGCCTGACGATGGACGAATCCAAAAAGCGTCTGCTGCACTCGCTGCGCACCGAGCCGGGTGCGTTTTCGGAGTTGTACATCTCTTCCCCCGTGGGCGAAGGCGTGGCGCGCCTGGCGCTCGATCCGGCCACGCACTTGCTGTTCTCGAACAAGCTCGACGACAACGAGCCGATCGACCAGCTGCGCGCCCAGGGTTACAGCATCGACGAGGCGATCAAAGAGGTGCTGCGTCGCCGGGGGTATGAAGTATGAAGCCGTTCGTCGTCAACCTGAGCACCACGGTCCTGATCGTCGCCATCGCGCTGGCGCTCTATGACCGGCTCATTTTCCAGCCGTCCCGGCAAATCGGCGTGGTCGACGTCGGCGAAGTCTACCGCGCCAAGGAAGCGCAGTTTGCGCAACGATTAACCCACGGCAGCAACGAGCAAGAGCGCCAGCAAGCGATATTGCTCGCCAGGCAATTCGCGCAACGCCTGCCGGCCGCACTGGACGAACTACCGCGCGAGTGTCGCTGCCTGGTGGTCGTGAAGTCGTCGATTATCGGCAGCAGCACGCACCTCGTGGACCTGACGCCGCTACTCAAAAGAAAGGTCGATTTATGACGACGACATCTGTCAAGGCCGCAAATACGCTGGCTCCGCGTACGGGATGGCTTGGCCGCCGCAACACCGACATGCGCGCCTTTCTGCATCACGTCTGGCGCCATTGGTGCGTGTACCTGGTGCTGCTGGCCATCTGGGGCCTCGCGTTCGTGCGCGTCTTCATCGATCCGACGCCGCGCTTACCGGTGCTGTTCAATATGACACCGAGCCTGCCCTACACGCTGGCAATCGTCCAATACGGGCGTACCACCTACGAACGCGGCGACTTCGTCGTGTTCTCGTTTGCCGGCGAGGCGCAGCAATTCTACCCGGGCCTTAAAAAGCAGCCATTCTTCAAGGTCATCCGCGGTATGGCCGGCGATCGCATCACCGTCGTTCACCGCCATGTCCATGTAAACGGCGTGGATATGGGGCTGGCCAAGCCGCACAGCGTCGACGGGCATGCGCTGGCACCGATTCCAGCGATGGTGATTCCTCCCGGTCATTACTACGTACAGGGCACCAGTCCCGACAGCTTCGATTCACGCTACCAGGCCAGCGGCCTGGTGCAGGCCGATCGGATCCTCGCCATCGTCAAACCGGTCTTTTAAGAGAGATATCGCATGAGACATGCCATGGTCATGATGGCTTTCTGTGTCGTCGCCCCTGCCGCGCTTGCGCAGCAACCCGATTACCGCGGCGACGTCCCGATGGAGGTGTACCTGGACGCACTCGCCCACATTTCTCCGGCAGCGCGCGAAGGCGCCGCAGCCTACCTGACAGCGTATCGTCGCCGCTGCGGCAGAGAATTGACGACGCAAGAGCTGCGGCGCGCAGTAGCCGACGGCGAGGGGGATCCGGTACTGATGGCGATGATTCGCGCGTCCTACCAACAGGACAGCGGCGCACAGCGCGCCCTCGCCACCTCCGTTTCCTGTGTGCGGCGCGGATAAGCCATGGTTTTCCACCGCATCTTCGTGGCTGCCCTGCTCGTGACGCTCAGTGCCAGTGCGCGCGCTCAGACGCTCGGCGCCATCGGTCCGGTCTATCCGATCGGCGAACAACACTTCCTGGAGATGATCAGCCAGCACCTGCGCGACAAGGAGCACAGCGGCGAACTGAAGCGACTGGCAGAGCAGGCACGCGCGCGTGGCATTGACACCGTCGTCCATCCGAAAGCGCTGGCCGGCATCAAGCCAGCGGAAACGGCACGGACGTTTTACTACGATCCGACGTTTGTGCTCGACCACAATATTTTTGATGACAAGGGGCACTTGTTGTTTGCCGCCGGAACGCGCAAGAACCCGCTCGATGTCGTGTCGATGTCGAAGCACCTGCTGTTCTTCGATGCCCGAGACAAGCGCCAGGTGGAGCGCGCCCGCGCACTGATCGACCACTATCATGGCCGGGTAAAGCCGATCCTGGTGGGCGGCTCCTATCTCGACCTGATGAAGTCGTGGCGCATTTCGGTGTACTACGACCAGCAAGGCTTGCTGACAAGGCGTTTCCAGATCATGCAGGTCCCGGCGATTGTGTCACAGGAAGGCCTGCGCCTTCGCATCGATGAGCTGGCGCTATGAGAACACGCCACGTTTTCTCTCACATCCTGGCACTGGCGGGCCTTTGCCTGCCGTGGGCGGCCCACGGCGCCGGTATCGCCACCTGCACGGGCAAGTTTCCGAACCCGATCACCGACATCTGCTGGAGCTGCATCCTGCCGATCACGATCGGCGGCGCGACGCTGGCCAATGTCGGCGGGCAGGAAGACATTCCCAATCCGACCAGTCCGCTATGCAGTTGCGGCGTAAATCCGACCATTGGCTTGTCGATCGGTTTCTGGGAACCGGCGCGCCAGGTGGAAGCGGTGCGCAAGCCCTTTTGCCTGACCTCGCTGGGCGGCGTGGACCTCGATCCGGGTATCCCGGCACCGGAGGGGGCACGTTTCACGCACGCGCAGGGCGACGGCGACCAAAACAGTTTCTACCAGGCGCATTTTTATGTGAATCCAGTGATGGACTGGCTGCAGGTGGTCACGGATTTTCCATGCCTAGAGCACGGATCCTTCGATCTCGCCTACCTGACCGAAGTCGACCCGCTGTGGAACGACGATGAGCTCACGCTGATCCTCAATCCGGACGCCGTGCTGTTCGCCAATCCGATTGCGGTGGCCGCATGCGCTGCCGATTGCATCGCGGCGTCGGTGGGGTTTGGGCTCAATGAATTGTTCTGGTGCGCTGGCTGCCAGGGCAGCCTCTACCCACTCGACGGCCAGTCGACCGTGCATATGGGCGGCGTGCGCACCTCGGCGCTGATGGCGCAACGGCTGACGGCCAAGATGCACCGCGAGCTGCTCGCCTGGGGCTGGCATGGCCAGGCTGGATTGTGCGGCCCGTACTTCCTGCCTGTAATGGACAAGAGCGCCTACAAGACCCAGCTGACCTACCCGATCCCGAATACCGACAAAGACAACGGCAAGTGCTGCCAGCCGTTCGGACGTACAACCGTGCTGTGGGGCGCTGGCAAGGAGTATCCGGTACAGGGTGAAGATTTCGCATACATGCTCTTCAGAAAAAGGAATTGCTGTGTTGGCTATTAATTCGATGCATAACGAGACTGCGGCAGCCGCGTCGCCTGGACGCCGGGCCACGATACTGGCAGGCAGGCAAAGCAGAAAGACGCCAGGCCCGGTGGCGGTCCCCGTCGGTTCGATCGGATGCGCGCGCCACACCTATCGTATCCCGAGCGATGCCGAACCGACCCTGACACTGGCAAGCTGCGCCTCTGGGCGCCATGCCCAGCCTTCCCGACGGGCGACGACGCACGCGCTGCACGTCTTCGCTCGTTGTGCCCGCGCCGCGGTGAAGCCTCTTTTGATGCTGGTGGCATGCGGTGTTTCCTGGGCCGCGCCATTACAGCCGGAACAAGCCGTCACCGATGACGCCATCCACCGCGCCGTACGCAGCCAGCCGGTCATCACCGAAAGCGATATCGACCAGGCGCGCCGGAAGTATCGTATGCCGAGCGATGCCGACTTGAGCCGGGTGCCGGTCCCGTCGGCACCCGATCTCGATGCCTTGCCACAACCCGCGACATCGCATCTGATCGACCTGGAGGCCCTGTCCAAAGGATATGAAGCAAATGCCGATCGCATTACCGCCGCGCAGGGAATACGCTCCGGCCCGGCACTGATGGTCTTCGTCAGTTTCGCGATGCCACGGCCGACGCTGGAACGCCTCGTCGACCAGGCTGCCCGAACCCACGCTGCGCTCTTGCTCCGCGGGCTCGTCAATGGATCCCTGCGCGACACCGTCGCGCGCGTGCAGCAACTGATTGGCTCCAGGCAGGTTGCGTTTCGGATCGACCCGCAGGCATTTGACCGCTTTGCCGTCGTCCAGGTCCCGACCTTCGTGCTGGGTCGCGATGGAGCGCAAAGCACACCCTGCCCTACCGGGCGCTGCGTTGCGCCGGATGCGTATGTCGCTGTATCCGGCGATGTGAGCCTGGATTACGCGCTGGAAGCCATCGAGCGCCGGGCACCGCGCTTTGCCAGGGACGCGCAGATTTTTCTCAACAGGATCAGGGGCTAGCCATGCGCAAGGCCCTCATCCGTATCATCCTGTGCTTTGTTACCTGCACCCGCACGCTTGCGATGGCAGCACCGCATGAGGAAGGGATAGCGGCCGGCAATGCGGCCAATCCGGACATTCGCAGCGCCATCAACCAGGCCAGCGCCGCCACTGCGGTGCCCGGCTATACGGCAACGCCAGCACAAACCGCTTACTACGGCCAACCCAATCTGTCGAGCCAGGCCACTGCACACCTGCTCAGCTGCGCTCTCGCGCCCAATGACCCGGTGTGCGAGGCGCAGCGCGGCGCCGTGGCATCTGCCAATACCGCGCGACCGGCGGTGACCGCTGACGACCCGGATGTCGCCACGGCAAAGGCCATGGCAAGAAATCCTGCGCTCGCCCTCGGCAGCCTCGCCTCCTATTATGCAGGCTGCGTCACGAATGATGTCAGCACGCCGGCCGCGATGCGGCCCCGCCTGTGTCATCGCTATGTCGGCGTTGGCAATTTCCCGTGCTCGCGCACCCTGACCGTGGGACTGGAGAGAACGACGAGTTGCCATGCCGGCGACTGGTTCTCCCAAGCCGGTTCGGGCGATCACGGTTTTGACGTGCTATGCCTGCCCGACCGCCCCGACACCGCACAGCATTTTCGGGTGACGGCCATGGGCAATGTGCTTGCCTACTTCGATGCCGATGTCTCTGCGCCGCGAGTTTTCCCACAAGCTATTGTCGATCTTGGTCTTGCTGCCACCAGCCCGTGGAGCCCAGCGTCTGCCGCCCATACCCGGGTGTGGATAGTCGACAACGCCTGCACCGCATCGACCTGTGCCGTCACCGCCCTGATCGCTCCCGATTACGCCATCCCGTGTACCAGCGGGGACGCCGCCAACTGCTCCTTGGCAGAACCCTTCAACAAGATCTATGCCGCCTGTCCTGACGGCCAACTCAGCGGCGGGAGCATCGCTCTCTCGAGCCGGCCCTGTGATGGCTGCGAACCGGCATTGTCGACCTTGGACGATGCGCAATGCTATGCGCCGTCAGCGTCGCCAACCGCTTACACGGGAGTGTCAGTGACTGCGCCGGCGACCACCAATTGGACGCCGGTTGCCCCGCGGCCGGTCATCGGCTGGCAAGTCAACCCTGCCTTTCCGCTGGCAATTCCGCGCATGTCGCTGCAGTACACCAAACCAGCCACCCGCTTTACGGAAACCGATCGATGGGACGATCAGTGCCCGGTGCTGGCAGCCGGTTCGCGCTGTTCGCTGGCCAGCGCCGACGTCTGTGTCGACGGCCCCGCGACCAAGAATATCGATGGCAAGGACGTCACGCGCCCTTGCTGGCAATACAATCGCACGTTTTCCTGTGCCAGCGGTGCTCCAGTCGACGAATGCGCATCGCTTGCCGCATCGGGTTGCTCGCCGACTGCGTCGACCTGCCGCCAAATGAATGCAGCGACCGGCGCCTGCGAAGTGTTCGAGGAGACCTACCACTGTCCGGTGCCGGCACAGACCACGACGACGGCAAGCAATTGCCCGAACGACGTGTTTTGTCTCGGGGCGAGCTGCTTCAACAAGGCCTACCCCAACGATACCGACTTCGCCCGTTCCATGTCGTACCTGGAGGCGGCGCGCGAGGCCGGTGTTTATCTGGACGCGGACCGCATGCACGTCTTCAAGGGCGAGCGCAATCACTGCCGCGACCGGCTTCTGCAGAATTGTTGTTACTCAGACAGCCATGGCGCCGGCATGTCGAACCAGTCGCTGCTGGGTGCCGGGTCGCGCCTGGTGTACGACATCCTGATGAATGCGGACAACCGCGAATTCATCACCCAGGGCCTGCACGCCCTGCTGGCGTCCGGCGGTTTTAACGGCAGCTTGACCACGTATGGTGTGACAGTCGCCGTCAACGGCACGGCGCTGCCCGCCGGTTCGATGACGCTGGCGACCACCGATAGCCTGGCCATCGCATTCGATCCCTGGTCGCTGTCAGTTTCCGTCGTGTTCTACGTCGCGATGTCGATGATGTCGTGCAATGAGGAAGAGGGAAAACTCGCGATGAAGGAAGGCGCGCACCTGTGTCATACCGTCGGCAACTGGTGCTCATCCTGCATCACCGTGTTCGGCAGTTGCATTTCCTGCATCGAACATACCACGTCCAAATGCTGCTTCAACTCGGTCCTGTCGCGCATCGTCAATGAACAAGGCCGCGCCCAGATCGGCAAGAGCTGGGGCAGTGCCGAGAACCCCGACTGCTCCGGGTTTACCGTCGCCCAGCTGCAATCGCTCGACTTTGGCGCGATGGACTTGACCGAGTTCTACGCCGCGATCGCGCCCAGCATGCCGAACGTCGGCCATCTCCAGTCCACCAATGCGGCACGACTCTCCAATTGCTACTACGGGAAAGGAAAGTGCCAATGAAGAAACCGTACGCAATGGTGTTCCTCGTGCTCGCCGGTGCAGCCACCGCGCAAACCGCTGCGGTGCGCACACCGGTACCGGATCCCCGTCCACTCATGCTGGCAGCGATCGACTCGCCTTCCGGCCAAGCGTATGGCGTGCTGACCGGGCAGACGGCGCAGGCGATCACGCACCAGTTCAAGGCTACAACGCCGGTCTATATCGATGTCACGACCGTCAAGCGCTATGCGCAGCCAGGCTGCAGCCGCCTCTCGGTACGGTTCTGGCAGGACGGCGTGCTCCTGCCCGGCGCTGCTGCGCCGCGCACGCAGACGATCGAATTCGGCATCAACTATTGCCGCGATGGCTTGCCACCGCGCGCCTTGTCATGAAGGCGGCACCATGAAGCGTCTTTGCGTCATTGTCACGCTCGCCGTGGCTGCAGCGGCCAATGCACAGGATACCGCGCAACAGTCGGCCAACTTCGGGGGCGGATCGTCATATTGGGGCGACAGCGCACGCGGCTGGCATTTCTACGAAGAGCCGGAGCCCGAACCCGTGGAGCCACCGAAGGCGGCGCCCGCATCACAACCGCAAAAGCGGCCGGAAATCGTGCAGTTCGAGCGTCTCCAGAAAAAACTGGAGGAATACCGCAATGTCGCCATCATCAATCCGACCGAAGCGAATGTGCGCCGCTACATGGCGCTGGAATCGAAGGTCGTCGGCCAGGCATCGCTTTTTGCCGACGTGGCACAGCGCGTCGCGTGGGCAACACCCGAGCTCGATCCCACGCTCCAGGGCCGGCCGGTCAACGCGAAGGCCCTGGAAGTGTTCGAGCACGACCAACTGGAGGCGCGCTCACGGTCGATTGCCGCGCTGGGAAAAGACCATGTGCTGTTTTTCTTTTTCCGCGGCGATTGCCCGTACTGTCATGCATTCGCGCCGACGCTGGAGGCTTTCCAGGCCAGGCACGGCCTCCAGGTGATTGCGGTGAGCATGGATGGCGGTGGTTTGCCCAATTTTCCGAACCCGCGGCGCGACAACGGCATTGCCCGCACCCTCCATGTCACGCAAGTGCCAGCGGTATTCCTGGCGCAACCCTTCACCGGAAAAATCGCGCCGGTTGGCTTCGGTGTGCTGTCCGAGTCCCAACTGCTGGAACGCATTGCGATGGTGGCCAATCCATCGACCGAAGCCCTGGTTCCGAATGCCACCAAACTGATTTCTTTGCGATAGGAAGGACATTTCATGCCCAACCGCCTCTTCACACGCTTTGTCGCCGCCGTGACGGCCTGCTCGTTCGGCTTGCTCCCGCTTTCCATGCAGGCCGGCGACCTGAATGCGGAAGTCAACAACATGTTCAACAATCTCGGCGCCGTTGGGAACTACACCGCCCCCGGCGCCTTTCGCGGCCAGACCTACAACACTTATTCAGGCGGTAATTTCATGCTGCGCGCACCGAACAAGGTCTACCAGTTGGCAGCAATCCAGTTCCCGAGCGCCAAGGCGGGCTGCGGCAATATCGACGTGTTCGGCGGTTCGTTCTCGCACATCTCGGCGACTGAATTCAAGAACATGCTGAAAAATATTACTGCGGCGCTGCCCGGCATTGCCTTTCAATTGGCGCTGGAAGCGGTCTCGCCATTACTGGGGGGCCTGACGAAATGGGCGAAGGGTCTGGAGACCTGGATTAATAATGCGCGCATCAATTCCTGCGAGACGGCCAAGGCGATCGTGAGCACGGCAGCCGAAGCAGTCGGCTACAGCTCGCAGGAAGCGTGCGCCGACCTCGCCATCGACATGGGCCTTGAAACCGACCGGGATGCGGCACGCCGCCGGTGCGCAACCGACCGGCCCAGCATTCTCGCGTCTGCACGCGCGTCCACTGATCCGGCGATCCGTAATAAGGCACCCTTTGTCGGCAACTACACATGGAAGGCGCTGCAATTCACCGGCTCGTATCTCGATGACCAGGAACGCGAGCTGATCATGAGCATGATCGGCACAGTGATCTTCTATCCGGACGAATCCGGACGCGACCCCGATCCGATTGCGCCGCCCCTGACGTCGATCAGCCACCTGCTGTATGGCCAGGCCGATGCGGCTTCCGGCAATGTGACCCAGCATGTCCTGAAATGCAATAACTACACCGACTGCGATATGGTCGCGCTCGATACCACCTACACGCATACGCCGTTCACGAAGAAGGTCGAAGACTTGATGCGCTCGATCGCCTCGAAGATCGCCTCGCGTACCGCGATTCCAAACAATTCGCCCGAGGTCGGATTCGTCAATCAGACCAGCGAGCCGGTCTACAAGATGCTATCGATCGGCGCGACCATTCCGGGCTCCGGCCTGGCCGACAGTCTGATTCATCAATACCGGGATGTGATCGCCGCCGATTACGCGTACGTATTTCTCGAAAAGAACCTGCGGATCGGCATGGCAGCGCTGGACAAGGATTTCACGCTGCTGGCGCCGCAGCAAAGCAAGGTGGCGGTCATCCGGCAGCGAGCGCAAACGATGCTGCTGCAGATCGCCCAGGAAAAGAGCCTGCTGTATCAAAAGGTCGGGTCATTCAAGGCCGTGTCTTCCCACCTGGAGCAACTGGAGCGCCAGTTGCGCAGCAGTATGCCCCAGCACGTGATGGACATGCTCGGCCAGCAAGCAGCCTACCTCGGACGGTAGTTTTCAACATCAGTACGTTCTCGCCGGAGTCCAACCCATGTGGGAAATTTTCGCGTACCAGAATTCGGACGGCCTGTTCGGGATATTCAACGCCATTGCCGCCATCCGGGGATCGGATACGTATTTGAGCGCGATGGCCGGCGTCGCCTTCTGCGGGTTTATCGCGGCACTGCTCGCCTATGCATTTGCCCCACAAAAACTGCAAGGCTGGCAATGGCTCGCCACCGTCGTGCTGGTCTATTCGGTCCTTTTCGTGCCGCGCGTTACGGTCGGCATCGTCGATAAAACCGGCGGCGCGCCCGTCAAGATCATCGACAATGTTCCCTTTGGTCTGGCCATGTTCGGCGGCATCACGAGCACGGTGGGCACGACGATTACCGAGCTGTTCGAAACCGCGTTCCAGGTCATTCCCGGCAATGCCAATCTCCCGAGCGAGCTGACTTACCAGAAAAACGGACTCCTGTTCGGCAACCGCCTGATCCGCGAGACTGGCAGCGTTGTGTTCCAGGATCCAAACTTCCGCACCGACCTCATCAATTTCATCCACAACTGCACGATGTTCGACCTGATCGATGGCACCATCGATCCCACCACGTTTTCCCGGTCCGACGATGTCTGGAGCTTGATGGGAAATCCGAATCCCGCGCGCTTTACCACGCTCACCAGCGTCGGCGGGTCGGTCTCCACTGATACCTGCCCGAATGCCTATAACGCCCTCTCTGCGCGGATCCCAGCGCAAGTCAGCCTGATCCAAGGAAAACTGGCATTCCAGCTGAACCCGACCCTACCAGCGGCGGCCGCCTCATCCGTGATCGCCAACCAAATCCAGCAGGCGTATATCAGGAACCATATTGCGAATGCCGCTGCCTCGGCGGCAGACATCATCCGGCAGAATGCCATGCTCAACGCGATCAATGACACGGGCAAGATCATCGGGCAAAAGATCAACGACCCGGCGTCCATCATCCTGGCAGTCGGCCAGGCACAGGCGGTTGCGCAGACTAATGCTGCCTGGATCAACAATGGCAAGATCGCGGAACAGGCGCTGCCGGTGGTACGCAATGTGGTGGAAGCCCTCGCCTACGCGCTGTTCCCGCTAGTGGTCTTGCTGCTGTTTTTAACCAGTGGTCGCGAAACGATGATGGCGTTGAAAAACTACCTGGGCGTGCTGATCTGGATCCAGCTCTGGCCACCGCTGTATGCGATCCTCAACTATATGGCGAGCATCTATGCCGCATCGGAATTATCGGCGGCGGCCGATATCGGCAGCGGCGCGAAGGCGTTGTCGCTGCTGACGGCGTCGCCAATATTTGCGAATGCAATCTCGTCGCAGGCAGTGGTCGGCTACCTGACGATCAGCATTCCCGTCATTGCCTGGGCGGCGATCAAACGAATGGAAAACCTGGGCAACGCACTGGTCGGCGGATTGTCCGGGCTTCAGTCGACGACGTCCTCGACATCGGGGTCAGCGGCCAATGGCAACGTCAACATGGGTAATGTCAGCATGGACCAGATGCAGCTGGCGCCGAACCGCACGTCAGCATTCATGAGCAGTGCCCAGAGCGATATTACCGGGAACACCCTGAGCACCAACGCACTGACTGGCGTCTCCGCGATCAATATGCTGCGTAATCAAGGATTTGCGTCACGCACGGTCTCGGTTAAGGTTGGCGAACAGGAGGTGGCGGAAGCCAATAAATCTGCCGACGCAGCGCGAAGTGAAGCCATCGCGGCAAACACCGAGCGCTCTACGATCCTTGCCGATATTTTTAGCAAAGGCACGACCAAGCTCGGTTCTCATCGAAGTTCCAGCGGATCTTCCCGTAGCAGCTATGAAGAGATCGGCAACAGTCTTGACCATCTCAATCAAATTACAAATCAAGTCGCTTCTAAAACCGGTTTGACCCAGCAGCAAGTTGCGCAAATCGCTTTTGGTGCTGCCGGCCATTTTGGTTTTGGCACAAACAGTCCCATTCTGAACGCAGGCGCCGAGGTGAGAGCAAGTGCAGGAAAGAACTACAGTGCGGGCATCTCGGCTGAAGAGCAGAAAGTTCTCAGTTACCTCACGCAGGACCAGATGGCCGAATTCAAGAAGTTCGGCGACCGCCTCAGTCGTGACACCAGCGTGCTCAACGCCCTATCACGCGACAATAGCGAAGCTTCAGAGCTGTCCTCGCGCCTAGCTACCACGACCAATCGTGCGCAACGCACTGAAGCGAAGTACGCTGAGCGTGTTGCGTTTGCCGAACGACTATCAAGTGCACGCGAAAAGGGAGAGACGATTTCCATCGATATTGCCGCCGATCCCCATAATATTGAAATGTTTCGGCGCTATGCGGAGCAATATGGTGGCACCAGCGCATCTGCACATGCCCTGCTTGACAGTGAACTCGCGCGTCAGGCGCCTCGCCCGAATCGCGTATTTTCGGATGGAACTGCAGTTCCCGTTTCATTCGGTGATGCTTCAAAACAGCACGATTCCTATAGCGCTGCCCCGAATCTCAAGCCCAATATTGACACTATCAATATGAAAAACCGCTCGGCAGTGAAAGCTCATGGCCCGGCAATCTCAGCGCCAGAACAAGCCGCTTCTGCTCCCAATCCGGAACTGAAAACTGTTCGGAAGGATATCCAAGAAGGGGGCAAAGTGCTCACGGATAAAACCTCATCAGCTCCGAAGGAATTTGATAAAGAGACTGAAATCACCAAAACTGAAAACGGAACATTGGCAACGCGCAAATCGTTGCTACTGAATGCAGCGAGCCAGGGCGGCCGTGACGCATCTAATACCTTCGAGAATGCTAAAGAAATCGTTCAAAAGGTTTTGCAGGATAAATAGGATTAGCGCTGCGCGGGTTGTTTCAAATTATGTATGGAGCAGGCATGCTCATTACCGCTTTGAAGATAGAAAAAGCGTCCTCACCTGTCTTGACAATGCTCTTTACGAGGCGATGTCTCTGGTGTAATGAATATCGGAGGCATCACGCCATCCCGTCATGGCCTTCGTCATTGGGGCAGTATCCCCAGCTGCATAGAATGGAAACTGCTGTCGGTAATCCATCCATTCATCTGTGGTCATCATCGGAGAATACGTATCGTAGCTCTGTTGAGACTCATTTCTCCTCATACCGACATTGCCGCCATTCCCCCATTTGCATTTTCTGCTTGCGACTGTGACCAGTGCAGAGAGTACCGCCCCGATTGGAGCACCGAATCCGGCGCCTACGATTCCCATAACAACCATAGTGGACACGTCCCGTCCAGCGGCAGATAGAACACCAATCAATGTTCCTAAAGTTACTCCTATCCAAATCATGCTCTTCATCGTTGCCCTTCTTCATGCATGGACAGTTTCAAGCATCTGCAGCAACAAGCGACAGCGGTGCTGAATATTCTGCCGGTGGTTTGTTTATTGAAATTAGAGATAAATCAGATGCCGTTCCACCTCATTTTCCCCGCCACTCTTCCACAGTCTCTCTGACAGGCGTGCGGCGGACGTTTCTGTTTGCCTTCTACGGCCCATCGCGACGTATCAGGCATGCCATTGTCTTCAATACTCTTTGGCAGTGGCAGTTATAGAGAAATGGCGATAATTCGAGTCTAGGAATCTCGCAAGAACTGATGCCAAAAGCCCCAAGAAAATCGCCACTTTCCCCGTAGCTGCCACCCGTTTCGAAATGTAATTTGGTGATGGACCTTATCGCATGCCCCAGGTGCAGTCATCTAATACATTTCTTGCGGAGCAAACGCATGATTAACGAGACATCGCCCATCGACCAGCGCTCGCCTCATCACACCGCCGCAACACCAGGCTCTCCATCGCCTGAAAGCGAATCTATAGCGTTTCAATTGCTCAGGGAAATGCGCGCCCAGCGTGAAAACCTACAAGCGGAGCACCAGCTGGCTGCTGCAGAGCGCAAGTCAGAACGACGCTGGAGAATGTTCTTCCAAGGGATCTTCTTCGCCGCCCCACTCGTGATCGGCCTTTTGTACTTCATTTTCTTCCTTGGGACTGCCGGCTATCGTCTCGGCCCATTCACGGATGTTGTAGGCGTGGTGCATATTGACGGCCAGATCGTGTCCGGCGCCACGGCCTCCGCAGACAAAATCGTCCCTGTCCTGGAACGCGCCTTCTCGAACGCCAATGTAAAAGGCGTTGTGCTGGCCATCGACAGCCCTGGCGGCGCGCCGGTTGAGTCGGAGCGAATTACCAATGCGATCTCAGCGCTGAAGAAGAAGCACAATAAGCCAGTTATTGCGGTGATTAATAATGTCGGCGCCTCGGCCGCCTATATGATCGCCATGCATGCCGACAAAGTCATCGCCGGCAAATACAGCCTGGTCGGATCCATCGGCGCGATCATGGCGCCCTGGGAGTTACATCGCGCGATGGCCAAACTCGACGTTTCGCAGCGTGTTTACGCCTCGGGCAAGCTCAAGTCCTTTCTGAATCCGTTCACACCGGTATCGCCGGAGGTCGACGCGAAGGCAAAGAAGCTGGTCGACCAAATGGGGCAGACGTTCGTGGAAGAACTGAAAACCTCCCGTGGACCATTCCTGAAACCAGGGGTTGACTATGGCAGTGGCGAGGTTTGGGGTGGCATTGAAGCCAAGGAACTGGGCCTGATCGACGCAATCAGTACTGTCGATGACGTTGTCGCGTCTACCTGGGGCCTTAAGACCTACAATTTCGGCCCGCATCAGGACGGATTCGGCGCGCTCTCCGCCAGTTTTCATTTAATCCTTGCCGACATCCTCGAGCGCGTCATCTCGCAGCAAAGCATGCAGCTGCGCTAGAACGGCGATACAACAACGGCTCGCCTCGCATGACGGACGACAAGCACTCGTGAACACTCTGTTCGGGGCAATCAGCGGCATTTTGATACCGTGGGCGCCAGGACGAACTAGGCGCCCACTCTGTCCAATGTCCGGTTTCAAGAACCAATCGGCCGTTCAATAAGAATTGCCGTCCGGCAGCAGTCGGCCACTTCCGGACGGTCGAATTTCAGTCAATGACAGCGACTCTTTCAGGAACCATAGCTTGAGACCGATTAAATAGGCCAGACGGCATCGGTTTACAGTGGCTGGACAGGCCGAAGACGAAAGCTGCATTCGTGGTGTTGGCGGCATTGCTCGGTCTCAAGACATTCGAGTATCGACACGGATTTTGTCCTAGTGAGGTCGCCATGAATTACGGCGTAATTTTTGCTGCACCTTCTGCATTCATACTTTTCACCACCGGTCTACTACCTAGCACTGCCATCGGGCAGCAAAAATCCCTCAAGGAACAAATCGTAGGAACGTGGAAGTACGTGTCCGTGGACAACGTCAAGCCGGACGGCAGTAGGGCACCGCTCTTTGGTCCTCACCCACAAGGTCGAGCGATGTTTGACAGCAAAGGAAATTACGTGCTGATGACCTCTCGTACTGGCCAGCCAAAGTTCGCCTCCAATGACCGTAATCAGGGCACCTCTGACGAGTACAAGGCGGTGGTGCAAGGGTCAATCGCCCATTTTGGCAAGTACGAAGTCAACGAAACTGAAAAAACGATTACCTTCAAAATAGATTCAAGTACGTTCCCGAATTGGAATGGCACATCCCAGAAGAGGCCATTTAGCATTTCTGGCGATGAGTTGAAATGGATAACCCCGTCCGCTTCCAGCGGAGGTTCTGCTGAAGTAGTGTTGAAGCGTGCCGAATAAGGAAGCCAAGGGCATCCTGCACAGGCGACCACGGGCCGCTTAGGGTCGCCTGCTCCAACTCATGACCAGAAGGCGAAGGTCAGCAACTGCGCATAAAGCTGCCGGCGCCTCAAAAACTTCGATTAGGTACATCCGGCCAAAAGTTGACACTCATAATTCACGTAGATCCGGTATTGTGGATTGTGCAGCCTGATTGGCAGGTTGAAACGTCCAACTAGATTGGCGCGCGAGATCGACGAACGCTCTCAAATAATCGATGTCCCCATCGGTGTCGCGAGCCCCAAGAAATATCTGCTTGGCGATCCCATCGCGCCCCAGACGCACCGGAACGACATCGACCTTGCTGGCGTATTCCTGCACCAGCCAGCGCGGCAAGGCGGCAACTCCCCGGCCGCTGGCGACCATCTGCATCATGATGTCCGTATTCTCGATGGTCTTGTGGCGCTTGGGTGTCACGCCTGCGGGCAACAGAAACTGGTTATAGATATCCAAGCGGTCTGTGGCAACGGGATAAGTAATCAGCACTTCACGCGTGAGCTGCGGTGGTTTGACGTATTTGGCACCCGCAAGTGCGTGGCTACGGGCGACCACCAGCACCTGTTCATAATCGAACACGGGCTCGAATTTCAAGCCGGGCTTGTGGAGCGGATCTGGCGTGACCAGCAAATCAATTTCATAGCCAAACAGTGCGCCGATGCCGCCGAACTGGAATTTCTGTTTGACGTCAACCTCGACATCGGGCCAGGCTGCCAAATAGGGCGATACGACCTTCAACAGCCATTGGTAACAGGGATGGCACTCCATGCCTATGCGTAGTGTGCCGCGCTCCCCTTGTGCGAACTGGCGTAGCCTTTCTTCTGCAAGCGTCAACTGCGGCAAAATCCGATTGGCAACAGCCAGCAAATACTGTCCCGCTTGCGTCAGCCGAAGACTACGGCCTTCACGCAGCCAGATGTCCGTTCCCACCTGCTGTTCCAGCTTTTTCATACTGTGGCTCAGCGCGGACTGCGTCACGCATAGCACGTTGGCAGCGCCCGTCAGAGAACCCTGCTTTTCGAGTTCCTGCACAATGGCTAGGTGGGTACGTTCCAGCATAATAAGTGAGCATAATTCATAGAACTGTGAATTAATACCATTTTACTTCATAATAAATGAGGCCTACGATGCGCTCCATTCTTGTTTTTTTGGAGCGATTCATGGTCACCATTCACAACCTCGGCTTTCCTCGTATCGGCGCAAAGCGTGAACTGAAGTTCGCGCTGGAATCTTACTGGAAAGGCGAATCCTCACGCGACGCATTGAAGGAGCTTGGCGCGCAGCTGCGCAAGCGCCACTGGGGCAACCAGACCGGTCTGGATCTCGTCCCTGTCGGGGATTTTGCGTTCTATGATCAAGTGCTCGACATGAGCTTCACACTGGGCAACCTGCCCGAACGCGTACGCGGTTTTCATGGTGACGGGCTGGATAACTACTTCCGTGTGGCACGTGGTCGCTCGGCGCAGAGCGTAGAAGACCATAGCGCTTGCTGCGGCGGTGTTGCTCCAGGCGAGATGACCAAGTGGTTCGACACCAATTACCACTACATTGTCCCCGAATTCACCGCCGCAACTGAATTTAGGTTAGACGCTTCGCGCTTGCTGGCGCAATTGGTGGAAGCCAAAGCACAGGGTGTGAACGCCAAACCGGTCATCATTGGTCCGGTCACGTACCTCGCGTTGGGCAAAGCCAAGGACAACTCCAACAAGCTGGCCTTATTGCCGCGCTTATTGCCTGTATACGCGCAATTGCTCAACACGCTTGCTACGCAAGGCGTTGAGTGGGTACAGATCGACGAACCGCTGCTCGTGACCGAACTCGATGGCTCCTGGCAAAATGCCTTCAACACCGCGTACGGTGAATTGAAAGCCTGCCGCGTCAAACTGCTTCTGGCAACTTACTTTGGTCAATTGCTGGAAAACCGCTCTCTTGCTGCACACCTCCCGGTGGCTGGCTTGCATGTCGATGCCATCAGCGGTCGCAGCGATGTGCTGCCTTTGCTGGACACACTGCCTGCGGACAAGGTGTTGTCTCTGGGCGTGATCAACGGCCGCAATATCTGGAAAACCGACCTACATGCCACGCTGGAATGGCTGGAGCCAATTCATCGCGTGTTGCAAGACCGTTTATGGATCGCTCCATCCTGCTCATTGCTGCACGTGCCGGTGGACCTGAACAGCGAACAAAAACTAGACGCTGAGATCAAGTCCTGGCTGGCGTTTGCGCTGCAAAAGCTGGAGGAGTTACGGATATTGGGCAAGGCATTGAACAACGGAAGAGTCGGCGTACAGGAGGCGCTCATTGCGAACCATGCGGCAATCGAGAAACGGCGCACTTCCCGTCGTGTGCACAATCCTGCGGTCAAGACCGCCATCGCAAAGATCGACTCCCAGCTCGGTCAACGCGATAGCGCCTATACCGAACGCGCGAAAAAACAAGCTTCCTTGCTGAAACTGCCAGCCTATCCAACCACTACTATCGGCTCGTTCCCGCAGACTGCGGAAATTCGCCATGCCCGCAGCGAGTTCAAGGCCGGACGCCTCGATGCTAGCGGTTACCAAGCCGCGATGCAGGCGGAAATCGCCCGGAGCGTCCGCGAACAGGAAGCGCTGGATCTGGACGTGCTAGTGCACGGCGAAGCCGAGCGTAACGACATGGTCGAGTACTTTGGCGAACAGCTCGAAGGCTATGCCTTCAGTCAGTTCGGCTGGGTGCAATCCTACGGCTCGCGTTGCGTCAAACCGCCTATCCTGTTCGGCGACATCAGCCGTCCAAAAGCGATGACGGTTGAATGGATCACCTATGCGCAATCTCTCACGAAGAAACCAATGAAGGGCATGCTCACCGGTCCGGTGACGATCCTAAACTGGTCTTTTGTCCGCGACGATCAGCCACGCTCGGAATCGTGCAAACAACTGGCATTAGCAATCCGCCAGGAGGTGCTGGATCTGGAAAAGGCCGGCGTGCGCGTGATTCAGATTGACGAGGCCGCCCTGCGCGAAGGTTTGCCGCTGCGTCGCGTCCAATGGACGGAATACCTCGACTGGGCTATTGAATCCTTCCGCATCACGGCCAACGGCGTAGCGGACGAAACACAGATTCACACCCACATGTGCTATTCGGAATTCAATGACATCATTGCATCAATCGCCGACATGGATGCCGACGTCATCACCATCGAGACCTCGCGTTCGGATATGGAACTGCTGGATGCGTTCGACAACTTCAAGTATCCAAACGAGATCGGCCCTGGGGTCTACGACATCCATTCGCCCAACATTCCGACGCAGGAACACATCGTGCAACTGATGAAGAAGGCGGCAGACCGGATTCCTGCGGAGCGTCTATGGGTCAACCCTGATTGTGGGCTGAAGACCCGTCAATGGGCCGAAGTCATTCCTGCGCTGACTAACATGGTGCTAGCAGCCAAGGCGCTGCGCCAAGCCGCCTGAAGCAGCGAGCAAGCATCCACGGCCTGGGCTTTAACAAAGGCGCAGGTCCGCTTACGGCCCAGAGTAATGGAATGGTCGCCCCTCCCTATATTGCGCCGCAGTAATATATTGAGGAGCTGCGACAACCATCAACCAAGGGAGCGACGAATGCAAATTGCGACGATTGGCCTGGACCTAGCAAAGAATGTGATCCAACTCCACGCAGTGAACCAGCATGGGAGGACCGTGGCGAAGAAGGCACTTACAGCGTATTTCGATAGGTCGACAAAAAAGAAATAATGGCCGCAGAGCTGGTCGAAGGCGAATGAGTTCGACCGAGGGATGCTGTCATGAATCAATGCAAGCATGACGACGGTTTTCGCATGAGCGATACGCTCTGGGAACAAATGGAACCGTTGTTGCCAGCAGCGAAATCGCATCCGCTGGGATGCCACCGGCCGCGCGTACCCAATCGTGCGGCGATGGACGCGATCCTGCTGGTGCTACGCACAGGTATGCAGTGGAACGCCCTCGATAGCACTGGGATCTGCACCTGTTCGTCGGCGTACCGGCGATTCCGGGAATGGATTGATGCCGGGGTGTTTGCGAAGTTCTGGCGCCTGGGGTTGCTGGAATATGACGAGTTGCAGGGCATCGACTGGAGTTGGCTGGCAATGGACGGCGCGCTGACGAAGGCGCCACTGGGCGGAAAAAAAAACAGGACCGAATCCCTGCGACCGCGCCAAAGGCGGCGTCAAACGCAGCATGCTCACTGAAGCTGCTGGCGTTCCGTTGGCTGTCGAGGTGGCACCCGCGAACCGACATGACATGAAGCTGGTTGCTGCCACGCTGGCGGGAATGATGTGCGCTCGGCCGGTGAATGGCCGCAAGAGCGAGTTGTGTCTAGATCTGGGCTATGACTACGACGAGGTGCGACGCATCGTCAGCATGGCCGGGTTCGAACCGATCATTCTTGGCCGGCGCGATGAACGGGAGAACAAGAAGCAATGTGGTGTACGTGCCCGGCGCTGGGTGGTCGAGCGTACCCATAGCTGGCTCAACCGGTTTCGCCGGCTGCTCGTGCGATGGGAAAAGCGCGAGGATACCTATCTCGCCATGCTGCAGTTCGCGTGCGGTCTCATTGCTTGGCGCTCCGCCCTATCGAAATAGGCTCTTAAGCGTGATCAGGTGTTACTGTTTCTGGCCAAGATTACTCCGTGTTTGATCGGTATGGAGGCATGCAGCAGCGCGCACCACTGGGCAAGGAAGTTGCAATCACTCGGGCATACCGTACGTCTTATGGCACCCCAGTTCGTCAAACCCTACGTTAAGACCAACAAGAACGATGCTGCCGACGCAGAGGCAATTTGCGAAGCCGTAACCCGGCCAAATATGCGCTTTGTCCCTATCAAGAACATCGAACAGCAGGCAGTACTGTCGCTGCACCGGGCACGCCAAGGATTCGTCAAAGCACGTACTGCACAGGCTAACCAAATTCGCGGAATGCTCGTTGAATACGGTATCACCTTGCCGCAAGGTATATGTCACATATTGAAACGGGTACCGGACATTCTTGCCACAGCTTCTGCGGAGTTGCCGGGCACGTTCCTTCAACTGCTGCAACGGCTAGTAGAACATCTACGTGAGCTTGATCGGCAGGTGGAGGAACTCGAGCAGCAGATTCAGCGTTGGCACCGGGAGAACGAAGCAAGCAAGAGGCTGGCAGAAATTCCAGGCATTGGCCCTATTACCGCCAGTGCGCTTGTAGCCACTATCGGTGACGCGCGTAACTTCAAAAGCGGCAAGGAGCTCGCGGCCTGGCTGGGATTGGTGCCTCGTCAGCATTCCAGCGGTGGTAAGCAAAACCTTCTTGGAATCAGTAAGCGTGGCGACTCGTACCTCAGGATGCTGTTGATCCACGGCGCCCGTTCTATGTTACGCGTTGCCCAGCGAAAGACAGATTATGTGAGCGGTTGGCTGTCCAAACTAACTGAGCGACGGCATCACAACATTGCGGCTGTGGCGCTGGCCAACAGAAATGCCCGAATCATGTGGGCGCTGCTTGCTCACGACCGAACCTTCAATCTAGCTTTTAATACTCCGCGGTGACCAGCCGAATGCAGAGCAAATGAACATGCAACAGAGAGTCCTGTAGTAGAACAAAGAATACAAAGGGAAGGAACCCTCCACCGATTGCACAGGCAATCATGAAGTGATGGCAAAACAGGTCAGACCGAGGCAGGCCAAACCTATTTTACACAGGGAGCATCAAGCTCGACAGAGTGATTAGGAACCTGCCAGCATATTCCATCAGGGACGGAGGCAATAGCCTCGATCAAGAGTCCGGATCTATGGCTGCAATCTCCACCTGCTTGACATCATCGATTGAACGCTTGGCAAACCGGGGGCGACCATCTATGTGTAAAAACGCGGTTGCGCAAATTGTTTACTCATTGTTGATCCTCTCGAACACCGCGATTAATTCTTGAGTGTTGAATAGGCTGTCGGGCTGAAGACACCGGAGGATCGATGAAGCGATTCATTCAAGAGGAACATCGGACGCAGAGCACGTTGCTGCCGGATCGGCTGGACGACTACATCAGCGAAGAGAATCCGGTGCGTGTGGTCGATGCGTTCGTCGAGGAGCTCGATCTGGCGACCCTGGGTTTCGACGGTGTGACGCCGGCCAGAACAGGAAGACCGTCTTACCATCCCGCCGTCTTGCTCAAACTCTACATCTACGGTTACCTCAACCGCATTCAATCCAGCCGCAGGCTGGAGAGGGAAGCGCAGCGCAATGTCGAGTTGATGTGGCTGATTGGCCGGCTCGCTCCCGACTTCAAGACGATCGCCAACTTCCGCAAGGATAACGGCAAGGGCATTCGCAATGTTTGCCGCCAATTTGTTCTCGTATGCCGCAAGCTCGATCTGTTTACTGAAGCCTTGGTTACCATTAGCGGCAGCAAGTTCAAGGCAGTGAACAACCGTGACAGGAACTTCACCCAAGCCAAGCTGCAACGCCGGATACAGGAAATCGAATCGAGCATTGCACGCTATCTGTCTGAAATGGATTCAGCCGACCGGCAGGGGCCGGATATTGGCCAGTTGCGCACTGAACGCCTGCAGGAGAAGATTGCAGCGTTGAAGGAGCAGATGCGAACCATGAAGGTGATCGAGGCAGAACTTGCTCAAGCACCTGACGGCCAAATCTCGCTCACTGATCCAGATGCGCGATCAATGAAGACGCGCGGCACGGGCGTTGTCGGCTATAACGTCCAAACTGCGGTCGAGACGCGGCATCACACCTCATTGTCGAGCATGAAGTCACGAATACCGGTTCAGACCGTGGCCAGCTCTCCTCGATGGCAAAGAAGGCATGTCGTGCAATGGGAATGAACAGTGTCACCGCCATTGCGGATCGCGGTTACTACAGCGGTGAGGAAATATTCAAGTGCGATCAGGCTGGCATTGCCGCGATTGTTCCCAACTCTGCCACCTCCAATGCCACGGCAGAAGGTCCTTCGGGAAGGACGATTTCATTTACGATCCGTTCAGGGATGAGTGCCGATGCCCGGCAGGAGAGCGGCATGACGCTGCACCGGTATTGGAGTTCGAATTGCCAAACGTGCGCCATGAAGGATCGTTGCACACCAAGCCAGCAGCGACGCGTGACACGCTGGGAGCATGAGGACGTGCTCGACGAAGTGCAGGCACGGCTGGACCGGTTCCCTGAAGCGATGCGTATCCGTCGCTCGACAGTCGAGCATCCATTCGGCACACTCAAGCTATGGATGGGCTCAGCCCACTTCCTGATGAAGACGCTCAGGCACGTCAAAACCGAAATGAGCCTGCATGTGCTTTCCTACAACATGAAGCGGGTCTTCAATATCATGACAATACCGGCGCTAATGCGAGCAATGAGGGCCTAAAGCCCAATTAATATCGCAATCCATCCGGAAGGCACTTCAAAGCCGGCATCAAAGAATACAAATTGCCGCTGCCACTGGCAAAGTGAGCCGAAGCTCTCATCGCTCCTTTACGCATCAAAATCTGGTGTTTTTACACGGTCTGGGCCAATTGCTGCCGGCCGGTCGTTTCCGTAAGTGGCCTCCCAATTAGATAAGTGCGTTATCAATCCGCCCTGGCGGCAGCCAGTTCGGCGTGCGTGGGCCATTCCCTATTATCGCCACGCGCCTTAGTCGCGTTGGATGCTACGATATCTGGACATTTCACCAAGCCAAGAAAATGGGGAGACCATGTTTGCGACTCGATCACCGGCCAATACTTTGCTGGAGCCACCAATCGGCATCGCGCCGCGCTTTCCCATATTGAAGTCATTCTTGAAGAGCTACACGCTTGGATGGGAGAACTGGGAAAGTAAATCGATTCCTCTGCTGCAACGCTATGGCGCGGAAGGGGCGGGATTCGAGTTCAGCAAGCACTTCGACACCCCGATCTGCTACTCCTTCAATCACGCCGGCACCGATTTGGAACGGGTGTCAATGGCACTTAGATGGTATGCGCTGCAGGCAGCGCTGCCATCCAATAGCAATACAAACAAAAAAGGCGTCACAAAGAAAAGAGCGGCGAAGACGCCAGTTCGTGACATGGAGGCGACCGTCGCGGAGTATCGCAAGCAAGCCGGATCGAAAAGTTACCTTGGCCCAATGTCGTATGCGTGCTGTTATCTTGATGCCGATAATACGGCTGAGCATCTGAAGAAATCGGATGAGGAACTCTCCGGCATGGATTGGGAGATCGCCCGCGCCTTGGCAGTGGATGGTTATGCCGCACAGGAGATCGCGCACGCGATTCTTGCCTGCTCCCCGTATCTATCCGCTCGCAAAAATCAGAAAGAAGCGGCGTATGCCACCGAAACGGCGGAGAAGGTAATTACCGACCCGGTCGCCCTTCAGCGGATTGCAGACAGGGCGGCTGCCCAGTCATCGAAGGAGTCGGCGCAGGCGCTAATCGGCGCCAACTGGCGGCCCGCTTGGCACCGTGCGGTCGCCTATTGCTATTGGGCCTGCCAAATGCGGACACTCGCAGACATGGGGATCTTCTATTACACGGTCGGCACTGTGGGAAACTGCCTGGTGCTTGGGTGGCATGACTGGGCGCTTAGCCTCGCCAAACACGCCAAGGAAAGCATTGGGCGCGATTTTTTCGCGGCAGCGCAAGACAAGCAGCGGACCCAATTCTTTTTATTGCGGCTCATTGATGACTGGCAAGGCAACCCGGAGCACAAATATCCGCCGTCTGCATATGATGATCCTCTGCTCACCGCATTGTTGGAGCAATGGCGAACGCCGGATCCAGCGAGCATTGCGCCACTGCTGTTGGCCGCATGCGATCGCCACACGAATCACGCCAAACATAACTCGGAGAAAACCGACCCGGACTTTCCCGTTCGAGCATGGTGGTACGACCCATTTGAAATCCTGAGCGTGCTCTATCTGCGCAAGCTCGAAGGGCTGGAAAACCCGGTTCTGGAACATCCGTTGCTTGCAACGCCAATCGGGATGCTGCCCGCCATTGCTCCGAAATATTCTGACGAATTGCTTGAAGCGGTGATCACGCAAGCATGCAAAGAGCGCCCCGAGCTGGCGGAAGGAATGGCTTCTGCGCAGTCAAGGTAAGCGAGCGTGAAGGGCCGCTTTCTATATTGCTGACTGACAGCTAAGGGTCGCTTGCAGTAATCCCCTCTCATTACCCGAGCGACTGCTCATAGTCCCATTCCTGACGAAAAAATGCCCTCCTCTGGATTGCCCAGTGAGTGCATGAGCGTGACATAAGAACTCAGTCGATTGCAATAACTCTGACGCCCCATATCCCCATAGGGCACCACAGTGCTTGCAACCGCCAGGTCAGGTAAATCAATGGCTTGGGAGCGCCTACGCCGAAGTGCGTCCCTCACTTAGCCTCAGGTGTTGCGACTGACCCATATTGCGTCAGAGTAGGTACAAACGGCGATTCACTGTCAACGTCGCCCTCCAACAAGCATTCATGCTATTGGAACAGACAGAGCGGGATTTCTTGCCGCGAGTTTTCTATATTGCTGCCATTACTCGCTCCAATCGTTGGCGTACCTCACTTGCCAGCGCCGCGATTTCCGGCTTGTCGAGCAGCTTCAGCACGGCGTCCGTATCCATGAATTCAACGTGTACTTGACCAGCATCGTCTTGGCGCACAACTACGTTACATGGAAGAAGCAGTCCGATGGAGGGTTCGATGGTGATGGCACGGTCAGCTAAAGGAGGATTGCATGCGCCCAGGATGCGATAGGGAGGAATGTCTTTATTAAGCTTCTTCTTGAGCGCTGCAGCTACATCAATATCGCTCAAAACACCGAAGCCTTCCTGTTGAAGCGCCCTTGTCACGTGGTCGATTGCGTCCGAGAAGGAATTATTGACCGTTTTTCCGAAACCGTATTTAGTCGCCATAGCAAGTTCTCACCCATTTCGAATATTGAAAAGGAAGACGTGCCTTTGCCGCCCGCTTCACTGGATTGAGAGGAGCAGCCATATCTTTTCCTTGAACAAGAGAGCCGGTGCTTTCATCGCAAACAGTCATCGCTCTGCGGCGCTGCACGGTTTTATTTCAACTTCCACTTGAACGAACGCGGCTTTGATTCGCCTGGCCGGGTGATACGTAGTTCCACAACCGATGGCGGGGGCGTCAATGCATTAAACCGAAGCACGCCCTTTCGATGATGACCTCCGGGCGGGTCTGCGGTCCACGATACTGGGGAAAATTGCTTGCCGTCCGAGGCAATGAGTGCGGCAGTCTTCGACAAATCGTCATTCAGTGCTTGGGTATGGGTATCAAACGTCACGTCAAATTCCCATGTTTGTCCTTGCAAGTTTTTGGGAGTTACCTTGACTGTCACGGCGGACTCAGTAGTGGCCTGCGGTGCCATGCTGGATGCCGCATGCGCGCCATGCCACGCGGCGAATGCGGCAAGTAACACGAACGTACGAAGGATTAGACGTGACATTTTGCATGCTCCCTGGATGCGTTGATGACCTTGTTTCCTACGTAGGCAATTCCGGCGGCGCTAAAGAGCAAGCCTACCCAGAACAGCTCTACCTGGAATTGCGCGGCGAACGCCACCAAGCCCGTCGCCCCGAGCACCGGTGCGGCATTGGCGAGATAGTGGGCACAGCAAGAAATCATCGCCGCGGTGGACGTCGTGCCTGACGCCGCGATTACTGCGCCGGACTGCTTCGACTGCGTGACGATCTCACGCAGACGCACGAAAAGGCCGACCTGCAGGCCGAACCCCGCAGCCAACGGCAGGACGAAATACCAGAATTCGGAGAACTGGTTGACTGTGAACTCCCATCCAGAAACGAGCGTCAGCGCACCGAAGTACACAGCGAGCATCAGCATGAAGGCGATGACACCGAACATGGCGGGACGCGAGCTGGCCGCGACAGCTGCCCCTGCAGTGCTCAGGCTTTTCTTCGCATCGGCGACTGATGCACCGCGCAGGCGTAGCGCGTTGGAAATGACGGAAACCGAGCTCAGGCTCATCGCCAGCGCTGCAATCATCGGGGACAGCAACTGGCCGGTGAACGGGTACAGCAGGCCGGCAGCGAGGGGAATGCCGAGCGAGTTATAGATGAACGCGAAGCCGAGATTTTGACGCATGTTGCGCACCGTATCCTCGGACAGGTTGCGCGCCCTTGCGATAGCACGCAGGTCTCCTTTCACCAAGGTCACGTGGGCACTGTTGATGGCGACGTCCGTGCCGGTCCCCATGGCAATGCCGACGTTGGATTTGGCCAGTGCCGGCGCGTCGTTGATGCCGTCACCCGCCATCGCAACGACTTTACCGGCGTTCTGCAGGCGTTCGACCAGCTGCAGCTTGTCCTGCGGCTTGACCTCGCCGTACACCTCGTCGATGCCCAGTCTCTTAGCCACCGACTTCGCCGTGGTAACGCCGTCGCCGGTTGCCATCACGACTGTCAAACCGGCGTCCCTGAGCGTCTTCAATGCTTCCGGCGTGGTCGCCTTTACCGGGTCGGACACTGCAATCAGGCCGACGAGTCGGCCGTCGGCGGCAAGGTACATCACGCTGGCGCCTTCGTTGCGCAGCTCTTCAGCTTGATTCACCAGTGCATGCCAGTCGACCTTTTCCGTGTCCATCAGTGCCGTGTTGCCGAGCGCGATGCGACGACCAGAAACGACGCCGCGCACACCGATGCCGCTGGCCGACTCAAACGTTTCCGGCTTATCCAGTGCCAGACTGCGCCTGCGGGCTTCATCGACGATGGCATGCGCCAGAGGATGCTCACTTCCCTGGTCGATGCTTGCGGCAATCTGCAATACGTCCTGTTCGGTAAAGCCTGGCGCCGGCACCACGCGGTCAAATGCTGGCTTTCCTTCTGTCAGGGTTCCGGTCTTGTCCACGATCAGCGTGGTCACCTTGCGCATGCCTTCAATGGCTGCCGCGTCACGGAAGAGAATGCCCTGGGTCGCCGCGCGGCCGGTGGCGGCCATGATGGACATCGGGGTCGCCAGGCCGAGCGCACACGGGCAGGCAATGATGAGCACGGCAACCGCATTAACAAAACCGTAGACCCAGCTCGGTTGCGGTCCGAAGAACCCCCACCCAAGCAATGTGAGAATGGCTAGTCCGACCACAATAGTAACGAAATAGCCGGCTACCACGTCAGCCAGCCGTTGCATCGGTGCGCGAGAGCGTTGTGCATTGGCGACCATCTGGACGATTTGCGATAGCATGGTCTGGGAACCGACCTTTTCGGCGCGCATGATGAGGCTACCGCTGGCATTGATGGTCGCGCCAATGAGCTTGTCGCCCGAGCGCTTCGTTACCGGAACCGGCTCGCCAGTGAGCATCGATTCATCTAACGAGCTTTCGCCTTCAAGCACTTCGCCGTCGACCGGAACTTTTTCGCCAGGCCGAACGCGCAACGTGTCGCCGATATGAACATGGGTAAGCGGCACGTCTTCCTCAGTGCCGTCGGCTTTAATGCGCCGGGCTGTCTTCGGTGCGAGGCCGAGCAGCGATTTGATGGCAGCGGAAGTCTGGGAGCGGGCTCTCAGTTCCAGTATCTGGCCCAATAGGGTGAGTGAAATAATGACTGCGGCGGCCTCGAAATAAACGCCGATACGGCCATGCATCATGAACGTCTCTGGAAATAGGCCGGGAGCCGCCGTCGCCACGACACTGTAGCCGTAGGCTGCTGCAACGCCGGTGCCAATCAGCGTCCACATGTTCGGGCTGCGGTTTTTGATAGATTGAAGCGCGCGCGTAAAGAATGGCGCGCCGGCCCAGAGAACGACCGGCGTACTGATCAGGAGCTCAATCCAGCTCTGATTAGGCAATCCGTCCGGGAAGATACGGTGACCGGCCATGGCCAGGACTGTGACGATGACAGTGAGCGGCAAGGTCCACCAGAACCGTCGCTTGAAGTCGACCAGCTCCGGATTCTCTTCCTCCTCCAGCGAGGGCATGACTGGTTCGAGCGTCATGCCGCATATCGGGCAGTTGCCGGGCGTATTCTGCCGAATTTCCGGATGCATTGGGCAGGTATATACCGTGCCCTCGGGCATAGCCTGAACCGGCTCCGGCGCGCTCGGTTTGATATAGCTCTGTGGACTGGCCCGGAATTTGTCCATGCACTTGACGCTGCAAAAGTGATAGGCAGTGCCGGCGTGGTCGATGGTTTTGTCCGGGTTCGCTGCCACTTTCATGCCGCATACCGGGTCGGTGAAGGGCTTATCCGCCCCTGGTGCGGCTGCCATGCCGACATTCGGAACATCATGGTGGTGACGGCGCTCTTGGTCCTTCAGCGTCGGCGTTATCGGCTCCAAGGTCATGCCGCATTTCGGGCACTTTCCGGGCGCGTTCTGCTGGATTTCCGGATGCATCGGGCAGGTATATACCGTTTCCTGCTGCACGGAATGGGTCGGCTCTGCCGAACTCGGCTTAATGTAACCCTGTGGGTTGGCCCGGAATTTTTCCATGCACGTGATGCTGCAGAAGTGATAGTCGGCGCCGGCGTAATCGACGGTTTTGTCGGGATTGACGGAGACCTTCATGCCGCATACCGGGTCGGTAAATGGCTTGTCCATCTCTTGCGTTACTACACTCGCATCGCCATGACCATGATGATGGGGAGTTCTCTCGTCCATGTTCGGGTCCAATCGTTCTTCTCGTGGTTAATGACGGCTTTCTGCCATCCCTTTTCGCCGCAGAGTGGGAATAAACGCCGGGGTCTGCCGGCGGTATTGTTCGTACTCCCATCCAAATGCAGCAACCATATCCCGTTCTTCGGATTTTGCGAGGCGCCCGTACACGAAAACCAGCACCGGAAACATCGCCAGGGTGATGAGCGTCGGCCACTGCAGCAGGAATCCAAACATGATGAGCACAAAGGCGACGTATTGCGGATGCCGCATATGCGCGTACAGCTCGGATGTCGCAAGTCGTTGGTGTGTCTGGGCGTCGTACAGAACGCGCCAGGCCGACGAAAGCATGAGAAAGCCACCGAAGATAAAGATATTGCTCAGTACGTGGAATGGGCCGAAATGCGGGTTGGTCTTCCAGCCGAACATCATTTCCAGCAAGTGACCAGCATCGTGGGAAAGGAAATCAATGCCCGGAAAGTGCTTCGACAGCCAGGGCAATAACAGATAAATGGTCAGCGGGAAACCATACATCTCGGTGAACAACGCGACGATGAATGCCGAAAATGCGCCGAAAGAGCGCCAGTCGCGCGGGTTCTTCGGCTTTGTGAAGCTGAACGCAAAGAGGATGAATACCAGCGAATTCAGGACGACCAGTGACCACAGGCCGTATCCGGTTGTGTCGTGGCTCATGGCCTTTCTCCGGCACGGCTTTCGGCCTGCATTGTGCTTTCTGTCGTAGAGGCTTTGCTATGCCCATGATGGCCGTGCCCGTGGCCGTGGTGGAACAGGTGCATCAGCGGGCAAGCCAGGAACAGAAGGTAAGGAAGGATGCCGAGTAAATGAGCTCGGTGTTCTGTCCATAAAAAGAAACCAGCAACGACGAGAAAGCCCATCAACACCCATTTGCTGCGGCGGGAATATTGCCTTGTGTGGTCGTGTTGTTCGATGTGGTCCATGGTCGACTCCTTTCCTCCTTACGGAGATGGAACACCAGGCATATGGAGAGAAACTTACCCTGGTGCTCCGGATGCGTTCAGTTCTGTCAGGTCATGCTGCCACTTACCTTCGTCGTCGGTCCATCGTAGGAAGCGCACTCATTAAAATGAATGACCTAGGTCAAAAACTTCTGGATATGGCTCTGATAGCTATTCGTTTTTTCATTTCGCCGGCCGGTTCTGTTTCCGGCATTCGAATGAAAACCCGTTATATCCTTTTCAGCCAGTTGCCCCCGCCACAACCGGATACCCCGCTTCAATCACCGCTGCTGCAAGTGTTTTCACGTCAATGTTGCTCTCAACGTAGACCTTTTTGCTCTTCAATTCGATTTCGACCTTCGCCAAGCTATCAACGCCGTGAATCGCCTTCGTCACGCGGCTGGCGCAGCCGCCACAGTTCATCTTTTCCACCTGAAACTCATACATGGTCATATCTCCTTAATGTGCCTGTGATTCTGTACTTTCAACATAGACCCTCCTGTGATGGGAAGGTCAAGGAGAGCATCTAGCGAGTAGGCATGAGTTGACTGTTCCTTTGGAGCAGCCCCATTGGAGGCTGCTCCGGGCGTCCGCTGTTCCCCGCATGACGGCGGCTCTCTGCCAACAAATGCCGGCGTTACTTCTTCAACTCGATTTTTGAAATGACGAGTTGCCCTCCAACTTTGTCGGCGGCAAAACTTACCTTGTCTCCGGATTTCACCTGGTCGAGCATTGCCGCGTCTTTCACGCGAAACGCCATAGTCATCCCAGGCATTAAAAGGTTTTTCAATTCCCCATGCTTGATGGTGATTTTTCCAGCCTCCTTGTCGACCTTCTTGATTTCTCCCTCGCTCATCTTTCCGTCTGCCATAGACGTGCTCATGCTATGCATCCCCATGTCATGGTCATGCATGCTGTCGGCAGCATTGGCAAGGGGAAGAGCCGCGAAGGACAGCACAAGAGCCGCGGTAAAAGAAAATTGGTTAAGCGTTTTCATGGTTGGTTCAGTGGTTGTATCGTTGATGAAATTCAGTTGTAGTGCTTGTAGACGCTATATCGACCACCGGATGTGACCAACAAGACGTCATAGGGAACCGTGCGTGCGCCTTCCATCCCGGGTGAGCCGGGTGGCATTGAGGGGACCGCCAATCCTTTCGCCTTAGGCCTATCGGCAAGGAGGCGCTTGATTTCCGCTGCAGGAACATGTCCCTCGAGCGCATATCCATCGACAGTGGCGGTATGGCAGGAGCCAAGCTCATTGGGGATGCCAAACCGTGTCCGGTAGTCGGACGGATTGGCGACGTTATGCGCATTGACCTTGAAACCGTTATTCTGGAGATGCTTGACCCAGTCAGAGCAGCAACCGCAGCTTTCGCTCTTGTACACCTCGATAACCGGTGAAGCTGCATTAGCGCCCAGATGAATGCCAAGCATCCCGACCAGTAATCCTTGCAGCAAAGTGCGCCGTTTCATGCGTTATCCTTTCTTGACCTTGAGTTTTCCGACCATCCCGGCTTCAAAATGCCCTGGGATGAGGCAACCGAAGTAAAACTGGCCCGGTTGCGTGAACTGCCACACCATATCTTTTTTTTCCCCAGGCTGGACTCGAACGGAAGACGGGTCTTCATGCACCATGTCAGGATGCATTCTCATCATTTCGCCATGCTCCTTGAGCTCGTTTAGGGTGCCGAGAACCATCTCGTGAGCCACTTTGCCCTTGTTGGTCACCACGAAGCGAATGGTCTCGCCTTGCTTGACGGTGATGGCTGAGGGGCCAAAGCGCATGGCATCGGTCATATCCACAGCAATCGTGCGTGTGGCCTTTGTCGGATTGCCCGGTTTACCGAAATCCGATTCGTCATCCGAATGGTGATGTTCCGAGCTGCCATGCATTTCATGACTCTCGTCAGAGTGAGCAAAGGCAATAGGCATGGCGACGCCAAGCGTCATGCTCAACAGAGCGGCGAAAAGAGCAGTCTTTGTTGTTACGTTTTTCATTGAATATTCTTTCTTGATTCAACGGCCGCCGCCAACCATTTGCTCGAAGGGCAATGGCGTGGGGATAGCAACCGCGTACGATGAAGAGCCATTGCTTTTTCCAAAGCGAATGGGATGCACCTGTCAGAACAAGCGCGAGTGAACAAGCCTGGCCGGGGTTGAATCAGGCATGGCCCACGCGGGCTTTGTGTTTAGGCGAGGATGTGCCGTGGAGGCCGTTCTAGGCCGGCCGGAATAAAGCCGGTGAACGAGATGGTGGGGAAATGAATGACAGCTTCCGAGCCTCTGGAACCAGCGGCCCAGTCAATCGCCGTAGACGGTGCAGCTGCACCGATAAAGCATGCCGCGCAACTGCCGCCGTTCAAGTCTTTGTGGGAGTCGTGGCCATGCGTCGAATGTTCAGCCATTGAAACCTGGTTCTGCACTATATCGCACGGTGCCGATACATCCAGCTCATGCTGGTGGGTCGCCTCAACTTGCATATGAGCCGGCATGCTGGTGGTTGTCCTACCGTTATGCGCCGAACCACAAGACGTATCGACAGCGGCCAACCCGCGAATGGGCAGGGACGCAATCAAAAGCCAAAGCAACAATGTCTTGAGGACGCGAATCATCCGGTGAATGTGATGCAGAAAAAGTAAGACTTAACGCAATATGGGCAAGCATAATCCTTCCCACTAGGGGAAGGTCAAGAAAAATTTTTGATGTAAAACGGTTAAATACTGATGTTTATATTCCTTAACCAGGTGAGCTGGTGAAGTATATTGAATTGGTATAATCTACTTCGCGTAACTCTTTTGCGATTGAACCGTGCGACGACTGCTTTGCATTTTCCTGATGTTCTTCTTGCCCTTGCATAGCTTTGCTATGCAGGTCGAGCTGCCGTCGGGCGGAAATGCATTTGACGTCTCCCATGAAGTTGCGCATTTGATGGGGGCAAGCCACCATCATGACGATGAACATGGCGCGATGCATTACGATAAATCGGGCGACTCCGCAAAGCATCTGGCCGACCACTCTGCTTCGCACCACTGCGTAGCCGTGATACTTGAGATTCCATTTCTGGTCGCCATCGCCCCTGTCAAGGTCGAAGAGACCGAGCACAACCATTACATTCCCGACCGCTTCCCGGATAGCCTCCAGCGTCCTCCGTCATCCCTCGGTTAATCCGCCGAGGGCATTTCTGCGTCTTTTCAAACTAGAAATAGCTTCACCGAGCATTCACGCGGCATGACGTCCGTGATGCGCAGCTGCCTTCGGCCATTCTTTCCGAATTTTGAATGGAGATTGCATGCGTGCTCATTTTTCAATACACCATCTTTGCATGGTGACTGCCTTGGCGCTTGTCGCGCCGTTAGCGCAGTCGCAAGTTGCCCCATCAAGCCTGCATATGGCTGTCGAAGCTGCATGGCAGAGGTCCCCGCAGGCGCGGACCCTCACCGCTCGGCGCAACGAAACAGCTGCAGGCCGTGAAGCGGCCCAGTCCTGGATTGCCGGTTCACCCACGATTGGTCTGTCACAGCGGAGCGACCGGTGGACCGATCGAACTGGCGTCCGCGAAAACGAGGTGTCACTGGCTGCGCCGATTTGGCTGCCCGGTCAAAAGTCGGCGCGACAAAACCAGGCCGACGCCAACGCTCTCGAACTGGAGGCCCAACTTGCAAACGCCAAGCTCAGCCTGGCGGGAGAAGTACGCGACCGGTTGTGGTCGGTAGTGGCCGCCAGGGAGGCTCTGGATGAAGCGATAGAACATCAGCGGCACCTTGAAGCGACCGCTGATGAAGTCATGCGTCGGGTCAAGGCAGGCGACCTGGCACGTACGGATGGCCTACTAGCGCAGCAAGAAGTTTTTGCAGCCAAAGCGACTGTCATGGACGCACAGGTAAAGGCACAGGAAGCGCTGGTGCGTTATACCGCGCTGACGGGCCAGCCGGATGTCGAAACGCCCGAGCCGGAGCCGCTCGCCGCGGCCATAAGCGACCCGCATCCACGGATATTAGCCGCGCGTGCGGGAATACAAAGTGCGCAGGCATCGCTCAAAGTCGTGAACAAGACCCGTAGCGAGCCTCCGACCTTGGCTGTGGCAATGCGGCGCGAACGGGATGCGAGCACTGCAACGGCATCAAGTGTGGTGCTGGCGGTCCAGATTCCCATTGGTACCAACGCACGCAATCGCCCACTTGAAACGGCAGCACAGACCCAGATTGCATCAGCAACTGCTGAAGCCGCGCAAGCAGAGGTAACACTCAACGCCGACATTAACGTCGCAAAGGAGCAAGTGGCGGCATCCCAGCAAGCACTGGAAGCGGCTGCATCCCGTCTGGATATGGCGCGCGAGCATATGCAGCTTATCGATAAAGCGTTTCGCCTCGGCGAGCGCGGCCTGGTCGACCAGTTGCGCGCCCAGACGCTACTGCACGAAGCAGCAACCGCCGAGCGCCAGCAACGAGTGGCAGTGGGCCTTGCCCATGCACGTCTGAATCAAGCTTTAGGAATCATTCCATGAACATCTTAAAAATCATCCTGCTCTATGTCTGCACCATATCCATCGCATTCGCACACGGCCCGGGCGGCGACCATGGCCATGAAGATGCACCAGCCGCACCGACGCAGCCCGGCGCATCGCCGCGCGTAGAAGCATCCTCGGAATCCTTCGAGCTTGTCGGCCAATTGAATAAAGACGAGCTGTCTATCCTGATTGACCGCTTTGACACCAACGAACCGGTACTTGACGCAAAACTGGAACTTGAATCCGAAGGGCTGAAGGCGACAGCGAAATTTCACGGCGACCATGGCGACTATGCCATCGACGATAAGGCGTTTCTCAATGCACTCGCCAAGCCAGGGAAGCATGCACTGGTCTTTACCCTGACAACGGCAAATGAGAGCGACCTCCTGGACGGGGTTCTGGCTATTGCCGCTGATGCGCATACGGATAACGATTTGCACTTTCCATGGGCGTGGGCAGGCGCAGGCTTGCTTGCCGCATTGTGTGCGTTAGCACTGGCTGCGAAGATTCGCCGCCCCAAAACAGCAATGGGGAAATAATCATGTCGAACAAATTTTCTTACTCAATCATTCCTTTCATTGCAGCCGGTGCGGCGTGCCTGACTTTGGTTACAGAGGCAAACGCCCATGGAGATGAGCCGCATTCGGATGAGCCAGCAACAGTAGCGAGCGCAAGCGGCCTGGCGCGCCTGCCGGACGGTAGTGTCAATGTGCCGAAACAGGCACAACGTCGCATGGAGATCCGAACCCTGGTGGCGAAGGAAGACGAACATCCGCTAACCGTGGAACTGAATGGGCGCGTAGGCATTGACCCGAATGCGGGCGGGCGAGTGCAGGCCCCATTTGCTGGACGCATCGAGCCGGGGACGAAAGGCTTGCCGGTTGCGGGGCAGCGGGTCGAAAAAGGCCAGGTGCTCGCGCATGTCCGGCCGGTTTCCAGCGCAGTCGAATTGGGAAACCAGCAGGCGCAGCTGGCAGATATACGAGCCAATCGAAAGCTTGCCGAGCAACGCGTGAAACGGCTTGAGTCGTTGGAAGGAGCTGTGCCGCAAAAGGAAATCGAAGCTGCTCGCGCAGAGCTTTCCAGCCTCACTGGACGTGAGCGGGCAGTGGAAAGCAGTGTCGGCGGAAGCGAAGCCATTACTGCTTCGGCATCGGGAATCATCGCAACAGCCAACGTGCTCAGTGGTCAGATTGTTGAAGCGCGTGATGTCCTGTTCGAAATCGTCGACCCAAACAAGATGGTGGTCGAGGCGCTGACGACTGACCCGTCGCTTGCGAATCGAGTCGAGAGCGCTGCGCTGGCGAACGTCACTGGCGTCGAGCTGGGTCTACTGGGTGGCGGACGCAGCCTGCGCGACGGCGCGCTGCCCCTGAACTTCCGGGCAAAGGTAGGTAATACGCCACTGGCTATCGGCCAGCCGGTGACGGTGGTGGTGAGGCTGAACGACAAGATGAAGGGAATTGCCTTGCCAGCCGAAGCATTGGTGCGCAACCAGGCCAATGAAACCATCGTGTGGACCAAGGCCAGTGTCGAGCGCTTCATTCCGCGTCCTGTGGAGTACAAGACGCTCGACGCAAAAACGATTGTCATCGTGAAAGGCCTTACTCCCGAAAATCGCGTTGTCGTCTCCGGTGCGGCACTGATTAATCAGATTAGGTAGGGGGCGAAACATGTTTAACTGGATAGTTCGTTTCAGCCTAGCCAATCGGCTCTTTGCACTGGCGGCAGCATTGCTGCTGATTGTGTATGGCGCGCTGACAGCAACCCGCACGCCGGTCGACGTTTTCCCGGACCTGAACAAGCCGTTGGTCACCGTGCTCACCGAAGCGGGGGGCATGGCACCGGAAGAGGTCGAGCAGTTGGTCTCATTTCCCCTTGAGACGGCATTAAACGGAATGCCCGGCGTGACCCGGGTACGCTCGGTTTCTGGGGTGGGCCTCTCGATCGTGTACGCGGAGTTTGATTGGGGAACCGACATCTACCGCAACCGGCAACTGGTGTCGGAGCGGCTCACCCTGGTGAAGGACCAACTTCCTGCTGCCATCACTCCCATCATGGGGCCGGTGTCGTCCATCATGGGCGAAGTCATGTTGATTGCATTGCCAATCGATGTAGCCAAAGCCAATCCAATGCAGGCCCGGGAATACGCTGACTTCGTGCTGCGTCCGCGGCTGCTGTCCATTCCCGGTGTATCGCAGGTCATTCCTATTGGCGGCGACGTCCGGCAGCTTCGGGTAGAGCCCGATACGGCACGCATGGCGCAGTTCAATGTCACGCTGGACCAGATTGCTGCCTCATTACAGGGCTTTGCCAGCAATACCAGTGGCGGATTTATTGATCTGAACAGCCGCGAATACCTGATTCGCAACCTCGGTCGCACAAATCGCCTGGAGGACGTCAAGGACCTCGCTGTCGCCTTTCGTAACGGCGCGCCGGTTTTGCTCGAGCAGGTTGCATCGGTTCGCTATGCCCCCTCATTCAAACGTGGTGACGCCGGCATGAACGGAAAACCCGCGGTGATTGTGAGCGTCCAGAAGCAGCCGGCGGCCGATACGGTGAAACTGACACGGGAAATCGAGAACGCGCTGAAGGAGCTCAAGCAAGGCGTTCCAGCCGGCCTGTCTGCACCTGAAGTGCTGTTCCGTCAGGCTGATTTCATCGAGGCTTCTATCGACAACGTTACGGAGGCGCTGCGAGACGGTGCGATTCTGGTCGCTATCGTCCTGTTTGCGTTCTTGATCAACTTCCGCACGACAGCCATTTCGCTCATCGCGATACCGCTGTCGCTGGCTGTGACTGCTGTCGCCTTTCATCTGCTGGGGCAGTCCATCAACGTCATGACCTTGGGCGGCCTCGCCATTGCGATTGGGGAGCTCGTGGATGATGCCGTTGTGGACGTGGAAAACATCCTGCGCCGGCTCAAGCAACGTGGCAGCGGGGACAATGCGCCATCGGTCATGGAGGTTATCTGGCGAGCGTCTGTCGAGGTCAGGTCCGGCATCGTCTACGCAACCGTTATCGTGGTGCTGGTATTCGTGCCGCTATTCGCCCTGCCTGGCATCGAAGGCCGCTTGTTCGCGCCATTGGGTATCGCCTATATCGTCTCCATCCTGGCGTCGATGCTGGTGTCCATGACCGTTACCCCGGTTCTGTCGTATTACCTGCTGCCGCGGATGAAGCAGCTGGGGCACGGCGACAGCCCGGTCGTCCGACGCCTGAAGGAATGGGATACGCGCATTCTCGAATGGTCATTCCCTCGTGCAAAAGGCATTTTGGCCATTGCGGTATTGGCGGTAGTCGCTGCCGCAGCAAGCGTTCCATTCTTTCCTCGCGCATTCCTTCCTTCGTTTAACGAGGGTTCGCTGGTCATGGGAATGACGTTCACGCCCGGCACCTCCCTTGCCGAGTCGAATCGCATGGGGGCGCTGGCGGAAACGCTGATGAAGGATGTGCCAGAAGTGACGAAAGTCGGACGCCGCACTGGCCGCGCGGAACTGGACGAGCACGCCGAAGGCGTCCACTCGTCGGAAATCGACATCGACCTGAAGCGCTCAGCGCGAAGCCGGGAGGCGGTCATGGCCGACCTTCGCAGTCGGCTCTCAGTCATTCCCGCCTCCGTTGCAATCGGTCAGCCCATTTCCCACCGACTCGACCACCTGCTTTCCGGGGTACGGGCGCAGATCGCATTAAAAATCTACGGCGACGACCTGGATACCTTGCGGGGATTGGCTGAAGGCTTGCGTAGCAAACTGGCGGGCGTGCCAGGACTGGTCGATTTGTCGGTTGAACGACAGGTGCTCATCCCGCAGGTGAAGGTCAGAGTCGATTATCGGAAAGCCGCCCAGTACGGTTTGGCGCCTGGCCAAGTGCTGAAGACGCTGGAAACGCTTTCCGATGGAGACCGTGTCACGCAGGTAGTGGATGGGGCGCGCCGATTCGACCTGATGGTTCGCTTGCCCGATGCAAGTCGCTCTCCGCAGGACTTGTCCCGCGTGATGCTCGATAGCCCGTCCGGCCGGATTCCGCTGTCCAGCATCGCAGCCGTTGAAGAAGGTGACGGACCGAATCAAATTGGACGAGAAAATGGGCGCCGCAGGATTGTCGTGTACGCCAACACCGACGGCTCTGACATGTCTCGCATCATTGGCGACATCCGGAAGGCCATTGCCGCTACGCCTCTACCAAACAGCTACTTTGTCAGTATCGAGGGGCAGTTCCAGGCGCAGGAACAGGCAACGAAGCTGATTGGCGGCTTGTCGCTGGTGTCTCTGGCCATGATTTTCCTGGTGCTGTATTCGCGCTATAAGTCCGGCGCACTGGCTTTGGTCATCATGGGGAACATCCCGTTCGCACTCATCGGCAGCGTCATCGCGATGTGGGTGGCCGGCGTCTCGCTGTCGGTTGCTTCGATGGTTGGCTTCATCACTCTGACCGGTATCTCCACACGTAACGGCATCCTGAAGGTCAGCCACTACATCAATCTGTGCAAGTTCGAAGGTGAAGTTTTTGACACCAGGATGATTGTGCGTGGCTCGCTTGAAAGGCTTACTCCGGTGCTGATGACAGCACTGGTAGCTGCGTTTGCGCTCGTGCCGTTGCTGCTTGCAGCGGACGCACCAGGCAAAGAAATCTTGCATCCGGTTGCGGTCGTGATTTTTGGCGGGCTGGTCAGCTCGACAATTCTCGACTCGTTACTGACACCGCTGATTTTCTGGCTAGTCGGACGAAAGCAACTGGAAGCCATCGTGGCCGGGAAAACGCAGGAAGCATACTAATGGGCTGATGCAGCGGCGCCCAGTACAGAGCCGCTGCCCATATGGAGAAAGCAATGAAAAAACTTCTGACCCTGGTGGCAATAGCAGCATCAGTAGCCGCAACGGGCGCTTATGCGCATGGCGACAAGCCGAAACACGGTGGCATCGTCCAATCCGCCAGCAACGACATCAGCTTCGAGCTGGTCAACAAAGATGGTAAGGCAACCATCTATGTGGAGGACCATGGCAAGCCGGTCGCAACCGCCGGCACATCCGGCAAGCTCACGGTCTTGAATGGCGCGGACAAAACCGAAGTCCCTCTGGAGCCGACGGCGGACAACATCCTGGTAAGTAAATCCAACGTCGCATTGGGAGCCGGCGCCAAGGCAATCGCTTCGGTGACCTTCGCGGATAAGAAAACGACGAATGTGCGCTTTTTTATAAAGTAAGAAAGCCGTTAACTGGACCGGCGCCGGCGCAATGTACAGCCGAGCCGGAAAGCGACGCCACGCATACCGAGTCAGGGATGGCTGCGCGACCTTGGCCTAGCATTGCGATTCGACGTGTGGGTCGCCGCAAACGACCGGAGCCGCAGCTACAGTGACGGGCATCTTGGCGACAAGTGCCTTGCTCAGCTGCCGGACGGGGTTACTGCGGGCATGGATTCGGTGCGCCTGATTGATATCGTATGGCTCACCACGGATTCCCACGAGGTGGCCGCTGCGTTCGAGGTGGAGCATTCGACGTCCATCTATTCTGGCATCGTCCGCATGCTGGATTTAGCGCTCGGCACGCATGTCGGGAAAAACAGCACGCTGTTCCTGGTGGCGCCGGATAACCGCCGCGACGAAGTGGAACAGCAGCCTTGCCGGCCTGCATTCTCACGGGTGTCGGACTTGAACATCCGCTACCTGCCGTACAGCCAATTGAAGGAGCATCGCCAACCGATTGCCCGGTTCGGTGCGGGCATCAAGCCGCTGATGGAAATCTCGCAGCAGCTTCAAAGAAGGATGCATGCGAAGTAGACGTGGGCTATGGTTTTCGCCTTTGCAACAATTTGTAAGCATGTCATCGGAATGTGTGGTGACCTCGTTACTGAGGGCAACAAGGGAAATTTCTCCCTTGCACTGACAAAGAAAGAGAGCCTTTCCATGAAAAAAATCGCCCTTATCGCTGCCCTGTTTGCTTTTGCTGGTGTCGCTAGCGCCCAGAATGCGGCTCCGGCTTCCGCCGCAGCGTCCGCACCGGCCGCATCCACCCCTGCAGCGCAAACCGCCGCAGCACCTGCTAAGAAGGTCGAACACAAGAAACGCGCCAAGAAGCACGCTGCCAAAAAGGCGAAAGCTGCTGACGCTTCCGCAGCTCAGAATGCGGCTTCCACTCCGGCAAAATAACTCGCCCTCGTGATTAAGTGAAAGGCCCGCAGAATGCGGGCCTTTTGCTTTTGAACTGTTGAGATAGCCCCTTAGCAGAAAGGCGGATGAGAAAGTGAAAAGTTTAGTTTTTTAGCTCAGTTCAGAGTTGGTGCGGACCATTAGAACAACCTGTTTCGGTAGGCCGATAACCGGAGTGAGGCTGGCAGCCAAGCTGGTGTGAGGAAAGGAAGACACAAGCTTTGATAGCGATCGGCCTACCGAAACAGGTTGTGGCCAGCGCGGCAGCGCTGGGGTGCAACTCATGCAGCATCAATTCATCCTGAGACATGCTGCAGAGATGGGGTTATTCTTTACCGACAATGTGCATTGTGGAGGCATAAAGCCAGGCCGACAATGCGGCCAATTGTCGCAGGTGCTGTTGTTGAGAGAATGTTGAGTCGGTTCTCCAGCCAATTTCCGGCTACCTGATGGCTGACTTCTTACCGAGCTTTTGCTGTAAGGCGCGCCGGTGCATAGGCAACGAGCGGCCCGTTGAAGAAATGTTTCCTTGATGTTCGGCCCGCACTCGCTGAATGTCACCCCGCTCAAGCCGGCCCACCGTTAATGGCGCCTGATCATCAGCAGTAGAGTTTTAGAAGTGGGCCTTAAACAGGGTGAGTTGCCACCGATTCAACAGCGGTTCAAATCGCAAAATGTATGTGGCCTGATCGCTCGTCTGGATTTTGAAGTAGCTGTGATCGCCGCCAATCCATCTGTCGAGAATTTCCACAACTTCAATGCGCTTGTCACCTAGCATAAAGGCGACCGGCTCCTTATCGCCGTGAAGGCCTGGCCGAGTTTCCACATCTAAAAACATCGCGATCCTCCGTCGACTCAAGGCAGCACTAAAGGTGGAGTCCAGAAGCTGGCTTTAATAGGACGATTTGTCATCAACGCCCCGATCGTACCGGTTCTCCCAGTGCTGCAGGACTGATTTTGTCAGCTCGGGATTATTCCAGGGTACGACACCATTTTCGCTGTTGGACCCTGATACAAAGCAGCCACCAGCCATGGCGCCGCCTGCTGCTGGGTTCGGCCAGGTCCGGATGGCGGCGACTCCGACGAAAAGACTGTGCGAAGCGGACCCATGAACGCGCAGTGAAGTGGCACTATGTTTTTACCAAATTATTCTTACAATTTTCAGGCCAATTCATTCAGAGAGGTCATGATGCTAATTCGCCCCGTGCAAGAAGAAGATTTCAATGAATGGCTACCGTTATGGGTCGGCTACCAGGAGTTCTATCAGGTAGCGATTCCCGAGGATGTAACCATGCGCACATGGGAGCGGTTTCTTGATCCGCATGAACCGATGCACTGTGAAGTCGCTGTCCAAGGTGAACAGCTGGTCGGAATGGTTCATTACATCTTTCACCGCAGCTGCTGGACCAAGGGGGATTACTGCTACCTGCAAGACTTATACGTTCCATCAGAGATGCGCGGCCATGGCGTGGCCAGGGCGTTGATTGAGCGGGTGTATGCACAAGCGACGGCAGCAGGCAGCTCAAGGGTCTGGTGGCTGACACACGAGTCGAATGAGACAGCGATCGCTCTTTATGATCGTATTGCAGACAAGAGCGGATTCATTCAGTATCGAAAGCTACTGGCGTAAAGCGGTTGGCAGGAAGGCTGCAGGCAGTAATTTGCCGGTGAATTGCCGTCCACCGCGTAGACAGCGACGAACGTTTTACGCCGGAATTTGAGCGTCTGCTTTCCGAAGCCATGTATGCCGACAAGGGGCGCACCCGGCGATTCCCGATTGGCCGGTTGGCGTCGTCTGCAGTACCCCCTCTCCTTACCCGAGCGACTGCGCATCGTCCTATTCCTGACGAAAAAATGCCCTCCTCTGGATTGCCCAGTGAGGGCATGAGCGTGATGTGAGAACTCGGTCGATTGCAACAACTCTGGCGGCCTACGGAAAAGACAGTCTTTGTTCTGCCTTGACAGCAGCGGCCAAGCGCGTAGTATGTAAATCACCTGTCGCGTTCATACGTGCCAAAACATCCTTTGGACGATCTACGCGCATCGGTTGGAAACGCGTCTTGGCGGGAGTGATTGTCGCTTGTCGATGACCCCAAAACTAAGCCGATTCCGACCCCCTTGGACCCATGGTTCGGGGGTGCTGGCACCGTGCGACAGGTACAATTCCGGCGGCCCGCGTTTGCAAGAACGCGGGCCGTTTTTATTTTGATGCGTGACCGCGTCGGTGCCGATCGCGGTTACGAGATTGCCTGAAGGTCCCCGCCCTAATGTCCGCCTGCTGCTGCCGCGACCTTGTCTCGGATATTGGCTGGCATGGCGGCGATGGCATCGTCGAACAACGCGGCGACGGCGGCATGGACATCTGGCCGCTTGTGGTTTTCCTCGATCTCTCGTTGCACGTCGCGCCGGATCGCGTTGAAAAGATCGACGCCAAACGAGGGGAATCGGACCGGCAGCGAACTGAGGAATGTCGTGGTGGCTTGCGAGCGCTGTTTCTGGTGCTGCGCGTGCTGCGTTTCAAAGACTTTCGCATCGGCCTCATTCAAAATCGTCACGGGGCCGCTCTTGGCGCGTTCGATTTCGGCGGCCGCCAGTTCGGCGCACTTGCTGGCAATGGCGCGGCTCATCCTTGACTTGAATTCCATGCCCGCCTCCGGGTTTGATTCCAGTGCGGCTAGCGCGTCATCGGCCGACTGCGATTCCAGCGCCTGACGCAGCTTGGCCGCGCGCTCGATGGCCTCCGGTTCGAGCGCCGGGGTGAAAACGTCTGCGGCGCACCGTATGCCATACGCCTGCAGGGCGGCTGCGGCGGCACGCTGCTCCGGCGCCAGCGAATCTTGCCTGCTCTTTACCAGTGCTCTGATTGCGGAGTCCGGCGCGGACGCATTGGAGACGACCGCTGCGACCATGCTGACGATCTCATCGGCAAGTGCCGACTGGAATGTCGGGTCCAACGTGTTTTCGAAGCTCGCTTTCATGATGTCCTCTGACCGTTGCACGTACGACGTTATTGATTGCCTTGGCGCTCGGGGGAGTCTTGCCTGCGGCCCGAATGCTGGCGGATATCGTCATAGACAGGGGGCTGCGGCCAAAAAATCCCTGCATGCGCCGCGTTGCTGAGCGGCGCCTGGACATATCTCTAAAAAACAACACGCGTCCCACCCTACGCGCATAAATTCAATGCCCTCATGCAAAGTTGACCTATATCAATGATGCGGAAATACCCACTCCGATAGCATGGGCACGTGTCAAATGAATGCTTGTCGGAAAGAATTCTCTTTGTCACGCAGGCCTATGGCCTGACGCAGATATCGGCTCCCCCTCCTGCCCGCGCAGGCGGCATCGCAGTGATGCCAATGACGATGCGCCATATTGTTCCGACATGAACTGGAGTTGCAATGGAAGCCAATAAGGCACCGACCAAAGCGCAGGAAATGCGCGCCTTCCTCGCCCTGACTGTGATTACAGCGCCGATCGTGGCCGTGATGGCCGTTGGCGGATACGGCTTCTGCATCTGGATGATGCAGCTGCTGACCGGCCACCTGCCCACCGGTTAAGGGGCGGCAGATGGAACAGGAAATCCACATCGCAGGCGTGGTGGTGTACGCCCAGCCTGCGTATCTCGAATCGATCAAGTCATGCATTGCTGCCGTGCCCGGCGCGGAGATCCACGCCGATAGCGGCGGCAAGCTGGTGGTGACGCTCGAAACGGAAAGCACCAAACGCACGCTCGACATCATGGATGCGATGCGCGCACTGCCCGGCGTCATCGACGTCGTGCTCGTCTATCAACATGCGGAGCCGCTGAGCGAGCTCGCGATTCCCTTAACTGTACTCGACCAGGAGGTCTCACCATGAAGCTCACGCGACGCGACTTCATCAAGCAATCCGCTGCCGTGACGGCAGCCACCTCGGTCGGCATTCCGATCGAATCGATCGCCTCCAACGTCATCACCGACGCATCGAAAACCCAGATCGCCTGGAGCAAGGCGCCGTGCCGCTTCTGCGGTGTTGGCTGCGGCGTCAATGTCGGCGTTAAGGACGGCCGCGTGGTCGCCACCCACGGCGACATCAACGCGCAGGTCAACCGCGGGCTGAACTGCGTCAAGGGCTACTTCCTGTCCAAGATCATGTATGGCCAGGACCGCCTGACCAAGCCGCTGCTGCGCATGAGCAACGGCAAGTACGACAAGAATGGCGAATTCACGCCGGTGTCGTGGGATACGGCATTCGACATCATGGCGCAGAAATTCAAGGCGGCGCTGCGCGACAAGGGACCGGCCGGCATCGGCATGTTCGGCTCGGGCCAGTGGACCATCTGGGAAGGCTATGCGGCGGCCAAGATGTTCAAGGCGGGCTTTCGGTCCAACAATATCGATCCGAATGCGCGCCACTGCATGGCGTCGGCCGTGGCCGGCTTCATGCGCACGTTCGGCATGGACGAACCGATGGGCTGCTACGAGGATATCGAAGCCGCCGATGCCTTCGTGCTGTGGGGCTCCAACATGGCGGAAATGCACCCGATTCTGTGGACCCGCATCACCGACCGCAAGCTGTCCGCGCCGAATGTGAAGGTGTCGGTGATGTCGACCTACGAGCATCGCAGCTTCGACCTAGCCGACCTGCCGATCGTGTTCACGCCGCAGACCGATCTGGCGATCCTGAACTACATCGCCAACTACATCATCAAGAACAACAAGGTCAACCGCGATTTCGTCAGCAAGCACACCCGCTTCGCGATGGGGAATACCGAGATCGGCTACGGCTTGCGGCCCGACCATCCGCTGCAGAAGGCTGCGAAGAATGCCGGCCCCGATGCCAACGGCAGCAAGCCGATCAACTTCGAGGAATACGCGAAATTCGTCAGCACCTACGACGCCGACTACGTGTCGAAACTGTCCGGTGTGCCGAAGGACAAGCTGCAAAAGCTGGCCGAACTGTATGCCGACCCGACGATCAAGGTCACGTCGTTCTTCACGATGGGCTTTAACCAGCATACGCGCGGCGTCTGGTGCAGCAACCTGCTGTACAACATCCACCTGTTGACCGGCAAAATTTCTACGCCGGGCAACAGCCCGTTCTCGCTGACCGGCCAGCCGTCGGCCTGCGGCACCGCGCGTGAAGTCGGCACGTTCTCGCACCGCCTGCCGGCGGACATGGTCGTGGCCAATCCGAAGCACCGCGAAATCGCGGAAAAGATTTGGCAGCTGCCGGCCGGGACCATTCCCGAGAAGCCCGGCTTCCATGCGGTCGTGCAAAGCCGCATGCTCAAGGATGGCAAGCTCAACGCGTACTGGGTCATGTGCAACAACAACGCCCAGGCCGGCCCGAACGTGATGCAGGAAATCCTCCCCGGCTGGCGCAACCCGAGCAACTTTGTCGTCGTGTCCGACCCATATCCGACCACCAGCACGATGGCCGCCGACCTGGTGCTGCCGACCGCGATGTGGGTGGAAAAGGAAGGCGCCTACGGCAACGCCGAACGGCGCACCCAGTTCTGGCACCAGCTGGTGAACGCGCCGGGCGAGGCGCGCTCCGACCTGTGGCAGCTGGCCGAATTTTCCAAGCGCTTCAAGATGGAAGAAGTCTGGACCAAGGACTTGCTGGACAAGGCGCCGCAATGGCGCGGCAAAACCATGTACGACCTGCTGTTCAAGAATGGCGTGGTCGACAAGTTCCCGAACAGCCAGATCGAAGCCGGCTACGACAACCACGAAGCGAAGGCCTTCGGCTACTACATCCAGAAAGGCTTGTTCGAGGAATACGCCTCGTTCGGCCGCGGCCACGGCCATGACCTCGCGCCGTTCGACATGTATCACAAGGCGCGCGGGCTGCGCTGGCCAGTGGTCGACGGCAAGGAAACCAGCTGGCGCTACCGCGAGGGCGCCGACCCGTACGTGAAGCCGGGCGAAGGCATCCGTTTCTACGGCCAGCCCGACGGCAAGGCGGTGATCTTCGCATTGCCATACGAGCCGCCGGCGGAGGCGCCGGACAAGGAATTCCCGTTCTGGCTGTCGACCGGCCGCGTGCTGGAGCACTGGCATACCGGGACCATGACGCGCCGTGTGCCGGAGCTGTACCGCGCCATGCCCAATGCGGTCTGCTTCATGCATCCGGAAGACGCCAAGCAGCTCGGCGCGCGCCGCGGCGACATGATCGAGATTGCGTCGCGCCGCGGCATGATCCGCTCGCGCGTCGAAACCCGGGGCCGCAACAAGCCGCCGCGCGGCCTGGTGTTCGTGCCGTTCTTCGACGCCAGCCAGCTCATCAACAAGGTGACGCTGGACGCGACCGACCCGATCTCGTTCCAGACCGACTTCAAGAAGTGTGCGGTCAAGATTCGCAAAGTATAGGAGAGCGACATGAACATCAAAAAAGCATTCATGGCCCTGCTCATGGCGGTGCCGCTGCTCGGTTCGGCAGGGGAATTCATCGACAGCATGCGCGGCCCGACGCCGCTCGACCAGACCACCCAGCCCCCGCCGCTGGTCAATCCCGACAACAGCGATGTGCGGCGTGCGCGCAACTACGCGATGCAGCCGCCGGTCGTGCCGCACAAGATCGAAGGCTACCAGCTCGACAAGAACGCCAACCGCTGCATGATGTGCCATGCGCGCACGCGCACCCAGGAAAGCCAGGCGCCGATGATCAGCGTCACGCACTTCATGGACCGCGAAGGCAACTTCCTGGCCGAGCTGTCGCCGCGCCGCTACTTCTGCCTGCAATGCCACGTGCCGCAGGCCGAGTTGAAGCCGCTGGTGGACAACGGCTTCGTCGACGTCGACACGCTGCTGAGCAAGCCCGGCAAGCCTGCCCCGGCGAAGAAGAAGTGAGAGGCCGATCATGAAAAAAGTCCTCAAGGTGTACTGGGACATACTGCGCCGTCCCAGCACCCACCTGAGCCTCGGGTTCCTCACGATCGGCGCGTTCATCGCCGGCATCATCTTCTGGGGCGGTTTCAACACGGCGATGGAAGCGACCAACACGGAAGCCTTCTGTACCGGATGCCATGAGATGCGCGACAACGTGTATCAGGAACTGCAGGGGACCATCCACTACAGCAACCGCAGCGGTGTGCGCGCCATTTGCTCCAACTGCCACGTGCCGCACAACTGGACCGACAAGATCGCGCGCAAGATGCAGGCCTCCAAGGAAGTCTGGGGCAAGATCTTCGGCACCATCGACACGCGCGAGAAGTTCGAGGAAAAGCGGCTGGAACTGGCCACCCACGAGTGGAACCGCCTGAAGGCGAACAATTCGCTGGAGTGCCGCAACTGCCACCTGTTCGAGTCGATGGACTTCACCAAGCAGAGCAAGCGTGCCGTCGATGCGCACTCTACCCAGCTTGCTTCCGGCGAGAAGACCTGCATCGACTGCCACAAGGGTATCGCGCACCACTTGCCGGACATGGGCGGCAGGTAAGCTTCGTCATGCCGCTGGTCGTGCGGAACGATCGGCGGCTAACCCCGGTTATCGCCATTTCATTGGCGCCGGTTGGCCAGCGGGCACAGTTGCGCAGCCCGCTCCAGCAACTCCTTCTTCAAGCCTTCCAGCTCTGCGATGCGCACCTCGATGGCTTCGACCTTCTCCGTGAGCAGCTGCGCCACGGCCGCATCCGGATGCGCGGCATTCCATAGCGCGGGCAGGCTTTCCCCGATCTCCGTCAAACTGAATCCCAGCCTTTGCGCGGTGCGGATATAGCCGACAAGTTGCACGGTTTCCGGTGCATAGCGCCGGTAGCCGTTGCTGCCCCGGGCCGCGCGGATCAAGCCGCGCTTTTCATAAAAGCGCAGGGTATCGCAGCTGACGCCGGTCACCGCCGCAAGATGGCCGATCCTCATGAACATTGCTCCCGCAAGTAACGCTTGACCTTGGAGTGTACTCCAGGCTTTAAGCTGGCTCCATCATCCAGCAGGGAGAAAGAAATGATTGAGGCGAACAGCTATTTGCGCATCGTGCGCGCCAGCGCATGGTATGACCTGGTCGCGACCATCGGCTTCGCGACGCCGTGGACGTTTGCGGCAATTCATGGCGGACTGGGGACGGCGGCGGGCCTGCTCGGTTTGCCGGGCAGCCTGCCGCCGTTTGCGCCGGAACACATGCTGATGGCGAACCTGCTGGGCTCGATCGTTACCGTGTGGGCGATCCTGCGCTTGCGCCACACGCAGCAACGCTACGGCCGCTATGATGCCGCCGGCCGCTTCCTGTTCGCTGCCTGGCAGCTGTATGCCCTCGCCCTCGGCGCCAATCCCATCATCCTGGCCTTTACCGTCGTTGAGCTCGGCTTCGGCATTGCCCAGAGCCTGCCGGTGGCGTTGGCCCGCTCTGGCCGGCCCAGCACAGCGTCGTTTTCTGCGGAACGGCATGAATGAAGCACCTGTGCCCCCAGGCGGGGTTGCCAGGAACGGGATCGGCTATGTCGGCAGCGTATTTCCCGGGGCAAACGGGGTAACGCGCCAGACTGGATATTGGCCGCACAGATTTTCCAAGGAATGGCTTTCCTGCTTGATTTCACACCTTTTCAATTTCCTCGTATAGTGGGAACCTAGAAAATGTTGTTAACCCTCTACAAAGGAGAGCCGTATGAAGAAGTTCTTTGCAGCAGCTTTGCTTCTTGCACCCTTCGCATTTCAGCCCGTGTTTGCCGCAACCGCGCAACAGCAGAAAATGGCGGCCTGTAACAAGGAGGCCAGCGACAAGAAGGGCGACGAGCGCAAGGCATTCATGAAAGAGTGCCTGAGCAGTAAGCCGAAAGTCAGCGAGGCGCAGAAGGCGCAACAGGAGAAAATGAAATCCTGTAACGCCGAAGCCAAGGACATGAAAGGCGCCGATCGCAAGAAGTTCATGAGCGAGTGCCTGAAGAAGAGCGGATAAGCGCTGATAAGACAAAGGCCCGCGACTGCGGGCCTTTTTTATGCGTGCTTGCGGTGCCGGTTCGCCGGACGGCGCGAGCGGCATGGCTTTCAGGACATCACTACCAAAGATTGTCGTCCGCCGCCGCCTTGAGTTCTTTTGCCGTTTCCAGATTCCTTCTGCGTTCTATCCGTTTCTGGAGTAATGCCGTATGTTGCTGTGCCGTCATCGGCGTAGCTGTCATCAGCGCCTTGAGTGGGGCGGCATTCGAATAGTCGTCCCGGTATTTCCAGCTAGAGCCGCGCAAGGGTGCACCTCCGTGGTTACGCAAAAGTATGGATACTAGACTAGCAGAACGCATTCACTGAAGACAAGAACTTCTTATGTGCGCTAGCACAATGGCGCAGGAGGCAAGGCCGGCTTGTGACCTGCATGGCGCCATGCCGGCCGCGGCACGGCAGGCGACCGACTGGCGGCTTCAATCATCGTCGTCGTAACGATGATGATGGTGGCGGTGGTGGTGCTCGCGCCAGCCGTAGCGGTATTCTTCACGCCCCACGAAATAGGCTGGCTGTTCAACCACGACGACCGGGCGCGGCTGCACATACACCCGCTGCGGCTGCACGTAGACCGGCTGCGGCTCGACGTAGACCGGGACTTGCTCGCGGACGACGGGAACCTGCACATGGTCGACCACGGTGCGGCAGCGTCGCACGGTTTGCGTCTGATACGACGCGCCGCGCGACGACATGCGATCGCCGACGACTGCGCCGGTCATGGCGCCGACCGCGGTGGCAATCGTTTTTCCGTTGCCGCCGCCGACCTGGTTGCCGAGGATGCCGCCGGCCAGGCCGCCGACGATGGCGCCGCCGTAATCGGCGCCTGCGCTTTGGACCGGCACCTGCTCATTCCAGCATTCCTGCCGCGGCCGCTCGACGGTGCGGTATTCGGTGGCGCCGGCCGCCAGCGGCAGGGCAAGAATGGCGGCTGCGATGACTAGTCTGGTTGGCATGATGATGCTCCCACGAGGGTGATTGGCCGGCGCACCGGCATGGCCTTTACTGGCTCTTCTTGGCGATTTCATTGCCGAGGTATCCGCCGCCGACCGCGCCTGCAATCGTCGCCAGGGTCTTGCCGTTGCCGCCGCCGACCTGGCTGCCGATCAATCCGCCGACGACCGCGCCCACGCCGATGCCGACCGGGCTGTTCTGTGCGGCGGGCGCCGGTTGCTGGTACGCCGGGGCCGGCGCGTACTGCGGCGCGGGTGCCGCCTGCGCGACCTGGACCGGCCTGGCGTGATGCTGCACATACTGGTGATGCACGACGGTCTTGTGCTGCACCACTTCCTTGACGGCGACCGGCGCGGCGGCGGCTTGCTGGACGGGCGCCGGGGCGGGGGCGGCCATGACGGCCTGCGGCGCGGCGTGTTCGCTGTCTACGGCGCTGCTGTGCGAATTCGGGATAATGCCGACAATCGCGGCGGCGGCGACCAAGCTGACCAGAATGACGGACGCGGCGGCGCCAGCCATGAGGGGATGAATGTGGCCGGACTGTTTGCTTGCTTGCATGGTTACTCTCCAAAAGATTCAACGAGGTGATTCTTACAGGGAGAAACGCCTGACGCACGTATAAAGTCTTTATTGCACTGTTTCAATGGTAAGCAGCTGTAACGGCGCGCCGCGTGGCTGGAATGGCAAGTGCCTTGCCCGGCCCGCGCAGGCGGTTACCGGAAGGCCGAACGCAGCAGCGATGCGAGCAAGAGCGTCGTTAGCACAAAGGAAACACCCTTCCAAAAAGCAACAGGATGGCGCTCGATCAGCGGCAGGCGCGCACGGTTGAGAAAGGCCCGGTTCGGGTGATGCAGGTCGAATACGAACTCGGATAACGCGTCATAGCGCTTGCGCGGATCCGGATGGACCGCCTTCCTGATCGCTTCGTCGACCCAGGCCGGAATCTTGCGGTTCATGCCCAGCGCGCCGTCATATTGCAGCCGCCGTTGCGCCGCAGCGGTGCGCGCCTTGGCGACTTGCGCGCCGTACGGCAGCCGTCCGGCCAGCATTTGGTAGGCGATCACGCCCAGCGAAAACAAGTCCGAACGCGGCGTGCCGGGCTCGCCCAGGAAATATTCGGGAGCGGCGTATTGGGCCGTGCCGAGCAGATGGCAACGCTCGGCCGGCGGCGCGCTTTCCACGATGCCGGCAACGCTGGTCGCGCCGAAATCGATGATTTTGACGGTGCCGCTGCTGTCGATCATGATGTTGTCGGGCCGCAGGTCCTGGTGCACCATTTCCAGCCGGTGAAAGGCGCGCAATCCCCGGGCGATCTGCTCGACGATGCGGCGCACGGTATCCAGATCCGGCTGCGGGTGATCGATCATCCACTGCGACAGTGTCTGGCCCTCGATGAATTCGGTGGCGACATACAGGAAGTTGCGCTTTCGGGTCTGCCGGCCGGGCTTGAGCACATGCGCGCTGTTGATGCGGCGCGCGATCCATTCTTCCATCAGGAACCGCTCCAGGTAGGCCTGATCGTCGCGCAAGTCGATGGAAGGCGTCTTGAGGACGACGTGCTCGCCGGTGTCGCCATCCACTGCCAGGTAGACATGGCTGCGGCTGCTGGCGTGCACTTCGCGGATGATCCGGTATCCGTCAAACATCATGCGTGGCTCCAGCAGCGGCGGCAGCCGTAGCGCGCCGCGCTGCCGGACCATCTCGCTTGCCTGCGGATCGGGCAAGGCGTCGATTCGGACCAGCTGGACGGTGAGGTTGTCCGGGCTGCCTTGCCGGCAGGCTTCCTCGACGATGCTTCTGGCGGCCCGGTCCAGGTCGTTTGCGTGGCTGGCGATGGCGGCGGCGATGCCGTCGGCGCTGGCGTATTCATAGACGCCGTCCGTGGCCAGCAGGAAGAGGTCGCCCGGCTCCACCTGCAGCGCGCGGTAATCGATCTCCAGCTGCGGATTGATGCCCAGTGCGCGGCCGAGATAGCTTTGTTCGCGCGACACCCATACCCGATGGTCGTTGGTGAGCTGCTCGAGCCGCTTGCCGTGCAGCTGGTAGATGCGTGCGTCGCCGACATGGAACAGGTGCGCGGTGGTCGACTTGATGACCATGGCGCTCAAGGTGCAGACGTAGCCTCGGTCCTGGTCGAGGTGGTACTGGCTTTGCCGCGTTTGCGCGTGCAGCCAGGAGTTGGTGGCGACCACCACGCGCTCGATCGAGGTCTTCACCGACCAGGCGTCCGACGTGCAGTAGTAATCCTGCAGGATGGCGGCCACCGCCGACTGGCTGGCGATGTGGCTGACCAGGCTGCTGCTGATGCCGTCGGCGATGGCAACGGCAATGCCCTTGGAACCGAGCTGCGGCTCCTGCGGCACGCAGATGCCGTGGAAATCCTGGTTGGTTTGCTTGCGCCCCTTGTCGGAATGCTGACCGACGGAGATTTTCAGCTGACTGCGCATGGTGGATGCCAAAAGATAAAGAGCCCCGGTCCGGACGGCACGGGGCTCTCCTGCCGCGATGCGAATCAGAAGGCGCGCTTGGGCGCGGTCTTCACATGGGTGGTGTACAGCGTCAGGCCGGTGAAGGTCAGCCCGCCAACCAGATTCCCGAGGACCGTCGGCAGCTCATTCCAGACCAGGTAATCCATCAGCGAAAAATGCCCGCCCAACAGCAGGCCCGACGGGAACAGGAACATGTTCACCACGGAGTGCTCGAAGGTCATGTAAAAGAAGACCATGATCGGCATCCACATGGCGATGACCTTGCCGGGGACGGAGGTAGAAATCATCGCCCCGACCACGCCGGTCGATACCATCCAGTTGCACAGCATGCCGCGCACAAACAAGGTCAGCATGCCGGCTGCGCCATATTTTGCGTAGCCCAGCGTGCGGTTTTCACCGATCACGCCGATCGCCTTGCCCACCGCATTGGGCTCGACCGAGAAGCCGTAGGTGAAGGTAATCGCCATCAGGACGGCGACGGTGAACGCGCCGGCGAAATTGCCGACGAATACCAGCCCCCAGTTTTTTAGCACGCCGCCCAGCGTCACGCCGGGGCGCTTATCCAGCAAGGCCAGCGGCGACAGCACGAACACGCCGGTCAGCAGGTCGTAGCCGAGCAAATACAGGATGCAAAAGCCGACGGGAAAGAGCACGGCGCCCAGCAGCGGCTGGCCGGTCTGGACATTGATCGTCACCGCGAACGCCGCCGCCAGGCAGAGGATCGCGCCGGCCATATAGGCCCGGATCAGGGTATCCCTGGTCGACATGAAGATTTTCGATTCGCCGGCGTCCACCATCTTGGTGACGAATTCCGAGGGCGCGAGATAAGCCATGGTGCTTCCTTCCTGTTGCTGGTGCTGCGGTTAATGGGGAATCTGTTTTTCCGGCACTCAGACGGCGACCCAGACCGTGCGGTTTTCGACGCGCACCGGATAGGCCTTGACGGAGTTCTCCGGCGCTTCGATGCACTGGCCGCTTTGCAGGTCGAAGTGGTGCTTGTAGATGGGCGAGGCGACCACGATGCGTTCTCCTGCGTTGCCGACCAGTCCGCGCGAGAGCACGCTGGCCTGCGCGTTGGGGTCGTAGTTGTCGATGGCGAACAGGCGCGGCGTCTTGTCGCTGACGTGGAAGACCGCGACATGCCGGTCCTTGATCCGCGCGCACACGCCGGTGTTGGGAACGATGTCGTCGACGCAGCAGACCGGGCTCCAGGTGGTGGTCTTGAATTCGTGTGTCATGGCTTTCTGTCCTTACGCTACGTTGGCAATGATGGGAATGACCTTGCGTTCCTGCGGCGTGGCCGGGCGGATCTGGCCGCGCTCTTCGACGAACACCACGTTCTCGTCCGGCTGGTCGCTGTTGACGAACTGGCGGAAGCGCTTGCGCGTCTCGGCATCGGTGACGGCGTTCTTCCATTCGCAGGCATAGGTGTCGACCACGCGCTGCATGTCGGCTTCCAGTTCCGCCGCCAGGCCCAGCTTGTCGCCGATGACGACCTCCTTCAGGTAGTCGAGGCCGCCTTCGAGGTTGTCGCGCCATACGCTGGTGCGCTGCAGGCGGTCGGCGGTGCGGATGTAGAACATCAGGAAGCGGTCGATGTAGGCCACCAGCTGTTGTTTCGACAGGTCGGACGCAAGCAGTTCGGCGTGGCGCGGCTTCATGCCGCCGTTGCCGCACACGTACAGGTTCCAGCCCTTTTCGGTGGCGATCACGCCCACGTCCTTGCCCTGCGCCTCGGCGCATTCGCGGGTGCAGCCGGACACGCCGAACTTGATCTTGTGCGGCGCGCGCAAGCCCTTGTAGCGGTTCTCCAGCTCGATCGCCAGCCCGGCGCTGTCGTCCATGCCATAGCGGCACCAGGTCGAGCCGACGCACGATTTCACGGTGCGCAGCGACTTGCCGTAGGCATGGCCCGACTCGAAGCCGGCGGCGATCAGCTCTTCCCAGATCTGCGGCAACTGGTCGACGCGCGCGCCGAACAGATCCACGCGCTGGCCGCCGGTGATCTTGGTGTACAGGCCGTATTTCTTCGCCACTTGGCCGACCGCGATCAGGCCGTCGGGCGTGACTTCGCCGCCCGGCATGCGCGGCACGACCGAATAGGTACCGTCCTTCTGGATGTTGCCGAGGAAATAGTCGTTCGAATCCTGCAGGCTCGCGTGCTCCTTATTGAGCACGAAGTCGTTCCAGCACGATGCAAAGATGCTGGCGGCGACCGGCTTGCAGATGTCGCAGCCCAGCCCCTTGCCGTGCTTGTCGAGCAGCGCGTCGAAGGTCTTGATGTCGCCCACGCGGATCAGGTGGAACAACTCCTGGCGCGAATACGCGAAGTGTTCGCACAGGTGGTTGTTGACGGCCAGTCCCCGCTTCTTCATCTCGGCCTGCATTACCTGCGTCACCAGCGGCACGCAGCCGCCGCAGGCGGTGCCGGCCTTGGTGCACGACTTCAGCTCGACCACGTTGGTCGCGCCGGCGGCCACCGCATCGCACAGCTGGCCCTTGGAGACGTTGTTGCAGGAGCAAATCTGCGCGGATGCGGGCAAGGCGTCGACGCCGATGCCGGGCTTGGCCTTGCCGTCGCTGTGCGGCAGGATCAGGAATTCCGGCGCTTCCGGCAAGGCGATCTTGTTGAGCATCATCTGCAGCAGCGTGCCGTATTCGGCCGCGTCGCCCACCAGCACCGCGCCCAGCAGGTGCGTGCCGCATCCGGAGACGACGATCTTCTTGTAGACCTGGCGGCGCTCGTCGGTGAACTGGTAGGCGCGGGCAGCGGCGGTGCTGCCCATGGCGTCGCCGATGCTGGCGACATCGACGCCCATCAGTTTCAGCTTGGTGCTCATGTCGGCGCCTGCGAACTCGGCTGCTTCGCCCGCCAGGTGCTTGGCGGCGACGCGCGCCATGTCATAGCCGGGCGCGACCAGGCCGAAGATCTGGCCGTTCCACAGCGCGCATTCGCCGATGGCGTAGATGTCGGGGTCACAGGTGCGGCAGTCGTTGCCGATGACGATGCCGCCGCGCGGGCCGATTTCCAGGCCGCTGGCGCGCGCCAGGTCGTCGCGCGGCCGGATGCCGGCGGAGAACACGATCATGTCGGCTTCCAGGTGCGTGCCGTCGGAAAACACCATGCGGTTACGCGCCTGCTCGCCGTCGACGATCTCGACGGTATTCTTTTGCGTGTGCACGGCCACGCCCAGCTCTTCGACCTTCTTGCGCAGCATGCGCCCGCCGCCGTCGTCGACCTGCATCGCCATCAGGCGCGGCGCGAACTCGACCACATGCGTCTTCAGGTGCATGTCGCGCAGCGCCTTGGCGCATTCTAGGCCCAAGAGGCCGCCGCCGACCACCACGCCGCTGGCGGAGCGGCTGCCACATTCCAGCATCGCTTCCAGGTCGTCGATGGTGCGGTAGACGAAGCAATCCTTGCGCTCCCTGCCCGGCACCGGCGGCACGAATGGATAGGAGCCGGTGGCGATGACCAGCTTGTCGTAGGGCAGCACCTCGCCGCTGGCGACGGTGACGGTCTTGTTGCTGCGGTCGATCGCGGTGGCACGCGCATTTAATTTGAGCAGCAGATTGTCGCGCTCGAAGAAGCCGGGCGCCACCAGAGACAGGTCGTCTGCGGATTTGCCGGAGAAGAATTCGGACAGATGCACGCGGTCGTAGGCGGCACGCGCTTCTTCGCTCAGCACGGTGACGTGCGCATCGCGCACGCCCGCCTCATAGAGGCTTTCCAGGAACTTGTGGCCGACCATGCCATGGCCGATGACGACGATTTTCATGATGAGACTCCATTGTCTGGAGGAACCCGGCGCTGGGCTCCCTGTCGTGTACAGCGTGATTGCTCTGTTCCAACTTTAGCAATCGGTGTGCCAAGCGGATTCGGGCGCAATGCGCGCGCGGCGGCATGGAATGCGCCTCAAAGTGGGATGGTGCGCCTTACCTGCGGGCACCGCCGCGATGCGTTTGCACTGGAAAGGTGCGGCGCGCATGCCTGTTTCAACGCCGGGCAATTCCCTTGGCGACATGGCGATCACGCGACATTGGCACGCATGACATCCGCGATGCATCAAACCCCGGCACTGCCGGCGCCGGCAAGCGCGAGAAATTTTGATCCGTCGCAATTGGAGCCGGGGACGGTGTCGGCAGCATCTCCACTCAGACCTCGCGTCGGCTTTTTCAGCAATTCACGGGCTGCGGCCAATACCGCAGCTGTGCAGCGGAGATTCTATGAAACAGTATCGCGGGACGGTGCAACGCCTGAGCCGGTTCCTCGCTTGCCTGCCCCCCCGGCGTCGCCGGCAGTTGCCGCCCCTGTTGTTCCTGATGCTGGTGTGTGCGGTGGCCGAGATGGTCAGCCTTGCCACGCTGGTCCCGTTTCTCGCCATTCTTGCCGACCCGGTGGCGGCCATGCAAAGGCCGTTCGTGGCCCGCATCGTGCAAACCCTGAATGCGGACAGCGCGGCCGAGCTGCGCCTGCGCCTGACCGTCATCTTCGCTCTGGCGGTAGTGATCGCGGGGGCGATTCGCTTTGCCGTCATCTACGCGGCCACGCGGCTGAACTACATCCTCGGCTACGAGCTCGGCACCGAGGTGTACCGGCGCACGCTCTACCAGCCGTACGATTTCCACGTCGCGCGCAACAGCAGCGAAACCGTCGGCGCCATCGACAAGATGGATAACGTGGTGTTCGTCATCTCCAGCATGCTGATCATCTGCAGCTGTTCCCTGATGGCGCTGTTCATCACCGTGACGCTCCTGCTGATCGACCCGGTGATCGCGGGCATCGCGCTGCTCGGATTCGGCTCCATCTACGCGCTGATGTCCATCTTCACGCGGCGCCGCCTGGCCCGCAACAGCCAGGTGGTCAACCGCGCCTACGGCAAGCGGGTGCAATCGATCCAGGAAGGATTGGGCGGCATACGCGACGTGCTGCTGGACCACACCCAGGAGTTCTATACCCGGCGCTTTCACGACACCGAAAAGACGATGCGGCTGGCGCAGGCCAGCACGGCCATCATCGGCGGCCCGAGCTCGCGCATCATGGTCGAGGCACTGGGCATCATCCTCATCGCGCTGCTCGGCTACTACATCACCGAGTCCCGGGGCAGCATCGCCGCCACCATTCCCACGCTCGGCGCGCTCGCGCTGGGCGCGCAGCGCCTGATGCCGCTGTTGCAGCAAACCTACCAGGGCTGGGTATACATATCCGGCAACCTCGACGTCGTGTCCGACGTGACAAGCTTTCTCGAGCGTCCGCTGCCGCGTTCCACCCGGTCCGCGGCGCCCGCCAGGAAGGCGGCGCTGCCGGCCCTGCCGTTTTGCAGCGCGATCCGCTTCGACAGCGTGTCGTTCCGCTACCAGCCGCACACTCCGCTGGTGCTGCGCGACTTCAACCTCGTCATCCCGAAGGGGGCGCGCATCGGCTTCGTCGGCGCGACCGGCAGCGGCAAGACGACGGCGATGGACTTGCTGCTGGGGCTGCTGTGCCCGACCGCCGGCCGCATCCTGGTCGACGATGTCGTGCTGGACGAGGATGCGCGCCTGGCCTGGCAGCGCAACATCGCCTACGTGCCGCAGATGATCTTCCTGACCGACGCCTCCTTCGCGGAAAACATCGCGTTCGGCATGCCGTCCGAGGACATTGATCCGGCCCGGGTGCGCGAGGCGGCGCGGCAGGCGCAGATCGCGGAATTCATCGAGTCGACCGCAGACGGCTATGCGACCACGGTCGGCGAGCGCGGCGTGCGCCTGTCGGGCGGCCAGCGCCAGCGCATTGCGATTGCGCGCGCGCTCTACAAGAAGGCCACCGTGCTCGTGTTCGACGAAGCCACCAGCGCGCTCGATGCCGACACCGAAGAGGCGGTCATGCAGGCCATCGAAAACCTGGGACGCGAGCTCACCATCGTCATGATCGCGCACCGCATCGGCACGTTGCGTGGATGCGATGCGATCTATCGCCTCAACAAGGGGCGCATCGTGTCGCAGAGCCGGTACGAGGACCTGGTCGCCAACGCCGCCGGCTGACCGCGGCGCCCGGCAAGCCAGAACAATCGTCGCAGCAGAGGGAGCCATCATGATCGTCGTGCAGATCCACAGCGGGCTGGGCAACCAGCTCTTCATGTACGCGGCCGCGCGCGCGCTCGCGCACAAGCACAACACCAGCCTGTATCTCGACGTCGATACCGATTGCCGCAACGGCGTCGACCATGGGCAGTACGTCGGTCATTCGTTTCAGCTGGATAAATTCCATATCGCGGCGCAGTACCCTGGCTTGTCGGAACCGGGCGGCAAGGCTGTGGTGTCGGGGCTGGGCCTGTATAGCGCGCTCAAGGTCCGCCTGCGCGAAAACGACCTGCTGCGCAATGCGGCAAGGCGCCTGCGCGACAACGGCATCGATCCGGCGCGCCTGCTGCTCAAGCTGTCCGGCAACGAGAAGCGCTTTTTCAAGGAAGAGCGCGGCGACTGGGGCTACAAGCCGCATTTCATGGATCTGGCGGACGACACCATCCTGCGCGGCTGCTTCTTTTCGTATAAATACTTCGATCCGATCCGGGAGCTGATCCAGCAGGAGCTGACTCTGAAGGTGCCGCTTTCCGCGCAGAGCAAGGCAGTGGAGGAACGTATCGCGGCCTGCCAGTCGGTGAGCCTGCATATCCGGCGCGGCGACGTCGTCACCAACCCCGAATACCGCAGCTGGTACGAGGGCGTGGTCACGGAAAGCTATTACCGCAATGCGACAACCTACATGCGCGAGCGGCTTGCCGATCCCTGCTTCTTCGTTTTTTCCGACGACATGCCGTGGGTGAAAGCCAACCTCAGCCTGCCCGGCAAGATCGTCTACGTGGACCATAACGGACCCGATGCCGGCTACGAAGACTTGCACCTGATGAGTCGCTGCAGGCACAACATCACCACGGGCTTCAGTTCCTTCAGCTGGTGGGGCGCCTACCTCAACAGGAATCCGGACAAGATAGTGCTGCGCACGCGGCGCATGAATGCGCTCGATCACCTGAATCACCCGGAGCACTTCTTCCCCGCGGACTGGAACGTCATCGATTCCTGAGGGTGGCATGTCAATGTCGCGCAAGTTCTTCCATGTTGCTTTGAACGTCGTCTATTTACGCTTCGTGTCGCGCCATTTGCCTGTTTGATGGTCCGCAAAAAAGCAGCGGCTTGGGATAGAGCTAAGCGCTTGCATGAACAAAGATGAGAACAACGATGAACGCCGGCGGCGAGTTTCTCGACGCAGTCGTTTGCCCTTTGAATTCCATAACAGCCCGTCGCTTATTGCTTGATTCGCGCCTGTTGCGGCAGGCGCGAACACGATTGGAGGATCACGCTCATGCAAGGCATCGATGTCTCGATGTATAACGATGCGGTGCCGCAGTTCGTGCACGAACCGCTGAACCGCCTCTACCGCCATCTGCATTCATCGCCGGCGTATCACGCGGTGTATGGCAATCTCGGTGCCGGCACGCATACCTGCGTGCTGCGGCAGGGCGCGGAGATCATCGCGGTGGTGCTGTATCGCTTCGACGGCAAGCGGGTGTGCGTCATCAACGAGCAGTGCACGTTCCCGCCCGATGTGATCGACGCGTTCGCGCGCCACATCTTTGCCCGCTTCCCGTCCACCGGCGTGATCTCGTTCCCGGTCATCGACAATATGCCGGCGGCGCTGCGTTATCCCTTCCTGGGCGCCAAGTGCACGCAGGACATCGTGCTGACGCTGCCATCCAGCGAAGAGCAATATCAGGCCCGGCTGGGCAAGTCGACGCGCACCTACATCAAGCGCTACTTCAACAAGCTCAAGCGCTGCCTGCCGTCGGTGTCGTGGACGACCCGCGAAGGCGACGCCGCCAGCGAGGCGGACGTGCGCGCCATCATCGAGCTCAACCGCGCCAGAATGGCCGGCAAGTACAAGGACTCGTACATCGATGACGCCGAGGCCGACCGCATCCTGCAGATGGTGCGCCGCTGCGGACTGGTGACCGTCATGACGATCGACGGCAAGGTGTGCGCCGGAACGATCAATTACCGCGTCGCTGACAACTACTTCTTGCAAGTCATCGCCCACGCACCCGACTACGACGATTACGGGTTGGGTACGCTGTGCTGCTATCTCACCATCTGCGAATGCATCGCGCGCAAGGCCGCCGAATACCACTTCCTGTGGGGATGCTACGAATACAAGTTCCGCCTGCTCGGCGTGCAGCGCGACCTCAGCCACCTGCTGGTCTACCGTTCGCGCCTTCACCTGCTCCTCAACGGCGCGGCCGCCGTCCGGCACGTCTGGCGCGGGCGGATGTACGAGGTGAAGAACTGGATGGAGCTCCGGGCAAGAAGATTGGATGACTCCAGCAGGCTCCACCGGGCTGCGTATCACTGCCTCAACGGGCTCAAGAAGGTCAAGCGCTCGCTCGATCGCTTCAGGATGCAGCATCGTCCGGCGGGTAGTCATGCCATGGCTGCGGCCGGGACCGGCGTGGCCGCGAAAGAGCCGCCGGCGTGGGGAGAAACCCGCAATTCGCAATCTTCAGGAGAACTATGAAAACCGCCGGCTCGACGCTTCCGCTGTCCCGCCGCCCGCCGCGCAACGAGCATTCGCTGCGGGTGGAGCAGGTGCAGATCGACTGCCATGAAAACGAGGTGCCGGCCTTTGCCGCCGCCGAAATAGACCGCCTGTACGGGCATCTCTACTGTTCGCCGCGCTACTTCGAGGCGGCAAGCGCGATGGCTGCGGCAAGCTGCTATGTCGCCAGCTCCGACGGCCACGCCATCGCCGTCCTTCCCTACCGGCGCACGCGCGACGAGGTGACCGTGGTCAGCGAATACCTGACGCTGGACGCGGCGGAAATCGAACGCTTTTGCCGCCACATGTTCAGCCGCTACCCCGGCGTCAAGCGCGTCACCTTCCCGAAGCTGCATGCGAACGTCGACACGCTCGCCCTGCCCCGGCACGCCATGGTGTGCAGCGAAGACATGGTGGTGCCGCTGCCGCCGAGCGTCAAGGATTACGAGAACGCCGTCGGCAAGAACATGCGCAGGAACATCAAGCGCTATTCGAGCGCCTTGAGCAAGGCATTTCCCTCCTACCGCTACGAACTCTATCTGGAGCGCGACATCAGCGAACAGGATGTGCGCGACATCATCGCCCTGAGCTGCATGCGCATGAAGAGCAAGAACATCGTTCCGCGCTTCGACGACACCGAGATCGACTGGATCGCCGCCTTCGCCAAAACCAGCGGCATAGTCGGCCTGGCACGCATCGACGGCAAGGTGTGCGCCGGCGCGATCGGCTTCCGGATCGGCGACAGCTACTTCATGCATGTCATTGCCCACCATCCGCAATACAACGACTACAGCCTCGGCATCCTCTGCTACTACCACACCATTTGCGAAGGCATCGCGCGCGGCGGAAAGCGCTTTCACCTGCTGCAGGGGCGTTACGGCTACAAGTACCGCCTGCTGGCGGAGCGGCGCGACATCCTCCATCTCGATGTCTACCGCAGCCGCGTCGCGGCGCTGGCCAGCCTTGCCCATATCGCGCGCAAGGAAGCCAAGGGTCGCATCTGGCTGGCCAAGCAATGGCTGCTGCATGACCTCGAACACAAGGAGGGACGGGGCTATCGGCTGCTGGCCAGGGCGGTGGATTTCCTGCGCAGGGCAAAACGATCGAAAGGAGCGACTGATTAGGGCGTGTTTTACAGGCTGCTGCGCGGTTCGGCACGGCGTGTGCGGTGCTCGGCGCATCGCTCGTATGCGCGCTCCCCACCGTCTCCACACCGCTCGCGACGCCTGTAAAACCCGCCGCTGGACCGGCTTTCAAGGAGCTGTTGGAACTTTTTTAACCTAGCAAGCAAGGATGGCCAACATGTTTGAGAAAAAGAGAATCCTGTTTCTACTTGCAACATCGGCACTGCTGGTATCGTGCGGCGGAGGCGGCGGAGACACGCCCGGCACCACGGCGGCCGCAAGCACGGGCGGCGCAACCTCGACCAATGCCAGCGGCGGAGCGCAACCTGCCGGCGGCACGACCGCCGCGAATAGCGGCACTCCGGCTGCGGGATCGACGACGACCCAGAAGCCGCCCGCAACCAGTCCGGGCAGCACCACGCCCGCGCCGACTGCAGTCGACCAGAAGCTCAACGGCTATGTGGAAGTGGTCGCCAACCAGATCCTGTACATCCGCAGGAACCGAATCATCTATCTTCCCGTCGTCATGAGCGAATTCGAGAGCGACAGGGGCATCGTCGACGTGGCGGCCGGCAGTCCGGTGGCGCACATCGACGGCCTCGAGGCGCAGGCCGCCGCCGCCGGCTGCAATCGCACCAACGATGGAACCTGCGCCGTGCAACCGCCGGCGGCCGCGCCGGCGGCGCCGATAGCCGCATTCGGCATCCGGGTCAGCAAGTATGTGCTACCCACGGCTGCGGGGCAGGCGGTGGGCAACCAGACCGTGGTGGGACGCATTGCGATCGACCTCACCGAGCGCACCGATTCCCCCGGCCTTAGCGCCAGTGAAGTGCCGGAGATCATGCGGTTTGTGATCGACAAGGTCGAGCTGTCGACCAACCAGAATGGCGAGCTGGCGTCCGTGAAGGTCCAGGATGGCGCGCAGATCCATGTCTACGGCCGCAGCGCCAGCGGCGTGGAAGTGCGGGAAAACATCCCCGCGCCTGCCGGCACGGTGCGCATACTGCCGATGGTGGACGTGCCCGACAATCATGGCGACACCACCAGCTTTTTCCTGCTGCTGGACCTGGAAACCGGGTTCTCGCAAGCCGGCCGCAAGCTCGCCGCGCTGGAAAACATCGCCGGCCACTTCGCCATGCACCTCACCCTGTCGTCGCTGCAGGAACTCGTGCGCCCTGCCGCCGGCGCAACGGCGGAATCCCCCGCCCTGGAGCGCAAGGAGTTGGTCGGCCAGTCGATTACGGTCAACGACCAGCCGCCGGTCAGCGGCGCCGGAATCAACGGCAATGCGTGGATCCGCATGTATCCGCCGCAGTAAATCGAGTCGCCGCACGAATCGCGCGCCCGGGCCTGAACCCCGGGCGTTTTTTTGGCGCCGCGCCGAATTATTTTCGAAGTCTCCCTCCATGGACAAATGCCCGTGCTTCATTGGAAGATGTCCGGCACGACATCTCCCGCCGGCTTGGCACGATGCCGGTTTATAACCAGCCCATCCCTATCAAGGAACATCATCATGAGCGAACTCGTCTCCTACCAACTCGCCGATGGCATCGCCACGCTGACCCTGAACAACGGCAAGGTGAATGCGATTTCACCGGACGTCATCGCGGCGCTCAATCAGGCGCTCGACCGCGCCGTGGAAGACCGCGCGGTGGTGATCCTCACCGGCCAGCCCGGCATTCTGTCGGGCGGCTATGATCTCAAGGTCATGACTTCTGGTCCGCAAAACGCCGTCAATCTGGTGACCGCCGGCTCGACTCTGGCGCGCCGCATGCTGGCCCATCCGTTCCCGATCATCGTCGCCTGTTCCGGCCATGCGGTGGCCAAGGGGGCGTTCCTGCTGCTGTCGGCCGATTACCGCATCGGCGTCGAGGGTCCGTTCACCATCGGTCTGAACGAAGTACAGATCGGCATGACCATGCACCATGTCGGCATCGAGCTGGCGCGCGATCGCCTGCGCAAGTCGGCGTTTCAGCGTTCGGTGATCAACGCCGAAATGTTCACCCCGCAGGCCGCGCTGGAAGCAGGTTTCCTCGACAAGGTGGTCGCGCCCGAGCAACTGATGGAGACGGCCGTGGCGATGGCGCAGCAGCTGCAAAAAATCAATATGGGAGCGCACGCGAAGACCAAGCTCAAGGCGCGCGAGGCATTTCTGAAGACGCTCGATCAAGCCATCGAGCTGGATCGGGCGGGGTTGATCTGATCTGAGGTGATCTGAGGAGGAACCTGCCGGCGGCAGGTTGCGCAGGCGGCGCGCTTTACAGCGTGTGCACCGCCTGCGCCGGGAGCGGCGCGCAGGCGCCGCTCCGGAACGGATGCGCTTATTTCTCGCGCACCAGCATCACGGACGTGGTGGCGATGCGCACCAGGTTTTCGGCGACGCTGCCCACCAGCATGCGCTCGACGCCGCGGCGGCCGTGGGTGCCGACCACGATCAGGTCGGCCTGCCACTGGCTTGCCGCGTCCGAAATCATTTCCGCGATGCGGCGCGGCGACGGCTCGATCAGCAGCTGTTCGGCCTGGCAGCCTGCTGCCGCCGCCCGGGCGACCGCCTGCTGCAGCAGCGCGTTGGCGGCCTGGCGCATCTCGGACTTGATCTGGTCGACGTCGATGTAGGAACCGAGTCCCATGCCGTGCTGGACCAGCGGGCCTTCGTCGATCGCGGTGGCGATGCACAGGGACGCGCCGAGCGCGCCGGCGATGCGGGCCGCTTCATCGAGCGCCTTTTGCGACGTGGGGCTGTCGTCGATCGCGACAAAAATACGTTTGCTCATCATCTCTCCCGAAATTATTTGACCATCGCGGTGAACGGCCAGACGTAAGCCTGCAGCGTCACGAACACGCCGACCAGCGCTGCCAGCGCGATCGAGTGGAAGAACACGTAGCGCAGGATGTCGCCTTCATGGTTGAACCAGCGGGTGGCGGTGGAAGCCACGACGATCGATTGCGCGTCGATCATCTTGCCCATCACGCCGCCGGAGCTGTTGGCCGCGCCCATCAGGTTGGGCGACAGGCCCAGCTGTTCGGCCGCCACGCGCTGCATGCCGCCGAACAGCACGTTCGAGGCGGTATCGGAGCCGGTCATGGCCACGCCGATCCAGCCCATCAGGGTGCCGAAGAACGGGTAGAGCACGCCGGAATTCGCAAACGCCAGGCCGAGCGTGGTGTCGGTGCCGGAGTAGCGGGTGAGCGTGCCCAGCGCCAGCATCAGAACGATGGTGACCAGCGAATAGCGCACCAGCCAGAAGGTGCGGAAGAAGGTGCGCACGATTTCGACCGGTTTGTACTTCATCGTCAGCGCGCCGATGATGGCCGCCAAGAGGATGCCGGTGCCGGTGGCGGACAGCAGGTTGAGCACGTACACTGCGCCTTCCGCGGTCGGTTTGGATACGACCGGCGGCATCTTCATGATCAGGTTGTTGAGGCCCTCGATCGTGAACTTGGGCGCGAACAGGCCGTTGAGGTAGGTCTTCACCGAAGGCAGGCCCCAGATGAACACGAACACGGTCAGGATCAGCCACGGGGTCCAGGCGCGCAGCAGTTCGGCGCGCGAGTACTTCTGCACCGGTTCGGCCGGCTTGGCGTCGCCGCCGTCGTTTTCATGGCCTTTCAGGGTGGGCGAGGTCCAGATCTTCTTCGGCTGCCACACGCGCAAGAACAGCACGAGCGAGACCATCGACACGATCGCGGCGATGATGTCGACCAGTTCCGGGCCGATGAAGTTCGACACCAGGTACTGCGGAATGGCGAACGACACGCCGGTGACCAGGATCGCCGGCCAGATTTCCATCATCGCCTTGCGGCCCGCGAAGGCCCAGATCAGCCAGAACGGCACCATCAGCGAGAAGAACGGCAGCTGGCGGCCGATCATGGCGGTCACTTCCATCAGGTCGTAGCCGTGCACCTTGGCCAGCGTGATGACCGGCGTGCCGAGCGCGCCAAAAGCCACCGGCGCGGTGTTGGCGATCAGGCTCAGGCCGGAAGCGGCCAGCGGCGAGAAGCCCAGGCCGATCAGGATGCCGGCGGTTACCGCCACCGGGGTGCCGAAGCCGGCGGCGCCTTCAAAGAAGGCGCCGAAGCAGAACGCGATCAGCAGCAGCTGCAGGCGGCGGTCGTCGGTGATGCCCGACAGCGACGCCTGCAAGACCTTGAAGCTGCCGTTCTGTTCCGACAGCTGCTGCAGGAAGATAATGTTCAGCACGATCCAGCCGATCGGCAGCAAGCCGGTGAAACCACCCAGCATCGCTGCCTTGCCGGCCATGCTGAACGGCATGCCGTACGCCAGGACGGCCACGGCCAATGCGGCCAACAGGCCCAAGCCGGCGGCGATGTGCGCCTTGATGTGCAAGAATCCCAGTGCGACCAGCATGACCACTACTGGTATTGCCGCCAGCATGGTCGACATGACCATGTTCCCTAGCGGGTCGTAAACCTGTTGCCAAATCATAAGTGTCTCCTCCAAAGGATGGCAGTTGCGTAAATCTGTTGTTCTTTCGCGTTAGCTCAGCGCCGGTCGCGCTCGCGCATCAGGTCGGCCAAGCTGCGCGGCGCCGGCTTGAGCGGCGCACGGTACTTGGTCCAGCCCAGCTGCTGTGACGGCGTGAGCGCGCGCAGGCGGGTGGCGGCCCAGCGGAACAGGCGGTACACCGCCGGGCGCGCGAAGGCGCCGCTCCAGAAGCGCCAGACTAGGCGCTCACCGCGGCTGAATTTGGCGCCCTGGCCGCGCAGCGGATGCGCGACCTGTTCTTCCGGGTTGCGGTTGGCTTCGGTGCGCAGGCGCACCAGCAGTTGCGGGATCGGGATGCGCACCGGGCAGACTTCGCCGCAGGCGCCGCACAGGGTCGACGCCGTGGTCAGGTCCGCGGTGGCTTCCAGCCCCAGCAGGTGGGGCGAGATGATCGCGCCGATCGGACCCGGGTAGGTCGTGCCGTAGGCGTGCCCGCCGATGCGGCTGTAGACCGGGCAGTGGTTCATGCAGGCGCCGCAGCGGATGCACTGCAACGTGGAGCGCAGCTGTTCGTCGGCATAGGCCTGGGTGCGGCCGTTATCGAGCAGCACCAGGTGCACTTCGCGCGGCCCGTCCAGTTCGCCGGGACGGCGCGGGCCGGAAATGAGGTTGAAGTAGGTGGTGATCGCCTGTCCCGTGGCCGAGCGCGTGAGCAGGTTGGACAGCGGCACGATGTACTCGAGCTTGGCCACCACCTTTTCGAGGCCCATGATCGCGATGTGCGTGTCGGGCACGGTGGTCGACAGGCGGCCGTTGCCTTCGTTTTCCACCAGCCACAGCGTGCCGGTGTCGGCTGCCGCGAAATTGACGCCGGACAGGCCGATGTCGGCATCCACGAAGGCCTGGCGCAGCGCGCGCCGGCCGGTCTGGATCAGGGTGTCGACATCCTCGGTGTAGGGCGAATCCGGGATGTTCTTTTCGAACAGTTCGCCGATCTCGCCGCGCGTCTTGTGAATGGCCGGCATCACGATGTGCGACGGCTTTTCGCCGGCCATCTGGACGATGTATTCGCCCATGTCGGATTCCAGGCAGGCGATGCCGCGCTCTTCGAGGTAATGGTTCAGCTCGATCTCTTCGCTGGCCATCGACTTGCCCTTGATGATGCGCTTGGCCTGGCGCGACTGGACGATGCGATGGATGATGTCGTTGGCATCCTGCGCCGTCGCTGCCCAGTGCACGTGCACGCCGGCTGCTTGCAGCTTGGCTTCGAGCTGCACCAGCAGGTCCGGAAGATTGGCCAGCGCATGCTGGCGGATCGCTTCGCCGAGGTCGCGCAATTGCTCCAGCTCGTCGCCGTCCGGAAACTGGGCGCTGCGCTTGGTTTGCAGGAAATCCATCGCGCCGCGAAAGCTCTTGCGCAGCTTGGGATCGTCCAGCGCGCTTTTGGCGCGCGCGCGGAAATCCGCCGTGGGAACAAAATGCAGCGGTGTCGTGCTCATGGTGTCGCTTCCGTGGCGTCGTCGGTGACGATGATGACCCACATGCGGCGCGGTCCGTGCGCGCCGTAGGCCAGCGTCTGCTGGATATCGGACGTCTTGGACGGGCCGGATACCAGCACCAGGTTGGTCGGCATGCCGTCGCGCCAGCGTTCGGCGCGCGCGGCGGCGTGCAGGTCGGCGTGCAGCGTATTGGCATACACCAGCGCGATGTGCAGCGGCGGCACCAGCGACACGGTGCGTGGCGTGCCGGCGTCGGGCGCCAGCACCAGGGTGCCGGTCGCGGCGATGCCCGAGCGCGCCACCGTAAAGCCGGCGTCGACGCTGTCGAACAGCTCGGACTTCCAGGCTTCGATCGGTTGGGAAAACGGCAGCGCCTGCATCGTCGGCGGCAGCGCCTGCGACAGCGCCGCGCCTTCCGCGCCGGCCGTGTCGAGCAGCAGGCGGCGCACGCCATGCGCATCGAGCTGCTGCGCCAGCAGCGCAGGCCACGCCGAGCGCGACGCCTGCCAGACCTCGGCGTGCGATGCCGTCATTGCCGCCTGCAGCGACTGCGCCAGCTCGGATGCGCTGCGCGTAGCGCGCCGCGCGTCGAAGTGGGCGTCGATGCGACGGTCGAGGTCGACGGCGGCAGCCGCCTTCGGCGCGGCGGCCCGCAGGCGACCGAGCATGATTTCGCGTGCGTTCATTATTTCTCTCCCGCGCCGCCGGTACGCCGCCACAGGAAGCTGGCCAGATGCTCGACCGGCAGCGGCGCGCCCTGATGCTGCGCCGCGTGCCCGATATTGAGCAGGCAGCCGCAGTCGGCGGAAACCAGGCGGTCGGCACCAGTAGCGCAGGCGGATGCGATCTTGTCCTTGACCATCGCGCCCGAGATGTCGGCATGCTTGAGCGCGAACGCGCCGCCGAAGCCGCAGCATTCGGACTCGCGCTCATGTTCGAGGCGGGTCACGCCGGGCAGCGCATCGACCAGTTCCACGCCGTGCTGGCGCGTGCCCATTTCACGCCGCGCCGAGCAGGAAGTGTGCAGCACCACGCTTTCCGGGGCTTGCTGGCCGGGTGATGTGTCTTGCAGCTGCACCTTCATGACGCGCAGCAGGAATTCGCCGAGCTCGAAAATCCGTTCCGACAGCGCGCGCGCTTTTGGTCCGGCCACCGGATCGTCTTCGAACAGCGTCGGCCAGTGGTGCCGCATCATGCCGGCGCAGGAGCCGGACGGCACGATCACCGGCCAAGGTTCGGCAAACAGGTCGAGCTGCGCGGCTGCGACAGCGCGCGCCTCGACCGGATTGCCGCTGCTATAGGCGGGCTGGCCGCAGCAGCTTTGGCCTTGCGGGAAATGAACGGTCAAGCCTTCGCGTTCCAGCAGTCGGACCGCATCCAGTCCAGCCTGCGGCATGAACAGGTCGATCACGCAGGTGCCGAACAGGTAAACCTGGCTCGGGGGAGCGGGATATTGCCTTTGCATGGAGCGTCTCCGTATAGAGTCCGGCGGGAGGCGTCGGACCAAGCGTGTTTTTGCGTTTTCTTATTCTTGGTCGCATAATCCCGGTATCTATGAGGATACGCAAATTGGTTGGACCAATTGTGTGGTGTGCGAGGAACAATGAACGGCAATCAACACCGCGGGCGCGTGGAAGGCGTCATGCGCCAGCTTGAAATGGCTTTACTGAATGGCACCTATCCTGCCAATACCCGGTTGCCGGCCGAGCGGGAACTGGCGCAGCGCTACGACGTGTCGCGCAACACCGTGCGCGAGGCGCTCCAGCGTCTTGCCGCCCGTGGCTTGGTGCGCAGCCGCCCGGGCGCCGGCGTGTACGTGTCGGACCAGCTGCGCACCGGCATGTCTTCGCCCTGGGGACAGCTGGTCGCGGACCATCCTGCGGTGCGCGAAGATATCCTCGAGTTTCGCCGCGTGCTGGAAGGCGCCACCGCCTATTTTGCCGCGTTGCGCGGCAACGACCAGGATATCGAGCGCATCCGCGCGCTGATGGCGGAGCTCGACCGCGCCCGCCAGGAAGACGACAAGTCGGCCGAATCGGATACGGATGCCCAGCTGCACGACGCGATCGCGCTGGCTTCGCACAACAGCATGTTTTTACACCTACACGGCAGCATCATGAGCATGCTGCGCGAACACATCACCTTGAATGTCGTCGGCTTGCGCGAGTTGGAAGAAGGCATGTCGGCACAACTCTTGATGCAGCACCGCACGATCTGCGACGCCATCTGCGCGCGCCGCCCGGAAGAGGCGCGCACCGCGATGCAGGCGCATATCGATTACGTGCGCGCCAACCTCGCATACGACCCTGCCCGCACCTGAACTGGTCAGACCGGCAGCCCTTATGGGCAGTAAATGCCCGGTGCATGCAAAAGAAAATCCCCTGAATCCGAAAGGTTCAGGGGATTTTGATATTACATCTACAACATGCCGGCACGGGCAGCGGCCCGCGCCGGCGGCTTCGTCGATCAGGCTTGCGCCTTGACCTTCAGGCGCCATGCGTGCAGCAGCGGCTCGGTGTAGCCGCTGGGCTGCTCCAGGCCCTTGAAGACCAGGTCGCGGGCGGCGCGATAGGCGTAGGACGTATCGAAATGGCCGGCCATCGGCTGGTACAGCGGGTCGCCGGCGTTTTGCGCGTCGACTACCTTGGCCATGCGCTGCAGGGTTTCGTCCACCTGTGCGGCGGTGACGACGCCGTGCAGCAGCCAGTTGGCGATGTGCTGGCTGGAGATGCGCAGCGTGGCGCGATCTTCCATCAGGCCGACGTTGTGGATGTCGGGCACCTTGGAGCAGCCGACGCCCTGGTCGACCCAGCGCACCACGTAGCCGAGGATGCCTTGCGCGTTGTTGTCCAGCTCCTGCTGGATTTCCGCAGCCGACCATTTGGCTTCGGGCACGACCGGAATCTGCAGCAGGTCGTTCAACAGGCGCTCGATCTCGCTCGGCGCATCGATTTTTTCCAGTTCTTTCTGGACGTCCGCCACGTTGACTTGGTGATAGTGCAGCGCGTGCAGGGTGGCCGCCGTCGGCGACGGCACCCAGGCGGTGTTGGCACCGGCCTTCGGATGGACGATCTTTTGTTCCATCATCGCCGCCATCAGGTCAGGCATGGCCCACATGCCCTTGCCGATCTGGGCGCGGCCGCGCAGGCCGGACGACAGGCCGGTCAATACGTTGCTGCGCTCGTAGGCGGTCAGCCACTTGCTGGTCTTCATGTCGCCCTTGCGCATCATCGGGCCGGCATGCATCGCGGTGTGCATTTCGTCGCCGGTGCGATCCAGGAAGCCGGTGTTGATGAAGGCCACGCGCGCGCCCGCTTCCTTGATGCAAGCCTTCAGGTTCACGCTGGTGCGGCGCTCTTCATCCATGATGCCGAGCTTGACGGTGTTGGCGGGAAGTCCGAGCAATTGCTCGACGCGGCCGAACAGTTCGCCGGCGAACGCGACTTCGGCCGGGCCGTGCATCTTCGGCTTGACGATATACACCGAGCCGGTGCGCGAGTTGCCGATGGTTTGGCCGGCCTTGCGCTTCAAGTCATGCAGCGCGATGGTGACGGTGACGACGGCGTCCAGGATGCCTTCGGGGATTTCACGGCCGCCTTCCAGCAGGATCGCCGGGTTGGTCATCAGGTGGCCGACGTTACGCAGGAACAGCAGCGAACGGCCATGCATCGTCACCACGCCATCCTTGGCGTCGGTGGCGCCGACACCGGCGGTGTACTGGCGGTCGGCGTTGAGCGTGCGGTTGAAGGTCTTGCCGCCCTTGGACACGCTTTCCACCAGCGTACCCTGCAGGATGCCGAGCCAGTTGCTGTAGGCTTGCACCTTGTCTTCGGCGTCTACCGCTGCCACGGAGTCTTCCAGGTCGAGAATGGTCGACAGCGCGGCTTCGACGATCACGTCGGACACGCCGGCGGCGTCCTGGCCGCCGATCTTGGTGGCGCGGTTGATCTGGATGTCGATGTGCAGGCCGTTGTTCTTCAGCAGGATCGAGGTCGGCGCGTTGGCGTCGCCCTGGAAACCGACGAATTTCTTTTCATCGGCCAGACCCGTGGTGCTGCCATCCTTGAGCGTCACGACGAGCTTGCCGCCGTCCACGTGGTAGGCGGTCGAGTCGGCGTGCGAGCCCTTGGCCAGGGGCGCGCTCTGGTCGAGGAAGTTGCGGGCGAAGGCGATCACTTTCGCGCCGCGCACCGGGTTGTAGGCTTCGCCGTTGGCGCCGAGCTTGGTGGCGCCGTCGGTTTCCGGCAGCGCATCGGTGCCGTACAGCGCGTCGTACAGCGAGCCCCAGCGCGCGTTGGCGGCGTTAAGCGCATAACGTGCGTTCAGGATCGGCACCACCAGCTGCGGGCCGGCTTGCAGCGCCAGTTCGGCGTCGACGTTGGCGGTGGTCGCCTTGACCTCGCCCGGTGCCGGCAGCAGGTAGCCGATCGATTGCAAGAAGCCCTTGTAGGCGGCCATGTCGGCGATCGGGCCCGGATGGGCGCGGTGCCAGTTGTCCAGCTCGGTTTGCAGGCGGTCGCGCTCGGCCAGCAGCGCGGCGTTCTTGGGCGCCAAGTCGTGAGCGACGGCGTCGAAGCCTTTCCAGAAAGCGGCGCTGTCGATGCCGGTGCCGGGCAGTACCTGGTCTTCGATGAAGCGGTACAGAACTGTAGCCACTTGGAGTCGGTGGCAAGCGGTGCGTGCAGTCATGTGTGTCCTCGTATGTGGTTGCGACTATTGGAAATCAAAAAAACGGAGCTGCGAATCCCGTGCGTTGCGCCTCATGAGTGCTCGCGCTCGTGTTCGACGAAGGCGGGCAGGTCGGCCAGCGAGCTACCCTGCCCGTACGGCGTCACGCCGAGCTCCTCCATGGGCGCTCCGGCGCGATTGACCCAGAACGCCTTGTAGCCGAACCAGGTTGCTCCGCACACGTCCCAGCAATTGCTGGAGACAAAAAGGATATTCTTCGCGCCGGTGCCGAGCATGTCGGTGCCGATCTGGTACGCCTCTGGCGCGGTCTTGTATTTCTGCACGCTGTCGACCGACAGCACATGGTTGAACAGCGCCTGCATGCCGGCCGCTTTCACGACGGCTTCCAGCATTTGCGAATTGCCGTTCGACAGAATCGCCAGGCGCAAGCCTTGTGCGCGCAATTGCTGCAGCACGGACAAGCACTCCGGGAACGGCGACAGCTTCGCATACTGCGACATGAGCGCCTGCTGGGCATCGAGGTCCAGATTGAGCCCCAGCTTTTTGCAGCTGAACACCAGCGCATCCTGGGTCACTTCCCAGAACGGCTTGTAGGTCGAGCACAGGGTGCGCAATTGCGTGTATTCGATCTGCTTGGCGCGCCACAATGCCGCCAGCGCGTCGCCCTGGCCGGGAAACAGCTTGTCCGCCAGCCGGCCGATCGAGTACACGTCGAACAGGGTGCCGTAAGCGTCGAAGAGGATTGCCTGGATTGCCACGGATGCAGTCGTACAGAATGAAGGATTGTGGAAAAGTATATGCGATCAAAAAGTCATATGCTTCACGATTTTGTCACTTGATTTGTGCGTTTTTGTCACAAATGGAGCGATTCTCAGGCAGTTTTCCCTAGCTAGGGTCGTCCAATCGCGATTATTGTCGGTTATCCTTGCTTATAAGTAACATTGAGGAGACCGCATGTCTGCACCGCACACCGCCAAAGAACGCCTGCTCGACCAGGCCTGTCAAGATTACCGGCCCGAACTCGTCGCCATCGATGCCGAGGCGATTGCGCGGCTGCCGGCGCGCGCCGAGCGCTTCAGCCACCTGACGGTCGGCTTGTTCGGCAAACCCGCCGGCCAGACGCCGGAAGGGGCGGCGGCCTACAGCATCGCGTTAAACAGCCTGAACTTCATGTTCTGGACGCCCACAACGGAGGGCATGGCGCGCTACCACTGGAACAACGAGGGCGGCGCGCACGGTCTGAAGGCCGCCTTTGACCAGGTGTGGGGCGACGAGCCAACGCCAGTCCGGCTGCGCGAGCGCCTCGGTTCCGGCTTGGAGCAGGCGGTCATCGATATCCTGGGCGACATTCCCATGCCGCGCCGGCGCGCGCAATTCCTGCGCGAAGTGCTGTCGGGCGATCAGCTGGAGCAGACCGCTGCCGAACTGGTCGCCGCCGGCAACGCCGGCCGGCTCAGTTCGGACGATGCCGAGCGGCTGGCCAAGCGCTTCCCGATGGCGTACGGCCAGGACGCCTACCTGATGCGCGCGCAGCTGGCGGTAATGTGGTACGCCGGCTATCTGATGGAGCAAGGCATCCAGGTCGACTGCGACGTCACAGTCGCCGCCAGCTACCAGATGCCGCGCGTGATGCGCTCCATTAAAGTCCTGCGCTTTGCGCCGGGGCTGGCCGCCAAGATCGACAGCCACGAGTTCATCCTGCGTGACAGCGAGGAAGAACGCGCCATCCGCGCCGCCACGGTGCTGGGCGCGCAGGCGATGGCGCAGCATCTGGGCGTGTCCGAGCACGCAATGGTCAACACCCTGTGGCAGAACCGGCATGCGTGCGGGGCGATTCCTTATCACTTGACGATTACCACTGATTATTGAGCTTGCGCGCCTGCAGGCGCGCCGCACTCGCACTGGATGATCCGGTTTTTTCGTTTTGTTGCAAAATTAATAATAAAATGCTCGGCTCAAGACGATTCTTTCCGAGACAACAGCACACCGATACCCGCCATGATGCCAATCCGATTACCCGCCCTGCGCCCTCTGCTCGCCTTGCTCCTGCTGTGCGGAGCGCTGCATCCCGCCACCTCCGCATGCGCCGCCCGGCACGACGCCGGGGCGCCGCCTTTGCTGCTGGCGCAAACCTGGCCCGAAGGGCATGACCCCGCCGGCTATCTGGTGAGCGAAAAGCTCGATGGCGTGCGCGCCTACTGGGACGGCAAAACCCTGGCATTTCGCAGCGGCCGGCCGATCCACGCACCGGCCTGGTTCACCGCACAACTGCCGGCGCACGCGCTGGATGGCGAGCTGTGGATGGGGCGGCGCAGCTTCGAGCAGCTATCGGCCGCCGTGCGCCGCCAGGAGCCGCTCGACGCGGAGTGGAAAAGCATCAGCTATCAAGTCTACGAACTGCCCGGCGGCGCCGGCAGCTTTAGCGAGCGCATCGCCGCCATGCAGGACAGCGTCGCGCAAGCCGGCGTGCCGTGGCTGCGCGTGCTGCCCCAGGTGCGCGTGGCCGACCGCGCCGCGCTGCAGCTGAAACTGGCGCAAGTCGTGCGCGACGGCGGCGAAGGCTTGATGCTGCATCGGGCCGACGCGGCGTGGCAGACCGGGCGCTCGGATGTGCTGCTGAAACTCAAGCCGCAGCAGGATGCGGAAGCCGTGGTCGTCGCGCACGAGGCGGGGCGCGGAAAGTACCAGGGGCTGCTCGGTGCGCTCGTCGTGATGACGCCGGACGGCCGGCGCTTCCGGCTGGGCACGGGCCTGAGCGATGCCGCGCGCCGTACGCCTCCCGCCATCGGCGCCACCGTCACCTACCGCTACCGCGATCTTACCGCTGCCGGCTTGCCGCGCTTCGCCAGCTTCCTGCGCGTGCGCGACAGCGAGTAGCCGCCTATTCGAGCACGAGCGGGCCCGAGCCCGGCAGCCGCGCGACGAGGTCGGCGCCGGCCAGCAGCGACGGCGTGTAATAGCCGCCTTCCGGCGCGTGTGACAGCACGAACTCGGCCATCGCCAGCGCGCCGGCCACGGACAGGCTGTAGCCGTTGGCGGTCTTGATGCGGGCGGTCTTCTTCTGCCCGCCGGCGTTGGTCGCCTCGCCCCAGACATGGGTCGGCAGGCGGTTGCGCGTTTGTTCGTCCGGGCCGCGCACCGACTTTTCGATGCGCCTTTTCAGGAACGCCTGCACCGCCTTCATGCGCAGCAGCCATTGCAGGTAATTGGCGCGGCGCAGGTTGCTGACCATGCCGGGCGTCGCCGGAATGTAGACCTCGATATTCGGGATGCCGGTGCTGTAATACGCGGTGGCGACGTCGCCCCAGGGAATCGACATGGCCAGCTTTTCGCCGTCGCCGAAATCGATGCGGCGCACCTGGTAGGCCAGCGGCACGGTCACGATCCGGCCGTCGCGCCGCACCTTGCCGCCCTGCGCCAGCCCCTCGACCGAGGTCTTGGCGGTGCCCGGCGAAAAGCCGGAGCGCGAATCGAAACCGAGGCGCAGCGTGATCGCGTCGGGCAATGCCGCCTTCAGCGCGCTGGCGACGCAATCGGTCGGAATGACGTCGAAGCCGACGCCGGGGCAAAGCACCACGCCGGCGTCGCGGGCGCGCGCATCGAGCGCGTGGGCATGCTCGAACACGCCGATTTCGCCGGTAATGTCGAGATAGTGCGCCCGCGCCTGCAGGCAAGCCTCGATCATCGGCGCGCTGGTGGCCGAGAACGGCCCGGCGCAATTGAGCACCAAGCTCATGCCGGAGACTTGCTTGGCCGCTTCCAGCGGATCGTCGAGGCTGAATACGCGGCAGGGCAGTGTCAGCTCGCCGGCCAGGCGCTCGATGCGTTCCCGATGGCGACCGGCCAGCACCGGCCGCAGGTTGCGCCGCTTCGCTTCGCGGGCAATCAGTTCGCCCGTATAGCCGTTGGCGCCATAGATCATCCAGCTGCTCATCGCTGCTCCCGTGGTGTTATCGCTGATGACAAGGATGAACGATTGTAAACGCTGCCTGATGATGGAAGATCAAGGGCCGGTGACGACGGCTTGGCTTATCGATCTTTGCCGGAACATTGCTCCATGGAAGCTGTCTATCCAGCGATCAATATTTTCGGAGTGACACAATGAGCAAGATTCGTGTGGGTGATACGGTCGCGTTCCGGCGCGACGTGGCCGGAAAGTGCGCCTCGGGCGAGGTGGCAAAGTATCGGGGCGTGGTAACCGGCATTGCCGGCGAGTGGCTGTTCATCGAGGAAACCGGTGGGAAGACGAAGGTGATGCCCATTGTGCAAATGACCCGGGTGGGACCCAACGGAGCGCTCCTCGAACTGGTATGACGCGGCGGTGCATAATCCCGTATTTCACCGCAGCCCCCCTCCTTCCCGGAATGACCATGTCTTCACGCCTGCCCGTCGAACTGTCCAAATCCTATCGCCTGCTCAACCATGGCCCGACCGTCCTGGTCAGCAGCGCCCATGGCGGCGCCACCAATGTCATGGCGGCGGCCTGGTCGATGCCGCTCGATTTCTCGCCGCCGAAGGTCGCGCTCGTCATCGACCGCAGCACGCGCACGCGCGAGCTGGTGGAGGCGTCGGGGGAATTCGCCTTGAACATTCCGTCGCGCCAAATGGCGCAGGCAACGCTGGCGGCAGGCTCGGTGTCCGGGCGCGAGCATGACAAGTTCGCCGAGTACCGGCTGGCGACATTCGCAGCCGAAAAAATCGGCGCGCCCTTGCTCGACGGCTGCCTCGGCTGGCTGGAATGCCGCGTGATCCCGGAGCCGCATATTCAGCAGCGCTACGACCTGTTCCTCGGCGAAGTCGTTGCCGCCTGGGCCGACCCGCGCGCCTTCCGCGATGGTCATTGGGTATTCGAGGAAGGCGCGCCGCGCAGCATTCATTACATTGCCGGCGGTAATTTCTTCGAAACCGGCGCCGCGTTCGACGTCGACCAGTAAACGTTGGCGCTGCCCGCTACCGCAGATAGTGCAGCGGGAAAAAGACAAGTGCCAGCAATCCCAGTGCGCCGAGCAGCGTCATGACCGACACGATGACGCGCGACATGCGCTCGGCGCGCTGCTGCTGCGTTGTCTGGGGTTCGTGCGGCTTGTCCATCTCTTATGCTCTTGCGCGGTTGCCATGGCATGTTGCGGCGTCAGGAAAATGCGTAGACATCCATCGCCAGCACGCCGTATTCATGACTCGTGTGCAACCTCTGTGCCTGCGCGCTGTCCCCGGCGGCGCCCATGGCGACGAACAGCGGCAGCAGGTGCTCTTCGGTCGGATGGTTGCGCGCCGCGTGCGGTGCCTGTTTGCGGTAGTCGAGCAGCGCGTCGCGCCGGCCATCGCGCAGCGCGCTCATCATCCAGTCGCCGAATGCGCTGACCCAGTCCGGCACCGGCGCGTCGATGTCCTGCCCGCGCAATTCGTACAGGTTGTGCGTGAGCGAACCGGACCCGATGATCAGCACCCCTTCCTCGCGCAGGCTTGCCAGCGCCTGTCCGAGCTTCTCATGCGCCTGCGGGGTACCGCCGCGCACCACCGACACTTGCGCCACCGGGATGTCCGCGTCCGGATACATCAGGCGCAGCGGCACCCAGGCGCCGTGATCGAGCCCGCGCGCGTCGCTGCGTCCGACCGTCCAGCCGGCTTGCTGCAGCCGATCGGCGGCGCGCGCGGCGACCTCCGGCGCACCCGGTGCCGGGTACTGCAGCGCGTACAGCGCCGGCGGAAAGCCGCCGAAGTCATGGATGGTTTCCGGTTGCGCCGCCAAGCTGACGGCCGGGCCGCCCATCGTTTCCCAGTGCGCGGAGGCAACGAGAATAGCCCGAGGGCGCGGCAGCTGGCGGCCGAGATCCTGCAGGAAGCGGCGCGCCGGGCTGTCGTCGATGGCCAGCATTGGCGAGCCGTGCGAAATGAACAAGGTCGGTAAGCGGGACATCATCGGTACTCCGGAGCAGTCGGTGGTGAAGCCTTCAGTATGCGGCAGGCGGCGTTTGGCTGCTTGGGCAAGGGCATATGCCCTGTTTTTTCGGGGGCCGGGAATGCAGCGGCCTCGCGCGCAGCGATGAAGAAAATTCAATTGTGCAGGTTGTCGCTCTCCACAATAATTGCCCAAGCTTTCACATTCCTTACCAACCTTGACCACCATGACCACGCCACAACCACGTCCTCATCCGATCCGGAAAATCCTCGTTGCCAACCGCTCCGAGATTGCGATCCGGGTCATGCGCGCTGCCGCCGAACTCGGCATCCGCACGGTCGCCATTTATGCTGCCGAAGACCGCTTTGCCCTACACCGCTTCAAGGCTGACGAGAGTTACCTCGTCGGCGAAGGCAAGAAGCCGATTGCCGCCTATCTCGACATCGACGACATCATCCGCATCGCCAAGGAAGCGGAAGTCGATGCGATCCACCCCGGCTACGGCTTTTTGTCCGAGAACCCGGATTTTGCCGAAGCGTGCGCCGCCAACGGCATCGTGTTCATCGGCCCCAAGCCGGAAGTCATGCGCACGCTCGGCAACAAGGTCGCCGCGCGCAACGCGGCGGTGTCGGCCGGCGTGCCGGTGATGCCGGCAACGTCCGCGCTGCCGCACGATATCGAGCAGGCGAAGAAAATGGCCGCCGAGATCGGCTACCCGTTGATGTTGAAGGCCAGCTGGGGCGGCGGCGGGCGCGGCATGCGCGTGATCGAGTCGGAAGCGGACCTGCCGGGGCAGCTGGAAGTGGCGCGGCGCGAAGCGGCGGCCGCATTCGGCAACGACGAAATGTACTTGGAAAAGCTGGTGCGCCGCGCGCGCCACGTCGAGGTGCAACTGATGGGCGATGCGCACGGCAACCTGGTGCACCTGTTCGAGCGCGACTGCTCGGTGCAGCGCCGCAACCAGAAAGTGGTGGAGCGCGCCCCGGCGCCGTATCTCGATGACGCTACCCGCGCCGAGTTGTGCGACGCGGCGTTGCGCTTGGGGCGCGCGGTTAATTACACCCATGCCGGCACCGTCGAATTCCTGATGGATGCCGACACCAACAAGTTCTACTTCATCGAAGTCAATCCGCGCATCCAGGTCGAACACACGGTGACCGAGCAGGTCACCGGCATCGATATCGTGAAGGCGCAGATCCGCGTGTCGGAAGGCGTGAAGATCGGCGAAACCGACGAGCATGGCGCGGGTATTCCGGCGCAAAAAGACATTCGCCTGAACGGCCATGCATTGCAATGCCGCGTCACTACCGAAGACCCGGAAAACAATTTCACGCCAGACTACGGCCGTCTCACCGCCTATCGCAGCGCGGCCGGCTTCGGGGTGCGCCTCGACGGCGGCACGGCGTATTCCGGCGCGGTCATCACGCCGTATTACGATTCGCTGCTGGTGAAAGTCACCGCGTGGGCTCCGACGTCGGATGAGGCGATTGCCCGCATGGACCGCGCGCTGCGCGAATTCCGCATCCGCGGCGTATCGACAAACCTGCCGTTCCTGGAAAACGTGATCAACCACCCGCTGTTCAAGTCGGGCGAATGCATCACGCGCTTCATCGATACCACGCCGGAGTTGTTCCAGTTCGCCAAGCGCCGCGACCGCGCCACGCGCCTGCTGCGCTTCCTCGGTGACGTGGTGGTCAACGGCAATCCGGAAATGAAGGGCCGCAAAGGCATCGACGGCATCCTTCCCGCGCCGCTGCTGCCGACGATGAACCGCTCCGCGCCGATACTGCCGGGGACGCGCGACAAGCTGAAGGAACTCGGTGCGGACAAGTTTGCGCTATGGATGAAGGAGCAGCCGCAGGTGCTGCTGACCGATACCACGATGCGCGACGCGCACCAGTCGCTGTTCGCCACCCGCATGCGCACCGCCGACATGCTGGCGATTGCGCCGTACTACGCGCGCATGATGCCCAACCTGTTTTCAATGGAATGCTGGGGCGGCGCGACGTTCGACGTGGCGATGCGCTTTTTGAAGGAAGATCCGTGGGAGCGTCTGGCGCAATTGCGCGAGCAGGTGCCCAACATCCTGTTCCAGATGCTGCTGCGCGCATCGAACGCGGTCGGTTACACCAATTATGCCGATAACGTGGTCAAGCATTTCGTGCAGCAGGCGGCAGCTGGCGGCGTCGATGTGTTCCGCGTGTTCGACTCGCTCAACTGGGTGGAGAACATGCGCGTGGCGATCGACGCGGTGCGCGAGACCGGCGCTTTATGCGAAGGCGCGATCTGCTACACGGGTGATCCGTTCGATGCGTCGCGTCCGAAGTACAGCCTGCAGTATTACGTGAACATGGCCAAGGAGCTGGAAAAGGCCGGCGCCAACATTCTCGGCATCAAGGACATGGCCGGCGTAGCGAAGCCGCACGCGGCGCGCGCGTTGATCAAGGCGTTGAAGGAAGAAGTCGGCTTGCCGATCCACTTCCATACGCACGACACCAGCGGCATTTCCGCCGCCACCGTTCTGGCGGCGGTCGAAGCAGGCTGCGATGCGGTCGACGGTGCGATGGACGCGATGAGTGGCCTGACTTCGCAGCCGAACCTGGGCGCGATCGCCGCCGCGCTGGCCGGCACCGAGCGCGACCCGCAGATGGACCGGCAGGCGATGTTCGCGATCTCGCAGTACTGGGAAGGCGTGCGCCGGCAGTACGCGCCGTTCGAGGCGGATATGCGCTCCGGCACCTCGGACGTGTACCGGCACGAGATGCCGGGCGGGCAGTACACCAACCTGCGCGAGCAGGCGCGCGCGATGGGCATCGAGCATCGCTGGAGCGAAGTGGCGCAGGCGTATGCGGACGTCAATCAATTGTTCGGCGATATCGTGAAAGTGACGCCGACGTCCAAGGTCGTTGGCGACATGGCGCTGTTCATGGTCGCCAACGACTTGACGCCGGATGACGTGAAGAATCCGGACAAGGAAATCGCGTTTCCCGAATCCGTCATTTCGCTGTTCAAGGGCGAACTCGGCTTCCCGCCGGACGGCTTCCCCAAGGGCCTGGAAAAGAAGGTGCTCCAGGGCGGCCAGCCGATGCAGGGCCGCCCCGGTGCGAACCTGCCGGCAGTCGACCTGGCGCAGGCCAAGGCCGATGCCGAAAAGGCGGTCGGCCGCAGCATCAGCGAGCAGGAGCTGGCGTCCTACCTGATGTATCCGAAAGTGTTCCGCGACTATGCGGAGCACCGCCGCCAGTATGGCGACGTGAGCGTGCTGCCGACCCCGGTATTCTTCTATGGCTTGAAGGAAGGGCAGGAAATCTCGGTCGATATCGACCAGGGCAAGACGCTGGTGGTGCGCCTGCAGGGCCAGACCGAGCTGGAGGAAGAAGGCCAGAGCAAGCTGTTCTTCGAGCTCAACGGCCAGCCGCGCCTCGTGCGCGTCGACCGCGCCGGCGCCGTCAAGCAAGTCACGCATCCGCGCGCGCAGGACGGCAATGCCAACCACGTCGGTGCGCCGATGCCGGGCATGGTGGTGACGGTCGCCGTCAAGGCCGGGCAGAAGGTGGCCAAGGGTGATCCGCTGGTGTCCATTGAAGCGATGAAGATGGAAACCATGATCCGCGCCGAGCGCGATGCGGTGGTCAAGCACATCCATGTGCGGCCGGGCGCGGTGGTGACGGCGAAGGATTTGCTGCTCGAGTTGGCTAGCTGAGCTGGCTGCCTGAAGGCAGCCAGCGCCCGTGGCGGCATCGATCATGCATGACGTCGATGCCGCCACGCATATTTCCATCTGGCGAGTGTGAAGCGCATTGCGCCATATCGTGCGTCGTGAACCGTCGGTCGCTTATCTTATCGGTTTGTGTTGACGGGATATGCGGTGGGGCAAGATAGCTACGTCGCCGGCGAAGTGATCGCGGGCATTGCATTCGCGCTGCTCGCATGCTGTCTGGCGGCTGCCTGGTATCGCCTGCGCGGGCTGCGGCAAACGGCGTTGCAGACGCGGCGCGCGCTGGAAGAGATGGAAATGGCCTACGCCCATGCGCCGCTCGGCCTGGCGATGCTCGATCGCGACCTGCGCTATATCAGGATCAATAAGCTGCTTGCGCAACTCAACGGCGTGAGTGCGAGGGACCATATCGGCAAGACCGTGCGCGACGTCGTGCCCGATGTCGCCAGACAGGCGGAGGACCTGTTCCGGCAGGTGCTTCGGACCGGCAAGCCGCAGCTTGGCATCGTGTTCGAGGGGGCGACCAGCGCGCAGCCGGGCGTGCCCCGGTTTTGGCGGGAAAATATCTATCCGATTCTCGCCGACGATGGCTGCGTGGTCGGCATCAACGTCGCTGTCGAGGACGTCACCGAAGAAAAGCGGCTGCATGACGCCTTGCAAGCGAGCGAGTTGCGAGAGCGCCAGCGCGCCAGCGAACTGGAAGTCGTGATGAACGCCACGCCCGCCGCCATCTTCCTTGCGCGCGACAGGGCCTGCGATCAGGTGATCGGCAACGCGGAAGGCAATCGCATGCTGCATCTGAAGCCGGACGAGAATGCTTCGGCCAACCCGATCGACCGCCGGCCCTACCGGGACGCCGGCGGCGCGCCGGTCGCACCCGACCAGCTGCCGATGCAGCGCGCCGCCGCAACGGGCAAGGAAGTGCGCGGGGTTGAGCTGACCTACCGTTTCGACTCCGGCGAAGAGATCCACCTGCTGGCCAACGCGGCGCCGCTTCTCAACGAAGCCGGCGAAGTTTTTGGCGCGGTCGGCGCGTTCATCGATATCACCGCGCAAAAGGCGGCGGCACAGGTGGTGATGCGGGAAAGTCAGCGCAAGGACGAATTTCTCGCGACGCTGGCCCATGAGTTGCGCAATCCGCTGGCATCGATCCAGAACGGCCTGGAGTTGATGAAACTGGTTCCGGCCGGGGCGCCGGCGCCCGTGCGCGTGCGCGCCATCGTCGAGCGGCAGCTCTCCCACCTGGTACGCCTGATCGACGACTTGCTGGACGTCTCCCGCATCAACACCGGTAAGCTGGAGCTGAAGAAGCGGAAAATCGCGCTGCGGGCGATCATCGACAATGCGATGGAAGTCTGCCGCCCGCACATCGAGGCGTCCGGCCATACGTGCGAGGTTTGCCTGCCCGGCGAGCCGCTGTATGTGGAAGCGGACCTGATGCGCATGGAGCAGGTTGTCTGCAACCTGCTGAACAATGCCGTCAAGTACACGTCGGAGGGCGGCCGCATCACGGTGGCGGTGTCAGAAGAGTGCGGCAATGCGGTTATCCGTGTCAGCGACAATGGCATTGGCATCGACCGCGCAATGCTGCCGAAGGTGTTTGAGATGTTTGGCCAGGCAGAGGACGCGCGCGAGCGCCGGAAAGGCGGGCTCGGCATCGGCTTGTCGCTTGCCAGGCAATTGACGGAAATGCATGACGGGACGCTGACGGCGGACAGCGCCGGCCTTGGGACCGGCAGCACCTTCACTGTGCGCTTACCGCTTTGCCATGACCCAGCAGACGGCAATGCCGGCCCTGCGGCGCGCGCACCGCTGTCAGCGTCTAGCAGGGAGCGGCGCATCCTGATCTTGGATGACAATGTCGATGCCGCCCATACGCTTGGCACGTTGTTCGAAATCGGCGGGCACCGGATTGCGCTTGCCTATAACGGACGCGATGCGGTGCGGGTGGCGCGGGAGTTTCACCCCGAGATCGCATTCCTCGATATAGGATTGCCGGATATAAGCGGCCTCGACGTGGCGCGGCAGTTGCGCCGGGAGCAGGCGCTGCAGAGATCCCGGCTGGTTGCGCTGACAGGCTGGGACAGTGAAAAGGACCGCGCCGACTGCAAGGAAGCCGGTTTCGACTTTCATTTGACGAAACCGGTGACGATCGATGCGATCAAGGGCATCTTGCCGGACCTGAAGATGCCTTCGGCGCACGGATGAGCAGCGTGCGCTCTTGTCAGAAAATGCGGTCCAGCGCCTGCGCAAGGGTATCGACGGTGCGATCGACGTGATGCAGCTTGTCGAGGCCGAACAGTCCGAGGCGGAAGGTCTTGAAGTCCTCGCCCTCGTCGCATTGCAGCGGCACGCCGGGCGCGACCTGCAGGCCGGCGTCGGCGAACTTCTTGCCGGAGCGTACGCCGTCATCATCGCTGTAGCTCACCACCACGCCCGGCGCTTCGAAACCGGGTGCGGCGACGCTCTTGATGCCCCTGCCTGCCAGCAGCGCGCGCACCCGGCGGCCCAGTTCCTGCTGTTCCGCGCGCACCTTGTCGAAGCCATAGGCTTCGGTTTCCTTCATCACGTCGCGCAACGTCGTCAGTGCGTCGGTGGGCATGGTGGCGTGGTAGGCGAAGCCGCCGCTTTCATACGCTTCCATGATCTGCAGCCATTTGCGCAAATCGCAGGCAAAGCTGGTGCTGGTTGTCTCATCGATCCGTTCGCGCGCGAGCGCGCTCATCATCACCAGCGCGCAGCAGGGCGACGCGCTCCATCCCTTTTGCGGCGCGCTGATCAGGATATCGACGCCGGTGGCTTGCATGTCGACCCAGATCGTGCCGGAGGCGATGCAGTCAAGCACGAACATGCCGCCGACCGCATGCACCGCGTCCGCCACCGCGCGCAGGTAGGCGTCGGGCAGCATCATGCCGGAAGCGGTTTCCACGTGCGGCGCAAACACCAGGTCGGGCTTGTGCTCGCGGATGGCGGCCACCACCTCCTCGATGGGTGCCGGCGCGAATGCCGCCTGGCGGCCGCTTTCGACCGGGCGCGCCTTGAGCACGATGGCGTCGGAAGGGATGCCACCCATGTCGAAGATCTGCGACCAGCGGAATGAAAACCAGCCGTTGCGGATCACCAGGCATTTCTTCTTCGTCGCGAACTGGCGCGCGACGGCTTCCATGCCGAACGTGCCGCTGCCCGGCACGACGGCCACCGAGCGGGCGTTGTAGACCTTTTTCAGGATGGCGGAAATGTCGCGCATCGTTCCCTGAAAGAGCTGGGACATATGGTTGACTGCACGATCGGTATATACCACCGAATATTCGAGAAGTCCGTCGCGATCAACATTGGGGAGTAAACCTGGCACGCTTGTCTCCGGAAAAAATGGATGAAGGAATGGGCACTTGTTGTTATACGGATACTCGCCTTGGCCGAGAAACAGTGTATTGCCCGGTTGCGTATTTGTCCACGCTGCACAAGGTGAACACGGCAGATCGACAGGCGGGTCAAGCCAGTAATCTTGTCCGCACTGGACGAATGCCGTCAAGCTCGGCTAATTGACATGGAACAATTTTTTGTGACTTCCCGGAAAGCACATCTGCCATCGGGTGAGGTTTTGCGGCAGCAAAGGAAGCTGCTATTGGATGTGCAATGAAGAAAGCAGGAAGGGATGCCAGCGCGGCGTTTATATATGGCGAGCGGCCGCCGAAGCGGCCACTCGCTGTGCGTTACCCGGCGCGTTACCCGTTTACTGCGACGTGCCGGATTTCGCCTTGTTCTGGTCGGACGGCGTCGTCGTGGTATCGGTCGACGGCGTTGCGCTGGACCCGCTGCCGGACGTGCTCGGTGTGTTCGTGCCGGAAGTGCCGCTGCTGCCGCTGGAACCGGAGGAATCCGTACCGGGCATGGTGCTGCCGGTGCCCGACGTGCTGGGCGAGCTGCTGGACGATGAGCTGCCCTTGTTGCTGTAATCGGGCGGCGGCGGCACGTTCAGGCTGGGACTGCTAGTACCGGAACTGGTGCTGGAGCTGGTGCCGGATGTATCCGAGCTGCCCGATGTGCTGCTCGTGCCCGGGCTGGTGCTGGTGCTGCTGTCAGGCGTGGTGCCTGTGCCTGATGTTCCGCTGGAGCCGCTGCTCATGCTGCCGGAGCCGGAAGTGCTGGTGTCAGGCGTGGAGCTCGCTCCCGAGCTGCCGCTGCTGCTGTCCGTGCCCGAGGATCCGGACGATCCGGACGAAGAGGAGTCGCTCTTCGGCGGTTTGACCGTGGTGGTGGTCGTGGTTACGGTTCCGGATGAACCGGAGGCGCCGGAGGTACCTGAGGCACCGGACGAGCTGGAGGTGCCGGATGACGCATCGGTGCCCGACGGCGCCGCACTGTTTTTGGCCGCATCGTCCTTGGTCGTGGTCGTGGTCGTGGTTTGGCCGAATGACTGGGACGCTATTCCGATCAGCGATAAAAAGATTGCTATAGGTAACTTCTTCATGCTCGCTCCTTCAGAGAAATAATGGATGCTTCAGAAACTGCAGAAGTAAGTTTTAGACCGGAATTTGTTAGCAGGTTCTCACTTTTTTAAGGTGGCAGTGGTCGTGCTGCTTTTGTGCAATGACAGGGAGCATGGATCCACGTTGGCAAAACGGGCGCCTTCTTATCGTCTTTCAACTTTTTTCAGCCAGCAGCAGAACATCAACCGCCCGATGTCCGCTTGAACATTGCTTTGATTGCTAGCAATCATTGCGTATCATCCAGGGTCTTGTCGTTGGGGAGGCGGCCAGCAAGCGGCAGGGTGAACATGGCATCGCCTCAGCATTCATCGGTTCGGGTCAGCCCCTTGAAAGAGCGGCGCCGATGCGGCCGATGGACATCGTGTCAATGCGGCGCGCGAGTTTCGCCAGCGTCGGATGCGAACCTCTTGCATACGCGAGCCGTCCAACGAAACTTGGTACGATCTGTCCAATGAAATTCATGCATAACCGATTCTTCGCCAGAGCGCGGCTTGCGCTCTGCACACGTTCCATTGCACCGCTCCCGTCGCCAGCATCGTGGCCGTACCAATGCAGAAAATGAAACGGAAAACCTCCACCTGCCCTTATCAGCTGGAGCTTGCGCTCTCCTTTGAGGCCGACGCCGTTCAAGCCAGCGATCCGGTAACGACGGACATGCCCGCTATTCCGGTCGATGCACCGAGCGACACAGCGGCCGACCTGCCCGCAGAACCGGCTGCCGAACCCGAGGTGGACACCCGGCAGCCGCACTGCTGGTGTGACGACGGATGGACCGCGCGCGTGATCAAGAACGACGAGGGCGACGGCTGGGCGGTGGCGATGACAAGGGATGGCGAGACGGAGCCCGCATTCGTCGGCCCATGGACGATGGGGCGCGACAAGAAGAACCCGCGGCCGCTGGATGCCGTGGCGTTTGCCACCCTGGTCAAGAGCGCATCCGAAGTGCGCCGGCGGCACGAGCAGCAGATGCACGCGATGCTGCACAAGCAGGTGACCGTGTCCGTCGACGCCGCGCCGGTGACGGTCACGCTCGATATCGAACCCGACGACGAGCACGCGTATGCAACGCTGGCCGCATACGATGAAGCGGGAACGCGGCTGGCCCAGGTGCGCGTGGCGTCGACCTTCAAGCTGAGCAAGGCCAGCGCCGAGGCCTGGATAGAGAATGCGTTCCGGCGGCCCTAATCGCGCTGCGTGGCGGGGCAGTGCGGCAAGGGGCTACGGCATCAGTGCGTGCCGGCCTGGCCGCCCTTGAAGAAGCGGCGTTCGCGGCCGGCCCCCGAATCGTTGATCTTGTGTGCCGACACCAGGCCGGCAAGCGCGGGGGATACGCGCTGCTTCAGTTTCTGAATCTTGTCTTTCTGGTCTGGGGCGATGCCCAGCGTTTCGATTGCCGCATTGGCGATATCGACGGCCGAGCGCGGCTGTTCGCTGACCAGGCTGAGCCAGAAATCGCCGCCGGTGAAGAGGCTGTCATCCGCGCGATTCGCGCTGCTCGCGGCGCGTGCCTTGCGGCTGCGCTTGGGCGCACCGCCGTTGGCCAGCGATGCGCCGTTGCCGTTGGTGCTCGCGGCACGCATGCGGCGGCGCGTGCGCGCACCACCTCTTTTGAGGCTGCCCGCGCTTGCCTGGGTGCTTGCGGCCCGGGGCGAGGTCGCGCCGCCGCCTTCTACGCTTTCAAGTTGTTGCAGCGCGGTTTCCAGCGCTTCCACGCGTGCCGCGTAATAGGCGGCGCCTTGTTTGGCATGCGCTAGTTCCGCTTCAATGGCTTGTCGTGCGGATTTTAGATTGGAGGCCATGCAGATATCTCCTGGTGTCGAATTTATCCAAATTTGACAGTTGTTATAGTCGGAACGTTTCCTGAAACTTAACTCGTCATGAAATAAATTTTGTTGTGCGATCTCTAGCGAATGCGCGTTTTTGACCCTCTTTATGAAAGCGCTCAAACATCAGTAGGGAAAGGATGCCCCGCCAGAGCGGAGCCGGCGCGTGTCTCCGGACAGGTGCGCGGCGCCTAATCCTGCCGTGCGACGCACTCACTGCGCCGCCATCACCATCCAGGAAACGCCGAAGCGGTCGGTCACCATGCCAAAGCGTGAAGAAAAGAAGGTCTTGGCCATCGGCATCTGCACCTGTCCGCCGTCGGCCAGCCCGGCAAACAGTTTTTCGGCGGCGGCATCGTCGGCCGCGGTGAGCGACAACGAAAAGCCCTGGAAGCTGGGCTTGCCGAGGCAGTGGCCGTCCGACGCCATGAACATGGTTTCGCCGATGCGCAGATTTGCATGCATGACCTTGTCTTCGCAGCCTGGCGGCATGGTGCCGGGCCGCGGCGGTTCCGGACTATCCTTGAAGCGGATGAGCGCCGTCACTTCGGCGCCGAGCGTGTCGCGGTAGAACGTGATGGCCTCTTCGCAGCGGCCGTCAAAGAAGAGATAGGGTTGCACTAGCATGGCGTTCCTTGTTGAGGGGCGTCGATATGACGGGATGCGCATCGGCTATGCCGATAAAGTAGGCATTTCACGCTGTTGGTGCAAATGCGTTGTGAGCGGCATCATGGAACGAGAAGAAAACGGGCTGCCTGCAGGGCGTATTGCAAACGGGAACCTAGGTTGCCGCCGGTGTTGCCTTCGCCAACCTATCTGCTTCCAATAAAATAGTTCCTAGCATTCTCTAGACAGGCTGGATTTCAGCCATCAGCGCTGCCAGCGTGCTCACTAGCGTGCCGGCATCGATCGGCTTGGCGAGATAGGCATGCATGCCGGCCTGTCGTGCGCGGTCGCGTTCGGCGGCGTCAGCGCCGCTGCCCATCGCCACTAGGGGCAGTGCCAGCTTCAATTCGCTGCGGATCAGGCGGGCCGTCTCGTAGCCATTGACAGCCGGCGTGCGGATATCCATCAGCACCGCGTCGAAACCGGCGCCTTCCTGGCGCAGCAGGGCCAGTGCCGCCTGGCCGTCGGCCGCGACTGCCATCGTGGCGCCGGCGCGGCGCAGGATCTGTGCGGCCACCTTCTGGCTGATTTCATCGTCCTCCACCAGCAGCACGCGCAAGCGCGCCAGGCGAGCGGCCGCCGGCACCTCGGCGCACGGCTTTTCCTCCTTGCCGAAGATGGCGGTGAAGCGGAAGTCGCTGCCCAGTCCGGGCGCGCTGGTGAAGGTCACGCTGCCACCCATCAAGGCGACCAGGCGGTTGCTGATGGTCAGGCCAAGACCGGTGCCGCCGTAACGCCGGCTGGTCGAATTGTCGGCTTGCGAAAATGCCTCGAACAGGCGCGCATGGTGCTCCGGCGCGATGCCGATGCCGGTGTCGCGCACCGAGAATTCCAGCGTCACCGCGCTGTCGTTGATGGCCAGCCTGCGCACGCTCACGGTCACCTTGCCGTGCTCGGTGAACTTCACCGCATTGCCGGCCAGGTTCAGCAACACCTGCTGCAGGCGCAAGGGGTCGCCGACGATCGTCCCGGGCACGTCGGGCGCGATGTGGAACGAGGTGGCGATGCCCTTGTCGCGCGCATTGGCCGACACGATGACGAAGGTGTTGCGCAAGACTTCCTCCAGCGCGAACGGCGTGCGCTCCAGTTCCAGCCGGCCGGCCTCGATCTTGGAAAAGTCGAGGATGTCGTTGAGGATGCCCAGCAGGGAGCGGGCCGATATCTTGATCTTGGCGACATGGTCGCGTTCCTGCTCGCCCAGCGGCGTGTCTTCCAGCAGGCTCGACAGCCCGAGGATGGCATTCATCGGCGTGCGGATCTCGTGGCTCATGTTGGCCACAAACTCGCTCTTGGCCTGGCTCGCGGCTTCGGCGCGGTCGCGCGCGCGCGCCATTTCCTCGTTCAGTTCCTGCAGGCGCAGCTCGGCCTGCTTGAGCTCGGTGACGTCCGCCGCAAGGACGTAAAAGCCGCGCACTGCGCCGGCTTCGTCGCTGTCGGGGATATAGGTGGTCCAGGTGTGGCCCACCTCGCCCGAGGGCTTGACCAGGCTGCGGAAAAAGGACTGGCGCTCGCCGGCCAGCGCGCGGCGCGCATACGGCTCGCTGATGCGGTACACGCTTTCGCCCAGCACGTCCTCGAAGCGCATGCCCAGCATCTGCTGCGGCGTCCTGCCGAACCATTCGACATACGGCTGGTTGGCGAAGCGGCAGCGCAAATCCTTGTCCCAGTACGCGACCAGGCCGGCCACGTTGTCGGTAATCGCCTTGATGAAGCGCTCGCTTTCGGCCAGCGCGGCCATCGCATCCTCGAGCGCTCCGGTGCGCTCGGCCACCTCGGCTTCCAGATGTTCGCGGTGCTTTTCCAGCTCCTGGCGCGCCAGGTCGCGCTCGGCGGTGCGGCGCGACAGCAGTTCGGAGGTGGTCGCGATGGCGCTGGCCACTTCGGCCGCTTCCTGGATGTGCACGCGCGGCGCGGGAACCGCTTCGCCTGCGCCCAGCGCCAGCGCCGGGCCGGTCAGCGCCTGCACCGAGCGCGCGATGCGTCCCCCGGCGATCCACGCCAGCACCAGCCCGAGCAAGAACAGGCCGGACATGCCGAGCGCCAGCAGCATCAGCGAGCCCGCCATGTCCGCTTCCAGGCTGTGGCGCGGAATGCCGATGCCGATGCTCCAGCGCGTCGCGGGCGAGCGGCTGAAGGTCGACAGCACCGGCGTGCCGTCCACGGTCGTGGTTTCCATCGACCCTTCGCCGACGGCCTGGATGCGCCGGATGTATTCGGCCGTTCCCTTTTGGCCGATGGTCTGGTCGGGGACATGGGTGCGCGCCACGATGGTGCCGCTGGTATCGAGAATGGCGGCGATCCAGTCCTGCGGCAGGCCCTGGCTGCGCAGGATTTCGTTGAATTGCTGCGGCAGCATGCCGACGCTCAGGACATAGGTGGTCTTGCCGCCGATGATGACCGGCACGTCCACGCTGATGACGGGGCGTTGCATCACGGGGCCGATAAAGAGGTCGGAAATGGCCGGCCTGCCGGTTTCAAGCACGCGGCGCACCTGCACTTCATTGCCGTGGAGCGGCAGCGCGGCGCCATATTCATGCAGCGTGTTGACGAGCTGCTGCCCGCTGGCGTCACTGAGCACGATATTGGTGCCCGGGGCGGCCATCTCCAGCAGTTCGCGCGCCTGTCGGTGGAATTCGGCCAGGTCGCCGCTTGCCAGCGCGCGCGACGTCGACAGCGATTGCGCCGCCGCTTGCGAGCGCATCAGGTAGCTGTCGACCGTCTGCACCAGCGCGCGCGCCGTAAGGATCGTGTTTTTTTCCAGCTGCGCCCGGCTGTTGCGATAGTCGTGGATGAACAGCGCGGCCGCGCCGATGAGGCCCGGCAGCAGGCAGGCCAGGACCAGGCAGACCAGGAAGGTGCGCACGGACCACAAGGACGATAAATTGCCGGTCTGGCCCGCTGACTGCCGGCCGGCGAGTGCGTCAAGCTTGGAAACCATACTGCCTTCGTCGCAAAGTATTTCTGTCGGAGCACCATACATTTCCTGCCGGCGCGCTGGCCCCGGAGCGGCACCTTGGCGCGCTGTTCCGGGCGGTCTGTCATTTTACGCGGCTGCACCGGGATGAAGTTGCTTCGATTCAACTCTGTAGTCAAAAACTCTCTTCTTGCCGCAGGGACAGACGCGCTAGTTGCGATAAGCGCAACAAGACACTGCAGCAATGGCGATGCCCTTGTGCATTTCTGCACTTTGGACATGGTTTGCTTTCCCATCTTTGCTGCGCGCATTCGTCGTCGCATCGCCATGTTCGTACGGCGAGGGAATCTTTCAGTCGTTTGCCAGTCTACTTTTGGCATTGTCTTAATGATAATGATCGAGGGGCAAGACATGGCGCGGCACCGGTATGTATCGGGAGGAAATGGGTGAACCGGTATTTCTTCGCACTGGCGGTGGTTTTTCTCGCAGCGCTGTGCCGTCCCGGCGCGGCACAAAACCCTGCGCCGCTCAAGCGGCCGCCGGACACCATGGAGGAGCGCCTGCGCGCTTGCGTGTCCTGCCATGGCGAGCACGGCAAGGGCACCAACAATGTCTACTTTCCTCGGCTGGCCGGCAAGCCGGCCGGCTATCTGTATCACCAGCTCACGGCATTTCGCGACGGGCGGCGCAAGTATGCGCCGATGAATTTTCTGCTCGCCTATTTGCCCGATGAGTACTTGAAAAAAATGGCGCAGTACTATGCCGACGCCCAGGTGCCTTACGACAATCCCGCGTCCCCCGTCCTGTCGGAGGAAGTGCGGCAGCGCGGAAAGAGCATCGTGATGCAAGGCGACCCCGGGCGCAAGATACCGGCCTGCGTCGCCTGCCACGGCCCCAACCTGAGCGGGCGCGAGCCCGGCATCCCGGGCTTGATCGGCTTGCGCTTCGACTACATCAGCGCCCAGCTCGGCGCCTGGCGCTATGGCACCCGCACCGCGCTGGAGCCGGACTGCATGCAGCTGATCGCCGCACGCCTGACGGAAGCCGAAGTGGCCGCCGTGGCGGGCTGGCTGTCCTCCATGCCGGTTCCGGCCGATACCCGGCCGCTGAAGGCTTCGTCCGAACGCCTGCCGCTTGCCTGCGGCAGCCAGCAGCACTAGCAAGGAGATCTCACGGTGCCAATGACAATTCGGCGAAATCGCATGATGGTTGCGGCGGCTTGCCTGTTCATGGTCGGTGCCTTCCTTGTCGCAGGCCAATCCCAACCGCAGTCGCCGCCGACCACCTCCGCTGCCCAGGTCGAGCGCGGGCGCTACCTGGCGCAGGCCGGCGACTGCATCGCCTGCCACACTGTTCCCGGTAAACCGATTTTCTCCGGCAACCGCGCCCTGCCCACGCCGTTCGGCACGCTCTATGCGCCCAACATCACGCCGGACCCGAAAACCGGCATCGGCCGGTGGACCGCCGCCGAGTTCTACAACATGATGCATACCGGCCGCTCGCGCGACGGTTCGCTCCTGTATCCGGCCATGCCGTTTGCGTCCTACACCAAGGTCACGCGCGCCGACTCCGACGCCATCTTCGCCTATCTCAAGTCGGTGCCGCCGGTGACGCAGCAAAACCGGCCGCACGAACTGCGTTTCCCCTACAACAATCGCGCGCTGCTGATCGGCTGGCGCACGCTGTACTTCGAGGAAGGCGAATACCAGCCGGACAAGACCAAGTCGGCCGAGTGGAACCGCGGCGCCTACCTGGTGCAGGGGCTCGGCCATTGCGCGATGTGCCACACCCCGATCAATGCGTTGGGCGGGTCTTCCGAAGCCAAGGCGTTCCAGGGCGGGCTGATCCCGATGCAGCACTGGTACGCGCCGTCGCTGACGTCGAACCGGGAAGCGGGGCTGGGCGAGTGGGACATCCGCGACATCATGGACTTGCTGCAGACCGGGGTGTCGCGGCGCAGCGTGGTGTTCGGGCCGATGGCGGAAGTGACCTACAACAGCCTGCAGTACCTCAGCGACGAGGATGTGCGGGCGATGGCGGTCTACCTGAAGAGCCTGCCCGACAAGGAAACCTCGGCGAACGGGCCGAACCAGCTGCCCAATACGCCGGACGCGGTACAGGTGTTTTCCGAAGGGCGGCGCGTGTACGAGGCAAAATGCGCGGTCTGTCATGCCAGCGACGGGCGCGGCATGCCGCCGCACTATCCGCCGCTGGCCAACAATCAGTCGATCGAAATGGAATCGGCCGTCAATCCGATCCGGATGGTGTTAAACGGCGGCTATCCGCCGGGCACCAGAAAGAATCCGATGCCCTACGGTATGCCACCCTTTGCGCAGGAATTATCGGACGTGGAAGTGGCCGCCGTGGTCACCTATATCCGCACCGCCTGGGGCAACCATGGCGGCCCCGTCACCCCGCGCGAAGCCAATGCGCTGCGCGTCGTCACCATGGAGTAAACGAGACCGATGTTCCACGAGACACTCGATAACAATCCGGCGGCGGCCGACGCGGACCAGCGAGCAGTTGACGACGTCGTGCGGCAGGGCCCGCGCGGTGCGATGGCCCTGGCCGGCGTGGCGGTGCTGATCGTGCTGGCGATCTGGTTCGCCTTTTACCTCTTCGTTTTTGTGCCCAGGAACTAGCCATGGCGACCGCACCCGGAAACCATGGCGAGGACGTCGCCGCGCAAGCCGAGCTGCGCTGGGCCGTGTTCGTGATGGTCGTCATCGGCTTGCTGCTGGTGATGATCGCCTTTGCTAGCCTGCATTGGGTCATGATGCCGGCCCGCCGCGTCGAAACGATCAATCCAACCACCCTGCACCTGACCGGCGAATTCGTGGAGGACAACCTCGGTTCGGCCGTCGAGCCGGACGGCTCTGTCACCGTGCGTCTGGTCGGCCAGCAGTATTCCTTCGTGCCCCAATGCATTGTCGTGCCGGACAACACGCCGGTCCGGTTCCGCGGCACCAGCGCCGACGTCATCCACGGCTTCATCATCGCCGACACCAACGTCAATGTCATGCTCGAACCCGGCTATATCTCGACCTTCCAGGCGCGCTTCAGGAAGCCGGGCATGCATGTGATGCCTTGCCACGAATTCTGCAGCGTCGGCCACGCCGGCATGTGGGCGCGGGTGAAGGTCATCGACCGCGACAGCTTCTTCAAACAGGCGCAAACCGAGCGGAGGCAAAGCTGTGTTCAACAGTAGAAAACTAGTGCTTGCGCACTTCTGGTTTGCCTTTGCCGCCTTCCTGCTGGCGCTGCTGCTGGGCGAATGGCAGATGTATGTGCGCAGCCCGCTGTTTGCCGGCCTGAGCAATCCCGAGCTGTACTACCGCTCCGTCACCGCGCACGGCTCGGCGATGGCCTATGTGTTTCCGACACTGGTGGCGATGGGCTTTGGCTATGCGATCGTCGAGCTGGCGTTAAAGCGCCCGCTGGCCGGCCTCAAATGGGCCTGGGCCGGCTTTGCGCTGGTGGTGCTCGGCACCGTGGTGGCGATGGTGCCGGTGGCGCTCGGGCTGGCCTCGGTCTTGTACACCTTCTATCCGCCGATGGTCGGCAACGTGTTCTTTTACCTCGGCGTGGTGCTCGTGGTGGTCGGCTCCTGGATCTGGGTGGCGCTAATGTCGGTCAACCTGCGCCTGTGGAAGCGGGACAATCCCGGCACGCCGGTGCCGCTGCCGATGTTCGCCAACGTCGCCGGCGCCTACCTGTGGGCCTGGACGTCGGTGGGCGCGGCGCTGGAAATCCTGTTCCAGATCCTGCCGGTCGCACTCGGCTTCAAGTCCACCATCGACGCCGGCCTGGCGCGCGTGCTGTTCTCGTGGACGCTGCACGCGATCGTCTACTTCTGGCTGATTCCATCCTATATCGCGTTCTACACCCTCATTCCGCGCGCCATCGGCGGGCGGCTCTACAGCGACATGATGGGGCGCGTCGCCTTCGTGCTGTTCCTCGTGTTCTCGATGCCGATCGGTATCCACCATGTATTCCAGGACCCGCAGGTCGGCGAAGGCTTCAAGTTTCTGCATGCGGTATTCACCGGCATGGTCTCGGTGCCGACGCTGTTGACCATCTTCACGATCACGGCCTCGGTCGAAATCGCCGGGCGCCTGCGCGGCGGACGCGGCCTGTTTGGCTGGATCGCCGCGCTGCCCTGGCGTAATCCGATGATGCTGGCGGTGGCGTTCTCCTTTATCCTGCTCGGCTTCGGCGGCGCCGGCGGCATCATCAACATGAGTTACCGCCTCGACTTCACCATCCACAACACGCAGTGGATCACCGGCCACTTCCACCTTATCTTCGGCGGCGCGATCGTGATCATGTACTTCGCCATCGCCTACGACCTGTGGCCGCACTTGACCGGCAAGGCGCTGGAGAGCCTGCGCCTGATGCGCGCGCAGCTGTGGCTGTGGTTCATCGGCATGCTGGTCGTCACCTTCCCCTGGCACTACGTCGGCATCCTCAGCATTCCGCGCCGCATGGCGTATTTCGACTACAGCGATCCAGCCATCGCGCCGCAGGCGCTGTCGGTCACCATCACCTTCTTCGGCGGCCTGCTGCTGGTGGTCTCGGCGCTGCTGTTCATCCTCATCCTGCTGCGCGGGCACCGCGCCGCCCGCGTGACGCTGCCCGAATTCCGCTTTTCTGCGCCGGTGCACCAGCCGCACCGGGTGCCGGTCGCCCTGAACAGCTTTGCGCTCTGGCTGGCGCTGATGATTGCGCTGACACTGGTGAACTACGGATACCCGATCGCCAAGCTGATGGCGACACCCGAGACTTCCGTGCCCGCCGTACCTGTGGGGATCAAGAAATGAGCGGCAGCGAACAGCTTTTCTCCCTGAAGAATCCGTGGTTCGTCGGCTCGGTTGCGGCCGTGGCCGGCACCGCGCTGGTGGCCGCGCTGGTCGGCTTCGTCTGGATGCCTTATGCGCAGAACGACAAGAGTATCGGCGGATTGTGGGATGCGATCTGCCGCGCCGCCGGCGCCCCCGGCCCCGCCGCAGCGCCGGCGGACGTCGGCTCCGGCCGGGTGCATTCGAGCGACGTGATCGTCGTGCCGCAGATGATTTCCGAGGACCGGATCTCGGTCGGGCGCGGCGCCACGCTGGCGCTGCGTTGCACCATGTGCCACGGCGCGCGCGGCATGAGCGGCGCGAACACGCCCAACCTGGCCGGGCAGAATGCCGAATCGGTCTACAAGCAGCTGCGCGACTTCCAGTCGGGGCACCGCATCAGCGAAATCATGGCGCCGCATGTGCGCAACCTGAGCGACCAGGACATGCGCGACCTGGCTGCCTATTACGCCGACCTGCCGCGTCTTGCGCCGCCGCCGACGCTGGTGGAACAGCTGAGAGCGCCGGTGATCGTGCAGATCGGCTCTCCCATGAGGAATATCCCGCCCTGCGTCTCCTGTCATGGCGGCAGCGACCGCAAGACCGCCAGTCCCACGCTCGACGGCGAGCCGGCGCAATACCTGCACACGCAGCTTGCCGCCTTCGCCAACGGCACCCGCCATAACGACATCCACGGCCAGATGCGAAACGTGGTGCGGCAGATGACGCCGGAAGAAATCAAGGCCGTGGTCGATTACTATTCGCGGCGTTAGCGCGGCATCAGCCCAATAATGCGCACCCGGCAATGACCGGGCGCGTGGGGCGCTGCTTGCGTTGTTGTACGAAGAATCAGCAACGGCCCATTTCCTCTTCGCGCTTGATATGCGCTCCCTACTCGGCATCGTTGCCGCAAGAGTCATTTCCTTCTACACTCGGTTCCGTGCAAACCGCCGGCATGGCTATCCGCCTTTCACGAATTTTTATTTGTCCGTCCAAATAAACAGTTAAGTCTAACTACGTAAAAATTCAGCAGAGTCGAAATGCAAGCGTCAAAGTATTTTTTGTGGATTGGTATTGCAATCATTGCGACGACTTACACTACTTGTGAGTTCGGCAAGTGAGGGATGTTTAGGGAGATGCTGCCCGCCGAGATTCATACAGACGGCCTAGTTTTTATTCACGGCTACTGGCTATTCTCGGGGAATTGCGCTGGAGGCGTTGCGGTTTTCGAACTTTCAAAGGATACGGTAAGCGAAATCGAGCGAGAAAGAATTCAATTTTTCGAGCGGGCTAGTGAACCTCAAAAAGAAGGTCGCTATAAGATAGCTTATAACCCTTGGCATACAACACCCTTGCCGGAGAATTGGACATCAGTGGACTCGCCAAATGGGGCATGCGCCGGTCTGAAATGTGCAGTAGGCAATGCTGAGATTAAGAAGGTCATTGACGCTGCATGGAATAATGTTGGCTATTATGCAGTTGCGAACCGTGGAGGGGCACGCTTAGTGGTTTTGCCGAAACTTCGTCGCGTCGTAGCTTCGTACTCAGCACTTTAACTTGTGGGCTTAACTTGTTGTTCGACTCCGACACCGTAGTGCGGGTCAACGGAATCGTTATGTTGCAAAGGATGCCAGGTGAATACCACGGTCGTTTCTTTAATTGGTCTTGTTGTCGGAGCTGTATTGCAGTTCCTGTTCACACGGCACCTCGACAACAAAAAGCACCAGCGCGATCTCCGAGCAAAGGCATACGCTGATTATTTACAGTGTGTAAGTGAGCACGCAAATCTTGGACACCAGAAAAGTTCCATAGAAGGGCGACAGCTAGGTGCCAAAACCGCAGATGCAAAATGCAGAATCTCGCTCTATGGCGCCCCTGCAGTGATCTCAGCATTTGCAGCATTTGAACGCTTGGGCGCCGCCATGAACACCAAGGAACAGTGCGGCGCCTTCACTGAGATGGTGGTGGCAATGCGTCAAGATGCGCTCGGCAGTTCATCGGTAGCACAAACAGACCTCGAAGCCGTATTGCTGGGTGTACGCCGTGCAACATAACAAGTCCGTCCACCAGATCGGGAAAAAAGCGCAGCTTTCTGTCGATTCGGTTACCTCCAACGTAAGCAGGTCAACTTAGCTGCTAGACCTCCACACCAACCCTCTCCCCCGATGTATAGCTATATTCTTCTTCTACATGTGCTCGCCGCGACGGTATGGACCGGCGGTCACCTGGTGCTTGCCCTGTCGGTGCTGCCGCGCGCGCTCGCCGCGCGCGACCCCGCCATCCTCCTCGCTTTCGAGTCGGGGTATGAACGCATCGGCATGCCGGCGCTGCTGATCCAGGCGGCGTCAGGGCTGTGGATGGCGCATGCCATGCTGCCGGATGTCTCCGCCTGGTTTTCCATGGCAGGGCCGCCGGCGATGCTTATCCTGTTCAAGCTGGCGTTGCTGACGGCGACCGTGCTCCTGGCGATCGATGCAAGATTGCGCATCATCCCCAGGCTCAGCGCCAAGACGCTGCCCGTCATGGGACGCAGGATCAGGCTGGTTACGGCGCTGTCGGTGCTGTTCGTCGTGGTCGGCGTGTCGTTCCGCGGCGGACTGATTTAACTCCAGCTCACATCCGCAGCAAACAGGTAGCCCGCGCCGTACACGGTGCGGATCAGCTTCGGATTCTGCGGATCGGCTTCCAGCTTGCGGCGCAGGCGCGAGATGCGCACGTCGATGCTGCGGTCGAAGGGCGAGACATCGCGCTCGCACAGCAGCTGTTCGCGGCTCAGGATGCGGTTCGGGTGCGCGATGAAGGTTTTGAGCAGCTGCGCTTCGGCCGTGCTCAGGCTCCATTCGCGGCCATCCTGAGCGGCCAGCGTGTTGCTGCCGGTGTGGAAGGACCAGCCGGCAAACAGTGCCGTGCTCGGCGCCTTGCGCTGCCCGGCGGCCGGCGAGGCGGTGCGGCGCAGGATGCTGCGCACCCGCGCCACCAGCTCGCGCGGGTCGAACGGCTTGGCGACATAGTCGTCCGCCCCCAGCTCTAGCCCCATGATGCGGTCGCCCACGTAGCCGCGCCCGGTCAGGATCAGGATGCCGCAGTCGCAGCGCTCGCGCAGCTGCCGCACCACGTCCATGCCATCCATGTCGGGCAGGCCCAGGTCGACGATGCACAGGTCTGGCGCCTGCCGGCCGATGCGGCGGAACAGGTCGGCCGCGGCCGGACAGACCACGATGCCGAAGCCGAAATCCTGCAGCGTGGCGCGGATCAGGCGGGCCACGTCCGCGTCGTCTTCGACGACGTAGACGATCTTTCCGTGGCTGTCGTGGGCGGGCAGTCCGGTCATCGCATTTCCGTATCCAGCGCCGCCTGCAGCATCGCTTTGGTAAAGGGTTTTTTCAGAACGAACAGCGCCGGCTCCGGCGCGCCGCCGCTACTACCAGTGTCGTCCGCATAGCCGCTGATGAGCACGACGCGGATATGCGGGTAGCGCTCGCGCGTCATGCGCCCGACTTCCCGCCCGTTCATGTCGCCGGGGATGACGATGTCGGAAACCAGGATGCCGATGTCGGGCACGCTGTGCAGCATGGATTGCGCCTCGGCGCTGTCCTGCGCCTCCAGCACGGGATAGCCGAGATCGGTGAGCTGGTTGCGTACCACCGTGCGCACGGCGTCGTCGTCTTCCACCAGCAGCACCAGCGGCCGGCGGTTCGCGGCGGGCGCAGCCGCACCGGTTCCGTAGTGCGGCGACGCGGCGGCGGCCTCGCAGCGCGGCAGCAGCAGGCGCACCGTGGTGCCGCTGCCGGGCTCGCTCTGGATGCGCGCGCTGCCGCACGACTGCTTGGCGAAGCCGTAGACCATCGACAGCCCCAGCCCGCTGCCGGAGCCGAAGCGCTTGGTGGTGAAGAACGGCTCGAAAGCGCGTGCCGCGGTGTTGGCGTCCATGCCCGCGCCGTTGTCGGATACGGAGAGCTGGACATAGCTGCCGGGCGCGACGTCGCATTCGACCTGCATGTCGGCGCTTACCGTCAGCGGCGCGAGCTCGATGTGCAGCTGCCCGCCGCGCGGCATCGCGTCGCGCGCATTGAATGCGAGGTTGAGCAGCGCATTCTCCAGCTGGTGCGCGTCGGTGCGCGCAAACAGCAGCGGCAGCGCGGCGTGGGTGGAAATGCGGATGGTCTCCGGCAGCGAGCGCGTCAACAGTGTCACCGTGTCCTCCACCAGCTCCACCACGTCGACCGGGCGCGGTTCCAGCGGCTGCTGGCGGGAAAACGTCAGCAGCCGGCGGATCAGCTCGGCGCCGCGGTGGGCCGCCTTGAGCGCGGGGTCGAGGAAGGTGGCCACGTCGTCCTGCGAGTGGCGCTCCTTGAGCGCGGCAAGGTTGCCGATCACGACCGTCAGCAGGTTGTTGAAATCGTGCGCCAGGCCGCCGGTCAGCTGCCCCACCGCCTCCATTTTCTGCGCCTGCACCAGCGCTGCCTGGGCGCGCTTGATTTCGGAGATGTTGACGGACAGCACGAAGCAGCCGAGCACGTCGCCGTTGCCGTCGAATTCCGGCACCAGCATGCTGCGCGCATGCACGCTGCGTCCTTCCCGGTTCTCCATGGCGTACTGGTAGGTGGCCTGCTGGCCGCCGATGGCGCGCTCGATGGAAGGCAGGATCTCGCGGTAGATGCGCTCGCCGATCACTTCCCGGATCGGGTGGCCAACGATGTTGTCCTTGCTGCGCCCGAACCAGTCGGCGTATCCCTGATTGGCGTAGCGGTAGATCTGGTGCCGGTCGAAATAGCCGATCAGGGCCGGCACACGGTCGGTGATCAGGCTGAGCCGCTCCTCGCTGCGGCGCAGCGCCGCCGTGGTCGCCTGCAGCTCGCGGGTGCGTTCCTGCACGCGCTGTTCGAGCTCGGCATTCTGTTCGCGCGCCAGCCGCTCGTAGCGCCGCTGCGCGGTGATGTCGGTATAGAGCGTGATGAAGCCGCGGTGCGGCAGCGGCTCGCCGCGCACGGCGATGATCTGCCCGCCCGGCCGCTCGCGTTCGGTGTAGTGCGCGCTGAAGGTGCGGGCGGCGGCGACGCGTTCGCCCACCTGGTGCTCGACGTCGCCGGGGCCGTATTCGCCGCGCCGGGCGTTGTAGCGGATGAAGGAGTCGAATGGCGCGCCGACATAGGCCAGCTCGTCTGGGAAATCGAGCAGGCGCAGGAAAGCCTGGTTCCATGCGACCAGGCGCAGGTCGACGTCGAATACGGTCAGCCCCTGGTCCAGCAGGTTCAGCCCGACGGCCAGCATTTCATGGCGTTGCGGCTCGGACGGGGGGGAGGATGGCGTGCCTGGCGGATGGGCTTGCATGGCAGGAGTCGGTTCGGATTCCCGCATTCTAGATCAGATTCCATGCCGGCTATCACTTCGGCGAAATGTTGCAAACATTCGTTACATTTCACACATAGTCGGGAAAAATTCCTCTGAAATTATGGCGCGCAATAACCATCAGAGGAGACGTCTGACCATGCAAGACAATCCGTTCAGCCTCGGCCTGGACAAGAATGCGGCGAACTACACGCCGCTGTCCCCGCTCAGTTTCCTGGAGCGCACGGCGCAGGTCTATCCGCAGCGCACCTCGCTTATCCACGGCGACACCCACTACACCTGGCAGCAGACCTACGAGCGCTGCCGGCGGATGGCTTCGGCCCTGGCGCGACGCGGCGTGGGCGCCGGCGACACGGTGGCGACCATGCTGCCCAATATCCCGGCCATGTACGAGGCGCACTTCGGCGTGCCGATGGCGGGTGCGGTGCTCAACACCCTCAATACCCGGCTTGACGCGGAAGCGATCGCCTTCATGCTGCGTCACGGCGCGGCCAAGGTACTGCTGACCGACCGCGAGTTTTCCGCGACGGTCGAGCAGGCACTGGCGCTTCTGGACGGACCTCGCCCGCTGGTGATCGACGTCGACGACGCCCTGCATGATGGCGGCAAGTTCCTCGGCGAGATCGAATATGAAGCCTTCCTGCGCGAGGGCGATCCGCAGTTCGCCTGGTGCCTGCCGACCGACGAGTGGGACGCGATTGCGCTCAACTACACCTCCGGCACCACCGGCAACCCGAAAGGCGTGGTGTACCACCACCGCGGCGCCTATCTGAACGCGACGTCCAACATCGTCGGCTGGGGCATGCCGCCGCATGCGACCTATCTGTGGACGCTGCCGATGTTTCACTGCAACGGCTGGTGCTTCCCCTGGACCATGGCGGCCAATGCCGGCACCAGCGTGTGCTTGCGCAAGATCGACGCCAGGCAGATCTTCGCGCTCATCCGCGCGCATCGCGTCACGCACTTCTGCGCCGCGCCGATCGTGTTGGGCATGCTGATCTCCGCGCCGGAGGACGTGCGCAGCGGTCTGGCGCACAAGGTGTCGGCGATGGTGGCGGGCGCCGCGCCGCCGGCGGCCATCATCGAAGGCATGGAGCGCCTGGGTTTCAGCCTCACCCACGTCTACGGCCTGACCGAAACCTACGGCCCGGCCTCGGTATGCGCTAAGCATGACAGCTGGGAAGACCTGCCGCTGGCCGAACGTGCCGCCTTGAACAGCCGCCAGGGCGTGCGCAGCCACATGCAGGAAGCGATCACGGTGCTCGATCCCGCCACCATGCAGCCGGTGCCGTGGGACGGCGAAACCATGGGCGAGATCATGTTCCGCGGTAATCTCGTCATGAAGGGCTACCTGAAGAATCCGGCGGCCACCGAGGAGGCCTTCGCCGACGGCTGGTTCCACACCGGCGACTTGGCGGTGGTGCAGCCGGACGGCTATGTGAAGATCAAGGACCGTTCCAAGGACATCATCATCTCCGGCGGCGAAAATATTTCGTCGCTGGAGGTGGAGGAAGTGCTGTACCGCCATCCGGACGTGATGGTGGCGGCCGTGGTGGCCAAGCCCGACGACAAGTGGGGCGAAGTGCCGTGCGCCTTCATCGAGCTGCGGCCGGGCGCGCAGCCCACGGCGGAGGAGCTGATCAAGCATTGCCGCAGCATGCTCGCGCACTTCAAGGTGCCCAAGGACATCGTGTTTTGCTCGCTGCCGAAAACCTCGACCGGAAAAATCCAGAAGTTCGCGCTCCGCCAGCGGATGAACTCGGCCTCGGCGATTCAGTAACGCTGTGACGCCGCCTTGCGCGGCGCCACAGCGACAGCATCAGAAGCGGTACTGCACGCTGCCCCAGGCCATCGGGACGCGATCCTGCGTGTCCGAGCGCGGCGCGCCGCCGCCGGCAACGCTGCGATGGTTGTCGCCCGCGGTCCATCGATCGTGATTGATCTTCACCCGCCCCGTGTCATAGAAGAGAAAGGGCGTATACGGCCCCGCCGCGTAGCGCAGCTCGAGTTGCGCCAGCCAGCCGTCGTCGCCGAATCCCTCGCCGCTCGGATAGGCGCGCACGCCGTTGATGCCTCCCAGGCCGAACTTCTCCGACGAATCCAGGTTCTTGCCGGTCCATTGCGCCGATGCACGGCCGTACAGGTCGACGTGTTCGGCCAGCGATTGAATGCGGGCGAGATCGAGATTGAACTTGTTGAAGCTGCCCGAGCTGCGCGCCGTATTCTGGTCCGTTCCCTGCAAGGTGTCGTCCAGGTTCGCGCTGCCGCGGGTCCAGGACAGCGCGCCGTAGGTGATGCCGGCGCGGTACAGCTGATCGCGCACGTCGAAGCTCAACGCGACCGGTATGCCGGAGCTGGTCTTGCTGCTGCTGGTGCCGGCCGCGCCTTGCCGGTCCTTGAGCTGCTTGTGCTCGAAGCTGGCCGCCAGCACCAGGTTGCGCTGCTGCGAGCGGATCAGCGGATAGGACAGGCCGAGGCTGGTGACGTCGGCCGTGCCGGTGGCGTCCAGGCTGCTGAAGTCGCCCGCCAGGGTGTAAAACGAATGCGTATAGGCGACGCGTCCGCGCTGGTCATGGCGGCAAGCATCCCCACGATCAATAGCGTGCTGATTGATGTTTCCGCAAGCGGCATGTGCATGCGTTTGGTCAAACAGCTAGTGCCAGTTCGGTTTCGCGCTGGTATGTGTGTCAGAGCGTCACTAGCGCGAAATCAGCCAGTATGTCGCGGCCTGAGCCGCGACAGGCGTTCAGCGCGGCCGGATCGCTGCGCTGGCGTAATACTTCTTCACATCCTTCACATAGCGCTTGGTTTCCCTAAAGGGCGGAACGCCCTTGTACTTTCGCACGTTGCCCGGTCCCGAGTTGTAGGCGGCGAGTACCTTGTCGACAGTGTCGTGCATGCTCATCAGGTATTTCAGGTAGGCCGCGCCGGCATTGATGTTGGTTTGGGGATCGTACAGCCGCCGGCTGTCGCGCACGCCGACGAAGCGACCCGTCTGCGGCGTGATCTGCATCAGGCCGCGCGCATGCCGTTTCGAGGTGGCGCTCGGGTTGTAGCCGGATTCCTTCTGGATGACGGCATGAATCAGGCTGGCCGGCACGCCATGCTGTTGCGATGCATTCAGCACCATCTGGTGATATGGCTTTTGATCGCAGGAGTGGCATACCGCGTTGGCCATGATGTCGTCGACCGACATGGCGAGTTCGGGCGGATCGTCGTAACTGCGGATTGCGTCAGGCACGCGACCCCGCCTGGCGGCTTTGCGCTCGATGCCGAACGTGCCCCATTCGGCCAGGATGTCGCGGGCGGTGGTGGCGCGCATGTGCTTCGATTTGCCCGGCGCACCGTAAGTCGCAGACGCGCTCGGCTGGGCCTGACCGTCGGACTGGAACGGCAATGCACCGGAACACGCGCCTAGCAGCATCGCAACAATGATGCATGCCACCGCCTGCCCAAGGCGCAGCATGTTTGCGCCGGCCTTGTACGACATCGCCGGCTTGCCTCCACTTCGGGGTACTTCCTTTGCATGCATAACGCTCTCTCTAGAATGCCGCGTTGGCGCGGCCCGGTAGTCCCGACGGCGAGCGAGAAAAGAGAGGGGCGAACGACTTCGGGTGCGAAATGGTGGCTGGGCAGCTGCGAGGGGGACAGGCGATCAGGAAGAACGCGTTCTTCCAGTGTCATTCACTCTGTGCAGCTCTGCTGTCATAGGCGCCAGGCCAGTAGACCAGAAGCTTTGCGTCCCCGCTTTTCAACGGGTTTGCCAATGTCGAGATGATGGCAGTTCTCAGCATACCGTCGGTTATTTCCAAGAGGAAATTGAAAATTCCGATATGAGGCGGGAGCTTGATTGAGATCCATTGATTTGTTGCAGGAACACCACGTGTATTGCTGGTGTTGCAAGGGTCAAGGGGAAAGCGGGCGGGATGGAGGGCATATGGACTGCACGGCCGATCATGGTATCGCGTGGGCGTGGAGACATTGCGTCCAGTTGATATGCAGCCTTGGCGCCCGGAAGCCGGGAGCAATCCTGCCCACGTTATTGGGGCGAGGATTACACATTTTGTCGCAGTGTGATGTTCTCGTTCACATTGACATATATTTGAGCGCTGAGTCCGGTCAGCTATAAGTAGGCCCCGCCCAGCAAAGTATTCCAGTACTTAGTCACTGTACTTTGTTCCCCGTTGGCAATTTGATTCTCCGCAGACACCCTTCCGCAAAGTATTACAGGCTGTAACTTAATTGCGCTTTCTCAAGAATGCACGAGGTATCAAAAGTTAAGTTACGTCATTCGAATTGACTAACAGTAAAAAAGCCCCCGTACTTGGAAGCATAGTGCATCACGACCGATGTGAGATGCCGCGTCCGCCACCGCACAAAATAGCGCAATGAATGACCTGTCGGAGTGAGTCATGGTAAAGATCTTCAATCACTATGTTTCCAAGTTGGTGTCAGCACTACTGCTCATCGAGATCTTTACATTGATTTTTTCGCTGTACGGTGCGCACGACATCCTTGTTGCGTATGGCTATCCTGTCCGGCCGATGGATAAGACTTTCTTTGCATCGGCGTCCGGTTTCGCGTTGACCACCGTGTTCAGCATGGCTGCGTTCGGCCTCTACCATTTGGAAGGCAAGCCGACTGCGACGATGACGGCGTTGCGTCTTGCTCCATCCGCCGCACTGGGCTTTGGCATGGCTGCCGTGTTGCTTCAGCTGTTGCCGGACATGTATTTCGACCTGCGCGTCCTTGCGATTGCTGCCATCGGTGCCGCGGTGACAATTTTGACGTTGCGGACTGTTATTTTCCGGACTTTCGAGCTGAGCGTTCTGGAGTCGCGCCTCATTTTTGTCGGTGAAGGGGCTCTTGCGAAAGAGTGCAGCAACCTTGCAGAGGACAAGGGGTTGTCGAAGAAGTACAACATCGTCGGCTTCGTACCGCTTCGCATGGAAGAATGCCTGGTGTCTTCCTCGGCGATCCTGCCTGCCGACGAGTCGCTATTCTCGATTGCGAAGAAGCACAGCGTGCGTGAAATCGTGGTGTCGACCCAGAATCAGCGCGGTGGCGGTTTCCCGCTGCATGATCTGCTCGAATGCAAGCTCAACGGAATCAAGGTCACCGGCGCTGCAGCGTTTATTGAACGCGAGGCGCGCCAGATTCGTATCGACAGCCTCTATCCGAGCTGGCTGATTTACGGTGATGGCTTCAAGCAGGACACTCTTCGTAACGTATGCAAACGCACCTTCGATCTGACCGTCAGTCTGCTTATCTTTGGCTTGTCATTGCCGGTCATGCTACTGACAGCGCTGTGCATCTCTCTTGAAGACCAGGGGCCGATCATCTACCGGCAGGAGCGGGTCGGCAAGAATGGCAGAAATTTCTTCGTTCTGAAATTCCGCAGTATGCGAAGTGATGCGGAACAGAGCGGCACGCCACAATGGGCGGCCACCAACGACGCACGCACGACACGAGTGGGACGCATTATTCGCAAGCTGCGCATAGACGAACTGCCGCAGATCATCAATGTGTTGAAAGGAGAAATGAGCTTTGTCGGACCACGTCCGGAACGCCCCTACTTCGTTCAGCAGCTTAACGAAAAAATCCCTTACTACAACGTGCGACATACCATCAAGCCGGGCATTACAGGCTTTGCGCAAGTACGTTATCAGTATGGCTCCTCGGTTAAGGATGCGATTCAGAAACTTCAATACGATCTGTACTACGTAAAGAACCATAGTCTTTTCCTCGACCTGTTGATACTGGTTGAAACCTTGCAGGTCGTTTTGTTTGCCAAGGGAAGCCGGTGAAGCCGGGAATGACATAGATGTCGACCAGTATCGTGGCCGCGAGTTATGTCCTTGCCGCCTTAGCCTTTCTGATTCTCTCCCTGCTCTTGCTTACGCGCTGGCGTGCACGACTGCATGCAGCAGAACTGGCCGGGGCGTGCCTGTTGACGGCTGCGTGGGGCGCTTCCACGGTAGCCGTCGCCATGGAAGGCCAGTCGCTGATTTGGCTGTCTGAAGTGTTGGAAATACTGCGTAGCGCCGCTTGGGCGTTCTTTCTGCTGTCAGTGCTGGGACAACTGCGCACGGGAAAGCGAAGCATGTCGACAGCGAGCGTGTTTCCACTCGCCGGTATCGGCCTCTTTTGCTTTCTTCTCCTCGGGGCCACCATCTTCCTGCGTATTAATCCTGCTTACATCGGAGGGGCAGGCGGATTTATGGTCATCATTGTTGGCCGAACAGCAGCGGCAGTATTGAACATGCTGCTGGTCGAGCAGTTGTACCGCAATTCGGCACAGGAGGAGCGATGGGCGATCAAATATGCCTGCCTGGGCATCGGTGGCCTGTTTGCCTACGATTTTTACCTCTATAGCGACGCGATGTTGTTTCATCGTATTAACCTCGAAATTTGGGCGGCACGCGGGCTGGCCGATGCCTTGACCGCGCCGTTGATCGCGATATCCGCGGCGCGCAATCCGCGATGGTCCAAGGCACTTGCGATATCGCGCACCGTGCTGTTTCACTCCGCAGTCATCATCGGTTCCGCTGCTTATCTGCTGGCCATGGCAGCAGCCGGCTATTACTTGCGCCTGTTCGGCGGCACCTGGGGCACAGTAATGCAAGTGGCTTTCCTGTTCGGCGCCGCCATCCTGCTGTTTGCGGCATTGTTCTCTGGCTCGGCACGCGCCTGGCTGCGGGTGTTCATCAGCAAGCACTTCTATAGCTATCGCTACGATTATCGGGAAGAATGGATCCGTTTTACGCGCGCCCTGTCGGATGCGGGCGCCGGGTTGAACGAGCGCACCATAGAAGCGATCGCCCAGCCAATGGAAAGCCCCTCCGGCGCACTTTTCCTCCGCAAGGACGACAGTGGGGCGTGCGAATCGGTAACCCATTGGAACATGCCGCCAATTCACCATGCCGCGCCGTTGGACGGTTCATTATGCGGTTATCTCGAGAACACACAGTGGGTGATCGACTTGCAGGAGTATGAAGCCTGTCCGGAGAAATATGAAGGCCTCATTCTTCCTGAATGGCTCGCAAATATGCGTGCGGCATGGCTGGTGGTACCGCTGCTTTTGGAGCGTCAGCTATTCGGTTTCGTGGTGCTCGGCCGGCCGCGCAGCAGGATGAAGCTCAATTGGGAAGCAATCGACTTGCTCAAGATTGCCGGAGCCCAAGCCGCAAGCTATTTGGCGCAACGTGAATCGCAACATGCCCTCATGGTGGCGCGCCAGTTCGAATCGTACACACGGATGTCGACGTTCATCGTGCACGACTTGAAGAACCTGATTTCGCAACTGTCCCTGATGCTGACGAATGCGGAAAGGCACAAGGATAACCCGGAGTTCCAGGCCGACATGCTGGAAACAGTGGATCTATCCGTCAAAAAAATGAAACTACTGCTTCAGAAATTGAGCCGCGGGCCAGAAACGGACACATTTGCTCCCGTGCTGCTCACCGATATCTTGATGCAAGCGGTCCAGCAAAAGTCTTCCTTCGACTTCAAGCCAGTACTTCATCTCGATACACCGGATCTTGTAGTGCTAGCCGATCATGCGCGGCTTGAACGGGTACTGGGCCATCTGGTTCAGAATGCGATCGAAGCAACGCCCCGTTCCGGTACGGTCGCCGTACGGTTATGCAGGAGCGGCGACCACGCAGTGATCGAGGTACAGGATTCCGGGCACGGCATGACCGAGGAATTCATCCGTGACAAGTTGTTTACGCCTTTCGAATCGACGAAGACGGCAGGAATGGGAATCGGAGTGTTCGAGAGTCGTGCGTATGTTCGTTTGCTTGGCGGCGAGATCGACGTACATAGTGTTCCTTCATGCGGAACCACTTTCAGGGTGTCGCTACCAATTCACCAATACGACCACAAGTTTGCGGCTGCCGCCGCATAGAAAAAGGCCAGGGAGATAACCGCATGAGCGGCAACAGGAAAAAACTTCTAGTCATCGAAGACGACCCCGGGCTGCAAAAGCAATTGCGCTGGAGCTTCGAAGCCTATGATATACAGATTGCCGGCGACAGGGAAAGCGCGATCGCCCAAATCCGGAGGCATGAACCGGCCGTCGTCACGATGGATCTCGGCTTGCCGCCCGATGCAGACGGCGTGACGGAGGGATTGGCGACCCTGCAGCAGATTTTGGCAATGGCCCCAGATACCAAAGTCATCGTCCTGACTGGCAATCAGGATCGTGTCAATGCCGTGAAGGCCGTGTCCATGGGAGCCTATGATTTCCACCAAAAACCGTTCGACAGCACTACATTGGGGATGGTGATCGAACGCGCATTTCACCTGCATGCATTGCAACAGGAAAATCGCCGCCTGCTGCAGGCGCAGGATGACGGGCCGATGGCCGGCATCGTCAGCCGCGACCCCGGCATGCTCAAGCTTTGCCGCAGCGTCGAAAAGGTCGCGCCATCAACAGCGACTGTCATGCTGTTGGGCAGTAGCGGAACAGGCAAGGAGTTGTTAGCGCGCGCGGTACATCAGTTAAGTCCGCGGCGCGATAAGCGGTTCGTCGCGATCAATTGCGCAGCCATTCCAGAAACTTTGCTTGAAAGTGAATTGTTCGGTTACGAAAAGGGGGCATTTACGGGCGCTGTAAAGCAAACGCTGGGCAAGATCGAGATGGCCAACGGCGGCACGTTTTTCCTTGACGAGGTGGGGGATCTTCCGTTTTCCTTGCAAGCCAAACTGCTGCGCTTTTTGCAGGAGCGGGTGATAGAGCGTGTTGGCGGGCGAGCTGAAATTCCAGTCGATGTACGTATTGTCTGTGCGACCCACCAGAACCTGCAGGATCTGGTCAGCCAGGGGCGCTTCCGGGAGGATTTGTACTATCGCCTGTGCGAAATTGTGCTGACCGTGCCGTCACTGCGGCAGCGCATTGGAGATTGCACCTTGCTCGCCCATCATTTCAAGAACAAGTTCACCGCGTTGCAGCGCCGCTCTGCATTAGGTTTCAGCGATGATGCGCTGGCTGCGATCGAAGCGCATACCTGGCCCGGCAACGTGCGAGAAATGGAAAATTGCATCAAGCGCGCGGTCATCATGGCCGAGGGGCCGCAGATTACCGCCGACGATCTCGGATTGGTGCCGCCCGCGCAAGAGAATGATTTCATCAACCTGAGGCAGGCACGCGACGACGCGGAATACAAGGCGCTCGTCAAGTCGCTGGCAAGGGTGGACGGCAATATCGTCAAGGCAGCGGAATTGCTCGGGGTTAGCCGTCCGACCATTTATGACTTGATGAGCCGGCACGGGATCAAGTGAAGGCAATCAAGTGAACGGGCTCATCCACCAGTTCGTGTTCGACCGCGCGCGCGCCACACCGGACGCGGAGGCGCTGGTCGATCGGGATCGCCGGCTCAGCTATGGGCAGCTGGCAGGGCACATGGACCGGATGGCATCTGGATTGTTATCCGCCGGACTTGCGCGCGGCGAGCGCGTGGGCGTTTTCCTGGATAAACGCATCGAGACGGTGGTCGCCCTGTTCGGCGCGTCCACTGCCGGCGGCGTTTTCGTCCCGATTAACCCCCTGCTGAAGGCCAATCAGGTCGCCCACATTCTCGCTGATTGTAATGTGCGCATTCTGGTGACGTCCGCACAGCGTTTGCACATGTTGGCCCCGGTGCTGCCACGCTGTGGCGACCTGCATACCATCGTTGTCGTTGATGACGTCGAAGCTTGGCCATCGTTCGCTGCAGCGCGTCTCGTGCAATGGGAAGACTTCCTCTCGGATGCCCGCTCGATAACCCCGCACCGCTGCATCGACAGCGACATGGCAGCGATCCTGTACACCTCGGGCAGCACAGGTCGCCCCAAGGGCGTGGTGCTGTCGCATCGTAATCTTGTCGCCGGCGCCAAGAGTGTTGTCCAGTACCTGGAAAATACCGCAAGCGACCGCATCCTGGCAGTGCTGCCTCTCAGTTTCGATTACGGCTTGAGCCAGTTGACAACCGCATTCTGCTGCGGTGCGACAGCGGTATTGATGAATTACCTTTTGCCGCGCGATGTGATCAAGACGGTCGAGGAAGAGCGCATCACCGGTCTGGCGGCCGTTCCTCCATTGTGGATACAGTTCGCGCAACAACGATGGCCCCGCCATACCACGCTGCGTTATTTGACCAATTCAGGCGGGGCGATGCCGCGCAATGTGCTGGAATCGTTGCGGCATATTCTGCCCGATGCGCGCGTGTTCCTGATGTATGGGTTGACCGAGGCATTTCGCTCGACCTTCCTCCCGCCATCCGAACTAGAACGGCGCCCGGATTCCATTGGCCGTGCGATTCCGGGGGCAGAAATTCTGGTGGTGCGACCGGACGGCAGCCCGTGCGCGGTGGATGAGCCGGGTGAACTGGTGCACCGGGGCGTGCACGTAGCGCTCGGATACTGGAATAACCCGGACAAGACTGCCGAGCGCTTTCGTCCGCTGCCTGGTGCGCATGCCGGCCTGCCCCTGCGCGAGATCGCTGTCTGGTCCGGCGACACGGTGCGCATGGATGCGGAAGGGTTCCTCTATTTCATTGGCCGCCGCGACGAAATGATCAAGGTATCAGGTTATCGCGTGAGCCCGACCGAGATCGAAGAAGTGTTGCATGCCACCGGCCGCGTGACAGAGGCAGCCGTGTTCGGCGTTCCTCATCCGAACCTGGGACAAGCAATCGTCGCCGTCGTGGTGCCTGTACCCGGGAAGGGCGTGACCTCGGCAATTCTCACGCAGGAGTGCCGTGCACGCCTGCCTGCATATATGGTGCCGTCGCACGTCGCTTTCAGTCCACAAGCGCTTCCTCGCAACGCGAACGGGAAGATCGATCGGTCTGCCTTGCGGAACAAGTTCAATGCCCTGTTTTCCACCAGCCTTGCCCTTTCATGACCGATACCATGCCACGGAAATTGCCATTTCCCGTCGTCGACAATTGTCTGCAAGTCGGCGGCGTGCCACTCACGCGCCTGGCGCAACGTGTCGGCCGGACACCGTTCTATGCCTACGATCGCGGCTTGCTCACCGCCCGTGCCAAGACATTGCGTGCGACGTTGCCGCGGCAGGTCCGGCTGCATTACTCCGTCAAGGCCAACCCGATGCCCGCACTGGTGCAACACATGGCTGGGTTGGTCGATGGCTGCGACGTGTCTTCGGCGGGCGAGCTGAAGGTCGTGCTCGATACCGGGATGGCGCCGGAACACATCAGTTTTTCCGGGCCGGGCAAGCGTGAGGACGAACTGGCGCGTGCAGTCGCTGCGGGCGTACTCATCAATATCGAATCCATGCGCGAGCTGCAGTGCGTGGCACGCTCTGGCGACCGTCTCGGTATCCGGCCGCGCGTCGCAGTGCGCGTCAATCCGGATTTCGAACTGAAGTCTTCCGGCATGAGGATGGGCGGCGGTGCAAAGCAATTTGGCATCGATGCGGAACTGGCGCCGCAGGTACTGCGGCAGATCGCTGCACTCGGCCTGGATTTTGTTGGCTTACATGTCTTCAGCGGTTCGCAATGCCTGAAGGCCGAGGCAATCATTGAGGCGCAAGCACGCACGCTGGAACTTGCAGTGCGCCTTGCGCAGCATGCGCCGCAGGACATGCGTCTGCTGAACATGGGTGGTGGCTTCGGCGTGCCTTACTTTTCTGGCGAGAACGAGCTCGATATCCGATCGATTGGCGACCATCTTGCGCAGGTCGTATCGCGCCTCGAAGCACAGCTCCCGCAAGCGCAGCTTGCTATCGAACTTGGGCGCTATCTCGTGAGTGAAGCCGGCATCTACGTCACGCGCATCATCGATCGCAAGGTGTCGCGTGGCCACGCTTTCCTCGTCGCCGACGGCGGCATGCATCATCATCTTGCCGCTTCGGGCAACCTCGGGCAGGTAATTCGCAAAAACTACCCTGTCCTGATCGGCAACCGTGTCGCCGCCCACAATTCCGAAAATACCTCCGTCGTCGGACCGCTGTGTACGCCGCTTGATCTGATCGCAGATAAGATCGACCTGCCGCCCGCCAAGATAGGCGATCTGGTCGTTGTGCTCCAGTCGGGAGCCTACGGACTCACCGCTAGCCCGACCGCGTTCCTTGGGCACCCGGTGCCGGAAGAAGTACTGGTTTAGGTAGTGCCTAGCGATGTCAACCTTGTTTGTGGCTTGATGAGTCGTACGCGGAAGATGCACCGGCAAAGTAGTGCAACAAGTGCGTGAAAAACGCAGCGGCGCCGTCAAGCGACGGCGCTGCCCGCGCCTGCGTCAGAAGAAGCTTTCCGGGATGACCAATATATCTCCCGGACGGACTGGCATATTGGCCGAGAGATCGCCGTCGCGGATGAGATCGTTCAGTCGTACAGCAAGCTTCTGCTGCTTTCCTCCGATGGTGCGGACAATGCTTGCCTTGTTTCCTGCGGCAAATTCAGTCAATCCACCGACGGCAATGACAACGTCCATGACGGACATGCCTTCACGATAGGCGAGTGCCTGAGGCTTGGCTGCCTGTCCGATGACCCGAATCTGTTCGCCATAAGGACCAACGAAGCCGGTAATCGTGACCGTGACGACCGGGTCCTGAATGTATTTTGCCAATGCCTTTTCGATATCGCGTGCGAGCTCGGTTCCGGTCTTCCCGCTGGCAGTCAAATCCTCGACCAACGGAGTAGTGATTTTCCCGTCCGGGCGTACCGGCACCGTCAACGACACTTCCGGATGCCGCCATACAGAAATAATGACATTGTCCCCCGGGCCAATCCGGTATTCATGTTGGTAGGAGGCGGCATCCGCTTCGCCACCGACCGTCGGGGCTGCCGGTTTGCTTGCGCACCCTGCGATGAAAAGGGTAAGCACAAAACCGAACCATTGAGCCCATGACGCAAGGTCAGGAAATACTTTCTTCATTTTTTCTCCCTGGCAACCATCGATATCGCTGTATGAGAGCGCCAGTATTGCGTGTTGGAATGTTGATGTTTTGATACATCTCAATGGAACGTGCTCCTGCAAGGTCTCGCCGTTCATGCCTCGCATAAACTCTTTTCCCGGTGCGAATATGGCGCGTGAATCAGGGAAGGCCGACAGCCGGAAGGGGCGCTTTCACGCAATCGTCGTTACGGCGACTCGATCACTAATAAGGAATCAACAATGGCCACTCTTCATCACACACGTCCGCTTTGCATCGCGATGATTTCCGGCACCCTGCTGGCGAGCGGACTAACGGCTTGCGGCAAGACACAAAGCGCGCAGGCGCTCGTGGCGGAAGCCGGCGATTACCACCAAAAAGGCGACAACAAGGCTGCGATCATCCAGTTGAAGAATGCGCTGCAGAAGAACCCGGATGACAAGGACGCCCGGCTCTTGCTCGGCACAATCTATATCGAAACCAACGATCCGCAATCCGCTGAAAAGGAAGTGCGCAAGGCGATCGATCTTGGCAACCATACCGACCAGGCTTTAGCTGCACTGGCGAAGGCGCTTCTCATGCAGGGCAAGTTCGAGAAGGTGCTGGAGGAAACGACGCCGGCAGCTGGGGCCGCAACCGGCGCCGAGATCGCCGTCATGCGCGGAAACGCTTATCTCGGCCTCGGCAAGGCACAGGAAGCAAAGGATGCTTTCGAACTCGCGCGCAAGGACAATACGGACAACCCGGATGCGCTCATCGGCCTGGCCAGGCACGCGCTCTTGCTAAAGGATGTCGATGCTGCGACCCGGTACAGCGAGCAGGCTGTCAGCAAGAATCCGGCGAACGCGGATGCCTGGAATTTCAAGGGAGACTTGCTGCGCGCGCAGGCAAAAGCCGAAGCAGCTCTCGCCGCCTATGAAGAAGCGCTCAGGCTCAAGCCCGATCACGCTGCAGCGCTGGTGGCAAAGGCGACGATCGAAATTGGCGCCGGCAGATACGATGCCGCCCGCGCGAGCTTGGACACCGCGCGCAAGAAGGGCGCCAGCACGCTGGGCGTTTTGTACACGCAGGCTTTGCTCGACTACAAGCAGGGCAAACCTGCTGCGGCACTGGAGTCGCTTCAGCACGTGCTGCGTGCGGCACCAGGCCACTTGCAGGCCCAGCTGCTGGCGGGAACCGTTCAGTATGAACTCGGTGCGACGCAGCAGGCGGAAATGCACCTGAAGACGTATCTCGAGAAAAGGCCTGACGACCTGCACGCGCGCAAATTGCTCGCAGCGACGCTGCTCAGGAACGGCGAGCCGAAGCGGGCGCTCACTATAGTCTCGACGGCCGCGAAGGACGCGCCGCAGGATGCACAACTGCTGACGCTGGCAGGCGAGTCGTCGGCACAGGCAAAAGACTTTTCCGGAGCGATCGAATACTTTCAGAAGGCCAGTGCCGCTGCGCCGCAGGATGCGATGATTCGCACTGCGCTTGGCAAGATCAAATTGGGGCAGGGCGACAGCGGTGGCGCAATCGATGAATTCCAAAAGGCGGCGGCGTTGGAAAAGGAGCCGGGGCAGGCGAACAAAGCCCTCATCCTGGCCTATCTGCAGCAGAAGCAGTATGACAAGGCGCTTTCGATGGTCACTACCATCGAAAAGGAGCAGCCCAAAAATCCGGAGCTGCAGCATCTGAAGGGCGGCATCTACCTTGCCAAGAAGGATGTGCAAAGCGCACGCCAGAGTTATGAGCGAGCGCTGTCGTACGACGCCACCTATTTCAATGCGGTGGCAAGCCTGGCTCGACTCGACATGATCGACAAGAAGCCGGATGCTGCGAAAAAACGCTTTGAAGCGCTGCTGGCAGCAGACAAGAAGAACGTGCAAGCCATGATCGCGCTCGGAAGCATTGCAGTTGCGCAAAAGCAGAATGACGAAGCGACGCGCTGGTTCGAGCAGGCCCATAGTGAAAACCCCGATGCATTGGAGCCGGCAACGCAGCTGGCGATGCACTATTTGCGGCTAGGACAGAATCAAAAAGCGCTCACGCTTGCGCAAAAACTTCAAGCAGCCAGCCCGACTAATGCCGGTGCCCTCGATCTCTTGGCCAAGGTTCAGTTCGCCAGTAATGACAAGCGAGCGGCCCTCGACAGCTACGAGAAGCTGGCAGCGCTTAATCCATCATCGGCGGCAGTGTTCGTGAAGATTGCAGCAATCCACATGACCATGCAAAAGACTGCGGAGGCAGCCGAAGCATTGAAGAAAGCGCTTTCGCTGCAGCCCGGCTATCTCGAAGCGCAGGTCGCATTGGCCAGTGTCGAGCAAGCACGGGGCAACCGGGATCAGGCATTGACGCTCGCGCGCAGCATCCAGAAGCAGCATGAGAAGTCGCCGGCAGGCCATCTGCTGGAAGCTGAGCTTATGCTGGCGCAGCACAAGCTGGAGCCTGCCATTGCAGCATATGAGCGCGCATACGCGCTCGGCAGGACGGCAACGCTGGCAATGAAACTGCATACTGTTCTACGCCAGGCGGGACGGGAGAAGGATGCGGAACGGTACATTGAGCAATGGCTGAAAGACCACCCTGCCGATACCGCGGTGCATGCCTACGTTGCGCAGAACTATCTCAATATTGGGCAGAACAAGCAGGCGATCAAGCACTACGAAGCCGTCCTGCAACGGGATGCGAGCGATGTCCGGGCACTCAATAATCTCGCATGGCTCTATCAACAGGAAAAGGACAGCCGCGCATTGCAGTATGCCGAAAAGGCCTATGCCGGAAACTCCAGCAATCCATCCGTGCTCGATACGTTGGGATGGATCTTGGTGGAGCGTGGAGAGCATGCCCGTGGCATCAGTCTTCTTCAACAGGCAGTGGCGCTTGCGCCCGATGCGATGGAGATCCGTTATCGCCTCGCGCTCGGCCTGGTGAAATCGGGCGACAAGGAAAAGGCGCGCACCGAACTGCAGCATTTGCTTACAGCAGGCAAGGAATTTTCGAAGGAAAAGGAAGCGCGCGCGTTGCTCACGCAACTCTAACGCCGACGATGGACCGAAGCTGCCGCGCTGTCGAGAGTCTTTACAGTGGCGCGGCCAACAAGGCAGTCAAATCTATTAAGTCCTTGTTTTGAAAGCAGTTGTATTGCATGGCATACATATTGCGATTACTGATTCGCAATACACGAAGCAATCGGTATTCACTCAGTAAGTAGCAAGCAAATTTCAAAACAAGTATTCAATTTGGAGTGCAAGATCATGACATTCAAAAACCTAGCTAGTGCAGTCAGCCTCGCTGTTGGCGTGATGATGGGGGGAAGTGCACTGGCTGCCCCGATCGATTTGACCAATACGCGGCCGGTACCAATCGGTGTCAGCGGCGAGACGTCGATGCAGGAAATCCTTGATTCAGTATTCCCGGGCCAAGGCGTTAGTGCCGCGACAAATCAGGACAGCGCCGCGATGTGGAGTTCTTCCAGCCCGATTTTTCCGACGGTGACCCCGGTCCTGTCGTTCGAATTCGCGGGAAACGCCAATTCCAACAGCTTGGGGCTGTGGGGCGGCACGGATACGACCGCATTGACCGAACGCCTCATCTTCAATGGATCAGCCAGCATTGGTACGCGTGCCACGATTGCATGGACCGGCGCTGACACCGGCATCATTGGCCAGATCGGTGGCAATGCAGGTGACGTGGTTACCGGAACCTTCTCCGGTATCCCATGGGCACAGTTTGGCTTCTTCCTGTCCGGCCCGGGCACTAGCGGCAACAACTTCTATACTGCCGATCAGCTCAATGGCGGCAATGCCTACTCGGTGGCATACCATGGCACCGGTGTGAATGGCACCAACTGGGTGATCGGATTCGAGGACACCGTTGGTGGTGACAGCGACTTTCAGGATCTGGTGATTCGTGTGGAAAGCGTCGTTGCCGCAGTGCCGGAGCCGGGCACCGCGCTGCTGCTGGGCGCAGGCCTGCTGGGCTTCGGCGGGTTGGCACGCCGTCGTCGCGACAGCAAGCAGGTTTAATCGGAGAGCAGGTATGAACAGCGGCCGTATGGCCGCTGTGTTTTTTTATATGCAGTGCATCGTCAAGACGAATATCGACTTTCGAACTACTGCACCTAGGTTCAAGCATGCAGCTTGCCGGCTTGGTCTGCATGGAATCCTTAGATTGTCGTGAAATAGCGATATTGTTGTGGGAGCTTTTATCTTTGCGCGCATCGTGTCAAAGGCCGGTCCGTTATTGGAAACACCCCAATTAAAAATAGACGTTGTCGCCGGTTTCCACCATCGCAGTCTTCGATGCCGCCCTTGCGCCGCCACGACAGAATGCGCTCTTCTCACCTGTCGCTTGATCAGCGAGCATGTGATGGCTCGATAAATAGCAAGCGCCAAAATCAGAGTTTGTCTTGTTGCGACTCAGTCTCTTGCAATGTGTACAGCTAGCGATCACAGTATGCAAGCCCATATTCGGCTATGCGCGCAACAAGAGCTGTCGACTAGTTTTACACCCGTCCTAATTGACGAGCTCTCTATTTGCGCAAGTGCCTGAAAAAAAAAGAGATTATGAGCCTGGCCTGCTTGTTGCTCTTTACTGCGTGGTGTCATGGCACGTTCTACTAACTGCAACAATAAGGAGAAGCGATGGATATTTTTAAAAAGAGCCTGACGGCAGTGGCTGTTGCACTGTCTTTGGCAAGCGGCTTGGCGCATGCCGACATTATGTTCTTACCGGGAAATAATCCTCAACAGTCTGGCGAGGAAAACATCCTGTTCAATGGCGCTGGCACCATTTCCGGCCCGGCGCTGACGGTAACTGGCAGGACCAATCAATCCGATGTTCTGGTCGCTTTTACGTCGACGGAAAATCTGGTGACCCCGGCCAACGGCCAGGCGCGCGTCGATGCGGCCGACGGCGCCTTCACGGATTTGACGGTTTCGCTGCTCAATGGAGGCACGTTCGGCGATCTCATTTTCAATCTTAACGCCGTCCAGGGAGATACCGGTACGGCTGTGATCACGGTTCACCAGGTGAACGGCCCGGACGCGACTTACAATCTGGCGGTCGGCAACGGGGAAAACTTCTTGACGATCCTTGCTACCAACGGGCAGCGTATCACCAGCGTCGACATCAACAGCAGCACTGGCGTCGAAATGGTGAATATCGATGACGGCAGACAGTTCCGGATCAGCGAAGTGCAGGGGCCGAACAACGTACCTGAACCTCTTCCCGTCTCGCTCCTCGGTGCCGGTTTACTGGGGATGCTCGCGATGCGGCGCAAGGGAGCGCGTGGCAATTAAACATAGCGCCCGATTTTCTGCATGTCCTCTCTTTATGCCGAGGAGTTCGATCCTCGGCATTTAGTCATTTTTGGGATTCGCCCATCCCGTCGGACGGAGCTTCTCGCCGTTTCAACGATTTAGTCCGGTAACCACTTGGCCTGTGAACTTCACCGGCTTGGCATCACGACTTTTCGCCAATTCCAGTTGTCACCTTGACAAACGTCAACTCTTACTCTGCGGATAAAAGTAACCTTTGATGGCGCGGAAATCGCGCTGCCTTCAATACAAGTCACGCCGGTCGCGGGAGCCTATCGCGACACATCAGGGAGCACGGATAGATGGAAGAACAACTGGCGCAGCTGATCGCCCATGTCAAGGGAATCTGGAAATATCGCTGGTTAGCGCTTGCAACAGCTTGGCTGGTCGCGATTGCCGGCGGTATTGTTGTGCATATCCTCCCCGATAAATACGAGGCTTCTGCCCGGGTTTTTGTCGATACGCAAAGCATCCTCAAGCCGCTCCTTTCTGGCATGACGACTGTTCCCAATGTTGAACAGCAAGTTGGAATCATGAGCCGGACCTTACTTAGCCGCCCTAACCTGGAGCGGCTTGTCCGGATGGTGGATCTCGACATCAAGATTAATACGCCAAAGGAAAAGGAAGAGCTGCTTGAAAAGCTGGCGCGTGATATCAAGCTCGCCGGCAGCCCGCACGACAACATCTACACCATCACCTACAACAACGAGAACCCGAAACTGGCAAAGGATGTGGTCCGCTCTCTGCTAGCTATCTTTGTGGAAGCCGGCATAGGCGACAAGAAGAAGGAATCCGAGAATGCGGTGAGCTTCATTGACGATCAGATCAAGTCTTATGAAGAGAAACTGACTGCGGCAGAAAATGCGCGCAAAGAGTTCATGCTCAAGAATTCGGGGCTGTTATCCCGGCAGGGCGGCGATTACAACAGCAAACTGATGGATGCCACCGATACCCTCAATCAGGCTCGACTCGAACTGCACGAGGCTGAACAGGCGCGTGACGCGCTCAAGCGTCAGATTGCCGGTGACGAAGCTGATGCCACCACAGCAATGCGCGCTGCCGCCGCAAGCAATCCAGAACTCGACGAGAGGTTACAGGCACTGCGCAAGAACCTCGATAACTTGCAAATGCAGTTTACCTCTGCGCATCCCGACATCATCGCGACGCAGCGGTTGATTGCGCAACTAGAGGAACGCAAACGCGAGGAAGCCAAGATAAGAAGGCCGAATCCGGACCGGGGCGCCAATTACAGCCCCCTGCTCCAGAAGTTGACGATTTCCCTTGCCGAGGCAGAGGCACGTGTGGCGTCGCTGCGAGCACGGGTGGATGAATATGCAAGCCGTGTCAATCGCCTTACGGCAATGAATAAGGCGGTGCCCGAAGTAGAGGCACAGTTCGCTCAACTAAATCGCGATTACCAGATCAACAAGGAAAACTACGAGAAGCTGCTCGGACGCCGTGAAGCCGCAAAACTGGCTGGCGACCTTACCAATACCACCGACATGCTGACGTTCCGTGTCGTCGATCCGCCAATGGTGCCGCCGACGCCCGCCGGCCCACCCAGGCTGAAACTGTTCATCGGTGTTGTGTTCGGCGCCATCGCTGCTGGCATCGGGGCGGCCTTCTTGATGAGCAAAGTCCGTGCGACATTCCTGACGCAGTATAGCCTGCGCGAAGTGACCGGGCTGCCGGTCCTGGGAACGGTCGGCATGTATTGGACAGAACAGGAAAGGATGCGGCATCGCAAAGGAAATGTTGCTTTTGTCGGATCCATTGCCCTGCTGCTCATACTGTGTAGCGGCGTCGCAGCGCGCATGCTGGTCATGTACTAAATTTGAGGCCTCCTGCCTCTATCTCTTTTGCCAGAAAGAGGCGGGGCGGGCGAATCGGTCGTAATACAAGTACTAAAATTTCCTTGGGAGAGAATGTGAGCATTATTGAAAAGGCCGCCGGCCGCCTTGCCCAGAAATCCATGGAAACCCGGCCCCGTGTTTCCTCCGTGTCTCCTGCGGCTACACCTGCTTCGTTTGGCCCCCAAGTTGACATCGACAGGAGGCCGCAGGAATCGGAAACGCGAGCGCGAGAAAACGCCAGCACTCCGCGCCACCATATCGATCTTGAGCGGTTGCATGCCGAAGGCATGGTGACGCCTAATGGGGAGCGCACTCCGATTGCCGAGGAATTTCGGTTCATCAAGCGCTCGCTCATCAGCTCCGCGTTGCGGCGGGATGAGCGGGCCGGACGGCACGGCAATCTGATTATGGTGACGAGTGCGCTTCCTGGCGAGGGAAAAACCTTTTGTTCGATCAACCTGGCCATGAGTATCGCCATGGAGATGGATCATACGGTATTGCTTGTGGATGCCGATGTCGCGCGCCCGTCCGTACTGTCGACACTAGGTATCGAGGCACAGAAAGGCCTGATGGATTTGTTACGCGACGATTCATTGGACGTGAGCGATGTATTAGTCAAGACCAATGTGGACGCGCTGACCATTCTGCCAAGCGGAGCCAGCCCAAAGAATGCGACCGAGTTGTTGGCGAGCCAGTCGATGAAGCTGTTGCTTGACCAGATCGCTGCGCGATACGCAGACCGGATTGTGATCTTCGATTCGCCTCCCGTTTTGTTGACCAGCGAAGCGCGCGTACTAGCGGAGCAGATGGGACAAATCGTCATGGTCGTGGAGGCGGAAAAGACGACGCAAAACGCGGTGAAGGACGCGTTGCGTCGCATTGGTACGTGTGACAATGTGAGCCTCCTCTACAATAAGAGGCGGGATTTCGCGGAGCACGATTCCTATGGTTATTACAGCAACTAGTGCCATGCGAATCCGTCGTGCTTATGTCTGCCTCTTTCCTCTGGCGCCGATGGCGGCCTGTGTTGCCCTTGCGTGGCCGCAGTCCGCTAGTGCTGCGGAATGGAGCATTACGCCAGGTCTTGATCTAAGGGAAACGTATACCGATAACCTGACGCTTGCTTCTCGCGGCGCCGAGCGCAGTGATTTTGTCACTGAAGTTGCACCCAACCTCGCAGTGAGAGGAGTCGGATCGCGCATGCATTTGAATGCAGATTATGTCATGCGCAATTTCTTTTACGCGCGCACAAGCGGAGCATCGAATACGCAGCATCAGCTGCATGCTGCAGCCGATGCGACCTTGGTTGATGACTTGCTGTTTTTCGATGGCGATGCATCGCTTGGGCAACAGGCAATTTCACCGTTTGGTGCCCAGGTTGCCGACAACGGCAACCTGAATGGAAATCAGGCTGAGGTGCGGACCTATACGCTCAGCCCATACTTGCGCCATCATTTCGGTCATAGTGCGACTGCCGAATTGCGTGTTAGCTGCGACGGAGTTAGTTCGAGCGCTGACAATCTGCTCGATAGCCAGTCGAATCGCGTCCATATAAGCCTGGATAGCGGGCGAGATTTCAGAGCCTTGCAGTGGAGCGCCTTGTACGACGCGCAGAGAATCGACTACAAGTCCTCCGACGATGTTGATTTGAAAAGGTTGTCCGGATCGCTGCGTTATCTGTTAACACCTCGTTTCGCAGCGACGGGAAGCGCCGGCTATGAACGCAACAATTATGTTGCCATCGGCGAGAAGCCGGAAGGTGCATTCTGGGCGCTCGGCGCTGACTGGATGCCAGCACAGCGGACTTCCATCTCGATTAGCGCCGGGCGGCGTTACTTTGGCAACACCGTATCGTTCGCCGCACAGCATCGCGCTCGTATTGCCGTCTTTAGTGCAGCCTATCAGGAGGAAATTACAACCGCACGTTCGCAGTTCCTTCTTCCATCGACTAGCGACACGGCTGCCTTTCTGGATGGGTTACTGATGAACAGCGTGCCGGACAAGGTGGAGCGCGAAAAGCAGGTGAGCCGCTTTATCCATGATGCCAACCTGCCGCCGAGCCTTGTAGCCCCAGTCAATACCTTTTCCAATCGCGTGTTCCTCCAGAAGAGCGCTAATGTATCTGTGGCATCCAGAGGGACGAAGAACACATTAATCGTCACTGTCTTTCATACAGAACGTGACCCACAATCGGCAGCGGGAACGACGGCCTCGACGGGAGCTCTGCTGGACGATGCGACGCGCCAGAACGGCGTCAGCGCCCTTTGGAACTGGGCGCTTTCTCCGCGTACCCGTCTTGCGGCGAATGCCGCCTTTAGCAGGGCAAGTGCGGCCACCAGCGACAGACACGACGACAATATGACATTCAGGATGGGCGTAGCGCACCAGCTGCACCCCAAGCTCAATGGCGGAATCGAGTTACGACGGCTTGAAAAGCGTTCGAGCCAGGCTGGCAATGAATTCCGCGAAAACGCGTTAACCGCTTTTCTCCTGATGAACTTTTAGCGAGGTTTACCACGCAATGTACGAAGCATTTTACGGTTTGTCGGCCAACCCATTTCAACTCAAGCCGGACCCGCACTTCTTCTTTGGTAGCAAAGGGCACAAGCGGGCCATGGCTTACCTGGAATATGGCGTCTCGCGTGGTGAAGGTTTCATCGTGATTACTGGTGAGGTCGGCGCCGGCAAGACTACGCTGATGCGCAATCTGTTTCAAAAGCTCGACTCAAGCAAGATCAGGGCAGCCCAGATCGTCAACACCTATCTCGACCCGGATGACGTGTTGCGCAGCGTTGCTGCTGCATTTGGGCTCCCCTATGAAAACGCAAGCAAGACTACCTTGCTTTCAAGGCTTGAATTGTTCTTGCGTCAGGGAGACCAGCACGGCCGGCGTGCATTGCTTGTCGTTGATGAGGCACAGAACCTTGTACCGCAAGCAGTCGAGGAACTTCGCATGCTGTCCAATTTCCAGACTGATGACAAGTGCATGATGCAGATATTCCTACTTGGCCAGCCCCAATTCAGGCAGACGATGCTTAGCCCTGATATGGAGCAGCTGCGGCAGCGCGTTATTGCGGCTTATCACCTGGGCCCACTCGACTATCTAGAAACTTGTTCTTATATCCAGCATCGCTTGCGTACCGTCGAATGGAAAAACGACCCCCAGGTAACGGATGCAGCATATTCCGCGATCCACGATTACACCGGCGGAATTCCACGCAAGATTAATACTTTATGCGACCGCCTTTTCCTCATGGGGGCGCTGGAAGAATTGCATGTGTTTGATGAAGCGGAACTTCAAACAGTGATCAGCGAAGTACAACGCGAGTTCGGCGTATTGACTGGATAAGGGCCATCGCATCGCGCTCAAGTGATGACGGAAGACCGGCGGCGTCGAATATTTTGATTTTTCAGAACGAGCCTAACGGCAGGTGCCACCGTGCTTGGGACGTTTCGCTGGCAAGTGCACCAGTGTTTGCTTCCAATAGCGCATGGGCAATCTTGCAGATCTTCACTATTTGTTGATTATCAAAACTACCATTGCATCCTGCTAGCACAATAGCTCCCGATGTTACAAAAAATCTAGGAAATGCGTGGCAATAAAAATTAATAAGACACGCATTCCGACATCCGAGAAAATAAAAAATAGGGAGTGTGCAATGCGTTCTTCTTTACAGCGTTCTGTCATCGAAGGTCTCCTTTCCATGTTTATGTGGAGGGCAGCTTGGACGGTGGCCTCGCACGGCAGGACCATTACAGGCGCAACGCCCACGTGCCCCTCATACTGAGGCTGTGCTCCGAACAAGAGCTGCCGTCTTTCCGCCTCTATTAGTTCCAAGCCTTAAGCCTATTATGCGATCCAACACGTCGGTCCATAAACCATTTCGCCTCCTCTGCGTCGTTGGCGCCCGTCCCAATTTTATGAAGATAGCGCCCATCATGGCCGCGTTAGGGGACGTATCGCCCGACATTGACATGCGACTGCTGCATACCGGGCAGCATTACGACGCCGCGATGAGCCATCAGTATTTCGAGGCGCTCGGCATTCCTGCGCCGGATGTCAACCTTGAAGTTGGAGCGGGCAGTCATGCAGTCCAGACTGCAGAAATAATGCGTCGTTTCGAACCCGCTCTGGATGAGCAAATGCCCGATGCCATCTTGGTCGTCGGCGATGTCAACTCTACCTTGGCATGTGCACTTGTGGCTGCAAAAAAGGGAGTGCCTGTAATTCATGTCGAGGCCGGATTGCGTAGCCACGATCGCCGGATGGCCGAAGAGATTAATCGAGTTCTGACAGATCAGATTGCCGATCTGCTGTTTACGACCGAACGCGAGGGGCGCAATAACTTGCTGCGCGAAGGGATCGCTGAAGAACGCATCCACTTTGTCGGCAATGTCATGATCGATACGTTGCGGCGCAATCTGGACCACGCGGTGCCGGTTGAAACTATCATTCAGCAGTCCGGTGCAGTGGGTTTCCTGAAAGATACCGAGGGATATGCTGTGTTTACCCTGCACCGCGCCTCCAATGTCGATGATCCTGAAACGCTCGACGGTCTGATGAAGACAGTGGAGATGGTCTCCAAGACGCTACCCGTAATTTTTCCAATGCACCCCCGTACGCGTTCCATGGCTGCACGCTATGGCTTGACCGCGTTGCTCGACTCGTCCCGCATTCTGCTGGTGCCGTCCATGGGATATCTGGAGATGTTGGGGCTGATGCGGGACGCGCGCGTGGTTCTGACCGACTCCGGCGGCATTCAAGAGGAAACAACAGCCCTTGGTGTGCCCTGTATCACCCTACGCGAAAATACCGAGCGCCCGATCACTCTCATCGAAGGAACCAACACTCTTGCCGGTGTCGACCCGGAAAACATCCTGAAGATCTTCGACGACGTTATGCGCACGGGAGGGAAGACCGGCCGCATTCCGGAATTTTGGGACGGCAGGGCGGCGTTGCGGATTGCGCAAGTCATTCATGCATGGATCAGGAGCGTAACGGCTCCAGCGCCGGCATTAAAAGTCGCCTGAAGGAGTGACAGTGTCAATTCGAAATGCAATGACTATCGATGTGGAAGACTACTTTCAGGTTTCCGCATTTGAAGCGCACATCTCGCGCGAACATTGGCCTGCATTGCCGTGCCGGGTCGAAGCGAACATCGAGCGTATTCTCGCGCTCCTCGATGCGGGAGAAGTTAAGGCAACATTCTTTACTCTGGGCTGGATTGCGGAACGATACCCAGCGATGATCCGCCGCATTGTCGACAATGGGCATGAGCTCGCCAGCCACGGATACTCGCATTGCCGTGCATCCGATCAAAGCGCAGACGAATTCCGTCAAGACATCATTCGCAGCAAGGCCCTGCTGGAGGATGTTGGCGGGCAGCGCGTACTGGGCTATCGTGCTCCCAGCTTCTCGATTGGCACCCGTAATTTATGGGCGCTGGACATCCTGCAAGAGTGCGGCTATTGGTACAGCTCCAGCATCTATCCGATCAGTCACGATCACTACGGGATGCCGCATGCGCCACGTTTTGCCTTCTACCCACGGGGTAGGGGAGGGATGCTGGAACTGCCGATTACGACCGTACGGCTGATGAAGCGAAATCTTCCCTCGGGCGGCGGAGGCTATTTCCGTCTATTTCCCTATCCCGTATCCCGCTGGCTGCTGCGCCGGGTTAACTACGACGACAAGCAGCCTGGAATTTTCTATTTCCATCCATGGGAAATCGATCCCGCACAACCTCGGCAGCCGAATGTCGGGCTAAAAACGCGCTTCCGGCACTACATCAACCTCCATCGAACAGAAGCCCGTCTACGAGCACTGATTCGTGATTTTCGGTGGGGGCGTATGGATGACATTTTTTTGGTGAAAAATTGAGCGCGCTTCCTGAATCCCATCTGTCTGTATCAATGCCTTCCCTCGTCGTTCGACCGGCACCTGCGGTACGTGCAATGCGTGATGGCGATCAGGAACGATGGGATGCCTTCGTCAACAAGTGTTCAGAGGCGACCTTCTTTCATCGCGCCGGATGGAAGTCCGTCATCGAACGTGCGTTCGGCCACCGTACATATTTTCTCTATGCGGAATCGGAAGGACGGATCGAAGGCGTGCTTCCGTTAGCCCAGGTCAAGAGCCTGATGTTTGGCCATTCTCTGGTATCCCTCCCATTCTGCGTGTATGGCGGAATAGCTGCGAACACGGAGGCCGCACGCCATGCCCTGCACCAGGAAGCGCAGCGCCTTGCGACACAGCTTGGCGTCGGGCACTTGGAATACCGAAATATGCATGCGCGCCAGGAAGCTTGGGCTACCAAGGAGCTGTACGTCACGTTCCGCAAGGAGATCTCGCCTGATGACGAGTCCAACATGCTCGCCATTCCGAAGAAGCAGCGCGCGATGGTGCGCAAGGGCATCAAGGCCAATCTGCAGAGTGCCGTCGACCACGATGTCGAGCGCTTTTTTGCTGCGTATTCCGAAAGTGTACATCGCCTGGGGACACCAGTATTTGCGAAGAGATATTTCCAAATTCTGCGGGACACGTTCGGGGAGGACTGTGAGATTTTGACCATCACGCGGGATGGCCGAACCGTGAGCAGCGTACTCAGTTTTTATTTCCGCAATGAGGTGCTGCCGTATTACGGCGGCGGCACCGCGGAGGCGCGTGAAGTCGCTGGCAATGATTTCATGTATTGGGAGCTGATGCGTCGCGCCGCCGCGCGTGGATACACGATTTTCGACTTTGGGCGGAGCAAAATGGGAACCGGTGCATTCGATTTTAAGAAAAACTGGGGTTTTCAAGCGCAGCCGCTCCCGTATGCGTACCAGCTGCATCGTGCCAAGGCACTGCCGGACAATAATCCACTCAATCCGAAATACCAGTTGTTCATCAAGCTTTGGCAGCACATGCCACTGGTGGCCGCCAATATGATCGGACCACATATCGTCAAGAATCTCGGGTGATATTGTGGAACATCTACTACTGCTCGTGCACCGCATACCTTTCCCCCCCAATAAGGGAGACAAGATCCGTTCCTACCACTTGTTGAGGCATTTGGCGAAACGCTATTGCGTGCATCTCGGCACTTTTGTGGATGATCCGGATGATTGGCGGTACGTCGATGAAGTGAAGCGCTTTTGCAACGAAACCTATTTCGGAAAGCTACACCCCTTTGTCGCCAGAGTACGCAGTATTTCCGCACTCGCAGCCCAGCGCCCAATGTCGCTCGATTACTACGATGATCCGGGCATGCATGCCTGGGTACGCAATCTGCTACAGCGGCAGCCAATACACCGAGTGGTTGTCTTTTCATCTGCCATGGCCCAATATGCGGAAGGCATAGAGGGTGCCCAGCGCATTATCGATTTCGTTGATGTCGACTCGGACAAATGGACGCAGTATGCGCGCGGCAAACGCTGGCCGTTCTCATGGCTCTATCGTCGCGAAGGCCGGGAGCTGCTCCGTTATGAACGCCGGACGGCGCGAACCTTCGATGCATCGCTTTTCGTATCCCCTGCGGAAGCGGAACTATTTCGCCAGCGTGCTCCAGAGTGCAATGATCGGATAGGTTATTACAGCAATGGAGTGGATACGGAATATTTTTCTCCTGAGCGCGCATATGACAATCCTTATTCCACGGACGAGCTGCCGATCGTGTTCACTGGCGCAATGGACTATTGGCCAAACGTCGATGCGGTGCAATGGTTTGCCGAGAAGGTGCTACCTGCCGTACGCGAACGCTACCCGAGCGCCAATTTCTACATTGTAGGTTCCCGTCCGACAGAAAACGTGACGGCATTGGCAAGACGGCCAGGTGTCAGTGTGACCGGAACGGTGCCTGACATACGGCCCTATCTTGCCCATGCTTGTGCTTCGGTAGCGCCGCTGCGCATTGCACGCGGCATTCAGAACAAAGTGCTGGAGGCGATGGCAATGGCAATGCCAGTCATCGTCTCTGCCCCGGCGCTCGAAGGTATCGATGCGCGCCCGGGATGCGAGGTACTGCTCGCAGAAAGCGATCGGCAGTTCATCGAGGCCCTTTGCGCGCTGCTTTGCGCACATCGACCGGAAATCGGCTGCGCCGCGCGCCGAAAAGTAGTTGAACACTACGGCTGGAGCCGCAACCTGGCACGCATTGATGAGCTGCTCAATGTGAAACGAGTACGCCATCCGGGCAGGTGGCAAGAAAAGGAGTCGCCGCTGCGACAAGATATCGGAGAGCGTGTATGAGCCGCACTGCCATTCACACGCTGTCGACGACACAGCCGCAACTCTATGGTGCACTTGTCGCCGCAATTGTCGCGTCCGTAGTGCTTTATCTTGGAACGCTGCATTCCATCGTGGCGATCTGGAACCGCTCGGAGACCTACGCGCATGGCTACATCATTGTTCCAGTAAGCCTGTGGCTCATTTGGCGCCGCAGGGATGATCTTGCGAAATTGCAGGCACGGCCTTACTGGCCTGCACTTATTCCCCTTTCCGCATGTGGCGCGGTATGGTTGCTGGCAGATCTTTCCGGTGTCCAAGTGGTACGGCAATATGCATTCGTCGCGATGCTGCCGCTTGTTGTGCTCGCGATCCTCGGCGTGCAGCTGGCGCGTGCCATGGCATTTCCATTGTTCTTTCTGCTGTTGGCTGTGCCGTTTGGTGAAGTGTTTATCGACCCGCTGGTTAAATTCACTGCAGACTTTACGGTATCTACGCTGCAGGCAACGGGTATTCCGGTTCTACGCAACGGCAATAGCTTTGAGATTCCCTCAGGGAGCTGGTCGGTAGTCGAAGCATGCAGTGGCGTACGTTACCTGATTTCGTCGTTCACCCTAGGGTGCCTGTTCGCTTACCTCACCTATCGTTCACTTTTTCGTCGGCTCGCTTTCGTCGTGCTGTCGATCATTGTTCCAATTATCGCCAATGGCATTCGTGCTTATCTGATCGTGCTGATCGGGCATCTCAGCGGAAACAAGCTCGCAGCGGGCGTCGACCATCTCATCTATGGTTGGGTGTTTTTCGGCATGGTCATGCTTACCATGTTCTGGATAGGTGGCATGTGGCAGGAGGGGGGCGCTCGCACCAAGGCGCCGGTACAACCCGAGGGACGCGTTGTCGTTCATACCGCGCAGAGTACGACCGGCCATATTGCCTCAGCGGCTTTGGCAGCTGTCGCATGCCTGGCGATTTGGCCCCTATATGGGACGTATGCAGAACGCTATGCGGATCGTGAACAGGGCGCTGGAATAACTAGCTTCGAGCCCCATTGGGAGCGGGGGACGCCGTTTACCGGATGGAAGCCCGCCTTTCTCTCGCCTGACTCCGAAATCTACCGTTTCTATCAACGAGATGCGAAAGCGGTAGGTGTGGCGATTCTTTTGTATCGTAGCGGAGCGAGTGGCGTGCAATTGATCAGCTCCGCCAACCACATGCTTCCGGAGGATGAGCGCCGCTGGCGACAAGTCGAATCGTCCGTGCGTAGCGAGGTAGTCGGCGGTAAAAGCATCCCAGTACGTGAGACGGTGATCCAGTCAGAGGGCGAAAAGCTGCAGGTGTGGCACGGCTACTGGATCGACGGCAGGTTTACCGCGAACGACTATGCCGGGAAGCTGCTGCAGGCAAGGCAAAAGCTCCTCATGCGAGGAAACGACGGTGCTGCAGTCTTCCTGTTTGCTCCATATGGGGAAAACGGCGACGTGGGGCGTTTAGCCATGCGACGCTTCTTGGACGACAACCTCGAATTGCTGGAAGCGGCACTGCCCGGCACTGGTGGAAGGGGCGGTTAGGAACATGGTCGATATTCCTCTTATTGTCCACCTGACCTATGCGCTCGACTTCGGCGGGCTGGAATCGCTGTTGGTGGAACGCATCAATAGAATGCCAACCAACAAGTATCGCCATGCCGTGATCTGCCTGACGCGCTATACCGACTTTTCGAAAAAGATCAAAAAACCTGATGTTGCACTGTACGCGCTTCATAAACCACCTGGGCAAGCGCCTGGAACGCATTTCAAGCTCTGGAAGTTGCTGCGGCAGCTTCGCCCTACCGTTCTGCACACCTATAACCTTGCTGCGATTGAATATGGTGTTACCGGGCTTCTTGCAGGCGTACCTGTGCGCATTAATGGATCGCATGGCAGGGAAGCCAGCGACCCGGACGGAAGGAACCGCTCGCATAACCGATTGCGCAAGTGGCTGATTCCATTTTACGACGTTTGCTATTCCAACTCGGCCGATTTGCTACGTTGGAATAAGTCCGTGATTGGTGTCCCTGACGGGAAAATCCGTCTACTTAACAATGGCATCGACACAGACCGCTTTCGGCCTGCTCGTCTGCTGGCAAGGCCGGAAGGCATGGAGCATTTTCCTGCCGATTGTTTTGTCGTTGGCACGGTAGGCCGGATACAGGAAGTAAAAAATCAGACGCTTCTGATCGAGGCGTTCGCCAAATTGCGCGAACTAGTTCCTTTGTGTCGGGAGCGTTTGCGTCTTGTGATTGTCGGAACGGGGCCGTTGCACACCTTCCTCATGGAGAAGGCCGATCGCTTGGGGCTAGCGGAGATAGTATGGATGCCCGGCGCAAGAATGGATGTGCCGGAAATTCTCAACGCATTCTCAGTCTTTGCTCTGTCATCCCTCGCAGAAGGTACCCCCGGTTCTGTTCTTGAAGCCATGGCTACAGGATTGCCGGTCGTGGCAACTCGTGTCGGCGGCGTGCCGGATGTAGTTTGCGATGGTGCGACCGGGCTTTTGGTGCCTTCGCACGATGTCGATGCAATGGCCGCTGCGCTGGCACGCTATTGCCTGGACCCTGAGCTTGCTGCACGTCACGGCGCTGCCGGAAGGGCATGGGTTGAACAGAAATTTGCTATGGATTCCATGGTTTCGGCATACACAGATATGTACGACGATTTATGCAAGAACAAACTTCAGGGGGCGTATAAACCATGTGCGGAATAGTCGGCATTTTCGATATGCGTGGTGAGCGCGAAATCAATCGGCAGCTGCTTGCGCAGATGAACGAGACCCAGCACCATCGCGGCCCTGATGAAGGCGGATTGCATACTGAACTAGGTGTGGGCCTCGGCCACCGGAGATTGTCGATCATCGATCTTTCGTCAGGTCAGCAACCATTGTTCAACGAAGACGGCAGCGTGGTGATTGTCTACAACGGCGAAATCTACAACTTCCGGGAATTGATGGAAGAACTGGTGCAATGTGGCCACCAGTTTCGAACACGCTGCGACACGGAAGTCATTGTGCACGCTTGGGAGGAATGGGGGGAGGCATGCGTGGATCGTTTCCGCGGCATGTTCGCCTTCGGGCTATGGGATCGCCGCACCAAGACATTTTTTCTTGCACGCGACCGGCTCGGCATCAAGCCGCTCTATTATGCGATGACCTTGGACGGCATGTTTGTATTTGCATCCGAGATGAAAGGAGTGATGTTCCACCCGGGCGTGCGACGCGAGCTTGATCCGCTCGCGGTCGAGGAATACTTCGCCTACGGGTACGTGCCGGAACCGCGCACGATCTATCAGGGGGTATGCAAGCTGCCGCCAGGGTATGCCCTGGCCCTCAAGTCGGGCAGCAACGATATACGGCCGCGACAGTATTGGGATGTTCCCTTCAAGCTTTCCGAACCTGTTTCGGAGGCAGATGCCGAACACGAACTCATGGAACGCTTGCGCGAAGCGGTGCGAATTCGCCTGGTGGCGGAGGTGCCGCTGGGGGCATTCCTTTCGGGCGGAGTGGATTCCAGTGCAGTCGTCGCCGCCATGGCGCAGGAATTGGACGAACCGGTCAACACCTGCTCGATTGCCTTCACCGATCCTGCGTTCGACGAGTCGGGACATGCTGCGAAGGTTGCTTCACTGTATGGAACGCGGCATCACGTCGAGACCGTGGAAAACGATGACTATGATCTGATCGACACGCTGGCACGACTGTACGACGAACCGTACGCTGACAGCTCTGCCATCCCCACGTACCGTGTCTGTCAGCTCGCAAAAAAGCGGGTTACCGTCGCGTTGTCCGGCGATGGCGGTGATGAGAACCTCGCCGGTTACAGACGCTACCGGTTCACTCTGGCCGAGCAGCACTTGCGCGATAAGCTGCCGGCTGGCTTGCGCAGAGGCGTTTTCGGAACGCTCGGGCGTTACTATCCGAAAGCCGATTGGGCGCCGCGCATATTCCGCGCCAAAACGACGTTCGAGTCACTGTCGCGTGACTTGGTTGACGGATATTTTCATAATGTGTCGTTGATGTCCGATGGCATGCGTGAGCGGCTGTTCAACCACGGCTTCCGGCGCCAGTTGCAAGGCTACAGTGCAGTCGAAGTCATGCGTGGCCACGCCACAAAATCTCCGACTGACGATCCATTGTCGATGATTCAATATCTTGACATGAAAACCTACCTTCCGGGAGACATCCTGACGAAGGTCGACCGGGCAAGCATGGCGCATGCGCTGGAAGTACGAGTTCCGCTGCTTGACCATAAGCTCGTTGAATGGATTTCCGGCCTTCCACCCTCACTCAAGCTGCAGGGTGGAGAAGGCAAATACATCTTCAAGAAAGCATTGCAGCCGCACCTGCCGCGAGACATTTTGTATCGCAATAAGATGGGCTTTGCGACACCGCTGGCGCGCTGGTTCCGCGGGCCGCTGCGTCAGCGCGTGCGAAGTGCCGTTCTCGGACCGACACTTGCCGCGACTGGCATCTTCAATCACTCCTATCTGAAAGAGATGGTCGACCAGCACGAGTCCGGCAGGCGTGACTACAGTGCGCCGCTTTGGTCCCTGCTGATGTTTGAGGCATTTCTGCGTAACGTGCATCAGGGGACTGTGGCCGACGCAGCACCCTCCATCCTGCAAGTAGCGTAGGGCCTGCGACGTTAAAGGACAGAGAATGCGTATTCTGCACATACTTGACCACTCGATTCCGCTGCATAGCGGCTATACCTTCCGCACGCTGTCCATCCTGAAGGAGCAGCGGGCCATGCACTGGGATACCGCACATATCACCAGCCCGAAACAGGGTGCCTGCGATGCGCAGGAAGAGCAGGTCGACAACTGGCATTTTTTTCGCACACCACATTCCGCGAGCCCTTTGGCGAAACTGCCGGTGCTTAACCAGGTAGCCGTGATTAGCAGCCTCGCGCGGCGTTTGGAGCAGGTTGCGATGCGCGTCAAGCCCGATGTCCTGCATGCGCACTCGCCAGCGCTCAATGCGATTGCTGCGTTACGGGTCGGCCGCCGACTGGGCATCCCAGTCGTGTATGAGATCCGCGCTTTTTGGGAAGATGCGGCGGTAGACCACGGGACCAGCCGCGAGTGGGGCGCGCGCTACCGGCTCACGCGCGCTCTCGAAAGCTATGCCGTGAAAAAGGTGGACGCGGTGACGACCATCTGCGAAGGACTCAGACGCGATATCGTTGAGCGAGGTATTCCGGCCGAAAAAATTACGGTCATTCCCAATGCCGTGAATATCGACAGTTTCGACATGCATGATGCAGCGGATACAGCATTGGCCGCAAAACTGGGCCTGCAGCAAAAGCAGGTGCTGGGTTTCATCGGATCCTTCTACGCCTATGAGGGGCTCGATATCCTGCTGCAGGCACTGCCAGCGGTACTTTCCAAACAGCCAGATACCCGGGTCTTGCTTGTTGGAGGCGGGCCGCAGGAAAAGGCATTGAAGGACCTGGCCGGGAAGCTGGGCATAGCCGACAAGGTGATTTTCACAGGGCGCGTGCCGCATGAAGAGGTGCAGCGCTACTACAACCTGATCGACGTACTGGTCTACCCGCGCCTGAAGATGCGGCTGACTGATCTGGTCACGCCGCTCAAGCCGTTGGAAGCGATGGCGCAGGGGCGGCTGCTCGTAGCATCGGACGTTGGCGGACATCGCGAACTGATCGAGGATGGCAGGACAGGCGTACTTTTCGAGGCAGGCAATCCGGATGCCTTGGCACAGCAGGTGCTGGCGCTGCTTTCCCAACCGTTGCGCTGGCCGTTGTTGCGCAGCGCCGCGCGGCGGTACGTCGAAACTGAACGCAACTGGCGGGCCAGCGTGTCCCGCTACCGAGATATCTATTTCGGCCTGACCGGAAAGCGAGCAGCAGCGTGAAAGCACGAGGATTGCGCATTGGTCTTGTCGGTCCCTTGCCGCCGCCTTCAGGTGGGATGGCTAACCAGACATTGCAACTGGCCAGGCTGTTGCGCGAGGATGGCGCGACGGTCGAGGTCATCCAGGTCAATGCCCCATACAGCCCGCGATGGGTTGAGCGGCTGAAAGGCATTCGCGCCGGGTTTCGGCTTGTTCCCTATCTGGTGCGTCTGTGGCGGTCGAGCAGCCGGGTCGATCTGTACCACATCATGGCCAATTCCGGCTGGTCGTGGCATCTTTTCGCTGCTCCCGCAGTGTGGATTGCGCGGATGGCGGGAAAGCCGGTCATCGTCAACTACCGGGGAGGGGAGGCGGAATCGTTTTTTGATAAGGCATTCACATGGGTCAAGCCCACCATGGACCAGGCGGACGCGATTATCGTTCCATCGGACTTCTTGGGTTCAGTCTTTGGCAACCGTGGGTGGCAAGCACGCATCGTACCCAACATTATTGATATGGGCCGATTCTCAGCTGTTGCGCGCGTGGCTTCTACTACGCCGGCAGCACCATGCATTCTAGTTGCACGCAACCTGGAGCCGATCTACGACAATGCGACGGCGTTGCGCGCTTTCGAGATTGTCAAACGATCGTTCCCTTCGGCGCGACTGGTGATTGCCGGGTCGGGCCCACAGCGGCACGCGCTGGAAACGCTCGCTTCCGAGCTGGGCGTGGAGCGGGCCGTTATTTTTGCCGGGCGCGTTGAAAATGAAGACATGGCAAAGCTATACCGCGAGGCTGATGTGGCGGTGAACCCCAGTCTTGCCGATAACATGCCGATTTCCATTCTGGAGGCGCTTGCGTGTGGCGTTCCAGTGGTATCCACGAACGTAGGGGGAATTCCAAAGCTGGTTGAACATGACAAGACCGCCATCCTGGTTCCCCCGCAATGTCCGGAAAAAATGGCTGACGCCATCCTGGCTGTGCTGTGCGACCCTGCAAAGGCAAGCCGCCTGAAGAAGGCGGGCTCCGCATCGGTTCGCCGGTATACGTGGCCCAAAGTGCGCTTGCGCCTGCTTGAGGTGTATCAGGACGTGCTTGCCCAAAGAGGGCAGCTGGTCGCCAAAACGAAGTGAATAAGTCCTTCTCTGCAGATATGAACCTCTATACATCCGTTGTCTCCCATGCGCTTTTCCCGCTGCATGAAAAACTGAAACGCCATCGGACTACCGCCGTGCGGCGCCAGATGGAGCAGAGCCAATGGTGGCCTTCATCGCGGCTAATGGACTTCCAGTTAAAGCGCCTCAACGCCTTGCTGGCACACGCCGACGCGCATGTGCCGTATTACCGGCAGCTATTTGCCAAGCTTGGCATGCGACCGGAGGATGTTCGCAGCCTCGCTGATCTATCCAAACTCCCGTTACTGGACAAAGCGGCGATCCGGGCAAATACCAAGGCGCTCAAGTCGGACTGCGCGCAAGGTCTGGCACGCTTTAATACGGGCGGTTCGAGCGGCGAGCCGCTGATTTTCTTTATCGGCAGGGAGCGCGTCAGTCATGACGTAGCCGCCAAGTGGCGCGCAACGCGCTGGTGGGGCGTCGACATCGGGGACCCGGAAATCGTCGTATGGGGTTCGCCCATCGAACTCGGCGCGCAAGACAGGGTGCGCGCGCTGCGCGACCGGGTATTCAGGACACGCCTGCTTCCCGCCTTCCAAATGTCGGGGCAAAAGGTCGATATGTTTTTGGACGACATCCGCAGAACGCGCCCGAAAATACTCTTCGGTTATCCGTCCGCACTGTCGCACTTTGCACGTCATGCCGAGAACAAGGGGATGCGCATGAACGACCTTGGGGTGCGTGTTGCGTTCGTCACATCGGAGCGGCTTTATGACGATCAGCGGCGGCAGATTTCAAAGACATTTGGTTGCGATGTCGCCAATGGGTATGGCGGGCGTGATGCCGGCTTCATCGCGCATCAATGCCCGCATGGCAGCATGCACATCACCGCAGAAGATATTGTTGTCGAGATCATCGATCAGGAAGGCAATCCTGTCCCTCATGGAACGGCAGGGGAGATCGTGGTCACGCATCTGGCTACGCGCGATTTCCCGTTCATTCGATATCGAACCGGAGATGTCGGCGTGCTCGACGACCGTAAATGCTCATGTGGACGCGGTCTTCCCGTCCTCAAGGAAATCCAGGGGCGGAGCACCGATTTCGTGGTCGCGCAGGACGGCACGGTGATGCATGGCTTGGCGCTGATCTATATCTTGCGCGACATCCCTCAAGTACGCGCCTTTAAGATTGTGCAGGAAAACATGGATTTCACCCGTGTGATGGTTGTCGCACAAGGCGAACTCGGCGTGAAGAGCAAAGACAAAATCATGCGCGAATTCCAGGCGCGGCTGGGAAAAAGCGTCGTGATCCAGATCGAAGAGGTCGGAGAAATCGCACCGGAAAAGTCCGGGAAGTTTCGTTATGTCGTCAGCCACGTGCCAACCCGATAAACGACTGGTTGGTGAAGTCCATAGCAGCAGCGCGAAACCGTGAGCTGTCAAGAAAATTACTTCGCTCGGCACCGAGCGGCGACTTGTTACACGCCCGGCACGAATGCATTGTCATTGCTGGCCGGAGGCTCTGAATAAAGAAATTGCAAACATGATCAGCGCAAAGAAGTCCATCGGAATTTCGTTCGCAGGGCAATACCTCGAACTCGTTATTCACTTTCTCTCGGTCCTGGTGCTTGCGCGCATACTCTCGCCGGAAGAAATCGGGGTCTATTCCGTCGCCGCCTTTCTCATGGCTGTCTTGCACGCCTTCCGCGATTTCGGTGTGCCGCAGTATCTGATTCAGGAGCGCGAGCTGACCACCGAAAAAATCCGCGCAGCGATGGGCGTCATGATCATATTGGCGCTTGCTGTCGCACTCGTTCTGTTCTTGAGCAGCTGGGCGATTGCAGACTTTTATGGCAACCCGGAGATCCGGAAAATCCTGTGGGTCATGGCGGGAAGTTTTGCGATTTCACCGTTTGGCTCTCTCCTGCACGGCATTTTTCGCCGTGAAATGGAGTTGAAAAAGGTCTTCTTCATCAGGATAGTCAGCACTATTTGTCACGTCTGCGTGGCGATCACCTTTGCAATGAAGGGTTTGGGCGCATTGAGCCTGGCGTGGGCGAATTTTTTCGGCATCCTGTCAATCGGCATGGCGGCCAATCTCGTTCGTCCAAAGGGATTGCCTTGGCTTCCGACCTTCAGGAACATCAGGAAAATTCTGTCGTACGGAAGTGTCGCCAGCTTGGGTAATGCTGCCAATACTGCTGGCGGCAACCTGCCGGATTTGCTGGTCGGTAAAATGATGGATATGGCATCCGTCGGCTATCTGAGCCGGGCAAATGGCCTGGTCCAGCTGTTCGCCCGTTTTTTGACCGACGCGCTGCTGCCGTTGATACTTCCCTATTTCTCCCATTTGCGCCGCCAGGGAAATGACCTTGCAGAGCATTACTGCATGTCAGTGTCCTACCTCACCGCCTTTGCCTGGCCATTCTTTGCAACCATGATGCTGCTCGCATTTCCAGTGGTGCGCACTCTCTATGGTCCGCAATGGGATGCCTCGGTTCCGCTGGTCGAATTGCTGTGCCTCGTCGGTGCGATTGCGTCGGTATCCATGTTTTCAGGACAAATCATGGTGGCGAATGGACAGGTAAGAAACGCCACGGTTGCTCAGTTGATCGTCCAGCCATTCAGGGTTGTCGCGGTTCTCTTCGCAACACGATACGGTTTGCTACAGGTCGCCAGTGCGCTCATCGTCTCGGAATGCATCACACTGGTCGTGGTTTCCTGGTACGTGTGGAAAGCCATCGGAGTAAGCCTGCCGGCACTGCTGCGTGCATGTGCAAAAAGCGGGGCAATAACTTTATTTACTGTAGCTGCGCCGCTCATGGTCAAGGCGTTCTGGCCAAACTTTGAGTCGCATGCATGGCTGCCGCTGGCTGTCGGTGCGATTGGTGCGGCGGCAGGCTGGCTTACCGGTATTTTTATGATACGTCATCCGTTCGCAGAACATGTGGCACCACTGCTCCGTTCAAGTCGCGTTGCTACTCAGCCAGACAGTATTCGCAAATAGCTTTACCGGGATGCTCGGGCGAGCACCTGCTTTCCCGGTGCTTTCTATACCGGTGGTATTGGCGATGTGTTGTTGTGCCTGAAGAAAAATCTCGGGATACGATGCTGCACATGACTTTCTTTCGTGGGCAATGCGGTTTCTGTTTTCGTGCAGCGTAGCCGGCGTAACGGAATAACCGAAGCTCTCGTCATTTGTGCCGCATCGTACAGAAGAAAGAACTTGCTTGAGTACCATGTTGGCGAGTTGAGACTTGAGGTGTCCTGCTTCCCAGTACCACTCGGCTTCAGTTTCTTTCATTATCGCGTTAGCACAAAATGCTATCAGCTTTGTTCTATCGCAAATTGCCAATTCGCATGTTTCTCATAATGCCACAGGCTTCATTTCGTTTTTCCCACACAGGACTAGCTGCAACAACATACGTCAGTGTTAACGTCGAAGTAGCCCGCTCATATAACAAGAAATTTATGACGATCTGTGACTGCAAGGGGAAACATAATGCCAAGAACGTTTATGCGGTCGCAATCATTGCCGTACATTGTCAATGCTGCGCTCCTGCGGGATTCTGAATAATCTGCGCTCAACAAAGCGCCTTTACCAGATAGGCTTGTTGGGCAAAGCACCAAATCCGATGGGCCAGTATCTATTGGAGGAAATTGTGGCGATGCGACTCCCTTATCTTGATCGTGGCGAAAGCCATCTTGCTTTTCACTCCGGAAGGCTCCGATACAGGAATGCGTCCTTCTTAATAGACGCTCCGGTGAAAGTGCAGGAAAACTTTGCATGAAGTGTTTGTGTTTTCCTGAGAATGCGCTGAAGGGCCAAGGAGACCTATATGGCGGTTAATGAAAAAAAGCTACTAGTAATTATTGTCGTCATCGGTTTTGCTTTCCGAATTCTTGCTGCGCTTGTTTTGAAAGCACAACCGGAAAGTGATTACGCTGCTTACTATGCGATCGCCGTCAATTTCCTTAGTGGAAAAGGGTTATCGGACGGCATCAATGATGCCTTTTATAACGTGGGATATCCACTATTTATCCTAGCACCAATTTTTTCGGTGTTCGGTGCAAATCTCGTTGCGGCTTGGATCGGAAATGCCGTGCTCGGTGCCGCAAGTATCGTGATTTGTTATGAGGTGGCGAAACAGATGGGCGCGGGTAAAGCCGGGCGCCTTACAGCGGCAGTGCTGTTCGCACTTTATATTCCTTCATGGACATATACTGGGTACCTGGCAAAAGAAAACCTGATGACGCCTCTTTTGCTGGGTGTTATATGGTGTGCGCTTCTGCTGCAAAAACACCCCACCTTGAAATTCGCAGTTGCACTTGGATTGCTGTTCGGTCTCATTGGCTTGACTGGAAATGCCGGCTTTTCTTTTGCAGGAGCTGCGCTTTTTGCGCTGACCCTCTCGCCGGTCACCTCATTGGACAAACTCCGTCACGCAGCGTGCATCCTGATTTGCACACTTGCACTTTTGACTCCATGGCTTATCAGAAACAACCAGGTTGTGGGTGCTCCCGTCCTGAATACAAACAGCGGATTTAACCTCTACCTTGGCAACAATTCGAACGCCACTGGTTATTTCATCTCCATAGCAGACACACCGCGCGGCGCTACCTGGCATGACCTTCGGCTCGGAGGCGAACTGCATGCCTCCGAAATGCTACGACATGAAGCGATTAGCTGGATGAAGGAACACCCATTAGATTTTATTTCGTTGAGTGTAAAAAAAGCATTCTTGTTTTGGCTTCCACCAATTCATAAAGGAAAAGGGCCAGGCTCTATTGCGGAAAGTATGCTTCGCCTCTTGTGGCTAGTCCAATTCAGCATTCTCGCCTTCGCGGCAGCGGCCACTCTATTCCTGAAAGGGCTTCGAAACCGATTCATGCTAGTGCCGTGGACTGCCATTATGGGTTACACCGCAGTTCATATGATTTATTACGTGAATTTTCGATATCGGGAGCCGCTCATGCCAGTGCTTTGCATTCTGGCCGCTATTTTTATGGAATACATCGGAATGAAACTCACGCAAAGGCGAAAGGAGGTGCATATCAAAATGTATAAAGGCGCAAGGAATAGCCCCACATAAGCGTCATGACTCTCTTTCGCAATCCGAGTCCGCACATCCAGTATTCTGCGGGCACTGACCAGAAACCTGACCAAGCCGCTTCCCTTCGTTTAAAAGACATCCGCATTCATTCCAACCTGCCGCTGGAATTTTAGACATCGGACAGTCAGGACCTCTTATGCAAGATACTACGGTTATTCGTGAAAATCCTGAGTCAGAGCGCGCCTGCCCCATTTACGTCGATATTGACGGCACGCTCATCAAGACTGATCTTTTGGTCGAGTCGGCATTGCGACTGGCCTTGCGCAATCCGCTCTATGTCTTTGCGATGCTGATGTGGTTTATTCGCGGGAAGGCGGTTCTCAAACACGAAATTGCACGGCGCGTTCGCATTGACGTTGCCCATCTCCCGTACCACGCTGAATTTATTGAATGGCTGCGTCTTCATGCCACGAATGGAAGAGCACTGATTCTTGCGAGCGCCTCTCATGAATCCTACGTTAAAGGCATTGCTTCCCATCTCGGCTTTTTCACCGACACTATGGGCAGCACAAATCGCCTCAACATGGCAGGTAAGAATAAGCTGGCCGCAATCAAAGCACATTCCGCGAAGCAGCCATTCGACTATGCGGGAAACGCAAGACCAGACCTGTCGATATGGCAGGAAGCGCGGCATGCGATCGTGGTGAACCCGGATAGCGGCATCGAATCAGCTGCTCGTAGTGTCGCGTCCGTTCAGAAAGTATTCCACGCGCCTCAGGCCGACTTAAAAGTCTGGCTCAAGGCGATCAGAATTCATCAGTGGCTCAAGAATCTTTTGATTGGTGTACCGTTGCTTACGGCGTTTCAATTTCAGAATCCGGTGGCAGTTCTGCACACGGCCGTCGCGATAATTGCATTTGGCCTTGTCGCATCAGCCACCTATCTGATGAATGACTTGATGGATCTCGATTCTGACCGCCGGCACCCCAGAAAGAAAAACAGGCCTCTTGCTTCTGGGCAGATTGGCATTTTGCAGGCTGTCACCGTTGGCCTGCTAATACTCGCTGGAGGACTTACGCTCGCCGCGACTGTATCCTTGGCTTTCCTTGCATCAGTCATAGTGTATCTGGTCGCGACGCTAAGCTATTCCTGGAAGCTGAAGCGATACATGCTCATCGATGTTCTTTGTCTGGGCGGTTTATACACATGGCGGATTATTGCTGGGGCAATCGCGATAGGTGCGGAAATATCCAACTGGCTTGCTGCATTTTCGATGTTTATGTTTCTGAGCCTGGCGCTTGTCAAGCGCTGTGCCGAGCTTGTCAGCCTGGCCGAGCAATCTCGTCAATCGGCTCAGGGTAGAGATTACCGGGTGACGGATACGCTGATTCTTACCGCCCTGGGTGTCGCTTCAGGATGCTCCGCGACACTGGTCCTGGCGTTATTCATCGAATCTCCAAATACGATCGTCCACTACGGCCACCCACGCCTGCTTTGGTTGCTCTGCCCATTGCTTCTCTATTGGGTCAGCCGCATCTGGGTAAAGACAGCTCGCGGCGAGATGCACGACGACCCGATCGTTTATGCAGCGCGCGATCGTGCAAGCTGGGTAATATTTGGGAGCCTCGTCTTGATTACCCTATTGGCTCATTTGTAATGAGGTTCAACATGACTCCCTCCATTCTCGTTCTCGTGCTTGTCAGCGTCTCCATGTCGTCGGCTGCGCAGATATTTCTCAAGTACGGAATGGCATCCCCTTCGATGCAAAGCGCGCTTCAACAAGGGGGCATTGCCATTTGCATGGCTGTTTTAACCAACCTACATATTCTGGGAGGTTTGACCTTATACGCACTTGGTGCGGTCGTATGGCTTGGCGTTCTTGCACGTATAGACGTCAGTATCGCCTATCCTTTTGTCGCTCTCGGTTTCATCTTAACAATGATCCTTGCCGCGTTGACACTCGGGGAAACTATCGGGACTCTTCGCATTGCTGGAACAATTCTGATCGCAGCAGGAGCAGTCCTCGTCACTAGATCTTAAAAAAGATGAATAAAGGCGCAGCCCTCCTTTCTCCCGGAATTTAAATTAGGACTCCTTTCATAAATACTGGCCAGCACGAATTTTAGATACAGCGGAGTCTGAAATGGTGAGACGGCAATTTCTTACAGATGCACAATAGGCGATCTAATCTCAACTGATCCCCCCACCCAAATGTCGTGTAGACGGGTGAGCCCGATCAGTTAAGCACGATGATCTGGCAGTTCTGGATGGGAGCCCGGAGTATTGAGTACCGGCGCAGCATGGGCCGATTCGCCAGACAGGTATCATCATATTCACCCTGTTTTCGCCGCTTCAGCCAATGGAATAGGGCAAGGATGGCATGTTGCGGCATGTACTTGAAGCGTTAGCGTTGGACCTGCAAGTTAGAGTCGGCTTCGACCCGTCGGAATGCTTCATCGACGGCATCTTCGTGGTGGAAAAAATGGGCGCAAAGTGGGAAAGACCAAGCGCGGCAAAGGTATGAAGCTCATGGCCATTGCGTGCGCTGCAGGTCTTCCACTCGCTCTGCACACAGCTTCTGCTAGTCCTACATGAAGTCACCTTTGTCGAAACTACCAGCGATGAGCTTGTCACCGTGGGGCTATCGGAACGATTTGTCGGGGGAAGATTCGGGGATCGTGACTATGATATTTAGCCGCTCGATGCAAGATTCGCCGGCGATGGAATTGAGGTGATTGTGCCTCACTGAAGAGGGCGCGTCAGGCGAACAAATAGGACGGCAGCTTACTCTGTAGCTTCAAACGGCGATGGAAGATTGAGCGACTGTTCGCATGGCTAAACAATTTTCGACTGATACTGACCCGCAGGGAATATGACGACCAGCGATTCACAGGCTTCATACATCTTGCGTGTTCTATGATGTTGTCTCGTCGATATTTATGAAGTGAGTGCTAAGTAAGCGATCCATGACGGACGTCCCTTGTCGGATAGTCTCGCGTGTTGTTAGCGCGATTACAACCGAGTCGTCGGGAGGGAGATTTTCCAGGGCAGCAGCGCCTCGTAATCATCGGCCGTAGTTGCCAGAGGCAGCGCGCGGAGCAGTTTGATCAGGTAGGCGTACGGATTGACGTTATTGGCCTTGCAGGTCTCGATGATGGAATACAGATTGGCGCTGGCAGTAGCGCCGCCGACGGTGTCCGCAAACAGCCAGCCCTTTCGCCCGATCACGAAGGGACGGATCGCGTTTTCGCACTGGTTGTTGTCAATCGGCCAGAGGCCGTTCTCGATGTAGCGCGTCAGTTTGGACCACTGCCCACTCAGATAGGCAAGAGCACGGCCGAGCTTGCTGTTGGGCGTGACGATCGGCTGATACGTCAGCAGCAGGCGCTCGATGTGCTTGAGCACATGGGCGCTGTAGCGGGCGCGCAGCCGTTGTCGGTGGGCCGCGTCGGCGTGCCTGGCTCGGGCCTCGGCGGCATAGAGCTTGCCGATGGCTGCAATGAATTGCGTGGCAGGCTGCTGCGGTGTGCGCGACTCTTTCGGCAGCACGTCCTCGGCCTCGATGAAGTAGCGTCGACAATGGACCCAGCATCCGAGGTGCACCAGACCATGGGTCGCCGCGATGGCGTTGTAGACCTCATAGCCATCCGTCATCAGCACTGCGCCTTTGGTCATGCCGGCATAGAGTTTGAGCGCATGGCTGGTTCCCCGACCGGGAGAGTAGCCGAACAAGCGCACCGGCGGCCCCGTGCCATTCATCTGCGCCCACAGATAGCTTTGGGTCTGCGGCGAGCGGCCCGGTTCCTTGAGCACCTGCAGTTCCGTCTCGTCGCCGTACACCAGCTCGGATTCCAGCAGCACGTCGCGCAGCAGGTTGATGATCGGCTGCACTGCCTGACCAACGCGCACCACGCTGGCGGCCAGCGTGGTGCGCGACAGGTCGCCGCCAAAGCGGCGCAGCAAGGCCGCTTGCCGATACAGCGGCAAGCCATCCTGATACTTCGCCGTCACGATCCACGCCAGCGCCGCTTCGGTCAGCAGGCCCTTGGGGATGACGCGCGCTGCGGCAGGCGTGACCTTGATGCCGCCATCGCAGCACGGGCAGGCGTACTTGATGCGCTGATGCTGGATCACGCGTACCTGCTGGGGAATGATGTCGAGCTGTTCGCTGATCTCGGCACCGATTTCGATCAGGACGCTGCCGTCATGCGGGCAAATACGCTCGGATTCGGGCAGCTCGTGACGCACGACGTCGCGCGGTAGCGCGGGATCGAGCGGCTTGCGGCCACCACGCTTTTTGCGCAGATGGCTCGCCACTTCAACGCCTGGCTCGTCCTCTTTGGCAGGCTCAGCGGAGGCAGTCGGCGCCAGGGTCTCGGCCTCGTTAAAGAACAGATCCTTTTGCCCGGCACTGCGTGCCTCGCTGCGTGCCGCATACAGCTTGTGCAGATACGCCTGCACGCGTTCCTTGAGCAGGCCCCGCTCGAGCGTCACGACCCGCAGCTCACCGCGCAACGCGTCACGCTCCTGCGCTGCCTGGCGCAACGCTTCCAGTTCCTCGGCCGTGATCATGACGTTTTGCATGGACTTTTTGACAACGCTCTGCCGCCCCGGTTCACGCCGTGCGACGGTAATGGCGCACAGGATGGCCGCGCATGGCTTCCAGGTCGATCCCATCGAGCAGCCATTGCAGCTGCTCGACGCTGAGCTCGACCACCGCTGACGCTTTCGGCCAGACGAAGCGGTCCGCTTCCAGCCGCTTGAACAGAAGCCAGAATCCGGTGCGATCCCACAGCAGCAGTTTGATGCGGTCGCGCCGCTTATTGCTGAAGACGTAGACCGCCCGAGCAAAGGGATCGAGCCCGAGGCCTTGTTCGACCAGCGCAGCCAGGCCATTGATGTTCTTGCGGCCGTCCACCGGCTCGCGGTGCAGGAATACCTTCAGAGCCGGGTCGAGACGGAACATGGCAGTGTGCACAGCAGGCGCAACAAGCACGACAGCTCATCTTCGCCATGCCCACTCAGACAAATCTCGATGCCGTTGGGCAGCCGCACTCGTAACCCGGACTCTGTGGGCTTGCTGCAGGAGCCCGCCGGCACGACCGGTATGAATGGAGGCGGTGAAGGCGCGACAGACTGTGATGTCGCAACAGGAGATTGCTCCTGTTTCTGCAGGTGCAGGCTGATCCACTTGCGCAGCAGGTTCGCGTTGATGCCATGCTTGAGCGCCACGCGCGCCACTGACACGCCTGGCTTGAGGCATGTCTGGACCAGCTCGGCCTTCGCCTGTTTGTCATATCGCCGGCGTCCATCCCGCTTGCTGCCGACAACCAGCCGCTGCAACAGCTCTGAGTCATGCTCTGCCATAGGTGTCCACCTCCATGTAGGTGGACATATCCTGACTGCTCAAACTCCGCGATTCAAGACGCCGATGATGGATCGCTTACCGATGATGGATCGCTTACAGTTGGATTCGCGTGCTTAACAGCTGAGACTGGCCAATGCCTGCCGGCGCTCACGAGCACCGGTCTGACTGCTGAGAGCGTTGGACACACTGCAGATATTTACCGGAATACGCATCCGCTCGTGGTATGCAGGGAAGCCATGCGTGTGGCTCACGTCAAGAGGAATCCAACAGGCGTTGGAAGCGAGGCAGTTTTCTGGCAGGCTACCGTTCGATGTTTCCAAAATGCAATTATTGCCATATTATTGAGTAAATCGCTTGCAAATTCAGCGGCCTCGCGAATATTCGATGACAATACAAAGCCTTCTGTTCGCCACATACCGTCCAGTTCTCGCCGGCGGTATCACCCTGTTGCTGGCACTTGCGCTTATTGCATGGCGTCGGCGTATGGCGTCTGGCGCCATCCCGTTGATCGCCATGTTTCTCGGTGCCGGCTGGTGGGCACTGTGCTACGCCGTCCCGCTTCCTGAATTAGATCAAGCCGAGCGCTTTCTGCGATTCCGGCTGGCGTTTCCCGGCATTGTATTGGTGGCACCTGCCATCCTGGTATTTTCGCTCGAATACACAGGCCGCAAGAACCAGGCCGCCTGGCGTTTCATCGCACTGTTGCTGATCAAGCCAGCAATCCTGCTGCTGGCGGTCTCTTGGGCACCGCTGCATGATCTGCTCTTTGGCGCCTGGCGCGGTCGCCCGGGAGACGGGTACTTCAAGGGCGGCCCCTTGTTCTGGGCCCATACGCTCTACGACTACATGCTGATCATGATCGGCTACGGTTTGCTGGTTCGCCACTATCTGCGGGAATCACCGCTATATCGTCGGCCGGTTCAGTTGCTGTTAATCGGCATGGCGATACCCTTCGTGTTCAATGTCATCACCGTGTTGCACGTGATCCCACCCGGCATCGACATTACTCCAATCGGGTTTGCTATTTGTAGCGTGTTTGTGGCAACGGCTGTCTTCAAACACGGCCTGTTGGTTCCCATTGCCCGTGAAAAGATAATCGAAGCGATCAGCGATGGCGTATTGGTCGTCGATACCTCGGGATGCATCGTCGATAGCAACCCGGCTGCGCATGACATTCTGAAAGGCGATGCCCGGCCGCTGCGCGGTCGCCACCTCAAGGAGGTGCTTCCTCAATGGACAGTTGCATCAGGTACTTGCGATGGCGAAAACGAGCGTACCGAAGTATTCATTGCAGGCAGTGACAAGTATGTAGACCTGCGGCCCATTTCACTCAAGGATGCATCGGGCACATTAAAGGGAAGCGTACTGGTACTGCGCGACATCACGACAGAAAAAAATACGGCAATGGCGCTGGAGCAGGCCAATCAGCAGTTACGAGCGCAACTGTTTGCGATCGAATCGATGCAAAAACTCTTGCGGGAACAGGCAATCAAGGATGCGCTGACCGGCCTGTTTAACCGGCGCTATCTGGAGGAGACGCTGCAACGGGAACTGCGCCAGGCGGAACGGACTGGCGACCCACTTGCAATCGTGTTGATCGACATTGATTACTTCAAGAAAATCAATGACACCCATGGCCATGCATGTGGTGATGCCGTTTTGCAGGCACTTGGCGCCATGCTCTTGCAGAAGTCGCGCGCAGGCGATCTAGCGTGTCGCTACGGTGGAGAAGAATTTGTCATCATTCTTATCGGGACATCTCACCAAATCGCGTTGCAGCGTGCAGAGCAATGGCGGGCCGAATTCGCCGCACTTAGTTGCTCATGCAATGGAACTGATATAAGCGCCACCCTTTCCGCGGGCGTTGCCGTTTTTCCTGACCACGGACGAGAGGAGGGCGCCCTGCTCAAGGCTGCAGACGATGCCCTTTATGCTGCGAAGGCAGCGGGGAGAAACAACGTCAAGTCGGCAATCGCTGAAAACCTAGCAGCCTGAGCCAAGGCCGACATGGTTCCCCGGCCGATTGGCCAAAAAAGTCTCGCTGTTCGCGGCAAAGCTGGCTCTCGCACATAAATATGGACCATCAGCGATGGGTCGCCAAGCGCATGTCGCGCCGATTTGACAGTCGTCCGGAAGGCGACTCGAAGCTGCCGTTACGCTGGATTGCTGTTCAGGCGATTGCCGACTACAACCGAAAGTAGGCTGTGCTGTTATTATTCGCATCCTTAAAAGCGGATTGGTGGATTGTTTTTTGAAACCAAGTTTCCTTCCAATTTGGATAAAGCATGAATGCGATGCAAAAAATTTTAATTATTGTCCATGCTCCTCCCTATGGCAGCGAGCGTTGCCTCTCTGCACTACGGCTAGCCACAGCCTTGGCGGGCAATGAAGAGGCGCGTCCCGAAGTGCGTTTGTTCCTCATGTCTGATGCATCAGTGCTCGGTTTGCCGAATCAGGTAGACGGTACTGGCAACGGCCTGCAGGCGATGGTCGAGCAACTGGTCGAACTGGCTGTGTCGATCAAGTTATGCCGCACCTGCGCGCTAGCGCGTGGCCTCGCTGCGTTACCGCTGATTCCCGGCGTCAGCATCGGCACACTGCCCGAGCTCGCGGAATGGACCCTGGCTGCCGACAAAGTCATCACTTTCTGACGACACGCCGCATTTCGATTACACATTGGTTGTGTTACAGGACGAGGTCTCCGTGCGCGAGTCGTGCATATTCGTATGCCGCAAGCCGATACAAACGATAAAAGAAGGGCTTCCCAGTCATGAACTGGCAGACGTTTAAACAAAATTATCTTGTGCGTTTCTGGTCACCGGTGCCCGCTGTGATTGCAGCTGGCGTACTCTCTGCGTACTACTTCGGTATTACCGGGACCTTTTGGGCTGTTACCGGCGAGTTCACCCGCTGGGGCGGCCACCTCCTGCAGATGGCCGGCTACCACCCGGAATCGTGGGGCTATTTCAAAATCATCGGCCTCAACGGCACCCCGCTAGACCGCGTGGATGGAATGATGATCATCGGCATGTTTGCCGGTTGCCTATCTGCCGCACTCTGGGCCAACAACGTAAAGCTGCGTCTGCCGCAACATCGCATCCGTATTTTCCAGGCAGTAGCCGGTGGGGTGATTGCCGGTTTTGGCGCACGTTTGGCCATGGGATGCAATCTGGCTGCCTTCTTCACCGGGATTCCTCAGTTTTCTCTACATGCCTGGTTTTTTGCTTTGGCAACAGCCGCCGGCTCCTGGTTCGGCGCGCGTTTTACCATGCTGCCCTTATTTCGGGTTCCGGTGACCCTGCAAAAGGTTTCTGCCGCGCTACCACTCGGTCACAACCCCGGCTTGGCCCGCAGGCGGTTTCGCCTCGGGATGCTCGTTTTTGCCGGTTGTGTTTTGTGGGCTGTTGGAAAGAGTTTTGAAGCACCGAAGCTTGGCCTGGCCGCTATGTTTGGCTTGGCATTCGGCCTGATCATTGAACGAGCGCAAATATGCTTTACGTCAGCCTTCCGTGACTTGTGGTTAACGGGTCGAACACAGATGGCCAAAGCCATTATCGTCGGCATGGCCGTCAGCACGATCGGCGTGTTCAGTTATGTACAACTGGGGGTCGCGCCGAAAATACTCTGGGCCGGACCGAATGCCATAATCGGCGGTCTATTGTTTGGTTTCGGCATCGTATTGGCCGGAGGGTGTGAAACCGGTTGGATGTACCGCGCTGTTGAAGGGCAGATGCATTACTGGTGGGTAGGGCTGGGTAACATCATCGGTGCGACTCTGCTTGCCGCTTGGTGGGACAGCATTGCTCCGGCTGTCGCAACGAGCTACGGCAAAATCAACCTGCTCACCGTGTTCGGTCCGGTAGGGGGCTTGATAATTACCTACTTGATGCTGGCTTTAGCGATGCTGGCAGTGCTGTGGTGGGAAAACCGATTCTTCGTTATCAAAGCCGCTGCGGCCAGAGCAGAATTGGCTAAGGAGACTGTATGAGCAATACCACCGTTATCCCCAATTATCGTCTGAACATGATGGGGGAACCTTGTCCCTATCCGGCCGTTGCTACCTTAGAAGCGCTGCCAAAACTGAAGCCGGGCGAAATTTTGGAAGTGATTTCTGATTGCCCACAGTCAATCAACAACATTCCGCTGGATGCTCGTAATCACGGCTACGAGGTCCTCGAAATTCAGCAGGATGGACCAACCATCCGCTACTTGATTCGGCGTTGAGGTGAGCGTGCCTGGAGCATGGGCCGGCTGGTTCACGAACTGACCAAGCATGCTGTCCTGCTTTTTCTTCAACAGCCGCTCCGTGGAGAATGACTTCTCTCAAAAACAGCGACTGGCTGGAAGGGGCGGCTGTTCTCCTTCCTCCCGCACGGGTGATCGTCTGAAAGGCAGCCGATAGCGATCGATGCCTCAAGAGTGACAATGAGGCATTGCCGGCCATCTGCGGTCATTCGACAACGATGTTCAATTCATATTTCTTTGCCAACCATTGAGTCGCAGCGATGTGATCACTACATCTATAGGATAAGAGACATAAGGGGGCGGTCGGCGGGGCAACCGGCGACCGTGCGACGATGGCGGCCTTGGCCGCGGCGAAATCGACAATGGGCAGCAGAGGCAATGCTTCGCGTCAGTTTGGAAGGCTCGCCTTGTTCACACGCTTAATCTGATACATCGCTTGATCGGCAAGTTCGATCAGGTCATCCATGTCTTCGGAATCATCGGGAAATACCGCATAGCCGATGCTGGCCCTCAACTTCAATGTTTGGTTATCGAATTTCCACGGCGCGCGACTGATGTTTTCAGACACACGCGCACAGTATTGTTCGACCGCGCGCGTGTCAGTCACCCGCGGCAGGATCATGGCAAACTCATCGCCGCCCATTCGCGCAAGCGTGTCGGACTGCCGGCATTCAGCACTAATTCGTGAAGCCATTTCTTTCAGGGCGGCATCGCCGGCACGATGGCCGAGCGTGTCATTAATTGGCTTGAGTCCATCCATGTCTACGTTCAGAATCGCCAGACGCTCATCGTGGCGTTTGGCGAGAGCGAGACTTTGCCGCAGCCGATCATAATACAACGCCCGGTTCGCCAGTCCGGTTAGCGCATCATGCGTGGCGCGCCAATACAATTCATTGGACTCAAACCGCGTTGCATGGAACATGGCAGCGGCAATCAGGTCGGACATCAGGTGCAGAATCTGGATGTCACTCTTGGAAAATGCGCCCACCTCCGCAGACATTACCTTGATCACGCCGACGGTGGTGTCGAGATGGTTGAGCGGGACAACGATCATCGAACGCAATCCTACCCGCCGGCACGCGTCGCGATTAACGCGCGTGTCAGTTTCCGAGTCAATGCATTGCAAGATCTGGCGCTCCCGGACACACGTTCCGGACAAGCTTGTATTTAGTTTCAGGCGCAGACCAAGTTGGCGTTCCGCGATGCCGGACGCGGCGCGGTACACCATGTCGTCGTCCTCTGCCAATTCCACGACCGCACCCGCGGCGCGAGTGAGCTGCTGGGACTGCTTTGCCACAATGTCCATCACGGTGCCGAGATCGACTCCGGCCTTTGCCACCTCGGCTTGGGTGCGAATAATTTCGAGCAGAATACGGCTGTCAAGGGATGCCATCCCTATTGCTTTGTCCATAGTTGACTTTCCTTATCGCCCTTTCCGCGAAGTCGTCGATCGTCCGGCGCGATTTTGACGCGTAAGATCAAATAGTTCAATCAGGAAATTGAATGCGTCGAGAGCCCGAGCTTAAAGTAATTGTATATGCCATGTTTATCATGGGTTGCCGTTAAACCACATCCTTCAGGGGGGGATATAAGGCAACAGAGGTTGTGATGTCGTCATGCCGGGGATATACAGGGATAGATGTCCAGTTCTTCAGGCGCGATCCTCAAGACCCTTCGCCTGCGAGTCATAGACAAGCACGCGCGGCGCGGCGAAAGAAGGCCTATCGCTGCATTCGCAAACGGTGCAGGTGATTACCGAAGAGGTGGTCACGCGCCGCAAACAGCATAAAAAGGTGCGCCTGGCATGGCGCAAGGCCGGCGATGCGCGGCGCCATCTCGGCTGAATCCCGTTCAAGGCGTCCGCGACCCGCTGCAAGCTCGGGCAGCGCTGGTATCAAGGCGTGCCGCTGGCTAGACGGCGCGAGCGGTCCCGCAAAAGGGCGCCAGTTCGGATGCGAGCGCGCGACCTTGCGGCCCTTGCGCATGATCCAGCGCGCTGCCGGCGGCGCGTCAGCGAGAAACCGCTGTTACGCGGGTAGGTCCTCGTGCGTGAGCGGCGAGACTGGCTTGTGCAATTCGACATGGGCCCAGAGCAGCAGGCGGTCGGCTTCCTTGCGGTAGTTGTCGAACGTGGTGTTCGTGTCGACGAAGCATACGAGCCACGCGTGCAGCGCATCGAGATCGTTATCGGCGGTGATCAGCGCGTGATTTCCCGCCGCACGGTTGCTGCCGTTGCGGCCATCAAGTTCAGACAAGAGCGGCACGCACTCGGTTGCGTCGAGGGCCGGGAGGGGGAGGGATGCAACCGAGCGCCAGCGATTCGGACCACATATAGGCGGTGACGCATGTATTAACGCGTCCATTCTAATGAATTAGACATTAAAGAACTAATGTCTTATTTACAGAGAAGGGGGCAAAGATCTTCCTTTGAGTTTCAATTGGATGGCGTTTTAAGCGGACGCGCAAGTGCCCAGAACGTTAGTCACAGCCCTCATCGGGATAGCCACCACTCGGCAAAGGCTGCCAGATGCGGATGTTGAGAATGTGCCGGTACAAGGTCTTCGCCGGTATTTGGTGAACCGTTGGGCTCACGCAGGACCAACGCCGCGTGGATCTCAGCCGGAATACCGCGCAGGTATAGCAGGAAATCGTCAACGAAGGCAACAGGCCTGAGTTCCATGAGCGCGGCCGCCTTGGGGCTGACAGCGGTGCCGGTATTGGGCGTAGAAAGCACACGCGTGATCGGAAAACCGCAATCACACAGGTTTTTCAAACGGGCAGCTTGGTACTGTGGCTTGATTGCGGTAACACACACTAAGTCGTAACCCGCTGCTGCGAGGGCATGACAAGCATCTACGGCACCAGAAATGGCCGGAATCGTAGACCAGTATTGGTGATCAAAGCAGGCGCGTAACTGCGGCAGTTCCTCAGCGTCGAGACGCCGGACATCCCAGCGGTCGAGCGGCCAATAAGAGCCTATCCCAGTAGGCTTTTGGAATAGGGAAATTTTGGCGTAAAGGGTGGTCCAAGCCCATGTCAGAAGGAGGTGCGACATGGGCATGGTCAAGCACGACGATGGGGGGCGTTTGCCGGATCGATTGTGGGGGCAAATGGAGCCGCTTTTGCCGCCACGCAAACCGCACCCGCTGGGCTGCCATAACCCGCGCGTCAGCGACCGCGCGGCCACGGAGGCGATTTTGTTTGTGCTGCGTACCGGGTGTCAGTGGAATGCATTGAACGGCACCGGGATTTGTTCCAGCAGTTCGGCCCATCGGCGTTTTCAGGAGTGGGTCGAGGCCGGCGTATTCGAAGAGTTCTGGATGCATGGCCTGTTGTCGGCCTCGGTGCTGCGGGAAATCGACTGGTCCTGGCTGTCCCTGGATGGTGCGATGGCCAAGGCGCCGTTGGGTGGGGAAAAAAACCGGCCCCAATCCTACAGATCGCGGCAAAGGCGGCGTCAAGCGCAGTCTGTTGACGGACGCGCACGGCATTCCGCTGGCCATCATCATTGATGGCGCCAACCGCCATGACATGAAGTTGGTCGGGCCGACGCTGGAGTCACTGGAAGTGGAGCGGCCGTCATTGCTTGCGGTGTGGCCGCAGGGGCTGTGCCTGGACATGGGCTATGACTATCCGCAGATTCAGCAGCTTGCCATTGAACTGGGCTATCGGCCGCACATCCGGTCACGCGGTGAGGAAGCGCAGCAGCGGCGTACTGGAGAGAAAGCGTACCGCTGGGTGGTCGAGCGTACGCACAGTTGGCTGAATCGGTTTCGTGGCTTGCTGATCCACTGGGCCAAGAAGGCAAAGAACCACCTTGCGTTCCTTCATCTGGCCTGCGGCATCATCACTTGGCGAATCATAGGCCTACTGGGATAGGCTCTAAGCAAGAGGATCGCGTAACGCGGGCATAGAGCCAAATGCCTTTGCCCAAGCGTTCGCATAGGCTTGGTGGTAATCAAGTAAGACGCCATCGGCATCAAGCGCAATTATCGGTTTCATAACGGAATCATGCTAACGCTCAAACTGCTATACATCAAGCTGACGCACCTGGAGTAGGCAGGTCTTACAAAGCAAGCGTGGCATTTGAAGACCGTTGCATTCGAGATTCATCATCGCCAATGGGACATTTGGGCCATGGAGTGAGATTTATGCAAACGCGCTTAAATGCTCGGGCGGAAGACGGGCCTAGCGGGTGACGTACAAAATAGATTTACCTTGGAGCTCTCTAACTCGCCATCACAAGTGGGAGAGTTTTGCTTCAGTAGACGGAATGCCTTCAATACTTGTAGAAACTTAGTCAGCCATTTTACATAATATAAATTATGCGAACTGAAGGTAGTATAGATGGTGTTGCTATTCCGGGGTCAATTTACGCAACAGCGCTCCAATGTAAAAGTATTGGGTATTTGACGGTAAAGCTATACGGGAAAACGAAAAATAGAAGTTTTATCTTTTCCCCTATAGCTTTAGCTTTACGCTACGCGTCCGTTCTTTTCCCGCATATCTTTGCCTAGAATCACAAAAAACCATTTATGGGACGCGTCACGAAAATAAATCGTAATGCGACTCGACTGCCATTTCACCTTAGTTCCTGATCCGCACGCCTTTTTGGCCTCCGTTGAAGTGAATTTGCCCGATGTGCGGAAGCAAAAGCGCCCAACCATAACAGGTGCATTGGGTCGAGTGAGATTTGACTTTGCCGGGATGAACTACTTTAGAATCGCTACCATTACTCAAGATAGTTATCGGCCAAGCGCAACTAATTCCACGCAGCTTGTTGACTCCTTTTCATCGCATGTCCATCGTCGACTCCATGACCTGGCTTCCATCTTGGCTATCCGGGTATTGGGATAAGCTACTGTACCTTTTGCCATCTGTATTTCTTGCCTTCGTTTTCCGGATACTCAGTAAGTACCATCCCATATTCTTCGGCTTATACCTGAGTGGCACGATCCTGCATGAACTGACCCATTTTTTCGCTGGTGCACTGACCAATGCCCAACCGGTACATTTCTCGGTTTTTCCTCGGCGCATGACTGGTAACCATTGGGTTCTTGGCAGCGTTTCGTTCGCCAATATTCGCTGGTACAACGCGGTGTTCGTTGGGTTGGCGCCAGTACTGATTCTTATGGTGCCGATTCTTATTACCTTTGGCCGCGCTAATCTGGGACGTTCCTATGGCTGGTGGGACCTTGGGGTTGCCGCGCTGGTCGCACCAATTTTCCTCAGTTTCTGGCCTTCACGTGCCGACGTGCTGATCGCCTTGCGCTCATGGCCATATCTCATCCCGATCGCGATTTGGCTCTGGTGGATATCGCACTAGCAATGGACTTTTTCTAACTGGCATGCGGTTGCTGGATGCGCCGTTATATGACCACGCAGCTTTACCTCGATTAATTAACCTCGCATGGGTTTCGACCATCCCGGCGGAGTCTCTGCGCCTTTAATCGGCGTTGTGCTTTGCCGCCCTACTCTACTGGGACACAGTAAGCGACAGGGCTGCGTTAAAGTTGAAAATGACGGCAACCGCACCCCAATTCCGTAAATATCGACGCAGCAAAATCATAGAACAAGCGAGATGAACGAAGCCAGTTAAGCGATGATCCGGGCTGCTGCCGGTTCAGTGAAGCCACAGCATGATAGTTGCGACAGCCGCAGCATAGCTTGCTTGCCACTGCGAAAAATCGCTACATGGCAACTGATCTTGATCTGGATCATGGATGAAAGATGATTGATTTATATCATTACAGCCTTTGATTCCCTTGATCTCGTCAGCGCGGCCACCACAGTCGCCGCGCCTGCCGGAGGTGATACGCCCCACCTCACAATCTTCCTCGGGCGCTCTACTACCATTAGAGAAAGCGATGCGCACAAACCTGCCAGTTACTCAACGTGAAGTCGAGATAAGCGACGGTGCCATGCTGGTATCGACGACCGACGCCCAAGGCCGCATCACCCATGCCAACGCCGTTTTTGTTGCTGTAAGCGGCTACGACTACGACGAACTGCTGGGGCAGCCACATAACCTGGTGCGCCATCCCGACGTGCCGCCGGAAGCGTTCCGCGACATGTGGTCCACGATCGGCCGCGGCCGCCCCTGGTCGGGCGTGGTGAAGAACCGTTGCAAAAACGGTGACCACTACTGGGTGCTGGCAAATGTCACCCCGGTGGTACGCAACGGCAAAAATGTCGGCTATATCTCAGTGCGGACCAAGCCCACTCGCGCGCAGATCGCTGAGGCCGAAACCCTGTACCAGCAAATTCGCCACCCCGGAAATGGTGGGCCACGCGTGCGCCTGCATGCCGGCGGCGTACGCAAGGTGGGCTGGCGCGACTGGCCCCAGCGCTTGTTTCGCCTGTCGCTGACCCAACGCATGACCGGGGCGCTGGGCCTGTGGCTATCGGTCCTGATCGTCAGCCACTTGGCTGGAGCCGGCACAACCTTCGGGCCAGTACTCGACGCCGCCGTACTGTTGGTGGGCGCAGCAGGTGTGGTGAGCTGGTTCCACTGGGCCGTAGCCGAGCCCCTAAAGCAGTGTACCAATCTGGCTGCGCGCATCGCCGGCTGCAATCTGGAGGGCGACATATCCGCTGACATGCGTCACCCGATCGGCAAGCTGATCCGAAATATCCGTCTGATCAATCTGAACATGCAAGCGATCGTCGAGGATGTGCGGGCGGAAGTGTCCAGCATCACAGCAGCCGCCGAGGAAATTGCCCAGGGCAGCAACTACTTGGCCGAGCACTCGGAAGAACAGTCGTCCAGCGTGGAGCGGACCGCGTCAGCCATGGAACAGATCACCTCGGTGGTACAGCAAACGGCCAGCACGGCGCGGCAGGTGGAAAACAATACCCAGGAAGTCAGTCGCACGGCCGGTACCGGCGGCGCCTCGGTGGCAGACCTGGTGAAGACCATGAAGTCGATTAACGACGCGTCAGGGCGGGTGACGGAAGTCATCAAGGTGATCGAGAGCATTGCCTTCCAAACCAATATCCTCGCACTGAATGCGGCGGTGGAAGCGGCACGGGCGGGCGAAATGGGCAAGGGCTTTGCCGTGGTTGCCGGCGAAGTGCGCGTCCTGGCAAACCGCAGCGGCGAATCGGCCAAGGAGATCCGCGCCTTGATCACGACCTCCAGCGAGCAGGTCAACCAAGGTTCGCACCATGTCAACTCGGCCGCAGAGATCATTAACTCCATGGTGCGCTCCGTATCGGACGTCACCACCCTGGTGCAGGAGATTACGCATGCGGCTAACGAGCAATCGATGGGCGTGAGCGAGGTCAATCGCGCCATCAGCGACATCGAACGCACCACCCAGCAAAACGCCGCCTTGGCCCAGCAAAACGCCGCCACCAGCAAACGTCTTAAACAACAGGCCGGTACGCTGCACCGTGCGGTACAGATCTTCCGCCGTTGATCTCCGCCTCCTGGCATCCGAGCCCAAGCCGCGCTCGGACAAAGTTCCCGCGATCATTTATCTCGCTTGTTCTATGATTTTGCCGCGTCGATATTTATGAAATGAATTCTGGTCGTAGAATAACGTGGACGCGGGTTAGGTCTAAAAAGAGAGAATACATGAAGCGAATTATCACTGTCGTTATTGCGGGATTGATACTCACAGCTTGCTCAAAGGATATACAGCAAGCGCTTGAAAAAGCCAAAGCAGAAAGTGATCCGGCAAAATCACTGGAAGTTATCCGCCAAGCAGAGAAATCCTATCTTGAGCAATGCAACTCTTTGCGTTGTAGCGTACCAAGATCATTGGTAGCGGCGGATCAAGAGTATTTTCTGAAAGCGGCTAAGCTGGGGAATGAACGAGTGTTGCGCGAACTATTCACCGTGCGTCCGGATATGATTGACCTACAAAATGAGATGAAAGGGTCGGTGCTTATTCGAGCCAAGGATAGTAAGAATGCTGATTTACTTGCCAGTGCCGCCAGAATTTACGGTAACGATACTCTGGGGGTAGTCAACAAGGCCCAACAAATTGAGTATTTGAAACGCGCATGGGCAGCCGGTGACGTTAAATCTGCGGGACAGTTAGCACATATTTATGTGCGGCTGAAAGATTTCGACAATGCCTATTTCTGGTCATTACGCTGCACCCAAGAATGCAATCGCAGCGTCGGCGTCAGAGAAGGAGAGTATTCAACTCAGACTGAATTGCTCGAACTTGAAAAGCACTTGGACGCAAACAAGATCGCAACATTGCAACGTGAGTCAGCAGCACGGTCTGGGAACTAATGATCAAAAAAGCAAAATAACTGCTCGTGTTTTAGCTGAAATGCCGGCTGCGATGAAGCTAATAGAGAGCCTGGATATAAACCCATCCCAAGCGGCCGATCTAGCCCGGAGCGGGGTTCGTTATCGCCAACTTGTCCTCATAGGCCAGAGTCGAGCATCAATGTCTTGCAAAATGAAGTGAGTCGCTAGATCATTACTAGCGGAAACAGCATTGTGAAAGATTTTGTATGGCTGAACTTCTCTTTATTTCTCATTATGAAGATGAAGACAAGCAAGATGAGGAACAATATTATGCGTGGTCGGATTCCTTATCTTGTGGCAACGGCGACGTAGATGCCGATCATCGTCGTCTTTTAGATATCGCCGAACGCGTGCGCACTGCGGACATGCAAGGCCAAGACGATGCTGTCGTCGTCCATCTCTTGCTTGAACTGATGGAGTATGTGCAAGGCCACTTCGCCCGCGAAGAAGCGCTTATGCAAGACGTTAACTACCCGGGCTTGGCCGATCATCAGTTTGAACATGGCCTGCTCATCCAGCGTGTGCAGAGTCTGTATCGAGAATTTTTAGATGGCCAGCGTGTAGCAAATAAAGAAATGTGGCAATTTCTCCGGCGGTGGCTTCGGTATCACATCATGAATGCCGACGTACGGATGGCGCTATTTGCCTCCAAGGCACCTTCTAGCCAGACCAAAATTTGGGAAGAATCACTCTTCACTACAGCGAGCACGTCCTGAAGCCGACGAAGATGTCGTTGCGTTGCGGTGCATAGAAATTTCGGAATCTGACCGAGCGCAGCCGTGGCGACGTGGCAAAGGATGCGCCGCGCAGCACCTGATGAGTGCCGAAATATGGTGCGGAATATTCGCGGTAGGCATCTTCCGAAAATCCTGGATACGGCGTGAAACGGGAAGCAGTCCATTCCCATAAACCTCCCCAGCGAAATGCCGGATGCGCAGACTGGGCGGCATAGACCCATTCGGTTTCGCTCGGCAGTCTTCGCCCTGCCCATGCGCAATAAGCTTGCGCTTCGTGCAGGCTAATATGGCGCACCGGTTCATCGGGGGCAAGCGCGACCGGAATCCCGAACCGCAGCTCGTACCAGTCGCTGCCGTCGCGTCGCCATCCGCCAGGAGCATCTGCGGCGTGTTGCGCCAACCATGCAAGCCCTGTCGCACTCCAGAGCTGATTTTCCTGGTAGCCTCCGCTGACGACAAATTCACGGTACAGCGCATTCGATACCAGCGATGCATCGATACTAAACGGCTTTACCTCCCTGGCATGCGCCCACTTTTCATTGTCGAAAACAAAGCCATCGTTAGCCCGGCTGCCCATCTCGACGCTGCCACCTGAAAAACGAATTTCGTCCGAAGCTTCCCGCGCTGCGTCGAGCGCCGGGTACTGCAGTGGTGGCGTAATGCCGAACGTCTGCAGCGTATACGCAAATGCTTCGCCATGCATATCCTCATGCGCAAGGATAAGACGGTAAGGATAGAGCGTAGCGTCGCTGTCCCCCGCGCAGCGCAATTTTTCCAGCACACTGTCGAGCACCCTACGGCAATATGTCTTCACTTCAGCGGGCGAAGGCAGATCGAGCGACCAGCGCGCTGCATGAGGGACGGTATTGGAATTGAACCATGCGTCGCTATTCAATAGTATCGAGGGCTGCTGCGCAGCGTTTGGTGCGCTTGTTTTCGCCTCGCGCAAGATATACCACTCGGCAAACCAAGCGATATGCCCCAACTCCCACAGTGGCGGATTGACAATTGGGAGTCGCGGGACCTTGGATGGATCAGCCATTCCGCTTGCGGCAAAACAATCGAACAGCGCGAGGGTATGATCACGTGCTTCATGCAAGGCGACGGCCAGCATTTCCGGAGAGGCGGTTCGAAAGGATGTATTCATCGACATCAACGGGAAAGAACTATTCGCCAGTGTCGCATGCAGGAACGCCCTTAGCGTTGACCTCCACGAAGAAATGCCAGATAGAGGGAAAATGACGCCCGGGCGCCCTTCCGTCATCGACATGAGTGTCTGGCTTCTTTTGTAAGATGCCTTTTTTGTGTATCCGTAATAACATTACCTTGTGTCACATTTGCAGTAATTGTTGCCAGCAAGTTTTCCAATTCCGGCTCTTAGCCGTGACAAGTTGAGCAACCAATTGAAGCCTGCCAATGTTCCGCCCTTGTTTCTGGCGATGAAGCTACCCGGCCGATGGCTGAACTCATCGCCCGTACTTCTGTCCGAAAGAAACAAGTTCGGCCCCTCAACTTTTATCAGGACGTTTTACCATGTCTTCTGTCGTCGATATCGAAATCCCCGAAGATCTGATCCGCCGCTTCGACAAGTCCGGGCCGCGCTACACTTCCTACCCGACCGCCGACCGCTTCAATCCGTCTTTCGCCGAGCAGAGTTACAACACCTATCTGGCACAGCGCGCGACGCGCACCGACAATCCGCCCTTATCCGTTTATTTGCATTTGCCGTTCTGCGAATCGCTTTGCTACTTTTGTGCTTGCAACAAGATCATCACGCAGGACCATAGCCGCGTCACGGAATACCTGCAGTACCTGGAAAAGGAAATGGAACTGGTGACGTCCCGGATCGGCCCGGACCGGCGCACGGTGCAGCTGCACCTCGGCGGCGGTACCCCAACCTTCTTCAACTCGGACGAACTGCGCCAGCTGATGGCCATGGTGCGCAAGCACTTTACCTTCACCGACGACGCCGAACTGGGCATCGAGATCGATCCGCGCACCGTGCGGGACGACACGCTCGCCTTCCTGGCGGAACTTGGCTTCAACCGCACCAGTTTCGGCGTGCAGGATTTCGATCCGGACGTACAGCAGGCGGTCAACCGGATCCAGCCGCTGGAGATGGTGGAAAAGGCGGTCGGTGCCAGCCGCGCCGCCGGCTTTCAATCCATCAATGCCGATCTGATTTATGGCTTGCCCAAACAGACACTGGAGAGCTTCAGCCGCACGCTCGACAGCCTGATCAAGGTATCCCCGGATCGTATCGCGCTGTACAACTACGCGCACCTGCCGAGCCGTTTCAAGGCGCAGCGGCTAATCGTCGCCAGCGACTTGCCCTCGGCGGAAACACGCCTGCAGATTTTCCTGATGTCGACGCGCCGCCTGCTGGATGCCGGCTACGTCTACATCGGCCTGGATCACTTTTCCAAGCCCGATGACGAGCTGAACCTGGCTCGCCTCGACAACAGCCTGCACCGCAATTTCCAGGGCTATACCACGCGCGCCGACTGCGACCTGATTGGCTTCGGCGTATCTGCCATCGGCAAGGTCGGTAATTCGTACAGCCAGTCGGTGCGCACCGTGAAGGCGTATTACGAGCATCTGGCGGAAGGCCGCCTGCCCATCGAAAAGGGATTTGAACTGAGCAGCGATGATCTGATGCGTCGCCAGATCATCATGGCACTGATGTGCAGCGCTCCGCTAGATATCGCGGCCATCGAAGCGCAGTACCAGGTGGACTTCTGGACCTATTTCGCCCATGAAGTCGCCCTGCTCAGGCAGTATGAAGATGAAGGATTGATCACGATCGCTCCGGAAGCGATCCGGGTAACGCCGAAGGGACGCCTGTTCGTGCGCGCCATCGGCATGGCCTTCGACAAGTATCTGTCCCAGCCGACTACCTCGACCTACTCCAAGCTGATCTAGTCAATTCGCGCTAGGTGCGCTTCCTTGCAGGGAGCGCACCGGTGCTTTGTCTTTACTTGGCGGGAAGGCAGATCGTCACGAGCAGCGACGAATCTGTCACTGCCTTCAGGGCATGCGGCACCTGTGCGTCCAGGTGCAGGAAATCGTCCTTGTTGAGGACGGTGGTTGACGCCGGCGTGGAAAATTCCACGCTGCCCTCGATGCACAACACGGTGATTTCGCCCGGCGCGCGATGTTCCCGCAGCGTTTTGCCCGCATGAAGTACCAGTCGTATGACCTCGAGCTGTTCGGCCTTGAGCAAGGCTGTGGTGGTCGATGCGGCCAGCTGGTTTCCCAGCGGACCGACATTGACAACTTCACCGGACTTGATATGGGCTTGGGCCATCGATTTCTCCTTTACCGACGTACAACGGAAGGACATCGTAACACTTCAGACGCAAGGGAGCGCATCGCCACGGCGGCGGATGCCTGCATTGGCCGTATCCAATACCTTTATGCCGGCAAGCGCAGGTTGAATCGCACCGCCAACAGCCGGATGATGACGGTCAAAAGAATGCTGACCGAAAGGCTCAACACCTCCGGAACGTGCACCTTGGCGAGCAAGAGGTAGCACCAGCAGCCGAGAAAGGCACAGGTCGCATACAACTGCCCGCGCCGAAATACCATCGGGATCTCGTTGCAGATGACGTCGCGCAGCACGCCGCCGAAGATTCCGGTGATAACGCCCATCATGACGGACACGAATAGCGGCATGCCCGCTTCCTTGGCCAGCGAGGCGCCGAGGACGCTGAACAGCCCGAGGCCGAATGCATCGGCCGTTACCAGCATCTTTTCGGAAAACGCAAAGCGGAGGTGGCGCATGAATGGCGTAACGACCATCGCCAGGATGAACACCAGCAGCGTGTACTCCTGATGCTCGACCCAAAACAAGGGGCGTCGATCAAGCAGCAGATCGCGCAGCGTTCCGCCGCCAAACGCGGTAATGAACGCGACGGTAAACACCCCGACGAGATCCATGTCCTTGCGCCGCGCCTCGACGAATCCGGAAAACGCAAACGCGAGAATCCCAAGGGTCTCGATAATCTGGATCAGCGTAGTAAAACTGTACATGCTAGGCAGTAATGCTCTTCCGGCGATCCAAATATGCTATATGGCAGTCCGGGAAGGTGGTCGGAAAGGGCTGCAAGGGAACGGGAGTGTAGCAGTCCGCTTGCCCGTATGGGGCATGATCAATGGCAAAAAAATATCACATCCACTCCGCAGGCGGCTCATGCATTGTAATTTTGAAAACAATCACCGCGCCTGAGAACTTGTGTCCCGCGGCGGGAATCTGAGCTCAACGTGAATGCGCCATTGACGCACCACAGTCATCCGCCTCGATTTGGCTATAATTTCCGCCTTCGCTCCACAGGATCCTCCATGTCGCTCCTCGATCACCAGCTTGAACTGCTATCGCCCGCCAAAACCGTCGAGATCGGCCGGGAAGCCATCCTGCACGGAGCCGACGCCGTCTACATCGGCGGACCCGCATTCGGCGCGCGCCACAATGCCAGCAACGAGCTGACCGACATCGCCGGGCTGGTGGAATTTGCGCACCGGTATCACGCCCGCATCTTCGTGACGATGAATACCATCCTGCACGATGCCGAGCTCGACCTCGCGCGCAAGCAGATCTGGCAGTTGTACGACGCCGGCGTCGATGCGCTCATCGTGCAGGACATGGGCCTGCTCGAAATGGATCTGCCGCCGATCCAGCTGCATGCCAGTACGCAATGCGACATCCGCACCGTGGACAAGGCGCGCTTTCTGGGCGCGGTCGGATTTTCCCAGCTGGTGCTGGCACGCGAACTGAGCCTCGACCAGATCCGCGCAATCCGCGCGGCAGTCGATACCCCGCTCGAATATTTCATCCACGGCGCCCTGTGCGTGGCGTTTTCCGGCCAGTGCTATATCTCCCATGCGGACACCGGTCGCAGTGCCAACCGCGGCGACTGCTCTCAGGCTTGCCGCCTGCCCTACACGCTTACCGACGGTCAGGGCCGCGTCGTCGCCTATGAAAAGCATCTTTTGTCGATGAAGGATAACGACCAGAGCCGCAACCTGGAGGCACTGATCGACGCGGGAATCCGCTCATTCAAGATCGAGGGGCGCTACAAGGATATCGGCTATGTAAAGAACGTCACCGGCCACTACCGGCAGCTGCTCGACGCAGTCCTGGAGCGCCGCCCCGAATTTTCACGCGCGTCGAGCGGAAAAACGCGCCTGCTGTTTTCGCCCAACGTGGACAAGAACTTCCACCGCGGGCACACGGATTACTTCGCGCAGGGCCGCCAGCCTGACATCGGCGCCTTCGATTCGCCCAAATATCTGGGTGTCGCGCTCGGCACCGTCACCCGCATCGGAACAGACCATTTCGACCTGGCGACCGATGCCCCAATGGCCAACGGCGACGGCCTGAATTACATGCACAAGCGCGAGACAGCAGGCATCCTCGCCAACCGCGTCGAAAAGCTTGGCGAGGACAATGAAGGCCAGCGCTGGCGCGTATTTCCCAACGAAGCAATGACTACCCTGCCCGGCTTGAAGGTCGGCAGCGTCATTCACCGCAACCGCGACCACCAGTGGGAAGCGGCGCTGCAAAAGAAATCGGCAGAACGCCGGGTGGCGCTGCGGCTGACGCTGACCGAGCATGCCGGCGGCCTGCGTCTGTCCATCACTGACGAAGACGGGGTCTCCAGCACGACCGATACCGCGATTGCGCTGCAACCGGCACAACAGTCCGCGCAGGCCGAAAGCGCGCTGCGCGCCAGCCTCGGCAAGCTCGGCAACACGATGTTCGAGGCCACACAAATCGAACTGTCGCTGTCGCAGCCCTGGTTCGTGCCGGCAGCGGCCATCAACGCGCTGCGCCGCGACGCGGTGGCAGCGCACGAGGCGGCGCGCCTGGCAACCTGGTCGCGCCCGCCGCGCAAGGCGCCGGTGCAGCCGTGCCCGGCCTATCCGGAAACGCAGCTTTCCTACCTGGCCAATGTCTACAACGAGAAAGCCCGCGCCTTCTATCACAAGCACGGTGTGCAGCTGATCGATGCGGCGTACGAGGCGCACCAGGAAGCGGGCGAGGTCTCGCTGATGATCACCAAGCACTGCCTGCGCTTCTCGTTCAACCTGTGTCCGAAACAAGCCAAGGGTGTCCAGGGCGTACAGGGACAGGTGCGCGCCGAGCCGATGACGCTGGTCAGCGGCAACGAGCGCTACACGTTGCGCTTCGACTGCAAGCCGTGTGAAATGCACGTCGTCGGCGCCATCAAGCCGGGCATCCTGAACTCCCCGCCCCCGTCGGCCGTGCCCTACAGCCCCTTGGTATTCCACCGCCAGCGCCCGCGAAACTGATGCCTCCTGGGCGGAGATACGCGTTCAGCCGGTTACCTTGCGCATCAGCGCGCGCCCGGCGAACCGCACCCGCTGCGACAGCGGGAAGCGCTTGAACGTCGACTTGGCAGTACCGCTGGTAAAGGCGGTTCGCTTCGAATAATCGATCGCGACATCGACAATGACCGGACGCCCGCCGGCGGCAATGCGCCGCGCCTCGGAAATCGCGCCGGCAATCGCCTTCTCATCCGGCATGGCAACGTAGGCCGCACCGGTCGCCAGCGCGATGCCTTCAATATTTGGACCGGCCAGCACCGTGCACGGCTTGCGGTTGTATGGAATCTGCTGCGCCTGGGCGATCTGCGACAGCTCGCCGTCGTGAAAAACGAAATAGATGACACCGAGCCGGTTGGCGGCGGCGGTCACGATTTCCATGCAGGTCATCATGAAGCAGCCGTCACCGACAATCGCAAATACTTCCATGTCGGGCTGCGCCAGCTTGGCGCCGATGGCAGCCGGGACGGCGTAGCCCATCGCGTTGAAGTCGGTCGGCGTCAACAGCCTGCCGCCGGGGTGGATCGGGAACAGTTCGGCTGTCAGGAAGGTATGGTTGCCGTCGTCGAGCACGGTGACGGCGTCGTCCGGCATCTGGCGCCGGAGCTCATCGAAGAAGCGCGCCGGATTGACCCTGCCCTTGCTGTCGTGCGCGTACCATTCCTCGCGATAGGCGCGCTTGTCGCGCGCGATCTGGGCACGCAGTTCGGTATTGGCCGCGCGCGGGCCCCTCGCCTTCAACTCAGCCAGCAGCGCCGCCAGCGTAGCCTTCGCATCGCCGGCGATGTTGACCGCCCCCGGATAATTGGCATCGAACACATCGGGATTGATATCGACATGTACCAGGTTCCGTGGCACCACGGCGCTGAAGCTGCCGGTCGGGATCTCGCCGAAATGCGTGCCGACGGCCAGCATCGCGTCGCAGTCCTTGAATGCATTGCGCGCCGCCGGCACCGCCGACGGGCTGAAGCCGAAGCCTGCATGCAGAGGATGGTCGCCGGGGAAGGTCGACAGTCCCTGAAGAGTCGTGCTGACCGGCGCCTGCAGCAGCTCGGCGATGGCGACCAGTTCATCGGTCGCTGCCCGCGCCCCCCAGCCGACGAACAGGCCGGTCTTTTGCGCGCCCAGCAGCATGTCGGCGGCACGCCGGATCACCGCACGTTCCGGCGCCTGCTGTACCGGTTGCGCCTGCCAGCGCGGCAGCTCGCCTACTTCGCCGGGAAACAGCTGCAGGTTGACCGGAATTTCGATCAGCACCGGCCCCGGCTCGCCACCGGTGGCGATGCGATAGGCCTCGAAGATGGTCGGCACCACATCCTCATGCCGGAGCACGCGGAAAGCCGCCTTGGTCAGGGGCTTGGCCAGCTCCATCTGGTCGATCTCGTGCAATTGATAGCGCTTGCCGGTATCGGTGCGGATGCCGCCGGAAAAAATCAGCATCGGGATGCCGTCCAGGAAGGCTTCGCCGATGCCGCTGGCAGCATGGGTGAAGCCTGCGGCGGGAACGATGGCCAGCGCGCCGATCGTGTCGCCGGCGGCGCGACTCACGCCATCGGCCATGAAGGCCGCGCCGCCTTCGTGCGTCACCAGCACCGGCGTCACGGACTGCGAATTGTTGAGTTCATCGTACAGCTCGGTATTGTGCACGCCGGGTATGCCAAACGTGAATTTGATGCCGAGCTGTTCCATCGCATAGACGGCCAGCCATGCTGCGGTTTTCTTCATGCTTGTCTCCTAGGTCTGATTATTTGTCACTTATTCGTCCGGCGATCGCCCGCGCGGCGCGGCGCGCACTATACACACAGCCGCCGAGGAAAGTCCCTTCCAGTCCGCGCAATCCATTCATGCCGCCGCCGCCAAAGCCGGCAGCTTCGCCCGCTGCATACAGGCCGGAAATCGGCTTGCCCGCCGTGTCCAGCACGCGGCTGTCGAGGTCGGTCTGGATGCCGCCCAGGCTCTTGCGACTGATGATGAATTCGCGGATCGCGATCAGCGGCATGGCGCCCGGGTCGAGAATTTTGCGGAATTTGCAGGTGCGTATGCGGTCGCCGCGCCATTGGCGCAAATGCGCGATGCGCCGCAATTGCTCATCGTTATGCAGGGCCGGCCCGCGCGCGATCTCGGCGTCGTAGGATTCGACGACCGATCTGACGGTGCCAAGGTCGACCGATCGGTCGCCCTGCAAGGCATTCATCTTGTCCACCAGTTCCGGCAGCGACGAAGCGGTCACGAAATCGATGCAATTTTCGGTCATTTGCCGCACCAGCCAGCGGTTGCCGAACAGCGTATCGCGCAGGAAGCCGGGGATGCTCTTGTCGCGCAGGGACGGATTGAATTCGGCGCCGGATACGGCAAGCTCCTTAAGCGCGATTTTCTGATTGAGAATTTGCCACGAGTATGCTCTTTCCTCGTGACAGATCCGGGTCACCAGCTCGCGCGTATCGAATCCGCTCACCAGCGGCTGCGGGCCGATGCGTTCCCCGCGCCAGTTCAGCCACAGTGCAGATCGCGGCGGCACCAGCGACAGCCCATGTCCGGCCTTGCGCGGCCGCCAATGATGGACGCCCGCGGCGTAGTTCCACATGCGGTCAAGGTGGGTGACATTGCCGCCGGCGGACTGCACGGCGTCATGCAGCAGGCCATCCGCGAACTTGTGCGAACCGTTGAGGATGGCCTGCGGCGGTGAATTCCATTCCGCATGCCAGTGCTTGCGCACCCGGTCGATGCTGCCGTTGATGCCGCCGGTCGCCACCAGCACGGTATCGGCGCGCGCAGTGAATTCCTCGTTGCTGTCCTCGGTCGCGCCGCAGCAGCCGCTGATGCGGCCGGCCTGCATGCTCAGGTCGTCCACCCGATGACGGAACGCGAGCGTCAGCGCCTGTCGCCGCGGGTGCGCCAGCAGCGTGCGGATCAGTTGCGTCGCCAGCCCGTGGCCGGTGCCCCAGGTAACATGCCAGCGCGGCACCGAATTGCCGCCGCCGAATTGCCCGCGCTCGACCCATAGCGGCAGCGGCAAGAATCGGACGCCGCGTTCCTTGAGCCAGCAGTAGATCTCGCCATGGCTATCATTCACATAAGCCTCTGCCCAGCGGCGCGGCCATAGTTCCGCAGCCTTGTCGCGGCCGAAGTCGCCGAACGAAAGCCAGTCGCGCAACGCCAAATCCGGCGTGTCACGAATTCCGCTGCGGCGCTGTTCGGGCGTGCCGACCATCAGGATGCCGCCAAAGCTTTCCTTCGCGAGGCCGCCGAAGTTTTGCTCGTCATCGCGATCGAGCAAGGTGACGCTCTTGCCAGCCGACAGCAGCTCCTGCGCCGCGACGATGCCCGCCAGACCGCCGCCGATTATGACGACATCGCTTTGATACTGCCGCATTGCGCCCTCCTCTCTTCGTGTTTGCCGTCTCCGCTGTCGTGCTGCGACCGCCATCCTGAAACGCTGGCCAGCGCGCCGCGCGTGATCGAATGCACGTCGGGGCATGCCGTCAGGGCCATGGCGACTTCCATTTCCTTGTGCAAGATGTCGAGCACGTGCGACACACCTGCGCCGCCGCGTGCGGCCAAGGCGTAAGCCCAGGCGCGCCCCAACAGGCAGGCACGTGCGCCCAGCGCTAATGCCTTGACCACGTCAAGGCCGCTGCGAATGCCGCCGTCGACCAGCACCTCGATCCGGTCGCCCACTGCTTCGACCACCGCGGGCAATGCCGAAATAGCCGACGGCACGCCATCCAGCTGGCGTCCGCCGTGGTTGGAAACAACCACGCCATCCAGGCCGATGTCGGCGGCAATGCGCGCATCGTCGGCATCCAGAATGCCTTTGGCAACGATCTTTCCCGGCCAGTTGTCGCGCAGCCATCCCAAGTCGTCCCAGGTAACGGACGGATCGAATTGCGCATCGATCCACGACCGGAATTCGGTCAGACTTTGCGCATGCGGCAGCACCTCGCGCAGGTTTCCGAACACCAGCGGCTTGCCGCCCAGCGCGACATCCGCCAGCCAGGAAGGATGCGAGGCGAAGTCCCAGGCACGGGCCAGCCTGCCCTTGATGCTTTTTATGGCGGTCACACCGTTGCGCACGTCGCGGTACCGCGCGCCGACGACGGCTAGGTCGACGGTCAGCAGCAGCACCGGGCATCCCGCCGCATGCGCGCGCTGAAGCAGTTCCCGGACATATCCGCGGTCGCGCATCACATATAGCTGATACCAGAATGGTGCACTTACGGCGCGTACTTCCTCGATCGAGCAGATCGAGACGGTCGATTCGCAAAATGGAATTCCAGCACCTTGCGCGGCACTGGCTGCCTGCACTTCCCCGCGCCGCGCGAACATACCCGCCAATCCGACCGGGCCGAGCACGACCGGCATGGCGAGCTGCTGCCCGAGTACTTCGGTGCGCAAGTCGATACGCGACACGTCGCGCATCACCCTCTGGCGAAGCAGCACCGAACGAAGATTGTCGCTGTTGGCGCGCATCGTCGCCTCGCCATAGGCACCGCCATCGAGATAGTCGAAAAACTGGCGTGGCAGGCGCCGGCGCGCCAGTTCCCGGTAGTCGCCGGCGCTGGCGGGTTGCAGAAAAAGCGATTGGTCATGCGGCATACGGTGTCTCCACGAACTGGATTATTGTGTGCCGGCCGACGCCCGTGGTCATGCCACGCGGCGTTTCCGAATGCATCCCCTACCGGCGCGGCGATAGTTTGGCTTAGTATCTGGCATGGCTCATTGCACTGTCCAATGAGATTTAATATGGCGATTGATATCCCGGAGTTATCGGATGAACCTGAAGCAGTTGCAGCATTTCGTGACGCTGGCCGAATCCGGCAATGTGCACAAGGCAAGCGCCAGGCTGAATATCTCGCAGCCGGCGCTGTCGAAAAGCATCCGCACGCTGGAAGAGGATCTCGACGTCGTGCTGTTCGAGCGATTATCGCGCGGCGTGCGCCTGACCCCTGTCGGCCAGTGGCTGCTGTCGCGTTCGAGCTCCCTGCTGTCGGATGTGCAGCAGCTGCATACCGAAATCGACCTGATCAAGCGGCAGGCAAACGGCTCCGTGCGCATCGCTGCCGGCACCGTGCTGTGTTCTTCCCTGATTCCGATTGCGCTGGCGCGCCTGCGCGAGGTTGCCGCCAATGTGCAGATTGCCGTCGAGTCGGGCTACTGGGATCAGCAGAAGCACATGCTACTGAACGGCGAAATCGATTTTTTCGTCGCCGACTCGCGCGAGCTGGAAGACATCATCGAATTCGAACTGGTGCAGCTGCCGGCCGAGCCGATCTGCGTCTATGTACGTAGCGGCCACGCGCTGCTCAAAAAGAAAAAGCCGGCGCTGTCGGACTTGCAAAGGTATCCGTTCACCGGCCTGACAAAAATTCCGAAAGAGCTGGAAAGAGTGCTGGCCATGTATCCCGAACTGCCTGCCGGAATGCTGTCAGCCAGTGCAGTTGCAAGTAACGACTTTGGACTGTTGCGCGCCAGCGCGGCGCTCACTGACGTGCTGTTTTTCTCGCCACCCAGTGCCGTGCAAGACCAGATCAGGCGGCGCGAATTGGTTCGCCTGAACCTGCCGCTGCCGCCGCAACTGCAAACGCATTTTGCTATTGTCTGGTTGAAAAGCCGTCAACTATCGACTTCGGCGGAACTGATGAAGCGCACGATCATGGAATGCGCATTGCAACATTTTCAAACCGGAACGAGCCTGCCCGCTTCGGTGTAACTCCCGCTCATTGATTTTCGGTAACGCGAGCGAACTTGTGTTCGTGCTCGGCGTCCAATCCCTTTCTTAATTTCCTTAAAGCATTTAGTTGCAGAAAAGGAAATCACCCGGCCTTTTCCGTTTGCAAGATATTAACTTTGCATTCCGAGTAGAAAGTCGGGTCGTGTGCAACTGTTGATTATCTGAAATTTTTCTTAACAAAAAATTTGTCGCAAACAAAGTCTGAAAAGAGGTTTGCGAAGCCTCATAGAAAGGCGACGCATTTTGCCTTATACTGTATGCGCATACAGTACTTCAACCCTAGGAGTAAGTGACGTCGGATGAAACTCTTTGAAGGCCATAAATTGCATGCGGTCCAGGCAAGGCTGGCACTCGCCGTAGATGCGATCGTGGAACGCCATCGCACGGCGGGACGCGTCTTGACGTGGCGCCTGGTGCATGAAATTGAAAAGGAAGCGTTGCGGACGCTGGAAGAAGCCGGCGACCTCGACATGAAATATATTCGCATGGTGCGTTCTTCCCGTTGGGGATATGTCCCGAAGGTAAACCAGCCAGCCGATTTGGAAAACCATGAATGCCTGCCGGTTGCACTTACCATGATTCGCAAGGCATATCACACCTTGCACTAAGCTGAAGCGCGCCAGCGACAACACCGACCGCTCTGCAGTTCTCGCCTTCGCTTGCACTCGCCGCAATCCACCTTCTTCATCGACTGCAGAGGGCAAACCAGCCTGGTAAGCGTGCAGCTGATTGTATTACTTCACACTTTCCTGAACCCGGCAATCACCGACTCCCAGGCCGCGATACCAATCTTTACACGCCCTTCACCATCAAGCAGCGCACCTTGCCTTGACTGATTGACTCCAGTCAAGGCAGCAAGGGGATGCCGTCGATATCCTTTTGTGAACAATACTTTCCAGGGAAGGATATCGTTGATGAAACGCTCGTTCATTCATTGCACAATCGTATGCTGCGGTCTGAGCCTCGCTGGCTGCAATACTACTCCCACGCAAGAACAGACCGGCACCGTGCTCGGCGGAGTTCTTGGTGGTGTGCTCGGATCGCAGGTGGGTGGAGGCGATGGCAGGACAGCCGCCACCATCGCAGGATCGCTGGCAGGTGCACTTATCGGTGGCGCGATCGGCCGCTCGATGGACGACACCGACCGTCTCAAAGTTACGCGCGCGCTCGAAACCGACCGCACCGGCGCCTCGTCGCACTGGCGCAATCCGGATAGTGGCAACCAGTACACCGTGACGCCGACGCGTACCTATGAAGCCTCGGGAACGCCATGCAGGGAATACACGGTCGACGGTGTCGTCGGCGGCAAGAAGGAGAAAATTTACGGCACAGCCTGCCGCCAGGCGGACGGCACCTGGCGCGCGACGAACTCATAGGCCGTGCTCGTGCATGGAATCAGCCACCTCGGCAGGTGGCGCGCCCTGCCTGGCACCACCTTCGGTCGGCCCTTGGCCACCCCGGTTAGTTGATCAATCAGTTCCTGGACTGATCCTGCACGTGTTCCTGAGTTGCCTGGGCCACAATCGACTCTGGCAGGCCGTCGGCCCCATTGTCCAGATCGACCGCCACCGCCAATGCCAGATCCATTGTAGTCAAATGAAACAGGAACCATTCCTGCAGTAACTCGATCGCCTGCCGCCCGCTCTCGATCTCACCGTTCATCACGTGCGGAACGACATGATGCAAGCCGCTCAGGATTCTTGCATGCTGCTCGCGGTGGCTATTCAGCGCTGGGAAATCTATTCTTTCCATTAATTCTTCCTCTTCCTCGAAATCGCGCTCCAGTTTGGCGATAAGGAGAAAGAAGAGCGCGCCGAATTGATCGTCGGGCGCCGCTGTGATGTGCGCAAGCTCTGCGAAAAATGCCTTGTGCGCGCTGTCCAGGTCTGGAATGCCAAGTTCCATCTGAGACGACCATACGGGGATGCTCATAATTAGCTCCACATTCATGGCCGGCCATTGCGGTATGGAGATGACCGGCAGTTGTATCGAAGTCCTGTATCGACTGTATTCCATCCGCATTCGCAAGTCATCCCGCCCGTTTGACTCGGGTCAAAGATCGCAAAGATGCATCGCCGGCACATGACCGTATTCCATTGATGAGATTTATTGCAATGAAATGCACGGCGTTAACATGTCGCTTCCACGCGCCAAGTGCTGGCGATCTCACTCACGTCGGTTGAGACTTGGACAGCTCCGCTTTAGCCAGTGCAATGCGCGCCATGATCTGGGATACATGGGTCAGCGCCTGGGGAAAATTCCCCAGCATCTGTCCGCTGGTCAGATCAAACTCTTCGGAAAACAAACCCAGCGAATTCGCGCACTGCAATCCTCGCCGGTAATAGCTCCATGCCAGCTCCTGCCTTCCCTGCTGCGCGAGACAGTCGACCAGCCAGAAAGTGCACGGCACAAACGTACCTTCCCGGCCCGCCAGCCCATCGGGTGAGTTGTAGCGCAGCAGCAGTCCACCGCAGTCGAGTCCGGTCCGGATCGCATCGGTCGTGCGTATCATGCGCGGATCATCGTAAGCGATAAAGCCGATGCGCGGTAGGCGCAACAGCGCCGCATCGAGGTAATCTTTTCCAAACGACTGGATGAAAATGCCGCGCTGCGCATCGTAACCGTCGCTTTCGATTGCTTCCCGTATGCGACGGCGGGTATCGATCCATCGTTCCAGTGGCGCGGGCAACTGCCTTTCCTGTGCCAGCCTGATTCCATATTCCAGCGCGCTCCAGCACATCGCCTTGGAATGAACGTGATGGCGCGGTCCATCGCGAAACTCCCAGATGCCGTAATCCCTTTCCTGCCATTTTTCGCAGCAGGCATTGACCACGTCGACCAGGAAATCCCAGTATTGCAATTCGATATCGCCGCCTTGGTCATGCCATATCCACGCCAGCTCCAGGATTTCGCCATAGATGTCATGCTGGTTCTGGAGCGATGCAAGATTGCCGATGCGAACCGGATGCGAACCGCGATAGCCTTCCAGTCCGTCCAGTTCGACCTCGGTCAAGCGGCGCTTGCCGTCCACCCCGTACATGATCTGCAGTTCTGCGGCACTGCCGGCCGAACTGCGCTGGACGAATTGCAGGAAACGGTCGGACTCCCGTTTGCAGCCGAGCCGGTACAGCGCGCGCACGGTGAACACCGAGTCGCGCACCCAGCTGAACCGGTAATCCCAGTTGCGCGATCCGCCTACCCATTCGGGAAGGGATGTCGTCGGTGCCGCCACGATCGCGCCGGTGCGCTCGAAGCTCAGCGATTTCAAGACGATCGCCGAGCGCAGGCTTTGCTCGTCCAATTCGCAGGGCTGGCGGATGCGCTGCGACCAATCGTGCCACCACGCGCACGTCCGTTCGAAGCTCGCATCGCTGCGCTGCCCCTCTGGAGGCGGCGACGGCGCCGGCGCGTTATCGATCAGTTCCGGAGGTTCAAAGCGCACGGACAGGCTGATCCGTTGTCCGGCACTTACGCAAAAGCCGGCGGTGAGTTCGCGATGCCGGACCACCTCAAGCGGGATATCGGACCGGATCACCAGGCCCATGTTGCTGCCGATCGCGGTGTACGTGTCATGTCCCTTGCTCCGCACACGCGGAATGATTTCGCCGTAATCGAAGCGCGGGGTGATGTCGACGCGCAGATCGACGGTGCCGGACACGCCCTCGATCAGGCGCACCAGCTCGAAGTTCGACTGCGCGCTGGCATTGCCGTCCATTGCAAAGAAGTCGTAGAGCCGAACCTGACCTTGCGGCGTGCTGAAGCAAGTTTCCAGCACCATGGTTTCTGGCAGGTAGCGCCGTGTCACCCGGGTCTGATCCGATGTCGGGCAAATCGCGTAATTGCCGCCACCATCCCAGTCGAGCAGGCGGCCGAAGCAACTGTCGGAATCGATGCGCGGCATGCAACACCAGTCAATCGATCCGCTTGTCGAGACCAATGCTGCGCAATGACAGTCACTGATCAGCGCATAGTCGGCAATCGGCGGATACCGGTTTTCTTGTGGATTCATGTCGGGGGGCGATTCCATCAGTGGCGGCGCTTGCGGCAAGTAAAAGTTGTGACCAACAAGGCAATGACAAGTTGCATTGCCTCGCGGCCCGCCGAATCTTTTGCAGAAACCGCGGTCTCGCAGTTAAGCCAGAGCCGAAACCAGGGCTGGCATAGCACCTGCGACGGAGAGAACATGCGCTACAAACTCATCAATGACGCTGCGGAGCGCACCTATGCGCTGATCATGGAAACCGGCGACGAGGCCGTGTCGAGCCTGCAGGGATTTTGCGACCAGCAAGGCATTTCATCGGCACGGTTCAGCGCCATCGGCGCATTCAGCTCCGCCGTCCTCGGCTATTTCAACTGGGACAGCAAGGATTACGAGGAAATCCCGCTGCGAGAACAAGTCGAGGTATTGACGCTAGTCGGAGATGTTGCCCTGCATGAATCGCGACCGAAAATCCATGCCCATGTCGTCGTCGGCAAGCGCGATGGCAGCGCGCATGGCGGACACTTGCTAAAAGCCTGTGTGCGCCCAACGCTGGAAGTCATGTTGATCGAATCGCCGCGCCACCTGCGGCGTACCATGGACGCGGAAAGCGGGCTGCCGCTGATCGACATTGACGCGTCCGGCGCCGATTGAGGCGAACGCCTTTACCTTCCCAGTAACGCGCATTTTCCAGTCATTGCAGCCCCTTTTCCGGCGCGTCAGTCAGACATTGGCCGCAAGTGCGCTTCACGCGGCATTCATGCCTCAGCTTGACTTGTCAATTTGCACACAACGCCCTACTGTTGCACAATGGCAGCGTATCCGCTCCCGACACGGGGGCAAGACGCTGACGCATAGGGAAAGATTTGAGCGCATTACGGTTTTTGCGGTTATCGGCATTCAGTTCACGCCGCCTCCTTTCCCGCCTCGCATGCCTGCTTTTCATCACCGCCGGTCCGTGGGCGCAGGCCGCCTACCGCGTCGAACTGGATGCGCCGGAACCCTTGCACGAACTGCTGTCGGCGCATCTCGACCTGATCCGCTACCAAGACCGCGACGATCTGAACGAAGACCAGTTCAATTTCATGCTCGATACCGCAGCGGCACAGGTCACACGGCTGGCGTCGACCGAAGGCTATTTCCTGGCGCAGACCGAACTCAATGTCGACAGCGAAGCCGGCGCGACCGTGGTGCGACTGAAGGTGGTGCCGGGGACGCGCACCGCCGTCGCCCATCTCGACGTGCTCCTGAGCGGCGCCGGGAACGAGGATACGGTGTCGCAGGCGGAACAGATACGTCGTCAATGGGAACTGCAGCCGGGTGCGCCATTCCGCCAGGATGACTGGGCCGCGGCCAAGCAAGCCGGCCTGCAAAGCCTGCAGCAGCGCCGCTATCCGGCCGCGCGCATCGCCCGGTCGCAGGCCCGCATCTACCCCGACCTGACCCAGGCCGATCTGGAAGTCGACTATGACCGCGGCCCGCTGTTCACGTTCGGCGCGCTGCGCATCAGCGGCGCCAGCCGCTACCCGGAAAGCATCATCAACAATGTCAATCCATTGTGGACGGATGAGGAATACAGTGCCGACCGGCTGCTCGAACTGCAGCACCAGATCCAGCGCACGCCGTACTTCAGCAACGTGGTGGTCGACATCGACAAGAGCCCGGCGCATGCACAGCGCGCACCGGTCGACGTGCACGTGACGGAATATCCCGCGCAGCGGATGCGCGCCGGCGCCGGCTATGCCACCGATACGGGCGCCCATCTGGAAGGCCGCTACTCCTACTACAACCTGTTCGATCGCGCGTGGGTATTCGACACCCAGACCCGCCTGGAACAGCGCCGCCAGTCCGGCGCGCTGGAACTGGCGATGCCGCCTGGCGAAGGCGCCTGGGTCAATAGCGGCCATGGCTCGGTCGAGCGCACCACGCTCGAAGGAATCGACCTGCGCAGCAAGCGCACCGGCCTGCGCCGCACCCGCAACAGTGACCGGAGCGATTTGTCCTATACCCTCGAATACTACAGCGACCGTTTGCAGCAGCTGGGCACCAGTACGCTGCCGCCCGACACCGTGGTCGAGCCCGGCACCCACAGCGCGCTGATGGCGGGCGTAGCGCTGACCCGCCGCCAGGTCGATAATCCGCTGTTCCCGCGACGCGGCCACATCGCGGCGTTCGAAGCCGGGGCCGCGCTGCACAACGTGCTGACGGACCAATCCTTCTTTCGCTTCTATGGCCGTGTGCGCCAGTACCACCCGGTCGGACGGCGCGACCTGGTCGTTTTGCGCGGTGAACTGGGCGCAGTCGTATCCAGGGGCGGCAACGCCGAAATCCCGGCATCCTTGCTGTTTCGCGCCGGAGGTGCAGAATCGGTGCGCGGCTATGGGTATCAGAGCATCGGCAACGAACGCAATGGCATCGTCTATCCCACGCGCTATCTGGTCACCGGCGGCATTGAGTACCAGCGCTGGATGTCGGAAAAATGGGGTGCGGCGCTGTTCTACGACGCGGGCGCCGCGACTGACCGCTGGAGCGGCAAGAACTTTTTCCATGCGGTGGGCATCGGGGCGCGCTGGCGCAGCCCGGTAGGGCCGGTCAACGGCGACTTGGCCTACGGTTTTCAGGGTGGGAATATCCGGCCGCACCTGTCGCTGGGGATTGTGTTCTGATCATGAAAAGCGCATCCTCCGCCAAACCGGTCCTCTCCCTTAGCGCCCGCCGACGCCTGGCCGCGGCGCTCTCGTTCTTCGCCCTGATGGTGGCGCTGGCATTGGACGCGTTATGCACAGAAACTGGCGCACGCGCCCTGTGGCAAATTGCGATACGGCTGGTACCGGGATCATTGTCGGGCGAACTCGTGGGCGGCACGATCAGCAGCGGCGTGGAATTGCGCAACGTCTCCTATCGCGACAGCGGCAAGCTGCTTAGAATCGATACGCTGGCGGCCCGCTGGTCCTGGTCACGTGCCCCGCTGAAGCTGTCCGTCGATGCGCTGCGCATCGGCACTGTCGATCTGATGCTGTACCCGACGCCGTCCACGCCGCTGGTCCTGCCGCGCCAGCTCACCTTGCCCCTTGAAATCGCGCTCCATGACGCAACGCTGCGCCAGATCGTGATACGGCGCGATGCGGTCGTCACGGCGATAAGCGATATCCGGCTCAACGCCAGTTCGGACAAAGTACAACACGAACTGACGCTCAACCATGCGAATACTCCCTACGGTACAGTGCGCGCCACCCTGAACCTGAACGGCATGGCGCCGTTCGGCGCGAGCGGCAGCGCGCGCCTGGACGGCGCATGGCGCAGCGAACATTACCGCATCGATGCAAATGTCGGCGGCACGCTGCAGGCGCTGGAGCTGCGGCTCGATGCGACCGGCGACCGCCTCAACGGAAATGCGCGGATCGAGGCGACGCCGTTCGAGCCCATGCCATTGCGGCGGGCACAAATTGGGTTGCGTCACCTGAATCCGCAACTGTTCAATGCCGGCGCCCCGCGCGCCGATCTCGACATTACCGCCGACCTTGTGCCATCGAACGGCCTGAGCGGTGCGGCGCAAGGCGCTCCCGGATTTGCGGTTGCCGGCCCGGTTGCGCTCACCAATGCGCTTGCCGGCCCGATCGACGCCGGATTGCTGCCGCTCGTCACGGCTAACGCCGACCTCCGACTGGATGCGGATCGTCAGCAGTTGTCCCGATTGCGGATACAGCTGCCGCGCGGCGCGCTGCGGGGAGCGGGCGAAATGAGCCAGGGCGCCCGGGGCTACCTGGCGCTTGAGGCCGACAGCCTCGATCCGCATGCCTTGCATACGCGGCTCCGGCCAGCGCAACTGGGCGGCCCGATAAGGATCGACGCGGAAAACGGCACGCAGCGCATCGGCCTCAAGCTTTCCGGCGCATCGCTTGCCCTGGCCGCAGACACCCGTCTCAGCGCGCAAAACATCGTGCTGGAAAACGCGTTGCTGGAAACCGGCGCCGGGCGGCTAAAGCTTTCCGGCACGCTGGCGCGCGGCGGCGAGCACACATTCGCGGTGCGCGGCAGCCTGAGTGACTTCAATCCGGCCGGCCTCCTCGCGCGGCAACCGGGCAACGGCGCCAAGTCGGCCGGCGCGCTGCCCGAAGCGCGCATCAATGCCGACTTCGGCGCGCAGGGGGCGCAACTGCCGCAATGGAGAGCACAGTTGCAATTCAAGGTGAGCGACAGCACGTATGCCGGCTTGCCGATGTATGGCGAGGGCCGCCTGCGTTTGAACGGCACGCGTGCCCTGTCTGGCGACGCGCGGCTGACGGTGGCGGGCAACCGGGTGCAACTGCGGGGCGGTTTCGGCGCGCCGCCGCAACGGCTGAATTTCAATATCGATGCGCCGGCCCTGGCCCGTCTCGGTTTCGGGCTGTCGGGTCAGGTGCAGGCAGATGGCGAGCTCGGGGGAACGGTGGAGCGTCCGATGATCGACGCAAGTATCCGCGCCGAGCGTCTGGCGTACCAGGAATACCGCCTCGCTCATCTTGCCAGCCAAATCCGCACGCAAGGCGTCCCCGGCAGGAATCCGGATGCCCGTGTCACGCTGGAACTCGATGCGCGCGATGTGCAAAGCGGACAAATCACCCTGAGCCGGCTGAACGTTTCGATCAACGGCACGTACGCCGGCCATGCCATTGCACTGGCAGCCGACGGAAAAATGCACGGCACACCGCTGTCGCTCGACCTCTCGGCACAAGGCTCTCTGCGGGAGTTAGCGCAAGGCTATGGGTGGGATGGCGAGTTGAGGAAACTTGAAAATCGCGGAGCGCCTCGCCTGTCGCTGGCGCAGCCGCTGCAGGTCAGTGTCGCCCCGCAGCGCATTATTCTGGGCGCCACCCGCATGACACTGGAACAGGCGCAAATCGATCTGAAAAGCTTGCGGCTGGACGAGGCACAATTCAGTTCCGAAGGATCTGTCACGGCACTTGATCTCGGTCGCGTGCTGGAGCTGCAGCGCGAATTCGGCGGTGGCGCACTCCCGATCAAGACCGACCTGGTGCTCGACGGTCGCTGGAAATTTGCGCTTTCCGGCTCCGCAGGCGGATTCTTTCTACTTGAACGGACCCGCGGCGATGTACGGATAGCGAGCGGCGCGCGCGAAACTGCGCTCGGCATTAAGACATTGCAGCTGCGCGGCGACCTGCAAGGACAAGCACTGCAAATCGCGCTCGATACAGCCGCCAGCCGCATCGGAAGCGTCAACGGCCAGGCGAAGGCTATTTTCCAGCGTCTCCCGGGACGCCTCTGGCCGACACTGGATTCACCCTTGTCCGGCCGATTCACGGCCGACATTCCGCGGTTGCAGAGCATCGTGTCATTGGCCGGCCCAAAAATCGGCTTCGACGGCAGCATCGGCATGGACTTGCAAGCGAGCGGAACCCTGGGTGCGCCGCTGTTGTCCGGCGACATCCTTGGCCGCAATCTCTCGCTGACCGTCTATGACCAGGGCGTACGCCTGCACGACGGCAATGCGCATATCCGCCTAGCCGATAACGTGGTCGAATTGCGCCAGTTCGAACTACGTGGTGGCGAAGGCACGGTGCGCGCGACCGGCCGCCTTCCTCTCTCCGGCGATAACTTGACGCTGTCGGCCACGCTTGTCGCCGACCGGTTGCAGCTGTTGTCCAAACCCTCCGCGCAACTGACGATTTCGGGACAGGCCAGTGTGGCCAGTCCCGGCGGCCCGCTCGAAATCAGCGGCAAGGTGCGCGCCGACAATGCTCGCTTCCAGCTACCTGAAAAAAGCGCGCCCGCGCTCGACGACGATGTGCTGATCATCCGCGGCAAGCAGCGGATCGCCTCCCCGAGCACAGGGGCCACGGTGCAGGCCGGCGGCGCCAGGGCCGGTCCGTTCACGCCGCTGGCTGCCATCGACTTCGACCTTGGCGACGACTTCCGCTTCGAGGGTTCCGGCGCGGATGTTCTGCTCGGCGGCACGCTTGCCATCGCCAGCGCACCGGGTGAGCAATCCAGGGCAAGCGGTACGGTGCGTATCGTCGACGGCACCTACGAGGCGTTCGGCACCAAGCTGACGATAGAACGCGGACTGCTCAATTTCCACAATTCGTTTTCCAATCCGGACGTGAATATCCTGGCGATGAGGCGAGACAAGGAGGTGGCGGCCGGCGTACAGGTCACCGGCACGGTGCGTCAGCCGCGCGTGCAACTGGTGTCCGAACCGGAGGTGCCGGAGGAAGATAAGCTGTCGTGGCTGGTGTTCGGTCGCGGAGGAACCAGCAGCGATGCCGGATCGGGACAGGCGCAGGCGGCTGCCATGGAGGCCGCGCGCAGCCTGTTCAACCGCGTCGGCGGCGCACGCATCGCGAAAGGCTTCGGCCTCGACCAACTGGCCGTCGGCAGCAGCGAATTCGGCCTCGGCGCCCAGCAGGTGGTCAGCCTCGGCAAGGAAATCTCGAACCGCCTGTACATCGGCTATGAACAAAGCCTGGCGGGAGCGTCCGGTGTGCTGAAGCTGACCTACGACTGGACGCGCCACTGGTCGGTCGTGCTGCGCGGCGGCACCATCGGCGGGCTGGATGTGTTGTACAACAAGCGTTTCGACGCCGGCGGCGACGCGCTGGGGCGCTAGCAATAAGTCACGCCGGTGCGAAGAAACGCTCGCTCATTTCCTCCAGGCCCAGCTCGCGCAGCACCTCGCTCAGCCGCTCCGAGGGGCGCTTGCGCGGCAAGTCCTTGTAGCTGGCAATGATGAGCTCGTTTTTCATCGAGTGTTCCCAACCGACCAGTTCGGTCACTGTCACCTGGTAGCCGTGCGCCTCCAGCTGCAGGCAGCGCAGCACGTTGGTGACCTGGCTGCCGAACTCGCGGGTGTGCAGCGGGTGGCGCCAGATCTCGGTCAGCGCGCTCTTGCCGATCGCCTTGCCCTTGTTCTTGCGCAGGACCGACGCCACCTCGGCCTGGCAGCACGGCACGAGCACGATGAATTTCGCCTGCTTGGCCAGCGCAAAGCGGATCGCGTCGTCGGTGGCGGTATTGCAGGCATGCAGCGCGGTCACGATATCGACCGTGGCAGGCAGCAGCGGCGATGTGATCGATTCGGCCACCGACAGGTTGAGGAAGGACATGCCGGGAAAATTCAGCCGTTGCGCCAGCTCGCGCGACTTCGTCACCAGTTCGTCGCGCGTTTCGATGCCATAGATGTGCGACTGGTCGCCCAACGTCTTGAAAAACAGGTCGTACAGGATAAAGCCGAGATACGATTTTCCTGCCCCATGGTCGACCAGCCGGATATCCGCGTGCTGGTCGCGCACTTCCTGGAGCAGCGGCTCGATGAACTGATAGAGGTGATACACCTGCTTCAGCTTGCGCCGGCTATCCTGGTTCATCTTGCCGTCGCGCGTCAGGATGTGCAGTTCCTTGAGCAGTTCGATCGACTGGCCGGGTTTGATTTCGGGGATGTGGTTCATGGCTGGAATTCCTGATGTGCGCGCCGGGAGTGCGATTCTATCCGATCGGTGCGCCGTCAAGGCGCGGATGTGTTTAAATGCCACCTTCCGGACGAAAAGCGATTTTCGTCCAACACTCACCACCGTAACCCGATGCAACAAAATCCTCCTTCGAGCCCGCCCTCCGCAGCCACGTCACCCATCCTGACCTGGAGCGAGGCGGGGCAGCCATGTTCGGCACGCTGGCGTTCCGAAAGCGGCGTTCCTGCGCCCCGGCGCGTGGCGATTGCCGACGACCGCACGAGTGCCGATGCCGCCTTCAAGCTGGCTTGCGAAGGAAGCGCACTGCTATGGCGCGGCGATTTTCAGAATGCGCGCCAGTTACTGGCAGCAATGGCGCGCCGCATCGACCGCAAACCGCGCCGCGCCCCCCCCGCCAGGCAGCCGGCTTCGCCCGCCGAAGCCTTCCACCTGCAGCGGCAGGCGCAAGCGCAGCGCGCACGCATCCTTGGCATGCTGCTGGTGCCGCTGGACGCCGGTTATGCGATACCGCTGCGGCGCGCGCCCGACGTTCGACAGGCCTGCGCCGAGGCATGGGGAGCGGCGGACGAGGCATCGGTCGTATCGATGCGCGAGCTGCTGGGATTGATCGGCGCGCATGAATGGCGCAAGAAGGGGGTAGAGATTCCAGCGCTTGGCGAGTGCATCCATCCCTATTACGGCGTTTTCTCGCCGGTACGCGGCGAGTATGTGGACCTGGTGGCGCAGGCGCCGCTGCCGCCAGCGGCGCTGGCCTTCGATATCGGCACCGGCACCGGCGTGTTGGCGGCCGTGCTGGCGCGGCGCGGAATTGCGCGCGTGGTCGGTACCGATCAGGATGCGCGGGCGCTGGCTTGCGCGCGTGACAACATTGAACGCCTCGGCCTCGCGCGACAGGTGGAGATCCTGCAGGCCGACTTGTTCCCGCCCGGCCGCGCGCCTCTGGTCGTATGCAATCCGCCCTGGGTGCCGGCACGACCGAGCTCGCCGATCGAACATGCTGTGTACGATCCCGACAGTCGCATGTTGCGCGGCTTCCTCGCGGGCCTGGCCGATCATCTCGAACCGGGCGGCGAAGGCTGGCTGATTCTGTCCGACTTCGCCGAGCACCTTGGACTGCGCACGCGCGACGAACTGCTCGCGCTCATCGATGCATCAGGACTGAAGGTGCTGGGACGCCTCGATATGCGTCCCCGGCATCCGAAAGCCGCCGACGCCGCTGATCCGCTCCACGCGGCGCGTTCGGCCGAAGTCACATCGCTGTGGCGTCTTGCCATTCGCTAAGCCGGATTGCAAAACACACCCTCGCCCACATCGCACCGGAGTGCCATAACGGGACCATGGTTACGGCGACATTCCGCTTCTACGAAGAGCTGAATGATTTCCTTGCGCCTGATCGGCGCAAGCGTGACATCGAGTCCGTTTGCGCGCGGGCCGCGACGACCAAGCACATGATCGAGGCGCTTGGCGTGCCGCATACGGAAGTCGAACTGATACTGGTCAATGGCGAATCGGTCGGTTTCGACCGGGTGCTAAAAGAAGGAGACCGTGTCGCGGTTTATCCGAAATGCGAAACGCTCGACGTCACACCGCTGCTTCGCATACGTCATTATCCGCTGCGCGTCACGCGCTTCGTCGCCGACACCCATCTCGGCGGCCTCGCTCGCCTGCTGCGCATGGCCGGTTTCGATACGCTTTATAACAACGCCTTTCACGATCACGAGATTGCCGCCATCTCGGCGCGCGATGATCGGATCGTGCTCACGCGTGACCGCGGCTTGCTGATGCGGCGCGAGATCACGCATGGCTGTTATGTGCATGCGCTGAAATCGGCACAACAGTTGCGCGAAATCTTCGAACGTCTCGACCTGATCCGCAGCGCCCGCCCCTTTACGCTATGCATGCAGTGCAACGCCCCTTTGCATGCCATTGACAAGCAACTGGTGCAGCACAAGGTGCCACTGCGTGTTTTCGACGCTTATGAGAGCTTCAGCATGTGCAGTGCGTGCGGCCGTATCTACTGGGAAGGAACGCATTGGGAACGCCTACGGGCGCTACTTGAAGGCATCCTGCCATCATAAGCAACAATCTGACATGCGCGGCTCCGTCATACCCCGCTTTGCCCGACACGGCGTCGATTGTCATCTGCCGGGGCGATACAGATCGTTTTGCTCGGTGCCCGGATAGCCGGACCCGCTCGCGCCGCTAGTTCCGCTGGCGCCGCTGGAGTTACTTTGCGAGCGCATGCCCGAGCAGCTTGCCAACACCAGGACCGCGAGAATGAGCGATAGTCTTTTCATAGCATGACTCCATTCAACGAATCTATTGCAATCACTCCGCACCGCGCCCAGCGCCATGCAAAGAGAGACTACCAATATAGACAGCGCGGCCGCCATGCGCGAGGACTAATTCCGCGGACCGGCCGTCACTTGATGCAGTTCATGCAAACAGCGCTTTATCGCGCGCGGGACAGGATGACCAGCCATTTGCCAAATACCAGCAACTCCACGTGGCCGGGTTCGACGCCGGTGCTGCAATCGAGTACCGGATTGACTTTGTAATAACGCTTGCGGAAGTCGCGGCAGACAAACATTTCACGCCGGCCGAAACGCATCAGAAACGACGTCGGTGCATATTCCAGACCGAATCGCGGGCTCATGGAATGATTAAGCTGGGCCATGGCAGTTCTCCTCCCTGATAACAGCATTGAACGAAGCATTACTGTATCACAATTACTGTATAAATAAACAGTACTTGTGAAAAATCCATGCTTCGCCAAGAAAATCAGGCAGAAATACGCCGCCTCGGAAGATCGCTCAGATCTCGACCTGTGTTCCCAATTCGATCACCCGGTTGCTTGGCACCCGATAATAATCGGCGGCATCGCGCGCGTTGCGCGACATCGTCGCATACAACGCCTCGCGCCACATCGCCATTCCCGATCCGACGCGCGGAATCACGGTCTGGCGCGCGATGAAGAACGAGGTATTCATCATGTCGAGCGCCAGCCCCTTCTTCGCGCACAGTTCCAGCGCATGCGGGATATCGCGCTCGTCCTTGAAGCCATAGCGGACATTGACTTGGTAGCACTCGTGCCCGAGCGGCTCGATCTGTATGCGTTCTTCCGGCGCTATGGTCGGGATGTCCGCATTAGTGACCGTCAGGAACACGGTCCGTTCGTGCAGCACCTTGTTGTGCAGCAGGTTATGCAGCATCGCATGCGGTACCCCATCGCCTTCCGCGCGAAAGAAAATCGCCGTTCCTTCCACCCGCGTCGGCGGACTGATGAACAGCGACCGCAGGAATTCCTCGATCGGAATCATGTGCTTTTTCAGGTTTTCATAAACCAGATGGCGCCCGTCTCTCCAGGTCAGCATGATCGTGATCATCACCGCGCCCAGCAGGATCGGAAACCAGCCGCCATGCACGATCTTCAGCGAGTTGGCCGACACGAAGGCGAGGTCGATGATGAAAAAGAAGCCGGTCGCCAGCGCGCACAGCAGCAGGTTGTAGTGCCAGCGGTAGCGGATCACGAAGAAGGTCAAGACGGTCGTGATCAGCATCGTCAGGGTCACCGCGATGCCGTAGGCCGACGCCAACTTGGACGACGAACCGAAGCCGATTACCGCCAGCACCACGGCGCACAGCTGCAGCCAGTTCATCAGTGGAATGTAGATCTGCCCGATTTCGCGCTCCGACGTGTACAGGATGCGCATGCGCGGCAAGAAGCCGAGGGCGATCGCCTGGTGCGTCATGGAGAAGGTGCCTGAAATGGTCGCCTGCGAAGCGATGACGGTGGCAATGGTCGACAGGACCACCAGCGGGTAAATGCTCCACGGCCCGAGCTGGTGATAAAACGGATTGACGACAGCAGCGGGATTGGCCAGCAGTAGCGCCCCCTGCCCCAGATAGTTCAACGCCAAGCCGGGAAACACCACGAAAAACCAGGCCATGCGAATCGGCCGCTTGCCGAAATGTCCCATGTCCGCATACAAGGCCTCGGCGCCGGTAAACGCGAGCACCACAGCGCCCAGCGCGACGAATGCCAGCCAGCTGTTACGCGTCATGAATTCCAGTGCATGAAGCGGATTGATAGCTTCGAGAATGGCGGGGTTGCGCACGATATTGATCATGCCCATCGCCGCCAAGGCCAGGAACCAGATCAACACGATCGGCCCGAACCACTTGCCGATCCCCGCCGTGCCATGATGCTGCGCCATGTACAGGCCGACCAGCACCGCCACCGTGAGCGGCACCACGTAGGGTTCCAGCACCGGGGTCGCAATCCCAAGGCCTTCGACAGCAGACAAAACCGAAATGGCCGGGGTGATCACGCCATCGCCGAAAAACAGCGCGGCCCCCGCCAGGCCGGCGAGCATCACCGGCTGATACCAGCGCGACTTCGTCGTCACCGAAGACAGCGCGAGTGCCATCAAAGCCATGATGCCGCCCTCGCCACGGTTATCCGCGCGCAGAATCAGCGAGACGTACTTCAGCGAGACGATGATGGTTAGTCCCCACAGGATCAGCGACACCACGCCGAGCAGATTGGCGGGCGTGAGCGCAACACCGTGCTCGGCGGAGAACACCTCTTTCATGGTGTACAGGGGACTGGTTCCGATATCGCCGTAGACGATACCGATGGCAGCAAGCGTGAGGGTTCTGAGACTGTCTTTTGTATGCTCGGAAGACACGAGACACCTTGGGAATTGTTATTGAACTGACGCCCTAGAAGCCGATTCCTTTTGCCGTCATCGACTTAGGCAAACGGGAACTGTTCATGGTTTCCTGCGAAGGCCGGATTGTACTTGATGCGCATGCAACCTATTGTTGATACCGACATCGGCGACGTATCTTATGCCTCTCAAGTGCCAATTAGTTCCTTGCAGCATCTCATCCTGTTATCATTTCAGCAATCACGTCGAACAACGCCCTGGCATTCATCTTTCCAGCAGACTTCCCTATGAACCAGACGCTCGCGCAGCAGGACACCAAGCCCCACAACCAGCGTTTCGTCCTCGAAATGCTTGGTTTTTCCGAAACGGAAAAGGCGTTACTGGCGTCCACCTTCCGATTGACGGGCAGACGCGCATTTTGTTACGCCGAACCGACTGGGCCAACGGAACGCGCCGACGTCTATCTGGTTAATGCCGACAATCCATCCGGTTTGCAGCAATTGCAGCAGCGCGTGCCAAACGCCTATGCGCCTGCACTGCTAGTCGGACGCGTACCGGACGCGTCGCCTTGGCCTGTCGTCGAGAAGCCGATCCGCTGGATGAAGCTGTTCGAACTGCTCGACCAGACCATGCTAGCGGCATTAACAATGCGCAGCGGCCGTCCGGCTTCGGCCGAAGGACAATGGGACGGCAGGAGCTTCCGGCGCGCAGTCGACCGCCACGCTCCGCCGCCCGAATTCCTTGCGCCTGCCCCCGCCGAATCGGTGCTGGTCGTCGACGATAGTGCGACCGTGCGGGCCTTCATGCGTTCCAGGCTCGCTCCGTTCCGCTTCGACGTCGACTACGCCGAAAACGGCGAAGCCGCAGTCGGCATGGCGCAAGCCAAGCGCTATACCTGCATCTTCCTCGATGTCGTCATGCCGGGCATGGATGGCTACCAGGTCTGCAAGCGCATCAAGTCGGATCCCGCCACCCGGGAAACGGCCGTCGTCATGTTAAGCAGCAAATCCTCGCCTTTCGACAAGTTTCGCGGCAGCTGGGCCGGCTGCGATGCCTATCTGGGAAAACCGGTCGGAGAAGATGAATTGCTTGCCACGATAGGCCGTTTCCTGCCCAGCGCGCGACGCGTCGCGCTTTCCATCCTCGCGCGCGCCTGAGCCATATCGGCGACTCCTGTAAATCCGAAGGCGAAAAAAAACCCGCCAGCCTTGCGGTAGCGGGTTAAATCCAATTCAAGGAGAGTTGGAGGAGACAGGAACGATCATACGGCAGCGCCGCAAATACTTCCTCTTTATTGTTGTGATATCAGATATAACAACTTCCAATATCACTAACTCTTACCGGAAAAATAAAGCCCGCGCTATGCGCGGGCTCCTGTCTCCGTCATCCTTGGGTGGATTTTTTTAATGCGGGTGGAATATTACACTGAACTTCCGATAGCGCAAAAGCTTTTCAACTAGCCTGTTTGACACCCGACATATTAATATTCGCCGACGCAAATCCGCGCGGCATCTTGCCCGCCTCATCATCTAATTCGAAGGACTCCGAATGCTCAATGGCCTGTGGCTGGGCTTTTTCCTGATCGCCGCCGCCAGCGCATTCTGGCGCTGGCTGGGCGGCGGCGATCCCGCCGTGTTTTCTGCCATGGTGGAAAGCCTGTTTGCCATGGCGCGGCTGTCGGTCGAAGTAATGGTCCTGCTGTTCGGCACCCTCACCCTGTGGCTGGGCTTCCTGCGCATCGCGGAAAAAGCCGGGATCGTCGATCTGCTGGCCCGGCTGCTGGGGCCGCTATTTCGCCGGTTAATGCCCGAGGTCCCGCCCGGCCATCCGGCACTGGGATTGATTACCCTGAACTTCACAGCAAACGCGCTGGGGCTGGACAACGCGGCGACGCCGATCGGCCTCAAGGCGATGCGCGCGCTGCAAGAGCTCAATCCCGATCCCAAGACTGCCAGCAATGCCCAGATCCTGTTCCTGGTCCTGAATGCATCGTCGCTGACGCTGCTGCCAGTCTCGATCTTCATGTATCGCTTGCAGCAAGGCGCGCACGACCCGACCATGGTGTTCCTGCCAATCCTGATTGCCACCAGCGCTTCCAGCCTGGTGGGACTGCTGTCGGTCGCCCTGATGCAGCGCCTGAGGCTGTGGGACCCGGTCGTGCTGGCCTGGCTGGCCGCGCTTGCGCTGCTGCTCGGCGGCTTGATGACCGGCTTGGCCGGTATGTCGGCGGCAGCGCTTGGCGCGCTGTCTTCGCTGCTCGGCAACCTTGTGCTGTTTGGCCTAATCCTGCTCTTTTTGTTATGCGGAGCGCTGCGCCGCGTCCCGCTTTACGAAAGCTTCATCGAGGGCGCGCGCGAAGGCTTCGACGTGGCGAAAAACCTGTTGCCGTATCTGGTCGCCATGCTCTGCGCGGTGGGCGTGCTGCGCGCGTCCGGCGCACTTGACGCGGTGCTCGACGGCCTGCGTTACGTCGCGCAAGCCGCCGGCTGGGATACCCGCTTCGTCGACGCGCTGCCGACCGCGCTGGTCAAACCGTTCTCCGGCAGCGCTGCGCGCGCCATGCTGATCGAAACCATGAAAACCATGGGCGTTGACAGTTTTCCGGCGCTGGTCGCGGCAACCGTCCAGGGCAGCACCGAAACGACGTTCTATGTGCTGGCGGTGTATTTCGGCGCGGTCGGTATTCAGCGCGCCCGCCATGCGGTCGGCTGCGCGCTGGCGGCCGATGCTGCCGGCGTGATTGCATCGATCGTGGTCTGCTACTGGTTTTTCGGCTGAGCGACGGAAAAGCGGCTGGAGAAATGCTCAGCCGAATTGCGCCGCGAGCTTCTCGGCCACCGGCAGCAATCCCTGGTGTGACAAATCGTCGAGCATGAGTTTAGGCGAAGCATCGATTTCCGGGTAATTGCGTACGATGGAACGGCGGTAGCTCGGATCGTAATGGTTGCGCATCAGGCGTTCGAACAGTTCCGGCACCCGCTTCTGCTCGGCCAGCACTTGCCATTCCTCGAATTCGGCGCCGCCCACCAGCGCGCGCAGATGTGATAGCCGTTCGATCAGCGCGGCCGGATCCAGCTCGAAGTGATGGTAGTCTTCACGCAGCAGTTGCACCCGTTGCGGCATGGCGGCATCGACGGGGATGAGCGTTCCCTTGCGCATGGTTGCCAGCAGCAATTCAGGCAACTGCACCTGGCCGATCTTCTTGCTTTCCGCTTCCACCCAGACCGGACGCGCCGGGTCGAGCTCGGACATGCGGCGCAGCAGCAGGCTGTCGAACATCTTTTGCGTCGGTTGCGCCTTGCCGGGCACGGCACCAATGATGGAGCCACGATGGACGGCAATCCCCTCGAGGTCGAGCACCTGCGCGCCGCGCTCGTGCAATGCGTGCAGCAGGCGCGTCTTGCCGCACCCGGTCGATCCCGACAGTACGATGTAGCGATAATTGGCGGGCAGGCTCGCGAGCTGTTCGTTAACCCAGCGCCGATATGTTTTCCAGCCGCCCTTGAGCTTTTCGACACGATAGCCAATGGTATCGAGCACGTCGAACCAGACTTTGCTGCGCTTGCCGCCTCGGAAACAGTAGACAAGGATCTTGCTTTTGGCCGGATACCTCGACAGATGGGTTTCGATATGACGCGCAATGTTCATCAACGAATAGCGCGCGCCGAGCTGGTAAGCGCCGAGCGCGTCGGTCCGGTGCAGCGTGCCGACCTCGGCAAATTCGGCATCGTTGACAACCGGCAGATTGATGGCGCCGGGAATGTGGTCTTCATCGAATTCGTGCGGGCTGCGCGCGTCGATGATCAAGTCATAAGAGTGGAAATCGAGCATCCCGCCATTGTACGTTTTCTGACGGAACATTTTGCATGTTTATGACGGCGTACACCGTGATGGCAATGCTATTTCAGCAACTCATCCACCATGGCATACCCTTTTTCAAAGCCCGCCTGCACCGCCGCCTCGCGGCTCGGATAATCGGTATCGTCGCCCGATTCAGCCGTCAGTTCGCTCTCCGACCCGGAGTCTTCGCCCGGCTGGGTTATACGGACCGTGAAATCCCAGCGCGCCGGGACGTCCGAATGACGTAGCGCGCACACGTGCACCTCCATGCCCTTGTACGATTCGGTGCGCCAATCCTGCTTCAGAGCCATCGCTCGCCCTCCGGTGTAGAGAAGTTGAAATCGTACCGCCGTCGCAGGCACTCGCATTGAGCCGACGCACTGATATTTGCGCACTCAGTTGCGCGCTCAGGCGAGCTCGGGCGCATTCATGTACGGCAGCGTGCTTCCGCGGCGCTCGCCGGCTGCCGCCATTTCCAACTTTGCCACGGTGCGCAGGTGCACTTCGTCCGGCCCGTCGGCGATCCGCAGCACCCGGCCCCAGGTCCACAACTCCGCCAGTGGCGTGTCCGGGCTCAAACCCATTGCGCCGAACGCTTGCATCGCGCGCTCGCAGATAGTCGTCTGCATGCGCGGCACGATCGCCTTGATCATCGCGATTTCGCGCAATGCCCCCTTGGCGCCGTGGCGGTCAATCAGCCAGGCAGTCTTCAGCACCAGCAATCGCGCCTGCTCGATCTCCATGCGCGATTGCGCGATCCAGTCGGCGACCGCGCCGTGCTGGTGCAGATAGCGTCCAAAAGTGCGGCGCTCCGCCGCGCGCTCGCACATCAGCTCCAGCGCCAGTTCCGCCTGGCCGATGGAGCGCATGCAATGATGAATCCGGCCCGGGCCCAGGCGCGCCTGGGCGATCGCGAAACCGGCGCCTTCCTCCTGGATCAGATTAGAGCACGGCACCCGCACATCGCGGAACACCAGTTCGCAATGGCCGCCGGGGAAATGGTGGTTCATCACCGGGATGTCGCGCACCACCTTCAAGCCCGGCGTGTCGAACGGCACGATCACCATGCTCTGGCGCCGGTGCGCTTCGGCGTTTGGATCGGTCACGCCCATCAAGATCGCGAACTTGCACAGCGGATGAGCAGCGCCGGAAATGAACCACTTGCGCCCGTTGATCACATACTCGTCCCCGACACGGCGGATCGAAATCTGGATATTGGTCGCGTCGGACGACGCCACGTCAGGCTCACTCATCGCAAAGCAAGAACGGATGCTGCCGTCCAGTAGCGGAGCAAGCCAGCGCCGCTGCTGCTCGTCGTTGCCGAACATATGCAGCAGCTCGATATTGCCGGAGTCCGGGGCGCTGCAATTGAAGATCTCGGCTGCCCAGTGTACGCGCCCCATGATCTCCGCCAGCGGGGCATATTCCAGGTTCGACAGTCCCTGGCCGGGCGCATCGGCGTCGAGCGAAGGCAGGAACAGGTTCCACAATCCTTCCGACTTCGCAAGCTCCTTCAAGTCTTCCATGCAGGGTGGATGCAGGTGGCCGCTATCTACTTCCTGCCGCCATAATGGAATGTTCGGCACGACATAGTTATCCATGAAGTCGAGCAGCTTGCGCCGCAACTGCTGCACCTTCGGTGAGTATTCAAAGTCCATGTTGATCTTTCAGTATCTGCCCAAACAAAGTCGGAAGCGCGGACCACCAGTAGGAGGCGTCACGCAAATCGTAAGGCGATCCGCTCCATCATTCAAATGAATAGTTGTGATTGCATTCGATAAAATTTGCGCATACCATGCTGCACGCCGCAGGCACCGTTCGCCAGACCGCGATGCAGCAGGCTCGCCTCTTTTTCATGGAGGCGACAGGAGCATGAAACACGGGCCGCACCCGATTTTCATCTTTGAATATTCTTGACCACGGTCAATTTTTATTGCTTGTTGTGTGGTCTAAGCTGGCGGTCCATCGAAACCGGCGCTGCCTATCCGGTACGCCATTACAGATCCGGACGCGCTTTACCAAAGCGCCACAGGACAGGAATCAACATGACACCAGAAACAACCAAGTTGAATGAAAGCGCTCTCGCCGACGCCGCACCGCATGGAGCCGCAGCCTCGACCACGGTCGCACGGCATACCTTGTTCGAAGACGCACAGGCACTCTTGTCCGGAACGCTGCTTGTTTCACTCGGCGTGGCCATGCTGGGCAAGGCACATTTGATCACGGGCGGAACGGTCGGTCTGGCATTCCTGCTGCACTATGTCACCGGCATCAGCTTTGGCAAGCTGTTTTTCACGCTTAACCTGCCGTTCTACTATCTCGCCGTGAAGAAGATGGGCTGGAAATTCACCATCAAGACCTTCACCGCGATCCTGCTGTTGTCGGGCATGTCGGAGCTGCTGCCGCTGGTGTTCAATATGAACAGCGTCCATCCAGCATATGCCGCAACAATGGGCGGCTTGCTGTGCGGAGTTGGGCTGCTGGTGCTGTTCCGCCACAAGGCGAGCCTGGGCGGATTCAATGTGATGGTGCTCTATCTGCAGGAACGTTACGGCCTGCGCGCCGGGGTGGTGCAGCTTGTTCTGGACGGCGCCATCATGCTGGCGTCGCTGCCCATGATTTCCCCCGGAGCAGTCGCCATCTCGCTTCTCGGCGCGGCGGTCCTCAACATGACGCTGGCCGTCAATCACCGGCCAGGCCGGTATATGGCGATCTGACCAGCTATGCAACCGGGCTTGCGCCGGGCGCAGCCCGGCGCTCCTGTTTTTATTGCCGCAACAACAATCTTTGGTGCTGCCCTGTGCCGCCAACGTACCGCCAAGACTTCCATGCGGATCGCCAATTCGATGATTCTGCGAAAAAACTAGCTGCTGGGTCGGTCCGATATTGTCTATTTATTTGATATAGTGCAATATGTTCGTCCGAATATATTATCCTTTGCTTTTCCCGGCGCCCGCAGCCGGCTTCATTTTTCATAGGAGAATTAGATGCGCACGTTGAAGACCCTTCCCCTGCTGGTGTCGAGCATCTGCCTGCTGGCAGCCTGCAGCACCGCAACCAAAGTCAGCGAGCCGACCGCCGCCGCGAAACCGGCTGCCCCGGCAACCGATTCCCGCACCGTCGCCACTGTCGACGCCGGCACTACCGATCCGCTGAACGATCCGAAGGGCGCACTTGCCAAGCGCAGCGTGTACTTCGACTTCGACCAGTACACGGTCAAGGACCAGTTCAAGCCGGTCGTTACCTCCCATGCCGACTACCTGTCGCACAACAAGACCCGCAAGATCGTCATCCAGGGCAACACCGACGAGCGCGGCAGCAGCGAGTACAACCTGGCACTCGGCCAGAAGCGCGCCGAAGCCGTGCGCAAGTCGCTCGCCGCAATGGGCGTGACGGATGCACAGATGGAAGCTGTTTCCTTCGGCAAGGAAAAGCCGAAGGCAACCGGCAGCGATGAAGCAGCGTGGGCAGAAAACCGCCGCGCCGACATCGTGTATAGCGCAAAGTAATCTGCGGTACTGAACCAACCTCGTCACGGCTGGACGAGAGTTTCTCCGCCAGCCTTGACGCATCAATGAGCCTGCGTCTGAATCTTCAGCCGCAGGCGATGCCTGAAGTTGAGTGCCACTGCCAGCACGCCGACGGCGCCGCTGGAAATGGCAGTTGCAGTCCCGGCCCGCACCACCAGCAAGCCGGCGCACGCAACACCAACCGACTGTCCCAGAAAAAAGCACGACGCAAATGCCGACACTGCCGCGCCCCTGCGCTCCGGCGCCATCTGGGTCGCATTGATCTGCAGTGTATTGTGCAGCATGTAAAAGCCTAGCCCGCAGAAAAAACACCCCGGGACAGCCCACCACCACACCGGTGCCAGCCCGATCGCCAGCAATGACAGCGCGATCAGGATCCCCCCCCATAGCGACAATCCGGCTTCGCCCAGACGATTCACCAGCACCCGCGAAGCGACAGCAAACAGCAGCCCGCCGAATCCGAACAGCATGACCAGCGCTCCCGCCGTGGTCAGCGCCAGCCCGAAGACATGGTGCAGATGGGACGCGATGAAGGCAAATGCGCCGTAAAGAAAGGCCCCTTCGAGAAAGACCGTGACCAGCACCACGCGCGCCCATGGCCGTGACAGCACCTGCCGGAATTCAGAGGCCACGCGCGCCAGGGGCGAACCTTCCGCCTTATGAGTGATGCGCGCATGTGCCGGCAGGCGCCGGTTCAAGCGCAGCAGTCCGGCGCTCACCACCACGAAAATGGCGGCGATCACGAAAAAAGGCACGCGCCAGTTATGATGATCGGCGGCGATCCCGCCGCCCAGCACGCCGGTGGACAAGCCGAGAATCTGTCCGATCAGGAACCGGGCCAGCACGGGCTGGCGCTCGTGATACGGCACCACATCGCCAATCCATGCCATCGATAATGGAATGATCGCCGCTGCAGTGGCACCGGCCAGCAGGCGCGCCAGCAGCAGCAACGGGAATCCTGGCGCCAGGCCGCACAGTGCCGCTGTCAGGGCACACGCCGCACTACCGCAGCCGACCACGAAATACTTGCCGTAACGGTCGCCGACCGGCCCGAAGAACAATTGTGACAAGCCGTAGGCGACGGCGAAAAATGTGATGACATACGAGGCGTCGCCGAGCGACACGCCGAACTCTCCTACCAGATGGGGCAGCAAGGGATCGGTGACGCGCAGCGAGATGCCACTGGCGAACGCCGCAAGAGACAGCAGCGGAACGGCGGTGACGGGTATGGACTGGGGAGTGGCCGGAGCGGGTTCCGTATGCATCTGAAGGTCTTGGAGGCGATGGCTGGATGGGGAAACGGGACGCCGCCTCCAGCTGGCGGACGCGGCAGCGGTCATTGTAGCCAATGTGCCGCGTCCCTGCGCCGGGATGAAAATCACACCGGCTGGCCCCTGCCTTGCCTGGCCAGCCGCTACCAGATTCACATGGCTGGCTGGACAAACTTCCCGCTCTGAAAATCGACAATCGCCTGCTCGATTTCCTCACTGGTATTCATCACGAACGGGCCGTACTGCGCGATCGGCTCGTTCAGCGGCCGCCCTGCCAGCAGCAGGAAACGGGCCCCCTCCGGGCCGGCGCCGACGTCAACTTGCGTACCAGCCGACAGCACGCCCGCCTGATGCGTTCCGACCGGTCTCGGCGCATCGGCTCCAACCTGCAAGCTGCCTTCATAAGGATAGACAAAGGCGTGATAGTCGTGCCGCACCGGATGACTGAAGCGCGCGCCCGGCGCCAGTTCGATATCGATATAGAGAGGGTCGGTGGACAAGCCCTGGATCGGTCCCGGCACCTGGCGTTCGCCCACCTGCAGCGTGCCGGCGATGACCTTGGCGCGGCCGCCCTCGAATTCGAGTACAGGGATCTGTTCCGGCTGGATGTCGCGATAACCGGCCGGCTTCATCTTTTCCTTCGCGGGCAGGTTGATCCACAACTGGAAGCCGCGCATGCGTCCTTGCTCCTGCTGCGGCATTTCCGAGTGGACGATGCCGCGCCCGGCCGTCATCCACTGCACGCCGCCGCCCTTGAGGTCGCCCTGGTTGCCAAGGTGGTCTTCATGGCGCATATGCCCGTCAAGCATGTAGGTGACGGTTTCGAAGCCGCGGTGCGGATGGGCCGGGAACCCGGCGATGTAGTCGCCGGGATTATCGGATGAAAACTCGTCGAGCATCAGGAACGGGTCCAGCCGCGTGCCCTGCCCGCGTCCCAAACTGCGGCGCAGTTTGACCCCGGCGCCGTCGGAGGTGGCGATCGCTTCGATGATGCGTTGCAGGCTGCGAACCTGGCTTTTCGTTTCCATGATGTTCTTCCTTCCATTAATCCAAGGTACGAGGTATCAGGCAGCCGCGCGCAGTGGCGCCGTCAGTTGCCGGATCGATGCGGATGCGGCGTCCAGCGCGCTGCGCTTGCTCTCTTCCCCCATGTTCAATCCTTCGGCATACACGAATTCGACATCGCTGATACCGATGAAACGCAGGAAATCGCGTACATAACCGGTTTGCGTATCGAGTGCGGTGCCCGCGTACTGACCGCCCCGCGCGGCGAATACATATGCCTTCTTGCCGTTCAGCAGCCCAACCGGACCAGTCTCGGTATATTTGAATGTGACGCCGGCGCGTGCGACATGGTCGAAGTATGCCTTGAGCGTGGACGGCACGCCGAAGTTGTACATCGGAAGGCCAAGCGCAATCACGTCAGCATGACGCAATTCGTCGATCAGCTGATCCGAAAAATCGACCACGGCCTGCTGCTGCGCGCTGCGCTCTTCGGGCTTTGCCAGGAGGGCGCCAAAGCGCTGCGCATCGAGGTGCGGCACCGGCGCGGCAGCAAGATCGCGCACCACCACTTTTCCTTGCGGATTGGCTGCGCGCCAGCCGCCGACAAATTGCTCGGACAGACGGCTGGACTGGCCATTGTTGGAAAATAGGCTGGCATTAATTTGTAGCAATGTGGTCATGTGAATACTCCTCGTGTTGGTTTGGTAAGCTCATTAAACTATTTATTGATCCGATAAAAAAGTAGAATAATTAGGGCTAATTAATCTAATGAATAGATAATGAAGATCACTGAGCATGATTGAGACCAACTACATTACTTTGGAGCAATGGCGCACCCTGATCACCGTTGTCGATACCGGCGGTTATGCGCAGGCGGCCGAAGTCTTGCACAAGAGCCAGTCGTCGGTGACCTACGCCGTTCAGAAAATCGAGTCGCTGCTGGGCGTGAAGGCATTCGAAATCCAGGGGCGCAAGGCGATCCTGACGCCGACCGGCCAGTTCCTGTACCGCCGGGCCAAAGCCTTGCTGGAGGAATCGCGCGCGCTGGAGCGGGCAGCCAGCCGCCTGTCCGCCGGCTGGGAGGCGGAAATACGCATTGCAGTGGAAATCCTGTTTCCGACCTGGCTCATGCTCGGTTGCCTGAACCAGCTGAGTGCGGAAAGCCCGCATACGCGCGTCGAAATGATTGAATCGGTGTTGGGGGGCACAACCGAGGCGCTGCTGCACGGGCAGGCCGATCTGGCGATTGCCAATCAGGTTCCGTCGGGATTCCTCGGCACCCCGCTGATCCGCTTGCGCGCCGTCCCGGTTGCCAGCCCGGACCATCCCTTGCACCGCCTCGGGCGCGACCTCACCCTGCAGGATTTACGCGCCCACCGCCATGTCGTGGTGCGCGAATCGGGCAGCAAGCGCAACAGCAATGTGTTGAGTGTCGACGTGACCCAGCGCTGGACCGTCAGCCACAGCGCCACCCAGATCGAGGCGGTGCGCATGGGGTTCGGCTTTGCCTGGCTGCCGGAAGAGAAAATCCGCGCCGAGCTGGCGGACGGCAGCCTCAAGCCGCTGTCCCTGAAGGATGGCGGCGAACGCTTTGCGCAACTCTATCTGATCCTCGCCGACCCGGACGCTGCCGGTCCCGGTACGTTGCGCTTGGCGCAGATCATCCGCGAAACGACCGGCAAGGAATGCGCGCAGCGGGGTGCCGTTTCCGGATAGCCCCGCGTCTGGAATTACCGCGGTGCGGGGACCGCGAGCAAATCACTCCAGCGCCGCATACACCAGATTGCGGAACAGCTGGCGGTAATGGTTGCGCTGCTCCGGCGCCTGCATCATGAAAATCGCGAGCAGGTCTTCCTCCGGATCGATCCAGAAGTAGGTCCCGGCCAGCCCGCTCCACGTATAGTCGCCCAGACTGCCGGGCGCGATCGCGCAACCGCTGTCGGTGCGCACCGCAAATCCGAGGCCGAAGCCGTATCCCGGGCCCGGCAGATAGCTCGCCCCCGCCGTCGCCGCCGGCAGATGCGCCAGATGGTCGCTCGTCATGAAGCGCATCGTCTTGCGCGCCAGGAGGCGCACCCCGTCCAGCTCTCCTTCGTTTTGCAGCATCTGTGCGAAACGCAGATAGTCGCGCAACGTCGACACCATGCCCCCGCCGCCCGACAGAAAGGCGGGCCGCTGCGCGAGCTGGGGAAGCTTGACTTCCGCGCCCGACACCGGATCGATGCTGAATGCCTGCGCCATGCGGTGCTGGCGTTGCGGCTCGACCCAGAATCCGGTTTCATGCATGCCCAGCGGCTTGAGAATGCGCTCGTCCAGGAACTCGTCGAGCGGTTTTCCGGATATGCGTTCCAGAATCACGCCGAGCACGTCGGTGGAATGGCTGTACTCCCAGGTGGTGCCGGGCTGGTAGGCCAGCGGGACCTGCGCCAATGCGCGCACGAACTCGTCGCTGGTCGCCTTCGGGCTGCCCACGCGCGCTTCGCGATAGGCCGCCTTTACCAGCGACTCGCCAAAAATGCCGTAGGTGAAACCGGAGGTATGGCGCAGCAAGTCCTGCAGCGTGATTGCTTGGCGGGTCGGCTCCAGCGCCAGCGCGGGCCGTCCGGTGGCATCAAGCCTTTCGACGCCGACTTGCAGGTTCCGCAGCTCCGGCAGGTAGCGCGAGATCGGATCGCTGATGAGCAGCTTGCCCTCTTCCGCCAGCATCATGACCGCCACCGAGACGATCGGCTTGGTCATCGAATAGATGCGGAAGATGCTGTCGAGTGCCAGCGGTATGCCGGCCGCGGCATCCTGCCAGCCCAGCGCCTGTTCGTATGCTACGCAGCCGCGATGCGCGATCAGCATGGCGGCGCCAGGAATCCGGCCGGCATCGATGTCAGCCTGCATGCGTGCGGTCAGCATTTCAAGCCGGCGCGCGGAAAAGCCCTTGGACAGGCCGGAATAAACCATCGTAGCTCCCTAGAATCAAGATTTGCCGGATAAGAAAAAATAACCGAACGACCGTTTTATTTCTCAACGATCATACAGGCGCGCCGCGACGGCGGTCAATGCATCTGGAGCGGCTGGAGGAATGGGCGGGGAGGTAAGTCTATCGTCGGCAGGTGCAACGAGGATGGGAAGCGAGGCGGAACGCACACATCCACCTCGCCTTATTGAAGCGGTTTAGACGGTGCGGCGCTTCTTGTGGATCTTCGGCTGGGAATGGGCGTGGGTACGCGACTTCGACTTCACCAGGACGATGCCGCCGCGATGCCCCCTCGCCTTGCGCGAAACGGTGTGCACCGGCGCGCGCGCCGCCAGCATCGGTTCGCCGCTGATGTAGCGGCGGACGTTTTCCGCATCCATCAGACGCTGCGCGCTTTCCTGCGCGTTGAGCAGCACCATCACCACATGCTTGCCGGCCGATTGCATGCGCATGATCAGGCAGCGGCCCGCTTCATGGGTGAAACCGGTCTTCGACAACAGGATGTCCCAGCCGTCGCGGCCGACCAGACGGTTGGTGTTGCGGTACTGGGTTGGCCTGCCGTTGATGTCGATCAGGTCACCGCTTTCGGTGGTGATGCGGGAAATTTCCGGGTAATACGATGCGGCCGTCGCCATCTTGAGCAGGTCGGCGGCGCTCGAACGGTTGTGTGGCGACAACCCGGTCGGCTCCTCGATCACTGTGTCGTGCATGCCGAGCGTGTTAATTTTTTCCCGCACCGCGGCGACGAAGGCCGGCTTGCCACCCGGGTAGGTACGCGCCAGCGCGGCGGCGGCACGGTTATCGGAAGACATCAGCGCCAGCTGCAGCACGGTGGCACGCGCGAGCACGACACCGACCGGCACGCGCGAGGAGCTGTGCTTGAGCACGTCGACATCGCTTTCCTCGATGCTGATCTGTTCATTCATGTCCTGTTTCGCGTCCAGCACCACCATGGCTGTCATCAGCTTGGTGAGCGATGCGATCGGGACTACCGCATGAGCGTCTTTTTCGAGCAGGACCTTGCCCGATTCCTCTTCGAACACCAAGGCGTGTTGCGAGCTGAACGGCATGGCGGAGGCGGTGGCGGCTGCATAGCTCAGGAGCAGCGCCAGTATCGTTTTTTTGAACATACGGGGGAGAAATCTAAGAGTTGTTCTGCGGCATTAATCATATCGTGTTAACGCGGAACAACGTTGCACTAGATCTACCCGATGACAAAAAAATTTTCAATTTTGTTGCGAACAAGTCTTGAACGGTTTTCAAGCATCTCGTCAGGTGGATGGTCAGCGCGCAATGCGGGATCGGCCTTAAAATGCAGTCGCCTCTCTCAACCATTGCCGGAGCAACGTAACGTGACTGCCAATCAAGCGCGCCAGACGCGCGTTCTCATCGTCGGTGCCGGCGCCATCGGCGGCTTCTATGGTGCTGCACTGCAGCGCGGCGGCGCGGACGTCTCGCTGGTATGCCGATCCGAGGCCGAGGTCGTGCGACAGCACGGCTATCGCATCGAAAGCGTACGGCGCGGCGACAGTGTGCTGCGCCCAAACCAGATTCTGCTGTCGGCCGCCGATTACCAGGGCGGGCCGCCGGACTATCTGGTGCTTAGCGTGAAGGTGGTGCACGGGCTCGACCGCGTATCGTTGATACGCGATGCAGTCGGACCGGATACGGCAATAGTCCTGATCGAGAACGGCGTCGAGATCGAATCCGAAATCGCGCAAGCGTTTCCCGCCAACGAATTGATCAGCGCATTGGCATTCGTGCAAGTCAGCCGAATCGCGCCCGGTGTCATCAGGCACTTTGCTTTTGGCGACCTGACCTTCGGGAATTACCCGCGCGGCCTGTCAGAGCGAAGCAGGCATTTCGGGGCATTGCTGGAGAGCGGCGGCATCCAGTGCGCCTTGACTGAACAGGTCGTGACTGCGCGCTGGGCGAAATGCCTGTGGAATGCCGCCTTCAATCCAGCCTCGGTGCTGGGTGGAGGTCTCGATACCGAGGACATGCTCGGCACGCCCGAAGGCGAGGCCCTGGTGCGGCGCGCGATGCAGGAAGTGCGTGCGGTTGCCGACGCCGCCGGCCATTCACTCGCGCCGGAACTGATCGACCAGTACATCGAGAACACGCGCAAGGCGCCGGCTTACAAGACCAGCATGGCGCTCGACTACCTGCACCGGCGTCCCATGGAGATCGAAGCCATCATCGGCAACGCGGTACGCGCCGGCCGGCGCGAGCGGGTGGATATACCGACGCTCGAAAACCTCTATGCGCTGCTCAAGATGGTGGAACACAAGGCTGGCAAGCCTGCGTAGTGTGTGCGTAGCACGCAGCCTGAAGCCGTTTGCGGAGCGGCGCACTGTCATGCCAATTCTGCCTGCGACCACTTGCCCGGTTTACTCATTTTCCAAGCAAGTCCGGCGCCCTGCCCGCTCCGCATTGTTTGTGCTTGCACAATAATGCTTGCGGCAATTCTCCAAGCGATGAACTTTTCATAACACCGCCATTCAACATACACAGGCCACGACGCCTGAGTCGGCGATATGCCTGCATCGGCTCCGGCGGTGCGCCAGCAGAACAGTCAAGTTTCAGCCACAGAGGAAAGTCGAATGATGAGACATCCAGAGGCGGTCTCCGCCTTCCGGTTCGTCCCCCCGCATGAAGCCGTAAAGGAACAAGTCTCGGTGGAATTCTATCCAGACGAAATTCCCAGGTTTGCCGAAGTCGAACTGATACGCCTGTATAGCTGCATCTTTTCGTCGCTTGAACACTTCCGCATCTATGGCGGCACCGAGCGCATCAGCACCTATGTCGCGCGCAGCGGCGGCAAGGTGGTCAGCGTCATGCTATTCCGCATCGAGCAAGGCAAGGCACAGGTGCTTAACGAATTCATCCGCCTCGACCGGCAGGAAATCTCGCGCTTTGCCGAAGCCGTGTTTGCCGCCTATCCGGCGCTGCACTGCGTGAGCTTCAATGCGGTCGAATTGCCGCCAGTGCGATTGCCGTTTCCCGCGCAGCGCTTCAACTGCAGCGAAGATATCGTGGTGGCGCTTCCTGCCACGCCGGAGGCCTATCTTGCGCAACTGGGCAAGGCAACGCGCAAGAACATCAAGCACCACCTGAGCCGGCTGAAGCGACATCATCCTTCGCTGCGCTTCGAAGTACGCGAAACCGGGAACATCGGTGCAGCCGAAGTCAATGGAATCATTGCGCTCAACCGCATGCGGATGAGCGGCAAGCAGAAGACCTCTTACCTGGACGATGCCGAATCACAGCGCCTGCTGCGGCTTGCGCAGTCGTGCGGCATGGTCGCGACGATGCGCGTCGAGGGCCGCCTCTGCGCCGGCGCCATCTGCGTCCGCGTCAATGACAACTATTTTTCCTACGTCACCGCGCATGATCCGGCCTATGACGCCTATCGACTGGGGACACTGTGCTGCTACCTGACCATCTGCGAGGCCATCGCGCGCGGCGGCCGCGAGTTCCACTTGCTCTGGGGGCGCTATCAGTACAAGTACATGCTGGCCGGCGCGCAGCGCGACCTGGATCATCTGGACATCTACCGCACGCGCGCCGACTACCTTCTGCACGGTGCCGCGATACTGAACAATGCGCGGCGCACCGCGCTGCGGCAAGCGAAATTCTGGCTGCTCGATCCGAAACGGCAGGATCGACCGGTGCTGCGCGCCGCGATCGCATGGTTGCGCCAGATGCACCGCCTGCCGCTGGGCGGATAGCAAGACCCGCCTTTCCGACGATACGTTCCATGCCGACACGGGAGCCGCTCCATGCTCAGACTTGCCATCGTATCCAATGAACTGCCCCCTTACCGCGTTCCATTCTTCCAGCGCCTTGCCCAAATGCCGGACGTCGCGCTGCATGCCATCTTCTGTACCCGACGCGAACCGAATCGCCACTGGGAACTGCCGCAGCTGAACTTCGCACATACCTTTCTCAGCGAGCAGTACCTCACGGTGCGCGGACGCTATATCCACTACACGCCGGGCGTCATTCGGAGCCTGAAGACCTTTTCTCCGGATGTCCTCGTCACCGGAGGATTCAATCCGACCCACCTGTACGCATTCGCCTACGCGATGATGAAAGGTATCCCGCACGTGGCGATGACCGACGGCACCTATGCCTCCGAACAGTCGCTCGGCCGGGTGCACAAGGCCGTGCGCCGCTTCGTGTATGGGCGCACCAATGTCTTCGTTTCCGCCAGCATGGGCGGCCAGCGCCTGTACGAGAGCTATGGCATCCCGGCAGAACGGTGCTATCGTGCCTGCCTGTGCGTGGATAACGACGCGTTCTCGCCGCGCGGGAAACAGGATGAAAAGCGGTTCGATTTCCTGTTCTGCGGGCGCATGGAGGCGGTGAAAAATCCTTTCTTCGCTTTGAATGTGGCGCAGGAAACCGCGCGCCGACTACAGCGCAAGGTGCGCATCCTGTTCGTCGGCGCCGGTAGCGAGGAAGAAAGGCTGCGTAGCGCCGCGCAGCGCCGATCCGAGTTCATCGAAGCCGAATTCAACGGCTTTGCCTCGCACGACAGCCTGCCGTCGCTGTACCGCTCGGCGCGCATCTTCCTGTTCCCGACCTTGTGGGACCCGTGGGGCGTCGTGGCCAACGAGGCATGTGCGTCCGGCCTGCCGGTGCTGGTCACTCCCGATGCCGGAGTGGCCGGCGAGCTGGTGCGGGACGGCGAGAACGGCTTCATCTGCGACCTGAACGTCAACCAGTGGGCCAAGCGCGCAACCCTGTTGCTCAGCAATCAAAACGTCTGGGACAATTTTTCGGCGCGCAGCCTGTGGCTGGTCAGGGAATACAGCTACGACAATGCCGCCAACGGCATACTCGAAGCCTGCCGCAAGGCGCTGTTGCCGGTGGCGGGAGGCAAATTCCGCAAGCCGATCTGAACGCAGATCAGCGTCCCACCCCGATGCGCGCACAAAGCGAACGCACATCCGCCAAACCGATGCCGGATTCGGCATCGACCGGAACGGTGAACCGCAATTCGTCGTCCGACAGGGGATCGTGGTGGTGCAGTTGATGCAGCAGGACCTCGACTCCTGCATCCGACGCATCCATGGCCTGCGCCTTGCGCTTCGCAACTCGCGAACGCATCGTCGCCTCGCTCGCGCGCAGGTCGAAAATGGCGAACGGTACGTTCAGCTCATCGGCCAGCGCCATGAATTGGCGGCGCTGGGGCTGCTTCAGGAAGGCCGCATCGACCACCACCGGCACGCCCTCCAGCGCCAGCGTGTGTGCAAGCTCCAACAGGCGCCCATAGGTACTCCTCGTCGCTTCCTCGCTGTACAGACCGTCCGCCGTCGGATGATCCGGAGCTGAAGACGGCAGCGCGCGATGCAAGCGCTTGCGCTCCACGTCCGAGCGCAACTGCACCGCGCCGACACATTCGACGACATGGCGCGCGAACACCGATTTGCCGCTGCCGGAAAATCCGTGCGTAATCATGATGGCTGCCGGAGCAGCGGCAAGCTCGCGCGCGGCATAATCCAGGTAGCGCATGCCTTCGTCCTCGTGCACGACTGCCTCCTGGCGTGAGATACCGGCTTGCGCCGCATGCAGCAACGCGATCTTGCTGCGCACCAGTGCGCGCTGCACCTGGTAGTAGCGCAGCAGGCGCACGCCTTCGTAATCGCCAGTGGTTTCAAGGTAGCGGTTCAGGCAGCGCGCCGCCAGATCGCCGCGCCCCCGGAACCGCAGGTCCATGTAAATAAAGGCGATGTCGTTGATCACGTCGATCCAGCGCAGGCCCTCGTTAAATTCAATGCAGTCGAATGCCTGTGCCTTGCCGTCGAGCGTGACGATGTTCCCGCCATGCAGATCGCCGTGGCCTTCCCTGACGAAGCCGCCGCGCTTGCGCATCGCAAACAGCGCCTCCAGCCGCAGCAACAGCTGCATCACTCGTTCCTGGACGTCATCTGCGGCACCGTGTGTCGACGCCGCGATCTGCACGAAATTGTCGTTCGCGACTTGCCTCAGCTGCGCGGCATCGCCCCAGCAGCTATCGGCCGACGCGGACGGAGCGGCGAGATGAAATTGTCCGACCCGGCACGCCAGGTCATCGATTTCTTCGCCGGTCAAAAGATTTTCCCTGAGCCGCGACGTCCATAACGCATCCTGAGGGAAGGCACGCATCTGCACGCAGTAGTCGATCGCCTCTCCCTGGCCGGGCAGCGGGTGCTCCGCCGTGCCGCCGATATCAAGCACGCCGAGGTAGAGCGCGGGAGCCAGACGCCGGTTGAGGCGGACTTCTTCCCGGCAGTAGAACTGGCGCGCCTCCAGCGTCGAGAAGTCGAGGAAGTCAAAGCGCAGCGCCTTCTTGAACTTGTATGCGAACTCCTCGGCCACGAGCACCCAGGAGATATGCGTCTCGAAGCACTCGACACGGCCATGTTCGCGTTCCAGCGCTGCGCCAAACGCCTTTACGAGGGTACGCTGCCGCTGCAGGTCGATATCTTCGTTCACCGCTTCACCCGCGCAGCGGATTTCCGGTACGCCCGCTTGATGGCTTCGAACCATGCTACCGCCGCGACAGCTGCAAACACCGTGCTTGCCATCGTCTCCGCGCCCGGCACCGCAAAATGGAACACGCCACGCAAGGCCGGAGCATAGACGGCGGCGGCCAGTGCAAGCGCCGCTCCCGCCAGCACGCTCCACTGCGCCGCGTTGGGGATGCGGATCAGTTCGATGATGCTGCTTCCGACAGAACGGCTGGCGACGATCAGGCTGAGATTGCCGAGCACCAGGCAGGCGAAGGTCGCCGCGCGAACCTGTGCCGCGTCGGAACCACGCGCGAGCGCGCCAAAGTACACCGCCGCGGCCGCCGCCAGCAAGCCGGCGCCGTACAGAAGCGCTAGGCCCATGGTGCGCCGGTCCAGCAGCCGCTCGTGCGGCCGCCTCGGCGGCCGGCGCATGATGTCGCGTTCGGCATGTTCGGCTTCGAACACGATCGAACAAGCGGGATTGATGACCATTTCGAGGAAGACGATATGCACCGGCGCAAGCACCAGCGGCGCGCCGAACAACAGCGGCAGCAGGCTCATCCCGGCGATCGGCAGGTGCACTGCAACGATATAGATCATCGCCTTGCGCAGGTTGTCGTAGATGCGCCGCCCGACGCGGATCGCTTCCACGATTGAACCGAAATCGTCATTGAGCAGCACCAGCGACGACGCCTCGCGCGCGACATCGGTGCCGCGCTGCCCCATGCTGATACCGATGTGCGCCGCCTTGAGCGCCGGCGCATCGTTGACGCCGTCGCCGGTCATGGCAACCACCTGCCCGTTGCCGCGGAACGCATTCACCAGCCGCAGCTTCTGCTGCGGCAGGATGCGGGCATACACGTGATGCTCGCGCACCGACTGCTGCAGCTGCGCGTCGCTCAACGCATCGAGCTGGTTGCCGGTCATGATGCGCTCATGCGGCAGACCTGCTTGCCTGGCGATCGCCTGCGCTGTGGCGGGGTAGTCGCCGGTAATCATGACGACTTGTACGCCGGCCTGATGACATGCCCGCACGGCCCCGGACACGGAAGCCCGCAAGGGATCGGCCAGCCCGACCAGCCCAAGCCATTCAAAACCGAATCCACCCGGCTGCTCCGGCCAGGGCTCTCCATCGTGCGCGGCGCGTGCCACCGCCAGCACGCGCATGCCATGCGAGGCCAGGCCCTGCACCTGCTGCAGCATCTGCGCGCTTTCGGCGCGGCCCAGGCGGCACAGGCGAGCGACCGCCTCCGGCGCCCCCTTGGTGGCGACAACGTGCCTGCCATCCGGCGTGCGCCAGACGTGGGTCATCGCCATGCATTCGGCGGTGAGGGGATACTCGTGAACAAACTCCCAGCCGTCGTGGCTCAAACGCTCCGGCGGCAGCAACTCGGCCGCGCATCGGTGAAACGCCTTTTCCATCGGATCGAACGGCAAGCTTTCGCTCGCCAGCACGGCATACTCCAGCACGTCCTGAAGCGCGGGTTCGGGCGTGGCGGAGGACTGGGCAGCGATTTCCCATTTCTGCCCCGGAGCGACGACTTCCTGCACCGACATGCGGTTTTGCGTCAGCGTGCCGGTCTTGTCCACGCACAGCACGGTAGCGGCCCCCAGCGTTTCGATCACTGGCGTGCGGCGCGCGAGCACCTGGCTGCGCGAGAGCCGCCATGCGCCAAGCGCCATGAAGACCGTCAGCACGACCGTGAATTCCTCCGGCAGCATCGACATCGCCAGCGTAATCCCGGCCAGCAGGCCACCGAACCAGTCCTGACGGATGGCACCGAACAGGACGAACACCAACGCGGATACCACCACGCCGATCCATGCGAAGCGTTTTACCAGGGTGCCGATTTCGGATTGCAGCGGGCTTTTCGCCGTTTCCAGTTCCTGCAGCGCACGGCCTATCTTGCCGATCTCCGTCGCCGCGCCGATGGCGGTTACCCATGCCAGGCCGCCGCCCTGCACCACCACCGAGCCGGAGAAAACCCGGCCCGCCTCATCTTCGCCAGTTTTCTTCGACACTGCGAACGACTCGCCGGTGAGCAGGGATTCGTCCACCAGCAGGTCGTGCGATTCGCGCAGCACGCCGTCGGCGGCGATGCGGTCGCCCTCCTCCAGCACGAGCAAGTCGCCCACGACCACTTCGCGGCCCGGGATGCGGATTTGATCGCCGTCGCGGATCACCAGTGCACGCGGGCTCGACAGGTCGCGCAATGCTTCGAGCACGCGTTCGGTCTTGCGTTCCTGGAAGATGGTGATCGCCATCGACACGAACACGAAGCCGAGCAGCATCAAGGCATCGTCGGGATCGCCAAGCAGCAGGTAAACCGAGCCGGCGGCCAGCAGGAGCAGGAACATCGGCTCGCGCACCACTTCCAGCATGATGCGCAGCACCGTGCGCCGATCCTTCGAGGGCAGTTCGTTATAACCGGATTGGCGCAGACGGCTTGCCGCCTCCGAACCCGACAAGCCCCGTACATCTGCAGTGTCCGTATTCATGTCGCCATCATACGGCGGCGGCGCGGCGCGCTTGTTTGACTCACATCAAGAATGCCCGGGTACGAAGCCGTGCGCGGGGCAGCGAAAAATGCTGCCGTCACGGCTGTTTCGCGGGTGAAAAAACGCCTCGCGACAAGCTATTGCGTAGCTGCCTTGTCGCGCTCGAACTCCCGTGCCGCTTTCAGGTTGTCCGATTCGCTTCCGGCATCGTCTAGCATGTCGTTGTGCGTCTCCCGCGGCAGGCCGCGCACGCCGGTCGTGACCGTCGCCGTATTGGACGTACGGCCGGACGACAACAGTCTATTCAATGCGCCTGCAGGGGCTTCTGGCACGGCCGTGCCTGCTTCGGATTTCAGGCTGGACATGCGCACCCAGCCGCGTTGCCCGCCTGCTGTCTTGACCTCGCCCCAAGCCCCCTTGTGCGACAGAACGTCGAGCCGGGTGCCTTGCGGCACGGTGGCGAGCGTAGCGGCGTCCGACTGGGCATCCGCCTGCAGTTCGGTGGATCGCAAGGTGATGGCGGATTCCGCGTGCGCCGCGCCCGCCGTCAGCAGGAAGGCAAGCGCCAGCAATCGTGTTTTCATGTTGTTCTCCTTGGTTCGTATAAGTCGACCTGCGCGCTGCGTCCCTTGACGGCGAACGCGCCGTGATGAATGAACTCGAACGCGCTGCCGCATGCCTGCATGGTTTCCCGCGTGACCAGCACGCGCGCCACGCCCTTGGTCAATCCCTCGACACGGCTTGCAAGATTGACGGTGTCGCCGATAGCGGTGTAGTCGAGCTTGCGCTGCGCGCCGATGAAGCCGACCACCGCCGGCCCGGTATGCACGCCGATACCGACATCGAAATCCCCCACGTCGGAACCTTCGTCCTCGAGCTCGCGGCGGAATGCGAGCAGGTTCTCCTGCATTTCCAGCGCTGCATCGACCGCGTGCCGCGCATGCGAAGCATCTTCCAGCGGCGCGCCCCAGATCGCCATGATGCAGTCGCCGATGAACTTGTCGAGCGTGCCGCCGTGGCGAAACACCACTTCCACCTGTTTTTCGAAGTAGCGATTGAGCAGCGCCACCACTTCGTGCGGTGGCCGGCTTTCCGACAAGGTGGTGAATCCGCGGATATCCGAAAACAGCACCGTGATTTCGCGCGTGCGGCCCGACAGGCTCTCGACCGTTTCCCCCTGCTCCACGATCTGGCGCACCACGTTCGGATTGAGGAAGCGCCGGAACAGCGACACCGCCTGGTCACGCGTGCGCCGCTCGCGCAGGTAGCCGGCAATTGCCGCGCACAGGAACCATGCCCAGGCAAAGAGCAGCGGCGTGGCGACCGGCAGCCACAGGTTGCGCCCGATGGCTGCGTCGGCAGCTGCCAATGCGGCGCCGGACAGCAGCGCCAGCGCGACGCTGACCAGCAACGGATTGATGCGGCGCGCAAACGCCACGCCGAGGGCGGCGATCAGCACGGCCCCCAGCGCCAGCGGCCACAGTGGCGACACGATACGGATGTGGCCGCCGTTCTTAAGATTGTCGATTGCAACCGCCAGCACGTCGACGCCCGGATAGCCGGCATCGAGCGGGGTCACATGATGGTCGAACAGGCTGGTCGCGGAAGCGCCAATCACGACAATCTTGTCGCGAAACAGGGCGTCAAGCGTTCGCACCTCTTGCGGCGAAAGCGCGGCCCGCTGCTCGGTCAGCACGCGATACAGCTCGCCGTAGGCGAAGCGCTTGTGGCCGGCGTGCGGCCAGTGCAGCAGGAATTCAGCCGAATCCGGCAGCGGCGTGCCGAGCGCCGCCGCCACGCGCGCCGGCAAGGATGGCAGATGCCAGCCGCCAATATCCATGTAAAGGCGGTAGCGGCGCAGTACGCCGTCGCCATCCTCGATGCTGTTGGTCAGTCCAAGCCGCCAGCCGCCCGCATCGAGCGCATGCGGCAACAGCAGCGCCGCGCGCGCGCCGGCGGCGCCGTGCCGCGCCACGCCGAAGGGCCCGGCCAAGTCGCCGAGTACGGCGCCATTGGCATCGAGCGCGGGCGACAGGCGTGCCGCCGCCAGATACACCTGCGGCATGGCGGCGACGGCCTGCGACAGGCGCGCGTCGCTGCGCGGGCGCTTCACGTCCCGTTCGGAAAACGCAATATCGAATACCACGGCGCGCGGATGAAAGCTCGCCAGGCCTTCCAGCAGGTCGGCGTGGATTTCGCGCGGCCACGACCACAGGCCGGCGGTCGCCAGCATTGCGCCGATGCTGGCGTCATCGATGTCGACGATCACGATGTCGGGGTCGGCGCGGTACTGCGCCGCGTGGCGCTGCAGGTAACGGTCGCCCAGGCGAGCTTCGGTGGTGGCGAAGGTCTGCAGGAGGAATAGTTCTGCGGCCAGCGCGGCGATGAAGGCCAGTGCGACGGCGGCGTGCCACCGCGCTGTCGGACCGGGCAGCGAACGCAACAGGAATTGCCGCATCTGGCGGCACCTCCCGCGCCGCTGTTAAATATTGACCAACGTCAATATTAGCGGCAAGTCACATACCGCCGCAATACGGCGCTGCGCTTATATGTAGGTCTGCGCGCGCAACCACTTGGTGGCGATCATCTTGCGTCCGGCGACGACCGGTTCGCCGGCATGGAGCGTTTGCTGGTCGGGATTGCCGTACACGTCGGTATTGGCGAAGAACACGGCACTGCCCTTTTTCGGCTGCACCTGCAGCCCGATGTTTGGAAACGACGTGGCGCCGCCTTGCTCCACCTCGCTCAGGTACATGACGATGGTCGCCACCCGCTGGCCGCCACGTTCCATGTGCTTGCGCGGCCCCGGCAGGTCGGGATTGAACCAGTCGAAGTGCGGCCGGTATTCGTTGCCCGATTCATAACGCAGCACCTGCAATCCTTCGCCGCGCTCGGCCGGCCAGCGCGTCAGTGCTGCCAGCCGCGCCTCAATGCGTTCGACCAGTTCGCTCTCGCCCCGCTGCAGCATGGCGCCGCGGCTGGTCCGGTAGGCATTGATTTCGTTTTTTCCTTCTGCATCGCTGACGACTGGCGAGCGCAGCATGCGCTGCTCGCTGTAGGCAACGAGCGCATCGCATTCCTCGTCGCTCAGCACATTGCCAAGCAAGACGATGCGCGGCGACTTCAGCGTGAGCAGGACCTGCACCGTCCGGTCCGGCGTCACGATGGTGTTGGCGGAAGTGTCCACTTCCGGCAAGGATTGCAATCTAGGCAAGTTAGGGAAGCGGGCACGTCTCGCCTCCTCGATGGCTGCGCGCGCCAGATGCTGGTCGAACCTGCCGTCGCGCGTCATGACTTCGGCCATACTGCCCGGCGTGCAGGCGCGTGCGAGGTTCTGGTTGATCCAGAGTTGCCATTCCTGTGGCAAGGAAGCGAGGGCGGACAGCGTTGTCATCAAGGGCCTTTCATCGGTTCAGTCTGCGCCAGTGTGATTGGCATGCCGTCCGAAAGTTCCGTGAGACAACAAGGGAAATCGCCGGCCCGCCGAAGACTCCGGAGGGCGGGCTTTAGCAGGGTTTATGGCACGGGAGGCGCGTCCCGGAGCCTTTCCCACGGCGAGGTGAGGCGCCATTGCGCAATCCAGTCCGCCGGCAGCACCAGGCTCAGGGCGCCGACGTCGGCCACCAACGGGCCGAGCGCCGCCGGCACCAGCTTGACGCCCTGCGTGAGGGCGGGAAAATGGCTGGCGATTTCTCGCTCCACCACGGGCGCCAGCCAGTCGCCGTGATGCTGCCAGACCGAGCCGCCGATGACGAAGACGCGCGTATCGAGCGTCGCGACGATGTTGTACAGGGCGCGCCCGAACCACTGCGCCGCCTCGACCGCCAGCGCGCGCGATGCCTCGTCGCCGTCGCGCGCGGCGTTAAACAATTTCGAGGCGCTGGTATGCAGCCGGGCGCCGATATTGCGGCCTGACGTGAGCGACTCGACATCGCCGCGATTGCCGCAGCCGCACAGCGCGTCGCGCTCGCTCACCAGCATGTGGCCGGCATGGCCGGCATTGCCGTTCTTGCCATTCAGGATATGGCCATCGACGCACAGCCCGAATCCGATGCCGGTGCTCCAGGTAACGTAGGCGCAGTCCGGCTCGTCGATGACGGCGCCGAAGGTGCGCTCCGCGATCAGTGCGCCGACGCAGTCATTCTCCAGCCGCACATGGTCGAAATGCTCACGCAGGACCTGTTCGAGCGGGATCACGGTCCAGTCGTTGGGCAAGTCGGAGTCCGGCGTGAGTCCGCCGCAAATATTCGGCGTGGACAGGCAGGTCAGCCCGTTGGTGCGCACGAACGGGCCGCAGGAACTCACGCCCAGCTCGCTCACCGTCGACAGTTCGATGCCGGCCATGCGGCATGCCTGTTCCAGCAACGAAACGGCCTGTTCCGGCAATGCACGCTCGGTGCCGGTCTTGGCCGTCGGCTGTACGGCTCTGGCGAGCGGCCCGTCGTTGTTGCTGACCATGGCGGCAATTTTGGTGCCGCCGATATCGATGGCGCCGATGTAGCGGGTTTCCATAATAGAACTCTTCTCGTTTCGTCAATACGCCTTGTCCCAAGGGATGCTGAGCCGCGACGCGCAATGGATCAGCCCGACCATGCTGTAAGTCTGGGGGAAATTTCCCCACAGTTCCCCGCTGTCAGGTGCGACGTCTTCCGACAGCAAGCCGAGATGGTTGCACCTGGAAAGGACATTTCCAAACAATTCCCTCGCGCGTTCCTTGCGCCCGATCTGCGCCAGCGCCAGTATCCACCACAAGGTACACACTAGGAAGGCGGTTTCCGGCCGGCCGAAGTCGTCTTCCTCGTCGTAGCGCAGCATGAAGTCGCCGCGCCGAAGATGCCGTTCAATGACGTCGACCGTCGCAACAAAACGCGGATCGTGCGGATCAAGGAACTGGAACTCGGCCATCAGCAGCAGGCTCGCGTCCAGCCTGTCGCCACCGAAGGTCGATACAAAACTGCCGAGTCGCGGATTCCAGGCGCGCTCGCAGATTTCACGATGCATCTTGCCGGCGTGCCCGCTCCATAGCCGTTCCCGTTCCGGCAAGCCGAGCTTGCGCGCGATGATCGCGAGCCGGTGGCAGGCAGCCCAGCACATGATGCTGGAGAAGGTATGCACCCGCGTCGCGCCGCGCAACTCCCACAGGCCGGCATCGGGGGCGTTGTACTGGCGCACCGCCTGCTCGCCGAGCCGTTCCAGGTCGTTGAACATGTGGCGCCCGGCCGGACGTTCCAGCCGGGTATCGAAAAAGGCATGGGTGCTGGCCAGCACCGCTTCGCCGAAGACATCGTTCTGTACCTGGAAATACGCGAAATTGCCTATCCGTACCGGACCCATGCCGCGGTAACCGGCCAGCGCCGGGGCGACCCGCTCGTCCAGCGCAGCCTCGCGCCGGATGCCGTATACCGGCTGCAATGGCGCGTCGCGCGTATCGGCGATGATGTTTAGGATGTAGTCGAGGTAATGCTCCATCGTGCCGGTGGCGCCCAGGCTGTTGAGCGCATTGACCACGAAATAGGCATCGCGCAGCCAGCAGTAGCGGTAATCCCAGTTGCGCCCGCTGCCCGGCGCCTCCGGTATCGAGGTGGTGACGGCGGCCACGATGGCGCCGGTATCGTCGAACGCATTGAGCTTGAGCGTGATCGCCGCGCGGATCACCACTTCCTGCCACTCGAATGGAATGGCAAGATTGCGCACCCACTGATGCCAGAACGCTTGGGTCTTTTCGTAGAATGCGCGCCCTACTTCGTGCGGCGCGCCGTCCACGGTCTCGTCGGGCCCCATGAGCAGCGTCACGCTGTCATGCAGGAAGAACGGACGCTCGTCCAGCACCGACGATACCGACGCATCGGTGGTCAGCCGCATCGACTGCGACATGCCGTAATAGGAAAGATGATGCGCGCCGCAGCGAACCTGCGCGCGCTCGCGGCCGTAATCCACCGCCGGCCTCACGCGCAGTGCTACCCGCGGACGGCCGGACCGGCGCCGCACGACACGCACCAGCATGGCGGGCGCAAACATGCGGCCGTGCAGATAGAAACGCGGTGCAAAATCGATGACCTCGATGCCGTTGCCGGCGCTATCGCGAAAGCGCGTGATCAGGATCGCGGAATTGCGCTCGTAAAACTGCTCGGACTCGGCACTGCCGTCGAGTTCCACGTCAATCTGGCCGAAGTCCGCGTTCTGCTCGTCGGATTGCAGCAGCGAGCAGCAGACCGGATCGCCGTCGAGGTAGGGATAGCACCACCAGACGATCGACGCGCGACGGTCCACCAGCGCACAGGTGCGCGAGTTACCGATAAGCCCGAGATCAAGATTTTTCATGCGCAATCGTTTGGCGATAACGGCAAATTCAGCATACTCCAAATCGGAGCAGACGGCGCAGGTGGATACGTGTTCCCGGCTCGGCCAGGTTTCACACCATCCCGGCAGTTTCCCCGCGCAGCCGGTTGACGGCGCCCGCCACCTGCAACCGTCGCGTCAGATCGCTCAGCAATAACGCGACGTCCGGCAGTTGCGGCAGAAAAAATTCCGCTGCGCTTTGCGCGTCGTACTCGACTCGTATCGACAACACTGCGCGGCGCGGCAAGCGGAACACATCCTCATCCGTCACGTCATCGCCCGCATACAGGGCACGCGCCGCTCCGGTGATTGTCATCAACTGTCGCAGTGCATCGCCCTTGTGCCTGGCGTCGACCGGCACCAGGTTGAACACCTGCTTTCCCGCCACAATGCTCGGCGCCGGCGTCAACTGTGCAAACAGTTCGGTCAATCTGCGCGCGGCCGCTTCCTGGTCTGGCGCATGGCGATAATGCAGTGACAACGAATAGCGTTTGTCTTCCAGCACGATGCCGGCATTGCCCGCCTCGGGCAAGACCCGCGAAAGTTGCGCGCGCCATTGGCTGCACAGCGCCTCGTGGCGTGCCGCGTTTGCTTCCCAGCCGGGCAAGCCTTCCAGGCCGTGGTTGCCAACGATAAAATCCGGCGCGAAGCCAAGACGGTCGCGTATATCGTCGACCGAGCGCCCGGTGATGATTGCCACCGGAGCAAATCCCGCCAGTTCGCCCAAGCGACGCCGGATGTCGACAGGCAGCCGCGCCTGGTCCGGATGCGGCACGATCGGTGCCAGCGTGCCATCGAAATCGAATGCGCACAACAGGCCCGGCCTGACGAATTCATCCAGGCGCCTGCGCCCTACCTCAGAATGCAGTTCGATCATGTCAGACCACGCGGCGCAGAGACTTGCGGCTATGCGAACGGATCTTCGTCATGATGCGCTCGCGCTGGCGCAGGCGCGCGGCATCCAGCAGCATGCGGCCAGCCCAACGATAAATATTAAAGTCCTTGACTAACGAGCGCATGCTGCGCATCCGTTCGCGCTGCTCCACGTCCGGCATGGTGACGGCGCGATACACGGCGTCCGCACTTTGCTCGATATGATACGGATTGACGATCAGCGCTTCGTGCAACTCGCGCGCCGCACCGGTGAACTGCGACAGCACGAGAACACCGCGTTCGTCCTCGCGGGCAGCGATGAATTCCTTGGCAACGAGGTTCATGCCGTCGTGCAGGCTGGTCACGAGGCAGACATCGGCCGCCCGGTAATAGCGGATGACGGAGTCGGCATCGTGATGCTCGGCTTTCAGGATGATGGGCTGGTAGTTACCGCTTGAGTAACGATTATTGATACGCTGCACCAGCATTCGCACCCGCGCGTCGAAATTCTGGTATTCGTCGAGCGACGATCGGCTGGGGGCCGCGATCTGAATCAGGGTGAACCGCCCGATCAGGTTCGGATGCAGCTCCAGCATGCGCTCCACTGCCTGGAACCGTTCAATGATGCCCTTGGTATAGTCGAGGCGGTCGACGCCGATGCCCAGCAGGTGGTCGGCAGGCATGCCATGCTCTTCGCGCACCGATGCCCGGCATTCGGCCACGCTCGGCTTGTCGGCGTTGTCGTTTTCCGGCCAGGCGATCGAGATCGGATAGTGCTCGACCTGGGTCAACTTGCCGCCGTACGAAATGGTAGATGCCTCATGCTCGATGCGGGTTTCCAGGTAACGATCGACGGTCTCGATAAAGTTCTTGCAATGGAATGGCGTATGAAAACCGAGGATCGTGCTGCCCAGCAGCCCTTCCAGGATTTCTTCGCGCCATGGGCAAATACCGAAGGACTCCGGATTCGGCCAAGGAATGTGCCAGAAGGTGATGATGGTCGCTTTCGGCAACACGTTGCGCACCATGCGCGGCAGCAAAGCAAAGTGATAATCCTGCACCAGCACCACCGGATCGTCGGTGCGCGCCTCCTTGACGACCGCATCGGCAAAGCGCTGGTTGACGGCGACGTACTGATCCCAGTCGGAGGAGCGGAACACCGGCCTCACGTGCGCAATATGGCAAAGCGGCCACATGCCTTCGTTGGCGAAGCCATAGTAATACCCCTGCTCTTCTTCCTTGGTCAGCCAGACCCGGCGCAGCGTATACGCGGGATTGGCCGGCGGTACTGGAACACGGTCGAAGCGGTCCACAGTGTCACGGTCGGCCGAGCCGCTGCCGTGCGCAATCCAGGTACCAGAACAAGCGCGCATGACAGGCTCCACGGCAGTGACCAGGCCGCTGGCCGGTCGCTGCACTTCGATACCATTGCGCGTGCGCATGTGCAGGTAAGGTTCACGGTTCGACACCACCAGCACTTCGTCGCCGGCCAATTCCTCGTGTAGGAGCGTGCGCAATTTTTCCGGCGTCCACAAATGGGTGACGTCATCGCGCGTCCTGCGCTCCAGATTGAACTCATGCAACAGCATGCGCAAGTCGCCTTCGAGGGGCAGGACTTCCGGCGGCGTCGACTGCTGCTGCGGGCGCGGGCCGATCTCTCCGCGCAGGATGCCTTTCATCGATGAAACCCAGTTACGCCATGACAAGTGGGCAATGAAGACGGTCACCAGCGAGATCAGCAGTGTGAGCACCGCGAACAGCGTAATCACATAGTTCTTGGTATCAGCGCTGCGGCGCTCGATAAAGCTCATGTCATGCGCCAGGATCAAGGTGCCGAGAGAACGTCCTTCGTTTTCCAGCGGGCTGACTGAGACATGCAGCGCGCCTTCCGGCAGGCGGATCAGCGATTGCCGCTTGCCGTCCGTTCCCTTTTCAACGTTGCAGCCGAGCGATTTCGGATAGGTCGAGGTCTTGTACAGAAGATTGCCGCCAGCATCGCAAAAGGCGATCGCGTACAAGCGCTCGTCGCGCATGGCGCGGTCGAACAATTGCGTGATCTTTTTCTCCGCACCGGCCGGCACGTATTCCTGCAGCGGATCCTGCAAGGCGTTGGCCAGGGATTGCGACCGGGTATCCAGATCCCTGACGAACCAGCGCAGAGTCAAGTCATCGACCAGCGGTACGACAACATAGGCGGATACGCCCAATACTAGCGCAAGCGGCAATACAAACCGCAGGGAAAGACGAAGAAGCCGAGAATGCATGGTTGATATCCGATGATTTATGCGGTCGCATCCCGCGCGCCCAAACAGGCGGCGAGATGGAAGGCATGTTGAAACGTTGAGACAAGGAGCTGAATGCTGTACTTGTCATGAGACAAAATTGATCCTAGGGGGAACGTACGCGGAATGATTCGAGACATGGATGTCCATCACCGGCTTGTTGTTCTGTATATTTGAAAAAGATCATCTTTTTCCCCAATAGTTCCTTCCTCATGGCGAACAGCATGGCGCTACGGCAAATCATGCACGGCAAAAACAAGGCGATGGCGCGCTTCGCCCGCTTGCATCACTCCCTTTTTACGGAGACGAGGAACGCCGGGTGGCAACGCATGTGGAATGAAAAAGGGCGGCGCACTGTCGCCAGTACGCCGCCCTCAATGTCAAAATGAATAGCCGCGAAAAGCGGCTTTACCCCATGTTAAATTCCATATCGCTCACGTAACAGGCGGCGCACCAGCACTTCGGTTTCCCTTCCCGTATCCATGCCTGCCTGATGCTCAAAAACCACCGTATGCTTTGAGTCGGCACTTGCCGTCCCCTTGTCATCCGTAACCGAAATGACCGCCATCAATTTTCCCGTTTCCAATTCTTCAATCTGCGCCTCAGCGCGCCATTGACCAACGGTATAACTTAGCGTCTGCATCAAATCTCTCCAAAAGTTTCAATCAGGATCACTCCTCTATAAGCAAATTTTGGCCCGGCTGCTCTTGATGCCGGGCGGCACATAAAAACACTGCAAAGCAATGCGCCGCGGCTCCACGATGGTGCGCGAAGATTCCCAGTTCCATCGACAACTCGATGATTGAAGTAAATATTTCATACCGCGAGAATTCACTCGATGATTGTGCTCAACCTCGAAGCCAAATTTATTTTTTACAACCGCGCCGCTCCGGGCGACGTCTTTCGCCTCTTTCAATAAAGCTTGCTTCAATGCAGCGGCAACACCCTGTTTTCCCTAAGCAGCATGGTCAATTCCTCGAACGGCAACGGCCGGCTGAACAGGTAACCTTGCATTTCGTCGCATCCATTCTGGCGCAAAAAACTCAGTTGCTCACTGCTGGAAACGCCTTCAGCAATGACACTCATGCCAAGGCTATGTCCAAGGGAAATAACGGCGCGCGCAATGATCGCGTCGTTCGGATCGGCACCGATGTCGCGCACGAAGGACTGATCGATCTTCAGGCGGTCCACCGGAAGGCGCTGCAGGTAGCTCAGACTGGAATAGCCTGTACCGAAGTCGTCGATGGCCAGCCACAACCCCATTTCCCTCAGGTCGTGCAGCAGCTTGATGACTTCCTCCGGGTTGGTCATCACCAGGCTTTCGGTTAATTCCAGTTCGAGGAAAGTAGCCTCCAGCCCGGCTTTCATCAGTGCCCCACGGATGACATCGATCAGCGGCCCCGAATCGAGCTGGCGCGCCGAAATATTGACCGCCACTCGCAGTGGCGGCAGTCCGATTTCCTGCAACGCCTTGATGTGCGCGCAAGCGCTGCCCAGCACCCATTCCCCGATCGGCACGATCAGGCCGGTTTCTTCGGCCAGCGGGATGAAGGTCGCCGGCCCAATCGTGGCACCGCTCGGGCAATGCCAGCGCAGCAGAGCCTCGACACCGACGATATGCCCGCTGGCCAGTTCGACCTTGGGCTGGTAGTACAGCGCGAACTCTTCGCGCTCCAGCGCCTGGCGCAGCTTGGCTTCCAGCGACAAGCGCTCGGTCACGCGCTTGTTCATCGCCGGCGTATAGAACTGGAAGTTGTTGCGCCCTTTTTCCTTGGCGCGATACATCGCGGCGTCCGCGTTCTTCATCAGGGTATCGGGATCGAGCCCGTCCCTCGGGTAAAAGCTCACGCCGATGCTGCAGCTGATGAAGAATTTGTGCCCGTCCACATTGAAGGGACGATCGATGGTCTTGAGCACCCGCTCCATGAGCGCCGCGACGCTTTTTTCGTCCTTCTGCCCCACCAGCACGAATGCGAATTCGTCGCCGCCGTAGCGCGCGATGGTGTCCTGGCCGCGCAGGCAGCGCACCAAGCGGTCCGCCACGCGCTTGAGCAATTCGTCGCCGATGTTGTGGCCGAGGCTGTCGTTGATGAACTTGAAGTTGTCGAGGTCGATGAAGCCGACCGTGACGAAGGTGCGTTCGCGCTGCGCGGTCGCAATCGCCTGGCGCATGCGGTCCTTGAGCACATTGCGGTTGACCAGTTCGGTAAGCGTGTCGAAATTGGCCTGGCGCTCCAGCTCCGCTTCGTAATGCTTGATGTCCGAGATGTCATTGAGCACGCCGACAAAATGGGTCACCTCGCCGTCCGGCCCGCGCACGGGCGCGATGTGCACATCATTCCAGAACAGCCGGCCATCCTTGCGATAATTGCGCAATAACACGCTCGATTCTTCGCGCTGCCGGATCGCGTTGCGCAACCGCGCCACGCCGGCTTGCGCCCGGTCATTTCCCTGCAGGAAGCGACAATTGCATCCGACCGCTTCCGTCACGCTGTAGCCGGTAATGTTCTCGAAAGCCGGGTTCGCATATTCGATATTGCCCTCTAGGTCGGTGATGATGATCGCGTTCACGCTGGCCTGGATAGCCCGGTTCTTCAGCCGCAGGATTTCTTCCGAGCGCCGCCGCTCTGTGATATCGATGCCCATGCCCGCAATCCATAGATGGTTGTCGAGCTCGATTCTCCCCGCGGTGAAGTAATAAGGAATCCGCTTGCCGCTCTTGGTCAGCAACTCCGCCTCTACCGTGCTGCTGCCTTCGGCCAGTGCTTGGCGCACCATGGATTGCGCCACGCTCTTTTCCTGCGGGGTGGCAAAAAAACTGAGCGCATGGGTGCGCGCCATCTCGTCATGCGAATAGCCAGTGATCCGCTCGAAATTCCTGTTCCATCGCTCGAATTTTCCATTCCGGTCCATCAGGTAGAAAATGCCGGGCAGGCTATCGATAATTGCCTGAGACAGCACCGCCTCGCGGCCGCGACGTTCGACCTCCTGCTGCAATGAGGTATTCGCCCGATTCAATTCGGCCGTTCTCTGCGATACACGCTCTTCAAGCAGTTGATTTGCCTGCTGCAGTTGCGCTTGCGAGGAGTCGCGCTGCGCGATGACGTCTTCGAGTTCGGACAGGAGCTTGCGCAATTCCAGCTGCGCCACGACTTCGTGCGCCAAGGTGCTCAGCGCCTGCAGCTGCTGCGGCGTCAGGTCGCGCGGAATTCGGTCCATCACACCCAGCGAGCCGAGCACATAGCCGTCGTGCGAGATCAGTGGCGCGCCGGCATAAAAGAGAATGCCTTGCTCCTGCACGACAAAAGGATTGTCCGCAAAACGCGGATCGCGCCGCGCATCCGGCACCACGAACATGTCTCGGCTCTCCATCGTGATGCTGCAGAACGCGATTTCGCGCGGCACTTCGTTGAATTCCAAGCCGACCTTCGCCTTGAGCCACTGGCGCTTTTCATCGATCAGCGACACCATCGCGATCGGCGTATTGCACATGACGGCAGCCAGTTTCGCGATGTCGTCGAACCGCGCTTCGGGCGCGGTATCGAGGATCTGATACCGTTCCAGGGCTTGCAGGCGCATGCGTTCAGCCATGGTGCCGGAGTGGCTCATGATTCAACTCCACTAGCGAGCGGGATTCGCCATCTGTCGGATGCGCCCAATTTGTTTGTCAATCTTCCAAGAACCTGGATGATGTTATGACGCTTCGCTACACTAAACGTTCTCCACCCGGCCTTGCCATGTGTCATGCGCCACATCCGTCGCGTACCGGGTAAAAATCGGTGTAGTTGTTTCTTTAAACAAAACCTGATTGCGATACGTTAAACGGTGTAGCATGGGGAAAACATAAGTTGGACGGCAATACCGACACTTGTATCTGGACAGCTCTATTTCATCTGATCATTGCATATTTATGACACACCACGTTGTTGACGCACTTATCTCTCCCGAAGGCCGCCTTGATATCCTGTCCAAATCGGAAGTCGCAAAACTTCTTGATACCAGCCAGGGTGGCTTGTACAGCATCTTCCGCAATTGCTCGCTCGCTGTTCTAAATTGCGGCAATGCGCTCGACGACGGCAAGGAATTGCTTGAGCGCTACAAGCCCTTCGACATCAGCATCATCCAGCGCGAACGCGGCATCAAGCTCGACATCAAGGGGGCACCGGCCCGTGCCTTCGTCGATGGTGAAATGATCAAGGGCATCCACGAGCATCTGTTCGCCGTGCTGCGTGACGTGATCTACGTTAACGACGAAATCAACGACAATCCGAAATTCGACCTTGCGACATCCGAAGGCATCACCGATTCGGTATTCCATATCCTGCGCAATGCCAACGTTCTGCGCCCGATGACGAATCCCAACCTGGTCGTCTGCTGGGGCGGGCACTCGATTTCGCGAGAGGAATACGATTATTCGAAGGAAGTCGGCTACCAGATCGGTTTGCGCGCCATGGATATCTGCACCGGCTGCGGCCCGGGTGCGATGAAGGGGCCGATGAAAGGCGCCGCCATTTCACACGCCAAGCAGCGCATCCGCAACGGGCGCTATCTTGGCATCACCGAGCCGGGCATCATCGCCGCCGAATCGCCCAATCCGATCGTCAATGATCTGGTCATCATGCCGGATATCGAAAAGCGGCTGGAAGCCTTCGTGCGCACCGGCCATGGCATCGTGGTATTTCCGGGCGGCGCCGGCACGGCGGAAGAAATTCTCTACATCCTTGGCATCCTGCTCCATCCCGACAATGCCTCCATTCCATTCCCGCTGATTTTCACCGGTCCGGAAGAGTCGCATGACTACTTCCGGCAGATCGATCACTTTATCGGCGAAACCCTGGGCAGCGTTGCCCAGCGCCGCTACAAGATCATCGTCAACGACCCGGAGCGCGTCGCACAAGAAATGCAAGCGGGGATCAAGGAAGTGCGGCAGTTCCGCAAGGAGAGAAGCGACGCCTATTACTTCAACTGGCTGCTCAAGATCGACCACGACTTCCAGGTCCCGTTCCAGCCGACCCATGAAAACATGCGCAACCTGCACTTGCACAAGAATCAGGAAAAGCACTTGCTCGCGGCTAACCTGCGGCGCGCATTTTCCGGCATCGTCGCCGGCAATGTGAAGGATCAGGGAATACGGGCCATCGAACAGCATGGCCGTTTCGAAATCCATGGCGATGCCGCCATCATGGATCCGATGGACGCGCTGCTGGCTTCGTTCGTCGCACAGCATCGGATGAAGCTGCCGGGCAAGAAATACAATCCCTGCTACCGGATAGTCAAGTAAGGCTTGGACCCGCCTTCTCGCGCGGGCCCAACGCCGTCAAGCTGCGCCGCTGCCGATTTTTTCCGCGCCAAACAGCAGTGATTCGACCGCGCGCTCAAATACCGGCGCGTACTCGACCGGCACCATTGCCGCATCGCGCAGCGCTTCCAGCAGCGCGGCGCTGGTATAGATCGCAAGCCCACCGTCGTCATGGCGGAACAGGTAGAGCGAGCGGTGCGTGCTGATCCATACGAGTTGCGCCGGCTGGTGGCTGCCCTCCGCGGTGCAAATCTCCACGCGCGTGCCGAGCAGGTAAGTCTGCGCCAGGAATTCCCGGTCCGCCGCCGTTGCGGCGATGGTATTGACACCCAGGTTCAGCGTGACGGGCAGGCCATAATGCGCCACGACTTCCTCGATCAAGTCCGAGCGCGGCTGCGGTGGTTCAGCCTGCGTCCACGCAACGCGATCCCAGTTGATCGCAAGGCGCCCGAAGTCCTGTTCCAGCTTTTCACGTGCGACCGGCTGTGCAGCGTCCGTCTGCTGACCGCGCAGCACCTGGGTATGCACCGTCACAAGTTGATCCATGATCTGCCGGCTATCCTCTTCGGGCAACTGGATCAGCTGCATCGCCTGGTTCAGGCGCTTGACCAGTTCGGGCAGCAGGCGGATCAGCGCGGCCCTGTCTTGCGCATTGAGCTTGCCCTGGATGCTCCACAACAAATCGGGAAGAACCGCCCGGTACATGCAGAATGTACTGCCTGCCTGCCCGGAATCGATCTTCCGGTCGCGGTCGGCCCAGGCCGCGCGCACCAGCACCTGCGGCCACACATGGATGATGAAATCGGTGATGCGCTTGTCGGCATTCAGCGGCACCAGCATGCTGCACAATTCGCTGGTGATGTTCGTCAGAAGAATGCTGATCTTTTCCGCCGTTTCCACCGCCTCGATCGCGGGCGCAGTATACGCATGATCCTGCCGCAAATGCTGTTCAAGGAAGGCTTCGAAGCGTTTCAGGCTGGCGGCAAAGATCGCCACGTCGCGGTCGAACTCGCGCAGGATTTGATCGACTACGCGCTCGATTTCGCTGCCGAGCTGGCGGCCTTCCTTCGTGGACGGGTCGGCGGACACTGCAGCTGAGGCCATGCGATTCAACAGCTGGCGCGCCGGATGGGCCTCGTTGTGCATGAGTGTCGCATCCAGCACCGCCGCCTTGAGAATCGGCACTTGCAGCCGCCCGATCTGGACCCGCAGCTCAACCGGAATCTGCTCGTCTTCCAGGATGAATTCGAACAGCATGGCGACCACTTCCATGGTCATGCGATCCTCGGCCGACACCGAATCGGGCTTGAGCTTGTCGCGTAGCGCAAACAGCTGGTTACGCTCCTGCGGCTTGCCGGCATCGATCGGTTCGCCCTGCGCCACCTTTTTCTGGTATTCGCAAAGTTGAGCCGCAAGGGAGCCGGAACCTTTGGCGGCGACATTTTCCAGGCCAGTGCCGACCGGGGCAGCGTTGCCATGCAGCCCTCCTTGCGCAGCCCCCAGCACGGCGCGAAGCAGGTCGTGCACGCTCTGGTCACCGGCAATGCTGTATGCAGCATTCTGCTGCAACGCATCGACCATGCGCCGCAGCTCGGGAATGACGCGCCCGGCGAAATTTGCGGATGTTGCAGGCAGGTCCGATGCCTGCCCCCCGTAATAGCGCTGGAAATGAGCGGCGCGCGACTGCTGGGCGATGAATTTCCCGTGCACGCCGGACGACTCGAACACCTGCCTGATCGCCCCATAATAGCCGGGCAGGTGCGGAATCAGTCCTTCCGCGAGATGCTCGAACAGCAAGCGCGCCTTCGCATCCTCGCCGGCCGTCTCGTGTACCGCTTCGTACAGCACGCGCGCCAGCAAGTACGGCCGGAACGGATTTTCCCGCTCCTTGGCATCGTGCCGACCATGCAGCTGCGAAATGATCACGTTCAAACGGCCGATGCCTTCTTCGTCCGCGTCGCGCATGCGCTGGGCCAGGCGGCCGACTTCGATCTGGAGGTTGACAGCTTCATCATCGATCAGCGACAAATCGTCCGCCGTCACGTTGTGCAACCCGGGGCGCATGTCGACGTACATGGTCTGCATGGCGCGGTCCAGGTAGTTACGCAGCAAGGCCTCGACTCGCCGCAGCAAAACGCTGCTGTCCTGGCGCAAAAAGTGTCTTAATGACATCAGCGCGCTCTGGCTGATCCCGGAAGATGCCCTCGACTGTTGCGTGCCGGCGTTCTTGTCCGCATCCTGCATGGCACGTTGGATCAGCGCCAGAAAGCCGAAAAAAGCGCGGTCCTTCGCCGAATCGAGCAGCCGTTTATATTCAGTGTCTGACATGGAAAACTGTCGGGGGATCCAAAGGCTCTATCTTATGCGCAAATCGCACTGCCATAGAAACTGACGACTCCCGGAACAGACGCGGATTTTGCCCCAAGTTCCGGGAATGGAGTGCGCTTATGCGGTCACCAGCAAAGCCATTTGTTCCGCATCGAGATAGGTCCACTCGCCCTCCGCCAATCCAAGCATATCCAGCGTCAGCCTGCCGATCGCCGTGCGTTGCAGCGCCGCGCAATGATTTCCGGCTGCGGCCAGCATGCGCTTGACCTGATGATACTTGCCTTGTTCGAGCACGATTTCCAGCTGGTTCGGCCCTACCGCCCGGCAGCGCTCGGCCGCCAGCGGCGCAGGCTCGTCATGCAGCTGCACCCCGGCCAGCAGGCGCGCGATCAGCTCATCGGTCACCGCATCCGCTGTCGTCGCCAAGTACAGCTTGGGCACGTGGCGCTTCGGCGACGATTGGGCGTGGATGAATGCGCCATCGTCCGAGAGCAGCAGCAAGCCGGTGGTATCGTGGTCGAGACGCCCCACCGGCTGCACATCGCGCCAGCCGAATTGCTCCGGCAGCAGCGTCAGCACGCCCGGATGGTGGCTCGGCTTGCGCGAGCATTCGTAGTCCGAGGGCTTGTTCAAGGCGATATAGACATGCTCGCGGTAGGCCCATCGTTCGCCGAACACGTCGAATTCCAGCCCGGCAGTGTCGAATGCGGCGCGGTAGTCTGTAACTGTGTTGCCGTCGACGGCCACGTCGCCGTCGGCAACCAATGTGCGGCACCATTTTCGGGTGCCGAATCCCTGCGACTGCAGGATGCGATCCAGTGTCAGTTTGCTCATGGGCGAACTCTACCAGAAACATTCCGCATGAACTGCCGCCGTCGGCGAATTGATGCATTCGGTGACGGCGGCACCGTTCGACGGTATCATTTGCAACAACATTTGCATTGCATTTTTAATACCATTTCGACACCTATGCCGCCCGCACCGCTGATCGACGCCAGCCACGCCGCCTTCATCCAGGGCCCAGTCGGGATTTCCGTGGCCGCATGCGCGCATAGCGGCATGCCAACCCTGGTGCGCGCCATCGGCTGCCGAATAGCGCCGGACAGTCCGCAGGTGACCATTTTTCTTTCTGCCGTTCAGTCGGCACGGTTGCTCAAGTGCGTCCGAGACAACGGGGCTGTTGCGGTGGTCTTCAGCGAGCCGTCGACGCACCGCACCGTGCAGCTCAAGGGAAGCGACGCCGTCGTTTCAACCTTGGAGAAAGACGAATGGGAGCAGGTTCTGGCCCATCGCGACGCATTCGTGCGCGAACTGGGGCCACTCGGCTTCGACCCTGCCATGGTGCGTACCCTCCTGTCGCACCCGCAGGCCAATGTCGTCGCGCTCAGATTCACGCCGACGGAAGCATATTCGCAAACACCCGGCCCGCAAGCTGGCGCACCGCTAAGGGCCGATGCATGAGCCTCAAGGTCGACGCAATCCGCGAATGCCTGGAAGGCGTCATTCCCGGCACGATCGCAACCGCCTCTCCCGACGGTACGCCGAACGTCGCTTACCTGTCGCAGGTGCAGTTCATCGACAGCGACCATATTGCACTTTCCTACCAGTTCTTCAACAAGACCCGGAAAAACATCATGGCCAATCCGCGTGCCATGCTGTCCCTGATTAATCCGCTGAGCGGGGCGCAATACCGGCTGTCGATCGAATACCTGCGCACCGAAACCTCCGGCCCGCTCTTCGCAAGCATGAAGGCCAAACTGGCCGGCATTGCATCGCATACCGGGATGGGCGGCGTATTCCGCCTGCTGGGAGCGGATGTGTTTCGCGTGCACGACATCGAGCGCGTTCCAGGCGAAACCTTGCCGCCGCCTCCGGCACAACGCAACCTGCTGGCCGGCCTGCGCGCAACCTGCGAGCGGCTGCGCGCCTGCGGTGACCTGGAGCGGCTGCTGGCCGAAACCCTGACCTGCCTGGAACAGCAATTCGGGATCCGGCACACCATGGTGCTCATGTTCGACGCGCCGAGCGACCGACTCTATACCGTCGCCAGCCGTGGCTATGAAGAATCGGGTGTCGGCTCGGAAATTCCGCTCGGCCATGGTGTCATTGGCGTAGCCGCGCTGGAGCGCACTCCCATCCGCATCAGCCACATGAATGCGGAATATTCGTACAGCCGCGCCATCCGCGAAAGCGCCTCGCGCAGCGACTGGGCCCATGCGCTTGAAACCGAGATTCCGCTGCCAGGCCTGCGCGAGCCGCGCAGCCAGCTTGCGGTGCCGATCACGACCGGCGAGCACCTGCTCGGCGTGCTGTATGTCGAGAGCCCGCACGACTTGCGCTTCACCTATGACGACGAGGATGCGCTGGTCACGCTGGCGACCCAACTCGGCATGGCGGCGCAGCTGCTGCAAAATGCCGCGGATGCCGCCGAGGATGCGCCTGCCGCCGAGCGTACTCCGAGGCTGGTCGGCGGCACCCCACTGACGGTGCGCCATTACCGGGGAAACGGCAGCGTCTTCCTGGATGACGATTACCTGATCAAGGGCGTGGCCGGATCGATTTTCTGGACCCTGCTGCGCGATTACGCCGACAAGAACCGCACCGAATTTACCAACCGGGAACTGCGCCTCGATTCGCGCTTGCGCCTGCCGGACATCAGCGACAACCTGGAGGCGCGCCTGATCCTGCTCAGCCGGCGCCTGACCGAACGCGAGGCGGCGATCCGCATCGAGAAAACCGGGCGCGGGCGCTTCCGGCTGTGCGTGGACCGCCCGGTTCAATTGCGGGAAGACTAGGCAGCCATCCGGTCCGCCAGACCCAGTGCATCTGCCAACTTGCGCCAATCGCGTTCCGCCAGGGTCTCCCGCGCCACACCCAGCAATGCATCGAATGCCGGCGGCGGTGCGTGGCGGCGGATAATCGTCAATTTTTCCGCACGCTCGGAAGCGCTCAGCGCCGCAATCATCCAGCGCATGGTCGCGAGCGACTCGTCCGGCGGAATCGATGCGACCAGTGCCTGCTCGATGCCGATGATTTCCTCGTCAGTGTGCGTTGCCCACAATATTGCGTTGTTCTCGGTTTCTTCGCTATGCATATGCACGAGGTTGTCGGCGATGAACAGGCCGAGGGATCGATACAGGGCGACGATGGCGGCGGCCCGGACGCTCCCATGCGACGTTTCGACCGTTGAAGCCAGTTCCTCGATCCGGTCCAGTGAAAATTCATGATGCCCATGCTCGGCTGCAATCGCTGCAGCAGAACCTGGCCGGCGTGCTTCCATTGCGGCGTGGATGAACTGATTCTCATGCTGCAAGTGCTTGCGGCAAAACGCCGTTAATTCACGTACCTGCGCCAAGCCGCCGGCCACTTCCTGATCATCGGCGTCGTCCATGGCGCCAACAACATGGAGGGTATCGTTCATGAACAGGCGCAACGCCTTGTGAATGTGTGCATAGATATCGATGCGCTGCGCAGCGCGGATGTCGGTCGAGTGGGAAGGAAAACTGGCCTGTTTCATGAAGGTCTCCGGAAGATGGTCGGTTGCAAAAAGAGGTTCAAGTGATGTGACAGGCCTAGATTAAGGGATTGTCCTGAACGGATTTCTTAAAACTTCATTCAATAAATCTTAAAAAATTCTTAAGTTCTAATGGATTTGCAAATCGGCGATCGCACTCGCCTTCTGTCCGCACCTGCCCACGCCACGACACTGGGATAGGTCAACCAAGCGAACGGCAAGAGCAGTAAAATATTGCGATGCACCATGAGAGCATCACATGCTTTCGATTTTCCAGAAATGCGCCACATTCAGGGTTAATCGAATTCATCGCTCCGTCTTCCCAAATCTAAGAACAGGAAGATGGCCATTTCTGTTCCTTTTTTTGACAGTCATGGCAGAGGTGATCAACGATTTCGAGCGGCGTCCTTGCTTTCCACCTTGATTTTCAAGGCCTGCCGCAGGGTTTGCCATTTTGTTGTTCTGTTTAAGTCGAATTAGTTCCCACTTGGTACGGGACTTGCTTTAGGATTCTTGACCTAGCTCAATTTTTTTTGAGCCGAAATACATCAACAAAACCGACAGCGAGCGCGAACATGATCCTGCACAGAATGAACTCTGCCGATATGACCCACCCCACCTATTCCTCCAATGCGTCGGGTGTTACGGCTGCGAACGACCTGCGAGCGCGTTGTTCTGCCTGTGGCATGCACCAGCTCTGCCTGCCCACCGGCTTGGGATCAATGGAGATGGACAAGCTGGAAAAAATCATCGGCCGCCGCCGCCGTATTCCGCGTGACGGCCATTTGTATCGCGTCGGCGATCCGTTCACCAATCTGTATGCAATCCGCCTCGGTCACTTCAAGACGCATCAGATCAATCCCAGCGGCGACCAGCAAATCACCGGCTTTCAGATGGCCGGCGAACTGTTGGGCATGGACGCCATCAGCACCGACCGCCATCACTGCAATGCGGTTGCGCTTGAAGACAGTGAGGTGTGCGAAATTCCGTTCGCGCGGCTGGAGGGCTTGTTCGTGGAAATGCCGACGTTGCTGCACCATTTCCATCGGATGATGAGCCAGGAAATCACGCGTGAACAAAGCGTCATGCTTTTGCTGGGAAATATGCGGGCGGAACAGCGCTTCGCGGCTTTCCTGAGCAACTTGTCTTCCCGTTATTCAGCGCGCGGCTACTCCTCCACCAGCTTTCAGCTGCGCATGACACGTGAAGAAATCGGCAATTATCTTGGCCTGACCATCGAAAGCATCAGCCGGTTGCTGTCTAAATTCAAGAAACGCGGCTGGATCAAGGTCAGCAATCGTGAACTGGAACTGCTGGAGCCGACGACGCTGAAAGCGGTCGCTGCCGGCACTCTAAGCTGTGCATGATGCAGCAGTAGTTAATGTAAGGACAAAACCACGCGCTGGCGGGGTGGAGATTTGAGAAAAACCGGGCGCAAGGCCCGGTTGTAATGCAGATAAGTCAGAACGGTTGTTGCCGGTCATTCGGCATGCCGACCAGATAGCAGGTCAGCATGCTGGCCAATGCACAAAACAGCCAGAAACAGAAAAATCCCACGGAGTAAGCCGTCATCGGACTCACGTCCAGATGAATTCCAAGCATTCCGAGGTCGCGTGGATCAAATAGCGAAAAGAAAAACCCTTCCGCTACAATCGCCACCAAAAAAGACGGCCACAAGACGACCATCATCAACCGTGCCATCAACCCACCCTCCTTTCGGCTTTTTCTTTAGATAAAGCCATATCAGTCCAACATCCTCGCGCCTCGCTTCTCGTTATTGAGAATTGATTTTAATAATCGAGAACACGCCCTGATACGATATTCGATTTCAAGCAGATCTGCACGCGGCAAGACAACGATCAGCCTTCGGCAGGCGCAAGGTCTGGCCTTAACACGACATCGCGCTGTTTCGGCCAGGACCAAGCACCAGTCAGGCGCCAGTCGCGCGCCTGATCTTCCACCTGCACTTGCCAATGGGCCTGCTCCAGAAAAGCCAAGTCAACCGCGAAATTCCCCTGGCTGTCTGGCTGCACCTCGCGCACGATATCCTTTTCCGGCAAGGTCGAGTGCACCAGGCGGATGGCGAGCTTGCCGGCGACTGGACGATGCGGGCTATCGATGTGTCCAATCAGCTTTCCAGCTGCCGGATCGAAACGCACATTAACGTTCAGCTGCAAATCTGCCGCCACGCGGTCACGGCGCAAGTCCTGGTTGATAGCCTTGCCCTGCTTATAGTAGTCATCGACCACCAGCGCATCGGAGCGCGTGACCGCGAGCCAGGCGGTGAAGCAGCCCGCCACGACCACCAGGAACGGCCCCAGCATCAGGAACCATGGCCAGCGGTTCGCATACCAGGGCGTACCGTCGTCGGCCTTCAAAGTCGGATTAGCACTTTGCATCACAATCTCCTTGCGTTTAACGCGGCACGAAAAATACCGCCTTTTCCTTCACTTCCACATCCGAACCGTCAGTCGACTCTACTTCGAACATGATTTTGTTCGAGCCGGGCTGCCCCTTGCCGTGGGAGATTCTTACGCGCACCGGCACTGCACGCGAGCCGGTGGCCGGCAACTCGACCTCTTCAGCGCCAGCCAGCGCAATGGATTCGATGCCGGACACCTTGATCTTGTACTTGTGCGGGAATTCGTCCGTGTTCATGATCTGCAGGCGATACACGTTCTCGATCATGCCGTCCTCAACCTCGCGTCCCATAGCGCCGCGATCGCGGATCACATCCAGCTTGAGCGGGGTGCGCGTCAGCAGCGAGCCCAAGAATCCTGCCACGATCAGCACCAGGATGGCCGTGTAGATCAGCACACGCGGGCGCATCGCGCGGCGTCGGATCTGCTGCGGCGTCAGATGGTTTTTCAGTGCATTTTCTGTTGTATAGCGGATCAGGCCGCGCGGCGAGCCAACCTTGTCCATCACCGAGTCGCAGGCGTCGACGCAGGCGGCGCAACCAATGCAGTCGTACTGCAGGCCGTCGCGGATATCGATGCCGGTCGGGCAAACCTGCACGCACATCGAGCAGTCGATGCAGTCGCCCAGGTTCGATTTGGCAGCCGACTTGCTACGTGCGCCGCGCGGGTCGCCGCGTTCCTTGTCATACGTGACAGTCAGCGTGTCCTTGTCGAACATCGAGCTCTGAAAGCGCGCATATGGGCACATGTACTTGCACACCTGCTCGCGCATCCAACCGGCGTTGCCGTAGGTCGCAAAGCCGTAAAACAGGATCCAGAACCATTCCCATGGCCCCATGCCGAGGGTTTTCACCTCGCCGACGAGTTCGTGGATCGGGGTGAAATAGCCGACGAAGGTAAAGCCGGTCCACAGCGCGATTACGCCCCAGACCAGATGCTTCGCCGATTTCTTGGCGACCTTCTCGGCAGTCCATGGTTGCTTGTCCAGCCGCATGCGGGCGCTGCGCGTTCCCTCGATCTTGCGCTCGACCCACATGAAGATTTCGGTATACACCGTCTGCGGGCAGGAGAAGCCGCACCACAGTCGGCCGGCGACGGCAGTAAAGAGAAAGAGCGCATACGCGCAGATGATCAGCAGCAGCGCCAGGTAGATAAAGTCCTGCGGCCACAGCACCACGCCGAAGATATAGAACTTGCGCGCGCCAAGGTCGAACAGAACTGCTTGGCGGCCATTCCAGGAAAGCCACGGAAATCCGTAAAACACCAGCTGGGTCAGCCACACGCACACCCAGCGCCAATTGGCATACAAGCCCTTGGCCTCGCGCGGATAGATTTCCTCGCGAGCGGCGTACATCTTGATTACCGATACTTTTGGAGCAGCCTCACTCATTACAGACTCACAACGTTTGATTAATAGGGCTTTATGCCAAGTAATTAAGCAGCCGGGGCCGCACTTGCCGCGCGTATCGTATCACGTGCGGCGGCGGGACTTTGTGCGGCCCGCGACTGCTTCCTTTGCTACTGTCAGGCGCCCTTACTTCTGTGCGACAGAACCGGTGTCGTTAGACAGGCTCCACACATATGCGGCCAGCAGGTGCACCTTCGCCTCACCCAGGAAATCCTTGAACGCGGGCATGGTGTTGTCACGTCCCTTGCGAATGGTTTCCATGATGGTGTCGGCGCTGCCGCCGTACAGCCAGATCTTGTCGGACAGGTTAGGCGCACCGATGGCCTGGTTGCCGTGGCCATCTGCACCGTGGCATGCGGCACAGGCACCGAACTTCTCCTTGCCAAAGGCAGCCTTGATCGGATCATGCGCCGAGTTCGACAGGCTCAGGACGTACTGCGCGACGTTTTCAACTTCCTTGTCGCCGCCGATCGCTGCCGCCATCGAAGGCATCATGCCGTGACGACCATTCATGATGGTGGTCTTGATGACGTCCGGCTCGCCGCCGTGCAGCCAGTCCTTGTCGGTCAGGTTCGGGAAGCCCTTGTTGCCGCGTGCGTCAGAGCCGTGGCACTGAGCGCAGTAGGTCAGGAACAGACGTTCGCCGATGGCATGCGCCTGCGGATCGGCGGCTACCGCCTTCAGATCCTGCTGCTGGTACTTCGCGAAGATCGGGCCGAATTCAGCATCCGCCTTTTTCAGCTCTTCCTGGTACGCGCCGGTCGACTTCCAGCCCAGCTTGCCTGCATACGTGCCCAGGCCCGGATACAGGAACAGGTAAGCGAGGCCGAACACGATGGTGATGTAGAACAGCCACATCCACCAGCGCGGCATCGGCGTATCCAGTTCTTGCAGGGACTCGTCCCAGCTGTGACCGGTCGTTTGCGTTACCTTGCCGTCGGGTCCCACCTCGACCTTGGCCTTGGACTGGGCCCAGAGCAGGATCGCGCAGCCGGCGATACCAAGCAGGGTCAGGAGCGTAATGTAGATGCTCCAAAAGCTATTTGTAAAATCAGACATGTTGTTTCTCCGCAACTTGCGTGTCGAATTCGTCGGCGAATGGCAGGTTGGCTGCCGCTTCGAAATCTGCGCGGCGATGCGCACTGTAGGCCCACAGGATGATCCCGATGAAGGTCAGGAAGCTCACCACCGTAAAGAGGATGCGCGAATCCGTGATCATTTGTTCGAAAGCCATGATTACCTCGCCTTGATCAGGGTTCCCATGCCTTGCAGGTAGGCGACCAACGCATCCTGCTCGGTCTTGTCGGCCAGCGACTTCGGCGCCTCGGCAATTTCCTGGTCGGTATACGGCACGCCCAACCGCTTGAGCGCGCGCATCTTCGGCGCGATCTCATCCGGAACGAGCTTGGTCTTTGCCAGCCAAGGATAGCCCGGCATGTTCGACTCGGGAACCACGTCGCGCGGATTGTTCAAGTGGGTGCGGTGCCACTCGTCGCTATAACGGCCGCCGACACGGGCCAGATCCGGACCGGTGCGCTTGGAGCCCCACTGGAACGGATGGTCATAGACGAACTCGCCAGCCACCGAATAGTGACCGTAGCGCTCGGTCTCGGCACGGAACGGACGGATCATCTGCGAGTGGCAGTTGTAGCAGCCTTCGCGCAGGTAGATGTCGCGGCCGGCCAGTCGCAGCGGCGAGTACGGTTGCAGACCGGCTACCGGCTCGGTAGTCGACTTCTGGAAGAACAGCGGAACGATCTCGACCAGGCCGCCGAAGCTCACCACGATCAACACCAGCACGAGCAACAGGATTGGGCTCTTCTCAATCCATTCATGTTTGAATTTCATTCGTAACTCCTCATTCTCAAGCGTGGGCCGCAACTGCCGGGATGCGAGCATTCACCGGTTTTGCATCGCGCAGCGTCATCACCGCGTTGTAAGCCATCAGCACCATGCCGCTCAGGTAAAGCAGGCCGCCGGTGAAACGGATCACGTAGTACGGGAACGTTGCTTTCACAGCTTCCACGAAGGTATAGGTCAGCGTGCCGTCAGCATTAACTGCGCGCCACATCAGGCCTTGCATCACGCCGGCAATCCACATCGATGCGATGTACAACACGATGCCGATAGTCGCCACCCAGAAGTGGACTTCGATCAGGCGCTTGCTCCACATTTCGGTCTTGCCGGACAGGCGGGGCAGCAGGTAGTAGATCGAACCCATGGTGATGAAGCCGACCCAGCCAAGAGCGCCTGCATGCACGTGGCCGACGGTCCAGTCGGTGTAGTGCGACAGCGCGTTGACGGTCTTGATGGACATCATCGGGCCTTCGAAGGTCGACATGCCGTAGAAGGACAGCGACACGATCAGGAACTTCAGGATCGGGTCGGTGCGCAGCTTGTTCCATGCGCCGGACAGGGTCATCATGCCGTTAATCATGCCGCCCCAGGACGGTGCGAGCAGAATCAGCGAGAACACCATGCCAATCGACTGGGTCCAGTCCGGCAGCGCGGTGTAATGCAGATGGTGGGGGCCCGCCCACATGTAGGTGAAGATCAGTGCCCAGAAGTGCACGATCGACAGGCGGTAGGAGTAAACCGGCTTTTCGGCCTGCTTCGGGATGAAGTAGTACATCATGCCGAGGAAGCCCGCGGTCAGGAAGAAGCCGACCGCATTATGTCCATACCACCATTGCACCATCGCGTCCTGCACGCCAGCGTATGCCGAGTAGGACTTGGTGAGCGACGCCGGCATTTCGGCGCTATTGACGATGTGCAGCAGGGCCACGGCGAGGATGAAGCCGCCATAGAACCAGTTCGCGACGTAGATATGCGGCACCTTGCGCTTGATGAGCGTGCCGAAGAAAACCATCGCGTACGCCACCCAGACCAGCGCGATCAGGATGTCGATCGGCCACTCCAGTTCGGCGTATTCCTTGCCGGTGGTCATACCGAGCGGCAGCGTAATTGCTGCTGCCACGATAACGAGCTGCCAGCCCCAGAAGGTGAAGGCAGCCAGCGCGTCGGAGAACAGGCGTACCTGGCAGGTACGCTGAACGACGTAGTAAGACGTGGCGAACAGCGCGCATCCGCCGAACGCAAAAATCACCGCATTGGTATGCAAAGGACGCAAGCGTCCATAGGTGAGCCAAGGTATGTCGAAATTCAGGGCAGGCCAGGCAAGCTGTGCGGCGATAAAAACGCCGACCAGCATACCCACCACGCCCCACACTACAGTAGCGATCGTGAACTGCTTAACGACCTTGTAGTTGTAGTTGAGTGCTGTATCCACGTACGATCTCCCAGGGTTGGTAATACGATGTGGGGAGGGTACGGTTTTGGGTACTCAAAAACTTTGATTTGAGTCAAATTGATCCGAATCAAAAAACCGAGTGATTTACTCTGGTTTTCTCAATTTAGAGAATCGGTATTGTGCTTGTGCGTTGCGCCTTTGGCATCGCTCCCGCCATGCGCTTTTCCCGCCTCAGGAGCGTCCTCGCCGGCCTGATCATCGTCAAGCACCACGCGCATGGCCGGCCCCACCATGTCGTCGAACTGGCCTCCGTCGGACATGCTGAGAAATACCCAGATCGCAACGAATACCAGCACAACGCTGAGAGGTACAAGGATGTAAAGAGCTTCCATGATGTCAATCCGTATGGTTATGCCGCTTGCCGGCGCGACTGCGCCTGTACCGTGGACGAGCCATGCGGGTCTTTGGGAATGCGGCGTAGGCGCAGTGCATTCACCACCACCAGCGCAGAACTGAGCGACATGCCTATCCCCGACAGCCAGGGCGTGAGCAGGCCAAGCGCAGCGGCAGGAATGGCAAGTGCGTTATAGAGCGTAGCCCATGCAAGGTTCTGCCGTATCACCTGCATGGTCCGGGTAGCGGTCTGCGCTGCCTCGCGCACGGACGACAGGCGCCCCGACAGCAGCACGGTATCCGCGTGGGCCTGCGCCAGCGCCGCGCCGCTCCCCATTGCAAACGAGACATCTGCGGCGCGCAGCACGGCAGCGTCGTTGATGCCATCGCCGACCATCGTGACCACCGCCCCATCGGCCTGTAGGCGCCGCACGAAATCGAGCTTTTGCTCCGGGAGGAATTCGCCGTGCGCGACCGGAATGCCAAGCTCGGCGGCGACGGCTTGCGTCACGCTCCGCTGGTCGCCGCTGAGCAGGATGACATGCTTGCCGCAGGCCTTGAAATAATCGACCACCTCGCGCGCGTCGGAGCGCACGGCGTCCGCCAGCTCAAAACGGGCCAGCAAACCATGTTCGCCACCGAGATAGACAGCAGTTACGCTGCTGTCGTCATGTTCAGCAATTGGGGAGCGGGTGATGCCCGAGACAAAGGCGGCACGCCCGAGACGTAGGCGCATACCCTCGACGATGCCTTCCAGCCCCTGGCCGGCGGTGTATTCCACCTCGCGCGCCGCCGGACGTTCCCCCAAACGGGCAGCCGCCTCGACGATAGCCGCGCCGAGCGGATGCGCATTCGACGCCTCCAGGGCCGCCGCCGCTTGAAGACACCAGGCGCTCGGTGCAGTGCCTGCCGTTTCGACATGCCGCAGTGCTGGTTTTCCTAAGGTAAGCGTCCCGGTCTTGTCAAAAATGACATGGGTGGCGCGATGCAGGGTTTCCAGCACATGCGGCTGCACCACCAGCACCCCCTGGCGCACCAGCCTGTCCGTCGCTGCCGCCAGTGCACTCGGCATGGCCAGCGACAATGCACACGGGCAGGACACGACCAGCACCGCAATCGCGATCGGCCATGCGCGGGACGGATCAACCCAGTACCAAATGCCAAAAATGACAAGTGCGAACACCAGCAATGCCCCGACAAACCATGCCGCTACCTTGTCAGCCCATAGCGCCAGTTGCGGCTTGCCCTGCCCTGCGCGTTCGATCAGCTTGACGAGCGTTGACAATGTACTCTCGCGCACCGGCTTGGCCACTTCCACCACGATGGCTTGTGTTGCATTGACCGATCCGCCCGGAACGGTCTCGCCGACGGTTCGCCGCACCGGTTCGCTTTCACCGGTCAGCAGCGACAAGTCCACCGCTGTCGAGCCTTCGACAATCACGCCGTCAGCCGCGATCGCCTCACCCGGCTTGACCAGTAGCAGATCGCCTTCGACCAACTGGCCGGCAGGCACGATCTCGGTATCGCGACTGGCGGGATAAGAGGTCAGTCGGGCGGCCGATGCAGGCAAGGCGCGCTGCAGCTTTTCCAGGGCTGAAGCCGCCTTGCGCCTTGCGACAAGTTCCAGATAACGGCTGCACAAAAGCAGGAAAATGAACATCGTGACGGAGTCGAAATAGACTTCGTCCTGGCCGTGGATTGTGGCAACCACGCTGCCGCCGAATGCCGCCGCAATACCGAGCGCCACCGGCACATCCATGCCGAGCGCACGTGCCTTCAGGTTCGACCAGGCGCCTTTGAAGAATGGCATCGCTGAATAGAAAACGGCCGGCACCGTCAGCCACAGGCTGGCCCAGCGCATCAGGCTTGCCATGTCCGCCTCCATCGTGCCGTCGGCGGCAAGATAGGCCGGCACCGCGTACATCATCACCTGCATCATCGACAGGCCGGCGATGAACAGTTGGCGGAACAGCCGCTTGCTTTGGCGCTGCAACTGCTCGCCGTGCCGGATCGGATCAAACGGGTATGCGACATAGCCGAGTTCGCGCACCGCTTTCAGGATGTCGCTCGGCTTGCAGCGCTGCCTGTCCCAGCGCACCTGCAGGCGTTCGGTTGCCACATTGAGATTGGCATGCTCTATGCCGGGAACGCCGCACAGGCGCCGCTCGATCAGCCATACGCAAGCTGCGCAACGAATGCCGTCGACGGAAAAGACCGCGTCGCAGCTGTCCTGCGCGTCATCGGCACGTTCGACGAAACGTTCGACGGCTTCCGGAGCGTCGTACAGGCGAAGTTCAGGGGGAACCAGCGATTTCTGATCGGCTGTCGGCGCAAAACCGCTGCGCGAGGAATAGTAGTCGGCAAGGCCATTGTCGACGATTGTTTGTGCCACGGCGGCGCACCCCGGACAGCACATCGGTCGCGCCGCACCTTCGATCACCACCTGCCAGGTGGCATCCGAGGGCACCGGCAATCCGCAATGGAAGCAGCCGGCTGCGGCAACAGAGGAATCAGCTGCGGCAGCATCAATGCGCGACACACCGGACGACACGGCAGCCATCAATGCCCTCCCTGGTGCGCTGCCGGTGTCACGCAAAACGTATCGAGCCAGCCAAGCGACACGCCGTTGGCAGCGCGCGCCAAACCGAGCAGCCCGAAGGCAAGCACGAGCAGGCCGCTCGCGATTCGCACCCGACGCTGGCGCGTCCATGCCTGAAGGCGAGTGCCGAGCAATCCCATGGTCAGCAATACCGGCAAGGTTCCGAGCCCGAAGGCGAACATCACCGCCGCGCCGGATGCCGCCGAGCCGCTCAACATCGCGGTCAACAATACGCTGTACACCATGCCGCAGGGTACCCACCCCCACAGCCCGCCCAGCGCGAATGCCTTCGGCACGCTGTCCATCGGAAGGAAATGCCTGATCAGCGGTTGCACGCGCCGCCATACGACCTGCCCCACGGCTTCGACACGCGCCAGGCCGCGCCAGACATCCATCAGATACAGCCCGAGCGCCACCAGCATCAGGTTTGCAGCCCAGTAGCCACCGATCTGCAGGGAGGAAACGAAAGACAGGGTGCGCGCACCCTGCGCAAGACCGCCGGCAATCGCACCGGCGATCATGTAACTTGCGATACGCCCGCCGTTATAAGCCACGACGCGCAATGCGTTGTCGACGACTGCCGATTGCGGCAGAGCTGGCGCGGCGGAAACTACCGGAACCGGAAACGGCTGCTTGCTGCGCGAAGCGACCGACAGCGCTCCAACGATTCCGCCGCACATGCCTACACAGTGCACTCCGCCCAGCAAGCCAATTAGAAAAACGGAAATAAGATGCAAATCGGTCACGTTAGAGCCTGTATTGATCTGTTTTAGGGGTCGCGCGGCCCCTTGAACAGGTCGAATGCAAGGCCTGGCGACGCGTCGTGGCAGTGCTATGGCAAGAAGCCGCAACACCGCAGGCGGCCCGTTCAAGGTACTGCGCAGAGGGTTCAAACCGGAGTCGCGTGGCACTGTCTTGCAAACCGCTTGCATCGATGCACACCGCAGCGTAGCTTGCCCCTCGCCCGGCACACCATCCGGTTCGAACTCGCCCCCTAAAACAGCTCATGACAGGCACTAAATAGTCTTCGAATACTTCAGTCGTTCCAGTTTGGCCTCGCGCGGCGAGTTCAGATAGCGATCGAACACCATGCAAATATTACGGATCAGCAGGCGTCCTTTTGGCGTCACCGTCAGCCATTCGCTATCGATCTTCAACAATCCATCCTGCTCCAGCGCACGCAGCTTTTCCAGCTCGGTCGCGAAATAGTGCGCGAATGTGATCGGATAGGCCATCTCCAACGACTTGATCGACAATTCAAAATTACACATCAACATCTGGATGATGATCCGACGCAGGAGATCGTCCACGCTGAGTTTGATGCCGCGTGCAATCGGCAGTTCACCCTGCTCGATGCTCTCGTAATACGCCTCCAGCGTCTTTTCGTTCTGGCTGTAGCTCGAACCGACGGCGCTGATGGCCGATACGCCGCACGATACCATCTCCGCTTCCGCGTGGGTCGAGTACCCCTGGAAATTGCGGTGCAGACGGCCCTGGCGCTGCGCAATGGCGAGATCGTCATCGGGCTTGGCGAAATGATCCATGCCAATATATACATAGCCGGCATCGGTGAGGCGCTTGATGCACAGCGAAAGCATGTCGAGCTTGGTTTCGCCGCTCGGCAGGTCCTCTTCCGCAATGCGGCGCTGCGACTTGAACAAGGCCGGCATGTGGGCGTAATTGTAAATCGAAATGCGATCCGGGTTGGCCGCCACCACCTTGTTCAGGGTCTGGCCCATTGTGATCAGGTTTTGCTTGGGCAGGCCGTAGATCAGGTCGATGGAAATCGAGCGGAAGCCGGCGTCGCGGGCTGCCTGCATCACGCCCAGCGTTTGCTCTTCAGGCTGGATGCGGTTGACCGCCTTCTGCACATCGGGATCAAAATCCTGCACCCCGAAACTAATGCGATTGAAGCCCTGCGCACGCAGCGTGTGCACACGCTCCGGCGACACCGTGCGGGGGTCGATCTCGATCGAATACTCGCCCGCATCGTCCGTGGCGAAGCGGAACCACTTGCGCAGATGCGCGAGCAGATCCGCCATCTGCGCATCGTTGAGATACGTCGGCGTGCCACCACCGAAGTGCAGCTGCTCGACCTGGTTCATCTCGGCGAACAGCTTGCCCTGCATTTCGATCTCGCGCTTCAGGTAGGTCAGATATGTCTCGGCCTTGCTGCGGTTCTTCGTGATGATCTTGTTGCATGCGCAGTAATAGCACAGCTTGTCGCAGAATGGGATATGGATATACAGCGACAGGGGGTTGCGCGCTCCCATTGCTCTCACGCTGTTGACCGCCTGCAGATAGTCGCCCACACCGAACTGATCCGTGAAACGGTCTGCGGTCGGATAAGAAGTGTAGCGCGGGCCTTGCTGGCTGAGCTTGCGAATCAGCGCAGCATCGAACTGCACTGTCGGAACGTGCGACGCGTGAGCGGCGGAAACGGCCATCATTATTTACTCCTGGGGTCGTGTTCCGGTGCCGGAACGCTTTGAGACTGCGTTGCAGTGTACGAATCGGGCCAAACAGGGGCCTTGATCCAAGTCAAAAATGCCGGAACTGGTTAGTGTAGGCAAAATGTCATGAAATTGAAGGAGGAATGCGGCGCACGCTCGCAATAACAGGGAGGCAAGCCGCTGCCGGCTTGCCTCTTTCATCACGATCACACACGCCACATTTCGCGTGCTTTTTTTTCAACCTTCGCGGCCGTCGATGCGCGGGTTCCATAGGTAGCGGCCATACACAGCGGCATAAAGCAGGAATGCGCCAGACCAGCTGACAGCGGCACAGGCCAGCGCATGGTCGCGCAAGTCAGTCGTGCTGACGGCAGCAACAAAGCGCGCGATCACGCCAAGCTGGACCAGCACATACATTGCCAGTTCAGCACCTCCCGCCTTCAACGGCCTGCCCGTATGTCCCAGGGCTGTACGCGTAATCATTCCGATGATTAATCCCGACATCGAACCCACGGCGAGAATATGGAATGCCGCACTGGCGGATACGAGATTCAGCGACGCTGCGGCCAGCGCGAAAAACCCGAGCGGAATCCATGCATACGAGACATGCAGTATCCACAGCAGCGGATTCTTCAAGGTTGCAGGCAGCTTCCAGCCAGCCAGCCGCACGGCCTGGGCGCAAGCCGCCGCAAATGCCAGGGAAGCGCTGAACGGGGGCAGGATGCGTACGATCCACGCCAGGCAGGCAAGCGCGGTCAGCGTGATGCAGATCTTGTCGAGCTTGGGATTCGTGATCGTCTTGACGCCGGTCGCATTGCTTGTAAAGCCGGGAATCACGCGCCCGCCAATGACCGACTCGATCATCACGATGACCAGAATCGCCGCATGGATCGGGGTGAAGGGGGCAATGTCGATCCAGCCGAGCCGCGCCACATGAAACAGGCCGTTTGCCACCGTAAGCAGGCTCAGCAACAGGACCAGGAACATGTTGCGCTTGTTACCGGACCGCTTCAACACGCTATAGATAGGCCATGCGGCGAGCGGCAGGAACAGCATGTCGACCAGGGCCGCCAGTACCGGCGGCGCCGCCAGCATCGCCAGGCGTCCCGCCAGCCACAAGCCCGCCAGCGCAGCGAGATGATTGCCTCGCGGCGTCCACAGGCCGGTCCAGTTTCGGCCCGCCGTGAACACGAATCCGATGATCACCGCGATCGCAAACCCGAACACCATCTCGTGCATGTGCCAGTTAACATCCACGTTACCCAATGCCTGGGTCCAGCCGAGATAGCGCGCGATCCACAACGGGACGCTGATTGCCGCAAACGACGCCGCCAGCAGGTAGAAAGGACGAAAACCGAGGCGGAACAGGGGATGCCCACCCGCCGCCTGCCCCTTCTTGCCTGGCACACGCGGCTCGTCAATGATCATTAGCGCCATTTTTCACCCCACAAAGATTCATTTAGAATGAATCTTATATCGCAACGGGCTATAGCGCAATGACGCAATTACATCTTTCGAGAAACATCAAGACGCCGAAGCGCGTGCCGCCACCAGTTCAAGCCGCAATCCGGTCGTGTCGCTGCCGCCGCCGGGAATGGTGACGAACCCGAATTTCTTGGCAAGCATCAGCAAGCCGTGATTATGGCTAATCGTTTCGCCGACGATTTCGTGGATCCCGCGCGAGCGGCAGTACTCGATCAGCTTGTTGAGCAGCAATCCTCCCAACCCCTTTCCTTTCAGGTCGGAGCGCACGATGATCGCAAACTCGGCGCTGATATTGTCGGGATCGGCGATGACGCGCGCCACGCCGAGCGTTTCCGACACGCCGTCCTCACGCGGGCGGGTTGCGATGAACGCCATCTCGCGGTCATAGTCGATTTGCGTAAAGCGCGCGAGGTCCGACTTCGATAACGACCGCATGCTGATGAACATGCGGTAGCGAATGTCATCCGGTTCGAGCATGCCGAAGAATTCGACATGCTGAGGCCCGTCCTCCGGGCGGATCGGGCGCAGCACCAGCGGCCTCCCCTGCCACGCGATCTGCTCTTCCAGCTCTCCGGGATAAGGACGGATCGCCAACCGGTCAACGCCGCTGCCGCGCGCGCGTACGACGCGGATGCGGGCGTCGAGCGCGATGACGCCATTGCCATCGGCCAACAAGGGGTTGATGTCGAGTTCGGCGATTTCGGGAATATCGACAACAAGGTCGGAAATCTGGATCAAGGTGCGGCACACCGCATCCACATCAGCCGCTTCCAGATTACGGTATGCCGCCAACAGGCGCGAAATGCGCGTGCGGGTGACAAGATCGCGCGCCAGCACCATATTCAACGGCGGCAAGGCAATGGCATGATCAGCCGTCACCTCCACCGCGATACCGCCCTGCCCGAACAGGATCACCGGACCGAACACTGCGTCGGTGGTGACGCCGACGATCAGTTCGCGCGCTTCCGGGCGGCGAACCATCGACTGGACCGAGAAGCCTTGCAGTTTCGCGCCCGGGCGCAATTCGCGCAGCCGCCGGTTCATCCCCACGGCGGCCGCGGCCACCGCCGCTTCGTCGGCCAGGTCGAGCACCACGCCGCCGACATCCGACTTGTGCGTAATGTCGGGCGAAATGATCTTCAACGCGACGGGAAAGCCGATTTCCGCCGCGTGCTGCACCGCCTCCTCGACGCTGCGCGCTGAACGCGTCTGCACCACCGGAATGCCATAGGCGGCCAGCACCTGCTTGGCTTCCGGCTCGGACAGCATGTTCCTGCCAGCGGCCAGCACACGCTGCACCACCTCCCGCGCTTCGTCCCGATCGTCCTGCGCCGCATGCGGCACCGAAGGCGGGACCTCCATCAGCAGCGACTGGTTGCGATGGTACTCGGCGATCTGCATGAAGCCGCGCACCGCCTCTTCGGGCGTATCGTACGTCGCGATGCCGGCATCTGAAAAGATCGCTCGAGCCTGCGCCACCGAATCGCCGCCCAGCCAGCAGGCGAGCACATTGCGCGGCGCGTCCTTGATGACCGGCGCTACCGCCTGGGCGATCTCGGCGCTGGGCACGATGGCAGTCGGCGCGTGAATGAACAGCGTAGCGTCCGCTTCCGGCTCCTGCAATAGCGCCCCGAGCGTGTCGACGTAGCGCTGCGCCGGCGCATCGCCGATGATGTCGACAGGATTGCCGTGCGACCAAGTACCTGGCAGGATTTCGTCCAGCTTCGCCAGCGCCTGTTCGGACAGGTTCGCCAGGCGCCCCTGTTGCGCGATTAGCGCATCGGTAGCCATCACGCCAGGACCGCCACCGTTGGTCATGATCGCCAGGCGGTCGCCTTTCATCGGCCGGGCACGAGCAAGCGTTTCGGCTGCGTCGAACAGGTCTGTGGTGCTATATACGCGCAGCATGCCGGCCCGGCGGATCGCGGCGTCATACACATCGTCGGCGCCGGCCAGCGCGCCGGTATGCGATGCCGCCGCCTTAGCGCCTTCGGGCGCGCGCCCTGCCTTGATCACCAGGGTCGGTTTGGCGCGCGCAGCTGCGCGGGCGGCCGACATGAACTTGCGCGCGGCGCTGGCCGCTTCCATGTACATCAGGATCGCCTGCGTATCGCTGTCGCTGGCCAGATAGTCGAGCACGTCGCCGAAATCGATGTCGGCACTGTCGCCAAGCGAAATGAATTTCGAAAACCCGATTCCGCGCGACCGCGCCCAGTCCAGCACACCGGTCACCATCGCGCCCGACTGCGATACAAACGCAATCTTGCCCGGCAGTGCGCTGGTGTGCGCAAAGCTCGCATTCAGCCCGATTTTCGGCACCAGCAGCCCCACGCAATTCGGTCCGAGGATGCGCAGCAGATGCGGTTTGGCGGCAGCCAGCATCAGGTCTTTCATGGTGCGCCCGCGCAGGTCCTTGATCGTGCCCAACCCGGCCGTGAGGACAATCGCGGCCCGCGTGCCGAGCGCGCCGAGGTCCTTGATAATCTCGGGCACGGTCGATGGCGGCGTGCAGATGATCGCGAGGTCGGGTGCGCTCGGCAGGTGCGAAACGCTGGAATACACCTTCAGGCCCGCAAGCGTGTCGTATTTCGGATTGACCGGAATGATCTCGCCCTCGAAGCCGCCGGACACCATGTTTTGCAGTACGGTCGCGCCGACACTGTGCGGCCGGATCGACGCGCCGATCACGGCAACGGAACGAGGCTCGAACAGATGCTTGAGGTTTCTGACGCTCATGGGTACCGTCCTTGGATATGCTTTCTGCTGTGAATTCCGCCTGGGTTGGCAGCGTGTGGATTGCCGCACTGCGCGACATGATTGTAACGGTAGAGCTTGTCGCCTCCGGAACGGGCGGCTACTGGCAAGTCAACGACGGCGCAAACACATGGAAAAAGCCCGGCAAACCTGCATTTTCGCCGGGCCGAAAACCCGCATGTTGATATTCGACCGATGTTACAAATGGGCTCCCCCGAAAAATTTGACTCAAGTCAAATATGCCAAAACTATTCGTTGATCGGCATGCATTTTCTCTGGACTGGTTTTTGGCTTGGCCCTACGCTAATGAAGCTGGGTCATCGACCAAGAGAAGAGCTCTTCGAAACTGAAAATCAACAAGAAAAGACCCATTCCCGACAACGAGCCGAACCTGAAAGGGGCACCACATGTCTTACAAAACCATTCTCGTGCATGTAGACAAATCAAAGCATTCCGCCGAGCGCGTCAAGCTTGCGGCCGCGATCGCGCTCAATGAAGACGCACACCTGATCGGTGCCGCCCCGACCGGCGTGTCGCGTTACATTTACCAGGCGGGCATGTTGGGTGACGGCGCCGGCTTCACTGCACATCTGGAAGCGCACATGGAAGTGCTGCGGCAGCAGGGCAAGGAAGCGCTCCAGGAGTTCGAGAAAACGGTGCAGCGCATGGGCGTAAATTCCTTCGAATCGCATCTGGTGGATGACGAAGCCGGCGCCGGTGTCAGCCTGCAGGCGCACTACAGCGACCTAGTGGTGATTGGCCAGACAGACCTGGAAGATCCGTCACCTGCCACCCTGCCCGACTTTCCCGAATATGTGGTGATCAATTCCGGCAGGCCGGTGATGATCGTGCCCTACGCCGGCCAGTTTGACACGGTCGGCAAGCGCGTGCTGGTTGCATGGGATGCCAGCACCAGCGCAACGCGTGCCGTGACGGCGGCCATTCCGCTGCTCAAGCGCGCCGACATTGTCGAGGTCCTCGTATTCAATGCCGACGATCAGGGCGATGCGCATGGCGAGCAGCCCGGTGCCGATATCGCACTGTACCTGGCCCGCCACAACATTCGCGTGAACGTGGTCCGGCAAAAGAGCAAGATCGATATTGGCAATGCGCTGCTGTCGGCGGCGACCGACTTCGCCTCCGACCTGATCGTCATGGGCGGCTACGGGCACACCCGTTTCCGCGAGATTCTGCTGGGCGGCGTCACGCGCACGGTGCTCGAATCGATGACGGTGCCGGTGCTGATGGCGCACTGACAGCGCAGTCCATCCAGTTGTAGCGGCTGCCGCCCGATGGCGACGGCCGTTTTTTCGTGTTTGCGCCAGTTACGGAAACTTGATCCTGATCATTTATTCCGGCGGAAACGCTCCAGTAGTATCGGTCCACGCCGTTCCCGCGCGGCTATCAGAACCGATCAATTCACTCTTCAATATCAGAATGCAAACCGAAACCCTGAAAATCAACGGCATGTCGTCCGACGCCTGCGGCGAGAATGTCAAGCGAGCCCTGGAATCCCTCGACGGTGTGGCCAGCGCCAGCGTGTCCGTCTCCTGCAACAAGGCCGTAGTCCAGTTCGACGAACAGCGCCTCGCCAGGCCGCAGCTGGTCGCCGCAATCAAGCAGGCGGGCTATGGCGTCGTCGGCGTCAGGGCGATCGACCTGAGCGGCAGTGGCGGCGGAAGCTGCTGCGGTGGCGGCTGCGGTTAAGCGCGGAAGCGGCGAGTGCTTGCAAGCACTTGGCGCCGCGAGTCATCACGCCGCTGCCCGTGCTGGCAGGCGCAGGCGGCGGTATTTGTTATCACCATAATCAATTCGGCTTGTCCGACGAGCCCGCCATCCCGTGTCCCACCGCAAACACCGCCGCCTGCACGCGGCTGGTCAGGTTGAGCTTCTTGAGTATGTTTTGCACGTGGATCTTGACCGTGCTCTCGGCCACTTCCAGCGTGCGCGCAATGATCTTGTTGCTTTCCCCGCGCGCCAGGCAGACCAGAATTTCCTTTTCGCGCGGCGTCAGCTTGTCCAATTCGGAGGGGGCCGCAGGTTTTGGCGTACCGCCCTGCAGGTGCGCGACCAGCTTGGTCGTCATCGCCTCGGCCAGTACCGGCTCGCCCGCCGCGGCACGGCGGATGGCGCGCACAAGGTAATCCGCGTCGATGTTCTTGATCAGATAGCCGCGCGCGCCGGAGGCCAGCGCTGAGGTCAGGTCTTCCGCTTCCTCGGAGACGGTCAGCATGATGACCGCGATATCCGGGCAATCCTGCAGCAGCAGCTGCAGCGTTTCCAGCCCCGACATGCCGGGCATGTTCAGGTCGAGCAGGACGACGTCCGGGCGCAACTGCTTGGCGCGCTTGATGCCCTCGACGCCGTCGGATGCCTCGCCCACGATGGAAAAATCGGAGTGCCGCTGCAACAGGGAGCGTATTCCGCTGCGGAACAGAGTGTGGTCGTCGACCAGCAGGACTGAAATCGGTTTAGATGCAGCATTCATGTTGGGCTCTTGTCCGTGAAATGTAGTGTTCATGCGGCGCGTCGGTGTTCCTGCGCCAGGTGCAGGGCGACGGTCGTACCTTCGCCGAGTCGGGAATGGATGTCGAGCGACGCGTGAATGCGCTGCGCCCGCTCTCGCATGATATTGATGCCGACGTGCGAATCGCCCTTTTGCAGCAACGTGGCCGCATCGAATCCGACGCCGTCGTCGCGAATGATCAGCGTGAAGTCCTGGCTGTCGTCGAGCCGGATGTCGACCTTTTTGGCGAATGCATGCTTGCGGATATTGGAGAGCGCCTCTTGCACGATGAACAGCATCTGCAGCTGCTGTTCGCGCCCGAACGGTGCGCCGGTGTCGGCATCGACGAGATCGACCGCGATGCCAGTCTGGCGGCGGAATTTTTCGACGGTCGTTTTCAGCGCCACGATCAGATCGCCCTCGGCCAGTTTGCTGCGGAAATTCAGCAGCAGTTCGCGCACGTCTTCGTAGCTTTCCTGCACACCGGCCCGGAGCGCCGGTACGATCGCGGCAGCATCCTCGATTTTTCCATTGCGTAACGAGTCATCCAGCATCTGCACCTGGATGTTCAGGAAGGTCAGCCCCTGCGCTATGCTGTCGTGCAAGCCCTGTGCCACCAAGTTGCGTTCCTCGGAAATCGCCATCTCCTTCTCGCGCGATGCCAGCCGCAGGTTTTCGATGGCGATGCCGAGCAACTGGCCGAGCGTTTCGAGCAAGGCTTTTTCCCGCTCGGTAAAGCTTCGCGTGTTACGGAAATGCAAATTGAAGAAACCGACGTGCTGCTGATGCACCAGGATGTGGAATACCGACACCGTGGCAAAGCCGTCGCGGTGGCACTGCAAGTCATTCGCCCGGTCCATCTGCTGCAGGTCGTGCACCACCGAGATTTTCTTCGTTACCGCATCGCCGCACAGGCACTCGCCCACCTTCAGGCATTTTTCGTCTTTCGCCAGCGCCGGCGATACGCCCTGATGCGCGACCATGAACAGGTTGCCGCTCCGCTCGTCGAGCACCCGCACGGCGCCGCCGTCGGCATTGAAATACTGGCTGATACGCTGCAAAAACCCCTGGCACATGGCTTCCACGCCCTGCGGGCGCTGCAGGAAGGCAGCGCTGTCATACAACAGCGCCAGCTCCCGGTTCTGGTCTTCCAGTGCGGCGGTTTTCACCTTGACACGATCTTCCAGGCTGGCGTACAGCTCTTCCAGGCGGTCGGCCATCTGGTTGAAGCCCAGCGCCAGCTGGCCGAACTCGTCCTTGCTCTCCACCGGCAGGCGCACCGTAAAATCCTTCTGCGTCATGCGCAGAATGCCGCCGCGCAGGCGCGACACCGGGGTGATGATAACCAGGAACATAAAATAGGTCATGACCACGGTGCCGCCGACCGCCAATGCCACGAGCGCCAGCTGCGATGAACGCAACCAGGCAGTGCGCAACTCGCTGTCGCGCTCGATCAGCTGCACCAGCGCATCGACCTCGGCCACGAAAGGCGCGACCCGAGGCTGATACCGCCGCCACGCCGCGTTGCGCTCGGCGCCTGTGCTGTCGAGGATGAGAGTGGCCATCGGGCGCATGGTCTGCTGCCAGTGACTGTACACCTGATCGAACTCCACCTGGATCTGTTCGGTTGGAGGAAGGGATAGCGGGCGCTGCGGATTTCCTCTGCGCACTGCCGCGAAAGCAGCTTCTATCGTATTCAGTTCTGCGACGGTTTCTGCGCGTGCCGCCGCCGTCTCCGGTTCGTTGACGATGCGCGACAACAGCGTAGCCAGCCGGTAGCTGCGCATGCGCAGGCTGCCGGTTTCATTGATCGCGGCGGAGCTCCCCTCCAGTTGCCAAGACAGGAAAAGCGTGGCGCAGATCGCGAACAGCGCCAGCACGAAAAAGCCCAGCAGCATGCTGACGATCTTGGTCGAAAGCCGTTGCCACGTCGGCAGGAGTGTCTCTAAGTTCATTGAGATGGTGATAGCCCGGTCGGGCCCGATAGCAGGCCTATCTGCCAATCATACGGGATAGCGGTTGCATTGCGCCAGCCAATATGGCGTGTGCGCCCGGAAGTGGCGCCCCTGGTGCCAGTCATGCCCGCCGTCTTTCCATCTCAGGTTTTTCCAGAGGACAAACCAGCGGCAAGAACTCCTGCTGGCGCGCCGAGTAGGCCAGCAGCGCGCCGGAATCGATATCGAAATACCAACCATGCAAGCGCAGCCGGCCCTCCTCCACCCGCCGCCGCAGCCAGGGATAGGTCAACAGGTTATCGAGGGAATGCAGAATGCTGGCCATCTCGCACCCCTTGTGCTGCTCGTCGTCCGTCTTGTGCGACAGTTCGCGCAGGACGCGCTGCCGCACCGGTTCTGCGTGCCGCATCCAGCGGCCGACGAAATCCGTTTCCTGCGCAAGGCGCCTTGGGGACATCAGCGCCCGGATGCCGCCGCAGCGTGCATGGCCGAGCACGATCACGCGTTCCACTTCGAGGCCGCATACCGCGAACTCGATGGCCGAAGCCACTCCGGGCGGCGCATCCGGCGTACACGGGGGAACCAGATTGGCGACGTTGCGCACGACGAACATATCGCCGGGGTCGCTGCCGGTCAGCAGCGCCGGGTCGACGCGCGAGTCGCAGCAGCCGATCACCAGGGTGCCGGGCCGCTGTGCTTCGCGCAAGCTGTTGAACAGGCAGTGTTCGCCGAGATATTGCTGCTGGAAGCGGGAAAAGCCGTGGATGAATTTTTCGATGTCTTCCATGCTCAGCCTTTCGTGGTCAGCCGCCGGTCTGCGCCATGAACCGAATGACCTTGTCCGGCTGTTCGCGGAATTCGTGCTTTTGCGGTTTGAGTTCGATTGCGGTCCGGATCGCCTGCTCCAGTTCGGCATCGCTCGCGCCGCCGCGCAAGAGCGGCCGGAACTCGAATTTTTCTTCCTGGCCGAGGCAAAGGTACAAGGTGCCGTCGACGGCCAGGCGCACCCGGTTGCAGGTGGCGCAAAAATGCTGCGACATTGGCGTGATGAATCCGACACTGGCCCGCCCGTCGGCAGTGGCCAGATAGCGCGCCGGTCCGCCGCCCAGCTCGGCCGCCTGCGGCTGCAAGCCGAATTTCGACTGCAGGCGCGTCTGGATCGGCCCGAGTTCAAGGAACGCAGCATCACGCCCGGTCGCTCCCATCGGCATCGCCTCAATCAGGCGCAGGATAAAGCCGTGCTCGATGCAAAACGCCACCATCGCATCGATTTCGTTCTCGTTAATGCCGCGCATGGCGACCATGTTGATCTTGATCGGATCGAATCCGGCGGCCTTGCCGGACATGATTCCTTCAAGGATTTGCGGCAGGCTGTCGCGGCCGGTGATTTTTTCCATGCACTCGCGGTCGAGCGAATCGAGGCTGACGTTGATGCGCGATACGCCAGCCGCCTTGAGTTCGCCTGCATGGCGATTCAAGCGTGTCGCATTGGTCGACAACGACAGGTCGCGCATGCCGGGAAGCCGCGCGATGCGCGCCGCCAGCTCCGGCAGATTGCGCCGCAAGAGTGGTTCGCCGCCGGTCAGGCGCACGCGCGAAGTGCCTAGGCGCGCGAACGCGCCAAGCAGGCGCTCGATCTCGTCGAAAGTCAGCCAGTGCTTCGGTTCCTCGAATCCCTTGAAGCCTTTCGGCAGGCAATAGGTGCAGCGCAAATCGCAACGGTCGGTCACCGACAGGCGCAGATAGTCGATGGAACGGCCAAACCTATCGCTTAACATCGTCACTCCCGTACATGGTGGATGATCCCATTGTAGGGGGGAGCGGCTGTGCCTGGCAGTTGGCACGACGAGCTAGCGCGAGTAGTCCTTTGGTATTAGAGCGCCTTTTGGCCTCTTTCATGGTTCGCGCGCATGCGAAAGCGGTTGCATCGCAAGCTGCACCCGGCGCTAACGATCTTCAGCGATCGGCTTCGGCGCAAACCGGCAAGCAGTCGTCAGCCAGCATGACGCGATTGCGGCCCGACTGCTTGGCGCGGTACAAAGCGGTATCGGCATCTTTGAGCAATGCATCCCAGTCGCCATGGGCGGAGTCATACAACGCGACACCGATGCTGACCGTGAAGCGCACTTCGCCGCGCGCCGACTCGACGCGCTGCCGCTCCATTACCTGGCGCAGCCGTTCGGCACAAGCCAGCGCTGCGGACTGATCGGTTTCCGGCAGAATGCAGACAAACTCCTCGCCGCCAAAACGACCTACATGGTCGACCGTGCGCATCTGCTCCCGGCAAGCGTCGGCCAGCCGCCGGATCACCATATCGCCGACGTCATGTCCATAGGTGTCGTTGACCAGCTTGAAACGATCGATATCGAGCATCAGCACCGCAAGCGGCCGGCCGTGCCGACGCGCCAGTGCCATTTCGCGCGCCGCCAGCTCGTTGAGGCGACCACGGTTCAACAGCCCGGTCAGGCTGTCATGCGTTGCCTGTCGCATCAGCTCTTCCTCCAGCAACGCCTCGCTGCGGCGCAGATAGCGGATCATGGCCATCAGCACAAAGGCAATGGCCATGGCGAGCAGATAAAAAACGATGTCGTTCGCCAGCTCGGGCAACGGCCTGTCGACCGCCGCGCATGCAACGAACAGCGCGAACGGCGCGCTCACGGCCAGCAGGAAGCCGCGGGTAGTCTGCGTAATGAGCGAGACGAAAAAGACGCCGGCCACCACGCCGACCAGGCCGTAGCGAAAGCCGTCCGTCAGCAGAAAATCGGACAGGATGATGGCGGCGCTGAACATCCAGTGGATGTAGATGCAGCGCGCCGAAGCGCCCAGCGGCAGCACTCCAGGGCGATAACCGAGTGCGCTGAGGGCGACAAAGGCAATCCGGACAGGAAGCGTCCAGGCAACGCGGGTGGGATCGACAAAATAGTCCCACACGACAAACAGGATGACCAGGGCGCCGAGCATGGGCGCTACGGCGGACGCCAGCAGGGCCATCAGCGTCTCGTGCTTGTCGCGCAGACGCCGTTCGGCATCGGGCGGCAGAGGCGATGGGTTCAGTATGTCTAGTAGCACCCAGCAGCTCCCGGTTAGCATCAACGCGACTTCCGGGGACCCACCGATGGCATGAATAACGGCAGAAACCGACGGGGAATGACACGTAATTTTTCGTTTTGGCAACGAACAGCTTAACCGCGCCACCGATTTCACGCAATTCCCCCGGTGAGACCTTCTTCAAAAAGAAGAAGCTGGATCAAGAACGAGTCAATCTATCGCTATTGCACCAGCGGGCTGTCGGCGCCTTCCAGCGACACTCCCTGGATATCGGCCTTCCCTGCCAGGATGCGCAAATACTGGTGCACGGCGCGCTGCCATGACTGGCGTGTCAGCGTTTCGGCAATCTGCGCCTTTACCGCTTCAAAAGGAAGGCGCTTGCCATCGATCCGGCGCTGTACTTGCACGATATGCAAGCCAAAGCGCGTTTCCAGCAGCCGGTTGCCCAGTTCCCCTGGCGCGAGGCGGAACACGAAGTCCTCGAACTCCGGCACAGTCTGACCGCGCGTAAGCTGGCCGAGGCTTCCACCGACCTGGCCCGACGGGCAGTTGGAATACTGCCTGGCCAGTTCTTCGAAGCGTTCCGGATGCTGCTTCAGCTCATCCAGGACCGCTTCGCCGGTTTCGCGCAGCAGATCGAGCGGCACGGTCGGCGTTACCTGAAACAGGATATGCCGCGCCTCCACCATCTCACCGCTAGCAAACAGCTCCGGGCGGTTGCGGTAGAAGGTTTCGCAAGCTGCGTCGTCGGCCTCGGGCACGCGAACCTGCTGCACGAAGAGCGCCTCGATACGCTCATCATCGTCCTCGGCTTCGATCCCGAGACGCGCGGCTTCCTGCAGCAGCAGCGCGCGCAGCACCAGCTCATGGACCGTTTCCTTCAACGGGTTACCCGCTTTCTGATGATGCGGCAACTCCAGTTCGATGTCCTGGTCGGTGATCTCGACGCCGTTGACGGAAATACCCATGATGTCACTCCTGTATCAATCTGTTATCGATTAGCGCGGGCGGACCAGCTGGTAAGCGCGGCCGAGGTAGCCGACCGATGCGAAGCCGCTCCAGATGTGCACCAGACGGGTGAAGGGGAAAATAACGAACAGCGACATGCCCATGAACAGATGCAGCTTGAACAGGAGCGGCGCTTCGTCGATGAATTGTGCGGCATCCCCACGGAAGGTCACCACATGCTGGGCCCAGCTCATGAATTGCACCATCAGGTGGCCGTCGGTATGCGATGCGGACAGCACGATCGAGCACAGGCCAAGCGACAGGGTCACCAGAATCCACAGCATCACGACCTTATCCTTGAAGGTGGTTACCGCGCGCAGACGGTCATTGGAAAAACGGCGCGCCAGAAGGATCAGCAGGCCGATCATGCATAGCGAGCCCATCACCCCGCCGGCCACCATCGCGACAACCTGCTTGGTGCCGTGCTCCACGCCCAGCGTGTCCCACACCCATACGGGGGTGAGCAGGCCCGCTGCATGGCCGAAGAACAGGCCGATGATCCCGACGTGGAACAGGATACTGCCGACGCGCAGGCTGCCGCGATGCAGCAGCTGGCTGGAGTCGGACTTCCAGGTGTATTGCTCGCGGTCGAAGCGGATCAGGCTGCCGAGCAGGAAGATCGCCAGCGCGATATACGGGTAGATTCCGAATGCGAATTGATGCAGGTAACTCATGTTGTTATCTCCTTTTCATGAATCCGGTCAACCGGCGCAGCCGGTAGTTCCAGCCCCGGCGCGCGTTCCCTTTGGATGGAAATTGATCGGCTGTACGCCGCCCGCCGCCTTTTTGAGCAGCGGCTCGACGCCGTCCGCGCCGGGGCCGAAGGTTTCCAGCGCCTCGTCCATATCGCGTACCGGCGGCTCGGACAACTCTTCGGCCACGACCGGGCTCAGCTGCTGCAACACGTCGAATACCGGCGCATACGGGCTGCCGTTGGCGGCCAGCTTGCGGCCGACGTGTGCCAGCACATGCACTGCGTCGCCCAACAGGTGTTCTGCCTCATCCCGCTCCAGCTGAGAGAGGAATTCAAGGAACAGCGGCACATAGTCCGGCAAGTCATCGCCGGCCATTTGCAAGCCGTGCTTCTTGTACTCTTCCATCAGGTCCACCATCGCCTGCCCGCGGTCGCGCGACTCGCCGTGGATATGCTCGAACAGATGCAGCGAGTGGGATGGGTTGCGGTCGAAGGTGGCGACATAGTTTTCCTGCAGCGCGATCAGGTCTTCCCGCTTCAGGTAAGCCAGCAACGGCTGCAGCGATGCAGCCGAAACCGGGGCTTGCTGCAGGATCGCTTCGATCTCGGGAAGGCTGTCGATCAGCTCCCGTTCGGGATAGAGCAATAAGGCGGATAGCGCCTGGTAGTGTTTCATTGTGATTCCTTTAGCCCAGTTGTTCCTTCTCCTGGCGGAGAAGGAACGGACACTTCACGCTCAGACGTTTTCAGCGGTCTTCTTCTTGCGCGACTTCGGCATGTCAACAAAGATCACCGATCCCTGCTTCTTCTTGCCGAACAGCGAAGCGTCGCTTACGCCGTCCGAACAGCCGTTGCCGAAACTGAAGCCGCAGGAGCCCTTCTCGTTGAAGCTGTCCTCGACCATCTCCTTGTGGCTGCTCGGGATCACGAAGCGGTCTTCGTAGTTCGCGATCGCCATGATGTGGTACATGTCTTCCACCACATCCTTGGTGAGGTCCACTTGCTTCAGCACGTCCAGGTTTTCGGTTCCGTCGACCGACTTGCCGCGCATGTAGGCGCGCATGGCGAGCATGCGGTCCAGCGCGTGCACCACAGGCGCTTCCTTTCCGGCGGTGAGCAGGTTGGCAAGGTACTTCACCGGGATACGCAGGCTGCGGGTATCTGGGATGATGCCATTCATGCCCATCTTGCCGGACTCGGCAGCGGCCTGGATCGGCGACAGCGGCGGGATGTACCAGACCATCGGCAGCGTGCGGTATTCCGGATGCAGCGGGAAGGCGACTTTCCATTCCATTGCCATCTTGTATACCGGCGAGCGCTTGGCGGCTTCCAGCCACGAATCCGGGATGCCCTGCTTGCGCGCTTCCTCGATCACCTTCGGATCGTGCGGGTTCAGGAAAAGGCCGAGCTGCGATTCGTACAGGTCCTGCTCGTCGGCCACCGATGCGGCGGACTCGATCTGGTCGGCGTCGTACAGCATCACGCCAAGATAGCGGATGCGGCCCACGCAGGTCTCGGAGCACACCGTCGGCTGGCCCGCTTCGATGCGGGGGAAGCAGAAGGTGCACTTCTCGGCCTTGCCGGAAGACCAGTTGTAATAAATCTTCTTGTACGGACAGCCGGAGATGCACATGCGCCAGCCACGGCACTTGTCCTGGTCGATCAGCACGATGCCGTCGTCTTCGCGCTTGTACACGGAGCCGGACGGGCAGGAGGCGACGCAGGCCGGGTTCAGGCAGTGCTCGCACAGGCGCGGCAGGTACATCATGAAGGTGTTTTCGAACGTGCCGTACATCTCCTTCTGCACGCCGTCGAACAGCTTGTCCTTGCTGCGCTTGGCGAATTCGCCGCCGAGGTCGTCTTCCCAGTTCGGGCCCCATTCGATCTTGTCCATCTTCTTGCCGGTAACGACTGAGATCGGGCGTGCGGTCGGCGGCGTCTCCGACAGCGGCGCGTTTTGCAGACGCTCGTAGTCGTAAGTGAACGGCTCGTAGTAGTCGTCGATCTCCGGCAGGTTCGGGTTGGCGAAGATGTTGGCCAGGATCTTCAGGCGGCTGCCCTGGCGCGGTTCCAGCTTGCCTTCGGCGTTGCGCTTCCAGCCGCCGTTCCACTTGTCCTGGTTTTCCCATTCCTTCGGGTAGCCGATGCCCGGCTTGGTTTCGACGTTATTGAACCAGGCATATTCGACGCCGTCGCGGCTGGTCCAGACGTTCTTGCAGGTCACCGAACAGGTATGGCAGCCAATGCACTTGTCCAGGTTCAGCACCATGCCGATTTGCGCTCTGATTTTCATTTCTGCTCCTGTTTTCTTTATACGGCGGGCTTCGGCTGCATCGCGATCGCCGGCTCTTCCTCATGCTTGACCGCTACCGCATTGCCGTGCGGCGCGTGCTTCGCTTCGGGCTCCTCGGCGCGCGGCCCTTCCAGCCAGTCGATGTTCTTCATCTTGCGCACCAAGACGAATTCGTCGCGGTTGGAGCCGACCGTGCCGTAGTAGTTGAAGCCATACGACAGCTGCGCATAACCGCCGATCATGTGGGTCGGCTTGGTCACTGCGCGGGTCACCGAATTGTGGATGCCACCGCGCATGCCCGAGGTTTCCGCCCCCGGCACGTTCACGATCTTTTCCTGGGCGTGGTACATCAATGTCATGCCGACCGGGACGCGCTGGCTAACCACGGCGCGGGCCGTGAGCGTGCCGTTGACGTTGAATACCTCGATCCAGTCGTTGTCCACGATGCCGGCCACCTTCGCATCCTCTTCCGACAGCCACACGTGCGGGCCGCCGCGCGACAGCGTCAACAGGCGCAGGTTGTCCGAGTAGGTCGAGTGGATACCCCACTTCTGGTGCGGCGTGATCCAGTTCAGCGCGATTTCCTTGTTGCCGTTCGGCCGCTTGCCGAGCATGCCTGCGGTCGTCTTGGTATTGATCGCCGGCTTGTACACGCAGAAGCCTTCGCCGAACTGGCGCATCCACAGGTGATCCTGGTAGAACTGCTGGCGCCCGGTCAAGGTGCGCCATGGAATCAGCTCGTGCACGTTGGTGTAGCCGGCGTTGTAGCTGACTTCCTCGGATTCCAGGCCGGACCAGGTCGGCGAAGAGATGATCTTGCGCGGCTGGGCCTGCACGTCGCGGAAGCGGATGCTGTCGTGCTCGCGCGGGATCGCCAGGTGAGTATGGTCGCGCCCGGTGATCTTCGACAGCGCATCCCATGCCTTGACCGCCACGTGGCCGTTGGTTTCCGGCGCCAGCGACAGGATCATTTCGGCCGCATCGATCGCGGTTTCAAGACGCGGCTGCCCCTTCGACACGCCCTCTTCCGTAACCACGCGGTTGATACCGCGCAGGACGTCGACTTCATGTGCGGTCTTCCAGGCGATGCCCTTGCCGCCGTTGCCGACTTTTTCGAGCAAGGGGCCGATCGACGTGAACTTCTTGTAGACGTCGCCGTAATTGCGCTCGACGACCGTCATCGCCGGCATGGTCTTGCCGGGGATCGGCTCGCATTCGCCGGCGCGCCAATCCTTCGGATCGAACGGCTGGGCCAGCTCTCCGGGCGTGTCGTGCATCAGCGGCGTGAGCACCAGATCCTTTTGCGTGCCGAGGTATTCGCCGCCGATTTCGGAAAACTTCTTCGCGATGCCCTTGTAGATTTCCCAGTCGGACTTCGACTGCCATAGCGGCTGCACCGCTTCCGACAACGGATGGATGAACGGGTGCATGTCGGACGTATTCAGGTCGTCCTTTTCATACCAGGTCGCCGTTGGCAGCACGATGTCGCCGTACAGGCAGGTGGTCGACATGCGGAAGTCGAGCACCACCAGCAGGTCCAGCTTGCCTTCCACCGCCGGACGCACTTTCACGTCTTTCGGCTTGACGCAACCTTCCTCGCTGTTCATGACCGCGTTCTGGGTACCCAGCAAATACTTCAGGAAGTATTCATGTCCCTTGCCGGAGCTGCCCAGAATGTTGGAGCGCCAGACGAACATGTTGCGCGGGAAGTTTGCCGGATTGTCCGGATCGTCGCACGACATGTTGAGCTTGCCGGACTTGAGACTCTCGACCGCGTATTTCACCGGGTCCAATCCTGCCGCTTCCGCCGCGCGGGTCACTTCCAGCGGGTTGGTTTCGAGCTGCGGCGCCGATGGCAGCCAGCCGAGGCGCTCGGCCTTGGCGTTGAAATCGATCATCGACATCTCGGCCATCTTGCCGTCGGCGGTCGGGCACAGGATCTCGGAGGTATGCAGCTTTTCATGGCGCCACTGACTGGTGTGCGCATAGAAGAACGAAGTGCCGTTCATCTGGCGCGACGGGCGATGCCAGTCCAGGCCGAATGCCAGCGGTGTCCACCCGGTCTGCGGACGCAGCTTTTCCTGCCCCACGTAGTGCGCCCAGCCGCCGCCGGACTGGCCGATACAACCGCACATCATCAACATGTTGATGATGCCGCGGTAGGTCATATCCATGTGATACCAGTGGTTCAGCGCGGCGCCCACGATCACCATGCTCTTGCCGCGCGTCTTGTCGGCATTGTCGGCAAATTCGCGCGCCACCGTGATCACGTCGGCAGCCTTGACGCCGGTGTGCTTTTCCTGCCACTTCGGCGTGTACGGCAGATCGTCCTCGTAGGACGCGGCGACATTGCCGCCACCCAGGCCGCGGTCGATGCCATAGTTCGCCATCGACAAGTCATACACCGTCGCCACCAGCGCGGTCGAGCCATCGGCCAGCGGCACCTTCTTCACTGGCACGTTACGCAGCAGCACGTCGTCCGCATCGGCGCCACCGAAATAGGAGAAGCCGACCGGCTTGATCTCGTCATAGCTGTCGATCAGCGACAGCTTCGGATCGATGGCCTTGCCGTCACCCGCCTTCAATTCCAGATTCCACTTGCCGCGTTCGCCGGTTTCGCCCCAGCGGAAACCGATGGAGCCGGTAGGCGCAGCGATATTGCCGGTCGCCTCGTCGATCACCAGCGTCTTCCACTCCGGATTGTTTGCTTCGTCGAGATTGTGCGCAAGGTTCGATGCGCGCAGGAAGTAGTCGGGAATCAGCTTGCCGTCCTTTTCCTTCAGCTGCACCAGCATCGGGAAGTCGGTGTACTGCTTGGCGTATTCGCGGAAGTAGGCCGATTTGTTATTCGCGTGGAATTCCTTCAGGATCACGTGCCCCATTGCCATGGCCAGCGCCGCATCCGTGCCCTGCTTGGGCGCGAGCCAGATATCGCCGAACTTGGCCATTTCGCCGAAGTCGGACGACACGGCGACGGTCTTGGTGCCCTTGTAGCGCACTTCAGTGTAGAAGTGCGCGTCGGGGGTGCGCGTCATCGGGATGTTGGAGCCCCATACCATCAGGTAGGTGGAGTTGTACCAGTCGGCCGATTCCGGCACGTCGGTCTGCTCGCCCCAGACTTGCGGCGAGGACGGCGGCAGATCGCAATACCAGTCGTAGAACGAGAGCGGCACGCCACCGATCAGGCTGAGGTAGCGCGAGCCAGAGGCATAGCTGACCATCGACATCGCGGGGATCGGCGAAAAGCCGATCACCCGGTCCGGGCCGAATTTCTTGACGGTGAAAGCATTGGCCGCAGCGATGATCTCATTGACCTCATCCCAGGTCGCGCGCACGAAACCGCCCTGCCCGCGTACCTTCTTGTAGCGCGCCGCGCGCTCCGGATTCTGGCTGATGTACTCCCAAGCCTGGACTGCCGACATCGTCACGCGCGCCTCGCGCCACATCTGCATCAGTCGGCCACGCACCATCGGGTATTTCACGCGCTGCGCTGAATACACGTACCAGGAATAGCTGGCACCGCGCGGGCAGCCGCGCGGCTCGTGGTTGGGCAGGTCGGGACGGGTGCGCGGATAGTCGGTCTGCTGGGTTTCCCAGGTAATCAGGCCGTTTTTCACATACACCTTCCAGCTGCAGGAACCGGTACAGTTCACACCGTGCGTCGAGCGCACGATCTTGTCGTGCTGCCAGCGCTGGCGATAGGCGTTTTCCCAGGTACGGTCTTCTTTGACTACCGCGCCGTGGCCGTTGGAAAAGGTTTCCTTCGACTTGCTGAAGAATTTCAGTCGGTCCAGAAAGTGACTCATGGTTTCTCCATACTTGCGCCCGCGATGCGGGCGACGTGTTTTCTACTTCTATGCAAGCAGTCTACGCAGCGATGTTGCACAGCGATATTCGCTGTAAGTCGGACTATTCCCAAAGTTTGGAACTAGTCCGGCTAGTTCTTAATAACTAGCATCAGCAAGGCATGTTTGCGCCCTTGCGCGCATAGAACCACCAGGTGATGGCGATGCAGCTCACATAAAATCCGATGAATGCCCACAGTGCGGCTTCCGGGCCGCCAGTCAGCGAAATCGAGGTGCCGTAGCTCTTCGGAATAAAGAATGCGCCGTAGGCGGCCACCGCCGAGGTGAACCCGAGCACCGCGGCTGCTTCCTTGTTCGCCTCCACCACGGCCTGCGCCTGCGCGGGAGCACCCTTGCCGGCGGCAGCGCGCTGGCGTTCGGTCAGGAAGATCACCGGGATCATGCGGAACGTCGATGCGTTACCGACGCCGGTGCCTGCGAACAGCAGCATGAACATCCAGAAGAATCCGGAAAAGCTGCCGGTGCCGGCGCCATGCGGCAGGAAGGCGATCACGCCGATCACCGCCAGCACCATCGACACGAAAGTCCAGAACGTCACAACGGCGCCGCCCAGCTTGTCGGAAATCCAGCCGCCGGCAACGCGTGCCAGCGCGCCGACCAACGGGCCGAGGAAGGCATACTGCAGCGGATTAACATCCGGGAACAAGGTCTTGGTCAGCAGCGGGAAGCCGGCGGAATAGCCGATGAAGGAACCGAAGGTGCCGACATACAGCCAGCACATCAGCCAGTTGTGCTTGCGCTTGAAGATGACCGCCTGTTCCGCGAAAGAGGCCTTGGCCGATGCGAGGTCATTCATGCCGAACCAGGCGGCAAGCGTGGTCAGCGCGATGAACGGCACCCAGATGAAGCCGGCGTTTTGCAACCACATCTGCTTGGTTTCGGCGCCCTTGATCCAGGCTTGCGGCTCGCCCCCCAGGCCGCCAAAGATGCCGGCAGTGATCACCAGCGGCACCACGAACTGCACCGCCGACACGCCCAGATTCCCAAGCCCGGCGTTCATGCCGAGTGCGTAGCCCTTTTGCGCCTTCGGGAAGAAGAAGCTGATGTTGGCCATCGAAGAGGCGAAGTTGCCGCCGCCAAAGCCGCACAGCAGCGCCAGGATCAACATGGTCGGATAACTGGTGTTCGGGTCCTGCACGGCAAAGCCGATGCCGATGGCCGGAATCAGCAGCGACGCGGTGGAAATGGTGGTCCACTTGCGGCCGCCGAAGATCGGCACCATGAAGGAATAGAAAATGCGCAACGTCGCGCCGGACAGGCCGGGCAATGCCGTCAGCCAGAACAGTTGGTTGGTGCTGTACTTGAAGCCGATGTTGGGCAGGTTCACCACCACCACGCTCCACACCATCCACACCGCGAAGGCCAGCAGCAAGGCCGGGATCGAAATCCACAGGTTGCGGTTCGCGGTACCCTTGCCCTTGGTCAGCCAGAAATCGGAAACCTCGGGTTCCCATGTGCTAATCACGTATTTGCTCACATTGCTCTCCTATTGGTGTTGCACGGGGCGAAACACCCCGCGCACAAATGAGTTTGATCAGGCTGCCTTTGCCAGCGGCGCCGCTGCTGCCGCCGTCGTGCGCCCCGGCTTGAACGAGTAGTGCATCCAGACGAGCGACACGCACACCGTGCCGTACAACAGCATGAAGGCGCTCGAACGCACGCCGGTGATATCCACCAGCGCGCCGAACATGATCGGCAGGATGAAGCCGCCCAGCCCGCCGGCCAGCCCGACGACGCCGGAGACGGCACCGATGTTGTGGGTGAAATCGTCGGAGATGAACTTGAATACCGATGCCTTGCCGATGGCCATCGCGACGCCGACCACGAACAGCAGCACGGTGAACATCACCGGCGTGACGCCGATGTGCATGGTCATGTCGCCGGTGACGGTCTTGACGACCATCGATGTCTGCGGATAGGACAGCAGGAAGAAGCTGACCCAGCACACCCACATCACCCACCAGGTCACCTTGTAGGCGCCGTATTTGTCGGAAATCCAGCCACCCAGCGCGCGCAGCACGCCGCCCGGCAGCGAGAAGCACGCCGCCAGCAGCGCGGCCAGCTTCATGTCGAAGCCGTATTCGGAGACGTAGTACTTGGTCATCCACAGCGCCAGCGCGACGTAGCCGCCGAACACCACCGAGTAGTACTGCGAATAGCGCCAAACGCGCGGATCCTTCAATACCTTCAGCTGCTCGGCAAAGGACACGGAAGACGGCACCGTGTGCGACTTGTCGCTGTAGGAAAAGACCCAGAACAGCAGCGCGGTGACCAGCATTGCCACGGCATAGACCTTGGGCAGCATTTCCCAGCCAAAGGCGGCGATGATGGCGGGCGCGACAAACTTGGTCAGCGCCGAGCCCGAATTGCCGGCACCAAACACACCCATCGCCAGTCCGCGCCGCTGCGGCTGGAACCAGCGCGCGACATAAGGCGTGCCGACCGAAAACGAACCACCCGCCAGGCCGACGAACAGGCCGAGCACCAGGAAATGCCAGAATTCGGTGGCATGGCTGATCATCCAGATCGGTACTACGGTGGAGAGCATCAGCAGAAACAGCACGATGCGTCCGCCGTATTTGTCGGTCCAGATGCCAAGCGGCACGCGGATCAGGGAGCCGGTCAGCACCGGCGTTGCCGCCAGCAGCCCGAACTGCGTTTCGTTCAGGCCGAGCTTGGCCTTGATGGGAATACCGAGGACCGCGAACATCATCCAGATCGCGAAACAGATGGTGAATGCGAACGTGCTGCTGATGAGCACGGACATTTGTTTTCTTGCGCTTTGATCGGCCACAACACACCTCCCTTTTGGACGAAGGACCAGATGCAGCAAGGTTACGTCGGGGTTGGTGACAGCACTATTGGCCGGAGGGGTATTGCAGCAAAGGCAATCTGGCTAGTGCGCTCGATCAGAGGGAGTAAGCCGGCGGTGTCGGCATAGGCCGAAAGAAGTAGGAGGATGCTCGCGACTAGCGACTAGCGACTAGCGACTAGCGACTAGCGACTAGCGGCTGGCGCGCCGCGCCGCATTGCGCAGCCAGTCGACGAAGGCGGCGGGAAGCTGCTGCGCCCGCTGGACGATGGTATAGCGGCCGGTGCCGAACAGATGTGGCAGGTAGCTGGCGCCTTCCCGGTCCACCGTGAAGCAATAAGGCTCGATCTGCTGTATCCGCGCTTCCATCAGCGCTTGCCGCGCGTCTTCCAGGCCGTAGGGCCCGGCATACAGGTCGCAATCGTTCGGCCTGCCGTCCGAAAACAGCAGCAGCAGCCGGAAATCGACGGCCCGTCGTGCCAGCACCGCGCAGGCGTGGCGCACTGCGCCGCCGAGGCGCGTATAGTTCTCCGGCTCCAGCGCGGCGACGCGGCACATCGCATCGGCATTCCACGCCTGGTCGAAATCCTTGATGACCCGCATCTGGATGCCGCCCCTGCCTTCTCCCGAGAAGCTGAACACGGCGAATTCCGCGCCGACCGCATGCAGCGCGCACGCCGCCACCAGTGCGGCCTCTTTCGCGATATCGATCACGCGCTGGCCTTCCGCCACCCAGGCATCGGTCGACGCGCTGGAATCGACAAGCAGCAGCAGGCCGATGCGGCGCGGCGCGCGCCGGTGCTGCAAATAGACTGCCCCCGACGGCGCCCCACCCGCGCGCCGGGCGCAGCGTTCGTCCACCATGGCGTCGCAGTCGATATCGTCGCCTTCCGGGCAGCGCCTGAGGACTTGCCGGTGCGGGCGAATGAGCCCGAGCCGGCGGCGCAGCGTGCGCAAGGTGCCCGCATGCCGCTGCAACGCTGTCTCCACCCAGGCGCGCGGCCCGGCGCCGGCGCTTGCCACCCGCACGAGTGCCGGTTGCGCGCCGTATGTGCCGGAGCGGCAGTCCCATTCCGGATAGGCGTACATGCCGCCAGGCTCTGCGCCTTGCGCGGCCTGCGCCAGGCGCGGCGGCGGATCATCGCTGCACATGACATCGGCGGCCCGGCCCGGCGTGGTCACCAGGCGCGCCGACTCCAGTTCGGCCAGCGACTGCGCCGCGCCTTCGACGTCGCCGTCGACGCTGCGGTCCTGTGGCCGGTTCAGGCCGAGAGGATCTTCCGCGTGCTCCTGCGGCTCAGTCGTCTGCACCATCCATATCCCTGGCTGCGCGTCGTCCTCGTCGGCCTCGCTGCTCCTGGCGCGCGGCCTGCGCGCCAGGCTTGCGCGCCGCGGAGGATGGTCTCCCTGCATCGTTTGCGCTCCTGCTCGCAGCGGCACCGGCATGGCGTCCGGCGGCAGAAGGCGCCCGATCACCGGATCCTCCAACCATTGCCGGTAGCGCTGGTGTGGCGCTGCCCGCCGGAGCGCGCACGCGCGTTCGGCCGCCCACTCCAACGAAGACGCGGCAGTCCCGGCAAACGGGCTCGACTGCGCATGCTGCAGCACGCTGCGGTACAAGACATGCACTTCGGAATACACGCCCCCCGCCGGGCGCAGATGCTCCACCATGCCGGCGCAGCGGGCGTACAGCCCGTCGAGCGCGCATGCCCACCCCGGCAACAGACGGCGCAAGGCGCGGTCGGCGGCGGCAGTCTCGGCCAGCAGGAACAGGTCGGCAGCCAGCGGCGAGTTGCAGTGCGCGTAACAGGAAGCGCTGCCGCGCACCACACGCAATCCCTGCAGCAAACCGAGCAGCGCAAAGTCATTGGCATTACCGGCGGCAAGCGCCGGCGGCAGGTAGATCGAACTGCCGTCGTTGGCAGGCAAGGCGACCGGCATGCGCCGCGCTTCGCGCCGGATGATGCGCGCCGCCCATGAAGCGGGGGCCGGCGGCTGCGCATTGCGGATTTCCAGCCGCACGCCCAGAACAGCCTCCACCAGCAGCGATACACGCAGCCGGTTGTCCTCCAGTAGCGCCAGCGGCGCGCCTTCGCGCTGTTCCGGCCGCCAGCGGCGCCACAGCCCATGCACCGCCACGGTAGCGTGGCGCGCCGCGTCGATCAGCAGTTCCTCGGCTTCCGGCATTAGTGGAAATGCCCGGCAATGAGGTCGCGCACTGCCGCAATGAGGGTGGGATCATCGGTCAGCGGACCGGCGATTGCGACTTCGCACGCCTTGCGCTCCGGGATGCCGGCCGCGATCAGGCGCGCGGCGGCCACCAGCACCCGCGTGCTCGGCGCTTCCGCCAATCCCCGGTCGCGCAACGGGCGGATGCGCCCTGCCAGCGTCACCAGGGCGACTGCGCAGGCCCGCTCGACGCCGCCCTCGACGGCCACGATCTCGATTTCGCGCCCGCTGTCGGGAAAATCGAATTCGAGTGCGACGAAACGCTGGCGCGTGCTCGGCTTGAGGTCCTTTAACGCGTGCTGATAGGACGGGTTGTACGAAATCACAAGCTGAAAGCCGGGAGCGGCATCAATGACTTCGCCGGTTTTGTCGAGCGACAGCACGCGTCGGTGGTCGCTCAAGGGATGGATGACCACGGTGGTATCCGGCCGCGCCTCGACGACCTCGTCGAGATACAGGATGGCGCCACGGCGCACCGCCTGCGTCACGGGGCCGTCCTGCCAGACCGTCTCATCGCCCCGTATCAGGAAGCGCCCCAGCAAATCGCTCGCAGTCAGGTCGTCATGGCAGGCGACGCTGACCATGGGCCGCCCGAGGCGCCATGCCATGTGCTCGACGAACCGCGTCTTGCCGCAGCCGGTAGGGCCTTTCAGCATGACCGGCAGTCCCTGCCGGTGGCACTGGGCGAATATCTCGATCTCGTCCCCCTGCGCCAGATAAAACGGCTCGCCGTCGCACCGTGCCTGTATCGCCTGCATCCCGTGACCCTCAGGTGGAACGCGCAGCCAGCGCCGGCTCCGGGCTTCCGCCTTCAGCCGTGACCTCGAAGCGCGGCCGGTAGCGGAAGAAGTCCCAGATGAACAGGAACACGCCCATCGCAAACAGCGACGCCGCCGCCAGCAGCATCAGGAAGTGCACCTGGATCTTGAGCTGGGTTTCGAGAAAGCCCAGGCCGAGGACGCGCTCCAGGTAGACCTGGCCGATACCAGCCGTCGCAAACGAGATCGTCATGCCGAACATGCCCGCCAGCTGCATCCAGAACGCCCAGTAGCCGAGCGGGCTGCCGCTGCTTTCCGGCCCGCCCTGCTGCGGCTGCCCCGACAGCAGGTAGGGGCGCGTATAGGAAATCATGGCCATCACGATCATGGCGTAGGCGCCGTAGAACGCGGCATGGCCGTGCATCGCCGTAACCAGCGTGCCGTGCGTCCATTTGTTCACGCCCGGCCACGTGTGCGCCAGCCCGAGCAGGCCGGCGCCGAACATCGTGAACACGGCGCTGCCGATGGTCCAGTGAATCGCCAGCGTATTCGGATGCGCCAGGCCCGAGCGGCGCATCGCGTTGTAGGCAAAGACCGCCATGGCCACCAGCGGCGCCGGCTCCAGCGCGCTGAAGAACCCGCCGATCGTCAGCCAGTAATGCGGCACACCTACCCAGTAATAGTGGTGCGCCGTGCCGAGCACGCCGGAGATGAATACCAGTCCGACGATCACGTACAGCCACTTTTCCATCACTTCGCGGTCGGCGCCGGACAATCGGATCAGCAGGTAGGCGAGCATGCTGCCCTGGATCATTTCCCACACGCCCTCGACCCAGAGGTGGACGGTCCACCACCGGTAGAAGGTCGCCACCGTGTAGTTTTGGAACGGAATCAGCGCGGGCAGATACAGCACGGCGGACATGCCGAGCCCGATAACCAGGACCCACTCGGTAGTCGTCGCCTTGCGTCCCGACTGCCGGATCGTCATGAATACGTTATAGAGAAACATCAGCATGACGATCACGATCACGATCTTGCTTGCCAGCGGCTGCTCCAGCAACTTGGTGCCGGCACCGTAGCGGAACAGATAGCCGATGACCGTGGCCACGCCCATTACCACCCACAGCGCGAGCTGGGCGTAGGCCAGTTTCACGCTGTGCAGCTCGGTGCGCGACTCTTCCGGGATGATCCAGTAGGTCCCTCCCATGAAGCCGGTCAGCACCCACACGATCAGCAGGTTGGTATGGATTACCTTGGTCACGTCGAACGGCAGCAGGTTGAGCAGCGGATCCGGCCCCAGGTACTTGGTGGCCGACAGCAGGCCGAACACGATCTGCAGCCCGAACAGCGCCAGCGCGACGGCGAAGTACCAGTAGGCGACCGCTTGCGAACGGTATCTCATGCTTGGCTCCTTATTTAAGTGTTGTCAGGTAGGCGACCAGTTGATCGATCTGCTGCGGCGTGAGCTCCTTGCCGAAGTTGTCCGGCATGAACGAGCGCCCGCCGGCCGAATACGTCGGGCCGGGCACCAGGTGGGCGCTAGGGTTGACGATCGATTCGTGGATGTATTGCGCGGCGTCCTTGGCCTTGCCCTTGTACGAGGGATCGGCGATGGTCTGCGCGGCGCGCGTGCCGATGCCGGCCAGGCTCGGTCCGGCGAGGTTGACGCCGGGCGAGATCGAGTGGCAGGCTGAGCAGGCCGGTGGCGTGGCGTTGAACAAGGCCTGCCCCTGCGCCACCGGATCGGAAGACGGCGCGGCGGGCTGCATCGATGTCGACGCTTGAGCGGTCTGCTGCATGTTGGTTCCGGGAATTGCAGCCCCCGATACCAGGATGCGACGTGGCGGCCAGCCCTGGGTATCGATATGCGCAATCCAGTCAAGGAACACCACCAGGTCGTCGATCTGCTGGTCGCTCAGGTTTTGTTTGGGCATCACGCGTCGGACCTTCTGCTCGTCATAGAACTGCGACGGATCATGCAGGAATGCCTTCAGGTATTGCGGGCCACGCTGCACCGCAATCTTGGTCAGGTCAGGCGCGTAATAGGCGCCCTCGCCCAGGAGCGTGTGGCAGTTGGTGCAGTTGAATTTGTGCCAGACATCCTTTCCGGCCAGCACCTGGGGCGTCATCTTGTCTTCATGGGTCAGTTTTGGAAACTGGCGGTGGCTGTCTATCGTCATTCCCAAAAATGCAATTGTTACCAGTGCGGTTGAAACTATTGCAAACATCCGGGCTTGGCTTCGGGTCATCGCACATCCTCCTCATAGGTGAAATGTCGACCAGGCATCAGACGCCGATACCCGACCAATAGCGCGCAGCCGACCAGGCGGCATACAGGATGCCGGCGATCATTCCTGCCTCGCCGACGTATGCCAGTATTTTCAAAGCCAGATAGACAGCGCCAGCCGCAGCCGGCTCGTTGGGAGTTGCCATGGGAAGTCCTTTCGTCTTGTTGTTCGCCGCAACTGCGCTTTGCAAAAAACGATCCACTTGATGTCTGGCAGCCGGCCCTTGGCAGCGCAGGCTGGAACATGTTTTGCACATGCTTCGCCCAATCCGTACAGAAATGCGTGCCGGGAGGGAAACCGAGAACATCCGGCACCCCATTCAACCCCAATTCTGGAGAAGTCAGCATGATGCGAAAAGCGCGAGCAGCCGTTCCCACTTTGCGGCCGGCGGCACTGGCCATTACTGCAGCAGTATTGCTTTTGCCCGCCTGCAAACACCCGCCGCCCGCGCAATCGGCGTCGGCCACACCGGCGGTCGCCGCCCGCCCCGCATCCGCAACTGCCGCGCCCGATCGTTACGACCCTGCTCACATACAGCTCAGCAGCCCGCCATCGACCACCACGAACGAACGACATACCGGCGCATTCGCCACCGGCAGCGCAGTCAGCATCGGCCCGGTGGTCAAGCCGCTGGTGCCTGATCCGGTCAAGGAAGTCCGGCTCGACACCACGCACAAGATCATCGAAATCGCCCCCGGCGTGAAATTCAGCGCCTGGACTTTCGGCGACACGGTGCCCGGTCCGGTAGTCCGCGCGCGCGTGGGCGACCGCGTCAAGTTTTCCATGACCAACCGCTCCGACGAGCCGGTGCCGGGCATGCGCGTGACGGCCGCGCCGATGATGCACTCGATGGACTTCCACTCGGCGATGGTGTCGCCGCAAGACAAATACCACTCGATCGCGCCCGGGCAGACCATCAACTTCGAATTCACGCCAAACTATCCTGGCGTCTACATGTACCACTGCGGCACCCCGATGGTACTGGAGCACATTGCCTCCGGCATGTACGGCATGATGATCGTTGAGCCGCGCGAAGGCTATCCGACCAAGGTTGACCGCGAATACGCCATCATCCAGAGCGAGTTCTACACCAAGCCCGATCCGGAAAAGCGCAAGGTCGACGGCGTGCCGCTGTATGTGCTGGACGGCGAGCGGGTGCGCGCCAAGGCGCCCACCTATACCGTGTTCAACGGCCGCTACAACGGCTTCGTCGACAATCCGCTGCCGGCCAAGCCGGGCGAGCGGGTGCGCCTGTTCGTTCTCAACGTGGGACCGTCCAACACGTCCAGCTTCCATGTCGTGGGCACCATCTTCGACCGCGTCTGGTTCGAGGGCAATCCGGACAACCAGTTCCGCGGCATGCAGACCGTGCTGCTCGGCTCGTCCAACAGCGCGATCACCGAATTCATGGTGCCCGAGGCCGGCAGCTATGTGATGGTCGACCACCACTTCGCCAATGCCTCGCAAGGCGCGATCGGCCTGATCGCCGCCGGCGGCAAGTCGGAAGGCCCCGCCGCACACGACAACGAGCACCACAATATCCCGGCTACCGCCGCGCCGACCGATCCGGTCGCCGTCAAGGGCAAGCTCGACTTCGAATCGAAGTGCCTGGCCTGCCACTCGATCGGCGGCGGGCCCAAGCTCGGCCCGGACCTGTACGGCGTGAGCAAGCGGCGCAACGAAACATGGTTGCGCCGCTGGCTGAAGTCGCCCGAGCAGATGCTGCAAAGCGACCCGGCGGCCAAGGAAATGCTGGCGAAATGGAAGGTGCCGATGCCGAACCAGAATCTGAGCGATCAGGAAATCAGCCAGTACGTCGCCTACTTCAAGTGGGCCGACCAGAACCTGCAACCGCAAGGCAAGACGCAGCCGCAGCCTTCCGCCCCCGGGACAGCACTACCGCCGTCGCAGACGCGTTCGGCCACGCCTGTCCCGACAGGCAAAGAGCAATGAGAACGCTCGCCAAGGCGCTGTGTCTCGTTGCGGCGCTGGCAGGCGCCGGCCCGGCGGGCGCCTGCGGCGTGTGCATCGATGACAAGGTCGCCGCCGTCTACGACCATGAGCAGGTGACCCGGGCCCTGAACAAGGGCCGGGTGGTGGTGGTCTGCGAGCTGACCGGCGCGCAGGAAGGCGGACAGCTCGCGCGGCAGGCCGGCCGCACGGCGCAGCAATTGCGCGGCGTCGAACCGGGAAGCGTGCGCGCCGCGCCGGAATTGCCGGTGCTGTCGTTCGTGCTCGACCCCGGCGCGCAATCGCCGGAAACGGCGGTCGACGGCTTGCGGCAGCGGCTGCGGCAGCAGGGTATTACGCCGACGTTATTGAAGGTGTTGCGCGCGCAACCGGCGCAGGAAAGGAACGGAACCTGAGCTTCAGGCGACTGCCGGCTTCGCTCTGGTATCCGCGCATCGACAGAGTGCTGCGCGCCACCTGCGATCAAAACATTCCGTGGCTGCCCGGATAGTCAAGCTGCAGTCGCCGGTGCAGCGAACGCGCCTGCAGCAGCGCATCGCGCAGGAACCAGCGGTCGGAGCGGTCCAGCTCGCGCGGGGCGAGATGGTTGTGCATTTCCTGTCCGAGCCGGTAGCTGCGCTGCTGTATCTTCAGCCGCAGCATCTGGACAAAATAGAAGGCCCTGATCCATCGTTCGGCATCTTTCGGATGCAGCCGGCGCGCGTTGACGGCCTGCTGGAAGCGTTCGGCCGTATTGCTTGCGTGGCTGCCGCATGCCAGCCCGTAGATGCGCGCGGCATCGACGAACAGCGCGGATACCCCAACCTTCAGGTCGATGGTGCCCGGATACTTTCCATGCTTGTCGACGACGAACCGGTTGAACAGGCCGAGCGGAACGTTGCGCTTCATCGCGTTGGCCGCCATCTGGAACTGGAAACGCGGGTTGGCCGCCGCTTCCCGCGCCAGCCATTCGGTCAACTCCCCGGACAGCTCGGTTGCGCCATAAAGCGGACGCAAATCGAAGAAAATGCTTGCATTGAGCAAGGCCTGCGGGTCGCCCTCGATGATCCAGTTGCGGAAGCGCTCCTTCCACTCGGGCAGGCTCAGGCACCATTCCGGATTGCTTGCCATGACCTCGCCGGTGCAGAGCGGAAAACCGCATGCATCCAGCATGGTGTTGATGCGCTGCGCGAGCGGCAGCATTTTCGAGCGCAGCGCGGAGGCTTCCATATCGCCGGCAAAGATGATGCCGTTGTCCTGGTCGCTCGACAAGGTCTGTTCCTGCCGCCCCTCGCTGCCGAGCGAGATCCAGCACCAGCGCACGCCGTCGATCGCGGCTTCGGCGCTGACGACCTCGATCACGCGCCGCGTCAGCAAATCATTGAGCAGCGAAATAAACAAGGTCATCGCCCGCGCCGCCTGCGTCTGATCGACCAGGCGATGCACCAGCTCCTGAATCCGCCGCGCCGCCAGCAGCAAGCCTGCCTCGTCGGCTGCGGAGGCGACGACGTGTTGAACCTGCCGAAGTTCTGCTTCGAACTGTGCGGCCGGGATTCCCTCCGGAAGGGAGATCGGCTCGGGAGAGTGGAAGATCGGATCTATCATGGGCGCGGTGTTCAATAGCGGATGCGGGCATAGGCAGTCTGCTGCGCGGCGTCGAGTGCCTGCTTCAGGGTGACGATGCCTTTTTCCGCCAGCAGCGGAATCATTTTTAGAAACACTTCGGCCGTAACCGATGCATCCCCCACAGCCGTATGGCGTCCGACGATATCGACGCCGAAACGGCGCGCGAGCGCTTCCAGCGAGTGCTGCTCCTGGTTCGGATGAATCACCTGCGACAGCAGCAGCGTGTCGAGTACCGGCTGGCTGAATCGGATGTTCGTCCGTGCTTCCTTCATTTGCAGGAATTTCATGTCGAAGGCCGCGTTGTGCCCCACCAGCACGGTATCCTCGGCAAAGCGGTGAAACTGCGGCAGCACTTCGTCGATCCGGGGCCGGCCCTTGAGCATGGCGTCGGTGATGCCGTGAATGGCGGTCGATTCCGGCCGCAGAAACTGGCCCGGCTGCACCAGCTGGTCGAAGATCTCCTGCTCCAGCAGGCGCCCGTTCACGATACGCACGGCGCCGATCGAGATGATCTCGTCGCCGGCGGCAGGCTCCAGCCCGGTTGTCTCGGTATCGAACACCGTATAGTGCAGTTCGGTCAGCGGCCGCTCGTCGAGCGCGGCATCCTGCCCGGACAGTCGAAACAGGTCGAAGTCGTAGAATTCCGGGCGGCCCGGCGGCAGCACGCCGATCTCCAGCGGCGCATGCCGCTCCGCGAGCGGCAGCAGGATGCGAAGGTACGACATCGAGCGCGACACGTCGAACTGGTACACCGCTTCGCCGCCGTGCGAAGCCACTACCGAGGACAGCGTCAGGTCGGCCTGCCCGACGCTTAGCTGCAGCGATTCGTTCTCCCACGAATGCAAGGTATCGACCGACAATGCATTGCCGCTCCAACCCAGCTCCAGATGGGCCAGGCGCCCCACCCGCTTCAATCCGATACGGATTTGCGGCACCGCCTGCTCATGCGTCAGGCGATGCGCCAGATACGTCAGCGTATGCGTCAGCGCGTAGCTGTCGACCTGCAGCCACAGCGTGGCATCGTCGCCATGTCCAGCATCGCGGCAATTCTCCTCGAGCACCACGTTGTCGAGCCGGCGCAGCAGCAGCGCCAGCAAGTCGCTGCCGCGCATCTCTTCCAGCCGCCACTGTCCGCCGTGGTCGTCGGCACGCTGGCGATCCGCATCTTCGATCTGGCCGGTCAGCCGCTGCGACTCGTTGTCGATGATGCCGATGAACTGCTGCCGCTTGTACTCGCTCAGCTCCGGGAAGTCCTGCATGATTTCCACCGCGGCGCGGATGTTGGCCAGCATGTCGCGCGTTTCATGCGTCAGCAGCTGCTGCAGGCGCTCGCGCCTGATTTCCGCCTCGACCTTGCGGGTGATGTCGTCCAGCGTCAGGACGAATCCGTTCAAGGACCGGGCTTTGTCGAGGACCGGCACCATCTGGGCGCGCACGATGATTTGCCCGGCCTTCAGGCTGGTCACGAACACGGAAAGCGGGCTGGCGGCCCGCTCCGGATGCTGCAGCTGGAACTGGATCTGTTCCAGCGCATGAATGATCAGGCCGCGCTCGAGCAGGCCGAACACGGAGCGCCCGAGCCCGACCGACGCGGCACTAGCCGCACTGCCCTGCGCAGCCTCGAACAGTTTTCTGGCGCGGGTGTTGTAGAGCAGGATGCGGCCTTCGATATTGCACACCAATACGCCCTGCGCCAGCTCCGACATCAGCGCGGCCAGCCGGTTGCGCTCTTCGGCGAGCGCCTCGTTGGCTGCTTCGATTTTTGCCTGCACGTCGTCGCGCAGCTGCTGGTGGGATGTCGCCAGCCGGTTGAGCTTTGCGCCAAGCTCCCGCACTTCTCGCGCGCCCTGTGGCGCTATCCGGTAGCCGGGATTGCTCATCAGGAGAACTGCTTCTTCCGCCATGCGCGCCATCGGCGCAAGGTAGCGGCTGATCAGGGCTTTCAAAGCCAGCCCTTGCGCGGTCACCAGCAGCAGCGCCAGCATCAGCATCGGAGCGGCGCGCTGCAGCAGCAGCTGTTCGATCAACTGGCGCTGGGCGGCGTCGCGATCGGCCACGATGACGAAGAAAAAGCCGCCGACAATGGCCAGCTGCGAGGCGAACATCAGCGCCAGCAACAGCCAGAAGCGATATTTGAAAAGAATCTTGCGGATCATGTGCTTGCGGACAGCAGATCGCCAACCGAGGCCATCAACTGTCGGGTGGAGAATGGCTTGGTGATGTACGCGTCGGCGCCGAGCGCCAATCCTTTGCTGATGTCCACGTCGCGCACCTTTGCCGACAGCATCACGATTTTTACCGCGCCCCAGTCGCTGCGTTCCCGGATCTTGCGACACACTTCGTAGCCATCCATTGATGGCATCAGGACGTCCAGCAGGACCAGGTCAGGCCGAAACGTCTCCATCTGCTGCAGTGCTTGCTCGCCGTTGTGCGCCAGCGCGACCTCATAGCCTCGCTGCTGCATCAGGAATTCAAGCGATATGACAATATTCGGTTCGTCGTCGACGATCAGTATTTTCCTGGCCATCAGATACGTCTCCGCTTGCGGCTCTACGGGCAGGCAAATCCTGCCCTCCATAAGCAAACCCCGGGAATGACTTCCCGGGGCTCGCGGTACGGCGCAAACCGGTCATGCCGGTTTAGCGCCGTGGGGTACGGCGTTAGTGGCCGGAGGCCGCGGAAGCGCCGATACCGGTTTCGGAACGCACTTTCTGCGCCGGGTAGCCGGCACGGTCGGCACGGGCACGCTCGCTGTTGTCGAGGATCGAGAACAGCCAGATGCCAATAAAGCCAGCCGCCATCGAGAACAGTGCCGGCGAGGTGTACGGGAAAATCGCGTCCTTGTAACCGAAAACATCCACCCATACCGACTTCGAGATCACCGTGAGAACGACTGCGGTGATCAGCCCGAGGAAGCCGCCGATGGTGGCGCCGCGGGTGGTGCAGTCTTTCCACAGTACCGACATGAACAGCACCGGGAAGTTAGCCGAAGCCGCAATCGCGAATGCCAGGGACACCATGAACGCGATGTTCTGCTTCTCGAACACGATGCCCAGAACGACTGCGATGATGCCCAGAACGACCGTCGTCATGCGAGACACGCGCAACTCGTTTGCACTGGTTGCCTGGCCCTTCTTGAACACGGTTGCATACAGATCATGCGATACCGCCGATGCGCCGGACAGGGTCAGGCCTGCGACCACAGCCAGAATCGTTGCAAACGCCACCGCCGAGATGAAGCCGAGGAACACGTTGCCGCCCACAGCCTTGGCCAGATGGATAGCAGCCATGTTGTTACCGCCCAAGAGCTTGCCTGCCGCATCCTTGAACTCCGGATTGGTGCCGACCAGCACGATCGCGCCGAAACCGATGATGAAGGTCAGGATGTAGAAGTAAGCGATCCAGCTGGTTGCCCAGAACACGGATTTACGTGCTTCCTTCGCGCTCGGGACGGTGAAGAAGCGCATCAGGATGTGCGGCAGGCCGGCAGTACCGAACATCAGTGCCATGCCGAACGAGATTGCGGAAATCGGATCCTTGATGAAGGTACCCGGCCCCATGATCGCATCTTTCTTCGAGTGAATTTCGACCGACTTGGCAAACAGCGCTTCCGGGCTGAAATTGAACTGCGCCATCACGACGAAAGCCATGAAGGATGCGCCAGCCAACAGCATGATTGCCTTGATGATCTGCACCCAGGTGGTTGCGGTCATGCCGCCGAACAGCACGTACACCATCATCAGCGTGCCGACGATGACCACCGCGATCCAGTATTCGAGGCCGAACAGCAGCTTGATCAACTGGCCTGCGCCGACCATCTGCGCGATCAGGTAGAACGCCACGACCACCAGCGTGCCCGATGCCGCAAACGCGCGGATCGGAGTCTGCTGGAAGCGGTAGGCGGCCACGTCGGCAAACGTGAAGCGGCCCAGATTACGCAGGCGCTCTGCCATCAGGAAGGTAATCACCGGCCAGCCGACCAGGAAGCCGATCGAATAGATCAGGCCGTCGTAGCCGTTGGCAAAAACGGCAGCGGAAATACCGAGGAAGGATGCTGCCGACATGTAGTCGCCGGCGATCGCCAAGCCATTCTGGAAGCCGGTGATCCCGCCGCCTGCAGTATAGAAGTCGGCGGCCGACTTGGTCTTTGCCGCTGCCCACTTGGTGATGAACAGCGTAAAGATCACGAACACGCCGAACATGCCGATCGCGGTCCAGTTGGTTGCCTGCTTTTCAGCCTGGCCAAGATCGGCGCCAGCCGCATAAGCGGCGCCGGCTGCGGCAAACAATGCCAGGGAAGTCAATACTCGATTCATCTTCTGCATCACAGCACCTCTTTGCGAATTGCGGCGGTCATCTCGTCGAACTCGCTATTAGCGCGCCGAACATAAATACCCGTGATTACAACGGTAAACACAATGACGAACAAGCCAACCGGCATGCCCCAGGTCATGACACCTGCGCCCATCTTTTCTGCGAGCCACTCTTTTTTGAATGCCACCAGCAGGATGAAGCCGTAGTACACGACCATCATGATTGCGGTGAGCGTCCATCCGTATGAAGAACGCACCGATACCAATCTCTGGTATGTCGGGTTCGACTGGATTTTTTGAACAATGTCGTCTTCCATCTGCACATCTCCTATAGTCTCTGTTGGAATTTTGTGTCGAGTTTTGTGCAGCATATGCGGGTTGGCTTACGGTTCGCTTACCAAAAGCACACTGAACATAAAATTGACGACGAACAGAACCTGCCTGCGGGAAGACTGCATATCAGGAATCACGATGAGGAAAGTGCCGCATGCCGATACTCCCGCTCGTGCAGGCGGATGTCGATCAGCGGAAACATGTTGTCGCCGGCCAGCGATGCGATAGCCGGGAAAGACGCGTCAAAGGGGATAGGGTTTCAGTTGCCCGAAAAAATCAGCCGGGATGCGCTACGGCGCCCAGGCGCTGCTGCATGGCGGGCGTCATGTCGACGTTGTGCTCTGCATCGATCAGCATCACTTCCTGCAGGCCGAGGTGCTGTGCCATTTCCTTCCAGCGCGATGGCCCGGCGACGAACAGCGGCTTGGAGTTGCCGTCAGACCGCAGGCCGACGTCCTTGCCGCCGGAGGTAATAATAGTTACTGACGCAACAACGTCGGTAGTCTGTCCAGTGCGCGGGTCGATGATGTGCGGATGGCGTTTTCCATCCTTCATGAAGTAGCGCTGGTAGTCGCCGCTGGTGCCGACCGCTTCGTTGTCCTGCAGCTCGATGCTGGCCACGGTGCCTTCCGAGCGCGGGTCGCGGATGCCGACGCGCCAGGCACGATTGCCGGGCCGCCCGATCGCGATGATATTGCCGCCGACATTGACCAGCGCAGCCTTCACATGAGCATCACGCAGAATGCGCGCGGCGCGGTCCAGCGCATAGCCTTTTGCGTAGCCGCCCAGATCGAGCATTACTGCCTTGTTCCTGCTTGAAATTCGTGTTCCTTCAAACACCAGATCCGTCATCCGCGGATTGGCGTCGACCCAGCGTCTGATTTCTTGCTGGCTCGGACCGTGTTCGGTAATGTCGCTGCTCTGAAAACCCCACAGGCGGATCAGGTGCCCGATCGCCGGGTTGAACAGGTTCTGTGATTGCTCCGCCAGTTGGGTGGCCGACTTCAGCAGATCGACCATTTCCTCGTCAGCCTGGAACGTCTCGCCGCGCGCGATGGCGTCGTTCAGCGCGGTCAACTGGCTTGGCTGCCATGCGTGGAACTTGTGGTGCAGCCGGTCGAATTCCTTCAGCACTTCTGCGCCTAACTCCTGCGCGCGCTGTTCCGACTCGCCGTAGACGCTGACTTCGACCTGGGTGCCGAACACATGTCCCTGCGTGCGGTAGACCGCGTCGTTGCGACCGCAGCCAAGCAACAACGTCATCAGAAACACAACCGACAGCCACGATCCCGCCTTACGCATGCCCAAAAACTCCGTACATCCATTCCTGCAATAAAAAACGCCGGCCGCGCCCGGTGATGTGCGGCGGCCGGCGTTTAGCGTGCTATTAGCTCGCCTTGCTGACCATGTAGTCGATGGCCGCCTTGACTTCTTCGTCTTTCAGTGCAGCATTACCACCCCGCGGCGGCATCATCTTGAAGCCGTTGAGGGCGTGGGTGTACAGCGTATCCTTGCCCTGTGCAATGCGCGGGCCCCACATTGCCTTGTCGCCGAACTTCGGCGCACCCAGCACGCCTGCGCCGTGGCAGGACACGCAGTTCGCGTTGTAAACCTTTTCGCCCAGTGCGAGGTCGCCGCCGCCAGCTGCAGCGCTGGCTGCAGGCGCACCCGATGCTGCCGGAGCCGATGCTGCCGGAGCCGATGCTGCCGGAGCCGATGCTTCCGGAGCAGACGCTGCCGGTGCCGGAGCAGGTGCCGGAGCCGGTTCAGCCGGAGCGGAAGCTGCCGGCGGCGTCGACGCTGCTGGTGCGGCAGCGGCAGGCGCTTCTTCTTTCTTGCTGCATGCTGCTGCAAGCAGGGCTACCAAAAGAATCGGCAACAATTTGGATGATCTCTTCATACCTTACCTTTCTTATTTAAAAAACAAACTACTGAAAAAAACTGTTCAATGCGATGTATCGTGCGCCACGCCGCCCTTGTTATTGACCATGTTGACGCTGATCTGCTCGAACCGCAGAATTTTACCGCCTTCCTTGTGTGCAAAGGCTTCGGCATCCTGCATATTGGAGAACGAGCCGAAGGTCGGCCCCATCGAACCGTGCTTGCGGCTGCCCACGACGTAGAACGCCGCTTTTGCGTCAATCCAGTGACCTTGCGGATGTTCCCAGTCTGCCTTGCCCATGTCCTGCACGTACATGGCGGCAATAGCACGTTTGTGTTCCGGCAAAAGCACGACGCTGAACAACTCCGTCAAGTCGCAGAAGAAGTCCGGCTTGCCTTCCGTGTAATGCATCTGTGCCTTCGGTCCAGCATAGTCATTAAGAATCATGCCGTCCAGTGAACATGCAGTGTCGGCATTGGGATCCTGCGCCGCAATATTCTGCGTTGCCTGGCTACATGCTCCCAGTACAGCTAACAGGGCCAGGCCTGAGGCCCACCGCGTTGCCGTCTTGCGCAGCAAGCTCTTGCCGCCGATAACTTCCAATTTCACTTGAATCTCCAATGCGCAATGATGAATGGGGTAACGATCCACATCAACATGATGCCGATCAGCACGGCCGGATTGGTCAGATTCTGCGGCATCACTGTCGCGAGGCCATACATGTTCTGTACCTGTTCCGAGCTGAAAATATTTAGCAACCGGAAAATATCGGCCGGATTCAGCATCAGCAGCGTGCCGAACAAGCCACTACCGAGCGCACCCTGGCTCATCACCAGCATGCCCATCACCAGCAGATCGAAGATCAGCACGAAGAAAAACCATAATCCGATTGCCACACCGGAAGCGCGGATGCGGTCGGCCGCCAGCACCGAGACCAGCAGCGACAGGCTGAGGAAGGCCATGCCCATCAGGATTGCCGAAAACACGAAGCCGAGATAATGATAGATATCACGCGCGCCGAGCTGATCAGCCAACAGCAGCACGCCTGCACCGAATCCGATCACGGTGGAACAGGCGAGCGCCGCCGACAGGCCGGTGAATTTACCAAGCAAGATTTCGAAGCGGGTGATCGGCATTGCCAGCAGCAACTCGAGCGAGCCGCGCTCCTTCTCCCCGACCACGGCGTCGTAGCCAAGAATCAAAGCGATCAGCGGCACCAGGTAGATCACCAGGCTAACCAGGCTGGCGATCGTGACGTCGATGCCGCGAAAGCCCACCGCGCCCTGCTGCGCCGAGCCGAAATAGGCGATTGCCACCGAAAACAGCGAGAAGATCAGCGCCACCGCCACGACCCAGCGGTTGCGGATACGGTCACGGAATTCCTTGCTGGCGACGACGCGCACCTGCGACCATTCAATTCTTCCGGCCATGCAAACCTCCGTATCCCAAAAACAGGTCTTCCAGCGACGGCTCGTGGATCGCGATGTCGTGCACCGTATCCGCCAGCGCCGCCAGAATGTTGAGCACCGCGACCTTCTGTCCCGGCAGGCAGGATACGCGCACGCAATCCTGTTCGATCTTGAGCTCCAGCCCCGCCAGGCTCGCCAGCGCATCGTGCACGCGCGAGCCTTGCCCTGAGCGCAACTGGATGCGGATTTCCGACGGCAGCACCATCTGGGCGCGCAATTGCGCCAGCGTGCCCTGCGCGGCAATGCGTCCGGAATTGAGAATCACGAGGCGGTCCACCCGCTCCTGAATTTCAGCAAGAATGTGCGACGTGATGATGATGGTCGCGCCCTGCGCCTTCACCTCGTGCAGGATCTGGTAGAAATCGTGGATGCCTTCCGGGTCGAGGCCGTTGGTCGGTTCGTCCAGGAAGATCAGGTCGGGCGAGCCGAGCAGCACCTGCGCGAAGCCGAGTCGCTGGCGCATGCCCTTCGAATAGCCGCGCACCCGGCGCTTGGCTGCGTCTGCCAGGCCGACACGTGCCAGCACATCGTCGCAGGCACTGCGCGGCACCTGCTTAAGGTCCGCGAACAGGCGCAGCACTTCCATCCCGGTCAGGTTGTCGTAGGTGACGAATGTCTCAGGCAGATAGCCGATGCGGCGCCGCACAGCGCGGAAGTCGCGCCCGTCGATCGGCACTCCGCTTACCAGCACCGCGCCGGACGTCGCCGGAATCAGGCCCAGCATCAGCTTGAACAGCGTGCTCTTGCCAGCGCCGTTATGGCCGATCAGCCCGATCATCTCGCCGCGCTCCACCGACAGGCTGACGCCGTCGACCGCCTGCACGTCGCCGTAGCGCTTGCTGACGTTTTTTACTTCAATCGGTAGACTTGCCATTCCATTTGCTCCAATCCTGATGCCAGGGGCGCATGCGCGCATGCTTGTCGACCACGCTCGGCGCGCGCAGCACGGGGAACTGGCGCGCCACGAAGCGCAGCGTCTGAATAGACGGGCTGGAGAGCAGCAGCTTGACCAGCGGGTACTGCCAGTTGAGGCGATCCACGACGTCGTTCGCCTCGTAAGCGACATCGCCGACGCCGTCACCGTTCTGGTCCCAGCCACTGTAGTTACTCCAGTAATTGCCCTTGCTGCGGCCCCACTCGACATCGCGCGACGCGACGAATTTTACCTGTTCCTGGTTGTCGATGAAGTCGTTGCCATCGACCGTGTTGTTGCTCGATCCGGCAGACAGATGCACACCGGTGCGGTTGCGCACCACCAGGTTGTTCCTCAGGATGTTGAATTCGGCATCGTAGATGAAGAAACCGCGGTCGTTATCGGCCACGACATTGTTCTCGATGATCGAGTCCTGGATCGTACGCAGCATGATGCCGTGATCGACATTGCCCCAGGCGCGGTTATTGCGAACCACAAGCCGGCGCACTTCCATGAGCGCCAGCCCGCCATGGCTTTGGTACACCTCGTTGTTTTCCCAGGTGCTGTCATTGGTGTTCATGTAGTGCGTTCCATACCGCACATGATGAATTGTATTGCCGCGAAATTGCGCTCGGCGCGACCAGTCGACATAGATGCCGTCGCGCGTGTAGCTGATCTTGTTGTCGATGACCTGCGAGTTGTCGGTGTTGTAAACCTCAATCCCGTTACCGCGCTTCACCGACATCAAGTCGCTCCTGCCGGTAATCACGTTACGCACCAAGCGCGAGTCGGCCGACTTCTCCAGCCAGATGCCAAACAGGTTGGCGACCAGTTCGCAATCCTGCACAAGCGCGCGATCCGAACCCGGCGTGATATAGATGCCAGAATTCTGGGCATCGATATCGGTGCCGCTGTCGCGTACGATCAAGCCCTGTATCGTGACATCGGTTGCGCTGACCCGGATCGTGTCTCCGGAAAAGCCGGCGCTGATGGTTGGACGATTGATGCCCTGTAGCGTGATTGGCTTGTCGATCGTCAGCCGCTCGGCATAGTTGCCGCGCTCGACCCGTACCGTGTCGCCCGGTTGCGCCGCGCGTATCGCAGCGGCGATAGACTGGCCGGGCTTTACCTGCAGCACCGCGCTCCACGCGCTACCGCTTGCTGCGATGAGCATTCCGAACAGCAGTGCCGCACTCTTGCTCAAATTCCTCACTGCCTTCACCGGAATGCTCCGCTACAACCATCTTTCATGGCGCTTATCCTGCCTTCTTGTTCAGCTCCGCCGCTTTCTCCGACAGGTTGCGACGCACGCTATCGAGCGGGATGAAATAGCCCTTGCCGTCGATCGGGGTCAGCGGCATCCCAGCCTTTTCACGCGACTTGCGTTCCTTCACCAGCGGCGGGCAGGCATGGTCATCGTAATACATCACCATGCAGTCGAGGCACAACAAGCATTCGCGCTGGTCAATTTTACCCTGTGCGTCGATTGCGTGCGAACCGCAACCGGCAGCGCATGCGTGGCAGGTCTGGCATTCTTTCTTGCGCTTCAGGCCGAACAGACGGAAAGTTGTCGGAATCGCCAGCCCCGCACCCAGCGGACAGATGTATTTGCAATACGGCCGCTCGCTGAAAAGCGAGATGCCGAGGATCGCGCCAACGAACAGCACGAACGGCCACGAACGGTTCCACACGCCGACCAGGAAGGTGGTCTTGAACGGTTCGATCTCGGCCAGGTGCTCAGCCATTTCCATCGAATAGAACGATACGCCAAGCAGCACCGCGAACACGCCGTACTTGATCCACTTCAGCTTGTCATGCAGCTTCTTCGGCAGCAGCCCCTGGAATCGCTTGAGTCCGACCAGTTGGCCCAGCTTGAAGGTCAGGTGCTGCAGCGAGCCGAACGGGCACATCCAGCCGCAGAACAGTCCCCTGCCCCACACCAACACGCTGATGATCAGGAACCACCAGAAAATGAAAATAAACGGATCGGACAGGAACAGCTCCCATTTCCACTGGTGGATCAGCGAATGGAACCAGGTCATCACCTGCGTGATGGAGGGCTGCGCTTTCAGATACAGCCCGACATACGCCACCGCGACGATCCACAGCAGATGGCGCGGGATCGAAATCCAGGGCTTGTTCTTGCGCTTGGAAGCGCGCACCAGACGGTCGCGCTGCGAATACAGACCGGCCGTCACCGCCAGGAAGACGACGAACAGGGCGATTTCGAGCGTCTTTGATTCCCACGCGAGCTTCCACGCAGCCTGCGGGCGCTGCACCTTGGGCCGGCCGCCTTCCAGGTAGCGCGCCGGCAGCCAGTACTCCTGGTCGAAGTGCGCGAACGACTTGGCGCGCGTATCGGGATCGACCTTGTTGGCAAGGAAGGTCAGCTTCCATGGCCAGGCCGGATTGAAATTGGCGGAGCGGACGATGAAGATGCCGGATTCCTTGTATGGCGGCGTGTCACCCGGCTCCAGGTGATACAGGTTCTGGTAGTCCGTGTCCCGGAAGGTGAAGGTGCCGGTATCCTGCCGGACTTGAACGCGGTCGTAGATGCCGCCACGCACGAAGCCCGAGCCCTTGAACGTTACTTGGCCATTGGCGATGACGAAGATCGCGTGCTCGTCCTGCTTCAGGTCCTGCATCAGGCGCGCATAACCGCGCTCACCCAGCAGGCTGATGCCCAGCGTCGGCGTATTCAGGTAACCAAAATACAAATCCATGTACGGCCGGCCGCTGTCGCCGCTGCCGATGTCGGATGCCTGCACGACCAGATGCTGGACGCTGCCTTCCTTCTCCAGCGCCGCCCAGTTCAGGTTTTCTCGCAGCGCCGTGAAATGCGCGCGCGGCCTTGCCGTCACCTTGAAAATGCCAACCTGTTTGCCGATCTCGTACGCGCTTTGCGCAATCACCTGGTTTTCCGCAATTGCGGTCACGGTCGCGCCGCTGATCGCATCCAAGCCGATAGCGCCATCGTCGCTCTGGCCGTGACCGATCTCCAGCTTAGCTGCGGCCGACTTGCCGATGTACTGGGCAATGAACTTCGTTAACTCAGACTCGGGAATGCCGGCCAAGAGAATTGGCTCGGAGTGCTTCAGCACGCGCACGCCGGTGATGATGCCTTTCATGTCCATGCCGATGAGCGTAATGACCGGCTTGCCCGAATACGCAGGGATGTCCACCACATCGGTAGACAAGAATACGTAACCAACGATGCGCTGCTTGCCGTTGTCGTCAGCGTAGGCTTCGACATATGTGGGCGAACCCTTGCGCTTGGAGAAGTGCTGTGCAGACGGCATTACCTCGCCGCAGGGCGCGTAAGCGCACAGGTCCGGTCCGCTCATCAGTTCGGGCGGAAGGTGGGTGTCGTACATCGAGGCACCGGCGCGCGGCGCGATCAGCAGGCTGGCGATTGCAACCCAAAGGACCATAGCCAGCTGCAACAGCCATTGCCGGCGATGAGAGAAATTCATGTTGATTTGCTTGAGCATTTCCGAAATATCCTGATCGGCATGCGTTGATTGAGTGCTTCTTCCTGCGCGAGGGGGGAGCGACGAAAGGCCTTTCATCAGAGCCTGCTCCGCATGGAAACAGGCTCTAAAAAAACCGTAGGGCGGGACTGCCGTGCCCGCCCTACGCAAAGCACCGGGTACCTGTTATGCCTCCACCAGGAAACGACTACGCATTTCCAGATGCAGCGCGTGGCAGAAGTGGGTGCAATAAATCCAATAAGCACCCGGTTTGTCGGCCTTGAAGGTTACCGACTTGGTTTCCTGCGGATTGACGATGAAGTTGATGTTGTACATCGGGATTGCGCAACCGTGGGTCAGATCTTCCACCTTGTCGTGGTTGGTCAGCGTGATCGTGACTTCGTCACCCTTCTTCACCTTAATCACCGGAATGCTATAGGCCGGTGCGACGGACATCATACGCACGTGGACCTTATTGCCATTGCGGGTAATACCGGCATTTTCCGGCTTGACCGCATTCGGGAAGTCGTCCATGTTGTAGATCTGGCGCGTCTTGACGACATCGCGGCGCACGATGATGGCGTCATGCGGTTCCGGATACGCAGTGTGGTCGGAGATGACGCGCATCTTGTCGCCGGTGATGTCGATCAGCTGCTCGGTTTCGACATGCAGCGGGCCGACCGGCAGGAAGCGATCCTTCGAGAACTTGTTGCCCGAGTTGTAGTACTTGCCGTCGGCTTCCTTGGTTTCGCCCATCGAGGCATAGCCATGGCCCGGCTGGTAGTGCACGTCGACCTTATCCAGGATGACCTTCGCGTTCTTGTCGCCCTTGAACTGCTTGATCGCGGCATCGACGTTCCACTTGACGATCTGGCTGTCCAGGAACAGGGTCGTGAAGGCATTGCCCTTGCCGTCGAAACCGGTATGCAACGGGCCGAGGCCGATTTCCGGTTCCGCAACGACTGCATCGCGTTCGGTCTTCAGCTCGCCGTTGAACCACTTCTCAACCAGCGCTACTTCGATCACGGTCGCGGTCGGCGACAGTTTGCCGGAGCAGACCATGTACTTTCCGTCCGGGCTAGCGTTCACGCCGTGCGGATTCTTGCCGACCGGCACATAGCAGGTGAGCGCAGTCTTCGGATCTTGGTTCGCTGCCTTGCGACCATCAACAACCGGCACCTTGGACTTGCCGATCGTGGTGAACTTGCCATCCTTGATCATCTTCTCGATACGAGCGATGTCGAAGAACACGCAGGCATCGCGCTCGGCGGACATCATGCCGGCTTGGTCGGCGGCATTCTCGGTGTTGTACTGGTTGGAGCAAGCATACTTGCCGTCATACGAGGTCGCGACCAAGTCGCAGTTGCCGTCGATACGCACTTGCCAGCGCACTTCCATCGATTCCGCATCGACGCACGAGAACAGCACACCCCACTTGCTCGGATCATCCAGGTCGTGGCCGTCGTTGGGCAGCGGCATGTGGAATTCACCGCCGCAGAACACGCGCGTGGTGTAGTTGATGTTCGGATCAACCGGGTCGCGCTTGTCCGGGAAGGTGCCGTGGTAGCCCATGACGTTGGGCAATTGGGTGATCTTGTCGCATTCCATGGTATCCATGCGAATGCGCGCGATCCGCGAATGCATCTTGTCATTGACCCACAGGTACTTGCCGTCGTAAGTACCGTCCTTGTAGCTGCCGTGCACGTGGTGGGTGTCGCCGGTGGTGTACTTCAGGCTGCCATCCGGGTTAGTGCCAATGATCGCCTTTGATTCGTTGGTAATACCCCAGCCGGTCATCGGGTCGATGTTGAACACCGGAATACGCTTGATCGTGCGACCGGAAGGAATACCGAAAATACGCATTTCACCCGAGTGGCCGCCGCTGGAGAGCGAATAGTAGTCGTCCAACTGGCCCGGCTCCACTTCGCTCGTCAGGCGTGCTGCGTGTCCACTTGCGGAAGCCGACGCTGCTTTCGTTACCGGAGCATCTTCCTTACAGCCGGTCAAAAGACCAGCGCCCGCGAGCCCGAGCAATGCGCTCTGACCCAGAAACCGGCGACGAGCACCGACTGCCGGCTCCTCTTTATTCAACTTGGTCTTCTTGGCGTTGTCCATGTTTACCTTTCCTCTATCGGATGCCGTTGAATTAACAAAAATGTGTTGCTAAAAATCAAATTAAAGATGCATTGCCAAGACATATTATCGGCGGCACTCCTCCGCAAAAAATATGACCTAGATCAATTTTGCCCAAGTGAACTCCAAGGATTTTTCCGAGATGTTCCTAACGCAAAATTGCGCGAGAAAGCATATATTTACTAGGGGTATTCAACAAATGATTTGCATCAAGCAATTCCTGCTCGTATTTATTTGAAGAAACTTGGATTTGTTGTGGAAGACGACGGCAGAAGCATATGTCTTTTGGGAAATATGCGGTATCCGTTGGAGGGAGGAGGCGCGCTGCCGAAGTGAATAGCCCTCTACTCCTTTCGACCTATCTCATCGAAGCCCTTCTAGTTCGCGCGAACTATCCCAAAGTGTGATCACTCTGCAATACATCTGCATAGCGTCAACTTGTCAGATCGCGCCAATTGGCGCCGCCCGATTGAAATTAATTTCTCTCAATGATTTCAGGCCATCACGGCATGAAAGTCTTCACTTATTCCAGATCAAGAAATTAGAAAATTTCCAGTACCGGCGTTGTCGACACCATATTTAGTGACTAATATCGCCACAACCACAATATGTTGTGCCACACAGGAGATGCAATGACGCAGCGCGCAATCACGTTCCTCACCCATATCATCAAGCGCGACGGCAGCACTAAGCCGTTCGATCCCAACAAAATCCTGTCCGCGCTGCTGCGCGCCGGCCAAGCCACCGGCGAATTCGGACATGAAGAAGCGGAGTCGCTGACGCTGCAAACAGTCATGCAACGCATTCAGTTGCAAGGCTCGACCGCGCCACACATCGAGCAGATTCAGGACGCCGTCGAGGCAGTACTGTTCGACGCTGGCTACCGCAAGACACTGCGCGCCTACGTCATCTATCGCGAGCAGCACAAGAAGCTGCGCAACGATCGCAAGACACTGGTCGATGTCGAATCGTCCATGAATGAATACCTGCAGCAGCTCGACTGGCGCGTCAACGCCAACGCCAACCAGGGCTATTCGCTCGGCGGCTTGATCCTGAACGTCTCCGGCAAGGTGATCGCGAATTACTGGTTGAATCACGTATATCCACCGGAAGTCGGCGAAGCGCACCGTAACGCCGACATCCACATCCACGACCTCGACATGTTGTCCGGCTATTGCGCCGGCTGGTCGCTGCGCACGCTGCTCAACGAAGGCCTGAACGGTGTGCCGGGCAAGGTCGAGTCCGGGCCGCCGAAACACATGTCGAGCGCCGTCGGCCAGATTGTCAACTTCCTCGGCACGCTGCAGAACGAATGGGCCGGCGCGCAGGCATTCAGCTCGTTCGACACCTACATGGCGCCCTTCATCCGGCTGGACAACCTGAGCTATGACGACGTCAGGCAGACGATGCAGGAACTTATATACAACCTGAACGTGCCGTCGCGCTGGGGTACCCAGACGCCGTTCACCAACCTGACATTTGACTGGGTCTGTCCGGAAGACCTGCGCGAACAGGTACCCGTCATTGGCGGCAAGGAAGTGTCGTTCACCTACGGCGACCTGCAGGCCGAGATGGACATGATCAACCGCGCGTACATCGAGGTCATGATGGCAGGCGACGCCAAGGGCCGCGTCTTCACCTTCCCCATCCCCACCTACAACATCACGCGCGACTTTAACTGGGACAGCCCGAATGCGGAACTGCTGTTCGAGATGACGGCACGCTACGGCTTGCCCTACTTCCAGAACTTCATCAATTCCGAGCTCTCGCCGAACATGATCCGCTCGATGTGCTGCCGCCTGCAGCTCGACCTGCGCGAACTGCTCAAGCGCGGCAACGGATTGTTCGGCTCGGCCGAGCAGACCGGCTCGCTCGGTGTGGTGACGATCAATTGCGCGCGCCTCGGCTATCTGTATCGCGGCGACGAGGAAGGCCTATTGGCGCGCATGGACGAATTGCTGGAACTTGGCAAGAGCAGCCTCGAAATCAAGCGCAAGGTTATCCAGCGTCACATGGACAACGGCTTATTCCCGTATACCAAGCGCTACCTCGGCACGCTGCGCAATCACTTCTCGACACTTGGCGTCAACGGCATCAATGAAATGATCCGTAACTTTACTGCCGACGAACACGACATCACGACCGAATGGGGCGATGCGTTTGCGGTGCGCCTGCTCGACCGCGTGCGCGAACGCATGCTCCAATTCCAGGACCAGACCGGCCACATGTATAACCTGGAAGCCACGCCGGCCGAAGGCACGACCTACCGCTTCGCCAAGGAAGACCGCAAGCGTTTCCCGGAAATCCTGCAGGCCGGAACGAAGGACAAGCCGTACTACACCAATTCGTCGCAGCTGCCGGTCGGCTTTACCGACGATCCGTTCGAGGCGCTCGAGCGCCAGGACCATCTGCAGCGCAAGTACACCGGCGGCACTGTGCTGCACCTGTACATGACTGAAGCAATCTCCAGCGCCGATGCCTGCCGCTCCCTGGTCAAGCGAGCGCTGTCGCGCTTCCGACTGCCCTACATCACGGTGACGCCGACCTTCTCGATCTGTCCGAAGCATGGCTATCTGAGCGGCAGCCACGAGTTCTGCCCGAAGTGCGATGCGGAGATCGTCGCGCGCAAGGAAAGAGAAGCGGAATCGCTGTAATAACCGTCTACATCAACCCGATAGGAGGAAAAGCATGACCGATCTGAGCAACCAAGCCGCGCTGGCGAAGAAACAAATCATCCTGACTGATGCCGAGCGCCAGCCGTGCGAAATCTGGACACGCGTAATGGGCTACCACCGACCGCTGTCCTCATTTAATATAGGCAAGAAAGGAGAATTTCATGAGCGTAAGTATTTCAGTGAGCAGTGCGCGCAGCACAGCGACTGAGCCGGCGCAGCGCTTGCTGAAGGTGGGCGGCATCACGCCGTTCACCGCGACCGACTTTCCCGGCAAGCTGGCCGCAGTCGTGTTCGCGCAAGGCTGCGCATGGCGCTGCGGCTACTGCCACAATCCGCATCTGCAGCCTCGTCCGCACAAGAGCCCGCTGCAATGGTCGCGCGTACTCGGCCTGCTGCGAAAGCGCGTTGGGCTGATTGATGGCGTGGTATTTTCCGGCGGCGAACCAACCCTCGATCCCGGCCTTGGCGAAGCCATGCGCGATGTACGCAAGCTCGGCTTCGAAGTGGGCTTGCATACCGGCGGCGCCTATCCGCGGCAACTAGAGGAAGTGCTGCCGCTGGTTGACTGGGTCGGCATCGACGTCAAGGCGCCCTTCGACGAGTACGAGAGCGTTACCGGCGTATCTGACAGCGGCGCCCCGGCGCGCGCATCGCTGGCAGCCGTACTTGCTTCGGGTGTCAAATACGAAGTGCGCACCACGGCACACCCGACGCTGCTGCCGGAAGACAGAATTGAACAACTGGCACGCGAGCTTGCCGGCATGGGCGTGGCCAATTATGCGCTGCAGGTGTTCCGGTCCCAAGGATGCAAAGACAGGACGCTCAATGCCACTGCAATGGCCGGCTATCCGCGCGCAGAGCTGGAGCACAAGCTGTCACTCCTCTTTCCTCAATTTACGTTGCGTCGCGCATAGGCGCAGCAGCAGGGCGCATTGCAATGCGCCCTGCTGCCATTTCTGCCTCTTTCCTTCGGAAGACTTCGATTGAAATGAACTGAGCAGCACCGGCACAGCCCAGTGTTGCGGTGCCTTCGGCGCGCCTTATTTGGCGGTGGACCCGAACGCGGCAGTTGCTACATCAAGCGAGGCGGCGACCTTCTCGATGATTTTTTCCGCGTCCTGTACATCGAAGTCGGTGTGATAGCGCTTCTTCACGCCGTAGTCGTTGAACTGATGATAGTGATCCGGCACGATGTCATGCCGGGCCAGGGTGCTTTTGGTGCACGCCAGGGGACAGCCGTCCAGCGCAATGATGGGGCGGCCGGAACGGGCAATTTTGAGCAGATGCGGCACATCGCCACCTACACCGGCGATGCACGACATTTCGGCGATTCCGCGACGATCCAGCTGCACTGCGACATGGTTTGCCATCTGCGCGACGCTGGAACATCCGGAGCATGAGTACACCAGGGGAAAATGCGGGTCCTTGGACGGCATGCTCGGCCCTCCGCGCCGTTCAGGACTGACTGCGGCCGGCGCCAGGAATAATGCGACCCAGCACGCGGGCCGGCGCCAGGCGCCCCAACTCGAATACCGGCAGATCGATCGCATCGAGCGTGTTCTTTACCAGCAAACCCAATTCAGTATCGCCTTCCATCAGCAGACGGCGGCTGAAGAACAAGGTATCCGGATCCTCCTGGCGGCGCGCCAGCAGCAGGAAGTCATGAGCACTAGCGCAGATCGTCAGGTCCGGCTCGCCCACCGGCTGAACGGCAGCGAAGCGGCTGCCATTCCACTGGAAGTCGAAAGACAGGCACGCATCGCTGACCTTGATGCGCAGCTTTTTGCCATTCAGGGTTTGACGCACGTCTTCCGGCAAATTGCCTTTCAGCGCCAGGTTCAAGCCCGTGGCGAACAGCAGCGAACCCGGAAAGACCGGCAGCAGCGACAACAGCTTGCCTACCGGCTCGGGCAACAGAAAGCGGTTTTGATTCATGGAAAAGCCCTCGTTAAAACATTTTCATGCGCGATCACGCGACATAGAACAGCACAGTAAAATAGTGGGTGGCGCTGCCGCCCAATACGAACAGATGCCATACGCCGTGGCCGTGACGCAGCTTTTCATCGGTCGCATAGAAGATGATCCCGACCGTATAGAACAGGCCGCCGGCCGCCAGCCAGACAAAGCCGTCCCAGCTAAGCGCCGAAATAAGCGGGACAATCGCGACCAGCGCCAGCCACCCCATCAGCACGTAGATCACCAGTGACAAGATGCGCGCGCCCCTTGCCAGCCACAGCTCCTGGACCACGCCCAATAGCGCCAGCCCCCAGATCGTACCGAACAGTGACCAGCCCCACGGTCCGCGCAGCGATACCAGCGTGAAGGGAGTATAGCTGCCGGCAATAAGCAGATAGATCGCGCAATGGTCCAGCTTGCGCATGACATCCTTGGCGTGTCCGCGCACGCTGTGATAAAGCGTCGAGGTGACATACAACGTGATCAGCATGGCGCCGTAAATGCTGAAGCTGACGATCTTCCAGGGATCCCCAAGCTGCGCGGCGACGAAGATCAACACAATTGCACCCGCTGCGGCGAACAGCGCGCCGATCAGGTGGCTGATGCTGTTGAACCGTTCGCCGTAGTACATTGTATTTATGCCACCATGCGGTCCAGGCCCGGCTTGCCATGCCAGTACCCGTTGCAGGGCTGGTCCGGCATCAGCGGCTCCATCTGCCGCATCGCCTCCTGGGCGCTGGTCTTGTTGTCCAGCACGTCCCGGAACAATGCGATGATCCGGTCGGTCTGCTGCGACTGCGGACTGATGCGAACCACGTCCACCCCCAGTTCGCGCATCGCGCCCAGCTCATGGATCAGGTTATACACCAGGGCCGACTGCGTCTGGATGCCGTTAAGCGTGAGGAAATGCTGCCCCTCCTTGGTCTTCAGCGCCAGGCCGTCGGGGAACTCCATGCACGTAAACCGGCAGTCGTCCTTCGGCAGGTTGCGATGGCGCGCCGTAAAGCAACGTGCCGAGAACGCAAGCGGCATACGGCCATACGCAAACACTTCGGTTTCCATGCCGGCAGGACGCGCCTGCTGCATATGCTTCAGGCTCTCGCCGGACATTTCAAGCGGCATCACCCAGCGCTTGGCACCGGTTTCCGCCATGAACTCCAGTGTTGGCGGGTTGAAGATGTTCAGGTGCGGGCCGGCCACGAAAGGCACCTTTCCCGCCACGCAGTGTACCGCACCCATGTCGTTCGCCTCGACCATGAAGCGTCCGTTTTCGGTAATGCGATGAAGTGTGCCGATGTCGGTCTTCGACTCCAGCAGGGCTTGGGTCGACAGTACCACTTCCTTGCCCGACGCGACGAGCAGGTCGGCAATGTCGAACCAATCGGAAAGTCGCAACTCGCGCCGGCGCGAGCAAACTGCTTCGCCGAGATAGACGATGTCCACCGGCGAGTTCGCGATTTCCTGGTAAAACTCAAACATCCGGTCGCGCGGCCAGAAATATAGAACGGGGCCTAAGGCGAGCTTCAGTGTCATCTTGTACTTCCTATTTCCACGGCCGGTTATAAGCACCCAGCGTGTGCTGCTGCCCTTCCGCCACCTTGTTCAGTTCCGTCATCCAGGCCGGCTTGACCGAATAACGCTGCGCGCTGGCCAGACAATTGTCGATCGCTTCGCGCCATACCTTGGTTACCTGCCCCACGTACGCAGGGCTACGCTGGCGGCCTTCGATCTTGATCGCCCGCACACCCATTGCCGCCAACTGCGGCAGCAATTCCAGCGTATTGAGGCTGGTCGGTTCCTCGATCGCGTAGTAATTCTCGTCGTTGACGTCGAAACGCCCCTTGCACAGCGTCGGGTAGCCGGCGTTCTCGCCGTCTTCGTAACGGTCGATTAGCACGCCGTTCAGGCGCGACTCCAGCCCCTTGGGGGTCTGCTGCCAGCGCACGGCCTTGGCGGGCGAACACACACCGTGAGTATTCGGCGCCTCTCCCGTCACATAGGACGACAGCGCGCAGCGGCCTTCCACCATCACGCACAGGCTGCCGAAACCAAACACTTCGATTTCCACCGGCGTGTTCTGGGTGACGTACTCCACCTGTTCCAGCGACAGCACGCGCGGCAGCACCGCGCGCTGAATGCCGAAGCGCTGATGATAAAAGTTAATTGCCTCGAAATTGGTCGCCGAGCCCTGCACCGACAAATGCAGTCGCAGCGACGGGTAACGCTCGGCGGCATATTTCATCAGCGCCGGATCGGCCAGGATGATGGCATTGATGCCAGCCTGGGCCGCACGGTCGACCGCAGCACGCCACGGCGCCCAGTTTTCTGCTTGCGGATAGGTATTCAGCGCCAGCAAGACCTTGCGGCCGCGATCGTGCGCATAACGGATGCCCTCTTCGATGGCGCCTTCGTCGAAATTCAATCCGGCGAAATTGCGAGCATTGGTGGCATCGCGATAACCGAGATAGACGCAATCGGCGCCATTGTCTACGGCGGTTTTGAGCGCCGGCAGGCTGCCAGCGGGACAGACTAGTTCAATGGATGGTTCGGACTGCGGCACGGCGGCTTTCTTCAAAAAAATGATCAGTCTGGGAGTGGCTCATCGCTGGCTTATACCGGCACGACCTGCGCGAAGCCGGCGCCTTGCTCGCGCTTGGCCGGAAGCACACCGTTGAGCAGATACTCGATCAGTTCGCGCACGGAACGGATCTCGCTGCCGAACGGCAGTTTTTCCGAGCCACGGAAGAACAGGCCACGCTTGACATCACCATTCATCGCGAATGCCAGGCGGGTATCAATACAGAATTGGCCGGACTTGGCGATGCCGTCACGCAGGCCGCATTGCTGCAGGCAGTCGAAACCGACCTCGCATGGCTTCTGCTTGGCCTTACTTTGCAGCTTCGCTTCCTTTTCGAGGTAATTCGCGAGCCATTCCGTTTTCACACCGCGCGCCGGCAATCCTGCCACGCTCATAAAGGTCACGATGTCTTCCGGCCTGGCCTCGGCCAGCACCCGCTTGAAGTTGATGTGCGCGTCGCCTTCTTCAGTCACGGCGAACGCCGTACCCAACTGGACGGCGTCGGCACCCATGCCGATCAGCTCGCGCACCTGCTCATGCGTATGGATGCCGCCGGCGGTAATCAAGGGAATGTTCTCGCGCTCGATGTTGAGTTCCTTGAACAATTCGCGCGTACCGTCCAGCACGGCCGGGAAAGCAAAATTCGGATTATTCACGTCTTCCGGGCGCGCGGCGCCCAGGTGTCCGGCCGCATAACGCGGATTTTCAATCACGATTGCATCCGGCAAGCGGTTCTTGCGCATCCATTTTTTCAGGATCAGCGCGATGCCGCGTACGTCCGAAAGGATCGGGATGATAGCGATGTTCGGGTGATCGGCAGTCAGCTCCGGCAGGTCAAGCGGCAAACCCGCGCCGCACACCACTGCCTCCGCGCCGCTGGCGCATGCCTGCTTCACGTAGTTCGCGTATTCGGAAACTGCGCGCATGATATTGACTGCAACCACGCCCGCGCCGGAAGCAATCGCCTTAGCAGCCTTGATTTCGCGATCCAGTGCGATCAGGTTGACGCGGTCGATCAATGCGCGGTCGCGCGACTTGCCGCTCTGTGCCATCAGGTCCGCATGATGACGACGCAAGTCGACGCTGGAAATAGTACCGACGCCGCCCAGACTGGCTACACTACCAGCGAGACGGTGTGCAGACACCCCTACCCCCATACCACCTTGCACGATAGGCAACAGATGCTTGCCTTTGATTTTGAGATGTTGAAATGCGGTCTGCAGCACAGCGGTCCTTCAGATGGTATGAGACGTGCGAATGTAACAAACGAGGCGCGCAATTTGATTGATTTGAATCAATTATTCCGGACTTGACGCTATTTCATTTCTATCGTCTCGAATTGCCATGGATCTTCCGGCATCCTCCTGTGTTCGAAGCCAATGTAATTCAGAGCTTGCCCGGCAAACCTTAACTTGCATCAAGGATTCACGGGACTCCGGGGTGTGACAATTCCCAGCAATCAATCAGGAAAGGCAAGATACATGAACGCCATCTCGAGCTACCTCGGTAGCGATCACACCCGTTGCGATGATTTTTTCATTCAGGCGGAAACAAACGTCAGCAACGGCGCCTGGGAGCAAGCCGAGGTCAGCCTGGCACAGTTCACCGAGGCGCTGGAGCGCCACTTCACGATGGAAGAAAAAGTCATGTTCCCGGAGTTTGAGCAGGCGACCGGCAGCAGCGCCGGCCCGACTGCGGTCATGCGCATGGAGCATCAGCAACTACGTTCCATCGTGGCCCTGATGCGCGATGCGTTGGCTGCACGCGATGCCGAGAGTTACCTCGGTCATTCCGAAACGCTGAACACCATGATGCAGCAGCACAACATGAAGGAAGAAAGCATTCTGTATCTCATGGCCGACCGCGTACTGTCGGGCCGACAGGAAGAAATCATCAGCGCGATGACCAGCATCGACGCACCCGCATGACGCAGCCCGACGACGAAATTGCGCTCGACGTCTGCTGGCTGGAACCGCCCGAGCCGATGGAGCGCATACTTGACGCACTATCGACTCTGCCGCCCGGCAAGCGCCTGCGCGTCCTGATCCACCGCGAACCGATTCCGCTATACCGCATACTTGGCAATAACGGTTATGCCTACCGCACCCAGTGCCGCGATGATCACCTGTATGAAATACTGATCTGGCAAAAGTAATGCAACGCGTATTGTCGTTCGAGCAAACCCCGGCCCTGACGGTGCCGCTCAGATTCTTTCTCACTGCGCCACTATTTGCTGTCGCCGCAGCGGCCATTCTTCTCTGGTACGGCCCTGAGGCACTTGCCACGCGCTGGTCGCCCGCCGCGCTGGCGCTGACCCACCTGCTGACGCTCGGCTTTCTTGCCAGCGCCATGAGCGGCGCCTTGCTTCAGATATTGTCGGTTGTCGCCGGAATCAATATTCCCCGTCCACAGACCACCGCCGCAGTCATACACGCCTGCCTGACGGCCGGCGCCGCCGCACTGGCGCTCGGCTTCCTGCTCGGCCTGGTGCCCCTGTTCCAAATCGCCGTACCGTTGCTGCTCAGCGCATTCGGCATATTGCTCTTCGTTTGCGCATACGGTTTGTGGCGCGCTCCAGGGCGCAGCGACATGATTACCGCGATTCGCTTCGCGCTTGCCGCGCTCGCCATCGCGGTCGTGCTCGGCGCGTCTGCTGCCAGCCTCTTTGCCTGGCAGCTGCCGGTCCCGCTGCAGCGCGTAGTCCGACTGCATGTCGCATGGGGGCTGCTGGGCTGGGTGGGCTTGCTGATCATCGGCGTGGCTTACCAGGTCGTTCCGATGTTCCAGGTGACCCCGGTCTATCCACAGAGCGTGACGCGCTGGCTGAGTCGCGTACTGTTCGCGTCGCTTGGGATCTGGTCGGTAATTGCGACCTTGTCCGAAGGGCGGCACACGCTGCTGAACGCGCTATCGTCCGAATTGCTGTATGGCGGTTTTGCCGTATTCGGTGTCACCACGCTCTACCTGCTGTGGCACAGGAAGCGCCCCAAGCCAGATCCTACTACCTTGTTCTGGCGCACTTCGCTGCTCAGCCTGCTGACGTGCATGGCACTGTGGATCGTTGGCGAGTTGCTACCGCAATTTGCATTGTCGCGCGCCTTCCCCTTCCTGCTCGGAATCTTGTTCATCGTTGGATTCGCCTACTCCGTCATCAATGGCATGCTGTACAAAATTGTGCCGTTCCTGGTGTGGTATCACCTGCAGAACCAGCTAACCGGGGGATGCACGAAAGCGCCGAACGTCAAACAAATACTCCCTGACGGCGTGGCTGAAAGCCAGTTCCGCGCCCACGTCGCCGCGCTCTTGCTACTGGTCGCGAGCGCGATCTGGCCGGAGTACCTGACACATGTGGCAGCAATCGCGTTCGGCATCTCTTCCTGCTGGCTGGGGTTTAACCTGATGACGACAGCGCGCATCTACCGGCGTTTTCTAACCCGGGCGGCCGCCACGCCCACACCCGCATAGTCAGCCGCCGTAATTGCGCAGTCGTTCGATATCGAAGATAGTGATGTTGCGTCCATCGACGCCGATCAGCCCCTCGTTGGCTAGTTCATGCAGGATGCGGGAAAAGTGTTCCGGCGTCAGGTTCAGGCGCGAAGCCAGCACGTTCTTGCTGACCTCCAGGCGAATCTGGTCGCCGTCGGCCGGCGTTTCTTCCTTCAGCAGATAGCCGATAACTCGTTGCGCCCCGGAGCGCAGTGAATAAGCTTCCACGTCGCAGATCAATCCGTGCAGGCGCCGGCTCAATCCCGCCAGCATCTTGCGCGCGAATTTCGGGTCCCGCTGCAGTTCATCGAACACCGCAGATTTCGCCACATGCAGCAGCAGCGAATCGGCCAGCGCATGCGCCGACACGATATACGGCTTTTCCATAAACATCAGGGCTTCACCGAAGCTGTGGCCGGGGCCGATAATCTCGACTACCTTTTCGCTTCCGCCGGGCGAGACGAAGGACAGCTTGACCTGTCCGTACACCACCGTATGGAAGCCGACACAGGGGTCGCCGCGCCGGAATATCTGCTGGCCGCGCGGCACATGCAGTTCGGTAGTCGATTCCGCAATATGGTCGAGCTCTTCCGGGTCGACGTCATTGAACAACGGAAGCCGTGCCAGGAAATCCTGAACCTTGATTTTTCCGATGCTCATAGCTGTTCCTGGATCGTGATTTGCTTGTTCATGAATATGCGGAGGTGGCCGCTTAACGCACGATCAGTACCGGCACGCTGGTGCATGCCAAGACTTTAGTCGCGATCGAGCCCATCACCAGATTCTGGAGCGCACCATGTCCATGCGATCCCATCACGATCATGTCGATCTTGTGCTTCTTCGCATAGTCGCGAATCTCCTCGGCCACCTCGCCCACCTTGTAGCTCGCCACATAGGGAAGCTCATGCTTGCGCAGAAGTTTTTCCGCGGAGGTCAGCGCATCACGCGCTTCCTCGTCATAGTAGCGCTTGATCGCTTCCTCGCCCAGGAAAGCACGTGAACGGCCCGGCGGAATTGGCAATTTGACATGAAGCAGATGCAGTTCCGGCTCCCCGCGGAACCAGTCGAGATGCGCAACCACATGCTTGATTGCCTTGGCAGTATAGGGCGACCCGTCTACTGCGATAAGAATTTTCATGCCGTGTCCCTGAGGATTGTTGAAGGTGTTCGCGCGAACTGGCGCTACACGCTGCGATAGTCGTGAATGATGCCGGCGCCAATTTAACAAACGGAATAGGCGATTTGTTTGACATGGATCAACTGGCTCCAGATTGACGTTTACGTCACCCACGGTCCAACAGCGAGCAATGGACAAGTCGCCCCGAAATTTCGAAGCGACCGCCATAGATGCTGCAATTTTTGCAAGAGTGTCCAGTCCAACGCCGTATCACTGCTATTTTTAACCAGTTTTATAACATGGAGTTCAATTTGAGCCAGCTCTCGAATGCCACGCCACACCGTATTACGGTAATCGGCGGTGGCGCGGGCGGACTGGAACTCGCGGTCTGCCTCGGCAAGAAACTCGGCAAAAAAGGCAAGGCGACAATCACCCTGGTGGACGCCGCCCGAACCCATTTATGGAAGCCGCTGCTGCATCAGGTGGCGGCCGGGACCATGGACAGCCATGTCGATGAAATCGAGTATCTTGCGCTGGCGCGCGACTACCATTTCAGGTTTCGCCTGGGCCGCATGGACGGCCTGAACCGCGAAAAGAAGGAAGTTTACCTAGCGCCGACCTACGACGAAGACGGCCAGGAAATCCTGCCGCGGCAAGCCATCGGTTATGACACGCTGGTCATCGCCATCGGGAGTCAGACCAACGACTTCGGCACGCCGGGGGTGCGCGAACGCAGCATCATGCTCGACTCCCCGGATGCAGCCGAGCGCTTTCACCAGCGCCTGATCAACTCCTGTCTGCGAGCGCAGGCCAGACCTCGGCCAAACGGGGAACACTTCACCGTCACCATCATCGGCGGCGGCGCCACCGGCGTGGAGCTGTCTGCGGAACTGCACATGACGGCAAAGGCCATTTCCAGCTATGGCCTGGCGAATTTCGATCCTGAGAAGGATATCCGTATCGTCATCGTGGAAGCCTCGCCTCGCCTGCTGAACGTACTGCCGGAACGGCTCTCGAATGCCGTGACGCATGAACTGCACGGCCTACACATCGAAACCCATACCAACGAGCGAGTGACGGAAGTCACGCAGGAAGGCGTGAAAATGGCCAGCGGCAAGTTCATACCGAGCGATATCGTCGTATGGGCCGCCGGCATCAAGGTCCCCGATTTCATGAAGAACCTCGACGGCCTGGAAACAAACCGCATCAATCAGCTGGTGGTGCAGCGCACCCTGCAGACCACGCGCGATTCGTCAGTTTTCGCCATGGGCGACTGCGCCGCCTGTCCGCGTGATGACGGCAAAAGCACCGTGCCGCCCCGCGCACAATCAGCGCATCAGGAGGCGAAGATGCTGGCCAAGTCGTTTGTAAGAATGCTGGAGGGAAAGCCGCTGCTGGAATTTACCTACCGGGATCGCGGCTCGCTGGTGTCTCTCGGAGATTACAGCGCAGTGGGAAGCCTGATGGGCTCGATCGCGCGCGGCTCGGTATTCATCGAGGGCACAATCGCCAAATGGATGTACTGGACGCTGCACAAGCAGCATCAGATCACGGTCAACGGCTTGTTTCATACCATACTCGGCACGCTGGCCGAAACGATCGATCTGACACGGCCGCGCATCAAGCTGCATTGAACGGCGGCCCGGGCGCCGAGTCCCGGACCGCCATCGCTGCCGAAAACTCAGCAGGATGACATCAGCGGCGCGGGCCGCCCTGCCAGTGCCTGCCGGCGCCATGGCGGAACTCTTCATCGAAGATCTTCTTCTGTTCCGGCGTCAGCACCGCGTAAAACTCCTTGGTTGCGGCGACATGCTGCTCCATGCGCTTCTCTGCGTCTTTCATGTGCGCCAGCCTGCGCTCCATTCTCTCCGGCGCGGTCAGCTTGTCCAGTTCCGCCCGATCCGGGCGCGCCGGCAGCTCGCCCGGCTTCACTTTGTCCATGTAGGCGTTCCACGCTTTTTCCTGAGTCGGATTCAATTTGAGCTTGTCATGCAATTCCGCTGCGCGCTTGGCCATGTGTTCCTTCATGCGCTCCCCGAACTTGCCATGGTCGCCCATGGCGCCCGCTCCGCCCATGGGGCCACCTGCGGGCGTCTGCGCCAGCGACGCTACTGAACCGATGCCCAGGCTGAGTGCAGTCATGCCAATCAACAGATGTTTGCGAAATGATGTCATCGTCTTTCCTTATATCGAGTTACAAGACCGCCTCGTCGGAGGCCGGTTCAACGTGTGCCGAAGCAGCTCCTTGCACGGCTCCCATCATGCCCTGCAGATGTAACGCATCGATGTCCGCATATCAGCATGTTGTACGCGCATGTAACCGGCGGCGGCCGATTTGTATCGCGCTGTATCAGGCGCAGCGAAAGAAACAGCACGATACAATTCCGCTACGTCCGCCAACCCTCAAATCGCCATAATTGCGTCTATGGAAAACCCCGCTCACATCCTGATCGTCGACGACGACCGCGAGATCAGCTCGCTGCTAGCCGAGTATCTGGAAAAAAACGGCTATCGTACGCTGACTGCCAGCGACGGCAAGGCCATGTGGAGGACGCTCGACGAAGCGCGCGTCGACCTGATCGTGCTCGACCTCAATTTACCTGGCGACGACGGACTCACGCTGTGCCGCAACCTGCGCACCCGCTCCAATATCCCGGTCATCATGCTCACTGCGCGCGGCGAGCCAGTCGACCGGATTCTTGGTCTGGAAATGGGCGCCGACGATTATGTGCCGAAGCCGTTCGAGCCGCGCGAACTGTTCGCGCGCATCCGCAGCGTACTGCGGCGCACCCAGGCGCTGCCGCCGCACCTGGAGCATGACGAACCGCGCCAGGTGCGCTTCGCCGGCTGGACCATGGATTTCACGGCGCGCCACCTGGTCAACCCGGAAGGCGTCGTGGTGGCACTGTCGGGCGCCGAGTTCCGCCTGCTGAAAATTTTCCTTGAACATGCCAACCGCGTTCTGAGCCGCGACCACCTCCTCAACCTGACGCAAGGCCGCGACGCAGACCCGTTCGACCGCTCGATCGATCTGCAGATCAGTCGTCTGCGCCAGAAGCTGGGCGAGGACGCGCGTTCGCCACAAATCATCAAGACCGTCCGCAACGAGGGCTATGTCCTTGCCACCCAGGTGGACAAGGAATGATGAAGTCCGTCTTCCAGTCGATGACAAGCCGGATCATTCTGATCCTGGTATCCGGCGTCGTCGTCAGCGCACTGCTGAGCCTGTTCCTCGCATTCGGCGAGCGGCAACGCATGATTGGGCAGTTCCGCGACTTTCATGCCGTCGAACGTGTCGCCCAGTTCATCCTTTCCCTGGAAACCGTCTCGCCCGACCTGCGCGCCTCCTATCTTTCTGCCGCCTCCGGTATCGGCATCCAGGCGCAACTGGCAGAATCGGGAGATGACATCAGGCCGCAATCCGAACTTGCGCAGCGACTCGAACAACGACTGCTCCCGGGCCACGAAGTGGCTTCCGCACTTCCCAGAAGCACCGACTGCACGCCACCGAGCCGCCCTGGTCGCCCATTTCAGAGAAGGCAGCACGATTTCCGCGCAGCCTGTGAAGCGCTGCTGGTGACGCTGCAGGACGGTGCCCGGGTCAGGTTGACCGTTGTGCCGCCGCGCCCGCCATCGTTCGCGCCGCCGCCCGATTTTCTCGATTACGGCATCCTGTTCGTGCTCAGCGTATCGGCCCTCGCCGCGATCGTCGCGCGCATGACGATGCGCCCTCTCAAGCAGTTGGCCCAGGCAGCCACCGAACTGGGCAACAATATCGACCGCCCGGCCCTGCCAGAACGCGGCGCGACCGAAATCCGGCAAGCGGCGGCGGCATTCAATGCCATGCAATCGCGCATCCGGCACCATATCCGGCAACGCGCGCACATACTGGCCGCCATCACGCACGATTTGCAGACACCGCTCACGCGCTTGCGCCTGCGGTTGGAAAAGGTGGATGACACCGAGCTGCGCGCCAAGCTGATCAGCGATTTGTCGGCGATGCAAGACATGGTGCGCGAGGGTCTGGACCTGGCACGCAGCATGGACTTGGCGGAGGCGATGCAGCCGCTGGATCTGGATTCGCTGATCGACAGCGTCTGCGCCGACGCCGCGGATGCCGGGCAGCCCGTGACGGCAACCGGCACGACCACGGCTTCTGTGCTTGCACGCCCGACAGCATTGCGCCGCTGCCTGACTAACCTGATCGACAATGCCGTGAAGTACGGTCACTCTGCTCAGGTGAGCGCGGTGCGCGAAGGAGGTCTTGCGGTGATACGCATCAGGGACAGCGGCCCCGGCATTCCGGAGGCCGAACTGGAGAAGGTGTTCGATCCGTTCTATCGGCTGGAAAATTCACGCTCGCGCGACACGGGAGGAACTGGCCTCGGATTGACGATTGCGCGAAACATCGTCGAACAGCACGGTGGAACGATCCGACTGAGTAACGCTTCGGAAGGCGGACTGGAAGTGACAGTCAGATTACCTGTCCGTGCTTGACTGCACCTCGGACGATGGCGTGCCCGGACAAGAAGGATCGCGCCCCCACAGGCCTGAACAGATGCGCAACCGGCACAATTCCCCCTCGATCAAGCCAAGTGCACGGCATCGCGCGACCAGCGCCTCGGTTGAGTCTCCGTCATTGCGCACGACAATATCCCGAGCGCTGTCGATGCGGCGCTCGCGCTTCGCCCCCCCGCTGGCCATGCGTGCCTCGACAGCGGCCTTGCCCACATTTCTTTTGCTTTCCTTGTGGTCAGCATCCCCGTGCGATACATGCGCCACCAGTGCTGCGATCAGATCAACGTCGCTGTCCTTGCCCTTGTGCGGATCCGGCTCGGCTTTTGCCGCGACCACGTTGCGTGGCGCCGACCTGCTCTCCCGCTTTTTTGCCGTCGTCCCCGTCTGCGCCGCTTCAGAATGCACAGTGCCGGCACTCTCAGGCGCAACCGCCTTCGCAACCTGGGCAGATGCAAGCGTGACGCCGGGGCTGTCAGCAGCGGGCTCATCAACGGCAGTCGACGGATTGTCGTCCGCCGCCTGCGGTACGGCCTGATGCAAGGGCTCTTCGACGACTATCATGGCAGTGCTCGCGGCGCCTGCCGACGCTGCCGCTGAAACCGGCAGCAGCTCGGGCGGCTCCCGCTTGAGCACGGTACGCCCGAGCACTGTTTCATTGGATGCAGCTGGCGACAACTGGTGGTAGACATCGATGTCGCGGCCCACAAGGTACAAGGAACCGGCCAGCACACCAACCAGCCCTACCAACGCAGCGCGCCACCATATCGCACTCTTGCGCACGCGCGGCTCCAATGCATCAAGAATGCTGAAGATTTCACCCGAATTCCGTTCTCGGCTGTTGAAGCTGTAGAGCGATGGCCTGTCCGCCGTGTTCTTTTCGGTATTGATCGTGGTTTTCGCTTTCATTCCTCGCCTGTCACAAAAACAATCTTCGTCCTGACCCGCCCATCCAAAATTGTTTTTATAATAACATTTGCATTTGTTTTTTTGACAATGATTTTGGCGGAATATTGACTGTGAATGAAACGACCTTCTTTCTCTTGGTGGCGCTGTTGTATGGAGGCATCTGCGTAGCCGGAGGATGGCAGGTAATGCAGGCTGAAAGGCGGCAGGCTTGGCGCAGGCGGATCAGCTGCAGATTCGTATCGCTACAAAACCGGCTCTCATTGCAGATTCACTGCATTGCTATTGGAAGTTGGCGTGTCCAACAGCGCATGACAACGGCCATTATGGCTACGTTGCAAGGCATCCTCCATCGTCCGTTCATCACGGTTGTTACGCTGGGCCTGCTGGCCTTGCCAGCTCTGATTGCTCTCGTTTTATCGCCGCAATCCGAAAGGGAAAACTATCCCGACGCAAGAGTCCAGGCCGATCCCGTAGTTACCGCATTACTGCGTGGCGAGCAGTTGGTGCCGCCACCGGCACTGCCTCCCGACATGTTTCTTGCCAAAGAGCTCGATCTGATTCGCCCGCACATTGCCAATGCCAGCCGCGACTGGACTTTACTCGACAGTGAGTTCCGCCAGCGGCTGTTGACCGTATTTAAATTAATGGAGAACCATGGATACCAGATGGCGCTTATCGAGGGTTACCGGAGCCCGGGACGACAGTCGCAATTGGCGCAACTCGGCCCTCAGGTCACGAGTGCCGGAGCCTACCAGAGTTACCACCAATACGGGCTTGCCGCTGATAGCGCCTTTTTTCGAAACGGCAAGATCGTGATTTCGGAACGTGATCCATGGGTAATGGAAGGCTATCGACTGTACGGCAAGTTTGCCGAGACCGCCGGACTCGTATGGGGCGGACGCTGGCACATGATGGATTATGGGCATGTCGAACTTAGAAAGCCCGCAAAATTGCAAAACAAACAATATTATTGTCTTAAATACAATTATTCGCTACCATGGAATTAATTGACTTAAAGATAATAAAGATTAAAGAAAAGATATGGCAAGACCATTCATCATGACTGGCGATGTGACAGACCACGGCGGCACTGTTGTCGGCGGCGCCACGACCACCGATGCGAACGGCAGGCGCATTGCCCGCATCGGTGACCAGGTAACCTGTCCGCGCAAAGGCCATGGCGGGACCACAGTCATTGTCAGTGGTGATCCGACAGTCGTCATCGATGGCAGCCCTGTCGCCCGTCACGGAGATGTAACTGCCTGCGGCGCAGTGCTGATTTCCGGCCAATTCTCGACAGGTAGCGAATAAGCCGCAGCTCCCCCTTTCGATGCCGAAACAGCTTCACCTCGCCAAACCAACCATCGTCCGTCAAATCCTCTGATGTCCCAAACCGCTGTTTCGACAGGCAAGTCGCGCACGCTCAGAAAGTCGATATTTATTTCGATCATCCTGATCGCTCTGACATGGGGCACCATCATTTATTGGTGGCAGGCCACGCAACGGAATGTCACCGGATGGAACATTGCCCTTTGGCTTGGCGTACTGCCATGCGTTCTGTTGCCCGCCATGCTTATCCTGAAGCGGCGTAAAGTCCGGGTGCAAGATGCTCTGGCACGCCAGGCGATGCCAGAGAATCTGATGACGCAGCCGAGCCTGCCCAATGTACAGCCGGCCCCGGCGCTTCCTATCCTGAATGCTTGGGCTGTGGCCCATGCGGCGATGGACGCCGGCACGTTGACACGCATGCTCGCCGAACGGCGCACCCGTCCGCGACCGGACCCGGAATTGACAGACGATGACGGCTTTCCGGTTCTGACTAGCCGAGTTGCGGGGCTCGATACCGTCGGCGTTGAACGTTGGCTGGCACGAGCCGACGCTGCCTGCCATCTCAGCGCGCCATCCGGCTGGCGCGCCGCTTTCGTCCGCACACTCGCGCTGCTCGAACTGTTGATCGGCCAGATTGAACGCGATAGCGATGCGCTTGCCGCGGCGACCGTACGGAATAGCATTGGCCAAGATGAAAGCGGTGCAACGTTGCGCGGTACGCCCGATACCAGCGGCCATATCAAACAGTTCCGGATTCTCGTCCGGCTGATGATACCGGATGCATTCTCCCCGCATGAATGGCAACTGGCGCTGGATTATCTTACGCAGCGATTACCGCTGTCCCCGGACGGGAATCTGCAGGTCGAACTAGTGACGGAGCAAGACGATGCATCGGCAATTGCTGAACTGGAGCGCTTCAGTCTGAAATCCCGGGACGAACGCGATCCACAAGCACTGCTCCTGCTGGCATGCGACTCCATGCTATGCCCTGACGTGCTGGCCAACTGGCAATCTAACGCGAGCCTGTTCGGGACAAGCTGCCCAAACGGCCTGATGGCAGGAGAAGGCGCATTCGGCATTCTGTGCGCGAACGCTGCGGGGCTTGATGCATTGTCTGTGCCTGCCGCCTGCCTCCTGGCCGGCGCATCCTCCAGCATGCGAGACCACTCGGCCGATGCGCCAGGCAAGCCCTCCCACACTGCGTTGGATCTGGCTGCCCATGATGCGCTGGCGAGGTCCGGCCTCGCACCGGACCAAGTCGGCATGGTGGTATGCGATACCGATCACCGCCCCAGCCGCATTCTGGAATGCATCGGCACCATGGCGCGACACACGCCTCACCTCGACGCGATTCAGAGCCGCTTCGCCGTCAGCGAATCATGCGGGCACCTCGGTGCCGCGTCGGGTCTTGCGACCCTGGCAGCGGGCGTGCAGCACGTCACCGACACATCATCCCCTGTCCTCGTGCTTAACCTTGACCACGCTGTCAACCGGACCGCCGCCGTGCTGGTCCCTTCCGTGGAAACCGGACGCCACCAGATTAACGCCACCGCTGTTTAACGGACTGCCCAATGAACCGGATTATCGAATTCTTCAAAGACGTGCGCACCCTCTCGGCAATCGGCCTGCTGTTCGCGCTTGCCGCTATCTATCTGGCCGGCTCGTCACTCCACATCGCCGTCCATTGGAGGTTTCTCGCCCTCGGGCTCGCTTGCGTCCTGTGGCTCGGCGCTTGGTTCGTGCTATGGCAGCGCAAACGGCAATCTGCCGGATCAATGGAACAAATGTTCCAGGACCAGGCGGAAAAGGCGGTCAAGGCTGCCTCCGCAGATAAGAAACAGGAAGTGGATATCCTCCGCAAGCGCCTGCTCGATGCAATCCGGACCATCAAGGGCTCCAAGCTTGGGCAAACCAGCGGCAAGGCCGCCCTTTATGAAATGCCGTGGTACATCGTGATCGGCAACCCGGCCGCAGGGAAAAGTACGGCGGTAGTGAATTCGGGCTTGAATTTTCCGTTCTCCGACAAGGGTGGCCAAGCCATCCAAGGCATAGGCGGCACGCGCAATTGCGACTGGTTCTTCACTACCGAAGGCATCCTGCTCGATACAGCCGGACGCTATGCGGTGCACGAAGAGGATCGCAGCGAATGGCTTGGCTTTCTCGACCTGCTGAAAAAATACCGGCCCAAGGCACCGATCAACGGCATCGTTATCGTCGCCAGCATCGCGGAGCTGACCGGCAACCGCCCCGAGGCCACGATCAATCTGGCAAAACAGTTGCGCCAGCGGGTACAGGAGCTGACCGAGCGTCTTGAGCTGTTCGTGCCGGTGTACGTCATGTTCACCAAGGTCGACCTGATCGCCGGCTTCGTCGACTTCTTCGAGGATTCCGATGCCGAAGAACGCAGCCGCGTGTGGGGAGCCACACTGTCCTATGACATGGATGGCAAGGCCAACGCGGTGGCACTGTTCGATCAGCATTTCGACACACTGACCGAAGGCATCAAGGAACTCGGCACCACCCGCATGTCGCTCAACCGCGGCCAGCCGGCCGGCCCTGGCGTGCTGACCTTTCCAATGGAATTCGCCGGAATCAGGCCGCACCTGCGCATGTTCATTGCGACGCTATTTGAAGAAAACCCATTCCAGTTCAAGCCGGTGTTCCGCGGTTTCTATTTCACCAGCGCGATCCAGGAAGGTGTGGCCACGCACGCCACCGGAGAACGCCTGGTCCAGCAGTTCGGGCTATCCGCCGGGCGCAGGATGGCGGCGAGCGTGAGCTCGAACATGGGTTTCTTCCTCAAAAACCTGTTTTCCTCTGTGATCTTCGCCGACCGCAACCTCGTGCGGCAATACGCCAGCCGCAACAAGCTGCTGCTACGCCAGTTCGGCTTTTACGGTGCGGTTCTGGCTCTGGGGCTATTGTTCGGCGGCTGGAGCTGGTCCTTCGTCAGCAACCGTCAATACGTGGCAAACGTGCACGCCGACATGGAAAAGGCGGTAAAAATCCAGCAGGCGGGTACTGACCTCGCGACCCGCCTGGAAGCCTTGGCGATCCTGCAGGACAGGCTGGAACAATTGCAGCGCTACCGCGCGGACAAACCGCTAGCGCTCGGCTTCGGCCTGTTCCAGGGTGAGCGGATCGAGAACAAGCTGCGCTCCGAGTACTTCAAGGGATTGCGGCAGGTGATGCTGGAACCGGCCACAGCCAATCTCGAGACATTCCTGGCCGAGGTCAATGCCAACTCCGGCAATTTGCAGGCTGCGGCACGCGCGCCGCAAGGCCCGGAGACAGATAGCGCTGCATCCGGGCGCACCGCGTCATCCCCGTACAAAGATCTCTCGCCGGCTAATCCGGAAGACGCCTACAACGCATTGAAGACCTACCTCATGCTGGCCAATCGGGATCGGATCGACGGCAGCCATCTGGGAGACCAGATCACCCGTTTCTGGCGCGGCTGGCTCGAAGCCAATCGCGGCAATGCGCCGCGCGAGCAGGTAATCCGCCATGCTGAAAAGCTGATCGGTTTCTACCTGGCGCAGGCGCAGGAACCCGACTTTCCCCTGATTGAAAACAAGCTGGCGCTGGTCGACCAGACTCGCGACACGCTAAGACTCGCCGTCAAAGGTACTCCGGCGCGCGAACGCGTCTACAGCGAAATCAAGATGCGCGCCTCCACACGCTTTCCGGCGGTAACGGTGGCCGCAGTAGTCGGGGAGCAAAACAAGGGACTAATCGCAGGAAGCCATGCGATTCCGGGCGCTTTTACCCGTGCCGCATGGGAGCAGTACATCGAACGCGCAATTCAGGAAGCCAGCACGGGAGAACTGCAAAGCGCCGATTGGGTGCTCAAGACCACGGTGCGCGACGACCTGTCGCTCGAAGGCAGCCCGGAGCAGATCCGCCAGGACCTAACCCACATGTACAAGTCGGAATACATCGGCGAATGGAAGAAATTCATGCAAGGCATCACCATTGCCGAGTTCCAGGATTTCGACGCGGCCGCTGCCAGCATGAACCGGCTCGGCGACCCGTTGACGTCGCCGCTCAATACGCTGATGCAAACGCTGTACAAGGAAACCTCATGGGACAATCCTTCGCTCGCCAGCCGGAGGCTGCAAAGCGCCCAGCGCGGCATGGTTGACTGGTTTCGCACGACAGTGCTGCGGCAGGCGCCAGCCCAGCTCAGCGTGAACCTCACTGCTGGCAAGATCGGCGAGCCACAGCTGGGCATGATCGGCAGGGAGTTCTCCGCCATCGCCAGCCTGGCTGCAGGACGTGGTGAGAACAATGATGCATCGCTGATGAACGGCTACCTGGCCCAGCTCTCGAAGGTACGCACGCGCTTCAACCAGATCAAGAACGCGGGCGATCCCGGTCCGGGCAGCAGGCAGCTGATGCAGGCCACGCTGGACGGTAATAATTCCGAACTATCGGACGCGCTCAAATATGTCGACGAAAGCATGTTGACCGGCATGCCGGACTCCGAACGTGCCGTCATCCGCCCGCTGCTGTTACGTCCGCTGATACAGGCGTTCGGCGTGATCGTGGCCCCGGCCGAGCAGGAATTGAACCGTATCTGGGCAGCGCAAGTGCATGAGCCGTTCGGCAAATCGCTCGGAACCAAATACCCGTTTGCCGCAGCATCGCGCGTAGAGGCAACCACATCGGAAATTTCGCAGGTATTCGGACCGGACGGCGCGATAGCAAAATTTGTTCAGAACAGCATGGGACCGCTGGTAGTGCGGCGCGGCGACACGCTGTCCGCACGTACATGGGCAGATATGGGTGTGCATCTGAATCCCGTGTTTGCAGCCAACCTGACGCGCTTTGTTGCGCCGCTCGGCACCGGCACCGGGGCAACAGCGCAAAGCCAACCTCGGACCAGCTTCCAGCTGCTGCCACTTCCCACGCCGGGCCTAACTGAATACACCATCGAGATCGACGGCCAGAACCTGCGCTACCGTAATGGCCAGCAGGAATGGAGCAATTTCAGCTGGCCCTCGTCCCAAGGCCAGCCCGGCGCCCGGATCAGCGCGCTGAGGGCCGACGGCAAGTCCATCGACATCGCGGATTTCCCCGGCCAGTTCGGCCTGGAAAAGCTCATCAGCTCGGCGCAACGCACGCGCCGCGACAACGGCTTGTTCACGATGGCATGGACCAACGGCGGCTATACGGTAAGCGTCAACTTCCGGCTGATCAGCGATGCGCGTGGTGGCAGCCAAGGCGGGACGGAAAACAACCTGCTCGGCTTGCAGTTGCCCGCGGCCGTCGTCGGCACCGCAATCTGACAGCCTCATAGAGTAACGAGCCACATCATGGTCGCAATCTCGGCAATACAACCGCGCAATTCCAGTTCCATCTACTTCGGAAAAATTGCTTCGCGCGGCGATTTTGTCAAAAGTGCTTCCGGCGCCAAGGTCATCGCCCTCATTGACAATTGGGTGGCGCAAGGCATGGAACTGCTGATCGCCAATCCCGACTGGAAGAACAGCTACGACGCAGCTGGCCCGATCGATTTCCTGTTCACCGGTACACGCAGGAAGCACGCTATAAGCGGTGTGTTGATTCCGAGCAGCGATGCATCTGCGCGGCGGTTTCCATTTATTGCCGCCACCCTGTTCGAGGTCGAGGAAGCGCTGACGTTCCTGCCGCTGAGCCCCCTCGTGATGGAGCGCCACGCCAATCACCAGCGCGCCCTGTCGCATCATGCCTCGACCACTCACGACGCCGCCGAGATGCTGTCCGCGCTCGGCGATTTTGCGCTGCATGCCGACGCCGACCAGAACCGATGCCGTGCCGGCTACGTGGATTTCCTGGAAGCGACCAATCTGGCGGCACTGTCCAATGCCCTGGCGCTGGACAATACCGACGCAACTCTGCGCCAGATGGTTCTCGCCATCGGTTATCTGCTGCAACCGGTGCTCGCCAATTACGCAGTCGCGCCGCAACGGGGCGTGCTCATGCCACTGCCCGGCGACCCCGGCCTCGAGCCGCTGGTCAAGGCATGGTGGCTCGACCTGATCTGCACTTTCCTGCCGCGAGCCGATTTCGAGCTGGGCGTGTTCACCTGCCGGCGCGCCGGCCGGCCGACGCTGATCCTGACTTTCAACGGCAATACGCCATCTGTCTTTCACGCCCTGTTCGAACACGCTGCGGCGCAGGAATTTTTCATCGACGTTTCCCAGTCCAACTGGGTTGAACAGTACGCGGCCCAAGATCCAGCCACCTACAAACTGTCGAGCTATCTCGACCATGGCGAGCTGACGCTGAACCAGCTGGTGCATAGCTTCCGCCAGGCGTTTTCCGGATAAGGGCCACATATGCACGCCACCTTCCGACTGAACCACATTGAAATGACGATCCACTCCAAGCTCCTGCGCGCGGCGCTTGCCGCTGCGACAATCTGCGCGGCAGCGCTCCCATGCGCCCCACTTCATGCCCAACCCGATCCGCCCGGGACACAACCGGGAAGTATCGTCATCTCCGGCGCCGTGCCGGATGAGGCGACGAAGGCTGCGCTGCTAGGGCGGTTGCAGGAGTTGTACGGCGCCGGCAAGGTCGTCGACCAGATCAGTGTCGGCGGCGTGGTCGCTCCGTCGAACTGGGAAGTTCAGGTTCCCAGGCTGATGACGCAGAACCTGAAATCGATCAGTAAGGGACAGCTTGTCGTCGAAGGAACAAGCGTGGCGCTGCGCGGAGAAGTCGGCAGCGAAGCAGTTCGGCAAGCGATTGCGAGCGACCTTGCCGGGGCGCTCACCCCGAGCTACGTCGTCAAGAACGGATTGCGCATTTCGGCGGCAACCCAGGCAGCACTGGACCGGGTGCTGGGCAGCCGCGTGATCGAATTCGAGGCTGGCAGTGCGCTCATTACCGATTCGGGCAAGGCCATCCTCGATGAAATGGCCGATGTCCTGAAAAAAACCAATCCGCAAAAGGTGGAAGTCATTGGTCACACCGACAACGTTGGGCTGGGTACGCGCAATCTCGCCCTGTCGCGCGCTCGGGCGGATTCCGTCAAGACGTATCTCGTGGCAAAAGGGATTGCACCTGTATCGATCGCCACCAGCGGCATGGGAGCGGACCAGCCGGTTGTACCCAATACGACAGAGGAAGGACGCCGCCGCAATCGCCGCATCGAGTTTCGCGTCAGCCAGTAAGCGCCGAGGGTCCCAAGGTCGGCCTCCGGCATACCCGGATGGATGGTCTTGGCTCTATATGCCGTTTGTTTTGCGTTGCGTTAATGACAGCATTTGCACCTCCGTGTTGTTGAACGGTCAAACATATTGTTAACCGAGATAACGCGACATCTCATGGCAAATTCATTACAACGGCGCATCGATGTGCTAACTGCGGAAGTAAGGCACCTGAAAAAGGAACTTGCACGCAGTAAACAGGTGGAAGATGCCTTGCGCAGGAGCGAGCGTCGCTACCAATCCATCTTCGAGCACGCTAGCGTCGGCCTGGCGCAGATCGGGGTAGATGGAAAATTCCTGGATGCCAATCACCCTTTTTGCGAACTGCTCGGCTATACACATGAAGAGCTGGTGCACAAGACCTATCTCGACCTGACGCACCCTGATGACCAGGAACAGGATCGGCTTCTGGTCGAACAATTGCTTCAAGGAGAGATTCCAGCACTTCGCGGTGAAAAACGATATCTCCGAAAAGATGGATCCATCGTCTGGTTGAATCTCAATCTATCCGTCGCGCCCTGTGGCGACGGTAATCAAAACTGCATGCTGGCCGCGCTCGAAAACATCAGCGAACGCAGGACGCTACAGGAATCTCTACGGCGCATCGCCGCCAATCTCGTCAAGGCCGACATCATTTCCCCGATCGGCTCCTGGAAATGGAACATCAAGACCAACCGTGTCAGCTGCTCGCACGAAGTGCTGGAAATGTTTGCATTTCCTCCATCTGATGAACCAATCCCGCTGGCTTCCATTTTCAACAGAATTTTTCCTGACGACCGGGCAGCCGTCGAGCAGGCGCTGCAGCTCGCCATCCTCGAGCAAAAGCCGTATCAAATCGAATATCGGCTGCTGCTACCTGACGGAAGCGTGCGGCTGGTAGCGGCAAATGGTGAAATTTATCGCCGCGACAGCAAAGGCAAGCCGCAGGCCTTGATTGGCATGGTGCAGGACATCACGCTGCGCCGCGATGCCGAGCACGCTCTGGAGGAAAGCGAACAACGCTTCCGGCAACTATTCGACAATGCATCGGACGGCATCTTTATCGCCAACCAGGATGGACAATACATCGATGTCAACATCAATGCATGCCGCATGCTTGGATATAGCCGCGATGAACTGATCGGCAAGCACATAACGGAGCTGATACCGAATGTCGACATCGTGCGCCTGAGGGAAGCAAAGGAATTTTTGCAACAAAACGTCGAGCGCGTCACTGTCGACGAATGGAAACTCCTGCGCAAGGACGGTTCATATCTCGCTACCGAAATCAGTGCGCGGTTCCTGCCGGACGGGCGATGGCTGGCTCTGGTACGGGACGTCAGCGAGCGCAAGCGGATTCAGCAGGAGCTGGAAAGGCATGCTGCAGAGATCAACGACCTCTATGAAAACGCGCCATGCGGGTATCACTCGGTGGACCGTAACATGATTGTCGTGAAGATGAATAATACGGAGCTGAAGTGGCTTGGCTACGCCAGAGAGGAAGTGGTCGGGAAGATGCGCATGACCGACTTGCAGACCTCGAACAGCAAAGCCATCTATCAGCAGAGATTTCCCGAGTTTATCGAAAAAGGGCAACTGAACAATATCGAACTGGAAATGGTGCGCAAGGACGGCAGTATCATGCCGATCCTGCTTAATGCCTCTGCACTTTACGACGCCCACGGCAATTTCGTCATAAGCCGTACTACAGTATTCGACATCACGAAGGTAGTCGAAGCGCAAAAGGAGTTGCGGCGCGCCGCCACCGTATTCGAACATACCAAGGAGGCGATCATCATCACGGATGGCAACGGGACGATTATCGCCGCCAATCGCGCGTTTTCCGACATTACCGGCTATCGCCCCGAGGAAGTCATCGGCAAGAATCCGCGACTACTGAAGTCCGAGCGGCAAAGCAATGAATTTTACGAAAAGCTGTGGAAAACACTCGAGCAAAATGGGAACTGGCAAGGCGAGATTTGGGATCGCCGCAAATCCGGCGAACTTTTCCCAACATGGCAGAACATCACCGCAGTCAAGGATGAGTCGGGCAAGGTCACCGATTACATATCGGTATTCTCCGATATCACGACCATCAAGGACACCGAAGAACAGCTGGTTCGCCTGGCTTACCACGACAGCCTGACCGGATTGCCGAATCGGCTGTTGTTCAATGACCGCCTCGATCATGCCCTTCAATACAGTCGGCGCCATAAAACAACGGTCGGATTGCTGCTTCTTGACCTCGACCGCTTCAAGCTGATCAACGACACGCTTGGCCATGATGCCGGCGATCTGCTGCTCGGAGAAATTGCCGTGCGTCTGAAGAACAGCATGCGCGGCGAAGACACCGTCGCCAGGCTGGGCGGCGACGAATTCGCGATTATCATGAGTGAATTGGGGCGCATGGAAGATGCGGCATCGCTGGCGCGAAAAATCATCAAGGCCATTGCCGCTCCCATCCAGATTTCGAACCATTTTCTGACGACTTCGACCAGCGTTGGCATCAGTGTCTTTCCTGACGATGCCACCGACAAGGAGACGCTGTACAAGTCTGCCGATATCGCTTTGTACGCCGCCAAGGACAAGGGCAGAAACTGCTACGAGTTCTACACGCCATCCATGACCCAACGGGCCAATGAAGTGCTTGCGATCGACCGTGGATTGCGCAACGCGATCCATCAAAATGAGCTGGTGCTTTTCTTTCAGCCACAGATCAGCCTGCCGAGCGGGCGCTTCATCGGCGTCGAAGCCCTTCTCCGATGGAACTCCTCACACGATGGCATGCAGCCACCCAATCGCTTCATACCGATAGCGGAAGAAAGCAATCTCATCGAGCTTCTCGGGGACTGGGTGCTCGACAGCGCCTGCGCACAGATCCAGAAATGGCGCAATGCAGGCATTCCCCCGGTCCGCCTGGCGATCAATTTATCGGCGCGCCAGATCAAGCGCCCCAACTTCGTCAGCGATTTTTGCAAGGTGCTCGAACGCTATCCCCCCATGAATGGCTACGCAATCGATATTGAAGTCACCGAGACTGCGCTGCAAACACAACCGGAAATTGCCGCTGCCCTCAAGGAATTGAAGAGCATGGGATTTCGCATTGCAGTCGACGATTTCGGTACTGGATATTCGTCGCTGCTATCTCTGAAACAGCTGCCGGTCGATATCCTGAAAATCGACCGCGCGTTCATCCACGGCATACCCGAAGATGCCGACGATCGGGCGATCACCGCAGCGATTATCGCCATGGGCCATTCGCTCGGCATGGAAATCGTCGCGGAAGGAATCGAGACCCAGGAACAACTGGACTTCCTGGTCAGCCAGCACTGCGATGAAGTACAAGGTTTCCTGTTTTCTCCGCCCGTGCCAGCGGATGAATGCGGATCTCTGCTGATGTCCGGCGGCACGACCCGGACATCCGGACTGCTCAGCGCCTGACGGCGCACCGCCCTACTCATCCGCCGATCTGTCGGAACGGGTCGAGCGCCAGATCGATCAGCCGCCGCTCGCGCACCACCACTTCCGCAGTAGCCGTCATTCCGTAGCGCAGCGGATACTTGATGTCTCCCACTTCGTAGTAATTCCGCTCGAGCGTGACGCGCCCTTCGTACACCGGCTGCTTGGTTTGCGGCGAGGGTTTGGTGGCGGGTGAAATGTAGGCGAGCGTGCCGTTGACGAGGCCGTAGCGCTGGTACGGAAACGCATTGAATTTCAGCTTGGCCGCCAGGCCTTCGCGCAGAAACGCGCGATCGTGCTCGGGAATTTCAATCTTGAGCACCGGACGGGCGTCCTTCGGTGCGATGCCGCCCAAAGGGGTGTTGGCCTGAATCTTGTCGCCCGGCTGGGTGGAAGTGACGTCGGTGACCACGCCGTCGGCCGGAGCGACGATGAGCAGGAAGTTGTCCTTGTCGATGTTTTCGAATTTGATCCGGGCGGCGGCGTCCGCCACCAGGCGCGCGGTCTGCACCTGCAGCCGCAGCTTTTCTTCGGTATTGGCGATCTCCTTGGTCGCTGCATCGTATTGCAGCTGCAGCTTGGTCAGTTCCTGGCCGCTGGTTTCCAGCTGCGCCTTGGCCTGGTTGAATTCCATGCTTTGCCGCGCGCCGAGTTCGGACAGCCTGGCCTGCGCGGCGCGCAAGGCATTCTCGGCGGCCAGCAGCGCATTCTTCTTGCCCTCCACCTGCAATTGCGACACCCCGCCGCCGCCGGGCAGCGCCAGCAACCTGGAATACTTGTCGGACTCGCTCTTGGCCGCGTCACGCGCGCGGCGCGCATCCTCCACGGCGGTGCGCGCTTCGGCCAGTTGCGCCCGCTGCCCCTCCGCCAGCTTGCCGGTGCCCTCGGCAACGCGCTGGTCATGCTGGTGCTGCTCGACTTCCATTGCCTGCTTGAGCGCGACGATCTTGCGTTCCATGAGCGCCTTCTTTTCGGGGAATTCCTTCCACTCGCGCTCGGCATCCTCCAGCTTCAGCTGCGCCTGCAGGGCATTGGTGGCGGCCTCGATCGCGCCGCGCGCATTGAGCCGCGCCAGCACATCCCCCTTCGACACCGGCTGGCCTTCGGCAACATACAAATTGGCCAGCTCGCCGTCGACCGGCGTGTAGAAGCGCCGCACTTCCGACTCCGGCTGCAACGCGCCCTGCCCCGACACGATGACATCGGCATGGCCGAAAAATGACCAGACCAGCGCAACCAGCACCAGCGCCATCATCGTGATGACCACCGCATGCGTGAAGCGCCACGGCTCGGCGGTCAGGATCGCGATCCCTTCCGCGCTGTGATCTTCCAGCGCTTCAGTCAGCGGCTTGAGTCGGTTGGCGTTGGTTGCCATCGTTCTGTTCTCCCAGCAGCTCCAGCTTGCTCTTCAACAGGTTCGGCGCCAGCACGTTGCGCAATTCCTGCAACGCCTTGCGCTGCTGCTCGGCTTCGGCATTGATGTCGTCGCGCAGCTTGCGCCCGTCTGCCGGCTGTTCCATCTTCAGCTGGGCGTAGACCAGCATGCCCTGCCGCGCGGCGGCTTCGGCCCCGGACAGCAGCTGTGCCTGCCTACGGTATTTGCCCGAGATTTTGCTTTCAAGCCGCTGGTCGCCCTCGATCGGGCCGTTGTCCCGGTACTGTTTCCAGCTTAGCTGGGCGCGATTGAGCAATTCCTGCGCCCGTGCAATGGCCTTGCCCCGGTTTGCCGTGACGTCCGGTTCCACGGCGCGGGCGAAATAGCCATCCTCGCCGGGATCGAGCGAACCGTAAAACGCCAGCAGGCGCTCGTCGAATCCGGCGCTGCCGCGTGTCTTGCGCAGCTGGGCGAACTGGTCGGCGATGGCCTTCTTGTGCGCCAGCTCGCGCGACGCCGCCTCGCCCCAAGGCCCCGAAGCCATTTTCTGCAAGCCGGCGAAGGCCCGCTCCGTATCGCCGCTGCGCCAGGCGATGGAGACGGCCTGATACTGCTGCATGACGTCGGGCGGCGGGAACAACGGACTGGCCTGCAGCGCGCGGAATCGCGCCTGGAATGGCGGTGTCGCAAACTTGGCTGCGGCCGCCTGGGTAACGAGCGGACCCAGGTTGCGCTCGCGCGCATGCTTCAGGATGGCCGTGTAGCTGCGCAAGTCCTGCCGCACGACGTCCAGCCCGCCGATCCTGGGGTACTTCTCGGCGTATTCCTTGAGCACCGCATCGAGTTCCTCGGGGCGAACCTCATTGAGGGCGCTGGCGATCGTGGTCTTCAGGCGCTCGATGGCGGCCGAATACACCGCGTCGTCGCTCTGCAGCTTGCGCAGGTGCGACAGCGCCCCGGCATACGGATCGCGGAACGCCGGCACATAGGAAGAAATGGTGGCGAACGAGCGCTGATGGCCCTGCGTGTCTTCATCCCAGCGCTTGAGCAGCGTCCTGATCCGTTCTTCGTCCGCATAGAGCCGGATCGGCGCATCCGGCCCGCCCCGCCCCAGCACGAATTTTTCCAGCCCGTCCATCCATTCGAGCTGCTTCAGGAGCGGCTGGACATCGGCGTTGTGGGTGCCCAGTCTTTTCATGTCCGCCAGTGCCGCATCGGCGCGCGCAAAATCGCGCGCCTTCAGGCTTGCCGCCCATTGCGGCACACCGGCCTTGAGCAGCGCTTCCGTCGCCAGCGCCCTGACTTCCGCGTTGTCCGGGTCGTCCTTCAGGTAGCGGTCGGCCACCTCGGCCGCGCGCGGATAGTCGCCGTCTGCCACGAGCTCCTTCAGCCTGCCCTCCGGCGCCTGCCGCAGGTACAGCGCCCCGGCAAATACGGCGAGCGCCGCCAAGAACAGCGCCCCCCAGCGCAGAGGGCGCTTGAAGGCCCCCTTCTCGCCGCCGCCAAAGGCCTGCATTAGCTCGGCGGCGAAAATGGAGAACCTGCCGCGCGCCCGTCCGCCGCTTTCCTTGCCGGGGTCGTCCGCCTGCTTGGCCGCCTCGTCGTTGAGTTCGTCGTCCTGAGGCTGCGCACGATCGACGCAAAAGATGTCGAGGAAGGAGTCGGCGGCCGCCACGAAAGTGGTCTTGTCCACGTCGAAGGTATTCTTTTCCGCCGCGCCCTTGCGTACCGCCTGGCTCAGCTTGGTGATGGTCGGATCGAGCTCCGCCTCCTGCGTCTGCAGGCTCACTGTATAGACGAAGTGATGGCCGCCGAAAGCCAGCACATCGCCGTCCTTGAGCGGCACGGCATGTTCGTCGAGCCGCTTTTCGGCGACGAAGGTGCCGTTGGTGCTGCCCAGGTCCTCGACATAGGGCTGGCCGCCCTTGAGGAAGAGATGCGCGTGGCGGCGCGAAATATAGTTCACCTGGTGCGGATGCTCGCTCTTGTAGCGCGAAAACGTGGTGTCCGCCTTGCTGATCAGGAACGGGAACTGGGTCACGACGATCGGCTGCAGGCCCGCATCGTCGCGCCTGGGCGTGAGCGTCAGGCTGACCACCTTCGCCGCACGACGGGGAGCGTCGGTGCGGGCGCCGAGTTGCACCTTGTACGTCAGTTCGCCCGAGAAGCCGATCTCATCGCCGTCCTGCAGCCGGCTGGTTTTCTGGCGGATGTTGACGCCGTTGACGGTAGTGCCGTTCTTGCTGCCGAGGTCGGCGATATAGACGGCGCCATACTCGGAAAAGATGCGCGCATGGCGGCGCGACAAGTCTGCCACCAGTTCCGGCGGATAGGCGTCGAACGGCGGCTCGGTGCGGCCGATCGCAAACAGGTTCTCGTCGATGCGGATATCGCCCAGCTCGGGATGGGCGACGGGCTTGAGCACGATATCGAATTCCTGCGCCACTGCCGGCGCAGGCTGCAGCGCGACCGTGCGCCCTTCGTCGGCAGCGGTATTGGTGGCATTGCGGCGCAACATTTATCGGCTCCCGACCGCAACGGTCGGCCAGCCGCCGCCCAGCGCCTTGTACAGCGTCACCGTATCCGACAGGATCTGCTGGTGGTTCGCCAGAAGCGCAAGCTGCGCCGACAGGAGCGAACGCTCGGTTTCGAACAGTTCGAGCTGGGACACCACGCCCTCCTTGAGCTGGGCCTCGGTCTGCGTCGACACCGTCTTCAGGTTGTCGATCTGCTGCTGCAGTTCGACCCGCTGCTTGCGATGGGCGTCGAGATTGACCAGCGCGTTTTCGACATCCTCGAATGCCGAGATGACAGTCTTGCGGTACTGTTCTTCCGCCACCCGGGTCTGTGCCTCGTTGGTCTTCACGTGCGCCTTGACGGAGGGATCGAAGATCGGAATGTTGATACTGGGCAGAAGCCCGAAGGTGAACGACTTCAGCAAGTCGGTCAGCGCGAAACTCGAACTGCCGCCGCGCCCGGTCAGGCTGACCGACGGCAGCTGCGCCAGCTTGGCCTGGCCGACCAGGTCGTAGGCTTCGAGCACGCGGAACTCGGCAGCGACGATGTCGGGCCGGCGCTTGAGCAGGTCGGACGGCAATCCGGCCGGCACCGCCGGCAGCTGCACCCGGTCCTGCAGCCGCCCGGGCGCTATCCTGAGCTCGCCCGCCGGCACGCCCAGGAGGGTCGACAGCGCGTTGGTCGCAAGGTCGCGCGCACGGCGCAGCTCCAGCAAGTCATTGGTCTGCCGGTTGATCTCGGCGCGCTGCTGCAGCACCCGCGTATTGGGCAGCAGCCCGTTCTTGTACATCGCGTCGAACGTCGACAGGATCTGGCGGTTCTTGTCCAGCGCGCGCTGCTGCTGGTCGATCTGCTCGTCGAACTGCAGGATCTGGAAGTAGGTGGTCGACACATCCGAGACCAGCTTCAGGTAGCCGGCCCGCCAGTCGGCTTCGGAAGCACGGTACTCCGCCTTCTGCGCCTGCACGCCCTTTTCCACCTTGCCCCAGATATCGATGTCCCAGTTGACCTGGGTGCCGAGATTGAAGGACTTCGAGAGCTTCTGCCCGGTGCTCTTCTCGAAGCTCGCTCCGGCGCCTGCGTCCAGCGTCGGCAGCGCACCGGCACGCGCCTCGCCGACTTCGGCGCCGGCCACCTGGATGCGCGCGGCCAGGATCTTGACGTCGAAGTTGCCCGCGACCGCTTTCGCCACCAGCCCGTTCAGGGTGGGATCGCGAAATTCCTTCCACCAGTCCGGCGCGATGGTTTCAGCCGCGGACACCGGCGGCTTGCCGGACCAGGCCGCTTTGACCGGCGTATCAGGCCGCTGATATGCCGGCATGCTGACGTCGGCGCAGCTGCACAGCAAGGCGGCGCACAGCCCGGCCAGAACGGCATTGCCGGCACGCCGGAAGGTGCTCAGGCCGGACGGCGGCGCGCTCGGGCGCGCCATGAAGAGTTGAGTGGTATGCATCATTTCGCTACGGATGTTGCTGCCGCAGTCCAGACCTTGGCATCGACAAACACATTGAACAACCTGGAATCGAGATGCCCGGCGCGGCACTCCTGCGCCATCAGGTCGAGCGCCTGCTCCGTCGGCACCGCCTTCTTGTACGGCCGGTCGCCGGCGGTGAGCGCATCCCAGATGTCGCAGATGGTCAGCATGCGGGTCTGTATGCTGATCTGGTCGCCGCGCAGTCCCATCGGGTAGCCTGAGCCGTCGAGCTTTTCGTGATGGCCGTGGGCGATCGCCGGCACGCCGGAAAGATCGCGCGTCCACGGAATCAGGATCAGGAACGAGTACGAGTCCACCACGTGCGACTCGATCTCCTTGCGTTCTTCCGGCGTGAGGCATCCCCTGGGCAGCGACAGCGCGGAAAATTCGCATTGTTCCAGCAGCGGCGACGCCAGGCCGTCGGCTTCGTGATAGGCGTAGTCCAGGATGTCGTCCAGCTCGCCGCGGCCCTCGGTGTGCGACACGGCCGGCTCGTTGGCACGCCGTATCGCGTCGAGAAAGCGGTCGAGCCGCTCGTATTCCTCGCGCAGGCCGGCTTCGATCCGGATCTTCTCGGCGCGGAACGCCCCGATGCTCAGTTCGCGCCGCGCATGCAGCTCGGCCAGCAGGCGGTAGGCCTGGCGTTCCAGGCAGGCGCGCGCATACTTGAAGCGCTGCTCCAGCAGGCGCATTTCGGAATGGTGCAGCTTCTTTTCCTTGCGCAGCACATGCTCGCGCACCCCGACCTTGCCAAAATCATGCAGCAGCGCGGCATAGCGGATTTCGCGCAGCTGTTCGTGCGAAAAAGCGATGCGCCGCAGTTCCGGCCCGGTGTCGCGGTCCACTGCCTGCGCCAGCCCTTCCGCATAGGAGGCCACCCGGAACGAATGGCCGGCAGTCACCGGGTCGCGTTCCTCGATGGCCTGCACCGAGGCGCGCACGAAGCCGTCGAGCAGGCGCTCAATATCGGAATAGAGCTGGAAGTTCTTCAGCGCCACCGCCGTCTCGGCGCACACGCCGGTGAGCATTTCGAGGTCCTGCTCCTTGAACGCATAGGGATCGGACGAGGTATCGACCTGGATCAGGCCCAGGCACTCGCCTTCCAGCAGCAGCGGCACGCACATCACGCTGCGGATGCCCTGCGAAATGATCGACTCCTGCGCACCATAATGGCGGTTGGCCAGCGTATCGACCGACAGGATCGACTGCTTCTTGTCGAGCACCTCGCCGACGATGGTGTGCGAGATGGTGACGTGTTCCGGATCCTCGACCTTGCCGTCTCGGCGGCTGGCCGCCACCGGCACCGGTGCCTCGCCCTCGCTCTTGCGCAGCAGGATGAAGGCGCGCTCGGCCAGCGGGAACAGGTCGAAGATGAAGTTCATGATCTTCTCGATCAGCGTGGCGCGGTCGGTTACCGCGCCCAGGGCGATGCTGACCTGGGCCATCGCGTGCAGCTTGCGCACCGTGCGCTGCATGTCGCCGTCGTCCGCAGCGGCGGGCGGCTCCATCGTCTTCGCCAGTTGGGTCGCGTCGACGGTCTTGGTGATGATCGTGGTCATGTTGTCCTGCGCAGGCACGACCAGCGAGTGGAAAATCATCTGTGCCGACGACACCGCCAGTTCGTCGCCGTCGCGCAGCGGATGCCAGCTTCCCGGGCGCAGCCGGTTGCCTAGCACGAAGGTGCCGTTGAACGAATGCAGGTCTTCCACGAAATAGGTGCTGCCACGGCGCCGGATGCGCGCATGCCGGCGGCTGACGGTGTGATCGGGAATGCAGAGAAACTTGTCTGAGGACAGGGAATCCTGCGGTTCGCGGCCGATCACGACCTCGTCGTGCAGCGCAAAGACGACCGGCTTGGCCGTCCCATCCCCCGGCACTTCCAGATAGGCCATTGCTGCACCGACCGACTCGGCAAATGTGGTTGCGCCTTTCATCTCACCGCTCTCGATCCTTGTGGTGCATTACCTCAATCAAGCGGTTCGACACTGCCCTCCAAACACCGGTTCCGGCACCTAGTCCTTCAGTACAGCCGCACCTATCTGACGGTAATGGTGATCTTTTTCGAATGAACGGGCGGGTTGTGGGGAATGTGCCTGTCGTCGCCCATTAACAGTTGCAACGTATGTTTGCCCGGGGGAAGTTCAATCGCCGTCTCGGTTTCGCCGGCGCCGAAATGCAGGTGGTTGCGGTCGGACGGAATCTCCTGATCGGCCGGCGGCAGGTCGGTGTCGATCAGCAAATGGTGATGGCCGGTATTGGGAAATTTGACACCCTTCGGCGCCACGCCCATGTTGCGCAACCCGAACCAGACCCGAATCGGCTTGTCGTGCGATACCACCTCGCCATCGTTGGGCCAGCCGATATACAGGTAGGCGTTGGCCGGCGCCGGCGTCGGGCCGGCCGATGCCATCCCGCAAACCAGCGCGGAGAACAGGAAAACCACGGCGGCGAATGCTTTGTTCATGATTGGCTCTCTCCGAATGCCCGAATGTTGGAATGCCGCGCCTTCAGCGCTCACCGCACCACGACCGTGATCTTTTTCGAATAGACCGGCGGATCGTGCGGCGTATGGTCATGGTCGCCCAACAACAGCTGCAGCGTATGCTTGCCCGGCGGGATTTCAATGCGCGCCTCGGTCTCGCCGGCGCCGAAATGCAAATGATTGCGATCGGACGGAATCTGCTCGGTCAACGGCGGCAGCTCGGTATCGATCAGCAGGTGATGATGGCCGACATTGGGAAGCTCCACGCCTTTCGGGCAGACGCCCATGTTGCGCAATCCCATGCGCACCCAGAACTTGCCCCCTTGGATGACAGTCCCATCCTGCGGCCAGATGAAATACACCTGCGCATCCTTCGGCGAAGGCGTGCCGGCGGCTGATACGGGAGAGAATGCGGACGACAGGGCCAAAATACCTGCGGCCAATGCGGCGGGAATGATTGCTTTAGGCATCGCCTTTGTCCTTCCGGAGTTGGTCGGCGTGCGCCTCACAAACACCGCGACGCAGCGCGCCGGAGCGCTTGTTTCCAGGCTTGTTACTGGAGATCAGCGCGTAGCGCCAATCCTTAATACCAGCTTAGATCACGCTGCATTCTTTATCCGAAGGATGCGAAGCTGCCTTGAACTTTATCAGAGAGGTCATATGAATTCTGCGCGAGAGTTCACAACAAAAGCTACCAGATCGATCACTGCCGAATGCGAATTCTCACAACCGAAGGTCTGGGTCTTGCACTCAAGATGCTGCTCACTTGCGCACTTGCAACCCTTTGCTGGCCGCCTGTTCGCGCCGCGCCGGCGGGCCCGACCGACGACCTCTATCTCCTCGCAGGCGTTCTGCCGAAAGATAGCGCCGAACAGATCGAACTGACGTTCTGGGATTCGATCAAGGACAGCACGCACGCCAGCGATTACGAAGCCTACCTGAAATCCTATCCAAACGGCCGCTTCGCGGCGCTGGCGCGCGCACGCATCGAGCGCCTGAAGGCCGCCGAGCAAAAGCCGAAGGCCCCCGAACAGTCTCGCGTTGCGCCCGCTGCCAAGGTGCCGTCCGAACGCGAGCCCCCCGCCCCGAAAGCAGCACCGAAAGCCGCCCCGGAGCAGGCGCAGCCGGAAGCCCCCGCTGCAGCCACGGAAAAACCGAAAGCCCCTGCCGCCGGCGTTTCCGCTGCCAAGGATTGTGCGACCTGCCCGGACCTGATCATTCTGCCGGCTGGCACCTTCACCATGGGAAGCAACACCAGCGATCCATCCGAAAAGCCGGCACATCGCGTCACGCTCGCCAAACCTTTTGCCATCGGCAAATACGAAGTGACGGTCGACCAGTGGAATGCCTGCGTGACTGCCGGCGCTTGTCCACATGTCGGCGGCGATGCCAGCCGACCCGGCAATACGCCGGTGCGCGACGTCAGCTGGGACGATGCGCAGCAGTACATGAAATGGCTATCGGCGCAGACCGGCAAGGCTTACCGCCTGCCGACCGAAGCGGAATGGGAGTACGCGGCGCGCGGTGGCACAACGGGCAAGTTCTGGTGGGGTGAGCAGATGCGCAAGGGCATGGCGAACTGCAAGGATTGCGGCCAGCCCTGGCAGGCGGAAGGCCCGGCGCCCGTCGGCTCCTTTGCCGCCAATCCATTCGGGCTATACGATGTCAACGGCAGCGTGTGGGAATGGGTCAGCGACTGCTGGCACAATTCCTACAAGAGCGCGCCCGCCGATGGCCGCAGCTGGGAAGAGGCGAATTGCCGCGTGCGCGTCATCCGCGGCGGCTCATGGCGCGAAGGTGCCAGCTACATGCCCTCCACCACGCGCTTCAAGTATGACGCCAGCGTGCGCAACTCGCAAAACGGCTTTCGCGTGGTCCGTGATGCACAATAGCAAACGGCTTTGGTCGGTTCTCAGCGCTTTTCCCGCGTCGTGATCTGCACGAAATCCGCCGCAATCTTGTCTTGCCCATGCTTGGCCGCAATCTGCTGCAGGCGCGCCTGTACTGCGCGCAGATAATCGGCGCGCGGCTCGATCTCGGGACGCAGGGAATCGAACAGCGGCACCGGGGTGACCAGCAAGGCAATCAGTTCATTGCCGAACGGCTTGGCGATTACCCAGTTGCCCAGATTGCCGATGGTGGCTGCATAATTCGGCGGCGCCTGGTTGGCGCGCGCGCGCGGCCCAGGCACCATGTGTACGACACTGCCGTCGAGCACGTAATAGTCGATATTAACGTAGGACTGATAATCCGGCGTCGTGATATCGACCACCAGTGGATCGCCCTCGATCAGCGCCGCCCTTGCAGCCTTGGTGCGGATCGTGGCGTGGCCGCCGGATTGCCGGTTGTGAACCCAGTAAGGTGCATAGGCCTGGATCACGCCGCATTTTTCGCTGCTGACCGGATGCACGTCAAGGTCGAGCGTCTGCACGCCGGGAATTGCATTCAATGTCTCTTTCAGGCGAGGAACGCCGACATCGCGCGACAGATAGCCCTCCACCCGCAGCGTATTGCCCTGCACCGTCGGCGCCAGCGCTGAGCATGGCAAGCGTGTCAGCACCGGCATCACGGCAGCGAGCGTCAATGCAGGCACCTTGCCCTGCTGCGCAGGCTGCTCCTGCGGCTCGTGTCGTGCGCCTTCCGCTGGCACGAACTCGTCCGGCGTGCCCGATGCCCCGCTGCTGCCCGGCGTCCGGGACCAGTAGACGAAGCTCACCGCCAGCAGCGCCGCCAGCGCCATCCCGGCTCCGGCCGGCACCAGGTAAGCCGGCGTGCGGCTGTGGCCTTCCATCTCTTGCAGAAAGCGTTCGACGCTGGGCGTGCGCGTCTCGCGATCAAACGACAGCGCGGCCTTGAGCGCGCGCCACTGTTTGTGTCCGAGGTTATCCGGGCGTTGCGGCTTCATCCCGGCGCCGCGCGCATGCAAGGCCGGGAAGCGGTCGAACGGATGGCGCCCGGTCAACAGCTCGTAAGTAATGCATGCCAGCGCATAGATGTCGTCGCGCGGATCGGGGTCGCGGTGTTCCAGCATTTCCGGGCTGGCGTAAGCCGGCGTCAATCCGCCCAGGCTGCCGGGATCGAACACGGTGGCTTCGCTATCTTCCTCCGGCTTGCGGAACACCCGGGCAATGCCGAAGTCGATTACCTTCACCTCGCCCTTGTCGGTCAGGATGACGTTGGCTGGCTTGAAATCGCAGTGCACGAAACCGCGTTCATGGGCATAGGCCAGCGCCTTGCCCATGCCATTGACGATGCGCATCGCCTCCGCATACGGAAGGCCCGTGAAATCCTTGGCGCGCAACATCTGGCTCAGCGCCTTGCCCGACAGGTATTCCATTGTCAGGTATACGGTCGAGCCGTCGCGGTCGAAGTCGTACACCATCACGATGTTCGGATGCGCCAGCTGCTGCGCCTTGCGCGCTTCCCGCTGCAGGGTGATGAGCGATTTCGGATGGCCGCGGAACTGGACGTTGAGCACCTTGATTGCGATATACGGCTTGCGGTCGGACGCTTCCAGCTTGCGCAGGTCGAGCGCCTTGTACACGGTGCCCATGCCGCCGAAGCCGATGCACTCCTCCAGCACGAAGCGGCCGTTGAGCGTGTCGCCGATACCCTTCATGCGCTCCGGCGCGCCCTGCCCCTGGCTGCCCCAGCCAGTCGACGCAGTCGATTGCGGCAGCGGACGGTCGCTACGCTCGGTCTGCACACGGGTTTCCTCGCCGCCGTAGCCGGGCTGCGAACCGGTCAGATATTCAACGCGCCGCTGCAGCTCGGCATACACTTCCGGCGGCAACATCATGCGCGTCTGCTCGTCGCTGAGCGCCTGCTCCAGCTGGCGCGCGCAATTCACCTGGTCCGCCGCCAGCTGCCGGTCGACTTGCGCCAGGAACTGGTTGTGCGTCAGGCCGCCGCTCTGATAAGACTGAATTGCGTTCGCAATACTCGCCATAGGTATTCACGTTGAGTTGACGATTCCGGGCACGACTTTCGTTTCTAAGCATCCACTCCGGCGGCGCACCGCCCTTTTGCAAACGCGCAGCGCAAGCTGTAGTCATGCGCAGGACGTATCGATTCAGACACAAGCGGCGGCGGTAAATTCAAATCGCCCGGACCGCAGACGGCCGTGCCGACTGCCTGCGTCGCACGGCGCCGCCGGATATCCTCGACGTCCCATGCATGAGCCGTACCAACCCGAATCTTGGGCACGTGCCAACAGGCCCATGCGGCGCCTCAGGCATGACCGGGCATAAGTGTCGCGGCCCTACAAACAGATAGCCGCAATGTGTTGGGACAGCCCCATCGCATCCGTGCTGCCAGCTCGCCGGCGTCAACGCTCCGGAACATTACCAAATCCGATTTCCCCCTTATTTTTCAATGACTTGCACAATCAAAGCGGTGCGTTCGCGGCCACTGGCACGCTCCCTGCTGTATCCCTGTCGAGTGCAACACAACGCTCACCACCCAAACCACTGATTCCCTTTAAGGAGATTGACCATGCAAACCCTCATCATCAAAGACCTGGCCGTTACCGCAGAACTCGACCGCAGCGCCATGACCCAAGTGCGCGGCGGCACCGGATCCGGCTACATGCCTTCCTGCGCTCCGTCCTATCCGTGCGCACCGTATTCATGGGGCGGCCCGTCGTTCGACGTCAACAAGAGCGACTTCAACTTCAACGCCACCCAGTCGCTCGGCCAAAGCCAGAACACTGTCGTCAACAACGGCAACAACGTCGCCTTTGCGTCCGGCATCACCGCCAACGTGAGCCCGTCCCAGCACGGCAGCAACAACATCAACTTCGGTTAATTCACTGATTCACATCGTTCAAGGAGATTCGACATGACTACCCTCACCATCAAAGACCTCGCCCTCGCTTCCGACCTCGACCGCTCCGCCATGACCAAGGTCCGCGGCGGCACCGGCAAGGGGCTGACGTCGCAGTACACCCCGTACATGCCCTCGCTGAGCTATTCACAAAGCGACTTTGGCTTCAATGCATCGCAAATGCTCGGCCAGCAGCAAAACACGCAAGTCAACAACGGCAACAACGCTGCCTTCGTCGACTGCATTACCGCCAACGTGAACCCGACGCAAACCGGCACCAACAACATCAACTTCGGCCATTCAGCGTGAATTACGCACCGGCCCTGCAAACGAATATTTTTAGGAGAATTGACATGACTATCCTCGCCATCAAAGACCTGACCCTCACTTCCGACCTCGACCGCTCCGCCATGACCAAGGTACGCGGCGGCACCGGCAAGGGCATGACCCAGTACTGCGGCCCGTACAACGGCGGCTCCTATGGCGGCAGCCCCTACGGCGACATCAGCAAGAACAGCTTCAGTTTCGACGCGACCCAATCGCTGGCCCAGTGTCAGGACACGCAAGTCAACAATGGCAACAACGTCGCCTTTGCGTCCGGCATCACCGCCAACGTGAATCCCTGCCAGACCGGCAGCAACAACATCAACTTCGGCCATTGATGAAGGCCGACCGGCGGAGGGGAAACTGCCTCCGCCGGTTTATACCGAACTGAAGGAGAAACCTATGTCGACCATCATGATTCGCGACCTTGCCAAGAGCCAGGAGCTCGACCGCAAGGCGATGTCAGCCGTTCGCGGCGGAAGCAATAGTTCCTGGCTGGCGGGCCTTGGCCCTGTCGCCAATGTCAATGTGGACGTGAACCAGAACATTTCCCAGTTGCAGAATGTCCAGGTCAACGCCCTCAACAATGTCGGCGTGATCGGCGCCGGCTTGGTGCCACCTAACCTGACCGTCAGCCCGCAGCAATGGGCTGCCGCACATGCAACTATCTGAGGACAATCGTGCTCAGATCGATTGGAGGCCATCCGGCCTCCATTGTCATTTTCTTTCCGAGGAATAAGTCATGGCCAAGATCGTCATCAAGGATTTGACGGAAAGCGTGGACCTGGACCGCAAGGCAATGCTTGCCATTACAGGAGGCACGCGCACCCGAGGCCGCCAAGCCGCTCTCGCGCATCGGATTTCCCACCACCCCCGCGTGCTCGATTATCCGGCCGGATTCACCCGCGACCCGGTGACTGGAAAACGCACGGCGACCAGGTAGCATTGCACCCGACTCCGTCCCGCAAGCTGCATCTGCAACGCTGCGCCGCGTTCGCGCCCTGCGGGCGCGGCGCCTTGTCGTTCCCGGCCATCCGCGCCCTGCGCACTACTGGATCACGCCGCACACGATGCGCGCGCCTCCGCCGCCAAGCGGCGCCGGATGATCCGAATGATTCTCCCCGCCCGCATGAATCATCAGTGAGCGTCCGCGCACGTCCGCCAGCTTGAGACGGGGAGCCAGCACCGGATAATTGGCGTTGCCGGCCGTATCGACAAACAGCGCCGGCAAATCGCCCAAGTGGCCGTCGCCCCAGGGCAAGCCATGATGCTTGGTCCCGGCGGGGTCGTAATGGCCCCCGGCCGCCAGCGCAGGCACCATTTTTCCATTCTGCTCCTTCGGCTCGCAACTCGGATTCTCATGCACATGGAAGCCGTGCAGGCCGGCCGGCAGTCCCGCCAGCGCCGGCGTGAACACGACGCCGTACTGCGTCTCGCTGACCGTCACCTGTCCGACCGTGGCCCCGACGCCGGTCTCGTCCACCACATTCATCGGAACCGTCAGCGTTGCCTGCGATGTTCCTTCCGCCTGCGCGGAACCGTATAGCGACAGTAAGGCTGTCACGGCGAATAGCTTGAATCTCGCTTTCATGAGTGTGTCCTTTGCTGGTTATAAAAGACTTTCCGAAACAGAAGGCCGGCTCCTGCACCAATCACATGCATGTGTGGAGGTTGACTCTATCAGCCGGTATTGGCGGCCGCTTGAGGAAGCTCATGGCAAGACTGGCGCGAGTGGAATGACGGTCAGGCAAGCGTTGCTGCAGAAGCGACAGTCTCTCGCGATGTGTCGGATTGAACCCGTCGCATTGCCTACTCAGCGGCATCGCGCGGCACGCTCCATCTTTCGCACGCCGCCACATTTTATCCTTATTTTTCAATGACTTGCACGAGTAAAGCGGTGCGTTCGCGGCCACTGGCACGCTCCCTGCTGTATCCCTGTCGAGTGCAACACAACGCTCACCACCCAAACCACTGATTCCCTTTAAGGAGATTGACCATGCAAACCCTCATCATCAAAGACCTGGCCGTTACCGCAGAACTCGACCGCAGCGCCATGACCCAAGTGCGCGGCGGCACCGGATCCGGCTACATGCCTTCCTGCGCTCCGTCCTATCCGTGCGCACCGTATTCATGGGGCGGCCCGTCGTTCGACGTCAACAAGAGCGACTTCAACTTCAACGCCACCCAGTCGCTCGGCCAAAGCCAGAACACTGTCGTCAACAACGGCAACAACGTCGCCTTTGCGTCCGGCATCACCGCCAACGTGAGCCCGTCCCAGCACGGCAGCAACAACATCAACTTCGGTTAATTCACTGATTCACATCGTTCAAGGAGATTCGACATGACTACCCTCACCATCAAAGACCTCGCCCTCGCTTCCGACCTCGACCGCAAGGAGATGGCTGCCGTGCGCGGCGGCACCGGCAAGAGCATGTATCAGTACTGCGGCCCGAACAGCGGCGGCTCCTATGGCGACAGCCCTTTCGGCGACATCATGAAGAACAGCTTCAGCTTCGATGCGAGCCAGTCGCTTGGCCAGGTCCAGAATACGCAGGTCAACAACGGCAACAACGTCGCCTTCGCTTCCGGCATCACCGCCAACGTGAACCCGACGCAAACCGGCAGCAACAACATCAACTTCGGGCACTGATCCGCGCCGGCGGAGGCGCATGACGCCTCCGCCATGCGGGAGAACCCGGAGAACGTTACCCCGTCTGACAGCGTCCAATTCAGACGGCACCTGCTGCCCAATCGTTTCGTTATCCACGGTCGTCCGTTCCCTTCTCTCAGGAGATCCGCCATGGCTGTCATCACAATCAAGGATTTGCGCACCCACCGCGCGCTCGACCGCAAGGAGATGTCGTTCATCCGCGGCGGCGGCGCTCCCTGGGTGTACGGATGGATCAAGCCCTTCGTATCCGATGCGCCAAGCACCGGCCCGACAGTCAACTTCTTCCAGATCAACAACTATGCCGACCAGATGATCAACCAGTTCCAGACGGTCGACATCAACAACTCGGCAGCCAATGCGAACATCAAGGTGGCGCTCGACGCCGTCAGCGACAACACCAAGAACATCGCCTAGCCGGGAGGCTCCCGTGAATGCCGAAACCCAGTACCGGTGGACCTCGGCCTCCAGCTCGCACGCCGGCATGGTGCGCCAGAAGAACGAGGACGCCTGTCTCGACGAATCGGAACGCGGCCTGTGGGCCGTGGCCGACGGCATGGGCGGACACGCCTTCGGCGAGCTGGCCAGCAGCATGGTGGTGGATGCCCTGGAAGATATCGTGCCGCCGGACAGCATGGCCGGTCTTGTCGCCGCCGCCCGCACGCAGCTGCAAAGCGTCAACACCGAACTGCGCGCGGAAGCCGCCAGCCGCGACGTGATGGTGATCGGAAGCACGGTCGTGGTGCTGCTCGCCTACGGTCGCCGCTGCGCCTGCCTGTGGGCCGGCGACAGCCGCCTCTACCTGTACCGCGCCGGACAGTTGCGCCAGCTGACGCGCGACCATAGCCAGGCTGAAGAATACCGCGCAAAAAGCGGCTTCAATTCGGACGGCCTCGCCCCGGCAAGCGGATTGCGCCGCGTCGCGCGCAACACCATTACCCGCGCCGTCGGCGCCGCCGATACGCTGGAACTGGAGGAAGAGGCAATCGACGCCTGCGACGGCGACATGTTCCTGTTGTGCAGCGACGGGCTCAGCAATGAAGTCAGCGAGCTGGAAATATGCAACGCGCTTCTTCCCGGCGATTGCCTGTACGCGTCGGAAACCCTGATCGACCTCGCGCTGGAACATGGCGGGCGCGACAACATTTCGGTCATCGTGGTACGCGCGGAAGACCCGGACAGCGACGAGCAAACGGTGCTGAATCCAGCGCTTGGCTGAAGCCCAGGTCCAGATTCAGAGCAGCAGCAAAAAGCTGGCCGCGACAAGCGTGGGCAAAACGGCCCCTGCAAGCAAGCCGGCAATCCCGATGCTACCGTCGTTGAAGCCAGCGCGAAGGAGCGCGACGCCGGCGGGATTGGGGGCATTTGCAATCACGGTGAGCCCGCCCCCGGCGACCGCGCCGGCCACCAGCATGTACTTTGCCTCGCCCGTCATGCCTTCGATCAGCGAGCCGAGATAGGTCAAGGCAGCGTTATCGGTAATGGCCGTCAGGCCCAGCGCGCCGAAGAACAATGCCGTGGGCTCGAGGCTCGATACGATGGGCTGAAGCCACCACTGCTGCATTCCGCCCAAGACCACCAGCCCTGCAAGAAAAAAACCTACAAGCAAGCCCTCCTTCAGGATGAGCGGGCTCTGATACTGCGCATATGCGTGGGTGTATCCGAGGAAGAATAAAAAGACGCCGAGAAACAAGACCGGATGGTGAGCGAATACGACGACTGCGCCAAGAAACAGCAGATGAATGGCCATGACCAATACAGGGACCGGCGCGACAGGCGTCGCATCCGCAGCTTCCGATGCAGCTGCGAGATGCTTTCGGAGAAGCCACGTGATGGCAGTGGCATTGATGAAGACCGCAGCGGCGGCCTTCCAGCCAAAGTTTGCCGCCATGAACGCCGAGTCCCAGTTCCAGGCCGCAGCGACCATCAGGACCGGTGGCGCGGCGAATGACGTGAGGGTGCCGCCAATGGAGATGTTGACGAAGAGAACACCCAGAGCGGCATACTTGAGCCACTCCGGAATGCCAGGTCGAAAGACCAGTGGCGCCAGCATTAATGCGGCCAGCGTCATGGCGGCAGGCTCGGTAATCAATGAGCCAATCAGCGGCACCAGGGCAAAGCACAGCCAGACCTGGGCCAGCAAAGCATTAGCCGGGGCCAGCCTGCCGATCGCCGCGATGAGCGCCCTGACAGCCTCGAGCACAGGGCGGGAGGCTGCGACGACCATGATCACGAAGACGAACAAGGGTTCGGTGTAATGCAGCGATTCCAGATATCTGACAGCTTCTTCTCCGCCCGAAAGAAACGCCATAATCGAAATGAAGACGAACGCCCAGAGCCCGAACACCACTTCGATCTCACCGAGCAGATGAAACAGCCCTGCATGTCGCGGACTATGGTCGGCAAGCCTCTCGATGGATTTGGCTGCAAAGGTATGGATCAGCGCAAGGGCGAAGATGACTGCGGCAATGAGGTTGATATTGTCCATTTGAATGAATGTCTTATCCGAACTTACATGAACCGCCCAGGCCTGCAGAGGCTTGCGCAAAACAGCGCAACACCGGAGACAATCTGTGAGCGGAGGTCGAGGTTTGCCGACATCGGCCGCGCGTTGCGTGAACAAGGAACCCGGCGAGGCGAATATTCGACGGACTGGATGGAAAATTTGGCGCGGAAGCCACGTCGAACACGTGGCGCCGGAGGTCGGGATTGGCGTAGGATGCGTGCATAGGTCATAGAAAAGCCGCGTGGCGGCCCGACCGACGCATGAACCTGCTGCACAAAGATTGTGAGCACCCGGATTTGAGTATAGCTCATTGATGCGCCATCGATGCTTTACATGACTGGTCACCACGTCCGCTTGCAAAATTTTGCGCCGCCGGCCTGGTCGTTCGGCATCTTATCCTTGCCGCAGGCCATCGTCACAGGCTTCAGACGTGTGCAGCCACAGCTGCATGCTTATAGGAAAACAACCTTCGACTAGCGTCATGGATCTGCTCTTTCTCGGCACCTCGTCCGGCACACCGACCAAGGCGCGCAACGTCACCGCGCTGGCCCTGATCGAGGAAACCGGCCGCGACTGGTACCTGGTCGACTGTGGCGAAGGAACGCAGCACCAGCTGCTGCATACGTCGCTGTCGCCGAACGACTTGCAGGCGATATTCGTCACCCATGTCCACGGTGACCATTGCTACGGCTTGCCCGGCCTGCTGGCAAGCGCCGGCATGCTGGGCAGGACCACGCCGCTGCACATCGTCGCGCCGCACGGGATCGAGGACTGGATCAGGTCGACGCAGCGCCTGACGCAGCTTTCCCTGCCCTACGAGCTGCAATTCACCGCCACCGAATCGCTCGGGAACTGGGCAATGGGCAGCTTCCTGGTCGATGCCGTTGCCCTATCCCACCGCGTTCCGTCATATGCCTACCGCTTCACGGAAGCCCGCGCCGAACCGCGCCTCGACACGGAAAAGCTCGCGTCGGAGGGCGTTCCGCGGGGACCGGTGTGGGGCCAACTGAGAAAAGGCAGCGATGCGCATGTCGGCGGCAGGCTGCTCAGGAGTAGCGACTACATCTTCTATCCGTATGCTCCGCGCCGCATCGTGGTCGGCGGGGACAACGATCGCTCCGACCTGCTGGGCGATGCATGCCGGCAGGCGCAGCTGCTCATCCACGAAGCCACGCATACGCGGGATGTCGCGGACAAGATCGGCAACCGCACCGGCCACAGCTGCGCCGAAGCCGTGGCCCGCTTCGCGCAGGACGCCGGAGTGCCGAACCTGGTGCTGACCCATTTCAGCCCGCGCTACCAGGCCGATGCCGGCCAGTCACCGTCGATCGACGACGTGCGCGCCGAAGCGGCCGCGCAGTATCGCGGCCAATTGTTTTTGGCCGACGATTTTTCACGGTTCCGGCTGGACAAGGCGGGGCGATTAAGCCGTGTTGCGTAAGCCGTGCGAATGCCGGAACAGGTGCCTCGCGCGGGCGGTCACGCACCGTGTTCCGTTCCCGGGCTCGCGCTGCCGCCCTCGCGCTGCGCCGCCTGCCTGCGAAAGTCCTTCGAATGGATGCCGTGCTTTTTCAGCAGCATCTGCAGGTGCGAGCGGTTCATCTCGCAGCGCCGCGCCAGCTCCGCCACCGTGCCGCCGACTTCCTTGAGGCCGCGCTCCAGGAAGGCGCGCTCCGCCTCGTCGCTGGCCGCGCGCTTGGCTTCGCTCAGCGATGCGGGAACCGCACCGTCGCCGGCGGCCGCAGACGCAGCCGGCGCCACTGACTTCGGCCGGATATCCTCGGGCAGGTGCGTGATGTCGGCCGTCTCGCCGGCCAGGCAGGACAAGCGGTACATCAGATTGCGCAGCTCGCGGATGTTGCCCGGGTAGGCGTAATTGAGTAGGAAGCTGCGCAGGCGCGGCGTCATCTTCAGCGGGCGGCGCTTGAGCGCTTCCGCCGCTTCGTCGCCGTAGTAGGCGATCAAGAGCGGTATCTCGTCGCGTCGCTCGCGCAGCGCCGGCAGGGTCACGTGGATCACGCTGAGGCGGTAGAACAGGTCTTCGCGGAACGCGCCTTCGGCGATCAGCTTGCGCAGGTTCTTGTTGGTGGCGGCCACGATGCGCGCATCGACTGAAATGAGTTCGTCCGATCCGACGCGCTGGATTTCATGCGATTGCAGCACGCGCAGCAGCTTGACCTGCCCCGGCAATGGCAGTTCGCCGATTTCGTCGAGGAAGATGGTGCCCTTGTGCGCGCTTTCGAACTTGCCCTTGCGGTCGTTGGCCGCGCCGGTGAAGGCGCCCTTCTTATGCCCGAACAATTCGGATTCCAGCAGGTTGTCGGGAATCGCGCCGCAGTTTACAGAAATGTAAGGCTTGTCGGCGCGCGATCCGTTGGCATGGATGACTTTCGCCATGAGTTCCTTGCCGGTGCCGCTCTCGCCATCGATCAGGACCGGCAGGTCGGTGGGCGCGGCCTTTTCCGCGACTTCGAGCGCGTCGAGCAGTTTCGGGTTGTCGCCAAAGGTGCCTTCGAACACGAAGCTGCGTTCGAGCAGCGCGCGGCGGCGCTGCCCCGGAGTCTGATCCTCCGGCGTCAGGTCCGGCACGGCCGGCTCGGCGGACGCAGCCTGCACGAAGCGCTCCTTGTGCGACAGCTGCATCACTTCGTCGCGCAGCGCGTTGAACTGGCGCAGCAGCTTTTCGATGTCGGCCCGATCCAGCTTCGACGACCAGCGCAGCGTGGAACGCAGGATTTCGATCTTTTCCAGCAGCCCCGCATACGAGATGGTGGAACCGGGGCGCCCTGCGGGATTGAACAGTTTCATGCCGCGCTCAACTGTTTCTGCACCAGTTCATAGTACATGCCCCGGCGGTTTACCAGTTCTTCGTGCCGACCCTGCTCGACGATCGCCCCCTCGTACAGCACGAGGATCTTGTCGGCCCGCATGATAGTCGACAGCCGGTGCGCGATGATCACGGCCGTGCGCCCTTTCAGGATTTCGCCCATGTTGCCGATGATGTTGCTCTCCGACTGGGTATCGAGCGCCGAGGTCGCTTCGTCGAATACCAGCAGGCGCGGATCGTGGTACAGCGCCCGCGCGATGCACAGGCGCTGGATCTGGCCGCCGGACAGGCCGACGCCGCGCTCGCCGACGATCTGCTCGTACCCGAGCGGCATCTTGGCGATGAAGGCATGGGCATCCGCCATCTTCGCCACTTCCTCGATGCGCCGCCGGTCCGGACTTTCATCGCCGCTGGCGATGTTCTCGGCAATCGTCCCGGAGAACAGCAGGTTGCTCTGCATGACGTAGCCCACCTGGGCCCGGAAGTATTCCTTATCGATCACGGAGACATCGTAGCCGTCCACCACGATCTTGCCCTCGGTAGGCAAGTAGAAGCCAACCAGCAGCTTGGCCAGCGTGGTCTTACCGGACCCGCTGCGGCCGACGATGGCGACCAGCTCGCCCGGCTTGATGTCGAGGCTGATGTTCTCCAGCACATAGGGCGTATCCTCGCCGCCGTAGCGGAAATAGACGCTCTCCAGCCGGATCTCCCCCTGCAGGTCGGGCAGCAGCACGCGCGACGGCAAGTCTTCCGGCCGCTGCTCCGGCTCCATGTCGAGCACGTCGCCCAGGCGCTCCATCGCCACGCCGGCGTCGTTCAAGCGGCTCCACAGGCCGACCAGTCCCATCAAGGGCGCGAGCACGCTGCCCATCAGGGCATTGAACGCAATCAGCTGGCCGATGGAAAGCTGGTGGTCCAGCACCAGGGTTGCGCCCACCCACAGGATCGCAATGGTGGTGGCGGCGTTCAGAAGCTGGCTGACGAGGCCGACGACGATGTTGAAGCGCGCCGCGCGGTACTGCTGCTCCAGCGCCTTGGCGTACTTCTTTTCCCACTTCAGGCGCACCGGGCGTTCGATGCCCATGCCCTTGACGGTTTCCACACCGCCCAGCGCTTCCATCAAGTAGGCCTTGGCCTCGGTGGTGGTGGCAAACACTTCGCGCGCGTAGTTCTTGGCCCTGGGCGTGACAACCACGGTCAGCGCCATGATCGGGATGATGAAGGCGATCAGCACCAGCGTCATCTTCACGTTATAGAGGAACATGATCGTGAAGTAGATGAACACCATCAGCACGTTGAGCATGGTGGTGATGGTCGACTCCGTCAGGAAGGAGCGGATCGTCATGTTCTCTTCGAAGCGCGCCAGGATGTCGCCGGTCTTGCGCTTGGCAAAGAAGGAAAACGGCAGCGACATCGTGTGCTTGAAGAACTGCGACATCATCGCGAAATCCAGGTTGCGCACCATGAAGTTGGCAAGGAAGGCGCGGATGGTCGTCATCAGCTGGGTGAAGACATTCGACACGATCAAGCCGACGATCAGCAGGTGCAGCAGGCTCACGTTCTGGTGCACGATCACACCGTCCAGGATGTTCTGGATGATCATCGGCGGAACAATCCCCAGCACCTGGATCACGAAGGTCGCCATGAACAAGTGAAGCAGGATCTTCTTGTACGGCTTGAGGTAGGCGACGAAGCGGATCCACGGCGAGCGCGCTGCCGCCAGCTGCACCAGATTCTGTCCGGGCGTGAACACCAGGCAGGTGCCGCTCCAGCCGCGCTCGAACTCCTCGACCGTCATCTTCTTGAAGCCGATCGCCGGGTCGGCCACCCAGACGTGCTGCTTGGAGATGCCGTACACCACGATGTAGTGGTAGCCCTCCCAGTGCACGATGAAGGGCAGCTCGAAGCCCATCAGGGCCTCGTAGGTGCACTGCACTCCGCGCGTGGTGAAGCCGAGCGACTCGCCCGCTCTGGCCAGGCTGTCAAGCGTGGCGCCCTGCGTCGTGACGTTGGCCAGCTCGCGCAGCTTACCGAGCGTCATGGAGATGCCGTAGTGCTTGCACAGCATCGCCAGACAGGCGGCGCCGCAATCCATTTCCTCGGCCTGCTCGACCAGCGCGAAGCGCCGGATGATCTTTTCGCCGAACTCGGGCTTCGAGTGCAGGTCGAGGATGACCGGACGCTTGCGGCGCTCGGCCAGTTTCTTCTGGCGCTGCAGTTCCCGTTCGACGAAGCGGATGCGCTCTTCCAGCGCCTCGCGCAGCTTCGGATTGCGCTCCAGGACCACGTGGATCGTCTTTTCCGGGATCACCAGGAGCGTGGTGTCGGTCGAGGCGACCACCGATGCCATCTGTTCCTGCCGCATCAGGCAAGCCTTTTCGCCGAAGATTTCACCCTGGCGCAGCGTCGCCAGCGGGTATTCGGTGCCCTCCTCGGTACGCACCAGCTTCACTTCGCCGTGCCGCAACACGTACAGGCGCCGGTCGTCACGACTGTCCTGCTTCAGGATCTCGCGCCCGGCGGCGACGCGCTTGACGCCGACGCTGCGGATGAATTCCTCCAGCTCTTCCTTGTTGACCTTGCCGCGCAAATCGAACAGGCGCGTCACGAAGCCGCCGGCCGACGCAATGGCAACGTAGCTGGTGACGAAGTCGAGCGCCGCGCGGTTGCGCGCGATGACCGGCGCGATCGCCTCGCGCGGGATGAACAGCAGTTCCGTCTTGACCGAGGCGCGCACCGACGATTCATGCCAGTGGTCGCGCAGCATCGCCAGCTCGGCAAACACCTCGCCGGTCTTGCGCACGCCCATGCTGATTTCCTTGCCGTTCTCCTCGGTGAACACGCGCACCGAGCCGGACTTGATGACGAACAGGCCGCCGGCCGGGTCGCCGGCATTGCATACCGTGTCGCCGAAGGCATAGAAACGGGACTCGGCCTGTTCGCCCAGCTGGTCGAGCTCTTCGCGGGAGAACGGCGACAGGATTTCGACTGTGGACAGGAAATCGGCCAGGGATTGCTGCTGTGCGGGTGCGTCCATGTGCTTATCGAACCGGGGGTTCCCGAATGGTGGGTGCGCCTGGCGCACCGCTGCTCCGACTACCGTACGGTGCGCGCGGCGCACCCTGCAAATTCACATATATCCGGGAGGCGTTCCTCCGGCGACTCCGCTAGCGTGCTTCGATCACGTGTTCCTGCGCGCGCTGCATCAGCCATTCCTCGCGCAGCAGGCGCCGCACCTCGGACACGGTTTCGTCATCCAGCGTGGCCGGGTGCTTGGCGTTGACGCGGAAGATCTCGAAGAACGACTTGTCTGCCGACGGAAACGGCCCCAGCAGGTCGCCGACCTCGGCATTGAACACCTTGGCCTCGATGTCGGTCTTGAGCGAGCCGCGCAGCACCTTGCCGATCAGTCCGCCACGCTCGCGCGTGTCGGCGATCGAATGCTCGCGCGCCATTTCCTCGAAGCTGTCGGGATCGTCCTCCAGCACCGACATCATTTCCTTGGCCTTGCCTTCCGCGTCGAGCACCATGTGGCTGACCTCGATGCTGTCGAACCTGGGCGAATTCAGCTTGAAATAGCCCTGGATCGCCTTGTCGCTGCAGACCTGCGCCATCATCTTTTCCTGGTACAGGCCGTCCGTGACGAAGGCTTCGAATTCATCCAGCGAGACGCCCAACGCATCGAGATAATTGTTCATGTCGGCGGCGCGGTGCAGACCCTGCACGCGGCGGAACTGGTCGGCGCGTTCCTGGATTTCTTCCGGCGCCACGGGAATGCCGAGCTTTTTCGCCGACAGCACGGTCAGCTTTTCCCTGACCATCTGCTCGATCAGGCTTTCGAACTGTCCGGTAAGTTTCAATGTCCTGACAAAATCCGCGATGCCGATTTCGTCGTTATCGATACGCACAATCGCCGTCATCTCGCCTGCTCCTTAACGATGGTGTCCGGATTCGCTCATGCAACGAGGAAAGGCGATGACACATCATGCACCGCCGCAAGCCCGTGCGCACGCATGCGCAATGGCTTGCCCGGAACCTTCCTAAGCCGTGCTTCGCTCTGCGCTACGCCTCTGAAACAGGATATGCAATCCAATTCCGACTCCGGAAAGAAAATTAGATGGAAAGTGCCGGCAAGCGGTTCGAGTAATGCGCACATGCGATTGGAGAATGCGCAAGCCTCATCCACGTTGCCACGCCGCGCCTCTCTAGCTGTTGCCGGAAGGCCCGCCATCGTCGCTTGAAGGCACTGAACGATCGAGCGCCTTGGCCATCTTCTTTCGCTCGTCCGCATCGGGTTGTTGCATCGCCTGCGCCATGCCTTCGGCCGGAGCGGTGCCGGGCGTTTCCGACGGCATGTGGCCGACGCGCCGCGCCTGGTCGGATTGCGCATCGAAGTTTTGTTCTTCCGAAATGCTGAACCGGCCTTGCCCGTCGTCCTTTCCGGACGAGTTCGACAGCGACGCCTCAGATTGGGTGGTGCGCACCGGATGCGCCGGCGCCTGTTGCGCGCCGGGGCCGGAAGGCCGCCAGTCGCCGCTTTCGGCATCGCGGGTTTCGATCAGTTTCTTAAAGCGCGCCAAGTCTTCCCACACACGCTGCGCCATCGCGCCTTCCGCATTGCCGCCGTGCGATCCCAGCATCTGGCCCGGGTCGCATTCCATCGTCAGCGTGACGCTCGCCTTGCCCTGACCGAGATCCTGAAGCTCCACCCGGCCGGCATTGCGGGGACCGCTCAGGTTGCGCCATGCGATGCACTGGTCTTCCTGCCGCTCGGTGATTTCGGAATCCCACTCCATGTGGCGCTCTGCCATGCTGGCCGACCAGTGCAGATGCGCTTCGTCGGTCTGGCGGACTGCTTCGACACCCTGCATGAAGCGCGGATACTCGTCGAACTGCACCAGTTTGCTGTAGGCAGCATGGGCCGGCACATTGACCTCGATCGACTGCTGGATTCTTGCCATGACACTCCTCCTTCTTGCATTGGGTAACGCATGCAACCGTGCCTATTCAGAGTGGAACTTGCAGAACAAGTTGCGGCGATTCGGGTACTACCATGGCATTAGTGCCCCGTGGGCAATGTCCACATTTGCTGTGACTAATTCTGTGGATAAGCCAGTATAAGCTTCCTTACATCCATGATTCAAAAGAGAAATTTTCTATTGCTCAAAATCAAGGCAGTTCGGGACAAGCACCGTTTTAGGGATTTGCCTGGAATGATGCTGGCTGAGGCGATGCCGCCGTGGGAGCGACTTCCCGTATCAGGAAAACGATGAAATCAGGTTCACGGCTTGAGCGCTTATGACGCCAAAGTCGCTCTCTTCCGGGCGACGACATCGATCCGTTCGATGCTCGATTGCATGACAACATCGCCATACGGCCGAGAACCCGCTTGCATCACAGCCATTGACGTTCTTGCCAGCATTGCCTTAAAAGCAATGCATTCGTTAATAAATGACTATGTTTTGCACTAAAAGAGAGACAGCGTCCGCAAAAAATTCGTGCCGTATGTCAACCCAATCGGGTCTGCAGCGCTACTATACGCAGATTAATCGAACTCCCTCTCCATGATTTCCGCTTTCGCCGACGACGCGCCGTCCGCAATTTCTCCATCCGCTGACCTGCCGGTCCGCGAGCCCGCCTGCGACCAACCAATCCTGCTCGGACCGATCCGTCCGGATCTGATCCGCGAAGAAGTGCTCGCCGACCTGCTGGAAGCGACCGCTGCCAGGGTGCCTGACCAGCCCGCACTGATTTACGAGGACCGCAACCTCACCTATCGCGAACTGAACAAACGTGCCGATACGGTGGCTTCGAAGCTGATTGAAGCCGGTGTGCGCCCGGGCCAAATCATCGGATTGTGGCTGCCGCGCGGCATCGACTTGCTGGTCATGCAAGCCGGCATCGCCAAGACTGGCGCCGCCTGGCTGCCATTTGACGCGGATACGCCGGTCGACCGCATTGCCGTCTGCCTGGAAGACGCATCGGCGCCCGGCATCGTCACCTGCGCGCAATTCGCATCGCAACTATCGGAAATCGGCTGCACAACCTGGGCCGCCGAATGGCTTTCCGAGCCGTTGTCAGGTCCCACATTGCGCCGCGCCGAAGTATCGCCGTCGCATCCGGCCTATGTCATTTACACGTCCGGATCGACTGGCAAGCCCAAGGGCATCGAAATCAGCCAAGGCGCGATCTGCCATTTTCTGCGCAGTGAAAACAGCGTGCTTGGCATCCGTGGCACCGACCTGGTCTACCAGGGATTTTCGGTCGCCTTCGACATGTCGTTCGAGGAAATCTGGATCAGCTACCTGGTGGGTGCGACACTGTGGATTGCGCCCAAGGAACTGGCGACCGACCCAGAAGCGCTGCCGCTGGCACTGGCAAAACACCATGTCACGGTGCTGCACGCGGTGCCGACGCTGCTGGCGCTGTTCGAGCAGGATGTGCCGAGCCTGCGCCTGATCAACCTGGGCGGCGAAATGTGCCCCGAGGCGCTGGTGGCGCGCTGGACACGCCCTGGCCGCCAGGTATTCAACAGCTACGGCCCGACCGAAGCGACGGTATCGGCCAGCATGGCGGAACTGCATGCGAACGAACCGGTGACCATCGGATGCCCGCTGCCCAACTACGGCTTGCTGGTGATCGATCCCGCAACCGAAAACGGCATGAAACTGCAGAATCGCGGCGACACCGGGGAGCTGTGCATCACCGGCCCCGGCGTGGCGCTCGGCTATCTCGGCCGCCCCGACCTGACCGCCGAAAAATTCCTGCCCAATCCGTGGGCCGGCGGCAGCCGTCACCATGCCCGGCTGTACCGCACCGGCGACCTGGCGCGCATCGACGCCGACGGCCGCGTGCAATGCCTGGGGCGCACCGACGACCAGGTCAAGATCCGCGGCTTTCGCGTCGAACTCGGCGAAATCGAAGCAGTGCTCGCACGCCAGCCCGGCGTCGGCACGGCAGCGGTCGTGCTGCGCAAGGATGACGGCATCGAGCAGCTGATCGCCTTCATCGTGCCGGAAGGCGGCGCCCGCCTGTCCGCCGCCGACCTGCGCGGCGCGCTGGCCGAGTGCCTGCCGCCCTACATGGTGCCCGGGCACTTCGAAATGCTGGACGAAATGCCGCGCCTTATCTCTGGCAAGATCGACCGCAAAGTACTCAAGGCGCGCCCGCTGGCCGTTGCCACGGCTGCTGATGGCTCGGACACGCCGCAGACACCGGCCGAGGAAGCGCTGTTTGCCGCATTGGCGAGCCTTTTCCCCGGTCAGCCGATCCGGCGCGATGCGGATTTCTTCTCGGACCTGGGCGGTCATTCGCTGTTCGCGGCGCGCCTGGCGTCGGCATTGCGCGCGCATCCCGGCTTCACCCACGTCACGGTGCGCGACATTTATCAGAACCGCCGCATTGGCTGCATCGCGCAAGCCATTGAACTGGCACCGGAAACAGCCGCCGGAGGTGCTACCGAGGCGGCCGCCCCGGCTGCGCGCCCCTCCACCCTGAAGCGCTGGATGTGCGGCGCGGCCCAGGCCGCGGCGGTGCCACTGCTGATTACGATCCGCATGGGCCAGTGGCTGGCGCCGTTCTTTACCTATCACTTCTTCACCGGCGACCCGGGTGACTCGATTCCGCGCGCCATTGCCGCTTCGGTCGGCGTGTTCCTGCTCGCCACGCTGCTGGAATTCGCCATCGCCATCGCCGGCAAATGGCTCATCGCCGGCAGGCTCAAGGCAGGCCGCTATCCGCTGTGGGGCGTGACGTATTACCGCTGGTGGCTGGCCGACCGGCTGGTCGAGGCGGCGCCGACCTACTTGCTGGGCGGTTCGTCGCTCTATACATGGTGGCTGCGCGCGCTGGGCGCCGACATCGGACGCGAGGTGCTGATCGGTTCGATCACCCTGCGCGCCCCCGATCTGCTGTCCATCGGCGACGGCGTCAGCATCGGCAATGCCGTCAACTTCGAGAATGCGCGCGTGCAGGATGGCGAACTGCGGCTCGGCACCATCTCGCTCGGCGACGATTCCTATGTCGGCTCGTATGCGGTCCTCGAAGGTAATACCGCCATTGAAAAACGCGGCCACCTGGAAGGCCAGTCGGCGCTCGTCGACGGCATGCGCGTGCCCGCATCCCGCATCTGGAGCGGCTCACCGGCACGCGACAGCGGCAGCTTCGACCCGGCCTCGCTGCCTGCGCGGCCGGCCGTCTCGCGCCTGCGCCTGGCAGGTGAAGCGGCATTCTTCTTCCTGGGTGCACTGGCGATCGCCGCGCTGTTCTTCCTGCCGGTGTTCCCGAGCTTCATGCTGATCGACTGGTTATCCGACCCGGATCACTTCCCCTGGATGCAGACCAGCGCACCGTCGCTGCTGCTGGTGAAGTATTTCGTGCTCGCGCTGCCGGCGTCGGCGCTGCTGATCGTGTGTACCGCGCTGATTTCGGCCGGCATCCGCTGGAGTGTCCTGCCGCGCATGAAACCCGGCTCCTGGCCGGTACACAGCGCGGTCTACTGCGGAAAATGGCTGGTGAACCAGATCCAGGAATCCAGCCTGAACATTCTGCACGGCGTGTATGCGACGATCTATGCGCCGTTCTGGTACCGCCTGCTGGGCGCCAAGGTCGGCCGCAATGCCGAGATTTCCTCCGCGCTGGGCGTGGTACCCGACATGCTCACGCTGGGCGACGAAACCTTCATCGCCGACGCGGTGATGCTGGGCGACGAACAGATCGACGGCGGCTGGATGTCGGTGCAGCCCACCGTGATCTCGCGGCGCAGCTTCGTCGGCAACGGCGCTTATGTCCCGGACGGCACCGTGCTGCCTGAAAACGCATTGATCGGGGTGCATACTCGCACGCCGCGCAATGACCAGATGCGCGAGGGCGACACCTGGCTCGGCTCGCCGCCGATCAACCTGCCGGCGCGCGAACAGCTGAGCGGCTTCCCGGATTCGCTCACCTTCCGTCCATCGCTGCTGCGCCGCATCTGCCGTGGCGTGATCGAAGCCTTCCGCATCGTCGCGCCGCACGCCATCGTGACGGCTGTCGGTTACACCGTGGTGCTGAACGTGATGTCGGTCGCCGGCGCCGGCCGCTGGCAAGACGTGATCCTGCAGCTAGCCATTGCCGGCCTGTTGTTCGGCATCGGCACCCTGCTGTTCGTCGCCGGCCTCAAGTGGCTGCTGCTGTTCCGCTACAAGGCCTGCACCAAGCCGATGTGGACAAAGTTCGTGTGGCTGTCGGAAGCGGTGACCAACATGTACGAAGGCATTACCGTTCCCAACTTCATGCGCTACCTGCGCGGCACGCCGATGCTGCCGGTGGCCCTGAACCTGTTCGGCTGCCGCATCGGGCGCGGCGTGTACATGGATACCACCGACATCACCGAATTCGACTGCGTGAGTATCGGCGACTACAGCGAAATCAATGCTCTGGCCTGCCCGCAGACCCACCTGTTCGAAGACCGCGTCATGAAGATCGACCAGGTCAAGATCGGCAAGGGCGTCTACCTGGGCCCGCGCAGCGCGGTACTGTTCAGCGCCCATGTCGCCGACGGCGCGAAAATCGGCGCCTTGACACTGGTGATGAAGGGCGAATTCATTCCGGCCGGATCAAGCTGGCGCGGCTGCCCGGCAGCGCCAGCGCGCGGCTAGGCGTGGATCGGATGCAGCGCACCGCGCTGGCGGTGCAGCATTGGGCCGGCCCCGGCACACTGGACATCGCGGCGCTGCGCCAAAAAGACACTCCGCTGGTCCTGTCGGTTGCCACGCCCGACACCCCGATCCGCGACGGCGCGCGCGCCCTGGCGCGCTCGGCCTTGCGCGACGCACTAGGCATCCTTCTCGATCGCCCCCCGCGCGACATTCCGCTGATTGCAGTCCCGGGGCAGCCGCTGCGGCTTGACCTGCCGGAATCGCGCATCGGCTTGTCGCTCAGCCATGAACCCGGTCTTTCGCTGGCCGCCATCCATGCGCGCGGCGCAGTGGGCATCGACCTGATGCGGGTGGATGAGAGTGAACTCACGGCGTCCGACCGGGAAGCGGTGGCACGCGACTACCTTGGGCCGCAGGCGGCGGCTGTCATCGGCGCGCTGCCGGCAGCCGCTCAATCGTACGCATTCGCACGCGCATGGACGCGCCTGGAAGCCGGGCTGAAATGCCACGGCATGCATTTACAGGAATGGAGCCCGGAGCTGGAGCACCTGCTAGAGCGCTGCCGGGTGCTCGATCTCGATGTACCGCACGGCTTCGTCGCCGCGCTAGCCTTGCCTTCCTGACGCGCCAGCTGTGCCAATCGACGCGCGTACGACCAAGGCCGCAGACCGCCTGACGCCATGAAGACGCTTCGCGGCTCAGCAAGCCAGAGCAATCAATCTCACCGGACGCCCTTGATCACTGGCAGATTTGCTGCTTCCCATGCATTCATGCCGCCCTGCACGTTATAGACGTTGGTGAATCCGGCCCGGGCCATGATCTCTGCCGCCCGCGCGGAGCGCCGGCCGGAGCGGCAGATGACGGCGACCGGCTTCAATAGGTGGCTGCGCAATTCCTGCAAACGCGACGGAAGTTCGCTCAGCGGCACCAAGGTGCTGCCTGGCGCATGCACCTCTTCATATTCGGCCGGCTCGCGCACGTCCAGCAGGAGGACGCCTTGCTCTTTCAAGGCGCGTCCCTGCTGCACGTCGATCGTGGCGAAAGCCGGTTCGGCGGCGTATACCGGCAGGTGCGTGCCTGACGCGGTCGAAATCGCGACGGCAATGGCGCCGCGAAGGAGAATGTTTTGCAAAAGACGCATTTGGCTTTCCTGACACAAATTGAAGAAATGCATACAGGCGATTGTATCGCCGCGGCGGCCATCGATTCCTTCTTCTCCGGCAGGCATTTTGTGTAAGAAATACTCTGGTATTTCATAGCGATTGGCATATACTGTACAAATAAACAGTATATCAACTGCTGATTCATTGCCAGACCGGACGCCATGGACACGACTTCATTGATCATTACCGATTCCCGCCCGCTCATCGATCTGGCTATGGCGGACGAGCTCGACACCCTGCTGACCCTGGCGCCGGCAATGCGCGTTCTGATTCCGGACATGGTGCGCCATGACCTCGTCGCCCACGTGGAAATTCCAGGTGCTCCGGATGCGCTGGAGTGGATCCGGAACAACGACGGCCGCAACGTATCCGTACTGTGCACGGAAGAACTGGAAGAGTTCATCGTGCTGCGGCATGCTGCCGACGGCACGGCCACCCGCAGCCATAACGAACACGCGGCTGCTGAAATCCTCGGACGCGAACTGGCGCGCGGGGCCGACGCGGTGATTCTCTTGCTCGACGATGCCAGCGCCGGGCATGCGCATTTCCTGAAGAACTTGCCGGAAAACGTGCTGCTGATGTCGACCTGCAGCTATCTCGACAAGCTGAAAAGCCGCCAGATACGCGCCACAGTCAGCGCCCTGCTGCAACGCTTCATGGCGCGAGGCCGCCAGCGCATTCGATAATTCCCCGCGCCGCCGCCGGACTTCCAGGCGCGCACGTTGCGGGCATCTCCCGCTTGGCGGCAACAGCATGCTCCGCAAGTACGCGGTTGCGGCCTTCCGCTTTTGCCCGATACAACAGTGCATCGGCGCGTCGGATGCCGGCATCCATCGGCTCATCCGGCAACAGCTCGATCAGCCCTGCTGAAAAAGTGACGCCAAAATGGGCACCGCAGCAATCGAAACGCAAGGACGCGATCTGCTCCCGCAATCGCTCGATCACCGTCCGCGCGACCTCCAGCCGCGTTTCACGCAGATACAGCAGGAATTCTTCACCGCCCCAGCGTGCGAGCACATCGTCGCTTCTCAGCTGAAGACGCCCCTCTTCGGCAAACCTGCGCAGGACATCGTCTCCGGCGAAATGTCCGTACGTGTCATTGATCTTCTTGAACCAGTCGATATCCAGCATCACCAGGCAGGCCGCGCCGCTGTCATTTTTTCGCCGGCACTCCTCCCGCCCGAGAAGATCGCTCATGTAACGCCTGTTGGGAAGCAATGTCAGGTCGTCGCGCTCGGCAAGCAGCTGGATATGCGCCAGCGCCTCGATCAACTCCGCCTTTTGCGCTTTCAGCCTCGCACGCAGCTCGCTCAGTTGGCCGGTCAGTAAAGCCACCACCAAGAGCGCCGACCCACTGAGAGTGAAGTGGATCAGCTCGGTTTTTGCATTGAATAGCTGGGGAACGGTGTATTTCATCGAGGCCATCGTGCAGCCAAGAAGGATGATGGCAAATACGCAAAGGGAATGTGTCTTTTTCGCTTCCAGCGTAAAGGCGCAAAAAACCAGGATGACCAGGAGGATGACGAGCGACGCTCCGCGCAACGGCCCCATCATCGAATATCCGGCCACCGTGCAAAAAATCGCAAAACGTCCCTGATATACCGATAGCTGGGCCGGCGTCAGATTCAGGTATTTGCTCAGCCGGATAAGTCCATAAAAAAGCAAATGCCCGGCAACGGCCAGCACCGTCAGCCACCATACCGGACGCCGCGCCGCGGCCCCGGACTCGACCTCCACCCACAGGATTGAAAGGCAAAGCAGATACAGAAGTACGGTTGCGCCCCAATACATCACGAGCCGGCGCATCTTGGCGTCATTCCCGCCGAATTGTTCCACCATGCGCTGAACGGAGTCCATGGTGCGTCTCCCATATTTTCTGATGGTTATAACTGGATTTACGGCCGTCATGGTCCCCTTTTGAAGGCATGACGGCCGGTTTCATCCTGGTTCAGGATGAAAATGTTTCCCTGGCGAAATATTGACACGTCACACGCCATATCGTTATCCCATATACGAGGGGATGAGGCCGGCGATGTTAAAAAAAGCACCGAGAGCATGTGCCCGGACGCTGCAGGGAGCAGCAAGCACCAAGGTCGTCGCATCCCTTACGGCAGGATGGAAATGTGGAAGAACGGCAGATAAAAACCAAAAAGGGATCAGACCTTGCGATCTGACCCCTCGTATAATGGTGCGGCTGGCAGGAATCGAACCCACGACCCCTTGGTTCGTAGCCAAGTACTCTATCCAGCTGAGCTACAGCCGCGAAAGACAAAATTATAGCACCCATTCATTACATTTTGGAAGTCCTTTCGCCTGCCGCGTGATCGGCTTGCCTGTTTTATATTTTTATTCCGCTGACATACCTGCGCGCACTTCCACACTTGTCCTTCTCGCCCCCCGTTTTCGCTCTCACCGTCTGAAAATTGCTCAGGGAAACATATAATGTGCCGTCCCGGTAATCATTAACGCGGCAATGTGGTGCCATACACTGCGTTGACGGAAAAACAAGGAAACCCAGTCGAGATGATGCGAGCGGAATGGCTGCCAATAATCATGCAGGGCTCGTTCAGCGAAATCTACATCGCGGACTGCGCCACGCTGCATTTTGTGCAGGTCAACAAGGCGGCGCGCAGGAATCTCGGCTACACCGCGCATGAACTGGCGAGCATGACGCTGCGCGACGTGGCGCGCTGTCTTCCAGATGACACGTTGCAGCGCGCCCTGCTCCCCTTAGCGCATAGGCAGGCGAAACCGACCTCGCTCGACACTTCTTTTACACGCAAGGACGGCACCACCTATCCGGTTGAATTGCGCTTGTTCTGCCATGCCATCGGCGCATCACCGGTATATATCGCTATTGGCAACGATGTCAGCGCGCGCCGCGACTCGGCGCAGGCGTTGCATAGCAGTGAGGCGCGCTTTCGCGCGATCGCATCGCATGCGCCCGGACTGTTTTTCCAGATACTGCAACGACCTGACGGCGGCATATCGTTTCCCTACGTGAGCGCCGGCTGCCATGCCCTGCTCGGAATCGGGGCAGAACGCCTGCGCGCCGACTCAGCATTGTTTTTCGACCTGATCCTGCCAGAGGATAGCCCATCCTGCTTCGAATCGATGGCGGCCTCGGCGGCATCGATGAAGCAATGGAACTGGGAAGGACGCATCCGGATCGAAAAGTGGAAAGACATCAAGTGGATCAACCTGCGCTCCACGCCGCGCCTGCTGCCGGATGGCGTGCAGTGGGAAGGCTTCATGACAAACATCACGCAGAGCAAGCAGGAACAGGCCGAGATCAGGCGCTCGCGCGCCCAGTTGGCGGAATTGTCGGCACACATCGACAAGGTGAAGGAAGAGGAGCGCCAGCGGATCGCGCGCGAAATCCATGACGACCTCGGCGGCAACCTTACGGCGATCAAAATGGCGCTGGCGCTGGTAAAGAACAGGCTGCCCCCGGATGATGCCGTGCTGACGGGGAAAGCCACCTATGTCGAAGAACTGGTCGACCGCACCATTGAAGCTGCGCACCGCATTTCCGCCGACCTTCGCCCCAGCCTGCTCGACTTCGGGCTGGTCGCGGCCATCGAATGGCAGGCACGCGAGTTCGAAAAGCAGCTCGGCATCCCGTGCAAATTCTCGTCCAACAAGAAAGAAATCACCCTGCCTCCGGACCGCGCCACCGCGCTGTTCCGCATTTTCCAGGAAGCCCTGACCAATATCGGCAAGCATGCCGGTGCGACCCGCGTTTCGGTACGACTGGTGCGCAGCAACCGCAGCGTTTGCATGGAGATCGCCGACGACGGCACGGGAATCTCTCCAGCAGACCGGCTCAAGCCGCAATCCTTCGGCATCCGCGGCATGGCGGAGCGCGCCAGCGCGCTGGGCGGCCAGTTGTTCGTATCCGATGGCCCAGCGGGAGGAACTGTGGTCGAGATCAGGATTCCGCTCTCGGAATAACCATGTAAGAATCATGTCATGACAGCCAAAGAAACCATAAAGGTCCTGATCGCCGACGACCACGCCATCGTGCGCGAGGGGTTGAAACAAATCCTTGCCGATACCCGGGATATGGTCGTGGCCGGCGCCGCCGAGAACGGCAACGATGCCGTCAAGCTGGTACGCAGTGTCGACGCCCATATCCTGCTGCTGGACATTTCGATGCCGGACAAGAATGGCATCGAAGTGCTTAAGCTGATCAAGAAGGAAGCGCCCGGGCTCGCGGTGCTGGTGCTGTCGATGCACCGCGAAGATCAGTACGCGATCCGCTCGCTCAAGGCCGGCGCCGCCGGGTACCTGAACAAGCAGAGCGCGCCGGCCGAACTGGTCGACGCCATTCGTCAAGTCGCGTCCGGGCGCAAGTACATCAGCCCGGCGCTGGCGCAGGAACTCGCCAACCAAATCGGCGACGATCGCAACGTGCCGCCGCACGAAACCCTGTCGGACCGCGAATACCAGACCCTGATCATGATCGCCTCGGGCAAGACCGTCAGCGATATCGCGCTCGAGCTGTCACTATCCGTCAAGACGATCAGCATGTATCGCACTCGCCTGTTGCAAAAAATGAAATTGCGGCATAACGCGGAACTGACGCACTACGCGATCAAGAACCATCTGGTGGAATGAAATCCGGAACTGGCAAGCGTTTCAGCCGCTAATCGGTCGGTTAGCGTCGGGAGCAAGCGTTTATCATGGGGCCGATGCTCATTCATGAACGGTGACGATCGTCTTCATGGCAGACAAGCCGACAAAACCAGAACAACATCCCGCCGACATCGCCCGCGAAGCCTTTCGCCGTCTTGCGGCGCGCCGCATTGCGCCGACGCCGGAAGCGTATCGGGAAGTGTATGACGAAGTCGCCGGCGTGCATGAACGCTCGCCGGCCGAAACGATACTGGCCGACCTGGCGGCAAAACTGGCCAAGGCGCCGGGCGAACTCCCCCTGCTTGCCCATCGCTTTGCGGACGCACTGAAAACACGCGACTGGGACAGCTATGGCAAACAGCTCGACCAGCTTATCGCAAAACACCTGATTCCTCAGCAGGACAACGTCCGCTGTGAAACGCCGCCCAGACAAGTCACTGACAAGCCGTCGATGGATGTGAAGGACGAGGCCACGCCTGCATCCAAAGTCGGCATTTCTTTGGCCGAAGATGTCGAGCCGGTACCGCGTCCCAAACTATCCATCCCGCTGGTTGATGATATCAAGCCACTGCAGGCGAGAAAAATCGACATTCCGCTGGTCGACGAGCCCGGCCCCGCTCGCACAAGACCTGCGGCGATTTCGCTCGTAGACGAAAAACCATTGCAGGAACCAGACGACGCCGAACAAGTACCCGGCACACCCGAGCTTCACTTCAACGACACTCAAATGACGCGCACGCTGCGCGAGATGCTGGTCCGTGCCCTGACGCTCCCCATTCCCGCCCTGCTGCAAGGCGCGCCGGAACTCACCAGGGAGTCGGAAGCGCTGGCCATGGCGATCGGCAGCACGCGCAGCCGAGCCGCGCTAACCGAGCTGGAACCGCGCTTCAAGCATTTCTGCTTTAAGGTCGAAATGAAAAGCGGTGACATGGCAGAGGAACGCGAACTGCTTTTGCGCCTGTTCCGGCTGCTGATCGAAAATATCGGCGAATTGGTGGAAGACGATTCATGGCTGTCCGGGCAAATCGCCAATGTGCAGGAGATCCTTGCCGGCACCATCAATTACGCCACACTGGTGGATGCGACCAGCAGCCTGAAGGAAGTCATCTACAAGCAAAGCTTGCTCAAGCACAGCTTGGCCGAAGCCAAAACCCATGTCAAAGACATGGTGCTCACCGTGATCGACCGGCTCGGCACTGCTGCCTCAACTACCGACGAATATCACAAGAAAATCGAAATCTATTCGAAAAAAATCAGCGCGGCGAAAGGCGCCGCGGAGCTCAATAGCATTATCGATCATGTGATGCATGACACCCGCATCGCGCAGATCGAGGCACAGCGCTCTCACGATGATGTGGTAGCGGCGCGTCAGGAAGTGCAGGCGGCAGAAACCCGGATACACGAACTGGAAGTTCAGCTGGTGCAGATGAGTGAACTGGCGCACGAAGACCAGCTGACCGGCAGCCTGAACCGGCGCGGGTTGGATGAAGTGCTGGAACGCGAAATGGCGCGCGCGGAACGCAAGAAGTCGCCATTGTGCGTGGCGCTACTCGATCTGGACAATTTCAAGAAGCTCAACGACACGCACGGACATAGCGCCGGCGACGGCGCGCTGGTGCACCTGGTGAAGGTGGTCAAGGATACGCTTCGCGCAATGGACGTTATCGCCCGCTTCGGTGGCGAGGAATTCCTGATCGTGTTGCCGCATACGGAACTGGACGAAGCGGTACAGACCGTTACACGCATACAGAGGGAACTGACCAAGCAGATTTTCATGCATGACAATCAGCGGCTGCTGATTACGTTCAGTTCCGGCGTAGCGTTGTGGCGCGATAAGGAAGGACAGACGACGCTGATCGAGCGGGCCGACGCGGCGCTTTACAAGGCGAAGAAGGCGGGAAAAAACCGGGTTATTCCGGCCGATTGACAATACAAATTTGCTTTATTCATGGTTTCGATTTGTGGCAGGCGTCTTCAATATTGAACCTTCGCCGCTCACTCCGGACATGAGATCTTCCACATGACACGACAACAGGACCATGCGCCCCCTGATGGCCCAATCACCTCGTTAAATTCAATGGCCGACAAGGTACACGCCGATATGGACGCGTCAAACATCGCTTCCAACGCTTTCGCGGAACAATACGAGCCGCCGAATGATCCCGCGTCCTTTAACAATTTGGGAGTAGAACTTGCCAATCAAGGCAGGCTGGACGAAGCCTTGGCCTGCTATCTGAATGCCCTAGCGCTCAAGCCGGACTTTGCTGACGCCCATAGCAATATGGGGCTTGTCTTCGCAGCCAAGGGCAATTCGCACGACGCTATCACCTGCTATCAGACGGCGCTTCTGCTGCGGCCAGATTTTGCCGAAGCAAATAACAACCTGGGGATCGAACTCAAGGAACAAGGCAAGTTGGACGAAGCCATGGCATGCTTTGAACGAGCGCTTGCCAGCAGGCCGGATTTTGCCGAAGCGTATTGCAATCAAGGCATTGCATTTCATCGTCAAGGCAAACCGGACGAAGCCATTGCTTGCTATCGGAAAGCGCTTGCACTCAATCCCGATGATGCGGAAACCCATAACAGCATGTTGCTTGCAATGCTGTATTCTGGCCGGTATACACCCGCAGAAGTCTTTGCCGAGCACCGGCGCTTTGCGCACCAGTTTGAAACACCGCTGCGATCAGCTTGGCGTGCACACGAGAATGTTCGCGATCCGCACAAGCGCTTGCGAATTGGTTACGTGTCGCCGGATTTCCGCAGTCATCCGGTCGCGACGTTCATTGAGCCGGTGCTTGCCAGCCATGATACGACGCAGTTCGAAGTCTTTTGCTATTACAACCACAATTACGTCGATGCGACGACCCTCCGCCTCCAGGAAATTGTAGAGCACTGGATACCATGTAAACATTTGTCGGACGAGGCGCTTGCCGAGCGCATCCGCGTGGACGGCATCGATCTTCTGATCGATCTGGCCGGTCACACCGGTGATAACCGTCTCCTTACGTTTGCTCGCAAGCCAGCCCCCGTGCAGGTTGCCTACCTCGGTTATCCCTTTAGTACCGGCCTGTCGGGGATCGATTTCCGCATCACCGACAGTTATGCCGAGCCGCCGGGCCTCACCGAGCAGTACAACAGCGAGCAATTGTGGCGTTTGCCACAAGCTTTCTTTTGTTATGCCGCACCGCAGGATAGCCCGTCCGTCCCGGACCGCGCGCCGCTAGAGGAAAATGGTTATGTGACGTTCGGCTGCTTTAATAATTTCGGGAAGGTAACAGATCACGTTATCGAATTGTGGGCAAAATTGCTGGCCCGAATTCCCGACGCGCGCCTGGCTCTCGTAATCTTCGGCATTGACGATGGGCATGTACGGGCCGAGGTTGAGAGCCGGTTTGCGCGCCAGGGCGTCGCATCCGAAAGACTCATCCTAATGGCACCGGTACGGGAAAATCATCTCGCCCTGTACAACACCATCGATATCGCTCTCGATCCCTTCCCGTTCAACGGGCACACCACAAGTCTTGACACACTTTGGATGGGTGTACCTCTGGTCACTCTGGCGGGGCTGCATTTCACATCCCGAATGGGGGTGACAACACTGCTCAATGCCGGATTATCTGAGTTAGTGGCACAAACCGAACAGGAGTATGTGGATATAGCGCATACCTTGGCTCGTGCCCCAAATCAGCTGCATTCCCTTCGTGCGATCTTGCGCAAACGCCTGCGTGCAACGCCTCTCATGAATGCCCAGTGTTTTACCGCAGAGCTGGAACAGGCCTACCGAAGGATGTGGACCACAAGATGCAACTAAATCACCACCTGATAGTGTGCTAAGAGTCGATATCGACACGCTACTGCGCTTCCCCCTTACGTTCATGCATCCACTAGCCGCACGCTCCAGGTGTTGGATGTTCTCAGGCGACTCGTTTCAAGAATCCGTCCGGAGCTACCGTAAGCACGAGTTTGTGTTGAATGCTCTTGTCGATCTTGAACTCAGGATGCATATTGAGATACTCCCATACCGCAGTCTTGGGATTGTTGCCCGGCCCCCATGAGCGGTCTGGGAAGCTGTCGGGCGGCATGTCCTCCACAACGGTATCGAAGACCACGCAATAGCTTTCCTTCGTCACAAGCTGGGCATAGGCATTCAACTCGGACAGGACATGATCGTGGGTGTGATTGGAGTCAAGGCAAACCAGAACGCGCTCGTAGTCCTTCGCAATGTCCTTTACCTGCGACACGATGTCCGGCTCGATACTCGACCCTTGAATCATCCGGATGCGGGACGCCATTGGATGGCATTCGATCGCCTGTCGGTTGTGTTCCCGAATGTCGATATCAACACCGACAACGAGGCGCCGGGACTGCCTCGGATCCAAGGAAATTCCCGACTCGATCGCATCAGACATGTCCAGCAGGGCCAGCATGGAAGCGCTGAACATCAGCGATCCGCCGTGGGCAATGCCGGTTTCAATAATCAGGTCAGGCTTGATCTGCCAGATTAGTTCCTGCATCGCAACGAGATCCTGAGGGTACTGAATAATCGGACGCCCCATCCAGGCAAAGTGGAACACATACTTGTGGCGGGCAGCATTCATCGCCCAATCAAGCGCCTGCCGCTGAAGCGGGATATCAGTGCCCATCGCTGCGATTTCTTCGTCGCACTGCTTAGCAAAGGACTGCGCGGGGTCGAGTTTGGTCATGTCGTTTTTCAGGTTAGGTCAATAGGAACAGGTATCGCGCAACGCGATTTCCATCACAAAAACATCACGTCCGGCAGGCGACTGTGCGCCACTAATTTTCTGAACCAGTCGCAGCCCGCAGCGTTTGTGCAAGAACAGTGCCGGCAAATTATCAGCAAGCACCTGTGCTCTGGCGAAAGCGTATCCAAGCTTGGTCTTGCAGAGGCCAAGAATCTTTTGCTGAATCCGGAGATACAGATCGGGAGATCCGCCCCGCACCCCAAGAATGCCATTGTCGAGTTCGACGATGCCCGCACTGATCTCGCGCAGACCATACTGAGCGACAAGCCGACCATCTGGATCGCTTACAACAAAGAACAGGCGGTCAGTGGATCGCATCAGCCCCTGTAGCCAGTGCATGGTGGAGGCCGGCGTGACCTCGCTGCTGTCAAAAAAATACTGTGCATACTGATTCCGCCAGGCGCAAAGCGTTGTCACGAGAGTAGCGTTAATATCCTGCACATCCTCATCGTCAGGCCCCAGCACTCTGAGGTGCCCCAAGACATCGCCGCTCTGCCCTGTGATTTCGGCATCCCATCCCTCGCCAAGGCGCTGGCGCAGGGAAGCGCTCGCGATCGGTTCCACCGTCATTTCTCATGGACCAGGAACGCCTTGCCCCATCCCCGAAATCCCCCCCACTCGGTAACGTCCCACCGCGACGTCTTCAACCATTCGTTAAAAGCGCGCCGTTGACCATGCTTCGGCGATCCCCTATAGCAGAAGTAATCATCCAGCAAAAGCCAGGTTCCCTCGGTCAGAAGGGGCTCGATGAAATCAAATACCAGCTTCGACGACGAGTAGAGATCGCAGTCAACGAGACAGACATGGCACGGCCCCAGTTCGGTCAGCTTCTGTCGTTCGATCTTCGGCAGACTGTCCTCATAAAAGCCCTCATGAAGCGACAGTTGCTCTTTCGGAATTCCCTTGGTGACCAGATGGTTCCAGACCTGTTGCCGGCTGCCACCCCGAACTGTGCCTTCGTTCCAGTTCGGCATCATTTTGGTGGCGGCCGCATCCTCCGGGCTCAACGGCGGGAGTCCTTCAAAGGAGTCGAATCCGATGTAGTGGCTGATAAATCCTCGAAGAGTCGTATGTGCATCCCACATGGAATCCCCATTGAAAACACCAAACTCGAGATAAGTGCCTTTGGACACGCCACTGTGATAGAGGTGCTCCCGGATAAAGCGGAACAAATTGAGACGACTCAGGACGTCGCCATGCTGTGTGGGCTCGTAGTAGGGAATACTCATTTCTAGCTACCTCAATGAATTAGTTTCGATGTTCGAGAATGGTGGCAAGCGCGCGCGGACGGTATCTGGAACCTGGTCGGCGTGAACCATCGGACACCAGATCCACCACCCTCAGCCCGAATTCCGCCGCCATCGCAATAACGTCCGCCTCGGTACGGAATTCATATACATGGTCTTTTTGGGCTGACTCGATCGCAGTACTAAAAAAGCAAATGCCCTCGGGGTGAAGGTGATGAGCTATGGTACGAAACAGCAGTTGCGGCTCATGCAGATGCTCCGCTAGCATCGCAGCCAGAATACCTTGGTAGCGACCAGGGGCGCCGGCCTGATCCAGATCCAGCGCGTTCATCACCTTGAGAGAAGACCTCTGGGCCAGCCCGGATACGGCCCTAAGCCGCATGGCGATCTCGATAGCGGCAGGACTGAGGTCAACGCCTTCAACAGTGAGGTCGTCGCGCTCCTCCAACGCCAGCAACCCCAATACGCCATGCCCACAAGCCAGTTCCAGTATGGAGGCTCCACGGGGCAGCGCCCGGACGAAACGATCGCGAAGGAACGAAATGTGGCGAACCATGGAGGGCCAGAAGGGATAGATAAGAACGGCCGCCCACATGTACGGGATCATGTATTCCGGGTTCTGGTAGACCTCTTCGGGCACGCGCTCCTTCTCGCCCGCGAAAAAAACTCCGGATTTTTCGTAGGTTTGCTGGAGGCGATTGACCTCCAGCGCATATCGTGCATAGCCGGTGGCCGCCAAGTCAAAGGCCTTCTCGCCAAAAGCCGTCTGCGTCCAGCGGGCCAGTGAATTCAGCAACCAGTAACAGTCGTCTGGCGCACTGTCGACGGTTCTCCTCACGGATGGATACAGTAACTTGGCCTTACGCTCAAGCGCTTGCAGGAAAAGGTCACCGTTATTCATTTGCAGGACTTTCTGTGCGGGTTGGAATGAAGTGGACATGGCGACAGAGGGGGCGCACCAGCTCCTGGCCATCCCATGGGGTATTGAAGACATGCATCAGGCCGATGCGGACAACCCGATCCACGCCCTTTGCATGTGCCGTGCGCGCTATCGCCGCTTCGCGCTGCGCATCATGAATCCAGATACCGATCGTTTGAGTGGAGCCATCCAGTCTGGCAGCAATCTCTTCCAGGCGCGCCGCAGAAACAATGTGCAAAGTCTTGCCGTGAACGGGCGAAGGTACCCAGTCATCCATTCCGCCATAGAGCAGAGACCATGCGGGCCCGTCCGGAAGCACAGCATGAGCTCCGTCATTGTCGACCAGCCAGCGGGAACGCGATAACAAGACATCCACGCTCGCCCGAAAATCGAAGTCCACGCGAGGATGGGCACGCTCTTCCGCTGCGAAGGCTTCTGCCAACGCCTCAACCAACTGTTTCAGTGCCGCGGCCTTTCCTCCTGCGCTTCGCGCGGCGTCGTCGGCGACTTCGACATACAGGGCAAGTGGAGATGAGCAGGCTTGCTGATCGAACTGCCAAGTCTCGCGGGCTAGGCGACGGCACAGTCGCTGGAGTTCCACCGGCTGCGAGAGCGTGTGCAAGTCAAGGAGCCCCATTGCGACAGATACACGAGGACCGAAGACATGCAGGCGGGCCCAATGGGGAAATCCAAGGCTTCGCACGCTTGTCACAGCCTCCTCCCCGCCCCAGATCATTGCGCCATCGGAGCGGGCTGCACAAGCCTTTCCGAGGTCCAGTCGTTCACTGGGGAAGGAGACGAACACGACTCGCTCAAGAACCGGCGCCGCTGAGGCAGGCGCAATTCGCAGCAGGGACTCGACAAAATTGAGGAGCGCCGATGGAACCCGGACGATATTCCTGTTGCCAGCCAGTATGCCACCCGTCAACGACAGGAGTGGCTGGATAGGAACATTACCGGCAGGCCAGTGCAGTACGGTGCCCAGCGGTGCCCAGGAGCGCTCAGAAAGGGAGACGGAAATATCCAGCGGCCCTTGTGGTGCATTGTTACCGAACTCATGGCGAAGAACACTCCGGAGTTGCGACCGCCGCCACCACGTCTTAAGGAAAGGAAGGCCAACATCGTTGCCCACGCGCGCATCCATCTGGAGCGCCCATTCCTCCATCCCACCGATCAGTGCGTCCAGCGTATCTGTATCGCTCGCAAGTGGATGGCGCAGAAACTCATCAAGCGCAGCATCGAGGTCGGCAACATTCGCCGGATAGAGCACTTTTCCTAGCCAGCTACTCATGGCAACCTCCGATGCTGCACGTCACTACATCCACGCACTTCGGCCTTTGGCACGCGGCCTGCAAATCGGAACGCGATACCACGGCGACCACATGGGCATCCGTCCTCATGCACCATGAGCCCGAGATCCTCGGTGAGTAGAGACTGTCCCGGGAATGACGGCGACAAAGCGCTGAGCACCTGGATCAAGCCCACATCCCCCTCTTTGCAAGCCGACCAGTCAAGGGGCTTGCGAAGTACAACTTGTGCGAACCGCGGTGCATGCTTGTTCCCTGCGGGGCAATCCGGATACACCACGCCCAGCTGTTCGACCATGCCGTAATAGTCGATTACCGAACTTACAGGCGTACCCAGCGCCGCGCTGACTCGTTGGTTGAATATTTCCTTGTCCACGGACAGATGCAGGAGCTTTTTCCAGCCTCCACTGTGCAGGATGCAAGCCCGTGGAAGCAATGCATGCCCAACGCGGGCACGCATTCTCTCCAGCGCCATGCGGCTGGATTCAATACCACCACCAAGATGAAGGTAGACCACATAGGTGAACCCATACGCCACGATGTCGCTGGCGTGATTCTTCCCGCAGAACGCCTCGACAGCCTCAGCGTCGAGAACTGATCCATCCGGATCGGCATCCGATTCCTCGCCTGGTTTTGCCGGACGAAGCGCATAACAGATTTCTGTCGCAAATCCCATCAATCCCTGAATCGCCGCCGTTCTTGCATTTGCCGCGCTTTGTCGGTCATTCGTGGGCGGACGATCGATGATCAAATAGGGACGACGATGCAAGCCGATGAAATCAGAAATGATTGATGTCACTCCCCTGCTCATCAGTTTGGCCGTCGCTCGGTCAATCGCGATCCGGCTCGGCTGCTGGCCGGAAGTCGCGGATGACTCCAGAACGCGGTAAATCAAGTCTCCCGGCAAAAAGCAAAGCGGATCAACGCGCTTGAATATGGAAACAGGCAGAAATGGAAGCTCCTCCAGCACCCGGACTTGATCCAGCTTCAGAGGCTGGGCATCAAGAAATGCGCGGAAAGCGGGGTTTACGGACGCTCCGTCGCGCATTTGCTGCCTGAGCACCGCCAGCAAGCGTGATCTCTTCTCCGACGGCGCATCAGAATAAAGCGGTGGAGCAAACCAATCTAGTTCCATGGACCCTCTCCAACCTGCAACAATCTCGTACGACATTCCATTCGGTCCACCTTTCCATTGACTGTGATAGGCAGAACCGCGACAACCACCGGTCCCAAATCCCAATGTGGAGGCAGTGCAGCCCGAAGCCGCTGTCTCAATTCGGGAGAAACTTCAGGTTTCGAGTTGCGATATTCCGCTTTCGCATCGGTCGACAGCTCGTTGGCCGCCATCCCGGCATCGCCTGGTGGTGGCTCCAGGATCAAACCAATGACCTCCCCACTGGCAGGATCCGAAACCGGACAAGCGCAGCTACGGGCAGCGAAGAGTTTCCAAACCAGATCCTCTACCTCCTGCGAACTGACGCGCCGGCCTCGCACCTTAATGAACCCGTCAGAGCGTCCCGTAATAGAAAGCCTCCCGTCAGGCAGGAGTCGCCCGATATCTCCTGTGTTGAGCCATCCGGAAACGAACCTCTCCGCCTCTCGGATCGGGTCGTTCAGGTAGCCCATACAGACAGAATGGCCTCGGATCCAGATTGCGCCCTGAATTCCAGCTCCACATACATCGCCAGAATCGGTTCGGATTTGAACTTCCAAACTCGGCAAGGGATATCCCACACATCCAGCTGGGTACTCGCTATCCACGAGAAACGATGCAATCCGCGCAGTTGCTTCCGTCTGCCCGTACATCACCATAAATCCCGCCTCGGAGTGTGCTGCGCGAAACGCATTCACGACGGGGGCCGCCAAATGGCCTCCGGCCTGCAACCAAAGCCTGAGCGAAGGGAAACGGCGACGCAGAACGGAACTGTGGTTCTGGAGATGGAGAAAGGTCGTTGGAACGCCTGCAAACGTCGTGCAACCCTCTGACTCCATGACGTTGAGAACCTTGTCGGGAAACATGAGGCGATCATCCACGACAACGCTTCCTCCAGCCCAGAGATGGGTATGCAGAACACTAGCGCCAAAACAGTAGCTCAGTGGAAGGCACAGGAGAGCCTTGTCCCGGCAGGTCAAGCCTTGTGAGGAAATGATGTCGAGGGTGTTCGTGAAAAGATTCAAGTCCGAGACCTGCACAAGGGACGGGCGGCCCGTTGATCCGGAGGTCGGAATCATCACCCGCACTCCCGGTTCCAGGCTACACACCGTATGCAAGCCAAGGATGGAAGAGTCATTGCCGCGGCCTATAATGTCCGGCAATCCGTACACGGCATTCATGTTGGCCGGCAATTCGATATTGTCAGGCAGAATACGGCGGGGCAACCAGCAACCGGCCGGACGAACTGCCTCCAGCAAACTCGCTTTCTTTTGCTGCCAATCCCGGACATCCACCGGCACGACGGGTCGGCCGGAAGCCAACGCGCCCAAATAGGCGATGACTGACTCAAGGGTCAACTCCAGAATCATCAGAACAGGACCGCTGGATGATCCCATTGCCTGACTAAGATAGGTAGCCGCAGCAGCACCCGCCATTCGCAACTCAGCGCCGGCCAGGCGCTTGCCTGTTCGTCCCTCGACAATCTCGCCCTCTGCCCGGAGCAGCAAGGCTTTGCCAAAATCACCGGCAAACATTGAGTTAATAACCTTTAGCAGCGAGAAGCCGGAGAATGGCGGAGATGTCTTCCATCTCCATCACTTCATCTACCTCGAAGCTAGTACCGAATACTTGCTCAAGCTCTGCGACGAGGCGTACATGCCCCAGCGAATCCCAGCCTGGAATGTCGCCGGGCTCACTGTTTTCGCGTATCGCTCCGGGATCGGTTCCAAACGCCGATTGAAACGCTTCGCAAACTTTCTTGAATCTCTCCTGGCTCATACATTTCCTATTAAAGTGGATAAACAGCGCAGTGACGAGGCTGGAAGGCCGATTCACATCTGCATGAGAACGTCAATAACCCGCTCCTGTTCTTCGGTCGACATATCATGATAGCTAGGCAGATTAATTGCCCGGCATGGAATGGACCAGGCGTTCAGGTTTTCCGGCCGCGGGCGAAAAGCTGGTAACGAAGACAGCGGCCAGAAGAATACCCGCGCATCGATGTTAGCTGCCGCAAATGCGGCCTGCAGCGCTTCACGCGTGATACCCGTCGAGGCGTCGAAAACGGCCGTCGGCATCCAGCCACCGTTCTGGGTGCCTGGCAGTTCCGGATTCATGACAACGCCCGACAATCCTGCGAGTTGGTCCCAGTAGAAGGCCAATATCTCGCGCTTGCGCTCAATCAGATCTTCGATGCGTTCCATCTGCGCGCAACCGATGGCGGCCTGCATGTTGGACATCTTGTACTTGAAGCCCACCATATCAGGCCAGAACTGGCGCACCTGGGCGCGTGCGCGGCCGTGGTTGCTCATGGTAAGCACGCTCTCGTAAAGATCGGCGTCATTCGTAACGAACATGCCGCCCTCCCCAGTCGTGATGGTCTTGGTGCCATGAAAGGAGAAGGTACTGAACCTTCCCATGCTGCCGGCCCTCATGCCGTGATATACAGAACCGATTGCTTCGGCCGCGTCTTCGATGACGGGAATACCATACTTCTCACTGATAGCCAGCAGCCGTTTCATGTCACACAAATTGCCGTACAGGTGCACGGCAATAATGGCTTTCGTTTTCGGGGTAATGGCAGACTCGGCTAGGTCGGGGTCAATACACCATGTGTCGTGCAGAATATCTACAAATACAGGTGTAGCGCCGAGATGCACGATCGGTGCTGCAGTCGCAATCCAGTTGGAGTCGGCCATGATCACTTCGTCGCCGAGGCCAATACCTAGAGCAGCCAGCCCCAGATGCAACGCCCCTGTGCAACTGGATGTCGCGATCGCATACCGGACACCGAGATGCGCCTTGAAAGCATCTTCGAAGCGGGTGATATATTCATAGCAGTGCTCGCCCCATCCATTGCGCGCAGCGTCGGTAGCATATGCCACCTCCAGCTCCGAGATGGACGGCTTGGTGTAATGTATGCGTGACTTCATTGAATCTCCAGTTTGGGAATCGCCGTCACAAATTTCCCGTCCCATTCACGGATATAGTTCAACTGCGCTGTCACCTCGTCGCGCAGGTTCCACGGCAATACCAGCACGCGATCCGGGCGGTCGGTCTTCAGATGCGTTTCGTCCATAATCGGAATCCGGCTACCCGGCATGAACTTGCCCTGCTTGGCGGGATTGCGGTCCACCACATAGGGCAGCAAGTCTGGGCGCACGCCAGAAAAATTGATCAGGGTGTTCCCCTTGGCCGCTGCTCCGTAGGCCGCAACCTTCAGGCCCTGGCGCTTGGCCTCGATCAGATAGGCCACCAGATCATTCTTTACCTGTTCAGCCTTTATTTGCAAGCCGGTGTAAAAACCGGTCGTAGTCATCCCTGCTGCCTTTTCTTCCTCCAAACTCTCGTCGACCCTGACTGAACGGGGCTGCGAGCCGGTGTCGGCCCGTTGTGCAAACACCCGCAGGCTGCCGCCGTGAGTAGAGAGCTTTTCTACATCGAAAATTTTCAGACCGTTGGAGAAAAAAATCCGCTCAACGGCAATAAGCGACAGGTACGAATAGTGCTCGTGATAGGCCGTATCAAACTGGTTTTCCTGCACCATGCGTAATAGATGCGGGAACTCGAAGGTGGCAACGCCCTGTGGCTTGAGCAGGGTGGTAAAGCCGGAAACAAAGTCATTGATATCCGGGACATGAGCGAGCACATTGTTCGCCACTATCAAATCGGCGCTATGGCCATCTGCCGCCAACTCGCTGGCAAGGCTATCGCTGAAGAAACTTTCTACGACCATCACCCCCTTTTTACGGGCGGCAGTTGCCGTGCTGGCAGTGGGCTCAACCCCGAGACAAGGGATGCTCCGGGTTTGAACAAACTGAAGCAAGTAGCCGTCATTGGCCGCCACCTCCACTACCTTGCTGTGCGGTCCCAACGCATAACGATTGATCATCGTATCCACGTAACGACTGGCATGATCGAGCCAAGTCGTGGAGAAGGAACTGAAATATGCGTACTCGGCATCGAACAAGGCATCGGCCCTGGCGAAATCCTCCGTCTGCACCAGCCAGCACTGCTCACAGACCAGTATCCGTAAAGGAAACCAGAGCTCAGGCGTGTGCAGAGCCTTGCGAGTCAGATAGGCGTTGGAAGGGGGCGCGGCGCCAAGATCCAGAAAGGACAGCAGTAACTGTTCCCCGCAATGACGGCACTTCATACACGCACTCCTTCCATCTCCTCGCTGATGGGCGGGTGCGCCGCATCCCGTGCCGACAGCTCGGTTACCGGCAATGGCCAGGCAATTGCGAGGCGTGCATCCAATGGATTAAGGCCGACTTCGGATTCGGGGGCGTACGCGGCCGAATGGCAGTATAACAGCTCGACATCGTCGGTCAGTGCCTGGAATCCATGAGCAAAACCTTCCGGTATCAGCAATGCGCGGTTGTTCTCCGCTGATAATCTTTCGGCATGCCATTGCAGAAAGGTGTCGGAATCAGCGCGCAAATCTACCGCCACATCCCATACTGCACCATGTAGGCAGCTCACCAGCTTCATCTCGGAATGCGGGGCGTGTTGAAAATGCATTCCGCGCACCGTTCCCTCTCGCGCTGTATAGGTATGATTGATTTGAACAACCGGTTTTTCCCATCCTGCAGCGGCGAGCTCCTCTGTGCAAAGCAGCCGCGACAGAAATCCGCGCGTGTCGCCGATTCGTTGACGCTCGACGATTTTCAACCCGGTCAGCAGAGTATCAATAAAACTAAAGTGTCTCATAGGCCAGCTTCGTAAGCGGCGATGTCGCCCTCGCACAATATCCGCGCATGTGCGCCTTCCGCCAGACGGCGGTACCAGTTCATTGTCCGGCTAACCGATTCCGCCAGCGCCCAGCGCGGCTTCAAGCCCAGTACCGTCCGTGCCTTGGCGGTTTCCAGCGCTAGCCATCCAGCTTCGTGCGGGCCAGCGCTGCCATCGCCCCATACCACATTGCCCTTGCCGTACACCTTACGTGCCAGTTCCACCACGTCGCGCACCGTCGTCGCTTCGCTCGTTTCAGGACCGAAGTTGTACGCCCCTGCGAGGCCGGGCTGGTCCCAAAGCCTCTCGGTCAGCACCAAGTAGCCTGCCAAAGGTTCAAGAACGTGTTGCCAAGGACGGATGGCACAAGGGCGCCGAATTTCCAAGGTTTTCCCCGACTCCCAAGCCCGCACGGCATCGGGAATCAGGCGATCATCCGACCAGTCCCCTCCACCGATCACATTGCCCGCACGCGCTGTGGCGACCGCCACCCCCTGCTCTGCCAGAAAGCTGTCGCGATAGCTCGCCACGACAAGTTCGCAAGCCGCCTTGCTGACGCTGTATGGATCGCGCCCGCCCAAAGCATCGTCTTCGCGGTAGGGATATGGCCATTCAAGGTTGCGGTATACCTTGTCGGTGGTAATTAACAAAGCCACCTTTACCGAATCCAGCCCGCGCAAGGCATCGAGCAAATGCGCCGTGCCCATAATATTGGTGGAAAAGGTTTGCAGCGGCTGGCGATAACTGGCGCGCACCAGAGGCTGGGCGGCGAGATGAAGAACGATTTCCGGCGCCGCCTCGCGCACCGCGGTCCCGAAGTCAGTCGCGTCGCGGATGTCGCAAAAACGGTTATGCGTTAGATCGTCGATTTTGATGAGCCCAAACAGGTTGGGCAAGGTATTCGACGGCAACGCAATCCCGCTCACAATCGCGCCCAGCCGATGCAGCCAGAGCGCCAGCCATGCGCCCTTGAAGCCGGTATGTCCGGTCAGCAAGACCCGTTTGCCGCGCCAGAAGCACTCGTCAGGCAGCATTACCAGACCTTCCACGGCGCTTTGCCGGACTGCCACAACTCTTCCAGCATATTTTTCTCCCGCAATGTATCCATCGGCTGCCAGAACCCCTTGTGTTCAAAGGCTCGCAGTTGGCCGTCTGCGGCTAGGCTGGTCAGCGGCTCTCCTTCCCAACTTGTATCATCCCCGGCAATGCGCTCGATACAGCGTGGCGAGAGAACGAAAAATCCGCCGTTAATCAGGCCGCCCTCACCTCGCGGTTTCTCAGTAAAACCGATCACTTCATCGCCTTCGCGCGTCAATGCGCCGTAGCGCCCTGGTGGCTGAACCGCTGTCACAGTCGCCAGCCTGCCATGAGCTTTATGAAAAGCGATTGATGCACTGATATCGACATCCGCCACACCGTCACCATAAGTGAAGCAGAACGCCTCCTCGTTCTTCACATACTTCTCCACACGTTTGAGGCGCCCGCCTGTGAGTGAACTCTCGCCGGTATCCACCAGCGTTACCCGCCATGGCTCGGCATATTTCTGATGTACTTCCATACGGTTATTCTTCATGTCGAACGTGATATCCGACATGTGCATGAAGTAGTTTGCAAAATACTCCTTAATCACATATCCCTTGTAGCCGCAGCAGATAACGAATTCGTTCACCCCGTGAGCGGAATAGAGCTTCATGATGTGCCAAAGGATGGGTTTCCCTCCTATGTCGATCATCGGCTTGGGCTTCAGATGGGTTTCTTCCGAAATACGGGTACCAAGGCCACCTGCAAGAATTACCGCTTTCACGAGCGATCCCTCATTTTTTCCATTGCCATCTGTTGATAAGCCTGCTCCAGGCTTTGGGTACATGGCCCTACCTGCATTAACAAACTTTCTTGGATTCGGAGCCTCAGCTCGGCGCGCAAGCGTGCCAGTTCCTGCAAGTCGCCTGCGCGTCGCACAGCCTCTTCGATATATACCTGCTCCGTATCGACCACCCAGTCGTCCATGCCTATTGCATGCAATACACATGCCCCCAGACGTCCTACCGATGGCCGGTCTCGCTTTGACAATACTGGAACACCCATCCATATCGATTCGAATGTCGTTGTGCCGCCGTTGTGCGGGAATGGATCGAGTGTAATGTCGATCTGTTGATAGGCCGGCCAGTGGGGCGTACAGTACTCAAGGATCACTCGCTCTCGACCAATTCCGTGCTCCGCAAAGCGCTCCCAGAACAATTCCCGAGTGCCATCATCATGGAACGGCTGTTGGTTCAAGCGTAGCTTCGCTTCGGGAATCCGCTTGAGGATTTCGCACCACGCCGCAATTACGCGATGGTTCATCCGCACAGGGCGAGCCAAGCAACCGAACGTGACATAACCATTTCTCAGTGCCGGCAGCGAGGTGACTTGCGGTGCCCGCTCATCAGGCAGGTAGCAACCAGTTACTGGCAAATGCCAGGGCTTTTCACTAAAAAGGTGTTCGAACCCATGGGGTGCAATTTGGGCGTCGGAAAGGAAGTAATCGATTGCCTTCAGGCCAGTGGTGTAGCCATATCCCATGTAGGTCGCTTGGATCGGCGCCGGCTTTCTAGCGCATACCATAAGCCGGTTGCCGGCAGTGTGCCCGGCAAGATCGACCAAAATATCGATTTTGTCAGCTGCTATTTGTGCGACAACATCGTCGTCTGACAGCGTGACGATGTCGCGCCATTGGTCGACGTATGTCTTGAGCCGTTCGGTATGTTCATCAGGATACTGCACATTGGAATAGGCGAAAAATTCGAATTGAGTGTGATCGTGCTCCCGGAATAATGGCTCTATGAAGTAGCGGCAGGCATGCCCCTTGAAGTCGGGACTCAGGTAAGCAATACGCAGCTTTCTCTTGCCGTCCCAGTTCCAGCCTTCATGCGATATGAGCTTGTCCGCGACGTTGCGCTCCACCTCCTCGCCCAAACGCCTGTACCATCCGAATATCTCTTCCGCAGTCAATTCAGGGTGATAGTTCAGGCAAAACAGAAGATTGCTTCTGGCGTCATCATATTTCGGTTCGAGCTCAATAGACTTCTGGAACATGGCCAGCGCTTTATCGAGCTCGACCAGATTCATGAAACAGCTGCCCAGATTGTTGTACACCTCGGCGAAGTTCGGATCACATTCCAGCGCCTTCTGGTAGTTGGCAATCGCCTCGGGCAGGTTCTTGCGCTTTTCAAATACGCCGGCCATGTTGTTCCATGCCATTGCAAGGCGCGAGTCAAGCTCAAGAGCGGTGCGGTAGCAATTGATGGCCTCCTCGTGATTGCCGGTATGAAAATGAGCAAGTCCGAGATTTGAGTAAAGCATCGCCGGTTTGGGTTCAAGCGCGATCGCCCTCTCGTAATAGGGAATCGCTTCCTGGTAACGCATCTGTCCAATCAGGACATTGCCTTTCTGTCCCAATAGAGCGGAATATTCCGGAGCGAACTGCAAGCCGCGGTCCACAGTTTCATTCGCCTCGTTCCACCGCTTCTGCCGTTCCAAAAGAATAGAGAAGTTCTTCCAGCCATCAATCATTTCAGGCGCAAGTTCAACTGCCCTGCGGTAGCATGCTTCCGCCGACGCCAGGTTTCCCAGCTCGGTCTCGACAACGCCCAAGTTCATCCAGGCAGGCGCAAAAAAAGGATGGGCTTCCAATGTCTTGCGCAGCGTTACGGCAGCATCTGCATGCCGCTTTGTTTCGATCTGTATAACGCCGAGGTTATTCAGCGCTTCAAACCTGCCTGGGTTGATGGCAAGCGATCTGCGGGCAAATGTCTCGGCTTGGGCGAACTCGCGTCGCTCAATGTGGTATTGGCCCAAGTTGATCAATGCCGGCTCGTGCCGGGGATTCAAGGCCAGTGCTTTCTTGAAAGCCTTGCAAGCAGGTTCGTGCGCGCCGCGCAACATCATCAGGCTGCCGAAATGATTCCAGAGATCGGCATCCTTGGTGCGCACTTTGAGCGCCGCCTCGAAGATACTCCTGGACTCCACCAGGCGCCCTAACTGCATGAGCGTCACCGCCTTCAAGTGAAGCGCCGCAGCGTGCTTCCTGTCGCTTTTGAGCACATGCTCGAAATATTCGAGCGCCAGCGCATACCGCCCGGCAGTAAATTCCTTTTTGCCCTGCTCGATCAATTCAGCGCTGGAACCGCGCAATTTCGGCGCGGGCGCCACCGCAATAGGCAAAACATCGACGGGCTCTTGAGCGACCTTCTCCCCCTGCGTCAAGTCTCCCCGATTCAGGTCTGCGCTGTCGCCGCGCGGCACCGGCACGTTCACCTGCTGTTCCAGCTCCGCCGTATGCAGCACGCCGCAGCACTCCTGTGGGATTTGATCTCTCAACGCCAAGGCACCCGAATGATCCGGGTGGGCATCCAATACCTGAGCAATCAGGCCCAGTCCGTGTCCGAAGTCGCCGGCGACAACGGCGACCTGCGCCGCCGTCAGAAGCGCTTCCGGCCAGTCGGGCCTGGCCGCCAGCAAGCGGTCTGCAAAGCCTTGCGCCTCGACGGTTTTCCCCTGCCCTAGCGCTGCCATGACTGCGAGGTTCAGACTATCCGCATCTTCCCCCAGTATTGACAACACAATATGGAGAGTTTGTTCCGCCTCCTGAAACTGTCCTTGCAACAGTGCGCTCTGGATCAGAGGCAGAGCCGCCCTGGCTTGTTCAATTTCGGAAGACGCTTCTAATTGTTCCACTGTCATTTGCCGATGGTTCCATTACGGGTTCGTTGACATCTTATCCGTCTAGCGCCAACGCCAATGTATGGATCAGCCACCGAAAACTTTGTTACTTCAATGCTTAAGGATTGCAATATGTGCAACATTAAAGATTTTCCGATTTAGTCCGTAAAACAGGCAGCAAGCTTCGATTCATGTCAGGCTCGACAAAATAAATCTGAATCTGACTAAAGTTTTTCCGGCATCACCCGATAACAGCTTCAACAAAGCAAAGCTTGAAACCGCTAGTCGGGATCGCCTAATACAGGAGAAAGAAAATGGCATCAGTTATCAACACCAACACCGCGTCGTTAAATGCCCAGCGCAATTTGACCTCGTCGGCATCCTCACTGGCCACTTCCCTGCAACGCCTGTCTTCCGGTCTGCGCATCAACAGCGCCAAGGACGACGCCGCAGGCCTGGCGATTTCCGAGCGTTTCACCGCCCAGATCAAGGGTCTGAATCAGGCAGTACGTAACGCCAACGACGGCATCTCCCTGGCGCAGACCGCTGAAGGCGGCCTGGGCACCGCCAGCGACCTGCTGCAGCGTATGCGCGAGCTGTCAGTACAGTCGGCCAACGGCACCAACTCCGCGTCCGACCGCGCTTCCCTGCAACAAGAAGTCTCGCAGCTGGCACAGGAATTGAACCGCGTGGCCACCACCACCCAGTTCAACGGCCAGAACGTGCTCGACGGCTCGCTGTCGGCCACTCAGTTCCAGGTCGGCGCCAATGCCAACCAGACCATCAACGTCGGCATCACGAGCGCCAAGGCAGCCGAC
>NZ_JWJG01000028.1:2007396-2339184 GCF_000818395.1 Noviherbaspirillum autotrophicum | reverse complement strand
GAACTATAGCAAGCCGCCATCCACTGCGCAAGAGGTTTTTAGAAAAAACCGCAAAACGCTGCATAGAAGAATATATTCAATGTCATTTTGATATTGAAGGCTCTGCCGCACCAGCCACAGACAAATGGCAAATCAGTAGCGCAGCAATATTTCACCGCCAGCAATCGAAATACCCCCCTCTTCCAGCCAAAACTTGACGGAGCCTATTGGGCTTACAAGGCTATTCACACTGACAAAAAACCACAAGGCTACAAGCCACGTGGGTTTTATGATCTTTTGGAGGAAGGCTCGCCTCCCCCCTTAGGCCATTACGTACAACTGGATTTCAAAGGCTCGACAGCTGCAGTCAGCAGCTACCCAGGATTGGATCGATCATGAGAAAGCGAAAAAGCGTTTAGAGCAATTTGGGCTCGGGCACCAGAGCCCCCCCCCTCATCAAGCGCCCCTTTCACAACGACAAACTAGTAATCGGCCCCGCAACACCTGCGTTATCCATGAAGCGCCGTAGATCGGAAGCATCATAGATGACGGTCATTCTCTTGAACTTCCCGACGCTTTCATCAACCTCGAATGCAACGACGCCATCGAGGCCAATTGCATCTCCGGTTGCTATGAACAGCGTATAGCTGAACTGCATGGTGATAGATGCGAATTTGTAGCGTGATTTAAGGACGTTGGGAAACTTCGCCATGGTCTTTTTCGTGTTACAAAACAGGTAGGCATGAAAACACTCAACAGTAACAGCTCCCGAAATCGGAGCTTTGATCACTGCATCTGATGTAAATAAAGTCTGGATTGCCGAAAAGTCTTTTTTACTAAGAGCATCTTGATACTTTTCACAAAGCTCGGCGGATTTCATGACTGTTGACTGGCCCTCATTGTCCATGCAAATTGAGTGATCGCGAGGTCATAGCAGAGGGGGGAGTCAAATCAGGCCTCGAAACGCTTATTGATAAGCGACTTTCACCATTTACAAGCGAGAAATGCCCCTAAATCTGCCCCCAAAAATCTTGACTGATTCGGCTGCGGGCTGTTTTGCTACGAAAAATAAAATCCTCATAAGCCTTTCTTGTATGGTTAAATTGCCATGCTAATAACTTAGCAATTGAATCACATTTTTTCTGGAAGTCATTAGCACATCACCCGCATAGAGACCTTAAGCTACATACCGCGACACCGAAGAGAGAGGAACCATGATCTTGGCGCATCACGCAATTCCGTCATCTGTTTTATCGCTTGTGATAGTTGCTGCTGTTTGCTGTATCAGTGGTTGCGGCGGCGGATCAGAAAGCCAATTATCTGCAGCGGATAGTAGTGCAGCAAGTGAACGCGGCGTTGATTTCTCTCTCTCCAGCAGCTATGCAGCAACAGGCAACGCCACCTACAGCGGAGGCCACTCGGGCATCTTTTCCATCAATCGAGCGTCGCAAGCATCGACCGCCCCAACGAACTGGACCATCAATCCGAAGTTCGGCTCGTTCAGCAACGCGCAGGGTGACAGCACTACCTATACGCCACCAGCTGTGGGCGCATTGGAAGTGCCACAAAAAACCACGATCACGGCAACCGTGGGTACATTCCAGCATGACTATCCGATCGCGGTATTTCCAACCATTTGGAGATCTCCGTCCGCAGGCAACTGGGGAACACTGACTTTCAGTGGCGCGGCCAAACCAAATACCTTTCCTACGTCGTTTGCGCCGAACGATTATCCGGTCCATGATCCAGTTCCGAATTTCGATATGTACAGCTGGACCGCGCTGCTTCCCCGCCTGCAGGCTGCAGGCCCCGGAAATCTTATCGCCGGGCAATACGACCCCACTGCCGGAAAGAGTGTCTTCATCGGCGTTACGCTAATGGGAATTCTTGGCTGGGAAGTCCGGGTCCATGCCGCTGACCCGACTGTTACCTCCTCTCTGTTCACTGGTGCCATTGCCTGCAACGACAGCTGCCCCGGCATGAATGTGGGGGTCAACGGCTCCAACATGGAATTTTCCAATGTTCGGGTGCCGCTGGATCAGGGAGGAGAAATCGTGCTTGACGGTACGCTGGCAATAAATGAACTGGGGACGCAACCCGGCACGACGCGCACCTCGCAGCAACTTCGGCAGTGTCCGAAAACATGGGCAGGGCAAACCGGACTGGCGGCCCTGACGAACTTGGCCTGCGTGGACGGCACTTACGCAGGAATCAATCCTTCCGGTAATGGCCAATGCTCAGTCACAATAGACAGTGCGGCGAAAATGGTCACCTTTACCTCAGAGGGTACCACTGAGACCATGCCGATCCCCGACAACAGCTCTACCGGGACAGTAGCTTTCGCCTTCAATCCCCGTGAAACTGGCAGCAGTAACTATCCCTTCCGCGACCAATACGCAGTGGCGATGAACACCTTTCCGCAATCGAAAGTCGTCGCAGGCAGCGTCAAGCGCCTGCTTTTTACATTCGGATTCAAGCCATCCACGTCGGTAGTTGTCAGCACGTTCGCTTATGAACTTGACTTCTCCTATACCAAGGCAGCATCTGCGACCGCGCAACCTTCGGTTACGAAGCACTGCCGGATCAATTTGCCAACTTAAGCAAGGGTAATGTTTGATAGTAGGAAGATTAAGACACCTTGAATGAGCGCGAACACTAATAGGAAGTCAGTCGTTTATGGTCGGAACAACTTGCCATAGCGATTCCATGACTGCGCCATCTTGTCATCAAGTGATTTACATGAAAAACGCGGACTTTCGCTAGGACATCTTGCGTCGGTTCACAACAAAATCAAGGAAACTCTCATGCGGAAGTATTTAATGTCTTTTGAGAGTGTTTAGGAGGAGAAACAACGATTCAATAATATGCCATTGTTTTTCCACTCAGGCTTATTTCCTTGATTTTCCCAAGGAGTCGCAGTTAGTGAACACCCTGTACTTCATCAATAGATGGAGTACGGCCCGTTCCATGAATGGATAAGGCCACCGATATAGTCTTTGGCCTTCGCACGTGCATTTTCAACATTTCTGGCGATAGTCGCCCTATGAGCGTCGGCGTAAAGTTGGGTGACCTGAACGACTGAAAATATCACTGCGACTGCCGATGCCAGCACCCATATGAGATCTATTATTTTTAAATGTCGAGATGTTAAACGTCCATATGCAATACCAGGAAGCCCTGAAAGTGCGATGATGGTCGATGCGGTCATGCCAAACGCCCATTTCGCCGTCTCAAAAACGAAGGAAAAATCACTAGGCATTTTCTGTTCGGAATAGATCATTCCACAAATCCCAACGAATGTGACTATTGAGGCGATTACGAGCCTCCTTGTATTCTTTTTCTTTAACTCAGGGCTGATGATGATGATGTGTTCGGCGCGATGAATTACGTGTGGGATTGCTTGGCGAACTTTTCGCAGTTCAGAATCTATCCAAGCCAATCCGCCCCAACACCACAGCAAGGCAACGGCTAGTAATGAGCCATACAGTGCAGTCCCAATTGCTTTGCCACTGTCAGTCACGACCCAGCAGAAAACTGCAATAACTACCACTCCCAAAAATACAGTTCCCGCCCGCAATAGCCCTGGGTGAACCAACCTAAAGAAATTCATAAAATCCCCATGGGCGAGGTGCCCCACTCGCCGCTTTGAGTGAAATGCAATGAAGGACAAGAGAACCTCTGTGAGCAACAGTATGAGCAATGTCCATCCGAAGCCCGTTGCAATGATTAATGCCCAAACAGGAATCGAAGAGGTTCCCCATATCCAACCTGCTATGCCAATAGCAGCACCAATGGAAAACCATCTAACGGCCACAGTCATATCAAGGTGGTAGAGGGCGATTTTCAAAGTAGATTCTTTATGCATGATTAATTTTTTGTTGTTTAAGAACAATAGTATAGACATGCATAGCACTGATGAAAGCCTCCTTAACCCGTGCATCTCTCCTCGCCCGTCTTAACCAAGCCTGCCCAAAAGGTTAGATGGCTTCAGGTGCGTGTATCGCTTCAGCATGGACAAGCTTTTGTGCCCCGTGATAGTCGCAATCTCGACCATGTTGAATCCTTTCTCAAACAATCTGGACGTTGCCTCGTGCCTCAGATCATGAAAGCGCAGCCCCTCAATACTGCATCTCTTACATGCCAAGCTGAACTGCCCCGTGATTACGTCATAGTGCCAGCCGACAACTAAAGTGCCTGATGTATTGGGAATGGTCTTGAAAGCAGCCACAGCTCGGGTGGAAAGCGGGACCACCCTCTTTTCTCCGTTTTTGGTTTCAAGGAGATACACCATCCGCTCTTCTAGGTCCACGTCCATCCACCGCAGCGCCCCCAACTCGCTTCGTCTCATTGCGGTCTCGATAGCCAAGACAATGATCGCTTTCAGCGTTACAAGGCCCATGCTATCGCAGTACTCCAAGAGGAGCTTTTCCTCTCTAGGAAGAAGCCTCCTATCACGTCCACGGGGAGGTTTCGGTTTCCTCATAGCCTTAACTGGGTTTTGCAGGGTTTCAAATCCCCAATCTGTTTGGGCAATGCGGTAAACGTGGGAAATCAAAGCAAGTTCGAGCCGCACAGTGTTTCCACTTAGCCCCAAAGCAAGCCTGCTATCCCGATATTGTGCCAAGTGCTTGCCTCGTATCTGGGCCAATGTGAAAGAAGCAAGAGGACTCTTCATCCACGTTTTTATACGGACAATCTCCTGGTCCCGCCCCTTTTTCATCGTGGAGATCTCCAGTGCATATCTTGAGAGCGCCTCCCTTAGCAGAGGAGTTGAATCGTCGGGCTCTGGAGATGTGTAGTCGGGATGCTTGAACCGGGACCAGTCGGACTTCCTGAAAGCACTTGTTATTTTTTCTTCTTTGGTCGCCTTACAGGGACGTAACGCAAGAATTCGCGCTTCCTCCTCCGCAGCCCATGCCGAGGCCGCATCATGCGTCTCAAAGGTCTTGGTGACCAGCGGATAGTCCGCAAGATGGATACGGGCGCGGTAGCGCTTTCCGCGCATGTCAATGGATGCCATGATCGACCTCCTCAGTGCGGAACAATACGGACAGGGATTTAAACCCGTGGAGGGTTAAAGATGTTACGTGGGGAGGGTGCTGCTGAGGGGTGTGGAAAAAGGGTGTGGTTAGCACCCTCTTTTTTCCTTGCAAACCATTGATTTTTAATGGTTTTAGTATAGTGGCGGAGAGGGGGGGATTCGAACCCCCGATAGGCTATTAACCTATACACGCTTTCCAGGCGTGCGACTTAAACCACTCATCCACCTCTCCTGGATTCGGGTTCGCTTTCGCGAAGCCGCAAATTATAACAAAACTCCGCCGATTTATTGCAACTTTTCATCGGCAACGCCAAAAATTTCCCTTAATAAAGAAGCCGGCGCAGCTTGTGGCCGCGCCGGCTCTTCTTGCCTCCTCGTTCTCGCGGGCTTCTTATTGCGCCTGCTTCAACTGCTCCAGGATAGCGGGATTCTCGAGCGTCGATACGTCTTGCGTGATCTGCTCACCCTTGGCCAGCACGCGCAGCAGGCGGCGCATGATCTTGCCGGAACGGGTCTTGGGCAGGTTGTCGCCGAAGCGAATTTCCTTGGGCTTGGCGATCGGGCCGATTTCCTTCGCGACCCAGTCACGCAGTTCCTTGGCGATTTGCTTGGCTTCCTCGCCAGTTGGACGAGCGCGCTTCAACACGACGAAGGCGCAGATCGACTCCCCGGTGGTTTCGTCCGGCTTTCCGACCACGGCGGCTTCGGCCACGATCGGGTTGGCGACCAGCGCGGACTCGATTTCCATCGTGCCCATGCGGTGACCGGAAACGTTCAGCACGTCGTCAATGCGGCCGGTAATGGTGAAGTAGCCGGTCTGTTCGTTACGCACTGCACCGTCACCGGCGAGATAGATCTTGCCACCGAGCTCTTCCGGGAAGTAGCTCTTCTTGAATCGTTCCGGATCGCCCCAGATGGTACGGATCATGGCCGGCCACGGACGTTTGACAACCAGAATGCCGCCCTGCCCGTTCGGCAGGTCGTGGCCGGTCTCGTCCACCACGGCGGCCATGATGCCAGGCAGCGGCAGCGTGCAGGAACCCGGCACCATCGGCGTTGCGCCCGGCAACGGAGTGATCATGTGACCACCGGTTTCGGTTTGCCAGAACGTGTCGGCGATCGGGCAATTCTCGCGACCGACATTCTTGTAGTACCACATCCAGGCTTCCGGGTTGATCGGCTCACCGACGGAACCCAGCAGACGCAGCGACGACAAATCATACTTCTTCGGATGCACGTCGGCGTCCGCTTCGGAAGCCTTGATCAGCGAACGGATCGCGGTCGGCGCAGTGTAGAAAATCGTGGCCTTGTGCTTCTGGATCATGTCCCAGAAACGACCGGCATTCGGGTAGGTCGGCACGCCTTCAAACACGATCTGGGTTGCGCCCACGGCCAGCGGACCATAGGTGATGTAGGTGTGACCGGTAACCCAGCCGATGTCGGCGGTGCACCAGAAGACGTCGGTCGGCTTGATGTCGAAGGTCCACTTCATCGTCAGCATCGCCCAAAGCAGGTAGCCGCCGGAAGAATGCTGCACGCCCTTCGGCTTGCCGGTCGAGCCGGAGGTATAGAGGATGAACAGCGGGTGCTCGGCATCGACCCATTCCGGCTCGCAGGTGGTTGCCTTGCCGGCGACGACGTCGTGCATCCACAGGTCGCGACCTTCGACCAGCTTGATGTTGGCACCGGTACGCTGGTAAATCACGACGTGCTTGAGATGCTCGCAGCCACCCAAGCCGATCGCCTCGTCGACAATGGCTTTCAGCGGCAGCTGCTTGCCGCCGCGCACCTGCTCGTCGGCAGTGATGACGGCAACCGCGCCGGCGTCGATGATACGCTCCTGCAGCGACTTGGCGGAGAAGCCGCCGAACACCACCGAGTGGGTAGCGCCAATACGGGCGCAGGCCTGCATCGCGACGATGCCTTCGATCGACATCGGCATGTAAACCACCACACGATCGCCCTTCTTGACGCCGAGTGACTTCAGGCCGTTGGCGAACTGGCACACCTTGTCGTGCAATTCCTTGTAAGTGACGCGGGTGACCTGGCCACCATCCGCTTCGAAGATGATCGCGGTCTTGCCAGCGTTGCCGTTGGCGAGGTTGCGGTCGAGGCAGTTGTAGGAAACGTTCAGCTGACCGTCTTCAAACCACTTGTAGAACGGCGCGTCGGCTTCGTTGAGCGTCTTGGTGAATGGCTTTTGCCACTGAATGTTGTCGCGTGCAAGCTGGGCCCAGAATCCCTCGTAGTCGCGCTCTGCTGCAGCGCACATTGCCTTGTAGGCCTCCATGCCGGAAATGTTCGCGTTCTTCACGAACTCCGCCGGCGGTTCGAATACGCGATTTTCTTGTTTTAAGGTTTCGATGTCTGACATGGTTATCTCCCGGTGCGAATTAGATGATGCAAAGTTAAACAGGTACTCTTACTAGCGCCTTACATGCTTTTCATGCAAGCACGGCGCGGTAAAAAATTCGGACGGGAGAATACGCAATGAGTGAACGGGCAGATGCAAGCCAGCCAGCCTTCCGCGCCCCGCCCAGGCGATTGGTTATAGGCGCTCCTATCCCGGTACAGTTGAGATATCTCAGCATTGTTGTCGATGTTGCATCGCAAGAAACCGGGCAGCGAAGTTGCCGGGGCGTGTAAAATGCGAGGGTCTCATTTCCCTCCTGTAATTCAAAATTCAGCATGAGTAACAGCGATAACATTACTCCGCGCGACACCGGCCTCACCCGGCCCATCCGGCCGCTGCCCAACTTTATTTTCATGAGCCGCTGGCTGCAGTTGCCGCTGTATCTCGGGCTGATTCTTGCGCAGTGCGTATACGTCTACCACTTCTGGGTCGAACTGTCGGACTTGATCGGCGCAGCGCTCGGCAACCAGGCCGCGCTGCAGCATATCCTCGATGCGGTAGCGGTGGACGGCGCAACCCGTCCGACGAAACTGAACGAAACCACGATCATGCTGGTCGTGCTCGGCCTGATCGACGTGGTGATGATTTCCAACCTGCTGATCATGGTGATCGTGGGCGGCTACGAAACCTTCGTGTCGCGCATGAACCTCGAACAGCATCCCGACCAGCCGGAATGGCTGTCGCACGTGAATGCCTCCGTGCTGAAGGTGAAGCTCGCCACGGCGATCATCGGCATTTCGTCGATCCATCTGCTCAAGACCTTCATCAATGCCAGCGCGTACGACGTCAAGACCATCGTCGCACAGACCGGCATCCACGCCGTGTTCCTGCTCTCGGCAATGGCGATCGCAATGTGCGACCGCCTCATGGCCGCCCCCGATCAACACTCCAAGCAACCTCACTGACCCTCAGCAATCATCATGACTATCATCAAGCAAGAAGACCTGATCGAATCGATCGCCGCGGCGCTGCAGTACATCAGCTACTACCATCCGGTGGACTACATCCAGCACCTGGCGCGCGCTTATGAAGTGGAGCAAAGCCCGGCGGCCAAGGATGCGATCGCGCAGATCCTGACCAACTCGCGCATGTGCGCCGAAGGCAAGCGCCCGATCTGCCAGGACACCGGCATCGTCAACGTGTTCCTGAAGATCGGCATGGACGTGCGCTTCGAGGGCTTCAAGGGTTCGATCGAAGATGCGGTCAACGAAGGCGTGCGCCGCGGCTACAACAACCCGGACAACGTGCTGCGCGCTTCCGTCGTAGCAGATCCGCAGTTCGAGCGCAAGAACACCAGGGACAACACCCCGGCTGTGATCCATATGGAACTGGTGCCGGGCAATAAGGTGGACGTGCAAGTCGCGGCCAAGGGCGGCGGCTCGGAAAACAAGACCAAGTTCGTGATGCTGAACCCATCCGACTCGCTGATCGACTGGGTGATGAAGACCGTGCCGACCATGGGCGCCGGCTGGTGCCCGCCGGGCATGCTCGGCATCGGCATCGGCGGCACCGCCGAAAAAGCCATGCTGATGGCCAAGCAGTCGCTGATGGACGACATCGATATGTACGAGCTGAAGAAGCGAGGACCGCAGAACAAGCTGGAAGAACTGCGTATCGAGCTGTGCGACCGCATCAATGCACTCGGCATCGGCGCGCAAGGCCTGGGTGGCCTGACCACGGTGCTGGACGTGAAGATCAACATGTACCCGACGCACGCCGCATCCAAGCCGGTCGCGATGATCCCGAACTGCGCGGCGACCCGCCACGGCCACTTCGTGCTCGACGGCTCCGGTCCGGCCTACATCGAACCGCCGTCACTGTCCGAGTGGCCGAATGTGCACTGGACGCCGGACACCGAAAAGTCCAAGCGCATCGACCTCAACACCCTGACCCGTGAAGAAGTCGCTTCGTGGAAGCCGGGACAGACCCTGCTGTTGAACGGCAAGATGCTGACTGGCCGCGATGCCGCGCACAAGCGCATCCAGGACATGCTCGCCAAGGGAGAACAGTTGCCGGTCGACTTCACCAACCGCGTGATCTACTACGTCGGCCCGGTCGATCCGGTGCGTGATGAAGTAGTCGGCCCGGCAGGCCCGACGACCGCGACCCGCATGGACAAGTTCACCGACATGATGCTGGAAAAGACCGGCCTGATCTCGATGATCGGCAAGGCCGAGCGTGGCCCGGTCGCGATCGAGTCGATCAAGAAGCACAAATCGGCCTACCTGATGGCCGTTGGCGGCTCCGCTTACCTGGTGTCGAAGGCGATCAAGAGCGCGAAAGTGGTTGGTTTTGCCGACCTCGGCATGGAAGCGATCTACGAATTCGAGGTCAAGGACATGCCGGTGACGGTGGCCGTCGATGCCAACGGCGTCTCGGTGCACAACACCGGTCCGAAGGAGTGGCAGGAGCGCATTGCGGCTGGCAAGATGATTTCCGTGACGCCCGCCTGAACGGCTAAGAAATGAGAAAAGGGCACGCAAACGCGTGCCCTTTCTTTTTTATTTACCCCACCGCATGCGGGTCGCGGCCCGGGGTGTCTCCTCTACTCTCCCGCAACTCTCTTCATCAATTCATCAGGTTCAGCAGCACAAAGCCGCACAGCAACGCCCACACCATCGCACCGAAGGCAAACGCCTCGCAGCTCAGCAACTGCGCATCCATCGGATCGCGCATCTTCAGTACAAAATAGCAGCCACGGTACAGCACGCTGGCCGCGATCCCCAGTCCTAGCACGATCACGCCGATCATCGGCCACATTTGCGGGATTATCAGTCCCAGACTGGACAGCCACAGCGGCACGGCAGTAATCGCGGCAAGCCGGTAGGTATCCTTGAAATCGGCACAAATATGGCGCGTGGATGCGACCTGCTTGATCACCAGGCCCATCAGCGGCACGGTAATCAGCTCCGCCGCCAGGAACACCTGCGCCATCTCCAGCCAATGCGCGATGTCCGCGTCCAGGCGGTACGCCAGCGCGTGATGGCCGCCCGCATACAGCAGCATGGCCGGCGGCAGCAGCGAAAGCGGCAGCACCAGCAGGAAGAACGTCTTCAACACCGAAGGCTGCACGGCGCTGATCTGATCCCATCCGTCCTGGAACGAGAACGGCATTTTCGCGTATTTGAGCAGGCTCATTTGATCTTCTCCTTGTCCGCCGATTGGCCACTGTATTGAGGCGGCTCGCGTGCCGCCACACGACTGCCCGGATGTCAGCTTGGGCGATAATTTATATCACTCTATGATACAAAATGGAAAAAGTCCATATCGCGATGCATGCGCCGCGATCTCAAGCCGATGCCTCCCTCACCGGGGAACGCCATAAATTACCTTGCAAGGCCACACGATCGTATATCATCGCGTTCTGAGTTCATTCAGATTCCCCCGACCCCTGATGCCCAGCGCCGCCCCCACCGATTCGCTTTCAAAACTGGATTACGAAGCCCTGGCAGATTTTCGTTACCGCTTGCGGCGCTTTCTGCGATTTAGCGAGGAAATCTCGCAGGCGCACGGCATCACGCCGCTGCAGTACTTGCTGCTATTGCAGATCAAGGGCTACCCCGGCAGGGAATGGGCAACCATTGCCGAGCTGGCCGAACGCTTGCAGGCGCACCACCACGGCGTCGTCGCGCTGACCTCGCGCTGCGAGAAGGCTGGCCTGGTGGCGCGCCGACCGGGCCGGGACGACAAGCGCTGCGTCGAAGTGTATTTGCTGCCCAAGGGCGCGGAGCTGCTGCGCGAGCTGGCACTGCTGCATCGCGGCCAGGTGGCCGAACTGCAGCATGTGCTGGCGGCGCCGTACGGAGGCCGGACCTCGCATTCCGATTTTTTTGTGGGATAACCGCGCGACATGGTCGCAATTCAGTCACATTCACAGCCAGCTTCCGATGCGCCGATCGGCGTGTTCGATTCCGGCATCGGCGGGCTGTCGGTGCTCAAATACATCCGCGCCAGCCTGCCATGCGAGCAGTTGCTGTACTTTGCCGACTCCGGCTATGCGCCCTACGGGGGCAGGAGCGAGAGCGAAATCGTCGCGCGTTCGCTGGCGATCGCTGAATTCCTGATGCAGTACCGGATGAAGGCCCTGGTGGTGGCATGCAATACTGCCACCGCCGCCGCCATCAAGGCGCTGCGCGAGCGCTACTCCGCCCTGCCCGTGGTCGGCGTCGAACCGGGCTTAAAACCGGCCGCCGCACTCTCGAAGAGCGGCACGGTCGGCGTGCTGGCCACCGAGCGCACGCTTGCCAGCGCCAAGTTCAATCTGCTGCGCGAACAAATTTCGGCCGCGACCAATGTCCGGTTCCTGCCCCAGCCCTGCAAAGGATTGGCGGACCAGGTCGAAAAAGGCGAGCTGCATTCGGCCGCCACAGCAGCACTGCTGCAGCGTTATGTCGCGCCGCTGCTCGAACAAGGCGCCGATACGCTGGTGCTGGGCTGCACGCACTATCCGTTCGTGCTGCCGCTGCTCGAGGAAATCGTCGGCCGTGCGACTTCCCGGTCCGTTGCGATCGTCGATACCGGCGAACCGGTGGCGCGGCAACTAGCGCGGCGGCTGGCGGAACGCGGCCTGCTGCGTACGGAGGGCAACGGCACGGTGCAAGGATTTACCACTGGCAGCGAAACCGCGCTTTCGAGCGCGTTTGCCAAGCTGCTCAACCTGCATCCGCCGGTGGCGAAAGTTGCCGCATCTGACTAATCACATGGGATTTGCCAGTTTGCAGCGAAGTTTGTATAATTACGGGCTTGCTTGGTGTTGAGCCAGGCGATGTCTTTCAATGGTGGCCGTAGCTCAGTTGGTAGAGTCCAGGATTGTGATTCCTGTCGTCGTGGGTTCGAGTCCCATCGGCCACCCCAAGATTCAAGCAAAAAGCCCGGTCTCATGGCCGGGCTTTTTGTTTTTGGAATTGCAATAAAAGGCATCCGCCTTTCGCGCCGCCGGCGCGGATCAGCAGACAGAAAAGATTTTCCAGGAAACGAATGCGCAAATGATCGACCCAACGGACTCCGTCACCCGCTCCATTCCCCATCCTGTCCGCCTGGACTTCACATCAGCAACGCGAACTTACAGCATCGCGCTGGACCGGGACTTGTTCGATCAATGGACCGTGACGCGCTCCTGGGCGCGCAAGGAAAACAATCTCCGGGGAAAGAGAATCACGCACGTCGATTCCTTCGAAGCCGGCATGGCGCTGGTCCAAGCCATTGCCCGGATGCGTGAAAAGCGCGGCTATCAGCCGGCTTAAAAATAAGAGAGCCCTCGACGGCTTGCACCGGAGGGCTCAAAACGACCTTGGGAACTACATCCCTGTCTACGGCACGGCTAACGCAAACTTTAGCGCTTGCGAAGCATATTCTAGAACTCCCCGGATGAAACATGGGCCATCGCAAAGCGCCGGGCTTCATCGATGGCGGCCTGCTCCGAATCGAACACATCGTCTTCCGCGATCGGCTGCCTGGGGAAAATCACTTCGCCGGCTTCATGATCTTCCGAGTAATCCCGGATCTCAAGGTATGGCACCCACCGGCCGCTGTCGGCGTGCCGGCCAGCCGACAAGTCAAACTCGAAATTGGAAAAGCGTTCTTTGCTCATGATCGGGTCCTGGAATCCTGCAAGAAAGCGTCTTCCCTCATTTTCGCCATCGGGCAGGCGGGCGTCGAGATCGAACACGGCAGCCTTGAGTTATCTCAATCCTGGCCAGGCCGCCAGGCACACACTTGGTTCGTTCATCGTGGACTACGGAGGAAGGAATGCATGAAAAAATGGACATAGGCGAGATCTGTAACCGGGAGGTTGTCTTTGCGACCGAAGACATGAGCGTGAAGGAAGCCGCCGAGCTGATGCGCGACCAGCATGTCGGCAGCCTGGTCGTGATCAGGCAAGCCGATCTTGGCCGCGTCGTGGCCGGCATGGTGACCGACCGCGACATCGCCATCGTCGCCGTGGCGCGCGATTTCGACCCGCAAAGCCTGCGCGTCGGCGACATCATGAGCAGCGAGGTCGTCACCGCACGCCCCGATGCATCGCTGAACGACGTATTGCACCTGATGCGCCAGAGCGGCGTACGGCGTGTGCCGGTGACGACGGATGACGCCGTGCTGATCGGCATCGTGACGCTCGACGACTTGCTGGAAATCCTGGCGGAAGAAATGCAAGGCTTCGTCCAGGCCATTACCAGCGCCCAACGGCGCGAAGAGCGGGTACGTGGATAGCTAGGTCAGCCACTTTCTTGAAACAGTGTGCAAAGAGCGACGTCGATTTCGCCCAGCAACGGTGGAATCGCGCCGCGCACGTCAGAGCTGAGGCCGGGATCTCCCCCGGCGTCCCCAATCTCAATACCGTAAATCATCAGCTTCTCAGGCAGCATGCCGAGTACGCGCGCGAGCGCCAGATTTTCTGCCACGCTCAAGCCGTGGCTCGAGATTTTTCCCGCCTCTGCACGCAGCTCGCCCGGATCGATTTTACGCAGGGCGCCGGGCGGCACGCCACTTTTCATGCCGTCGATGAGCAAAGCTGCTGTTGCGCCTGTCAGCATCGGCAGCAAATCGGTTGCAGGCTGGCTGCAGCGGAAGGTCGCCACCGCCTCGGCAGGGAAGCGGCTCAACATGCCGCTGTGCTCGATCGCCTCGATGGCGATCCATCCGATACCGTCGTCGCCGAACGGGGAACCGATACCGATAATTCGGATCGGGCTTATCGGGCTTATCGGGCTTATCGGGCTTATCGGGCTCATGGGCGGCGCACGTCCAGTTTCAGGAAATGGGTCGCGCACGAAATGCATGGATCGTAGTTCCGGATCACCTGCTCCCCGATCCGCCGCAATTCGTCGTCGTCGCGCTCCAGCCCGAACGATTCCAGCGACAGCCGCAAGTCCTGCTCGATGCGCGCCTGGTTCTGGCTCGTGGGCGGCACGATGCGGGCGGCCCTGATGCTGCCGTCGGCATGCGTTTCATAACGATGCCAGAGCAGTCCGCGCGGCGCCTCGGTGCAGCCGACGCCGACGCCCGCCTGCGGCCTGACCTCGGCAAACGGCTTCTCCGGCGGCGCATATTCATCGAGTATGCGCAGCGCTTCCCATAACGCGTAATAGACTTCCACCGCGCGCGCGACAACACTGTGATAAGGATTGTGGCTGGGAAAACGCACCGGCGTGGCGCGCATGGCCTGCGCCACCGGTGGCGGCAGCCTGTCATGGTTCAGGTTCATGCGCGCCAGCGGCCCCACCAGGTAAGGCCGGCCGTGCAGCAGGCCGTGCAAGGCGGTGGAATGCGGGACATGCCTTTCCACAAAAAACCTGTCATATTCCGCCGCGCCGATATCCAGCCCCTGGTCGGACACGATGCGCCCGTCATTCATCGGATATTCCGACGAATGGCGCAACGCGACGCAAGCGAATTGCTGGTCGCCGCCTTTCATCGGCAAGCCGGCGCTCCATGCCAGCAGCGCCTCGGCATCGGGCAAGGATGCGCGGATGCGTTCGCGCAGCGCCGCCACCGCCTCCATGTCCGGCGCCTTGTGAAAGCCGCCGACACGCACGCCGACCGGATGCACCGAGCGCGCGCCCAGCATGCGGATCAGGTCGTTGCCCAGGGCCTGCAGCGCCAGGCCGCGCCGCACTTCATCCGGATAGTCGCGCGCCATCTCAATGACGCTGCCGTAGCCGAGGAAATCGGGCGCGGCCAGCAGGTGGATGTGCAGGCAATGGCTTTCTATCCATTCGCCGCAATACATCACCCGGCGCATCGCGCGCACCCATGGGCCGGGATCGACGCCAAAGATGCTCTCCAGCGCATGCACCGCGCTCATCTGGTAGGCGACCGGACAAATGCCGCAGATGCGCGCCACCATGTCCGGCACTTCGTGGCAGGCGCGGCCTTCCAGGAATTTCTCGAAGAAGCGGGGCGGCTCGAAGATGCGCAGCTTGAGATCAGCGATGCTGCCGTTGCGGATATCGATCTCCAGCGCGCCCTCGCCTTCCACCCGCGCCAGCACCGGCACGCGGATGCTTACCTCGCGCTTGTCAGTCATCCGTCTTCTCCCTCGCCGCCAGGCCGGCCTGGCGAAATTCCGGCGCGCCGTTGTTGATGAACAGGTAGCGCCGCGCGATTTCCTCGCGCACCAGGCCGATGCCCTCGAGGCGGTGCGACAGCGATGCCGTGTTGAGGTTTTCCGCCGGGCCGTAGCAGCCGTAGCAGTCGCGCCCGAACGACGGGCACAGCGCGCCGCAGCCGGTGCGCGTGACCGGCCCCATGCAGGGAATGTCATGCGCGACCATCACGCACACGTTCTGGCGCCGCTTGCATTCGAGACAAACCTTGTCTTCCTCTTCAGGCGGCACGAAGCCGGACAACAGCGAGCGCAGCGCACCAATCACCTGGCGGCCATTGACCGGACAGCCCCACAATTCCAGATCCACTTTCACGTGGTCGGAAATCGGCGTGGACGTCGCCAGCGAGTCGATGTATTCAGGGCTGGCATAGATATCTTTGACCCACGCCTTCGCGTCCGCCATGCTGCGCAGCGCCTGCACGCCGCCCGCGGTGGCGCAGGCGCCGATCGTCACCAGCATCGTGCAGTTGGCGCGCACCTGCAGGATGCGCTGTTCGTCATGGGCCGTGGAGACACTGCCTTCGACGAAGGCGACGTCGACGTGTTCGTCGAAGGCGAGCGGCCCGGCTTCGGCGAAATGCACGATGTCCACGAGACCGGCCAGCTGCACCAGGGTCTGGCCGAGGTTGAGGAAGGCGAGCTGGCAGCCGTCGCAGGAGGCGAACTTGTGTACGGCGATGCGCGGTTTCGGTTCCATCAGAATCCCCGCACGTCGAACAGCGCCCTGACCTGCGGATAGGCGAACACCGGCCCCTGGCGGCACACGAACGCGCCGCCGTACTGGCAATGGCCGCAATGGCCGACCGCGCACTGCATGTTGCGCTCCATGTTGACGTAGATGCGCTCTGGCGCAACGCCTCGTCCAGCCAGGTTCTTCACGGCGGCGCGCATCATGCCTTCCGGGCCGCACATCATTGCCACGGTCCGCTCCGGGGCGATGCGCGCATCATCGAACACCTCGGTGACGACGCCGACATGCCAGGGCCAGAGCGGGCCGCCGTGGTCGGCCGCCAGCAGCACCTGCGTATCCGGCAACGTCGCCCAATACGCATAGCGGTCGCGCCACAGCAGGTCCTCCGCATGCTTGACGCCCTGGATGATGGTCAGCCGGCCGAACGCCCTGCGGCGTCTTAGCACATAGTTGATGACCGAAACCACCGGCGCGCAGCCCAGGCCGCCAGTGATGATCAGTACGTCGTGCCCCTCGGCCTGAAGTAGCGGCCAGCCCCGCCCATAAGGGCCGCGCAAGCCGATGCGATCGCCCGGCTGCAGCTCGGCCAGGGTGCGCGTGACACGCCCCACCACGCGAACGGTATGCTCCAGCACAGCCGCATCCTGCGGGTCGGACACGATCGAGATCGGCACCTCGCCCGCGCCATACAGGTAGAGCATGTTGAACTGGCCGGGCTCGAAACGATAGCCTTGACGCGCGGCCTCGTCGGTCAGCTGCAGGCGCAGCGTGAACACGCTTTTCGATTCCTGCACCCGCGCGATGATCTGCGCCTCCAGCGGCAAATAGGGATTCATGGCTGGCCTCCGCAGATGGCCGCCGTTTCCTCGGTGATGTCGATCCCGACCGGGCACCAGGCAATGCAACGTCCGCAGCCGACGCAGCCGCTGCGTCCGAACTGGTCGTGCCAGCTGCCGAGCTTGTGGGTCAGCCACTGGCGGTATCGGGTCCTGGTATCCGGGCGCACGGTCAGCCCGTGGATGTAGCTGTGCCCCTTGGTAAAACAGGAATCCCATTCCCGCATATGCTCCGACTGCGCGCCATCGAGCTGCTGCTGATCGCGCTCGCCATGACAGAAGCAGGTCGGGCAGACCGAAGTGCAATTGCCGCAGGACAGGCAGCGCTCGGCGACTTCGTTCCATCGCGCGTGCTCCAGATTCGCGAAGAGCGCGTCGCGCAAATTGCGACCAGGCAGGCTGCGCGTCATGCCTTGTTGCGCCCGCTGCGACTGCCGCATCGCATCGTCGACCTGCCCGGCCGCCGCCGGCGCCAGCCGCATCCCGGCGATGAGCGCCCGTGCCCGATCAGTGCCGCACTCCAGCACGAAGCCGTCATCGAGCTCGTCGAGCGCGAGATCGAATCCGCCTGCGGCGCGCGGCCCGTCGCCAGTGGAGACGCAAAAGCAGGTCGAGGCCGGATGGCTGCAATGGACCGCGACCAGGAACAAGCCCTCGCGGCGCTTCGCATAATAGGGATCGGCACAAGCGCCGTGTGCCTGCTGCAGGAAGTGCTGGTCCTGGATCGCCAGCGCGGCAAGGTCGCAGGAACGCACGCCGAATACCGCCAGCGGCTTTTCCTGTGGCAGCCCGGCGTCGAACGCGAGACTGCCATCGGCGCGCCGCCTAGCCCGCCACAGCACCTCGCGCGGCGCAAACAGCAGCGGCTTCAATGCCTGCGGTCCGTTCGCCCATGCAAACTGCCGCGCGCCGCCAGTGGCACGGGTGCGGTACCTGCCCGGCTCCTGCGCATCCTGCACGCCGGCCGGTAGCTGCGCCGCGGAGTGCAAGGTATCGAACACGATCGCACCATCCTTGAGAGTCGGTCCGACGCAGCAGTAGCCGGCGCTGCGCAATGCATCGATCAAGTCCTGCAGGCGCGCACGCGGCAGGAACAGCGAAGGATCGCGTGCCGGCTGCGGCGAGTTGCTTTGCATGGCGGGCTCCTAACAAATGCGGGGCAAGGGATCATTTTTCCGGCTGGTCCAGAAAGCGCGCGTCGCTGCCTCCTTGCATGCATTCTGCCTGCTATTACATCTGTCGCTTCCACATGCGTCAAGGCAGGAAAATCAATACCCGGCGGGGCAACGTACTCGTGAGTGAGAGAAATTTCTCCCGTGAATACAAGCAGTTCCGTAGAAGACGCCCTGGCCGGTTTGAACGAGATCAAGACACGAGGATGAAGGGCGCGTATGTTTTCCCTGAACGTTCAATCAGCACAGGCCGTCATCATGAACGAACCGATTTCCTCGATCATGCACACCATTGTCATTCCGGTCAGCATGGATGACACCGTGGAAATGGTTGAAACCCTCATGAAGGCCAAGCATATCTCTTCGGCGCCTGTGTACGATGGCGACGGCGCCATTCTCGGCATCGTCACCGCCACCGACCTGGTAAAGCTCCATGCGGTGGGCAAGGATCCGAAAGCCGTGAAGGCATGGGAAATCTGCACGTACCGCCCGGTGGAAGTCACGCCGGCCACCCCGATCACGGAAGTCGCCGAGCTGATGATCGAGAACAAGATTCACCATGTGATCGTGATGGAAAACGAAGCGATGCAGGGCATCGTGTCGTCGCTCGACTTCGTGCGCCTTTTCCTGAAACAAAATCCGCGCTAGCGCGTCCTGCGGTCGCGTTGCCTGCGCTCTACGAGATCCCAGCCAATTTCCTTGCGGATTTGTTCAGGATCATGCAACGGCGCACGCGTGTTTTGTCGACGTTCATTCTGGCGTCGCTCCAGGTACTCTCTGACTTTTTCCTTTGCTTGTTTCGGCTGTTCCATCGCGGGATTCCAGGTTGCCGCCCGAGGGGCAGTTCGAGGGAATGGTATGGTCATGGGCGAAGCCGCCGGCTGATTGTTAACGTACGGGTTCTGACCGGGCGGCGTTTGATGCGACACAATGAATCACCAGTCGCGCAGGGCTGGCGCGGGCGAAAAAAAACCCGCTGTCCTTGCGGCAGCGGGTTCAATCCAATTCAAGGAGAGTTGGAGGAGACAGGGGTAATCATACGTCCGGGCCGGCGCTCAGTCCGCTTTATTCTTCGAATGGCAGGCATTCACCATTTGAATAACACGCACCCGGAAGGCATTGCTTCAATGCTGCCGATAAATCTGCTTTACGTTTTTCGTCACCAGCACCGGCAGATAATCCAGGATCTGCGCTTACGCCTTCTGATGCCTGCCGCTGCCTGACCTTTAGATAAGCATAGGCAGCTTCCGGCAAAAGCCATTGTCAGAAAAATAATCTTCGCGAAAAATCACAGCGCTGGCCGTAGGCCGAATTTCCCGCCGTATTAGCGCGTCCTGCCCTTGATGCACAGCACGGTGCCCCCCAGTGCGCCGAGCGCGGCAAGCAGGGCCAGGTAGCCGGATACATCCGCAATGCTTGCGCCCATCTGGTTCAGGCGCAGCGATGCCTGAATGCCGGCGGTACTTGGAATAAGCCAGCGCAGCAGTTGCAGTGGATAAGGCAACGCCTCGCCCGGCCAGGAAAATCCGGACAGAAAGGCCATCGGGATCGAAGTGAACAGCAAGACCTGGATGGCGCGCTCGCGGTTGGCGAAGACGATGCCGGCCAGCGCGCCGAGCGCGGCCACGGCGGGAATGAACAGCAACAGCAGCAGCACCGCGCCCCAAACATTGGCGGCGCGCGGATACTCGTGCACGGCGAAAATCCAGCCAAGGTACAGCAATCCCATGAATACGCCGAAGGTGGAAAAGGCGGCGATACGGCCGAGCCAGACGCGCGTGCCTGCGCGGTGCGCGGCAGTCTCGGCCCAGGTGCCGACCAGCAGCGCCACGCCCATCAGCAGCGTCTGCTGGATGATGATGATCGCCACCGCTGGCACTGCATAGTTGCCATAGCCTTCATCCGGGTTGAACAGCGCCACCATTTGCGTATTGAGCGGACTGCGGCTGTTGGCTGCCTGGCGCGTACCCTGCCCCTTGCTTTGCAGCTTCCTGATTTCGATGCCGGCCGAGATGGTGCCGACCGCTTCGGCGAATCCGGTCAGCACCGTCTTGTTCAGCAGCAGGTAAGCGCCATCGCCCTCGACCGGCACCACCGCGGCCTCACCGCGCAGTACGTTGCGCTTCAAATCCTTGGGCAGGATCGCATAGCCTTCGATCTCGCCCTTCCACAGTGCCTGCTGTGCCGCCCGCTCGTCACCTGTCACCAGCGCTACCTCGAGGCGCGGACTGGCTTGCGCGAAGCGCGTGATCTGGCGCGACAGGCCGGACTGGTCGAGATCGACGATGGCCACCGGCACGCGCGTGACCACTTGCGTGGAAAACGGCCATGGATAAAAGAAGCCGTAGAACAAGGGCGCCACCACCAGAAACAGCAGCGCGCCCTTGTCGCGCACCACCGCCTTCATGGTATCGATCCATGCCCGGATGAAAACGCCGCGGTTCATCGCGCCCCCCAGGAATCCGGCTGCTGCGCCGCCCGCGTCAGTGCGCGGGCGGCCAGCGCCAGCAGCGCCAGCGCCACCACCGGCATCCACACCAGCACCGGCAGCGAATACCGCAGCGGCGCGCCCATCTGCAACTGTTCGACCTGCACCCGCAGATAGTGGGTGAACGGCAGGCTGTCGGCCCACAGGCGGGCACCGGCCGGCATCGCGGAAAGCGGGAACGCCGCACCGCTGAAGGCGAAGGCCGGCGCGGTCACGATGCCGGTCACCGACAAGGCGGTGCGCAGCGAGCGCGTTGCCGCCGCCACCGCAGCGCCGAGCGCGATCGACAGTGCCAGCATCGCCAGCAGCGCCAGCAGCGTGAAAACGAGCGAACCGGCCGGATGCATGCCGCCGGCGATGATCACGGCGAGCAGGCCGGACACGCCGACCAGGCTCAGGGAAAGGAAAGGCACGCAAAGCTTGCCGAGCAGAGCGGCAAAGAACGACGTTCCCGCCTGCCCTTGCATGCTGGCGTTGCGCCAGTCGCCGATGGTCGCGTCGCGCAATTCGGCGCCGACCGACCATGCGCCGGCCGTCATCGCAAAGATATGCAGCAGCGCCGGGATCAGCGCCATGCCAAGAAATTGCAGGTAGTCGAGCGAAGGATTGAACAGGTTGGCCAGGCTTGTGCGGATCGGCTCGGCCGCCAGCTTCGCCGCGCGCACCGGCTCGCCGCGCTTGTTGCGGGCGGCGATCTCGATGCCGGCTGACAGCGTGCCGACGGCAGTGCGCACGTCGCGCTGGATGATGCCGGAATGCGAGCTGAACTGCGCGTTGTGCAGCAGCGTGACCTGCGCCGCATGGCCGCGCTTGACGTCGCGCGCGAACTCGCGCGGGATTTCGACCACGCCATACACCTTCCCGGCGCGCATGGCGTGCTCGACCTGCAATTCATCATCGTACTGGGCGACCACCTGCAGGCCGGGTGCGGCGTCGAGGAAGCGCACCAGCTGGCGCGACAGCGCCGAGTGGTCGGCATTCCACACGCCGATCGGCAGCCTGGTCGGAATCCCCGCCGAAAATATCCACCAGATCAGCGCGACCGACAGCAGCGGCACCCAGGAAATCATGGCGATGTCCCAGGGGCGGCGGCACAGCAGCTGCCACTCGCGCCGCAGGCTGGCCCGGAAAATATGCGCGTGCATCGCGCTTACTGGACGATGACGCTCATGCCCGGCCGCACGCCCTCGATCGGCGCGGCAGGCCGCGCCCGCACTTCGAAGGTGCGCGCATCGAAGCCCTGGTTCGCATGGGTGGCGCGCCAGGTGGCGAAATCCGGCAGGGCCGCGATGTAGTAGACCTTCATTCTGGCCTTGCGGCTGCCCAGCGCGGGAATGACTACATCGATTTCCCGGCCTTCGGCGAAGCGCTGCAGCTTGTCTTCGCGTACGTTGAACACCGCCCACTGGTCCTTCAGGTCGACCACGGTGACCACCGCCACGCCCTGCGGCGAGAGCTCGCCGGCGCGCGCGAACACCTTGACCACTTCGCCGGCAACCGGGCTTTTCAGTTCGGTTTCGGCCCGGGCCGCTTCCACTTCGGCCACCACGCCCGACACCTGGCGCGCCTGGGCGGCGGCGGCGGCCTTGTCTTCGGTGCGCGCACCCGACTTTGCCATGTCGTACTGCGCCCGGGCGGCAGCGGCGAGGTCGCGCGCGGCACGGTAATTGGTCAGCGCTTCATCACGCTTCTGGTCGGCGACCAAGCCTTCCTTGGCCAGCGCCTCGACGCGCTTGAGCGAATTCTGCGCCAGCTCGGCGGCGGCTTGCGCACGTTGCCAGTTGGCCTGCGCCATGCGGATTTCCTCAGCGCGCGCGCCCGCTTCCGCCTTGGCCGATACCGCACGGGCGGCGTCGCGCGCCGCGGTGGCCTGCTCCAGCTTGGCGGCCACTTCCGGGCTGTCGATGGCGATGAGCTGGGTGCCGACATCGACCTTGTCGCCCTCCTTGACCAGCACCTGCGCGATGCGCCCGGGGACCTTAGGCGCGATGTCGGTTTCGCGCGCTTCCATCTGCCCCTGGAACACGTCGGGGGCCGGGCGCGAGGCATACCAGATGCCGCCGCCGGCGAGCAAGGCGGCAACCACAGCCGCAATGAGTGCGCTTGTTTTTTTCATGGATTCCTCAGTCGATTCTGACATCGGCACGGGCGATGTATTGGGGCATTTCGTCGGACAGGCCGCAGGATTCGAGCAGGCCCGCCAGCGCGACGACGTATTCGTAGGCCGACTGCGCGCGCTCGGTCTGCACCTTGGACAGGTTGATTTCGGCGTCGATCAGCTCCAGCATGGTGCTGGTGCCCTCGCGCGAGCCGGCGCTGCGCAGCTTGAGCAGTTCCTGCGCCAGTTCAGCCGACGGCCCAAGCGACACGAAATTCACGCGAGCCTGTTCCGCCGCGCGCCAGTTCTTTTCCACCAGGAGCGCGATGTCGCTCCTGGCCTGCGCATCGGTCAGCTCGGCCTGCCGCACCTTTTCCAGGGAGGCCGCCGACAGCGCCTTGCGGTCGAGCGAGTCGAACAGCGTCCAGCGCACGCCCACGCCGGCCACCCAGGTGGCGTCCGATGTCTTGAGCTCGCTTTGGCCGAAGGCGAACACCTGCGGGCGGCGCAGCGCCTCGTCGCCTTCGTGCAGGCTCAGCGCCTGCGCCTTTCTGGCGGCGACCTTCTCCAGCCCGGGATGGTTGCGCAGGGCGATCTGGATGTAATGGTCGACCGGATCCAGCGGCTGGGTAATCGCAAACAGAGGCGTGCCCGGCGTGACTGGCGCGGCCGATTTCAGCATGCGCGCCAGCGCCGCCGAGGTCAGGTCGGCATCGCTTCTCGCCTTGGCCGCATTGCGTCGCGCCTCTTCCAGCGCGGTGCGCGCCTGCAGCCGCTCGACGCGCGAGATGACGCCGGCCTTGAGCATTTTCTCGGCCGCCGCGTCATGCTGCTCGATATCCTTGAACGCCGCCTGGCGCAGGTCGGCGGCCTTGAGCGCGAGCTGGGCGCCGAAGTAGCGCTGCGCCAGCTGCGACGCCAGCTCGTGCGCGGCCTGCGACAGCTCGGCCTGCGCCTCGTATCCTTGCGCCTTGACGAAGCCGCGCGTGGCATTGCCGATGCCGCCGGCATAAATCGGCCATACCGCCGACACCGTGGAGGTGGTCAGCGTGTCGTGCTGGTTGAAGGTGTAGCGCGACGGCAGCTGCGGCAGGGGCAAGGGGATCGGCAGGTTTTGCAGCGGCACGGGCAAGTGCTGCTCGACCTGGGTCAGGCGCCGGTTGACCGGATCGAGGTCGACCGACAGGTTGGCGTTGTAGGCCAGCGCGGCGGCCGACAGGCTGATCACCGGGCCGCCCAGGCCCTGCACGGCCTTGCTTTTCAAGTTGCTGCTCTCGACGGCAGCCTGCGCTGCGCCGAGCTTGTCCGATACCACACGCACGCGCTCCCAGGCGGCGTCAAAGCTGATCGGCTCGGCCAGCGCATGGCCGCACGCAAGCGCGGCGAAGACGCCTGCCGACAGTGCGCGCGCCACGGAAACCGGTCTGGTCCTCATCTCGTGCTTTCCTGCTGTAAATAAATAAAGCTGAATGGTAAAGGATGGATTGAACTTCGATCACACAATCGGAACGGACTGTGTCAGTTACGCCATAAAAAATGCCAGCCGGAGCAAGCGGCTGGCATGTCATGCGGCTGGTGCTTCAATTACAGGCCGCGCGCTGCGGCGCCATTGCTGGCGGCCTGCATTTCTTCGCGCACCTGCGCCCGGCTCTTGGTCGATGCGACATGGGTGAAGTCGACATATTCCTGGTTGCGGGCGAGCTGGCCATCCGCCTTGGCTTGCGCCAGTTCGGCGCGCACTTCGGCGCGGGTCTTGCCGGTCGCAACCTTGGTGAAATCAACCCATTCGGTCTGCGCCACCGGCTGGGCTGCCTGCGGGGTCATCTCGGCGATGACTTCGGCACGGGTCTTGGTCGATACAAAGCCGGTGAAATCGACATACGGATAGGTGCTTTCGGCAAAGGCGGAACCGGCAGCGGTCATCACGGCAAGGGCGGCAATCAGATTTTTCGCATTCATTTTCTTTCTCCACAAAATAGGTTATTTCGGATTCGGTGATGTGCACTGGGCGCTCATCGATGAAGCACAGTCTAACTATTGCGGAGAACGAGAGAAATATGATTAAAGGAAATACATTATTCCTGTTTTAGAAATAAACGTAAAACCACGCTACTTTGCCGCCCTTCCGCCGCAATAATCATTTGAAGCCTGCCCTGATTTTCATCAACCCGGAAATTTCCTTACAGATCATGGAGATAGGCAAGCTTATCCCTGCTTATCCACAGAATTAACCACAATAAATGTGCACAAAGGAATCATAGCTCCGCCTCCTGCGGCGGCTGGCCGTCGCTGCCACGCTCGTATTCGGCGATGACCTGGGCGCCGAACAGGAGCAAGGTCGCGGCCACTTCCAGCGTCAGCAGCACCACGATCGCGGTCGTGAGCGATCCGTAGACGACGCTGACTTGCGACAGCGTCGCGAAGTACCACACCAGCACATGGCGCGTCACTTCCCACAGCAGGGCCGCGGTCACGCCGCCGATCAGCGCGCGCCGCACCGACAGCCGGCCGACCGGCATCACCACATACACCGAGGTCAGCACCAGGATTTCCCCACCCAGCCCGAGCAGGTAAAGCAGCGCGCCGGAGACGCCCTGCAGCGACCAGCGGTGCCCGAGGAAATCGATAGTTTCCTGTCCAATCGCCTGCAAGCTGCCCGACACCAGCGTGACCAGCAGCAGGCCCAGGCCGAGGAACAGGATGTAGCAGTACGGCAGCACGGCCGACACCAGGAAATGGCGGCGCCTGATCGCCACGCGATGGAAGAAGATCACCGACATGGCGTTTTCCAGCACGGTGAATGCCAGCGAACTGAAGAACAGCAATGTCACCAGTAGTACCCGCCCGATCACTTCGCGATAAGCAAGAAAATGATCGAGTTCCGCCACCACGGCCTTCGACTGTCCCGGGATCAGCCACTCCAGGTAGCGGCCGAGCGTCTGCAACAGTTCGGCGCGGTCGATGACGTGGGATAGCGCGATGACGGTGACGATCAAGAGCGGCACGATCGACAGCAGCGCATAGTAGGCCACGGCGCCGGCCAGCAGCAGGCCCTGGTTGGCGCGGAAGGCCTTGAGCGACCGGATCACGAATGCCATCGGATGGCGCAATACGGCGCGGCCCCTCTCGTCGACGATCTGCATGAAGAAATTCCTTTCGCCTGGAATCGAAAAAGGTCGCCCCCCCGCCGCCGGCAGCTCGGCATCGCAGATGACGCGAGCCAGCTTACAGGCAAGAACCGGGCTTGCTTTCATGTTCGCTATCGCGGCCGCGAAATGGATAGAACCATTGTGCATTGCCAGCGCCAATCCCAGGATATAACGTGTATTAAAAACTCAAAAAGAAAACGTGATGCGTGAAATTTGTTGAACCGCGGCAGCACCCTTGGCGGACTCGCTTCCGATGGGCTGGCGCGAGAAAGCCGAGGTATGCATGATGAGTTCTCCCATGGGTGACGTGCAAGCGGTTCGCATCGAACCGATCGGCCTGGAAGGCTTGCTTGGCATGAACGGCGCTCCGCAGGGCCTGGTCCTGTTTGCGCACGGCAGCGGCAGCGGCCGCCACAGTCCCCGCAACAATTATGTGGCTTCCGGCCTGCGGCAAGCCGGGCTGGCCACGCTGCTGCTCGATTTGCTGCGCCCGGACGAAGAAGACGACCGCGCCAAGGTCTTCGACATTCCCCTGCTGGCGTCGCGCCTGCTCGATGCCACGCGCTGGGCGCGGCAGCAGCGCGACATTGGACAGCTGCCGATCGGCTACTTTGGCGCCAGCACCGGTGCCGGCGCGGCGCTGGTGGCGGCCGCCGAGCGCACGGTCAATGTCGGCGCTGTCGTCTCGCGCGGTGGCCGCCCCGACTTGGCCGGCCCGGCACTGGCCCGGGTACGCGCGCCGACGCTGCTGATCGTCGGCGGCCTCGATACCCAGGTGATCGAACTCAACAAGCAGGCGTTCGCGCAGCTGAACTGCGACAAGGAGCTGACGATCGTTCCCGGCGCCACCCATCTGTTCGAAGAAGCGGGCACGCTCGCGCAGGTGCTGGCCCTGGCCGCCGGGTGGTTTGTGCGCCACCTGCCAGCCGCATAGACAGGAAAGGAAGATGAAAATGAGCTATGACTACACCACATTCCGGGACCGCCACGAAGCGGGCCGCCACTTGGCGGCAGCGCTGATGCACCTGAAGGATGAAGAGCCGGTCGTGCTGGCCCTGCCGCGCGGCGGCGTGCCGGTCGGCTATGAAGTGGCGCGCGCGCTGGACGCGCCGCTCGATGTGCTCATCGTGCGCAAGATCGGCGCGCCCGGCCATGCCGAGCTGGGCCTGGGCGCGGTGGTGGATGGACAGCATCCGCAATGCATCCTCAACGACGACATCGTGCAGCAGATCAAGCCGCCGCCGGGCTATATCGAGGCGGAGCAGCAACGCCAGCTGGCCGAGATCGAGCGGCGCCGCGCGCTCTATTGCGGCGCGCGCGCGCCGGTGCCAGTCGAAGGCCGCACCGTCATCGTGGTCGACGACGGCATCGCCACCGGCGCCACCCTCAAGACCGCGCTGGTCGCGCTGTCGCAAGCCGGCGTCGCGCGCCTGATCTTCGCCGTGCCGGTAGCGCCGGCCGACAGCCTGGCGAGCCTGCGCGGCGAGCCGCATGTCGACGAAGGCATCTGCCTGCTGGTGCCCGACTGGTTCCGCGCCGTCAGCCTCTACTATGACAAGTTCGACCAGACCAGCGACGAGGAAGTGGTCGACCTGCTCAATGCGGCATCGATCCGGCCCGGGCACGAGCATGACCACGACCCGCAGGCGCGCCCGGCGCATGGCCCGATCCCCGAACTCGGCGTGGGCTCGGAGCTCGACGCCGTGCCGCCCGATGCGTCGCGCGACGGCCTGCCGCCGGATTCGGCGCGGCTGGTCGCGGGCCATCCGCAGGCGCCCAAAAATGCCGGCGCCTGACAAGCCGCCCGGCGCGTTTGTATGCGCCGGGATCCGCTGGATTTCGTTTATCGCAGGCCTTCCTGCTCGCAGGCGCGCCTGACCGCGTCGCGTGCAGCGATGCGTCTGGCATGCGCGTGCCAGGCAGGATAGGCCTGGGGCACATCGGCGCCGATCGATCTGGCCCAGTTGTAAAAGACAAAGAGATACGGATCGACCACACCGTACTCTTCTCCCACCGCCCACTGCCGCCCAGCCATGCGCGCTTCGATGTAAGCGAAGCCGTCACGCAGGTTGTCGTCGGCGCGCGCCTGCACCTCGCCAAACAGCGCGGCGTCCTTGACGAAACGCTGCGGCCGCCATTTGCCGCCAAATGCGACTGCATGCAGCGTCCCCGACAGCCAGTTGAACCATTCCAGCACGCGCGCGCGCAACAGCACATCCTCCGGAATGAGCCCCTTGCCGGTTGCGCCGATGTACCAGCAAATGGCCGGCACTTCGGTAAGCGTGTGGCCGTCGCTTGTAAGCACCGGAACCCGCCCCTTCGGATTCATCTTGAGGAATGCCTCTTCCTGCGTCTGCCCTTTCGCCACGCTCACTTCCACCAGGCGGTAATCGGCGTCCGTTTCTTCCAGAAGGATGTGCGGCGCGAGTGAGCAGGCGCCCGGGGAGTAGTACAGCGTCATCGCGGTGGCGTTCATGCTTGTCCCTTTCTTGTCCATTTTTTCTTGTCCATTTCTATTCCGGCTCGGTGGGCTATCGTGGCGTGTCGGATGCAGCGGCGCCCGCTGCAGCATGGCGCAGCGCGCCACGGATGGCCGCCAGCCACGCCCGCGTGCGCGACAAGCGCGGCGCCGGCTCCGCCAGCGCGCACAACACGACGCATGCCGCGCCATCCCACTTGTGCACGCCGAGCGTGATGTCGTCGCCCGGGCGCAGCACCACACTGTCTCCGGCCCTGAACAGGTAATCCATGCGCTCGCCCATGCGGGTCATCCACAGGCTCCTGCCGGCGGCCTCGGCTACCGTCAGTGTCTGGTTTCTGTCGCTGCGCACGGTGAGGGCCGTGCCTGGGCGCACTACGATGCATGCGGATGGAGAAGCTGCATTTGCCATAATTTCACTCCCTTCAACGGTTTCCGCCGGTTGTGGCAGCATGGAAGCAAAGGTAGCATGTGCATCTTTTGATAGAAATTCCAAAAATCAGCACATAATCTGTGCAAAATTTGATAGCCGAAATGAACTGGGACGATATCCGTGTCTTTGTCGCGCTGGTGCGCGCCGGCAGCCTCAGCCTCGCCGGGCGGGCCTTGAACGTGGAGCACTCGACGGTGGTGCGCCGCATGGACGCACTGGAAAAGGCGCTTGGCTTGCGGCTGTTCGACCGCCTGCCGCGCGGCTGGCAACTCACGGTCGAAGGCGAGCAGCTGTTTTCGCGTGCCGAGCAGATGGACGAATGCGCCCATGCCCTGCTGCGCGACGCCAGCGAAGGCGCCGCATTGTCGGGCACGGTGCGGATTTCGGCCCTGCCCGCTTTTTCGACTGCCTTTCTGGCGCCGCGCCTGGCGGCACTGCAGGAACGCTGGTCCCCGATCACGCTGGAGTTGATAGGAGAAACCAGGATGGCCAGCCTGACGCGGCGCGAAGCCGACCTGGCGCTGCGCGTGGGGCGCCCGCAAGACCCGAGCCTGGTGGTGCGCCCGCTCGGCGCGTTGGGCTACGGCCTGTTCGCCCATGAGGATTATCTGGCGCGGCATGCGCCGCAGGACTGGCGCTTCATCGGCTTCGACGACAGCCTGCGCGACGCGCCGGAGCAGCAGTGGCTGGACCGCTATCGGGCGCAGCGGCCGTACTCAGTCAAGGGCAACAGCGCCTTGACGCTGCACCAGGCGGCGCTGGGCGGCCTGGGCATTGCGCTGCTGCCGCACTACCTCGCCGCCGGCAGCGCAGGGCTTGCGCCGATTGCGTCGGACCCGCCGCCGCCCAGGCGCGACCTGTGGCTGGTGATTCATCCGGAAGTGCGGCGCTCGGCGCGGGTCCAGCTGATTGCGCAGCTCGTCACCGACGTGGTTAGCGCCGCGTCGAACCTGCTTTGTCCGTCGTCGTGATGAACTGCGGCCAGGGAAGCGAAGCCGGCTGGCGTCAGACCGAGCGCCCGTCGAAGTGGCGCACCGGGATCGAGGCAAGATCGATGTCTTCAACGCACCGGATGTTTATCGCCGCCATTTCGTTTCCCTGCGCATCGACGCCTTCGCCGTACGGATGGATGCCGCATGTCGGGCAGAACCGGTGCCTGATCACATGCTTGTTGAACGTGTAGGTGGCCGCTGCGTCTTCCGGCGTCAGCAGCCTCATCCCGGAGCGCGGCAGAAACCAGAGCAGCGAGCCTTTCCGCTGGCAGATCGAGCAGTTGCAGGCCAGCGCCTCCGCAATCTCTCCGTCGAACTCGAACGACACGTTGCCGCAATGGCAGCTGGCTTTGTATTTCATGCAGGATCTCCGATGGATGTGTTTTACTTGCCGATGCGCTTGCCGTCTCACGCTGGACGGGTTAATCAGGAATTACGGGCTCGACCAGTTGCGCCAGCTGCGCGAGAGACTCTTGCCAGCCGAGATAGCACATCTCGAGGGGAATGACTTCCGGCAGCCCTTCCTGCACGACATTGAGCTCGGTTCCGCACAACACTTGCTTGAAGGTTATCGTCGTCTGCATTTCCCCCGGAAGGTTGGGGTCGTCGAACTTGTCCGTGTAGCGGATTTTCTCGAACGGCACGAGTTCACGGTACTCGCCGCCAAACGAATGTCCCTTGCCCGTCGTGAAATTCGTGAACGTCATCCTGTAGGTGCCGCCCACGCTGGCATCCATGTGGAGGACCTTGCACGTGAACCCGTATGGCGGGAGCCACTTGGCCATGGCCTCGGCGTTCAAGAACGCTTGATATACCCGCTCGGGGCTCGCCCGAAGCACGCGATGAAGCCGGACTGTTCCTGTAGACATAACCAAACTCTCCTTTCAATTCAATGGGTCTTGTTATTGCTGATCTTGCAGAGGGATAGGCAATGCGCACGCCGGTCGCGGTCGTCTACTGGCACAGGCGGCCTGCTGCAATATGTTGTTATACCGCTTCGGATGACTTCGATTTTGCAGCAGTTCAACATCTTCACAAGTAAATCGATGTTCCAGAGCCACAAGGAGAATCATCCTTTAGGCACGCGCCCCTTTACGGCATTCGCGCGCGCACTGCAGGTAATCCGGCCGCTGGCATCTGCCGGCAGACGCGCGCGCATCCGCGCTTTGAGCACCGTCAGGTCCTCGGGTGTCATCGCTGCGAGCTTGGCACCGACGCTTGGTCCCCCGAGAGCGGTCGTCCAGTAGTCGTCGAAATCGGCGAACGTCCGCTGCACCGTGATTTCCCGCGTTTCGACCGCCTCCAGCCCCGCGCCTGTCCATAAGTCCCGCATGGCTTCTACCCGCGACGCGTCGGGACTGGGCGGCACCGGAACGGCGACGCCCAGTGCGCGCATTTCACCCTGCAACGCGTCATAAGGGAAACCGCCGCCAAACATGTCCCATGCATAGGCCGAGACACTGCCGCCCGGGCGGACCACGCGCGCCATTTCGGCAACGCCTTTACCCGGGTCGGGAACGAAGAAAATCACCAGCGGCATGATCGCCGCGTCGAACGTGTCGTCAGAAAAAGGCAGTGCCATCGCGTCGCCCTGATGAAATTGCGCGACACGCGACGCAGGTCGTGCGCGCGCATAGGCAAGCTGCCCCTCGGACGGGTCTATACCCTGCACCGAGACTGGCGCACACCGCTCAACGAGCATTTCCGTAAAGGCGCCATTGCCGCAACCGACATCAAGCCATCGCCATCCGGGTTCTGGCGCAAGCCAGTCGAGAAAGGCTTCACCCGCCAGCTGGCTCCACTGTCCCATGTATCGTTCGTAGGCTGCGCCGTCGTCGAAGCGGATTTGATTGCTCGCCATGCGTGTTTTCCTCCAGTGGGATTGCGTGTGAAATTAGTTTCGAGCTTTCGACTTGTTCAACGCCACAGCGGCGCGCACCAAGGCTTTCAACGCCGCCTCGTCTATCTCCTGCCCCTCGCGGAAGTCGATGGCACGCCTTGTGTTCCCTTCAAGGCTGGCGTTGAAGAGGCCAGAAGGATCGTTCAGGGACGCTCCTTTGGCGAAAGTCATCTTCACGACTTCCTTGTAGGTTTCACCCGTGCAGATCAATCCGTGGTGCGACCACACCGGAACCCCTCGCCACTTCCACTCTTCGATGACTTCCGGGTCCGCTTCCTTGACTAAGGCGCGGAGTCGGCCGAGCATTTGGCCTCGCCAGTCAGCCAGCTCCTTGATCCTCTCCTCGATGAGCTGGGATGGAGACTTGTCTTGCCGAGGTTCGCTTTTCGTCATACCGGTTTCTCCTTCTTCAGATGTCCTAACGTTTGCGCTCAGTGTGCGGCACGCCATGGCCATCGCGCCCGTAGCGGGTTGCCGGGCGCGAACAGATTATTCGCTCTCTTCCCAATGGAAGGTATGCAGCACCCTATGTATGACCGGGGTGAAGATGATGGCCAATACAATCAGGAAGACCAATCCTGCATATAGGGCGTACAGGCCGGCAAATATCTTCCCGCCATCCGACTCAGGCGCATTCACCGGCCCCATGCCTCCCAATAGCATGGCCGCGTTAATGAAGGCGTCACGCCATGCAAGATGTTCGAAATATTCGTAACCTGCCATGCCGACAAACAGAGACATGGCGAGCAGCGACATTGCTGCAAAAAAGTGGCCCAATAGACGGCGGATGAAACGTACTCGCGGAATCGGACGGTGACGCTTTGATTCGTACATCGGCTTCCTCCGTCTCGACCTGGAATGCTCAGCGCTGATGATAGCCGGCGGCGCAGCGGTCGGTATTGATCTGCAATTTGGAAGTCATGGATTTAATGGCCGGCGCGATACGTCCGAGGCCATTTTCATGTCAGGCATCCTGGCCTTCCCACTTTTGCATGATCCTGGCCATGGATTCCCTGTTTACGGGATCTTCCGGGCCAAAGCCATTGTTTTCCGCGATCCACTTTGCGACTTGAATCACGGCATAAGACTCTTGCTGTGAAAAATCCGGCGCAAAGGTCCCCTCCCTCAGATTTACCATCAACAGCGCGGCGGTTTCCCCGGTTGGATCTGACACTGCCTCGCACATCCATGCAGGCAAGAATGCTTTATAGGCCTCTTGCGTTAACAGAGGAAGATGATTGGAGTGTTGTCGAATGAACGATCCAGGCACTGACCACCAGCTTGCTCCGCCGAGCGTGGCGCGGATCGCCGTGCATTCAGCGCAATTGTGTGAAGTTACCTCTCCAGGGAAAGCTCTTGGAGGAAATGCATCAAGAAGATGAGCGATTAGCTCTTTTTGTCGGCTCATGACGGATGGCTGGGGAAATTCGGATGGCAGCCAGTTTATACCCCCCGTTGTCGCCCCAGCAAGATAGCCCACGTACTGGAGCAGCAACGACGTCACGTTCGGGATGAACGTGACAGCGTGTGTGCCGACCACGCCGAGGGGTGGCGGGCTCGCCGGTTCAGCCGCTTTCACGGCGTGCGGCATCCGCAGTGCCGACCTTACTTGCCCTTCGCTTCTTCTTCCTCGCCCTTGTCTTCGTCGATGGCGAGATTGAATCCGCCATGGCCCTTGTCGCCCGGCTGGCCGCGCTCGCCTTTCAGCTTGATCTGCAACCGCAGTTCGTTGGCCGAGTCGGCGTTGCGGATTGCCTCCTCGTAGCCGATGTGGCCGGCGTTGTACAGCTCGAACAGGGCCTGGTCGAAGGTACGCATGCCGAGCTCCTTGGACTTGGCCATGGTTTCCTTGATGGCGTGGAACTGGCTCTTGAGGATTTGCTCGGCGATGGTGGGCGTGTTAAGCAGGATTTCGATGGCGGCCTTGCGGCCCTTGCCGTCTTCGGTGCGCACCAGGCGCTGCGAGATGATGGCGCGCAGGTTGGACGACAAGTCGCCCAGCAGCTGGTTGCGGCGCTCCTCGGGGAAGAAGTTGATGATGCGGTCGAGCGTCTGGTTGGCATTGTTGGCGTGCAGCGTGCCCAGGCACAGGTGGCCGGTTTCGGCGAAGGCGATGGCGTGCTCCATGGTTTCGGTATCGCGGATCTCGCCGATCAGGATCACGTCGGGCGCCTGGCGCAGCGTGTTCTTCAGGGCGTGATGCCAGGAGTGGGTATCGACGCCGACCTCGCGGTGCGTGATGAGGCAGGACTTGTTCTTATGCACGTACTCGACCGGGTCTTCCACGGTGATGATGTGACCGGCCGAGTGTTCGTTGCGGTGGTCGATCATCGCCGCCAGCGTGGTGGACTTGCCGGAACCGGTGCCGCCGACGACCAGCACCAGGCCGCGCTTGGTCATGATCACGTCCTTCAACACCTCGGGCAAGCCGAGCTTGACGAAGTTGGGAATTTCGGACGCGATGGTGCGAATCACCATGCCGACTTGTTGCTGCTGCACGAAGACGTTGACGCGGAAGCGGCACACATTCGGCAGAGAAATGGCGAAATTGCATTCCAGCTCGGCGTCGAACTCTTTTTGCTGTCGCTCGTTCATCAGCGCCTGCGCCAGTTTCTTCGTGATGTCGCCGTTGAGCTTTTGCTGGCTCAGCGCCTTCATCGCCCCCTGCACTTTCATGCTGGGCGGAAAATCGGCGGAAATGAACAAGTCCGAGCCGCCGGCCTGATTCATGGCCTTGAGCAGTTGATGCATGTAATTGCGCGCTTCTTCGGGACCGAAACCGGTGGACATGAATGCCTTTCGTGCGGAAATGGGGACGTCTGCGTACTGCGATATCGCACAATTATGTTTCCGTATGGATACATTTTGCAAGAAGCATGACGCCGGCCAACATGAAGATATGCCACGCCAGTTGCAAGAATTACATGCAACTCCTGCAAAGAATTCCCGCCCTTTTCACCGCCTTACATACAACTTGGCCAATGTGTAGGCATTACGCGACGTTTCACGCGCAAATCCTGCCGCAAGTTCGTTGGCATGTCCCTTGCTGCGCACTGTAGGCAGGCCACAGACGGAGGGCCGCCGTGATGATGTGCCGTCATGTTTTCGTGGTTGCAACGACCGATGCAGTCACCCGGCGTCCCTGTGCGGCAGCTGCAGCGAGGGCTGCCATGGCAACTGGTGATTGTTCTCTCTTTCATCGTTCTTCTCTTTTGTTTTGTCCACTTCAACCCAGGAGCGACTCATGGAAACAACCAATCTCTCTACCGGCAACGGCAGCGACAAGATCTCTTCGACCGCAAGCACGACCGGCACCGCCGCCAAGGGCATGTATAACGAGGCGAAGGGCTCGGCCCAGCGCATGGGCGCGACGCTGCGCAGCGAACTGTCGAGCCTGAAGAATGACCTGGATGCGCTGATGACGCGCGCGCCCAGCCTGTCGGACGACGAGCTGAGCCAGGCGCACACGCAGCTGATGTCGAAGTTCAGCTCGATGCGCTATGCGGCCAAGGGGCTGGCAAGCGAAGCCAACCGCCAGCTCAACCGCGGCATGGAAACCACCACCGAGTACGTCAAGGACAAGCCGATGCAGTCGCTGGCCGTGGCGGCCGGCACCGGCTTGCTGCTCGGCCTGCTGTTCAAGCGCCGCTGATGCCCGTCGGCGGGCTGCTGCAAGCGCCCGGCGCATGCGTGTCGCCGCCCCTGTGCGGCGCGCGGCTGCGCGTGGCCCTGCGGCAGCCCGCCTGTTGATTTTCCATGGACCAGGAGACGCGATGATTTCGGCACTCCACAAATCAAGACAGCTCTATCTCATCACGCTCGACCGGGTCAGCGACTATTTCGACCTGCTGCGGGTCGAGCTGAAGATTCACGAGCACAACATCGCGCTGCGCATCGCCGGCTTCGCGGTCGCGGGACTGTTTTCCCTGCTGGCGATCGTCTTCCTCGGGCTGGCGATCATCGTCAGCTTCTGGGACTCGCCGTTCCGGGCGCTGGCGGCATGGTTCGTGGTCTTGCTGTATGGCGGGATCGCCGGCGTATGCCTCAACCTGGCGCTGAAGCATTTCCGCTCGCAGCCGATCGCCAATACCCTGCGCACGGAGTTTCGGCGCGATCTTGACGTCATCAAGGAAAGCGTATGAGTTCACTCGAAGAAGAACGCCAATCCATTCTGGCGCGCATGCAGGTGAGCAGGGAGCACTACCGGCGCATGCTGCTGAACCAGCCGGAACTGCACGCCAACCCCGCTCATCCGGCCGGCCACCACGCCTCCTATGCGCTGACCAGTCTCGGCTTCCCGCGCAACAAGGCCTTGCACTGGGTAGCCGAGCACCCGCTGCTGACTGCCGCTGCCGCCGCCACGGTGCTGGCGTTGGTATCGAGCCGGGTGGCGCGCAGCGCGGCGAAAAATACGGTGCAAAGCGGCAATCCAGCTGCCGGGCCGCTGCCGCGCACCGCCTCGAATATCGACGCGATCGTGCGGCTCCTGACCACGGTGGCCAATCTCGCGACGATGATCCCGCCGCGCGTGCAGCCCGGCGTCCCGCCGCATGCCCCGCCGCGCTAGTTTAATCGTCAACTTGAAAGGAAAGAATCATGAAAAAAATCGTCTCCATCCTGAGTATTCTGATCGCTGCCTACGGGCTGTCTGCCTGCAACACCATGAAGGGATTCGGGCAGGATGTGCAGCGCGGCGGTGAAAAAGTCGAAGGCGCGGCAGACAAGAACAAGTAACCGGACCAGTCATCTCCCGGACGCGGTGCGCTGCACCGCGTCCAACGGACATTCGCCGCGCAGTTTTTATCACACAGCTTTCGTCACGCAGTTTTCGTCACACCTTCCTCCTCACGCATCCACCATGCGGCAGTCAGCCCGGCGGCATTGCGCACCCGACTCCGCCGCTCCTTTCCGCCCCGCTCCTTTCTCACGCGTTCAACTTCTCCACCTGCTCCACCACGTCTTCCACGTACAGCAGCCTGACCGCGACGATGCCGGCTGCCGTCAGCGGCGAAGCCAGCACCGCGCCCAGCGGCCCGGCCAGCGCCGCCAGCAGCACGGTGGCAAAAATGACCAGCGCCGGCGGCAGCGACACCGTGCGCTGCTCGATGAGCGGCGAGATCAGATAGCCCTCCGCCGTCTGGATCGCGATATACAGCATCAGCACATAGAACGCATCGTCTGGGCCAACATTGAAGGCAATCAGCAAGGGAGAGACCGCCGACAGGATCGGTCCCAGATAGGGAATAAATTCGAGCAATCCGCTTAACACGCCCAGCGTGGCCGCCAGCGGAATATTGAGCCACCACAGTCCCACCCCGGCGGCGAAGCCGACCAGCAGCATGACGATCAGCCTGCCGAGCAGCCACCAGCGCAGCACAGAGCCGATTTCATCGAGCACTTCGGCGGCGCGCGGGCGCATGTGCTTTGGCATCAGGTGCATGAAGCCGCGCTGGTACAGGCGCGGCTGCGCGGCGAGATAGACGCCGATGAAGATCACGATCAGCAGGCCGATCAGCGCCGAGGCGGTGGATGAGATCAGGCCGCGCGCCTGCCCGAGCGTGCGCATGTCCAGTTTGGCGTGGGACATTTCAAGCAGCAGCGGCCTGGCCCACTGGTATTCGCGCAGCGACTCCCGCAGGCGCGCCATGGCGCGCGGCAGCTGCGACATCAGCTGCCCCAGCTGCTCGGCCATCGGCACCGCGAAGATGTACACCAGCGTGCCCAGCACCGCGCCCAGCGTAAGCACCGACAAGGCCAGCGCCATGGTGGGCGACAGCCGGGTGTGCCGCACAATCCAGTTGATGGGCGAGCGCACCAGCACCGCCACCAGGATGGAAGCGAACAGCACCAGGAAGACTTCGCTCGCATTCCAGATCAGCGCCAGCACGAGCGCCGTGGCGATCGTCATGCCGCTGACAAAGACGGTGCGCCGGAAAAACTGTGTGTCGCTGAACATCAGCGGTTCCGGCGCGCGGCGCGGCGCAAACGGCGAGCGGGCCTGCACACCGCGCCGCGCAGGGCGCTCGCCTGCCGCAGCCGGCGCAGGCGCGCGCCCCTCGGCGGGTCCGCCCTGCGGCACCGCCGCCGGATTGCCTCGGCTGAACTCGTCCGGACGCGGATCGACGCTGGCTGCCATCGTCAGCGCACGCCGCTGTCGCGGTCCCCGCTGCTGTTACTGTTGCCGCCGCTGCTGCCGCTGGATGTGCCGGGCGAGGCCGGTCCCTCGGCCACCTGCTGCGGCCAGGTCAGCACCACCGAAGCGACGTGCGGCCCGGTTTTTTGCTTGGCGCGCACCTTCGCGGTCCGGTCCAGCGCATAGCCGGCGGCATCGGCGTGGATGCGGTAGGTGCCGCTTTTTGGCACGTCCACCAGCAGCATCGGTGCGTCGCACTTGGCCTGCAATACCGGATTGCCCTGCGCATCCTTGATATCGACGTTGACATCGGCCAGATACGAGCCGTCGCGCGCGGCGAAGGTCAGCATCAGGTCGTAGCCGCGCGCCTGCTGCTTCATGTAGGCGGCTTCTTCGGCGCCCACGCCGCCGCACAGATAGGTCACGTCGTTCTGGGTCTGCGGCTGCAGGCGCGTCTCTGGCGGCGGCGCAGCGCGCAGTTCGGCGCCGGCTTCGGACTGCATGCCGGACGAGCCGCTGGCATCCTGCACGCTGCCGGGCGTGTCGGCACTGCTGCCATGGGCGTCGGCGCCGGGACCGGATGACGAAGCGCCCGTGGAACCGGAGGCGCCCGACGTATCGGCGCCGCCGGAAGAGCCGGGCGCGGTAAGCGTGGAATTACCCGATGCATCGGAACCGGATTCCGGCAAGATCGGAATCGACTGCGCCGGCGTGTCCGGCATCGGCTGTGGCGGCGGGTGCATTTGGGCCAGCGCCGCCTGGGCGCTCAGCCCGAAAGCAAGGGTCAATAGACGTTTCATGGATGACATCTCCTGAGCAAAGTCGCAGTGGCGGGCCGTATATGCAGCGCACGCGCCATCGTCTGCGGCTGGCGGCAGCAAAGCCGCCCAATCTATTGGCTATGCAGCATCCGTGCCCGGCAGCGGCTGGCCCGAGGCAGACAGATGCAACCGGTAAATACTGGACAAACTGCCGACCGGGAGGTGGCAACCGCTGGAAACTTTTACATGCACGTGAAGTCATTAGCGACATCATGCATGCCCGTTTCCGCCCGCAGCACGGCCGAAGCGACTGGCATCAAAAATGCTCTGGGTTCTGCGGAGGAAAGAAGATTTTTCTGGCCACCAATTATTGATGACTGCGATTTTTGCCAAAGCGTTTCCGTGACCTATCCCGTACTGGAACTTCCCGTCAAAATTCTCCCCCAGCCGGATGAAACCACCTGCGGGCCGACTTGCCTGCACTCGGTCTACCGCTACTGGGGCGAAGACGAAGAACTCGCCGAGGTCATCGCGCGCGCCGGCCGGCTGGAGCATGGCGGCACGTTTGCGGTATTCCTCGCCTGCGACGCCCTCGCCAAGGGCTACAAGGCCACGATCTACACCTACAACCTGACCGTGTTCGACCCGTCCTGGTTTGCGCCTGGCGTCGACATCGCCGACCGCCTGCGCCGGCAGCGCGAAATCAAGATGGATTACCGGCTGCAACATGCCACCACCGGCTACCTGGAATTCCTTTCCCGCGGCGGCCGGCTGCGCCTGCTCGACCTGTCGCGCTATCTGATCCGCGGCATCCTGCGGCGCGGCTTGCCGATCATTACCGGATTGTCTTCAACGTATCTGTACCGGGTGCCGCGCGAATATGGGCCGGAAGACCAGCCCGACGACGTGCGCGGCCTGCCGTCCGGGCATTTCGTGGTGATCGCCGGCTATGACCGCGAACGCCGCAAGGTGCTGGTGGTCGACCCGTACGCCAAGAATCCCTACGCCAGCGCGCACGAGTACTGGCTGAGTATCGACCGTGTCGTCAATGCGGTACTGCTCGGCATCGTCACGCACGATGCGAACCTGCTTATCATTCACCCCCCCAGACCGGGGCGACAGGAAGTACCATGAATATCCTATTCGTCGTAAGTCAGCAGCAAGATTGGCCCAGCGACATCCCAGGCGTCACCGTCATCCCTGCACAAACCTACCTGATGGACCCGGCCTACGGGGACAGCAACTCCACCAAAGTCTTCAACCTCTGCCGCACCTACCGCTACCAGAGCGACGGCTACTACGTGTCGCTGCTGGCGGAGGCGCGCGGCCACCAGCCGCTGCCGGACGTGGAAGCGATGAAATCGCTGCAATCCGAAAGCCTGGTGCAGGACATCACCGAAAAACTCGGCAACCTGATCGACTGTTCGTTTGCGCGCGACAGCGTCGATTTCATCGACCTGAACATCTATTTCGGGCGCGATGCCGACCAGCGCCACCAGCCGCTGGCCGACGCGCTGTTCAAGATGCTGCGCACGCCGGTGCTGCACGCCCGCTTCGAGCGCGCCAACGAGCGCTGGCACCTGTGCGGCATCTATTCCGGCAGCGTGCGCGACATCGCCCAGCATGACCGGGAATTCGCGGCGCAGGCGGCCATCGATTTCCTGCACGAGCAAAAGATCCGCTCCACCACGCCGGCCAGCAAGAAGCCGTCGCTGGCGATCCTGTACGATGCCGAGCGCTCCGAATGCCCGTCCAATGCGGAAGCGATGCGCAAGTTCGTCGACGCCGCCAGCGTGCTCGACATGCACGCGGAACTGATCGCGCGCAAGGATGCATGCCGCCTGGCCGACTTCGATGCGCTGTTCATCCGCGAAACGACCAACGTCAACCACTACACCTACCAGCTGTCGCGCCAGGCGGCCGACTCCGGCTTGGTGGTGATCGACGATCCGGACTCGATCCTGCGCTGCACCAACAAGATTTACCTGGCCGAACTGCTGGCGCGCCACCACATCCCGATCCCGAAGACGATGGTGGTCCACCAGGGCAACGTCGACCAGATCGTGCCCACGCTTGGCCTGCCGTGCATCCTGAAGCAGCCCGATTCGGCGTTTTCGCTGGGCGTGGTAAAGGTCGAATCGGAGCAGCAGCTGCTCTCCAAGGTCAGCGAGCTGCTGCGCGAATCGGAACTGGTGCTGGCGCAGGAATTCCTGCCGACCGAATTCGACTGGCGCATCGCGGTGCTCGACCGGCGCCCGCTGTTCGTCTGCAAGTACTACATGGCGCCCGGCCACTGGCAAATCATCAAGCACGAGTCGCAGCACAGCTACGAGGGACGCACCGAGGCGCTGTCGGTGGGCGAGGCGCCCGACGAGGTGATCAACACGGCGGTGGCCGCCGCCAACCTGATCGGCGACGGCTTCTACGGCGTGGACCTGAAGCAGACCGGCAACCAGGTGTGCGTGATCGAGATCAACGACAACCCGAACGTGGACGCCGGCAACGAAGACGCGGTGCTGGGCGATGCGCTGTACCGCGAAGTGATGGGCGTGTTCCGCAAGCGCATCGAAGCGAGAAGGGGGAATGTCACATGACACCGGACGACGATCCACCGCTGCTGCACGCCTTTGCCGGCTACGGCATCGAACTGGAATACATGATCGTCGACCGCACCACCCTGTCGGTGCGGCCGCTCGCCGACCGCCTGCTGCGCGACGACAGCGGCGCCGTCACCGGCGAAGTGCGGCGCGGCTTGCTGGGATGGTCGAACGAGCTGGCGCTGCATGTCGTCGAGCTGAAGAACCTGCGCCCGATTATCATGCTGTCGATGCTGCAGGACGCCTTCCAGAGCGAGATACAAGAAATCAACGAACGGCTGGAACGGTTTGACGCCTGCCTGATGCCGACCGCCATGCATCCGTGGATGAACCCGGCAACCGACGCGGCACTGTGGCCGCACCAGAACGAGGAAATCTACCGCGCCTACGAACGCATCTTCGACACCAAAAGCCACGGCTGGGTCAACCTGCAGAGCATGCATATCAACCTGCCGTTTGCCGACGACCAGGAATTCGCCAAGCTGCACGCGGCGGTGCGGCTGGTGCTGCCGATCCTGCCGGCGCTGGCGGCCAGCTCCCCTGTCGCCGATGGCCGCCTCACCGGCTTTGCCGATTACCGCATGCGCGTGTACTGCGACAACGCCAGGGAAATCCCGTCCATCGCCGGCCTGGTGATCCCGGAAACCATCACCAGCCGCCGCGCCTACGAGCAGCGGCTGCTGGCGCCGATGTACCGCGACATCGAGCGGCACGACCCGCACGGCGTGCTGCAATACGAATGGCTCAACTCGCGCGGCGCGATTGCGCGCTTCGACCGCAGCGCCATCGAGATCCGCGTGGTCGACACCCAGGAATGCCCGCGCGCGGACCTGGCCGTTGCCGCCGCCACCGTATCCGCCGTGCGCCTGCTGTACCGCGCCTCCGACGCCGGCTTAATCGCGCAGCAGGAAATCCCGACCAATGCGCTGGCGGCCATCCTGCAAGCCTGCATCCGCGATGCCGAACAAGCCGTCATCGATCACGCCGGATACCTGGAACTGCTGGGCGTCCCCGAAAAGCGCTGCACCGCCGGCCAATTGTGGGCGCACCTGGTGGGGCAGATCGCGCTCGACGACCCGGTGCACGAAAGCCTGTGGCATGCGCCGCTGCAGGTCATGCTGCAGCAAGGGCCGCTGGCGCGGCGCATCCTGCGCGCCGTCGGCCCAGCCGGTTCGCGCGCGCGGATGGCGTCGGCATACCGCGAACTGTGCGCCTGCCTGCAGGAGGGGCGGATGTTCATGGAAAACGGGTAGGCGGGCATCTCGCCAGACCGGCTGAAAGAGCCGTTGCAGGACAGCGTTTCCACCGATCCGACATGCGCCACCCCGACCATTTCATCATCACCTGCGAACACGCCGGCAACCGCATCCCTTCCCGCTACCGCGATTTTTTCCGCGACCGGCAAGCGCTGCTGCATACCCATCGCGGCTACGACCTCGGGGCGCTGCGCGTGGCGCGCGAGATGTCGGCACGGCTGGACGCGCCGCTGCTGGTGTCGACCATCAGCCGCCTGCTGGTCGACCTAAACCGCTCGCTGGGCCATCCGGAGGCGTTTTCGGAAGTCACGCGCGGCCTGTCCGGGGAATTGCGCGACGAGATCGCCACCCGCTACTACCTGCCCTACCGCCGCAAGGCCGAGACCATGATCGCGCAAGCCATCGACGCCGGCGCGCGCGTGGTCCACGTGTCCTGCCACAGCTTCACGCCGGAACTCAACGGTGCGGTGCGCGACGCCGACATCGGCTTGCTGTACGACCCCGACCGCAGCGCGGAAGCCGAGCTGTGCCGGCGCTGGCGCGTCGCGCTGCACGCCTACGCGGCCGCCCTGAAGGCGCGCATGAACTATCCGTATGCCGGCACCGCGGACGGCTTCACTGTCTATCTGCGGCAGCGTTTCGGCGCCGAGCGCTACCTCGGCATCGAGCTCGAAATCAACCAGAAGCACGTGCGCGCCAGCGGCGCGGCGCACTGGCGCACGGTGCGCCACGCCATCATCGAAGCCTTGCGCAGCGCCGCGCCGCAGGTACAGCCGGCATAGCCGGCATGAAGCGCGGCGTTCCGTCCTACAGGCGGCGCTCGGCGGTGCTGGCGTAGCGCAGGAACCAGCTGCGCGTCAGGCGGGCGACGACTTCCAGGCTGCCCGGCTCCTCGAAGGAGTGCGTACCGCCGGGAATGATCTCGAGGCGCTTCTTGCAGCGCAGCGCGGCATAGGTCGCCCGGGTCAGCGCAATGCCGCCGTCGTCGAGGCCGCCGACGATCAGCAGCGTCGGCGCGCTGATCCTGGTCAGCGTTGCCGCTTCCATGAGATCGGTGCGTCCGCTGCGCGCCACGATGGCCGCAATGCGCACGCCCTGCCCGGCGGCCAGCTGCATGGCGGCAGCGGCGGCGTGGCCGGCACCGCACAGGCCGATCGGCGAACCTCTGGTCAGCTGATGCATCCGCAGCCACTCGCAGGCGGCGTGCATGCGTCCGGCCAGTACGCCGACATCGGCCACCGGGTCGCGCACGCTCCGTTCCTGTGGCGTGAGCAATTCCATCCACAGGGTGCCGAGGCGCGCCGTGCGCAATACGCTGGCAACATAATCGTTGGGCGGCTTGACGCGATTGGCGCCACCGCAGCTGGCAAACAGGACCACGCCGATGTGGTTTTCCGGCAGCCACAATGCGCCATCCAGGGCAATCGAATCGGCGTCAATCGTGACTTGTTCTATATGCATCTCTTATCGTGGAAGAATCCAATCCGTAGCCGAAGCTGAGGCAAGCTCCGTGCCACGGCCTGGGGCAGCGCTACCCGGCCTTCGGCGCGGCGCCGTCAAGCCCGGCGATGGTGCGCCTTTCCAGCGGCGCCAGCGCCGGCCCTTCCAGCACATCGCCTTCATGCGAGAAACGGCTGCCATGGCAGGGGCAGTCCCAGCTGCGCTCGGCGCGGTTCCAGTGGACGATGCATTTCAGGTGGGTGCAGACCGGCGATACGGCATGCAAGTCCCCGGCGTCGTCGCGATAAACCGCCAGCTTGTCGCCATCGATCTCGATCACCCGGCCTTCGCCGCAGCGCACCTCGGCCAGCGCCTTCGCTTCGCCGCCCTTGATGTAATCCTTCACGTAGTAGCCGGCCACGTTCAGGTTTTCTTTCAGGAACTTGCCGACCGACTTGACCGGGGTGAAGCGGCGCGGCGAATACAGTTCGTCGTATTCGGTACTGCGCCCGGCGATCTGTTCCGACAGCAGGATGGCGGCCAGCGTGCCATAGGTCAGGCCATCCGTGGCAAAGCCGGTCGCCAGGTACAGGTGGCCGGAACCGATGCTGGGCCCAATGTAGGGCAAGCCGTCGGCCGGCCGGTAATGCTGCGCCGACCAGCGGTACTCGACCGCCTGCGCGTCAAAGCGCGCGCGCAGGAGTTGCTCGAGCTTGCGCCAGGCCGCGTCCGTGTCTTCCCGCTGTCCGCTCTTGTGCCGTTCGCCGATGAGCAGCACATGCGGCCGGCCGTCGATCTCGACCAGCCGGGTGGATGTCCTTTCCGCACCGGCGCTCCAGAAAATGCCGCCGGACAGCTGCTTTTCGGCGAGCGCGGCCGCCACCGCATATTCCCGGTACGGCGCCAGCTCGGTCTGCAGCGTGTTGAACCCTTTCGGCGTATGGGTCGCCATCACCACGTGCTGCGCATGGACGGTGTGTTGCGCGGTGCGCACGAGCGCATGGTTCTGGTCGATCTCCACCACCGGCGTGCCTTCGTAGATATGGCAGCGCTCGGAGCGGATCGCCGCGGCCAGCTGGCGCACGTAATGCAGTGGGTGGAACTGCGCCTGGTGCGCCACCACCAGCGCCTTGTTGATGCTGTACGGCAGCGGCGCCTCATTGCTCACCCGCGCATCCAGCCCGCATTTCAAGCACGCCTGGTATTCGCGCTCGATCATGTCGTCCTCGTGCGCCGAAGAATCGGTGCTGTACAACACCCAGGGCTGGCGCAAGAACTGGCAGCGGATGTGGTAATCGAAAATATTCTGCTCGATCAAATCGATCGCCATGCGGCGCGATTGCACGACCTGCCGCGTCCGGTCCCAGCCCCACTTATCGGCCACGTGGTGCAGGTAGGTGTCGACCGTCGCATACAGGTTGCCGGTTGAATAGCCGCTGCTGCCATAGCCCACACGCACCGCCTCCAGCACCGCGACGCGCCGCCCGGCCCGCGCCAGCAGGGCGGCCGTGGTAATGCCGGTGATGCCGCCGCCGACGATTGCCACATCCACCTCCAGGTCGTCGGCCAGAGGCGCGAAAGTCAGCTCGTCCGACGCCCGGTTCCAGATCGAGCGCCGTGTCAGCGGTCCGCTCGCGGCATAGCCCGACAGGCCTCCGCTGGCATGTCCGGAGGGAATATTCATGCGATCCTCCTGCAACGATAGGGTTACATCGGCCCGGGCGGGGGCGGCACCGGCCGGGCCGCCAGGTCAAGCTGCGCCGTTATGGCATGGCCGCCGCCGTAATGCATCGAAGTGGCCGGCCGCGGCGGTCCCTTCGGCGTGTTGCCCTCGCGCCCGCAGGCGGCAAGGAGCAGGATCAGTACGGCGGCAAATGGCAATCTGGGTCGGTTCATGGTGGCACCTGGAATGGTTGATGAGTGCGCTCAACTATGCAATCGGTGTTCCTGCACGGAGTTGCCTTGCGGGCGGTAGGGCGACAGCGCCAGTTCCTCTTCCGGCATGCCGCCTTGCAAACTGCGGAAATAGGCGATGGTGCGCTCCAGCCCGTCGGCCAGAGCGACAGCCGGTTCCCACCCGAGCACGCTGCGCGCCAGCGCGATGTCGGGACGGCGCCGTGCCGGGTCGTCGCTGGGCAGCGGCTGGAAGACGATGTGCGAGCGGGACCCACACATGGCGATCACCCGTTCGGCCAGTTCCGCCATCGTGTGCTCGACCGGGTTGCCCAGATTGACCGGCCCGCAAAAGCCATCCGGGCTCTGCATGAGGCGGTACAGACCGTCGATCAGGTCGCCGACGTAGCAGAACGAGCGGGTTTGCGCACCGTCGCCATAGACGGTGAGCGGCTGGCCCGCCAGCGCCTGCATGATGAAGTTCGACACCACTCGTCCATCGTTGGGATGCATGCGCGGGCCGTAGGTATTGAAGATGCGTGCAATTTTTACCGGCAGCTTGTGCTGGCGGCGGTAATCCATGAACAGGGTTTCGGCGCAGCGCTTGCCCTCGTCGTAGCAGGAGCGCACCCCGATCGGATTGACATGGCCCCAGTAGCATTCGTCCTGCGGATGCACCTGCGGATCGCCATACACTTCGCTGGTGGATGCCTGCAGGATTTTCGCCTTGAGCCGCTTGGCCAGGCCCAGCATGTTGAGCGCGCCGTGCACGCTGGTCTTGGTGGTCTGCACCGGGTCGTTCTGGTAATGCACGGGCGAGGCGGGACAGGCCAGGTTGTAGATTTCGTCGACTTCGACATACAGCGGGAAGGTCACGTCGTGGCGCAGCAGCTCGAAACGCGGGTGGGCCAGCAGGTGCGCGATGTTGCGCTTGCTGCCGGTATGGAAATTATCGACGCACAAGACGTCATGGCCCCGCGCCAGCAGGAAGTCGCACAGGTGCGAGCCGAGAAAGCCGGCGCCGCCGGTAACCAGGATGCGTTTGCTGTCGGTTTCTTTCATGGATGGGCCCTGTGTGCTCTCTGATGTCCGCTGCCGTGTTACCCGTTCTTCTCCACAATAAAATCCCCGATCGCCAGCGCATCGAGCGGGGTCGTGCAAAACGATTCGAGCGCGTCGCGCGGCGTGCACACCACCGGCTCGCCGCGCGTGTTGAACGAGGTATTAATCAGCACCGGCACCCCGGAACGCTGCGCGAATGCGCGCAGCAGGTCGTAGTAAGGCGCGTTCTGCTCGCGGTTGATGGTCTGGATGCGCGCCGTGCCGTCGACATGGCGCACCGCCGGGATCCGCTCGGCCTGGTCGGGCCGCACGTCGTAGACGAACACCATGAATGGCGACACGCCGCCGCCGACAAACCAGTCGGCCGCCGCTTCTTCCAGCACCACCGGCGCGACCGGCCGGAAATCCTCGCGGTCCTTGATCTGGTTCAGGCGCTGCTGCATCGAGGCATCGAGCGGCGAGGCCAGGATCGAACGGGCGCCGAGCGCGCGCGGACCGAACTCCATACGCCCCTGGAACCAGCCGATCACCTTGTTTTCCATTAACAGCTGCGCCACCTCGGACGACAGGTCGGCGGCGCGCCGGTAGCGCCATTTGGATTGCTGCAGCACCTGCTCGATCTCGTCATCACCATAGGCCGGCCCCAGGAAGGCGTGTGCCATCTGCCAGCGGCGTGCCGACCCGGCGCGCTGCCGGCTGTCGATCCACAGCGCCGCGCCCAGCGCCGTGCCGGCGTCGCCCGCCGCCGGCTGCACCCAGACCCGGGAAAAGGGCTCGCGGTCGCGCAGGCGCGCATTCATCACGCAGTTGAGCGCAACGCCGCCGGCCAGCGCCAGGTTGGCCGCGCCGGTTTCCTCGTGCAACCAGTGCGCCATCTTCAGCACCGTCTCTTCCAGCGCTACCTGCAGCGAGGAGGCGATATCCATGTGCAGCTGCGCGAATGGCGCACCGCGCTCGCGCGCCGGGCCGAACAGCGCGGCCCAGTCGGCCGGCTGGACTTCATAGGCGCCCTCGCCACGGTATTGCAGGATTTCATGGAAGCGGTCGGCATAGATGGGCTTGCCGTAGGACGCCAGCGCCATCACCTTGTATTCGTCAGACGAATGCAGAAAACCAAGATAGTCGGTCACCGATTCGTACAGCAGGCCGAGCGAATGCGGCAGGTCGATCTGCCGGAGGCGCCGGTAGCGCCGGTCCCGGTATAGGCCGTAGCTGGTCGTGGCGCGCTCGCCGCGCCCATCCATGGTCAGCACGGCGCAATCGTCGAATGGCGCGGCGAGAAAGGCGCTGGCTTCGTGCGCCAGGTGATGCTCGACGAAATGCCACTGGTACGGGCCGTCGTGGCGCACCCCGCGAAAGCGCTTTTTCAAGTGATGCGGCGCGCCCGACGCGAGCTGGCGCGGCGCATTGACGATGGAGGACAGAAACAGCGGGTCCCACGGCGACAGCCATTCGTCTTCGTGCTCCGTGCTCGCGTGCGCCGACGGCTCCAGCGGCAGCGTGATGGTGGCTTGCGCGTTGTACTTGCCGAGCAACAGCGACGGGTCGTAGGAATAGGCGACATGGTCGACATCGGCCAGCGCAATGCCGGCTTCGCGCAGGCAATAGTCGATCGCATGGTATGGCAGCTGCCAAGTGGAGAACGGCACCGGCCGCTTGCCGTGCTTGATGCGGGTGAAGCGCTCCTCTTCGGCGGCGGCAATGACTTCGCCGTCGCGCACCAGGCAGGCGGAACAATCGTGGTAGGCAGCGTTGATTCCGAGCGTGTACACAGAATCCTCCGGGGATGACCGCACGATGGATGACGCGATGGCGGCCGCAGGCCAGTCCTTGGCCCGCAGATGGCGGGAACCCAAGCAAGTGACGTACCCGCTTGCGCCACGGCGGTCTTTCTTGCGCGCGTGCCCTTTTTTACGCGGTAACAAATACAGCGGCGTGTAAATTTGAAAAAGCGCCTCGCCGGTCAGCGCCTCGCCGGGCGTGCCTGCTGGCCCGCGTTGTTCCTGCTGGCATCGAGGCGCCTGTTGCGCAGATAAATGCACTCCCCCGCCACGGCGGTCAGGAAAATGAAGAAGTTGGCGAACACGAATACCCAGTTCTCGACCAGATAGCTGTACACGGTGAAACCGAGCGATGCCATCAGCTGCCCAATGAATAGCCACTTGGACACGCCCTGCGCACTGCGGCTGCGCCATTGCGAATAGACCTGCCGAGAAATCGTCAATACCAACACACCGGCGCTGAGCCAGCCGATCAATTCAGTGAGCATCGTCTCTAACGTCGCTTGTAGTAGAGGTTCATGATGGGTGTGGCCGAAATGCCGTGCACCAGCACGGAAATCGCGACCACCGTCAGCACCATCGGCACCAAGCGCTGCGTCATTTGCGGCGGCAATGCGTATTGCAGCGCGAACATCAGGTAATACAGCGAGCCGATGCCGCGAATGCCGAACCAAGCCATCAAGCCGCATTGCAGGCGCGTCACATCGGGGGCGCCTGCCAGTGCCAGCAGGGACGACAGCGGCCGGATCACCAGCAGCAGCAAGAGCGCGACCAGCGCGCCTTCCCAGGAAAAACCACTGCCCGACAACATGATTCCCAACAGCAGGACCATCACGAATTCAACGATATGCTCCAGCTGCTGGTTGAACCCGAGCACGGTTTCTGCCATATACGCCGGCGCCTTGGACGGGTCGGTGGCGATCTTATGTTCTTCGCCGACCGGCACCGCGCCGATCACCTGCGCCGGGCGCGCTCTCCCGGTGGCATGGTGCTCGATGTGGCGCATCGCCACGCCAGCCGCGAATACCGACAGAAAGCCGATGCCGTGGATCAGATCGGCCACCCCGTAGCACAGGGCGATCAAGCCGAGCGTGAGGAACTCTTCCATGCCAAGCGCCTGCCGGAAATGCTCGCGCAGGTACAGCGCCAGCGACACCACCAGCCGCCCCAGGAGCCAGCCGCTGAGGGCGCCGGCGAAAATCCCCCACAGCGCCAGCAAGAGCGCTTCCGGCCTGCCGTATGCCGCCGCCTGCGGCACGCCGAGCAGGCACAAGCCGAGCATCGCGAACGGGTAGGTCGTGCCGTCATTCAAGCCGCCCTCGCCGGACAGGCTGAAGCGCGTGCGGTCGTGGTCGCCCACATCCTTGATCTGCACATCCGAGGCCAGCACCGGATCGGTCGGCGCCAGGATCGCGGCCAGCAGCAGCGCCAATCCGGGCGGCATGTGCAGCAGGTAGACGCCGGCCAGGCTGAGCAAGAAAATGGTCAGCACCATGCCGAGCACGCCCAGGCGCAGCGGCAGCCACCAAATACGGTTGGTCAGTTCGACGCGCAGGCGCAGTCCGACCGCAAACAACGAGATCAAGAGCGCGACTTCGGTCACCAATGTCAGCACGCCGGCATGGCCATAAGGATCGAGCCGCACCAACCCGGCGCCGGACGGGCCGAGCGCAAAACCGATGGCCAGGTAAAACATCGCCGGGCTGAGCGGCAACGGCTGCAGCACCGAGCCGGCCAGCCCCATCAGGATCAGCAACGCGCCGATGATCAGGTACCAGAGCGTGACGGTATCGATTTGGGCGCCTCCTGCGCAAACCTGCCGTGGATAATGCCTTGCATGCGGTTACAGGCGGTCATGCCCGGCCGTCGGCAGGAACATGCCGCCGCCTTGGCCGGGCCGCGTCACTGCGGCCGGATGTCGATGCGGCGCGGCGGCCTTCCCTGTTCCGGCACCGGCACCGTAATTTCCAGCACGCCGTCGCACAAGGCGGCGGATGCGCTGTCCGGCTCGGCGCCTTCCGGCAAGGCGATGACGCGGTAAAAATGGCCATAGCTGCGTTCCGTGCGTTGCAGTTCCCGTGCCTGCTGCCCCGGAGGGCGCTCGCCCTCGATGGTGACGCTGTCTTTCTTGATTTCAACCCGCACGTCATCGCGCCGCACGCCCGGCAATTCGGCACAGATCACCACCTTGTCCGCGCTGCGCGCCACCTCGACCGCCGGCGACCATGCGCCGGGAGGCGCCCCCGATGGCTGCGCCGCGCCAAGCAGCTGGGCCGGGCGGACCATGAGCTTGCCCACCAGCTGGTCCATTTCTTCCGACATCTTGCGCATCAGCGACAGCGGCTCGCCCCACATCTGCATCAGGTTGGGCATCCAGGAGCGTGCCTCGGCGCCGCCGCGCGGCTGCTCGTGGGTTTCTTTGTGTGCTTCTTTCTGCGCGTCTTGTGGCTCTTGCCGCATTTGCTGCTGCCCCGGCTGGCGCTGCGCGGCGCCGCTTTCCCGCTGCCGGCCTTCGATGAACTTCTTGAAGCGCGCCAGGCCCTGTTCGGCAAGCTCGGCAACCGCCCGTTCGGCGTCGCCATGCTGCGCAAGCAACTGCTCCCCGTGCTCGCAGTCAACGCTCACAGCAATCCGGGTGCGCTCCGGCGAAATTGCCTGCAGATCGATGCGCCCCGCATAGTGCGGAATGTTGTTGTGACGCCAGGCAATACCATGCTCCGGAACTTGTTCCGTAATCTCGGCATCCCATTCCCTGTCCAGATTGCCGGCCCTGCTATGCCAGCGCAAATGGGTATCGTCGAGCTGGCGCACCTCTACCACGCCGTCCATGAAGCGCGGATAGTGTTCAAAGCGCGTCAGCTGGTCGTAGACGGTGCGCGCAGGCGCATTGACTTCCATCGATTGTTCGATTCTTGCCATCATGAATCTCCTTTCTGTCCATGCCGCGCTGGCATGCGAGCAACGGTGCCTGCCATGTGGGGTCATGTCGCCGCCAATCCGACGAGGCGCCGCGGCGTGCGCCCGCAATGGCGGCGGCAGGGAAGCGTCTGTCGGGAAGTGCGGCGTAGGTCATTGGGTATGTGTAAATCGCCTTGGAATAAATAGTGCTAATCAAACTTGCAAAGCGCTCGGCTGTCCGGGATGGGTGAACGCGTTGGGCAGCGGCCTCTTCGCAAGTTCCATTCCACTGGGTGCGTGCCGCCGCCATGCATCTCCCCATCACCGGCGGAGCCCGATGGCTGTTCAAATCCGGTCCCTGCCGGCAGCGGCGCAGGACGGAAAGAGTGCATTTGTAACAGCGCCTTGTAAGTATTACAGGCAGCAACGCGGCAAACTTGCACCGCGCCTGCCATTTCTTGTGACCGGATAAGTGAATGGATATGTCGACTCCTCCCAGCAGCCAACCTTCCCGCCAGAATGTCATGCACGACCTGTGGCAGGTCGTGTCCGGCTTTCGCGGACGCATCGTCGTGGCGCTGGTTTGCCTGATCCTGGCCAAGGTGGCGGTCGTATCGGTGCCGCTGATGCTCAAGAGCATCGTCGACGAACTGTCGCGCCCGGAACGCATCACTTCGCTGCCGGTCGTGCTGCTGACCGGCTATGCCATCATGCGTTTTGCCAGCACGCTGTTCAACGAGCTGCGCGACCTGGCATTTTCGCGCGTCACCCAGCACACCGTCGCCACCTACGCCCACAACACGTTCTCGCACCTGCATTCGCTGTCGGCCCGCTTTCATGCGCAGCGCCGCATCGGCGGCCTATTGCCGGACATAGACCGCGGCACCAACGGCATCGCCTTCCTGCTCGGCGTGGGCTTGTTTACGCTGGTGCCGACGCTGCTCGAGATCGGCATGGTGATCGTCATCATGACCACCCGCTACAGCCTCTGGTACACCGCCATCATCGGCGTCACCTTCCTCATCTACTGCGGCTTCACCCTGGTGTTTACCGCCAAGCGCGCGATTCACCAGCGCCGCGTCAACCGCCTCGATTCGAACGCCAAGAGCCTCCTGACCGACAGCCTGATCAATTACGACACGGTCAAGTACTTCACCAACGAGCGGCTGGAATCGAACCGCTTCCAGGGCGTGATGGACCATTGGGCCGAAGCGGTGGTGCAAAACCAGCGCGCCCTGTTTACGCTGCATGTCGGGCAGAGCGCGATCATCGCGCTGGGTGTCGCGTCCGTGATGCTGCTGGCCGGCTATGGCGTGCTGACGCAGCAGATGCGGGTCGGCGACCTGATCCTGATTAATGCGTATGTGATCCAGCTCTGCCTGCCGCTCAATTCGCTCGGCTTCGTGTACCGCGAATCGCGCGATGCGCTGGTCAATACCGAAAAGCTGTTCCAGCTGCTGCGCGAAACGCCGGAAGTCCCGGAGCCGCCCGGGCTACCCGACCTGCACGTGGCGAAGGGCGAAGTGGTGTTCGAGAATGTCAGCTTCGGCTACGAGCCGGGCCGCACCATCCTGCACAACGTCTCGTTCCGCATCGCGCCCGGCACCACCGTGGCAGTGGTGGGCGGCAGCGGCTCGGGCAAGTCCACGCTGGCGCGGCTGCTGCTGCGCTTTTACGACGTGGGCGGCGGCCGGGTGCTGGTCGACGGCCAGGACATCCGCAGCGTATCCACCAGGAGCCTGCGCGCGGCCATCGGCGTGGTGCCGCAGGAGACCCTGCTGTTCAACGACACCATCGCCTACAACATCGGCTACGGCCGCTCCGACGCCACCATGGACGACATCGTGGCCGCGGCGAAGGCCGCCCATATCCACGAGCTGATCGAATCGCTGCCGCAGAAATACGACACGCCGGTGGGCGAGCGCGGCGTCAAGATGTCGGGCGGCGAGAAGCAGCGCATCGCGCTGGCGCGCGCCATCCTCAAGAATCCACCGCTGCTGATTTTCGACGAAGCCACGTCCGCGCTCGATTCGCAATCGGAGCGCGCCATCCAGGACGAGCTCGACCAGCTGTCGCAGAACCGCACCGCGCTGGTCATCGCGCACCGCCTGTCGACCGTGGTCGATGCCGGCGAGATCCTGGTGATGGACCGCGGCCGCATCATCGAGCGCGGCCCGCACGCGGAACTGCTGCGCAAAGGCGGCGCGTACGCGCGGCTGTGGCAGCTGCAGCAGAGCAGCGAGCACAGCGAGGAGCGGGAAAAGGAATTGCTGTCGGTGGGATAGCCATGCAGAAAAGACTGCAATGATGTGGCACAAAAGTTGCCATTGAACTTGCGCCGGCCCGGGAACAATACAAGGCGCTCTTATTCCAATTTAAGAATTCATCCAGGACCGTAGCCATGCCGAAAGTACTCGCATTCAACAGGGACCGCAGGCGACGCCACTCCGGCGCCGAAGGCGACAGCCTGGGCGACGGCCGCGCCGTGCCTGCCCAGCCCATCCACAGCGCCTCGGTGACGCGCCTGCATCCCCGCCCCGACGGCACCCTCTCGGCGGTAGCCGAGATCGACGTATCGATCGTGGTGCCGACCAGGGGCCGGCCGCAGCTGCTGAACCGCTGCATCGCCAGCCTGGTCCTGCAGCGCTTCGAGCCAAGCCGCTTCGAGATCATCATCGTCGACGACGGGCCTGACGACGACACGCGCGATATCGTGGTCGGCTGGTCGGCCCACACGGCCGGCACCGGGCCCGACATCGTCTACATCCCGTCGATGGGCCCGCATGGACCGGCGGCGGCGCGCAACCACGGCTGGCGCGCCGCGCGCGGCGGCATCATCGCCTTCACCGACGACGACACCATCGCGCGCGCCGACTGGCTCAGGAACGGTGTACTGGCCTTCAACGACGACGTGCACGCGGTGCGCGGGCGCATCGTCATGCCGGTGTCCGGCACGCCGACCGACTACCAGCTCGATGCCAAGAACCTGGAAACCGCCGAATTCGTCACCGCCAACTGTTTCGTGCGCAGGCGCGTGCTGGAAGACGTGGGTGGCTTCGACGAACGCTTCCGCTTCGCCTGGCGCGAAGACTCCGACCTGTACTTCCGCCTGCTCGAATACAGCGCCAGCATTGCCCATGCACCCAACGCGGTGATGACGCATCCGATCCGCCCGGCCGGCTGGGGCGTGAGCCTGTCGCAGCTGAAGAAGATCCAGTTCGACGCGCTGCTGTTCAAGAAGCATCCCGGCCTGTACCGTCAGAAGATACGCGCCAAGCCGCGCTGGGACTTTTACCTGACGGTGGCGGCGCTGGCCGTCTGCATGGTCAGCCTGCTGGCCGCTCTCGCCGAAACGGCGGTCGCGGCGGGCCTGGTATGGCTGTTCATGACCGCGCGCTTTTGCGCGCAGCGCCTGAAGCGCACCTCGCACTCGCCCTCGCACATCGCCGAAATGCTGATCACGTCGATATTGATTCCGCCTCTTGCGGTCTTCTGGCGCGCCGTGGGCGCGTTCAAGTTCCGCGCGAGGCTGATATGAGCGAAGCGGGCGCGCCGCAGCCGCGCGCGAGTGAGGAAGCCGCACTGCCGCGCATGAGCGAGGAAGTCGCGCTGCCGCGCTTCGTGCAGATCGAGCCGGTCGGCCAGTGCAACCTGCGGTGCCGCATGTGCCCGATCCAGTTTCGCGGCGAAGGCGGTCCCGGCCAGCCGCGCGCCTTCATGGATTTCGACGTGTTTTGCCGCCTCATCGACCAGTTCCCGCAGCTGGCCGAGCTGCAGTTGCAGGGCCTGGGCGAACCGATGCTGCATCCGCGCTTTTTCGACATGGTGCGCTACGCCGCCGCGCGCGGCATCGCGGTGTCGACTAATACCAATCTCACCGTGCTGACCGACGCCCGCGCCAGGCAATGCGTGGAAAGCGGCCTGCACACGCTGCACGCATCGCTCGACGGCGCCACTGCCGACACCTTCCAGGCGATCCGCGTGCGAGCGCGTTTCGAGCGCGTGTTGCGCAACCTGCGTCGGCTGGTGCAAGCCAAGGCCGCTCTCGGCCGCACGCAGCCGGACATCCGGCTGGTAGCCGTGGTCATGCGGCGCAACCTGCACGAACTGGCCGACCTGGTGCGGCTGGCCCACCGCGAAAGCGTGCGCGAGCTGTCGGTGCAGCACCTGTGCCACGACTTCGGCGAATCGAGCCTGCCCGAGCGCTATCGCCCGATGCGCGGCTTCGTCGACCGCGAGAGCCTTGTCGGCGACGACCCGCAGCGCGTCGAACGGCATTTCGGCGCCGCGCGCGAGACTGCGCGCGAACTGGGCGTCACCCTGCGCCTGCCCAATGTGACGCCGCGTCCGCACCCGCCCGGCATGCCGGGCAGAGCGCGCTGCGACTGGCCGTGGCGCGGCTCCTACATCAGCTATGACGGCCGCGCCATGCCCTGCTGCATGGTGTCTACGCCGGACCGGATCCACTTCGGTGACATGGCGCAAAGCGGCGTGGCGGCGGTCTGGAACAATGAACGGTACACGGCATTTCGCGAACAGCTCGCCTCTGCGACGCCCCCGGAAGTCTGTCGCAGCTGCGCCATTTATGCAGGCACATTCTGATTGCGCAATCACTCTATGCAGCGACGACTGAAGATCCTCACCTGGCATACGCATGGCAGCTACCTCTATTACCTGACCCAGGCCCCGCACGATTTTTACGTCCTGTCCAAGCGCGGCCGCCCGCCCGGATACGGCGGACGCTGCGGCCATATCCCATGGGGCGACAACGTGATCGACCTGCCGGTCGAGCAGGCCAAGGACTGCCGGTTCGACTGCATCCTGTTCCAGGACGACGACCAGTACCTCAAGGACCAGCACGTCTACCTGTCCGAAGCGCAGCGCCGCCTGCCGAAGATCTACCTCGAGCACGATCCGCCGCGCGAGAACCCGACCGACATGCGGCATCCGGTGCAGGATCCGGACATGCTGCTGGTGCATGTCACGCCGTTCAATGCGCTGATGTGGGATAGCGGCGTGACACCCGCGCGCATCGTCGAGCACGGCGTGATCGTGCAGCCTGACGTGCGCTACGGCGGCGAACTGGCGCGCGGCATCGTGGTCGTCAACAACATCGGGCGGCGCGGCCGACGCCTGGGCGGCGACGTCTTCACGCGCGCACGCGAAGCGGTGCCGCTCGATCTGGTCGGCATGGGCGCGCAGGAAATGGGCGGGCTGGGCGAAGTCGAGCACGCCAGGCTGCCCGCCTTTTGCGCGCAATACCGCTTCTTCTTCAATCCGATCCGCTACACCAGCCTGGGGCTGGCCGTGATCGAGGCAATGATGGTCGGCATGCCCATCGTCGCGCTGGCGACCACGGAAATGACCACCGTGATCGACAACGGCGTATCGGGTTACATCGACACGCGCGAGGAGGTGCTCGCCGAGCGCATGCGGGAATTGCTGGCGCACCCGGAGCACGCCCGCGAGCTCGGCATAGCGGCGCGGCGCTACGCGCTCGAACGCTTCGGCATTGAACGCTTTGCGCGCGACTGGGACGCGGTCTTCCAGCTCGTGACGCAACACTAGCCCCCAAAACGCAACTCACAGGAGAATCCATGGCATCTTCCGGAAGCTATTTCATCGACCGTGCGGCAGCGGAAAAAGCGGTCGCCATGAGCCTGCCGCTGATCCAGGAAGCGATGAAGCACAAGGAAGTCGGCGAAAGCGGCTTTCTGTACCTCGTGGTGATGGACCCGCTGCTGGGCCCCGCCAATTCCTCGTTCGAGGAAGCGATCCTGTACGAGCACGCAGTCGGCGACCGGGAGAAATGGGATGCCGATTATGCCGCGTTCGCGCATGCCAAGGCGCGTGTCGCATGGCGTACCGGGATGGATGGCCATCTGGTGCAGGAGCTGCGGCCGCACATGCTGACGGCGCGCGATACCGTGTTATGGGGCAGCGTCGTGGTGGACGGCATCGTGGTCAGCTGCAGCGGGGCCAATCCATGGTATGACGAAGCGTTCGCGGGAACGGTGGCGATGTGGCTGCGTGCGCTGGCGAAGGGGGGGATTGCGGCGGAAAGGGAGCGGCATTTGTTTTTGCCGGAGAAGTGATTTGCTCGGGCTGGCGCGGTGCCTCTCTTCAGTGATGCAACTCCGTAGCCTCTCCGTAGAAACTAGCCGGGCTTCCCCGGCGAGGTTCCACGAAAAGCCGGCAACAACACTGGCGCACTGAGGAAATCAGGATAAAAAGATCAGCAGTCCCCTGCTCAGACCCACGTATAAAACACCAACCTCCCCTGCGCCGCATCAAAATACAACGCATGCCACGGAATCGCCACCACGGCCCCATTCCGCCGACTGCGCGCGAGCATCACGTACCGCAGCTGATGCGTCTCCGCATCCACCATCAGGTGATCGACCTGCCCGATGCGCGATCCTTCAGAGGTCACCACCGGACACCCGTAGAGCAGCTGCCCGGTGCTGGAATCGCATTCGGACACCCTGACAAAGCGCCTGCGCCTCTGGTCCGCGCTGCGTGTCCGGCTTCCTACAGTTCTCTGCATATGCGATTCCCTTTCACAAAAAACGCTGTTGTCACGCCCGTGGCGCGCCGGAGGACCAGCTCACGCGGCGCGATCCGGCCGCGCCCATGATGCCGCCGCCCATGCCGATGGCCAGCGCCAGTCCCACCGCGGCAAATACCACCCAGGCCGCAGCGCCGGCGCGGCGCATCGCGCTCTCGGTGGCTTCGCGGCTCTGTGGCGAGGCCGCGCCGGGCGAGCCGGTCAGGATCAGCGCCTGGTCCACCGCTGCCGAGGCCTTGCCGGGTTCCATGCCGGTGGCGTTGATCACCAGCTGCACCGCCTGATCGCGCTGGCCGGCCTGCAGGTACTGCTGCAGCTGGCGCAGGCTGGCCGCGTCCAGCCGGATGCCTTGCGCGCGCATCAGCGCCGCCAGCGGCGAGTCGCCGGAGCGCGCACTGGCGCTGGCGAGCTGGCTCATGTTGTTGAACACGCCGCTGACCAGCGTGCCGCCGATCGAGGTCGCCAGCATGGCGAACAGGATGGTGGTCACTGCCCAGGAAACCGCGCCGTGCAGCACGCCGTCGGCCTTGCGCTTGAGGCCCGACATGCGCGCGGCGACATAGCCGCCGACGAAGGCCGCGACCAGCATGGACAGCCCCGCCCACAGCAGCGGTCCGGTTCCCATGGCTTCTTCCTGCGCTACATCGGTTGCCGACAGGCCCGTGGCGATGCCCAGCAAGGTCAGCAGCAACTGCACCGAGATGCCGACTACAACGCCGGCCAGCACCGCGCCCCAGCGCACGGCGGAAAACAGGGGCCGGCGCCCGTAGGATTCGGGCACCAGCTGCTGCGGCAGTTCTTTGCGACCGGTGTAGGTGTCATCGATTGCCATGTCATTTCTCCTGTCATGCCGGGAAGGTTCTTAAACCTGCTGGGGTGCACGCCGCTGCGCCCCGCCTGGCGGACGGGCTCACGAAGACGTAAAACGCAACATCCATGCCCGCGTCTCGTCCCGCGCCTGGCGCGAGGCTGTCGACAATCCCCGGTAAAGATTGCAACGCCTTGGGTAAGGATTCCAATTACGCCTCCGGTGCAGCGGGCTGCTCCCTGTCCAGCGCCAATTTCATGCGACGCAGAAATTCCCGGCGCACGCTCCATTGCCGGGCCGGCTTGACTTTCAGGCGACAGCGCAATGTCATTGCCGCATCCTCGACTTTTTCTACTCCGGCAATGTCGACGTCGCCCAGCAGCATGGCGCCGAAGGCCGGGTCGCGGCGCATGGCGGCGCCGGCCTCGCGCATCAGTCCGAAGACGCACTCCAAGTCTTGCTGGCGACCGACGGCCAGATCGATCACCGCATACGCGTATTCGCGGCTGCGGTTGGTGACGGTGGTGATCATTCCATTCGGGATGAAATGCACGCTGCCGTCGTAGTCGCGGATGCGGATGTGGCGCAGCGTGACGCGCTCGACATAGCCCGACTTGCCGGCGACTTCGATCACGTCGCCTTCGCTCACCTGGTTTTCCAGCAGCAGGAACAGGCCGGTGAAAAAATCCTTGACCAGGCTTTGCGCGCCGAAGCCGATGGCGATGCCGGCGACGCCTGCCGTGGCGAGGATGGGCGTGATGGAGATGCCGATTTCACCCAGCGTGAGCATGGCCGCCACGCCGAACACGACGATGCCGGCGGCATAGCGAAACACGTTGGTCAGGGTCTCGATGCGCCGGAAGTCGTCCGGTCCGTCCAGCCCGCGCTCCACCTTGTGCACGATGTGCAGCTTGAAGGCGGCCAGCGCGCGGCGCAGCGAGCGCAGCACCAGCCACGCCAGCAACCATACCAGCAGGATGTGCCAGAACGGCCGCAGCAGTTCGGCCCACTGGCTGATTTCGGCCAAGGCCTTATTCATCTCGCGCGGCACTGCGCACGGGAAGCGAATCGTGCGTCCGGCAAGGAAGGATCAGCGAAAGGGGGCGGGACGCGCACGGCGCGGAGCCTGTGTCCGCGCCGCGCGCTGCCCGAGGGAAAGACGGCAGACGCCACAAGCACCGTCCTTAGCGGAAGCGCTCGACGATCGTGCCGTTTGCCAGGCGCACGCGGTCACCGGCGGCCACCTGCGGCGCCGTTTCCTGGGCCAGGGTCTGGACGGTGCCGTCATCCATGCGCACCGTGATCCGGTACACCTGGTCGCTGCCGCGCGCATTCTTTTCCATCTGGTGGCCTGCCAGCGCTCCGCCGGCCGCGCCCGCCACCGTCGCCGCGGTCCTGCCGCTGCCGCTGCCGACCTGGTTGCCAAGCAGGCCGCCGACGGCCGCGCCGGCCACCGTGCCCAGGCCGATGCCGGCTTGCTGGCGCGGCACCACATCGATGGACTGCACCACGCCCATGCCGGACGCGTTGCTTGCCGTCGTGGTGGTCGTCACCGGCGGCGCGGAGGCGACGCCGGTGGAGCTATTCATGCCGGTGGTGCCGCAGGCGGATAAAGCCAGGGCGCAGACAGCGATGGCGCCGAATTTCGAATTCATAGTCCACATTGTTCATCTCCTTGTCTTCAAGACCATCAACATTCCGGCGTCTGCCTGTCGAGGAGCAAGGCCGCAAACGGGAACAAGTCCGGCATTGATCCGCAGAATGCAGGCAGCTGCCGTCTCCGAACTTTCGTTGATGCAGGTTGCATGCCAGGCATGCGGGATGCCAATTCATGCTAGCAGCATCCGAAAAATGCAAAGCCGGATGAGACGATTTCAAACATACAAATTGACGCAGTACTTTTTACAGCCATCTGTATTTATTACGCGCAATTTCCATGGCGGCAGGCGTCAGGGAAAGCCGCGTTGAGGCCTGCTCGCGGCCATTTTCCGGTACCCCAACGTGATCCGTAGATGCAGGAATGACAAGCTCTCGCGGAAGGAGTTTGCGGCAGCGCAAAGTGCCCTAACAATGGCCGCAAGCGGCTTGCCAGCCCACTTGCGGGACTAGGTACATGCTTTGCTTTATGTGCGGTGCAGCGCTTCGACAATGCCAATAATCCGGATAATCATGCGAAAAATTGCACTCATTAGCGAACATGCATCCCCCCTGGCGCTCATCGGTGGCACCGATAGCGGCGGACAGAACGTGTACGTGGCGCAACTGGCTAAGCAACTGGCGCGCCTCGGGTACGAAGTCGACATCTTTACCCGACGCGACAGCAGTACTCAGGAAGCCGTGGTCGACTGGGTTCCCAACGTGCGCGTCATCCATGTTCCTGCCGGGCCGGCGCACTTCATTCCCAAGGAAGCGATGCTGCCCTACATGGAGCAGTTTGGCCGCTTCGTGATTCGATTTGCGCGCCGGCAAAAGATCCCCTATGACCTGATGCATGCCAATTTCTTCATGTCCGGCATGGTCGCGCAGCAAGTCAAGCATATCCTCGGCATCCCGTTCGTGATGACCTTCCATGCGCTGGGGCGGGTGCGCCGCCTGAACCAGAAGGATGCCGACGCCTTCCCCGATATCCGCTTCGACATCGAGGAAAGGCTGATGCAGGATGCCGACAGCATCATCGCCGAATGCCCGCAGGACCAGCAGGACATGGAAACCCTGTACGGCGCGCCGAGCGAGCACATCGACGTCGTGCCCTGCGGCTTCGATCCCGACGAATTCTGGCCGGTCACGCTCGACGCGCGCCAGCAGCTCGGCATCGGCCGCGACGAATTCGTGGTGCTGCAGCTGGGCCGCATCGTGCCGCGCAAGGGCATCGACAACGTGATCCGCGCCGCCGCCATCCTGCAGCAGCACGAAGTGCCGGTGCGCCTGCTGGTCGTGGGCGGCAACTCCGAGCTGCCCGACCCGGCCGCCACGCCGGAGCTGGGGCGACTGATGCGGCTGGCGGACGAGCTCGGCATTGCCGACGCGGTGACCTTCACCGGCCAGCGCCAGCGCGGCTTGCTGCGCTACTACTACAGCGCGGCCAATGTGTTCGTCACCACGCCGTGGTACGAACCGTTCGGCATCACCCCGGTGGAAGCGATGGCCTGCGGCACGCCGGTCGTCGGCACGGCCGTCGGCGGCATCAAGACCACCGTGGTCGATGGCGAAACCGGCTACCTGGTGCCGCCCCACGACCCGCAGGCCTTGGCCGAGCGCCTGCTCTGGCTGCAGCGCCATCCGCATATCGCGCAGCGTCTGGGCTGGGCCGGCATGCGGCGCGCCTACCAGCAGTTCACCTGGCGCACCGTCGCCACCCGCATCGCCGACGTGTACGAACGCGTGGCGCAACCGTCGCCGGCCTACGCGACGGGCACCCGCAGCGTGGCAGCCGAAGTCGGCTTGCGCACCTAAGCCGCGTCAGAAAACCAGTTGCACCACCTTTGTCGGTATCACCCTTTTGGAGGCCCTCTTGAGCAACGTTAAAGTATCCAGCTACACCGTCAGTCCCGCCGAAGCAGCCGATCTGGCAGGAAAAGCCGTACTGGTCACCGGCGGCGCCAGCGGCCTGGGCGCGGCGCTGTGCCATATGCTGTCGTCCTGCGGCGCCGACGTGGTGGTCGGCGATCTCAACCTGGACAAGGCGCAGACCGTCGCCTCGCTGCTGGCACAGACGTCCGGAAAAACCCATGCGATCGGCTTCAACGTCGGCGATCCGGTCGCGGCCGAACGCGCGATCGACGAAACCATCGAGCGCTTCGGCAAGCTCGACGTACTGATCAATAATGCCGGCACGGATATCACCTGCCCGATCGAGGAACTCGACTACGCCGACTGGGACCGCGTCATCCGCACCAACCTGTACGGCCCGTTCCTGCTGTCGAAGTACGCCGCGCAGCACATGAAGAAGCAGCGCTCCGGCCAGATCGTCAACATCGCCTCCACCGCCGCCAAGCGCGCCTGGCCCAACGCGTCGGCCTACCACGCCAGCAAGTGGGGGCTGCTGGGCCTGTCGCACGCGCTGCATGCGGAACTGCGGCCGCACAACATCAAGGTCACCGCCGTCATCGCCGGCGGCATGCGCACGCCGTTCTTGCTGGACCGTTTCCCCGACATCGATGTGTCAACGCTGCAGGACCCGGCCAATGTCGCGCGTGCCGTGAAGTCGGTGCTGATGCTGCCGGAACAGACGGTGATCCCGGAAGTGATGGTGCTGCCGATGCAGGAGACGTCGTGGCCGTGATGGGGAAGAAAATGCGGCGGCGGGCATTGGCTGCCGCCACGCCCTCCTCCGCCCTCTTCCGCTTGCGGGAGAGCGCCCAACGCGGCCGCCGGGCCGCCCCCGGCAAGTCTGCCCGCAGACGAGTCAGCACCGCGTCAGCGCGAGCGAATGCCGGACAAGTGACGAATCGAGACCACCACCTATGCGCGCAATCTTCCTCGACAAAGACGGCACCCTTGTAGAAAACGTTCCCTACAACGTCGATCCCGGCCTGCTGCAGCTTACCTGGCACGCCGGCCCCGGCCTGCAGCTGTTCAAGCAGCTCGGCTACGCACTGTACGTTGTCACCAACCAGTCCGGCATCGCCCACGGCTTGTTCACCGAACCGGCGCTCGACCAGATCGAACACCGCCTGCAGGAGCTCCTGGCGCAGTACGGCGTCACGCTCGACGGCTTCTACTACTGCCCGCACGCCGTCGAGGGCAGCGTCAGCCGCTACGCGATCCCCTGCACCTGCCGCAAGCCGATGCCCGGCATGCTGTATCGCGCCGCCCACGAACACGGCGTCGACCTCGCGCAGTCCTGGATGATCGGCGACATCCTCAACGATGTCGAGGCCGGCCGCCGTGCCGGCTGCCGCACGGTCCTGATCGACAACGGCAACGAAACCGAGTGGCACATGTCGGCACAGCGCACCCCGCATTTTTCCGCGCCCGACCTGTACGCCGCCGCGAGCCTGATCGCCGAGCTGGAAGAGCCTCAGCTGTCCGTCGATGCCATCCCGCCCGACATCCTGCGCGCCGTACCCGGCAGCGGCGTGCTGAGCCCATGAGCGAACAGGCCTGGCAGCACGCCAGGAACATCCTGTGCATCCGACTCGACTACCTGGGCGACGTGCTGATGACGACGCCGGCGCTGCGTGCGCTCAAAGAGTCGCTGCCCGGCCGCCGCCTGACGCTGCTGACTTCGCGCAGCGGCGCAGAGGCGGCCCGCTTCATTCCGGAAGTCGATGCCGCCATCGAATACGATGCGCCTTGGCTCAAGAGCAGCAACCAGCGCGACGCGCGCGCCGACATGGCGATGATCCGCCTGCTGCGGCGGCACCGTTTCGACGCCGCCGTCATCTTCACCGTCTACAGCCAGAATCCGCTGCCGTCGGCGCTGCTATGCCACCTGGCGCGCATCCCGCTGCGGCTGGCGCACTGCCATGAAAATCCCTACCAGCTGCTGACCCACTGGGTGCGCGATCCGGAGCCGCAGGAGCGCGTGCGGCACGAAGTGCAGCGCCAGCTCGATCTCGTGGCCACGATCGGCGCGCGCACCGCCGACGAACGCCTGTCGTTTCGGGTGGCAGCGGCGGACGCGGAATGGGCCGCGTCCTGCCTGCGCTCGCTCGACATCGCGCCCGGCATGCCCTGGGTGGTGCTGCATCCGGGCGCGACTGCAGCGTCGCGCCGCTATCCGGCGCAGCACTGGAAAGCGGTGGCGCGCGACTTGTCCGCTCGCCTGGCATGCCCGCTGGTGCTGACCGGTAGTGCGCAGGAAGCGGCGCTGGCGCAAGAGATCGGGGCTGGCATTGCGCGCGCCTATTCGCTGGCCGGCCAGCTGAGCCTCGGGCAGTTGGGTGCGCTCATTGCGGCGGCGCCCCTCGTCATATCCAACAACACCGGCCCGGCCCATATCGCCGCTGCAGTCGGCACGCCGGTGGTCGACCTGTACGCGCTCACCAATCCGCAACACACCCCCTGGCAAGTACCGAGCCGGGTGCTGTTCGAGGACGTGCCATGCCGCTTCTGCTACAAGAGCGTGTGCCCGCAGGGCCACCATCGCTGCCTGGAAGGCGTGTCGCCGGCGCGCGTGGTCGGTGCGGCGCTTGAACTGCTGTAAGTTTTACACCTGATTGCAAAAACGCTTTCGACCTGACATGCCCACCGCGTTGCCGCTGGCCGCGCGCCTGATTTCCTCCCGCATCCGATCTTGGCACAGAGCTTGCGATAGGAAACGGACTGCCGGCCGATTCGTGCAGCCGGACAACCTGTGAGGAGAAAGCCATGCCACGTAGTTCGTCTTCCAAATCTTCTTCGAAGACCACCTCGTACCGCGGCCATGCCAAGACGGAACCACAAGATGCGCTCGACGTGCTTGCGGACGACCACAAGCGAGTGCTGCGCATGTTCGACGACTTCGAACAAATGAAAGAAGAAAACGATCCGGACGATGAATCCAGGCAACTGCTGGTTGAAAACACTTGCGCCGAGCTGACCATTCATGCGCAGGTGGAAGAAGAGCTGTTCTACCCCGCGCTGCGCGAAGCGATCGACGACCTGGACTTGCTGGACGAAGCCGAGGTCGAGCACGCATCGGCCAAGCAACTCATCACCGAGCTGGCGGCGATGCAGCCGGAAGACGACTTGTACGACGCGAAGTTTACGGTACTGGGGGAATACGTGAGACACCATATCCAGGAAGAAGAAAAGGAAATCTTCCCGAAAGCCAAAAAGGCCGGCCTTGATCTGGAAGGCATCGGCGACGAAATCCGTCAGCGCAAGCTGGAACTGCGCGAGGAGCTTGGCATTGCGCCGGCCGAGGCGGTGGAAGACGAAGACGACGAACCAGCCGCCAAGACCAAGGCGGGACGGCGCGTGCACTAGCGATAGCCGCGCGGACCGTCAGGATTAACGAAGACAAGGAAAGGCACCAAGTGATTTTGACCGACAAGGGAGCAAGCGCGAGCGAGATCAAGCCGACGCATGCGGTCGATATTTTCGCATTCGTCGAGGCGCAGGAAATCCCCTTCCACTATTTCGGAACGCCCTATTACCTCACCCCGCCGCCGGGCGGCGAAAAGGCTTATGCGGTATTGCGCGAGGCGCTGCGCAGTACGCGCAAGATCGGCATCGCCTATGTCGTGATCCAGATGCGCAGGCACTTGGCGGCGCTGGTCCCGCAGGGCAAGGCGCTCGTGCTCAACACGCTGCAGTACGCCAGCGAAACGCGCGATAGCGATAGGCATGGGCTGGCACCGCGCGAATTCGCCGAGGCCGACATCAGCGAAAGCGAACTGGCGGCTGCCACCCGGCTGGTCGACAGCATGACCCAGCAATGGGACGCGCTGCGCCCGGAGCCGGACATGCAAATCGAGCTGGCCATGCCCGCGGGCGCGGCCGAAGCGGTCGAACTGGAAGAGCTCCTCGATCTGGCGGAACAGGGCGCGTTGGGGCTGGAAGAGGACTTGATGGACAGGTTGTGGGGCAGGCCGCATCGCCGCAGGCCGCAGGCGGCGTCCCGGCGCGGCGGCGCGATGCCGGGACGGGCGCGGGGCAGGCTGCTGAACTAGCGCCTCCCATGGATGCATTGCGGGTTGCCGTGGGGGCGGCCCGCGCAAGAGCAAAACGGATCAGTTGTCTCCTGGTGGTGTGTTTGTTCGGGTTGCAGGGCAGCGCAAGTTGCCCTGCTTTTTTTTGTGCTGGGGCCTAGTCGGGCACGTCGACACCGCGCCGGCGCGACATGCGTGCCAGCCAGTCGCTGCGCGCCGTGGCCCGCAGCGCCGCCAGCAGCAGCGTGCGATGCTCGATCGGGCTCAGTCCGGATGGCACGTCCGACATGCGCGGCGCCTTGCCGAACAGGGTGAGCTGGAGCACGTAGGCAGCCAGGTACGATCCAGCCAGGGTCGGATGGCTGTTATCGTTTTCGTAAAGCTGCAGGCGCGGGTCCAGCTCGCGGGCGATGGCCCACGCCGGCCCCACCGGCGCCACGCGCGCGGCAAGCTCGCCGCCGATACCGTAATAGACGCGGTTGAGCTCGGCCTGCGTCTCGGGCGAAGTGGCGCGTGCCCAGGTCAGGTACAGCACGGTACGCGCGCCGGCCTGGCGAATCTGCTCGTCGAACAAGCGCATATATTGCCGCACGGCCGCCGCATCGGTGAGCGGCAGGGTGCTGAAATCCTGCAGCACCACGTAATCCCATTTTTTCTGCATCAGGGCCGCGCGCGCGGCGCCCTGCTCCCAATGCCATTTCAGGCTGACGCCGCCGGCGGTGACCGCTTCGGTTTCCACCGGCCGCGCCGCGCCGCTGGCCAGCGCCAGCTCGCGCACCAGTTTCGGCAGGTCGTTGGTGTAGGTATAGCTGTTGCCGATGAAAAGAATGCGCAGCGCCGCGGCCGCACGGGCGGGACGGGCCGCCTGGGCGCCCGAGGCGCACAGCAGCGCAACCAGCGCTGTAACCACCAGCGCGGCCAGGCGGCGCAACATGGCGGGGGTCATGTTATTGCGCGGCCGTCGGGAACACCGGCAAGGAGCCCATCGCGCGCGCATCGTGCGCCGGCAACATGCGGATCTGCGGGAAGCGCCGATGGATGGCAGCGACGCGGGCGATATTTTCACGCACTGCCGACGCATCGACGTCGGCCAGCGCACGCGATATCCACGGCCGCTCGGCGGGCAAGTCGATGCCCTCGGCCTGCCATACCAGGTCGCCCAGCAGCGCATAGCGCGCGCCCGACGGTAGCGTGATGAATGCGATCATCGATCCCGGCGTGTGACCTGCGGCCGGCACCAGCACGACCGAGCCGTCGCCCCAGACATCGAGGCTTTGCGCAAAGCCGAGATAGGGCCGGTCGGTGAACCGGTACAGCTTGAATTCCAGCCGGTCCAGGCTGCGCGCCACCGACGTCATGTCGCCGCCGCCGGCGATGAAGTCGCGCTCGGCGGCGTTGACCCAGACCGGCACGCCCGGCAGGCTGTCGAGCCCGCTGACGTGATCCCAGTGGGCATGCGTGAGTACCACGCCGGCCAACCGGCCGGTGTCAAAGCCATGCGCGGCCAACTGGTCGGCCGCAGGCGTGCCCTTGCTGAAGTTCGCGGTGGCCCGCATTAGCGCGGGCTGCAGCGCCAGGTGCTGCTCCAGGTGGCGGCCGAACCCGGTATCGAACAGCAGGTCGCCGCGCGGGTGGCGCACCAGGACAGCGGTCATCGCGAATTCGCGCTCGTCGCCAAAGCGCCCGCCGCGATAAGCGAATGCCGCGCGCGAGGTCATCGAACCGGTCGGCAGGGCCGACAGCGACATGCCTTGCGGCGGCGTTGCCGGCGGCAATTCCACGGTCTGCAGCGCAGCCGGCTGCAGCGTGGCGGCACTGAAGGTCCAGGCAAGCGCGACGGCGCCAGCCAGAACTCCAAACAGCAGAAAAACAAGAAAAGGCTTGGCGCGGTGTGGTTTCATGGAAAGTTTTTGCAGGCAAGGCCGGGACTTCGGCTCGTCGCCATGTTCTCCATTTCCGCTCGCACTCTTATTGATTTCGATTAATTTCCGTTCGAGAAAGTCGCGTTAGTGCTGTTAGTGCTACTTCTTGATCACGCTGACCTGACCGTCTGATTCGATGAAGGCTTCCTTGACCTGATCCAGAGAATCCACCCCGGCCTCCCGCAGCTTGCTCCAGAGTTCCTCTTCGGTAATGAATTCCTTGCGCATATTGCGCTTGAGCATTTGTCCGTTGATGACGAGGCGCAGAGGCGCCGGCTCGGCAAAGCGGCGCACCGCAGGGAAATAGAAGCTCATCCAGTCGAGCAGCATGTTCCAGCCGATCAGCGTCAGCACCAGCACCATGCCGTCGCCGACGGAGGTGTATTCGCCGGCCATCGCATTCTGCGCGGCGTCGGCGACGATGATCAGCACCAGGATGTCGGCCACGCCGACCGAACCGACATCGCGCCGGATCAGGAACCTGAACACGGCGAACAGAAACCAGTACATGGCGCTCCCCCTGACCACGATTTCGAGGAACGGAATGCTGAGTTTGAATACCCGGCCCCACTCGATGGCCGAAACGAATGCATCCATCTGCCGCTTCCATCCGGTTAAAAAAATGGCGCCCCAGGGGGCGCCATCTCCAAATGCCGAGCCATTGGCTTGGTCAGCTCGTCATTTCCCAGTACGGACGCTGGTTGTAGTAGGAGTGAATCTGCTCGCCCCAGGTGCGGTCGGCCATGGCCGGCCAGTGGTCCTTGTCGAAACCAGGCGCATTCTTTAACTGCTCCTTGTCGATATTGAGCACGAAGCAGTGCCGGTTGGCGTCCAGGGTCAGCGCGCTCCAGGGGATGGCGAACAGCTTGTCGCCGATGCCCATGACGCCGCCGAACGACAGCACGGCATAGGCAATGCGCCCGCTCGGCACGTCCAGCATGATGTCCTTGATTTCGCCAAGGTTGTCACCCTGGGCGTTGACCACGTCGTCGCCCTGCAGCGTATCGGCCGCCATGATGTCCGGGCCTGGCCCGGAAGTGTTGGCATCACCGCCGACAATGCGCGCGCCGGCGCCGGTGGAAGTCGAGGTGGAAGGATTGGAAGGATAGTTAGCCATACGTGTTTCCTTTCGAGTGTGCGGATGCGCGGCCTGCCTGTTATGTTTTCCGTACCGATTCAGGCTGAACGCATCGTACCGGCTCCCTGCATGTAAAACGGTTTCAGCGGCTGCCCGGCGCCGCGGCCGGGCCCTCAGGCAGGCGATTGGCATCGGCGCTGCCAGGGCCCAGGCGGCGGCTCCAGTAGCGCTCCACATCCGCGCTCCAGCGTTCGTCGGACAGGTCGGGCCAGTTGCCGCGATCAAAGCTCGGCGCCAGGCTGATCGTCTCGCGGTCCGCCTGCAGCACGTAGTAGCGGGCGTCATCGCTGGGACGCAATATCTGCCATGGGATCGCGTGGTATTTCGATCCGACACCGAGCACGCCGCCGAAGTTCACGATTGCAAACGCGACCGCACCGCGCCGGCTATCGAGCAAGAGATCCTTGATCTCGCCGATCTTGCGGTCGTGCATGTCGCGCACGGCTGTACCGATGATCTTGCTGCTGCGGTACATATGCTTGTTTTGCTGCGCCGTCGATGCCGACGGCGCAGTGACCGTCCCGGCCTCCGGCGCGGCCGCATACAGATTGCTTGTCGCAAGCGCCACCACAAGTGCCGCAATACCCAATGCTTTCATCTCTGCCCCGCTCGCCGCCATACGCGACATCTGCAGCAAATCCCATACCAGTAAGCACTGGCAGCCACCTCTACGCTCACTCGACAAGTGCGCTTTTCAGCGGCTCAACCCATTTGACCGCGTCTGCTGCCTTCTTGCCTGCGATAAACGCATGTTCGGCGTTGCAGTCATCCCACTCGGCATGGCAGCCGGCGACGACGATGTCGTGCAGGTCGAGCCAAGACTTGATGGTTTGCACGTTGCTCTCTTGCGCCTGGTCGTACACCATGCCGGCATAGGGTATGTCGACTTCGCTGGCGGCAATGATGCGGTCATCCTCCCGCAACAGGCCGACGCGGATGCAGTCGCGCACGCAAAGGTCGATCAGCGCCTGCCCGGCCGACGGCAGTGGCTTCCACGGCGCATAGCTGATTTCGCAGGTCAGGGCGAAGCCGCCGGGTGGATTGCAATCCGGGCTGGCATTGCCCTGCGCAAAGATGCTATCAAAGATCGTATCTTCCGGATAATAGATCCAATGTTTTTCAGTAATCCGTTCGCGCGCCACACCCAAATTGACGCAACGCAACGACTCATGGCGCAGGCCGGCAGCCGCCTCCCGGACTTCGTCCGGCGCCTCGTCGCCAATGATGCGCACCAGTTCCGGCAGCGGCAAGGTGCTGATCAAGTGTTGATATTGATAGTGCCTGCCATCTGCCAGCGCAATGGTGCGCTGGCGCGGAGAAAGCTGCACTACGTCGGCATTGAGTTCGACGGTTCCCTTGATATGCGGCACAAAGCCCGACATCAATGCCTGGCACCCGCCGCGCAATGGATAGCCGAAGCGCCCCGCAATCGCTTTCATGACATTTTCCTTGACCACTTCCGGCGCCAAGTCGTACAAGCCACCCCGGAACGGATAGCGGGTGTAGCCGTTCTTGCTGTATACCCAGGCCTCACGGTCCTGCCAGTGCAGGTTAGAGCCAAGCAGCGTGCGGTACAGCTCAAGCACGTACGGCTCATCGGAAAACAGGATATGCCCGCCGTGATCGAAGGTGAAGCCGCTGTCCTTGATGGAGCGGCAGCTGCCGCCGACCATCGACTGCTTCTCGAACAGTACCGCTTCGTGCCCCAGATGATAGGCGGCCGACAGGCCAGCCGGCCCGGCGCCGATGATGGCGGTGGCCACGTATCTGGCAGCCTCGCCGCGCTGCAGGCGATTGATGTTGGGCACTTCATCCGGGGCGAGGCTCGCTGCTGCCTCATGTTCCGGACAGCGCCGCGGCGTGCTGTCGAGCAGCGCGCGCACCTTGTCTGCCCGGGCATCCCATGACATCGATGCCAGCAGCGCGCGCATTTTTTCGATCCGCGCCGCATGCGCCTGCGGCGGCGCCAGCAGCACTTCCTCGCAGGCGGCCACGAAGGCGTGCGCATCATCGGCGATCGCCACGACGTCGCCATACGCCCGCGCCACCTCGGGCAGCGGAGTGCTGACGACCGGCAACTCAGCTGCCATGTATTCGAGCAGCTTGAGCGGGCAGCTCGATCGCGTGGCTTCATTGAGCGCGAACGGCAGCAGGCAGACATCCCACCCTGCGAGGAACAACGGTAGCGCCTGATACGGCTGCAGGCCGAGGTAATGCACGTTGGCACGCTGCGGCAGGGCTTGCGGATCGATACCCCGCACCGGGCCGACCAGCACGATTTGCCAGCGCGGATGGGCATCGGCCAGCTGGCCGAGCAACGCGATATCGATGCGTTCGTCGAGCACCCCGTAGTAGCCCAGGCGCGGGCCGGGAATTTCGCGGTGCGCGGGATGCGAATTGGTCCGGTCGAGCGCCGCTTCGAAATGCGCCGCATCGACGCTGTCGGGCAGGTAGCGCACATTCGAATGCCGCCGATTGCGCGAGCGGTACAGGCTGCGCCCGCCGGCCAGCACGAGGTCGGCCGCCTTCAGCAAGCCATTCTCGCGCTGCTGCCACTGCTTGGGCGTATTCCGGCTGGACTCTTCCATGCAGTCGTACACCACCAGCCCGGGCTGCAGTTCCTGCAGAAGCGGCAGTGCCATCGGCGTGTAGAACCACGCGACGTGCTCGTCGAAGTCGCGCACCAGCTGGCGCAGCAGGGCCCGCAGGTACGGCAACTGGTCGTCGTGAAAGCCTGCCTGGTCAACCGGCGTCTGCGGCTGGCATACCAGCACGCCGGGCAGCGGCGAATAGGTGTTGAGGGATGCCGCGCCGTCACGGTACTGCGGCTCTTCGATAAATACCACTGGCTGCTGGGATGCCAGGCGCGACATGAGTTGTTGCGGCCGGCAAAAAACGAAATCCCAGCGCAGGTGAGAAAAAACGATGATTGCAGATGCCATGCATTCTCCTCGTGTCTGATGGCGAAGCCGCCGCAAACATCTCTATCAAGAAACTTTCGGATGACAGGCCTTGTGCATCAATAAGCGTTAATTCTGAGGCCATCGCGCATCGCAGGAACGACAGGATGCGATGGATTTGCACAAGGTCAATGCAGTAAGGGAGGCATAGGCAAGACTTATGCCGAAACGAGCCATCGCCGACATTTCTCTATTTTCTACGGCTGCAGGGAGGACGCTGCAATACACCGGAATTCCAATTCCGTAATTTTTACAGCGGACCGTAAAAGCTACAACGCGCAGTAACACCGGGCGGCAATATTTTCCACGCGCTTGTCCAGGATGCAATGCAGGCAGGAAGCAGATGGATGGCCGGTTCGACGTCTCGGGCATGCGCTCGGTATGCTTCCTGCTTAACAAGCCCGGAGCGGCAGCCGCCCCTCTTGCGGGCACGCCGCACCGCTCCCGCCTTCAACGCTGGCCCATCCTGCATGCGCCGCGACGAATTGGTAAAAAACGCAACAGCCATGTAATCGTTACTACGCAAACCTGATCGAAGAGAGACGACATATGACCAAGATTCGCAAAGCAGTATTCCCCGTTGCCGGATTAGGAACACGTTTTCTCCCCGTCACCAAGGCGTCGCCCAAAGAAATGCTGCCGATCGTCGACAAGCCTCTTATTCAATATGCGGTGGAAGAAGCCGCCGCAGCAGGCATTACGGAAATGATCTTCGTCACGGGACGCAACAAGCGCAGCATCGAGGACCATTTCGACAAGGCATATGAACTGGAATCCGAACTCGCTTCGCACGGCAAGCTGAAACTGCTCGAGGAAGTCCAGAGCCTGCTGCCGGATAATCTGCATTACTCCTACGTGCGCCAAAGCGAGATGCTCGGCCTCGGCCACGCCGTACTTTGCGCCAAGCCGCTGGTGGGCGACGAGCCGTTCGCCGTGGTGCTGGCCGACGACCTGATCGACGCCGAGGTGCCGGTGTTGCGCCAGATGATTGACCTGTACGACCAGCATGCGAACTCGGTGATCGGCGTGCAGAACGTTCCGCTGGAACAGACCAGCCAGTACGGCATCGTGCGCCCGCAATCGATGGGGGTACGCATCCATCGCATTGCCGACATGGTGGAAAAGCCGCAGCCCGAGCATGCGCCGTCCACCCTCGGCGTGGTCGGACGCTACATCTTCACGCCGGAAATCTTCGATTATCTGGAACGCGTAACACCGGGCAGCGGCGGGGAAATCCAGCTCACCGATGCGGTCGCCGCCATGCTCAACAAGCACCCGGTACTGGCCTACGAATTCAGGGGCCGCCGCTACGATTGCGGCTCCAAACTCGGGTATCTGGAAGCGACGGTGGACTTTGCGCTCAAGCATCCCGCCATCGGCGAAAGCTTCAGCAACTTTGTCATGCAGGTCCAGGCTGAGCTGAGCCAGCAAAAGGTCGGCACCCGAAGCGCCTGATTCAGAAACGGAGGAAGGAGCAGTTTTCACCATGGCGGTTCCTGGCAATCAGATTTCATCTATTCGCAACACCGGCATTTTCACAACACACCATGACGTCACGCGGCATGCCATGTCTACCATCCCACCCCGCCTGGACCACCATCCGGGCGGGCAGCGCTACCGCCATCTGATCGAGTTGTGCGTCGACGGCGTGTTCCTGCTGCGCGACGCACGGATCGTCGGTTCCAACCGGGCCGCGCTGGACCTGCTGGGCTGCAGCAATCCGGAACAGGTGCATGGCCATTCCCTGTTCGACTTCCTGCATCCGGACGGCGGCGGCGCCGTCGTCCAGCACCTGCGCAGCACGGTCGAGGAAGGGCCGGCCAATGTGTCTCTGGAGCATCGCTTGATGCGTGACGATGGAACCGGTTTCGATGCCGAAATCACGGTGGCGCCCTATCCCGATATGGACGACCCGAATGGCCGCCTGGTGGTACTGCGCAACTTGACCGAACGCCGGCACATTGCCGCGGCGCTCGATCAGCAGGATCAATACTTGCGCCTGATCACCGACGCGGTGCCGATCCTGATTGCCTATATCGATTCCGGCGAACGATACCGCTTCGTCAACGCCGCCTACGAGCCGTGGTTCAAGCAGCCACGCTCAGAAATCGTCGGCAAATCGCTGCGCGACGCGCTGGGCGCGGCCTACCCGGCACTGCAGCCGCAAATTGCCCGCGCCCTGGCCGGCGAACGCATCCGGTATGAGGCAACCGTCGACAACGACCTCGGGCGGCGCCACGTGATCGTCAGCTATACGCCCGATATCGCCGACGACGGCAAGGTGCGCGGGTTTTCCTCCACCGTGATCGACATCACCGAGCGCAAGAATGCCGAACAGGAATTGCGGGAGCAGGAAAAACAGTTACGCCTGATCACTGACGCCCTGCCCGTCTTCATTGCCCAGTGCGACCGCGACTACCGCCTGCGCTTCGTCAACCGCACCTATGCCGACCGCTTCGGCTATCGCGCGCCGGACGTGATCGGCCGGCGCGTGCCCGATATCGTCGGGCAGGAAGCCTTCGCGCGCATCAGGCAGTACCTCGACGCGGCGCTGGCCGGCCAGCCGCAGGAACATGAAATGCGCATCAACGCGCCCGGCGGCGAAGAACGCTGCCTGCAGCTGATGTACGTACCGGAGCGCGACGAGCACGGGGCAGTGCGCGGCGTGGTCGCAGCTGTCAACGACGTGACGCGCCTGCGCCGGGCCGAAGAACAATTGCTCAGACGCGAAATCGAATTCAAAACCCTCGTGGAAAACTCTCCCGACATCATTTCCCGCATCGACCGCAACATGCGCCACCTGTACGTCAATCCGGCAGTCGTCAAGCTGGCTGGCATCGAGCCGTCCGACTATATCGGCAAGACCAAGGCCGAGCTCGGCCTGCCGCCCGCCATGGTGGCGGCCTGGGATGAAGCCGCCAAAGCGGCGTTTCGCACTGGGCGCGAGCAGCGTCTCGATTTCGACAACATCATCGACGGCCAGACCCGCTTCTTTTCCGGCCGCATGGTCCCCGAAACCGACCCGCACGGCCGCATCGAATCGGTAGTCGCCATCGCCTACGACGTCACCGAGCGCGCCCGTGCCGAGAAAGAGCGTGACGACTTGCTGGTACGCGAGCGCGCGGCACGCATTCAGGCAGAAACCGCAGCGCGTGCGCGCGACGAATTCCTCGCCATCGTGTCGCATGAATTGCGCGCCCCGCTGAACGGCATCCAGAGCTGGGCCCATGTGCTGGAAAACTACCTGAAGGACGTCACATCGGCGCCGCTGGCGCAACGCGCCCTGCAAGGCATCAAGACCGGCGTGGGACAACAGGTGCGCCTGATCGAGGACTTGCTCGACGTGACGCGCATGATGAGCGGCAAGCTTCGCCTGGTCAAACAGCCGCTGGCCCTGGTTCCCCTGCTGGAAGCCGCCGTAGAAAGCGTGCGTCCGACGGCGGCGGCCAAGAATATCGCCATCACCTGCACCTATCGCATTGCCGATGAACAGATCGAGGGCGACTCCGACCGCGTGCAGCAGATCTTCTGGAACCTGCTGTCGAATGCCGTCAAGTTCACCCCGCAAAACGGCAGCGTATGGCTGGCGGCCGACAAGATCGGCGCCGAAATCCGCGTCACCGTGCGCGATAACGGCATGGGAATTTCCTCCGAATTCCTGCCGCACCTGTTCGACCGCTTCAGCCAGGAAGACACGTCCAGCACGCGCGACCATAGCGGCCTCGGGCTCGGCCTGTTCCTGGTGCGCCACCTGGTCGAGCTGCACGGCGGGCAGGTCAGGGCAGAAAGCGCCGGCGAAGGCCAGGGAACCATGTTTTCCGTGTCCCTCCCGCTGCGCGTGGGCGGCGACAAATATGCTGTTGCCACGCTCGAGGAAAACGCTTCTGCCAACCTGCCGCTACCGTCGCTCGAGGGCTTGCGCATCCTGCTGATCGACGATCAGGCCGAGGCGCGCGAATCGCTGACGGTGGTGCTGACCACGGCCGGCGCCGATGTCTTCGCAGCCGATTCGGCCCAGCAGGTGCTGGCCTGGCTGCCGACGCTGGCCGACCAACGGCTGCCCGACGTGCTGGTCTGCGACATCGCCATGCCGGGCGAAGACGGCTATGCCGTCCTGCGCAAGCTGCGGGCATGGAAACCGGATGGCAAAACCGCGCCGCTGCAACGCATGCCGGCGCTCGCGCTGACCGCATTTGCACAGCGGGAAGACCGGATACGCGCGCTGACTGCCGGCTTCCAGATGCATGTGACGAAGCCGGTCGCCCCGGAAGAATTGATCGTCGTGATCGATACGATGGTGGCCCGGACCCAGTAAGGCGTTGCGCACCGGCTCCCGGGCGGGAGCCGGCTTCACGCAGAAGTCAGGCGTGGAGTGGAGGCTTAATAGTGCTTACAGCACTTAATGGTAGGAGCCACTCCCGCTCTGCACTGCGGACGGTTCTTCTGCCTTGTGCATGCCGTCGTACGGCCCGTATTCCTCCAGCCTGTTGTACAGCGTCTTGAGGCTGATACCGAGGATGTCGGCGGCGCGCTTTTTGACGCCGCCGCACAGGTCAAGCGTTGCGTAAATCAGCTTGCGGTCCACTTCGGCCAGCGAGGTGCCGACCGGGATGGCCAATGTCATGCCGACCGGCGACTGGGTGGTAATGACCGGCGCCAGCGCGCTGGCATCGATCGTGTGGTCGGACAGGATGAATGCGCGCTGCATGTAATTGCGCAGTTCGCGCACATTACCCGGCCAATGGTAATTGGACAGGCAAGCCAGCCCATCGGCGGAGAGCGTCTTGCTGGTGCCGTGCGTGGTATTGAGCTCGTCGAGAAAATGCTGCGCCAGCAATTCGATGTCGGCGCCGCGCTCCCGCAGGGGCGGGATACGCAACGGGAAAACATTCAGGCGATGATACAAGTCGAGCCGCAGCTTGCCTTCGGACACTGCCGATTCCGGGTCGCGGTTAGTGGCCGCGACCACGCGCACATCGGTTTCGATTTCCTGGTTGCTGCCGATGCGCATGAACGTACCTGTTTCCAGCACGCGCAGCAGCTTGACTTGCAGCTCGATCGGCATCTCCGTGATTTCATCCAGGAACAGCGTGCCGCCGTTGGCCCGCTCGAAGTAGCCCTTGTGCTGACGGTCGGCACCGGTGAAGCTCCCCTTCTCATGACCGAAGATTTCACTCTCGATCAGCTGCGGCGAAATCGCGCCGCAGTTCACCGGCAGGAACGGGTGTTTCTGGCGCAGGCTGAGATCATGGATGGTTTGCGCGGCGAGTTCCTTGCCGGTGCCGGACTCGCCCAACAAGAGCACGGTCGCCTCGGTCGGCGCCACGCGCCCAATGTGGTTATACAGCTTTTGCATCGCCGGCGCGGCACCCAGCATTTGGCCGAAGTGGCCGAGGCGGCGCAGCTCGCTGCGCAGCACGCCGATTTCCTCCTTCAGGTCGACGGTACGCGGGATGCGCGACAGCAGCGACTTCAGGCGGCGGAAGTTGATCGGCTTGGTCAAATAATCGGCAGCGCCCAGGCGCAAGGCCTCGACCGCGGTCTCGACGCTGGCATGGCCGGTAATCAGCACAATTTCGGTAGTGGCGCGCGATTCGATGTCGTTGAACAAGTCCATGCCGCTGCCATCGGGCAGCTTCAGATCGATCAGCACCACGTCGGGGCGCTGGCGCATGATTTGCGCTTGTGCCTCGCGGATATTTCCTGCTACAGCAGTTGAGAACCCTTCGGCAGCAGTGATTTCCACCAGCGCCTCTCGGGTGTTGACGTCGTCATCGACGATCAGTACGTGTGGCATATCGATTTCTGTAAACAGTTCAGTTCCCGGAGTAAGACACTATCAGTTCAATTCTCGGCGGCTTCTGCCATTTCGCAAACAGCTAAGCCCGTCATTGCCGCATCCAGCTGGTAGCGGCGGCAACCATGCCCACAATCACGGTTCATGGGCCGTGCGCATGCATCAAGAATTATTAGACCGGCATTTCACGGGGACATTCCCGCCGATTTTCATTTCATGCATGAGGGGCCCGGACGTCAATACACTGACTGCCCGAGAACGAATGTGGCATGCGTCAAGAACAGCGCCGACCGTAGTGGCCGGGAATTGCATCACACGACGCAGCCAGCATAGCTAGCCTGCATCGGTCGTGATAAATACCCGAAGAATATGACCGCTATACCGATTACAGCGGGCGGACGCGCGTGATGCGCGCCCCCTCACCGCGAGGTACAGCGTACAGACTGAAAGCGCAGCTACCGGAACAATTTAGTATCTGCACACGATCGCATTGCCAGATAATTCCTTACTTGCTTGAACCGGAAGAGCCGGAGCTGCCGGAAGAGCCCGAACCGCCGCCCATGGAGCCGGAAGAGCCCGACGAGCCACCGGCGGCACCAGAACCGGACTGGGACGATCCGGACGTGCCCGAGCTGCCACTGGAGCCCGAACTTTGATCGGCGCCACGGCGTTCACAGCCGGTAGCAGCCATGCCCAGTGCAGCAACGACCAGCAAAACCTTCGATGCATTGAGGAGCGTCTTCATTGTTGTTCCTTTCACATAAAATGGACAATGTGACGTTCTTGACCATTTCAATTGCGATAAGTTCGTCGCTTTCACAGGCAATGCAGCGAATGTGTTTCCTGTACGAAGAAAGTTGCGGCCATTAAGAAGTTGCCGTGTCAGAGGACCCGGCGGCGCATCGGAATTGTCCGACATTTGATACAGATAGAGAATTGACCAATCGGCTCTAGTATCGACACACCCGCGCCGCAATATCGTGTATTGTGAGATGGAGTACAGCCCCATGATCACAGGGTGTTCCGGTGCATTTTTCGGCGTGGTAGTGATTTTCGGCAGCGGCCCTCCCGACCCGCCCGACAAGGCATTCCACCCGCACATAATGGGATTTGTATAGCAGAACTGGATTCACGCCAATCCCTCTTCCATCAGGATATGAAACTCGTGGAAACAGCTCTTGTCCTCGATCCGTCGTTTTCCACGTGATCTGGGCAGATGGAAACCAACATGTCTCTCGATAAATCAGTCAAGCATTTTGGCGTCATGTATGGCGCGTCTCCCGCCATGGAGCGGCTCTATCAGCAGATCGAGCGCGTCGCCGCCACCGATGCAACCGTCCTGCTGGTAGGTGAAAGCGGGACAGGAAAGGAATTGATTGCCAATGCAATCCACCAAGCCAGCATGCGCAAATCGGAAACCTTTGTCGCCGTAAATTGTGGCGCGATTCCGGCGCACCTGATCGAAGCGGCGTTGTTCGGACACGAGAAAGGCAGCTTTACCGGCGCCATGCGCCAGCACCTCGGCTATTTTGAACATGCCTCGCGCGGCACACTGTTCCTCGACGAAATCACGGAGATGCCGGTCGACATGCAAGTCAAGCTGCTGCGCGTGCTCGAGTCCGGCAGCTTCGTGCGCGTCGGCGGCGATGAAGAAGTAAAGGTCGACGTGCGTCTGGTCGCCGCCACCAACCGCGACCTTGAAGTCGCAGTCAAGCAAGGCAATCTGCGCGAAGACTTGATGTACCGGCTCGCGGTGTTTCCGGTACGCGTGCCCCCATTGCGCGAGCGGGGCAGCGACATCGAATTGCTCGCGCAATCTTTCTTGCAGGAACTCAACGAAAAGGAAAATACGCAGAAAGTGTTTTCGCGCAGCTCGCTCGACGTCATCCGCTCCTACTCGTGGCCCGGCAATGTGCGCGAACTCAAGAACGTGGTGCAGCGCGCATTCATCCTCGCCACCGACACGCTCGATGTGGAAGAGTGCATTTCGGATTTCGCAAGCAAGAAGCCAACCGTCCATGAAGGCTGCCTGAATTTCTTCGTCGGCACGCCGCTGGCCGACGCGCAGCGCGAAATCATCCTCGCCACCCTGAAGCATTACAGCGGCAACAAGCGGCTCACCGCCGAGACACTGGGTATCAGCCTCAAGACGCTGTACAACCGTCTCAAGGAATATTGACGGCCACACCAGCGGTGCGGCCATCATCGAGCCTTACCGTCGGGCCTTACCCGTTGATCACTTCGCCGCCGTTCGGATGCAGCACCTGCCCGGTCATGTAGGAAGCATCGTCGCAGGCAAGGTAGACATAGGCCGGCGCAATTTCGTCCGGCTGCCCCGGGCGGCCCAGCGGCACCTTTTCGCCAAACTTGGACACTTGCTCCGGCGAAAAGGTAGATGGAATTAGCGGCGTCCATACCGGTCCGGGCGCCACCGCATTCACGTAAATCCCCTTCTCGGCCAACTGCTGCGACAGCGAGCGGGTGAAGGCGACGATCGCGCCCTTGGTCGCCGAATAGTCCAGCAAGTGTGAACTGCCGCGATATGCGGTCACTGACGTCGTGTTGATGATGCGCGCACCGGGCTTCAGGTGCGGCAAGGCTGCGCGCACCGCGTAAAACATCGAAAAGATATTGGTGCGAAACGTTTTTTCCAGCTGTTCGTCCGAAATGTCGGTAATGCTTTGCTGCGGGTATTGCTGGGCAGCGTTGTTGACGAGAATATCTAGCTTGCCGAACGAGGATACGGTCGTGTCCACCATTTTTTTGCAGAACGATGAATCACCCACGTCGCCGGCGAGCGTCACGCATTCCCGCCCTTCCGCCTCGATCAGGCGGCGCGTTTCCTGCGCATCCTGGTGTTCCTCAAGATAAGAGATGACGACATTCGCCCCTTCCTTGGCAAACGCGATCGCCACCGCGCGGCCAATGCCGCTGTCGCCGCCCGTGATCAGCGCGACCTTGCCCTTCAGTTTTCCACTGCCCTTGTAATTCTTTCCTTCCGCTTGCGGCGGCGGGGACATGGCCGCTTCCGAGCCGGGCTGATGATCCTGATGCTGGGGAGTGATATTTGGTTTTTCCTGCGCCATGTCTGATCCTTCCTGGACTGAATGACAGCGGCACGATGGCCGCCGCATGAGGCAAATCGATCCGAAGCGCGCCGAATGCGTCAAAGCGCCCCAGGGAAAAGACAGGATTTTTAGCAGCTTCCATGCCACGCCGGACGGCGCCGGGCAGCTGACCAGCCTCAGGCCGCGAGCGGTTGCGTGCGGGCGAATGCTTCCATCAGCAGCGCGGGGTCTCCCGCAGCCAGCTTCTTTGCATCGGACAGGGTTTGACGGAAGGTGCGCGCCCCCGGCATGCCGGCCATCAGCCCGAGCAGGTGGCGGGTAATGCTGTTGAGCTTCAGTCCGCCGCCCGGCTCACTCTTGCCGGCAACCTTTCCATACCGCGCGAGTTGGTCGTGAATATAGGGCAGCATCGCCTGCAACACCTCGGCGCGTGATTTCACCGGCGCCGCATCACCGTAATAGCGGGCATCGAAGGCCGCCATCAGGTAGGGATTGTGATAGGCCTCGCGCCCGATCATCACGCCGTCGACCTGGCGCAGATGCGCATCGATCTCGACCAGCGTCTTGATGCCGCCGTTGATGATGATTTCCAGCTGCGGGAAGTCGCGCTTGAGGCGGTAGGCATAGTCGGGCTTGAGCGGCGGGATTTCGCGGTTTTCCTTAGGGCTCAATCCCTTCAGGATCGCATTGCGCGCATGTACGATAAAGGTCTGGCAACCGGCATCGGCAATGGTGCCGACGAAGTCGCGCACGAACTCGTAGGAGTCGACCTGGTCGATGCCGATGCGGTGCTTGACCGTCACGTCGATCGCCACTGCGTCGCGCATGGCCTTGACACAATCGGCGACCAGTTGCGGCTCTGCCATCAGGCAGGCGCCGAAGGCCCCCTTCTGCACGCGCTCGGACGGGCAGCCGCAATTCAGGTTGATTTCGTCGTAGCCCCATTGCTCGCCCAGCTTCGCGCTTTTCGCCAGGTCGGCCGGTTCGCTGCCACCCAGCTGCAATGCGACAGGATGTTCCTCGTCATTGAAATTGAGATGGCGGGCCACATCGCCGTACAGCAGCGCGCCAGTCGTCACCATCTCGGTGTACAACCAGGTATGGCGCGTGATCTGGCGGTGAAACATGCGGCAATGACGGTCTGTCCAATCCAGCATCGGAGCAACAGACAGGCGGCGCGGGGGCAACTTGGCGGATTTCAATGAGGCGCTCATAATTAGCCGGTATTGTACCGGACAGAGTCCGTTGCATTGATGCGCTGTTGTACAGAGTAAAAGCCCAGAAATCATCTGGCCGCCAAGGGCGAAACATCGCCACAGCACCCACTCCCAAAGAGAGCCGCATGAAAGAGATACCTGACAATATCGACACCAGCCATTTCTGGATGCCCTTCACCGCCAACCGGCAATACAAGTCCAGGCCGCGCCTGCTCGCCGCCGCATCCGGCATGTACTACACGACCGATGACGGCCGCCAGATCCTCGACGGCACTTCCGGCCTGTGGTGCGTCAACGCCGGCCACTGCCATCCGAAAATCACCGCCGCCATCCAGCAGCAAGCCGCCGTGATGGACTACGCGCCGACCTTCCAGATGGGCCATCCGCTCGTATTCGAGGCTGCCAGCAAGCTGGCATCCATCGCGCCGGAAGGTTTGAACCGCGTCTTTTTCTGCAACGACGGCTCGGAATCGGTCGACACCGCCCTGAAGATCGCACTGGCTTACCACCGCATGTGCGGCGACGGTTTGCGCACCCGCCTGATCGGCCGCGAGCGCGGCTACCACGGCGTCGGTTTCGGCGGCATCGCGGTCGGTGGCATCGCCGGCAACCGCAAGCATTTCGGCCCGACGCTGGCTGGCGCCGACCACCTGCGCCATCCGCTCGATATCGCAAAGAATGCATTTTCGCGCGGCTTGCCGGAACACGGCGCGGAACTGGCGGACGAGCTGGAACAACGCCTGCTCGCCCTGCACGACCCGGCCACCGTGGCCGCCGTCATCGTCGAACCGATCCAGGGCTCGACCGGCGTGATCCTGCCGCCCAAGGGCTACCTGCAAAAACTGCGCGCCATCTGCGACAAGTACGGCATCCTGTTGATCTTTGATGAAGTCATCACCGGCTTCGGGCGCCTCGGCGCGGCGTTTGCCGCCGATCACTTTGGCGTGGTGCCGGACATGATTACCTGCGCCAAGGGCCTGACCAATGCCGCAGTGCCAATGGGTGCGGTACTCGTACGGCAAGACATTCAAGACGCATTCCTCGATGCCGCGCCGGAAAATGCGATTGAATTCTTCCATGGCTATACCTACACCGGCCATCCGCTGGCAGCTGCCGCCGCCATCGCGGCCATCGATGTCTACACCGAAGAAGGTTTATTCGACCGTGCAGCCGCCATGGCGCCGTATTTCGAAGAAGCTGCACATCAGCTCAAGGGCGTACCGTACGTAAAAGACATCCGCAACCTCGGGCTGGTGTGCGGCATCGAGCTCGAAGGCGTGCCGGGCAAGCCGGGCACGCGGGCCTTCGACGTATTCCTGAAATGTTTCTGGGAAAAAGGCGTCCTGATCCGCACCACCGGCGACATCATCGCGCTGTCACCGCCGCTGATCATCGACCAGCTGCAAGTCGATCAACTGTTCGCCGCGATTGCCGACGTCCTGAAAACGCAAAAGGCAATCCCCGCCGCCGAGCACGCGCCCGCCTAGTTGTTCATGCAGGAACGGTCATCCGACCGTTCCCGCCTATTGAACAGGGGTGCCGCGGCGCAGGGTGACGTCGCGCATGGCGGCCAGTTCATTCGACACCAGCGCCGCCATCACGACGGCGCCGCCGATCAGCGTTTCCTGCGTCGGCACTTCTCCGGCGCCCAGCCATGCCCACAAGGGCCCCAGCAGCACTTCCAGCAGCGCCAAGAGCGACACTTCCGGCGCCGACAGGTGGCGCGCGGCGCGCACCATCAGCATGCATGGAAGGCCGAGCTGGAAAAAGCCGAGCGTTGCCAGGATCGCCAGGTCATGCAGTGAGGTTTGGAGAGGCCACGCCAGCGGCAGCATCAGGATGGCCGCAAATACGCTGCCCAGGAAAACGGCGGGAATCAGGTCGACGCCATGCCCTGCCCGCTTGATGGCAATCAGGTTGACCGCCGCCGCGACCGGCACCGCGCTGGCGATCAGCATTCCGACCAAGTGCTGCCCGCCGACGTCATTAATGCTGCGCACGAACATCCACAGGATCCCGGCGAACGCGGCGACAATCGCCAGCCAGGTGCGATGCGGAATGTCAGCTTTGAGCAACAACCAGGCCAGAAAGGCGGTCAGCAGCGGTGACACGCTCATGACGATCAGCGTATTCGCGACCGTGGTCTTGGTCAGCGCAATCATGAAGCAGGTGAACATCGCACACCACATCAAGCCGCTCACCACGCCCAGCGAACCAACTGCGCGCACGGTTTTCACGGCAGAGCGCACGCCCTGCTGCGAAATCAGCGCGCCTGCCACAAACAGCGCGGAAAAAAAGCTGCGCCAGAACGTGACTTCGAAACTGCGAGCCGCTTCCAGATGGCGCGTCAGCACGCCAGCGATGCTCCACAGAGTGGGAGCGATAATCATCAGCACGATCGCGCGTCGATGCGGATTCAGAAATGGCATAGGCAATACAGATATAAAAAAACCCGGCGCCCCCAAAGGGCGGCCGGGCTTGCGATTCATTTCACCACGCCGTCTTGGCCGTGGTGCAGCATCAGTTTACGCCGCCTCGCGCGAAGCCTTCTTGCGCTCATGCTCCTTCAGATGGCGCTTGCGCAGGCGAATGCTCTTCGGCGTGATTTCGACCAACTCGTCGTCCTCGATGAATTCCACGGCATATTCCAGCGTCAGCTGGATCGGCGGCACCAGGCGCACCGCTTCGTCGGTGCCGGACGCGCGCACGTTGGTCAGTTGCTTGCCCTTGATCGGGTTCACGACCAGGTCGTTGTCACGCGAATGGATACCGATGATCATGCCCTCGTACACCGGATCGTTGTGGCTGACAAACATGCGGCCGCGATCCTGCAGCTTCCACAGTGCGTAGGCAACTGCTGCGCCGTCATCCTGGGAAATCAGCACGCCATTGCGACGGCCTGCCAGTTCCGGCTTGTTCATGTCAACCGGCGAGTAGTCGTCGAAAATATGGCTCATCAGGCCGGTGCCGCGCGTCAGCGTCATGAATTCGGACTGGAAGCCGATCAAGCCGCGTGCCGGGATGCGGTATTCGAGACGCACGCGGCCCTTGCCGTCCGGTTCCATATTCTGCAGGTCGCCACGACGACGGCCCAGTTCTTCCATCACGCCACCCTGGTGCGCATCTTCCACGTCCACGGTCAGCAATTCATACGGCTCGCACTTGACGCCATCGATTTCCTTGAACACCACGCGTGGTCGAGAAACGGCCAGTTCATAACCTTCACGGCGCATGTTTTCCAGCAAAATGGTCAGGTGCAATTCGCCGCGACCCGATACTTCGAACGTCGTGTCGTCGCCGGTATCGTTGACGCGCAATGCCACGTTCGATTTCAATTCGCGGTCGAGACGGTCGCGCAGCTGGCGGCTGGTCACGAACTTGCCTTCGCGGCCGGCCAGCGGCGAGTTGTTGACCAGGAAGTTCATCGTCAGCGTCGGTTCGTCGACCTTCAGCATCGGCAATGCATCCGGTTTGTCAGGGGCACACACCGTGGTGCCGATGCCGAGCTCTTCGATGCCGTTGATCAACACGATATCGCCAGCCATCGCTTCATCTACCAGTACGCGCTCCAGGCCCTTGAACTTCAGCACCTGATTGATACGTGCCTTGGTCGGCGTCGAATCCGGGCCGTTCATGATGATCACGTCTTGCAGCGCCTTCACGCGACCGCGGCTGATGCGGCCGATACCGATCTTGCCGACATACGACGAATAATCGAGCGAGGAAATCTGCAGCTGCAGCGGGCCGTCCGGGTCGTCGTCGCGCACCGGCACGTGTTCCAGCACTGCATCGAACAGCGGCTTCATGTCACCTTCGCGCACGGTCGAGTCGAGGCTGGCGTAGCCGTTCAGCGCCGATGCATATACCACCGGGAAATCGAGCTGTTCTTCGGTCGCGCCCAGCTTGTCGAACAATTCGAACGTCGCATTGATCACCCAGTCAGGACGTGCGCCCGGACGGTCGATCTTGTTGACCACCACGATCGGTTTCAAACCCAGCGCAAGCGCCTTGCGCGTCACGAAACGGGTCTGCGGCATCGGGCCTTCGACCGCATCGACTAGCAGCAGCACGGAATCGACCATCGACAGCACACGCTCCACTTCGCCGCCGAAGTCGGCGTGGCCCGGGGTATCAACGATGTTGATGTGGGTGCCGTTGTATTCGACTGCGCAGTTCTTCGCCAGAATCGTGATGCCGCGCTCCTTTTCCAGATCGTTCGAGTCCATCACGCGGTTATCGACTTGCTGATTCTCGCGGAAGGTACCCGACTGGCGCAGCAGCTGGTCGACCAGCGTGGTTTTGCCATGGTCGACGTGGGCGATGATGGCGATGTTGCGCAGGGCGCGTTTAGTGTTTGACATGGTCGTGAGGTGCTGAATACGGAAAACCGAAAATTATAGCATGCGGCGCCGCAAAGAATTGGAAAAACCCTTGAAATTCAAAAGCTTGCTTGCTGAAATACAAGGCACACAAGATTCCAGTTTATTAACTTATACTCATGCAACGAAAAACCCTGCGATCTTACGAGTGGAATATGACAACACGATTTTTCTCCCTGTTCGCCTTGTTGATCCTGACCGCATGCGCCCAAGTCAGCACCACCTCGCCCGGCGTGGTCGGCGTCAACCGGCCTCAATACATGACTTTTTCATCGAACAAGTTCAATCAGCAAATGAGCGCGTCGTACAGCGACATGATGCGCGGCGCGGCCAAGAAAAATTCGCTGAACCAGAACGCTGCCATGGTCGCGCGCGTGCGCGCGATCGCCCACCGGCTGATACCGCATACGGCAGTGTTTCGCCCGGACGCACCGGGCTGGCCATGGGAAGTCAATGTCATTACGTCCGATGAGCTGAATGCGTTTTGCGCCGCTGGCGGCAAAATCGCGTTCTACAGCGGCATCATTGAAAAATTGCAACTGAGCGATGATGAAATCGCCGCCATCATGGGGCATGAAATCTCGCATGCGTTGCGCGAGCATGGCCGCGAACGCGCATCCCAGCAGCTGGGCACGCAACTCGGGCTCACCCTGGTCGGGATCGCGGCTGGCGCCAACCAGGGCCAGATGAATCTGGCGGGGGACATGTCGAAATACCTGTACTTGCTGCCGAACAGCCGCGAGCATGAAACCGAGGCCGACCGCATGGGCGTGGAACTGGCCGCGCGCGCCGGGTACGATCCGCGCGCTGCGATCTCGGTCTGGCACAAGATGCAGGGAACGAACAGCAAACAGCCGCCGCAATTCATGAGCACCCATCCGTCGCACGAAACGCGGATCGCCGACCTCGAATCCTATAGCGCGAAAGTCATGTTCCTCTACGACTCGGCAAGATCACAAAAACCGGCAGGTTAATGGGTGCCGGTGGCAATCAGGCGCTCGGGTGCGAGCACGCCGAATTCCATTAATTGCGCTGTGCCAAGCAGGCTGCGGTCAGATTCGCGATACACGCGAACCCTGCCTGCCGTCTGCTGGACATGCCCTTCCTTGCCCAAGGCAAGACGCTGGCCGTGCAGAAAACGCCTGGCCAATTCTTCGGATAACGACACCGCCGGAAACGTCGACAGCAATGCATCGACCGGCGCCAGCAATGCTTCACGCTCGCCATCGGCCGTTTCGGCCAGCTGTTCCAGCGTGACTGCGGCATCGAGGCTCAGCGCCCCCACTTGCGTGCGGCGCAAGGCCTGCAAATGCGCGCCGCAGCCGAGTGCTTCCCCGATGTCCTGTCCCAGCACCCGAATATAGGTTCCTTTACTGCAATGAACACGCAGCGTCAGAAACGGCGCACGGTAATCGAGCAGATCCAGCGTGTAAATCCTTACTCGGCGCGCCTCGCGCTCGAGCGTGACGCCAGCACGAGCGTATTCATAGAGGGGTTTGCCGTCACGCTTCAATGCCGAGTGCATTGGTGGCACTTGATCGATGTCGCCACGAAACTGTGCGAGAACCGCCTCAATTCGTTCCAGCGTCACCTCGACGTTACGTGTTTCAACAACCTCGCCTTCGGTGTCTGCGGTCGTGGTCGTTATGCCTAGGTGCACGACGGTCTCGTACGTCTTGTCGGCATCGAGCAAATCCTGGGCAAACTTCGTCGCCTCGCCAAAACAGAGTGGCAACAACCCCGTCGCGAACGGGTCGAGGGTGCCCGTATGTCCCGCCTTTTGTGCGTTCAGCAGACGCTTGGCCTTGATCAGTACATCGTTGCTGGAGTGACCGGCAGCTTTGTCGAGCAGTAGAACGCCGTGAACAGGCACGCGTATTTTCTTGGGCAATGCTTGTGCCATATGAGGAAAATCATGAGAGCCGCGCGAGGCGGCGAACGGTCAGTCTTCGGCGTCCTTGGCACGCGTGGCATTTGCCGCTTCGATCAGCTTGGACAATTCCATGCCGCGCGTCGTCGACGTGTCATACACGAAGTGCAGCTCGGGAATGGTATGGATGGTCAGACGCCGCCCCAACTGACCGCGAATGAAACCGGCCGCCTTGCGCAATCCCGACAGCGTGTTCTGTACCGCTTCGTCGTTGTCGACCAGCGTGGTGAAAAACACCTTGGCATGCGCATAATCAGGCGTCACTTGCACTTCAGTGATCGTGATCATTCCGACACGCGGGTCTTTCAGTTCATATGCAATGATTTCAGCCAGATCGCGCTGGATCTGGTCGGCGACACGCACGCCGCGCCCGGGAATGGATTTGCTGTGTTTAGCCATGGTTCTGCAACCTTAAAACGAGATAGCCCGGACAGAACCCTGATCGGCATTGCGCATTCCGTTGAAGGGATGCGCAATGCACTTGGCTCCGTCCGGGCTACAAAACTGCCCGCGACAATCGAATTACAGGGTACGTGCGACTTCCTGCACTTCGAACACTTCCAGCTGGTCGCCTTCCTTGATGTCGTTGAAGTTCTTCAGTGACAAGCCGCACTCGAAGCCTGCCTTCACTTCCTTCACGTCATCCTTGAAGCGCTTGAGCGAATCGAGTTCGCCGGTCCAGATCACCACATTGTTGCGCAACAGGCGGACCGAAGCGCCGCGCTTGACCAAGCCGTCGAGCACATAGCAGCCGGCAATCGAGCCAACCTTGCTGACATGGAACACTTGGCGGATTTCGACCAAACCCAGTGCCGCTTCGCGCTTCTCTGGTGCCAGCATGCCCGACATGGCGGCTTTGATTTCGTCCACGGCATCGTAAATGATGTTGTAGTAGCGAATATCGATGCCGCTGGCTTCGGCCAGCTTGCGCGCAGATGCGTCGGCCCGCGTATTGAAGCCGATGATGACCGCCTTGGAAGCGACTGCGAGGTTGACGTCGGACTCGGAAATGCCGCCGACGGCAGCGTGCACGATCTGCACCCGGACTTCGTCGGTCGACAGCTTCTGCATCGAGTGCACCAGCGCTTCCTGCGAACCTTGCACGTCGGCTTTGATGATCAATGGCAAGGACTTGACCTCGCCTTCGGCCATCTGCTCGAACATGTTCTCCAGCTTTGCTGCTTGCTGCTTGGCCAGCTTCACATCGCGGAACTTGCCTTGACGGAACAAAGCGATTTCGCGTGCCTTGCGCTCGTCAGCCATCACGATTACTTCTTCACCGGCTGCCGGCACTTCGGTCAAGCCCTGAATTTCGACTGGGATCGACGGGCCTGCTTCAGAAATGTTCTTGGCGTTCTCGTCGAGCATCGCCCGTACGCGGCCGTAAGACGAACCGGCCAGCACGATATCGCCGCGCTTCAGGGTGCCGGACTGCACCAATACGGTCGCAACCGGGCCGCGGCCCTTGTCGAGCTTGGCTTCAATCACGAGCCCCTTGGCAAGCGCGTCGACGGGCGCCTTCAACTCCAGCACTTCTGCTTGCAGCAATACGTTTTCCAGCAGATCGTCGATGCCCTGACCAGTCTTTGCGGATACCGGCACGAACGGCGCCTCGCCGCCATAGGCTTCCGGCACGACGCCTTCCGCGATCAATTCCTGCGTGACGCGGTCGGTATTGGCGCCCTGCTTGTCGATCTTGTTGATTGCCACGACGATGGGCACGCCGGCCGCTTTCGCGTGCGCGATCGCTTCCTTGGTTTGCGGCATCACACCGTCGTCGGCCGCCACCACCAGAATCACGATGTCGGTTGCCTTCGCGCCGCGTGCACGCATGGCGGTAAACGCCTCATGGCCCGGCGTATCGAGGAAGGTGATAATGCCACGCGGCGTTTCGACGTGATAAGCGCCGATATGCTGCGTAATCCCGCCTGCTTCGCCCGCAGCCACCTTGGCGCGACGGATGTAGTCCAGCAACGAGGTTTTGCCATGATCGACGTGACCCATGACGGTCACCACAGGCGCGCGCGGCAATGCCTCGGCATCGACGTGTTCGCCGACTTCTTCCAGCATCGCTTCCGGGTCGTCCAGCTTGGCCGCAAACGCCTTGTGGCCCATTTCTTCCACCAGGATCATCGCGGTTTCCTGATCGAGCACCTGGTTGATGGTCACCATTTGGCCCAGCTTCATCAAATGCTTGATCACTTCCGATGCCTTCACCGCCATCTTGTGTGCGAGTTCGGCAACCGTAATGGTCTCCGGCACATGCACCTCCTTGATCACGGCTTCGGTCGGCACCTGGAAGTTCGATTCGCGCTGGTCGTCGCCATGCGATGAACGGCGTCCCTTCGGGCCGCCGCGCCAGCCGTCGCGACCTGTCGACGGCCCAGTCGTGCCGGCGCCACGGGTCTTGATACCACCGCGCTTTTTCGCCTGCTCATCTTGCCAGGTGGACGACACGTTGGCCGACTTGATCGATTTCTTGTCGCCGATGGCCGGTTTCTTCTCGTCTTTTTTCTCGCCAGGCTTCTTGTCAGTAGGCTTGTGCAGCGTACCTTCGGCAGCTTTCGCCTGAGGAGCAGGCGCCGGCGCGGGTTCCGGTGCTTTCATGACCTTACGCGGCGCATTCATCATCGCCTTGATTTGCGCAACTTCATCCTCAACAGCCTTGCGCGCCCGCTCGGCGGCGGCGGCACGTTCCGTCGCTTCCTTCGCTTCCTGCTCGGCAGCCTTCTTCCTGGCAGCCTCATCGTCTGCACGCTTCTTCTCTTCGGCAGCGGTGAGATCAACCTTTTCCTGCTGCTTTGCCGCAGCGGCAGCCTCGGCCGCCCTGCGCGCTTCCTCGGCCTCTTTCTGCGCCTTGGCTTGTGCTTCCTTCTCGGCTTCCAGTTTCGCCAGGTGCTCCTGCTTTGCACGCAACTCGGCTTCCTGGCGCGCGATCAGTTCGGCCTGACGACGAGCCTCTTCCGCACGACGCGCCACTTCCGCTTCGTCAATCACAGGCGCAGCAGGTGCTTCCGGCGTCGCTTGAACCGTTTCAATGACCGGCTCGTCACGCTTGATGAAGGTGCGCTTCTTGCGCACTTCGACCTGGATCGTGCGCGACTTGCCGCTGGCATCGGCCTGTTTGATCTCGGTCGTTTCCTTGCGCGTGAGCGTGATTTTCTTCTTTTCACCATCCGGCGACGCTCCGTGCGAGCGGCGCAAATGGTTCAACAGCTTGTCCTTGTCTTCCTTGGACAGCACATCGGACGCCGAACGCTTATCGACGCCGGCGGCACGCAGTTGCGTCAGCAGCAAGTCCGCTGGCATCTTTAGTTCGGTGGCAAATTGAGCTACGTTGTTACTCGCCATTCAGTCCTCTTTTCTATGTGGGCTCGACAGATGATATTGGAGCGTTGCAGGTCATTTCGCTGTGACCAGCTCCCGCGCTTTCTCTTGCAATGCCCGCGCACGATCATCGTACTTGGCATCGATCAGACGCATTTCATCGTCGCTCACATCTTCAAATTCATTTTCAATCAGTTCACGCGCACGCTCTATCGGCAAGGCCAGGATGGCGCCGAATTCGTCATAGGCTAAACCGGCAAATGCGTCCACCGTTTTGACACCGGCCAAACCCAGTTTGCCCGCGGTAATCCGATCAATTCCTTCCAGATTAACCAAAGCATCTTCCATGCCTTCCAGTCCTTCTTCGGAGGCAATGGCTTCCGTCACGAGCGCGTCGCGTGCGCGGCTGCGCAGCTCATTGACAGTATCTTCGTCGAATGCTTCGATATCCAGCATTTCAGTAATCGGCACATAGGCAATTTCTTCCAGGCTGGAGAAGCCTTCCTGCACCAGGATATCGGCCACTTCCTCATCGACGTCGAGCTTTTCCATGAACAGCGTGCGAATCGCTGCGGTTTCCGCTGCGGCCTTATCGGCCGACTCTTCCGCTGTCATGATGTTGATCTGCCAGCCAGTCAGCTCGGATGCCAGACGTACATTCTGACCGCCGCGGCCAATCGCGATCGCCAGGTTTTCTTCGTCGACGACCACATCCATCGCATGCTTTTCCTCGTCGACCACGATCGAGGACACGTTCGCCGGCGCCAACGCACCGATCACGAATTGTGCCGGATCTTCCGACCACAGCACGATGTCGACACGCTCGCCACCCAGTTCGCCGGTCACCGCCTGCACGCGCGAACCGCGCATGCCAACGCAGGTCCCGATCGGATCGATGCGCTTGTCGTTGGTAAACACGGCAATCTTGGCGCGCACGCCCGGATCACGCGCCGCCGATTTAATTTCAAGCAGGCCTTGCTCAATTTCCGGAACTTCCAGCTCGAACAGCTTCATGATGAATTCCGGCGCAGTCCGCGACAAAATCACTTGCGGTCCGCGTGCATTGCGGTCGATACGGAGGATATAGGCACGCACGCGGTCCCCGACGCGCAGATTCTCTTTCGGAATCATCTGGTCGCGCGGCAAGCGCGCTTCGATCTTGCCGGATTCGACGATCGCGTCGCCGCGTTCCATGCGCTTGATAGTGCCGGTGACGAGGGCATCGCCGCGTGCCAGGAAATCCTGCAGGATCTGTTCACGCTCGGCGTCGCGGATACGCTGCAGCACAACCTGTTTGGTGTCCTGTGCAAAGCGGCGGCCGAAATCAACCGATTCGATCGGTTCTTCAATGTAATCATCGACTTCGATGTCAGGAATCTGTTCCTTCGCTTCGAAGTGCAGCACTTCCTGGTCGGGCAATTGCAGACCTGCCTCATCCGGCACTACGTGCCAGCGGCGGAAGGATTCGAACTCACCGGATTCGCGGTCGATGGAGACGCGCACATCGACGTCCCCCTCGTAGCGTTTCTTGGTCGCTTGCGCGAGCGCATGTTCGAGCGCTCCGAAGACGATTTCTTTATCGACGTTTTTTTCTCGTGCCAGCGCATCGACCAACAACAAAACTTCGCGACTCATGCTTTGCGACTCCTAAAATCCACTTTCGGCACCAAGCGTGCCTTGTCCACGTCGGCGAGCGTAAACTCCAGCATCGCCGGCCCTTCTTTTCCTTCAAATTCCAACTTCAGCGTGTCGCCTTCCGGTTCCTGCAGGATGCCCTGAAAGGACTTGCGATTGGCCGCTCCAGGCATCGGCATGCGCAGCTTTACCACAGCCTCCTGCCCGGCGAAACGCGCGTAATCGGCCGCTTTTTTCAGCGGACGATCGAGCCCGGGAGACGAGATCTCCAGCCGCTCGTAATTAGCGTTTTCAACCGTCAGCACATGCGACAACTGGTGGCTGACCTTTTCGCAGTCATCCACCGTAATACTGCCCTTGTCAGCCTGCTCCGACGGGAAGTCGATATACACGCGAAGCAGACCATGCGCCGCCTGCTCGAAATCGACCAGTTCATAGCCCATGCCCACCACGGTTTTTTCAATTAAGTCCAACAACCGCAAAACTGTTCTCCAAAACTACGCCAGCCAGTCCGCACAAAGCGTTCAAGAAAAAAAAAATGGGCATCTGCCCATCTTTTTATCGCTTCAGCCCACTTAACGTGGCACCCGGCAAACGTTGTTCTTGCGGGCCGACTTTTGTTAACTGTCTAATTATAAGCAATTATTTGGCGCACCGCAATGACAAGGCGCCCCATTACCTGGGATGCCAGCATTTCCGACTAACAATAAAAGACTTCCAAATCAGCCGCGCGAACGGCGCCGCGCCATGCCTTGCATTCCAAGCCCAGTACGCGCCTGCCCACCGCCACGGCGCCCGTAAGAGCTATCCGGAAATCCGAGCGCGGTTTGCAGCGGATCAGGTTGACGACTGCGCGACGCCCCCTGAGCACGCCCTTGCTGTCCATTGCGCGTCTGACCACGATTTTGTGGCTGGCTCTTGTCGAAAGCATTCTTCGGCCCGCGCTCACCACGCGATTTACCTTGCGGCTGCGGCGCTACCGCCTTCTCAAGCCCGCTCAGCGTCATCAGATTGCGCACCGCATGCTCATCCAACTCCTCCCAGCGCCCACGCTTTAGTCCGCTAGGCAAAGTCAATGCGCCATACCGCGTCCGGATTAATCGCGAAACCGTCAAGCCGACGGATTCGAACATGCGACGCACTTCACGATTGCGCCCTTCGCCGATGATTACGCGGTACCAGCGATTGACCCCCTCGCCGCCGCCATCGACGATCTTCGAAAACTGTGCGACGCCATCTTCCAGCTCAACGCCGGCCAGCAGTTTCTGCCGCATCCCCTCTTCCAGCTCACCCAGCGTACGCACTGCGTACTCGCGCTCGATTCCGTAACGCGGATGCATCAGGCGATTAGCCAGATCGCCAGAGGTCGTAAACAGCAACAAGCCTTCGGTATTAAAATCTAGGCGGCCAACCGCCAGCCATTTACCGGCCTTGATGGTCGGCAGGCGTTCGAACACCGAGGGACGCCCGTCCGGATCATTGTGACTGACAATCTCGCCGGCAGGCTTGTGATACACCAGCACCCGCGGCGGACGCTTGCTAACTTTACGCTGAATCAGCTTGCCGTTAATGCGCACCTGGTCTGTCGGCAGAATGCGCTGCCCAATGTGGGCAGGCTCGCCATTGACCGAAACACGACCGGCAATAATCAATTCTTCCATATCACGGCGCGATCCAAGCCCCGCTTCGGCAAGCACCTTGTGCAACTTCGGGGCATCATCCTCTGCCGTTAGATCGCGGCGCACATTCTTGGCCTGCGCCTGGCGGGCGTCGCGACGCCCGCTACCCGCAGCGTCTTCCGCAGCGCTATCGAACGCATCGGACGTCACAAACGAGAATATGTCGTCGGGATTATCTCCCCTGACTTTCAATTGGCCAGCTTTGGCTTCACCACCGGATTGCCGACCACGCCCCTTTTGTCCAGGCCTGCCCTTTGTATGCTCATCCCGCTTGCGACTTTCACGGGCAGTGCGCTGCGGCTTACCACCACCAGTCTCACCTTCCACTGCGGAAGGCTGCCGCAAGTCGGCGCCCCCATCTCCTGCGACCGATGCAGTCGCGCCAGCAGACTTGTCCGACTCAACCGCGCGCGGAGCCCGGGTACGACGCAAGCTGCGCGGTCCGCGCACGCCTCGCTTGGCCGGCTTTTTCCCGCTCTCTTCCACATGACCGCCATCGGCAGATGCCGGCACCTCGCTGCGAGACAGCTCCCGGCTTTCTTTGGATTCCGACACTGCGGAGGAATCGGTCGCTACGACCACTGGCGCTTCATTCTGGTTTGGCAGATTCATCGTTCGCTTCTTGATTGTGCTCACTGTGTGGGGCGTCTAAGGGAGATTCGGCTTCAGCCTCTCGGTTGGACGTTTCTGTACCGGGCTGCAAAGCCGGCGATTCGGTTTGAAATTTTTCGGTTGATGCCGGCTCCGGCCGGTCATCAGCTTGCTGGGCAGAGCGCTCTGATGCCAAGACGCTTGAACCATCCTGCGTCATCGAGCCACTCACCCGATCCAGGCTTGCCTGCATTCCGCCTTCAAGCGCCTGCATTTCCGGCAGAATGCCGGCCTGCATATCATCTTTCGTAATCTGCTGCAGCGGCGGCAATTGATCGAGAGAGGTTAATCCCAGATCATCGAGGAACTGCCTGGTCGTGGCAAACAAGGCTGGTCGGCCCGGCACATCTCGATGACCGATCGCTTCGATCCAACCTCGATCTTCGAGCATCTTGATGGTTTGAGAGTTCACTGTAACGCCACGGATTTCCTCAATATCACCGCGGGTAACCGGCTGACGGTAGGCGATGATAGCCAGCGTTTCCAGCGTTGCACGTGTATATTTGGGAGGCTTCTCCGGATTGAGCCGCTCAAGGTATTTTTTCATCTCGGGCCGACTCTGAAAACGCCAGCCGGTAGAAAGACTGACAATTTCAATACCCTTGTCTGACCAGTCGTTGCGCAACTCTTCCAGCATCGCCTTGATCGTATCGGCACCGACATCGGCATTGCCGTCGCCGTTTTCCATGTAAAGCTTTTTCATGTCGTTGATCGACAATGGCTCATGCGCGCACAGCAATGCTGTTTCGAGGACTTTCTTCGCCTCAATAGTATTCATCGGTATGCGTCTTGTTTTTTCTAACAATGTGCAGAAGTTTTTATCAACGACATGCATCGTGCGATGCTGCCCGGTTGGGCCTGAGAACCCATTGATGCTGCATTCCGGCGTCCGATTTTTTTTTGGAAGTATGAGGGACGGGAATTCAAGACTGTGAGACTTGGTTGCGGGGGCAGGATTTGAACCTGCGACCTTCGGGTTATGAGCCCGACGAGCTGCCAGACTGCTCCACCCCGCGTCTGAAGAATATAAGTATATCCGGTATCGACGGTCAACGCAAATGTAAATGTTGACCACTCTTGCGGTGTACACTTCTACTCCATTCGAACAATGCGCCGATCACCTTTGCCGAATTGCTCTGTCGTGCGCCCAACATCTTCGCTGCCAGCCCTTATGAAATTTTGCTCTGAATGCGCGCACCCGGTTTCACTGCTGATCCCACCCGACGACAATCGCCCGCGTTATGTATGCGGACAATGCGGGACTATCCATTATCAGAACCCGAAGATGGTGATCGGCTCAATTCCGGTGTGGGACCATGATGGCGAAACACGGATACTGCTGTGCAAGCGAGCAATCGAGCCGCGCTACGGCTACTGGACCCTGCCTGCCGGCTTCATGGAAAACGAGGAGACTACGGCGGAAGCGGCGTTGCGCGAAACACAGGAAGAAGCAGGTGCGCGCATCCAGCTGCACGAACTGTTTTCGCTGCTAAATGTGCCGCACGTGCATCAGGTGCATATGTTCTACCGCGCGACCTTGCTTGACCTTGATTTTTCGGCGGGCACCGAAAGCCTGGAAGTGAAACTGTTTTCAGAGGCCGAAATCCCGTGGAACGATATCGCTTTTCCCACGGTTGCCTGCACCTTGAAATTTTTCTTTGCAGACCTCGCACGCATCAAGAGCGAGGGAGGCGCTTATGCCCTGCACACGCGCGATCTGCTGAAACCAATGCGACAGGCCACTGAAAGCTGAGCAGCAATCGGGACTGTCGAAGCCTGTTAAAAAAAGAGGATGCGACTAACAGCGCATCCTCTTTTTTCTTCCCGCCCTTACCAGCTTGTCTCCCGCTCTGCGGTGGCGCTGATCTTGTGAATCGATAGATCGGCACCATCAAACTCCTGTTCGGGGTCGAGGCGAATGCCGACGATCTTTTTCAACAGCCCGTACACAATCGCACTCGCACCGAGCGCAATCGCCACGCCAAGCGCAGTGCCGATCAATTGCGACATCAACGATACGCCACCAATCCCGCCCAGCGCCTTCTGGCCGAAAATGCCGGCCGCGATGCCGCCCCAGGCACCGCACAAGCCGTGCAATGGCCACACACCGAGCACATCGTCGATCTTCCACTTATTTTGGGTCAGCGTGAACATCCAGACGAAAATGACACCTGCAACGCCCCCGGTTATTAGCGCGGCAAGCGGGTGCATCAAATCGGAACCGGCGCACACTGCCACCAAGCCGGCCAGCGGGCCGTTATAGGCGAAGCCCGGGTCGTTCTTACCCATCAAGACGGCGACCAGCGTGCCGCCGACCATCGCCATGAGCGAGTTAATCGCGACCAGTCCATTCATCTTGTCGAGCGTTTGCGCGCTCATTACATTGAAGCCAAACCAGCCGACTGTCAGAATCCACGCGCCGAGCGCGAGAAACGGGATGTTTGACGGCGGATGCGCCGCAATCGCGCCATCCTTGGAGTAACGGCCGCGCCGTGCGCCGAGCAGCAGCACCGCAGGCAAGGCCGCCCAGCCGCCGACGGCGTGCACCACCACTGAACCGGCAAAGTCATGAAACTCCTCGGAGAACATAGCCTTTAACCAAGCCTGTACACCGAGCCTGTGATTCCATGCAATTCCTTCAAAAAACGGATATGCCAATCCAACCAACATCGCGGTAGCAAACAGTTGCGGATAGAACTTGGCACGTTCAGCAATACCGCCGGAAATAATCGCGGGAATTGCGGCTGCAAAAGTAAGCAAGAAAAAGAACTTCACCAACTCAAAGCCACTCTTGGCCGACAGGGTGTTGGCGTCTGCGAAAAAGTCGACACCGTAAGCAATTGTGTAGCCAACAAAAAAATAGGCGATGGTCGAGATGGCAAAATCGACTAAGATTTTGACCAAGGCGTTAACCTGGTTTTTCTTGCGAACCGTACCGAGTTCTAAAAATGCAAAACCGGCATGCATTGCCAAAATCATGATGGCGCCGAGCAAGATAAATAAAGTATCGGCGCCGTTTTTAAATGCATCCATGCAAAAGATCTCCCTGTTAATGTGCATGCTGGAATCAATGAGCACCAATAAAGCAATAATTATTCCAATTTAGTGCAAGACAGCAAGATATTGATTTCTAAAGAGAAAATTTTTAACAGCAAATATGTTCAATGCTTTTTCGCACTTGTTTTGTGCATTCCAATGACCTACTTTGGTGAAAAGAATGATTCCGTGGCTTGAAGCAAGCACTCCCTTCCCGGATGTTTCGACCGCGCTTACCGACGAAGACGGCGCACCGGGGTTGCTCGCCGCCGGCGGCGACCTATCCCCAAAGCGATTGCTGGAAGCCTATCGGCACGGGATTTTTCCTTGGTATTCGGAAGGACAGCCGATCTTATGGTGGAGCACCGATCCGCGCATGGTGCTGTTTACCAAGCATTTTGTGATTTCACATAGCCTGCGCAAGACCTTAAAAAAGGTACACAAGAGCATGCACTCGGACCGGCGCTGGGAAATCCGCTTTAATACGGCATTTCAACAAGTGATGCTGGCCTGCGCCGCGCCCCGAAAAGAAGGCGCCGGCACCTGGATTTCCGACGATATTATTCAGGGCTACAGTGAACTGCACCGCCGCGGATACGCTCATTCATCGGAACTGTGGTTCGACAATCAGTTGGTCGGTGCCGCTTATGGCGTGTCCATTGGCCGCATGTTTTATGGCGAGTCGATGTTTGCACGGGTTCCGGATGCATCGAAAGTTGCTCTTGCCTACCTCGTCCATTTTCTGCAAGCGCATGGCGTGGCAATGATCGATTGCCAGCAAGAGACATCACACCTGGCATCGCTTGGCGCAGCGCCCATTCCCAGAGCGGAATTCATCCGCTTGCTGCGCGAAGCCATCGCGCAGCCGCAAATACAAGCCTGGCAGCCCCTCGATATATTCTAGGCGCACGTGAAAAAACTCTTCTGCCGATCGCGCCATACGGTGTAAATTAACAGAGTCGGAATCGTAGCCAGGTATGCCGCATGACGCATCTTAAAGATCTGCCTTTCGCCACCCTGCAGTTTTACGCAACCGCCCCATATCCGTGCAGCTATCTCGAGGGACGCCAAGCGCGTTCGCAAGTGGCGACGCCATCGCACTTGATTAATGCCGATGTCTACTCGGAACTGGTCAAGAATGGCTTTAGACGCAGCGGTATTTTTACTTATCGGCCATATTGCGACGGCTGTCAGGCGTGCATTCCGGTGCGCGTGAAAGTGAACGGGTTTCATCCCAACCGCAGCCAGCGCCGTGCCTGGACCCGGCACGGGGAATTGACCTCTTGGATCACAAATCTAGCCTACGTGCCAGAGCATTACGATTTGTACCTGCGCTACCAGTCAGTGCGTCATGCAGGCGGCGGCATGGATCACGACAGCCGCGACCAGTACGCGCAGTTTTTATTGCAAAGCAAGGTCAACACACGCTTGGTCGAATTCCGGGAAGACGACGGCACCTTGCGCATGGTGAGCATCATCGATGTCCTGAATGACGGCTTGTCGTCCGTCTACACCTTCTACGATCCGGACATTCAGGGTGCTTCCTTGGGCACCTACAACATCCTTTGGCAAATCGAGCAAGCCAGGCGGCTTGGCATGCCGCACGTCTACCTTGGCTACTGGATCAGGAACAGCCGGAAAATGGCGTACAAAATCAATTTCAAACCGCTTGAAGCACTGCAACAGGGCAAGTGGGAGGCGTGGCAGCCGGAGTGAAGCATTCCACCGCCATGTATTGACAAGGCGCAATAGTAAAATAGCGGTTTTGCCTGTCGCAGGCGCCGCCTCTCTTTTTGCTCCCATGTCCGACAAACTCCTGTACGCACTCACTCGCCCCCTCCTGTTCTCACTTGATCCGGAAACGGCACACAACGTCGCGCTGCCAGCACTGAAGCACGCCGCAGCCTGCGGCCTGACCAGCCTCATTGCCCGCCCCCAGCCCGATCCAAGAACGGTCATGGGCATTACCTTCCCCAATCCGGTTGGCCTTGCGGCAGGCTTGGATAAGGATGGTGCTTATATTGACGGTTTGGCGGCGCTCGGCTTCGGCTTTATTGAGGTCGGCACGGTCACGCCGCGCGCGCAACCGGGAAATCCGCAGCCGCGTATTTTCCGCCTGCCGGCGGCGAACGCGATCATTAATCGCATGGGCTTCAACAATGGCGGGGTCGATGCCTTCGTCGCCAATGTTCAGGCATCGAAGTTTTATCAAAACAAGGAAGGCGTGCTGGGCCTGAACATTGGTAAAAATGCAGATACGCCGATTGAACATGCGGCGGACGACTACCTGCATTGCCTGGAAAAGGTATATCCGTACGCAAGTTATGTGACGGTTAATATCTCCTCGCCAAATACCAAGAACCTGCGCCAGCTACAAGGCGGCTCCGAACTGGATGCGCTACTATCCAAACTGAAGGATGCGCAACGCCGACTCGCGGATCAACATATGCGCTATGTGCCGATTGCACTAAAAATTGCGCCTGACGTCGACAGCGAACAAGTTAAATCCATTGCCTCCGCACTAGTGCACCACAAGATGGATGCGGTGATCGCGACCAATACGACGATCACGCGCGACGCCGTGAAAGGAATGCCGCATGCCGAAGAAACCGGCGGACTGTCTGGCGCGCCGGTATTCGAAATGTCCAATACCGTGATTCGCGCCTTGAGCGCCGAGCTGAAAGGCGCACTGCCGATCATTGGCGTTGGCGGCATTCTTTCGGGTAAAGACGCACAGGCAAAAATTGACGCCGGTGCCTCGCTGGTACAGTTATATACGGGGCTGATTTACCGCGGGCCTGGGCTAGTCAAGGAATGCGCGGCGGACCTGCGCAAGGTGCGTTAAGGCTTTAGGAACCCGCCGCTTGCTTGGGAAGCACCAAGCCGCACCATGGTATTTTCCGCCCCATAGGTAGCTGTCATCCCACAGTAATATCGCTTATCTCAATAAAAAAGCCCGGAACGAATCCGGGCTTTTTGCTTGGCGTCGATTACTCGACTTCCAGAGTCTCCTCCGGAGCCGGCGGCGGAGACGCGTCCCCTTCCGCGAAATCGAGCTTGATCTGCTCCTTGTCGTCCAAGTCGACCGTGACGCGACCACCGGACACCAGACGACCGAACAGCAGTTCGTCGGCCAGCGCCTTGCGGATCATGTCCTGGATCAGGCGTGCCATCGGGCGCGCACCCATCAGCGGATCGAAGCCTTTCTTGGCGAGGAAGCGACGCAGGCTGTCGGTAAAGATCGCCTCAACCTTCTTCTCGTGCAATTGCTCTTCGAGCTGCATCAGGAACTTGTCGACCACACGCAGGATGATCTCCTCGTCCAGCGCCTTGAAGCTAATGATTGCATCCAAGCGGTTGCGGAATTCCGGCGTGAACATGCGCTTGATGTCGGCCATCTCGTCGCCGGATTCCTTCTTGTCGGTAAAGCCGATCGAACGCTTTTGCAGTGCTTCCGCCCCGGCATTGGTGGTCATGATGATGATCACATTGCGGAAGTCGGCCTTGCGACCATTGTTGTCGGTCAACGTACCATGATCCATCACCTGCAACAAGATATTGAAAATATCCGGATGCGCTTTTTCGATCTCGTCCAGCAAGAGCACCGCATGCGGTTTCTTGGTGATCGCCTCGGTCAGCAGCCCCCCCTGGTCAAAGCCGACATAGCCAGGCGGCGCACCGATCAGGCGCGACACCGCATGGCGCTCCATATACTCCGACATGTCGAAGCGGATCAGCTCGATACCAAGGATGAACGCCAACTGTTTGGCAACCTCAGTCTTACCAACGCCCGTCGGGCCGGAGAACAGGAAGGCGCCGATAGGCTTGTCGGTCTTGCCCAGTCCCGCGCGCGCCATCTTGATGGCGGAGCCGAGGGCATCGATCGCAGGATCCTGACCAAACACTACATTCTTCAGATCGCGGTCGATCGTCTGCAGCTTGGTCCGATCGTCCTGATTGACCGTTTGCGGAGGAATACGCGCGATCTTCGAAATGATGTCTTCGATCTCGGATTTGCCGATTGTCTTTTTCTGCCTCGACTTCGGCAGGATACGTTGTGCTGCACCCGCCTCGTCGATCACGTCGATCGCCTTGTCCGGCAAGTGGCGATCATTGATGAAGCGCGCAGCCAGTTCCGCCGCAGACGTCAACGCGGACGCCGAATACTTGACGCCATGGTGTTCTTCGAAACGCGACTTCAGACCGCGCAGAATCTGCACCGTTTGCTCCACGGTTGGCTCGTTTACGTCGATCTTCTGGAAGCGACGCGACAGCGCATGGTCCTTCTCGAACACGCCGCGGAATTCCGTGTACGTGGTCGCACCGATGCACTTCAGCTGCCCCGAAGACAATGCCGGCTTCAGCAGGTTGGATGCATCCAGCGTGCCGCCGGAAGCAGAGCCTGCGCCGATGATCGTATGGATCTCGTCGATGAACAGGATGCCGTGCGGATTGTCACGCAATTGCTTGAGCACCGCCTTGAGACGCTGCTCAAAGTCGCCACGGTATTTCGTACCGGCCAGCAGTGCGCCCATATCCAGCGAATAAACGACGGCGTTCTGCAGCACCTCCGGCACATCGCCCTGGGTCACGCGCCAGGCGAGACCTTCGGCGATGGCGGTCTTGCCAACGCCGGCTTCGCCGACCAGCAATGGGTTGTTCTTGCGACGGCGACATAAGGTCTGGATGACACGTTCGACTTCGGACTCGCGGCCAATCAACGGATCGATCTTGCCTTCGGCAGCGAGCTTGTTCAGATTTTGCGTGAACTGGTCGAGCGGGCTTTCCTTCTGCTGACCTTCCGCCTGCGCTTCTTCCGCGCCTTCCGGTGATTTCTGCACATCGGCCTGCTGATCTTTACGCACACCATGTGAAATGAAATTCACGACATCCAGCCTCGTGACGCCCTGCTGATGCAGGTAGTACACGGCATGCGAATCCTTTTCGCCGAAGATCGCGACCAGCACATTCGCGCCGGTGACTTCCTTCTTGCCGTTCGACGCTGATTGCACGTGCATGATGGCACGCTGTATCACGCGCTGAAAACCCAGCGTCGGCTGCGTGTCGACTTCGCTGGTGCCAGGCACCGTCGGCGTGTTGTCCGTTATGAAATTGGTCAACGTCTTGCGCAGATCTTCGATATTCACTGCGCACGCGCGCAGCACCTCCGCTGCCGAGGGATTGTCGAGCAGCGCGAGCAGCAAGTGCTCTACTGTGATGAACTCGTGCCGAGCCTGACGGGCTTCGACAAAAGCCATATGCAAACTAACTTCAAGTTCCTGCGCAATCATGCTTCCTCCATCACGCATTGCAGGGGATGTCCTGCCTTTCGAGCGTGGGTTAAAACCAATTCTACTTTAGTCGACGCTATGTCTTTAGGATAGACGCCGCACATACCTTTTCCATCGCGATGTACCTTGAGCATGATCTGCGTCGCTGTCTCTCGGTCCTTGTTAAAGTATTCCTGAAGGATCGCGACCACAAACTCCATGGGAGTGTAATCGTCGTTCAGGAGAAGCACCTGATACATAGGCGGGGGTTTGAGCTTCTGCTCTTGCCTAGCAAGTACCGTACCGTTGTCATGCTGAGTTTCCATGCTTCTATTCTATTGCATCAACTTTCGCGCAATGCGCAGAAGTAAAGGACGTCCTGTTTGTATATTACGCCGTTTCTGCACAGTGCGCAGATGAAGTCAAAACACCTGAATTCAAGAATCCTTCCGGGTAATTAGCTTGTAATAGCTCAAAAAGCACTAGGATTGTGCCTTGACTTTTATATTTTTTGCGGGAACAATGGTATTTATTGACATTACAGCAGTTATGGGAATGTCAATAGAAGTGAGCATTTAGGAGGGGGCAGCGTTACGCGGAGCTTCTTGCTTATACGGCTCGTGTGATTAGTTATTATTTGAAAGACGCTTTTATGGCAACAGGTACCGTCAAGTGGTTCAACGATTCCAAAGGCTTCGGATTTATCACTCCGGATGACGGCGGTGAAGATTTGTTCGCCCACTTTTCCGCAATTCAGATGAACGGCTTCAAGACTCTCAAAGAAGGTCAAAAGGTGTCGTTCGAAGTAACGCAAGGCCCCAAAGGCAAGCAAGCTTCCAACATTCAGAACGGCTAAACTAATCACACCGATTAGCAAGAGCAGTGAAAAACCCCGTTACGACGGGGTTTTTTTTCGCCCATACGAATGGAGATTTTTGCATCCAACCGGCATTCTTTACAAACCCAATTGAATAAACGACGCTCTCGCCTATCTCCTACTTAATTGCTTCATAAGAAAATATCTGTACAGTAACGTTTCATGAAGCTCCGCCAAAAAATCCTGGTGCTTGCAATCACGCCACTGATCCTTGCCGTGATCGCCATTGCACTTGCAGTGCGCTACCAAGCAGTGATGCTGGCAGACCAGCAACGCTCATCAGTGGAGGCGGCCTATCTTGCCAGCAAGGAGGCGGAGCTTGCTCATTACGTGGCTCTAGGGACTCGTTCGATTGCACATCTATATGAATCCGGGCGCCAGGACGAGGCGACGCGCAATGAAGCAAAAGCCATCCTCGCTAAACTCGATTATGGCGATGACGGCTATTTCTTCGTGTACGACTTGCAAGGCAAGAACCTGATGCACCCACGCCAGCCGGATCTGGTCGGCCGCAATCTGTGGGATCTGAAGGATGCACACGGCAACCCGACTATCCAGCGCCTGATTAACCAGGCAAAAGAAGGTGGCGGCTTTGTACGCTACCTGTGGGAAAAGCCTTCTTCCGGCAAGATTGCTCCCAAACTTGGGTATGTCGTTATGCTCGACCGCTGGGGCTGGATGCTTGGAACCGGCATTTATCTTGACGACGTCGATGCCACACTTGCAAAAATCGACACGCAAATTTCCAGCAATATTCAATACACGATGCTGTGGATCGCTGCAATTGCCATCACCATTGCATTGATCATCGCGCTGTCCGGTCTCGCACTCAACATCAGCGAAAATCGGGTAGCTGACGCCAAGCTCAAGGTGCTCGCGCAAAGCGTGGTGCGCTCCCAGGAAGAAGAGCGCGCGCGTCTTTCCCGCGATTTACATGATGGAATCAGTCAATGGCTGGTTTCGATCAAGCTGCAGGTTGAATCCGGAATCGCCAAACTGGCCACCCAAGGCGCGACACCGGAGGCAGCACGCAAATCGCTCGATCGCGCCGCCGGCCAGCTCAACGACGTGCTCGGCGAAGTCAGGCGCATTTCCCATGCCTTGCGCCCCGCGTTACTGGACGATCTCGGTCTGGCGGCTGCGCTGGACCATTTGACCCAGGAATTCAGCGAACATACCGGCATCGATATTACATTTGCATCAGAAGGCGAGACCGACGGCCTGACAGACGTTGGCAACACGGTATTATTCCGTATAGCCCAAGAAACACTGACCAATATTGAACGCCATGCCAACGCCACTAAGGTCGCAGTGCGCCTGATAAGCGATAACACGGGAATCATCCTTGCCATTACCGATGACGGTATCGGCTTTGACGTGGCACACGTTGCTCAACATCCGAAACGCGGCATTGGCTTGCGCAACATGCACGAGCGCGTCGAAGCCGTCGGCGGCCAACTTCAACTACGTTCCTCGCCAGAAGGCACTCAAGTCATCGCAACTCTGCCCCGAGTATGAATCAATCATCCCTCCCTCGACGCCCTATCCATATCCTGCTTGTTGACGATCATCCGCTCGTGCGCGACGGCCTGCGTGCGCGCCTCGAAACTATTCCGCATTTTGCAGTGGTGGCTGAAGCAGGCAATGCGGATGAAGCACTTCAACATGCGGCCACTCAAACCATTGATTTGGCACTCATGGATATCAATCTTAACGGAACAAACGGTATCGAATTGACTGGGCGCTTCAACACGTTGCACCCGGAGATCATGGTGTTAATGCTAAGCATGCATGACAAGGCAGAATACGTTATGCAGGCGATCCAAGCTGGCGCACGCGGCTATGTCCTGAAGGATGCGCCGGCGACGGATATCATCACTGCGATCGATACAGTGATGTCGGGTGGTATTTATTACAGTTCAGGATTAGCTAAACAACTGTCCAAGCCGGTGCCGCCTGCGATGCTATTGACACCACGTGAACGCGAAGTCTTGCACTGCATTGCAACCGGAAAGTCAAACAAGCATATTGCCCGCGAAATGAGCCTGAGCGTGCGGACCGTGGAGACACATCGACTGAATATCAAGCGCAAGCTCGGCATTGAAGGGCAAGCCGACTTGATCCGCTTCGCGCTTGAACATACAACAATCAAATAGCAGCACAGAAAACAAAAAAGGCCGGAAATGTTCCGGCCTTTCTTTTATTGTGCTTGCTGCCGCAAATTACATGTTGTCGATCATTACCTGACCAAAGCCCGAGCACGATACCTGGGTTGCGCCTTCCATCAAGCGCGCGAAGTCATAGGTAACCTTCTTCGACGTAATTGCTTTTTCCGTCGACGTGATGATCAGGTCAGCGGCTTCCACCCACCCCATGTGGCGCAGCATCATTTCCGCAGACAGAATCAGTGAACCCGGATTCACGTAATCCTTGCCGGCATACTTCGGTGCAGTGCCATGCGTTGCTTCGAACATGGCGACGGAATCGGACAGGTTAGCACCCGGAGCGATACCAATGCCACCGACTTGCGCGGCGAGTGCATCCGAAATGTAATCGCCATTCAGGTTCAGCGTCGCAATCACGCTGTACTCAGCCGGACGCAACAGGATTTGCTGCAGGAACGCGTCGGCAATCGAATCCTTGACCGTGATTTCGCGGCCAGTCTTCGGATTCTTGAACTTGCACCACGGACCGCCATCGATCAGTTGCGCGCCGAATTCCTTCTGTGCCAGCGCATACGCCCAGTCACGGAAGCCGCCTTCGGTGTACTTCATGATGTTGCCCTTGTGAACGATCGTCACGGACGGCTTGTCATTGTCGATTGCGTACTGGATCGCCTTGCGCATCAGACGCTCGGTACCTTCGCGCGACACCGGCTTGATGCCGATACCGGAAGAACCCGGGAAGCGAATCTTCTTGACGCCCATTTCCTTGATCAGGAAATCAATCACCTTCTTAGCGCCGTCGGAGCCTTCTGCCCATTCGATGCCGGCATAGATGTCTTCGGAGTTTTCACGGAAGATCACCATGTCGGTCTTTTCCGGCTCGCGCACCGGCGACGGCACGCCCTTGAAGTAGCGCACAGGGCGCAGGCAGACGTACAGGTCGAGCTCCTGGCGCAGCGCAACGTTGAGCGAACGGATGCCGCCGCCGACCGGAGTCGTCAACGGGCCCTTGATCGATACCACGTAATCCTTCAATACCTTTAGCGTTTCTTCCGGCAGCCACACGTCCGGGCCATACACCTTGGTCGATTTCTCGCCAGCATAGATTTCCATCCAGCTGATCTTGCGCTTGCCGCCATAAGCCTTGGCAACCGCTGCGTCCACCACCTTGATCATGACCGGGCTGATGTCCACCCCAGTGCCATCGCCTTCGATGTAAGGAATGATCGGATTATCGGGAACGGTCAGGGAGAAATCGGCGTTGACGGTGATCTTTTGTCCGTCGGCAGGCACTTTGATATGTTGATACATCGTATGCTCCGGGGGTTGAGGAGGAAAAGGATGGCGTATTAACTTTAAATTTTTGTTTTAAAGCTTCACTCTGGTCTTATATAAGACATAAGACCAACATTTCGTATTATGCACTACTATTTTACTAGATGCCATAAGTTTTACGGTGAGCAACATTAATGGCAATGGGATAACGCGCGTTTTGCAGCGCGCATGGCCCTCGACTTTCCGGCAATGAGACTTGGATCAGTACAAGGTTAGTTCAAAATCCCGGGGCTGCAACGCGTAAAATAGCGCGGCATACAGCGTTGCAATATCCCGATTGTCACGAATCGCGCTGACGAGAACCTTACCAACGCCCGCACTACATCCATTCCTCCCAAACCCGCATGCCGCTGATCCTGTTTAACAAGCCGTTCCAAGTAATGTGCCAGTTCTCGGCGCACCCCAGCCGGGCGACCTTGGCCGATTACCTGACCATTCCCAATATCTATCCGGCCGGACGACTGGACGCTGACAGCGAAGGCTTACTGCTGCTGACCGACGATGGAAAACTTCAGCATGACATCAGCCACCCGAAACGCAAGCAGCCCAAGACCTACATTGCACAAGTAGAAGGTGTGCCAAACAACCAGATCCTTCAACAACTCAAAGGTCCGCTCGATCTCGGCGATTTTGTGACGCAGCCTTGCGATGTAAAACAGATTCTGCCGCCAGAGTGGCTATGGGAACGCACTCCGCCGATCCGCGCGCGCATCAATGCTCCAACCAGTTGGCTGGCCATTACGTTATCGGAAGGGAAAAACCGGCAGGTGCGGCGCATGACAGCAGCCGTTGGATTGCCGACCCTGCGATTGGTCCGCATTGCAGTGGGCCCCTTTTCGCTGGAATCACAGCCACTCCTTCCAGGTGAATGGTGCGAAGTACCTCCCTCCCAACTGCGCTGAATGCAATTTGGTTTTATATACATTCTCCGCACAGCCGGATTTTCATAAAATGCTGCCAACCATAAATGTTGTGTTTCGTTAATTACATTGATTCATCCGAATCGACATTTGATTAACGTGCTTATCTGAAGGACAACAAATGAAAAAACTGATCGCCGCCCTGATTGCTGGTCTGTTCGCTACCGCTGCCTTCGCTGCTGACCAAGCCGCCGCTCCGGCTGCTTCCGCTGACGCCGCCGCTTCCGCTCCGGCACCGAAAGCGAAGAAGGTCAAGAAAGCTAAAAAAGCCAAGAAAGCCGCCGCCGCTCCGGCCGCTGCTTCCGCTGAAGCATCCAAGTAATTTCTGGCGCATCAGCCGTAACAAAAAGGCAGGCTTGTCCTGCCTTTTTTGTTGCTACGCGCTTCCGACCACCCTTAAGATAAGGCCATGAATAAGGTTTCCTCTTACCGCATCATGTTGACGATGGCGCTCGCGACATTTGCCGCCAGCTCCGCCCTCGCCCAACAACCAGTCAAATTTCCGGTGATTCCCCTGAATGCCGGCATCCATGTCATCAAAGCCGAAGTGGCGGCAACAGAAGCTCAACGCGAGCAAGGGTTGATGCATCGCGAAAAGATGGGGCAGAACGAAGGCATGGTTTTTCTGTTTGGCGCGCCGGCCGGCGTCTGCATGTGGATGAAAAATACGCTGATCCCGCTGTCCGTCGCTTTTATCGACGAGGCGGGAAAGATCATCAACATTGAAGATATGGAGCCGCAAACCCTGGAATCGCATTGCGCCAAAAAACCGGCAACCTACGCGCTGGAAATGAATCGCGGCTGGTTCAAGCAACGGAATATCAAAGCAGGCAGCACGATCGACGGCTTGCCTCGCTAAGAAACAGGCGTAATGATGTGAAAATCCGTTCCACCCGCTTGACCGGGCTGGAACGAACAACAACCGAATATGCAAACGACAAAACCCGCATGACATGCATCATGCGGGTTTGCTTCATTCCGTACACTACCCTGACTCACATCAGGGGATACAAGCTTGCTTAGGCCAGCGCCTTCAGGGCAGCAGCCAGACGGCTCTTGTGGCGAGCAGCCTTGTTCTTGTGGATGATCTTCTTGTCAGCGATACGGTCGAGCGTCGACACGGAAGCTTGGAAAACTTGCGAAGCAGCAGCTTTGTCGCCAGCCTCGATCGCCTTGCGAACGGCCTTGATCGCGGTGCGCAGCGTGGAACGCTGGCTGGAGTTGTGCGCGTTTTGCTTGACTGCTTGACGAGCACGTTTGCGTGCTTGTGCGGTATTTGCCATGTAAGTTTCCTAAAACGAAATCGAACTGTATACGCCGAATTTCAGAATCAGCGACACAGAAATCAGTAAAGCTGCGGATTATAACGTTTTTTTGGGAATTGGGCAACGCTTCGCATTGAATCGGATACGAAACAACTGGAAGCAATTGCGCGCCGGGCGCCGTCATATCCACAGCTATAATTGCGCCCCATGAATCTGCACAAAACGCTTGCCACGATCTTCGGCATGACCATGGTGTCCCGCGTGACGGGCCTTGTCCGCGAACTGCTGGTTGCGCGCGCCTTCGGCGCCTCCGCTTACACCGACGCCTTTTTCGTTGCCTTCCGTATTCCCAACCTGCTGCGCCGGTTGTTTGCAGAAGGCGCCTTTTCGCAAGCCTTCGTGCCGATCCTGGCCGAATACAAGAATAAAAAAGGGAGCGAAGCCACCAAGGAACTGGTCGATCACGTCGCAACCCTGCTGACTTGGGCGCTGGTACTGACTTGCCTACTTGGAATTGTTGCATCACCAGTCATCGTCTACTTCATGGCAACCGGCCTCAAATCCGATCCGGAAGCCTTCAATGTATCGGTCGTCATGACCCGCCTCATGTTTCCGTACATCGGATTCATGTCCTTCGTGGCGCTGGCCGGCGGCGTATTGAATACCTGGCGCGAATTCAGGGTGCCGGCATTCACCCCAGTTCTGCTCAATCTATCCTTCATCGCCGCGTCGCTGTTTCTCGCGCCGCATCTGCAGCAACCGATCTACGCACTGGCGATTGCTGTCATCATCGGCGGCATCCTGCAGGTGGCCGTACAGATACCGCCAATGCGGAAAATCGGCATGCTGCCGAAAATTGCGCTGAATCCACTAGTTGCCACAAGCGACGCCGGCGTGCGGCGCGTCCTGCGCCAAATGGTCCCGGCGACGTTCGCCGTATCGGTGGCGCAGATCAGCTTGATCATCAATACCAACATCGCCTCCCGCCTGGCCAACGGCAGCGTGTCCTGGCTGTCCTATGCGGACCGCCTGATGGAACTCCCGACAGCGCTGCTGGGTGTTGCCTTGGGCACGATCCTGTTGCCCAGCCTTTCCAAGGCACATGCCGATAACAATACCGAGGAATACTCGGCGCTACTGGACTGGGGCCTGCGCCTGACCTTCCTGCTTGCGATGCCGGCGGCCGTTGGACTGGCGACCTTGTCGGAACCGCTGACGACCACGCTATTTCATTATGGAAAATTTGATGCGCAATCCGTCGCCATGACCGGGCGCGCATTGGTTGCTTATGGCGTCGGGCTGATCGGCCTGATTCTGGTGAAGATCCTGGCGCCCGGATTTTATGCAAGGCAGGATATCCGCACACCGGTGAAAATCGCGATTGGCGTGCTGGTGGCCACGCAGTTGATGAACCTGATGTTCGTGCCATGGATTGCCCATGCCGGACTCGCTCTGTCGATCGGGCTTGGCGCATGTGTTAATGCGGCGTTTCTGTACTGGGGGCTGCGCCGGCGCGGTATTTATGTGGCACGACCCGGCTGGCGTATCTTCCTGCTCAGGCTGACCGGTGCGCTGTTTTTATTGGCGGGCATGGCGCTGTGGTCAGCCAGTCATTTCGACTGGATGGCCTTACGCGCCCATCCGCTACAGCGTGTGGGTGCCCTTGGCATCGTGATGGTCGCTTGCGGGGCAACTTATTTTGGGGCACTGCTGGCCATGGGATTCCGCTTCCGTGATTTCAAGCGGGTATCCGTCTGAAATCGCGACCGTCCTTTTCCACTCTGCCCTTTATTTGGTAGCGCGATGGTTTATGATGGTCATGTATGGAGATCAAATCCCTCGATTACTTCGCGTCGCTCGTTCAGGAGGACGATTCGATCCCCCTGTTCGAAGCTGCGCTGGCCATTGCACAGGACGTCGATCCGAATCTGGATCTGGCGGCAACGCAAGCCGAAGTCGATATGCTTGCCGCAAAGCTGCAACGGCGTTTTCCGTCGGATGCGTCGAGCATTCAGAAACTGCGGTTGCTCAATCATTTCTTCTATCGCGAACTCGGCTTTGCCGGGAACGTGAACGACTATTACGACCCCGATAACAGCTACCTGCACCGCGTGATCAGCACGCGGCGCGGCATTCCGATTTCGCTGGCAGTGTTGTACATGGAACTGGCGCAGCAGATCGGCCTGAACGTCAAGGGTATTTCCTTCCCCGGCCACTTCCTGATGAAGCTGACAGTGCAATCCGGCGAAATTGTGCTCGATCCGTTTAATGGCGCCAGCCTGTCGCGCGAAGAACTGGAAGAGCGGCTGGAGCCCTACTTCGAGCAGCAGAGTTATCCGGGCGCGATCCCGTTATCGTATTACCTGCATGCGGCCCATCCGCGCGAAATCCTGGTGCGCATGCTGCGCAATCTGAAAACGCTGTTTGTCGAGCATCTGCGCTGGCAGCGCGTTTTGGGCGTGCAGCAGCGGCTGGTGATCCTGCTGCCGGATGAGATTACCGAGCGGCGCGACCGGGGGCTAGCCTACGCCAACCTGGAATGTCCACAAGCGGCGCTGCTGGACCTGGAAGCCTACCTGGCAGAGCGTCCGTATGCGCCGGATGCGGAAGCCTTGCGCAGCAAACTGCCGGAACTGCGCGAGGCGTGCAAGCGGATGAACTAGGACGCGCCGACGCGTGTCAGCCCTTCGTCTTTGCCTCGATCGCTTCCCACTTCTCAAGGCTTTCCATCAGCAGCTCGTCGATTTCCGCAAAGCGCTGATTGAGCCGCTGCACTTCTTCCGGCCGTTGCCGATACAGTTCCGGATCGGCGAGCTGCGCGGAGATTGTCTTTTGCTCCGTTTCGAGATCGGCAATCAATTGCGGCAAGGACTCCAGCTCGCGCTGCTCCTTGTAGCTGAGCTTCTTCGGTTTAGCGGCGGAAGGCGCCTCTTTCGGCGCCGGCTTGCTCTCCGCCTTGGCCGGTGCTTTTGCCGGTACGGCGCTCGACGCGCGCACGCGCTCCCAGTCGGAATATCCGCCGACATACTCGCGCCACAGCCCTTCGCCCTCCGCGACGATCACCTGCGTGACCACGTTATCCAGGAAGGCGCGGTCGTGGCTGACCAAAAACACCGTACCGCTGTAATCCTCCAGCAGTTCCTCCAGCAGCTCCAGCGTATCGATGTCGAGGTCGTTGGTCGGTTCGTCGAGCACCAGCACATTCGCCGGCTTGGCAAACAGGCGCGCAAGCAGCAAGCGGTTGCGCTCGCCGCCCGACAAGGACTTCACTGGCGAGCGGGCGCGTTCCGGCGCGAACAGGAAATCGGACAGATACGTCATCACATGCTTGCGCTGGCCATTGATCTCGACCCAGTCGCTGCCCGGCGAAATGGTGTCGGCCAGGCTTGCCTCTTCATTCAACTGCGCGCGCATCTGGTCGAAATACGCAATCTGCAGGCGCGCGCCCTGCTTGATCGTCCCGGTGTCCGGCGCTTCCTCGCCGAGAATCAGCTTCAGCAGCGTGGTCTTGCCTGCGCCGTTGGGGCCGATCAGGCCGACCTTGTCGCCGCGCATGATGATCGTGCTGAAATCGCGCACGATAACCTTGTCGCCGTAACGCTTATCGACATGTTCCAGCTCTGCCACGATCTTGCCGGAGCGCTCGCCCGCTGACACATCGAGCCGGACCTGCCCCTGCTGTTCGCGCCGCGCGCCGCGCTGGCGGCGCAGCTCCTCCAGGCGCCGCACCCGGCCCTCATTGCGCGTGCGGCGCGCTTCCACGCCCTTGCGGATCCAGACTTCTTCCTGTGCGAGGAATTTGTCGAACTTCGCGTTTTCGACCGCCTCGACTTCAAGCTGCTCTGCCTTGCGCTTTTGGTAGGCGCTGAAATTGCCGGGGAATGAAAGCAGCTTCCCGCGGTCGAGCTCCACAATCCGGGTAGCGACGTTGTCCAGGAACGAGCGGTCGTGGGTGATGAACAGGATGCTGCCCTTGAAATCGCGCAGCAACGCCTCCAGCCACATGATGGAGGTGAAATCGAGGTGGTTGGTCGGCTCGTCGAGCAACAATACGTCCGGCGCACCGACCAGGGCGCGCGCAAGCGCGACGCGCTTTTGCGTGCCGCCCGATAGCGTTCCCATCAGCGCGTTCTTGTCGAGGCTCAGGCGTCCCAGCGTCGTTTCCACCCGATTGCCCAGGCTCCATGCATCGGCCGCATCGAGCTTCGACTGAATCGCATGCATACGGTCCATGAGCGCGGCGTCGTCGCTGCCGCCCAATTGCGCGGCAAGCCGGTTGTATTCATCGAGCAGTTGCTGCAGCTCGCCCATGCCGGACGCCACGGCGTCGAACACGCTCATGTCACTGGCGAACAGCGGCTCCTGCTCCACATACGCAATCTTGAGTCCCTGCTGCATCACCAGCAAGCCATCGTCCAGCCTGGACTGGCCGGCGATAATTTTCAGCAGCGAGGATTTGCCAGTGCCGTTTCGGCCAATGAGACCGACGCGCTCGCCCGGCTCCAGGGAAAATTCCGCGTGGTCGAGCAAAGCGACGTGGCCGAATGCAAGTTGCGCGTTGGTGAGGGAGATAACCGCCATGATGAGCTTTGCCTGACGGGCTGGCGGCTGAAGCGCCAACCCGAATAATCGAATAAAGCACGCATTGTACCGATAAGCTCACCGCGAAACTGATTTCCCGCGATGGTCTCGGCTATAATTCCGGGCGTGACGCAAAATGCTGCGTCATTCTCTTAGCGTCTCGCCGTAGTTCAATGGATAGAACGAGTGCCTCCTAAGCGCTAGATACAGGTTCGATTCCTGTCGGCGGGACCAAAATCCCGATACTTTCCCTGCTAAATCAAGCAGTTAGAACCAAGTGAACTGTAAAGCTGTGATACAGAGTGTGATACACGGGCACATATCGTGTTCCGACTATGCACATTCGTTTAGGCGCAGGAATCACACTTATGGTTCAGCATCTTCAGCTTCGCGGAAAGACTTATCAGTTCTATCTGCGGGTTCCACAGCATCTCATCATTCCCTACGGTAAACGGTTCATCCGTCAGAGTCTTCGCACATCTGACCTCAAAGAAGCCACAAGGAAAGCCGAGGAACTTACACGGCAGCACATGGCTGAGTTCAAGTTACTCACTGACGGAAAGAAAGCCACACCTGCAGAAGTCATCGTCGCAGCCCGTGCTTTAGCCGAGCAGTATGACCTTGAGCATTTCATTGACTATGTAATCGAACCGTTACGGGGGCAATACGCCAAGAACGATCAAGACCTGTACGACTCAGCAACTCCCTCGCAGTACCTTGCACCACATCAGCTTGAAGCATGGAAGATCCTGTCTAACCCCAACTCGTTCCGCCTCTCCGATGCCTTGCATCTTTACCTGAAGACACACCAAAGGGGTTCCGATGAAGCCTTTATCCGCAAGGTTTCAAGGGATTGGAAGCAGCTTGTGGATTTGGTCGGAGACATGGAATTTGCGGAATTTTCATGGGTCCACGCACGGCATCTGATTGGCTACCGTCTTGAAAAAGGAGACAAGACCACTACAGTGCGGAGGAAACTGAATACGCTTGGCGCAATCGCAAGCGCAGCCATCAGGGAACTGGAAATCCAGAAGAAAAACCCATTCGAGTCACACCGCATTCCGGGCGAAGGCGAGGATGCCAAGGAAACGAAGGTTCCCTCACCTACTGAGGTGCGGGAAATTGTTCAGACGTTCCATAACAAGATTCCCAACGTAACCTCCTTGATGATCCTGCTGCAAACAGAGTTGGGTACGCGCATCGGGGAGGTATCGGGTCTTGGTATCGACGATGTTTTCCTTGACCACGAAATTCCGCATGTGTACTTCCGGGATCGTCTGTGGAGGTCCCTCAAGAATGACGAGGGTGAACGGAGGGTCCCAGTCGTAGGCGCTGCTTTGGAAGCCTTGAAACACGCCGTCAGTCTTCCTCGGAAGGGCTTAGGGCTGTTTGACCAATATGCGAGGCTAAGGGGCAATGACAGCGCATCCCAAGCCGTCGACAAGCAACTGAAGGTTTGGGGAATTACCAGCCACTCATTCCGTCATGCAATGAAGGACCGGCTCAGGGAAGCTGGGTGCCCTAAAGACATTCGTGATGCTACGTGTTCAGACATACCGCATACCCTAGGTGCCCGTTAGCTCACCCGTCACCGCTAGAAGTCTTCCCTACTCTCTCCGGCGATCGCATCTGCATCCGGTGCAGTAGCTTCCATTGCCCTCCTATAATATTCCCTAGGATCATTGTCTTTGAGAAGACCTTGCGCAATAGCTGACTTCAGAATCTTGCTCATTGCTGGTTGCTTTACCCCAAAGGCTTGTGCCAATTCTGACTGGGTCTTGTACTTGCAAGTCTTTAACAGTTTTACTGCCCTGATGCCATTGCTATCAGCGTCAGGATCAACTGTCAGCATCACAGTCTCATCTCCTGTCCTGAACTCATCACCTACGTTCTGCATTACACGAACGGGCAATGGCCTGCTTTCCACGTTCCCACGGTTTTTCTCAAAGACCACGGTAAACCGTGCATCCTTGTCCCCAACCGCCCGTTCCTGTGTAGATGCCTCCAGCTTCAAAACCAAGTTGAACGTAGCCATCATGGCCGTAGATCCCCTTGCGCCACCATCCTTGCTCTTGCCTTGATGGTGGACCACCAGTACAGCAATCCCAAGCTGCTTTGCCCTCAGCAGGAATGTGTTGAACGGCTTCATGTCCTTGGATGCGTTCTCATCCAGTTGGCCGGACAGGGTAGTGAGATTGTCAACGACGATCAAATCAATTTTGTTTGCCTGAGCGTACCCAAGAATTCCAAGCTGGCTTTCCTCCGTTTCAATTTCAATGAAATTGCCCGTGATGGTCGTCTGAATTTGACGCGCGCACAAAACGAAATTATTCGCCAATGCTTCAGGATTGCATTTGAGTCCCTTAGAAAGCATCTTCATGCGTCCAACCAACTCAGATGTGTCCATCGTAAGCGATCCATCATCGGCGTCTTGAATCGCGGAGTTTGAGCAGTCAGGATATGTCCACCTACATGGAGGTGGACACCTATGGCAGAGCATGACTCAGAGCTGTTGCAGCGGCTGGTTGTCGGCAGCAAGCGGGATGGACGCCGGCGATATGACAAACAGGCGAAGGCCGAGCTGGTCCAGACATGCCTCAAGCCAGGCGTGTCAGTGGCGCGCGTGGCGCTCAAGCATGGCATCAACGCGAACCTGCTGCGCAAGTGGATCAGCCTGCACCTGCAGAAACAGGAGCAATCTCCTGTTGCGACATCACAGTCTGTCGCGCCTTCACCGCCTCCATTCATACCGGTCGTGCCGGCGGGCTCCTGCAGCAAGCCCACAGAGTCCGGGTTACGAGTGCGGCTGCCCAACGGCATCGAGATTTGTCTGAGTGGGCATGGCGAAGATGAGCTGTCGTGCTTGTTGCGCCTGCTGTGCACACTGCCATGTTCCGTCTCGACCCGGCTCTGAAGGTATTCCTGCACCGCGAGCCGGTGGACGGCCGCAAGAACATCAATGGCCTGGCTGCGCTGGTCGAACAAGGCCTCGGGCTCGATCCCTTTGCTCGGGCGGTCTACGTCTTCAGCAATAAGCGGCGCGACCGCATCAAACTGCTGCTGTGGGATCGCACCGGATTCTGGCTTCTGTTCAAGCGGCTGGAAGCGGACCGCTTCGTCTGGCCGAAAGCGTCAGCGGTGGTCGAGCTCAGCGTCGAGCAGCTGCAATGGCTGCTCGATGGGATCGACCTGGAAGCCATGCGCGGCCATCCTGTGCGCCATTACCGTCGCACGGCGTGAACCGGGGCGGCAGAGCGTTGTCAAAAAGTCCATGCAAAACGTCATGATCACGGCCGAGGAACTGGAAGCGTTGCGCCAGGCAGCGCAGGAGCGTGACGCGTTGCGCGGTGAGCTGCGGGTCGTGACGCTCGAGCGGGGCCTGCTCAAGGAACGCGTGCAGGCGTATCTGCACAAGCTGTATGCGGCACGCAGCGAAGCACGCAGTGCCGGGCAAAAGGATCTGTTCTTTAACGAGGCCGAGACCCTGGCGCCGACTGCCTCCGCTGAGCCTGCCAAAGAGGACGAGCCAGGCGTTGAAGTGGCGAGCCATCTGCGCAAAAAGCGTGGTGGCCGCAAGCCGCTCGATCCCGCGCTACCGCGCGACGTCGTGCGTCACGAGCTGCCCGAATCCGAGCGTATTTGCCCGCATGACGGCAGCGTCCTGATCGAAATCGGTGCCGAGATCAGCGAACAGCTCGACATCATTCCCCAGCAGGTACGCGTGATCCAGCATCAGCGCATCAAGTACGCCTGCCCGTGCTGCGATGGCGGCATCAAGGTCACGCCTGCCGCAGCGCGCGTCATCCCCAAGGGCCTGCTGACCGAAGCGGCGCTGGCGTGGATCGTGACGGCGAAGTATCAGGATGGCTTGCCGCTGTATCGGCAAGCGGCCTTGCTGCGCCGCTTTGGCGGCGACCTGTCGCGCACCACGCTGGCCGCCAGCGTGGTGCGCGTTGGTCAGGCAGTGCAGCCGATCATCAACCTGCTGCGCGACGTGCTGCTGGAATCCGAGCTGGTGTACGGCGACGAGACGGAACTGCAGGTGCTCAAGGAACCGGGCCGCTCGCCGCAGACCCAAAGCTATCTGTGGGCGCAGATGAATGGCACGGGACCGCCGGTGCGCTTGTTCGGCTACTCTCCCGGTCGGGGAACCAGCCATGCGCTCAAACTCTATGCCGGCATGGCCAAAGGCGCAGTGCTGATGACGGATGGCTATGAGGTCTACAACGCCATCGCGGCGACCCATGGTCTGGTGCACCTCGGATGCTGGGTCCATTGTCGACGCTACTTCATCGAGGCCGAGGACGTGCTGCCGAAAGAGTCGCGCACACCGCAGCAGCCTGCCACGCAATTCATTGCAGCCATCGGCAAGCTCTATGCCGCCGAGGCCCGAGCCAGGCACGCCGACGCGGCCCACCGACAACGGCTGCGCGCCCGCTACAGCGCCCATGTGCTCAAGCACATCGAGCGCCTGCTGCTGACGTATCAGCCGATCGTCACGCCCAACAGCAAGCTCGGCCGTGCTCTTGCCTATCTGAGTGGGCAGTGGTCCAAACTGACGCGCTACATCGAGAACGGCCTCTGGCCGATTGACAACAACCAGTGCGAAAACGCGATCCGTCCCTTCGTGATCGGGCGAAAGGGCTGGCTGTTTGCGGACACCGTCGGCGGCGCTACTGCCAGCGCCAATCTGTATTCCATCATCGAGACCTGCAAGGCCAATAACGTCAATCCGTACGCCTACCTGATCAAACTGCTCCGCGCGCTGCCTCTGGCAACTACGGCCGATGATTACGAGGCGCTGCTGCCCTGGAAAATCTCCCTCCCGACGACTCGGTTGTAATCGCGCTAACAACACGCGAGACTATCCGACAAGGGACGTCCGTCATGGATCGCTTACGTTAATACTGCAAATACATACAGTGGATGCCTAGAAGTCCAGTCTGCATGCGGGCTCCCAGCTCACGGATATGGGATGTTATACGACAGGGTGCAATGTTAAATTGGTATTTTGCAATTTATAAAACGTTAGATCTCATAAACAATGCTCAAGGGGATAATCCGGCAACTTAATTGGGTCGTAATGGTGCAGCGCTTTCTATCGGGCGCGGCACTAGTATTTTGTTCAGTGCCCACATCGCAAGCTTCGGCTGCCATGCCCAGCATGGGCTTCACACAATTAACGCAATCCGATGGCGCAATGATGACGGTTTTCTATCCCTCATCAGGCACCGAGCTACCGGTTCGCCAAGGGCCATTTAACTTGTCTTGGGTGCCTAATGGGCAACCGATGATGGGGAATGAACATTTAATTGTTATCTCCCATGGTTCTGGCGGGTCACCGTGGGTTCATACTGATTTGGCCCGCGCCTTGGTGCATCGTGGTTTTACTGTGGCGATACCTTTACATCAGGGAGACAACTATCTTGATCCATCAGAACCCGGCCCTCCTAGCTGGCGAAAACGACCGCAGGAAGTTTCAACCGCAATTGATGCTGTCGCTAACTATGAACCCCTAGCAAAGCATTTATCATTCGGTTCAGTTGGCGTGTTTGGCGGGTCGGCTGGCGGCCACACCGTGCTGTCGCTTGCAGGAGGACTGTGGTCGGATCAGCGCTTTAAGGCGCACTGCGAAAAGCACATTGAACAAGATTTTTCCTCATGTGTTGGTTTTACGACGCTGCTTAAAGGAAATTGGCTAGATGGGTTAAAGATTTGGATTGCTAAGCGTGTGATTGCTTTGCGTTTTTCAGATGAGACGGTCCGGCAGTATCATGACCCACGTATCAAGGCCGCCGTCGCAATGGTCCCATTCGCGGCCGACTTTATTCCCGAGTCACTTAAGCAACCGCGAGCGAAATTAGGCCTCATCATTGCAGCAAAGGATATTAATCAGATCCCGCGCTTTCATGTGGAAGCCATTCTCAAGGCGTGTGCTCCAAGGTGCGAGGTTGTCATGAATCTTCCTGATGGCGGTCATGGTGCGATGCTGTCGCCGCTGCCGCCACTAGAACCGAATAGCATTGGCAATTTTCTTCTAGGAGACCCGCCCGCGTTTGATCGCGCTCGGCTCATTCCGGAATTGAATCAGAACATCACAAATTTCTTTATACGGAATTTAATGGATGGTGCATGAGAAGACGTAACAAGTCGTTGTACAGAGGCCCTTGCGGCGCCCGCGAAATCATTCGCTAGGCGCTCTCGAACTCCACGCGAAAGAACAACAAATGCAGGTTTACATTGCGGGCACAGGGAAACTCTCAACCGAGTTACTCGAAAAGCTCATTCCTCTAAAGGGGCTATCTATCGCTCGTTGGCCTGGCGAATCCGCCTCAAATGCCAAGAGCATTGTGGTTCACGCCGGATCGGGACGAGAAATCGGTTCAATTACAGAATTTTGTTCACGCACATCATCTGTGCTTGTCGAGCTTTCGACCGGGTCTTCGCTGGAAGGAACCCATTCGAGTTTTCCCGTGGTCTTGTGCCCTAACACCAACATCCTCATGCTCAAGTTCATGTGTATGCTGGAACGTTCAGGGGCCATGTTTACAGGCTGCGAAATCCAGATAACCGAATCACACCAAGCCTCCAAAACATCTGTTCCTGGAACGGCCGTACAGATGGCAAATTCGCTCGGCGTCGTGGCGTCCGACATCACGTCGGTGCGAAACCCAGCGCAACAAGCAGGCGAGCTCGCCATACCGAACGAGCATTTGTCTCGACATGCGTTCCATCGGATAACCATTCAAGACGGGCCATGCACGATTTCCATGGAAACGAGGGTATACGGTGACTCTCCATATGCGAGCGGTGTCCAACAAATCATTGGTGCAGTTAACCAGAGAAAGCTCGAATCCCGTGTGTATTCCATTACTGAATTTATCGAAAATGGGTGGGTATAAAGTGCTCATGCAAGTCCATGCCTCCGCTCCCCAGCCTCACTGTGGGTTCAACGCGGACGCCGGCATAGGCCATGCCTTCAGCGTTCTCATGGCCTATGCCGGTATCCTCCGCACTTCGTGTTTCGGCGCCAGCTAACTAGGGCATTAGGCCACCCATTGAAACTGCCATGTCACCCATTCGTCTAATAGAACTACGGCCAGAGGCATTGCTCCACCGCTATAGGCAGCATGGCTCGTACACCGACTGCTATTACATGGATGTGCCTCGCCTCGTCTCCTTCAAAGAGTACGTTGCGACGTTTTACACCACCTCATTATTCAAGATTGAGCGGCACATCCTTGCGCTATTGGCGTGCAGGCCATCTTCCGATGCGGGCGCGTTAGAGCTGGCCGGTGGCATGTCATCTAACTTTGCAGTGTGGAGCGTGGAGGATCGCAAGCCCGACCAACTGTTGTTGCGCGATTTTCTTGGGCGCACTCGGTCCTGGCTCATGGCGGAACCACTTGACGCACGAGCAACCCGGCTCTATTTCGGCTCAGCGGTCGTGCCGTTGTCTCATTCTTCCGAGGGAGTAGCGTCTTTCGGCTTTGCCTTCCACGCTTTTCATGGCTTTCACCACCTCTACACGAAGGCGTTAATGAGCGCCGCTCGATCAAGGTTGGCGGGGACGTCAAGCGAGCATCCCTGAACTACGCCTTGAATGGCCGCTTTCCGGCTTGCCAAAAGACAGGTAAGGAGCGCGTTCCGAGATAGGCGGTCAAGTCTGAAGCGGCTGGGCGCCGGCGCAAACAAGCCAGCCCGGGGATCCTTCAGCATAGGTGAAATCGACATAATTCTGCGACGCTTAAACGCAGTCGTTCTGCATTATTCCGGCTAGTGACACGCCGGCGCTACTGGACAAACTCCCGCACATGCTGGCCGATCAGCGAACTGGCTTGCAGGGTCAAGCAAAGCCTGTTCCACTGCGCAAAAGTGGCATTACTATGCTGCGCTGCACTCCGAATCACGCTTTCCCTGGCCATGCGCCGGGCAACGCTTCAGGTTTCAGAGCATTTCTACATTGTTGGCGTATTTCTTCGCCACCGCCCTACAAGCCACTCCGTTTTATGTTGAATCATTGCAGTGATACGTCCGGCAAGCTAACCGATGAAATACAGTTGGTGAATCACCCCAGTTTCGACTTGAGTTTCGTCGAGCATGGCAACTACGTCCGCATTCAGTGGAAAGGGCGCCAGACGCTCTCGACTATTCAAGAAGGATGCAAGCATTTGCACAAACTTTTGCTGGAGTATGAAGCCGACAAGGTACTCAACGACGGCCGGTATGTCGTGGGAAGCTGGGCGACCTCGGTTCCATGGATCGTGTACCGCTTTCTGCCGCTGGCGCGGCGGGCTGGTATGCGTATGGCTGCGCACGTTCTAGCGCACGAGCGACACAGCAAATTGTCGGCCCATGCAGTGCGGCTCGTTACGGATTTCTGTGAATGGAATATCGAGCTCTTTCAGACGATAGACACGGCTGAGGCATGGCTTACGCGCCAAAGTTGCGGCAAGTCGTCCTAGTTGACGAGGACCTTTACGACAGGCAGTCGCATGGCTGCATGTGCTTTTCTCGGAATGCCGATGGACGATTATTGCCCCCGGGAGGAGAAAAACAGCAAGCTGGCATTGTGCCGGCGAGGTTCAGCGTAATCCGCTCGGCGTGGTGCCGAATTCGCGTTTCACCAATTTACGTAATGCCGTGCCATCCTGGTATCCGATCTTCTCGGCAACGGCCTCGATCGACAGCGATGTCGTTTCAATGAGATGGATGGCATGCATCAATTTGCGGCGCTGGATAAATTTGACAGGTGAAAGGCCCGTGGCAGACTGAATTCTTCGTGCCAGTGTCCTGGGTGACATTGCCAGCTCGGACGACAAGGTGGCCACGCTGATCGGGGACAGGATGTGAGCGTCTACCCAGCGTTCGGCGGCAAGCACGGTCGGGTCCATATGCCGGATATGCGTTTGTATCATGTACCTTGCCTGTGATGGTCGCCGGTCGATCAACAAATAGCGCGAACATAAATGCGCAACGGAAGCGCCCATCGTATCGGCAACAATCGCCAGTGCAAGATCCAGCTGAGCAAAGGCGGAACCGGCCGTCAAAAACTGGCCGTCGCGCACCAGCATCTTTGATTCGTCCAGCCTGACGTCGGGATACCGGGTGCGGAAGAGATGGGACAGCCACCACGTCGTCGTCGCCGCGCGGCCTGATAACAAGCCTGCTTCCGCCAGGAAGAATACAGAAGAGCAGGCTGCACCGATATTGGCGTTCACCTTGCCGAAAGCCTGCAGCAACCGCATGGCCTGGATTGAATCGATTCTTGCGAGTCGGGCTGCGATTTCCTTATCGGACGTCAACCCCGCGCCCGGGACAATCACCCAGTTTGGTTTGATGCCAGATTCGCTGACTTCCTTGAAGGTCAAATCCGCCGTCAGTCGCAGTCCCGCGCCGGTTCGAATGCATTTCCTGTGTGCGGCGGTGACGATGCGGATCTTGTGCTTCCTGCCTGAACCGGAGAGGAAGGCGCTGCCAGCCTTCAATGTGTCGAGCGAGATGGCAAGACCGGAGTCCATCACACCTTCCATTGCCAATATCAAGATCGTTTGCATCTGTCCATTTTGGCATGAAAATTGTCATATTCGACAATTTGTCAAATGATGACCCGGGACTAGACTGCAATCTGTTCATCAGAGGAGACGCAGATGCCGAATATCACGCCACCAAACAGGAACATGAATGAGGACGACTCGCTCGACGACTTCGAACATCGCCATGTCACCCTCAACGGAATGACGAAGAAGGTATATGTGGCGGGCGAGGGTCCGGCAGTCATTGTGATGACCGAGATGCCGGGTATCAGTCCGCACGTCGCACGCTTTAGCCGATGGGTGCGTGCAGCGGGATTCACCGTGTACATGCCTTCCCTGTTTGGCCGCGACGGCGCCGTGCCCACCGTTGAGGACGGCATTGCGAGCTTCAAGCGCGCCTGCGTCAGTGCGGAGTTTCGCGCCTTCGCCACCAACGAATCCAGCCCGGTGACACAGTGGCTGCGTGCGCTCGCGCGGTTTGCGCATGAGGAGTGCGGCGGGCCGGGTGTTGGCGCGATCGGCATGTGCTTCACTGGCAACTTTGCGCTCACGATGATGCTTGAACCGGCGATGCTCGCGCCGGTAGTCTGCCAGCCGTCACTCCCCCTCGACGATCCGGCCGGGATCAACATGGCGCCGGATGAGCTGGCGCATGTTCGGACGCGCCTCGAGCGGGACGATCTGACTGTGATGGCTTACCGATTCGAGGGAGACAAGCATTGCCGGGCCCAACGGTTTGCGGCCTACCGCGAAGCGCTCGGCGACCGCTTTGTGGCGCGTGTATTGCCTGACAATGCAGCCAACGCGAATACACCACCGTTCTTTGAAAAAGTCGTGGCAAGCCCTCACAGCGTGGTGACTGCGCATTTGATAGACGAAGCAGGACAACCGACGATTGCGGCGCGCGACGAAATCCTTGCGTTCTTTGCGCAGCGCCTCAAAAAATGAGGGTGGCACAGAAGGCCATGGCGCTGCCCGGTTCCCGCCGGCGCAGTATGTCGTGAGAAGGTTTTCGCTGGCGGCCTTCGGGAGTGTCCGCTTTCGGGAAGCCATGAAAGACGGTTCAGGGTCGCACTGAGCCGGCCGCGGCTCGTCAAGCAATGACTCTCGATGCGCTCCGCTGAGCTCAGCGAGGTGGCAAGACAAGATTCATCAGCACTTGGATCCACCGGAAATAATGAGTCGATATCGCTGTCGTCCAAAATCGCGCGATGCCGCACCAAACTAAAGCGCCCCGTGTCGGTCACACAAACCGGTAAGCACGCATCCTTGATAAGTTGATGCAAGTCAATTTTTGAAGATGCCCTCAGAATATATTATTTCACTTCCTCTGGAACGGAGCTGACAAGTGACAGGAATCTGCGGGTCCCATCCGCATATCGCCGCCACGAGCAGACTTCGCTATTACGAAACGATTCTGTTATGGGAATGAACATACGGATTAGACATGTCGCTGCGTGGATCGCCTGCTTTTCGATCCTGCTCGCGGCTGTGGCGCCGTCTGTCTCCCGCCTGCTTGCCGCGGCATGTGAGCAGGATGCTTTCTGGCCCAATGTGTGTTCAACCACCGGTCCGAAGTTGGTCTCGGCGACAGGTCACTCAGCCCATCATTCCTCGGCTCCGGCAAAAAAGGACTTCCATTTTGAGCATTGCCCTTTCTGCCTGACGCACGCAGGCTCATTCGGCTTGCCGCCGACAACGACCTTTGCTCTTCCATTGACGGCCGAGACTTCGGTATTCCCGCCACTGTTTTATCAGTCGCCTCGCCCGCTCTTCGTGTGGGTCACTCCGCAAACACGCGCTCCGCCTACGTTGTCCTGAATTCTAGCGATGCCGCTTTCCCTGCACCTGCGCGGGAGAGTGGCGCGTTCTCATGAATATGCTGTTCTGCCGACCGGGCAAGCAGCGGCCATTCCCAGGCGTCCATTGCAACCCGATGCGGGATCGCCCAGGAATTACATCGGAATTCAAAATGAAAGTATCGAAATTATTTGCGGCTACCGTATGCGGCGGCGCCATTGCCGGCCTTCTTCCCTCATTCGCTTTTGCCAGCTGCGGGGCCGCGTTTTGTACCGTCAATAGCAACTGGACTTCGGAAAGCGCTGCAACCGAAGCCGGGTCCGTGCTCGACTTGCGTTATGAGTACGTGCATCAGACCCAGCCACGCAGCGGCACCGACAACGTCGGTGTCGGAGAGATTCACCGGCATCATGACGAAGTCAGCACCGTGAACCGCAATCTTCTGATGACGTATTCCCACACATTCAATTCCGAATGGGGGCTCTCCGTCACCGCGCCGATCGTCGACCGCGACCATCTTCATATCCATCATCACAATGGAGAGCAAGTCCCCGAACAGTGGAATTTCACCGAGCTGGGCGATGTGCGCGTGGTCGGCAGGTATCAGCTGCCGGACGTCGGCAATCCGCTAAAGCCGAGCGCGACCGGCATGACATTCGGATTGAAACTGCCCACAGGCAGAACGACGATGGCCAATGAGGACGGCGATCTGGCCGAGCGAACGCTGCAACCGGGAACCGGCACGACGGATGCCATCATCGGCGCCTACTATCACCAGAAGCTCCCGCAATCCAATGCGTCCTGGTTTGCTCAGGCGCAGTACCAGCATGCGCTCAACAGTCACGACGGTTTCAAGCCGGGTGACCAGTTCGGTGCAGACCTCGGGTATCGCTACGGGGTGACGGATCAATTGGGCGCACTCGTGCAGCTCAACTTCCTGGTGAAACGCCGCGACAGCGGCGCGCAAGCCGAGCCGGAAGACAGCGGCGGCCGTTATCTGTCGCTCAGCCCGGGCTTGAGCTATGCCGTGTCGGACAATGTCCAGATTTACGGCTTCTTCCAGAAACCGCTGTACCAGAACGTCAACGGCGTTCAGCTGACAGCGAACAGGGCATTGGTGGTCGGCGTGAGTGGCCGTTTTTAAGACGAAGGCGTGAAGCCGGGATTGCCGCACGACGTGCCGCAATCCCGCATGGTTATTCCACGCTCAAATAACGGAGGTCGAGCATGATGAAGCGGTTTGCCATCACGATGGCGTTTTTATGTCTGCCCGCCCTTGCCGGCGCATCAGGTTTTTCACTCACCGACACCAAAGGCCAAACACATTCTCTCGCCAGCCATGCCGGCCAATGGGTACTCGTGAACTTGTGGGCGACATGGTGTCCGCCCTGCCTGTCTGAATTGCCGGAGCTGGAAGCGTTAAGCAAATCGCGGCCTGATCTGGTCGTGCTCGGGCTTGCCGTGGATGGGCAGCCTGCCCGCCGGGTGGCACAGTTCGCCGAAAAACTCGGAGTGACCTATCCGGTCATCGCCGGTGATGCCGCAATGGCGCAGCAATTCGGGGCGAAGGGCTTTCCCACCAGCGTGCTGTTCAACGCGTCCGGCCAACAAGTGTGGGTTAAGGAAGGACCCGTTACCCGACAAGAGATAGAAGGTCTTCTGAGCCGCGGGAAATGATAGGACGCGGCGCCACATTGAACGCAAACGAAATGGCGGTCACGCCGAAACGCTGTCACGCAGGTCGGCGGCCAGCAATGCACATGTCGGATCAGATTCCGCTTCCAGACGATGCAGCACCAGGCCGACCTTCGGCAACGCCGGCAAGCCGTACTCTGCAGCCGGCAGCGTGCGCAAGTTGTTCCGCAGCCCGAATCTCGTGCGCACCGTCACGCCGAGACCGGCGGCAACGGCTGCCCACACCGCCCCGAGGCTGTGGCTGGTGAATGTCAGCCGCCACGGGATGCCTGCGCGGTCCAGCGCCTCGGTGGCAATCGTGCGCATGAGGCAAGGCGCGTCGAATGCCACCAGGGGCAGCGGCAGGCCTCGGTTGCGCAGCGATTCGGGGCTGGCGCCCGCCGGCCCGATCCACTCCAGCTGGTAGCGCCCTACTTCTTCCATGTACGGCGTGTCCTGCATTCCTTGCCATGTCAGCGCAAGGTCGAGCCGGCCACCGATCATGTCGGACACCAACTCCGCATTGCGCGCCACTTTCGCCTCGATGCGGACACCCGAGTGGCTGCGCGCGAAGCGGCCGAGCACCTCTGGTAGCAAATGCTCACCGAAATCTTCCTGCAAGCCGAGGCGCACGAATCCATCCAGTCCGGTGGCGCCAACAGCCATTGCCGCTTCATCGTTTAGTTCAAGCATCCGCCGCGCGTAGCCGAGCATGACCTCGCCGGCATCTGTCAATGCCATGCCCCGGCCAGACTTGCGCAGAAGCGCGACGCCGGCCTGCTCTTCGAGTTTCTTCAATTGCGCACTGACGGCAGATGTCGATCGCGCCAATCGGTCCGCTGCCTTGGCGAAGCTGCCAAGCTCGATGCCGACCGCAAAGCTGCGCATGGCATCCAGGTCAAAGTTGACTCTTCGCATTAGATCATCCCGAAAAACTGCATAGTTGGTTTTTAATTTCCCGATTTTCGAAACGATCATCGCGCCATACACTGCAACTGTCAATCGATTCATACACATGGGAGAAAGCACGATGACTTCAATGCTGGGACTGGGGCAACAGGCATTCGGACAAGGTGCGCCGAAATTTGCCGAGGTGACCGACAAGGTGTTGTTCGGCGACATCTGGGAGCGGCCCGGTTTGTCCAAGCGCGACCGCAGCCTGATCACCGTGGCCGCGCTGGTCTCGCTGTACCGGCTCGAACAGTTGCCGTTCCACTTGGCGAAGGCACGCGAAAACGGATTGACGCACGAGGAGCTGGCCGAGGCCATCACGCATCTCGCGTTCTATGCCGGATGGCCGGCGGCGGCCAGTGCCCTGAGCCTGCTCGACAAAACCTAAACTTTTTCAAGGAGATCAACATGCCAATGACCCGTATCTCGCTGCTCAAGGGAAAACCGCAGTCCTACGTGAAGGCATTGTCGGACGGCGTGCATCGTGCGTTGGTCGAGGCATTCGACGTACCACCCGACGACCGTTTCCAGGTCATCCATCAGCATGAGCCCGAAGAGCTCGTGTTTGACCGGAATTACATGGGCGGACCACGCTCGGACAACTATGTGCTGATCTGCGTTACGGCCGGCAAGCCGCGCAGCACCTCGATGAAGGAAGCCTTCTATCGCCGCCTGACCGAGGTGCTTGCCGAATCGCCCGGCATCCACCCGAAAGATGTCATGGTCATCGTCAGCATGACGAGTTTCGACGGCTGGTCGTTTAGCGGCGGCGTTGCATCGCTGTTTCCGCAGGAGCTTGCGCAATGATCGCGATGCAATACAGTCTCGTGCTGCCTGCCGATTACGACATGGGCATCATTGACCGGCGCATTGCCGAGCGCGGCCATGTCACGGACGGCTTTCCCGGCCTGGCCTTCAAGGCTTATCTGCACGCGAGAAAACAAGGCATGCCGGCCGCTTCCGACAATCTGTACGCGCCTTTCTATCTCTGGCATACGACCGAAGGGATGAACGAATTCCTGTGCGGTCCCGGCTTCGTCGGGCTTACACAATCATTCGGCTGGCCATCGGTGCGCACATGGGCAGTGTGGCACGCGCAGATGAAGCAAGAAATCGCAGAGGCGCGGTATGCAGTGCGCGAAACGGTGCCGATCCCGCCGCATGCGGATCTTGCCGCGCTGCGTCGCGCCGAAAGCGACCGTTCGAGGGAAATGCATTTCAGCCACGATGTTCTTGCGACTCTTGCCGGCTTCGATCCGACGCACTGGTGCCTGGTCCGGTTTCAGCTCTGGAGCAAGATGCCGGACCGGCAATCGGATGGCCAGATGCAAATCTATGGTGTCGGCCATGTGTCGACCGGTTGAGTGGCAGCTCCCTGGGGCCGCCTTATGCACAGCAAACCTGTCCTTCATTCATTGATGCATGGTGCATGAAAAAAGATGACCGCTTTAGGTTTCCTGCGGAAAAATCGAACTGGCGGAATGCATGCAGTCTAACGTCTACCTTCTGCAATTTACGGGGCAATTCCACATTGACGTTATTCGGAGGCAGCATGAAGAAGCTATCGTTGGCACTATTCATTTCATTACTTGGTACAAGCGCTGCAGCATTTGCGCAAGGCAGTTACAGCGCACCGGCAACGTCCGAGCGCGGGGCGAGCGGTTCGACGAGTTCCGACAGTCCGGCGGCCGCCGGCTCTTCCACTGGAACGTCGTCCGGAAGCAGCATGCCGGCCGGACCGTCTTCGAGCGCAACAGGCTCGAGCGACAGTTCGGGTACGACAGGGTCCGGCGCGAGCGGAGGAGCTGACTCTTCAGGGTATGGCGGCAGCGGCACGTCGTCGAGCGGAGGTCCGGCGGGGACTACCAGCCCAGGATCGGCCAGTTCTGGCGCCACCACCGGAACGGGAACGTCAACGAACGGAGCGAATAGTTCCAGCGGAACAAGCATGTCCGGAAGCAGCGCCTCAGATAGCGGCTGGAGCACGGATACCGAGGAGAAGCGTCGCGAGCGCGGCTCCATTGGTTTAAGGCCCGGCGAAGCGCCGCCCGCGTCGGGTTCAGGCTCGGGTGGCGGGACCAGCCGCTAACGCCGCCGGCGCGAGTAACCGATATGCTCGCGCCGTCATCTTTACCGGCAGAAATCGGCATCTCACACGCTTTTATAAGACACGAACTGTTGGAGAAATCGCTGCTTCAGTGGCCGCGATAGCTGCGCAGTGCAGGCATGAACGCCGCGTTGGCCAGCGCAGCCAGCGCCAGAGCCGCTCCGCTGATCAGGATCGCCCGTTGCGCGTCCAACGCATGCGTAAGCGCGCCGGCGGCAAGGCCCGACAGCGCCGGCATGACCTGCGAAATGATCGTGTACATGCTGAGTATGCGGCCGCGCACCTTCTCCTCGACGTTTTCCTGGATCGCCGTGACAATCAAGCTGATGGCCATGCCGCCCAGCAGGCCAACTAACGCCAGCAGCATGAAGGCGACGACCGGGCTCGTGGTGCCGCCCATTCCCGCGAACAGCAAGCCGGAGAGCGCGCATGCGGCAAATACCGTCTTCCCGTGCGGCAGGCGCCGTGCTATCAGCATGCAAATCAGGCCGCCGGCGATGAGCGCAGGTGCGAGCGTGCCGAGAAACGCGCCGCGTGCCAGTTCGCCCAGCCCCAGCGCCGTGCGCGTGAGCTTGGGAAGGATGACCTGCATCGGCCCCATGAGCATGTAGCCGAACATGGCTGTGACGAGCAATTGCGCAAGCAAGGGATCGCTGCGCACAGCCCTCAGGCCATCGAGAATATCGCGCAGGACTGGCCGGGGCGGCTTGCCGGTGACGCTTGTCGACACACGAAACAGCAGCACCGATCCGATGACGAACAGCGCAATGGCGAGTGCGAACACCCCTTGCCAGCCGACCTGCAAACGGCATACCGAAATCGCCAACGGCCCGAGGCCGAACCCGAGCATGACCAGCAGGTTAAAGACCAGCGAGGCCCGCCGCAACGCCGTCGCTTCCACGATCTGACCGAGGGCAGTCATGCGCGCCGGAGCAACAAATGACCAGCCGATGCCGGCACACAGGGCGGCGATAAGAAAGACCGGTGCCCGCTGCGCCGGTTCGGCAATAAAGCGGTCGCCGCACGCCATGAGCACGGCAGCGAGGATGAACAGGGCTTGTGCACCGTGGATGATCCGGGTCGGCGCCAGCCGGTCGCACAGCACGCCCGCGTACCAGCCAAGAAGCAGCGGCGGGCCGAAGCACAGGCCGAAACCTACCCCCGCCAGCACATCCGAGCGCAGCACTTCTTGCGCGTAGATGATCACCGAGTAGTTGACGATGTGGCCGCCGGTGAAGGCCAGCAGGCACGACACAAAGAATGCCCAATGACGACCGATCATGCGGCCTCCTGCATAGGTGGCGTGTTCTCACGGTCCATTTTCATCGCTGCTGGATCCTGATCAATGTCGGTTGGCCGCCTTCGATGTGCCAGCTGGGGAAGTTTGAGTTCGAGGTGTAGAGCGTGCCGTCGGTGTCGACTTCAATGTCGCGGGTGAACGTCGTGCGCCGCGGCAGCGGAATCGTGCGCCAGGTCTCGGTCTTGATGTCGAAGCCGTACAGGGCATCGGACTGATTGCCATTCACCCAGACGATGCCGCGCTGCTTGTCGACATTGAGCGAATACGGCGTCTCGCTGCCTTTCGGTTCGACCGGCAGATCGAACAGAGAGAACTTGCCGGTAGCGGGCGAATAGCGGGCGATCTTCGACTCGGCGAAGGCCACAATCCACAGGTTGCCCTGCGCATCCGTGCGCAGGCGGCGCGGACCGATGAATGGCGTCGGAATCATCGTCACCTTGCCGCTGGCCGGATCGATCTTGCCGATTTCCTGGGTATGCAGCCGCGCGAACCAAACGGTACCGTCCGGTGTGACATCGATCCCATAGGGCAGCGGCGTACCGGTGGCAGCCCAGTCAACCGGCATCCAGTTCGACAAGGGCAAGCCCCAGTTCATCAGCTTGAACATGACACCGATCGACGCCACCGTGAGCCGCTCCTTGAGGCTGCGCGTCGGCAGATCGTAGAGGGTGAACTTGCGCGCGGCACGGTCGAACTTCGCTACCTGGTTCGACAAGGCCAGGGTGAACCAGACGTTGTCCCTGGCGTCGACGCGCACCGTGTGCGGATAAAAGCCCGCGCCGATTTCATGCTGGGTAAAGGTCTTGGTGGCCGGGTCGAACTCGATCAGCCGACGCTGCGCCGAAGGCGTGATGAAGATATGCCCGTCGCGCGGGGACTCGGCCAGCGAATGCGCATTCGACGTACTGTCATGGCTCGGAAAGGTCTTCAATCGACCTGCGATGAGACCGCCCGGATCGTCGCCCGGCTTGTGCGGAATCTTGTAGATCGTCACGGCGTTGGTGACGGGGTTGACCTCGTACAGGCGGTCCTGAATATTGTCGGCGACATACACCAGCCGGTTAGCCGCAATCAGCATATCGTGCGCCTGCGACATCGCATTGCCAAGCGGCCATTCGGTGATCAAGGTCTTGTCGAGAGCTTCTTCCCACGACACGCCGCCCGTGATCAGTTCCGGATGCGCGCGCAGCCGGCGGTAGTCGGCCGATAGAATGTCCGGCAGCGATTTCTGCAGATCCGTCGGCAAGCGCGAGCCGTAGCGAACCATGCGGCTGATGGTCTTGCGCCAATCCTCCGGCGACCTTTCCACCCGGGTGAATGCATTTCCCTGCTGGTGGCAGAAGGCGCACTGCATCTGAAAATGCTTCTTCGCCGTGGCGTCGCCAATATTGAGCGCACCCAGCCATGCGTTGGCCGGCTTCGCTTCGGCCAGCTTGAAGGAGTCCGTCTCAGCCTGCAGGACGATCCGCACGGCCGTCTGCCCCGCCGGTGCTTCGATCACTGCATCCCGGAAGCCAGGCTTGCGCACGCGGTACCGGGTATCGACCATGCGGTCGGGAATCTCGGCTTTCCCCGAAGTGCCCGTGAATGCAGTGACGTCGATAGCCACCACCTGCGGCTTGCCGGGTTGCTGGAAGCCATTGTCAGAGGTGTCCCGCGGCGCGGGGTGCGCTGCAGCCTGCGTCACCATTGCCACGGCCACGGGCTTGCCGGTCTGGTCGGTGACGCTGATGACGGCAGCCGCAGCCGGCAGGGTGATGGCGCTGCACGCTGCCAGTGCAAGGAAATGGCGGATCGTGTGTTTCATGAGGTTTTAAGGCTGATCATTTATCGAGGGGATGGGGCGGAGCGGCGCTTCATCTGCTGCGCGAAATAGGCCGGGACAAGACGGCTGGTCCACCATGCGAGCTTGGCCAGCGAGGTAGGCAGGTACAGGCGTTGGCGTCGGCATACCGCTGTCAGAATGCGCGTCGCCATGTCGTCCGCAGACACCTCGCCGCCGATGGCATTGCGTGGCAGCGTCGCCGCCCCGCCGTCTCCGCCGAGGGCGGCACGCTCGATGCCGGTGGCGATGAATGCGGGGCAGACAATGGTCACGTCCACGCCGTCGTCTTCGACTTCACTGCGCAAGCTGTCGAAAAATCCGTGCAACGCGTGCTTGCTGGCGCTGTATGCGGTGCGGCCGAATAACGGCGAAAAACCCGCAATGCTGGAGATGACGACAATTTGTCCTCGGCGTGCCCGCAGCGACCGCAATGCCAGCTGGGTGCAGTGGACTGCGCCGAAAAAATTGACGTTCATGACCTGTCGCAGCACGGCGAGATCGGTCTCGCACAGCAGGCTGCGGTGCGCAATGCCGGCGTTGTTGACCAGCACGTCGATCCCGCCCCAGTGGGCAATCACCGTAGCGATCGCATGCTGACAGTCTTCTGCATCGCTCACGTCGCAGGTGATGGCGAGGACGCGGCCAGGTGCGGTGAACAGCAGGCTGTCGGCCGTCGTGCGCAACGCCGGGCCGTTCATGTCGAGCAGAGCGACATGGGCACCAGCGGCGAGGAACTGTTTGGAAAGCGCCCGCCCCAATCCGCCTGCGGCGCCGGTAATGACCACCACTTTTCCAGCGTAATTCATGGCGTCTTTCAGTTCTTGTGGGCAGAGCGTGTCCGCAGCCAGTAATCGAAAACCTCAGATGACGTCTTGGCTGGCGTGTAACCGAATTCCTTCTTCAGTCGCCCGTTGTCGAGGACTGGGCGATAGCGCAGGAAATTCACTTGCTCCGGACCGTATTGTGTGAGGCCCAGGGTTTTGAGGATGCGCAACGCGAATGCGATCAGACCGGCCGGCAGGGAAACGACCGGCTTGGAGAGTCGCTTGGCAAGCAGGTGGATGGATAGCGCGCCATCCCCGGCGAGGTTGTAGATGCCGCCCTTGCCGCTCTCGATCGCCCGCAGGAAGGCGCCGACCACGTCCTGGTCCCAGATGAACACAAAGGGGCTGTCCGAGCCGCGGATCGCAATCAGCCGTGGCTTGTCGAACAGGTCGGTGATCTGGTTGCGCACGGTGGCGCCCAGAATGGTGCCGATGCGGAAGATGGTTTGCGTCAGTTGCGGATGGGTGCGGCGGTAATCGGCGAGCATCTCTTCCACCAGCCGCTTGTGCCACGAGTAGGCAAACTCTTCGTTGCCGCGCACCGGATCCTGCTCCGTCAGCCAGGCCGGATTGTCGGCGTGGTAGCCGTAGGCGGCGCCGCTGGAGGAGACGATAATCTGACGCACACCAGCCTTGACGCAAGCGTCCAGCACATTCCGGGTGCCGTCCACATCCACGCTGTATTCAAAGGCGCGATTGCTCTTCTTGCCGGGGGTGACGATGGAGGCGAGATGGACCACCGTATCGATACCATGCGTGCGCAATATATCGGCCAGTCCGCCATCCCGGATATCCGCTTGCAGATAGGTCACGCCGGGTCGTTGCTGCGCAGGCGGTGTCATGCGCACGTCGGTTGCCACCACGGCGCCCATGGTGCCGACCGCGCACGCATCCGACAGGTGGCCGACGAGCTGCCGGCCCAGGTAACCGTCGGCACCGGTCACGAGTATTGATTTGCCGTTCATGCGCCCGCCTTTGCCGCCAGCAGCGGCTTTTTCATCCAGTAGGTCGACAGTGCCATGCCGGCAAAGATATGCCAGATGCCCCACCAGGCAGTGACGATTGCCATACCGCCCAAGCCACCAAAGAAGTTGAAAATCAGGACCAGCCCAAGGCCGGAATTCTGGATGCCGGTCTCGAAAGCCACGGAACGGCTATCGCGCTCCGCAAGCCCGAACAGCTTGGCCAGGCCATAACCGCTGCCGAGCGCGCAGGCGTTGTGCACGAAGACGATGCCGACCACCATCGCGCCGTAGGCGAGGAAGAACTTCCAGTTGGCGAGCAGCGCACCCGTCACGAAGACGGCGAACACGCCGAGCGAGAAAATGCGCATCGGCTTGAGCATCTTTGCTGCCAATCGGGACATGCGGTGGGAAATGAACAGGCCAGCGCCCAAGGGAGCGCCTAGCAAGATGCCCACATCGATCAGCATGGCGACCGGGTCGAGCGAGAAGTCGTGCATGATGGCACGCATGCCGGCGTCCTGATTTGCCCAGAATGCGACGTTGAGCGGCATCATAAATACTGCGGCCGCCGTCGACAGCGTGCTGATCGATACCGACAGAGCAGCATTGCCGCCCGCCCGGTGCGTGAAGAAGTTGGAGATATGGCCGGCGGGGCATGACGATACCAGCAGCATGCCAAGCGCGATCGACGGTAGCGGATCGATGAGCCGGATCAGAAGGAAGGTCCCGGCAGGGAACAGGATGTGATGTCCGAACAGCCCGATCGCCAGGGCCTTGGGAGTGCGCAGCGCCTGCTTGAAATCCGACAGTTTCAAATCCAGCGCCACGCCGAACATGACAAGCGCCAGGATAAGGTTCAGGCCCAGCAACGCCTGCGGATTGAAATTGAGTTGTACCTGGTCGATATGCATCATCGCCAGCACCTCTGGTCGCGCACCGTCATGTTGTGTCTCCATCTAAGAATTGTTTTATGCACTGATTGTGCTTTAACGCGAGCGGCGCAAACAGGTTAATTCCGGACATTTTTCGCCTGTAACATCCCCGGCGAAGCGGCGGGCCTCGCTGCAAAAACGCCGCCGACCGCAGGGCGACGGTGCAAAAAGAAGGGAGGTTAAGATCGGACACTCCATGCTAGACTTCCCGGCACAGGCGGGGCGCCTCGTCACACGCGCCTGGATGCATAGTGGAGAACAGGACCGAAATGGAGCGACGATTTCCGGACATCGATGACCGCATCGAGCCCCCACACAAGATCGCGACCTTAGCCGAACTCCTGCAGGAAGAAGGCGTCGCTGCGTCGCAGCTGCTCAAGGGCAGTGGCCTCGACCCGGACCAACTTTATGCGCCGGCCACGCGCGTGGCATCGCGTCAACTGTTGACGGTGTACGGCAATGCCCTACGCCTCTCCCGCGACCCGGGCATCGCCCTCAAGGCAGGAAAGCGCATTCGCATCACCCACTTCGGCATGTACGGCTACGCACTGCTCAGCAGTCCTACACCACGCGACGCAATCGACTTCGCCATCAAGTACCGTTCCCTGGCCGCGACGCTGCTCGGCCTGCGCTTCGAGGAAACGGAACACGACGCCTTCTGGGAATTTTCGGATGTCCTGTCACTCGGAGCGCACAGCGACCTGTTCCGATTCGTGCTCGAATTCCAGCTGGGAACGCAGCTGTCGGTGCACGGTGACATCCTCGGCCGACCAGTCACGCCGACAGAGATCTGCGTGGCTTATGCGGCACCGCGCCACGCATCCGCCTATAAAGAGCTGCTGGGCTGCCCGGTACGCTTCGGCCAGGATCGCAACCAGCTGCGTTTCAGCCGTGATCTGCTGGAGCAGCCGCTTGCCTTCGCCAATCCAGCCACCATCGCCGTAGTGCGCCAGACCTGCGACCAGCTGCTGACGGAATTGAAGGCAGCCTCAGGCATGGCCGGCAAGGTGTTCGGCATTCTGATGGCGCAACCCGGTCGCTTCCCCGATATCGAGACAGTGGCGCATCAGCTGCACATGACTTCCCGCACCTTGCGCCGCAAGCTGCAGTCGCAGGAGACGTCGTATCAGACCATTCTGAACAACGTTCGCAAACAACTTGCGATGGACTATTTGCGCAAGACGCGCATGAGCAACGAAGACATCGCCGCATCTCTCGGGTTCAGCGACGCACCGAACTTCCGGCAGGCATTCAAAAAATGGACCGGTACAACGCCCAGCGAATTCCGGGCATGCTCATCTTGAATGAGCTACATTGGGTCGTCTTTGGCGCATCAAGCCTTGCTAGGGATCGCCCGGAAGTCAGAACATAGTCGCCGGCGCCTGGAATTACCCAACGGACTCCGTATAGCCAGAACCAGACGTTCAGTATGGGCAGTGATGTTCAAAAGCTGAGATAGAAAGGTAATTCCTATGTCTGCTGGTCCATACATGCGGCCCCACTGCTTACTTCGCACCGGACTCTTTATGCACATTCAAGCAGCTTGGCGCTGTCGGTACCAATGTGCAAAATCTTTTGGCGGCAAAGGACGATTCAATCAGTAGAGCTGCGCTTGGCAACAGCCGTCCACTTGCAAATAGTGCTTGGGTCACCTTGAAACATTTCGAGTCGTCATGACGGGTCGGAGGGAGCACCATCGATCCTCTTCTCGGCTACTTCTCCTGTAGAACCTATACGCCGTTGTGCGTGTCACATAGCGACACGCGTACCGACCGTGCCGGGTCTCGCTCTTGCTGCAAGTGATCTACGGGACGCGCCATGGTGTCGACGCACTCTCAACAGATTCGCACGCTCTCGTGACGATGGAATGGAGATTGCCATGGCTGAAAAAATGAAGGCTGCCGTCATACATGAATTCGGAAAGCCGCTGGTTATCGAAGACGTCGATGTTCCGGAAGTACCGCCGGGTCAGGTGCTCGTCAAAGTGACCGCGTCCGGCGTATGCCACACCGACCTGCATGCCGCCGACGGGGACTGGCCGGTCAAGCCGAGCTTGCCCTTGATTCCTGGTCATGAAGGTGTCGGCTACGTGGCAAAGGTAGGGGCGGGCGTGCGTACCCTGAAGGAGGGAGACCGGGTCGGTGTTCCCTGGCTGCACACTGCATGCGGGCACTGCGAGCATTGCATCACCGGCTGGGAAACGCTCTGCGGCGAACAGCAAATGACCGGATACAGCATCAATGGCGGCTACGCGGAGTATGTACTCGCCGATCCTGCCTATACTGGGCGCCTGCCGGACACGCTTGAGTTTGCACCCGCGGCGCCGATTCTGTGTGCCGGAGTCACCGTCTACAAGGGACTGAAGGTTCTCGACCGCAAGCCCGGCGACTGGGTAGCCATCTCGGGAATCGGTGGATTGGGCCATATGGCCGTGCAGTACGCGAAAGCTATGGGATTCCACGTTATCGCCGTCGACATCGCGGATGAAAAGCTGAAGCTTGCGTCCGACCTCGGCGCGGACATGACGGTCAACTGCTCCAAGGAGGACCCTGTTGCCAAGGTGCAGTCCGCGATTCAAGGCGCGCACGGCGTGCTCGTTACTGCCGTGTCGCGCCCCGCCTTTGCCCAAGCGGTCGGTATGTTGCACAAGCGCGGGACCATGGCGCTGGTCGGCCTGCCTCCCGGCAGTTTCGAGTTGCCGATCTTCGATGTGGTGCTGAACGCCAAGACGATACGGGGATCCATTGTGGGCACGCGCAAGGACCTGGAAGAGGCGCTGATGTTTGCGGGAGAAGGAAAGGTCACATCCCACATTTCCACCGACCGTCTCGAAAACATTAACCACATCTTCGACACCATGCGAAAAGGCCAGATAGAGGGCCGGATCGTGATGGAGATATAAGAAGAGGGTAAGCTGACAACGCACCGGCCGCCTCATCAGCCACACTTCGTTGAAAGCAGGGCTGCCATCCCGGTAATCGGCAATGACGTCGCGTGCAGCAATGAGCAGCACGCGACGTCATCCGCCAGATGGCCGATTTCGCCAAATGACAGCGACGGGGCGGCCACAGAGCTTGAACGACATGGTGGCGCCAAACGGTTCGGACTCGCAGTTCGTGCTACCCATCTACCAGGCAGCTTGCCGTTACAATGGGGCATCCTGCTGATCTCATCCGATTTGTCATGCACATCTGGGTCGACGCCGACGCCTGTCCGGCTGTCATTAAAGACATCCTTTTTCGGGTGGCCGAGCGCCTGCAGCTCAACGTCACGCTGGTTGCCAACCGCTTGATCCGTGTGCCTGGCTCGCGCTTCATCCGCGCGCTCCAAGTTCCGGCTGGCGCGGATGCGGCCGACGCCGAAATCGTTGAGCGCCTCAGGCCCGGCGACATCGTCGTAACCGGCGACATTCCCTTGGCCTCCCTAGTACTGGACAAGGGCGGGTTGCCGCTCAATCCGCGCGGCGAGTGGTACACCAAGGACACTATTGCCCAGCAACTGACGATGCGGGCTTTCATGGAAGAGCTACGTAGCAGTGGTGTCGACACAGGCGGCCCGGCCACGTTTAGCCACGCCGACCGCCAGAGCTTTGCCAATGCGCTGGACCGCGAACTCGCGCGGAGTAGGAATCGCGCAGGTTCCCGCTAAGCATTGTTTCTCAACTTCCTCGCCTGCCTGATTTTGGCAAAGCTTGGCAGCGTCGCGCATGCCTCTAGTGAATTGCCCCCCGGTATGTAAACTTTGCATACGACAATATTGACTGAACATAGATAAGCGCGACGATGCGTCGTAGCGGTGCTACGGCAGGAGGCCTCGGCGCCCCCTGAGCGGCGTGCCACGCCTTGCACTGCATCCCGCTTGAACAGACCTGCCAAATAGACACCGAACAGGCGCTCATCCAAGGCCGGGCAACGGTTCCGACGCCAACACCTTGCGCAGTTCCGGCACGCACGACCCGCAGCTGGTGCCGCATTTCAGCCGCTGCTGCAACGCCGCCAGCAGCGCCGCAGCGGTGCCGATGCCCTGCCGCGACAGCTCCGCCGCCGCATTGCCGATCTCGCTTTCGGCGACATTGAAGCAGTTGCACACGATGCGGCCGCGCGGCTTGATGCCCTGCGGTGCTGCAGCCGACGGCATCAGCAAGAGGCGTCCGAGCGCGGCCACCGGCTGCCCCGCTTCCAGATATTCCTTCAGCCAGCGCTCCGCCGAGATGTCGCCCGACAGCGCGACGGCGGCCAACCTGCCGTCGGCGACCAGGATATGGCGCGCATGGCCGCGCTTTCTGTCGTCGTAGCGCAGCACCTGCGCCCCCATGATGCCGAAGCGCGCCTTGATCTCGTCGAGCAGCGCAGCGTCCGCCGGATAATCGTCGGCCGCCCGGAACAGCACGCCATTTTTTTCCCGGCCGAACAGTGTGCAGGACGCATACGAGAAACGGCGCATCAGCGGCCTCAGCCCGGCCTGCAAGGCGAGCGCCTGTTCCGGCGGCGACCATCCGAACACGACGAAGCGCCACGGCAGCTCCGCCTTCAGGATCTTGACCGCCGCGTGCTTGAGTTCCGGCTGCTTCGACGCTGGGCACAGCGCCGGCAGCGTGAGCGCATTGACGCCGAAACCGCCGTTGCGGCCGGACAGGTATTCCTCGCCCCAGTGCATCGCGATGAAAGCCTGCCCGGCGCGCATGTCGTCGCCGGCGAAGGCCGGCAGGATTTGCGAGCCGCGCCGGCTGGTCACATGCACCAGGTCGCCGTCAGCAATCAGCCGGCGCTCCATGTCGACCCGCGCCATCGCCACCGACGGCTCCGGCGCGTGCGAAAACAACTGCGCCACGGTGCCGGTGCGGCTCATGCCATGCCACTGGTCGCGCAGCCGTCCAGTGGTCAGGCGGAGCGGATAGCGGGCATCGACCGGCTCGGCCACCGGCTGGTACGCCGTGTCGACGAAGCGCGCGCGCCCGCTCGCGGTCGGATAGACGCCATCCTCGTACAGGCGCTTGCGCCCCTGCGCCGCGCCCTCGGGAAACGGCCATTGCTGCGGCCCCTGCTGCTCCAGGATGCGGTAAGACAGGCCAGTGATGTCGAGGTCGCGCCCGCGCGTCGATTCGCGGTGCTCGTTCCAGATCTGTTCGGTCGTCGTGTATGGAAAGAGCGTGCCGGTCCTTTCCAGCATCGTTTCCAGCCGCCGCGCGAAATCGACCGCGATTTCCCAGTCATGGCGCGCCTGTCCCGGGCCGGGCAGCACGGCATTGACGCGCGTGATGCGGCGCTCGGAATTGGTCACCGTGCCCTCCTTCTCGCCCCAGGTCGTGGCCGGCAGCACCACATCTGCATAGGCGACGGTGGCGGTGGTCCGGTAGGCTTCCTGCACGATCACCAGCTCGGCCTTTTCCAGCGCCTCTCGCACCATGCGCTGCGCGGGCAGCGACTGTGCCGGGTTGGTGCAGACGATCCACAGTATCCGGATCTCGCCGCGCCGCACCGCCTCGAACATCTCGATCGCGGTTTTGCCCGGCGTGGCCGGTACCGACTCCACGCCCCACAGCCGCGCCACTTCCGCCCGATGCTGCGAATCGGCCATGTCGCGATGCGCGGACAGCAGGTTGGACAGCCCGCCGACCTCGCGCCCGCCCATCGCATTGGGCTGTCCGGTCAGCGAAAAGGGGCCTGCTCCCGGCTTGCCGATCTGGCGCGTAGCCAGATGCAGGTTGATCAGCGCCGCATTCTTGGCCGTGCCGGACGATGACTGGTTCAGCCCCTGGCAATAGAACGACAACGCCGCCTTCGCCTGGCCGAACCAGCGCGCGGCCCGGATCAGGTCATCCTCGCCAATGCCACACAACTCGGCGACGTAGGCCGGGGTGTAATCGCGCACCGTGCGCTTGAGCTCGGCAAAGCCTTCGGTGTGCGCGTCGATATAGGCGGTGTCGACCAGGCCTTCCCACAGGCAGACATGCAGCATACCGTTGAACAGCGCCACGTCGGTGCCGGGCAAAATCGGCAGGAACAGGTCGGCATCGCGCGCCGTATCGGTGCGGCGCGGGTCGGCGACGATCATGCGCAGCGACGGGTTGCGCCGGCGCGCCTCCTCGACGCGGCGATACAGCACCGGATGCGCATACGCCATGTTGGAGCCGGCGATGAAAATCAGGTCCGCATGGTCGATGTCCTCGTAGCACACTGGCGGCGCATCCGCGCCCAGCGTTTGCTTGTAGCCGGCCACCGCGCTCGACATGCACAGGCGCGAATTGGTGTCGATGTTGTTGGTGCCGATCAGCCCCTTGGCCAGCTTGTTGAACACATAGTAATCCTCGGTCAGCAGCTGGCCGGAGATATAGAAGCCGACGCTGTCGGGGCCGTGTTCCCGGATCGTGCTCACAAACCTGCGCGCGATGAAGTCGAGCGTCTCGCCCCATGCCGCCGGCGCGCGCGGCGCGCCGCGCGCAGTGCGCAACTCAGGATGCAGCGCGCGCACCTGCTGCTGCAGCACCGGATTCGCCGTCAGGTGCAGCGTGCTGCCCTTGGAGCACAGGCGCCCGAAATTGGCCGGATGCTGCGGGTCGCCGCGCACGCCGGTGATCCGTTCACCGTCGGATTCGACGATCACGCCGCAGCCGACGCCGCAGTAGCAGCAGGCGGTCTTCGTTTCGCGCAATGTCGTCATGCAGCCTTGACCTCAATTGCCACGGAATTCAGTTCTGCGACATCGAGGAACACCTTGCCATCCTCGACCTTGACGCTGAACTTCGGCGTGCAGCCTTCGTCAGGCGCATTCGCGCAGCCGGAATCGAGGCCGATACTCCAGTTGTGCAGCGGGCAGGCGACGTGCTCACCGAACACGATGCCCTGCGATAGCGGACCGCCCTTGTGCGGGCAACGATCAAGCAGCGCGAATACCTTGTCTTCGCCATTGCGGAAAATCGCCACATCGTGTCCCCCTGCCCGCTTGACGACCCGTGCGCCGAGCACCGGGATATCTGCGACATGGCAGACGGCTTTCCATTGTTGAGACATTTCGATCCCTTCAGTTCAGTTGGTATATGTTGGCGGGCGCAGCCCGGCCCGGCATGCTGTAGGCAATGCAGGTGTTGACGATGATCGCCGTTGCAGACATGGTCAGCACGACCGCAGCCAGATACAGTTTCATCGCCGCTCCTTTCATCGATCCGATGCGGCCCGAGCCGCGCCCATTTTTCCCGCCTTACACGGACAGCGGCGCGAACTGGCGTTCGTCGACCTGCGCCTTTTCCTTCTCGTGCCACGGATCGGGTTCGCCGTCGAGCGAGAACAGCAATCGCTCGTAGAGCGCCTTGCGGTTTTCGGCGTCGTCCAGAATCTTTTTCTTCACATGATCCAATCCCACCCGCGACACGTAATGCACGGTGCGCTCCAGATACCAGCCCTCCTCGCGATACAGCTGCAGGAAGGCGCCGGAATATTCCAGCACCTCTTCATGGGTTTTCACCTTCGCGAAGAAGTGCGCGACCTCGGTCTTGATGCCGCCATTGCCGGCAACATAGATTTCCCAGCCCGAGTCCACGCCGATCACGCCGACGTCCTTGATGCCCGACTCCGCGCAGTTGCGCGGACATCCGGAGACCGCGATCTTGACCTTGTGCGGCGCATACATACGCCACAATGCGCGCTCGAGCTGCTGGCCCATGAGGGTCGAATCCTGCGTGCCGAAGCGGCACCATTCGGAGCCGACGCAGGTTTTCACGGTGCGCAGCGCCTTCGCATACGCGTGACCCGACGGCATGCCGAGGTCCTGCCACACCGCCGGCAAGTCTTCCTTCTTCACACCCAAGAGGTCGATGCGCTGGCCGCCGGTGACCTTCACCGTCGGGATGTTGTACTTGTCGACCACGTCGGCGATGCGGCGCAACTCGGAGGCATTGGTCTCGCCGCCCCACATGCGCGGGATCACGGAATAGGTGCCGTCCTTCTGGATATTGGCGTGCGCGCGCTCGTTGATGAAGCGCGACTGCGGGTCGTCCTTCGCCTCGTGCGGCCAGGTCGAGATCAGGTAATAGTTCAAAGCGGGCCGGCAGGTCGCGCAGCCGTTCGGCGTGCGCCATTCCAGGAATTGCATGGCACCGGCAATCGTCAGCAGCTTGTTGACCTTTATCGCGTCGCGCACTTCCTGGTGCGTGTAGTCGGTGCAGCCGCACAGCGGCTTGGCCTTGTTCGACATCGAATAGTCGCCGACGGTCGCCATGATGATCTGTTCGACCAGCCCGGTGCAGGAGCCGCAGGAAGCCGACGCCTTGGTGTGCTTGCGCACGTCTTCCAGCGTGAACAGCCCCTTCTCCTTGATCGCCTTGACGATGGTGCCCTTGCACACGCCGTTGCAGCCGCATACCTCGGCCTCGTCCGGCATCGCCGCCGCCCGCGTATGGCCCTCGTGGCCGGCGTCGCCGGGGCGGCCGGTATTGGATTCGCCGAACATGAGCGTGTCGCGCATCTCGCCAATGCTCTTGCCCTCGCGCAGCAGCTTGAAATACCAGCCGCCGTCCACCGTGTCGCCGTACAGGCAGGCGCCGACCAGCTTGTCGTCCTTGATCACCAGCTTCTTGTAGACGCCGCCGATCGGGTCGGACAGCACGATTTCCTCGACGCCTTCGCCACCCATGAATTCGCCTGCCGAGAACAGGTCGATGCCGGTGACCTTCAGCTTGGTCGACGTGACCGAGCCCTGGTAGCGGCCGATGCCGAAGTTGGCCAGGTGGTTGGCGCACACCTTTGCCATCTCAAACAGCGGTGCGACCAGGCCATAGGCGGTGCCGCGATGGTTGACACATTCGCCCACGGCGTAAATACGCGGATCGAAGGTCTGCATGGTGTCGTTGACGACGATGCCACGGTTGCAGTACAGGCCGGCCGATTCGGCCAGCGCCGTGTTGGGGCGGATGCCGACGGCCATCACCACCAGCTGCGCCGGGATTTCGAGGCCGTCGGTAAAGCGGATCGCCTGCACCTGGCCGCACGTTCCGCCCTCTTCATCGCCGACGAGCTCCTTCGTATTCTTATCGAGCAGGAATTTCAGGCCGCGGTCTTCCAGCGACTTTTGCAGCATCTTGCCCGCGATAGGGTCGAGCTGGCGCTCCATCAGCCAGGCCGGCAAGTGCACCACGGTCACGTCCATGCCGCGCTGCTTCAGGCCGTTGGCCGCTTCCAGACCCAAGAGGCCGCCGCCGATCACGACCGCGTGCTTGTGCACCTTGGCCGCCTCGATCATCGCATTGGTATCCTGGATATCGCGGTAGGAAATCACGCCTTTGAGGTCCTTGCCCGGCACCGGCAGGATGAACGGATTGGAGCCGGTGGCCAGCAGCAGGCGGTCGTATTCTGCGACCGTGCCGTCTTGCGCGATGACTTGGCGCCTGACGCGGTCGATCCTGGTGATTTTTTTCCCGAGATGGAGCGTGATGCCATTTTCACGATACCAGTCGACATCGTTCAGCATGATGTCCTCGATGGTCTGTTCGCCCGCCAGCACGGGCGACAGCAGGATGCGGTTGTAGTTCGCGTACGGTTCGGCGCCGAACACCGTGATGTCGTAGATGCCCGGCGCGATCTTCAGCAGTTCCTCGAGCGTACGCGTGCCAGCCATGCCGTTGCCGACCATGACCAATTTCAGCTTCTTCATTAAAGCTCCCTTCATTGCAGCTTCGCCATTAAAGCTATGTCAGAAAACGTTCCCACATCGGATTAGCAAAAGCGGTGCCAGTCGCTTCGCCGGGGAAATGCACTGAATTGAAGAGAAATCCGCACTGACGCGGTGCGGCGCCGCGCGCCGCTATGCGCCATGCACAACGTCGATACGCGTATGCGCGCCATCACTGCACAACACTGAATGGCATGGCGATTGCATAGGAACACACGATTTCAACATTGGATACAAAGGAGCCTCATGAAAACGTCATTCTGGAAGGCGGGCCATACACCGACCCTGCTCGCTGCCTTTTTCTATTTCGATCTGAGCTTCATGGTGTGGGTGCTGCTCGGGCCGTTGGCGGTGCAGATCTCGCGTGATCTCGGGCTCAGCCCGGCGCAAAAGGGCTTAATGGTCGCCACCCCGCTGCTGGCAGGCGCGCTGCTGCGTATCGTCATGGGCGTGCTGGTCGATCATCTGAAGCCGAAGAAGGCGGGGGCCATCGGCCAGGTCGTCGTGATCGCTGCGCTGACGTGGGCATGGCTCGGGCAGTTGAACAGCTACGACGCCATGCTCACGCTCGGCATCCTGCTGGGCGTGGCCGGCGCCGCGTTCGCGGTCGCGCTGCCGCTGGCGTCGCGCTGGTATCCTCCGGAGCATCAGGGCACGGCGCTTGGCATCGCCGGCGCCGGCAACTCCGGCACCGCGTTTGCCGCCTTGTTTGCGCCGTCGCTGGCGCTCGCGTTCGGCTGGCAAAACGTGTTCGGCCTGTGCCTGATCCCGCTTTCCATCGCCTTCCTGGTATACATGGCGTTCGCCAAGGATGCGCCGGCGGCGCCGCCGGCAAAAGCCCTGGTCGAATACCTGCACGTATTGAAGGACAAGGACGCATGGTGGTTCATGTTCTTCTACAGCGTGACCTTCGGCGGCTTCTCCGGCCTGGCGTCGTCGCTGACGATCTACTTCAACAGCCAGTACGGCCTGTCGCCGGTAACCGCCGGCTATTTGACGGCGGCCTGCGTGTTCGCCGGTTCGATAGTTCGCCCGCTGGGCGGCGTGATCGCCGACCGCATCGGCGGCATCAAGACGCTGTCGATCATGTACGTGCTGGCCGCCAGCTTCCTGTTCATCGCCAGCTTCGGCATGCCGTCGTATATCGCCGCGCTCGCCGTGTTCGTGGCGGCGATGCTGGCGCTGGGTACCGGCAACGGCGCGGTATTCCAGCTGGTGCCGCAGCGCTTTCGCAAGGAGATCGGCGTGATGACCGGTCTGGTCGGCATGGCCGGTGGCGTCGGCGGCTTTTATCTGGCCTCCAGCCTCGGCTACTCGAAGCAGCTCACCGGCAGCTACCAGTTCGGCCTGACGCTGTTTTCCTCGCTTGCGGTCCTGGCGCTGCTCGGACTGACCATGGTCAAGACGCGCTGGCGCACCACGTGGGGCAGCGCGGCAATGACGGCCGCAAAGATCTAGAATCACTGCACCGCCCCCAGTTCCGCCACAGCTCATGCCCCTGTCCGTCGCCGCCGGCCATGCCACTGTCGCCGGCCTTCGCAACCGCAACGAAGACTTCGTCGGCATGGTCACGCCCAACGAGCCGGAACTGTCGGCCAAGGGCCTGATCGCAGCCATCGCCGACGGCGTATCCGGCAACGCCGGCGGGCGCGATGCATCGGAGTATACGGTGCGCGGCCTGCTCGCCGACTACTACGCCACGCCCGATACCTGGCCGGTGACGCAGGCGCTCGACCGCGTGATCAAGGCAATCAACAGCTGGGTGCAAAGACAGGGCTCGGCGCGCCCGGAGCTGGCGGGCATGGCAACCACGCTGACGGCCGTCGTGCTGCGCGGCGGCTTCTACTACTTCGCGCACGTGGGCGACACCCGGCTGTATCTGCTGCGTGAGGGCAAGCTGTCGCGGCTGACGACCGATCACGTGTGGGACCGGCCCGAGATGCAGCACGTGCTGACGCGCGCCGTGGGCCTCGATTCACGCCTGGCGATCGATCACGGGATGGGCGAGTCGCGGCAAGGCGACGTGTTCCTGCTCGCCTGCGACGGCGTATGGGCCAGCCTTGCCGAACACGACATCGGACGCCATCTGGCCGAACTCGCCGCCGGCCGCGCCGATCCCGCCCTCGCCGCCGATGCACTGGTGCAGGCTGCGCTCGACGCCGGCTCCAGCGACAACAGCAGCGCGCTGGTATTGCAGATCAAGGCGCTGCCCGAAGAAAACCTGCGCGACGCGCTGTCGGCATCGCGGCAATTGCCTCTGCCGCCCCGGCTCAAGGTCGGCCAGACCCTGGACGGCTATCGGGTGGAAGCCGTGATTCACGCGTCGCGGGCGACGCTGCTCTATCGCGTGGTCGATCCGGCGTCGCAGCGCCGGCTGGTGCTGAAGACGCTGCATCCGGAGCGGGCCGACGACGCGCAGGAGCGCTCGGCCTTCGCGCACGAGGAATGGCTGGCGAAACGCGTGGTCGCGCGCTTCTTTCCACAGGTGATCACGCCGCAGCAAAGGAATTACCTGTATTACCTGACGACCTGGCACGAGGGCCAGACGCTGCAGCAAATGATCGACGCAGGCGCCCATTTCACCGCACCGGAAGCGATTGCGCACGGAACCAGGCTGGTGCGCGCCGTCGGTGCGCTGCACCGGCGCAGCATCATCCACCGCGACATCAAGCCGGCCAACGTGCACCTCGGCGCCGACGGCGAATTGCGGCTGCTCGACCTCGGCGTGGCGCAGTCCGGCCTGGAAGACGGCGACGTCAGGGCGCAGGCGCACCCGCAGGCGGGCACCCCGTCCTTCCTCGCCCCGGAACAATTCGACAACGCGCCGCCGTCGCGCCAGACCGACGTCTACGCCGCCGGGGTCACCCTGTATTTCATGCTGACACGGCGCTACCCGTACGGCGAGATCGAGCCTTTCCAGCATCCGCGCTTCGGCATCCCGGCGCCGCCCAGCCGCTACCGTCCGGATATTCCGCTGTGGCTGGAGAACGTGTTGCTCAAGGCGGTTGCGCGCGATCCGGCAGACCGCTTCGAGACGGCGGAAGAATTCCTGCTGGCGCTCGAGCGCGGAGCGTCCGGCCCGATTGCGGCACGCCCCGCGATGCCACTGGCAAAGCGCGACCCGGCGGCACTGTGGCGGGCAGTCGCGGCAGTGTCGATCGTGGCCAACCTGCTGCTGCTCTACCTGGCGGTCGTAAGGGGGTTATAGCGGGGCACGTGGCATGTCGAGTTCCATGTCCTCGCTTGTCGCTCATGCCGTCCAGGAGGCGTCCTTGGCGGCGCTGGCCGGCGCACCGTTATCGTGCTCCGCATGCCGATGCCGCACTCAAATGAGCAGGTCGGCGACGTCGATCATGCGCTGCGCCACGTCGGACAGCTTCAGGTTCTTGTCCATCGCCAGCCGGCGCAGCTTGCGGTAGGCCTCGTCCTCGGTGCAGCGATGTCGCTCCATCAGCAGCCCCTTGGCGCGCTCGATCACCTTGCGCTCGGCCAGCCTGAGCCTGGTTTCGGACAGTTCGAGGCGCAGCTTCTGGTCGACTTCGAAGCGCGCCAGCGCCACGTCCAGCACCGCCTTGACGCGCTCGGCCGACAGGCCTGCCACGACGTAGGCAGACACCCCGGCTTCGATGGCGGCCTGCATCTTGACCTTGTCGTTATCCTCGGTGAAGCAGACGATGGGCCGGCGCTCGTTGGCTGTGGCGGCCACCACTTTTTTGAGGGCGGCGTCCGACTGTTCGTCGACGATGATCACGTCCGGCTGCAGCTGCGCGATCTGCTCTTCCAGGTCGGCGTCCGGCGGCAATGCGGCCAGGATGTTGTAGCCGCCTTCGAGCAAGCCGATGCGCAGCGCGCGGGCACGCTCGGCCTGCACTTGCGCTGCGGGGCTTGCGCCTTGTGGCGCGACGAGGGAATTGACGACGACGATTTTGAGGTGTCTGGAATCTGTCATGACGGGAGAGGATAGTAAGGGCCTGGAATAACGCTTTCCTTTACAATGAGGCTTTGCAAGAAGCCTGCCATCCCATGATTGTCCTCGGCGTCGAATCCTCCTGTGATGAAACCGGCATCGCGTTGTACGACACACAACGCGGCCTCCTGGCGCATGCCCTGCACTCGCAGGTCGCCATGCACGAGGAATACGGCGGCGTGGTGCCGGAACTGGCCTCGCGCGACCATATCCGGCGCGCCATCCCGCTGCTGGAGCAGGTCTTGAAGAATGCGGATGTGCCGCGTTCGGCCATCGACGCCATCGCCTACACCCAGGGGCCGGGACTGGCCGGCGCGCTGCTGGTGGGCGCGTCGGTCGCCTGCGGCTTGGGGCTGGCACTGGACAGGCCGGTGCTGGGCGTGCATCACCTGGAAGGCCACCTGCTGTCGCCGCTGCTGTCGCGCGACCCGCCCTCCTTTCCGTTTGTCGCCCTGCTCGTCTCGGGCGGCCATACCCAGCTGATGCGCGTCGACGGCGTCGGCCAGTACACGCTGCTGGGCGAGACGCTGGACGACGCGGCCGGCGAAGCGTTCGACAAGTCGGCCAAGCTGCTCGGCCTCGGCTACCCCGGCGGGCCGGCGATTTCGCGCCTGGCCGAATTCGGCGACCCCGGCGTCTACAAGCTGCCGCGTCCGATGCTGCATTCGAAGGATTTGAATTTCAGCTTTTCCGGCCTGAAGACGGCCGTGCTGACGGTGGTGAAGAACCAGATCACCAATATCTGCGAACAGGACAAGGCGAATGTGGCGCGCGCCTTCGTCGACGCGATCGTCGATGTGCTGGTGGCGAAATGCGTGACGGCGCTGAAGGAGACGGGCTTGAAGAAGCTGGTGATCGCCGGCGGCGTCGGCGCCAACCGCCAGCTGCGCGAGGCGCTCGACGCGGCGGCGCACAAGCGGCGCTTCCGCGTGTACTACCCGGAACTGGAATTCTGCACCGACAATGGCGCGATGATCGCGTTTGCCGGCGCGATGCGCCTGCAGATCAATCCGCATGCGGCGCGGCGCGACTATGCCTTCAATGTCAGGCCGCGCTGGCCGCTGGACGAGTTGAAAAACGTGTAAGGCCTGCTTCTTACTTCTTCTTGCTGCCGATCTTGCTTTCCTTGCCCGCCATCAGGTTCGCAATATTCTGGCGATGGCGGTAGATCAGCAGCGCGCTCATGACCAGCACGGCCAGCAGTTTCGCGTCGAAACCGAACAACAGGCCGTAATAGAACGGCGCAAACACGCTGGCGATCAATGCCGCCAGCGACGAATAGCGGAAGGCATACGCGACCACCAGCCAGGTGACCAGCGTCGCCAGCCCCAGCCAGCCATTCAGGCCGAGCAGCACGCCCAGGGCGGTCGCGACGCCCTTGCCGCCGACAAACCGGAAGAACACCGGCCACAGGTGCCCGAGGAACACGGCCAGCGCCACCAGCGCGACGCCATCGTCGCCGACGCCGAATTGCGGTCCATACTGCTGCACCAGCCACACCGCCAGCCAGCCCTTCACGCAGTCGCCCAGCAGCGTCAATGCCGCGGCCGCCTTGTTCCCGCTGCGCAGCACGTTGGTCGCGCCCGGATTCTTCGAGCCGTAGGTGCGCGGATCGGCCAGGCGAAACGCCTTGCTCACCACGACCGCAAACGAAATCGATCCGATCAGGTAGGCCGCGATCGTCAACAGCAATGTATTCATTCTCTCCCTTTCAACAAAAGTGCCGTGCTCACTCTTCCAGCGCGCACGTGACCGGCTTGGCCGGCAGCACTTGCAAAATGGCGCGCGGATCGATACCCACCAGGTAACCGCGCCGTCCGCCATTGATATAAATCTTGTCGAGCGCCAGCACGCTCTCTTCCACATACACCGGCATCGCCTTCCTGGTACCGAACGGCGAGGTGCCGCCAACCAGGAAGCCGGAATGCCGGTTGGCGACTTCCGGCTTGCACGGCTCGACCGACTTGCAGCCGATCTGGCGCGCCAGGTTCTTGGTCGATACCTTGCGGTCGCCGTGCATCAGCACGATCAGCGGCTTGGCCGCCTCGTCCTGCATGATCAGGGTTTTGACGACATGATGCTCGTCGACGCCCAGTTCGCGCGCGGACACGGCGGTGCCGCCGTGCTCTTCGTAGTCGTAGGGATGCTCGGAAAACGCAATGCCATGCTTGCGCAGGAACTGCGTGGCCGGCGTTTCCGACACATGCTCTTTCTTTGCCATAGCGCCAATCCAAAAAACTGGGCGACATTATGCAGCAAGAAAGCCGGGTTGCGATGCCCCATCTGCCGCTCGCGCGCAAAGAATGCCAAACAAGCAAGTTGGCATGCGGCACTTGAGCAAGCTCAATGACCGTACCGATCGGGCTTGTGCACTGATCCTGATAAAAGTCGTCTGTGATAAAACGACATCAGCAAGGCCCATCGCGCCTTGTCATTCCTTGTTCCGGAATATGGCCGGAATGCAAGGTACAACCATCCTTCTCTTATTCACAAATGCCATTTTCATGCATGGTTTGACCGTTTTTGTGCAACGCACAAAAATCACTTGACTTCCCCGGGTTCGCCCTTACAATACATATTGTTGCACCGCACAATATTGCGTGCCTATTCATCCGATGCTTATTTATTCCAAGGAGAAATCCATGTTCCCGATCCCCGAACAATTTTCCAACGTCGCCAAGGCGAATTTGGAAGCCCAGCTGTCGCTGCTGACCAACCTGACCAGCAAAGCCTTTGAAAGCGTTGAAAAAGTAGTCGACCTGAATCTCAACGTGGCGAAGGCGTCGCTGGAAGATTCCTCGATCGCCGCCAAGCAGTTGTTGAGCGCAAAGGATCCGCAGGAATTCTTTTCCCTGACCGCGGCCCAGGCGCAACCGGCTGCCGCCAAGGCGATTGCCTATGGCCGTCATCTGGCGGGAATTGCCACCAATGCCCAGGCGGAATTCACCCGCGCAGCCGAAGAGCAGTTCGCCGAAACCGGCCGCAAGGTAACCGAACTGGTCGAAGACGTGTCGAAGAATGCGCCTGCCGGCACGGAAAACGTGGTTGCGATCGTCAAATCGGCCATTACCAATGCGAATGCCGGCTACGAGCAATTCAGCAAAACCACCAAGCAAGCGGTCGAAGTCATGGAAGCGAACATGAACTCGGCAGTCAACCAGTTCTCGCAAGCGGCCGATAAAACCGCCAATCGCGCACGCAAATAATTCGTTGATTTAACGAAATGAGAACGGGCCGCATCACGCGGCCCGTTTTGCATTCTGCCGGCGCCCACAACAAGCGCCGTCCGATGCCGCACAAAATCAGATCTGCGACACCATGTAAGTGGCGGTGAGGGTGGCGACGATCAGCGCAATATAAGAAATAGTCCGCAAGACTTCCATCGAAAACGCTCCAGCAAAGTGACAGGCATAAAATTTAACAAAACACAGGCCAGCTCAAATTGAGGAATTGCAAGGCCATTCCGCCCTGATTATCAAAAAGAAATCCTTCCTTGCGAATCGTCGGCATAGCGCATTCCTTCCCCGATTGCCCACAGAACGAGCCCTCCCCTGTGGGCACTACAAGTATCTGTGCAGCGTGCCCGGCGCGATGCAAGCTTTACGATTTGTAACACTCATTGACCCGGTAGGCAGCCCGGCGGCGCAGTTCTTCCCCGCCCGGCCTCAGCCGCGCGGATGATGTTGCGCATGGAGTTTCTTCAAGCGTTCGCGCGCCACATGCGTATAGATTTGCGTTGTCGATATATCGGCGTGCCCGAGCAGCAATTGCACGACACGCAGGTCGGCGCCGTGATTGAGCAGATGCGTCGCGAATGCGTGTCGCAAGGTGTGGGGCGATAGCGGCGCATTGATCTGCGCGCGCAGCGCGTACTTCTTGATCAGCATCCAGAACATTTGGCGCGTCATGGCGCCGCCGCGCCCGGTGACGAACAAGGCGTCGTCGACCTGCCCGTTGAGGATGGCAAAACGCGCCTGCTTCAGGTAACGCTCGATCCAGTCCCGCGCTTCCTCGCCGAACGGCACCAACCGCGTCTTGCCGCCCTTGCCGGTAATGCGCAGCACGCCTTCGTTCATGCCCAGCTCGATCGTTTTGAGCAACACCAGTTCCGACACGCGCAAGCCGCTGGCGTACATCAACTCCAGCATGGTGCGGTCGCGCAAGCCGAGCGGCGTGTTCACGTCGGGCGCGGCCAAGAGCGCCTCCACCTGCATCTCGGTCAGGGTCCTGGGAAAACGCGGCGGCTGCTTGGCCGATTTCAGCTTCAGGCAGGGATCAACATCGATCTTGTGCTGGCGCAGCGCGAACTGATAGAAGCGCTTTAAAGAGGCAAGACGGCGGTTGGCGGAAGTCGCCTTGGTGCTGGCATGGCGCGCCGCGAAATAAGCGTTCAAGTCCTCCGTTGTCGCCGCGTACAGCGTCTTGCCGCGCTCCTGGGCAAGCCAGTCCGCGAACAGGCTCAGGTCGCGCCGGTAGGCGTCCAGCGTGTTTTTGGCAAGACCGTCTTCCAGCCACAGCGTATCGCAAAATTCGTCGATCGCGCCCTGATCGGCTGCGGGCGGAGCAGCAACACCATCGGTCATCAATAGCCCGCCACGCCTTCATGCGCCAGCAGCCAGCGCTTGACGCCCAAGTGAAAACCGTCCGCCTCGTCGTGGTTCGAAAAGCCGCCCAGTCCACCAGCGGCGGTGACGCGGTGGCAGGGAATGATGATCGGAAACCAATTCGCACCGCACGCTTGTCCGACCGCCCGTGGCGCGGAACGGATCTGTTTGGCGACTTGGCCGTAGGTCAGCACCTGCCCGCGCGGAATGGCGCAAATGGCATCCCACACCCGGCGTTGAAATGCCGTGCCGGCTTCGGACAGCGGCAGATCGAAGCGGAAATCCGGATCGGCAAGATAATGCGCGATCTGGCGCGCTGCCTGTTCGGACAGGGCGTCGACCGGCGCCTTTTCGCCGAAACTTTTCGGCAGGTACACCAGTTCGCGCACGGCACCGACGTCGGTGCGAATGCCGAATCCACCGAACGGCGCGACGACGATGGCGGAAAACATGGCTGACAAGGGCTGAGCGGATGCCGCGTCGGACAGCGCCGTACGGTCGATCAATGCGGTAACGGAAGATTTATCCATTGCCATAGGATAGATGAAAAAAGGCGCGCCTTGTGGGCGCGCCTTTTGTTGCCGAACAGCTTAGTCTGATCAATACATCAGGCTCGGCAACCACAACGAGATTTGCGGAACATAGGTGATCAGCAACAGGAAGCCGACCATCGTCAGCAGCCACGGCATGACCGCGACCGTGAGCTCGGTAATGCCCATCTTCGTGATGCCGGACGCCACATACAGGTTCAAGCCCACCGGCGGATGGCACATACCGACTTCCATGTTCACCACCATGATGATGCCGAAGTGCACCGGATCGATGCCGAGCGCGGTCGCTACCGGGAACAGAATCGGCGCCATGATCAGCACGATCGACGACGGCTCCATCACGTTACCGGCCAACAGCAGCAGCACGTTCACCACCAGCAGGAAGGAAATCTGCCCGAAGCCCTTGTCCATGATCCAGCCGGCCATCGCCTGCGGGATATTTTCGCTGGTCATCAGGAACGAGAACAGCACAGCGTTCGTGATGATATACAGCAGCATCGCCGACATCGAGGCGGAATCCAGCAAGACCTTCGGCACCTGCTTCAGTCCCATGTCCTTGTAGACGAACACGGCGACGATGAAGGCATACACGGCGGACATGGCGGCCGCTTCGGTCGGCGTAAAGATACCGGTATAGATACCGCCCATCACGATCACGATCAGCAGCAAGCCCCAGGCACTCTTGCGAAAAGCAATGAAGCGCTGGCCCCAGGTTGCCTTCTGCATGCGCGGATAGTTTTTCTTCTTCGCCAGGAACCAGGTGGTCAGGCCAAGGAACGTTGCCAGCAGCAAGCCAGGAATCACGCCCGCCATGAACAACTTGCCCACCGAGGTATTGGTCGACACCGAATACATCACCATCACGATCGATGGCGGGATCAGGATGCCGAGCGCGCCGGAGGTCGTGATGACGCCTGCGCCGAAGCCTTTCGGATAGCCCTGGCGCACCATCGCCGGCATGATGATCGAGCCAATCGCCACCACGGTCGCCGGCGAGGAACCGGACACCGCCGCGAACAAGGCGCAAGCCACCACGCCCGCCAGCGCCAGACCGCCGTGCCAGTGGCCGACCATGGACGTGGCGAAATTGATCATGCGCCGCGCGACGCCGCCGTGCGTCAAGAAGTTGCCGGCCAAAATGAAGAACGGGATCGCCATGATCTCGAACTTCTCGATGCCGGTAAACAACTTCAGTGCGACCGATTCAATCGGCACCTGCGTCATCGTGAACAGGAAGGTCAACACCGTCAGGCCGAGCGAAATCGAGATCGGCATGCCGGTCAGCATCAGCACCAGCAAGAGGACGAAAATAATGGCTGCGTTCATACCCGGCTCCCCGTCAGGTCTTCATTTTCAAGCCCTTCGACATGCGACGGGTCGTGCTTCGGCAGTTCACCGGTCTTGATGAAGCTCCACGTCACTTGCAGGAAGCGGAAGCACATCAGGTAAGAACCGAGCGGAATGGCGGAATACACCATCCACATCGGCAGTTCCAGCACTTCGGAAGTGCTGGAGGTGCTGCTGAGCTCGCGCACAAAATTCAAGCCGAGCGTGCCAATAACGCCGGTAAACAATGCGCCCGCCAGCAGACCGAACACGATGAACTTGTTGCGCCACGGCGTGTTGAGCTTGTTGATCAGCACGTCGACGCCGACGTGGATGCCGGTACGCACACCGTAGGCCGCGCCGAACTTGGCCATCCACACGAACATGTAGATGGTCAGCTCTTGGGCCCAGCTGGTATTGAGCGAAATGAGCCAGTCCTGCAGGCCCGGAATCGCAAACCCGGATACATAACGATGCAGCACCGCGACAAACGTGATGATTGTCGCCGCGCCCATCAGGAAGGCGATCAGCCACTCCTCCAGATGATCGAGGAACTTCATATACTCTCCTTTTCAGCCCCGCCGGCAACGATTACCCGACGGTGCCATTTTGCAAATATGCGGCCGGCGGTCCTTGACCGTCTAGCCGCATATCCTTGCTGCTTGATTACTTCACGCAGCTTATTTGTAGCCCAGCGCCGCCGCTTCCTTGTTGACCGCCTGGATCAGGTCAGGTCCGATGCGGCCGGCCATCGAGGTCTGCACCGGCAGCAGCGCCTTGCGCCATTCAGCCTTTTCCTTGTCGTTCAGCACGTAGACTTCGGTCTTGCCGGACTTGCGCACGGCGTCCAGCGACTTGTCGTTTTCCTGCTGCGCGATCGCGTTGGCGTACTTGGTCGCATCCTTCATCGCGCCTTCCAGCGCGGTGCGGATGTCAGCCGGCAAGCCGTCCCAGAACTTCTTGTTGACGATCACCGCATAGCCCAGATAACCATGGTTGGATACCGTCACGTGCTTTTGCACTTCGTGCATCTTCTGCGTGTACAGGTTGGACGGCGGATTCTCGGTGCCATCCACCACGCCGGTCTGCAGCGCCTGGTACACCTCGGAGAATGCCATCACCTGCGGGTTAGCGCCGAGGGCGCGGAACTGCGCGTCAAGCACCTTGGACGACTGGATACGCATCTTCAGACCGCGAAAATCGGCCGGAGTGCGCAGCGGCTTGTTGGCGGACATGACCTTGAAGCCGTTGTCCCAGTAGGCCAGGCCGGTGATGCCCTTCGGCTCCAGCTTCTTGAACAGGTCCTTGCCAATCTGGCCTTCTGTGACGCGGTACAGCACGTCCTTGCCCGGGAAAATGTACGGCAGGTCGAACACTTCGAATTCCTTCACGCCGAGCGGGCCGAACTTGGCCAGCGATGGGGCCAGCATCTGGACCGCGCCCAGCTGCAGCGCTTCGAGCTCTTCCTTATCCTTGTACAGCGTGCTGTTCGGATAGACTTCGACCTTTACACGGCCCTTGGTTGCCTTTTCGGCAAGCTCCTTGAAGCGATCGGCGGCCTTGCCCTTGGGCGTGTCGTTGGCCACCACGTGGCTGAACTTGATGACGATCGGCGCTTGCGCAAACGCGTTTCCGCTGACGATGGCGGCGGCGGCCAAGGCGAATACCAGGGTTTTCAGTTTCATGCATGTCTCCTTCGGGATGGATTACAAAACCTTTCGTGTCTACCTTGGCATTGTCGGCATCTGGCGAAAGCCCAACAAGTGTGGTTAACCACAATCGGGCGCTATCGGCTTGCGGCTGCGGATCGTCTACACTAGGAACCCTCCGTCCCGATGGATGAACCGCGTTCCACCGATCGTCCCCTACGTCCCGACCATGGCCTCCCGCACACTCCGGCAGAGATTCAACCTCGCTTTTCCCAGCCGCAGGCAAGGCTGGCGCTGGATGCTGCCGATCCTGCTGGTGCTGCTGATCCTGTCCACGCTACTGTGGCTGCCGTGGCAAACCCAGCGCATGGAATCGTCCGAGCGCCAGGAACAGCTGATCGCCGATACGCTGTGGGTGGAGCAGGCCATCCGCTTCCAGCTTGGCCGCGACGAGGAAAACCTGCGCCTGATCGCCAACGAGATCACCGCCGGCACGCTGTCGGCGAACCGGTTGCGCGAGCGCCTGACGGCGCTCATCAAAAACAACCGCGAATTCGTGCGCGTAGCCCAGCTCGACGCCAGCGGCAAGGCGGTCCTCTCCACCGACGACGAGCCGGTCACGCTCGAGCGCCTGTCGCCGCCGTCGCGCAACGCCGCCGAACATGCGCGCCAGTCGAAAAGCCCGCAATACAGCATGCCCGCGCCGCCGTCCGGCCAGCGCGGGCCGATGTTGCTTGATTATCATGTTCCGCTGCTGATGGGGGACAGCTATGCCGGCAGCCTGGTGGCGACCTTTTCCGTGTCGAGCATCCTGAACGAGATGGTGCCGTGGTGGTTCGCACAGGACAACGAAATCGCGATCACCGACCATGACGACGCAGTCATCGAAAAGCGCACCGCCGGCGGCCCGGGACGCGGCGTCTACACGCATCAGCGCATGCTGGACTTGCCGGGAGCAACGCTGACGCTGCGCACCAACAGCGTCAAGGGCGCCCCCAAGCTGCTGCCCAGCCTCTTGGTGGCGTCCGTCATCGCGCTGTCGCTCGGCTTGCTGTGGAGCCTGTGGGCGCTGTGGCGCGACATCAACCGCCGCTTGGCGGCCGAAGGCGCACTGCGCAGGCAGGTCGCCTTCCGCACCGCGATGGAAAACTCGCTGATGACCGGCTTGCGCGCGCGCGACCTGGAGGGCCGCATCACGTATGTCAATCCGGCATTTTGCGAAATGGTCGGCATCCCGGCCGAGGACCTGATCGGCAAGCGGCCGCCGATGGCCTACTGGGCGCCGGAAGCGATGAATGAATACCAGCAGCGCTTCACTCAGGTGCTGGCCGGCACCGTCACGCCGCAGTACGAAACGGTGTTCCAGCGCGCCAACGGCGAGCGCTTTCCAGTGCTGATCTTCGAGTCGCCGCTGGTGGACGACAGCGGCAGGCAAACCGGCTGGATGGGTTCGATCCTCGACATTTCGGACCGCAAGAAGGCGGAAGACCTGAGCCGCCGCCAGCAGGAGCAGCTGCAAGCCAGCGCGCGTCTGGCCACCATGGGCGAGCTGGCCTCGACCCTGGCGCACGAACTAAACCAGCCGCTGGCGGCGATTTCCAGCTACACCACGGGCGCGCTGAACATGATCGTCAACCGCGGCGGCGGCATCGATCTCGACATGCTCAAGCCGGCGCTGGAAAAGGCCGGGGCCCAGGCGCAGCGCGCCGGCCAGATCATCCGCAGCGTGCACACCTTCGTCAAGCGGCGCGAACCGCGGCGCGAGCCGGTCACGGTGCAGGACTGGATCGACAGCGTGATTCCGCTGGTGGAGTTGCAGGCCCGTCAATTTTTCGTCGCGACCCACATCCAGCTCGAACCCGGGCTGCCGGAAGTGCTGGCCGATCGCGTGATGCTCGAACAGGTGCTGCTGAACCTGACGCGCAATGCGATCGAGGCGATGCAACACGTCGCGCCGGAACGCCGCATTCTGCGCATCGTGGCCGAACTCGACAGCGAGGCCAGCACGCAGCAAAACGTGGCGATCTCGGTGATCGACCGCGGCCACGGCATCCCGGAAGACGTGGCGCAGCGCCTGTTCTCGCCGTTTTTCTCGACCAAGGCGGAAGGCATGGGCATGGGCCTGAACATCTGCCGCACGGCGGTCGAATTCCATGGCGGGACCATGGTGCACATGGACAATCCGGGCGGCGGCACGATCTTCCGCTTCACATTGCCGATCCTGGCTGAAAATGTGGCGGATTCGGCAACAACCGGCGAAAGCCAGAGCGAAAGCGGCTAGCACGCTGGCCTTTGTCGCCCCGACCAGCGCGGGTGTGAATATAATCACTAAAAATCCGGAATGAAATCCGGCAACACCTGGAGACGTAATGCTGCACATTGTCGACGACGAAGAAGTCATTCGCGATTCGCTCACCTGGCTGGCGCAATCGCGCTCGATCGACGCCCGAGCCTACGACAGCGGTGCGGCATTTCTGTCTGCGCTGGACGCGCCAAGCGCATTCGATCCCGCAGGCGACTGCGTGCTGCTCGACGTGCGCATGCCCGACATCAGCGGCGCGGCGCTGTTCGACACGCTCACCGCGCGCGGCATGACGCAGCGCCTGCCGGTCATCTTCCTGACCGGCCACGGCGACGTGCCGATGGCGGTCGACACCTTGAAGCGCGGCGCCTTCGATTTTTTCGAAAAGCCGTTCAACGACAACAAGTTGATGGACCGCGTGCAGGAAGCGCTGGCGGCTTCCCGCGAAGCCAGCGCCGCCGCCGCGGTGCACTCGCGCCTGGCGTCGCTGTCGATCCGCGAACGTGAAGTGCTCGACCTGATCCTGGCTGGCAAGATGAACAAGGTGATCGCCGACGAACTCGGCATTTCCATGCGCACGGTCGAAGTGCACCGCGCGCATATCTTCGACAAGATGAACGTGAAAACGGCGGTCGAACTGGCGCGCCTCCTGAAGTAAGCCGGCGCAATCGCCGCCGCCACTGCATCCACTTCTTCGCCGCCTGCCGCGCTTCATGTCGATCGCCACCACCCTGTTTCCCGATTTCGCGCTGATCCTGCTCGGCTTCGCACTGATGCGCGGCACCAACTGGGGCGCGCCGTTCTGGAGCGGGCTGGAAAAGATGATCTATTACGTGCTGTTTCCGGCGTTGCTGTTCTATTCGACCGCGCGCACCCGGCTCGACTTCGCCAGCACCGGCACGATGCTGCAGGTGGCGCTCGGCGCATCGGTGGCGGGCATTGCGCTCGGCTGGCTGGCCAGGCCGCTCTACCGCGCCGGCCCGATGGTGTTCGAATCCGGCGTGCAAACGGCGTTTCGCTTCAACTCTTATATTGGGCTGGCGATCGCATCGCGCCTGGGCGGCGAACAGGGCACGTCGCTCATGGCGCTGATCATCGGCTTTGCGGTCCCGCTGGCCAACATGGCGGCGGTGCATGCGCTGGTGCACAAGAGCGGCGGCCTGCTGGCGGAACTGGCGAAAAACCCGCTGCTGATCGCCACCGCCAGCGGCCTGGCGTTCAACCTGCTCGGCCTGCACCTGCCGGACGTGATTGGCGCCACCTTGGCGCGCATGTCGAATGCCGCCATCGCGGTGGGCCTGATCACCGTCGGCGCCGGCCTGCGCCTGTCGGGGCTGCACGAAGCCAAGGGAATGGCGAGCCACTTCCTGGCGGTCAAGCTGCTGGCCATGCCCGCGGCCGGCCTGGCCCTCGGACGATGGGCCGGACTGCCGGCCTTGCAGCTGCAGATCGTGGTTGCGTTTTGCGCGCTGCCGACCGCCTCCAGCGCCTATGTGCTGGCCGCGCGCATGGGGGGCAATGGGCCGTTCGTCGCCTTCCTGATTTCGGCCGGCACCCTGCTTTCAGTCCTGACGCTGCCGTTCTGGCTGGGCCTGGCTGCTTGAGCCCTGCGCCAGCGCCCACGCGACGTGCTCGCGCACCAGCTCCGACGGATGGCCGGCGCGCGCCTGGAGCGCCGCAACGATGTGCGCCGCATCGGGCGCCTGCCGCAATGTGTTGCCCAATCCGACCGCCAGATTGCGCAGCCAGCATTCATGTCCGATGCGCCTGATCGGGCTGCCTTCCAGGCGGCTATTGAAATCGTCTTCCTCCCACGCAAACAGCTCGACCAGCGTCGCGCCGTCCAGGCCGTTGCGCACATCGAAGTCGGGCAGGCTCGCGCGCTGCGCGAACTTGTTCCAGGGGCATACCAGCTGGCATTCGTCGCAGCCGTAGATGCGGTTGCCGATCAGCGGGCGCAGCTCGACGGGGATCGAGCCTCTCAGCTCGATGGTGAGATAAGAGATGCAGCGCCGCGCATCGAGCTTGCACGGGCCGAGGATGGCCTGCGTCGGGCAGATGTCGATGCAGGCGCGGCACTGCCCGCAATGGCGCGTGGCCGGCGCGTCGACCGGCAGCGGCAGGTCGGTCAGGATCTCGCCCAGGAAGTACATCGAACCGGCATCGCGATTCAGCAGCAAGGTATGCTTGCCGCGCCAGCCGATGCCGGATTTCTCGGCCAGCTCGACTTCCATCACGGGCGCCGAATCGGTGAAGACGCGATAGCCGAAGACGCCGGCTTCGTGCTCGATGCGCTGCGCCAGCTGCTGCAGGCGCGCGCGCAGCACCTTGTGGTAGTCGCGTCCGCGCGCGTAGACGGAAACCACCGCAGCCTGCGCATCCTCCGCCTTGCGCACCTCGCGCTCGCACCAGCCGTCGCCCATGTCGCGCGGCAGATAATTCATGCGCGCGGTGATCACGCGCACCGTCCCCGGCACCAGATCGGCCGGCCGCGCACGCTTCATGCCGTGCGTTGCCATATAATGCATGTCGCCGTGATAACCGGCGTCCAGCCACGCCTGCAAGCCGGGCTCGGCCCGCGTGAGATCGACGTCGGCAACACCGATTTGCGCAAAGCCGAGCTCGCGCCCCCATGCTTTGATGGCGAGCACAAGCGTGGCAAGATTGTCATCGGAAATAGTCATCGCGATCCGTTACCATCGGCGCCGTTAGCACCGCACACAGCAAACCGCTATTTTAAGAGATGCAGCACTTCAAGACCTACCTTCATGAAGAGGCCGGCACCGCCGAGCTGGGCGCCCGGCTCGCGCACACGTTAATGCCCGGCCTGACCATCTACCTGCATGGCGACCTGGGGGCAGGCAAAACCACGCTCACGCGCGCGTTGCTGCATGCGGCCGGCCACACCGGCCATGTCAAAAGCCCGACCTATACGCTGGCCGAACCCTATTCGGTTGTCATCGGTGGCCGCCCGGTCGAAGTGATTCACTTCGACCTGTACCGGCTGGCGAGCCCGGAAGAATTCCTCGACGCCGGTTTTCGCGAGCATTTCAATGCACAGACCGTCTGCATCGTCGAATGGCCGGAAAAGGCGCACCCCGTGTTGCCCCCGCCCGACATAAAAGTGCTTTTAAGCATCTTTGGCGAAGGACGTGAGATAGAATTACAAGGATTGTCAGACCAGGGTTGTCAATGCCTCGATCGACTCAAATTCGCGCCAAACCTGTAACAGCCGTCACCCGGCGTACCGTACTGAAGGCGGGAGGCACGCTGCTTCTCTCCGTTCTCGCTCCGCTACCGTCCCACGCCGCGCAAATCCTTGCGGTGCGCGTGTGGCCGGCTGACGACTATACCCGTGTCACGCTCGAAAACGACACCAACCTCAAGACCAATCACTTCCTCGTGAAGGACCCGGACCGGCTGGTGGTCGACATCGAAGGCCTGGAGCTCAATCCGACCTTGAAGGAGCTGGTCGCCAAGATCCAGTCCAACGACCCGTACATCAAGCAGGTGCGCGTCGGCCAGAACCGGCCGAACGTAGTGCGGCTGGTCTTCGACCTGAAGGAACAGGTCGATCCGCAGGTGTTCACACTGGCGCCGGTCGGCGAATACAAGCACCGCCTGATCTTCGACCTGTATCCTGTCAACGCGCCGGACCCGATCGCCGCGCTCATTCGCAAGGGCGAATGGCAGGACAACCCGGAACAGCCCGCCCCTATTGCGGCAGCCATGCCCGAAGTCCAGCCGGCGCCGGAACCGATTGCGCCGGCAAAACCGGCCACGCCGGAACTGCAGCTCGCCAAGGCCGAATCGAAGGATGAAAAGCCGCTGGCGATCACGCGCATGATCACCATCGCGCTCGACCCCGGCCATGGCGGTGAAGACCCCGGCGCGATCGGCCGCTCCGGCAGCCGCGAAAAGGATGTGGTGCTCGCCATCGCCAGGCGGCTCAAGAGAAAGATCGAGGAACACCCCAACATGCGCGTCATGCTCACGCGCGACGCCGATTACTTCGTGCCGCTGCACGTGCGGGTCAACAAGGCGCGCAAGGTGCAGGCTGACCTGTTCGTGTCGATCCACGCCGACGCCTTCGTCGAAACCACCGCGCGCGGCTCGTCGGTGTTCGTGCTGTCGGAAAAAGGGGCATCGTCCACCGCCGCGCGCTGGCTGGCGAACAAGGAAAACGCGGCCGACCTGATCGGCGGCGTCAATATCAAGACGCACGACCGCCAGCTCGCCAGCGTGCTGCTCGACCTGTCCACCACGGCCCAGATCAACGACAGCCTCAAGCTCGGCAAGGCGGTGCTGGCCGAACTGGGCGGCATCAACCGCCTGCACAAGGGCGCGGTGGAGCAAGCCGGCTTTGCCGTGCTGAAGGCGCCCGACATTCCCAGCATCCTGGTCGAGACCGCGTTCATTTCCAATCCGGAAGAGGAAGCGAAACTGACCGACGACGCCTACCAGGACCAGATGGCGCATGCGGTGCTCAAGGGCATCCGCAAGTATTTCGCGAAGAATCCGCCGCTGGCCAAGAACAAGATGACGTAACTCCAGAAAGAACAGCAAGGGGCAGACACCATGATCCAAACTCCAACCAGCAACGCCTCCGCCGCAGGCGACCAGGCCGATATCGCCGCACAAGAATTTCTCGCCTTCACCCTGGGCAAGGAAGAGTACGGCGTGCACATTCTGAAGGTGCAGGAAATCCGCGGCTACGAAACCGTCACGCGCATTGCCAACGCGCCCGAATTCATCAAGGGCGTGGTGAACCTGCGCGGCATCATCGTGCCGATCGTCGACATGCGCATCAAGTTCAACCTCGGCACTCCAACCTACGACCAGTTCACGGTCGTCATCATCCTCAACATCGGCGGGCGCGTGGTTGGCATCGTGGTCGACAGCGTCTCGGACGTGATCACCCTCTCGCCGGAGCAGATCAAGCCGGCGCCGGAAATGGGCACGGCGCTCAATACCGATCACCTGATCGGCCTGGGCACCATCGATCAGCGCATGCTGATCCTGGTCGACATCGACAAGCTCATGTCGAGCGCCGAGATGGGACTGATCGACAGCATCAGCGCCTGATCAAAAAGCGCGCAATAAAAAAGGCAAGCACCAAGTGCTTGCCTTTTTTACATCCGGACAGCATCCGCTTGCACGGCGCCCGCTATTTCAGGATCTTCCGCCCCATCTTCCACAAGCCACCGAGCGCCAGCGGGATCACGGCCGCGCCCACGCCGATCAGCACGATGGTATTCAAATGGTCGCGAATCACGGGGATATTGCCAAAAAAGAAACCAGCCGCCACCAACCCGACCACCCAGAGCGCTGCGCCCGCGATATTAAATACCTGGAACTTGGCAAAGGTCATGTCCGACACGCCGGCGACGAACGGCGCGAAGGTCCGCACGATCGGCACGAAGCGCGCCAGCACGATAGTCTTGCCGCCATGGTTCTCGTAAAAGGCATGGGTCTTGTGCAGCGCCGCTTTGTCCAGCCACTTGTAGTCGTGGGTGAACACCTTGTACCCGATGGCGCTGCCGATCCAGTAATTGACGGTATTGCCGGTGACCGCCGCCACGATCAGCAGTGCGCACAGCAGCCACGGATTCATCGCGCCGGTAGCGCAAAACGCGCCGCCGATGAATAACAGCGTATCGCCCGGCAGGAAAGGCAGTACCACCAGCCCGGTTTCGCAAAACACGATCGCGAACAGCACCATGTACACCATGGTGCCGTACTGCTCGATGACCGTGCCAAGATATTTATCGACATGCAAGATCATGTCGAGGAATTGCATGAAATCCATTCTTGCTCCATTTAATGACCGCGGAATCATACACCAGCACCCCCAGCCCCATCTCTGAAAAAAGCAAAGAGTTTTTGCGCCAAGAAAAGCCTTCGACGAATCGTTGCCAAACCGTCCATTGGCCGTCCCCGATATGCTGCGGCACGTCCGTTGCCTGCCCTCGGCGGCCACGGGCAGCCGGGCCAGGCGATATAATTCGCGCATGAACGCTCCGCACATGCCCGTCCGCCCGATCCAGGCACTCTCCGACCAACTGATTTCCCAAATCGCCGCCGGCGAGGTGGTCGACCGCCCGTCGGCCGTGGTCAAGGAATTGCTGGAAAATGCGCTGGACGCCGGCTCGACGCACATCACCGTGCGGCTGGAAGAAGGCGGCGTCAAGCGCATCGCCATTACCGACAACGGGCGCGGCATTCCTCCCGACCAGATGCCGCTGGCGCTGGCCCGCCATGCGACGTCCAAGATCGCCTCGCTGTCCGACCTGGAAAATGTCGGCACGCTCGGTTTCCGCGGCGAGGCGCTGGCATCGATCGCTTCAGTGGCGCTGCTGACGCTGACGTCGCGCACTGCGGACGCACCGCATGCCTGGGAAATTTCGGGCGGCAAGGAAGGGCAAGTAACCCCCTCCTCCGGTGCGCTCGGCACCACCATCGATGTGCGCGACCTGTATTTCAATACACCGGCGCGCCGCAAGTTCCTGAAGTCGGAGCAAACCGAATTCGGCCATTGCGCGGAGGTGGTGCGGCGCATTGCACTGTCGAGGCCCGATGTCGCGTTCTCGCTCACGCACAATGGCAAGACCATTGAGCACTGGAATGCCAGCGAGATCGACAAGCGCAGCTCGCACATTCTCGGCGGCGAGTTCGCCGGCGCACGGCTGCCGCTGGATGAAACGGCCGGGCCGCTGCGCCTGCACGGCTTCATCGGATTGCCCACCGCCGCCAAGGCGCGCGCCGACGGCCAGTATTTCTATGTCAACGGCCGCTTCGTGCGCGACAAGCTCTTGACGCACGCGGTGCGCGCTGCCTACCAGGACGTGCTGCACGGCGACCGCTACCCGTCCTATGTGCTGGGACTAGACCTCGATCCGGCCCTGGTCGACGTCAACGTGCATCCGTCGAAAATCGAAGTGCGCTTTCGCGACAGCCGCGCAGTGCATCAATTCGTGTTTCATGCGGTAAGCCGAGCGCTCGCGCAGACGTCGGCGACCGCAGCAGGTGCCGCGCCCGCTCCCGTGACCGCAGCGCCGGGTGTGTTGCCATGGATGCGGGATCAGCAACAAACATCGTTTGCCGCACAATTTTCGCCCACAGGCGGCGTGAGGCAAACCCTGTCCGACTACGGCGCCCTGTTTTCGCCTGCCGCTGCAGGCGAGGTGCGCGAAGCGCCATCGCTTCCCTTGCAGGGCGTGCGCCCGGCCGACACGCCGCTGCAGGAAAGCGCGCAGGCAGAAGAATTTCCGCTCGGGTTCGCACTGGCACAGCTGCACGGCATTTACGTTCTGGCCCAGAACAGGAAGGGGTTGGTGCTGGTCGACATGCACGCTGCGCATGAGCGCATTCTGTACGAGCAGCTCAAAAACGCGCTCGACGAAAACGCGATGCAGGTGCAGCCCCTGCTGATCCCGGTCACTTTCTACGCCGATCCGGTGGAAGTCGGCACTGCCGAAGAAAGCCAGGCGATCCTGCACTCGCTCGGCTTCGACATCAGCGCGCTGTCGCCTACCACGCTGGCCGTGCGCGCGATTCCAGCCCTCTTGAAAAATGCCGATGCGCAGACGCTGGCGCGTGACGTGCTGCGCGATGTCCGCGAATTCGGCGCCTCGCGCGTGCTGCTCGAGCGGCGCAACGAACTGCTCGGTACCCTGGCCTGCCACACGGCCGTACGCGCCAACCGCGCGCTGACCATTCCAGAAATGAATGCCCTGCTCCGCCAAATGGAAGCGACCGAGCGTGCCGACCAGTGCAACCATGGCCGCCCGACCTGGGTACAGCTGGCATTGGCCGATCTCGACAAGCTGTTCCTGCGCGGGCAATAAGCATGACCTCACGTCCGCTGGCAGTTGCAGTGATGGGCCCGACCGCGTCCGGCAAGACCGCAGCGGCGCTCGAAATCGCCCGTCACATCCCCGCCGAAATCATCTCGGTCGATTCCGCGCTGGTCTATCGCGGCATGGATATCGGCACCGCCAAGCCGACCATGGAAGAGCGCGCCGCCGTGCCGCATCACCTGATCGATATCATCGACCCGACTGACGCCTATTCAGCCATGCAGTTCAGGCAGGATGCCCTGCGGCTGACGGCGGACATCATGCAGCGCGGCAGGCTGCCGCTGCTCGTCGGCGGCACCATGCTCTATTTTAAGGCGCTGCGCGACGGGCTCGACGCCCTTCCACAAGCCGATCCCGCCGTGCGAGCGCAGCTCGATGAAGAAGCAGCATGCGTCGGAATGCCGGCGATGCACGCCAGGCTGGCCGCAATCGACCCGGAAACGGCCGCGCGCCTGAAGCCAAACGATGCGCAACGGATCCAGCGGGCGCTTGAAATTTATGCACTGACCGGACAACCGATGTCGCAGCTGCTGGCAAAAGCACCGAAAAGCGAGTTGCCGTTCGCGCTGCTGCCGTTGTCGCTGGAGCCATCCGAGCGCGGCGCGCTGCATGAGCGCATCGCCGCACGCTTCGACGCCATGCTCGATGCCGGGCACGGCGGACTGATTGCGGAAGTGCAGAGCTTGCGCGCGCGCGGCGATCTGCACCTGGGATTGCCCGCCATGCGCTGCGTCGGCTATCGCCAGGCGTGGGAATACCTGGACGGCGCCTGCGACCGCACCGCCTTGCGGGAAAAGGGCATTGCCGCAACCCGCCAGCTGGCAAAAAGACAGCTCACCTGGCTGCGCTCGATGCCGGACCGCGTCGTCATCGATTGCCTCGCTACGGACGCAACGGCCCAGGTTTTGCGTCATGTCAACGCACGCCTGCATGGAACGTCTTGACAGCCGTTACTAAACGCTGCATAATTTAGGGCTATTTGGTGATATAGCTCAGCTGGTTAGAGCACAGCACTCATAATGCTGGGGTCGGTGGTTCAAGTCCACCTATCACCACCAAATACACGTTTTTGGGAATCCAAGAACGTCCTGAAACCCGCACCTCTCCCTCTGAGAATGCGGGTTTTTTGTTTCCGGAGCGTTTTTAGCGTCCATTGACATCCGAACAAAAATGGGGGCAACATTAGGGGCAGCTACCCACCCTTGCGAAGAGTTGCCCCCAATGCCACTGACCGACACCGCAATTCGCAATGCCAAGCCCGTTGAAAAGGCAGTACGGATGTTTGACGGCGGTGGTCTGTACCTGGAGATTGCGCCAAGCGGCGGGAAATGGTGGCGCCTCAAATACCGCTTCGACGGCAAGGAAAAGCGCCTTTCCTTGGGCACCTATCCCGAAGTCGGCTTAAAGGAGGCCCGCGACCGGCGCGATGCCCACCGCAAGCTTCTGGCAAATGGCATTGACCCGAGCGACAACCGCAAAGCCATTAAGGCGGCGGGAGCCGAGCGTGCAGCAAACAGCTTTGAGACCGTTGCCCGTGAGTGGCTCTCCAAAAATCGACCGGGATGGGCTCCAAGCCACTATGACAAGATCCTGTCCCGCCTCGAAAATGACGTATTTCCCTATCTGGGGAAAGAGCCGATTGCGGCGATTACGCCTCCCGAACTGCTGACCGTAATCCGCCGGATCGAGGGGCGCGGCGCATTGGAAACCGCCCACAGAGCGCTTGCGAATTGCGGTCAAGTTTTCCGCTATGCAGTTGCAACTGGACGTGCCGAGCGCGATCATTCGGCCGATTTACGGGGAGCCCTGCCTTCAGCCAAGAGCAGACGTAAGCATTTCGCTGCTGTCACCGACCCTAAACAGGTTGCCGAGCTATTGCGTGCATTGGACGGCTATCAGGGCAGTCCGACCGTCTGTGCTGCATTACGGCTCGCTCCACTGGTCTTTGTACGCCCTAGCGAACTGCGAAGTGCAGAATGGGCGCACATTGACCTTGAAGCCGCAGAGTGGCGTTATACCGTTTCCAAAACGAAGACGCCGCATATCGTATCCCTTTCCACGCAAGCCGTGGCAATACTCAGGGAGATTCAACCGCTTACCGGCAATGGCCGCTATGTCTTCCCCAGTCCACGAACCAAGGAACGCCCAATGAGCGATAACGCGATTCTATCCGCTATGCGTCGTATGGGCATTGACAAGGAGATGATGTCAGGCCACGGGTTCCGCGCAATGGCACGCACTCTTCTTGACGAAGTGTTGGCGGAGCGCGTTGACCTGATCGAACACCAATTGGCGCACGCCGTTAAAGATCCCAACGGTCGAGCCTACAACCGCACATCGCACCTAGCCGAGCGCAAACGCATGATGCAGCGATGGGCGGACTACCTCGATCAGTTGAAAGATGGCGCCGACGTGATTGCGCTGCCCATCAGCGCGTAGTGCTGCGTAGTTTGAACAAACTTACTGCCAGACGAAACAAGCAAGGCCATTGAGCCGCACGACTATGCAGGCCAGCATGCAGCGCTTGGATTCGGAGCACTGGCAATAGACATCCTCAAGGAAAAAGCTTCGGTCATCGGTATGACCTGGTGAACCGTCAGCTTGTACAAATGCCGGGCGATAGTTACGGAAACGCCTACGATCGGCTCGCATTTCCAGGAGAGAGCAAAGCGATGACACAGCAATATGCAAACTATTCGGAGATAGTGGCAGGCTGACAGCGACAGGCCAGTACAAACACAAACCGCGAAGTAGGGAGTTATGAAAAATGGACCATTTACCGGATTTGATCCGGTTTCAGGGATTGTGCCAGACACACCGTTTAAGGTCGTTCCGGATATCGCACGCCGTGCACGACACCTATTGAAACAGCGGACCTCCGATGAAATTATTCATGCGGCCGACGACATTGACTGGATGGTCAATGAGTATTACGAGCAGTGTAAAAGCAAGCATATACAACGTATCCTTGAAATTGGCGGTTGGGAACTCGGGTATCTGCCAGAAGAGTATTGGAACGAAGCAGGCGTCCGCGAATTGATCGAGAACTGGCCAGCCGAGGCAGATGATCCGCCTCCGTTCATTCCCGGGCCTGAAAATACGTCTGATGTCGTCGCGCTCACAGAAATTATTGGGCAGTACGATCTCAGCGGCGACCCTGAATTTCCGCAGGCTAGCGAACACGAATACTTTGCAGTGCTCGCATTGGAACTCGTAGGCTGGTTTGTTCATCACGCACAACAGCCGCCGGATCTGAACCGCGCTGGATGGTGCGCGATTGAGGCGATGGATGCACTTTGTTATGCCGAACGCCTTCAGCAGGTTGCAGGTTTGTTGGATGAATTGAGCAGTGAGCGTAACAAATTGTCGGTATTGAAGGGCGATATTGAATCCGCCTCTAATGAAAAGGCAAAGGAAAAAATCTCCTTGCAGGCAGCCAAGGCTGCCCGAAAGCGCCATGAGGAAACGGACTCAATGCGCCAAGAAGTGATCGACTATTGGGAGCAACACATCAATCCGAAGTTGAGCGCGGAGAAGGCAGCATTGGGGATGGCTGGCGCATTCCCGTTGTCTCATCGGACAGTCCGCGACTATATAGCTGCACACAAGAAAACACTGAAGGTTCGCTAAATTTACGCCCTGCGGGCAGAGCGTACACTTTGCACGCACACGTGCTGACTTTATCGGTGCATCCGCCTACCCTGAAGTTACTTGGATAACTTCGGAAAGGTTAGGCGATGGTTGAACATCTCAATGCCGCAAATATCGTACGCATTTTGCGGCTCCAGCAGGTCAAAGAGCATACCGGACTATCTCGCTCGACAATCTATGCACTGATCAAGGCAGGCCTGTTCCCCGCCCCTATCTTGCTAGGGGCGCGTGCTGTCGGCTGGTTGGAAAGCGACGTTTCGGAGTTCATTGAAGGGCGTGTTAAGGCTTCGCGTAAATCAGTGCACGCAGGCCGGCAATGACTGAAATGCAAATACGTAGTTCGGGACTTGAACCGCTCGTCCGGCTGCGCAAGAAGAACCTGATGCCTAAGGCTGGGCTGATCTGGATCGGGCTTGGATTCCTACCGTCTAAAAAAAACGCGCTTGCCATTGACCCCGCACGCTTGCCCACTGACGACGACTGCAAGTCCGTGGCAGGCCTTGACGTGATACTCGTTGTAAACGGCTACGCAACAAATTATTACCCATTACGACGGCTATGCAGCGGCCTGATGGCCGCAAGACCGCGACGCTTTCAGCTTGTCGATCTGGACTACAAGCGCGTCGCGTTCCTTAAGCTGGGAGGTTTCCAATGAATGCACATATCGAGCAAGGGTTTGAGGTCGAACCCGAATCCCTGTCTGCTGCTGAAGCGCGGAGCATGGTGGGCGAAGCCGATGCGAATCTGCCGAAGAATGACCGCACAAAAAATTGCGCCCCGTTTGCGGAGATAGCTCCGTGGCCGGAGCCGGTCGATCACGCCGAATTGTTGACGCAAATATCCGCAACAGTACGGCGCTTCATCGTATGCGCCCCTGAAACGGCAGATGCAGCCGCACTGTGGATTGCGATGACATGGTTTATCGACGTGGTGCAGGTCGCGCCATTGGCAGTGATCACGGCACCTGAAAAACGATGCGGAAAGAGTCAACTGTTGACGCTTCTGTCCCGCATGTCACGTCGACCGCTCACGGCGAGCAACATTACACCGGCGGCCCTTTTTCGTTGCATCGATGAGTGGGCGCCTACTCTGTTTATCGATGAAGCGGATGCATTCATGCGTGAGAACGAAGAACTGCGCGGTGTCATCAATTGCGGGCACACTCGCGATTCCGCGTATGTAGTGCGGACCGTTGGAAAAGAGTTCACACCGAAAAAATTTAATGTTTGGGGCGCAAAGGCGGTTTCGGGTATTGGGCGCTTGGCAGATACGCTGATGGACCGTGCAATCGTATTGAAGTTACGACGAAAAATGCCAACAGAATTCGTGGAACGACTGCGCCATGCCGAATCGGATTTGTGGCAAAACTTCGCGCGGAAACTTTGCAGATTCGCGAACGACTATTCGAGTCAGGTTCGATCGGCAAGACCCGACCTTCCCGCCACGCTGAACGACCGCGCCCAGGACAATTGGGAGCCGCTTTTGCAAATTGCCGATACCGTAGGTGGAGATTGGCCGCGTATTGCTCGCGTAGCGGCTCTCAAACTATCAGGTGATGGCGAGCAATCGATGACTACTGGCATCGAACTGCTTTCGGACATCCACGATATTTTCGAGGCAAAAAAGGTCGATAGGCTGACCAGCGCCGAATTGGTGGCAGCGCTTGTGGAAGATGATGAAAAGCCGTGGGCCGGATACAACCGCGGTTTTCCGATCAAGCCCACGAACGTCGCAAAACTCTTGGGCGAATATGGGATTGCAGTTAATACCATCCGAATCCCGGGAAGTACAAAAAAAGGGTATATGCGAATTTGGTTTGAAGACGCCTTCGCACGCTACCTTTTTGCCGAACCGCTCAAACCTATTTCATCCGTAACGGCGTCACAAGCAAGTATTCATGCGGCTCCAGCCGTTACCCCCGTTTCACCTGTTACGGATATGACGGTAACGAACAGCGAAGCCGTAACGTGCAAAGCCAATATTCATGCGCGTTGTGACGGCGTTACGGCAAACACCGGACAAATGGTTGATTCTCAAATCGAGGTCGAACTATGACTCCACAAATATTGATCGACGAATGCCGCAAATCAGGTGTGGCACTCCTTCTCGACGGCTGCGCACTTAAATTGCGTGGCGAGCCCCATGTTGTTGCAGAAGTCGCCACCAAACTCCGGCCGCACAAGGCCGAATTGCTCCAGTACTTCCGGGAACATGCGTGCAACGACGCTACTGAACTAAACGGCGCTGATGGCAGACCAGCTTCCGAATGGCTCGCGATGATTAAGGAGTTGGATGCGCTGATCGACGAATTCTGCAACAGATTCAGATTATCCGACGAACAACACCAGCGGATTCTAGAAATGCGCTACAGGCAAAGTCTCGCAAGCATTCCAGGCACCCTCGAATGGTTCAGGCGAGAGCTTGGAGTCGATTCAACCCCAAACAACGCGGAGCAAAACTAGGCTGCCGATACGGGCCAGTGTTTTATGGGCAGCGCGATTGATGCGTTTAGCCTCCCCCCCTGTAAAAAGTTTGCGAGTGACGTTCCGTAACCGGCAGTATCCGCAAATTTTTTCAATTCCAGTTCACCACCATTTTTTTGGGAGTACCCAAATGACTGCACACTCTTCAACTAGCCGCGCAAAGCCGGGACGCAAACCAAATGGTCCAAAAGTTGCGCCGCTGGTAGAAACGCCGCCTGCACCAGATTATTTATCTCCACGCGCACGCGAAGAATGGAATCGGCTGGTACCAGCGGCAATTTCGATCGGAACATTCACTGCTGTTGACCATCGCGCAATGGAATTGCTTTGCGAAACTTTGGCGGCAATTGAAGAGTTAACCGCAGCCGTTCGCAACGAGGGCTGTATCCTTGATACTGGCGCTGGTGGGCGCAAAGGAAACCCACTGCTGCGGGCTATCAGTGAGCAGCGAAGCCAAGCGACGAAGCTGCTCGGGAGTTTTGGTTTGACGCCGCTTGGGCGCATGTCGGTTGACGTTAAGCCAGGGCCAATGAACGATAACCCATTAGTGGCACTGCTTAGAAAAAATATTAAAAATTAGATGGAACGCAGCAGCGTGGCTGGTAAGGAGTCTAATATTTGACCCTATAGGTGATGTTTTGAATGCAGGACGAATGATTGCGCCAGATCGAACAGGCGAACCGGACCTGCAAGACACTGTCCTATGTTCGGAGGGATTTGATCCTGCTTGCGACCTCCACCACTTGGTAAATACGCTAAAACGGAGCTAAATATGCATTGCCTCGAAATTCTGCGGCGCAACAACGCTGAATGGCCTCGTCCCCAATCCCCCGCTGAACGTCACGAAACTGCGATACTCCATCTAGAAGAACGGCTTGGTATCGCTGTTGACCGAACCGATCCGATGCTACCGGCAATCGCAAGAATGGAAATGTGGCTGACCGCTTGGTGCAATCACAAAGTCAAACGATCATGGTAATGCGGGTGCTGGGGCAATGCGCAAGGAAAATAGTGAGCCCGAAGCATTAAATGAGGGAATTTATCGGATTCTTCAAATGATCGCAGGGCAGTACCGGACACAATCGGTAGCGCACTAAAGCCGAATACTTAACCAATCATCATCCTTGTAGTCATGAAAACCATAGCGGTCGAATTCGACGCGGTCGGCGAGGTAGGCAGAGCATAGAACAAGAAAATTATCTCGCGCGAGAATCGCCTTGGATTCACGTGCTCGTTTTAACGGATCTTTTGATTGAGCGACTTGTAATATCGCTGATCGCGGAATGATTTTTCCAGTGACGTTTCTAAAGAGCGCGTGGATTCGTCCTGTTGCGGATGCAGGGGAAAGGATCGCATCCCGCGTCTTATCACTCAAATCCAATAGGAAGTTCCGTTCCAGTGGTTGAGCTTTCAGAACCCAGCGAATACGCTGCTTTCCCGCCGCAGAAACACTCTTTTTGCCATCCTGGTTAGGTCTGCCTGTAAGAACGTCAGGAGTCATCCGTAGAAGGCCGATATTAAAAACCCCGGAGTTATCATCTCCGCTTATTAATAAGCAGATATGGCCAACAGCCTCCCGAGGGATCATCCAGTTGCCTGAAAGCGAAAACTTGGTGTCGACTTCGTGGCCTCTAATTTTGTTATCGAGAAGATCGCCACGTTGTAAGCTAAGTTGATCCCTAACAACGATTTCAACTTTCGTACCGATGTAAGTCTTTTCAGTCTTTTCGAGTTGCTCGATGCAGTAACGCCCCGTACGAGGCCCATCAATCACCTCGTCGAACGACTGGCGTAAGGCTTTGCCGATAATCGATGCCAAGTCCGGAATGGCTGTGAAGAAAGAATAAACATCATTAAGAACGGGATCGGTGCCGTTAGGGACAGGTGGCGTGCATTCCGGAAAGAGTGACATATACCAAGTTTCCAAATTACAAGGAAACATGAAGTATGGCTTATCGGAAATACCCTCACAAGCGCCAATTCTTTGTGATAGATTCGCCTCCAATCGCAGAAATATTCTGCGCTGCTATTTTTCGTCAATGCAACAAAGCTGTTGTTGGTCAAGAAGTTGCATAATTTCCATTCAAGACTGAAACCTAAGTAAATTGCAATAGTCGCATTTTTAATGCGACTCAAGAATAGAGTTTGTTTATGAGCATTTTTGTTACAGGACCAACGTCGCTGGAAGTCTGCAGTGGCGCCGGAGGCCAAGCGCTGGGCATTGAAATGGCTGGTTTTGACCATGTTGGCCTGGTTGAAATCGAGCCTCCTGCTTGCGCAACTCTACGTACGAATCGCCCTGAGTGGAAAGTGTTTGAAGGCGATTTGCGACAATTTGATGGGCGCGGTTTTAAAGGTGTGGACCTGCTTGCAGGCGGAGTGCCTTGCCCGCCTTTTTCCAAAGCAGGTAAGCAACTCGGTGCCAACGACGAGCGGGATTTGTTTCCGGAAGCAATTCGTTTGGTTGACGAATGCCGTCCCCGGGCTGTTATGTTGGAAAATGTCCGCGGACTTCTGGACCCCGTCTTCGATGATTACCGGGCAAAGGTCGAACGACAACTGAAGAAGTTAGGCTATGTCTGCGGATGGCGGTTGCTAAATGCGTCTGACTATGGTGTTTCTCAGCTCCGGCCCCGGGTTATTATGGTCGGGATTCAAAAGGGTATTTCTGAGCCATTTGCATGGCCGGAACCGAATCTGCACAAGCCGCCCACGGTCGGCGAACTGCTGCACGACCTTATGGCTTCGCGAGGATGGCGAGGGGCTGACCGATGGCGTGAAATTGCAAATACAATTGCTCCAACGCTAGTTGGCGGTTCAAAAAAGCACGGTGGTCCGGACCTTGGGCCGACACGGGCGAAAAAGGCTTGGGCTGCTCTTGGCGTTGATGGCCATGGTCTGTGGGATCTCCCGCCTGAACCGGATTTTGTCGGTATGCCGCGCTTGACTCCTCGTATGGCCGCACGTATTCAAGGTTTTCCGGATTCATGGGTTTTTTCTGGAAAAAAAACTGCCGCATATCGGCAAATCGGTAATGCATTTCCCCCGCCGGTTGCATGCGCTGTTGCGAGGCAAATTCTTGTAACGGTTACGGGACGCAGGCTTATCGCAGCTGCATAAACATCACACGAGCAAGTCACTCAAAGACAGGAGTACGTCGAGAGGGCACTGTGGACAAAATATCTTCAGAGCGTCGAAGTGAAAACATGCGCTCGATTCGAAGCTCGAATACCAAGCCCGAGCTCATAGTCCGTAGGCTAGTCCACAGCTACGGCTATCGATTCCGACTTCACCGCAAGGACCTACCCGGGAAGCCTGATCTCGTCTTTCCCAGCCGAAAAGCAGTAATCTTCGTTCACGGGTGCTTCTGGCACATGCACGGTTGCCCGTCCGTCCGCGTCCCGAAATCGAATATCGACTATTGGAAGCCCAAGCTCGAACGGAATCAAGAGCGGGACCTGCAGAGTCGCTCTTCACTTGAAAGGCTAGGTTGGAAGGTATTGACTGTGTGGGAGTGTGAAGTCAAAGACCTAAACGCTCTAGAGCGCAAGTTAAAAAACTTCCTGTCGCCACTTCAGCCACCTCCCTGATAACCGAATCAGCGAAGGCAAATTTACGCCACCGTTTCTTCATGCGGACAGAGGATACATGTCAGCGAGATTAACTCGTACCCGACAACAACTTTCGGCAAGCATCTCGGACATCATTTTCATCAGGCAAGTGAACGTCTCCGAACGTGTGCCTCGTCTTACAGGCAAGAATGACATTATTGAATGGCGGAATTGCGTCGGCAAGCAAGTCTTGGGACTTGATCTTTCGGCCTTTATCACCCTTCTCCGAACGAAAAAATGAGTTTGTCACGTACAGATCGATATTTGTGTCGCCGACCCAGCAATCAACTCTAAACAAAGCGTCGGCCAAGGGATGCTGCTTGACGTTGATTCCCTCGCTTCGTATGAGGGAGATGACGTACTGCTCCTTTAAGAACGAGTAGTAGGCGATCCCAATCCTCCACCGCACGGCGTTCCTTGCCAAGGGCTCCTTGGCCTTATCAAGCCGAGCAACCTTCAACACTTGCGCCTCAATATCCTCGTACATGGCGTCCTTGAAAATCGGATGTCGAGCGAAATCATCGAATGACGGAAGTCGGCCTGCTTCTTCGGTTACGAAATGCAGCAAGTGAGTGAATGCGAAGTCCGGATGCCAGTCACGAATGGCTGGAACTTCATTAACCACACTGCTCTCGATTTCCTTGAGAGCATGGTTTGAACGGTCTGCTGCGATCCATTTGCAAAGCTCGAGTACATCTTGCGGACGGATGCTATCGACCGTATTGGTCGTGTGGTTCATGACCCGAGGAACGACTATTCTCTTCCTAGCGTCGGCTTTCCAATCGTTAAGGCATTCCATAGCCTTTGCCGACCTCGAAAACCGCTCGATAACTTCTGGCGATCCTGTCAAAGTTCACACCTTTCCAAAAAGAAACTCATCCGTTGATTTTAAACGATTGGAGTTGTTGATAGGAAAGTAACACACCGGGGCCGACAAGCCCCCCAGAGAGCAAGACGGATGACAAGCGTCTCTGCGCCCTCATTTTGCAAGGCGCCCCATTGGCGCGAGCACGGTTTCGCTCGTGCGGCAAATGTCGTGCAGGGCAGGTGGTAAGCCTTACCATTGAAACACTATGTGAGCAAACGCGCTTCCCAAGCATGGCGAAGGCTATCGCCATTTTCCCGCGCGTTGAAAATTTGCACGGCACCTTCCTTCACTTGGCTGGTTCCACGAGTTAAGTGCCACGCATTGGTACCTTGGATACATCGGGCGCCAAAATATAGCCTTCCCGACGCTTGCGCAGCATTTGCGTAATTGAAGCTTGGTTGGCTCGACCGGGGAAGCGCAAGCCACAAAGCATCATCGGCTAGATCACCGTGTAGCGCGACCATTGGGGGCAACTATGGGGGCAACTTCTTAGCAATAATTTCTGCTGCCGCGTAATGATGAGCGTTTCAAAGCGATGTTAAAGTGAACCTATCCCACCAGAATTTCCCTGCACAAGGGTGACGAAAACAAGCCGACCATCTGGTCGGCTTTTTCGTTTGCGCCGCCAAAAAACCGGAGCGCCGTGTCACGGACCATTTCAGGGAAAAGTTCGGCTGTGAGGGGAAGCGGCGCAAAACGCCAGCAGCGGCTACGCGACTTCCCGACTATCGATACGGGCGAACGAAGATCCGCTCGCCCGTCATTCCAACAGCATCCCGCGCAACTTAGCGCTGAACGATTGCAGCGCGGTTTCCGCTACCCGTTTGGGTAATGGATGCCTCCAGATTGGCACCGATCTGGGCGATGTAGGCGACGTTGCGCGAGGCATAGCCGCAGCCCGCGCCATCCTGCTTGATTTCGGCCTTGTTGTTGCGGCCGACTTCATAGATGTGCGCTTCGTTCCAGCCGCCGCGTTGCTCCGTGGAGGCCACGTTGCTGCGTCCCTGCTGGTAGATGTCGGCATACTGATAGACGCCGATCTGGTCGGCGGTCGCGGTATTGCCGACGCCGTTCTGGGATACCAGCGCCAGTGATTCGTTGGCGCTGTGCTGCAGGATGCCGGCGCTGTTACCCAGGCCGGACTGCATTACGTTCGCCAGCACGCCTCTGGACGTGTTCTGCTCGATGCCCGCAAAGTTGCCACGCCCCTCCTGGACGATCGAGGCGACGGAGTACGACGTATGCTCCTGCGCCACCAGGCCGATGTTATCGTGACCATTTTGCAGAACCGAGGCACGCACCGAAACGACGTCCTTCTGATTCACTGTGCCGGTGTTATTCACGCCAAACTGTGCAATGCCGGCAAACGCATCCTGTGCCTTGCGCTGCGTTGCCTGCGCCTGGTTGGTATCGCCGGTCTGGCGGATGTCGGCAATACTGTCGACCACATGGTTCTGCTTCACCTTGCCATTATTTTCGACGCCGGATTGATGGATGGAGGCGAGCGTGTTGTAGGTGTTTTTCTGATTGATGGTCGCAGCGTTGGCGGCGCCGTCCTGCAGGATCAGGGCAGTGCTGGCAACAACATTCTTCTGCTTTGCCGACGCGGAGTTGTAATCGCCGTTCTGCACGACGATCACTTGCGAAGCAGTGCTGTCCTGCTGCACGATGCCTTTCGAAGTCGGATCGCCGGACTGCCCTACCTGGTTGCCGGTGCCGTTCTGGTTAATCGAGACGACCGAGCCGACGTTATCGTACTGCTGGACGTAGGTATCGTTCGCGGTGCCGGTTTGCGTGACGCTGGCGCCACCGGCCGCCATGGCGAAGTTTGTTGCGTATGCCAGGCTGATGCCCAACGCAATTGCCGAGAATTTCAATTTCATTCTTATCTTCTCCTCTGGGTTAGTAGCGGAAACAACAGGGGCGTCTTTACAGCAAACATATCCAGCGCCCCTAACGACTGGATAAATCTTGCGTAATTGCAGTAGCCATGCCTGAATTCAACTTTTCTAAAGGCAAAAGACTCCCCCTGCAGACAGCAGACTGCAGATGATTGATAAATGAAGTCGCGGCAGCGCCGTTACGTTTCGGGCACGATGTCTGTAACAGCGGGATCGGCTGCAGCCGCAATCGGCTGCGCTTGATCAATGGCGAAAGACAGCGGCGCGCCCGCCGGTGCCGGCTCCTTGCTGGAGACCGGAGGGGCCGCTTGAGCGGCTGCCGGGGCTGCCGCTGCGGGCGGACGGGCCAGCGACGCGGCGGCATCGTTGCTTTCCTTCAGATAGGATTGGATGATCGGCGCATGCCAGTCCTTGTCATCCTTGAGTGCCCACACCTTGTCGTTCAAGCCCTGCACGACGAGATGCACCACCGCCGCCTCGATCGCCTCCTTGACGCAGAGTTGAGCCGGCTCGTTGCGGGTATAGCCACCTTCCAGCTCCAGCAAGTCCTTGAAGTTCACAAAGCGGAACACGCCGGTATGCAGTTCGTAGGAATAGACGGTCTTGGTGGTCGAGACGCTGTTGAGGATCTGGCCACTGCGAATATCGACGCTGCGCAGGTTGATGGTGACCTGGTCGACGCGATACTGCGCATTGGCGCCGATGCCGAGATACCGTGCTCCGGCGCCCCCTGTGCGCACGTTCGACTCGTAGGCGACGATACCGCCCTCGATCAGCACGGACGCGGGCAACAACGCCGGCAGGTTGGTCGGCGGCGCATTCTTGCTATCCTGCGGCGCCTCCAGCGCGCGCACGATCTTGCGCTCCGTGAGCAGATTCTGCAAGTTTTCGCGCTCGACCGGCGTGAACCAGCCGGAGTCTTTGAGCGCCTTGACCAGCATGGAAGCGGCGCCCTGCGTGACGGAGGTCGAGAAGGAACTATCCGGCGCGGGCTTGTACTGCCCAGTCTGGTCGCGGAATGCATAGACGGCCGCCACGACCTTGCCCTTCGGCTCGGGCAAGCTGACCAGATCGCGCGTGATTCTTGTTGCGGGCGTCAATTGCGCGTTGGCGACAGCTTCCGAGGCCGGTTGAGTCGCGCAACCGGCGAGCAGCATCCCGGCCAGCAACAGCAAACCGAGCAGGTGCGGCAAAGTATTTTTCCTTCTTTTTGTGTACGACATCGCAATCATCGGAATTAGATTGGAGTTCATTGCGGCCCCTAGTTGGTCGATGAGCTTTACTGTGACTGGGATACTTGGAAACTGGTGGTCGCGCCAGTCTTAAGATCGGTCGTAGTAATCTGCACCATGCCATTGCCCAAATTGGTAATCGCAATACGGAAATCACCAGATTGGAATGTACCCGGTATAAACTTTCCATCCGCCGATATTAGGTTTTTTGAGGCAGCAGTTGACAGGTCATCCAATACGCGCCTCTGCAGACTCTCATTGAACTGCTCAAGCGGCGTCTTATTTCCGAACAATGAAGACGGGTCGTCCGGGTCCTTGTGCCTGTTTTGCGCCTGCGCCGAATTGAGCAGCACGGAACCGTTGAGCGGACTACCGCCGAATGCGGGATTGACCGGCACGTAGACGAGTTCCGTAGCCCCAGCCGGCGACAGTTCCATTGTTGAGGCTGCCGTGGCGGCAGCGATCAATACATTCCGAAACCGAGTTTTTGCAAGATTCATTTTCCCCCCTTGTACAACTTGTTTTTGAATGCGCGCTACAGCTCGTCAGGAGCAAGATCACGATCGTGCGACATCAATCGTTGGACCTCGATATCCATCACGTTCTGAAATGCGATATCTGCAGCTTCGCGACTGATTTCCTTCACATTCGCCCGCGTTGCCTGCAATACGATCTGGAACACACGGCGCTGCGCATACTCCACCCACAATTGGCTGCCGAAGCGAGCGGATGGCCGTTCATGGATCGCAATGGCATATCGTTCACTCGTTTCCCTGTCACGCCACAACGCCGCGAAGTATTGGTAGAACTCGTGGCCGACAACCGTGACTGTCTGGTCCAGCACCACGCCGGCGTACAACTCTTGCGGCTGCGCGGCAACATCTTCCGTTGCCGCCTGCGCTGCCGATACGAAGATCGCCGACAAAATTGCGACTAGCTGTTGACGCATTTCTATTCCTTCTGCAAAGCATTCAATCAGCGATTGGCACTATGAAATTTTTGTTAAGCATTGTTGTGATTTGGATTGTCATGGCGCGAGGAAAATAGCAAATTGACTACTCTCAATCTCATGCAATTTTCCATACATTACGTGTTGCAGTGTCTAAGCAGAAAGCTTGTTGCCAATGCGTTATTCGTGCGCATTTACGCATGCTGGTTTCCGTATTTTTTACAAACGACTGCCTATGAAAAAATACAAAAAATACAAAGCGTGGATGGCACTCTTCTCGTATAGAGCTACGAAGAAATATTTCTCACCATCTAGCCACATCGGTGTGTCTCTTGCGATTGACAGAAAGCGGCAGTGCTATAATTCGCATGCCTTTCCCGTAATAAAATCATGCAGTTACCGGGTAAAGCGATGCGGGATTCCGCAGATGCAGTTCACTGGCAACTGCGCCGAGTCTCACCATTTTTCTCTGTGCGCGTTTCGCGCTTTCGACTACACGGGGGTATGAGAATGTGGCGTCGCCCCTTCCTCATCGTTTTTCTATCGATATTGGGCGTGCTTCCGGCGCATGCATTCGAACGCCCCTTTCCGCAAAATGTGCAGCGCGGCACCATGTCGCCGGCGCCCCATCCGGAAATCGTATTGAATGGCCGGTTGCGTCATTTGGCGGCCGGCGCGCGCATCTGGAATCAGGACAATCTGATCGAGATGCCGGCTTCGCTGCGCGGCAATGATTTACCGGTGAATTACACCGAAAATGCAGAAGGCGAAATCGACCGCGTCTGGATCCTGAACGCGGACGAAGCAAGCCAGCCGCTGGCAAATCAAGTTAACAGTCAGTCCCGATAATTCCATGCCGAAAAAAGTATTTATCAAGACCTTCGGCTGCCAGATGAACGAGTACGACTCGGACAAAATGGCAGATGTATTGAATGCCGCCGAAGGCGTCGTGAAGGCCGATACGCCGGAAGAGGCCGACGTGATCCTGCTGAACACGTGCTCGGTGCGCGAGAAGGCACAGGAAAAGGTATTTTCCGACCTCGGTCGCCTGCGTGAGCTGAAGCTGACCAAGCCAGACCTGGTGATCGGTGTCGGCGGCTGCGTCGCGTCGCAAGAGGGCGAAGCGATCGTCAAGCGCGCGCCTTACGTCGACGTTGTGTTCGGCCCGCAGACGCTGCACCGTTTGCCGGAATTGATTAGCCAGCGTCGCAGCTCTGGTCGTGCGCAAGTCGATATCAGCTTCCCGGAAATCGAGAAATTCGACCATTTGCCACCGGCCAAGGTGGAAGGCGCGACCGCCTTCGTGTCCATCATGGAAGGCTGCAGCAAGTATTGCAGCTATTGTGTGGTGCCGTACACGCGCGGCGAAGAAGTGTCGCGCCGCTTCGAGGATGTGCTTACCGAAGTTGCCGGCCTGGCCGAGCAAGGCGTGAAGGAAATCACGCTGCTGGGACAGAACGTCAACGCCTATCGTGGTGCGATGGCGGATGGCGAAATCGCCGACTTTGCGCTCTTGATCGAATATGTCGCGGAGATCCCCGGCATCGAGCGTATCCGTTTCGTCACCAGCCACCCGAAGGAATTCACGCAACGCTTAATCGACACTTACGCGAAAGTGCCGAAGCTGGTCAATCACTTGTACCTGCCGGCACAGCATGGTTCCGACCGCATCCTAGCGGCAATGAAGCGCGGCTATACCGTGCTGGAATACAAATCGGTGATCCGGCGCCTGCGCGAAATCCGCCCCGACATTTCGGTGGCGAGCGATTTCATCGTTGGCTTTCCGGGCGAAACCGATGCCGACTTCGATGCCCTGATGAAGCTGATTAACGATATCGGTTACGACCACAGCTTCAGTTTCATCTTCAGCCCGCGCCCCGGTACGCCGGCGGCCAACCTGACGGATGACACGCCGCACGAAGTGAAATTGAAACGCCTGCAGCACCTCCAGGCAACGATCGAGGCGAATGCACGCAAGATCAGCGAAAGCATGGTCGGCGGCAAGCAACGCATCCTGGTGGAAGGGCCGTCGAAAAAAGATCCGACCGAATTGCAGGGTCGCACGGAGAACAACCGCGTGGTCAATTTTGACGGCGGCCCCCACGCGCAGCGCCTGATCGGGCAATTTATCGACGTTAATATCGTGCACGCCTATCCGAATTCGCTGCGCGGCGAACTTGTCATTAAAGATTGACTCTCAAGAGATCCTTCATTCCGATTTTGAAATCCAAAATTCCAGCCCAACCCAAGCACTTCATCCCGGAGCCACTCGACAACAAGCGGCTCGCGCATCTATGCGGCCCGATGGATGAAAACCTCCGGCAGATTTCCGCCGCACTTGACGTCACGATTTTCCGCCGCGGCGAAAAATTCATCGTCAATGGCGGCAATGCCGATCGCGCCGTTGAATTGCTCGACAATTTTTATCAAGTCGCCGACCAAGCCATCTCCGTGGAAGACGTGCAACTGGCCCTGGTCGAGCATAATGCAACCAAGCAGGGCAACGGAGCGGCCAAGGAAGCAAACGAGATTGAAGAAGACGTCAGTCCCGAGCTGAAAACCCGCCGTCACGATTTGCGCGGCCGCACGCCGCACCAGAACCAGTACATCAAGTCGATCCTGGAGCATGACGTCAGCTTCGGCGTCGGCCCGGCCGGCACCGGCAAGACCTACCTGGCAGTCGCCTGCGCAGTCGATGCGCTCGAGCGCGATGCAGTCAAGCGCATCGTGCTGACGCGCCCGGCGGTCGAGGCCGGGGAGCGACTCGGCTTTCTGCCGGGCGATCTTGCACAAAAAGTCGATCCCTATCTGCGGCCTTTGTATGACGCTCTGTATGACTTGCTCGGTTTCGACAAGACACAAAAGATGTTCGAAAAGCAGGTGATCGAGATTGCGCCGCTGGCCTACATGCGTGGACGCACCTTGAACCATGCCTTCATCATTCTCGACGAAGCGCAAAACACCACGCCGGAACAGATGAAAATGTTCCTGACGCGTATCGGCTTTGGCAGCAAGGCTGTCATCACCGGCGACATCACGCAGATCGACTTGCAGCGCACGCAGAAAAGTGGCCTGGTCGACGCGATTCACATCCTCAAGAAAGTGCGCGGCATCGCGTTCACTCATTTCACCAGCGCCGACGTAGTGCGCCACCCGCTGGTGGCGCGCATCGTCGACGCATACGACGCAGCCACGCCAAAAAGCGCATCGATCAGAAATGCCGAAAGAAAATAAGCTCTCCCTCTCCATCCAGTATCCCGATCCCCGCCTGAAAGAATCGATTACGCGCAGCAAGTTGCGGCGCTGGATACAGGCTGCGCTGTTCGCGCCGGCCGAACTGGCGGTCCGCTTCGTCGACGCCGACGAAGGCAGGACGCTGAACCGCGACTACCGCGGCAAGGATTACGCTACCAATGTGCTGACCTTCGCCTATACCGAAGACGAAGATAGCGAGGTCACGCAAGCCGACATCATCCTGTGCACCGACGTGCTGCAGCGCGAAGCGGCCGAGCAAAACAAGTCGGTCGAGTCGCATGCCGCGCACCTGGTGGTGCACGGCGTGCTGCACGCCCAGGGTTACGACCACGAAACGGACGAGGAAGCGGCGGAAATGGAACAGCTCGAAGTGGAGATCCTCGCCAAGCTGGGCCAAGCCAATCCCTATTCAGGAAATTAACGTCCTGACAAGGCTTATCAGGCACATTGGTGGGTTTCGGCCCGCATTTGTTGTATGCTATAAGCCTTCCCAACGACGGCTTTTGCCATATGCAAGATCACCCTGGTGGTGTTAAATACCTCGACACCAAACCGCACCGGTCACTGTTTGAACGCCTGACCGCCCTGATTTCCCCCGAACCCGAGAATCGCGCCGAGCTGCTCGAAATCCTGCACGACGCGCATGAGCGCAACCTGATCGACGCCGATGCGCTGTCGATGATCGAAGGCGTATTCCAGGTGTCCGACCTGTCCGCGCGCGACATCATGGTGCCGCGCCCGCAGATGGACGTCATCGATATCACCAAGCCGATCGAGGAATGGATGCCGCTGGTGCTGGAGACGGCGCACTCTCGCTTTCCGGCCATCGACGGCGACCGCGACAAGGTGATCGGCACCTTGCTGGCCAAGGATTTGCTGCGTTACTACGCGGAAGAATCGTTCGACGTGCGCGACATGCTGCGACCGGCCGTGTTCATCCCCGAATCGAAGCAGCTCAACGTGCTGCTGCGCGATTTCCGCTCCAACCGCAACCACATGGCCATCGTGGTCGACGAATATGGCGGCGTGGCGGGCCTGATCACGATCGAGGACGTGCTGGAGCAAATCGTCGGCGACATCGAGGATGAATACGATTTCGACGAGGAAGAGGACAATATCCTGCCCGTGAAGGACGGCATGCGCCGGCTGCGCTGGCGGGTCAAGGCCCTGACCGAGATCGAACAGCTCAACGAAACGCTGGGCACCAATTTCTCGGATGAGGATGTCGATACCATCGGCGGGCTCGTCGCCAACCATCTCGGCCGCGTGCCGCGCAAAGGCGATGTGTTCGATATCGCCGGCGTGCGCTTCGAGGTATTGCGCGCCGACGCGCGTCAGGTGCACGTGTTGCTGGTGGAAAAACTGCCACAGCCGGCACAGGAAGAATTTTCTTAATAACAAGCGTACCGCGATGGAGGCGGCAGCTGTCGGCGTCTGAATAAGGCACGACAGCCGCCTTGTCCTTGTCATTCCCGCGCAGGCGGGAACCGATGCTGCGTTGATCCGTTCCCTGCACTGGCAGAATTTTCTGCAGGCGCCGCCCTGTAGGAGCAGGAGTGACAAGGTCGGCACTCTGCCGTGACTCAAAAAAATATCCGCGTGAAAAAGTCTGCCCTCCCCTTCCCGACATTCTCCCTGTCCATGCTCGCCGCCTTGAGCGCGGGGGCGCTCAATGTTTTCGCCTTTGCGCCCTTTGGCCTGTGGCCGCTGCAGATCCTGAGCCTGGCGCTGGTGTTCCGGCTGGCGCTGTCGCAGGCATCCGTCCGGCACGGCGCATTCATCGGCTGGGCTTACGGTTTCGGCTGGCTGGCGGCTGGCACGCATTGGTTATTCATCAGCATGCATCGCTATGGCGGTATGCCCGGATGGATGGCGGCGCTTGCCGTCGCTGTGCTGGCGTTCTTGCTGGGTGCGCTGGCGGCCATGGCCATGGGCGGCGCGACATGGCTGCGGCAGCGCTGGTCGCTCGGCGCGGGCGCGTCGCTGCTGCTGGTCTTTCCACCGCTGTGGGCCTTGGCCGAATGGACGCGCGGCTGGATATTTACCGGTTTTCCGTGGATAAGTTCGGGTTACGCCCACAGCGTCGGGCCGCTGTCAGGCTTTGCCCCTGTCATCGGCGTGTACGGACTGGCACTGGTGGCGGGCATCATGGCTGGCTGCCTGGCATTACTGCCGGCAAAAAGACTGCCCGTGCTGCTGGCAGCGGGGCTTTGCGCGGTCGGAGTCGGCTTGAAAACCATTTCCTGGACAACGCCGCATGGCCAGCCAATTTCAGTGCGCCTGCTTCAAGGTAACGTTCCGCAAGAAATGAAGTTCGCTCCCGAGCACATCGAAGCGACGCTGTCCTTGTATTACGACATGATCAGCGCGCAGCGGGCAGACTTGATCGCCACTCCGGAAACCGCGATTCCGCTGCTGTCGAGCCAACTGCCGCCGGATTATCTGGAAAAGCTGAAAGAATTTGCACGCAAATCGGCGAGCCATGTCGCGCTCGGCATTCCCGTGATGGACGGCCCCATGCAGTACGCTAACAGCATGATCGGCTTGTCGCCATCCGCCATGGCCGCTCCCTACCGATACGACAAGCACCATCTGGTGCCGTTCGGCGAATTCATCCCACTGGGGGCGCGCTGGTTCGTCGACATGATGCATATTCCCTTGGGCGATTTCACGCGCGGCGCCTTGCTGCAGGCACCGTTTTCGGTGCGCGACCAACATGTACTGCCAAATATTTGCTATGAAGACTTGTTTGGAGAAGAAATCGCGGCCCAACTGCGGGCAGGTCAAGCAAAAAAAATCCCTCAGGCAACGATCCTGCTGAATCTCTCCAATATCGCCTGGTTTGGCGATTCCATTGCATTACCTCAGCATTTGCAGATCTCACAAATGCGTGCGATCGAGACTGGTCGTCCGATGCTGCGCGCCACCAATACCGGGGCAACCGCCGTCATCGATGCCCGGGGACACATCGTCGCACAACTGCAGCCATTCGAACGGGGCGTCTTGAGCACCGACGTCCAGGGGTATGAAGGCTTGACGCCATACTGCCTTTACGGCAACACCGTGACCGTGGCGTTGTGTATTGCCCTCCTGTTGACCGCCTGGGTCATGCACCGGACTCGTCGTAACAATCCGCATAGCCCCCACAAAAACCGCTAAAATCTAGGGTTTTGGCGAATTTCCCCCATTAACTTTCGCCCAGGCAAAAAAATAATATTTCGCCGGACGGAAAGGCAACCAAACGATGCTCACATTTCAACAAGTCATTCTCAAGCTGCAAGAGTATTGGGATGCGCAAGGATGCGCCCTGCTGCAGCCGTACGACATGGAAGTCGGCGCGGGCACTTCGCATACCGCGACCTTTCTGCGCGCCATCGGACCGGAGCCGTGGCGCGCCGCCTATGTGCAGCCGTCGCGTCGCCCGAAAGATGGGCGTTACGGAGAGAATCCGAATCGCATGCAGCACTACTACCAATACCAGGTGGTATTGAAGCCGGCACCAGAAAACATTCTCGACCTGTATCTCGGCTCGCTGGAAGCTTTGGGCTTGAATTTGAAGCAGAACGATGTGCGCTTCGTCGAGGACGACTGGGAAAACCCGACCCTGGGCGCCTGGGGCCTCGGCTGGGAAGTGTGGCTCAACGGCATGGAAGTCACGCAATTCACTTATTTCCAGCAAGTTGGCGGCCTCGACTGCAAGCCGGTGCTGGGCGAAATCACTTACGGCATCGAGCGTCTGGCGATGTACCTGCAAGGCGTGGAAAACGTCTACGACCTGGTGTGGACCGAGTGGGAAGAGCATGGCGTCACCAAGCGCCTGACCTACGGCGACGTGTTCCACCAGAATGAAGTCGAACAGTCGACCTTCAACTTCGAGCATTCGAATACCGAATTCCTGTTCTCGCTGTTCTCCAGTTACGAAGCGGAAGCCAAGCGCCTGATGGAAGTGCCGCTGGCGCTGCCCGCCTATGAAATGATCCTGAAGGCGGCGCACACCTTCAACATGCTCGATGCGCGCGGCGCGATTTCGGTGACTGAACGCGCTGCCTACATTGGCCGCATCCGCAACCTGTCGCGCGCCGTGGCGCATGCCTATTACGAGTCGCGTGAAAAGCTGGGCTTCCCGATGTGCGGCGACGCGCGCAAAGCCGCCTGAGCCGTCGTCCCGAATCAAGGTGGGGCGTCCTTAAAAAACCATAAAGCCACTGGATTACGGCTTATGCCGGAATCACTGCGAAAAACATGAACCAAACACTGTTAGTCGAACTGCTTACCGAAGAACTCCCGCCGAAAGCGCTCGCCAAGCTGGGCGACTCGTTTGCCGCCGGTATTTTCAATGGCTTGAAGTCGCGCGACTTCGTCGAAGCCGACTCCGTCGTCACTGCCTATGCAACGCCGCGCCGGCTGGCGGTGTCGATCAGCAAGGTAAGTGCAACCTCTCCGGATAAATCGATTCGTGAAAAAGTGCTGCCGGTCGCGGTGGCGCTCGACAAGGAAGGAAATCCGGCTGCGCCGCTGGCAAAGAAGCTGGCCGCGCTCGGCTTTCCCGACCTGAAGCTCAGCGACCTGGAGCGCGCCTCCGACGGCAAGGCAGAAAGCTTTTTCTATACCTACACCGCGCCTGGTTCGACGCTGCACAACGGCCTGCAGGCAGCACTGGAAGAAACGCTGCCCAAGCTGCCGATTCCGAAACTGATGAGCTACCAGCGCCCGGACGGCACTACCGTACAATTCGTGCGCCCGGCGCACAAGCTGATCGCACTGCACGGCGGCGAAGTCGTGCCGGTCGCCATCCTCGGCCTGTCCGCAGGACGCGCCACATTGGGCCACCGCTTCCTGTCGCAAGGCGAACTATCCGTCTCGCATGCCGATGCCTACGCAGAGACGCTGGAAGTGCACGGCAAGGTCATCGCGTCGGTCGCCGATCGCAAGGAACGAATCCGTGCCGCCTTGATCGACAAGGCAGGCCGCGACAAGGTATTGATGCCGGAGTCGCTGCTTGACGAAGTCAGCGCGCTGGTCGAATGGCCCGTCGTCTATGAATGCAATTTCGAGGAATCCTTCCTGGCGGTGCCGCAGGAATGCCTGATCCTCACGATGCAGACCAACCAGAAATACTTCGCGCTGACCGATGCCGGCAACCGCCTGCGTTCGCGCTTCCTGATCGTGTCGAACCTGGAAACGGCCGACCCGCAGCACATCATCGGCGGCAACGAGCGCGTGGTGCGCCCGCGTCTGTCCGATGCGAAATTCTTCTTTGAGCAGGACAAGAAAAAGAAACTGGCGGACCGCCTGCCCGGCCTGGCCAACGTGGTGTACCACAACAAGCTGGGTACACAGGCACAGCGCACCGAGCGCGTGAAAACCCTGGCGTGCAAAGTCGCCGCGGCCTTGAATACCGACGTCGCGCAGGCCGAACGCGGCGCGCTGCTGGCGAAAGCCGACCTGCTGACCGACATGGTCGGCGAGTTTCCCGAGCTGCAGGGCATCATGGGCACCTATTACGCCCGTCACGACGGCGAGCAGGAAGAAGTCGCACTGGCCGCATCAGAACACTATCAGCCGCGCTTCGCCGGCGATGCGCTGCCGTCGACCGCCACCGGCACCGTGGTGGCACTGGCCGACAAGCTGGAAACACTGGTCGGTATCTGGGGCATCGGCTTGCAGCCGACCGGCGACAAGGACCCGTTCGCGCTGCGTCGCCACGCGCTGGGCGTACTGCGCATGCTGGTGGAAAAACGCCTGCCGCTGCCCCTGAACGGCTTGCTGCAGGATGCGGCGCAGCTATTCGCCGGCAACGCCAATTTCAAGGAAGCGACCGCAGAAGTCACTGCCTTCATGCTCGACCGCTTGCGCGGCCTGCTGCGCGAGCGCGGCTACACGCCGAACGAAATCGAAGCGGTCGTCGCTCAGAACCCTGAACGCCTCGACAACATCATCGAACGCCTCGATGCCGTGCACGCATTCGCCGCATTGCCGGAAGCCGAATCGCTGGCAGCTGCCAACAAGCGCATCACTAACATCCTCAAGAAGAGCGAAGGCGCGCGTGCCGCGGTGCAGCCGGCATTGCTGAAGGAAGTCGCGGAAGAACGCCTGTACGCCGCGATGGTGCAGTTAAGGCCGCAGGTCGACGCCGCCTTTGCCAAGGGCGACTACACCGGCACGCTCAAGTCGCTCGCGCATCTGCGCAACGACGTCGACGCCTTCTTCAACGACGTGATGGTGATGGCCGAGGACCTGGAACTGCGCAACAACCGCGTCGCGCTGCTGTCCGATCTGCACGGCATGATGAACCAGGTAGCCGATATCTCGAAACTGGCTACGTAAATACGAAACTGAGCACGAAACAGGGCTGAGCATGAAGCTGATCATTCTCGATCGCGACGGCGTCATCAACCACGATTCCGACAACTTCATCAAGTCGCCGGACGAGTGGGTTCCGATCCCGGGATCGCTGGAAGCGATCGCGCGCCTGAACCAGGCGGGCTATCGCGTGGTGGTGGCGACCAACCAGTCCGGCGTTGCGCGCGGGCTGTTCAACATCGTCACCCTGAACGCCATTCACCAGAAGCTGCATCAGGCGGCAAGACAGGTCGGTGCCGATATCGGCGCGATCTTCTTTTGTCCGCATGCCGCCGACGACAACTGCGACTGCCGCAAGCCCAAGCCGGGGCTGCTTCTGGAAATCGCCAAGCGCTTCGACGTCAGCCTGAAAGGCGTGCCGACCGTGGGCGATTCACTGCGCGACCTGCAGGCAGGCTTCATCGTCGGCTGCACGCCTTACCTGGTACGGACCGGCAAGGGCGAAAAGACGCTCGCCAAGGGCGGCCTGCCGCCCGGGACTACCGTGCATGCCGACCTCGCCGCGGTCGTCGACCATCTGCTAAAAACGAATGCCGAAGTGGCTGCTGCGGCATAAGCCGCACCCACACTCGCCCAACCTCTGGAGACCCAATGTCACGTTTTGTCTTGTTCCTGCGTTCGCTCGTATTCGTGCTGCTGATGGTGGTCGCCACCATCATCTGGGCGCCGATATGCTTTCTGTTCGCGCCGCTGCCCTATAACCAGCGCTATTTCCTGACCAGCTTCTGGAACAGGTTCGTGATCTGGGCCGGAAAAGTCGTGTGCGGCATGCGCTATCAGTTCAAGGGTTATGAAAACCTGCCTGACGCGCCGGCCATCCTGCTGTCGAAACATCAGTCGGCCTGGGAAACGATCTTCTTCCTGTATGCGATGCCGCGCCCGCTGGTCTACGTCTTCAAGAAAGAACTGCTGTACATTCCATTTTTCGGTTGGGCCATCGCGCTGATGCGCATGATTCCGATCGACCGCAGCAAGACCCGCGACGCTTTTGCGCAGGTGGTCGCGCACGGCAGAAAGCGGCTGGCGGGCGGTCAATGGATCATCATGTTCCCGGAAGGTACCCGCTCGTACGTCGGCAAAAAGGGAAAATACAAGGCCGGCGGCGCGCGCCTGGCGATCGAGACCAACACCGTGGTGGTGCCGATTGCGATGAACGCCGGCGAGTGCTGGCCGAAGAACTCCTTCATCAAGAAGCCGGGCCTGATCACGGTCTCGATCGGCAAGCCGATTTCACCGGAAGGAAAGACGCAGCAGGCGTTGATCCAGGAAGTGGAAAAGTGGATAGAATCGGAAATGCGCGTTATTTCCTCGCCCGGCATTTACTCCAAAAGCTCGATTCCCAACACACTTGAAGCTGCGTCGCCAGACTCCGCCTGATCCGCAGCAGCTCACGCTGCAGCTCGATTTCTTTTCGCCCGACGCGCAGCCGAAAGCAGCCGGCGACCAGCCGGCTGCGTCGCCGTCACCACAGCCGATTTTCCAGCCGGCCCCGCCGGAACTGCAGCTAGCGCCCGGCACGCCCTCCTCCCAGGCGCCGTCGCGCGCGAAACGGCATATCCGCGTGGGCGAGCATGTGCTCGAATACCGCCTGCTGCGCTCCAAGCGCCGCTCGATCGGCTTTCTCATCGACGAGGACGGCTTGCGCATCACTGCGCCGCGCTGGGTGCCGCTGGCGGAAATCGAAAGCGCCATTCACGAAAAGCGGCGCTGGATATTTGCCAAGCTCAGCGAACGGCGCGAGCGCTCTGCGCGCCGACTGCAGCCGCACATGCAATGGCGCGACGGCGCGACCCTGCCCTATTTCGGCGAGCAGATCACCTTGCGCATCCTTGCTGCGCAAGCCGCTGGCGTCGCCTACAGTGACGCCTTGCGCGAGCTGATTGTCAGCCTGCCGCCGGACGCAAGCGAGCAGCAGCTCAAGGACCGTGTGCAGGGCTGGCTGCAGCAGGAGGCACGGCGCGTCTTCGCCGAACGCTTGCCCGTCTATGCGGCCAGGCTCGGCGTCACCTACCGCGCGTTCGCCCTGTCATCAGCAACCACGCAATGGGGTTCCTGCACCGCGGATGGAAGGATCCGGCTCAACTGGCGGCTGATCCATTTCGCGCTGCCAATGATCGACTACGTGATCGCGCACGAACTGTCACATCTGCGCGAGATGAATCACAGCCCGCGCTTCTGGGCTACCGTACAATCCATATTTCCCGAGTTCGAGGCAGCCAGGCGCGTATTGCGCGCCAGCGGCCCGGACACCCTGCCGGAATTTTGAGCGACCGGCGTTCATGAAAGGAAACCAGCATGCGCATACTGCACACCATGCTGCGGGTCGGCGACCTGCAGCGATCGATCGACTTTTACACCAAGGTGCTCGGCATGAAACTGCTGCGCACCACCGACCGCCCGGAACAAAAATACACGCTGGCCTTCGTCGGCTACGGCACCAATCCCGAGCATGCTGAACTGGAACTGACCTATAACTACGGCGTCGACCAGTATGAACTCGGCACTGCCTACGGCCATATCGCCATTGCAGTGGACGATGCATATACGACCTGCGAAAACGTCAAGGCGCAAGGCGGCTCGGTGACGCGCGAGGCTGGTCCGGTAAAAGGCGGCAGCACCGTGATCGCCTTCGTGCAGGATCCGGATGGCTACAAAATCGAGTTAATCGAACGAAAAGAATAACGGGGCAGGCTGGCGGAAACGCCCTCTGCAAGGGCAGGCAGCGCTAGGCGGGAGCGACGGGCTCGATGGAGCGCCGTCGCCGGAATGCGGGTAATGCAATAACTTACTTGTTCACTGCGTCCTTGAATGCCTTGCCTGCAGAGAATTTCACCGTGTTGGCGGCTGCAATCTTGATCTCTTCGCCGGTACGCGGATTGCGGCCGGTGCGCTCTGCGCGCTTGCCTGCTGCAAACGTACCGAAGCCAACCAGTTGCACGGTGTCGCCGTCGGCAACCGCTTTCACCACGTTGTTGACGAACGATTCGAGAGCGCGTTGGGCGACGGCCTTGGATACGTCGCAATCGGCTGCAATAGCGTCGATCAGTTCAGTTTTGTTCATGCTTTCTCCATGTGTGTCGGAGCGCGGATTCTAGCATCAGAGTGTCCGAACAGTAATAAAAATCAAGGGATGTGGCGCTGCATTGACACTTTCGCCATGCAGCCAGCGCTTATGGTAACCGATTCGCGAGCCCGACGAATTGCTCCATCGGCACTTCCTCTGGCCGTGCCTGGGGATTGATGCCGGCATCGATCAGTTCGTTTTCGCTGAACATGCCGGCCACGCAATTGCGCAGCACCTTGCGCCGCTGCGAAAACGCCTTCGTCACCACCTGTTCCAGCTTGCCCACATCGCATGCCAGCGGCTGCGCCAGCGGAATCATGCGCACGATGGCGGAATCGACCTGCGGCGGCGGGTCGAACGCGGTGGGCGGCACCACAAACAACAGTTCCATGTGATAGCGCCACTGCAGCATGACCGACAAGCGGCCGTACGCCTTGCTGCCCGGCTCGGCGACCATGCGCTCGACCACCTCCTTTTGCAGCATGAAATGCTGGTCCTGCACTTGGGGCGCGATCTGCGCAAGATGGAACAAGAGCGGGCTGGAGATGTTATACGGCAGGTTGCCGACCACGCGCAGCTTTTTGCCTTCCGCCCGGGGAATCGATGCGAAATCGAATTGGAGCGCATCGCCGGCATGAATGACAAGCTTGTCCGGGTCGAAATTCCGTTGCAGGCGCGCGACCAAGTCGCGGTCGAGCTCAACGACGTGCAGCCGTGACAGCGACTCCAGCAAAAGTCGCGTCATCGCTGCCAGACCCGGCCCAATCTCGACCATCGTGTCGTCGGGTTGTGGATCGATGGCACGGATGATGTCGTACAAAACCCCTTGGTCGGTCAGGAAGTTCTGGCCGAAGCGCTTGCGTGGAATATGTTTCATTGAATATTGTTCGCGCCGGACTCAGCGCCCCTGGGAAGACGCTGCGGCCATCTGGGCCGCAACCTTGATCGCTTCAATCATGCTGCCGTGATCCGCATGGCCCAGGCCGGCGGCGGCCAGGTCGAGCGCCGTGCCGTGGTCGACCGAGGTGCGGATGAGGGGCAGCCCGAGCGTGATGTTGACGCCGCGGCCAAAGCTTGCGTGCTTCAGGACCGGCAAGCCCTGGTCGTGGTACATCGCCAGCACGCAATCGGCCTGCTCCAGATACTTTGGCTGGAACAGCGTATCGGCCGGATACGGGCCGCTGGCGGCAATCCCCTTCGCCTGCGCCGCCTGCAGTACCGGCGCAATCACATCAATTTCTTCGCGCCCGAGATAGCCGCCTTCACCGGCGTGCGGATTGAGGCCGGTGACCAGAATGCGGGGCTTGGCGATGCCGAACTTGCTCATCAAATCCTGATGCACGATATCGAGCGTGCGCGCCAGGCTGTCGAAAGTGATCGCCGCCGGCACGTCTTTCAGCGGCAGATGCGTCGTCGCCAGCGCCAAGCGCAGCAGCGGCATGCCACCGGCCAGCATCATCACCACCTGCGATGTGCCGGTTTTCTCGGCGAAGTACTCGGTGTGGCCGGTAAAGGCCACGCCCGCGTCATTGATCGTGCTTTTTTGCAGCGGCGCAGTGACGATGGCGTCGAACTGATTGTGCAACGTCGCCTTGATCGCCACGTCGAGCGTCTGCAGTACTGCCTTGCCGTTGCGCTTGTCGAGCTTGCCGGGCACGGCCGGCTCGGCCAGCGGGCAATCGATCACGGCGATCTGGTCGCGCGGCAGCGTCGGCAAGCCGCTGTTGCGCAGCGCTTGTGTCGACAAGGCGAGCAGGCGGATGGCCGGATCGATCTCGCGCGCGATCAGCGACAGCAGCGCGGCATCGCCGATCAGCACGCTGTTGACTTCGGCGCGCAACTCCCAGGCCGCGCGCAGGGAAATCTCCGGACCGATGCCCGCAGGCTCGCCGCAGGTGATCGCGATGGTAGGGCGCTGTCTCACGATGAACGGCACTTAGCGTGCATCGCTGACGTCGGTGCGGTATTCGACGTAGGCGCGGTCGCGCAGCTGGCGCAGCCAGTCCTGGCTCGCCTCTTCCAGCTTGCGCTCGCGGATCGCCTGACGCGCGATTAGGCGCTGGCGTTCCTGCGACACGTCGTCGCGCTTGCGCTCCAGCACCTGGATCAGGTGAAAGCCAAACGGGCTTTCGATCGGTTCGCTGACCTGGCCTGGCTGCAATGCGTCCATCGCACGCTCGAATTCGGGCACGGTGTCGCTCGGATAGATCCAGCCGAGATCGCCGCCCTTGGATGCGGACAAATCGTTGGAATACAGCCGCGCCAGCTCCTCGAAGGTCGCGGCATGGTTGTCCAGGCGCTGCTTCAGCTCGGCCAACTTGCGTTTCGCATCGGCCGGCGAGACCAGCTGGTTGGTCTTGATCAGGATATGGCGGGCATGGGTCTGCTGCACCGATCCGACGGCTGCTCCGGTCTTCATCACGCTCGCGCCGCGCTTGCCGGAGAGCTTAATGATATGGAAGCCGTTCGAGCTTTTGATGATCGGAGAGACGTCGCCCTGCTTCATGGGGCCCAATGAGTCGAGGAACAGCTGCGGCAGGCGGTCAGGGCCGCGCCAGCCGAGGTCGCCACCGGAGAGCGCGTCGGTGGCGTCGGAATAGGTGGCTGCCAGCTTGGCGAAATCGCCACCAGCCTGCAACTGCTGCAGCACCCCTTCGGCGCGCTTGCGGCGCTCGGCGATCTGCTCGGCGGTTGCGTTTTCCGGGATACGCACCAGGATGTGCGCGACGTTGTATTCCTGCTGCGACTGGGTGGAGCCAGCCTCCGCCGCCAGGTAATTGTCGACTTCGGACTCGGAAATCTGGATCTTGTTGTCGACTTCGCGCTCGCGCAGACGCTGCATGATGATTTCTTCGCGAATCTCCTCGCGGAAGCGTGCAAACGGCGTGCCTTCACGCTCAAGCTGGCTGCGGAAGGCCGGCACGGTCATCTTGTTCTGCTCGGCGATACGGGCGATCGCGCGATCGAGCATGGTGTCGTCGACGCGAATGCCGTATTCCTTTGCCAGCTGCAGTTGCGCCCGATCGAGGATCATGCGCTCCAGCAGTTGCCGCTGGAATTCCTGCTGCGGCGGCAGGGCGATGCCCTGGTTCTTCATTCTCTGCTCGACTTGCTGCATGCGCTCGACCAGTTCCTGGCGCGTGATCACCTCATTGTTGACCACGGCGATGATCGCGTCGGCCAGGTAGATGCGGGGCGCCTTTACCGCAGACGCAGCCGGCGCACTCGCCGTCTTGGTCTGGGCCGGGGCGTGCGGCACGACGCTGGCGCACAACAGTGCCACGGCGAGCCTGGTGCCAAGAGCCGATTTTCGAGCAAGTCGCATAATCTGAAGAGTGTTCATATTTCAAGAAACTTTGTTAAGGATTACTGGGCTGGTTCACCACTTGATAGCCTGGAATGCTGGTGCGCAACACATCCAGCGGGTTCGAGCCCAGACGCGTTAATCCGTTCAATTCAAGCTGGAAAAATAGCGCCGAGGTCGCCGCAGCTGCCGATGTCGGAATGCGTTGGCCGACAATGCGGAACACCCAGCAATCCGCCTTGTATTCCACGCCGAGCAAACCCTCGGCGACGGTGCGGTCCGGCAGCGAGTAGTTTACACGCCCCACGCCGTACCAGCGGCGCGACAGCGGCCATTGCCCCGACACCTCGGCCTGTTCCAGATTGTTCAGCAGGTCGCGCCGGTACACAAGGTTCAACACGCTCTTGGGCGCAGGATTCCAGCGCGCGCCGAAATTGGATCGGCTCATCTTGTGCTGGGTCTGGCTGTATTGCAGGTTTCCTTCCGCACTAAGCGCAGCAGTCAGCCGCCCATACGCCGACAGCAGGACGTCGGAGCGGGTATCGTTGCGGGCCGCGCCCAGCGTCACGCGCTGCTCAGTAAAGTAAAAACGCTGTCCCAGCGCGATACGTACGCGCTCCGCCCCATCCGCTTCGATGTAGCGCGAAGTCAGGGCGGCGGTCAGCTGATTGGCGTCGCTGATGCGGTCATTGCCGACAAAGCGGTTTTCACTGAAAAGTTGCGCAAAGCTGAGGTCAGCCTCGGCCGTGTCGAAAATCGGGAATGCGCTTTGATCGCGATATGGCGTGTACACATAAAACAGGCGTGGCTCCAGCGTCTGTGTCATGGGGCGGCCGAAGAACGGCGCTTCGCGCTCAAACACCAGTCCACCGTCGAGCGACAGGGTCGGCAAGACGCGGGACAGTTCCGTCTCGCTGCCCGCAGGTACGTTATCAAGATGGTATCGCGTAGCATTCAGCGACAGGCGAGGCGTCAAGAAATAGCCTGGCCGGATGAATGGATAAGCCACTTTCGGGCTTACCACAAACCGGTCCCCGCGCAACAGCTCCGGATGCCAGAAGCGCGTTAGTTCAGAAGTCAGATTCCAATCGAAGCCGTTCACATCGAAGCGCGTAGCTTGCACCGTCAGCTGCGGCAGGCGGTCGTACGGCCTGACAATCGGCGCTAGCGGATCCTGCAGAACCTGGTAATTCGTCGCACGCGCCACAGCGCTCCAGTACCCACTGGGGGCTGCATAATTCAATGCCAGGTCGCGTGGCAGCAAACGCTGCGAGCTGGCGGTAATGGTGCGCGAGAAATCGGTCGGATATTCATCGTCCGATGCCGCGTTGATATTCCAGACATATGAGAAGCCAGGCGCAAAATTGTGCGTCTGGGTCGAGCTGATCGCGTACCGGTTGGTCTTGGTCTGCCGATCGTTGAACAAGGCTTCGACCTTGGTCTGCCCGACGTAGGTCTCGCCCATGTAGCGCCCTTCGCCCCCCCACTGGATGCCGCGCTGGGCGTATATCTTCGGGAAAAAAGTGAGATCGCGGTTCGGCGCGATATTCACGTAATACGGCACGGTCACTTCCAGGCCGCCCTTGTTGGTCGTGCCGATGGTCGGCGGCAGAAAACCCGACTTGCGCGCGCCCGACAGCGGGAACGACATGGCCGGCGTGCCAAGCACCGGCACACCCTTGAAGTAGACGATAGCCGTGCGCGCAAAGCCGACATCACGCCCGGAATCGAGGTCCAACGTGCTGGCTTTCAGGTACCAGTCCGGATCGGGCCCCTCGCAAGTGCTGTACGTGCCGTCGACCACCGTCGCCCGGTCCTGTGTCAGGAAGTTGATGCGATCCGCACTGCCTGCCGCACCGTTGCGCTCGAGGCTGTAGGTCGGGTTGGTGACATACCCCTTGCCGGTATCCATCTTGAGCTTCAGCTCGTCGCCGGTATAGCGGTCGCCGAAGCGGCGCATGCGGATGTTGCCCTCGGCATCGACTTCATCGTCCAGGATGTTGTACGTTGCCTTGTCGGCATTGATCGTCATCGGCCCGCGTGTCACCTCGACATCGCGCTCCAGATGCACCTCCCGATCAGGCCGGCCCGTCATCTGCTCGGCGCTGATGGTCATCGTTTCATCCTTTTCATCCTTCCCGGCTTGCTTCTCCTGCGCCGACGCGAGCATCGGCACCGCTGCGGCAGCAAGGGCTGCGGCCAGGATGCGAAGCAAAAGTTGTGAAGGGGGAAAGGCGGAGAACCGGTTCATGAAAAGAAGGGGAGCTGGCAGGCGATTTTTTGAGTTGAATCCCTTATTATATGGGAACTCGTGCGACACGCATCGCGCTGTGTCAGGTGACATCGCGTCACCGAGTAGTAGCAAGAGGACGCCGACCCTCTATAAATTCCAGGCCCTTAGAGAGAGAAGCCACTTGAATTTCAGTGAAACTTCTCATGGTTGGCTTGTCCAGCCCTAGCAGATACGGCACCCAATGGGTCCAAGTTGGGTGCCGAGAGACCACAGGTTTTACCTGTGGATTCGATGCTATCCGTCTTGGATTTGCTCACAAGGCGGGGAAAGTGTCGCGTACTGACGACGGGTTGCTCCTCATGCTGTTTGATGGGAATCAAACCTTCGTCGACCTCACCTTACCGGGATGCAGGTCAGCGCGAGCCGGTCAACCAGACGGCTCTGATTCTTTGGATCATCACCTACAGAGCGCGAAGCTCTGCGATACCTTGTCGTGCCTAATTATTCGAAGTTGAATGATCGGTGCCACGACCGAATGTACGACCATTTGTCACCTACTCAGGCCTGCGTTGCTGGTAACGGCGGGGTGGGAAGCCCTGAGGACAATGTACCCCCACTTTGATGGTGTCGATTTCTTGCGAAAGGATCGGCAGAGATCGTTAGCAGCAAACGATCAAGGGGCTAGGTGAATACCGCATGGGTAACACATGTGAACTGTCGTCTGAACCCTCGTAAATATAGTCTGGCCCAAGCTGCTGTTGGCCTTACCAAAAGGTATGGTGGTTGGATACTCTCGTGAGTTCTGGGAGTACGTCGTCACATAACCCCCGGGGGAGAGGCAGACCCTAAACGGTTAAGCACGTCGCAATTGGACGTGTTGGTATTGCAGGGAACGTGGTAAACCCGATTCTCCGCCCAACCTTTCAGAGCATCGGAAGGCGGCAGGCAACCCGCAAGGGGAGCTGTTGGAGGAGCGGGCAGAGGATGATGGAAAAAGCGAATGCCGGTCTGTAACGGATCGGATAGGGGTTCAAGATTTGCCCTGACCTGAAAGGGTGCCCACTTCCATCACGTGTAACAGTCGTAGTCGGCTGTATTCGACTCAGTAGTTCGAAGTTTTCTTTTCCACCGCCCCGAAGGGACGCAGCTTCTCCCTTCGGGGGGAAGGTGCGTCCTCGGCGGGCATCAACTATCCGAGGTATAGCATGGAAAACGACGATCGTAGTTCGATCGGTTCTGCAGCCTCGCACGCCTCCAATGGTTGGGCTGCCATCAATTGGCAGCGCGTCCAGAAGAGCGTGAGAGTCTTGCAGAACCGAATAGCGAAGGCAACACAGGAAGGCAACTGGCGCAGGGTGAAAGCCCTGCAAAGGACGCTGACCCGCTCGTTTAGTGCGAAAGCACTGGCAGTCAGACGAGTGACTGAGAATCAAGGCAAGAAAACCGCTGGTGTGGACCGCGAGTTGTGGGATACCCCGCAAAAGAAGTACGCGGCAATTGCCCGGTTGAAGAAGCATTGGTATCGGCCCTTGCCGTTACGAAGGGTCTATATTCCGAAATCGAATGGAAAGGAGCGCCCTTTGGGCATCCCGACCATGCGTGACAGGGCCATGCAAGCGCTGTATCTGCTGGCCCTTGATCCGGTGTTGGAATCGGTGAGCGACCCGAACTCGTACGGGTTCAGGAAAAATCGCTGCACCGCCGATGCGATGTCGCAGATATTTCTCCAGACATGCCGGAAAGTTTCGGCACAATGGATTTTGGATGCAGACATTGAAGGTTTCTTCGACCACATAAACCATCAATGGATGATCGACCATGTATGCATGGATAAATCGATCCTCCGGAAATGGTTGAAATGCGGGGTGGTAGACCGCAGGCAGTTGATCGCCACGACAGAGGGAACGCCACAAGGAGGTGTCATTTCTCCCGCATTGGCGAATTGGACGTTGAACGGCTTGGAAACGCAACTGCTCGCGCATCTTGAGGCGAAATGGGGTGTCACCAAGGCCAAGAAACTGAAAGTGGGTGTAATACGGTATGCCGATGATTTCGTCGTAACTGGCACTTCACAAGAGTTGCTGGAAACCGAGATCAGGTCATGGGTAGACGCTTTCCTTGCGGAGCGGGGATTGCGGTTATCGGTGGCCAAGTCGCGAACCGTGCACATCGATCAGGGTTTTGACTTCCTCGGGTGGAATTTCCGAAAATATTCGGGAAAACTTCTCATCAAGCCGAATAAGAAAAGCGTGCAAGCGCTTTACGAAAAGGCAAGGAAAGTTACCAACGACCATCTCGGGGCAACGCAAGAGGACTTAATTCGAGCGTTGAATCCGATACTGCGAGGCTGGGCGCAATATCACAGCCCCGTTGTAGCTAAAAAGGCGTTCTCATGCATGGAGTGGCAACTGCACTGGAGGCTCTGGCGATGGGCAAAACGGAGACATCCAAACAAGAAAGCAACTTGGATTCGCAAGAGGTATTGGCGTCCAGTCGGCGATCGAAAATGGGTGTTTACGGCCGATATTCCCCTGAAAGATGGCAGTAAAGGCATGCTTGAGTTGTACCAGTTGTCTGGCACGCCGATAGAGCGGCACAAGAAAGTCAAAGGGGCTTACAACCCCTATGATGAAAGTTGGGAAATGTACGGCGAAACGCTCCGACAGGAACGCATGCTCAAAACCATGCGTTACCGAAAGGAGTGGAGTAAACTGTACGCCGATCAACGAGGCTTGTGCGCTCTTTGCGAGTACGAGATGGATGTCGATACCGGATGGCATGACCACCATATTGTCCGGCGAGTCGATGGCGGTTCCAATGCCCTCGGCAATCGCGTCCTGATCCATCCGGATTGTCATCGGAAGGTGCATAGCCTTGGTTTGCAAGTTGTTAAGCCGGCTCCTGCATAGGAGCTTTTGTTATGCGCGAGCCGTGTGCGATGAAAGTCGCACGCACGGTTCTACGGGGGGAGGGTTCCAGTAATGGAGCCTTCCTACCCTACCCCTATCCCAACCGGATTACCCAGGTAGTTTCATGTCTTTAAATAATCCTTCTGATCTCCGCCTATCCCAATTGAATGAATGGCTGGCAACAGCGCCAGCGATCAAGGTTTTACCCGAATCGATACGTCCGGCATCGTCCGATGCGAGCTTCCGCCGTTATTTCCGCGTCGATGGCGCCGACGGCTCCACCTATATCGCCATGGATGCGCCGCCGCCGCACGAAGACGTGCGTCCGTTCATCCATGTTGCCGAGGTCTTCGGCCAGACCGGCGCGTCGGTGCCGAAGATACTCGCACAGGACGTCGAACGCGGTTTCTTGCTGTTGTCGGACCTGGGCACCACGACTTATCTGAATCGACTGAACGCCGACACGGCGCACAAACTTTATCTCGATGCGATCGACGCCCTGGTGCTGATCCAGGCGCAAAGCAAGCCGGGCGTACTACCGGAGTACGACCGCGCGCTGCTGCAGCGCGAGCTGATGCTGTTCCCCGATTGGTATATCGGCAAGCACCTGGGCGTGACGCTGTCGGACAAGCAGACCGAAACCCTGAACAAGGTGTTCGAGGTCCTGCTCGCCAACAACTTGGCGCAGCAACAGGTCTACGTGCACCGCGACTACCATTCGCGCAACCTGATGGTCATCGCGCCCGGCAATCCCGGCATCCTCGATTTTCAGGATGCGGTGTACGGACCGATCACCTACGACCTGGTGTCGCTGCTGCGCGACGCGTACATCCAGTGGGACGAAGAGATGGTTCTCGACTGGGCGATCCGCTACTGGGAACGCGCCAAGCGCGCCGGCTTGCCGGTCAACCCGGACGTCGACGCGTTCTACCGCGACTTCGAATTCATGGGCCTGCAACGCCACCTGAAAGTGCTGGGCATTTTCGCGCGCCTGTACCACCGCGACGGCAAGGACGGCTACCTGAAAGACCTGCCGCTGGTGATGGAATACACGCGCAAGGCGGCCGGCCGCTATAACGCGCTCGCGCCGCTGATCCGGCTGCTCGATGAACTGGAAGAAAAGGCGCCGCAGGTCGGCTATACGTTTTAACGACACCAGATAAAATAGGCACCACGGCAAACGCGGCGCGTCCGGCAAAGAACTCGTTTCGCGCCGTACGCGCCGTGTTCGCTATGGTGATTGCCTTTTTGCAGAAAGCAACAAAATGAAAGCCATGATTTTCGCCGCGGGCCGCGGCGAGCGGATGCGTCCGTTGACCGATCACTGTCCGAAGCCGCTGCTCAAGGTGCGCGGCCGGCCGCTGATTGTCTGGCACATCCTGAACCTGGTGCGCGCCGGCATCACCGACATCGTGATCAACCATGCGCACCTCGGGCACATGATCGAAGAAGAGCTCGGCGACGGTGCGAAATACGGCGCTCGCATTACCTACTCGGCAGAAGGCACGGCGCTGGAAACCGCTGGCGGCATTGCCAAGGCGCTGCATCTGCTGGGCGCAGAGCCGTTTGTTGCCATCGCCGCCGACATCTATTGCCCGCACTTCGATTACGAACAGGTCAAGGATGCGCTGCAGGACAATGACATGTGGGGTAATCCGCATCCGCACGACAAGCGTGATGTGGCGTGGCTCTACCTGGTCAAAAATCCGCCCCACCATCCGAACGGAGATTTTGCGCTGAACAGCTTTTCCGTCGCCAACGAAGGCGAACCGCGCTATACCTTTTCCGGCATCGGCGTCTACCGCCCCGAGATCTTCGACGCAATCCAGCCGGGCCAATCCGCGCAGCTGGCGCCGATACTGCGCGAACATGCTGCGCGCGGCCAGGTTGGCGGCGAGGTGTATCGCGGCGACTGGACCGACGTCGGCACGCCGGAGCGGCTGGCGAAACTGAACGGCGAATGAATGTTGAACAGGAGTCTGTCATGAAGTCCTATGCAGCCAGGCGCGCGGCATTGATCGCGCAGATGAAAGCCAAGGGCGGTGGCGTCGCGATCATCCCGACGGCCCCGGAAGTCATGCGCAATCGCGATGCCGATTACCCGTATCGGCACGACAGCTATTTCTACTACCTTTCCGGCTTCACGGAACCGGAAGCGGTGGTTGTACTGGTCGCCGGCAAGACGGATCAGGCCATCCTGTTCTGCCGCGAAAAGAACCTCGAACGCGAAATCTGGGACGGCTACCGCTACGGTCCGCAGGCAGCGCGCGAGGCTTTCGGTTTCGACGCCGCCTTCCCGATTTCCGCGCTCGATGCCGAAATGCCGAAGCTGCTGGCCAACGCGCCCGGCTTGTTCTACGCCATCGGCGGCAACCCGAAGCTCGACGCACAGGTGCAAGGCTGGCTGCAGGCAGTACGCATGCAGGCGCGCACCGGCGTGACGGCGCCGTCGGTGGTGCACGACGTGAATGTGCTGCTCGACGAAATGCGCCTGTTCAAGGATGCCGAAGAGGCCGCCATCATGAAACGCGCTGCCGCCATTTCGGCCGCGGCACACCGGCGCGCAATGCAAGCGTCCCGGCCCGGCTTGCGTGAATATCACCTGGAAGCGGAACTGCTGCATGAATTCCGTCGCCACGGCTCGCAGTTTCCCGCATATGGCTCGATCGTCGCCGCCGGCGCGAACGCGTGCGTGCTGCACTACCGCGCCGGTGATGCAGAAATCAAGGATGGCGATCTGGTGCTGATCGACGCCGGATGCGAGCTCGACAGCTACGCCTCCGACATCACCCGCACCTTCCCGGCCAATGGCAAATTCAGCGGCCCGCAGAAAGCCCTGTATGAAATCGTGCTGGCCTCACAGGAGGCGGCGATTGCCGAAACCCGGCCGGGCAAACGCTTCATCGATGGCCACGACGCGGCAGTGCGCGTGCTGGCGCAAGGCATGCTTGACACTGGCTTGCTCGACCGCGACAAGGTCGGCTCGCTTGAGGACGTGATCGAAAAAGGCGCCTACCGCCAGTTCTACATGCATCGCACCGGCCACTGGCTGGGCATGGACGTGCACGACGTCGGCGAGTATCGCGACGCGCTGTCCGGCAGCGAAGAAAAGCCGTGGCGAATGTTGCAACCCGGGATGGTGCTCACCGTCGAGCCAGGCATTTATGTACGTCCGGAACCGGGCGTGCCGGAACAGTTCTGGAATATTGGCATCCGTATCGAGGACGATGCGCTCGTGACGGAAACCGGCTGCGACATCATTACCAGCGATGCGCCGAAAACGGTGGCCGACATCGAAGCGGTGATGAAACATTGACTGATTGCCGATGACTACCGATTTCGATATCACCATCTGCGGCGCCGGGCCGGTCGGCCTCGCATTGGCGCTCATGCTGGCCAAGCGCGGAGCACCTGCGCAGCGTATCGCCCTGATCGACGCAAAGGCGCCGGAGCAGGCCGCCGGGGATCCGCGCTCGATCGCGCTGTCGTACGGCAGTCGTCAGATTCTGGAAGACGTGGGGACGTGGCCGGTGGCGGCCGATGCGATTCACCAGATTCACGTATCGCGGCGCGGCCATTTCGGTCGCACCCTGATTGACCGTATCGATTACAACCTGCCGGCGCTCGGCTATGTCGCGCGCTATGGCGTGCTGGTTGCGGCATTGAGCGCCGCCCTCAGGCAGACGCAGATCGTCACGCTTCGCCCCGCCCATGTCACTTCTTCCTCGGAACGGGAAGATTGCGTGGAACTGCGCTTGGCCGACGGCAGGATCTTCACCACATGCATCATGGTACAAGCCGAGGGCGGCGTCTTTTCCGAGCAAAGCGCCAGGTCCTTGCACCGCGACTATGACCAGACCGCGATCATTGCGCAAGTCAGTGTCAGCGCGGCACTCAGGCATCGCGCCTTCGAGCGCTTCACCGTGGAAGGACCGCTTGCCTTGCTGCCGCAGGATGATGGGTATGCGATGGTGTGGTGCGTGCGTCCGCAGACGGCGTCACGCCTGTTTTCACTGACGGATGAGGAATTTCTGGGGGAACTGGAGCGCGCGTTCGGCTCGCGGCTCGGACGTTTTACCGGGATTACGCCACGCGCCACCTACCCGCTCGGACTGAACGCCCGTCCTGCAGTGTCTGCCAGAACGGTAGCTATCGGCAATGCGGCGCAGACGCTGCACCCGGTCGCCGGACAAGGACTAAACCTCGGCTTGCGCGATGCCGCCGTGCTGGCACGCCTGCTGGCACGCTCGCCCAATCCGGACATGCTGCAGCGCTTTGCCGCGGCGCGACAATCCGATCGCAGCATCACCATCACATTGACCGATACCCTCGCGCGCATTTTCGCAAGCGGGTCCGATAGCGCGCTGTCGCAGGCGGCTCTGGGTTTCTCGCTCGCGATGGTCGACGCGATCCCCCCTGCAAAACACATGCTGGCCGAACAAATGATATTTGGCAGGAGGACATAAAAAAGCCGCGCATTTGCGCGGCTTTTTTCTTCTTCATCAGAGGATCAGGCAGCTTTCAGTGCCACCAGCACTTCGTCCAGCATCTTCTTGGCGTCGCCGAACAGCATGCGATTATTTTCCTTGTAGAACAGCGGATTATCGACGCCCGCGTAGCCAGAAGCCATGCTGCGCTTCATCACGATAGAGGTCTTGGCCTTCCAGACCTCCAGCACCGGCATGCCGGCAATCGGACTGTTCGGATCCTCCTGCGCGGCCGGGTTGACGATGTCATTGGCGCCGATCACCATCGCCACATCGGTGTCGCCAAAGTCTTCGTTCAGCTCGTCCATTTCCTGCACGATGTCATAAGGCACCTTAGCTTCTGCCAGCAGCACGTTCATGTGCCCGGGCATGCGGCCGGCGACCGGATGAATGCCGAAACGCACGTTCACGCCTTTCTCGCGCAGGAATTTGGTGATCTCGTAAACGGTGTGCTGAGCCTGCGCAACGGCCATGCCGTAGCCGGGCACGATGATCACGTTCTTGGCTTCACGCAGCAGTTCGCTGGTTTCTGCCGCGGTCACCGGCACCACCTCGCCCGCCGGTTCCGCAGCGCCGCCGGCAGTAGCAGGCTTTTTCCCACCGCCGGAGCCGAAGCCGCCGGCAATCACGCTGATGAAGTTGCGGTTCATCGCGCGGCACATGATGTACGACAGAATGGCGCCGCTCGACCCGACCAGCGCGCCGGTCACGATCAGCAAGTCGTTGTTCAGCATGAAGCCCGTAGCGGCGGCTGCCCAGCCGGAGTAGCTGTTCAGCATCGACACCACCACCGGCATGTCCGCACCACCGATGGCCATCACCATGTGAATACCAAACAACAGGGCAATCACGGTCATCACGATCAACGGCGTCATGCCAGCGTTGATCGACTCAGCGCGCAGAAACTGAACGCCGAAATAAACAACGATCAGCAAGCCGGCGAGATTGAGCAAATGGCGGCCCGGCAGCAGCAGGGGTTTACCGCCGATGCGGCCAGACAGCTTGCCGAAGGCGATGATCGAACCGGAAAAGGTCACCGCACCGATCAGGATGCCGACGTAGATTTCCACTTCATGAATCGCCTTTTCCGCGCCGCTAAAGCTGGCCGACGCGGCCGGATCGATATAGCTGGCATAGCCGACCAGTGTCGCTGCAAGGCCGACCAGGCTATGCATCAATGCGACCAGTTCCGGCATCTGCGTCATTTGCACGGTGCGCGCGGCGTACAGGCCAATCGCGCCGCCGACGACCATGGAACCGACAATCCATGGAATGCCGGCAGTCGTCACATGCGCGCCGAACACGGTCGCCAGCACGGCGATGGCCATGCCGACCATGCCGTAGAGATTGCCGCGCCGCGCAGTTTCCGGGTGCGACAGGCCACCCAGGCTCAGGATGAAGAGGATGGTCGCACCGAGGTAAGCGACAGTTGTGAGACTTTCAGACATTGTTATCGCCTCCCTTTATTATTTGCGGAACATCGCCAGCATGCGGCGGGTAACGGCGAATCCGCCGAACATGTTGATCGCCGTGAGCACGATGCCGATCACAGCCAGCCAACGGATCCAGTCGCCCGGACGCTCGACGCCTGCACCCAACGGTGGCGCGATCTGCACCAGCGCGCCGATGGCGATAATGCTGGAAATCGCATTGGTCACGCTCATGAGCGGCGTATGCAGGGAAGGCGTGACGTTCCACACAACCATGTAACCGACGAAGCAGGCCAGCACAAACACCGTGAAGTGCCCGAGGAACGCTGCCGGCGCATAGGCGCCAATGAGCCAGAAAAGCACGGCAGCCACGCCGAACAGGATCGCGATACGGGAGCCCGAGGCCGGCTCACTCGGCGCGCCATGGCCATGAGCCTTGGGCGCGGCAGCCACGGCCGGCTTGGCCGCGGGCGCTGCCGGCAGCTTGGGTGCCGGCGGCGGCCATGTGACCTCGCCGTCCTTGATCACAGTCAGGCCGCGGATGGCGCCGTCTTCCATGTTGACGTTAATGGTGCCGTCTTTGGTCTTGCACAGCTCCTCGGTCAGGCGCAGCAGATTGTTCGCGTACAGCGTCGAGGATTGCTTCGACAGGCGGCTGACAAGATCCGTGTAGCCGACGATGGTCACGCCGTGCTTTACCACCGCCTGACCAGGCTCGGTCAGTTCGCAGTTGCCGCCCTGCTCGGCCGCCATGTCGACGATGACGCTGCCCGGTTTCATGCTCTTCACCATGTCGGCAGTGATCAGCTTGGGTGCTGGCTTACCGGGGATCAAGGCGGTAGTGATGATGATGTCCACCTCCTTGGCCTGCTTGGCATACATCTCGCGCTGGGCCTGCTGGAAGCCCTCACTCATCACCTTGGCGTAACCACCACCTCCGGAACCCTCTTCCTCGTAATCGACCTTGACGAATTCCCCCCCTAACGACACGACTTGGTCGGCCACTTCAGCACGGGTGTCATTGGCGCGCACGATAGCACCCAGGCCTGCAGCGGTACCGATTGCCGCCAGACCGGCTACACCTGCGCCTGCGATGAAGACCTTGGCAGGCGGAATCTTGCCGGCTGCGGTTACTTGACCGCTGAAGAAGCGGCCGAAGGCATTGGCAGCCTCGATGACGGCCCGATAGCCGGCAACGCCGGCCTGGGAGGTCAACGCATCCATCTTCTGGGCGCGGCTTAACGTGCGCGGCAGCGAATCGATGGCCAGCACGGTCGCCCTCTTCGCCGCCAACTGTTTCAACAGTTCAGGGTTCTGCGCCGGCCAGATGAAGGAAACCAGTGTCCCGCCTTCGCGCATCAAGCCTACTTCCTCGGCGCTCGGTCCACGCACCTTGAACACGATGTCGGAGGTCGCCCACAGCGTAGCCGCGTCATTGACGATCTGAGCGCCTGCAGCACGGTAGGTATCGTCGCTGAAGTTGGCGGCGTCGCCAGCACCGGATTCGACGGCCACCGAAAAGCCCAGCTTGATGAGCTTTTCAACGACGTCGGGAACGGTCGCAACGCGCTTTTCTCCTGGAAAGACTTCTCTTGGTACTCCAATCGTGAGAGGCATACCTCTTTCTCCCTGTTGTTATATGCGAGTTTGTCGGGCTGAGGGAACGACCAATGCGGCGTGTTCCCTGCTATGTATTAGATAAGGATGGTGCTTTCGTCTATCCTCGTTACGACTGCTTTTTTAATCCCGTGATCTGGTTTTTTTCGTCCACAAACACGACCTTCGGGACGTAGGTTTCCACTTCGGCGTCATTCATCGGCGCGTAGGTGCAGATAATCAGCAGATCGCCCAAGTGGGCGCGACGCGCGGCCGCACCATTGAGGGAAATTTCGCCGCTGCCGCGCTTTCCCTTGATTGCATAGGTCGAAAAGCGCTCGCCATTGTTGACATTGTAGAGTTCGATTTTTTCGAATTCCCTGATGTCGGCGGCTTCCAGCAGGTTTTCGTCGATTCCGCACGACCCCTCGTAATGCAAGTCGGCCTGGGTGACGGTGACTCGATGGATTTTTGACCGAAGCATGATGCGCTGCATTTTTTTCTCCTAATTGTGCAAATCCACGCCACCCCGAATAAAACGGGCGCCGTGGTGCACGGTAAGCTGATGTACTTAAAGCGAGTTATTTCTCAATCGATACAAACCTTATGGGCATATCGATCTTACCCGCAATATTCCGGCAGAAATGCCGATTCTCATCGGTTTTCACCAATGATGCGAAATCTTACGTTGATCTTACACGGAAATGAAAAATTAGCACAACCGTTCTTTTTTATTTGGTGCCCGGCTGGGCATTCAAATTCGGCGTCTCCCCCGCCTCGATTGAATTGAGTGGAATGGCAAAAAGTTAATAATTATTTAATTATTCATTCTGCCGGGTTATTAAGGCATTTGCCAATTTATCCCGCTATTGAATTGCGGAACATCAATACCTTTTCCAGTGCTCAGCCGATCATCCTCCCGCGAATCGTTCACTCGCATTTCCAAGGAACGCACATTACCCCCGTCAAGGTAAAATGGCGCCCACTGTAAGGAACACTATGGACGTTTGGAAACCCTCTGTCACGGTTGCCGCAGTCATCGAACGCGCCGGCCAATTTCTGCTAGTTGAGGAAGAAACGAGTGATGGCATTCGCTTCAATCAACCGGCAGGCCATCTGGACCCCAACGAATCGCTCATTGACGCCGTGGCGCGCGAAACGCTCGAAGAAGCCGCGCACGACTTTACGCCAACCGCCTTGCTCGGCATGTACATGTCGCGCTATCTGTCCTCGCGCACCGGACGCGAAGTCACCTACCTGCGCTTTGCTTTTACCGGCGAACTCGGCCGTGCGCACGACCGCCCGCTCGACCACGGCATTTTGCGCACCGTCTGGATGACGCGCGAGGAAATGCTCGCCTGCCAGGAGAAACATCGCAGCCCATTGGTCTTGCGCTGCGTGGATGATTACCTTGCCGGAAAGCGCGCGCCACTGTCCTTCATCTATACCCATCCGAGCGTCACTGGGGAGCTCAATGGCTAAGAAGCGGGTAGTAATCGGCATGTCCGGCGGCGTCGATTCGTCGGTATCGGCCTGGCTGCTGAAGGAACAGGGGTACGAGGTTATCGGCCTGTTCATGAAGAACTGGGAGGATGACGACAATTCCGAGTATTGCTCGTCGCGCCAGGATTGGATCGATGCCGCCAGCGTCGCCGACGTGGTTGGGGTCGATATCGAAGCAGTCAATTTCGCTGCCGAGTACAAGGACCGTGTATTTGCCGAATTCCTGCGCGAATACCAGGCCGGCCGCACGCCGAACCCGGATGTACTATGCAACGCCGAAATCAAGTTCAAGGCGTTTCTCGATCATGCGATGCTGCTTGGCGCCGACCTGATCGCCACTGGCCATTACGCCCGCGTGCGCGAAGTCCTGGCGGGACCGAATGCCGGGCAATTCGAACTGCTCAAGGCACTCGATGCAAGCAAGGACCAAAGCTACTTTTTGCACCGCCTAAACCAGGCACAGTTATCGAAAACATTGTTCCCGCTCGGCGAAATACCCAAAACGGAAGTACGCAAGATCGCCGAAAAGATTGGCCTGCCGAATGCCAAGAAAAAGGATTCGACCGGCATCTGCTTTATCGGGGAGCGGCCTTTCCGGGAATTCTTGAACCGCTATCTGTCCTATCAGCCGGGGCCGATGATGACGCCCGAAGGCGTCACTGTGGGTGAACATGTCGGCCTGAGCTTTTATACGCTAGGCCAGCGCAAGGGCATCGGACTGGGCGGCATGAAATCGTTCCGCAATGCCGATGGCACCAATGATGCATGGTACGTCGCCCGCAAAGATGTGGAACGTAACATCCTCTATGTGGTGCAAGGCCACGATCACCCCTGGTTGCTGTCGTCATCGCTGCAAGCGGACCAGGCGAGCTGGATTGCCGGCGTACCGCCGCAGCAGGGCGCATTGTCAGCAAAGACGCGTTACCGGCAATCCGATGTGGATTGCGCCTTTTCATCCGGGGAAAGCGATCGCTTCTCGCTACGCTTTCATCATCCTCAGTGGGCGGTCACCCCGGGGCAGTCGGCGGTGCTTTACCAGGGAGATGTCTGCCTGGGAGGCGGTATCATCGGCAGCCAGTCGGAATAGATGGCCTGAGATGTCAATACTTTCGGCTATTAAATTACGCTGATTGCCTGCTATTAATTTACCATTGGCATTCGTTGTATTTTTAGCAAACCGAAATGCTGCCTCTTGGCGCAGCTTCAATTCATCTCATTTCAGGAACGCTGACATGACATCCTCGGCTTCTCGTGCTGTAATCGGCTTCGCGACCGCATCTGCCTTTTTGCTTACTGGTTGTGGCGGTGGCGGCGGCAACGAATCAACCGTACAGACCGACCCGCCCGGCACCACGGCCGTGATTAAATTAGCAAATGCGAGTGATGTTGGCGCGCAAGCTTATTTGGCCATACAAGATGTGAATCGTCAGATTTTCAATATCATCACTGTCGCCAACACGATTTCCGGAAGCAGTTTGCCGGATCCGCACGCTGCCTGCCCATACGGTGGAACAGAAACCCCGACCGTGACGAATGACACCATCAAACTAGTGGACGTCGGTTGTGTGAAAGGACGACTCCTTGACAGCATCGATTTGTCCTTCGACGGCACTACCACCATCAATCTGAGCAACGTCAACGGTACGCGATCCGCAACAACGGCTTGGAACGGCCATCTGGATGTCGCATTTTCCAATGTTACAGTTACCCTCACACTGATTAATGGAAGCAACACAAGTATTAACGTGGGCTCCATGAATGGGAACTTGGCAATTGACTATGAACAGAAGCAATCCAGCGGCGGCGTCGTCAAGAACTTCACAGCCAGCAGCAATTCGCTGCAACTGCCGTCTTCTCTGTACAGTCCGGTTACCGGTCGCACCATTACTGCCACAAATCTTCACGGCTCAATTGGTGTGAGCCCTCCTGATACTTTTGGTACCGACAACATCGTTGTATCGGGTAAATCGAGCAATCTTGGCAATTTCACCTATGCAGTCAAGACCACTACCGACTTCCTGCAAGCAGGCGACTATCCGTCGCAAGGCAACATGACGGTTACCGCGAGTGATAATTCGTCGCTCACTTTCAAGGTGATCGACACCAGCAATGTAGAGCTCAAAGTCGATCGGAATGATGGGAAAATTAATTCTCCTCAGACGGTTGCATGGAGTGATTTGGCTAAACACTTCTAACGTAAGAAGATATACAGCAGCAGGGGGCACATCGTGTCCCTTTTTTTATTCCCACATCTTCCAAACATAGATACCCACGCTTGCAACGGCAATATGAACGTGACATCAATTATGTTCGCCCGTTGCAGCGCTATCACGACGCAAGGCCATTCCGCTGCCTCCTGCAAAATCCCTTGCAATCCCCAGCAAAATACCGAATAATCTAAATAAGACTTATTCGTATTTGCAAAGGAACAAGCAATGGCTCATCCTCCCCGGCAGGCAATGCAATCAGCGCCCCCCCCATCAGACGCTGATTTGAATGCCGCACCGGTGGCCCGGATAAAGAGTGAAGACTTGTTCCGGCAGGCGCGCGAAGTGGAAATCGATCATCAAGGCCGGATTTACCGCTTACGGCTGACACAGCTTAACAAGCTGATCCTGACCGCGTGATCGCTGGGCTGGAGTAAATCGGCGTCGGCGTGACCAGCCATAAGATCTATTTGAAAGGTGCAGCAATGATTGTCTGTGTTTGCCACAACGTCTCAGAGCGGAAAATTCGTGAAGCCGTCGATACCGGGATGACCACGATGCCGGCATTGCGCAATCATCTCGGCGTTGGCACCTGCTGCGGCAAATGCCATTCTTGCGCCAAGACTGTTTTGCGCGAATGCCTTGAAGAACGCGAGTTGGAAGCGCAACCATCCGCCTTTTCCCCAGCACTTGCGGCCTGAAGGTAGATTTACTCCTTTCCCCCTTGCGGTAACGACATCCTTATTGGCGGACGAACATCCGTATAGTATCCGGCCGCGCTAGTTCATTGCGATCTGTCTATAGCCTTCCCCTGCGCTTTACCGATAATGATGTGCCGGAAAGCGCCATGCAACGATCATGTACCGCGTTCGCAATCTGGACGAATGATATGCCGTCTCAATATGCGAATAATTCCTGCTAACGAAATGCAGGGGCATGATGGAAATGCCAATCCGGTGCACTATCATGATTAGACGCCAGCTCGTTTAGCCCGTCAGTCCATCAAGTCAATTTCGATCCATTACTTGCGAGGCATACATGAAAGGTGATCCCAACATCATCAAGCTGCTCAATGCGCAGCTCACCAACGAACTCACCGCCATCAACCAGTATTTTCTTCACGCCCGCATGTACAAGCATTGGGGCTTGGAGAAAATCGCCAAGAAGGAATATGAAGAATCGATCGACGAGATGAAGCATGCGGACAAGCTGATCAACCGCATCCTGATGCTGGATGGCTTGCCGAATCTGCAAGCACTGAACAAGCTGCTGATCGGCGAGTCGACCCAAGAAATGCTCGAGTGCGATCTGAAGGTGGAACAAGGCGCGCAACAAACGCTCAAGGATGGGGTTGCCGCGTGCGAAAAGGCTGGCGATTACGTATCGCGCCAAATCTTCCAGGAGATTCTCGACGATACGGAAGAGCATATCGAGTGGATCGAGACGCAACTGGAGTTGATCGGCAAGGTGGGGCTGCAGAATTATCTGCAGTCGCAGATGGGCGAATAAGCGGCGCAGACAAGCATCGAAAAACAAAGGGCAACCGTGAATGCGGCTGCCCTTTTTGTTGTGCGCTTATTCGAGCTATTGCGGGATAGTGTCCTTGAACGACTGACGCTCGGACAACTTGTCAAACAGCTTGGCGAGATTCGGATAGGCGTCGCGCCAGTCGATCTCCGGAAAGCGGAACGACAGCCAGCCGAGCGCACATCCGACTGCCACATCGGCCAGGGTGTAATGGTTACCGGAGCAGAACGCCGTGTCCTTCAGGCCAGCCGACATCGCCTTCAGCCCGGAATGCACTTTGTCCATCTGCCGCTTGATCCATTCCGGGCTTTGCTGCGATTCGGGACGCAGGGTCTTTTCAAGACGGACCGATACGCCGGCATCGAGCACGCCATCGGCCAGCGCTTCCCAACATTTGATTTCGGCGCGTTCGCGGCCGTTGGGAGGAATCAGCTTGCCCACCGGAGTGAGCGTGTCGAGGTATTCGACGATCACGCGTGAATCGAACATCGCGCCGCCATCTTCCATGATGAGGCACGGCACTTTACCGAGCGGATTGGATTGCTGAATCTTGGTATCCGGCGCCCAGACGTTCTCCAGAATCAGCTCGTAATCGAGCTTTTTTTCCGCCATCACGATACGGACTTTGCGGACGTAGGGACTAGAGAGAGAACCGATGAGTTTCATAGATGCGTATGGTATGAATTGATGGCGATTATAACATTGAGGTACCTCACGTTATCGCCCCGCCCCGCGCTGCCTCTTCGTCAGGGACGGAATTTACGTCGCGGCACGAATGGTAAAATGGCGGATTGCAGCGCCGTTCCGCCGTTAATTATTATTTACCTCTCCGTTTTCAATATCATGTCGCTTTCCCCTCTCTCTGCCCTCTCGCCGCTGGACGGCCGCTACGCCGCCAAGACCGACAAGTTGCGCCCGATCCTGTCCGAAGCTGGCTTCATGCACCACCGCGTCAAGGTTGAAATCGCCTGGCTGCAAGCATTGTCGAATGCCGGCTTTGCGGAAATCAAACCGTTTTCTGCTTCTGCCAACGCGCTCCTGGACAAGCTGGCAAACGAGTTTTCCGAAGCGGATGCGGAACGCATCAAGGCAATCGAAGCCGTGACCAACCATGATGTAAAAGCGGTCGAGTACTGGCTGAAGGAAAAGGTGAAGGATGTGCCGGAACTGGTCGCCGCATCCGAGTTCATCCATTTCGCCTGCACCTCCGAAGACATCAACAACACGTCGCACGGCATGATGCTCAAGGCCGCACGCAACGACGTGCTGCTGCCTGCGCTGCACAGCGTGATCGCTAAGCTTACCGACATCGCGCATGAGAATGCAGATTTGCCCATGCTGTCGCGCACCCATGGCCAGCCGGCGAGCCCGACTACGCTGGGCAAGGAAATCGCGAACGTGGTGGCGCGCCTGAAGCGCGCAGAGCAGCGCATCGCTGCCGTGGACATCCTCGGCAAGATGAATGGCGCTGTCGGCAACTACAACGCGCATCTGTCGGCCTATCCGGAATTCGACTGGGAGACTTTCTCGAAGAACGTGATCGAGCAGCGCCTGGGCCTGAGCTTCAATCCGTACACGATCCAGATCGAACCGCATGACTACATGGCGGAATTGTTCGACGCCATCGCGCGCGCCAACACCATCCTGCTCGACCTGAACCGCGACCTCTGGGGCTATATCTCGCTCGGCTACTTCAAGCAGCGCACCAAGGCCGGCGAGATCGGTTCCTCGACCATGCCGCACAAGGTCAACCCCATCGATTTTGAAAATTCGGAAGGCAACCTCGGGCTGGCCAATGCCGTCTTAAAGCACCTGTCGGAAAAGCTGCCGGTATCGCGCTGGCAGCGTGACTTGACCGACTCCACCGTGCTGCGCAATATCGGCGTAGCATTCGGCTATGCGGTGCTGGCCTACGACAGCTGCCTGCGCGGCTTGAACAAGCTGGAAGTCAATCCGGCACGACTGGCGGAAGATCTGGATGCAACCTGGGAAGTGCTGGCAGAGCCGGTACAAACTGTGATGCGCCGCTACGGCATCGAGAACCCTTACGAGCAATTGAAGGAACTCACTCGCGGCAAGGGGATTTCGAAGGATGCGCTGCGCGAGTTCATCAACGGACTGGCCATTCCACAGCAAGCAAAAGAACAACTGCTGGCGATGACCCCGGCGAACTATATCGGTCGCGCAGCAGACTTGGCGCGCAAGATCTAAGCACGCATCCATTCCGTGTTGCAGGTCGTCAATCGACTTCCTGCAACACGGAATTTTTTATGCTATATTGGTTCTAATTCGAACTAATTAACAAAAAGAAACATTATGGCGCAACGCTATTCCCTCCTTGCCATTATGCTTCACTGGCTGATCGCGCTGCTGATCGTGGCTGCATTTGCATTGGGCGTCACGATGGTCGATATCCCCGGCATTACGCCGACCAAGCTGAAATATTTTTCCTGGCATAAATGGATTGGCGTTACCGTGCTGGGCTTGGCGGGCCTGCGGCTGCTGTGGCGCCTGACCCATGCCGCGCCCCCCCATCCGCTCGGCATGCCGGATTGGCAAAAAACGGCCGCGCAGGGATTGCACGGCTTGTTGTATCTGCTGATGTTCGCGGTGCCGGTATCGGGTTATTTCTACAGCTTGGCGGCGGGCGTACCAGTGGTATATCTCGGCGTGCTTCCCCTACCGGTGCTGATCGCGCCGGACCCGGCGTTAAAGCCGCTCCTCAAGCTGGTGCATTACGCACTGAATATGGCGATGCTGGCCGCCGTTGCGCTGCATGTGGCGGCCGCACTCAAGCACCAGTTCATTGATCGCGACGGCGTGCTCAAGCGCATGCTGCCCTGACTTCAACCTGTTCGAAACGAAGGAATAACTATGTCATCCCGCCCCTTGCTGCACCGCGCCGCCATTGTTTCTACCGCTGCCGTGCTTGCGTTCGCCCTGCCCGCCATTGCTGCAGCTCTAAAAACCGATGCCGCCAAGAGCAGCGTTTCGGCCGTATTCAAGCAAATGAATGTGCCGGTCGAGGCGAAGTTCAAGAAATTCAATGCGCAGATCGACTTCAACAGTGCCAAGCCGGAAGCCTCGAAGGCTAGCGTCGAGATCGACGTGCCCAGCTTCGACCTGGGCGACGCGGAATACAACAGGGAAGTGCAGAAGAAGGAATGGTTCAACGGCGCCCAGTTCCCGAAGGCGAGCTTCGTGTCGACCGCCGTAAAACCGGGCGCCGGCGGTAAGTTCGACGTGGTCGGCAAGCTCACCATCAAGGGCAAGACGGCCGATGTCAACTTTCCGCTCACGGTGAAAAAGGAAGGTGCTGGCCAGATTTTCGAAGGCACGCTGCCGATCAAGCGGCTGGCCTATAACGTCGGTGAAGGTGAATGGAAAGACACCAGCATGGTCGCCGATGAAGTTCTCATCAAGTTCCGCGTCGTTACGGCGCAATAAATCTGTCAACCAAGGAGTTTTCATGCAATTCAAGCACCTCGTCGCCGCCGTCATCGCCGCCAGCGCTGCGTCCGCGTTCGCCCAGACCTACACCATCGAGCCGAATCACACCTACCCGAGCTTCGAAGCCGACCACATGGGCATCTCGGTCTGGCGCGGCAAGTTCACTAAAACCAGCGGCACCATCAATCTCGATCGCGCCGCCAAGAAGGGTTCTGTCGACATCGCTATCGATGCCGGTTCGGTCGATTTCGGCCACGCCAAGATGAACGAGCACGCGAAGTCGAAGGACATGTTCAACGTCGAGCAATTCCCGACCGTGACCTACAAGAGCAAGTCGGTCGTGTTTGAGGGTGACAAGCCGGTGGCGGTCGAAGGCGACCTGACCATGCTGGGCGTGACCAAGCCGGTGAAACTGGCAATCAACAAGTTCAAATGCATCATGCATCCGATGCTCAAGCGCGAAGTGTGCGGCGCCGATGCGACTGCCGAATTCAAGCGCACCGATTTCGGCCTGAACTACGGGGTGCCGATGGGCTTCTCGCCGGATGTGACGCTGGCGATTCAGGTCGAAGCAGTGAAAGCCAACTAAGCGGCCGACCTCGCAGCACAAAGCCGGCCACAGTGTGTGCCGGCTTTTTTATGATCCACGCAACGTAAAGAATGACATGGCGAGAGAACGGTATTTGCGCAGCATCCGCCTGCTGGCGGAGTGCTATCACGCATTCGAGCAAATCTCGGATGCCCATGTGCGCACCATGGGACTGACCCTCGCGCAATTCGACATCATCGCCACGCTTGGCAATACCGAGGGTATGTCCTGCAAGGAGCTCGGTGAAAAAACCCTGATCACAAAGGGAACGCTGACGGGCGTGATCGACCGGCTTGAGGCCAAAGGCCTCGTCAAGCGCACCACCAATCCGGATGATCGGCGCTGCATGATCGTGCAGCTGACCGAACAAGGCAAAGCAGAGTTTGAGCGCGTGTTTGTGCCGCATATCCAATTCTGCAAGCAGCCTTTCCTGAACTTCGAGGAACAGGATTTTGCTGCACTGGACAGGGAGCTGGCGAAGCTGAAAAGCCGTCTGGAAGCGATCACCGGCAACGTGGGCACCTAATCGCACACTTGGATAAAAAAATGCCGGCTCATGAGCCGGCATTTTCATTGCAGTTCGTAACGTTATACCACTGCGCCATCGGCGGCATCCTTGTCCTTGACCGGCTTGATCAAGTCTTCGCGCTTGACGCCCAGCCACATGGCAACGGCGGCGGCGACGAACACCGACGAGTAAATGCCGAACAAAATGCCAATCGTCAGCGCCAGAGCGAAGTTGTGCAGCGTCGGGCCGCCCAAGAGCAGCATCGACAACACCATCATCTGGGTGCAGCCGTGGGTGATCACGGTACGCGACATGGTGCTGGTGATCGCGTTGTTGATTACTTCGGTCACCGACGCCTTGCGCAGCTTGCGGAAGTTTTCGCGGATACGATCGAAGATCACCACCGATTCGTTGACCGAATAGCCGAGCACGGCCAGCACACCAGCCAGCACCGACAGCGAAAACTCCCACTGGAAGAACGCGAAGAAGCCGAGAATGATCACCACGTCGTGCAGGTTGGCGATGATAGCTGCTACAGCGTACTTCCACTCGAAGCGCACCGCAAGGTAGATCATCACGCCAATCACCACCATCGCCAGTGCCGACAGGCCGTCGTGCGCCAGTTCTTCACCGACTTGCGGGCCGACGAATTCGACACGCCGCAATTCGACATCGGCGTCCTGCGTCTTCAGGGTCGACATCACCTTTTCGCTCAGCTGCGCCGAGGTGGAGCCCTTTTGCACCGGTAGGCGGATCATCACATCCTGCGCGCGGCCGAAGCTTTGCACCTGGACGTCGGAAAAGCCCAGTCCTTCAACCGACTTGCGGATGCCTTCCACGTTAGCCGCACGCGGGTAAGTCACCTCCATCACGGTGCCGCCGGTGAACTCGATCGACAAGTGCAGGCCCTTATGCCACAGGAAGAACACCGCGGCGACAAAGGTGAGCGCTGAGATCACGTTGAACACCAGCGCGTGGCGCATGAAAGGAATATCTTTTTTGATGCGGAAAAATTCCATGTCGAATCCTGTTATTCGGTTTCTCTGTTCTCCCCCAGGCAGGGGGAGAAGCGTTCCTTAAGCCTGGCCCGATTTCCAGATCTGGCCGATCGATACCGACGCCAGCTTCTTGCGGCGGCCGTACCACAGATTGACCACCCCGCGCGAAACGAACACGGCGGAGAACATCGACGTCAGAATGCCCAGCACGTGCACCACGGCAAAGCCGCGGATCGGGCCGGAACCGAACGCATACAGCGCAATACCCACAATCAGGGTCGTCACGTTCGAGTCGAGGATGGTTGCCCACGCCCGCTCGAAGCCGGCCGCGATTGCCGCCTGCGGCGTGTTCCCGGCGCGCAGTTCTTCGCGGATGCGTTCATTGATCAGCACGTTCGAGTCGATCGCCATGCCAAGCGCCAGCGCAATGGCCGCCATACCCGGCAGCGTCAGCGTGGCCTGCAGGCCCGACAGCAAGGCCACCAGTAACAGCAGGTTGGTGCCCAAGGCCAGCACGCTGAAAAAGCCGAACAGCATGTAGTACAGCATCATGAACGCCGCGATTGCGCCAAAGCCGTACAGCGTCGAATCGAAGCCTTTCCTGATGTTGTCGGCGCCGAGTTGCGGGCCGATGGTGCGTTCCTCGATGATTTCCATCGGCGCAGCCAGGGAGCCTGCGCGCAGCAGCAGCGCCAAGTCATTGGCCGCCTCGGGCGTGCCCATGCCGGTGATCTGGAAGCGCGCGCCGAGCTCGTCGCGGATGGTTGCCACCGTCAGCACTTCGCCCTTGCCCTTCTCGAACAGTACGATGGCCATCAGCTTGCCGATCTTGTCGCGCGTTGCTTCGCGCATCTTGCGGCCGCCGTCGCCGTTCAGATCGATGCCGACCGCCGGCTGCTGATTCTGGTCGAAGCTCGCCGTTGCATTGGAGATGTAGTCGCCGGTAATAACAGGGTCCTTGTACAGCACTACCGGTGCACCCTTGCCGACCTTGAACAGTTCGGAGCCGAACGGCACCGCGGCGGTTTCCTCGGTGCCGCGCGTGACAGTCTCGTCGACCATGCGCACTTCCAGGGTCGCGGTACGGCCGATGATGTCTTTGGCGCGCGACACATCCTGCACGCCGGGCAACTGCACCACGATGCGGTCCGCGCCCTGACGCTGGATCACCGGCTCGGCCACGCCGAGTTCGTTGACGCGCTTGGAGAGCGTGGTGATGTTTTGCTGCACCGCGTTTTCCACGGTCTGGGTCAGCGCCTGCGGCTTCATGGTCGCCACCAGCTTCAGGTCGGCGCCGTCGGCCGCTTCAGTCAGCGCCACTTCGGACAGTTGCGACGCAAGAACTTCCTTACCTTTGGCAAGCGTGTCGGCATCGCGGAAGCGGATCTCGATGGCATCGCCGTTGCGGCTGATGCCGGAATGACGCACGTTCTTGTCGCGCAACATGGTGCGGACGCTGGTTTGCAGCCCTTGCAGGCGCTTGTTCAAGACCGCCTTGGTATCGACCTGCATCAGGAAATGCACGCCGCCGCGCAAGTCGAGGCCGAGGTACATCGGCAATGCATGGATGCTTTGCAGCCACTGCGGCGTATTCGGCAGCAGATTGAATGCCACGATATAGGTCGGGTCCGCCGCATCGGTGTTCAATTCGTGCTCCAGCAAGGCCTTGGCCCTGAACTGGGTGTCAGGATCGGCAAAGCGCGCGCGTATCGAGCCCTGGGTGCCGGCGACATCGTACTGCACGCTGCCAGGCTTCAGGCCGCCCTTCTGCAGCAGCTGCTCGACGCGGTCCATCATGGCCGGATCGACCTTGACGGTGGCTTTGGCACTGCTGATTTGTACCGCAGGCGATTCACCGAAGAAATTCGGCGCCGTGTACAGCGCGCCGAGGATCAGCGCAACGGCAATGACAATATATTTCCAGAGAGGATAACGGTTCATAGCGATTCAGCTTGGAGATCGGGTGTATCAACGGACCGGCATGAGTTGGGATTCCGGTCCGACCCAATTACAGCGATTTGATAGTGCCTTTTGGCAACAACGTGGAAACGGCAGCTTTTTGCACCACGACTTCCGTGCCGTTGGCGATTTCCACCGTCACATATGCGTCGGTCACCTTGGTCACCTTGCCCAACATGCCGCCGGCAGTGACCACTTCATCGCCCTTGGTGAGCGCGTCCATCATCGATTTCTGTTCTTTCTGACGCTTCATTTGCGGACGGATCATCAAGAAGTACAGTACGACAAACATCAGGATGATCGGCAAAAAGCTCATCAGGCTGCCTTCGGCGCCTGCCGCGGTTTGTGCATAGGCGTTAGAAATAAACACGTTCTACTCCAATTTTTGTGATGAATAACCCGGCATTCTAGCATTCGTCACACGGTTTCCTGACCTTATCGCAAAACCGCGGAAGCCATATTATTTGCCTTGAATTAAGGCCGGAAAAACTGGGTAGCCAGCATGCTCCTGGCTGCCGCATGCCAGTTACACGCCGCGCGCCCGATCGGCATGAAATTGCACGACAAATGCCTGGAAACGATCGTTGTCGATTGCAGCGCGCATTTCGCGCATCAGTTGCAGGTAATAGTGCAGGTTGTGGATGGTATTCAAGCGTGCACCGAGGATTTCGCCGGCGCGGTGCAGGTGATACAGGTAGGCGCGCGAAAAATTGCGGCAGGCATAGCATTCGCACGTCTCATCGAGCGGCTTTTCGTCATCCTTGTAGCGCGCATTCTTGATCTTGAGGTCGCCGAAACGGGTGAAAAGCCAGCCGTTGCGCGCGTTCCGGGTCGGCATTACGCAATCGAACATGTCGACACCGTTGGCCACACCGGCCACTAGGTCTTCCGGCGTGCCCACGCCCATCAGGTAATGCGGCTTGTCGGCCGGCAGGCGCGGGCCGACGTGCGCCAGCACGCGCATCATGTCCTCCTTTGGCTCGCCCACCGACAGACCGCCAATGGCGATGCCCCCGAAGCCGATTTCCTGCAGGCCGGCCAGCGACTCGTCGCGCAGGTGCTCGAACATGCCGCCCTGCACGATGCCGAACAGCGCGTTCGGATTCTCGCCCCTGTCGAATTCGTCGCGCGAGCGCTTGGCCCAGCGCAGCGACATGCGCATCGACTTTGCCGCTTCCGCTTCTGTCGCGGGACGGCCTTCGATCTCGTACGGCGTGCACTCGTCGAACTGCATCACGATGTCGGAATTGAGCACGCGCTGGATTTGCATCGAGATCTCGGGCGACAAGAACAGCTTGTCGCCATTGATCGGCGAGGCGAACTTGACGCCCTCTTCCGTGATCTTGCGCATGGCACCCAGGGAGAACACCTGAAAGCCGCCAGAGTCGGTCAGCACCGGCTTGTTCCAGCCGATGAAGCGGTGCAGGCCGTCGAATTTGCTAATCACGTCCAGGCCCGGCCGCAGCCACAGGTGGAAGGTATTGCCGAGGATGATTTGCGCATCGATGTCGTGCAATTCGAGCGGCGACATCGCCTTGACCGAACCGTAGGTACCGACCGGCATGAAGATCGGCGTTTCGACCACGCCGTGATTGAGCGTCAGGCGGCCGCGACGGGCGTGGCCGTCGGTTTTGATGAGTTTGAAATTTAGCATGAAGTATTTGTTAAAAGCATCGCATCGCCATAGCTGAAGAAGCGGTAGCGCTTTTCGATGGCGTGCGCGTAGGCGGTACGGATGCGCTGGTAGCCGGCGAACGCGGAAACCAGCATTAATAGGGTCGATTTCGGCAAATGGAAGTTGGTGATCAGGCGATCGACCGTCTTGAAGACGTAGCCGGGCGTAATGAACAGCGACGTGTCGCCGCTGCCGGCCTGCAGCCGGCCCGACTGCGACGCCGATTCCAGCGCCCGCATGCTGGTCGTGCCGACCGCGATCACATTGCCGCCACCGTCTTTCGCCGCACGCACCGCATCGACCGTCTCCGGCAGAATGGTATACCACTCGCTGTGCATCTTGTGCTCGGCCAGGTTCTCGACGCGCACCGGCTGGAAAGTGCCGGCGCCCACGTGCAGCGTCACGTAGGCAAACTGCACGCCCTTGTCGCGCAAGGCATCGAGCAACGGCTGGTCGAAGTGCAGGCCGGCAGTGGGTGCCGCGACCGCGCCCGGCTGTTTCGCGTAGACGGTCTGGTAGCGCTGCTCGTCGAAGTCGTCGGCCGCATGTTCGATATAGGGCGGCAGCGGCAAGCGCCCATGCGCTTCGATCAGGTCGAACACGTCGGACGGGAATTGCAATGTATAGAATTCGCCGGCGCGTTCGCCGACCACGACATCGAATGCATCCGACAGGCGGATTCTGCTGCCGGCCTGCGGCGACTTGGATGCGCGCACCTGGGCATGCACGGTTCGGTTGTCGAGCACGCGCTCCACCAGCACCTCAACCTTGCCGCCGGTTTCCTTCACGCCGAAGAAGCGCGCCTTCAGCACGCGCGTATCGTTGAACACCAACAGGTCGCCAGGCGCAAGCAGCCCGACCAGATCGGCGAACGCGCGGTCCACCAGCGCGTCGCCATCCACGTGCAGCAGGCGGGATGCGCTGCGTTGCGGCAGCGGCAATTGCGCAATCAATTCTTGCGGCAGGTCGAAATCGAAATCGGAAAGCGAGTACATGCTGTAGGCAACTGGGGAGCGAGAGCGCCGCTTGCGGGGGGCAACAGTCATCGGCGGCCGGCGGCGCTGGCAAGACGCCGCCATTTTTGATAACTTTGCCCTACAATGGCAGGCACATTACGCTCAGGCTGGTTAAACCCGCTATTTTACCGTCCTGCCGCCCATTTCGGCCCGATATGCCAGCAACCAAGCGCAAGCCTGCCTCCCCAGCCACCACCAAAGCCAGCGCCAGCGAGAACAAGCTCGCCAAGCTCGGCCTGCGCTCGGACATGGACCTGGTGCTGCACCTGCCGCTGCGCTACGAAGACGAAACCAAGATCGTGCCAATCCGGCAAGCCGCCTTCATCGCGGGCAGCCCGGCGCAGGTCGAAGGCGTGGTAACCGAATGCGACATCCAGTACCGGCCGCGCCGGCAGCTGGTGGTGACGATCGCCGACGACTCCGGCACGCTTGTCATGCGCTTCCTGAATTTCTACGGCAGCCAGACCAAGCAACTCGCCGTGGGCACGCGAGTACGCGCGCGCGGCGAGGTGCGGCACGGTTTTTTCGGCGCCGAGATGGTGCATCCAGCCTACAAGGCCGTCGACGAAGGCGATCCGCTGCCGACCGCCCTCACGCCCGTCTACCCCGCCGGCGAAGGCTTGTCCCAAACCTACCTGCGCAAGGCGATCGCCAATGCCTTGAAGCGCGTGGACTGGCGCGACACGCTGTCGCCGGCCTTGCTGGAGCAACTGAAGCTTGCGCCGTTCGAAGCGTCGGTGAAGCTGCTGCACAATCCGCCGCCGGATATCGACGAAAACGCCTTGATGGAGCGCTCCCACCCCGCCTGGACGCGCATGAAGTTCGACGAATTGCTGGCCCAGCAGCTGTCACTCAAGCGCGCGCAGGAGGCGCGCCGCGCCAAGGGAGCGGCTGCCCTGCCGGTGGTCGGCGATCTCTCCGGCGCGTTCGCGGCGCATCTGCCGTTTCAGCTGACTGGCGCACAGCAGCGGGTGCTGCAGGAAATCCGCGCCGACCTGCGCCAGTCGTTCCCGATGCAGCGCCTGCTGCAGGGTGACGTCGGCAGCGGCAAGACGGTGGTGGCGGCGCTCGCCGCCGCGCAGGCCATCGACAGCGGCTTTCAGGCGGCCCTGATGGCACCGACCGAGATCCTGGCCGAGCAGCATTTCCGCAAGATCGCGCAGTGGATGGAGCCGCTGGGTGTGAAAGTGGCCTGGCTGAGCGGCAGCCTGCGGAAAAAGGAAAAGACCGAAGCGCAGGCAATGATCGAATCCGGCGCGGCGCAGCTCGTGATCGGCACCCATGCGCTGATCCAGGAAGGCGTCGAATTCGCCAAGCTCGGCCTGGTGATCGTCGACGAACAGCACCGCTTCGGCGTCGGCCAGCGTCTGGCGCTGCGCAACAAGGGGCTGGAAGGCGACAACCTGTTCCATCAGCAGACCGTGCCGCACCAGCTGATGATGTCGGCCACGCCGATTCCGCGCACGCTGGCGATGACGTACTACGCCGATCTGGAAGTATCAGTGATCGACGAGCTGCCGCCGGGACGCACTCCGATCGTCACGCGCGTGGTCGACCAGAACCGGCGCGACGAAGTCATCGAGCGCGTGCACGCGGCTGCGCAGGAGGGGCGGCAGGTGTACTGGGTCTGCCCGTTGATCGAGGAATCGGAAGCCTTGCAGTTGCAGACCGCGACCGAAACCCATGCGACGCTGGCCGCAGCCTTGCCCGACCTACAGGTGGGACTGGTGCACGGGCGCATGAAGCCGGCCGAAAAGCAGATCGTGATGGACGGCTTTTCGCGCGGGGAAGTCCATGTGCTGGTGGCCACCACGGTGATCGAAGTCGGCGTGGACGTGCCGAACGCCTCGCTGATGGTGATCGAACATGCGGAGCGCTTCGGCCTGTCACAGCTGCATCAGTTGCGCGGGCGCGTCGGGCGAGGCTCGGCGGCCAGCGTTTGCCTGCTGCTCTACCAAAGCCCGCTGGGGCCGGTTGCGCGGCAGCGCCTGATGACGATGCGTGAAACCACCGACGGCTTCGAGATCGCGCGGCGCGACCTGGAAATCCGCGGCCCGGGCGAATTTCTCGGCGCGCGCCAGTCGGGGCAGGCAATGCTGCGCTTCGCCGACCTACAGACCGATCAATGGCTGGTGGAAAAAGCGCGCGACGTGGCGCACGGGCTGCTGCGCGACGACCCGGCGACGGTGGAGGCGCATCTGGCGCGCTGGCTGGGCGGGCGCGAAGAGTTTTTGAAGGTTTAAGGCAACCGACATCGCGGTCCGCAGGCATTTTCCCCATTTTCCACGCAGTCTTTATACTATGGCGATGACAAGCCGGCCATCGATTGGTTTTTCGACAAGACCGTTCCCTGGCGGACCGAAATCGAGCGGACCCTTATGACTCTTACGGAACTCAAATACATCGTCGCTGTCGCCCGTGAAAAACATTTCGGCCATGCCGCGGAAGCCTGTTTTGTGGCCCAGCCGACCCTGTCGGTCGCAATCAAGAAGCTGGAGGATGAGCTCGGCGTAGTGATTTTCGAGCGCGGCGGCAGCGAAATCTCAATGACGCCGCTCGGCGCGCAAATCGTCGCACAGGCCGAGCGCGTGCTGGAGCAGACGGCTGCGATCAAGGAAATCGCCAAGCAGAACAAGGACCCGCTGGCAGGTCCCTTGCGCCTGGGCGTGATCTACACCATCGCCCCCTATCTGTTGCCGCCGCTGGTCAAGACCATGATCGAGCGCGTGCCGCAGATGCCGCTGGTGCTGCAGGAAAATTTCACGGTGCGCCTGATCGAACTGCTGCGCCAAGGCGAACTGGATGCGGCGATCATGGCCTTACCATTCGCCGATCAAGGTTTGATGGTGCAGCCGCTGTACGACGAGCCGTTCGTCGTGGCGCTGCCCAAGCACCATGCATGGGCCGAGCGCGCGTCGATCCGCGCCGAGGAGCTGAAATCGGAAACCATGCTGCTGCTCGGCACCGGCCACTGTTTCCGCGACCAAGTGCTGGAAGTGTGCCCGGAGATGTCGCGCTTTTCGACCAGCGGCGACGGCATCGCGCGCACCTTCGAAGGCTCGTCGCTGGAAACCATCCGGCATATGGTCGCTTCCGGAATCGGCATCACCGTCCTGCCGCAGGCGTCGGTGCCGGACATGCATGCGAAGGATGGCATGCTGCGCTATGTGCCGTTTGCCGAGCCGGCGCCATCGCGCCGGGTGGTGCTTGCGTGGCGCAAGAGCTTTACGCGCCGGCCCGCCATCGAAGCGATTCGCCAGGCGGTACTGTCGTGCGACCTGCATGGTGCGACCATGCTGCACGACGCGGAAACCGCCGAAGCCTGACCCCGTGCCTGCGGGCGCCTATAATGCGCCGTGCCATGACCAATGCACGCGACAGACGCCTGCCTGTGCCTGACCATTGACCTGATCCGCCATGAACCGTCTTGCTCTCTATTTCCGCCTGATTCGTCTCGACAAACCGATCGGCAGCCTGCTTTTGCTGTGGCCGACGCTGGCTGCCTTATGGCTTGCCTCCAAAGGCAGCCCCGACTGGAAACTGGTGCTCATCTTTACAGTGGGCACGGTGCTGATGCGCTCGGCCGGTTGCGCTATCAATGATTACGCTGACCGCGATTTCGACAAGCACGTCAAGCGCACCGCCGAACGTCCCATCACCAGTGGAAAGATTTCTGCAGGGGAAGCTCTCATGGTCGCGGCGGTGCTGGCCCTGGCCGCGTTTGCGCTGATCCTGCCGCTCAATACGTTGACCAAGGAAATGTCGGTGGCGGCAGTGCTGATCGCGGCAAGCTATCCATACTTCAAGCGCTTCTTCGCGATTCCGCAGGCATATCTTGGCATTGCCTTCGGCTTCGGCATTCCGATGGCATTCGCGGCGGTGCAGGACAACGTGCCGCCAGCAGCCTGGCTGCTCTTGATCGGCAATATCTTCTGGGCAGTCGCCTACGACACCGAGTATGCGATGGTCGACCGCGACGATGACTTGAAAATCGGCATCAAGACCTCGGCGATCACCTTCGGCCGCTTCGATGTGGCCGCAGTCATGCTCTGCTACGCGGTGTCGTTTGCGATCATGCTGGTGGTGGGATGGCAATACGGGTTGCGCGGCTGGTTCCTCGCCGGCCTGATAGTGGCCGCCGCCTGCGCGCTGTATCACTACACCCTGATCCGGGAGCGCGACCGTATGCGTTGTTTCGCCGCTTTTCGCCATAACAACTGGCTCGGCGCGGCCGTATTCGCCGGCATCGCACTCGACTACGCGTTGCGCTAATCCTGCGCCCGCTATGCCCGGCGGTAGTTTGACACCGCACAAAATGAGCCCCGCCCTGTTCCCTACACTGCAAAGAAGCTTGAACAACAGGACGGAGCACGCATGGACACGACCCAGCAAGGCACAGATGTACGCAACAGACTGGTCAACGACCTGAAGCTGGTCATCAAGGACGCGGAAGAATTACTGAGAAGTTCGGGGCAGCAAGTCGATGTAGGTTACCAAGCGGCCCGCGCCAAGTTCGAATCCACCGTCAGCAACGCCAAGAGCGGGTTGACCTCGTTGCAAGGCAACGTCTTTGCAAACAGCCGCGAAGCGCTCGCCAACACCAATCAATACGTGCAGGAACACCCGTGGCAATCGGTTAGCGTCGGCGCGCTGGCAGGGCTGGTATTGGGCATGTGGCTCGGCCGCAGATAACTCCATGATGATTGCCGAATCGGTAGCGCGCCTTGCCGCCACCCTGCTTGCCATCGCACAGACGCGCGTCGAACTGGTCGCGACCGAAGTCGAGGAAGAATCGCTGCGCTATTTTTCCTACCTGCTGATGTCGATGGCCGCCATGTTCTGCGCCGGCGTGGCGATCCTGCTTGGAACCATGCTCATCGTCGTACTGTACTGGGAGTCCAACCGGACCGGCGTGCTGCTGGCGCTGACGGTGCTGTTTGCGTTATCGGCAGCGATGATCGGCCTGCGCGTGCGCAGCCGCTATCGCGGCAAGCCGAAACTGCTCACGCACACGATGACGGAACTGACGCGCGACACCGAGATGTTGCAGCCGCGAACATGAAGACACGCGCCGAGATGCTTGCCTGGCGCAGGCAATTGCTGATTGCCGAAAGCAATATGCAGCGCGCCGAACTCGCGATGCAAGTGCAACCGATTGTGTACACGCTGGCATCGGTAAATATCGGCATGCGCATCCTGGGCCGGGTCAGACAGCATCCCGGCTGGCTCGCCACTGTTGCGCTCGGTGTGCTGGCGATCCGTCCGCACCGGATCTCGTCATTCCTGCGGCTCGGCACAGCCAGTCTGCGTCTGTTGCGGCATGCGGCGCCACTGTTGCAGTCAGCGCCATCCGCGTCGCCGCCCGTTACCATCGTCAGCGGGCCGCACTACGCCGACATCTCGCTGGCCGAGCCTCGTGCACAGGCGTTGCCTACTGCGCGCCGCGGCAAGCCCGGTTAGGCGTTGCCCAGGAATCCGTTGCGCGAGGCCTTAGTCGCACCCGAATTCCTCACCCAGTTCCTTGCCGCGGGCGGCGGCGGCTTTCATCGCCTTGACGATTGCATCCCTGACGCCGCCAGACTCCATGCTGGTCAACGCGGCATAGGTCGTGCCGCCCTTCGACGTCACGCGCTCGCGCAAGACCGAAACCGGGTCAGGCGACTGCGCCGCCAGCTGCGCCGCACCGACGAAAGTCGCAATCGCCAGCTGGGTACCCTGCTCGGCCGTCAGCCCCATTTCCTGCGCCGCCTGCTGCATGGCTTCAATGAAATAGAACACATAGGCCGGGCCGCTGCCGGAGACGGCGGTCACCGGGTCGATCAGGGTTTCGTCGTCCAGCCAGACGGTCGCGCCCACCGCGCGCATGATGGCGTCTGCCGCCATGCGCTGCTGATCCGATACGCCGGCGGTGGCCACCATGCCGGTGATGCCCTTGCCGATCAGGGCCGGCGTGTTGGGCATGGTGCGCACGATGGCGTTATAGCCGTTCAGCCAGCGCGACAGGTCGACGGCACGGATGCCGGCGGCAATCGACAGGATGAGCTGCTTCGACACATGCGGCCGCAGCTTGGCGACCACTTCCTTCATTTGCTGCGGCTTGACCGCCAGCACGACCACATCGCAGGGCGCGATCGCCGCGCCGATTTCCTGGGCCGTGGTCACGCCGAACTGCGCCTGCAATTTTTGCAGCGTGTCGGCATTGATATCGACGACGTGGATGTTGGCGCCGTCGGTGAGCTTGCCGGCCAAGCCGCCGATTAATGCTGCCGCCATGTTGCCGCCGCCTACGAAGGCGATTTTCAGCGCGTTTTTCATTTCACTTTGCATAGTCTCGTTTTCCAAAAATTGCCGTTCCAATCCGTACGATGGTGGCGCCCTCGGCGATGGCCGCTTCCAGATCGGCCGACATGCCCATCGACAGCGTGTCGAGTGCCAATCCTTGTTCGCGCAAGGAGTCGCACAACTGCCGCAGCCGTCGCAACGGTGCGTGCTGCTTGTCCATGTCTTCGGCAGCCTCGGGAATGGCCATCAACCCGCGCAGCGCCAGGCGCGGCAGCATGGATACCGTATTCGCCAATGGCCCAAGCTGCTCCGGCGCCACCCCGCTCTTGCTTTCTTCTCCGCTGATATTGACCTGCAAGCAGATATTCAATGGCGGCAAATGCGCCGGACGCTGCTCGGAAAGCCGCTGCGCGATCTTTTCCCGGTCCACCGAGTGCACCCAATCGAAATGCTCGGCGATCGGACGCGTCTTGTTACTCTGGATCGGGCCGATGAAATGCCACTCCAACAACAAGTCAGGCCGGGAAGCGCGAATTGACGCCATCTTGTCCAGCGCTTCCTGCAAGTAGTTCTCGCCGAAGGCGCGCTGTCCTGCGTCCGCAGCCTCGATCACCGCTTCCGGCCCGAACGTCTTGGACACGGCTAGCAGCGTGACCGTTTGCGGATTGCGCAACGCCGCGCGACAGGCGGCGTCGATACGCGCTGTCACGGCTTGCAAGTTATGAGAAATTGAGGACATAATCTATTGACTTAGTGCAACTTCCAGCCTTCATCATTGGCGCTTTGCCACCCCCTGGGATTATAAATGGACATCTCCGAACTCCTCGCTTTTGCCGTCAAGAATAATGCGTCCGACTTGCATCTCTCGTCGGGCCTGCCGCCGATGATCCGCGTGCATGGCGACGTGCGCAGGATCAATCTGCCGCCGCTGGAGCATCGCGATGTGCACGGCATGATTTATGACATCATGAACGACGGCCAGCGCAAGGCGTACGAAGAAATGCTGGAATGCGACTTTTCATTCGCGATCCCCGGCCTGGCGCGCTTTCGTGTCAACGCATTCAACCAGGACCGCGGTGCGGCGGCCGTGCTGCGTACCATCCCCTCCAAGGTGCTGACGCTGGAACAGCTGAATGCGCCCAAAATCTTTGCCGACCTCGCATTGAAGCCGCGTGGTTTGGTGTTGGTGACGGGGCCGACCGGCTCCGGTAAGTCGACCACGCTGGCGGCAATGATCAATCATCTGAACGAAACCGAATACGCGCACATCCTGACGGTGGAAGATCCGATCGAATTCGTGCATGAATCGAAGAAATGCCTGATCAACCAGCGCGAAGTCGGCCCGCATACGATGTCGTTCAACAACGCCTTGCGCTCGGCGCTGCGCGAAGACCCGGACGCGATCCTGGTCGGCGAATTGCGCGACCTGGAAACCATCCGCCTCGCATTGACGGCGGCTGAAACCGGCCATCTGGTGTTTGGCACCCTGCATACTTCGTCGGCGGCGAAAACCATCGACCGTATCGTCGACGTATTCCCGGCGGAAGAAAAGGAAATGGTGCGCGCGATGCTGTCGGAGTCCCTGCAGGCGGTGATTTCGCAGACGCTGCTCAAGACCAAGGATGGCAGCGGCCGCGTCGCGGCACATGAAATCATGCTCGGCACCCCGGCGATCCGCAACCTGATCCGGGAAGCAAAAGTTGCGCAGATGTATTCCGCGATCCAGACCGGCAGCAATGTCGGCATGCAGACGCTGGACCAGAATCTGACCGATTTGGTACGCCGTAATGTGATTTCCGCGGCGACGGCACGAGCTGCCGCAAAGACACCGGAAAACTTCCCCGGATAAAATAGAGCTCGCTTCATCAAGGACTTCACATGGAACGCGATCAGGCCACAAAATTCATGAACGACTTGCTGCGCCTGATGGTCAGCAAGAACGGCTCCGACCTCTTCATCACCGCGGATTTTCCGCCCGCGTTCAAGATCGACGGCAAGATGACGCCGGTGTCGAACCAGCCGCTGTCGGCCACGCATACGGTCGAGCTGGCGCGCGCCATCATGAACGACAAGCAGGCAGCCGAATTCGAGGCGACCAAGGAATGCAATTTCGCGATCAGCCCCGGCGGCCTGGGGCGCTTCCGCGTATCGGCGTTCATCCAGCAAGGCAGGGTCGGCATGGTTCTGCGCACCATCACGACCGAAATTCCGAAGCTCGAAGACCTGGGCGTGCCGAACGTACTCAAGGAAGTCGCCATGACCAAGCGCGGACTGGTCATCATGGTGGGCGCGACCGGCTCGGGCAAGTCGACCACGCTGGCCGGCATGCTCGGCTACCGCAATGAAAACAGCTATGGTCACATCATCACGATCGAAGACCCGATCGAATTCGTGCATCCGCACAAGAACTGCATCGTCACCCAGCGCGAAGTCGGCGTCGATACCGACGACTGGTTCACGGCGCTGAAAAACACGCTGCGCCAGGCGCCGGACGTGATCCTGATCGGCGAAATCCGCGACCGCGAAACGATGGATTACGCCGTATCTTTTGCGGAAACCGGCCACCTGTGCCTGGCCACCCTGCATGCGAACAGTTCCAACCAGGCACTCGACCGCATCATCAACTTCTTCCCGGAAGAACGGCGCGGGCAGCTGCTGATGGACTTGTCGCTGAACCTGAAGGCGATGGTGTCGCAGCGGCTGATTCCGTTGAAGGACACCAAGGGGCGCTGCGCGGCGGTAGAAGTGATGCTGAACTCGCCGCTGATTTCCGACCTGATCTTCAAGGGCGAAGTCCACGAGATCAAGGAAATCATGAAGAAGTCGCGCGAACTCGGCATGCAGACCTTCGACCAAGCGCTGTTCGACCTGTATGAAGCAGGCAAGATTTCGTATGAAGACGCATTGCGCAATGCCGACTCGGTCAATGACCTGCGTCTGTCGATCAAACTGCACGGCAAGGAAGCCCATAACCGCGATCTGAGCAAGGGCACCGAACATCTGGGGATTGTATGACGAGCGTTTACGACTTCAAGGCCAGGAGCCTGGACGGCAAGCCGGTCGATCTGAAACAATATCGCGGCAAGGTCCTGCTGATTGTGAACACCGCCAGCAACTGCGGTTTCACGCCCCAATACAAGGGGCTGGAAGAGGTGTACCAGCAGTTCAAGGACAAGGGTGTCGAGGTGCTCGGTTTTCCGTGCAATCAGTTCGGCGCGCAGGAGCCGGGCACGGCCGACGAAATCGGCGCCTTCTGCGAAAGGAATTACGGCGTGACCTTCCCGCTGTTCGAGAAGATCGACGTCAACGGCGATGACGCACACCCTCTGTACAAGCACCTGAAAAGCGCCGCACCCGGCTTGCTGGGCTCTGAAATGATCAAGTGGAATTTCACCAAATTCCTGGTGAAGAAGGATGGCACGGTGTACAAGCGTTACGCACCGCAGACCGCGCCGAAAGAATTGATGCGGGATATCGAGAAGCTGCTGGCGGAATAAGGCCGGCTACTTGCCTTTCGCATGCAGCCGGAAGCGGCAGACGTTGCCATTCCGGGCCATGCATTCCTGGTGTTCCACGGCGCTGCCGGTAAAGGCGGCCATCAGTTCCAGGTCGAACTGGCAGACATCCTGGTTGTGCACTGCCAGATGATGGAAGATGCAGTTATCGGCTTCGATCACCGGGTCTTCGCCGGCGTTGATATGGTAGCTGGCGTTGTAGCCGAGCTGCTCCATGATGTCCGACAGCTTCTGCACTTTTTCTTCCGGCGTGGTCAGCTCCGGATTCTGATTGCGCAACTGGCTTGCCACCTGTGCTCCCATTTCGCGCAAGCGGTCACGCAAGCCATCCTCCCCCGCGCTCGCCTTGATCGACTCGATCAACAGTTCGGCAAACCAGGAATAGTGCCGCGGGAATAGCTCGCGGCCCTTGTCCGTCAAGCGGTACAGCTGCTCCGGCCGTCCGCCCGAGGGGCGGGTGATGCCCTTCTCGACTAGGCGATCGGTTTCCAGTGCCGCAAGATGCTGGCGCGCGGCGTTGCGCGTGATGTTCAATCCCTCCGACAACTCATCGGCTGTCATGCCGACCTTGTTCTTCAACAAGAGCTTCAGCAATTCCTTTTGTCGCGCGCCCAGTATTTCCAGCATGTTTTCATCCTTTCCGCGATGAAGACTACCCATTTTGTCCCCAATCACAACACGGATTCATTGTAGCGCACTCCCCTGGGTTAAAACACTTAAAACATAAATTACTGTACAAAGTTGTTTTAATAATCTATTCTTTGCTTACCCAATCACCTGAAAAAGGAGGTAGACCATGAAACCGATTAGACGAAGCATCCTGGCATCCGGAGCGCTGGCGCTTGCCTTGGGAGCGACTGGAGAGACGTATGCGCAACAGCATGCCCCCCATGATGCCAAACCAGCATTAGCATCCGTGCAAGTTGCGCAAACGGCGATGGCCTTACGCGACTTGTGGGTCGGCCACGTGTTCTGGGTACGCAATGTCGTCGAAGATACGCTCGCCGGCCGCACTGATGCCGCCAAAATCGATGAAAACCAAGTGGTCGCCAATGCCAAGCAAATCGCCGCCGCCATCGAGCCGTTCTATGGCAAGGCCGCCGCCGACAAAATGTTCTCGCTGTTGGCCGGACACTATGGCGCAGTCAAACAGTATCTCGAGGCGACGGTAGCCAACAGCAAGGCCAAACAGGATGCGGCTCAGAAAAGCCTCACCGACAACGCGAACGAGATTGCCGTCTTCCTCGGCGGAGCCAATCCGAACCTGCCGGTTGATACCCTGCGCGGTTTGCTGGTGGCGCACGGTGGACACCACATGCAGCAAATCCAGCAGCTGCACGCCAAGCAATACGCACAGGAAGCACAGACCTGGGAAGCGATGAAAAATCACATGTACGTGATTGCCGATGCACTCGCTGGCGCCATCGCGAAACAGTTCCCGGACAAATTCAAATAACGCCGACCAGTAAAAACGGGGAGCGCGCCGGCGCGCTCCCGCGACGAGGATCACGATGAACGCTCCCGAACGACTTTTTTTACCCGATATCCAGTCCCAGCACGATCCGCGCAACATGCCCATCAACGCCGTGGGCATCAAGGGCGTGCGCTACCCGGTGGTGCTGGCCGCAGCCGAGGCGCAGATGCCGACCGTGGCCACGTTCTCGATGACAGTGGGCCTGGCGGCATCCGCCAAGGGCACGCACATGTCACGCTTTATCGAGCTGCTGGAGGTGCAAGCTGCGCCGCTCGACCTGCCGCGCTTCACGTCGCTGCTGCTGCAGATGCTGGAACGGCTGGATGCCGCCAGCGGGACGATCGAGATGCGCTTTCCCTATTTCGTGCGCAAGACTGCGCCGGTCTCCGGCGTGCAAAGCCTGCTCGACCTGGATGCCTGCTGGAGGGTCAGCCGCGCGCGCGATGGAAAGATGAGTACCTGGATGCAAGTGGTTGTCGCCGCCACCAGCCTGTGCCCGTGCTCCAAGGAGATTTCCGCCTATGGCGCGCACAACCAGCGCTCGCACATCACGATCGAAGCCGAACTCGCTGCCGCGATGACGATCGAGGAACTGGTGGCGATTGCGGAACAAAGCGCGTCGTGCGAGGTGTACGGCCTGCTCAAGCGCCCCGACGAAAAGTATGTGACCGAGCGCGCCTACGACAACCCGAAGTTCGTCGAAGACCTGGTGCGCGACGTCGCCATCGCGCTGGAGCGGGATCTGCGGGTCACCAACTATGCGGTGGAAGTGGAGAATTTCGAGTCGATCCACAACCACTCCGCGTTCGCCCGCATCGAGCGGCAAGACACTTAAATCACGCCGAACAGCTTCAGCGCCAGCGGCAGCAGCAAGGCAGTCAGCACTCCCGAGATGCCCATGCCCAGTCCGGAAAAGGCGCCCATCTCCTCGCTGACCTGGAATGCGCGCGCGGTGCCGATGCCGTGCGACGTGACGCCGAGCGCGAAGCCGCGGATGCTGTGGTCGTTGATATTGAGCCGGTTGAAAATCCAGCGCGCAGTGCTCGCGCCGAGGATGCCGGTCAGGATCACCAGCACGGCCGTGAGCGAAGGCAGGCCGCCGATTTTTTCGGCTACGCCCATTGCGATCGGCGTGGTGACAGCCTTGGGGGCGATCGACAGCACGGTGGCGGGCGATGCGCCGAGCGCCCAGGCCACGCTCATGGCGACAGCGATGGCGCATGCGCCGCCGACCAGCACGCTGGCGAGTAGGGCAAACCAGTTGCGCTTGAGTTTTTCCAGCTGCAGGTAGAGCGGAATCGCCAGTGCAACCGTGGCCGGTCCGAGCAGGAAGTGGACGAACTGCGCCCCCTCGAAATAGGTGCGGTACGGAGTGTTGGTGATGCTGAGGACCAGCACCAGCAGTGTCACGGCGATGGCCACCGGATTGACCAGCGGATTGAAGCGGCTGCGGGCGTACAGCGCATAGGAGAGTTGATACGCCAGCAGGGTGGCGGTCAGCCACAGCAGCGGCGAAGCCGACAGGTAGACCCAGATCTGGTTGAACGCCGGCGTCATTTCTGCAACCACTTCAATACGTAGGCCGTGACCACCAGCGACACGGCGGTGCTGACCATGAGGGCCGCCGCAATCGGCAGCCACTCGGCGGCGACGCGTTGCCCGTGCACCATGATGCCGACGCCGGCAGGCACGAACAATAGCGACAGATGCTTAAGAAACTCCAGCGTGGTGGGCGCGAGCTTGTCGACCGCGCCGCGCTTTGCCAGCAGATAGCAAAACAGCAGCACCATGCCGATCACCGGTCCCGGCACCGGCAACGCAAGTGCGTACGCCAGGCCCTCGCCGAGCGTCTGGAAAACGAGCAAGGTAGCGAAGGTGTTGATCATGCGGCTGACCTTGGAATGTGCAAGAGTGGCTCAGGGCGGCCCGCTGGCCTGCATGCCGTCGAGCGGCGGCGGCGCAACCACGGTGTGGTAGTGGGCCGAGTGGGTATCGAAGCGCGACAGCAGCGCGCGTGCCTTGGGAGGGACGACTGCCATCTCGTGATTGTCGCCGGCGAAGGCGCGCACCGCGTCGAGCGAATCGAACCACATGATGGTGGCAAACTCGACTTCATGGTCGCCATCGCGGCGCAGCAGCGAAATGCCGCGATAGCCGGGCACATCGCGTTTGGCAATGCCGGGGAAGATTTCATTTAACAGCAGGCTTTCGTAAACAGGGGCATTTCGCACCGTCGTCCAGCCCCGCCAGATTCGCGTAATCATGGCGCCAAGTCCTTTCAATGACCTAGACTAGACTGTATCGGGCGGCGCCGCATGCAGGATGGGCTGCGTCAAACTCAGCCCCTGTTACGACTGCCTGCTTTGCCGCTTATTTCGTCTGCGGACGCGCCTTTCCTTTCAACAGGCCGAACGTATAGGCTTCAACGACGACCAACACTGCCAGCGAGGTAACAACGACAACGGGGACGATAGACATGATGCTTTCCTTTCCATGACTGACTTGCCTGAAGGCAGTATAGAAACGCACCAGTTATAAATCCAATTGCCGATCCAGATATCAGACATTCACATTAAAAATGGAAATACGGGTATCAGGATGCCGCCGCCAAGGCGTTGTCCACCAGCTCGATCCAGTGCTGCACAGGCGTTTCCGTTCCCGACTGCAAATGCGTGATGCAACCGATATTGGCCGACACGATCGTCTCCGATTGCGTCGCATCCAGATTGGCCAACTTCCTGTCGCGCAGCTGGTAGGACAGTTCCGGCTGCAACACCGAATACGTGCCGGCCGAGCCGCAGCACAAATGGCTGTCGGCGCACAGCTGCACGTCGACGCCGACCGCGCGCAGCACGCCTTCGACCTTGCCGCGAATCTGCTGGCCGTGCTGCAGCGTGCATGGCGGATGATAGGCCACGCGTTTCTTGATCTTCCCGGCCAGCTTCTTTTGCAGATCCGCTTCAAATGCCGGCAGGATTTCGCTCAAGTCTTTCGTCAGTTCCGAAATGCGCCTGGCCCTGTCGGCGTAAGCCGGGTCATGCGCGAGCAGGTGGCCGTACTCCTTGACCGTCACGCCGCACCCGGAAGCCGTCATCACGACCGCTTCCACGCCAGCCTCAACGTAAGGCCACCAGGCGTCGACATTGCGCCGCATGTCGTTAAGCCCGCCGTCCTGGTCGTTCATGTGATAGCGGATCGCGCCGCAGCAACCGGCCTTGGCCGCAATGACCAGCTGCACGCCGAGCGCGTCGAGTACGCGCGCGGTGGCGGCATTGATGTTGGGCGCCATGGACGGCTGCACGCAGCCGTCGAGCAACAGCATCTTGCGCGCATGGGTCGTCGTCGGCCAGGCGCCGGCGTGCTGTTTTGCCGGCACCTTGTTGCGCAAGGCCTTGGGCAGCAGCGGGCGCATCAGTTGCCCCGCTTTCATTGCTGGCGCAAACAGCCATTTGCGCGGCAAGGCTTCCTTCAGCGCGGTGCGCACGATGCGCTGCGACAGCGGGCGCGCCACCTGCTCCTCGACGATTTTGCGGCCGATGTCGACCAGGCGGCCATACTGCACGCCGGACGGACAGGTCGATTCGCAATTGCGGCAGGTCAGGCAGCGGTCCAGGTGCGCCAGCGTCTTTTCGGTGGCCGGCTTGCCTTCGAGGACTTGCTTGATCAGGTAGATGCGTCCGCGCGGACCGTCCAGTTCGTCGCCGAGCAATTGATAGGTCGGGCACGTCGCGGTGCAAAAACCGCAGTGCACGCACTTGCGCAAAATCGCGTCGGCTTCGTCGCCGGCGCGGGTATGCTTGATGAAATCAGCGAGATTGGTTTGCATGCTCAGAATTCTTGATACATCCGCCCGCGATTGAAGATGCCGGACGGATCGAAAGCGTTTTTCAGATTGCGATGAATGGCGGCGATGGCCGGCGCGAGCGGATGGAACACGCCCGCGCTCTTGTCGCCGCCGCGATACAGCGTCGCATGGCCGCCGGCCTGTTCCGCCGCGCGCCGCACGCTGGCCGCATCGGCGTCGGTCTTCAGCCAGCGCAGCGCGCCGCCCCATTCGATCAGTTGCTCGCCGCGCAGCCCGAGGGGAGCCGCCACCGACGGCAGCGACAGACGCCACACGGCAGCGGTGCCTTCGGCAAAAAACGCATCGGTCTGGTCGCGCAATGCCGCCCACAACGGCGCCGCATCGGCCACCTGCTCTCCGCCGATCTTTTGCACCGCCGCCTTCACTGCGGCTTCCGCGCCGGACAGTCGCACCGCCAGTACGCCGTCATGCCAGGCGCTGGCCGAAATCGGCAGCGGCTGGCCGCCCCAGCGGTTCAGATTGTCGATCGCCTGCGCCTCGCTCATCGACAGGCGCAGCGTGGCTTCGAAAAACGGCCTTGGCAACACCTTCAGCGACACATCCAGAATCAGCCCGAGAGTGCCGAGCGAGCCGGCCAGCATGCGCGACACGTCGTAGCCGGCGACGTTCTTCATTACCTGCCCGCCGAAACGCAGCACGTCGCTCTTGCCATCCATGAGCGTCACGCCCAGCACGAAGTCGCGCGCCGCGCCCACTGCCTGCCGGCGCGGGCCGGACAGGCCGCTGGCCACCACGCCGCCGATGGTCGAATCCGGCCCGAATTGCGGCGGCTCGAAGGCCAGCATCTGGTTGCGCTCGGCCAGCGTCGCCTCGATTTCCGACAGCGGCGTGCCGCAGCGCGCGGTAATCACCAGTTCGGTCGGATCGTAGGAAATAATGCCGCGATAGCTGCGCGTGTCGAACACGTCGCCCTGCAGCGTCTGCCCATACCAGTCCTTGCTGCCGCCGCCGCGAATGCGCAGCGCAGTCTTGCTCGCAGCCGCATCGGCGATGCGCGCCTTGAATCCTTGTAATACCTGTTCCATGCAGTTCCTTATCAGAAGCGCGGCAGATGCGCGAACTTCGTCTGCCCGCCCTTGACGAGCATCTTGCCGTTTTCAGCGCAGCGGTTGAGCGTGGGGATCGCCTTATCCGGGTTGAGCAGGAAGGCGGTGTCGAAGGCGCGCTTGACCGCGAAGAAGGCCTCGATCTCCTTCGGCGAAAACTGCACGCACATCGAATTGATTTTCTCGATGCCCACGCCGTGCTCGCCGGTGATGGTGCCGCCGACTTCCACGCACAGCGCCAGTATCTCGGCACCGAAGGCTTCGGCACGCTCGAATTCGCCCTCCTTGTTGGCATCGAACAGGATCAGCGGATGCAGGTTGCCGTCGCCCGCGTGAAACACATTTGCGCAGCGCAAGTCGTACTTGCCTTCCATTTCAGTGATACGGATAAGCACGTCGGCCAGGCGCTTGCGCGGAATGGTGCCGTCCATGCAGTAGTAGTCGGGCGAAATGCGGCCCGCCGCCGGGAAGGCGTTCTTGCGGCCGGACCAGAACTTGAGGCGCTCCGCTTCATTCTGCGAAACCGCGATGGCAGTCGCGCCGGAAGACTTGAGGACGGCGCTCATGCGCGCGATTTCTTCCTCGACCTCTTCCGGCATGCCGTCCGACTCGCACAGCAGGATTGCTTCCGCGTCCGTGTCGTAGCCGGCCTTCACGAACGGCTCGACCATGCGCGACGACGTCTTGTCCATCATTTCCAGGCCGGCCGGGATGATGCCTGCGGCAATCACGTTGGCGACCGCATCGCCGCCGGTGACCACCGAATCGAACGACGCCATGATCACGCGCGCCTGCTGCGGCTTGGGCACGAGCTTGACGGTCACCTCGGTCACCACGCCAAGCATGCCCTCGGAGCCGATGAACACGGCCAGCAGGTCAAGCCCAGGCGCATCGAGTGCCCCGCCGCCGAGTTCGACGATATCACCGTCGATCGTCACCATGCGCACGCGCAACACGTTGTGCACGGTCAGGCCGTATTTCAGGCAGTGCACGCCGCCGGAATTTTCCGCGACGTTGCCGCCGATGGTGCAGGCGATCTGCGACGACGGGTCGGGTGCATAGTAGAGGCCATGCGGTGCAGCCGCATCCGAGATCGCGAGATTGCGCACGCCCGGCTGCACCACGGCGGTACGCGCATAGGGATCGAGCTTGATGAGCTTGTTGAACTTCGCGGTGGACAGCACCACGCCGTCGGCGATCGGCATGGCGCCGCCGGATAAGCCAGTGCCCGCGCCGCGCGGCACGATCGGCACTTTCAGTTCGCGGCAGGTATTGAGAATGGCGATGACTTGCGCTTCGGTTTCGGGCAGCACCACGACCATCGGCAGCTGCCGGTATGCCGCTAGCCCGTCGCACTCGTAGGGGCGCGTGTCTTCCTCGTTATACAAGATGCAATAACTGGGCAGTACGGCCCGCAATGCGGCGACGACTTCGCGCTGCCGCTCGACGGTAAAGGTAAGTTTCGATGGAGCATTCATTTCTGCTTCCTGCTTGTGCGGTAGGAGATGCTTGTGCGGTAGGGGATGAGTGTAGCGAAAACAGGCGGCCACAGGGCGCTCGTGCAGGCGCGGCGGGCTGAAAAACTTTTCCCGATGGCGTGAAATCTTTTCACGCGCAATAGTCGATAACCACTTCCATGGAAAATTAAAACGGCAGCAACGCCAGCGAAGACATTACAGACTGCCAAAGGTTTTCAGCAGCCATTCGATGAAGACCGCCACTTCGGGCCGGTCGCGCACGTCCTGTTCGTACACGATATAGTACGCGTGCGGCGGCGTCTTTAGTTGCACATCCGGGAACAGGTGCACGATTTCGCCCTTGGCCATCAAATCTTGCACGAAATGCTTGCGCGTGAGCCCGACGCCGTGGCCATGCCTGACCGCCTCCAGCAATAGCCCCAGGTCGTCCAGCCGCAAGCCGGTCGACGGCTCCGGCCAATCGAGCCCGGCCACTTCAAACCACGACTGCCACGGCTCCAGCGCGGAGCGCAACAAGGTCGCTTTGCGCAGGTCGGCCGGTGTTTTCAGGCCGCCGATCTTTTCCAGGTAGGCCGGGCTTGCCACCGCGAAGGTGGGCTCCTCGTACAGTTTTTCAGTCACGATATCGGGGTACTTGCCGGCGCCGAAGCGCACCTCGATGTCGCTTTCCGACAGCGCCAGATCGTACAGCGGCACCGACAGGAACAGCTCGACCACGATGTCCGGATGCTGGGCGGAGAATTCCGCCAGGCGCGGCACCAGCAGGCAGCGCGCAAAGGTCGGCGTGACGGTGATCTTGATGCGCGGTTGCGCCGGGGCACTGCGGTGCGGCAACGGGAAATCGGTCAGCGTGCGCAAGGCGGTGCGCACCACTTCCAGATAGCGCCGCCCGAATTCCGACAAGGTGACGGTGCGGCCATCGCGCAGGAACAGGCGCTCGCCAACGAAGTCCTCCAGCAGGCGAATGCGGTGCGACAGTGCCGACGGCGTGATGCACAGTTCATCCGCAGCAACTGCGAAAGAACCAAGGCGCGCGGCCGCTTCGAAAGCGGACAGGGCATGGACCGGGGGCAGGCGTGTAGCCATGGGGAGGAGTTCCTTCACTCTGTGAGAGCCGGGAATCTACCCTGCTGGACCGCGGCAGGCGGGGCGTGCGGGCAAATTCTCTACCAGGAGAGGATTTTACCGGGGTTCATTATGTTCTTGGGATCAAATGCGTGCTTCAGCACGCGCATTGTCTCAATGGCATCGGTCCCATGCTCCTGCACCAGGAACGCCATCTTGTGCAGCCCCACCCCATGCTCGCCGGTGCAGGTGCCGTCCATCGACAGGGCGCGTGCGACCATGCGCGCATTCACGCCGTCGGCTTTCGCCACATCGTCCGGATCGTGCGGATCGATCATCATCAGCACATGGAAATTGCCGTCGCCGACATGGCCGATGATTGAATAAATCATGTCATTCTTTTCACAATCGGCCTTGGTATCAAGGATGCATTCGGCCAGGCGAGAAATCGGCACGCAGCAATCGGTGGTGATCGCGCGCGCGCCGGGGCGCATCTGCAGCATGGCGAAATAGGCATTGTGGCGTGCCGCCCACAGGCGGGAACGCTCTTCCTGTTTCGTCGCCCACTCGAAGCCGATGGCGTTGTGCTCGGCCGCAATATGCCGCACAAGCTGCGCCTGTTCCTGCACGCCGGCTGCGCTGCCATGGAATTCGAACAGCAGCAGCGGTTGCACCGGCAGATTCATTTTGTCGTAGGCGTTGATCGCGCGCACGCCGTTCTCATCGAGGAATTCGACGCGTGCCACCGGCACGCCCAGCTGGATGGTCTGGATGACGGCACTGACCGCCTCGGCCGTGCTGGGGAAGGAACATACCGCGGCCGACACCGCTTCCGGCTGCGGATAGAGCCGTACCGTGACTTCGGTAATGATGCCGAGCGTGCCTTCGCTGCCCACAAAGATGCGCGTCAGGTCATAGCCGGCCGAGGATTTCTTGGCGCGCGTGCCGGTCTTGACGACGCGCCCGTCAGCGGTCACCACCGTCAGCGCCAGCGTATTCTCGCGCATGGTTCCGTAGCGCACTGCATTGGTGCCCGAGGCGCGCGTAGCGGCCATGCCACCGAGCGAGGCATCGGCACCGGGATCGATCGGGAAGAACAGGCCGGTCTCCCTGATTTCCTGGTTCAGCTGCTTGCGCGTCACGCCGGCCTGCACCGTCGCCGTCAAGTCTTCCGCCTGCACCGCCAGCACCCTGTTCATCTGCGACAGGTCGATCGTGACGCCCCCGGAAGGTGCCAGCACATGGCCTTCGAGAGAGGTGCCGGTCCCGTAGGGGATGATGGGCACATCATGGCTGCCACAAAGCTTCACCGCTTGCGCCACTTCCTCGGTGGTCTGGGCAAACACCACGGCGTCGGGCGGCATCGGATCGTAGGAGGATTCATCACGCCCGTGGTGCTCGCGCATCGCCGGCGCGATGGAAAAGCGGTCTTCGAACAGCGCGGCCAGCGCCTCGAGCAGCGCCGGCGGCACCGGCCTCTTGAGCGCGGCGGCCTGGGCAGGATGATTCATGTTCGCCTCCTAGTGAGCTGCGTCGATTTTACTCCCGAAGGTTGCTCCCGCACATTGACGCCGGGACGACAGCGCAAGCGGGCGTTTTTGCCGTATCCTCAAGCCTTTCCGATCCTCGTCTTCGACAACAATCATGGGCAACCGACTTTCGAAAATCGCAACTCGCACCGGCGACAACGGTACCACCGGCCTTGGCGACGGCAGCCGCGTCGGCAAGGACAATCAGCGCGTGCACGCAATGGGCGATGTGGATGAACTGAATTCGCATGTCGGCCTGCTGCTGTGCGAAGAGCTGCCGAGCGCGCTGCGCGAGGAGCTGATCTCGATCCAGCACGACCTGTTCGACCTGGGCGGCGAACTGTGCATCCCGGGCTACACACTCATCGGCGACGCGCACGTCGCGCGGCTGGACACCCTGCTGGAAAAATACAATGCGGACCTGCCGCCGCTGAAGGATTTCATCCTGCCCGCCGGCTCGCGCGCGGCGGCGCTGGCGCATGTGTGCCGCACCATCTGCCGGCGCGGCGAACGCGCCATCGTCAGCCTCGGCAACAGCGAGAAGATCAACGACAATCCGCGGCGCTACATGAACCGCCTGTCGGACCTGCTGTTCGTGCTGTCACGCGTGCTGAACCGCTTTGCCGGCGGCAATGACGTGCTGTGGGAAAAAGACCGCAAGCGCGACGTGTAAACGAAAAAAGCGGCGCATCGGCGCCGCTTTTATTAATGGAATCGGGCTTACTTGTTCCGCTTGTCGTTCTCGATCAGCGCATAGGCCGAATGATTGTGGATCGACTCGAAGTTCTCCGCCTCCAATGTGTAGGCCATGATGCGCCGGTCCGCGTTGAGCATGCCCGCCACGTCACGCACTAGGTCTTCCACGAACTTCGGATTGTCGTAGGCGCGCTCGGTTACATACTTTTCGTCGGGGCGCTTGAGCAAGCCGAACAATTCGCATGAAGCCTGCTCCTCGATCTTCGCGATCAGGTCGTCCACTTCCAGGTCGCCGTCGAGCACCGCGCTGACCGTGATGTGGGAGCGCTGGTTGTGCGCGCCATAGGCGGAAATCTTCTTCGAGCACGGGCACAGGCTGGTCACCGGCACCAGCACCTTCAACGTCACTTCCAGCTCGCCGTTCCTGACCTCGCCGGTGAAGCCGACTTCGTAATCCATCAGGCTTTCCACGCCGGAGACCGGCGCGGTCTTGTTGATGAAGTACGGGAAGGACAATTCGATGCGCCCGGCATCCGCCTCCAGCAGCTTGACCATCTTGCTCATCAGGGCGCCGAACCTGGCCACGTCGAGCGGCGCGCGATTGCCCTCCAACAGCGCGATGAAGCGCGACATGTGCGTGCCCTTCTGGTCTTGCGGCAGATGCACGTACATGTTCCAGGTGCCGACGGTCGGCTGCGCGCCGTTCCTGGTCTTGATCGTGACCGGATACCGCACGCCCTTCACGCCGACGCGCTGGATTGACAGGCGCCGTGTGTCGACCGTGCTTTGCACGTCGGGAATGGCATGGAGGTTCGGATCGGGGGAATTCATTGCGTTACTCATTCATTTGTCGCGGCGCTGCGCCGCCGGGGTGCTTCGTTAATTGTTCACGACCAGGCGCGGCTCGCCCTTGTCGAATCGCTTCTTGATCGCGGCGGCGATCCCGGCGCCGTCCAGCCCGCATTGCGCCAGCAGCTGCCCGGCGTCGCCATGGTCGATAAACTTGTCCGGCAAGCCAAGATGCAGGATCGGCTTGACGATGCCGGCGGCGGCCAGCGCCTCCGCCACGGCAGATCCGGCGCCACCCATGACCGCGCCCTCTTCCACCGTGACCAGCGCATCGTGGCTTTGGGCGAGCTGCGCGACCAGGTCGGTATCGAGCGGCTTGATGAAGCGCATGTTGGCGACGGTCGCATTCAGCTCGTCGGCGGCGGCAAGGCTGGGCGCCACCATCGTGCCGAATGCCAGGATCGCGATGCGCTTGCCTTCGCGCCGGATTTCGCCTTTGCCGAGCGGCAGCGTGTCCAGGTCTTTCCCGACCACGGCGCCGACGCCGGAGCCGCGCGGATAACGCACCGCCGCCGGGCCGTTATGTTGGAATGCGGTGGACAGCATCTTGCGGCATTCGCTCTCATCGGAGGCTGCCATCAGCACCATGTTCGGAATGCAGCGCAGGAATGCAATGTCGTAGTTGCCGGCGTGCGTGGCGCCGTCGGCACCGACCAGACCGGAGCGGTCCAGCGCGAAGGTGACGTCGAGGTTTTGCAGCGCGACGTCATGAATCAGCTGGTCGTAAGCGCGCTGCAGGAAGGTGGAGTAAATGGCGACCACCGGCTTCAATCCTTCGCATGCCAGGCCGGCCGCGAAGGTGACGGCATGCTGCTCGGCGATGCCGACATCGTAGTAGCGATCCGGGAAACGCTGCTCGAACTGCACCATGCCCGACCCTTCGCGCATGGCGGGCGTAATGCCAATCAGCCGCTTGTCGTGCGCCGCCATGTCGCACAGCCAGTCGCCGAACACCTGCGTGTAGGTGAGCTTGCTGGTGGCGGCCGGCTTGATGCCTTCGGCCGGATTGAACTTGCCGGGGCCGTGGTACAACACCGGGTCGGCCTCGGCCAGCTTGTAGCCCTGCCCCTTTTTCGTGACCACGTGCAGGAATTGCGGGCCTTTCAGGTGCTTCAGGTTTTGCAGGGTCGGGATCAGCGACTCGAGATCGTGGCCGTCGATCGGGCCGATGTAATTGAAGCCGAATTCCTCGAACATGGTCGCCGGCACCACCATGCCCTTGGCATGTTCCTCGAGGCGCTTGGCCAGTTCCAGCATCGGCGCCGGCAGCACGGACTTGCCGACATTCTTTGCGGTCGCGTAGAACTGGCCCGACATCAAGCGCGCCAGATAGCGGTTCAACGCGCCGACGGGCGGCGAAATCGACATGTCGTTGTCGTTCAGGATTACCAGCAGGTTGATGTCGTCATAGACGCCGGCGTTGTTGAGCGCTTCGAACGCCATGCCGGCGGTCATCGCGCCGTCGCCGATGACGGCGATCGCGTGCCGGTTTTCATGCTTGGTCTTGGCGGCGAGCGCCATGCCCAGCGCAGCCGAAATCGAGGTCGACGAATGGGCGGTGCCGAAGGTGTCGTAGTCGCTTTCGTCGCGGCGCGGGAAACCGGAAATACCGTTGAGCTGGCGCAGCGTATGCATCTGGTCGCGCCGGCCGGTCAGGATCTTGTGCGGGTAGGTCTGGTGGCCGACATCCCACACGATGCGGTCTTCCGGCGTATTGAATACGTAATGCAGCGCAATCGTCAGTTCCACCGTGCCAAGATTGGACGACAGGTGGCCGCCGGTCTTAGATACCGAGTCGAGCAGGAATGCGCGCAATTCGTCGGCCAGCTGTGCCAGTTGCGTGCGCGGGAGCCGACGCAGGTCCGCCGGGCTGTCGATCAGTTTCAACAAGTTCATAGTCATGTCAGTAGTCTGTCGGCCAAGCTGCCGTTATTGTGCAGGCGAGTATTTCGGTTCGCCCTATGCATTCCGTTGCACGATCAAGTCTGCCAGTTCCCGCAAGCGCCGCGCCTTGTCCCCGAACGGGATCAGCGCATGGTGCGCGTCATTCCGCAATTTTTCCGCCAGAGCCTGCGATTGCGCCAGGCCGAGGATCGATACATAGGTCGGTTTGTTGTCGGCCGCATCCTTGCCGGCCGTCTTGCCGAGCGTGGCCGAATCGGCCGTCGCATCGAGCACGTCGTCAACCACCTGGAAGGCCAGCCCGATCGCCGCCGAATAGGCATCCAGCGCTGCGACTTCAGCACTTGCCAGTTCCTTGCCGCTCATCGCGCCCAACAGCACCGACGCGCGCAGCAATGCGCCGGTTTTCAGGCGATGCATCTGCTCCAGCTGCGCCAGCGACAGCGTCAAGCCGACGCTCTCCAGGTCAATCGCCTGGCCGCCGCACATGCCCACCGAGCCGGACGCGTGCGCCAACAACCGCAACATCGCCAGCAGGCGGGCGGGAGGCGCCCCCTCCGCCTGCAACAGCGCCAAGAAGGCTTGCGCCTGCAGCGCGTCGCCGACCAGCAAAGCAGTTGCCTCGTCGTATTTCACATGAACGGTCGGCTTGCCGCGCCGCAGCGCATCATCGTCCATGCAAGGCATATCGTCGTGCACCAGCGAATACGCATGGATCATCTCGACGGCAGCGGCGGCGCGCGCCAGCAACGCCGCCTCGGCTTCGAACAAGTCGCCGGCCGCAAACACCAATAGCGGCCGCACGCGTTTGCCGCCATCCAGCACCGCGTAGCGCATCGCCTCATGCAAGCGCGCCGGCGCATGACCTGCCTCAGGCAGGAAGGACGCGAGCGCATGTTCCATCGTCGACTGGACGGTTTTCATCCAGTCGTGAAATGCCTGGGAAGCCGTCATTCGTCCGCCTCGACCGCAGAGTCGGACGCGAACGGCTTAAGCATCTCGCCCTCCAGCACCTTGACCTGGCTATCTACCTTGTCGAGCTGCCCGGCGCAGAACTTGACCAGTTCGGAGCCGCGCTTGTAGGCGGCCACCGATGCCTCCAGCGGCAATTCCCCCGCCTCCATCTGGGCAACCAGCTGTTCCAGCTCGGCCATCGCCTCTTCGAAAGAGGCCGGTTGCGCGGCAGGCGTAACTTTGTTTGACATAGTGGGCAAATATAAAGTGTAGCCCGTTATTTTAGAACAAACCACCTTACAGAGTTGGGGCGAAGCAAGCGGCTCGCACGATTTGCAAATGCCGGGCAGCAAATCATGCACCCACGTAAGCATGCGCTCACTTTCAAAGTGGAGCTCAACAACTCTATTGCTGCGCTGATTCGCAACAAAGCGCCTGAAAGCGCAGGAAAACATACACCCGCCTCATTTTTTGCCGGAACTCACGGAAGATCAGGCGGCGTTTCCATGGTCTGGGGTATAATCGCCTGTTCTGTCCAAAATTTCCGTTTCATCTTATTTGAATACAGGTTTTTGCGGATTCTTTCTCTCTTAGGTTGGTGCAAATTAATTTGGGGGTGGGGATGTCCGATCTGGCTTCTTTTGCCAAGCTCGCGCGATCCGACGCGCAACTTCCGGTCAACGTCTACTTCGACGACGCGCTGTTGCAGCAAGAAATCAAGCAACTTTTCCATCAGGGTCCACGCTACGTCGGCCATGAGCTGATGGTGCCGAACGTGAACGACTATGCCACGCTGGCATGGGAAAAAGAAGGCCGCATGCTGGTACGCGGCCCGCACGGCATTGAATTGCTATCCAACGTGTGCCGCCACCGCCAGGCAAAGATGGTCGACGGCAGGGGTAATTCCGCCAATATCGTCTGCCCACTGCATCGCTGGACCTACGATCTTCAGGGCGAACTGATCGGTGCGCCGCATTTCGAAAATACACCGTGCCTGAACCTGCCGAAGACCCAACTGCAAAGCTGGAACGGCCTGCTGTTCGAGCAGAACGGCTTTGATGTCGCCAAGACGCTGGCTGGTCTCGGCGTCACCAAGGACCTCGATTTTTCCGGCTACATGCTGGACCACGTCGAGGTGCACAACTGCGACTACAATTGGAAGACCTTCATCGAGGTCTACCTGGAAGACTATCATGTCGAGCCGTTCCATCCGGGGCTGGGCAACTTTGTCACCTGCAGCGACCTGCGCTGGGAGTTCGGCGAGAACTACAGCGTGCAAACCGTCGGCATCAACCACGCGCTGTCGAAGTTCGGCTCGCCGAAATACAAGCGCTGGCAAGAACAGGTGATGAAGTTCCGCAACGGCGTGGTTCCGCAGCATGGCGCGATCTGGCTGACCCTCTACCCGAACATCATGGTCGAATGGTATCCGCATGTGCTGGTGGTATCGACCGTGTGGCCGAACGGCACGAACAAAACCACCAACGTGGTCGAGTTCTACTACCCGGAAGAAATCGTGCTGTTCGAGCGCGAGTTCGTCGAAGCCGAGCGCGACGCCTACATGGAAACCTGCATCGAGGACGACGAGATCGGCGTACGCATGGATGCGGGCCGCCGCATCCTGCTCGAGCGCGGCGTCAATGAAGTCGGCCCCTACCAGTCGCCGATGGAAGACGGCATGCAGCACTTCCACGAGTGGTACCGCAACCGCATCGCACTGTAACCTCGCTGCCACGGGCGGCCGCCCTGCGGCCCGCCCTTCTTTTTCGACCTCCGTAAGGCTCCCCGATGCAATCGCTCTGGATGCTATTTGCAAGCTTCGCCTTCTCCATCATGGGATTGTGCGTGAAGCTGGCGTCCAGCCTGTACTCCACGGCGGAAATCGTGATGTATCGGGGCGCCGTCGGCGTGCTCTTCATGTTCACGCTCATCAGGCTGCATGGCGGCAGCTTCAAGACCGGCCTGCCCTGGCACCACCTGTGGCGCGGCTTGATTGGCGTCGTCGCGCTCTGGCTCTGGTTCTATGCAATCGGCAAGCTCCCGCTGGCGGCCGGCATGACGCTCAATTACATGTCGCCGATCTGGATCGCCGCCATCCTGTTTACGGCGGGCTGGTGGTACGGACAGAATCGTTTCGAATGGGGGCTGGCCGCCGCGATCGCCTGCAGCTTTGTCGGCGTGACGCTGCTGCTGCGCCCCGTCTTCCATGCTGAACAATGGTTTGCCGCACTGGTCGGACTGGCCTCGGGCGTGCTGTCCGCGCTCGCCTACTTGCAGGTGCGCAAGCTCGGCCAGATGGGCGAGCCCGAATCCCGCGTGGTGTTTTACTTTTCGCTGACCGGCTTGGCGGCCGGCGTGATGGGCACGCTTGCCAGCCACACGACCTGGCATCCACACAGCGGCAAGGGCCTGTTTCTGCTGGTCTCGATCGGCGTCACCGCAACCGTCGCGCAGATCGCGATGACGCGCGCCTACCGTCTGGGCAAGACGCTGGTGACGGCAAACCTGCAATATACCGGCATTGTGTTTTCGAGCATCTGGGGTGTGCTGCTGTGGGACGACAACCTCGGCTGGCTAGGGTGGCTGGGCATCGCTGTCATTCTGCTCAGCGGCCTGGCCGCAACCTATTACAATACGAGAAAAATCAATGCGCCGGCCGGTCGTCCTTCGGCAGCCGAAGCGAATGACCCGATAGCTACTGAAGTGTAGGAGGAGACGCAATGCCGTATACCACCCTGATTTCCGCTACTGACCTGGCGAAGAATATCCGGGATACGAACTGGGTCGTGCTCGATTGCCGGCACGACCTGGCCAATCCGGATGCCGGGCGCAGCGCTTATGCGGCAGGGCATATCCCGGGTGCGCAATTCGCCGATGTCGAAACCGACCTGTCGGACAAGTCGCCCGGGCCGCACGGCGAATTCCGCGGACGCCATCCCCTGCCGGAACGTAATGCCTTCACCGAAACGCTGCGCCGCTGGGGTGTCACCCACAGCTCGCAAGTCGTGGCCTACGACGCACACGGCGGCATGTTCGCCGCGCGACTGTGGTGGATGCTGCGCTGGATCGGCCATGAATCGGCGGCCGTTCTGGACGGCGGCTTGCAAGCCTGGCAGGCGCTGGGATTACCCTTGTCCACCGAACCGGCAACGCGCCCGCGCGGCAACGTCGAGCCGCATTCATCGCGCATGCTGACCGTCAGCGCCGGCGAGGTGCTGACAAATCTGTCGAACCCGACGCGCACCGTGATCGACGCGCGCGCACCGGACCGGTTCCGCGGCGAGAATGAAACGCTCGATCCGGTCGGCGGCCACATTCCCGGCGCAATAAACCGCTTTTTCAAGAACAATCTGCAGGAAGACGGCCGCTTCAAGCCGGCCGATCAATTGCGTTCCGAATTCTCGGCGCTGGTGACAGTGCCGCAGGCGACCATCATGCAATGCGGCTCCGGCGTGACCGCATGCCACAACCTGCTGGCGATGGAAGTGGCCGGACTGTCCGGCGCCGTGCTGTATCCGGGTTCGTGGAGCGAATGGTGCGCCGACCCGGCGCACCCGGTTGCTACCGGGAGCTAGTGCTCCCGCCCGGTCAGGAACAGCACTACGCCGACGCCGACGGCAATCAGTATGACTTGCGGGATGGTTTCGCGCAGCGTCGCGCGGCGCTGCATCTGCGGCATCAGGTCGCTGACCGCAATGTAGATGAAGCCGGACGAGGCAAACACCAGCACGTACGGAATCCAGCCGGCCGCGCGGTCCAGCATCGCATAACCGAGCACGCCGCCGACCACCGCCATCAGGCTGCAGATCAGGTTGTACATGTAAGCGCGCGTGCGCGTGAAGCCGGCGTTGAGCAGCACGATGAAGTCGCCGATTTCCTGCGGAATTTCATGCGCGATGATCGCCAGGCCGGTGATGATGCCGAGGCTCGGGTTGGCGAGGAAAGCCGCGGCGATCAGGATGCCGTCGGTGAAATTGTGCAAGCCGTCGCCGACCAGGATCATCCAGCCGGCCTTGCCCGCCTCGTGCTTGTCGTGGCCGTGCGCATGGCCATGGCCGTCGCCTTCGTAATGATGCGAATGGCGCAGGATGGCGAATTTTTCGAGCAGGAAAAATCCCAGCAAGCCGCCCAGCAGCGTCGCAAACAGCGCATGCGTGTCGGCCTGCGATTCGAACGCTTCCGGCAGCGCATGCAGCAGCGAGGTCGACAGCAGAATGCCGACCGACAGGCTGACCATCCGATCGACCACCTTCGACAGCAGCGAGAATGAAAACGCGGCCGCCGCGCTAATGCTGATCACGCCCGAAATGGTCGTGGCCAGCAGGATGGATAACAGCGTGGAGTCGATTTTGAGCCCCTGGAAATGCAACAAAGTTGCAAATTAAAGCACAGACAAGGTTTTTCGGCAAACCGAACGGGGCCGGCGAGGCCGGCCCGACCAATCTATGCCACGCCGTGCGCCTTGAACCATGCCAGGCAGCGCTGCCACGCCGCCTTCGCATCCGCCTCCACATAGCTCGGTCGGTAATCGGCATTGAATGCATGGCCGGAATTCGGAAACACCACGATTTCCGACTTGCTGCTGCCCTTGGCCAGCTCGGCTTTCATCTTTTCCACGGTATCAAGTGGAATGCCGCTGTCCTTGCCGCCGTATAATCCGAGCACCGGCACCTTCAGGCCGGCAGCGATATCGACCGGCTGGGTCGGCGTCAGCGCCGTTTTTTCCCCGACCAGCCGGCCATACCAGGCCACGCCCGCCTTCACGTCGGGATTGTGGGCACAGTACAGCCAGACGATGCGCCCGCCCCAGCAAAAACCCGTGATGCCCAGCTTATCGGTGTTGCCGCCATGGTCCTTTGCCCACGCCACGCAGGCATCGAGGTCCGCCATTACCTGTGCGTCGGGCACCTTGGCGATGACTTCCTTCATCAGCTCGGGAATGCTGCCATACGAGGCCGGGTTCCCCTGGCGCACGAACAGATCGGGAGCAAGCGCAAGATAGCCCTGCTTGGCAAAGCGACGCGCGATATCGGCAATATGCTCGTGCACCCCAAAGATTTCGGACACAACCAGGATCACCGGCAGGTTGCTCTTGCCTTCCGGCTGGGCGCGGTACACCGGGACCGTCTGGCCGTTGACGGTGACGCTGACTGTGCCCGCCGTCAGGCCGGCCGTGTCGGTCTTGATCACGCTTTGCGCCGCGACCGGCAAGACGGCCGCCGCAAAGCCGGTGCCCAGCGCCGTCATCAGGAAATCACGCCGGTCGATGCCGTCTGACAACGGCGTCTTTGCAACCAGGCTGTCAAAATCTTCTTTCAAGTCTTGCATCACGCTCCTCCGAAAAATGATTGATCAATGTGCTTGGTCCCAGTTCCTGCCCACGCCCACCTCCGCAATCAGAGGCACTTTCAGTGCCGCTACGCTGCGCATCAGTTCCGGCAGCTTGTGCTGAATGTTCGATAGCTCCGTTTCCGGCACTTCGAGCACCAGCTCGTCGTGCACCTGCATCACCATCTTCGACTGCAGCCGCTCGCCTTCGAGCCAGTCCTGCACCGCAATCATCGACAGCTTGATGAGGTCGGCGGCGGTGCCCTGCATCGGAGCATTGATCGCCGCGCGCTCGGCCGCCTGGCGGCGCGGGCCGTTGGGCGAATTAATCTCGGGCAGCCACAGGCGGCGGCCGAACACGGTTTCGACGTAGCCGTGCGCCTTGGCCTGGGTGCGCGTGTCGGCCATGTACTGCGCCACTGCCGGATAGCGCTGGAAGTACTTGTCGATATACAGCTGAGCGGCGGAACGCTCGATGCCGAGGTTGCTTGCCAGGCCGAACGCGCTCATGCCGTAGATCAGGCCGAAATTGATTACTTTCGCATAGCGGCGCTGTTCGTTCGTCACGTCCGCGCGCTCGACGCCGAAGATTTCCGACGCGGTGGCGCGGTGAATATCCTCGCCTTCGGCGAACGCGCGCAGCAGGTTCTCGTCGCCGGAAATGTGCGCCATGATGCGCAGCTCGATCTGCGAGTAGTCAGCCGACACGATCACACTGCCTTGCGGCGCGATGAAAGCTTCGCGAATGCGCCGCCCTTCGGCCGTGCGCACCGGGATGTTCTGCAGATTCGGATCGTTCGACGCGAGGCGCCCGGTCACCGCCACCGCCTGCGCATAGTTGGTATGCACGCGTCCGGTATCGGGATTGACCATCTTGGGCAGCTTGTCGGTATAAGTCGACTTCAGCTTGGACAGCCCGCGATAGTCGAGCAGGATCTTTGGCAGCGGATAGTTCTCGGCCAGCTTCTGCAGCACTTCCTCGTCGGTCGAAGGCGACCCCGACGGCGTCTTTTTCACCACCGGCAGCTGCAGCTTGTCGAAGAAGATTTCGCCGATCTGCTTCGGCGAATTCAGGTTGAACGGCTGGCCGGCCAGCTCGTAGGCCTGGCGCTCCATCTCCAGCATGCGCAGACCCAGTTCATGCGACTGCGCGGCCAGCAGCTGCGCGTCGACCAGCACGCCGTTGCGCTCGATCTTTTGCAGCACGACCGAGGTCGGCACCTCGATCTTTTCGTAAATGAACTTCAACCCCTCGCTCTGCGCCACCTGCGGCCACATCGCGTGGTGCAGCTGCAGCGTCACATCCGCGTCTTCGGCTGCGTATTCGGTGGCGCGCTCGAGGGCCACTTCGTCGAAGCAGATCTGCGACGCGCCCTTGCCGCACACTTCCTCGAAGGTGATGGTCTTGCGGTTCAGGTGGCGCAGCGCTAGGCTGTCCATGTCGTGGCTCTTGTGCGACTCGAACACATAGGATTCGAGCAGCGTATCGTGCACGATGCCACGCAGCGTCACGCCGTGGTTGGCAAAGATATGAGAGTCGTATTTCAGGTGCTGGCCGACCTTGGGCTTGCCTGCGTCTTCCAGCCAGGGCTTGAGCTTTTGCAGCACCAGTTCGCGCGACAGCTGTGCCGGCGCATCCTGGTAACGATGCGCCACCGGGATATAGGCGGCCACGCCCGGCTTGCAGCACAGCGAAATGCCGACCAGTTGCGCGCGCATGGGGTCGAGCGAGGTAGTTTCGGTGTCGACCGCCGTCAGGGAGGCGCCATTGATCGTATCCAGCCAGCGGTCGAGCTGCGCTTCGGTCAATACCGTTTCATACTCGGCGGCCACCGCGGCAGCCTCGAACAGGCTGGCTTGCGGCTGCCCGTCATGCACCTGCGCTGTGGCGCGCGTGCCGGCAGCCTCGCCGCTCAGTTCGCGCAGCCAGGTCTTGAAGCCATAGCGGCGGAAGAAGTCGATCAGCGCCTCATTGTCGACCGGCTTGGCCGCCAGCGATTCCGGAATCGAGATCATGTGCGCCTTCAGGTCGCAGTCGGTCTTGACGGTGATGAGCGTGCGCGCCGTGGGCAGCCAGTCCAGCGCGCGGCGCAGGTGTTCGCCGACCGCGCCGCCGACGTCCTTGGCATGCTCGATGACGCCATCCAGCGAGCCGTACTGGTTGATCCATTTGACTGCGGTTTTCGGCCCCACCTTGTCCACGCCCGGTACGTTGTCGACCGCGTCGCCCACCAGCGTCAGGTAGTCGACGATGCGTTCCGGCGGCACGCCGAACTTGGCTATGACGCCGGCGCGGTCTAGCTTTTCATTGGTCATCGTGTTGATCAGCGAAACATGGTCGTTCACCAGCTGCGCGAGATCCTTGTCGCCGGTCGACACCACCGCCTGCATGCCGTGCTCGACGGCTTGCACCGCCAGCGTGCCGATCACGTCGTCGGCCTCGATGCCCTCGACCATCAGGATCGGCCAGCCGAGCGCGCGCACCGCTTCGTGGATCGGCTCGATCTGCCGGGCCAGGTCTTCCGGCATCGACGGCCGATGCGCCTTGTACTCCGGATACAAATCGTCACGGAAGGTCTTTCCTTTTGCATCGAATACACAGGCAATGTATGCTGCAGAGTAGTCGTTGCGTAACTTGCGCAGCATGTTGATCATGCCGTAGATGGCGCCGGTCGGCGCCCCTTCCGCGTTGCGCAAGTCCGGCATGGCATGGAACGCGCGATAGAGATAGCTGGAGCCGTCAACCAACAACAGGGTTTTATTCATATGGTGTCAAAGGGAAAAAACGTGCCACGCCTGCGGCAAGTGGCAGACATCAATCGCGCCACGGCGAAAAAGGCACGCGAGTCGTGGCATATGCTCACGATTATGGCAGAGTTTATCGAGTCGACTGAACGCCTGTCGGAGCTGCGTCCGGCGGTGTCGATTTTCGGCTCGGCCCGCATCAAGCCGGAAGATCCCTACTACCAGAAAGCCGTCGACATCGCGCGCCGCCTGTCCGATGCGGGTTTGGCCGTCATCTCCGGCGGCGGGCCGGGCATCATGGAAGCGGCGAACAAGGGCGCGTTCGAAGGCGCATCCGCCTCGGTCGGCCTGAATATCGAGCTGCCGCACGAACAGCGCAGCAACATGTGGCAAGACATCTCGATCAGTTTCCGCCACTTCTTTGCGCGCAAGGTGGCATTCGTGAAATATGCGGATGCCTATGTCGTGCTGCCGGGCGGCTTCGGCACACTGGATGAAATGTTCGAAGCATTGACACTGATTCAGACCGGCAAGTCGCGCCGCATTCCGGTGATTTTGGTCGGCACCACCTTCTGGCGCGGATTGCTCGACTGGTTCCGCGACCGGCTGGCGGCGGATGGCATGATCGCCGACAAGGATCTCGACCTGGTGCAGCTGATCGATGAACCGGCCAACATCGTGGACGCGATCTTTGCGTTTTATGAGGCGCGCGAGGATTTACTTTCGCCGGAAAGCAAAGAAACCGGCGCGTATTTATAATACCGACGCAGTTATTTTCCAGGCCAGCGGGCGCGGTTTGCTAAAATGTTTCGGAGAGGCTCGACTCGCTCGAGCCGCACTGTCCCATAACACGTCAAAGAACATCATGCGCACACTCAAGGCCTGGCATCTTACGGCAACCTGCATTGCCGCCTTCGCAACGCCTCTGCTGGCCCACGCTCAACAAGCCGACGCTCCGCCGCCACCCCAGATGCAAAAGCTGGAAGAAGGCGACGCGCCGGCCATCACGATCCGCAAGCCCGACCAGGAGCGCAAGATCACCGAAAAGCGTGCCCGCGGCGGCAAGGTAACCGAAGTGAAGGTCACCAACGGCAAGAGCACCTATTACCTGAAGCCGAACGAGCAACCCGGCGCCATGCCCGGCGACGGCCAGAGCAGCGCCAACCGCGGCGCGCAGTGGCAAGTCAAGGAATTCGACTTGAGCCGCAAGCAGGAAGCGGCGTCGGAACAGGCTGCGTCCATCCCTGCGCCGCCGCCCGCACCGGCAAAAAAATAACGCGCATTTAAATAACGCGCATTTCGCCCCCACATTCCCGATTTTCTTTTTTCGATTTCGCTCATGGCAGTATTCACCCCGGTCAGCCTGGATGACCTCACGCAATGGATTACGCAGTTCGATCTTGGCAAGCCGCTGGCGATCAAAGGCATTTCATCCGGCATTGAAAACAGTAACTTTTTCCTCACAACTGAAGCCGGCGAATTTGTCCTGACGATTTTCGAAAAGCTGACTTTCGAACAACTGCCGTTCTACCTGCAACTGATGCGCCATTTGGCCGACCGCAGCGTGCTGGTGCCGGCGCCTGTCGCAAATCGCCAGGGTGAAATCCTGCATACGCTGCATGGCAAGCCGGCATCGATCGTGACCAAGCTCAAAGGCGCGTCGCAACTGTCGCCCAAGCCAGTGCACTGTGCCGCCGTTGGTGCCATGCTGGCAAAAATGCATATCGCCGGCCAGGACTTCCCGCTGCACCAACCCAACCTGCGCGGGCTGGATTGGTGGCTGGCAACCACGCCGACCGTGCTGCCGTACCTGCCGCAGGATGGCCAGCATTTGCTGCGCGCGGAAATCCACGCGCAAGATGCGTTTGCCGGCTCGGCGGTATATCACGCGCTGCCGCGTGGGCCGATTCATGCCGACCTGTTCCGCAACAATGTGATGTTCGAAGGCGACCGCCTGACCGGCTTTTTCGATTTCTACTTCGCCGGCTGCGACACTTGGCTGTTCGACGTGGCAGTGACGGTCAACGACTGGTGCATCGATCTGGACAGCGGCGCGCTCGACTTGGCACGCCTGCAGGCGCTGCTTGCGGCCTACCATGCGGTACGGCCATTCACCGAGGCGGAAAGGGAAGCCTGGCAGCCGATGCTGCAAGCCGGAGCGCTGCGCTTCTGGCTGTCGCGGCTGTATGATTTCTACCTGCCGCGCGAAGCGGAAATGCTGACGCCGCACGACCCGTCCCATTTCGAACGCATTTTGCGCCAGCGCATCAACAACCCGGCTCCGGCATTATTTTGACAATGGAAAAATTGCCCGCACGTACAGGCTGGCTTTGGGTGAAGGAAGGCTTCGCATTGTTTCGCAAGCAGCCTTTCGAAATGTCGACCCTGTTCTTGAGCTACATGTTCCTGATGCTAGCCATCGGCATCGTTCCACTGCTGGGGCAAATCCTGCCGCTGGTGCTGGTGCCGGTGTTTTCGATGGCCTTTATGCAGGCATGCGTCCAGATCGAACAGGACAAGAAAGTCTTTCCGAACCTGCTGCTGACCGGTTTCCAGTCGCCGGCCTTGCGCAGCCTGCTGCTGCTCGGCGTGCTCTACCTGCTGGCGGCGGTGATCGCGATTGCCGCCTCCGCGCTGGTCGACGGCGGCGTCCTCTGGGATCTCATGAGCGGCCAGAAGGAGCTCGACGAGCAAACCGTGCGCCAGTCCAATCTGACGCTGGCGATGATTTTTTCGGCTGCCGTCTACACGCCGGCAGCGATGGGTTTCTGGTATGCCGCGCCCTTGATCATGTGGCAGAACATGAGCGTCGGCAAGGCGATGTTCTACAGCTTCTTTGCGGTGCAGCGCTCGGGCAAGGCCTTCCTGACGTATGGACTGGCGTGGATACTGATCGGCGTGCTGCTGCCAGCCATCGCCAGCAGCATCATCGCCATGCTCTTTGCGCGCGCGGCGGCGGTGATGGTCGTCCTTTTGCCGCTGACGCTGATGCTCACGGTGGTCATGTATTGCTCGTTCTATCCCACCTACACCCATATTTTCGGCCGGCCACAGCAGCCTCCCGCCGCCTGAGCCGCGCAACGCAGGCCGGTTGCCGCTGCGCCTGTCATCAATGCGGCAATTTGACCGGCTTCCAGCCGGCGTGGTCGAAGTACTTGCCATAGGTATTGACGGCCTGCGCCGCCTTGACCACGCCCAGCGCCCGGTCCTTGTCGGGCTGCCGCCCTTCGAGCGCATCGACGCCTTGCGTGAGCTCGGCGATGATCACATGAAGCTGCGCATCTGCCTTCGGATCAAGCTTGCAGTTCTGCACGATATAGCCGATCTGGGTGTTGATGTCTTGCCCCAGCTGTTCGTACTGGGCCGGCGACAGTTTGCCGGCATGCGCTTGCGGCAGTGCAGCGGCAACCTGGTCCCTGATCGTGCCCATGCCCTTGAGCAGCGGCTCGTCAGTCGACCATTTCTTGCCCGCGTTGAGCTCGATTTTCTGCGGCGCCGCGCCGTGTTCATGATGGTCGTGCCCGGCAGCGAGCAAGGTCAACGGGAAAGCAAGCGAGATCGCGGCCAGTAAGGATGCTGAGGATTTCATTGTGTATGGGTTCCATAAAAATATTCAAGATACGCCGCCTGCAAGCGGCCCTGTCTGCTTAAACGAAGCACCCGTGAAAATGTTCCATGCTTAGACGCTGCAACGCCTACGGCACTTCGCCCTCCTCCACGCAGGGATGACAGGCCCTAGCGCCGGTGCAGCACTTCCTCTTCGGTGGCTTCCTGCGCATAGCGGTTCAGTAACAGCGCCATCAGCTTTTCCCGCTGATGCGGGTTCAGCACATCGCGCTCGGCGAGCAACTGTTGCATGACGCGGCGCTGCTGGCTGTCCTGCAAGGCAGCGATGCGGGCCTGCTCGGCATCGAGCACGGTGCGGTCCGGCGCCGCCGACAGGGCCTGCCTTACCAGGGTTTCGCGATGCGCCTTGATCTCGCGCCAGTTGGCCGCCAGATCCTTCAGAAAGCCGCGCTCCATCTCATCCCAGCGCCGCCGCTGTTCGGCGCTCAACGCCAGATAATCCGGCAGGCTCACGTGTTCGCTCTGCGGCGCCGTCGTATGCGGGATGGCTCCGAGCCTGTCGGCGGCGACGGTCGCGACGATGCCGGCATTGAGCGATAGTGACACGGCCAGCAGCCATTTCAGCGCAGTGCGATTCATTGCAGTCCTTTCGATATGCCGCACAGTTCGGCCGCGGCGCAAAGCCCGCCGGGCGGGACGGGATCGAACACGCGCGTTACCGGCGTCGACGGCGCGACGGCAGCGCCGGTGCCGATCCACATCGCGCCCAGCCAGGCGCCGGACGCCAGCGACAGCGCCACCGCCAAGCCGGGCGCGCCCCATGCCGTCCAAAACGACCGGGGTGGCCGTGGCCTGGCTGCGCCGCGCGTCCGGAATTCCAGATTCGCCGCCAAGTCGAAGCCCAGCCCCGGCGACGGCAGGGCGTGCATCGCCTCCCGCAGCGCCAGCAAGTCATCGAGCTGCTGCCGGCACACCGGGCAGCCGGCCAGATGCGGCGCAAACTGCTGACGCTCGGAGGGCGTCAGTATATCGTCCATGTAAGCGGAAATTTCGGCATGCCTCGGGCAGTTCATCGGCGTGACTCCGTTTGATGTCTGACAATGTCGAGCAATGCGGCCCGCGCCCGCGCGATGCGCGACTTGACGGTGCCGATGTTCAGGTCCAGCACGTCCGCGATATGTTCATAGCTCATGTCTTCGATTTCCCGCAGCAGCAGGATTTCGCGATGTTCGGCCGGCAGGCGCAGCAACGCGGCTTCCAGCATGCGGTAGCGCTGCGCCGTTTCGACGATGGCCTCCGGCCCGGCGGCCGCATCGGGCACATCGGTGTCGTCGTCCAGTTCCACGAACTCGACCACCTTGTCGCGCCGCAGCAGGTCGAACGCGCCATTGCGCGCGATGCGAAACAGCCAGGTCTTGAACTGGGCATCGGGGCGCCAGCGATTCAACCCCTGGTAAGCGCGCAGGAAGGTATCCTGGGTCAGTTCCGACGCATCTTCCGGCGTGCGGACCAGCCGCAGCAGGAAGCGGTAGATGCGGTCCTGATAGCGCGCGACCAGCTCGGAAAATGCCCGGCTGTCGCCGCGCTGGGCGAGGATGGCGCATTGCATGTCGTCGAGGTGGGCAAGGGTTCGCATTATCGATACCCGCTCTAACGAACGGGCGCCGAAAAAGTTCCATCCACAGTCAGGGAAAGCAGGCGGGACGTACTTGGCCGCATGCCGTCCCGCGTCGGCGCACGGCGGCCAGGCGCGCTATTAGTGGAGGCGCGGCGCTACTTTTTCCAATTTGGCAATACCGAGATCCAGCAGCTTCATGCCGTGCTTGCCGAAATTGATGTGCGCCCGCATATTCGTGCCGCCGCCTTCGATGTTGACGATGACGCCTTCGCCGAACTTCTGGTGCATCACGGTTTCGCCGATGCGCCAGCCGGCGTCCTTGCGGGAAAAGCTTTGCGCAATCTTGTTCGCCCCTGCTTCCGGCGCCTCGTCCCATGCGGATTTCCGGTGGCCGAACCACTGCGGCTGCACGCGCGGCGACAACCATTTCAGCGCTTCTTCCGGCAATTCATCGAAGAAGCGCGACTTCATGTTGTAGCGCGTCTGGCCGTGCAGCATGCGGGTTTGCGAAAAGCTCAGGTACAGGCGCTTCTTGGCGCGCGTGATCGCCACATACATCAGGCGCCGCTCTTCTTCCAGCCCGCCCTCTTCCTGTGCGCTGTTTTCATGCGGGAACAATCCCTCTTCCAGGCCGGTGATGAACACGGCGTCGAACTCCAGCCCCTTGGCCGAGTGCACCGTCATCAGCTGCAAGGCATCCTGCCCGGCCTGCGCCTGGTTGTCGCCCGCTTCCAGTGAGGCGTGCGACAGAAAGGCCGACAGCGGCGACATCACGGTCGGCAGCGGCGCATCCGCGTCCAGCACTTCCACGCCATCGGCGGTAGTCAGCGCTTCGCCGGCCACCTGCTGGCCCTTGGGTCCGAGGAAGGCCGGCGCATCGATGCCGAAGCCTTCTTCCGACACGAACAGCATCGCCGCGCTCACCAGCTGCTCCAGGTTTTCGATGCGGTCGGCGCCTTCCTTCTCGTTCTGGTAATGCGGGATCAGGCCGCTCATGTCGAGCATCACTTTGACCATTTCCTGCAGCGGCAGGTTCTGGGTCTCGAACCGCATGCCCTCGACCAGCTTCACGAACGAGCCGAGGGAGCTGCCGGCCTTGCCGGTCACATAGGGCACCGCCGCGTACAGCGAAATGCCGTACTGGCGCGCCGCATCCTGCAGCTGCTCGATCGAGCGTGCGCCGATGCCGCGCGTCGGGAAGTTCACCACGCGCAGGAAGGCCGAATCGTTGTGCGGATTGTCCATCAGCTGCAGGTACGCGATCGCATGCTTGATTTCGGCGCGCTCGAAGAAGCGCTGGCCGCCATAGACGCGGTACGGAATGCCGGCGGTGAACAGGGCATGCTCGATCACGCGCGACTGCGCGTTGGAGCGATACAGGATCGCGATCTCGCTGCGCGCAGCGCCTTCTGCAATCAAGCTCTTCGCTTCCTCGATGATCCAGTTCGCTTCCTGGATATCGCTGCTCGCTTCGTATACGCGCAGCTGCTCGCCGTGGCCGGCATCGGTGCGCAGGTTCTTGCCGAGGCGCTTGCTGTTATTCGCAATCAGCGTATTGGCCGCATCGAGGATGTGGCCGTGCGAGCGGTAGTTCTGCTCCAGCTTGATCAGGTTCTGCACGCGGAATTCGCGCTCGAACGCGACCATGTTCCCCACGTTCGCGCCGCGGAATGCGTAAATGCTTTGGTCGTCGTCGCCGACCGCGAACACCGCGTTGTGTTCGCCCGCCATCAGCTTGAGCCAGTTGTACTGCAGGTTGTTCGTATCCTGGAACTCGTCGACCAGGATGTGCTTGAAGCGCGCCTGATAATGCTCGCGCAGCGGCTGATTGCGCGTCAGCAGTTCATACGTGCGCAACAGCAGTTCGGCGAAATCGACCACGCCTTCGCGCTGGCACTGATGGTCGTACGCGGCGTACAGCTCGACGAACTTGCGGTTGTAGTCGTCGTTGGCTTCCACATCGTGCGCGCGCAAGCCCTGTTCCTTCGCGTTGTTGATGAAGTACATCAAGTTGCGCGGCGGGTATTTTTCATCGTCGACGTTCAGCGACTTCAGCAGGCGCTTGATGGCCGACAGCTGGTCCTGCGAGTCGAGGATCTGGAATGTCTGCGGCAGGCCGGCATCGCGGTAATGCGCGCGCAGCAGGCGGTTGCACAAACCGTGAAAGGTACCGAGCCACATCCCCCGCGTATTGATCGGCAACATCGCCCCCAGACGCGCCGTCATTTCCTTCGCCGCCTTGTTTGTAAACGTTACGGCAAGGATGCCTGCCGGCGACACCTGCCCGGTCTGGATCAGCCATGCGATACGCGTGGTCAGCACACGGGTTTTGCCGGAGCCGGCACCGGCGAGAATCAGCGCCGATTGCGCGGGCAGGGTGACGGCGGCGAGTTGTTCGGGATTGAGGTTGTGGAGGAGGTTTTGCATCCCATGATTATACCGGGGAGCAGTATGCGTCAGACCGTGATATTTCCTTGAACAAGCTTCAATAACAGCCTGGAAAGACAGGCGATCCCAAGACTTGCCTGTCGATTAATTCAACGTTTTGTCACTGTGCAAGTCCCCGTGCGGCGGCCACGGTCCGGCTCTGCATGGGCCGTCTACGCTTCAAACAGCTGCACGAAGCGCCTTGCCGCCGCCTCCGGATCGTCGACCATGTAGACGCTGCTGATCGCCGCCACCATGTCGGTGCCAAGCGCCACCAGCGGTGCGGCATTTTCATGCGTCATGCCGCCAATGACCACATTCGGCAGCGGAATCGCCGACTTTGCCTGTGTCACGATGGCCGGCGACGTGCTGACTTCGTACTTTTTCACGCGCGACGGATAAAATCCGCCGAACGCCACGTAGCTCGCGCCCGCCCGATGCGCATCGTGCGCCATCCGCAGGCTGCCATAGCATGACGCGCCGACGATCTTTCCGGGGCCGACTGCGGCGCGCACCTGCGCCACTGACATGTCGGTCCCGCCGACGTGGATGCCATCGGCATCGAGCTCGATGCACAGGTCGACGAAGTCGTTCACGATGAACGGCCTGCCGTAGCGCCGGCACAATGCCTGCAATTGCGCGGCCTGTTCCTTGCGCAATTCCATGCCAGCCGTCTTGTGCCTGTACTGCACGAGTGCTGCACCGCCACGCAAACCGGCTTCGGTTACGTCCAGCAGTTTTTGCGTGTCGTCCCAATCGGGCGTAACAAGATACAGTCCCTTCATACAGCATCCTCAAGAGAAACCCAGCGATTGGGGATGCGCTGGCCATCGGCAACCGCATATGCCGCCACCAGCGCCTGATGACAATAAGCCTGCGCTGCCTCGATCGCTTCCACCATCGGCTTGCCGCTCGCCAGCAAGGCCGCGATCGCGGATGCCAACGTGCAGCCGGTGCCGTGGAAACTTCCTTCCAGGCGCGGCCAGGTCCAGGCGCGCTGATTACCGTCAGTGACCCAGCGGTTCACCACTTCCGGTCCCGTGCCGTGGCCGCCCTTGATCAATACGTTCGGGCAGTAGCGCAGCAAGGTTTCGACCTGCGCATCGAGGCGCCGTTCGCCGCCGCACAAGGCCGACGCTTCCGGCAGGTTCGGCGTGACGAGGGTCGCCTCCGGCAGTAACGGCATGATCGTCTGTGCCGCGTTATCCGCAGCCAGCGGATCGCCATGGCCGCTGGCCAGCACCGGGTCGAGTACCACATGCAGATCGGGCCGGCGCTGCTTCATCACGCGCAGCGTAGCGGCAACCGCTTCCGCATTTTCTCGGTTGCCGACAATGCCGATCTTGACCGCCGCAATATCGATCTTGTCGATCAGCGCATGCGCCTGCTGCTGCACCAGTCCGGCCGGCACCGGATGCACGTTGAACACGCGGTCGTTGTCCTGCACCGTCAGCGCGGTAATGGCCGTCAGCGGGTGCGCACCGAGAGCGGTCACGGCCTGGATATCCGCCTGCAGTCCCGCTCCGCCGCTCGGATCGGACCCGGCGAAGATCAGGACGCTCGGGCGTTTCATGTCGCCCGTCCTTCCATCGGCGACGACGGCGACGCGGCGAATTTCTTCGGAATGCGGCCGGCAAGATAAGCCTCGCGCCCCGCCTCCACCGCCAGCTTCATCGCGCGCGCCATGCGAATCGGGTCGCGCGCCCCCGCAATCGCCGTGTTCATCAGCACGCCGTCGCAGCCCAGTTCCATCGCGATCGCCGCATCCGACGCGGTGCCGACGCCGGCATCGACCAGCACCGGCACCTTCGACTGCTCGATGATCAGCGACAGGTTCCACGGATTGAGGATGCCCATGCCGGAACCGATCAGCGACGCCAGCGGCATCACCGCCACGCAGCCGATTTCTTCCAGCATCTTGGCCTGGATCGGATCGTCGCTGCAGTACACCATCACGTCGAAGCCGTCTTTCACCAGCGTCTCGGCTGCCTTCAACGTTTCCGGCATATTGGGGAACAGAGTTTTCTGGTCGCCCAGCACCTCGAGCTTGACCAGCTTGTGGCCGTTCAGCAGTTCGCGCGCCAGCTGCAACGTGTACACCGCATCCTTCGCGTTATAGCAGCCTGCGGTGTTGGGCAGGATCGTGTATTTCGACGGCGGCACCACGTCGAGCAGATTGGGCGCATTCGGGTCTTGCCCGATATTCACGCGGCGGATTGCCACCGTGATGATTTCGGCGCCGCTGGCTTCGGTTGCAGCGCGCGTTTCTTCCAGGTCGCGGTACTTGCCGCTACCGACCAGCAGACGCGAGCGGTAGGTCTTGCCTGCGATGGTCAAGCCTACCTGCTGGGTTGATTCCTGCGGACGATCACCGAGATTCATGTTTACTCCTATTGATTAACCGCCGCCGATCGCGCGCACGATGTCGACGCGGTCGCGCGGTTGCAGCACACGTTGCTGCCACATATGACGCGGCACCACTTCACGGTTGATCGCAACGGCCAGCGACTTGCCGGCCAAATCGAGCGACTCGACCAGAGCCTGCACATTCTGGTTTTCCGTAATCGGATGCGGTGCGCCGTTCAGTTCGATTTCCATGGCTTTACTGCTTGCGATAGAGTTCCGCGCCGCTCTTGACGAATTCCACGGCTTTCACTTCCATCCCCTTCTTCAGCGCGTCCTCTTCAGACACGCCCTGCGCAGCAGCGAAGTCGCGCACGTCCTGCGTGATCTTCATCGAGCAGAAATGCGGACCGCACATCGAGCAGAAATGCGCAACCTTGGCGGAATCCTTCGGCAAGGTCTCGTCATGGAATTCGCGCGCCTTGTCCGGGTCGAGGCCGAGGTTGAACTGGTCTTCCCAGCGGAATTCGAAGCGCGCCTTCGACAGCGCGTTGTCGCGGATCTGCGCGCCGGGATGGCCCTTCGCCAGGTCGGCGGCGTGCGCAGCCAGCTTGTAGGTGATGATGCCTTCCTTCACATCCGCCTTGTTCGGCAGGCCGAGATGCTCCTTCGGCGTCACGTAGCACAGCATCGCGGTACCGTACCAGCCGATCATCGCCGCGCCAATGCCGGACGTGATATGGTCGTAGCCGGGCGCGATATCGGTGGTCAAGGGCCCCAGCGTGTAGAACGGCGCTTCGGCGCAATCCCGCAGCTGCAAGTCCATGTTTTCCTTGATCAGGTGCATCGGCACGTGGCCGGGACCTTCGATCATCACCTGCACGTCGTGCCTCCAAGCGATCTGCGTCAGTTCGCCCAGCGTCTTCAATTCGCCCAACTGCGCTTCGTCGTTCGCATCGTAGATCGAACCCGGACGCAGGCCGTCGCCGAGCGAGAACGACACGTCATACGCCTTCATGATTTCGCAAATCTCTTCGAAGTGCGTATACAGAAACGATTCCTTGTGATGCGCAAGGCACCACTTGGCCATGATCGAGCCGCCGCGGGAAACGATGCCCGTCATGCGCTTGGCGGTCAGCGGCACGTATTGCAGGCGCACGCCAGCATGAATCGTGAAGTAGTCGACGCCCTGCTCCGCCTGCTCGATCAGCGTATCGCGGAAGATTTCCCAGGTCAGATCCTCGGCCTTGCCGTTGACCTTTTCCAGCGCCTGATAAATCGGCACGGTTCCGATCGGCACCGGCGAATTGCGGATGATCCATTCGCGCGTTTCATGGATGTGTTTGCCGGTGGACAGATCCATCACGGTGTCGCCACCCCAGCGGATCGCCCACGTCATTTTTTCCACTTCCTCGCCGATCGACGACGTCACCGCGGAGTTGCCGATGTTGGCGTTGATCTTCACCAGGAAGTTGCGGCCGATGATCATCGGCTCGATTTCCGGATGGTTGATGTTGGCGGGGATGATCGCGCGGCCGCAGGCGATTTCGGAGCGCACGAATTCCGGCGTGATCTCGGCGGGAATCGCCGCACCGAACGACTGGCCCGGATGCTGGCGGCCCATCAGGTCGGCCAGCTTCTGTCCCATCGGGCCGGACGTCTTCAAGCCTTCCAGGTATTCCTTGCGGCGCAGGTTTTCGCGGATCGCGATGTATTCCATTTCCGGCGTGATGATGCCGGCGCGCGCATAGTGCATCTGCGTGACATTCTTGCCAGCCTTGGCGCGGCGCGGCTTGCGGTGCAGATTGAAGCGCAGCTCGGCCAGCTTCGGATCGTTCAGGCGTTCGATGCCGTATTGCGACGAGGGCCCGGCCAGTTCTTCGGTATCGCCGCGTTCGGCGATCCATGCGGCGCGCAATGCCGGCAAACCGGAACGGATGTCGATCTGCACGGTCGGATCGGTATACGGGCCGGACGTGTCGTACACATAAATCGGCGGGTTCTTTTCCGCGCCCATCGACGCCGGCGTATCGGCCTGGCTGATTTCGCGCATCGGCACGCGGATGTCCGGACGCGATCCTTCGACGTAAATCTTGCGGGAATTCGGCAGCGGCTGGATCGCGGCTTCGTCCACCTTGGCGGTGGCGGCGAGGAATTGCGAGTTGGCGTTCATGGTGCTCCTTTGCGATGTCGGAAAGCGAAGGAGCGACGGAAAAAGGCGGGACTTCCGAGTGCTTCCCTTCGCTGGCATTACCCAGATCAGGTTTGAGGGTATTTCTCACCCGGTTCAAATGACCAGGACCCCTAGCGTGATGCCGTCAAAATAGAGAAAAAACTCTAAAAATGGCAATGCCCGAATTATACGCCGATGATCGCCAAAGTCATCAGCCACCTCCCTTATAATGGAAAGTTTCGCTGAAACACAAATTAAATCATGGAATTAGCCAAGTCTTTCGAGCCCGCCGACATTGAAAAACACTGGCGCACCGAGTGGGAACAGCGCGGTTACTACACCGCGAGCACCGATCCGGCCAAGCCCGCATTCAGCATCCAGTTGCCGCCGCCCAATGTTACCGGCACGCTGCACATGGGCCATGCGTTCAACCAGACCGTGATGGATGGCTTGACGCGCTACTACCGCATGCGCGGCCATAACACGGCGTGGATTCCCGGCACCGACCACGCCGGCATTGCGACCCAGATCGTCGTGGAACGCCAGCTCGATGCACAAAAGATTTCGCGCCACGACCTCGGCCGCGAGAAATTCCTCGAAAAAGTGTGGGAGTGGAAAGAACACTCCGGCTCGACGATTACCGGGCAGATGCGCCGGCTGGGTGCGTCCACCGACTGGAGCCGCGAATACTTCACGATGGACGAAAAGATGTCCAAGGCCGTGACCGAAGTCTTCGTGCGCCTGTTCGAGCAAGGCCTGATCTACCGCGGCAAGCGCCTGGTCAACTGGGACCCGAAGCTGCACACCGCGGTGTCCGACCTGGAAGTGGTGTCGGAAGAAGAAGACGGCTCGATGTGGCATATCCGCTATCCGCTGGCCGATGGCAGCGGGCATATTACGGTGGCCACCACCCGCCCGGAAACCATGCTGGGTGACGTCGCCGTCGCGGTCGATCCGACCGACGAGCGCTACATCAACCTGGTCGGCAAGATGCTGAAACTGCCGCTGACCGACCGCGAAATCCCGATCATCGCCGACGACTATGTGGACAAGGAATTCGGCACTGGCTGCGTGAAGATCACGCCGGCGCACGACTTCAACGACTACGCAGTAGGCCAGCGCCATCAGCTCGCGCAGATCAACATCATGACGCTGGACGCGAAGATCAACGAGAACGCGCCGGCGAAATACCAGGGCATGGATCGTTACGACGCGCGCAAGCAAATCGTGGCCGACCTCGACGCGCTGGGCCTCTTGGAATCGGTCAAGCCGCACAAGCTGATGGTGCCGCGCGGCGACCGCACCGGTGTCGTGATCGAGCCGATGCTGACCGATCAATGGTTCGTCGCAATGAGCAAGCCAGCACCGGAAGGCACGCACTTCCCCGGCAAGTCGATTGCCGAAGTCGCGCTCGAAAAAGTCGCCGACGGTTCGATCAAGTTCATCCCGGAAAACTGGACCACCACCTACAACCAGTGGTTGAACAATATCCAGGACTGGTGCATCTCGCGCCAATTGTGGTGGGGCCACCAGATCCCGGCGTGGTATGACGACGAAGGTAACATCTACGTCGCCCGCAACGAGGAAGACGCTAAGAAGCAAGCCGGCGGCAAGGCGATTCAACGCGACAACGATGTGCTCGATACCTGGTTCTCGTCCGCGCTCGTTCCCTTCTCCACGCTCGGCTGGCCGGAAGAAACGCCGGACTACCAGATGTTCCTGCCGTCGTCGGTGCTGGTCACTGGCTTCGACATCATCTTCTTCTGGGTGGCGCGCATGGTCATGATGACCACGCACTTCACCGGCAAGGTGCCGTTCGAGAAAGTCTATGTGCACGGCCTGGTGCGCGACGCCTCAGGCCAGAAGATGTCGAAATCGAAAGGCAATACGCTCGACCCGATCGACCTGATCGACGGCATCGATGTCGAGTCGCTGGTTGCCAAACGCACCACCGGCCTGATGAATCCGAAGCAGGCGGAAAGCATCGCCAAGGCCACCCGCAAGGAATTCCCGACCGGGATTTCGGCGTTCGGCACCGATGCATTGCGCTTCACAATGGCAAGCTACGCCTCGCTCGGGCGCAACATCAACTTCGACCTGAACCGCTGCGAAGGCTATCGCAACTTCTGCAACAAGCTGTGGAATGCGACGCGCTTCGTGTTGATGAATACCGAAGGCAAGGACTGCGGCTTCGACGCATCTACCTGCGGCCCGGAAGGCCGCGACTTCTCGCAAGCTGACCGCTGGATCGTGTCGCTGCTGCAGCGCACCGAAGCTGAAGTCGAGAAGGGTTTCGCCGACTACCGCTTCGACAATATCGCGTCCGCGATCTACAAGTTCATCTGGGACGAGTATTGCGACTGGTATCTGGAAATCGCAAAAGTGCAGATCCAGAACGGCACCGAAGCGCAGCAGCGCGCCACCCGCCGCACGCTGTTGCGCGTGCTGGAAACGGTGCTGCGCCTGGCGCATCCGATTATCCCGTTCATCACCGAGCAGCTGTGGCAAACCGTCGCGCCGCTGACCGGGCGTGAAATGAATCCAGCGGGTGAGTCGATCATGCTGCAGCCGTATCCGGCACCGAACCTGGAAAAGCTGGACGACAACGCGGAAAGCTGGGTGGCGCAGTTGAAGGCGATGACCGATGCCTGTCGCAACCTGCGCGGCGAGATGCAATTGTCGCCGGCGCAGCGTGTGCCGTTGGTAATTGAAGCATCCGCCAGCGACCAGACGCTGATGCAATCGTTCGCACCGTATCTGCAGGCGCTGGCGAAGCTGTCGGAGGTGCAGGTCGTCGGCACCCTGCCGGAGTCGCCCGCACCGGTATCGATCGTCGGCACCGCCAAGCTGATGCTGAAAGTCGAGATCGACATCGCGGCCGAGCGCGAGCGCCTGTCGAAAGAAATCGCCCGTCTGGAAGGCGAAATCGCGAAAGCCAATGCCAAGCTCAGCAACGAAAGCTTCGTTGCCCGCGCTCCTGCACAGGTTGTTTCACAAGAGAAAGATCGTTTGTTGACCTTTGGGGCCACACTCAACAAACTGCGCGAGCAATTTGATATATTGCAAAAAAAATAATAACTAGCCGCGCAACACTCGTGGTTCGTCACAATGTCATTTGTGAGGAGCAAAGCGACAGGCACTGACGGACCACGATTTAATCTTTCTTTATCTGCCGATCGTTCTGATCGGCAGGTTACATGACCCCTGGAGACAAGGAAAACAACCATGAATTCAAAACGATTAGCCCTGACTTTGGGAGCGGTCACGCTCTCGCTCAGCTCGCTCGCGGCATGGGCGCAAGTAGGTTCGCCGGTTGGCGTATGGAAGACCATCGACGATGAGTCGGGCAAGCCGAAATCGCTGATTCGCATCAGCGAAGTCAACGGCGAATTGCGCGGCACGATTGAAAAATTGTTCCGTGAGCCCGGTGAAGATCCGAACCCGAAATGCGACAAGTGCGAAGGCCCGTTGAAAGACCAGCCGATCGTCGGCATGACCATCCTGACCGGCATGAAGAAGGACGGCAACGAGTACAACGGCGGCCAGATCGTCGACCCGAAGAATGGCAAATCGTACAAGAGCAAAATGTCCGTCGTTGGCGGCGGCAAGAAGCTCGACGTGCGCGGCTACATCGGCGTGCCGATGCTGGGCCGTACCCAGACGTGGGAACGCGTGGATTAATTCCTGCCTATTCAATAAAAAAGGCGCCGCTGGCGCCTTTTTTATTTCCACGATACCGCGTCTGCTCCAATGGCGAAGCGAACACGGATTGGCTCGTTAGACGAATGAAATGGTTAACCCCGGCAAGCTCACCCCCGAGAAGGCTGATGTCCACGTTTCCCCCGGCTTGATCGGACACACGTCGGTCCAGGTGCCGGTGGTAATGATTTCGCCTTCGCTTAATGCAGGGAATTCCGGCTGCATCTTGAGCAACTGGTGCAAATGCCACAAGGCGTGCAAAGGGCTGCCCAAGACGTCGCTGCCGAAGCCGGCGGAACGCAATTCATCTCCGCAAGACAAAGACAGGCTAGCGTGCGACAGCACTTCACCAAGATTACGGCGGCTGGCGGCCGACAGTACCTTGGGCTCGCCGATAATCAATGAACCATGCAAGCCGAACGCGGCAATGGCGTCGCTGACCTCGAACTTCCATTCCGGGAACGGGCACACCACGATCTCGAAGGCATGCGCCATCCATTCTATGCACTCTGCCAACTGCTCGATGGTGGCATCCGGCGCCGGCGTCCGATTCAGTTTAAATACGACTTCCGGCCCGAGCCGTGGCTGCAATGCGCCGAGCAGGCTTTGAATACCGCGATTTCCTTCGGCAAATCGTATGGTCGAATCGAACAGCGGAGTCCAGATCGGTGCCCGGATCGGTTCGGCCACGCCGTATTTGGACCAGATCTTGCGGTTGGAAAAACCGATCTTGCGCCCTACCATGGATTCGCCTTGGGCAATGCGAATATCCATGATGCACTTGGCAACGTCGTAGCTATCCCCGATCGTCATCGGCACCTGGCTGGACAATTGCGGCATCATCTCTGCCTGCGCGCGAGCATCGAGCAGCTGAAGTGCATAGCGATTAGCTTGCGTGGACATGAGCATGGCGGGACTCGATGGGAAAGATAGGTAGGTTGAGAGCGACATGTTGCGTGGCTAGCCTGTACTTTACGCAGACAGGCAAACCATAATTTGTGCTCGCTTAAAAAAGAAAAGTGCGCTCGTGCTTAAAAAATTGATTATAAATCGATGTTCTCCGATTTCTCACGGCTTGCACCAACCACCGTATTTCTACTGATGTTAAAAATGTAATTACCCGGCATCTTTCCCCGCAGCATGCATTTCCAGCCTCTAGCCCTGCGGTTGCTCCCACAAATCTCCGGACACGCCGCCACGCGGCGCCGTCACGCCGAAATGTGCATAAGCCGTTGGCGTCGCGATGCGGCCACGCGGCGTACGCTGCAGGAAACCCTGCTGAATCAGATACGGCTCCAGCACATCCTCGATGGTATCGCGCTCTTCACCGATGGCTGCCGCCAGATTGTCGAGCCCGACCGGGCCGCCGTTAAACTTGAACAAGACCGCTTCCAGCAGCTTGCGGTCCATGACGTCGAAGCCGACCGGATCGACATCGAGCATCTTCAGCGCGGCATCAGCCATGTCCTTGGTGATCTTCCCGTTGCCCTTGACTTCCGCGTAGTCGCGCACGCGCCGCAACAGGCGGTTGGCAATACGCGGCGTGCCGCGGCTGCGCTTGGCGATTTCGAGCGCGCCATCGTCGACGATCACCGCATTGAGCAGGGAGGCGCTGCGCGTGACGATTCGGGCCAGTTCCTGCGGCGTGTAAAACTCGAGTCGCGCGACGATGCCGAAACGGTCGCGCAACGGATTGGTGAGCATGCCGGCGCGAGTGGTGGCACCAACCAGCGTAAACGGCTGCAAGTCGAGCCGCACCGAGCGTGCGGCCGGACCTTCGCCGATCATGATATCGATCTGGTAGTCTTCCAGCGCCGGATACAGGATTTCCTCGACGACCGGCGACAGGCGATGGATTTCATCGATGAACAAGACATCGTTCGGCTCCAGGTTCGTCAACAGCGCCGCCAAATCGCCCGCGCGCTCCAGCACCGGACCGGACGTCTGCCGCAAATTGACACCCATCTCACGCGCGATGATATGCGCCAGCGTAGTCTTGCCCAAGCCGGGCGGCCCGAACAGCAACGTATGGTCCAGCGCCTCGCGCCGCTGCCGAGCGGCCGTGATGAAGATTTCCAGCTGGCTGTGAATTTTTTCCTGCCCGACATATTCGTCGAGCTGCTTCGGGCGCAACGCACGCTCGACCGCTTCCTCATTGCTCGAAGCCGGGGTCGCGGAAATGATCCGCTGATCAGTGAAATTGTCGGTCTGGATACTCATGAAGTCCTCTTATGCCTTGGACAGCGCCTTCAACGCCAGCTTGATGCCATCCGATACGGTGGAGCCGGCTGGCACTTGTTTCAGGGCGAGCATTGCTTCCTTGTCAGAATAGCCGAGCGCCAGCAATGCATTCAGGATGTCAGACGTCGCGTCGTGATGGGCAAGGCCGCCAACAGCTCCCAGATCGGCGCCGATCTTGCCCTTGAGTTCCAGCAGCAGGCGCTCCGCCGTCTTCTTGCCGATACCGGGAATCTTGGTGAGGCGGCCGGCTTCCTGCAGGGTAATCGCCTGCGATAAATCCGCCACCGACATGCCGGACAAAATCGACAGAGCCGTGCGTGCGCCGACCCCGGAAATCTTGATCAGCTGCTTGAACACATTCCGTTCTTCGACCGTGCCGAAGCCGTACAGCAGGTGCGCGTCTTCCCGTACTGCCAAATGCGTGAGCAACACCACTTTTTCGCCCATGCCGGGCAGGTTGTAAAACGTGCTCATCGGCACATCAACCTCATAACCGACACCATTGCAATCGACCAGCAATTGCGGCGGATTTTTCTCAAGAAGGATTCCGGAAAGACGACCTATCATGGATAAAAAGACCTTAGAACGTTAAGTGAATCATACAGGACATTGCCGCCCTGTCCCATTGGGCAAGGTGTTGCGCCAGCCAAGTCGGCGCAACACCTTGCCTGCGTCATGTCTGGATTCATGGTCGATTTCCCGGCAAGGATTTTTTCCGATGAGCGACAATCTAAGAAACGGTTTCAGATCGGATCGCGGTGAATCGTTACGCCCGTCCGGCATGCCGCGCCATGAGAATCAAGGTCCGCCGCGCGGGTCCCAACCGTTATCGAGCCAGCGCATGCGCTTCCGACTCCGCCAGTTTTCCCGTCACCGCCTCCTTCGCCGGTCCCTATCCTGGATCGGCACGCTGCTTGGCATTGTCTGGGCACTCCCGCTGACAATCGTGGGGCTGCTGTTCGCGTTGCCCGTCTTAGCCTGGCGTGGCCATGCACAGTTCATACGCGGGCATACGGCCGCGTTGCTGGTGCGCGGGCCGTTTGCGGATGCGGTGCTAAGCCGGCACCCGTTCGGCGCCATGACAGCCATGGCGCTTGGCCATGTCATCATCGCCGAGCAGCAAGGCTTGTCCTCGCGCGTGCTGATGCATGAACTGGCCCATGTGCGGCAGGCGGAACGCTGGGGCATCGCCTTTCCATTCGCATATCTCGCATCCAGCGCATGGGCCGGCATCCGCGGGCGCGATGCGTACTGGCATAACCGCTTCGAAATCGCCGCACGCAAGGCGGAAAAGCATTAGAACGCATTTCATCAATAGGATGGCCTGCGGTCTATTGATGAAATGCGTTCTAGCCGATCAGGCGACCGCGCCGTACGCGCACACCCTTCTTGGTCAAGGCAGGCGCCAAACCACCCAGAGCCGACAACGCTTCGCCGCTATGCGCATGGCAAATAGCCACGCCCAACGCATCGGCCGCATCGGTGCTCGGCGTGCCGGACAACATCAGCAGGCGCTGCACCATGTCCTGAATCTGCTGCTTGGCTGCACGGCCGTGGCCGGTGACGGCTTGCTTGATCTGCAACGCGGTATATTCCGCCACCGCGAGGTCGGCACTGACTAGCGCACAAATCGCTGCGCCACGCGCCTGCCCCAGCAACAGCGTCGATTGCGGATTGACATTGACGAACACCTTCTCGATCGCCGCGCAGTCGGGCGAATAGGTGCGGATGATTTCGGAAACGCCGGCCAGGATGGTTTTCAGCCGCTGCGGCAGATCGGCATCGGGTGTCTTGATGGTGCCTGACGCAATATAGCCGAGCTTGTTGCCCTGCTTGGTGATCACGCCAAATCCGGTGGTACGCAGTCCGGGGTCGATGCCGAGAATTTTCATTGAAGAAGTCATCCCCGCATTGTCGGGGATGACGATGTTGCTCAATTAATGACGGAAATGGCGCGTGCCGGTAAACAGCATCACCACGCCACGCTCGTCGGCTGCATCGATCACTTCCTGATCGCGCATCGATCCACCCGGATGAATGACGCAGGTGGCACCCGCATCGACTACCACGTCGAGACCGTCGCGGAACGGGAAGAACGCATCCGACGCCACTGCCGAACCCGCCAGTGTCAGGCCGGCATTCTGCGCCTTGATCGACGCGATGCGGGCCGAATCGACGCGGCTCATCTGGCCGGCGCCGACGCCGAGCGTCATGCCGTTGGCGCAGAACACGATCGCATTCGACTTGACGAACTTGGCAACGCGCCAGGCGAACATCATATCTTGCAGTTGCTGTGGCGTGGGTTGCTTCTTGGTCACCACTTTCAGCTCGGCCACGGCGACATTCTTCGAGTCGGGCGATTGCAGCAACAGGCCGCCGCCGACGCGCTTGAAGTCATAGGCGTTCACTGCGTTTGCCAGCGGGATTTCGAGCAGGCGCACGTTCTGCTTGGCGGCGAAAATCTGCTTCGCCTCGGCAGAGAATGACGGCGCGATCAGCACTTCGACGAACTGCTTGACGACCGCTTCGGCGGCCTTGCCGTCGAGTTCGCAGTTGAACGCGATGATGCCGCCAAAGGCCGAGGTCGGGTCGGTCTGGAATGCCTTGTTGTACGCTTCCAGTGGGTTGGCGCCGATGGCCACGCCACACGGATTGGCGTGCTTGATGATCACGCAGGCCGCGCTGCTGCCAGATGCGTCAAAGGTCTTCACGCATTCCCAGGCTGCATCGGCATCTGCGATGTTGTTGTACGACAGTTCCTTGCCCTGCAATTGCTTGTAGTTGGACAGAGATCCGGCAACCGGTACCAGATCACGGTAGAACGCGGCCGACTGGTGCGGGTTTTCCCCGTAGCGCATTTCCTGCACTTTTTCGAAATGCAGGTTCAGCGTCTGCGGATAGGCGCTGCGCGTGGCGTGCTGCTTGTCTTCGCCGAGCGCAGTCAAGTAGTTGGTGATCGCGCCGTCGTATTGCGCGGTATGGGCGAACACTTTCTTGGCCAGCGCAAACTTGGTGTCGTAGCTCACCTCGCCATTGCCTGCCTTCATTTCATCGAGCACGCGGCCATAGTCGGCCGGGTCGCACACCACGACCACGTCCTTGTGGTTCTTGGCCGACGAACGCAGCATGGTCGGGCCGCCGATGTCGATGTTCTCGATCGCGTCTTCCAGCGTGCACTGATCCTTGGCGACCGTTTGCTGGAACGGGTACAGGTTCACCACCACCATGTCGATGGTCGGAATGCCGTGCTGTTCCAGCGCAGCGACGTGCTCCGGCAGATCACGGCGCGCGAGAATGCCTCCATGCACCTTCGGATGCAGCGTCTTGACGCGGCCGTCCAGCATTTCCGGAAAGCCGGTGTAGTCGGCAACTTCGGTCACCTTGACGCCGTTGTCAGCCAGCAGTTTGGCCGTGCCGCCGGTCGACAGGATATTCACGCCCAGCGCGGACAGGGCCTTGGCAAAATCGAGCACACCCGTTTTATCGGAAACGGAGATGAGAGCTTGTTTGATCATGATGGACTGGCAAAAAGTAATGAATAACGAAAAAACGGTACCGCTGGCCGCAGCCCGGCTGCTACTGCACTGTTTTTGCGTTATAGATCACAGCAAGCCGTGCTGCTGCAATTTCTTGCGCAAGGTATTCCGGTTAATTCCCAGCATTTCTGCCGCCAGCGACTGGTTTCCGGCAGCGCGCGCCATCACCGCTTCCAGTATCGGCTTTTCAACGGTAAAGACCACCATTTCATAGACGTTCGACGGTTGTTGCTCACCCAAATCCCTGAAGTATTTCTCAAGGCTTTTCCTGACGACGTCCTGGATATTGTCTTTACTCATTGCAGTGCATTGTATTTTTTATATGAATCAAGCGGCCAGCTTTTGTTCGGTAAGGCCGACCGCAGCCCGGCTGATCGCAGCCCGGCCGTATTGTAACCGTTCGCCGAAGGCCAATTGCGATCCGAAGAAAGCGTCGACAGCGGCGAGCTGCTCTTCGCAGCTTTCCAGCCGGTTCATGCGCTGGCGGAATTCCTCGCCGCCAGACAGATCGCGCACGTACCAGCCGATGTGCTTGCGTGCCGTGCGCAAGCCCATGAACTCGCCGTAGAACGCATAGTGCGACTGCAGATGCTCGCTCATCAATGCGCGCACTTCGGCCACTGTCGGCGCCAGCAGGATTTCGCCGGTACGCAGGAAATGGTCGATTTCACGAAAAATCCATGGCCGTCCCTGCGCGGCACGACCGATCATGACGGCATCGGCCCCGGTCACTGCCAGCACCTGCTTCGCCTTTTCCGGCGAAGTGATGTCGCCATTGGCGACCACCGGGATCGATACCGCTGACTTGACCGCCGCAATCGTTTCGTATTCCGCCTCACCGCCATACCCGTCGGCGCGGGTGCGTCCGTGCAAGGTCAGCATAGCGATGCCGCTGGCTTCAGCCATGCGGGCGATGGTCAAGGCATTTTTGTTCTGCCGATTCCAGCCGGTACGAAATTTCAAGGTGACCGGCACATCGACCGCACGTACGACGGCATCGAGAATGTGGCCGACCAGGTGCTCGTCCTGCAGCAATGCCGAGCCGCACCAGCTGTTGCATACCTTCTTGACCGGGCAGCCCATGTTGATGTCGATGATCTGCGCGCCGCGCTCGACATTGAATCGCGCGCAATTCGCCAGAATCTGCGGGTCGGCACCGGCAATCTGCACCGCCTTCGGTTCCATTTCCCCATCATGATTGATGCGGCGCGCCGTCTTTTCGCTGGCCCACAGGCGCGGATCGGATGCTGCCATCTCCGACACCGCATAGCCCGCACCCAGTTGCTTGCATAACTGGCGGAAAGGCCGATCCGTCACCCCGGCCATCGGGGCGACGAAAACATTGTTACTGAGAGAATACGGGCCGATTTTCACGGAAAAGGGATGGCGCGGACAGAAACCACTATTTTATCCCCTCCGGCGCGTCCATCAAATTACATCCGAATAATTAGTTGCAGTGCGTTCAAGCCACCGGACTAGAAATTCGGTACTTCAAGCTTATAAATTCTACAAACTACTATCGGTCAATTTCATCGAGCGCCAATTCTTCAAGCTCTTTCAGATGAGAAACATCACCCCACTGCAATAATTTCAGGCCATTTCCGGTCCATTGCAATCGATTGACGCTGGCATTGAGAATGTCGAAGTCGCGCGGATGGGAGAACCCAACGCCCTGTGCGGCCCGGTATGCGCATTCCAGCACGCCGCCGTGGGTGACGAGCGCGACCTTGCGATAGCGACCCGACTCCAGGATGCGGGTCATGACATGAATAACACGCTGAGAAAATTCGCGCAGGGTTTCCGCCACATGCACACCTTGCGGAAAGCGCGCATCGATATCACGCGCCTGCCACGCTGCATAGGCTTCCGGATAACGCTGGCCGATGTCGGCATACATCATCCCTTCGAATGCGCCGTAGCAGCGTTCGCGCAACCCCGGATCGATCTGCACCTGCATGCCGCGCGGTGCGGCAAGCGCCTGCGCGGTGTGTAAGGCACGCTGCAAATCGCTGGAAAATACAGCATCCAACGGCTCAGCGCGCAGCGCGTGTCCGAGTGCCGCTGCCTGTTGCTCGCCTTTCGCGTTGAGCGGAACATCGAGGTGGCCTTGCAGCCGTTTCACGGCATTCCACGCAGTTTCGCCGTGGCGGATCAATAAGACTTCTGTCACTCGGACTCCTTGGTGTTAGCGACCGGCCTTGGCCAGCGCGGGATTCAGGGTATAGGTGCCGACGATATGCGCTTCGCCGAGCACATGGCCGCGGATGGCATCGAGCACCTGCTGCCCGGTGAACTTGCCGTCGACTGGCACGCGCGCGATATCCAGTGCAAACAGCGTGAATACGTAGTGGTGCACGATCGAGTCGTTCCACGGCGGGCACGGGCCGTCATAACCGAAATAGTTGCCAGCCATGTTGGCGTCGCCGGCAAACCAGCCAGTGTAGTCATTGATGCCGTGCCGTCCAGGCAAGCCGCCGCCAATGTCGGGACCGCTCTTGCCGTGCGGCGTCACCGCGTGGCTGTACTGGCCGGCCGCGATCGACTTCATATCGGCCGGCAGATCGATCAGCGTCCAGTGGAAAAAATCCACGCGCGGCAGTTCGGCCGGCACGCTCTTGCCTTCCTGGTTCACGTCGTCGCCGCGCGAGGGCACGTCGCGGTCATGGCAGATGAGTGCCAGCGACTTGGTGCCGGCAGGCAGATCGCTCCAGGCGAGATGCGGGTTTTTGTTGGACGACATCGCGACATGCGACGCCGGGTCGATCACGCAAAATGCGTATTCTCCCGGAATGGCTGCGCCATCCTGGAACGACTCGCTCCAAACTTTCATCGTGGCCTCCTTGACTGGTTATGGATGTGATGCGACGCGCCGAGCATACCGCGGCGCTCAGTTTCCGGCCTTGATCTGCAGCCAGAACGTCACCGGCCCATCGTTGGTCAACGATACCTGCATGTTGGCCCCAAACTGGCCGGTGGCGACCGCACCATGCCTTTCGCGGGCCTGTGCGACAAAGTGGTCGAACAGGCGTCGGCCATCCTCCGGCGCCGCCGCCGGCGTAAAGGAAGGTCGTGTGCCGGAGCGGGTATCGGCCGCCAGCGTGAACTGCGGCACCAGGAGCAGCGCGCCGCCGACGTCGGCCACGCTGCGGTTCATCTTGCCCGCATCATCAGAAAACACGCGATAGGAAAGCAGCTTGGCCAGGAGCGCATCCGCTTCTTTTTCCGTGTCGTTGCGCTCGGCGCACAGCAGCACCATCAATCCGTCGTCGATGGCGCCGACAGTGGCGCCATCGACGACCACGCTGGCGCGCGTCACGCGTTGGAGCAGCGCGATCATTAGGCCAGCGTGACGCGAGCGAACTTGCGCTTGCCGACCTGCAGCACGAACGTGCCTGCCTCGACCTTCAGTGCCTTGTCGCTGACCGTCGCTCCGTCGATGCGCACGCCGCCCTGCTCCACCATGCGCAGCGCTTCCGAAGTCGATGCGCACAGGTTCGCCTGCTTGAGCAACTGGCCGATGCCCAGCGGCGCGCCCGACAGGCTGACTTCCGGAATATCGTCCGGAATGCCGCCCTTGGCGCGATTATTGAAATCGGCCAGCGCGTCTTGCGCCGCCTGGTGCGAATGGAAGCGCTCGACGATTTCCTGCGCCAGCAAGACCTTGATGTCTCGCGGATTGCGCCCATCCTCGACTTCGCGCTTGAACTGCCCGATTTCGCTGATCGAGCGGAACGACAGCAAGTCGTAGTAGCGCCACATCATGCTGTCGGAAATGCTCATCAGCTTGGCAAACATCGTGTTGGCCGGCTCGGTGATGCCGACGTAATTGCCCTTGGACTTCGACATCTTTTCCACGCCGTCCAAGCCTTCCAGCAGCGGCATGGTCAAGATGCACTGCGGCTCCTGGCCGTAATCCTTCTGCAGCTCGCGCCCTACCAGCAAGTTGAATTTCTGGTCGGTGCCACCGAGCTCGAGGTCGGATTGCAGCGCCACCGAGTCATACCCCTGCATCAGCGGATACAGCAGTTCGTGCACCGAAATGGGCGTGCCCGCCTTCAGGCGCTTGGTGAAATCCTCGCGCTCGAGGATGCGCGCCACCGTGTATTTCGCCGACAGCTGAATCATGCCGCGCGCGCCAAGCGGATCGCACCATTCGGAGTTGTAGCGGATTTCCGTGCGGCTTGGATCAAGCACTAGGCTGGCCTGCGCAAAATACGTCTTGGCGTTTTGCTCGATCTGTTCGCGCGTCAATGGCGGACGAGTGATGTTGCGCCCGGACGGGTCGCCGATCATCGACGTGAAGTCGCCAATCAGAAAGATGACGGTATGGCCCAGATTTTGCAACTGGCGCATTTTGTTGAGCACGACCGTATGCCCCAAGTGCAGGTCGGGTGCAGTCGGGTCCAGTCCAAGCTTGATGCGCAGCGGCTTGCCGGTTTTTTCCGAGCGCGCCAGTTTTTGTACGAAATCGGCTTCGATCAAGAGTTCATCGATGCCGCGTTTGGTGATTGCCAACGCTTCCTGCACCGCATCCGATACGGGTAATGCGGTTCCGGGCTGCACTGTATTCTTGTTTTGGGAGACGTCCATGAGCTGAGAAAAATTAAGATGCGCCAGTAAAAAATCCATACCATGTCTTTGGTATAATCGCTGCTTATTTTCAACCTTGCAATGCAACAACAAAAGCAGCAATAGCAGGTGAAAATCGGAGCTTGTGGGTGGTATTCACGCATCCGGGTTCGAACAAGAAGTGCCGCCAAAGATTCCTTGGCAAGCACCATCGCCCGGATTGCACCGCCAGATGCAGTGCATGCACAAGCTCTACGGCGCTGCCGGAAAACGCTGTACGCGGCCTGAAAGCGGTCCGCGATGCGTTTTTTGACAGCGATGCCCGTCAAAACAGCAGATTCTAACTTATTGCATGCTCCCTACAGACAAATTACTGAGCCTGGGCTCGAGCATCAAAGTACTTTTCGGTTCGTCGCGCAAGACGCGCATCATTTCTTCGTCGGCCCTGTTTTTGGCCGCGTGCGCGTTCGGCGCGGCAGGCGTGGCGCCTATGGCGCCGGACCCGGCCGACCTGCCGGTCAAGGCGATCAAGCAGGAGCTGGCCATCCCCGACTTGTCCGAGCAAATCGCCAAGCTACAGGCCGATGAACAGTCCTTTGTGCGTGAAGAAAGAGTCCGTTCCGGCGACACCCTGGCCGCCCTCTTGTCCCGCCTGGGCGTCAACGATGATGCCGCCGCCACCTTCATCAAGTCCGACCGTATCGCGCGCAGCGTGCTGCAACTGAAGGCCGGCCGCCGGGTCCAGACGCAGACCGCCCCCGACGGCACGCTGCTGCGCCTGTCAACCGCGCTAATCGATGGCAGCGGCAATCCAGTCAGGAATCTCGTGATTGCGCGCAATGGCGATCATTTCACGGCCACCGAAATGCCGGCCGCCCTGGAGCGCCGCATCGAAATGAATTCCGGCGAGATCAAGTCGTCGCTGTACGCCGCCACCGATGCCGCCCAGATTCCGGATGCCATCGCGAACCAGATCGTCGACATGTTCGCTACGAATATCGATTTTGCATCCGATTTGCGGCGCGGCGACCGTTTCAATGTGGTCTATGAAACCTTCTGGCAAAACGGCGAATACGTGCGCGCCGGACGCGTGCTGGCCGGTGAATTCGTCAATGCCGGCAATACCTATCAAGCCGTCTGGTTCGACGAACCCAACAGTCGGCAGGGCGGCGGCTATTACTCGTTCGACGGCAAGTCGCTGAAGAAAGCGTTCCTTAAGTCCCCGCTCGAGTTTTCCCGCATTTCCTCCGGCTTTTCGATGCGGTTGCATCCGATTTCCGGGCGCTGGAAGGCGCACCAGGGCGTCGATTTCGCCGCTGCAGTCGGCACGCCGATCCGGGCGTCGGGCGACGGCACCATTGACTTCGTCGGCACCCAGAACGGTTACGGCAACGTGGTCGTGATCAAGCACTGGAACAATTATTCGACTGCCTATGCGCATATGAGCCGCTTTGCGAGCGGCCTGAAGAAAGGTTCGAAGGTCAATCAGGGCGAGGTGATCGGCTATGTCGGCATGACTGGATGGACCACCGGGCCGCACCTGCACTACGAGTTCCGCGTGAATAACCAGCCGCGCGACCCGATGACGGTCGAGGTGCCGAACGCCCAGCCGTTGGCAGGCACAGAGTTGCAACGCTTCCGTACCGTTGCAAATGACATGCGTCATCGCTTTGCGCTACTCAACCCACAGGAAAACGGCATCAAGCTCAAGCTGGCCTCCAAGTAGCCACTGCGAGCCCCAAACCGTTCAGGGGCTTGTACAATCAATGGCTATCGACTCCGGACGACTCTAGGGCGCATTTCGATGCGCCCTAGTTCTTTGTGCAAGAGATTCTTCTGGAAACTTTCCGCTCCTGAACGGTTCTTATGTCCCAGCTTTTCATTGGTTTAATGTCAGGCACCAGCCTGGACGGTGTAGACGGCGTACTGGCAGAGTTTCCGGCAGACGGGCACGACACGCCGGTGAGCACCGTCGCCACTGCTTACATTCCCTTTCCTGCGGCACTGCGCGAAGACTTGATGGCATTGCAGGCGCCGGCCGACAATGAAATTCATCGCGAAGCCGTAGCGGCCAATCTGATCGCGCGCCACTATGCTGCATGCGTCGCGCAACTGACCTCGCAAAGCGGCATCGCTCCGGCCGCTATTTGCGCCATTGGCGCACACGGCCAAACCATCCGCCATCGGCCGGAAGCAGGCTATACACGCCAGATCAATAATCCCTCCCTGCTGGCCGAGCTATCCAGCATCGATGTCATTGCCGATTTCCGTAGCCGCGATATCGCTGCCGGCGGACAAGGTGCGCCCCTGGTTCCGGCCTTTCACCAAGCCATATTCGGAACAACGGCCGAAACCCGAGTCGTCGCCAACATCGGCGGGATCAGCAATATCAGCGTGCTCGATCATGAACAACAGGTGATCGGCTTCGACACCGGTCCGGGCAACGTATTGATGGATGCCTGGGTTGCCCGGCATCTGGGGACGACATTCGATGCTGATGGTGCATGGGCGGCTGGCGGACGGGTCATCCCGTCATTGCTACAAGCGTTGCTCGATGAAGCTTTCCTGAAACTGGTACCGCCAAAGAGCACCGGCCGCGATCTGTTTCATTCGGCATGGCTGGAGCACAAGTTGAGCGGATTTGCCGATGCGGGCCCACAGGACGTGCAAGCGACGCTGACGGAATTCACGGCAGTGACACTGGCAAACGCCATTGCCGATCACGCCAAGACAGCCAAAGCAGTATACGTGTGTGGCGGTGGCGCTTATAACGCGCACCTCATGCATCGGCTGCAACTGGCGCTGACGAATTGCGGACATGCAGCACAGGTCGCATCGACGGATGCATTAGGCGTGTCGCCCAATCATGTGGAGGCACTGGCGTTTGCCTGGCTCGCATATCGTCATATCGAGCGCAAGGCGGGCAACTTGCCCAGCGTTACCGGGGCAAAAGGGTTGCGGATTCTCGGGGCGCTTTACCCGGCATAGGCGACCTCGACACCCCGAACCGCAGGAAACTACGGTTTCGCAAATCCGTTTTTCGACAGGACTTCGATCGTTACTTCCTTGCTCGACACGTAGTAAGGCTGGTGATAGGCATTGGCAAACACCAGACGCAAGGTGTGTTTTCCCACCGGGAGATCAAGCGTCGCCTCGGTTTCGCCCTTACCGAAATGCCGGTATTTTTCAGTAAAAGGAATCGGCTTGACCAACATGTCGTTGGTCAGTTTTTGATCGATCAGCAAATGATGGTGACCGGTATTCTCGACATTCACACCCGCCGGCGCGATCCCCATCCCAACCAAGCCAAAGGCGATGCGAAAAGGCGACGTTACCTTGTCCCCATCGCGCAAGTTCACGAAATAGACTGCTTTCGCCTCATTGACAAGAGGCCGGGTGCGTTCGGCGGCACCGTTGGCGGAACAGACATCCATTTCCACTGCTGCCTTACTGACATCTTTTCCAGTTGCATAACTGGCGGTCAAGGCAGGCGGCCCAGCGAAAAAAATGGAAGCAAATAAGGCAAACAGTGCAAGACGACGGGGCATGACATCATCCTTCCGGGAAAATTTCAACCGGAAGAAGATTGTACGGATATTGCCTTAAGGTAAATTGATCTGAGGCAAAAAGTTGCGAGAAACAAAAAAACGCAGGGCACGCCTGCGCTTTTTCGACCATTACGCGATTTTTAAGCGGAGAACGACGATCCGCAGCCGCAAGTGGTCGAGGCATTCGGATTCTTGATCACGAATTGTGCGCCTTCCAGATCGTCCTTGTAATCGATTTCGGCGCCGACCAGATACTGGTAGCTCATCGAATCGATCAACAGCTGAACGCCATTCTTGGTCATCGTGGTGTCGTCTTCGTTGACGATTTCATCAAAGGTAAAACCATACTGGAAGCCCGAGCAGCCTCCGCCTTGCACGAACACGCGCAATTTGAGATCGGGATTGCCTTCTTCTTCGATCAGCTGCGCCACTTTATCTGCGGCGCTGTCGGTAAAGATGATCGGTTCAGGCATTTCGGTGACGGCATTCATTGAGGACTCCTGCGAAGCAAACATACATTCATTATATACGTTTGGTGGCGATTACGTATTGGACAGCGCCAGTTTGAGCACGGGTTCGCCCACTTGGTCATGCGTCAGCTTGCCAGCAACCAGCGCGCCGCCGTGCATTTCCAGCGCTTTGTAATACACATCTCCAGTTATGCGGGCTCTCGGCTGTAATTCAAGCAGTTCGGATGAATAGACCGGCCCGACGATCTCGCCGTTCACCACAAGGTGAGCGACCCGCACTTCTCCTTCCACCTTCGCATGCTCCGAAATCACCAGCATGCTCGCCTCATTGGCATCGGCAATGACATTGCCCTTGACCGTGCCATCGATGCGCAATCCACCCTTGAAGTTTACGTTCCCTTCAATATTGGTCGAAATGCCAATGAGACTGTCAATCGTGCCTTTGGTTTTGCGGCCCAGCATAATGGCCCTCCTTCACAAATTCGCTGATTGTTGCGCCCGTATTTGACCTTTTTCGAGCACGCGTGCCTGGACCAGTTTGGTCACAGCGCCTTCCGGCAGGGTGAGCACCCCTTCTACACGCTGGTAATGCTTGAAGCTGAGCTTGTACTTGCCTTGCTCGTTTGGATTCCCATCTGGGAAAGTCATCATAGCACTTTTACCGTCTTTCAGAACTGTCACCACAAGTTGCAGATTGCCAATAAAATCATGATCTCCCCTGCCTCCTTGCATGACTAGCAAGCGGTACCGCAACTGGTTCGGCGCAATCTGGTCGACCTTCAAGCGCCGGATTGAAACCCCCAGCGGCCCGGTCGCATTCGGCAACAGGCTTTCAAAGAACGCCAGATCTTCCTTGAGCCGGGTGTTTTCGGATTCTAGCGTCCGTACTTGAGCGGCGAGCTGCTTTTGGGCTGAGCGCTCGATATTGAGCTGGCTTTCCGCCGAATTGACAGTGGTCGAAAACTGGTCGCGTTCGGCAGTCAGCCGCTCGACCTGCTCCTTGTAGCGGGCAATCTGCTCCCTGGAATTTTCTGGGTGCACGCGCGGCAAGCTCAATCCCGCATCGTAACCCCACATTGCCAGCGCCCCCGCCATGCCGATCACCACCACAAGCAACAATCGCATCGGCCAAGGCAATTGTGACTTGATCGCCATCCGCGGCGAGGAAACCGACATGCGTCGGCGCCACAGCCGGAACTTCATGGAATTGAACAGGGATGGGGAATGCGACATAAGCAGGCCGTAATTAATGCCTTAGGGCAATACTGGAATGTGCATCAATCCAGTCGTTTCATCAAGACCGAATATGATATTCATGCATTGCACGCCCTGTCCTGCAGCACCTTTGACCAGATTGTCCTCGACCACCAGAATCACCAGCAAGTCGCCGCCGCCCGGACGATGAAGCGCAATGCGCAACTTGTTGGAGGCGCGCACCGAACGCGTTTCAGGATGACTTCCGGCAGGCATGACGTCGACGAATTTTTCGCCTTCAAAGTAATTTTCATACAATGCCTGGAAATCGGTGTTTCGCGCTTCGGGCAGAAGGGTCGCATACAACGTGGAATGAATGCCGCGAATCATCGGCACCAGGTGCGGCACGAAGGTCAGTCCGACCTTGCGCCCGGCGATTGCCTGCAACCCTTGGACCGTTTCCGGCAAATGGCGATGCCCCTTCACGCCGTAAGCCTTGAAGTTGTCGGCAGCTTCAGCCAGCAGCGTATGCACTTCCGCCTTGCGCCCCGCACCCGACACGCCCGATTTGCAATCAGCAATCAGCGTCGACTCATTGACTAGCGGCTTGCCTTGCGCGAGCAGCGGCGCAAAGCCGAGCTGCATCGAGGTTGGGTAGCATCCCGGCAAGCCAATGATGCGCGCCTGCCTGATCGCCTCGCGATTGATCTCAGGCAGACCGTATACGGCCTCGCCGAGGATATCGGGACAGGAATGCGGCATGCCATACCATTTCTCGAATTCCGCAGTGTCTTTCAAGCGGAAATCGGCTGCCAGATCGATCACCTTCACTCCGGCGGCGAGCAACTCGCGCGCCTGCGCCATCGCCACACCATGCGGGGTCGCAAAAAATACGACATCGCATTCGTTCAGTTTCGCCTTTTCCGGCGTCGAAAATGCCAGCGACACGTGGCCGCGCAATGAAGGGAACATGTCGGCAACCGGCATGCCATCTTCCTTGCGCGACGTGATCGCGGTAAGTTGCACTTGGGGATGAGCGGCTAACAGGCGCAGCAACTCCACGCCCGTATATCCCGTGCCGCCGACGATACCGACTTTGATCATATTTTTCCCTTGCTAAAGACCCTACATCACACTTGCAAATTTTAACAGGCTGCCCCGATACCTCTGGGCCGAAAAGCAAAAAGCCGCCAGGCGCAAACCCGGCGGCTTTTCGATGTTCTGAAAACGCGAGATTAGCGCTTGGAGAACTGTTTCGCGCGGCGTGCTTTGCGCAGACCGACTTTCTTACGTTCGACTTCACGTGCGTCACGGGTGACGAAGCCGGCTTTCGACAGCTCCGACTTCAGCGCAGCATCGTAGTCGATCAGTGCACGGGTAATACCGTGGCGCACTGCACCGGCTTGGCCGGATTCGCCGCCGCCATGCACGTTCACCATGATGTCGAAACGCTCGACATTGCCGGTCAGTTCCAGCGGCTGACGGATCACCATCAGGCCGGTTTCACGCGAAAAGTATTCTGCGGCCGGCTTGCCATTGACAACGATGTTGCCGCTGCCTGCCTTGATGAATACGCGAGCCACTGCACTCTTGCGGCGGCCGGTTCCGTAATTGTAGTTACCGATCATGTCCGCTCCTTAGATTTCGAGTGCTTTGGGTTGCTGGGCAGTGTGCGGATGGGTGCCATCGGCATACACTTTCAGCTTCTTGATCATCGCATAGCCAAGCGGGCCCTTGGGCAGCATGCCCTTGACCGCCTTCTCCAGCGCACGCCCCGGAAAACGCTGTTGCATTTTCTGGAAATTGGTTTCGTAGATACCGCCCGGATAGGTCGAGTGACGGTAGTAAATCTTGTTCAGTTCCTTGTTGCCGGTCACGCGCAGCTTGCCTGCGTTGATGACGACAATAAAGTCGCCGGTGTCGACGTGCGGGGTGAACTCGGGCTTGTGCTTGCCGCGCAGTCGGCGTGCCACTTCGCTGGCAACACGTCCGAGGACTTTGTCCGTCGCGTCAATCACGAACCACTCACGCTGAACCTCATGGGTTTTCGCGGAAAAGGTCTTCATGATGATGTCCTAAATAAATGAAACGCTCAAATTGGCTGGCGGTTCCGCCCCTTACATCAGCGGACTCGACCTTGTTATCTTTTCCTGAGCGAACGGAAAGCTTGAAAGTATAGCCTTTTCAAAGACTTGGCGTCAAATCCTTGGCACGCCCAAAGACATGGGTGCCACGCCTGCGAATACGGCATTAATAAAAAAAACCCGAAGCGAGCAAGCTTCGGGTTTAAATCCACACCAAAGGAGGAGGGTGGAGGAGACAATCGGGCGGCTGCTATCGCTACGCAAGCATTAACAACCAACATTTAAATTATAGGCGAATTTATTGTGCAATGCAAGAAAACACCCTCTCCCACACCCATCCCAGCCCTCGATTTTCATAAAAACATCATTAAATTCAAATGCTTAAAGTCATTCCATATTGTGGTTTTTTATCCATATTGTGATATGCCAGGTGCCTTCCAGTACTTTGCCCCCCGTTTGAGACAGCATTTCACCCGGCAAATCGATAAATTTCAAACCAGTTAAAATATTCATCTTCTGAACGAATCGAGAAATAAATCAATGGAATGCACTGTACGGTGGACCGGATTGTCCGGTATGACATTTTTGGCTGAAACGGGCTCGGGACACGTCGTCGCCATGGATGGCGCCCCCGAAGGCGGCGGGCGCGATCTTGCACCGCGCCCGATGGAGCTCGTCCTAGCCGGCACCGGTGGCTGCACCGCATATGATGTAGTGTTGATTCTGCGTAAAAGTCAGCAGGATATTCGGGGCTGCGACGTTACCCTCAAGTCCGAACGCGCTGAGAAGGACCCTAAAGTATTTACGAAGGTGCACTTCCACTTTACTGTGCGCGGCAGGAATCTGAAGCCCAGCTTGGTAGAACGCGCCATCAAGCTGTCGCACGAAAAATACTGCTCCGCCTCGATCATGATGGAAAAGACAGCCGAGCTAACACACTCGTTTGAAATTGTGGACGATTTGACAGAGGCAACTTCTGCCTGAGTACCCACCAGCTCCCTTCCAAAATTTCAGCGCAGCGCGGTAATTATCGGCTACGTTACGTACAGCACCTCGAGTGCGCTCGATAACATGCATTACATATCAGGAGCTCAGCAACATTAAAGTTGGCTTACTGTATGGCTTCAGTGAAGCCGCAGGAAGCAATGCCGATGCTTCGGCATTGCTTCTGCCCCCTAAATAAAACAAGATAGAGCGAGCAGGAACAGAAAGCCCGCCACACTTGGCGGTTTTTTTATTGCGACACCGCGCTCAGCGAGATCCAGAAAAGATTAATTCCATCAATATTCCTCCCTATTTTTGAGGCATCTCAATATCCAATGCGTCATAAGTGGCAAGGCGTTTTATATCAAAATCAGAGACCTATATTGAGTGGTACAAGAGCTCTGACAAAGAGCCCCTTTTCACAACAAAACGAAAGAGGCCTGCAATGAAACTCCTTTCCATCCTGATCGGCACAATGTTACTAGCGAGCTGCTCCCATATGGGTTCCAGCGGAGCAAGCGGCACAAGCGGGGCGAGCAACTCCGACGCAGACAAGCCCTATTCACAACGGCCATTCAATCCTGACGACCCCTATCACGGCGGATAACTCGATTACCCTAAAGTACGATGGCAATTAGCATCAGAGATAGTACGCCGTCGTCGTCATGACCTTTGCCATCGCCTGCATCGCCTTTTGCACGATCGCTGGCGTTTCTGCTGCGCCCATCGCCTGCGCCTTTGCGCCATGATCGATTTCATCAATGCGCATCTGCTCGACGATGGCGCGCGACTTCCCATCCTGAAGCGGCAAACGCTCTAGGTGACTCGCCAAATGCGCCTCGACTTGGCGCTCCGTTTCCACGACAAAACCTAGACTGCGCGCATCGCCCATCTTGGCAGCGACGACTCCCAGTGCATAAGCGCCTGCGTACCATAGAGGATTGAGCAAGCTTGGATGCGAGCCCAGTTCCCGCAGGCGCTCCGCGGTCCATGCCAGATGATCTTCCTCCTCCCGTCCCGCTTGCCTGAATTGCTGTTTCAGCACCTCATTCCTCGTAAAGTGCCCCTGGGAGTCATACAGCGCCTGTGCACACACCTCACCAACATGATTCACGCGCATCAAGCCTGCACTATGGCGCTTGTCCGCATCTGTCAGAACGTGCTCAGGCTCCTGGGCGGCTGGGTTGTCACGCGACGCTGCTGCGACACCTGCAATCACCCGTAACGTTTTATCAAACTCGCCGATTAATGTATCGAAACGCATCATTTATATAAGTTTCCTGTTTCTACCATCTAAAAGTAGCTCGGCCAGAATGTGAAGCATTCAAGGATTAGCGCCACAAAAAAAGAGGCAAGATTAACCATCCAGAAACATTGCTTTTTTTGAATTTAATTAATTGTCTTAAATCAGCTTCCGTTGATCATCTGTTGCTCAATAACCACACATTCACCGACAAACATGCATAAAAGCAAAATTCTCTTTGCTCAACTCGCTCGCTTTTGATGAAATCACTATTAGCTTCTTTACTAACTGGTTTGGAAGTGAAGGCAAGGAGAGCTACCACTAGCGGCCTTGCTGAGGGCAAGTAAAAAAAATTTTAGCACGCCAACCTTGGAGATTAATTAATGAAAAAATCGCTTCTCGCACTGGCAGTTCTGGGCGCATTCGCAGGCGCAGCACAAGCACAATCGGCTGTAACCATTTACGGTTCGTTTGATGCAGGCGTTCGTCATACCAATCCGGCCGCTGGCGGCAACTGGACCATGGGCTCGAACGGTAATTTCAACAATAACCGTCTCGGTTTCAAAGGTGTTGAAGACCTTGGCGGCGGTTTGAATGCCCACTTCAACGTGGAAACCGGCTTCAATTCTGGCACTGGCCAGTTGGATACCGCAGCGACGACCAACAAGTTGTTCAACCGTTCCGCCTTTGTCGGCCTCGGCGGCGCCTGGGGCTCCCTGGACCTCGGCCGTCAGTATTCCGTGAACTTCAAGACGATCGGTTCCTATGATCCGTTCGCTTACAAATACACCGCTATCGTTCCTCTGGCAACGCAAGGCGGTTTGACCCGTCTGGATAACGATGTCCAGTACACCTATACCACGGGTCCGATCACTGCACGTGCAGAGTATGCATTCGGCGAAAACGCAGGCGCATTCAGCCAAGGCGCGACTCGTGCAATTGGCGCAACCTATGCTCAAGGCCCGCTCACCGTTGGTGGCGCCTATACCCGCCAAAATGCCAACACCGCTGCTGGCACCCCGATTAAGAACTTTACCTTCGGCGGCGCTTACAGCATTGACCCGCTGCGCGTGTCCGCTGGCTACGCAAAGAACACGGTTGATGGTGGCGCTGACACCAAAGACATGTGGGTGGGCGCTAGCTATAACGCAACTGCCGAAGCTGCTGTGACCGCTGGTTACTTCGACAAGAAGATTACCGTCGGTGCGGCTGACACCAAGGCGAAGCTGTTCATCGTGGGTGGCACCTATGCGCTGTCCAAGCGCACCAACTTTTACGCTGACGTCGACTACACCCGTGTTACCCCGTCGGCAGGCGCACAAACCAGCCTGACTGGCTTCTCCGCTGGTATCAACCACCTGTTCTAATCAGGAAATGCGATTGCCTTCTATTGCAGGCAATCGCAAAATCATATGACAGGACAATTTTGAATAACATCAAGATTACCTTTCATAAAAATTCGAATGGCCTCACAGAAATGTGGGGCCATTTTTCTTTGTATATGTCGTTGATTCTACCTTTTGCGGCGTTCATACGATTCGCTCCTAGCCATGAACTTTTCCCGCATAAATCATTGAAAATTTGATATCGGCTTGGCGACTATATGTTGCAACAGAGCCACAAATATCACATTGTGAGCAGAAATCTCAAAAACAAGTTTGCTCTCATCACGATTCTTTGATGAAATGATTACTAGTTTCTTAGTGATTTTTTTAAGAAACTTTTCTTCGGCAAGAGGTCTGCGTTAATCGGCCTGCCGGGAAAACAATAAAACGCAGTTCAAACATACCTTTGGGGATTTATATGAAAAAATCGCTTCTCGCGCTCGCAGTACTGGGTGCCTTTGCAGGCGCAGCTTCCGCACAAACCAACGTAACCATTTACGGCGTGGTTGATGCAGGTATTGCGTTTGACAACGGCTCTAAAGACGCTGGCAAAATCTGGGCGCTGCAAAGCGGCCAGCAGTCCGGCAGCCGCCTGGGCTTCAAAGGCACCGAAGATCTCGGTGGCGGCCTGTCCGCAGTTTTCACCTTGGAAAACGGCTTTAGCGTCGATGATGGCGTACAAGGCCAAGGCGCATTGTTTGGCCGTCAAGCTTGGGTTGGTCTGCAAGGCCAATTCGGCAGCGTAAAACTGGGTCGTCAATACACTTCGATCTACAATGCCTTGAATGTAATCGATCCGTTTGGCATTAATCTCGCTGGCAATGCACAGAAGATTTTTGGTAATGGCCAATATGCTACGGATCGCCTGCAACGTGTCAACAACACGATCAGCTATACGTCCAATAACTACAGTGGCTTCACTGGCGGCGTAAACTATGGCTTTGGTGAAGTGGCTGGCTCCAATACCACTGGCCGCGATGTTGGCGTAGCACTGTCCTATGTCAATGGCCCGATCAATGTGCAATATGCATACAACAAGTCGACTGCCAATCCTACCGCCACCGGTACCAATGCTGGCACCGTTACGGATCTGACCGCAAACTTTATTGGCGCCACTTATGACTTTGGCGTTGCCAAGGCACACGTTGCATTCGCGGATAATAAGTCCGATACAGTCGGCACTTCGACCAAGGACCGTAACTGGCTGCTCGGCGTTTCCGCTCCGGTTGGCGCCGCTGGCACGGTGATGGCTTCTTGGATTCGCGATGACGTGAAAGACGTCGCCGGGGCGAAGACCAACCTGTATGCAATCGGTTACAGCCATGCACTCTCCAAGCGCACCAACCTGTACACGTCGTTCGGTTACACCAAGAACGACACTGCCGCTTCTCTGTCTGAGTACGGCAGCACTGGTACACAAACTGCCGGCGAGAGCGACCGTCTATTCAATGTCGGCGTTCGCCACACGTTCTAATCGCGCGTAGGCTTTTGCCTACAGTGATGAAAGCTGTTTGAAAGAGGCGCCTTCGGGTGCCTCTTTTTTATGACTATCCAATTTGCCCCTGTTGTCTCTCCATGTCTCATCAATTAGGATGCGGGCAAGCAGTACATAGGCGTTGTAACAAGACAACAAATAAGACTCTTATTGTTCAAAAAAGCAATTTTCCTTTGCTCTCCTCCCCTTTCTTTGATGAAATATCAGGCGCTTCAGTAGCCAACCTACTGAAGCAGCAGAAAGGACGACCTCTGCCCTGACTGCAAGACATAACAACTTTAACCTGACACCTTTGGGGATTTTGCAATGAAAAAATCGCTTCTCGCACTCGCAGTGCTGGGCGCCTTCGCTGGCGCAGCAAATGCACAAACCAATGTAACCGTTTACGGCGTGATCGATGCTGGTATCTCTCGTGAAACCGGTGGTGCCAATGGTTCCGTGTGGAATCTGGCGTCCGGCGTTCAGTCCGGTAATCGCTTGGGCTTTAAGGGTACCGAAGACCTCGGTGGTGGTTTGAAGGCAAACTTCCAATTGGAAAACGGCTTTAACGTCGACACCGGTACTCAACGTCAAGGCGCCCTGTTCGGCCGCCAAGCATTTGTTGGCCTGTCCGGCAACTTCGGTGCGGTCAACCTCGGCCGTCAATACGACCCGCTGTTCATTGCTCTGGATTCGATCGACCCGTTCGGCACCGGCCTGACTGGCGCATCGACCAACCTGATGGCTGCTGGCTCCAAGATTTGGGATGCGGCCGGTGTGGTGGGTAACGGCGAAGTTCCGCGCGTAAACAATGCAATCACCTACTCCTCGCCGAACGTGAGTGGCTTCACTGCTAACGCTCTGTACGGCCTTGGCGAAACCGCTGGCAACAACTCCGCGAACCGCACCTACGCTCTGTCCGGTACCTACGCGAACGGCCCGGTAGCTGCAGTTCTGGCATATAGCAGCACCAACGCACCGGCCACCATCGCGGCTGATAAGTTCAAGGTTCTGCTGGTTGGCGGCACCTATGACCTCGGCGTTGCAAAGGCTCACCTCGCCTACGAAACTGAAAAGAGTGATTCTGGCGCGGATTTCCGTGATTGGCTCCTTGGCGTTTCCGCGCCGGTCGCCGGCGGCACCGTGATGGCTTCATTCATCAAGCAGACCGATAAGGCTGCGGGTGGCAACGCTGGCGCCAAGCAATATGCACTGGGTTACACCTACCCGCTGTCCAAGCGCACCAACGTGTACACCTCGTACGGCCACATCACTAACGACGCAGGTGCAAACAACGTGGTTAGCGACGCTTCCAGCGGCGGCGCAAACAGCGCACCGAATTTTGGTCAATCGTCCAGCGGCTTTGCTGTCGGCGTTCGCCACACGTTCTAATCATTCGCAGGCGTAAGCCTGCAATGATTTGAGCTGCTGTATTGAAAAGGCACCTTCGGGTGCCTTTTCTTTTGCACCTCGGAGTCAAAGTAAGCAGTTGCCCAAACTATACGGTGATGGTTTTCCCTTCTCGTTTCGGCCGGAATACTGAGACATCAGCATAGAACGCCTGGTCTTGTCCTTCCCACCAGCCTGGAAGCCCTAATACTGGAAGCGGTGTGAACCCGGCAGTGACGCAGCCGCCAGCAAGCTGATCCGTGACAATACCGTCGATCCAGACACGCTTGTCGCGCTGCGGCATACCGAAATACTCATCACCTGCCAGGACAGGCCACGCATGCGCCGTAATCGCCTTGTACGGCGACACCAGCTTTTCCATCAATGCATGCCCGAACAGCCAGACGTCACAGCGCTGGCCGAACTCGTGCCGGCGCTCGATAAATACTTCGCGCCAGTCGTGCGCCCGCAAGGCTTCGATCATCGAGGCATCCCGCACCACCAACAGCGCGGCATTTTCATCGAAAATCGTGGCGGCATCGCGTACCTTGCCGCGTGCCGCAGGTATGGCATTGGACTTGGCGATTTCCGCTGCCTGCAACGCATTCAGCTGTACTTTGATTTGAGGAAAAGTCAGCCACACCAGCGCATTGAAGAAATCATGCAGATTCTCGCGGGTCGGTACGCCACCGGTGGCGCTGATGAAGGCTTCGTAGGCCATGCCGCGTGGCAGGCTGGCCTGCGGCACGAAATGAATGGGCAGGCCGCGGTGATTTTTCAAGCCGATCTGTTCGGCCTGTGCGTTGATCGTCGCGCGCCAGTCCGGACTGTGGACGATCGATTCAGCTGTTGCCCGAAAGGGAGCGAGCCACGGGCGCTGCCAGTCGATCGGGTCGAAAAAGCGCATGCCGGCGGCTACTGCTTCAGGCGAGCTTCCAACCGATCGACTCACCGCCATTCAAGGGCACGACACTGGCCTCGCCCAGCGGCACTTCGGCCGGCAAGGTCCAGGTTTCGCGCTGCAGCGTGATCGTGCCGGCATTACGCGGCAAACCATAGAAGTCCGGTCCGTGGAAGCTGGCAAACGCTTCCAGCTTGTCGAGCGCGCCGGCCTGGTCGAAGGCTTGCGCGTACAGTTCCATGGCGTGCAGCGCCGTGTAGCAGCCGGCACAGCCGCAGGCGTGCTCTTTCAAGCCCTTCGGGTGCGGCGCGGAGTCGGTGCCGAGGAAGAATTTCGGGCTGCCGGACGTGGCCGCCTGCACCAGCGCCTGGCGGTGCTCTTCGCGCTTTAACACTGGAAGGCAGTAATAGTGCGGGCGGATGCCGCCCTTGAAGATTTCGTTGCGGTTGTACAGCAGGTGGTGCGCGGTGATGGTGGCGGCCACATGGCCGTCCGCTGCGCTGACGTACTGAGCTGCATCCTTGGTCGTGATGTGCTCGAACACGACTTTCAGTGCCGGCATGTCGCGCCGCAGCGGCTGCATCACGCGCTCGATGAACACGGCTTCGCGGTCGAAGATATCGACGACGGGATCGGTGACTTCGCCGTGCACCAGGAATGGCATGCCGATTTCCTGCATCGCTTCCAGTGTCTTATAGCACTTCGACAAGGCGGTAACGCCGGCGTCGGAATTGGTGGTGGCGCCGGCTGGGTAGAGTTTCACTGCATGAATGAAGCCGCTGTCCTTGGCGCGCCGGATTTCGTCGGGTGGCGTGTTATCGGTCAGATACAGCGTCATCAGCGGCTCGAAATCCATGCCGGGTGGCAGCGCAGCCAGGATGCGCTCGCGGTAGGCGGCGGCTTGCGCCGTCGTGGTGACCGGCGGTTTCAGGTTCGGCATGACGATGGCACGCGCAAATTGGCGTGCGCTGTGCGGCAACACGCTAGCAAGCGCCGCGCCATCGCGCAGATGCAGGTGCCAGTCGTCGGGGCGGGTGATTGTCAGGGAATTTGCGGAGGATGATGTGGACATAGCGGCGGTTCCTTCAGAGTGCCGCTATTTTACCCGCTTAATTCCGCGCTGAAGGGTGCCTCTCCCGCTTGCGGGAGAGGCATCATGTGCGAATCAGTGGATGATCTTTGCCAGGAAGTCGCGGGCGCGGTCCGAGCGCGGCGAGCCGAAGAATTCATCCTTGCTGCAATCTTCGACGATGTAGCCCTTATCCATGAACACGATGCGGTTGGCCACGCGCTTGGCGAACCCCATTTCATGGGTGACCACCATCATCGTCATGCCTTCCTGCGCCAGGCCGACCATCACGTCCAGCACTTCATTGATCATCTCGGGGTCGAGCGCCGAAGTCGGCTCGTCGAACAGCATCGCAAACGGATCCATCGACAGCGCACGCGCGATCGCGACGCGCTGCTGCTGGCCGCCGGAGAGCTGTCCCGGAAACTTGTCCTTTTGCGCCAGCAGGCCTACGCGGTCGAGGTACTTGAGGCCCTTTTCGGTCGCCTCCTCCTCGCTGCGGCCAAGCACCTTGATCTGGCCCAGGGTGAGGTTCTGGCGGATCGACAGGTGCGGGAACAGTTCGAAGTTCTGGAACACCATGCCGATGTGCGAGCGCAGCTTCGACAGATTGGTTTTCGGGTCGCCGACCGATTGGCCGTTGACCAGGATCTCGCCCTTCTGAAACGGCTCCAGGCCGTTGACCGTCTTGATCAGGGTCGACTTGCCGGAACCGGACGGGCCGCACACCACCATCACATCGCCCTTGGATACATGGGTCGTGCAATCGGTCAGCACCTGAAAGCTGCCGTACCACTTGCTGACGTTCTTAATGTCGATCATGAAATCACCTTTTTCTGAAGCCGCCTGACCAGCAATGAAGCGCTGAAGCAAATTACAAAATAGACCGCGCCGGCGAACAGTAGCATTTCGACAATCCGCCCGTCGCGTTCGCCGATACCGTAGGCCTGGCCAAAGAAATCGGCCAGCGCGCTGACATAGACCAGCGAGGTATCCTGGAACAGCACAATGCCTTGCGTCAGGAGCAAGGGAATCATGTTGCGGAATGCCTGCGGCAGAATCACCAGCCGCATCGACTGGCCATAAGTCATGCCGAGCGCGAGCGAGGCGTTGATCTGCCCTTTCGGCACCGACTGGATGCCGGCACGGATGATTTCGGAGTAATACGCGGCTTCGAACAGCGCGAACGCGACCAGCGCCGAAGTCAGCCGGAAATCGGTGCTGGGCGACAGGTTCAGCAGCTTCTGCAAGAGTTGCGGCACGATCAGGAAGAACCACAACAGCACCATCACCAGCGGAATCGAGCGGAAGGTGTTGACGTAGGCGGCCGCCAGCCATTGCAGCGGCTTGGCGCTCGACAGGCGCATCATCGCCAGGAGCGTACCCCAGACGATCCCCACCACCACGGCGACGGCGGTGATCTGCAGCGATACGATCATGCCGTCCCCCAGCACCGCCAGGTTGTCTGCGTTGATCGAACTGAAATCGAATGAATATGCCATGGCCCGCCCCTTATTTGCTGCCGATGTAGCCGGGCACCCGGGTACGGCCTTCGATCCACCGCATCAGCAGCATCACGGTGATGTTGATCACGACGTAGAGCAAGGTCACCGCAATAAACGATTCATAGGGCTGGGCGGTGTAGTCGACCAGCTGCCGGCCCTGCGCGGCCAGCTCCAGCAAGCCGATGGTGGAGGCGACCGCCGAGTTCTTGAATATGTTGAGGAATTCCGATGTCAGCGGCGGCACGATGATGCGGTACGCCATTGGCAGGATCACGTGGCGATAGGTTTGCGACAGCGTCAGCCCCAGGGCCAGCCCGGCGTTCTTTTGCCCGTGCGGCAGCGAGATGATGCCGGAACGCACCTGTTCGCACACGCGCGCGGCAGTGAAGGTGCCCAGGCAGAGAATGGCTGCGACATATTGCTGCACGACCGGATTCATCTGCTTGATCGCATCGCCGCCCGGCAGCAGGTCGGGCATCACGAAATACCAGATGAACAGCTGCACCAAGAGCGGAATATTGCGGAAGATTTCAACGTAGGTGGCGGCGATGCCCGACAAAAATCGGTTGGGCACCGTGCGCAGCATGCCGAGTATCGAGCCCAGCGCCAGCGCGATGATCCAGCCGGCCAGGCCGATGATCAGCGTGGTGCGCGCGCCCGACAAGAGCCAATCCAGATATGTCTCGTTCTTGGCCGCGCTTTGAAAAAAGACGTCCCAGTTCCAATGGTAGTTCATTGTCAGCCTTCAAGAAAAAGCGGAAGGAGGAACTCCTTCCGCCTTGAACCGTCACAAGTGCGTGCTTAATCGTAAGCCTTGTCGTTCGGATTCTTGAACAGTTGCTTCATGTCTTCGGACAGCGGGAAGTTCAGGTTCAGCCCCTTCGGCGGGATCGGCTCCAGGAACCACTTGTGATAGACACGCTCGATCTGGCCGGACTTCATCAGCTTGGCGATCGAATCGTCGACCACTTTCTTGAACGGCGCATCATCCTTGCGCATCATGCAGCCATACGCTTCGCGCGATTGCGGCTTGCCGACGATGACCCATTCGTTCGGATTGCGCGCCTTGGCACGCTCGCCATACAGCAGGGCGTCATCCATCATGAAGGCGGCGGCGCGCCCGGACTCCAGCGTCAGGAAGGACTGGCCATGCTCCTTGGCGCTGATGATGTTCATGCCCATGTTCTGGTCTTCATTCATCTTGCGCAGCAGGCGCTCGGATGTAGTGCCGGCGGTCGTGACGACGTTCTTGCCCTTCAAGTCGGCGAAATCGTTAATGCCGGAATCCTTCTTGGTCATCAGGCGGGTGCCGATGATGAAGATGGTGTTGGAAAACGCCACCTGCTTCTGGCGATCGAGGTTGTTGGTAGTCGAACTGCACTCGAGGTCGATGGTGCCGTTCTGGGTCAGCGTGATGCGGTTTTGCGGCGTAACCGGGATTTCCTTGACCTGAAGATTCGGCATCTTCAGTTCTTGCTTGATCGCGTCGACCGCATTCATCATGGTGTCGTACGAATATCCGACGTAACGCACGCCGCCCAGGCTGTAGTTGAACGGAATGGAGGACTCGCGCACGCCCAGCGTGATCGTGCCGGTATCCTTGATTTTCTTCAGCGTGCCGGTCAGTTCGGCAGCTTGCACAACACTTGCGAATGCTCCTACACCGACGAGAACCGCGATCAGTTTCGATAGCTTCATATTTATCTCCTGAAAAATTATTGCCAACTTAGTGTAGCAACCAAACCTCTTGTTTCAAAGCTGATATTCTTTTTTGGCCAGGTTGATTCGCCACGCTCGCTCGCCCCGCTTTGCGCGGCCCTTCAGAAGCGCTTACCCCTATCATCGACTACGTATTTCTGCGCAGTATTTCTTCGGTAGTAGTACGCATGACGCGCTCATCATGCACAAGCTTGGATGCCCTTTCTGACAGGAATAACGCGGCTAGGGCATCGCCGCATCGTGCCTGCCCTCGGATGCATGCAAGTCCCAGATGACATGCGCATCGAGCAATAACCTGGCATGCGCCTCGAGCGCATCGAAACGCGCGGCTTCCGCATTGGCGCCGGCGTCGAGCGACTGCCGCCGTGCCAGGAGCAAGTCGCTGAGCGGCGCTTCGCCGAGGGAGTAGGCCTTGGACACTACCTCCGTATTGGCTTCGGTTTGCCTGGCGACCTGCTCCAGGCGCTGCCAGACTTCATAGGCGGATTCGGCGTTCATGGCGACATTGATCGCATCGCTTTGCGCCTTGAGCGCCACCTGCTGGGCGCGTTCTTCCGCAATGCGCGCCTGCGCCAGACCAGCCTCCTGCTGCGCGCGACGCAGGGTGCCCGACAGCGGGATCGACAGCGTGAGGCCGACGATCTTTTCCTGGCTGTCACGTTCCTGCGCAACACGCATGCCGATGGTGGGGTCGGGCATGCGGTCGAGCGCAGCGCGCTCGGCGCTCAGCTTGCCCTGCATCGATTGCGCACGCGCCAGCAGGAGTTCGTGATTGTCGGCCAGGATGCGCTGCTGCCACTGGCTGGCGGAGCCGGCAACCGGTGCCGGCGCAGGCAGTTGCTGCGGCGCCTGCAGCTCGATGCCCGGGTAGCGCGCGCGCAGTTCGGCCAAGCTGCGCTGAGCGCGCAGCGCTGCCTGCCGCTGCGCGCTCAGCGTCCGGTCATGCTCGGTTTCCGCCAACATCAGCTCGATGCGCGGCGCATCCCCGGCCTTGTAGCGTTTGCGCACGACGTCAGCCTGCTGGCCGAGCAAGTCCGCCTGTTCCTGCAAGCGCGCTGCCGCCCGCACGTCGCGCAGCGTATCAAACCAGTTTTTCAGAAAGGCGCGGCTGGCTTCATGCCAGGCGTCGGCCAGCGCATGCTCGGCCAGCTTGACGCCGTTTTCGCCGAGCGCCCGGTCCTTGTCCGCCTTGCCGAACCAGCGCACCGGACGCTCGACGGCCAATTCGTTTTCGCGGTAGCGGGGACCGCTGCTCTCGCGGCGCTGCTGCAGCGTGCCCTTGACGGTCCATTCATAGGGGCCCGCCCCCAGGCGGCCGGCATTCGCCTGTTCCAGCTCGATGCCGTTGTGGGCGGCCCTCACCTGCGGCAGCTGGCTCAGGTAATTGCGCACCGCGCCCTCGGGCGGCAGGAGCGGCGGATACTCTTGCGCGCCCGCTGCGGCGGCCACGGCCAGGGCGAGCATCGGCCATGCGGCCGAAAACACCTTCATTGCTTTCATGCGAATCGTCCAAACTTGATCAAAGGGGTGATCCAGTACGCCATTTCCGGACTGCGGAATTCCGCGTGCAGGCTCGCCAGCAGCGGCTCGATGTTCGCCTGCGCCATCAGGATCGTGATGAGGCGGCGACGCGCCCTGCCGCGCACCTGTTCCAGCGTGCTGGGCAGCGACATGCCGTTGCCGAAGCCCTCGGCTGGCGCGATGGAGAAGCCAGTGACCCATTCCGGGCACGCCTGCAGATGGTCGAGCACTTCTTCTTCGAGCGCGGCGGGCAGCGCCAGCGTCAGGACATGACTGTATTGATGTTCCATTATTTTTTCCCCATGCCGAATTGTTGGAACAGGATCGGCAGCAGCACCAGCGTCAGCAGCGTGGAACTGACCAGGCCGCCGATGACGACGACCGCCAGCGGCCGCTGGATTTCCGAACCCGGCCCGGTCGACAGCAGCAAGGGAATCAGGCCGAAGGCGGCGATACTGGCCGTCATCATGACCGGGCGCAGGCGCCGCTTCGCGCCTTCCACCACGACGTCGACCGCGCTCAATCCCTTGGCCTTCAACTGATTGAAATAGCTGATCATCACCAGCCCATTGAGTACTGCGATGCCCATCAGTGCGATGAATCCGACCGAGGCCGGCACCGACAGGTATTCGCCGGTGATGGCCAGGGCGACGACGCCGCCGATCAGCGCGAACGGGATATTGGAGAACACCAGCGTGGCCTGGCGCACCGAACCGAAGGTGGTAAACAACAACAGGAAGATGAGCGCCAGCGCAATGGGCACAACGATCGCCAGGCGGGCCGCGGCGCGCTGCTGGTTTTCGAACTGGCCACCCCAGGCGATGCGGTAACCGGCCGGCAGCGCGACCTGTTTGGCGACGGCGGCCTGCGCGTCGGCGACGAAACCGACCAGGTCTCGCCCCCGCACGTTGGCGCGCACCACCACCATGCGCGACGAGTTCTCGCGCTCGATCTTGACCGGCCCGTCGACCGCGTGCAGCTTGGCCAGATGCGCCAGCGGAATGGCCTGGCCGTCGGCCAGCGGCAGGCGCAGCTCGCCAAACAGTTGCGGCGACATCTGCAAGGCGCTGCTGCCGCGCACGATCAGCGGCAGGCGCCGCCCCTCCTCGATCACGATGCCCGTGGTACGCCCCTCGACCAGCGTGCGCAAATCGTTCTGCACCTGCTCCACGGTCAAGCCGTAGCGGCCAGCCGCGACCCGGTCGATCTCGACCTGCAGGTACTGCACGCCGGCGTTCTTGACCGTCAGTACGTCCTGGCTGCCGGGGATGGCTTCCAGCACGTGCACGATCTGTTCGGCCATCGCATTCAGCTTCGTCATGTCGCTGCCGTAGACCTTGACCGCCAAGTCGCCGCGCACGCCGGACAGCATTTCCGAAGTCCGCATTTCGATCGGCTGCGTGAAGCTGACGTTAATACCCGGGAATTCCGCCGCCACCAGGCGCAGGTGGTCGATCAGCTTTTCCTTGTCCGGATCGCGCCACTCGGCGCGCGGCTTGAGCACCAGGAAGGAATCGGTTTCGTTCAGCCCCATCGGATCGAGCCCGAGCTCGTCGGAGCCGACGCGCGCCACCACGCTTCGCACCTCCGGCACCGCCGCCAGGATGCGTGTCTGCAGCGCCTGGTCGATTTCCGCCGACCGTGCCAGATTAATCGACGGCATCTTCTCGACCTGCATGATGATGTCGCCCTCGTCCATCGTCGGCATGAACGATTTGCCGATCAACATGAATAAGCCGAGTGCCGCGGCCAGCGCCGCGACCGATGCGATGTATACCGTCTTGCGATGCTGCAGCGCCCATGTCAGCAGCGGCAGATAGGCATGCTCGATCTTGCGCACCAACCACGGGCTTTCATGCGCCGCCTTGCCGAGGAAAAACGACGCCAGCACGGGAATCACCGTCAGCGACAGCAGCAGCGAGCTGGACAAGGCAAATACGATGGTCAGCGCCACCGGCTTGAACAGTTTTCCTTCCAGGCCTTGCAGGGTAATCAGCGGCAGGAACACGATCACGATGATGGCCATGCCGGAGGTGACCGGCACTGCAACTTCCTGCACCGCGCGGTAAATCGTATGCAGCCTGGTGCGGGTGACGCCGGGCGTGGCGTGCGCCGCGTGCGCTTCGATATTCTCGACCACCACCACCGCCGCATCGACCAGCATGCCGATCGCAATCGACAGCCCGCCGAGCGACATCAGGTTGGCCGACAGGCCGAAGTAGCGCATCATCAGGAAAGTCGTGAGCGCCGACATCGGCAGGATCACCGCCACCACCAGCGCCGCGCGGATATTGCCGAGGAACAGGAACAGCAGCACCATCACGAGCGCAATCGCCTCGATCAGCGCCTTGGACACGGTGCCGACGGCGCGCTCGACCAGATTGCCGCGGTCATAGAACGATTTGATCGTCACGCCCTTGGGCAGGCTTTTCTGGATGTCGGCCAGCTTAGCGCGCACCTGGTCAACCACCTGCTGCGCATTGGCGCCGCGCAGGCCCAGGATCAAGCCTTCGACCGCCTCGCCGCGGCCATCCTTGGTTACCGTGCCATAGCGCGTCATGCTGCCGATGCGCACCGCGGCCACATCGGCGATACGCACCGGCATGCCGCTGCGGCTGGCGATCGTGATGGCCTTCACATCGTCGATGCTGCGCACGCTGCCGTCGCTGCGGATCAGCAGCGACTCTTCGTTTTCGGACAACCGTCCTGCGCCGTCGTTGCGGTTGTTGGCTTCCAGCGCCGCCTGCACCTGCGCCAGCGAAATGCCGCGCGCGGCCAGTGCGGCCGGGTCGGGCACCACTTCGAAACTCTTCACCAACCCGCCCAGGGCATTGACGTCGGCCACGCCGGGAATGGCGCGCAGCTGCGGGCGGATCACCCAGTCGAGCAAGGTGCGCTTGTCAGTCAGCGGCAGGTCGCCCTCGATCGTGAACATGAACATCTCGCCCAGCGGCGTGGTGATCGGCGCGAGCCCCCCTTCGGTACCGGGAGGCAAATCAGTGAGCACATTGTTCAGGCGCTCGGCAACCTGCTGCCGCGCCCAGAAGATGTCGGTGCCGTCCTCGAAGTCGAGCGTGATGTCGGCAATCGCGTATTTCGACTGCGAGCGCAGGACCGTTTGCTGCGGTATGCCCAGCAGCTCCTGCTCGATCGGCGCGGTGATGCGCATTTCGACCTCTTCCGGCGTCATGCCGGGCGCTTTCATGATGATCTTCACCTGCGTCGAAGACACGTCCGGGAACGCATCGATCGGCAAGCCGCGAAAGGCCACCACGCCGGCGCCAATCAGCGCCGCGGTCATCACCAGCATCAGCAGGCGCTGTGCCAGAGAAAAAGCAATCAGGCGCGAAATCATCATTGCCCCTCGCCGGAACCCAGTCCCAGCCACATGCCCTTGAGCGTGGCCACGCCGCGCACGGCAAGCTCGGCGCCGGACTGGAGCGGCCCCTGAACCACGGCGGTGTCGCTGCCGCGGCTGGCGACCGTGACCGCGACCGGGCGGAAGCCGCCGCCTTCGCGCACGAACACGTGGTCCTTGCCTTCCAGCCGCACCAGCGCCGCCGCCGGGATCTGCAGTGCGCCTGGCGCCAGGCGCGTCGGCTTGACGATCGCTTCGACAAACTGGTTCGGGCGCAGGCAGCTCTCCGCCGCCGGCAGCTCCGCGCGCACGGCGACGGTCTGCGTCGCGCTGTCGAGCTGCATGCCGATGGCCGTCACGCGCCCGGCCGAGGTGCAGCCGACCACGTTGACCGCATCGCCGATGCCGATTGCCGCCGCCTGCGCGCGCGCTGCCTGCAAGTCGACCCACAGCTTGCCGGACTGGCCGATGCGCGCCAGCGGCGCGCCAGCCTCGACGCGCTGGCCGGGCGCGGCCATCTGCTCGATCACGGTGCCGGCCGTGGGTGCCGTCACGGTGAGGATCGGGGAAATGGATTGCGACTTCGCCAGCGCGCCGATGGCCTTGTCGCCCATGCCGGCCAGCTTTAATGCCTGGCGCAGCTCCTGTTCGGTCACGCTGCTCTGGATCATCGCGCTGCGCGTCTCCTGCAGCCGGCTTTCGGGAATGATGCCTTCCTTGAACAGGGCTTCGTCACGCTTGAGCTTGCTGCCGGCAAGCTGCGCTTGCACGCTCGATTGCACATAGCCGCGCTGCCACTCGAGCAGCTGCGGGCTGTGCAGGCGGGCGATGGGCGCGCCGGCGGCGACCTTGCTCATCGGGTCCGCCAGCACGGCCTGCACCACGCCGGCGGCCGGCGCGCTCACGATCTGGATTGCTTTGGCGGGAAAGACTGCCGTTCCGGACAGCCTGAAACCGTCGCTCGCGCCGGCCTGCGCGGGCGTGCTGCCCACGCGCGCCAGCGCGATGCCCGACTTGCGGATCTGCTCGTCGCTCAGCTTGAGCAGGTCCGAAGTGGCGGCCGTGGCCGACGCCATCAATGCGCCGGATAAGATCAATACAGCAGAAAATTTCCCAAGTTCAGTCATGTCGCGTCCGCAGCGTGTTTTTGTGAATGTCGACTCTAAAAAATGAATCTTAAGAAACTCTTAAGACCGATTTTCCGAGCCGGGCTGTCGGCTGCCTGTTCAGGGGAAAAGCGAGCGCTGTGCGGTTGCCGCCATTGCCCCAGGAAGGAAAACAGCACGCTTAAATACATTGTCGCGCTCGGCACCGCTGATCGCCACCAATAATGCCGCAGCGCGCCAAGCGCCGCCGAAAACCTTGAGCGCTGTCAAAAGCACATGAATATGATGTGTCCGGGAATTTGGAATGAGGCCGAGGGTGCGACTTGCGGCGTTGTGCCGCTTCAGCGCGATGCGCTGGGCTTGGACGCGCGCGCCTTGCCTGGTGCCGCGCTCTTTGCCGCCAGGTAGTCCCACAGCCGGGCGACGATCGGCTTGCCGGGGCGCTGCGCCGTAGGGTGCTCGCGGTACAGGCGGATGTCCATTTCCACCTCCCATTCCGGCTGGCCGCCATCGGCGCGCGCGAGCTGCTTTTGCTTAAGCTCGCGCGTGACCGCCGACTCCGGCAGGAACGCCACGCCATGGCCTTCCAGCGCCATCATCTTCAAGCCTTCGGCCATGTCGGTTTCGTAGCGCTTGTCGAGGTGGGGCGCGCGCCTGGCATCGGCCAGGATCAGGTCGACCATGCGGCCCAGGTAGGCATTGCTGGTGTATGACAGGAAAGGCAGCGGCGCTTTTGCGGAGCCCGGCAACGCAAATTTCGGCGTGCCCGATTTGTCGCAGCGCGCATAGGCGCGCAGGGCTTCGCGGCCCAGGACGAGCATGTCGTAGCGGCTGGCATCGAGCTGCACCGGCTGGCGCGGGTGGTGGTAGCACAGCAGCAAGTCGCAGCCGCCGTCGACCATCGCCATCACCGCATCATGCACGTTCAGCGCGATCAAGCGCGTGTACAGCGTGCCGAAGCCGGATTCCAGCTCGGTCATCCACTTCGGCATGTAGGTCAGCGACAGCGTGTGCGGCACGGCGAAATCGACCGTGGTCTGCGCCGTCGGCCGCTTGCCGCGCAACAGCGCGCGCGCATTGTTGATCTGGCCGAGCATCTCCATCGCCTGCTCGTAGAACACTTCGCCGGCCGGCGTCAGCCGCGTCGGGTAGGAGGTGCGGTCGATCAGGTCGGCGCCCAGCCAGGCTTCGAGCGACTGAATGCGGCGCGAAAAAGCGGGCTGCGTCACATGGCGCAGTTCGGCGGAGCGGCTGAAACTGTGCGTCTCAGCCAGCGAAATGAAGTCTTCCAGCCATTTGGTTTCCATCCCGTCATGGTAGTGCGATTCAGCTGCCGAAGCAAAGCACGCCGCGCCCGACGCGCGTCAGGCGACGGCCGTCTCGCTGTCGATGCCGCCGGAAGGCGACGCCGTGGCGTCCTCCTTCCTGGCCTGCTGGCGCTCCCACATCTGCGCGTAGGCGCCGCCGGCGGCCAGCAGCTCGAAGTGCGTGCCGCGCTCGATGATGCGGCCATGGTCGAGCACCAGGATTTGCGCGGCGTCGGCGATCGTCGACAGGCGGTGCGCGATGACGAGCGTAGTGCGGTCCTGCGCGATTTCCTTCAGCTGCGCCTGGATTGCCTGCTCCGCGCGGGAATCGAGCGCCGAGGTCGCTTCGTCGAAAATCAGGATCGCCGGGTTTTTCAGCAGCGTGCGCGCAATCGCCACCCGCTGCTTTTCGCCGCCGGACAGCTTCAGCCCGCGCTCGCCGACCATGGTGGCGTAACCGTCCGGCAGGCTCTCGATGAAATCGTGGATGTAGGCCGCTTTGGCCGCTGCGACGATGTCGTCCTTGCTCGCGTCCGGCTTGCCGTAGGCGATGTTGTATTCGATCGTGTCGTTGAACAGCACGGTATCCTGCGGCACGATGCCGATCGCCCGGCGCAACGATGCCTGCGTCACGTCGCGCAAGTCCTGGCCGTCGATCGTGATGGCGCCGGACTGGATGTCATAGAAGCGAAACAGCAGGCGCGACAGCGTCGACTTGCCGGAGCCGCTGTGGCCGACCACGGCGGTCGTGGTCCCCGCCTGAATCGTGAAATCGACGTCGAACAGGATCTGCCGCTTGGTCTCGTAGCTGAAATCGACATGCGAGAATTTCACTTCCGCGCCGCTTACCGCCAACGGTTTTGCATGCGGCGCATCGGCCACTTCGCGATGCTGGTCGAGCAGCGTAAACAGGCGCTCCATATCGGCCAGGCTTTGCTTGATCTCCCGGTAAATCACGCCCAGGAAGTTGAGCGGAATATAGAGCTGGATCATGAAGGCATTGACCAGCACCAGGTCGCCCAGCGTCATCTTGCCGTCAATGACACCCTGCGTTGCGCGCCACAGAATCAGCGTGACGGCAATCGCGATGATCAGCGATTGTCCGGTGTTCAGGAGCGACAGCGAGGTCTGCGACTTCACTGCGGCCGTTTCCCAGTTCTCCAGGCTGTGGTCGTAGCGCTTTGCTTCGTAGTCTTCGTTGCCGAAGTATTTGACGGTCTCGTAGTTGATCAGCGAATCGATCGCCTTGGTATTGGCCTTGGAGTCGAGCTCGTTCATGGTGCGGCGAAAGTGAGTGCGCCACTCCGTGATCAGAACTGTGAAAGCGATGTACGTCACCAGCGCCACGAGCGTGATCGCGGCAAACCATACGTCGTAATGCAATACCAGATAGCCGATCACCAGCGAAATTTCGACCAGCGTCGGCAGGATGCTGTAGAGCGTATACGACACCAGCGACGATATCCCGCGCGTGCCGCGCTCGATGTCGCGCGTCATGCCACCGGTCTGGCGATTCAGGTGAAAGCGCAGCGACAGCGCATGCAGGTGGCGGAATACCTTCAGCGCGATGGTGCGCACCGCGCGCTGCGTGACTTTCGCAAATACGAATTCGCGCAATTCGGTAAACAGGGTCGTGCATACGCGCAGCGCGCCGTACGCCACCAGTATCCCGATCGGCAGCACCAGCATGGCGCGCGGATTGTTCGGGGAGATCGTCATGCGATCGATCAGCGCCTTCATCACCAGCGGCACGCCGACATTGGCGAGCTTGGCGCCGACCAGGAACAGCAGCGCCAGCAGCACGCGCCACTTGTACGTCCACAAATAAGGGAACAGGGTCTTGAGGGTGGCCCAATCGTTGCGGGTACCCTGATTGGCGGCGGGTTCGGGATAGGAAGCAGAGTAGCGGCGCATGGCAACGGGGGGAATCAGAATGGTTTATGCTTGGACGATTGTAGCGTAGGCCCTGTCATTCGACAGTCGCAGGACAGGCGCCATGCAGAGCTGAATACTCCAGGGAGAACAAAACATGACAGATACACATCAATCCTGCTTGCCCGTCGGGAAAATGCCGGAATTGCGCGTGATGCCGATGCCGGCTGACGCCAACGTGCACGGCGACGTGTTTGGCGGCTGGATCATGGCGCAAGTCGATATTGCCGGCTCGCTGCCGGCGGTGCGCCGCGCCAACGGGCGCGTTGCCACGATTGCGGTGAACTCGTTCCTGTTCAAGCAGCCGGTGTTTGTCGGCGACCTGCTGTCCTTCTATGCGGAAGTGGTCAAGGTCGGCAACACCTCGATCACGGTCAACGTGGAAGTCTATGCCGAGCGCAACCGTTTGCAGGCAGAAACGGTAAAAGTCACGGAAGCCACCCTCACCTATGTCGCCACCGACGAGCAGCGCAAACCGCGCCCGATTCCGCCGCTGTCGACCCTGACCGGCCAGCCGGGATGATCTATTAAGACAATGCATTCCAGCTGTAAGCGCAAGATCTGAGTTTTCTCAAGCGCGGGCGATCTTTCACGCGCATGCCGCCATCATCGGGCCACGACCTGCAAGAATCATCCAACGTCATCCTGGCTTGATGGAGGTTTCGTCATGCAACTTGAACGCAGGATTTTTCTTGTACGCACCGCCCGCCTGTTATCGCTGGCGACTTTTGCGATCACATTTCCGGCCGGCGCAACCCCGCGCCTGACAAGCTATCCGTTCAGCCTGGGGGTGGCATCCGGCTCGCCGCGCTCCACCGGCATCGTGCTGTGGACACGCATCCTGCCCGATCCGCTCGCTGCCGCACCGATCGTGCCGATGCCGCTGCAGGTGCGGTGGGAGATGGCCGAAGACGAAGCCTTCAAGAAGATCATAACGAAAGGCATGGCCGCCGCCCTGCCCGAGCTGGGCCACAGCGTGCACGTCGATGTCGCCGGCTTGCGACCGGACCGCTGGTACTGGTACCGCTTCATGCTGGGCGACGCCGTCAGCCCGGCCGGACGCACCCACACCGCGCCGGCGCCCGATGCAGCGCCGGCAGCGCTGCGGTTTGCGTTCGCTTCATGCCAGCATTGGGAATTCGGCCACTACGCGGCCCATCGCCATATTGCCGACGCGGCACCGGAACTGATCGTGTTCCTCGGCGATTACATCTACGAGTGGGGACCGTATGACCTCGCGCATCCGCCTGCGCCGCGTGCGCGCAGCAACGAATGCGTGACGCTCGAGAACTATCGTGCCCGCTATGCCCAGTACAAGTCCGATCCGAACCTACAGGCCGCCCATCGCGCCGCGCCCTGGATCGTCACCTGGGACGACCACGAAGTCGCCAACGATTACGCCAGCGATCGCGACGAACGCCTCGATCCCGGCTTTCTCGCGCGGCGCGCAGCCGCTTATCAGGCTTTCTACGAGCATATGCCGATCCGCCTGCCCGCCTTGCCTTCAGGTCCGCAGCGCTTCGCCCATCTGCGCATGTATGAACGCTACGACTGGGGACGGCTGGCACGCTTTCATGTCCTCGACAACCGGCAATACCGGTCTTACCAGGCATGCCCCGCGCCGCGCCGCGGCGGCTCGCGCTCGGTGACTTCCAGCTGCACCGAGCGCACCGACGCCGCGCGCACGCTGCTGGGGACGGAACAGGAAGCCTGGCTCGGCGATGGCTTTGCCTCGTCCGGCGCGACGTGGAATATCCTCGCGCAGCAGACACTGATGGCACAGGCGACACAAGTTCCGATCACGCATCCGGGTGAAGGCCGCTTCTGGACCGATGGCTGGGATGGCTATCCGGCCGCGCGCCAGCGCCTGTTCGACAGCATCGCCAGGCACCGCCCGGCCAATCCGCTCGTCATATCCGGCGACGTGCATACCTTTTATGCCTGCGACTTGAAACCGGACTTCGACCGCCCGGTCTCGGCCAACAATCCGGTCATGGCCAGCGAATTCTGCGGCACCTCCATCACCTCGGATTCTCGCCCCCAGTCGCGGGTCGACCGGTACGTCGCGCAAAATCCGCATATCCATTTCGGCCGCAGCGACCGGCGCGGTTTCGTGATGATGGACGTAAGTCCAGAGCGCGCCGTTGCGCACTTGATGGGAGTCGATGATGTGCGCCTGCCTGATTCCGGCGTGGCGGCCCTTGCGCATTTCACTGTGGAAGATGGCCGCCCCGGCGTGGTCCGGACAGGATAAAAAAAACCGCCTGACAGGCAGGCGGTTGGGGAAATGCGGGCGCGTCGTGTTATGCCGCTTTTTTCTCGTCGCGCAGTTCGCGCCGCAGAATCTTGCCCACGTTCGTCTTCGGCAGCTCGTCGCGGAATTCGATGTACTTCGGCTTCTTGTAGCCGGTGAACTGCTCCTTGCAGTAACTCATTAGCTGATCCACCGTCAGGCTCGGGTCCTTGCGCACCACGAACAGCTTCACCGCTTCGCCCGAGTTCGCATCCGGCACGCCGATGCAGGCGCACTCCAGCACGCCCGGATGCGCCGCCACCACGCCTTCGATCTCGTTCGGATACACGTTGAAGCCCGATACCAGGATCATGTCCTTCTTGCGGTCGACGATCTTCACGAAGCCCCTATCGTCCATGATGCCGACATCGCCCGACTTGAAGAAGCCATCCGGCGTCATCACTTTCGCGGTTTCGTCCGGACGGTTCCAGTAGCCCGCCATCACCTGCGGCCCGCGAATGGCGATTTCGCCCGGATGTCCCAGCGGCACCGGCTTGCCGTCGTCGTCCAGGATCGCAATTTCGGTCGAGGGAATCGGCAAGCCGATGGCGCCGGAAAATTCCGTCGCATCCGCCGGATTGATCGTGGCCGATGGCGAAGTTTCAGACAAACCGTAGCCTTCGACGATCGGGCAGCCGGTCACCTTCAGCCATTTCTCGGCCACCGTCTGCTGCACGGCCATGCCGCCGCCGTTGCACACCTTGAGATAGGAAAAGTCCAGCTTGGCAAAGTCGGGATTGTTCAGCAAGCCGTTGTACAGCGTATTCACTGCCGGCAGCAGGTTGAACTTGTACTTCCCCAGTTCCTTCACGAAACCCGGAATGTCGCGCGGATTCGGGATCAGGATATTCAGCGCGCCCCAGCGCGTCCCCATCAGGAAGCACGCGGTCAAGGCGAAGATGTGGTACAGCGGCAGCGCGCAGACAATCGTCAGCGGATCGATCTTCGGCTCTTTCTGCAAGGCTGGCTGTGCCCACGCATCGTTCTGCAGCACGTTAGCGATCACGTTACGGTGCAACAGGGTCGCGCCCTTGGACACGCCGGTGGTGCCGCCGGTGTATTGCAGGAATGCGACATCGTCATGCTTGAGGTCGACTGGCTTGAGCGTCATGCGCGCGCCCTCGGACAGCACCTGCTTGAAGCGCACCGCGCCGGGCAGCGAAAACGCCGGCACCATCTTCTTCACGTTGCGCACCACGAAGTTGACGAGCATGCCCTTCACCCCGCCCAGCATTTCGCCCATGCTGGCCACCACCACATGCTTGACCTTAGTCTTCTTGATCACGTGCTCAAGCGTGGTCGCGAAATTTTCCAGGATGATGATCGCTTCGGCTCCGGAGTCGTTCAACTGGTGCTCCAGTTCGCGCGGCGTGTACAGCGGATTGACGTTGACGACCGTGTAACCGGCCCGCAGCACGCCGGCAATGGCCACCGGATACTGCAGCACGTTCGGCATCATGACTGCTACGCGCGCGCCCTTCTTCAACCCCTTGTTCTGCAGCCAGGCGCCCAGCTTCTTCGAGTAGTCATCCAACTCCGCGTACGTCATGAACTTGTCCATGCAGACGAAGGCGTTGCGCGAAGCGTACTTGCGGAACGACTCTTCCATCAGATGCACCAGCGATCGGTATTGTTTGTAATCGATCTCCGCCGGTACGCCCTTCGGGTACGATTTCAGCCAGGTTTTCTCCATTGTCTGCCTCTTTGTCTCGTTATGTTGGGGTGGAAAGCTCAGGATTTTTATAAAACGAACGGTAGTTCTTTTTTTATTTACATAGATGCTATCGGTCAGCACACTACCGTGCAAGTTTTTTAAGTCGACTAAGAATAACTCCTTTTTCAAACAAGACATCTTGCGATGCAACAATATGCCTGCATCGGCCGGCGCTCCAATTTCCCTTCGATCGGTCGCCGCCCGGCAGAGCCGCCCTTGAATGACATCGACGGCATTTTGAAAGGCGAAAAAAAACCGCCTGACAGGCAGGCGGTTGGGGAAATGCGGGCGCGTCGTGTTATGCCGCTTTTTTCTCGTCGCGCAGTTCGCGCCGCAGAATCTTGCCCACGTTCGTCTTCGGCAGCTCGTCGCGGAATTCGATGTACTTCGGCTTCTTGTAGCCGGTGAACTGCTCCTTGCAGTAACTCATTAGCTGATCCACCGTCAGGCTCGGGTCCTTGCGCACCACGAACAGCTTCACCGCTTCGCCCGAGTTCGCATCCGGCACGCCGATGCAGGCGCATTCCAGCACGCCCGGGTGCGCCGCCACCACGCCTTCGATCTCATTCGGGTACACGTTGAAGCCCGATACCAGGATCATGTCCTTCTTGCGGTCGACGATCTTCACGAAGCCCTTATCGTCCATCACCCCGACATCGCCGGTCTTGAAGAAGCCATCCGGCGTCATCACTTTCGCGGTTTCGTCCGGGCGGTTCCAGTAACCCGCCATCACCTGCGGCCCGCGAATGGCGATTTCACCCGGCTGGCCCAGCGGCACCGGCTTGCCGTCGTCGTCCAGGATCGCAATTTCGGTCGAGGAAATCGGCAGGCCGATAGTGCCGGTAAACTCCGTCGCATCGGCCCGGTTGATGGTTGCGCCCGGGGAGGTTTCGGACAAGCCATATGCCTCGAGAATCGGGCAACCGGTCACCTTCAGCCATTTCTCGGCCACTGCCTGCTGCACGGCCATGCCACCGCCGAGGGAAATCATCAAGCCGGAGAAATCCAGCTTGGCAAAGTCGGGGTTGTTCAGCAAGCCGTTGTACAGCGTATTCACTGCCGGGAACATGTTGACCTTGTACTTCGTCAGTTCCTTCACGAAACCCGGAATGTCGCGCGGATTCGGGATCAGGAGGTTCAGCGCCCCCCAGCGCATGCCCATCAAGCCGCAAGCCGTCAGCGCGAAGATGTGGTACAGCGGCAGCGCGCAGACAATCGTTATCTGCTCGGACTTCGGCTTTTTCTGCAAGGCTGGCTGTACCCAAGCGTCGTTCTGCAGCACGTTGGCCAGCACATTGCGGTGCAACAGGGTCGCGCCCTTGGACACGCCGGTGGTGCCGCCGGTGTATTGCAGGAATGCGACGTCGTCATGCTTGAGGTCGACTGGCTTGAGCGTCATGCGCGCGCCCTCGGACAGCACCTGCTTGAAGCGCACCGCGCTGGGCAGCGAAAACGCCGGCACCATCTTCTTCACGTTGCGCACCACGAAGTTGACGAGCATGCCCTTCACTCCGCCCAGCATTTCTCCCATGCTGGCCACCACCACGTGCTTGACCTTGGTCTTCTTGATCACGTGCTCGAGCGTGGTCGCGAAATTTTCCAGGATGATGATCGCTTCGGCGCCGGAGTCGTTCAACTGGTGTTCTAGTTCGCGCGGCGTGTACAGCGGATTGACGTTGACGACCGTGTAACCGGCGCGCAGCACGCCGGCGACCGAGATCGGATATTGCAGCACGTTCGGCATCATGACTGCCACGCGCGCGCCCTTCTTCAACCCCTTGTTCTGCAGCCAGGCGCCCAGCTTCTTCGAGTAGTCATCCACCTCGGCATAGGTGAGGGACTTGTCCATGCAGACGAAGGCGTTGCGCGAAGCGTACTTGCGGAACGACTCTTCCAGCAGGTGCACCAGCGATCGGTATTGTTTGTAATCGATCTCCGCCGGTACGCCCTTCGGGTACGATTTCAGCCAGATTTTCTCCATTGTCTGCCTCAGTAATGATGTGCTTGGGTGTGAAATATTGCTGTCGACGTAAAAAAACGAACGACAGTTCTTTTTTAGTAGCATAGATGCTATCGGTCGGCGCGTCCAAGTGCAAGGTTTTTAGGCATTTCCAGAGTAAGTTCTCTAGCATGAAAAGAATATTGCGATGCAACAATGCATGACCGCCCGGGTGCTTACTATTCCGTTGGGGCCAGATGCGACAAAGCGACCGCAGGGGTCGCTTTGTTCATCTGTCAATTACTGCTCCGGAACCTGTTACGGCGTCGCATCGAACCTGACCGGCACCATTTCGGCGCGGTCCGGTCCGGCGGCCATCGTGGGCGGCGCGCTCATCGCCGCCAGTTGCCGGTGCCGCTCATCCTCGCTAAGCGCTGCCAATCGTTTCACCGCCTGATAGAACTTGTCGAACCGTTTTTGTTGCGTCAGCAGCGCCCGGAAGCCGGGCACGAAATCGTGATACGTCGCGATCGCGGATAGATGCGCATTGGACAAGGGTTCTGCAAACCAGCGATCGTACCCGCTGTACCCGCCCCAGGATACCTTCAGCGACTGGTAGTCCTCCTTGAGCGACTGGAAAATCGCCGTCTTTTCCCTGCGCTTTTCGGCGTCACTCGCGTCGCTCTTGTAATTTTCTTCGAGCGCCTTGCGATGCTTCATCAACAAGGCGAGAAAATCCCGCTTGCGCGCCTCGTATTCGGCATAGGTCTTGCGCATCTTGTCATTGCCGTACATGGCGAGCCAGCGCTCCACGCCGGCTTCCTCGACGGCCACCGCGAACGATTCGTTAAAGCGCGAGTCGCCCGGCACGTACACGATCTGGTGCGCTAGTTCATGGAACACCATGCGCGCGACTTCGCCGTCGGGATACTGGATGAAGGTGGACAGGACCGGATCGCGGAACCAGCCCAGCGTCGAATAGGCGGGCACGCCCGACACTTCGACATCGTAGTGCTCGGCACGCAACTCCTTCGCATACGACTGCGCATCATCCTTGCTGTAGTAGCCACGGTAGTTCACGCAGCCGGCAACCGGGAAACACCATTGCAAGGGCTTGAGCGACAGTTCCGGCGTCGCCACCACATTCCACATCACGAACGGACGCTTGAGGTCGGCATAGGTGGTAAAGGTGTCATTGTCGGGCAGCGCCAGTTCCTTGGCGGCGAAGGCGCGGATTTCCTTGACCTTGGTGAGCTTGTCGCGCAGCTTGTCGTTGATGTCGGACCTGGCAAGCCAGTCGTCGATCGGCTGCGCTTCGGCCAGCAGCGAAAACTGCCCGTGCGCAGCTTGCACAAAGTAACCCATCTGGGAACAGCCGCCGACTAAGGCCGCCACTCCACAAAAAACCAACGCCCGCCACTTCATCTTCATGTCCTATGCTTTCTCCACCTGCACCAGCACGTCATAAAACGTCGGTGCGTTACCCATGTCGGTCAAGCGCTGACTGGTGACTTCATTGGCGTTCTTGCCATCGGCGGCAAACTTCTTCCACCAGATGGACAGGCCGACCACCAGTCCCTGCCGCGCCCTGTCGGTCACGCGCGCTGTCGCCAAGAATGAGCCGCGCGCGTTGTGGATGCGTACCCGGTTGCCATCTTCGATGCCGCGTTCGACGGCATCGACAGGATGGATGTCCAGGTGCGGCTCGCCTTCCGTATCGCGCAGACTCTCCACATTGACGAAGGTGCTGTTGAGAAAGTTCCGCGCGGGCGGTGAAATCATCGCGAGCGGATATGTCTTCGCCAACTCCGGATTGCTCGCCACCGATTCATGCGGCGGGATATAGGTTGGCAAAGGGTCCAGCCCGTCGCGCAGCATGCGCTCGCAATAGAATTCACATTTGCCCGATGGCGTAGGAAAGCCGCCATTGGCAAACGGCGCATCGGGCATGTTGAGCTTTTGCCAGCCCTTGCGCTTCAGTGCATCCCAGTCGAAATGAATGGCGCGCTCGTTGGCGCGATTGAATGCCTGCGCGGCAATGTCGTCGTCGCTCTCGCGAAAGCAGGGATCGTCAAAACCCATGCGATGTGCCAGCTGGCGGAAAATTTCAGTGTTCGGCTTCGCTTCGCCCAGGGGAGCGATGGCCGCATTGTTGGCCATCATGTACAGGTGGCCATAGGTGGCATGGATGTCGACGTGCTCCAGTTGCGTAGTGGCCGGCAGCACGATGTCGGCATAGTCGGCCGTATCCGTCTGAAAATGCTCTAGCACGACGGTGAACAAATCCTCGCGCGCAAAGCCTTGCGCCACCTTCGCCGACTCCGGCGCCACCGCCACCGGATTTGCGTTATAAACGATCAGCGCCTCGATCTGCGGACCGAAGTCCGGCGCGGCGGCGCGCAGCAAGTCACTGCCGATGGTGCTCATGTTGATGGTGCGCGGGCGTTGCGCCGGCATGAGATCGGGGCGCTGCAGCACGCGGCTGTTCTTCGGAAAGGAATCGGAGGCCGACAACTGCACGCCGCCGGCCGCATGGCGCCACGCCCCGACCAGCGCCGGCAGGCAGGCGATATTGCGCACTGCCATGCCGCCGCCGTGCACGCGCTGCACGCCATAGTTCAAGCGGATCGCCACGGCTTCGCCGCGTTGTGCCGTCGTGCCGTATTCCCGCGCCAGTTGCTCGACTTCCGCAGCCGTGATGCCGCATGCCTGCGCGGTGCGCTGCGGTGTCCACTCCTTGACGCGCTCCTTCAACTGGTCGAAGCCGAGAGTGTGCTGGGCCACGTACTCTTCATCGATCAGCTTTTCCGCAATCAGCACATGCATCAGGCCCAGCGCGAGCGCCGCGTCGGAGCCCGGCAGCAGCGCGATATGCTGGTGGCATTTTTCTGCCGTCAGCGAGCGGTAGGGGTCGATGGCGATCAACCTCGCGCCGCGCCGCTTGGCTTCCTGGGCGCGCATCCAGAAATGCAGGTTGGAAGCGACCGGATTGCCGCCCCAGATCAGGATCAGGCGCGCGTTCTGGAACTGCTCGACATCGGTGCCGATGCGGGCGCCGATGGTGTAGATGTACCCGGCGCCGCCGGCGGACGCGCAAATGGTGCGCTCCAGCAGCGATGCGCCCAGCTTGTGAAAGAAGCGCGCTGCCATCGATTCGCCCTGCACCAGCCCCATCGTGCCGGCGTAGCTGTAGGGCAGGATCGCCTGGGGATCGCGCGCCGCAATCGCCTTCAAGCGCGTCGAGATCGTGTCGAGCGCTTCGTCCCAGCCAATGCGCTGGAACTTCCCCTCGCCCTTCTTTCCGATCCGTTTCATCGGATGCAGCACGCGATCCTTGTGATATGTGCGTTCGGTGTAGCGCGACACCTTGGTGCACAGCGCGCCTGCGGTTGTCGGGTGCTCCGGGTCGCCGCGCACCTGGGTTGCAACGCCATCCTGCACGGTCACCAGCATGGCGCACGTGTCGGGGCAATCATGCGGGCAAGTTGCGCGAACAATTGAAACGGTCATGGGTATTTTCCACGTTGTGCGCATGCCTGGCATGCGACGGCAAGTCCTGGCGCAAACCAGGTTTTGCAGTAGTTAAAATATGCGCTTCGAGCGTAAGCGTAATATATCGACATTAAGCGTAGCGCCATTAAGTGTAGCGCCATTAAGTGCGACAATGCAGCATAAGCATTCCGCTGTGCAACGCCATTCGTGTGCGCTGCCGGCGCATGGAGAAGACAATGAAGTTGCTTGACCCGATCACCCGTTTCAAGTCCGAATTGCAACAGATCCGGCGCGATATCCATGCGCATCCGGAACTCTGTTTCGAGGAACAGCGCACCGCCGATGTCATTGCCGCAAAACTGACGGAATGGGGCATTCCGGTCGACCGCGGCATGGGCTTGACCGGCGTGGTTGGCATCATCAGCAACGGCAGCAGCAAGCGCGCCATCGGGCTGCGCGCGGACATGGATGCCTTGCCGCTTCAGGAAGTCAACACTTTCCCGCATGCCTCGACCCATGCCGGGAAAATGCATGCCTGCGGTCATGACGGGCATGTCGCAATGCTGCTTGGCGCCGCCCGCTACCTGGCCAGCCACCGCAACTTCGACGGCACCGTCTACCTGATTTTCCAGCCGGCAGAAGAAGGCGGCGGCGGCGCCAGGCGCATGATGGAGGACGGCCTGTTCACCAAATATCCGATGGACGCAGTGTTCGGCATGCATAACTGGCCGGGTGTCGCCGTCGGTACCTTCGGCGTCACGCCAGGTCCGATGATGGCTTCCTCCAACGAATTCGAAGTCATCGTCACGGGCAAGGGCTCGCATGCAGCGCAGCCCCACAAGGGAATCGACCCGATCATGACGGCGATCCAGATCGCCCAGAGCTGGCAAACTATCATTACCCGCAACAAGAGCCCGATCGACGCCGGGGTCATCTCGATCACGCAAATCCACGCCGGCAGCGCCACCAACATCGTTCCCGACACCGCCACGCTGATCGGCACGGTACGCACCTTCACCACCGAGACGCTCGACCTGATCGAGCACCGCATGCGCGCCGTGGCGCAGCACACGGCGGCCGCGTTCGATGCCGAGGTCGATTTCCGTTTCACCCGCAACTACCCGCCGCTGATCAACCATGCCAGGGAAACGGCGTTTGCGGCCGAGGTCATGCGCGCCATCGTCGGTGAAGACTGCGTCAACACGCAGGTCGAACCGACCATGGGCGCGGAAGACTTTGCCTTCATGCTGCAAGAAAAGCCAGGCTGCTATGTCTTCATCGGCAACGGCGAAGGCGGTCATCGTCATGACGGCCATGGCATCGGTCCCTGCAACCTGCACAATCCGAGCTACGACTTCAACGACGAGCTGCTGCCGATCGGCGCCACCTACTGGGTGCGCCTGGCCGAAGCTTACCTGCGCCACGCATAACGGCCGGGCGCCGCCATGAGCGCATCGTCCGTCGCGCCATACGCACAGACGTTCTGCCGGGCGGCGCTGGCCAATATCGGGCAGGAATACCCGAACCATCCCGGCCATGTGCTCAACAGCGCGGCCGACCTGCAATCGCCGCGGGTACTTCACCCGCTGTTTTACGGCAGTTACGACTGGCACTCCTGCGTCCACATGCACTGGTTGCTGGTGCGCCTGCTGTGCGACTTTCCGTCGCTGCCGCAAATGCAGCTAGTCTGGCAAACCCTCGACGCGCATTTCACCGAAGCCAACGTCGCCGCGGAAATCGCCTTCCTGCAGCAGCCGTCGCGCGCGACCTTCGAGCGTCCCTATGGCTGGGCATGGCTGCTGAAATTGCAAACTGCGCTGATCGAAGGCGCAAAGGCCGATCCCCGGATAGCGCGCTGGCGCGACGCGATGCAGCCGCTGGCGGACCTGATTGGCGAGCGCTATCTGCATTTCCTGCCCTTGGCGCACTACCCGATCCGGGCTGGCACACACGGCAACAGCGCGTTCGGACTGCTGTTTGCGCTCGATTACGCCGAGTGCATCCAGCATTTCGCGCTGCGCAAACTGATCTGCGACAAGGCGAATGCCTGGTTCGGCCGCGACCGGCGCTACCCGGCTGCCTACGAACCCAGCGGCGACGACTTTCTCTCCGGCGGATTGATGGAAGCGGCCCTGATGCTGAGGGTGGTCGACGGCTGCAGCTATGCCGACTGGTGGGACGTGTTTTGCCCGCCGCCGCACGATCTGGCTGCCTGGTTAAGGCCGGTAACGGCAGGCGACAGGAGCGATCCCAAGCTTGCGCATCTGGACGGTCTGAACCTGACGCGCGCCTGGTGCTGGAAAATGATTGTTCCGCAATTGCCCGATGGGCTACAGACGCCGGTTCATGAAGCCATCGCGGGACACCTTGCCGCATCCCTGCCGCACGCAACCGATGGCGACTATGCCGGCACGCATTGGCTGGCCAGTTTCGCCTTCCTTGCCCTGGCCCAGCACTAGCGTATTTTCCGACCGTCGCTACGCGGTGACCGCTGCGGCAATGGCCGTGGCGCGAATGGCATAGCGGGGCATGCCCGTGCCGTTCGCCTTGTCATTCCTGCCCAAGCCCTCGTGCACGAAGCGCCAGCGCAGGTCGTGAAAGCTGGCGACGGCTTCACGGTGGGCGATGCTGATGATCGCGGCATCGGGCAACTCGCGCGACACGAGATCGTACAGCCACGCTTCCGACTCCGGATCCAGCGCGCTGGTAGCCTCATCCAGAAAGACGACGCCGGGCCGAGTCAGCAGCACGCGCACAAAGGCAAGCCGCTGCTGCTCGCCGGGCGACAGCCGCTGGCTCCAGTTGTCGGCCATATCGAGATGGTCCTTGAGATGCGGCAGCCGGCACAGGTCGAGATAATGCACGATCGCCAGGTCGCGGTAGGCATTGTCGGCTGCGGGATAGGCGATCGCGGCGCGCAGACTGCCAATCGGCAGATACGGCTTTTGCGGTACGAACAATAGCCGGGCCTCTTGCGGCAGCTCCACGGTGCCGCAGCCGTAGGGCCAGATTCCGGCGATGGCACGAAACAACGTCGATTTGCCGCAGCCGGAAGGCCCTTCGACGAGGATGCGCTGCCCCTGATGAATCTCGAAGGACAACGGGCGGGTCAATGATTGGCCGTCCGGCAGATGCAATTGCACCTGGTCGGCCAGGATGGCGCCGACATTGTTGCGCTCGACCGTAATGCCCCGCGTCTGGTTGCGTGCCAGCGTGACGGCGGCATGAAAGCCGGCGAGACGATTGACGCTGGCCTTCCATTCCGCCAGCCGGTTGAACGCGGTCACAAACCACGACAATGCGTCCTGCACCTGGCTGAACGCATCGCCGATTTGCGAATATACGCCGAGCGTGATGGCGCCGGAAAAATAGCGGGGTGCTGCGACCAGCATCGGGAAGATGATCGCGAATTGCGCATAGAAGGTCGACACCACGTTGAGCTGCTTGGTGGTGCGCATGATGCGCCACCAATTGGCCCGGATCTGCTCGAACCGGCCGTCAAGGTGCGCCTGCTCCTGCGCCTCGCCGCGGTACAGGGCGACCGCCTCGGCATTCTCACGGATGCGGATCAGGCCGAACCGGAAATTGGCCTCGTAGCGCTGCTGATGGAAGTTCTGGCGCACCAGGGGTCTGCCAACCAGCCAGACCATGGCGGAGCCGACCGCAGCGTAGGCAATGGCAAACCACACCATGTAGGCTGGAATGGTGAACTCCTTGCCCGCCAGCGCAAAGGCCAACGGTCCGCTGACCGACCACAGGATGCCGATGAACGACACCAGCGTCACAATGCTCGACAGCAGTTCGAGCGACAGCATCAGCGTTTCGGTGGTCAGCATGTTCAGGTCTTCGGCAATCCGCTGATCGGGATTGTCCGCGATGCGGCTTTGCTCGATGCGATAGTAGGCCTGATTGGCGAGCCACTCGCCCATGTAATGGCGCGTCAGCCACGCACGCCAGCGCATTTCCAGCGACTGCCTGAGGTAGACGCGGTAAATGGCGACCGTAATGTAAATGAAGGCGAGATAGGAAAAGCGCCACAACTGCTCCTTGAAGGCAGCGTAGTTCTTGCTTTCCAGTGCATTGAAGGAGTCCCGGCTCCAGGTATTGAACAACACGTTCAGATACACCATCCCCAGTGCCAGGCCGATGACGGCAGCCAGCAGGCCGAGCGCTTTCCATTTTTCTTCCGACACCCAGTAAGGCTTGATCAACTGCCAGACGGCGCGCCAGTTGGTGCGTTCGGGATGCTGTTCTGTCATAGAGGGGATGCGATAGCGACGTTGTTAATCAATATGGAGACGAGAAGCGACAAACCGTCGCCGGCGCAAGCCCAGGCCATAACGCGCGCAAGAAAAACACGATCGATCTGCGCGCTGCATTTTTTACCGGTCAGGGCAATTTGTCCGGAGCATCGCCCACCCGCTTACCTGGATTCATGCGCTCCAGCGCGAGCAGCGCCGCCGATTGGTCTGCGTTAGGCAGAACATCGAGAATGCTGCGATAGGTTTGCGTCACCAGCTCGGCAACCGGCAAATGCACGCCTGCCGCGGCTGCGGCAATCAATACATTTTCCAAGTCTTTTGCCTGACTCTTGACCTGCCCACCGGGCATAAAGTTTCGTTCGAGCATACGCTGGCCATGCACATCGAGGATGCGACTCTCGGCAAAGCCGCCGCGAATGGCAGCGCGCACCGCAGCCGGATCGGCGCCGCCCGCCTGTGCCAGCAGCAGCGCTTCCGCAATAATCGCCAGTGTGCCGCCGACGATGAGCTGATTGCACAACTTGGCAACCTGTCCGCATCCGGGCGGCCCTACCAAGGTCGGACGGCCCATGACGCGCAACACCGGTTCGGCCCGCGCAAAATCCTCCTGAGCGGCGCCTGCCATGATGGCAAGTGTTCCGGCTTCCGCGCCGACGACGCCGCCGGAAACCGGGGCATCGATGAAGGCGACGCCCATTGTCGCCAGCGTGGCATGCAACGCCTGCGCTTCCGATTGACGGGTTGAACTCATGTCAATCACGAGCGTGCCGCGCCGCAGTCCCGGCATGGCGATCCGCATGACGTCGGCTACTACAGGCCCCGCTTCGAGCATGGTAATGACAATATCGGCGTCGCGCACCGCATCAGCCGGGTTGTCTGCAACGTGTGCATGCATGGTTCCTAGGGCCTCGGCTTTGCTGCGCGAGCGATTCCAGGCGACGAGCGAATATCCGGCTTGCAACAAGCGGGTTGCCATTGGTTTTCCCATCAAGCCGATACCGAGGAAAGCAACTTTGGGTAATGTCATTAATGCGGTCACGCTCGCTCCTTCGATCATTCGTTTTTCATAGCATAATGTGCATCATCATCTCAAAAAAGTAGCGACCATGTCGACGCACGAAATTCGTCCCCTGCTCGATACGCCGATGCTGCTAGGGGAATGCCCGCTGTGGCATCCTGACGAAGCGGCGCTTTACTGGATTGATATTGCGGCGAAAGAAGTGCACCGTTACCATCCGGCGAGCGCCTATCATCGTGTCTGGTCCCTGCCATCCGAGCCAGGCTGTATTGTGCGCTGCGAGGACAGCAGCCTATTGGTTGCCATGCGCTCTGGCCTTGCCTTTCTCGACACGAACGACGCAACGCTGACCAAACTGGCAGACGCGCCCTATGACCCATCCTGTGCGCGCTTCAACGACGGGCGTTGCGATGCCGCCGGCAGGATGTGGGCGGGGACATTGTATGATCCGCGCGACCGGCCCGGCGGCTCTCTTTTCTGCGTTGAACGGGGAACCATCCGCGACGTGGGCAAACCGGTAACGGTTTCGAACGGCGTTGCCTTCAGCATCGATAACCGCACGCTTTATCACACCGATACCACCACACATCAGATCACTGCCTATGAGTTCGATCTCGCCAGCGGGCATATCGGCCAAGGGCGCCCATTCAAACAATTTTCCACTGACAAATCGAACAACTATGGTGGGCGCCCCGACGGCGCGGCAGTCGACAGCGAAGACGCCTACTGGTGCGCAATGTACGAGGGTGCCCGCATTCTGCGGTTGGCACCATCAGGCGAGGTACTTCTCGAGATCCCATTGCCTGTGAAGTGCCCAACGATGGTGGCATTCGGCGGACCCGACCTCAAAACACTTTATGTCACCTCCGCGCGTTACAACCGTTCCCAAGACGAGCTTCATCGCTATCCACTTTCCGGTTGTATATTGACCTTGGAAGTGGAGGTACCAGGCCGCGAGGAATACTCTTATCGCCGCTAACGTGCCACATACCCGGCATTTTTATCGTACGACGCATTTGGGCCTATAAGGGATGCGCCAGCCTTCCATGCATCCAAACATAGACGCATATTGATTGACGCATAATTAGATCAACCATTATCTGGAATCACATATGTTATTTACACGTCAGACTTGGAATACCCTAGCCGTCTCCTGCACGTTCATTGCGCTGCAGACGCTACCGATGACGAGCCATGCACTTGACTCTGCCTCCATCGATTATGGGTCAGGCAATCAGACCCGCATGGTTCGCCTCGGCATGCAGTGGAAATGGGAAAACAAGTGGTGGCAATCGAACGGAAGCCACGTCAGCGGGTATTGGGATATGGGGCTCGCTCACTGGCGTGAGAGGCGCTTTCAGAACGTGCTGGATAAGACGCAAAATCTTACATCAATCGGTATTACCCCTGTATTTCGCCTTCAGAGCGACTCGTTAACCGGGCCCTACGGCGAATTCGGTATCGGCGTTCACTATCTTTCCGAGCTATACGACAACAACGGCCGACAACTATCGACCAGATTCCAATTTGGCGATCGCATTGGAGCCGGATACGTATTCCGCAACAAACTGGATCTAGGACTCATGATCGAGCATTTCTCGAACGGTGGAGTCAAAGAGCCAAACGACGGGGTAAATTTTGCCGTTGTTCGAGTGAGGTACCCGTTTTAAGGC
>NZ_JWJG01000028.1:1880971-2007386 GCF_000818395.1 Noviherbaspirillum autotrophicum | reverse complement strand
GCCGCATGAAGGATGAAGGGACCGCCGCACCCGCCATTACGTCGATCATGAAGCGCAACTCGTGCGGCAAAGCGCTGGACGTGGCGCGCATGGCACGCGACATGTTGGGCGGGAACGGCATCTCGGATGAATTTGGCGTGATCCGCCATATGGTCAATCTCGAAGTGGTGAACACCTATGAAGGAACACACGACGTTCATGCGCTGATTCTCGGCCGCGAGCAGACGGGGATCGCGGCGTTCTAAAACCGCGGGCAATTCAGGAAACAGTCGCGCAGAAGGCATTCGCAGATTTCGCTGGAGCCGCCACAAAGAACAAGCAAGAGGATTAAATGAACCTGAACTTCACTTCCGAAGACCTCGCCTTCCGCCAGGAAGTGCGCGACTTCATCGCCACCTCGCTGCCCCCCGACATCCAGCACAAGGTCATCAATGGCCTGATCCTGGACAGCAGCGACTACACCCGCTGGCAGAAAATCCTGCATGCCAAGGGCTGGGGCGGCGCCGCCTGGCCGACGGAATTCGGCGGCACCGGCTGGAGCGCCGTGCAGCAATACATCTTCGAAGAAGAATGCGCCGCCGCCGGCGCGCCGCGCATGATCCCGTTCGGCCTGAAAATGGTCGCGCCGGTCATCATGCGCTACGGCTCGCCGGCACAGCAGCAACGCTTCCTGCCCAAGATCCTGGCCGCCGAGGAATGGTGGTGCCAGGGCTACTCCGAACCGGGCTCCGGCTCCGACCTCGCCTCGGTCAAGACGCGCGCCGTCCGCGACGGCGGCCACTACATCGTCAACGGCCAGAAGACCTGGACCACGCAAGGCCAGTACGCCGACTGGATATTCTGCCTGGTGCGCACCGACCCGGAAGCGAAAGCCCAGCGCGGCATTTCCTTCCTCCTGATCGACATGAAGACTCCCGGCATCACGGTGCGTCCGATCATCACGATGGACGGCGCGCACGAGGTCAACGAAGTCTGGTTTGAAGATGTGCGGGTGCCGGTCGATAACCTGGTCGGCGAGGAAAACGCCGGCTGGACTTACGCGAAATTCCTGCTCGGCCACGAGCGCACCAACATCGCCGGCATCGGCATCGCCAAGCGCGAACTGGCGCGCCTCAAACGCATCGCTTCGCTCGAAACGAAACACGGCAAGCCGCTCATCAAGGACCCGCTGTTCGCCGCGAAGATCGCGCAAGTCGAGATCGACCTGACCGCGCTGGAAATCACCAACCTGCGCGTGCTGTCGGCCGAGGCACAGCAGCGCGCGCCGGGCCCGGAAGCGTCGATCCTGAAGATCAAGGGCACCGAGATCCAGCAGGCGATCACCGAGCTGCTGGTGCAGGCCGCCGGCCCCTACGGCTTGCCGCTGCGGCGCGCAGCGATGGCCGCCGGCTACCAGGGCGAGGCCGTGGGCCCGTTCTACGCGACACCGCTGGCCGCCAACTACCTGAACATGCGCAAGCTGTCGATCTACGGCGGCTCCAACGAAATTCAAAAGAACATCATCTCCCAGATGATCCTGGGCTTGTAGGAGAACGCCATGGACTTCACATTCAGCGAAGAGCAGCAGATGCTGCTCGATACCGCCCGCCGCTTCGTCGCCAAGGATTACGGCTTTGAAACGCGCCGCCAGATCAAGGAAAAGTCGCTGGAGGGCTTTTCCCGCGAGGTGTGGCAAGGGCTGGCCGACCTCGGGCTGCTGGCTCTGAACGTGCCGGAAGCCGACGGCGGCCTGGGCGGCAATGCGATCGACACCATGCTGACGATGAACGCCATCGGCGAGGGATTGCTGCTGGAACCGTATCTCGCCAGCGCCGTGCTGGCGACGCGCACGATTGCCTTGCTCGGCGACGACGCGCAGCGTGCCGCCTTGCTGCCGCCGCTGGCGGCCGGCGAAAAGATCGCGTCACTGGCGCACGACGAGCCGTCCACCCGCTACGACCGCATGGCGATTGAGACGCGCGCCTGGCCGGTCGGCAGCGGCTACGTCATCACCGGCCACAAGTCCGTGGTGGCGCACGGTTCCTCCGCCGACGTGCTGCTGATCACGGCGCGCCTGGCCAAGGCGGGCGAATCCGGCCCGCTGGCGGTATTCGTCGTGCCGCGCGACGCGGCCGGGCTGCGCCAGGTTGCATTCAAGACGGTCGACGGCGTGGCCGCCAGCGAGCTGTGGCTCAACCAGGTATTCGTGCCGGCCGGCGCACTGCTCGGCAGCGGTGGCGATACCCAGTCGCTGCTTGCGCAAGTGCTCGATGTCGGCCTGGCCGCTGTATGCGCGGAAGCCGTCGGCGCGCTCGACAAGCTGCTCGCCGCCACGGTCGACTATGCGCGCAACCGCAAGCAGTTCGGCCAGCCGATCGGCAAATTCCAGGCGCTGCAGCACCGCATGGCGGACATGGTGCTGCATATCGAACAGGCGCGCTCGATGAGCTACCTCGCCGCAGTGCGCTGTGAAGATACGGATGCGGAACTGCGCAGCCGTGCGCTGTCTGCCGCCAAAGTCGTGATCGGCCAGGCTTGCCGCTTCGTTGGCCAGCAGGCGGTGCAGCTGCACGGCGGCATGGGCGTGACCGACGAGCTGGACGTGAGCCACTACTTCAAGCGCCTGATGGCCATCGAGCTGCAGTTCGGCAGCACTGATCATCACCTTGAAATGTACGCAGCGCAGCTGGCGTAAAAAAATGCCCCTCTCCTACGGACGGGAGAGGGGCGTGGGTCACTGAAATATACCAACCGGTAGAATTTTCCTACTTTCTGGTATATTGTTCCGGAACGCTGCCTTCCACAGTTCCGGACACTTCCATGAAAAAAGCCGCCACCCGGCACGCCCAGCACCGCCAGGAAATCGCCGACGATGTGCGCGACCAGAAACGGGAACGCATACTCGAAGCCGCCGAAGACCTGTTTTTCAGGCATGGCTACGCCGGCACCACCATCGCCGACATCGTCGACGAGCTGGGCGTGACCAAGCCCTATCTCTACTACTACTTCAACAACAAGAACGAAATCTTCGAGACGCTGTGCTGGCGCTCCTCGGTCGCCTGCCTGACGTCGATGCGCTTTGCCGACGACGACGCGCGTCCGGCCGTGGAAAAGCTGCGCGACGGGCTGCACCGTTTCGCCGCCGCCAACATCGCCTACTTCAAGGCCGGCACCTTTGCCTACCGCGAGGGAGCGGCGCTCGATACGGCATTGATGAAATCGCTGCGCACCATGGCGCGCCGCTTTTACCGCGAACTGAGCGTCCTGCTGGAAGAATGCAAGAAAAGCGGCGACTGCGATTTCGAGAATGCCAAGCTGACCGCCCTGGCCATCGGCGGCGTCGCCACATCGCTGTACACCTGGTACAAGCCGGACGGCGAAATCGCCCCCGAGGAAATGGTCGGCCAGCTGACCCAGATCATGCTCAAGATCGCCGGCGCACAGCCTGCCCGGACGAAAATTCAACAGAAACGCAACACCGGAACGTCAAAGAAACCATGACCATCGCCAGACTGCTGATCGCCAACCGCGGCGAAATCGCCATTCGCATCGCGCGCGCCGCCGCCGAACTGGGCATTGCGACAGTCGCGGTGTACTCGGAAGACGACGCCGCGTCCCTGCACCTGCGCAAGGCCGATGACGCTTATGCGCTCGCCGGCAAGGGCGCAGCGGCCTATCTCGACATCGAGCAGATCGTAGTCGCCGCGCGCCGCGCCGGGTGCGACGCGATTCATCCCGGCTACGGCTTCCTGAGCGAGAACGCGCATTTTGCGCGCCGCTGCAAGGAGGAAGGCATCCTGTTCGTCGGCCCGCAGCCGGAAGTGCTCGCCCTGTTCGGCGACAAGGCCGCCGCGCGCGACCTGGCCCAGCAGCGGCAAGTACCCGTCGTGCCGGGCACGCAGGGGCCGACATCGCTGGAGCAGGCGCGCGCGTTCCTGGCGTCGCAGGGAGAAGGCGGCGCCATGATGATCAAGGCGCTGGCCGGCGGCGGCGGGCGCGGCATACGCGCCGTCCTGCGCATGGAAGAGGTCGACGAAGCATATGCGCGCTGCCAGTCGGAAGCGCTGGCGGCATTTAGCAGCGACGCCGTCTATGTCGAACAGCTGGTGCGCCGCGCGCGCCATATCGAAGTGCAAATCGTGGGCGACGGCGAACAGGTCGCGCAGCTGGGCGAGCGCGAATGCACGCTGCAGCGGCGCAATCAGAAGCTGGTCGAAATCGCGCCCAGCCCCACCCTGCCGCAACCGCTGCGTGAGCGAATCGCGCAGGCTGCGGTGCAACTGGCGCAGGCGGTGCGCTACCGCGGCCTGGGCACCTTCGAATTCCTGGTCGACGCCGATGCCCATGGCGACGCCGCGAGCTTCATGTTCATCGAAGCCAATCCGCGCCTGCAGGTCGAGCACACGGTGACCGAGGAAGTCACCGGCATCGACCTGGTGGCGGCCCAGCTGCAAATCGCCAATGGCGGCACGCTCGCGCAGCTCGGCTTGATGCAGCACGAGATACCGGCGCCGCGCGGCTTTGCGGTGCAGTTGCGCATCAACATGGAAACCATGGATGCCACCGGCGCGGCCCTGCCCGCCGGCGGCAGGCTCACCGCATTCGAGCCGCCGTCCGGCCCCGGCGTGCGCGTCGACACCTTCGGCTATGCCGGCTATGCCACCAGCCCGAACTTCGATTCGCTGCTGGCCAAGGTCGTCGTGTCGAGCCCGTCGCGGCATTACCCGGACGTACTGACGCGCGCCTATCGCGCATTGTGCGAATTCCGCATCGAGGGCGTCGACACCAATATCGGCTTTCTGCAAAACCTGATCCGTCAGCCTGACGTGGTGGCCAACCGCGTGCATACCCGCTATGTCGAACAGCACATCGACGCGCTGCTGGAAGCCGAAGGCGGCGAGCACCGCAAGCTGTACTTCGCGTCGGCCGGCGAGGACGCGGATTTGACCTCGCCGCCGCGGCGCGGGCCGCAAGCGCCGGCAGGAACGGTCGCCGTGGCGGCGCCGATGCAGGGGTCAGTCGTGTCGCTGGACGTGCTGGAAGGCGACGCGGTGGTGGCCGGCCAGCAGGTGGCGGTGATCGAGGCGATGAAGATGGAACACATCGTCAAGGCTGATGCGGCCGGCCACGTGCGCCTGATTGCGGCGAAGGCGGGAGATGTGCTCGCGCATGGCGACGCGCTGCTGTTCATCGAGCCGGCACAGATCGAACGCGACGATACGCAGCATGCCGCCGAAACGGACCTCGACCATATCCGCGCCGACCTGGCCGAAGCGCATGCGCGCCATGAGGCCGGACTGGATGCGGCCCGCCCGGACGCGGTGGCGCGCCGCCGCAAGACCGGCCAGCGCACCGCGCGAGAGAACATCGATGACTTGTGCGATACCGACAGCTTCATCGAATACGGCGCGCTGGCGATCGCCGCGCAGCGGCGGCGCCGACCGCTCGACGAGCTGATCCGGATCAGCCCGGCCGACGGGCTGGTGGCCGGCGTCGGCAGCGTCAACGGCGAACTGTTTAGCGACGAACGCGCGCGCTGCATGGTGCTGTCCTACGACTACACGGTGTTCGCCGGCACCCAGGGCATGATGAACCACAAGAAGACCGACCGCATGTTCCAACTGGCCGAACAGTGGCGGCTGCCGCTGGTAATCTTCGCCGAAGGCGGCGGCGGCCGGCCCGGCGACACCGACGCGTTGCTGGTGGCCGGGCTGGACGTGATGTCCTTCATTAACTTTGCCAGGCTCAGCGCCCTGGTGCCGCGCGTGGGCATCGTCTCCGGGCGCTGCTTTGCCGGCAATGCCGCCTTTCTCGGCTGCTGCGACGTCATCATCGCGACCGAAAACGCCACCATCGGCATGGGCGGCCCGGCCATGATCGAGGGCGGCGGACTCGGCGTGTTCGAGCCGGAACAAGTCGGTCCGGTCAGCATGCAGGCGCCCAACGGCGTCATCGACGTGGTGGTGCGCGACGAAGAAGAGGCGGTGCGGGCGGCGAAGCAATACCTGTCGTACTTCCAGGGCACCGTCGCCGCCTGGGAATGCGCCGATCAGCGCGAATTGCGCCACCTGATCCCGGAAAACCGGCTGCGCTCCTATGACATCCGCCGCATCATCGACACGCTGGCCGACCGGGATTCGGTGCTGGAATTGCGCCGCCAGTTCGGCGCCGGCATCGTCACCGCGCTGATCCGCATCGAAGGCCGCCCGTTCGGCCTGATCGCCAATAACCCGATACACCTAGGCGGTGCGATCGATGCAGACGCGGCCGATAAGGCGGCACGTTTCATGCAGCTGTGCGATGCCTTCGACCTGCCGATCCTGTCGCTGTGCGACACACCCGGCTTCATGGTGGGGCCGGACGCGGAGAAGACGGCCATGGTGCGCCACGTGTCGCGCATGTTTGTCACCGCCGGCAGCATCAGCGTGCCGTTTTTCACGGTCGTGTTGCGCAAGGGCTACGGCCTGGGCGCGCAGGCAATGGCCGGCGGCAGCTTCCACGCGCCCTTCTTCACCGTCGCCTGGCCCAGCGGCGAATTCGGCGCCATGGGACTGGAAGGCGCGGTGCGGCTCGGCTATCGCAAGGAACTGGAAGCCATTGCCGATCCGGAACAGCGCCGCGCCGCGTTCGAGAACATGGTGGCCGCCTCCTATGAACAAGGCAAGGCGATCAACATGGCGTCGTTCCTGGAAATCGACGACGTGATCGACCCGCTCGACACGCGCCGCTGGGTATTGCGCGGGCTGCGCTCGGTGCCGCCGGCTGCGCCACGCTCCGGCAAGAAGCGGCCGTTCATCGACACCTGGTAAGTTCCGCAAAAAAGCGTCCGCACGGCAAACCTGAGATGGCGCAATAAAACATGCCGCACCGCCCCTTCCGTCGAACGGGCCCGCCGCCAGCCAGTCATACCATTGGCGGCGCACATCCCGCGCCGTGCCGGATGTCGTGCATCTGCAGTGCGCCTGCAGTGCACCTTTTTTGCACATGCATATCTCTCTCTTTACAAGAAACGGCGACAGGAACGCACGGCACGCCCGCCTGGCGGCAGCCTTGCTCGTGCTGCTATTTTTTCTTTCCGTGGCGATCAGTTACCTGGTCTATCGCCGGCTGGTGCAAAACGAGGAAAGGCAATTCGAAGCGACCCTGGACCGTGTGGCCGATATCCGTACCGCTGCCGTATCGGCTTGGGCACAGGAAAGATTGGGCGACGCGATGGTTTTTGGCGGTGGCCGTTTCCTGGGCGAAGCAATCAACAGCTGGATGGCACGCGGCTCACCCCACAATGGATTCAGGCGCCAGTTGCGCGAGCAGCTAGCCACCATCAAGATCACCTATGGCTACATCGAGGTCGCCATCCTCGACAGGAACGGCGGGCTGCTGGTATCGACCGAAGACCGCCCGCCGCCGCTGGACGCGGCATCGCAACAGGCAATGCTGCGCGCGCTTGCCGGCACGCAGACGGAAATTTCATCGATTCGTGCCTTGCCAGCCGCAGGTCCCGGCCAAATCGTGGATTTTTTCAGCCCGATCCTCCCGGCACGCGAGAATGTCGAGGCCCCCGCCTCGGTGCTCTTCCTGAGGGCCAACGCCGATCTGCCGCTCGAGCCGTTCGTGCATGCGATGCCGCTCTTTGATACTTCCACCGAGGTATTCCTGGTTGAAATACGCGATTCCCGTATCCTCATCGCCTCCAGCAACGGCGAACCCGGGCAGTTGCACTTCCAGAGTCCCTTACCGATAACCGTGCAGCAACTGAACGCTTCGGCGCGCACTCCTGCCGCGCATTTCATGCTGCACGACAATCAGGGAGATGCCTGGATATCGGCCGCGCGCAAGATCCACGGCACGCCGTGGTTCCTCATCACGGCCCTGAACCACGGCCAGATCCGCGGGAACCTGCGCATTCTGGCCTGGACCGTCGGCAGCATCACGGCGGCCTTCGCCTGCCTGCTGGCGCTGGCCGCCCTGTCGTGGCTGCGCAAACAGCAGAGCGACATGCGGCTGGAAGCATTGCAGGCAGCCGCCGAAAGGCAGCGCCTGCAGCGGCAATACGACTACCTGTCGCGCTATGCGAACGACATGATCATACTGGCCGATGCCAAGGGCCATATTCTGGAAGCCAACGACAAGACGTCGCAGCTGCTCGGCCTCACACACGATGCCTTGCTGCGCATGTGCATCGAAGACTTGTTCCCGCCTTCCTGCCATGCGCTGCTGGAGTCGACCCTCGCCAAGTTGCGCGACGAGGGAACGGCAGTGTTCGAGCTGCTGCAGCAGCATGCCAATGGCAGCACCCTGCCGGTCGAAGTCAGTGCGCGCACGCTCACCCTGTCGGGAAAGACGCTCGTCCAGATGATTTCGCGCGACATCAGCGAACGCAAGCAGGCGCAGGCGGCGCTGCAGGAAAGCCGGGATAAGCTCAATAGCATCCTGGCCTCGATTCATGACGTAGTCTGGTCCTTCTCGCCCGGCCTGGGCAGGCTGAACTACATGAACCGTTCGGTCGAAGAAATCTATGGCTACGCGCCATCAGACTTCGAGCGCAACCCGCACCTGTGGCTGGACGTCATTCATCCGCAAGACCGGCCGCAGATCGACCAGGCATTGCGGGGCTTCGATCCCGCGCATCCTTCCTGCGACATGGAATTCCGTATCGTGCGCAACGACGGCGCGTTGCGCTGGGTACATTGCCGCAGTCAAATGGTCTTTGCTATGACGGGGCAGCCGCTGCGCATCGACGGCGTTTCCACCGACATTACGCTGCGCAAAGCCGCCGAGCAGCAGGTGCAGGCGCTGGCGTACTACGACAACGTCACCTCGCTACCCAACCGCACGCTGTTCAACGACCGCCTGGCGCAGGCCACCCACATGGCGCTGCGTAGCAGCAAGAAGGTTGCCGTGCTGTTCATGGACCTCGACAACTTCAAGCATGTCAACGATTCGCTCGGCCATCAGGCCGGCGACCTGCTGCTGCGCTCCATCGGCGAACGCCTGCTGCAATGCGTGCGCGAGGAAGACACCGTGGCGCGCCTGGGCGGCGACGAATTCGTGGTGGTGCTGCCCGACATAGAACGCGGCGAGCAGGCAGCGGCCGTGGCGGAAAAAATCTTGCACCTTACGGCCCAGCCGTTCATGCTGCAGGAGCAACAGGTCCATGCCACCATCAGCATCGGCATCAGCGTCTTCCCCGAGGATGGCCGCGCACTCCCCGATCTGCTCAAGCATGCCGACGCCGCGCTGTACCAGGCCAAGAGCCAGGGCCGCAACAACTTCCAGTTCTTCACGCCCGAGCTCAACCGCCAGCTCACGCGCAGCTTGTATGTCGAGCGCCAGTTGCGGCATGCGATCGACGCGCACGACCTGCGCCTGCTGTACCAGCCGCAGGTCGACATCATGTCCGGCAAGGTGATCGGGGCAGAAGCCTTGCTGCGCTGGCGCCAGCAGGACAAGGAAGTTCTGTCGCCGGCGGAATTCATCCCGGTGGCGGAAGAGCGCGGCCTGATCGGCACCCTCGGCGAATGGGCGCTGCGCGAAGCGTGCCTGCAAAGCCGTCGCTGGCAGCAGGAAGGCTTGCGTCCGATCCCGCTTTCGGTCAACGTGTCGCCGCTGCAATTTCAGCAGAAGGGATTTGCCACCTTCATTACCCGTCTGCTCCAGGATACCCACACCGATCCCGCCTGCCTGGGGCTGGAAATCACCGAAAGCGCGATCATGCGCCGCGCGCCGCAAGTGGCGGAACTGGCACGCAACCTGCGCAGTGTGGGCGTGAAGATCAACATCGACGATTTCGGCACCGGCTATTCCAGCCTGAGCTACCTGAAGCAGATACCGATCGACAAGATCAAGATCGACCGCTCATTCATTGCGCACATGCTGGACAATCCGGACGACGAAGCCATCACCTGCGCCATCATCAATCTGGCGCGCAGCCTGAAGCTGGGCGTCATCGCCGAAGGCGTCGAGTCGCGCGAGCAGCTCGAGCGCCTGCGCCAATTCGGCTGTCATGAAGTGCAGGGCTACTACTACAGCTCGGCGGTGCCGGCCGATATCCTGGGCGAGTTCCTGGCCAGCGATAAAATCTTCGCGGAGCCGGTGGCATAGCCCAAAGCGCAATGAAGAACAACACAACACTTCCTCGCTCATTTTACGAGCGCGACACGGTCGAGGTCGCGCGCGACTTATTGGGAAAGCACCTGGTGCGCGTAGGCGGCGGCGTGGCGCGCGTCGGGAGAATCGTCGAAGTGGAGGCTTATGTCGGCGCGCACGATTTGGCATCGCATTCGTCGAAAGGGATCACGCCGCGCACCAGCGTGATGTACGGCCCGCCGGGCCATGCCTACGTGTACCTCATCTATGGCGTCTACCATTGCATGAACGTAGTGACCGAGCCGCAAGGCCACGGCACCGCGGTCCTGCTGCGCGCGCTGGAACCGGTTGCTCATCTCGACGGCAACACCAAGGGGCCCGGCCTGCTGTGCGGCGCGATGGGCATCGACCGCCGCCTGAACGGACACGACCTGACGAGCGAGGATTTCCACATCGAAGACCCGGGGCTGGAAGCACCCATTTCCATCGTCGAACGGCCACGCATCGGCGTGGCCTACGCGCAGGAGTGGGCGGAAAAAAATCTGCGCTTCTACATCGACGGCAACCGCTTCATTTCCAGGAAATAGGAGAAGCGCCCGGCAAGCGCCGTGGCGAACCGCGCACTAGTTTTTCAACAGCCTGCTAATGCAGGTTGCGCGACGCCTGATCACTCCACTCGAACGCCGCCAGTTGCAGCAGGTACAGGTCGTTATGCGACAGCCTCAGGCCCGCCATCTGCTGCTGCAGCTGCTGGCAGTCCCGGTCGATCCGCTCGGTATGTTCCGCCAGCGTCAGCAGCATGCCGAAATAGCCCTGCCGCGACAACAGCGCGTCGCGCACCTCGTCGACCACCGGGATGTGCTGCAGGATCTCTTGCATCGGCATGCCGAACACGGTATCCATGAGCGACATGATGCCGACCATGAAAGCGGTGTCGCCGATGCCGCGATTGCCCGGCACCAGCTTGTGCGCCACCAGCTCCAGCAAGCGGCCGCGCGTCGTTGCCTGCATCAGCAAGGGCATCATGCGGTGGGCATCGATGCTCATCTCTTCATGCAGCATGATCTGCAGCCAGCGCCGCAACTGATTGCGCCCGACCACGGCAAGCGCCTGGCGCAGCGAATCGATGCGGTGCGAGCTGGTGGCCGGCGTGTTGGCCAGCCGCAGCAGGTTCAGGCCGAGCGCGACATTAGTCTTGATGCAGCGTTCGATCTCGGCATCGGCGGCATCGGAGTCGATCAGCGCAATCAGTTCGGTAATCGCCTGTTGCGTGGGATTGAGCTTTTTGCCGCTCTGGGCCTGACGCTTGATGAAGTAATAGCCTTCGAAGTAGTCGAAGCCGAGCGCGCTGCACACCTCGAATTGCGCGAACGTGTCGACGCCCTGCGCCAGCAACTGCTTGCCCTGTGCCTTGAAATCCCGGCACAGGATCGCAAGCCGTTCCGGCGCGACCGCTGCGATATCGATCCTGACCGTGGCAACCAGCGGCAGCCACTGGCGCACCGCCTGCGCATCGCTGGCGGCATCGAGCGCAAACACGAAGCCTTCCTGCGCCAGTTGCCCGATGCGCGATACCAGATGCGGCGTCACTGGAGTCGACGCCGGAATGGCCGGCACCACGTGCTGCGGCGGGATGGCCTGCATCAGGTCGCTTTCCAGTAAGGCCGCGTCGGCCTGCAGGTAGGCGGGCATGTCGCCGAGGATGCGCGTTACGCCATGCTGCATGACGTCGGCGATGACAGCGGCTGTGCCCCCCTCCGCGCCTGCCTGGCAAAACAGCAATTCATGCGCCGCCAGATGCTGGCGGCTGTCGAGCACCGGGCGGCGCGTCATGAAGAATTCGGAGGTCAGTACGTGCGCGCTGCTGAATGTGACGATGGTGCTCATGCTGTCCTCCTCTGCTTGCTCATGCGGCGGGCCGGGGCGCTGCGCGCATGCGCCGAGCGCTCCCGTCACCTCGTTTACGGCAGCAGTTGAAGGAGTCTTGAGGGGCGCCGGCGTTGACTTGTTATCAACAAGCGGCCAGGCGGCGCGTGGCAGGGCGCGGAGGGCTTAGCGCCCGAACCCGAAATCGAGCCGCGTCATCACATTGTCCAGCAGGCCGAGGGCTGTTTCGAAGTCGCTCGCGCCGATCGCCTGCTCCAGTTGCTCCACCTTGCGGCCGAGCGCGCAGGCCAGCTCGTCGCGGTGCGCGGCAAAACAGTCCAGGGCAACGCGGTCGCCGCTCGACAGGTAGCCGACCAGCTGCTGAAAGGTCTCTTTCGAAATCCGCCCGGCGGCCCGGCCATCTGCCGGCGTCCCGCCCTTCATTGCGGCCACGCGCGGCGGTGTATGCCAGAAGGCATGTTCCGGCTGGGGTCTTCCTGCGGCGGCCGCGCCCTGCCTGTCCTGGCGCGCGCGCCAGCCCCAGCGCTTGAGCGCATCGATCAGCACGTGAGGGACGACCGGCTTGGTCAGGTGGTCGTTCATGCCGGCGGCGATGCAGCGTGCCCGGTCCTGTTGCGTGCCGTGGGCGGTCAGGGCCAGCACCGGCAGTTCGGCCAAGGCAGGGTCGGAACGCAGCGTGGCAGTCGCCTCGAAGCCGTCCATCTCCGGCATTTGCAAGTCCATCAGCACGACGTCGAATGGCGCGTCCGACTTCAGTTTTTCAAGCGCGATGCGTCCGTTGCCAGCCACGTTCACCTGCGCGCCCGCCCCCTCCAGCAGCTCGGCCACGACTTGCTGGTTGAGCGCATTGTCTTCCACCAGCAGCACGCGCATGCCGTCGATGCCGTCGTCCGGCTGCGCTTCGGCCGTGCCGAGCCCGAACCTGGCCGTAAAGCAGAACGTGCTGCCGGCGCCGGGCCGGCTTTCGACGGCGATGGCGCCGCCCATCATGTCGACCAGGCGCCGGCAAATGATCAGACCGAGCCCGATGCTACCGTTCGCACCTGCGCGGCCCTCGCGCGGCGGCATCTCGAACAAGCGCTCGCGCTGCCGGTCTGACATGCCGATACCGGTGTCGCGCACCACGAACCGCAGCATGACATGGGTGTCGGTGCTGTACACGCGCTCGACGCGCACCGCCACTTCGCCGCGCTCGGTGAACTTGATGGCGTTGCCCGCGAGGTTGGCGAGAATCTGCTCCAGGCGCAGGGGATCGCCGCGCAGCGCGCGTGGCAGGCTGCGCGGCACGCTGAAGGTCAGTGCCAGTCCCTTGCCGGCGGCCGCCCGGCCGAATGCGGCAGCAACATTGTCGATAACATGGTCGAGCCGGAAATCGGCGGAGGCGAGCACGAGCTTGCCGGCGTCGATCCTGGCAAAGTCCAGGATGTCGTTGATGGCGGCGGACAGGTCGGTGCCGGCCTGGTGGATCTTGCCGATGCAGTCGCGCTGCGGCGCCGTTAGGTCGACGTTGAGCGCGAGCTGGCTCAAGCCGATGATGGAATTGAGCGGCGCGCGGATTTCCTGGCTGATATTGCACAGAAAGGCAGACCTGGCGCGCGCCAGGTTTTCCGCCTCTTCCCGGCCCTTTTGCATGTCCTCTTCCCGCCTGCGCGCCGTTGTCTCGTCCAGCCAGCAACCGTTCCAGATCCAGCCGCGGTCGACCTGGCGCGGCATGGCCGTGCAGGATCGGACCCAGCGCGTGGCGCCGCCCACCTGCACGCGCTGATGCGAATCCACCGGCTGGCGTGCAGCCAACGCTTGCTGCAGGACCGGCTCGATCACGACCCGGTCCTCAGGAAGCGTGGTGCGCCAGCGCGCCTGCTTGTCGGCCATGATCGCTGCCGCCTCCACCCCCAGCACGCCGCGCGCATTCTTGCTGACGAAGGTGAAGCCGGATTCGCCGTTGGCCGCCTCGCGGTACTGGTACACCGCCAGCGGCAAGGCATCGATCATGTCCCGCAGGTGCGTGTGCGCGAGTTCTGCCGCCTGCTTTTCCTGCTGCGCATCCTGCGCGGCATGCTCGAAGTGGGCCGCCCGCCGTTCCAGTTGCTCATGTTTTGCCCGCAATACGGCGACTTGCCGTTTCATGCGGTTCGCCATCATCAGTCCGGCCGTCGCCGCCATCATCAGCCCGGCCAGCAGCAGCGCGACGCCAAGCGTAGCCAGCGTGGACAACGGTGCCGCCTCGATCGATACTTTCCAGCCCAATGGCGCCACCATCGCCTGCGCGTCCATGTCGGCCATCGGGTATGCCAGGCCGGCTTTCTGCAGCTTCAACTCGGGATCGGCCAGCGCAATCGCTTGTCCGTGCGCATCGGCCACGTAGACAGGCCCGCTGGCGGCAATCCGGCTCAGCCCGTCCAGCAGGAAGCGCAGATCGATCTCGGCCACGGTGACACCAGCCTCCGGTCCGGCCGCCATGGCGATCGTGATGTGGGGCTCGTGGTCGCCGCCTGAATAGACCGGGCTGATATACGGCTGACCCGAGCGCGCCGCCTGGAATGCGGCACTGAGCGAATAATCGGTCTTGCTGCCGTCCGCCTGCGAACCGGCGCGCGGCATGCGCAGCAGTTCGCGGCCTTCGTGGTCAAGCAACAGGATGTCGGAAATCCCCGGCAACTGGCGCAACACGGTGATTTCATGCGTGCGATGCGCAATAGCGTCTTGCCCCGGCTGCAGCGGCGCACTGGCGCCGATCTGGTGCACGAGCCCCGACAGACGCTGCGCAATGCCGTCCGCAGCCGCCTCGGCGCGCTCGCGCTGCAGGTTGAGGAAGGCGTCGCGGCTATCCTGCCAGGAAAGATAGAGGACGGCCGCCCCGCAGGCCAGCAGCAGCAGGCCGGCCAGGGCGACAAAGTTGATCAGATGCTTGCGAAATAGCGTGCTGCTCGGCTTCATACGTATTCGGTTGGTGCGGACATCGTTCTTCGGTCCGGGACGTCATCGCCGGCGCCGCAAGTAAGGCTGCAGGATGCGGCGGCAGTGCCCAGGCTGCCGGTGACGCGAGCGGGAATGGCCGATTGCCGGCCTATGCGACTATGTTGCAAGACTTGCTACTCAGCAATCCCATATTCATGGCATTTGCGCCTTGTCCGGCAACGACGATCACCAGCTATCCAGCCGGTCGCCCCAGCCAGTCATGTCGCGCACGTAGAAGCGGTAGGAATCGGCCGGGGCGCGCTGCGCCAGACGTGCCAGGTCGAAAATGAACAATGCCCGGCCAACACCGCGGCGCCGGTAGCCGCGATTGCGCTTGGGCAGGATCGTATCGCGCCAGGCGCCCAAATTGACGTAGGTATAGTTGTTGCGCCCCTGGCGTGGCTGCGGGAATTGCACATCGGCTTCCAATGCCACGTGGGTATGCCCCTCCACATGCAGGCGCAAGCCGAGTGCGCGATAGGCGGGCTGGAAGGCCGGCAGCGCCAGCAGGGATCGGGTCGCGATGCTTGCTTCCGGCTCCTGCGCCTTGGCCATCAGGCGCATGAGCAGCATGTCGAGCCAGTACCAACGCAGGCGCGACAGGCAACTCAATCCGATCAGTCCGATTTTCGTGGTGCCCCAGGCGCTGTCCCAGGTCGCCGTATGCGCCAGCCAGGCGCGCAGGCTGGCGCGAAAGCAGCACAGTACTGTTTCATGCAAATCGCGCGCTTGTGGCAGCCGGCGCGCCTGACGTCGCGATTCACGCAGCAGGCGTACCACAGCCGCCACCGACGGGCGGTACAAGTCCATTTCGTCGAGCAGGTTGCACAGGCGCTTGGCGCCCGGCAGCGCCCGATCGATGGCGGCCTCGGTGCTCCAGATGAAGTGCGACAGCATGCCGGCGGCCACCGTATCGCCAAAGCACGGATCGCTGAACGCCCGGTAGCGCTCCTTGCGCCACTGCTGCGGCAGCCAGCCGCACCGCGCATTCCAGTGCGATGTTGCGCGCGCATTATCCTGGTCGCGCCACTGCCCGTGCGTGGCCAGCAGCCGCAGGCCGGTGTCGGCGAAATAGAACGGCAGGCAGGGATACAACTCGTCACGGGAGGTGCCGAGCTGCGCGGCGACCCAGGCGCGGTAGCTGTCGGAAATGTCGAGCGCGGTGAGGCCGAGGCACTCCTCGTAGAACACCTGGCGCGCCGCCGGAGAAACCTGCAATTCCTTGTCATGGTTGCCGACGATGGGGACGATCGTCGTGGCGATCCCCCGCTCGCGCAGCCGGCCTACGCTTTTCCGCATCCAGTAGAAAAACCCGGAATACGGCTGCTCGCTGTCGTCCGGCCTTTCCTTCGCATGGATCGCGACGATGTCGCGCATGATTTCCACCAGCACCTGCTCGAAGCGCGGATCATCCCGGTGCCACGGATAGACGCCGGCTTGCGCCCATTTGCTGCTGCGGACCAGGTCGACGATGTCGCCGTTGAGGATGAGGATCAGCTCCTCGACCTGCTGCACCGCCGGCGTGACGGTCATGTCGCCAGGATTGCAGACGGCAAAGGCCATCTGTTCGAAAAAAAGCTGCCAGTCGGCCTCCGACGCGGTCTGATTGCCCACCGTGCAATCGGTGCAATGGATGTCGGAGATCAGCACGCACAGCCGGTTGCGCTGCGCGGTGCCGGCCGGCCACAGCACCAGGCCAGGTGCGGCGTCAGTCACGCGCGTGCTCCCGCAGGAACGCCAGCAGGCGCGGGAAGATATCGGCCGCGACATCCTTGCCCATGAAGATATCCTGGTGACCGTAGCCGGGAAACACATGCAGCCGGTGCCGCCCCGGCACGATCTTTTCCAGCCGCGCGTGGCACTGGATGATGGAATCGGCGAATACGCGGTTGTCCTGCCCCTGGATCAGCAGCGTCGGGGTAGGAATGTCGGCCGCGCACTCCATGTAATTGTCCGGCAGCGCCGCGTAGCGCGGATTGCCCGGCTCGAACTTGACCGCGGTGTTGCCGCTCCTGACCATCTTGTTGACATGCCGGTAGTAGTGCACCGATATGCCGCCGAACAGATCGCCCAGCCGGTCGTGCGTTTCCGGCGCCATGTTCTCGTGGTTGAACAGCGCGGGATCGCCGCTTCCCCACATGAAGCTCAGCATGTGGCATTCGGGCGACGTGCATTCCCGGTGCAGCAGGTCGGCGCCCGCCGCCAGCAGCGTGCCGACCGACCAGCCGCGCTGGCGCCGCCAGCGCGGATTGTAGTATTCGATGCCGAGCAGGTAATCGGAGGCCCACGGTCCCACCGCCAGCTTCACCTTCGACCATGCCGGCACGTGGGGAGTAAGCGCCACGCTGTTGAGGATCACGCTGCGGATGCCCTGCACCGCCTTGCCGAACAGGCTCATCGCCATCGTCAACGCGCCGACGCAGTGCGCGATGACATGGATGCGGCGATGCGGTCCGATGTGTCGGCGCAGTTCGGCGACCGCCGCCGGGTGGTCGAACAATGCGATGTCGTCCAGGTTGTACCTGCTGCGCGACAGGTTGTAGGGAAACCGGTTGCTGCCACGGTGATCGAGCATCCAGACGTCGCCAAAGCCATCGTCGAGCAGGGTCTGCACCAGGTTCCGATGCTCGGGCATGATGAACATGTCCGACGACGTTGTCAGCCCGTGCACGACGAGGACCACGTCGTCGCAGGTGGCGCGCCGGTAGTTCGTGAGCGTCAGTCCCAGGCCGTCGGCGGTGGAAAACGGATGCACGGTGATGGCGGCGTCGGCGACGCCTTCGCTGGTAAAGCGCGCAAAATGCGGCACCGGCTGATGAAGCGGCGGAGGCAGCGCGGGGCCGTACACGTCCCACAGCTTGCCGGCGAAGAAGGCGCCGAACGCCGCCAGTCCCTCCAGGCTGACGCCGCCGTCGGCAGCGGTCGCACGCATTCCGCGCAACACGCGCATGAAATCCGTCAGGCCGAGGCTGAGAATGCCGCAAGCCCAGTGCGTCGCCTGGGCGGGCCGGGCGGGGTCGGCATGGCCGCGGAACACGTTGACGAACAAGGTCGTGGTATCGCGCCACAGGTCGAGCGGCGCGTTGTGCTGCACCTGTTTTTCGCCGATGAACGTGAACGGCTCGCCCTGCGGCGTCTCGCAATACGCTTGGTAATACATCACCTTGCGGTTGAGGTCGGCGCTATCGGCCAGCAGTCGGAATGTGCCCGCGCGTACCGGGCAGCGCCCGCCCAGCAGCGGACAGTCGATGTAACCGGACAAGGCGCCGGCATGGTCGGGCTGCTGAAGGAACGATGCCAGGTCGCCGATGCTGACGGTGACATGCAGGGACATGCTGTGGCCGGCTGCCTCGCCATCGGCATAACCGTGCGCAAACGTCGTGGCTTCGGCGCTGACGTAGCCCTTCATGACTTCGGAAAATGCGATTGTTACGCTGTGCAGGTTGTTTGGCATCGAGCAGCCTTCTCTGGTGAAAATCCGTTTTCCCGGGATGGAAGGCCGTCACAGATCGGCGTCCGGCACATTTCCCGTCATCTCGTGGGCGATCCATTCCGACAGCGCAGTGATGGTTGCTGCCGGGTTGGCGCCGAGCGCGGTCGGCATCAGCGAGCCATCCGCCACATACAGCCCCTGGTAACCGAACACCTGGCCGCGGCTGCCGTCGCGCGCGCTCACCACGCCCAGCTGCGGCGAATCCGCCAGCGCGCAGCCGCCGAGCGGATGGACCGTCACATTGTTATTGATCGGCCATAGCCAGTTCGGCATCGGCAGATAGCGCCGGCCGCCGATGAAGCGCGTGAAGCGCTTGCCGAGCCGGACGATCGCGTTGTACAGCGGACGATTGCTGTCCTGCGGCCAGTCGATGTCGAGATAGCCGTGCCGGTTCAGGCGCAGCGTGCCGTCGGCCGTGTCGAGCCCCATGCACAGCAATACGGCGCTGTAGCGCGACACGTCATGCGAAAACAGTTTCTGCATCAGATAGCCGGCGCTGTTGCGCTTGCGCCCGGGATAAGCGCGGTCGAATGCATACCGGAGCACCTGCCACAGCTTTGCGAGCGGATGCATGATTGGGCCAACCGCCGCCACCGCCCACCCGGCCTGGGTCGGGTAGCTGGCATCCTGCAGCAGGAAGGCCTGGCTGCGGTCGAGCCGGTCGAACAGGCGATGGTCGGCGTACTGGGTGATCACCGGGCCGTAGGTGGAATCGATCTCGCGCTTGCCGTCCAGCGCAAACGCAAGGAAATCGCCATTGCCGGAAAAACGCTGACCCAGACAGGCCGAAATGCGCGGCAGCGTGGCATGCACGTCGCGGCAGCGCAACAGCAGTTCTGTACTGCCCAGCGTACCGGCGGCCAGCACCACGCGGCGCGCGGTGACGCCATGCTCGACGCCGCTTTGTACATCGCGATATACCACCCGGTAGCCGTGACGGCCGTCGCCGTCCGGATCGTCCTGCAGCTGCGCGTCGAGCGGCACAATGCGCACCGCTTCCGATCCGGTGCGAATGGCAAGCCGGTAGCGCGCCTGCGCCGCATGCAGGTAATTGCGGTCGAGCGAATTCTTCGCCTGCACGTTGCAGCCAATGTCGCACTCCCCGCAGTACGTGCACGAGGTCTGCAGCGCGCCGTAGCGGTTCGTTTCCTGCACGCCCAGCGGCGTGGGCGGCCCGCTGCCGTCACTGTAGCCATTGCCGAAGAAGACGCAGATGTCGGCCAGCGCCGTCGGCAGCCGCTCGGCGCGCGCAAAAGCCTGGAAATGCCCGGTGCGCCGGATGTAGCGCCGGTCGTGCGGACCTTCCGCCGGTGGCACGGGACGCGCGCCGAGCACCTGCTGCGCCACGTCGTAATATGGCGCGAGCGCGTCGCGGCTGACATTGCAGGGCCAGTTTTGCTCGAACACCGCAGCCGGCGGGCGCAGGAACACATTGGCATAAATCTGCGAACCGCCGCCCAGGGCGGCAGAGGTAACGGTATCGATCCGGTCGAAATGGCGGATGTCGAACAGGCCATCCAGATGGCCGCGCCTTTCCTTGCGCCGCTGCACGGCGCGCGGACGCCGCATCCGGTCGCCGTCAGGGCACCAGACGTTGTCGGCCATGTCGTGTGGGCTGCGCGGAAAGGCTCCGAGCGCATAGGCCTTGCCGCGTTCGAGCAGAGCGACCCTGCCCGGCCATTTCTTCGACAGGCGCGCCCCCATCACCGCACCGCCGAAGCCGCTACCGATGACGACCGCCTCGTATTCCAGACTGACACCCATTTCCCCCTCCCTTGACCAGCTGTTGCGCAGGCCACTAGGCCACTGCGACTACGCCGCTGATTTGTCACTTATTGTTGACTATTGGCAATTATTTGCAGGGATAATATTTGATTTCTGTCAATGAATGGAAAATTTGTTTCCCTGTTGTCTCGTTCGGCATTGATCGCGGCAGGGAATGAATCTGTTACGATCAGTTACGATGTGTTTCATATTTGAAACTTCTGACAGTACGCTTTGACCCGATGGCTGTGCTCTTCCGATTCTTCCGCTTTTGCTTCCTGCCGGTAGTGGCATGGCTTTTATTTAATGCAGCCGCACATGCCGGCGTCGTCGAAGCAAGCAATACGGCGCCGCTTAACCTGACGCCATACTGGGACGCGCTGCAGCACGTTCCGCGTGCGTGGAGCATCGAGGACATCGTGCAACCGCACAATGCCGCCCGCTTCGTCGCCCCGGCCAGGCAGCTGCTGGACAGGGAAGCCGACTCCATCAATTTCGGCATGAGCTCTTCCGCCGTCTGGCTGCGCGTCACCTTGCGCAACAGTAGCGCGGCCGATATCGAGCGCCGGATCGAAATCGCGTTTCCGCAGCTCGACAACATCGCTCTGTACGTGCCGCAACAAGGCGGATACAGCAAGATGACGGCGGGCGACGCCTACCCGTTCGCGCAGCGCCCGCTGGCGCACCGCTATTTCGTTTTTCCGCTGCAGCTGGCGGCGCACTCGGATACCACCGTCTACCTGCGCGTGGCATCCGACAGTTCGCTCGACGTTCCAGCCACGCTGTGGGAGCCGCAGGCTTTCGAGACCGAAAGCCTGCGCCAGTACATCGGTCAGGCGCTCTACTTCGGCATGTGGCTGGCCCTCGGCCTGTACAACCTGCTGCTGTTCGTCTCGCTGCGCGACCGCTCCTATTTCTACTACGTGATGTTTACGGCGACCAGCGCGCTGAGCCTGCTGTCCTATAGCGGCATTGGCTTTCAGTTCCTCTGGCCGCAGTCGCCGCACTGGGCCAACATCTCCAGCATGATCGGCTTTGCCTCCAACGGGCTGGCGCTGCTGCTGTTTCAGCGCCACCTGATGGCGACCCAGGCTACCGTGCCGGCACTTGACCGCGTCATGCTCGCCTTCATGGCGGCCAACGTGCTGCAGATGATCGGCTTCATCTGGCTGCCGTTCTCTCCGATGGTCAAGGTCGGCATCGCCATCGATGCGCTCAACATGCTGTTTTCGGCGCTCGTGGCAATCGTGTGCCTACGGCGCGGCCAGCGCAGCGCGCGCGTTTTCCTGCTGGCGTTCGGCGCGCTGGTGCTGACGGCGCTGCTGACGGCACTGCGCAGCTTCGGCCTGGTTCCCACCAATTTTTTCACCACCAACGGCATGCAGCTCGGCTCGGCGCTGGAGATGCTGCTGTTCTCGCTGGCGCTGGCCGACCGCTTCAACCTGATCCGGGCCGAAAAGGAAGCGGCGCAGCAGCAGCTGGTGGACAGTCTGAAACGTTCCGAACGCATGCTGGAACAGCGTGTCGAGGAGCGCACAGCGGAACTGTCGCGCACCAACGCCGAGCTGCGCGAGCATGAACAGGCACTGCAGGCGGCCAAGGAAGTAGCGGAGGAAGCCTCGCGCATGAAGTCGGCATTCCTGGCCAACATGAGCCATGAAATCCGTACCCCGATGAATGCGGTCATCGGCATGGCCTATCTGGCGCTGCGCACCGAGCTGACCGGCAAGCAGCGCGACTACGTGGAAAAGATCCACCGCGCCGCGATTTCCCTGCTCGGCATCATCAACGACATCCTCGACTTTTCCAAGATCGAGGCCGGCAAGCTCGATATCGAGCAAACCGAGTTTTCGCTCAATGAAGTGCTGGGCAACGTCAATTCCGTGACCAGCCAGAAGGCTCACGAAAAGGGCTTACACTACCTGTTCGACGTGGCCGACGATGTGCCGGTACATTTGGTTGGCGACCCGCTGCGGCTGGGCCAGGTGCTGATCAACCTGATGAGCAACGCCATCAAGTTCACGCCGCAAGGCGATGTGAGGCTGCATTGCCGCGTCGAGCGCGTGTCGCACAAGGACGTCGAGCTGCGCTTCGACGTGCGCGACACCGGCATCGGCATGACGCCGGAGCAGCAGAGCCGGCTGTTCCAGGCCTTTCCCCAAGCGGACGATTCCACGACCCGCAAGTACGGCGGGACCGGGCTCGGGCTGGCGATTTCCAAGCGCCTGATCGAAATGATGGGTGGCACGTTAACGCTGTACAGCAAGGCCGGCGCCGGCTCCACTTTCAGCTTCGCGCTGCGCTTTGGTCTGGGCGCCGCGCTGCAGGCCATGCTGCCGTACCTGCCGGAACGCCTGCTCGGCTGCCGCGTGCTGGTGGTCGACGACAATCCGGCAGCACGCGAAATCCTGGTGCAGATGATCGCCGGCCTGCGCCTGACGGCCGACGCCGAGTCCGGTGCCGCCGAAGCGCTGGCTGCGATTCGCCGCGCCGACGCCACCATGCCTTACGACGTGGTGCTGGCCGACCTCGGCATGCCGCGCATGAACGGGCTGGAACTGGCGAGTGCGATCGCCGCAGCCGGCCTGCTGCACACGCCCAAAGTGATTCTGGTGACCGCATTCGGTCGTGAGGAAGTGATCAGGCAGGCCGAGACCGCGCCATTGGCGGCCGTGCTATTCAAGCCGCTCGACCAGTCGATGCTGCACGATACGCTGGTCAACGTGCTGGCGCGCGACACCGGCGTGCGGGCCGCGTCACCGCGACAGGGCGTGCCGCGTTTCGACGGACGCAAGATCCTGCTGGTCGAGGACAACGACGTCAACCAGCAGGTCGCGCTAGAAATGCTGGCTGCAGCCGGTCTGCAAGTTGATCTCGCGGCCAATGGACGCATCGCCCTGGAACGACTGCTGACCGCAGGCCCGCGCGAGTACGACCTGGTGCTGATGGATATCCAGATGCCGGAAATGGGCGGGCACGACGCCACGCGCAGCATCCGCATGGACCCGCGCTTTGCGACGCTGCCGATCATCGCCATGACCGCCCACGCCACCGAGGAGGAGCGCGCAGCCTGCGTCAGGAGCGGCATGCAAGACCACATCACCAAGCCGATCAATCCGGCGCTGTTTTACCAGACGCTGGCGCGCTGGCTGCCACGGGGATCAGCGGTGCCCCATTTCGCGCATGCGGCCGACGAACCGGCGCCGGACCTGCCTGCCATCGAGATACCCGGCTTCGACACCGCCGATACGCTCGATCGCCTGGCCGGCGACGTGACGCTGTATTACCAGGTACTGGACATGCTGACGCCGACGCTGCAGGATGCGCTGGCCCGCTTCAAGACAGCGGTCGATGCCGGCGACCAAGCAGCGGCGGCATCGATTGCGCACAGCGTGCGCGGCATGGCTTCCAATGTCGGGGCTACGGAATTAGCCGCAGCCGCCACCGAACTGGAAGCTGCGCTCGCCCGCGACGGTGCAACCGGCCAGCAGCTGACAAGCTTTATTTCACTGATCGAGGAAACCCTGGGCATCGTCGCGCAAGCGCTGGCAGGCAAAAGCGCCGCCATTGCGTGAACACAGCGATTGCCGCGCGGAGCCAATACAGGTTCCCGTCCGGCTTGCCGCTCAGGCGAGTACCAGATGCCGTTGCTGCTCCGGCAAGAATTCCCGGATGTCGCGCGGCTTGCGCCGGCGCGGATGCTCGATCTGGTCGAGCCGCATGGCGCGCGCTGCCTTCCACAGTAAAACGTCGTCTTCATACGGACGCAGCGCCGCAGTCTTTTCCCACAGCACCCGCCGGTGCGTAATGAAATCCCAGCACACCGGCGTCAAGCCGTCGAGCTTGCCTTCCGCCTTCAGCTTCAATGCCATCCCCATCACGTCGCCGACGTTCGGCACGTCTTCCGGGAAATGGATCGAATTGGCCCAAGCGCGTACATCGCAGAAATCGAGAACCTGGCCGCGAATCGGCCTGGACCACTGATTAGGATGCGCATGCCGGTTCGACCAGCGCTCCGCTCCCACCCAGGCACCTGTCTTTACCATGCTTGATCTCCTTTACTGAGTGAATCGAGGCTTTGCGATGACCTGATACAGCACAGACGACCAACAAGCAGTAATAACGGCGTTACTTGTAAAAAACGCAGGAAAAACATCGTGAAAACCTTGCAACGATCAAATCAATCAAAAGAAATTTGACCATCAAATCCACATACTGTTCATTCATACAGTACCATGCATCTTCCCCTTTGTCCACGCGGCTGCTTTGCCATGTGGCGTCATTTCCAATGAGGAATTCATAATGCCATTTCACTTGCGGCCGGCAACAGCAAGAACGGAGCGCGCCGGGATCCACTGCGCGTTTTTCCTGTCCCCTGTTTCATATTTGACGAAATTTTTACCGTCTTTCGATCACGCAATGATGTCTTGCGGCAAAATACCGGCCTGACTAATTCTTGGTCTAACGCAACCTGGAGAAAAAAATGAGTTTGATGGAACGGCTCTTCAAGCTAAGGGAACAGAACACCGACGTGCGCACCGAAGTGCTGGCCGGTCTGACCACCTTCCTGACCATGGCCTATATCGTCTTTGTCAACCCGTCCATCCTCGGCGACGCCGGCATGCCCAAGGATGCGGTATTCGTTGCCACCTGCATCGCCGCAGCGATCGGCACGCTGGTGATGGGCTTGTACGCGAATTACCCGATCGCGATGGCGCCGGGCATGGGCTTGAACGCCTACTTCGCCTACGGCGTCGTCAAGGGCATGGGCTTTTCCTGGGAAGCAGCGCTGGGCGCGGTCTGCATTTCCGGCATCCTGTTCGTGATCGTCAGCCTGGTGCGCATCCGCGAAATGATCATCCGCGGCATTCCGCATTCGGTGCGCACCGCGATCACCGCGGGCATCGGCCTGTTCCTCGCGATCATCTCGCTCAAGAACGCCGGCATCATCACTTCGCATCCGGCCACCTACATCACGCTGGGCGACCTGCACAAGGCGCCGGCGATCCTCGCCATCGTCGGCTTTTTCCTGATCGTCTCGCTCGACCGCCTGAAGGTGAAAGGCGCGATCCTGATCGGCATCGTGGCCGTCACCATCCTCAGCTTTTTCTTTGGCGGTAACCAGTTCGGCGGCGTCGTGTCCATGCCGCCGTCGATTGCGCCGACCCTGTTCAAGCTCGACATTTCCGCCGCGCTGTCGGTCGGCATCCTGAACGTCGTGCTGGTGTTCTTCCTGGTCGAACTGTTCGACGCCACCGGTACCCTGATGGGCGTGGCCAACCGCGCCGGACTGCTCAAGGAAGGCAAGATGGACCGCCTGAACAAGGCGCTCCTGGCCGACAGCAGCGCGATTGTCGCCGGCTCCTTCCTCGGCACTTCCAGCACCACCGCGTATATCGAAAGCGCCGCCGGCGTGCAGGCCGGCGGCCGTACCGGCCTGACGGCGGTGACCGTTGCCGTGCTGTTCCTGGCCTGCCTGTTCATCGCGCCGCTGGCTGGTGCCGTGCCGGCGTACGCGACCGCGCCTGCGCTGTTGTTCGTGTCCTGCCTGATGCTGCGCGAGCTGGTCGATATCGCCTGGGACGACACCACCGAAAGCGTGCCGGCGGTGGTCACCGCTCTGATGATGCCGTTCACCTACTCGATCGCCAACGGCGTGGCCTTCGGTTTCATCTCGTATGCGGGCCTGAAGCTGTTTACCGGCCGCGCCAAGGAAGTCCCGGCCATCGTATGGATCATTGCCGCGATCTTCGTTTTCCGCTACGTCTACCTGGGCGCGGATTAAGCACGTTCGGCCGCGCATCCACTGCGCTGCCACAACACTCATCGCCAAGAGCCTGAAGCGTATCCATGCGCGTCAGGCTCTTCGCGGTTGATGCATCATTCCCCTCATCACTTCTTAAACGGAATGGCATAGAGTTTGCTGACAACTGGCTGACCACCTCAACACAAGGAGATCAGCCATGAAAGCAAACTTGACCGTTATCGCTGCCGCGCTTGCCCTATCTTTTTCGGCAAGCGTGCACGCCCAATCCTCTTCCAGTTCTTCGTCGCAGCAATCCCAGAATCAATCCGGCGCTCAACAGCAGCAGGGGGGCAAGGATAACTGCGACAACATGAAGGGCAATGCGAAGGATATCTGCAAGGCCCAAGTCGATGGGCAAAAAAAGGTATCGGAAGCGCAAGCCAAGGTAAACGCACGCGATACCCCAAAGAATCGTCTCGACCTGGAGGAGGCAAAAGCCGATGCCCAGTACAAGCTCGCCAAGGCCCAATGCAACGATCAGGTGGGCGATGCGAAGAAAGCTTGCGAAGATGTCGCCAAAGCCTCGCGCGACCTCGCCATCGCCCAAGCGAAGCGGCAATCCCTGACCCAAACCTCCTCCGGCGCCAGCGCCTCAGGCAGCACCGCCTCCGGTCAGTCGGGGCAATCCAGCCAACCCAGCCAATCCACCCAATCGGGACAGGCTGGAGCAGCGCCAACATCCGGCAGCACGCCGGATACTTCCGGCACCTCGGCGTCGCCACAACCCAGCGCATCCAGCGGAAGTTCGTCCAGCAATACCACCGGGACACAGGGCAGCACGTCCGGATCGAACGTTTCTGGCGGCACGCAGCCCGGCCAGTCGCCACAGCAAAACCCGGGGCAAGCGCCGCAGTAGCTTATCTACGGCAATTCTTTCTGTATTGCACTAAATCGGATTCAAGGCCGCCTGCTTCCGGCCTTGATGCTGACATGCGGAGCCAACTTCTTGGCAGCAAGGGCCGGCTTACTTGAATTATGTTTTTTGCAATATAAAACTAAGGCCTTAAGCCCGCCGAAGTGATTGCACGTCATCAATGCCGTTTCGTGCAATATGGATATTCTCTCCATATTCTCAGCCAGCGCGAGCTTAGACGTCTGTCTTGGCGACAGAAAAGACTCGCATTGAGAACAATAGCGTGAGAGTGGAGATGAAAAATGCGAAACGAGTTTTATGCAAGCGACCAATCATTCTGGAAAGCGGCCATCCTGCTGGGCGTGCTGCTGCTCCTTGGCGGGCGATACGGCTTGCAGCTCTATTTGGATCACAAGCTTGACCTTGCGCAGGCCCAATGGGAAGTGGAAATCGAGAAAGCGAGATCGGTGGCACAAGCTGCGCAACTGCGACTGATTTCACTGACCAACCGGCCCCATGTTCGGCAGGACGAGGCAAAGGCGAAGGAAGTCGAACTGATCCGCGCGGAAGCGCGCAACAGCCATCTTCGGTACCAGGAGATCCTGGCACAAGCCATGCATGAAAAGGAAATGGCCGAACAACAGGCGCGACGGGAAAGCGAACGCCAGCAGCATGACGGCGCAACCGAGAGCCGGAACCAGATCGCCGCGCTGCGGCGCGCCCTCGACATTCCGATTCAGCGCCACTGAAGCGGCTCGCCTCCCGCGCCCGCGTGGAAGACCCTTAGCCGTTCAGACGGGCATAGCGCTGCGCCAGTATTGAACCGACCATCAGCTGAATCTGATGGAACAGCATGAGCGGCAGCACAATCATGCCGACCGCATGGCCGGCGAACAGGACCTTGGCCATCGGCACGCCCGTCGCGAGGCTCTTTTTCGAGCCGCAAAAAACGATGGCGATCTCATCCGCCCGGTTGAAACCCAGGCGGCGGCTGCAAAAACGTGACAGCATCAGCGCGACGGCCAGCAACACGACATTCACCAGCACCAGACCGGCCAGCGCGGCCGGCGGCAGTTGATGCCACAGTCCTTGGTTCACAGCTGCGCTGAACGCGGTGTATACCACCAGCAGGATCGAACCCTGATCGACCAGCCGCAGGCCGGCCTTGTGCCGGTCGACCCATTTCCCGATGCGCTTTCGCGCCATCTGGCCGGCGACGAACGGCAGCAATAGCTGCAGCACGATCGACAGCACCGCGTCCAACGATGCATGGCTGGCACTGCTACCCGCAAATATCAGGCTGACCAGCAGCGGCGTGATGAAAATGCCGAGCAGATTGGATGCCGACGCACTGCATACCGCTGCCGGCACGTTACCCTTGGCCATCGCCGTCAGCGCGATCGAGGACTGCACCGTCGACGGCAGCACGCACAGGAACAGAATGCCGAGGTACAGGTCGGGCGTAATGAGTTGCAGCGCCAGCGGCTTCATCAGCGCGCCCAGCAGCGGAAACATCACGAAGGTGCTCGCCAGGACAACCAGATGCAGGCGCCAGTGCATGGCACCGGCAATGACGGCCTCGCGCGAGAGCTTGGCGCCGTGCAGGAAGAACAGCAAGGCGATCGCCGCGTAAGTGATCGCATTGAACACGTCTGCGATCGCTCCGGAACAGGGAAAAAAGCTGGCAAGGGCGACCGTAGCGGCCAGCGCAAGTGTGAAATTATCGGGAAAGTAAGCGGGGCGGGCCATGATGGATTTTCTCGGAGCGTCGCGTCAGGAGCATCTCCTGACCGGACGCGACGACGCATTATAAGTCAAGAGCCCGTTGCCCCATCAGAATAGGCTCTTCATGGCTGCAGCCCCGGCGGGCGCTGGGAAAACCGTTGCGCGCCGGGCTGCGCGAGGCGTCAGGTCCGTGCTACTTGGCCGCCTGCGGGCTGGGCGCCGGTAGCTTGGCGACGTAGTTCTTGCGGAAGCGTACATAGTCCCATGCCGTCGTCCCCGGCTGTTCGAGCATCGGCATATGGCCGGTATCCTCCAGCATGATCACTTTCGAGTTCGGCAGCAGCTTGTGCAGGATGTCGGCAGTCCCCGGGTGAATGACGCGGTCTTCGGTGCCCCAGACAATCAGCGTCGGAATCGGCAAATCCTTGATGCGCGTTTCCATGGAAGGATCGTTGACGATCTGCTGGAAGATCTTTTCCTCGAGGTCGGCATTTTTGATGCGTTCCTGTGCCATGGTGTTGAGGACGGGCCGCGGCGCAAACGGCGGATCGCTCATCACAAACTTGACGACATTCGCAAACTCGTCCTCGTTCCGGACGATCAGCGGATTTTTCCCGGTCTTCAGGTAAATTTCCGCAAATTCGCTCTTGGGCGCCTCCCAGATACCGGAAGGATCGAGCAGCCACAGGCTCTTGACCTCGTCGCGGTACAGTTCCGCGTAAGCCATCGCGATTTGCCCGCCCATCGAATTACCGCCGAGATGGACATCCTTGATATTGAGCGCTTGCGCAAACGCATGCAGGCGCTTGGCCTGGGCGGCCGGCGTGTAATCGCCGTCCGGCAGGTGGGTCGATTCGCCGAAGCCGACATGATCCGGGATGATGACGCGGTAGTCCTTGGTCAGGCCGCCGGCCACGCGCGTGAAATTGTCCTTGTTGCCGCCAAATCCGTGCAGCAGCATCAGCACCTCGCCTTTTCCACCCGCCAGATAAGCGTAATGCAGCCCATCCGGCAGATCGATTTCATGGCGCTCCAGATTGGCCTTCTTCCGGTCCATGTTGATCGCGAAGTTGGTGAGTGTCGGCGCCTGCCCCGCACACCCGGCCAGAAACAGCAGCGCGAGCAGAAACGGGAAAATAAGTCGCTGATGCAAAGTCATGTCGGGGCCTTCTTTGAAAAAGTCACTTGATGGTTCGGGCCGCTGCGGCGCATTCCGCTACTGCGCGAACGGCATACGCCGTCGGCATTGCGCCGGCCCGGCGAGCAGGAAATCGTGCGGAATGGCGCGTGCACAGTGCAACACAATCGCACATGCCAAAATGTTAAGACCACCGGATCGACACGATCGCTTTTTATGCTGACAGGTGAGGCCAAACCCATGGCTTCATGAGCCATCCCGTACCGCGGCCAGGTCTTCAGCGCACTTCTTCCAGCAGCCTGAGCTGCTCGTCGAAGCGCCAGGCGCGCCGGATCTCGATTACGTCGAAGCGCCTCGCCAGCTCTGGCGGAAATGCGGCGTAACGCGCGTTGAGCCTGATAATGCGCCGCACCGCTTCGTCGAGTTCGGGGCGTCCGCTGCTACGGTGGAAAATGATTTCTTCAACGCTGCCGTCGCTGCGCACGGCCACGGTCACGATCGGTTCGGTATACGCGGAATCGACCAGCGATTGCCTGTAATTCAGGCGGCCGTTGCGCTCGATCTTGAGGCGCCAGCTTTCCACATACATCATCAAGCCGACGTCGTGATCGACGCGCCCGAGCACCGAGCGGCGGCGCGCGGGATCTGCCGCCTGCGGCATCGGTTCGGGCATCGGGCGCGGCAACGGAGCCTGCAGCGCCGGGCTGCTCTGCATGTCGCCCGTTTTCCTGGCCTGTTCCAGTGCCCGCGCGGCCAGGCTGATGCCGGGAGCATTGCGCGGCAAAGCGGGCGACGCTGCCGCCGCTTCCCGTTCTGCCATCGCCTGCTCGCGTTGCCTTGCCGCAGCGGCTTGCGCCTCGGCCTGCGCGCGCTCTTTGGCGGCGAGTTCCTCCGCCTGCTTCTGGCGCAACGCCACTTCTTGCGCCTGCCTGCGCGCTTCCCGCTCCATCGCTTCGCGCCGTGCGTGCTCCGCTTCCTGCAGCCTCAGCTCCTCACGCTTTCTCGCTTCCATCACCTGCATCTCTTGCTCCCGGCGCGCATTTTCCTCTTCCTGCCGCCGTTGCTGCGCCTGCTGTTGTGCCGCGTCTTCTGCCTGCCTGCGTGCGTCCAGTTCCTGCGCCTCGCGTTCTGCGCGCGCGATGTCCTGCAGCCGTTTTTCCTCCTGCCGTTGCGCCTCCAGCTCCAGTGCGCGCCGTGTCTGCTCTTGCTCCTCGCGCCGTTGCCGCTCCTGCATGGCGAGTGCCTGCGCCTGCCTGCGCGCTTCCAATTCCTGCACCTCGCGTTGTTCTTCCAGAGCCCTTGCTTCGGCTTCACGCATGCGTAGTGCGGCCTGCTCATCTGCGCGCATCTGTTCCTGATCCGGCGCAGTCGGCTCGGCTGGCATGGCCTCATCCGGCAGTGCGGGAGGCACAAGCTCCGGCAGCGCACCGGATGGCGCCGCGGCTGTGCGTGCTGGCCCGTCCAGAACGGGAAGCGGTACTGAAAATGTCTCCTGTCCCATGTCATCCTGGGTCAGCAGGCGCGGCCCCGTTGCGGCCGGTGCCGGTTGTCTGCGTTGGCGCGGCTTGGAGGTGGCCGGCGCGCGAACCGGTTTCGCTACGCCTGCGCGCGCCGCAGGCGCTGCGGATACTGGCATGTCCGCCGGCGCCAGTTGCACGCGGGGGCGAGCGGGCAATGAAGTGTATGGACGCGCTTCGGCACTTTTCGGCATTTGCGTCCCGGCACCCGCGCTGCCCGCCGCAGCCACCGCGCCCTGCTGGTTCGCCGCTTGCTCGGGGCGTGTCGCCTCCATCAGCACGACACGCAATCCGTCTGCCTGCGCCCGCCGTTGATGCCAGGGTAGTTCCAGGCCGGGCAACCCCAGCCCGGGAAGTCCGAACTGCAGTGACATGACAAATGCATGGGCCAGCAGGGACAGCATGACGGCAACGGTGAGCCGGCTGCGCTGCCTCACGTCAGGATGGCGGCCGGCCCCGGCCGCTGGAGGAGGTGCGCACTGCATCATCGGAGCCAAAACGCGCCCATGCGCGGTTGCAATGCGTCAGACGACGGAAGCGTGCTCACTGGCGACCTGCATCGTGCTGATCGTCACGACTGCTCTTTGAGCAGGCAGAGCGATTCGAGCAATGGCGAGAAATAGGCGCGGGATTGTGCGTAATCGATGCAGGCGTAGTCGTGGAAGGATGCCCGCACCACGAATGGCGGCGCTGCGATGATCTTGCCGATCACGCGGTAGTTGTTGTCCTGTGCCATGCAGTCCGTGATCGCAACGCAGGCGCCGTCGAGCGTGTCGCTTTCATCGTCGACGATGCGCCATTGATAGCCGCCCATGTTATCGAGCGACTTCAGGTCGTTTGCGCGAAACACCTTGACGACTTGCTCTGCAGCACGCGTATCGTCCTCGCGCAATTTCCAGGTGCTGATATACAGTCCCTTGGTGCCGTCGCTTGCTTCGAAGTAGAGCGAACTGCTACTGCTCGCGTCGCGTTGTCCCCAGTCTGAAGGCAAGGACATGATCCACGTGTCGGTACGGATAGTGTAGTAAGTGGTCAATTCGTTTCCCCTGAATGCAACATGGCTAGTCGCGGCATGCACATCAACCGCGTTTCTTGTTCTCTCTTTCGCCAAGCCATGCCCGGATCTTAGTTGTGCCGTAGCATAACGCAATACAGATGCCGACAGGTGATTCCTGAGGGACAGTTCAATTTCAAAAAGGAAAAATAGAGCTTGATCAAAGGTTGGTTTTAATGACGCATGGTTAGTCCGCGCCGTTGCTCGATCTCAAAATAGGCGAGGTGCTCGCTGGATAAATTGAGGAAACTCCTTCTCTCGAACAATCGATTTGAGGGAGGAATTTCCCAACTCCAATTTCGAGGACCAACGTCAATGCGAACTCATCTGCGCCTCACACTCCTGTCGCTCTCCGTATCGCTCGCTCTTGCTGCATGCGGGGGCGGCGGAGGCGGCTCCGATACCGCAGCCTCCGGCGGGCAAACGGGCGGCAACAACAATGGCTCGCAACCCGGCAATACGGGCAACACCGGCAATACGGGCACCTTCCCGACTACTACCGCATCCATGGTCATGGCATGTCCTCAGGATGTGGCTGACGCAGGTACGACTGAGCAGTGCAGCGGCGACATAGCCATTACTGCGGACAAAGGCAATGGCGTGCTGGTGACCAATTCCGGGGTCCAGGTGATTGCCAAATCCTCCGTTGATAAGCAAACTACGGCAGAGGGTCTGGCGCTGACCACGGACGGCATTGCCGAGATCAGGTTGTTCAAAGGCGCGAGCACGGTGTCGAAGCCATCCCTTCTGCTTAACAATCTAGGCATCAAATGGGACGGCACAACCGAAAGGCCGCAGATTATTGAAAGGTTCCTGTCCACGCAGGGCCGCACGGAATTCGGCGCAAACAAGGTTATCTCGGTTGTTGCTCTACCAGTCTTCGGCACCTTCGACGCTACCAAACGCAACGACCCGGCATATCAGTCGCGCTACGCCAACAACACTTACTTTCCGCGCACTGCCCCGGCTTCGGTCTGTCCGCCTGGTACGACGCGTGGAACGGCGGAATGTCCGGCTGAAACAACTGCCGCCAAATTTGCTTTCACAAAAGGCAACTGGCAAGACCCAGTCCCCGGCACTGATCCGGACGAGACCGATGCCGGGCGCCTCCACGAGGACGGCGACGTTTCTCGAACACCGGATGTTCCCTTCCCCGGAACGAAGGGATACCGCGACTTTGCCAACTACAGTTACCGCTACGCCAATGTGACCAAGTGGCTGTCGCAGGATACGGTCGAGATCGCGGAGTGGAAAGGCGTTCAGACAGTCACCGAACATACCCAGAACCGCCGCGGCGTCGTCGCATTCGGCGATGTGACGGACTCGACGAAGATCCCGGCCACCGGCACCGCCACCTACAAGGGCTGGTTCTATGGCTGGTATGCAAGTACTGTTAACGATCCGAACCCCGTGCCGTTCCGTGCCGAGGTGACGATAACAGCTAATTTTGCAGCGCGCACCGTGGCGGTGACAGCGGTCAATGGGACTAATGTCGGGGTAAATCCAAATACGCCACTGGCAGCCCTGAACTTCACATCAACGACAGATATTCTTATGGGGCCGAATGGCTCGAATGTCGCAAACTACATGACTGGTGCGCTCGCCAACGGCAATCTGAAGGGCGGCCTCGGCGGACGCTTCTTCGGCCCGGTCGAGACTGGTGTCGGCGGCAACGGTCCAGCCGAGATTGGCGCATCCATCAGGATGCAGGACTCCGGCACAGGCGTTACGCTGATTGGCGGCATCATTGCAATCAAGCGAAACCTACCATAACAGCAATGCAGGAAAGGGCAGGATTACCTGCCCTTTTTTAATTTGCTCCGTTTCAGCCTGGGCATCGCGCTGTCATTGAATCTCTCTTTTACTTGCCCACATCAACACCATTCAAGATCGATAGCGCGCGCACCGCATCCGACGCTTCACTACCCTCATCGAACCCAACGCGGCGTACCCCGCCGCCCGCCACGTACTCCTGATACCGCCAATCGCCGTCGGCCACGGCTAACCCGGCCGGTGTCGGCTTCTGGGCTTCCGGCTTGCCCGCAAGCGCCACGCGCATGTAGTCGACCCAGATCGGCAGCGCCAGCGTCGCGCCGAACTCGCGGCTGCCGAGCGATTTCGGATCGTCGTACCCCATCCAGGCCACGGCCACCACATTGGCGCCGTAGCCGGCGAACCAGCCGTCGAGCGCATCGTTGGTGGTGCCGGTCTTGCCCGCGATGTCACCGCGCCCGAGCTTCTGTCCCGCCGCGGCACCTGTGCCGGAACGCACCACGTCGCGCAGCATGCTGTCCATCAAGAACGCATTGCGGGCATCGATCACGCGCGCGCCTTGCATGCCGGCGCGCGCCGGCTTCGCGCTGAACAGCACCCGGCCGCGTGCATCGGTGACCTTGCGGATCAGATAAGGATTGACGCGGTAGCCGCCATTGGCGAACACGGCATAGCCGCCTGCCACCTGCAGCGGCGTTGCCGAGCCGGTGCCGAGGGTCAGCGTCAGGTTGCGCGGATGCTTGTCGGCGCCAAAGCCGAACCGCTCCAGATGCGCATGGGCGTAGGGCACGCCGACCTCGCGCAGGATACGCACGGAAACGATGTTCTTCGATTTCGCCAGGGCGCGACGCATCGAGATCGGTCCGTCGAAGCCGTCGTCGTTCTTCGGTTCCCACGCCTGGCCGCCGGTGTCGGCCGAGCCAAGGGCCAGCGGCGCATCGTTGATCAGCGTGCCGGGCGCGAAGCCTTTCTCCAGCGCCGCCGAATAGACGAAGGGCTTGATGCTCGACCCCGGCTGGCGCCATGCCTGCGTCACATGGTCGAACTTGCTGAGGCTGAAATCGAATCCCCCCACCAGGGCGCGGTAAGAACCGTCGTCGGCGTTGAGCGCGACGATGGCGGCCGCCACTTCCGGCAGCTGGGTGATCCGCCAGCGCTTGTTTTCATCCTGCATCACGCGGATCACGGCACCGGGCTTGATGCGAAGGTGGGGCTGCGCATTCGCCGACAGGGCGGCCGCCGCAAAACGCAGGCCCTCGCCGGCAATGTCGATGACGTCGCCCGACGCGGCCAGCGCCCGCACCATTTTCGTTGATGCGCCCAGCACCACGGCGGGCAGCAGACCGTCGCTGGCCGGGCGTTTTGCCAGCTCTTGCTCGATCGCTTCCAGCCGCGCGTCGGCCGCCTTGGGCAAGGCGACGAAGGCTTCCGGACCGCGATAGCCGTGCCGCGTTTCGTAGTCCATCACGTTGCGCCGCAACGCCACATAGGCGGCATCCTGGTCGCGGCTGAGAATGGTCGTATAGACGTTGAAGCCGCGCGTATAGGTGTCTTCCTTGAACTGTTCGTACATCGCCTGCCGGGCCGCTTCGGCGATGTATTCGGCGTGCGCACCGAACTCCTGCCCGTCGCTCTGCACGTGCAGCTCCTCGCGCGCCGCCTGGCGGTATTGTGCGTCGGTGATGTAGTCGCGGTCGCGCAGGCGCTGCAGGATGTACAGCTGGCGCTGCCGGGCGCGCTTCGGGTTGGCGACCGGATTGTTGGCCGCCGGCGCCTTGGGCAGGCCTGCCAGCATGGCCGATTCGGCGACCGTCACTTCCTGGATGGGCTTGCCGAAATAGGTGCGCGCCGCGCTGGCGAAGCCGTAGGCGCGCTGGCCGAGATAGATCTGGTTCATGTACAGCTCGAGGATCTGGTCCTTGGTCAGCGCTTCCTCGATCTTGTAGGCGAGCATGACCTCGTACAGCTTGCGCGTATAAGTCTTCTCGCGCGACAGAAAAAAGTTGCGCGCAACCTGCATCGTGATGGTCGACGCGCCCTGCCCCATGCCGCCGCCGGCCAGGTTGGCCACCATCGCCCGCAGCACGCCGGTAAAGGCAATGCCGCCATGCGAATAAAAGCCCTCGTCCTCGGTGACCAGCAGCGCCGTCTTCAGGATCGGCGGGATTTGCTTGATTGGCACGTATTCGCGGTGCTCCTGTCCGAATTCGCCGATCAGCACATTGTCTGCCGTGTAGACGCGCAGCGGGATTTTCGGCGTGTAGTCGGTCAGCGTGTCGAGCGACGGCAGATTCGGCTCGATGACGAGCTTGATATAGGCAACGACAAAGGCGGCAAGCACGCCGGCGATGGCGAGCAGGCCGAAAAGGAAGGGCCACAGGATGCTGCGGGAGCGCGGCGCTGCCTTTTTAGACGGCGCCTTTTTGGGCGGAGCTTTTTTGGACGTGGTCAATTTGATACCGGATGACGTGTTGGGGGATTGCCGGCGCGTGGCGCAAGGGGCGTTTCCCGGACGTCGACAAGTATAAGAAGTCGTACGGCGATTTGTCTTCCCGCAAGAAAAATTTACAAATGCCGCGCTCGCCGGTATTGGCGGCCGATGCGCCTACACGACCAGAATCGCCCTGAAATCGTTGACGTTGGTGCGCGTCGGCCCGCTCACCACCAGGTCGCCCAGGGCACTGAAAAATCCGTAGCCGTCGTTATTGTCGAGCATGGCGCGCGGATGCAGGCCGAGCCGGGCGGCGCGTTCCATCGTATCGGGCAGATAGAGTGCGCCGGCATTGTCTTCGGTGCCGTCGATGCCGTCGGTGTCGCAGGCGATCGCGCTCACGCCCGGCATGCCGCCAAGCGCCGCCGCCACGCTCAGCAGGAATTCCGCGTTGCGTCCGCCGCGTCCGCTGCCGCGCACGGTCACGGTAGTCTCGCCGCCGGAGATCAGCACGCAGGGCCGCGCAAACGGCTCATTGCGCTGCGCGACTTGGCGCGCGATGGCGGCATGTATCAAGCCCACGTCGCGCGCTTCCCCCTCGATGCAGTCGGACAGGATATATGGCCTTACGCCGGCCGCGCGCGCCGTCGTGGCGGCGGCTTCCAGCGCCTGCTGCGCCGTGGCGACGACATGATGCTCGTTGCGCAGGGAGCGCGCATCGCCCGGCTTGGGCGTTTCTCCCGCGCCGGACATCAAATGCTCTTCGACCACGGCTGGAACGGGAATGCGGTACTTGCGCAGCACCGCCAGCGCGTCGGCGCAGCTGGTCGGGTCGGGCAGCGTGGGGCCACTGGCGATGATGCCCGCGTCGTCACCCGGCACGTCGGAAACGAGCAGTGTAACCACGCGCGCCGGCGCGCAGGCCAGGGCGAGGCGGCCTCCCTTGATGGCGGATAAGTGCTTGCGCACGCAGTTCATTTCCGAGATCGTCGCGCCGCTGTTGAGCAGCGCCTTGTTGATCGCCTGCTTCTGCTCCAGCGTGACGCCTGGCGCCGGCAGCGCGAGCAAGGCCGAGCCGCCGCCGGAAATCAGGCACAGCACGAGGTCGCGTTCGCTCAAGCCCTGCACCATCTGCAGCATGCGGCCGGCGGCATGGCGACCGGCCTCGTCGGGCACCGGATGCGCCGCCTCGACGACTTCGATATGCCGACATGGAGCGCCATGGCCGTAGCGCGTCACCACCAGCCCGGAAAGTTCGCCCTGCCAATGCTGCTCCACCGTGCTGGCCATGGCCGCAGCTGCCTTGCCTGCGCCAATGACGAGCGTGCGCCCGCCGGCTTGCGGCTCCGGCAGGAAAGCGGGCAGGCACTTTTCGGCGCTGACGGCACCAACGGCGCTGGCATACATGTCAAGCAGCAGTTGACGGGGATCGATTGCGTGCATAGGAGTTCGGGAGATGGATTGACCGGACAAGCGGATTAGCAAAAATACATGGCGAGCACGCCCGTCGTTGCTGCTGAGGCGACGAAGGATGCGTCACACATTGACGTAAAACGTAATAAGGCTGAAACTGATTTCAGCAGTTTAACGAGAATAATGGATGCGCGCTGAGATCATAAAGAAGCTGGGAGGAATGCTGCTGGCATTGTCCGCGATTACCGCGACCGGTTACCTGTCGTATTGCTTAAGCCGCAATGCCGAAATGCGCGCCTTGCATGAGAAGGCGGAACGTCGGCTGGTGATGTCCAGCGCAACGCTGTTCGCGCCGATCAACAAATACAGTTACCTGCCGGCGCTCGTCGCGCTGCAGCCCCAGATCATCGATGCATTGCAGCATCAGGACGACAAGCAGCGGCTGCGCCTGGCCAATATCTTTCTCGACCGCATCAATGACAGTGCCAAATCGGCCGCCACCTATATCCTGAATGACAAGGGTGTAGTGATCGCGGCCAACAACTGGCAGCAGCCAACCAGTTTCGTTGGCCAGAATTACACCTTTCGCCCGTATTTCCAGGATGCGCTGCGCGACGGCAGCGGCCAGTTTTATGGCGTCGGCGTGACCAGCCTGGCACCCGGCTTTTTCCTTTCGCATGCCGTGCGCGACAGCGACAAGGTGCTCGGCGTGGCCGTGGTCAAGGTCGACTTGAGCGACCTGGATGCGGGATGGGACAGCACCCGCCTGGGCGGCGAATTCTTCGTAACGGACGAGCACGGCGTGATCTTCCTGAGTTCGCGCGCCGACTGGAAGTACCGGCCGCTCGCTCCACTATCGGCGGCCACACGCGAACAGGTCAGGCGCACGCGCCAGTACGACGCAGTGCTCAAGGAGCCGCTGCCGATCACGACGCTTGCGCAGTTGCAGCCGAACGAAGCGTTGGCCGATATCGCCCAAAACGACGGCGCGAACGGCCGTCGGCAAGCGCGCTACCTGATCAAGCGCGCGCCGCTGGCCGGCTCCGATTGGGCCGTCAACGTGCTCATTCCGGCGGCGGACGCCAACCTGCGCGCGGTGAGCACGGGAGTGGCCGGCGCCGGCGCACTCGCGTTCTTCATGCTGGCCGTAATGTACGTGCGGCAGGCACGCCACCGCACGCGGGAACGCGAAAAATCGCGGCAGGAGCTGGAGCGCACGCACAAGGCGCTGGAACAGCAGCACCGCGAACTGCAGACACTGACCGAGGAGCTGCGCATCACCGCGATCACCGATCCGCTGACCGGCGCCTACAACCGGCGCTTCTTTTTCGAAACGGCCGGCAAATTGGTCAGCGCCGTCCATCGCCATCAGTCCGCGCTGTCGATCGTCACAATCGATGTCGATCACTTCAAGCGCATCAACGACTTGTACGGACACCCGGCCGGCGATCAGGTGCTGCGCAAGCTGACCGAAATCTGCAAGGAGACGCTGCGCGAGACCGATGTGTTTGCGCGCTTCGGCGGCGAGGAATTCATCATGGCACTGCCCAACAGCGACAGTACCGCAGCCTGCGCGGCGGCGGAACGGCTGCGCACCACGATGATGGAACAAACCATCGTGGTCAGTGATACGCCGCTGCGCATCACGCTCAGCTGTGGCGTATCGCAATTTCGCGCGCAGGAAGCAAGCATCGATGAAACGCTCAAGCGCGCCGATGAAGCCCTGTATGAAGCCAAGAACAGTGGACGCAACCGGGTGGTGCTGCGCTGAGCAGAAAAAGGCTGAAAATATTTCCTTCTGGAAATTTAATGTAGCATTTACACCTTTTTCCTACCAAAGGCGATGAAATTAGCTATCCGCTAGACAATGCCTTCTGGCATCATTAAACGACGCTGGAACGTCAAGCAATTTCGACAACTACTGGCAAGAAAAGTTATACACTTCGGCTTCATTTTTTCTAAACGGTAATTTCCCGCACCCCTTATCTCGCATCGGAAAGCCCCGTCAGCCAACGAAATTTATGCGCCGCAAGATGCGCCTTTCGGTTCGATTCATCAAAGCCTTGCTCTCCTCCACCGTCTGGTGGCTAGGGGTAGCGATATCGCTTGTGCTGGCCCTGCTCGTGGCCAGGATGGTCGATAGTAAAACCGAAGCCGTGTTTGATTATCAGGTCAACAATGCGCAACTGGCGATCCAGACCCGGATGCGCTCCTATATCGATGTACTGCGCGGCGCGAACGCCCTGTTCTATACAAGCAAGGACGTGTCGCGGGAACAGTTCCACGCCTATGTGTCGCAGCTGCGGCTCGAGCAAAGCTTCCCGGGCATTACCAATCTGAACGTCGCCTTTCATGTCACGGCGGCCGAAAAGGATGGATTCGAAGCAACGGTACGCGCCGACACCAGCCTGAACGCCGCCGGATACCCCGACTTTCACATCACGCCCGCCGGCGAACGTCCCGACTACCATGTGCTGACTTACCTGGAGCCGCTGCATGCCAGTCCGTTGTCGTTCGGCCTCGATATCGCATCGATCGATCTCGTCGCCAAGACGCTGGCCGTGGCGCGCGATACCGGCCAGCTGGTGTCATCGGGACGTCTCATCCAGGTTGCCGGCGCCAACCAGCACGTGGGCATGGCAATGCGTATGCCGCTGTACCGGCTTGGCATGCCTGCCAGAACCATCAAAGAAAGGCGTGCCGCCTACTACGGCTCGGTGGGAGCCGGTTTCGACATCAGCAAGCTGATGCTGGGCGCGGTCGACAAAAACGTGCTGCCGCACCTGCGATACCGGATCTATGACATCGGTTTGTCCGACGACCATTCCAAGTCCGGCACCAGGGATCCGGGCCGCCTGATGTTCGATAGCGAAACAGGCGATGCAACCAGGTCGCCCGCCCTGTCTGGGCCGGTGTTCGTCAAACGGGTCGCGATGACGGTCGGGCCGCGCGTGTGGGAGGTCGAATTCACCGCGAGCAAGGCCGACATGAAGGATGAATTCGACACTTCCCTGCCGCACATCGTTCTTGTGATCGGTCTGTTTGCGGCAGGGTTGTTATTCAGCATCATCTATTCGCTGACTTCCGCGCGCCGGCGGGCGGTGGAACTGGCCAAGGAAATGACCAAGGACTTGCGTGCCAGCGAAGCCAGCCTGGCCGAGGCGCAGCACATGGCGCATCTGGGCAGCTGGCTGCTCGACATCACCACGCAGACGATGACCTGGTCGGCCGAAACGTTCCATCTGTTCGGCCTGGAGCGGTATTCGGCGCTTCCAGACTATTCGGACTACCTGCGCCGCATCCATGAAGAAGACCGGCAACGGGTTCAGTCCGGCTTGGCGAAGTCGCTGCGCAGCGGAGAGGAATTCAGCACCGAGCACCGGATCGTGCGACAGGACGGCACCACGCGCTGGGTGCAAACCATCTGCCGACCGAGCAACAACAACGGCGTGATCGTGTTGCGCGGCACCATCATGGATATCACCGAACGCAAGCAGACGGTCGAGGCGCTGAAGCGCTCGCGCGAACTGCTGCGCGAGCTGACCGCTTACCAGGACCGCGTGAAGGAAGACGAGCGGCGGCGCATCGCGCGCGAAATCCACGATGAACTGGGGCAGACGCTATTGGCGCTGCGCATCGACGTGTCGATGCTGGAAGCGCGCACCGGCAAGTCGCACCCGCGGCTCAACGAAAAGGTGCGCAGCGCCCTGCAGTACATCGACGCCACCGTGCGCACCATCCGCACCATCATCAACAACCTGCGCCCGGCGGTACTCGACCTGGGCTTGACCGCCGCCATCGAATGGCAGGTCAATGAGTTCCGGCGCCGCAGCGGCATTTCCTGCGACCTGGTGCTGGGCGAAGAAGAATTCGCGGTCGACGATGCGCGCGCCACCACGCTGTTCCGCATTCTGCAGGAATCGCTGACCAACGTGATCCGCCATGCCAAGGCGACCCGCGTGCGCATCGAGCTGACCAAGGAAGAAGAGCATCTGGTCATGCGGATCGCCGATGACGGCATCGGCATTTATCCCGACGCACGCAAGAATGGCAACTCGTTCGGGCTGGTCGGTGTGGAAGAGCGGGTGCACGGATTGAACGGCAAGTTCGTGATCACGAGCATGCCCGGCAAGGGCACGACCCTTACCATCCACATCCCGCTCGCCACGGCGGAAAAGCCGCAGGAAAACGCCACCGGCGCGGAACGCGCACGCTCCAATCGGCGGGAGTGACTGGCGCAACGCATTGCCGGGGGCGCCGGCAGCTCACTTTCCGCGCAAATACACCTCGTCGTCGAAGGTCAGCACCCATTGCGGGCGATAGACGGTAAAGATCGTCAGCAAAAACCCGGTCAGGAATGCTTCCCCCCACGCCAGCAGCAGCATGTAGGCAACAGTGTCGCCACGGGTCGGTGCATGCATCACCCACAATTCATTGGCGCCGAGCGACATGATGCCGATGGTCGCCAGCATGGCCATCGCGCCGAAAAAACCATTGCCGAGCAAGTACACAAAAATATTACGCGGGAAATACTTCTGCGTCAGGCGCATGACGATTTCGCCGCAGTAAGCCGGCAGTATCGACAGCAGCAACAGATTCATGCCGAGGTTGGCCCACAGGCCGTCGTGTATGACGGTGTACGCGATGACCGAAATCCCGATGCCGGCGATGGCGAGCTGCCGTCCGAACATCAGCACGAACAGGGGCATGCCCAGCAGGTGAAGCGCCATGCCGCCGGTGATCGGCACGTCAAAGCGCCACAGCAGCGGCAGCGCAATGATGAACGCGCACCACGCGGAAAACGCGCCGGGCGCAAGCAGCGCCTTCCACGGCGCGGTCCTGACCGCCTGGGCGATGAGGATGAGCGAGGCTAGACTGGCCAGGAAACCGGTCGCGACCGGTAATGAAAAAAGAAAGATGCCCATGACGTGACCATTATAGGAATTACCCGTCCGTAATCAAAGCATTCTCGCCCACGCCGGCATTACCAAATGTCAAACCAGGGCACGCGCCGGCTACTGGAAGCTGTAGCGCGACTCGCGGAACAAGCGCAGGCAGATATCGACCGCATCGGGGTCGTACCAATCGCCGCGATGGCTGGCGATATGCTCCAGCGCCACCTCCAGCCCCAGCCCCGGGCGGTAGGGGCGGTGCGAGGTCATCGCTTCCACCACGTCGGCCACGGTCAGAATTTTCGACTCGCACAGGATCTGGTCGCCGCGTAACCGATGGGGATAACCGCTGCCATCGATGCGCTCATGGTGCTCCAGCACAATGCGCGCAATCGGCCACGGAAAGCGGATGTCTTTCAGAATATCGTGGCCAGCCTGCGCATGCGTCTTGATCAGTTCCAGCTCGAGCGCGCTCAACCGCCCCGGCTTGTTCAAGATCTCCGAGGGGATGTGGATCTTGCCGACATCGTGGATCGACGCGGCCAGATGCAATCCTTCCACCTGCGTCTCGGTCAGCCCCATCTCGCGCCCGATGGCGGTGGCCAGCGCCGCCACGCGCCGCTGGTGGCCGGCGGTGTATGGATCGCGCATTTCCAGTGTGGCGGCAATCGCCTGAATCGAATCGACCAGGCTGGCGCGCAGCCTGGCATCGTAGTGCTGCTGCTCCTGCATCATCCGGTCGTGCTCGACGCCGGTGCGCAGCGTGACGATGCCGAACGCTAGGTCGTTGGCCAGTTCCTGCAGCAGCCTGACTTCATCCTCGTCGAAGGCATCCGGTTCGGTGGCGTAAATGGTCAAGGAGCCATGCACGCCAGCCGCATCGCGCAACGGAAACGCGATGCTCGACTGGTAGCCGCGCTTGAGCGCCTCGTCGCGCCAGGGAGCCATCTGCGCACTGGTGGCGTAATTCTGATTGACCTGCGTCGCGCCGGTCCTGATCGCCGTTCCGGTCGAGCCGCGCCCGCGCTCGGTATCGGACCAGACGATCTGCGCCACGTCGATATAGCCGGTATCGTCACCCCACTGCGCCACGGCCTGCACGGTTTTGCGCTCGTCATGCATCGCCTTGCCGACCCAGGCCATGCGGTAGCCGCCGACATCGACGATTACGCGGCACACCGCATGCAGCAGCTCGGCTTCATCCCGTGCATGGATCAGGCGTTCGTTGACGGCCGACAGCGTGCGCAGCGTGCGGTTGGCGCGATTGAGCGCATATTCACTCTGCTTGCGCTCGGTGATATCCATGCCGATACCCGACACGCTCACCGCCCTGCCCGACGCATCGCGCACCACGCTCGCATGCACGCTCACCCAGTGCAGACTGCCGTCGGGCCAGACCACGCGGAAATCGACCCATTGGCCGCGTTCCTTGACGAGCGCCTGCTGCAGCGCCTGGTCGACCCGCTCGCGGTCATCCGGGTGCATCATGGCCAGCGCCGCGTCCCGGTCCACCGGCGACTCGCCGCGCCGCAACCCCATCAGCGCGCTGTACTCGGGAGAATAATGGATCCGGTCGTTGGCCACATCCCAGGTCCAGGTGCCCATGCGGGCTGCGTCCATCACAATCTTCAGGCGCTCCTCGCTGGTGCGCAGCATTTCTTCCGCAGCCTTGCGCTGCGTCCTATCGTCCAGCGTTGCGACCACGCCCTCGATCCGGCCATTCTCGTCGAGCAGGGGCGACGCATTCACCGACAGCAGAACCCGGCTTGCCGCGGTCGTACCGAGCGCAATTTCGACGTCGTACACCGGATTGCCGGTCGCAACGACCCGGCGAAACGGCAGCTCGTCCGCCGGCACGGCATTGCCCGCATGATCCGTGATGCGCCAGGCAGGATCGTTATACGCGAGGCGCATGAGTTCATCCTTGGCGCGCCCCAGCACTTTCTCCGCTTGTGCGTTGGCAAACGAGATCTTTCCATCGGTATCCCAGACCGTGATGCCGATCGGGCTGGTTTCGGTGATTTTCGACAGCAGCGCATGCTGGCGCACCCGTGCGCGCTCGGTGCGCCGCATTTCGGTGATGTCGCGCGCCGCCGCCATGATGCCCTCGATCTTACCGGCCTGGTTGCGATACGCGGTCGCGTTGCAGATCACGTCCAGGTCGTGTCCCGAGGTATGCCGGATGGCGAGCGGATAATTGCGCAGCACGCCGTCGGCGAGCACTGCCTGGTAGCCGGCGCGCGCCTTGTCGGGCTCGGTAAAGTAACGGGCGAAATCGCTGCCGACCAGCCGGTCCCGGCTCAGGCCGGCCGCCTTTAGCGCAGCCTCGTTGACATCGGTGATCCTGCCTTCGGGGTTGATCATGATCAGCGGGTCAATGCTCGCCTCGATCAGGCTGCGCGCATAAAAGGAAGCCGCCCGCATCTTGCCTTCCGCCTCGATCACGCGCTTAAACGGTTCCTTCACGCTGCCCACGAACACGGCGCGGTAAATCATGCCGAAAGCGACAACTTTGTAGATATGGCCGAGCAGATTGAAGACATCGGTCACGTCCGTGTAGAGCGTGAAGCATAATTCGGCCAGAATCGACACCGCCGCCGCGCCAAACAGGCTGGGCGCATCGTACTCCTGCCCCTGTCCCGCATGGCACAGGAAGACGACGGCGGGAACGGCAAGGATGGCGATGATCGCGTATTCCGCCCCGACTTTTAGCGGCGTCAGTCCGCTGCCGGCGATAAAGGTATGCGGCAGTTCGCCTTGATGAAGCAATCCGCCCCAGACGACGGCTGCCGCCATCGCGAGCGCCGCGACAAGTCCGGCGTAACGCAGCCACGGCCGCCGCAGCGGTGCCCAGGGGCGCAAGGCCACCGCCGTGAGCATGACAGCGAACGTGATGCGCGCGGCCAGCCAGAAGTTGATTGCCTTTTCCGGGTGCGATGGCGTGACGAAATCCGGCATGCCCTGAAACGACAGCGCATGCGCGAAATCGAGGATGCCGACCGCCAGCAGCCCGACCGCGAGGACGATGACATTGCCGGCGCGTTCCCGGCTGTATGCATTCCATGCCACCCCGAAGACCATGCCGGCCACCAGGATGGACAGCGTTTCCAGCATCAGGTGCAGCCAGGCATAGTGGGCTGCACCCTCGAATGCATGGCGCGGCGGCGCCAGCCGGATCAACAAGAATAGCGCTGCCAGGAGAAATACCAGCAGTCCTTGCCACTGCAGCGCACGACTGTAACGCAGCACGCGATCCCAGCCGCTATGTCGAGGCGCAGGCTGGGCCATCATCGATTCTTGCCGATTCATCGTCATCGCAGTACGCGCTACAGCGCGTGTGGATACCGCAGCGCAGTGATTATTGTCAGTCAGTAATTTTTTACCAACCTTTATTTAATCTCACATTGCGCTGCTATTCCACTACGGAAATAGTGATTCCGGCAATCTTTGATCTGACGCAAAATTTTCTTTCTTTTGCGCACGCGCTGCGCCTGCTAGGCGCGCAGGCGCGCTTCCTCGAGCGGCAGCAGCATCGAGCTGGTATCGCGATAGCGCACGTGCCAGGAAAATGCCTCTTCCAGCAGATGCGGCGTCTGTCCGCCACGCCGGCTGGCGCGCTCGACATAATCGCGCAGCATCTCCCGGTACGGCTCGGCGACACAGTTGCCGATGATGGCTCGCGCCCGCTCGCGTGGCGCCAGCCCGCGCAAGTCGGCCAGCCCCACCTCGGTCACCAGGATGTCGACGTCATGCTCGTTGTGATCGACGTGCGACACCATCGGCACGATGCTCGAAATATCACCGCCCTTGGCCAGCGACTTGGTCGCGAAAATGGCCATGTACGCATTGCGCGCAAAGTCGCCGGAGCCGCCGATGCCGTTCATCATGTGGGTGCCGAGCACGTGCGTCGAATTCACGTTGCCGTAGATATCCGCTTCCAGCGCGGTATTGAGCGCGATGATGCCCAGGCGACGAATCACTTCGGGATGATTGCTCACCTCCTGCGGGCGCAACACCAGCCTGTCCTTGTAGCGCCCGATGTTGGCGAATACGTCGCGGCTCTTTTGCGGCGACAGCGTGATCGACGAACCGGAGGCGAAGTCGAGCTTGCCGGCGTCGAACAGGTCGAAGGTGGAGTCCTGCAGCACTTCGGAGTACATCGTCAGATGCTCGAACGGGCTGTCGATGAAACCGGCCAGCACCGCGTTGGCGATGGTGCCGATGCCGGCCTGCAGCGGCAGCAGGCTTTCGGTCAGGCGCCCCTGCTTGACCTCGTTCTTGAAGAAGTCCACCAGATGGCCGGCGATCTGTGCCGTTTCCGCGTCCGGCGGCAGGATGTTGGAAGAACTATCGGCTTTTTCGGTGATGACGATGGCGACGATCTTTTCCGGAGGAATTTCGATCGCGGTGGTGCCGACGCGGTCGCGCACGCTCATGATCGGAATCGGCTCGCGCTGCGGGCGGCGCTTCGGGATGAAAATATCGTGCAATCCTTCCAGTTCCGGCGATTGCGTCAGGTTGATTTCTACGATGACCTTGTCGGCCAGGATTGCAAAGCTCGCGCTATTGCCGACCGACGTCGTCGGCACGATTGCGCCGGTTTCCGTAATGGCGATTGCCTCGATGATCGCCACATCGATCGGCGCCATCTGCCGCGTACGCAGCAATTCAACCGTCTCCGACAGATGCTGGTCGACAAACATCACTTCACCGCGATTGATCGCCGAACGCAGCGCCGGGTCGGCCTGGAATGGAATGCGCCGCGCCAGCACGCCCGCCTCGGTCAGCGTCTTGTCGATGTCGTTGCCAAGCGAGGCGCCGGTCATCAACGTGATCTTCAACTGTTCATGGCGCGCGCGCTCGGCCAGCGCCAACGGCACGACCTTGGCATCGCCGGCGCGCGTAAAGCCGCTCATGCCAACCGTCATACCGTCGCGCACCCAATGTGCGGCGGCGGCGGCGCTGGTCACCTTTTCCCGCAAGGACGGCAAACGGATACGGTCGTGGAAGTTGTCTCGCATGGTGAAACCCTTTTAATAAGAATCTTTGGTTGGGGACGATTAATTACTCACATATGAGTGATTAGATCACTCATATGTGAGCGAGTCAAGACAGGTATAATCCGCTCGACCCCACTTGGCGAAAGGCTTGAGATGGAAAACGACGTAAAACATCGGATCAACTACCGCAACTTGCCGCAGCTATTCCTGAAAGCGCGCGAGAGCCTGATGTCGCATTTCCGCCCCATTCTCAACCATTTCGGCGTGACCGAACAGCAGTGGCGCATCCTGCGCGTGCTCGACGAATACGGGCAGCTCGAACCGCGCGAGCTGTGCGAAATGTGCCAATTCCTCAGCTCCAGCATGGCCGGCGTGCTGGCGAGGATGGAAGAAACCGGCCTGATCCAGCGCAACCGGGTGGCGGAAGATCAGCGCCGCGTCCTGGTGCGGCTTGCGCCCGAAGGCGACGCCCTCATGAGCCAGATGGCACCAATGATCGACTTACAGTATCAGCACATCGAGCAGGCTTTCGGCAAGCGGGCAATCGACGAGCTGTTCAAGGCGCTGGAAGGGTTTATAGCGGCGGAAGGGGAGTCGGTCGAGCATGTGAGCTTGCCGGCAGCAAGCGTCACGCCCCATTCAGGCAGTCGTTTTCCAGCTTCGGAAAAGGCAGGCGGGATATCGGTTGCGGCCATGCGGCGCAAGGCAGAACAATGAGGCGTGGCCGCCCCCGCGCACTTAGGTTACGCGAAATCATCATCAAATGATCCGCATAAAAGAAAAACGCCTCGGAAACCGAGGCGTTTTTCTTTCGGCCTGCAGCACTTGACGGCTGCCTGCCCGATGTCTGGTGCCGGTGGACGGAATCGAACCGCCGACCTTTTCATTACGAATGAATTGCTCTACCAACTGAGCTACACCGGCACGCTGAGTAATCGCGCTACATCAGCGAAAGCGCGTATTCTATCAAAAAAGTAAGTCGTGTCACTAGGGAGCTTGCATGTCGAAGCGCATTTCGACATGAAATTTGACGGAAAGCCGGCTAAATCGGCCTTCCGCCACTGCCGCAAGCGTTCTTATGCGTTGTGATAGCTGGTCACGCGCTCCACTTCACTCCGCGATCCCAGGAACACTGCGACCCGCTCGTGCAGCTTTTGCGGCTGGATGTCGAGGATGCGCTGCTTGCCGTTGGTTGCCGCCCCGCCGGCCTGCTCGACGATAAAGGCCATCGGATTGGCTTCGTACATCAGGCGCAGCTTGCCGGGCTTGTCCGGTTCGCGCGCGTCGGCCGGGTACATGAAGATGCCGCCGCGGTTCAAGATGCGGTGCACGTCCGCCACCATCGAGGCTATCCAGCGTGTATTGAAATCCTTGCCACGCGGGCCGGTCTTGCCAGCCAATAGTTCATCGACATAGCGCTTGACCGGCGGATACCAGTGGCGCGCATTGGACGCGTTGATCGCGTATTCCTTGGTCTCGGCGGGAATCTTCATGTCGCGCTGCGTGAGCACCCAGGAACCCATCTCGCGGTCGAGCGTAAAGCAGTTCACGCCGTTGCCGGTGGTGAGCACCAGCACGGTTTGCGGGCCGTAGACGGCATAGCCGGCGGCGACCTGCTTAGTGCCGCACTGCAGGAAATCCTGCTCGCTCGGGGTCGACATACCCTCGGGCGCCTTCAGCACCGAGAAAATGGTGCCGATCGATACGTTCACGTCGATGTTGGACGAGCCGTCGAGCGGATCGAACAGCAGCAGATATTCGCCCTTGGGGTAGCGGTGCGGGATGGGGTGGATGGTTTCCATTTCTTCGGACGCCATGGCAGCCAGGTGACCGCCCCACTCATTGGCTTCGAGCAGCATCTCGTTCGACAGCACGTCGAGCTTTTTCTGCACTTCGCCTTGCACGTTTTCGCTGCCGGCGCTGCCGAGCACTTCGCCCAACGCCCCCTTGCTGACGGCATGGCTGATGGTTTTGCAGGCGCGTGCGACCACTTCGATCAACAGGCGCAATTCAGCCGGGATGCTGTTATTCATGCGCTGTTCTTCAACAAGGTACTGCGTGAGGCTGATCCGTTTCATAGGCATTTCCAGAATCAAGATTGGTTAATTGGCGAGGGATTTGGTGACCACTTCCAGCACGTCTTTCGACAGCGACTTGGTGGCGGCGACGCGCTTCAACGCGGCTTGCATCTTTTCCTGCAAGGCCGGCGCATACTTGCGCCAGCGGTCCAGGCTGCGCGCCAGGCGCGCGGCGACCTGCGGGTTGATCGCATTGAGGGCGATGACCTGATCGGCCCAGAATTCATAGCCGCTGCCGTCGACGGCATGGAATTGCGCCGGATTGCCGTTGCAGAAGCTGAAGATCAGGCTGCGCGCGCGGTTCGGGTTTTTCAGGGTGAAGGCCGTATGCGCCATCAAGTCGCGCACCTTGGCCACATCGGTCGTGCGCGCCATGGCCTGCAGCGCGAACCACTTGTCGATCACCAGCGCCTCCTGCTCGAACTCGGCATAGAAGCGCGCCAGCGCTTCGTCCCTGCCGGCGGCGCTGCTGTTGACCAGCGCCGACAGCGCGGCGATGCGGTCGGTCATGTTGTTCGCCTGGTCATACTGACCTTGCGCCAGCAGGTGCATCTGGGGTTCGTCGAGTTCCATCAGGTAGGACAACGCCAGGTTTTTCAGGGCACGCTTGCCGGCCGCTGCCGCGTCCGGGCTGTAGGAGCCGGGCGTGCGGTTTGCCTGGTAAGCCACTTCCCACTCGACCCGCATGGCCGCTGCCAGCGAGCGGCGCATGAACTGGCGTACCGCATGGATGGCATGCGGGTCGACCACGTCTACCTGTTCGGCGACGACCGTCTCGGATGGCAGCGTCAGCGCCAGTTCGCAGAACGCCGGATCGAGCATACGGTCGGACAGGATCTTGTGGTAGGCCTTGCCAAGCGCGGTTTCCTGCAATTCAGAATCGGACAAGGCATGATCCTTCTGCACCGCGTCGGCCAGCGCAAGCAGGCGGCGCATCGCTAGGCGCTGCCCGGCTTCCCAGCGGTTGAACGGGTCGCTGTCGTGCGCCATCAGGAAGGCGAGTTCGGCGTCGGAGTAGTCGATCTCGAGAACGACCGGCGCGGAAAAACCGCGCAGGATCGACGGTACCGGATGCACCGGCACGTTGCGGAATTCGAAGCTCTGGCGCTGCTGCGTCAGTTCCAGCACCATGGTCGTCGGCGCGGGGCCGTCGATCTCGACGCCGCCCAGATGCAGCGGCAGGTCGCGCCCGCTGCCGTCGAGCAGGCCGACCGCGACGGGGATGTGGTACGGCTGCTTCTGTGCCTGTCCCGGCGTCGCCGGGCAGGATTGCGTCAAGGTGATGGCGTACGTCTTGGCCACTTCATCGTAGTGCGTATCGACCTTCAGATGCGGCGTGCCGGACTGGCAGTACCACAGCTCGAACTGCGACAGGTCGCGCCCGTTGGCGTCGGCCATCGCGCGGCGGAAATCGTCGCACTCGACCGCGCAGCCGTCGTGGCGCTGGAAGTACAGGTCCATGCCCTTGCGGAAGCCGTCGCGGCCAAACAGCGTCTGGTACATGCGCACCACTTCCGCGCCTTTTTCGTAGACGGTGACCGTGTAGAAGTTATTGATTTCGACGTAGGAATCGGGCCGCACCGGGTGCGCCATCGGGCCGGCATCTTCCGGGAACTGCGCCTGGCGCAGCACGCGCACATCCTCGATGCGCTTGACCGCGCGCGCGCTGTCGGTGCCGATCATGTCGGCCGAAAATTCCTGGTCGCGGAAGACGGTCAGGCCTTCCTTCAAGGACAACTGGAACCAGTCGCGGCAAGTGACGCGGTTGCCGGTCCAGTTGTGGAAGTACTCGTGGCCGACCACCGATTCGATGTTGGCGTAATCGGTGTCGGTCGCGATGCGCGGATTGGCCAGCACGTACTTGGTGTTGAAGATGTTCAAGCCCTTGTTTTCCATCGCGCCCATGTTGAAGTCGCCGACGGCGACGATCATGAAGCGGTCGAGGTCGAGCTCCAGTCCGAAGCGCTCCTCGTCCCAGCGAATGCTGCGCTTGAGCGAATCCATCGCGTGCTGAGTCTTGTCGAGGTTACCCTCTTCCACCCAGACCTGCAGCAGCACTTCGCGCCCGGAGTGCAGCGTATATTTTTCTTCCTGGCACACGAGCTTGCCTGCCACCAAGGCGAACAGGTAGGACGGCTTCTTGAACGGGTCTTCCCATACGGCGTAATGACGTCCATCCCCCAAGTCGCCTTCTTCGATCAGGTTGCCGTTGGACAGCAGGACCGGATATTTCTCCTTGTCGGCGCGCAGCATGACCTTATACTTCGCCATCACGTCGGGACGATCGGGGAAATAGGTGATCTTGCGAAAGCCTTCGGCTTCGCATTGCGTAAAGAAATTGCCGTCAGACACGTACAAGCCCATCAGCGACGTGTTCAGGTTCGGATGGGTGACGGTTTCGATTTCGAGCGTGACATGGTCGGGCGGGTTGTTGATTTCCAGGGTGCCCGGGCCCAGTGTGTAAGCGCGCTTGGTGAGCGCCTTACCATTCATGCGCAGCTGCACCAGGCGCAAGGCTTCGCCGTACAGCAGCAGGCTCTTGTTCTGGCTGGCGGGGTTGCGCTTTAACGTCATGCGGGTGGCGACATGAGTCGCTTCCGGATCGAGGTCGAAGCCCATCTCAACCGTCTCGACCCAAAAGCCGGGCGGCGTATAGTCCTTGCGATAAATGGTCAGGGGAGTATCGGTACGCATAGCGAGGTCCGTAAATCGGAGGATAATGTGGCGCAAACTCACATTTTACCAACCTATGGTAGGCGAGCCTATTCCGTCGCAGTCGACATTTGCGCTTTTCGTGATCGCAGCTCGCTGATGCGCATTCATGCCATCCCATCGCGGTTACAAATACTTACGCACTTCAATTGCACCTGGCTTATGCTGAAATTCGGAATGTTTAGCTGGAGAGACGGTATGAAACGTTGGCTGATCGCGGCCTGCCTGGCCGTGTCGGGTTTGCTGCTGACAGGCTGCGCCACGACCACGGTCCAGAGCGAGGTCACGGCATTTCATGAATGGCCGGCGCAGCTGCAGGACAAATCCTATGTCTTCGAACGCACCCGCGACCAGGACAACAACCTGGAATACCGCAACTATGAAAACCTAGTGCGCGCCGAGCTGAACCGGCTCGGCTTCACCGAGGCGAGCACGGCGCATCCACCCAAGCTGAAGATCATGCTCAGTTACAGCATCAGGGTACGCGACGTGCGCGAAGTGTATCCGGTGGTGGTCAATCCCTATCCAGCACCCATCATGAACCCGTACTGGTACGGGCCGGCCTGGCGCGGCTACTACAGCCCGTTCTACGATCCGTTCTGGTACGGGCCGCCGATCGTCGAGCAGCGCGAAGAGAATTACCAGCTCTACACCCGCCAGCTGCGCATCGTGATGGCGCAGGTAGCCGACGGCAAGAAACTGTATGAAACGACGGTGGTCAGCGAAGGCCGCAACGGCTCCTTGGCAGCCGTGATGCCGTACATGGTGAAAAGCGCCTTCGCCGACTTCCCCGGCAAGAACGGCGTGCCGCACCGGGTGGAATTGAAGATGCAGTGATCTATCTGCGTTCGCCCCGGGCGGGGCGAAGTTCTGGCGTCAGGTATACAGCGCTTCCGAAATGAGGGTGATCGCCACGATCACCAGCACCGCGCACAGCAGCACGATGAGCAGCCGTCCGAACTTCGGGCTATCGTCGTCGCTCCCCGCCGGCTGTTCGGCCGGATGGTTCATCGGATTGTCGTCGGGTCGGTCCATGATCGGCTCACGGAATCAGGATGGTCGAACCGGTTGTCTTGCGCGCCTCAAGGTCGCGGTGCGCCTGCGCCGCATCCTGCAATGCATAGCGCTGGTTGATATCGATCTTGACCTTGCCGCTGATCACCATGCTGAACAGGTCGGCCGCCATCGCATCCAGGTCTTCGCGCTTGGCAATGTAATTGAACAGCGATGGCCGGGTAATGAACAGCGAGCCGCGCGATGCCAGTTCATTCAACGAAAATGGCGGCACCGGACCGGAGGCGGCACCGAAGCTGACCATCATGCCCAAGGGGGCCAGGCAATCGAGCGAGCCGATGAACGTATCCTTGCCGATCGAGTCGTACACCACCGGCACGCCCTTGCCACCGGTAATTTCCTTGACGCGCTCGACGAAGTTTTCCTTGTTGTAGTTGATGGTGTGGGCGCAGCCATGCGCCTTGGCCAGTTCCGCCTTTTCGTCGGAGCCGACAGTGCCGATCATCGTCACGCCCAAGGCGCGCGCCCACTGGCAAGCGATTAGGCCAACGCCGCCGGCGGCCGCATGGAACAGGATGGTTTCGCCACCGCGCAGCGGGAAGGTGCGGCGAAACAGGTATTGCACGGTCAAGCCCTGCAGCATCATCGCGGCGGCCGTCTCGAAATCGATCTCGTCGGGCAGCTTGACCAGCACCGCCGCCGGCATGACGCGCGCCTGCGCATACGCGCCCGGCGGACGCCCCGCATAAGCGACACGGTCGCCCGGTTTCACGTGCGTGACGCCCGCTCCGACAGCTTCCACCGTGCCGGCGCCCTCCATGCCCAAGCCGGCCGGCAGCGGTTGCGGGTAGGCGCCGGTGCGGAAGTACACGTCGATGTAGTTCAAGCCGCAGGCGGCCTGGCGCACGCGCGCTTCGCCCGGCCCGGGCTCGCCGACCTCGACATCGACATATTCCATCACTTCGGGGCCGCCAGCGGCGGACATGCGGATTGCCTTCGTCATTGTTGTTCCTTTATGAATGATGATGGTGATGGGGAACCATTTGTGCCAGCAACAGCTTGGCCGATACGACATTGGTGGCGCACGGCACGTTGTGCACGTCGCAGGCGCGCACCAGCGCGTTGACGTCCGGTTCGTGCGGATGCGCGGTCATCGGATCACGCAGGAAGATCACGCAATCGATCTTGCCATCGACCAGCTCAGCGCCGATCTGCAAGTCGCCGCCGTAAGGCCCGGACAGCTTGCGCTCCACGGTCAGGCCCACCTCGTCGGCCAGACGCTTGCCGGTCGTGCCGGTGGCCACCAGCAGGCACTGGCGCAACAGGTCCGCGTACTCCGAGGCGAGTTCCACCATGTCGTCCTTTTTCTGATCGTGGGCGATCAGTGCAATGCGCTTTTTCACCGTGACTCCGTTTCGCTAAAACTAAAAAGTGCCCGGGTAATTGCCGCCGTCGAGCAGCACATTTTGGCCGGTCATGTACCCCGCATGCACGCTGCACAGGAAGGCGCAGACCGCGCCGAATTCTGCCGGCGTACCGAAGCGCTGCGCCGGGATCTGCCTGCGCCGCGCTTCGAACGCTTCTTCCACGCTGTTGCCGGCGGCAGCGGCGGCTCCGCCGAGCGTCTTTTTCAGCCGGTCGGTGTCGAACTGGCCCGGCAACAGGTTATTGATCGTGACGTTGTGGGCGACGGTCTTGCGCGCCAGCCCTGCCACGAAACCGGTCAGCCCGGAGCGCGCGCCATTCGACAATCCGAGTATGTCGATCGGCGCCTTCACCGCGCTGGACGTGATGTTCACGATGCGCCCGAAGCGGCGCGCCATCATGCCATCCACCGTGGCCTTGATCAGTTCGATCGGGGTCAGCATGTTGGCGTCGAGTGCCGCGATCCAGTCATCGCGCGACCAGTTGCGAAAATCGCCGGGCGGCGGACCGCCCGCATTGGTCACCAGGATGTCGGGGTTCGGGCAAGCCGCCAGGGCCAGCGCGCGGCCGTCGGCGGTGGTGATGTCGCAGGCCACCGTCGTCACGGCCACGCCGGTCCTGTTCCGGATCTCGGCTGCCGCCTGCTCCAGCGTCTCGGCCGTGCGCGCCACCAGCGTCACGTTGACGCCCTCGCCTGCCAGCGCTTCGGCGCAGCCGCGCCCCAGCCCCTTGCTGGCACCGCATACCAGCGCCTGTTTGCCGCGCAGTCCGAAATCCATGCTGCCCCCCCCCTACGCCTTTTTCCTTGAAACCAGATAAATCCCGACCAGCACCAGCGCCGTGCCGGCCAGCTGGATGCCGGTCACCGGCTCGTCCAGGATCGCCGCGCCCATGAACAAGGTCGACACCGGCCCGATCATGCCCGCCTGCGATGCCGCCGCCGCACCGATGCGCGCGACCGCAACCATCGTCAGAAAAACCGGCAAGACGGTGCACAGCACCGCATTGAGCAGCGACAGGCCATACACCGGCATCGGCTGCACCAGCATCGAACTCGGCCGCAACAGGAAGAATTGCAAGATGCATGCCGCGCTCGACGCGCACATCGCGTACGCCACCAGGCGCATGGCGCCAACACGCCGCACCAGGGCGCCCGACAACAGCAGGTAGCTTGCATACGAAATCGCACTGCCGAGAACGAACATGCCGCCGAGCATCACATTCGAACTACCGAAGCGCACATCGTGCAGGAACACCAGCACCGTGCCGAGATAGGCCACGCCGAGCGCAGCCCACTCGAGCATGGTAATTTTTTTCTTCAGGAAGGCAAACGAAATCAGCAGTACGAAGGATGGCGTCAGGAATAAAATCAGCCGCTCCAGCCCGGCGGAAATGTACTGCAGGCCGAGAAAGTCCAGGAAGCTCGACAGGTAGTAGCCCAGCAAGCCGAGCAAAATGAGCTTGCCGATATCCGATTTTTCCAGCGCCGGTTCGGAGCGCGCCTTCCATAACGCGACCGCCGCGAAAAACGGCAGCGAAAACATCATGCGGAAAGCGATCAGCGTGACGGCATCGACGTGGTAGCGGTAGATCAGCTTGGCGACGATCGCCTTGGCAGAAAACAGGATGGCGCCGGCAATCGCGATCGCCAGTCCTGACAGATAAGCCTGGCGGGAAAATGCAGGATGTATAGGGGAAGAGGTGGTCGCGGTCATGCAGCGATTTTACGCTGCGAATGATTTTCCGGCAGGACGGGGCTCGAGCGGCCCCGCCCCTTATTTCTTCAGTAGTGAGCCGAGCACGCCACGGATGAGCTCGCGCCCGACTTGCGAACCGATCGAGCGCGCGGCCGACTTGACCATCGCTTCCACCATCGTGTCCTTGCGGCGCCCCACGCCGCTGCCGCCGAACAAGCCGCCCATCATGTCGCGTACCGAGGCGCCGATGGACGGCCCGCTTTCTTGCGGCGCATTCTGATTCTGGACGGTGCCGGCCGGCTTGGATGCCGGCGCCGCATCCCTGGTTTGCGCCTGGGCGACAACGCGGCCCTTCAGCTTTTCATAGGCCGAATCGCGGTCGACGACCTTTTCATATACGCCGGCAATCATGGAATTGGCGATGATTTCGCTGCGCTCCGCCGCTGAAACCGGGCCGATCTGCGAGGCCGGCGGGACGACATAGGCGCGCTCGACGATGTTGGGTCGGCCCTTATCGTCAAGAAACGAAATCAATGCCTCGCCCACCCCCAGTTCGGTAATGACTTGCGCGGTGTCGAGCTGCGGATTGGGCCGGAACGTCTCGGCCGCCGCCTGCACCGCCTTCTGGTCACGCGGGGTATAAGCGCGCAAGGCATGCTGCACCCGGTTGCCGAGCTGGCCGAGTACCGTGTCGGGGATATCGAGCGGATTTTGCGTGACGAAATACACGCCGACGCCCTTCGAGCGGATCAGGCGCACCACCTGCTCGATCTTTTGCAGCAGGGCCTTGGGCGCCTCGTCGAACAGCAGGTGCGCCTCATCGAAGAAGAACACCAGCTTGGGCTTGTCCACATCGCCGACCTCGGGCAGGCGTTCGAACAGCTCCGCCAGCATCCACAACAGGAAAATCGCGTACAGGCGGGGGGAATTGAGCAGCTTGTCGGCGGCGAGGATGTTGATCATGCCGCGGCCGTTGCCGTCGGTTTGCATGAAATCGTCGATATTGAGCATCGGTTCGCCGAAGAAGCGGTCGCCGCCCTGCTCCTCGATCGCGATCAAGCCGCGCTGGATGGCGCCGATACTGGCGGCGGAAATATTGCCGTATTCGGTCTGCAATTCGCTCGCATGCTCAGCCACATGCTGCAGCATTGCACGCAAATCCTTCATATCCAGCAGCAGCAAGCCATGGTCGTCGGCAACCTTGAAGACCAGTTGCAGCACGCCTTGCTGGACCTCGTTCAGGTTCAACATGCGCGACAGCAAAAGCGGTCCGAGGTCGGAGATCGTCGCGCGCACCGGATGGCCCTGCTCGCCGAACACGTCCCAGAACGTCACCGGGCACCCAGCCCATGCCGGCTCCTCCAGTTTGAGCAAGTCGAGCCGCTCGCGGATACGGGGCGTCGCCGAGCCTGGCTTTGCCAATCCGGAAAGATCGCCCTTGACGTCGGCCATGAACACCGGCACCCCGATATCGGACAGCGCCTGCGCCAGCACTTGCAGCGTGACGGTCTTGCCAGTCCCCGTGGCGCCGGTAATGCAGCCGTGGCGGTTGGCGAGATTGGGTAGCAGCTCCAGTTCCCGGGTCTGGTTCTTTGCGATCAGTAGTGGGTTTGACATCGTAGTAGAAGCTTCCTGGCAAATTTTGGGTGGGGGCGATATGCTAAAATTGTAGATTGCTTTTCGGCCGGGCAGTCACTTATTTTGGATTAAATTGTTACTCCAAAATCAGCTTTCCCTGCCCAACTCCTCCTTCTATTTCCAAGAAAGTTTTGCCATGGCTGGACACAGTAAATGGGCCAATATCAAGCATAAAAAAGCCGCGACCGACGCCAAGCGCGGCAAGATCTGGACGCGCCTGATCAAGGAAATCACGGTCGCGGCCCGCATGGGCGGCGGCGACATGACCAGCAATCCGCGCCTGCGCCTGGCGGTGGACAAGGCGGCGGACGCCAACATGCCGAAGGATAACGTGCAGCGCGCGATCCAGCGCGGCACCGGCGGCCTGGAAGGCGTCAACTACGAAGAAATCCGCTACGAAGGCTACGGCATCAACGGTGCCGCGATCATCGTCGATTGCATGACTGACAACCGTGTGCGTACCGTGGCGGAAGTGCGCCATGCCTTTTCCAAATTCGGCGGCAACATGGGGACCGAAGGTTCGGTCGCCTTCCTGTTCAAGCATTGCGGCCAATTGTATTTTGCGCCGGGCACCGATGAGGACACGCTGATGGAAGCCGCGCTCGAAGCCGGTGCGGAAGACGTGGTCACCGACGACGAAGGCGGCATCGAAGTGATCACCGCGCCGCACGATTTTTCGGCCGTCAAGGATGCGCTGGAAAAAGCCGGCTTCAAGGCCGAAGTGGCCGAAATCGTGATGAAGCCGTCGACCGAAACCGTGTTCACCGGCGACGACGCCGTCAAGATGCAGAAATTACTCGACGCGCTGGAAAACCTTGACGACGTTCAAGAGGTCTATACCAACGCAGTGATTGAAGAGTGATCGTTTTTGGCCTTTCGCTTTACCCGTTTCACAAGTAAATTACAGTGGGGCTGCCGTCGGCACTGCCCCGCTTCCAACGAGTAGTTATATCCATGAAAATTCTGGTAGTCGGCTCAGGCGGCCGCGAACATGCCCTGGCTTGGAAACTTGCGCAATCCGAGCGGATTCAAATGGTTTATGTTGCACCGGGCAACGGCGGCACGGCACTCGATGCGCGCCTGCAGAACGTCGACATTACCGATCCAGCCTGGCTGGCACAGTTCGCGATCAAGGAAAACATCGCGCTGACCGTGGTCGGCCCGGAAGCGCCGCTGGCGGCCGGCATCGTCAATATTTTCCGCGAACACGGCTTGAAAGTCTTTGGCCCGACCAAGGAAGCCGCGCAGCTCGAAAGCTCGAAGGATTTCGCGAAAGCGTTCATGAAGCGCCACCGCATTCCGACCGCCGACTATCAAACCTTCACCGATCCGCAAGCCGCCCGCAAGTACATCAACCAGAAAGGCGCGCCGATCGTCATCAAGGCCGACGGTCTGGCTGCCGGCAAGGGCGTGGTTGTGGCCATGACAGTCGATGAAGCACATGCAGCCGTCGAGATGATGCTATCGGACAACAAGCTCGGCAATGCCGGCGCGCGCGTCGTGATCGAGGAATTCCTGGCCGGCGAAGAAGCCAGCTTCATCGTCATGGTCGACGGCAAAAACGTGCTGCCGCTGGCGACCAGCCAGGACCACAAGCGCTTGAAAGACAATGATGAAGGCCCCAACACCGGCGGCATGGGGGCCTATTCGCCGGCGCCGATCATTACCCCGTCGTTGCATGCGCGCGTGATGCGCGAAATCATCAATCCGACCGTGCTGGGCATGATGAAGGATGGCGTACCGTTTTCCGGTTTCCTGTATGCCGGTCTGATGATTGACGCCAAGGGCAATCCGAAGACGCTGGAGTTCAACTGCCGCATGGGCGATCCGGAAACGCAGCCGATCATGGCGCGCCTGAAGACCGATCTGGTGGGCGTGATGGAACACGCCGTCAACGGCACGCTCGACCAGGTCGAACTGGAGTGGGATCGCCGTACCGCGCTGGGCGTGGTGATGGCGGCCGCCGGCTACCCGGATGCGCCGCGCAAGGGCGACACGATCACCGGCATCCCGGCCGAGACGCCCGATTGCATGACCTTCCATGCCGGCACCACGCTCAATGGCGACAAGCTGGTTACCTCGGGCGGCCGCGTGCTGTGCGTGGTGGGCCTGGGCGACAGCGTGCGCATCGCGCAAAAACATGCGTATGATGCCGTCGACAAGATCCACTTCGACGGCGCGCAATTCCGCCGCGACATTGGGTGGCGCGCGCTGAAACGGCACGCGCAGTAAACGCCCTGTCGGGCAACTGGCACGCCCGGCTGATGTAAAGCACCAAAATTGAGGCGCCCTCTTCCGCAGATGGGAGAGGGCGCGTTCGTCCCTGATCGGAACCACCGTGACTACGCCCTCCACCGCTACTGTCAAAGCTTACCTGCTCGACTTGCAGTCCCGCATCGTCGAAGCCCTCGAGCATATCGACGGCCAATCCTTCCTCACCGACCAGTGGGAACGCCCGCACGGCGCGGGACCGATCGCCGGCGGCGGCATATCGCGCATTCTTGAGGAGGGCAACGTCCTGGAGCGCGGCGGTGTCGGCTTTTCGCATGTCAGCGGCGCCAGCCTTCCGCCGACTGCCGCAGCCAATCGCCCCGAGATCGCCGGACGCAACTGGGAAGCCATGGGTGTGTCGCTGGTGCTGCACCCGCGCAACCCGTACGCGCCGACCTCGCACATGAATGTGCGCTTTTTCTCCGCCACGGCAGAAGGCAAGGAACCGGTCTGGTGGTTCGGCGGCGGCATGGACTTGACGCCGTATTACGGCTACGAAGAAGATGCCAAGCACTTCCACCAGGTGTGCCGCGATGCGCTGGCGCCGTTCGGCTCCGGCCTGCATCCGCGCTTCAAGAAATGGTGCGACGACTATTTTTACCTGAAGCACCGCAAGGAGCCGCGTGGACTCGGCGGCATCTTTTTCGACGACTTCCATGAACTCGGCTTCGATCAAAGCTTCGCCATGATACGCAGCGTCGGCGACCATTTCATCGATGCCTATCTGCCGTTGCTGCAGCGCCGCAAGGACATGTCTTACGGCGAGCGCGAGCGCGACTTCCAAGCTTACCGGCGCGGGCGCTACGTCGAATTCAACCTCGTGTTTGACCGCGGCACGCTGTTTGGCCTGCAGTCGGGCGGACGCACCGAATCGATCCTGATGTCGATGCCACCCGTCGTCAAGTGGCGTTACGACTGGACCCCGGAACCGGGCACGCCGGAAGCGAAACTGTATTCCGATTTCCTGGTACCGAAGGACTGGGTGTGAGCCGTCGTTGCATCGCGTTATTGGGAGGAAGTTTCGACCCGGTGCATAATGGCCACGTCGCACTTGGCAGTTACTTCGCCAAGCTGCTGTTCCCGGACGAATTGCGCCTCCTCCCCGCGGGCAATCCTTGGCAAAAGAAAGGTTTACAAGCCTCGCCCGAACAGCGCATCGACATGCTCAAGCTCGCATTCGACGGCTTGCCGGTTCCCGTCACCATCGACCGTCAGGAAATCGAACGTAATGCCGCAACGTACACAATCGACACCTTGCGCCAGTTGCGCGCCGACCTCGGTCCGCAGATCAGCCTGGTGTTCCTGATTGGCGCCGATCAATTATTGCAGTTGCACACCTGGAAGGAGTGGAATCGCCTATTTGACTACGCGCACATTTGCGCCGCATCGCGCCCCGGGTTCGTGCTGGACGATGCGCATATTCCCGGACAAGTCGCTCAGGAATTCGCGCGCCGCGCCGGCACGCCGGAGCAGATGCGCAACTGCGCGCACGGATTGGCCTACGTGGCGACCAATCTGGCGATCGATATTTCTGCTACTGAAATACGTGCTGCACTCCAACACGGCGAGCGGCCGGATTCGCTCATTCCGCCCGGGGTGCTAGACTATATAAAACAACATCATCTCTATCAAAATTAATGGATATCAAAAAACTGCAAGCCACCGTCATCGACGCCCTGGAAGATGTCAAAGCGCAGGACATTCGTGTCTATGACACGGTCCACCTGACCAGCATGTTCGACCGCCTGGCAATCGCGTCCGGCACATCGAACCGCCAGACCAAGGCGCTGGCCGCATCGGTGCGCGACAAGGTCAAGGCAAAAGGCGGCGAAGTCGTCAGCATCGAAGGCGAAGACACCGGCGAATGGGTGCTGGTCGACTTGGGCGACATGATCGTGCACATCATGCAGCCGGCCATCCGCGACTACTACCGCCTGGAAGAGATCTGGGGCGACAAGGAAGTCAAGTTCGGCGCCGCCAAGCGCAAGTCGACGCGCGCCGCCGAAGAAGACGAGCAGGAACCCAAGAAGCGTTCGCGCCATCTGGCGGCCAGCCAGACCACCCTGGACGACGACGAACCGAAGAAGCCGGCACGCAAGACCGCTGCCAAGACGGCTGCAAAAACACCGGCGAGGAAAACGGCCACGAAGACGGCTGCCGCCAAGGTCCCGGCCGGTAAAAAGGTGAAGGTTGCCGCCCCGAAGAGCGCCTCCCCCGCCACCAAAAAGCCGGCCGCCAAAACTGCAACCAAGACGGCTGCAAAAACGGCCGTCAAGCGCGCCCCCAGGACCAAGGCAGCGGAATAAGCCCCGCCATGCAGTTGGTCATTGCGGCGGTCGGCCACAAGATGCCGGCCTGGATCGAGGACGGGTTCGGCGAATATGCCAAGCGCATGCCGCCGGAATGCCGCATTCAGCTCAAGGAAATCAAGCCGGTCGAGCGTTCCGGCAGCAAGACTGCGGAAACGGCCATGGCAGCCGAGCGCACCAAGATCGAAGCGGCCATCCCGAAGGGTTCGCGCGTGATCGCGCTCGACGAGCGCGGCCGCGACCTCACCACCATACAGTTGTCGCAACTACTGACACATTGGCAACAGGACGGGCGTGATGTTACATTCGTGATCGGCGGCGCGGACGGCCTGGATGCGGGTTTCAAGGCATCTGCCGATATGCTGGTACGGATTTCCAGCCTGACCCTGCCGCATGGGATGGTGCGGGTGCTGCTCGCCGAGCAGCTGTATCGCGCCTGGTCGATTACGCAAAACCACCCGTACCACCGTGTATAAAGCGCCATGAAACCGGTAGACCACAAGATATACCTTGCTTCCAAAAGCCCACGGCGACGCGAGTTGCTGCGCCAGATCGGCGTCGAGTTCGAACTGCTGCTGCTACGCGACCACTCGCCGCGCGGCCCAGAAGTCAGCGAGGAAGTGCTGCCAGGCGAAAAGGCTGAAGACTACGTGGTGCGCGTCACCCGCGAAAAGGTCGAATACAGCGCGAAAACCATGCTGTGGCGCCGGCTGCCGATGCGGCCGATCCTGGCTGCGGATACGACGGTGGTGGTCGACGGCCGGATACTGGGCAAGCCGGCCGATCCGGCCGAAGCAAGCGCCATGCTGAAACAGCTGTCCGGGCGCACGCACCAGGTACTGACCAGTGTCGCCCTGCTTCATGACGACCAAACCCTTCAAGTGACGCAGACTTCGCACGTCACGTTCGCGCCGCTGAGCGACACCATGCTGCACGCCTATTGCGCCACGCCCGAGCCGTATGACAAGGCTGGCGGCTATGCCGTGCAGGGGCTGGCCGCCGTATTCATCGAAACCATTACGGGCAGCTATTCCGGCATCATGGGCCTGCCGCTGCGCGAGACAGCGCAGCTATTGCAGCAAGCCGGGATACCAGTGCTATGAGCGAAGACATCCTCATCAACATCACCCCCCAGGAAACCCGCGTTGCACTGATTCTCCAGGGCGCCGTCCAGGAACTCCACATCGAACGCACGCTATCGCGCGGGCTGGCCGGCAATATCTATCTCGGCAAGGTGGTACGCGTGCTGCCCGGCATGCAATCGGCATTCATCGATATCGGACTGGAACGCGCCGCCTTCCTGCACGTGGCCGATATCTGGGAAGCCCGCCCTCACGACAATTCCAGCGCACCTGCTACGCCAATCGAAAAGCTGCTGTACGACGGCCAGGCGGTGATGGTGCAGGTCATCAAGGACCCGATCGGCACCAAGGGCGCGCGCCTGTCGACGCAGATCTCGATCGCCGGCCGCATGCTGGTCTACCTGCCGCAGGATGCGCACATCGGCATTTCGCAGCGCATCGAGAACGAAGCGGAACGCGAGCTGTTGCGCGGCAAGGTGCAAAAGCTGCTGCCGCCGGAAGAAAAAGGCGGTTTCATCATCCGCACCATGGCCGAGGATGCCTCCGACGCCGACCTGCAGATGGACGTCGATTACCTGCGCAAGACCTGGGCAACCATTACGCAGCAGGCGAAAACGCGGCCGGCGCCGAACCTGCTGTACCAGGACCTGAACCTGGCGCAGCGCGTGCTGCGTGATTTCGTCAATGACAACACCTCCACCATCCAGGTCGACTCGCGCGAGAACTTCCAGATGCTGCAGCAGTTCGGCACCAGCTACACGCCGTCGGTGCTGTCGAAGCTGGTGCATTACACCGGCGAGCGGCCGCTGTTCGACCTGTACGGCGTGGAAGAGGAAATCCAGCGCGCGCTGGGTCGGCGCGTCGACCTCAAGTCGGGCGGCTACCTGATCATCGACCAGACCGAGGCGATGACCACCATCGACGTCAATACCGGCAGCTACGTCAACGGCCGCAATTTCGACGATACGATCTTCAAGACCAATCTCGAAGCCGCGCATGCGATCGCGCGCCAGCTGCGCCTGCGCAATCTCGGCGGCATCATCATCCTCGACTTCATCGACATGGAAAGCGTCGAGCATCGCACTGCGGTGCTGGCCGAACTGAACAAGGCGCTGTCGCGCGACCGCACCAAGGTGTCGGTGTCCGGCTTCTCGCAGCTCGGCCTGGTCGAGATGACGAGAAAGCGCACCCGCGAATCGCTCGCGCACATCCTGTGCGAAGTGTGCCCAGCCTGCGGCGGCAAGGGCCAGGTCAAGACCGCGCGCACCGTATGCTACGAAATCCTGCGCGAACTGTTGCGCGAAGCCAAGCAGTTCAACCCGCGCGAATTCCGCATCCTGGCGTCGCAAGTGGTGGTCGACATGTTCCTCGAAGAAGAGTCGCAGCACCTGGCGATGTTGGGTGACTTCATCGGCAAGCCGATTTCGCTGCAGGTGGAGACGGCATACCATCAGGAGCAGTACGACATCATTCTGATGTAGGATGAAACCACTCTCTTATCTTGCTGTCCTGCTATCGATCGTTTCGCCGCTCGCCTGCGCCGGAACGCTGACAGTTGCCGTCGCCGCCAATGTGCAGTACGCATTCGACGAACTGAGGTGGGAATTCAAGAAAGAAAGTGGCCACGACCTCAAGCCAGTATTTAATTCATCCGGCAAGCTCGCCGCACAAATCATGAACGGCGCGCCCTTCGACATCTTCCTGTCGGCCGACATGGAATATCCAGAAAAGCTGCACCAGGGAGGCTTTGCCGCTGCCGCGCCAAAAGCGTATGCGTATGGCGCGCTGGTGTTGTGGACGATGAAGGATCTGGACCTCGGCAATTGGCAACGCGTGCTGGCAAGCCCGGTAGTACACAAAATTGCTGTCGCCAACCCGAAAACCGCACCTTACGGTCGCGAAGCGATCAGAACGTTGGCCTACCTCGGGCTGGAACAGGTATTAGCGCCCAAACTCGTATTTGGCGAAAGCATTGCACAGACCAACCAGTACATTCATTCGAAGGCGGCCGACGCCGGTTTCACCGCCAAATCGGTGGTGCTCGCACCGCAGATGAAAGGTCAGGGAAAGTGGATCGAATTGCCCAAAGGCGCATACCAGCCGATCGCGCAAGGTGTAGTCATCCTCAAGCATGCGCAGCAAACTGACCCAAAACTCGCGCAGCGATTCCATGATTTCGTGTTTTCCGCAAAGTCGCGCACGATCTTGGAACGCTACGGCTACCTGCTGCCATGAACCGCCTGCCGGTTACGATCGTGGCGGTTGAAGTACATGGCAGCATCGCTGTTGTCGATACCGCAATCGGCTCCCATTGTTTTACCGCGACACTGGTCGGTGCCAGCGATGAAGTCGCATCCTGGTCTGCCGGCATGCCGGCGACGCTGCTGTTCAAGGAAACCGAAGTCTCGCTCGCCAAGAACCTGAGCGGTCTGATCAGCATGCGCAACCGCATTCCCGCCATAGTTCGGGCGATTGAACATGGCATGCTGCTGACCAAAGTAACGCTGGCGTTCGGCGACAACCTCATCGAATCGGTCATTACTACCAGATCGTCGCATGCGCTCGGGCTCGCTGTCGGCGATGTGGTGGAAGGACTGGTGAAAGCCAACGAAATGACGGTCATGCCGGAGTCGTACCCATGAGCTACGACTGGCAACCGCTGCTGCTCACCTTCCGCCTGGCCGCACTGACGACCGTCATCCTGCTTGCGATTGGGGTTCCGCTCGCCTACTGGGTCGCATACACACGCACGCGCTTCAAACCCGTGATCGAAACACTGGTCAGCATGCCTCTGGTATTACCGCCATCGGTGCTCGGCTTTTACCTGCTGCTTGCGTTCAGTCCGCAACATGCATTCGGCCAATGGCTGGAGCAATGGTTTCATGTCCGATTGGCGTTCAGCTTTGCCGGGCTGGTGGTCGGATCCGTGATTTTCAGCCTGCCGTTCATGGTGCATCCGATCCAGTCTGGGTTTCAGGGATTGCCCGTGTCCTTGATCGAAGCTTCCAGAACGCTCGGAAAATCCGATGTCACCACCTTGTTCCGCGTGCTGCTGCCCAATATCAAACCAGCATTGTTATCTGGCGCGGTGCTCAGTTTTGCGCATACGGTAGGCGAGTTCGGCGTGATTCTGATGATCGGAGGGAATATCCCTGGGGTTACCAAAGTCGCGTCGATTGCGATCTACGATGAAGTGGAAAGCCTGAATTACGCGGCCGCCAATTTCTATGCGCTAGTGCTGTTTGGCGTTACGTTTGCGATCCTGCTGGCCGTGTACGTACTCAACAAAAAATGGCTGAAGGCGAACCGAGCATGATCGATATCGCGTTGCGCAAGAGTTTGAAAAGTGCAGCCGGACAGTTGGATCTGGACATTCGGGCAATCTTCGATACGCGCAGTTTTGTCACGCTGTTTGGTACGTCCGGCTCCGGCAAAACCACCATTTTGCGCATGCTCGCCGGCTTGATTACACCTGACAGCGGAAAGCTTGTCGTCGCCGGCCAAACCTGGTTCGACTCGTTCAAGCGTATCAACATACCTCCCCAGGAACGCGCGATCGGCATCGTGTTCCAGGATTACGCATTGTTTCCGAATCTAAGCGTTAGGCAGAACGTTGCCTATGGTGCACGCAAGGATGATACAGCCTGGGTTGATGAATTAATCGATCTGGCCGGATTAGGCGCGTTGCAGCATCGTTTTCCCGAAACCTTGTCCGGGGGCCAGAAGCAACGTGTCGCGCTGGCGCGCGCATTGGCGAAAAAGCCGGCACTGCTGTTGCTCGACGAACCGCTTTCCGCGCTGGACGCGGCCTTGCGCAGCCAACTTCAGGACGACCTCCTTCGCATCCACGAGCGCTTGGGTCTCACCACGCTGTTGGTGAGCCACGACCTAGGAGAAGTGTTCAAACTTTCCAGCCGCGTGCTGCGCCTTGATGCTGGTCGTATTACGCATTGCGGCACGCCATCCGAGATTTTCCTGAAACAGCGTTTGTCCGGCAAACTCAATCTGCGAGCGCAGGTGCTCTCGATCAGGCGCGAGGAAGTAATCCATGTCGTGTCCCTATTGATCGGCCAAGACATTATTGATGTCATTGCATCGGACGACGAAGTCGCCGAATTACATTCGGGCGACATCATTTCCGTTGCTACAAAGACGGTCAGCCCGTTCTTACTTAACATAAGCAGATAAGTGCGATCCATCGGGGTATCGCCGCGTGAGCGCCTATCATCTCTTTCTACCTTGCCATTTCAACAGTAGATTAAGCAGCCATCTTCGGTGAACCGGCGCTTTTTACGTGGAAATATCATCGAAAAACTTGATGGCGTTTGGATTAAAATGTGGCTCCGCTCTTGCCGTCCGGCCAGTTTCCTGCCTTTCTTGCATCGATGCCACCGGCGCCATCATGATAAAAATGACTAGATATACCTCTTTTGCCGTCTTTCTTTTTTCCGCGATTGCGCTTGTCGTACCAAGCGGATTTTCATTTGGCCCTTTGTTGCTAGTGGCAGGAGCACTGGTTTTGCCGTGGCATCGAGCCAAGCTGGACTTGCAAAAGCAGGATTATGCTTTGATCGCCGTGTTGGTAAGCTACTTCCTGGTGTTCGTGCTAGCCAATTTGATTCATCATGCACCTGGCCGCGAATATGACGCGCCGCTCCGCTTTGTTCTTGCGATTCCCGCGCTCCTTTTGCTGCTCGCCTTTCCCCCGCGAGCGGCTGCTTTTTGGAGCGGACTTGCTGTTGGTGCTATTTCAAGCGGACTTTTCGCAGCATGGCAAATCCTGACCGGGATTAGCCGCGCTGAGGGACACACTAACCCTATTCAGTACGGCAATATCAGCCTTGTATTGGGCGTGCTCTGCCTTGCAGGCTTAACCTGGGCAGCCAATCAACCTCGCGCCCGCCTGTGGTCTATCCTTCTTGTCATAGGCGCCGGATTAGGAATACTGGGCTCGCTCTTTACGGGCAGCCGCGGCAGCTGGATCAGCCTACCGTTCTGCCTTTTCGCTTTATATAAATGCTATGGGGGCAATGTCGGTAAACGCTTTGTTGTGGCAGGCACGATTGTCGTTGTCAGTATTTTCGCCATGCTCTATGCACTCCCGAGCACCGGCGTAAAGTCGCGCGTCGATTCCGCTGTTGCGGAAACACAGGAGTATTTCAAATCTGGCAATTCAAATACCTCGTCGGGAGCGCGACTGGAAATGTGGCGCATGGGCCTGATGATCGCCCCCGAGCACCCATGGATCGGCTGGGGAAAGGCAGGCTATATGCAGCGTGATGCCGAATTGATCAGAGCTGGTGCAGTCGGATCGATTACCAGTGAACATTCCCATCTTCACAATGAATACCTGGATGCACTGGTCAAGCGCGGCGCGCTTGGATTGGCGGCAACCCTAGCAATTTTCCTGATTCCGCTCGTGTTGTTCTCCCGGCGAGTAAGGCATGCAAACCCGCAAGCGCGTCCCTATGCGATCGGCGGCGTGCTGTTGTGCGTGTCGTACATCCTGTTCGGCCTTACTCAGGCATTTTTGACACACAATAACGGCGTGATGATCCTAGTCTTTATGCTCGCCGTCCTCTGGGCAATGTCGCGCAGTTTCGATCGTAACGTATCGGCGATTCTGGCATAACGATCCTGACAAGCGAGTGAACGGCCGGGCACGCTGCAATAACCGGCCGCATTAACGATCAAGGCGAAATACACGCAAGGCACAGAATGCTTCCATCCAGTATCAAAAGACTCGCGGTCCTGCATCGCCCTTACAAGAATCGGCTGGCAATGGCATTCGTCGCCATGATCGTGACCGCTGCAACGGAACCTGCAGTCCCTTATCTCTTGCAGGCATTGCTGGACAAGGGTTTTGTGGGCAAGCCAACATTTTCGCTATGGCTCGTCCCGCTAGCCGTGATCGGTATTTTCGCCATCCGTGGTGTGTCGACCTTTACCAGCACCTACATGATGACCTGGGTGTCGACGCGACTGATGAATGAATTGCGGCGCCAGATGTATGCACGCATGCTGGATTTGCCGCTTGGCTTTTATGCAACGCAAACCGTCGGCAAGGTGATCAACTCGATGATGTTCGAAGTGCAGCAAATCATCGAGATGATTACCAAGGTGTTCACCTCGATCGTGCGCTCCGCGCTGACTGTAGTGGGCCTGCTGCTGTGGCTGCTGTACCTGAACTGGCAGCTGACCATCGTTACCCTGATCCTGCTGCCGCTGATCGCGTTGGTGGTGCGCGCCACCGGCAAGCGGCTGAAAAAGCTGAACCTCGACGCACTGGGCGTCAACGCCGAACTGACGCAGGTGATCGAGGAAACGGCACGCGGGCAGCAAGTCATCAAGATCTTCGGCGGCCAGGAATACGAAAAATCGCGTTTCCAGGAACGCTCCGAAAACCTGCGTCGCTACACGATGCGCATGACCAGCACCTTCGCCGCGACGGTGCCGATTACCCAGTTGATGACCGCGATCGCCGTCGCAGCAGTGGTCGTGATGGCACTGGTCCAGTCAGGCAACGGTCAGATCACGGTCGGTGGCTTCGTGTCGTTCATTACCGCAATGCTGATGCTGCTCACGCCGCTAAAGCAACTGGCCGAGGTCAACGGGCCGCTGCAGCGCGGAATGGCGGCGGCGGAATCCGTGTTCGATTTGATCGACAAGCCGACCGAGCGCACCGGCGGCAAGTCGCTTGCGGGACGCAGCACAGGCAAGATCGACTTCGTCGATGTCAGCTTCTCCTATCCCGGCCATAACAACCTCGCGCTGCAACACATCAACTTGAGCGTACGACCAGGAGAAACCGTCGCATTTGTTGGCATGTCGGGTGGCGGCAAGTCGACGCTGGTGAACCTAGTGCCCGGTTTTTATTCCACCACCGATGGACAGATTCTGCTGGATGGCCAGCCGATCGAAGAGGTATCGCTGACCAGCCTGCGTAGCCAGATTGCGATGGTGAGCCAAAACGTGGTCCTGTTCGACGATACGTTGGCTGCCAACATCGCCTATGGCGACGATACCCCCGATCGTTACCGTATAAATGCGGCAATCGACGCGGCTTATCTGACCGATGTGGTCAACGCCTTGCCCGACGGTGCAGAAACCAGGATCGGCGACAACGGTTCGCGCCTGTCCGGAGGACAGCGCCAGCGCCTGGCAATTGCGCGCGCCATCTACAAGGACGCGCCGATCCTGATTCTCGACGAAGCCACGTCCGCACTCGACACCGAGTCCGAGCGCGCGGTGCAGGCGGCACTGGATCGCCTGATGGAAGGCCGCACCACCTTTGTGATCGCACACCGGCTGTCGACCATCGAACGTGCCGACCGCATCGTGGTTCTTTCACATGGCCAGATTGTCGAAATCGGCACCCATGCCGAACTGCTCGCGCTGGATGGCGTGTACGCCAACCTGTACCGGCTGCAGTTCTCCCAGAACGACACCGGCCTTGCAAGCCTGATCGAATAATTTCCCGCCTCGTTTCACGTAAGGCATCAAATAATCACCATGGCACAACCGCTCATTCCTGCAGATCTGCTCAAGAAATCGGACAAGATATTGTTCATCGCTCACCTTGCACTGGGCGACTTCACTTATCTGCAGAATTGCTTTCAAGCGTTCGCGCAAGCCTATCCGCACCTGAAGATTCATCTATGGGTAGATGAGGTGCGCCGCACCAGCGACGCATCGCAGTGGGAGCATCTGAAAAAATATTCCCTGTATGACTGGGTTGTCAGTTGTCCGTTTTTCGCCAAGGTCTATACCCGCACCTACAGCCCACAGCTCTATCAGGAATCAATACAGGAAGCGCAGCGCGAAGACTATCCAATCGTGGTATCGCTGGCGACCTTGCGCCCCCATCTTTACGCCGGGCTAGCGCGCAATATCAGCCCGCGCGGTTTCGTGGTCGGGATGACGAAGAAAATGAAGTTCTTCCAACTCCATCACCATCTGGCGTACAAGAAGCTGGATGCAAGCATTCCGCCCTATTCAGTATCGAAAGCGAACCCGCAGCATATTACTGACGTTTATGCGAACTGGTTTAATCAACTTTGTGGATTGGACATCAGCCCCGCGGACCGCTTTCCTTTCGTACGCATTCCGGATCAGTGGTTGCGCTATGCAAACGACCAGTTGGCGAAGTGGGATTTCAAGCCCGGAGCGGGAAGGCTGGTGTTCATCAACCCGTACGCAAAAACCAAGAAACGCTGCTGGCCGCTCGACAAGGTCGCCGAGTTGATCGCTGCGATGACGAAGCAAGAAAAGTGGCGCGATGCGTGTTTTGTCGTCAATGCCGTTCCGCAGGAACTGGATAACGCACGAAAGGTAATTGGAAGCTACGGACTGCAGCGTACGCAATTATTCAGCGCCGAAGAAAACTTTTTCCAGCTACCGGCCATTCTGAGCCGGTGCGACCTGATCATTTCAGTCGAAACGGCCGTGATGCATCTGGCGAACGCTATTCATGTCCCCGTAATCGCACTAATGCGTCAGAAAAACCCTGAATGGGTGCCGTTTGACCGGGACCATAGCGTGGTGATTACCGCCGCCAAGCGCAGCGACTGGGTCAAAGAAATCCCTGTAGAACAAGTGATGAAGGAACTATAAATGGGTGCTGTTTCAACAGAAGCCGATTTGGCCAATCCGACCAACAAGAGCGATTCCTTCCATATCGCGTTCTGTGTCGATAACAATTATTTTCGTGCGATGGGAGCGACCATTACCTCCATCATCGACAACAATCCCGGGGTGCACTTCACCTTTCACGTGCTGACCTTTGCCGCATCGGAGGAGCACTGCCGTCGCCTGCTGGAGCTGGAAAAAAAATTCAATGTCCGCACCTGCCTGCACGTTCTGAATACCAGCGACTTCAAGCAGTTCGATCACTTCATCAAGTTTTCCTACTACTCGCTGTCGATCTTTACGCGCTTGGTGATCCCGTCGATTTTGAAAGGAATTACCGATCGCGTGCTGTATCTGGATGCGGATATCTTATGCGTGGGCAAGCTCGACGAATTGATCGAGATGGATATCAGTAATGACATCGCTGTCGTTGTACCCGATGCACCGGTCACCACGAAAAGGCGGGTTGCGGCGCTGAACCTGAAGCATCCACATTATTTCAATGGCGGCGTCCTGTTCATCAACGTGAATAAATGGCTGGAAAACCATATCACCGAACAAACCATGGAAGCGTTAATGCAACATGGAAAGAAGCTGCGTTTTAACGACCAGGATGCGTTGAATATCGTGCTCGATGGACGGGCACGCTATATCGATCCGAAATTCAATTACCTGTACGACCTGATCCACGACTTAAACGTCAATAAAACAGCTATGCGCCCGGTGGGCAATGCAGTGTTCATTCACTTCGCTGGGGCCGTCAAGCCGTGGACGGATTGGAGCGGACACGATGCGAGGAACATGTTCCGCAAGTATCATGCATTGTCGCCTTGGTCCGATATGCCGCTGGACCAGAAGCCGCGCAATACCAAAGAATTGCGCATGCATTCGCGCTTCCTGTTCAAGCAGGGCAAGCCGCTGGAAAGCTTGAAGTGGTATCTGCAATACTTGCGCGTCAGGTCGCGCAAGTAAGATTCTCTACGCCGGCGGCTTGTCGTACGCACCGAATGGTCACCGGCTTTGCTTGCACTCCCATGCCCACGCATGGCGGACGATGTCTTCCAGTGCACAATACTTCGGGTTCCATCCCAGGTGCTGCCGCGCTAGGTTGCTGTCGGCCACAAGCACGGAAGGGTCGCCGTTGCGGCGAGGCCCGAACTCCACGCGAAAATTGCAGCCTGTTATCGCACGGGCCATATCGATCACCTGGCGAATCGAATATCCGCTGCCATTGCCCAGGTTGAAAGCTGCACTGTTCTGATGCGTATCGAGATAGCGCAGCGCCAGCCAATGTGCCTGCGCCAAGTCTTCCACGTGAATGTAGTCGCGTATGCAGGTGCCGTCTTCAGTGGGATAATCGGTACCATTGACCGTAATTTGAGTGCGCCTTCCGGACGCAGCCTGCAGCACCAACGGGATCAGGTGAGTCTCCGGTTCATGCCTTTCGCCGAGCAAGGCATCGGGGTCTGCTCCTGCTGCGTTGAAATAACGCAGGCAGACGCTATGCAAGCCATATGCAAGCTCGTAGTCCTGCAGCAGTTGCTCGACGATCCATTTGCTGCGACCGTACGGATTAATGGGATTCTTCGGATGTGCCTCGTCGATCGGCGTATATTCCGGATTGCCGAAAATCGCAGCAGTCGATGAAAACACCAGCTTCTTGACCCCATGACGCGTCATTGCGTCCAGCAACACCAGAGTATTGCCGACGTTATTCAGGTAATAGCTTGATGGTTGCTGCACCGATTCACCGACCTGGATGAAGGATGCAAAATTGAGTACCGCATCGATGTGATGTGTGGTGAATACCTTGTCGAGCAGCGCAGCGTTGCCGATATTACCCTTGACGAGAGGCGCATCAATGACTGCGTCGGCAAATCTGCGGCTGAGGTCGTCAAGCACGACGATATCGTAGCCCTTCTCGCGCAGATATTTGACATTGTGCGAACCAATGTATCCGGCGCCACCAGTGATCAGGATAGTTGTCATACAGAACAAGCGCAAAAGGAAGCATTGTACTGTGACGACCAACGCCTCCGATAAATACCGGTTTACCAAAAACAAAAGGCAGGCCAAGCCTGCCTTTTGTTAAGCTGGGAACGCTTACTTCTTCGCCTTATCAGCCTTCGCCTCAGCCTTGTCGGCCTTGGCATCCGCAGCAGCGGCTGCCTTGTCTGCATTCGCTTCTGCCTTTTCCTTGTTGGCTTCGGTGTCTGCCTTTACTTTTTTCTTGCTCGCTTTGGCTTCTGCTTTAGCGGCTTTCTTGTCGGCTTTCGCAGCTTTCTTTTCAGCCTTGGTGTCTGCCTTCTGTTCCTTGGTATCCGTCTTGTCGCTCATCGTCGTAGTGGAGCCCTGGTCGGAAGCCGCAGCTGCGGTATGGCTAGCTGCAAAAGCGGAAGAAGCGAAAACGCCAGCGATCAACATTGCAATCAGTTTCTTCATTTCAGTACCCTTTCTGGAGTGAAAAACGAAACACGGGAAGCGTGTACCGTTAGAACGGTTCCAAAGCGACAAAGCTGACAAGGGAAATGAATAGTTACATTTTTAACTATTGGCGACAGTTTCCATGCAATCAGGAAACCAAAGTATTAACACAATGACAGATAAGGACGCTGCATATCTGTCCCGGTATCAAAAGCACTCAGGCGGCCGGAATGACAATGCTTTCCATTAACTGTGCCGATGGAAAACCACGAGCCGAAAGCGACTGCGTGGTCGGTATACCGTCATAGCGGATTCAGTATTCCACCATCGCGCCTTGTACGCCCAGTTTCTCGGCCAGCGTCTGCTTCAAGCCATCGGCCGGTGCCACCCGCCAGTCGTCGGCAAGCCGGATTTCGCAATAGCCGACCCCTTGCTGCATATAGCGCATCGTCAGCGGCAAGCCGGTCTCGGAGCGATAAGGGGTGAGCACGTTCTTGATCTGCAACGCGTCGAGGCGCGCCTCCAGCGAAAACGCAAACTGCTTGCCGAACGCCACGCGCGCCATGGCGATATCCATCACCTTTTCGGCAGTCACGCGCAAGCCGCCGGAGAAACGGTCTTCCGACACCTTGCCCTGTACCGCGAGGAATTCGTCTTCCTTGAACAAATGCCTGTTCGGTTCGTACAGCTCGCTGTATATCGTCACGTCGACGGTAGCGGTATTGTCGTCGAGCGTGACCACCACCATCTTGCCGCGCTGGGTCATCTGCACCCGCACGGTGGTGATGATTCCGGCCATCACGCGCGCGTCGCGCGACGGCTCCAGACTCGCCAGCTTGGTCTTGACGAACTTGCGCACCTCTTCCGCATACGAATTGAACAGGTGGCCGGACAGGTAAAAGCCGAGCGCGGTCTTTTCTTCGGTCAGGCGCTGCTTGTCGCTCCACGGCGGCACCCTCACGTATTCCGGCGGCGTTTCCAGGTCGCTGGCGTCGCCCCCGAACAGGCTGACCTGATTGGCGGACGCATGTGCCTGTTCGGCGCACTCCATCGCGAAATTAACCGACGCCAGCAGGATGCCGCGATCGACCTTGAAGCAGTCCATCGCCCCGGCGCGGATCAGCGCCTCGATCGTGCGGCGGTTGATCTGGCGCTTGTCGACGCGCTTGACGAAGTCGAACAGGTCCGTGAACGGCCCGCCCGCTTCGCGCGCGGCGATGATGGCCTCGATCGCATTCTGTCCGCTGCCCTTGACGGCGCCCAGGCCGTAGCGAATCTGCGTCGCCTTCTTGCCCGGCTCGCCCACCGGCATGAAGCGGTAATGCGACTGGTTGATATCCGGCGGCAGGATCTGCAATTTGCAGATATCGATCGAGTCCTCGACCAGGATCTTGATCTTGTCGGTGTCGTCCATCGCCAGCGACATGTTGGCTGCCATGAACGCGGCGGGGTGATGCGCCTTCAGGTAGGCGGTGTGATACGACAAGAGCGCGTAGGCGGCTGCGTGCGACTTGTTGAAGCCGTAACCGGCGAACTTTTCCATCAAGTCGAAGATCTCGTCGGCCTTCTCCTGCGACAGTCCGTTCTTGGCCGCGCCCTCGCGGAAAATCTGGCGATGCTCGGCCATCTCTTCCGCCTTCTTCTTGCCCATCGCGCGGCGCAGCAAGTCAGCGCCGCCGAGCGAGTAGCCGCCGATCACCTGCGCCATCTGCATCACCTGCTCCTGATACACCATGATGCCGTAGGTTTCGGACAGAATCCCTTCGGTACGCGGGTCGGGATAGTCGAATTTCTCGCCGTGCTTACGCTTGCAGAAATCCGGAATCAGGTCCATTGGGCCCGGGCGGTACAGCGCCACCAGCGCGATGATGTCCTCGAAGCGGTCGGGACGCGCGTCCTTCAGCATGCCCTGCATGCCGCGGCTTTCAAGCTGGAACACGGCGACCGTTTTGGCCTTGGTCAGCAGCTCGTAGGATGCCTTGTCGTTCAGCGGCAGCTTGGCCAGATCGAAGTCCGCCTGCGCCGGATCGAGCATCTTGATGTAGTTCACCGCCCGGTCGAGGATGGTCAGCGTGGTCAGGCCCAGGAAGTCGAACTTCACCAGGCCGACTGCTTCCACGTCGTCCTTGTCGTACTGCGACACCACGCCGGCGTCGCCGCCCTGCGTGTACAACGGACAGAAATCGGTGAGCTTGCCGGGCGCGATCAGCACGCCGCCGGCGTGCATGCCGATCGAGCGCGTGATGCCTTCGACCTGCTGCGCGAGGTCGAGGATCTGCTTGACCTCCTCTTCCTTTTCCATCCGCTCTTTCAGGAGCGGCTCTTCCTCGATCGCATCCGCAATCGTCACCAGCTTGCCCGGCTTGAACGGAATCAGTTTCGAGATGCCGTCGCAGAAGTTGTAGCCCATGTCGAGCACGCGACCCACGTCACGCACCGCGCCCTTGGCCGCCATCGTGCCGAAGGTTGCGATCTGCGACACCGCGTCACGTCCGTAGCGGTCCTTCACATACTGGATCACGCGGTCGCGGTTTTCCTGGCAAAAGTCGATATCGAAGTCAGGCATCGATACCCGCTCAGGATTCAGAAAGCGCTCGAACAGCAGGTTGTAGGCGAGCGGGTCGAGGTCGGTAATCTTGAGCGCATACGCCACCAGCGAACCTGCGCCGGAACCGCGGCCCGGTCCGACCGGCACGCCATTGTTCTTGCCCCACTGAATAAAGTCGGCCACGATCAGGAAGTAGCCGGGGAACTTCATCTTGATGATGGTATCGTTCTCGAACTTCAGGCGCTCCTCGTAGCGCGCGCGGTTCGCTTCGCGCTTGGCTTCGTCCGGGAACAATTGCAGCAGCCGCTCTTCCAGCCCGATCTTGGTCTGCTGCACCAGGAAATCATCGAGCGACATCCCATCCGGCGTCGGAAACAGCGGCAGCTTCGGCTTGCCGAGTTCGAGCTGCAGGTTGCAGCGCTTGGCGATCTCGATCGAGTTCTGCAGTGCCGCCGGCAGGTCGGCGAACAGCTCGGCCATCTCAGCCTGCGTCTTGAAGCACTGCTGCTCGTTGAAGCGCTTGACGCGGCGCTGGTTCGCGAGGATTTCGCCTTCCGCGATACAGGTACGCGCCTCGTGCGCGATGAATTCCCCGGGCGTCAGGAACTGGATCGGGTGCGTGGCCACCACCGGCAGCTTCAGGCGCGATGCCAGCGCTACCGCCTGTCGCACATGATTGTCCATGTTGGGCTGGCCGTAGCGCTGGATTTCAATGTAAAAACGATTCGGGAAAATGCCCATCCAGCGCTCGGCGCAGTGCTCGGCCGCCACGATATTGCCGTTGTCGATCGCCATCCCGATGTCGCCGGAATGCGCTCCCGACAAGGCGAGCAGCTCGCTTGCAGCGCCGTTTTCCAGCCACTCGGTCCGGATCTCCGCCCGCCCACGATGCACGTTGGTCAGCCAAGCTTTGCTCAGCAATTCGCACAACTGCAAGTAGCCAGTACGATTCTTTACCAACAACAAAAGCCGCGACGGCTTGTCGCGGTCGGCATCGTTGGTGATCCACACATCGCAGCCGGCAATCGGCTTGACACCCTTGCCGCGTGCAGCCTTGTAGAACTTGACCATGCCGAACAGGTTGGCCAGGTCGGAAATCGCAAGCGCTGGCTGGCCGTCTTTGGCGGCAGCTTTGACAACATCGTCGATGCGCACGAGGCCGTCGACGATCGAGTATTCGGAATGGAGACGAAGATGAATGAATTGCGGTGAGGTCATCGCGCTATTTTACCTCGGCAGGTCGCTTCCACTGAGCAATTGCAACAGGCCTGGCTGCACCACTTGCAACACAAAGAAACGAACGAAATCGCATTGTCGATACACGCCTATAATGGCGATAAATCAAAGGCTTACCTTCATTTTCCCATGCCATCCAGCCCCACTTACGTCAACATTGCCGCTTACAAATTCATCACCCTCGACGATACCGTCGAAAAACGTCCACAATTCGTCGCCGTTTGTGAAAAGCTGGGCTTAAAAGGCACCATCCTGCTCAGCCCCGAAGGAATCAACCTTTTCCTTGCCGGTTTGCGCGAATCGATCGACGCCTTTCTTGCGTGGCTGCACACCGATGCACGCTTTGCCGACCTGGAAGTCAAGGAAAGCCAATCCGACCGCCAGCCGTTCACCAAGATGCTGGTCAAGCTCAAGCGTGAAATCATCACAATGAAAAATCCGCTGATCAAGCCGGAGGAAGGCCGTGCCCCGGCAGTGGACGCGCCGACCTTGAAGCGCTGGCTCGACTGCGGCCATGACGACGCCGGCAAGCCGGTGGTGATGCTCGACACCCGCAACGCCTTCGAAGTCGACGTCGGCACCTTCAACAACACCGTCGACTACCGCATTGAAAAATTCAGCGAATTCCCCGAAGTCGTTGCGCAGCACAAGGAAGACTTCAGTGGCAAGACCGTGGTCACCTTCTGCACCGGCGGCATCCGCTGCGAGAAAGCGGCAATCCATATGCAGAACGTTGGCTTCGACAGCGTGTATCAACTCGAAGGCGGCATCCTGAAGTATTTCGAGGAAGTCGGCGGGTCGCACTACCGCGGCGACTGCTTCGTGTTCGACTACCGAACCGCGCTCAATCCAAAGCTGGAAGCAACGGACACCAAGCAATGTTTCGCGTGCCGAGCGGTAGTGACGCCACGCGAGCAGTTGTCGCCGTATTATGTTCCCGGCAAGTCTTGCCCGCATTGCCGCAAGGCGTTAACGAGGCCGAACGAGTAATAACTACTTAGTCTCTCCCCAGGAGCGGAACTCAGCTGCTCACACGCATTGCTGCTTTTTCTTTCCGCCGCATCATCTCCTCTCGCATGTGGATGAATTGATCGTGCACGTTGTCCCGGATGAATGCCTCACTGATACCAAACGGAAGCCAAATACCGGGCATCGCCTCGCTATGGTAAATAATGCGTGTCTGCGCCTCCCGCGGTATCAGCTCAGTCGTCACGTCGCCGCGCTTAAGGCTGCCGCCTATAACATGAGAGCGAATCCGGCTGCGCGGCGTGAGCTCAACATCCCGAAGATAGTCGAACGCTACCGGAATCGGTCCGAAGAAAATCCGGCCGGTTTGAGAGACACGCAGCTTGTTTTCGCTTCGGACCAGCACCTTACTTGTACGCAGTTGCGGCAAAACTTCTGCCATATGTTCATAATCGGTCAGCACGTCCCAAGCGATATCGGCGGTCACCAATACCAAGTAACTCGCATCAATTGTGACCGAGTCCCCTTTTTTTATGACTGCAACGTGAATATCCGTGCCATCGCTTGCTGCAGCATTGGCACTCCACGGCTGAACGATCAGGGCAATCATCACAAGAAGAGTATGCACCCAGCCAATAACACGATCCATGGAGTGATATATTTGTTTTAGTCCGCGCTTGCGGCTGATGTAAAAATCGCCAATATCTCTGATATTGGCGACCGAACGACATTTCAAACAATATAGCTTATCGATCAAGAAAGTCTATATTATTCCCCCCTTCAATCAGGAACTTAGCCCTATTGGCGCCCGCAATCCATTTCGGCGGCTTGCCTCTTCCCGTCCAGGTTTCGCCGGTTTCCGGGTTTTGGTATTTCGGTTTTACCGTCGCGCCAGCCTTCCTGGTTTTCTTTTCAGTAGAGAACAAGTCTGCTTCAGTCAGCCCATATTCCTGGATTTTTGCTTTGATTTCCGTAATGGCGTTTGCAAGCTCTGCCTGGCGCGCCTTCTCAGCTTGCGCCTGCAGTTCCTTAATCTCTGCCTGGAGTTCCTTATATGATTTCATTGCCTAACCTGTTCGAATTAACGAGAATAAAAAGTGCCACTTAAAAAGCTTGGATCTGGTCCAGCTATTTTTCAATATTAGCGATTATATCTTTTTACTCGTATTTCGAGATTCATTCAATCCGTAATCAACAAGCGATTAATTACCGGACGTTTCTACCCCATTAGCGGTCATGGCTCCATTATTGACTGCAATTTCCCCAGTTTTTCTATTTCGAGCCGCAATCCGCTCATCTTCTTTCCGGTATTTTTCATCTACATGTGCCCAAGTCACGAAGCCCGCAATCAAGCCAGCGATAATAGGGAAAGGTGGCGGCGCCGCCATGAACACCATAATATTATTGACGGCCGCGCCTCCCCATAATGCCGACGCTGACTTAAAGGCTGTACGCTTTTCCTGTTCAGGCAACGTGTCTGCGTATTTCACTACCCCGACCTTCATACCTGCAAGCGCAACCAACCCCAGCGGCGTAGTCGTTATTAATGCATTGGTTTCTACAGCGCCAGCAGATAACGCGAGACCGGTAGTAACGCTATCTGCTACCGCTGCAGTAATCGCACTATCGTGCGCGTTGTATGCCATTTCGTCTGTGGTTATCGATGACGAAATTGGCGAAGTTTCTGCATTAAGTATTTGGGATGGCGAGCTCGATGGTGACGAAGTCGCTTCATAAACAACTGGCGACTTATGCGCAACGGCCGCCTGTTCCGCAACTTGCTGTGCATAACAACTACCCGCCGTATACAAAAACAAGAAAGCTGCAACAACTTTACTACCACGGAAAAACTTCTGCGGTGTCCAATCGTCCATCAACAACTCCCTCTAGCCGCGCCATAAAGAACCGGTTAATTGAGGCCGGCGATACATCGCGCCGGGTACACCTAACGATAAAAATCTTCAGGTGTCAGAACATTGACGGAACGTTAATTTCTTTAGGCACGAGATGGACTTGGATCAAGCTTGACGTCAGGACGCCAAATTTATCTTTGGAAAGCTGTATAGAAGGGGCAGAATTGGTGCCGAGTGTAGAAAAACGAAAATCAGGCAGATGGATTGCCGTCAAATCGGGCAGGAAAAAATTTACGACTTCGGCGAGAACCGACGATGTCGAAAGATTGCAAAAGACGCAATTCCGTGAACCATTGCAACAGATAATCGATTAGCTTCAATGGAGTATTGACCCCATGCTGTGCAAATTCGTAGACCGATTTTGTAAGATGTTGTAAATTGTCAATGAAATTTTCGTCAGCGACTAACAGTTGATACAATGCCAATCGCTGCAAAATTTTTTATGCGTTTGTCTTCTTATCCCCGAAGAAAGGATTCCCTTATGAAGAAAGTTTTCTTGGTTGCTGCGATTTTCAGCATGATTTCTGGTCAAGTTTTGGCTCAGTCCACTGAAGCCGCAGCCACTTCCTCTACAACCGGCACGACATCGGCTGGCGCTGCTGCTGGCACGACTGGCACCGCTACTGCTGGTACTGCTGCTGGTACTGCTGCTGGTACTGCTGCTGGTACTGCGGCGGCCGCTGGCGCAGCAACCGCTGCGGGACTCAGTGTTGGTGCTATGGCAGCGATTGGCGCCGCAGTTGCCGGCGTAGCAGCAGTGGCCAGCGACAATTCGACTACCACCAGCCATACAACCACCACGCATCATTAATGCCTTAGGTGGCACTGGACTGTGCCACCTTCTTTCTTCCGATCAAGCCCCCCCTCCAGCGCAATAAAACGACGCACAGCCCCATAAATCCACCATCGGATCTTATGCAAATCGTCCGACGTAACGCGTTGGCACAGAGTTAGCACCGGCGGCACCCTCCTATCCTGACCATCAATCGGTGCTTGTGTCTGCGACTTTATTTCGTCGCCGACCCATCGCTTTTCTTGACGCCAATCAACTTCATTTCGCTCACGACTGCTACCGTGAGCAAAGTAACTAAGCAATACAAATCTGGACAAATATTTTGGCGATCTCAATTAGCAATATCTGAGAGTTCTCCAACAGGGGAAGCAGCATGGTCACAAAACTAAATGCCAACGATCTCATCACGTTTGCCGCAAACACCCTGATCTTTATTGGCGCTGCTCTTGTTAGTTTAGGTGTAGCGTCTGACCACTATTTTATCCTGCCTGCCAGAGGGATTTGCTATTCGGATGTGTTCCTTGTTGCCGGCCTGTTGGCCCATATTGGATCTAGCATTGCCTCATGGTGGACGGCTCCATCTTACATATTCAACCGCCACCAACCTTAGGCAAATAATTTCAAGTATGTCCGTCTAACCCTTCCCGTAGCATAGTTGACACACTTCTCGCTGTTGCCCTATTGTAAGTCCACGCTTTCAATGCATCAGTGCACAGTCCTTGCGTTGCCTACCACATGAAGACTCACCTAGCGGGTGGCTACACGATTCTTAGCAGGTCACACTTTAATAGCCATATCTTTCATTTCCCCATAAATATGGCATTGACTTTTTCACAGTGACGTCGATGAGCCGCATTCCTGCCCAAAATAATACAAAAGACTGAAAATAACTCAGCAGAAACATAGCGATCCGCTAAAATTGATACCGGCAAGAAATAAGACTTGCCGTTCTCGGCTCATGTTAATCAGAAGTAAAACTGGGGCTGAAGCTTCGTTGTACGTCTGATCCCACGCTCTAGCTGATTTGTAGACGGTAGGCACATTGCGATATCTACGCCGCGGGGCCGAACACCATATCAGTAGCGCAATAGAACAAGGAAGTCATTGCACTTACGGCAAGCCCTATGATGTATTCTGTTTTTTCCCTCATCTGTTCGAGCTTAATTACCTTCCTGATTGTTCGTCTTGATCACTTGCACTCACATATGAGTGCTGACCACGACTTAGACGGAGTACAAAAGGTTCATGCGGTACCAGTGCCACGCATTGGCGGTATCGGTATTTTTTCCGGCCTGGTATGTACTGTACTTTGGTTATGGTTCGCACAATGGAAGCACCGCGACTTCTTCCTCTTATTCCTAGTGCCGTCGTTTTTTGTGTTTGCTGTCGGCCTGCTGGAAGATCTGACCAAACGCGTATCGGTCCGCATGCGATTGACCGTTACCATGTTTGCCGCATTGATCGGAAGTCTGTTGTTCAACGCAACTGTGCGTACTTTCGGCGTTCCGTTCATCGATACGATCTTTCAGATCAACTTGGTTGCCCTGCTGTTCACCGTGGTTGCAGTCGCAGGGGTGGCTAATGCAGTTAACCTAATTGATGGATTCAATGGGCTTTCCGGCTTCGTCTGTGTGACCACCTTGCTTGCGCTCGGTGCAGTTGCATATATGGCGGGTGACCAAATGATTTTCATCATTGCGCTCGCATCGGCCGGCGCGGTCGCCGGCTTCCTAGTATGGAACTACCCGAACGCCAAGATTTTCCTTGGCGATGGCGGAGCCTATCTGGTCGGGTTCATCATCGCGGAGTTGTCGGTTCTCGTACATGAGCGCAACCCCGGAGTGTCCGTTTTATTCCCGCTACTCCTGATAATTTATCCGATCTTCGAAACGTTGTTCAGCATTTACCGGCGCAAGTTTGTGCGCGGGCAATCTCCAGGCGCACCTGATGCCATGCATTTACATCAGATGATCAACAAGCGCTTAGTAAGATGGCGTGTGTCATACCGGATCGGCGACTCGATTCGATCCAGGGGGAATGCGATGACTTCACCTTTTCTATGGATACTCAATTTGCTAGCGGCGGTTCCGGCCGTGATCTTCTGGAGCAACTCGTTAATACTGGCAGGATTCATTGCTCTGTTCGCGGTATCGTACCTATGGGTGTACACAAGCATCGCGCGGTTTCAAACACCTCGCCTGCTTTCGCTTCCACTTATGCATCGATCAATTTCGAGAAGCATCGCTAGTGAAATAAATCTGGTTGAACAAAATTCAAAAATTTATCTAGCCGGCATTCCGGTTACTTGCACTACACGTAAAACTCTGGCCAGCACAATTACTTTAGGCAATAGCCCCATTCTGGTTACGGCCAATGCTCAAATAATCACATTGTTAAATACCAATTCAACGCTTAAAGGCTCGACTGAGGACTTCCAAATATGTTTGGATGGACAAATTCCTGTGATCGCAGGACGTTTACTTTTACGCACTAAGACAATTGAAAAAATATCGGGGTCAGATCTCATTTTCGAATTGCTCGACATGGCGCGATATGGAAAATTCAAGAAGGCATGCTTGATTGGCGGATCGCCTGACGTAGCGGATCAATTCCTCGCACGCCTAAGTACGAAGAATATCGAAGCATTTGCGTTTACTCCGATAGTTAGTTCCGATGGGACATCGGACGACATTGAACACATCGCTCAGAAAATCAACGAAGAGAAACCCGAAATTGTTTTCATCGCACTTGGTGCGCCAAAACAAGAGCTCTTTGCGCTTCAATTGCGCAAGCGGTTAATCTACGAACTGAATCTAATCTTCTGCTGTGGCGGCAGCGTAGATTTTTATGTTGGGAAATTTAATCGCTCCCCGCGGCTTCTGAGCACTATTGGGCTTGAGGGAATATATCGCCTGGTCCAAGAGCCATCATGGAAAAGACTACATCGCCTGTTTTTCTCGTTCCGTTTCTTTTATTACCTTGCAATAGGTTCATTCGGTACAACGAGGCGGCGATAGTAGGAAAGCACAGTCTAAATTGATGGAAGAAAACGTGAGTATTCGCCGTATTGTTGATTTGATAAACGAGTCCGGAGTACGTTTCGGCACAAGCGGCGTACGCGGTTTGGTTTCTGATATGACCGATGAAGTCTGCTTTGCCTATGTCATTGCCTTTCTGGAATCGTGCGCAGGCGCTGCCGAATGCGTCGTGCTGGGACATGATTTGCGCCCCAGCAGCCCAAAAATTTCAGCAGCATGCGCGGACGCAATTCGCAAAAGCGGGCGCGAAGTAACCTACTGCGGAGCACTTCCTACACCGGCGTTAGCCTATTACGCTTTCCACGCAGGCCTACCTGCAGTTGTGGTAACCGGCAGCCACATCCCTTTCGATCGCAACGGCATCAAGTTCTATCGCGCTGACGGAGAAATTTCAAAATCCGATGAGGAATCCATTGCAAATGCAGTGATCAACACGCTGCCTATAACATTGCAGACAACCTTGCCAATAGTTGACTCTTCGGCATATGAAACCTATGTGCAACGTTATTTACAGTTCTTTAAACCCAATGCATTATCCGACATGCGGATTGGCGTGTATGAACATTCCAGTGTGGCCCGAGATGTAATACGTGAAATTCTGGAGGGACTGGGAGCCAATGTGATTCCCTTGGGGCGAACAAACACCTTTGTGCCCATCGACACTGAGGCAGTACGCAGCGAAGACGTTAAGCAAGCCAAGCTTTGGGCAAATGATCATAAGTTCGATGCGATTCTATCGACGGATGGCGACGCGGACCGGCCTTTGATCGGGGATGAGAATGGTCATTGGCTTCGTGGTGATGTAGTAGGCATCTTGTGTGCGCAATTTTTGAATGCGGAGGTGGTGGTCACCCCGGTGAGCAGTAACACTGCCGTAGAAAAATGCGGCCAGTTTAAGAAAGTGGTACGAACTCGCATCGGCTCTCCATATGTAATCGCTGACATGGAAACAGAACTGAACAACAGTGATGCTGTTGTCGTTGGGTTCGAAGCCAATGGTGGCTTTTTGGTCGGAAATGATTTAACGCGAAATGGGCACCGCCTCTCGGCTTTACCAACACGCGACGCAGTTCTGCCTATGCTAGCTTTGTTATGCACTGCTCGCGAACGAGGTTGGAAACTCTCGAGATTAACCGCCTCGCTACCACAGCGCTTTACATTCAGCAATCGACTACAGAGTTTTTCAATAGAATCCAGTCTATCCATTATCGAGCAGCTGCGAGCATCTTCAACAGCGGCTCAGCGGCTAATGGCCCCGGACGCTGGAAAGGTGACACATATTGATAGCACTGATGGGCTTCGAGTGACGTTTACTAGTGGCGACATTGTCCACCTACGCCCTTCCGGCAATGCACCGGAACTGCGATGCTATGCAGAATCGAATAACCAAGAACGAGCGCAACAGCTCTGCGACGATTGCTTAGCACATATTTCGCGTATTCATAGTTAAAAGCGCTCTTTATAATAAATACTTGAGAAGCGGCGTAAGGGTTTGAAGGAGGTCATCGTTGCTGTCCCGGGCCCTCACATTATGCCTGCTGTGATGTGCTCCCAATAAAGAGTGCCAATCGGGATCTAGTAAAGTCCGTTTTCGAAAGGGAGAACGAACGTGAAGAAGCGGTTTACCGACGAGCAGATTATTGGGTTTCTGAAGCAGGCAGATGCCGGGGTAATCCCCCCGAAAAAGAAGCGGATTTGAAAGTAGAATTTTCTCAACATTGAATCGAGGAAGTTTTACATGAAGAAGCCACGGTTTTCGGAAAGCCAGATCATCGCCATTCTCAAGCAAGCCGACGGCGGCACTCCAGTCCCGGAACTGTGCCGGGAACACGGCATGAGCTCTGCACTGTTTTACCGCTGGCGCAGTAAGTTCGGTGGCATGGACGCCTCCATGATGGCGCGGCTGAAGGAACTCGAAGAAGAGAACCGTCGCCTGAAGAAGATGTATGCAGAAGAGCGCCTGAAGGCCGAGATCGTCGCTGAGGCGCTGCAAAAAAAGTGGTAGCGCCATCTCGACGACGCGAGATGGCGCAATGGGCAGTGCAAGACAAGGCTGTCAGTATTCGAGTGGCATGCCGAGCGTTCGGCATCAGCCAGACCTGCTATCGGTATCAAGCGAAGCTGTCTTCAGAGAACAGCGAGATTGCAGACTGGCTGATTCGTCTGACGACGAACCAGCGCAACTGGGGCTTCGGCCTGTGCTTCCTGTACCTGCGCAACGTCAAAGGCTATGTCTGGAATCACAAGCGTGTCTACCGGATTTACCGGGCGCTGGAACTGAACCTGCGCATCAAGCCGAAGAAGCGTCTGGTGCGCGAGAAGCCGGAGCCGCTGTCCGAGCCGACGGCACTCAACCAGGTGTGGTCGATGGACTTCATGCATGACCAACTGTCGGACAGCCGCAGCATTCGGTTGTTCAATGTGATCGATGACTTCAACCGCGAGGGCTTGGACATTGAAGTGGATTTCTCCCTTCCGTCCGAGCGCGTGATCCGTTCGCTGGAGCGCATCATCGAATGGCGCGGCAGGCCTGATCGGATACGTTGTGACAATGGCCCGGAATACGTCAGCGCAGCACTGATGGCATGGGCAAATCGGCGCAGCATTCACGTCGAGTTCATTCAGCCCCGCAAGCCGCAGCAGAATATTTACATCGAGCGCTACAACCGGACGGTGCGTTACGACTGGCTGGCGCACTATCTGTTCGACACCTTCGAGGAAGTACAGGAATTCGCGACCCGTTGGTTATGGACCTATAATCACGAGCGCCCCAACATGGCCATCGGCGGCATCACGCCGAAACAGAAATTGGCCTTGTCCGCTTAGTTTCTACTCTCAGGCCGCTTCAAAAATGGGGGGATTACCCTGCCAGCTGCGTCTTGAGCTGGCCTGTCAAGCCCGATTCGCCGAGAATCGATTCGGCGTCCTTGTTCTGGACTTGCGCCAGCAGTTTATCGATCAGTTCATCCGGAAAAAGCTTCGGCGCCTTCAGTTTCTTCGTCTTCTTGGTCGTGCTCATGGCTACGGTCATGCTGGTTCCCTTTCGGTATCATCTCATGACCTCTTGCATACAAAAAATTTGACAGACTCCTTGACAATGGTACCTCCTGCTACCACCCTAGCCCCTTAGTCCCCCAATTTCAACAAACCACCGTTAATCACTCGTGATAATTAAAAGTGTGAAAGCCGTGCCGCTTAACCAACTCATCTCGCTCTGCTGACTTCAAATCTTCACGAACCATCTCGGCGACAAGATCAGCAAACGCCGTCCTGGGCGACCAGCCTAGCTTGGCCATAGCTTTGCTCGGGTCGCCTAGCAAAGTTTCCACTTCCGCCGGTCGAAAATACTTCGGGTCGACGGCAATAATGCATTTGCCGTTCACGTCATAACCTTTTTCATCACTGCCTGATCCTTCCCAACGGATCGGCATGCGTAACTCTTTTGCTGAAGCGTTAATGAAATCACGAACGCTATGCTGCACGCCGGTCGCAATAACAAAATCCTCCGGCTTGTCTTGCTGAAGCATCAGCCACTGCATTTCGACATAGTCACGCGCATGTCCCCAGTCACGCTTAGCATTCAAATTTCCGAGATACAGGCAGTCTTGCAAGCCAAGCTTGATGCGAGCCAACGCACGAGTAATCTTGCGCGTAACGAACGTCTCGCCACGATTCGGACTTTCGTGGTTAAACAGAATGCCGTTACATGCATACATGCCGTACGCCTCGCGATAATTCACCGTAATCCAATATGCATAAAGCTTGGCGACGGCATAAGGACTGCGCGGATAGAACGGCGTCGTTTCTTTTTGTGGGATTTCCTGCACCAATCCATACAGCTCTGAAGTCGATGCCTGATAAAAGCGCGTTTTCTTCTCCAGCCCCAAAATACGAATCGCTTCCAGAATCCGCAGCGCTCCTAATGCATCTGAATTAGCAGTGTATTCCGGTTCTTCGAATGAAACGGCGACGTGGCTTTGTGCGGCAAGGTTATAAATCTCGTCCGGCTGCACTGTTTGAATAATACGAATCAGGCTTGTCGCATCGGTTAAATCGCCATGGTGCAGCTTGAAGCGCACGTCAGGCTCATGCGGATCCTGATATAGATGATCGATGCGATCAGTGTTGAATAAGGAAGTGCGTCGCTTGATTCCATGAACTTCGTAGCCTTTAGAGAGAAGCAACTCCGCCAGATATGCACCATCTTGCCCAGTTACGCCGGTGATGAGTGCAACTTTGTTTACTTTTGACTTCATTAGCATTGGACTTCCTTGATAAGTTTACCAGTTACGTTAAGGACTAACGAGGGAGCCGTCTTACTAGATGCGCGCTTGTTTCACATCCTTCCGTAGCAATCGGAGAATCGTACGATGTCATCCTCCCCCAAATAACTTCCGCACTGCACCTCAATCAACACGAGATCGGTAATACCCGGGTTCTCCAGCCGGTGCTTCGCGCCGATCGGAATATAGCTGGACTGGTTTTGCGTCATCAGCGTCGTCGTATCGCCCACGGTGATGTTGGCGGTGCCGAAGACCACCACCCAATGTTCGCTTCTGTGGTGATGCATCTGCAGCGACAGCGACTGGCCGGGCTTGACCACGACGCGTTTGATCTTGAATCCCTGTCCCTCGCCGAGCACTGTATAGGTTCCCCACGGTCGCACCGCGGTGCGATGAATCTTGTGGGCCTCGTGCCCGCTGGCTTTGAGCCGGCTGACAACCTGTCGTACTTCCTGGCTCTTGGAGCGCTCGGCGACCAGCAACGCATCCGGCGTGTCGATGACGACCATGTTTTCCAAGCCGATTGCTGCAACCAGCCGGTCCTTGGAATCGATGTAGGTGTTATGGCTGTCGATGAAGATGGCGTCGGAACCATGTACCTTGTTGCCGTTCTCGTCAGCCGGCGTGACGTCGGCTACGGCACTCCATGCACCCATGTCGCTCCAGCCGAAATCGCCTGGAACGACCGCGATATTTTTCGCCATTTCCATGACTGCATAGTCGATGGAGATGTTTTCCAGCCGCGAAAAACTGGTATGCAAGTCGACCTTGTCGCCGTCGGCCTTGGATTCATTCCATACCGCACGCGCGGATTCGTACAAGGCCGGGTTGTAAGTGGCAAGCGCGTCCAAGATAGTGCTAGCCTTGAAGCAAAATATTCCGCTGTTCCAGACGTAGTTGCCCCGCTCCAGATAAGCAATGGCGGTCGCGGCGTCCGGCTTTTCGACAAAGCGCTGCACCGCATTTGCCTGCTGGCTGATCTGGTTGCCCATTTCGATATAGCCGTAGCCGGTTTCAGATGCAGTGGGACGAATGCCGAATAGCACTAGGAAGCCGTCGCGCGCCAGGGTTGCGGCATGTTCAGCAGCCTTGTGAAAGGAGACGGTGTCGGTGATCAGATGATCGGCGGGCATCACCAGCAGGCAGGCGTCCGGGTCTTGCTCTGCCGCCCACAACGCGGCTAACGCAATTGCCGGCGCAGTATTACGGCCGACCGGCTCAAGCAGGTACTGCGGCTTGATTTCCTGACTTGCCAGTTCATTTTGCGAACGCAGGTAATAATCGCGGTTAGTGACGATCAGCGGCGCGCAGTCGCCACACACCGCTTGCGCCCGCTCAACAGTCTTCATCAGCAAGCTCTTGCCGTCGCCAATACGCATGAACGGCTTCGGGTGCGCCTCACGGGATACCGGCCAGAGCCGAGTCCCCGCACCACCGGAAAGAATGATAGGAGTTAACATGATATAAGTGAGCGTTGACGTGGCCGTTGCGGCCAATTGACACTCTCACTTTATAGAGCACGCCCTGCGCCCCCTTATTGTTATTAGACAAATGGCGTGTCTGTTATTTTTCACCAACAACTTTCTGCATGACAATTTACGCAATCGGAGATGTACAAGGGTGCCATGATCGGCTGGAAGAATTGCTGCACGCGATTCGCGCCGCTTCCGCTGAGGCACAATTTATCTTTGTCGGCGACCTGGTCAATCGGGGGCCGCACTCACTGGCCACGCTCAGGCTGGTGCGTTCGCTTGGCGATGCGGCCCGTATCGTGCTCGGCAATCACGACTTGCACTTGCTTGCCGTTGCTCAAGGCATTCGTGCTGCACATCGTTCCGATACGCTTGATGCCATTTTGCAGGCGCCTGATCGCGAAGAATTGCTTGATTGGCTGAGGCGCCAACCATTGGCCATTTTCGAAAACGGCCATTTACTGGTGCATGCCGGCGTCGTTCCGCAATGGACAGCACAACAGACGCTGGAACTTGCGCAGGAAGTCGAAAGCGTCTTACGCGGCCCGCAATGGGTGAGTTTCCTACGGCAAATGTATGGCAATACTCCGGCAAGATGGGACGACAGCCTGCAAGGCGCCGATCGCCTGCGCTGCATTGTCAATGCACTGACGCGCCTGCGTTTCTGCACGGCGGACGGAACCATGGATCTGACGTCCAAGGGAACGGAAACGGAACTGCCGGGCTACATGCGGTGGTTCGAAGTGCCGGGCCGGAAAACCGAGGACGTCACCGTCGTCTTCGGGCATTGGTCGACATTGGGATTGATCATGCGCCCCAATCTGATCAGCCTTGATACGGGTTGTTTATGGGGCGGCAAGCTGAGTGCTGTCTGCCTGGAGGACCGTCGCCCGATTCAAGTCGATTGCCCACAGTATCAGCGGCCGGGCAGCATTTGATGTTCCGGCGCCGCACTGTAGCCGAGCGCCTGTGCAATTGAATCACCGGCGAGGTCGGCAAGTTCGCGGCGATGTGACGCCGCGCCGGTGGGAATCGGCGGCAGCACGATCAAGTGTGCTGTCATTGTCCCCGCACGTAGAATTGTCAGGACGCTCTGCACGAACGTCATGTCATTGATGAAATCGGCAGCCGGATGCAGTTGCCCGCGGGAGTCGACGTAGCGCAACGCAAATGGCTGTACCGGCACTTCGGCTTCGATCGCCGCTTCGAACAGGTTGGCATGAAAAGGCAGCAGCGTTCCTTGCGCTGAGGTCGTCCCTTCCGGGAAGAACGCGACATGCTCGCCGGCATGCAGGCTGGCCACCAATCCCTGGTAAATCCGCCGCACATCCCGCAGCTTGCCGCGCGATATGAAAATCGTGCCCGCCCGTTCGCTCAACCAGCCGATCAGCGGCCAGCCGCGAATATCGGATTTGGCGACGAAACGGCACGGATGCAGAGCGTTAATGACGAAAATATCCAGCCAGGAGACATGGTTGGACACGATGAGCGCACGGCTTGCCTCGCGCACGCCAGCTTCCTCGAACTGCACCCGCACGCCGCACAACGCAAGCAGCCTGACCGACCAGCGCTTGATACGCGCGGTGCGCGCCTGTACGTCAATGAACGGAAAGATCAGCGCACAGGTGCCCAGCCCCGCGAACAGATGCAGCACGATGCGCAGCAAGCGGAAAGCGACCATGCGCGTCGCTCAACGCTCGAACGCGACATGGCCGGCGACGATCGTCGTCGTCGTCCGCCCGGTCAGCTCGTAGCCGAGGAAAGGCGTGTGCTTGCCCTGGCTTGCAAGGGCCTTGGCGTCGACCTTCCAGCGCACCTGCGGATCAAATACGCAGACGTCTGCAACACTGCCGACCGACAGGCGTCCGCTGGCGAGCCCCGTCACGCGCGCAGCATCGGACGTCACTTTCGCGAGCGCCTTCAGCAGCGGCTGCTGCGCTTTGTCGATGCATTCATCGGCCCACCTTAGTGCCAGCGACAGCAGTAGCTCCAGCCCGGTCGCGCCGGGAGAGGCTTCGCCGAACGGCAGCAGTTTTTCGTCGTTGTCGACCGGGGTATGGTCGGAGCAAATCGCATCGACGGTGCCGTCGAGCAGCGCCTTACGGATCGCATCGCGGTCGCGCTGCGAACGGAATGGCGGCGTAACGCGGGCATTCGAGTCGAAGTAGCCGATATCGACATCGGTCAGATGCACGTGATGGGCGCCGACATCGCATGTCACCGGCAATCCTTCCTTCTTTGCGGCACGCACCAATTCGAGCCCGGCCGCCGACGACAGGCGGCACAGGTGAACCCGCACGCCAGTGGCGCGCATCAGTTCGAAAATCGTGTGCAGCTGGATTGTCTCCGAGATCACCGGCACGCCCGACAGCCCCAGGCGCGACGCGACAGGGCCGCTGTGCGCAATGCCGCCGATGCCAAGGAAAGGGTCCTGCGGCCGCAGCCAGACCGTATAGCCGAAGGTCTGCGCGTACTGCATCGCGCGCATCAGGACCGTCGTATCGAGGATCGGGTGATCCGCCTGGGAAAAGCCGATACAGCCAGCCTCGGTCAGTTCGGCCATCTCCGTCAAGGATTCCCCCTTCAGGCCTGTCGTGAGCGCACCGAGCGGATAGACATGGGCCTGGTTCAGGCCCTTGGCGCGATGCTTGAGCATTTCGACCAGCCCCGGCTCGTCCAGCACTGGGTCAGTATCGGGAGGGCAGACCAGACTCGTGACGCCCCCCTGCATCGCCGCCTGCATTTCCGATTCCAGCGTCGCCTTGTATTCGTAGCCGGGCTCGCGCAAGCGCGCGCTCAGGTCGACCAGGCCGGGCGCCACAATCCGCCCGGTGGCATCGATGACCTTGGTGGCGGCAAAACCTGCCGGCGCCTCCCCGATGCCGACCACTTTGCCGGCGGCGATGAACACATCCTTTTGCGCATCGATACCGTTGGCCGGATCGATCAGACGGCCATTCTTGATATGGATTTTCATTGATTAATTTCCCGCCAAAATACTCATCACCGCCATGCGCACCGCAATGCCGAACGTCACCTGCGGCAGGATCACCGCCTGCGCGCCATCGGCGACAGCCGAATCGATTTCGACGCCGCGGTTCATCGGGCCAGGGTGCATCACGATCGCGTCCGGCTTGGCCAGCGCCAGGCGCTCTGGCGTCAAGCCATAGCTCTTGAAGAATTCCTGCGCGGACGGCAGCAAGGCGCCGCTCATGCGTTCATTCTGCAGGCGCAGCATGATGATCACATCAACGCCCTTCAGGCCCTCGTTGATGTCGGTGAAGACGCGCACGCCCATCTGTTCCAGGCCGCCCGGCAGCAGCGTGCGCGGGCCGATTGCACGCACTTCCGGCACGCCCAGCGTGGTCATCGCGTGGATGTCGGAACGCGCCACGCGGCTGTGCAGGATGTCGCCCACGATGGCGACGGTCAGGTTAGTAAAGTCTTTCTTGTAGTGCCGGATGGTGTACATGTCGAGCAAGCCTTGCGTCGGATGCGCATGGCGGCCGTCGCCGGCATTGACTACATGCACATGCGGACGATGGGTATCGACCAGGTGCTTGGCAATCAGGTAGGGCGCACCGGACTGCGCATGGCGGACTACGAACATGTCCGCATGCATGGCGGCCAGGTTGTCGATGGTGTCGAGCAGGGACTCGCCCTTGCTGGTGCTCGATGCCGAGATATTCAGGTTGATCACGTCAGCCGACAGGCGCTTGGACGCGATCTCGAATGTCGTGCGGGTGCGGGTTGAATTCTCGAAGAACAGGTTGAACACGCTCTTGCCGCGCATGAGCGGGACCTTCTTGACTTCGCGGTCGCTCACGCTGACGAAGGACGAGGCGGTATCGAGAATATGGGTGATGACCGCTTTGGGCAGGCCTTCGATGGTGAGCAGATGCTGCAGCTCACCGTTTTTGTTCAATTGCGGGTTAAGCATGGTCCACCGTCAGGGAGAATCGGCCGTCGTCGGCGCGTTGCAGTACGAGTTGTTGGTCATCGGAAAGGGACACGGTATCGGCAACGAAGTCCGCCGCAATCGGCAGTTCGCGTCCGCCGCGGTCCACCAGTGCGGCCAGCATGATCCTGGCCGGGCGCCCGTAGTCGAACAATTCGTTGATCGCGGCGCGCGTGGTGCGCCCGGTGTAGAGCACGTCGTCCACCAGCACGATGGTCGCGCCTTCGACCTCGAACGGAATCTGGGTCGGCTTGACCTCGGCGTGTAAGCCCTTTTCCGCATAGTCGTCTCGATAAAACGAGACGTCGATGAAGCCCAGTCGGTCCTTGAGCTGCAATTCATCGGCCAGTCGCTCGGCCAGCCAGGCGCCGCCGGAATAAATGCCGACGATGGCGGTGTTGCGTGCGTTGGAAAGGCCGGCTTTGACGCGTTGCGCGAGCACCTGGTACAGGGCTTCGGCGTCGAAATCAGGATTCGGCATAGTCATTGAAGTATTGTTGCAAAATGATGGCTGCAGCTTCGGCATCGATCAGCTGGCCGCGCTGCTGGGAAATTACTGCTGAAGAATAACGCTCGTCGACCAGCGCCGTTGCCACGCCAAAGCGTCCATTCAGTTGATTGGCGAAGCGCCGGCACCGCACTGTCATTTCATGCTCGGTGCCGTCTGGATGGCTGGGCAAACCGACCACGCAGGTTTTCGGCTGCCACTCCTTGATGAGCGTGGCAATCGTGGCGAATTTCGCCTCGTTGGTCGGCTCGGAGATCACGATGAGGGGCTGTGCCTGCTTGAGCAAGGTATTGCCGACGGCGACGCCGATGCGCTTCAAGCCGAAATCGAAACCAAGTACCGTTTCCACTCAGGTCTCACGCATGCCCTGCATCGCCGGTCAGCGTTGTCGGGTCTATGCCCAGCAGCTTCATTGCCGCGGTAAAACGCTCTTCGATCGGGACGTCGAAAATAATGGCGGGATCGGCGCGCACGGTCAGCCATCCGTTGCGCACGATTTCGTCTTCCAGCTGCCCGGCTCTCCAGCCGGAACATCCGAGCGTCACCAGCATGCGTTGCGGTCCATTGCCGGCCGCGACCGTTTCCAGCACATCCTTCGAGGTCGTCAGCGCGATCTCGTCGGTGACCTTCATCATCGACGAATACCCACCGTGGGGCGTGTGCAGCACGAAGCCGCGCTCGACCTGCACCGGCCCACCGAACAGCACCGGCTTGCCGCCGAGAGGCGCCCTGCCGGGCACGTCTTCCAGCTTGAGTTCTATGCGCTCGAACAACACGTCCAGCGTCATGTCGGTCGCCTTGTTGATGATGACGCCAAGCGCACCATCGGCGTTATGCTCGCACAGGTAGATGACCGTGCCGCCGAAGATGGGATCGAGCATGGACGGCATTGCGATCAGAAAATGATCGACGAGATTGAGTTCAATCGCGGGACTGGCTTCGGACGACGAGGATAAATCGAGAGTATCCCGGGAAGATCCGGGTGGGGAGCGGAACGAGCCGATTTTGCTCGCTTTCTTGCTTGCTTTCACCATAATAGCCATTTTAACAGTTTTGGCAGCGGCCCCTTGAAAAACAAAGGCCCGCAACATCGCGGGCCTTTGTCCACGGAGGAAACCGGCGTTACGCTACCGGCGTCTCCTTGTTCACATATCCGGCGATCAGCCTCAGCAACTCCTCTTCCTGATAGGGTTTGCCGAGATACTCGTTGACGCCGAGTTCCAGCGCATAGTTCCGGTGCTTTCCCGCAGTGCGCGAGGTGATCATGATGATCGGAATATGGCGCGTGCGTTCGTCGCCGCGCACGTTGCGCGTCAAATCGAAGCCGTCCATGCGTGGCATCTCGATATCGACCAGCATTACATCCGGCGTCACCGATTGCAAGTGCTCCAGTGCGTCCACGCCGTCCTTCGCCAGCACGACCTGGTAGCCTTCGCGCGTCAGCAGGCGTTGCGTTACGCGCCGCACCGTCAGCGAGTCGTCCACCACCATCACGATGTGCTGGCGGCGCAATCCCTGTACCGGTTCGGATCGCGGCACCAGCGGCGCAGGTGGAGAGGGATCGTGCGGCGCCATTTCCGCAATCGCCCCCATGCTCGCCGGGGCATCGGAAGCAAGAATGCGCGGTGCACGCATGTTTTCGTGCGCAGCCCGCAGCGCCAGCGGGACCGGGTTGAGAATCAGCACAATATCGCCGGAACCGAGCACGGTCGCACCGGCAATGCCGATCAAGCGCGCCAGTTGCGGGCCGATATTCTTGACCACCACTTCACGGTTGCCGACTACCTCATCGACATGGATCGCCACGCGGTCACTGCCGCTCTTGAGGATCAACAGCGGCGAATAATGCTGCGACACCGGTGAAGCCGCCGTGTCGCCCAGCAGCGCCGGCAGGTAGTACATCGGCACGCGCACGCCCTGCCACACCACGACGCCATCGTTATAGGCGGCCGCCAGCGCATTGGTCTTGAGCTGCTGCACCTGTTCCACCAGCACCGACGGCACCGCATAGATCTTGCCGCCAGTGGAAAGCAGCACGACCTGCGTCACCGCCAGTGTCAGCGGCAGGTGAATCGTGAACCGCGTACCCGTGCCCGGCTCGGACCATGTCGATACCCGACCGCCTAGCGCGGCGGCTTCAGACCGGACCACGTCCATGCCGATGCCGCGCCCGGCAAGCTCCGTCACCTGCTCGGCCGTGGAAAAGCCCGGATGAAAAATGAGATCACGCACTTCATCGTCGGACATATCGCCATCGCTGGCCAGCAGGCCGACGTGTTTGGCCTTGTTACGGATGCGATCGACATTCAGGCCCTGGCCATCGTCCGAGAACTGGATGACGACCTCATTGCCTTCCTGTCGAATTTCAACCAGCAATTCTCCGGTCTCGCTCTTTCCAGCTGCTCGGCGCGCCTCGCGCGACTCGATGCCGTGCGCGACCGCGTTGCGCAGCAGGTGCTCGAACGGACCGGTCATTTTTTCCAGCACGCCTCGGTCGATTTCCACGGCACTGCCGCGAATATCGAGGTTGACGCGCTTGTCGACCTCCTTCGCCGCCTGGCGCGTAACGCGGAACAGTCGCTCCGAAATACTGGCGAATTGGACCATGCGTACCCGCATCAGGTCCTGTTGCAATTCGCGCGTCAGTCGCGCCTGAGTGATCAGGTCGCCGGCGGCGCTGTCGAGCGTGCGGGACAGGTTATGGTGCACCGACCCGACGTCATTGACGCTCTCGGCCATCATGCGGGTCAGTTCCTGCAGGCGGGTGAAGCGGTCGAACTCGAGCGGATCGAATTCCCGGTCGGCAGACGATCCCATATGCGAAGCAATCTGCGTTTCCGCCTGCATTTCGATTTCGCGCAACTGGTCGCGCAAACGCGATACGTTATCCGTCAGCTCGGACAGCGACTGACGCAGCGTGCCGACCTCCGTTTCCAGCTTGGAACGGGAAATGGATACCTCACCGGCCTGGTTCACCAGACGGTCGAGAATGTCGGCGCGCACTCGGACAAGTTGTGCAGGCGCTGCGGGCGTGGCGACGGCGCGCGCAGTCGCAATGGGCGTCGGCGCAACCTTGCCTGCCTGTAACGGCATCAATGGCGCCAGCACGACCGGCTCATGAACCGCCGACTTGGCTTCGTCTGCAACAGGCGAGGCTGGCGCCGTCTCGATGACGGGCGCTGGCGTCGCTTGCGGATTTTGCAAATGCTCGAACATTTGCAAGCCATGGTCGTAACGCACCAGCAAGTCTTCCAGCGCGATCGCCGACGGCGCACCGAGATGCATCAGATTTTCGACGCGCGTTTCCATGTCGTGCAAATGCTGGCCGAGTCCCATCGCCCCCGCCATGCGCGCACTGCCTTTGAGCGTATGCAACTGACGCAATAGCGACTGCGGCAGCTCGCCATTGGATGGCTGCTCTTGCCAGGACCTCAGCACCGATCCCATCTGCGGGAAAATGTCCCGGCCTTCCTCGAAGAATACCGGCAGCAGATCGGCGTCGAGTTCATCCTTGAGCGCCGCCTCGCTCGGCGCGCCGCTTTCACCGGCAAAAACAGGCTCGGCAAAGGGTGCGACTTCCGGCTCGGGCTGTGCAGACAACACGGCCGCTGGTTCATCCTGCGGTTCGGGTTCGTCGTCCCTTTGCAGGGTGTCGACGCCGGTGCGCTGCTCCGAGCGCTGCTCGATATCCTGCTGTACGCTGCGCAGAAGGCGTGCAAATTCCGACTGGTACGCCGGCATTTCTCCCAATGCGAACGTTTGCAGCATCAGCTTGAGTCGCTCGACGCTTTGTTCCAGTGCATCGAATTCATGCGGCAGCAGGCGCACCGGCTTGCGGGAAAGCAGTTGCAATACCATTTCCAGCGCATGCGCCGCTTCCTGCAGCGAGGTAAAGCCGACGGTGGCGGAACTGCCGGCGAGCGAATGCGCGGCATGTACCGACTGAATGCTGACTTCGCGCTCCGGTTCATGACGCCATTCGGCCATGTCCTGCGCCAGGGTTCTGACCAGTTCGTCCGTCTCGGTCAGGTAGATGTTGTACAGCGGGACGCTGATTTCCAGGTCGCCAATCCGCTTGACGGTATCGTTCGGCTTGACCTCGGGCGCCTGCAGGGTCGGGAATTCGATGACTTCCGCAATCGATGCCACCGGCGCCAAGGCGTTTTCCACCACAGGAGGTTGCGGTGGCAGACTTTCGCTCACCGCCGGCTCGAACATCGCCAAATCGGCATCGGACAACTGGATCTCTTCCGCCACCGGCAAGTCCGGCAAGGTCTCCGGTACCGGCTCGGCGAAGCTTTCCGCCACAATGGACGGCGCATCGTCGATGCCGTCATCCGACAGCGCCGGTTCAACCTCCACATCCGGTACCTCTTCCGTCGTCATGACCGGTTCCGACACGAATGTCGGTAACGGCTCGGATGCAGGCACATCGGCCGGAGCCTCGTGTTCCACGGCCAGCGGCGTCGCCGCGCGGTCTTCGAACACGAAGCCCCCGCCCTCCTTCATTCGCTCGGCTGCAGCCACCAGCGCGTGCTGAGTTTGGCCCGACTTTCCATACTCCTTCAGATCCTGCACCCAAGCGGCGAGAATCTCAGCCGCTTTTTCCAGCAATGCATACAGGTCGGCATCCCCGCCGCGTCCATCCGCCAGGCGCAGGTTCAGTACTTGCTCGATGCTCCATGCGGCTTCACCGAACGCAACCAGTCCGACCATGCGGCTGCTGCCCTTTAAGGTATGGAAGGAACGCCGCAACGTTGTCAGATGTTCCTGGTTGTGCGGCGCATTGCGCGACTCTGGCAGCGTCTGGCGCACGGCGCCCAGCACTTCTTCCGCCTCCAGCAAGAAGATTTCGAGCAATTCGGCATCGATCGCTTCATCGCTGGCCGGCGTCACCACCGGCGGCAACGTCGGGGCGGACGCCGCCGGTGCTGGCGTGGTCGCCGAGATGATCTTGGCCAGCGCTTCCTGCGATGGCTGACAATCCAGGCTGCCAAGGAGCTCGATGCCGCTTCGCGCCTGATCGGTCGCCTCCGGCATGTCGATCAGCGCCGCGTCGAGCCGGATCTGCTCCAGCGATTCCTTCAGCTGTTCCTGCAAAACAGGGTTGTCCGGTTGCTCCGTGAGCGACTTGGCCAGTTCGGCGGTCTGGCGCTGGTGCTGCGCCAATTCATTCTCCACCGTCAGTATCGGCACCTCCGGCTCGGACGACGCTGCGGGCGCTTGCGGCACCTCCACGACGAGCTCGGTGTCGTCTGCAGCTGGTTTGGGTTCGATCAGATTTGCACGAAAGGAGCAGCTCCGGTCATCGAACGAAAAACGCTTTTTCGCGCTGTCCGGTTGATGTTGTAGCGTTTCGATGAAAAAGCTGAGCGCGCCGACGTTCTGCGCCACCTGCTGGAATTCCTGCTCGGCCGGCGGCTGTACATCACCAGCTGCAAAGCGCTGTACTGCCGATCGCGTGTGTTCGACCGTGCGCGCCGCGTCTTCCTGATCGAGAACGACCAGTGCGCCTTCAATCTGGTGCAGCACCGAATCGAGCTGGCCCAGCGGATCGCGTTGCGATGGGTCCCGGAAGAATTCGTCGAGCATCTTCTCGACCTGACGCAGACTGGCTTGCATTTCACCCGCCAGCGCCGCGATGGTTTGCCGCTGCTGCGCCTGGCGCGACATGTCGTCGAGCCAGGGTGCGGATTCGGCCAGCGCCTCGCCCGACACGACGGCAAGCAACCTAGCTGTCATCGCATCGGCACGCTCGGCGAAGTTTTCCTGCAAGCGTCCGATGTTGTTCAGCGAGTTTTCAACAAACAGCAAGCTGGTTGCCATTTCCAGACCAAGCGCTTCCCCCGGTTTGGCATGCGCGGCATGGCGCGCGATGCCCTTGAGTTCGCGCAGCAGTTTGGTCAGCGAGGGGGCGTTCAGCTTGGCACCGGCATCGGCCAGCATGCGCATCTCGTGTTCGAACGATTCCGCCACGCTGACATCACCTCCGGCAATCCGGTTCCAGATGTTTTTCGCCTGCGACAGCCGCTCCTTGGCTGCGGCCAGGGCGTCGACGTCGATCTGACCGTAGCGCTTCTTGTCGTAGTCGGCCGGCACCATGCCGTCGAGCCTGTAGGCGGCACGGATCTGTTGCGCGCGCGGTGATGGATTTTTCGTCTTCGCGATGAAGAACAGCGCGTCGCGCAGCAGGCGCTCGGTGATGCTCGACGAGCCTTGCGACAGGCGTCGTAGTTGCAGATTGATGCGGGCAAACAGCTGCTTGACGTAGATTTCGTTCTGAATCTGGCCCGCCGCCACCGCTTCCGCGAAGCCGTGCATCACCCACCAGAAACTGCGAGCTTGCTGCTGGCCTTGCATGCATTCAATTTCGCCGACCAGCTCGCGCATGGCGGCCGCAGTGGCGCGCTCGGCGGCGGGATCCGAACTTTTCAGGAACGGCAGCAGCGCTTTCTCGAAGCGCTTGCGCATGCCCACATACTGCTCGGGCGAAGCGGCATTTGCCGGCTCAGTGATTGGCAGCTGCGGGCGAATCGCGAGGTTGGGGAAAAACAGGTCGGCCGGATGAATCCGCTCGGCGCCGCGCGCTTCCAGCAACGCGCGGTAATACGGGAAAAGGCGTACCGGCTGATGCGGCATGCCAGACAGGAGCTCGTCGAGATACTCGATCAGGGCCGTGTAACCGTTGCCGATGGCATCCGACAGCGCCGAACTAAGCTCCAGCTGACCAGCATCGACGCGGTCCAGTAAATCCTCGACCGTTTCGGTAATGATGGCCACGCCGTCGACATCGACGATCTGCAACGCGCCATGTGCCTGATGCAGATAGGTTTTCGCATGGCGCAGCGATGTCGCCCGGGATTCCGCATCCTGCGTTACTGCTTCGTGCAGCGCGGTCTTGGAACGGTTGAGTGCTTCGCGAATCTCACCCATCACCCAGGACAGCGGCCCGGCATCGAAGTCCCGGGCGCCTTGTGATGAGGCGGAAGAAGGGGTAGTCATGACTGCCTCGCGGGTTCAAAAAGCGGCGCGCCGAAACGCGCGCCGCCAAGCATCACTAGAGAGCCTATGCAGGCCGACAATGGATCGGAATCAGGCCGTCACGCGGAAACGCGACACCGAATTCTTGAGCTCTTCGGCCAGCTTGGACAGCTCGCGAATCGACTCTGCCGTCTGCTGGGTACCCTGCTGCGTCTGCTCGGTCACCGTCAGGATGTTTTGAATGTTTTGCGCCACGCCGTTGGCGGATGTCGCCTGCTGTTCGGTTGCGGCGGAAATGCTCTGAATCAGCTCTGCCAGGCGGTTCGACACGCTGCGGATCTCGGACAGCGCGGCACCGGCCGCGTCGGACAGCTTGGCACCTTCCACCACGCCCTGGGTCGACTTTTCCATCGCCGCCACCGCATCGTGCGTGTCGGTCTGAATCGTGCGCACCAGCGCGCCGATCTGCTTGGTTGCCTCGCCGGAGCGTTCCGCCAGGCGCTGCACCTCTTCGGCCACCACCGAGAAGCCGCGGCCAGCTTCGCCGGCGGACGCCGCCTGGATAGCTGCATTAAGCGCCAGCACGTTGGTCTGTTCGGTAATGTCGGAAATCAGCTCGGTGATTTCGCCGATCTCCTGCGACGATTCGCCCAGGCGCTTGATTCGCTTCGAGGTTTCCTGGATCTGCTCGCGGATTTCGTTCATGCCCTTGATCGCGTCTTCCACCGCCTTCGTGCCTTGCTCCGCAGCGCTCACCGACTGGCGCGCCACCTCTGCCGATTCGTTGGCGGACTTGGAAACATCGGTAATCTGCGAAGCCATTTCAAGCACCGCCTGGCCGGTTTCCTGGATTTCACGCGACTGCTTCTGGGACGCGACCAGCAACTCGTTGGAAATGTTCTGCGCCTGGTTGGATGCGGACGTCACCTGCTCCGCGGTCTTCGTGACGCGGCCAACCAGGCCGCGCAGCTCTTCCACGGTGTAATTCACCGAGTCGGCGATCGCGCCGGTAATGTCTTCCGACACCGTTGCCTGCACCGTCAAGTCGCCGTCCGCCACTTCCTGCAATTCGTTCATCAGCCGCAGAATCGCCGCCTGGTTCTGGTCATTGGCGCGCTTGGCTTCCTCTTCCTGGCGCAGCGCTTGCAGACGCTGCTCTTCCGCTTCCTGACGGCGCTGATCCGCTTCCTTGGTACGGTTGCGGCTGTCCTGCAGCAGGACCAGCGCGGTTCCGACCGCGGACGTCAGCGCCAGCAGCGCGAAGCCCATCATCAGCCAGAACGACCAGTGCGACGAGTCTTCCTCCGCGCGATAGGCCTTCTGCAGGTTGGTGATACGCTGCTTGAGGCTTTCGTTCTCGGCAAAGATCAACTGCTCGGACTGCTTTGCCGCGATGAAGTTTTGCAGGTTGCCGAGAATGGACGCCACCGACTTCTGATATTCCGCGAATGCGTTTTTCAGCTCAGTCAGCTTTTCACGCGTATCCGGCTCAGTGGTGGCGGCCAGGCGCAGCACTTCGCTGCCGTTCAAGAAGCCTTCGGTAATGTCGCGGAATGTATTGGTATCCTTCCCCAGCAAGAACGCGGTTTCCGGGTTCACGCCTTCCGAAGTGAGGAACTCGTTGGCGCTGCGGCCCAGACGCTGGGTCAGCATCACCAGCTGGCCGGCGGCCGAAATTTCGCGCGGCGAAGCGCCGGCTTGCACCTTGAGCGTTGCGATCTGCTCGGTCAACTCCAGCAGCACCGGCGACAGCTCATTCAGCTTTTGCAGAGTCGTGCCGAAGCCTGTCAATTCCTTCTTCATTTTCAGGATGGTCTCGGCGGCCTTGTCGGAGCTGCTCCAGACTTTCTGGGCATCCTTCAGCATCGCTTCCATCTCGGCATTGGGCCGGTCGATATCGCGCCCCTGGTACTCGCCGCCCTTGGACAGCACGGTCAGGTCGCGATTGAATTCCTTGCGGCTTTCCTCCAGCTGCTTGAACGCTTCCGGGTTGCCCTGGATCGCGTTCGGTGCGGCCTTACCGATACGCTGAGAGTGCATCAGCGCGTCACCTGCAATCTGGGTCTGGGTCGACGCCAGGATCGAATGATTGGAGTTGAACCAGACGAAACCGCCACTCAGCACCAGCGAACCGCCCAGCATCATCAGCAGGATACGGACCTGCTCCTGCAATGGCATCGCGCCGATGATCGGCAGGCGGATATCGCCCGTCTTCTGCAGCGCATCGCCGATGAAGGTCGCATTCGGATTGCGCATGACAGTCGTCGGCCCGGACGCCGCGCTGCCGGTGCTGCTTTCCATTGTTGCGTCGTGCACCATGCCAGTGGCAAGCCCTGCATGATCGCCGGCTGCATCAGGAATGTATCCCTGCGTAGCGGCTTCCGCAGCCAGTCCCCCTTTGTTACCTTTGGAAAAGAACGGAAGATTAAACGCCATCACTGAGTCTCCTAATTGTTATTCGGCAGCCGGTCGACAATGGGTTACAACCCGACATGCAAAAACCGTGGATCTTGTACGATGAAAGAAAGATTGAGTTCTGTCCAGACGTGCGCATCGCGGTCGACATAGCGTTGCGTCGCCCAGGCAATATCGGCACCGCCGGATTGAGACGTCATGTCGGCCACGTTGCGCAAGCCCATGACACGCGACACCAGCAAGCCGCAGTTGAAGCCGAGCGCCGGGGCAAACGCGACGATCCGGCTTTCCTTGTCGATCGGTGTGGGCGGCATGCCGCTAAAGTGCGCGAGGTCAACCACGCTGATCAAATTACCGCGGATGTTGGTCAGGCCCAAAAACCAATCCTGCGTCAGCGGCACCTTGGCAATGGTGCCGACCGAGACGATTTCGCCCGCTTCCTGCAGGTTCAGCAGCCAGCGGCTTTGTCCGATCATCACGCCGAGTTGCCGGGCTTGCGACGTCGCGCCGCTGGTAGCAGCCTGCATGCGCTCCACCAGCTGCGTCTGGAATTCACGCAAACGGGTGCGGCGCGCACCGGAATCGGCCATCTTAGACGCGAGTCCTGAGTTCAGATCCGAAGTGGATTGGGTCATGGGAGACCTAGCCGAGCGCGGCGATTTTCGACAACAATTCCTGCGGGTCGACTGGCTTGACGATGTAGTCGCGCGCGCCTTGGCGCAAGCCCCAGATGCGGTCGGTTTCCTGGCCTTTGCTGGTGCAGATAATGATCGGCACGTTTTGCGTTTCCGGATCTTTGGCGATGGCGCGCGTGATCTGGAATCCGTTCTGCCCCGGCATCACGACGTCCATCAAAATCAATTGCGGCTTGTCCGCCTTGACTTTCGCCAGAGCTTCTTCGCCGTTTTCGGCGGTGGAAACGGAAAATCCGTTTTTTACAAGAATATCTGTAAGGAAATAGCGCTCGGTGGGGGAATCATCAACCACGAGAATTTTCTGTATCGGCATTTTCAACCTTCATGTCGAGAAATTACTTGGCAAGCGCTTGAGCGGTGTATTCGCGCACCGTCTTGAGCAAACTGTCCTTGGTAAAGGGTTTGGTGAGATAAGCGTCGGAGCCGACCATCGCTCCGCGCGCACGGTCGAACAGTCCATCCTTGGACGACAGCATGATGACCGGCGTGGAATGGAATTTCGCGCTTTTCTTGATCAGCGCGCAGGTTTGGTACCCGTCAAGACGCGGCATCAGGATGTCGCAAAAGATCAGGGCTGGCTTGTGGTCGTTCATTTTGGCGAGGGCATCGAAGCCATCGTCGGCAAGCACAACCTGGTAACCGGCCTGGCCCAAGAAAATTTCTGCGGAGCGACGAATCGTACTGCTGTCGTCGATCACCATGATCTTGAGACTGGCACTATCCGCTGATGTTGTCATGACGTAATCCCAGTAAACTTCTGCCCAATATACGGCGCAACTGTAACAAAAAGCAAGATGCTTTAAAACAAGGTGTTACTCTCAGTTACGCCTAACGTGGCTTTTATGCGAAAGTTAACAGAAAGACAACGTTAATTGCTGCAAAGCGTCAAAGCTTAAATGGCGACCATCTCAAAATCTTCTTTGCGCGCGCCGCATTCCGGACAAGTCCAATTCATCGGCACATCTTCCCAGCGCGTTCCCGGTGCTATTCCCTCTTCCGGCAAGCCGGCCGCTTCGTCATAGACCCAGCCGCAAATCAGGCACATCCAAGTCTTGTATTCGATCTTCGTTTCGTTGTTACTCACAGTTGACTGCCCTTCAATCAAGTAAAATGCAAAGTCGAATATCTTAATCTACCGGCCGTGCAAAACCAAACTTCCCCCCTCATTCTGACTTTCGGCGCCACCGATCCGATCGGCGCGATCGGCATACAGGCGGACCTCGCGTCATTCGCGGCAATGGGATGCCATGGCTTGTCGGTCGTCACGTCGCTGTTGATCGGCGACACGGCGCGCGTCGAAGACATCCAGATGATCGACGCTGACTGGGTGGCCGATCAAGCCCGCATCGTGCTCGAGGACATGCCGGTGACGGCATTCAAGGTCGGTACGCCGGGCAGCATCGAAAGCGTCACCGTGATCGCGGAAATCGTGTCCGACTATCCCGATATCCCGCTGATCCTCGACCCGTTCATCTCTGCCATCCCTGATCAGGGGCCGGACAGCGAAGACATGCTGGTCGCCATCCGCGAACTGCTGATTCCGCAGACGACGCTGTTCCTGGCATCGGCCGTGGAACTGTCGCGCCTGGCCGAAACCTGGCGCGAGCCGTCCGGTGAAGACATGCTGCCGCTGGACGTCATGCGCCTGATCGACATGGGTTGCGAATACGTCTTCGTCACCGGCACGCCCTCCGACGTGCATGACGTGGCCAACTCCCTGTTCGACGAATCGGGAATGCTGCGCCAGGATAGCTGGCAAAGATTGCCCGGTTCCTTCAGCGGCGCCGGCAGCACGCTGTCGGCGACCATTGCAGCAATGCTCGCCAACGGTGTCGATGTGCCGGAAGCGGTGTTCGAAGCACAGGAATTCACGCATGCGGCGCTATCCAATGCGCACCGCCTCGGCATGGGCAAACTCACGCCCGACCGCTACTTCTGGGCGCGCGAGCCCGACAGCGACTCAACTCAGTAACTTCCTCTCACCACCCTATTTAATATGACATCAAGGAACGACACCCTTTTTGCACGGGCGCAGACCAGCACCCCGGGCGGCGTCAACTCGCCGGTACGAGCATTCCGCTCGGTCGGCGGCACGCCGCGCTTCATCACGCGCGCCGAAGGCCCCTACTTCTGGGACGCCGACGACAAGCGCTATATCGATTACATCGGATCGTGGGGCCCGGCAATCGTTGGCCATGCGCATCCCCACGTCATCAAAGCAGTACAGGATGCGGCTGCGCGCGGACTGTCCTTCGGCGCCCCGACCGAAGGCGAGATCGAGATGGCGGAGGAGATCTGCCGCATTCTCCCTTCAGTCGAGCAGGTGCGCCTGGTGTCATCCGGCACCGAAGCAGCCATGAGCGCCTTGCGCCTGGCGCGCGGCGCGACTGGTCGCGACAAGATCATCAAGTTCGAAGGCTGCTACCACGGCCACGCCGACTCATTGCTGGTGAAGGCCGGCAGCGGGCTGCTCACCTTCGGCAACCCGACTTCGGCAGGCGTGCCGGAAGACTTTGCCAAGCATACGCTGGTGCTCGACTATAACGATGCGCAGCAACTGGAAGACGTATTTGCGAAGATGGGCAGCGAAATCGCCTGCGTGATCGTCGAACCGGTGGCCGGCAACATGAACCTGGTGCGCGCAAAGCCCGAGTTCCTGCAGGCGATGCGCCGGATGTGTACGCAGCACGGTGCCGTGCTGATTTTCGATGAAGTGATGTGCGGCTTCCGTGTCGGCCTGGGCGGCGCGCAGACCTTGTTCGGCATCATGCCCGATCTGACGGTGATGGGAAAAGTGATCGGCGGCGGAATGCCGGTGGCGGCTTTCGGCGGGCGCAAGGATTTGATGAAGCACCTGGCTCCGTTCGGCCCGGTCTACCAGGCGGGCACCCTGTCCGGCAATCCGGTGGCCGTGGCGGCCGGCATGGCCACGCTGAAACTGATTCAGGCTCCGGGCTTTTACGAATCCTTGTCGGCACAAACTGCCAAGCTGGCACAAGGCTTGTCGGCAGCGGCAAAGGATGCAGGCATTGCGTTCTGCGCCGACTCGGTGGGCGGCATGTTCGGCCTGTATTTTGCGCCAAGCATCCCGGGCAGCTATGTCGAGATGATGGCCTGCGACAAGGCCAAGTTCAATACATTCTTCCACGCCATGCTGGAACTCGGCGTATACCTCGCGCCGTCCGCCTTCGAAGCTGGATTCGTATCGGCGCAGCATGACGATGCGGTGATCGATGCCACCGTTGAGGCTGCGCGCAAGGCGTTTTCCTCGCTGAGCTAAGACGGCTCTTCAGATGTCCGCGCATGCAACGCGCGGACATCGCCCTCGTCAGAGCCAGCCGCGCCGACGGAAATACCAGAACGGTACGACGGCACTGGCCACCATCAATCCCAGCGCGAACGGATATCCCATATCCCACTGCAGCTCGGGCAGAATCTTGAAGTTCATCCCGTAGATGCTGGCAATGAGCGTCGGCGGCAGGAAGGCGACCGAGGCCACCGAGAAGATCTTGATGATCTTGTTCTGGTTAATGTTGATGAAGCCGACGGTGGCATCCATCAGGAAGTTGATCTTGTCGAACAGGAAGGCGGTATGGCCGTCGAGCGATTCGATATCGCGCAGGATCTGCCGCGCTTCTTCGAACTGCTCCGAATTCAGCAGGCGTCCGCGCATCAGGAAGCTTACCGCGCGCCGCGTGTCCATCATGTTGCGGCGGATGCGGCCGTTCAAGTCTTCTTCCTGCGCAATGGCATTCAGGGCCGCTGCCGCATCCTGGTCGTTCAATTCCTTTTGCAGCACGCTGCGGCTGACGTCTTCCAGGCTCTGATAGATGCCTTCGAGGGCGTCGGCCGAGTATTCGGCATCGGTTGCGTACAAGTCGAGCAGCACATCCTTGTAATCGCCGATCGACCCCGGCCGCGAACGCGCACGCATGCGCACCAGGCGAAACACCGGCAAGTCGTCGGTGTGCATCGAAAACAGCATGTCTTTGGCGAGGATGAACGCGACCGTCACGACCCGCGACGGCCCATCGTCTTCTTCGAGCAGGAAATCGGTGCGCAGGTGCAGGTCGCCATTCTCCGCTTCGTAATAGCGGGCGGAGGCCTCGATATCCTTGACTTCGTCTTCGCCCGGCAGGGTCACGCCATAGATGCTCTTCACCCATGCGCGTTCCTCGTCATTCGGATCGGTCAGATCGACCCATACCGGAGCCGTTCGTTCCAGGTCGAGCCTGCTCTCGATGTTGACCTGGTTCAACCGTCCGTTCTGCAAGACGAAAACATTAATCATGTGCTCTCCCGGCCATGAGTGTCATGACATGGCCCTCCCGTGGCGGGTAGCCACAGGTCGATTGAATGACAGGGAGCGCGACCATCTGGATGGTCAGGACGCGCCGCCCACCGGCTATCGGCGAGTGGCGCTTTGAAACGGATTGCCGCTAAAGCACTAGCTTGCCGATGGATTGTCCGCTGATGGCTGACAAGTTGTACTGGGACTACCCAAGTCGGGTCTCCGGAAACAAAAACAGCGCAAGTGTACTGATAACGATAGCGGCAAGCAAGGGTCATTGAAGGTGGCAACCGCCAATTCATTCCGTGCGTGATTCGCGTGCGTAACCTTAGCGCTGTACAGCCTTTTCGATCATCTTTTCCTGCACTGTTTCCGGCAGATTGGTCGGCTGCAAAGCAGGCGACGCCTTCGGCGCCTCGATGCCTTTGGTGTCCTGCAGTGCAAGCCGGCGGCTGGTCGGATTTCCCGCGCCGCATTCCACGTTGGAGTAGGTCACCTTTCCATCAATTAGGCATTTACGGATGGCTGCGGATTCCGTGCGCCCTGCCTGCGCGGCCACATCCTGCACGGTTTGGCCGGCATCGGTACGCTTGACACGTTGCCATGCATCCCCAAACAGATTACGTTCGTGCCGCATTGACAACAGTGTGCCGACTGCCGCCAGGGTCACGACACCGATGACGACCGCAGCCCAAAACAAACTCAGTTCGCCTCTCTGGTACGTCAATTTCATCCACGCCCTCCACGCTCAGGGAAGTTCGGCCGCGCCCATGCGGCGCAAGATCAGGTTGGTACGGCGAGCCAAATAGGTCGAGGCGCGGTTCTTGTCGTAGTAGCGCGGGCGCGGCAGCATGACGGCAAGCCGCGCAGCCTGGCTCGCACTCAGACTGGCAGCGGACGTGCCGTAATAATGCTGAGCCGCCGCTTCGGCGCCGAACACGCCGTTCCCCCATTCGACCACATTCAGGTAAATCTCGAAGATGCGCTCTTTATCCATCAGGAATTCAAGCATGTAGGTGATCGCGATTTCCTGCGCCTTGCGCACATAGCTGCGGTCGCCCGACAGGAACAGGTTTTTCGCCAGCTGCTGGGTGATCGTGGAGCCGCCCGCCACCACCTTGCCCTTCCTGGAGTTTTTTTCGTACGCTTTTTGCAGGGCTTCCCAGTCGACGCCTTCATGCTCGGAGAAATTCGAATCCTCGGAAGCAATGATGGCGCGCTTGAGGTTGTTCGAGATGCGGCCGTAAGGCACCCACTTGTGCTGCAGCTGCGCATCGGGATTTTTTTCGCGTAGCACCGAAAGCTGGCGCCGCATGAAGCTGGTCGAGTCCGGGTTGTGGTCCACCCACCACCATATCTGGATGAAGAAGAACAACTGCATCACCAGCACGAACAGCACCGGCACCAGGACAAGCCACAGCAATAGCTTGCGCAGCATCTTCATCTGGAATCAGAGCGCCGCGCGCAGTTCGGCATACACCGGCGCCGTTTCCGGCCGTACGCCGCGCCAGCCGAAGAAGGCTTCGGCAGCCTGCTCCACCAGCATGCCAAGCCCGTCACGCACGGCAGCGCCGTGCTGTGCGGCGAAGCGCATGAAGATGGTCGGCTCCGCGCCGTACATCATGTCGTAGGCAAATGTGTCCTTGCCAAACACGACCGGCGCGACGGGCGGCAGATCGGCGTTCAGGCTGGCGGACGTCGCATTGATTACAATATCAAAGGATTCCTGCAAGGCTTCAAAGGAGCATGAGCGAACGTTGCCCTGACTGGCGAACTGGCGCGCAAGGTCGTCGGCCTTCGACACCGTGCGGTTGGCGATCACCAGCGCTGCCGGGCGCTGCTGCAGCAATGGCAGCAGCACGCCGCGCGTCGCTCCGCCGGCACCAAGCAGCAAGACCTTTTTCCCGCTGATTTCGGTGCCCGCATTGCGAACGATGTCATTGACCAGGCCGATGCCGTCGGTGTTGTCGCCGACGATCGCGCCCTCGGAAAACGTGAGCGTGTTGACCGCTCCGGCCGCCTGCGCGCGCTCGGTGTGCGAAGTGGCAAGGGCGTAAGCCTCCAGCTTGAACGGCACCGTCACGTTGGCGCCCTTGACGCCCTGCCCGATCAGACTCCGGACCGTCTGCTCGAACCCGTCGAGCGGCGCCAGGACACGTTCGTAGGCCATGTCTTGGCAAGTCTGTGCGGCAAAGCGCGCATGAATTTCAGGCGATTTGCTGTGCGCAATCGGATTGCCGATGACCACGTAACGCCCAGTCAATTCACGCCCTCCCGCATGGTCGCCTGCAAGCCTTCTCGCGTAAAGTCGAACAATGCCGTCATCACCCAGACGTCGCCTCGCGACGAGCGCATGTTCTGTGGGAAGACGCCGAACGGTGCCGAACGGCGGATGATGCGCTTGGCGGCCTCGTCGAGTGCCGGGTTGCCGGACGGGCGGTCGATGGTGATGCCATTGTCGCCATCCGCGCTGTACAGCTTCCCGTCCTGGAATACCGAGATCGAAATCATGACCTTGCCGTACAGCGGCCTGCCGTCCTTCTGCGGGAAGTTCAGGGTGCCGATCTGCTCGATGCGGCGTCGCACGCTGTCGTAGTACATCGCATAGCCGACTTCCCGGGTGGCGGGCGAAATGAAGGTCTTCTTCGGCCGTTTGTTTTCATCCTCGATGCGCTTGGCGATCTCGGCCTCGCGCCGCATGATTTCGCGCGCACTCTCGGTCATGTCGGTGCCATCCGGCCGCGCCTGCGCCTCCGGCTTGTGCTGATCCCTGACCGGCGCCGACGTGAAGCGCGCCTTTTTATTCAGCTGGGTCAGCATGCGCTGCTGCTTTTCGAGTTCGTCGATGCGCCGCTGCAGCGCCTTCATCGCTTCGCCATCGGCACTTTTGCCCATGTCCGGCAAGGGCGACGTGGCGCGCCCGGCTTCGGCATGGCCGCCGCCGTCGAGGTTGGCTTGCGCCAGCGCGTCGGCCTTCAGCGGCTTCCTGTCATGCTTGGCGTTGACGAGAATGACTTCCAGACCGGGGTCGACCGGCTTGAACTGGAAGGCCTCGGGCGCAGCGAATCGCACTGCCAGCAACGCGCCGTGCAACAGCACCGATGCCGCCACGGCGATGGACAACGTGCGGTTTTGATCAAATAGCATTACGCGTATACAAGACGGCGATTGCAGAAGGATGGAATTTTACGATAAAGGCCGTACGGAAAGTGTTGTGAATAGCGGTGAATAATGCCGTCTTTATTGCTGCTGGGGCGACTCGGCCGCAGCTTCCTCCTCGCTTGCGGCGTCTTCCTCCTCCACCACCAGCGCGGACGCCTCCTCGGCGTCGGCCGGCTCTGTTGTCATTTCGATCAGTCTTGCCTCGATCGTGAGATCGACTTCATCCCAGCGGATCAGATCGAGCTTGACGTGCACGCCGCGCGCAGCCTGCGGCATGCCGGGCAGGCGAATGATTAATGGAATGTCAACCAGACGCAGCACTTCATCCTTGAGTACCACGGCATCGACCTGCCGCGCGTTTTCCTGCGCCAGCCAGCGCAGGCACCAGTAACGTTCCATGCCGGACTGGAAATCGGCATACGCCGAATAGGCGGCGTCGAACGCGGAAACGATCGCAAACAGGTCGGCGTCCTTGGGCTTGAACGGCGCCACCAGCGGCGCCGTCACGCCATGCTCGGCGCAGGCCAGAATCTGCCACTGGTTCACCAGGTCGGTGTAGCGCCGCAACGGCGAGGTGCTCCATGCATACTGGTCGACACCCAGCCCCTGATGCGGCGCTGCGTGCGTCACCATCCGCACCTGCATCTTCGCCGCCCAGCCGCCGCCACCGCCGCCCTGGCTGCGGTAAATGCCGGGCACGCCGTGGTCGTGCATGAGCTTGCCCCAGGTGCTGTTGGCAAAGATCATCAGCTCGGCAACGATCTTGTCCAGCGGCGCGCCGCGCTTGCGGCGCACGATGGAGACGACGTCATCCTCGACATAGAAATTGAAGTCGACGCGATTGGTCTGCTCCGGCTTCAGGCCGAAGCTCTCGCGCTTGGCCATGCGCGCCTTTTCCAGCACTTGTACCCACTGCCACAGCAAGGCGATCTCGTCCTTGTGCGCATACTCGCCGGCGCCGGCCGCCAGGTTTTCCTCGGTGACCAGTTCATCCAGGTCGTTGTGGCGCAGGTTGGCAGCGATCGGCACTGCTTCCGCGCGGATCTCGGTCGATACCACCGACCAGTCGGCCGGGTCGAGCGTCGCGTACAAGGATACCGCCGGGCAGGTCTTGCCTTCGGCCAGCGTGAACGCGTCGACCAGCGCATCCGGCAGCATAGTGATTTTGTCTCCCGGCATGTAGACAGTCGACAGGCGCTGTCGCGCGATCGCGTCGATCGCGTCGCCGCGCTTGATGCCGAGCGCCGGGGCGGCGATGTGAATGCCAACCCGCACCTTGCCGTCGTCCAGCTGCACAACCGACAACGCGTCGTCGATTTCAGTCGTCGTCACATCGTCGATCGAAAAGGCCCGCACATCAGCAACCGGCAACTCCGGCACCACGGGAAGGTCGATGGATGGAAAACCGGTCCCCTTCGGAAAATACTCGAACAGGAATTTCGCCAGATGCAGCTGCTTCGGCGAGCCGATCCCGCCGGCGGCCAGCATCAGGCGTTGCGGCGACGTCTGCAGCTCAGCGCACGCCGCCTCCAGCGCCTTGTATTCGATGCCGTTCTTGTCCGGCCTGAACAGCAGCTGCAGCGCCAGCGGTTTCATGGCGTCCGGCAGACGGTGCGCTTTCAGCTCTTCCGCATACTGCGCCTGGATCAGCGCCTGCTGCTTTTTCTTTTCGATGCCTGCCAACGCGGCTTTGAGCGAGGTCTCCGGCGCCGCCTTGTAGCGCCCCTTGCCCTTCTTGTAGAAATAGACGGGGGCGCTGTGCAGGCGCAGCAGCAATCCGGCGGCCTCGTCAGGGCGCGGCGCGTGGCCGAAATATTCCGCCCCCAGTTCGGCAAAGCCAAACTCTTCTTCGCCAGCGACTTCCCACAAAAAATCCAGGTCGATGTCGTCAGCAATCGCCTGTGCATCTGCCATCAGCTGCGCAGGCTCGGGCGTTGCAAATTGCAGCAGCACGTCGCGCGCTTTGACCTTGGTGCGCTTGCCGGTCTGCATTTCGACCTGATAAGCCTCGCCTTGTTGCGACAACACCGTGCCGGCTTTGAAGTCGCCGGATTCCTCGAAAAAAAGATTCATCGATTGCTTTGCTTATATAAAAACTATGTTCGTGTCAGCGCGGCGATCGCCGGCAGAAACAGCTCGGTGACCAGCAACACGCCGTTCTTGCGGCGATACAGGCAGCGGCGTGCGAACAATGGAAAATTGACTGCGTCGCGTCCTACCGCCTTACGGGCCCGCCGCGCCAGCGGATGCTGCTCGCGCAATCGTGCAAATTGCAAGGTGCCGCGCATCACGCGCGGGTCGCCGAACAGCGTGGTGCCGAGCGAACGCTCGCCCAGCGTGCCGAAAAACGGCCAGTCGGAAGTGGTTGCACTGAGCGGCACCACCGTATGCGCATAGACGACCGGGCGGCCGTCGCATTGCAGCAGCACTTCCCGCTCCTGCACGCAGGCGCGGCGCGGCAGGTCGATCATCGCATGCTCGTCCGCCAGACAGAAAGCGCGCGCCTGGTGCAGCCGGCGCACCCGGAAATGCTGGCTGTGCGCAATCAGCTTGACCGTCAGCGATTCCGTGTCGGTCAGCCAGCCGCGCATGGCGCGCGTCGGATTGACCCCATTTACATGCGACACCCAGCGCGCATGCCCTACTGCGTGAAATGTCACTTGCACGCCTCCCCGACGCCGCAAAATGTCAATACCCGATCCACGTATCGCCCGAATTCGGAAATGCCGTGGTCGCTGCCTTCGATCACAAGCTGGTTGGCGCCCGGATAATGCGCCACCATCTCGCGCCAGTCGAGCACTTCGTCGCCGGTGGCGGCGATCAGGAAATACCGCTCCGGGCGCGTGACGCGCGCTACTTCCAGCGCCCTAAGTTCATCGATGTATTCCCGCTTGAACTTGAACGGCTGGTCAGAATGGTAGGCGGTGCTTACGCCAACGTATTTTTCCAGGTCGCGCGGCGGCTTGACCGCCGGATTGAGCAGCACCGCGCGGCAGCCGAACTGCTCGGCCAGCCAGGTCGCGTAATAGCCGCCCAAGGATGACCCGATCAGGGTCGCCGCTGGACCGGCAGCTCGCACGATGTGCGAGGCCAGCGCAATCGCTTCGCGCGGCGACGCCGGCAGTTGCGGGCAGCGGTATTGACCTTCTTGTCCAAGCGCCCGCAGGCGTTCTCCAAGCAGGCGTGCCTTGAATGACTGCGGCGACGAGCGAAAGCCGTGCAGATAAAGAATCATTGCGCGAGCGCGTCCAGGATCTTCTGGTGCACCCCGCCGAATCCCCCGTTACTCATCACCAGCACATGGTCGCCCGCCTTGGCCGCCTTCACGATTGCCTGCACCAGCCCATCCAGCTCGTCGAACGCCGCCGCCTTGGCACCGAGCGGCGCGAGTGCTTCGCCCAGGTTCCAGCCGAGCGCATCCTTGCCGGATTTCGCGCCGTAGCCGAACACCAGGTCGGCATCGACCAGACTGTCGGGCAGTGCCCCCTTCATGGTGCCGAGTTTCATGGTATTGGAGCGCGGCTCCAGCACGGCCAGAATGCGCGCGCTCCCCACCTTCTTGCGCAGGCCGGCCACGGTAGTCGCAATCGCCGTCGGATGATGGGCGAAGTCGTCATAGACCGTCACGCCGTTGACCGCGCCGCGCACTTCCATGCGACGCTTGACGTTCTCGAACTTGCCGAGCGACTCGATCGCCTGCGCGGGCGGCACGCCCACATGGCGCGCAGCGGCAATCGCGGCGACTGCATTGAGCCGGTTATGCTCGCCGGTCAGTTCCCAGTCCACCGTCCCCTGCACTTCGCCATCGAAGCGCACATCAAAGCTGCCGTCTTCATGCGTGCGGAAGGCCCAGCCATTGCCGCCATCCACGCCGAACCATTCCTTGTCGCTCCAGCAGCCGCGTGCCACCACGCGCTGCAGCGACTCTTCGCGGCCGTTGACGATCAGACGTCCGACGCCGGGCACGGTGCGCACCAGATGATGGAACTGGGTTTCGATCGCGCCCAGGTCCGGGAAAATGTCGGCGTGATCGTATTCCAGGTTGTTCAGGACGGCCGTCTTCGCCCGGTAATGCACGAACTTGCTGCGCTTGTCGAAGAACGCCGTGTCGTATTCGTCCGCCTCGATCACGAAAAAGGCAGAATCGGCTTCCTTACCCGACAGGCGCGCGGAAATGCCGAAATTCATCGGCACGCCGCCGATCAAAAAACCCGGATGGTAGCCGGCGTCTTCCAGAATCCAGGCCAGCATCGACGAGGTAGTGGTCTTGCCGTGGGTGCCGGCGACCGCCAGCACCCATTTGTTTTGCAGGATGTGCTCACCGATCCATTGCGGTCCCGAGGTGTAGCGCAGGCCGCGGTTGAGGATTTCTTCCATCAGCGGATTGCTGCGCGAAACGACATTCCCGATCACGAACAGGTCGGGCTTCAAGTCCACCTGTTCCGGGCCGAAGCCTTCAATCAGCTCGATGCCTTGCGCTTCGAGCTGAGTGCTCATTGGAGGATAAACATTGGCGTCGCAGCCAGTCACCTTGTGGCCGGCTTCCTTGGCCAGCACTGCAAGGCCGCCCATGAAGGTGCCGCAGATGCCGAGAATATGGATGTGCATCGTATGAAATGAAAATTAAATCTGACCAAAACACGCGGCAAAAGGTCCAATCAGAAAGACTGGCCAGCACGCGCAAGCAATTTCTGGCGAATCCAAGATTTTACCTGACCCTCGTCCTCGCTACGGGGTATCATCCACGCCATGAGCAATTACTCCTCCAATATAGAGACATTGCGTGCCGAAATTGCAGCAGCAGCAGCGCGCATGATTGCCGAAGACGGCGCCGATTATGGCACCGCAAAGCGTAAGGCAGCCAAGCAAATCTTGGGGAATACAAAAGTTCGTGGCGACATCATGCCCGATAACGCCCAGATTGAAGAAGAAGTTCGGCAATATAATGAATTGTTCTTTGCAGACAGCCAACCGGCGCGCCTATTGCATCTTAGGAAACTAGCGCTGCGCATGATGGACGAGCTGGCGCAATTTACGCCCTATCTGATCGGCGCCGTATTGAATGGTACGGCGGGCGAGCATTCGGATATCCACTTGCAACTTTTTCCAGACAGCGCCAAGGATGTAGAAATTTTTCTTATTAATAAGAATGTCGATTTCGAAGTCTCGGAAAGCGCGCATTTCAAAGGACGGGGTGAGCCGGTGGAAACCCTGAGTTTTCTCTGGCAAAACGAAGGCATACATCTTGCTCTATACGAAATAGATGACTTGCGTGGTGCGCTCAAAGGCGGCGCGGAAGGCAAGCTGGTTCGTGCCGACAAGGATGCGGTCCGCACGCTCATCGCGGAATCTGAAGAAAAATGAAGAAAAATATTCTCTTATTTAGCGCAATTGCACTGACATTCGCTACGCTCGGCTTTTTCCTGAGCAACGCCCAGCAGCAACCCAAGACGCCCGATATGGCAGCCGTGGCCAAGCTATTGTCGGAAACCATGCCCGACGCCAGCGGTAAACCTCAGGTTCTGGACCAATGGGAAGGGAAACCGCTGATTGTAAATTTCTGGGCAACATGGTGTGCGCCGTGCGTTGCTGAAATGCCGGAGTTGTCTGCTTTGCAGGCCGAACTGGCGCCGACCAAAGTCCAGATTCTTGGCATTGGCATTGATTCCGCTGCAAATATCGCCGAATTTGCAACCAAATATAAGATTGCTTACCCGCTTTATGTGGGCGGAATGAATGCCTCCGAATTGGCGCGCCAACTTGGCAATCAGGCAGGCGGCCTTCCGTTTACGGTCATAATCGGCTCGGATGGTCGGGTCAGGAAAACCTATCTCGGCAGACTCAAGATGCAGGCGTTAAAGAACGACCTGAAAGCACTGTAAAGGCAAGATATCTTTTCTCCTTGCCAATCGGCATCATTTGGCGGCAAAATGCGCCATTCTCGTCAAACGGAGCGGCAACTCCATGGCAAAAAAAATTCTTCTGGTTAATGGCCCGAACCTGAATTTGCTGGGCACGCGTGAACCGGAAGTCTACGGATCGACGACGCTCGCCGATATCGAACGCGCAGCAATCGAGCAAGCGCAAGCTGCCGGTGCAGCTCTCGTCAGCTATCAAAGCAATCACGAAGGCGCGCTGATCGACCGCATTCACGATGCCAGGAAAGAAGGGATCGATGCCATCGTCATCAATCCGGGTGGCTTGACGCATACCAGCGTCGCGCTGCGTGATGCCTTGGCGGGAGTTGCCATTCCTTTTGTCGAAGTACATATCTCTAATGTTCATCAACGTGAAGCATTCCGGCATCATTCCTTTCTGTCTGCAATCGCGGTAGGCGTCATTTGCGGGCTGGGGGTGGAAGGATATCGGGCAGCGATCGAATTCGCGTTGAAAAAACTCTAATTTCCGGGATTTTGCCGCGAACAACTTATAATTTGCGGCGAATTGAAACGTGACACACAAATAATCTGAGGGATTTCATATGGATCTAAGAAAACTCAAGACGCTGATCGACCTGGTCGCCGAATCGGACATCGCCGAACTGGAAGTGACCGAGGGCGACAGCAAAGTCCGTATCGTCAAATCCTCTGGCGTACCGCAAAGCCAGGTCGTCATGATGCCGCAGCAATCGATGCCGCAGAACATGGCGGCGCCTGCCGCGCCGCAAGCGCCCGCCGCCGCGCCTGTTGCGGCTGCTCCCGCCGAGCCGGAAGGCCATGTGGTGAAGTCGCCGATGGTCGGCACCTTCTACCGCGCTTCCGCCCCGGGCAAGCCGCCATTCGTCGAGGTCGGTTCGACCGTGAAGGAAGGCGACACCCTGTGCATCATCGAAGCGATGAAGCTGCTCAATGAAATCGATGCCGACGCGTCGGGTGTCATCAAGCAGATCCTGGTTGAAAACGGCCAGCCGGTGGAGTTCGGCCAGCCGCTGTTCGTGATCGGTTAAGTGTCGCGCATCCTAGTTCACGCCGTTCCCAAACGCACTTAACGCATCACAATAAACATGTTTGAAAAAATCCTCATTGCCAACCGCGGCGAGATCGCGTTGCGTATCCAGCGCGCCTGCCGCGAGATGGGCATCAGAACCGTGGTCGTCCATTCGGAAGCCGACCGCGATGCTAAATACGTCAAGCTGGCCGACGAGTCGGTCTGCATCGGCCCGGCCCCCTCCGCTCAAAGCTATTTGAATATGCCAGCGATTATCAGCGCGGCAGAAGTCACTGACGCTGAAGCCATTCACCCCGGCTACGGCTTCCTGTCGGAGAACGCCGACTTCGCCGAACGCGTGGAAAAATCCGGTTTCGTCTTCATCGGCCCACGGCCGGAATCGATCCGCCTCATGGGCGACAAGGTCTCCGCCAAGCACGCTATGATCAAGGCCGGCGTGCCCTGCGTGCCCGGCTCGGAAGGCGCCTTGCCGGAAGATCCGAAGGAAATCATCCGCATTGCGCGCAAGATCGGCTACCCGGTCATCATCAAAGCGGCCGGCGGCGGCGGCGGACGCGGCATGCGCGTCGTGCACACCGAGGCAGCCCTGCTCAACGCCGTTACCATGACCAAGACGGAGGCCGGTGCAGCATTCGGCAATCCGGAAGTCTATATGGAGAAGTACCTGGAAAATCCGCGCCACGTGGAAATTCAGGTGCTGGCTGACGAGTTCAAGAATGCAGTCTGGCTGGGCGAACGCGACTGTTCGATGCAGCGCCGCCACCAGAAAGTGATCGAGGAAGCGCCCGCTCCCGGCATTCCGCGCAAGCTGATCGAACGCATCGGCGACCGCTGCGCGGAAGCCTGCCGCAAGATCGGCTACCGCGGCGCAGGTACGTTCGAATTCCTCTATGAAAACGGCGAGTTCTACTTCATCGAGATGAACACTCGTATCCAGGTGGAGCATCCGGTCACCGAAATGATCACCGGCGTCGATCTGGTGCAGGAACAGATCCGCGTGGCAGCCGGCGAAAAACTGCGCTTCCGCCAGCGCGACATCACCTTGGCCGGGCATGCCATCGAATGCCGCATCAACGCGGAAGACCCGTTCAAGTTTACGCCGTCGCCCGGCCGCATCATCGCTTGGCACGCCCCGGGCGGCCCCGGCATCCGCGTCGACTCGCATGCCTACGCCGGCTATTTCGTGCCGCCGACTTATGATTCGATGGTCGGCAAGGTGATTGCGTATGGCGTGACACGCGACCAGGCGATCCGCCGCATGCAGATCGCGTTGTCGGAAATGGTCGTCGAAGGCATCCTGACCAATATTCCGCTGCACCGCGAACTGATGGTGGATGCGCGCTTCATCGAAGGCGGCACCAATATCCATTACCTGGAACAAAAGCTGGCCGAGAAGCCCGATCTGCCTAAAAATTCGGGCAAAACCGCTAAGTAAATAAGGCACGCACATGAGCTGGACTGAAATCGTCATCGAAGTTGCACGCGACCATGCGGAGGCGCTGTCCGACGCATTAATGGATGCGGGCGCGCTGTCGGTGTCGGTGGAAGACGCCGACGAGGGCACCGACGCGGAACGCCCTCTGTTCGGCGAGCCCGGCATGGAGCCGCCCGAAGCGGCATGGGAACACAGCCGCGTGGTCGCATTGGCGGAAGCCGATGCGGACCATGCCGCCATCGTGGCCGCCGCCGCCGCTGCTGCCGGCATCGATGCCGGCAAGGTTTCATACACACTGCGTCCGGTAGCCGAGCAGGACTGGGTCCGCCTGACGCAATCCCAGTTTGAACCGATCCACATCGGCAAGAATATCTGGGTGGTGCCAAGCTGGCACGACGCTCCTGATCCCACTGCGTTGCTGCTGGAACTGGACCCCGGACTGGCCTTTGGCACCGGTAGCCATCCCACCACCCGGCTTTGCATGGAATGGCTGGAAGCCAATGCGCCGCAAGGATCGGTGCTCGACTATGGCTGCGGTTCCGGCATTCTGGCGATGGTCGCCAAGAAGCTGGGGGCGGACCAGGTCATCGGCGTCGACATCGACCCGCAGGCTATCGAGTCCGCACGCTACAACAGCGAGCGCAATCGTTGCGACATCGCGTTTTACCTGCCGGAGGAATTTGCGGACGCCGGCCAGCCGCAGACCTTCGATGTGGTAGTTGCCAATATTCTGTCCAGCCCGCTGAAACTGATGGCGCCCATGCTGTCATCGCGCGTTGCCCCCGGCGGATCGCTGGTACTTTCCGGCATCCTTGCGCGCCAGGCCGACGAGGTCGCGGCCGCCTACGCTCCCTTCATCACCATGTCGGTATGGGCCGAGCATGACGGCTGGGTTGCGCTATCCGGGCAAGCCGCCAGTCGCTAGTCATGGCGCTCGCTACCCAGTGCCCTCATTGCCATACAACATTCCGGGTCGCGCATGACCAACTGAAGCTGCGCGCCGGACTGGTGCGCTGCGGCTCCTGCAAACAGATATTCAACGGTATCGAGAACCTGCTGCGCCCGGAGGAAGCCGAGCGTGCACTGCCCGCACCGACGCCGCAAGTTGCATCACCACATATAGCGCCCCCCGCCTCGGCAGAATCCCCGCAGCCAATGAACGAGCCAGCGACTGCGCCGGAAGCAGAAGACCTGGCTGAATCGGCACCGGCGGACGAAGTAGTGCCTGCCTCCATTCCAGACGAGGCTCCGGCCGCACAAGAAGACATCCGCGACGAGCAGATCCATCACGACGAAAACGCAAGCGACGACCCGTTGCAGCGCATGACGCTGATGGAATTCTCGCCTGCAGAGCCAAAGGCCGACGATACTCGCGGTGCGGCGTCTGAGCGACCCGGCATGGCGGACGAGCTCGATGCGCTGGAAAAGGCCATCGACGACATGCAGCGCCAGCCTTGGCGCGATCCGGCCGAAGAGGAAGAGCTGCCTGCGGCGGCTGACGAACCGGATCAAGCCGACGACAATGCCTATGAAGAACCCGCCTTCGTGAAGCAGGGACGACGCCGGCAGCGCATGCATCGGATTATGCGGATACTGATGGCCATCGGCTTGCCGATACTGCTGATCGCCGTTCTGGCGCAGGGCATCCATATCTTCCGCAACCAGCTCGCCGCAAGGTTCCCTGACGCCAAACCGGCACTGCTCACTGCCTGCCAACTGATCGGATGCGAAGTCGGCTTGCCGATGCAAATCGAGACAGTGGCCATCGAATCGAGCGAATTGCAGGCGGCGTCGGCCGATCAAAAGACCTTCAGCCTGTCTGTCCTGCTTGGCAATCACAGCGCAACCGTGCAAGCCTGGCCCAACATCGAGCTGACCCTGAACGATACGGAGGACAAACCGATTGTCCGCCGCATATTTACGCCGCGTGATTACCTACCGGCATCACAAGAGATCAGCAAGGGTTTCGCGCCAAAATCGGAACAAGCGGTCAAGCTTTACTTTGCGCTGGCACAGCTGAAGGCTTCCGGATATCGGGTTTATTTGTTCTATCCGTAGGCCGTGCTGTGCGGTCATGAAGATAACGCGCAGGGCCGAAACATCACCCGTACAATTTTCTATCTTTTCCACTAGACAGGCATCCATGACATCCCTCATCTGCGGCTCACTCGCATTCGACACCATCATGCTGTTCCAGGGACGCTTTTCCGAGGCGCTACTGGCCGATCAGCTGCACAAGATCAATGTTGCCTTCCTGGTGCCGGAAATCCGGCGCGAATTTGGCGGATGTGCCGGCAACATTGCCTACAACCTGAAGCTGCTGCAAGGCGACCCGCTCATCATGGCGACCATTGGCCAAGACGGCGGCCCTTATCTGGAGCGTCTGGACCGGCAGCAAATTTCCCGTCGCTGCATCCGCACCATCGAGACTTCGTATACGGCGCAAGCCTTCATCACGACGGACGCCGACAGCAACCAGATCACGGCATTCCATCCGGGCGCGATGGCGCTGTCGCATGAGAACCGGATCGCCGACGCCGGCCCGGTGAAGCTGGCGATCATCGCGCCGGACGGCCGCGACGGCATGCTGCAGCACGCAACCGATTGCGCGGAACGGGCACTGCCCTTCATTTTCGATCCTGGTCAGGGCTTGCCTATGTTTAGCGGAGCGGAGCTGGAGCGCTTCATTGAACTCGCTACCTATGTGGCGGTCAACGATTATGAGGCGGAATTGTTGATGCAGCGAACCGGCCTGACGCTGGAAAAAATCGCCGAACGGGTGTCGGCATTGATCGTCACCCGCGGCGAACAAGGCGCGGAAATCTACACCGACGGCAAGCGTATCGACATCCCTTGCGTTCAAGCCGACAAGGTGGTCGACCCGACCGGCTGCGGCGATGCGTTCCGCGCCGGCCTCCTGTACGGCCTGACGAATGGCATGGATTGGGTGACCACGGGGCGCCTTGCCAGCCTGATGGGCGCAATCAAGATCGCCTATCAGGGCGCACAAAATCACGCGCCGTCGCGCGATGAAATCGAGGATCGCTTTCAGAAGGCGTACGGATACCGGTTCTGAATTTCGACATGAGAACGAACATCATGCGCGTCGTGCTGCCGCTCTCGGTTTCGCTGTTATGCGCCTGCGCATCCCAGCAGCCATCGCCATCGGTCACGATGTCGACCGAGGGAACGACCATGGTACGCAGCGCCACCGTGGTGAATGTGCGCGATGTCACCGTGCGCGGTGACAACAGCCAGTCGTCCGGGCTGGTTTCGTTCGCGGGGGCCATTCTGGGAGGCATCGCCGGCAGCAAGATCGGCAATGGCAGCGGCAGCGTGGCGGCGAGCATCGGCGGCGCATTGGCTGGCGGGATGGCTGGACAGCATGCGGAGCAATCGGCGGCAACCCATAGTCATACCGAAGTAACGGTGCGCTTCGATAACGGTGACGAACGCACCTATTCGGTCGATCCGGGTCAGGACTTCCGTATCGGCGATGCCGTGCAGGTTACCGCTACGAACGCCGTGACACGCCTTAGCCGCTGAGCTTGCGGACACAGGCGTCGCCAGGCCTACGTTGCGCGGCGCCTTAGTGACTTATGCCAGGAAACAGCGCCAGGCGCACTTTCTCGGGTGTCAGCTGCGAAGCGACAATTTCAATCATCTTGCGCTTGCTGGTGTGGCCGTGGGTAATCGTCACGGCGCTTTTGGGAACGTCGAGCACATCAGCCAGATAGCGCACCAGCGCGTCATTTGCCTTGCCTTCGATCGGTTGCGCATGCAGCCGGATTTTCAGCGCGTCGTCGAGCACGCCGATCACCTCGCTCTTTTTCGCATTCGGCATGATTTGCACCGTCAATCGAATGCCGCGCGGCACTACGCTGCACCAGTCTTTCATGCGGCCGACAAAAGGAGTGTGCTCACCAGTTGCAGGCCGATACGCAGCAGGATGAGCGCCACGAGCGGTGACAGGTCGATACTGCCCACGAGCGGGATCACGCGACGCAGCGGACGCAGCAGCGGTTCATTCAGCGCGTGCACGAACGGTGCCAACGGCGCATGCGGATTCACCCAGCTGAAGATCGCTTCGATAATGATCAACCCCATGAAGCCGTAAAATATCCACTCGCACAAGCGCAGCAGCGACAGCAGCACCAGATATTGCGGAACAAAGTGCGACATCACCGCAAGATCGATCGCAACCGCGAGCAGAATCACCAAGAGGGTGCCAATCAGGCTGGCCCAGTCATAACCGCCGACGCCAGGCAGCATTTTGCGCAGTGGCTTGACCATCCAGTCGGTCAGCTGGAAGATGAACTGGCCGATCGATGACGGCGGCCGCACGCGTACGACCTGCATCCAGAAGCGGAGTAACAGCGCGCCTCCCAACACTGCGGCCACGCTATCGACTATCAAGGTAAGTATGCTTTCCAGCACTATCTGATCTCCAAATAAAAAAACCCGTCGTGCAACCCAAGGTCACACAACGGGCATTTTGCCTGAACTTAATCAGGCATCCAAGCAAGCCGTCAATTACGGACGGGTACCGGTCGGAAACGGCCAAGCCGCTGCCGGGTTCAGCGTGGTCTTTACAGCGGGAGCAGGAGCTGCTGCCGGCTTCTTGGCGACTGCTGCCTTCTTCGGAGCGGCTGCCTTTTTCGGAGCAGCTGCCTTTTTCGGAGCAGCTGCCTTTTTCGGAGCAGCTGCCTTTTTCGGAGCAGCTGCC
>NZ_JWJG01000028.1:1877282-1880961 GCF_000818395.1 Noviherbaspirillum autotrophicum | reverse complement strand
GGCGCCATGATTTAGGCTCATGTCATGGAAAAGGGAGACGGCGGCGTTTCTTCACCCATCGATCATCCGAAGAGGTACTGGGTATCCAAGCGTCAGCTTTCGATCATTAGCCCATGGACCTGAGCGGCTACTTTTGGCCGACAACTGCCTGTCGGAAATCGCCGAGCGATTGCCGCTCTTGAAAACTTAGCTGACGTTCGATAATGGAGGCTCAGTCGCGACCTCCGACCATAAGCCCGGGTTAAGCCCGTCCACCTGAGGGCGTTGTCTAGCCCGACAAGCAGAAAGCATCACTGAGTAGTGTTATCAGGACGGCGGATTGGTCGCGGACGCTCGCATCTGTTCGAGCGCAGCGCGCCCGGTTGCACGAGTCGGGAAGCTGCGGCGCTGCGCCGGCTATGCGAGTGTTTAAGTGAGTCCTGACATATCGAACGTCGAGGCGGGTGCAGGCGGCGGCCCCGACAACCGTTGCAGCAAATCGCACGTAGCGGGCGTGCCGTCCAGTGGCGCGACCAGCACCTTGTCGCCGTTGACGCCGACGATATAAGTGGTTCCATGATTTGCCGCTTGTGGTTTTCTTGGGTTTTCAGTGGGGCGTTAAGACCTGCCCCGCTCGCATCCGGGCGGGCTGAAACAGGCGCGCGGCTGTCCACCGATCCTGTGGTTGAGGGCCAACCACTGACGCACTACGCGCGGCGGTAGGCAAACAGCGCGTTGCTCCAAATTATTTGTGGCAACGATAGATATTGAAATTGCGCGCGCCATCTACCACTGGCCCAGCCGGGGCGATGGTATCGCCGCCCGACCCCTGTGCCGCATTTCGGGCCAGAGTGGCCAGCTCGTTTTCCACCGTAAATTCGCTGCGCCCAACCGGTCCGATCTTGTTCAATACGCTGACATGCACGGTGCCATGGGCGACGCAATTGGCTGTATTAGCCAGATAAGTGACGTTTACCGCTTCGGCCCCTGGTTTGAGCTGCACGTAATCGGCGCAGGCCGTGAGGGACAGCAGCGTTAACGCGATGGTGCCGCATTGCAGAGTACGGGACATATTCATATTTTTGATTGGAAGACTAAAAATGGCGATTTCTGGCCGGTACGCGTGTCCGTCAGCGCGGGTAAGTGAAGCCGGAGCGAATATCCATCGGTACCAGACGGCTTCCCTCGCGCACCATGAGCCGGTGGGGCGGTTCGTCGCCTGCCAGCGCGCGCGGGGTGACAGGCAGTCCTTCGCCCTTGCGCAACAGCGGATCGCAGCGTTCATAAACGTTGCGGCAGCCGGTAGCAGAAAGGAGCGCCTGTACGATAGGCACCTTCCACAGCTCGACGCCACCGGCGTTGAACTGGCAAATCAGATAGCCGGCGCTGCCACCATAGCCATGCACCAGAAGACCCGGCAAGCCATCCTTCTCGCCGTCGACCAACAGGAAGAGCGCCTGTGGATCTGCGGTGCGCTGCGCATCGGCGCGCAGAAGCACACCCGCTTGTACGCGCCGCTTGATCATCGCGTGGTCCACGGGTTCGTCTTCGCGCAACGTCCAGACGCGGGCGGTGATTTGCGATTTCGCGTTATAGGCCGCGCGAGCCAGGAACTGGCGAGATGACGATTGCACAATTGCCGTGGCGCCCGGTTTGTTGCGCTCCTGCGGCTTGCCGTCCACCTTTTCGACGGCGGAGAGGTAAATCCACGGGTCGCCGGAAAGCAGGCCTTTTTCCTTACCTTGTTTAATGGTGATGATAAGCATGCGCAGCTTTCGTTTTTGGGAACAGGATGATACAGCAAGCCGCCGGCGTTCCCTTCCACATTTACCGCCCATAAAGATACGGGCGGTCAGTTGCATTAACTAACGCCTTTCAGCCGCACATTTGTGGCGCCAGTCGCAATGCCTTTGGCGCCCTACGGCTCGCCCCCCTCTGAGCGCACAGCCTGAGCCCATTTGCAGCGATGACGACGCCCGCCGCCCGGCACCGCACGAATCTGCGTACCACAAGTGTATTGACACGGCGTATTGCGTTGGCTACTCATCGCAGCCGCGGCCGGTCGGCCCCCCGGAAGTGCTTCCAGGTCTTGCGCAGCTTGCGCTCGTTGTCCGAAACGGACGCCGCAAGAAAACCCCGCGCATATGCAGCGCTCGCTGCGGCCGCCGGCTTTTCCGTTTCCAAATACCGCAGCAGGCGGTCGCCAACCGAAACGTCGTTGCGCCAGCCAAGTTCGTCCTGCATGGCCGACAGCGCATCGAGGTACGTGCGCAGGCGCTTCTGCCGTTGCAGGGGCGCGAAGAATTCGACCGCATACCGGTTCCTCTTTGCCGCAATGCGCAGCCTGTGCAATTCCTCGGGCGTCGCGTGGCGAATGTTCCTTCCGCGCTTCACGATGCGCTTGTGCCCCTGTTTGAGCGCTTTCTCCGCAAACGCCTTCAGCGGCGCCTCCAGTTGCTCGACATTGGCCTGGCCCGGCGTGTCCCGCCATTGCTTCCCTATCACCCAGGCAAATATGCTTATCATGAGCCTTGCGTAACGCGGCGAGCGCAGCGCGGCGCCGGCTTGGTTCCGCTTGCCGCGCACGACCTCGTCCATGGCGGCATTCAGCGCAGGGAAGGACGCGTCCCCCGTGCCTCTCGCGCGGGCAAGTGTCGACGATGACAGGACATCCCAGTCCCTCGCCTCGCCCAGCGCTTCTCCCAGCCAGCGGAGTTCTTCCTGCAAATGCACCGGGCACGGCGCGGCCGTCCCGAACAGCTTGAGTGCCGAACGCAAGCGGCGCAAACCGACTCGCATCTGATGCAGGCTCTCGGGATTGCCACTGTCCATGACAGCCGCTTCGTTGGCCTGGATTTGTGCCAGGCAGTTCAGCACGATTGCCTGCAGGCCGTCTTCGATTGTCGGCGAAGGCGGAAACGTCACAGGCGCGGCTTTCACAGGCGCACGTTCTTCCTGCCTGCAAAGGGCGTAGCCGCGCTGCGCCTTGCTGACATTGCTGAGACGCAGGGGGATGCCATCGAGTAATTTCATCGCGATGGCGTACAAGCAGCCTGGTTCTCCCTCCTTCAATTCGAGTTCGATCTCGCTCACCGGCACCTTCCGGTCCTCGTGCTGGACACTTCCTTCGTCGAGCACGAGCTCGACGAAGCTGTCCCCATCGCGCAGGTTCCACGTTGTCCGATGCACCTTCACCTGGAAGATCGGCTGTAGCGCATTGGCGAGTGATGGCTGCCGGAGAAGCGCCGACAGGGGCGAACCGGCGTCGACCATCGATGCAATCTGAGCCAAAGCCGGTACTGCGCCATCGACCGGCGTTTCCCATTCATCGTGCTGGTGGAGTCCGCCTTGTACGCTGCCGCCGGCCTTCAGGGTCTGGATCCAACGGCCACGCATCTTGCGCACCCGTAGGCCCGCGCCGTGCTGGCGCAGGGTGAATTGCGGCGTGTCGAAGTAAATCGCGGTCAGCTCGTCCTGTTTCTGTTTTCCATTGCCAAGCTCCTTGATAACCGGATGACCACGCAGCGTATCGCTGTCTGCCGGGTCGAGTTCCAGTTTCAGTTCAATCTCCACGTTGGCTCCTTGCGTGCAATGGTAAAAGTCATTGTGATCATGTTCCCTCGACCGGGTTGCAAAATTGCGCACAGTCACGCAATTTTTCGTCATACAACAGCGCCACAATCCGCAGCGACAAGGGACA
>NZ_JWJG01000028.1:1870171-1877272 GCF_000818395.1 Noviherbaspirillum autotrophicum | reverse complement strand
GAAAATCTCCCTCCCGACGACTCGGTTGTAATCGCGCTAACAACACGCGAGACTATCCGACAAGGGACGTCCGTCATGGATCGCTTACCTCAAATCGAGTTCCCGGGTTGCTTGCTTCTATGGCTTGCTTCGCTAATGGGGCGGCGCGATTCCACTGAAGCGATATTCGCTCGGTCGTGCCCCCGTCCATTTCCTGAATGCACGGTAGAACGTGCTTGCCTCTGTAAAACCCAATTCGGCAGCGATGTCGGCAATCGGCTTGTCGGAATTGCTCAATAGCGAGATAGCTAAATCCCGCCGCAAATCGTCAAGAATGGCCCTGTAAGACTGTCCCTCCTTGTCCAGGCGGCGCCGAAACGTGGACTGAGAAGTGTGGAACTGCCGGGCCAGCGTCTCGCAATCCGGCCAGGCCATCGGCGGCACTTCCCGCAGACGGCGGCGAATCTGGGCGGTCAAGCTCGCACTATTTTTATACTTCACCAAAAAATTAGCCGGCGCGTTCCGAAGAAACTGTTTCATCGTTCGCTCGGTCTGGATCGTGCCCATATCCAAGTACTTGGCAGAAAAGCTTATCTCGGTGTGCGGTTGATTAAACTGCAGCTGAGGTAAAAAGAGCACACGCCATTCCCCGCTAAATGACGGCTCGGCGCAGCGGAAATCGGCTGACAGCAGCGGAATACGTCTTCCCACAAGCCAACAGGCCAGCCCGTGCACGATGAGAAGGAAGGTGCCGTAAGCGAAAGCGCGTTGCGGCGGCAGCACCTGGGCGCTTGTGTGATCTGTCATCCGCTCCATCACAGTAATCCTGGCCAGCTCTCCATCCCGGACCAACTCCGCCCCGATGTCGTCCAACACGACGCGCAAGAAGCGTAGCGCACGATGCAAGGCGCGCCCCAAGGTATCGGCATGGATGACGCTATGGCATAGCAAGGTGAAGCTGCCCTTTTTCATGCCATGGCTGTCCATGCCAAAAAATTCGTCATCCAGGGTATCAGCGATGAGGTGCCACAATTTGCCGTAATGGTTTGCAGAAACCCGGGCGTGAGGCAGATTCAGCAGTTCCGGAGAGATACCGGCTCTGACCAATAGGTGCTCGCAATCCAGGCCGCGGCGGCGCATGACCTCCAGCGCTTCAAACACGAAGCTAATCGCGATGGTGCCTTTTTCAACTCTGCGGCTCATGTTGCATTCGCGAAACCAATGAGTGGCAAATTCTACCACCCGGATTGAGCGATTTTGATCTAGTGCGAGCATGCGCAGGCTCATAGACTTCTACCGCATTTGAAATCGCGCATTGGCTGTACAAGCAGCCCGCGCCTTGTTAACGAGAAGACCGAGTTATGCAGATTAGGGGCAATGTATTTGTGGTGACTGGCGGTGGTTCCGGCTTGGGAGCGGCCACTGCCCGGATGATTGTTGAGCGGGGCGGCAAGGTCATCCTTGCCGACATTAACCAGGAAGCCGGCACCGCCATGGCCAACGCCTTGGGCACCGGTGCGCGCTTCGTCATGACCGACGTCACGAGCGAAGCCAGCGCCAAGGCCGCATTCATCGCCGCCACCGCCTTAGGCCCGCTGCGCGGCTTGGTCAATTGCGCCGGCATCGCTCCCGCGGAAAAGGTGATGGGGCGGGAAGGCGCACACAAGCTGGAGTCCTTCGCGCGCGCCATTAACATCAATCTCGTGGGCAGTTTTAACATGCTCCGCTTGGCGGCGGAGATCATGAGCACCGCCGAGCCCGATGCCAATGGCGAACGTGGCGTCATCGTCAACACGGCGTCCGTTGCGGCCTTCGACGGTCAGATCGGCCAAGCAGCGTATTCAGCTTCAAAGGGCGGGGTGGTGGCGATGACACTCCCCATCGCCCGGGAGCTCGCGCGTTCCAACATTCGTGTCATGACGATCGCCCCCGGCATCATGGAAACCCCGATGCTCATGGGTATGCCTGCTGAGGTCCAGGAAGCGCTCGGCAAGATGGTGCCCTTTCCCTCCCGCATGGGTAAGCCGGCCGAGTACGCGGCGTTAGTGGAACACATTTTCAGTAATCAATACCTGAACGGCGAGGTTATCCGCCTGGATGGCGCCATCCGCATGGCGGCCAAATAAGCTCAACCCATTTCAAGAAAGCGAACCATGTCGCACGATCCAATCGTCATTGTTTCTGTTGCCCGAACGCCCATTGGCGGTTTCCAGGGTGATTTCGCTGGGCTCACCGCTCCGCAACTGGCCGGCGTCGCCATTCAGGCAGCGGTCGAACGCGCCGGTATTGCCGGCGACCAGGTGCAAGAACTCGTCCTTGGCTGCGTGCTGCCGGCCGGCCTTGGCCAGGCGCCTGCACGCCAAGCCGCCATCAACGCCGGGCTTCCGCTGTCGGTTGCCTGCTCCACCGTGAGCAAAGTCTGCGGCTCCGGCATGAAGGCCACGATGCTGGCGCACGACGTGCTGCTCGCCGGATCCAACGAAGTAATGGTGGCCGGCGGCATGGAATCGATGACCAACGCGCCCTATTTCCTGCCGAAGGCGCGTGGCGGCTTGCGCCTTGGCCATGGCCAGATCCTCGATCACATGTTTTTCGATGGACTGGAAGACGCTTACTTCGACAAGGGCCGCCTGATGGGCACCTTTGCCGAGGATTGCGCCGGTAGCTATGGCTTCACGCGCGCCGACCAGGACGCCTATGCGATTGCCTCCACGACCCGCGCGCAGGAAGCCATCAAGACTGGCGCGTTTGCCTGGGAGATTGCGCCAGTGACCGTCTCCGGTAAAAAAGGCGATGTCGTCATCGAGCACGACGAGCAGCCGCCCAAGGCCCAGATCGAAAAGATTCCTGGCCTGAAACCTGCCTTCAAAAAGGACGGTACGGTAACCGCAGCTAACTCGAGCTCCATTTCCGATGGCGCCGCCGCGCTCGTGATGATGCGCCGCTCCAACGCCGAGAAACTGGGCATCAAACCCGTCGCCGTCATCGTCGGCCATAGCAACCATGCCCACGAACCTCGTCTGTTCCCGACTGCTCCTGTCGGCGCCATGCAAAAGGTGCTGGCCAAGGCCGGTTGGTCAGCTGGTGACGTCGATCTCTGGGAGATCAATGAAGCCTTTGCCGTCGTCGCGATGGCTGCCATGCGCGACCTGCAGCTCGACCACAACAAAGTCAACATCCACGGCGGCGCGTGTGCGCTGGGCCATCCGATCGGCGCGTCGGGCACGCGCATCCTGGTCACCTTGATTGGCGCGCTGCGCCAGACCGGCGGCAAGCGTGGTATCGCGAGCCTGTGTATCGGCGGTGGCGAAGCGACCGCCATGGCCATCGAAATGCTTTGAGGATTACGTGATGATTTTGACTCAAGAACAGGAAATGATCCGGGACTCCATGCGCGCCTTCGCGCAAGAACGCTTGGTGCCTTATGCTGCCGAATGGGACCGCAACCACAGCTTCCCGGCACAGGCATTGAAGGAACTGGGCGAGCTCGGTGCGCTCGGCATGGTCGTGCCCGAGGAGTGGGGCGGCGCCGACATGGACTATATGAGTCTGGTGCTGATGCTGGAGGAAATCGCAGCCGGCGACGGCGCCACCTCTACCATCGTCAGCGTCCAGAACTCGCTGGCCTGCGGCATCACGCTGAAGTATGGATCCATGGCCCAGAAGGAGGAATGGCTTGTCCCTCTGGCGCGCGGCACCAAACTCGGCTGCTTTTGCTTGACCGAGCCGCATGTCGGCTCGGATGCGTCCGCGCTCAAGACCACGGCGGTGCGTGATGGCGACACCTGGGTCCTGAACGGCGTCAAACAATTTATCACCACCGGCAAGCACGCCGACGTGGCCATTGTGTTTGCTGTGACCGACAAGAGCGCCGGCAAAAAAGGCATTTCCTGCTTCCTGGTACCGACTGCCACCCCGGGATATGTGGTGGCCCGCATCGAGGAGAAAATGGGGCAAAAGGCTTCCGATACGGCCCAGATCATCTTCGACAATTGCCGCGTACCGACCACGGCCATGATGGGCGCCGAAGGAGACGGCTACAAGATCGCCTTGTCCAACCTGGAAGCCGGCCGTATTGGCATTGCGGCGCAATCGGTCGGCATGGCCCGCGCCGCCTTCGACGCGGCGCTCAAATACGCTCAGGAACGCGAAACTTTCGGCAAGCCTCTTCTCGAGCACCAGGCCGTAAGCTTCCGCCTGGCGGATATGGCCACGCAACTCGACGCCGCGCGCCTGATGGTGTGGCGTGCCGCCATGCTCAAAGACGCTGGAAAAGCCTGCCTCAAGGAAGCCTCCATGGCCAAGATGTTTGCTTCCGAGGTCGCCGAAAAAATTTGCTCGGATGCCATCCAGATTCACGGAGGCTACGGTTATGTCAGCGATTTTCCGGTCGAGCGCATCTATCGCGATGTGCGGGTATGCCAGATCTACGAAGGCGCCAACGACATCCAGCGCCTGGTTATCGGCCGCGCTCTGGTTCAGTGAGGCAGGGTATGGCTTACGAAAACATTCTGGTCGACACCCGCGGCAAGGTAGGCCTCGTCACCCTTCACCGCCCCAAGCAGATGAACGCCCTCAACGACGCGCTTGTCGACGAACTGGCGCGCGCACTGGATGCGTTCGAGGCGGACGAGAATATCGGCTGCATCGTCATCACCGGTTCAGACAAGGCCTTTGCTGCGGGAGCCGATATCGCCGCGATGGCTGGCTTTAGCTACATGGACGCCTACAAGGGCGATTACATCACGCGCAACTGGGAACGGCTCAAGACCTGCCGCAAACCCGTCATCGCTGCAGTGGCCGGCTTCGCGCTGGGCGGCGGCTGCGAAATGGCGATGATGTGCGACATGATTTTCGCTGCCGACAACGCCAAATTCGGCCAGCCCGAAATCAAACTGGGCACCTTGCCTGGTGCGGGCGGAACCCAACGCCTGCCGCGCGCGGTGGGCAAGTCCAAGGCCATGGATCTCTGCCTGACCGGCCGCTTCATGGATGCGGCCGAGGCCGAGAAAGCTGGCCTGGTCGCCCGCATCTATCCGGCCGAACGCTTGCTGGAGGAAGCCCTGAAGGCGGCCCAGACCATTGCCGGCTTTTCTCTGCCGGTAGCGATGATGATCAAGGAATCCGTCAATCGCGCATTTGAGAGCAGCCTGCATGAAGGGCTCCTCTTCGAACGCAGAGTGTTTCACGCAGCCTTTGCCCTGGAAGACCAAAAGGAAGGCATGCAGGCATTCCTGGAAAAGCGGCAGCCGGTATTCAACAATAACTAAGCCCAACGAGGTGACACAGTCATGGATTTTCATTCTCTCTACCAGCAAAAGCGGATGGCAGCCGCCGATGCCGTGCGCATTGTCCGCAACGGGGGCACGATCGTCGTGCCGACCGGAGTGGGTGAACCACCGACCTTGCTGACGGCGCTCTCGGAGCAGCGCCGTGATTTCCGTGATGTGGAGGTCGCGCAAATCCTGCCGCTGCGTAAGTATGGCTATTTTGACTGCGAAACCTCGAAACATGTGCGTCATCTGGCCTACTTCCTCGGCGGCCCCTCCAGGCCGGGCTGCCAAGAGGGCTGGATCGACTTCGTTCCGGCCTACTTCTCTGAATTGCCGACACTGCTCGATCGCGGTTACCTGCCGGCGGACGTGGTGTTCAGTATGGCCTCGCCGATGGATGAACACGGCTATTTCTCGCTGAGCCTGGCTGCCGATTACACGATGGCTGCTGTGCGCAAGGCCCGGGCCGTGGTGTTGGAAGTCAATCCAAACGTGCCGTTCGCCAACGGCGATTGCCATATCCATATTTCCCAGGTTGCCGGCCTGATCGAAAGTGACGAGCCGCTGCTGGAAGTCGGCTTGCCCAAGATCGGACCTGTCCAGGAAGCCATCGGCAAGTATGTCGCCGAATTGATCCCGGATGGTGCGACTCTCCAGATCGGTTACGGCGCCATTCCCGACGCGGTGGTGATGCAACTCACCGGCAAGCAGGACCTGGGAGTCCATACTGAAATGATCGGGGACGGCATCATGACGCTGGTGGAATCCGGCGCCATCACCAACCGGCGGAAAAATTACCACCCGGGCAAAATACTGGCCACCTTCGCTCTGGGTTCAAAGAAACTCTACCAGTTCATGCACCGGAACCCGGCCTTTGAAATGCATCCGGTGGACTTTATCAACAATCCCTTCCTGGCCGGGCAAAACGACAACCTCATTACCATCAACGCCACGATGCAAGTGGACTTGATCGGGCAGTGCGGCTCCGAAAGTCTTGGCTTTACCCCGTACTCAGGCACCGGTGGGCAAGCGGACTTTGTCCGGGCAGCCAATTATTCAAAGGGGGGAAAGTCATTCATTGTCCTGCCTTCTACGGCAAAGGAAAATACCATTTCCCGCATTGTGCCCACTTTGACACCGGGCACGCATGTAACGACCGGCAAAAATGACGTCAATTATGTGGTAACCGAGTACGGGGTAGCCCAATTGCGGGGCAAGACTGCCAAGCAACGCGTCGAAGCGCTGATCGGCATCGCTCATCCGGATTTCCGAGGTGAACTTCGCGAAGAGGCAAAACGAATGAAATTGATATAAGTGCACATCGTCATAAATACGCTCATGCCTAACTACGTACGAATCATTACGCTACAGGGCGTGAGCGTATTTCTTTTTGCGGGAATCGTCGCCGTTATGCTGAAACTTGAACGCCTGTTATAGACGTCAAAGCAGACGCGGCTTGGAGTCGGTTGACACGCAGAAAACGACCTATTCCTTCCGTTGCTACGTATAAAAAAGCAGACCGACAGTTCCTTCGGAGATAGGTCGGGCAAATTTATGGCGCGGCGCCAGCAAGTATTGCGCCGCAACGGTAGCTACATGCGTTTCGGCGGATTGGCTCGGCAGTATGCTATCCCGCTGAGCATGCCGCGTTTCGCTGCAGCGGGCCACCACCTTGCCGTCACCTATTTGTCGCTAGCCAGTCCGCAGGTCCAGCGGTGGTCCGGGATGGCTGGAAAGACTAAAAAAAACTTATTCGGCCGGTCGATTTTCGTGGCCTGACCACCATTCAGGTATCCCCCCTTGAAGGATAGGCTACCGTTGGCGTCGACCGTGTACATGCCGGTGCTGA
>NZ_JWJG01000028.1:1803166-1870161 GCF_000818395.1 Noviherbaspirillum autotrophicum | reverse complement strand
GGCGCCATGATTTAGGCTCATGTCATGGAAAAGGGAGACGGCGGCGTTTCTTCACCCATCGATCATCCGAAGAGGTACTGGGTATCCAGGCGTCAGCTTTCGATCATTAGGCCATGGACCTGAGCGGCTACTTTTGGCCGGACCCAGAAGGTTTCTCTCTCGTCTCAAGTGTCTGATTTGCGGAAAATTACAGACGAAAGTGCTTGGTCGCCCACTGACTACCTGGCGAACCTCAACCATTGAGCCCTGGTACCCGTGTCGATCATCTGGCTGGTGCGGCACGCCGCACGCCTGCTGATCCGCACTGCACATTGCCTGCCGGCCCATCAAGGGAACCGTCGCCACCACGCTAGTGACACGACGAGGCAGGCACGCTAAAAAAGATACATCGTCACCCGATCGTCGGCGTTGGCGAGCTGCGTTGGCTGCCTGGAGTTCAGTATCCGGCGCGCACCATTGAAACGCTTCTTCCAGTAAGCCAAGTCCAGCGCCTCTACGCGCACCTTCGCGCCCGATCGAGGCGCATGGATGAACTTGTTGCCGCCCAAGTAGATACCGACGTGGGAAAACGCACGCCGCAACGTGTTGAAGAACACCAGGTCGCCCGGTCGCAACTGGTCGATGTCGACTTTCGCTCCCACCCGGCTGATCTCGGCCGCGGTACGCGGCAGCTCCTGCGCTACCGTGTTGTGGAAGACGTAGTCCACCAAGCCGCTGCAGTCAAAGCCACGCCCCGGAGACGTGCCGCCGAAGCGGTATTTGCTTCCTACTAACGCGAGAGCGCGCGCCGTGACCTCATGCGTCGGCCCGTTCATGTCAGCGGCAGGTTGGTCAGTGCCGGCCTCGGAGGAGGACAGATCGGCACTGTGCGCGCTGCCGACAAGACAGCAGACAAGGAGAAAAGTGAGACAACGCATGGGCGTTTCCGGGATGCTCTGATGGTTCGTAAATCTTGGAAGTATTGGAGCGTAGTGGAAACCGAGTTATTGCGTCAAAGCCAATAAAGTAAGGATTTGTTTCCATGCATGAAACGGCCGACGTACGGCAGAAACTGACCGGGTCTGACGGCCAACGTTCGTCGATGCCGGTTCGATGCGTTAGGCATTCCCCCATTCCCTCGTCGGCTGGTGTCGCACGGTGCGGCGCGGCCCCAACCGGGTGTTCCGGCCTGCGCCAAGCTCAGGGCATTTCTTTCTTTTGAAAGGCGGTTCATCCGTTTTACTGAGGAACATTCCGCTATTGGCCTCGCCCGAACGAATACTCGGTCTTCCCGAATGACAGCTTGAAGTTCACTTTCTGTCGTTCGAATTTCGGATGTGAACTACCGGGCCCGACCCAAACCCGCCAGTTGGCCTTCTCGAAAGCGGACATAGCCGTGTCGATTTTCAACGTCGGCGGTGAGCGACCGCCGGGGACGGTGCGCTCGACCAACAAGTTGAACTACTTAAAATTGACCTCATCGGATTGTTTCTGAATTCACCCGCCTTTGTGCTTCATATTCGTTCCTCACTTGGCGCTTGCAGTCGAATTTTTGTTGGCCGTCGTATTTATCGCACTGACGCTCAGCCTGATATTGAAATGACTTATTCACTTCATTTGTGGCCTCACTTACGGTTTGAAGACGAACACTACCGCAAGCAACTAAAAGATGTAGGCAGCAAGGAAATAGAAAAAGAATGCGTGATTTCATGAAGCGTGCTTTCAGAAAAGATGGAGCAACCAGAAATGATGAAACGAAGCGGATGTCATGATGCAGCCCAACATTCAAATTCAGTGGCCGCCGGAGGCGATTCGCTGGAATGATGGGATGGGCCTCATCGCCTAGAAACGAAGGTTAAAATAGAACAGCGGCCCCCCCTGCTTTCGCATTCGATGCAGTGTCCACACTGTGTATCCAGTGAGTAAGGCAGACATGAGGTGCGGATTTCCTCCTGCCAATTCATACTGGTCGATGTCATTCCCAGCATAACCCTCGACTCCTCGAATTTTCGTGTAGTAGTGTGTTACGTGAATCAAATTTGAAATCACGGATGTGCCAAGAATCGCCTGTGCATACGGTGAACCATGAAGTCCTTTGTGCTGCAGCACAAGCTCCCCTGCAAGGTTTGCTGCGGCGAGGCCAGAGATTGCGACAAGTCTCTCCTGGCCTTGAGTGAGGGGGGGTAGCGAAATTGCCTGAGGTCTGTCCACTGAAGATCGTTCCGCGTCGCGGCACTTCAATGGATGCACCCAAGGCTTTGTAGACCATCGCGTGGCCTGCTTCATGGATGTAGATGCTGCTGTAGATGCCGGCGACAGATTCGAGTGGATTCAAAAAGTCTTGCTCTAGAGCGAAGGCACTGCACGGAGGAAGCAAAAGAAGTGAGAGAAGTATGCGTCGCATCAACTGATTTTTTGGGGGGTAACTGTTATTTCTACGGACAGGATTCGTCGTTATGCACGGCACTCTGCCGTTAGCGCAGCGACCGACTCACCGCAAAACCGCGCCAAGTCTCGGGTTTGGAACAATCGCCGATTTATAAGGCTGATAAAGAACCATGAACCCGCACGGAAGCCGCTCGCTTGACCCTGTTCGACTACTCTTGGGGGGCTTTTCGCTACTTACAGCCTGTTTCGCTCAAAAGAAATGCCGATATGAAACCTCCCAAGCCTTGCGTAAAGGTGATGCGCCGTAATCACTGAGCAAATCGCCACTATCGACCTGCCATTGCAAGGCGATTTCATCGTGCGTCCAACGGTAGCGAAGCTCAATCCAGGAAAGGCGACTGTGATCATCACTGTTGCGGCGGACCATCGCCGCCAGATCAAGATGGCTGACCAGCATGTCCTGCCAAGCCGCATAGAAAAACGCTGCATGGCGGGTCGGCATTTCCTGCGCCGATTGCGCGAACTGGCGATAACGGACGTAGGCTGGCAGCGACACCCTCGGCAGTGCATCCCACTGCGCCTTTTCAAGGCCGGCGCCGTTGTACTGATACTCAAAGGTCAGTGAGAGTTTGTGGCTGGTGGTGTAGGTCAGGCCGGTCGCAACGCGGCTGCAGAATGCCTTGTCCCCGTCTTGACCCAAGGCTTGCGCCAGCAGCAGCGGACTGCGTCCGCCCGACCATTCGAAATAGGCCACCGTTGCATCATTGATCAGCTTGGTCAGATTCATGCCGAACTGCGGCGAGGCACCCTGATTCTTGTACAGCAGCCACTGTGGGTGCAGATCTTCGCTGATCCGTTTGCTGAAGATCAGCAGGCCGCGGTCACGCTGATTGGTCGCTCCCCAGTCGGGCAGGTAAGCAGGGGAACTGGGAGGATCGCTCAATGCCGGGGAATACAGCGCCGTCAGCGAGGCGCCGTCCCACAGCATCTGCCCGCGCAGCATTGCGCTGCCCTGACGGTTTTTCTTGATGATGGTCGGATCGACCGACACAGGCGAGCGCAATGCCCCTTCGCGGAAGAAGTCGGTCGGGTTGTAGCCGAAGGCGACGCCGGAATACTGATTGACGTAACCAAGATCAACGATAACGTCGTTGCGCTGCTGCCAGCTGAGGTACGCTTCCTTCAGCGTGTTAATCGACTTGCGCTGCTCGAAGCGATGCTGCCAGCCGACGTCGAGCCGGTCGGCCAACATGGCGCGCAGGCCGGGCGCCAGCGTCGCGTCGACCTGCAAGTCGACCGACAGGCGCTGGGTGGAGCGATCCTCTTCGGCGAGCGCAGTGTTACGAATTTGCGAGCGTGCAGCCGCCCCCTCAACAAACAACTGCCAGACCCGTGCGCTTTCGGCTGCCTGAGGCGCGCTGCCGGGCAGCGACAAGGCTGCCTCATCCGGGTCTTCCGCCCAGGATGCGCCGGCCAGCAGCGCCAGCGCCAACGCGAATGCCGACCGCACGGCTATTCAGGCTTGAAGCGCGGCAGATAGTCGCGCTGCAGCCAAACCTCGGGCACCTCTCGCTCTGCCCAGTTGGTAAAGCGCAGCACCGTTACCCACTGCGGATCCAGGCCGTCGATGATCACGGTTTCGGTCGGCCGCTCGGCTCCCAACTGCTTTTCGTACTGGCGGTAATAGGCGGTTTTCAGGAGTCGATTGCTTTCGCTGTAGAAGCGGGACTTGACCGGGCGATTGCTAGAGGTGTCGATCCACACCTCGATGTGGTGGTAGGTCACGTCCGGCTTGATCGCCTCGAGCGCCAGCTTGTGGCAGTTCCGCTTCTGCCGGTCGCCGTCCAGCACCTCCTCTTCGCCCACCAGCGTGGCGCGATAATCCTTGGCAAGATTGAAGGTGACGACGTCGCCGTTCGCCGCCTGGCCAAGCAGGCGCTGCTGCGGCGAAATCCGGATGCTGGCCTTGTTGGCCGGATCGTAGAACCACAGGTCGTTGCCCGACTTTAGCATCAGCTTGTTGGCGTCGCGCGCCGGGGCGACGAAGCGGATCAGGCTGCGAAACTGACCGCTGTCCTTATCCGCCTTTGAATACACGGCGAGCGTACTGACGTCGGTCTGCTTGCCGTTGCGGTACTCGGTCAGCGTCGTCGTCAAACCGAACGGATGATCGGGATTGCGGACGGCGTCGCTGGCCGCAAGGATTTCCTGCGCGTCGGGTTTGGCACATGCGGTGCCGGTACTGAATCCCCAAACCGCAAACAAGACAGCGCTTATAAATTGCCGCTTCTTCATATCGAGTTATTCCTTTGGATGGTCTGAATCAAGGAGCGCGGAGCTCTATACGTGGCGCAACGCCTCGACGATGTTGAGCTTTGCAGCACGGCTGGCCGGCCACCAGGCGGAAATGACGGTCACGATGGCCAGGCTGATCGCCGTGCCGAACATCAGCTTGTTGTCGCCCCATACCCGCACCATGACCGGGTATTCGTACGAATACCCGGGTGGCGCCCAGGTCATGCCGCTGTGGTTGATCACATAAGCAATCGGCAAGGCTATGGCGACACCCGATACCGCGCCGATCAGCCCCAGCAGCACACCTTCGCAGACAAACAGGCTGCGGATGCCGCCGCGCCGCTGGCCGATGGCTCGCAGGGTGCCGATTTCGGTCGTGCGCTCGATCACCGCCATGCTCATCGTGTTGCCGACCGTGAACAGCACGATCACGTAGATCAGGATCGAGATGAAGCCGAATATCGAGTCGAAGAACTGGATGACCTGCTTGTAGATTGGCGTCAGCGTTTCATAGTCCAGGATTTCGAGCGGCATGCCCTTGAACTCGGTTGCAAGCAATTGTTCGAGGCGCGCTCTCGCGGATGGAATCTGCGCAGTATGAGTCAGCTGGAGCTGGATCGCCGTTACCTGCGGGGCGGAGCCGCCGAAGACCAGGCGCTGCGCCTGGTCCAGATGCATGACGATCAGCGAGTCGTCGATTTCCTTGACGCCCCAGTTTTCCGCCCGTGCGACGTTCAGTCCGGTAACGTTGGGCGCACCGCGCACGTTCGCCGCCAGCAGTTCGATATGGGTGGCGTCGGCACGCGGCGCATAGGCCTGTTCGAGCGCCGACAAGGCCGCGATGTTAGCCGGCGCGTCAGGCGCGTTGCCGCTCACGCTGCCGGAAGCGCCAACCTCTTCCGCCGACGGACAGTTCTCGAGCTTCAGCGGCGCGCACATTTGCAGCAGCCGTGCGACGCCGGTACCGATGACCGCCGAATCGGACGGCGTGCCGGCCAGAGCAATCGGGGGCGCATAACTCAAGCTGCCGTAATCGTCCCACTTGCGCATCTTGTTCTGGTCGTCCACCACCACGCCGGCAGCGACAACTCCTTTCGATACGCCATTCGAGAAATTACCTGCAATGCCATTAAGCCGCAGGCTAGGTGTAACGACCACCAGCATCGGCTGCAATACCGGGTCCTTCTTTACCGCATCGATGATGCGCTGATAATCCGAAATGCCGTAAGCCACCGGATTACCGCTGCCATACAGGAAATAGCCTTTGTGCTGAATCTGCAGATGGCCGTGGTATTGCACGTAGCCGGTCTGGGTAGCGAGAATCGCGTTACGCGCATAGCCGCCGAAGATCAGCATCGACACCAACCCAACCACCATCGCCGACAAGGTCGTCAACGAGCGACGCCGATTGCGCAGTAAATTGCGCAGTGCGAGTGAAAATACCATCATGCAACCCTTTCCGGCGCCGTTTCGCGGCGCTCGATACCCGTGATGCGGCCGTCACGAATAAATACCGCATCATCGGCCTCTGCCAACACCTTGGGATCGTGGGAGGAAAAGACGAACGAAACCTTGTGCTCATGCTGCATCTTGCGCATCAAGGCAATGATGGCCGCACCGGTCTCGCTGTCGAGGTTGGCCGTCGGCTCGTCTGCCAGCACCAGCTGCGGCGACGTAGCCAGCGCGCGCGCAATGGCGACGCGCTGCCGCTGGCCTCCGGAAAGCTGCCCGGGCCGATTGCCCGCCTTGTTCGCCAACCCCACCGCGTCCAGCAAAGCCATCACGCGCTGCTTGCGCTCCCGCGCCGGCGTCTTGGCGAGTAGCAGCGGGTATTCGACGTTTTCATATGCCGTCAATACCGGCAACAGATTGAAGTTCTGGAAAATGAAACCGAGATGGCGCACGCGGAAATCGGACAACTCGTTATCCGACATCGCATTGACCGAACGCGCACCAAGAATGATCTCGCCGGCATCAGGACGATCGATGCAGCCGATCATATTCAGCAAGGTAGTCTTGCCACTACCGGATGCCCCGGAGATGACCGTAAAGCAGTTAGGACGGATGTCGAGATTGACGCCTGCCAGGGCCAGCACGGTAATCGCACCCAAGCTGTAGGACTTATCAACCTGCTTGAGAATAACTGAACTCACGATTCTCCTTTCAAAATGGCGCTTGAGACATAACCCAACCTGTTTCAACTAGCATGGTTCCTGTCCGATAGTTGTCATTGACACCGCATATCTTCATGGACAAACAGTTTTGTCTATAGAACAATTGCGACATGTTCCTGCCCTGCGTGATTTCCCAGTAGCAAGTCAACCAAATCATCGTGAACGAATATCGAACAGTGCCTAACGCTCTCTCGCCCGCTTCGCATCCGGAACCGCATCGCTCCACGACGTTTTTGCTGCCATGCGTATCGCTGTCCGGTTGTGTAGTAGGCGCCGTTATACGGGATACACGTCACATCACACTTGCCGATTCCCAGCGCTACAACTATTTCCCGGCAACCCCGATGTGCACACTCACCTGGTTCTTCGAAGGATGCGGAAAGATGGTCGAACCACCGTCGGAGGGGACGCATGGGGCAATGCTGCCGAATCTGATATTCAGCGGCCCCTTCCAGGTTCCACCGGTGAGCTGGAATCCGGGTCCGGTGCATGCAATGATGCTGGTACTGTATCCGGAAGCAGTGACCGCACTTACAGGGCGCGACATGGGCGCCTATCTTGATCAGACTGTGCCGGCTGAAGAGGTGCTTGATTCCAGATGGCTTGAGTTATGCGAAGACGTATTTCGCGCACCAAGCGATGCCGACCGTTTCGTGTTGATTCAAGAGCGGCTCGACGCTTGGTGGCAGTCGGTTCGCCCGGCTGGAACGCCGGCCAGCAATCTGATGGAAGACTGGTTTCGTGCCATCACGCTGCGTGCGGCAACCTCCGGTATTGGCCGCAGCATACGCCAAGTGGAACGACGAATCAGGGCATGGACCGGGCAAACGCAGCGTGAACTTCAGCCACTGATTCAGATTGAACGCTTGTATTTCAATGCGCTGTCGGCGCGCAAGGAAGGCAAGGTGGACTGGGCCGGAATGGCGGATGACGCCGGTTTTGCGGACCAATCGCACATGAGCCGGCAGTTGCGCCGTCTTACCGGGTTCCCGCCTGCACAGATTATGCGATTGATTGACGAAGAAGAGGCATTCTGGCCTTATCGGGTACTGGCGGAACGACCGCTGTCTTTTAGCAAGGCCATCTCCGAGGACTCGAAGTATTCAGTCCACAACTGACCGCTTTCGGGGGATTAATCAGTAGCGATGACCGTCTGCAAATGGTTTCCTCGTGAAATTTTACGGGAAAACGGGGCCAGGTCGTGCAAACCAACATATGTGTGATTGCAAGACCGGCCTTACGAACAGAAAAAAATAGAGGGGCACGGGTTGGATGTGTAGAGAGCAGTAAACCAACCTAAGGCTTGGCCAGCCCGGCGCGAAACCGGAGATAGTCGGCCGCGACTTTCTCGTCGCGTTCTATCATCGGCAAGTGGCCGACGTTGGGCAGGATAATCACTTGCGAGCGCGGCAGCAGTTTATGCAGGATCGCGGCGCTGTCAACGTGCAGCGCGCGATCTTGCTCACCCCATACGATCAGGGTCGGCGTTTGCAGTCCTGCGACACGTTTTTCGAGCGTATTGTCATTCTTGGTTTGCTCAAAAATACGCGCATGCAAATCGTAATTGACGATGCCTTCCTGTGCGATCACGTTCTTCACAAATCGCGGAATATAGGGCGGATCGCTCATCACGAAGCTGAACAGGCGCGCAAACTCCTCCTCGTTTTTCGGCAGCAGCGTGTTTTTCCCGCTGCGCTGCATGCTTTTTGCCAGGTCGCCGGGCGGGGCGCTCCAGATGCCGGCCGGCGCCAGCAGCCACAGGCTGCCGACTTGATTCGGGTAAAGCGATGCATAGGTCAGCGCGATCTGCCCACCCATCGAGCTGCCGCCCAGGTGCAGCTGCTTGATGCCGAGCGCCTGCGCCAACGCATGCAGATTGCCGGCTTGCGAAAGGGCCGTATAGTCGGCCTGTGGCGGGTGCGACGATTCGCCAAAACCGATCTGGTCCGGCACGATCACGTGGTAGCGGGGCGTCAAGTGGCGCGCCACGCGCGTGAAGTTATCCTTGTCCGCGCCAAAGCCGTGCAACAGCATCAGCGGCTCGCCTTGCCCGCCTTCGAGATAAACGTAGTGTAAACCGCTGGGCAGGTCGATTTCCTTGCGGACTAAGCCGGAACGGGAACGGTCGAGGTCGAGCAGGATGGCGGTAGCGCGTTCCGGTGCGAAGGAGGTGAAGGCGAACACGCAGGCCATGAACGCGGTCAAGGCCACTAGAGTAAATTTCAGTATGCGCATGTGACAGTTCCCGTAAGCGAAATTTTCAATGTAATGGAGGGTGTTGAGTGGCGGCCATTCGGGTCAGGTCTTGCAATCCACTATATGCGTGATTGCAAGACCTTATCCCGTCCTCTGCTCTGGTGCGCGGAGTGAAGACGATCAGCAAGATACCCCGGATAGCTTGGATTGAGCTGCCCGCATAAGTGCTTTGGTGTACTGATGGTGAAACTTGGACAGCGCATGGAACGTGAAGCCAAAAGATGCTTGACCTTGAGTGGATACCGACTTGGGTATTACTGCAGAACCAAAGTACAAGCGGGTCCCTAAACCGATTAAAAACACAGTGCTAAATAAGTGTGAAAGACGTCAGGTGTCTGTAAAGGGTGCTTGAACGACAATCGCTGTATGCTCCCATAGAAATATTGTCAAAGCAACATCATATTCGTGGGATTGCTGAACGTCTTCTTTTGGCAGCCTGGCGTCTATGTTCATCACGTTCTGTCTGACCGCTTGAAGTTCTTAACCGGACATCCAAGACTTGCCTACAAACTCACGCTGTCGAGCAGAAGCAATCCTCATCACCGCAAATGTGCGGCGTCAACTATCAGAGCAAATTGCTGTCTGCTTGAGATGTGCCAGTAACACACGCATGGTGGCCGCTGATACTGTGAAATCGCCCTGTTTTGCCAAGGAATACTACTGTCGGCCAGTAGCGCAGGCGCCATTTACGAACAGTTGAACCACAGCTGTGAACTCTTGCTGCAGATTGAGTCGCCGGTCCGTGATCCAGCGCATCAGCGCGCCGAAATACAAGTAGTGAAAATAGACCGCCAGCTGTTCGGCCGGGCGCGTTGGATCGAGTTCGCCGCGCTGCTGCGCCGTAACGATCAACAACGTCCACACCTGCACCATGTCACCGCTGTCGGCGTGTTTGCCGGCCTTTTCGACGTTCGGATCGAAATTGGCGAACTTGTAGCGGATATAGGGCAGCAGGTAGTCAGGATGGCGTTCGCACCAGGCGGCCGACTCGGCCAGAAGGGCCGAGGCGTTGACATGAAACGGCGCGTTCAGGTCAAAACGGAAACCAAGGCCGGCGAGGTCGCGCGCCAATTCGCCTTCCAGCCAATACGCCAGCACCGCCTCCCTGGCCGGAAAATACTTGTAAAGCGTGCGCTTCGACACCTCGGCTGCAGCCGCAATCTGCTCCATCGTCACCGCCGTGTAACCTTGGGCCTGAAAAAGTTCAGCGGCAGCCGCGGCGATGCGTTCCCTCAGGCGCGCCTTCTTCAGCGGTCGCCCACCGCTGGCAGGCGCTCCAGGTTCGTTTTCTAGGTCGGTCAAGGAGGTCATGGCGGAGAAGTATAGAGGATGCTAAAGTATACGTCGTATACTTTTAGTGGAAAATGCATGAGGCTGCTGATCCTTACCTACGGCACGGACGGCGACACCCGGCCGCTTGTCGCCCTTGGCCACGCGCTGCGCCGCAGCGGACACGATGTACGTCTGCTGGGCGACGCCCGGACGCTTGGCTCGGCCGAAGAACTTGGCCTCGCCAACTCGGCACTGTCTGGCGACATCCGCCAGTTGTTTTCCGACTGGAGCCGCGAAGGGCCGAAAGGCACGGCCAAGGCGCTGGTGCGACTGACCAATGCCAATACTCACGCCTGGACGGTTGAAACCCTTGCTGCTGCTGAAGACTGCGACGCCATCCTCACCTCCGGCCTGGCGGGTTTTATCGGACTGTCGGTGGCTGAACGCCTGGGCATTCCAGCCATTGGCGCCGGCATGATTCCGCTCACGCCTTCGCGCGAATTTCGCTCGCCGTTCCTACCTGCCAACCTGGTCCCGCGCTGGCTCAACCACGCCAGCCTCAGGCTAACCAACCAACTGTTCTGGCTGGCCTTCAGGAGAAGCCTGAATGAAGCGCGGCAGACTGTGCTCAGGCTGGCGCCGCGCCAAACACTGCCGACCGAACACCCAATGCTTTACGGTATTTCGCCGACGATCCTGCCCCAGCCCGCCGATTGGCCTGCCCACGCCCGCCTGTGCGGCCAATGGCAGACCCCGGCGGCAGACTTTACGCCACCGAATGAGCTCGCCGACTTCCTTCGCGCCGGCCCGCCGCCGCTCTATGTCGGCTTCGGCAGCATGGCCGGGATTGATGGTCAGCACGTTGCAAAGACGTTGATCGCAGCCTTGGCCGGTCGTCGCGCTCTGTTTTTCCCTGGCTGGAGCGGTATGGATGACATCGCGATGCCTGACAACATTCTGCGCATCGGTATCACTCCGCACGGCTGGTTACTGCCGCGTACTACCGCTGTCATTCACCATGGCGGCTCCGGGACGACCCATTCCGCCACCCGCGCTGGCAGACCGTCAGTCGTCATCCCATTTGCTGGCGACCAACCCTTCTGGGCAGAACGCCTTAATCGCCTGGGCATTGCGCCGCCAGCGATCAATGGGGCGAAGCTGGCCGCAGAGCCATTGCGGCAGGCGATTGACTTTGTTGAACGCGTGGTTGTTAGGAAGCGGGCAGCGGAGCTCGGCAAGCGGATGGAACGCGAAGATGGACTGGCTATGGCCGTCGACGAGATTGAGAAGTTAATCAAGCGGTAGTGTGGTGTGGAGATGTGCAATTGATATGACGGTTTGTGGTCGCAGGTCGCCCGTGGACACAATTCAGCCTTCGGCCCAGACCGTATAAAAACACCAGATTTTGATGCGTAAAGGAGCGATGAGAGCTTCGGCTCACTTTGCCAGTGGCAGCGGCAATTTGTATTCTTTGATGCCGGCTTTGAAGTGCCTTCCGGATGGATTGCGATATTAATTGGGCTTTAGGCCCTCATTGCTCGCATTAGCGCCGGTATTGTCATGATATTGAAGACCCGCTTCATGTTGTAGGAAAGCACATGCAGGCTCATTTCGGTTTTGACGTGCCTGAGCGTCTTCATCAGGAAGTGGGCTGAGCCCATCCATAGCTTGAGTGTGCCGAATGGATGCTCGACTGTCGAGCGACGGATACGCATCGCTTCAGGGAACCGGTCCAGCCGTGCCTGCACTTCGTCGAGCACGTCCTCATGCTCCCAGCGTGTCACGCGTCGCTGCTGGCTTGGTGTGCAACGATCCTTCATGGCGCACGTTTGGCAATTCGAACTCCAATACCGGTGCAGCGTCATGCCGCTCTCCTGCCGGGCATCGGCACTCATCCCTGAACGGATCGTAAATGAAATCGTCCTTCCCGAAGGACCTTCTGCCGTGGCATTGGAGGTGGCAGAGTTGGGAACAATCGCGGCAATGCCAGCCTGATCGCACTTGAATATTTCCTCACCGCTGTAGTAACCGCGATCCGCAATGGCGGTGACACTGTTCATTCCCATTGCACGACATGCCTTCTTTGCCATCGAGGAGAGCTGGCCACGGTCTGAACCGGTATTCGTGACTTCATGCTCGACAATGAGGTGTGATGCCGCGTCTCGACCGCAGTTTGGACGTTATAGCCGACAACGCCCGTGCCGCGCGTCTTCATTGATCGCGCATCTGGATCAGTGAGCGAGATTTGGCCGTCAGGTGCTTGAGCAAGTTCTGCCTCGATCACCTTCATGGTTCGCATCTGCTCCTTCAACGCTGCAATCTTCTCCTGCAGGCGTTCAGTGCGCAACTGGCCAATATCCGGCCCCTGCCGGTCGGCTGAATCCATTTCAGACAGATAGCGTGCAATGCTCGATTCGATTTCCTGTATCCGGCGTTGCAGCTTGGCTTGGGTGAAGTTCCTGTCACGGTTGTTCACTGCCTTGAACTTGCTGCCGCTAATGGTAACCAAGGCTTCAGTAAACAGATCGAGCTTGCGGCATACGAGAACAAATTGGCGGCAAACATTGCGAATGCCCTTGCCGTTATCCTTGCGGAAGTTGGCGATCGTCTTGAAGTCGGGAGCGAGCCGGCCAATCAGCCACATCAACTCGACATTGCGCTGCGCTTCCCTCTCCAGCCTGCGGCTGGATTGAATGCGGTTGAGGTAACCGTAGATGTAGAGTTTGAGCAAGACGGCGGGATGGTAAGACGGTCTTCCTGTTCTGGCCGGCGTCACACCGTCGAAACCCAGGGTCGCCAGATCGAGCTCCTCGACGAACGCATCGACCACACGCACCGGATTCTCTTCGCTGATGTAGTCGTCCAGCCGATCCGGCAGCAACGTGCTCTGCGTCCGATGTTCCTCTTGAATGAATCGCTTCATCGATCCTCCGGTGTCTTCAGCCCGACAGCCTATTCAACACTCAAGAATTAATCGCGGTGTTCGAGAGGATCAACAATGAGTAAACAATTTGCGCAACCGCGTTTTTACACACTCTGGGCCGTTCGCGTCCACGAAGCTGACATAACCCGTTTCAGTACAAATCAAGCCGTCTCAAATAGGTGCCGTCATTTCTCTTCTCATTGCTGACGCCTAAACGCGTTCCGGCCGCCTTAAGGGCTCGCCCATGACAATGCATCCTACGTTAAGCGACTGTTACCGGGAAGCCCGCATCCCTGCTTTGGGTCGAACTGAGCCGGATGCTCGGCTCTTGGGAATGACCGTTTTGCACTAAATTCTGTTGAAAAACTCTGCGGCAATATGAGCTTGCTATGCCAGTGGGCCCTGCTTTTATGAAATTGCCCTTCCGGTGTCCACGAAAGACTGAAAATCCTTGTATCGGTGGTTCGCTTCCCCCGGCCACCATGCTCGGCGCCATGATGCTCGCCTATGCGGACATGTGCATTGAGGGCTGGGGCACCGATACCTCGATGGAGCGCAATGACCTCCAATCATGATTTTCATGAGCTACTTTTGGCGAAACTATGGTGGCCCGCCTCTGACCCGGTGCTGATAATCAATCAGGAATCGGCATCTAGTCGCTTCCCAATTTAAGGAGACTTGCGATGATCTGGGAAACACCTGCGTACTGCGAAATCCGCCTCGGCTTTGAAGTGACCGCTTACGTCTACGTACGCTAAGCGTGCGCTAACTGGAAGCCCGGACGGGAAGACTGCTTCCGTCCGGCGCCCATACAGCCATGACGACCACAATCATCGCCCCCCCCGACCGCGCCTGTTCGCGGCTTGCGCCGCACTTCGTCTTCCGCTGGCAAGACAGCCAGGACGCCAACACACTGCTGTACCCGGAAGGCCTGAACAATTCGGCCAGCGAAGTCCTGAAGCGCTGTGACGGCAAGAGCAGCGTGACGCCCATTGATTCCGAGCTGCAGTCCGCTTTCCCCGGTTCATGAGCCGATGTCGCCAAAGGCGCCAGATCCTTTATCCACCTCGCCCGGGCCAAACGCTGGCAGCGCTGCTGATGCCGGGGGAGAGGGTGAGTTTGCAGATAACCGATTCGCATTAATTCTGTAGCTCAGCATGCCTTACTAGATTGATTTCACCATCCACTGCAACGGAGTCACCGATGAAAATGAAGCACGCTGGTTTACTGGTTCTGGCCCTGGCGGCCGCCTTGAATGCTGCCCCGGCGCTCGCAGCCACGCCAACCGACAGCTCGGCCGGCACGCCCGGCGCGATTGAACGCGCGGAAGCGAAGGCATCGGCAGCTCTGCTCGCCGATGCGGTCGGCTACCTGCACAAGCACGGTCCCGACAAGGCGTTCACCGCATTCAACGACCGCAAGGGTGCATTCGTGCATGGCGCCCGTTACGTCTATGTCGTCGGCAGCGACGGCATCATGTATGCGAATGGCGGAGCGCCGGATGTCCTGGTCGGGGTCGATGTACGCGATCTGCACGACGAGGCCGGCAAACCGTTCATGCGCGAATTGCTGGACAAGGCCCGCAACGGCGACGCCGGCGTGGTCGAATATCGCTGGCTGAACCGGGCCAACAACCACATCGAAAACAAGACGGTATCCTTCCGCAAGGTCGGCAAATACATCGTTTGCGTCGGTTACTACATTCCGCGCTCGGCGGCCGAAGAGGCGCAGGCACTGCTTGAAAAGGCGGTCGCGCAGATGCAGACGGCCGGCGTGGCACCCGCATACCAGAGCTTCAACGATCCGAAAGGCGGCTTCATCCGCGGTGATCTGTATGTGTTCGCAATCGGCATCGACGATGGCAAATATCGCGCGTCCGGCGCCTCGCCTCAGCTCGTCGGAACCGACGCACGCGAATTGCATGACGCTGCCGGCAAACCGCTGATACAGGAAATAATTACGCTGGCTAAAGAGAAAGGCAGCGGAACAGTCGATTATGTGTGGCGCAATCCGGCCACCAACGCCATCGAAGCCAAGCACTCGCTGATTCAGCGCGTGGGCGATGTGCTGGTCGGAGTCGGGTACTACTCGAAATAAGAAGTAATCCTCGCCGCGACCGGGACGCCGGGCGCGGCGATTTCCTCAGATTCGGTTATCTTCGTGTCATTCAATGATACCGAGGAATACAGTTAGCCAGAAGGTCAAAACTTAACCGCCTGATTTGCTTATGCGATTTACTGCCTATTTCGTCAGGGCCGGTCGCCAGGCGATGAATCCGCAGGCGTGCTGCTGCATGGCGAGGTAAGTGTCTTCCCGTATTACCCAGCACACGAGCAGCGGCGTGAGACAACTAGACGTGCACTCGACGACCCAGCGTCGGGCACGTGCACTGCGTTGCTTCTTGTTATCCCGTTCGTCACGCCTGCTGACTATGACCGGTTCATACCCGGCACTACGCACCAGGCGCCGCACTCGTCGTAATCATAGCCTACGCCCAGACACCACTTGCTTGTGTGGCCATCAATTGGCCGCGCATACATCATGCTCGCCAGCGTCGCGGCAACCAGTTTCACCTCATGCCGGTGACCGGCACATGAAATGTGCAGTCGTGATTCCGAGTTTCCTGAAATCGGTGCAGGCCTCCAACGCTTGTGAAGGCGCGAAAACCGGCGGTTAGTGAGTGACAGTGCTGTCGATTTTTTCTCGCAAGGCGCGGTGATTGTTCACATGCCATAACCTGGACGCGCAGTACTAAGAACCTGTTCAGTGTCTCCGTAATAACAATGACAGGAAGGCGAGCGCTACGAGTTGGGCGCTGGTTTCCAGTTTGCGCTCGCAGTTCTTCCACAGCCGTCGGCATTTCTCTAACCAGGCGAACGAACGCTCAACGACCCAACGTTTGGGAAGCACGGCAAAGTGATGCAGCTCGCTGCGCTTGACCACCTCGATTTTTGCGCCGAGGATTTGCCAGACCAACTCTTCATAGCGTGCGCCAGTATAAGCACCGTCCACGAGCACGGTTTTCACCTCACACAGCGTTTCGTCATTGAGCAACAACATCAACAGGGCGCCATTGCGGTCGGTCACGTCGGCGGTCGTCACTTCGATCGCATGCGGTAGTCCCTGCGTATCCACCGCCAGATGTCGCTTGATACCCGATACCTTCTTGCCCGCGTCATAGCCTTTGGCCCGCGCTGTATCCGTGTTCTTCACGCTTTGCGCGTCGACGATGCAAAAGCTCGTCTTTGCGGTGCGTCCATTCTCGATACGCTCGCGCCTGACCAGATTTTTTTAAAGCTTGCTCAAACAGGCTCGTCCCATCCGCCGCTGTACTGATCGTCCAGTGATCGAAGTAGTAGCGCACGATATTCCAGCCCGGGAAATCGCCCGGAATTGCACGCCAGGTACTTCCATTCTTTAGCAAATACAGGATCGCGCAGAAAACATCGTATAAATCCACCTTCCGTGGCGCTGTCCGGTGCTTCGCCCCCTCCAGCATCAGCCGGATAACTTCAAATTGTTCCCGGCTGACGTCGCTCGGATAAACTTTTCGCTCCATACCAGCTGCTCCGCATTCAGTGCATCTCCAGCGTTTGATTCAAAGACACTGAACAGGTTCTTAGAGACCTCATTCATTTGGTCGCCTTCCCTATGGCGGCGACCTTGTCCTCGGTCCCCTCCGGTTGTTCAATGATTCCGTGACGGACGCAATAGTCTTCCACCAACACTTCAAGCATGTTGGTGAGACTTCGTCGCTCACGCCCCGCCGCGGCTTCAAGCATGCCCTTCATCTTGGGAGTCACTCTGAAGCTTAGCCCGACTGTCTTTTCCTGATCCATGTTGTTCGCCGTTATGTATTGCAGTCTAATATACTTTTGGTCACATTCAGCTGCAATCCCTTGAATATGTGATGGCTTAGCTAGCAAGTGCCAGATTAATTTTGGCCATTTGCCGGCACAATCGAAGACGGAATCCTGAACCGCAGCCGGTAGGCCGGAATGTAGATTGCGGATGGTATCGGGGTCAATTAAGATTCCGACACACCTCGATCACGCCAACAAGATCTCATGGAAAAGTTTGAAACGACTCGCAGCGCGGCCTACAAATTGGCGCGCTACACGATCCTCCCGGAAGTTCGCACTACGTAAGAACGCAACCCTCGGCGATGCTTGGTGGGCCTCCCGTGAGTCGAACACGGCACCAACGGATTATGAGTCCGCTGCTCTAACCAAGCATGAGCTAGAGGCCCGATTGACGCTGTCAAAAACTCGGGCGGTGTTACCCGCCCGAAAAATTCCTGACAATGTTAAACGATTAACTGCCTTCGAGGAAGCTCTTCAGCTTGTCCGAGCGCGATGGATGGCGCAGCTTGCGCAGCGCTTTTGCTTCTATTTGACGAATGCGCTCGCGGGTGACGTCGAATTGCTTGCCGACTTCTTCCAGCGTATGGTCGGTCGACATCTCGATGCCGAAGCGCATGCGCAGCACCTTCGCTTCGCGCGGCGTCAACGAATCGAGCACGTCCTTGACCACGCCACGCATCGACGCATGCAAGGCCGCATCGGCCGGGGCCAGCGTATTGTTGTCTTCGATGAAATCGCCCAGATGCGAATCGTCGTCGTCGCCGATCGGTGTTTCCATCGAAATCGGCTCTTTCGCGATCTTCATGATCTTGCGAATCTTATCCTCGGGCATTTCCATCTTGATCGCCAGCGTTGCCGGATCTGGCTCGGCGCCGGTTTCCTGCAAGATTTGGCGCGAAATGCGGTTCATCTTGTTGATCGTTTCGATCATGTGCACCGGAATACGGATGGTACGCGCCTGGTCCGCAATCGAACGCGTGATGGCCTGACGGATCCACCATGTCGCATAGGTCGAGAACTTGTAGCCGCGACGGTATTCGAACTTGTCCACCGCCTTCATCAGGCCGATGTTGCCTTCCTGGATCAGGTCAAGGAATTGCAGGCCACGGTTGGTGTATTTTTTCGCAATCGAAATCACCAGACGCAGGTTCGCCTCGGTCATTTCGCGCTTGGCCTTGCGAGCCTTCATCTCGCCGGCCGCCATCTTCTTGTTGATGTTGCGCAGGTCCGGCAGCGGCAGCACGACACGCGCCTGCAAGTCGATCAGCTTTTGCTGCAGTTCCTTGATGGCGGGGACATTACGGCCGAGCACGGCGCTATACGACTCACTGCCGGCGACTTCGCCGTCGATCCAGTCGAGATTGGTTTCATTGCCCGGGAAGACCTTGATGAAGTGGGCGCGCGGCATGCCGCAGCGGTTCACGGCCACATCAAGGATCTGCTTTTCGATGTGGCGCACTTCGTCCACCTGGCCACGCAGCGTATCGCACAGCTTTTCAACGAACTTGGCGGTGAAGCGAATCGACAGCAGTTCGTTGGAAATGAATTCCTGCGCCTTCACGTACGGCTTGGAGTTGTAGCCTTCCTTTTCGTAGGCTTTGCGCATCTTGTCGAACTGGGAAGCGATCAACTCGAACTTGCCAAGCGAGTCGCGCTTCAACTGTTCCAGCTGCTCTGCGGAGAAGCCGGCGGCACCGCCGCCGCTGTTTTCCTCTTCCTCTTCGTCTTCTTCGTCCTCTTCGTCCTCGTCCTCTTCGTCATCGGAGGCAGCGGCAACAGGAGCGGCCGCAGTTTCTTCCGAAGCGTTCGGGTCTACCAGGCCGTCAACGACTTCATCAATCTTGATCTCATCCTTTTCGATGCGCTCGGCAGCGGCAAGAATTTCAGCGATCGTGGTCGGGCAGGCGGAAATCGCCTGGATCATGTCCTTCAGCCCTTCTTCGATGCGCTTGGCGATTTCGATTTCGCCTTCGCGCGTCAGCAGCTCGACCGACCCCATCTCGCGCATGTACATGCGCACCGGATCGGTGGTGCGACCAAAGTCGGAATCGACTGTCGACAGGGCGGCTTCGGCAGCGGCCTCGGCGTCATCATCGTCACCGGTGACATTGGCGACGTTATCGGACAACAGCAGCGTCTCGGCATCGGGCGCCTGCTCGTACACGGCAATGCCCATGTCGTTGAACGTGCCGATGATGCCTTCGATCGCTTCCGGATCAACAATGTTTTCCGGCAGATGGTCGTTGATTTCGGAATAGGTGAGGAAGCCGCGCTCCTTGCCCAGCTTGATCAGGGTCTTGAGCTTCTGACGGCGCTGCTCGAGCTCCTCCTCGCTAGCCTCGGTGTCGGACGAGAACGCATCTTTCAACAGCGCCTTTTCCTTGGCCTTGCGATCCTTGGCGCGCGCCTTGTCGGCCGCCTTCAGTTCGGCACGCTCGACGGCATTCAGCGCGGCGACTTCGTCGTTCTCGGGCTGGAAATCCTTCGGCTTGCGGCCGCGGCGGCCGGGCACTTTAACCGTTGGCAGCACGTAGCTGGAGGTGTCGATCGCAGCCAGGGCGGCGGCGTCCGTCGTCTGGCTGACTGCCATCACCTTGGATTCGGTCTTCGGCTCGGCCTTGGCCTTGGCCTTGGGTGCTGTCTTCGATTCAGGTTTCTTGGTCGTCACGGGTGCTTTCAATTTCTCGGGAGCCGGTTTGGCAGCGGCTCGGGATGAAGTTTTCGCCTTGGTCGCAGTCGCGGTTGGCGCCTTCTTTGGCGTCGCCGCAGCGGTCTTCGTCACGGCTTTGCTGGGAGTCTTCGTCTTGCTGGCGGCAGCGGCCTTCTTCACGGCAGGCTTAGCCATCGACTTGCTCGAGGCCGGTTTAGTTGCAGCCGGTTTCGCTTTTTTTGCGGTAACAGTCGTTTTCGCGGGTTTTTTCATTGCGTTTGCCATGGAATCAATACCATCTAGATGCTCTCGTGCGCCGAGGGATTGCGCCTGGTGGAGCCGATTATTGACCTGTTTCGGCATTCGCCCGCGCGACAATTTGCTTACTTTTCGTTCATCGATTTATGGCTGGGATGCAAGCCGGTTCGACAGTCGAAATTTCGTAAGGCCTTGAATCAAAAGCTTTTAATTATACTACAGAGAGCAATATTTCTCCAGCTAAAAGCATTACTGTTACGTTCGCGGCATACGTTCGACCTCAGCTTGCCGCCGGAGTTGCTCCTGCAGTTGCATCACTTCGCGATATCGTGTACGCGCTTCGTCAGTTGTCAATCCGGTTGCCACCAACCTATCCAGTTCCGCTTTCAATAATTGCATTTTAGTCTTGCGCACCGCGCCGGCAAGTTCCAGACGTGCCGCCTGCGGATCGGATTCCGTATCATCGGCGGCAATTTCCGTAATCAGTGGATCGAAGTCGGTACTTACTGCGCGTAACTGCTCGGCCAGTGCCGCAAAACTAGCTTGCTCGCCAAGCGCCTGACAGGCGCCAATCAACTGCAGCAGCATCTCGGCATTGTCCGGCGCAAGCTGCGCGGCAGCATCCAATGCACCCTGATCAAGCTCCGCAGCCAAGTCCGGGTGTGCCACCAGAATACGCATCATCTGGCGCTCCAGCCCCATCGGCGGCGTGCGCCTGGTGCGCGCCGGCGCCACTTTTGTGCGCGCCACCGGCTGCGCCAATTCGAACAGCGCCTCGATCTCGGCCGGCGTGGTCTGAGTCGCCTGCGCGAGGCTGCGTACGATTTGCAGCCGCAAGCCCGATGGCGGCATCGCCTGCAGCAATGGCTTGGCCTCGAACTGCGCCTTGGCCCGCCCTTCCGACGTGCGCAAGTCGTTGTCCCGCGTTACCTCATTGAGCAAGAACTGTGACAGCGGCATCGCGTCGCGCACCTGCTGCTCGAACGCCTCGGCGCCCAGTTCGCGGATATAGCTGTCCGGGTCGTGCTCGGCGGGCAAGAACAGGAATTTCAGCGTCTTGTTGTCGGTCGCATGCGGCAGGCAGGCATCGAGCGCGCGCCGCGCCGCGCGCCGCCCGGCGGCGTCGCCATCGAAGCTGAAAATCACGTGGTCGGTCTGGCGCAGCAACTTGTGCACATGGGTCGGCGTGCACGCCGTTCCCAGGGTGGCGACCGCCTGCGGAAAGCCAAGCTGGGCCAGCGCAACCACATCCATATACCCCTCGGTGACAAGCGCATAACCGGCTTCGCGAATCGCTTGCCGGGCCTCGAACAAGCCGTAGAGCTCATTCCCCTTTTGAAATAAGGGTGTTTCCGGCGAGTTCAAGTACTTCGGCTCACCACCATCAAGCACACGCCCGCCGAAACCGATCACCTGCCCCTTGGCATTGCGAATCGGGAACATGATGCGATCGCGGAAGCGGTCATAGCGCTTGCGCCCAGCGCCCTCCTCCTCGCTCTTGTCGATCACCAGGCCAGCCTCGACCAGCTCGGGCGCGTCGTACCGTGAAAACACCGCGCGCAAGCCATCCCAGCCGTCCGGCGCATAGCCAAGCGCGAATTTTGCAGCGATCTCGCCGGTCAGGCCGCGTTTTTTCAGGTAGGCGATGGCATTCTGCGCGCCGCGCAACTCTTGCCGGTAATAGTCGCTTGCCTTGACCATCACGTCCGACAGCGCCAGGCTTTTGGCCTGCACTTCGGCGCGCTGCGCCGGCAACAGGCGATCCTGGTCCGGGACGACCATCCCGACGTTTTGCGCCAATTCCTTGACCGCATCGACAAAGCCGATGCCGGAATATTCGATCATGAATCCGATCGCGGTGCCGTGCGCGCCGCAACCGAAACAGTGATAGAACTGCTTGGTCGGGCTGACGGTGAAGCTGGGGGATTTTTCGTTATGAAACGGGCACAAGCCCATGAAGTTGGCACCACCCTTCTTCAGTTGCACGTAGCGGCCGACCACATCGACGATGTCGACCCGGTTGAGCAAATCCTGAATGAAAGACTGTGGAATCACTGCGCGCCTGAAAGATCCGGAGTACTGACGAAAAAGCCATGAAGCGATTCAAATGGATCGCGTCATGGCCTGAAAATGGGGGCAGGCGGCCGTTTTTAAACCGCCGACTGTCACGCCTTGGACAGCGCAGCCTTCACCAGTCCGGAGACGGCAGTCATGTCGGCGCGACCGGCCAGCTTCGGCTTCAACACCGCCATCACCTTGCCCATGTCCTGCGGACCGGCGGCGCCGGTGGCGGCGACGGCGGCATTGACTTCGGACTGGATCTCGGCTTCCGACATGGCGGCCGGCATATAGACGGACAGCACGGCCATCTCGGCCTTTTCATTATCGGCAAGATCCTGGCGACCACCTGCTTCGAACTGGGAAATCGAATCCTTGCGCTGCTTGATCATCTTTTCGATGATGGCGAGCACGTGCGCGTCGGTCAGCTCGATGCGCTCGTCGACTTCCTTTTGCTTCATGGCGGCGGTCAAGAGCCGGATCGTGCCGAGCTTGGCCATGTCCTTGGCGCGCATGGCGGCCTTCATGTCTTCATTGATTTTTTCTTTGAGACTCATGTTTTCTCCAATATCAGATCAGCCAGGCCATCAAGCCGCACTCACGGCTTGAAACGCCAAAACCCGCTGCGGGACAACTCCGGAGCGGGTTTGCGCGATACCGCACACAACGTGCGGCAGCAAAAATCAGTACAGCTTTTTCGGCAATTGCTGGCTGCGGATGCGCTTGTAGTGGCGCTTCACGGCAGCGGCGAGCTTACGCTTGCGCTCTGCGGTCGGCTTCTCGTAAAACTCGCGCGCACGCAACTCGGTCAACAGACCGGTTTTCTCGATGGTGCGCTTGAAGCGACGCATGGCAACTTCGAAAGGCTCGTTCTCTTTAAGGCGAATTGTGGTCATGTAAACTCAACCGAGGGTTTTTAGGGAAAGAGGGAGAGTATATCAGCATTGAATCAGCTTGAAAAGAGTGTTAACAGTTTTGTCGCCAATTTGCAATATTAATCAAATCGACATCCCTGCCGCCGTCCCGGAAGCCCATGCCCACTGAAAATTATAGCCACCCAACCAGCCAGTCACGTCCATTGCCTCGCCGATGAAATGCAGGCCTGGCACCTTGGCCGCCATCATCGTCTGCTGCGACAATTCGCGTGTGTCGACCCCGCCGCAGGTCACTTCCGCCTTGCGATAGCCTTCCGAGCCGTTGGGCACCACCACCCAGCGGTTGAGCGACTCGCCGAGCTTGCGCAGCTGCTTGTGCGGCATGTCGGCAATGCGCGCATCGGGTTTGAAATCATTGGCCAGCAGCCAGCCCTCCGCCAGGCGCGCCGGCAGCCATTGCGCCAGCAGGTTGCCGAGGTTTTTCTTGAGCGAGCCTTTGCCCTGAATAAGAGTTTCGGCGATATCCGTTTCCGGCACTAGGTTCAGGGTCAGGGCCGCGCCAGGCTGCCAGAAGCTTGATATCTGCAATACCGCCGGGCCGGACAGGCCGCGATGCGTGAACAGCAAGTCTTCGCGAAAGTGCGCGCGCGACTTCTTCTCGCCGGTTTCGATATCGACTTCCAGGGCGATTCCGGCCAGCGCGACGAACTGCTGCCATGCCGCCTCGTCGAACGTCAGCGGCACCAACCCGGGGCGCGGCTCGACCAGTTTGAGCCCGAATTGCTTGGCGATGCGATAGGCAAAATCCGTGGCGCCGATCTTGGGAATGGACAGGCCACCGGTGGCAATCACGACATGGCTCGCCGTGATTGTTCCGGCGCTGGTATCGAGCCGGAACATCTCGCCTTCCCTGCCGACGGCGTCGATCTTGCACGGCATGCGCCAGGCCACGCCGCCGCGCTCGCACTCGGCTTTCAGCATGTCGATGATCTGTTCGGCCGATTCGTCGCAGAACAGTTGCCCCTTGTGCTTCTCGTGGTACGCGATGCGGTAGCGTTTGACTAGCGCCAGGAAATCCTGTGGCGTGTAGCGCGACAGCGCGCTCTTGCAGAAATGCGGGTTGTTCGACAGGTAGTTCTGCGGGCCGGCGTGCAGGTTGGTGAAATTGCAGCGGCCGCCGCCGGAGATACGGATTTTCTCGGCCAGCCTGGAGGCATGGTCGATCAGTACGACTTTCTTGCCGCGCTGGCCGGCGACGGCGGCACACATCATGCCGGCCGCGCCTGCGCCGATTACTGCAACATCAAATTGATTTGTCATGGCTTGTGCGAATTCGGATCAGCCGTGATTGTACGGGTTCATCCGCCTTCGCGGCCTGGAGCGCGCCAATCTCTATTGCACGTAGGGAAGCGAGGTGTGCTTCATCCACAGCTCCGACGCCATGCGCGTGACGTCGTTGAGCGAGCCGCGCTGCTTGTAGGTCTGGCGCAGCCAGGACGCGTCGTTCTGCCGGTCGTGCGCCATCTGGCGCAGGCGGATCAGCGCCTTGAGCTCGGCGTCGTTCTTCGCATAGCGGTTCAGGTCGTGCAGGCGCTCGATGATGCTGGTGTAGATGGTCTGCTTAACCGCCGGCGAATTCTTGTCTGCCCCCTGCAGCGCGATCTCCCCGTCCAGGCCGTAGCGGCTGGCGGCGAAGCGGTTGTACTGGTACAGCAGGTAGTAATCCTCGTGGATCTCGATCGGCCTCTCCGTCAAGAGCCAGCGCGCCAGCAGCTGCGCATAGCAGCCCAGGAGCGCGGCCAGCTCCAGCGTGAGCGGCGTGTCGCACACGCGGATTTCGACCGTGCCGTATTCCGGCTTGGGCCGGATGTCCCAGTAAAAGTCCTTCATGCTGCCGATGATGCCGAGCTTGAGCAGTTCATCGTAGTAATTCTCGAACTCGCTCCACTTGGTCAGCACCGGCACCGTGCCGGCCAGCGGGAAGGCGCGCACGACGTTGCTGCGCGAGGAGTCGAACGCGGTATCGACCCCCTGGTAGAACGGCGACGCCGCGGACAATGCGATAAAGTGCGGCACGTAACGCGAGAAGCCGTGCGTCAGGTACAGCGCGTCGTCGCCGTTGGCCACGCCGATATGGATGTGCTGGCCGAACACGGTGAAGGTCTTGGCCAGGTAGCCGTACTTGCGGTGCAGGTGGTGGAAGCGCTCGGAAGGCGTGATGCGCTGCTCGCTCCAGCTCTGGAACGGATGCGCGCCGCCGCCGGCGATATCGATGTTCAAGCGCTGCGCGCTCTTGATCAGCGCGCCGCGCAATTCCTTCAGTTCCTGCATCAGCTCGTCGACGCGGGTATGGATGCCGGAATTCAGCTCGATCATGCCTTGCGTGATTTCCAGCTTGATCTTGTCCTGCAGCTCGCGCGGCTCGATCCAGTTCAAGAGATCGAGCGCATCGGTGGCGAGGTTGTAGTTGCGGCGATTAACCAGTTGCAGTTCCAGCTCGATGCCCATCGTGTTGGGCGTCGAGGACGTGAATGGCAGGCTACCCATCTTGATCTCCTTGGTTTCTACGAGTGTTGTTCGTGACCGCCTTCGCCTGACTTGATCAGCGCGAACTGGGTGGCGATCGGGCCCAGCAGTTCCAGCACGATCAGGCTGCCTGCCAGCAGCGGCGCAACCGCCGCCGCCGTCTGCGGATAGATCGTGGACAGCTGCATCAGGCTCAGTCCGGATTCGGCCATCGGCAACGCGCCCAGCGCGAGGTAGCCGGCCTGCCGCCATTGCAGCTTGGCCGGTCGGGCGAAGGCGAAGATGCCGCACGTCATGGCCAGCAGCCGGGCGCCGATCAGCACCGCGACGGCCAGCGCGCCGGTGGCGAACAGCTCGGGCAAGGTGATCGATGCGCCGATGGCCACGAACAGCACGACCATGAACAATTCGCTGGCCACGCCGAACTCGAGCTCCATCAGGTCGTACTGCAGGTCGAGGTTCTTCGACAGGATCGCGAACACCAGCATCGTCAGCAGCACCGGCAGATGCAGCGCATGGGCGGCACCGATGGTGAGCGTGATGATGGCGATCACCAGCACGAATTGCCGGCTGCGCTCGCGCCCCAGCAGGCGCGCCAGCGGCATCATCAGGCGATAGGTGAAATAGGCCAGCAGGGCCGAACCGCACAACGCATACAAGGTGCTCGACAAGAGCGTCTCGATCGGCGTGCCGGCGTCGGTGGCGACGATGGGCAGCACGATGTAGGCGGCCAGCAGGGCCAGCAGGTTGTTGAGCGCCGTCATGGCGGCCAGGCGGCGCGTGACATGCCCTTCCGCACCGAGGTCGCGCACCACGACCATGATGACCGCGGGTGCGGTACCGATGGCAAACACGCCGGCCAGGGTGGCCAAGGAACGGGAGACGCCGATCAGTTCGAGCCCGCCCCACACGAACGTGAAGCACAGGATCGCACTGGTGACAACGGTAACGAACAGCCATTTTTCGCGTCGCAGCCAGCCGATGTCGACATAGCGGCCGAGCTGGTAGACCACCAGCGCCAGGGCGATATCGGAAAAGGTATTGGCCAGCTTCAGGATATCGCCGGTGAGCCAGTTGGCCCCGCCCGCGCCCAGCGCAAAACCGATCAGCAGATAGCCGGTGATGCGTGGGATCCACGAATTTTTTGCAACGATATAACCGCCCATCAGACCCAGCAGCAGCAGGCTGCCGAACAGCAGCAACGCGTTCCATTGCAGCGGCTGTGCCAGGTCAAGGGGCGGAAGAGACCAGCTCATAACTCCTCCAGCATGAAATACTTTTTATAGGGAAGAGAGTTGGATCAAGAGATTGCCTGGAAGCCGGATGCAACGCATCGACATCGTCCTGCGAACACCGTGCAGAGCTGCCTGCACGACATCATGCGCCCGATATGGAAGCGAGTTATGGCCTATCAAACAAGCTTTGAGAACTCCCTGGGGCACCTTGTTGATGCCGCCTCAAAGGCGGGCGGCACTGCATTCTTTGTCTACCGGCGCGCTATAAAGTTCCGCTCAGCAATGTTTTGAAGTATCTTTTTTGCGACGGATAAACGAAGGAATGGATTGACAAGGAGCGCAGGCGCTGGCAAGAAAAAAGGCCGCCCGCGAAGGCGACCCAACTCGCTGGGGAAATGATCCGCGGGTTAACGTCGATGCAACGTCAGACGCGCGGCGATTGAGATTGATATGGGAGATGCCGGCTGCCTGCGCCAACATCTTGGTCGGCGCATCGCACCACGTCGCCCACGACGATGATGCCGGGACTGCCCAGGCCCCACGCCGCCAGCGCTTGCGGCAGTTCGCCCAGGGTGGTGACAAGCTGGGCCTGCGAGGGCAGGGTCGCGGCATGGATCACCGCCACCGGCGTCGATGCGGCCTTGCCGCCGGCCAGCAAGGCGGCCTGGATCTCGCCGCAGCGCGCCACGCCCATATAGATCACGAGGGTCATGTCCAGCCTTGCCAGCGCCGCCCAGTCGGGATTGGCGTGCGGCGTCTTGCCGTGGCCGGTCACGAACACCGCGCCCTGGCTCCAGTCGCGATGGGTGAGCGGCACACCGATCGACGCCGGGGCGGCCAGGCCGCTGCTGATGCCGTTGATGACGTCGACGGCGATGCCCGCGCCCTGCAGGTGCGCGCGCTCTTCACCGCCGCGCCCGAAGATGAACGGATCGCCGCCCTTCAAGCGCACCACGCAGCGGCCGGCCCGGGCTTCGGCGATCATCATGCGCTCGATGAATTCCTGCGGCGTGGACTGGCAGCCGCCGCGCTTGCCGACCTGGACGATGCGCGCGTCGAAACGCGCATGGTCGAGGATATCCGGATTGACCAGGTCGTCGACCAGGATCACGTCGGCCAAGGCAATTGCCCTGGCCGCCTTGATGGTGAGGAGTTCGGGATCACCGGGACCGGCGCCGACGAGGAAGACTTTACCCTGCGTTTTCATGGGACACACTGTTTGCCTGTAGACGCTTTGCTACATGCAAACAGTGTTCCACCTGCTCCGCGATCGGTTGCGGCACCGGTTGCTCGCCGCGCAGGGCCGCTTCGATCCAGCGGGCCGTGGTGGCGGCATCACTTTGGTGCGGCAATGGCGGCAGTTCGTCCACCGGCTCCTGTTTATGCACCACGGTCGTGCACTGATGGTCGTGGAACCATTCGATCTGCTGCGCGCGCTTGGCGTTGGCCACGGCCTCCCCTTCTGTTCCCCGCATCAGGAAGGCGTCGCCGCGCGCCGTCGGCACGGCCGTGGTGAAATAGGCGGTGAGCATTTCCAGGTATTCAGGATGCGTGTACGAGGTCAGGCGCAGCGCCGGCGCGGCAAACGGCTGCAGGATCTTCACCAGCGTATGCGTGGTGTTGCGCACGCCGAGGACGCGCCGCAAGGCCAGCAGGCGCGCCACCTTCGGCGCCAGCGCCTCGATCGGCATGAAGACCGGCTCGCGCGCGGCAAAGGCTGCCGCGACCTGCTGGCGCGACTGCGCCAACGGCAGCCCCAGTTCGCGGAAGATTTCGGCGGTCGTCACGCGCCCGGGGTCGGCGCTCACGCCGTGCACCAGCACGGGAACGCCTTGCCGCGCAAGCAGCAGCGCCAACAGCGGCGTCAGGTTCGCCATATGGCGCGAGCCGTTGTAGCTCGGAATGACGACCGGCGCATACTGGCCGGCGGGATTGTCCAGCTTGTCGAACGACGCTTCCGCCGCATCGAGAAATCCGGCGATCTCGTCGACCGATTCGCCCTTGATGCGCAGCGCCATCACGAGCGCGCCCAATTCCAGATCGGAAACGCGGCCGTCGAGCATGGCGGCGTAGAGTTGACAGGCATCGCTGCGCGATATGCCGCGCGCGCCTTTGCTGCCGCGGCCGATTTCCTTGATGAAAAGGGCTGCGGAAAACGCTCCGGCAGCCGGGGTGTCGATGTGAGTCATAGTGGTAGTGTTCATCACGAGAGGGTACTACGAAGCCGGCGCACTCTGCACGAAGTGCGCCGCAGTGTTCAGTATGCCGGCCCGGCAGGCAGCTCGATCACGAATTCCGCGCCGCCCTCGGCCGCATTGCGCGCATAGAGCCGGCCGCCATGCTGCTCGATGATGCCGTAGCTGATGGACAAGCCCAGCCCGGTCCCCTTGCCGACCGGCTTGGTGGTGAAGAACGGGTCGAAGATCTGCGACATGTGCTCGGCTGCAATCCCGGGGCCGTTATCGCGCAAGGCCAGCGACACCAGGTTCGCGTCGGCCCGCCCCTCGATCCACAGCTGCGGCTGCGCGACGCGGGCGGCGGTGGCGGCATCGTAAGCATTCTGGATCAGGTTCATCAGCACCTGCAGCAACTGGCCGGGGTTGCCGGTCACATTGAGCGCCCCTCCCGGTTGCCAGTGCACCGCGAATTCCGGCGCCGTGCCCTTGCGCACCCAGTGGATCGCCCGCTCGACCACCGCGCAAAGGTCGAGCACGCCCTTTTCCTCCCGGTCGACGACCGAGAAGCGCTTGAGCCCGCTGACGATATCGGCGGTGCGCTGCGCGCCTTCGATGGTGCCTTCGATCAGCGACGGCAAGTCGTCGAGAATGCGGTCGATGCGCAAGCGCTGGCGCAATGCGTCCAGATCATGGTGCGGCGTATCGTTGCGACCCGCGTCGTGCACCGCGTCGAGATAGGACGACAGCCGATCGCTGTAGCGCTTCAGGGCATGGACGTTGCCGAGCACGAAGCTGATCGGATTGTTGAGTTCATGCGCGACGCCGGCCACCAGCCGGCCGAGCGAGGCCATCTTTTCCGAATGCAGCAGCTGCCGCTGAGTGCGCTTGAGCGCCTCGTGGGTCTCGCGCAGTTCATGGTAGGCGCGCTTGAGCTCGCCAACCGGCCGGCCGACGAACACGTAACCGACGCGACGGCCGCTGCTGTCGATGCGCGGCGTGCAGTTGACCTCGACCGGCACCGCATCCCTTGCCGCGCTGGCCAGTGCAAGTTCGACCACCTCGCACAGCCGCTGCGTGTCGCCCTGCTCGATCACTTCGCGCACCCGGCGCACGCTTGCCTCGTCGGCGAGCAGGCGGTAGATCGGCATGCCGCGCAAGGATGCTTCGCTCAGGCCGACCAGCTCGCGCAGCGCGACATTGGTTTCCTCGATTTCGCCGAGCTGGTTGCAGGCCACCAGTACATCCGACATCGCCGACAACAGGCTGAAGATGAAGCGCTGCGAACGTTCGAGTTCTTCGTTCTTCTCTTCCAGCGCGATCTCGTCGCGCACGAGCTGCGAATACACCTCGTCCATCTTCTGGATCACGTCGACCCAGGTCGCCTCGTCGACACCCTCGATCGGCGGCTGATTGCCCAGTCCGCCGAGCGGCGCGCGCGCCGGCACTCTGCTTTTCGGTCTGCGTTGCGGCATGTGTTGTGTTCCCGGTTTCGCCTGTTCTTCTGTTCTTTTTCGCCACGGTACCCGATCAATGCACGGTGCACACCATACATGGATCAAATGAACGCACAATATGCTGGACCGACACCGGCGCCGTTTCGCCGGCGCGCACCGGGGCGCCGACCAGCGCCGCTTCCAGCGCGCCCGGCACACCCTGAGCGTCGCGCGGAGAGAAATTCCAGGAGGTCGGCGCGACGATCTGGTAGTTCGCGATGCGCCCGTCGCGAATCGCGATCCAGTGCCCGAGGCTGCCGCGCGCCGCCTCCGTCAGCCCCGTTCCGTCGGCATGCTCCGGCAGCGGGGCATCGGTGAAATACGGTTCGTCGATGCGCAGCGCGGCCAGCCAGCTTTCCATCGCCGGCACCACCAGCGCCAGTTCCAGCAGGCGCGCCAGCACGCGCGTATAGACGGTTGCGCCGCAGCGGCGCGCCGCGTCGCGGATGAGCGGATGGCCGTGCACCAGTTGTCGCGCCAGCGCGCCGGTTTCCAGCACGTGCCCGCCCAGGCGCGGCGCCTTGTTCCAGGTATAGGCATCGGCCTTGTCCGGCGCCGGCAGGGTCAGTCCCTGCCGCGGGTGGCGCGGACCGCCCTGATCGGCGAGCCAGGCGCTGGTGGCGTCCTCCGCAATCGCGGACAGGTCGAGCGGCATCGCCATGTCCTGCTCGGCATCCCACAAGCCGCGCGCAAACAGCGGCGTGCCGTCATGCTGCGCATACGAGCCGTAGGCCAGGTACCGTCCGGGGCCTTTGCCGAGCGTGTCGAGCGCCGCGCCTTGCGCCAGCGTCAGGAACAGTCGGAAGTCGCCGGCATCCGGCGCCGCACCGGCATGCCACGCCGCCAGCGCCGGCTCGCTGTCTATCGCGGCGATCTGCTCCAGCGGCGCGGCGAACGTCGTGCGCTCCAGGAAGGCGCGGAATTCGCGTATGCGCGCGAGCAGGCGAATCCGCTCCGACGCGTCGATGGCGCGCGCCGATCCGCCCGGATGAATCGATTGCGTATGCGGCCATTTGCCGCCGAGCGTGCCGAGCAGCGTGAACCAGCGCTGGCGCGCCAGCAGCGCCTGCCGCGCATGCTCGCCCTGCTGCGCGGCAAAGCGCTGCCGCACCGTTTCATGCCATGGCATTCCGGCATACACCGGGCGCGCGAAGTCCGGCATAAAAAACAGATAGAAGTGCGTGAGATGATCGGCCAGGTTTTCGGTAGCGAGCATCAGGTTGGTGACGATCGCGCCATTGGGCGGCGGCGCGACCTGCATCGCGTCGGCCAGCGCCCTGGCGGCGGCCACCGATTGCGACACCGAGCAGATGCCGCAGATGCGCGGCACGTATACCATCGCATCGAACGGATGCTTGTGCTGCAGTATCTGCTCGAAGCCGCGATACATCGGGGCATTCACCCATGCCTCGCGCACGCGCGCGCCATCGATGTCGAGGCGGACTTCGAGGTCGCCCTCGACGCGGTTGAATGGGCCGACGATCAGGCGTGACATGATGGACTCACTTCAGGCGGGTCTTGCGGATCGCGGGCGTGACGACCGGATGGTCGGAGCGCGCATTGTCGCGCACGCGTTTAGGCGTGGCCGATTTCGACAGTGACGACAGTGCGACGAACCATGCCTTCGGCATGTCGGCCGGCAAGCCGATCGGAATGCCGGCGATCTTCGGCGTGACATGAAACGGATGGCCGGGCTCTTCGAATCCGGGTTCGGTGCAGCTGATGCAGGCATAGCCGCCGCGCAGGCAGGAGCCGTCGCCATTCCACAGCCGTGCGCTGCAGTCGGCATGCGCCTGGGTGCCCTTGCAGCCCATGTTCTCCATCAGGCAGCCGAGATCGGAAGGCTTGGCGGCGCTGGCCTTGAATTCGTAGAATTCGTTGCGGGTGCAGCCGTGGTGCACCAGCCGGTCCGCATAGAAGCGCGGGCGACCGAGCGCGTCGAGCTGCGTGGCGTCGAAGGGGCCGGCGGCAAGCGACATCAGGGTTTCGATCACCCATTGCGGATGGATCGGACAGCCGGCGATATTAATTACGGGCAGTCCGGAGCGCGAACGGTATGCGGCGCCGAGCAGGCCGCCGGGCTGGTCGCCGTCGTACTGCAGGCCGCAGGCGTCGGTGGGATTGCCGCCGCCGGCGGCGATGCCGCCATACGCGGCGCACGTGCCGACGGCGATCACATGGTCGGCCACGGCAGCCAGGCTTCTTACCCACTCGACCATCGGCGTGCCGCTGCCGGCCAGCAGGTGAAAACGCCCGGTGCCGCGCGGGCCGCGCAGCATCGCCCCTTCCACGCACAGCACATGCAGCGGTAGCGCGCCGTCGCGGCAGGCGCGCAGGATCGAGAGCGCGTCGTCGCCGCTCTCCAGCGACAGCGAAGGATGCCACAGCAAATTGATGCCGGCGCCGCCGAGCGTGCCGAAGAAATCCGTGGTGTCGGCGCACAGCAGCGACATGGTGCAGCCGCCGCAGCCGCCGGACTGCAGCCACAGTACATTCATGCCGGCGCGGGCCGCGATGGGAGCGTTCATTTTTCCTCCAGCCCGAAGCGCACCAACTTGCCGCGCAGGCCGACGCGCGACAGGCCGAGTTCCTTCGATGCATGCGTCTTGTTCCAGCGGTAGCGCAGCAGGGTTTCCTTCAGAATCACCGCCTCGATCGCGTCCAGCCGCTCCTGCAGCGTGCCGGATTGCGGAATGCCGGCATGGCCGGGCGCGTGCCGGCCGTTCAGCGTGGTCGTGCCCGGCTGGCCCTGCAGCACCTTGCTGGAGAATGCATGCGCAGCGACCTCGTCGCTGTCGCTCAGCGCCAGCGCGCGAAAGATTTCATTGCGCAGCTCGCGGATGTTGCCGGGCCATGGGTAGGCCATCATCGCGGCGACCGCGCCGGGGGTGAAGCGGATCGCCGGCTTGCCCAGTTCGCGCGACGCCTGCTGCAGCAGCGCGTCGGCGATCAGCGGGATGTCGCCGGAGCGCTCGCGCAGCGGCGGCATCGACAGCGTCATGCCGGCCAGACGGTAATACAGGTCCTGGCGGAAGCGCCCGGCGCGCACATCCTCTTCCAGATTGCGGTGGGTGGCGGCGATCACCCGGACATTCACCGGGATGGCGCGGGTGGCGCCGACCGGGCGCACTTCGCCTTCCTGCAGCACGCGCAGCAGCTTGACCTGGAAGCCGGGCGAGGTATCGCCGATCTCGTCCAAGAACACGGTACCGCCGTCGGCACGCTGAAACAGCCCGACATGGTCCTCATACGCGCCGGTAAACGAGCCGCGCTTGTGACCGAACAGCTCCGATTCGAGCAGCGTTTCCGACATCGCCGCGCAATTTTCCATCACGAAGGCGCGCGGCGCGCGCGGGCTGGCATAGTGGATCGCGCGCGCCAGCAGTTCCTTGCCGCTGCCGGATTCGCCCAGCACCAGCACCGACAAGTCGTAGCGCGCAATGCGGGTGGCGATTTCGCATACCTGATCCATCGGGCTGCCCGGCGCGCGCACGATGCGCCGGAAATCGAAGGCGTCGCGCACCACCGCCTGCCGCTCGGCGGCGCGTGCGCGCAAGACCGGCGCACTGGTGCGCAGTTCGAGATTGATGCGGTGCATGTCGGACTGCAGGCTGCGCGCATCGACCGCCCTGCGCACCGTGTCGAGCAGGTGGTCCGGCAGCCAGGGCTTGAGCAGGTACTGGTAGATGCCCGCTTCGTTGATGCCTTCGATGATGTCTTCGGAATCCGTATAGCCGGAGATGACGATGCGCACCACGTCCGGCCAGCGTTCGCGCACTTCCTTCAAGAACTGCACGCCCGTCATGCCCGGCATGCGCTGGTCGCACAGCACCACGGCTACCTGCTGCCGCTCCAGCACGGCACGCCCCTCGTCGGCGCTGCCGGCGGTTAGCACGTTGAAATCCTCGTCCAGCGTGCGCCGGATCGCATCCTGCGAGCGTGTTTCATCGTCGATCACGAGGACGGTCGACAGGTTGTTCGGGGAGATGACATTCATGATCATTCAGGCATCGCGGTGGATGGCAAGGTGGCGCGGCGTCCAGGCATGCGGCATCTTGTGCACGAAATGATAGCGCGCGACGTGGTAGCTGGGATCGAATCCGAAGAAATTGCGCCGCATTTTCGCCAGTTCCTCGTCGCGGTAAGCCTGCAGCGGCTTGGCCGCTTCGTCGCGCGCCCGGCGTTCGCGCTTGGCCGCCAGCCGCTCGGCGTAGTCACCGGCCTTGGCCAGTGCGCTCGCGCGCCGCGTCACTTCCCGCATGAACGACGCTTCGTCGGCGTCAAAGGCGGCGTCGATCAGTCCCATGCGGGCGGCCTGCGCGGCCGACAGCGGCATGCGGTTTTGCGTGATCGCACGCGCCTGCTCTGCGCCTACCCGCTGCGGCAGCAGGTAGGTCCAGTATTCGGAGCCGTAGAGGTTGCCCATGTTCTTGTAGTGCGGGTTGAGCAGCACGCCTTCCCGGGCCCACACGGAATCGGCCGCCAGCGCCAGAAACACCCCGCCGGCGCCGGCGTTGCCGCGCATGGCGGCGATCGTCAGCTGGTCGGTGGCGCTCAGGATTTCCAGCGCCAGATCATCCATCGCATTGATGTTGTGCCATGACTCGTCGGCGGCGCTTCCATCCGGCCGGTGGGCCGCAGCCTCGATGCAGTTCAGATGGATTCCGTTGCTGAAGAAATCCTCGCCGCCCAACAGCACCAGCACGCGGACCGGCCGCTGCCGCGCCTCGGCCACGGCTTCACGCAGCCGCCGGCAGTGCGCGGTGGACATCGCGCCGTTGTAGAAATCGAAAGACAGATAACCAACGCCATCCTGCTCGCGGTAGCGCAACTCGCCCCACTCGTCGTCCGGGCGCTCCGGATACGCGGGCAGCTCCGGCAGGCGCGCAACCTGCGCCGGAAACGCCAGCGCAACCGGCAGCTTGAGCGGCTTGTCGGCGACTGCGTCGCCCGGCGCAAGGCGGGTGTGACCGATCCACACGCCACCGTCGGCGGTGCGCCGCAGGACAGCGTCTTCGCGCCGCGCGACGACCTCACCCGCCTGCCCGCCCACCGCATCCAGCGCGCGCCGCGTGGCCGCGTGCGCGTCATACAGGAAGCAGTCGATGCCGAACAGGCTGTCGCGTACGCCGGGAAAGCCATCGGCGCTGTTGATCTTCGCCAGCACGGTGGCGGTGTCGTCGGCGCACCATTCGATGCGCCGCTGCTCCTGCCGCAGCAGCGGCCGCAGTCGGCCGCAGGTGGCGCCGGCTTCGGCCAGCGGCAGCGGCCTTTCGCCGCGCTCGAACTTGCCGATCGCTTCCAGCACCGCGTCCAGCGCGGCGCTCGTCACTTCGTTGCGATAGAGGCTGCTTTTCTTCGCCACACGCATCGGAAAAGTCCGGCTGGCCCAGATGTCGCCGGCGTCCATCTCGGCATTGGCCTGCAGCACGGTCACGCCCCATTCGCGCTCGCCATCGAGGATCGCCCAGTCGAGCGAGGACGGGCCGCGGTCGCCGACGATGCCGGGGTGGACGATCAGGCACACATGGTGCTGCCAGATGGAAGCCGGCACCGCGCGCTTGAGGAACGGCGCAACGATTAGGTGAGGCTGGAACAGCGCCACCGCTTCTTCGCTGACGGAATCGGCGATGTCGAGCTCGATCGCCACCTCGTGCCCGCGCTCGCGCAGCTCGACGAACAGGCGCTGCGTGAGGCTGTTGAAGCTATGTGTCAAAAACAGGATGCGCATTACCGACCTTTCTCAGCAAATGCGTGGCAGCTGCTCGCCGGACAGCCAGTCCACCACGCGCCGTCCGCCGAAGCGGGTCTTCATCTGCACGAAGCCGTGCGCATCCTCGATCACCGTGCCGATGCGCGCCGCGTCCGCGCCGAGCGGGTGCGCGCGCATCGCCGCCAGCAGTTGTTCAGCATCCTGTTCGGCGCAGATGGCGAGAAGCTTGCCCTCGTTGGCGACGTACAGTGGATCGAGGCCGAGGAATTCGCAGGCCGCCTCCACCTGCGGCAGCACCGGGATCGCCGCTTCGTCGAGCAGCATGCCGACGCCGGACTGCTTGGCGATTTCGTTGAGCGTGGTCGCCACGCCGCCACGCGTCGGGTCGCGCAGCACATGCACGGCGGGCACGGCGGCCAGCATCGCCGCCACCAGCCCGTGCAGCGCGGCCGTATCGGAAAGAATCTCGGTCTCGAACGCGAGCGATTCGCGCTGCGACATGATTGCCACGCCGTGGCTGCCGATGTGACCCGACACCAGGATCGCGTCGCCCGGCCGCGCGTAAGCGCCGTCGATATCGATGCCGGGCGCGACCACGCCAATGCCGGTGGTGCTGATGAACACGCCGTCGCCCTTGCCGCGCTCGACCACCTTGGTGTCGCCGGTGACGATCGGCACGCCGGCTTCGCGCGAGGCGGCCGCCATCGATTCGATGATGCGCTTGAGCTCAGCCAGCGGAAAGCCCTCTTCTAGGATGAAGCTGGCCGACAGATACAGCGGCGTCGCGCCCATCATGGCCACATCGTTGATGGTGCCGTGCACCGACAAGCAGCCGATGTCGCCGCCAGGGAAAAACAGCGGCGACACCACATGGGCGTCGGTGGCCATCACGAGCCGGCCGGCGGGTAGCGACAGGCTTGCACCGTCGTTGCCCTGGCGCAGCCATTCATTGTCGAATGCCGCGACGAACAGTTCCTCGATCAGTTGCGCCGATGAGCGCCCCCCGGCGCCATGGCCCATGTCGATGCGCCCGTTCTTGAAGTCGATCGGTCGCGTGTAGTTTTTTTTCACCATGCCGCTCATGCCGTCACCACCGGGATATCCTTGAAACGTCCGTAGGAATAATGCGCCGCGCACGCGCCTTCGCTCGACACCATGCAGGATCCCATCGGGTTCTCCGGCGTGCAGACCGTGCCGAACAGCTTGCAGTCGGTCGGCCGTTTCACGCCGCGCAAAATCGCGCCGCACTCGCAGGCCTTGTTGTCGGCCACCGGCTTGTAGGCCAGGCCGAATTTCTTTTCCGCGTCGTAGCTTGCGAAGGCGGAGCGGATGCGCAGCGCGCTGTACGGCACCTCGCCCAGCCCGCGCCATTCGAAGGTGGTGCGCAGCTCGAACACGTCGGACACCAGCGTCTGCGCGACCAGGTTGCCCTCGGTGGTGACGGCGCGCACGAATTCGTTCTCGACCTCGGACCTGCCTTCATTGACCTGGCGCACCAGCATCAGGATCGCCTGGATCACGTCCAGCGGCTCGAAGCCGGCCACCACCACCGGCTTGCGATACTCTTCGGCGAAATGCTCATAGGGGCCGGAACCGATCACGATGCTCACGTGCGCCGGGCCGATGAAGCCGTCGATCGGCACCGTGCCGTAGTCGCGCACCTCGGGCGACTCGAGGATGTGGGTGATCGCCGACGGCGTGAGCACGTGGCAGCACAGCACGCTGAAGTTGTCGATCTTGCGCGCGGCCGCCTCGCGCAGCACCAGCGCGGTGGGCGGCGTGGTGGTCTCGAAGCCGATCGCGAAGAACACCACTTCGCGCAGCGGATTTTCCAGTGCGATCCTCAATGCGTCGGCGGCCGAATACACCATGCGAATATCGCCGCCGCGCGCCTTGGCCTTGATCAGCGACAGGCCGTCGGACGCCGGCACGCGCATGGTGTCGCCGTAGGTGCAGACGATCGCGTTGTGCTCCAGCGCGGCCTTGATCGCATGGTCGATGCGCCCGATCGGCAGCACGCAGACCGGGCAGCCGGGGCCGTGGATCATGCGTACGCTTTCCGGCAGCAGCTCGGAAACGCCGTAGCGCGAAATCGCATGCGTATGGCCGCCGCAGAATTCCATGAAGCTGTAGCGCCGTCCGGGCTGGACTTCGGCATGGATGCGTGCGGCGATTTTCTGCGCGACCTCGCCGTCGCGGAATTCGTCGATGTACTTCATGTGAGCTGCTCCGGTGCGGCTGGCGGCGGCGAAGCCTGCGCCTGTTCCATTTCGTTGAACATCTCCAGCGTGCGCTGCGCCTCATCCGGATCGACCTTGCCGATCGCATAACCGACATGCACGATCACATACTCGCCGACCGACACGTCTTCCACCAGCGCGGTCGAGATTTCCTTGCGCACGCCGGCCAGGTCGATCACCGCCTGCTGGCCGGGCCGCACTTCGACCACGCGGACCGGGATGGCTAAACACATACTTCTGCTCCTTTCGGGGAGGATGGCAACTGCTGCGCCGCGACCCAGGCCTGGCCGAGCGCCAGGCCGGCGTCGCCGCACGACACCTTCTGCGGCAGGAAGACAGCCAGACCGCGCCGGTCGAGCGCGGCAGCCAGGCGCGACGTCAGCACGCGATTGAAAAAACATCCGCCACCCAGCGCCACCGCGCGCACACCATGGCGCTGCGCCGCCTGCGCGGCCCACTCGGCGAGCGCATCGGCCAGCGTCGCATGGAACAGCGCCGCGCCGCGCGCGACTTCCTGCGCATCGCCGCTGTCGGTCAGCGCGAACAATTGCGCAAACAGCGGCCGCAAATCGAGCACGCCGTCATCGCCGATGGCATATTCGCCCTGCGGCGCATCGTGCTCGGCCAGATAGCCGGCCGCCAGCTTTTCCAGCGCCATCGCCGCTTCCGCCTCGAACGCCTGCTTCACGCTGATGCCGAGCGCACCGGCGGCAGCATCGAACCAGCGCCCGGCGCCGGTGGCGGGAGGGCTGTTCACCCCTTTGGCCAGCATCGCCTGCACCGTCTGCGCCGCCGGCGCGCCGACCTTGCCGGCATAGCGGGTGCCGACTTCCGCGCCGCGTCCCATCGCATGCAGCACCGCCGCCGCCATGCGCCACGGCTCGCGGGCGGCGGTGTCGCCGCCGGGCAGCGCGAGCGTTTGCAGGTGGCCGAGCCGCTGCCATTGGGCGCCCTGCACCCACAGCAATTCGCCGCCCCAGGCCACGCCGTCCGTGCCGAGGCCGACGCCGTCGAGCGCCAGTCCGATCACCGGTTCGTGCAAGCCGTACTCGGCAGCCACCGCGCCGATATGCGCATGGTGATGCTGCACGGCGATGGCCGGCACGCCGAGCTGCCCGGCCACGCGCTGCGCGAGCTGGCTGCTGAAGAAATCGGGATGCAGGTCGTGCGCGAGCGCCTCCACGCACCCGCCCGTCTGGCGCAGCAGCGCGTCCACCGACTGTTCCAGCGCGATGCAATTGGCGGGATCCCCCAGGTCACCGTGCATCGGCGACCACTGCACGTGCGTGCCGTGCAGCAGGCAGGCGGCATTCTTGAGCCAGGCGCCGCAGGCAAGCACCCGCCCGCCGGCTGCGGCCGGCAGTTCCAGGGCCGGGACGCTCATTGCGCCTCCGCGACGGCGCGCTGGCCGGCGAGTATCCAGTCGAGCCAGGCATCCATGCCCTGTCCCTTGGTCGCCGACACCTGCAGGATCTCGATGTGCGGATTCACGCGCCGCGCATATTCGATGCACTTGTCGACGTCGAAATTCAGGTAAGGCAGCAGATCCACCTTGTTCAGGATCATCAAGCGCGCCGCAGCGAACATGTCCGGGTACTTGATCGGCTTGTCCTCACCTTCGGTCACCGACAGGATCGCCACCTTGGCGGCTTCGCCGAGGTCCCACATGGCCGGGCAGACAAGGTTGCCGACGTTTTCGATGAACAGGATGCCGCCCTGCCCGGCGTGGTGATCGTGATGATCGTGATCGTGTTCATGATGGTGGTGCAGCGGCAGACGGGAAAATGCATTGCCGACCATTTGCGCGTCGAGATGGCAGCCCTTGCCGGTATTGACCTGGATCGCGGGCGCGCCGGTGGCGCGGATGCGGTCGGCGTCGTTGCTGGTCTGCTGGTCGCCCTCGATCACCGCGACCGGAAGAGCTGCGGCGCGCTGCTTGAGCGCTTCGATCGTGGCGCACAAGAGCGTGGTCTTGCCCGATCCCGGGCTGGAGACGAGGTTGAGCGCGAGGATGCCGTGGTGGGCGAAATGCGCGCGGTTCTGCGCGGCGTACTGGTTGTTCTTGCCGAGCACATCCTGCTCCAGCCGCACCACGCGCGACTGGCTGATGCCGGGCACCGATGCGCACGCCGGGCCGTGGCCGTAATGCAGATCGCCGGTATCGGGGTCGGCGGCAACGTGGACATCCTCCTCGGCCGGCGCCTGATGGACGTGTTCGTGAGCATGGCCGTGATGATGATGGTGATGCAAGGCGCCCAGCGGTCTGCTCACTTGCCGATATGGCAATTTACTTTCCAGTTGATCGCCGGACGCCTGCGCGCCCCCCTTGCCACTGCATCCGCATACCACGCACATCTTCGCTCTCCCCGCCGGCGCTTCACCGGCACATCATCTTAGTCAGCTTCCACCTGCGTGTCCAACCTGGAAGGTGAATTGCCACCACACGCCCTGTGCGGCGCCGGCAATCGGCCCGACTTGCCGGTCACGCGCTTTGCAATCGCCGATCAAACTGGAATCTGCGATTGCAGCCGAAACCGCGGTTTTTCCCGGGCAGCATTGTGGCATCAGGCTTTGCAGCCATCCCCCGTGTAACGCGCCGTCTTGGTTTGCCGCGCTTTTCCATCCCTCGGTCGCCCGTGGCACAGAAGTTGCGCAGTCACCGCCGTTTCGCCCTGGCCACTGTCCTTGCAATATTCGTGACAGCCCCAGGCAAAAACAACAAACGGCGCCGCGCACGGCGAATCACGCGGCGCTCTTCATGATTGGTATGACAACTTCCAGTCGATGCGCTTCGAACATCAACGGAAAAGGGGAGCGAGATGAGCAGGAACGAGCACGGCGGTAATGGCGACGGCATTGCCGCGGTCGAGAAGCGCCTCGGTATTTCACGGCGTAGTTTTCTACAGTTTTGCACGGCGATGGCGGCAACCATGGGGCTGCCCAAGGGCGCGGATGCGGCGATCGCCAGCGCGGTCGCGAGCAAGAAGCGGCCGTCGGTGATCTGGCTGCATTTCCAGGAATGCACCGGCTGTACCGAGTCGATGCTGCGGGCGGAACACCCGACGCTGGAAAAGCTGATACTCGACGTGATCTCGCTCGACTACCACGAGACCCTGTTCGCCGCCGCCGGCCATCAGGTGGAAGCGGCGCGCAAGGCGGCGATGGCCGCCAACAAGGGCAAGTACCTGCTGGTGGTCGAAGGCGCGATCCCGACCAAGGACAACGGCGTGTACTGCAAGATCGGCGGCCAGACCGCGCTGGAATTGCTCAAGGAATGCGCGGCGGATGCGGCGGCCGTGATCGCCATCGGCAGCTGCGCCTCCTGGGGCGGCATGCCGTCCACCGGGCCGAACCCGACGGGCGCCTCCAGCGTGTCCGACGTGCTGGGCAAGACCGTGGCGACGATTCCCGGCTGCCCGCCCAACCCCTATAACTTCCTGTCGACCGTCGTGCATTTCCTCACGTTCGGCAAGCTGCCCGAGCTCGATGGCAAGGGCCGACCGAAGTTCGCCTACTCGCGCCTGGTGCACGACAACTGTGAGCGCCGCGCGCACTTCGACGCCGGACGCTTTGCCATGGAATTCGGCGACGAGGGCCACCGCAAGGGCTATTGCCTGTACAAGCTCGGCTGCAAGGGGCCGGAAACCTACTCCAACTGCCCGACCATCCTGTTCGGCGACGTCGGCTGCGCCAGCTGGCCGGTGGCGACCGGCCACCCGTGCATCGGCTGCACCGAACAGGGCGTGGGCTTTGCCAAGCCGATCCATGCGCTGGCCGAGCTGAAGAACACGGTGCCGCCGGTCAGCTATCCGCGCGTCTCCGAGGAAAGAGGCAAGGGTGCGTCGCTGGGCGCAGTGGCGGTGGTGGCGGCGGCCGGTGGCGCGGTGGCCGGCAGTGTTGTGACGATGGCTAAGAATCTCGGCAAATGCCCGAGCGCCGGCGGCGGCTGCCCGAGCCAGTCTGCGGACAAGCCGGCCGCCGGCAGCGAGAGGAAAGAACCATGAGCATCGACCGGCGCGATTTCCTGAAGGGTGCGCTGGGCAGCGGCGCGCTGCTGGCTTCGTCCGCCACGGTGGAGGCACGCGAGAACAATCCGATGCCCTCCGAGGCAGTCGGCCTGCTGTTCGACAGCACGCTGTGCGTCGGCTGCAAGGCCTGCGTGGCGGCATGCAAGGAAGTCAACGGCATGCCGCCCGAATTCTCGACGCAGGACCAGCTGTGGGACACGCCGATTGACCTGTCGGGCAAGACGCTCAACGTGATCAAGTTCTACAAGCAGGGCACCGGCGAGACGCGCAACAGCGAGACCGACGGCTTTGCGTTCATGAAGAACTCCTGCATGCATTGCGCGGACCCGTCCTGCGTGTCAGCCTGCCCGGCCAAGGCGATGACCAAGGACCCGGTGACCGGCGTGGTCAGCTACAACAAGGATGCCTGCATCGGCTGCCGCTATTGCGTCGCCGCCTGCCCGTTCGGCGTGCCGCGCTTCGAGTATGACAAGGCGATTCCGCAGATTTCCAAGTGCCAGCTGTGCCGGCACCGGATGAAGGACGGCAAGTACGCAGCATGCGCGGAAGTCTGCCCGACCGGCGCGACGCTGTTCGGCAAGGTCAAGGACCTGAAGGTCGAGGCCAAGCGCCGCCTGGCGCTCAAGCCAGGCGAGGAAACGTCTTTCCCCCGCGGCAATCTCACCACCCGCGACCAAGTGCCGCATACCGCACCGGCCGCCACCTATGTGCAGCATCTGTACGGCGACAAGGAAGTCGGCGGCACGCAGGTGCTGAAGCTGTCGGCGGTGCCGTTCGAGAAGCTCGGCATGCCGACGCTGCCGGAACGCTCCTATGCGGCCACCTCGGAGACGCTGCAGCACACGCTCTACAGCGGCATGGCGCTGCCGATCGCCTTCCTCGGCGTGCTGAGCTTCCTTGCCAAGCGCACCACCAAGGACAACGACGGCGATGACCACACTGCCCCCGACGACAAGAAGCAAGGAGGTTCCGATGTCTAATGCACATCATGCACCGGCCGCGCCGCTGGGCGGACCGCTGGTCACGCCGACCACGATCACGCTGGCGATCTTCGTGGCGATCGCGGTTGCCATCCTCGGCGTGCGCTTTGTCTACGGCATGGGGGCGGTCAGCAACCTGAGCGACGGCCAGACCTGGGGCATCTGGGTAGTCTACGACGTCATGATCGGCTCGGCGCTGGCGTGCGGCGGCTATGTGATGGCGCTGCTGGTGTATATCTTCAACCGCGGCGAATACCACCCGATGGTGCGCCCCGCCCTGCTGGCCAGCCTGTTCGGCTATACGCTGGCCGGCATGTCGGCGGCGATCGACCTCGGCCGCTACTGGAACTTCTGGCATGTGTTCTGGCCCGGCTATGCGCAGGTCAATTCCGTGATGCTGGAAGTGGCGCTGTGCGTGTCGGCCTACATCCTCGTGATGTGGATCGAGTTCGCGCCGGCGATCTTCGAGAAGTTCGGCTTCCGGGTCGCGCAGCGCAAGCTGAACAAGGTGCTGTTCTTTTTCATCGCGCTCGGCATCGTGCTGCCGACGATGCACCAGTCGTCGCTCGGCTCGATGCTGATCGTAATGGGCAACCACGTGCACCCGCTGTGGCAGACCACGCTGATTCCGCTCTTGTTCCTGATGACGGCGGTGACGACCGGCTTCTCGGTGGTGATCTTCGAATCCTGCCTCGCGTCCTCGGGTTTTAAGCTCCAGCTCGAAATGCACCTGCTCACCAAGCTGGCCAGGCTGATGGTATGGACGGTGGCAGCCTATCTCGTGGTGCGCGTGGCGGACCTGGCGCTGCGCGGCGCGCTCGGGCAGCTGCTCCGCCCCGAGCTGACCGCCGTCATGTGCTGGCTCGAACTCGCCGCCTTCGTCGCGCCGCTCATCCTGCTGCGCAACGAAGAGGCGCGCCACCAGCCGGCACAGCTGTTCCTCGCGGCATTCAGCCTGATGACCGGCGCCTTCCTGCTGCGCATCAACGCTTATCTGGTCGGCTACAACAGCGGCTCCGACTGGAGCTATTTCCCGTCGGTGCCGGAAATCATGGTCACCATCGGCATCATCGCGATGGAAGTGCTGGGTTACATCGTATTGGTTCGGTATTTGCCGATCCTTCCGAAAGAAGAAACAGTTTAGGAGAGAAGCATGGCAAAAAGAATCACGATCGATCCCATCACCCGCATCGAAGGCCACCTGCGGATCGACTGCGAAATCGACGGCGGCAAGGTCAAAAAAGCATGGGCATCGGGCCAGATGTGGCGTGGCGTCGAGCAGATCCTGCTCGGGCGCGATCCGCGCGACGCCTGGTCGATCACGCAGCGCATCTGCGGCGTGTGTACCACCGTCCATGCGATCACGTCGGTGCGCGCGATCGAAAACGCGCTCGACATGGAAATTCCGCTCAATGCGCAATACATCCGCAACCTGATCCTCACCGCGCATGCGATCCATGATCACATCGTGCACTTCTACCACCTGTCCGCGCTGGACTGGGTGGACGTCACCTCGGCGCTGAAGGCCGATCCGGTCAAGACCGCGCAGCTGGCGGAGGGCCTGTCGAGCTGGACCGGCAACAGCCGGCATGAATTCGCGAAGGTGAAGGAGCGCCTGACGGGATTCGTCGGCACCGGACAGCTCGGTATCTTCACCAACGGCTACTGGGGCCATCCGGCGATGAAGCTGCCGCCGGAAGTGAACCTGCTGGCGACCACGCACTACCTCCAGGCGCTGGAAGTGCAGCGCAAGGCGAGCAAAATCGTCGCCGTGCTCGGCTCGAAATCGCCGCACATCCAGAACATCGCGGTCGGCGGCGTGTCCAACCCGATCGATTTCGACTCGCAATCGTCGCTGACGATGGAGCGGCTGCTGGCGGTCAAGGGCTGGATCGACGAACTGGCCGATTTCGTGAAGAACGTTTATCTGGTCGATGTCGCCGCCATCGGCGCCTACTATGCCGACTGGACCGCGATCGGCAAGGGCGTCACCGAATACCTGGCGGTGCCGGACCTGCCGCTCGACACCAAGGGCACGCAGTTCGCGCTTCCCGGCGGCTATATCAAGGACGGCGACCTGGCCACCTTCAAGGCGATCAAGAGCTTCGGCGACGCGTTCTTCCGCGACGGCGTCGAGGAAAGCGTCAAGCACGCCTGGTACAAGGGCGGCAAGGGCGCGCTGCATCCGTTCAAGGGCGAGACCGATCCGGACTACACCGACTTCCAGGACAACGGCAAATACTCGTGGGTGAAGTCGCCGACCTTCTACGGCAAGCCGGCGCAGGTGGGCCCGCTGGCGCGGGTGCTGGCGATGGTGGCCGCCGAGCATGCGCCGACCGTCAAGTACGTGAACCAGACGCTCGACACGGTCAGTTCGCTCGCCAAGACCAAGGTGCCGGTCGCCGCGCTGCACTCGACCATCGGCCGTCATGCGGCGCGCGCGGTGTCCTGCGCGGTGCAGGTCGACCTGCTGGCACAACAGTGGCAGATGCTGATCGATAACCTGGCCAAGGGCGACCACAAGACTTTCAACCGGCCGACCTTCCCCAAGGGCGAGGTGACCGGCGTCGGCTTCCACGAGGCACCGCGCGGCGCGCTGTCGCACTGGGTGGTGCTCAAGGACGGCAAGATCAGCAACTATCAGTGCGTCGTGCCGACCACCTGGAATGCGGCGCCGCGCAACGAAAACGAAGCGATCGGCCCGTACGAGGCATCGCTGCTCGATACGCCGGTGGCCGACCCGGAACGTCCGCTCGAAGTGCTGCGCACGGTGCACTCGTTCGACCCCTGCCTGGCCTGCGCGGTGCATGTGCTCGATACCGATCAGAACGAAGTCGTGAAAGTACAGGTGCTGTAAATGCGCATCATCATCCTCGGTGTCGGCAACATCCTCCTTTCCGACGAAGGTGTCGGCGTGCGCGCAATCGAACGGTTCAGGGAAGAGTATCGCCTGCCGCCCGAGGTGGAAGTGATCGACGGCGGCACCACCGGCATGGAGATGCTGGAAGACCTGGCGTGCGCGACGCACCTGATCATCGTCGATGCAGTGCGCAGCAGGAAGGCGCCGGCCACCATCGTCAAGATCGCCGGCGACGACGTGCCGGTGTTCTTCAAGACCAAGCTGTCTCCGCATCAGGTCGGCTTGTCCGATGTGCTGGCGACCCTGACGTTGAACGACGAACAGCCCGGCGGCGTGACGGTCTTCGGCGTGGAGCCGGTATCGCTGGAAACCGGCATGGCGCTCACGCCGCAAGTCGAAGCGCTGCTGCCGGTCCTGTGTGGTCACATCGCCGCCGAACTGGCGCTGCTAGGAGTGCGCGTGCAGCCTGCGACGGCGGAGGCAGCGTAATGTGCATGGCCATTCCATCGCGCATCGTCGCCATGCAAGGCGACATGGCGACGGTGGAAGCCTTCGGCAAACTACGCCATGTGAGCCTGATGCTCCTTTCGGAGCCGGTTGCGACCGGCGACTACCTGCTGATCCAGGCGGGCGGCTTTGCGTACGAGCGCGTGGAACACGAGCGCGCGCTGGAAACGCTGGCGCTGCTGGCGACGATCGTCGATCATGCACCGGCCTAACCGCATACTGTTTTCCGGCTGCGAACTGTGAATACCGAAGGAAAGATCGGGCTGCATCTGCACTGGGATGGCAGCCGCATCACCAGCGCGAGCATCACGCCGCGCGCATTGCCGGCCATTGATGCTCTGCTATGCGGCAAGCAGCCGTCGCAAGCGCTGCAAATCATTCCCGCCGTCTTCAGCCTGTGCGGCAAGGCGCAGGCCGCCGCTGCGGCAGCGGCGCTGGATGCCGCACAATCCGGCGGCGTGCCCGCCGTGCCGCCACGGCGCGAGCGGCTGGTGCTGATGGAAGCATTGCAGGAGCTGCTGTGGCGCTTCCTGCTCGACTTGCCGCGCCTGGCCGGTCTTCCCCCCGATGTGCAGTGTCTGGCGTCACTGCGCCGGCGCTTTGCCGCCCTTGCCGCTCCCGGCATCGACGACGCCGGCTGGCGCCGTCAGCTGCACGAGATCGAATCGGAGGCCGGCTCGGCGCTGCTCGGCAGCGGCATGGCTGCGCTGCGCGAGTCCATCGATGAGCAGGCGCTGCTTGCCGTGCTGGCAAAAGCGAATACCGTTACCGGCGCCAGCCTGCTGCGCTGCCATCAGCCATCCATTCCGGGTGCATCCTGCACCGCGACCCTGATGCCGCCGGTGCATGCGGAACACGTACAAGCCGTCCTGCTGCCCGCACTCGCGGACGATCCGGATTTTGCGCTGCTGCCGCACTGGAACGGCCAGTGCATGGAAACCGGTTCCCTGGCGCGCATGCAGGATCATCCGCTGATTGACGCGCTGCTGCGCGATGCAGGGCCTTCGCCATTTGCCCGCCTGATTGCGCGGCTGTATGAAATCCCGCAACTGTTCGCGGATCTGCTCGCCGAAACCCCGTCCCGGCAACGCTGGGTGCAGGGCTTGTCGCCCGCGCCCGGCATTGGCGTGGGTTGGGTGCAGAATGCGCGCGGCTTGCTGCTGCACCATGTGGCGCTGGATTCGCAGGGCGCGATCAGCGCTTACCGCATCGTTGCGCCGACGGAGTGGAACTTCCATCCGGCCGGCCCCTGCGCGCAAGGCTTGACCGGGTGCGCCGCAGCGAGCCAAGATGAGGCGCGCGCCTGCGCCGAATGGCTGGTGCAGGCGCTGGACCCGTGCGTTTCCCATCAGATCGAGGTTGACCATGCATGAAATGTCACTCGCCGAAGGCGTGCTCCAGGTAATCGAAGACAGCGCGAGAACGAACGGCTTTTCGCAGGTGAAGACGGTGTGGCTGGAAGTCGGGGCGCTCGCCGGCGTGGAGGCGGACGCGCTGCGCTTTTGCTTCGATGCGGTGGTCAAGAACAGCATCGCCGACGGCGCGCGGCTGGACATCATCGAGACACCCGGCGAGGGCTATTGCATGCATTGCGACAAAACCGTGCCGATCAGCCAGCGCTACGACCCCTGCCCGCATTGCGGCGGCTACCAGGTGCAGCCGACCGGCGGGCTGGAACTGAAGGTGCGGGAACTCGAAGTCGATTAGGTTTGCGGGTCAGCACTCCGGCATCGCCCGCGCGGCGGACTGATGCATGCGCCGCGCCAGCGCGTAGCCGCACAGGATAATCCCCAGTACCGACAGGCCGAACAGCAGCTCCTTGCCGTCGGCCCAGCCGTCGATGAAGCCCGACGCCTGCCTCGACGCGCCGAAGCCCGCCACCAGCAGCGCGCTGCCGGCCACCAGCAGCGAAAACATCCGCCCGGCGCGTTCCACGAACCGTTCGCTGCGTCGGATCAGGCTGGCCACCACCACGCCGTTGATACTATCGGTGAGCACCATGCCGATGACGAAGCACACCGCCAGCGCCAGCGTCGACGTCAGTCCGCCATGCCTGCCGCCGGCCATGCCGAACCACGCGGCCAGCGACAGCGCATCGAGCGACAACGCAAAGACCGCCCCCACGCTCAATGCACCCCAGATGCCGGGCGGCAGCGGCAGGCGCATGACCGAGCGCGCCAATGGCGACATCGCCGGCGCATGCCCGGCCGGACGCAATGCATTGCGCAGGTTCGTGATGCCTATCGCGCCAAGAAAGAGCATCGAGATCCAGGCGCCCAGCGGGTCCAACCAGTCTGGCAGGCTGCCGGCGCCGAGCCATTCGAAGATCCAGGCGGCGGCCAGCACCGTGCCCCCATGCCCAAGCGAAAACAGCAACCCGGCCGAACGCGCCAGGCGGCCCACGCCGCGCTGCACATGCAGCCGCGCCAGACCGTCGATGCTGGCCAGATGATCCGCATCGAAGCCATGCTTGAGTCCGAACAACAGGGAAAACGCCATCAGGCTGCCAAACGCCAGGGATGCTTCAGGCATGTGAGTCTCCGACCTTATAGGAATGGTTCGGGTGTTCCATACAAGAACCATGCCACGCGTTACACGAGGATGAGGAACGCCGGTGCGCGCATGATCCGGCTTCGGTTGCGGCGGTTTTGCGCACCCTTCCGCTAAGCCGCTTGCCGGCGGCAGCATTCCTGGCGCTCAGTGCGCTTGCAGCGCCTGCGCAAGCCGCAAGCCGCGCTTGCAGCCGATATGCTTCCTGTCAAAGCCTGCCCGGTGTCTTGTCGGCCGTTGCGCCGCTGCGAGAACCGTCCGTTTTGATGACGTGATCATGGGCTAGAGCGATTACTTTGTGACCTGAAACGGCCATTGCCGTTACTAAGCTTCGTATGCAACAACCGGGCAGTAAACGCACTGTTCATTCCATGCTTTCCGCCGATAGGAAAAATATCATGGCCAAAGTTGTTCCCAACGTGAGGCCCGGCCAACCGACCTGCACGATATCGATACACCGATCAATGTAAAGCCATAGCGAGAATCGCTGTTCGAAAATCGTACGACACTCCCGTCCGAAATCACGGCGCTCGGCGTCGTACGCCTCTCTGATCTGCCGGCTTTCAAGCCTCTCCCAAGCTGTAAGTAATTGATCGAAAAGGGAAAACGTCCTCCTCCTCCCTCTGGCACAGCCCTTGCGAAACAGCGCTCCGACCACCTCGCTTGATCGGGTGCGTTTGACCACGTACTGCGCTTCTGCACGCGTGGATGACAACAACGGAAGGAGATATCGCTATGCAAGTACAGTCCCAAGTACAGGTGATGGGCATCGACGCCGGCGGCACGATGACCGACACCTTTTTTGTGCGCTCCGACGGACGTTTCGTCGTGGGCAAGGCGCAGAGCAACCCGCAGGATGAGTCGCTCGCCATTTTCAACTCTTCACAGGACGCGCTCGCGCACTGGGAACGAACTGTTGACGACGTGTATCCGGAACTGCTGACCTGCGTGTATTCCGGTACGGCGATGCTGAACCGCGTCGTGCAGCGCAAGGGGCTGGATGTCGGCCTGATGGTCAACAAGGGGTTCGAGCATGTGCATTCCATGGGCCGCGCGATACAAAGCTATCTCGGCTATGCACTGGAAGAACGCATCCACCTCAACACCCACCGCTATGACGAACCGCTGGTGCCACTGTCACGCACGCGCGGCGTGACCGAGCGCACCGACGTCCAGGGGAAGGTCGTGATCCCGCTACGCGAGGACGAGGTGCGCAAGGCGGCGCGTGAGCTGGTTGCTGCAGGATCAAAGGCCATCGTCATCTGCTTCCTGCAGTCGCACAAAAACGGCTCCAGCGAGCAGCGTGCACGTGACGTGGTGCGAGATGAGCTGAAGAAGATAGGTTCCCAGGTTCCAGTCTTTGCATCGGTCGACTACTACCCGCAACGCAAGGAAAGCCACCGCATGAATACCACGGTGCTGGAAGCCTATGCGGCTGAACCGTCGCGCGAGACGCTGAAAAAAGTCAGCGACCGCTTCAAGAAGCACGGTGCGAAATTCGACCTGCGGGTGATGGCCACGCATGGCGGGACGATCAGCTGGAAGGCCAAGGAGCTGGCGCGCACCATCGTGTCCGGCCCGATCGGCGGCGTGATCGGCTCCAAGCTGCTGGGCGAGGTGCTCGGTTACGACAACGTCGCCTGCTCGGATATCGGCGGCACTTCCTTCGACATGGCATTGATCACCAAGGGCAATTTCGCCATTGCTTCGGATCCCGACATGGCGCGTCTGGTGCTTTCGCTGCCGCTGGTAACGATGGATTCCGTCGGCGCGGGCGCGGGCAGTTTTGTGCGCCTCGACCCGTATAGCGGCGCGATCAAGCTCGGTCCGGACAGCGCAGGCTACCGCGTCGGCACCTGCTGGCCGGAGAGCGGACTCGATACCGTGTCCGTATCGGATTGCCACGTGGTGCTCGGCTACCTGAATCCGAACAACTTCCTTGGCGGTGCCATCAAGCTCGATGTCGACCGCGCGCGCCAGCACATCAAGGCGCAGATCGCCGATCCGCTCGGCCTGTCGGTCGAAGATGCGGCCGCCGGCGTGATCGAACTGCTCGATCTGCAGTTGCGCGAGTACCTGCGTTCCAACGTCAGCGCCAAGGGTTACAACCCGACGGACTTCGTTTGCTTCTCCTACGGCGGTGCCGGCCCTGTGCATACCTATGGCTATACGGAGGGACTTGGCTTCAAGGACGTCGTCGTGCCGGCGTGGGCGGCAGGTTTCTCGGCCTTCGGTTGCGCATGCGCGGACTTTGAATACCGTTACGACAAGAGCGTGGACCTGGCGCTGCCGCAGCATGCCGGCAATGAGGCGAAGGTACAGGCAGCGCAAACCATCCAGGATGCATGGGCCGACCTCGCGGCAAAGGTGATCGAGGAATTCAAGATCAACGGTTTCAAGCCGGAGGAGGTGATTCTGCGTCCTGGCTACCGCATGCAGTACATGGGGCAGCTCAACGACCTCGAAATCAGCTCGCCGATCGCCACTGCGTCGACCGCCGAGGACTGGGACCGCATCGTCGACGCATTCGAGGAAACCTATGGCCGGGTGTACGCGAGTTCGGCACAGTCTCCCGAGCTGGGCTTCTCCGTCACCGGCGCCATCATGCGCGGCATGGTCGTTACGCAAAAGCCGGTGCTGCCGGAAGACCCGGCAGGCGACCTGATGCCGCCGAAGGAAGCACTGATCGGTACCCGTCCGCTGTACCGCCACAAGAAGTGGCATGACGCGATCGTGTGGAAGATGGAGGCCCTCAAGCCGGGCAACACGATCGTCGGCCCCGCCATCATCGAATCCGACGCCACCACCTTTGTCGTACCGAACGGTTTCTCGACCACGCTCGACAAGCATCGCCTCTTTCATCTCAAAGAAACGAACTAAGGAGACACGCCATGAACATGATGTCCACCAAGGAAGTTGGTTTTGCCGACTTGCTCAAGACCGGCGAAACGCTCAAGGAATTCCGCGACGGCATTCTCAAGCGCACCGCCGACACCGGCCACTACAACGGCCTGACCCGCCTGGAGCTGCGCGAGAAGGACCCGATCCGCTACGAAAAGCTGTTCTCGAAACTGCGCGGCGGCCTGGTGCATGCCCGCGAAACGGCGAAGAAGATCGCCGCCAGTCCGATCGTCGAGCAGGAAGGCGAACTCTGCTTCACGCTCTACAACGCCGCCGGCGACTGCATCCTGACGTCGACCGGCATCATCATCCACGTCGGCACGATGGGCGCAGCGATCAAGTACATGATCGAGAACAACTGGGAAGCCAATCCCGGCATCAACCCCGGTGACATGTTCACCAATAATGACTGCTCGATCGGCAACGTGCACCCGTGCGACATCGCCACCATTGTGCCGATCTTCGCGCATGGCAAGCTGGTCGGCTGGGTCGGCGGCGTCACCCATGTGATCGACACCGGCGCCGTCACGCCGGGTTCGATGTCCACCGGCCAGACGCAGCGCTTCGGCGACGGCTACATGATCACCTGCCGCAAGACCGGCGTGAATGACACGCCGTTGCGCGACTGGTTGCACGAGAGCCAGCGCTCGGTGCGTACGCCGAAATACTGGATTCTCGACGAACGTACCCGTATCGCCGGCTGCCACATGATCCGGGACTTGATCGAAGAGGTGATTGCGGAGGAAGGCCTGGAAGCCTACGAGAAGTTCGCGTTCGAAGTGATCGAGGAAGGACGGCGCGGGCTGCAAACGCGCATCAAGGCGATGACGCTGCCGGGCAAGTACCGCAAGGTGGCCTTCGTCGACGTGCCCTATGCGCACGAGGACGTGCAGACATCCAACGCGTTCGCCAAGCTCGATTCGATCATGCATTCGCCGGTCGAGATGGAGATCCGCAAGGACGGCACATGGCGCCTCGATTTCGAGGGCGCGAGCCGCTGGGGCTGGCACTCGTACAACGCGCACCAGGTCGCCTTCACCAGCGGTATCTGGGTGATGATGACGCAGACCCTGGTGCCGACGCAGCGCATCAATGATGGCGCCTACTTCGGCACGGAGTTCCACCTGCCCAAGGGCACATGGATGAATCCGGATGACCGCCGCACCGGCCACGCCTACGCCTGGCACTTCCTCGTCTCCGGCTGGAGCGCGATGTGGCGCGGCCTGTCGCAGGCCTACTTCAGCCGCGGCTACCTCGAGGAAGTCAACGCGGGCAATGCCAACACCTCGAACTGGCTGCAGGGCGGGGGTATCAACCAGGATGGCGAGATCCATGCGGTCAACAGTTTCGAAGCGTCGTCCTGCGGCACCGGCGCCTGCGCGATCAAGGATGGCCTGAGCCACGCGGCGGCGATCTGGAATCCCGAAGGCGACATGGGCGACATCGAGATATGGGAAATGGCCGAGCCGCTGCTCTACCTTGGCCGCAACATCAAGACCAACTCCGGCGGCTACGGGAAATATCGCGGCGGCTGCGGATTCGAGACGCTGCGCATGGTCTGGAACGCGCAGGACTGGACCATGTTCTTCATGGGCAATGGCTACATGAACAGCGACTGGGGCCTGATGGGTGGCTATCCGGCGGCGACCGGCTACCGCTTCGAGGCGCACAAGACCGGCCTGAAGGAGCGGATTGCCGCGGGCGATTCCCTCCCGCTCGGAGGCGACCTCAATCCGGACCTGCCCGACTACGAAAACCATCTCAACGCGGGTGCGGTGGTCAAGCGCGACAAGCAGTGCATGACGACCGAGGACTGCTACGACAACTACGACCTGTACCTGAACTACCTGCGCGGCGGCCCAGGCTTCGGCGACCCGCTCGACCGCGAGCCGGAAGGCATCGCGCGTGATCTCAACAATGCGCTGCTGCTGCCGGAGTACGCGCAGAAGGTCTACGGCGCGGTCGCGACGATGGATGCCAATGGCGTATGGCATGTCGACGCGCAAAAGACTGCGCTGCAGCGCCTGGAAATCCGCAAGCAGCGACTGGCCCGTTCGCAGCCAACCGCCGAGTGGATGAAAGCCGAGCGCGACCACATCCTGGTCAAGCATGCCGCTCCGCAAGTACAGCACATGTTTGCGACCAGCTTTGGCCTGTCGCAGAAGTTCGAGCAGCAGTTCCGCGACTTCTGGGATCTCCCGGAATCCTGGACGCTGACCGAGGACGAACTCGACGTGCCGACCTACGGCTCGAAGTTCCGCATGGACCTGTCTCAGATGCCCGACGTCAACACCGTCGTGCTGGTCGAAGAATGAGCCTGCCAGATCAAACAGAAAGGAATCAACATGACTACCTATACCAGTGAACAGATCAAGAACCTGGTCGACGGCAAGCTCGATTGGGACACCACCTTGCGCATGCTGTCGATGCCCAAGGATGCAGAGCGCTTCCAGATGTATGTCGATACGCTGCAAAAGAAGCTTGGCTGGAAAGACCGCATCGTCCTGCCGCTCGGGCCGCACATGTATATCGTGCAGCAGGCGAAGACGAAGAAATGGGTTACGCAATGCGACTGTGGCCACGTGTTCTGCGACTACCGGGAAAACTGGAAGCTGCATGCCAATATCTACGTGCGCGACAACGAGGAAGCGATGACCGAGGTCTATCCGAAGATGATGGCGCCCGATACCAAATGGCAGGTCTACCGCGAGTATTACTGCCCGGAATGCGGCACCATGCACGACGTGGAAGCGCCGACGCCGTGGTACCCGGTCGTGCATGACTTCGAGCCGGACATCGAGGCCTTCTATGCGGAATGGGTGAAGCTGCCGGTGCCTGAGCGCGCCGACTGATACTCACGTTTGCCACGTCCGGAATACGACCGTCCGATTTTCGGACGGTCGTCGTGTTTTCGAACGGTTTTCGCTACTGCCAAGACAGTTTGGCCCGGGACCTGCGCTGGTTTGCATCTTGCTTAATCGTCATCACCTACGGCCGCTGGCATCGCCCCGGCGGATGGGAGTAGGATAGAAGCCATTCCTTTCCAAATACACAATATCGACAAGCCGGAACCGGACGCCCATCCGGAGAATCCGGTCCCCAAGGAGACACGGAATGCCGATGACAAGCACGCCGATGGACTGGATTTCCCGGCCCGACCACGACGCCAGCGTTCTTCTTGCCTGGGAACATATGATTAGCGGTGACAAGTTGCCGGACGGCGGACTTCGCAGCGTCGTCGACAAGTCCTGGCGCCGCTGCTTGGACAGCAGGGTCAATCCCAAGGCCGAGAGCGCGCCGCCACCGCTGGACGACGGCCGGCTTGCCGCCAGTCTCGAAAAGAATGCGCGGCTGATGGATGCGAGCATGCCGCTGATCGAACAGACCCGCGACTTCCTTTCCCAGACCGGCACCATCATGCTGCTGGCGGACCCGGACGGCGTGATCCTGCAACTGGCAGGCGATGCACGCATCGTGGAACCGGCCGGCGAGGTACGGCTGATCCCGGGTTGCAACTGGACGGAAATCAATTGCGGCACCAACGCCATCGGCACCGCGCTTGCACTCCAGCAGCCAGTCCAAATCCACGGCGCCGAACACTTCTGCGCGGGCATCAAGCGCTGGACCTGTTCGGCGACGGTGATCCGCGATCCGCTTGACCATGGCGTGCTCGGCGTGATCGATGTATCAGGCCTCGCCCATACCTATAGCCGCCACAGCCTGGCACTGGCCGTTTCACTGGCGGACCGGATCGAGGGGCGGCTGGCGCGGCTCCTGATGGAGCGCCGCATGCGTCTGCTCGACCGGTGTGCTGAGTACCTTGGTTCCGACCGAAACGATGGCGTGCTCGTGATCGATGAACACGGGCGCATCGTCAAGGCCAACCAGCACGCGGCGACGATGCTTGCGCAACGCGGCGTGACCGTGAAGCTGGGAGATACGGCGCCGGTAGCCAGCACGAGCGCCCTTGCGGGCGACGCTCCGGCGCTCCTGCCCGAATGGCTGCGCAGTGCGCATATCGACACCATGCGCGATCACGGAGCGGTGCTCGGCTTCCTGATCGTCATGCCCGCCGCGGCACGCATCGCCGCATCCATGTCCTTGCGGGCGGCCAGGACGAAAGAGAAGAGCGCAACGCCGTTTGCCCGGATCGTCGGCGAGAGCGCCGCCCTCCGTGCCGCCGTCGCCAAGGCGGAAAAACTTGCGCCGTCGCGGGTACCCGTGTTGCTCCTCGGTGAGACCGGGGTGGGCAAGGAGTTGTTTGCGCAGGGTATCCACCAGAGCAGCAGCTGCGCCAGCGGCCCCTTCGTTGCCCTGAACTGCGGCGGCCTGTCGCGCGACCTGCTTGCCAGCGAACTGTTTGGCTATGCCGAGGGCGCGTTTACCGGCGCCCGCAAGTCTGGCGCCGCCGGCAAGATCGAAGCCGCGAATGGCGGCACCCTGTTCCTCGACGAAATCGGCGAAATGCCGATCGATATACAGCCGCACCTGCTTCGCGTGCTGGAAGAGGGGGAAATCTACCGGCTCGGCGAGAATGCCCCGCGCAAGGTCAACATCCGCCTCATCGCAGCTACTCACCGTAACCTGCGCGAAGAGGTTGCGCAGGGCAAATTCCGCATGGATCTGTTCTATCGGATCGCCGTCACCAACGTCTGCATACCGCCGCTGCGGGAGCGCAGAAGCGATATTCCCGCGCTCGTCGCCGAGTGGCTGCATCGTCTTTGCGAGCGCTACGGCATGGCACCGCCCACCTTCGACGATGAAGCCGCCGCCTGCCTTGAACGCTACGACTGGCCCGGCAATGTACGAGAACTTCGAAACGCAGTCGAGAGCTCCCTGCTCATGGCACAAGGCAGCGTCATCACATCGGACAGTCTGCCACCCGAAATCCTGCCCAGCGCCGCTCTCCCGTCAGGCACGAGGCAAGAGCCATTGGCATCCACGCAGGCAAAAATCTATTCGCTGGAATCTGCTGAAGTCGAATCGATTCGTAATGCGCTCGCGCATTGCGAAGGCAATCTGACCAAGGCGGCTACGCATTTAGGCATAGCGAAAAGCACCTTGTATGAAAAGATTCGGAAATACAGACTTTCCGATGCCGTAAGCAATACCAGAAACGGACGGGGCGATACACACGCATAGCGGTTCCTTGACAACCGGTTTCGCGCCGAATAAGTTTCAGGACGAATCGCCATGGCTTTCATCGACACTTCTGAGCCGCATGCCAAGCGAAGATGAAAGGCCGCTTTCGGGATCGCGTAGCTTTCGTTTTTGGACGTCAGGCCCACTTCACCGTCAGCGCAGAACTAGCGGCAAAGCCGTCTATGTATGGTCGGACGATTTCGCCCGACACAGTGGTGCGGACATAGCAGCCGGAGTAACGACCGGCCGTCTGCGGCCTGCCTTCATGCCGGGTGCAGATCCTGCGTCAGCGCTTCCTTGCCGCGCCTATCGACTCGGGGTTAACAGTCTCCATGCGGAACGGACGGCACCGGAGCAGGCCATGCATTGCGTTTCTTTCCGCGCGCCGCCTCATGAGCGGCTGCAGCCGCAACCCGCAGCGCCGGCGTTGTATCGTCGCCGCGACATGTTCATGGCGCGCTACCGGTTAAGCGCCTGCATTGCCGCTGCCGCATAGCGGTCGCCTGCCGCCGCACCGGGCGGCAGAATGCGGTCCATGCGCGCGAGATCCTCCGCGCTGAGCTGCACCGTCAGCGCGCCGGCGTTGTCCTCCAGATTGCGCCGGCGCTTGCTGCCGGGGATCGGCACGATGTCCTCGCCTTGCGCCAGCACCCAGGCCAGGGCGAGCTGGGCCGGGGAGCAGCCCTTCTCCTGCGCCATGCGCTCGACTTCCGCCACCAGGTTCAGATTGCGCTGGAAGTTTTCGCCCTGAAAGCGCGGGGAATGCCGGCGGTAATCGTCTTCCGCGAGGTCTTCGGGACGCTTGATCTGACCAGTAAGAAACCCGCGCCCCAGTGGGCTATACGCCACATAGCCGATGCCGAGTTCGCGCACGGTCGGCAGGACCTGCGCTTCCACATCACGGCTCCACAGCGAGTATTCCGTTTGCAATGCGCTGATGGGATGCACCTTGTGCGCACGCCGGATGGTTTCCGGCGCCGCTTCCGACATACCGAGATAGCGCACCTTGCCGGCCTTAACCAGTTCGGCCATGGCGCCAATGGTTTCCTCGATCGGTACATTCGGGTCGACCCGATGCTGATAATACAGATCGATGTGGTCGACACCCAATCGCTTCAGTGAAGCATCGCAGGCTTGCCGGACGTAGGCTGCATCGCCGCGAATGCCGAGGAATTCTCCTTTTTCGCCGCGCACGTTGCCAAACTTGGTCGCCAGTATCACCTTGTCCCGGCGATCGCCTATGGCCTTGCCGACCAGTACTTCATTGACGAACGGGCCGTACATGTCTGCGGTATCCAGAAAGTTGATGCCCAGTTCCAGTGCCCGGTGGATGGTCGCCATCGACTCTGCCTCGTCGCCGCGGCCATAAAATTCGGACATGCCCATGCAGCCAAGGCCGAGCGCCGAAACTTCCAGCCCTTGCTGTCCCAGTTTTCGTGTCTGCATAGATTCACCATCCTCTGAAAATATGGAAAAACCGCGCGTTTCCTTTTCCGCGAATACAGGATAATTTGCAGCGTCGCGGATGCAATGGCAAGCTGCGCCATCCTGTTCACGACAGCCTTTCGGTGCGCAGGTTTCGGAACGTGCCGCAGCAACTTGCCACAGCCTCATTCAACGCCGGATCGATTACGCAAGCAGGATGGTCCGAGCTGCGCTTCCCCGAACACGGGACCGCCCCGTGTCACTCATACTTGCGGCAGCGCAAGCGGAAGGCTCTGCATTTTTTCCGGCGCATCAAGATAAGAGCATCTTCCCATGGTCTCCCTTTCGTTATATCGACAGTTCGACACGAGTGGCAGAGTTAGGCCACCGCAGCGGACTCCAAAGCGTTCGCTAGGCGGAGGGTTTAGATGCCAGCTGCATATGCGCCACGTGTGCCGATGGTGAAGAATACTAGCCACGAAAGATGCTTGGCGCACACCCAAGAGTGCACTCGCGCCGCGCACTGCGACAGTGCTGGCGCCAACGTTCAGCACCTCGCGCTCACGGCCCGGCCCACCCGCTACGACGAGCAGACAAAGCGCTTGCTTGCGGGTAGCGAGATTGGCTTGACACTCGTTGCTTAGATAGGACAGGAAAGCTTTAACCTCGGCGGCTCCCATGCCCATGGGGCCTTTCAATTTGTGAAACCGGATATACCATCAGCTCCAGTAGACGTACGCGTCTTCGGTGCGTAAGCTGTAATGCCTGTCACGAATGCACCGCCGGACTCGGTCGAGTAGCTTGGGAAGATGGTGACGATGCGGGATGGGGCATCCACGGAAGCTGTCTGCTTTTCCCGCTTATTTAATGCCGCATGAAAACACGGTACCTTATCGGAAGGCAGGAACGGCAAGGGTTCCAACTGAATTGGTGAGCCGGGATAGGTGAACAGCTTGCCAGGTTACACAGAAATTTTTTCACCCTATTTGAAGCTAGACACAGGGAAAAAAGGGCAAGCACATGTTCTCTCATGTCTTCGTCGGCGTATCCGACTTTGATCGAGCGCTGGCGTTCTACGAGCCTCTAATGGCTACGCTGGGCATTGAGCGTCGGTTCTGTGATCGCGGTCGGCCTTGGGCAGGTTGGCAAACTGCTGGCGGCCCAAGGCCCCTCTTCCTCATCGGGGTGCCGTACGATCGTCAGCCTCATTCGGCGGGCAATGGACAAATGGTTGCCTTTCAAGCAGCGAGTCGGGCTGTGGTCCGCAAGGCGCATGAAGTTGCGCTGGCGTGCGGTGGATCATCAGAAGGCAAGCCAGGCTTGCGGCTCGAGTACCACTCGTCATACTACGGAGCCTACTTCCGCGATCCGGACAGAAATAAGCTGTGCGTTGTCTGCCATGCGGAGGAAGGTGAGTGAACCAACCGTGGCCTTCCCCCCCATCAAGCGGATGTCCTGCCGCTGGCGTAATCAGCTGCAGGACATCCGCTCATGTTGAACGTTAAAACTCATTCCTCTATGCTTAGTGCCGGTGCTCAAGCTCTAGTTGTTGGCGCAGCGCTTAGTGCGACTGCCGCCATGGCGCACCTGGCCTGCATCCTGATCGGCGCACCTGCCTATCGCTTCATGGGTGCTGGCGAACGCATGGCTCGCGCAGCCGAGGCTGGAAGGCTCCGACCGACACTTGTCACGCTGGTGATCACAATGATTCTCTTGCTATGGTCGGTGTATGCCCTATCCGGCGCTGGAGTCATCGGCCCACTGCCACTGATCCGACTCGTGCTAGTTCTAGCCTGCGCCGTCTATCTCGTCAGGGCCATAGCCTTTCCGTTTCTTAAGCCTGCATTTCCTGAAAACTCAAATACCTTTTGGTGGATTTCCTCTGGCATCTGTGGCCTCATTGGCCTGGCGTACGCCTACGGGACACTCTCCCTTTGGCAAACGCTGTAATGCCTCAGTCACCTGACCGATTTTTCAGACAAAGCTGATTTTGGATAGCCTCGCAATTGGGCGCGCATCGGATGCATATCCCGGACGATGTTAGCCATGTGCCCAGCGCTGCAGAGGCGCCGGTCAGCATAGCGTTGAACGGCAGCTTTCTGACTTACCGAGAGGCAGCTTTGGGTCGGCTGCTCCTGTTCACGACCGACAGGCGAAGGTCTGCAACCGTGCGTATAGCCGCCGGTACCGGAAAAATGCAGGCTAGGTATATCCGGCCAGAAGCCCGCATTCAGCAATTTTTCCGTTTTCCGCCATTCGTGCTTCACAGCGGGACAGGCGCCCGCTTCAAGCATACAACTGCGAAGGCATGTCGGCGAAGACCGGCTGGTATCCGAGTTCGCGCCGGATCTTGTCGATCCGGTAGTGCAGGGGCTGCGACACAAATGCCACCTCGAACCGCGTGAGCGGCGGTTTCGTGGCAGCGCCGAAAGCGCGCCACGTCTTTTCCATCAGTTTCGCCGCCGGCCGCAGCAGCCTGCCCGGCAGCGACAGGTGCGGAACACGTATTCCAGTCCGTTCGAATATCGCACTGAAAAACTGGCGCACGGTGCACTCGCGGCCATCGGTCACGGCATAGGCTTCGCCGCTGCGCCCATGATCGAGCGCCAGCACAATCGCTTCGACCACGTTGTCGACGTGGACCGCCTCGAACGGCGCCCGGCCACTATCAATCCAGACAAACCCGTCATGTGCGGCTTGCTGCAGTATCCCGGCTAGCGCCGGGCAGTCCTCGCCCCATATAAAGGTCGGACGCAGGACGATCCGCTCGATCGGCCCGTCGTACCCGAACACCGCCTGTTCTGCCAGCTTCTTCGCGTGCCCGTAATAGGAATTCGGTTCGGCCGCCGGCGGCAGTGTTTCATCGATGCCGACGAGCGGATCGGCATCTTGCCACACCGATTCCGAATTGATGTAGACAAAGCGGCTGACACCTTGGCGCGATGCGGCGTCAATCAGCCTGGCAGTCGCATCAACAATCTGCTCCCGAAAGCGCGGCCGCGGCCCCCACATTTCGATCGGGGCGGCGGCATGCACCAGTACATCGTAGCCGCTCAGCGTGCTAGCCCAGGCATCGATATTCTCCATTGAGCCGTCGACGACCTGCGTCACGCCCGCCAGCATCTGCGCTTTGCGGCATTCCTGGCTACGGCCATTCGCGCCCACCTCATGTCCAGCCTGGCGCAAGCGCTGCACCAAGTGCTTGCCGAGAAAACCGGATGCGCCCGTCACGAACACCTTCATTTTCTTCCCTTCCTGGCAAATAAACGTAGAATCGGGCACCCCACGTCGGCATCGGCGATCGGCTTGCTCGCCAGCTCGGTAAGCAAGGCCCGCATTTCCTGTAATTCGGCGATCCGTACATTCAGCGCGGCAATTTGCGATTCCGCTGCCGCACGCAGCTCGGTGAAATCGCTATCGGCCGTCAGGCTCGGCAGCCGGCCAATCTCAGCGAGCGTGAACCCGGCGGCCTTGCCCTGGCGGATAAAGTCCAGGCACAGCAATGTATCCGACGGATATTCCCGGTAACTGTTGGACGATCGGTGCAGTTCAGGCACCAGCCCTCGTATTTCATAGAAACGCAAGGTTTCGCGATCGATGCCGGCCTCCTTGCAGATTTGGCTGGTTCTGAAATGTTGTTCGGCGTTCATACGGAAAAAGTATAAAGTCGGTAGTGCACTACCAGATCAAGCGCATATTGGGCATCTTTTGCATTCAGACGTGCGGCGAGCTTCATGTATCTCTCGTTCTGATTGGCTCGTCACATCAGTTGGCTTGTGAAGTCATCTTTGGCTCCATCGTGTCAACGTATCCGGTGTCGGCCAAGGTGTATGGGATTCCTTTCTTGCAATCAAATTACATAGCCTCTAAATTATTGACTTAAGGAAATGCCAAGATTGTTAGCAGACAGAGGTCTCATTGAATTCCATCCATCCATTTCAACGCTTACTTGGAACCGCAACGCCGCGCTGGATCTTGCCGGCAACAGGTTGCTCCATGACCCTGGTTGGAGCAGAAGGATACGAAGCGATCACGGTCACCATTAATTCCCTCGAAACGGAACAACTGCGCGCGAGTTCGGGAACGGTCACTGCAATGGAAGTCGAAGCGGTCCTTGGCGGGGAAACGATCCGGATGCACTTGGTTGGTCGGCGGATGAACCAATCTGAATGGCACGGGACAGCAGCGATGTTGTCCGATACGGATTCCGTCGTGCGCAGCTTGCAAAATGGGCTGGCTTACACTGAAACCGTGCTCGCCGAGGTCAATTGTCTAGTGGTCGTGATTGATCACGAGGGCAGGATTCGCCGGTGCAACAAGTTGTGTGAAGAAACGTTTGGATATAGTGAAGCGCAGGTGTTGGGTCAACCGGCTTTCGATTTTATTCCGCAAGGGTTTCAGCGCGAGCAATCGCGAGAAAAAGTCGCCGAGATTTTCCAAAAACTCGTTCCCTTTGAAATGGAGAGGCCGGTCGTAACCTTACGCGGCGAACGTTTAATCCGGTGGCGCAACAAGCTGGTCAGGAGTGGGTCTGGTCCGGATGAATGGCACCTGATCTCGGCTGGAACGGACATCACCGAAGAGCGTGCCGCACAGAAGAAGCTCTTGGCGCTGGCGCATATCGATCAGCTAACGGGACTGCCGAACCGGTTATCCATTCAGGAGACTATCCAGAACCAGATTGCGCAGCAGCCCGATCAGGCGTTTTCCATCATGATGCTTGATCTGAACGGTTTCGCCAAGGTCAATTACCTGTATGGCCATGCCGTCGGCGACCAACTGCTCGAGCGTGCGAGAGATGTCATTCTCAGTTGTTTGCGTGAATGCGATTTGCTGGCGCGTTCGGGCGGAGATGCCTTCCTTGTGCTGCTCGGCGGTGGCGCGGGCACGGAGTCGGCAGAACGTGTTGCTGCTCGTATTTTGGCGCGCATGAAGGAGCCATTTGATCTGGGCAGCGGCCTTGTCTATGCGGATTTCAAAATTGGAATTTCAACTTATCCGGATCACGGAAGCACGGCCACAGAGTTGATTCGCAACGCGGACACTGCCAAGTACGTCGCCAAGGAAAACGGCGGAAGAACATTCCTTACGTTTGAAAAAGACATGCATGCGCGCGTCGAAGAACACATTTGGCTCGATACCCATCTGCGCGCCGCAATGGCGAAGTTCGAACTCGACTTGTACTATCAGCCCAAGGTATGCCTGACCACTGGGCAGACACGCAGTGTAGAGGCGCTGCTGCGTTGGCGATCTCCTGAACGCGGCATGATTTCCCCGGCGGCGTTCATTCCTTATGCCGAAGAATCCGGCCTGATCATTCAGCTCGGCAAATGGGTCATTCGTGAAGCGGCGGCCCAGGCTTACAAATGGCAGAAATCCGGACTGAACCTGCGTATTGCGGTCAATATCTCCGCCAGACAGCTGTGTCACACGACCTTGATGGAGGACTTCACCAATGCGCTGTTAGATAACCGGCTCGCGCCATCCCTCCTGGACATTGAACTGACGGAGAGCTGTCTGGCTGAAGATGAAACGCTTGCACTGGAGCGCATTGAACGATTCCGCCAACTGGGCGCTCAGATTCATCTGGACGACTTTGGCACCGGTTATTCGTCGCTGTCGCGTCTGGCGCGTCTGCCGCTGGATGTCGTCAAGCTGGACCGATCCTTTATTTCCTCGTCCATCGAAGACAATCGATCCCGAGCCTTGGTCTGTTCGATGGTGTCGGCAGCGCAATCGCTTGGACTGAAAACCATTGCGGAAGGTGTGGAAACGGCCGATCAGACCGAATTCTTGCGCAATATCGGTGTCGACTATGTGCAGGGATTCCTCTTTGCCAAGCCAATGACGGCGGACGATCTCGAGGTGTGGTACGCCTGCCGGCATCAGGGAGCGTTCCCTGATGCCGGCAGGGCAGTTAAAGTGTCTTGATAATCAGGCGCGGGCAATCGCGATATGCTGCACGCCCGTCGGGCCTGCCACATATTCGATCTGGTCACTGTCCCAGCCAGCTGCAGCAAACATTTGCTCGACCATGGTGCGGGTGCGGTAGCGATGGCGCCAGCGAATGACTTTTTCGAGATACGCGTCTTCCACGTTGGCTTGCACGAAGGAATAGACAAACACGCCGCCGGGCTTCAACGTCGATTTAATCTTGCTCATCAGACGAATCATGTCCGGGTTGGTCGACGCCACATCCTGCGGATGTTCGCTGCCCTTCAATGCGCGCAGCACCCGGCTCTTGATGACCTTGTCGATATGGTCACCCACGCCAATCATCAACACCATATCGCGCGTGCCGGCCTGATTCGCATAAAATTCCAGCGCCGTAATATCGGCACAGTGCTGTTGGAATGTTGAGTTAAACGTGGTCACGTCCAGACCGGTCGTTTTCGCATACTGTCGCGCGAGATCGTAGGTTTCCGGGAGATGGTCGATTAGCCCAAATTGCGTGCGGCAATTGCTCGGTAGACGCCGGTATGCGTCAATCACATATAACCCGGACCCGGATCCTAGCACGTCCACGGTCATGGTCTGTGAGCGCGCCTGACGTTTGGACGCTTCGTCTTTGAGGATCGCGCTCACCATATGCGCGCGCCAACGCACATCCCGAATATTCGCCATTTGGTGCAGAAACAGGGTCCACAACGGTCCCAAGGTCATCCCGAAGGCCATCAACAGCACGCGCTGCCACAGTGGCCTCGCCTGAAGCAGTGCAAAATGGCGGATAGGGGACGCAAATATCCAGCGCTTGTACATGGGCACAATACTTTCGGCCGCTTCTGGATTACTGCGCACGTACGCAAATACCGGACTCAAGTCGGCAACCAGTCGGCCGATATCAGGATGGACGGCAAGGAATTGACTGAAGCGCGAATGCACTGCGGTCACTGGATTACTCATACTCATGTCTACTCCTTTTAGTTGTTTATATGCTAATTAATTGGACTGCATTGACCCTATGTCCCTTGCACATTAGGAACAATTCGATGGATTTTGAGAAAAATGCAGATGGGAAATTATTTTAGCTGCAACGAATATTAACAAAACGCTATGTTGATTAAAAGACATTAATCGAGCCGACACGAGCTTGTGTGCAGTTGAAAAAATCATCCGTGCTAAATTTTAAAAGAGTAAAAATTTGAGGAGGCCAACTATGCACGCGCTGCAGTCTGAACCGCCGCGTTTCGAGCATCTCTCAGGCACCCAAGTGGAGGCGATCACCTGCTTTATCCGGGTCAAGCAATCCTTTGAATGGCGCAGCGTTCGTGCGATGATCCTGATGTGGGTCGTTTGGCTGGTGGTTTGGCTTGGTCAAAGCATGGAGACGATGTTCCACGACAGTCTGACCGGGCAGTTGTTGCCATCCTTAATGGCATGGTTCGTCACCTTCGCGCTTTTACGAACCAAATATCATTTGTTGAACACGGAGCGTGCGTTACGTACATGCGACTTGACGCCGTCAATGGTGTCGCTGTTACATTCTCTTCCGCTGTCGAATTACGACCCCTGGATTCGTCAGCGTCGGGAAGGCTCCTATACACTCACCCTCAGGGTCAGACCTTCTCGTGGAAGTTTTTAAACAGCGGGGAGGGGCAGCGTAATGACTGACCTGTCCTGAGAGTTTCGGATCACAATACATTTGAGAAGAGTACTTCCTAACGAAAGGGGCAATGAAGAAGAGTCGCCCCAGTGACGAGCAACATTGGTGAGCACGTCTCTTCCAAACATTTCGGAGGGCTGCCCAGTAATATGGCTATTTTATGTGCAGGCGCACGACAGTGTCAGTCGCTTCAGAGACGACCTGATTACGGCCATTTTCCTTGACCTTATATAGCGCATTGTCGAGCGCTTCATCAGCGAAGCTAAGGTGTCGCTCATTTTCAGAATTGCGATCCCCATAGTGAACACCACACCTGTCAGCGCATCTCTCGACTTCTTGGTAAAGAATGAACAGCTTGGCCGCACTGTCTGCTGCTGGTTCAGTAGATGGCCGCTTTGGGGCGGCTGTCCTCCTTCATTCCACCCTTGTGATCGTCTGAAAGGCCGCCGATAGCAGCCGGTGCCTCAAGGGTGTCGACCATGCACTTCCGGCCATAAGCAGTCAGTAGCAGCCGGTTTGGAGCACTCAATACCGGACCTTCGACATCTCTTTTCCCCTGCAGTAATAGTCCGTGACAGGATGGAAGTCCATACCTTCTTGCGTCGGTTGTCGATTCTGTTAATA
>NZ_JWJG01000028.1:1366221-1803156 GCF_000818395.1 Noviherbaspirillum autotrophicum | reverse complement strand
GCCGGGTCCGGCGCCGACGATCACTACGTCGTATTCCATCGACTCGCGCGGGCCATACTGTTCTATCAGATTTTGGGTCTGTGTCATGTTTTCAGAAGAGTGCGTTCGTTACAGCCGCCAGGCGGTGTCCGGGAATTCGAGAAGGCTTGCGCTACCGGTGCGAATGGTTTCGCCGAGCGCCGGGGCGCCGACCAGGATGTGCTCGGCATAGAATTGCGCAGAGAGCGCGGTCGCCGTCAGCAGTTCCGGTTGCACCAAGTCGCGCACGGCGGCCTGCAGCCTGCGCACATGCATCCATCCGCCGCATACCGTGCCCCACAACTCCAGGTAAGGCGCGGCGCCGGCGTAGGCTGCGCGCGGGTTGCTCTCGTTTTGCTCCTGCAGCCAGCGCACCGCTTTGCGCAAGGCGTCGCAACCGTCGGCCAGACGTACCGACAGCGCGTTGGCCGTCGCGTGGTCGAGCTGGCGCAGCGCGCGGATATCCCGTTCGATCGTATCGATCAGCGACAGCGCAGCATTGCCCTTGTCGCGCAGGGTCTTGCGTCCGACCAGGTCGTTGGCCTGGATGGCGGTGGTGCCTTCGTAGATCGTAAGAATGCGCGCATCGCGGTAGAACTGCGCGGCGCCGGTTTCTTCGATGAAGCCCATGCCGCCGAATACTTGCAGCGCGTCATAGGTGACGCCTTGCGCGCTCTCGGTGAACCAGCCTTTGAGCACCGGGATCAGCAATTCCATGCGGCTTTGCGCATGCGCGCGCGCTTCGGCATCGACTGCGCCCGAGTGCGCGATGTCCTTTTGCATCGCTACATAAATGGCAAGCGCGCGCATTGCCTCCACCTTGCTCTTCATCGACAGCAGCATGCGCCGCACGTCCGGGTGGCGGATGATCGTCTTGCCCTGGCTGCCGTCTTCGCCCACGGCGCGGCCCTGCACGCGCTCCTGCGCATAGGCGAGCGCGTGCTGATAGGCCCGGTCCGAAATCGACAGCCCCTGCAATCCGACGGCGAAGCGCGCCTCGTTCATCATGATGAACATGTATTCGAGCCCGCGGTTTTCTTCACCGACCAGATAGCCTACGGCGCCGTCCTGTTCGCCGAATAGCATCACCGCAGTCGGGCTGCCGTGGATGCCAAGCTTGTGTTCGATCGAGGCACAGCGCACGTCATTGCGTTTGCCACAGCTGCCGTCGACATTGACCAGGAACTTCGGCACCACGAACAGCGAAATCCCCTTGACGCCTTTCGGCGCATCCGGCGTGCGGGCGAGCACCAGGTGAATGATGTTGTCGGCGAAGTCGTGTTCGCCGTAGGTGATGAAAATCTTTTGGCCGCTCACGCGGTAGGTGCCGTCCGGCTGACGCACGGCACGGGACTGGACTGCCGCCAGGTCGGAGCCGGCTCCCGGTTCGGTGAGGTTCATTGTGCCGGTCCACTCGCCGCTGACCAGCTTCGGCAGGTAGGCCGCCTTGAGCTCGTCGCTGGCCGCCGTCAGCAAGGCTTCCACCGCACCGTTGGTCAGCATCGGGCACAGCGCAAAGCTCACGCTCGCGGCGTGCCACATCTCCTCAACCACGGTGGACATCACCGCGCACAGGCCCTGGCCGCCGAATTGCTCGGGAAAGCGCAGACCATTCCAGCCGCCTTCGCGAAAGGCGTGGTACACCTCCCTGAAGCCCTCCGCCGTCGTGACCTTGCTGTCATCCCAGCGCGCGCCCTGGGTGTCTCCGATCCGATTGATCGGAGCGATGCGCTCGCGCGCGAACTTGCCTGCCTCGTCGGCGACGGCAAGCGCGGTGTCGCCGTCGAGCTCGATGCCGCATTGCTGCGCATGCTGGTCAAAGTTGAAGACGTGCTGGAGCAGAAATCCGATGTCGCTCAGCGGTGGTTGGTATTGGCTCATGGTGATTCCCTGGTTCTGTTTTCTATCAATTCGAAGCTGCAAGCCTGCCGTGCTCGGCGGCGCCGGCTAACGGCTGGACAAGCACCTGCCCGGAGCCGACCTTGACTAGCGCCTCGCCGTCGATGACGGTCTGGCCGCGCACCTTGCAGGTGGTTTCCAGCAGCACGCGCCGCTTCTCCGCCAGGACTTCCTTGACGGTGACGGTGGCATGTACGGTGTCGCCGGGGCGCACCGGCGCGCGGAAGGTCAGGCTCTGGTTGAGGTAGATCGCGCCCGGGCCCGGCAGCTTGTTGGCGATCGCCGCCGAGATCACGCTGGCAGTCAGCATGCCGTGCGCGATGCGTCCGGAGAACGGCGTGGCTTGCGCGAATTCGTGGTTGATGTGGACCGCATTGTTGTCGCCGGAGACGCCGGCAAACAGGACGATGTCGGCTTCGGTAATGGTTTTGGAAAAGGTCGCATTCATGCCGACCGAAAAATCCTCGATATCGAGTCCGCCCAGATTATTCATGCATTGCATCCTTTACGATCTGGCTTGCCGTGTTACGCGATTCGGTGGAGAAGCGGGCGGCGGCTTTGAACGGTACGCCGCCCGCAGTCGATTTACGCTGCTGCCGCCTGGCCGGCGCGTTCGCGCAGAAGGAATTTCTGCAGCTTGCCGGTCGAGGTCTTCGGCACGGGACCGAACACTACCGACTTGGGCACCTTGTAGTGCGCAAGGTGTTCCCGGCAATAGGCGCGGATATCGTCTTCCGTGGCTGTCTGGCCTTCCTTGAGCTGAATGAAGGCGCATGGCACCTCGCCCCATTTCTGGTCTGGCTTGGCGACCACGGCGACCACTTCCACGGCCGGATGACGGTACAGCACATCCTCGACCTCGATCGACGAGATGTTCTCGCCGCCGGAAATGATCACGTCCTTGGAACGGTCCTTGATGCGGACATAACCGTCAGGGTCGACCACGGCCAGGTCGCCGGTATGGAACCAGCCTCCGGCGAATGCTTCCTCGGTCGCAGCACGGTTTTTCAGGTAACCCTTCATCGTGATATTGCCTCGGAACATGATCTCGCCGATGGTCTGGCCGTCCCATGCCACCGGCTGCATCGTCACCGGATCGAGTACCGTCAGCGCTTCCTGCATCGGGCTGGCCACGCCCTGGCGCGCATTCAGGCGCGCGCGTTCGTCCAGCGGCAGTTCGGCCCAGTTTTCATGCTTGGCGCACACGGCGGCGGGGCCGTAGGTTTCGGTCAGCCCGTAGACGTGGGTGATGTCGAAACCGAGGCGCTCCATGCCTTCGATGGTCGAGGCCGGCGGTGCGGAGCCGGCGATAAAGCCGGCGACCTTGTGCTCGATGCCTTCGCTCAGCCCGGCGGGCGCGTTGATGAGCATGTTGTAGACGATCGGCGCGGCGCACATGTGGGTGACGCGGTGGGTGCGGATCGCTTCGAAGATTAGCGCCGGATCGACGCGGCGCAGGCAGACGTTGGTGCCGGCATTGGCCGCCATGGTCCACGGGAAGCACCAGCCGTTGCAGTGGAACATGGGCAGCGTCCAGAGATACACCGAATGCTGCGGCATGCTCCATGAAACGATGTTGGAGACTGCATTGAGGTAGGCGCCGCGATGGTGATAGACCACGCCTTTCGGATTGCCGGTCGTGCCCGAGGTGTAGTTCAGCGCGATCGCATTCCATTCGTCCCACGGCAGGCTCCAGGCAAAATCCGGATCGCCTTCCTGCAGCAATTGTTCGTATTCGATTTCGCCGACGTGTTCTCCTCCTTCATACAAGGCGTCGTCGATATCGATTACCAGCGGCGGATTTTCAAGCATCGCCAGCGCGCGCGCGATAGTGCCGCTGAATTCGCGGTCGGTGAGCAGCACGCGTGCTTCGCCGTGCTTGAGCTGGAAGGCGATGGCTTCCGCGTCGAGGCGGATATTGAGCGTATTGAGCACGGCGCCGATCATCGGCACGCCGAAGCTCGCTTCATAGGTCGCCGGGATGTTCGGCGCCATGACGGCGACCGTGTCGCCCGCGCCGATGCCGCGACGCTGCAGGGCGCTGGCCAGGCGGCGGCAGCGGATATAGGTTTCGGCCCAGGTGATGCGGCGCTCGCCATGGATCAGCGCGATTCGCTGCGGGTAGACGGCGGCTGCTTTGGCCAGGAAGCTCAGCGGCGACAGCGATGTGTAGTTGGCGGCGTTCTTATCCAGGCCTTCGCTGTAGGGATTGGTAGTCGATGCGGTGGTGAGCACGATGATGACTTTCTATTCTCTGATGATGGTGGGGGAGAAGATCAACAAACGACGTACTGTTATCTTTTGGCGGCTGCGGCGATCGGCTCGACCAGGTGCTTTTCCTTGGCCATATGGACGGCCGGGCCCTTGCGGATCAGGCCGAATGGCTTGCCGAGCGGGAGCAGCGTGCGGCCGAAATAGCTGTTCAGGAACACGGCGCCCGCGCAGTAAAAGCCGAGCAGCGAAATCGCCAGTTCCGAATAGGCGGCAAGGGCGCTGAAGAAGGGCGCGTTGATGCCGAAGATGCTCAGCGCGAGCGACGGCAGCAGGACGTTAATCAGCACCAGGATCGCGGCGAATACCTTGTTGGCTTCAAAAGCGGCGACCATGATGAACAGCGAAAAGATGAAATAGCCGATGCAGGCCACGCCGAGCTGCTTGCCGTCGGCCTTGTCGCCGATGGCGCCCAGCCAGCCGAGGCTGGTTGCCCAATGCATCGCCACCGCGATCCAGAACAGCCCGTAGGCGCCGAGCACGATGGCGCCGAAATAGTTGTTTTTCTTGAAGTCGATGGACGAGGCCCAGATCTGCGCGATCGAACCGAGGAACAGCGCCCATGGAATGATATAGACGCTGCCGGTGGTCCAGCCCATTTTTTGGGATGCCGCGACAAAGGTCACCATCGACAAGCCGAACACGCCGAGTGCGGTGGGGTCGGACATGATGATCTTGGTTTCGGTGACCGGGGTCGAAGAGGATGCTTGCATGGATGTGTCTCCTGAAGTTGATGGAATGTTGCTGTGAACTGGTGCTGGCGTGTTTATCCGCCATTCGTGCGCACTATCCGTTTGCGCGCACATGATTTATTTTTTTGTTTCGTGCAATCGCCGGGGGCTACATTTCCATGGCGACGGCGCTGCTGCGGCTGGTTTGCCGAACGCCCCAGTATCCGGCCCGGATGCAGGCCAGGCAGCGTGCAGAGAAGCGTGGCGAGGTGCTCGCATTTCCCGGCTGCGGCACGAAAAACTCCGGGGCGGCCGGCCAGTATTCGAGACATGCCGCGCAGCGTATTTCTGTTCCGATTTCCGTTTCAATCGTACGGGGCCTACCGAACACGTTAATGACTCCCTTCGGGTGTTTACGATGAGGTGCAGCCTGGTTGATGCTTTGGCCGGAGCTGGTCTTCCCGGGTTGTCTTGTACCTGCCAGGCGCGCTGTAACGGGCTGGCCGTATCGTGCAAGCCAGTCGCCGGTTGCGCTGGCTTGCTTGTCAACTTGATATGCGAGGGGAATTCTAGAAAGGAATGGTTACGCAATCTTTTCGCAAATGTTGCGAAACGTAACGGTGCGACTTAAGTGGTTTTGCATGCATGAAGGAATCATTTTATTGATTTTTATCAGCATGTCTAGAAAAATGTTGCTTGACGCAAGCATGCGAAAGTGGTGGTGCGGAACCATTTTTGTCAGTACAAAAAAAGGGCGTACCGTAAGTACGCCCTTGAGGTCCATGCCGGGGTGGCCGCACGCCCGGCTGCACGCGTCTACCAAGCTAATTGACGCCCATCGGTTTTCGGATCACCGGATCATTGGCGGCTTTCCCTCCGGATGTGGGCGCGCGGGCCGCGAACCGGGTGCCGGCATTGACCAGTTCGGCCGCATCGGCGGCGATATTGGCCGCTTCCGTGAGCCAGATATCCTTTGCATTTTTCCGTACTGCATCTACCGGGGATTCTTCGTCAAGGTCGCTTTCGTCGGGCAAGGCCGTTTCCGGCGATTTTTCCTTTTTTGCGCCAGGCGCATCGGTCTTGAAGGATGCCTTGGTGCTGTCCGGCTTATCTGTCGTTTTGCGCAGCTTGAGCCTGGCTTCGCGCAGATCGCGCTCCTTGGTGCGCTCGGCTTCGTTGAGCGACAGCACGGCCTTTTTGCGCAGCGCCTTGAGCTCGGCGAGATCCTCGATCAGGTACTGGAAATCCTTGTCCTGGGCGACGCGCGCCGCATGACGTGCCTTCAGCAGCGGAATCAGGCCCGACATGTCGCCGGCCGGCGCATAGCTGGCGGCCCGGATCTGGGACCAGGGCAAGGCATTGTCGAAGCTCGATTCGCCGAAGCGCTCGGTATCCGAGAGGGCTGGAAAACCGATGTCCGGCGTCACGCCGCGCAGTTGCGTGGTTCCGCCATTGATCCGGAAAAACTGGGCGATGGTCATCTTGAGTTCGCCGAACGCCGGCTTTTCGTTATGCGCCATCTGGTCGAGGTCGATGATCGTCTGGACCGTCCCCTTGCCGAAGCTCGGTTCGCCGATCACCACGCCGCGCCCGTAATCCTGGATCGCCGCCGCGAAGATTTCGGAGGCGGATGCCGAGCCACGGTTGATCAGCACGCCAAGGGGACCGTCCCAGGCGCGCTTGGCCGTGTTGCTGCCATCGATTCTGACCTGGCCCTGGGAATTGCGCTCCTGGACCACCGGACCCATGCCGGTAAACAGGCCGGTCAGCGCCACCGCTTCATCGAGCGAGCCGCCGCCATTGTTGCGCAGGTCGATCAGCACCGCGTCGACCTTGCTCTTCTTGAGCTCTTCCAGCAGGCGCTTTACATCGCGCGTGGCGCTGCGGAATTCCTTTTCGCCTTTGCGGCGCCCCTCGAAATCCTGATAAAAGGCGGGCAGGGCAATGACGCCGACCTGGCGCGTGATGCCGTCCTGCTTGACCTGGAGAATGGATTTCTGGGCGGCTTGCTTGTCGAGGCTGATCTTGTCGCGCACCAGCGTCACCAGCTTGTGCTTGCCGTCGGGACCGGCATCGGCCGGCAGCACGTCGAGCCGCACCGTGGAATCCTTGGCGCCGCGAATCAGCGTCACGACTTCGTCCAGGCGGGTGCCGACCACATCCATGATCGGGCCGTCGCTGCCTTGCCCGACGCCGACGATGCGATCCCCGACCTGCAGCTTGGTGGAGAGGGCGGCCGGCCCTCCCGGCACCAGTTCGCGGATGGTCGTGTACTCATCCTTTTCCTGGAGCACGGCGCCGATGCCGAACAGCGACAGCCGCATCGAGATATCGAAATCCGCCGATGCCGCCGGGCTGAAATAATCGGTATGCGGGTCGACCGAGGTCGCAAACGCATCCATGAACACCTGGAAGGCATCCGAGCTCTTGGACTTGTGAATGCGCGACAGCAAATTGCCATAGCGCTTGTCGAGGGTATTGCGGATCGCCTTGTCGTTCTTGCCGGCGAGCTTCAGTTGCAGCCAGTCGTTCTTGACACGCTTGCGCCACAGTTCGCGCACCTCATCGTCGGTTTTTGGCCAGGAAACCTTGTCTCGGTCGAACTGGAAGCTCTCGTTCCGGGTGAAATCGGGCGGTTGTTTCAGCAGATCGCGCGCATAGGCGAGACGCTCGGCCACGCGCTGCTCATACCGGTTGAATATGGCAAACGGCATGCGCAAATCGCCGCTGTCGACATCCTCAGCGAGCTTGTTGCGCGCAGCGGAAAACTGGTCGATGTCGGCCTGGATGAAGAAGAGCTTTTCCGGATCCAGCGATTTCAGGTAGCGATCGAAAATCCGTTCCGACGTCACTGCATCGAGCGGTATGGGCCGGTACGGGAACCGCTTGAGGATGTTGGCAGCGAGATGGGCTGTCTGGACTTGTTGCTGCGATGGCGACAGCTGGGGCAGGGATGACGGTTCCAGGGCGGCGACATTGGCCACCGCGACGAACGCCAGGATGATTGACAGCAGTGTACGCTTCATGCGGGTCCTCTAAGGATGAACGCTACCAAGTATAAGGCCAATGGCCCGTGCCGGTTTGACGCGCGCATGCAGCCAGTGACGCTGTTCGGGTGGAGTACATGCTGTCACACAACATGGTGGCGATTTAGAAAACGGCAACGATGATGCTTCCGTCCATCAAGAGAGTAGCGAACGCCGGCCTGTCCGATGCCGTCGGCCGGAAGCCTTGCATTGACGGGGTGGGCAAGGGGCGCGTGGGCTCGCCGGCCTTACTCATTGGCGACGGCACTGATCTTGCTCCGGGCCCAGTGCTCCCAATACCAGCGCGCGAACTCGGCAGCTGGCAGTGGCCGGCTGAACCAGTATCCCTGTGCCTGATGGCAGCCGTGCTCCTGCAGATACCGGAGCGCGATTTCCGACTCGATGCCTTCGCCGTGGACTTCGAGCTCCAGGTTGCGGCCGAGCGTGATTATCGCGTCGGTCACGGCGCGGCTCGCCTGGTCGCGCTCGATGCGCCGCACGAATGACTGGTCCACCTTGAGCTTGTCGAGCGGCAGGCTCGACAGGCTGCTGAGGCTGGAATAGCCGGTTCCGAAATCGTCGAGCGCCACCTTCACCCCGAGCGCCTTGATGCGGTTCAGGATCTTCACTGCCTCGTCGAGGTTTTCCATGATCGCACTCTCGGTCACTTCAATTTCCAGCGACGTGGGATCCATCCCCGTGTCCGCGAGGATGCGGCTGAGCTTCTCGGCAAACTTCTGCTGGCGAAACTGAAGCGGCGAGACATTAATCGCGATTGTCGCTTTGAGTCCCTGGTCCAGCCATTCCTGATGCTGCCGGCATGCCTCGGCAGCGACCCATTCGCCCAGCGGCCCGATCAGGCCGGTCGATTCGGCGATGGGGATGAAGCGGTCGGGACCGATCGCCTCGCCATCGTTGTCCTCCAGGCGCAACAACGCTTCGGCGCCCACCAGCCGGTTGCTCTTGATATCGATGACCGGTTGGTAGTGCAATCGCAAGGTGTGCTGCTTGAGCGCTTTCTTGAGCCGCTGCTCCACCTGCAGCGCCTGCGCGGCGCGCCGATCGAGTTCGTCCCGATAGTACTGATAGGCAGCGCGCCCGGCTTGCTTGGCCTGGTACATCGCCAGGTCGGCGGTATGGATCAGCGCATTCATGTCGACCGCGTGGTCCGGGAAGCAGCTGATGCCGATCGAAGGCGAAATCGACAGCTCCAGCGCATCGATCCGAAAAGGCTGGCTGATGCGCTCGATCACGTGCTGCGCCACTGTCTCGGCCCGGTGCAAGCCTTCCTCGAGGTGGGGCAGGATGATGACGAACTCGTCGCCGCCGAGGCGCCCGACCAAGTCTTCCGCGCGCGTGCACTCGACGAGGCGCTGGCCGACGGCCTGCAGCACGCGGTCGCCAGTTTCATGGCCGTACAGGTCATTGATCGGCTTGAACCGGTCAAGGTCGATGAACAGCAGCGCTCCCCGGCCATGGTGGCGCTGCGCCGCCGCCAGAACATGGCCGCCGTACTCGAACACCAGCGCCCGGTTGGGCAATCCGGTCAGGTTGTCGTGCAAGGCGGCATTGCGCATCTCTTCCTTGGATGCCCGCAGTCGTTCCTCGGCCTGCTTGCGCTTGGTAATGTCGAGCACCGTGCCGCGCGCGCCGACCACCTCGCCGTTATTGCCGCGCACTGCTTGGCATTTGAAATTAAGCCAGAGCATGCTTCCATCGGCATAATAGGCCTGTTCTTCCAGATCATGGCCTTCGCCGCTTCGTATCGTTTCCTGCAACGCGGCATTCAGCCGCTCCCAGGATGCCTCGGGCAGCAGGGTGCCGCGCATCCCCGGCCAAGGCGGAACCTCGCAGCCATAGATCTCACGCAGCGAATCCGACATCTGGGTCTTGCAAGTATGCAGGTCGAGGTACCACGAGCCGAATCTGGCGAGGCGATGGGCTTCCGCCAGCTCGGCATCCTTGGTGCTGATGATGGCGGCACGCTCCTGCAGCAAGTCTCCGGCGCGGCCAATGGCCGCTGCCACGTCGACGGCTTCCTTGACATGGACCGGCGGGACCGGCATCGACCTGCCGTCACCCAGGGCTTCGGCCGGTTCGCTCAGGACCTCGAACGAGTACGCAATCCGGCGGCTGACAAAGCGGGCCCAGACCAGCCCGATGCCGAACAGCGCCGCCACGCCGATCGCGAGCAGCGACAAGGTGCGCCACAACGAACCGAGGATGGCCTGGCGCGGAATGCCGATGGCCACGCCCCAGTGGGTGACGGGCGAACGGCTGTAGGAGGTAATGACCGGGGTGCCTTCCTGGGTCACCGTCTTGAGCGAGCCTTCGCCGAAAGCAGTCATTGCCTGCTGCAGTGCCGGCACTGTTTTTTTTCCGACGAATTGGTCGGCGGCGTGGTTGCGCCCGACGATCGTGCCAGCACTGTTAATTACCGCCACAACCCACCGTGGCGGCATGCCTTGCGAATGCAGAAGCGCATTGAAATGCTCGGTCAGGATGCCGATGCCGAGGGAATAGGTAATCTTTCCGTTGATGATTACCGGCACATCCACGCTCATGATCGGGCGCTTCAGCACCCCGCCAATGAAAAGGTCTGAAATCATCGGCTTTCCCGTTGCCAAGACTCCGTCCACTTTTTCGCGGGCAGGTTCGCGCGGCAAGGGCGTGCCAAACGGCACGGCTGTATTCAGAAGGAGTCTTCCATTAGCATCGCGCAGGACGACATTGGAGCCAAGACCCGCCAGTGACACGAATTCCTGTGCGCGCTTGTGGAAGCCGGCGAAGTCATGTTCGGTCAGCAGCCTGGAGGTGGAGAGCGCCTGCGCGGCCGACTGCGCCCGCAGCAAATGGCTGTCGACGGCCTGCGTCAGGGCCCGCGCTGTCTGGATCATGTCCTTTTCCTGCTGCGCGCGCGCAGCCTGGTACTCGTACATGAAAAGAATGCCGGCGCCGATAACTCCAGGCAGCAAACAGGCCAGGACCAGCCACGTAAGCAACGTTCGCACCGACCAATTGGTGCTGGAAAAAGTTTTGTGAAGCAATATTCGGCCCGGATCGTACCAAGTGAGAAATTCTCGTATCTGCGAATTCAACGTATCAAATTCGACCTCTTGCAGCTTGAATAATTCGAAAAGAAAAGATGCCGCAAGAGTTGCGTCACATGAAAAGCCCAAGCAAATGCTTGATCGTAAAAATGTTGCTGCTAAAATGCCAATCTTTCATTTGCAAAATTGCACGAAAAACCATGAACAAGACCTATCAACGACTCAAGCAACAGATGGAAAACCTGCGGAAAGAGACCCTGCGCCGAATCAAGGACGTCATGGAGCAACACGACATCCGGGTGGAACAGTTGGCCGCCGATATCCTCGGTGCACCCGCACGCGTTGCCGACAAGGTCAAGACCATGGCCGGATTGAGCGCGCAGAAGCAAAAGCCGGCACAGGCCGCCAAGAAAGCAAAATCGGCAAAGGCGGCGAAGCCGGCTTCCGCAAAGAAAACCACCGCGACCACCGCAAAGAAAGCCGCACCAGTAACGAAGGCGGCTCCCGCAAAGAAAACGGTAGCTACAAAGAAAGCTGAACCTGCGGCAAAGGCGGCGCCGGCAAAGAAAGCGGCAACCGCGAAGAAGACCGCTGCGGTAACGAAGCCGGCACCGGCGACGAAAGCCGCAACCGCGAAAAAGGCTGCACCGGCAAAGACGGCGGCCACCGCCAAGAAGGCGACTGCTGCAAAGACGGCGGCCCCGGCTGCCAAGAAAACGGCAGAAAAGAAAGCGGCAGTAGCAACAAAGGCCGCTCCGGTAAAGAAAGCAGCAGCAAAGAAGGCTGAACCGGTTGCAAAAGCTACCCCGGTAAAGAAGGCGGCAACTGCAGCGAAGCCGCAACCGGCAAAGGCTGCACCCGCAAAGAAAGCCGCTGGCGCAACGAAGGTTGTTCCGGCAGAGAAAGCTGTAGCAGAAAAGAAAATGGAATCGGCAATACCGGCAGCAACCACAGCGATGCCCGTCGCTGCGGCGATGAATCCGGCAGTGTCCGCGCTCCCGCCGACTGAGAACCTTGGCACTGTCGCGCCGGCAACATCTGCAGCCGTGACCCAGTAATATTTGTCTCGCGTCAAAGAAAAAACCCGGCCTCGCCGGGTTTTTTTATTTTGGAAAGTGCTGCAATGAACTCAATCTCATTGTTGAAGTCACACATTGGCATGACAAATTATCAATGCCGGGAATTAATTCACGTTTCGCCGTCCAGAAAGGAGAACTACATGAATTCAATGAAATTGTTCGTTATCTGTGCGTTTGGCGTCGTCATCACAACCGGATGCGCGTCATCATCGAAATCGCCAGCCGTTGCAGCTGCGCAGCCAGGCGTGCAAAGCGGTAAAGTGACTGCCGTCGAATCCGTCGCCGTCGTCGATCAATCGGTGGCAACGACGAGCTCCGGCAGCAGCGCCGTGGTCACCACGGCCAGCGGTGGCCCGGAAGCCCTCACGGTGCTCTTTGCCGATGGCTCGCAACAGCGGTATATCATCGAGCGTCCGACTACCGCATTCAAAGTCGGCGAACCGGTGAACGTCATCACGAATGGCGAGCGCATCACGATCGTGGCGCCGAAATAACAACCGGTATCACGCAAAAGAAAAAGGCCTAGTTTTTAAACTAGGCCTTTGCATTCCTGGCTCCCCGACCTGGACTCGAACCAGGGACCTGCGGATTAACAGTCCGTCGCTCTACCGACTGAGCTATCAGGGAATTGAGGGGCGCATTATAAAGAGAGTCTGGCGCGGCGTCAAAAGAGAATGCACGCGGCCCTCAATTTTGTTCTCCCAGCCGGTATTTCCGTATCTTGTCGTGCAAGGTGGTCTTGGCCACGCCGAGGGCTTCGGCCGCGCGCGCAAGGCTGGCGCCATTGCGCGCCAGCGCATCGGCAATCAGGGCGCGCTCGAAATCGGCCACGGTGTCCGGCAGCGAGCGCGGGCCGGCGGGCGCTTCGTCGGCGAATGGCGGAAAACCCTTCTCGATGCCCAGCACGCAGCGGTCGGCCACGTTGCGCAGTTCGCGCACGTTGCCCGGCCAGTCGTAGGCCATCAGGCGGCCCATGCGCGCCGCATCGGCCTCGGGCACCGGACGCTCGTGGCGCGCGGCGCCCTGCAGCAGGAAATGCTCGAACAACAGCGGAATATCCTCGCGCCGCTCGCGCAGCGGCGGCAGCGGCAGGGTGGCGACGTTGAGCCGATAGTAGAGGTCGGCGCGAAAGCGTCCCTGGTCCGACAATGCCTTTAGGTCCGACTTGGTGGCGGCGACCACGCGGCAATTCACGGGAACCGGGGTGTTGGAGCCGAGCCGCTCGAGGCTGCGCTCCTGCAGCACGCGCAATAGCTTAGTCTGCATCGCCAGCGGCATCGATTCGATTTCGTCGAGGAACAGGGTGCCGCCGCTGGCATGTTCGATCTTGCCGATGCGCCGTTTTCCGGCGCCGGTATAGGCGCCGGCTTCGTGGCCGAAGATTTCGCTGTCGAACAGGGTTTCCGGCAGGCCGCCGCAGTTGATGGCGACGAAGTTGCCGGAACGCCGCGGGCCGGATTCATGCAGGCAGCGCGCGGCCATTTCCTTGCCGGTGCCGGTTTCGCCTTCGATCAGGATATCGGCGGCGCTGTTGGCCAGCTCGGTCACCAGTTGCCGCACGCGCAGCATGGCGGGGGAGCGGCCGATCAGCTTGCCTTCGAGCTGTTCGCGGCTTTCCAGGCGCGCGCGCAGCTGTCGCACTTCGAGTGTCAGGCGGCGCTTGTCGAGGGCGCGGCGCACCACCTCCACCAGGTAGTCGGGGGAGAAGGGCTTTTCGATGAAGTCGTGCGCGCCGTTTTTCATCGCCTGCACCGCCAGCGAGACGTCGCCATGCCCGGTGATGAGCACCACCGGTAGGTCCGGGTCGATGGCCCGGATTTCCTGCAGCAGCGCCATGCCGTCCATGCCGGGCAGGCGGATGTCGCTTACGACGATGCCGGGGAAGTCGCGTGAGAGTTTGCGCCGCGCCTTTTCCGCGCTGTCCACGCCGGCGACCGGAATGTCTTCCAGTTGCAGCGCCTGTTCGCAACCGAGGCGGACATCGGGATCGTCTTCGACGATGAGCACTTGCAGGGATTCAGTCATGTTGCTTGCCCTCCGGGGCGGCGGGGATTTCCAGGGTAAAGACGGCGCCGCCTTGCGGGTGATTGCCTCCGGTTAGGCTGCCGCCGAAGTCGGCCACGATCCCGGCCGAGATGGCCAGGCCGAGCCCGAGGCCGCTGCCGGCTTCCTTGGTGGTGAAGAACGGTTCGAACAGGTGCGAGCGCACTTCTTCGTCCAGGCCCGGGCCGCGATCGCGCACCTGGATCAGGATGCGTCCGTCTTCGCAGGCGGCGCCGATGTTCAGCATCGGGTCGGCGATGCCTTCCATTGCATCAAGCGCATTGCCGATCAGGTTGACCAGCACCTGTTCCAGCCGGTTGGCGTCGCACCACGCCTGCAGTTCCTCGTCGGCTAGGTCGATGCAGGCCACGGCGCGCGCCTGCTTGAAGCGCTGCTCCAGCAGGAACAGGGAATTTTCCACGGCGCGGCGCACGGGCACGGCCTGGGGCGTGCCGGACGATTTGCGGGCGAAGGACTTCAGCTGCGAGGTGAGGCGCCCCATGCGGTCCACCAGTTCGCCGATGCGTTCCAGGTTGCTGCTGGCGGTGGCGAGATTGCCGCGCGCGAGGAATTTGCTGGTGTTGCCCGACAGGGTGCGCAATGCCGCCAGCGGCTGGTTCAACTCGTGCGCGACACCGGCGGCGAGCTGGCCGATGACGGCGAGCTTGCCGGCCTGGACCAGTTCGTTCTGCGCCGAGCGCAGGGTGCGTTCGGCCTGGGTGCGTTCCGTCACTTCCTGCTGCAGGCGGGTGTTGGCCGAGGACAGGTCGGCGGTGCGTTCGGCGACCTTGCGTTCGAGTTCGTCGTGCGCCCGCTGCAGTGCTGCCTGGTCGGCCAGGCGGTCTTTCAGGTGGCGCCGCCGCTGGTTTAGCAGCAGGGTCAGGATGAACAGGAAGGCAGCGCCCGCGCCGGCGACCGCCGCGCGGTTGAATGCGATGGCGCGCACCTGCTCCTGCGGCGAGAAGACGGTGATGTTCCACGGGGTGCCGGGCAGCGGCTGGGTCTGGGCGACGAAGGTGCCGGCCACGGGGAACATCGACACCATTTCCGGTTCCGCCTTCGGCAGGCGCACTAGGCGCGCGCCGTGCTCCAGTTCGGCCAGTTCCTTGACGCCCAGCGGATTGAGTGCGCGCCGGTTGTATTGCTGGGTGCGGTCGAAGGCGCTGCGTGTGGCTTCGTCGAGCGGCTTCAGGGTGGTGAATTTCCAGCTTGGCACCGAAGCCAGGATGATGACGCCGTTTTCGTCAGATACCAGCGCCGGCGCTTCGACCGTCGTCCAGGATTTTTCCAGCTGTTTCAGGCCCACCTTGACCACGGCCACGCCCAGCATGCCGCGACTGTCCGTCAGCACGGAAGACAGGTAGTAGCCGGGTTCGCCGCGCGTGGTGCCGATGCCGAAGAAGCGGCCGCTGCCATTATCGATCGCTTGCCGGAAGTACGGCCGGAAGGACAGGTCTTCGCCGAGGAAGCTGTCGGCGCGGCGCCAGTTGCTGGTGGCGGCCACCCTGCCGTTGCGGTCGAGGATGTAGATGGAGAGGCTGCCGGCGCGCTCGTTGAGTTGCTCCAGGTACTGATTCACCTGCTCGACCCGGGCCTGGTCCGCGCCGGGCGCGGCGAGCAGCTGCAGCACGTCGCGCTCCAGCCCCAGCGTGGTGGGAAAGTAGGCGTACTTGTCGATTTCCCGCTCCAGGCTGGCGGCGTACAGGTCGAGCCGGTGGCGCCCGGTGGCCTGCAGCTCGGCCAGGCCCAGGTTCAGGCTGTAGCGGAAGGCGAACAGGCTGACGGCCGCGACCAGTGCCGCAAAGCCCAGGACCAGCAGGGCCAGCCGCGAGCGCTGGGGGAGATGGGAGCGGGGATGCATCAAAAATGGATTCGTTCGGATTTCCGAATTATGCCGCGAGCCGGCGCGGCGCGGGCCGCAGGCGGCGAATCACGGATGCACCATGTCCCATAGCATCTTGACAATCAGGATCGCCACCACCACCAAAAAGGCCTGGCGCACGAAGCCGGCGCCGCGCTTCAAGGCAATGATGGTGCCGACCTGCGCACCGATCAGGTTGCAGGCTGCCATGACCAGGCCCACTGCCCACAGCAGCGGGCCGTGGCTGGCGAAAAAGGCAATGGCCGAGACATTGGTGGCGGCATTGATCACCTTGGCGCTGGCCGACGCGCGCAGGAAGTCCATGCCGAACAGGCGCACGAATGCGAAGATCAGGAAGCTGCCGGTGCCGGGCCCGAAAAAGCCGTCGTAGAAGCCGATCGCAAGCCCCAGCGCGATGCCGCGCCAGCGGTCGGCCGGCACCAGCTCGCGCGTGGAGGTGTGGCCCAGGTCCTTGCGGCGAAACGTGTAGACGGCTACCGCCAGCATCATCACCAGCACCAGCGGGCGCATCGCCTCGCGTGGCAGCCAGGCCACCACTGCCGCGCCCAGCCAGGCGCCGACCAGCGCGGCAAACGTGGCCGGCAGCACCACGGCCCAGGGAATCGACACGGTGCGGGCAAAGCGCCACAGCGCCGAGCCGGTGCCGGCAATGCTCGACACCTTGTTGGTGCCGAACAGGGAAGGGATCGGCGACTGCGGAAACTGCGACAGCAGCACCGGAATCTGGATCAGGCCGCCACCGCCGACGACGGCATCGACCATGCCGGCGAAGAAGGCTGCGGGAGCCAGGATAAACCAATTGAATTCCATAGGAGATCGTCAATGCACCCGGCACGGCGGGCCGGGAATAAGCGGAAGAATAAGCGGAGCAGAGATGGTAACCGGTAGTTTAGTTCCCTGCAGGAACGAATCGGCTCCACAGCAGCAAGAGTATGCCGGCTGCGACCGTCCACGCCATCGTGGCGCTTGCCAAGGTGGCAGCAAGCGACAGCCGCACGCTGAGCCAGAACACCGCCAGCAGATAGACGGCATACGGCAGCAGCGCGCACAGGCCGAACAGCGCCGTGGTACGCAGCTCGGCGGCGCCGCGTTCGCCGCCGACGATGGCATGCGCGATCAGGGCGAAGGTCGGAAACAGCGGCACCAGGCCGGCGATGTAGTAGTTTTTACTTCTCGATAACAGCGCGATCAGGAGCACCGCCAAGGCGCCCAGCAGGCATTTCAACAGGAGGGACGACATGGCGGTGCTTTGCATGCGCTAAATCAGGCCGCCTTGGGGAGCGACACGTCCTGCGGCAGCGGCAGCACCTCGTCGGATTCCGCCAGTTCCGGGCTGACCGGCGTGATGGCGTTTTCCCACTTGGCGACCACGGCGGTGGCAATCGCGTTGCCCAGCACGTTGGTGACGGTGCGGCCCATGTCGAGGAAGTGGTCGACGCCCATCACCAGCAAGAGGCCGGCTTCCGGCAGGTTGAACATCGGCAGCACCGCGGCTACCACCACGAGCGAGGCGCGCGGCACGCCGGCGATGCCCTTGGAAGACACCATCAGCACCAGCAGCATGGTGATCTGCTGGCCGAGCGTGAGCGGAATGTTGTAGGCCTGGGCGATGAACAGCGCGGCAAAGCCGGTGTACATCATTGAGCCGTCCAGGTTGAAGGAATAGCCGAGCGGCAGGATGAAGCCGGTGACGCGGTCCTTGATGCCGAATTTTTCCAGCTGCTCCATCAGCTTCGGATAGGCCGATTCGCTGGAGGCGGTGGAAAAGCCGAGCAGCATCGGGCCGCGAATCAGCTTGATGAGGCGGAAGATGTCCTTGCCCAGCACGCAGAAGCCGGCGGTGATAAGCACGGCCCACAGCGTTGCCAGCGCGAAGAAGAAGGTCGCCATGTACTTGCCGTAGACGAGCAGGATGCCCAGGCCCTGGGTCGTGATGACCGCCGCCACGGCGGCGAACACGCCGACCGGCGCGAAGCGCATCACGTAGTCGGTTACCTGCAGCATCACGTGCACCAGGTCTTCGGTCGATTTCAGCAGGCTGTTGGCGGTGCTGTTGGGGGCATTGGTGCCATTGTGCAGCTTGCCGAGCGCGACACCGAAGAACAGCGCGAAGATGAGAATCTGCAGGATTTCATTGTTCGCCATCGACTCGAAAATACTTTTCGGGAAGACGTGCGTGATGAAATCCTTCAGGTTCAGCGCCGAGGTCTTCAGGTTGGTGGCGGTGCCGACGTCAGGCAGGGGCACGCCGACTGAGTCGCCGGGGCGCACGACGTTGGCAACCACCAGGCCGATCATCAGCGAGCACAGCGACGCGCCGATGAACCATCCCAGCGCCTTGGCGCCGAGGCGGCCGACGGCCTTGGCGTCGCCCATGCCGGCCAGGCCCGCCACCAGCGTGCCCAGGACCAGCGGGGCGATGATCATCTTGATCAGGCGCAGGAAGATATCGGTGAAGATGGAGAAATAACCGGCGATTTCCTTGGCAATCGCGGCATTCGGCGCAAGCGTGTTGCACAGGTAACCGACGATGATGCCGGCGACCAGAGCCACGCCGATCCATGTTGTAAGTTTGTTCCTTTTCATCCGAAATATCCTTTGCCCGCCTCCGGGGCGTTGTAATGATCAAATTGAAATGATGTGCCGGCTTGCGCGGCTGTCATGCAGCGCAAGCAGTGACCTTGCTATTGAGCAGGCTTCATGCCATGCCGCAGGGCCGGGCAGGAAAATTCAATTCCCTGATTTAAAAGGAAAAAAATTGTGCGCCCGGCGAGCGGGCGACGAATTTCCGGATGAATGGAGGCGAGGGCGTTCGGATATCCGAACGCGGAGGCGGTGCGCGGTCAGCTCATTCGATCCTGCGGTGCGCCGTCCGCAGCGGAAGAGAGTGCCAGGGCCGCTTCGATTTCTTCGCATGCGGCTTCCATACCGCTACGAAATTGCAAGTCTTCCAGCTGGCTGGCCGCCTCGCGCGTGCGCGCCAGTGCATGGCGCACGGCGGCGAGCACCAGTTCCCTGGCCGGGCCGAGGTTATCCGGCGCGGCGGGATACAGCGGGACCGTACAGCGTTCCCGTTGGGCGCGGCTGAGATAGCAGCTGCGACCATTGACGCCGGGTTCCGACAAGCGGTCGAGCTCGTCCGGGCGCGCCCAGGCTGCCGGCTGCGGCGCCGATCCGGCGGCTTGGGCGAGCGCGGCGGCGACGGCGTCGAATACCTGCACGGCATTGGAGAGGTCCACGCCTTGGAGAAGGGCGTGCTTTTGGTCTGGCGAAAGAATCATAAGTGGGTATTACAGGCGCAATGAGGGGCGATTCGGTCGAGGTGCCGGCACTGGGACTCGGGGCCCGAGATTATGGCGCAAGTGCGTCAGGGCGTGTCGTGCCCTCGCATCGATCGATGCAACATGACCTTTGGTTGAGTGACATTCTTATTCTTGACGCTTCGCGGACCGGCGGCGCCAGTGAAGTGCTGCGTGCACGTGTCAAGGCATTAAATCGGGCCAGTCTTAACGGTGCTACAGTATTCCTTTTGACTTCAGCGCATGGAACATGCGGCGCTGAAAGAAACTCCATGAAAGGAAACCGATGTTGCCAAAAACATGGGCTGTCGCCTCGATTCTCCTTGTTGCATCGCATGCCGCGTTTTCCGAAGAGATCGGGGACGTCAGCACGGTATTCAAGTTCATCGGGCCGAATCACAAGATCGTGGTCGAGGCGTTTGACGACCCGAAGGTTGGTGGCGTGGCCTGCTACCTGTCGCGCGCGAAAACCGGCGGGATCAAGGGCGCGTTCGGTGTTGCCGAGGACAAGTCCGATTCCTCTGTCGCCTGCCGGCAAGTAGGTGAAATCCGCTTCAATGGCCCAATCCCGAAGCAGGAAGAAGTCTTCTCCGAGCGCGCATCCCTGCTCTTCAAGCATGTGCAGGTGGTGCGCATGGTCGACAGCAAGCGCAATGCGCTCGTCTATCTGGTGTACTCGGACCGGGTCATCGAGGGCAGTCCCAAGAACAGCGTGACGGCCGTGCCCGTCCCGGTCGGCCTGCGCATTCCGGTCAAATAGCAACTCAGCCAGGGAAACATTCCATGCAGATTCTCGATCAGGCCAGGACGGCGGCGGCCCTGCCATTTTCCAAGCTGGTTCCGGCCCTGGCGCGGGCCGCACGCGAGCTGGCCGACGGTGCCATCCGTGCGCCCGAACGGCAGGTGGTGACCATCGACGCCGCCAGCGTCTTGCTCGGCATGCCCGCCATCGGCGCCGACATCAGCGTCACCAAGCAGATCACTGTGCATGCGAACAATGCGGCGCACGGCCTGCCCGCGATTCAGGGGGAAGTGATTGTCTTCAACACGGCTACCGGGCGCCGGCTGGCCATCCTCGACGGGCCGACCGTCACGGCGCGCCGCACCGCTGCCATGACGCTGCTCGGCATCGAAACGCTGGCGCCGAAAAAGCCGCAGTCCGCGCTCCTCATCGGCACCGGCGCGCAGGCCGCCGCACATGCCGACGCGCTGGTCGAGCATTTCGGCATCGCGCAGTTCTGGATTTCGGCGCGCAATGCGGCAGGCGTCGATGCATTTTGCAAGCGCTTGCAGGAGCGCCATCCGCAGCTAGCGGTCCGGCCGCTGGCGGCCGACGCGCTGCAGCGCGACATACCCGAAACCGACCTCGTGATTGCGCTGACCACCTCGAAGACGCCAGTGATTCCGGCGGCGATCGCAGCGCACACGCTGGCCATCGGGGTCGGCGCCTTCAAGCCCGACATGGTCGAGTTTCCGCCGGCATTGCTGCATGCGCGGCAAATCGTGGTCGACGACCTGGCCGGCGCCAGGCATGAAGCGGGCGACCTGATTCAGGCACATGTCGACTGGAGCGGCGTGCGCGATATCGCCTGTGCACTGGCGGGGCAGCTCGGGCGTGCGTCGCCGGTCCCGGTGTTCAAGACGGTGGGGCAGGCGGCATGGGACCTGGCTGCTGCGCGCGTGGCGGTGCAAGCCCTCGCCTGAGCTTCCCGCAACCTGTCCTTGCTATTCATCGATGCATGTCGACCTGTAAAAGTGTTATGTTGGCAATACAAACACAACCAATAAACTTGCAGGAGACGACAACATGCATCGTGCCATTCTCGACATGGACGCAACCACGCTGGCCGCGAAGATCAAGGCCGGCGACATTTCCTCGACCGACGCGGTCAACGCCTACATTGGCCATTTGCAGCACGCGAACCGCGCGCTGAACTGCCTGGTGGAAGAGCGCTTCGAGGCCGCGCGCGAGGAAGCGCGGCAAGCCGATGCGCTGCGCGCCCAAGGCCGTGCGGCGGGGCGCCTGTTCGGGGTGCCGATCTCGATGAAGGAAGCGTTCGACGTGGCGGGGATGAAAACCACGGGCGGGCTGCTGCACCGGCGCGACCATCGCGCCGGCGGCGACGCGGAAGCGGTCGCCAGGCTGCGGCGCGAAGGCGCCATCATCCTCGGCAAGAGCAATACGCCGACACTGTGCTTTTGCCAGGAAACCGACAACAAGCTGTACGGGCGCAGCAATAATCCATGGGACACTGCGCGCACCACGGGCGGGTCGAGCGGCGGCGAAGCGGCCCTGATCGCCATCGGCGGCGCAGCCGTCGGGCTCGGTTCGGACATCGGCGGGTCGATCCGCTTTCCGGCGCATTTCAACGGCGTGATCGGCTTTCGCAGCGGCGACCGGCAAGTGCCGCAGCAGGGGCATTTCCCGTTTACCGAAGAGCCATGGCAGGAACGCATGCTGGGCATCGGCGCGATCGCGAAATCGGTCGACGACGCCGAGCTGATCAACGCGATCGTTGCCGACTGCCTCCCGCAGCCAGTCGATGCGGCAGCCTTCGACGTAGTCGTGCCGCCGGCCCATCCGCGCTACCCGCTGGACGCAGCCACACAGCAGCTGCTGGATAACGTGCGGGATTTCCTCGCGGGGCAGGGGCGAGTCGCGCAGGATTTTCCGCCGTATTTCGACCAGGTCGCATCATGGTGGCAACTGGTCATGTCGGTCGATGGCGGCGCCGGCATCGCCCGCCTTGCATTCAACGGACAGGCGCCGCGCATCTGGACCGAATACCTGAAGGAAGTGACGCGGCACAGCTCGTCGTATCACCGCTACCTGACCTGGGCGCTGATCGGTTCTTCGCTGTTCCGGCCGTCGCGCCGCAAGTGGGCCAGCTTGCTGCAGCAACTCAAGCAAGCCGACGCCGCCATGGCGCGTTATCTGGACAACCGGGTGCTGGTGCTGCCGGTCTATCACAGCGCCGCCTTGCCGCACGGCGGGGTGTACGGCGAAATATTTTCGGTGCGCCGCACTTTCTTGCGCGTCATGCCCTATGTCGCGCTGGCCAACGTGTACGGCTTGCCGGTGCTGGTGGTGCCTGTCGGGACCGATGAGCACGGCATGCCGGTGGCGGTGCAACTGGTCGCTTCCGTCGGCAACGAACAGGCGCTGTTCCATTTCGGCCGCAAGCTTGAACAGCGTTTTCGCGGTTATGTGCGCTGCGGCATGCATGACCGCTAGCGAATTTATGCTTTGTGCAAGACGACGCATGGCACCACTGTTGCAGCCGATATACACGCACATGAAACAGATTGTAAAAGCCCCTTATTTCAATGTTTAGCCTCGGAAATTCGGTGCTATCTTGTAGCGGCCGTCTCCTCTTTTTACTTGATCATGTTTCGTGACCTGACTAACATTATGTTTCGTGCCACCGCCGCTGCCGTGGCGGTATCGGCCATCGCTGTGTTATTGGCAAGCTCCTTCGGCTTCTGATTGCTGCGTTGGCGCACTGGCGTAACGAGAAACACCCCCGGGCATCGCTGCCGCGGGGCGCTGGAAATTGAAAAGACCTGCCGCGGCAGGTCTTTTTTTCGTGCTGCGGCAACCGCTCAGAGCAATGCGCTTGCGTTGGCAAACTGTGTCGGGCTGATGTCGAAGCGAGGGGCGACGAAGCCGGCGCCGATCACGCCGACGTTGTTGAGCGCATTGACTTCGATATTTTGCAACTGCGTGATGTTCTGGTTCACGCCGACATTGACGTTGGCAACCGGGCCCAGGCCAGCCAGCCAGGAATTTCCTGCATAGCCGCCGCGCACCGATGACATTGCCTTGCGGTCCATTTCCTTGCTGCCGGGAAGATCGTGAATCATGAGGGTAGACATAGCATTCTCCTTGAATGTGGTGGCTGGCCGATCAGTGGCCGAAATTGATGTTGTTGCTGCCGCTTTGGTGCGGCGTGACATTGGCAGTGATATTGTCCGCGAACGCTACGTTGTTGCCGTTGTTGACGAGCGTGTTCTGGCTCTGGCCGAGCGACTGCGAGGCGTTGAAGCTAAAGTCGCTTTGCGTGAAGCCGAACATCGGGGCGGAAAACGACGGCATGTGCGGGTAGGGCGAGGCGGCGGAAACTTTGCTGGTGCCCATTCCTCCGCGCACGGCGCTCATAGCGCTACGGTCGAGTTCTAGGCTGCGGGTCAGGTCTTTGATGGTCAGGGTTTTCAATTCAATGCTCCTTGGGTGAAGTGGATTTTCGGGTTGGTGAGTGTTTTGTCGAACACGACAGCCATACAGCAGGGAGTGTGCCAGCGGCGGCGGCAAGCGCTGGATTTTTCTTAAGTCATTGAAAAACAAGGATAAATTTAGTTACGCACAGCCTGGAGCGCCGATAGCGGGGGCCGGACGCGGTGCGGCAATGGCGGGTGTTTGCCAACAGCTTGCGCAAGACTGTTTGGCCGCAAGCGACAGTTCGGCTCTGTTGCAAGCCTTGTCGGATCTTATGGATATGTTCCGGCGAACAGCGATAAACGAATGCCATCCATTCCAGTCCAAGCAAGACGGCATGCCCATCGTCGGCACCCGCATGGCCGGAGAAAACGCGCATGAACAAGTCGCCAGGACATCAGCAATGGCCCAACCACAAGATCCGCGAATCGCATCTGGGGCAACGCGTGACGGTGGAAATCAATGGCAGCATCGTCGCCGATTCGCGCGACGTGATCCAAGTTGACGAAGATGGCCATCCTGCGCGCTTTTACTTTCCGCGCTCGGACGTGCAGGCCGAAGTGCTGCGGCGCTCGGCAGCCATCACGCAATGCCCGTTCAAGGGAGCCGCACATTACTACGATGTGCAGGTCGGCGACGACAGGTTCAGCGATGCGGTCTGGACCTATGAAGCACCGTACGATGAACACCGTGAGCTGAAGGACCGGCTTGCCTTTTATGACGGCAAGATTCCGGAAATAAAGATCCGGCTCGACGCTTGATCCGGTGCCGTCATGGGGCAGCAGGGAGCCGATGATCATGTGAGGGTGAAATGAACACGCACACATTGTTGGTCGCGGTGATGCTTCTGGCCGGTTGCGCAACGCGGGAGGCGGCGCAGTCGAGCGGTTCGGGCGGCTCGTCCGGGGCGGGCGCGAGCGCAAGCGGCGATCCCGAACTCAATCACGACGTGAACGCAGCAGTTTTCCGGGGTTCGACGCAGGGCTTCTCGCCGCATTCTCCGCCGGCAGGCAGGTGACGCCAACGGTCCCCGCGCACGGGACTGGCCAACAACCATACCCTTCGCTGCCGCTGCAGCGCCACTGCGGAATCCGCTATCATCGCCGCTTCCAGCGCTTCATCAGGGAGCGCAAACATGGCAATCCACAGGAGGCGCGCGTGACCCAGCGTATCGAACACGGACCCGACATCTTCGCCGTTCGCGGCAGCCTGCTCGACTTCAGGGGCGATCCCGCATCTTCGGAAAACGCGCATCGATGGGAAGAGGACGGGTTGCTGGTCGTCGCCGACGGCAAGGTACGCGCAGCCGGCGCTTATGCCGCGCTCGGCCCCGCGCTCGAGCCCGGCGTGCGGACCATCGATTGTCGCGGGCGCATCATCACGCCGGGCTTCATCGACACCCATATCCATTACCCGCAGACCGACATGATTGCGTCGCCGGCCGAGGGCCTGCTGCCGTGGCTCGACACCTGGACCTTTCCGGCCGAGCGGCAGTTTTCCGATTCCGTTCACGCACGTGCGACCGCCAGCTTCTTCCTCGATGAGCTGCTACGCTGCGGCACGACGACGGCCATGGTGTATTGCAGCGTGCACCCGGAATCGGCTGAAGCCTTCTTTCAGGAGAGCGCAGCGCGCGGCATGCGCATGGTGGCCGGCAAGGTGCTGATGGACCGGCACTGCCCGGAGTTTCTGCGCGAGAGCGCGGAGCAGGGCGCACTCGCGAGCGAAGCGCTGATCCGCAAATGGCACAAGCGCGGCCGGCAGATGGTGGCGATCACGCCGCGTTTTGCCGCGACCTCGACGCCGGCGCAGCTGCAGCTGGCCGGCGAACTGGCGCGCGCCTTTCCCGACACCTTCGTGCAGACCCACGTGGCGGAAAACACCGACGAAATTGCCTGGATCAAGTCGCTCTATCCGGAGGCGCGCAGCTATCTCGATGTCTACGAGCGCTACGGCCTGATGCGCCCGCGCGCCATGTATGCGCACTGCATCTGGCTGGACGACACCGACCGCGCCCGCATGGCCGCCACCGGCTCCGCGGCCGCGCTGTGCCCGACCTCTAACCTGTTCCTCGGCAGCGGACTGTTCGACATGCGCAGCGCCGACCGCGCCGGCATGACGCTCACGCTGGCGACTGACGTCGGCGGCGGCACCTCGTTTTCCATGCTCGAGACGATGAACGAGATGTACAAGGTGGCGCGCATGACGGGCGTGCACCTTTCGGCGCTGCGCCTGTTTTACCTGGCGACGCTGGGCGGCGCGCGCGGCATGGGGCTGGAGGGAACCATCGGCAGCTTCGTGGCGGGCGCCGAAGCCGATTTCATCGTGCTCGACCCGTGCGCCACGCCGCTTCTGGCGCGCCGCACCCAACGTGCGCAGAGCCTGGAGGAATTGCTGTTTGCGCTAGCGATCCTCGGCGACGACCGTGTCGTGGAAGCCACGTTTGTGGCGGGAAAAATATTGCATGAACGCAAGCATTCGGGCCACAATGCGACGCCCGAATGACTTTCACAATTCCTTCCTTGGGAGAATTCATGCAATCCAAAAATTCCAAATTCAAGCAACTGGCCCTGGCTGCCGCGCTGACCAGCGCGCTGGCCGCACCGGCGATGGCGCAAACCTCGGTCACGGTCAGCGGCTTGGTCGACGCGTTCGCGGGATCGATGCGCTACGCTGGCGACGCCGGGCGCACCGCAGGCGTCAACAGCGGCGGCCTGACCACGTCGTGGTTCGGCTTCAAGGGCACGGAAGACCTCGGCGGCGGACTGAAAGCGAACTTCCAGCTGACCAGCTTCTTCCAGGCCGATAACGGCGTCCAGGGGCGCTTCCCGAACGACACGCTGTTCTCGCGCGATGCGAACGTCGGCCTGGCCGGCAACTTCGGTGAAGTTTCTCTCGGCCGCGGCCTGGCGCCCAACTTCCTGCCGATGATCCTGTTCAATCCGTTCGGCGACTCGTTCAACTTCTCGCCGCTGGTGCTGCAGCACCAGGTGCCGCTGCTTAACCCGAACTTTTCGACGCGTTTCGCCTCCTCCGTCGCCGGCGACACCGGCTGGAGCAATCAGATCAAGTACACCACGCCGTCCTTCGGCGGCTTGACCGCCAACCTGCACTACCAGTTCGGCGAAGCCGCAGGCAACAACGGCAAGAACAACGTCGGCGCCAATGTCCTGTATTTCAACGGCCCGCTGTCGCTGACGGCGTTCTATCACAAGGTCAAGGTCAACAATCCGCTGGATACGCCCACGTTGCAAGCGGCCGCCGGCTATGCCGAGCAGAAGGCATGGTTCATCGGCGGCGGCTACGATTTCGGCGTGGCCAAGCTGTACGCGACCTACGACAAGACCACCCACGACGTCGCGCTGGAAGACAAGACCGCGTCCCTGGGCTTGTCGGTGCCGTTCGGCGCAGGCAAGATCCTGGCCGGCTATGCGCAGACCAAGCGCAGCGCAGGCGCCGCGCCCGAAGTCAAGCGCCAGACCACTACCGTGGGCTACGACTATGCATTGTCCAAGCGCACCGACGTGTACGCGATGCTCATGAACGACAAGCTCACCGGATTTGACGCCGGCAACAGCTTCGGCCTGGGCATCCGCCACGGGTTCTGACAAGCGGGGCGGGGCCGTTCGGCCCGGCCCAGCCTACTGCAGCGCCTTGCTGCCGTCGCGACCGCACGAATGCGGACGCGGCGGCGCAAGGCGCTTTTTTATCCTGAGGATGCTATGGCTGGGGGCGAGGGGACGGCAGGCGCGCCAGGAAGGCTTCCAGCTCGGGCAGGGGCAGCGGCCTGGCGAACAGGTAGCCTTGCCCTTCGTCGCAGGCGGCGTCGCGCAGCAGGTGCAGGATCTCGCCGGACTCCACGCCTTCGGCCACCACGGACAGTTTCAGCGCGTGCGCCATGTCGACCAGCGCCTTGACGAATTCGAAGCTGCTCAAGCCTTCGGGGCGGTGGTGCACGAAGGAGCGGTCGAGCTTGAGGATGTCGAACGGGAAGCGATTGAGGTACGACAGCCCGGAATAGCCGGTGCCGAAATCGTCCACCGACAGCAGCACGCCCAGCTGCTTGAGCCGCTTCATCACGTCGACCGATTCGTCGATATCGTCCACCAGCGCGCTTTCCGTCAGTTCCAGTTCGAGCAGCCCGGCGGGCAGGCCTGACTTGGCCAGTGCGGCTTCGACCTGTTCGGTCAGGGTGAGAGACTTGAGCTGCCGCGCCGACAGGTTGACCGATACATGCAGAGGGCGGCCGAACTTGTCCATCAGGCGCCGGGTCTGCAGGCATGCTTCTTCCAGCACCCACTGCCCGATCGATTCGATCAGCCCGCGGTCTTCCGCAATGGGAATGAACTGCATCGGCAGGATGTTGCCCAGCTGCGGATGGTTCCAGCGGATCAGCGCTTCCATGCCGACCACGCCCATCGACTTGAGCTTGACGCGCGGCTGGTAGTGCAGCTCGAATTCATGGCGTTCCAGCGCGCGCCGCAGCGTGTGTTCCAGCGTCATGCGCGTCTTGGCTTCCACGCTCATCTCGGCCTCGAAGAAGCGGTAGCAGTTGCGCCCGGCCGCCTTGGCGCGGTACATCGCGGTATCCGCATTCTGGAACAGCAAATCCCTGGTGCGCGTGTCCGCCGCCAGCATGCAGATGCCGATCGACGCGCTCACGAACACTTCCTGCCCTTCGATGTCGAAGGGCGCGGTGAGCGCGGCCAGCAGCCGCTGCGCGATGGACTGCGCCGAATCCTTGCCCTCGGGACAGTGCGCTGCGACCACGAACTCGTCGCCGCCGAGCCGCGCGATCACGTCGCCGGAGCGGGTGTTGTCCTGCAGCCGCAGCGCGACCTGACGCAGCAGCACGTCGCCCGCGGCGTGCCCCATCGAGTCGTTGACCTGCTTGAATCCGTCCAGGTCGATGAACATCACTGCCAGTGCTTCGTCGGCGGGGCCGGCTTCCAGCAGCGATTCCACGCGCTGCCCGATGAGCGTGCGGTTGGGCAAGCCGGTGAGCGGGTCGTGGCTGGCCAGCTGCTGCAGGCGCGCCTCGGCCTGCTTGCGTTCGGTGATGTCGGTGACGAACGCGGTCAGCGAGAGCGGGCCGCCGGCATCCGATTTGGCCGACAGGTTCAGCAGCACGTAGACCGGGCGCCCGTCCTTGTGCCGCATGATGGTTTCCACGCCGTGCCCGGCGCCGCCGGGCGCCAGCGCGGCGGCCAGCGGGCAGCTCGGCAGGAAGCGCTTGATGTCCTTGCCGACGAATTCATCCTTGGCATAGCCCGACAGGGCGCACAGCGCTGGGTTTACGTCCTGCACGATGCCCTTGGCGTCGGTCAGGAAATAGCCGGCCGGCGTCATTTCGAGCATTTCCCGCAGCCGCAGCTCGCTTTCGCGCCGTGCCGTGATGTCGTGGAAGAACACCGACAACCCGCTTTCATGCGGATAGGCGCGCGCTTCGACCCAGGCGCCGGTCGGCTCGTACATGGCTTCGAAGGACACCACTTCGCCGGAGCGCATCGCGTGCTGGTAATGCTCGAAGACAGGGGAATTGCGAAGGCCCGGAACGATGTCCCAGATCACCTTGCCGATTGCGGCGTCGCGCGCCACGCCGACGAAGACGATTGCCTTGCGGTTGGCATAGGTCAGGCGCCAGTTGCGGTCCACCGAGAAAAAGGCATCGCCGATGCTTTCCAGTATCGTATTCAGGCGCTGGTTGGCGCGGCGCAGCTTGGCGCGCGTACGCTGGCGTTCCGTCACGTCGCGCGCGGTCGCGTAGGTCAGCCCGCCGTCGGCCATGCGGCGCACCGCCCACGACAGATGCACCGTGCTGCCATCCTTGCGCAACCAGCAGTTTTCGAGGTCGGGAATGGTGTCCATGGTGTCGCCGATGGATGCGACGATCGCCTTGGTCTCTTCCCGGGTGCCGGGCGTGACGAATTCGAGGTGATGGCTCCCGACCAATTCTTCTGGCCCGTAGCCGATGACACGCTTGACCGCGCGGTTGGCGCGCAGGATTTTGCCTCGTTCATCGAACAGCATCATGATGTCGGGCGAATGCTCGATCAGCGCCTTGTTTTCCTCGGCCAGCCGGGCCAGCTGCTGCAGAAGTTCCTTTTCTTCGGTGATGTCGCGCCCGATGCCGCGATAACCCTTGAACACGCCGTCTTCATAGACCGGTTCGCCCGATATGCAGGAGTGGCGCGTGCCGCCGCTGACAGGGTCGTGCACGACGAAGACGAGATTGCGGAACGGCTCGCGTGCGTCAATCTTGCTGCGGTAATTTTCCCGGTCGGGCTGGGGCGTGGATCGCGTCAGGTCGAAGCCGTTTTTTCCCAGCGCGCATTCCGGCGCGATGCCGAACACCCGCTGCAAGCCGTCCGAAAAAAAGGTGAACCGTTCAGCCTCGTCCATCTCCCAGTACCAGTCCGACGACAGCTGCGTCAGGCTGCGAAAGCGTTCCTCGCTTCTCTTTAGCTCGGCGCGAGCCTGGCGTTCGCGCGTGATGTCGCGCGATACCGCCACCGAGCCGATCTTGTGCTTCGTGACCGGGTCCAGAATGATGCGCGCCTTGGTCCCCATCCATACATAGTGTCCGTCGCGGTGGCGCTTGCGGATTTCGAGCAGGTTGCTCTCGGCGCCGCCCTCCATCTGTTGCTGGACTTCGTTGCGCACGATCGGCCAGTCGTCGGGATGGACGAAGTCGTACACGCTGCGGCCGATGATGTCGCTTGCCTCGATGCCCAGCGCGCGCGTATAGGACGGGGAGACAAACAGGTAGATGCCGTCCTGGTCGCAGTGGGCGATCAGGTCCGAGCTGTACTCGGTGAGCAGGCGCTGCTGCGCTTCGCTGCGGGCCAGGCGCTCGTGCGCCTCGTGCTGTTCCGTGACTTCCAGCACCGTGCCGGTATAGCCGATGAATTCCCCGGCGGCGTCATGGCGCGGCGCGCCCGAACCGAGCATCCAGCGGATTCCGCCATCGCTGCGCACCACGCGGTACTCGTACTGGTACTCGGCGCGCGCTTGCTTGGCTTCGCGATACACCTGACGCAGCTTTGCCGCGTCGTCCGGATGAACGAAGCGCGCCCAGTCCGCCAGGTTGATCTGCCCGCAGCCGCCGAGCAGGTCGGCGGCGCTCTTGTTGAGGTAGATACATTGGTCGTCGACATCCGTCATCCAGACGATCATCCGGCAGGAGTCGGCAAGCTGCCGCAGCGCCTGCACGGTGGGTGACGGAAGGGGAGGTGGCTGGCTGCCCGGTGGCGGTGATTCTCGATGCATTGCGCGAGATGACGGGAAAGTGCCGCAATTAATGTTGCATATGGGAAAGTGACTCTTTATAGGGGATTTCCGCACGCGCGTCAACGCACATTGCGATATCTGTGGCGGCGATGCGCACCAGCACTTTTTGTTGCATTGAGCCAAAGAGGTGCTGTAGCGCAAGATGGAACGTGATTTGCTTGAATGGTGATTCATTCCAGTGGACATGCCGGACCGCATTTCGGACAGGCAGGCAGCGGGGACTTTTGAGATTGCTTTCATCGTATTTACAACAACGCCGGAGCTTGTTCATGCCTACACTGGACGCGCAGCAGATCATCGTCTTCCTCATCGCTGGGGGGGCGCTCGCCCTGCTGGTGACCGAGTGGCTGCGGGTCGATATCGTCGCCGTGCTGATCATTCTGGCATTGGCCATCAGCGGCATCCTGAAGCCGCAGGAAGCATTTTCCGGGCTGTCGAGCGAACCGGCGGTGATCGTCGCGGCCATTTTCGTGCTGAGCCGCGCATTGCAGCTGAGCGGGCTGTCCGACTTGATCACCGACTGGATCCTGCGGGCGGCAGGCAAGAGCGAATCGCGCGTGCTGGCGGTCATGATGCTCGGCGTTTCCGCTTTCTCCACCTTTACCGAACACGTCACGCCCACCGCCATCATGATGCCGGCGCTGCTGAAGCTGTCGCGCGAGCGCGGCATCCCGGCTTCCAAATTGCTCATGCCGCTGTCGTTCGCCGCGTCGCTGGGCAGCACCATCGCCCTGATCGGCGCGCCGGCCTTCCTGTTTTCCAGCACGCTGTTGCAGCAGGCAGGGCGCCCCGGCCTGTCGCTGTTCTCGATCACGCCGATCGGCCTGACGCTTTCCCTCCTCGGCGTGCTGTACGTGCTGCTGATCGGCCGCTTCCTTTTGCCCGCACACAAGGGGCGCGGCGCCGGCAACGACTTGTTCCAGGAAGACCGCTATCTGGCGGAGCTGACCGTGCTGCCGGATTCGGCGCTGGTCGGCACCCACCTGGAACAGTTGCGCAGCGCCGGGCTGGGTTCGTTCGAGCTGATCAAGTGGCTGCGCAACGGCGAATCGTTGCGGCGGCCTTTCGGCAAGCAGGTGCTCGAGCCGGGCGACACGCTCCTGATTCACCTCACCTCGGACGAACTGGCCACGCTGCGGCAGGAGCCGGACGGCCTCAAGCTCAAGCCGGTCGATCAGTTCGACCGGCCGGGCGCGCACAGCGAGGGGCCCGGCGAAGAACTGTCGGCGCACATGGTGCAGGCGGTGGTGATGCCGCGCTCGCAACTGGTCGGCGCCACGATCCGCGAACTCGGCCTGCAGCGCAAATACGGCGTGGTTGCGCTGGCCGTCTCGCGCGCGGGCACGCCGGCCTCGGAAGAGATCGACCGGGTGCGCCTGCGCGTGGGGGACGTGCTGGTGCTGGAAGGCGACGAGGATGAAATCCAGCAGCTCACGCGCGACCAGCCTGGCCTGATGCTCGCGCCGTTCCCCGGCCAGCCGCGCCCACGCAAAGCCCGTGTGGCGGCCGCAATCATGGTGATCACCATCGGCCTTGCCTCCGCGTCCATCCTGCCGCTGCCCGTGGTACTGGTGGCCGGCGCGCTGGCCATGGTGCTGGTCGGCTGCGTCACGGTCAACCAGGCCTATCAGGCAATCGATACCCGCATCTTTATCTTCATCGCCGGCGCCATTCCGCTGGGCCTGGCGATGCAAAAAACCGGGGCTGCCGAGCGCATTGCGCATCTGCTGCAAGGCGTGATGGGCGGCTGGCCGCCCATGGCGACGCTGTTCGCGCTGTTTGCCGTCGCTGCGCTGGTGACCCAGGTGCTGTCCGATGCGGGCACGCTGTCCATTTTCGGGCCGGTCGCCATTGCGCTGGCCCATGCGCTCAACCGCGCCCCCGAACCGTATGTTCTGGCGATTGCGTTCGCCGCCGTGACCGGTTTCGTGACGCCGATTGCGCACTGGGGCAACCTGCTGGTGTTTGGCCCGGGCAACTACCGTTTCTCGGATTTTGTAAAGGTGGGCACGCCGCTGACCGTGCTGATCGGGCTGGCCGTGGCATGGCTGGCGCCGATCGTTTTTGCCTAGTTGCGAAAAGAGCCAGATCTGGCTTGGAAAGGCGCGGAATTTTGATGTTCCTGTGGCGCTTTCACATCGTTGATGTTGCTTTATGGTAATGCGAAGGCCGATAATGAAAACGCCCACAAGGCGTGTCAATCCACGGCCAAGAGACTGTTTCGCGAAGGAGTCGGAGCATGAAGAAGATCGCTGTGTTCGCTGTTGCGCTGGCATTGTCCGGTATCGCCGGCGCCAAGGATGGCCCGTTCACCGGCTATGGCACCCACATTTTCTGCCGCGACTACCTCAAGCAGGCGACCCAGCTCGACCACGAGTACAACTTGTTCATCATGGGATTCGTTACCGGCGCCAATTACCTGCGCGCGCGCCAGGTATCGGCCAATTCGGAAGATTTCGTCTACTGGGTATCGGAGTACTGCAAGAAGAATCCAGTCGACAGCCTGCTGCAGGCAGCCATGCGGCTCGACGAATACCTCGGGCAAGGCCAGCGGACCATCATCAAGAGCGCGCTGGCGCCGCAGCGCTAAAGCCGGTATCGGATGCCAGCGTTCAGCCCGAGAAGAACTCTTGCATCAGGAAATTCTGCAGTTCGGCATTGTCACGCGGCCGCGCCGACAGCGTGAAAACGCGGTCCAGCCGGTGCGATTCCCATTGGAACTTGTCGCGGTAGTGCGCGCGGATCCATTCGATCATTTTTTGCACGGTCGCCTGCTCGACATCGCCGTTCGGTCCCGCGTCGACGTCGATAGTCTGACTCCAGCGATTGCCTGACACCGGGTTCCAGCCGCGGATCTGGAATTGCGCGGTGCGCACGCCCTTGTGGGTGAGCCGCACATAAACATTTCCCATGCCATTCCTGGCGCCGGCGTTGCGTTGCAGGTCACGATTGATGTTGGCGAGCGCGACATCGTTCGTCGATGGCGCGCTGTCCGCCGGCATGTCGTTGTCCATGGCGGCGGCGCGGCGCCTTTCGCGGGCGGCGTTCAGCATGCTCATCATATCCATCTCGGGCGGCGTGGTACGCACCGGCTCCTGCGGCGGCGCGGGCTGCGCTTCGCGTTTTGCCATCTTCGCCGGCGCGCTTTTCTCCTTCGCCACCTTCGGCCTGGCTGCCGGCTTCGGTTCCGGCTTGTGCGCGGGTTTCGGGCGCGGCTGCGCGCGGGCCACGGGAGGCGGCGCAGGGACTGCCGCCGAGGGCGGCGGGGGCGCCTCCAGCAAGCGCACCGAGATCGGTGCACGCCGTGCCTCGGTAGCGCGTGGCGTGTCCTCGCGTTGCCGCATCAGTGTGAAAAACAGCAGGCCATGGATCAGCAGCGACAGGGCGACAAACGCCGCAATATGGCGCGCGCCGTGAGAATGCCTGGCATTGGAAGCAGCAAGAGTTGGCATGCCTGAGTTGTAAGACGGAAAAGATGGGCGCTAGCCGTATCGTCCGGATTCTACGTCATGGACGAAACGGCATTTATTTCAAAATGTACGGCGCCGCTTGCCGGTCAGCTTCGCGCGTTCTTAGGGCCGACTTCCGCTTAGACGGGACGGAGGTAAAAACTTTCCGCACATTCCAGGCTGAACTATTTACTACCTGATCCGTCTTAAACAAAGCTTCTTTTAAGAAATGTTGCTCGCTTGCTAAGAGGCGGAAAAGGCAACGTCGCCGCAGGAGCTGCCCGGCGCTGCGCGTGCGGCAGTTCCTGCATGCTGTCCCTCGTCTCTTTACCGGAAAACTGCATACATGCATAGCACATATCCCCTGTTTGGCATTCTTGCCGCTTTTGCACAAACAGAGTTAGGTCGCATCATCGCCACGGTTGTCTCGGTCAGCATCGCGGCAATCCTGTGGCGGGTGTCGCAAAAACGCCTGCGCCTGAGTTCGGCCACCATGCTGGATGTCGAACACCGGCGCGGCAACCTGGTCCTGGCAAGAAACCTGATCATCGGCCTGACGCTGGTTGCGGTCGGTTCCATCTGGGCCACCAAGATCGCCGGCGCCGCGCTGTCGCTGGCGGCGGTCGCCGGCGCCGTGCTGATCATCAGCAAGGAGTTCCTGGCCAATGTCCTGGGCTCGGCGATGCTGGCGATCTCGCGGCCGTACCGGGTGGGCGACTTCATTGAAATGGGCGACGCCACTGGCCGCGTGCTCGATACCGACCTGATGGTCACGACCATCGCCGAAACCCTGGAAGGGCACCAGCTTACCGGGCGCACCGCCGTGCTGCCCAATTCGCTTTTGCTGGTCAGGCCGGTCAAGAACCTGACCGCCACCGGCGCGTATGTGATCAACCTGCTCAATATCGCCGCCGACCCGGCCGACGACTTGCTCTCGATGGAAAAGGCGCTGCTGCAGGCGGCAAAGGAGGTTTGCGCGCCCTGGCTGCGCGACGCCGACAGCCATCTGCAACAGCTGGAATCGCGCGACCTCGTCAACCTGCCGTCCGCTGAGCCGCGCGTGCTGCTGCAACTGCACTCGGCGCGCGAATACACGCTGGCGCTGCGCTACTGCTGCCGGCCCAACGACCGCGTGAAGGTGGAGCAGTCGATCCTGCGCGCTTTCCTGAAATATCGCGGCACGCTGCCGGCAAGCGCGGCGCGCGATCAGCGCATTCTTGCCGAAGCTGCCTGAAGCTCTGGTATTCACGAAAGCGATGGCCGATATTCACAATGGAAATTAGCTTTCCCAAGTGCACGCACGATACTGGTAGCGTGACGCACTACCCTGTATGTAGGAAATGTTTAATCCAAACCTAGCCGCACCGTCCTTTGTCTTCCCCACGGCCGAAGCGGTTGCCCCGGCCGCCACCCGTGCCAAGAGCGCGGTGCCGGACCGCTTGCGGGCAGACGATATCCGGCTGCTGTACCAGCTCGCATCCGACTTCGATGCGATCAGCCCGAAGCTGGCAGCCCAGCTGCGCGGCATCGCCGAGCGTCACTGACACCCAGCCATCACCGCCTGACACGCGCCATCCTTTGCGGCCCGGTTTTCCACTCGGGCCGGGCGTTGACTTGGACCATTCGCGCCGGTGATACTGCGCTCCTGCGGACACGCATCGCTATGCGCTCGTGTCCATTGCCCACCTGACCGAAGGAGCCGCGGTGACCAGCCCGATTCGACGAATTGCCATCAACACCGGCGGCGGTGACGCACCCGGCCTGAATGCCGTGATCCGGGCGACGGTGATCGCCGCCAACAACCGTGGCTGGGAATGCTACGGCATTCGCGACGGCTTCAACGGCATCCTCTGTCCCGAGCGTTATCCCGACGGCGGCGTGGTGCGGCTCACCCCGGAGCGCGTGCGCGGCATTGCCCACCTGGGCGGCACCATTCTGGGCACCACCAACAAGGGCAATCCGCTGCATTTCCCCAAACAGGCACCGGACGGCACGGTCAAGGAAGTCGATCGCTCCGACGACGTGCTGGCCTTCTTCGCGCAGAACGGTCTCGACGCGCTGGTGTCGGTCGGCGGCGACGGCTCGCTCACCATCGCCAATGCGTTGCACCAGAAGGGCTTGCGCGTGGTGGGCGTGCCCAAGACGATCGACAACGATCTCGACAAGACCTTCACCACCTTCGGCTTCGACACGGCAGTGGCGTTTGCCACCGAATGCCTGGATCGCCTGCACAGCACTGCAGAGAGCCACCAGCGCGTGATGGTGGTGGAGGTGATGGGCCGCTATGCCGGCTGGATCGCGCTGCATTCGGGGATCGCCGGTGGGGCGCACGGCATCCTGATTCCCGAGATCCCGTTCGATCTCGATCGCGTGGTCGCCAAGATCAAACGCCGCGATACGCTCGGCCGCATGTATTCGATCGTGGTGGTGGCCGAAGGCGCCGAACCGGTCGACGGTCATCGCGAAATCGTTGCGCCCGCCGAAGTGGGCCATGCCGAACGGCTGGGCGGCATCGGCGAGCGCGTCGCCAAGGTATTGCAGGAACGTACCGGCAAGGATGCCCGGGTGGTCGTGCTCGGCCACCTGCTGCGCGGCGGCAGCCCCACTTCATTCGACCGGCTGGCCGCATTGCGGTTTGGCGCGGCGGCGGTGCGCGCCTTAGAGGAGGGACGCTCCGGCGTGATGGTCTCGCTGGCGTTCCCCAATGTCGCCTACGTCTCGCTGGAGGAAGTCGCCGGCCGCATGAAGGCCGTGCCGATGGACAGTGACACGCTGCAGACGGCGCGCGATCTCGGCATCTGCTTCGGCGACTGAGCGCAGCGCGCCGTTTTGTCGGTGCACGCCATCGGACAACCTGGCGTCGTCAGTGCCACAGCAGGTCGAACAGGCTATCGACCAGGTAGATGGCGCCCCGCACCACAAGCGGCGCGCCGACAATGAACATGACGGTGTACATCAGATCCCGATAACGCGCGGGTCCGGCGGCGTGCACGACACGCAATGCATGCAGTCTCATGATCTTGCTCCACTAAACGTCTTCCCATACTTCAATTTCAGTATAGAAAAATTATTCGGCGCCTCAAGTGCGGGCAGGGAAAAGCTTGATGCAGAGTAGTTTGGATCTTGATCGTAGCCATCACGCCGTTGTGACAATTACGTTAGGCAAGATGCACTGAAATTTCGCCACGATGCATGGAGCATTGAGCGTCCTCAGATCGGGGCGCCGGCCTCTTCTTATGATGAACTCGGATGTGATGGCTTACGTACCGAGTGCTTGCACGGTGCGAACGTGGCCAGGAAGTTTTCCGGGTTGTTTTAATCATTCACTAGCGATATGGAGGCTGCTATGGCGAATTTGACGCGTTTTGATCCGTTCAGGGAAATGATGCGGCTCGACCCTTTCCGTAATGCCGATGATTTTTTAAAGGAGTTTTCGATGCTGCCTTCACTGCGCGGAATCGAGGCTGAACCGCGCATCCGAATGGATGTCGCCGAGACCGAGCAGGCATACATGGTCAAGGCCGACATCCCGGGCGTGAAGAAGGATGACATCAAGATTTCCATCGAGGGCAATACCGTTTCCATCCGCGCTGAAACCAAGGAGGAGAAACAGGAAAAGATGGAAGGAAACATGATGCGCAGCGAACGCTATTTCGGCGAACAGTACCGCAGTTTCACGCTGCCGCAGGAAGTGGACGAGAGCAAGGCGCAGGCGAAATACCAGGATGGCGTGCTCAGCCTGACCCTGCCGAAGAAGGCCGGCGCGACCAGCAAGCAGATCACCATTCAGTAAGGTGGTGCCTGTAGCCCATCCGGCCGATGTGCGCGGCAGCGCCATCGGCCTTTTGTCTATCAAGCGCACCAAATACATGTTTGGGTGAGAAGCCAGTTGTGTTCAAATGAATGACGGCGTTGGTTGAGCAATCGGACAGGGAGTCGGATATGGCAGACAAGCACGCGCAGTATGTTCGCTGGTTTTCGGACCTCGGTATCGACGATGTTCCCTTGGTGGGCGGAAAGAATGCCTCGCTCGGGGAAATGTACCGGGAACTCACGCCGCAAGGCGTCAAGGTGCCGAACGGCTTTGCCGTCACCGCCGAAGCCTACCGTTACGTTCTGGACCGCGCCGAGGCCTGGCCAAAGCTGAAGCAGGCACTGGACGGATTGAATCCGGACGATGTCGATGACCTCGCAAGGCGCGCCCATCAGGCGCGCGAGATTGTGTACGGCGCACCCTTGCCGGACGATCTGGCGGCGCAGATCGTCGAAGCCTATCGGGCCCTCAGGGCTGAATACGGCGAGCAGCTGACGGTCGCCGTGCGCAGTTCCGCCACCGCCGAGGACTTGCCGACGGCGAGTTTCGCCGGCCAGCACGAAACCTATCTCAACGTCGCCGGCGAAACGAAGCTGCTCGATGCGGTCAAGCGCTGCTTTGCCAGCCTGTTCATGGACCGCGCGATCCGTTATCGCATCGATAACGGCTTCGACCACATGAAGGTCTTCCTGTCGGTCGGTGTCATGAAGATGGTGCGCGCCGACCTGGCGTCGAGTGGCGTGATCTTTTCGCTCGATACCGAATCGGGCTTCCGCGACGTGGTCTTCATCACCGGCGCCTATGGCCTGGGCGAGAACGTGGTGCAGGGCACCGTCGACCCGGACGAATTCTACGTCTTCAAGCCCACCTTCAACGCCGGCCGGCGCGCGGTGCTGCGCCGTTCGCTGGGCGGCAAGGAAATCCGCATGGTGTACGCCAGCGCCGCCGGGCGCGACACCACGCGCAACGTCCCGACGCCCAAGGACGACCAGCGCCGCTATTGCCTGTCCGACGATGAAGTGCTGCGCCTGGCGGAAGCGGCGATCAAGGTGGAAAACCATTACAGCGCCAAGGCCGGCCATCCGATGCCGATGGACATGGAATGGGCCAAGGATGGCGTCGATGGCAACCTGTACGTCGTCCAGGCGCGGCCGGAAACAGTCGCGTCGCGCAAGGTGTCCGGCATGCTGGAGGAATATGTACTGGAAGGCAAAGGCGAGGTGCGTACGCGCGGCCGTGCCGTCGGCGGCAAGGTCGCCACCGGCGTGGCGCGCGTGATCACCGACGTGTCGCAACTGAATCAGTTCCGCCCGGGCGAAGTACTGGTGACCGACACCACCGCGCCCGACTGGGGCACGGTGATGAAGACCGCCGCCGCCGTGGTGACCAACCGTGGCGGGCGCACCTGCCATGCCGCGATCGTGGCGCGCGAGATCGGCATCCCGGCGGTGGTCGGCTGCGACAACGCGACGGAAGTCATCCGTACCGGCGATGAAGTGACCGTATCCTGCGCCGAAGGAGATGCCGGCCGCGTCTATGTCGGCCGCATTCCGTTCCAGACCATCCGCACCGACGTATCGTCGCTTCCCAAGCCGCAAACCAGGCTGATGGTGAACCTCGGCAATCCCGATGTTGCCTTCCAAACCAGTTTTCTGCCGACCGATGGCGTGGGCCTGGCGCGCATGGAATTCATCGTGGCCGAGCACATCAAGGTGCATCCGATGGCGCTGGTGCATCCGGAACGGGTGGATGACGAGAAAGTGCGCGAGCAAATCGCCCAGCTGACACGCGGTTTTGCACGGCCGGCCGATTTCTTCGTGCGCCAGCTGTCCGAAGGCGTGGCCACCATTGCCGCCGCTTTCTATCCGAAGCCGGTGATCGTGCGCATGTCGGACTTCAAGACCAACGAGTATGCGAGCCTGCTGGGCGGGCGCTGGTTCGAGCCGGACGAAGCCAATCCGATGATCGGCTTTCGGGGCGCGTCGCGCTATGCGCACCCCGCCTACGCGGAAGGCTTCGCGCTCGAATGCGAGGCGATGAAACGGGTGCGTGGCGAGATGGGGCTGAGCAATGTGAAGCTCATGATCCCGTTCTGCCGCCGCATCCGCGAAGCGCAGGCAGTGCTCGACGCGATGGCGCAGCACGGGCTGCGGCGCGGCGACAACGGCCTGGAAATCTACGTGATGTGCGAAATCCCGAACAACGTGGTGCTGATCGACGCGTTCTCGCAGCTGTTCGACGGCTTCTCGATCGGTTCCAACGACCTGACGCAGCTGACGCTGGGCGTGGACCGCGATTCGGAAATCGTTGCCTTCGATTTCGACGAGCGCGACGAAGGCGTCAAGGAAATGATCCGGATGACGGTGGAGGGCGCGCGCCGCAACGGGAGGCACTCCGGCATCTGCGGCCAGGCGCCGTCCGACTATCCGGAGATGGCGGAATACCTTGTGGAGCTGGGCATTGATTCGATGAGCCTGAACCCGGATACCTTGCTCAAGACCACGCGCCTCGTGCTGGAGGTGGAAAAGCGTCTCGGGAAAGCGCCGCACGACAAGGCGTCCTGATTTAATAAACTCAGTAAATCCAGGGGATCAGCTTCTTGACCCGCTGCCGGTAAGAGGCATACTCCGGATAACGTTCCTGCAGCCAGATTTCTTCGCGCCGGGCTTTCAGATCGAAGAAGACCAGGAGCGCGGCAGCCAGCGCCAGGCGTAGCGGGCTCCAAGTCGCGAGCCCGAGTCCGACGCAGACGGCCAGGACGGCAAAATAGATCGGGTGCCGCACGAAGCGGTACGCGCCGCCGGTAACGAGCTTGCCTTGCGGCAGTGGACGCGGGAAGGGTGTCAACGACCGGCCCAGGTTCACTGCGCTCCATGCCAGCAGCAACATGCCGGTGACGGCAAGCACTGCGCCGATCAGACGGAACAGATCCGGGTGCGTCCATTCCGGTCCGACACGCGGCACGACCAGAAACAGAAGCAGCAGTATCGCCTGCACCAGCACCCATGATTCTCCGCGACGACCCATCGCTGCTCCTTTACGCTACGAGAACGCGTATTGTTCCATAAGCCGGCGCGCATGACAGCCCTTAGCCTTGGGGACTTTCCGTCATGTGGCGGCAATACTGCTGCAGATTGTCCGGAAGGTCGGGCGGACAGACGCCGCACTGGCGGTTGCCGGGCACCGCATAGTCGATGAATTTCGGATAGGGCAGGTGGAGACTTTCCATGATGCGGCGGAATTCTTCCAGGCTGCGCCCGCCGCCGAGGCGTGGATTGCGTGCCTTTTCCTGGGCGATCGACGACACCCGCCGCTGCTGATAATCGTGGGCCGGATACACCAGGGCGTCGTCCGGCAGCGTAAACAGCTTGGCCGTCACGCTGTAGTACAGCGCATCCGTATTTCCGTTCTGGAAGTCGGTGCGGCCGCATCCGTCGATCAGCAGTGCATCGCCCGTGAACACGCGGTCTTGCCACACGTAAGCAAAATGCCCGTCGGTATGGCCGGGCGTGTGCAGCGGCTGCAATGTCACGCTGCCGACCTCGAACGGGGTGCCTTCCTCGACGGCGACATCGACGCAAGGCAGGCGGTCGTGAGCCGGCGCGGCAATCCGGCTGCCGGCCCGCTTCTTCAGCTCGAGCGCGGCGGTGATGTGGTCGGCATGGATGTGCGTGTCGAGCGTGTACGCCAGGCGCAGGCCGAGCCTGTCGATCTCGGCCAGGTCGCGATCCATCGTGACGATCACCGGATCGATCAACAGCGCCTGCCCGGTTTCCTCGCATCCGAGCAGGTACGTGTACGTGCTCGACAAGGGTTCGAACAACTGGCGGAAGAACATGGCCGCGTCTCCTTGCCCCGTGCCTTACCGCACGTCCAGCGCTGCCTGCAGCGCATATTTTTCGCGGCCGATTTCATCGCGGGTGCGCACGCCCAGGCGACGCAGCACCGGCAAGGGCGGACACCAGCCCTGCAAGCCATGCTGCAGTAGGAAGGCCAGGACACTTCCGGTGAGAAACAGCCACTTCCGGTTGCCGGTCACGCCCAGCGCCAGCCCGGTGAGCGCCAGCGTCGATGCATTGACTTCCAGCACGCGTTCGATGTCCCATTCGCGGTCCAGCGCGCGCATCCGCTGCACGATCTCGTCGTGGCTGGCATGCCGGTAATGCGCGATATGGCTGTCGGTCAGGCGGTCGATTTGTTGGTTGATCGCGTCCGATGTGGAGCGCCGCACCCGGTCGGCGTCGTTATCGATGGGGTATGAGGAAAGCGCCATGATGGCCCTCCATAGGAAGAAAAAACAGCTTAGTTCGATGATGGCGTGCTTCGCCGGCCTTGGGGCGGCGCACGCCCTTTGTCCAGCACGCCCGGAATATCCTGCGTCGGCCGGCCGAACTTGCCCTTCAAGTCGTCGACGCCGGACTGCGGATGCGCGAGTTGCCGCAGTTCCGCGCGGTCCCCGCGCTTTTCCATCGTGCTGATATCCAGCGCCCGGTCGCGCCGTTCGACCAGTCCCGGCATCGCTTCGCCATCGCGGTTGAACGACCAGGCCAGCATCGGATCGCCCAACGGGAGCTTGTCAGCCGTGCCGCCTGGGTAACCGGTATTCCAGAAGTGCCAGGTCTTGCCGTAGCTATTCATCTTTTTCTGCATGAGCGCCTTTTCCGCGACAGCCGGGATGCCTGGCGCCACCAGCTGGCCGGAGAGGATTTCGCCGTTATGCGGATGCCAGTATTTTCTTTCCTCTGCAGGCAGTGACTCGAACAGCTTTTCGGAGAGGATGTATTCGATGCCATTCATGTTGGCATCCTTGGTATTCCCGTCGAACAAGACGCACTGTGCAAAATCCTCGTTTACCTGGTGACAGTAGTGATGGACTTCCATCTGTTGTTCCGGATGTTCCTTCATTGGATGAAAGCCCAGCAGGTAGATGTCGAAACCCTTTACCGGCGCATTGCCCTGCAATGCAATTGCGCCCGCCTCCAGCGTCTTCGTCTTGGCGGAGGTCTGCGTTCCAGGCGGCGCGGTTTTGCGCGCTGCACGGTCTTCTGCCACGGCCACAGACATGCCGCCAAGTAGGGCGACGGCTTCCAGCAGCATTGCAAACAAGGGCCGGGAGAAGCTGATCATGAATATCCCTTCCGTGTGCCGCTCGCGTCGAGCGTTTCCATTATGAATGTAAAGCTCCGTGGGACGAGGCGACGTCGATCGCATTCCTCGCCTGGATTGTTGACACACACGACGGCCCAACGTTCTTCCCGCGCCTGTGCCGCGGCGTGCAGTGAATACGCTTTGCCAGCCTTTACTTCGTTCCGCTGATCTAGCGCAAAGATTTTCCGTATCCCTCGGCGCATCGTGATGACAAAGACAAGCGGGCCGCAGCGAGCACGAAAGCTGATCTCGGCCGGGGGGACGCATGGCACTGTACTGAAACCCGTTTCGGAGGTGATCATGGAAAAAAATTGGCTGAAGAGTTATCCGCCCGGCGTGCCGGCAGAAATTCATGTCGATGCAAGCGAGTCGCTGATCAGCTTGCTCGAATCGTCGTGCGATCGCTTCCCGGAGCTGCCGTCGTTCAGCAACTTCGGCGCGTCGATCACTTATGGCGAGTTTGATCGGATGTCGCGCGCGTTTGGCGCCTACCTGCAGAACGCGCTCGGGCTTGGCAAGGGCGATCGCGTCGCCGTCATGATGCCCAACCTGCTGCAGCAGCCGGTTGCCGTGTTCGGCGCCTTGCGCGCAGGCTGCACCGTTGTCAATACCAATCCGCTGTACACCGCGCGCGAACTGCAGCATCAGCTGGCCGACTCGGGCGCGACGGCCATCGTCGTGCTGGATCACTTTGCGCACACGGTGCAGGAAGCGCTGCCGCATACACAGGTGAGGCATGTGATCGTCAGCCGTGTCGGCGACCTGCTGCACTTCCCCAAGGCGCAGATCGCCAATTTCGTCGTCACGCACCTGAAGCACATGGTGCCCGACTGGCACATCGACGGCGCGCTGGCCTTGCCCGACCTGTTGCACGAAGGCTCGGCAATGCAGTTGCGCCACGGCGTACCGGCCGGCGACGACATGGCCTTTCTCCAGTACACGGGCGGCACGACCGGCATTCCGAAGGGCGCCATCCTCACGCATCGCAACCTGGTTGCCAATGTGCGCCAGACCACTGCATGGGTGAAGGGAGTGCTTGAAGAAGGCAAAGAGGTCGCCATCATTCCGCTGCCGCTGTATCACGTGTTCGCGCTTACGGCGATGTTGACCTATTTCGCGCTGGGCGCGAACAACGTGCTGATCACCAATCCGCGCGATATTCCTGCATTCCTGAAGGAACTCAAGCACACGAAGTTCAGCGCCATGATCGGCGTGAACACCCTGTTCAATGCCTTGCTCAACGCGCCTGGCATCGAGCAAATCGATACCACGTCTGCCAAGCTATTCATTGCCGGCGGCATGGCAGTGCAGCGCAACGTGGCGGACCGGTGGCAGCGCCTGTTCGGCATGCCGATCGTGGAGGGCTACGGCCTGACCGAGACGTCGCCCATCGTGTGCGCCAACCGGCTGGACATCAATACCTATACCGGCAGCATCGGCCTGCCGGTTCCCTCCACCGAGGTTGCCATCTTCGATGAGCAGGACAACATGCTGCCGATCGGCGCGACTGGCGAAATCTGCGTGCGCGGGCCGCAGGTGATGCAAGGCTACTGGAACCGGCCGGAGGAAACCGAGCGCGTACTCAATGCGGATGGCTGGCTGCACACCGGGGACATCGGCTGCATGGACGAGCAAGGCTATGTCAGGCTGATGGATCGCAAGAAGGATGTGATCGTCGTTTCCGGGTTCAAGGTGTTCCCGAACGAAGTCGAAGATGTGGTTGCGATGCACCCCGGCGTACTTGAAGTCGCCGCGATCGCCGCCGTCGACGAGCATTCCGATGAGGTGGTCAAGGTGGTCGTGGTCAGGAAGGATCCCCAACTTTCCGCCGACGCGCTTATCGAGCACTGTCGCAAGAACCTTACCCCATACAAGGTGCCGAAGTACGTAGTGTTCCGCGAAACCCCGATGCCAAAATCAAATATCGGCAAGATCCTGCGGCGCGTCGTCAAGGAGGAGGAGATGCGGGCAGGGCAGGGCGGCGACGCCGGTTACAGCACGGAGCAGGCGGCATAGAGGGACAGATTTTATCCACATGACCAATGAAGGAAAGCAAAATGGCACGCAAATTGAACAAGCTCGAGCACGCGGACGACAGCCGGATGGTGGAAGCGATTCGCGATTCGGTAGAGCAGATCTGGCAAGCCGGCTTGGGCGCCTTCGCCAAGGCGCAGCAGGAAGGCGAGGAAATGTTTTCCAAACTGGTGCAGGAAGGTATGGCGGTGCAAAAGCGCACGCAGGAAATGGCGGGCGAACAGCTGTCGGGCTTGTCCGAAACCGTTGCCAACATGGCCGAAAGCCTGGGCAAGCGGGCATCCGGCTCCTGGGAAAAGCTCGAGAACGTATTTGAAGACCGCGTGGCGCAGGCCATGCGCGGCTTGGGCGTGCCGACGCACGACGACATCGAGACGCTTGGTCAACGCATCGGCGAACTGCATGAGATGGTCAACACATTGATCGCCCAGAAGAAAGGTGAAAAGCCGGCTGCCAGAAAGGCCGCGAAACCAGCCAAGCAGGCAGCAAAAAGCACGGTGAAAAAGGCGGCGCCGAAAAAGAAGGCACGGACGACCGGCCGCAAGAGCGCGTCTGGGGCTGCAAGTCGCGTCTGAGATGCCGCCGACAGCGGCAAGGCGAACGTACCGACTTAAAATCCGCAGTCAGCTGCCGCAGCGAAATCCGTTGTCGGGCACGTCGCGGAAGTACAGCTTGGTATTGTCGTGCACTTCCCGGCTCGCCAGCAGTTCTTCCACGCTCCACCACTTGAGCCGGGCGTGCTGCTCGTCCTGCCGGAATGCGGTATCGGCGCCGACCTCGAACTGGTAGGCGCAAACGACATAGTGCGTGCCTATCCCGGCAACGCCGAAATAATTGTCGTCGTAGATATGGTCGAATACGCCGAGGAGCTTTCCCTGTCTGGCCGGAATTCCCAATTCGGCTTGCGCGATGCGCTGCAAGGCATCCTGCGTGCGCTCGTTCTTGCGGATGCGCCCGCCCGGAACGAACCAGCAATGCTGGGCGGGGCGATTGCACCGGTAGCCGAGCAAGACCTGGCGGTGGGCATTGCGGATGATCAGGTCGATCGAAACAAATGGCGTTGCCTCTATAACGCGAAGAAAGGTGTCTTTGTCAACGTGCATGCGTAAATCCAAGTGTCGTCCTTGCCGCTCATTGTAGTGCGTACTTTCGTACGGCTTGGCACAACGATGAAACGGCCTTCTTTAAGTCTGATTTAAGTTTTGGGTGACAGAATGCTTTCGAGACAATTTCTGTCTCTCTCCCGTCTCCTCCACCCTCCAGTGGATTTGCCCGCGGCCATCAGGTTCGCGGGCTTTTTTTATTGGCGGTACGGATGCGCTACGGTTTCAGTGGGTACGGCACCACGCGTTCCTGTTCATTCGGATCGTTGCGCGCCACAATGGCGCGTGCCGGCTCCGTTTCGCTCAGGTTGATCGCTTCATGCGGCATGCCGGGCGGGATGAACAGGAAGTCTCCCGCCTCACTGACGACGAATTGGGACAGATTCTCGCCGTAACGTGTTTCCACGCGTCCCTGCAGAACGTAAATTGCCGTTTCATAGCCTTCATGCAGGTGCGGCTCGGCCCTGGCACCCGGCGGGATGACAACGATGTGCATCGACAGCCCGGTCGCACCCGCTGTCTGCCCCGATACGCCGACAAAGTAGGGCAGGCGCTGGCGCGTCATGATTTCTTGCTGAGGGCGCAGGGCGACCACGCGCTGCGCAGATTTCGAATCCGTCATTGCGGTGCTCCCGTCATTGGCTTCAGCTTGTCTCGTTCGCGTCGGGATGCCCTGATTTTCATCAACCCGCGCACCGCTGTGCAAGCGGAATGAACAAGTTCGGTGACGTCACCGCCGCTACCATGCCAATGGATTGGCATAAGGAGTATTGGATGAAACGCGACGATGGCTTCACGATTATCCAGGTCATGGTGATTCTTTTGGTTGTCGGCATCGTCCTCTGGGCTGCGGCTAAAGCACTCATCGACCGGCGTTGCAGGGACGATCCGGCCGAGGCGCTATGCGCAAGCAGGCGCGCCGCACCAGACAAATAAGCGACGCCCTGTAGTTAGACCGGGACCAGGTGCTACCTGCAGCTACTACCTTCCGATCGCATCGACCGGGATGCCCCAGACACCGATTCCCTTGGCGCGTGCGATCTTTTCCAGCGCCGCATACTGGAACGGCGCATCCGGTAACGCGATCGCCCATCCTTTCTGCAGCATCCATTCGCTCAGGTCCTGGCCGTTTGCACGACAGCTCGCGGTGATGCTGCCGTCGGGATTGGCGAATTTTTTCGTGCAATGCACGAAATCGCCTGAAATCTGGAATTCGAGCGCCAGCGATGCGCGCGTACCGCATGGCATCGGCCGGATGAATGAATAACAGGTCTGCTCGGTCGGCGGAATATAAATACCGTACAAATGAACGACATCGCCGGCAACCTGCAGCGAACCGTCCGGCTGCACGAAGGCGAAGCTCGATATGTCTTCGGCGAAAGCCGGTTGCATGACGGCCGCGCCCAGCCAGACAGCCAGCAGCGCGCTGCCCTGGTGTGTGTTCACGGCTAGTCGAGCGGCACTTCGCTACGTACCGTGCCGACCGTAAACCGTCGCTTCGGAGTGCCTTCCTTTTCGATCGCGATCATTTCCACATCAATGTAACTCGGCGTTCTGCCGGTGGCGCGCTCGAACTTGTCGATTTCTGCCTGAATAGAGATGGCGACGTTTTGATCGAGCGTGCGCTTTGCCTCGATGAATTCTTCAATATCCATGTGATACCTCCATGTCGCTATTCATTGTAGCTGGCCGATACGCAAGCGCGAGGGGAGATGGTTCATCGCAGTGCCGTAGCCATGACCGCGGCGATATCGATAGTTTTCAAGCCTTCATTCAATGCCCGTCGTGCCTGTTCACCCGCCCGGTCGCGCCGGAAGCAGACGAACAGCGGCTTTTCTTCGAGCAAATGACTGTTGAACCGCAGTTGCGACGCAATTTTCCGGATCTGCGGATCGTTGCGCCTCAGGTACTCGAAAACCCTGCGGTCGATCACTGCCAGCGAAACCCGGCCAGCCGCCAGCTTGACCAGGTTCTGTACATCGTTATGCGCAGCATCGACCGGTTGCTGGTGTTCGCGCACACGCTGGTCCAGCTCGCGGGTATTGATATAGCCATCGACGACGCCGATGGTGTAACGGGACAATTCATCCAGGCGCTGCCAGCGAATCGGCATATCAGCCCGCTCGGCAAAGCCGAGGGGGCCGGTGCCGATGGGCTTTGACAGCAGGCAGTTCTGCGCAACATCGGCGGACATGTATTCCGGGAAGTACCCGACAAAGTCGGAGTCGCGGCCGGCTGCCGCGATCGTCCTGCGCCACGGGAAAAAATCCACCTGCAACTGGTAGCCCGCCGTCGCCAGCGCCGCCCGTATCACGGCCGTGCTCGCGCCTAAGGCGGAGAGATCCTTTCCCACGTAGGGCGGCCACTCCGACGACGCGAGCCGGATCACGGGCGCCCGGGAAGCCGGCGCTTGCGCAGCCGCTTCGGCTTGCGGTGGCAGCAGGCACAGCGCGGCAAGAACCCATTGCAACATGAAGCTCATCGGCAGGAACCATCCGTTAATCAATGCGAATCTGGCCCGGCAATGTCATATATCGCTGGCGACACTGCCAGCATCGGTTGATGCGTGCGTTTGAGTATTCTTCCTCCTCGTGCCTGAAATCGACGTGCAGAGGAACTCGCGCGTCATTACCCGGCCTAAGCATTCCATAAGGCAAATAAATGGAATCAGGAATGCAAGAATCTCTACAACAGCCGGACGATAAAGACATCCACTTGGATCAGATCGTCAATCTCGCCGAAAATGCCGCAGAAACCATTGAAAGACTACGTTCAGAGCTGCACAGGCGCGATCAACGGATCAGGCAGCTCGAACAGGCGGAGGCACAATTACGGCAAGCTGCGCAACGTTACCTGCGGATGAAGGCACAACTGGAAGCGCAATCGGAGGCAAAGGCCGGTTTTGCCGCGAACGGGACCATTTATCAAACCTTCGACGAGGCATTTGACGCCGCCTATCCGGGGACGGTGCCGGAATAAGCGCGGCGCATCGAAGACGCATTCCTTTATGTTGGTCCGGTGGAACGCAGGTGCGTGGTACGCGACTAAGTAATCGGAGGGATCGGTTTCATGGACAGCAACAACCCGCTGTGGCTGAAAAGGTTTTTTTCACGGCTTCAATACTTCTGGCGCCTGGCCATTCCATTTTGGATTTTCCGTGATGCCGGGCGGGGCACGGTCGAACAGCGTGCCGCCAACTATCGCTATAACCGGTCGCAGCGCAAGGTCCTGCCTTTCTACATGGGGAAGTGGGCAGGTATCGCGGCATGCATGATGCAGCTGACACGCGTGCTTTCGGACTTCATGGGAAAAACAGTGGCACAAAGCGCCGATCACTTGTGCGCGACCGTTTTTTGCGTTAGCGCCGGGATCGGGTTTGCGTTTTCCTGCATCGTCATCGCGATTCTCGTTACCGCGTATTTGTTCCTGACCTACGTCGAACGTTGATGCCGGCAAGTTGCGTGCTGCGCGTCACACCTTTCGGTATTTCGAGAAGCGGTCCGCAATCACGCGGGATATCTGCACGATGATGTCCCACGGCTTGAATACCCCCTTTTGCCGGCTGCGCGAGCGGCGGCTGGTGACGGGCCTGTGCTGCATCGCCGCATTGCGCATCGCGTTAAGGTCATCGGCGTCGGCCATGAAGCCGAAATTCGGCGCGCTATCGGCTTTCCTGAATTGCGCCGCTTCTTCCTTGGCGATCCATTCGTCATGTTCCTGGCGCTTGCGGGGATTGGACAGCACTTCATAAGCCGAGTTGATGATCTTGATGATGCGGATCGCGTCGGGGTTGCCGGGGTTGCGGTCGGGATGGTATTTCTGCGACAGGGTTTTATAGGCAGCACGGATGACTTCCGGAGGCGCGTTGCGTGCCACCTTCAGATTATCGTAATGCGTATGGATACGCGCCATTATTGTTTTGAATGGTAATGGTTGTCTGAGTAACTATAGATTATATTAAGACTAGCGAATATTGCTATTCCTGCTATATATCAACTAACAAAGTTTAACCTGTTATTCCCGGAACCTGGGCAACTACGTATTTCCCCACGTTAGCGGGAAAAATAATCGGCGAAGATGAGAGTGCCTTTATGCACTACGACTAAAAAGAAGACGCTACGGTAATCCCCCCCATCATTCACGTCGATTTGAAGTTGTTCAAGGCCATCAGGCCTCAATGCAATTCTCCCCCGTGTTGAGGTTCACTGCTTGGGCTGGCTTCGGCTCGTATCCTGGGCAAGTACTCGGGAAATTCGCGCTGAATGAAGCCGAGCAGGGCTTCGCGCAGTCGGCACCGCAAATCCCACAGACGGGCCGCATCGCCTGCGCTAACCAATACGCGCAACTGCATCGCATGTTCTCCCGCCTCGACGACTTGTATCAGGCACAAGCGTCCATCCCATTCGGGCGCGTCGTGGCAGGCGCGTTCGGCCTCCTGGCGAAGCGGCTCAAGCGGCATGCGGTAATCAACCCAAATGAGTACCGTGCCAAGGAGGTCGGAAGCGGTCTTTGTCCAATTCTGGAAAGGGTTTTCGATGAACCACTGCAGCGGGACAACCATGCTGCGCCGGTCCCACAAGCGCACGACGACATAAGTGCCGGTAATCTCTTCAACCTGTCCCCATTCGTTTTGCACAATGACTACGTCGTCGAGGCGGATCGGTTGTGTCAGCGCGATCTGCATTCCGGCAAGCAGATTCCCGAGAACGGGCTTCGCCGCAAAACCCACCACCAGACCAGCCACGCCGGCCGAGGCAAGCAAGCTGGTGCCGATCTGCCGCAGCAGCGGCAGAGTCATCAATGCCGTTCCGGTCCCAATCAGGACTATCAGCACCATTGCGGAGCGGGCCAGAACTTTGGTCTGGGTCTGAACGCGGCGCGCCTGCAGATTGTCCGGTGTATCAGCTGGGTTACGTTCAATGATGGTGTGGGCAATCGCGCGCACGCAGCGCACGCCCAGCCAAGTCAGGGCGCCGATAAGGCACAACGCGCTCAGATGAAGGGCCGCATTGATGCCCCACAGCGTGACGGGGGCGTTGCGCAAGATGATCTGAGCCGCCAGCAGAAACACGGCTAGGCCGCCGGCTCGGTGTCCGTACTCGACCAGGCGGCGTGAAAATGGCAGCGATGCCGTCAGACGCAGCAAGATCGACGTGCCCACATGATGTAATACCATCGTGGCGGACATTGCGATCAGCAACTGAAGCAGGATCACGGTCCACGGAATTTCGCGTATGAGCACGATCCATGGGCTGACGGCGTAGACGATTGTGGCGAGCCAATCAAATGAAGCGCTCATGCGTGGACAGCATCGACGACACGGGATCTGGGCAGCGAGTGGACTGAGTAAAGGCGCATGCTAAAGTAGATTGAAATGCGGCTGGAGTCGTTGCAGCAACCTAGAGGGCAGGCTGGACGATCGGCACAGCCGCCATGTCCAGCCACAATGTGGCTCGCTGCCTTGGTCAATGGCAGGCGAGCAGGCCGGGAGGCGGGAAAATACGGGGAATGACCGATGTGCCCGGTTCAGCGGCCCCGCGCGCGGTTGCCCCTCGTCGGGTTGGGATTGGGGATGGGCTCCTCTTCGGGCCGATCCGGGTCCGGCACCGGCTCTTCCGGATGTGACGGCTCAGGCGGAACCTGATGCTCTTCATATATCGCCATATTTCGCTCCTATCGGCTTATCCAATCATGCTACTCCCGGATCGCAGCCAGCTATATTGATAGAGCTCATGCACAGCCTCGCCTGGATGCGGGGGCAATAAAAGATGGAAGGGAGCCTGCTATTTTATGAAAATAAAAAAGGAAGATGTTTGTACGGCTTTCTTTATGAGATATACATAAATAGAATATCTGATATTGGAAGATGAAAGCGGACTTATGATTGGTGCTCCGGTATAGTTATCTCTGTCTCCTCCAACTCTCCTTGAATTGGATTTACCCGCAGCCGCAAGGTCTGCGGGTTTTTTTTTGCCTTTTAGATTTTGGCGGTAAACGCGATTGGGATTTCAATATCAGAGTCAGCAATATTGCCATATCCGTAAATTTCATCCGCTGGATGCGGACCTTGGCCTTTAAGTCTGCATGAAGGTGAAGGCAGCACTGCGAAGATGTGACATGCCGTGGAACAGGTGGGGGATATGGACGAAAGCCCGCACTGGTGGCAGACAATAAAGGAACTATTAACAAAGGAGCTATTGATGCATTCGCTTCAATAGCTCCTTTGTTCGATTCTGCATCAAGGCAACAAAATCAAGTTAAAACAATAGCTTGCGGAGTAACCCACATGGTTATCAACAAGCTTAACCACAGCTGCTGTGGAAAAGTAATTCTTCCATTCAATGGCCACGTCTATTTCAAACTGCACAGTTGGCCAAGTATGGATTAATTACGAAGATGCCTGCGGCTTTGGCTTGAATTGCTTGTCACTGATACGGAACTTGTTGCGACGGTCTCCCATTAACGTGCGTAGGTCCTTGATGCTAAGATCGGAAACCTCGTGCATGCGAATGAGGAGAGACGCTCCCACCGGCAACCTGCGATGGCGAATCTTGCTGATCAGCGGAGGCGCGACTTCAAGTGCACGGGACAGCGCGGCGTCGTTCTTGAGGTTGAGCTTTTCGATCAATGACTCCAGCAGATTGTTGGGATCGTACTGGAACTGCTCGGCAGCCTTTGTTTCGTTAGTTTCGTTCATCTGTCATCGTCCCCGTTTCTGGTTCAAGTTGAATCTATTCTGATTAAATATGCGGATATTTTTTTGAGAATTCTCAGAGGTGGTAATTTCTATACCGTCAGTTGAAGACGCGTCCAGCGCTTCGTCAATGACGACCACCGCACACCTTGCATAACGGCCTGCAAAAAACGGTGCGACAAAAATCCGCAATGACCGATGAAGTCAGCACAGACTTCGCTTCACAGCATCTCAGATTCATTTGGGCAGGTGCTTGGCGTGGCTCAAACAAAGTAAGCGGCGCCCAGAACCAGTGGAGAGCCACTGACGCCAGCCACTACCAGTCGCCGGGCGACGCTGTGGATCTGGTCTTCAAAACTGCGGTAGGTTTCCATGAAATCCTGCTGCCCGCCTTTCAGGCGACGCAGATGTGCCAGCGCATTTTTTGAAACGATGCATTCGCGGTCGACAAAACCAACTTCAACCGTGAATTTCACGCCTTCATCGGCAATTTGAGGATCTGCTGTCGTCTTGTTCACCATGTCTCCATATCCTTGTTAGAAGAGTTATTCGAATTTGTGCCTTCGATGGTAATGACCGACAGTGGTGAGGTTTTGATTGGCGTCAACTCCTTGAAGCGGCACGGCAGGGCGCGGGAAATGAGTGTGAAATAAGAGCGGCAACGGTGCCGATATTGATATGGGGGCCGCCGAAACATTGCTCCGGTAGCGCATCATTGCATGTTCAGACAGAAGCCTGAGGCATCGAAATCAACCGAGAATCAACGCCTCTAACAACAGCACGGAGCCAGACCGGTTTGAAGGGAAAGAACTACGTTTATGGCGATACGGTTGGTTTCGCCAACGCCAATGGAGAAAAGAATTGCGAGGCACGTGGGGACGTGCCGTGTCTGCAAAAATTGTTACCTGTGGATCACAAGCTATTTAGGCGCAGGTACTAACGTAATCACGTTGGTGGACGAAATCTGGTCCTGAATCTGTTCGATTTCGCCCAGCAAGTTCATCAGCAATTTTAACCATGGATAGCGTGCATAGCGGATCGCACGGTTCGACACTTCAAGATCCGCGATGAATTGCGGGGTCATGATATGCGGATGCCTGGTGCTGCATACCCCGCCATGCAATTGCGCGCGCTTGCCCAGATAGGCCAGCGCGCAAGCCCGCTTGTAGGCCATGATGCTGCCGTAGCGCTCGGCCAAGCCTTTCTCGTTCTGGCCGCGGGCGACCGACTGCGCATAGGCTTGCCAATCGCCTTCCCGGATTTCGATGGCGCACGATTTCGCCGCAATGCCGGAAACCGCTTCATCTGGATTGAACACTGCTGACACTTTTCCTCCCCGCCGTCGATGTTTGATTGAATCGCCGCTCCCCTTTGTCGAATCGGCGTTGTTTGACGTAGCATGAATTGGAAAAGTTCACTGAGGAAACAATCCCTTTTCATTGCCTCCTTGCGTACAGCCCAGACGCTTTATTTTTGCCATGCCATAGCGGTGCTGCGCCCTGTTACATACTTGTCAAAAATCAAGAACGGTGTGTTTGTTTCTGCAGAGGCTGGAAAAAAGCAGGAGGAAGGACAGACAAGCGTGATGTTGTTGAATATCATCAGCTTGGAGCGACGTCAGTTTGTAAGACGTCGAAGAAGTCCGAATTTTTGCCGGGCTTTTCACGCCCGCTTCAGATAGGGCTATACTTTTGTCAGCGCCTTTTGCGCGATCGTGGCTTGGTACTTTTTTCTTGGCGGCTGAATCATGAATGATGCAGAGCATATTGATGATCGTACTGCACCTGGCGGACGAGATGATGCCATGGCGCCGAGAACCATGGCTGCGCTAAAGCCGAAGGGCGCATGCTGGTATTGCAACACACCGCTTGATAACGTGCGGCGCTTTTGCAGCAAGTCATGTGCCGACGATTATCGGACCGAAGAAGAAGCATTCAACAATCCCTCCGCATAATCCTGCGAAGTAATCTCGCTGCTTTGCAATAAATTCTCCTCAAAGATTGAGCGGCAACAATAAGCCTGTACGGTTTCGTTCCAGTTTGCACAGAAAGTTGTCTCGCGTTTAAGCCTATCTTGGCCGACAGGATGACTTATTTACAAATTGGTCCGGCGTTGCCGGAAGATAGGAGTAAGAGATGACGCCGGAAGAAATTGTTGCCGATCTCAACAGCAAGAATCGGGATGCGCTATATGCACGCGACGACTATCGGAACCTCACGCATGAGCAAGTGCTGGCGCTGATGGATGCCGCTGCGATGCAGGGATTCAAGCTGGGAAGTAATGTTTCCTTGTCGATGGTAAAAGGCGCATTGCTGGTCCAATTGACGCGCACAGTTGGCGCACAAAAGGACCGATCCGGCGCTTGATTTGCCCGGATGACAAGTAAGCGCCGCAACGGCGCAATTAATCAGACCGGCTGATCCGAAGTGAATTGTCGCGCATCCTACAGTTTTGTATTTTTGCAGAACGATACTGGACGATACACATCGTTACATTTTCCTGTATGACATTTGAATGTTTCCTGCGTTTAACCACGTAGTATGATTCGGTTTCAAACGGGAGGCATTTAATGAACATGCAAGTCAAGGCGGCAGTCGCAGCTGTCTGTTTCGGCGTTTTGTCGGTCGCGGTCGCCAACGATTTTGAAGACAGCGCACGCGTCGTCAGCGTCAACCCACAAGTCGAACAAGTTAATCAGCCGCGGCAAGAGTGCCGCACTGAATATGTCACCACACAGCGCCAACCCCAGCGCAGCATGGGCGGCTCAATTATCGGCGGCATTGCCGGCGGCATTCTCGGCAACCAGGTGGGTGGTGGTAACGGACGCACGGCCGCCACCGCGGCCGGTGCCATCGCTGGAGCGATCGTCGGCGACCGTATGGAAAACAATACTGGTGGTGGCGCGGTCATGGAGCAGCAACCGGTGCAGCGCTGCGTGATGGTCGACAATTGGCAAACGCGTACCAATGGCTACGCAGTCACCTATGAATATCGCGGCCATACCTATACCTCGGTCATGCCCTACGATCCGGGCCAGCGTTTGCGCGTAAGGGTGTCGGTGCTGCCGCTGCCTTAATCGGGCAAGTCGGGGCAAGAGCTTATTACTCTGCCAGGTCGGCGCCGCAGCATTTCTTGAATTTCTTGCCGCTGCCGCACGGGCAGGGATCATTGCGGCCCACTTTCGGCGTGTCGCGTTGTACCTGCTGTACCGCCGATTTGCGATGCGGCTGCCAGAAACGATGAATATGCGGGATTGCCGCTTCCATTTCCAGCGCCAGCTTGTGGCGCTTGGCCGGTGTGTCGACCAGCGCCATTTCCTCTTCCTCGATTTCTTCGGCGCCAAGCAGGTAGATCGGACGCACCATCTCCGCGATATTCGCGTTCCAGATCGGCTCCCATGCTTCGGCGCGCAGGTTCATCCCTTCCCAGAATCCCCAAGCCCAGGCGTCGCCATCGAGAAGCGTGCGGCCGTCGACTTCATGTTCGCAGAATAGCGGTTCAAATTCCTTGGGCGCGACTTCGAAGGTGATCGCCACCTCATTCATGAAACGCGCGATCAGGCCGGTGATGCGTTCGCTTTCCTTGGGTGTCTTGAACTTCGGGCCTTCCGCGCCAAACGAGCCCCACACGCGCGGCAGCCATTCCGGCATCAGCACTTCCTCCGGTCCGATCGCCAGCGCGGTGAGGTAGCCATGCAGCGAATCCATCGTCATGCCATCGTCGGCGCAACGGTCGGAGAGCAGGAACTGGTCGAGTTCCTTGAATTCTTTGTCGGAGAGGGGTTCGTCGAAGTGCATATCAATTGTTTGGCGAGGATGCGGATGAACGGGAGTGTACCTTAGTGCTGGCCTCGGCAGCCACTGGGCGAGTGTGACAACGCGCATATTCCATGGCGCCAGATTCCACAACGGCTTCGTCTTGACGTGAAACGCGGTGGCATGGTCCACTATCGACTCATCGAAATATGCTGACATGCAAATCTAACGGAAACCGGTAATCCTCGGTGCGTCACGAAATCCGTCTCTACGCCGTCATTACAGAAATGGTGGAACACCATTCGGCTCAATAAATGTCAACACATCTGAACCAGGCATATCGTCATTGGGCGCTGATACTGACGTTGATAATGCATCTCTTTGTGCTCTTCGGCATTGGCGTTCGAGGCAGCTCCTCGGATGACATGAAATCAAATATTAGGGGAGCGTCAGAAAGCCTGAAAGTCGTTGTTATTGAAGCGTCGTCTGCATTGTCGGACGTTCCTCCTGCAGGCAAAGATCAACCTCATATTAAGCTGGAGCGCATGCCGGAAAAATCGACTCGAACCGAGGCTCGTTCTCCCAAGGCGTCCTACGCGATCGTCGAGTTTTCCTCGACGCAGGAACCGTATTATTTTAAAGCCAGCGAACTTGATGAGAAGCCACAGGTATTGGCAGATATTGCATCCGATCTCGCCAGTCGCTTGACTGGCGAGCTGCCCCAATCAGGAGTCCTGCGGCTGCTTATAAATGAGCGCGGTGAAATTGATCAAGTCGTCATTGACGAATCCGGTTTCTCGGAAGCGAATCAGCGTCTTGTGCAGGACGCGTTTTCGAAAATGAAATTCCATGCGGGGAAGATTGCTGGCAATCCGGTGAAGAGTGAACTGAAGATCGAAATTTCGCTTGAAAATATCGTCGCTCGCCCCTATTCGGAGTGAGGAGCCGTACGTCCTTGCAACTCAGAGATCAAAACTAAAAAGCCTCCACAAAAATTGCGGAGGCTTTTTAAATGCGCATTCGAGTTGCTACCGTTTATAAAATGGCAGACAAAGCACTTTATTGAATCAACTCGCGCCAGATCACTCTCTTTCCTACAAAACCGGTAGAGCCTTCAGTCTGAGGCGGTGGTACCGGCGGCGGATCAGGTGTCGGATCGTCTGCCCGTACGGCGGAAACGACTCGGCCTCCATTCGTGTAAATAACGTTGATACCGACAATCGGTGCATCATATTTTTGTGAAACGACGCCCGTTATATTGGTTCCGGTCCTGTAATCAAAATAGTTGAGCCATCCATAACCGCCAGGCGAGCAGACTGCATTCGACGTCACCGTGCTTGGCACGATCAGCAAAGCGGAATCCAAAACCGGATCGACGTGGACGCGCTCGCGGCTATCCGGCAGGTCAGCATACCAGCCAAGACCGGTGGTGAAATCTACTGCATTGGACGACGCAGTGCGTGTGCCATCAGCTGTAGGTGCAGAGATGGTTTGCTGTACGAGGTTCAGGCGCGGGTTGTCCAAAGTCGTGGTGGCATCGTCATCCTTGATTGCATAGATGGTTTGCGTCTGGGTGTTTTCGAGGTCTGATAGCTCCAGATATTTGCCGGTTCCGACGAACACAACACGCTTGCCCTTGATGCGTCCCAGTTCTGGTCTGGTGGTAATCGGTTGGGTCCTTGCGGAGGCGCCAGTTGAATCCTTTAAAACGGCAAACTTCGATTTAGTTTCGGAATTGATGTCGAAACGCCAGAGATTACCCAACAGGTCACCGGCGTAAGCGTAAACCGACATATTGTTCTTGTCCGGGTCGTCGCCCCAGTTTGCGATTCGGCCCAGCCCACTGGGTGTCGTGGGATCGCCAATGCCTGTTGCTATCCTGCTGATGTGCGCGCCGGTCAACGCATTACGCACATAAAGGTAACCTTGACCATCGCCCGGGTTGGTATTGTTGTAGCCGGAGGAAAGAAGCACAACCCATGTGCCATCCGATTTCTTGGTAATCACCGGATATCCAAAACTATAGCCAAGATTGGGTTCGGTGTTTGAATCGATTTCCCACAACAATGTCGGGGTAGTCGGATCGGTGATGTCGAGTGCGTAATAACCGCGTCCGCCGCCATTGAGTCCGCCCACGAGGATCGTATGCCAGCTGCTCGTGGCGCTGTCATAGACGTCACCGATGATCGGCCGCCCGTTGACATAATTGGTGTGCATGGTGGCGTAATTTTTGTCAGCCAGTTTCCACATGTTGGGTATGACCATACTCGGAACGTACGCCCAGCGTTCTGTTCCGTTACTGGCGTCAAAGGCGTGCAGCATGCCGTCGTTGGTGCCGATGTAGACGGTCTTGGGACGGTTGATTTTTGCGGCTTTGAAGTCGCTATAACCCGTATCGGTGTAGTTGAAGTACGGTTGTCCGACAAAAGCTGGCTGGGATTCGAGTGCATCACCCAGTGTGGCCTCGCGGTATCGGAACAGCCGGTTGTCGGTAACCTGGGCTCCATTGATCGTGACATTGCTTGTTCGATCTTCATAGCCTGTCTGGCCACGCAGGAAGTTCACTAAATTACCGGGCACATTGGACTTCTGAGTCGCATCAAGGTCCGCCCACTGGCTCAGGGATGTCCCGGTAAAGTACGCCTTCTGCGCGTCCGACAAATTGTTGTACGTGAAGTCAACCAGGCTTGAACCATTCGACATATAGATTCTTCTTGTGTCGGCGGCGGGGGCGACCTTCGAAGCCATCGTGCCAGTACAGGCGACAGGCTGCTGGACTTTGCAGTTCGTGCCGTCGAGTGTGCCGCTGCAGGTGTCCGCTGTGGAGTTCGGCGTGACACAGTAATATGCCGTGCTGCCACCGCTGGTATCGGTGACGAACGTGCTGGGTGAGGTGCATGTTTCGGCAACGACGTTTTCCACACACCAGGTTGCAGTTCGGCTGACCGCTCCGGTATTGGTATCGATCGTGCGTGATTCGAGGTTCCCCTTCCATTTCACCGTTGTATAACTTGCGACAAACGCATAGTTATCTCCTGCGACCGGGTTCAAGGTACTGGTCGCAGCTGCGGCGCCGGCACCGACTTTGGAATTGAGGGCAGAGAGGGCCCCATTCAGCCCGCTGGTCAGTTGGGCCGGATCCTTGGCGCTGAAATAGGTTCCCGCGCCATTGACTGCCGCATGCCACAAGTCGTCCACCGCGGTTTCCGAATCCGCGCTTGGTACGGGCCAGTTCACAACAGGCGATCCTGTACCTTTCGCGAGATTACTGTAGTCGCCCGAAGTGGCAGTTTTGTAATCGCTTGTATAGTTCAACGTGCCATCCACTCCGAGGCCGAGAGTGAACGTCGTCATGTGCTGGGTCTTCTTGTTATCGGTGTCGCTCTTGAATACGTTATCTTCGCAGACGTCGGTCCCGAGAGCGCCGGTACAGTTGCCAAATGCAGCATTGCGTAGATCGGTGTCGTAATAATATTTAGCGACGTCAGCGAGGGTGTTGTAAGTCGCGGTCGGACCCTCGTACATCGGACGAGCCGTGGTGCCACCATCCTGATCGCCAATATTCGTGCCGTCGATCTTTTTAATGTCCGAGCCATTGTTTCCGGTAGTCGGATAATAGCTGTTGGTCGACGAATTGTAGTTGTCGGTATTCCAGTAACCGTCGGTGGTGAGCAACGTGAAGTTCTGCTGGCAGGAATACTGTACCGGATCATCTGAGCCGACCGGCTTCTTTCCAGCAAAAATCAACCCCACCCGGGCAAGCGCCGAGCGCAATGGTGTGCCGTTTGCCGGATTCATTGAAAACAGCTTTTGGTACCACAAATCCTTGGCATTTCCCGTACCGGCATCGAATTTCGCGATAGGTAAGTAGTTATTGCCCCAAATATCGATGAAGCCGACGCGATACCGGTTGTCGATCGGCTTGAAGGACCGGCTCGCCGCGGTCTTCATCGACTGCATGCGGGTCTGGTAGTAGGTCCACCAGTTGGCGAAGTTGGTCATTTCCTCGTCATAGGTGCAGTACGAGGTGCTGGTGGTGCAGTCACTGCGACCGGCGCTACGGGGGTAGGTATTGCCGGGAACGATGTCCGTGCGGACGAATCCCGGGTAGTCGGACGCAGGGATCGCTGCGCGATAATTACTGAAGCTGGCGTTGGCCGGGTCGATCGAAACGCTACAGGTTCCCTTCTTGCCGGAATACGTGAAATTGCCCAAAGTGACGCCAGCAGTTAAATTCCCCGCAGAGACAGGGGCGGTAATGGTAATTTTATTGGACGAGGCCACTGATGCGGTGTAACCACTGCCACCGTTATTGATCTGGTCGCGAATCGAGGTCGCCAGCGTGCTTGAATAACTCGTGGACGTTGTCGCTGAACTGATGATGTTGGTATTGCCGACATTGACGCTCCCGACCTTGACGGTTTTTACATCGGTGCATGACACGTTGACGTCGAACGTCGCCGATGCCGGCACAGCGGGAGAACCTGCATTGCCAGCCGAGGAAGGAAATTTCGTCGGATAACGTGCATACGTGAAGGACGATGTCCGCAATCCCTGGCAAGAGCCGGCTGCCGGCGTGGCGGCTGTCGCGTTTGCCTCAGTATTGCACCAGCGTACCTTGGCGGGATAGTTGAAATTACCCCCCTGAGTTGACTGGCAGTTGGTCAGTTTCGACGAGTCGCAGTATTCCGCGGGGATAATCCTGTAATAATGCGGCCCCCACGTCCTGGACAGCGTCATGGGGGAGTTCGTCATGCCGGTAGCAACACTGCCGCTGCCGTTCGACGTCGTGGTATGCATGCGGCTGTAGGTTTTCCCGTTGACGACGCCTGGCAGAATGTAATTATCGTTTCTCAGGCAATCCGTATAGCTGGTGTCAGTGCACCATTCGACATCCACATAACCGGTGACCAAGTTGGTCGAACCGGTGCTTTGCACACCATAGGCATCATTCTTTACCGAAGTCCAGGTGGTCTGGCTTGGCTTGCTGGTGCCGTCGAAATTGACGGCCGGGACGTATCGAATTTCAGGGTTGTAGTAGACCCCGTTAAAGTCCGGGCTCTGAAACGGCGGCTGATTCACACATGCCTTGTCATAAGCGCCGGTTGTGTTTTTGCATAAATTATCATTTGCCCAGTCGGGCAAATAATTCCAGCCCATACTGCCTGAGCTGTCAAGCACGAACATCAAATTCGGCAGCACCGTGGTATTAGTGGCGGTCGCCAACGGCGTCGTCGCGAGCGAAACCGAGGCGGACAGGGCGGGCAGCGGCAGGGCGATGCTGAGGGAAAGCGCAATGCACGTCATCGTTCGTGCGGCAGGGCGAAGGAGCGGATTTCGTTTCATGGCGGCTTCCTAGTAAATGAATGCCTGGACATAGCTCACGGTATTTCTCGGGCCCGTGACTCTGACGGTAACGCGATTAAGGGGATGTTTCCCGCCCTTTTTCGGATACGGTTGGCCGGTATTGTGCGAATCGGTATCACTGGTCTCATCGCTGAACATGCAATTCGCGTCCGACAAGACCTCATTGGGATTGCGGCACATGCGCTGGATGATGTAGCGGATGGAATTGCCACTGGCATCGGTGCCAGCGTTCGCGCTGACGTTGTTGGCCCATGTCGCGTCCGCCATCAAGTTCAGCGCGGGATCCACGCTGGAATAGTAGCCTGCCGCGGCGTTGTCGTTATTGAACGCATGGGACGGGTCGAGAAAGGGATCCTGGGACGCCCCGGTCGCATTGGCATTGACCTGCTTCATCCAGGCAATGGCGCTCTCCAGTCCGCCATTGGCGGACGCGGTTGCTGCCTGCTTGAATGCGAGGTTGCCGGAAATGACAGTGTTGGTATCAACGGAGCGCACCAGCGCGACGGCGGCAAGCATGATGGCCACCATCGCGATAAGAGCGACGACAAGAACCGCTCCGCGCTGCTTTTTAGCGAGCCCGGGATGCTCCTCGAAAGTTCGACGTAGTGGTTTCATAGCGTGTCACTGGACCAGATCATGGTGCGTAAAGGGACAATGGTTTCAAAGACGCGATAGCGGTAACGCCGCCAGTTCGGGTTATCCGTACCGTCTTGGTTCTTGCTCAGGTCGATCGCCGGGGCAGGGTTGTCCGTGGTCCCGGCCCAGGCGCACAGGCCGGTTGGCGAGTCTGCGGTTAAGGAGCTGCACGGAGCGGAGACGTTGTCTTTCTCCAGCAAGCCGTTGCGCGCTACGACGGCTATGCGAATGGCCTTGATCCGGTTGCGATTGTCGACAGTGGGCGCACTCCAGGTGGCACCGCTGGCATCGACCCATGCCGTCACCTGGTTTTGGTTGGGCGCGTCTGAAATCCCGTATTGCGCCTGAATGTTGACGATGCCGGGCACGCTCGCTACGCCGTTTTCCGTTAGGCTATTGCCGCTTACTTGGTATTGCATCTCGTGCCAGCCAGTCATGCAGCCGAGGGTGGCGCCGGTCATGACGCCGGTCGCATTTGCCAAGGTGATCTGTGTTGTCCCGGTAATCGCGGTCGCCTTCGTCATTACGCATGAAGTGCCGTTCGTGACGATCGCGATGTCGTTGGCCTGACAACCCAGATTATTGGCTACGCTCAGATCATTTCCGACTACGTTGGAGATCGTGGCCGGAATGCCTCCCGTCGCGGAATTGCCACTGTGGATGATGATTTGATCGCTGGCGCCTGCGGCATTTCCGCCATCGATAATAGAAATCGGAAATATGCCTATGTTGGGCGTGGCTGCGTCGCCATCGTGATCAACCGTCGGGGATGGGGCGCAATGGAGCGGCTGATTCTGGTGGCTGAAGACAGGCAAACCATATCCGGCAATCTGAACTTGGCGCTGTATGGTGTACAGCGCGATGCTGCCGTTGGTTTGCGCATCGGCGTTACCGCTGGTTGTACGCTTTTGGCCTTCAAAATTGGTCATCACCTGCATGATGACCAGGGTGGTGACCAGGCCGATCACCAGCGCCACCATGATTTCGACCAGGCCAAAACCAGCTTGGCGAATGGAGGAATGATGATTCGTCATCATAATGTCGATCCTCCGGCGACCCAGTCAACAATAGTGACGTTATGCGTCGTAGCGGCTCCAGGAACTTGCCAGGTGACCGTGACGATAAAACAGGACGGGTCGCCGTTGCAGGTGCCTCCGCCTCTGATCGTGCTTCGCTTACCGTTGGGCAGGCCGGACGACGCCGATATATCGGTATTTTCTTCCGCATACATGGAGAGCTTATCTTGATCTACCCAAAGCTCACCCAATCTCTTCTGGGCGATGGATGCAGCTTCTGCCCGGTACTTCGCTTCAGTCGTGTCCTTGATCATGGCTGCCTGTAGGCCAACGACGCCAAGTATGCCGAATGAAAAAATCAGGATGGCGACCAATACTTCCAGCAAGGCGATACCATGCTGAGAGACATACGAAGGAAGAGATGTTGGTTTTTTCATTGCTGGCTTTCTCTAGCATGCGCGCGTGTCTGGCGACGCTACGTTCGGGTCACACATACGCACGCTGCCACCGACGTCGACCGTAATCCGCAGATCTCTGCTCTGTGCGGCAGGCAGTACGGCGGAATTCATATCGACATTTATCGAGGTAAAAGAGGCGCCGCCCGCCGGAACAGGAGCGGTCATCCGGCCGAGGCTATTGAAAACGATCGGTGTCCCGTCAGTGGCCGTTACTGTGACTGCGCTGGAAGAACCCTCTTTGGCGGCCCGGCTTTGGATGACTGAAGGGCAGCCAGTGACGGCGTTGACACATCCTATTGTCCAGCTCGACCCGGTACCCAAAGTGAACTGCACAAAAGTATTGCGCGTGACAGCTTCGGAGCGAGCCAGCTGCAGACCGTTCTGTATCGACTCGGCAGCATTGCGGATTTTCGAATTCTGAATAAACGTGCTAAAGCTAGGTACACCCACGGCAAGCAGTAATGCAGCGATCGTTAGCCCGACCATGAGCTCGATCAGGCTGACGCCGTTCTGCATTTTCCTCGGGGTTAGCATTGGCCGCCTTTGTTGGTGATCCAGCAGTTGTCGGCCGCCGTATTACCGGTCCAGCCAGAGGGTGCTCCGGTATCGACCGTGGTCCATTTTTGATTGCTCTCATTAATGAAGTACGTAAAGCCGGTCATCTGTCCCTTGCCCACTGCCCGGAGTCTGAAGGTCGTATCTGTCGGGGCGGGGTTGCAGTCAAAATCGAATGATTTGCTGGTGGTGGAATCGGTTGCAGCACAGAGAGGGGCGTTTTGGTAGGTGCGATTATCCTGAAACCACTGTTCCATCTGTATTCGCTTGGCGGCCAGCGTGGACGTGGCGTCCGGAACTCTCCCGCGAGTGACATAGTTGGAATACGATGGCAGTGCGATTGTGCTCAGGATGCCAATAATTGCAACGACGATCATCAGTTCAATCAGCGTAAAACCGCTTGATCGCATCATTGGAGCTTTGGTACGGTTCATTACTTCTTCCTTTGATTTTTCAAGTGAGGCTGACGTACACCATAGCTGCAGCTATATGGCAACGGGCTAAATGTAATTACCACCCTTCAACATTACCTTATATTAACCAGTTGAAATAATGAAAGATTTGCCCGACGGACGGCTTTTTCCAAAGGGTGAATGGCATTAGAAATGTTGTGTATGAACAGTATTGTTGTTTTATTAAATTTTTGGCGATGACGCAATTGGTATCGGGATTTCAACAAATGAATGCAACTACGGTATCTTCCTTCGCTGCTCTGACGCCTGATGTCGTGCTTGATGCGCTTGATTCCATCGGCCTCCACAGCGACGGCCGCCTGCTCGCCCTAAACAGCTATGAAAACCGCGTCTACCAGGTCGGCATGGAAGACGGGCCGCCGCTGGTGGTGAAGTTCTATCGTCCGCAACGCTGGAGCGATGCGGCAATCCTGGAGGAGCATGCGTTCGTGCAGGAGCTGGCCGAGCATGAGATTCCGGCGGTGCCTGCATTGCCGCTAGCCGGGCGCGGTACGCTGCACCATTTCGAGGGATTCCGTTTTTCCGTGTTTAAGCGCCAGGGCGGGCGGGCGCCGGAGCTGGATGACCGCGCCACGCTGGAACGGCTGGGGCGCTTTATCGGGCGCATCCATGCGGTCGGCGCGTCGCGGCCGTTTGTCGAGCGGCCTGTGCTGGATATCGCCTCCTTCGGCGAGGAACCGCGCGACTATTTGCTGGCGCAGGGTTTTATCCCGGCCGATCTAGGCGATGCCTACCGCAGCGTCACCCGACAGGCGCTCGACGGCGTGCGCCGCTGCTTTGACCGTGCCGGCGACGTGCGCCAATTGCGCCTGCATGGCGACTGCCATATCGGCAACGTGCTGTGGACGGATGCGGGACCGCACTTCGTCGACTTCGACGACAGCCGCATGGGACCGGCGATCCAGGACCTGTGGATGCTGCTGTCGGGCGAGCGCGGCGACATGGCGCGGCAGCTGGCGGACCTGCTGGCCGGGTATGAAGACTTTTTCGAGTTTAATCAGCGCGAGCTGTTCCTGATCGAGGCGCTGCGCACGCTGCGCCTGATGCATTACGCGGCGTGGCTGGCGCGGCGCTGGGACGATCCCGCATTCCCGGCCGCTTTCCCCTGGTTTAATACGCAGCGCTACTGGCAGGACCGCATCCTCGAACTGCGCGAGCAGGTGTCGCTGATGGATGAGCCGCCGTTGTGGCCGGCGTGAGCTTCAGACTTTCTGGGCCGTGGATGCCAGCGTGTCCAGTTCGCGGATGACCTGGTCGGCCGTCGGCGCGCAATTGGCCAGCAGCACCGCGCGCTCGATGGCATCGTCGCGGCTGGTCCTGGGATAGAAGTTGAGCAGGTAGTCACCGCTCTCGACGCCCGGCACGCCGCGCGTTTCGTCCCTGGCCAGCTTGCGGACATACCACACGGCGTAGCCGTTGGACTCTTCGCAGCAGTAGATTTCCACCCAGTGATAGGGCCCGAGCGGATGGTCTTCCGGATCGGTGTGCCAGATGATCTTGCGCCACAGGTGGCTTTTCTTCGTTTCGGGGATGGAATGCACTACGATCTCCTTCGGTTGTGTCGGCGCCAAGCTTAGAGGATTTTTGCCGATTCAAATAGGGCTGCGGTCGATTCGCTTGGTCAGAATGATCGAGGTCGAGGTTTGCCGCACGCCGTCGATGGCGCCGATCTGGTCGAGCAGGCGGTCCAGTTCGGCGGTCGACTGGCAGCGCAGCGTCAGCATGTAGTCGACCGGGCCGCTGACGGCACACAGGGTCTCGACCTGCGGCATTTTCTCCAGCAGCTTCACCAGCGCGGCAGCCTTGCGCGCATCGACGGCCATGCCGACATAGGCGCGCACTGCCGGCTGGTACAGTGCCTGATTGAGCTTCACGCCGTAGCCGGCGATGATGCCGCGCTGTTCCAGATTGTTGATGCGCGCAATCGCGGTGGTGCGCGCAATGTCCACCCGCTTGGCGATGGTGGAGACGGGCATGCGCGCGTCATCCATCAATAAGGCCAGGATCTTGTTGTCGATATCGTCGAGCAGCGGTTTCATGTGTGCGACTTGTATGTGTATTTCGTCATTTTGTATCGGAATCATACATTTTGACAACGCCTTGCTCCCTGTTTTCTGACAGTTGCCAAACTTAAACTGGTAACGAGAACAGGCAGCGGAGGAGGCACCATGAAAACCAGGCTCATCCTGCTCGGCGCAGGAAAGATAGGCGATGCAATCCTGAACCTGCTGTCGCATTGCGGCGACTACCAGCTGACGGTGGCCGACCGCGACGCACGCCGGCTGCAGCATGTGCGGGAGATGAACTTTCCGGGCGTGGTAACGGTCGAGGCCGACATCGCCGACGCGAAGATGGTGCGGGGCCTGGTCGACGGTCACGATGCGGTGCTGTCGGCGTGCCCGTATTTCCTGACTCCGGTGATTGCGACGGCTGCCAGGCAGGCCGGCGCCCACTATTTCGACTTGACCGAGGATGTCGAAAGCACGCGCGTGGTCTGGCGGCTGGCGGAGGATGCGCCGACGGCCTTCGTGCCGCAATGCGGGCTGGCGCCCGGCTTCATTTCGATCGTCGCCAGCGATGTGGCTGGCCGCTTTGACCGCCTGCGCGACGTGCACATGCGGGTCGGCGCGCTGCCGACCTATCCGAGCAATGCGTTGAAGTACAACCTGACCTGGAGCACCGACGGCCTGATCAACGAATACTGCAATCCATGCGAGGCGATCGTCGACGGCCAGCGGCGCGAAGTGTCGCCGCTGGAGGAAGTCGAGCACTTTTCGCTGGACGGCATCGACTACGAGGCCTTCAATACTTCCGGCGGACTGGGCTCGCTGTGCGAAAGCCTGGCCGGGCGCGTGCAGAACCTGAATTACAAGACGGTGCGCTATCCCGGCCATCGGGACATCGTCAAGATGCTGGTGCGCGACCTGCAGCTGGGCATGCCGGAGCGCCGCCACATCCTGAAGGATGTGCTGGAGGCGGCGATCCCGATCACGCGGCAGGACGTGGTGCTGGTGTTCGTAAGTGTCTCCGGCATGCGAGAAGGGCGCCTGGAGCAGGAAACCTATGCCAGGAAAATCTATAGCCAGAACGTGAACGGCCAGTTGCTGTCCGCGATCCAGGTCACGACCGCCGCCGGCATTTGCGCCATGGTAGACATGCTCATGCAGGGCAAGCTGCCGAAGCGGGGCCTGATACGGCAGGAGCAGGCGCGGCTGGATGATTTTCTTGCGAACCGCTTCGGGCGCTTCTATGCTTCTTGAGAAAGGAGCGCAACCATGGAATCCGTGACGCATCTGCTGGCGCAACTAGGGGCCGATCTGTCCTCCTGGCATGGGCGGGATCTGCATTGCACGACACCGATCACCGGCGACACGCTGGCCAGTCTGCATGCCGATACGCCCCACCAGGTGGCAGAAAAGATCGGCCGCGCGCAGCGGGCTTTCGAGCAATGGCGCTGCGTCCCGGCGCCGCGCCGCGGCGAACTGATCCGCCTGTTCGGCGACGAGCTGCGCGCGAGCAAGGAAGCGCTCGGCCGGCTGGTGACGCTGGAATCCGGCAAGATCCTGCAGGAGGGGGGGGGCGAAGTGCAGGAAATGATCGATATCTGCGATTTCGCGGTCGGCTTGTCGCGCCAGCTCTACGGCCTCACGATCGCGTCGGAACGTCCCGGCCACCGCATGATGGAAACCTGGCATCCGCTCGGGGTGGTCGGCGTGATCTCCGCCTTTAACTTTCCGGTCGCGGTCTGGTCATGGAATGCCGCGTTGGCCTTTGTCTGCGGCAACAGCGTGGTATGGAAACCGTCGGAAAAAACGCCGCTGACAGCCATCGCGGTGCAGGCATTGTTTACAAAGGCGATGGCGCGCTTCGGCAGCGACGCGCCGCAGGGCTTGTCGGAACTGATCATTGGCGGGCATGAACGCGGCCAGGAGCTGGTCGACGATGCGAGGGTGGGCCTGATCAGCGCCACCGGCAGCACGCGCATGGGGCGCGCGGTGGCACAGGCTTGCGCGCAGCGGCTGGCACGCACCATTCTTGAACTCGGCGGCAATAACGCCATGATCGTCGCACCCAGCGCCGACCTGGAGCTGGCCGCGCGCGCGATTGTCTTTTCTGCGGTGGGAACGGCGGGGCAGCGCTGCACGTCCTTGCGCCGGCTGTTCGTGCATGAAGGCGTCTACGACACGCTGCTGGCTCGCCTGCGGAAAGTGTATGCCGCGCTGCCTGTCGGCGATCCGCTGAAATCGGGGACGCTGGTCGGGCCGCTGATCGATGGCGCCGCGTTCGACGCCATGCAGAATGCCCTTGCCAGGGCACGCGCACAGCAGGGGCAGGTCTGCGGCGGCGAGCGCCTCGACGTGCCCGGATGCCCCAGCGGCTTCTACGCGCGTCCGGCGCTGGCGGAGATGCCGGACCAGACCGAGGTGATGCATCATGAAACCTTCGCGCCGATCCTGTACGTAGTGCGCTATCAAAAGCTGGAGCAGGCAATCGCCTGGAACAACGCGGTGCCGCAGGGCTTGTCGTCGTCCATCTTCACGACCGACATGCGCGAAGCGGAACTGTTCATGTCCACGCTCGGCAGCGACTGCGGCATTGCCAATGTCAACATCGGTCCGAGCGGCGCCGAGATCGGCGGCGCGTTCGGTGGCGAAAAGGAGAGCGGCGGCGGGCGCGAGTCCGGTTCCGACGCCTGGAAGGCGTATATGCGGCGCGCCACCAATACCGTCAATTACAGTCATGCCTTGCCGCTGGCGCAGGGCGTCAGCTTCGACTTTTGAGGGCGCGGCGCGCGGCGGATGCGGATCTGGCTGCCGCGCAGTAAAGTACGAATTGCCTCCTCCCGGCAGGAGGTACGAACAATTCAGATGGAGGCGCCATGTTCGTCGTGCGGCCCGCGGAAACATCGGATATTCCGGCGCTTGAGGCGTTGGCCGGGATCGCCATGCACGGCGTGCACACTCTGCCCAGGACGCGCAAGGCGATCGAGCGCGCGGTCGTGCGCTCCATCGCATCGTTCGCTTCGTGCCCGGAAATGCCGGGAGATGAGTCCTATTTTTTCGTGCTTGAGTCGCACGCGGGCAAGCCGCTTGCCGGCGCCGCGGCGATATCGGCCACGGCTGGCGCACACGGCGCCTTCTTCGCGTTTCGCAATGACGTGCTGCAGCAGGTTTCGCGCGACCTCGATATCAGTCACAACGTGCATACACTCACGCTGTGCTCGGACTTGTCCGGCTATTCGCAGCTGTCGGGCTTTTTCCTGTGCGAACGCAACCGTGCGTGGCCACAGGCCAGCCTGCTGTCGCGCGCGCGGCTGCTGTTCGCGGCGGTCGCGCCGCACCGGTTCGGCGACAAATTCTTCGCGGCGATGCCCGGCATCACCGACGCCGGCCTGCGCTCGCCGTTCTGGGAAGCGCTGGGCCGCAAATTCTTCCAGATGGATTTCCTGGAAGCGGAGCGCATGATCGAAGGGGCGCGCAACCGCACGCTGATCGTCGAACTGATGCCGCATTACCCGGTCTACGTGCCGCTGTTGCCGGCCGAGGCGCAGGCGGCGATGGGGCGGGTGCACGCGGAGGGCGAGCTGCCGTTCCGCATCCTGTCGGGCGAAGGTTTCGTGCCGGACGAGTACATCGACATCTTCGACGGCGGGCCGGTCCTGCGTGCGCGCCGGAATGCGCTGCGCTCGTTCTCGGCATCGATGCGGTGCCAGGTTGCGGACGCGGGCGGCGCCGGCGAAGCGCCGCCCAGCGCCTATCTGGTCGCCGCCATGCGCGAAGAGAAGTTCCGGGCGACGGTGATCGAATGTTCCAGCCCGGAGTGGTCCGGGCAGGTGTCCTTGCCGGCAGACGCCAGGCGCGCGCTGGACGTGGCCGACGGCGACGCCGTGTTGTGTGTGGAATTGTGAGGCAGGCGATGCTCGTGGTGCGCGCGATTGTGGAACAGGATATCGACGGCTTGCTGAGCCTGGCGGCGCAGGTCGGCTCAGGCATGACGACGCTCAAGCCGGACCGCGACAGCCTGGCCCAGCGCGTGGAAACGGCGTGCGCCTCGTTTGCCGAGCGCATCCCCATACAGCAGCGCGACTATGTGTTCGTGATGGACGATACGGCCAACAACAGGCTGGCCGGCGTCTGCGCGATCAAGGCGGCGGTCGGGCTGGACGAGCCGTTCTATAACTACCGCATCGGCACCCTGGTCCACTCCAGCAAGGAACTGAAAGTGTTCACCCGCATGGACACGCTCTACTTGTCGAACGACCTGACCGGCTGCGCCGAATTGTGCTCGCTGTTCCTGCATCCGGATTACCGCAGCGGCAGCAACGGCAAGCTGCTGTCCAAGAGCCGCTTCATGTTCATCGCGCAGTTTGCACACCTGTTCCCGGAAAAGCTGATCGCGGAGATGCGCGGCTTCCAGCGCGCCGACGGCACCTCGCCGTTCTGGGAGTGCCTGGGGCGCCATTTCTTCAGGATGGACTTCAGCCGCGCCGACGACCTCACCAGCCTCGGCAAGAAATCCTTCATCGCCGAGCTGATGCCGCGTCATCCGCTGTACGTCGCCTACCTGCCGCAGGAAGCGCAGGACGTGATCGGCATGGTGCATGTCGATACTGCACCGGCGCGCCGGCTGCTGGAACAGGAAGGCATGCATTACGAAGGCTACGTCGATATCTTCGACGCCGGCCCGGTGCTGCAGGCGCGCGTGTCCGAGCTGCGCGCCCTGCGCGACAGCGAACTGGCCATCGTGCAAAGCGGCGAGCCGTCGTCCGAGGCCGGGCCGCCGGCGCTGGTGGCCAATACGGCGCTGGGAGGCTTCCGCGTGATTGCCGCGCCGCTCGCCGCCGCCGATGGCCGCATGACGCTGTCATCCGATCAGCAGGCGGTGCTGGCTTGCCGTCCCGGCGACGCGGTTCGCATCATGTCACTCACTCCGAAAAAGAATCCCCATGCCTAATCATTACATCAACGGAAGCTGGATCGCGGGCGAAGGCGCGCCGCTGACGGCCTGCGATCCGGCCAGCGGCCGCCAAATCTGGTCGGGTTGCGCGGCGACGCAGCGGGAAGTCGCTGCCGCGTGCGATGCAGCGCGCGATGCCTTCGGTGCCTGGGCGCGGACGGCGCCCGACCGGCGCATCGCCATCTGCGGGCGTTTTCGCGACCTGCTCAAGCACCACGGCGAGGAGCTGGCCCGCCTGATCTCGCTTGAAGTCGGCAAGCCGCTGTGGGAAGCGCGTACCGAAATCGCGTCGATGGCGAACAAGGTCGATATCTCGGTGCAGGCGTATCACGCGCGTACCGGCGAATCGCTGTCCCGTGTGGCCGACGGCAATGCGGTACTGCGGCATCGCCCGCACGGCGTGATGGGCGTGTTCGGCCCCTACAATTTTCCCGGCCATCTGCCGAACGGGCATATCGTGCCGGCGCTCATCGCCGGCAACACCATCGTGTTCAAGCCAAGCGAATACGCGCCGCAAACGGCGATCCGCACTGTCGAACTGTGGATCGAGGCCGGCCTGCCTCCGGGCGTGCTGAACCTCGTGAACGGCGCGCGCGACACCGGCGCCGCGCTGGCGCAGAACGGGGCGCTGGACGGCATCTTGTTTACCGGCAGCTATCGCACCGGCGCCTTGCTGCATCGGCAATTCGCCGGCCAGCCGAGCAAGATGCTGGCGCTGGAAATGGGCGGCAACAATCCGCTGCTGGCCTGGCATACCGGCAATCTCGACGCGGCAGTCCACCACATCATCTTTTCCGCCTTCGTCAGCGCCGGCCAGCGCTGCACCTGCGCGCGGCGGCTGATCGTCGAAGATTCCGCGCAAGGCCAGGCCTTGATCGCCCGCCTGCTGGAAGTGGCGGCCGCCATCCGCATCGGCCGCTTCGACGAGGATCCGGCGCCGTTCATAGGGCCGGTCGTGTCGGCGCGGGCCGCGGCGGAATTGCTGCAGGTGCAGGATGACCTGATCGCGCGCGGCGGCAGGCCGCTGCTGGCGATGCGCCATCTGGCACAGGGCACGGGCTTCGTATCGCCGGGCATCGTCGATGTCAGCGAGGCGCGCGATATCCCGGACGAGGAATGGTTCGGCCCGCTGCTGCAGGTGATACGCGCACCCGATTTCGCATCGGCCATGCGCGCTGCGAACGCAACTGAATACGGGCTTGCCGCCGGCCTGCTGAGCGATGACGAGCGGCTATGGCAGCAGTTCCTGGTCCAGGCGCGCGCCGGCATCGTCAACTGGAACCGGCCAACCACGGGCGCCGCCAGCACGGCGCCGTTCGGCGGGATCGGCAAGTCGGGCAACCACCGGCCGAGCGCCTATTACGCGGCCGATTATTGCGCGTATCCGGTGGCCTCGATCGAGAGCGGCGCGCTGGAGATGCCGCAGCAGCTTTCGCCGGGTTTGAGTTTTTAGCATGAAGCCAATCATGACAACTGCACGCGAGTTCAACTTCGACGGCCTGGTCGGGCCGTCGCACAACTATGCCGGCCTGTCCTTCGGCAACGTGGCGTCGTTCAATAACGTCAAGAGCGTGTCCAACCCGAAGCAAGCCGCGCTGCAGGGGCTGGAAAAGATGCGCGTGCTGGCCTCACGCAGCTTCGCGCAGGCGCTGCTGCCGCCGCATCACCGGCCAAACTTCAGGCTGCTGCGCAACATCGGGTTCGGCGGCAGCGATGCCGAGGTCATCGCGCGCGCCCACAAGGAAGCGCCGGCGATCCTGGCCTGCGCGTACTCGGCGTCGCCGATGTGGACGGCCAATGCCTGCACAGTCAGCCCCTGTGCCGATACCGCCGACGCACGCACGCATTTCACGGTGGCCAATCTCAATAACAAGCTGCACCGCTCGTACGAGCACGTCCAGACCGGGCGCACCCTGCGCGCCGTGTTTGGGGACGAGGCGCATTTCGTGGTGCACGAGGCGCTGCCGTCGACCCCGGCGTTCGGCGACGAAGGCGCGGCCAACCATACCCGGCTGTGCGCAAACCACGGCGCGCCGGGCGTCGAGATGTTCGTCTACGGCCGCGTCGAATTCGATCCTAACGCGCCTGCGCCGAGGCGCTTTCCGGCGCGCCAGACGCTCGAAGCCAGCCAAGCCGTGGCGCGCCTGCATGGGCTGGACGGGCGGCGCACGGTGTATGCGCAGCAGGCACCGGAGACGATCGACTGCGGCGTGTTCCACAACGACGTGATCGCGGTCGGCAGCGGCAACGTGCTGTTCTACCACCAGAACGCTTTTCTCGACGAGAAGAGCGTTCTGGACCAGCTGCGCCAGGCGCTGGCGGCGACGGGGACGTCGCTGCAACCGGTACGCGTCGACGCCGCCGAGGTATCGCTGGCGGACGCGGTGTCGAGCTATCTGTTCAACAGCCAGCTGCTGTCCAGGCCGGACGGGAAGATGGCGCTGGTGGTGCCGCAGGAATGCCGCGAAAACCAGGCCGTCGCGCGCTACCTGCAAGGATTGGTCGCCAGCGGCGGTCCGATCGACGAGCTGATCAGCTTCGACTTGCGCCAGAGCATGCGCAACGGCGGCGGTCCGGCCTGCCTGCGCCTGCGCGTGGTGCTGACCGAGGCGGAAGCGGTCGCCATGCATCAGGGTGTCATCATGACTGACGCCTTGCATGCGCGATTGGTGGCATGGGTCGAAAAGCACTATCGCGACCGCCTGGCGCCGGACGACTTGGCCGATCCAGCCTTGGCAGACGAGATCCATGCGACCCTGGACGAACTGACAACAATCCTGGGATTGCCAGGGCTGTACGAATTCCAGCGCTGACCCGGCCGTTGTCCCTCGTTTACTGCCCCGTTTGCACGGGGCTTTTTTCGTTCTTTTTTGCTCCGCTCAAGCGTAGAGATTGCGCTGGAGAAGGAATGCAATATATTGATAGTTAAGAGGAAATGACTGCGGCTGGGCCGTCCGCATTGCTTGTTGAGCTGCAAATTGGCCTGCGAATAAGTTCGGAGCTTTGCATAAATAAAAAAATATTCATCGGTGAAAGCCGCCTTAAGATGAATCGGTCGAATGACGCCGCCCGAGCAACAAGGAAAGGCCTGCCAATGCGTGTTGACGGTTTTCCCTTTTTGTTCGGTCGGCCGAATCGGCGCAGACGAATACCATTTCAATGGAGAACCTATGAAACAACAAGACCTACGTTCCCAGGCGCTGCAACTTGCGTTGGCTGAAGCCGGTCAGTCGGCCACAGGCGACCGGGCCCAGGTCGAGGCGCTGATCGCCACCTGGCTCGATTCGATCGAAGATGAAGACCTGGCGGGCATCGCGCCACAAAGCCTGGCCTCGCCGCTGTGGGAGGGCTTTTCCCGGCTGGCGAAATGGACGCCGCAGGAAGGCTGCCGCATCGAGCAGCTGCCGTATGCGGACGGCCGTGGCGGGCAGGGCACCGCGCTGCTGATCCTCAACGAAGACATGCCGTTCCTGGTCGATTCGATGGTGCTGGCGCTGCGCAAGCTGCGCGTGCCGTCGCGCGCCGTGCTCAACGCTGTGCTGTCGGTGCAGCGCGCCGCCGACGGCAGCGTCGCCGGGGTGGCTAGAGTGGGTAATGGCGGCGCGCCGGCCGAATCCTGGGTGCTGTGCCTGCTGGCGGAGCAGCCGGGCCAGGCGGACCTGGATACCTTGCTCGCCAACATACGCATGGCCGCCAATGATGCCGCGACCGTGCGCCACGACGCGGCCGCCTTGCGCGCCAAGCTGTCCGAGGTCGCGGCCGGCGCCGTTGCCCAGGCAGGCGGGGTTGACGATCAGGAGGTGGCTGCTTTCCTGGAGTGGGCGAAGAACGGCGGCTTCGAGCTGTTCGGCTATGCGCGCTATCAGGTGCAGGCTGGCCAGCGCGAACTGGTCCGCACGCCCGGCAGCGCGCTCGGCGTGCTGGAAGACAGGAATCACCCGGTATACGGCGACTGCCTGGCTGGCATTCCGGGCGACTTCGACACGCTGGCCGCGCGCAAGGATACGTTGTCGGTGGTGAAGGCAGACGTGCAGTCGACGCTGCACCGCGACCAGCAGCTCGACTTCATCGGCGTGCGCGACACCGGCAGCCAGGGCGAGGTCCTCGGCGAGCACTGCTTCGTCGGCCTGTTCTCGCGCACTGCCACTTTCAGCACCTTCCCGCAACTGCCGTTCGCACGCGGCCGCATCAAGCAGGTGCTGTCGCTGGCAGGCGTGCGCTCGGAAGGTTTCCGCGCCGAGAAGTTCCTGGAAATCCTGGAATCCCTGCCGCGCACCGAACTGCTGGAAGCCGAGCCGGCATGGCTGGCCGAGGTATGCGGTGCGGTGGTGGCCTTGTACAAGCAGCCGCGCGCGAAGGTGTTTGCGCGGCGCGACGTGTACGGACGCCATCTGAACGTGCTGATCTACATGCCGCGCGAGCGCTACAGCGGCAGCCTGGCTGATCACCTGGCGCAGACCCTGCGCACCATCTCCGGCGCGAGCGACGTACGTGCCCAGACGCTGCTGTCGGACGGGCCGCTGGCGCGCCTGTACCTGATCGCGACCGGCGCCGACATGGCGCTGGAACTGGACGCCGGCATCCAGCAGCCGATGCAGGTGGCGCTGGAGGGCTGGCACAGCAGTTTCGAGAGCCTGGTCGATGGCACCGAGGACGCGGCGCTGCGTCAGGCGCTGCGTAAGATGGAACTGATCCTTCCGACCGACTACATCGCATCCGCGACGGCGCAGGTGGCTTACCGCGACTTGTGCACACTCCTGTCCAATCCGCAGCCGTCGCGCGTGAAAGTGCGCATCGAAGTCAGCGCAGCCGAAGCCGTCAGCATCCGCCTGCATTCGGTCAATACGGTGCCGGCGCTGTCGACCATCCTACCGGCGCTGCAGAACGCCGGCGTGGCCATCGGGCGCGAACGCACCCACGCGATCCCGGCCGCCGACGGCTCCCGCTATTTCGTCACCAGCCTGTCGGTCGACGCGCAAAGCGCCATGAAACTGGCGCAGCCGCAGGTGGCGCAGGTGGCGCAGGAACTGTTCGAGGCGCTCTTCAACGACGAAGCCGAGGATGGCCGCATGAATGCGCTGGTGATCGACGCCGGCCTGCGCATGCGCGAGGTGCAGCTGATTCGCGCCTACGCCAGCTACTGGCGCCAGGCCGGCTGCAAGTTCAGCCTGCGCTATATCGCCGAGCGCCTGAAGACCCAGCCGGCGCTGGTGCGCACGCTGGTGGAAAGCTTCACCGCGCGCTTCGATCCGACGCTCTCCGCCGAACAGCGCGCCTTCGGCACGGCGACGCTGTCGTCGTTCAGGCAGCGCCTGTCGGAGGTGAATCATGCGGACACCGAAAACATCCTTGCCAGCATCGCCTCGCTGATGCTGGCGACCCTGCGCACGTCTTACTTCCAGAGCACGCAGGCTGGTGACACCATCATCTTCAAGTTCGACAGCAGCCAGCTTGCGCTGCTGCCGCAGCCGCGTCCGTACCGCGAAATCTTCGTGTTCGCGCGCCGCTTCGAGGGCGTGCACCTGCGCGGCGGCCCGGTGGCGCGCGGCGGCCTGCGCTGGTCCGACCGCATGGAGGATTACCGCACCGAGGTGCTGGGCCTGGTGAAGGCGCAGATGGTCAAGAATGCGGTGATCGTGCCAGTCGGCGCCAAGGGCGGCTTCGTGTGCAAGATGATGCCCAAGGATGCGACGCGCGACGTGATCGCGGTCGAGGGCGAGGCAGTGTACCGCCAGTTCATCGCCGGCCTGCTGGACGTAACCGACAACCGCGTGCGCGGCGAAGTCGTGCGCCCGGTGGAGACGGTCTGCTATGACGACCCCGATCCCTACCTGGTGGTGGCGGCCGACAAGGGCACCGCGACCTTCTCCGACATCGCCAACGGCATCGCGGTCAAGCGCGGCTTCTGGCTGGGCGACGCGTTCGCGTCCGGCGGCTCCAACGGCTATGACCACAAAAAGCTAGGCATCACCGCCAAGGGCGCCTGGGAAGCGGTCAAGCGCCATTTCTACGAACTCGGCCACGACCTGAACACGACGCCGATCACGGCCGTCGGCGTGGGCGACATGTCGGGCGACGTGTTCGGCAACGGCATGCTGCTGTCGAACCAGATGAAGCTGGTGGCGGCCTTCGACCATCGCCACATCTTCGTCGATCCCAACCCCGATCCGGCGCGTTCGCTGGCGGAACGCCAGCGCCTGTTCGCGCTGCCGCGCTCCTCATGGGACGACTACGACAAGAGCCTGATTTCGGCCGGCGGCGGCGTATGGCCGCGCACAGCGCGTGCAATCGAACTGGCGCCGGAGGCGCGCGCCGCGCTGGGCATTGCGGCATCTAGCGTGACGCCGGACGAATTGATGCACGCCATCCTGATGGCACCGGCCGACCTGTTCTATAACGGCGGCATCGGCACCTACATCAAGGCCTCGACCGAGACCAACGAGCAGGTGAAGGACCGCGCCAACGACGCCATCCGCGTCGACGGTGCAGAATTGCGCTGCAAGGTGGTCGCCGAAGGCGGCAACCTCGGCGCGACCCAGGCTGGCCGCATCGAATACGCACTGAAGGGCGGCCACATCTTCACCGACGCGATCGACAACTCGGCCGGCGTGGATTGCTCCGACCACGAGGTTAATGTCAAAATCTGGCTCGACACCGAGGTCAACGCCGGCATCCTGAACCAGGAAGAACGCAACCGCCTGCTGACAGAGATCACGCCGGACATCGTGTCGCTGGTCTTGCGTGACAATACATTGCAAACCCATCTGCTGACGCGCGAAACGCAGGCGCAGGGCGACAGTGCGGTGCAGGACAGCTACGCGGCACTGATTGCGAAGCTGGAGGCGGAAGGCGTGATTTCGCGCAAGCTGGAACAGCTGCCCTCCGCGTCCGAACTGTCCGAACGCAAGGCGAAAGGGCAGGGCCTTACCGCGCCGGAACTCGCGGTCGTGCTGGCCCACGTGAAGAATCGCTACAAGCGCATCCTGGCCGAACTGCCGCTCACCCAGCAGCCGTGGGCAACGACGCTGCTCACGCCGTATTTCCCGCCGGCGCTGGTGGCCAGCCGCAATCCGCTGGAGCATCCACTGGCCAATGCGATCCTCGCCACCGTGCTGGCCAATGAAGCGGTCAACCGTTGCGGCCCGGTGATGGTCGCCGAGATCGCCGCCGCGCGCGGCGTGAAGGAAACTGAGGTGCTGTGCGCATGGGCCCAGGCGTGGGCCGCGCTGAACCTGGCGCCGGTGTTCGCAGCGCTCGACGCGCATGCCTTGCAAGTGCCGCGCGAAGTGTCGATCGATGTCGATCGTCATACCCGCACGCTGCAAAAGGCGGTGATGGAAGGCGTGCTGTCGGTGCCCGAGCAGCAGTTGCGCGAAAGTGGCGCATTGCGGGAATTGACGCAGCTGTTCAGCCGGCCGCAGGCGATGCGCGAACTGGCGCCGGCAACCCTGTCCACGATTGCGGTGCAAGGCCTGCCGGCTGAATTCGCACAGTCTTGCGAGACGGTGGAAGCACTCGAAGGCATTGCAGACTTCCTGTTCGCGGGCCTCGCGGTGCCGCGCCCGGAAGGCATGAGCCTGCCGCAATTCCTGCAGCTGGGCATGACCTTGCGGCGCCAGGCCGGCATCGACGGGCTGGAGCGCGTACTGCTGCATGCACCGGCCAGCGCCGCGCAGGCCCCGCTGCGCGACCACGCCCTGCAGGCATTGCGGCGCGCCCAGCAGCGGCTCTTGATGCGCCTGCTGCAGCAGATACCGGTCGGCAGCAAGCCGTCCGACAGTCCCGCGGCGGTCGTCGAGGCATTGATGCGCAAGCTGAAGGTCGGCGCCATCCAGGCGAGCACTGAGCCCAATCTGGAGCATGCGGTGCTGGATGCGTGGGCCCTGTCGGAGGCTGCGTCGTCGGCAGCCGACCCCGCCTGACGCGGGGGGGGAGGGTGGACGGCCTGTCGCAAGCGGTACGCGCACTGGCACAAGCCAACGTCTCGGGCATTGCCGGCAGTTTCGGCAATGCCGGATGGTCGGTGCGGATGCCGGCGAGTGGCATCCTGCAGCTCACCTCGCCCACGCATTCGCCGCGCCGGCCGCGTCTGCTGCTGTCGGTCGGCATTCATGGCGACGAGACGGCGCCGATCGAATTGCTGGGACACCTGCTGCATGAACTGGCGCAAACGCCGCGTGCGCTTGCGCTGGATCTGATGATTGTGGTCGGCAATCCGGCCGCGATTGAGCAGGAAAAGAGGTTTGTCGACGCCGACCTGAACCGCATGTTTTCGGATCATCGCGACGCAGTGCAGGCGGCGGCCGAAGCCGTGCGCGCCGACGAGATCATGCGCGCTACCGCTTCGTTTTTTGCGGAAGGGGGCACGCAGAAATGGCACTTCGACCTGCATACCGCGATCCGTCCTTCACTTTATCCGGCGTTCGCCGTGCTGCCCGGCGTCCTTGAAGGCGCGCGCAGGCATATCCTGCTCGGCTGGCTGGGCAGCGCCGGCATTGGCGCGGCCATCCTGAACCGAAACCCGGCCGGCACCTACAGCGCCTATACGGCCGGCGCATGCGGCGCGACCAGCGCCACGATCGAGCTGGGGCAGGTCGCAGCGCTCGGGTGCAATGACCTGAGCCGATTCGATGCAGCGCGCGCCGCGCTCGCCGCTTTCCTGCGCGGCGGAGCGCCGCCCGCCAGCGCCGGCATGCCGCACGTGTTCAAGGTGGCGCAGGAACTGGTCAAGCGCAGCGAGTCGTTTCGCCTGGCTTTTGACCGGGACACGCCGAACTTTGCCGCATTCCAGCCGGGTATGGTGGTCGCGCAGGACGGCGCAGCCATCTATCGCGTTGGCGCCGAGACGGAATATGTGGTGTTTCCCAACCCTGATGTACGCATCGGGCTGCGCGCCGGGCTGATGGTGGTGCGCGTGGAGTAATTAGGTGAGCGGCGCCGGCTTGCCGAAGTGGTAGCCCTGTCCGAACGCGACGCCGAAATCGCGCAGCATCACCGCCGTCGCATGGTCTTCCACCCATTCGGCGATCACCGCCAGGCCGAACACGCGCGAAATCTCCACCATCGCGCGCACGAACACCTGGTCGTTCGGACTGTGCGGCAGCTTGGCGATGAAGGAGCCGTCCAGCTTCAGGTAATCGAAGTCGAGCTCCCTGATGTAGTAGAACGAGGAGAATCCGACGCCGAAATCGTCGAGCGCAAAGCGGCAGCCGAGGCTCTTGATATGGCGCACGAACTGGCGCACTTCATCGACATTATGGAAGGCGGCGGTTTCGGTCAGCTCGAAGATGACGCGCGCCGGATCGACCTTCAGCGCGTTCATCTCGGTTTCGATGAATTGCAGCAGGTCAGGGTCGCCGATTGACTGCCCCGACAGGTTGATCGCCACGTTCGCGTTGCCGGGCAGGCGCGTCATGTCCAGCAGCGTCGCTTTCACCACCGCGCGGTCCATCTGGCCGATCAGGCCGAATACTTCGCATACCTTGATCAGCTCGCCGGTATTGCACGGCTTGCCATGCTCGTCGAGGAGCCGCAGCAGCGCTTCATAATGGCTGACCTTGCCGGTGACCAGATCGTTGATCGGCTGGTAATGCATCGCCATGCGCTTCGGGTCGTGCAGCGCGGCGCGCGCCTGCGCCAGCAGGTTGAGCTGGCGCGACAATTCCCGCTTGTGCACCTCGTCGGCTTCGCTGTAGATGTGGACGCGCTTGCGCCCGCGGTCGCGCGCCAGATGGAGCGCAAAGTCGGCACGGTTGAGCAGTTCTTCCGGCTCCATGCCGGTCTGCCCGCAGGCGCCGCCGGCTACCACGGTCAATGAAAACGCGTCGCCGGCCAGCGCCATCTTGGTGCCTTCGATGGTTTCCACCACGCTCGCGGTGCGCACTTCCATCTGCTTTTCATCGATGCCGTTGAAGTGGATGGCGAACAGGTCGCCGCCGAAGCGCGCCAGCAGATCGTCCTGGCGCACCAGCCCGGACAGGATGCGGGCCGACGCCTGCAGCGCCTTGTTCCCCTCGGCGCGACCGTAACTATGATTGATGTGGTTGAGCCCTGAAATTTTGACGAACAGTACCGCACCGCACGGCGCGCCGGGCTGCGTATTCTGCATGCGTTCGGTCAGTACGCGCGTGAATTCGTGCCTATTGATCAGTCCGGTGAGCGCGTCGCGTGGCGTCTCGGCCTGCGGTGCGAGATGGCTTTGCTCGGCCCGGTATTTGGCGATTGCATCGGCCACGGTGAGGCGCAGGGAATCGAAGCGCAGCGGCTTGGTCAGGTAGCCGTAGGCGCCGCTGCGCATGGACGCCAGCGCGCTTTCGGCGTCGTCATGACTGGTCGACATAATGAACAGCGGAGGCCGTGCGTGAGCGCGCGTAGCCTCCAGCAAGGCGAGGCCGCTCATGCCGGGCATGGAAATATCGCACAGCACCAGGTCCACGGCCTGGCCGTTGAGCAGCTGCAGCGCTTCCTCGCCGCTGGTTGCAGTCGCCACCGCAAAGCCCAGCTTTTCCAGCATTGCCTTGCCGGCCAGCCGCTCCACCGGGCCGTCGTCGACAACCAGGGCGGTTTTTGCCGGGCTATCGTTATCGTCGGGTACGCTACCGTCGAACATAGACATAGTTATCCTTGCTGCTTGAATGTCATTCCATTGTCGATCGTGTCCGCCTGGAGCATTGCTTGCAGCTTGCGGCTGATGCGGCCATATTCGGTTTCGATGGCCGCCAGTCTGGTGCCGAAATCGCCCAGCTCGCCCGCCTTGGCGCACAGCTCCAGCTCCTTGCACAGCAAGGCAAGACCGCTGGCGCCGATCGATATGCTGCTGCCGCCGAGTGCGTGGGCAATCTTGGCCACATGCGCGCAGTCGCGGGCCGCGCCGGCATGGCGCAGGGACTCGATGCGCGGCATGCCATCGTTGCGGTAGAGTGTTGCCAGCTCCGCGAAAGCGGCGCCGAACATGCCGCGCACCACGTCCAGTTCCTCCGCGCAGGCGCCGGCATCCGCGCCTAGCGCTGGCGCGGAGTCTTCCCTCATTTCTCCCTGCGCGTCCTGATGTCTCTTCATGTTGTTGTGATTTGGGCGCATTGATTCCTCGGGAACTTGCTGGAAATTATATAAAAAGCAAGTTTCCTATAACAAACACTCGAAGTATAGCGACAGCTGTCACGTTTCTGTATGGAAATACTGCGGTGCAACGCGAATAAAAGTCATTCCATCTCGAAAAACAGCGCCACGGGCATGGCTGGCACATCGAAACGTGACACTTTCGCCACAGTTGCCGTGGCCGGCGCCGGCAGGGCTCTTTACTCTGGGCCTGCGCATAAGTGCAAAGTGATCGGGATTTCTCCTTCTTTTTCAGGGCTGGCTTGACGGAACTCTCCGGATAATCCCGAAGTAAGAAATTCCGGCCAGCGTGTTCACAATGAAAACCACGGAATCGGTATACAGCAGGAGTCGAACATGGAAACGAACCAGGCGATGCGCAAAAAACGCGATCTCGAGGGCAAATCCCCGGAGGGCGAGCAGTCCGACAGCGGCTTGGCCGCACAGTCGGGTGCCGTCGACGCGCGCGTCGACCTGAAATCCATTCGCGAGGCGATTGCGCGCGTCGAGGCAGAAGCCAAGGCCACGGTCGCCGCCGAAAACCGCGCCCATGCGGAAGCGCGCGCCCGCGCACTCGCCGAGGAACGCGCACGCCTGGAAGCGGCCGCTGCCGCCGAAGCCCATCAGAACGCCAAGGCATCGGAAGAGGCGATTGCCGCTCAACGCGCACGCCTCGAAGCAGAGCGCCAGGCGCGCGAAGCCAGCGAAGCGCTCACTGCCGCAGCCAAGCGTGAAACCGCCGAAATGCAAGCCCGCGCCGCTACAGATATTGAGGCCAGACGCCTGGCGGAAGAGCGCGCCCGACTGGAAGAAGAAGCACGCAAGCGTGCCACCGAGCAGATGGCTGCCGACGCTGATTTGGTGGCCCGTGCCACAGCCGCCGTCGAGCAGGTGGCCAAGGACAGCGAACAGGCGCGCCGCCAGGCCGTGGAACGCCTGGCCGTCGCCGAATCGGCCAAGGAAGAGGCTGAGGCGCGCGCCCGCGCCGAAGCGCGCATGCTGGAACTGACGCGCGAAAGGGAGCGGCGCGAAAGGGAAGCGCGCCAGACCGCGGAATTGCTGGCCCAGGCGCGCAGCGAGGCGCTGGAAGTGGCGCGCGAACGTGAGCGCGCCGAAGCACTCGCGCTGCAGGCTGCATTGAACCGCGTGCCGGCCGAAGTGCGCGCCAGGGAAGAAGCGCGCGCCCGCGCGCTGGCTGAGCAGGAAGGCGAATCGGCCGCGCAGGCCCGCATCGAACTGGAGCGCCGGGCCGCCGAGGCGCTCAAGATGCGCCTGGATGCAGAAGCGGAAATGCGCGAAGCCGCCGTGCGCCGTCATCATGCGGAATCCGTCGCAGCGGCAGCCGCCAAGGCGCGCGCCGAGGCCGAAGAGCGCATCCGCGAGGCGACCGAAGCGCGTGTGCGCACCGAACGGGAATTGCAGGAGCTGGCGCTGGCGCGGGTCGAGGCCGAACACCAGGCCGAGACCGAAGCGCGCGCCCGCGCCAATGCGGAAGCCAAGGCAGCGGCCGACGCGCGCCAGCGCGCCGAAGCCGAACAGCAGGCCGCCGCAGCCGCGCGCATGCGCAGCGATGAAGAGCAGCGCGCCGCCCAGCTGGCGGAAAAGCGCGTCGAACTGGAGCGCGTCGCCGCCCTGAAGGCTGCCGAGCAGGCCGCCGCCGAGGAAGAATCGTATGCCAAGGCGGCCGAACAGGCGGAACTGCGGCAGAAGGCGGCGGAAGCAGCCGCGCAAAAGGCGCGCGAAGCAGTCAAGCTGGCGCGCGTGGAGCGCGAACGGGCCGAATTCGAACAGCGGGCCGTGGCGGCGTTGAAGGACAAGGTGCGTGCCGAAGAAGCTGCCGGCACGCAGGCCAAGGCGCGCGTGGCTGCCGAGCAGCGCCACACCGAGATGCTGCGCATGCAGGAGCAGGCCGATGCGACCGCGCGCATCGCCAAGGAAGAAGAGTGTGCAGCCGCCAAGCTGGCGCTCGACAAGGCCATGGAGCGTGCCGACCTGCAGCGCAAGGCAGCCCAGGCGGCATTGGAGAAGGCGCGCGAGGCGGTCGAGCTGGCGCGCGTGGAGCGCGAGCGCGCCCAGGATGAGCAGGCGGCGCTTGACGCATTACGGCAAAAGGCGCAAATCGAGCGCGAGCGCGCCGAGCTGGCGCAGCAGGCGCTGAAGGCGGCGCAGGAAAAACTCGCTGCCGAGCAGGCTGCGCTTGCCGAAGAGCAGGCGCGCTTGCGTGCCGAACAGGATCAGGCAGAAGCATTACGCGCGCGCGAGCAGGCTGATCGCGAATTGCGACTGGCGCGCGAGGCGGAGGCCACGGCGGCCAGACATGCCGCGGACCAGACCAAAACCGCTGTAGAGACGCAGCGCAAGGCGGCCCAGATCGCGCTGAAGAAGGCGCGCGAACTGACCGAGGCCGCGCGCGCCGAGCGCGAGCGGGCTGAGGCCGAGCAGCGTGCGCTGCTGGCCGCCGAGCAGAAGCGCCAGGCGGACGAAGCGGCCCGCGCCGAAGCGGAAGCGCGCGAGCGCGCTGACCAGGAGTTGGCGCAGGCATTGCGCGCGCGCGAAGGGGAAGAGCGACAGGCGCGTCTGGCGATCGAAGCCAGACATGCGGCCGAAAAACAGCTGCTGGAACAGGCCGAGCAGCAGGCGGAATTCGAGCGCCAGGCAGCGGCGGCAGCCGAAGCGGCGGCACGCGAAGCCGTAGAGCTGGCGCGCACCCGGCAGGAACGCGCGCTGGCCGAACAGCAGGCGCTGGAAGCGGCGCAGCAGCTGTGCATTTCGGAGCAGGCAGCGAAAGAATGCGCCGAAGCCCGCGCACGTGCCGAAAGCGAGCATGCGCAAGCCATGCGCGAGCGCGAACAGGCCGAGCGTGCCGCGCGCGAAGCGATCGAAGCGAAATGCGAAGCCGAAAAGCGGATGCTGGCAGACGCATTGCGCGAAGCAGAACAGGAGCGCCTGGCGGCCGATGCAGCCGAGGCCAAGGCGCGTGAGGCGGGCGAGTTGGCGCGCGTGCAGCAGGAGCGGGCCACGGCCGAACAGCAGGTGCTCGAAGCGTTGCAGCAGAAACTGGCTGCCGAAAAGGCGGCGCAAAGCGAGGCTGAAGCACGCGCCCGTGCCGAACTGGAAGCGGCGCAGGCGGCGCAAGCGCGCGAACATATCGAACGTGCCGCGCGTGAAGCTGGCGAAGCGCAATGCAGCGCCGAAAAACAATTGCTGGAGAAGGCTGCCGAGCAGGCCGAGGCGCAGCGCGAGGCAGCCGCGGCTGCACAGGCCAAGGCGCGCGAAGCAATCGAGCTGGCGAAGGTTGAGCGCGAGCGCGCCGATGCTGAGCAGGCCGCGCTGCAGGACCTGCAGGAAAAACTGCGCACGGAACGCGCGCGCGCCGTGGCCGAGCAGAAGGCCGCGGCAGCGGCGCAGGAGCAGCTCGCGTCCGAAAAGGGCGCATGCGCCGAGGCGGAGGAACGGGCGCGAATTGAAGAAGAGCAGGCTGCGATCACGCGGGTGCGTGAGCGCGCCGCCCGCGCCGCCCGACTGGCGGCAGAAGCGTGCGCTGCCGCCGAAAGGCAGATGCTGGAAAAGGCGGAGGAACTGGCCGGTCTGCAGCGCATCGCGGCCGAGGCAGCCGAGGCCAAGGCCTGCAAGGCAATCGAACTTGCGCGCATCGAGCAGGCTCGCGCCAAGGCGGAACAGCAGGCGCTTGCCCTCCTTGAAGACAAGGTGCGTGCGGCGGATGCTGCCCGCACCGAGGCGCAGAAGCGCGCCGAGGCCGAACGCGAAGCGCTTGAGCTGGCCCGGCAGCGGCAGGCGGAGGAAGCCGAAGCCAGGGCGGAGAACGAAAAGCGCGCGAAGGTGGAGCAGCGCGCGCTCAAGGCTGCGCGCCGGCAGAAGGAAGCCGACGCGGCCGCAACGGCGAAGGCCAGGGCGCTGCGCGAAAAATGCAGAAACGAGCAAGCGCAGGCGCAGGAGACGGCGCGCCAGCTCATCGAGCGCATGGCGCACAAATACGAGCAGATCGCCGACTGGCGGGGACGCGCCGAACAAGTGCTGGCGCAGGCCCCGGAATCGATCTCGCGGCCGAAGGTGGTGCGGCGCTCGCTGGCGGCGCTGCTCGGCGGATCGGCATTCGTCGTCGGCGTGGCGGCCACGGTAGTGTGGATCGTGCAGGAGCCGCAAACGGCGCACCGGATGGCGCAGGCTGCCGGTGTCATCACGGTGGCCGGGCAAGCGCCGGCGCCGGCACCATCTCACCTCGCCGCCGCCCCTGTGCCGGAACGGTCGAAGCTGCAGATCAGCTACCAGCTTGCCGACCAGCCGCAAGGCGAGCCGGCCAGGCCGGAACAATTGGCCAAGGAGTAGCGCAATGCCCGAGCGCGGCATTGCGCTGCGTGCAGCCATTGTTGTCCTGTCCACTTCGTTGCATGAACAGGCACAAACGCGGCGCCAAATGGCGAATTTGGCCCAGTAAGTATAGAATGCAGCAGATCAAAAATCTGGCCGTGCAGGATTGGCGCCGCTCTTGCGAATCACATTGCGAAAGCGTCATTCCCCGCGAACGGATGGCCGCAACGGCGACCGGCAGGATCAGGCGTCCGGAGACACTGCTTTCGACCTGCCGTCCATTACATCAATGACAAACATGACATTCTCCTCGCGCTGCATGACCCATCTGCGCCCAGCCCTGAACAAAACTGTCGCACTGTCCGGCTTGCTGGCCGCGCTGCTGGCGGCGCCCGTTTTTGCGGATGATTTGGCCGATGTGACCCGGCTGGTGAAGAACGGACAATATGCTGAAGCATTGAACCGCGCCGACGCATTCCTTGGCAAGAATCCGCGCGACGCCCAGATGCGATTCCTGAAAGGCGTGATCCTGACCGAACAGAACAGGTCGAATGAAGCGATCACGGTGTTCACCAAGCTGACCGAGGACTATCCGGCGCTGCCGGAGCCGTACAACAACCTCGCCGTGTTGTACGCGGCGGCAGGACAATATGAGAAGGCGCGCGCCGCACTTGACGCAGCGATCCGCACCAATCCGAGCTATGCCACCGCATACGAGAACCTGGGGGACGTGCATGCGAAACTGGCAAGCCAGGCCTACGACAAGGCGCTGCAGCTCGACTCCGCTAATTCAGTCGCAAAATCCAAGCTGACGCTGGTGCGCTCGCTGGTCGGCAATCTCAACGGCAGCGCGCCGAAGGCCGCTGCTGCGCCGAGCGCGCCGGCCATCGCCAAGGTGACACCGGCTCCAGCTCCAGCTCCGGCTGCGCCCGCCAGTGTGCCGAAGGTGGCCGCTGTCACACCGGCCCCGGCAGCTCCGGCCAAGCCGGCGCCTGTGGCGGTGCCGGCTAAGCCGGTCGTCGTCGCCAAGCAGGATGCTATCAAGCCGGAGGCCGCCAAACCGGAACCGGTCAAGCGCGAGCCGAAACCAACTCCGGCCGCCAATGTCGAACGCGACGACGTGCTGAATGCGGTGCACGGCTGGGCCAAGGCGTGGAGCGCGCAAGACGTGAAGTCGTATCTGAATTTCTATGGCGGCGATTTCCAGACGCCGAACGGGCAGCCTCGCAAGGCGTGGGAAGACGATCGCCGCGCGCGCATCGCTGGCAAGGGCCGCATCAGTGTCAAGGTCGAGTCGCCGCAGGTCGCGGTGAACGGCAATTCGGCCACCGTGAAATTCCGCCAGGTGTATGCGTCCGATCGTCTGACGGCGAATACCCGCAAGACGCTGACCCTGACCAAGCATGGCGGCAAGTGGCTCATCAAGCAGGAGAGCACGGGTAGCTGATGTATCGTTCTGAATCAACCGACTGCCGGATCAACGTGAGAGCCAAGCGGGTTTTGATATTGTCCTGGCTGCTGGCCGTGGGCGGCGCCGTATTGGCGCCGGCGGCATTGGCAGGGAACTCGGCCGTGCAGGCCGTGCAGGATGTCCTGGCCGCCAACAAGCCGGATCCGGAAACCCTGCTGATCGGGGTGTACAAGGAGCTTGGTGCCAATCACCTGCGCACCGCCCAGGAGAAGGCTGACCAGCTGGTCGAGGCCTATCCGAATTTCCGCCTGGGGCATCTGATCAGGGGCGACCTGCTGCTGATGCACACGCGCCCCATCAAGACCCTGGGGGCGATCGACGGCCCGCAAGACAAGCTCAAGAATCTGCGTGACGAAGCGATGGTGCGCCTGAAGTCGCTGCGCGAGCGGCCTGACCCGGCGCTGATCCCGCGTTCTCTGCTGCAATTGCGCGAGGACCAGAAGCATGCGCTGGTGGTCGACGCCAAACGCTCGCGCCTGTACGTGTACGAGAACCATGGCGGGCGTCCGAAGTTCGTCACCGATTACTACATCAGTCAGGGCAAGCTCGGTGTCAACAAGCTGAAAGAGGGCGACCAGAAAACGCCAGTCGGCATTTACTACATCACCAGCCAGCTGTCCGGCGCGCGGCTGCCTGACTTTTACGGCTCAGGCGCCTTGCCGATCAATTATCCGAACGAATGGGACAAGCTCCATGGCCGCAGCGGATCCGGCATCTGGCTGCACGGCACGCCATCGGACACTTATAGCCGCCCGCCGCTGTCGTCCGACGGCTGCGTGGTGCTGACCAATCCCGACCTGTACCAGCTGACCAGCTCGGTCGAGATCGGCAAGACACCGGTGGTCATCAGCGAGAGCGTGGAGTTCGTCAGCAAGTCCAAATGGGACAGTGATCGGCATACCGCAGCCAGGCTGGTCGAAGACTGGCGGCGCGACATGGAAAGCCGGAGTACGACGCGCGTGATGGAAAACTATTCGCGCAAGTTCAAATCCGACCGCGGAGAGGATGTGAAAGCCTGGCTGGCCAGGCATCTGCCGTTCATGAGCGGCGTAAAGAACTTGTCGGTCAAGCTGAGCGATGCGACGTATTTCTTTTACCCGGGGCATGACGACATGATCGTCAGCACGTTTACCGAAGAGACATCGGTCGGCCGCAGCAAGAGCCTGACACGCAAGCGCCAGTACTGGGCCAAGGAAGGCGCGCAATGGAAAATCGTTTACGAGCTCAATATCTAAGCGTTATCCCTCTTGCCGATGCGAACGGCTGCCATTTCGGCAGCCGTTTTTTTTTCGTGCAGCAAGTAACGTTGCCGACAGCCGCCTGACGGCATGACCCGCCTCAACAGCAGATTTGTCCGGTTTCCTACAATCTGATGGTCGCCGGACATGCTGCTCCAAGTGAACTTACTTTTACTTCTTGCTGTCATTTCATTAAGACCGCCTTGATGGGCGAAGCTGCTTGAAATGCAATGCTGACATTGCGGCCTAGAAAATGTCGCATCTGCCCGGATTTGCGTGTCTTACAAGAAGCTCATGTCGCTGCCGAACCAGCAATAGCAATTCGGAAAAAATATGCGAGCATGCTCGGCGGCAGAGGTGGACGTTATCCCCATCCAGACTGAATCCGGAACATGCACGTCCCGGAAAACCTGCGAGGACAAGCCGATTGACGAGTGCCACATCGCGACGGCCATTATCGGGCCAGGAAGACCGTGATTCTGCAAGCCAAAGTGCGGCGCCGACGGATGCTGCCGACGCCCTCAATGAGGGCGGGCACACTTCCATTCCGGAGCCGCGCTCGGCGGGCAACGCTGGCGATTTCGCCGCACCCGACTATGAACGGTTAAGGGCACTCGCGGCGCTCTATGAGCAGCCGCAGCGGATGAAGCGTCGCTCCGTGTATCGCACAGTTCTCATGCTGCTTATCTTCGCACTCGGCGCTGGCGTCGGCCTGGCGGCAACATGGTGGTTTTCCGGCGCCAGAACAAGGCCTTTGCCACCGAGTCTTTCCGGGCCGCTGTCGACTGTTTCGGCTTCCAGGGATAGCCAGTCGCCGGCGTCGGCGCGCAGCGGGATCAGCGCCAGTGAGTTGCCGTATGATGGTCGCAAGCCACCTGCCACGAGCATGGACTCATCTGTTCCCATACTGAATCCGGGCGAGTTGCCATACAGTGGCCAGCCCGACGAAGGCAAGCAAAGCCACGTTGAAGTGGATGCGGGAAAGGCGAAGGCGGCGAACCAGCCAATGCGTGCCGCCACTGGGCAGGCCGCCTTGTCCGAGCGGGCCAAAGCACAGTTGCAAGCCGCGCCGCACAAGACCCCAAGAAGTCGTTCCGCGGCGCGGGGAATGAAGGACCGCGAGATCGAACGGATTCGGCAGCAGGCCGATGAAGAACTAAAAAAAAAATCTGAGCGCAGTCGGACCTTAAACGAAGCACGGACCCGCTCCCGTGCGCCATCTTCCCACGTAGCCGAAAAAGATGTGAGGCGCCACGATTCGCTCAACTCAGCGCACATGCAGCCGAAATTGGCCAAATGCACGCGTGCCGGCAATTTGATCCGGCGCGAACAATGCAAGTGGCGCTTATGCAGTGGCATGTGGGGAAAGAATGGTTGCCCATCTTATGCCCATGCGAAGCCGTACTGATTAGGCTGCTTACATTCCACATTGCTGCATTGTCAGAGCGCATTGCCGCGCGGCATCTCACCATTCCTCGCAGTCTGGGTTCATCCATGTCCGGTACCGCTGTACGTCCAAGGGTGGCCTCGCGTTTTCACGTTGTTATTACCAATATCCCATGTTTTGTTGTTTAGTGGAAACAATGTAAGAACAAATGGATGCCTTGTAACAACAATGTGTCCATATGTAACTTGCCTTGTGGTAATTTAACGCACTATATGAGAACATGCTGTTAAAGGAAGTTGTGATGAAGACCACAATTCGCAAAATGGGCAACTCGCAAGGCGTGTTGATCCCCAAGCCCTTTTTGCTGCAAGCGGGCCTCGACATCGGGGAAGTAGACCTGCAAGTGGAAAAGGACGCAATTGTGATCCGCAAGCCGAAAAAGAAATCGCGCGAAGGATGGGCGCAGGCATGCCAGCTGATCGCCGCTCATTCCGCTGAACAAGCGATTGTCTGGCCGCTTCTGCCGAAGGAGTCGGACGTGGAATTTTCATGGTGATGCGTGCAGAGATATGGCTGATTGACTTTGACCGGCCGATCGGCAGCGTGACGCAAAAGCGCTGGCCTTGCGTCGTCGTCTCGCCCGAAGAGATGGACGAGCATCTCAACACATTGATCGTGGCGCCGATGAGTACGCTGGACTTGCCGGCACCTTTCCGGATTCCCATAAGTTTTATGGGGAAAGACGGATTGATTTTGCTGGATCAAATTAGCGCGACGGAAAAGACGCGGCTGGTCCGCAAGTTGGGCACGGTCAGCAATGAAACCTTGGCCAAGATACTCGACGCATTACAAGAAGTTTTTGCTCATTGAAAAAGGGATGGACTGCCATGTCGAATAACGATTACACATCCGAAATTCGCGACGTCAACCTGAGCTACCTGATGATCGCGCAACAAATGATCCGGCAAGATCGGGCTGAGGCGATTTTCCGGCTCGGCATCAGCGGCGAAATCGCAGACCTGATCGCGGGAATGAGCAATGCACAAGTGTTGAAGCTGGCCAGTTGCAACATGATGCTGTCGCGATTCCGCTTCAATGACACCACGATTCTGTCGGCCCTGTTGAACGATAAAGCAGGCACAGCTGCGGCCATGGTGCACGCATCCATCCTGATGGCATCCCAGGCTCCGGAAACGATCGTGTAAGCCGGAACCTCCTTCGAGATCTTCCGATTATGTCCGACCATGATTCTGCACCCGCAAGCCACACTCCACTGGATGCGGCTTGCGTGCGCTTGCATTCCATGGTTACGGGGGTAATCCGAAGCTCTGGATCGGCGTAGGGGCAAATCGCTTTGAACGATCTCCTGCAGCAGGAAACCGAACGGCAGAGGCGCCTCCTGGAGGAAGCCCGAAAGGCTGTCGAGCAGGAGAAGGTGCGCATGCGCCAGGGCGGTGTGCGCCGAATCGAGCCGAGGCTCGACGAGCTGCCGGCGATGCCCGTTCCACAGCGGGGAGAATTGCGGGAGGAGGGGCGGCAGGATCATGCGCTGCCGCTACCTAGCGACGAAATGCCGCCTCCTGCCGAATTTGTCGTCCCGCTGCGTAGCGTCCCCGACATGCGCTCCGCGCTGATCCCTATTGATGATGCGGATGGCGCAACCTGGAGCAAGCCGTTTTCCCTGCCCAGGGCCGACATGGAGCCCTGGCTATCCTTCCTGCGCGGCTACCGTGCATCAGCACTGTTTCCCGAGCACGCAGCCGCCGGTTCCGGCCTGCGCGTCGATGCCGCAGTGCAGGCGCTGCTTGAACTCAAGGGGATCGACATCAAAGTCATCCTTGAGCCGGCAGTGCAGATCAACGGACCAGTCGAATATGCAGAGGATGTGCCGGCCCAAGCCATAAGCGGGAATGAGCGCGACGTGCATGAGAACCAGCTCGCGAAGGCCTTCGAAAAAGGGCGCGAGATGGGTAATCATCTTTACGACGCCTTGCTTGGGGAAGGCTACGTCAACCTCGTGCAGGCCTGGGAAAAAGTTCATAGCCGCAAGCCCTCCGTATCCGAGCTGCACTTCATGCTGACCACAGGCCGTGTAAAGCCCCCGGAGGAGATTCAGCCGCGGCGGCCGGAAATGGCAGAAAACCTGTATCCGCCGAAAGCGCCAGCCGTGGTGGCCGAACCGACCCCGAGAAAGCAGGAAGCAGCGCCGCCGGAGACGAGAGTATCGGAACCGAAGGCTGGCCTCGTGCGCAAGATATCGACGGGGCTGATCCGCGACAAGCTGAAAGTGAAATTCGCGATTCGCGACAAGAGAAAACTGGTCTTCCACCTGTCGCATCTGGCCTTGGTATGCGTGGCGATTGTCGTGTACTGCATCGTCATGCGGGTGTTTGACTGACGCTGGTCAAGCGCGCTTTGCTGACGCAGCGTGTTGCCGTGTCGGGCAATGAAGAGAAGAGGGGCGGCAGAAAACAGAAAGGGCCCAGGTTTTTACCTGAGCCCCTGATTTTGGTGGGTCGTGCGTGACTCGAACACGCGACCAACGGATTAAAAGTCCGCTGCTCTACCGACTGAGCTAACGACCCGAGAGACAAAGATTATAGAGAAGTTTTGGTTGTTCTGTCAAATGCTTTGCGGAATCATTTGCATGCATTCGCACAGTCCGGCCAAGACATCCTACTTCAGCGCTGTCAGACGTTCTTTCGCCGTCTGTGCCGCTTGCGATTCCGGGTGTTGCGCAATCAGTGTTTCCAGCGTCTTTTTCGCGGCGGTCTTGTCCTTCAGTTCCATCTGGCAGCTTGCGATGTTGAGCAGCGCATCGGCAACCTTCGGGCTATCGGCATAATTTTTCACTACCACTTGTTGCGCGCTGATCGCGCTGCGATAGTCGCGCAGTGCGTAATAGGTATTGCCCAGCCAGTATTGCGCCGATGGGGCGAGCCCGGATTGTGGATAGCGTCGCAGGAAGTCGGAAAACGCTGCACCAGCTTCTTTGTAGCTGCCGGTCTTGAAATGGCCGAGCGCCGCGTCATACGCTTTCTGCTCGCCCGGTTCCATCGTAACTTCCTTGCCGTCGATCGTGACCTTCTGCGGTTCCAGCCTGCGCAGACGAGTGTCGAGGTCGACGTAGAAATCCTTCTCGCGCCGCTGTTGATTCGCCAGCTCGTTGGTCAGCACTTCAATCTGCCCGCGCAGCTTCGAAATTTCCTGCCGCAACTGTTCGTTTTGGTTGTTCAAGTCGAAGTTGCTGCTCTTGTCGGCCTTGGTGTTGAGGTCGCCCTGCATGCCGTCGAGCCGCTTGCGGATTTCGAGAATCGCGCGGCGCGCTTCGTCATCCTCGAACAGTGCTGCCTGCGCCGCGAGCGGGGCCAAAGAAAATGCGGCCATGAAGGCCGCAGCAATCGAAGATTTGATGATCTTGTTCATATTTTATTGATAGACGATATCGGCGCGGCGGTTTTCTGCCCAGGATGCTTCATCGCTGCCGGTCGCTTTCGGCTTTTCCTTGCCGAAGGAAACCGCTTCCATCTGCGATTCCGACACGCCCAGCGTCGCCAGCGACTTGCGCACTGCTTCGGCACGCTTCTGGCCCAGCGCCAGGTTGTATTCGCGGCCGCCGCGTTCGTCGGTATTGCCCTGGATGACGATCTTGCGTCCCTTGTTCGAGCCGAGGTACTTGGCGTGCGCCTCGACTACCGGCTTGAACTCATCCTTGACAATGTAGCTGTCGAAGTCGAAGTACACGCTGCGCTTGGCAAGCACGCCCTTCGGGTCGTTGAGCGGGTCGGTCGTGACGGCGGCAACCGGAGTCACCGTGCGGGTGTCTGCGCCGGCGGTCGGGACGGGATTGCGTTCTTCGACCTTGGCCTTGTCGTCAAGCTTGACGGACGAGCCGCAGGCCGCCAGCACGAGTGCGCTGGAAAGAATGAGGGCGGAAGTCGTGAATTTACGCATGAAAATTTCTCCTGGAGTGAAGCGGTGTTGTTGTAAAACGGCATTATTTCATGAATGGGCCCCATGTGGGCTCGCGGATATCGCCTGCCTGCGTGGTCAGGGTGTGTTTGACCCTGCCGTCGACCGACACCACGGCAAGCGTTCCGCGCCGCCCGGACTCGGTTGCATACATGATGTACTTGCCGTTGGGCGAGAAGCTGGGCGATTCATCCTTGGCCGTGTCGGATAGGCGCATTTCCTGGTCGCTGGTCAAATCGAGCGCATACAGCTGGAAACGGCCGTCGCGGCGCGAAATATAGGCGAGGGTCTTGCCGTCAGGGGAGATGCGCGGGCTGATGTTATAGCTGCCGCGGAATGTCACGCGCTGCGCCGATCCGCCGCTTGCGTTCATGCGGTAGATTTGCGGTCCGCCACTGCGATCGCTGGTGAAATAGATGGATTGGCCGTCGGGGGAGAATTGCGGCTCGGTATCGATGCCATCGGTATTCGTCAGACGACGCAAACCGCCGCCGTCGGCGTTGACGACATAGACTTGGGTCAGGCCGTCGCGCGACAGTGCCAGAGCCAGCTTCGTACCGTCCGGCGACCAGGCGGGCGCGGAGTTGCTGCCCTTGTAGTTGGCGACGACGGCGCGCTTGCCGGTGACCAGGTCCTGTACGTAGACCACTGGCTTTTTGCTTTCAAAGGAAACGTAGGCGACCTTGGTGCCGTCGGGTGACCATGCCGGGGAAATGATCGGCTCCTTCGAGGTCAGCACAACCTGCATGTCCGCGCCGTCGGCATCGGCGATCTCGACGCGATAGTCGCGGCCGGACTTGGTGACGTAGGCGATGCGCGTGCTGAACGCACCGCGCACGCCGAGCAGTTTTTCGTAGATGTCGTCGGCGATCTTGTGGGCAGCCACGCGCACCCGGTTCGGCGAGGTCGCCAGGCCGATGCTGGACAGGCTGGCGGACTTGATGGTGTCGAGCAGCTTGTAGCGCACATCGAAGCGGCCATCGGCCAGGCGCTGCACGCTACCCACCACCAGCGCGTCGGCGCCGCGCGATTTCCACTCGCCGTAATTGACCGGCGCGGTTTCGGAGATGGCATTGCCGGTATCGATGATCTTGAAGTAGCCGCTGCGCTCAAGGTCGGCCTTGATGATGCCGGAGACCTGCTGCGGCACGATCGATTCATCGGCAAAGCCGGCGATGGCGATAGGGATTTGGGTGGCGCCGACGCCGGAGGTTTCGATCCGCAACTGTGCGTGCGCAAGCGAGCCTGCGGCGACGCCGATCAACAGTATGCAGCGCAAGAATAGTTTTTTCATAAGTGCTTACTGGTCTTTGGGTCTGTGGGTTCCAATGAAACTGGACGGGACCGAACCCGATTTATCTCTCGGATACGGCTGCGATTTTTCGATGGCGCGGCGAACGGCTTCATCGAAGCCGGGCACGCCGGAGGATTTGATCTTCTTCATGCCGGCAATCGAGCCGTCCGGCAGCAGGTTGACTTCGTATTCGACCGGGGCGTTGTCGGCCACTCCTTCGGGCACGTTGAACACGATGTTCGACTTGATTTTGGCTGCTACCCGTCCCGCATAGCCGGAATCGGCGCGGCCACCCTGAGACTTGGCCGCTTCGCCGCTGCCGCCTGTACCAGTCACGCCGCCGGCGAGGCGTCGCATTTCCTCGTCCCGCAGCTTTGCGAACTTCTTGTCTTCAGCTTCCTGCTTGCGCTTGGCGTCGGCGGCCTTCTTGTCCTTTTCCTTCTTCTCGGCTTCCTGCTTGGCTAGGCGTTCCTGTTCCGCCTTCTTCTTTGCCAGCTCTTCCTCTTTCTTTAGCTTCGCCTCGCGTTCTTCGCGCTCTTTCTTTTGCGCTAGCTTCTCCTGCTCGATCTTCTTCTGCTTGGCCAGCTGTTCTTCTTCCGGGCGCTTCTTCTTTTCCAGTTCCTTGCGCTTCTTTTCCTGCTCGAGGGCGATGTCCGGCTTGACGACTGGCGGCTCTTCCACCTGCGGTTTCGGGAGTTCGCGCGGCGCTTCCTTGATCACGGGCGCCGGTTCGGGCTCTTTTTCGGCGGCAGGTTCGGGCAGAGGGGCAGCTTCACGCGGCTGCGGGCTCCATACTTCCGCTTCGATCGTGGTCGGCGCTTCGTTCTGCCAGCGCACGCCGACCCACAGAAAGGCCAGCAGTGCAGCATGCACCAGCGCCGCCAGGATGATGGCGCGCCAGCGTCCCGGCTCCTGCGGTACGGTGTACGGCATTGCGTCAGTCATCGGTTTCATTGCTTGGTTGCCAGCCCCACGCGGTTGACGCCGAGCTTTTTCGCTTCCGAAATCACCTGGATGACGTCGTCGTACTTGATGTCCTTGTCCCCTGCGATCATCACAGGCAGTTCAGGATTGGCCTCGTGCATCGTGCGCAGCTTTTGCATCAGTGCGCTGCGTCCGGGCACAGATTCGGCCTGCTGGCGGCTGTCCTTGCCGCCAGTGATGCCGATGGTGGCGGTGGTGTCGGGCTTGAGCGCGATCTGGATGTATTCGGTCGGCGGCAGCGCTGATTTGGCCGCAGTCGGCAGGTTGACCACGCCCGGATTCGACACCGGTGTGGCAACCATGAAAATAATCAGCAGCACCAGCATCACGTCGATATACGGCACGACGTTGATTTCGGACTTGAGCTTGCGGCCGCGCCCTCCGCGCATGGAACTGAAGCCTGCCATTAGCGGACCTGCCGTTGCAAGATGTTGGAGAATTCTTCGATGAAGCTCTCGAAGCGAATCGCCAGCCGGTCGATATCGTGCGAATAGCGGTTATAGGCGACGACGGCGGGAATCGCCGCGAACAAGCCGATGGCAGTAGCGATCAGCGCTTCGGCGATGCCGGGCGCGACTGCCGCCAGCGTTGCCTGCTGCACGTTAGCCAGGCCGCGGAAAGCATTCATGATGCCCCATACCGTGCCGAACAGGCCGACATACGGGGAAACCGAGCCGACAGATGCCAGGAAGGCCAGGTGCGATTCCAGCGCATCCATCTCGCGCTGGTAGGCTGCCCGCATGGCGCGCCGCGCGCCGTCGATGACACCGCCGGCGTCGACCATGCTCTTGCTGCCGAAGGCTGCGCGGGCCTTGTTGAACTCGCCCATGCCGGACTCGAAGATGCGTTCCAGGGCGCCGGTACGGCGGCGATTGGAGCCGGCCTCCTCATACAGGGCGCCGAGATTGCCGCCTGACCAGAACGCGCGTTCGAATTCCTCGGTCTGGCTGCGCGCGCTTTTAATAGCGAACATCTTGCGGAAGATATATGACCAGCTCATCACGGACACCAGCAGCAGCAGTGCCATGACGAGCTGCACCAGCAGTGATGCATTGGTAATTAGGGAAAGGAAGGAGAGATCTTGGGTGACGGTCATTGAAACGTTCAACTCTGATTTGTAATTATAAAAAGCGGCCCGTGGCAACAACCGGGCTGCGCTCCCTAACTGGAAATCGATCCGGTGCCTTTTATGCGTTCAAGCGCCTCGTCCGGTATCGGGCAGGGCCGGAAAGTTTCGGTACTCACGCAGCCGACCTTGATGCGCCCGCTGGTGAGTAATTGCGGCTGCTCGCCGCCAACGCGCCAAGCCTCCTGAATAAATTGCATTGAGGCACGTCCGAGCCGTTCGACAACGACGGTGAGTTTCAGTTCATCATCTAGTTTCGCTGGAGCATGATAATCGACGGCTGTGCTCTTGACGACGAACATTGCATGGTGCGACTCCGACAATGCTTGCTGCCCGATGCCCGCCGCACGCAGCCATTCGGTACGGGCACGCTCGAAAAATTTCAGATAATTTGCATAAAAGACAATGCCGCCCGTATCGGTGTCTTCGTAATAGACGCGTACGGTCCAGGTGAAATCGGATTGCATATCGGCTGCCTAGATGCTCCGCTTGATCGCAAAGGGGGAAAAACCTTGGCAGGATGGCATCAATTCGATGTAATTGACATTCACATGCGGCGGCAACGTCGCAATCCAGTAGGCGGTTTCCGCTATGTCGGCGGCTGTCAGCGGTACTGTGCCTTCATAGACTTTGGCAGCAGCGGCGTCATCCTTCAGGCGTACGTTCGAGAATTCGGTGCCGCCACACAAGCCGGGCGCAATATTGGTGGCCCGTACGCCAGTGCCCACGAGATCGGCGCGCAGGTTCAGTGTGAACTGGTCGACAAAAGCCTTGGTCGCGCCATACACATTCCCGCCCGGATAAGGGTAGGTGCCCGCCACGGAGCCGATATTGATCACAGTGCCGCGTCCCCGCGCCACCATGGCGGGCAGCAGGGCGCGAGTGATTGTGACGAGCCCCGTGCAATTGGTTGAGATCATCGTTTCCCAATCATCGAGCGACGCTTTGTGCGCAGGTTCGATGCCCAGAGCCAGTCCTGCATTGTTGATCAGGACATCGATTTCCTGCCACGCAGCGGGCAGACTGGCAAGAGCATTTTGGATTGATGTCTTGTCCTGGACATCCATTACGACTGGCAATATATTGGCGCCAAGTTCGGCGGCCAGTTCATCCAATCGTTCCTTGCGACGGCCGGCAGCAATCACTTTGTGTCCGTTTTGCGCAAATTTGCGGGCCATTTCCGCGCCAAAGCCGGATGTGGCGCCCGTAACCAGAACGATCATGCAATCTCCCATTGGTGGTATGCAACGAATTGCGAAATTGTAGCCCAAAGGTGGTCCCTGCTGCTCCCGAAGAAACGGTGCGGAATTTTCTACCATTCTTGCTCAAATCAAGCACCTACCTTACAATTTGGTACCATTTCGTCTCACGTAACTGGCGAAAAAGCAGGGGCTTGCAGCTCCGGCGACAAGGTGGAGATCCACCGGGGAACGTGAGATGTCTTTCGCCGTTCGCCTGGGCAGCCCAAATGGAATGTACGACTGAGGCTGCCTGTCTTCTTCCATCGGCCCTCATTCGATTTCGGCAAACCCGCTTTGCATACTTAAATCGATTGGAGTTTTTCATGTTCGCAAAAGACCACACCATCGCCAAAGTCGATCCGGAACTTTGGTCCGCCATTCAACAGGAAAATCAGCGCCAGCAAGACCATATCGAGCTGATCGCATCCGAGAATTACACCTCGCCAGCCGTGATGGAGGCGCAAGGCTCGCAACTGACCAACAAGTATGCGGAAGGCTATCCGGGCAAGCGCTATTACGGCGGTTGCGAATTCGTCGACGTGGCCGAGACGCTGGCGATTAACCGCCTGAAGGAATTGTTCGGTGCGGAAGCGGCCAACGTGCAGCCGAACTCCGGATCGCAGGCCAATCAGGGCGTGTTCTTTGCGATGCTGAAGCCGGGCGACACCATCATGGGCATGTCACTGGCAGAAGGCGGCCACCTGACTCATGGGATGGCGCTGAATATGTCCGGCAAGTGGTTCAACGTCGTTTCCTATGGCTTGAACGACAAGGAAGAAATCGATTACGACGCGATGGAAAAGCTCGCGCGCGAAAAGAAGCCGAAGCTGATCATCGCTGGCGCCTCCGCTTATGCATTGCGCATCGATTTCGAGCGTTTTTCCAAGATCGCGAAAGAGGTCGGGGCCTACTTCATGGTCGACATGGCGCACTACGCCGGCTTGATCGCCGCTGGCGTTTATCCAAACCCGGTACCGTTCGCCGATTTCGTCACCTCGACCACCCACAAGTCGCTGCGCGGCCCGCGTGGTGGCGTGATCCTGATGAAGGCTGAGCATGAAAAGGCCATCAACTCCGCGATTTTCCCGGGTATCCAGGGCGGTCCGCTGATGCACGTGATCGCCGGTAAGGCTGTCGCCTTCAAGGAAGCTCTGTCACCGGAATTCAAGGCTTACCAGCAGCAGGTAGTGAAGAATGCCGACGCACTTGCCAAGGCGCTGATCGCGCGCGGCTTGCGCATCGTCTCCGGCCGCACCGAATCGCACGTGATGCTGGTCGATTTGCGCGCCAAGAAAATCACCGGCAAGGAAGCCGAGGCGATCCTTGGCTCCGCGCATATGACTTGCAACAAAAATGCGATCCCGAACGACCCGGAAAAACCGTTTGTGACGTCCGGCATCCGTCTCGGCAGCCCGGCGATGACCACCCGCGGCTTCAAGGAAGCGGAAGCAACCAAGGTCGGCAACCTGATCGCCGACGTGCTGGACAACCCGCACGACGCTGCGACCATCGAGCGCGTGAAGGCGGAAGTCAAGAAATTGACCGACGCGTTCCCGGTATACGCGCGTTAAGACGGGAATGGATAGTGCTGCTTTGTTGCTCGACGCAGAAGCAATATGCGTTTGCGGATAATCAACGAGGCAGCATGTTCCCTCTCGAAACAATGCCATATACCAAATATATGTGATTGATGGCTCTGCATGCGTGCAACAGAATTAACTGATTGATAACTTGCTGCAGAGCCTGAAACGAATGGTTGACCACTATGAAATGCCCCTTCTGTCATCATGACGACACCCAGGTCATCGACACGCGCGTGTCGGAAGAGGGGGATACCATCAGGCGTCGGCGCCGTTGCGCGCATTGCGACAAACGCTTTACTACCTATGAGCGCATCGAATTATCGATGCCCGTCATCGTCAAGAAAAATGGCAGCCGCACGGAATATGACCCAGCCAAGCTGCGCGGCAGCATGATGCTTGCATTACGCAAGCGCCCGGTGTCTGCCGAAGCGGTGGATGCGGCCATCCACCATATCGAAGAAAAGCTGCTGTCGAGCGGTGCTCGAGAAGTGCTTTCGGGTCATGTCGGTGAATTGGTCATGCGAGAGCTTAAACGTCTCGACAAGATTGCCTACATTCGCTTTGCGTCCGTCTACAAGAGTTTTGAAGACGTTGCGGAATTCCAGGATGTAATCGCCGAGGTTGGGCGAGAACGAAAAAACCCCTCCAAGTAATTCGGCATATTCCGGGAGGATGGAGTTTTTGCGTCAAAAATGTTGTCAAATTAATAATAAATATAAACATGAATGGATGGACGAAAAGCGGTTTTTCCCTGGTTGAAGTGTTGGTGTCCATCGTGGTTCTCGGGGTGGGTGTTCTGGGGGCTGCCGGTATGCAGTTGACGGCGATGCGAACCGCGCAACAGTCGGCATTTCACACTTTCGCGCACCAGCTTGCCGCAGAAATGGCGGGCGCAGTGCGGGCTGGGCATGGGCGCCTTCTGCAAACCAGCGGGGCTGATCCCTATAGCGGATTCGACTACCAAGCAGCGGTCGATGGCGATCCACAAAAGCCGGCAAAGCTTTGCTACAGCAATGAATGCAATCCACAGGAATTGGCTGAATTTGAAATGTATGAATGGAAAATGCGTGTCAAAGCGGCTTTGCCGGGTGGGCGCGTCGTTGTATGCCGTGATGCTAATCCGTGGAGTGGAGTCCTGAATGCATTGAACTGGAACTGTAATGGCGGAGTGGGCGGCAAAGCACCGATTGTCATCAAGCTGGGTTGGCAGGCAAAAAATCCAGACGGAAGTCAGCAGCGGGATGCCAACGGGATCTCCGCGCCATCCGTCGCGCTGGCCGTAGCATATTGAACCGTCATGAAGGGACGTGTCAGGGATGCTGGCGCCGGCTTGCTCGGCGCATGTGGCCAGTCAGGGGTAACGCTGATTGAGCTGATGATTTCGATGACGATCGGCTTGTTTGTCGTGATGGCGGCGACGGTTCTTCTTATGTCGACCAAATCCGGCTATCTGATGCAAGACGACGAAGCGCAGATACAGGCGAGCGGACGCTTTGCAATCGAAACGGTTTCGCGGGCGGTGCGGCAGTCCGCTTATTTTCCCTGGAGCGGGATGAGCAATGCGCAGCTCAGTACGGATCTCATCGGGGGAATGATTGCCGGGTTGGATGCACGCAGCTTGAAAAGCAGTACGCAAGGTATCGACTTACCGGTCAGGAAGTCGGTGAACGGCAGTGATGTGCTTGCCGTGCGATTTTTCGGCTCCGGCGCTGGCGGTGCGGCCGATGGGTCGATGATTAATTGTGCGGGTTTTGGTGTTGCCGGGGCAGTCGACGCGCTGGCGGACGACAGCCGTGGATGGAGCATTTTTTATGTGGTGGAAGATGCTACCGGCGAGCCGGAGCTGTACTGTAAGTATCAGGGAGCAAGCGGCTGGTCGTCCCAGGCAATCGTGCGCGGCGTCGAATCGTTCCAGGTGCTGTACGGGCTCGATACCGACGCGGACGGCTTGCCGAACCAGTTTATGACGGCATCGGCGATCGATGCGCTGGATGGCACCCTCGTCCTTGAAGGCGTCGACGCGGCAGCGCGAGCGCGGGACAGGGGGCGCAAAACAAACTGGAAGAAGGTCGTGGCTGTAAGGATCGCGATGCTTATCCATGGCGCGCATCTGGCCGGCGTAGAACGTATGAGTGCTGAGCATGATTTGTTTGGCAAGGATTACGCGAATGCATTTGCGGACAGCGACAAGGGCGTGCGCATTCGCGATGCAGAGATGCCAACGTTGCAGCGTGGCCGGGTGCGCCGAATCTTTGCGACGACGATCCATCTGCGCCAACCGCCGCCGTTAGCGGAGGGCTCGCGATGAGGCTCGCACATCGCTCCAAGCTCGGTCCGCTTTGCGCTTTCTACCGTCGGAATGTCGAATCCGGAGCCACGCTTATCGTGACGCTACTGATGCTGGCACTTCTGGCAATGGTGGGGCTTTCGGCGGCGCGGATCTCTTTGCAGGATGAAAAGGCGTCGCGCAACGAGCGCGACCGGGAGATTGCTCTGCTGGCTGCGGAGGCGGCGCTGACCGATGCCGAACTGGATATTGAAACCTCGCCGCGCAGCTACCTGTTTGAACCGGATCGGAACGAGGGATTTGCGTTGGATTGCAATAACGGCCAGACGGCGCTCTACCTCGGCTTGTGCCTGTCCGGGGAAGTTAGCCGACCGACTTGGCAACTAATGGATTTCGCAAGTGCCCTGACGGGGACGAAGTCGGTGCCTTACGGTCATTTCACCGGGCGCACACTTCCGAACGGAGCCGGTCCGCTTCCATCGCACGTGCCGAGGTACATCATTGAACTCATGCCTGACAGTAGCGGCGGTGGAGCGAAGGCAATTTATTACTACCGCATTACCGCAATCGGTTTCGGTGCTGCACATACTACCCAGGTGATGTTACAGGCGCTTTATCGGAAAGCCGGTACGAACAGCGAAGAACATGCGATGCCAGTTGGCCGTTTCAGCTGGCGAGAAATCCCTAACTGGAAGGAGTTACACGATGCTCTTGCTGGAAAGTGAGCAACCAATTGATTTTGAGGTTCAGCAGCACGGCTTCACGCTCACCGATCTCATGATTGCCCTTGCCATCGCGGGACTGCTGACGGCGATCGCCATACCGTCATACCGCGAGTCGGTACGCAAGAGCAAGCGCGCCGAAGGGCGGGCTGCGTTAATGCAGGCGATGCAGCAAGAGGAACGTTTCTATTCGGGGCACAACAGCTATATCCGCTTTCATTCTTCCTCAACGGACGAAGAGGAAAGGAAATTCAAATGGTTCTCCGGAAATAGCGCGAAAAGCAGCGCATACGAAATCAAGGCGGAGTCCTGCCAGGACGAGTCGATCGAAAGCTGCGTGCAATTGACGGCCATGCCGGGGACATACAACGTGGATTTGAAATTCAGGGACCTGGAATGCGGTGATCTCATTTTGACGAGCACCGGAGTCAAGACTGCAAGCAGCACGGATTGCTGGAACTAGCATGTCTGCCGCTATACTGCAGGGCAGCCGGCGCGCAGGGTTTTCGCTGACAGAGTTGCTGATTGTGATCGCTATCATCGGTATTTTTGCCTCGCTCGGCGCGCCGAACTTCCGGGATATGGTCGAGCGCCAACGGGTCGCGACGACTGTTAATGATTTTTTCTCCGCAATATATCTCGCCCGATCGGAGGCAATTCGCCTGGGAGCGCGGGTGGACCTTGTTCCCAAGGATGCGACTGGCGACTGGGCAAAAGGCTGGGTCGTCTTCATTGATGAAAACGGGAACCAAAGGCCGGACAGTCCCGAGCGAATCATCTTTTCCCATGACGCGGCTGCGCGTGGAATGAGCATTGCGGCCAGCCTTACCGATTCAAAAGTACAATATCTGGCTTATACCGGCTCCGGCCGCACGCGCACCAATGCCAGCAGCCAGGCTACGCAATTCGGCACCTTTACATTCAAGCTCGGCAAACAGACCAGGAAGATCAAGCTGAACTTCCTGGGACGCCCCCGTGTTTGCAATCCGGATACCGATGGCGCAACTTGTTGAGCCGCGCGCCGGAAGGCTTTGGCGATAGAATGGGCCAGCTTGCGCAGGTAGCCGGCAGCGACTTCAATAACCGGACATGATAAATCCCGTGGAAATTACCAGCGATCGGCAGGGCATCGAACGCGCCCTGCAATGGGCATCGAAAGGCATGTTTACTACCACGCCGAACCCGAGAGTCGGCTGCGTGATCGTCAAGGATGGGCAGGTCATCGGCGAAGGTCATACCCAGCCGCCGGGACAGGCACATGCAGAGGTGCAGGCGCTCAATGATGCCGCATGCCGCGGTGCTGATGTTCGCGGTGCGACAGTTTATGTAACCTTGGAACCCTGCAGCCATTACGGGCGCACGCCGCCCTGTGCGGATGCCTTGGTGAAGGCCGGTGTGGCCAGAGTGGTCGCGGCAATCGCCGATCCCAATCCGCTGGTGGCGGGGCAGGGGCTGGAAAAACTGCGGGCTGCCGGCATCGCGGTGACTTGTGGCGTGCTGGAAGACGAAGCCCGTGACATGAACATCGGATTCATGTCGCGCATGCGCAGCGGCAAGCCGTGGGTCCGGATGAAGGCTGCCGCCAGCCTCGACGGCAAGACGGCACTCCACAACGGCCGTAGCCAATGGATTACCTCCGATGCCGCGCGCGATGACGGCCACTGGTGGCGCGCGCGCGCATGCGCGGTGCTCACGGGTATCGGCACAGTGCTGGCGGATAATCCGCAACTAAATGTGCGGGCGGTCGATACCCCGCGCCAGCCACGCCGTATCGTGATCGACAGCCAGCTTCAGATCAGCCCGCAAGCGCGCATTCTGGACGGTGGCGGCACCTGGGTCGTTGCGGCGAGCGCCGATCCCGAAAAGCAAGCGCAATTGCGCGAGCGCGGCGCTGAGATAATTGTGCTTCCAAATGCGCATGGAAAAGTGGACTTGCCCGCACTGATGCATGAGCTCGGCAGGCGGCAGATCAACGAGGTGCATGTCGAGGCTGGATTTAAGCTGAACGGATCGCTGATCCGCGAGGGCTGCGTCGACGAATTGCTGCTCTATCTGGCGCCCAGTCTGCTGGGTGATGCGCAAGGCTTGTTTGATTTGCCGGCGCTCGCCAGCCTTGACGGCAGGAAGTCGCTGTCGTTTCACGAAGTTAAGCAAATCGGGCCGGATTTGCGTATCCTTGCTCGTTTCATTTAATCGGATTTTAAGCATGTTTACCGGAATCGTCGCCGCGGTCGGCAAGATCACTTCCATTTCTCCATTGGGCAATCAAGCCGATGCAGGCGTGCGCCTCACAGTTGATGCCGGTGCATTGCCGCTGGCCGACGTCGCACTCGGCGATTCAATTGCATTGAATGGCGCGTGCATGACCGTCGTGCAAAAGACAGATCACGGTTTCGTGGTCGACGTGTCGCGCGAGAGCCTCAATCGCACCGCTGGGCTGGATGGATTGGGCGAGGTCAACCTGGAAAAGGCGCTGACGCTGGCTGACCGGCTGGGCGGACATCTGGTTTCCGGCCATGTCGATGGGTTGGGGGTGGTGCGCAAGTTCGAGCCGGTTGGTGAGTCAGTGGAGCTGGTGGTCGAGGCGCCGAAGGATCTTGCCAAGTACCTTGCTTACAAGGGTTCGATTGTTGTGAATGGCGTGTCGCTTACCGTCAACCGCATCGTGGATGGCGCCAGCGGCTGCGAGTTTTCGATCAATCTGATTCCACATACGGTCGAGGTAACCACGCTCAAGCACCTTAAGCCAGGCGTGAAGGTCAATCTGGAAATTGACCTGATTGCGCGTTATGTGGAGCGTATGCTCAGCCTGAAAGCCTGATTTTAGGCGGCCGATTTCGTGATTAGGCGGCATTGAGCCACAAAACCTGCCGATAGTTGTGGTTCTGAAAGTTGGAAGCAGCCTAAATCCTTTAAAATAGCCTGCTACATAGGATTTATGTCATGGTTATTTCAACAACACAAGAAATCGTTGCCGAGCTGCGCGCCGGCCGCATGGTTATCCTGGTCGACGAGGAAGATCGCGAAAACGAGGGCGATCTGGTTCTCGCCGCCGAATTCGTGACGCCAGAGGCCATCAACTTCATGGCCAAGTATGGTCGCGGATTGATCTGCCTGACCTTAACGGAAGCGCGTTGCAACCAATTAAACCTGCCGATGATGACGGCCCGTAACGGAACGTCGTACGGCACCGCTTTCACCGTCTCGATTGAAGCGGCCGAAGGCGTTACGACCGGCATCTCGGCCGCGGACCGCGCACGCACCGTGCAGGTCGCGGTGGCAAAAAATGCCAAGCCTTCCGATATCGTGCAGCCGGGCCATATTTTCCCGTTGAAGGCGCAAAAGGGCGGCGTGCTGATGCGTGCCGGCCATACCGAAGCGGGCTGCGACCTGGCCGAAATGGCTGGCCTGACGCCGGCAGCGGTGATTTGCGAAATCATGAAGGACGACGGCACCATGGCGCGCTTGCCGGATTTGATGGAATTCGCGCAGGAGCACGGTCTCAAGATCGGCACGATTGCCGACCTGATCCATTACCGCAGCCAGCATGAAAGTATTGTCGAACGCGTCGGCGAACGCGTGATGCATACTGCACACGGCGACTTCAAGGCGATTGCTTACCGCGACAAGGCCAGCGGCAGCGCCCATTTGGCCTTGGTGCATGGCGAAATCAGGACCGAGCTGGAGACGCTGGTGCGCGTACATCAGCCTGTCTCGATTCTGGATCTGCTCGAAACACGGGCCACCACCCATTCCTGGAACATGGCATCCGCGCTGGCGGCGGTCAAGGCGGCTGAACGCGGCGCCGTAGTGCTGCTTAATTGTGAAGAATCGGCTGACCAAATGTTTGCGCAATTTGCCGCGCTGACAGCTCCCGATGTGAAACCGCAGGCGCGCGAATCGCGCATGGACTTGCGGACTTATGGTATCGGCGCCCAAATCCTGAAGGATCTGGGTGTAGGTAAGATGAAACTGCTCGCCAATCCGAGAAAGATGCCGTCGATGGCCGGTTTCAACCTGGAAGTGACCGGCTACCAGGACAAGCCGAACCAATAAATCCTGCCGCATTACGGCGGCTAGTGGCTGAACTTCGAAGAATATCAACGCCTGACATTCCTTTTCAGTATTGCGGAAAGCCAGGTGTTGGCCAACAATCAATGAGCGCAGTCGCGCGTAAAGGAATCATCATGACCGTAGGAACATACGAAAGCAATTTGGGCGGCGAAGGCGTACGTATCGGTATCGTTCAGGCACGCTTCAATGAAGACGTGTGCCACGGCCTGTTGTCCGCCTGCCTTGCCGAGCTGAAGCATCTTGGCGTGGCCGACGAAGACGTATTGCACGTGACTGTGCCGGGCGCCCTCGAAATTCCATTGGCGCTGCAAAAAATGGCTGAAACCCAGCAGTTCGACGCATTGATCGCAATCGGCGCCGTAATCCGTGGCGAGACTTATCACTTCGAACTGGTGTCTAATGAATCGGGCGCGGGGATTACCCGCGTCGGACTGGATTTCGGCATTCCGATTGCCAACGCGGTATTGACGACCGAGACTGACGAGCAGGCCGAAGCACGCATGGCGGAAAAGGGCACGGACGCGGCGCGCGTTGCCGTCGAAATGGCTAATCTGGCGATCGCTCTGGAAGAGCTCGGCGAAGTAACTGAGGAAGAATAAGTAATGACCCAAAAGATTGTTCACGCGAATCCGAACAAGAATCGCACGCCGCGTCATCGCGCGCGCGAATTCGCGCTGCAGGGTTTGTATCAATGGCTGCTGAATCATGAGGATGCGGGCGCGATCGATGCGCACATCCGCGAAGCGCACGGTTTTGAGAAGGCCGATGCCGAGCATTTCGATACGCTGTTGCACGGTACGATCAGGCAGGCGTCCAGCCTGCGCGACGGATTGGCGCCGCTGATCGACCGGCCGATCGACCAGTTGTCGCCGGTGGAGCATGCCGCATTACTGATCGGCGCATACGAACTCAACAATCACCTTGAAATCCCCTACAAGGTGGTGATCAACGAGGCGGTCGAGCTGACCAAGTCCTTCGGCGGCATCGACGGTCACAAGTACGTCAACGGCGTGCTCGACAAGTTTGCCGCCAAGGTGCGCAATGTCGAAGTGGACGACGCGAAGAAGCATTAATCACATCGAGCCGCAGCGACAGCCTGCGGCAAAACCCCTGCCTGTATGAATTCCTCCAGCCTCGATCTTACGCTCGCATCGCGCCTTGCCAATATCGCACCGTTCCATGTAATGGAGCTGGCGAAAATGGCAACCGAACTGGAACGACAGGGGCGTCACATCATTCATATGGGCATCGGCGAGCCCGATTTCACGGCAGCCCAGCCGGTGATCGACGCCGCGGCACGCGCTATGGCCGATGGCCGATTGCAGTACACGTCGGCCACGGGCATTCCTGCCTTGCGCGAAGCGATTGCCGCACATTACCAGCGGGTGTACGGACTGCAGATCGCACCATCGCGCATCATTGTCACGGCCGGCGCATCGGCAGCATTGCTGCTGGCCTGTGCGGCCTTGGTGGAGAAAGATGCGGAAGTGCTGATGCCGGATCCATCCTATCCGTGCAATCGCCACTTTGTCGCGGCGTTCGACGGTAAAGCAAAGATGATACCGAGCGGCCCCGAGCAGCGTTTTCAGCTATCGGATGCAAAAGTACGCGAAAACTGGAGTGCGGTCACCGGCGGTGTGCTGCTGGCATCGCCATCGAATCCGACTGGAACCTCGATTCCACACCAAGAGCTGGCGAAAATCGTTGCGACGGTGCGGGAGACGAATGGCTTTACGATCGTTGACGAAATCTATCAGGGGCTGACTTACGATGAGGAGCCGTTCTCGGCATTGTCCTTGGGCGAGGACGTCATTGTCATCAACAGCTTTTCGAAATACTTCAATATGACTGGCTGGCGGCTCGGCTGGCTGGTGGTGCCGGAAAAGATGGTTCCGCAGATCGAAAAGCTGGCGCAAAATCTGTTCATCTGCGCATCAAGCATTGCGCAGCATGCGGGCGTAGCCTGCTTCGAACCGGAATCCATCGCCATCTATGAACAGCGCAAGGCGGAGTTCAAGCGCCGCCGCGATTACATTGTTCCCATGCTGCGCGAACTTGGCTTCAAAGTGCCGGTGACGCCGGATGGCGCGTTCTACGTCTATGCTGATTGTTCGGCGTTGTCGGATGACGCTGACCGGTTGACCATTGACATGTTGAACCGAGCCGGCGTGGTACTGGTTCCGGGGCTCGATTTCGGGCCTTACACGGCGCGCCAGTACATCCGCCTGTCCTATGCGACGTCAATGGAAAACCTGCAGGAAGCGGTTAACCGGTTGCGCCACTACTTTAATGTCCGGCACTAGACAGGTTGTATCAAGATGTATAAGTAATAAAAAAGGAGCCTTCGGCTCCTTTTTTATTAGCTCGTAGCGATTCTTACAATGCGGCTAGCTTGCCATCCTTTGTGAAGGAATCCTTCGACGCACTTGCGGAGGTTGGTTCCTCTGCATTGCCGTTCGTTTTGATCTCCGGCTGGCGTGGTTTTGCGGCGACGGTAGATACCGGGACCTTCTTGCCCATGGATACGTCTTTCAGGCGGCGATATTCTGCCAAGACTCTTGCGCCATAACCCGAGTCGGAATCGAATGCCCCCGCGCCGACATACAGCTTCAATCCGGCTTCAATCGAACCGCCGCGCGTCACATAATCTTTCAGGATCAGCGAGCCGACCCGGATGTTGGCAGCCGGATTGAGGGCAGCTTTTACGCCACCGAGTTCCTGGAACTTGTCGTGATGTACTTTTGACATGACCTGCATCAGGCCTTGCGCGCCCACCGGGCTTTCCGCAAAAGGGTTGAATCCCGATTCGATTGCCATTACCGACAGGATCAGCAGCGGATCGAGCTTGATATCCTTGGCGGTCATGTAGGCAGTCGATACCAGCATATGCGTGGCATCGGATGCGACCCGATAGCGCTTGGATAGCCAGCTGGTAACCCATTGCTGTTGGCGTGAATTGGCCGCTAGTTTGCTATCGTCTTCGCTGGGCACTTTGCTTGGGGCGGCAGTTTGGACCGGTGTTTCAGCTGGCTCGGCGGCCGCAACCGTATCCTCAGCTTCAGCAGTATCTGCCTCGATAAAAGGGGACAGGGCGAGCAGCTGGTCGGCCAGCTCCGGTTTGACGAACATTGCGCTAAGTGCCGCAATGGCGATGATTCCCAGAATCATGAGCGTGTGGTGCGCAGTCGTGACAAAGCCGCGTACGGTGTCGCCGGCGAAAACTGCCCAAGCGGCCGATTGGCTAGCCTTGCGTCGGGTGAAGTCAAACGTTACCCGGATACATCGATTTAACATAGAGCCTCCTGAATCGTCACGACACGCGAGTGCAGCCGCTATAACGATTCGTAGCGTCTGGTGCCGGTCGTGATCAGAAACATCGCCTGTCGACATGCATGGCGCAAGCAACAGGCGTCGGAATTGTTTGCATCGGGCTGTCGGCTGCCTAGCAGCGCCATATCAGCGGCAAACAACTTTTTCGGGGGAGAAGGCAGACGCCTTTTGATAACACTCCTTAAAATGTAATGGGCCCCGATCCCGTGAACGATGAAAGTCTTTGTCGCGTCACCGTCAGTCCCGGCTCGCTCTCTCATCAAGCTGGGCAGATTTTAGGTGCGTGTTTATATCAAGTCAATACTATCAAATTGATTCTATATAACTTTTAAATCTTGAAATCTCGCTGCAACGCAGCAGAAAATCAATAGAATCAAGAACTTGTGTTCGCTATTCTAAAAATAGAAACAAGTTTCAGACATTGTAAAAAATCATGAAATATTCGGATTTGCGCGATTTTATTTCCCAATTGCAACGATTTGGTGAATTAAAACGCACCTCGGTAGCAGTATCGCCTTATTTGGAAATGACCGAAATCTGTGACCGCACCTTGCGCGCGGGTGGCCCGGCAGTACTGTTCGAAAAACCGAGCGGCCACACCATCCCGGTGCTTGCCAATCTCTTTGGCACAACGCGCCGCGTCGCTCTCGGAATGGGGGCGGATGATATTGGTGAGTTGCGCAAGATCGGGCATGTGCTGGCAACATTGAAAGAGCCGGAGCCGCCGAAGGGCTTCAAGGATGTGCTCGGCTTGGGTTCGATGGTGAAATCGCTGTGGGACATGGCGCCGAAGGAGCAACGTTCTGCGCCATGCCAGGATGTGGTGTGGGAGGGCAATGATGTCGATCTGGCGAAGTTGCCAATCCAGCATTGCTGGCCGGGCGATATCGCTCCCCTTATTACCTGGGGCCTCGTCATTACCAAGGGGCCGCACAAGAAACGGCAAAACCTGGGTATTTACCGGCAGCAAGTCATTGATCGTAACAAGGTGATCATGCGTTGGCTGGCACATCGCGGCGGTGCGCTTGATTTCCGTGAACACTGCATCGTCAATCGCGGCAAGCCTTATCCGATTGCGGTTGCGCTCGGCGCCGACCCGGCAACTATTTTGGGGGCGGTGACGCCAGTGCCGGACAGCTTGTCGGAATACCAGTTTGCAGGTTTGTTGCGCGGTAGCCGGACCGAGCTGGTGAAGGCGATCGGCAGCGAGTTGCGGGTGCCGGCTTCCGCCGAGATCGTGCTGGAAGGCCACATTTATCCTGACGAGTCGCATCCGAGCGGCTATGAACATGCGCTGGAAGGCCCCTATGGCGACCATACCGGTTATTACAACGAGCAGGAGTGGTTTCCGGTATTTACCATTGACCGCATCACAATGCGGCGCGACCCGATTTATCATTCGACCTACACTGGAAAGCCGCCGGACGAACCGGCAATCCTGGGTGTGGCGCTGAACGAAGTATTTATCCCGTTGTTGCAAAAACAGTTTGCCGAAATCACCGATTTCTATCTCCCGCCAGAGGGGTGCAGCTATCGCATGGCGGTGGTGCAGATGAAAAAGGCATATCCGGGGCACGCCAAGCGTGTCATGTTCGGCGTCTGGAGCTTTCTGCGCCAGTTCATGTACACCAAGTTCATCGTCGTGGTCGACGAGGATGTGAACGTACGCGACTGGAAGGAAGTGATCTGGGCTATCACTACCCGCGTCGACCCGGTACGCGACACCACCCTGGTCGATAACACGCCGATCGATTATCTCGATTTCGCGTCGCCCGTCAGCGGGTTAGGTGGCAAGATGGGAATCGACGCGACAAACAAGTGGCCGGGGGAAACCGACCGCGAATGGGGTAGGACGATTGCCATGACCGACGAAGTCAAAGCCAAGGTTGACCGGATCTGGCAGGAATTGGGGCTGTAATGCTGGGAAATAGCGCGACGGCCGCCGCGCTTTGCTGTTAAAATAGCCGTCGGCGGGCCCCTGCGCATTGTGGCATGGTCAACCTGGTCAGGTCGGGAACGAAGCAGCCACAGCCATTTCCCGCAAGTGCCGCAGATCAGGCTCGCCCCTTTCCTTATCATCCCCCTTATCGAATCAGACAGGCCATGCGCGTTCGAGTATGCGTTGCTGCAAGGCGGCTGTAGCAAGCGTGCCATAGACGCGGCCGCAATCCGGATCGACTCGGCTGGCAATGAATGCTTCGGCAACGGGTGTCGGCGCGTTTTGCAGCATCAGCGTTCCCTGCGCTGCCAGCACAAGCCGTTGCACGAAGCGCCGCGCCAGCATTTCGCGTTGTTCCGGCGGTGTCGCCAGATCCGCGCGCAAGGCATGAACCAGCGTGCGCAGGGATGGATGCTGCGCGGCGGCTTGATCGAACTGGTTCAGGAGCAGCAGGAAACCTTCCGCTTCTCGTTCGACAGCGCGCAATACGTCGAGGCACATCACATTGCCCGAACCCTCCCAGATCGAATTGACCGGCGCCTCGCGGTACATGCGCGCCATCGGGCCGGTTTCCACATAGCCGTTGCCGCCCCAGACTTCCATGCATTCCCCGGTGAACTCGAGCGCGCGCTTGCAGACCCAGAATTTTGCGGCGGGCGTGACGATGCGGCGCCATGCGCGTTCCAGCGGATCGCCGGACGATTCGAAGGCGCGCGCCAGGCGCAGCATCAGCACCGTGGCAGCTTCGCTTTCCAGTGCCAGGTCGGACAATACGTTGCGCATCAGCGGTTGTTCGGCCAGCCGCTTGCCGAATGCGCTTCGGTGCCGCGCGTGGTGCGCTGCCTGCACGAACGCCTGGCGCATCAGGCCGGCGCTTCCGATGACGCAGTCGAGCCGCGTATAGTTCGCCATTTCGATGATGGTCGGGATGCCCCGGCCTTCGTCGCCGACCATGATGCCGTAGGCGTCCTGGAATTCGACCTCGCTGCTGGAATTGGAGCGGTTGCCGAGCTTGTCTTTTAGGCGTTGCACCAGTACCGCGTTCTTGCTGCCGTCCGGGCGCCAGCGCGGCACGAAAAAGCAGGACAGCCCCGCATCGGTGCGGGCCAGCACCAGATGCGCATCGCACATCGGTGCCGAAAAAAACCATTTGTGGCCGGTCAGCAGATAGTCGGCACCGCGCCCCGTTCCATTCAGCGAGCGGGCAACGGTGGAATTGGTCCGCACGTCGGAGCCTCCCTGTTTTTCGGTCATGCCCATGCCGACCATGATCGATTTCTTCTGTTCCAGCGGCAGGTCGCGCGGATCGTGCTCGCGTGAGAACAGCTTCGATTCCAGTATCGAGAACAGCTTCGGTTCGTTGCGCAGCACCGGAATCGATGCAAAGGTCATCGTCGTCGGGCACAGCGAGCCGGCTTCCACTTGCGCCTGCATGAAATAGCCAGCCGCGCGCGCCACCTGCGCTCCCGCCTGCGGCTGCATCCATGGCAACGCATGCAAGCCTTCGCGCCGCAGCAGGCCGAGCAGCTGATGCCAGCTCGGATGAAATTGCACGGCATCGAGCCGGTTGCCGACGCGGTCGTGCGTGACCAGTTCGGGCAAGTGGCTATTTGCCAGTTCGCCCAGCGCCAGCACTTCCTTGCTGCCCAATTCGGCCCCGAATCTGTTAAGGTTTTCATCATGCCAAGCGGCTTGGCCGCGTTGCACGCCCTCGCGCAGCGCCTGGTCGCTGGTGTAAACGTTGTAGTTTTCGAGTTCCGGAACCTGGTTGGTGACTTCGTGGGTCGGCCATTGCATGGCGGGTCTCCTTGTCTTGTCGGGTGTGGATTATTTTTCAAGTCTATCGCCTGGCGCCGGTTCGGGTGTTCGTCTTTTGCAGGAAGACAGGAATTGGCTGATATCCCTTTAAAGCCGCGCCGCAAGCCGGTTCAATCGCGTTCCAGGGTCACCCAGAACGCGATTCTGGATGCCTTTGTTCGGCTTTTGCTGGAGCGCGGCTATGCCCGCCTGACGATACGCGACCTCGTAGCCATTGCCGGGGTAGGGCTGGGAACCCTGTATGAATATTTCCCGAATAAAAAGTCGATTGCGGCCAATTGCATTCATCAGCGCTTCAAGTCCGTCGGCGACAGCATGCTTGTGCGTATCGAAGCGGTGCGCGGCAAGCCTTTGGGGGAGCTGGTAGATGCCTTGCTGGATACCGTCGTCGCCCTGCACGCCGAGCGGCCCGAGGAGTGGTCGGCGCTGATATTCCTGGAGCGGCAGATATCGGACGAACAGGCGTACCGGACGCTGTATCGCCATTTCGTCGGCATCTGGGCGCAGGCAATCCGCGCTAGCGGCACGCCGAATCGCGCCGAACTTGTGGAAGACATGGCGTATGTGCTGCATGTCGCCGTCTATGGCCTGCTGTACCAGACGCTGATGTGCCGACCGCACACTGTCGGTACGCCCGTGTTCCGGCACCAGTTGGGGATGCTGGTCCATGGCTACGTCAAGGCGGCGCAAGAGGAAGCTGTCAAGTCGGAATTTGCCGATTGCAACTTGCAGGGTATCCAAAGATCAAGTCTGTAAGTTAGGCCGGGCTGTCAGGTAAAATGCGTCTTATAAATAACCTCTTGCGCCTTTATGTCTTACCAAGTCCTGGCCCGTAAATACCGCCCCAAGAGTTTCGACACACTTGTCGGGCAAGAGCACGTCGTGCGGGCACTGACGCATGCGCTGGAGCAAAAGCGACTGCATCATGCCTACCTGTTTACCGGCACCCGTGGCGTCGGCAAGACCACGCTGTCGCGCATTTTGTCGAAATCGCTCAATTGCGAAGCAGGAATCACCGCCACGCCGTGCGGCACGTGCGAAGCCTGTACCGCGATCGATGCCGGGCGCTTCGTCGATTACATCGAAATGGATGCGGCGTCGAACCGCGGTGTCGATGAAATGGCGCAATTGCTGGAACAGGCGATCTACGCGCCGTCGAACGCCCGTTTCAAGGTCTACATGATCGACGAAGTCCACATGCTGACCAACCATGCGTTCAATGCGATGCTCAAGACGCTGGAGGAGCCGCCCGAGCATGTGAAGTTCATCCTCGCGACCACCGACCCGCAAAAGATTCCGGTTACCGTGTTGTCGCGCTGCCTGCAGTTCAACCTGAAGCAGATGCCGCCCGGTCATATCGTCGGGCACCTCGAAAATATTCTCGGCCAGGAAGGCATCGAATTCGATGCGCCGGCGCTGCGCCTGCTGGCACAGGGTGCGCATGGTTCGATGCGCGATGCGCTGTCGCTGACCGACCAAGCCATCGCGTATGCCGCCGGCAAGGTCACGCTCGAAGCAGTGCAGGGCATGCTGGGGGCGCTCGACCAGTCCTACCTGATCCGCATCCTCGATGCGCTGGCGGCAAAGGATGGCACCGGATTGCTGGCGGTGGCCGATGAAATGGCCACGCGCAGCCTGTCGTACAACGCCGCCTTGCAGGACCTCGGGACCTTGCTGCACCGAATCGCGCTGGCGCAAACCGTGCCTGCCGCAGTGCCTGATGACGTGCCCGAGCGCGCGGATATCCTGCGCCTGGCGGGGAGTTTCGATGCCGAGGAAGTGCAGCTGTTTTACCAGATTGCGGTGCATGGGCGTAATGAACTGAGCCTGGCGCCGGACGAATATGCCGGATTCTCGATGACCTTGCTGCGCATGCTGGCCTTCAGGCCGGGTATCGGTGCGGCGGATGCGAAGCCGGCGGCGGTGCCTGCGTCGGCCGCTCCCGCGCCGGCAGTCGCGAGGCTGAGCGCCGCTCCCCAAGTGGCAACGGCAAGCGCGCCGGTGGCGCGATCGGCCGGTGCGATGAGCCCGGCGCGCGCGGCACTGGAAGCCGCCAGAAATGGCGGCAAGATGCCGCCGGCAGCGAGTATCGCGCCCAAGGCGCCGAGCGCGCCTCCGCCATGGGAAGAGGAAAAGCCGCAGGCAAGAGAACAGGCCATGCCCGAAGCGACAGGTGCGGCGGCTCAAAAAAAAACTGATGCGCCCGCAGGCTCGGTCGCACTGAACGAGGTGGACACGGCCGTTGTTGTCGAAAAGCCGGCGGAAGCGGCGCCACTCGCGGCAAGGGTGAGGGCGCCCGACCCAACGCCGGTTCCCGCGCTGAACTGGGACGGCAACTGGCCGGTGCTGGCCGCATCGCTGCCGTTGCGCGGCGTGGTGCAGCAGCTGGCGCAGCAAAGCGAACTGCTGCGCTGCGATGTGCAGGGCGAAGGCGCGCAGTTCCTGTTGCGGATTCCGCTGGAAACCTTGCGTTCGGCCGGCTCCGTCGAGAAGCTGACGGCAGCGTTAACCGAACATTTCGGCAAACCGATCCGGGTAGAGACTGAAATCGGCGCCGTCGAGCATACCGCCAATGCGCAGGCCGTGGCCGAGCGCGAAGCGCGGCAGCGCCAGGCGGAAGAAAACCTGCAACGCGACCCATTCGTGCAGGCATTGATGCGCGAATTCGGCGCAACCATCGTGCCGGGATCGATCAGACCCGCTTAATCAACACATTCCCAACGAATTCACTAACGAACAGGAGTACGACCATGATGAAGGGCCAACTGGCAGGATTGATGAAGCAAGCCCAGGCGATGCAGGACAACATGAAGAAAATGCAGGAGCAGCTCGCCTCGATCGAGGTCGAAGGCCAGTCTGGCGCCGGCATGGTGAAGGTCGTGATGACCTGCAAGAACGACGTCAAGCGCGTATCGATCGACCCTTCCCTGCTGGGTGACGACAAGGACATGCTGGAAGACCTGGTGGCCGCTGCCTTCAACGATGCGGTACGCAAGGCAGAAGCGACCTCGCAGGAAAAAATGGCTGGCCTGACCGCCGGCATGCCGCTGCCGCCCGGCTTCAAGATGCCGTTCTGATGTTCCCGGACCGGGCCGACGTTTGCGCCGGCCTGTCATAGCCACGACACCGATCAGTGAAATCTCCCTCCAGCCTCGAATTCCTCGCCGAAGCATTGCGCCGCCTGCCTGGCGTCGGCCCCAAGTCCGCGCAGCGCATCGCCTATCACCTGATGCAGCACGACCGTGACGGCGCGGCCATGCTTGGCCGCGCGCTCACGCAGGCGGTCGAGAAAATCCATCACTGCGCCAAGTGCAACACGTTCACTGAAAGCGAAGTCTGCGAAACCTGCCTCGACAGCGCACGCGATGCAAGCCTGTTGTGCGTGGTGGAGACGCCGGCCGACCAGCTGATGATCGAGCAGACCTTGACCTACAAGGGGCTGTATTTCGTGCTGATGGGGCGCCTGTCGCCATTGGACGGCATCGGCCCGAAAGACATCCATCTCGAAAAGCTTATTGCGCGCGCCACCGACGGTGAGGTCGAGGAAGTGGTGCTGGCGACGAACTTCACCAACGAAGGGGAGGCGACGGCGCATTACATCAGCGAGACGCTCAAGGCGCGCGGCCTGAAGGTGAGCCGGCTGGCGCGCGGGGTGCCGGTCGGCGGCGAACTTGAATATGTTGACGCGGGCACCATCGCGCGCGCCATGCTCGACCGGCGATCAACATGACAGAAAAAAAATCTTCCGGCCCGCTGGCCGGCATCAAGGTCCTGGAACTGGGTACGCTGATCGCGGGCCCGTTTTGTTCGCGCATGCTCGCCGAATTCGGCGCGGACGTGATCAAGATCGAGGCACCCGACGGCGGCGACCCGATTCGCCAGTGGCGCGTGCTCAAGGATGGCACTTCGCTGTGGTGGTCGGTGCAGTCACGCAACAAGAAGAGCGTCACGCTGAACATGAAAGACCCGCGCGGGCAGGACATCGCCAAGCGCCTGGCGCTGGACGCGGATATCATCATCGAAAACTACCGCCCCGGCGTGCTGGAAAAATGGGGGGTCGGCTATGAAGACCTCAAGAAAATCAATCCCGCGACGATCATGGTGCGCCTGTCGGGCTACGGCCAGACTGGGCCGATGAAGGATTTGCCGGGCTTCGGCGCGATCGGCGAGTCGATGGGCGGCATGCGCTACGTCTCCGGCCATCCGGACCGGCCCCCGGTGCGCATCGGCATTTCCATCGGCGACTCGCTCGCCGCATTGCACGGCGTGATCGGCGCCATGATGGCGCTGCGCCACCGCGACGTGACGGGCGGGCGCTGGAATGGTAAGACGGGCGATGAATGCGTGGCGGGCCAGGGCCAGATGGTGGACGTGGCGCTGTACGAAGCCGTGTTCAACATGATGGAGTCGATGGTGCCCGAATACGACTATGCCGGCGTGGTGCGTACCCGCACCGGCGGCGCCTTGCCTGGCATCGTGCCGTCCAATACCTATACCACGGCGGACGGCGAGAATATCGTCATTGCCGGCAACGGCGACGCGATCTTCAAGCGCCTGATGACGGCGATCGGGCGCGACGACATGGCGAACGATCCGCAACTGGCGCGCAACGACGGGCGCGTGCCGCGTACGGAGGAAATCGACGGCGCGATCCAGGCATGGTGCGAGTCGAAGGAGATCGACGAGGCGCTGGCGATCCTGAAGGCGGCCGATGTCCCGGTCGGCAAGATCTATTCGGTGCGCGACATGATGAGCGATCCGCAGTTCCTGGCGCGGCGCATGTTCGAACAGCACGCATTCAGTGATGGCACGCCGCTCAAGCTCCCGGCGATCACGCCCAAGTTATCCGAGACGCCCGGCGAAACCAGATGGCTCGGCCCGGCACTGGGCGAGCACAACGATGAAGTGCTGCGCGCGCTTGGCTTCGACGATGCACGCATTGCGCAGCTGAAGAATGAGCGCGTCATTTAGGAGCCACGCATGAACAGGAATTTCTGGAAGCAGTTCGCGATTGCGCTGGCGCTGTTCCTACTCGGCTATTTCACGCTCGGACGCGTGTTTGGTTAGCCTGTCGCCGGGGCGATCAGCCGCTCCGTAAAACCTCGCGCAGTGTCAGCACGCCATGCCGGATCTGAGCGGTGATCGTGCGCGCTTAGAATCTTTTTGCCGTGCGGTGTGCAAGACAGTCCGGCAATCGATCTCCGGGAAAAAGGCGACAGTCAAGTCCAAACCGGCACCTGTCCGATCTCACGCTCACGCTCGCGCGTCAGGCTGATGTTCAGGCGGGACAGCCCAATGCGCTCATCGCCGCATGGGGCGGCGACTGCCAATCACATTCCGTTCGAGATCGTCCCCGATTCGACGGCTTTGAAGTCGCATATCAAGCGATGTGGAAGCGGTCGGACGTCCCCGAACGGAACGAGTGACGGGCAAGCGATCAGCGCAAGGCGGCGATCATCTTTTCCAGCTTCACCGCATCGGCGCAGAACAGACGGATGCCTTCGGCCAGCTTCTCCGTTCCCATCGCGTCTTCATTGAGCATGAAGCGGAACGATTTTTCATCCAGGTCCAGCTTTTGCAGGCCCGCGCCCTGTGCTTGCTCCGGGCTCAGCTTGCGGGCCACCGGGGCGTCGCTTTCCGACAGTTTCTGCAGCAGTTCGGGGCTGATCGTCAGCAAATCGCAGCCGGCCAGTTCGGTGATCTGTGAGGTGTTGCGAAAGCTCGCGCCCATTACTTCGGTCTTGTAGCCGAACTTGCGGTAGTAGTCGTAGATGCGCTTGACCGACTGCACGCCCGGATCGTCCGCGCCACTGTATTCCTGACCCGTCGATTTCTTGTACCAGTCGTAGATGCGGCCGACGAACGGGGAGATCAATTGCACGCCAGCGTCGGCGCAGGCAATTGCCTGCGGCAGCGCGAACAGCAGCGTCATGTTGCAGCGGATGCCTTCCTTCTCGAGCACCTGTGCGGCGCGGATGCCTTCCCAGGTCGAAGCAATCTTGATCAGCACGCGCTGGCGAGAAATGCCTGCCGCTTCGTACAGCGCGATCAGGGAGCGTCCCTTGTCGATGGTGGCTTGCGTGTCGAACGACAGGCGCGCGTCGGTTTCGGTCGAGACGCGCCCCGGAATGATCTTCAGGATTTCCAGGCCAAAGGCGACCAGCAGATGGTCCGTGATCTCGGCGATCGATTTGCTGCCGTGGTCGCGCACCGCCTTTTCGAGCAGCGGCTTGTATTCGTCCTTTTGCACGGCTTTGAGAATCAGCGATGGATTGGTGGTTGCGTCGCGCGGCGCGAAGGCCTTCATGGCCTGGAAGTCGCCGGTGTCGGCGACGATGGTGGTGTACTGTTTCAGTTGTTCGAGCTGGTTCATGGAATCTGGCTGCGAGTGGAGCAGAAAAGAGGAAAAACGTAAATGATACCCAGATTGGCGCTCGCAACAACGCTTAATTCTTGCTTGTTAGATATGCATCAGTGCGTGTTCGGTTACGTCTTGGGCGCATGGCGATAGTAGGCGTCGAACTGCAAGTCGTATTTTTGTAGCGCCTTTTGCGCGTTTTGCATCTTCTTGCGGAATTCCGGCCCGCGCTTGAGCGCCAGCCCGACGGCGAGGATGTCGATCACGACCAGGTGCGCCAGGCGCGCCGAGATCGGCGTATACGGATCGATATTGAAACTCAGGTCAATCGGCACCAGCACCGTTGCGAGATCGGCCAGCGGGGTGCCGCTGGGCGTGAGCGCCACCACGTCGGCGCCGGCTTTTCTTGCCAGCTGCACGCTGCGTAGCAGCGCCGTGCTGTTGCCGCGCTGCGAAATCGCGACCACCACGTCGCCTTTCTGCAGCAGCGAAGCCGAGATGCTGTGAATGTGCGGGTCGGCATAGGCCACCGTGGGCACGCCGGAGCGGAAGAACTTGTGCTGCGCGTCGGCGGCGACAATGCCCGACGATCCCTGTCCGTAAAACTCGATCTTGTTGGCGCGCGCCAGCAGCTCCAGGGCGTGCTCGATGGCAGCCGGCTTGAGGCTGTTGCGCAGGTCGAGCAGGGTATTGATGGAGCGGCTGCAGATCTTGTTGACCAGGTCCGATGCAAGGTCGCCCTGCAACATCGATTCGTCGGCTGGCGGCAAGGCCAGCGCCAGGCCCTGCGCCAGCTTGAGCTTGAATTCATGCCAGCCGTCGCAGCCGAGCGCGCGGCAAAAGCGCACGACGGTCGGTTCCGACACTTGGGCATTCTTGGCCAATGCGGTGATGTTGCCGGACACCGCGAGATCGGGGTTTTTCAGGACAACCATGGCAACTTTTTTCTCCGACTTGGAGAGGCTGTCGAGCTGGGTACGGATCGAGTCAAGCAGCATTGAGAGCCTGTTTTTTTATAATTCTTCCGGCAGCGATTCTTCGCGCCATTGCAAGCCGTCGCGCCCGATCAAGGCACTGGCCGCCGCCGGTCCCCAGGTACCGGAGGTATAGGGCATCGGCTCGATGCCTTCCTGTTCCCAGTAATTGAGGATGGGCTCGACCCACTCCCATGCGGCCTCCAGTTCGTCGCTGCGCATGAACAGGGTGAGCTGGCCGCGCAATACATCCAGCAGCAGGCGCTCGTAGGCTTCCATGCGCGGCTGCTTGAAGGTTTCGCGGAAATCCAGTTCCAGCTCGACCGGACGCAGGCGCATGCCGTCGCCTGGAGTCTTTGCCATCAGGTTCAGCTGCAGTCCTTCGTCGGGCTGCAGGCGGATGATCAGGGAATTGGGCTGGAAGCTGCTGTTGGGCTGCGCAAAGATCGAATGCGGGATCGACTTGAAACGCACCACGATCTCCGCCAGCTGGTCGGCCATGCGCTTGCCGGTGCGCAGATAGAAGGGGACGCCGGCCCAGCGCCAGGTTTCGATCTCGGCCTTGACCGCGACGAACGTCTCGGTGCGCGACCCCGGATTGGCGCCCGGTTCCTTGCGGTAGCCGGGCACGGCGACGCCGTCGACATAGCCGGACCGGTATTGGCCGCGCACCACGTTCTGCACCAGCATGTGCGGCGTGAAGCGCTTGAGCGAGCGCAGCACTTTCAGTTTTTCATCACGCACGGCGTCCGGCGTGGCGGCCACCGGCGGCTCCATCGCGACGATGCACAACAGTTGCAACAGGTGGTTCTGCAGCATGTCGCGCAAGGCGCCGGCGGTGTCGTAATAGTCGAGACGGTTGCCGACGCCGAGTTCTTCCGCAATGGTGATCTGGACATCGGAGATCCATTCGCGCCGCCACAGGGGTTCGAACAGCACATTGCCGAAACGCAGGGCGAGCAGGTTCTGTACCGTTTCCTTGCCAAGATAATGGTCGATGCGGAAGATCTGCGATTCGGCAAAGACGCGGCCAACCTCTTCATTGATCTGTTTGGCGCTGGCAAGATCGCGCCCCAGCGGTTTTTCGAGAACGACGCGCGAATTCGGCGTGGCCAGCCCGCAGGCGGCGAGGTTGTGGCACACCGTGGCGAACAGGCTGGGCGGCGTGGCCAGGTAGAACACGCGATTGATGCCGGTCGTTTCCTGACGCATGGCATCGACCAGTGCCTGGTAAGACGCGGGGTTCATTGCATCGAGCGCGACGTAATTGATGCGGGCGCAAAATGCATTCCACGCCGCTTCGCTAAAATTGCCGGACGCGATATGCGGCTTCGCGTTTTTCTCGACTTCAGTCAGGAATGCCTCGCGGCTCCATTCGTGCCGTCCGATACAGATAATGCGGGCGGTGGAGGGAATATCCCTGCAGCGCTCACGGTTGTACAAGGCGGGCAACAGCTTGCGCATTGCCAAGTCGCCGCTGCCGCCGAATAAGGCCAGGTCAAAATCTGTAAGGGCCATGATGTGAGGTTGATTTGGGTTAACAGAAGTCGGCAATCAATGACTTTTTAGTTTAGGCGACTTTTTACCGTAGGCGAGAAGAAAGCGCGAACCCGTGCGCACGTCGCTTTACTTCCTGCTTTCGATATCAGCGCCCCAGCGCTTCCCTGGCGCGCGCGATGAGTGCATTGGTCGAGCTGTCATGCGCCTTCGGATGCGCATTGCCGATCAATTCCGTCTCAATTGTTTTCGCCAACACTTTGCCCAGCTCAACACCCCACTGGTCGAAGCTGTTGACGCTCCAAACCACGCCTTGCACGAATACCTTGTGCTCGTACAACGCAATCAAGGCGCCCAGCGTGGCCGGTGCTAATGTATCCATCAGAATGGTATTGCTGGGATGGTTGCCGGGGAACGTTCTGTGCGGAATCAACACATCGATTTCCGCTTCATCGATCTGCTGCGCACGCATTTCGGCCCGCACTTCGTCGGCAGTTTTGCCGCGCATAAATGCTTCCGACTGAGCAAAGCAATTTGCGAGCAGCACGGTATGGTGGCCGGGGAGGTCGTGCGCCGGTTTCAGCGCCGCAATGAAATCGACCGGCACCATTGTCGTACCCTGATGCAGCAGCTGGAAATAGGCATGCTGGCCATTGGTGCCGACATCGCCCCAGACGACCGGGCAAGTGGAATAATCAACAGCCACTCCATCGATTGTCACGCACTTGCCATTGCTTTCCATTTCGAGTTGCTGCAGATAGGCGGGAAACTGGCTTAAGTCTTGGTGGTAAGGGGCGATCGACAGCGATGTGCTGCCGAAGAAATTGCGGTACCAGATGCCTGTCATCGCCAGCAACACGGGCATGTTGCGTTCCAGCGGCGCGGTGCGGAAGTGCTGGTCCATGGCATGGCCACCGCCGAGGAATTCGGCAAAGGCGTCGAATCCGATGGCCAGTGCCACGGGCAGCCCGATGGCCGACCATACCGAGTAACGCCCGCCGACCCAGTCCCAGAACGGAAACATGTTTTCCGGATCGATGCCGAAATCCCTGACTGCCTTCGTGTTGGTCGATACGGCGACAAAATGTTTCGGCAATGCCGCTTCGCCGGCGCGGGCAAGGAACCATTCGCGAGCCGACTGTGCGTTGAGCATGGTTTCGCGCGTGGTGAAGGTCTTGGAAGCGACGATGAACAGCGTGGTTTCCGGATTGAGCTTTGCCAGTACCGCATCCAGGTCATGGCCGTCGACGTTGGCGACGAAGTGCATGGTCAGGCGCGGATGGATGAAGGAGCGCAATGCGCGGCAGACCATTTCCGGACCGAGATCGGAGCCGCCGATGCCGATGTTGACGATATCGGTAATCGGCTTGCCGGTATGGCCAGTCCAGGCACCGGAGCGCACCCGGTCGGTGAAGGCCTGGATATGATCGAGCACCGCATGAACCTCTTGAATCACATTCTGTCCATCTACCATCAGAATGCTGTTGCGCGGCATGCGCAGTGCGGTGTGCAGGACGGCACGATGTTCCGTGACATTGATCTTTTCGCCCGCGAACATGGCGTCGCGCCGTTCTTCCACGCCGCGCTCGTGCGCCAGTTGAAGCAGCAGCTGCACGGTCGTCGCATTGAGCCGGTTCTTCGAGTAATCCAGCAGCAGACCCGCTGCTTCGACCGAAAAGCGATCAAAGCGGTCCACGTCTTGAGAAAACAGGGTGCGCATATGCCATTCCCTGGCTTCAGGGTAATGCGAAGCAAGTGCCTGAAAGGCCGGTGTAGTGGTCAGCGATGACGGGTGCATGGCAGGCGGTCGGAAAATTCAATTTGTTTAACTATACATCATGTTTAAGTAAATTCACTACAATTTGTTTTGCATCTTTGAATACATTTTGCGCTGCCTCAGGAGGTTGTATTTCGACTGTGCTCTGATTCTCTGAAAGGGATGTCGTGCGTCGTTTTTCTGGCTGCATTCTCTGAGAGGTTCTGCAGAAAATTGATTGATCTGAATCAGTAAGATAAGTGTAGTAAAATTTCAAAAACAACTCTTCCGCGGGAATGCTTCCATGGCTCTCCATCCTGTTCTGCAGGCGGTCACCGATCAGATCGTCGCGCGCAGCCGGCCCTATCGCAACGCCTACCTGGCACGAATCGAGGCGGCGCGGGGCAACACCGTGCATCGCGCCGCGCTGGCCTGCACCAATCTCGCCCACGGCTTCGCGGCATTTCCTGCCAATGACAAGCTCAAGCTCAAGCAGTTGCATAACCCGTCGGTGGCGATCGTATCGGCATACAACGACATGCTGTCCGCGCACCAGCCTTTCGAGCACTTTCCTCCGATAATCAAGGACGCGGTGCGAGAGGCAGGCGGCGTGGCGCAGTTCGCCGGTGGCACGCCCGCCATGTGCGATGGCGTCACGCAAGGCCAGCCGGGTATGGAGCTGTCGCTGTTTTCGCGCGACACGATCGCAATGGCGACCGCCATTGCACTGTCGCACAACATGTTCGACGCCGCGGTCTACCTCGGCATCTGCGACAAGATCGTGCCGGGACTGTTGATCGGCGCCTTGCATTTCGGCCACCTGCCGGCAGTGTTTGTACCGGGCGGCCCGATGACGACCGGGATTTCCAATTCCGAAAAGGCGCGAGTGCGCCAGTTGTATGCCCAAGGCAAGGTCGGGCGCGAGGAGTTGCTGGAGTCGGAATCGGCGTCTTACCATGCCCCGGGTACCTGTACCTTTTACGGTACCGCCAACAGCAACCAGATGCTTATGGAAGTCATGGGGCTGCACCTGCCGGGTGCGGCTTTCATTCCGCCCAATACCCCGCTGCGCAAGGCATTGACTGCGGCTGCCGGCAAGCGCGCGGTAGAAATCAGCGCGCAAGGCCAGTCGTATATCCCGGTCGGCCGCGTGGTCGACGAAAAGTCGATCATCAATGCGGTCGTGGCGCTGCTGGCAACCGGTGGCTCCACCAACCACACGCTGCACTGGATCGCGGTGGCGAAAGCGGCCGGTATCGTGATCGACTGGAACGACTTCGACAAGCTGTCGTCGGTAGTGCCGCTGTTGACGCGCATTTATCCGAATGGGGAAGCCGATGTCAATTATTTCCAGGCGGCGGGCGGCCCGCCATTCGTGATCCGAGAACTGCTCGATGCCGGCTTGCTGCACGATGACGTGACGACGGTCATGGGGCAAGGCTTGCGCGCGCACTGCGTCGAGCCTTTCCTTGAGGATGAGGCGCTGGTGTGGCGGCCGGCGCCGCAGACCAGCGGCGACCTCGGCGTATTGCGGCCTGCAGGGGAGCCGTTTTCAGCCGATGGCGGATTGCGCCTGGTGTCCGGCAATCTCGGCCGTGCCATCATCAAGGTATCCGCCGTCAAGCCGCAGCACCGGGTGGTGGAAGCGCCGGCCCTGGTGTTCGATTCGCAGGAAGCGCTGATGGATGCCTACAAGGCAGGCAAGCTCGATCGCGACTTCGTGGCGGTCGTGCGCTTCCAGGGGCCGCGCGCCAACGGCATGCCAGAGCTGCATGCGCTGACGCCGGCGCTCACCAACCTGCAGGATGCTGGGCGGCATGTCGCGCTGGTGACCGATGGCCGCATGTCCGGCGCATCCGGCAAGGTGCCGGCAGCCATTCACGTGTCGCCGGAAGTGCTGGCTGGCGGACCGCTTGGACGCGTGCGCGACGGCGACATGATCCGGCTGGATGCCGAGGCGGGAGTCTTGCAGGCGCTGGTGCCGAAAGTCGAATGGCAGGCGCGCACCGTCGCCACAGCGGATCTCTCAGCCAGCCACGTCGGCATGGGGCGCGAGTTGTTTGCCACCTTCCGTAATGCAGTGAGCGAAGCCGAGCAGGGCGCCGCGACCTTCGGCTTGCCGCTGCCGCTGCACATGCCGGAGGAAACGGACAACTGTCTGGCCGTTCCGCAATCCGAAGCATACTCGGATGAAGATTTCCTGTTCTCACGTCCGATGGAAAGAAAGACATGACACTTCTTGAAATCATGCGCGCATCGCCGGTGATTCCGGTGATCGCAATCGACGCCATCGAACATGCCGTGCCCTTGGCCAAGGCGCTGGTTGAAGGCGGTATCCGGGTGCTGGAGGTGACCTTGCGCACCGAGCATGGCTTGCCGGCAATTCGGGCCATGACCGAACAGGTGCCGGGCGCAATCGTCGGCGTCGGAACCCTGACCCGGCCCGAAGAGTTCGTCGCCGCACGTGACGCCGGCGCGGTATTTGGCGTATCGCCGGGTCTGACACCGCGCATGGTCGAGGCAGCCAAAGCGAGCGGCTTGCCATTGCTGCCTGGCGTGATGACGCCGTCCGAAGTGATGATGGCGCGCGAAGCGGGATTCCGGCAACTGAAGCTGTTTCCGGCAGTGCCGGCCGGCGGCGTCGGGATGCTCAATGCAATCGCGGGGCCGCTGCCCGACGTGATGTTTTGCCCGACTGGTGGCATTTCACAGGAAACGGCACCGCAATTCCTCGCATGCAAGAATGTCGCCTGCGTCGGTGGATCGTGGCTGACGCCCAAAGACGCGATCCGGAACGGGGACTGGAAACAGATTACTTCGCTGGCGGCGGCGGCCAGCAAGCTGCGCGCTTGAGTCGCACAACTAAGCCGCGCGCAGTGAATCGACAATCTTCATGCGCCCGGCACGCAGTGCCGGCAGGAAGCCGCCGACAAAGCCCATCAACAGCGCGAACAAGAGCGACTTGGCCACAATCGCCGGGTTGAGTGTGAAACCGAATGCAAGCTCGGAAAACGACTGGAAGTTGATGGTCGAGAACGAGAGAAATTGCATGAAGGACGCAAAGAATAGTCCGACCACGCCGCCGATCAGCGCCAGCAGCAGGGACTCAGTCAGAAACGCCGCCAGGATGCTGCGCCGCTTGAAGCCGAGCGCACGCAGCGTGCCGATTTCCGCCACGCGGTTGGCAACCGATGCGTACATCGTGATCATGGCGCCGATCATGGCGCCAATTGAAAAGATGATGGACAACGTCATGCCGAGGATGCTGATGAAAGTGGACAGCGCCTTCGACTGGTCGGCATAGAACGTCTGTTCGCGCTTGGCTTCCAGCGTCAGGCGCGGGTCGCTCTCGATATCCTTCTTGAATGCGTCGAAGTCGTGGCTGTCGTTGAGGCGCACGATGACGGACGAATACACGGGACGGCGGAAGGCCTGCATCAACTGGTCCGCATCGCCCCAGATCTCCGAATCGAAGCCGCTGTTGCCGGCGTCGAATGTCCCCACCACGGTCCAGTCGCGCTGGCCGAAGCGTAGCGTTTCGCCGATGGCGGTGCCGGAAAAGCGCTTGGCGATGCCGCTGCCGGTAATGATTTCTGACGCGCCGGGGCGGAACATGCGTCCGGCCGACAGCCTGACCTGCGGACGCAGCGCAAGCCCGACGGGAGACACGCCGCGGATCACCACGTTGGCCGGCTTGTCGGTGCCGCGCTTGTTCAATGCGATCAGCACCACCGTTTCCTTTGACGCCAGCGGTTGTCCGTCGGCGCCGAGCGCAATCGACGGATGGCTCGCCGCAATCGTCGCCTGGTCGCGGTAGACGCCGCTCTGGACCTCGGTTTCCGAGGCGCGCCGGATCAGCACGACATTGTCGTATTCGCCGGTGGTGACGAGGGTTTTCTTCAAGCCCTCGTCAAGCATCAGCACGGTGGCAAACACGAACACCACCAGCGCCAGCCCGGCGGCCGTCAGCAGCGTCGTCAGGCGCCGGGTCCACAGGTTGCGGGCGATATAGCTGAGCGGGATTTTCATCCGATACTCCGCAGGCCGTCGACGATATTGACGCGCATCGAGCGCAGAGTAGGGGCGATCGCCGCGACGATACCGACCGTGAGCGCGGCGAGAGCCTGCAGCAGCAGGGTTTGCGGCGCGATCTCGAACACAGGAAACAGTGTGCCCATCTTGGCGCTGAATGCATGCGCGACTGGAAACAACAGCACGATGCCGATGGCGGCACCCACCAGCGCGATCAGGAGCGATTCACCGAAAATCAGCAGCGCGAGGAACCCCGGTCCGAAGCCAAGCGCCTTGAGCGTGGCGTACTCGGCCAGCCGTTCGCGTGCGCTCATCGCCATGGTATTGGCCATGACTGCCATGATGATCACGATGACCACGAAGGACACTACGCGAATCGCTACCACGATCGCCTCCGACATCGACACGAAACCCAGCTGGAAAGCCTTTTCGGTTTCGGTCAGCGTTTCTGCCAGCGAGTTCTTGAACTGGCGGTCGATGGCGCCGGAAATGGCGGCGGCATTATCGGGATTATCGATTCGCACGACATACAGGCCAACCTGATTGCCGCGCCGTTTGGAGGTTTTCAGCAGCGTTTCATTCAGGTAGTCCCAGTGGAAGAAGAACTGCGAGGTATCGGTGGTTTCTTGCCTGCCGTCGTAGATGCCACGCACCACGAATTCCCACTGGCCGGGGAAGATCGTACCCTTGATGGGAATGACGTCGCCGAGTTTGAAACCATATTGTGCGGCGAGCTTGCTGCCGACGACGCAGCCCTTGCGGTCGCGCAGGAAGGCGGCGCGCTGGTCTTCGTCGAGCACGAATTCCGGATACAGGTCGAGATAGCTGCGCCCGGAAATCGCCAGTTGCGGGAAGAAGTTTTTCGGTTCCTGATAGATGCCGCCGAACCAGTTGGCGTAGGCCACGCCGGTGACGCCCTCGATGCCGCGTATGCTGTTCTCGTACGACAGCGGCAATGGAAAAACCAGCGAAATCGCGTTGCGCGTTACCAGCCGGGTATTGGAGGCGGCGTCCGCGCCGGCATACCAGGCGCCCACCACCGTCTGCAGCAGGCCGAACGCCAGCGTTGCCACCACTAGTCCCAGCACTGTCAACGATGTGCGCAGCTTGTGTCGCAGCGCGTTCTTGAGGATCAGTTTGAGGACTTCCATGATTACTCTCTGAGCAGCTCGCCCTTGTCGAGATGGACGATGGAGCGCGCGCGCTGCGCCGCATGCGCGTCATGCGTCACCATGATGATGGTCTTGCCCAGCTCCTGATTCAGGCGCTTGAGCAGGTCCAGCACCTCGACGGCGGACTGGCGGTCCAGGTCGCCGGTCGGTTCGTCGGCGACGATCAGCGTCGGATCGGTGACGATGGCGCGTGCGATCGCGACACGCTGCTGCTGGCCGCCCGACAGTTCGGACGGATAGTGGTCCAGGCGGTCGGACAGGTTGACCATCGCGAGCGTGAGCTCGGCGCGCTCGCGCCTTTCCCTGCGCGACAGGCCAGTCAGCAGCAGCGGCAGTTCGACGTTTTCGACGGCGCTCAGCACCGGCATCAAGTTGTAGAACTGGAAGATGAAGCCAACGTTGGCGGCGCGCCAGTCGGCCAGCTCCGCTTCCGACAGCTGCGTGATATCGAGGCCATTGACCAGCAGGATGCCGCTGTCGGGCTTGTCGATGCCCGCGATCAGGTTGAGCAGGGTGCTCTTTCCCGAGCCGCTCGGGCCCATCAGCGCCGTGAAGTCGCCAGCGTCGATGGCAAGCGTAATGTCGGTCAATACCGGCACCGCCTGGTCGCCGCGCCGGTAGGATTTCACCAGGTGCCGGATATCGACCAGCGTGCTCATTTCTTCGCCGGCGCAACTGCGCTGCCGTCTTTCAGTTTGTCCCCCGGATTAAGCACCACCTTGTCGCCGGCTTTGATTCCGCCGACTTCCAGCAGCTCGCCAATTTTCCTGCCCGTGCTCACCGAAGTTTGCCGCGCTTTGTCGTCCTTTACCGCGAACACGACCTTCCTGCCGTCACGCTGCACCACGGCGCCGCCCGGAACCGCAGTGACCGGCTTCTCGTCCTGCGGCGGCACCGGATGCGACAGGAAGGCGACTTTCGCGCTCATGTCCGGCAAGATGCGCGCATCGCGCTCGATGAAGCGCACCTTGACCAGCAGCGTGGCCTTGGATCGGTCAACGGTCGGCACCATGCGCGATACCACGCCGGCCAGACGCAGGTCGGGAAACGCATCGAGCTGTATCTCGGCGGCCTGGCCAACGCTGATCTTGGAAAGATTGGATTCGGAGACGTCGGCTTCCACTTCCAGCGTATCCATATCGGCAATGGTGACCACCGCTCCCTTGCTGTCGGTGGCAGAGGAGAACGGCGTGATGTTGTCGCCGACATTGGCATTCTTGGTCAGAACCACGCCGTCGAACGGCGCGCGGATCATGGTCTGGTCGAGCGCCACTTGCGCCGCCTGCCTGCTGGCTTCGGCCGCGGCAATGGCGGCGCGCAAGCCGGCAATCGCCGCCTGCGCCTTGTTGTAGCGCGCGAGTGCAGTGTCGCGGGTTGCCATCGAGATGAACTTTTGCTGCAGCAGTTCCTGCGAACGCCGGTATGCCTGCTCCGCGTCGCGCAATTCCGCCTGTCCCTGTTCCAGGTTGGCACGGGCGACCTGCACGTTGGCCGAGGCTTGGCCGAGGGCAGCCGCCACATCCCGGTTTTCCAGGCGCGCGACCAGTTCATCCTTCTTGACGCGGCTGCCTTCGAGCACGCCCAGCCATTCCAGGCGGCCGGTCGCCTTCGAGGACAGCGCCGCCTTGCGCTGCGCCACTACATAGCCGGTGGCGTTGAGCAGGGTGTAATTCTGCGACGGATAGGCTGTGGCAACGGTTACCGTTTCCACGCTGACGGGGCCGCGCAGGCGGGTGGCAATGGCGAGCGTGACGCCGAGTACGATGAGGATGGCAATGGCGATGCGGCCCCAGCGTCTGCGCCGTCCCTGCGGATTGCCGCCAGATGGCGTTGCGTTTCGATCTATTTTTAATTTTGAAAGGTCGGGGGCGTCCAATTCGTGTCCTCGGTGGGTTGGTGCCTCAGCGAACAACTGACGTTTAAGGAGCGAGGCCGGGATTTCGTGCGGGGCCGTAAGAGCATCATGCTGAAATTATAATGCCCGGCTATGCGTACCGGCGAAGACGCATGACTGACCGCATAACGGGTAGGTACTGTAGTCAATCGCAAAAAAAAAATAGGGGGCAAGCTGCCCCCTATTGATCTTGCCAGCGATCACCCGTTATTCGATAAACGAAGTGGAGAGCGGTCGCTGTGCGATACGGATCATCGTTTTACCGAGAGCGTGAATCCAGGCACATTGGGAGCGGTAACTGCCGTTGACGACACAATATTGACGCTTCCGTTGGTGCTCAAGCCCATGCCGATTGCGGTCATGCCGATTCTGGCTGGTGCAACGCCAGTAACTGCCGGGCGAAGACGCATTCCGGTCCAAGGTTTATTCCACTGATAGGTGTCCGTACGATCTGCGGTTACACCATCATCGAAATGCTGCACTATTGTGCCTGCAGCGGCGTCTGTCACGACGCTTGTTCCGGATTCAATCGTGGCTCCGGTCCAGGCGCTGCTTCCAGTGCCGCCCGAGTAGCCAGCATATCCCTTGACCTGGTACCACACGGAATTCGGTTCGATTTTCGATGTGTCAATAGCTTCTTGCTTGGCCGCGATCAGGAAGGTCTCACTGTCTGCCAGCACCAACAGTTTTTTCCCGTTCGGTGCCTTGTAGCTGTAGGCCTTGGTCGGTGTGGTCGTGTCGGGAGCAAGGAAATCGACGCTGCCATCGCTGTTGAGTGTGCTGGAGAAGCTTGCAGTTATGCCACACGTATCAGAATAGTCCGTATTGCCACATACCTTGACGCTACCATCGGTATTTACTTTAAAGGTACCGATTTGCGCATTCGGTCCGGTTGCATTGTTACTAAGTGACGCAGGGCCAGCGCCCTGAACGAAATAGCCGGAAAGATTATATGTGTCTCCGAAGACAGACTTATCAAATGGCTGGGTCGGAAGCGCAATACCAATTACCTTGGTAGTGGTGTCTTTGTAAATGGCAAGGCCGGAACTGGCAAAATTGACTGTAACGGTGCCGCCGGTAAATTCGCAAGCATACGTGCTGGACGCTTTAAAGGCCTGCGGCGTCGGGTTGTCGTCAAAGCTAATGGTTTGTTTGGAAAAATCGACATTAGCAAACGAGACTGCACCGGTGTGGTTAATCAGTGTGTATTTTCCCGATTTTGCTACTGCACAGCCGGTTGGCGCTGTTGCAATTGTCGTTGCCGCATCGCTTAAATTGGGCAGTGCGGTTTTTAGCTTGTCGAGCAACTGATCCTGCGTATCGCCAGTACCAGGAGTTGTAACGGCTGCGGTCAATGGTGTTCCGACGAAATCTGTATCGGCCAAGGCGGTAACATCGATGTCATTTGCCTGGAGGAAGCTAATTACCGTATCTTTTGCTGCTTTTAGAGCGTCGCTGGTGATTGCTGTTGCTGACGGCGCCCCATCGGCAAGGGCATCAGGATGCTGTTGCAGCAAGGCGGCAACGAGCAATTCGGTTAGCGGCGTGATGTTCGCTGTCGCCGAAGTGCCGGTACCGGAAACTACTGAACGCAAGGTCTCGCCATTCGCGGTAACTTCCAACGCACATGGCAAGGTCGCTCCCGCTACGGTAACAGTGTAGGTACCATCCGCTTTGGTTGTTGCAGTTCCTGATCCACCTTGGCATTTAACGCTGACTGAGCTATTTGCAATAGCCAAGCCCGTGGCTGCCGTGCCACTTAGAGTCAAACTTGACGATGTATTAGTGGAAGTGGAGGACGAGCCGCCGCCACAAGCCGCAAGAGCAGCAGCTACCGCGCTTGCGAGGATTAATCCCTTCAGCCTCATCTTGCCTTGTGCATTCATGATGTAAATCTCCCTCTGGGGTCTTTAATGGGTTAGTTAATTCTTATAGGAAATTGCACATCGAATGCTAATTGATTTATGTCAAATCGAATATCACCCGAACGGGTGACTCAAGGGCAGGACGGGCCGGCAGCGCAATACCGGTCAAGCTGAATTTCGTTAATTCGGGCTCGTGCGATCGGCCAGAAAATACGCCGGGCTGGCCAGCAGCATCGAAACCAGCTCGGTCTGGCGGTTGGTGCCGGTCTTGGCAAAGACGCTCTTGAGCTGGGATTTCACCGTATTCGGCGAAACCTTGCGTTCTCGGGCGATATCCTCGAGTGTGCACCCTGCGCACAAGGCTACCGCCAGGCCGGCTTCCGCCTCGCTTAAGCCAAACAACTTGCGTACCCGGTCTGCGGTTAGGCTGGGCGCATCGTCGGGGTCGAAGACGAAGAGCAGGGCAGCGCCATGCGCCTGTCCTGCGTCGAGCCGCAGTGGTGCCACCATGAGCATCAGGGGCAGGCGCTCCGGTCGCGGCAGCAGCACGACTTCGTTCAAGGGCGCCGCACCGCCGCGGCTGGCCTGGATCGCGCTGGCAATCTCGTAATTCAGCTTGCGGCTGGCTTCCACATTACTTGCCACCAGATGCCCGTCGTCCAGGCGTAACAGGCTGTTCTCCGCCAGCAGCGCCTTGGCTCGCTTGTTCAGGTGGGCGGCGCGGCTGTGCTCGTCGAAGAAAATCGTCGGCATTGCCAGCAGGTCCAGGCCGCCGGCAAGGAAGTCCTGCCCCAGCTGCAGTTCGGCAAAGCGCTCCCGCATCTGCAATGCGCGCTGCATATGCGGCATGAGCAAGTCCAGCATGTCCACTTCGGCGCGCGAGAATGCCGGTTGCGCCGGAGCGCGTTGCAGGATGATCTGGGTGCACCATGCGCCTTCGCGCAGCACAATGGCGCCGGCGGCATAGGCTACGCCTTGCGGCTCCAGCCATTCGCGGAAAAACCGGGTCTGTGGGAATCGTTCGGGGTTTGCGACGTCGAGGTTACTGGCGTAGAAGTGCGCCACGGGAGACGCGACGATATGCTGCGCCAGCATGTCTTCCTGCGCATAGTCGAGCGCGTATCGCTCCACCCAGTCCGGCGTGATTCCGCACAGCCAAAGCCCTTTGACTTCGTGTGTTTCAGCGTGATGAACGATCAGCGTGACCGCCTTGAGGTCGAAGGATGTCACCAGCGCTTCGATAAAGTCCTGGAAGCCGTTCGCTGACGTGACCCCGTCATACAGCTTGGCGAGCAATGGGTCGATGGAGACGTGCAACGGAGTTTGTGCATCTGTAGTCATCGCTTGCTTCCCTGTCAAAGGTCTGCCCGGCATCAAGGCGGTGCTATCGGCCTATACGTTAATGGCCTGTTCGTCGTTGTACACCGCGACACCATTACGCCCGGAACGTTTGGCCTGGTACAGCGCGCGGTCGGCTGCATGGATCAGGCTGCCGCTCTTGGCGATCAGTTCCGGCACCATCGTGCTCACGCCAAGGCTGACCGTCACCTGCGGAGCAACGCCCGAGTGGCCATGTTCGAGTTCCAAGGACTCGACTTCGGCGCGCATTGCCTCGGCAAGCTGCAGCGCGCCATTGTTGTCGGTATCCGGCAGGATTACCGCAAACTCTTCGCCGCCGTAGCGCGCCAGCAAGTCGCGCGAACGGTTCAGCACGGCGCCGAGCGCACTGGCGATGCGCACCAGGCATTGGTCGCCGCGCTGGTGGCCGTAGTTGTCGTTGTAATCCTTGAAGTAGTCGACATCGATCATGATCAGCGACACCGGCATTCTGGTGCGCTTGGCGCGGCGGAATTCATCTTCCAGGTGCAGGTCGAAGTGCCGGCGGTTGGCAATGCCGGTCAGGCCGTCGACCAGGGTCTGCGATTCCAGTTCGACCGCCATTTCGCGCAGCTTGCGTTCCCGCGACACCGCCATGCTGACATCGGTGATTTGCACCATGCAGTGGCGCGGCAGGCCGGGAACTTCCAGCGGCATTACATGGATCGCCTGCTGCAGCCGGGCGCCGCCGGCTGCATCGGCCGGAGCGGCAAAGAGCGGGAAGGGCGCCTTGTTCAGGGTCTGGGAAATCAGCGACGCGAAGTTGTTGCGCAGGGCCTCGCGGATCGCGATATGGGTGCGACCGTCCACCATGTCGGGAAACACGTCCGCAAACGGCTTGCCGAGCACGGAAGGCGCGGGCAGGTGAGAATGCTGCTCGATCCAGTGATTCCACAACACTACGCGCTGCTCGCTGTCGAACACGATGATGCCGGTGCGAACCGCAGTCAGGACGCTGGTGAAAAGCTGCAGGCGGGTTTCCGGGAGCGTGGTCGGCATGTTCATCCCATCAGCCTGGCGAGATAGTCATCGACGTACTGCTGCAGGTCGTGCAATGCCGGCAGGTCGAGCAGGAAGGCGACATAGCCGTGGATCTGATGCTTTTCGATATTGAAATCGATCTTCAGCGTCAGCACCACGCCGTCCCATTCCTTGCCGGAGACAGCGAGGATGTTGTCGCCGGTGCCGACATGGTACAGCGGCAGCGAGCCGTGCAACTCCTTGCCCGATGCATTGGCGAATGCGCCCATGCAGCAGTTCAGGATAATGTTGCCGATTTCGCTCATCGCCTCCTGCTCCATTTCCGACAGCTCTTCCATGGACAGGCTCTGGCCAACCATCAGGCGCACGATCTCCAAGCTTTTTTCCTCGGGGAACATGAGGAAGGCCTCGGTGTTGAAGGCACCTTCGAAATGCTGGGTGATGGCGCAGATGCGGCGCCCTTCCTGGCTGCCCAAGGTTTTCGCAACTTCGGCGCGGCTCTGGAATGCGATCATCGGCACCGACATGGTGACTTCTTCATTCACGATGCGGCTCATGGCCGCGGCGGCCTGTCCCACACCGAGATTGAAAATTTCAAGCAGGGCGTCGTGCTGAAGTTCGCTGAGCTGGAACATGGCTAGTTCCCGAGAGTGGCGATGATCTGGTCGATGCGGACTTCGGTAATCGGTTTTTCGGCAAAACCGATGCCAAGCGCGGCGGCGCGCTCGCGGATTGCGTCCTGCACATTGGCAGTCAGCAGCGTGATGCGCGCTGTCGGGCACTTTTCCTGGATTTTCTCGACCGCCGCCAAGCCGCCCATGCCGGGCATATTGAGGTCGAGCAGGACCAGGTCGGGGGTCACGCTCTGCAGCTTGTCGATTGCTTCTTCGCCGCTGGCGGCTTCCGCAATAGTCCAGTCGGAATGCTTTTGCAGGATGAATTGCCGCGACAGCATGCGCGAAACCCGGCTGTCGTCTACTACGAGGACTGTTGTCATTTTTGCACTGCAGGTGATTCAAACATATCTAAAAAATACTCCGCGATAAGTCTACCTGCGAATAGTGGCGGCGGTTCGTTTTCCCGAGAAAAAATATGCTATTGCAGGCCGCCGCGCTTAAAATAGGCACATTCTTTTTTTTGCAATACACCATGACTCAAGACGAACTGAAACAGGCAGTTGCGCGCGCGGCTATCGAATACGTACCGCAAGGTGAAATCATCGGCGTGGGAACCGGCTCCACCGCCAATTTCTTCATCGACGAACTGGGCAAGATCAAGGACCGCATCAAGGGCGCGGTCGCATCGTCCGAAGCGACCGCGCAGCGGCTGAAGTCACACGGCATCCCGGTGTTCGACCTCAACGACGTCGAGCGCCTGTCCGTGTATATCGATGGCGCCGATGAAATCACGCCGCACGGCGCCATGATCAAGGGTGGCGGCGCGGCGCTCACGCGCGAGAAGATCGTCGCGTCGGTGGCTGACCGGTTCGTCTGCATTGCCGACGGCTCCAAGCTGGTCGGCGTGCTGGGCGCCTTCCCGCTGCCGGTCGAAGTGATCCCGATGGCGCAGGCGGCCGTGGCGCGCAAGCTGGCAGCACTCGGCTGCGAGGCGCGCCTGCGCATGAAGGACGGCCAGCCGCTGATCACCGATAACGGGTGCCAGATCCTCGACCTGATCGGCCTGAAGATCGATCGCCCGGCCGAAATGGAAGCGCTGATCAACAACATGGTCGGCGTGGTCACAGTCGGCCTGTTCGCGCAGCGCGGCGCGGATGTCGCGCTGCTGGGGATGGCGGAGGGCGTGAAGAAGATGACGTTCTGACGACGCACCTTCAGCTGCAAAGAAAAAGCCCGTTGAATCGCTTCAACGGGCTTTTTTGCTCACAGGCGATGCGAGCTTACTCCGTCGGCGGCACGTAGCCGGCAGCCTGGTCGGCGCCCTCGCCGAAGAAGTGGCGCTCCATCTGCGTCGCCAAGTACTTGCGCGCCCGCGCGTCGGCGAGGTTCAGGCGGTTTTCATTGACCAGCATGGTTTGGTGCTTGAGCCATCCGGCCCAGGCTTCCTTCGACACGTTTTCGTAGATGCGCTTGCCGAGTTCGCCCGGATACGGCGGGAAATCCAGACCTTCGGCTTCCTTGTTCAGTTTAATGCAGTGGACCGTACGGGCCATGTTTTACTCCTTGTGCGTTCAAAAAAATTCTGCCATGTCGGAAGCGGCATGATGCGCCGTTTCATTCAAAGCTGTTTGATCAAGACCAGCGATTTTCGTTGCCAGTTATACATGTGCTGCCGGTCTTTCGGCAAATCGTCGACTGTCGCGTGCACGAAGCCGCGCTTGAGGAACCAGTGCGCGGTGCGCGTCGTGAGCACGAACAGCTTGCTGAACCCGGCGGCGCGCGCGCGGTTTTCCATGTGCTTCAGGATGCGCTCGCCGTCGCCCTGGCTTTGCACTTCCGGGTTGACAGTCAGGCATGCCATTTCCGCCATCTTTTCAGCCGGGAACGGATACAGTGCCGCGCAGCCGAAAATCACCCCGTCGTGCTCGATGACGGAGAAATAGTCGATTTCACGCTCGATCAGCTCGCGTCCGCGCTTGACGAGCGTGCCATCGGCTTCCAGCGGCTCGATCAGCTTGAGGATGCCGCCGACGTCTTCAATGGTCGCTTCGCGCAGCGTTTCCAAGTTTTCCGTGCTGACCATGGTGCCGACGCCGTCGTGGGTGAAGATTTCCAGCAGGGCCGAGCCATCCATTTCAAACGGCACGATATGCACCCGGGGCACGCCGCCGCGCGACGCCTTAACGCAGGCTTGCAGGTAAAACGCGGTATCGGCCGGCAACTGGCCCGTCTTCAGCAGTGCATTGGCTTGCGCAGCAGTCAGTTCGCGTACGTCGCGGCCTTCCGCATCGGTCATCAACGGCGTTTCACTGACGAAAATCAGCTTGTCAGCATGTAAAGCCGTTGCAGCAGCGACCGCCACGTCTTCCATCGTCAGGTTGAATGCCTCGCCGGTCGGCGAAAAGCCGAGGGGCGACAGCAGCACCAGCGCGCCGGCACTTAAGATCGGATGGATGGTCTCATAGGCAATCTTGCGGGCGACACCCGTGAATTCGAGGTCGACGCCATCAATCACGCCGAGCGGGCGTGCAGTTACAAAGTTGCCGGAAATGATACGGATTGCCGCATGGGCCATGGGAGTGTTCGGCAAGCCCTGGCTGAATGCGGCTTCAATATCCAGGCGCAATTCGCCGGCCGCCTCTTTCACGCATTCCATCGCTGCGGCATCGGTGATGCGCAGGCCGTTGTGATAATGCGCCTTCAGGTTGCGCAGCGCGAGCTGTTCTTCCACCTGGGGGCGGGAACCATGCACGATCACGACCTTGATGCCGAGCGCATGCAACAGGGACACGTCCTGCGCCAGCACCGGCAGCGCGCCGGCCGTTACCAATTCGCCGGGAAAGGCGACGACGAAGGTCTTGCCGCGAAAAGCATGAATGTACGGCGCAACCGAGCGCAGCCATTGAACGAATTGAATTGGATTTTCCATGTTCCGCATTATATACAGAGCGACCTGCGACGACTGCGCCAGCGATGCCTTCCGTACATTTTTCGGCCGCATCCGTTAGGCCCCCGCTCTGTATAATTCGCCCCGATATGTCTGAACTAGAACAAGCCAGGAAAACACCTTCCAAGCCACGCCAGCCGCAGGCAAAGCCAGCCGCGCCTGTCGTGCGCAATCCCTTGCCGCCGATTACCTTTCCCGAAGAACTGCCGGTCTCCGGCCGGCGCCGGGAAATCGCCGATGCATTGCGCAAAAATCAGGTGATCATCGTCAGCGGTGAAACCGGATCGGGCAAGACCACCCAGCTGCCAAAGATCTGCCTTGAGCTGGGACGCGGCCAGGCCGGACTGATCGGCCACACGCAGCCGCGCCGCATTGCCGCATCGTCGACCGCCAAGCGCATCGCGCAGGAACTCGGCTCGCTGCTGGGCGAGCATGTGGGCTTCAAGGTCCGCTTCACCGACACGCTGTCTTCCGGTGCGTCGGTCAAGCTGATGACGGACGGTATCCTGCTGGCCGAAACGCAGACCGATCCGCTGCTCAAGCAATACGACACCATCATCATCGACGAGGCGCACGAACGCAGCCTCAATATCGATTTCCTGCTCGGTTACCTGAAGCAGCTGCTGCCGCGCCGGCCCGACCTGAAGATCATCATCACGTCGGCCACCATCGATGCAGAGCGTTTCGCGCGGCATTTCGGCAAGCCCGATGCACCTGCGCCGGTGATCGAAGTCTCCGGCCGCCTGTATCCGGTGGAAGTGCGCTACCGGCCGGTGGAGCCGGGCGATAAGACGGACAACAGGCCATCTTTTCAGAAGGAACAGCGCGACCTGATGGACGCGGTGGTCGATGCCGTCGACGAGCTGGCGCGCATCGGCCCCGGCGACGTTTTGGTGTTTTTGCCGGGGGAGCGCGAGATCCGCGACGCTGCCGAAGCCTTGCGCAAGCATCATCCGCCGCACGTGGAAATCCTGCCGCTGTTCGCGCGGCTGTCAGTGCAGGAGCAGGAGCGGGTGTTCAAGCCATCCAATGCGCGCCGCATCGTGCTGGCCACCAATGTCGCGGAAACTTCACTGACGGTGCCGGGTATCCGTTACGTGGTTGACACGGGGCTGGCGCGGGTCAAGCGCTACAGCTACCGCAATAAGGTCGAGCAGCTGCAGATCGAGCCGGTTGCGCAATCGGCCGCCAACCAGCGTGCGGGTCGTTGCGGCCGCGTTGCCGCCGGCGTGTGCATCCGGCTGTACGACGAAAAGGATTACCAGCAGCGTCCGAAGTTCACCGATCCGGAAATCCTGCGCTCGTCGCTGGCGGCCGTCATCCTGCGCATGAAGTCGCTGCGACTGACCGATGTCGAGACGTTCCCGTTCATCGAGCCGCCGATGGGGCGCGCGATTGCGGACGGCTACCAGCTGCTGCAGGAGCTCGGCGCAACCGATGACAACAACCAGTTGACGCAGCTTGGCCGGCTGCTGGCGAAACTGCCGCTCGACCCGCGTGTCGGCCGCATGATTCTCGCCGGGCGCGACAATGCGGCGTTAAGCGAGGTATTGATCATCGCCTCGGCGCTGTCGGTGCAGGACCCGCGCGACCGCCCGATGGAGGCGCAGGAAGCCGCCGATAATGCGCATAAAAAATTCGCGGACGAAAAATCCGAATTCTTGAGCTACCTGAAGATTTGGAAGTGGTTCGAAGAAGCGATCGAACACAAGAAATCCAACAAGCAGTTGATGGATTCCTGCCGCGCCAACTTTTTGTCGCAGCTGCGTCTGCGCGAGTGGCGCGACGTGCATTCGCAGCTGCTGACGCTGGTGCGCGAACAGGGATGGCGCCTGAACGAGGCAGCGGCGACCTATGAACAGCTGCATACGGCGCTGTTGACGGGCCTGCTCGGCAATGTCGGCTACAAGATGGAAGACGAGCCGCAATACCTCGGCGCACGCGGCATCAAGTTCAACATCTGGCCGGGCTCCTCGCTGGCGAAAAAGGCGGGGCGCTGGATTATCGCGGCCGAACTGGTGGAAACGACGCGCCTGTATGCGCGCTGCGTCGCGCAAATCCAGCCCGAATGGCTGGAACGCGTCGGCGGCCATCTGCTCAAGAAATCATGGGGCGATCCGCGCTGGGAAAAACGCACCGCGCAAGTATCCGCATTCGAGCGCGCAACGCTCTACGGCCTGGTGGTCTACAGCCAGCGGCGCATCAATTACGGTGCGATCAATCCGAAGGATGCGCGCGACATCTTCATTCGCAGCGCCCTGGTCGGCGGCGACTACGAAACGCGCGCGTCGTTCCTCGCGCATAACCAGAAGCTGGTGCGCGAGATCGAAAATCTCGAACATAAATCGCGCCGGCTCGACGTGCTGGTCGACGAGGAGCTGATTGCGGCGTTCTACGACAAGCTGGTTCCGCAGGATGTCTACAACGGCGCGGCGTTCGAAAAGTGGCTCAAGGACGCGACGGCGAAGAACCCGAAGCTCTTGCATCTGAACCGCGACGACCTGATGCGGCACGAGGCGGCCGGCGTGACGACCGACTTGTTCCCGAAGAAGATGGTGGTCGCCGGCGTGGACATGGCGCTGAGCTATCACTTCGAGCCGGGGAGCCCGCGCGACGGCGTCACGCTCACCATTCCGCTGTTTGCGTTAAACCAGGTGTCGACCGAGCGCTGCGACTGGCTGGTGCCGGGCATGCTGAAGGAAAAGGTGCACATGCTGCTGAAATCGCTGCCGCAGAAATTGCGCCGCCATTGCGTGCCGCTGCCGGACTACGCGGCCGGTTTTTGCGAGCGGATGGAATTCGGCAAGGGTAATTTGATCGATGTCGTCATCGCCGACGTGCGCGAGCAGACCGGTGTGGCGGTCAAGACCACCGACTTCAAGCTGGAGACCCTGCCAGCGCACCACTTCATGAATTTTAAGATTGTCGACGAACACGGGCGGCAACTGGAGATGGGGCGCAACCTGTCTGCCTTGCAGTCCGAGTTGGGCGGTCAGGCGCGGGAGAAATTTCAACAACTGGCCGAAAAGACGGTGGCCGCCCCCCCTGAAACGGGGCCAGCCGGTTCCGGCCACGGCGCTGCCCGCGCCGATGCATCGAATGCCGGGCAGAATGCTAGCGCCGGAGCCGGTGCGCATCAGAACCTGACCACCTGGTCCTTCGGCGAATTGCCGGAACTGCTGGAAATCCAGCAGGGCAAGCAGACCCTGATTGGGTTCCCTGCGCTGGTGGACAAGGCGACGCATTGCGACCTCGAAGTATTCGATGACCCGGCGGAAGCGGCGCGCGTGCACCGCATCGGCTTGCGCCGCCTGTTCGCGCTACAGCTGAAGGAACAGCTCAAGTACCTGGAAAAGAACATCCCCGGCCTGCAGCAGATGGGCATGCAATTCATGTCGCTCGGCACACAGGAAGAGTTGCGCGACCAGATCATCCAGGCCGGACTGGAGCGCGCCTGCCTGCAGGATCCGCTGCCGACGAATGCCGAGGAATTCAACCGGCGCAAGGAAGAAGGCAAGTCGCGCCTGGGCTTGCTGGTCAATGAAATCGCGCGTCTCGCATCGCAAATCCTGGCCGAGTACTACACCTTGCCGAAAAAGCTGCAAGGCGTGAAATCGCATGCGCAAAGCGCGGCGGACATGCAGTCCCAGCTGCAGGCGCTGGTCGGCAAGCGCTTCATCGCCGACAACGATTATGCGCAGCTCGTTCACTTTCCGCGCTACCTCAAGGCGATCGGTGTGCGGCTCGACAAGCTGCGCGCCGACCCTGCGCGTGACATGCGCCTGATGACGGAATGGGCGCAAGTGGCGCTGCCCTGGCAGCGCGCCCATAAGGACAGGAAAGACAGGCAGAAGGGGGGCGACCCGAAAATGACGGAATTCCGTTGGCTGTTGGAAGAGCTGCGGGTGTCGCTGTTTGCGCAGGAACTGCGCACGCCGATGCCGGTATCGGTCAAGCGCCTGCAAAAGGTATGGGAATCGATGCAGCGATGAATTGACGGCGATAAACATCGTCTCCGGAGAGCGTGGCATAGTAGTGCATCCACGATCTTCACAGCGCGCCCATGAACAGCATCGACCTCGAAGTCTTGAAAACCTGCAGCGAATGGCTCAGCGACGGCCATCGCTGCGAACTGGTCACCGTCATCAAGACTTGGGGCTCCAGCCCGCGCCCGGCCGGCGCAACCCTTGCCATCCGCGATGATGGGCGCGTGGTCGGCTCGGTTTCCGGGGGCTGCGTGGAAGACGACCTGATCGCGCATATTCGCAGCAACGGCATGAACCGATCGAAGCCGGAAATCGTCACTTACGGCATTACGGCCGACCAGGCGCACCGCTTCGGCCTGCCGTGCGGTGGCACTATCCAACTGGCGATCGAACCGCTTTCCGGCGCCAGCCGGATCGATGAGCTGCTCGACCGGCTGGCCCGGCACGAGCTGGTGGCGCGACGGCTCGATATTGCCACCGGTGAGGTGGCTCTGGGACCGGCTGCAGCCGGCATGATCCTGCAGTTATCCGAAGCCGCGCTGACCACGATACACGGCCCGCGCTGGCGCCTGCTGATCATCGGCGCCGGACAGCTGTCGCGTTTTCTCGCCCAAATTGCTGTCGGCATGGATTATCACGTGACAGTCTGCGACCCGCGCGAGGAATACCGCGATGGCTGGGAGCAGGCGGGCGTGGACATGCGCCAGGAGATGCCGGACGATGTGGTTGCGGACATGCGGCTCGACAGCCGCAGTTCCGTCGTCGCGCTCACCCACGATCCCAAGCTGGACGACCTGGCGCTGATGGAAGCATTGCGCTCGGACGCTTTCTATGTCGGCGCCATCGGCTCGCGTGCGAACAATGCCCGGCGGCGCGAGCGACTCCGGCTGTTCGACCTGAGCGATGCGCAGATTGCCAGACTACGCGGCCCGGTCGGCATTTATATAGGCAGCCGAACGCCCGCCGAGATCGCCATCTCGATCCTCGCAGAAATGACCGCAGTGAAGAACGGTATCGCGCTTCCTGCCGACGCGTCAGTCGCCCATGGCAAGTCTAGCGGTCAGCCAGCCGGCGATCGTTACTGCGGCATCGGCTGATAGCTGAGCGATTGCCAGAGTTGCCTGCGCAAGAACAGAAGGGTGGGACATCACCCTTGATATTATTCAATTGACAATATTTGACCGTCGATATAGTGGGTTTTTGTAAAGCCTGATCCACGGGAGGGGTAATGCAAAAATCGTTGGCGATCTGTTCTGAGGCATGCGGCGCGGCGGCACGGTCGGGAGCGGCGGGATGAAACACGTCATCATCGGCAACGGCCCGGCTGGCGTGATTGCGGCCGAAACCATCCGCAAGCATGCGCCTTCGGACGACATCCTCCTGATCGGCGATGAGCCGCAACCGCCGTATTCCCGCATGTCGATTCCGCATCTGCTGAGCGGGCAGCTGCATGAAGGCGGCACCTACCTGCGCCGCGAAAAGGATTATTTTTCACGCCTGCGCATCCAGCAGAAGACCGCCCGCGCCGACCATGTCAGCAGCAGGACGCGCACCGTGAAGATGGACGACGGCAGCGTGATCGACTTTGATCGGCTGTTGATTGCGACCGGCGCTTCGCCGAGGGCCCCGGCGATCCCGGGCATCGAATTCCCCGGCGTGCACGCGTGCTGGACGCTTGACGATGCCCGCGCCATCATGCAACTGGCGCAGCCGAGGTCGCGCGTGGTGCTGATCGGCGCCGGCTTCATCGGTTGCATCGTCATGGAGGCGCTGGCAGCGCGCGGCGTCCATCTGGCCGTGGTCGAGAAGCGCGACCGCATGCTGCCCAACATGATGGGCAAGTCCGCCGGGGAGATGGTCAGACTATGGTGCGAGAGAAAAGGCATCAGGGTGTACACCTCGACGCGTGTGATTGGCATCGGCAGCGACGCATGGGACAACGACTCCCCGCGCATGGTGCGGTTGTCGAGTGGCGAGCAGCTGCAGGCGGATTTGATCGTCTATTCGGTCGGCAGCGAACCGAACATCGGCTTCCTCAAGGGCAGCGGAATCAAGTGCCTGCAGGGGGTGGTAGTCGATGCCTCGATGCAGACCAGCATGCCGGGCGTGTATGCGGCCGGCGATTGTGCGGAGACTTTTGATTCTGAAACTGGACGCAGCTTCATATCGGGGGTGCAGCCCAATGCCGCCGACCAGGCCTACTGCGCGGCACTGAACATGACGGGCAAGCACGCATTCCAGCGCAGTGTGCGGCAGATCGACGTGCTCGATACGATGGGCCTGATTTCATCATCTTTCGGCCAGTGGCAGGGCGTGCGCGGCGGGCAGTGGGTTGAATTCTCCGATAGCGGCAACTTCAAGTATCTGCGGCTCGAATTCAGACGCGATGTACTTATCGGCTGCAACGCCGTTGGATTGAACGAGCATGCCGGCATCCTGCGCGCCTTGATCCGGCAGCAGGTACGGCTCGGCGAATGGAAGGACAAGCTGCTGCATAATCCGCTGCTGCTGAAGGAGGCGTACAGCGAATGCGTGCAACAGCAATACATGAGGCAGGCGTCGGCCTTTTACACGCCGGGCGCGCATTACATCGAGGCGGCGGCGCACGTGGCCTGACTGCAGCCTCCGGCCTTCCTTCGCGATGCCGGGAAAGCACGTGGTAGGCGGCAAAATAGCCATTCCGGATAGTGGTTTGGACGTTGTTTTCGCGTAAAATCGCGGGAATTCGCGTGAGCGGCGAAGCGCGCACCAGGCGCTTTTTCCCGCTGCGCGGCCAGTCCACCCATCCCACCGCAAACATCATGAGCATTAAATCCGATAAATGGATCCGCCGCATGGCGCAGGAGCACGGCATGATCGAGCCGTTCGAGTCCGGCCAGGTGCGCCACGTCGACGGCCACAAGATCGTCAGCTACGGCACCTCGTCCTACGGCTACGATATCCGCTGCGCCGACGAATTCAAGATTTTCACCAATATCAACAGCACCATCGTCGACCCGAAGAATTTCGACGAGAAGTCCTTCGTGGATTTCAAGGGTGACGTCTGCATCATTCCGCCCAATTCGTTCGCGCTGGCGCGCACCATGGAGTATTTCCGCATCCCGCGCACCGTGCTCACGATTTGCCTCGGAAAATCGACCTATGCGCGCTGCGGCATCATCGTCAACGTGACTCCGTTCGAGCCGGAATGGGAAGGCTATGTGACGCTCGAATTCTCGAACACCACGCCGCTGCCGGCGAAGATTTATGCTGGCGAAGGCTGCGCGCAAGTGCTGTTTTTCGAGAGCGACGAAGTGTGCGAAACATCGTACAAGGATCGCGGTGGCAAGTATCAGGGACAGCATGGCGTGACACTGCCGAAGACTTGATGCCAGTGAGCGGCTGCGCAACCGTTGCGCATTCTCTGTAGAAGCAGGTGCCGTCGTGGTCGACAGCCTCGCCCGGCTCTCCGTCTCCCGGCATGCGCCGGCGCGGTCCCATGCAAATGCAAAAAAATCCCCTCTCCCTTTGCGGGGGAGAGGGGAGAGGTAAGGGGTAGAGTGTCTGCGGTACCGCAAAGTACTGCATACACACTGCCACTAACCCAAGCTTCTCCTTGCGGAGAAGTAGCCCTCACGATGGAGACGGGAGAAAACTAATTGATCTGTTTGATAATTTCCTGCATGCAAACAATGATGCATGGAAACATTGTCAGATAATGTTTCCGCATTGATAGAGTTGTTGCTAAATGTAAATGACATATCGAAAACTACGCTGAAATTGTCATTTAATCAATAGTTCAATCAGTATGTGCGGAGCAGGCTGATTATAGAAGTGGGGGAGATGGGAACGAGCAAGGCGGGAACCTGATGCCCGCCACTCCAGGCTTAACCGTTCGATGTCGTGGGCTGAACATCGAAGAAATCGACGACACCCGTTTCCAGGGAATATTCTGCACCAACGACAAGCAAGCCGTCTTTTTCAATCAGTGTTTCTAGGATTTCCGACCCGTGCCGTAACTGATTGGCAGATGCACGGATATTGGCGCGTACCGCGTGGTGCACGAGCGCGTCGAAGTCGTTTTTCAATTCCGTCTCGAGCAAGCCCTCTACAGAAGGCCGCACGCGATTGACGATCGAGCGCAGGTTGCGCGACTGGTTTTCCGTCGGACGCTGCAATTCTTCCAGCGTTGCATGAATCGCGCCGCATTGACTGTGGCCAAGCACCACGACGAGGCGCGTGCCGAAGCGCTCGACTGCAAACTCGACGCTACCGATCTGGGACGGCGCCACGATATTGCCCGCCACCCGGATCACGAACAGATCGCCCAGCCCCTGGTCGAACACGATTTCAGCCGGCACGCGCGCATCGGAACAGCCGAGGATGATGGCGAGCGGCTCCTGTCCGATCGGCAGCGAAGTGCTTCGCGCATGGGTAGGCAATGCGTTGGAGTTGCGGATATCTGAAACGAAACGGCGATTTCCGTTACGCAGTTCATCGAGTGCTTGTAGTGCTGAAATCATAGGATCCTTTAGTATCGAAAGTGGTAAGCGTAGCATGAATTACGCATGCCTGATTCCGCACAAACCACAGGCGTTACACCATCTGCGCTGCGCGTGCGAATGACCGATAAGCGTGCCTGAAAGCAGTCTTTTTCTCTTCATCGTTGCACCGGCGAACGATCTTTCCCCTCGGTGCAACGCCTGTTACCTTTCCTTACAGCAACAAAGATAAAACTCCTCTATGTTGGTGTCCTCGGAGTTCCTCACGCTTACAAAAAATTACCACGTTGCAAGTTTGTTATGGCGATCAAGCGAACTGTACTGCTAGTCCTGTTCATATCAAGCCTGGTCATGTCTGACGCAGGGACGGCATTTGGCATGGATTTGACCATCGCGCCGAGCGTACCGGCCGGCTTACCTTTGTCGAGGGCGCATGAGAGCAGGCAGCGGCCACTGAACAACGTGAAGGGTATCTTTCGTGCGCCGGAAAAGCACAGGCGCCATGAAAAATTCCGGAAAGGCAAGATAACAAGCTACAGCTTGTCCAGTGATCCGGCGAACCTCGCTTTCAAGTACGGGAGTCTGTCATTTGGCAGGGAGCGCCGCCTTGCTCTGGAAAATGGCAGCCAGGGATTGGGGTCGGCGTGGGGAAATGGGATATCCGCAATGCCGCCTGCGCTCCCGTTGCCTATAGACCAGGGCGTCAGACAGGAAGCGGGCGACAATCCGGGTATCGCATTTGGTTGCGGCAAGAAATCTCGCTTGGCCTCGCCGGAAGTGACTGCATGTTATGTGCACAAGGTCGATAAAGCCTGGAAAACACAAACCTATGTGACGAAAGGCCTGGCTGACAGCAATCCGGGCTGGGGCGGCGGTCTGGCAGTTGGTTATGCGTATTAACTCACCCATCGACATATGACGCGTCTTATCCCTCACAGTGAATCGCGTTTCTCTGTCGCCGTGAAACGTACCATCCCACTGTTGTTCGCTTTGTTTGCCGTATCGGTCCATGCGGAAGCTCCCGCTTTGCCTGCTCCATTTGATGTGCGGGTGCAACTAGCCAGGGATGTGGAAGCGGATGAGCGTTTCAGAACGTATAAGACGGCGATGATTCGCAGGAGCGGACGCCATCTGGCTCGTACGATGCGCGCTTGCCGCGCGATTGCGCCAGCGCCGGAGCAGAAGTCGGTCGTGCTGATTGCCGATATTGAGGCAGACGGACGGGCCGCGGCGGTCGAGGTGAAACCTGATAACGCTATCGGACAGTGTTTCGCCAGCGGTTTTGCGTCTGCGCGTTATCCGAAACCTCCTGCTTATCCCGGCCGCCCAGGTTTTCCCGTAATGATGAAAATTAGTGTTGCCCGCTAAGCATCTTAATTTGGGATTGTCGGCGCGCCGTGATGCCCAATGCAGTCCGACGTGCGGACGCCCAGTCACCAGCCTGGCTCAAGCGGGATAGCTTCCTCCCAGAAAAGCAGCAGACTAGCCTCCAAACTTGGGAAGAGGCAAGCGCAAGCGTTTCACTCCGCTGACAATTGGACAGCACGGCTTTGCCTTCAATGGCCGGAGGGGAGTTTTCTTGAGAAAGTAATGCTGCTTGAGAAAAATCAAATACGTTTATGCGCACCGCCTTAGACTTGCGCGAAGTTTCTACTTCTAAACACAATTGGGCGGTAAACCATGACGCGACCGGAAAATCTCTTTGAGGCAGCCAGCTACGACTTGAATAAATTCCGCGAGCGCCGCATTGCCGAACGCCGTGCCCAGCCGCGCAATGGCCCGGACCGCCGCGCCACTCAAAACGCAAGCCAGACGTTGCCCACGGGCGACGGCAATGCGAGCGACAGCGGCAAGGATGCCGGCTGATCCGGCTTGCCATTTCCAGATCGAGAAAAATTTATGCGCAGGGATGCCTGCGTGATTAACAGGCGGTGAACAGGCGGGCGACAGATGCGCCCGCCTTTTTTCTGGATGCGTGGCTGGCTTACTTGACGCAATCCACGTAATAGCCTCGCCGTCCGCCGACATCCTGCGTGACCAGCCCGTGCACGTCGGTTTCGAAGCCCGGGAATTTCTCGTTGAAGTCACGCGCAAACTTCAGATAGTCGACGATCGTCTTGTTGAAGCGCTCGCCCGGAATCAACAGCGGAATGCCTGGTGGGTAGGGCGTCAGCAGGATTGCCGTGACGCGGCCTTCCAGCTCGTCGATCGCGACGCGCTCGATCTCGCGGTGCGCCATCTTGGCGAATGCGTCCGATGGTTTCATCGCCGGCTGCATGTCGGACAAATACATCTCGGTGGTCAGGCGCGCCACGTCGTAGGCCTTGTACATGTCGTGGATCTGGTGGCACAGTTCGCGCAGGCCCACGCGCTCGTAGCGCGGATTGGCGGCGGCGAACTCCGGCAGGATGCGCCAGATCGGCTGGTTCTTGTCGTAGTCGTCCTTGAACTGCTGCAGCGCGGTCACCAGCGTGTTCCAGCGGCCCTTGGTGATGCCGATGGTGAACATGATGAAGAACGAATACAGGCCGGCCTTTTCCACGATCACGCCGTGCTCGGCCAGATATTTGGTGACGATCGACGCCGGAATGCCGGTGTCGCCGAACTGGCCGTTGAGCGACAGGCCCGGCGTGACGATGGTCGCCTTGATCGGGTCCAGCATGTTGAAGTTCGGCGCCAGCTTGCCGAAGCCGTGCCATTCGTCCTCGGCGCGAATCATCCAGTCTTCGCGCGAGCCAACGCCGTTTTCGGCGAAACTGTCCGGGCCCCAGACTTGGAACCACCAGTCCTGGCCCCACTCTTCGTCTACCTTCTTCATCGCGCGGCGGAAGTCGAGCGCTTCCAGAATGCTTTCTTCGACCAGGGCGGTGCCGCCCGGCGGCTCCATCATCGCGGCGGCCACGTCGCACGACGCGATGATCGCGTACTGCGGCGAGGTCGAGGTGTGCATCAGGTAGGCTTCGTTGAAGGTGTCTTGGTCGAGCTTCACCTTTTCCGAGTCGCGCACAAGGATCTGGGATGCCTGCGACAGGCCGGCCAGCAGCTTGTGGGTCGACTGGGTCGAGAAGATCAGCGATTCCTTGGCGCGCGGGCGGTCCTTGCCGATCGCGTGCATGTCCTTGTAGAACTCGTGGAAGGTCGCGTGCGGCAGCCACGCTTCGTCGAAGTGCAGCGTGTCGATCTTCCCGTCCAACATCTGCTTGATGGTCTCGACGTTGTACAGCACGCCGTCATAGGTCGACTGCGTGATGGTCAGAATGCGCGGCTTCTTGTTCTTCGCTTCGCGCGCGAACGGGTTTGCTTCGATCTTCTTCTGGATGTTCTCGTACGTGAACTCTTCCAGCGGGATCGGGCCGATGATGCCGAGGTGGTTCCGCGTCGGCATCAGGAACACAGGAATCGCGCCGGTCATGATGATCGAATGCAGGATCGACTTGTGGCAGTTGCGGTCCACGACAACGATGTCGCCGGGGCCGACGGTCGAGTGCCACACCATCTTGTTCGACGTCGAGGTGCCGTTGGTGACGAAATAGCAGTGGTCGGCATTGAAGATGCGTGCCGCATTGCGTTCGGACGCCGCGACCGGGCCGGTATGGTCGAGCAGCTGGCCAAGCTCTTCCACCGCGTTGCAGACGTCGGCGCGCAGCATGTTCTCGCCGAAGAACTGGTGGAACATCTGGCCGATCGGCGACTTCAGGAAAGCCACGCCGCCCGAGTGGCCCGGGCAGTGCCAGGAGTACGAGCCGTCCTGTGCGTAATGCACCAGCGCGCGGAAGAACGGCGGCGCCAGGCTGTCGAGGTAGGATTTGGCCTCGCGGATGATGTGGCGCGCGACGAACTCCGGCGTGTCCTCGAACATGTGGATGAAGCCGTGCAGCTCGCGCAGGATATCGTTCGGGATGTGGCGCGAAGTGCGCGTTTCGCCGTACAGGTAGATCGGGATGTCGGCGTTCTTGTGGCGGATTTCGTTGACAAAGGCGCGCAGCGACTTGAGCGCGAAATCGGTTTCTTCGGACGAGCCGCCACCGAATTCCTCGTCGTCGATCGACAGGATGAAGGCCGAGGCGCGCGACTGCTGCTGCGCGAACTGCGACAGGTCGCCGTAGCTGGTCACACCCACGACTTCCATGCCTTCGTTTTCCATGGCTTGCGCCAGCGCGCGGATGCCCAGGCCGGAGGTGTTTTCGGAGCGGAAGTCTTCGTCAATGATGACGATCGGGAAGCGGAATTTCATCGAGGTCTCCAGAATAGACATGGTGCATGGGAGACGCCTGGGCAAGTCGTGGCAACAACCGCTTGCGCGCCGAAAAAATTGGAAAAGCCGAATTTTCGCAGATATGCGGATGATGTGGGGGAAATATGGGCATTATGCGCGCAATAAGGCGCGCGGACGGTCTCATACCGGCATGCGGGCACGCCGGAATGGTGTTTGTTTGCTAATTTTGCGCGGCGGCTGCGGGTGCACCATGGCCAAAAGCGATCGTCGCAGCCGCTTCCGGCCATGGCGTAGAGATGGAAGGATGATAAGGCGGGTGGTACTGGCAACGTAACGCCCGCCGCCGGCCACGTGGCCGGTCAATGCAGGATTTCCCCCGTCCGTTGCGGCGGCTGTGCCGGATGCTGCATGGCCTTGCTCGCGTCATGCGGCGGCACACCGCTTTCGATGAACGACTTCATGTGCATCAGGTCCTCTTCCAGCTGGCGTGCCGGGCTGCCGGTAAACAGCGAGGCAAAGGCTTCGCCGGCCGCACCCGCCGGCGGGTTGTATGCCATCTCCACCGTCACGCGCGTGCCGCCGTCGACAGCTTCGAAGTGCACCCGGCCGTGGTGCTCGATGGCTGCATCCGGCTCGGTACGCCATGCCAGCAGTTCCGGTCGCCGCGATTCAGTGAGGTTTGACTCCCATTCCACCTGGGTGCCTGCAGGGCCGCTCACGATCCAGTGCGAACGGCCATCGCCCATGTCTTGCACCTGCTGCACGTTCGACATGAAGCGCGGGAAGTTCTCGTACTTGCTCCATGTATCGAACACCCTCTCCGGCGACGCATTGATATAGATGGTCTTGTGCAGATCGAGCGGTTGCATTTCGCGCGAACCGGCGCTCCGCCACAGCGGACGGTTGATCGCGCCGCGCAATGCCAGCCCGAGCCCGAGCACGCCGACTATGGCGCTGACCGGGCCGCGGCGCGTCACGCCGGCATATCCCATGGCCCCGCCGCCCAGGATGGCAACTGCACGCAACGCCGGCGGCCAGCTATCCTGCATGAAGAGGTAGCGCGACGGTGCCAGGCGCCGTCCGCCTTGCAGCGCCGCGACGCCTTCGGCGCTCTCGTGCACTGCCAGGCAGTCTTCGATCTCGCTGACGCCGGAAACCGATCGCACCGCATCCAGCAAGCGCTCTTTTTCGGCTGCCAGGATCGGCCCGCTCAATGCCACGCATCCCTGCATCACATTGACCTTCACCGCATGCGGATGCGATACGCTGCGCCCGAGGCATTGGCGTACGCGAGCCGCCACCACCACGTCATCTGCTTCCCGGCGGCGCAGGCGCAGCAAGCGCCGGCCCTGTGCGCGCAACCCCTGCATCCGGTTGCCGAAATCGCGTGAAGCGACATCGATGGCATTGCCAGTCTTGTTGACGGCGCTGCGTGCCTTGTCCTTGATGAGCGCTCGGCGCCGCTTGCCGCGATCCGGATCGGACAGATACATTGCCGCAGCGCCAAGCGCGGCTGCGCCGAATACTGCTGTCCATGATTGATTCTTGCTTGTGTCTTGATACATGGCCATTTCCTTTCCTGGGGTTACTATGCTTGCCCGCCGCGCCTGCAGGGTGCGGCTTCCGAAAAGAGGTTTTTCTGGCGGCAAGAGCCTGTTTGCTTGCAATTACGCGTTTCTGCGTACGCGCTGGAAAGGGTTGGAGCGCAATGAGGGCAGTTGGTGCCGTAATTTTTGCGGCGCTGCGAGAGATGGCGGCGTGTTATACCGGCGAGCAGGTGCCACGGGGAAGCGACACGGAAAGGCGCATGCGCGAAGCGCGGGGCATGCTTAATCTGGAGAAAGACGCTGCAGCGAAAGAGAGCGTGTCCGACGCTTGGAGGCCAACGCAGTAGCTGCCGCCACGAGGGCGGCAGCATCGGACAGCAGAATCAGAAATGCAGCCAGGCCAGCACGCCCAGGGCAACACCGATGCCGGCAACGCCATAAGACGTGTATTCCAGCCACTTCTTTCGCGTGAGCAGCGTAATGGCCGCCAGCGAGATCGCGATCTGCTCGGCGGTCATGGCCTGCGCCCAGCGATGATGTTGGTGCATCTGTTCGTCGGATTTGCTGCTCCACTCGGCAGATTCGGCTTCCAGCTTTTCAGCATCGACCTTGATATCGTTTTTTTCCTTCTTGTAGCGCTCGACTTCCGATTTGTACTTGTCGACGTCCACGCCGGGCAGGGTCATCGCCAGTTCGGCGAGATTCTGCTTGTTGGACTTGGCCTGGTAATAGTTCCACTGGTTCGATGCGGCGGTTTTCTTGATCGCTGCCTCGTTTTTATTCAGCGCGGCGTTGTTTTGCGTGTCGCCTGCCATGTAGCCGAACAGCGCGCCGACGGTCGCGAGAATGGCCGTGGTGACGGCGATCTTGTTGGCAAAGCCGTCGCTGCCATGCGTACCATGTGCAGCATGCTCCACTTCATGGTCGTGCGGACCATGTACATGAAATCCGTGTCCGGACATCTTTTCTCCTAAGTTCTTTGATAGGTGACGAATGCGTAATCGAATCCGTTCTGGTCCGAATGATGCCGTTCGCGCGCGACTTCCTTCCACTGTCGTGCATCGATGGACGGGAAGAAGGCGTCGCAGTCGAAGCTCTTGCCGATCTCAGTGACGATCAGACGGTCGGTATGCGGCAGCGCTTCCGCGTAAATCTGGGCACCGCCGATGATGCAGGCCGGCAGGTCGCCCACCAGCCCGATGGCGGCATCGAGCGAGGTCGCTGCTTCCACGCCTTCATGGCGCCATTGCGGATTGCGTGTGACGACGATATTGCGCCGGTTCGGCAAGGGCCGCCCGATCGACTCGAAGGTCTTGCGGCCCATGATGACCGGGTGGCCGAGCGTGGTGCGCTTGAAGTGCGCCAGGTCTTCCGGCAGGCGCCACGGCAGGGTGTTGTTGATGCCGATGCCACGGTTTGCGTCGGTGGCCACGACGATGGTGAGCAGTGCCATTACACTGCCACCGGTGCCTTGATTGCCGCATGCGACTGGTATCCGGTGACCTCGAAGTCCTCGTACTTGTAGTCGAAGATCGAGTCCGGCTTGCGCTTGATGACCAGCTTCGGCAAAGCGAACGGCGCGCGCGACAGTTGTTCGCGCACCTGGTCCATGTGGTTCGAATACAGGTGGCAGTCGCCGCCGGTCCAGATGAATTCGCCCACCTCCAGTCCTGCCTGCTGCGCCATCATGTGGGTGAGCAGCGCGTAGGACGCGATATTGAAGGGCACGCCGAGGAAGATGTCGGCGCTGCGCTGGTACAGCTGGCAGGACAGCTTGCCGTCGGCGACATAGAACTGGAAGAAGGCGTGGCAGGGCGGCAGCTTCATCTGCGGGATGTCGGCCACGTTCCATGCCGAGACGATCATGCGGCGCGAATCCGGATTGTTCTTGATCTGGTCCAGCACCTGCGCAATCTGGTCGATGTGCTGCCCGTCCGGTGTCGGCCAGGAGCGCCACTGGTAGCCGTAGATCGGCCCCAGGTTGCCCTCGGCATCGGCCCATTCGTCCCAGATCGACACGCCATTGTCTTTCAGGTATTGGATGTTGGTCGAGCCGGCCAGAAACCAGATCAGCTCGTGGATGATGGATTTCAGATGCAGCTTCTTGGTAGTCACCAGCGGGAAGCCGTCTTGCAGATCGAAACGCATCTGGTAGCCGAACACGGAGCGGGTGCCGGTGCCGGTGCGGTCGGTTTTTTCGGTGCCATGTTCGTACACATGGCGCATGAAGTCGAGGTATTGGCGCATAGGGAAGTTTTCGAGAGATGCGCTATTTTACCGGAAGCATCGGCGCTTTTTGGCCCGCAGGAAAGAGGGAGGCGCGGGGCTAGGAAGAACGTTTTTTACCTGTCAACATCGCCTTCGGCAGGTTCTCCCGGCTCTTGATGCTGACGACGATAACGGAAGTGACATGAATCGCCACGCCGCCCAGCAGCACATAGGCGACCGTTTCGTGCAGCTCCTGCAGCCATTCCTCGCCCCAGTAAGCGTCGAGGCCCATCATCCATCCGGTGACGCCAAGCGAGGCGATCAGCAGCCACAGCAACACCGCCATCGCGGCGCCCATCGGATTGATGCCGATGTAACGCGGGGCGCGTCCCGCGATCGTTTGGCGCAGGTAGGTGACAGTCTTTCCGAATCCCGGCCACCAGCAGGAGAAGCGGGCATAACCGGTGGCGGTGAATCCCCACACCAGGCGCAGCGCGACCAGCGCCACGGCCAGGTAGCCCGCGTAGCGATGCAGGGGGCCTGTTTCGAAGACGAAGTTGGCAAGGACCAGCGCCGCCACGCTCCAGTGGACGAAGCGAACGATGCGGTCCCAGACGGCTATCACAGCGATCCCGATGGCGGGATTACTTTTCGATTTCCGACTTCACCACGTCCAGCGTCTTGGTGTCGAAATAGATTTCGACCTTTTTGCCTTCCTTGTTGTGGCCGTAGATTTCGTAGCAGTTGCCGTCGACCTTGAACTTCTTGATCTTGTAGCCTTCGGCTTCCAGCTTGGCCTTGGCGTCGGATTCCTTCATCCATTCTTCCTTCGGATGCTTGGCGCATTTGGCGCTGGCGAATGCAGTGCCGGAAAGAGCGAGCAACAGGGTGGAAACGACGAGTTTGCGCATGGTGTTTTCCTTGTTGAGAAGATATGCCGGATGCAAATGTTAGCACATGCAAACGAGAATCATTGTCAACTGGGTCAAGGTTTTTATTGCCGGCGCTTGGCGTCACTTATGCCGCGTCTTGCGAGAACTGCAACGCGGCGAGGCTGGCGTACAGCCCGCCTTGCGCGATCAGTTCCGCGTGGGTGCCGCTTTCGATGACCTGCCCGTGTTCCATGACGAGGATGCGGTCGGCGCGCTGCACGGTCGCCAGCCGGTGCGCGATCACGAGCGTGGTGCGCCCGGCCATGGCCGCTTGCAACGCGCCTTGCACCAGGCGTTCCGATTCCGCATCGAGCGCGCTGGTCGCTTCATCGAGCAGCAGCAGCGGAGGATTTTTCAGCAAGGCGCGCGCGATCGCGATGCGCTGCCGTTGGCCGCCGGACAGGCGCACGCCGCGCTCGCCCAGGAAGGATTGGTAACCCTGCGGCAGCTTTTCGATGAACTCGTGGGCCGCCGCCATCTTTGCCGCGGCAATCACTTCCTCGTCGCTGGCGCCGGCGCGGCCGTAGCGGATATTTTCCAGGGCATTGGCCGAAAACACTACCGTATCCTGCGGCACGACGCCGATGGCGCCGCGCAGCGCATGCAGGTCGAGCCGGCGGATGTCGACGCCGTCGAGCATGATCTGGCCCTGCTGCGGATCGTAAAAACGCAGCAGCAGCTGGAACAGCGTGCTTTTGCCTGCACCGGACGGCCCGACCACGGCGACCGTTTCGCCGGGGCGGATATCGAGCGACAGGTGCGACAGTGCCGGCGTTTGGGGGCGTGAAGGATAGCGGAAGCCGACATCGCGCAGCGTCAGCGCGGCGCTGTTGGCGGCGCGCGCCGGCAGCGGCTCGGGTTGCGCCGGCGACCGGATCGGGGAGCGCACTGAAAGCAGCTCCAGCAGGCGTTCTGCCGCGCCGGCGGCACGTTGCGCATCGCCGATGACTTCCGACAGCGCGCCAATCGCCCCGGCGACTATGGCGGCGTAAAGGATGAACTGGCCGAGCTCGCCGCCCGTCATGCTGCCGCGTACCACGGCATGCGCACCGAGCCACAGTACAAACACGATCGCGCCAAACACCAGCAGGATGGCAATGACGGTCAGCGCGGCGCGCGCGCGGATGCGCTGCATCGCGGTCTCGAAGGCGCGCTCGACCGACGAGCGGAAGCGATGCGCTTCGTCGCCTTCATGGGTGAATGCCTGCACCGTCGGCATCGCATTGAGGATTTCCCCCGCCAGCGCCGATGCGTCGGCCACCCGGTCCTGCGAGGCACGCGACAGCTTGCGCACGCGGCGGCCGAACACGACGATCGGCAGCACCACCGCTGCCAGCAGCACGATGATGACCGACGACAGCTTCACGCTGATCACGAACAGCATGACGAGGCCGCCGATGAACAGCAGCGCATTGCGCAATGCCATGGACACGCTGGTGCCGACCAGCGTCTGGATCAGCGTGGTGTCCGTGGTCAGGCGCGACAGCACTTCGCCTGTCTGGGTGGTTTCAAAAAACTGCGGGCTTTGCGTGATGACGTGCGAATAGACCGCACCGCGCAGGTCGGTCGTAACGCGCTCGCCCAGCCAGGACACCATGTAGAACCGGGCCGCGGTCGCGACGGCAAGCACGCAGGCCACGCCGAACAGCGCGATGAAATACAGGTCGATGTGGGCGGCGTTTTTTGCTCCGGCTGCGCCAGCCGCGCCGAAGCCGGCATCGATCATCTGCTTGAACGCATAGGGGATGGCGAGCGTGGCGCCTGCCGCGATGACCAGCGCGATGCCGGCCAGGACGAACTGCTTCTTGTATGGCGCCAGGAACGGCTGCAGCCCGCGCAGCGTCGCCAGTCGGCCCTTCGGTTGTTCTTTGGAGTTCATAGTTTCAGAGGTTTCACATAGCCGGTCATCTCGAGGTAGCCGCGTCCCGCAGTCTTGCCGTCGCGGGTGACGCTGACCGCGCCTTCCCAGTACACCGCGCCGGTCGATTGCCGCGAGTCGAGTTCCTGGTCGTCCTGCAGCGGTGTCAATTGCCAGGCGATGCCGCCGGTGTCGATGCGGGTCTCGACCGGGTAGGCGGCGTTGGTGCGCGGCGAGCGCCAGGTGCGTTGCGGCGCAAAGCGCACCTGGTCCGGGCTGAAGCGCGTGATGCGCCCGGAAGCGTCGCGCAAGGCGACGTGCGCCCACAGCCTGGTGCCGTCCTTGCGGCGCACCTGGAACGCCATCAATGCCGAGCCGTCATCCAGGTTGGCGCCGACCCAGTCCCAGCCGACCGCATCCGGATCAAGCACCGTGGTCGACCATTCATGGTCGAGCCAGGCCGTGCCGGTTACTTTAATGGTCTTGCCGTTACGCGTCACCGTGCCGCTGACCTGTAGTTGCGGCTCGCTGTAATAGTAGCTGGCCTGCGCTGCCTGTGGGCCTTTGCGCGAATAGCCGTTATCGCCTTGCAGCAGCGGCGCCTGCTTTGGCGTCAGGGTCAGAGACAGCGCGAATTCGCGCGCGCCGACCTCGGCTTGATAGTTTCCGCCATCGGTGCGATTAAGTCGCCAGTCACCCAGCTTGACGTCGGTGTCGCCTTCCTTGGCGAACGCGATGCCGAATCCTTCGCGCGCGCTGTCCTGGGCATGCAGCAACTTGCCAACGCGCGGATCGGACAAGGCCGCGTGCGCGATGATCAGCTGCGTGGGAGCGAAACGGCTCGGATTGGTGCGGTCGTGCCCGGTCGCCGAGCGGAAGAAAGTCACCTGGAAGCCGACCGGTTTTTGATCGACGCCTTGCAGCCAGCCGGTGACGTACCACCATTCGGTACGAAACGATGGATGGGCGCCGAAGTCGCGCGGGAATGCGAGCGAGTGGCCCGGCACAACGGGCGAAAAGCTGGGCGGTGCGGCGAACGACAATGCTGCAAGAAACAGGCTGCCGAACAGCGCGTACCTCAGCGACGATAAAAGCCTCATTACCAGTCCTCCCTCACTGCGCGCACGGCAGCGTCCGATACCGCGTATCGTCCTGCCACCAGCGCAGTCAAGGCCGATGCGGCCAGCAGCAGCAACGCCACCGCTGCCAGCGCCGACCACGGCACGTGCAGTTGCATGGTCCAGTGGAAGGACTGCGGGTTGACCACGTACACTAGGATCAGGCTGATCGCGCCGCCGAGAACGAACCCCGCCGCGATGCCAAGCAGCGTCAGCGCGCCGCCCTCGGCCGCCAGCATGGCCAGGATCTGACGCCGGGTCACGCCGACATGGCGCAGCATGCCGAACTCCTTGGCGCGTGCCAGGGTTTGCGCCGAAAACGTGGCTGCCACGCCGAACAGTCCGATCACGATTGCCACCAATTCCAGCAGGTAGGTCACCGCGAAGCTGCGGTCGAAAATCTTCAGGCTGATGGCGCGGATTTCGCCCGGTTCGGCAAATTCCAGCGCGGCACCGAACGGCAGGCGCCGCAGCGCCGCTTCGACCTGCTCCACGCTGGAGCCTGCCTGCAGCCACAAGGCCGCGTCGTTGACCTCGCTGTCGCCGGTCAGGGTGCGGTAATCGACCAGGCGCATCTGAATCGCGCCCGACTGTCGCGCGTAGTCGCGCCATACGCCGGCGACGAGTGCATCGACCGTGCGGCCGGCAAGCGGAAGCCGCACTTGCATGCCGACCCGGTAGCCGTACAGATCGAGCATCGCTTCCGATGCCCACACGGGAATGGCATCGCGGGGAATGCGCTGCGCAGGCAGGGTCGCGCCAATGATCGGTAGTGTCGCCTCCGGTCGGGCGGCATCGATGGGGCGGGCGATGAGCGCGACCGGAGGCCGGTCGGGATCCAGCGCCAGCTGGGTCGAGCGCAGGAATGCCGCACGCGCGACGCCTTGCGTAGCCGCGATCGCGCTTTGCTCCTGGGGACGTAAAGCGCCGGTCGCGCCGCCGCTGGCGGAACGCACGTACAGGTCGGCGGACAACAGGTGTGACAGCCAGTCGTCGACGGAAATGCGGAAGCTGGCGACCATGATCGCCATCGCCACCATCAGGCTGAAGCTTGACAGCACGCCGCCCAGCGCGATCGATGCCTGGTTCGGCGCATTCGACAGCCGCGCCAGCGCCAGAATCGGCACGACCTCGGCCTTGCGCTTGCCGGCAGCGGCCGCAGCCCACGAGAACAGGAGGGCGGCCGCGCGCGGCATCAAGGCAATGCCGCCGACCAGGAGCAGGGCGACCGCGAGGTAGCCGAATACCGGCAGCTCGAACACGGCAGGCGCTTGCGTCAACCCGAGCGCCAGCGCGATGCACACCAGGCCCGGCCAGGGCGATGCCAGGCGCGACAACGCCACATCCTCGCTGCCGGTCTTGAGCGCCGCGGCCGGCCTGGCGCGCGCCGCTTCCCATGCCGGGCTGGCGCAGCCAAGCAGAGCGACGGCGTTGCCAAGCCCGAAAAACGCCAGGGCGGCAAGCGGCGAGAACTGCACCGCCGGCTGCACGCCGGGGAAGTAGCCGCCGCCCAGGTCGCCGCCGAACAGGCGCAATGCCGCCGCAGCCATCGCATACCCCGCCGCCAGCCCCAGCAGCGAGCCGGCCACGCCCAGCGCCGCGCCTTCCAGCAGGATCTGCGCGAGCAACTGGCGTCGCGTGAGGCCGAGCACGCGCAGCAGCGCAAGCTGGCTGCGGCGCCGGATAACCGACAATGCCTGCGTCGAGAAAACCAGGAAGGCGCCGGTAAACAGCGCCACCAGCGCCAGCACATTGAGGTTGACGCGATAGGCGCGCGACATGTTGGCCGTGCGGGTGTCCTGGTCCTGCGGCTCGCTGAGCAGGCAGCAGCTGCCGAGCTCGCCGGCCAGCGCTTGCCTGAAGCGGCTGCGCTCGATGCCGGATGTCAGCTTCAGGTCGATGCGCGACAGCAGGCCGAGGCGATTGAAGCGCCATTGCGCGGCACCGATATCCATGACCGCAATACGTTGTCCGGGCCGGGCGTGTGCAATGCTTCCGGCCACCCGCAATGGGACGATCGCGGTGCCGGATTGCAGCCGCAGGATATCGCCTTGCCTGACCTGCAGCCACGCCATGGCGGCCGGCGACAGGAAGATCGTGTCGTCGGCAAGCGTATCGAAGGGCTGGTTGGGCGCGGGCACGCCGATCAGGTCGGGGGCGATGCGGGCGGCGCGCAATGGATCGATGCCGAGCAGCTTGAGCGCGCCTTCCCGGCCGGGAACGGTGGCGTCGAGTTCCAGCACCGGATTGGCCAGCGCGACACCGTCATGCTGGGCCAGCTGTGCGTACAGCGACTCGTCGAAAAAAGCCTGCGCGCCACGCACCTGCAGGTCGGCTTGCCCCGACAGACTTCTGGCGGCGGCGGAAAACTCGTTGAAGGCGGCGGCGTTGATCAAATGAATTGCAAACCCGAGCGCCACGCCAAGTGCAATCGCCAGCATCGCGACCAGCGCCCGGCCCGGATGCGCGCGCCATTCGCCCAGCATCAGCCAGCGGTTCAGGCGCAGGCGGGAGCGCGCGGTGCCTGTCATTCCCGGGGGCGCAATGCGGCGGGCTGCAGCCCGTCCTTGGTCAGCGTCAGCACGCGGTCGGCTGTTGCGGCGGCGGCGGGCGAGTGGGTCACGATGATGGCGGATGCGCCGTTTTCCCTGATCTCGTTGCGCAGCAGCGCAAGCACGTCGTGCGCGGTATCCGGATCGAGATTGCCGGTCGGCTCGTCGGCCAGGATCAGGGCAGGGCGATGCACCAGCGCGCGTGCGATGGCCACGCGCTGCAGCTCACCGCCGGACAGCTGGCGCGGAAAATCCCCGGCCCGTCCGCGCAGGCCGACCGCATCGAGCATGTCGTATGCGCGCTCGGCGGATGCACCGTTCAGCAGCAGTGGCAGGGCGACATTCTGCAGCAGGGTCAGATGCGGCAGCACGTGAAACGCCTGGAAGATGAAACCGAACTTCTCTCGCCGCAAGCGGGTCGCAGCGTCTTCGTCCAGCGACGAGATCGCCGTGCCATCGATGACCACCTCGCCGCTGTCCGGCGTATCCAGCCCGGCAATCAGGTTCAGCAGCGTCGATTTGCCGACACCCGACTCGCCCATGATGGCCACGTATTCGCCTGCGCCGAGCGAGTACGACAGCCGGTTCAAAACGCGCCTGCCGTCGGCGTACGACTTGGTGAGCTCATGCAGTTTCAGCATTGGGGAATGGGGTGCCGGTTCTGTTGGTGAATTGCAAGTAGTTAAAGAAAGGAAACGGCGTGTTCTTGCAAGGCGGTAAAGACAAATACGACATAAGCATATGCGCGCTTGTGCCGCCTCAATGGTCCGGTTTATTGATCCAATATGATAACCAAAATCCCAACCCTCGATTGCTCCTCGGCGTGTCTGGCTGTCGAGCAACTCGACATCCCAGACTCCATGCTTCTTTCTACGACCACTGACGCGGCGCGGGACTTTATCCAGATTGGTCACAGCGACCCGCATGCGGTGCATGCCGAACTGAATGATGGCTTGCTGGCGGCGCAAGCTGTTGTTTCTCCGAAATACTTGTACGATGCGCTCGGGTCCAAGCTGTTCGAAGCGATTTGCGAGCTGCCGGAATACTATCCGACACGCACTGAAGCCGCCATCATGGAGCGGCATCTTGCCGACATTGCGCGCACTGCCGGACATGGCGTGACCCTGATCGACCTTGGGGCGGGTAACTGCGCCAAGGCGGCGCGGCTATTTCCCGCGTTGCAGCCACTGCAGTACGTGCCGGTCGATATTTCCGTCGATTTTCTGCGCGACGCGGTTTCTCGGCTGCGGCAGCAAGTGCCGCATATCAAGATGGTCGGCATCGGCATGGATTTCTCGGCTTCGCTGGATTTGCCCGATGCGGTCAAGCATGAGCGACGCCTGTTCTTTTATCCCGGCTCATCGATCGGCAATTTCGCGCCCGAGCAGGCGGCCACGCTGCTGCGCCGGATACGCGACGCTTGCGGGCCGGACGGCGGCCTGCTGATCGGGGTCGACCTGCTCAAGGACCGGCAAACGCTTGACGCGGCCTATGACGATGCACTCGGCGTGACTGCCGCGTTCAACCTCAACCTGTTGCGGCACCTGAACTGCCTGGTCGGCGCGGACTTCGACTTGCGCGACTGGCGCCATCGTGGCTATTTCAACGAAGCATGCGGCCGCGTCGAGATGCACCTGGAAGCGCGGCGCGAGGCGCATGTGAGCTGGCGAGGAGGCAGGCGTCGCTTCTTGCCGGGAGAAAGGATCCACACCGAGAGCAGTTACAAGTACACCCGGCACGGCTTCCTGCAACTGCTGGAGCGCTCGGGTTTCGGCCGGACACAGACCTGGACCGATGAGCGCGGCTGGTTCATGGTGTGTCATGCCCGGGTGCAGTAGGAGCTGGTGATGACGACGTCTTCCCGCTTCGATGCCGTGCGCCGCCATACGCTGGCGCTGGCCGCGCCCTTGTCCGAGGAAGATTGCTGCGTGCAATCGATGACCGACGCCAGTCCGGTCAAGTGGCACATGGCGCATACCACCTGGTTTTTCGAAACTTTCATTCTCGAACGTTTCGAACGGGATTTCCGCCCCTTTCATCCGGCCTTCCGGATGCTGTTCAATTCGTACTACAACGGCGTCGGCGACAAGTACCCGCGCCCGCAGCGTGGCATGCTGACCCGCCCCGCTTTAGGCGAGGTGCTGGCCTACCGGCGCAACGTCGACGAGCGTATGGCGGTCCTGCTGGAGCGGAGCGGCGGTGATTCGGACTTGGACATGCTGCTGGACGTCGGCTTGCACCATGAACAGCAGCACCAGGAACTGATGCTGACCGACGTCAAGCACCTGCTGTCGTTGAATCCGTTGTGGCCGGCCTACACGGATGCCGGGTTCACGCCCGCATCGCCTCGTGCTCCGCTCGGCTGGCGCACATTCGACGGCGGCGTGGTGGAGATCGGTCATTCCGGCGAAGCATTTTGCTTTGACAATGAAACGCCGCGTCACCGCCAGTTCCTCGAACCGTACGCGCTAGCGTCCTGCCTCGTCACCAACGCCGAATATCTTTCCTTCGTAGAAGACGGCGGCTATGCCAGGGCTTCGCTGTGGCTGTCGGAGGGATGGGACTGGGTGCGCGCCAACGAACTGATGCAGCCGATGTATTGGCGGCGTCATGAAGATGGCTGGCGCGAATTCACGTTGCACGGACTGCAGCCGCTCGACCTGGACCGGCCGCTGGTGCACATCTCGTTCTTCGAGGCGGATGCCTATGCGCGCTGGGCCGGCGCGCGCCTGCCGACCGAAGCCGAGTGGGAGCATGCTGCCTCGGGCGCGCGCGATTTCGGCGCCCCGGGATTGCATCCGACCGCCGAGGAAGCGCTGCAGGCGGCCAGACTGTCCCAGCTGTTCGGGGCTTGCTGGCAGTGGACGCTGAGCAGTTACGCGCCTTATCCCGGATATCGGGCTGCGGACGGTGCGATCGGCGAATACAACGGCAAGTTCATGTCCAACCAGTACGTCCTGCGAGGCTCATCCTGTGCGACGCCAGCCGGGCATGCCCGCGTTACCTATCGCAACTTCTTTCCGGCCAGCGCACGCTGGCAGTTTGCCGGGCTACGCCTGGCGAAATCCAGCGGGTGAAGTCGATACCGGGGGCAGGCACAATAGGGCTATTCCCCCTGCGCTTGGACCAGCGCAAGCGCAGGGGAGGGCGTCATGCCACTGCTGTCTCGCCCGCCATTGCGTCATTGGTGCGGTCGAACGCAAGCTGCCGGTTTACGGCGCAGAGCACGGCCTTGAATGACGCCGTGACGATATTGGCGTCCATGCCGACGCCGAAGAGCGTCGGATTGTCGCCTACGCGCAGTTCCACGTAGCACACCGCCAGCGCATCCGCGCCGCTGCCGGTGGCATGCTCGTGGTAGTCCATCAGGCGGAGATCCAGTCCCGCGGCACCCATACCCTGCACGAACGCGTCGATCGGCCCGTTGCCGCTGCCGCTGACGATTATCGGCCTGTCTGCACGCCGAAGTTCTGCCTGCACGCGCACCATACCGGATTGCCCGGGATCGTCCGTCATTCGGTGCGTCCCATATGCATAGGGCGACGCGGCATCGAGGTAGACTTGCCGGAAAATGCGGTAGATGTCATGCGCGGCAACTTCCTTGCCGGATTCATCGGCGACCTGTTGCACGACGCGGCTGAACTCGATCTGCAGGCGGCGCGGCAGCTGCACTCCATACTCCTGCTCCAGCAGATAAGCCATGCCGCCCTTGCCGGACTGGCTGTTGACGCGAATGACGGCATCGTAGCTGCGGCCGACATCGGCCGGGTCGAGCGGCAGATACGGCACCTCCCAGATCGCGTTCGCCCGCTGCTGCGCAAAGCCCTTCTTGATCGCATCCTGGTGCGACCCTGAAAACGCGGTGTACACCAGGTCGCCGGCATACGGATGGCGCGCATGCACCGGAATCTGGTTGCAGTCTTCCACACACTGGCGCACTGCATCGATATCCGAAAAATCCAGCCCCGGATGCACACCTTGGGTATAGAGATTCATCGCCAGCGTCACCAGGTCGACGTTGCCGGTGCGCTCGCCATTGCCGAACAGGCAGCCTTCCACCCGGTCGGCGCCGGCCATCACTGCCAGTTCCGCCGACGCCACTGCCGTGCCGCGGTCGTTATGCGGATGCACGGAGAGGACGATCGCGTCGCGACGCGCCAGATGGCGGTGCATCCATTCGATCTGGTCCGCATACACGTTGGGTGTGCTGCATTCGACGGTGGTCGGCAGGTTGATGATCATCTTGCGCTGCGGCGTCGGCTGCCAGATGTCGGACACCGCGTCGCACACTTCCTTCGCAAAATCCAGTTCCGTCATGCTGAAGGTTTCAGGCGAATACTGGAATATCCACTCCGTTTCCGGCCGCTCGGCGGTCAATTGCCTGATCAAGCGCGTGCCGGCAACCGCAATGTCGCGCACCTGCTGGCGCGACATGCCGAACACGATGCGCCGGAAGGCTGGCGCTGTGGCGTTATACAGGTGCACGATTGCGCGGCGCGCTCCGCGCAGCGATTCGACGGTGCGCCGGATCAAGTCATCGCGCGATTGCGTGATCACCTCGATCGTCACGTCGGCCGGTATGCGATTTTCCTCAATCAGCTTGCGCACGAAGTCGAAATCGGTCTGGGACGCGGATGGAAAGGCGACTTCGATTTCCTTCAAGCCGACCTTTACCAGCATTTCAAACAAGCGCAGCTTGCGCTCGCCATCCATCGGCTCGATCAAGGCCTGATTGCCGTCGCGCAGGTCGGTGCTCATCCACACCGGAGGCCGCATGATAAGACGGTCCGGCCAGGTCCGGTCGCTCAGCTGAACAGGCGGAAAGGGGCGGTATTTGGCTGCAGGATTGGGCAACATCATGGTGAATCCTTTTTGTCTTTAAGTTAAGGGAAATCCAGATGTGGCGAAGAGGCTGCCTGACTACCACTAGCGCAAGGCCAGGCAACCGATCGGTAGCGGCAGCAGGGAAAGCGAACGCGCAAAGATCATCGTGACGACGAGGTCGCCGCAGATAATCGTGACGGGCATTCGCTTGAAATGCATGAAAGGATAGCCTTTGGAAAAATCGACATCCGCATCGCCAACTCGGCATGCGGGCAACAACAGACAACAGGGAGGGGGAAAGTATCAGCGCGCCAGGCGCAGTAGCGCGCTCGCCGGCAGGCAGCGGACGATAGGCGAAAGGAGGAAGTGATGTGCGCGAGCGATCGACATGTGTCCACTGTAGAAGAGCAGGCGACGCGTTGTCAAGCACGCAATCGCCTGAGGTTGGCTGGAATGGTGCGGCGTTGCAGCGTATCGCTTGTTGGCATTTGTCACCGTGCCGTCGATAATGAAGACAGCGAAACTTTCTGGTTTCATCCAGTACAGCAATGAATTTTTCCTTTCGAACGGCAACGCCGAACGAGCTCGCCGGTGCATTGCAGGACGCGCGCGAATATACGCTCACCCTGTTTGATTGTTTCACTTCCACAGGACTGGATGTGCCGCGCAAGGTGCCACTCTTGACCGAAGTTCATCCGCCATTATGGGAGCTCGGGCATATTGCATGGTTTGCCGAATGGTACGTTCTGCGCGAGGCGCAATCGAGCGCGCCGCATGCGGCCCAGCGCACCTCGCTGCTGACCAAGGGCGACGACTGGTTTGATGCCAACACGGTACCACACCGCGCGCGCTGGAGCCTTGATTTGCCCAGCACGGGGGCATTGAAAACCTATTGCCGCGAAGTGCTGGATCGCGTGCTCGACAAACTCGGCCGCGCCAAAAACGATGCCACGGCACTGTACCCGTATCGGCTGGTGCTGGCATATGAAGACATGCGCGGCGAAATGCTTGCCAACATGCTGCAGACCCTCGGCGTGCGTCTGCCGCAACAGCTGGCGGAGCACAGCATGCCGGCTTGGGCGCAAGGCGAAATCCGTTTTCCTGGCGGCACGACCCAGTTGGGCAGCAAGTCCGACAACGGCTTTGTGTTCGACAATGAAAAATGGGAGCACGCTGTCTATGTGCCGCCCTTCACGATGGATTCGACTTTGGTATCGAATGCGCAGTATGGGGAATTCATTGCCGACGGCGGCTATCAGAATCCGCAGTTCTGGACGGCGGCCGGGCGCGACTGGCTGATGCGCAACGACATGTCGGCGCCGCGCGACTGGGAACCCGAGGGCAATCGCTGGCGCTGCCAGCGATTCGGCCGGCAGATCGCACTACCGCTGCACGAGCCGATACGCCATGTCAGCCTGTTCGAGGCGCAGGCGTATTGCACCTGGGCTGGCAGGCGCCTGCCGATGGAAGCCGAATGGGAATACGCGGCGCTGGCGGCGCATCCGGCGCTGCGTTGGGGCGACCTTTGGGAATGGACCTGCTCGCCGTTCGAACCCTATCCAGGATTTTCCGCGGATGCGTATCGCGAGTATTCCGAACCACATTTCATGACGCACCAGGCGGTGCGCGGCGCGTCGTTTGCCACCCGGTTGCGCCTGCGCTCGCCGAAATTCCGCAATTTCTGCCTTCCGGGGCGGAACGACATGTTCATCGGCTTTCGTACGTGTGCGATGTAGCCCATATGCGAAACGGCAGCACGTAAAAAAACGGCCGCTCCGGTTACCGGGCGGCCGTTTTTGTTGATGCAATAAGAACGATCAGCGGTCGCCGTAGGTGCGGCGCGCGCCCTCGCCAGAACGCGCTCCCTTGCTGAAGCCGCCTTCCTTGCGCGGGCCGGCCGGCTTGCTGAAGCTGCGCTGGCCCGGCTTGCTGCTATTGCCGCGGTTGTCGCCCGGCTTCCAGCCGCTCGAACGCGGCGCGCCCGGCTTGCGGTTGCTGCGCGGTGCGGTCGCGGTCTTCTTCGGTTCGAAGCCTTCGATCACGTCCACCGGAATGATCTGCTTGGTGAAGCGCTCGATGCGCTTGATGTTCATGTTTTCCGAATGGTTCACCAGGGAGATTGCCTGTCCGTTGCGGCCGGCACGGCCGGTACGGCCGATACGGTGCACGTAGTCTTCCGGGAATTTCGGCAGATCATAGTTCACCACGTGCGTGATGCCCGGCACGTCGATGCCGCGCGCGGCGACGTCGGTCGCTACCAGCACACGCACCTGGCCGCGGCGCAGCGCGTCGAGCGTACGGTTGCGTGCGCCCTGGTGCATGTCGCCATGCAGTGCTGCAGCGGCGAAGCCGGCGATGTTCAGGCGGTCGGCAATGGTATCGGCGTCGCGCTTGGTTGCGGTAAACACCACCGCTTGGTCGAGCGAGGCATCGCGCAGCAGGTGGTCGAGCAGGCGGTTCTTGTGCGACATGTCGTCGACGAAGTGCACGCGTTGCTGGATGTTTTCATGACGGGTGCCGGCGCTGGCGATCTGGATCACCAGCGGGTCTTTCGTGATGCGCTTGGCCATATTGCCTACCACGCCATCCAGCGTTGCCGAGAACAGCATGGTCTGGCGGGTTTCCGGTGTTGCCTCGACGATCTTTTCGATATCGTCGATGAAGCCCATGTCGAGCATGCGGTCGGCTTCGTCCAGCACCAAAATCTCCAGCTGCGAGAAGTTGATCTTGCCCGACTCCATATGGTCGATCAGGCGGCCCGGGGTCGCCACCAGGATCTCGGGATTCTTGGCCAGCAGTTGCATCTGCTTCGGATATGGCATGCCGCCCAAAATGGATACGGCGCGCACGCGGCGCAGATAGGAACCGTACTTGGCGGTGGCCGTCGTCACCTGCAGCGCCAGTTCGCGCGTCGGCGTCAGCACCAGCATCTTCGGTTGCGCAGGCTGGAAGCGCGGGCGCTCGCCGCGTGCACGCACGGATTGCCGTTCCTGGTTGGGCGTTTTGGTGCCGGGTTGGAGCTGTTGCTCGGCAAGGGCGAATTTGTGCAGCGCCGGCAGCATGAATGCTGCAGTCTTGCCGGAGCCAGTCTGCGACGACACCATCAGGTCGCGGTTTTGCAATGCTGCGGGAACCGCTTGTTCTTGTACCGGCGTAGGCTTGGTATAGCCAGCTTCGGTCAAGGCTTTCAGGATGGACGTGTGCAGGCCTAGGGCTTCAAAACTCATTGTGTTCTTTCGTATAAATCAACGCCGCGACCAAAGCGTGACAAGCACGTTCATGGCCGTTGCGCGAATGTAAAAATGCAACGCGAACCAACGAAACAGCTGAGAAAAAATTCTGAGAGATTTCGGCACAAAGCTTTGCGCCGGGACGGTGTCTGGAATGTCAACACCAAAAGGCGGGATGGCTTTATCGTACAGCTAAAGGGTTGCGATGCTGCTCAAGTGACTGCTTGCTGCAGTGCACAGCGGCGAATTATACAGACTAAATCTGTTGGGTGCCGAATTATTTTCCCGCAGGCGGGTATGGCGCCTGCAAGGAAGAAAGACCCCTCTCCCGCTTGTGGGAGAGGGAAAAGACTTATTCCGTTGGCGCGTACATCACATGCGAGAAGCCACCGTCAACATAGGTGATTTCGCTGGTGATGCCGTTGGCAAGATCGGACAGCAGGAAGGCTGCGGTATTGCCTACGTCTTCGATCGTGATATTGCGGCGCAGCGGTGCATGGGCGGCGACGATGCCGAGCAGCTTGCTGAAATCCTTGATGCCGGACGCGGCCAGCGTCTTGATCGGGCCGGCCGAAATGCCGTTGACGCGGATGCCTTTCGGGCCGAGCGATTCGGCCAGGTAACGCACGCTGGCTTCCAGCGACGCTTTCGCCAGGCCCATGGTGTTGTAGTTCGGCGTGACGCGCACCGCGCCCAGGTACGTCAGGGTCAGCAGCGAGGCATTGGGACGCAGCATCGGCAACGCGGCCTTGGCCATCGCCGGAAAACTGTAGGCGGAGATATCTTGCGCAATGTGGAAAGCTTCGCGCGACAAGCCTTCCAGGAAATCGCCTCCAATCGCTTCACGCGGCGCAAAACCGATTGAGTGCACCAGGCCGTCCAGATGATCCCAGGATTTGCCGAGATCGGCGAACAGTGCGTTGATTTGATCGTCGCTGGAGACGTCGCAGTCGAAGATCAGGTTGCTGTCGAATTCTTTCGCGAATTCGGTGATTCGGTCCTTGAAGCGCTCGCCGACATAGGTGAATGCCAGTTCGGCACCTTCGCGCTTGCATGCCTGAGCGATGCCGTAGGCGATGGAGCGGTTGGACAGGAGACCGGTGATCAGTATTTTTTTGCCTTGTAGGAATGCCATAAATGACTCCAAATGATTTTGCGTATTTTATGCGCTTTGAGGACGGGCGTCGGTACATCAAGCGCATGGAGCGCCGAAAAGACGAATATTTTGCCGATTTTTTGCGTCCGGATTTTTCAACTCGGCAAGATTGTAGGGGGGAGTGGGCTCAAGGGCAACTTTTGCGTTCACCATGGGATATATCAAAAATCAATTTTGACGGAAATTTCCCATGATAAAACCGTCCCTTGCCATTGCCCTGCGGCTTCGGATGTCAACGGCATTTTCGGCGCAGCACCATGCGATCTCCTTTTAAATGGGTACAATAGCCTGCTTCTGTGCGGCTACGGCGACAGCTTCTTTCATATCTAGGCGGATGCGTAAATTCCTTTTTTCCTTCCTGTTCCTCAGTTTCCTTCAAGCTAGCGGCAGCGCGTTTGCGGCTCATGCATTTTCCCTGTACGACGCGCCGAAATATCCGGCCGGCTTCACGCACTTTGATTACGTCAACCCGGACGCCCCGCGTGGCGGGGCGTTGTACCTTGCCAATCCGGATCGGCGCACGAGCTTTGACAAATTCAACCCGTTTTCCCTGAAGGGGGTATCGGCCGCCGGTGTCTCCAACCTGATGTTCGAAACACTCACGACCGGCTCCTCCGACGAAGTAGCAACGATGTATGGGCTATTGGCTGAGGACATGGAACTGGCGCCGGACCGGATGTCGATGACATTCCGGCTGAACCCGAAAGCGAGGTTCAACAATGGCGATCCGGTCACTGCCGCCGACGTCAAGTATTCCTACGACACGCTGATGGCCAAGGGCGCGCCGCAATTCAAGACGGTGTTTGCCGATGTCCGGCAGTGCGTTGTGGTGGACAACCTCACGGTGCGCTTCGACTTCAAGACGCTCAACCGCGAATTGCCGCTGATCGTCGGAGGTGTGCCGGTTTTTTCACGCAAGTGGGGCGCGAACACGTCGTTCGACAAGATTCAGCTCGAACCGCCAATTACCACCGGCCCATACCTGATCGAACGCTACGATGTCGGCCGTTCCATCACCTACAAGCGCAATCCTAATTACTGGGGCGACGCCGTGCCGGCCCGCAGGGGCATGTTCAATTTCGAACGCATCGTGTATCGCTTTTATAAGGACGATGTGGCGCGACTGGAAGCGTTCAAGGCTGGTGAATTCGACGTGGTGGTCGAATACAGCGCGAAGAACTGGGCGCGCAGCTATATCGGACCGAAGTTTGCCAGTGGTGAACTCGTCAAGCGCGAGCTGCCGCACTCGAACGCGGCCGGCATGCAAGGCTTCGTGATGAACCTGCGCCATCCACAGTTCAAGGACCCGCGGGTGCGCCAGGCACTTGGATTGGCGCTCGATTTCGAATGGATGAACCGCCAGCTTTTCTATAACCAGTACAAGCGCATCTATTCCTTCTTCAACAACAGTGAGCTGGCGGCGACCGGCATGCCGACGGCGGATGAACTGAAACTGCTGGAGCCGCTGCGCGACAAGCTCGATCTGGCCGTGTTCGGCCCGGTGCCGGTACCGCCAAGCACCAATCCTCCCGGTTCCCTGCGTGCCAACTTGTTGCAGGCGAAGGCGCTGTTCAAGGAAGCCGGCTGGGAATACCGTGACGGGGCGCTGCGCAACAGCAAGGGTGAACCATTCACATTCGAAATCCTGGATGACCAGTCAGCACTGTCGCGCATCATCACGGTGTATGTGCGCAACCTGCAAAAGCTCGGTATCCAGGTCAACCAGCGCACCGCCGACTACGCGCTGGTGCAAAAGCGCATGGAAGAGTTCGATTTCGACATGACCAGCATCCGCTTCCCGGACACCAACAGCCCCGGCAACGAACTGTTCGACATGCTCGGCTCCAAGGCGGCCGACGAAAAAGGCTCCAACAATGCCTGGGGCCTGAAGGATCCCGCGGTCGACAAGCTGATCACGGCTGTGGTCATGGCTGAGTCGCGCCGGCAGCTGGTTGCTGCGGCGCGCGCGCTGGACCGCGTGTTGCTGAACAAGTATCTCGTCGTTCCGCACTGGTATTCTTCCACCCATCGGGTCGCCTACCACAACCGCTTCGGCATTCCCGCCAAGCTGCCGCTGTACTATGCGGCCGACCCGTATGTGATCTCAACCTGGTGGCAGCAGAAAGCGCGATGAGAGGGCAATGATGAACATTTGGTCTTACATTGGAAAACGCGTCCTGCTGATGATTCCGACGCTGCTCGGGGTGGTGGCGATTACGTTTGCGGTCATTCAGTTCGTGCCCGGCGGACCGGTCGAACAAGCCTTGATCGAGCTGAAAAAGGGACAGACTGCCGGCGGCGAGGCCTCGGGAGGTGGCGCCGCCGAATATCGCGGCCGTCAGGGTATCGACGCGGAACGGGTGAAAGAGATCAAGGCGCTGTACGGCTTCGACAAGCCGCCGGCAGAGCGCTTCTGGCTGATGTTGAAAGGTTTTGCACGCTTCGACCTGGGGCAGAGCTTTTATCACCACAAGGATGTGTGGCAGCTGGTGCAGTCGAAACTGCCGGTATCGATCAGCATCGGCATGTGGACCTTCTTCCTTACCTACTTCATTTCGCTGCCGCTCGGTATTGCCAAGGCGGTGCGCGAAGGGACTCGGTTCGATGTGGTGACGAGCCTTGCGGTGCTGATTGGCTATTCGATCCCCGGCTTCGTACTGGGCGTGCTGCTGCTGGTGCTGTTCGGCGGTGGAAGTTTCGTGCAATGGTTTCCCTTGCGCGGATTGACCTCCGACGACTGGGAGCAGCTTTCCTGGTTCGGCAAGATCCTTGATTACCTGTGGCATATCACCTTGCCGGTCACCGCCTCGGTCGCTGGCTCGTTTGCGGTGATGACGATGCTGACCAAGAACACCTTTCTCGAAGAGATCAGAAAGCAGTATGTGCTGACAGCGCGCGCCAAGGGACTGAGCGAGCAGGCTGTGCTGTACAAGCACGTATTCCGCAATGCGCTGATTCCGCTGGTGACCGGATTCCCGGCGGCATTCATCGGTGCCTTTTTCGCCGGCAGTCTCTTGATCGAAACCCTGTTCTCGCTTGACGGGTTGGGTCTGCTGTCCTACGAGTCGGTGGTGCGGCGCGATTACCCGGTCGTGATGGGCACGCTCTACCTGTTTACGCTGATCGGACTGGTGGTGAAACTGATAGGCGACCTGTGCTATGTGTGGGCCGACCCGCGGGTGCAATTCGAGAGTCTGAACCGATGAACGCAACTACAACTACGCCATCCATCTCGCCGGGGCGCCGCATCTGGCTGCGTTTCAAGCAGAATCGCCGGGGCTACTGGAGTCTGGTCATTTTCCTCGTGCTGTTCGGCCTGAGCCTGATGGCCGAGGTGATATCGAATGACAAGCCGCTGCTGGCACGCTACAACGGCACCATGATGTTCCCCATGGTGCATACCTATTCGGAGAAGGATTTTGGCGGCGATTTCGATTCGCAGGCGGATTATCTCGATCCCTTCATCCAAGACCAGTTCCGGAAGAAGGGGAACTGGGCGATCTATCCGATCAATCACTATTACTACGACACGCTGAATTACTTCGCCAAGTCGCCCAATCCCGCGCCTCCCTCCGCAGATAACTGGCTCGGTACCGATGACAGGGGGCGCGACGTGTTCGCCCGGCTGTTGTACGGCTTTCGCATTTCAGTCGTGTTCGGCCTCGCGCTGACAATCACGGGCGTGATCCTGGGCGTGCTGGCCGGTGCCATCCAGGGGTATTTTGCCGGCAAGACCGACCTGTTTTTCCAGCGTTTCATGGAAATCTGGGGATCGATGCCGGAACTGTACCTGCTGATCATTTTTGCATCGATCTTCCAGCCAAGCCTCGGCCTCTTGCTGATCCTGCTCTCGCTGTTCGGCTGGATGGGGTTGTCAGACTACGTGCGCGCCGATTTTCTGCGTAACCGCAATCTCGAGTACGTGCAGGCGGCGCGTGCACTGGGCCTGTCGAACCGAACCATCATTTGGCGCCATGTGCTGCCCAACAGCCTGACCCCTGTCGTAACCTTTCTGCCTTTTCGCATGAGCGCGGCCATCCTGTCGCTCACCAGCCTCGACTTCCTCGGGCTGGGTGTGCCACCGCCGACGCCGAGCCTCGGCGAGCTGTTGGCGCAGGGCAAGAACAACCTGGACGCGTGGTGGATTGCGCTGTCGACCTTTTTTGCATTGACCTTGACCTTGCTGCTGCTGACCAATATTGGCGATGCGCTGCGTAATGCGCTGGACGTCAGGAGGAAGGCATGAGCTTGCTCGACGTCAAGAATTTGAATGTGGCGTTTGGATCGTCCACGGTCGTCCACGACGTCAGTTTCAGTATCGCACCCGGCGAGAAATTCGCCCTGGTCGGCGAATCGGGATCGGGCAAGACGGTAACCTCGCTCGCCGTACTGCGACTGAACCAGGACGCGCGCTATGGCGGAAGCATCCTGTTCGACGGCAACGACTTGCTGAAGAAACCGGAAGCGGCGATGCGTGCGGTGCGCGGCAAGGACATAGCGATGATTTTCCAGGAGCCGATGACCGCCCTCAACCCCTTGTTCACCATTGGGAACCAGATTGCGGAAGTACTGATGCTGCACGAGGGCTTGAGCGCAAAGATGGCGGCGCAGCGCGCGGTGGATTTGTTGGACAAGACCGGCATTCCCGAGCCGGCGCGGCGCGCCCTCGCGTTCCCGCACCAGTTGTCCGGGGGGCAGCGTCAACGTGCGATGATTGCCATGGCACTGGCGTGCAAGCCCAAGCTCCTGATCGCGGACGAACCGACGACCGCGCTGGACGTGACGATCCAGGTCCAGATCCTGGAGTTGCTGAACCAGTTGCAGCACGAAGAGAACATGGCCGTGTTGATGATCACCCACGATCTGAACCTGGTGCGCCATTTTGCCGACCGGGTCGGTGTGATGGAGCGTGGGCGCTTGATCGAGGCCGCAACCACGCATGACCTATTTGCCCAGCCGCGCGAAGCCTACACGCGCAAGCTGCTGGCCAGCCATCCGACGCGCGCAGTCGACGCCGTCGATGACTCGTCGACGCCCTTGCTGGTGGCCGAACAGGTGCGCTGCACGTTCTCGATTCCGATGGGTTGGTTCAAGAAGAAGGAGTTTGTGGCAGTCGACAACGTCGACCTTACCTTGAAGCCGCACGAGACGCTCGGCATTGTCGGTGAATCTGGCTCCGGCAAATCTACGCTAGGCATGGCCTTGTTGCGGCTGTCGTCGGCGTCGGTAACGGGGCGTATCGCATTTGTCGGCAACCCGATCAGCGAGATGCCGAGCGCGGCGTTGCGACCGTTGCGCGCGCGTATGCAGGTAGTGTTCCAGGATCCGTTCGCCTCGTTGTCGCCGCGCCGCACGATCGAGCAGATTGTCGGCGAGGGACTGGAGCTGCATCAGCCCAAGCTGGGCAAGACGGGCCTGCGCGATGCCGTCGCCCAAAGTCTTGCCGAGGTCGGCCTTGCGCCGGAAATGATGTCGCGCTATCCGCACGAATTTTCGGGCGGGCAGCGCCAGCGTATCGCGATTGCGCGCGCCTTGGTGCTGAAGCCGGAGCTGCTCCTGCTAGACGAGCCTACTTCATCGCTCGATGTCTCGGTGCAGCAGCAAGTCCTGTTGCTGCTCGCCGAGTTGCAGCGCAAGTACGGTATGGCCTACCTGTTCATCAGCCATGACCTCGCGGTCATACGCGCGATGGCGCATCGCGTGATGGTAATGAAGGATGGAAAGGTCGTTGAAAGCGGCACTACGGAAGAGGTGCTGTCCCATCCGCGTCAGGCCTACACCAAGCGCCTGCTTGCAGCCTCCAGTTATTCGACCCTGGAGGAGGGCAGGATCGGCGCGCCGGGACAGGAGTAAATGATGGCAGCCCCAGCAGTACGGCCTGTGCAGTCGCTGGGGCGATTGATTAGCCGCGGTGCTTCTTGTGCGTTTTGGATGTAGTTGCCGTTGCTTTGCTCTTGCGCACCGGCGGGGCAACTTTGCGATGCGGCGGCGTGCTCCCTCGGGCGACGTGGTAGGAGCCGTTTTTCGAGGCCTTGTAAGGTACGTGAAGCTGAAGGGTCTGCCCGGAAGACACTTTGTCATGCTTCAGGCTATTCCAGCTCTTGATCTGCGCGATGCTCACCTGGTTGCGTTTGGCGATCGACGCCAGGGTGTCGCGCTTGCCGACTTTGACATAGATGCGGCGGGTATCCGGCACATCCGGTTCGACCGCGATGGTCGCATTGTCCACAATCTCCGGCGCGATGTCCCTTTCCGGTGCGCCTTCAGCCTTTGGCACCAGCACGGTCGAGCCGGCCTTCAGGCGCATATTCGGCGGAATGTTGTTGACTTCGCGGATCACCTGCGGCGTGGTGTGGAACTTCGAGGCGATCGTCTCGATGCGTTCACGCGCACTCGTGACCTTGTGCGCAGTCCATGACGACAAGGCGCGACCCCATTTCGCCAGATTGGCCTTGAACTTGGCTGCGTTGCTTTGCGGGAGCAGGATCTGGGTGTCGGAGCTGCCGGTGATGACCGGGCGGTTAAACTGCGGATTGAGCGCCTTGAACTCATCGACCGATAGCTCGGCGAGCTGCGCGGCAACCTTGATGTCGATATCGCGCGTCTTGCCGATGGTGACGAAATACGGCTGGTTTTCCACCTTGGGCAGTGCGATGCCGTATTGCGCCGGCATGGCGATGATGTTTTTGACTGCTTGCAGTTTCGGCACGTAGTTGCGCGTTTCAACCGGCATCAGTGGCGAAAGGCTGTTGAAGTCCGTCGGCAAGCCGGCGGCGCGGTTCTTGTTGACCGCGCGCTGCACTGAACCTTCGCCCCAGTTGTATGCGGCCAGCGCCAGTTGCCAGTCGCCGAACATGTCATACAGCTTTTGCAGGTAGGTCAGCGCCGCATCGGTCGACGCCAAGACGTCACGGCGCTCGTCCTTGAAGATGCTTTGCTTGAGGTTGAAGTCGCGGCCGGTCGATGGAATGAACTGCCACATGCCGGCAGCCTTCGCAGTCGAATAAGCCTGCGGATTGAAGGCTGATTCAATGAAGGGCAGCAGCGCCAGTTCGGTCGGCATGCCGCGCTTTTCGAGTTCCTGCACGACGTGGAACAGGTAGCGCGAGGCGCGCGTGGTGGTGCGCTGGATGTAATCGGGGCGCGAGGTGTACCACTGCAGCTGATTCTCGACCAGCGGATTGTTCAGGTCCGGAATGCCGAAACCCTTGCGGATGCGTCCCCAGACATCGACTTCCTCCATCGCCAGCACTTGTGCGATCGGATCGTTCGGATCGTATGGCTTGTCGAGCGCGGATGCCTGCGCCCAGTTGTAGAGGGGGAGGGAAAGGTCGTTGGCCAGCGTGGTAAGTGGGGTGCCGAATAGAAATAGTGCTGCAATAGATAGTTTTGTTGTTTTCGGCAGATGCATGTGGCCTCACTTGCTTTTGGTATACCGCCGCATCGGCAGTCGGCTGGCTCGAAACCCGCACTCAAACATTCGACGCGCCCCTAATGGGGCGCGAACTGTCGGGCGAGCGGATTAAATGCCCGGGAGTTTACGTAATCGTGTTTTCCTACGTCAAGGTTTATTACATTCCACCACTATTATCTATCATAACAATTTTACAAGGGAATGCGTCATCTCAACGATAGGTGTTTTTCCATTGCCGTAAGGCAGTGAAAACAGCAATTGGTTCCCTGGAGGAAAGATGTTGTAAGGCGATGAGCCGCTCTGCAATGGCGGGCTCATGAAAGCGCAAGAAGGGATTGGTGGACCGTTCCAAACCAATGGTGGACGGGATGGTGGGGAGGCCGTGGTCACGTTTTGCCTGCTCGGCCTGGATGCGAGGATCAAGCGCTGGATTGTCTGGTTCCACCTCTCTGGCAAAGTGCAGGTTGGCGAGCGTGTATTCATGCGCGCAATAGACTTGCGTTGCGTCTGGCAGAGCGGAAAGCTTGGTCAAAGAAGCCGCCATCTGTTCTGGCGTACCTTCGAATAACCGGCCGCAGCCACCGGCAAACAAGGTGTCGCCGCAGAACAGCCATTGCTGCTGGTGGGCGACATAAGCAATATGTCCTTTTGTGTGACCGGGAACGTCGAGTACAGCGAGCGTCAAGTCTAATTCGGGTATCGTAACAGTGTCGCCCTCACTCAATGGCTCGGTAATTTGAGGAATCGCTTCATGACGCGGTCCGAATACGGGAACATGGAAGTTTGCCAACAGGCCCGGCACGCCGCCAACATGGTCAGCATGATGATGTGTCAGTAGAATAGCGGCCAGGGAAAGTTGATGTGCATTAAGCGCTGCAAGAACCGGTGTTGCGTCTCCCGGGTCGACCACTGCGGCATGCCTGCCGTCGTGAATCAACCACAAGTAATTGTCCTGAAAAGCCGGAACAGCCAATACAGTCAACATATGATGGACCATCCGCCAATTGAAAAATCCATTATAGCGCTCGGCCCTTGGCTGGAGACGCCGACCGGTGGCTATGTCAGGGCATGGCAGCAGGCGCGGCTGGACGAATTGACGGCGGATATTTTCGGATTCAATGCGGTCCAGATTGGCTTGCCGCAGATTCAAGCGCTGCAGGCGAACCGCATGCCCAACAAATGGCTGACCGACACGCAAATGCCGGGCAAGGTACAAAGTGACAGGCGCGCGCCCATCGTCGTGGTGCATGACTTTGCCGAACTGCCGTTTGCATCACAAAGCCTCGATTTAGTGGTGCTGCCCCATGTGCTGGAATTTGCGGCCGAGCCGCATCAGGTGTTGCGTGAAGTTGAGCGGGTGCTGATTCCGGAAGGGCAAGTGATTATCTGCGGCTTCAATCCGGCTAGTCTCTGGGGATTGCGCCAAGTAGCGGGGCGCTTGACGGGGGCGCATTTCATGCCGCAGGACGGTGAGTTCATTAGCGTGCCGCGTCTGAAGGACTGGCTGAAACTGCTCAATATGGAGGTAAATCGGGGCCATTTCGGCTGTTATGCGCCGCCGTGTACCACGGAAAAATGGCTGAAGCGCTTTGCTTTCATGGAAAAGGCTGGCAATCGCTGGTGGCCTTATCTCGGCGCGGTTTACATGGTCCATGCATTCAAGCGTATTCGTGGCATGCGTCTGATTGGACCGGTGTGGACCAAGCAAACTGCGACCGCGCGCCAAGGCGTGCCAGCGACTAACAAGATACACAGGCAGAAAAATAGGAATGGATAAAGTTGTGATTTATACCGATGGGGCGTGCAAGGGAAATCCCGGCCCCGGCGGTTGGGGAGCATTGCTGATCGCAGGCGAGCACAAGAAGGAGCTTTTTGGTGGCGAACTGAATACCACCAACAATCGCATGGAATTGAAAGCCGTGATCGAAGCGCTTTCCGCGCTCAAGCGACCCTGCGAAGTGGTCGTGCATACTGACAGCCAGTATGTTCAAAAAGGCATCAGCGAATGGATTCACGGCTGGAAAGCGCGTGGCTGGAAGACCGCGTCGAAGGAGCCGGTCAAGAACGTCGACCTGTGGCAAGCTCTCGACAGTGCCCAGGCAACGCACAGCATTCAATGGCGCTGGGTCAAGGGTCATGCCGGGCATGATGGTAATGAACGCGCCGACAGGCTAGCCAATATGGGCGTGGCATCCGTGTCCTGACACTCTGTCGCAGGTCCTGTTCTGGCTCAAAAACACAGCTAAACTTACTTACGTTACACACGAAACGCATGCGCCAAATTGTCCTCGATACCGAAACGACCGGCTTGAATCCGCGCTCCGGAGACCGCATTATTGAAATCGGCTGCGTCGAGATCGTCAACCGGCGACTGACCGGCAACAATTTTCACACCTATATCAATCCCGAACGCGACTCGGAAGAGGGCGCGCTCGCGGTACACGGCCTGACCACGGAATTCCTTAGCGATAAACCGAAGTTTGCCGAGATCGCCGATACGCTGCGCGACTATGTGAAGGATGCCGAAATCATCATTCATAACGCCCCGTTCGATCTGGCTTTTCTCGATGCCGAATTTGACCGCCTGGGCTTTCCACGCTTCGTGCAGCATGTCGCGATGGTGACGGACACCCTTGTGCAAGCCAAGGAAATACACCCGGGTAAGCGCAATTCTCTTGATGCGTTGTGCGACCGATACGGTATTTCGAATGCGCATCGCACACTGCACGGCGCGTTGCTTGATGCCGAGCTGCTCGCGGAAGTGTATCTCGCAATGACGCGCGGCCAGAACAGCCTCACAATTGATCTGGCCGTTCCGGAAGCAAGTGCGGCCAATACTGAAGTCATTGAGGTTGCGACGACCACCGAAATTATCGTGCTGCAAGCCTCGGCAGAGGAAATGGCCGATCACGAAGCTTTGCTCGATCGACTGGATAAGGAAGCGAAAGGCAGTTGCGTATGGCGTGCAGCAATCACAAATTGATTCGCTGCAGCAGTTGTGAGATAATGCCGACCTCTTCGGACAGTTAGCTCAGGGGTAGAGCACCGCCTTCACACGGCGGGGGTCACTGGTTCAATCCCAGTACTGTCCACCAAAATTCAATAATAAAATCAATTAGTTAGAAATATAAAGCCGACTAGAAACAGTCGGCTTTTTCTTTTGTGGACTTCCGATGGACTTATTCGGCAGAAATAGTCCATTCCGTTAAGCCGTGGACTTGCACATCAAAACCAGTTCTTCATTCCGCATTTCAGGATTGATGACGCTCAGCACGTCATAAACGGTCGCGCCGTGGGTGATGCGGTCGCTCGACAATATGCCTGCCTGATAGCGCATCCTGATCTTGGTTGTAACCTCGGACTGTGCCGCACTTGCTGCGAAGTATTCCCGTCCGTTGATCGGTTCCACGCTGGCAGGGAAGGTGCCGACCGTCTCCCAAGTCTGAACCGGTTGCCCGATTTCGTCCTGCCCTTCGCTATACCGTTCAATGGTCACTTTGTGACGAAGTTTTCCGGCTCTCATACTTCCATCATCCGATAGGGGTTCAGCAGGAGGGTGAACGTCTTGTTTTCCGATAGTGGCCGCTCGGATTGTGCCTCTCTGTTTTCGTACAAGTCGCCCACCATTAGCAGCGCCGCTGATTTGACCGGGGCAGGGGCATCGTCGCCACAGGCCACGCCTGTGTAGTTCTCGATATGGGCTGTAGCGGTCGCAATCATGGCGGTGATCGCCGCATCGTCGTCGTTGCCGACTACGCGAATATGGTTTTTTACTTCGTCCAGGCTAATCATTCATTCCTCCAGGTTGTAAGTGCCGGCCACGCAAGCGGAAAACGCTAGCTTGCCGCTATCAATAAAATCATCGACAAATTCGACCGGATAATCCCATGCCGACATCAGCACAAATTCTGCATCGTGCTGATCAAGGTAACGCCAGACACCGTTTCCGGTGCCGCCGGGTCGGTTACAGCGTTCTCATAAGTTTCTGTACTGCTGCTGCTTTATGCTCTGGTGCAAGGTGAGCGTAACGAAGCGTCATCTTTATATCGGAATGCCCAAGCAGCTCGCGGACGGTGTTTAGGTCTACGCCGGCCATTACCAGTCGACTTGCGAAGTGATGCCGCATGTCGTGCCAGCGGAAATTTTCGATTTGCGCATCCCTCAGCAGCTTGCCCCATGCCGTTTTTACCTCAGTCATGCGTTTGCCTTCGCGCCCAGGGAATACAAGATCGGTTTGCGGTTGCTGCGCTTTCCATTGAGTCAAAGCGGCTTTAGCTTCGTCATTGAGCGGAAGGTGCCGGGTCTTGTTGCTCTTTGCTGCCTCGTCCCGTACCGTCAGAATCGCTAGATCGAGGTCAACATCAGACCATCGAAGGGTGAGCAATTCGCCTTGCCTGATCCCGGTGTTCAATGACAGCAGTATTGCCGGCTTTAGATGGTCAACAAAATGATGGTCATCGATTGCCGGAAGCAGGTCGTAGTGACGGGTTGCACGCCACGCGTTCGCACGGGCTCGGCCTTCGCGGTCGCGCAATTCGCGCGCGTCCAGTGCCGCCCGTAGTCTCTTTTCTTCATCGTCGGTCAGGAATCGGACGATCTTGCCGCCAGATTCTTCCATACGCTTGATAGACTTGATCGGATGTTCATCGATCAGACGCCAATCCACGGCGCGCGAGAATAGGGACTTCAGCGCGTTCATGTCGCGGTTGACGGTGGCGGCCTTCTTCCCGTCCTTTATCCGGCCGGCGCGCCATTTATCGATGGTTCTTGCGTCGAACTCGGATAGCGGCTTGTTGCCGAACTCGGCAAATAGCTTTTTAAGGCGGTCAATAATTGATGCTGCGGTGCGGTTATGAGCGCGCAGATGGTCGCCATATTCGCCATCGATGAAAGAGAAGAGCGTTAGCTTTCCCTTGGTCTTGGCTTTCTTTTCTTCGGCGGGATTGTCTCCGCCGGCGATTTTTCCAAGCAGGATGCGCGCTTCTTCGCGCGCGTCGCTAACGGTGGTGGTGGGGAAGTTCTTGCCAAGGGAGTAGCGGACCTGCTTGCCGTCCTTGCCTGTGTAGCGAATGGCATAGGTAATAGCGCCGGCAGGGGTGATGCGAACGGTAAAACCTTTTAGTTCAGTATCGGCAATGTCGAATACTTTAGCGCCAGGCTTGACGCTTCTCAGTAGCTCCCGGTCGATCTTTGCTTTCATGCTTTTCGCTGTGGACTTCTGGTGGACTTGATCCGCAGTGTATCAGCATGGACGGCAGTTAACAAGCATTGTCTAAGTGCTTGATTTTAAACGATGTGCAATACTGCTATTTACCCCTAAAAACTATGTTTCTGTCCTTCACACGGCGGGGGTCACTGGTTCAATCCCAGTACTGTCCACCACGGATTTTCAGTGGCCTCAAACAGGGGCACAATATAAAAAAGCCGGCGCAAGCAGGCTTTTTTATTTGCTCTTTCTCCACGAGGTTCTCTTGTCGGCGCGATCCGGAATTCAGCTGAGCGCCTTGATTGCCCAATAAATCAGGCCAATACTGCAAGCCGCAGAGGAGGCGATGCAGGCGACTGCTTGCAGTTTGTTGAAATTGAACCGGGAAACGGTAACCGTTGCCTGGCTTGTGGATTTTTGCATGGCATTCCTCGTTGAGATGCGACAACGGCTTTCTAAAGATTATTGTACAGAGGCTGTTCTACGAAGCAATAGTCTAACAAGCAAATCTTTAAGAAATGGAGTTGAGGAAAATCAACTGTTGACGACTGGCTCCAGAAGTCACGGTCTGCCGTTCCAGCTGTACGGCTGCTGAAATTTACAACGGCTAACGTTGTTAATAAGCATGGGCTATATATTCTAGCGCGTTGATTTTAAAGAAAATTTATGCGTTGATTAGAGTCGGGGCATGCAATCCCTCAACATTATCTGGTCATCGCGAAATACTGCGCCACAGCGGCGAGGAACAATTCCGACGGGTAAAAAAAAGCCCGCACACCTTTCGGTTGCGGGCTAAATCCAATTCAAGGAGAGTTGGAGGAGACAATTCCACTATATCTCCCCACCCTATGTAAGTCTGCTTTATTGTGGTGATACCAGTTATTCTGTTTTTTTATAACTGAGCAAGGCAGATGCGTCGATATAAAAAGAGCGCGTTAGCCGCGTAATGGACAAGGCTGCGCTATTTTCTCCCGCCTTTCAAGGCTTGTGGAGGCTTTTTGGGCATCGGACGGCTATTGGCCGGGGTACGAACCACCGCCGCTCCCGGACGCGGCTTGTTTTGGCCAAATTTTTTCGCAAGCTTGTCCGGGCCTGGCGTTTCCTTGCTCCGCTCGATGGCGGCCAGCGCATGCGTCGGGGTATAGCGTGGGACTAAATGTCTTTCGCTGTTTCCGATCAGGTCGGAGCGCCCCATGCGGACGAGCGCTTCGCGCAAAATTTCCCAGTTTTCCGGATCGTGATAGCGCAGGAAAGCCTTGTGAAGGCGCCGTACTTTACCGGCGCGCGGGGTCTCAACCGTCTCCGAATCGGCCGTGACCTTGTGCAGCGGATTCTTGCGGCTATGGTACATCGCGGTAGCGGTGGCCATCGGCGTCGGCACAAACGCCTGCACCTGGTCGAGGCGGAAGTTATTCTTTTTCAGCCAGAGCGCCAGGTTGAGCATGTCTTCATCGGTGGTGCCGGGATGGGCTGCGATGAAGTACGGGATCAGGTACTGTTCCTTGCCCGCTTCTTTCGAATACTTCTCGAACAGTTCCTTGAACTTGTAGTAAGCGCCCATCCCCGGCTTCATCATTTTTGACAGCGGGCCTTCTTCGGAATGTTCCGGGGCGATTTTCAGCAAGCCGCCGACATGGTGCGTCACCAGTTCTTTCACGTATTCGGGCGAGCGTACCGCGAGGTCGTAACGCAGGCCGGAACCGATCAGGATTTTCTTGATGCCGGGGATGGCGCGCGCTTTGCGGTATAGCTGGATCAGTTTGCTGTGATCGGTGCTCATGTTGACACAGATGCTCGGATACACGCAGGAGGGGCGACGACAGGTTTCCTCGATCTTCTTGTCCTTGCATGCGAGGCGATACATGTTGGCCGTCGGTCCGCCCAGGTCCGAGATGGTGCCGGTGAAGCCTTTGGTCTTGTCTCGGATCTGTTCGAGTTCGTGCAGGATGGACGGCTCCGACCGGCTCTGGATGATGCGACCCTCATGTTCTGTAATCGAACAGAAGGTGCATCCGCCAAAGCAGCCGCGCATGATGTTGACCGAGAAGCGGATCATTTCCCATGCCGGGATGCGCGCCTTGCCGTAGCTCGGATGCGGTGATCGCGCATAGGGGACGTCATAGATGCCGTCCATCTCGTCCATCGCCAGCGGCAGGGGTGGCGGGTTGAGCCAGACGTCGCGCTCGCCGTGGGCCTGCACCAGGGCGCGTGCGTTGCCGGGGTTGGATTCAAGGTGAAAGACGCGCGACGCATGCGCGTACATTACCGGGTCGTCCTTGACTTGCTCGTAGGAGGGCAGGCGCACCACCGTCTTGTTGTGCTGTTCCTTCAGCGCGGCTTGCCGCTCTTCGCGACTGAGGATCAGCACCGGCTGTTCGGCCGGCTTGCCCTCGGTCGAACAGCTTTCGGCATTTTTTTCCTTCATTGCATAGGGATCGGGATGCGCCTCGACCCTTCCCGGCGTATCGACACGGGTTGAATTGGCTTCGCTCCAGTCGGCTGCCGGCTTCCACCCGGGCGGCACCATGAAGGCGGTGCCGCGCAGATCGCGGATCGCCTTGATCGATTCGCCTGCTGCCAGGCGGTGCGTCAGGGCGACCAATGCACGTTCGGCATTACCGAACAACAGGAGATCGGCCTTCGAATCCGGCAATACCGAGCGGCGTACCTTGTCGGACCAGTAGTCATAATGGGCGATGCGTCGCAGGCTGGCTTCGATGCTGCCGATGATGATAGCCGTCTCAGGATAGGCTTCGCGCGCGCGCTGGGCGTATACCGTCAGCGCGCGATCGGGGCGCTTGTTCGGCTCGGCATTGGCGGTATAGGCGTCATCCGAGCGGATCTTGCGATCGGCGGTATACCGATTGATCATGGAATCCATATTGCCGGCCGTGATGCCGAAATACAGGTTCGGTTTGCCAAGTGCGCGGAATGGTTCCGCCGAATGCCAATCCGGCTGGCTGATGATGCCGACACGGAAACCTTGCTTTTCCAATAAACGTCCGATCAGCGCCATGCCGAAACTTGGATGGTCAATGTAGGCATCGCCGGTGATCAGGATGACGTCGCAGGAATCCCATCCGAGCGCATCCATTTCCTTGCGGGACATCGGCAGAAATGGGGCTGCGATGGTGTAATCGGGCCGGTAACGGGGGTAGGAAAACAGGTTCGGAGGTGCATTCATGGTGGGGCGGATTGTACCGGAAATGCCTTGTGCCGGAGGGCGGCCGGGGTAGAGGGCTACTGGCGCGGAGCCGCAGGGGGCGGTGGAGCGACATAATGTTGTCCGCCGCGCCCGCGGAAGAAATCGTTCATCAGGTCGCCGCCAGAGACGGGAACGCGATGTCCCTTCGCGTACATGCACTGTTCGTAGCCGAAGTCATAGCGCTGTTGCAGGCGCTCGGCGGAACTCTGGCCGGTTTCGGTCCCCGCCAGTCCGCCAAGGGCCACCCCGCTGCCAGCGCCCACCCCGGCACCCTGCCTGCCGTTGATCGCAGCGCCCGCTGCGGCGCCAAGAACTGTGCCGACGGCGGCGCTGCGCACTCCGCTGTCGAATGCCACGCTATCCGGCGTGCGTCCTCCGGTCTGCTCCTGGGCAAACTGCTTGCACTCGGCGTTATCGACGCGGAACTGTTCAAAGCTCTTCCCCGTACCGGGTAGCACCAGTACGCTGGGCTCGTTCGGCGGTACGGTGGTGCATGCGGCGAGTGTCATCGTCATGACGAAGGCAGTCCACTTCAAGGATTGTGCGGTGCACATGACACGTTATTGCAAATCAGGAGGTTGCGGCGCCACACGCTTCCAGCCTTGCGGGCACCGTTGCACATACGGGTAATAGCCTTGCGGCAGTGGGCAGTAGTACCACCAGTAATTCGGCTGCTCGTCGATGTCATGCCCGCCTTGCTCGATATAGATGGGGGGAGGCGCAGGCACGGCGACAATTGGCGGATAGGCATAGTAGGTGGGCGACCGGTAGTGCACCGGCGGGACGATCGGGACGCCGACAAAAACACCGACGCTGGAGTGCGTATGGCCATGCCAATGACGATATTGCTGATGCGCCCATGCAGAGCTATTTGTCAGCAATGCGAGCAGCAGGTACAAAATGATTGCAGGCCCAACCTTCTTCATGGTGACCTCCTAGCCGCAGATGACGCCGGACGCATCGGAATAAGGCCCCCTTGTCATTTGGACTTGCCGCAATTGCATAAGTTCGGCTCACAGGGCTGCATCCGGACAGCGTTCGCAATCGCTCTCTGTGTGGAGCGCATTCCAGTGTGCCAACGCCGGTAACATCATTCTATGGTCGGATGGTTCCGATTTCTTTAATCAATCGCAGCGGTGCGGCATCCTTGGAACTCCATTGTTGATCATTCATCAAATATACCCGCGGCCTTTTACTTGTATCAACAACGGATAGGAGAGGTACCATGTTGCGCGCAAACGAAATCCAGCAACGCTTCAATCAAATCGAAAACACCATCCATCACGCAGCTGAATGCTGTCAGTCTGCAACCAATCTTCCAATGGATTTGAAGGACAGCATCCAGCAACTGGACCAGCGGGCCATGCAGGCAAGGAGCTTGATTCAGGGGCAGGATGAAAATCAGATTCGCCAGTGCATCGATGATCTGGAAGATCTGGGCGATCGCGCCAAGGATGCATGCGAAAATTCAGGGAATGTTGATGGTGAATTGAGAAGCGCCGTCATGCAGGCGCATCGCGAGCTATCCGACCTGAAGCACCAGTTGCACTGATTGCGGATGTCGCTTCGACAGAGGTGAAATATATGGCGCAGGCATGATGGCCTGCGCCTTTCCTTCCAAGTTGGATCCATGATCGTTGCCCACGGGCCCGCAAAACATCGATACTGCCGTGTGACTTGTTATGCGTCCGGCAAAACGACATTCACATCAAGCACTTCCAGATTGCCTTGACGATCAAGCGAGATCTTGATGTCGTCTGCATTGACCTTCGCATATTTGGAAATGACTTGGATCAGTTCCTTGTGCAAGGCCGGCAGGAAATCCGGGCCGTCGCGGCCATTGCGCTCACGTGCGATAATGACTTGCAGGCGCTCCTTGGCCGCACTCGCGCTCTTCGGTTTGTTATTGAATAAGAATGAGAGTAGCGCCATGTTTACTTGCCTTTAAAAATCCGCTGGAACAGCCCAGGTTTTTCATAAGCGGTAAAGCGCAGCGGAACTTCGTTTCCGAGAAAGCGCGCGACAACATCCTTGTACGCTTCGGAGACATCGCTGCCAGCCATATGAATCGCCGGCTGCCCCTGGTTCGATGCGTGCAGGACGGATTCCGATTCCGGGATAATGCCGATTAAGGGAATACGCAGGATTTCCTGCACATCCGTAAACGACAGCATTTCTCCGGCTTCGACGCGCTTGGGTACGTAACGCGTCAGCAGCAGATGCTCCTTGACCGGTTCCTGACCGTTGAGCGCGCGACGCGATTTAGCTTGGATGATCCCGAGGATACGGTCCGAGTCGCGCACCGACGAGACCTCCGGATTGGTCACGACGATCGCCTCGTCGGCAAAGGTCAATGCCATCACCGCGCCGTGCTCGATGCCGGCCGGAGAGTCGCACACGATGTACTCGAAGCCCATCTTGTCGAGATCATTCAGCACGCGCTCGACGCCTTCCTCCGACAACGCATCCTTGTCGCGTGTCTGCGAGGCCGGCAGAACGAACAGGTTTTCGCAATGCTTGTCCTTGATCAGCGCCTGGTTGAGCGTCGCTTCATTGTTGATCACATTGATGAGGTCGTACACGACGCGCCGCTCGCAACCCATGATCAGGTCGAGATTGCGCAGGCCGACGTCGAAATCGATCACGGCCGTCTTGTGGCCGCGCAGGGCGAGACCCGATGCGAAGCTGGCGCTGGAGGTGGTTTTGCCTACGCCTCCCTTACCCGACGTTACAACAATGATTTTCGCCACAAACAGACTCCTTCCAGAAAATACGAAAATTAAGCTCGGATGGATGATACATCGATCCGGTCACCGGCCAGCCGGACCTGGGCCGGCTTCTTCGCCAGCTCCGGCGGCAGGCCGCTTTCAAACGTGCGATACATGCCAGCGATGGAAACCAGTTCGGCTTCCATGCTCAGCGCAAAAATCCGGGCCTCCGCATTGCCGCTGGCGCCGGCTAGAGCGCGCCCGCGCAACGGCGCATAGACATGGATGCAGCCATCCGCGATCAATTCGGCGCCTGGATTGACTACGGCCATGACAACCAGGTCGGCTCCGCGCGCATAAATGCGCTGCCCGGCACGTACAGGGGTGTCGATGATCATGGCGGGTACCGGCACCGGCGCGGCTGGAGCCGCTTCGATAGCGACAGGCGGTTCCGGCTGTGCTGCGACAGCCGGTTCTTCCTGCGGGGTTTCCTGGCGCGGCTTGGCCAGCGTATCGATGCTCAGGCCGTGCGAAAGAATGTCCTGCTCCATGCCGGCCGGTGCGCCGCGCACTGCAACCGGATTGAGGTTGTAGGACCGGAACAGGCTAATTACCGCAGGCCAGTCCACGCTGCCCTGGCTGAAATCGCAGCCTGCGACATCGAGGACTGCGAACTCGTGGTCAAAATAATCAGGCGCGCCGCCAGTCATCGACTTCATCGCGCCATCCAGCGTTGCCAGATCATGCGAACGCAAGAGGGCGGATACCGCCACGACGGTTGAAATCTTGATCTCTATCGGCTTGTTGCTTTGAGTCTTGGACATAAAAGTGCCTGGAATGAATGCGCCTGCGTCATTTCACGCACGCGCTTGATAAGCAAGAAATCGAAGCGGGCCGGTCAAATGGAACGGGCCGCATGAAAGATGCAGCCCGTTCCAGCGCCTTGAATAATTGCTCACCGCGTGCTAGTGCTTAGCAGTAATTATAACCGCTGGCACGGCGCTATTATGCGAGATCAACCGGCCAATTGCGCGGATGTGGCGGAAAATAGGTGTTTTCCTCCAGAGTTGGTCGAGAGCGGCCTTTGATTGCCGGGGCCGGAGGAAATAATCGGCATGTGGGGAGGCGCGATGCTACTAGTGCCCGGGGACTTTTTCGCTCAGCCGCCAATATTTGCGCAGCAGCTGCACCACATTAAGATCGATCCCAGGGGGCATATATATCCATGTGTTTCCGGTTTTTTGCAGACGGGCTAGCCGCTTGGACCTGATGTTGACTTCCTGTGCCGGCATATCATGCGCCGCGTAAGCCGCCAGTTCAGCTTCGATGTGAAGGTCATTCTTGAAGAAAAGCCATTCCTCGACAAATCGGGACTGAAGGCGTTCCAGTTCGTGTCCTACCGACTCAGGCACCGGGCAGCGGATCTCATCCTTAGTCGGCGGATAGTCAATAGTCCATGGCCCGTAGACATCATCCTGCACGCTGCGATACAGGCGCGGCGTACGATTGTCATAGAAGTTCTCGACCATGAAGAAGGCAGCAGAAAAATACAGGCTCCTGGCCTCGATATGCCAGCCATAGAGGTCGGCGCCGGCCTCGAAGTAAAACAGCGCAAACACGGAACCGAGTTTGCCCGGCGAATATGAAATGTAGAACCTGGGCTGCATTCGCTCATAGCCTAATGAAGCAGACTGTTGCCTGCCTTCGCCTCCATGCTGTGACATGGTAACTAGTGACCACGGCGAAGGATCACGATCCCTTTTCCTCCAGAACCTGTTGCTTTCCCCAATAGACCGCTATACCGGCGGCTGGTTCGCCCCGATGGGTTGGATAGGGCGGCAGTGAACTTCCAAACAGCGGCAGAAATTTTTCGAATCGAGATGAATTTCTAAGATGCCAAAGAGCGGTCAATGTCGCAGTTGATGCTGGACGCGGCAAGCGTATGGCCGGCGCTCTTGTGCGTGGCGACGCCCTTGCAAGGCGCGGCTAAGTAACGTCGTACGCACACATTGCAGGCTCCTGACGGGTGCCGCAGCTTTGACAAACCGCACGCGCTCACATGAGCGATGGGCGCAAAATGATTTGCCTCGTCAAAATGCAGTTCACATGCGGGGCACTGCATATTTTTCATGAAGTCAGAGAGGATAGTATGGATGCACAACGAGTAGCGCTGGTTACCGGCGGAATGGGAGGCTTGGGGGAAGCGATTTGTCAGAAACTGTTCACGTCCGGCTATCGCGTAGCCACAACGTATTCACCGAACAACGATCACGTTCCTGCATGGCTCAAGGCTCAAAAGGAAGCCGGCTTCGAGTTTTCCGCGTACATGGTCAACGTGTCCGATTTTGCCTCCTGTGAGGCTGGCGTGATGAAAGTTGTCGGCGATCTTGGTCGCATTGATGTGCTCGTCAACAATGCGGGCATCACCCGCGATGCGACGTTGAAGAAAATGACGCTGGAGGACTGGCGCGCCGTAATCGAAACCAACCTCGACAGCGCGTTTAACATGACGAAACCTGTGCTGCACGGCATGCTCGAAAGTCGATGGGGCCGCATCATCAACATCTCTTCGGTCAACGGCCAAAAAGGCGCGTTCGGACAAGCCAACTATTCGGCGGCGAAGGCTGGCCTGCATGGCTTTACGAAGGCGCTGGCACTGGAGGTGGCGAGCAAGGGGATTACTGTCAATACCGTCTCGCCGGGCTATTTGCGCACCAAGATGGTCACCAAGGTTCCGAAAGAAATTCTTGAGACGAAAATCCTTCCCGAGATACCGGTTGGTCGGCTAGGCGAGCCGACAGAAGTCGCCAGCCTGATTGCATATCTTTGCTCAGAGGATGCCGGCTTTATGACAGGGGCGAATATCGCAATCAATGGTGGTCAGCATATGTGCTGAGGAAACGAATTCCGAACAGGAGAGTGCTTGATCTATCTCAAGCCGAGAGGGGGCAAGTGAAAGCATGCACTGGATATGCAGAGAATATTCAGAGTCAAATTTGAAGCCCATCAAAGAACGAAATCTGACGCAGGCTTTCACACTCTTCTCATTCTTCTTGGAGAGCCATTATGCAGAATGTACTTAGCCCCATGGTCAACATGTACCAGACCCAGCTGGAAGCGTCGCGGCGGTTCGCGGATGCCATTTTCGCTGGGACGGAAAAAATTGATCGCGTAGTTATCGGTGCAACCCATCGGGCATTCAATGAACAGCTCAGGTTTGCGCAAGCGATGTCGAACATGCGCGATCCGCGAAATGTCGGCACGACTTTTCAATCGAGTTTGTTGTCACGTAATCCTGACGATGCTGTGAATTATCAGAAGGAAATCATGCGGATTTTTGCCGAAATGCAGAATGAAATCGGCAGATCGATGCAAGACTATATCGAGCAATTAGGATCGAATACTGTGACAAACACAGCTGTTCCCTTGGGCGTTTCACAGGCCCAAGCCAATGATGCTGTATTTAATCCGATGACAAGCATGTTTTCAGTGTGGGAGTCGGCATTCAAGGAAGTTGCGGAACTCGCCAAGAAAAACATGGTTGCCGCCCGCTCGGCGATCGATAATGCGGCAACCAAGACTAGGGAAGGGGCCGATACCATTGCTACGGCGGCGGGAGCCAGCGTGCGCGACATGGCTACCTCTGCTGCGGATATGGCACGTCATACAACGAACGCAATTGAAAAAAATGCTGTGATCGTGACGGAAGGGAATGCCGGCATCGAAGAAAAGCGAGGTCCGACAATCACGGGGCCGACGCCAGTTGGCGGTGGAAAGCGCAAATAAGATTTCGCAGCGCTTACTCACGGACATTGGTGAATATGCCTGGCAAAAATTTGGACAGTACGCGGCAGCGTGCCGGTTCGTGATTCCCTCTGGCCATCAGGCGCTGACCTTTAAGTGACGCGCGAAGTAAAAAGCCCGATCTCATCAGGTCGGGCTTTTTTGCATGGTGGCGTGTGTCAGTGCCAGAGCCGACAATTGATCACATAGTGATCAAGCAGTCGCAAGCTGTCCCCAGTCGGTATCCGGCTGTTCCGGCTGCTTCGGCACCTGTTTTGCCTTTTTCGAAGAAACCTGCTTGGCGCGCGAGCTGGACGGAGGAAGCCGGCGCAGGGTTTTAAGCGCATCAACGTCCTTGATGCCGATCGAGCGCTGATCAACCGTGATCAGGCCAATTTCATTGAAGGCAGAAAGGGTGCGGCTCACGGTCTCCAAAGTCAGGCCGAGATAGCTGCCGATTTCATGGCGCGTCATGCGCAGGTTGAACAGTTTGCTCGAATATCCCATTTCGGCATAACGTTCCGACAGCGATACCAGGAAGCGGGCAACACGTGCTTCTGCACTCAATGCGCCCAGCATGCTCACCATGGCTTGTTCACGCACGAGTTCGCGGCTCATGACGCTGTATATTGCATGTTCGAATTCGACGTGGGCGCGACCAAGTGCGGTTAATTTTTTGAAGGGAAGCAGAATCAGGTCACAGTTGGACAACGCGACGGCCTCGGAGGCGTAGCGCTTGGAATGAATGCCGTCGACGCCAAACAGATCGCCCTTCATTGGGAAACTCAGGACTTGTTCGTTGCCGAATTCATCGATCAGGACGGTTTTCAGGAAGCCGGAGTGAACGATGTACAGAGTATCGAACGGCTGGCCGATAGTATGAATACGCTGACCGGTCTTGAATTGCACGTGCTGAAACAGCAGTTCCTCATCGGTGTGGATGGTGGCGGATGGAATGCGCAGGATATCGCACAGCTCTTTCAAATTGGACCAAAGTTTCCCTTGGCGTTGCCATCCTGCTTCTGCCGCGGACGGATGTAGCGCAGATGTGGGTAGATCGGTGCGCATTTCAGACATTTGCGTCGATAACATAGTCAGCTCCTGATTCAATATACTTCACAACATTTTTTGGTGCGCCGGCATAAAGTACCGACACAATCGTTTTAATTATTCACCTGTTGATTTTTTGGAACGCGCTTCCCAGGCTGGCTTAATGATCCAGAATCAGCGGCGAGTTGCTCACTTGTCATACTTCGGGTGAAGTGCACAGTATCGCAACCGCAATAATCATTTGCTATCGGTGTGAGCTGAATTGCAATGTAGGATAGACGGCATGAATGTAGGAATATCCCTACATTTTGGTCTGAATTTTGCTGACCCTGACAGAGGAATCGGCAATAGCTTGTTTCAAGGAAGGCGCTGTAGCGAAAATTGCGATGAGGAAATTAGTTAATGGCTATGCCTTGCGGGCTTATCGCAATCACAGCCACTTAGGAGGGAATAATGCGGTGCTGCGTCTACTGTCGGGTGAAAACAGTAGCGCCGTCCCGCAGTGGGGAAAATATCCGGGGTGTACGGGACGGGGTACTTTTAATTCGTCAACGGACCGAGCAGGCGGTGCTGGACAGCGTAATGCACCATCTCTGCCAGCGAGTTCATGTTCATCTTAGTCAGAATGCGCGTTTTGTGCGTACTGACTGTCTTTGCGCTGAGGTGCAGGAAATCGGCGATTTCAGTAATCGACTTCCCGCTCACTAGCAAGGTAAATACCTCGAACTCGCGGTTCGACAACTGCTTGTGCGGAAGCTCTTCGTTTGATGGCATCACATCCATCGCCAGCTGCTCGGCTACTTCCAAGCTGATATATGGACGTCCAGAAGCGACTTTGCGAATGGCGCTGACCAATTGTGTGCCTGCGCTTTCCTTGGTCAGGTAGCCGCGCGCGCCGGCGCGTATCGCACGTACCGCATATTGCTCTTCTTCGTGCATGGTCAGGATCAGGATGGGCAGCTTGGGCATCTCATCCTTGATCTGCCGGATCAGTTCAACCCCGCTGCGGCCGGGCATCGATAAGTCCAGCATCAGCAGGTCGAACCCGCCTTTCCTCACATGAGCAAGGGCCTCAAAACCGTCAACGGCTTCTCCAACGACTTCAATGTCGTCGGCGCCATCGAGAATGCGCTTCAGTCCTTCGCGCATGATGGTGTGGTCGTCGGCGATAACAATGCGAATCATAGACGTGGTAATGGAGGATGTGAGTGCGGTTCGGAAGTGGCAACGGGTTCTATTGGCACGGAGGCATGGATCAGCACACCGTGCGGTTTTATATTGCCGATGCTGATTGTACCTCCAAGTACAAAAATACGTTCCTGCATCGTGATCAGGCCATAACAGCCAGGCTTACTCTCGCTACCGCCGACCATCCCGATGCCATCATCCTGAATCATAACATCGAGTTGATTGGCGGCTCGTGAGAATGCAATGCGCGCATTGCTAGCGGAAGAGTGGTTCTCGATATTGGCCAAGGCTTCCTGAATCACCCTGAATATCGCCGAATCGATGGCCTCGCCGAGATTGATCGATAGCCCGTTACTCTCCACGCTGCAAGAGATGGCCGTCCTTTTCTGAAAATTTTCGACCATCCATTCGACTGCTGGCAATAATCCAAAATCGTCCAGCAAGGGAGGGCGCAAGGCAGAGGCCATGCTCTTTGTCATGGTAATCACGTTATCGAGCAAACCTTGCATTTGCGCAACTCTCGCCGGTACACCAGCATTTGTCGTGGGAAGGCGATTTTCTAGCCAATCCAGATCCAGCTTCAATACGCTCAGGCGTTGGCCAATGTCGTCATAGAGTTTTTTGGAAAAACGTCTTTTCTCTACCTCGCTTGCCAGTTGTGAGGAGGCAGCCCACTTGCGGAGTTCTGACGGGCGTACCGTGCGGCGCCTGGTTTCAACGGCGCTGCGTTCTGCTGTCAAGCTGTGCACAATCAGTGCGAGGAAGGGTTCGCCATGTACGGCGATGCGGGAAAGGCTGATGTTCAGGGACAATTGATCTCCATTTGCATGGATGCCTTTGAGGCCAAGCCTGATTCGCCTGCCATGCATGCGTGCCGCCGCAAAACGATCGATGCGGCGACCCTGTTCGGTACAGAGCCGGGGAGGGAGCAGGATGTCAATGGATTTGTCTAGCAGGTGCCTTGCCGGGTAGCCAAACATACGTTCCACCTTCTGATTAACCAGCACGATCTGGCGGGCGGCGTCGACAATGATGACGCCGTCCATGGCGGATTCGATGATGGAAAGTAAGGAGGGGCCGACTTTATTGGCGGGAAACCGGGATAGGTTAGTAATGTAATGGGACAGCTTGCCAGAACCGTGTTCCAAATGGGTGATCATCACATTTCTCTTTGATTGGACCTGTGGTCAGCTGGTGGTCAAGGTAATCGGAAGCAGTTAGCTGGAATTCATGCGGCTGACGAAATAAATCATGCCTGATTTCATTGATTGCGGGTTTCGATGATTTTGCTCGAGGAGCTGGATCATGTATCAGACTATGACCATGAAAAATTCAAATTAACAGATCAAAAACGATGCGAATTGAGAATTCACAATCGTCTCCATGCGACAAGGTTTCCCTCGGGGTTGGTGCGCAATGTTCTCTTGATTTCATTGAGCAGTTTCAAGAGTTTGAATGCAGCTACTATGGCGAAATTTGCGCATATGGAAGGGAGGGAGGAGATTGAAGGGGCATGAGGCCTTGGCTCGAAGCCGGCACTTCCGCCGAGATCGGCGAGAATTTCCAGCAGTCTGAGGACTGCTGCAATCTACGTTAGGCCAAGTCAGACACCTTCGGACAGGAGCGTTGGCTTATCCGGTTCGGTGCAGCGCTGCAAATTTTCGTCCAGCGAAAGTGTGATGTGGACGATTGTTCCGGCACCGCTTGTGCTTTCCACTTTCATGCTGCCGTTAAGTGATGCCGCTCTTTCGCGCATTGTGATCAATCCGAACGAACCGGCCTTGTGCAAGGCACTCGCCGAAAAGCCTTTGCCATTGTCTGCGATGCTGAGTTCAAGGCGGTTACCGAATGTCTCCATTTTTATCTCCACGTTTGTGGCGCAAGCATGTTTGGCAACGTTATTGAGCGACTCTTGGATCATGCGATAAATAGCCGATGTCGCTCTCGGCGCCATGCGGGGCTCGGAGGCCGGCAAATGAACCCGGCATCTGATCTGATGCCGTTCTTCGAATTTTTTTGCCATCAGCCGGAGTGCATCGAATAGCCCGAGGTCGTCGAGTGCTTGTGGAGGAAGGTCGGAAATGATCCGGCGCACGGACGTCATCATGGCATTAACCAGCTCATTGATGCTGTTCAAGTGTCGCGAGGCCTTTATTTCATCCGCTGGTATATGGCGGGAGAGGCAGGCAAGGTCCATCTTCATTGCGGCAAGCAATTGTCCCAAGTCGTCGTGCATTTCCTGCGCTAGACGCTTTTGCTCCTGATCCCTGCGTGCTTCGAGCGCGTCGATCTGGTTCTTCAACTCCTGCAGCGTCTGCTTGCTGGAATTGGCTTGGCGGGAGCTGCTGCGTGAAATGGCGGCACCCAGCAGCGTTAATGCCAGAAGCAGTCCGCCGAAGAGGATATAGGCTTGGGAGCGGCCTTTACTGGAATATGGCAAGCCGGGCTGTGCTGCTTCGAATTGGACAGTCCAGTGATGGCCGTGGATATCAATAGGGATGGTCTTGCTGAATTCGGGAGGGGATTGGGCGGGCGCCGGGGCCGGCTTGCTGTCGTAGAGCAGCGATTCAGGGGTGGCGGCCTGTCCTTCAAAAAATTTGACCCTGAGGCGGCGCTCCGTGTCTCCCCGCAAGGATTCAATGAAGTCGCCTAATTGGACAGATGTATAGACGTATCCAGCCACCTTCCCGGCGCGACGATCATGCCGCCCGCTTTCGTCATGCATATGGACCGGAAGGTAGAGGAGTAACGTGGCTTGTGGCAGGTTATAGCCTGAAGCAGGCTGTGTGCCATTGGACCGGCTCGAAGCTGAGGGCGAAGATGCCGCGGTGGACAGCGCGTGTCCCCAGAGTTCATTCGGCACGGCGGCCGTGCTGAACGCGGGGGGGGGCGGGGGGATATAGGACATTTTGATCGGTTGACGACTTGCCCCTGATTCTGACGGGGGGGAAGTTTTGGCGGAGTCTGTTGCTGGACAAAATGCTATTTCTTGTGTACCTGCCATGGTCGCTACCGACGACAGCGTGCCGGAATGGCTGCGTAATTCGGAACGAGATCCTGCCTTGCTTGCGACGAGTGTTGCCGCATCATGGATAGCTTGTTCATGCAACGAAAGCGAGCGCTCGATATGGAGAGCCATATTATTGGTCTGGCTTTCGAAATAGGCTTGTTCGTCCTGCCTTGAGCCGTCATTCGCATCGAACCAAGCCAAGGCGGTAACGGTCAGGCAGGTAGCGGCTATCAGCCATCCTGAGAATGAATTCGATATTCCGGATAAAAGGGGGGCGGGGTATGTCTGGCTCATGGGCGCCCTCCAATCTCAGAAATATGATGGCGCGATGAATTCGCAACCGTTAAATACGTCCAGTACAGACAAGAGCGGGCTGGTTTGCTGCACTGCGACAATCGAATGATATTAAAGTGTTTGCATCGATGCAACTGTTGGTTTACACAGTAATAATACTGTTAATCAGCGCTCTTGGCGGACCGGGCACAGTGACGAGATGGGGCAGGTACGTTAAATACTTGGCAGAAAAAGCAGGAAATAGGTCCTACGTATTTCCATAATTGTTGCGGCGCAACATGGTGTGCCGATATGGGCGTAGGTTCCTACATGGAAGTGTCAGCACCTATCATACCGAAAGGCTATTGGCAGGCTGGCTCGCCTTGCTCTTGGTGATTACTGGCAGGCACGGCACATTCCACATTTGGATAGAAAGCTACGAGCTTCGTCGATCCAGTGTAGCGCCGCGCAATCCGGCAATCCAGGAGGGCTTTACCGCATAGTGGTCCAGATTCTCCAGGCATTCGTCGACCGCTTCGCGCCACACCCGTGTCACTTGCGCCAGATGCGTCGAACCATACTCCAGTGCCTCGACCTGTATCGCGCGCACGCCCAGTGCGGTCAACTGCGGAAGCAATTTCAATGCGCCTGTTCCCGGTGATTTCTCGAGCACGAAGCAACTGTCATTCACGGCATGCTCCGCCGTGCCGCAAAGGTTCGCACAGTCAGTGTCTAGTGTGTTATTCGTCTCACGGCTATCCATGTGCTGCTCGACTGGCAAAGGCCTCTTACTACCGGCAACGAGTGCAGATTGCTTGCCGAAGCCGGTCACCTGCAATTCGACCGATGTGTTCGCCGCTATGCGTGCCACTTGGGCGAGTGTCAATATCCTAGGCAGGAGGACTCTGCTTACGCCAACACGCTGCTGGAAGAAATTGATGGTGCCATCGTCGAGCGATGCTTCCTGAATCTCGAAATGCAGTCCTAAATGAGGGTGCTGCGCGACTGCATAAAGCATTAACGATGGATCGGAAAGTGCAATGGCATCGACGCCCCAACGCGCCGCACAATCGATCATGTCCCGTAACTTGCCCCATGAAGATGGCTGCATATCTGAACGGATTGCCAGAAGCACGCGACGGTTTTTGTCATGCGCGTAGCGGATGCCGCGGGTGATAATGGCGGAGGCTGGATTCAGGTCAGCAAGACCGCCTGCTGGATCATGCATGGAATGATCAAGGCGAATCCAATCGGCACCATGGTCCACTGCAGTCCTGAGCGTAACTAAGCTGTTGACGGGACAGACAAGCTCCAGCGCCGTTGTGCACGGTTCCGCAGTGGCATCGCTAGAGAAAAAGTTTGCGAACGTCATGATGCTTTTCCGTGACGCACAGTTTCCGATGGTGTGCTGTAGCTGAGACATACATGATGTTGCCTGCAATCACGAAAACAGGATGCGAAGCAAATGGAAAGGCAGGACAATGAAGGCCAAATTCGCGACACAAAAAGCCTTTTATTTCTAAAATGCAATGGGCGAAATGTATCAAATTGGTTTGAAAATATATTTGATGGGAGTCAATTGAAATTGGGAAATTTCCCGATGCGGGGGAAGATGGCGATGCTGATGCGGTAGTTCGACTACCCAAAGAAAAAGGGCTTACGTTTTCACGTAAGCCCTCGAATCTTTTGGCTCCCCGACCTGGACTCGAACCAGGGACCTGCGGATTAACAGTCCGTCGCTCTACCGACTGAGCTATCAGGGAACAGCTGAAGCGCTATTATAGGAGGAATTTTCTGTTGCTGTCAAAACTTTCTGATGGATTTCGCAATGACAGACAACAATCAATTCTTCCATTCAAGGTTAAAGCACCTTGGCGATGGCATCGACTACAGCGTCGATGTTGCGCGAATTCAATGCGGCGACACAGATGCGGCCGGTATCGACAGCATAGATCGAAAACTCGTCACGCAGACGGCCAACTTGCTCCTTGGTCAGGCCTGAATACGAGAACATGCCGCGCTGCTGGATGACGAAGTCGAAGTTGTGGCCTGGCGCCTTTTCCTTCAGCTTCTGCACCATTGCCTGGCGCATTTCACGGATACGCACACGCATCCCGGCGAGTTCGTCTTCCCACAGCTTGCGCAGTTCGGGCGTGGATAGCGTAATCGCCACCACTTGACCGCCATGGGTCGGCGGGTTGGAGTAATTGGTGCGTACCACGCGCTTCAATTGTGACAGCACGCGTGCAGCTTCTTCCGCGCTGGCGGCGACGATGCTCAAGGCGCCGACGCGCTCGCCATACAGCGAGAACGACTTGGAGAACGAATTGGACACGAACAGCGGGCCGCCGGCAGCCGCAAAACGGCGCACCACCTTGCCATCTTCGTCGATGCCGTCGCCAAACCCCTGATAGGCCATGTCGAGGAACGGTACCAGGCCGCGCTGCGTCACCACCTGGATCACGTCAGTCCATTGCGCTTCAGTCAGATCGGCGCCGGTCGGGTTATGGCAGCAGGCGTGCAGCACGACGATGGAGCCGGCCGGCATTTCCTTCAGCGCGTTGAGCATGCCGCTGAAGTTGACGCCGCGGGTCGATGCATCGTAGTAAGGATAGTTATTGACGTTGAAGCCGGCGGATTCGAACAGTGCGCGATGGTTTTCCCAGCTCGGATCGCTGATGAAGACTTGCGCGTTCGGCGAGAAGCGCTTCAGGAAATCGGCGCCGAGCTTCAGTGCCCCGGTGCCGCCGATTGCCTGCGCGGTCACCGCACGTTTTTCTTGAATGACCGGGCTGTCGGCACCAAATACCAGTTCCTGCACTGCCTTGTCATACGCGGCCAAGCCCTCGATCGGCAGGTAGGTGCGCGGAGCAGCTTTTTCCATCAGCTGCGCTTCGGCCTTCTTCACGCATTCGAGCAGCGGCACCTTGCCGTTGTCGTCGTAATAGACACCGACGCCGAGGTTGACCTTGTTCGGGTTCTTGTCGGCGTTATAGGCTTCGGTAATGCCCAGGATCGGGTCGCGCGGCGCCATTTCGATGGCGGAAAACAGGGATGCAGGATGGGATTGGCTCATCGTGATAACATGAAAAGTTGGCCGCCGAGGCACGTGTTTTGCACGTTTTTGCAGCCGGGTTGTGGTCAGTTTCAGTCTTGAAACCTGAAGCTAATGTGCAACCTATTATTCTACCAAAGGTCGAATGCAGATGGCAGATTTATCCCAAGTATCCAGTCCCATCGACGAATCGAAGATCGTTACCTTCGCGGACTCCCCATATCGCCTGTACCAGCCGTTTCCGCCCGCCGGCGACCAGCCGGCTGCGATCGCGAAGCTGGTCGAGGGTATCGAAGACGGCTTGTCGTACCAGACGCTGCTGGGCGTAACCGGCTCCGGCAAAACGTACACGATGGCGAACGTGATTGCGCGTCTCGGGCGGCCGGCCATCATATTTGCGCCAAACAAGACGCTGGCGGCGCAGTTGTACAGCGAATTTCGTGATTTCTTTCCGCAGAACGCCGTAGAGTATTTCGTCAGCTATTACGACTATTACCAACCGGAAGCATACGTTCCGCAGCGTGACTTGTTTATCGAGAAAGATTCGTCGATCAACGAGCATATCGAGCAGATGCGCCTGTCGTGCACGAAGTCGCTGATGGAGCGGCGCGATGTGGTGATCGTGGCGACCGTGTCGGCGATCTACGGTATCGGTAATCCGAACGAATACCACCAGATGATCCTGACCTTGCGCAGCAAGGACAAGGTCAGCCAGCGCGACGTGATTGCGCGCCTGATCCAGATGCAGTACACGCGCAACGAGGTGGATTTCGGGCGCGGCACCTTCCGCGTGCGCGGCGATACGATCGACGTGTTCCCGGCGGAACATGCGGAACTGGCATTGCGTATCGAGACCTTCGATGACGAAATCGACAGCCTGCAGCTGTTCGACCCGCTGACCGGGCGCGTGCGGCAGAAGATCCCGCGCTTTACGATCTATCCGGGTTCGCATTACGTCACGCCGCGCTCGACCGTGCTGCGCGCCATCGAGAGCATTAAGGAAGAATTGCGCGAACGCTTGGAATTCTTCCTCAAGGAGAACAAGCTGGTCGAAGAGCAGCGGCTGGAGCAGCGCACCCGCTTCGACCTCGAAATGATGACGGAAATCGGCTTCACCAAGGGGATCGAGAATTATTCGCGGCACCTTTCCGGCGCCAAGCCGGGCGAGCCGCCGCCGACCTTGGTCGACTACCTGCCGCAGGATGCCGTGATGTTTCTCGACGAATCGCACGTGCTGCTGGGGCAGCTTAATGGCATGTACAACGGCGACCGCGCACGCAAGACTAATCTGGTCGATTATGGCTTCCGCCTGCCGTCTGCGCTCGACAATCGGCCATTGAAATTCGAGGAATTCGAGGCCAAGATGCGGCAGACCGTTTTCGTATCGGCCACGCCGGCCGAATACGAGAAAACGCATGCCGGGCAGGTGGTGGAGCAGGTGGTGCGCCCGACCGGCCTGGTTGACCCGCAGATTTCAGTGCGCCCGGCCAGCACGCAGGTCGACGACCTGATGTCCGAGATCACCGATCGCGTGAAGAAAAGCGAGCGCGTGCTGGTAACCACGCTGACCAAGCGCATGGCTGAGCAGCTGACGGAATTCCTGGGCGATAACGGCGTGAAGGTGCGCTACCTGCACAGCGATATCGATACCGTCGAGCGCGTGGAAATCATCCGCGACCTGCGCATCGGCACCTTCGATGTGCTGGTTGGGATCAACCTGCTGCGCGAAGGCCTGGACATCCCGGAAGTGTCGCTGGTGGCGATCCTCGACGCGGACAAGGAAGGCTTCTTGCGTTCCGAGCGCAGCCTGATCCAGACTATCGGCCGCGCCGCGCGTAACCTGAACGGCATGGCGATCCTGTACGGCGACACGGTAACCGATTCGATGCGTCGCGCCATCGACGAAACCGAGCGTCGCCGTACCAAGCAGGTCGCGTTTAACAAGGCCAACAACATTACGCCGAAGGGCATCAAGAAGGAGATCCGCGAGCTGATCGATGGCGTCTATAACCCGCACGAGGCACGTCTGGAACTGGAAGTCGCGCAGGAACATGCGAAGTATGAATCGATGTCCGAAAAACAGATCAGCAAGGAAATCAAGCGTCTCGAAAAACTGATGCTCGACCATTCGAAGAACCTGGAATTCGAAAAGGCGGCGCAGGTACGGGACCAATTGCATCTGTTGAAGGAACAGCTGTTCGGGGTGCCGGGCGAAGACAATGTGGTGTCGCTGCTGGGCAAGTAGCAAGGCAATTTAATACCGGCGCTGCGGCGCTCGCTGTGGATGCATCGAAGGGCGGTTTCGCCGTGTGACGACGGTACAATCGCCCTTTTTATTGATTATCTGCTATGCCTAAAATGATTCCGCAGCCGATACAAGAAGCGCTCAAGCTCGCGCATCCCTCCTGGCGTTCCATCTTGGCAAAGGGGCTGGAATCGATTGCGGAAGCCGATCCGGCGTATCTCCCTGCACTGGCAGAGGACAATTATCTGCCCACTGCGGGGCGCATGTTTGGCGCGTTCTCGCAGCCACTGGACGTGGTGCGGTACGTGCTGGTGGGCGAGGGGCCTTATCCGCGAGAACAGAGTGCGACCGGGGTGTGCTTCATGGATGGTGCGGTCGAGTCCCTCTGGTCCGAGAAGGGGCTGTCGAAGCAGGTCAATCGTGCCACCTCGCTGCGTAATTTCATGAAAATGCTGTTGGTGACCGACGGGTTGCTTACGGTGGATAACGCGTCGGGCGACGCCATCGCACAAGTATCGATGAAGACACGTGCCATCGGATCTCCCTTTATCCAAACGCTGACCGAGTTGCAGGCAAATCTCACGCGCCATGGCTTTCTGCTGCTGAATGCGGCGCTGGTATTTCGTCCTCATGTGCCGCCGGCGAAAGAGGCGCGCGCCTGGCAGCCGTTCCTGCAGGTAGTACTGATGGCACTGGCAGAGCACGCAGAGGCACAGAGCATGACACCGCCGACACTGGTGTTGTGGGGGAAAATCGCGGAGCAGCTGAAGGGATTGTCGTCGACTGCGCGATTTCCCAAGGCGCTGTCGGAGCATCCCTATAACCTCACTTTTATCGGTAACGAGACGATGCAAAAACTATTCGGTCCGATGCATTTGTTGCTGAAACAGGCATGACGTGGCGTGTCTGCATCGATGTCTGCCTAACTTGAAAATCTATTGCGACTTATCATCATCGTCATTGTCATTTCAACAGACGATGAAGCAACACAGCCCGAAAAACTTATTCAAGTACATTTCCGGGCGATGGCGTCAAAGTTGCTAACCTTTTTTCCTCCCGGGGGCGACGCAATTGTGGATCGGTAGGGGCGGGAAGCACGTCATCCAAATCGACATCAGGTCTTTTTACGACAGCTTATTTTTTATCGCCGAGTGTCCAATGGCAAATGTTCAAATTTTGTTTGTTTGCATGGGAAACATTTGCCGCTCTCCCACTGCGGAGGGCGTCATGCGAAAACTGATCGAGAATGCGGACATGCAAAATCGCATTGTGGTCGATTCCGCCGGCACCCATGGATATCACGTCGGTGAACCGCCTGATCCGCGTGCCCTTGCTGCTGCGCAGCGGCGCGGCTATGACTTGTCGATGCTGCGAGCCCGTGAGCTCAGTGTGGAGGATTTCGAGCGATTCGATTTGCTGCTGGCAATGGATTTCAATAATCTGGACAGGTTGCAGACCATGTGTCCGGCCGCTTGTGAATCGAAACTGGGCATGCTGATGGAGTATTCGCGCAAATTCAAAACGCCTGTCGTTCCTGATCCCTATTACCGCGGCAGTACCGATTTTGATCGAGTGCTGGATTACGTGGAGGATGCCTGCAAAGGGCTGATGCGTACTCTTGTTCAAAGTCATATCGCGCTTGAACGCCTCGAAGCACGGGCTCCCGGCCCCGGCATGTAGGATATATCAGGTGCATCTTGCACTGTAATGCTTGCCCGGTGCTGTAATTTTTCCCATGCGGGCAGTGCCAGTGCTATGTCCCGTTAGGCGCCACAAAATCCACCTTAAACCCTTCCTGATAATGAACGAATCGGCGTTCTCGGCGAGATTGCAGGTCGGTTCGCGGTGATGCAGAAACTTTGCTGTTGCACTGGTATGAGGTTTGCATTGTGCTAATGACTTCGTGTGCCAAACAGGAAGGGGCGCAGCATGAAGGCAATAACAACAGCGGTGGCAGTGGCAAGTTGCGTGGCAAGCTGCCCGATATATGCTGGGCCGGCAATTGAAAAGGCAAGCGATCAAGCCGAATCCGTCATATATTCCGCATGGAATTGGCGTGCCCCATTGATGCTAGCTCGTGAGGGCAATCGTGTCCGGGAGCAAAGCTTCTCCGCCTCGTATAGTCTCGCTATGAGCAGCCGGAGTTCCTTGTTCGGTTACGTTGGGATGCCGGGCGAGCCGGCGTTAGGGCCGCCGGTTTCCTACATGCGCCGACTGTCTGGCGTCGACAATCCGGAATCAGGGCGCGCCAGCCATTGGCTGGATGCGAGCGGCCAAGCGTCCCGTGTTTTTACGGTCGGCTATGCATGGCATGCGCTCAAGCTCGAAGGGTCCGCGTTCTCCGGGCAGGTACGGGATGATGGCTCGCCATCTGACAAGTACGCATTGCGGCTGGATTCCACGTCGACTCGGCTGTCTTACAATCCGTCCCCGAATTGGTCTTTTCAGTTCAGCCGTGGCACCTTGAGCAACTTGGACCAGCTTGCGCCGGATGAGGAGGTCCGACGCGCAACCTTATCGGCGACCTACAATCGCGCCTTGAACAATGGCAATTGGCAAAGCACGATCGCTTGGGGAAGAAACACCAGGAAGTCGCGTGAGCCGGCGATGGGCTATCTGATCGAATCCACACTTCGCTTCAATGGCCCGCACGCAGTGTTCGGACGGCTGGAACAGGTGGCCAGCGGCGAATTGGTGGCAGAAAGCGGTGCCGCGATGAACCGCACATTCAAGATGAATAAGCTGACGTTCGGCTATTTCCATGAAGGCGGGGGGCGGGGGGCAGTTAAGGTGGATACCGGCGCATTCGTGAGCCGTTATGTCGTCCCTCCATCCGCTTCGCCTGTTTACGGGAGCGAGCCCGCTGCATTCATGGTTTTCATGCGCTTGCGCCTGCAGTAAAGAAAAGCGGGAAAGCGGCGTGAAGTGAAATATGAAATAATGGCATCCATTCAGTTGCACCGCAGCAATCAAATAATCCTCTCTTGCGCGACCCAAGTCCATGTATTGCCCGGAATACCTGACAAAATCAGTCGGCTTTGGTATACTTGACTAAAATATTCGGGAATCCGGGGTATTTGTTAGAACTTGGATACAGTTTCGCTTGGGAGCTGAGGTTTTATGCGTCTGACTACAAAAGGCCGGTTTGCAGTGACGGCGATGATCGATCTGGCTTTGCGCCAGGACAAAGGTCCAGTCACCTTGTCTGCTATTAGCCAACGGCAGGAAATTTCCCTGTCATACCTGGAACAGTTATTCGGCAAGCTGCGCCGTCATGAAATCGTCGAATCCGTCCGTGGCCCTGGCGGCGGCTACACTCTCGCGCGTCGTGCGGAGGATGTCACCGTTGCGGACATTATTATCGCGGTCGATGAACCGCTCGATGCGACTCAGTGCGGCGGCAAGGAAAATTGCCATAGCTCCAGCCATGAGCACGGCACTCGTTGCATGACCCATGATCTGTGGTCCACGCTTAATGCAAAGATGGTCGAATACCTCGATTCCGTCTCTCTCAAAGACTTGGTAGACCAGCAAAAACAAAAGAATGCAGACAACAGCGTGGTCGTGATGCACCGTCCCCACGTGGCTGCTTGATTGGAGTGAATTACCGTATGAACGCCCCTCTGGAAAAAAGCCTGATCGATACTATCAAGGCGCCGCATTTCCCGATCTACATGGATTACTCGGCAACCACGCCGATCGACCCGCGCGTGGCCGACAAGATGATTCCCTACCTGCGCGAGCAGTTCGGCAATCCGGCTTCGCGCAGCCACATGTACGGATGGGAAGCGGAAAAAGCGGTGGAAGAAGCGCGCGCGCATGTCGCTGCGCTGGTCAATGCCGACCCGCGTGAAATCATCTGGACTTCCGGCGCTACTGAAGGCAACAACCTGGCATTGAAGGGCGCGGCGCAGTTCTACAAGACCAAGGGCAAGCACATCATCACGGTCAAGACCGAGCACAAGGCGGTCCTCGACACTGTGCGCGAACTGGAGCGTCAGGGGTTCGAAGCGACTTACCTGCAGCCGCAGGACAACGGCCTGATTACGCTCGAGCAGTTGGAGCAGGCGATTCGTCCGGACACGATCCTGGTATCGGTCATGTTGGTCAACAACGAAATCGGCGTGATCCAGCCGATTCCGGAGATCGGCGAACTGTGCCGCTCGAAGGGCATCATTTTCCATTGCGACGCTGCGCAGGCGACCGGCAAGGTACATATCGACCTGCAAAAATGGAAGGTCGACCTGATGACGTTCACCGCGCACAAAACTTACGGTCCGAAAGGCATCGGCGCGCTGTACGTGCGCCGCAAGCCGCGCGTGCGCATCGAACCGCAGATGCATGGCGGTGGCCACGAGCGCGGCCTGCGTTCCGGCACGCTGCCGACGCACCAGATCGTCGGCATGGGCGAAGCCTTCCGCATCGCGAAGGAAGAGATGGATGCCGAGATCGTGCGCATCAAGGCGCTGCGCGACCGCCTGGCCAAGGGGTTGAACGAGATTGAGGAAGTCTACGTCAACGGCGACATGGAGCACCGCGTTCCGCACAACCTGAACGTCAGCTTCAATTATGTCGAAGGCGAGTCGCTGATCATGGCGATCAAGGATATCGCCGTGTCGTCCGGCTCGGCCTGTACTTCGGCCAGCCTGGAGCCTTCGTATGTGTTGCGCGCGCTGGGGCGCAGCGACGAACTGGCGCATAGCTCGATCCGCTTCACCATCGGCCGTTTCACCACCGAGGAAGATATCGATTTCACGATCAACCTGATCAAGTCCAAGGTGGCCAAGCTGCGCGAACTGTCGCCGCTGTGGGATATGCACAAGGAAGGGATCGATATCAACTCGATTCAGTGGGCGGCGCACTGAGCGGCCTGTCAAAGTTATAAGGAGCATCAAATGTCTTATTCGGAAAAAGTCCTCGACCATTATGAAAACCCGCGTAACGTCGGCGCCTTCGACAAGGGCGACGAGTCGGTGGGCACCGGCATGGTCGGCGCGCCGGCTTGCGGCGATGTGATGAAGTTGCAGATCAAGGTCGGCGCCGATGGCGTGATCGAAGACGCGAAGTTCAAGACCTATGGCTGCGGTTCCGCGATTGCGTCATCTTCGCTGGTGACAGAATGGGTCAAGGGCAAGACGCTCGACGAGGCGATGGCGATCAAGAACACGCAGATCGCGGAAGAGCTCGCGCTTCCGCCGGTGAAGATTCACTGCTCGATCCTGGCCGAAGACGCAATCAAGGCGGCGGTGCAGGACTACAAGAGCAAGTCCAAGCAGGCGGCCTGATTTTGGAGTTCCGGCCTGCGTGCCGGAATGGCATTGCGAAAGGTGGTAAGGCACTATGGCAGTCACATTGACCGAAAAAGCAGCAAAGCATATCAACCGTTATATCGAACGCCGCGGCAAGGGTGTGGGCCTGCGTTTTGGCGTACGCACCACCGGCTGTTCCGGCATGGCGTACAAGCTGGAATATGTGGACGAGAGCGCGCCGGACGATATGGTGTTCGAATCGCACGGTGTGAAGGTGTTCGTCGATCCGAAGAGCCTGCCGTATATCGACGGCACCGAACTCGACTTCGCGCGCGAGGGACTGAACGAAGGCTTCAAGTTCAACAACCCGAACGTCAAGAACGAGTGCGGCTGCGGAGAAAGTTTCAGTATCTGAGCGAATATCGCCGTCATAAAGAGCCTTTGTGCTTGTTTGGTTCGTCATTCCCCGTATATGCGGGGGTGGCGCAGCCTGAGATTTCAGATAAGCCTGTCGATCAATGAGCAGGCTTTTGTTTTAAATAGCCATGCAAAATCACTTCGAGCTGTTCCACCTGCCGCAGCGTTTTGATACGGATATGGCGGCGTTGGACAAGGCCTATCGCGAGGTGCAGAACCGCGTTCATCCCGACAAATTCATCAACGCGACCGATACCGAAAAGCGTGTCGCCATGCAGTGGGCCACGCGTGCCAACGAGGCGTACCAGACGCTGAAGAATCCGTACAAGCGGGCGGCCTACCTGTGCGAGCTGAACGGCATCGATTTGCAAACAGAGTCGAACACCGCGATGCCCGGCGAATTCCTGATGCAGCAGATGGAATGGCGCGAAGCGCTGGAAGAGGCGAAGGCAGCCAGGGATATCGATGCGCTGGAAGCGCTGAACGCGGAGCTGCAAGGCGCCCGCAAGGCGGAAGTGAGGAAAATCGGCGAACAACTGGATGCGCAAGATTTTGCCGAGGCTGCGCATGGCGTGCGCAAGCTGATGTTTCTCGAAAAGTTTTCGACGGAGATCGGGCATATCTTCGAACATATCGAAGGATGAGTTCCTGGGCTATCATTCAGTCCGATTTCGATTCGCCCGCCTGTTGCGCGCGCCAATGAACTGACAGAGTAAAAATTCTAATGGCACTCCTGCAAATTTCCGAACCCGGCATGTCCACCGCGCCGCACCAGCATCGGCTGGCGGTGGGCATCGATCTGGGCACCACCAATTCGCTGGTTGCGACGGTACGCAGCAGCATTCCGGAAGTCCTGAACGACGAGGAAGGCCGGTCCCTGCTGCCGTCGATCGTGCGCTATCTGCCGAACGGCCATGCAAACATCGGCTACAAGGCGCAGGCGGCGCAGACGACTGACCCGAAGAATACGATCGTGTCGGTTAAGCGCTTCATGGGACGCGGCTTGAAGGACATCGCCTACGCGGAAAACCTGCCATACGATTTCGTCGATGCGCCGGGCATGGTGCAGATCAAGACTGTCGCCGGCGTGAAAAGCCCTGTGGAAGTATCTGCCGAGATACTGGCTACCTTGCGCCAGCGCGCGGAAGATGCGCTGGGCGACGAGTTGGTCGGCGCTGTAATCACCGTACCCGCCTACTTTGACGATGCGCAGCGCCAAGCCACCAAGGATGCGGCGAAGCTGGCCGGGCTGAATGTCCTGCGGCTGCTGAACGAGCCGACTGCGGCGGCGATTGCATACGGGCTGGACAACGCCTCCGAAGGCGTGTTCGCGGTCTATGACCTGGGCGGGGGCACTTTCGATATTTCAATCCTGAAGCTGACCAAGGGCGTGTTCGAGGTGCTGGCGACGGGCGGCGACTCGGCGCTGGGTGGCGACGATTTCGATCATCGCCTCATGTGCTGGATGATCGAGCAGGCGCGGCTCGCGCCGCTGTCCGACAAGGACACGCGCATCTTGATGGTGAAGGCGCGTGAAGCCAAGGAATTGCTGTCAACCCAGGGCGAGACGCATATCGACGCGGTGCTGACCTCGGGCGAAGAGGTGCGCCTGACCTTGACGGCGGAAACCTTTGCGCAGATTACGCAGCATCTGGTAGCCAAGACGATAACGCCGACCCGCAAGGCGATGCGCGACGCAGGCCTGACGGTGGAGGATGTCGACGGGGTGGTGCTGGTCGGCGGCGCCACGCGCATGCCGCATATCCGCAAGGCTGTCGGCGAATTCTTCAAGACGATTCCGTTGGCTAATATCGATCCGGACAAGGTGGTGGCGCTGGGCGCGGCCATTCAGGCCAACCTCCTGGCGGGGAACCGTGCGGCAGGCGACGACTGGCTGCTGCTGGATGTGATTCCGCTGTCGCTCGGCATCGAAACCATGGGCGGGCTGGTGGAAAAGGTGATCCCGCGCAATTCGACCATTCCGTGTGCGCGGGCGCAGGAGTTCACGACTTTCAAGGATGGCCAGACCGCGATGGCGATCCATGTGGTGCAGGGCGAGCGCGAACTGGTGAGCGACTGCCGATCGCTGGCGAAATTCGAGCTGCGCGGCATTCCTCCAATGGCTGCGGGAGCGGCGCGCATCCGCGTTACCTATCAGGTCGATGCCGACGGCTTGCTGTCGGTGTCGGCGCGCGAACAGCATTCCGGCGTGGAGGCATCGGTCACCGTCAAGCCGGCGTATGGTTTGAGCGACGACGAGATTGCCAAGATGCTGCAGGAGTCGTTCACCTCGGCCGAGGTGGACATGAAGATGCGCGCATTGCGCGAAGAGCAGGTCGAGGCCGAGCGCATTCTATTGGCGACGCAGTCGGCACTGGAGGCCGATGGCGATTTGTTGTCGGACGAAGAAAAGTCCGCCGTGCTCGCACTGATGGAAAGCGTCCGCCAGAAGGAGAGCGGCGACGACAATCTCGCCATCAAGGTGGCCGTCGATGCGCTGGCAAGGGGCACCGAAGAATTCGCTGCGCGCAGGATGGATCGCAGCGTGCGTGCCGCGTTATCCGGCAAGAAGCTCGACGAAATCACCTGATACAAAACTGAACTGCTGTCATTGATCGATTGTTTATAAAGGTTAGAACGTGCCACAAATCGTAGTCCTCCCTCATGCCACTCTTTGCCCGGAAGGCGCAGTCATCGAAGCGCCGAAGGGCAAGTCGATTTGCGACGCCTTGCTGGAAAACGACATCGAGATCGAACATGCTTGCGAAAAATCGTGCGCATGCACTACCTGCCACGTGGTCGTGCGCGAGGGCTTCGATTCGCTCGACGAGGCGGAAGAAAAGGAAGAAGATTTGCTCGACCGCGCATGGGGGCTGGAAGCCACGTCCCGCCTGTCATGCCAGGCGCTGGTAGGGGACGAAGACCTGGTCGTCGAGATTCCGAAATATACGATCAATCAGGTCAGCGAGAATCACTGAGGGGGCCGATCATGAAATGGGCAGACATCACGCGCATTGCGGAAGAATTGCACGACAAGTATCCCGACGTCGATCCGTTGACGGTGCGCTTCGTCGATTTGCACAACTGGGTGGTAGGGATGGACGAGTTCGACGACGACCCCCAGCGTGGCGGCGAAAAGGTTCTGGAAGCAATCCAAATGGCCTGGATCGAAGAAGCGAAATAGCCCACCTCTCGGAGCGTGGAAAATAAAAAAGGCGGCTGTGCCGCCTTTTTTATTTCTGCATATCGTTCAGTTCCTCAGGCGCGTTCCGCCAGATGGCCGTTGACCACGCGCACGCGGTCGCCAACGCTCCAGCCCGGTTGTTGCGCATACGGGAAGGCGCGAACGCTGCCGTCCTCCATGCGCACCCGCACTTCATACGAAGTTGTGGCGCGGCTGCGCTTTTCGATTTCATTGCCGGCATAGCCGCCGCCGACAGCGCCGGCCACCGTCGCCAGTGCACGGCCGTTGCCTCCGCCGACCTGGTTTCCCAGTACGCCGCCCAGTACTGCACCGGCGACCACGCCGACGCCGCTCGGCTTGGCTTGCTGATGGAGTGCCTGCACCGATTCGACGCGGCCGCAGCTGGTGCAAATTGCCGGTGCCTGGGCAACCTGTTCCGATGCATAGGCATGGCGTGGCTGCGCATGCGTGGCCCTGGCGGTACGCTGCGTGGGGCTATGCTGCTGCGCCGGCGCAGACTTCATGTCGTCGGCATCGGATCTGGCCAGGGGAGCGGCCGGAGCCGTCGATCCCGGGATAGCCGCGGCAAGCGTATTGGCGCCGGCAGCGGGGGCCGTGGTCGCAGTTGCCGATTCCGGCGAGTTCGTGCTGTGGGAATTCGGGAGCAGGCCAGTGATGGCTGCCACGCCGGTCAGGCTGACCAGGATGACGGAGATGGCTGCGCCGCCAACCAGCGGGTGAATGCGTCTTGTCGTATTGTTATTTTCCATGTCTTGCTCCTGTTACTCTTTCTGCGACGGGAATCGTCGACTTGCATGGAATAATTATCGAAGCTGATGGCAGCCAAGAAAAGGCGATTAGTGTGTCAGGTGTAAGGCTTTGTAACGACGTTTGCTGTGTGTCAAATGCAGGGCAGGAAAGGTAAACGTGCTGGCTGCGTTAACGGCAGAACGGGACCCCTTGAGGTCCCGTTCTGTCATTTTTTTCGGTGTGCCTTGCTTAATCTTCGCGGCGCAGGTGCGGGAACAGAATCACGTCACGGATGTTTGGTGAATCGGTAATCAACATCATCAAACGGTCGATGCCGATACCGCAACCACCGGTCGGTGGCATGCCGTACTCGAGCGCACGGATGTAGTCTGCGTCGTAGTACATCGCCTCCTCGTCGCCGGCGTCCTTGGCGGCCACCTGAGCCTGGAAGCGAGCGGCCTGGTCTTCCGCGTCGTTCAACTCGGAGAAACCGTTGGCGATTTCACGGCCGGTGATGAACAGCTCGAAACGCTCGGTGATACCCGGCACCGTGTCGGAGGCGCGTGCCAGCGGCGACACTTCGACCGGGTAGTCGATGATGTAGGTCGGCTCCCACAACTGCGATTCCGCAGTTTCTTCGAACAGCGCCAGTTGCAGCGCGCCGAGGCCGGCGTTCGCCAGCGGATTGACGCCGAACTTCTTCAGCTCGGCGCGCAGGAAGGCGGCGTCGTGCAACTGCTCGTTCGTGTAGTGCGGCGCGAATTTATTGATTGCGCCGACAATCGTCAGGCGATGGAACGGCTTGGACAGGTCGAGTTCGCGGCCCTGATAAGTCAGGCATGCGGTGCCGTGCGCATCGACTGCAGCCTGGCGAATCACTGCTTCGGTGAAGTCCATCAGCCACTTGTAATCGACGTAGGCGGCGTAGAACTCCATCATCGTGAATTCCGGATTGTGGCGTGGCGACACGCCCTCATTACGGAAGTTACGGTTGACTTCGAACACGCGATCGAAACCGCCGACCACCAGGCGCTTCAGGTACAGCTCGGGCGCGATGCGCAGGAACATCTGCATGTCGAGCGCATTGTGGTGCGTGACGAACGGCTTGGCCGCCGCGCCGCCCGGAATCGGGTGCAGCATTGGCGTTTCCACTTCCATGAAGCCGTGCTCTGCCATGAAGCGGCGCATCGACGACATGGCGGCGGTGCGCGCACGGAAGGTGCGGCGCGTCTCTTCGTTCATGATGAGATCGACGTAGCGCTGGCGGTACCGGGTTTCGTGGTCGGACAGGCCGTGGAACTTGTCGGGCAGCGGGCGCAGCGACTTGGTCAAGAGGCGCAGGCCGGTCACTTTCACGGACAGCTCGCCGGTCTTGGTCTTGAACAGCGTGCCCTCCGCACCCAGGATGTCACCCAGGTCGTAGTGTTTGAACGCCGCGTGCGTGGCTTCGCCGGCGTTATCGTTGGTGATGTAGAGCTGGATGCGGCCATCCGCCTTGCGGCCGGATGCGTCCTGGATGGTGGCGAACGAGGCCTTGCCCATCACGCGCTTGAGCATCATGCGGCCGGCGACCTGCACCTTGACCGGATCGGCTTCCAGCTGTTCGTTGTTCAGCTCGCCATAGCGCTCGTGCAGGTCTGCGGCTTTGTGCGAGGGGCGGAAATCGTTGGGGAAGGCGACGCCCTGTTCGCGGATCGCGGCCAGCTTCGCACGGCGCTCGGCCATGATCGAATTCTCGTCCTGGGCCGGAGTCAGTTGTTCGTTTTGGTTGGTCATGAATATGAAACGGTCTGTATTGTGAATATCGATGAGCGCTTACACACCTTGCTTGAGCGAGGCGGCGATGAAATCGTCCAGGTCGCCGTCGAGCACGGCCTTGGTGTTGCCGACCTCGTGGTTGGTGCGCAAATCCTTGATGCGCGACTGATCGAGCACGTAGGAGCGGATCTGGTGACCCCAGCCGATGTCGGTCTTGGCGTCTTCCATCTTCTGCTGTTCGCTCATGCGCTTACGCAGTTCGAGCTCGTACAGGCGCGATTTCAGCATCGCCCAGGCTTCCGCGCGGTTGCGGTGCTGGCTGCGGTCGTTCTGGCATTGCACGACAATGCCGGACGGCGCGTGCGTCAGGCGCACCGCGGAGTCGGTCTTGTTGATGTGCTGGCCGCCGGCGCCGGATGCGCGGAAGGTATCGGTACGCACATCGGCCGGATTGATGTCGATTTCGATCGATTCATCCACTTCCGGATACACGAACACACTGCAGAACGAGGTATGGCGGCCGTTGGCGGAGTCGAACGGCGACTTGCGCACGAGGCGGTGCACACCGCTTTCGGTACGCAGGAAGCCGTAGGCGTATTCGCCCTCGACCTTGATGGTGACGGTCTTGATGCCGGCGACTTCGCCCTCGGATATTTCCAAGATTTCAGTCTTGAAGCCCTTGCGTTCGCAATAGCGCAGATACTGGCGCATGAGCATCGAGGCCCAGTCCTGGGCCTCGGTGCCGCCGGCGCCGGCCTGGATGTCGATGAAGCAGTTGTTCGGGTCCATCGGATTCGAAAACATCCGGCGGAACTCCATGCCTTCGAGCAGCTTCTTCAGCTCCTCGGTATCGCTTTCAATCGCGACCAGGGTGTCTTCGTCCTGCTCTTCGCGCGCCATCGCAAACAGGTCGCTGGTGTCGCGCAGGTCGTTGTCGATCTTGGTGAGGGTGTGGACAATCGCTTCCAGCGATTTCTTTTCCTTGCCGAGGTCCTGGGCGCGTTTCGGGTCGTTCCAGACGTTGGGATCTTCCAGCTCGGCGTTGACTTGTTCGAGTTTCTCCGACTTCACATCGAAGTCAAAGATACCTCCGTAATTCGGCTGCGCGGGTCGACAGGTCCGCGAGCAGGGCTGACAGGGAATTGAGACGTTCTGCTTCCATGATGAACTCTTCTGCAATCAAACCTTACATTATACCCGAGCAAAAGCGGGGAATGCCGCGCGGGCGGACGGATAGGAACGGAAAAAGGGCCCCGAGCCACGCGGCGGGCAATGTCAGAAAAGCCATGCCGGCGGCGTCAGACCGGCTGTGCGTGCTCGACCATTAATTGCACGCGCGTGACGCCGTTGTATTCATTGGCATCCAGCCGGTACGCCACCATCGCTCGATCTGGCAGGCTGTCGGCGTGGCCGAACCAGATCGCGTCGTAGCGGCGGCCATCCTTTTCCAGCATCAGCTTCAGGTGTTTTTCCTTCAGGACACGCTGGTTCAGCACGCGAAACTCGTCACAGAATACCGGCGGCGCGAATCCCTGGCCCCATACCTGGCCGTCGAGCAATTCGATGAACTGCGTGGAGAAATAAGCTTCTTCCAGCGGGCCGTCGGTTTCGATCACGCGTTCGAGCTGGTTTTGCGTGAGCCAGTCGCGGCCCACCGCTTCGAAGGCGGCGGCGAAGGCGTCGAACGCTTCGGCGCGGATGGTCAGGCCGGCCGCCATCGCATGGCCGCCAAACTTCGTGATGACGCTCGGGGCGTGCTTGGATACCAGGTCCAATGCATCGCGCAGATGGAAGCCGGCAATCGAGCGGCCGGAACCCTTGATCAGACCCTCGCCGCCGGGAGCGAAGGTGATGGTGGGGCGGTAGAACTTGTCTTTCAGACGCGATGCGACGATGCCGATCACGCCCTGATGCCACGACGGGTCGAACACGCTGATGGTGGTCTTATCCTGCGGATTGAAGGTGTCGAGCAGCAGCAGCGCCGTATCCTGCATTTCCGCTTCGATGTCGCGCCGCTCGCGGTTGATCGCGTCGAGCTGCTGCGCGATGGCCCAGGCGCGGCCTTCGTCGTCGGTGGTCAGGCATTCGATGCCAAGCGACATGTCGGCCAGCCGGCCCGCCGCATTCAGGCGCGGACCAAGTGCAAAGCCGAGGTCGAACGGCGTGGCGCGCCTTGCTTCCCGGCTTGCGGCGCGAAAGAGTGCGGCAACACCGGGCTGCATGCGCCCGGCACGCATGCGCTTGATGCCCTGGGCGACCAGGATCCGGTTATTGGCATCGAGCTTGACGACATCCGCGACGGTGCCGAGGGCGACCAGATCGAGCAGGGTATCGAGCTTGGGTTGCGTCTGCGCATCGAAGATGCCACGCTTGCGCATTTCAGCGCGCAGTGCCAGCAGCACGTAAAACATCACGCCCACGCCGGCCAGGTTCTTGCTGGGAAAGCCGCACGATGGCTGGTTCGGGTTGACGATGACGCGCGCGTTGGGCAGCGCATCGCCCGGCAGATGGTGGTCGGTGATGACAACCTCGATGCCGCGATGATTGGCTTCGGCCACGCCATCGATGCTGGCAATGCCATTGTCGACGGTGACGATGATGTCGGGAGATTTCTCCCTGACGGTCAGTTCGACGATCTCGGGCGTCAGGCCGTAGCCGTATTCAAAGCGGTTCGGTACGATGAAGTCGACCTGCGCGCCCAGCATATGCAATCCGCGCAATGCCACGGCGCAGGCGGTGGCGCCGTCGCAGTCGTAGTCGGCGACGATGACGAGTTTTTTTCGCGCCGCGATTGCGTCCGCCAGAAACGCGGCCGCCGCGTCGACATGCAACAGTCCCGTCGGGGTAATCAGCGCGCCCAGTTCGCTGGAAAGTTCGCGCACATCGGTCAATCCGCGGGCCGCGTACAGGCGGGCCAGTACCGGATGCACGCCTTGCTGGCGCAACAATTCGGCGGTGCGGAAGGAAAAGGGGCGGGTGGTAATACGAGTCATGAACAGAGCGGCGCCAGGGAGGGTTTTACCCAGAATTTTCGCAGGGAAAGGCGGCTGACGGCAAACTGCGACAGGCCAGAGTCATGCGTTGCAATTAACGAAAGATGGTCGATTGCGCCGCTGCGAAGCGCCTCCAGCAGTGGCGCAAACCAGTGCTCCTCAAGCGCGTGCATGCCGTCCAGCCAAAGCGACCAGTCGTTCGATAGCGCCGGCTCCAGCAGGGTGTCAAGCACTACCAGGCCTCGTTGCGGCTTGGCTGCAATGACTTCCTGCGCCGTAGCCGATGTTGTGCGCGCCGGGGCGACAGTGCCGAACGATTTGATCCAGTCGGAAAGATTAAATGTGTTGGTGTAATGGCTTGTCAGCAAGGCATCTGCTGATGCGCCTCCCCACAGCCACAGCGAATTGACTGGTTTCAAGCCACGCGCTTCTCGTGCTTCATTGATGGCGTGGTTGAACCAGTGCATTTGCACTTCGTTTTGCACCTTGCGCCAGTCGCGTTCGGTCGGGCCGCGCGGCATCCAGATATCGATATTGTGGCCGCTGGCAGCATCCGGCGTCGAGGTATGCAAGGCGCACCAGTCATCGGCGCGGACAAACCAGATGCCGGCATCGCCGTAAAGCAACGTCTTGCCGTAGTCGTCGAACAATGGCGCGGCGATATCGAACAATGCGCGCGCTTCCTGTTCGGGCAGCATTAATTTCCGCGTATCGGTAAGCACCAAGTGGTCTCGCGCAATATGGATGTGGACTGGCTGCACCACAAACCAGTGGCCTGTGTCAGGCTCATTCCCCAGCGAGCGCATCAAGGCCGGGGCAATCGGCGGGCTGCTGTTTCTTTCCGGCGCATCTTTTCCCCGGAAAGCCTGCTCGAGCCAGCGCTCGTGCGGCAAGGCGCGATGGAATCCCTCCGCGGTTTCCTCCTGCGGCAGGACGTGCTCGACTCTTGAGCGGGCAACGAGGCTGGCAAGCGCAGGCGTACGCAGGGCCTTGCAAAGATCGGCGGCGAGTTCCGCCGGGGGGAGGGCGAAAGGAAGCAGGATATCGAGATGACTCATGCCGCGCATTGTAGGGCATACCCCGCAAGGCTACCAAACGCATTTACTTGGGCCAACAGCAGTGCTGCTGACTGGAACCGCCTTCCTGCGCGCCATGCAGGAAAGCGGCCGCCGGTGCTATACCAAGCCCAGAATCCGGCCGATTTCCGCGATATACGGGCTGTCCCTCAACACTTCGCTTTCCACGCGCGCAGTCATGTCCTGGAACGTGTTGTGGACGGTATGCAGCCTCTCGCGTACGTCGCCTTCCTGATTGTCGGGCGAGGCCAGCATGTGCTTGAGTGTGGCGATTTCTTCTTTCATTGTCTGTACCTGGGGCGCATCGGCCGGCGCGTTCGCCAGTTCCTGCTCCAGCGCGGCGACCAGATGGCGTACGCGCTCGAGACTGAACCCGGATGGCGATGGCATGGCGGACGGCGGTATCGCGTTGCGGTTGTCGGAAGAAGTCATGGTGGCGGTTCTCTCTGTGTTGGGCCGGGTATCGACGTAATTAAGTTGATTTTACACAGGTGAGCAATTGGGGCAACGCCTATATTAAGTTGGAGCTTTCCGGCGCATCAGGCGATGCGCCGGAACCCACCTTCGTTCATGAGACCGGAGCCATCCCATTGAATGCCCGCATCCTCATCGTTTGTTCAGAAGCTGTTCCCCTCGTTAAAACCGGCGGCCTCGCCGACGTTATCACCTCACTGGCCCGCACCCTGCGACGGCGCGGCATCGATGCAACGGTAATGATGCCGGGCTACCCGGCCGCGCTGGAACAGGCGAGGAACCTGGAGGAAGCTGGCCTTCTTGCCGACTTGCCCGGTGGTCCGGGCCGCTTGTTACATGGCATGATGCCAGATCAGGACATACCCGTACTGCTGCTGCGTACCGCCGGCTTCGAGCGACGCATCAGCAACCCCTATGTGGACGAGCGAGGTGAAGAGTTCCCCGACAATGCGTCATGCTTTGGCGCGCTGGCGCATGCCGCCGTGGCGGTTTGCCGTGGCCAGACATCGCTTGCTCCTCCGCATGTCGTGCATGCGAATGACTGGCATGCCGGCCTGATTCCGGCGCTGCTGCGGCTGCACCGGGTCGCGGACGTCGGTACGTTGTTTACGATTCACAATCTCGCATTTCAAGGGAATTTTCCGGTTGACTGCGCCGCCGGCCTTGGCATCCCCCAGCAGATGCTCGGCCCGGACGGGATGGAGTTCTGGGGCAAGCTGAGCTTTCTGAAGGCCGGCATCCGCTACGCCGACCGCATCTCGACAGTCAGCGATACCTATGCGGCGGAAATCCTGACGCCGCGCTTCGGGCATGGCATGGACGGGCTGCTCAACGAGCGCAGGAACGCGCTTCTTGCCATACGCAACGGTGTCGATACCGAGGCGTGGAATCCGGCCGGTGACGCCCTCATTGCGCGGTCGTTCACCCTGTCCGACTTGCGCGGAAAGAGCAGCTGCAAACGCGAATTGCAGACATTGTTCGAGTTGCCGCCCGACCCGTTCGCCCCGATTCTTGCGATGGGCAGCCGGATCACGCACCAAAAGATGGCCGATGTCGCGCTGGCATCGCTGCCGGCAGTGTTGCAGCGTTATCCCCGCGCGCAATTGATTGTCCTCGGGCGCGGCGACCGCACCTACGAGCAGGACTTCGTCCGGCTGGCGCAGGACTTTCCGGAGCGGGCTGCGGTCCATATCGGCTACGACGAGATGCGCGCGCATGCACTTCATGCCGGCGCCGACATGCTGCTGCACGGCAGCCGTTTCGAGCCGTTCGGCCTGACGCCGCTGTATTCGATGCATTACGGAACCATCCCGATCGCTTCCCGCGTAGGCGGCATCGTCGATACGGTTGTCGACGCCGGGCTGTCGGGCCTGCCTCCGCAAGATGCGAGCGGCATCCTGTTTGACGGTGAAGCCGCCGACGGCATGACGGCGGCGGTCAGCCGCGCCTTCGCGCTCTATGAAAATCCAGCCGAATGGCATCCGATGCAATGCAATGCAATGTCGGCCGATTTTTCCTGGTCCCAGCCGGCAGAGAAATATATCGCCGCCTACCGCGACATCGCGGCGCACGCCGTCAAGGAATTGTTCGTGGCGCAGCCCGAAGCGCCGGAAACGGACCTCCCGGAATACAAGACTGCATGAGGCGTGCCGCCATAAAAATATTACGGAGATCCTTCACGCATGTTTTTTGAAATCCCGGACCGCCTGCGCCCCGGGCGCCCGTATCCGCTGGGTGCCACCTTCGACGGGCAGGGGGTCAACTTCGCCGTGTTTTCCGCCAATGCAGAAAAAGTCGAGTTGTGCATCTTCGATGCGGCAGGGCGGCATGAAGTCGCGCGGCTGCCGTTGCCCGACTGTACGGACGAGGTATGGAACGGCTATCTGCCGGAGGCCGGGCCGGGGCTGCTGTACGGGTTCCGGGCTTATGGGCCATACGATCCGCAGCGCGGGCATCGCTTCAATCCTTACAAGCTCCTGCTCGATCCGTATGCGCGGCTGTTGTCGGGGCCGCTGCGCTGGTCCGATGCGCTGTTCGGCTACCGGCTCGGCTCGCCGCGCGCAGACCTCAGCTTCGACCGGCGCGACAGTGCGCCGGCGGTGCCGCGGTCGGTAGTCGTGGAAGACGTGTTCAACTGGGGCGACGACCGCCGCCCCATCGTGCCGTGGTCGAAGACCGTCATCTACGAAGTCCACGTGCGCGGCATTTCGATCCTGCGCGACGACTTGCGCGCGGACGTGCGCGGCACCTTTGCGGCACTGGCCAATCCGCGCTTCATCGATCACCTGCACCGGCTGGGCGTGACCACGATCGAACTCATGCCGGTCAACGCCTACATGCAGGATCGCTTTCTTCTGGAAAAGGGCTTGCGCAATTACTGGGGCTACAGCCCGCTGTCCTTCTTTGCGCCGGAGCCGGCCTACCTGTCGCAGGGCGGGCTGAATGACATGCGCCTGGCAGTACGGCGGCTACATGCGGCCGGTATCGAAGTCATCCTCGACGTGGTTTACAACCATACCAGCAGCGGCAACGAACTGGGGCCCACCATCTGCTTTCGGGGCCTGGACAATGCCAGTTACTTCCGTCTGGTGCCCGGCAACGAGCGTTACTACATCAATGAAACCGGATGCGGCAATACCCTCAACATATCGCATCCGCGGGTGCTGCAGATGGTGATGGATTCGCTGCGTTACTGGGCGGAGTCATTCCATATCGACGGCTTTCGCTTCGACCTCGGCGCCACGCTGGGGCGCGAAGGCACCGGTTTCGACCCGGGTTCGGGCTTTTTCGATGCCATCCTGCAAGACCCGTTACTGTCGCGGCTGAAACTGATTTCAGAGCCGTGGGACATCGGGCCCGGCGGCTACCAGCTCGGCAATCATCCGCCCAGGTTCGCGGAGTGGAACGACAAGTTTCGCGACGGCGTGCGGCGCTTCTGGCGCGGCGATGCCGGCCTGCGCGCCGATTTCGCGGCGCGCCTATCCGGCTCGGCCGACTTGTTCAGCCGGCGCCACCGCAAGCCGTGGGCATCGATCAACTATGTCGCCTCGCATGACGGCTTCACCTTGCAGGATGTCGTCAGTTATTCGCAAAAGCACAACGAGGCAAATGGGGAAAACAACAACGACGGCCATTCCGAGAATTACAGCGCGAACTGGGGCACGGAAGGCCCCACCGACGATGCCGCAATCCTGGCGCAGCGCGAGCGTGTACGGCGCGCCATGCTCGCGACGGTAATGCTGGCGCAAGGCACGCCGATGCTGCTGGCCGGAGACGAGTTCGGCCGCACGCAGCGCGGAAACAATAACGCGTATTGCCAGGACAATGACATTTCATGGGTCGACTGGACGTTGGCGCAAACGCCCGCCGGCAGCTCGCTGGTTAATTATGTCGCCCGGCTGGGAATCATGCGGCATTACTTTTCCGCTTTGCAATCAGACCGGTTTCACTATGGCGCGGAGCTGGAGCCCGGCGTGCGGGACATTGCCTGGTTCGACGAGCGCGCTGAAGAACTGGGACCGGATGCATGGCAAAACCCGGATGCCCGCGCATTGGCGGTCCAGCGTGCGGGTGTCGACGACAAAGGACGCACCGGTATCGTTCTGTTGTTCATCAATGCCTGGCATGAACCGATCACGTTCAGCTTTCCGGCGCCACAACGGCGCTGGTATCTGCTCACAGACAGCGCCGAGGAAGACAGCCGGGCGCGGGAAATGAGGCAAGACACGGTTGACGTGCAGGGCTACAGCGTGATGGTGTTTGCGAATCGCGTGCCGAAGGAGTTGCGGCTGGCGGATATGGGGGAGTGAACCGAGCAGTCGCGCGTATCTACAGCATGGTATTGCATCACGGTTTAACAATTATCAAGATTCTCTAAATATTGGGATGGCATGATCGTTCGACTCTAATCATTACCTAATTGAAACAGGCAATGGCGATAAAGTGTTCTCATATCCTGATATGCCGTACCGATAATATCGGAGACGTCGTCTTGACTCTGCCGATATGTACATGGCTTAAGAAAAAATTTCCACAAGTCAAAATTAGCATTATGTGCCGGGCGTATGCAGCCGCCATAGTGCGACGCAGCACAGCAGTGGATGCGGTGATTGAATTAGAAAGTGTTTCACACGATCTTGTCACCTTTTTCGCATGCTCGGATATCGATACTGTAATCTTTGCTCAGCCAGACCAGCAATTAGCCGTCGCTGCATTCAAGGCAGGAATACCTAACCGAATCGGGAATGCCAGGCAGAAAGTGCATCAGTTACTTTTTTGTAATCGACGTGTGCGTTTCTCAAAAAGAATCTCCGATTTGCATGAATCCCAGTTCAATTTCGAGTTCTTGCGTCCGCTTGGCCTTAAGACCATTCCCGAACTTTCTGAAATTGCTGCGCTATATCGTTTCAGTAGTTGTGATGACGAGCAAATCAGGCGGCTGTTACGGCCGCATCCCTTCAATCTGATTATCCATATGAAGTCCAACGGACACGGCCGCGAGTGGCCGATGGAAAATTTTTTCGCGCTTGCACAACAGTTAAGGAGCAATCCCAGTATCCACATTTGGGTGACTGGCAGTGCTGAGGAAGGCCAATGGATTGAACGTAATGCATCGGAGTTGTTGCGCTTGCCAAATGTAAGTAATGTATGTGGCAAGTTCACGCTCGATCAGCTGGCGACCTTTATTCAAATGGCAGACGGACTGATCGCGAGCGGCACCGGACCTTTGCATATGGCGGCTGCGCTTGGGCAGCGTACGCTTGGTCTGTTTCCGCCGACACGACCAATGCATCCGGGGCGTTGGGCACCGGTCGGTCGGCATGCGCAGGCGTTATACATGCCGACCAGCTGTCTCGGGTGCGCGGATAAACAGACAATTAGCTGCGACTGCATGAAAAACATTGCGCCTGATGTTGTCGCAGAGATCGTTTTGCAGTGGAGACGGGAGCAGCAGGAGGGAAATTGCGCGACGAACGAATCGATGTATACGCGCCCTGCTAAAGACAGCCAACCTGCTTTATTTACTCGGGCTGCAAACGCTTGATTTCTTCTTTGCGCTTGATGATGCATGTCATAAATACCGCTACGCTCATAGAGTAAAAGCTGCCGGTGACATTCCAGAAAAACATCAAGTCAACCAAACCATAAAAGAAGAAGCTTATGCATAACAACAAACCCAAGTAGGCCGCAGTTTTAACTTGCCGGTCCTGATGACTTCGGTCGCGGGCAAAGTAGTAGGCGGGTACAAAATAGATGGACAGTATGGAAAATAGTCCCCCTATCCCGTAGGTTGCCATGTTGAACAGCACTTCGTTATGCGAATGAACCAACTCCGACGCTGCGGGTGTGACGATCTTTCTCGACGCCAGTCCAGTCATTTCCTTCTTGAAATTTTCCCTGCCGACCCCAAACAAGGGATGTTCCTTGAAGAGGATCCATGCCCCTTGCCACATCTGGATTCGTGCACCTAAGGATGTATCACGATTTCCCTGGCGGTATTGGTCAATATCCCCCTCGAAAGCGGAAAATCGGTTGTGCACGATACTACTGGAGGTAAATGTGCTTGCGATCAGAAGCAGCGATGCGCCGGCAAGAATTGATTTATAGCGCGGCAGAAAATTCGCAAAAAAGCCGAGCGCCAAGGTGACAATCGCTGGAATGGCAATCCAGCTGCCGCGAGTTTGCGTCAGGATCGTGACATAGAGTGCGACACAGAAAGCCAGTATTTTTAATAAGATGAGCAGCTTTTCGTGTCGTTCATTCCAACCTATCGATATCAGGGCCATAGCTCCCAATAGCAGTGTCATGTTGGAGAACGCAATGATGGGAATGAAACCAATGTTGCCAGGACGTTCTGTTCCGCCCCGCGTCACAACATATGCATCGATCGCGGCAATTAGTGTCCCGCCAATAAAGCTCCATTGCATATGCTTTATTTGACGAAAAGCCAGTGCCAAGATAATCCAGAAAACTGGAGCAAAGATCCCTAGTCGTAAAGTACGATCGAACGGGGCGTCCGAAAATTCGCCGCGTGAAAGCTGATTCAGCAAAACAGCGAGAAACCACGAGGCCATCGCAAGATGTAAGGGCCAGTAGTCCTTCAAGAACCGTGAAAATTCATAGCCTGCCGGGCGAATACCAATCAGTACGGCAATAATGCTGTTTAGCAACAGTAAGAGCAGGCAAGCGTTTGCTGCGTTGTGAAGCACAATTGCTAGGACCGGAAAGGCAATGATCGTAGCAGTTGTCACCCATTTAACGAGATACAAACGGCATCTCCAAATTGTGAACATTCATGATGGTATGGCTAAAACTGAGATAGTGCCAAAACTATAAACAGGTGACTACAACCCGATTAGGTTTATATCAATAGTTGCTCAAAATAACTGTTGCTGTACATGCCAAGTTTCTTTTTGTTATTTTCAACAGGTTGCCTTGGCACTTTTTGGCCCGATTCTGTCAATGGGACTAGTTGGTGCGCTTATCAAGAGCCACCCTTCCGATAAGCCGTCGCTCCTGGCTTAGCTGCAAATCACGCCTGCAATATGCAAAACCCGCTCGCGCCAAGTCTCACGACATGGGCATCGACCTCCGCATGCTGGCCGAATACGATGTCGGCTGCACCGAAACCCGGCACCTTTTTCGGCACAGTGTCCATGTTGAACAGGCACACGATCCGGCTGCCCTCGTGGGTACGGGAAAACGCGAGTACGCCTTCCGGCGCGTCGAGCAATTCGATGTTTCCTTTGTGTAATTCAGGGCGGGCATTGCGCAGGGCGATCATTTCGCGCGCAAAGCGCAGGGTCGAGTGCGCATCGCTTTCCTGGTGCTCCACGTTCATGTCGACATGAATCGGATCGACCGGCAGCCACGGTTCGGCCTTGCTGAATCCGCCATGCAGCGCGTTATTCCATGGCATCGGCGTGCGGCAGCCATCGCGGCCCTTGAATTTCGGCCAGAACGAAATGCCGAACGGGTCTTGCAGGCGCTCGAATGGGACATCCGACTGCGGCAAGCCCAGTTCTTCGCCCTGGTACAGGCAAATGTCGCCGCGCATGGCGAACAGCAGCGCCAAGTGCTCGCGGGCGGTGGCGTCACGGTCGCGCCCATGCTGCCAGCGACTGGCCACGCGCGGCTTGTCGTGATTGCTCATCGCATAGCAGGCGGCGCTTGGCCCCTGGATGTGTTCTTCCAGCGTCGCGATCACGTTGCGCACATACGGGGCGCTGTAATCCGGGCGCATCAGCGCAAAGCTGTAGGCCGAATGCAGCCGTCCGGGCCGGGTGTACTGCCCCATCAGCGTCAGGGGATCGGTGCCGCCCACTTCCGCCAGGCTGAAGGCGCCATAGGCATCGAGCAGCGTGCGAATCTTTTCCAGGAAGGGAAGCATTTCCGGCCGCCCCTGGTCGTACACATGCACCTGGTAGCCATAAGGATGCAGCGCATCGCCGGGATTGTCGCGCGGCGGATTATTGCGCAGCATCTCATCCTGAAAAATATGATTGCAGGCATCGAAGCGGAAACCGGATACGCCCATGTCAAGCCAGAAATCCATTTCCGCCAGCACCGCGTTTTGCACATCCGCGTTGTGCATGTTGAGGTCGGGCTGGCTGGAGAGGAAGGAGTGGAAATAGTACTGGCGCCGCTCCGCATCCCAGCGCCATGCCGGGCCGCCGAATACCGATACCCAGTTGTTGGGAGGGCTGCCATCCGGCCTCGGATCGGCCCACAGGTACCAGTCCGACTTGTTGTTCTGGCGGGCGCGGCTCTGCCTGAACCACGCGTGTTCTTCCGACGTATGCGAAATCACCATGTCGACGATGATGCCGAGCCCGAGCGCCTTGGCGCGCTTCATCAGGCTCTTGAAGTCATCCATGGTGCCGAAGATCGGATCGACTGCACGATAGTCGGACACGTCATAGCCGAAGTCCTTCATCGGCGACTTGAAAAAAGGGCTGATCCAGATCGCGTCGACGCCGAGGCTTTTGATATACGCAAGTTTTTGCTCGATACCGGCCAGGTCGCCGATGCCATCGTTATTCGAGTCGTAAAAGCTGCGCGGATATACCTGATAAATAATCATCAACTGTCTCACCAATCATATGCGGCGCCGGCTGTGCGTCGTTGCGGACGGCGCTCGGCCAACACGGCGTTATCCATTTGCTCGTCGCGCTCACTGGCAGGGCCGCGATGCGGGGACGAGATCAACAATATCTGTTGCCTATTGGAATTGCGCAATGTCGTAGAGGTAAGAACAGGCCAATTTGTTCCGCTCACGCAACTACTTAAGGCGCGTATGCGGCCCGGTTTGGCGAGGCTGACAATGTTTGTGACACAAGCTTGCGACATCTGAATGTCTTTTTGCGAACAAACCGCAGGCTCGGCTGCTCTATTGAAAATGATTGCAGGCGTGGCGGCTGCGTAGACCAATAAAACATTCACGACATGGCTAAATCGAAACCTTTCCTTCCCCGGATTTACTACCTGGACCCGGAACTTGCCGGTCCTGCATCGGAACTGGAAGGGCAGCTTGAGCGATGCGCGGCGATGGGATTCGATCATGTGATGGTGGCGTCGCCGGCGTCGGATGAGGCGGCCGCAACCCTGGCGCGCACGTGTGCGCAAAAGCGGTTGCGGCTGCTGCTCGACCTGGACCTGGGCAGCATTGGTGCCGATGCGACGCTGCTGGAGCGCCATGGGGACTGGTTCGTTGGCGCCGGCGCAGATGACGAGTTGCCAGACCCGCGCCGCGCGCCGCGCCGCATTGCAACGCGCGCGGTACGCTACGAGCGGCAGGATGTGCTCGATCAGGTTGCCGGCTATTGGCGCGAGCGGTTGCAGCCGTTGATTGCGGCAGGCGTTGCGGGATTTCGGTGCATTAATATCGCGCAACAGCCGCCGGCGCTGTGGAAAGGCCTGATCGAGGCTGTCCGGCGAATGCAGGATGCGGCGTGCTTTCTCGCCTGGACGCCGGGCTGCACGCCGGCGCAGATCGATGCACTGGCCGGCTGCGGCTTCGATGCCACCTTTTCTTCGGGTGCGTGGTGGGACTTCCGCTCGCGCTGGCTGGCCGATGAGCAGTTCCGGCTGGCACGCGTGGCCCCACCGATCGCCTTTCCCGACAGCCCCGACGGACCGGTGATCGCTCGCCTCACCGGCAACGAAGACGTGGCGGTGCGGCGGCAGATCTACCTGCGGGCACTGGGACTGGCGGGCGCCGCCGGCAACGGCCTGCTGGTGCCGATGGGTTTCGAATACGGCGCATCGGGCCTTGCGGCCGGCCTGTACGGCACGCGGCCGGACTGGAACGCGGTGCGTCGGGATGCCCCGTTCGACTTGAGCGGCGACATTGCGCAGGCCAATGCATTCATCGCCTCGCTGGGCGCCGCCTTTTACGGGCGCGCGCCGCGCCTCCTGAGCGGCGCCGACGCCGGCGCGGCCATCCTGTTGCGCGAGGCGTCGCGCAACACGGCGCCGGGCGGCTCTGACAAGGCATTACTCATCATCACCAATGCCGACGCGATGCGTTCCTGCATGGTTAATGAAAGCCAGCTGCTGGAGCGCGCCGATGGCTTCATCCGCTACGAGCAGCTCTGGCCGAAGGATGCGGGCCACGTGGAGGAACAAGCGCAGGACATGCCGCTCGAACTTCCCGCCGGCGGCTTTCGGATGTTCATTGCGCAGCGGCTGGCGCCCATCCTGTGTCCTCCCGTTCCCGGGGAGGCGGCGGCCGCCGCGGCGAAGTGCCCGCGCATCGCGATCGAAGCAGTCGCGCCGACGGCGGATGGCGGCAAATTCCCGGTCAAGCGCATCGTCGGCGAATCGGTCAGCATCGAAGCCGACGTATTCATCGACGGGCACGACAAGCTGGCCGTCATTGCCCTGTGGCGCGCGGCGGACGAAGCCGACTGGCATGAAATACGGATGCATGCGACGGGCAATGACCGCTGGGCGGCATCCCTGCCGCTCACGCGCATCGGGCGCTACCTGTTTGCCGTGGAAGCCTGGCGCGACGTGTTTTCGACTTACCGCGACGAGCTGGAAAAGAAGACCACCGCCGGCCTGAACGTGACGGTCGAACTGGAGGAAGGGCGGCTGCTGGTGGAAGCGGCGGCCCGGCATGCGCAGGACAAGGGCCTGGTCGAGGTGGCGCAGGCGCTGGCGGCGATGGCCAGCTCGCTGCAGGCCGCGGCCCCGACGGGAAACAGCCGCGCCGGACCGGAGGGCGCCAGGGACGCCGAGCGGGTCGCGGTGCTGCTGTCGGAGCCGATGGCCGAGGCGATGCGGCTGGCCGATGCGCGCCCGTTCGCGGTGCGCAGCGAGACGATGCGCATCGACGCCGAGCGCACCGCGGCGCGCTATTCCAGCTGGTATGAGCTGTTTCCACGATCGCAAAGCGGCGATCCGGCGCGCCACGGCACGTTCGCCGACGTGGAAAAGCGCCTGCCCGCGATCCAGGCGATGGGTTTCGATACGCTGTACTTCCCGCCGATCCATCCGATCGGCAGAAAGCACCGGAAAGGCCGCAACAACAGCCTGAGCGCCGCGCCGGACGATCCCGGCAGCCCGTACGCGATCGGGTCCGACGAGGGCGGACACGATGCGCTGCATCCGCAGCTGGGCACGCTGGACGACTTCCGCCATTTGCGCGACGAGGCTGCCCGGCACGGGCTGGAGCTGGCACTCGATTTCGCGATCCAGTGCTCGCCCGACCATCCCTGGCTAAAGGCACATCCGGAATGGTTCGCCTGGCGCCCCGACGGCACCATCCGCTATGCGGAAAACCCGCCGAAGAAATACCAGGACATCGTCAACGTCGACTTCTACGCCGACGGCGCCATTCCCGGCCTGTGGATCGCGCTGCGCGACGCGGTGCAGTTCTGGGCGCAGGAGGGCGTGCGCGTGTTCCGTGTCGACAATCCGCACACCAAGACGCTGCCGTTCTGGGAGTGGATGATCGCCGATATCCGCGGCCGCTACCCCGACACGATCTTTCTGTCGGAAGCCTTCACCCGCCCGAAGATGATGTACCGGCTGGCCAAGATCGGCTTCTCGCAGTCCTACACTTACTTCACCTGGCGCCACGGCAAGCAGGAATTCATCGATTACGTGACCGAGCTGACGACCACGCCGGTGCGCGAATACTTCCGCCCGCACTTCTTCGTCAACACGCCGGACATCAACCCGTATTTCCTGCAGCGTTCCGGCCGCCCGGGCTTTCTGATCCGCGCCGCGCTGGCCACCACGCTGTCGGGGCTGTGGGGCATGTACAGCGGCTTCGAGCTGTGCGAGGGAACGCCGATTCCCGGCAAGGAAGAGTATCTCGATTCGGAAAAATACGAGATCCGCGCCTGGGACTGGAACCGGCCGGGCAACATCATCGGCGAGATCACGCAGTTGAACCGCATCCGCGCCGAGAATCCGGCGCTGCAGACGCACCTGAACATCCGCTTCCTGCATGCGTCCGACGACAACATCCTGTTCTTCATCAAGGCCACGCCGCCGGCCGACAGCTGCCAGCACAAAGGTAGCTATTCCGGCGACAACGTGGTGCTGGTCGCGATCAACCTCGATCCGTTCGCCGCGCACGACACGATGCTGGAATTGCCCTTGTGGGAGTTCGGCATGGCCGACGACGGCACCCTCGACGTCGACGACCTGGTCAACGGCACGCATTTGGCCTGGCATGGGAAGCACCAGCAACTGAGGCTCGATCCGTTTATTTGCCCGTACGCGATCTGGCGGATAAGGCACAAGTAGGCAAAAGCAGGCAACCAAGTGAGCATCGACATGGATATGGACACCGACCGCCGCAAGGCAACCAGACGCAACTCCGTTTCTTCGCCCGCAATACAAAGCATGCCATTCACTGACGACCCGCTCTGGTACAAGGACGCCATCATCTATCAGGTGCACGTCAAATCGTTTTTCGATGCCAACAATGACGGCATCGGCGATTTTGCCGGGCTCATCGACAAGCTCGACTACATCGCGGACCTTGGCGTCAATACCATCTGGCTGCTGCCGTTCTATCCCTCGCCGCGGCGCGACGACGGCTACGACATCTCCGAGTACACGGGCGTGCATCCGGACTACGGCACCATGGACGATGCGCGCGAATTCATCGCCGAGGCGCATGCGCGCGGGCTGCGCGTGATCACCGAGCTGGTGGTCAACCATACCTCTGACCAGCATCCGTGGTTCCAGCGCGCGCGCCAGGCGCCGCCGGGCTCCAGCGAGCGCAACTTCTACGTGTGGTCCGACAACGACCAGGCCTACAGCGGCACGCGCATCATCTTCTGCGACACCGAGAAGTCGAACTGGACCTGGGACCCGGTGGCGAACGCGTTTTTCTGGCATCGCTTCTACTCGCACCAGCCCGACCTGAACTTCGACAACCCGGAAGTGCTGGATGCCGTGCTCGGCATCATGGGCTACTGGCTGGACATGGGCGTGGACGGTCTGCGGCTGGACGCGGTGCCTTACCTGGTCGAACGCGAAGGCACCAGCAACGAAAACCTGCCGGAGACGCATGCGATCCTCAAGCGCATCCGCGCCGAAGTCGACCGCAAGTATCCGGGACGGATGCTGCTGGCCGAAGCCAACATGTGGCCGGAAGACGTGCGTCCGTACTTCGACGAGGAATGCCACATGGCGTTCCACTTTCCGCTCATGCCGCGCATGTACATGGCGCTGGCGCAGGAAGATCGCTTTCCGATCGCCGACATCCTGCGCCAGACCCCGGAAATCCCGGACCACTGCCAGTGGGCGATCTTCCTGCGCAACCACGACGAGCTGACGCTGGAAATGGTGACCGACAAGGAGCGCGATTACCTCTGGAATTTCTACGCGTCCGAAAAACGCGCCCGCATCAACCTCGGCATCCGCCGGCGCCTGGCGCCGCTGCTGGAACGCGACCGCCGCCGCACCGAGCTGCTCACCAGCTTCCTGCTGTCGATGCCGGGCACGCCGGTCATCTATTACGGCGACGAGATCGGCATGGGCGACAACATCCACCTGGGCGACCGTGACGGCGTGCGCACGCCGATGCAATGGACGCCGGATCGCAACGGTGGCTTTTCGCGCGCCGATCCGGCCAAGCTGGTGCTGCCGGCCATCATGGACCCGGTGTACGGCTACGAGGCGGTCAATGTGGAGGCGCAGCTGGTCGACCCGTATTCGCAGCTGAACTGGATGCGCCGCATGCTTACGGTGCGCAAGCAGCATTGCTCGTTCGGGCGCGGCACGCTTACCGTCCTGTCGCCGAACAACCGGCGCATCCTCGCTTACCTGCGCGAATACCGCGCCGACGAGGAGGTGGTGGAAACCATCCTGTGCGTGGCCAATGTCTCGCGTTCGGCGCAGGCCGTCGAGCTCGACCTGTCCAGCTATGCGGGGCGCATTCCGCTGGAAATGCTGGGAGGCTCGGCCTTTCCCCCGATCGGCAAGCTGCCTTACCTGCTGACGCTGCCGCCTTACGGCTTCTACTGGTTTTTGCTGGCGACGGAGGCGCGCATGCCGGCCTGGCATTCGCCCGCGCCCGAGCCGCTGCCGGAGCTGGCCACGCTGGTGCTGCGCAACAGCGTCACGGAACTGCTGGAAGCGCCGCGCCGCGCCATCCTCGAAAACGAGGCGCTGCCGGCCTACCTGCCGAAGCGCCGCTGGTATGCGGCCAAGCAGGAAAAGCTGCAGTCGGCCCGTATCGCGATGGCGACCATGCTGCCGGCGTCGCAGGTGCGCCCGCACATCGTGCCGTCGATGCTGGCCGAGATCGAGACCTCCACGGCTGGCGGCAGCGACCGCTATCTGCTGCCGCTTGGCTATATCCGCGAAGACGATATCGTCACCGCGTTGCCGAACCAGCTGGCGCTGGCACGGATACGGCGCGGCCGGCATGTCGGCCTGCTTACCGACGCCTTCGTGCTCGATTCGTTTGCCTACGTGATCGTGGAGCTGATGCGGAGCGGCGCGACGCTGCCGGCGGAAGATGGCGAGATCCGCTTCATTCCGACCGACGCGCTGCAGGAAGTCGACATCAGCCAGGAACCGGACGTACAGCGGATGGCGGGCGAGCAGTCCAACAGCTCGCTCGTGCTGCAGGATGCGATCGTGCTGAAGGTGATCCGCCGCCTGTTGCCAGGCGTGCATCCAGAAGCCGAGATGGGCCGCTACCTGACCGCGCTTGGCTACGCCAACGCGCCGAAGATGCTGGGCGAGGCCACGCGCGTGGGCCAGGACGGCACGCGCCACACCATGATCCTGCTGCAGCAGTTCATCCACAACCAGGGCGACGCCTGGCAATGGGTGCTCGACACCCTGTCGCGCTGGATCCAGCAGGCTGCCGTGTCCGAGCCGATTGCCGCGGCTGAAGCCGACAGCGACATCCCGTCGCCGGAGGACGAACTGCTGCAGCTGTCGACCATGCTGGGCAAGCGCCTCGGCGAGATGCACGCGGCGCTCGCCACCCCGACCGGCGATCCCGCCTTTGCGCCCGAAGCCGCCGGCGCGGCCGATGTCGCGGAATGGGCGGAGGGCGCAAAGCGCCAGCTGGAAGCCGCCTTCGGCACGCTCCGCGGGCGCAGTGAATGGAGCAGCGACGCCGAGGCGCAACGGGTGGCGCGGCTCCTGGGTCGGCACGACCGCCTGCTGACACAGATCGACCGCCTCGCGCAGGCTGGACTGGGAACCCTGCGTACTCGCGTCCACGGTGACTTCCATCTCGGCCAGGTGCTGGTGGCCCATCGCGACGTCTATATCGTCGATTTCGAGGGCGAGCCGGCCAAACCGCTGGAGCAGCGGCGCGGCAAGGCGAGCCCGCTGCGCGACGTGGCGGGCCTGCTGCGTTCCTTCGATTACGCCGCGGCGTTCGCCGGCAAGGCCGGGCCGGCCGATCTGGACGAAGCGGCGGAGCTGCGCAAGCAGCAGATCATCCGCAACTTCGCGCCGTCCTGCCAGGCGGCGTTCCTCGACGCCTACCGCGAGGCGGCCTATACCGGGCCGTTCAAGATGCCGCCGGAAGCCGAGCGCGCGCTGCTGCAGCTGTTCATGCTGGAAAAGGCCGGCTATGAAATCTGCTACGAGGCGGCGAACCGGCCGACATGGATACCGGTGCCGATGAACGGGCTGGCCAAGATCGCCGACGAGTTGCTGTGAAAGGGGAAGGGCGCATTGAGCCGAGATTCGCGCCGCACCGGCGAATGCCGCCACTGACCAAATGTTTCAGAAAGAGAGTGATTGCATGACCGAACTCACCGACGACGCAGTTGCACAACTGACCGGGATCGACCAGAGAACCATCGACGCGGTCCTGCACGGGCGCCTGGCGGATCCGTTCGCGCTGTTCGGGCCGCACCGGATGGAAGACAACATCGTCGTTCGCACGTTTCAGCCCGGCGCGCTGGCGGTCGACGTGGTGGAACGCCTGCCGGGCAACGATACCGGCAGCCGCCTGCTCGAATCGCTCTACAACGTCAATCAGAGCGGCCTGTTCGTCAGCGGCGCGCCGCTCCTGGCGCCGGGCCAGGACTACCTGCTGCGCGTGACCTGGCCGACCGCCGCCGGCGGCGAGCACATGCAGTACATGGAGGACCCGTACCGCTTCGGCCTGCTGCTGGGCGAGCTCGACATGCACCTGCTGCGCGAGGGCACGCACCGCGAACTGGGAAACTGCCTGGGCGCCAACCCGATGACGATCGACGGCGTGGCCGGCACCCGCTTTGCCGTCTGGGCGCCCAACGCGCGGCGCGTGTCGGTGGTGGGCGACTTCAACCAGTGGGACGGCCGGCGCCATCCGATGCGCCTGCGCCTGGAGGCCGGCGTGTGGGAATTGTTCATCCCGCGCCTGAAAAGCGGCGCGCGCTACCAGTACGAAATCGTCGGCGTCGACGGCAACGTGCTGCCGCTCAAGGCCGATCCCGTCGCGCGCGCCACCGAGCCGCCGCCATCGACCGTTTCGGTGGTGGCGTCCGACCTGCCGTTCCGCTGGAGCGACGGCGACTGGATGGCCAGCCGCGCGGCGCGCCATCATGCCGCCGCGCCGCTGTCGATCTATGAAGTGCACGCCGGCTCCTGGCTGCGCATCCTCGAGGAGGACAGCCGCAGCCTGAACTGGCACGAGCTGGGCGACCGCCTGATTCCGTACGCGCTAGGCATGGGCTTTACCCATATCGAGTTCCTGCCGATCATGGAACACCCGTTCGGCGGCTCCTGGGGCTACCAGCCGCTCGGGCTGTTCGCGCCGACTGCGCGCTTTGGTCCGCCGGCCGGCTTCGCCTCCTTCGTCGACCGCTGCCATGCCGCTGGATTGGGCGTAATACTGGACTGGGTCCCCGCGCATTTTCCGACCGACGCGCATGGCCTGGTGCGCTTCGACGGCACGGCGCTCTACGAGCACCAGGACCCGCGCGAAGGCTTCCACCAGGACTGGAACACGCTGATCTACAACCTGGGGCGCAACGAGGTCTGCTCGTTTTTGATCGCCAGTGCGCTGGAATGGCTGGAGCGCTACCACGTCGACGGCCTGCGGGTGGACGCGGTCGCCTCGATGCTGTACCGCGACTACAGCCGCAAGCACGGCGAATGGGTGCCGAACGTGTACGGCGGCAGGGAAAATCTGGAAGCCGTGGCATTCCTGCGCAACCTTAACCAGGTCATCGGCGAACGCTGTCCCGGCGCGATGATGATCGCCGAAGAGTCGACTGCCTGGCCGGGCGTGTCCTCGCCGGTGGTCGAGGGCGGCCTGGGCTTTACCCATAAGTGGAACATGGGCTGGATGCACGACACCCTGCGCTACATGGCCTACGACCCGCTGTATCGCCAGTACCATCACCACGACATGACCTTCGGCCTGATCTACGCGTTTTCGGAAAAATTCGTCCTGCCGATTTCGCATGACGAAGTGGTGCACGGCAAGGGTTCGCTGCTCAACAAGATGCCGGGCGCGGACAACTGGCAGCGGCTGGCCAACCTGCGCTCCTATCTCGGCTTCATGTGGGCGCATCCCGGCAAGAAGCTGCTGTTCATGGGCTGCGAGATCGCGCAGCAGACGGAGTGGAACCATGACGCCTCGCCCGACTGGAGCCTGCTGGACAATCCGGCGCACCGCGGCGTGCAGCGGCTGGTGCGCGACCTCAATCGCATCTACGCCGCCGAGCCGGCCCTGCATCGCAAGGATGCCAGCCCGGAGGGGTTTGCCTGGGTGATCGGCGACGACAACCACAACAGCGTGTTTGCGTTCCTGCGCAAGGGCGACGCCGGCGACGCGCCAGTGGTGGTGGTGCTGAACATGACGCCCGTGCCGCGCGAGGGCTACCGCATCGGCGTGCCGACAGGCGGGGAATGGCGGGAAGTCATGAACACCGATGCCGCGGCCTACGGCGGCGCCGGCATGGGCAACGGCGAGGCAATCCGCGCCGACGCTCATCCCGCGCACGGCATGGAGCAATCGCTGCAGCTGCGGCTGCCGCCGCTGGCGGTGCTGATCCTGAAACCGGCGCAGTATCCGGCGCACTGAGAATGGCGGCCCTGCACCTGCCTCTGGCATCCATCCAGCCGGGCTCACCCTATCCGCTGGGTGCGACCTATGACGGCACAGGCACCAATTTCGCAGTGTTTTCCGCGCATGCGGAAAGGATCGAGCTGTGCTTTTTCGACGCCACGGGGCGGCACGAGCTGGCGCGCTGCGCGCTGCCGGAATGTACCAACGAAGTGTGGCACGGCTATCTGCCGGGCGTGCATCCCGGCGCGCTGTACGGCTACCGCGCCTACGGCCCGTATCAGCCGGAGCAGGGGCATCGCTTCAATCCGAACAAGCTGCTGCTCGATCCCTATGCAAAGCGCCTATCCGGGCAGGTGCGCTGGGCCGACACCCTGTACGGCTACCGCATCCATTCGCCGCGCGCCGATCTGTCGTTCGACCATCGCGACAGCGCGCCGTCCATGCCCAAGGCCGTGGTCGCCAATTCCACCTTCCACTGGCACGGCGACGCCCCGCCCCGGGTGCCGTGGGAGCGGACTGTGATCTATGAAACCCACGTACGCGGCATGACCCTGCGCGCGCCGCGCGTGCCGGCCGACGAGCGCGGCAGCTTCGCCGGGCTGGCCAATCCGTGGGTGATCGATTATCTCGTCAAGCTCGGCATCACCGCCGTCGAGCTGTTGCCGGTGCACGCCGTCCTGCAGGACCGCCGCCTGCTGGCAAGCGGGCTGGCCAATTATTGGGGGTACAACACGCTGTCTTTTTTCTGCCCGGAGCCGCGCTATCTGTCGAGCGGCTCGCCCGACGAAATGCGCCACGCGGTGCGCCAGCTGCATGCAGCCGGCATCGAGGTCATCCTCGACGTGGTGTACAACCATACCTGCGAGGAAAGCGAACTGGGCCCCACCCTGTCGCTGCGCGGGCTGGACAACGCCAGCTACTACCGGCTGCAGGACAACAACCTGCGGCACAACGTCAACGACACCGGCTGCGGCAACACCCTCAACATGTCGCATCCGCGCGTGATTCAGATGGTGATGGATTCGCTGCGCTACTGGGTGCAGGAATTCCACGTCGACGGATTCCGCTTCGACCTCGGCGCCACGCTCGGGCGCGAGCATCACGGCTTCGACCCCGGCTCGGGCTTTTTCGATGCGCTGTTGCAGGACCCGGCGCTGGCGGGCGTCAAGCTGATTTCCGAACCGTGGGACCTCGGCCCCGGCGGCTATCAGGTCGGCAACCATCCTCCTGGCATAGCCGAATGGAACGACCGCTTCCGCGACGACGTGCGCAGCTTCTGGCGCGGCGACCCCGGCATGCGCGGCGCGATTGCCAGCCGCCTGCTCGGGTCGGCCGACCTGTTCAATCACCACCGCCGCCGCTCGTGGGCCTCGGTCAATTTCGTTACGGCCCATGACGGCTTCACACTGCAGGACCTGGTCAGCTACAACCAGAAGCACAACGAAGCCAACCTCGAGGAAAACCGCGACGGCAGCAATGAAAACCGCAGCTGCAACTGGGGCGAGGAGGGGCCGACAGCTTCCCCGAAAGTGCTCGCCACGCGCGAGAAGGTCAAGCGCGCCATGCTGATGACGCTGCTGCTTGCCAACGGCACGCCGATGCTGCTGGGCGGCGACGAGTTCGGCCGCAGCCAGAACGGCAACAACAATCCGTATTGCCAGGAGTCCGACATTTCCTGGTTCGACTGGAGCCTGCTCGACACCGAAGCCGGGTGCGCACTGCTCGATTTCACGCGGCGCTGCATCGCGCTGCGGCGCGAACTGCCGACGCTGTGCAGCACGCGCTTTCTGAAATCGCGACCGAAGACGATGCATCGCCTTCCCGACATCAGCTGGTTCGACGAGACCGGCGAAGAGATGACGCCGGAGCGCTGGCACTTTGCGGAAGGGCGCTTGCTGGCGTTGCGCCGTACGGCCGGCAACCCGCACGCCGGCACGGTGTCCGCATCGCTGCTGCTGCTCAACGCCTTTTCCGAAGACCGCGAGTTCGACCTGCCAAAGCCGGAAATGCCGTGGCAGGTGCTGCTCGATGCCGCCGAGCAGTCGCATGGAGGCGGACGCGCCCGGGCCGTGCAGCACAACAGGATCCGGGTGTTCGCGCATAGCGCCTTATTACTGATAGCCGAACATGTCACCATTTAATCCATCCTTCGGCGCGCAACTGGTCGCGCCCAACCGCACCCGCTTTCGCCTGTGGGCGCCCGACAAGGCGCAGGCCAGCGTCGAGATCGACGGCATGGCGGCGCTGCCGATGAAGCGGCTTGACGGCGGCTGGTTCGAGGCCCATGCCGAGTGCGGTGCCGGAGCGCGTTACCGCTACCGAGTCGAACCCGGCCTGGCGGTGCCCGACCCGGCGTCGCGCGCCCAGGCCGGCGACGTGCATGATGCCAGCATCGTGTGCGACCCCGGCTCTTATCAATGGAAAAACACCGATTGGAATGGCCGGCCCTGGCACGAAACCGTCCTGTACGAGCTGCATGTGGGCGCGTTCGGCGGCCGCGAAGGATTCCGGGGCGTGATGCGGCAATTGCCGGCGCTCGCGGACATCGGCATCACCGCGGTCGAGCTGATGCCGGTCGCCGATTTTCCGGGGCCGCGCAACTGGGGCTACGACGGTGTGCTGCCCTATGCGCCGGATGCGGCCTACGGCACGCCGGACCAGCTCAAGGAACTGATCGACGCAGCGCACGGGCTGGGCATGATGGTCTTCCTGGACGTGGTGTACAACCACTTCGGGCCGGATGGCAATTACCTTGGCGCCTATGCCTCGTCCTTCTTCCGCGACGACATCCAAACGCCGTGGGGGCAGGCGATCGACTTCCGCCGACGCGAGGTGCGCGACTTTTTCACGGAGAATGCGCTCTACTGGCTGCACGAGTTCCGTTTCGACGGCCTGCGGCTGGATGCGGTGCATGCCATCAGCGAGAGGGACTGGCTGGTGGAACTGGCGCAGCGGGTGCGCGCCAGCATGCCGCCGCAGCGCCACGTGCACCTGGTGCTGGAAAACGACGACAACAGCGCGCGCCTGCTTGAGCGCACTCCTTCCCGCCTGTTCGACGCCCAGTGGAACGACGACATGCACCACATCGTGCATGTGATGCTGACCGGCGAGCACGAGGGCTACTATGCCGGCTACGTCAATCAGTCGTCGGAAAAGCTGGCGCGCGGGCTGGCCGAAGGCTTCATCTACCAGGGCGAGACCTCGCTCTATGCGGGCGGCGCCTTGCGCGGCGAGCCGAGCGCGCACTTGCCGCCGACATCCTTCGTTTTCTTCCTGCAGAATCACGACCAGATCGGCAACCGCGCCTTCGGCGACCGCCTCACAACGCTGGCTGACCCGCATGCGCTGCGCGCGGCGGTCGCGCTCCTGCTGTTGTCGCCGCAGATTCCGCTGCTGTTCATGGGCGAGGAATACGGCGCGACCCAGCCTTTCCTGTATTTCACCAGCCACCTGACGCCGCAGCTGGCCGACGCGGTGCGCAGCGGGCGGCGCCAGGAATTCGCGCGCTTTTCCGCCTTCTCCGACCCGGCCCGCCGCGAGCGGATTCCCGATCCGAACGACGAGCAAACCTTCCTCGACTCGATTCCGAAGCCCGACGCCGATGTTGCCGTCGCCTGGCGCGACTGGATAAAGAGCCTGCTTGACATCCGGCGCACGCACATCGTTCCGCGCCTGCATGCGGCGCAGGCGCTCGGTGCCGAAATCATCGGCAAATCCGCGGTGAAGGCACGCTGGCGCATGGCGGACGGCAAGGCGCTGATGGTCGCCATCAATCTTGGCGCGGCACCGGCGCCGATCAGCTATCACCGGCTGGCCGACGGCCAGGGCGGAACGATTCTTTTTGCAACCGGAGGCGTGGAGAATTCGGTGCCCAGCAACGAACTGCCATCGAACGCCTTCATCGCGGTTCTGGAGGCTTCGGCATGAACGATGCAGACGTGTTGAATCTGGCGCGGGCTGCCGGCCTGTCGCATGAATGGACCAATGCCTTTGGACAGCCGATGCAGGTGGCGCCGGATGCGCTGCGGGCGATCCTCGAGGCGCTCGGCTTCCCCTGCGCCAGCGACGAGCAGCGCCGCGACAGCATCGCGCGCCTGGCCGCGCTGCACGACGCGGACCGGCTGCCTACCCTGGCGACGGGCACGGTCGGGGAACCGATCCGCCTGGCGCCGATGCCGCACTTGGCCGGCATGCCTTACCGCATCGAGCTCGAAGACGGCGGCCATGTCGACGGCCGCTTTCCCGATGACGTGTCGGCAGGCGCCGTGCTGCCGGCGCTCGAACGCTATGGCTATCATCGCCTGCTGGTGGCGAATGAAACGGCGACGCTGGCGGTGGCGCCGCCGCGCTGTTTCGGCGTGGCCGATACGCTCACCGCCGGCGCCGGCAGCTCGCCGCCAGATCTGCGCCTGTGGGGGCTGGGTGTGCAGCTGTATTCGATCAGGCGCTCCGGCGACGGCGGCATCGGCGACTTCAGCGGCCTGTCTGCGCTGGTGCGCTCGGCCGCAGCGCATGGCGCGTCGGCAGTGGCGATCAGCCCGGTGCATGCGATGTTCAGCGCCGATGTGCGCCGCTTCAGCCCCTACGGGCCTTCCAGCCGGCTGTTCCTGAATGCCTTGCATATCGACCCGGCGGCGGTGCTGGGAGCCGATGCGATGGCGGCGGCCCTGGCCGGGCTCGGCGCGGACGCCGCCGCCAGGTACGCCGCGCTGGAGCAGGATGAGCTGATCGACTGGCCGGCGGCTGCTTCGCTGCGGCTGGCGCTGTTGCGGCGCCTGCACGAACGTTTTGTCGCAGGCGATGCCGGCGGTGACTTCGAACAATTCCGCCGGCAGGGCGGGGATGCGCTGCGAGACCATGCGCGCTTCGAGGCCTTGCATGCGTGGCGCGTCGGGCACGGCGAGAGCGGCGACTGGCGCACCTGGCCCGCAGGCCTGCGCGACCCGCGCAGCGCCGACGTCGAGGCGTTCGCGCACCAGCACGCCGCCGAAGTTGGCTTCCACGAATTCCTGCAATGGCAGGCCGCACGCGGCCTGTCTGGCGCACAAAAGGCGGCGCGCGACGCAGGCATGCCGATCGGATTGATCACCGATCTGGCGGTGGGCGCCGACAACGACGGCAGCCAGGCATGGAGCCGGCAGGCAGAGATCATCAACGGCCTGTCGGTCGGTGCGCCGCCGGACGTGCTCAACACGCACGGCCAGAGCTGGGGGCTCGGCGCGTTCTCTCCGCATGCGATGAAGGCGCAGGGCTTCGGCGCCTACATCGAGATGCTGCGCGCCACCTTTGCCCATGCCGGCGGCGCGCGCATCGACCATGTGCTCGGCCTGACCCGCCTGTGGCTGGTGCCGAACGGCGCATCGCCTCAGCAGGGCGCCTACCTGCGCTATCCGCTAAAGGACTTGCTGCGCCTGATCGCGCTGGAATCGTGGCGCCATCGCGCGATTGTCATCGGCGAAGACCTCGGCACCGTGCCCGAAGGCTTCGATACGCAGCTGGCGCAGGCCGGGCTGCTGGGCATCCGGGTGCTGATGTTCCAGCGTCACGGTGCGCGCTTCCTGCATCCCGGCGAATGGCCGCGCCATGCGATTGCGACCACCACTACCCACGACCTGCCGACGATTGCCGGCTGGTGGCAGGAGCGCGACATCGACTGGCGCGCGCGGCTCGACTTGCTTGCGCCGGGCCAGTCCGAAAGCGACGCGCGACACGACCGCGCACGCGAGCGCGGCGAACTGTGGCAAGCCTTGATCGAAACGGGCAATGCGCACGGCACGATGCCTGCCTCGGATCAGAGTGCGCCGGTGGTCGATGCGGCAGCGGCCTTCATCGCCGCCGCGCCCGCGCCGCTGGCGGTGCTGCCGGTGGAGGATGCGCTCGGCCTGCAGGAGTCCCCCAATCTGCCCGGCACGGTCGACACCCATCCCAACTGGCGCCGCCGCCTGCCGCAAACGGTTGACCGGCTGCTCGACGAACCGGCGGTGGCGAACCGGCTTGCAGCCATGAACCGCAACCGCTCCTTCAAGGAATCATGATGTCCATTCCGTCGTCCACCGCCAGGTTGCAGCTGCACAGGGATTTCAATTTCGAGCAGGCGGCCGAGGTGGTGCCTTATTGCGCATCGCTCGGCGTCAGCCACATTTATGCGTCGCCGATCCTGACCGCGCGCAGCGGCTCAATGCACGGCTACGACATCGTCGATCCCACCCATATCAACCCGGAGCTCGGCGGCGAGGAAGGGCTGCGCCTGCTGGTCGGGCGCCTGCGCGCGGCTGACATGGGGCTCATCCTCGACATCGTGCCTAACCACATGGGCGTGGGCGCCGAAAACCCGTGGTGGCAGCACGTGCTCGAATGGGGGCCGGGCAGCCCCTACGCGCACTGGTTCGATATCGACTGGCATCCGGCCGACGAGTCCCTGCACGGCAAGGTGATGGCGCCGTTCCTGGGGCAGCCGTACGGCGACGTGCTGGGCGCGGGCGAGATCCGGCTGCAGTTCAATGCCGAGCGCGGCAAGTTCCATGCGGCGTACTACACGCACTGCTTTCCGATCGCTCCGGCAGACTACGCCGGCATTTTGCGCGCGGCCGGCTCGCCGCGCCTGAACGCGGCGATTGCCACCTTCGAGGAGGGCGGGCGCGAGCGCGGTGCGCTCACCCAGCACAATGCCGATATGGGCTGCAGCCTGCTGCGCGAACTGGCGCGCAGCAGCGAGGGCCGCGCCGACATCGAGGCGGCCCTCGCGCATTATTCTGTGCAAACGCCGCAGGGGTTCGAGAATCTGCATGCGCTGCTGGAGTGCCAGCATTACCGCCTTGCGTGGTGGCGCTGCGCGGCCGACGGCATCAACTGGCGCCGCTTTTTCGAGGTCACCGACCTGGCCGGCGTGCGGGTGGAGCAGGACGAGGTGTTCGAGGCCACCCATGCGCTGATCTTCCGGCTGTACACCGAGGGGCTCATCGACGGCGTGCGCATCGACCATGTGGATGGCCTGGCCGATCCGGGCGCCTATTGCCGCAAGCTGCGGCGCCGGCTGCAGGCGCTCTCCGCGCAGCGCCCGCCGGAACTGCCGCCGGCGCCGGCCTACATCGTCGTCGAGAAGATCCTGGCGCATGACGAGCAGTTGCGGCGCGACTGGGACATCGACGGCACCAGCGGCTACGATTTCATGGACCGCGTCGGCGCGCTGCTGCACGATCCGGCCGGCGAGGCGCCGCTCTCCGCGCAATGGTCGGAACTGAGCGGGCGCGACCTCGACTTCCAGGACGAGGTGCGGCTGGCCCGGCGCCAGCTGCTTGCCGCCAACCTGGCGGGCGAATTCGAGGCGACCGCGCGCTCCCTGCATGCGGTGGCGCGCACCGACCTGCGCACGCGCGACTATTCGCTGGGCGCGATCCGGCGCGTATTTACCGAACTGCTGGTGCATTTTCCGGTGTACCGCACCTATACCGGCATCCAGGGCCGAGACGAGCTGGACCAGGAAGTGATCGACCGCACGCTGGAAAAGGCGCGCCACAGCGTGGAGCGCACCGAAGCGCCGCTCCTGGACGTGCTGGCGCGCTGGCTGGGCGGCGACGCGCCGCGCGACGCCGCCAGCCAGCGCGTGCGCAGCCTGCACCAGCGCGCCATCACGCGCTTCCAGCAGCTGACGCCGCCGCTGGCGGCCAAGTCGGTCGAGGATACCGCCTTCTACCGCTATGGGCGGCTGCTGTCGCGCAACGAGGTCGGCTCCGATCCGTGCGAATTTTCCATCAGCGTCCGCGAGTTCCACGAAGCGAACCTTGCCAGGGCTGCGCACTTCCCCCACTCGATGCTGGCCACCGCGACCCACGATCACAAGCGCGGCGAGGACGTGCGTGCGCGCATCGCGGCAATCAGCGAGCTGGCCGGAGAGTGGGTGCGCACCGTGCACGAGTGGATGCACCTGAATGCGCCGGCGCGCGGCACCGTGACCGGGGAGGGCGGCATTTCGGCCTCGGTCGCGCCGCAACCCGCCGACGAGCTGATGCTGTACCAGATGCTGGCGGGCGCCTGGCCGATCGGGCTCGACATCACGGACCGGGAGGGTGTCGCCCAGTTCGCCCGGCGCATCGAGAACTGGCAGACCAAGGCGCTGCGCGAAGCCAAGCAGGTCAGCGACTGGGTCATGCCCAACGAAGAGTACGAAGCGGCTTGCCGGCGCTTCCTGCTTGCCATTCTCGATGTGAAGCCGGAAAACGCGTTCCTGTCCGCGCTCGCCGCCTTCGTGCGCAGGCTCACCCCGGCGGGCGTGGTCAACAGCCTCGCGCAGACCGTGCTGCGTATGACGTCGCCCGGCGTGCCCGACCTGTACCAGGGAACCGAGTTCTGGGACTTCAGCCTGGTCGATCCGGACAACCGGCGCCCTGTCGATTACGCGGCGCGCCTGCAGGCGCTGCAAGGCGCAGATGCTCCCATCTCGGGTGTCGCAGGCTGGCAATCGGGGCGCCTCAAGCAGCAGATCGTCCGCCGTACGCTGCGGCTGCGCGCGCGTGAACACGACCTGTTTTTCCGTGGCGCCTACCAGCCGCTCGGCGTCACCGGAGCGCAGGCCAGCCATGCGATCGGATTCGCCCGCCGCCTGAAGGATCGCGCTGCGATCGTCCTTGCGACCCATTTGCCGGTGCGCTTGCTGGGCGACGATGGCTTGCCCGTCGCGCCCGCCGACGTCTGGCAGGATACGGCGGCCGACTTGTCGTTCGTGACGAACTCGACCTGGATGGACATGTATACGGGGCGTACTGTGCGCACGGCATCGGGAAAGCTGCTCATGCGCGATGCCTTGGCGCTGCTGCCGGTGGCGTTGCTGGTCGAGGCGTAGGAGCCGCCCGCGTACCTGTCCTGTTCCTCCAACTCGTTATGTGGCAAACTGCGGGCTGCATCAAGGAGTTGCAATTAAGTCTAGGGCGATTTGCCTGTCCGTGAAAACGCCCGCTTATGCGCAACCTCTTCCAGGAGTCATCTTTTGAGCATCATCAAAAATCTACCATTCGAATGGCTGGTCGGTATCCGCTATACGCGCGCCGGACGGCGCAGCGGTCGCAACAGTTTCATTTCCTTCATTTCCCTCATTTCGATGGCCGGCATAGCGCTCGGCGTGGCCGCGCTGATCGTGGTGCTGTCAGTGATGAACGGTTTCCAGAAGGAGGTGCGCGACCGCATGCTGTCGGTGCTGTCGCACATCGAGGTGTACGACGCCAGCGGCAGCATGCCGGACTGGCGCGCCACCGCGCGCGAAGCCTTCCAGGACAAGGAAGTCATCGGCGCAGCGCCGTACGTGGCGGCGCAGGCCATGCTCACGCATGACGACACGGTGCGCGGAGTGATGGTGCGCGGCATCCTCACGCAGGAAGAGCCGAAGGTGTCGGACGTGGCGCAGCAGATCAAGGCCGGTAGCTTCGGCAGCCTGCAACCGGGCGAATTCAACATCATCCTCGGCAAGGAACTGGCGCGCGGACTGCATGTGGAGGTCGGCGACAAGGTCACGATGATCGCGCCGCAAGGGCAGGTTACGCCCGCCGGCGTGCTGCCGCGCCTGAAGCAGTTCACGGTTGGCGCCATCTTCGAGGCGGGACACAACGAATACGACTCCAGCCTGGCCTTCATCCAGATCGACGACGCGATGCGTATGTTCCGGCTCGACGGCCCGTCCGGCCTGCGCCTGCGGGTGCAAGACATGCAACGCGCGCCGCAGGTGGCGACGGCCTTGTCCCGCATCCTGTCCGGCAACCTGTACATCCTCGACTGGTCCAAGCAGAACCGCACCTGGTTTGCCGCCGTGCAGACCGAGAAGCGCATGATGTTCATCATCCTTACGCTGATCGTGGCGGTCGCCGCCTTCAACCTGGTGTCGACGCTGGTGATGACCGTCACCGACAAGCAGTCGGATATCGCGATCCTGCGCACGCTGGGCGCGTCGCCCGGCTCCATCATGAAAATCTTCATGATCCAGGGCGCGCTGGTCGGCCTGCTCGGCACAGCCATCGGGGTCGGCCTGGGCGTGATCGTGGCGCTCAACGTCGACGTCATCGTGCCCTTCATCGAGCACCTGCTGGGCGTGCAGTTCCTGTCCAAGGATATCTACCTGATCACCGCCTTGCCGTCCGACCTGCGCTGGCCCGATGTATGGACGATCGGCTCCGTATCCGTGATCCTGGCCTTCCTCGCCACGCTGTACCCGAGCTGGCGCGCCGCCGGCGTGCGGCCGGCCGAGGCGCTGCGCTACGAATGACGACGAACAGACCGGAATACTTGAGATGAATCAAACCGTATTGTCATGCCGCGGCCTTGCCAAGACCTTCACGCAGGGGAAGTACTCGGTCGACGTGTTGAAAGGCATCGACTTTTCCGTGGACAGGGGAGAGCGTGTTGCCATTGTCGGCGCATCCGGTTCGGGCAAGTCGACGCTGTTGCACCTGCTGGGCGGACTCGATACGCCGAGCGCAGGCAGCGTCACGCTGCTCGGCCAGGACGTCGCGGGCCTCAGTGAAAAGGCGCGCGGCGAGCTGCGCAACAAGTCGCTCGGCTTCGTGTACCAGTTCCATCACCTGCTGCCGGAATTTTCAGCACTTGACAACGTGGCCATGCCGCTCATGATTCGGCGTGTCGGCCGCCAGCAGGCGCACGAGGCGGCGCAGGCGGTCCTCGCGCGCGTTGGCTTGTCCAAGCGTGTGACGCATGTGCCGGGCGAGTTGTCCGGCGGCGAGCGCCAGCGCGTGGCACTGGCGCGCGCGCTGGTGACCCAGCCGGCCTGCGTGCTGGCCGACGAGCCGACAGGCAACCTCGACCGGGTCACAGCGCACAAGACCTTCGACCTGATGCTGGAATTGTCGCGCACGCTGGGCACCGCCTTCGTGATCGTCACCCACGACATCGAACTGGCGCGGCATTGCGACCGCGTGCTGCGGCTGTCGGAGGATGGGTTGCATCCCTATGTGGATTGACACCCATTGCCATCTCGATGCCAGTGAATTCGGCGGCGAGGCTGGCGAGGTTGCCGCCAGGGCGGCGCAGCAGGGCGTCTCCCGCATCGTGATCCCCGCCGTCGAGCGCGGCAATTTCGACACCGTCCGCGCCTTGGCCCGGCAGCACCCGAACTGTACTTATGCGCTGGGTATCCACCCGATCTTCGTGCCGCAGGCGGCACAGGATGACCTAGCGGCCTTGCGCGTCGCTGTCGAAGCGGCGCTGCACGACCCGCGCTTAGTCGCTGTCGGCGAAATCGGCCTCGATTTCTTCGTCCCCGGCCTGCGCGACGAGCCGTTGCGCGAAAAGCAGGAGTTCTTCTACAGCGAGCAGCTCAGGATCGCGCGCGACTTCGGCTTGCCGGTGCTGCTGCACGTGCGCCGTTCGCAGGACATCATCCTGAAGTACCTGCGCCGCATCGCGGTCCCGGGAGGGATTGTGCATGCCTTCAATGGCAGCTTCCAGCAGGCGCAGGAATTCATCCGGCTCGGCTTCAAGCTTGGATTCGGCGGCGCGATGACTTTCACCCGTGCACAGCAGATCAGGCGCCTGGCCGCCGAACTGCCGGAACAGTCGCTGGTGCTGGAAACCGACGCGCCCGACATCCCACCGGCATGGATCCATCGCGGCCGCAACAGCCCCGAGCAGCTGCCGCGCATCGGCCAGGAGCTTGCCGCGCTGCGCGGCATTCCGCCTGCGCAGGCGGCCCGCATTACTTCCGACAACGCGCATGCCGTACTGCCGCGCCTGGCGCAGCTGAACTGAGGCCATGCGCAGCGCCATCCTCGGTTTCGCGCTGGGTGTCGCCTGGCTGCAGAATCAGGCGGCGCTGCCGCAGCAGTACGTGCTGGCGCTGCAGGTTGCCACCGCACTGGCATTCCTTGTTTTTTCTCGCCGCATTGCGCGTCCTGCGCTCAAGGTGGTCATGCTGGGCGCCGGCGGAGTGCTGATCGGCTTTGCCTGGGCTGCGCTGTTTGCATCGCATTATCTGGCGCAGGAGCTGCCGAAGGAGTGGGAAGGGCGCGACCTCACCGTCGTCGGCACCGTCGACAGCCTGCCGTATTACGCAGAGCAGGGCGTACGGTTCAATTTTGCAGTCGAGCGTATCATCGCGCCGGCCGAGGCCGCGCCGTCACTGCCGCCCCGGCTGGCATTGTCATGGTACGCGGCAGCGGGCACCGACGGCCGGCCGGCGGCGATAACGCTGCAGCCGGGCGAACGCTGGCAATTGACGGTGCGTCTGCGCCGTCCGCATGGCAATGCCAATCCCTACGGTTTCGATTACGAGGTGTGGCTGCTGGAGCAAAACCTGCGCGCCACAGGCGCCGTGCGGCCGGACCAGGACCTGGCCTTGAAAAACCGGCGGCTGGATGAATTCGCCACTTCGTTCGGCAATGTCGTGCAGCGCGGTCGGAGCTGGCTGCGCGACCGGATCGTCGCGGCGCTGCCGGACGAGCCCTATGCCGGCGTGATCGTCGCGCTCGTGATCGGCGACCAGCGCGCCGTCAGCCAGTCCGACTGGACAGTTTTCAACCGGACCGGCGTGTCGCATCTGATCTCGATCTCCGGCCTGCATGTCACGATGATCGCTGCGATGTTTGCCGGCCTGGTATTTGCGTTGTGGCGGCGTTCTTTCTTCACCCTCGCTGACCTGCCGTTGTTGCTGCCGGCACAAAAGGCGGCGGCGCTGGCGGGCGCGCTGGTTGCCCTGCTGTATGTGCTGCTGGCAGGTTTCGGCGTGCCCGCGCAGCGCACACTGTACATGTTGTCGGTGGTGGCTGCCGCGCTCTGGTTTGGCCGCCTCACCAGCGTGTCGCATGTGCTGTGCGCGGCGCTGGGCGTCGTGGCCTTGCTCGATCCGTGGGCAGTGCTGTGGCCCGGCTTCTGGCTGTCGTTCGGCGCAGTGGCGGTGATCCTGTTCGCATCGGTCGGCCGCGTACGGTCGCATGCCGAAAAGTCGGCCGGCCCGGGCCAATGGCGCGCATCGGCGCGGTCCGCCATCCGCACCCAGTATGCGGTGACGATCGGCCTGGTGCCGCTGACGCTGCTGTTGTTCGGCCAGATTTCCCTTGTCAGCCCGATTGCCAACGCGGTGGCGATCCCGATCGTCAGTTTTCTCGTGACGCCGGCTGCGCTTGCGGGAAGCGTGCTGCCGGCGCCGTTGGGCGGCTGGATACTCGGCTTCGCGCACCTGCTGATCGAACAGCTTGCGCACTTGCTTGGTTGGCTCGGAGCATTTCCTGCGGCGGTCTGGACTGCCCCGATTCCGTCATGGTGGGCATTTGCGGCAGCACTGGTCGGGCTGCTGTGGCTGCTGGCGCCCGCTGGCTGGCCGGTGCGCTGGCTCGGGGCGGTCGGCCTGCTGCCGGTTGTACTGAGTGGTCCTGTCCAGCCGCGCGAAGGCGAAATGTGGGTAACCGCCTTCGACATCGGCCAGGGAACGGCCTTGCTGGTCGAAACCGCACACCATCGCCTGTTATATGACACCGGACCCGCCTATGCACCGGATTCCGACGGGGCCAGCCGCGTGATCCTGCCTTACCTGAAGGCGCGCGGCATTACGTCTCTCGACGGCGTGATCGTGTCGCACAGCGATGCCGATCATGCCGGCGGCGCGCTGTCGCTGTTCGAGGAAATCCAGATCGGCTGGGTATCCTCGTCGCTTCCGTCGGATCATCCGGTCCGGCGGAAGGCGGCAAACCACAGGCGCTGCGAAGCGGGCCAATCCTGGTCCTGGGACGGCACGGCATTCGAGATGCTGCATCCGTCCGCCGCCAGCTACGACAGCACGAAGTGGAAGCCGAACGCGCGCAGCTGCACTCTCAAGGTCACGCTGGGCGGCAAGTCGGTGCTGCTGCCGGGAGATATCGAGGCAGTGCAGGAAACGGAGCTGGTCGAGGGCGGCGCGCAGCAGCTGCGCGCAACGGTGCTGGTTGCGCCGCATCACGGCAGCGGCACCTCGTCGACGCCGGCCTTCCTGCAAGCGGTCCAGCCGCAGATCGCGCTGTTCCAGGTCGGCTACCGCAACCGCTACCGGCATCCGAAGCCGGAGATCTATGAGCGCTACGGCGAGATGGGAATCAGGCGCTTGCGCAGCGACGACTCGGGAGCCGTCGCCCTGCATTTTGCCGGCGGTCTTGAGGTGACCGAATACCGGTGCGAGCATGCACGCTACTGGTATGGCCGTTAGCGCACGTCGTCTATTTCGGTGCTTCGGTTGCGTCCTTCTTGAAACTGAACAGCCAGAGGAAGTAGCCGATCATCGCGAACAGGACAATGAAGACCGCGACCGAAAACAGGCCGACATCGGAGGTAAACAACAACTTCCATGCTTGCATGATTGACTCCTGAATGAGTGGGAAAATCTGCTGCACAGGAAGCCGGAAACTGCGCCCGGCTCGCCTTGCGATCCTCTTTGGCTTCTATCAGGCAACATGCATGCCAGTCGACGATGGCCGACCAAAGGCTGGTAAGGCGTTAATTTTATTAACTTTTTTGCCAGCCCTGGAAAATCGGCAGAGTGCGTGCTGAACTGCCTGTTTTGTCAGAATGGCAGTTGTGGCAGTTGCGTGTGTCAGACGAAAGCCGCAATGTAGATCGCCGCGCTGCAGTAACCGCAGCGTGCAGTTTGTCTTCGCTGGTGTTCGGCTAGACGCGACTGCGATGTCGCCACCTTTCAATCCCATTACAATCTCGGCCAAGCTTTGCATCGCGGCGATTCTCGTTCGCCGTCCAACAACAAATAATGACCAAACCGATCCTTCATTTCGCACATGCGAACAGTTATCCCGCCGGGACGTATCGCGTGTTTTTCAAGCACCTGGCAAAGAACTACGACGTGCAGGCGCTGGACATGCACGCGCACAATCCAGCCTATCCGGTGCGCGACGGCTGGACTGCACTGGCGCGCGAGCTGACCGACGAACTGGCGGCGCGCTATACGCAACCGGTGATCCTGGCTGGACACTCGATGGGCGGCATGTTGAGCCTGATGGCAGCCAAGGCGCGACCGGAGCTGGTGCGTTGTGTCGTGATGCTCGATTCACCGGTGGTCGCCGGCTGGCGCGCGCTGCTGCTGGGCGTTGCAAAGAGGATCGGCGTCGACAAGAAATTCTCGCCCGCGCAATTCTCGGAAAACCGGCGCCACCTCTGGCCTGACGCCGATGCGGCGTACCGGCATTACGCATCCAAGGCGATGTTCGCCGCCTGGCCGCCGCAGGTCTTGCGCGACTATATCGAGCATGGCCTCAAGCCGCATCCGCAGGGCGTGACTCTGCGCTTCACACGCGAGACCGAAACTGCGGTCTACCGCAGCCTGCCGCATCACGTCGGCGCCCAGGTGCGGCGTGGATTCCCGGTGCCAGTCGGGTTCGTCGGCGGGACCGAGTCGGTCGAATGCCGCCAGGCCGGCCTTGCTGCAACCCGGCGCCTGGTTGGACGGCATTTCGCGCAAGTGCCCGGCGGCCACCTGTTCCCCATGGAGTCGCCGGCCATCGCGGCACATGCCGTTCATGCGATGATCCAGTCACTGCTTCAATCCTGAGTCCACTATGCGCCATACATTTCTGAAACCGATTGCCGCATGCCTGCTATTCGCCGTTTGCGCGGCGGCGCTTGCCGACAGTTCCGGCAGCTTGCTGGCCGACTACCGCAAGGTCAGCGCCGAAGGCAAGACCGCACACATTGTCGACATCGACAACGACACGCTGCTGTTGAACGATAACGACGGCTTTTACACCAGCGGCATGCGCTACACCCAGGCGCACACGCTGTCCGACGGCGTGCGCGCGACCACATTCGGCTGGCGCATTGGCCAGGAACTGTATACAGCCTCCGACATCAAGCTGCCGCCGGAGCTGATCGGGCCACCGGACCATCCGTATGCGGGCTGGCTGTATGGCGGGTTTTTCAGGGATGTCAGCAGCGCCGACGGCAGCCGTGCGACGGTCGGTGTCGATATCGGCTGCCTCGGCCCTTGTGCAGCCGGCGAATGGACGCAAAAGAATTTTCATCGTGTGATCAATCAGCCGGAGCCGCGCGGCTGGAGCAAGCAGGTGAAAAATGAAGTGGGCGTGGTGTTGTACGCTGATGTCGCTCCGGTGCGCTGGACGCCAGGCACGTCACTCGACGTCACGCCGCGCTTTAATGCGCGCTTCGGCAATATCTACACGGATGCCGGCGCCGGCCTGACCGTGCGGGCCGGACGACTCAATCTGCTGCCGAACCAGCCGACTTTCCATGGTTTCGTCCGGGCCGACGTGCACGCCGTCGGATACAACGCGACGCTGCAGGGCGGCTATTTTTCAGATAAGAATCCGCATACGGTCGCGCCCAAGCGCTGGATCGGTGAAGCCGAAGCCGGGGTCGTCTGGCAAAGCGCACAGTTCGGCGCCCGGCTGGGGCTGGTGCGGCGCAGCAACGAAATTCGGGATTTGCCCAACTCCATCGGCGCCCAGAATTTCCTGCGCCTGCAGTTTTCTTATACGCCCTGACTGCGACTCGCCGGGAAAAACGCCGCCCAAGCAAAAACGGAGAGCAGGAAAACGGTTTAGGGTATAATTTGAATTTCCCGCGAGTGCCGTCCGGCACATCTCAGCAATGACCAAATTTGTATTCGTCACTGGCGGCGTCGTGTCGTCCCTCGGTAAAGGGATTGCCGCCGCATCTCTGGCTGCGATTCTCGAATCGCGCGGCCTTAAAGTCACCCTCATCAAGCTCGATCCGTACATCAACGTTGATCCGGGAACGATGAGCCCATTCCAGCACGGCGAAGTGTTCGTCACCGACGATGGCGCCGAAACCGACCTCGACCTCGGCCATTACGAGCGTTTCATCACTGCCAGGATGAAAAAGCTCAACAACTTCACGACCGGCCAAATTTATGAATCGGTGATCCGCAAGGAGCGCCGCGGCGAGTATCTCGGCAAGACCGTGCAGGTGATTCCGCATATCACCAATGAAATCCAGGATTACATCCACCGCGGCGCCGAAGGTTTCGATGTGGCGCTGGTGGAAATCGGCGGCACCGTCGGCGACATCGAGTCGCTGCCGTTCCTCGAAGCCGCACGCCAGCTGAGCCTGCGTGCCGGTCGCGACGAGACTGCGTTCGTGCACCTGACGCTGGTGCCGTATATCGCCTCCGCCGGCGAATTGAAGACCAAGCCGACCCAGCACAGCGTCCAAAAGCTGCGCGAGATCGGCATTTCGCCCGATGCGCTGCTGTGCCGCGCGGACCGTCGCATTCCGGACGACGAGCGCGCCAAGATTTCGCTGTTCTCCAACGTGCGTGAAGATGCCGTTATCTCGGTCTGGGATGCGGACTCCATCTACAAGATTCCCCAGATGCTGCACGACCAGGGGCTGGACAAGATCATTTGCGACAAGCTCGGCCTGTCGCCCAAGCCGGCCGACCTGTCGGTCTGGAACAAGCTGGTCTATGCGCTGGAGCACCCGAAAGCCGAAGTCACGATCGGCATGGTCGGCAAGTACGTCGATCTGACTGAATCGTACAAGTCGCTGACCGAAGCGCTGCGCCATGCCGGCATCCATACTGAGAGCCGCGTCAATATCGAGTACATCGACTCCGAGGAAATCGAAGAGAAGGGCGTCGGCAGCCTGGCGAAGTACGACGCAATCCTGGTTCCGGGCGGCTTCGGCAAGCGCGGCGTGGAAGGCAAGATCGCCGCAGCACGTTATGCACGTGAAAACAAGATTCCTTACCTCGGCATCTGCCTCGGCATGCAGGTCGCGCTGATCGAATTCGCGCGCAACAAGGCTGGCCTGACAAACGCCAATTCGACCGAGTTCGATCCCGAAGCCGAACATCCGGTGGTTGCGCTGATTAACGAATGGCAGAACCACGACGGCAAGATCGAAAAGCGCGATGCGAATTCCGACCTCGGCGGCACCATGCGCCTCGGTGCGCAGACTTGCGCGGTCAAGCCGGGTACGATTTCCGCCGAAATCTACGGCAATGAAGTCACCGAGCGTCATCGTCATCGCTACGAAGCGAACAACCACTACCTCGGCCGCGTGGAAGAAGCCGGCCTGGTAGTCGCCGCCCGCACCCCCAACGAAGGACTGTGCGAAATCATGGAGCTGCCGCGCACTGGCGAAAACGCGCATCCGTGGTACATCGGCGTGCAATATCACCCGGAATTCAAGTCGACTCCGCGTGATGGGCATCCGTTGTTCATCTCCTTCATCAAGGCGGCGCTGGCGCATAAGCAGTCGACGTCGCAAAGGAAAGCGGCATGAAGCTTTGCGGTTTTGAAGCGGGACTCGACCGGCCGTTCTTCCTGATCGCCGGTCCGTGCGTGATCGAGTCGCAGCAGCTTGCGCTTGATACCGCCGGCCGCCTGAAAGAACTCACCTCCGAACTGGGCATCCCGTTCATTTACAAGTCGTCGTTCGACAAGGCCAACCGTTCTTCCGGCTCGTCGTTCCGTGGCCTTGGCCTGGACAAGGGGCTGGAAATCCTGGCCGAAGTCAAAAGGCAGATCGGCGTGCCGGTATTGACCGACATCCATGAAATCGACGAGATCAAGCCGGTGGCTTCGGTTGTCGACGTGCTGCAAACGCCTGCCTTCCTGTGCCGCCAGACCGATTTCATCCGCGCCTGCGCACAGTCCGGCAAGCCGGTGAACATCAAGAAGGGCCAGTTCCTCGCGCCGCACGACATGAAGAATGTCATCGACAAGGCGCGCGCCGCCGCGAAGGAAGCGGGGCTGGAAGAAGACAACTTCATGGCGTGCGAACGCGGCGTCTCGTTCGGCTACAACAACCTGGTATCCGACATGCGCTCGCTGGCGATCATGCGCGAAACCGGCTGCCCGGTCGTGTTCGACGCGACTCATTCGGTGCAACTGCCGGGCGGGCAGGGCACATCCTCCGGCGGCCAGCGCGAGTTCGTGCCGGTGCTGGCTCGTGCGGCGGTGGCAGTCGGCATCGCCGGCCTGTTCATGGAAACCCATCCGAATCCTGCAGAAGCCATGTCCGACGGTCCGAACGCCGTGCCGCTCGGACGCATGAAGGAATTGCTGTCGACGCTGGTCGAACTGGACCGCGTCGTGAAGAAGACTGGTTTCCTGGAAACCAATTTTTCGTAATTGCGTCAACATTGCGGGCTCCATTGCACGGCGCCCGCAACTCGCAGCAGGCTTAGAAACCTGCCCGACCAGAATTTTCATTGTTTTGGGAGAAATAAAATGAGTGCCATCGTTGATATCATCGGCCGTGAAGTCATTGACTCGCGCGGCAATCCTACCGTCGAATGCGACGTTTTGCTGGAGTCCGGCGTAATGGGCCGCGCAGCCGTGCCGTCGGGCGCCTCCACCGGTTCGCGCGAAGCGATCGAGCTGCGTGACGGCGACAAGAGCCGTTACATGGGCAAGGGCGTCCTGAAAGCCTGCGAAAACATCAATACCGAGATTTCCGAAGCGATCATGGGCCTGGACGCCAATGAACAGGCGTTCCTCGACCGCACCCTGATCGACCTCGATGGCACCGAAAACAAGGGCCGTCTGGGCGCCAACGCCACCCTCGCCGTATCGATGGCTGTCGCCAAGGCCGCAGCCGAAGAATCCGGCCTGCCGCTGTATCGCTACTTCGGCGGTTCCGGCGCGATGCAGATGCCGGTGCCGATGATGAACGTCATCAACGGCGGCGCACATGCCGACAACAACCTCGACCTGCAAGAGTTCATGATCATCCCGGTCGGCGCACCGAGCTTCCGCGAAGCGATCCGTTACGGCGCCGAAGTGTTCCACACGCTGAAGAAGATCCTGCACGACAAGAAGCTGACCACGGCGGTCGGCGACGAAGGCGGTTTCGCTCCTTCCGTGGCAAACCACGAAGAAGCGATCAAGCTGATTCTGCAGGCGATCGAACAGGCTGGCTATGAGCCGGGCACGCAAATCGCGCTGGGCCTGGACTGCGCCGCTTCCGAGTTCTTCAAGGACGGCAAGTACCACCTGGACGGCGAAGGCCTGGTGCTGTCGTCCGGCGACTTCACCAACCTGCTGTCGACCTGGTGCGACAAGTACCCGATCATCTCGATCGAAGACGGCATGGCCGAGAACGACTGGGACGGCTGGGCGACCCTGACCAATGCGCTGGGCAAGAAGGTTCAGCTGGTAGGTGACGACCTGTTCGTCACCAACACCAAGATCCTGCGCGAAGGCATCCAGAAGAACATCGCCAACTCGATCCTGATCAAGATTAACCAGATCGGCACCCTGACAGAAACCTTCGCTGCCATCGAAATGGCCAAGCGCGCCGGCTACACCGCCGTGATCTCGCACCGTTCCGGCGAAACCGAAGATTCCACGATCGCCGACATCGCAGTGGGCACCAACGCGCTGCAGATCAAGACTGGTTCGATGTCGCGTTCCGACCGCATGGCCAAGTACAACCAGCTGCTGCGCATCGAGGAAGACCTCGGCGACATCGCCAGCTACCCCGGCCGTAGCGCGTTCTACAACCTGCGCTAAGATCGCAACAGAATTGGGGGCGCAAGCCCCCAAATTCTTCAATGCGCCTTAGAATTCTTCAATGCGCCTGATTTCCATCTGCCTCGCCGCCTTGCTGCTGCTTATCCAGTTCCCGCTGTGGCTGGGCAAGGGTGGATGGCTGCGCGTGTGGGAGCTCGACAAGCAGGTCGAGGCCGCGCAAAAGAAGAATGACGAGCTCAAGGCGCGCAACGCCAAGCTCAATTCCGAGGTGCAGGATCTCAAGGAAGGCACCGGCGCGGTCGAAGAGCGCGCGCGCTACGAACTCGGCATGATCAAGGATGGCGAGATTTTCGTTCAGGTTCTCGCGCCGGGAAAAGCGGTAGAAATCTCCGCGACCGCGCCAGCCCCCGGCAAATAGACGGCGCCAGCAAGGGCGGGGCCGATGCGCCCCGGCCCAGACTCACAACTTTCCTTAATGTTTGACGTCGCTCGCCGGCTGCATCGCATCGCCGGCAATATCCGTTGCAAACAGCTGCGCACAGTCGACCTTGTCGAACTCGTAGTGCTGCCCGCAAAAATCGCAATTGATCGCAAGCTTGCCCAGATCGGCGAGTGCCGAGTCGACTTCCGCCTTGCCGAGCATGAGCAGCATGTCGCCCACTTTTTCACGCGTGCAGCTGCACTGGAAGCTCGGGTGGCGCGGCTCGAAAACGCGTAGTGTCTCTTCCCAGAAAAGGCGGCGCAGCAGGGTGTTGATGTCGGTCGACAGCATTTCCTCTGTCTTCAGGGTCGACGCCAAGGTGACCGTGTGATTCCACGTTTCCACGTCGTCGACGTCGGTGCCGGTGCCGCCTTCCTTCGGCAGCTTTTGCAGCAGCAGCCCGCGCGACACGTTGCGGTCGGCAGCCAGCCATAGCCGCGTATCGAGCTGTTCCGAGCGCAGCATGTAGTTTTCGATGACGACCGCCACCGAGTCGCCGTTCAGTGGCACGACACCCTGGTAGGGCTGTTGTCCCGGCAGCTTCTCCTTCGGGTCGAGCGTAATGACGAAACGCCCGCGTCCATGGGCGTTGACCAGCTCTTTGAGCCCGGCATCGTCCGCGACCTGCACGCCGTCAGCTAGCTTGGCAGTGGCGCGCAGGTGCAGGTCGGAGTCGCACTCGACCACCAGCAGGCTCACCGGACCGTCGCCATGCATTTGCATCACGAGCATGCCATTGAACTTCAGGTTGGCCGACAGTAGCGCGGCTGCGGCCAGCATTTCACCCAGCAGCGTGCTTACCGGAGCCGGATATTCCTTGCGCGCCTGCACCTGCTTCCAGGTGTCGGAAATTTCCACCAGTTCGCCGCGCACGGCGGCATTTTCAAATATGAATCGTTGTAGCGTATCCATCATTATCCGATTCGTTTCAATTCCTGCTTGAACAACTGGCCGCGCTTCACGTAATTGGCGGTATTGCCATGCATGCGCGCGATGTCTTCGTCGGACAGCGTGCGCACCGCTTTCGCCGGCGATCCGATGATCAGCGAGTTGTTCGGAAATTCCTTGCCCTCCGTGACCAGCGCGCCGGCGCCGACCAGGCAGTTCTTGCCGATCTTCGCGCCGTTCAGGATCACGGACTGGATGCCGACCAGCGAGCCCTCGCCGATCGTGCAGCCATGCAGCATCGCTTGATGGCCGACCGTGACGTTCTTGCCAATCGTGAGCGGATAGCCGGGGTCCGTGTGCAGGACGCAGCCTTCCTGCACATTGCTGTTTTCGCCAATAGTGATCAGTTCATTGTCGCCCCGGATCGTCACATCGAACCAGACGCTCGCATTGGCTTCGATCTTCGCTTTGCCGATCACGTTCGCGGAATCGGTGATGTAGGCGGAAGAATGGATCTCGGGAGCATGTTCGCCCAATTGGTAGATGGCCATGAATTTCCGTAAAATTGATTGGTTTGAACCGTCATTTTACCGCCGCTTGCATGAACGTACTGACTGACCCAAGTTCCATTTCGCCTCCGACGGAGTTACGCCAGGCTGCCTTGCACTGGTTGGCCGAAACCGATGCCAACGCCAAGGCGGAAGGCGTCAAGACATTGTCGCAGGCGTGGAACAGTGGTGCGCTTTCCCTGGATACGGAGCGGGTTCTCGCGGCACCTGGCGGTATCCCGGGGCGTCCGGAGCGGCCCGAACTGGTGCCGCCCTTGGCAGTCGAGCGGCGCTCGATGCGCACCATCGAAGGCCGCGCCGCGATGATCCATGCGCTGGCGCATATCGAGTTCAATGCCATTAATCTCGCGCTCGACGCAATCTGGCGCTTTGCGTCCATGCCGCGCGATTATTATGCGGACTGGCTGCGGGTGGCCGACGAAGAAGCGCTGCATTTTTCGCTGCTGTCGGCGCATCTGCAGACCTTGGGTTACGGCTATGGCGACTTTGCGGCGCATAACAGCCTGTGGGACATGGCCGAAAAGACTGCCGGAGACGTGCTGGCACGCATCGCGCTGGTGCCGCGCACGATGGAAGCGCGCGGCCTCGATGCGTCGCCGCCGGTGCGCGCCAAGCTGGCGCAGGCGGGAGATAGCGCGGCCGCGGCGATTCTCGACATTATTCTGCGCGATGAAATCGGACACGTAGCCATCGGCAACCGCTGGTATGGCTGGCTGTGCACGATGCGCGCACTGGAGCCGCTCGCCACCTACGCGGCGTTGGCCGCACAATACAAGGCGCCGCAGATGCGCGGCCCCTTTAATTTGGAAGCGCGCCGCGCCGCGGGTTTTAGCGAAAGCGAACTTGTGGCCCTCGGCGCTGTAGTCGCATAAAACAGACACTTTTCTCTACGGAATGTCTTTTTTAGCCGTCCTCTGCGGCTCGTCATGGATCCGCCCCTCAAGTTGAAAAGGCAGAAACTTCCGGCGCAGGCGTATGTCTTTCATTCATGCGTGGTTTATCCATCATTCATCTTTGCTTTTGGTAAAGAGAAAGGAGGCAAGCATGAGGCAAGCAGAACGAACCGTATTGGCGCTGGTGGCCGCCGTCCTTGCCGTTACCTTGATCGGCTGCGAGAAAAAGCAGGCGGAGAACAGCAGCGGGCCGGCGGAAAAGGCGGGGCAGCAGATTGACCAGGCTGCGTCGCGCGCCGGTGAAGAACTCAACAAGTTCGCCGGAAAGGTTGGCCAGGGCATGGAAAAGGCCGGGCAGAAACTGCAGGACGAAGCAAAGCAGGCGCAGCAAAGCGAACCTCGGAAAGATCAATAATCCCAGTGCCCCTGCGCGGCCGCATCCATGATGCGGTACCCGGCGGCTGGCGATTCCCGGCGCGATTGCGCCTTCCATCCATCATGTCGCTCCGCACCCCGGTGACAGGCCCGCAACACTCTGTCCTGTGATCCGGTCGACTCATCTCACACCTGTATCGGCAGCGTGTATCCCTTGCAAGGAGGGGAATTAACATGTTCAGAAAAACCATCACACTCGCATTGCAAGGCGGCGGCTCCCATGGCGCGTTTACGTGGGGCGTGCTGGATCGCCTGCTGGAAGACGAACGCATCGACATCGAAGGCATCAGCGGCGCCAGCGCCGGCGCGATGAATGCGGTCGTGCTTGCCCACGGGCTGACGGCGGGCGGAAGGGAAGGGGCACGCCGCGCGTTGCAGGAATTCTGGACCAGCGTGGCCGCCAGCGCGCCATACAGCGTGATTCCCGATTATCTGTTGCCATCCCAAGGATTAAGCCCGCACGCTGAACCTTCGCCGGCCTACAAGGCAATGTTGCCGCTGATGCGCCTTCTGTCGCCGCACCAGCTCAATCCGTTCGACATCAACCCGCTGCGCGACATCCTGGCGCGGCAAATCGACTTCGAGCGGTTGCGCGCCGAGTGCCCGGTGCGGCTGTTCATCGCGGCCACGCAAGTCAGCACCGGCACCCTGCGGCTGTTTCGCAACCGGCAGCTGACGCTTGACGTGCTGCTGGCGTCGGCCTGCCTGCCCTTGCTGCACCGAGCGGTGGAGATCGACGGCGAAGCCTACTGGGACGGCGGGCTGACTTCCAATCCGCCGCTGTTCCCGCTGCTGCACAAGTGCTCGGCGCGCGACATCCTGGTCGTGCTGCTGCATCCCAATCCGAGCACGAAAACGCCGGTCACCGCGAACGATATCTGGCAGAGACAGACGGAAATGGGATTCAGCTCGACCTTTTTCACGGAGTTGCAGGGGGTGCTGCTGGCGCAGCGCGAAGCCCGTCGCAGCTGGTTTTCGCTCGGGCCGCTGGAACGCAGGCTGCGCAGCCTTAACATGCACGTGATCGAGTCGCAGGAATTGATGCGCCAGCTCGGCACGCATAGCAAGCTCAATGCCCATCCCTCCTTCATCAACAGCTTGCATGAAGAGGGCAGGCAGCGCGCGGAAATCTGGCTCGGCGACAATTTCGAGCAGATCGGCGTGCGCTCGTCGTTCAACCTTGCGCAGCTGTTCGGCTAGCGCGTTCCTGTTCCATGAGCCGCAGCACGCGCCGCTGCACCTTGCCGGTCGTCGTCATCGGCAGCTCGTCGATGAACTCGATTTCCTTCGGATATTCGTAGGGCGCGAGCTTGCCGCGCACATGCGCCTGCAGTTCCGCGATGAGCCGCTGCTCGGCATCGCGCCCGCGTTCCGTGCCCGGCGTGAGCACCACGTAGGCCTTGACGACATTACCGCGTTCCGCGTCCGGCTTGGGCACGACGGCGGCATTGGCCACTGCCGGGTGGTTGACCAGGCAGTTCTCGATTTCCGACGGGCCGATACGGTAGCCGGCGGCCTTGAACATGTCGTCGGCGCGCCCCTGGTACCAGAGGTAGCCGTCTTCATCCATCAGCGCCAGGTCGCCGGTGCGGCACCAGTCGCCGCTGTACTTGTTGCGCGTGGCGTCCGGATTTTTCCAGTAGCCGATGAAGAAGATCGGATCGGGATGGCCGTGCATGTCAGTGCGGTTCAATGCGACTTCGCCGACTTCGCCGGTGCCGACTTCGCGGCCATCGTCGTCGATGAGCGCGATGCGATGACCGGGATAGGGCCGGCCCATGCTCCCCGGCTTGGCCGGCCACTGCTGCGCGCTGTTGCCGACGATGTAGTTCATTTCGGTCTGGCCGAACATTTCGTTGGGCGTGATGCCCAGCGCAGACTGGCACCAGTTGAACACCGTATCGCCAACCGCTTCGCCTGCGCTCATGATGGCGCGCAGGCGAAGCGAAAATTTTTCGCCCGGCGCAGGATACGCTTTCATCATCATCTTCAGCGCCGTCGGAAACAGGAAGGTGTTGGTGACCCGGTATTTCTCCAGCAGGTAAAACGCGGTATCGGCCGAGAAGCGGCCGCGATAACCGAGGATCGGCTTGCCGAAATATAGCGTCGGCAGCAATGCATCCCACAGCCCGCCCGTCCATGCCCAGTCGGCCGGCGACCAGAACACGTCTGCCTCCTGCGGAAACCAGTTTTGCGAGGCGACGAAACCGGGCAGGTTGCCGATGATGGCCGAATGCGGAATCAGCGCGCCCTTGGGGGCGCCGGTGGTGCCGCTGGTATAGATCAGCACCGCAGGGTCGCTGGCCCGGGTGCGCACCGGATCGAAGTCTTCGCTGGCCTTTGCCAGCGCGCTGTCCCAGTCGAGGGTGTCATCCGCGTCGCCGCCGAGCGCGATCACATTCTTGAGTGCCGGGCAAGCCGTGCGCGCCTGTTGCAGGTGCTGATAGCCGGCCTGGTCGACGACTGCGATGCTCGCTTCGCTGTTTTGCAGGCGATATTCGAGCGCATCGGGCCCGAACAGCATCGACAGCGGCATTGCGACCGCGCCCAGTCGGTAACAGGCGATATGCGCCACGGCAGTTTCCGGGCGTTGCGGAAGGATGATTGCCACGCGGTCGCCGCGCCCGACACCGAGGTCGCGCAGCACGTTGGCCAGCCGGTTGGCTTGCGCATGCAACTGCGCATAGGTCAGGGTGGCGCAATGCCCGGCGTCGTCTTCGTAATGGATCGCGACGCGCGATTTGTCCGACGCCCAGCGCGTGCAGCAAACTTCGGCAATATTGAGGTCGGATGGAACGAGCCAGCGAAACTGGCTGTATAGAGCCTCGTAGCGATTCGGCTGCGGGCGTTCGGCAGATGGCATGACCCCTCCTGTATAATTATCGAACGGTCGTTCTATTGTGTGTTCAGGCTGTCAGGCGATTGTAAATCGATCCAGAAAATTCGACAGGACGTCATTAACGATGAAACATTCCCGTTCAGAATTCATAACGATACGCGGATTACGCTATCACGTGCGCCACTGGGGCAATGAAGATGCGCCCAAGCTGTTCATGGTGCATGGGTGGATGGATGTGGCTGCCTCTTTTCAATTCGTGGTCGACTGCCTGCGACGCGATTGGCACGTGATTGCGCCGGATTGGCGCGGCTTCGGGTTGACCGACAGCAATGGCAGCGATTGCTACTGGTTTCCCGATTACCTGGGCGACCTCGACGCCTTGCTGGCGCATTATTCGCCGGATGAACCGGTCAACCTGCTCGGGCACAGCATGGGCGGTAATGTCGTCTGCATCTATGCCGGGGTGCGGCCGCAGCGCATCCGCAAGCTGATCAACCTGGAAGGATTCGGCTTGCCAGCCACCCGGCCGGAGCAGGCGCCGGGCCGTTACGCGCAGTGGCTGGACGAATTGCGCGAGGTGCCGGAGTTGCGTGCCTATCCGGCCCAGGCCCAAGTCGCTGCGCGCCTGCAGAAGAACAATCCGCGCCTGACCGACGAGCGGGCTGCGTTCCTGTCCAGCCATTGGGCCGCGCCAAACGACCAGGGCGAGTGGGCCATCCTCGCCGATCCCGCCCACAAGCTTGGCAATCCGATCCTCTATCGCATCGACGAAGTGTTGGCCTGCTGGCAGGGGATTACCGCACCTGTGCTATGGGTAGAAGCCGACGACACCAATGCCTGGCGATGGATGGGGCCGAAGGAAGAGGCGCGGGGCGAAATTGATCGCCGCATCAAGTTCATTCCGAACGTGACGACGGCGCTGATCCACGATGCCGGCCACATGCTGCATCACGATCAGCCGGAAGCGCTGGCGGCCCTGATCGAAAACTTTCTCGCGTAGATGGCGCGGAACCGCGCATTGGTGACGCAGGCAACCGTCCTGCAGGAAGGGCCGGACCAGGCGTACAATGGCCGTAACGGACCACTGCGTTTTTTCCATGCTTAACGTCGATCTACACTGTCATTCCCAGGTTTCCGACGGCGCCCTTGCGCCGTCGGAAGTAGCTATGCGCGCCAAGGCCAATGGCGTGGACGTCTGGGCATTGACCGATCATGACGAGATCGACGGCATTGCCGAGGCGCGTGAAGAAGCGGTTGCGCTGGGCATGCATTATGTGACCGGCGTAGAAATCTCGGTTACCTGGGCAAGCAAGACCGTGCATATTGTCGGTTTGCAGTTCGATGAAACCGATGAGAATCTGGTGCGCGGACTGGCAAGCACGCGTTCCGGGCGCGAGCGGCGCGCCCATGACATGGCGGCGCAACTGGCTGCTGTCGGCATTCCCGACGCGTTCGAGGGCGCGTTGACCTACGTGGGCAATCCCGACCTGATTTCGCGCACGCATTTTGCCCGCTATCTCGTCGAATGCGGTGTCTGCAAGGACACCGCCGACGTGTTCCGCAATTACCTCATCGAGGGCAAGCCCGGTTATGTGCCGCACCGTTGGGCACGGTTGAAAGATGCCGTCGGCTGGATTCGCGGCGCCGGCGGTATTGCCGTGGTGGCGCATCCCGGGCGCTACAATTTCAGCGATCTTGAGCTGGACGTGTTCCTGAACGAGTTCAAGCAACTTGGCGGCGCGGGCATCGAAGTGGTAACGGGCAGCCATACGCTGGAGGAATTCGTGCGTTTTACCGAGGTCGCGCGCCGTTACGGATTCCTTGCGTCGCGGGGCTCGGATTTCCACGCTCCCGGCGAGTCGCCGGTGGACCTCGGTACTTTGCCGCCATTGCCCGCATCCCTCGTTCCTGTGTGGCACGACTGGCACATGTAAACAAATCAAGTCACGCATAGCTTGCGCTGACGCAGAAAGTGCAGGCTGTGGCATCATGCCGGCTCTTGAATTTCCTCTCGTGCAACCATATTTAGAAAATGCTTTCAAATTAGGGAGCTATTGAATGAAACGAATCGTCCTTTTCCTTGCTACCAACCTTGCCGTGATGCTGGTGATGTCGGTGGTGTTGTCGCTGCTCGGCGTAAACCGCTATCTGTCCGCCAATGGATTGCAGCTGGGTACGCTGATGGTGTATTCGCTGGTTGTCGGTTTCACTGGCGCGATCGTGTCCCTGCTGATGAGCAAACAAATGGCCAAATGGTCGACTGCCGCCCACGTGATCGATGCGCCGTCGTCCTCGACCGAATTGTGGCTGGTCGATACGGTGAAAAAGCTGGCCGACAGCGCCGACATCGCGATGCCGGAAGTTGCTGTCTACGAGGGCGAGCCCCATGATGTGTATTGTAAACCGTGCTTCGCCGTCGCAAAGCCGGCTTAAATCAAAGGGTTAGTTCAAAAGCGGAGGCTTTGCATGAAACGAGTCATACTTTTTCTGGCGACAAATCTTGCAGTTATGCTCGTCATGTCAGTGGTGCTGTCGCTGCTTGGCGTAAACCGCTTTCTGTCTGCCAATGGCTTGCAACTCGGCAATCTGATGGTGTTTTCGTTGGTGGTCGGTTTTACCGGCGCGATCATTTCCCTGCTAATGAGCAAGCAGATGGCGAAGTGGTCGACCGGCGCGCGGGTAATTGATCAGCCTACGAACTCCACTGAACTTTGGTTGCTCGATACCGTGAAGAAATTATCCGACCGCGCCGGTATTGCCATGCCAGAAGTGTCGCTATATTCATCAGGCGAGCCGAATGCATTTGCCACTGGCGCCTTCAAGAATTCCGCACTGGTCGCAGTGTCCACCGGTTTGCTGCAAAGTATGACCAAGGACGAGGTCGAGGCGGTGCTCGGCCATGAGATCGCTCACGTGGCCAACGGCGACATGGTAACCCTGACCCTGATCCAAGGCGTGGTGAACACGTTTGTCGTGTTCCTGGCACGCGTGGTCGGATACGTGATCGACCGCCAGTTGTCGCGGGATAATGACCGGGGGCCGGGCATCGGCTACGCTGTCACTGTGTTCGTGTGTGAAATCGTGTTCGGCGTCCTGGCATCGATGATCGTTGCCTGGTTCTCGCGCTACCGCGAATTCCGCGCGGATGCCGGTTCCGCAAAGCTCCTTGGCAGCCCGCAACCGATGGTCAAGGCACTGGCGCGTCTTGGCGGGCTGGAGCCGCCGGAACATATGCCGCAAGCATTCAAGGCGTTCGGCATCAATGGCGGCACAAGCGGACTGGCCGCCTTGTTCGCGAGTCATCCGCCGATTGAAGAGCGCATCGCCGCGCTACGCGGTGCGCATTAAGTAACCGATCTATTTTTGCGACGGCGGTAGGACTACCGCCGTTCTGTTTTTATGAGCCAAATTTTTCATATTCATCCCGATAACCCGCAGCTGCGGCTGATCCGCCAGGCAGCGCAAATTATCCACGCAGGCGGCATCGTCGCGCTGCCGACGGATTCCTGCTTTGCGCTGGTCTGCCACCTGGACGATAAGGGGGCGGTGGAACGCTTGCGGCGCATCCGCGGTGTCGATGAAAAGCACCATCTCACCTTGCTGTGCCGGGACCTTTCCGAAATCGCGCAGTACGCGAAAGTCGACAATAGCCAGTACCGCCTGCTCAAGGCCGCCACGCCCGGACCTTACACCTTCATCCTGGAAGCGACCAAGGAAGTGCCGCGCCGCCTGAGCCATCCGTCGCGCAAGACCATCGGCCTGAGGGTGCCGGAAAACCAGATCGCATGCGCACTGCTGGAAGAGCTGGGGCAGCCGTTGCTTGGCACGACGCTGATCCTGCCCGATGAAAGCGAGCCGCTGACCGACCCGGAAGAGGTGAATGACCGGATCGGCCGCCAGATCGAATTGACAATCGACGGCGGCGCTTGCAGCCTCGAGCCGACAACCGTCATCGACCTGACCGGCGACGAGCCTGTATTGCTGCGGCAGGGCCGTGGCGACGCCAGCCTGTTCGGCCTATGACATCCGGCGGGCTGCCCGCAACGACGGGGCTGGCCCTGTCCCTCTGATAGAATCCGCCTCATGGATCAACTTATTCAAAAGATTGCAGTGTTTGCGCTGCCGGTGCTGTTCGCAATCACGCTGCACGAAGCCGCGCATGCCTACGCCGCCAAATACTTCGGGGACGCAACGGCTTACCTGCAGGGGCGCATGAGCCTGAACCCGGTCAAGCATATCGACCTTGTCGGCACGATCATCATTCCCGCCGTGCTGTTTTTCGTTGGCAGCCCGGTGCTGCTCGGTTACGCCAAGCCGGTTCCCATCGATTTCGGCAAGCTTCGCAAGCCCAAGCGCGATATGGCATGGGTGGCGCTGGCCGGGCCGGCCGCAAATTTTGTCATGGCGCTGTTGTGGCTGATTTTCTTCATACTGCTGCAAGCCATGCATGTCGACGAGGCATTCTTCACCGAGATGGCCAGGGGCGGTGTCTACATCAATCTGATTCTGCTGGCATTTAACCTGTTCCCGCTGCCGCCGCTCGATGGCGGCCGTGTGCTGACGAGCATATTGCCGCACAAGTACGCTTACAAGTTCGCACAGATCGAGCCTTACGGTTTTTTCATCGTACTGGCGCTGGTGTATTTCAATATCCTGTCCCTGTGGATGGTTCCGGTGAGAGCGGTGGCCGAACTGCTGCTTTCGCTTCTCGTTTCCCCTCTCAAAATTCTTTTGACCTGACCAATCATGTATCCCGATCGCGTTGTTTCCGGCATGCGTCCGACTGGAGCGCTGCACCTTGGCCATTATCACGGTGCCCTTAAAAACTGGATCAAGATGCAATCCGAATTGCCTTGCCTGTTTTTCGTCGCTGACTGGCATGCATTGACGACCCACTATGACGATCCCAGCGCGATCGAAGGCAATACCTGGGACATGGTGATCGACTGGCTGGCGGCCGGCGTCGATCCGTCGCAGGCGACGCTGTTCATCCAGTCGAAAGTACCGGAGCACGCCGAACTGCATCTGTTGCTGTCTATGGCGACGCCGCTCGGCTGGCTCGAGCGCGTGCCGACCTACAAGGACCAGCAGGAAAAGCTGGCCGACCGCGACCTCGCCACCTACGGTTTCCTTGGCTATCCGCTGCTGCAGGCCGCCGACGTCCTGATCTACCGTGCCAGCCTGGTGCCGGTGGGCGAAGACCAGATTCCGCACATCGAGATGATGCGCGAAATCGCACGCCGCTTTAACCACTTGTACGGCAAGGAAAAGGGTTTCGAGGAAAAGGCCAAGGAAGCAGTCAAGAAGCTCGGCAGCAAACGCGCCAAGATCTACAACGAGCTGCGCACCGAATACCAGGAGCAGGGCAAGGAAGACGCGCTGGAACAGGCCAAGGCCATGCTCGACGAGGCACAGAACCTGTCGATGATCGACCGCGAACGCTTGTTCGGCTATCTCGAAGGCAGCCGCAAGCTGATCCTGGTCGAGCCGCAGGCGCGACTCACCGAGGCGTCCAGGCTGCCCGGGCTCGACGGTCAAAAAATGTCCAAGAGCTACGGCAATGCGATCGCGCTGCGCGAAGACAAGGACTCCGTCGTCAAGAAGGTCCGCACCATGCCGACGGACCCGGCGCGCGTGCGCCGCACCGATCCGGGCGAGCCGGAGAAGTGCCCGGTCTGGCAACTGCATCAGGTGTATTCCGATAACGACACCAAGGATTGGGTATTGAAGGGCTGCAGGTCGGCTGGCATCGGCTGCCTCGAATGCAAGCAGCCGGTGATCGATGCCGTCCTGAAGGAGCAGGAACCGATGCGCGAGCGCGCGCAAAAATATATCGACGATCCCTCACTGGTGCGCGCCATCGTCGCCGACGGCTGCGACAAGGCGCGCAAGCTGGCGCAGGACACCATGCGCGACGTGCGCGAGGCGATGGGCCTGAGCTACAGCTAGTCTGTGACAGGCAATTTTGTAATTGGGCAGCCCTCGGCATGGGTTGTTCGCTTTGCCCCGTTGATCCCGGCTGGCGAAGTGCTGGACCTAGCATGCGGAGCGGGGCGCCACGCTCGCCTGCTGGCATCGCTTGGACATCCCGTGATGGCCGTCGATCGCGACGCCGAGGCACTGGCCCAGGCCGCAGGCCCGGGCATTGCCACCGTGCGCGCCGATCTCGAGGATGAGGAGGCTCCGCAGTCCGTTTGGCCGTTCGGCGCCGATCGCTTTGCCGGCATCGTTGTCACCAATTACCTGCATCGCCCGCTTTTCCCGCACATCCTGGATAGCCTTGCTCCCGGCGGCGTGCTGATCTACGAAACGTTCGCCATGGGGAATGAACGGTTCGGCAAGCCATCCAGCCCGCGCTTTTTGCTGAAGACGGGTGAATTGCTCGATCTGGTCTGCACAGGTGGCGTCAAACCGCACGTGCTTGCCTTCGAGGATGGCTACATAGACGAGCCCAAACCGGCGATGGTGCAACGCATTTGCGTGGTCAAGGGCGCCAGTGCCGCCGCTGGACCTTCCCTGCGCCTGACTTGAAATCGGGTGGGATTGCCCCACGGGAGCAGGCGATCCGCTACAATCATCTCTTTCTCTCTTTACGCAATAACATCATCATGATCCAGGGAAGCATAGTTGCAATCGTCACTCCCATGCACCCGGACGGCAGCCTCGATCTGCCGGGCCTGCGCAAACTGATCGACTGGCACATTGCCGAAGGCACGGATGCCATCGTCATCGTCGGCACGACCGGCGAATCACCGACAGTGTCGGTCGAAGAGCATTGCGAATTGATCAAGGTCGCCGTCGAACATACTGCCAAGCGCATCCCAATCATTGCCGGCACTGGCGGCAATTCGACCGCCGAAGCCATCGAACTGACGCGCCATGCGAAGAACGTCGGTGCGGATGCATCCCTGCAGGTCGTGCCTTACTATAATCGGCCGACGCAGGAAGGCATGTACCAGCATTTCCGGAAGATCGCCGAAGCGGTCGACCTGCCGGTCATCCTGTACAACGTGCCGGGCCGTACCGTGGCCGATATGTCCAACGACACGATTCTGCGCCTGGCGCAAATTCCCGGCATCATCGGCGTCAAGGATGCGACCGGCAATATCGCGCGCGGCACCGAATTGCTTCGTCTCGCTTCGAAGTCGTTCGCAGTCTATTCCGGTGATGATCCGACGGCGATGGCACTCATGTTCTGCGGCGCCAAGGGCAATATCTCGGTGACCGCCAACGTCGCGCCGCGCGAAATGCATCTTCTTTGCGCCGCCGCCATGGCAGGTAAGATTGAAGAGGCTATCGCCATCAACAACAAGCTGCTGCCGCTGCATAACAAGCTGTTTGTCGAACCGAATCCGGTACCGGTCAAGTGGGCTCTGGCTGAAATGGGGCTGATTCCTTCGGGTATCCGCCTGCCGCTGGTTCCGCTGAACGCGACTATGCACGAGACGGTGCGCACCGCGCTGCGCGAATCCGGTGTATTACAATAAGCGCCGCACGGAAACTACACGGCAAGACAAAGCCTTACCTCTTTCAGCATCGACATGACTATTTGCAAGAACTCTCGCCTGACTCAACGCGGGCTCATCTATGCGCTGGCGCTCGCCGGCTTGGCCGGTTGCGGCTCAATCGACTCGGTGCTGGAGCCGGGCAAGGTCGATTACAAGAGCGCTGGCAAGGCTCCGACGCTGGAAGTGCCTCCTGATCTGACGCAGTTGCAGCGCGAAAATCGTTATGCGATCCCGGAAGCAAACCGCGGAACTGCTACGGCTTCCACCTATTCGCAGCAACAGGCCGCAAGCCCGGCAGCCACTACGGCGGCCACCACCGTGGCGCAGAACAATGTGCAGGACATGCATATCGAACGTGCCGGCAATCAGCGTTGGCTGGTAGTCAAGCAGCCGCCGGAGGCGGTGTGGCCGCAGATTAAGGATTTCTGGCAGGACTCCGGTTTTCTGATCAACGTGGAAAAACCGCAAGCCGGCGTGATGGAAACCGACTGGGCTGAAAATCGCGCCAAGATCCCTCAGGGCATACTTCGCGAAACCCTCGGCAAGGCACTCGATTCGCTGTACTCCACTGGCGAACGCGACAAGTTCCGTACTCGCTTGGAGCGCACGGCGGATGGCGGAACTGAAATCTATATCAGCCATCGCGGCATGCAGGAAGTGCTGGTCGGCCAGCAGAAAGATAGTACGATGTGGACGCCGCGCCCGTCGGATCCGGAGCTGGAAGCAGAATTCCTGTCGCGCCTGATGGCCCGTCTCGGCACCGACACCACGCGCGCCAAGATGAGCGTGGAGAAGGCGCCGGAGCAACCGCTGCGCGCAAAGCTGGTCAAAGAGGGCAATGGCGGATACGTCCAGGTTGACGAAGGCTTCGACCGCGCATGGCGCCGGGTTGGCTTGGCGCTGGATCGCGTCGGCTTTACCGTGGAAGACCGCGACCGCACACAGGGGCTGTACTTCGTCCGGTACGTCGATCCTGCACAGGATGGCAAGTCCGAGAAGGGTTTCCTTTCCAAATTATTCTCATCCAGTTCGGATGACAAGGCCAAGGCGCAGCGCTATCGCGTCTCGGTCAAGGGCAGCGGCACGGTCAGCCAGGTCGCAGTCTTGAACAACGAAGGGCAGCCGGACAGATCATCCACTGCGGACAAAATCCTGTCCCTGTTAAACGAACAACTGAAGTAACAAAGCGCATTATTGAAGTTTGCTAGTTTAGGAAGCGGCAGCGAAGGGAACTCGCTGCTGATTTCCACTGCGTCAGGTACGACACGCACCACGGTCATGCTTGACTGCGGATTTCCCATCCGAGAGACTGAACGGCGCCTGCAACGGCTCGGTACGAGCCCATCCGATCTGGCAGGCATCGTCGTCACCCATGAACATCAGGATCACGTCGGTGGCGTATTCAAGTTTGCGCGCCGCCATCGCATTCCCGTCTGGCTCAGTTACGGCACCTATCAGGCGGTGCAAAAGCATTGCGACGATGTTACCTTCAATTTTTGCCGTGATGGCGAACGTCTTGTCATTGACGACCTGGAACTGACGCCATATACAGTGCCGCACGATGCGCGCGAGCCGGTTCAGTATGTTGCCAGCGACGGGAGTGCGAGGCTTGGCGTCTTGACAGATGCAGGGCATTCGACGCCGCATTTGGTGGAGGTGCTGGGTGGGTGTGATGCCTTGGTGCTGGAGTGTAATCACGACCGCGAAATGCTGGCAAATTCTACCTATCCGCCATCCTTACGGCAGCGCATCAGCGGCGCCTATGGCCATTTATCGAACGATACGACGGCGCACATTCTCCAGATGCTGGACAAGTCGCGCTTGAAGACGATCGTTGGCGCTCATTTAAGCAAGCAAAATAATATGCCGGAATTGGCCCATGCTGCCCTGGCTGGCGCTGCTGGGGATATCGAAATATTGATTGCCTGTCAGGAAGATGGCTTCGGTTGGATTTGTGCCGGTGACTGAGCACACGCTTAGGCGAGGGGGATTTTTGACTGGAAAATAAAAAAGCCGGCCTAATGGCCGGCTTTTTGTGCAAGCAATCCTGGATTACTTGGATGCAGCAGCGTTAGCAGCAGCCGGAGCAGCTTCAGCGGAAGCGGCCGGAGCAGCGGCAGCAGCTTCAGCGGAAGCAGCCGGAGCAGCAGCAGCGTCAGCAGCCGGAGCAGCAGCCGGTGCAGCGGCTTCAGCGGAAGCAGCCGGAGCAGCAGCCGGAGCAGAAGCTTCAGCCGGAGCGGCCGGAGCAGCAGCTTCTTCTTTCTTGCCGCAAGCAGCCAGAGCAATAGCCAGCAGGGAAGCGATCAACAGAGTCTTTTTCATGATTTTTCCTTCAAGATTTTTTATCAAAAAATTATGCGATGAATAATTACCGGTAATTATCGCTCTATAGGTATTTTCGTCGATTGATGCATGCAGGATTGCTGCGATGCGATACGAGAAAACTTCCTAACTCGCAATTATATCGTGTTTTTTTGCAACAAGACAGGATGGTTTTTCTTTTTGGTAAGTGATTTGTAAGCTTACAACATGACATTGGCGTCATCACGCAAGCTCGAGCCAGCCATCCCGATACCAGGTAAATAGCGCCTCCAGCACATCCGGAGAAACTTGTGGAATTTCCGCTCCGTCCAGTCGACGACCGTCAGCTAATGCAGTCAGCGCTGCCTTATCAGAGCGGCTGACCATAAACGACTCCCCGTTGATGAACAGATGCTTACCTCGATACAACATTCTGGTCTTACGCGACAGCACGATGCCACGCTTGGACGCGGCTTGAGTAAAGCGCTCCATCGTCATCGGACGTGCGGGCGGCGTAAAGAACACGGTTGGCTTCGGTTCCGACAAATACTCGCCCAGGAAGATGGCGATGTCTTCTTCCCTGAAGCGAATTTTTTCCAGTTCCGCTGCAACGCGCGAAAGCATCGCGCGGCTGATTTCAGCCGGATGATTAGTCATTTCCAAGTCGGGATCGGCATACCTGCCCGACAACTCAATTGATTCCGTCATGAATTGCAGGAAACCTTCGCCAAGCTCCTGATAAGAGGGGGTGCGAAAGCCGACGGAGTAGGTCATGCATTCGCCCACCGCAATGCCATCGTGCGCATAATGGGGCGGCAGATACAGCATGTCGCCTGGTTCCAGCACGAATTCCTGTTCCGGTTGAAAATTCTTCAGGATTTTCAGCGGCATGCCTTCGATGAGCGTGAGATCTTTCTGCGGCCCGATGCGCCAGCGCCGCTGACCGTGCGCTTGAAGCAGGAATACATCATAGGAATCGAAATGCGGCCCGACGCCACCGGTATCGGTCGCATAACTGATCATCAAGTCGTCCAGGCGGGAATCGGGGATGAAGCGGAACTGCTGCATCAAGGCATCCGCCTTGTCGTCATGCAGGTTGACGCCTTGGACCAGCATGGTCCAGCCTTTCTTGTCGAGGCTTGGCAGTTCGCCTTGCGGTCCGTGCTGCATCTGCCATTGCTTGCCAAAATGGCAGATCAAGCGCGATTCGACATCATCGCGTCGTGCCATTTCGAACAACTGGTCACGCGACAGGGCAGGCTTGAAGCCAGGAATCGCTTGCCGGATCAGCAGCGGTTTCTTGTGCCAGTATTCCTTCAGGAACTGACGCGGCGTGATTCCGCCGAGTAGAGTAAGTTTTTTCATGGGCGCATTATATAGGCACGGCTATTGCAGGTTGAGCGAAGATGCGAAATGAGGCAGCCAAGTATAATCGCGGCAATATTAACTGAAAGGAATGTCAATGAAGATTGCCAAAAATACCGTAGTGACGGTTCACTACAAATTGTCGGATGCTCAAGGCAATCTGATTGAGGAGAGCCGTGATCCAATGGTGTATCTGCACGGCGGATATGAAAATACCTTGCCCAAGATCGAAGAGGCGCTCGACGGCCAGGATGTCGGCTACGAGACAACGATTCAGGTCGAGCCGGAAGATGCCTTTGGCGAATACGATCCGAACTTGATCAAGATTGAGCCGCGCAACCGCTTGCCGGAGCCAGTGGAAATCGGCATGCAGTTCGAAGGCACGCCGGACAGCGAAGAGGCAGGCGAAGAATCGCTGATATTTACTGTCACCGATATCGCGGACGACAAGGTGGTGTTAGACGGGAATCATCCACTCGCCGGGATGGCGCTGCGCTTCTCTCTGAATGTGGCGGGTGTGCGTAATGCCAGCGAAGAGGAGGTGGCGCATCAGCATGTGCATGGCGAGCACGGCCATCATCATGGAGATGATCTCGGTGACGATGACGAGGGTGACCAGTTCCGCAGCGTTCCGCTGCAGTGAAACATCTGCAGTACTGACCTGCCACTAGCCCGTGCAGGTATTACACGGCTTGAGCGATTACTACACGCGAAAGCCGGTGTGGGCATGGCTACTGGCGGTGATTCGCCGCGTGCGGCGGCTCCTTGATCACGACAAATAGTGCGGGTGACGACGACTTGACTGTTAGCCTGAGCAAGCCCGGGGCGAGCGCCAGTTCGCCCATGTTGCGGTGCCAGGTAATGGCTGGCAGCAGGGAGGCACGGCTGTCTTCCGCATTGTGGATGATCAGGATTTTCCCAGGAAATTTTGCGGCAAGATTCATGAGATAGCGCCTCGTCTCGACAAAGCCGTCGCGCCTGACTGGACTGTCCGCGCTGTTTGCCGGCGGAGACAGCGGATTGCCGTCGCAAAACAACACAATTCCCGCCAGTTTTTTGCGCATCGCATAGATGTAAATGCGGTGCAGCCAATCACGATTGGCGATCAGCCTGTCTTCGAATTCGCTGTTGCGTCCTGCATCGAATACGTAGTGGTTGTTATTGCTCGGCAGGTTAAGGGTCGCGAACATGATATTGCCCATTTCCCAGCGCGCATTTTCCACGTAGCTTCGAAATTTTGCCGTAGCGGATTGCCTAATGACCGGGATGCCGCCGTCAAAGAAAAACTCATCCGTGAAAAACAGCTCGCGCACCCGGTTGAGCTTTGCGGCCGCCGACGATCTGCCGTTCTCGCCGATGCATTTCGCCCAATCGCTTGCCGCCAGCGAAACGATCAGATCCTTTCGCGCAGTTTGCAGCAATGTTTTCCTGTCGCTGTAGAGGCTGTCGGTACAAGGTTCGTCGGCGGCCTTGATGCCGTTGGCGACGATAAAAGCCAGATTGCCGGAGTCGGCTTGATCGATCGCCTCGCTCAATATCCCTTCTGTCATGGCTGCCTTGACCGGCGGAGAAATGACCGCGAAGCTGAATTCCTTTGCGTTTGCCGCGGCCTGCGGCAGGAGCAGGCTAAAGCCGCACAGCGCGGCATATCTCAGAAGCTGTCTTTTCATTGTGTAGCGGCCAGATTTTTCAGGCGGTACAGCTCGTCGAGCGCTTCGCGCGGCGAAAGGGCGTCCGGGTCGATGCTGGCCAGCGCATCGACGAGCACCGAGACCGTGCCGCCAGACACGGGCTCGTCATCGTCCGCCTGCGCGGTGTCCGGCGCTCCTGCGAATAAATCGAATTGCGGCGTCGCCTGCACCGACTGTGCTTCCAACGCTGCCAGATGCTTGCGCGCGGCGCGAATCACCGACTGCGGCACGCCGGCCAATTGAGCGACCTGCAGGCCGTAGCTTTGCGATGCCGGTCCCGCCTGCACGGTGTGCAGGAAGACGATGCTGTCCTTGTGCTCGACGGCGGAGAGGTGCACGTTGGCCGCGCTCGGATGGGTTTCCGGCAACTGCGTGAGTTCGAAATAATGGGTGGCGAACAGCGTGAAGCTCCTGGTCGTCTCGATTAGATGACGCGCAATCGCCCAGGCTAGCGCAAGGCCGTCGAAGGTCGAAGTGCCGCGCCCGACCTCGTCCATCAGCACCAGCGAATGCTCGGTAGCGCCATTGAGAATGGCTGCCGATTCCGTCATCTCGACCATGAAAGTGGAGCGCCCGCCGGCCAGATCGTCCGCCGCGCCAATGCGGGTGAAGATGCGATCAATCGGGCCGATTACCGCGCTGGTCGCCGGCACGAAGCTGCCGACATAGGCGAGCAGGGTAATGAGCGCCACCTGGCGCATGAAGGTTGATTTGCCGCCCATGTTGGGACCGGTAATCAACAGCAGTTTGCGTTCGGCGTTGAACTCGCAATCGTTGGCGATGAAACGCTCGATCTGGGTTTCGACGACCGGATGGCGGCCTTGCTCGATGCGGATGGCCGGTTCCGGCACCAGCTGCGGTGAACACCAGTTGTGACGCATCGCATGCTCGGCCAGCGACGCCAGCGTATCGAGTTGTGCGATAGCCTGTGCAATGCGTTGCAACGCGCCGATGTGGGGCGCCAGTTCGTTGAGCAATTGATCGTACAGGTGCTTTTCACGCGACAGCGCACGCTCCTGTGCCGACAGTGCCTTGTCTTCGAAGGCTTTCAGCTCCGGCGTGATGTAGCGTTCCGCATTCTTCAGCGTCTGGCGGCGCCGGTAATCCTCCGGCACCTTGTCGGTCTGGCCGTGCGTGACTTCGATATAAAAGCCATGCACCTTGTTGTATTCGACACGCAGGTTGCCGATGCCGGTTCGTGCGCGTTCGCGCGTCTCGAGGTCGACCAGGAACTGGCCGGCGTTTTCCGACAACGCACGCAGTTCGTCCAGGTCGGCATCGAAGCCGCGCGCAATGACGCCGCCGTCGCGCACCATGGATGCCGGCTCGGGCGCAATGCCTCGTTCAAGCAGGTCCAGGCACTCGCACGGCGTTGCCAGTGCATGCTGAATGGATCTCAGCAGCGGCGCAGCGCCATCCGTGTCGCACAGGGCGACATAATCGCGCAACGCCGGTAATTGCTGCAAGCCGCCACGCAGCCCCGCGAGGTCGCGCGGACGCGCTGACAACAACGCGATACGCGTGGTGATTCGCTCGATGTCGGGAATGGCGGCCAGCGATGCGGACAGCCCGGTCGATGCATCAGCGCGCATCAAGGCATTCAGCGCCGCGTGGCGCGCCTTGGCGACTTCCTGGTCGCGGCGCGCATGATGCAGCCAGTGCCGCAGCAGGCGCGAGCCCATCGCGGTGCTGCAGTGATCCAGTTGCGAGAACAGGGTCGGCGACGACGGCGACCCTTCCTGGCCGCGTATGGTTTCGGTGAGTTCCAGATTGCGCCTGGTTGCCGCGTCCAGGCCGATGAATTCGTTTTCCGATTCGACTGTCAGGCTACGCACGTGCTGCAGGCCTTTGCCCTGGGTCGATTGGGCGTAGCGCAGCAAGGCTCCGGCAGCACCAAGAGCGGCGCCCAGCCCGTCGCCGCCAAAGCCGGTCAGCGATGCCACGCCCAGCTGTTCCAGCAAGGCCTTCTTGCCGTGCTCGGAGTCGAAATGCCATTGCGGTGCCGAGGTGAACTTGCCCTGTGCCTGTAACGTCATCAGTTCGGCGTCGTCGGTGATCAGGATTTCCGCCGGTGCGATGCGTTCCAGTTCCTGCTTCAAGCGCGTGTCGAATGACTTTGCGTCGCCGGCGAATTCCATTAGCCGCAGCGCACCGCTCGCCATCGACAGCCAGGCCAGGCCGACCGTCACGTTCTTGCGCTGCGCAAGCGTGCATAACGCAAGCAGTGGCCGCTCGGCTTTCTCCGGTAAAAGGTCGGAATCGGTCAGCGTGCCCGGCGTGATGACGCGCACCACCTTGCGCTCGACGGGCCCCTTGCTTGTCGCCGGATCGCCGATCTGCTCGCAAATCGCGACCGACTCGCCGAGCTTGATCAGCTTGGCCAGATACTGATCGACTGAGTGGAACGGCACGCCCGCCATCTTGATCGGGACGCCGTTGGATGAGCCGCGCTGCGTCAGCGTAATGCCGATCAGGCGCGCGGCTTTTTCCGCGTCTTCGAAAAACAGCTCGTAAAAGTCGCCCATCCGGTAGAACACGAGGGTGTCCGGATAGTCTGCCTTGATGCGCAGGTACTGCTGCATCATAGGTGTATGGCCGGAAATTTGGTCCTTCTTAAGTCCCTGATTCCTATCAGAAATCTCGCCTAACTCTTTGATTTCCTTATCCATTCCCTATTTACCTCTTTTCGCCGTTCAGATAAGAACGGATAACAACAGATTGCAACAGTTCAGGTTTTAGCGTAACTTTTAGGTCTTCTACTTCCGTGCGACCTACGCCGACACTCCGGCGGTTATAAAAGCTACGCCAAAATGACCTTTGACGCCAGAACAGCCAAGCTCCTGAAACCCGGGGAGCATATCACCTTTGCAGACCATCCGGGGCTGCGTCTGGAGTCGAGCATACAGTTCAAGACGTGGACGTACCGGTACAAGAGCCCAGTCGACGGAAAGATGAAACAGGTGAAGATCGGGAGGTGGCCCGCGATGTCATTCCACGCGGCCGTGGTCGAGTGGGAACAGGCCAGGGAAGCGCGCAGCCAGGGGCAGGATATTGCCGCTGAAAAGAAGTCCGAGCGCACTGAACTTCGAGTCGCCGAGGAGATCAAGCGCAAACGGGAAAAGGCCCAGACCTACACCGTCGAGAGGTTGTGCGAAGACTACTGTAAGCACTTGGACCGCGTGCGTAAGGAAAGGGGCGTCAAGGAAGTGCGGCGTACCTTTGACGTCATGATCGACCAGAAGTTTAAAACTACGCCGGCTGAAAAGGTAACTCGTGCTGCGGCCTTTGATCTTTTGGAAAGCTACGCCGAAATTCCTGTGCAAGCCGGGAAGTTGCGCGCCGAGCTGGCTGCGGCGTGGGACTATGCCCTCGATGCCGGCCGGATCCCGGAAACAACGCAAAATTGGTGGCGCCGGGTCATGCGTGGGAAATTGCGTTCAAAGGGAAAAAAACTGCAGGGTGAATATGTCGGTGTAGAAAAGCGCCACCTCTCCCTGGACGAACTCCGCAAGCTGATCCCTTTTCTCCCGAACTTGAGCCGCAACGTCTGCGACGTACTTACTCTCTATATCTGGACGGGGTGTCGCGGGGCTGAGCTGGTGCAAATGACGGCTGAGGAGATCAGTGTCGAGGCTGACGACGTCGTATGGTGGACGTGCCCGAAGTCGAAAACGAAGAATGCACGCCATGACAACGCGACAGATCTGCGGGTGCCGTTATTTGGCAAAGCGCGGGAAATCGTACTGCGGCGGAATGCTCTTTATAAGACCGGGTACCTGTTCCAGTCACAGGTTAGCAAGGAGAAGCACATCCAACAGAAGGTCATTCAGACGTCCGTGCACTGGCATATGCCATATTCCATGACGCTGCCGGAGCGGGTGCGTCCACGCTTCCCGGTGACCCGCTGGTCGCCGCATGACCTGCGCCGCACGGTGCGCACGCAGCTGGCTGCGCTCGGATGCCCGGATTCCGTGGCCGAAGCTGTGCTCGGGCATATGCAGCCAGGCGTGAAGGGTGTGTACAACCGGCATTCATACGATGCCGAGCGCGTCGAGTGGCTGCGCCGCTGGAATGACACGCTTAACTCTCTTTCCTGACGCCGGCGTTCGGCGGCGGGAGCAGGTCGGAGATAGGACGCGCTTCTGCCCACTCCTCAATTTCCCTCAGCAGCCATGCGACCCGGCGGCCGGAAAGCATTCGGGGCTTCGGGAAGAGGTTTTCACGAACCATTTTTTTGACGCTGGCTTCACTCAGCGACGTTGCAGACGCCACCGTCGGCAGGTCCAAATAGATCGGTTTTAATACTGCGCTCATCGGTTTCTCCAACTATGCTGCTTGCTTCATTGCGCCGGCGTCGACGCGCTTGAATTCGATTACCCACACCCACGGATTGGCATTCCAGCTGCCGGCGCCGTTGATCGATTCCCAAAGCGTGCGGTAGCTATACCTGGCGTTGGTGAAGTCGTTGTATCCATAATCGAGGTAGTCGCACCAGTTGCACTCTCCGCTGCGCTCAATGCCCTCGGCGATCGCGTCCGCCTCGCTGATGTCCTGCAGCCGCTCAACACGTACGCCGGTCACCTCCAGGACGATGCGGCAGGCGGCGCGTGGCATGTGGATCGACGGCTTCCAAACCTTCTTTATACCGAGCGAGTCGCCAAGCCGGTCACCGTGCTTGTAGGTGGCTGCATAGTCGTACTCGATCGGCTCGCCACCGTTGTAGGTCGGATCCTGCGGGTAGATCGGGCAGAAGGTCTCCCGCACCCATAGGCGGCCGCCTGGCTGTCCGTAGGGACTGCGCTTCTCGAAGTCCTCCGGTGCACGAGTGTTCGGACAGATGATGAAAGAGCCTGGCGACAATTGCCATGCAAGCTCGTTGTCCGACACGCTGAGGTCACGTCTGAGTACCGGCTGCGGTTTCACCACACGCCTCGTCTGCGTCTTGGTCCCGTCAAGGATGGCGCGCACCATCGGCGCGCTGAAAAGGATAGGGCGTTCTTTCATGCTGCGCTCCATGTCGAAACAAAGGCTTTATCCACCTTGCGGCGGAGCTTACCGATTTCCGCTAGAAAGGTGAGTTGGCATCCCAGCGGGATTTCTCCGAGCCCGAACTCCGCCAGTTGCGCCTGGTGCAGATCGGCCGTGGACTTTGGCTGCTGGCGGCATGCATCGATCAGCATGGCGTTGAGCGCAGCGTTGTATTCCTTGCTGTAGACCTGGCTGGTCCAATCGATGCGCGGCAAGGCGTCAGGTGTCGTATCGAACAGAGAAAATTGGCGATCGTTCATGCTGCCCTCGCGATCTGTTGCTCATGTGCGAAGTTCGCCTCAACAAGTGCCGCCGCCATCGGCGGGCAGACGCTATTGCCGATCATGCGGACCTGCGCCGATTTGGAAAGCGGCTTGCCGTTGACGACCGGATCGAGGATGTAGCTGTCAGGGAAACCCTGCGCGCGCGCCAGCTCTCGCGGCGTCAGCATGCGCATGCCGATGTCGACGATCGCGTAGTCCTCGCCGCGGATGGTCACCAAGCCGAGGCGGTCCTTTGTCGGCATCGTATGCATCGGGTCGCGTAGGTCCTGCCATTGGCCTCCTTCGCTGTAATACTTGACCAGGAAGGCGCGCACTTCTCCAACGTGGCCGCCGCCGGCCGTCAGAGTAGGCATTGGTTCGCGGGCGTCCTGCCCGAACTGGTTGTTCCGCAGCTTCACCAGGTGGGATGCAACAAGTGCATGGTGGTCTTGTGCCGTGATGGTGCTCATCGGATCTGGCAGCGAGGCGCCGGGAGTCTCATGGCCGCCATAGTGCTTGGCGAGAAATGCGGACACGACGGCATGCCTGTTTTCAGTCGTCTGCGTGCCAATCGGCTCGTCCATTCTGGAGCCGCGCACGTCACCCGGGCGCTTATCGCCGTAGTAGGTGGAAATGTGGGCTGTAATCAGCGCCTGCTCGCCACGGTTTGCGCCGGTTACGGTAGCAATCGGGGTTTCAATCGATGCGGTCCGGTCACCTCCCTGATGCGTCACATGCATCAGGGTTGGAAGGACCAGTGCGCGGTGGTTCTCAGTGGTCAGCGTGCCGAACGGCTTGTCCGTCGATGTCGGCTTGCCGGAATAGATCGGCCCGCCGGCACCGACGATGAACGGACTATCAGTGTTCACCACGAATTTCATGATGCCCTTGGCGATACGGCGCAAGGTCGCATCCTTCAGCGGCTTCTTGCGCTCGAAAATCGACGGGCAAGAAATAGACCAGTCGATGCACTCGGCGGCGGTGCGCCACGGCTGCAGCTTTCCCGACTTGACGGCGTCGGTCTTCGGGTCGCCGTGCGTCGGTGTTGGCCAGACAATCGGACGACCGTCCCGCCGTGCGATTAGAAACAGGCGTTTGCGGATAGTCGGAGTGCCGTAATCACAGGCGCGCAGCACTTTCCATTCGACCTTATAGCCGAGACCTGCATGCAGGCGCTCGATCGGGAAGTCATGGCCGAGCACGTCGTAAATTTCGTTCAGGTCCGGATGGTCTGTCGGAATGCCGGTGGTCAGCGCCAGCACGAAGGCCTTGAACGTGCGGCCTTTCTCTGCTTTCAGCGGCTTGTTGTCGCTGCCCAGCGGCCCCCAGTCCTGAAACTCTTCAACGTTCTCGAGCGCGATCACGCGCGGCATCTGGAACGTTGCCCATTTCAGCGTCACCCATGCCAGACCGCGAATCTTCTTTTCGACCGGCTTGCTGCCCTTGGCCTTGCTGAAGTGCTTGCAGTCCGGGCTGAACCAGGCGAGACCGATGGGCAGCTGGCGCGTAACAAAGCCCGGGTGCACGTTGAAGACGTCCTCGGTGTAGTGCGCTGCCGTCGGATGGTTGGCTGCATGCATGGCCAGCGCTTCGCCGTCGTGGTTGATGGCCACGTCGACTTCGCGTCCCAAGCCCATGGAGATGCCGGTGGATGCGCCGCCGCCACCGGCAAAGTTGTCGATCGCCAGCTCGTGGCCGAGATCCAGTGACATGGTGAAGATGTCGCGCTTCATACGTTATCCCTTGAATGCTGGCGACGGTTATGCCGCCTCTTTCAATCGGTCGAATTCAATTGCGGTTTGCGTAACCTGGACCAGATCCGCAGCGTAATCGCGCGGCAGGTTGTGTGATTCTTCAATCAGTACGGCCATCGATGCGCGCACTGCCTTGGTGTCTTCTTCGAAAATCGGCATATCGACGTCGAGCTTGGTCACCAGGCGCCGCAACGGCTCCAGCGGCATTACGCGGCCGGAGCGCTGTTCGTGCAGCTCGAACGTTTCGATCAGGCCGCGTAGGGCCGGGCCGACGGCATACCAGGTGTTTTCGCCGTCAACACGGAATACGGGAAGTCCGGCCTGCTTGCCGCGTGCGACGACAACGAGCGTGCCTTCGTTCTCCAGCTGGTCGAGGATTGCTTCCAGCGGCCGGAAAACCGCGTGTGTCTTCCACGGCTGGGTGCGCAACGTGCGCTTGCCGGTGGTCTTGACCTTGCGCTTGTGGCGCGGTTTCTTTGATGCGGGCATAGTTACGCTCCGTCGTTGTCCAGAATCGTGACTACCTTGTCGGCAGCGGCCTCGCGCTTGGCGATCTCGCGGTCGAGATACCAGCGCGCCTTCTTCAGGTCTTCCAGCGGCGCGCCTTTCTCGTCCGCGCGCCACAGGTACTTGACCACGTTGCCCAGGTTGAACGACATGTGCTCGGTGACCTGGATGCACTCCACGCCGCTCGGATGACTGATGTAGTGCTTCGGATGATTGACGGCGTCATGCGCCACGGCTGCCGTCGTGCTCATGCTGCGCTCTTCAGCTGCTGCAGTTCATTGACCGGGACCTGCCACGGTGCGCCGCAAAGCGTGCCTTCAACGCGGACGAGGGCGATCCGCTGGCCGTTGCCGATATGCGGCTTGATATCCGCGACGATGCCGGTCTGCGGACCTTCCTCGCTGTCGAAGGCGACCTTGGCGCCGGGTGTGATTTTTCGTTTCATTGCTGCCTCGAATAAGTGTCTGGTGCCGGTACGTTTCCCGCCCGCCGGCTCCGGGAGTGTTGTTCTGGTTATGACCAACAAGGGAGCGGACTTGAGGCGGGATGCCTCGCATCTTCCGGAATGAAAAAGTTGAGTCCGCTCTCTTGTTGGTGCCGGTTACGCTTTCCGGCGTCCTTGCGGACCGCATCCGACTGTTTCGCGCTCGTCGGGCTCGGCGTCGTCGTCATCGGGGCCGGCAGCTGCGCTTGGGCACTTCGTAGAGGTTTTCCCACAGCTCACCTCCAGCCACACCCTTGCCGTACTACGCCCCTTCGCTCACGGGGTATGGTTGCTAGGGTTTGCCGATCAGGACCTTGACACCGGTTTCCTTGGCCTTTTCGACGTAGGCGCTGAAGGCGTCCTCGATCACGTTTTCCGGTCGATCCAGCTCGTACCAGAACTTGACGTTGCCGCCGCCCAGGCGATACTTCAAGCGCGCGCGGATCTTGTAGCCTTCGCCGTTCTTGAACAGGCGGCAGCCAATCGCGAATTCACGAGGGATCTCGATCGCACCGGCGCCAGCACGCGCATCGATGTTCTCGGTGTAGGTCAGCTGCACCTGGCCGTTGTCCAGGCGCTTGCTGCTGTTGAAGTTGACTTCGGTCTTGGCCTGCAAGGTGAGGGCGATGGCCAGCAGCGTTTCGCCGGATGGCTCGACGACGTCGGCAATGTTGTCCTCGAGGAAAACGGCGAATACTTCCTGCTCCATCGGCTGCTTGTTGTTCTTCAACCAGGTGGCAAACTCGCGGCTCAGCTCGGCGTTGTAGACCGCGCGGAAGTCGCGCCAGCCGGCATCGGTGCTGCGCTCGCCGTACTCGTGATCGTTGAACACGGCAGTCAAGGTGCGGGCGTCCGGATCGGCGTAGATGTAGGTGCCTTGCTGGCGTGCCTGATCCTTCACGTACACGTTGAAGCTTTCGATGCTGGTCAGCGCGACGGTTCCCTTTTTGCGATAAGGCGCCGGGTTGGCCTTTTCGATCGCGGCCGTGAGGTCAACATGCTGAAAATGCTGGGGCACCAAGAGGAACGATGCCTCGCCGGCCTGCTTAATTTCGGATGCAGCGACCATCAGTGCGCCGGCCTGGCCAAGTGCGGAATCGTTGATATGGGTGTGCTGATTCATTTGCTTGCTTCCTTCAGGTTGGTCGGCTTGGTCTGCGGTGCTTCACGCAGCTCAAGGTTTTGTTGACGGGGGTGGTTGCGCGACAGGTCGTTGTCGTCGGTGAGCCAGAAGAAGTCTTCTCCGCGCTCCGGTTTCGGCAGGTCGACGGTGATGGCATCGGTGACGGTAACCTTGTCGACGTCGCCGCCGCGGCTGGCGGGCTTGATCTTGATTTTCAGCGTGAGGCCGCCGGCCTTGCCGGTTTCCTTCACCTTGGTGATCAGCTCCTCGAGCTGGCCGGATAACTCAGAATGTGCGCGACCATCGCGCAAGTCCTGAAGGAACACGGCAAAGGCTTTCGTGCCCATGGTTCTCCCTTCTTTTTGGTGGTTAATCGAGGTCGTTTGCTTGCAGCTTTTTTGCATCAAACCGCGCGAGGTGCTGCATGTGCCGGCGCGCGACGTTTTCAAGAATGATTCGGTAGGCGGGGTGCTTGAGCATGTCGTCCAGCTGCAGAGTCACGTTCAAGTTGCGGTGTGCAATTTCTAGCGACATGCGGGTCGGAGCGATACGCGCAGCCATGTCACATCCTCGCCACCAGGGGCAGATCGAGCAGCTCGTGCAGCGACTCGTCTGCGATGTTGTTCCACATCGGCTGCGGCCGGTCGGTGATCTTGCGGCGCTCGTGCGATTCGCAGATCGCGAGCACGGCGGGCAACAGGCGGGCCTGCTCGCATGCCCGGCAGCGGCAGTCCTCGGCCACCTGAATATTGCGCATCGGGCCAATCTTCGGCGTCAGCCCGCGCGCATTGATGTAGGCGCGCCCGCGCAAGCCCTGGTAGGGGTCTGGAGCGCTGCAGCGGATGCGGACGGTGCTCATTGCTTCGCCTTCACGCTGACGTAGCACGGGCCAAACAGGTCGATTGCATCGGCAATCGCATCGGCGGCGCACTTGTGGAGGGCGCTATAGGCGTAGTGGCAGCTGGAGGTGCGCACGAAGACGTTGAAGTGAATCATGCGGCACCTGTCGTCTCAGTGGACCTGCTGAGCACGAGGTTGAACAGCTTGTCGCCGAATTCCTCGCTGACGATGTTCTTGAGTGCGCCGGAGAAATAGGCGACGAAAGCGGCGGCGCGTTGTTCCGGCGTTGCTTCGCCCTGGACATGATCAATGCCGGAATCAATTGCGCGCTGAATGCGGCTGACGACTTCCTTCGGGGTTGGCTTCTGCTGCGCCATCTCTGCCTCCATCGTGTTTCCGCAACGAAGTGTTGCGCGACGGAGATATTGTGCGCTAGAAAAACTAGTAAGACAAGGAAAACTAGTGTGGAGCTACCGGCTTTTCTTAGACATTGCTGTTATATGTGGAAATGTTTTTATTCTGAAATTCGCATAAAGAATGCCCGATGGAAACCGGGCGAGTGGTGAATTAAGAAGGGCGCTTAATTTTGCGGCAGATAGGCTCGGGGCAGCTTTCGTTGAGCGCTCGGGGGATAAGGTCATTCACCTCAGTGATGATTTTCCCTAGAAGTCGGGCTGTGCTCGCCCTTATTTCTGGCGCCATGCCGTTAAATGATTCTGTTTGAATGAGGCACCCGAGCGCTGCAAGTTCACCTGCTCGAAGTGTCAAGTCCTCGGTAGCGGTCATCTCCTGGTGCAGAATGTCAAATCCCATATCCATTTCAATACCTTCTTGATTGTTTTTCACATTGCGGCATGATTGCCACACGGGAATAGTTGCACTTTGCACCTATTCTGTGAAGTATCGGATTATTAAACTACGGCGATGAAAAAAGACATCGTGCCGTTCGGTTTAAGAATTCCAACGGATATAAAAGAGCAGCTTGATCAATCTGTGGCGAAGTCACAGAGATCATTGAATGCCGAAATCTTGGCGCGATTGATAGAGAGCTTTGCCGCAGATCAAAAAAAATTGGCTGACTTTACGACAGGTGAGTTAGTACAAGAGCTGATCAGAAGAAATGACCCTGGCAGAATCGAGATAAGTATCGGTGGATTTGGCCAAGAAATAGCGCGGTAAAGGTGCTATTTGGTGCTAGACAAAGCTCTCAAGGCGAGCTATCACCACTCCGCAGACATGAGCATCTGCCTTAATTGGCATGATGCGATTGGGCCAAGAGGGATTTAGCGCCTCCAAATACCAGCTCTTTCCATCGATGAGAAGCCTCTTAAAAGTAGCTTCATTAGTTTCTTCGAGTTTTGTAATCACGAGCGACTTGTGCTCTGCGGCGCGATCCGGGTCGACAAAGATAACGTCTCCATCGTCAAAGGATGGTTTGCTGCCAGGATTCCGCATGCTTTCGCCTCTAACCCGTAGGGCATAAGTGCGTGGGCCATGTTTAACAGGGCACGCAATCCATTCTTCGGCATCGCCGACGTTGTATTGATCTTGAGCTTCGCACCAGTCTCCTGCCTGGACCCATGAGATCAGAGGAATGGGCTTTTGATTGGATTCAATGTCCTGGACATTGAAGTCTGGCTTGCGACCTGTAGTTTTGATCTCCGCGACCATAATGGTGTTGCCACTTCTTACGACAATATCAGGTCCGGAAAGCAGCCAATCCACCGTCACATTAAGTGCTTGGGCAACGGCATCTAACCGGGATCGCTTAGGTGCCGTCCCGCCTTCTTTCTCCCATTGCTGAACCGTTTGCCAACTGGAGACGCCGACCCGTTTGGCCAGTTCGTCCATGGTCAAGCCGAGTTCAAGCCGCTTTGTCTTAATTCGTTCGTGGATTGTCGTCATGGTGGAACCATAAGCACAAGTATTTATAGTGGCAATGCAAAAGTTTCTTGCGCGCACTAGAAAAACTAGTAGAATAAAGCGCATGAAGAACGAAGCGCTGAACCTCGCGATTGGCAGATTCAAAACTCTGAAGGCGTTTGCAGATGCCCTCAGCACTATGGAACGTCCTGTTTCTTATCAGGTTGTTCAGCAATGGCTGATCAATCGCGTTCCGGCTGACTATTGCCCTTCAATTGAGCGAATTACTGATCGCGAGGTGACATGCGAACAACTGCGCCCAGATGTTGAATGGGCTGTGCTGCGTTTCTCCTGCGCTGCTCCAGAAAGTGGGCGGCACGCATGCGACAAGAAGGGATAGACCAACGTCCAGGCGGTGGGCTTCGGCTCGCCGCCTTTTTTTTGGCCTGAAATCAGTTTTTGAGAAATATCAATCATCGTTTCCTCGCGGATAAAGCTCTGTTGATGGAACGATAGTTGAAAAAAACACATTCCACATCGGTAATAAAAGGGAGGTTTACCGTGACCTGTAAATATTCGGAGATCAATCAGCACGACGCGCTTTATAAGATTGCGCGCTCGTTCAAAGGCGGTATCGAATCGGTGGCGCAACGCATGGGGAAGACAGTTCCCGTCATGTACAACAAGCTGCGGCCTGGGATCATGACCCATCACATGACGTTCGAGGAGGCCACGGAAGTGATTGAGCTGTGCATTGACGCCGGTGTGCCGGATGCATTGCTACCTGCACAGGCGTTCGCCTGGCGTCTCGGGCAAGTGCTGGTTCCGGTTCCGAGCCTGGACAATGTGCGCGATGAGGATCTGACGCAGACCGTGTGCCGGGCCATGAAGGAATTCGGTGATGTGGCCTCGGGCATTTACGACGCGTTAAATAACGACGGCAAGATCAAGTCCGACGAGCTTGAGAAGCTCGAAAAGGAATTTCGCGAGGCGATTGGCGCGATGACCGAACTGCGGGCCCGCGTGCGTGCTCGTGCCGGAAATGATGCGGAGGCGTAGTCATGACCGCACTGAAGATACCGAAGCTATCGGCAGCTCGTGCGCCAAAGCGCGTCGCAATGCCGAAATTCCGGCGCAACGTTAAAGCAGCGACGTCGCTCACCGAGGCAATTCATCGCGTGCTGTCACGTACGCATACCAATGCACAGCCGTTCGGCGTGTTCGCCATCAGCGGGCGCCTGGTGATATCGAACGCCAATACCGATCGCTTCAAGGCGTTGCAACGCCGAGCACCCGAGGCCTTCATCGGCATGTACGGTCCCGGCCTGCGCATTGCGGATGCGCTAGAGGATCTGTGCGAGCATTTCACTGATGAGGTGGCCGATGGCACATGATCCGGGCATTGATCCGAGCCTGGTTCCTGTGTCTTTACGTGAGCGCGCACAGTGGCTTATATGGCGCTTCGAGCCGGGTGAGAAAAAGCCGAAGAAGATGCCCTACTATGCGAGCGGCGCGCGGCGCGTTGGCAAGCAGGGCGACGAGGCTGACCGCGCTGCGCTTGTCACACTCGACAAGGCTCTGGAGGTGGTGCGGTCCACGAATGGACGTTATTCCGGTGTCGGATTTGCTTTTCTTCCCAATGATGGGTTGATCGGCATTGACATCGATGGCTGCATTAATCGTGAGGACGGCGCGATTACCGAGCGTGCGCAGAACATCATCGACGCTTGTGACTCCTACACGGAATACTCGCCCTCGGGCACCGGTGTGCACATCATCGTTGCCGGCGAATCCGAGACATTTAAATCCAATGAGATCGGGCTCGAGGTGTTTTGTGGACGGCAATATTTTACGTTCACCGCGAAGCCGTACATGGGGTGTAGCAGGGGAATCACGCCAATATCCGATGCGGTATTGAACCGGCTGCGGGTGACGGTGAAAGGAGCAAAGAACCTGGTGCGTTCTGCGACGCCGCCCGTTGCCGGTCCGGTGGACGAGCGTGCCAAGCTGGAATCAGCGTTGGCGGTCATTCCGGCTGACTGCGGCTATGACGAATGGATACGCGTTGGCATGGGTATTTACGATGCCTTGGGTGAGGGTGGCATCGGCGTGTGGGATTGGTGGTCCCAAAAGTCTGGCAAGTACGGCGGGCTGAAGGATCTCGAATCGCACTGGAAATCATTCGGCAATGGCAGCATCACGGTTGCCAGTGTCTACAAGATGGCTGTCGACCGAGGGTGGCGGCCGCCAAAATCACCCCGGCTAACCCCGGCTGCGGCGAAAAAAACAGCGTCTACCCCTGGCCCGGCTAGCGCGTCGCCAGTTGCCGCTCCGGACAGAGAGCAGCCTCATTGGCGCGATACCCTAATAGCCAAGCCGCGCGGTGGACTCGAAGACTGTCGGGAGAATGTCCACATCATCCTGATGAACGACGAGGCTCTGAAGGGGCTGGTCGCGCTGAACGAGTTCTCCATGCAGCAGGTGAAGCGGCGGGTGCCACCATGGGGCGGCGAGCTCGGCGAGTGGACCGAGGGCGATGATTTCAGCCTGGGCCTGTACCTGGCGCGCAACTACAGCATCATCATCAAATCAGATGGCGCAATCGAGAAAGCCGTCGCGCAGGCTGCGAGAGAAAACCAGTTCAACCCTGTAACGGAGTATCTCCGATCATTGACATGGGACGGCGAACAGCGGTTGCACACCTGGCTAACCGATGTGATGGGCGCCGAGCCGACGAAATACCACGCGCTGGTGGGCACGCTGTTCCTCATGTCGATGGTGGCGCGGGCGTTCTATCCGGGCTGTCAGATGGATTACATGCCGGTGTTTGAGGGCGGGCAGGGTGCTGGTAAGTCATCTGCTCTGCGCGTGCTCGGCGGCGACTGGTACAGCGAAACGCCGTTCAAGGTCGGCGACAAGGATGCGTATCTGGCGATCCAGGGCGTCTGGCTCTACGAGATCGCCGAGCTTGATTCCTTCAACAAGGCGGACTCGACGTCGATCAAGGCCTTTATCACCAACAAGACAGATCGGTTCCGTGCTCCATATGGCCGGCGCATGGTGAATGTGCTGCGGCGAACCTGCTTTGCTGCGACCACCAACCAGGATGAATACCTGAAGGACTCCACGGGCAACCGGCGTTCATGGCCGGTGCGCTGCGGGAAGATCGATACCGAGATGTTGGCAGCGGTCCGCGACCAGCTGTTTGCGGAGGCGGTTGTATTGATCGAGCAGGGAGAGAAATGGCATCCGACGCGGGAAGAGCAGCGCGAGCTGATCGAGCCTGAGCAGGAGGCGCGGGAGCTGGCCGATCCGTGGGAGCCGCGAATCCAGCGGTATGTGGATGGCGAGGCGTTGCATGTGGGTGGGACGCCGCGCCCTGGCGGCAGGATCGATGAGGTGACGTCCGAAGAATTGCTTACAAAAGCCCTGGAGATCGATATCGGCAAGATTAGCGGCGCGAAGACCGAGACGATGCGTATCGCGTCGTGTATGAAGCGCATGGGGTGGGAAAAGAAGCGGCGAAGTACCGGCGGTCGGGAATGGTATTACCTGCGCCCGTCAAAGCCGGCGCCTGCGCAAGCCGTGGTCAGGGGTGAAGTCGACGAGCTCGACGACCTGCCGATCTAGCAGGATAGGTTCGTCCAACCCGTCCGGGTCGTCTAACCGCATGGCAAAAGGTTGGACGCCTAACCCCCTGATGGCGCAAGGCTTCGTCCAACCTCCTAACCCGTCCAACCTGTTTTACGTGCGCATACGCACGGGAGTGAAGATCAATATCTTATGAGAATTTGAATGTGGTTAGGATGGTTAGGAGGTTAGACGGAGCCTTATTTGATGCGGTTTTTCATCGTCCAACCATTTTTTGCAGGTTAGGAGGTTAGACAGAGTGTCGAAGAGCAATCTGAGAGAAAAGATGCCGACGGTAACAGCGTTCATCGATGACCTGCGAGAAGCATTTGGCAAGGAAATGATCGACGGACAGATTCGCAGGGGGATACGAGGAGAACCGGTGTTTTACGCCTGCGAAAACGGCGTCGAGATCGGGACCAAGGTGAATAGCGGCGCAGCCGTGCGCGTGACGTGGGACGCGGTAACCGGACGTGCGGTGTCAGAAGAAATCAAAAGGGAGAGCGACAAGTGATCAAATGGGTCGATGAAAGGCTGGAACGGTGGGGCGAGTGGATGAACGGGCTGCGTCGAAGCGGTGGCGCTGGTGGCAGCTATCCGGCCTACCAGCCCGTGCATATCCGTGGGACCGCCGGTCCTGACCTGTGCGCGGACGCTGATGAGATGGAGATCGACACCGTTATGGCCGGCGTCAAGGCGTCAAAGAAGGAACTGTACGAGACCGGCTATCAGCGCTATGTGCAAGGCATGTCCAATCAGACCATTGCCGGGCGCATGCGCTGCCATGTGAACACCGTTTATGCGCGCATGGAATCGCTGCACAAACTGGTGGAAAAGCGCATGGCAGAGCGCAAATCCGCGATAGCAGATACTAACGCGTGAAACTTTTTCCTTTTGTGACGTGTATGCATACCCTAGAAACCATTGGAGAAAATACGTAGGATTCAGCTACGCTTTGCAGCGCGTTCGGAATGACGAATTCGCAGCTAAGTGCTCGGTAATCTCCTCCGGTGAAACTCCCCATCGGCCTCGCCGCAACGTCGTCAATATCCTACGGCGCTGCGGCTTTTTTACTTCAAACGCCATGGCCACACGAGCAAAGACAGTTTGCCGACATCCAGCGTGCGGGAAGCTCGTTGATGCGCCGGGCTATTGTGACAAGCACTCTGCGCTGTACCGGCGACAAAGTGATGAGCGGCGTGGCAATGCGAACGAGCGCGGGTATGGCCGCAAGTGGCAGAACGCACGCGAGACATACCTGCGCGAGCATCCGCTGTGCGAGTGCGACGAATGCCGGCGCGAAGGGCTGATCATTCCGTCTACTGTGGTTGACCACATCGTTCCGCACAAGCTGAAGGAAGCGAAGGACAGTGGCGATCCGGCAGCGGTCACTCGCGCACAGTCCCTGTTCTGGGACAGGAAGAACTGGCAGGCGATGTCGAAGCCATGCCACGATCGCAAGACCGCGCGCGAGGACGGCGGCTTCGGACGCTGACCCCCGGGGGTGGTCAAAAGTCTGCCGAAAATCGACGTAGACCGTCCGGTTCGTCAATTTTCGCGTAGCTATATTTTTGGAGTAGGGGGGGGGTAAGGAAATCAGCCCTCCATCCTGCAGGACTTCTTTTTTCTTGGATCTGAAGAATCATGAGCGCAGAGAGCCATTTAACGGCGTTGCCATCGGTTGACGATGACATGGCTACGTCCGTGCCGCCTGCTGTCGCGGCAATTCTTTCGGAAATTCCGGACCAGATCACCAAGCTGTCCGCCAAGGAAAAGAAAATCTGGAGGCACGTCACCCAGGCGCTGCATGAGTACGGACTGATCCATCGCACTGACGCGATGATGCTGACCATCATCTGTCGCACGTTCGTCAACTGGGTGGATGCGGAGGACGAGCTGGACCGCGTCAAGCGTGACAATGGCGGCAGCCATATCCGCGAAAGCAAGAACGGATACCGGGCGCCGGATCCAGCCTACTACATGGCACGGGACTACAAGAAACAGCTGCTCGCCTGGTTGCCCGAGGCGGCGCTCACCATCCCCAGCTTCCACAAGATCAAGGGCGAGGCCATCGGCGATGGTCCGCAGGGCTCACTCTTCGACGATCCAATCGAAAAGTTCCGTTCGCAGAAGGCCGCGATCGGGATGCGGATCGTCGGCAAGAAGTGAGCGCGCCGAAGCAGGCGCGCACCGCCACCTTCGACTGGGACGCCTACGGCAGAGCGGTGCTCGCCGGCGAGATTCCGGTTTGCCGCTGGACGCGGCTCGGCGTTGAGCGGCATTATCGCGACCTCGAAACCGGGCACGAGCGAGGCCTGTGGTTTTCCGAGGCTCATGCCCAGCACGCGCTGGAGTCATTCCTGTTCCTCCGTCATTCAAAGGGCGAGTGGGCCGGGCAGATGTTTGTACCGTCGCCCTGGCAGCAGTTCTGGGTGGCGCTGGCCTTCGGCTGGATGCGGGCAGACGGCACTCGCCGCTTCCGCGAGGTATGGGAGGAGGTTCCGCGTAAAAACGGCAAGAGTACGAAGCTGGCCGGCGTCGGCCTGTACCTGTTCGTGTTCGACGGTGAGGGCGGCTCCGAGGTCTATACGGCTGCGACCAAGCTGGAACAGGCGCGCATTACGCACGACGAAGCCGTGCGCATGCGGCAGGCAAGCCCACACTTGCGCCGGCATATCGCGGAGCGACGCAGCGAGCTGTACGTAAGGGGGAAGGCCGATAAGTTCGTGCCGCTGGGCCGGGACTCCAAGTCGATGGATGGCTTGAACCCGCACGGCGCGATCCTGGATGAGGTGCACGCCCATCCGAATCGCGAAATCTACGACGTCATCAAGTCGGGGCAGGGTGCGCGCCGGCAGCCGTTGATCTGGGAGATCACGACCGCCGGCTTCGATCTGAGCAGCTTCGGGTACGAGCAGCATTGCTATGCCGAGAAGGTGCTCGAAGGGATAGTCCAGGATGATGACTTCCTCGCCGTGGTCTACACGGTTGATGATCCGAAGAAGTGGGACGATCCGATCGAGTGGGCCAAGGCAAACCCGAATCTGGGCGTGTCGGTGTATCTCAGCGGCCTGCGGGATGCTTGCGAGCGGGCAAAGCGGCAGCCGACCGAGCAGCCGAACTTCAAGACCAAGCGCCTGAATATCTGGCTTGCTGGCGGAGAGAAGTGGATCCCGGTCGACGACTGGCGCAAGTGTGGCGATGCGAACCTGACGCTGGACGACTTCGCCGGCGAGGAATGCTGGATCGGCCTTGACCTGGCTGAGAAAAGCGATATTGCAGCCGTCTGCCTGGTGTTCAAGCGTGGCCGCAAGCACTACGTGTTCTTCCGTTTGTACTTGAACGAGGCGGAGGTTGCGAAGCCGGAAAACGATCACTTCCGGCGCTATCAAGGGCTCGGCGAATTGATCGTCACAGACGGCAATGCGACGGACTTCGATGTGATCCGCAGCGACCTGGAGTCCTTCTACAAGAAGTTCGAGCTGAAGGAGGCCGCCTATGACCCGAAGTTTGCAGCCTACTTCGTGACGAAGCTGATCGATGCCGGCCTGACCATGGTCGAGATCACGCAGACGTCATCGCACTTCACGCTACCGATCATCGAGGTCGAGAACCTGGTGCTTACCGGCGACCTGCAGCACGAAGGAAACACATGCGTGGAGTGGATGATAGGTAACGTCATCATGCGCGAGTCCAAGTTCTCCGGGCTCAAGCATCCGACGAAAGATAAGCCGGGCGAGAAGATCGATGCTCCGGTCGCCATGCTGATGGCGATGGGGCGTGCGCTCATGTTCGAAGACAACAGTATTGACCAAGGGTTTGTCTCTCTCTAATGCTAAACACGATCAAAAAATGGTTTTCCGGCAAGGGGAGCGGAGAAGTTGCGTCCATACAAAACGCGACGCTTGTGAGATCGAGTGATCCGCAGGTCATCGAACTGCTCGGTGGTGCGCCATCGGCATCCGGTTTCCCGGTGACCGCAGATACTGCCATGCGGGTATCTGCGGTGTATGCCTGTGTCCGGTTACTCGCCGGCGCGATCGCCGCGATTCCGGTTTCCGTGTACAAAGAGTCGAATACAGGTCGCGAGGAAATTGAGCCGGCATTGTGGTGGCTTCTGAACGAGCAGCCGATCGAGAACTGGACCGCGGCTTCAATGTGGGAGTGGGTGATCAAGTCGATCTGCCTGCGTGGTGACGGCTTCGTCGAGATCGTACGTAGCATGGCCAGCATCAAGGCAATGCGTCCGCTGCATCCCGACTACGTCGAGGTGCGCAAGATCGGCGATGCCCTGGTGTACATCGTCACTGATTACCAGACCGGGGAAGTTCGCGCGGTGCACCAGGATGACATGCTGCACTTTGCAGGATTCGGCTTCAATGGCATGCGCAGCATGTCGGTCATTCAATGGGCGGCATTTCAGTCCATTGGCGTTGCATTGGCCGCAGACGCTTATTCCGGAAAGTTCTTCGCCAACGGCGCGGCGCCGAAGCACATTATCACTTCGCCCAATAAGATGGACGAAGGGCAGATCGATCAGCTCAAGAAAGAGTACGAGAAAAAGTATTCCGGGGTCGATAACGCGGCAAAGCCGATGGTATTGACGCAAGGGCTGACAATCAAAGAAATGAGCATGACGGCTGGCGATGCCCAGCTGCTGGAGTCGCGCAAATTTCAGGTCATCGATATCGCGCGTGCGTTTGGCGTTCCGCCGCACATGATCGGTGCTCAGGAAACGACAAGTTCATGGGGTTCGGGCGTCGAGCAGATGACAATTGGCTTCGTAAAGTTCTCGCTTCAGCCGTACATCACCCGACTCCGGCAGGAGCTCAACCGGAAACTGTTCCGGCGTGCCTCGCCTTTTGTCGAGCACAAGATGGAGGCGCTGCTCGCCGGAGACTCGAAAGCAGAGGGCGAGTATATGCGGCAAGCCCTCGGAGGATCGCAGGGGCCGGGGTGGATGACGGTGAACGAACTTCGAAAGGCGAAGAATCTGCCGCCGATTACTGGCGGCGACGTGCTTTACGACCCGACCAAGCAGCAAAGCCAGCAACCACGACCGCCGGAACAGCCGCCGCACCCAGACCAACCGCCGCAACCGCAGCAACCTCCGAGAAGGACAGAACACGATGAAAAAGCTCGTTCAACTGATTCGCAATAACGCCAGCCGCGATCCGGTGAAAATTCGCGCCGAGGGCGATGCCGCCACGATCTACCTCTATGACGTGATCGATCCCTACTGGGGCATCGGCGCTGCCGAGTTCAACAAGACGCTCGCCGAGCTGAGCGGCCAGGCGGTAACGCTGCGGATCAATTCTCCTGGCGGCGACGTGTTCGACGGTCGGGCGATGGCGACGGCGATCGCGCAGCATGGCAACGTCACCGCCTATATCGACGGGCTCGCCGCCAGCGCTGCTACCTATGTGGCGATCGCGGCAAAGAGCGTCATCATGGCTGAGGGTTCCTTCTTCATGATCCATGAGGCATGGACGATGGCTTACGGTAACAAGCATGACTTGACCGAAACAGCCGCGCTTCTGGACAAAATCGACGGCTCGATCATCAACGACTACGCCAAGAAAACCGGCAAGTCCGTCGAGGAGATCGCGGCCTGGATGAAGGCGGAAACATGGTTCACGGCGCAAGAAGCGCTCGACAACGGCTTCGTTGATTCAATCGGTGACGCGCCCGCCGCCAACAACAGATGGGATCTTTCGGCATACAGCAACGCGCCGAAGATCGAACAGAAGCAGGACAACTCTCCGAACTGGGAGGTGGTCCGACAGCGCAACCTCAACCGGCTGCGCCTGCACGAAATCGGCTAACGCGCTCGCGCAACTCCGATTACTGCCGCCTTGAGCGGCTTTTTTTTCGACCTTTGGAAAGGACATTTCCCATGAAATCAATTCAAGCATTGCGCGAGCAACGTCAGCAACTCGCGCGCGAAGCCCGTAACCAACTGGAGCAGAAAGGCGATCGCGTCTGGTCGAAAGAAGACCAGGCAGCATTCGATGCCCGCGCCGATCAAATCGAAGCACTGGAACAAGAGATCGCTGCGGTCGAGAAGGTGCTTGCCCTCGAAACCGAGGCTCATAACCGTGACGTCGATCAGTTCCGCCGCGCGCCGGAAAACAAAGGCGAGGCGGTTACGCGCTCGGCATTTGCCAAGCTGCTGCGCGAAGGCGTCAATGCGCTGTCACGCGAAGAGCACCTTCTGATTCGTAACACGATGTCCACCGGCACCGGTTCGCAGGGTGGCTACGCGGTGCAGACCAATGTGGCACAAGAGCTGATCGACTACCTGAAGGCATACGGTGGTATGCGCTCCGTCGCTTCGTCCATCACGACCGCAGCCGGCAATGCGATGGGTTATCCGACTTCGGACGGCACTTCCGAAACTGGCGAATGGGTTGCAGAAAACACTCAGGCAACCTCCGCTGATCCTACCTTCGGTACCGTCAGTCTGAATGCGTTCAAGGCATCGTCGAAGATCATCACGATCCCGATTGAATTGCTTGCAGACTCCAGCATCGACATCGTTGCAATGGTGAACAAGCGCATTCGTGACCGTATCGGCCGCACAATGAATGCCGGCTTTACGACGGGTACCGGTACCGGTCAGCCGACTGGCTTCGTGACTGCTGCAAGCGTCGGCAAGACTGCTGCGACTGGCAATACTACGACCCTCGGCTTCGATGACCTGGTGGATCTGCAAGAGTCGATCGACGCGGCCTATCAAGCGATGGGCAACTGCGCGTTCATGATGCATCAGCAAACCCGCAAGGTGGTCCGCAAGATCAAGGACACTACCGGCCGTCCTGTTTGGGCGGATGCCTACGAAATCGGCATGAAGACGGGAACGCCGGCTCAGTTGCTCGGTTCCGATGTCGTCATCAACAACGACATGGCTCAACCTGGCGCCAATGCCAAGACCATCGGCTACGGCTGCTTCGACCGCTACATGATCCGCGACGTCTTGGATCTGACGCTGTTCCGCTTCGAAGACTCCGCCTACGCATCCAAGGGGCAAGTCGGCTTCCTGGCATGGGCACGTGCCGGCGGCAATCTGCTGGACGTGAACGCCGTCAAGACCTTCCAGCACTCCGCGACCTAAACGCACGCCGCAGCATAGTGCAGACGTCTGCACGGGCCGTCCGGCTCGTGCGTCCTTCTTTATTCACCTTTTGAGGAAAACATGGCAAAAGCAAACAAAGTTCCGGCACGCGTCATTGTCGACACAACCGTGGATGGTGTGGCGTACAAGCCGAACCAGGCCGTTACATTCTCCGCCGGAAAGGCCAAGGCTTTGGAAAAAGCCGGCCAGATCGATACCGATTCCGACGCCGTTAAGTACGTGATCAGTCAAGGCGCCGAGCTGATCGAGCATCTGGATCCGGAAGAACTGGAAGCCGCAGCAAAGGCGGCTTCCACGGCGGAAGGCGGTGCCGGCGCCACCAATCAGGCGGAGTAAGCGATGTCGGCGAAGCTCATTAGCCCGCCGGCTAAGCTGGCCGTATCGCTCACCGATGCGAAAGCGAATCTGCGCATTCCCGCGAGCGATACGGCGCTGGATGCCGTTATTCAGGCATGGCTGATGGGCATCATCGAATACGCCGAGCATCTGATGGGGCGCGCGCTGGTGTCGCAGACATGGCGCGTCTCCTTGGATGCTTTCCCTGATGCGATCAAATTGCCTCGTCCGCCGGTCGCATCGGTAACTTCAGTCAAGTATTACGACGCTGATAACGTGCTGCAGACACTGTCTCCGGCGCTGTATGAGCTGGATAACATGACTGAGCCATGCCGGCTGTTGGCGATACCGGGAACATCCTGGCCGTCGACATATGCGCGCAGGAATGCAGTAGTCGCCGATATTGTCTGTGGCTATGGCGACGACGAGACGAATACGCCGCCGGCGATCAAGCTGTACATCCTCGCGAAACTGGTCGAGCAGTTCGATCCTTCGGGTATTCCGGAAAAGGATAGCGTCCAGGCGTCGTTCATCGACCATTTGCTCGATCGGTATCGAATCTGGGGGCTGTAATGGCAGCGTTTTCGATGCAACTCAACACCCTGGTGAAGCTGCAGGCACTGGGAACTGAGCGGGACGAGATCGGGCAGCCGCTTCCCACGGGATGGGCCGATGTGGCCGATCTGTGGGCGGACATCCGCTACCAGACCGGAATGGAGACGGTGAAGGCCGGTGCAGAAGCGTCTATTACGCGCGTCAGCATCAGGATCCGGCACCGCGACGACATCAATGCCGGCATGCGCGTGATCCATGGCGGCATTATCTATAACATCAAGGCCGTGCTGCCCGACGTCGCGAGAAAGCAGCACGTCGACTTGGTTTGCGAGGCGGTCAATGCCTGATTCGTTCACTGTCAAATTCGACTTCGATGATCTGAAATCATCGCTCGATCACCTGACGGACGTCATCAAGGAGAATGCGCGGCCGGCAGCCCAGGCCGGTGCACAGGTGCTGTATGAGGAGGTGTTGCGCCTGGTCCCGGTCGCAAAATCGGCGCGGATGTACAAGGGCAAGCTATACGAGCCCGGCGCGCTGAAGGCCGCGATCTACCAGGCGTTCAGCGTGGATAACAGCGGTGACGGCGTCGCAACGTATCACGTCAGCTGGAATGCCGCGAAGGCGCCTCACGGTCACTTGATCGAGAACGGCCACTGGACGAAGAAGCAGGGCAAATACGGCCCCTTGCAGCCAGTCTTCGTGCCAGCACATCCGTTCATCCGGCCTGCATACGACACGAAGATCGACGATGCGATCGAGGCATCAAACGCTGTAATGAGTGAAGCAATCGACAAGACACTGGAGAAACTGAATTGACTGTCGAAGCCGACATTTTCAACCTGCTCAAGGGGCTGGTCAGCAATCACGTCTATCCCGACACGGCACCCGCCGGTACGCCGCGGCCTTACATCACCTTTCAGCAGGTCGGCGGCATTCCGCTGTCCTTTATGGAGGGCGCCGTTCCGAGCAAGAAGAACGGCCGGTTCCAGGTGAATGTCTGGGCGGATGGGCGTACCGCGGCTTCGGCTCTCGCACTGCAGGCGGAATCCGCATTCATCACGGCGACCACGATCCAGGCAGTGCCGCTCGGAGGCCCCATCGCGCTGCACGAAGATGAACTGAAACTGTACGGGACTCAACAGGATTTCAGCGTGTGGAGTGACCGCTAAACCATAACGAATTCGGCCATACGGCCAAAACCAGCAAGCCGCTTCGGGGTAGCCCGTGGCGGCTTTTTTCTTGCCCGGAAGGGCTATTTTTTTAGTGCCCTACAGGGGCAAGAAAGGTAAAAAATGGGCGTACGTCTGCCTAATGGTGCAACCATTTACATCGCGTCCGGATATGGAACTTCCAAGGCCATGTCTGTTGTTTCCAATGCGAATCCGGCCGTTGGCACGCTCGAAGCGTCGCATGGTGTTGGTGTCGGCGACTTCATTGAGGTCACCTCCGGCTGGTCGAAACTGAACAACAAGATCGTTCGCGCGTCTGCCGTGGCAACGAATGACGTGAGCCTGGAAGGCATCAATTCGACGTCGACTTCCCTCTATCCGGCCGGAACCGGTATCGGCTCGGTGCGCGAAATCACGGGCTGGACGCAGCTGCAGCAGATCCTGAAGACTAGTTCCAGTGGCGGCGAGCAGCAGTTCCTGAACTACCAGTTCCTGGAAGACGATGCTGAAAAGCGCATCCCGACGAACAAGAGCGCATCCGGTCTTTCGATCTCGATCGCGGATGACCCGACGCTGGCTGGCTACGTCCTGGCCTCCCAGGCGAACGACGACCGCCTGCCGCGCGCCGTGAAAATCGTCCTGCCGAACCAGGCGATCATCCTCTACAACGCCTACATCAGCCTGAACAAGACGCCGTCCATGACCGTGAACGAGATCATGGCTTGCGAAATCACGTTGTCCCTGCTGGCGGAGCCGGTTCGCTACGCGTCGTAACTGACCATGTGGCACAGCCCGAGTTGATCGTCGGGCTGCTTTTTTTTCACCCACAATCCAGAAAAATCATGGCAAAACTTACACTCGGCAAGCGCCCCGGCGCGTTCAAGAAAACCGTCCATATCCCTCTGTGCGACGGCGGAACGGACGAAATCGAATTCGTCTTCAAGTACCGCACAAGGACGGAATACGGGAAGTTGATGGACGAGCTGGCAGCCAAACCGTCGCAGGAAGATGGCGCCGCCACCCCAAAAGAGAAGTGGTCCTTGGAAAAGTTTATCGGTAAGAGCGTCGAGGAAGACGCGGATTTCATTCTGATGCTTGCCGAAGGATGGGATCTGTCCGATGAATTCAGCCGCGAGTCGCTCATTTCCCTGGTGGACATGCATGCGGGCGCTACCGACGCGATTCACAAGGCGTATGCCACCGGCCTTCGCGAGTACCGCGAAAAAAACTAAAGAAGGCCGCTGCCGCTTTGTATGAGGAGGATCCGTCTGCTGAAGAAGCTTCAGCGTTGGGTCTAACCGTCGAAGAGGCAAGCGGCCCGCCGGCTGAAATATTGCCGGAAAACCAAACGACTGTTGACGTTTTTATTGCAATGTCGACGCAGTGGCGCACCGGAATGGGCGGCCCTATTGGCCTTGACTACAACGCGTTGCATCTGGTGATGCGCATGTCATCCATACGGCGGGATGAGTGGCCCTTTGTTTTCGATGGCGTGCGTGCGATGGAGGCCGCTGCGCTCGAAAAAATGCGTGAAAAGTAGCTCATCCCTGCCCGCCGGCGCGGGCACAAAATATCGAGGTAGCAATGTCCGACCTGAAAAAGCAGATTGAACTCTCGGTTGATGCCTCCGGCGTTGAAACCGGAGTCAATCGAGCGAAACGTTCTCTTGCCGATCTCGGCGCAACCGGCGCCACGGCAGGCAAGAATGCCGCAGGAGGGCTGGATAAGATCGGTGCCGGCGGCGACCAGGCCGCGCAGAAGGTAGACGCGGCCACTCGCAACATGATCGGCTCGATCCAGCGGCAGATCGCGACCATGCAAGCCGGGTCTAAGAGCAGCTCGGATTATTACAAGGCGCTCGCCGGACAGCGCGGGATTGATGTCAATGCCTTGCAGCCGTACCTCGACCAGCTCGATGCGACTGTTGCCAAGCAGGCGAAGGCCGGAATCTCCGCCGCACAAATGTCGGCTGCGCTGCGCAGCGTGCCCGCCCAGTTCACCGATATTGCCACGTCACTGGCGTCCGGTCAGGCCCCGTTAACCGTGTTCCTGCAGCAGGGCGGCCAGCTCAAGGATATGTTCGGCGGCATCGGTCCGGCAGCGCGCGCGCTTGGCGGATATGTGGCTAGCCTGATCAATCCGTTCACCATTGCCGGCGGCGCCGCATTGGCTCTGGCAGTGGCCTACAAGAAGGGAAGCGAAGAGGCTGACGTCTATGCGGAGGCCTTGATCCTGTCCGGGAACGCCGCCGGCACGACCGTCAGCGACTTGGGCGAGATGGCCAAGCGCATCGATGGTATCGTCGGGACGCAAGCTGCGGCCGCCGAGGCGCTCGCGAAGTTCGCTGCCAATGGGAACATCTCGGCAGACAGCCTGGAGCGCTTCACGACCGTCGCCCTGAAGATGGAGCGCGATGCCGGACAGGCGGTCGACGAGACGATCAAGCAGTTCGCGGAGCTCGGCAAATCTCCGGTTGAGGCGGCGACAAAGCTGAATGAAGCGACGCACTTTCTGACAATCGGGCTCTACCAGCAGATCAAGGCGCTGGAGGATCAGGGGAAGACGTCTGATGCCGCGGCGCTCGCGCAAAAAGCCTACGCAGATGCGATGGAATCGCGCATGTCGCAGCTGGAGGGACGGCTCGGCACCGTGGAGCGCGCATGGCGCGGCATCACCGGCGCCGCGAAGGAAGCATGGGATGCTATGCTGGACGTCGGGCGTGAGAAAACCAACGCCGAGCAGCTGTCGAGCATTTCAGCCCAAATCGAGGCATCGCGGGCGCGTATTGCACGCTTGAACGAGTCGGGCGGCGGGCTGCTGGTCAATGCATTGCTTTCATACGAGAAGGACCGTTTGGCTGGGTTGTTGCAGGAGCAGTCGATCACCCAGGAGAACATCCGGCTGCAGGCGAAATCGGCTGCGTTTCAGAAGGAGACAGCTGACAAGGTTCAGGCTCGCATCCAGTTCGAGAAGGACGGTGAGAAGTTCCTATCCGAGCGTGTGAAGATGGAGCGCGAGATCGCGAAGGCGCGCGAGGACGGCGCCGCAGCGGGAGCAACGCAGGCAGAAATAGAGAGGCGCGTTGCCGATATCCGCGCGAGCCACAAGGGGCTGGTGAGCAACGGCCTTCAGGTCGACAAGGCGAAGCTCGGCCTAGATATCGACGCCATCAAGAACGCGAATGAGCAGCTGATCGGCAGCTACCAAAATGCCGGGACAATCCTCGAAGCCATGCACGCGGCCAGATTGATCAGCGACCGCCAATATTACGAGTCCAAGCGCGGTTTTATTGAGCTGGAAGCACGGGCGCAGGAGGATGCACTTCGGAAGGAGCTAGATCGTTATCGCCAGGAGCGGCTCACCGGCAAGGACAAGCTCGAAAACGACAAGAAAATCGCAGAGGCGGAAGCTAAACTGGCGACACTGCGCGCTTCGACGTCGGCAAAGCTGGAAGTCAACAGCATCCAGGAGACTGCGGCAAACAAGAAGATTGCGCAGTCCTACGAGGATGCTCGACAGGCCGCCCAAGCCTATCTGGACACGGTCGCCCGCCAAAATGCGGCAGAGATCGCCGGAGTCGGTAGGGGGGAAGAGATCAGGGCGAATCAGGCCGGTCGCAATAAGATCGAGGACAAGTTCACCAGTCGCCGGCAGGAGCTTGAGCGCGACAAGCGCAACGGCATGATCGACCAGGAGCAGTTCGATACCTACCTCCAGATCGCCCAGGACACCTACAGCAAGGAGCTGCAGGCGTACGAGCAGCGGACCAAGGCGATCAAGGAGAAGCAGGGCGACTGGCTGAATGGGGCGAACGAAGCGCTAGCGAACTACCGGAGCAATGCCGAAAACGTCGCGGGACAGTCCTCCGCGGCGTTCACCAGCGCCTTTAATGGCATGACGGATGGATTCGCGTCGAGCGTATCGCGAGCGCTTGTCTACGGCCAGAGTCTTGAGGATGGCTTGAAAAATGTCGCACTGAATGTCGCAGACACGTTCATCGCATCGTTTATCAAGATCCAGATTCAGAAACTCCTTATCGACAAGACGGCTGCGGCAGGCTACGCGGCGACGATCGCGGCGCAGGCGCAGGCGATGTCGGCAATGGCTGGCCTCAATGCGTTCGCGTCGACTGCAGCGATCCCGATTGTCGGTCCGGAGTTGGCGCCGGCCGCGGCCGCGGCGGCGATGGCTATTGCGGAGGGATTTGCGTCGGCTGCGACAGCCGCAGCAACACTCAGTGTAGCGTCCGCACGCAATGGTTTCGACATTCCTGCCGGCGTCAACCCGCTGACACAGCTGCATGAGCGCGAAATGGTGCTTCCGGCGAAGCAAGCGGACGTCATTCGCGATATGGCGCGCAACGGCGGTCAGAGCGGTGGATCAAGCCCGATCACGATCGTCAACCAGACCAGCGCGAAGATCGGCCGGGTGACGGAGCGCCGGCTGGATAACGGTGAAAGGGCTCTGATCCTGGAAGAAGCGGTCGATCTCGTTGCGGCGCAGCTGGCCGATCCAAATAGCAAGACCTCGCGCGCCATGAACCGCAATTTCAGCATTCAAAGGTCAAGATAATGCCGAATCCTGTCATGCCGGCCGGCATCAAGCCGGTCGTCTCCAACTACTCTATCGACGATCCGGGCGGAGTAGTCCGTACCGACGTCGCAGGCGGTATGCCGCGATACGGGCTGGACTGGGACCGCGGCGCACAGCGCTTCAGCGTGACGCTGATCTTGGATGCGTTGCAGTTTTCGGTGTGGACGGCGTTCTATCACCACACCATTCGCAAGGGCGCCGTCACGTTCGATATGCCGCTGGACAGCGGTTTTGGCGTGTCGCCGCATGCAGTCAATATCGTGCCTGGCTCCTACTCGGCGGCGCGCACCTCGGGAATCATGATGGTGGTGCAGTTCGTCGTGGAGACGGAGAACCAGGTCTATGACATGACCACGGCGGATGCTTCCAGCTTGGTCGATCTGTACAACCAATACGGCGCCTATTCGAACATGCTGCTGGACAGGCTGGGGCAGTTCGCCAACGCCGAAACCAATGTTCTGGACTTCTGATGAGCCTTGACCTCGAAAGCCGCCTGAAAGTCTTCCTGGCTTCGGCGCCACAGACGGTCTGGCCGATCCAGACGTTGGAGATCAGCCACTCGGCAATGAGCCGGACATTCCACCTTTGGCGCGAGCCGTACCCGGGAACTACCTACGTGGACGGCGTGGCTATGGCAATGGATCCCTGCAACATCGAGATCAAGCTGGCTGGATCGGAAGGAAACCTGGATCAGAAATTCGACATCCGGATCGGTCTGGTTGACATCGAGGACGTATTCCGCGACGAACTCGACCGCATTCCGGTAGCCACGACGGAAAAGATCAAGATCGTCTACCGCGAATACCTCAGCGATGACCTGACGACGCCCCAGGCGACGGCGACGCTGCAGGCCGAGTCGATCTCCTACGCCATCGGCGCCGCCAGCATCAGCGCGGTGGCGCCGCGGCTGAACATGACAAGAACCGGCGAGGTGTATTCGCCGAAAGACATCCCTATGCTTCGAGGATTCCTGTAATGGACATTAATGCCTATCTGGCCAAGCAATATTCTCCCCAGCCTTGCTGGGAGCTGGTCGCCGACGTGTACGTGACCGAGCTGGATGCGATCGCCGTGGACTATAAGACCGTGAACCGGTCGATCCGTGAGATGGCGAGCGCGTTTCGAATCGCGATCCACAAGTCAGCCCATGGTTTCTCGAAGATCGACGAGCCGGTGGATTATTGCATCGTGCTGCTCGGGAAGAGCGACAAGATCGGCATTCACCATTGCGGCGTGTATTACCAGGGCAAGGTGCTGCACGCGATGCCTGACGCGACCATGTATGAGGAGCTGTCGGCAATCCGCGACCGGTTCGAAGTGGTGGAATTCTGGGCAAAATGATGAAGATCAAGCTGTTTGACCACCCATTTTCTCCAACGCCGCAGGTGTACGAGGTAGAAAGCCTCGCGCATTGGTTGCTTGAGCGCTATGGTGAGAAGCCGTCGGTGCGTGTGCAGATATTCAAGGGCGAGCCATGCGCGGAAAAGGAGATTAGCCATGACGCGAACGCAATTTTGGCTGGCGACAGTGACGAGTATGTAGTTCTGCAGAGCCCTGGCGGCGGCGAGACGCTCTTGTATGCCGTTCTGGTCGGAGTAGTGGTCGCTGCTGTTGTTCTGATGCCGAAGCCTGTCATGCCAGGCAACGTCAACCGCACCCAGCAAAGCCCGAACAACGCATTGTCGAACCGGGAGAACAAGGTCCGGCTGCTGGAGCGTGTGGAGGATATCTACGGCACGGTAAAGGCAATTCCCAGCTTGATGATGCCGACCTATATCAAGTACATCGGCCACCGGAAATACGAATACGGATATTACTGCGTCGGGCGTGGCTACCACGACATTACGGAACTGCGGGACGGAGACACCCTGATAGCGGATATCGATGGCGCGAGCGCTGCTGTCTACGACCCGTTTACGTCGCCGAACAGTGGAGATTCTCCGGCTCTGCTGGTCGGCGCGGCGATCATTGACAACGTTCTGACGGCGTCGCGCGCGATCGAGGTGGACGGGATAACCCTCAAGGCCTTGAACCAGGTGCAACTGCCGGTGAGCGCGTCCTATACGTACACGCCGAATGCGGATGGTGACATCATCACCCAGGTGGCCAAGCAGCCGAATTTCAATGCGGTTGCGGCGGTCGGAGACACGCTCACCGTGTCGATGTCGAACTACGTTGCGACCATGCGCCCGAGTGGCGATTCCGGGTCCGTGAGCACGAGTGGAACATCTTCGTATGTCGGCACTGGCGGCTTTGAGTTTACGGACATCAGGGTAGGCGACTCGGTTACAGTCGCCGGATTCACGCAATCTGCGAACAACGGAACCTTCACCGTCACAGCGAAACCGAATGCCTACACGATCACCGTCTCCAGTAGTTCTCTGGTAGCAGAATCTTCTGGGTCGGCTACGTTTTCGGTCACGCGGAACTATTCCGGGACATACACGATTGCGGCTGTCAACGATGGTTCGGTAACGCTGACGACGGCCACATGGAAGTCTGTCATACCGGCATCGAATGGCTTTGGCGTTCCGATCACTAGCTCGATAGCAGTGAATGGTAAAACTGAGTACACGGACTGGGTAACGCTGCCAGACGCCGATCGCACCGAGGTTTGGTGCAATGTAGTTGCCCCGAGTGGTATGTTCAAGGACAACGGCGGCAAGTCAGTCGCAGCCGTCGACTTCGCCATCGAAATCGAAAAATTGAATGGAAGCCTGGCACCACTTGGGATTGTCGAGACCGTCACTGGTACGTTGTCCGGTGCCGTGAGCGACGAGCGAGCCGACACCATCGAGCATGCAACGGCATGGACTGGGCCGGTACGCGTACGGATGCGTCGCACATCGAACTATGACTATGGCTTCAACGGCACGGTCATGGACGAGATCAAGTGGGCTGACCTGTACAGCGTATCACCGGTGACAAAAACCGAGTTCGGCAATAAGACCACGATCCATACCATCACACAAGCGACCTCCCGCGCGACGGCGGTCAAAACTCGCCAGCTGAATTGCATCGCCTCTCGCCGGCTGCCGACTTACAACGGATCAGCATTTTCCGGTGCATTCGATGCAGAAGGCCGGCACGTCTCCGGCACCATCTCGGCGACGAGCAAGCTGGTCGACATCGTCGCTGCGGTGGCTTCGGATCCGAAGATCGGCCGGCGCAACTTAGCGACCGAGGTGGACATGGCGCAGATCTGGGGCATCCAGCAGCAGCTCGACGCCTGGAATCCGGAGTGCGGCCAGTTCAATTACACCTTCGATACAGACAACATGTCGTTCGAGGAAACGGTCATCGCAATCGCCAACGCCGGGTTTTGTATCGCCTATCGCCAGAACGGAAAGATCAGGCTTGCGCTCGACCGTGCGCAGGCGAATAGTACAGCGCTGTTCACGCACCGCAACAAGAAGCCGAATTCCGAGTCGATCACGCGCAAGTTCGCCAGCGACTCGGAATATGATGGCGTTGAATTCGTCTATGTCGACCCGGACACGCACCAGTCGGAAACGATCAAGCTCCCGCTCGATGGCAGCTTCACGAAGCTGAAGAAGTTCGAGATTCCAGGGATTCGGTCGTTCGCGCAGGCTTGGCTCCGTGCCAATCGGGAATGCCAGAAGCTGATCGGCCAGCGCATCACCATTGAGACTACAACCACGCTCGATGCGCGTGCCCTCCTGCCGAACAGCCGGGTTGATATCGTCGATAACACGCGATTCAAGTCGTATGACGGTGAAGTGATCGCGCAGAATGGGCTGGAGCTGACGCTCAGTCAGGATGTGGCATTCACATCGAGTCTGCCGCACAGCATCGTGCTGATGCGGCGTGACGGATCGCTCCAGAGTATCGCGGTCACCGCCGGCAGTACGCCGAATAAGGTGGTTTTGCAAAACATGCCAAGTGAGGCAATCGTAACGACTTACGGGCAGGGCGGCATTCGCACGATCTATTCTTTCGCGGCAGATAGTGCGCGTGGAGCGCAAGAATATCTGGTGCAAGAGCTGGACATGTCGGATGGTCAGTATGTCACGATTCGGGCCATTAATTATTCTGATGACTACTACCAATACGACAACGCCCCCATTCCTGATAAAGATACAGTTATCAACTAGCAACGAAAAGCGCCATATCCGGCGCTTTTTTTATATCCGCACGAAAGGTAAAACATGCCAGCACTAACCATCCCCGATCTTATCAATGCGAAGCAGGACGTTGACCATATTGCGGAACTGGCGACTTCAAACGGGCAGACTGCTACCGACCGCTTGGGAAATACCAAGTTGACGATGGCAGAAGCACTTCGCCGGATAAAGTCGTACACGGACCGCGGTGCCTGGACGCCTTCGACCTCATATGCCACGTATGACTCGGTAACTGTTTCAGGCGACAGGTATTTGACGATTACCGCTCATGTATCTGGATCGACATTCAGTGGCGATCTTGCAAGCAAGTGGGTATTGATTGGCGGCGCTGTTAGAACGGCACTGGGTTCGCTTACCCTGGTGAAAGACGCTGGGGCGGCCGGTGACGGTGCGGCAGATGATACAGCTGAGCTGTTGAGCGCTAAAGCATCGGGAGAATCACCCTACGTGCCGAGTGGTACGTACTCCGTGACGGATATTGCCGGCCTCCATGGCCTTTGGGGCGACGGCAAGATTCTTTTCGATGGAAATACCTTGCCGCTGCCGAAGGCGCCGCGGGAGTCAGACAATTTCAAAACGGACCGGTTTTTCTCCTATGCGAAGGTTACCGATCGCTTTCAGCCAATTCTGGTGATCGGCGACAGTATTTCGGAGGGCTCAAACGCTGCTGTCTGGACGAAGGATAACTATGCATCGATTATTCGAAAAGCGATCCAGCGTAAATATCAGAATGCGAATTTTGGCTTTGCCAACTTCAATTTGGCGGCGCAGGATGGCTCTCCCTCGGCTACTAAATATCCTCATGTAGTTACACATTCGGGCTTTGCGCTAACTGCATACGGAGGATTTACAGACTCCTATTACGGCGGGACGGTTCTTAAGAGTGCAACTGCTGGAGATTGGGTTGAGGTTTCATACACCGGGAAAGATGTTGTAGTTGTGTATGGCCAGGATGCGGCGGGTGCTATCCTCAACGTCACTCTCGATGGTGTGCTAATTGGCACTATTGATACAAAAGCGGCGTCGGCGACTTCAATTGCCGGATCGGGCGTCAATGGCTCCTTTTCAACGGTAATTGCTGTTCCAGCCTGGGGAAGTCATACAATACGATTGACGAATACCGAAAATAAAAATGTTGCCTTGTGCGGCATGGTCTATTTGGAAGAAAGTGCGGTTAAGTCACCAGTTTTATTTAATCTCGGGCGCTCGTCGTTAACGCTGTCCGATATGGACAACAATTTGCTGGACATGTACGCACGTTCCACTGGCATGTCTATCCTCGCGCTTGGGGTAAATGACAACCTTCTCGCAAAGCCTATTGTCACATTCAAGGCGAAACTGAAGCGGTATTTGAGCGGGGTAAAGGCCATTAATGGCGAGTGCGTCATCTGCGACTTTATCTTCAACGAACCGTCTTCCAATGCGTATAAGTCGGCGCTGCGTGACTACGCGTATATCTATGGCTTTCCGTATCTCGACTTTGGTCGCATGTGGTTCAGTGATCAGACGGCGAATAAATTTGCCAAGCTCCTGGATACCGATAATGTGCACCCGACCGATGCCGGACATGAGTTCATCGCGAATGAGATCATGCGTTGCATCGGGCTGAATTATGACAAGGCTACTGCAACTGGACACATGCCGACCGTGTCACTGGTTCCTACCGGATCATGGGTCGGGCTTAGCACACCTTATGCCGGCCCGAAGGCGCGCAAGGATTCAACGGGCAGGGTGCATCTGTCAGGGGCAATTCAGAGCGGAAGTTCCGCGGCTTACACATTGATTGCAACGATTCCGGCCGGGTTCCGGCCGCAGAATCACCTGATATTCGCGGTCTCCGCTAATCATGCATTTGGCGAAATTGAGATTCACGCTGACGGCCAAATTACTGCAGGGGGCACTACGATTGCCGGTCTGTTAAGCCTCGATGGTATTTCGTACTTGGCTGCATAGCCTCGGTTGCGCATTAAATAGCTAGCCCGCTTCGGCGGGCTTTTTTATTTCAAGAAAAAGAAAGGCGTCTCATGGCAGAACCAGTAAGCCCGACAGCTGGATTGGCAATTGCGGCCGGCACGATCACGCTGTCCGGCACCTTCCTCGGCGTGCATTACGACGCGCTCCTCGCGGGCTTCTTCGGCGGCCTGGTGTCGTTGTCCTACCTGCCGTCCATGCCGAAGTCGAAGATCGCTAGCACCGTCGCCAGCTCGTCGATCCTGGCGGGTTACTTCGCGCCGGTGATTGCCATCACCGTTCAGCACTATTTCAGCTTCCTCGAGGGCGTCGGCGATTTCATGCGGCTGGCATCGGCCGCGGGCCTCGGCGTCAGCGCGCAAGTCGTCATTCCGGTCGCACTGAACTGGATCCGGACAAAGGGAGGCGCTCAATGATGCTCGCCATCAATATGTTGGCTGCCGCGATCATTTTCGGCTGCGGCTTATTCGGCGCAATCAACAGCATGTCCAGATGTACGCGACACGGTATCCGCCTCGCCTGGGTGTTCCTCGTGACGGCGGCGCTGGCCGTCCTAGTCAGTCCGCTGTACGGGCAGACGAGCCCATCACCGATGGAAGTCCTGCGCAATGTTGGCGTCGCGCTGTTCGTCCTCGCGAACCGACGGCGGAATTGTCCCTTCTGCGAGAAAAGGAGCGCGTATGACGCCGGATGAACTGCTGAAGATCATGCCCCTGGCCAAGCCGCGCATCGCGGCTTTTTTTTCGCCCCTGTGCGCCGCCATGGAGGAATTCGAGATCAACACACCGGCGCGGCAGGCGGCATTCCTCGCCCAGGTCGGCCACGAGTCCGAGCAGCTGCTCTACGTGCGCGAAATCGCCTCCGGCAAGGCGTACGAGGGGCGCGCGGATCTAGGCAACACCGAGCCGGGCGACGGCGTGAAGTACAAGGGGCGCGGCCTGATCCAGATTACCGGGAAGGCGAATTACATCGCCTGCATGATGGCGCTCAACATCGATTGCGTGCATCGCCCCGAGCTGCTCGAGGAGCCGGTCAATGCATGCCGGTCGGCGGGCTGGTTCTGGAAAACGCACGGCTTGAATGAGCTGGCCGACGCCGGTGACCAGGTGCGGATCACGAAGCGCATCAATGGCGGGATCAATGGGCTGGCCAACCGGCTGGCGTTGTTTCAAATTGCAAAGGAGGTGTTGGCATGATCACGATCATCGATTTGTTTTGCCTGTCGGTTGTATGCCTGTTCTTCGGCGTGCCGTATTGGGTTATCAGCTGCGGAGGCGAGCGATGAATTCCCTCGCGCTCCGCATTCTTGCTCAGCTGGTCGGAGCCGGGTTCGCTTTTGGCGTCGGTTGGTATGTCAATGGCTGGCGGCTTGGACAGCAGATAGCCAAGATCGAGCGCGACCAGGTCGAAGCAGCCGCAACGGCCAGCGAAACCGCGCGCCTGAAGGAGCGGGCCTGGAATAAACAACTGGAGGATGCCAGAAATGAAGCAACGAAACGTGAAGCAACTATTCGCGCTGACGCTGCTGCCGCTCACAATGCTGCTGACGGCCTGCGGGGCGACATTGCAGACCTCCGCCGGCAACTGCCCGAGCTTGCCGCCGATGCCTGCCGTCAGCGAGCCGATACCCTCGCAGACGTACTCAGCCAGTGCACAGCAAGATATTCAGGCATGGCGGAAACGGCTGATCGACTCGTCAATGACCGACAAACCCTGATAGACGCTTGGCCGAAATGAACGCCGGCACCATCATGCAGCTGTCACCGTCGCTTATACATGCTGCAATATCGAGCCGCGTCAGGACAATTGATGATCATCGGTGACGGGTTGGCTTTCAAAGGCTTCCATAGTCCACGAACTTCCTGCTGATTCTTGTAAGTCGGATCCTTGATGATTGCTGGTGGAATCCCTGGATCAACGTCATGCGAAATCCGGCGGCCAATGTACTGACAGTTAAAGATACCCTCAAATGCAGCTTGGTGCCTGATGGTCCGCGATATAGCCCTGAAGAATTTTTCGGGATGTTCGATGACAATGCATGCGTCGTACTTGAATTCGTCCATCGCTTCCTTGTTGAAAACCTTCGTGGCGCAAAATAGGTAGTAGTTAACGCTTTCGTGTGGTTCCGTGAGTGTTCCATTACCTCTAACTGTTAGTTTTGTGCCGGGGGCAATCTTAAGAAATCCCCTGCTGAATTCAGGCTGGGTTTCCGACGTCCATACGTGGGCGCCATTCAATTCCATAAATCTGGTCTTATAGCCTTCTGTGTTGTCGCCAATAACCTCACCATGTATTTCAGTGTTTCGATATTCGTAAAGCGTGCCGATTCGCATGTTCCCCCTAGTCAGCAGAAGGTGGGTATGCTCTTTCCGAAGATATTTATATAAAACGGTCATAAAACTCTCTGGGCGAGTGAGCTCCTAGTGCGACTATTTCCATAATACAATTCCGCTATACTGCACGCCTCATCCTTAAAGAATGTGGGGGTAATAGAGAAATGAGAACTGCTGCCAAGGTCGTATTGGCGTGCCTAGCGTTGATTTTAGCCTTCCTTTACGGCGTTGCTATGATGCAATACCAGCTATTTCCGTTCCAAGTGTACGGGTGGGTTAAGCAAATTGGCAGAGGCGAGACGCCGGGTTCTGATTCCCGACTTATCGATTACCCGCGCTGGAAGGATAAAACGTCGAGCTTCCGAGCATTTCACGTACCAGCTGACGTCGTAATGATCGGAGACTCCATCACGGATGAGGCCCGCTGGGATGAGATGTTCCCCGGAGTGAGGATCGCGAATCGGGGGATCAGCAGCGATACGACTTATGGGCTACTGCAGAGGTTGGACGGGATATTGCTTACAAAGGCGAAGACGGCTTTCATCATGGTCGGCGTCAACGATGTCCTCGTCGGGCGCAGCGCGGATGCGGCATTCGCAGACTACAAAAAATTTGTGCATCTCCTGATCGATAATGGAGTGGTGCCGGTCATTCAGTCCACTATCTACACCAGTCCGAAGCAAGCTGGTAGCAAGAAGTACAACGCCAAGATCAGAGAATTGAATCAACGACTTGCGGCGTTCGCGGCTGAGTCGAAGATCGCCTACGTCGATCTAAACGCTCAGTTGTCCGACGCGGATGGGTTGAAGCAAAGCGTGACAAACGACGGCATACACCTCAACGGCGAGGGATATAGCCTATGGCGCAAAGCGATTGATGAAAAAATGAGAGGGAGCGAAGTGCGTTAGTCATCATCGCCGGGCTCGACTTTCTGTCCGAATAGTTCGTTGTTCAGTCGCTCTCTCGCCTGCACAGCCGGCTCGCCCCTGATTTCGTTGAGCAGCGCTTTGGCGATGATGCCGAGCGCACCGACGCCTGGTGTAACACTGTGCGCGAGCTGATGCGCCCGCGACACGATCGAATGATAACGCCGGATTTCCCATAGCAACCGGACAACGTCTTTGTTTCCCTTGTTGCGGACTCCGATTGCGTGGAGTTCTTCCTTAGTAAGCGGAGGCGGGAGGTCTGGCATTTCTTCTGCTCAATATGCTGTATTTGTATACAGTATATGTATCGAAGCTATGCGATGCCAAGCCTCGCTTTGATGTTGTCGATCAGCGGGCCGGCGTCGTGGTGCGTTTCCAGCTCGGCAAGCATGGCCTCGATGATCTCAGCCATTTCCAGCACGGAAAGCGGATTAACGATCGACACGTAAGCCGCACGCCATGCCGGGGCGTTGTCCTCCGATTCTTCCATGGCATCCAAACATGCTTGCTTAATGACGGGTAGGGTATTCATCTGGTTATTTTATCCAGACGAGTGCCAGTCCAAAAAGTCTCTAATATTTCGTTACGCATTGCCTGCAAGGAGTTAGTTTTAGCGTGGTTTTTGGCGTAACTTTTAAAAAGTGATCCTATGTTCTCATAGGGGAAATACCCTGCTGCATCATAGGTGTATGGCCGGAAATTTGGTCCTTCTTAAGTCCCTGATTCCTATCAGAAATCTCGCCTAACTCTTTGATTTCCTTATCCATTCCCTATTTACCTCTTTTCGCCGTTCAGATAAGAACGGATAACAACAGATTGCAACAGTTCAGGTTTTAGCGTAACTTTTAGGTCTTCTACTTCCGTGCGACCTACGCCGACACTCCGGCGGTTATAAAAGCTACGCCAAAATGACCTTTGACGCCAGAACAGCCAAGCTCCTGAAACCCGGGGAGCATATCACCTTTGCAGACCATCCGGGGCTGCGTCTGGAGTCGAGCATACAGTTCAAGACGTGGACGTACCGGTACAAGAGCCCAGTCGACGGAAAGATGAAACAGGTGAAGATCGGGAGGTGGCCCGCGATGTCATTCCACGCGGCCGTGGTCGAGTGGGAACAGGCCAGGGAAGCGCGCAGCCAGGGGCAGGATATTGCCGCTGAAAAGAAGTCCGAGCGCACTGAACTTCGAGTCGCCGAGGAGATCAAGCGCAAACGGGAAAAGGCCCAGACCTACACCGTCGAGAGGTTGTGCGAAGACTACTGTAAGCACTTGGACCGCGTGCGTAAGGAAAGGGGCGTCAAGGAAGTGCGGCGTACCTTTGACGTCATGATCGACCAGAAGTTTAAAACTACGCCGGCTGAAAAGGTAACTCGTGCTGCGGCCTTTGATCTTTTGGAAAGCTACGCCGAAATTCCTGTGCAAGCCGGGAAGTTGCGCGCCGAGCTGGCTGCGGCGTGGGACTATGCCCTCGATGCCGGCCGGATCCCGGAAACAACGCAAAATTGGTGGCGCCGGGTCATGCGTGGGAAATTGCGTTCAAAGGGAAAAAAACTGCAGGGTGAATATGTCGGTGTAGAAAAGCGCCACCTCTCCCTGGACGAACTCCGCAAGCTGATCCCTTTTCTCCCGAACTTGAGCCGCAACGTCTGCGACGTACTTACTCTCTATATCTGGACGGGGTGTCGCGGGGCTGAGCTGGTGCAAATGACGGCTGAGGAGATCAGTGTCGAGGCTGACGACGTCGTATGGTGGACGTGCCCGAAGTCGAAAACGAAGAATGCACGCCATGACAACGCGACAGATCTGCGGGTGCCGTTATTTGGCAAAGCGCGGGAAATCGTACTGCGGCGGAATGCTCTTTATAAGACCGGGTACCTGTTCCAGTCACAGGTTAGCAAGGAGAAGCACATCCAACAGAAGGTCATTCAGACGTCCGTGCACTGGCATATGCCATATTCCATGACGCTGCCGGAGCGGGTGCGTCCACGCTTCCCGGTGACCCGCTGGTCGCCGCATGACCTGCGCCGCACGGTGCGCACGCAGCTGGCTGCGCTCGGATGCCCGGATTCCGTGGCCGAAGCTGTGCTCGGGCATATGCAGCCAGGCGTGAAGGGTGTGTACAACCGGCATTCATACGATGCCGAGCGCGTCGAGTGGCTGCGCCGCTGGAATGACACGCTTAACTCTCTTTCCTGACGCCGGCGTTCGGCGGCGGGAGCAGGTCGGAGATAGGACGCGCTTCTGCCCACTCCTCAATTTCCCTCAGCAGCCATGCGACCCGGCGGCCGGAAAGCATTCGGGGCTTCGGGAAGAGGTTTTCACGAACCATTTTTTTGACGCTGGCTTCACTCAGCGACGTTGCAGACGCCACCGTCGGCAGGTCCAAATAGATCGGTTTTAATACTGCGCTCATCGGTTTCTCCAACTATGCTGCTTGCTTCATTGCGCCGGCGTCGACGCGCTTGAATTCGATTACCCACACCCACGGATTGGCATTCCAGCTGCCGGCGCCGTTGATCGATTCCCAAAGCGTGCGGTAGCTATACCTGGCGTTGGTGAAGTCGTTGTATCCATAATCGAGGTAGTCGCACCAGTTGCACTCTCCGCTGCGCTCAATGCCCTCGGCGATCGCGTCCGCCTCGCTGATGTCCTGCAGCCGCTCAACACGTACGCCGGTCACCTCCAGGACGATGCGGCAGGCGGCGCGTGGCATGTGGATCGACGGCTTCCAAACCTTCTTTATACCGAGCGAGTCGCCAAGCCGGTCACCGTGCTTGTAGGTGGCTGCATAGTCGTACTCGATCGGCTCGCCACCGTTGTAGGTCGGATCCTGCGGGTAGATCGGGCAGAAGGTCTCCCGCACCCATAGGCGGCCGCCTGGCTGTCCGTAGGGACTGCGCTTCTCGAAGTCCTCCGGTGCACGAGTGTTCGGACAGATGATGAAAGAGCCTGGCGACAATTGCCATGCAAGCTCGTTGTCCGACACGCTGAGGTCACGTCTGAGTACCGGCTGCGGTTTCACCACACGCCTCGTCTGCGTCTTGGTCCCGTCAAGGATGGCGCGCACCATCGGCGCGCTGAAAAGGATAGGGCGTTCTTTCATGCTGCGCTCCATGTCGAAACAAAGGCTTTATCCACCTTGCGGCGGAGCTTACCGATTTCCGCTAGAAAGGTGAGTTGGCATCCCAGCGGGATTTCTCCGAGCCCGAACTCCGCCAGTTGCGCCTGGTGCAGATCGGCCGTGGACTTTGGCTGCTGGCGGCATGCATCGATCAGCATGGCGTTGAGCGCAGCGTTGTATTCCTTGCTGTAGACCTGGCTGGTCCAATCGATGCGCGGCAAGGCGTCAGGTGTCGTATCGAACAGAGAAAATTGGCGATCGTTCATGCTGCCCTCGCGATCTGTTGCTCATGTGCGAAGTTCGCCTCAACAAGTGCCGCCGCCATCGGCGGGCAGACGCTATTGCCGATCATGCGGACCTGCGCCGATTTGGAAAGCGGCTTGCCGTTGACGACCGGATCGAGGATGTAGCTGTCAGGGAAACCCTGCGCGCGCGCCAGCTCTCGCGGCGTCAGCATGCGCATGCCGATGTCGACGATCGCGTAGTCCTCGCCGCGGATGGTCACCAAGCCGAGGCGGTCCTTTGTCGGCATCGTATGCATCGGGTCGCGTAGGTCCTGCCATTGGCCTCCTTCGCTGTAATACTTGACCAGGAAGGCGCGCACTTCTCCAACGTGGCCGCCGCCGGCCGTCAGAGTAGGCATTGGTTCGCGGGCGTCCTGCCCGAACTGGTTGTTCCGCAGCTTCACCAGGTGGGATGCAACAAGTGCATGGTGGTCTTGTGCCGTGATGGTGCTCATCGGATCTGGCAGCGAGGCGCCGGGAGTCTCATGGCCGCCATAGTGCTTGGCGAGAAATGCGGACACGACGGCATGCCTGTTTTCAGTCGTCTGCGTGCCAATCGGCTCGTCCATTCTGGAGCCGCGCACGTCACCCGGGCGCTTATCGCCGTAGTAGGTGGAAATGTGGGCTGTAATCAGCGCCTGCTCGCCACGGTTTGCGCCGGTTACGGTAGCAATCGGGGTTTCAATCGATGCGGTCCGGTCACCTCCCTGATGCGTCACATGCATCAGGGTTGGAAGGACCAGTGCGCGGTGGTTCTCAGTGGTCAGCGTGCCGAACGGCTTGTCCGTCGATGTCGGCTTGCCGGAATAGATCGGCCCGCCGGCACCGACGATGAACGGACTATCAGTGTTCACCACGAATTTCATGATGCCCTTGGCGATACGGCGCAAGGTCGCATCCTTCAGCGGCTTCTTGCGCTCGAAAATCGACGGGCAAGAAATAGACCAGTCGATGCACTCGGCGGCGGTGCGCCACGGCTGCAGCTTTCCCGACTTGACGGCGTCGGTCTTCGGGTCGCCGTGCGTCGGTGTTGGCCAGACAATCGGACGACCGTCCCGCCGTGCGATTAGAAACAGGCGTTTGCGGATAGTCGGAGTGCCGTAATCACAGGCGCGCAGCACTTTCCATTCGACCTTATAGCCGAGACCTGCATGCAGGCGCTCGATCGGGAAGTCATGGCCGAGCACGTCGTAAATTTCGTTCAGGTCCGGATGGTCTGTCGGAATGCCGGTGGTCAGCGCCAGCACGAAGGCCTTGAACGTGCGGCCTTTCTCTGCTTTCAGCGGCTTGTTGTCGCTGCCCAGCGGCCCCCAGTCCTGAAACTCTTCAACGTTCTCGAGCGCGATCACGCGCGGCATCTGGAACGTTGCCCATTTCAGCGTCACCCATGCCAGACCGCGAATCTTCTTTTCGACCGGCTTGCTGCCCTTGGCCTTGCTGAAGTGCTTGCAGTCCGGGCTGAACCAGGCGAGACCGATGGGCAGCTGGCGCGTAACAAAGCCCGGGTGCACGTTGAAGACGTCCTCGGTGTAGTGCGCTGCCGTCGGATGGTTGGCTGCATGCATGGCCAGCGCTTCGCCGTCGTGGTTGATGGCCACGTCGACTTCGCGTCCCAAGCCCATGGAGATGCCGGTGGATGCGCCGCCGCCACCGGCAAAGTTGTCGATCGCCAGCTCGTGGCCGAGATCCAGTGACATGGTGAAGATGTCGCGCTTCATACGTTATCCCTTGAATGCTGGCGACGGTTATGCCGCCTCTTTCAATCGGTCGAATTCAATTGCGGTTTGCGTAACCTGGACCAGATCCGCAGCGTAATCGCGCGGCAGGTTGTGTGATTCTTCAATCAGTACGGCCATCGATGCGCGCACTGCCTTGGTGTCTTCTTCGAAAATCGGCATATCGACGTCGAGCTTGGTCACCAGGCGCCGCAACGGCTCCAGCGGCATTACGCGGCCGGAGCGCTGTTCGTGCAGCTCGAACGTTTCGATCAGGCCGCGTAGGGCCGGGCCGACGGCATACCAGGTGTTTTCGCCGTCAACACGGAATACGGGAAGTCCGGCCTGCTTGCCGCGTGCGACGACAACGAGCGTGCCTTCGTTCTCCAGCTGGTCGAGGATTGCTTCCAGCGGCCGGAAAACCGCGTGTGTCTTCCACGGCTGGGTGCGCAACGTGCGCTTGCCGGTGGTCTTGACCTTGCGCTTGTGGCGCGGTTTCTTTGATGCGGGCATAGTTACGCTCCGTCGTTGTCCAGAATCGTGACTACCTTGTCGGCAGCGGCCTCGCGCTTGGCGATCTCGCGGTCGAGATACCAGCGCGCCTTCTTCAGGTCTTCCAGCGGCGCGCCTTTCTCGTCCGCGCGCCACAGGTACTTGACCACGTTGCCCAGGTTGAACGACATGTGCTCGGTGACCTGGATGCACTCCACGCCGCTCGGATGACTGATGTAGTGCTTCGGATGATTGACGGCGTCATGCGCCACGGCTGCCGTCGTGCTCATGCTGCGCTCTTCAGCTGCTGCAGTTCATTGACCGGGACCTGCCACGGTGCGCCGCAAAGCGTGCCTTCAACGCGGACGAGGGCGATCCGCTGGCCGTTGCCGATATGCGGCTTGATATCCGCGACGATGCCGGTCTGCGGACCTTCCTCGCTGTCGAAGGCGACCTTGGCGCCGGGTGTGATTTTTCGTTTCATTGCTGCCTCGAATAAGTGTCTGGTGCCGGTACGTTTCCCGCCCGCCGGCTCCGGGAGTGTTGTTCTGGTTATGACCAACAAGGGAGCGGACTTGAGGCGGGATGCCTCGCATCTTCCGGAATGAAAAAGTTGAGTCCGCTCTCTTGTTGGTGCCGGTTACGCTTTCCGGCGTCCTTGCGGACCGCATCCGACTGTTTCGCGCTCGTCGGGCTCGGCGTCGTCGTCATCGGGGCCGGCAGCTGCGCTTGGGCACTTCGTAGAGGTTTTCCCACAGCTCACCTCCAGCCACACCCTTGCCGTACTACGCCCCTTCGCTCACGGGGTATGGTTGCTAGGGTTTGCCGATCAGGACCTTGACACCGGTTTCCTTGGCCTTTTCGACGTAGGCGCTGAAGGCGTCCTCGATCACGTTTTCCGGTCGATCCAGCTCGTACCAGAACTTGACGTTGCCGCCGCCCAGGCGATACTTCAAGCGCGCGCGGATCTTGTAGCCTTCGCCGTTCTTGAACAGGCGGCAGCCAATCGCGAATTCACGAGGGATCTCGATCGCACCGGCGCCAGCACGCGCATCGATGTTCTCGGTGTAGGTCAGCTGCACCTGGCCGTTGTCCAGGCGCTTGCTGCTGTTGAAGTTGACTTCGGTCTTGGCCTGCAAGGTGAGGGCGATGGCCAGCAGCGTTTCGCCGGATGGCTCGACGACGTCGGCAATGTTGTCCTCGAGGAAAACGGCGAATACTTCCTGCTCCATCGGCTGCTTGTTGTTCTTCAACCAGGTGGCAAACTCGCGGCTCAGCTCGGCGTTGTAGACCGCGCGGAAGTCGCGCCAGCCGGCATCGGTGCTGCGCTCGCCGTACTCGTGATCGTTGAACACGGCAGTCAAGGTGCGGGCGTCCGGATCGGCGTAGATGTAGGTGCCTTGCTGGCGTGCCTGATCCTTCACGTACACGTTGAAGCTTTCGATGCTGGTCAGCGCGACGGTTCCCTTTTTGCGATAAGGCGCCGGGTTGGCCTTTTCGATCGCGGCCGTGAGGTCAACATGCTGAAAATGCTGGGGCACCAAGAGGAACGATGCCTCGCCGGCCTGCTTAATTTCGGATGCAGCGACCATCAGTGCGCCGGCCTGGCCAAGTGCGGAATCGTTGATATGGGTGTGCTGATTCATTTGCTTGCTTCCTTCAGGTTGGTCGGCTTGGTCTGCGGTGCTTCACGCAGCTCAAGGTTTTGTTGACGGGGGTGGTTGCGCGACAGGTCGTTGTCGTCGGTGAGCCAGAAGAAGTCTTCTCCGCGCTCCGGTTTCGGCAGGTCGACGGTGATGGCATCGGTGACGGTAACCTTGTCGACGTCGCCGCCGCGGCTGGCGGGCTTGATCTTGATTTTCAGCGTGAGGCCGCCGGCCTTGCCGGTTTCCTTCACCTTGGTGATCAGCTCCTCGAGCTGGCCGGATAACTCAGAATGTGCGCGACCATCGCGCAAGTCCTGAAGGAACACGGCAAAGGCTTTCGTGCCCATGGTTCTCCCTTCTTTTTGGTGGTTAATCGAGGTCGTTTGCTTGCAGCTTTTTTGCATCAAACCGCGCGAGGTGCTGCATGTGCCGGCGCGCGACGTTTTCAAGAATGATTCGGTAGGCGGGGTGCTTGAGCATGTCGTCCAGCTGCAGAGTCACGTTCAAGTTGCGGTGTGCAATTTCTAGCGACATGCGGGTCGGAGCGATACGCGCAGCCATGTCACATCCTCGCCACCAGGGGCAGATCGAGCAGCTCGTGCAGCGACTCGTCTGCGATGTTGTTCCACATCGGCTGCGGCCGGTCGGTGATCTTGCGGCGCTCGTGCGATTCGCAGATCGCGAGCACGGCGGGCAACAGGCGGGCCTGCTCGCATGCCCGGCAGCGGCAGTCCTCGGCCACCTGAATATTGCGCATCGGGCCAATCTTCGGCGTCAGCCCGCGCGCATTGATGTAGGCGCGCCCGCGCAAGCCCTGGTAGGGGTCTGGAGCGCTGCAGCGGATGCGGACGGTGCTCATTGCTTCGCCTTCACGCTGACGTAGCACGGGCCAAACAGGTCGATTGCATCGGCAATCGCATCGGCGGCGCACTTGTGGAGGGCGCTATAGGCGTAGTGGCAGCTGGAGGTGCGCACGAAGACGTTGAAGTGAATCATGCGGCACCTGTCGTCTCAGTGGACCTGCTGAGCACGAGGTTGAACAGCTTGTCGCCGAATTCCTCGCTGACGATGTTCTTGAGTGCGCCGGAGAAATAGGCGACGAAAGCGGCGGCGCGTTGTTCCGGCGTTGCTTCGCCCTGGACATGATCAATGCCGGAATCAATTGCGCGCTGAATGCGGCTGACGACTTCCTTCGGGGTTGGCTTCTGCTGCGCCATCTCTGCCTCCATCGTGTTTCCGCAACGAAGTGTTGCGCGACGGAGATATTGTGCGCTAGAAAAACTAGTAAGACAAGGAAAACTAGTGTGGAGCTACCGGCTTTTCTTAGACATTGCTGTTATATGTGGAAATGTTTTTATTCTGAAATTCGCATAAAGAATGCCCGATGGAAACCGGGCGAGTGGTGAATTAAGAAGGGCGCTTAATTTTGCGGCAGATAGGCTCGGGGCAGCTTTCGTTGAGCGCTCGGGGGATAAGGTCATTCACCTCAGTGATGATTTTCCCTAGAAGTCGGGCTGTGCTCGCCCTTATTTCTGGCGCCATGCCGTTAAATGATTCTGTTTGAATGAGGCACCCGAGCGCTGCAAGTTCACCTGCTCGAAGTGTCAAGTCCTCGGTAGCGGTCATCTCCTGGTGCAGAATGTCAAATCCCATATCCATTTCAATACCTTCTTGATTGTTTTTCACATTGCGGCATGATTGCCACACGGGAATAGTTGCACTTTGCACCTATTCTGTGAAGTATCGGATTATTAAACTACGGCGATGAAAAAAGACATCGTGCCGTTCGGTTTAAGAATTCCAACGGATATAAAAGAGCAGCTTGATCAATCTGTGGCGAAGTCACAGAGATCATTGAATGCCGAAATCTTGGCGCGATTGATAGAGAGCTTTGCCGCAGATCAAAAAAAATTGGCTGACTTTACGACAGGTGAGTTAGTACAAGAGCTGATCAGAAGAAATGACCCTGGCAGAATCGAGATAAGTATCGGTGGATTTGGCCAAGAAATAGCGCGGTAAAGGTGCTATTTGGTGCTAGACAAAGCTCTCAAGGCGAGCTATCACCACTCCGCAGACATGAGCATCTGCCTTAATTGGCATGATGCGATTGGGCCAAGAGGGATTTAGCGCCTCCAAATACCAGCTCTTTCCATCGATGAGAAGCCTCTTAAAAGTAGCTTCATTAGTTTCTTCGAGTTTTGTAATCACGAGCGACTTGTGCTCTGCGGCGCGATCCGGGTCGACAAAGATAACGTCTCCATCGTCAAAGGATGGTTTGCTGCCAGGATTCCGCATGCTTTCGCCTCTAACCCGTAGGGCATAAGTGCGTGGGCCATGTTTAACAGGGCACGCAATCCATTCTTCGGCATCGCCGACGTTGTATTGATCTTGAGCTTCGCACCAGTCTCCTGCCTGGACCCATGAGATCAGAGGAATGGGCTTTTGATTGGATTCAATGTCCTGGACATTGAAGTCTGGCTTGCGACCTGTAGTTTTGATCTCCGCGACCATAATGGTGTTGCCACTTCTTACGACAATATCAGGTCCGGAAAGCAGCCAATCCACCGTCACATTAAGTGCTTGGGCAACGGCATCTAACCGGGATCGCTTAGGTGCCGTCCCGCCTTCTTTCTCCCATTGCTGAACCGTTTGCCAACTGGAGACGCCGACCCGTTTGGCCAGTTCGTCCATGGTCAAGCCGAGTTCAAGCCGCTTTGTCTTAATTCGTTCGTGGATTGTCGTCATGGTGGAACCATAAGCACAAGTATTTATAGTGGCAATGCAAAAGTTTCTTGCGCGCACTAGAAAAACTAGTAGAATAAAGCGCATGAAGAACGAAGCGCTGAACCTCGCGATTGGCAGATTCAAAACTCTGAAGGCGTTTGCAGATGCCCTCAGCACTATGGAACGTCCTGTTTCTTATCAGGTTGTTCAGCAATGGCTGATCAATCGCGTTCCGGCTGACTATTGCCCTTCAATTGAGCGAATTACTGATCGCGAGGTGACATGCGAACAACTGCGCCCAGATGTTGAATGGGCTGTGCTGCGTTTCTCCTGCGCTGCTCCAGAAAGTGGGCGGCACGCATGCGACAAGAAGGGATAGACCAACGTCCAGGCGGTGGGCTTCGGCTCGCCGCCTTTTTTTTGGCCTGAAATCAGTTTTTGAGAAATATCAATCATCGTTTCCTCGCGGATAAAGCTCTGTTGATGGAACGATAGTTGAAAAAAACACATTCCACATCGGTAATAAAAGGGAGGTTTACCGTGACCTGTAAATATTCGGAGATCAATCAGCACGACGCGCTTTATAAGATTGCGCGCTCGTTCAAAGGCGGTATCGAATCGGTGGCGCAACGCATGGGGAAGACAGTTCCCGTCATGTACAACAAGCTGCGGCCTGGGATCATGACCCATCACATGACGTTCGAGGAGGCCACGGAAGTGATTGAGCTGTGCATTGACGCCGGTGTGCCGGATGCATTGCTACCTGCACAGGCGTTCGCCTGGCGTCTCGGGCAAGTGCTGGTTCCGGTTCCGAGCCTGGACAATGTGCGCGATGAGGATCTGACGCAGACCGTGTGCCGGGCCATGAAGGAATTCGGTGATGTGGCCTCGGGCATTTACGACGCGTTAAATAACGACGGCAAGATCAAGTCCGACGAGCTTGAGAAGCTCGAAAAGGAATTTCGCGAGGCGATTGGCGCGATGACCGAACTGCGGGCCCGCGTGCGTGCTCGTGCCGGAAATGATGCGGAGGCGTAGTCATGACCGCACTGAAGATACCGAAGCTATCGGCAGCTCGTGCGCCAAAGCGCGTCGCAATGCCGAAATTCCGGCGCAACGTTAAAGCAGCGACGTCGCTCACCGAGGCAATTCATCGCGTGCTGTCACGTACGCATACCAATGCACAGCCGTTCGGCGTGTTCGCCATCAGCGGGCGCCTGGTGATATCGAACGCCAATACCGATCGCTTCAAGGCGTTGCAACGCCGAGCACCCGAGGCCTTCATCGGCATGTACGGTCCCGGCCTGCGCATTGCGGATGCGCTAGAGGATCTGTGCGAGCATTTCACTGATGAGGTGGCCGATGGCACATGATCCGGGCATTGATCCGAGCCTGGTTCCTGTGTCTTTACGTGAGCGCGCACAGTGGCTTATATGGCGCTTCGAGCCGGGTGAGAAAAAGCCGAAGAAGATGCCCTACTATGCGAGCGGCGCGCGGCGCGTTGGCAAGCAGGGCGACGAGGCTGACCGCGCTGCGCTTGTCACACTCGACAAGGCTCTGGAGGTGGTGCGGTCCACGAATGGACGTTATTCCGGTGTCGGATTTGCTTTTCTTCCCAATGATGGGTTGATCGGCATTGACATCGATGGCTGCATTAATCGTGAGGACGGCGCGATTACCGAGCGTGCGCAGAACATCATCGACGCTTGTGACTCCTACACGGAATACTCGCCCTCGGGCACCGGTGTGCACATCATCGTTGCCGGCGAATCCGAGACATTTAAATCCAATGAGATCGGGCTCGAGGTGTTTTGTGGACGGCAATATTTTACGTTCACCGCGAAGCCGTACATGGGGTGTAGCAGGGGAATCACGCCAATATCCGATGCGGTATTGAACCGGCTGCGGGTGACGGTGAAAGGAGCAAAGAACCTGGTGCGTTCTGCGACGCCGCCCGTTGCCGGTCCGGTGGACGAGCGTGCCAAGCTGGAATCAGCGTTGGCGGTCATTCCGGCTGACTGCGGCTATGACGAATGGATACGCGTTGGCATGGGTATTTACGATGCCTTGGGTGAGGGTGGCATCGGCGTGTGGGATTGGTGGTCCCAAAAGTCTGGCAAGTACGGCGGGCTGAAGGATCTCGAATCGCACTGGAAATCATTCGGCAATGGCAGCATCACGGTTGCCAGTGTCTACAAGATGGCTGTCGACCGAGGGTGGCGGCCGCCAAAATCACCCCGGCTAACCCCGGCTGCGGCGAAAAAAACAGCGTCTACCCCTGGCCCGGCTAGCGCGTCGCCAGTTGCCGCTCCGGACAGAGAGCAGCCTCATTGGCGCGATACCCTAATAGCCAAGCCGCGCGGTGGACTCGAAGACTGTCGGGAGAATGTCCACATCATCCTGATGAACGACGAGGCTCTGAAGGGGCTGGTCGCGCTGAACGAGTTCTCCATGCAGCAGGTGAAGCGGCGGGTGCCACCATGGGGCGGCGAGCTCGGCGAGTGGACCGAGGGCGATGATTTCAGCCTGGGCCTGTACCTGGCGCGCAACTACAGCATCATCATCAAATCAGATGGCGCAATCGAGAAAGCCGTCGCGCAGGCTGCGAGAGAAAACCAGTTCAACCCTGTAACGGAGTATCTCCGATCATTGACATGGGACGGCGAACAGCGGTTGCACACCTGGCTAACCGATGTGATGGGCGCCGAGCCGACGAAATACCACGCGCTGGTGGGCACGCTGTTCCTCATGTCGATGGTGGCGCGGGCGTTCTATCCGGGCTGTCAGATGGATTACATGCCGGTGTTTGAGGGCGGGCAGGGTGCTGGTAAGTCATCTGCTCTGCGCGTGCTCGGCGGCGACTGGTACAGCGAAACGCCGTTCAAGGTCGGCGACAAGGATGCGTATCTGGCGATCCAGGGCGTCTGGCTCTACGAGATCGCCGAGCTTGATTCCTTCAACAAGGCGGACTCGACGTCGATCAAGGCCTTTATCACCAACAAGACAGATCGGTTCCGTGCTCCATATGGCCGGCGCATGGTGAATGTGCTGCGGCGAACCTGCTTTGCTGCGACCACCAACCAGGATGAATACCTGAAGGACTCCACGGGCAACCGGCGTTCATGGCCGGTGCGCTGCGGGAAGATCGATACCGAGATGTTGGCAGCGGTCCGCGACCAGCTGTTTGCGGAGGCGGTTGTATTGATCGAGCAGGGAGAGAAATGGCATCCGACGCGGGAAGAGCAGCGCGAGCTGATCGAGCCTGAGCAGGAGGCGCGGGAGCTGGCCGATCCGTGGGAGCCGCGAATCCAGCGGTATGTGGATGGCGAGGCGTTGCATGTGGGTGGGACGCCGCGCCCTGGCGGCAGGATCGATGAGGTGACGTCCGAAGAATTGCTTACAAAAGCCCTGGAGATCGATATCGGCAAGATTAGCGGCGCGAAGACCGAGACGATGCGTATCGCGTCGTGTATGAAGCGCATGGGGTGGGAAAAGAAGCGGCGAAGTACCGGCGGTCGGGAATGGTATTACCTGCGCCCGTCAAAGCCGGCGCCTGCGCAAGCCGTGGTCAGGGGTGAAGTCGACGAGCTCGACGACCTGCCGATCTAGCAGGATAGGTTCGTCCAACCCGTCCGGGTCGTCTAACCGCATGGCAAAAGGTTGGACGCCTAACCCCCTGATGGCGCAAGGCTTCGTCCAACCTCCTAACCCGTCCAACCTGTTTTACGTGCGCATACGCACGGGAGTGAAGATCAATATCTTATGAGAATTTGAATGTGGTTAGGATGGTTAGGAGGTTAGACGGAGCCTTATTTGATGCGGTTTTTCATCGTCCAACCATTTTTTGCAGGTTAGGAGGTTAGACAGAGTGTCGAAGAGCAATCTGAGAGAAAAGATGCCGACGGTAACAGCGTTCATCGATGACCTGCGAGAAGCATTTGGCAAGGAAATGATCGACGGACAGATTCGCAGGGGGATACGAGGAGAACCGGTGTTTTACGCCTGCGAAAACGGCGTCGAGATCGGGACCAAGGTGAATAGCGGCGCAGCCGTGCGCGTGACGTGGGACGCGGTAACCGGACGTGCGGTGTCAGAAGAAATCAAAAGGGAGAGCGACAAGTGATCAAATGGGTCGATGAAAGGCTGGAACGGTGGGGCGAGTGGATGAACGGGCTGCGTCGAAGCGGTGGCGCTGGTGGCAGCTATCCGGCCTACCAGCCCGTGCATATCCGTGGGACCGCCGGTCCTGACCTGTGCGCGGACGCTGATGAGATGGAGATCGACACCGTTATGGCCGGCGTCAAGGCGTCAAAGAAGGAACTGTACGAGACCGGCTATCAGCGCTATGTGCAAGGCATGTCCAATCAGACCATTGCCGGGCGCATGCGCTGCCATGTGAACACCGTTTATGCGCGCATGGAATCGCTGCACAAACTGGTGGAAAAGCGCATGGCAGAGCGCAAATCCGCGATAGCAGATACTAACGCGTGAAACTTTTTCCTTTTGTGACGTGTATGCATACCCTAGAAACCATTGGAGAAAATACGTAGGATTCAGCTACGCTTTGCAGCGCGTTCGGAATGACGAATTCGCAGCTAAGTGCTCGGTAATCTCCTCCGGTGAAACTCCCCATCGGCCTCGCCGCAACGTCGTCAATATCCTACGGCGCTGCGGCTTTTTTACTTCAAACGCCATGGCCACACGAGCAAAGACAGTTTGCCGACATCCAGCGTGCGGGAAGCTCGTTGATGCGCCGGGCTATTGTGACAAGCACTCTGCGCTGTACCGGCGACAAAGTGATGAGCGGCGTGGCAATGCGAACGAGCGCGGGTATGGCCGCAAGTGGCAGAACGCACGCGAGACATACCTGCGCGAGCATCCGCTGTGCGAGTGCGACGAATGCCGGCGCGAAGGGCTGATCATTCCGTCTACTGTGGTTGACCACATCGTTCCGCACAAGCTGAAGGAAGCGAAGGACAGTGGCGATCCGGCAGCGGTCACTCGCGCACAGTCCCTGTTCTGGGACAGGAAGAACTGGCAGGCGATGTCGAAGCCATGCCACGATCGCAAGACCGCGCGCGAGGACGGCGGCTTCGGACGCTGACCCCCGGGGGTGGTCAAAAGTCTGCCGAAAATCGACGTAGACCGTCCGGTTCGTCAATTTTCGCGTAGCTATATTTTTGGAGTAGGGGGGGGGTAAGGAAATCAGCCCTCCATCCTGCAGGACTTCTTTTTTCTTGGATCTGAAGAATCATGAGCGCAGAGAGCCATTTAACGGCGTTGCCATCGGTTGACGATGACATGGCTACGTCCGTGCCGCCTGCTGTCGCGGCAATTCTTTCGGAAATTCCGGACCAGATCACCAAGCTGTCCGCCAAGGAAAAGAAAATCTGGAGGCACGTCACCCAGGCGCTGCATGAGTACGGACTGATCCATCGCACTGACGCGATGATGCTGACCATCATCTGTCGCACGTTCGTCAACTGGGTGGATGCGGAGGACGAGCTGGACCGCGTCAAGCGTGACAATGGCGGCAGCCATATCCGCGAAAGCAAGAACGGATACCGGGCGCCGGATCCAGCCTACTACATGGCACGGGACTACAAGAAACAGCTGCTCGCCTGGTTGCCCGAGGCGGCGCTCACCATCCCCAGCTTCCACAAGATCAAGGGCGAGGCCATCGGCGATGGTCCGCAGGGCTCACTCTTCGACGATCCAATCGAAAAGTTCCGTTCGCAGAAGGCCGCGATCGGGATGCGGATCGTCGGCAAGAAGTGAGCGCGCCGAAGCAGGCGCGCACCGCCACCTTCGACTGGGACGCCTACGGCAGAGCGGTGCTCGCCGGCGAGATTCCGGTTTGCCGCTGGACGCGGCTCGGCGTTGAGCGGCATTATCGCGACCTCGAAACCGGGCACGAGCGAGGCCTGTGGTTTTCCGAGGCTCATGCCCAGCACGCGCTGGAGTCATTCCTGTTCCTCCGTCATTCAAAGGGCGAGTGGGCCGGGCAGATGTTTGTACCGTCGCCCTGGCAGCAGTTCTGGGTGGCGCTGGCCTTCGGCTGGATGCGGGCAGACGGCACTCGCCGCTTCCGCGAGGTATGGGAGGAGGTTCCGCGTAAAAACGGCAAGAGTACGAAGCTGGCCGGCGTCGGCCTGTACCTGTTCGTGTTCGACGGTGAGGGCGGCTCCGAGGTCTATACGGCTGCGACCAAGCTGGAACAGGCGCGCATTACGCACGACGAAGCCGTGCGCATGCGGCAGGCAAGCCCACACTTGCGCCGGCATATCGCGGAGCGACGCAGCGAGCTGTACGTAAGGGGGAAGGCCGATAAGTTCGTGCCGCTGGGCCGGGACTCCAAGTCGATGGATGGCTTGAACCCGCACGGCGCGATCCTGGATGAGGTGCACGCCCATCCGAATCGCGAAATCTACGACGTCATCAAGTCGGGGCAGGGTGCGCGCCGGCAGCCGTTGATCTGGGAGATCACGACCGCCGGCTTCGATCTGAGCAGCTTCGGGTACGAGCAGCATTGCTATGCCGAGAAGGTGCTCGAAGGGATAGTCCAGGATGATGACTTCCTCGCCGTGGTCTACACGGTTGATGATCCGAAGAAGTGGGACGATCCGATCGAGTGGGCCAAGGCAAACCCGAATCTGGGCGTGTCGGTGTATCTCAGCGGCCTGCGGGATGCTTGCGAGCGGGCAAAGCGGCAGCCGACCGAGCAGCCGAACTTCAAGACCAAGCGCCTGAATATCTGGCTTGCTGGCGGAGAGAAGTGGATCCCGGTCGACGACTGGCGCAAGTGTGGCGATGCGAACCTGACGCTGGACGACTTCGCCGGCGAGGAATGCTGGATCGGCCTTGACCTGGCTGAGAAAAGCGATATTGCAGCCGTCTGCCTGGTGTTCAAGCGTGGCCGCAAGCACTACGTGTTCTTCCGTTTGTACTTGAACGAGGCGGAGGTTGCGAAGCCGGAAAACGATCACTTCCGGCGCTATCAAGGGCTCGGCGAATTGATCGTCACAGACGGCAATGCGACGGACTTCGATGTGATCCGCAGCGACCTGGAGTCCTTCTACAAGAAGTTCGAGCTGAAGGAGGCCGCCTATGACCCGAAGTTTGCAGCCTACTTCGTGACGAAGCTGATCGATGCCGGCCTGACCATGGTCGAGATCACGCAGACGTCATCGCACTTCACGCTACCGATCATCGAGGTCGAGAACCTGGTGCTTACCGGCGACCTGCAGCACGAAGGAAACACATGCGTGGAGTGGATGATAGGTAACGTCATCATGCGCGAGTCCAAGTTCTCCGGGCTCAAGCATCCGACGAAAGATAAGCCGGGCGAGAAGATCGATGCTCCGGTCGCCATGCTGATGGCGATGGGGCGTGCGCTCATGTTCGAAGACAACAGTATTGACCAAGGGTTTGTCTCTCTCTAATGCTAAACACGATCAAAAAATGGTTTTCCGGCAAGGGGAGCGGAGAAGTTGCGTCCATACAAAACGCGACGCTTGTGAGATCGAGTGATCCGCAGGTCATCGAACTGCTCGGTGGTGCGCCATCGGCATCCGGTTTCCCGGTGACCGCAGATACTGCCATGCGGGTATCTGCGGTGTATGCCTGTGTCCGGTTACTCGCCGGCGCGATCGCCGCGATTCCGGTTTCCGTGTACAAAGAGTCGAATACAGGTCGCGAGGAAATTGAGCCGGCATTGTGGTGGCTTCTGAACGAGCAGCCGATCGAGAACTGGACCGCGGCTTCAATGTGGGAGTGGGTGATCAAGTCGATCTGCCTGCGTGGTGACGGCTTCGTCGAGATCGTACGTAGCATGGCCAGCATCAAGGCAATGCGTCCGCTGCATCCCGACTACGTCGAGGTGCGCAAGATCGGCGATGCCCTGGTGTACATCGTCACTGATTACCAGACCGGGGAAGTTCGCGCGGTGCACCAGGATGACATGCTGCACTTTGCAGGATTCGGCTTCAATGGCATGCGCAGCATGTCGGTCATTCAATGGGCGGCATTTCAGTCCATTGGCGTTGCATTGGCCGCAGACGCTTATTCCGGAAAGTTCTTCGCCAACGGCGCGGCGCCGAAGCACATTATCACTTCGCCCAATAAGATGGACGAAGGGCAGATCGATCAGCTCAAGAAAGAGTACGAGAAAAAGTATTCCGGGGTCGATAACGCGGCAAAGCCGATGGTATTGACGCAAGGGCTGACAATCAAAGAAATGAGCATGACGGCTGGCGATGCCCAGCTGCTGGAGTCGCGCAAATTTCAGGTCATCGATATCGCGCGTGCGTTTGGCGTTCCGCCGCACATGATCGGTGCTCAGGAAACGACAAGTTCATGGGGTTCGGGCGTCGAGCAGATGACAATTGGCTTCGTAAAGTTCTCGCTTCAGCCGTACATCACCCGACTCCGGCAGGAGCTCAACCGGAAACTGTTCCGGCGTGCCTCGCCTTTTGTCGAGCACAAGATGGAGGCGCTGCTCGCCGGAGACTCGAAAGCAGAGGGCGAGTATATGCGGCAAGCCCTCGGAGGATCGCAGGGGCCGGGGTGGATGACGGTGAACGAACTTCGAAAGGCGAAGAATCTGCCGCCGATTACTGGCGGCGACGTGCTTTACGACCCGACCAAGCAGCAAAGCCAGCAACCACGACCGCCGGAACAGCCGCCGCACCCAGACCAACCGCCGCAACCGCAGCAACCTCCGAGAAGGACAGAACACGATGAAAAAGCTCGTTCAACTGATTCGCAATAACGCCAGCCGCGATCCGGTGAAAATTCGCGCCGAGGGCGATGCCGCCACGATCTACCTCTATGACGTGATCGATCCCTACTGGGGCATCGGCGCTGCCGAGTTCAACAAGACGCTCGCCGAGCTGAGCGGCCAGGCGGTAACGCTGCGGATCAATTCTCCTGGCGGCGACGTGTTCGACGGTCGGGCGATGGCGACGGCGATCGCGCAGCATGGCAACGTCACCGCCTATATCGACGGGCTCGCCGCCAGCGCTGCTACCTATGTGGCGATCGCGGCAAAGAGCGTCATCATGGCTGAGGGTTCCTTCTTCATGATCCATGAGGCATGGACGATGGCTTACGGTAACAAGCATGACTTGACCGAAACAGCCGCGCTTCTGGACAAAATCGACGGCTCGATCATCAACGACTACGCCAAGAAAACCGGCAAGTCCGTCGAGGAGATCGCGGCCTGGATGAAGGCGGAAACATGGTTCACGGCGCAAGAAGCGCTCGACAACGGCTTCGTTGATTCAATCGGTGACGCGCCCGCCGCCAACAACAGATGGGATCTTTCGGCATACAGCAACGCGCCGAAGATCGAACAGAAGCAGGACAACTCTCCGAACTGGGAGGTGGTCCGACAGCGCAACCTCAACCGGCTGCGCCTGCACGAAATCGGCTAACGCGCTCGCGCAACTCCGATTACTGCCGCCTTGAGCGGCTTTTTTTTCGACCTTTGGAAAGGACATTTCCCATGAAATCAATTCAAGCATTGCGCGAGCAACGTCAGCAACTCGCGCGCGAAGCCCGTAACCAACTGGAGCAGAAAGGCGATCGCGTCTGGTCGAAAGAAGACCAGGCAGCATTCGATGCCCGCGCCGATCAAATCGAAGCACTGGAACAAGAGATCGCTGCGGTCGAGAAGGTGCTTGCCCTCGAAACCGAGGCTCATAACCGTGACGTCGATCAGTTCCGCCGCGCGCCGGAAAACAAAGGCGAGGCGGTTACGCGCTCGGCATTTGCCAAGCTGCTGCGCGAAGGCGTCAATGCGCTGTCACGCGAAGAGCACCTTCTGATTCGTAACACGATGTCCACCGGCACCGGTTCGCAGGGTGGCTACGCGGTGCAGACCAATGTGGCACAAGAGCTGATCGACTACCTGAAGGCATACGGTGGTATGCGCTCCGTCGCTTCGTCCATCACGACCGCAGCCGGCAATGCGATGGGTTATCCGACTTCGGACGGCACTTCCGAAACTGGCGAATGGGTTGCAGAAAACACTCAGGCAACCTCCGCTGATCCTACCTTCGGTACCGTCAGTCTGAATGCGTTCAAGGCATCGTCGAAGATCATCACGATCCCGATTGAATTGCTTGCAGACTCCAGCATCGACATCGTTGCAATGGTGAACAAGCGCATTCGTGACCGTATCGGCCGCACAATGAATGCCGGCTTTACGACGGGTACCGGTACCGGTCAGCCGACTGGCTTCGTGACTGCTGCAAGCGTCGGCAAGACTGCTGCGACTGGCAATACTACGACCCTCGGCTTCGATGACCTGGTGGATCTGCAAGAGTCGATCGACGCGGCCTATCAAGCGATGGGCAACTGCGCGTTCATGATGCATCAGCAAACCCGCAAGGTGGTCCGCAAGATCAAGGACACTACCGGCCGTCCTGTTTGGGCGGATGCCTACGAAATCGGCATGAAGACGGGAACGCCGGCTCAGTTGCTCGGTTCCGATGTCGTCATCAACAACGACATGGCTCAACCTGGCGCCAATGCCAAGACCATCGGCTACGGCTGCTTCGACCGCTACATGATCCGCGACGTCTTGGATCTGACGCTGTTCCGCTTCGAAGACTCCGCCTACGCATCCAAGGGGCAAGTCGGCTTCCTGGCATGGGCACGTGCCGGCGGCAATCTGCTGGACGTGAACGCCGTCAAGACCTTCCAGCACTCCGCGACCTAAACGCACGCCGCAGCATAGTGCAGACGTCTGCACGGGCCGTCCGGCTCGTGCGTCCTTCTTTATTCACCTTTTGAGGAAAACATGGCAAAAGCAAACAAAGTTCCGGCACGCGTCATTGTCGACACAACCGTGGATGGTGTGGCGTACAAGCCGAACCAGGCCGTTACATTCTCCGCCGGAAAGGCCAAGGCTTTGGAAAAAGCCGGCCAGATCGATACCGATTCCGACGCCGTTAAGTACGTGATCAGTCAAGGCGCCGAGCTGATCGAGCATCTGGATCCGGAAGAACTGGAAGCCGCAGCAAAGGCGGCTTCCACGGCGGAAGGCGGTGCCGGCGCCACCAATCAGGCGGAGTAAGCGATGTCGGCGAAGCTCATTAGCCCGCCGGCTAAGCTGGCCGTATCGCTCACCGATGCGAAAGCGAATCTGCGCATTCCCGCGAGCGATACGGCGCTGGATGCCGTTATTCAGGCATGGCTGATGGGCATCATCGAATACGCCGAGCATCTGATGGGGCGCGCGCTGGTGTCGCAGACATGGCGCGTCTCCTTGGATGCTTTCCCTGATGCGATCAAATTGCCTCGTCCGCCGGTCGCATCGGTAACTTCAGTCAAGTATTACGACGCTGATAACGTGCTGCAGACACTGTCTCCGGCGCTGTATGAGCTGGATAACATGACTGAGCCATGCCGGCTGTTGGCGATACCGGGAACATCCTGGCCGTCGACATATGCGCGCAGGAATGCAGTAGTCGCCGATATTGTCTGTGGCTATGGCGACGACGAGACGAATACGCCGCCGGCGATCAAGCTGTACATCCTCGCGAAACTGGTCGAGCAGTTCGATCCTTCGGGTATTCCGGAAAAGGATAGCGTCCAGGCGTCGTTCATCGACCATTTGCTCGATCGGTATCGAATCTGGGGGCTGTAATGGCAGCGTTTTCGATGCAACTCAACACCCTGGTGAAGCTGCAGGCACTGGGAACTGAGCGGGACGAGATCGGGCAGCCGCTTCCCACGGGATGGGCCGATGTGGCCGATCTGTGGGCGGACATCCGCTACCAGACCGGAATGGAGACGGTGAAGGCCGGTGCAGAAGCGTCTATTACGCGCGTCAGCATCAGGATCCGGCACCGCGACGACATCAATGCCGGCATGCGCGTGATCCATGGCGGCATTATCTATAACATCAAGGCCGTGCTGCCCGACGTCGCGAGAAAGCAGCACGTCGACTTGGTTTGCGAGGCGGTCAATGCCTGATTCGTTCACTGTCAAATTCGACTTCGATGATCTGAAATCATCGCTCGATCACCTGACGGACGTCATCAAGGAGAATGCGCGGCCGGCAGCCCAGGCCGGTGCACAGGTGCTGTATGAGGAGGTGTTGCGCCTGGTCCCGGTCGCAAAATCGGCGCGGATGTACAAGGGCAAGCTATACGAGCCCGGCGCGCTGAAGGCCGCGATCTACCAGGCGTTCAGCGTGGATAACAGCGGTGACGGCGTCGCAACGTATCACGTCAGCTGGAATGCCGCGAAGGCGCCTCACGGTCACTTGATCGAGAACGGCCACTGGACGAAGAAGCAGGGCAAATACGGCCCCTTGCAGCCAGTCTTCGTGCCAGCACATCCGTTCATCCGGCCTGCATACGACACGAAGATCGACGATGCGATCGAGGCATCAAACGCTGTAATGAGTGAAGCAATCGACAAGACACTGGAGAAACTGAATTGACTGTCGAAGCCGACATTTTCAACCTGCTCAAGGGGCTGGTCAGCAATCACGTCTATCCCGACACGGCACCCGCCGGTACGCCGCGGCCTTACATCACCTTTCAGCAGGTCGGCGGCATTCCGCTGTCCTTTATGGAGGGCGCCGTTCCGAGCAAGAAGAACGGCCGGTTCCAGGTGAATGTCTGGGCGGATGGGCGTACCGCGGCTTCGGCTCTCGCACTGCAGGCGGAATCCGCATTCATCACGGCGACCACGATCCAGGCAGTGCCGCTCGGAGGCCCCATCGCGCTGCACGAAGATGAACTGAAACTGTACGGGACTCAACAGGATTTCAGCGTGTGGAGTGACCGCTAAACCATAACGAATTCGGCCATACGGCCAAAACCAGCAAGCCGCTTCGGGGTAGCCCGTGGCGGCTTTTTTCTTGCCCGGAAGGGCTATTTTTTTAGTGCCCTACAGGGGCAAGAAAGGTAAAAAATGGGCGTACGTCTGCCTAATGGTGCAACCATTTACATCGCGTCCGGATATGGAACTTCCAAGGCCATGTCTGTTGTTTCCAATGCGAATCCGGCCGTTGGCACGCTCGAAGCGTCGCATGGTGTTGGTGTCGGCGACTTCATTGAGGTCACCTCCGGCTGGTCGAAACTGAACAACAAGATCGTTCGCGCGTCTGCCGTGGCAACGAATGACGTGAGCCTGGAAGGCATCAATTCGACGTCGACTTCCCTCTATCCGGCCGGAACCGGTATCGGCTCGGTGCGCGAAATCACGGGCTGGACGCAGCTGCAGCAGATCCTGAAGACTAGTTCCAGTGGCGGCGAGCAGCAGTTCCTGAACTACCAGTTCCTGGAAGACGATGCTGAAAAGCGCATCCCGACGAACAAGAGCGCATCCGGTCTTTCGATCTCGATCGCGGATGACCCGACGCTGGCTGGCTACGTCCTGGCCTCCCAGGCGAACGACGACCGCCTGCCGCGCGCCGTGAAAATCGTCCTGCCGAACCAGGCGATCATCCTCTACAACGCCTACATCAGCCTGAACAAGACGCCGTCCATGACCGTGAACGAGATCATGGCTTGCGAAATCACGTTGTCCCTGCTGGCGGAGCCGGTTCGCTACGCGTCGTAACTGACCATGTGGCACAGCCCGAGTTGATCGTCGGGCTGCTTTTTTTTCACCCACAATCCAGAAAAATCATGGCAAAACTTACACTCGGCAAGCGCCCCGGCGCGTTCAAGAAAACCGTCCATATCCCTCTGTGCGACGGCGGAACGGACGAAATCGAATTCGTCTTCAAGTACCGCACAAGGACGGAATACGGGAAGTTGATGGACGAGCTGGCAGCCAAACCGTCGCAGGAAGATGGCGCCGCCACCCCAAAAGAGAAGTGGTCCTTGGAAAAGTTTATCGGTAAGAGCGTCGAGGAAGACGCGGATTTCATTCTGATGCTTGCCGAAGGATGGGATCTGTCCGATGAATTCAGCCGCGAGTCGCTCATTTCCCTGGTGGACATGCATGCGGGCGCTACCGACGCGATTCACAAGGCGTATGCCACCGGCCTTCGCGAGTACCGCGAAAAAAACTAAAGAAGGCCGCTGCCGCTTTGTATGAGGAGGATCCGTCTGCTGAAGAAGCTTCAGCGTTGGGTCTAACCGTCGAAGAGGCAAGCGGCCCGCCGGCTGAAATATTGCCGGAAAACCAAACGACTGTTGACGTTTTTATTGCAATGTCGACGCAGTGGCGCACCGGAATGGGCGGCCCTATTGGCCTTGACTACAACGCGTTGCATCTGGTGATGCGCATGTCATCCATACGGCGGGATGAGTGGCCCTTTGTTTTCGATGGCGTGCGTGCGATGGAGGCCGCTGCGCTCGAAAAAATGCGTGAAAAGTAGCTCATCCCTGCCCGCCGGCGCGGGCACAAAATATCGAGGTAGCAATGTCCGACCTGAAAAAGCAGATTGAACTCTCGGTTGATGCCTCCGGCGTTGAAACCGGAGTCAATCGAGCGAAACGTTCTCTTGCCGATCTCGGCGCAACCGGCGCCACGGCAGGCAAGAATGCCGCAGGAGGGCTGGATAAGATCGGTGCCGGCGGCGACCAGGCCGCGCAGAAGGTAGACGCGGCCACTCGCAACATGATCGGCTCGATCCAGCGGCAGATCGCGACCATGCAAGCCGGGTCTAAGAGCAGCTCGGATTATTACAAGGCGCTCGCCGGACAGCGCGGGATTGATGTCAATGCCTTGCAGCCGTACCTCGACCAGCTCGATGCGACTGTTGCCAAGCAGGCGAAGGCCGGAATCTCCGCCGCACAAATGTCGGCTGCGCTGCGCAGCGTGCCCGCCCAGTTCACCGATATTGCCACGTCACTGGCGTCCGGTCAGGCCCCGTTAACCGTGTTCCTGCAGCAGGGCGGCCAGCTCAAGGATATGTTCGGCGGCATCGGTCCGGCAGCGCGCGCGCTTGGCGGATATGTGGCTAGCCTGATCAATCCGTTCACCATTGCCGGCGGCGCCGCATTGGCTCTGGCAGTGGCCTACAAGAAGGGAAGCGAAGAGGCTGACGTCTATGCGGAGGCCTTGATCCTGTCCGGGAACGCCGCCGGCACGACCGTCAGCGACTTGGGCGAGATGGCCAAGCGCATCGATGGTATCGTCGGGACGCAAGCTGCGGCCGCCGAGGCGCTCGCGAAGTTCGCTGCCAATGGGAACATCTCGGCAGACAGCCTGGAGCGCTTCACGACCGTCGCCCTGAAGATGGAGCGCGATGCCGGACAGGCGGTCGACGAGACGATCAAGCAGTTCGCGGAGCTCGGCAAATCTCCGGTTGAGGCGGCGACAAAGCTGAATGAAGCGACGCACTTTCTGACAATCGGGCTCTACCAGCAGATCAAGGCGCTGGAGGATCAGGGGAAGACGTCTGATGCCGCGGCGCTCGCGCAAAAAGCCTACGCAGATGCGATGGAATCGCGCATGTCGCAGCTGGAGGGACGGCTCGGCACCGTGGAGCGCGCATGGCGCGGCATCACCGGCGCCGCGAAGGAAGCATGGGATGCTATGCTGGACGTCGGGCGTGAGAAAACCAACGCCGAGCAGCTGTCGAGCATTTCAGCCCAAATCGAGGCATCGCGGGCGCGTATTGCACGCTTGAACGAGTCGGGCGGCGGGCTGCTGGTCAATGCATTGCTTTCATACGAGAAGGACCGTTTGGCTGGGTTGTTGCAGGAGCAGTCGATCACCCAGGAGAACATCCGGCTGCAGGCGAAATCGGCTGCGTTTCAGAAGGAGACAGCTGACAAGGTTCAGGCTCGCATCCAGTTCGAGAAGGACGGTGAGAAGTTCCTATCCGAGCGTGTGAAGATGGAGCGCGAGATCGCGAAGGCGCGCGAGGACGGCGCCGCAGCGGGAGCAACGCAGGCAGAAATAGAGAGGCGCGTTGCCGATATCCGCGCGAGCCACAAGGGGCTGGTGAGCAACGGCCTTCAGGTCGACAAGGCGAAGCTCGGCCTAGATATCGACGCCATCAAGAACGCGAATGAGCAGCTGATCGGCAGCTACCAAAATGCCGGGACAATCCTCGAAGCCATGCACGCGGCCAGATTGATCAGCGACCGCCAATATTACGAGTCCAAGCGCGGTTTTATTGAGCTGGAAGCACGGGCGCAGGAGGATGCACTTCGGAAGGAGCTAGATCGTTATCGCCAGGAGCGGCTCACCGGCAAGGACAAGCTCGAAAACGACAAGAAAATCGCAGAGGCGGAAGCTAAACTGGCGACACTGCGCGCTTCGACGTCGGCAAAGCTGGAAGTCAACAGCATCCAGGAGACTGCGGCAAACAAGAAGATTGCGCAGTCCTACGAGGATGCTCGACAGGCCGCCCAAGCCTATCTGGACACGGTCGCCCGCCAAAATGCGGCAGAGATCGCCGGAGTCGGTAGGGGGGAAGAGATCAGGGCGAATCAGGCCGGTCGCAATAAGATCGAGGACAAGTTCACCAGTCGCCGGCAGGAGCTTGAGCGCGACAAGCGCAACGGCATGATCGACCAGGAGCAGTTCGATACCTACCTCCAGATCGCCCAGGACACCTACAGCAAGGAGCTGCAGGCGTACGAGCAGCGGACCAAGGCGATCAAGGAGAAGCAGGGCGACTGGCTGAATGGGGCGAACGAAGCGCTAGCGAACTACCGGAGCAATGCCGAAAACGTCGCGGGACAGTCCTCCGCGGCGTTCACCAGCGCCTTTAATGGCATGACGGATGGATTCGCGTCGAGCGTATCGCGAGCGCTTGTCTACGGCCAGAGTCTTGAGGATGGCTTGAAAAATGTCGCACTGAATGTCGCAGACACGTTCATCGCATCGTTTATCAAGATCCAGATTCAGAAACTCCTTATCGACAAGACGGCTGCGGCAGGCTACGCGGCGACGATCGCGGCGCAGGCGCAGGCGATGTCGGCAATGGCTGGCCTCAATGCGTTCGCGTCGACTGCAGCGATCCCGATTGTCGGTCCGGAGTTGGCGCCGGCCGCGGCCGCGGCGGCGATGGCTATTGCGGAGGGATTTGCGTCGGCTGCGACAGCCGCAGCAACACTCAGTGTAGCGTCCGCACGCAATGGTTTCGACATTCCTGCCGGCGTCAACCCGCTGACACAGCTGCATGAGCGCGAAATGGTGCTTCCGGCGAAGCAAGCGGACGTCATTCGCGATATGGCGCGCAACGGCGGTCAGAGCGGTGGATCAAGCCCGATCACGATCGTCAACCAGACCAGCGCGAAGATCGGCCGGGTGACGGAGCGCCGGCTGGATAACGGTGAAAGGGCTCTGATCCTGGAAGAAGCGGTCGATCTCGTTGCGGCGCAGCTGGCCGATCCAAATAGCAAGACCTCGCGCGCCATGAACCGCAATTTCAGCATTCAAAGGTCAAGATAATGCCGAATCCTGTCATGCCGGCCGGCATCAAGCCGGTCGTCTCCAACTACTCTATCGACGATCCGGGCGGAGTAGTCCGTACCGACGTCGCAGGCGGTATGCCGCGATACGGGCTGGACTGGGACCGCGGCGCACAGCGCTTCAGCGTGACGCTGATCTTGGATGCGTTGCAGTTTTCGGTGTGGACGGCGTTCTATCACCACACCATTCGCAAGGGCGCCGTCACGTTCGATATGCCGCTGGACAGCGGTTTTGGCGTGTCGCCGCATGCAGTCAATATCGTGCCTGGCTCCTACTCGGCGGCGCGCACCTCGGGAATCATGATGGTGGTGCAGTTCGTCGTGGAGACGGAGAACCAGGTCTATGACATGACCACGGCGGATGCTTCCAGCTTGGTCGATCTGTACAACCAATACGGCGCCTATTCGAACATGCTGCTGGACAGGCTGGGGCAGTTCGCCAACGCCGAAACCAATGTTCTGGACTTCTGATGAGCCTTGACCTCGAAAGCCGCCTGAAAGTCTTCCTGGCTTCGGCGCCACAGACGGTCTGGCCGATCCAGACGTTGGAGATCAGCCACTCGGCAATGAGCCGGACATTCCACCTTTGGCGCGAGCCGTACCCGGGAACTACCTACGTGGACGGCGTGGCTATGGCAATGGATCCCTGCAACATCGAGATCAAGCTGGCTGGATCGGAAGGAAACCTGGATCAGAAATTCGACATCCGGATCGGTCTGGTTGACATCGAGGACGTATTCCGCGACGAACTCGACCGCATTCCGGTAGCCACGACGGAAAAGATCAAGATCGTCTACCGCGAATACCTCAGCGATGACCTGACGACGCCCCAGGCGACGGCGACGCTGCAGGCCGAGTCGATCTCCTACGCCATCGGCGCCGCCAGCATCAGCGCGGTGGCGCCGCGGCTGAACATGACAAGAACCGGCGAGGTGTATTCGCCGAAAGACATCCCTATGCTTCGAGGATTCCTGTAATGGACATTAATGCCTATCTGGCCAAGCAATATTCTCCCCAGCCTTGCTGGGAGCTGGTCGCCGACGTGTACGTGACCGAGCTGGATGCGATCGCCGTGGACTATAAGACCGTGAACCGGTCGATCCGTGAGATGGCGAGCGCGTTTCGAATCGCGATCCACAAGTCAGCCCATGGTTTCTCGAAGATCGACGAGCCGGTGGATTATTGCATCGTGCTGCTCGGGAAGAGCGACAAGATCGGCATTCACCATTGCGGCGTGTATTACCAGGGCAAGGTGCTGCACGCGATGCCTGACGCGACCATGTATGAGGAGCTGTCGGCAATCCGCGACCGGTTCGAAGTGGTGGAATTCTGGGCAAAATGATGAAGATCAAGCTGTTTGACCACCCATTTTCTCCAACGCCGCAGGTGTACGAGGTAGAAAGCCTCGCGCATTGGTTGCTTGAGCGCTATGGTGAGAAGCCGTCGGTGCGTGTGCAGATATTCAAGGGCGAGCCATGCGCGGAAAAGGAGATTAGCCATGACGCGAACGCAATTTTGGCTGGCGACAGTGACGAGTATGTAGTTCTGCAGAGCCCTGGCGGCGGCGAGACGCTCTTGTATGCCGTTCTGGTCGGAGTAGTGGTCGCTGCTGTTGTTCTGATGCCGAAGCCTGTCATGCCAGGCAACGTCAACCGCACCCAGCAAAGCCCGAACAACGCATTGTCGAACCGGGAGAACAAGGTCCGGCTGCTGGAGCGTGTGGAGGATATCTACGGCACGGTAAAGGCAATTCCCAGCTTGATGATGCCGACCTATATCAAGTACATCGGCCACCGGAAATACGAATACGGATATTACTGCGTCGGGCGTGGCTACCACGACATTACGGAACTGCGGGACGGAGACACCCTGATAGCGGATATCGATGGCGCGAGCGCTGCTGTCTACGACCCGTTTACGTCGCCGAACAGTGGAGATTCTCCGGCTCTGCTGGTCGGCGCGGCGATCATTGACAACGTTCTGACGGCGTCGCGCGCGATCGAGGTGGACGGGATAACCCTCAAGGCCTTGAACCAGGTGCAACTGCCGGTGAGCGCGTCCTATACGTACACGCCGAATGCGGATGGTGACATCATCACCCAGGTGGCCAAGCAGCCGAATTTCAATGCGGTTGCGGCGGTCGGAGACACGCTCACCGTGTCGATGTCGAACTACGTTGCGACCATGCGCCCGAGTGGCGATTCCGGGTCCGTGAGCACGAGTGGAACATCTTCGTATGTCGGCACTGGCGGCTTTGAGTTTACGGACATCAGGGTAGGCGACTCGGTTACAGTCGCCGGATTCACGCAATCTGCGAACAACGGAACCTTCACCGTCACAGCGAAACCGAATGCCTACACGATCACCGTCTCCAGTAGTTCTCTGGTAGCAGAATCTTCTGGGTCGGCTACGTTTTCGGTCACGCGGAACTATTCCGGGACATACACGATTGCGGCTGTCAACGATGGTTCGGTAACGCTGACGACGGCCACATGGAAGTCTGTCATACCGGCATCGAATGGCTTTGGCGTTCCGATCACTAGCTCGATAGCAGTGAATGGTAAAACTGAGTACACGGACTGGGTAACGCTGCCAGACGCCGATCGCACCGAGGTTTGGTGCAATGTAGTTGCCCCGAGTGGTATGTTCAAGGACAACGGCGGCAAGTCAGTCGCAGCCGTCGACTTCGCCATCGAAATCGAAAAATTGAATGGAAGCCTGGCACCACTTGGGATTGTCGAGACCGTCACTGGTACGTTGTCCGGTGCCGTGAGCGACGAGCGAGCCGACACCATCGAGCATGCAACGGCATGGACTGGGCCGGTACGCGTACGGATGCGTCGCACATCGAACTATGACTATGGCTTCAACGGCACGGTCATGGACGAGATCAAGTGGGCTGACCTGTACAGCGTATCACCGGTGACAAAAACCGAGTTCGGCAATAAGACCACGATCCATACCATCACACAAGCGACCTCCCGCGCGACGGCGGTCAAAACTCGCCAGCTGAATTGCATCGCCTCTCGCCGGCTGCCGACTTACAACGGATCAGCATTTTCCGGTGCATTCGATGCAGAAGGCCGGCACGTCTCCGGCACCATCTCGGCGACGAGCAAGCTGGTCGACATCGTCGCTGCGGTGGCTTCGGATCCGAAGATCGGCCGGCGCAACTTAGCGACCGAGGTGGACATGGCGCAGATCTGGGGCATCCAGCAGCAGCTCGACGCCTGGAATCCGGAGTGCGGCCAGTTCAATTACACCTTCGATACAGACAACATGTCGTTCGAGGAAACGGTCATCGCAATCGCCAACGCCGGGTTTTGTATCGCCTATCGCCAGAACGGAAAGATCAGGCTTGCGCTCGACCGTGCGCAGGCGAATAGTACAGCGCTGTTCACGCACCGCAACAAGAAGCCGAATTCCGAGTCGATCACGCGCAAGTTCGCCAGCGACTCGGAATATGATGGCGTTGAATTCGTCTATGTCGACCCGGACACGCACCAGTCGGAAACGATCAAGCTCCCGCTCGATGGCAGCTTCACGAAGCTGAAGAAGTTCGAGATTCCAGGGATTCGGTCGTTCGCGCAGGCTTGGCTCCGTGCCAATCGGGAATGCCAGAAGCTGATCGGCCAGCGCATCACCATTGAGACTACAACCACGCTCGATGCGCGTGCCCTCCTGCCGAACAGCCGGGTTGATATCGTCGATAACACGCGATTCAAGTCGTATGACGGTGAAGTGATCGCGCAGAATGGGCTGGAGCTGACGCTCAGTCAGGATGTGGCATTCACATCGAGTCTGCCGCACAGCATCGTGCTGATGCGGCGTGACGGATCGCTCCAGAGTATCGCGGTCACCGCCGGCAGTACGCCGAATAAGGTGGTTTTGCAAAACATGCCAAGTGAGGCAATCGTAACGACTTACGGGCAGGGCGGCATTCGCACGATCTATTCTTTCGCGGCAGATAGTGCGCGTGGAGCGCAAGAATATCTGGTGCAAGAGCTGGACATGTCGGATGGTCAGTATGTCACGATTCGGGCCATTAATTATTCTGATGACTACTACCAATACGACAACGCCCCCATTCCTGATAAAGATACAGTTATCAACTAGCAACGAAAAGCGCCATATCCGGCGCTTTTTTTATATCCGCACGAAAGGTAAAACATGCCAGCACTAACCATCCCCGATCTTATCAATGCGAAGCAGGACGTTGACCATATTGCGGAACTGGCGACTTCAAACGGGCAGACTGCTACCGACCGCTTGGGAAATACCAAGTTGACGATGGCAGAAGCACTTCGCCGGATAAAGTCGTACACGGACCGCGGTGCCTGGACGCCTTCGACCTCATATGCCACGTATGACTCGGTAACTGTTTCAGGCGACAGGTATTTGACGATTACCGCTCATGTATCTGGATCGACATTCAGTGGCGATCTTGCAAGCAAGTGGGTATTGATTGGCGGCGCTGTTAGAACGGCACTGGGTTCGCTTACCCTGGTGAAAGACGCTGGGGCGGCCGGTGACGGTGCGGCAGATGATACAGCTGAGCTGTTGAGCGCTAAAGCATCGGGAGAATCACCCTACGTGCCGAGTGGTACGTACTCCGTGACGGATATTGCCGGCCTCCATGGCCTTTGGGGCGACGGCAAGATTCTTTTCGATGGAAATACCTTGCCGCTGCCGAAGGCGCCGCGGGAGTCAGACAATTTCAAAACGGACCGGTTTTTCTCCTATGCGAAGGTTACCGATCGCTTTCAGCCAATTCTGGTGATCGGCGACAGTATTTCGGAGGGCTCAAACGCTGCTGTCTGGACGAAGGATAACTATGCATCGATTATTCGAAAAGCGATCCAGCGTAAATATCAGAATGCGAATTTTGGCTTTGCCAACTTCAATTTGGCGGCGCAGGATGGCTCTCCCTCGGCTACTAAATATCCTCATGTAGTTACACATTCGGGCTTTGCGCTAACTGCATACGGAGGATTTACAGACTCCTATTACGGCGGGACGGTTCTTAAGAGTGCAACTGCTGGAGATTGGGTTGAGGTTTCATACACCGGGAAAGATGTTGTAGTTGTGTATGGCCAGGATGCGGCGGGTGCTATCCTCAACGTCACTCTCGATGGTGTGCTAATTGGCACTATTGATACAAAAGCGGCGTCGGCGACTTCAATTGCCGGATCGGGCGTCAATGGCTCCTTTTCAACGGTAATTGCTGTTCCAGCCTGGGGAAGTCATACAATACGATTGACGAATACCGAAAATAAAAATGTTGCCTTGTGCGGCATGGTCTATTTGGAAGAAAGTGCGGTTAAGTCACCAGTTTTATTTAATCTCGGGCGCTCGTCGTTAACGCTGTCCGATATGGACAACAATTTGCTGGACATGTACGCACGTTCCACTGGCATGTCTATCCTCGCGCTTGGGGTAAATGACAACCTTCTCGCAAAGCCTATTGTCACATTCAAGGCGAAACTGAAGCGGTATTTGAGCGGGGTAAAGGCCATTAATGGCGAGTGCGTCATCTGCGACTTTATCTTCAACGAACCGTCTTCCAATGCGTATAAGTCGGCGCTGCGTGACTACGCGTATATCTATGGCTTTCCGTATCTCGACTTTGGTCGCATGTGGTTCAGTGATCAGACGGCGAATAAATTTGCCAAGCTCCTGGATACCGATAATGTGCACCCGACCGATGCCGGACATGAGTTCATCGCGAATGAGATCATGCGTTGCATCGGGCTGAATTATGACAAGGCTACTGCAACTGGACACATGCCGACCGTGTCACTGGTTCCTACCGGATCATGGGTCGGGCTTAGCACACCTTATGCCGGCCCGAAGGCGCGCAAGGATTCAACGGGCAGGGTGCATCTGTCAGGGGCAATTCAGAGCGGAAGTTCCGCGGCTTACACATTGATTGCAACGATTCCGGCCGGGTTCCGGCCGCAGAATCACCTGATATTCGCGGTCTCCGCTAATCATGCATTTGGCGAAATTGAGATTCACGCTGACGGCCAAATTACTGCAGGGGGCACTACGATTGCCGGTCTGTTAAGCCTCGATGGTATTTCGTACTTGGCTGCATAGCCTCGGTTGCGCATTAAATAGCTAGCCCGCTTCGGCGGGCTTTTTTATTTCAAGAAAAAGAAAGGCGTCTCATGGCAGAACCAGTAAGCCCGACAGCTGGATTGGCAATTGCGGCCGGCACGATCACGCTGTCCGGCACCTTCCTCGGCGTGCATTACGACGCGCTCCTCGCGGGCTTCTTCGGCGGCCTGGTGTCGTTGTCCTACCTGCCGTCCATGCCGAAGTCGAAGATCGCTAGCACCGTCGCCAGCTCGTCGATCCTGGCGGGTTACTTCGCGCCGGTGATTGCCATCACCGTTCAGCACTATTTCAGCTTCCTCGAGGGCGTCGGCGATTTCATGCGGCTGGCATCGGCCGCGGGCCTCGGCGTCAGCGCGCAAGTCGTCATTCCGGTCGCACTGAACTGGATCCGGACAAAGGGAGGCGCTCAATGATGCTCGCCATCAATATGTTGGCTGCCGCGATCATTTTCGGCTGCGGCTTATTCGGCGCAATCAACAGCATGTCCAGATGTACGCGACACGGTATCCGCCTCGCCTGGGTGTTCCTCGTGACGGCGGCGCTGGCCGTCCTAGTCAGTCCGCTGTACGGGCAGACGAGCCCATCACCGATGGAAGTCCTGCGCAATGTTGGCGTCGCGCTGTTCGTCCTCGCGAACCGACGGCGGAATTGTCCCTTCTGCGAGAAAAGGAGCGCGTATGACGCCGGATGAACTGCTGAAGATCATGCCCCTGGCCAAGCCGCGCATCGCGGCTTTTTTTTCGCCCCTGTGCGCCGCCATGGAGGAATTCGAGATCAACACACCGGCGCGGCAGGCGGCATTCCTCGCCCAGGTCGGCCACGAGTCCGAGCAGCTGCTCTACGTGCGCGAAATCGCCTCCGGCAAGGCGTACGAGGGGCGCGCGGATCTAGGCAACACCGAGCCGGGCGACGGCGTGAAGTACAAGGGGCGCGGCCTGATCCAGATTACCGGGAAGGCGAATTACATCGCCTGCATGATGGCGCTCAACATCGATTGCGTGCATCGCCCCGAGCTGCTCGAGGAGCCGGTCAATGCATGCCGGTCGGCGGGCTGGTTCTGGAAAACGCACGGCTTGAATGAGCTGGCCGACGCCGGTGACCAGGTGCGGATCACGAAGCGCATCAATGGCGGGATCAATGGGCTGGCCAACCGGCTGGCGTTGTTTCAAATTGCAAAGGAGGTGTTGGCATGATCACGATCATCGATTTGTTTTGCCTGTCGGTTGTATGCCTGTTCTTCGGCGTGCCGTATTGGGTTATCAGCTGCGGAGGCGAGCGATGAATTCCCTCGCGCTCCGCATTCTTGCTCAGCTGGTCGGAGCCGGGTTCGCTTTTGGCGTCGGTTGGTATGTCAATGGCTGGCGGCTTGGACAGCAGATAGCCAAGATCGAGCGCGACCAGGTCGAAGCAGCCGCAACGGCCAGCGAAACCGCGCGCCTGAAGGAGCGGGCCTGGAATAAACAACTGGAGGATGCCAGAAATGAAGCAACGAAACGTGAAGCAACTATTCGCGCTGACGCTGCTGCCGCTCACAATGCTGCTGACGGCCTGCGGGGCGACATTGCAGACCTCCGCCGGCAACTGCCCGAGCTTGCCGCCGATGCCTGCCGTCAGCGAGCCGATACCCTCGCAGACGTACTCAGCCAGTGCACAGCAAGATATTCAGGCATGGCGGAAACGGCTGATCGACTCGTCAATGACCGACAAACCCTGATAGACGCTTGGCCGAAATGAACGCCGGCACCATCATGCAGCTGTCACCGTCGCTTATACATGCTGCAATATCGAGCCGCGTCAGGACAATTGATGATCATCGGTGACGGGTTGGCTTTCAAAGGCTTCCATAGTCCACGAACTTCCTGCTGATTCTTGTAAGTCGGATCCTTGATGATTGCTGGTGGAATCCCTGGATCAACGTCATGCGAAATCCGGCGGCCAATGTACTGACAGTTAAAGATACCCTCAAATGCAGCTTGGTGCCTGATGGTCCGCGATATAGCCCTGAAGAATTTTTCGGGATGTTCGATGACAATGCATGCGTCGTACTTGAATTCGTCCATCGCTTCCTTGTTGAAAACCTTCGTGGCGCAAAATAGGTAGTAGTTAACGCTTTCGTGTGGTTCCGTGAGTGTTCCATTACCTCTAACTGTTAGTTTTGTGCCGGGGGCAATCTTAAGAAATCCCCTGCTGAATTCAGGCTGGGTTTCCGACGTCCATACGTGGGCGCCATTCAATTCCATAAATCTGGTCTTATAGCCTTCTGTGTTGTCGCCAATAACCTCACCATGTATTTCAGTGTTTCGATATTCGTAAAGCGTGCCGATTCGCATGTTCCCCCTAGTCAGCAGAAGGTGGGTATGCTCTTTCCGAAGATATTTATATAAAACGGTCATAAAACTCTCTGGGCGAGTGAGCTCCTAGTGCGACTATTTCCATAATACAATTCCGCTATACTGCACGCCTCATCCTTAAAGAATGTGGGGGTAATAGAGAAATGAGAACTGCTGCCAAGGTCGTATTGGCGTGCCTAGCGTTGATTTTAGCCTTCCTTTACGGCGTTGCTATGATGCAATACCAGCTATTTCCGTTCCAAGTGTACGGGTGGGTTAAGCAAATTGGCAGAGGCGAGACGCCGGGTTCTGATTCCCGACTTATCGATTACCCGCGCTGGAAGGATAAAACGTCGAGCTTCCGAGCATTTCACGTACCAGCTGACGTCGTAATGATCGGAGACTCCATCACGGATGAGGCCCGCTGGGATGAGATGTTCCCCGGAGTGAGGATCGCGAATCGGGGGATCAGCAGCGATACGACTTATGGGCTACTGCAGAGGTTGGACGGGATATTGCTTACAAAGGCGAAGACGGCTTTCATCATGGTCGGCGTCAACGATGTCCTCGTCGGGCGCAGCGCGGATGCGGCATTCGCAGACTACAAAAAATTTGTGCATCTCCTGATCGATAATGGAGTGGTGCCGGTCATTCAGTCCACTATCTACACCAGTCCGAAGCAAGCTGGTAGCAAGAAGTACAACGCCAAGATCAGAGAATTGAATCAACGACTTGCGGCGTTCGCGGCTGAGTCGAAGATCGCCTACGTCGATCTAAACGCTCAGTTGTCCGACGCGGATGGGTTGAAGCAAAGCGTGACAAACGACGGCATACACCTCAACGGCGAGGGATATAGCCTATGGCGCAAAGCGATTGATGAAAAAATGAGAGGGAGCGAAGTGCGTTAGTCATCATCGCCGGGCTCGACTTTCTGTCCGAATAGTTCGTTGTTCAGTCGCTCTCTCGCCTGCACAGCCGGCTCGCCCCTGATTTCGTTGAGCAGCGCTTTGGCGATGATGCCGAGCGCACCGACGCCTGGTGTAACACTGTGCGCGAGCTGATGCGCCCGCGACACGATCGAATGATAACGCCGGATTTCCCATAGCAACCGGACAACGTCTTTGTTTCCCTTGTTGCGGACTCCGATTGCGTGGAGTTCTTCCTTAGTAAGCGGAGGCGGGAGGTCTGGCATTTCTTCTGCTCAATATGCTGTATTTGTATACAGTATATGTATCGAAGCTATGCGATGCCAAGCCTCGCTTTGATGTTGTCGATCAGCGGGCCGGCGTCGTGGTGCGTTTCCAGCTCGGCAAGCATGGCCTCGATGATCTCAGCCATTTCCAGCACGGAAAGCGGATTAACGATCGACACGTAAGCCGCACGCCATGCCGGGGCGTTGTCCTCCGATTCTTCCATGGCATCCAAACATGCTTGCTTAATGACGGGTAGGGTATTCATCTGGTTATTTTATCCAGACGAGTGCCAGTCCAAAAAGTCTCTAATATTTCGTTACGCATTGCCTGCAAGGAGTTAGTTTTAGCGTGGTTTTTGGCGTAACTTTTAAAAAGTGATCCTATGTTCTCATAGGGGAAATACCCTGCTGCATCATCGGCGTATGCTTGGCCAGTATTTCTTCCAGTCGTGCGGGGGTGGCGTCTTTGTCGAGTTGTGCAGCGGGCTTCAAATCCATTCCTATCTTTCTGTCTGACGGGCATGCGACGCGCGAGCGTGAATGCAATCCGCCATTTTAATGGCGGATGCGGTCAAAGACGATGGGGCTGGCCAGGAAACTGCGCTGGGCGTTAGCGCGGCCGGTGACGTGCGAGGGACGGGGCGGGCGGGAAGTCGGTCCCGCCGTGGAACGGCGGCGCGTTACTTTGCGAATGGCGACAGCTGCGCGATCATCTGGGCAAAAATCTTCGGCGTGCCGGCGATGACATCGCCCTTATACAGATAATCGGATTCGCCCGAGAAGTTACCGACGATGCCGCCGGCTTCCGTGATCAGCAGCGAACCGGCTGCCACGTCCCAGGGCTGCAGGCCTTTTTCGAAGAAGCCGTCGAGCCGGCCGGCGGCCACATAGGCCAGATCGAGCGCGGCGGCTCCCGGGCGGCGCAAGCCTTCGCAGCGTTCCGTCATGATGCGGAACATCTTCATGTATTCGTCCAGATGGCTCGTATCGCGGAACGGAAAACCGGTGCCGATGAGTGCGTCTGCCATTCGGTCGCGGCGGCTGACGCGAATGCGTTTTTCATTCAGGTAGGCGCCTGCGCCCTTGGTTGCCGTAAACAGGTCGTTGCGGGTTGGGTCGTAGACCACTGCTTGCGTGATCTGGCCGCGCTGTTGGAGCGCGATCGATACGCAGTACTGAGGAAAACCGTGGATGAAATTGGTGGTGCCGTCGATCGGATCGATGATCCAGACGTTTTCGTTTTCGTCGTGCAGATTGGCCGAGGCTCCCGATTCTTCTGCCAGGATCGCGTGATCGGGATAGGCGTTTTTCAGAACCTCGATGATCGCCATTTCGGCGGCTTTGTCGACTTCGGTGACGAAATCGTTGTGTCCTTTTTCCGTGACCTTGACACGGTCAATGTCGAACGAGGCGCGATTAATGACCGCGGCTGCGCGGCGTGCGGCTTTCACCGCCGTATTCAGCATGGGATGCATAGAGGTTCCGTTAAAATTGCGGTTCCGGTGTTCGGACCACAAATGAATTAATGAGCGATGCGGCAATATCGGATAGTTATTCGATTGCCGCGCAATGCCGCTATTTTAAATGAACCAGCAACAAACCAGTACTCCTCTTTTCGACCGCCTGCGCTTCGTGCTGGTGGAAACTAGCCGTCCAGGCAATATCGGATCGGTCGCTCGCGCCATGAAAACCATGGGATTTTCGCGCCTTGTGCTGGTCAATCCACGATTCCCGGATGCACCCCGGCAGGAGGAAGCGATCGCGTTCGCCAGCGGTGCGCAGGATATTCTGGCGAATGCGAAGATCGTCGGGTCCATCGGCGAGGCGCTGGAGGGCTGCAATTTTGCCGCAGCATTGAGCGCCCGGCCGAGGGAATTTTCGCCGCCCGTGGTTACGCCGCGCTCGCTGGCCGGACAACTGGCGGTTGATGCCGGCCTGTCCGCCGCCTTGGTATTCGGTAATGAGCGGTATGGCTTGCCTAACGAAATTGTTGAAAAGTGCAATGTCCTGATCAATATTTCGGCCAATCCCGACTATTCATCGTTAAACCTGGCGCAGGCCGTGCAGGTGCTGGCATATGAAATGCGCCAGGCGGCCATCGGAGACGCGCCGCCGGCGACGAATGTCGGGTTTCAGGGAGAGGCAGCCGGAATAGCGCAGATCGAAGGGATGTATCAGCACCTTGAAGAAGCGCTGGTTGCGGTCGAGTTCCTTGACCCCGACAATCCAAAGAAATTAATGCCCAGACTGAAGCGCCTGTTTTCCCGAACCCAGCTGGAAACCGAGGAAGTCAATATTTTGCGGGGCATTGCGCGCCAGATTTTGCGGAAAGTGCCGCCCAAGGCAAGCTAGGGGGCAAGGCGCGCGGGATTGCGCGCCAAGATGGCGCTATTCAATATGCAACGTCTTAGCCCCATGCCCGCAACAAGCCGACCGCCAATCCTTCCAGTGCAAAATCCTCCTGGCTGGAATCGACGCGAATCGGCTTGAAATCCGGATTTTCGGGCAGGAGTTCGATGACCGAACCAGATTTCTTGTAGCGCTTCACTGTGACGTCGTCGCCCAGCCGGGCGACCACGATTTGGCCATTCTTTGCGCTGTCCACCTTTTTCACTGCCAACAAGTCGCCGTCCATGATGCCGGCATCGCGCATCGACAGGCCTCGCACTTTCAGCAGGTAATCGGGCTTGGAGGAAAAGAGTGATGGATCGACGCTGTACGTGGCTTCGATATGTTCCTGCGCAAGGATGGGCGAGCCTGCGGCGACACGGCCGACCAGCGGCAGGCTCAGCTGCATCAGCGCGAGGTGGGGCAGTGCCATCTGTCTTGCGCTGGAGCGACCTAGCCCGCTGTCAGTGTTCAAGTCACGCAGACGAATGCCGCGCGAGGTACCGGGCGAGATTTCGATCGCTCCCTTGCGGGCCAACGCCTGTAAGTGTTCCTCGGCTGCATTTGCCGAGCGAAATCCCAATTCAGCGGCGATTTCGGCCCGGGTCGGGGGGAATCCGGTGTTTTCGATCGCTTCCCTGATCAGATTCAGAATTTGCTCTTGACGGGCGGTAAGTTTGATCATGGCAGCACCTGAGCGTTGGTAAACGCTGTTCATAAAAACAGACTGTATTTTTATACAGGTTTTGGGTGAATGCAAGCACTCACGCCATTAATTTGTAACAGCTGGCAGGACGAAAATCTCTTGAAGACGTAAGCGCTTGAAAGCATTGAGTTTTCATTGTTTTCGGGTTATTATCTTCGGCTTTCCTCTTCCCACACCTGTCTTGACGCCGGGGTGGGCGATTGTTTAATCCGTCCATAAGGAGATTACATGCGTCATTATGAAATCGTATTTATTGTCCATCCGGATCAGAGCGAGCAAGTGCCCGCAATGATCGAGCGCTACAAGGGCATCGTGACCGCCCGCAACGGCAAGATCCATCGCGTCGAAGACTGGGGCCGTCGCCAGATGGCTTACATGATCCAGAAGCTCGCGAAGGCACACTATGTTTGCATGAACATCGAGTGCGACAACGAAACCCTGGCTGAAATCGAAACCGGCTTCAAGTTCAACGATGCCGTGCTGCGCCATCTCACCGTGAAGATGAAGAAGGCCGAGACTGCACCGTCGCCGATGATGAAGGCGGTTCAGAAGGAAGACGCTGCCAAGAGCCAGCGTAGCGAGGCTGCTGCATCGTAATTGCGCTAACCGGGAGCGTGAATCAGCTTCAGTTGGTCGCCGTTATTGCCGAGCGCGACGCATTGCGATATACGCCGGCAGGCATCCCGATCGTGTCGGCGACGTTATCGCACCGGTCGGAGCAAATTGAGGCAGGCATCAAACGCCAGATTGAATTGGAAGTCGCTGCGATCGCCGCTGGCGAAATTTCCGGAAGAGTCAATCGGGCGGAACTGGGAGTGGCATATCGCTTCACCGGATTCCTGGCACGCAAGAATCGAAACAGCAAAGGCCTCGTCTTCCACATCGCGGATTTCGAGGTATATACACCAGATCAATAGATACAGGAGCCAAACATGGCATTCGGTAAAAAATTCGATAAGAGCAAACTCAAGCAAAAGCGCCAACAGCAAAACCCGCTGTTCAAGCGCAAGAAATTCTGCCGCTTCACCGCCGCCGGCGTTGAGCAAGTGGACTACAAGGACGTCGATACCCTGAAGGACTTCGTCCAGGAAAACGGCAAGATCATGCCGGCACGCCTGACCGGCACCAAGGCGCACTATCAGCGCCAGGTCGATACCGCGATCAAGCGCGCACGCTACCTCGCGCTGCTGCCGTACACCGATCTGCACAACGCCTGATTGATGACTGAGAAATAGGAGAAAAACATGCAAGTCATTCTGTTGGAAAAAGTCGTCAATCTCGGCAACCTCGGCGATGTGGTGAAGGTCAAGGACGGCTACGCACGTAACTTCCTGATCCCGCAGCGCAAGGCCCGCCGCGCAACGCAAACCGCTGTTGCCGAATTCGAAGCCAAGCGTGCCGAGCTGGAAAAGGCAGCAGCCGAGAAGCTGGCCGCAGCACAAGCCCAAGGCGAAAAACTGAGCGGTATGACCGTTCAGATCGCGCAAAAGGCTGGCGTCGATGGCCGTCTGTTCGGTTCCGTAACCAACGCCGACATCGCCGCTGCCGTGACCAAGCAAGGCTTCCCGGTCGAGAAGGCGCAGATCCGCATGCCGCAAGGCCCGCTGAAGACCGTCGGCGACCATCCGATTTCGGTTGCACTGCACACCGACGTCGTCACGGAGATCACCGTTTCCGTGCTGGGCGAGCAAGCGTAAGCAAAATCGTCGTCAATAAAAAGCCGGCTTTCAAAGCCGGCTTTTTTTATGCGCTGCTTTTATGCGGCGTCAATGCCCGACTGCGGCAGCCGCGCCTTTCTTCGGCTTGGTCAGCCACACCAGGCTCGTCAGCGCGAAGAACCCCACCGAGCAATACAGGAAGAAGTCATCAGTCGCCAGCATGTAGCTTTGCGCGTTGATGGTGCGTTCGACGACAGCAAACGCCTGCTCGAGCGACAGTCCGCCAGCCTGCAGAATCCCGAGGTACTCATTGCTGGCAGGAGAAAAGCGTGAAACGTTTTCCACCAGCCGCGAATGGTGAGCGGTCGCCAGGTGTTCCCACATCGTCACGCTGATCGCGGTGCCCATGGCGGCGCCCAGCGTGCGCAGGAAGTTGGACAGCCCGGATGCGCCCGCCATGTGGTCTGGCGTGATGTTGGACAGCATCAGCGATTGCACCGGAAGGAAGAAGCAGGCCATACCGATGCCTTGCACCAGTCGCGGATTGACGATATCCCAGAACCCGACGTCGAGCGACATCTGTGTATTCCATAGCGACACCGCGCCCATCACGATAAAGGCGAAGGTCGCCAGCGCGCGCAGATTGAGCTTGGCGATGTTCTTGCCGATGATGGGAGACAGGATCAGCGTGAAAATTCCGATTGGCGCCATCGCTGCTCCGGCTTGTGCCGAGGTGTACCCCATCACCAGCTGCAGCCAGAGCGGGAAGATCACGACCGAGCCGAAGTAGGTCATGAAGCCGACCGACAGCAGAATCACGCCGTAGCGGAAGTTCTTGTCCCTAAATAGCTGCAGTTCGACAATCGGATGATCCGAGGTGAGCACCCAGGCGATGAAGAACGTCAGCGCCACGACCGCGATAATGCCGAGGGTTACGATGAAGGGGGATGCGAACCAGTCGTAGTCCTTGCCGATTTCCAGCATCAGCTGCAGGCTGCCGACGCCGACCACCAGCAGCAGCAGGCCAATGACATCGAGCGGCATTTTCACGGTGGCCGATTCACGCTTGCGCATCAGCGTCCAGATGGTGATGCCGCCGAACAGGCCGATCGGGATATTGATCAGGAAAATCCACGACCAGTGGTAGTTGTCGCTGATATAGCCGCCAAGCAGCGGGCCGGCAATCGGCGCGAGAATCACCGTCATCGCCCACAGCCCCATCGCCGCGCCGCGCTTTTCGGGCGGGAAGTTCCGCACCAGCAGGGTTTGCGACAGCGGCACCATCGGCCCCGACACCAGGCCCTGCAGCAAGCGGAACACGACCAGCATCGGCAGGTTGACCGAGAACGCGGCCAGCGCCGACATCAGCGTAAACGCGAGGACCGATATCACGAACAGCTTCACCTCGCCGACACGGCGCGCCAGCCAACCGGTCAGCGGCACGGCAATGGCGGCCGCGACCGAATAGGCGCTGATGATCCATGTACCCTGGTTGGTCGATACGCCGAGGGCGCCGGCAATCGTCGGGATCGATACATTGGCGATGGTGATGTCCAGGATTTCCATGAACGTCGACAAGGCCGCCGCAAAGGTCAGCAGGACGAGCGCCGGCCCTTTTAATGGTTGCAGCGCCGGCGGGGCTGCGGGCGGTGCGTTGTTGTTCGCTTCCGATTGCATCCGGCGTCCTTATTTCAGATTGGCTGCGATGATCGTGTCGATGCGCGCCTTCGCGGCGGCATCGATCGGATTGGCGGAGGCCGATGCAGTCAGCGCCTTCGCGTTGCCGGCGGCCTCGCCGACGCGCACGCCTTGCTGGTCGTGCAGGTCGACCTCGACGTGCATCGACAACCCGACGCGCAAGGGATGCTCGGCCAGCTGCTTCGGATCGAGTGCAATCCGTACCGGCACGCGCTGTACTACCTTGATCCAGTTGCCGGTCGCGTTCTGCGCTGGCAGCAAGGCAAATGCCGATCCAGTGCCGGCGCCAAGACCTTCGACCTTGCCGGCATATTCGACCTTGCTGCCGTAGATGTCGGCGATCAGCTTCACCGGCTGGCCGACCCGCATCTCGCGCAGCTGCGATTCCTTGAAGTTGGCGTCGACCCACAACTGATCGAGCGGCACGATCGCCATCAGGGGCGCGCCTGGCGTCACGCGTTGTCCGACCTGCACGCTGCGCTTGGCGATTTCGCCTCCGACCGGTGCATACAGCGTGGATCGTGACTTCATCAGCAGCACTTCCTGGACGCGGGCCGCTGCGCGCTGCACGTTAGGGTGATTGGCAACGCTGGTGCCCTCGGTAAGAGCGCGGCCCGATGCGAGCTGCTCTTTTGCCGCGGCGAGCGTGGCCTGGGCGGAGGAAACGGCGCTTTCCGCATGCCGGATTTCCTCGGACGACACGGCGCCGGAACCCGCGAGCGCCTTGCGACGCGCCAGATCATCCTTTGCTCTTGCCAGCTCTGTCTCGCGCATGGCGAGGTTGGCGCTGGCCTGCGCTTGTGCTGCATACAGCGTGCGCACCTCGCGCACCGTCTGGGCTAATTGCGCTTCGGCCTGCGCCAGTGCGACGTCGGCATCCGCCGTGTCGAGCGCCACAAGCGGCTGCCCGGCCTTGACCATGCTGGTGTCGTCCGCATAGATCTTCGCGACCGTGGCCGCGATCTGCGGCGTGATCTGCACGACATTGCCCTGGACGTAAGCGTTGTCGGTGTCTTCGATGTAGCGCGATACGAGCGCCCAGTACAGTCCGGAGCCGACGGCGGCGGCCGCGAACACGGCGCCGATGGTCAGAAGGATTTTCTTGCGCTTGGGCGCGCCAGATGGGGCGGCCTGGTTCGTCGATGCGATTGGTGCTGCACTCATGATTTTTCCTGGATTGGTATATGTTTGAACTGGCTGTGCGCCTCAGTGCTGAGCGAGCGCTTGTGCCGCGCTTGTCTCGGCGAAGCCGCCACCCAGTGCGCGTATCAGCGCGATCTGCAAGTCGTCACGCCGCGCCTTCAGGCTGGCCAGCGCACGGCGTTGCGCCAGCAACTGGGTTTCGACGGTCAATACGGTCAGGTAGGGCGATAGCCCGCCCTTGTAGCGCAAGGTGGCGAGCCGGTGCGCTTCCTCGGCGGCGGCCAAGGCTTCGCGCGTCGCCGCTTCTTCGCGTGCAAGGTCGGCGGCGCGCGTCAGCTGTTCCGCCACGTCCTGCGCGGCGCTCAGCACCGACTGGTTGTATTGCGCAACGGCGGCGTCGATGTCGCTGGCTTTGGCCGCATAGTTCGCCTGCAGGCGACCGCCGTCGAAGAGCGGTAGCCGGACCGCCGGCCCGACGCTGCTGATCTGGCTGCCCGCATTGAACAATTGGCCAAGCCCGATGGCCTGGAAGCCGATCAGCGCGTTCAGGTTAATGTTCGGATAAAACTGTGCCCTGGCTGCTTCCTTGTCGCCGATCGCCGCAGCAATGCGGGCGCGCTGCGCGGCCAGTTCCGGCCGGCGTCCCAGCAGGTCGAGCGGCAGGTTGGCCGGCACCGTGAAGGAAGCGCCGTACATTGTCGGACGCTTGATCGACTCGGCAGCGGATGGCATGTCGCCGGCGAGCACGGCGAGCTGCAGGCGCGTGACCTTGATTGCGGTGGCAAGCTGCTCTTGCTCGATGCGCAGCGCAGCTTCGTTGGTTTCCGCCTGCTTGACTTCCACCTTCGTATCGAGACCGTTGGCCACGCGCTGGTCGATCAGCTTGTGGATGTCCCGCCGTTGCTGCTGGGTGGCATCGAGAACATCCCGCATCTCGAATTGCGCAGCCAGCTGGGCATAGGCGCGGGCAATCGAGGTGGTGAGCGCCAGGCGGGCGGCATCGCGGTCGAAACTTGCCGCTTTCACCTGGGCGTCAGCGGCACGGATCAACGCCGCGTTCTTGCCCCAGACGTCGAGCTCGTAACCGAAATTGACCGCGGCCTGTCCCTGGCTGATGTATTGTCCGGCGGGGCCGAGCGGCGGGTGCGGGATCAGGTAATTTTCCGACTGCCGGCCGTAGCTGGCGTCGATGCCGACGCCGACCTGGGGCAGCTCTGCGGCGCGGCTGAGGTTGGCCGATGCCTGCGCGCGCGCGATGCGGGCCTGGGCGGCGGCGAGCGTCGGGCTGTTTTCCAGCGCATGCTGCATCAATTGATTCAGTTGCATGTCTTGGTAGGCGAGCCACCATTCATCCGTCGGCCATGTGGCGACAGCTTGACCGATGGCGCTCGGCTGCGCGAATGAAACGGCATCGATTTGCTTGGCGTTTTGTTCGACTGGATGAAAGCCGGCGCAGGCCGCCAGCAGCGCGGCGGCGGACGCGATAGACAGCGTTTGCAGGTGACGCCGGGCAATCCGGTGCCTGAGCGAGGAGGGGGCAGGGGTCATGTTGTCTTTGTTTTACTGGAATTGGTGAAATCAGGCATTGCCGATCATGCGCCGCAGGAAATCCTTGAACTGGTCCACTTCCGTTTCCGTGAAGCCGCGTAAATGGTGGTTCAAGGTGTCGACCACGACCTGCGTCATCTGGTCGCCGAGCTGTTGCCCTTTGGTGGTCAGGGACACCTCAATCACGCGCCGGTCGGCGCTGCTGCGGATGCGCTGGATGAAGCCCTTTTCTTCCAGACGGTCGAGCATGCGCGTCATGGCACCGGTATCAGCCATGAGTTCGCGCGCCAAATCGGCGGCGGTCTTGGCTTGACCGTGCAACAACTTCAGGAAGATGCCGAGTTGCGCATGTGTCATATCGAACGGGGCCAGCCCCCGGTCAACGGTCATTGCAAGTTGACTACCGGCACGTTTAAGCAGGAAACCAATGCTTTCGCAGGGCTGGTAATTTTTCAGGCTGTATGGTTCGGACATGGCATCACGCTGGATAGAAGCAATTAGCGTGAAATATAGCTGCCTAGGCAGTAAGTGTCAAGGCAGTTAGTATCGCGTCAGTAAGTTGGAAATATGAAAAATATTGCACGATAGCAAGCGGAATATTCCGGAATGCCGCGTGTTGCGGCTTTGGGCGAGCAGGTATAATGCGCGCCATGAATACACGCACCACCGATCGCAACTTCGATCGCAAGGACGATCGCAAAAGCGATCCCCAACTGGACGCCCTCCGCGTCCCTCCCCATTCCATTGAAGCAGAGCAATCGGTCATCGGTGGCTTGCTTCTGGATAATGGCGCATGGGATCGGATCGCGGACTTCATCCATGAAGACGACTTTTATCGTTACGACCATCGCATCATCTTTCAGCACATCGTCAAGCTGGTCAATGCCACCAAGCCGGCCGACGTCATCACGGTGTTCGAGGCGCTCAGCATCAGCGGCAAGGCCGAGGAAGTCGGCGGGCTGGCTTACCTGAACGCGCTGGCGCAGAACACGCCGTCCGCTGCCAACATCCGCCGTTATGCGGAAATCGTGCGCGACCGCGGCGTGCTGCGCAAACTTATTACAGTTTCCGACGAGATCGCGACAAACGCACTCAATCCCCAAGGTAAGGAAATCAAGCAGATTCTGGATGAGGCGGAATCGAAAATCTTTGCGATCGCGGAAGAGGGCTCGCGCGGCACCTCCGGCTGGGTGGGAATCCAGCCGCTCCTGACGCAGGTCGTCGAGCGTATCGACGAGCTGTACAACCGCGACAACCAGAACGACATTACCGGCGTGCCGACTGGCTTTATCGATCTCGACCGGATGACTTCCGGGCTGCAGCCGGGCGACCTGATCATTGTCGCCGGCCGCCCATCGATGGGTAAAACTGCCTTCTCACTCAATATTGGCGAAAACGTGGCAATCGATGCCGGACTGCCGGTTGCCGTGTTTTCGATGGAAATGGGCGGCGCGCAGCTGGCGATGCGTATGCTCGGTTCGGTCGGGCGGCTGGATCAGAGCCGTTTGCGCGTCGGCAAGCTCAACGACGAGGATTGGCCGCGCCTGACGCATGCGATCCAGAAGATGAACGATGCCCAGCTCTATATTGATGAAACACCGGCGCTGAGCCCGGTCGAGTTGCGCGCGCGCGCCCGCCGCCTCTCGCGTCAGTGCGGCAAGCTCGGCCTGATCATCGTCGACTACCTGCAGCTCATGTCCGGTAACGGCGGCGGTGAAAATCGTGCGACCGAGATCTCGGAAATTTCGCGAAGTCTGAAAGGCTTGGCGAAGGAACTGCATTGCCCCCTCATTGCCCTGTCGCAGCTGAACCGCTCGCTGGAGCAACGCCCCAACAAGCGCCCGGTGATGTCCGATTTGCGCGAATCCGGCGCCATCGAGCAGGACGCCGACGTGATCATGTTCATTTACCGCGATCAGGTTTACAACCCGGATTCTCCGGATCGGGGCACTGCGGAAATCATCATCGGTAAACAGCGTAACGGTCCGATTGGCGCCGTGCGCCTGACCTTCCATGGTGAGTACACGAAGTTCGATAACTACACCGGCGGTAACGCGATCTTTGACAGCGAATAACCAAGGTGCGCAGAGTGCGCCTTGATGCTTGGGAAGGCCCGGCGGGCGTCAGGCGGCAGCACGGTCAAACCCGCGGTTACGACGAATTAACGCTTTAACCTTAAGAGAGTGAACTATGTTTGGACGACTGATGCCCAGCGAGGGCAAATTTTTTGAACTATTTGTTCAGCATGCCGACCTGTGCGTAAAGGGCGCGAAGGAAATGGTTAGCGTGATGACCAACTTCGACGACCTGGAAAATCGTGTGCATGCGATTGAAAGCATCGAAAAACAGGCGGACAAGGTTACTCACGGCACGTTGGAACTGCTGCACAAAACGTTCATCACGCCGCTCGACCGCGACGACATTCACCAGCTGATCACGCGCATGGACGACATTCTCGACCTGCTGGAAGATGCCGCACAGACCATCTCGCTGTACGACATCAAGGCAGTGACGCCGGAAGCAAAACGCCTGGCGGAGTTATGCCTGGCCAGCACGGAAAAGGTCAAGGCTGCGGTCGGGCTGCTGCACAACATGGATAACTCGCAGCAGATCCTGGCTCTGTGCGAAGAGATCGACCGTTTCGAATCGGATGCCGACCACGTCATGCGTGCCGCCATGTCCAAGCTGTTTCGCGACGAACCGGATGTGCGCAACCTGATCAAGCTGAAGGCGATTTACGAAATTCTGGAAACAGTCACTGACCGTTGCGAGGATGTGGCCAACATCATCGAAGGCATCATTGTCGAAAACGCTTAGTGCAGTATTCCGACGGACTAGAACAATAATCTCATGCACACCCTTCAAATCAGTATTTATGTTCTCGCCTTCCTGATTGCATTGGCGCTGCTGTTCGACTTCATGAACGGCTTTCACGACGCGGCCAATGCGATTGCGACGGTGGTGTCGACAGGCGTGCTCAAGCCGCAGACTGCAGTGGCAATGGCGGCAGTGTTCAACGTGATCGCGGTCTTCTTCTTCCAGCTGAAGGTGGCGTCCACGGTAGGCAAGGGAACGGTGGATCCGGCGATCGTCGACCATTACGTCGTGTTTGGCGCGCTGGTAGGGGCGATTTTCTGGAATGTCCTGACCTGGTACTACGGCATCCCGTCGTCGTCGTCCCATGCGCTGATCGGCGGCCTGGTCGGTGCAGCCGTGGCGAAAGCGGGCACCGGATCGCTGATCTCGGCCGGCCTGATCAAGACCATTTCGTTCATCGTGCTGTCGCCGCTGCTCGGCTTCGTGTTCGGATCGATCATGATGGTGCTGGTGTCGTGGCTCTTCGTGCGTTCCACGCCGCGGCGCATCGACAAGTGGTTCCGCCGCATGCAACTGGTTTCGGCGTCCATGTACAGTCTGGGGCACGGCGGTAACGACGCGCAAAAAACCATGGGCATCATCTGGATGCTGCTGATCGCTGCCGGTTACACAAGCGCACAGGATCCGCTGCCGTGGTGGGTTATCATCTGCTGCTATACCGCGATTGGCCTGGGCACTCTGTTCGGCGGCTGGCGCATCGTCAAGACCATGGGACAGAAGATCACCAAGCTGAAGCCCGTCGGCGGATTTTGCGCCGAAACAGGCGGGGCGATCACCTTGTTCCTGGCGTCCGCGCTCGGTATTCCGGTGTCGACCACGCATACCATCACCGGCGCCATCGTCGGCGTCGGCTCGGCGCGCAAGATGTCGGCCGTGCGCTGGGGCGTTGCGGGCAACATCGTGTGGGCCTGGATCCTGACGATTCCGGCATCGGCCTTTGTCGCGGCGATCGCATGGTGGATCGGCACCAAGATTCTTTAATCAGGAATCGCCATAAACAAAAAAGCCCGCAGTGCGGGCTTTTTTGTTGGCGTCGGCCAGGAGTCTTACAGCACGTCGCTGGCATGATCGGCCAGGCGCGAGCGTTCGCCGCGCGCCAGCGTCACATGGCCGCTGTGGGCCCAGCCCTTGAAGCGGTCCACCACGTAGGTCAGGCCACTCGAACCTTCGGTCAGGTACGGCGTGTCGATCTGCGCGATGTTGCCCAGGCACACGATCTTTGTACCGGGACCGGCGCGTGTGACCAGGGTCTTCATCTGCTTGGGCGTCAGGTTCTGCGCTTCGTCGATGATCAGGAACTTGTTGACGAAGGTGCGGCCGCGCATGAAGTTGAGCGACTTGATCTTGATGCGTGAGCGGATCAGGTCCTGCGTCGCTGCGCGCCCCCATTCTCCGGCATCGCTGTCCGACTTGTTGAGCACTTCCAGGTTGTCGTCGAACGCCCCCATCCAGGGCGACATCTTTTCTTCCTCCGTGCCGGGCAAGAAGCCGATGTCTTCGCCGACCGGCACCGTCACGCGGGTGACGATGATTTCATTGTAGAGCTTGGTTTCCAGCACTTGCGCCAGGCCTGCCGCCAGCGCGAGCAGGGTCTTGCCGGTGCCGGCCTGGCCGAGCAGGGTGACGAAATCGCATTCCGGGTTCATCAGCAGGTTGAGCGCGAAATTTTGCTCGCGGTTGCGTGCCGTGATGCCCCACACGCTGTTCTTGCCATGGGTGTAGTCGCGCAGTGTCTGGATCACCGAGGTCTTGCCGTTGATCTGCCTGACCTGCCCGTAGAGCGGCGCCTCTCCGGTCTTCGGCTCCAGGTAGACGAACTGGTTGACCAGGAAAGAGGCGACGCTGGGCCCCGTCAGGCGATAGAACGTGTAGCCGGTGCCGTGCTTGTTTTCCTGCCACGATTCCATGCCCTTGCCATGCTTGTTCCAGAAATCGTCCGGGAGCTGCAGGATGCCGGAATAGAGCAGGTCGGTGTCTTCCAGCACATGGTCATTGAAGTACTCTTCTGCCGGCAATCCCATCGCACGCGCCTTGATGCGCATGTTGATGTCTTTGGACACCAGTACGATCGGGCGGTCCGGGTATTGCGTTTCCAGTGCGCGCACCACGCCGAGAATCTGGTTGTCGGCTTTGCCGATCGGCAGCCCTTCGGGCAATGTCACCGTCTGCAGCTTGGTCTGGAAGAACAGGCGACCCTTCGCGTCCTTGTTGCCCAGCTTGGATAGCGGAATGCCATCCTCGATTGCATTCTCTTCCACGCCGGCGACCAGCGCGTCGAGCGAGCGCGAGACCTGGCGCGCGTTGCGGGCGACTTCGGACATGCCTTTCTTGTGGTTGTCCAGCTCTTCGAGCGTCATCATCGGCAGGTAGACGTCGTGCTCCTCGAAGCGGAACAACGAGGTCGGATCGTGCATCAGCACATTCGTGTCGAGCACGAAAATCTTGGTGACACCCAGCTTGTCGGCAGTGCGGCTGACGTTGGACTTGATCGTGGTTTCCACGTCTTTCGGCTTCGTGGAGCGCTTCGCGGCCGGTGCTTTCTCGGTTGTTTTGGCGCGTGCCTTCGGAGCAGTTTCGGTCGTATGCGGAATTGATTCCACCAACGTCATCAAAGGTTTTACCGATTTGCCTTTCTCTGCCTTCGGATAGTCTGCGGGGGAGAGCAGTTCTGCGGGTTTGGTCGGTAATTTAGGTAGTGGCATCAGGACCTCAATCTAAAGTGGGTTGAACTGACTGCGATGAGATTCAAACAGCGCCGTGCAGGATGCAGGGTGGGGTGAAAACTGGTCGAGTGAGCTGTTTGGAAAGCAAAAAAGCCGTTTGGGGGGAGGCTCGGCGCCTCTTCCGCAAACGGCTTTCTGCAAGAAAATTCTTTTAAATTCAATGTGTTCTGCGTTTGACGCGATTAAGCGAGCGTTTTGACGAATTCCAGAACTTCATCAACGTGCCCAGGCACCTTGACTCCACGCCATTCTTTCACCAATTTCCCGCTGCCGTCAATCACAAATGTGCTGCGTTCAACGCCGCGCACTTTCTTGCCATACATAGCTTTTATTTTCATTACGTTGAACAAGTTACAGACAGTTTCATCCGGATCGGAAATCAAGTCGAACGGCATCGCCAGTTTCGCCTTGAACCCTTCGTGGGAGCGGATGCTGTCGCGACTGATGCCGAAAATTTCGGTATTGGCTGCTTGGAATTGCGGGTGAAGATCGCGGAATTGCATGCCTTCAGTCGTGCAGCCGGGAGTGTTGTCCTTGGGGTAAAAATACAACACTACGGTCTTTCCCTTGTAGTCGGACAGCTTGAAAGTCTTTTCGCCAGTCATTGCGGCGGAAAATTCCGGCACGGCCAGATTCAGTGCGGATGGGGTGTCGTCCACGCTACTCTCCATAGTTATTGTCGCTTGTGGCAACGATTGGTTATTGGCTTGACGATGGCTGGACAATCAGTTCGCCCGATCGGCCGGGCAATTCTCCCCAGCTGACCGGATAAGTCGGCAAGGCGTCGTTTTTCACCTTCTGGTAGTAATCCGCCATCGAGACCAGATCGTAACCCTGCGCCTTCCATCCTTCCAGCAATTGTTCAAAGATGGGGGCGAGCTTTTGCCCTTCAAGTTCGGCATGCAGCGTGAAGACATGATCGCGCGGCGATGCGGTGAGCTTGAGGATCGTACGCGCAATATTTGACTCGTCGATGACAACGCTGTCGAGTGTGCGGCCGAGCAGTTCGTCCAGCGTCGGCAGCGTGGTCGGCAATTGTATGCAAGACAACGTCTTGCCGAAGGCCTGCAGGCGATGCGGGCCCGCGCTGGGATTGGCCAGCTCGCCGCGCTCGGTCAACATGCAGCGTCCGTCCGATGCATAGGCAAAGCCGAAGGCATCGAGCTGGGCGAAGGCGTGCTCGTTCATCTGCCAGCCGGCGGCGCCGTGGGTCTTGGGTGCCTGGCCGAAAATCTCGCGGAAGCGGTCGAACGATTGTTGAAGCTGCTTTTTGGTCCATGCCGCGTCGCGCCGACGAACGTTGTCTTGCCAGACGACATGATCCCAGGTGTGGATGCCGCACTCGAATCCGGCTGCTTGCGCCGCCCGCATCTGCTGGGTGCATGTCTTGCCAATGTCGGGCGCGGGCAGCAGCACGCCGTACATCAGCGTCTTGAGGCCGTAATGCTCGACCACCGACGTGCGCGAGACTTTCTGGAAGAAGCCGGGGCGGAAAGCACGCCGCAAGGCCCAACCAGTGTGGTCGGGCCCGAGCGAGTACAGGAAGGTAGCGTTGGCCTGGTGTTTTTGCAGGAGGTGCACCAGATTCAGTGCGCCTTCCCGGGTGCCGCGATAGGTATCGACGTCGATTTTAAGGGCAAGAACCGGCATTTAGTCCATCAGCGCCTTGGCTTCGCCGACTTGGCCACGGTACGCGTCGAAGATATTGCGCAGCGTGTCTTCCATCGACGTGGTCGGTTTCCAATTCAACTCGTCGCAGGTGTTGGTGATCTTCGGTACGCGGTTCTGCACGTCCTGGTAGCCTTTACCGTAGTAGGCGGCGGAGGTGGTTTCAATCAGCTTGACCTTCTTGGCGGACTCGGCGTACTCCGGATATTGGGCCGCGAGTTTCAGCATCATGTCGGCCAGTTCGCGGATCGAATAATTGTTGGTCGGATTGCCGATGTTGTAGATCTTGCCGCTGGCAATGCCGCCTTCATTGGCGATGATGCGCATCAGGGCATCGATGCCGTCATCGATATAGGTGAACGCGCGCTTCTGCTGGCCTCCGTCAACCAGCGAAATGTTCTCGCCACGAACGATATGGCCGAAGAACTGGGTCACGACGCGCGAGCTGCCTTCCTTCGGCGTGTGGATCGAGTCGAGACCGGCGCCGATCCAGTTAAACGGGCGGAACAGCGTGAAGTTCAGGTTGTCCTGCATGCCGTAGCCCCAGATCACACGATCCATCAGCTGTTTCGCGCAAGAATAGATCCAGCGCGGCTTGTTGATCGGGCCGCAGATCAGCTCGGATTCTTCCGGATCGAATTCCTCGTCGTGGCACATGCCGTAGACTTCGGAGGTGGACGGGAATACCAGGTGCTTGCCGTACTTGGCGGCGGAGCGCACGATCGGCAGGTTCGCTTCGAAGTCGAGTTCGAACACGCGCAGCGGCTGCTTCACGTAGGTGGACGGCGTGGCAATCGCGACCAGCGGCAGGATCACGTCACATTTCTTGACGTGGTACTCGACCCATTCCTTGTTAATCGTGATGTCGCCTTCGAAGAAGTGCATGCGGCTCTTGTACGCCTCGTTTTCCAGGATGTCGGTGATGCGATCCGTCATCATGTCCATGCCGAACACGTGCCAGTCAGTGGTTTCGAGGATGCGCTTGGACAGGTGGTGGCCGATGAAACCGTTGACGCCGAGGATGAGTACTTTTTTCATAGGAGTGTCTTGTTGAGCCGCCGCTCCGTCTTACGAACGGGACGACAGGAATTGTTGTAACTCTTGCGGCGAGACCGTCTTGCCGTCCGCCATGAGCTCGTGAATCAAAAGCGCGCGGCCATCGCCACAGACGCCAAATATGCAATTATCCACTACTGCCAAGCCTTGCTGCAAATCGGGTTTTGCCTGATCGGCAAGGCGCGCCTTGACAATAATGAAAGTCCTATCGCCCAAGGTGGTCCATGCACCCGGATAGGGCGGGGCGACGGCGCGATGCAGGTTGTAGACCGCCTGCGCCGGCTGCGACCAATCGATGCGGCCGTCTTCCGGCTTGCGTCCGCCGAAATAACTTCCTTTTGACAAGTCGTTGGGCAATTTCGGAGTTTGGCCAGCCAGCATTGCCGGCAAGGCATTCCATAAGGCTTGCTCGGCTGCTACCGTCACTTTTCCGAATACTTCATACGCGGTGTCGTCGGGAAGGATCGGGACCGATGCCTGAGCGACGATGGCGCCGGCATCCGGTTTGGCAGCCATTTCATGCAGCGTCGCACCGGTTTCCGTTTCACCGTGCAGCACCGCCCAATTGACGGGCACGCGGCCGCGATATTTCGGCAGCAGGGAGCCGTGCATGTTGTAGGCGCCGTGCTTTGCCAGCGCCAGCAGCTCGACCGGCAGCATGTGACGGTAGTAAAAGCTGAAGATGAAATCCGGCTGAACCGCTTGCACCTGCTTAAACAGTTCGGCGGATTTGGGGTCGTCCGGCGTTACGAATCGAATGCCCTTTTCCCGGCAAAGTGCGGCGACCGATTCGAACCAGATCGTCTCCGACGGATTGTCCTGGTGGGTGACGACCAGCGCGACGTCGACGCCGCGTGCCAACAGCACCTTCAGGCAACGTACGCCGACATTGTGATAGGCGAAAACGACGGCGCGCATTACTGCAATTCCTTCATCGTGGTATCTGCACTCTGTTCCAGGATCGCCTGCACCACGAAACGGGGACGCCCGCGCACCTGCTGGTAGATGCGGCCGACATATTCGCCGACCAGGCCGATGCCGAACAGGATCACGCCCATCAGGAAGAAGGCGATTGCAAACAGCGTGAATACGCCTTCGACTTCGGAGCCGAACAGAAAGCGGCGCAGCAGCAGCACGACGAACAGAGCGGCCGATACGAACGACAGGCCAATGCCGAGGATCGAGAAGAACTGCAGCGGCATCAGCGAGAAGCCGGTGACCAGATCGAAGTTCAGTCGGATCAAGCTGTAGAGCGAATACTTGGACTCGCCCGCCGCGCGTTCCTCATGCTCGACCACGATTTCGGTCGGCTTGCGGGAGAAGGTGTAGGCGAGCGCCGGAATGAAAGTGTTGACTTCATTGCACTGGTTAACCAGGTCGATCACATTGCGGCCGTAGGCGCGCAGCATGTTGCCCTGGTCAGTCATCTTGATATGCGTGATGTTCTCGCGCAGCCGGTTCATCGCCTTGGAGGCGTGGGTGCGCCATGCAGAATCCTGGCGCTCGCGGCGGATCGAACCGACATAATCGTAACCCTCGCGCATCTTCGCGATCAGGTTGCCGATTTCCTCCGGCGGGTTCTGCAGGTCGGCGTCAAGCGTGACGACGATTTCGCCGCGGGTCGCCTTGAAGCCGGCGAGGATCGCCATGTGCTGGCCGTAATTCCCGTTGAACAGCACGACACGCGTCACGTCCGGGCGCGCGCGAAACTGGTCGGCGAGAATGGCGGCGGAACTGTCGCGGCTGCCATCGTTGACGAACACGACCTCGTATGGAAGGCCGAGCTTGTCGAGCGCGGGATACAGGCGCGCAAATAGCTTAGCCAGGCCGGCTTCTTCGTTATAAACGGGAATGACGACGGATAATTCTGGTTTCATCAATCGCTGGTCTTATTGTTGAAGGACGGATTTTACCGCGCCGACCGTGCGTTCGACATCGGTTTCTGTGAGCGCAAAGAACATCGGCAGCGTGACGATCTGGCGTCCAACACGCTCGGCCACCGGGAACATCCCTTCTTTAAAGCCGCGCTCGCGGTAGAGTTTGAACAGATGGATCGGCGCGTAGTGGTAGCCGACACCAATGTTCTTTTCCAACATCTTTGCCATGAAGTCGGCGCGCGTGATGCGCTCCGGTAGCACCAGCTGAAACAGATGCCAGTTAGTGTCTTCGAAGTCGGCCACCGGTAGCTGGGCGCCGAATTTTTCTTCGAAATCCACACCGAAGCAGGCGAAATAATGTTTGGCCAGCGCGCGGCGCTTTGCCGTGATTTCAGCGAGATGCGCGAATTGCCCAAGGCCGATCGCCGCATTAATGTCGGTCATGTTGAATTTGCCGCCCAACACGTCCACTTCGATGCCGTCGAGTCCGCTGCGCGTGACACCCTGCAGTCGATATTTTTCTGCCAGCTTGGCTTCGTCGGCATTGTTGAGCACCAGGCAGCCGCCTTCCGCCGTGGTGATGTTCTTGTTGGCCTGGAAGCTGAACGATACAAAATCGCCAAATGCACCGATCGGCTTGCCTTGCCACGACGAGCCCAGAGCTTGCGCGGCGTCCTCGATCACGCGCAGCTTGTGTTTTCTTGCAATTTCGTACAGGCGATCCATGTCGACCGGCTTTCCCGCGAGGTAGACCGGAATGACAGCCTTGGTACGCGGCGTGATGGCAGCTTCGAGCTTGTCGAGGTCGATATTGCGGGTCACCGGGTCGATATCGGCAAACACCGGGGTCGCGCCGACTTCGATGATGACATTCGCCGTTGCGACCCAGGAAATCGGCGTGGTAATAACTTCGTCGCCCGGCCCGATTCCGGCAATGCGCAACGCGATCTCCATGGTGCAGGTGCCGGAGTTGAACGTGCGCACGGGGCGCCCGCCGAAATACTCCGACAGTTTTGCTTCGAAGGCTTGCACCTTGGGGCCGCTGGTGATCCAGCCGGAACGAAGTACGTCGGCGACCGAGGCAATCGATGCTTCATCAATGGTGGGGCGGGAGAAAGGCAGGAAGGATTCGCTCATGATGAATGATGAAAAAGTTGAATTCAGCTGCGGGCCAGCAGCACGACGCCGACGATGATAATGCCGATGGCCAGAATGCGCTGTGCGGAAACGGCTTCGCCAAGAAAATACCATGCGCCGAGCGCATTGATGATGTAACCGATGGATAGCATCGGATAGGCGATCGTGACATCGACGCGCGACAGGCCGATGATCCACACCAGCACCGAGATGACGTAGCAGCTGAGACCGCCGATGATTGGCACCTGGGTTGCCAGTTTCAGGCCGGTGGAAAACCAGTTTTGTGCCGTTAAATGGATCACGCCGACGGCGTTGGTACCGGCTTTTAGCAGGAGTTGGGCAACGGCATTGAGGCAGATGCCAGTAAGGATGAAGCCGAAGGTGGTTAAATTCATGAAGCAGTCTTGATGTCGTTGGTCACGATAATGCGGCGCGGGTCTTGCGCAATGACGCGCATCGGCAGGCCTTGTTTTTTCAGGTCGCCGAAGAAATCGGGATGAATGATCGCGACCGCCTTCTTGCCTTCCGCATGCAGCGCATTCCATCTCGCCACGAACTCCGCGCGGGTCGGAATCCATAACTGGGGCTCCTGCTTCACGCCGAACTCCATTTCATCGGCGTGCTCGACCAGCGTCATGGTGCGCCGCAGGTAAAAGGGCAAGGATTGTTCGTACAAATGGACCAGAAAAATTGGGGTCTGCGGCGTCAGTTCCGCGGCAACCGCCGGAACATGATCGAGCCCCGCCTTGTAACGGCCGAGCGGCTCATGGCCGATCATCAAGACCTGGCCGCTGGCAAAAGTGGTAGCGGCCAAGACAATCAGCGCCCACTCGCGCCGGCGGCGTACAAGGAAGGCGGAGAGCAAGCCGCCCGCTAGCGCTATGGCCGCCCCGGCCACAACCCAGGGCAGGTAAGCTTGGTAGATCGGCTGTTCATATGCATTGCTGGCCAGTTGCGGAATTTTCCCGACGAATCCAAGGCCAACGGCGGCAAACAACGCAACCATGGCTGCCGTCAGCGTGAGTACTCTATCGGAAGCTTTTTCCAGGTAGCAGGCGATCAGCAAGGCCAGCGCCGGGAAAATCGGCAAGATATACGAAGGTAGCTTGGAGCCGGAAATGCTGAAGAAAAAGAAAATGAATACCGACCAGACCAGCAGCATTTTCTTCGGCTGAAAGCCTTGCGCCGGTTCGCGACGCGCGTTCCACAGGCTTTGCATAAGCACGCCCAGCCACGGCACGATGCCAAGCACCAGGATCGGGATGAAGTAATACCATGGACCGGCACGATGATGGACCTTGCTGGTAAAGCGCTGGAAATGCTCGTGGATAAAGAAGAAATTCGGAAATTCCGGATTTTTTATCGACACCAGCACAAACCAGGGCGTGGCAATCGCAAAGAACAGCAGCAGGCCGCCACCGAAATGCAGGCGCTTCCAGATCGCCCAGTCGCGTGACGCCAAGGTGTAAAGCGCCAGCACGGCGCCAGGCAGCACGACGCCGATCAAGCCTTTGGACAGCACAGCAAGCGCCATGCCGGCCCAGCATGCCAGCATCCAGTTCCGCTCTGCGCGCTCGCTTGCGTCATTGCGTTGCGCCAGCAGCAGGGCGGCGAGCGTGAGCGTCATCATGCCTGCCAGCCCCATGTCCAGCGTATTGACATGGCCGAGCGCGGCCCAGAACAGGCTCGATGCGAGCACCAGTCCGGCATGGAATCCGATGCGCCGCCCGAACACCCGCGTTCCCGCATAGGCGGTGATCAGGATGCCGAACAGGCCGCACAGGCCCGTCCACAGCCGGGCCTGCCACTCGCCCAGTCCGAATACCTCGAAGGTAAGCGCATTCATCCAGGTTTGCAGCGGAGGCTTTTCGAAGTACTTGAGTCCGTTTAGGCGCAGCGTGACCCAGTCGCCGGTGGCGACCATTTCCCGCGCCATTTCGGCGTAGCGGCCTTCATCGGTCGGCACTAGGGTGCGGGCAGCGAGCGCATAAAACCAGACTGCGCAAAAAATCAGGAACAGGACCCAGAGGGCGGATTTGGAGATGGGCAGTTGTGATTTATAGTGGTCTGTCATGCCGATTGGTCGAAAATGAGGGCTAGGGCTACCTTGCGGCCTTCGCCCATCAGAATGTTGTAAGTGCGGCAGGCAGCCTGATTATCCATGCACTCGACACCGATGTGTCGCGCGGAAAGCGCAGCGACCAGCTTCGGATGGATGAAGCGCTGGCGTTTGCCTGTGCCGAGAATGACCACATCCGGCACGGTCGCCTCGATCTGCGCGAAATGCTCGGCCGTCAAGGCGTCGAACGAGGTGGGCGGCCATGGCACGGGCGGCGTTTCCGGCAGCACCACGAGGCTATGGGAAAACCGCACGGCATTGATCTCGACGCCCGTGTCGTCGTAAGCAGTGACGGTCTGATAATGTTGGGTCGGGGTGGAATGCAGCTTCATGGCACTATAGACAGGCTGCCGGCCTTGGATTTCCGACAAATGGAATAAAAAGATGCGGCATTGTAGCGTTTTCCAAAATAAACGCTACGCCATCCGTTGATAAAACAGATTGCTTTCGGCAAAATGGGTAGTTTGGCGGTGCAGCATTGCATCCCATTTATTGTATTTTCTGTAAGGGATTGCACCCGTGCGACCGATTCAAAAATCGAAAAAACTGGCAGACGTCTGTTACGACATCCGCGGCCCGGTCTTGGAAAAGGCCAAGCAGATGGAAGACGAAGGACACAAGATCATTAAGTTGAATATCGGCAACTTAGCTGTATTCGGCTTCGATGCGCCCGATGAGATCGTTCGGGACATGATCCTGAACTTGCCCAATTCGGCCGGTTACACCGATTCCAAGGGATTGTTCGCCCCTCGCAAGTCGATCATGCATTACACCCAGGAAAAAAAGATCACGGGTGTAACGATCGACGACATTTATATCGGCAACGGCGCCTCCGAACTGATTGTGATGGGCATGAATGCGCTGCTCAACAGCGGCGACGAGGTGCTGGTGCCGGCGCCTGACTATCCGCTGTGGACGGCTGCGGTCAGCCTGTCCGGTGGTACGCCGGTGCATTACGTCTGTGACGAGCAGGCCGACTGGTATCCGGATATCGAGGACATCAAGCGCAAGATTACAACCAATACGAAGGCGATCGTCGTCATCAATCCGAACAATCCGACCGGGGCGCTTTATCCGGTGGAACTGCTGGAGCAGATCGTCGAGCTGGCACGCCAGCACCAGCTGATCATCTTTGCCGACGAAATCTACGACAAGACGCTGTACGACGGTGCAACGCATACCTCGATCGCTTCGCTGGCGGATGACGTGCTGTTCGTGACCTTGAATGGCTTGTCGAAGAACTATCGCTCGTGCGGCTATCGTGCCGGCTGGATGGTGGTGTCGGGCCAGAAGAAGCATGCGAAGGATTACATCGAAGGGCTGAACATGCTCGCTTCGATGCGCTTGTGCGCCAACGTGCCGGGGCAGTTCGCGATCCAGACCGCACTGGGCGGGTATCAGAGCATCAACGACCTGGTCGCCCCCGGCGGAAGACTGGCGCGACAACGCGACCTGGCGCACCGGCTGCTGACCGAGATTCCCGGTGTTTCCTGCGTCAAGCCGCGTGCGGCGCTCTACATGTTCCCGAAGCTCGATCCCAAGATGTACCCGATAGAGAACGACCAGCAGTTCGCGTATGAGCTGCTGGCGGAAGAGAAGGTGCTGATCGTGCAGGGCACCGGCTTCAACTGGATCGCGCCCGACCATTTCCGCGTCGTGTTCCTGCCGAATTCGGATGACCTGGCCGAAGCGGTCGGACGCATTGCCCGCTTCCTTGACGGCTACCGCCGCCGGCACGGCGCAGCCTAGTTCGATCAACACGCTCGCGCCTACCGCATGCCGGAGGGCGCGAGACCCATTTTTTAGACTGACTTCACACGTTATGAAACCCATCAAAGTAGGCTTGTTAGGCATCGGTACCGTCGGTTCCGGCACGTTCAACGTATTGAAGCGCAATCAGGAAGAGATTACGCGCCGCGCAGGACGTTCGATCCAGATTACGATGGTGGCCGACCTGAACACGGCCCGCGCGAAGGAGCTGACCCAGGGCGAATGCGAAGTGGTCAGCGACGCCAACCTGGTGGTCAGCAACCCGGAAATCGATATCGTCATCGAACTCATCGGCGGCTACGGCATCGCCAAGGATCTGGTGATGAAGGCGATTGCCAATGGCAAGCATGTGGTTACCGCCAACAAGGCGCTGCTGGCCACGCACGGCACCGAAATCTTCAAGGCTGCGCAGGAAAAGGGCGTGATGGTGGCGTTCGAGGCGGCAGTGGCTGGCGGCATCCCGATCATCAAGGCGCTGCGCGAAGGCTTGACCGCCAACCGCATCGAGTGGATCGCCGGCATCATCAACGGCACCACCAACTTCATCCTGTCTGAAATGCGCGACAAGGGTCTGGATTTCGATGTCGTGCTGAAGGAGGCGCAGCGCCTGGGCTACGCCGAGGCCGATCCGACCTTCGACATCGAAGGCGTCGACGCTGCGCACAAGGCAACCATCATGTCGGCCATCGCCTTCGGCATCCCGGTGCAGTTCGACAAGGCGCATGTGGAAGGCATTACCAAGCTGCAGGCAACCGATATCCGATACGCCGAGCAGCTGGGCTACCGCATCAAGCTGCTGGGCATCGCCAAGCGGACCAAGGTCAACGGCAGCGAAGGAATTGAATTGCGCGTGCATCCGACGCTGATCCCGGCCAAGCGCCTGATCGCCAATGTCGAAGGCGCGATGAATGCGGTGCTGGTGCAGGGCGACGCCGTTGGCGCGACGCTGTATTACGGCAAGGGTGCAGGTTCCGAGCCGACTGCATCGGCCGTGATTGCCGACCTGGTCGACATTACGCGCCTGGCGACGGCCGACCCGGAGCACCGCGTGCCGCATCTCGCGTTCCAGCCGGACGCGATGACCGATACGCCGATCCTGCCGATGTCGGAAATCACCACCAGCTACTACCTGCGCATGCAGGTGGCGGATCGGCCGGGCGTGCTGGCCGATATCACCCGCATTCTGGCCGATTCGACGATTTCCATCGACGCCATGCTGCAGAAGGAGCCGGCGGAAGGCGAGACCCGCACTGACATCATCATGCTGACGCATCAGACGCAGGAAAAGAACATCGTTGCGGCGATCGCGAAGATCGAGGCGTTGCCGACCGTGGTTGGCGCAGTGACGAAGATTCGACTGGAACAGCTGAGCTGATTCCTGTCTGTTGCAACTTGGACGGCTTGGAACTTCCGGTTCCAGGCTGTTTTCTTTTTGGCTAACGGTGGATGACGACCAGTAAAGCCTTCGCTTCCGTCTTGCCGGCGTTGCGGATGGCATGGCTCTTGTCCGCTTGATAACGCGCTGTTCCGCCAGCCTTCAGTTTTTTCTTCGTGCCGTCGACTTCGACTTCCAGCGCGCCGTGCAGCAGTGTCAAGTATTCCGAGGTGCCCGGATCGTGCGGATTGGACACCAGCGCGCCGTCAGGCGCTAGCGTCAGTTCGTACCACTCATATTTCCCTGCCAGTTCCATCGGTCCCAGAATCCGCAGCACGTAGCCGGCATGGCTGCCCGGCAGGGTTGGCGTCTCATGCGGCTCCAGGATATGGATCGCCTCGACTTCCTGCGTCTCGCTCGACAGCAGTTCCTCGATACCAACTCCCAGTGCATTGGCGAGGCGCCAGGCCACGGCAATGGTCGGATTCGCCTTTTCGCGCTCGATTTGCGACAGCATCGATTTCGACACCCCGGCCGCGCGTGACAGGTCATCGAGCGTCAAGCCGCGCTTCAGCCGCAGTTTCTGGAGCGTGGCGCCGACTTCGGGCGGGGAACTTGGCGTGCTGGGCTTTTTCATAACAGATGCTTGCAATGTTCAATGTGGGTCGATAATATTCAATATATTGAACTTAAGTTCTAAATAGTGAATTTAGTTTTATAAATTGCATCGTAACAGATTGGATGCAATACCAGCACAAATTGACGCGGATGCATCGTCATGCCGGTGTCCGATCGGACGGAGAAAGGATAGGAAATTGTAATGAGTGCAACGGCGGCAAAAGAAAATTTTTATTCCGAACTGGGCCGCAATCTCGCCGGTTTGCGCGAGCAGGGGCTGTATAAGCCCGAGCGCGTGATTTCGTCGCGCCAGGGGGCGGAAGTGGTGTGCGACGACGGCCGTACCCTGATCAACCTGTGCGCAAACAACTACCTTGGCCTGTCCGGTGACGAGGAGACGGTGCGCGCGGCGATCGACGCGACCGAGAAATACGGCTACGGCCTGTCCTCCGTGCGCTTCATCTGCGGCACCCAGACCGTGCACAAGCAGCTGGAGCGCGCGCTGTCGGACTTTGTCGGGATGCAGGACGCGATTCTCTACGCCGCCGCCTTCGATGCGAATGGCGGCCTGTTCGAACCGCTGTTCGACGAGAACGACGCGATCATCTCGGATGCACTGAATCATGCATCGATCATCGATGGTATCCGCCTGTGCAAGGCAGCCCGCTTTCGCTACGAGCACAACGATATGGCCGACCTGGAGCGGCAGTTGCAGTCGGCCACGGACAAGCGCCACAAGGTGATCGTCACCGATGGCGTGTTTTCAATGGATGGCACCATCGCCCAGCTCGGCAGGATCTGCGACCTGGCAGACAGATACGGCGCACTGGTGATGATTGACGACAGCCATGCGACCGGCTTCATGGGCAAGACCGGGCGCGGCACGCATGAGCATCATGGGGTGATGGGGCGCATCGACATCATTACCGGCACGCTCGGCAAGGCGCTCGGGGGCGCGATGGGCGGATTCACGGCAGCGCGGCGCGAAATGATCGATACCTTGCGCCAGAAATCGCGCCCCTATCTGTTCTCCAACTCGCTGGCGCCGTCGATTGCGGGCGCCTCGCTGGCAGTCCTGGAGCGTCTGTCGGCGTCGACCGTGCTGCGCGATCGCTTGCATGACAACACCGCGTACTTCCGCAAGGCGATCGCCGAACTCGGTTTCACGATCAAGCCCGGCACGCATCCGGTGGTGCCGGTGATGCTGTTTGACGCGCCGCTGGCGCAGAAATTCGCGCAGCGCCTGTATGAACTGGGCGTACTGGCGACCGGATTCTTCTACCCGGTGGTGCCGATGGGGCAGGCGCGCGTGCGCGTGCAGATATCGGCCGCGCACACCCGTGCGCAACTGGATCAGGCGCTTGCCACATTCGCCCAGGTGGGGCGGGAACTCGGCCTTTTGACGAATTGAAGGAGCAGACATGGAACGCGTTTTGGTCATCGGCGCCAACGGGCAGATCGGCAGCGAACTAGTGGAGGCGCTCACCGTGAATCATGGCGCCGAGAACGTGATCGCGGCCGACATCGCGCCGCGCAGCCTGTTCGGTGCGCACTGTTATGAAACGGTCGACGTGCTCGACAAGGACCGCATTGCGCAGGTTGTCGAGCGGTACGGCGTGACGCAGGTGTATCAGCTTGCCGCACTGCTGTCCGTCACTGGCGAGCAGGCGCCGCTCAAGGCATGGACGCTCAACATGAACGGGCTGCTGAATATTCTCGAACTGGCGCGCGATCGCAAGCAGGCCGGCAAGCCGCTCAAGGTGTTCTGGCCGTCGTCGATCGCGGCTTTCGGGCCGCATACGCCGGCGGTGGATACGCCGCAACTGGCCGTCATGGACCCGACCACCATTTACGGCATCAGCAAGCAGGCGGGCGAGCGCCTGTGCGAGTATTACTTCAGCAAATTCGGCGTCGACGTGCGCAGCATCCGCTATCCCGGCATCATCAGCTACAAGTCGCCGCCGGGCGGCGGCACCACCGATTATGCAATTGCGATCTTCCATGCAGCCAAGCGGGGAGAACGCTATGCTTGCTATCTCGGGCCGGACACCACGCTGCCGATGATTTACATGCCCGATGCGATTCGTGCCACGATCGAGCTGATGGATGCGCCAGCAGAGCAGATTCGCGTGCGCTCCGCATACAACGTGGCCGGGCTGAGCTTTAATCCGCGCGAACTGGCGCAGGCGATCAAGAAAAGCGTGCCCGGCTTCGAGATCAGCTATCAGCCGGATCATCGCCAGGCGATTGCCGACAGCTGGCCGCACAGCCTGGACGACACGTATGCGCGTGCCGACTGGGGCTGGCATGCGGCAATCGGGCTGGACCAGCTTGCGCAGGACATGCTTGCGCATATCGAGGCGCCGGCGCTGCACCACGCCGCCTGAGGGCCGAAACCACCTCCGGCAACGGTGGAACGGCTCTTGCCGGCTTGCTCCACCGACTAAAACAACGGTAGCGCGCCGATGCTCCAGTTATAATGTCGGACAACCCGTTGCCATCCAATCCATTCCATTTTATGCAATACGTTTCCACCCGCGGCCAGGCGCCGGCGCAATCCTTTTCGCAGATCCTGTTGGGCGGCCTGGCTCCCGATGGCGGCCTTTATCTGCCGGTCGAATATCCGAAAGTCAGCGGTGCCGAGCTCGATGCGTGGCGCAAGCTGTCGTATGCTGAGCTCGCTTTCGAAGTGCTCAAGAAATTCGCCACCGATATTCCGCAGGAAGACCTGAAAGCGCTGGCGCACAAGACCTATACCGCCGAGGTGTATCGCAATGCGCGCGCCGGCGAGGATGCGTCGCAAATCACGCCGCTGCGCGTGCTGGAAGAAAAGGACGGCAAGAAGCTCGTATTGCAGGCGCTGTCGAATGGCCCGACCCTGGCGTTCAAGGATATGGCGATGCAATTGCTCGGCAACCTGTTCGAGTACGAACTCGCCAAGGAGCACTCGGAACTGAACATTTTCGGCGCGACGTCGGGCGACACCGGCAGCGCCGCCGAGTACGCGATGCGCGGCAAAAAGGGCATCCGCGTGTTCATGCTGTCGCCGCACAAGAAAATGAGCGCGTTCCAGACCGCGCAGATGTTCAGCCTGCAGGACCCGAACATCTTCAATATTGCGGTGGAAGGCGTTTTCGACGACTGCCAGGACATGGTGAAGGCAGTGTCGAACGATCTCGAATTCAAGACGCGCCAGAAGATCGGCACCGTCAATTCGATCAACTGGGCGCGCGTGGTGGCGCAAGTCGTGTACTACTTCCGCGGCTATCTGGCGGCTACCACCAGCAACGAGCAGAAAGTGTCGTTCACGGTCCCGTCGGGTAACTTCGGCAATATCTGCGCCGGCCATATCGCGCGCATGATGGGCCTGCCGATCGACAAGCTGGTGGCGGCAACCAACGAGAATGACGTGCTCGACGAATTCTTCCGTACCGGCGTGTATCGCGTGCGCAAATCAGCCGAGACGTATCACACCACCAGCCCCAGCATGGACATCAGCAAGGCCTCGAATTTCGAGCGCTTCATTTTCGACCTGCTGGGCCGTGATGCCGAGCGGGTGCGTGCGCTGTTCAGGAAGGTCGATACGCATGGCGGTTTTGATTTGTCCGGCAAGCCGGGCAGCGATGGCGACGAGTTCAAGAATGTCGCGCAATACGGTTTCGTATCCGGCAAGTCGGTGCACGCCGACCGCATTGCGACCATCCGCGACGTGCAGGCGAGTTACGGCGTAACGATCGACACCCATACCGCCGACGGCGTGAAGGTGGCGCGCGAAAACCTGACGTCGGGCGTGCCGATGATCGTGCTGGAAACCGCCTTGCCGGCGAAGTTCAACGAGACGATCCGCGAAGCGCTTGGACGCGACGCCGAGCGCCCGGCCGGATTCGAGAATATCGAGGGGCTGCCGCAGCGCTTCGATGTCATGGCGCCGGACGTCGAGAAGATGAAGGCGTACATCGCCAGCCGCACCGGCTTGTGACCGGAGCATTTTCAGAGCGGGGCCGAACATGAATGAGAAGAAGCCCATGTTAAGCGCTGCCGATGCGCTTGATTTCCTGCTTTCCGCGGTTGATCCGATCGCGGAAACGCAAGTGTTGCCCACGCTGGAGGCGAATGGCCGCGTACTTGTCGCGCCACAGATTTCCCGGCTCGATGTCCCGCCGATGGACAATACCCAGATGGATGGATACGCGGTGCGCGCGGCTGATTGTGTTGGTGGTGCTGCACGGCTAAAGGTGGCGCAGCGTATTCCGGCAGGCCAAGTGGGACAGGAACTACAGCCGGGAACGGCTGCACGGATTTTCACCGGGGCGATGATTCCGCAAGGTGCCGATACTGTGGTGATGCAGGAGCAGTGCGAGTTGGAAAAGGCCGAGGACGGAGATATCGTCACGATCCGCCATAGCCCGCGCGCAGGCGAATGGATCCGCCGCACCGGAGAAGACATCAAGGCGGGCAGCGTCATCCTTCCTGCCGGTGCCCGGCTGCGCGCGCAGGAACTCGGGCTGGCCGCTTCGGTTGGCCTAGCTGATCTGCCGGTCGTGCGCAAGCCGCGCGTGGCGGTGTTTTTTACCGGTGACGAGCTGGTGATGCCGGGCGAGTCGCTCAAGCCCGGTGCAATCTACAACTCCAACCGATTTACGCTGCGCGGCCTGCTGGAAAGCCTTGGCTGCGACATCACGGATTACGGCATCGTGCCGGACTCGCTGCAGGCCACGCGGGATACGCTGCGCCGTGCGGCGGCTGACCATGACCTGATCATTACCTCCGGTGGCGTGTCGGTCGGCGAGGAAGATCACATCAAGCCGGCAGTCGAGGCGGAAGGCCGTCTGAACCTGTGGCAGATCGCGATCAAGCCGGGCAAGCCGCTCGCGTTCGGCGATATCACCCGTACCGACCGGAACGGGCGCGCCTACTTCATTGGACTGCCCGGCAATCCGGTATCCAGTTTCGTGACTTTCCTGCTGTTCGTACGACCATTCATCCTGCGGCTGCAGGGCGTGACTGCCGTTATGCCCAGGGCATTCGATGTGCGCGCCGATTTCGCCTGGACCAAGGCCGACCGGCGTAACGAATTCCTGCGGGCAAAAATCAATGAAAAGGGTGGCCTCGACCTGTTTGCCAACCAGGGATCGGCGGTGCTAACCTCGACCGTGTGGGGCGACGGCTTGATCGACAATCCTCCCGGCCGTACGATTACCCAGGGCGATCTGGTCCGCTTCATTCCGTTCAGCGAACTGTTGTACTAATACAAGATGAATATCCAGCTCCGTTTCTTTGCCAGCATCCGGGAAGCGCTTGGCACCAGTCAGGAAGCCGTCGCATTGCCGGCGCACGTACAAACGGTAGGCGATGTGCGCGCCTTCCTGCGCGAGCGCGGCGGTATGTGGGCCGAGGCGCTGGCCGAAGGACGGGCGCTGCGCATGGCTTACAACCAGCAGATGACCGAGGCGGGAACGCGTGTAGCCGAAGGCGGCGAAGTGGCCTTCTTCCCGCCGGTGACGGGCGGTTGAGGACGGCATGACGATTCGCGTCCAGACCCAGGATTTCGACCTCGGCGCCGAGGTGGCACAGCTGCGCGGCGGCGACGCGCGCGTCGGCGCCGTGGTCAGCTTCGTCGGCACCGTGCGCGACATGAACGACGGCGCCGGCGTTTCTGAAATGGAGCTGGAACACTATCCGGGCATGACCGAGAAGGCGCTGGAAGACATCGTGGCAAAGGCCAAGGCGCGCTGGAACATCTTCGACGCGCTGGTCATCCATCGCGTCGGGCCACTGAAGCCGCTGGACCAGATCGTGCTGGTCGCGGTGACGTCGGCGCATCGCGGCGAAGCCTTCGCGGCCTGCGAGTTCGTCATGGACTACCTCAAGACGCAGGCGCCGTTCTGGAAAAAGGAACAGACTGCACAAGGCGCGCGCTGGGTCGATGCCCGCGTCGCCGATGACCAGGCGCTGACAAAATGGGGCGTCAGCTCCGCCAATTCGGGCGCGCAGAAATGAGCTGGATGGCGGTCGGTCTGGGGGCGGCCATCGGCGCGTGGCTGCGGTGGGGGCTGGGCAACCTGCTCAACAATCTGCACCAGCACGTCCTGCTGGGAACGCTCAGCGCCAATCTCATCGGCGGCTACCTGATTGGCCTGGCGGTCGGCTTCTTTACCGCGCATCCGACCGTGCCGCTGGAGTGGCGCCTGTTCGCCGTGACCGGCTTTCTTGGTGGCCTGACCACGTTTTCCAGCTTTTCGGCCGAGGCAATGGTGCTGCTCCAGCGCGGAAACTATGGTTGGGCACTGGCGCACACCGCACTCCATCTCTTCGGCTCCATCGCATTCTGCATTGCCGGGCTAGCGACCTACCGCGCCATCTCCGGCTCCTGATCTTCATTCCGGCCACAAGCCCCGTGGCCGTCTTCGCGCATCCCATCTTCAGTTTTATTGCTTTTTTGGAATCTATTTGCCATAGAGGGCAGGCTTCACGCATTTCGCTTGAATTTGATGTAGATCCATCCCATTCTGAAGTTGAAATAGCCACAATCAAAAAGCTTGCTTGAAAAGATGTCTCGCCGTCCCCAAGTTGTTAGCAAATCGAATTTCTGGAGATTACATCCATGCGTCTCGACAAATTGACTACCAAATTGCAGGAGGCTCTGTCCGATGCTCAAAGTCTGGCGGTCGGCAACGACAACCAGTACATCGAGCCGGTGCACATTCTGACTGCGCTTTTGAACCAGGACGACGGCGGCGCGCGTTCGCTGTTGCAACGCGCCGGCGTCAACGTTGGCGGCATGCAGAACGCGCTGAAACATGCGCTGGAGCGCTTGCCGAAGGTGGAGGGCACCGGCGGAGAAGTGCAGATCGGGCGCGAGTCCGTGGCCTTGCTGAACCTGGCCGACAAGGAAGCGCAGAAGCGCGGCGACCAGTTCATCGCCAGCGAAATGATTTTGCTCGCCCTGACCGACGACAGGTCCGATGCCGGCCGCCTGGCACGCGATAGCGGATTGACGCGCAAGTCGCTGGAAGCCGCCATCGACGCGGTGCGCGGCGGCGGCAACGTGTCGTCTCAGGATGCGGAAGGGCAACGCGAAGCGCTGAAAAAATTCACGCTGGACCTGACCGAGCGCGCCCGCTCCGGCAAGCTTGATCCGGTAATTGGCCGCGACGACGAAATCCGCCGCGCGATCCAGGTCTTGCAGCGCCGTTCCAAGAACAACCCGGTGCTGATCGGCGAGCCGGGCGTCGGCAAGACCGCGATCGTCGAAGGGCTTGCGCAGCGCATCGTCAACGGCGAAGTGCCGGAAAGCCTGAAATCCAAGCGCGTACTGTCACTCGATATGGCCGCGCTGCTGGCCGGTGCAAAGTATCGCGGTGAATTCGAGGAACGCCTGAAAGCGGTTCTGAAGGAAATCGCGCAGGATGAAGGCCAGACCATCGTCTTCATCGATGAATTGCATACCATGGTCGGCGCCGGCAAGGCGGAGGGCGCAATCGACGCCGGCAACATGCTCAAGCCCGCCTTGGCGCGCGGCGAGCTGCACTGCATCGGCGCAACCACGCTTGATGAATACCGCAAGTACGTGGAAAAGGATGCCGCGCTGGAACGCCGCTTCCAGAAGATCCTGGTCGACGAGCCGAGCGTGGAATCGACCATCGCCATCCTGCGCGGCCTGCAGGAAAAGTACGAAGTGCATCATGGCGTCGAGATTACCGACCCGGCCATCGTTGCCGCCGCCGAGCTGTCGCATCGCTATATCACCGATCGCTTCCTTCCCGACAAGGCAATCGACCTGATCGACGAAGCCGCATCGAAGATCAAGATCGAAATCGATTCCAAGCCGGAGGTTATGGACAAGCTCGACCGCCGCCTGATCCAGCTGAAGATCGAGCGCGAAGCCGTGAAGAAGGAAACCGACGAGGCTTCGCAGAAGCGCCTCGGGCTGATCGAGGAGGAAATCCACAAGCTCGAGCGCGAGTATGCCGACCTGGAAGAGGTGTGGAAGGCGGAAAAGGGCGCGGTGCAGGGCACCCAGCACATCAAGGAAGAAATCGAAAAGATCAAGCTGCAGATGGAAGAAGCCAAGCGCAAGGGCGACTGGCAAAAGATGTCCGAGCTGCAGTACGGCCGGATGCCGCAACTGGAAGCCCAGCTGAAGCAGGCTGATATCGGCGAAGACAAGAAGGCCGAGCGCAAGCTGCTGCGCACCCAGGTCGGCGCGGAAGAAATCGCCGAGGTGGTGTCGCGCGCTACCGGCATCCCGGTATCGAAAATGATGCAAGGCGAGCGCGACAAGTTGCTGCACATGGAAGACGAATTGCACAAGCGCGTGGTCGGCCAGCACGAAGCCATCGTCGCGGTGTCGGATGCGATCCGCCGTTCGCGCGCCGGCCTGGCCGATCCGAACCGCCCGTACGGCTCGTTCATGTTCCTCGGGCCGACCGGCGTGGGCAAGACCGAGCTGTGCAAGGCGCTGGCATCGTTCCTGTTCGATACCGAGGAAGCGCTGATCCGGCTCGACATGAGCGAGTTCATGGAGAAGCATTCGGTCGCGCGGCTGATCGGCGCGCCTCCCGGCTATGTCGGCTATGAAGAAGGCGGCTACCTGACCGAAGCGGTGCGGCGCAAGCCGTATTGCGTGATTCTGCTCGACGAGATCGAGAAGGCGCATCCGGACGTGTTCAACGTGCTGCTGCAGGTGCTGGACGACGGCCGCATGACCGACGGCCAGGGGCGTACGGTGGATTTCAAAAACACCGTGATCGTGATGACCTCCAACCTCGGTTCGCACAAGATCCAGTCGATGGACGAGAGCGATCCGGCGCTGGTGAAGCTGGCGGTGATGGCCGAGGTGAAATCGCATTTCCGCCCGGAGTTCATCAACCGCATCGACGAGATCGTGGTATTCCATGCGCTCGACGAGAGGAACATCGGCGCCATCGCCCGTATCCAGCTGCAGGTGCTGGAGCAGCGGCTGGCCAAGATGGATATCCGGCTGGACGTGTCGGCTGCCGCGCTGCAGAAGATTGCGGAAGCCGGTTTCGACCCGGTGTACGGCGCGCGGCCATTGAAGCGGGCGATCCAGCAGGAGATCGAGAATCCGCTGTCGAAACTGATTCTGGAGGGCCGTTTCGGTCCGAAGGACACGGTTTCGGTCACGCCGAATAATGGCGGGCTGGCGTTCGAGAAGGTGGCGCACTAGGTGCGGCCTGATTTGCCGCAGCAAGGGAAAAGGCCACGGTGAGTGGCCTTTTCCTTTTGGTTTTAGCTTTCTACGCGCGCGAAAAACGCGGTCGGCGATTGCCCGAAGGTTTTCTTGAACATCGCCGAAAACGCCGACTGACTGGCATAGCCGAGCTCGGCAGCCACGCGCGACAGCGGCATGCCTCGTGCGATCAGGGGCGCGGCATGCGCCAGCCGCACCTGCTGGCGCCACTGACTGAAACTCATGCCGAGCTCGCGCTCGAACAGGCGCGCCAGCGTGCGGCCGGACGCTCCCACGCGTCCGGCCCAGTCTTCCAGGGTGAGCGGCGAGGCCGGCTTGGCGATCAGCATTTCGCATAAGGACCGCAGACGCTTGTCCTCGGGCAGGGCCACGCAGATCGGCAGGGTGGCCGAGCGGGCCAGTTCATCGAGAATCAGCGCCGACAGCATCGCCTCGCGGGGCGCTCCCGCATCCGCCTGCGACAGCGCGACCACCAGCTCGCGCAGCAGGGGTGTCACGTCCAGCACTTCGCATTGTTCGCCCTGGAACGGAGCGGCGCCGGCCTGCACGTACAAGGCGCGCAGGCGCGCCTTTTCCAGCGTGACGACCTCGTGTTGCGCCTGGGCGGGAATCCAGATGGCGCGCTGCGGCGGCACGATCCAGCTGGTATTGCCGACGGTGACGCGCACCACGCCGTCCAGTGCATAGGTGACCTGTCCCCAGGCATGACGATGCGCGGCCAGCAATTCGGCGGCGTCGAGGTCGCGCGCCACCAGGCGCACGGGGCGCTCGGCAGTCGGCGCGGTGCCCGGCAAATGCAGGCGGGTATGGGTGACGGGTTGAATGGCCATGGGAAGTGCTGCAGAGCGCTGTCGTTTTCTCGATAAAGATTGTCTTTTTATCTTAAAACAGACGAAATGTTTTTGCTTACACTCTTTGCATCGACTATTCAACGAGGCGGCAATGAGTGCAGCAGCAATTCCTTCCCTGCGTCGCGATGCGCAGGTGATCGGCCTGGTGGGCGTCGCCCACGGCGTATCGCATTTCTTTCACTTGATCCTGGCGCCGCTTTTCCCGTGGCTGAAGGAGGCATTCAGCCTGTCGTATGCGGAACTGGGCTTGCTGATGACGGTATTCTTCATCGTGTCCGGCGTCGGGCAGGCGCTGGCCGGCTTCGTCGTCGATCGGGTTGGCGCGCGTGCGGTGCTGTTTTCGGGCATCGGACTGCTCGGCTTGTCGGCGCTACTGCTGTCGCAGGCGCACAGCTATGTGCTGCTGCTGGCAGGCTCCATGCTGGCCGGGCTCGGCAATAGCGTGTTTCATCCGGCGGACTTCACCTTGCTCAACAAGCGTGTGTCCACGCAGCGCCTCGGTCATGCCTTTTCGGTGCACGGTATTTCCGGCAATCTCGGCTGGGCGGCGGCGCCGGTCTTCCTGACCACGATTGCGGCGCTGTCGACGTGGCGTACCGCGCTGGCTGCCGCCGCATGCATTCCGTTCGCAACCTTGGCGATCCTGTTTGCGTATCGCGACTTGCTGCATACGGATGAGGCAAGAACGGCCGTCGCGGCCGCAGGCAAGAGCGCCGCAGGCGGACATGCGCTCGACTTCATGCGTTTGCCGGCGGTATGGATGTGCTTTGCATTCTTCTTCATCACCGCCATGGCGCTGGGCGGCATCCAGAGTTTTTCGTCGTCCAGCCTGCGCGCGCTGTACGGCATGTCGCTGGCCTCGGCCACTGCCGGCTACACCGCCTACATGCTGGCGTCGGCCGCCGGGATGGTGGTGGGCGGCTTCATGGCATCGCGCACCTCGCGCCACGAGCGCACCATCGCGATGGCATTTACCGGTTCGGGCCTTGTCTCGCTCGTCATCGCCGCCGGCATCGTGCCGTCGCTGCTGGCGATCGTGCTCATGGGCGTCATTGGCTTCGGCGCCGGCATCGCGGGACCGTCGCGCGACTTGCTGATTCGCGCCGCCGCGCCCAAGAATGCGACCGGCCGCGTGTACGGCGTCGTGTATTCCGGGCTCGACATCGGCCTGGCGGGAGCGCCGGTGTTGTTTGGTGCATTGATGGATGCAAGTCATCCATCCTGGGTGTTTATCTGCATCGGCCTGTTCCAGTCGCTGGCGATCTTCACCGCCGTCAGCGTCGGCGTGAACACGGCACGAGCGTCCGGGACGCGGGCGGCTGCATAGCCATGCCTGCAGGTCGCGAACAGCCGCCGCGCACCGCCGGCGGCTTTTTTGTCTGCGAGCTCGCTTACAATGCTGCTTTTTGACCCAAGGAGAAGCGGATGAGTTTTGCGACCTGCGATATTTGCGATGCGAATGAGGACAAACTGGCGACCGGCGCGCTGGCCGTGGTGCCGCCCGTATTCCAGAAGTTCGGCAAGTTGGTGAAGTTTTCCGGCCAGGCAGCCACGCTCAAGGTGTTCGAAGACAATGTACTGGTACGACAGGCGCTCGAAACGCCGGGTAACGGCCGGGTGCTGGTCGTCGATGGCGGTGGCAGCCTGCAATGCGCGCTGGTGGGGGGCAACCTGGGCGTGCTGGCCGAGAAAAACGGCTGGGCCGGCATCATCGTCAACGGCTGCATCCGTGATTCGGAAGAAATCAACACCTGCAACATCGGCGTGCGCGCGCTCGCCACCCATCCCCAGCGCAGCGTGCGCAAGGGCGTGGGCGACCGCGATTTGCGCGTATCGATTGCAGGCGTTGCGATCAACCCGGGCGACTGGATCTATGCCGATGCCGACGGCGTGCTGGTGGCATCCCAGCCGCTGGCCTGACCCACGGCGCGTGTCTACATGGTGACCGCTGCTTCTTTGCTGGATACGTCGCAGCCGCTGCTGGCGGGGCTTTCGCCGTCGGTGCTGGCATTGTTGGCCGCTCAGCCGGTGCTCGATCTGCCGGCCGGCACGCAGGTTTTCGACACGGGCAGCGATTGCGGCGGTTTTCCGATCATCCTGTCAGGCGTGGTGCGCGTGTTCAAGCATCTTGCCAATGGTCGCCGCATCGAGCTGTACCGGGTGACCCCGGATGAGCCGTGTATCCTCTCGCTGGGCTGTCTGCTCGGCGGCGGCCATTATCCGGCCAGCGGCATCGCGGGCGAGGCGACGCGACTGATTGTCATGCCGTCCGGCTTGTTCAACGAATGCATTGCGAACAACGCCGCCTTCCGGAATGCGATGTTTCGCGCGCTGGGCAACCGGCTCGTCAACACGATGGAACTGGTCGAGGAGGTTGTCACGCTCAGGCTGGACGTTCGCCTGGCGGCGGCGCTGCTGGCGCATGCTGGACTGGGGAATGCCGCGGCTGCGGGACCTGGCGGTACGATCAAACTGACGCACCAGCAGCTTGCCGATGAACTGGGAACGGTGCGCGAAATGATCAGCCGCCTGCTGGATGATTTCGCCCAGCGGGGGATGCTTGCGCTGGGGCGCGGGCGGGTTGACATCATTGATGCCGCCAAGCTGCATACCCTGAGCGTCGCTCGTTGACGTGTCCCCGTCGTGTTATGTGACCTAGGTTACAGACGCCGGCTGCGCGTTTGCCTATGCTGAAGCAATTCCGTCACTGACGTAAGGAGCGTTTCATGAATGCAAACATCGGTACCGTCGACAAGGCCATCCGGCTGATTCTGGCTGCGGTTTTCTTCAGCCTGTTTTTCTTCCTCCAGGGCGACTTGAAATGGATTGCCCTGATCGGCATCGTTCCCTTGGTGACGGCCTTGGTAAATTGGTGTCCGTTGTATGCGATTTTTGGCGTCAAGACCTGCAAGATGCGCTGAGCCTCGCTGCCGGCATGCGCGCATCAGCGCCCGCCGGCAGCGGGAATGGCGGTTGTAAGGCTATTAATTGATTCCAATCAACCTCTCAATCGCCCTTAACCAAACTTTCCTCAAGACATAACGCAAATTTCACGATCCAAAAATTACGTTTTGTATTGTGAAAAAACATGACGCAATACATCACAAAATTGTTTCATTGTAAGAAAAATGTTTTTGTATCGCGAAATGCTTTTTATAAGTCATTGAAAATGAATGATTTAATTTTGGTTATATGTCTTATATAAGACCTTGTTGCCTCGCAAAAAACCGCATATCATTCTCCCATCAAGTTTTCTTTTTTCTTTTCACTCGCTTTACCACAGGAGAATGACCATGGCATCTCGCGAAGAGCAAATTAAGGCACTCGAAAAAGACTGGGCTGAGAATCCGCGCTGGAAGGGTATCAAGCGCAACTACTCCGCTGAAGACGTCGTCCGTCTGCGCGGTTCCCTGCAGCCCGAGTACACGTTCGCCAAGCGCGGCGCTGAAAAGCTGTGGGAAAAGGTCAACGGCGGCGCCAAGAAGGGCTATGTGAACGCCTTCGGCGCAATCACCGCCGGCCAAGCAATGCAGCAAGCCAAAGCTGGCCTGGAAGCCGTGTATCTGTCGGGCTGGCAAGTCGCTGCCGACGGCAACACCTCCGAAACCATGTACCCCGACCAGTCGCTGTACGCATACGACTCCGTACCGACCATGGTTCGTCGTATCAACAACACCTTCAAGCGCGCTGACGAAATCCAGTGGTCGCGTGGCATCAACCCGGGCGACGCCAACTTCGTCGACTACTTCCTGCCGATCGTCGCTGATGCGGAAGCCGGTTTCGGCGGCGTGCTGAACGCTTTCGAACTGATGAAGAACATGATCGCTGCAGGCGCAGCGGGCGTGCACTTTGAAGACCAGCTGGCTGCAGTGAAGAAGTGCGGCCACATGGGCGGCAAGGTGCTGGTTCCGACGCAAGAAGCAATCGAGAAGCTGGTTGCTGCTCGTTTCGCTGCTGACGTCATGGGCGTGTCGACCATCGTTCTGGCTCGTACCGACGCAGAAGCTGCTAACCTGATCACTTCCGATCACGACGCCAACGACAAGCCGTTCCTGACCGGCGAGCGTACCCAGGAAGGCTTCTACCGCGTCAAGAACGGTCTGGAGCAAGCGATCAGCCGTGGCGTTGCATACGCTCCGTACGCTGACCTGGTATGGTGCGAAACCGGTACGCCGGATCTGGGCTTTGCCCGCGAATTCGCGCAAGCCGTGCACGCCAAGTGCCCGGGCAAGCTGTTGTCCTACAACTGCTCGCCGTCCTTCAACTGGAAGAAGAACCTCGACGACAAGACCATCGCCGAATTCCAGGAAAAGCTGTCCGAACTGGGCTACAAGTATCAGTTCATCACGCTGGCCGGTATCCATGTCAACTGGTTCAACACCTTCCAGTTCGCGCACGCATACGCTCGCGGCGAAGGCATGAAGCACTACGTGAACATGGTGCAGGAGCCGGAATTCGCAGCACGCGAAAAGGGTTACACCTTCGTGTCGCACCAGCAGGAAGTTGGCGCAGGCTACTTCGACGACGTGACCACCGTGATCCAAGGCGGTTCGTCTTCCGTGAAGGCACTGACCGGTTCGACCGAAGAAGAGCAGTTCCACTGATCTTCGCCGGCTCGGCAGAAAAACCGCACCTCAGGGTGCGGTTTTTTTATTTTTATTTGCGACTGCGTCTGCTTGTTACAATGGCGCCTCTCCATTCCCCCGCCTTATTCGTCAATCCCTATGCTGAGCTACCGCCACGCCTTCCACGCAGGCAATCATGCCGACGTGCTCAAACACACCGTTCTGATCCAGTTGTTGCGCTATCTCGGCCAAAAAGATGCGGCGTACATGTACGTCGATACCCATGCCGGCGCCGGTGTTTATGAATTGGATACCGGCTATGCAGCCAAGAGTGCCGAATTTGAATCCGGCATTGCCAAGCTGTGGGAACGCAAGGATTTGCCCCCGGCGCTGGGCGAATATCTGCAGCTGGTAAAGGAGATGAACCCGAGCGGAAAAATGCGCTATTACCCGGGCTCTCCCTATTGCGCCGAAAAAGTATTACGAGAACAGGACCGCATCCGGCTTTTCGAGTTGCATCCCAGCGATAGCAAGATCCTGGAAGATAATTTCCGCAAGTTGGAAGCGCATGCCGCCGCTCAGGGGCAACGCTCCAGCGTGCGTGGCAAGCGCGTGATGATCCAGAAGGGCGACGGCTTCGCCGGCTTGAAAGCCCTGTTGCCGCCGCCATCAAGGCGGGGGCTGGTGCTGATCGACCCGCCTTACGAAGTCAAGGACGATTACCGCAAGGTGAAGGATACGCTCGACGACGCATTGAAACGCTTTGCCACCGGCACCTACGCGGTGTGGTATCCGGTGTTGCAACGTATGGAATCGCGCCAGTTGCCGGACCGGCTCAAGCGCCTGCCGGGCAATGGTTGGCTGAACGTGACGCTGTCGGTAAGCGGCCCGGCGCCCGACGGATTCGGCTTGCGCAGCAGCGGCATGTTCATCATCAATCCGCCCTGGACATTGGAGCCGATGCTGCGCGAATTGATGCCTTATCTGGTGGCGGCGCTCGGTACGGACGACAAGGCTGGTTTTACTTTGGAAACCGGCGAAACCGTGATACCGCATACCGGCACGCGTCGCACCTGAACGACGAGGCGCGCCGATGGAAATGGCTTATCCGGGCAAGGTACGTTAATTGCATGACAGGTGGGCAGGCCATGCCGGCACGAAGCGGCACTGCCTGTTTTCCTGGATCGATGAGGTTCAGGTTCGACCGCCGACATGAAAAAATCGGCTTCTATCGATAGAAAATACATACCGCAAAAATAGCCCATGCCACGCCGCATCGATGCAATTCTGCTGTCGACCTCGCGCGCTGCGCACAGCCGGCCAAGAGGAGCACCACTTCATCAATGAATGACCTGGTTCTCCACTCTTTTCCGCAAGCACCGTTGCCCTTGCAGCGCGCCAAGGAATTCTTTCTTGCGCGCCAGCCCGTCCTGGACCGTAATCAAAATCTCGTTGCATACGAATTGCTGTTTCGAACCGGAACCGATGGGCCGGCGAACGTCACGGACGACGTCTATGCGACGGCGTCCGTCATTGCGCATGCATCGGAACTCGGACTTCATAACGTGGTTGGCACGCTGCGCGGCTTCATCAATGTCGATGCAGCAGTGCTCAGTAGCGATTTCATCCACTTCCTGCCCAAGGATAAGGTCGTACTCGAAGTGCTGGAAACCGTCGAGGCCACCGATGACGTCGTCACGCGCATCGCAGAGCTGTCGAAGGCGGGTTATGTGTTCGCACTCGACGACGTGGTGGCTGAAACCGACAGCGTGCGGCGGCTGTTGCCCCTTGTTCAGGTCATCAAGATCGACATCTGCGGCATGGGGGAGGCGGAGTTGCGCAATTTGAGTACCCGCTTCATCCATGCAGGAAAAAAACTGCTGGCCGAGAAGGTGGAAAACCTGGGGCAGTTTCGACAATGCCTTGAGCTCGGCTTCGCATATTTTCAAGGCTACTATTTTGCGAAGCCGTTTGTTTTATCCGGAAAAAAGCTGTCGCCGTCGCAGATGACCATCGTCCGCCTGATGGCGCAAATCACGGAGAACGCGGACAGCTCCGAGCTGGAGCACAGCATCAAGCAGGACGCGGCGCTGGCCTTGCCATTGCTGCGCATGGCCAATATGCCGTCATCGGGCGCGGCGCAGCGTATCGATTCCATCGGGCAGGCTCTGGCCGTGCTCGGCAAGCGCCAACTATACTGCTGGCTGCAGATTCTCTTGTATGCCGAACCCGGCAAGACCGTGCATGCCGCGTCACCGCTGCTGATTCTGGCGAGTACCCGCGGGCGCCTGCTGGAACTGATCGCTGCGAAAATTTGTCCGGACGATCGCCATGTCGCCGACGTCGCATTCACCGTCGGGACCATGTCGCTGATGGATGCCTTGTTCGGCATGCCAATGCAAGAAATCCTGAAACAGGTTTCAGTCGCCAAGGACGTGCGCGACGCATTGCTGGCTCGGCAGGGCTTCTATGGCGACCTGTTGACGCTGGCCGAATCGGTTGAACAGGTCCGGGACGCAGAGCCCTCGATTGCACCGTTGCTGAGGAAGTTGCGATTGTCGAGCGAAGATTTCTATGGTCTTCAGCTGGCTGCGTACAAATGGAGCAACCGTGTCACGGATGGTGCGAATTAGGACGGTCATGACTGGCATCGATATGCGCAGCATGGCGCTACAATGACGCATTATGAGTAAAGCATTTGTCAAAGAGAGCGAAGACGACGACGAGCTAGAAGGCGCATTGCCCGCCATCCCCGCCGGAACGAAAAACTACATGACGCCGCAGGGACATCAGCGCATGAAGCAGGAGCTGCTGCATTTGATCGATGTCGAGCGACCGGAAGTGGTGAAGATCGTCTCGTGGGCTGCATCCAACGGCGACCGCTCCGAGAACGGCGATTACATCTACGGCAAGCGCCGCTTGCGCGAGATCGACCGCCGTATCCGTTTCCTGACCAAGCGCCTGGACATCGCCGAAGTGGTCGATCCAAGTGTGCATCATGGCAGCGACCAGATTTTTTTCGGTGCGACTGTCACCTATGAAAACCAGGCCGGCGAGGAACACACGATCACCATTGTCGGCATCGACGAGCTGGATCCGCTCAATGGCAAGATCAGCTGGATTTCCCCGGTGGCGCGGGCGCTGACCAAGGCGCGCGAAGGTGAGTCCGTGGTGCTGCGGACCCCGTCCGGGGTCGATGAGCTGACCATACTGGAAGTGCGTTATCCGGCGCCATAGATAAGTTATCCAATTCATGAAGCGCAATGCCCTTGCAGCCCGGCGGTTGCAAGGGCTTTTTTTGGCAGGCGCTGCCTAATACGTCCACACACCGTCATCTATTCGGCACAAAATTTGCTAAATTGAAAGAATTTCTCAACAACTGGCTTATCCATGGCGATCGTCTATTCGAAACTGAACCATGCCTTGCGCGTGCCCCTGGCCGCCGAAGTGCATTCGCGTCCCTACCTGAGGCTGGATGCGCCGGAAAGCCTTACCCATCTGGCGGTGTACGCCCGCGATCAAGGTCAATCCGGTGGCAACAATGCGGTCGTGCAGCACGCGCTACTATCGTCGCTGTGCGCACATTTCGGCGTCACTGCGCCGGTATCTGACGCCAAGTATTTTTTCCATGACTTTGGCCGCTTCCGGCTGAAATGGGAATGCCATACCGAGTTTGCGACCTATACCTTTGCGCAGCGCCATGAAGCGGATCTGCCGTTGGCGGAAGCGTTCGAGCGCGTTCCGCTGTTTCACCTGCCGCAGGCATGGCTGGCAGGCTTGCAAGGAAAGATCATGGTTGCGGCCCATGTCGTGCTCGACCGCACGCGCGGCGCCAGCGATACTTTCGCTACGGGCTTGCGGCGCGTTTTTGAAGGAAACAATCTGGTCGGCAGCCGCGTGCTGGAAGGCGGGGAGCTGTGGACGGATTTTCTGATCCAGTCGGACGGGTTCAGCCGCTTCGTGGTGCGCGACGTCGGCCTGCACGAACAGCAGTCCGGGCGCCTGGTGCAGCGCGTGCTGGAGATCGAAACCTACCGCATGATGGCCTTGCTTGGCCTGCCGCATGCTCAGCAAGCCACGCCGATACTCAATGTGATCGAGGGAGAGCTCGCTGCTCTGACAGTGGAAATGGTCGATGGCGTCATCGCCGACGCGCACGCGTTATCCGCGGCCGACACCGATCGCGAGCAGGCCTTGCTCAACACGATTACCGGCCTGGCGGCGCGCATCGAAAAGCTTGCGCTCGATAACAGCTACCGCTTTTCGGCGTCGCAAGCCTACTTCCGGCTGGTCGACGCGCGCATCGACGAATTGCGCGAGACGCGCATCGAAGGCTTTCCGACGGTCGTCGAATTCATGGATCGGCGCCTGACGCCGGCGATGAATACCTGTGCCTCGATTGCACGCCGCCAGGAAGCTCTGGCCGAGCGCATCGCGCACACCAATGACCTGCTGCGCACCCGCGTCGGCATCGTGCAGGAGCAGCAGAACCGCCAGATACTGCAATCGATGAATGCACGCGCGGCACAGCAGTTGCGCCTGCAGCAGGCGGTCGAAGGGCTGTCGGTGGCGGCGATTTCGTACTACATGGTTGGCCTGTTCGGCTATGCCGGGAAGGCGGCCAAGGCCGTCGGCTGGCCAATTAATCCGGATTTGGCGACTGGCGTATTGGTGCCGGTGGTGGCCGCAGGAGTCTGGCTCGGCCTGCGCCGAATGCACAAGCAGATTCACAACCCGTAGGGCGGGAATGCGCGGTCTTGCGAGGTGCTGTTCGGGCAGCTAGGCGCGCTCGCGCAGGATGCGGGTCACGCCCGGTATCTTGCGCACATTGCGCATCAGGCGGGCCAGGTGAACGCGGTCTTCCACTTGCACGGTAAAGCGCAGCAACTTCATCAGGGTGTCTTTGTCGTCGTCCATACCGACATAGGTGATGTTGGCGTCGGATTCGCCGATTTCCGCCGCCACGCGCGCGAGCACGCCTTTTTCATTACGCACCAGGATCTTCAGTCGGCAGTCGAAGCGGCGGTTGAGGTCCGCGCCCCATACCAGCTCGATCCAGCGGTCGGGTTCCTTCAGGCGCTGGCGCTTTGCAAAATCGCAGTCGATCGCATGCACGCTGATGCCTTGATCGCGTTTGAGCTGGCCGATGATCGTATCGCCCGGAATCGGCTGGCAGCAGGGCGCAAGTTGCACCGATACGCCTTCATTGCCAGAGATGGTGACCGGATCGAGCTTGCCGGGCGCATCGGCGTCGACGTCCGGCAGCGGCATGCCGGATTCGCTTTCGATCAGGCCCCGTATATGCCGCGCCACCAGGGTCGCCATGCGCTTGCCGACGCCGATGTCGGCGTACAGCTCGTCGAGCGACTTCGCGCTGGACTCATTGAGCAGTTTTTCCGCCAGCGGATCGGCCAGAAGCGGGCCGATGTGCAGCGCGCTGAGCGCCTGTGCCAGCAGCCGCTTGCCGAGTTCGGTCGATTCCGACAGATTGACGGTGCGCAGATGATGGCGGATTGCCGAGCGCGCCTTGCCGGTACGGACGAATGTGAGCCAGTTCGGGCTTGGACGCGAAGATGGCGCGGTGGTGATCTCGACAATATCGCCGTTGCGCAGTTCACTGCGCAAGGCGGCTGGCTCGTGGTTAATTTTTGCTGCAATCGCCTGGTCGCCGATGTCGGTATGGATGGTGTAGGCGAAATCGAGTACGGTGGCGCCGCGCGGCAGCGCGATAATCTTTGATTTCGGCGTGAACACGTAGACCGAATCGGGAAACAGGTCGACCTTCACATGCTCCAGAAATTCGGCCGAATCGCCGGTCTGCTTCTGGATGTCGAGCAGCGACTGCAGCCAGGCGTGGGTGCGCTGTTGCAGGTCGGTCAGGCCGGCTTCCTCGTCCTTGTACAGCCAGTGCGCCGCCACGCCGGCTTCCGCCACGCGGTGCATTTCCTGGGTGCGGATCTGGAACTCGACCGGCGTGCCGTAGGGGCCGATCAGCGTGGTGTGCAGCGACTGGTAGCCATTCATTTTCGGAATGGCGATGTAGTCCTTGAACTTGCCGGGCATCGGCTTGTACAGCGCATGCAAGGTGCCCAACGCGACATAACAGTTGGCGAAGCTGTCGACCACGATGCGGAAACCGTACACGTCCAGCACCTGCGAGAACGACAGGTGCTTGTTGCGCATCTTTCGGTAAATGCCATACAGCGTCTTTTCGCGGCCGTACACCTGCGCCTGGATGCCGGTGGCGGCCAGCGTGGTCTTCACCGATTCCATGATCTTGCTGACCACTTCGCGCCGGTTGCCGCGCGCGGCTTTCACCGCTTTTGACAGGGTCCGGTAGCGTACCGGATACAGGTGCGAAAACGACAGGTCCTGCAGCTCTCGGTAGATATTGTTCAGGCCGAGGCGGTGCGCGATCGGCACGTAGACTTCCATCGTCTCGCGCGCAATGCGGCGCTTCTTTTCCGGCGACATGAAGTCCAGCGTGCGCATGTTGTGCAGCCGGTCGGCCAGTTTGACCAGGATGACGCGCACGTCGCGCGCCATCGCCAGCAGCATCTTGCGGAAATTCTCGGCCTGCGCCTCTATCTGGCTCTGGAATTCGATCTTGTCCAGTTTCGACAAGCCATCGACCAGGGCCGCGACCGGTGCGCCGAAGCGTTCGATCAATTCATCCTTGGTGACATCCTGATCCTCCATCACGTCATGCAGCAGCGCCGCCATGATCGCTTGCGCATCGAGCTTCCAGTCGGCGCAGATTTCAGCAACAGCGATGGGGTGAGAGATGTACGGCTCGCCGGACTTGCGTATCTGCCCCAGGTGCATCTCGTCGGAGAAGCGATACGCTTCCTTCACCTTCTTCATGTCGGAAGGCGTCAGGTATTCGGCCAGCTTGTTGATCAGCAGTGTGACGGACGCGACACCGGCGCTTTGGCCGTTCGGGTCGGACTTCGGAGGGGAATCGGAATTTCGTGATGCCGGGCGATCGGATGCCGCCCGGTTATTGGGCGCAACTGATAGCGTTGAATCCGCAGGTGTCAAGTTCATACGGTAAGCATATCAGCTGCATGGTAATGGTGAAACCTAGCTGGGGACTTTTTTCAGCATTTCGATTCCGACCTTGCCGGATGCAATCTCGCGCAGCGCGATCACGGTCGGCTTGTCCTTGGCTTCCACCTTGGGGGTGTGGCCTTGCAGCAGCTGGCGTGCACGATAGGTGGCAGCCAGGGTCAACTGGAAGCGGTTCGGAATTTGTTTGAGGCAATCTTCAATGGTAATGCGGGCCATTCTTACTCCTAAAAAATCGGTATCAGCTAATGATGGCATGGATGCCCAGCTGGGCGAACAGGGAGGCGTTGCGCGCTGCTTGTTGCGCAAACCGGCAACGAGTCGCTTTGACTATCGCGGTCAGTTCGGACAAAGCGGTCGCAAACTCTTGATTAATAATAACATATTCGAACTCCGGGGCGTGCGCGATTTCGCCGCCGGCAGCCAGGATGCGGCGCGTAATCACGTGATCGTCGTCTTGGCCGCGCTTTTTCAGGCGCTCTTCCAGTGCGGCGATCGACGGCGGCAGAATGAAAATGCCGACCGCATGTGGAAAGCGCTTTTTCACTTGCTGGGCGCCTTGCCAGTCGATTTCCAGCAAAACGTCGGTGCCAGCCTTCATTTGCTCTTCAATGAGCAGGCGCGAAGTGCCGTAATAATTTCCATGGACTTCAGCCGATTCCAAAAATTCCCCGGCTTCGCGCCGCTTTAGGAAATCGTCAACGGTCGTGAAATAGTATTCGCGGCCGTGCTGCTCCAGCGGGCGCGGCTGGCGCGTCGTAAACGAGATGGACAGCTTGATGGCCGGTTCCTGCGCCAGAAGCGCGTTGACCAGGGTGGATTTGCCGGCGCCGGAAGGCGCGACCACCATGAACAGGCTGCCGGAGGAAGGACGGGCGTCGGACATAGGGCTCCCTGTAGTGTGCTGCAAATGGTTAAAAAGGGGTAAATCGGAATTATTCGAGATTCTGAACTTGTTCTCGCATCTGCTCAATCAGGAGCTTCATTGCCATCGAGGCGTCGGACAATTCCTTGACGGCGGCCTTGGAGCCGACCGTGTTCGCTTCGCGGTTGAGTTCCTGCATCATGAAATCGAGGCGCTTGCCGACCTGGCCGCCTTTTTTCAGGACTTGGCGCGTTTCGGACAAGTGGGTCGACAGACGGGTTAGTTCTTCGGCAATGTCGACACGGATGCCATAGATCGTCACTTCCTGGCGAATGCGCTCGAGCGCTTCTTCATGTGACAGAGTTTGCGCAGCGCCTGTGGCATTTTGAACTGCCAAGCCCAGCGCTTCTTTCATGCGCTCGGTCGCTTTTTGCTGGAATTGCGCGATTGCCTGCGGAATCAGCGGCGTAATGCGTTGCACAATAGCTTCCATCTCGTCGATGCGCGTGAGCAGCATGGCTTGCAGGGCGGCGCCTTCGCGCGCACGCGTGGCGACAAATGCATCCAGCGCCTCCGCCAGCGTCGCCTGCACGTCGGCCTGCAGGGCGTCCTGCGTGATTTCTCCTTCTTCGATCACGCCGGGCCAACGCAATAATTCATTGACGGTCAGCACCCGCGCATCGGGGAAGCGTTGGCGGATTTCATTTTGCATTTTTGATAATCCATCCAGCGCAATCGTATTCAGATTTTGTGTTGATCCCGCAACGGATTTGCGGCCAAAGCTCAGGCGGCATTCCACCTTGCCGCGCTGGACTCGCGCCATAATTGCTTCGCGCAATGTTGGTTCGAGGGCGCGCAAATCATCGTTGATACGGAACTGTAGGTCGAGAAAGCGGGAGTTGACGCTCTTGAGCTCCACCGTCAGGGTTCCGGCGGAAGATTCACGTGTGGTGACCGCGTACCCGGTCATGCTACAGATAGTCAAGGTAGTTCTTCTTTACAAAACAGGGATTTATCAACAAAATCGCAAGTAACAATTACTTGAGACAACATGGCTGCGCAAAACAACGCTCCGTTGCCGGATGGACTAGAAATTGCCGGATACCGCATTGTAAAGAAGATTGCGTCCGGCGGGTTCAGTATTGTCTATCTGGCATACGATGAAGACGGCAATGCCGTCGCGATCAAGGAATACCTGCCCAGCTCTCTGGCGTTGCGCCAACCTGGGGAACTGGTGCCGGCGATTGCTTCCGAAAACCTGCCCGTGTTCCGCATCGGACTGAAATGCTTCTTCGAGGAAGGGCGGGCGCTGGCGCGCATTTCCCATCCGAACGTGGTCAGCGTGCTGAACTTCTTCCGCGCCAATGATACCGTCTATATGGTGATGGCCTATGAATCCGGGCGTTCATTGCAGGACCATATTCTGCGGCGGCGCGACAAGGGCGAGCGGCCACTCGTATCGGAACGCTTCATCCGGAAAATGTTCAATCAGGTGATGAATGGCCTGCGCGAAGTACACGCCAACAAGCTGCTGCACCTCGATCTGAAGCCGGCAAATATCTATCTGCGCATGGATGGCACGCCGATCCTGCTGGATTTCGGTGCCGCGCGCCAAACCCTGAAAACGGATATGCCAAAGCTGTATCCGATGTACACGCCGGGTTTCGCGCCGCCGGAACTGTATATCAAGAACGGCAATCTGGGCCCTTGGACCGACATCTACAGTATCGGCGCCTCGATGTTCGCCTGCATGGTCGGGGCGCCGCCGCAACCGGCAGATCAGCGCAAGACCAATGACAAGATGGAGGATCATTTCCGCAAGCTGGAAAGCACATATTCGCGCGAGCTGATCCAGGTGATCCGCTGGAGCTTGCGCATCGACCCGCTTGAACGTCCGCAAAGCGTGTTCGCATTGCAAAAAGCACTGCGCGAACCGGTGGCTGAAAAAAGGGAAGAAGATACCGCTCTGCTGGAAAAAGTCTCAACCAAGCTGCGCAGCTTTTTCAACAGCTTTGGAAAAGCTGCGCCGGGCGACGCTGCGAACATCCATCACAACACCCGATAAATTTACTCATGCGATTTTCTGTCTACCAAGAAAGCCATATCGGCGGCCGCAGGAATAACCAGGACCGCATGGGGTATAGCTTTACCCGCGATGCGCTGTTGCTCGTGCTCGCGGATGGCATGGGCGGACATATCCAAGGCGAAACGGCAGCGACCATTGCGCTGCAGACGATCGGCTCGCTGTTCCAGCAAAACGCCACTCCCTATGTGAAAAAGCCGGAGAAATTTCTCGAAGAGAGTTTCCTCGCGGCGCACCGCGAGATTCATCGTTACCGCGCTATCAATAATTTGCCGGAAACGCCGCGCACGACCATCGTGGCCTGTATCGTGCAGCACAACAGCGCCTATTGGGCGCACTGCGGCGATTCTCGTCTGTACTGGATGCGCCAGGGACAGATCCTCGCACGTACGCGCGATCATTCGCGTATCGAAACGTTGATTGCGCAAGGCAAGGTCGATCCTTCCGAACGAGATACCCATCCCGACCGCAACAAGTTGTTCAATTGCCTGGGCGCGCCGAACATGCCGATCGTCGAACTGTCGCGCCGCGCCAGCTTGCAACCGGGCGACGTCTTGCTGCTTTGTTCCGATGGGTTGTGGTCCGTCTTGCCGGACCACGTGCTGGCGCAGACCTTGCAGAACAATACCGTCGTGCGAGCCGTCCCGGATCTGTTGTCCACTGCGGTGAGTATCGCGGGCAAGACCAGCGATAATGTCACTGCACTGGCGATGACGTGGGAGAGCGGCAATCCATTGCAGGATTCTCCGAGTACCATTACCACGCATACCCTGCCTGTTGGCAGTGTCACCACCACAATCCAGGCACCGCGCCATGCCGATCCGGAACCGAGCGACGTGTTCGACGAAAGCGAAATCGAAAAGGCGATCGCCGAGATTCGTGGCGCGATCGAAAAAACTTCCCGTATCACTTCAAAGAATTAATCCATGACGATTGAAAATCGACCCAGCGGCCGTGCCGCCGATGCGTTGCGCGCCGTGCGCCTGACGCGCCAGTACACCAAGCATGCCGAAGGATCAGTATTGGTCGAGTTCGGTGATACGCGCGTGATCTGCACAGCCAGCATCGAAGAAAAGGTCCCCAACTTCCTGAAGGGAAAAGGCCAGGGCTGGATGACCGCCGAATACGGCATGCTGCCGCGTTCAACCCACAGCCGCATGGACCGCGAGGCGGCCAAGGGCAAGCAGTCCGGGCGCACTCAGGAAATCCAGCGCCTGATCGGGCGCTCCCTGCGCGCGGCGTTCGATTTGAACGGTTTCGGCGAGCGCACCTTGCATCTCGATTGCGACGTGATTCAGGCAGACGGCGGCACCCGCACTGCATCGATTACTGGCGCGATGGTTGCTGCCTACGACGCCTTTGCCAAGCTGGCCGAAGCGAAACTGATTGCCGCGATGCCGGTCAAGCATTTCGTCGCCGCCGTGTCGGTTGGCGTCTACTGCGGCCAGCCAGTGCTCGATCTCGACTATCTTGAAGATTCCGGCTGCGATACCGATATGAATGTCGTCATGACCGACGCCGGACATTTTGTCGAAGTGCAAGGAACCGCCGAAGGCGAGGCGTTTGACCGTGCAACCATGGATCGCTTGCTGGATCTGGCGCAATCCGGCATTGCCGACTTGATCGCTCTGCAAAAAAAATCCCTCGGCCTGTCGTCATAAGAACGTCAACTACATAACCTGTCTGACTCGCCAGGCATGCCGGGAGCGCGTAGAAGATGGCCTTCTTCGCGCTCCCGGTGCGCTTGGCAGCAATCGATCCCATGTCCCGTACTCTTGTTCTTGCATCAAATAACGCCGGCAAGCTGAAAGAATTCGGCGAAATGCTCGCGCCGATCGGATTTGCCGTCCGCACACAGCGCGAATTCAATGTGCCGGAAGCGGACGAGCCGCACCCGACCTTTGTCGAAAATGCACTTGCCAAGGCGCGCCACGCGGCGCGGCTGACCGGCTTGCCGGCATTGGCCGATGATTCCGGCGTGTGCGTCAATGCGCTGGGCGGCGCGCCGGGCGTGCTGTCGGCACGTTTTGCCGGGGAGCCGAAGTCCGACGCGCGCAATAATCAAAAGCTGATTGCCGACCTCGCGACGCATGCCGACAAATCGGCCTATTATTACTGTGCCCTGGTGTTCGTGCGCCATGCCGACGATCCGCAGCCGATCATCGCTGAAGGGCGCTGGGACGGCGAAATCATCGAGCAGGCGCGCGGGCAGGGCGGATTTGGCTATGACCCGTATTTCTGGTTGCCCGGCCTGGACAAGACTGTCGCGGAACTGAGCGCCGAAGAAAAGAATCGCCTATCGCATCGCGGCCAGGCGTTACGTTTGCTGGTTGAAAAACTACGATGATTCCGATTAAGCCCGTCGGCGCGAGCGCCGTCGCCACGTCGCCAGCACAGGCTGCGGCGGCGTTCCTGCGGCCCGGCGCATTGCATTTGTCCGCATTGCCGCCGTTGTCCCTGTACGTTCATTTCCCGTGGTGCGTCAGGAAGTGTCCCTACTGCGACTTCAATTCGCACGAGGCCAGAGGCGGATTTCCCGAGGAAGAGTACCTCGCCACGCTGAGAGCCGATCTGGAAGGCGCGCTGCCCCTGATCTGGGGGCGCAAGATCTACACGGTATTTATCGGCGGCGGCACGCCTAGCCTGATGTCGGCCGCCGGCCTCGACAGGCTGATGTCGGATATCCGCACGCTGCTGCCGCTTGACGGGGCAGCAGAAATCACGATGGAAGCCAATCCCGGCACCTTCGAGGCGGAGAAGTTCAAGTCGTATCGCGCCAGCGGCATCAATCGCCTGTCGATCGGCATCCAGAGTTTCGATGCGCGCCATCTGAACGCGCTGGGGCGCATCCATGACGATGGCGAAGCGCGCAAGGCCGTCGAGATCGCCCATGCGAACTTCGACAATTTCAACCTCGACCTGATGTACGCGCTGCCATCGCAGACGCTGGACGAGGCGCGCCGCGATCTCGAAACCGCGCTCGGCTTCGCGCCGCCGCACCTGTCGCTGTATCACCTGACGCTCGAGCCGAATACGTATTTCGCGAAATATCCGCCGCAAGTGCCGGACGACGATGCCAGCGCCGAGATGCAAGACATGATTGCGGAGTTGACCGGTGCGGCCGGCTATCGGCACTATGAAGTGTCCGCTTATGCGCAGCCGGGCCGGCAGGCGCGGCATAACCTGAATTACTGGCAGTTCGGCGATTACCTCGGCATTGGCGCCGGCGCGCATTCCAAGATTTCATTCCCGCACCGGATCATCCGCCAGATGCGCTACAAGCAGCCGAAGGCATATCTCGAGCAGTCACGGATGGGCGCGCCGATTCAGGAAGAATTCGAGATCGGTCGCGGCGACCTCGGCTTTGAATTCATGCTCAATGCGCTGCGCCTGGATGAAGGCTTCGAAGTGAACCTGTTTACCGAGCGCACCGGGCTCACGCTCAATGCCATGGAAAAATCCCTGAACGAAGCCGAAGCGAAGGGCTTGCTGTATCGCGACCACAGGATCATCAAGCCGACGGAGCTTGGCAAGCGTTTCCTCAACGACTTGCAGCAGATGTTCCTCGGCGATTAATTTGTCATTTGCACAGCGCTGCGGGGACGAGTTGGGTATAATGCCGGCTGCGCAAAATCACAGGAAATGAGCTTGTCAGCTGTCTGGGACAGGGGGCGAGCGATCTATGTGATAATTTGCGTGACTGGAGGTGTGGCCGAGTGGTTTAAGGCACTGGTCTTGAAAACCAGCGAAGGTTTGCGCCTTCCGTGAGTTCGAATCTCACCGCCTCCGCCAACCGCCTAGCACCCATGCGGGTTACAAGGCGATAGCTTGAAACTTCCCACCATTTTTCCCTCCATCGCGCAATTGCTTGGCGATAAATTGGCGCGCGTCTAAGTTGCTTACTCCGCATTTTTACGTCGTTACGAAAAATTTTCTCCGTTACCCTTAAAAGATAAAAATGCTGGGCGACTCCTGTCTTGTCGCCGCCACCAGTGCGGTTATCAAGCCAAGGAGAAACTCAAATGGAGCAACACCAAATCATCCGCCTTCCCGCTGTACTTGCGCGCACAGGCCTTTCCCGTTCCAGCATCTACGCTGCTATCTCCAGAAACGAATTTCCCGCATCTATTCCGTTAGGCGCTAGAGCGGTTGGCTGGCTCACGTCCGACATCGACGGATGGCTGCAATCTCGAGTCCAGCTCAGCCGATCGGCATGCCGATAGCCTCAATACTCACTTGGGGCGAAGGAAAATCGGTAGTAGTTATTGAATACTTGCCAAATATCCATATATTTAAGTGTAGCCATGCCTAGAGCGGCCACTCGAAAACCGGGCAACCCTTACCCGGCTGGCATGGTTTCCGAATTAAGGGGCGTTGAGGGGCGCAAGATGAGGCATGAAGAACGTGCGCGGTTGCTTTTGCTGCGGAAGCGGATTTCGCTTGTGGAAGCACCGTACATTGTGGCAGTGGAGTTGGGCGGCGGATATGACGACGCATTGTCCCTCGTACTAGAGGCGGTAAAAGACGAGGACCTGAAAGCGGACGCCAAGCCGGCCATAAACGAATGGAACGGCGCTGTTGTTGATCCCGTTGATCCACATGCAACAACTATTGCTGTTTCCGATTTGCTCTCGTGGATGCGCAAACTGATCGCACAAGTCCCAGCAGAGCTTACGCCAAAGCTGGCGGCAGTGGGACAATTTACAGAAAGTGCCTTACTCTCATCTGAGAAAAAGATCTCTAATATTCCTCCGTCGCAAACCGCACCCACTTCCATCCAATCCTCCCCAGCTATTGTGGAGGACCGACACACTCTAAAAAGCGCTAAGCAAGAGGCAGCGGTATTGGAGTGGCTCCGGCAGAGCGGGTATGACCCTGCATCTCTCCCGAAGCCGGCGCCTGGTAAGCCCGGGGTCAAGGCAGATGCGAAGAGGGCAATGCTTGGGAACCCAGCGCTCTTCACACAGAAGGTGTTTGAGTCGACATGGGAGCGGCTGAGGGGGACTGGGCAAATTGCGGATGCTAACCCTCCCCCCTCAAAGTAAGGGATAGGGGGGTAGTTGCAGGGAGGATAGAAGAGGGAAATCTAATGCAGGCAGATCACATGCATGTGCATGTGACTAGACATCCTAAAGGAGATGAAATGTCTGTCTGCATCCCACAAGGCCGTGCAATTCGCCCGGCTCAAGCCTCCGCAAAGCTAGGCATCGGCCTTTCAACACTCTGGCTTAAGGCCAAAACTGACCCACGGTTCCCGAAACCATTCAAGCTGGGTCCTCGAACCACAATCTTCTTGGAACACGAGCTAGATGAATATCTAGCGGCATGTGCTGCCACGCGCCAAGCGGCGTGACGGGAGGCACAATGACTCTAAAAAATAACAACGCCCGCAACGAGGCGGGCGCTGATGTCACTGAGCTTGGCGGCGGCGTGACACAGCAAAGGAAAATCCTTCACTGCTCTTACAAGCATATCAAATCTATCCTGAATGAGCTATCCCGCGCCGGCCTCGCCTTGAGCGGCGTGAATACGCTTACTCAGCGCGCTGTTCTGCTTAAAACACTGCAGTACCTTGGGCCACGAGGACTGAACACCTACGAGGGCACGGCAGCAGGCTATGCGCGGCTCGCAACTCGCATCCAGGAGCTTGAAGAGGATTGGATTATTGCCTCCCAACGGGAGACGGTCATTGGCCCAGATGGCCTCGTTCACCCGGGTATCGCTCGTTATGTCTTGGTTGGCCTTCGCAAGGACGCAATCAACCCACAAGGGGCGCTTGATCTCGAGGTGCCGGCATGACAAAGAACGCACCAAGCCTGAATCAAGCGCTATACAACTCTATCCGCTCGGTAGCTCGAACACGCACTGTTTGCAGCCGCTATGCGCGGTATGAAGCGCGAAAGGCACACTGGGTTGCAACCCATCCAGCCGCCAGCAGCGGCGAGTATGAATTGGCCATACAGAGTATCGCCAAGGAATGCGGGGTGTGATGCCATGAAAATGCCTGCAATGCAGTTTTACCCAGCCGACTGGCGCAAGGACCTCGCCGTCCAAGCGCTCGGCTACTTCGAGCGGGGTGTTTGGTTCGAAATGCTGTGCCTCATGCACGAGTCAAGTGAGCGTGGCGTCTTGCTCCTGAATGGCTCCCCAATGCCTGACGAGGTGACAGCGCGCCTTCTCGGCTTGGATAACCAAACCTTCAACCAAACGCTAAGCACGCTCCTAACCTATGGCGTAGCAAAGCGTCGGGGTGCGGATAACGCGATATACAGCAAGCGGATGGTTTCCGACGAAAAGCTATGCCAAATCCGCCGAGAGGCTGGGAAATTGGGCGGAAATCCGCGTTTGCTTAACCAAAATCCAACCACTGGGGATAAGCAAAATCCAACCCCTTCATCTTCATCTTCATTTTCAACTACGGATAGTAAGGATGCCGCTGGTGTCCTTGCCTACCTGAACGAGAAAACGGGGCGAGGCTACAAGCCGGTAAAGGCAAACATGACTCTGATTGCAGCTCGTCTGGCTGAAGGGGCAACGGCGGATGAGTGCCGCGCTGTGATCGATGCCAAGGTAGGCGCTTGGTCTGCTGATTCGAAGATGCGGAGCTATTTGCGCCCGGCCACGTTATTCAACGCCACCAAGTTTGCACAGTACGTGGGTGAGTTGGGGAGCAAGAACCTCGTGGGTGGACAAGCGGTGGGAGGTGAATCATGGGAATGATCGCCTCCAATGGCCTACCTATTCTTGAAGCCCGCAAAAAAGGGCTCAAGCCGGCAGAAATGATCTTGGTGTCCCTGATTGGCCGGATCAATGAGCCAAACCATACCGTCTATGCCCAGCCAAGTAAGGTTTACGACTGGCTTTGGGTTCGCGGGCTTCAGGTCTGCATCTATGCCGCACCGAGTGTTGATTGGCGTGCTGTAGCCCGTTCTATCGCGTTTGAACGACCGTCTTTCCTCGGGGTGTGGGATGCCGACAATCGGCAAGGCGCAAATGTCTACTTGTTGCCCCATCCCGCTGACATCGACAAGCCGCAAAACCAGTGGCGTTGGATGCTCGATTTCCTGCCGTGGCTGCCATTTGAAAACAAGGAGTTCGCATGGAGCTGATTAAGGACGACATTGATTTCAGCGCCTACATGGCGGAGCCAGAAGATCACAAGGTCCGGCCAGCTTCAGACTTCCTCCAGGAGACGATTGCGGCGTTCTACCCAGCGCCAGATGCGTCCACGCCTCCGCGTCCGCTGTGGGACAAGGCAAACGGAAAAATTGCCTTCCGCCCTGGTGAGGTTTCACTTTGGGCTGGCATCAATGGACATGGAAAAAGCATATTCCTGTCGCAGGTGGAGCTCGATCTGATGACGCAAGGGGAGAAGGTGCTTTCCCTTTCGTTCGAGATGCTACCTTCAGAATATGAGCCAGGTAAGGGTTTTGATAATTGTTTGAAGAAAGTAAGCCATGGAACAACAGAAGCTATGGGTTGAGCCGGTCGGCAGCATTATTGTTGCCCGCTTGCGCGGAATATGCACCGAAGAAATGCTGTTGGAATGTCAGGCGCGGGTACTGGTTTTGGCCCAGGATACACATCAGGTAAAGGTGTTGTATGACGCCTTGGAGATGGAGGCTCCCGACGTTGATCTCGTATTTCTGCAGCAAAGACTGGAAGCAGAAACAAAACAAAAACTAGGTTCTGCCCAGCTGCGTAGCGCCATTCTTGTGCCAAACAGCCGCATCGCTCTCTTATCCAGAATTGCCTTTGGCGCATCAGGTGACGGTGAATACCGTGTTTTCTACAACGACATGGCGCAGGCGATAATGTGGCTGGAAGGGCGAAGCTGAGTTCGAATTGTTAATGCGCCCTTGGAAAGGGATGGGAGAAGACCTGCTCGGACAATTCAAGTTTGAGGACAATTTTGCTTGCTCTGGCCCATCAACTTGAAAATCTTCGGCGAAAAAAAACCCGCTAGCCTTGCGGTAGCGGGTTAAATCCAATTCAAGGAGAGTTGGAGGAGACAGGCACAATAATACTCACATCGTAGTGATCTGTCTGCTTCATTTGGCGAATGACAGATATTCATCAAACGCATGACTCGCCTTCTTCAGGCAACAAAAAGCCCGCCGCGCTTATTGCGGGTGGGCCAGTGTCTCGCCCAATCCCTGACATGGATTTTTATTACTGCGAGCGCATATTACCGTAGCCAGGGAAAAATACGAAAGATATCTCGGATCAAGCCTTGAGCATTTGAATAAGCTCTCCGCTCGCAATAAGCTTTTTCAGGTCGCTTGCACCCCCAACGAGGGTGCCCTTGACGAATATCATCGGGAACGTAGGCCAGCCTGTCCACATCTTCAATGCATTGCGTCGGCGCCAGCCACTTAGATAACTGCCGTATTCAAGGTATTTATACGGGATATTTGCCGCGTTGAGAGCCGCTTTCGCTCTGAGAGGATGCGGATTCTGGGCCATGCCGACTACGACTACCGCGTTCGACTCAATGGCTGCTTTTACTTCATTAACGATATCCGCATTGGCATTGGCAATAGCGGCGCGTATCGCCGGGTGAATCTGCGCTTCGTCGAGAATGTTGCGATTCATGGAATGTCCTTCAAGTCGATTCGGTTAGCTTGCTCTTTGCCGGTGCCGGCATTCTTGTAATGCACGCCGCTGAAATTAGCACGGCAAATCTCAATGCGATATGTCTGAGATCAGTCGCACAATGCCTTGCACGGGCCTGTGATCCTTCGCCGAGCAAGGCCATCGATAAATCCACTTATGCGGGCGACTTGCCTGGCTTGAGATCAGGAATCCGCTTATGTCGCATGCGCCTGTGTCATGCCCGGCTACCGGCTTCGTACCATGGCCGGGTGGCGTTGACTATCTTGACGACAAGCAGCATCACCGGCACTTCGATCAGCACGCCGACCACGGTCGCGAGCGCGGCGCCGGATTCAAATCCGAACAGGCTGATCGCGGCAGCGACCGCCAGCTCGAAGAAGTTGGACGCGCCAATCAGCGCCGACGGGCAGGCGACCGAGTGCTTCTCTCCCACCTTCCGATTCAGCCAATAAGCCAGCGCGGAATTGAAAAAAACCTGAATCAGGATCGGTACCGCAAGCAGCGCAATGACCAACGGCTGCTTGATGATCGCGTCGCCCTGGAAGGCAAACAGCAGCACCAGTGTCAGCAGCAGCGCGGCAATCGACCATGGCTGGATTTTCGTCATTGCCGCGTCAAACGCGGTCTGTCCCTTAGTCAGAAGAACTCTGCGCAGCGCTTGCGCGATAAGGACGGGGATGACGATATAGAGGATCACCGACGTGATCAGCGTATCCCACGGCACGGTGATGCTGGATACGCCGAGCAGCAAGCCCACTACCGGCGCGAAGGCAAATACCATGATCAGGTCGTTCACCGCCACTTGCGACAGCGTGAAATACGGATCGCCGTTGGTCAGCCGGCTCCAGACGAATACCATCGCCGTGCACGGGGCTGCTGCAAGCAGAATCAGGCCGGCGATATAACTGTCGATCTGAGCAGCAGGCAGCATCGGCGCAAACAGGTGCCGCACGAATATCCAGCCAAGCAATGCCATCGAAAACGGCTTGACCAGCCAATTGACGAACAAGGTCACGCCGATGCCCTTGACATGGGCGCGCACCTGGCTCAATGCGCCAAAGTCGATCTTCAGCAGCATGGGGATGATCATCACCCAGATCAGCAAACCGACCGGCAGGTTGACCTTGGCGATCTCTATCGCGCCGATGGTCTTGAATACGCCGGGCAAGGCTTGTCCAAACACGATGCCAACGACGATGCAGAGTGCGACCCAGGCAGTCAGGTAGCGTTCAAAAAAGCCGAGCGGCGCACCGGCGGCGCGCTTCCCGGTTACTTCGCATTGTACGGACATGATGGTCTCTGAATCATTCAGGGGGATCACACGGATGAATGGCGCGCCAGGCTGCGCAGCCGGTCAACACCGACTGGTTCCTGCGCCTGCAACGGCACGACTGCCCAGCGGCGTGCATGGCGGGTTGCGACGGCATCGATCTGCTGCATCTCGTTTGCCGCGCGCTGCCGCAAGAGCGGGGATCGCGGGGCGGCGTAGGCGAGGCTGTTGTTGACAATCCAGGCCCATGGCTCGATCCCCGCACGGCGCAAGTCGTCCTGCAGATTCGCCGCCTCCAGAACAGGCGTCGTTTCAGCTAGGGTCACGATTAAGATCTTGGTCTGCTTCGGGTCTTGCAACTGCATCATGGGCGTGGTGAAGTGCAGTCCCTTGCTACCCATCTGGCGCACGATTTCGCGGTGATAAGCGCCGGTTGCATCAAGCAACAGGAGCGTATGGCCGGTCGGGGCCGTATCCATCACCACAAACTTCTTGCCTGCCTCTCGGATCACGCGTGAAAACGCCTGGAAAACGGCGATTTCTTCGGTGCAGGGCGAACGCAAATCTTCCTCCAGCAGCGCGCGGCCCTGTGCATCCAATTCCTTGCCTTTCGTTTCCAGTACATGTTGTCGGTAGCGCTCGGTTTCGACATGCGGATCGATGCGGCTGATCGTCATGCGATCAAGCGAACCATCCAGTGTATCGGCGAGATGGGCCGCTGGATCGGAAGTGGTCAGGTGGACGTCATGTCCGCGGCTGGCTAACTCCACCGCGATGGCGGCGGCGAGCGTGGTTTTGCCGACCCCGCCTTTGCCCATCACCATGATCAAGCCGTGTTCGTCTTCGGCGATGTCGTCAACCAGCGCCGCAAGATCGGGCGCCGGCGGAAGCGGTGCCGCAGACGCAGGCGTGTCGGCCTGCGGTGCAGGGGCGGCAAGGAGCTGGCTCAGCGCCGGCAGTCCGACCAGATTGAACGGCATGAGCGCAACACGGTCGGTGGTGAGCTGGGAGAGGTTGGCTGGCAGGTGAGTAAGTGCCGCTTGCTCGCGTTGCCAGATTGCGGCGGCAAGCGGATCGGCGGATGCTTCGGTCTTGGGCAGAATGCCATTGATCACAAGGTATTGTTGAGTCAACCCGATGGCCGCAAGCTCTTCATGGGTACGGGCCACTTCTTGTAGCGTCGACTGCTGGGCGCGCGCAACGAGGATCAGACGCGTGCGTTGGGCATCTGCCAGGGCGTCGACGGCAGCGCGGTATTGGTTTCTCTGTTTTTCCAGGCCGGCAAGCGGGCCGAGGCACGATGCATCTCCCTTGCCTTCTTCAAGGAAGCCGGTCCACGCCCCAGGCAATTGCAGCAAGCGGATGGTGTGACCCGTGGGAGCGGTGTCGAAGATGATCGTATCGTAGTCCTGCAGCAGCTTCTGGTCGGTCAACAGCGCGGTAAACTCGTCGAATGCGGCGATTTCCGTGGTGCAGGCGCCGGAAAGCTGCTCTTCGATGCCTTTAACGACTGCCTCCGGCAAGACGCCCCGCACCGGGCCAACGATCCGGTCGCGGTACTGCTGCGCCGCCGCCTGCGGATCAATTTCCAAGGCAAACAAGCGGGGCACGGCTTGTATGGCCGTAATGCGGTTGCCGATCGCGAGGCCGAATACCTGCCCGACGTTCGACGCTGGGTCGGTGCTGACCAGGAGGACACGCTTGCCCTGGTTGGCGAGCCGGATCGCAGTCGCGCAGGCAAGAGAAGTCTTGCCGACGCCGCCTTTACCCGTAAAAAAGAGAAATGGAGGTGTGTCTTCGAGGAAGCGCATCGCTTTTCCCTTGGATGGTTAGCAGCAGCCGGAGCCGGGCTTGCAGGTATTTGCGGGTTGTGCCGAAACGGCAAACTGGCTGATGCCGGCCCATCGCGCCAGTTCGGCGCGGCGCGGATAACGGCCGGCGAGCGCGACGTCGCCGTTGACCAGAATCAGCGGCAAACCTTCCTGGCCGGAGCGCTCCAGAAATCCCTTTACGACCGGGTTTTCGGCGAATGCGAGCGGCTGCTGCGCAAGGTTGAAACGTTCCACCTTGGTGCCTTGTTGTTCCAGCCATTTGATGTCCGCCGCGAAGGTGACCAGCTGCTGGTCCACTTCGACGCCGCACACGCCAGTGCTGCAACAGAGGGCCGGATCGAATACTTGGATGGTTGTCATGTCGTTTTCCTTTATGCGCCGATGGCGGCGATCTTGTCCATTTCTGCTTTGAGGGCTGCCTTATCGTGTTTCAGCGTATCCAGCGGCAATGCCAGGAACGCTTCGATGCGTGCGCGCAGGATGCGGTACGCCTTCATAAAGGCAGCATCGATTTCTTCGTCGGTGCCGGTTGCATGCGCCGGGTCTTCCACGCCCCAATGCGTGCGCAGCACCGGGCCCAGATAGGCGGGGCAGGTTTCGCCTGCCGCACTCGCGCACACCGTGATCACGATGTCCGGCGTGGCCGGCAGGCGATCCCACGACTTGCTGTAGTAGCCCTCAGTCGAAATCCCTTCGCGGACCAGCAGCGCCAGGGAGCGCGGATGCAATTGTCCGGTCGGCTTGCTGCCGGCGCTCATCGCACGCCAACCCGCGGGGGCCAGGTGATTGAAAGTTGCTTCACCCAGGATGGAGCGGCAAGAGTTGCCAGTGCAGAGAAACAGGAGGTTCATGCGCTTAAGTTCGTTGGGTTAAGTAAGGACTCTGCGAGGGCAGGCAGGGATCGATGCTTCCCATCGGAGCATTGCGTATCCCTCATCACGAATTCGTGTCGGACGTTGCGCAATCGGTCGTGCACACTGGCGAACACGGATTTCCACCACAACAATTTTCCATCAAGAAGCTCATCAGTGCATTCATCGTCCCGAAATTCGCGGCATAGATGACAAAGCGGCCCTCTTGCCTTGGAATCACCAACTCGGCATGAGTCAGCTCCTTCAAGTGGAAGGACAGGGAGGAGGGGGGAATGCCGAGGCTTTCGCTAATCTTGCTTGCCGCCATGCCTTCCGGCCCGGCTTGAACGAGCAGCCGGAAAACGGCAAGCCGGGAATCCTGAGCAAGGGCGGCCAGGGCGGAAATCGCAGTCTTTGTATTCATTGCCAAAAAATTCGTGCTGAAAGCAGTTGAAATATTCTATGGTTCTATAATAATGGAAATATCAAATTCATGCACGCAGATAAGCTGGTTCATGCGGCGTTATCAATCCAAAACTGAATGAGGCAATCGAGAACAGCATGTCCAAACTCTCAATGGAGATCGAAGCGCCGGTGAATGCGACATTGTCCGGGGGCGCCGCCGCGTTGTTAAACAGCGGGTGTTTTTGCATCAGTGTTGACAAGGATGCGTTGCACCGAGCCCTAGAGTCGGAGCTGGGTAGTCCCGGATTGGCACAATTGGTGGAAGAACGATGCCCCCATGCGCTTGCGACGCGGCCGGTTTTTCTGTCAAGCGAGCACAGGGAACGTATGGCACGGCTGATTCATGCGGTAGAACATGTCGTTGCGATGCCATCCTTCCGTCAACATGTTCTCGCTGCCGCGCCAGCCATTGCGCAGCATGCACCGGGTGGGGCGAAGGGCGTCTTTTTCGGCTATGACTTCCACATTCATGAGCATGGCATCGGGCTAATTGAAATCAATACCAATGCCGGCGGCGCCATGCTCAATGCGGCGCTGGCACGCGGTCAACGTGCGTGCTGTCCGGAGATAGAGCAGATGCTGCCGCCGTCGGATGGTGTTGCCGTCCTGGAAGCGCGTATTGTGGAAATGTTTCGTCGCGAATGGTCGCTCTCCAGGCGCGAACGCCCCTTGCGCAGCATCGCCATTGTGGATCAGTCGCCGCAAGAGCAATATCTTTATCCGGAGTTCCTGCTGTTCCAGCAGCTATTCCAGCGCAATGGATTGCAGGCGGTGATTGCCGACCCATCCGAATTGGTCCTGCGCGACGGCGTCCTTTGGCATGGAGCGATGGTGGTGGACATGGTGTATAACCGCCTCACGGATTTTCTGTTGGAGGCGCCATCCAGTGCCTCCTTGCGTGAAGCCTACCTCGCCCATGCCGTCGTGCTTACGCCGCATCCGCAGGCTCATGCACTGTATGCCGACAAGCGTAACCTCGCACTGCTGAGCGATGCCGCTCGCTTGCAGGAACTTGGCGTTCCCGTGGAAATTCAATCGATTCTGTTGGCGGGTATCCCGCGCACGGAAATCGTGAATCCGGAAAATGCAGACCGTCTCTGGGCCGAGCGCCGCCGGCTTTTCTTCAAGCCCACCGCGGGGTTTGGCGGACGTGCCGCATATCGCGGAGACAAGCTGACCAAGCGTGCATGGCAGGATATCCTGGCGGGCGACTACGTTGCCCAAACCGTGGTCGCTCCAGGCAAGCGCGTCATCGACCTGCAAGATCAGACCCAGTCACTCAAGTTCGACATTCGCAATTATGTGTATGACGGCGCAGTGCAGTGGCTGGCAGCGCGCCTGTATCAGGGGCAAACCACCAACTTTCGTACGCCGGGAGGCGGATTCGCGCCCGTCTACAGCCTGCCCTCCGCTCATGACGGCGCTGCCTGTCTTGCGCGGTGAAGAGTTCCGGGAGGCCGGGTGAAAAAAACCCACACAGCATGCGCTGTGTGGGTAAGGATCCTGGACGGTCATGACGCCAGGATCAGGGAAAGTAGGCGAATACAAAAATGCCCACACGGCTTGCGCTGTGCGGGCAAAATACCTCGGCGGGATCAGGCTGGCCGAAGATTGGAGCCTACTTGCCTTGCAGCATAATTTATCTATGGAAACAATCTAGGGCTGTGGCCTGCAGAGTCTTGAAGTGGCTTCTGAAGCCTAGCAATCAAAAAAAAACCGCACGGCTTTCGCAGTGCGGGCAAGAAACACGCCTTTGCCGGGATTATTGCTGCCGGAAACCAGAGAGTAAGGCTGCTAGTGTCAATTTTGTTAAGACGTGGCCCGAAAAGTAATGATCTGGCTTGCGGAGTCTGGAAATGGCATGCCATCCATGAAATGGATGGCTGGAAATCTGGTGCTGGAATCTTTGCGTACCGCCAGCTCCGGTACAAACAGACTATTCCTTTGAGTATGGCTCACTTGGAAAAGTGTGAATGCCGCGATGGTATAGAAGTGGCATGACAAGGGTATGACAAACCGCAAATTTGAAGTATGGCAATTCATGCCCTTTCGGACATGAATTATGCCGCCACCGCCATCACGGGCCTGTGCACCGGTTTTCCTGTTTCCTCGAGGCGCGCACGGTACAGGGCAGCGACGAGGTCGGATTGCGTCACCATGCCAATGACGCGGCGTTGCGCATCGACCACCGGCAGATGGTGATATCCCGCATCCGAAAATAGCGGCACCAGTTCGGTAATCAGTTGATCCGGCGTTGCAGTGCGCACGTCGCGGGTCATCAATTGTTCTATGTGTCCGACCCGCGGCAGCTGTGGCGGCCAGAAGCCTGCCGGCACGTCGTGCTCGTGGCCGATCATCATGTCATGCAGCGAGACGATGCCGGCCAACATGCCAGCGTCGTCAACCACCGGCAAGGCCTTGATCCTGTGCTTGGCAAGCAAGCGCCAGACGGCTTGCGGCGACGTCGACTGCTGTACCGTGATGACATCCTTCGACATCAGGTCGGCGCAACGGATCTGCCCGAAACGGCGGTGGTAGGCGTTCAGTTCGGCATGCCGGAAAATTTCTTCCAGGTCGTCGGGATCGATATCGAGCAATTGCTGGTGCGACTTCAGCACTTCATCGAGGTCGGCGCGCGTAAAGCCAAGCCGTTCGGTCGGGAGCGGGTCGGCCGTGCCGTGTGGGTTGGCATGATGTAAATGCGCATGCGGATAGCGGCGACGCAGCAGGTTATTGAAGATCAGGGCCGCCGTCAGCAGGAAAATGGAGTTCAGTCCGACCGGCCACAATGCGAAGCGGTATCCACTGGCCAGCACGGTCGGTCCGCCCAGAACGGCGGTCAGGGCGACGGCGCCGCTGGGCGGATGCAGGCAGCGCAGCGCGAACATGGCGGCAATGGCGACGGCGACGGCGGCGCTGGCGGCCAGGATCGGGTCGCCGATGGATTGTGCACAAACGATGCCGACCAGGGCCGAAACGATATTGCCGCCGACCAGCGACCACGGTTGTGCCAGCGGACTGGACGGCATGCCGAACAGCAGCACGGCCGAAGCGCCCATCGGCGCAATAAACCAGGGATTGAAATTGCCAAGCGTGGCTTTGCTGACCAGACCGGCAAACATCAGTCCGATCCATGCGCCGAGACAGGCGCACAGCTTTTCGCGCCGTCCAGCATTAATGGGAGCGGGAATGAACCCGCGCAACCACGCCCTTACGTCATTCATGTTGGAGTGTTGTTGCCAACCTTCAGGCGGGCAATGCTTGTTTTTGGAAAGCCGCGAAATATAACATAATATGATACATATTGTTGCAACAGCCGCAGCGAAGGTGTGGCGGATAAGTCACTCTCTGCCACCCAAGCGGAAATGACAATTCACGCAGGGGCGACCGCGTGCGACGCGCGCCTCTGTGCTCAGTACCGCCCTCACCAATGAGCCGGTTGCCGGCGGGCGTTGCGGGCGTTGGAACGCTGCCGGCTCGCCGGCGGTATGCCACAGGTTTTATTCAATTCAGGATCTGACAAGATGGGCCAAACAAAATCCATGCCGATGGAACGGCAGTTACATGCGCATGCCAAGCGCGATTACGCAGCCGATCGCCGCCTCGTCATGATTTCGGCGATGGCGGTGGCCATTGGCGCATGCAGCGCCATCGCCGCCGATGTGCTGCTGAAGCTGATTCGCTTCTTTACCAACCTGTTCTTTTTCCAGCGGCTGTCGCTGGCTGACGCCATGCCGGCGCATCACACGCTCGGCGCCTGGGTGATTGCATTGCCCGTCATCGGCGGCCTGCTGGTCGGGCTGATGGCGCGCTACGGCAGCGAAAAGATACGCGGCCACGGGATTCCGGAAGCGATCGAGGCGATCTTGTTCGGCAAGAGCAGGATGTCGCCCAAGGTGGCGCTGCTCAAGCCAATTTCTTCTGGAATCGTGATCGGCAGCGGCGGCCCGTTCGGGGCGGAAGGGCCGATCATCATGACCGGCGGCTCGCTCGGATCGCTGATTGCACAGTTCTTTCACCTGACCGCGGCCGAGCGCAAGACCCTGCTGGTGGCGGGAGCCTGCGCCGGCATGACCGCGATCTTCGGTACGCCGGTTGCGGCGCTGCTGCTGGCCGTTGAACTGATGCTGTTCGAATTCCGGCCGCGCAGCCTGTTGCCGGTAGCCGTAGCCTGCGCCGTCGCCGGCTTCCTGCGGCCTCTGCTGTTCGAAGCGGGGCCGCTGTTCCCGATCGACACCGCGCCGGCGACGCTTCCCGCACTGGCATCCTGCATTGCCGCCGGGCTGGCATGCGGGCTGCTGTCGTCGTTGCTCACGCATGCACTTTACCGGATGGAAGACTTGTTCGCCAAGCTGCCGCTCCATTGGATGTGGTGGCCGGCGCTCGGCGGGCTGGCCGTCGGCATCGGCGGCTATTTCGAGCCGCGCGCGCTCGGCGTTGGCTATGACGTGATCGGTGACTTGCTGAGCAATCACATGGCGTTGGCGGTTGCGCTGTCATTGCTGGGCGTGAAAGCGCTGATGTGGATCGTCGCGCTCGGGTCCGGCACCTCGGGTGGCGTGCTGGCTCCGCTTTTGATGATGGGGGCAGGCCTGGGCGTGGCGCTGGCGCCGGTTCTTCCCGGGGCGACTCCCAGCCTGTGGGCGCTGGTGTGCATGGCCGGCGTGCTGGGCGGCGTGCTGGGCGCGCCACTGACGGCAATCGTGTTTGCTTTCGGCCTGACTCACGACAGCAATGCATTGCTGCCTTTGCTGCTCACGACGGCGGTGTCTTACGGCTTCAATGTGCTGACGATGCGCCGCTCGATCATGACGGAAAAAATCGCGCGGCGCGGGCTGCATATCTATCGGGAATACGGGGTTGACCCGCTCGAGCGGCAGCATGTGTCCGACCTGATGACGCGCGCGGTGATGACGATTCCGGCCGATCTGCCGGTTGGCGAGGCCATTCTGCGCTATTTCGGCACGGATCAGCCGCATCGCTGCTATCCGATGCTCAGCGAGGGGCGCCTGGCCGGCATGATCGAGCGCGGCACGCTGATGGATGCGCCGGCATCGGCCACATCATGCCGCGACCTGGCGCCAAGGGACAGGGAGCCGGTCGTGGCGCTGGCCGAGGAAAGCGTGCGCATTGTGGCGGCCCGCATGGCAGCATACCGTCTGGAACGCTTGCCGGTGGTCGAGACGCGGGAAAGCATGCGCTTGATCGGCATCATCAGCCGCAGCGACATCCTGAAGTCGAGCGAGGATGTGTTTGCCGACGAGCTGGTGCGCGAGCGGATGCGGTAAGCAAGCGATACGGAGCCGGCGCGGCATTGCAGCGAATGCGGCGGCGCTGCCCTTGCTACAGGTTGCCCTTTTCCAGCAGGGCGGTGCCGACGCGGCGCGCCATGTCGATCGCTTCGTCGTAGCTCGGTAGCGCCTCGTCGCCGGCATGGTGCTTGTCAAGCACGCAGATGAAGTCCTGCGCGGCGTCGTCGAACTTGTGGATGGAGACATAGGGATGCCAGCCGCGTGTGCCCGGAAGCTCGTGCGCGATCAGGTGAAGCTGATATTTTCCGATCGTTTCGATTTGCATCGCCAACTCTCCCCATCGCCACGGTATCCGCAGATCCTAGCAGTGCTGCGGCTGCCATTGTTGAGGCCAATCATGGCACTCGCCACGAATGTCGCAGCGCATGTGCGGCATGCATCAGCCTTTCAGGTAGCGTTTGACGCCGCGCTTCTTGAGCACTTCTCCCCAGGACTCGATGCGGTAAATCTCACCGCTTTTGTGCAGCACCACGCCGAACTGCTCACGCAGCTTGGCCATGTCGGCATCGATCGTTTCCTTGTCGTGGCTGGTGAGATCGGCGATGGCGGATGCGGTCGGGCGTTCGAGCAGATCGACCGCTGACAACAGCACGAACAATCGGCGCGCATCGTTCTCCGGATAAAGCGGTACGCCGAATTGATTTCTAGCAAAGGGCATGTACGGCCTCCTTTCCATCGGTACGCGAACCTGACTGCAATAAGGAACTCAGGGACTCCGTATTTCGTTGGCAGGCATCGCGCGTGATACCCCCGCACCCCGCCTGCGACCGATTTTAGAACGTAACACGCCGCTCTGCATGCCGTCTGCCGGAACCAGCGGCTTGGCGCAGCGTGAAAAAACGTGCATGGCAACGGTAAAAATTTCAGCGCATAACAAAAACGGTTGTCCTTTGCATGGAAGGCAACCGAATTTTCAACCGGGCATACTTTTCGCTGGTTGTAACGTTCGAAAGGAGTGTCCGGATGAAATTTCGACTAAAAAAATTGCAGGACCAAATCATTGTCATTACCGGCGCCACCAGCGGCATCGGCTTGACGACTGCACGGCGTGCGGCCGCTCGTGGCGCCAAGGTGGTGCTGGTGGCGCGCAATGAGGATGCATTAAAGCAACTTACCTACGAACTATCGAAACAGGGATGCGAGGCAATCCACGTGGTGGCCGATGTCGGCATCGAAGAGGATGTGCGCAAGGTGGCGCAAGCAGCGATTCAGCGATTCGGCGGTTTCGATACCTGGGTCAACAACGCCGGCATCTCGATTTTCGGGCGCGTCGAAGACGTGTCGCTGGAAGACCAGCGCAAGCTGTTCCAGACCAATTTCTGGGGCGTCGTGCACGGGTCGCTGGTCGCCGTCGAGCACTTGAAGCAGCGCGGGGGCGGCGCGATCATCAACCTGGGCAGCGAAGTGTCGGACCGCGCTATGCCGTTGCAGGGCGCCTATTCCGCGTCCAAGCATGCGGTCAAAGGTTTCACCGATTCGCTGCGCTCGGAACTGGAGGCGGAGGACCTGCCGATCGCCGTCACGCTGATCAAGCCGGCGGCAATCGACACGATGTTCGTCGAGCATGCGAAAAATTACCTGGAGGTCGAGCCGAAGCTGCAGCCGCCCGTCTATGCGCCGGAAATCGCAGCCGACGCCATTCTGCATGCCGCCGAAAATTTCAAGCGCGACATCTTCATCGGCGGAGCCGCCAAGCTGGTGTCGTCCTCGGCATACTATGCGCCGCGCATGGTGGACGGCTACATCCGGCGCTTCCTCCTCGGCCAGCAAAAATCCGACATGCCTGCGCGCGACCGCAGCCAGAACAGTCTGTACTCGCCCGGAGGCGATTTGCAGGAGCGCCAGGGCCAATCCGGCCACGTCTTCGAGTCGAGCCTGTATACCCAGGCCGCGCTGCATCCCAGAACCAGCTGGGCATTGATGTTTGGCCTCGGTCTTGCTCTTGCCGCATGGTGGCGCATGCGCGAGCAGCCGGAACCGCTGGCCTGAAATCAGGGCGGAAGCCGGCGTTTCATCTTATTTTTCGGGAGGCATGACATGGCGTATTTGAGTGACGAACAACTCGCCCATCTGAAGCAGTTGCTGGATGAGCGCGAACGGGCGTTGCGCGCCGACCTGCTGCGCGAGGTCAACGAGAAAGACGAGTACATGGATGTGGCGACTGAAATTCCGGATCCGGGCGACTCGTCTTTCGCCAACCTTGCTGTTGACCTCGGCAATGCCGCAGTGACGCGCGACCTGACTGAACTGCGGGCGGTCGAGGCGGCGCGGCAGCGCATGGAAAACGATGTGTACGGCGTGTGCGTGAGCTGCGAAGCGGAGATTCCCTATGAACGGCTGAAAGTGCAGCCGACGGCGGACCGTTGTGCGCCTTGCCAGGAGCACTACGAAAAAACCCACGGCGATGCGATGCGTGGCAATACGATGTGAAGGCCGGGTGGTGCCCGCGCACGCCTTTTTTCTTTGGGTGCGGTGATGCCGCTGCCGTGCTGTTGATCGTACAATTCCAGCATTTGGCGCATCACGTATAGCACACAGGGAGAATCATGGACGAATCACTACGCAATCTGCTGCAGAAAATGCCGAAGGCGGAGTTGCATATTCATATCGAGGGTTCATTGGAGCCGGAACTGATTTTTGCGCTGGCAAAACGCAATGGCGTTGCGCTGCGCTATGCCTCGGTGGACGAGTTGCGCCGCGCGTATGCGTTCACGGACCTGCAATCATTCCTGGACATTTACTATGCCGGAGCGAGCGTGCTGCTGCACGAACAGGATTTCTACGACATGACGTTGGCATACCTGCAGCGCGCGCACGCCGACAACGTCAGGCATGCGGAAATCTTTTTCGACCCGCAGACGCACACCGAGCGCGGCGTTGCCTTTTCCACGGTCATTGACGGCATCCACCGCGCGCTGGACGACGCGAAGCGCCACTGGGGCATGAGCGGCGCGCTGATCATGTGCTTTCTGCGCCATCTGCCGGAAGAGGATGCGCTGGCCACGCTGGAGCAGGCCATTCCGCATCGCGCCAAGTTCATCGGCGTCGGACTCGACTCGTCCGAGCGAGGCCACCCGCCGGAGAAATTCGCCAGGGTATTTGCGCGCTGCAAGGAGCTCGGCCTGCACCTGGTGGCGCATGCGGGCGAAGAGGGCCCGCCGGACTATATCCGCTCGGCGCTCGACGTATTGCACGTGGAACGCATCGATCATGGCGTGCGCTGCCTCGAAGACGCGGCGCTGACACGGCGCCTGGCGGAGCAGCGCGTACCGCTGACCGTTTGTCCGCTGTCGAATATCAAGCTGCGCGTGTTCGATCGCCTGGCAGACCACAATCTGCTGAAACTGCTGGAAGCCGGCTTGCTGGTGACCGTCAATTCCGACGATCCCGCTTATTTCGGCGGTTATGTAAATGACAATTTTCTGCGCATGTTCGAGGCATTGCCGCTCGGGCGAGAGCAGGCGCGCCTGCTGGCGCGCAACAGCTTTGTCGCGTCGTTCCTGGACGAGGCGGCCAAGCGGAAATTGCTGGAGGAGGTCGATGCCTGCTTTGCGTAGCGCATTCGGTCTGGCCAGCCTTCGCCCTTAGCGCTGCAGCATAGGGTATTGACGGGAGAACCATGATGCAGGACGCCGCACTTCCCGTGACGCTGGGCTTGCCGGACATGCCGTCCCATGGCTGATCCATTGTCCGCCGCGGCGCTGGCCGGCGGCCTGTCCTGGGCCAGCGGCATCCGGCTCTACATGACGCTGTTTGCTGCCGGCTGGCTGGGGCGTGCCGGATGGCTCGATCTGCCCCCAGCGCTGCAGACGCTGCAATCGCCCTGGGTCATGACGGTTACCGGCACCCTCCTGGTCGTTGAATTCCTGGCCGATAAGGTGCCCGGCGTCGATTCGGCCTGGGATGCGATCCATACCTTTATCCGCATTCCCGCCGGCGCGATTCTTGGTGCCGCCACGCTCGGCCACATGGCGCCGGAATGGACGGCCGCCGCGGCGCTGCTGGGAGGAACGCTCGCCGCCGGCGCACACGCCACAAAGGCGGGCAGCCGCGTGCTGATCAATACCTCGCCCGAGCCGTTTTCCAACTGGACCGCGTCGGTAGTGGAGGATGTGGGGGTGGCTGGCGGACTGTGGGCGGCGTTTTTTCATCCCTGGATCTTGATTTCATTTCTTGCGGTATTCTTCCTTGTCGCATTGTGGCTGCTGCCCAAATTGTGGCGCGGACTGCGATGGCTGTTCCGAAGGCTGAGCGCATAGTGCGCCGCCCCAATAAGAAAGAAAACACATCCCATGCTGCTGCAATCATTGCGAATGACGCGGCGCGACTGGCGCGCCGGCGAATTGCGATTCCTGCTGGTCGCGCTGGTCGTCGCTGTGGCATCGCTTTCGTCGGTCGGCTTTTTCGTCGACCGCATGCGTGCCGGGCTCAATCGCGACGCAAACCAGCTGCTGGGTGCCGATCTGGTCATCAATGCCGATCAGCCGGTCGATCCGGCATGGCGTGCGCAGGCGCAGCGGCACGGATTGCAACTGGCCGAGACGGTCGCTTTCCCCAGCATGGCCATAGCAGGGGAGGGGGAGCAGGCTGTGTCGCAGCTGGCGTCTATCAAGGCGGTGTCGCTTGGCTATCCGCTACGCGGAAAGCTGACGCTGGCAACCGGAAAGGACGGGGCAGAAGTCGAGGTGCGTGACATTCCTGCCCCGGGCACGGTTTGGGTGGACCAAAATATCCTGTCGGCTCTCGGCGTGAACGTCGGTGATGCGTTGCAGTTGGGGGATGCTGTTTTTCGTATTGTCAACGTAATCTCGCTCGAGCCCGACCACGGAGCGTCGTTCATGAATTTTGCGCCACGCGTGATGCTGCGCTTGTCCGACTTGCAGGCAACCAATCTGATTCAGAACGGATCGCGCGTGACCTACCGGTTGCTTGCTGCCGGTGATCCGGCGCAGGTCGCCTCGTTCCGGCGCTGGCTGCAGAAAGAAATCGCGCGCGCCAACGTGAAGGGCGTGCGCCTCGAATCGCTCGAATCCGGCCGCCCCGAGATGCGGGCCACGCTGGACCGCGCCGAACAGTTCCTGTCGCTGGTCGGCTTGCTGTCCGCGATGCTGGCAGCGGTTGCCGTGGCGATGGCGGCACGCCGCTTCATGTTGCGCCACCTGGATGCGTGCGCGATGCTGCGCTGCCTCGGAATGACGCAAAACCAGGTGACGCTGATGTACCTGAGCGAATTTTGCATGGTCGGCCTGGCCGGCGGCCTGCTGGGCATCGCGCTCGGCTTCGGCGCGCACTTCGTGCTGCTGGAATGGCTCGGCTCGCTGGTGAGCCGCCAGCTTCCCCCGGCCACCTTCACGCCAGCCGTGCAGGGGCTAGCGGCCGGGATGCTGCTGCTGATCGGGTTTGCAATACCGCCGATCCTGCAGCTGCGCAACGTGCCGCACAACCGTGTCATTCGACGCGAGCAGGACGCGCCGCAACCGGTGACGCTGGCGACCTATGTGCTGGGACTGGGCGCATTTGTCGGCCTGCTGCTGTGGCAATCCGGCGCGCCACAGCTTGGCTTGCTGACGGCCGGCGGTTTTCTCGGCGGGTTTGCCGTGTTCGCGCTGATCGGGTGGCTGGGCGTGAAATCGCTGCGCGCGCTGCGTTCGCGCATCGCCCATCCAAGCTGGCGTTTTGCCGTCACTGCATTGCAGCGCCGTACCGGCGCCACGGTGGTGCAAATCGTGGCGCTGTCGCTGGGGTTGATGGCCTTGCTGCTGCTGACGGTCATTCGCGGCGATCTGCTGGCTGCATGGCGCCAGTCGACGCCACCGGACGCGCCGAACCGTTTCGTGATCAATATCCAGCCGGAGCAGAGGGACGAGATCGCGCACCGCCTGGCGCAGGCGGGCATCGCGGATCCGCTGCTGTACCCGATGATTCGTGGCCGCCTGATCCAGGTGAACGGCACGCCGATCACGGGCCAGACCTACGTCGAAGAGCGCGCCAAGCGCCTGGTCGACCGCGAGTTCAACCTGTCGACGATGCGCGCGCTGCCGCCGCAAAACGAGATCGTGGCCGGACGCTGGCTTGACGACAGCGGCGCGCAAGCATCGGTCGAGGAAGGCTTGGCAAAAACGCTGAATCTGAAGCTGCGCGACCGGTTGCGCTTCGATATCGCGGGCCAGCAGGTCGAGGCTACCGTGACCAGTCTGCGCAAGCTGGAATGGGGTTCGATGCGGGTGAATTTTTTCGTGATCCTCAATCCTAAACTGATGGAGAACATGCCGCAGACATGGATCACCGCATTCCATCTGCCGCAATCGAAATCGGCCGTCATCCATTCCCTGACGCGCGACTTTCCGAATTTGACCGTGATCGATGTGGGCAGCGTGATCCGGCAGCTGCAGGCCGTACTCGACCAGGTGATTGCCGCTGTCGAGTTCCTGTTCCTGTTCACGCTGGCGTCCGGCGTGCTGGTGCTGTACGCGGCGCTGGCCGGTTCACAGGACGAGCGGATCCGCGAAGCGGCCTTGCTGCGCGCGCTGGGCGCCACGCGCGGGCAGTTATCGCAGGCGCAGTGGATCGAGTTTGCGCTTGTTGGCAGCCTGGCCGGGCTGCTCGCCGCGACCGGCGCTGCCGTTGTGGGATGGGTGCTGGCGCAATATGTCTTCAACTTCGAGTGGCGCTTCAGTCCGGTGGTCTGGCTGATCGGCCTCGCCGTCGGGGCGATCTGCGCGTTTATCGGCGGCTGGGCCGGATTGCGCAATGTCTTGCGCCAGCCCCCGCTGCAATCCTTGCGCGGCAACTGATCTTCTCCCGCCTTCGGCCTTCAGTGTGCCGGTTTAATCTGCATTAAAGATGCACGACCGTGACCGTGCTTTTCCGCAAGCCGTCTCCTGGCATCACGGGCTACATTCCTATTGTCCCTGCGGCAGTTGCGAAATGCAGCGCACCTCGTCAATTCGGTGCGGCAAATCGCATGTCGTGAAGCGTAATTATTCCTTCGCGAAACTTCATGACATGCAGTCTGCGCGTTCAAAACAACGCATCCGCAGAGGCAAAAATCCATTCGTGTTGTGCGTTGATACGTGTCAAAACAGACAACGAGTGGAAAAGTAGAGTTGAACATCAATTAAGTCGCCGAAAGTTGTGAGGCAATTGGAACGCAGAGTCAGTGTCACTCCGGGCAGGACACCTGAAACGAGACCGGTTCCGTTCATCAAGAGGAGTCGCGCAACGTCTATCCCGAATCCACGTTCACTTCTTTGACATGCAGTCCGCCAAATTGTGGACGTATTCCGACCAGGCCTTCTTGCACACTGCTTGTGCAGCCAATCGTCCGGCAAGTTCGTACTAATCATGTGGGGTAATCATATGCATTTGTATTTCAACGCGTCCCTGAAACGATGGAGTGTGGTTGCAGCCATTCCACTGATTGCGGCTTGCACGTCAGCCGCCCCAGGCATGCATTTCGATCAGCGGGCAAGCAGCGATGCCACCGGTTCTGCCACGGCAGGCAACGGCGAAAATGCCAATGCGGTGCTGAAGCCGATCACCGTGCAACTCGTTAAGACTGAAAAGCAACTGCGCGAAAAGCAGGTGACGCAGGATATCAGTGCACTGATTGCAAAGCCGGTGGCATACAAGATCGACAGCGGCGACGTGCTGTCGATTGTTGTGTGGGACCATCCTGAATTGTCCAGCAGCGCCACGGTCGCGGCGGTGGGTTATGGCGGTGTCGGCGCGGATGCCGCTGTGGCCGCGACCACCGCGCCTCCAGCCGGATTCATGGTCGACCATGACGGGACCATCCAGTTTCCCTACGCCGGCACGTTGAAGGTCTCCGGGATGACACAGGATCAGGCGGCCCATCTGCTGAGCACCAAGCTGTCGCGCTACCTGCGCAATCCGAAGGTCACGCTGCGCGTGCAGTCCTATCGCAGCAAGCGCGTGTACGTCGATGGCGAAGTCAAAACGCCCGGCCTGCAGGCGATCAACGATATTCCGATGACCCTCGTGGAAGCAATCAACCGGGCCGGCGGCGTGCTGCCGACCGGCGACCAGAGCCAGGTGGTCGTCAACCGCGGCGGCGTCAACTATCAGGTGAACCTGCCGCAGCTTGTTCAGCGCGGCGTCAACCCGTCGACCATCATGCTGCAGGACGGCGACGTGGTGCGCGTGCGCTCGCGCGACGAAAGCAAGGTGTTCGTGTCGGGAGAGGTCGTAAGCCCGCGAGCCCTGCCGATGCATAACGGACGCCTGACGCTCAACGAGGCATTGGGCGAGTCGGGCGGCGTCAATCCGCTCAGCGGTGATGGCAGCCAGATCTACGTCATTCGCAGATCGGGGACCGACCAGATTGTCTATCAGCTTGATGGGCGCTCGCCGGGTGCGCTGGCAATGGCGGAAAACTTCGAGCTGAGTCCGAAGGATGTCGTTTATGTGGCCGCCACGCCGCTGGCGAACTGGCATCGCGCGATCAGCCTGATACTCCCGAGCGCGTTATCCGGCGCGGTCGGCGCGGTCACGCCGGCTACCAACAAGTAATGGCTTAGCTCTGAGCGACATGCGCTGCATTTGCCCGGCGTCTTCCAGGCATGGACATCGGGCGGTGTAGCGCTGTAGCGGGCAGCGTGGATCATCCGGCGACAGTCTATGCATGTTTTAACTTCTTTCAGATAAACCTATGACGAATCAATCCATACCCCTGTTATCCGGGCCGCCGAGCATACGCCACGATGATGAAGAAATCGGGATGGCAACTTACTTCGACATCCTGTGGGAAAACCGCTGGCTGATTGCCAGTATTGCGTTTGTCGTGACCCTGCTTGGTGCCAGCTATGCGTTCCTGGCCAAGCCGGTATACGAAGCGAACATGTTGATTCATGTCGAGGAAGAAAGTCAGAAAGAATCGAAAAACATCCTGGGCGACTTGTCCTCGATGTTCGACGTGAAAACCGCGGCGCCCTCCGAGATGGAGCTGGTCCGTTCCCGCCTGGTCGTCTCGCGCGCCATCGACAATCTGCGCCTGTACATCAGCGCCGAGCCGAAGCGCTTCCCCCTGATCGGCTCCTGGCTGTCCGGCTATAACAGGCAGTTGTCGACGCCGGGTTTGCTGGGATACGGCGGCTATGCATGGGGCGCGGAAAAAATCGACGTGGCCGTATTTAACGTGCCCGACTCCTTCTTGAACCGCGAGTTTGTCCTGACTGCCGAAAACGACGGGCAGTTCCGTGTCATGCAGAAGGACCTGGGCGTCGAATTCAAGGGCAAGGTGGGCCAGCCGGTCAGCGTCGATACCGACAAGGGCGCCATCGAATTGCGCGTCGACCGGCTTCAGGGCAAGCCCGGCACGCAATTCCTGCTCAATCGCAGCTCGCGCCTGGCCACCATCGAAGGTATACAGAATTCCCTGACCGTCAACGAGCAGGGCGGCAAGCAGTCCGGAATCATTGCCGCCACCCTGCAGGGATCGGATCCGAAAATGATTCACGGAGTGCTGACCGAGATCAGCAAGGAATACGTGAAGCAGAACGCCGCGCGCAAGACGGAGGAAGCAGAAAAATCACTGGCCTACCTGAACAAGCAGCTGCCGGAACTCAAGCAGCAGCTGGAACAGGCTGAAGCGAAGTACAACGCATTTCGCAACAGTAATGGTACCGTCGACCTGAGTGAAGAATCCAAACTGACGCTGCAGCAGCAGTCGAATGCGAAGATCAAGAAGATGGAGCTTCAGCAAAAGCGGCTGGAGCTGCTGACGCGATTCACGCCCGATCATCCGCTGGTGCAGGGCCTCGACAGCCAGCTCAAGGAAATCAATGCCGAAATCAACGGCATGCAGGAACACATCAAATCGCTGCCGATGCTGGAGCAGAACCTAGTGCGACTGACCCGCGACGTGAAGGTCAATACCGAGCTGTATACCGCATTGCTGAACACGGCGCAGCAGCTGCGCTTGATCACTGTCGGGAAGGTCAGCAACGTGCGCCTGGTGGATGCGCCGATGCTGCCGGAAAAGCCGATCAAGCCGAACCGTCCGGTCATCCTTGCGCTGGCAGTGCTGGGCGGATTGTTCCTCGGTGTGCTGGCGGCATTCTTCCGCAAGTCACTGTATGGCGGCATCGATACGCCGGAGCAGGTGGAGAAGATGGTCGGTGTGCCGGTCTATGCCACTATCCCGCATAGCAAGAAGCAGAAGGAGTTGTATCAGCAGGTCGCCGCACGGCAGCAGAAAGTTCCGCTGCTGGCCAAGGTGTCTTCCACCGACGCCGCCATTGAAAGCCTGCGCAGCTTCCGTGCGGCATTGCAATTCTCTCTGCCACAGTTCAGGAACAACGTTGTGCTGATCACCGGCGCGACGCCAGGAATGGGCAAGTCGTTCGTGTCGGCCAACCTCGCGGCCATCATGGCGGCGACCGGCAAGCGGGTCTTGCTGGTCGATGCAGACTTGCGCAACGGCTTGCTGCACCTGTATTTCGGCTTCGGACGCCAGGATGGATTGTCGGACGCGATTGCGGGCGCACGTACACCGGAGCAAGTGATACACCACGGCGTGATCGAGAATATGGACTTCATCTCTACCGGAACCTTGCCGCCGAATCCATCCGAACTCCTGCTGCGCCCGAGCTTCGGCGCCATGCTGGAGCAGCTGTCCGTCGGATATGACTTGGTGCTGGTCGATGCGCCACCGATCCTCGCCGTGGCCGATACGCTGATCATCGGCTCGCATGCCGGCGCAATCTACATCACGACGCGCGCAGGCGTGACGACGCCGGGCGAAATCAATGAATCGATGAAGCGTCTGGCCCAGGCGGGCTTGGCGGCGAAGGGCGTGCTGTTCAACGATCTCAAGGCGCGCCCCGGACGTTACGGTTATGGCTATGGCTATGGCACCTACCGCAATGGTTCTTCGGAAGGAGATGTCCCGCTGATCGAAGCTTCGGGAGCCAGATAGGCGCTGGCATGAGGAAGGCCGGATGGAAATCCGGCCTTCGGTTTTTCTTTGGTTCAATGCATGGCGCCCACGCCGGCTCGTCGTGAGTGCGATTTTCCTGTCTTATTCTGTCTGGCGGAATCTACCTTGTTACCTCTCTCTCCCACCATTTTCAAAGCCTACGACATCCGCGGCATTCTCGGCAAAACGCTCGACATCGGCATCGCCCGCCAGATCGGCCAAGCCTTCGGCACCGCTGCCCGCATCAAGGGCGAGCAAACGGTGGTCATCGGCCGCGATGGCCGCCTGTCCGGCCCCGAACTGGCCAAGGCGCTGGCCTCCGGCCTGCAACGCGCCGGCGTCGACGTGATCGACCTCGGCGTGGTCGCCACCCCGATGCTGTACTTCGCCACCCATGTGCTCGATGCCCAGTCCGGCATCATGGTCACCGGCAGCCACAACCCGCCCGACTACAACGGCTTCAAGATGGTGCTGGCTGGCGAAGCCATTTACGGCGATACGATCCAGGGCTTGTACCAGGCGATCGTCAAGGGAGACTTTGCGCAAGGCAACGGTAGCTACCGCACTCACGATATCCGGCAGCAATACCTGGAACGCATCACCGGCGATGTGAAGCTGGCGCGGCCGATGAAGATTGCCATCGATTGCGGCAACGGTGTGGCCGGCGCCTTTGCCGGCGACTTGTACCGGGCGCTGGGATGCGAGGTGCGCGAACTGTTTTGCGACGTCGACGGCAACTTTCCCAACCATCATCCCGACCCGGCCCATCCGGAAAACCTGCAGGACTTGATCCGCTGCTTGAAGGACACGGATGCGGAGATAGGCCTGGCGTTCGACGGTGACGGCGACCGGCTGGGCGTGGTGACTAAGGATGGGCAGATTATTTATCCGGACCGGCAGCTGATGCTGTTTGCGCAGGACGTGCTCATGCGCCATCCGGGGCGCGAGATTCTGTACGACGTCAAGTGCACGCGGCATGTGGCGCCGTGGGTGAAACAGCATGGCGGGGTGCCGCTGATGTGGAAGACCGGGCATTCGCTGGTGAAGGCGAAGATGCGCGAGACGGGCGCGCCGCTGGGCGGAGAGATGAGCGGGCATATTTTCTTCAAGGACCGCTGGTATGGCTTCGACGACGGCTTGTATGCGGGAGCGCGGCTGCTGGAATTGCTGTCGCGGGTGGCCGATCCGTCGGCGGTACTCAATGCCTTGCCGCAATCGGTGAGCACGCCGGAACTGCAGCTGAAGCTGGAAGAGGGCGAGAACGTTGAACTGATCGCGAAGCTGCAAAAGGAAGCGCGCTTTCCGGGCGCGCAGCAGGTGGTGACGATCGACGGCTTGCGGGTCGAGTAC
>NZ_JWJG01000028.1:1269562-1366211 GCF_000818395.1 Noviherbaspirillum autotrophicum | reverse complement strand
CTACGGAAATGGCGCGCGTGATCGGCGCGGTGGCCAAGGGCGACCTGTCGCAGACGATGTCGCTCGACGTCGACGGCCGGCCCCTGAAGGGCCAGTTCCTGCGCGCGGCGTCGACCGCCAACACGATGGTCGACCAGCTCTCGTCGTTCGCGTCGGAAGTCACGCGCGTGGCGCGCGAAGTGGGTACCGAAGGCAAGCTCGGCGGCCAGGCCAATGTGCCGGGCGTGGCCGGCACCTGGAAGGACTTGACCGATTCGGTGAACTCGATGGCGGGCAATCTGACGTCGCAGGTGCGCAACATCGCCGATGTGACGACGGCGGTGGCGAACGGCGACTTGTCCAAGAAGATCACGGTGGACGTGCGCGGCGAAATCCTGCAGCTGAAGGACACGATCAACACGATGGTGGACCAGCTGCGCTCGTTCGCGTCGGAAGTCACGCGCGTGGCGCGCGAAGTGGGCACCGAAGGGCGACTGGGCGGGCAGGCGTACGTGCCGGGCGTGGCAGGCACCTGGAAGGACTTGACCGACAACGTGAACTTCATGGCGTCCAATCTGACGGCGCAGGTGCGCAACATCGCGGAAGTGACGACGGCGGTGGCGAACGGCGACTTGTCCAAGAAGATCACGGTGGACGTGAAGGGCGAAATTCTGGAACTGAAGGACACCATCAACGTGATGGTGGACCAGCTGAATTCATTCGCTTCGGAAGTCACGCGCGTGGCGCGCGAGGTGGGCACCGAAGGCAAGCTGGGCGGCCAGGCGCAGGTGAAGGGCGTGGGCGGCACCTGGAAGGACTTGACCGACAACGTGAACTTCATGGCGTCCAACCTGACCGGTCAGGTGCGTAACATCGCGGAAGTGACGACGGCCGTGGCGCGCGGCGACTTGTCCAAGAAGATCACGGTGGACGTGAAGGGCGAGATCCTGGAGCTGAAAGACACCATCAACGTGATGGTGGACCAGCTCTCTTCGTTCGCTTCGGAAGTCACGCGCGTGGCGCGCGAAGTGGGCACCGAAGGCAAGCTGGGCGGCCAGGCGAACGTGCCGGGCGTGGCCGGCACCTGGAAGGACTTGACCGATTCGGTGAACTCGATGGCGGGCAATCTGACGTCGCAGGTGCGCAATATTGCGGAAGTGACGACCGCGGTGGCGAACGGCGACTTGTCGAAGAAGATCACGGTGGACGTGCGCGGCGAAATCCTGCAGCTGAAGGACACGATCAACACGATGGTGGACCAGCTGCGCTCGTTTGCCTCGGAAGTCACGCGCGTGGCGCGCGAGGTGGGCACCGAAGGGCGGCTGGGCGGGCAGGCGTATGTGCCGGGCGTCGGCGGCACCTGGAAGGACTTGACCGACAACGTGAACTTCATGGCGGCTAACCTGACGGCGCAGGTGCGCAACATCGCGGAAGTGACGACGGCGGTGGCCAACGGCGACTTGTCCAAGAAGATCACGGTGGACGTGAAGGGCGAGATTTTGCAGCTGAAGGACACGATCAACGTGATGGTGGATCAGCTGTCCTCGTTCGCTTCGGAGGTGACGCGCGTGGCGCGCGAGGTGGGCACCGAAGGCAAGCTGGGCGGCCAGGCGCAGGTCAAGGGCGCGGCCGGTACCTGGAAGGACTTGACCGACAACGTGAACTTCATGGCGGCTAACCTGACGGCGCAGGTGCGCGGTATCGCCGGTGTGGTGACGGCGGTGGCGAACGGCGACCTGAAGAAGAAGCTGACCGTGGCGGCGCGCGGCGAAATCGCGGCGCTGGCCAATACGATTAACGAGATGACCGATACGCTGGCGGTGTTCGCGGACCAGGCAACGACGGTGGCGCGCGAGGTGGGCGTGGAAGGAAAACTGGGCGGCCAGGCGCGCGTGCCGGGTGCATCGGGGACCTGGAAGGATTTGACCGAGAACGTGAACCGGCTGGCGGCGAACCTGACGACCCAAGTGCGCGCGATCGCGGAAGTGGCAACAGCCGTGACGCGCGGCGACCTGTCGCGCTCGATCCAGGTCGAGGCGCGCGGCGAAGTGGCGGACCTGAAGGACAACATCAACGAGATGATCCGCAACCTGAAGGAAACCACGCAAAAGAATGCGCAGCAGGACTGGCTCAAAACCAACCTCGCGCGCTTCACCCGCCTGTTGCAGGGCCAGCGCGACCTGTCCGCCGTGACCACCCTGATCCTGTCGGAACTCGCCCCGCTGGTGTCGGCCCACCACGGCGTGTTCTACATGATGGATTCGGGCGACGACGACGCCCGCCTGCGAATGACTTCCAGCTACGGCTACCGCTCCAGCCGCAAGCTGCCGACCTCGTTCTTGCCCGGCGAAGGACTGGTTGGCCAATGCGCGCTGGAAAAACAGCGCATCTGGCTCACCAACGTGCCGCGCGACTACATCCAGATTTCCTCCGGCCTGGGCGCAGCGCCTCCGACCAACATCGTGGTGCTGCCGATCCTGTTCGAGCAGCAGGTCAAGGCCGTCATCGAGATCGCCTCGCTCGACCGCTTCACCGAAACCCACCTGTCCTTCCTCGACCAGCTGATGGAAACCATCGGCGTGGTGCTGAACACGATCGAAGCCAACAGCCGCACCGAATCCCTGCTGCGGCAATCGCAGTCGCTGGCGCAGGAATTACAGCAGACCAACCTGGAACTGGCGGAAAAGGCGAGCCTGCTGTCGGAACAGAATATCGAGGTGGAACGCAAGAACCGGGAAGTGGAACAGGCGAAACTGGCGCTGGAAGAAAAGGCGACGCAGTTGGCCTTGTCGTCGAAGTACAAGTCGGAGTTTTTGGCGAACATGTCGCATGAATTGCGCACGCCCCTGAACAGCCTCCTGATCCTGGCGCAGCAATTGTCGGACAACCCGGACGGCAACCTGTCGGAGCGGCAGGTGGAATTTGCCCGCACCATCTATGGTTCCGGCAGCGACTTGCTCACGCTGATCAACGACATCCTCGACCTGTCGAAGATCGAGTCCGGAACCGTCACGCTGGAAATGAGCGAATACCGCTTCCGCACCTTGTCGGGCTACGTCGAGCGCACCTTCCGCCACATGGCCGAAGCCAAGCAGCTCGGCTTCTCGGTGGAGCTGGCCGACGCGCTGCCGCCGTCGATGATGACCGACACCACGCGCCTGCAGCAGATCCTGAAGAATCTGCTGTCGAACGCCTTCAAGTTCACCAACCGTGGCCGCGTGGCGTTGCAGATTGGCATGGCCAGGAGCGGCTGGAGCGCGGACAACTCGAGCCTTGCGCAGGCTGATGCAGTGCTGGCGTTTTCGGTGACCGACACCGGGGTGGGCATTGCGGCCGACAAGCTGCAGCTGATCTTCGAGGCATTCCAGCAAGCCGACGGCAGCACCGCGCGCAAGTACGGCGGTACCGGCCTGGGCCTGTCGATTTCGCGCGAGTTGGCGCGCCTGCTCGGCGGCGAGATCCGGGTTGAAAGCGTGGTGGGGACCGGCAGTACATTTACCCTGTATTTGCCGTATCACCGCGCCGGATTCATGAATTACGGTGCGCTGCCGGTGTCGTTCTATGGGCAGCCGCAACCCGGCGACCAGCCGCAGCCGGCGCAGGCGCATGGCGACATGGCATTCGCCGACGCAGCCGGCGACACCGGCGAGAGCAGCATGCAGGCTCAACCGGCCCTGAATGCCGCCCAGCCGGGCGTGGATTTGCCTGGCATGGAAACATCCTTCGTCGAATTCGAAAGCGCGCTGGACGATCGTACGCTGATTGCACCCGGTGATCCGGCCATGCTGATCGTCGAGGATGACCCCGGCTTTGCGAACGTCTTGCTCGACTATGCGCGCGAGAAGAACTTCAAGGGCATCGTCACGCATCAGGGGGCGTCCGCGCTGACGCTGGCGCGCGACTACCTGCCGGTGGCAATCCTGCTCGATGTCGACTTGCCGGACCTCGACGGCTTCACCGTACTGGACCGCCTCAAGCGCGATCCGGCAACGCGCCATATTCCGGTGCACGTGATGAGCAAGGCGAAGGAGCGCGAGCGGGCTCTGCGCCAGGGGGCGATCTCCTATCTGCATAAGCCGGTCAGCCGTGACCGGCTGCAGGAAGAGTTTGCCCGCATCCAGCAATTCCTGATTGTCGGCAAGCGCAATCTGTTGATTGTCGAGGATGACGCGCTGCAGCGCGAATCGATGATCGATCTGATCGGCGCCTCCGATGTCAATATCGTCGCCGTCGCCACCGGACAGGAGGCATTGGCCGAACTGGCTGCGCAGCGCTTCGATTGCATGGTGGTGGACCTGTCGCTGCCGGACATGAGCGGATTCGAGCTGCTCGACCGAATCGGCGAAGACGACACGCTGTGCGAACTGCCGATCGTGGTCTATACGGCGAAGGACTTGAACCGCAAGGAAGTCGCGCGCCTGAAGAAGATTGCGAAAACGGTGGTCGTCAAGGACGTGCGCTCGTCAGAGCGCCTGCTCGATGAAACCGCGCTGTTCCTGCATCGTTCGCCGTCGAGCCTGCCCGAAGTTCAACGCCGCATGCTGGAGGATATCCGGGTATCCGACGGCGGCCTGGCCGGGCGCAAGGTGCTCATCGTCGACGACGACCTGCGCAATATTTTTGCATTGAGTTCGGTGCTGGAGCGCCAGCAGATGAAGGTGCTGTTCGCGGAAAACGGCCGCGACGGCATTGAAGTGCTGCAAAGGGAACCGGATGTCGAGATCGTGCTGATGGACATCATGATGCCGGAGATGGATGGCTACGATACGATGCGCGCGATCCGCAGCATCCCGCAGTTCAAGTCGCTGCCCATCATTACCCTGACCGCCAAGGCGATGAAGGGCGACCGCGACAAGTGCCTGGCGGCGGGTGCGTCCGACTACATCACCAAGCCGGTGGATGTGGCGCAGCTGCTTTCCCTGATGCGCGTCTGGTTGCATGGGCAGGGATAGGAACGGTACGGACTAAATAAACAGGGCCGCGTGAGCGGCCCTGTTTTTTCATGCAGCCAATTGCGCTTGCTCAGGCAGCCGCGCCTTCCGGCACATAGCCGAGCACGGCCGAAATCTCATTCGCTGTAGAGATCAGGTCGTCCACCCACTCGTCCTGTAGGCGGTCGGCCGGCGCGGAAATCGACAGGCCGGCGATCAGCTTGCCGGAATCGTCATAGATGCCTGCGGCGATGCAGCGCACCCCGAGTTCCAGTTCCTCGTTGTCGCGCGCATAGCCGCGCGCGCGCACCAGGCTCAGCTCGCGTTCCAGCTTGGCCAGGTCGGTGATCGAATTCTTGTTGTGGCCGGCCAGTCCGGTGCGGGTTGCATAGGCTCGCACCAGCTTCGGGTCGTCCACCGACAGGAACAGCTTGCCGGTCGAGGTCAGGTGCAGCGGCGCGCGGCCGCCGATGGCGCGCACCACCTGCATGCCCGAGCGCTCCGAGAAGGAGCGGTCGATGTATACGATTTCATCGCCCTGGCGCACCGACAGGTTGATCGTCTGCTGCGTCTTGCGGTGCAGCGCGCGCATGAAATCGAGCGAGGCTTCGCGCACGTTCAGGCGGCTCTTCACGATGTTGCCCAGCTCCAGCAGGCGCATTCCCAGGCGATAGGTGCCGCCTTCGGCGCGGTCGACGAAGCGCTTGACCACCAAGTCGTTCAGGATGCGGTGCGCAGTCGACGGATGCAGGCCGGTGACCGTGGACAACTCTTTCAGGCTAACTGGGTCGGGATACTGGGCGAGCGCATCCAATAACGAAATCATGCGCTCGATCACCTGGATCGAAATTTGACTGTTCTCGGAGGATTGTTCAGGTTTCATGTTGCTTTTGATGCGTTGCAATAAGTACGTTATACCACATTGTGAAAAAATGAAAAAGAGCCACAAAAAAAGAGCCACAAAAAATTTGGGGGAGGGCCGGCGATATTTCGTTCCTCTCCGCGCCCTATTTTCGGGCGGAGCGTCATAATGAATCCTGCATCTACCGCTAGGGCTGTCCCATGAGAGTCGGATTATTTGTTACTTGTCTGATCGACGCGATGCGGCCGGAAATCGGCTTTTCAACGCTCAAGCTGCTGGAGGCCGCCGGCTGCGAGGTGGTGGTCCCGGAGTCGCAGACCTGTTGCGGCCAGCCGGCCTACAGTTCGGGCGACCGCAAGGCCGCGCGTGCGCTGGCGGAAAAGTTTGTCGAGGAATTCGAGAATTTCGACTACGTGGTGATTCCGTCCGGCTCTTGCGGCGGCAATGTGAAAACCCACTATGCCGACCTGTTTTCCGACGATCCGGTCTGGCTGGCGCGCATGCAGCGGCTGGCGCCGCGCGTGTACGAGCTGACCGACTTCCTGCAGTCCGTGGTCAAGCTCGACAAGCTGCCGGGGCAGGGCAAAAGCCCTGGAAAGGTCACCTACCACGATTCCTGCTGCGGCTTGCGCGAGCTGGGGGTGCAGCAACAGCCGCGCGAACTGCTGGGCAAGGCCGGCATCGAGATCACCGAGATGAAGGACAGCCGCCAGTGCTGCGGCTTTGGCGGCACCTTTTCGATCAAGTACGGCAACATCTCGTCGGCCATCGTGGACGAGAAATGCGCGAATATCCACGATTGCGGCGCCGACGCGGTGGTGCTGGGCGACCTCGGCTGCATGCTGAATATCGAAGGGCGCCTGCGCCGTACCGGCGACGACAAGACGCGCGTACTGCACGTCGCGCAAGTGCTGGCGGGAGATATCTGATGGAAGTCCAGTCGATGCATTTCAAGGCGCGCGTCGGCCAGAAGCTGGCGGACCAGCGCCTGCAGCACAACCTCAAGAAGCTTTCGACCAAGTTCGTCAGCGGCCGGGCGTCGGCCATCACCGAGCTGGACGATTTCGAGGGCACGCGCGACGCGGCCGTCGAGCGCCGTATGCGCGCGATCAGGAACCTCGACGTGTGGCTGGAGATTTTCGAGAAAAATGCCACTGCCGCCGGCGCCACGGTGCTGTTCGCCGAAAGCGCGGAAGATGCGTCGCGCCTGGTGGTCGACATCGCGAAGAAACACGGCGTGAAGAAGGCCACCAAGTCGAAGTCGATGGTGTCGGAGGAAATGGCCTTGAACCGCGCGCTGGAAGCGGCCGGGGTGCAGCCGATCGAGACGGACCTCGGCGAATACATCCTGCAGATCAATAACAACGAAGCGCCGTCACACATCATCGCGCCGGTGGTCCACAAGGACAAGGAAGAGATTTCCGACCTGTTCGCGCGCGTGCACCACCGGTCGCGCCTGACCGATATTCCCCAGATGACGCGCGAGGCGCGCGAAATGTTGCGCCCGCAATTCCTGTCGGCTGACATGGGCATCACCGGCGGCAATTTCGTGATCGCCGAAACCGGCTCGGTGGCGATCGTCACCAACGAAGGCAACGAGGGCATGTGCACCATCCTGCCGCCGAAGGTGCACGTGGTGGTGACCGGCATCGAAAAGGTGTTGCCGACGCTGGAGGATTTCGCGACGGTGCTGCGCCTGCTGCCGCGCTCGGCCACCGGCCAGTCGATTTCGAACTATGTGTCGATCCTCACTGGCCCGAAGCGCGCCGGCGACCGCGACGGCCCGGAGCACATGTATTACGTGCTGGTCGATGGCGGCCGCACCGGCCTGATCGGCGGCGAGTTCGAGGAAATGCTGCGTTGCATCCGCTGCGGCGCCTGCATGAACCATTGCCCGGTCTATCAAAAGATCGGCGGCCACAGCTACGGCTGGGTCTATCCGGGGCCGATGGGCAGCGTGCTCACGCCATCCTACGTCGGGATCGAAAACGCGCTCGACCTGCCGCAGGCGTCGACCTTGTGCGGCGAATGCCACGTGGTATGTCCTGTCAAAATCCCGCTGCCCGATTTGCTGCGCAAGCTGCGAGAAAAGCAGGTGGAACGGCATCTGCGACCGGTGACGGAGCGGCTGGGGCTGATGGCTTGGGCTTTCGTTGCGAAACGGCCTGCGCTTTATCGACTGGCGAGCAAAATCGGTGTACGCTTCCTGCGACTTCTGGCCGGCGGCAAAAAGACCATATCAAGATTACCATTTGCAAGCGGCTGGACCGATTACCGCGACTTGCCGGCTCCGTCCGGGAAGACCTTCCGCGAGCTGTACAAAGAACGACGATGAAAGCAGAACACCAAGTTAGCGAGTTCAAGAGCAAAAGCGGCGCAAGGCGCATTTACGCCGCTTTTTTCTATTCGATTGAGGGCTTCAAGGCTGCCTGGCGCCATGAACATGCGTTCCGCCAGGAGCTGATGCTGGCCGTGCCGGCGGCGCTCACGGCGCTGTTGCTGCCAGTCTCCGCACTGGAAAAAGTCGCGCTGCTGGCGGTGCTGGCGCTGGTGCTCATCGTCGAGCTGATCAATTCCGCCATCGAGGCCGTGGTCGATCGCATATCGCTTGAACGCCATCCGCTGTCGAAGAACGCGAAAGATTTCGGCAGCGCCGCCGTGTTCCTCGCGCTGGCGCTGGCAGCGATGACCTGGACAGTCATCGTGCTGCCGTTATTCATGCATTAATGCGGTGCCGGGCGCACCGGCGCGGAAGGCGTCGAGATTTCCTGCATGGCCTTGTCCACATGCGCATTTTCACGGGCCGCGAAATCGCCGAGTGAAACGATGCCGACCAGTTCCATGCTGTTGCGGTTCATGACGGGAATGCGGCGGACTTGTTCGGCGCCCATTTCCTGCAATACCTCTCCCATTTGCTGATCAGAAAAACACCAGCGCACTTCCTTGCTCATGATGTCCGATACCTGGATATCGGCAGGCGCCTTTCCAATCGGCACGGCGCGTATTGCGATATCGCGGTCAGTCAGCATGCCGACCAGCTTTTTCCCGTCGCATACCGGCAACGCGCCGACATTCCATTCGGCCATCATCTTCGCTGCCTTTTGAATCGTGTCTTGTGGCGATACCACTGTCACATCGGGAGTCATTACTTCAGCAATCGTCGTCATCACATTCTCCAGTCCGTTGAACATGCAGAGCGAAACGGGCGTGCGCTGGCGTGCAGGCGCACGCCCGGTAACAGGCTGATTTGACTGCGGTAGCATGATCCGGGTTCGCGCCGGGGGAGGGTTACTTCTTGCCGTTCTGGTCTATCCATTGTGCAAATGTTTGCAGGAATTTCTGCATCAGCTCGCGCGTCGAGTCGTTCTTGATGGCGCCTTTGTCGTCGAACAATTCATTGGCACCGCCGATATAGGCTTCCGGTTGCTGCAGCATGGGCACGTTCAGGAAAACCATCGATTGCCGCAAATGATGATTGGCGCCGAATCCGCCTATCTTGCTCGGCGATACGCTGACCACCGCGCCCGGCTTGCCATCCCAGGCGCTCTGTCCATAGGGACGGGAGGCCGTATCGATGGCATTTTTCAGTACGCCCGGCACCGAGCGGTTGTATTCCGGGGTGATGAACAGGACCGCATCGGCCGCTTGCACGCGCTGCTTGAAGTCACGCACCGGCTGCGGCGGATCGGGATCGAAGTCCTGGTTGTACAAGGGCAGGTTGCCGATCTCGACGATCTCCATCCGCAAGGACGGCGGCGCCAGCCCGATGAGGGCGTTGGCCATTTTCCGGTTCAGCGAATCCTTGCGCAGACTGCCGACAAGAATGGCGACGTTCTTCTGTGTGCTCATGATGCTCCTTTCGGGAAAAAGTTGAGACAGCCCTGCTACACCAGCATATGCAGAATTGGTGCGAACGCTACTTGTGCCGCGTCAGGCAAACGCCATTTGCGCAATGACAAGCGAGTGAGAGGGAGGGAGTTTGGCGAAAGAACCATTCCGCTTTTTCAAGTATCTGAAGTCAAGGAACCGTTCAGCCTATGAAAGGAGCCGTTCATGCACGGGAAAGAAACAGGCGCTGTATCGGAGGATTTCGGGAAACTGATTTTGCGCGCGACGCTGGCGCTGCTGATCCTCTTTCATGGCGTCTCCAAGGTGTTGGGCGGCGTCGGCTTTATTACGGAAATGGTTACTAAGGTCGGCATGCCGCCGGCACTGGGCTACCTGGTGTATGTCGGCGAAGTGATTGCGCCGCTGCTGGTCCTGTTCGGCGTGTGGACCCGGCTGGCAGCGCTCGTCATCGCGATCAACATGGTGGTCGCCGTACTGCTGGTGCATACCACCCAGTTCTTCACGTTGTCGAAGACCGGCGGCTGGGCACTCGAATTGCAGGCCATGTTTTTTGCCGCCGCACTGGCCGTGGCGCTGCTGGGAGCGGGACGCTACAGCGCGGCGGGGGCGGCTGGTCGCTTCAACTGAGCGGCATGTCCCACGATACCGGCGCGAATTCGTCATTCTTGTCGTACTTGCCGTCCGTCATGCGCAGCAGTCGGCGCCGCAGAAGCGGCAGGGCGCCTTGCTCCCGGCGAGCTGGATCTGCGATGCGTCGGTCACCACATTCGAGCCGAGCGGGATGCCGGCCGCGTTCTGCTTGATGAATTCACGGCGGGTCAGCTTCATGTTTCGACTTCCTCATCCAATGCGGAGCTGGGTTCGGCATGCCGGTAGACCAGCGCATGGGTTGCTTTCGGCAGGCGGCGCGTGCGAGGGTCAGGCGCCAGACGGTATGTGGCCCGTAATTAACTGGAACATCCAGACGAAGAATCCATAGCCGCCCACGACCGTCACAGACAGGATCGGTGCCATGACGACGGTCAGGAACAGAAAGGCGCGCCCCCCTGCGTGCGGGTGACAGGCAGCAGGCTCGCCTGATCCGGTAGTGGCCGGCGATATTTCTCAGTCGAAATCATCAATATGAAAAAAGCGAATAAAGAACGGCAAAAGTATTCGTTCTGATTTGATGGGCATTTCAATAACCTGTGGTCTTCCGATATCAAAACACCTTGAGGGAGAAAACAGATGCTCAAAAAACTGATCCTGTCGACGCTGGCCGCCGCGCTCGTCGCACCGTTTGCGCCGTTTGTCTACGCCGCCGATCTCACGCTGCTCAATGTGTCGTACGACCCGACGCGCGAGCTGTACCAGGACTTCAACAAGGCGTTCGCCGCAAAGTGGAAGGCGCAGGGCGGCGACAACGTCACGGTCAAGCAGTCGCACGGCGGCTCCGGCAAGCAGGCGCGCTCGGTGATCGACGGCCTGGATGCCGACGTTGTCACGCTGGCGCTGGCTTACGACATCGATGAAATCGCCGGCAAGGGGCTGATCGCAAAGGACTGGCAGAAGCGCCTGCCGCACAACAGCGCGCCATACAAGTCGACCATCGTGTTCCTGGTGCGCAAGGGCAATCCGAAAGGCATCAAGGATTGGAGCGACCTGATCAAGCCGGGCGTGCAGGTCATCACGCCGAATCCGAAGACGTCTGGCGGCGCGCGCTGGAACTATCTCGCGGCATGGGGCTATGCACTGAAGCAGCCGGGCGGCAGCGACGCAAAGGCGAAGGATTTCGTGGCGAAGATTTTCAAGAACGTGCCAGTGCTCGATTCCGGCGCGCGGGGCGCAACCACCACCTTCGTCGAGCGCGGCATCGGCGACGTGCTGATCGCCTGGGAAAACGAGGCGATCCTCGCGATCAAGGAACTCGGCCCGGACAAGTTCGAAGTCGTATCGCCGCAGCAGAGCATCCTGGCCGAGCCGCCGGTGGCCGTGGTGGACAAGGTGGCCGACAAGCGCGGCACGCGCAAGGTCGCTGAAGCCTACCTGCAATACCTGTACACCGACGAAGGCCAGGAGATCGCCGCCAAGAACTACTACCGTCCGATTAACGACAAGATCGCGAAGAAGTACGCGGCGCAATTTCCGAAGGTGAGCCTGTTCACAATCGATGACGTGTTCGGCGGCTGGGCCAAGGCGCAGAAGACGCACTTTGCCGATGGCGGCACGTTCGACCAGATCTATCAGCCGGGCCGCAAGTAACTCCCGCCAGAGGAAAAAACAATGACTATCCTCCTGCTGGCCGGAAGCCCTTCGATTCCATCGCGGTCCACCCGCCTGCTGCAGCATGTCGGTCAACGGCTGGCGCTGCTGGGGCACCGCCATTCGCAGCTGCACGTGGTCGACCTGCCGGCGCAGGCCCTGCTGCATGCCGACATCAGGCTGGCGCGAGCCCAGGTGGCGCAGGCGACGGCTGTCGTCATTGCCACGCCGGTGTACAAGGCAGCCTATAGCGGCGCGCTCAAGGCCTTCCTCGACGTGCTGCCGCAGGATGGCCTTGCCGGAAAGCTGGTGCTGCCGCTGGCCACCGGCGGCAGCCAGTCGCACATGCTGTCGCTGGATTACGCGCTGCGTCCGGTGCTCTCCGCGTTGGGTGCCAGGCATGTTCTGCCCAGCATTTACGCGACCGAAGCGCAGGTGATCTGGACTGCCGACAAGGGGCTGGCGCTCGATCCTGCGATCGCGCAGCGCGTGGCGGAAGGCGTCGAGCACCTGTCGACCAGCCTGAGCGCATTGCGCCGTGCCAGCGCCACCGAATTTACTCCGGTTCCGTTTTCGCAGGTCCGATGTAGCGTCTGATCCCGCGCGCGAACGCTTCCCTCCCATGCAATGGCCGTCTTCCTGACGGCGCCGGCAAGCCGCCCTCGCAGGCGGCCGGGGGGATACGCATACTCAATTTTTCGATCAGCAAAAAGAAAGGGGCAACACATGACCATTTCGAATGAAAAACGCCACGCCAGGCGGCGCGCCTTGGGCGTGCTGTCCGCCGCGGCCGTCGGCGCGCTGGCTGCGCTGTCAGCGCCGGTGCGTGCGCAAGGCAGGGCAACGCTGCGCATCGGCTTCCAGAAATACGGGACGCTGACGATCCTGAAGGCGCGCGGCACGCTGGACAAAAGGCTGGCCGCACAAGGCATCGACGTGAAGTGGATTGAATTCCCGGCAGGCCCGCAATTGCTGGAGGGCCTGAATGTGGGAAGCGTCGACTTCGGCACGGTCGGCGAAGCGCCGCCGATCTTCGCCCAGGCTGCGGGAGCCAACCTCGTCTACGTCGGCAACGAGCCGCCGGCACCGGCGGGCGAAGCGATCGTGGTGCCGAAAACGTCGACGCTGAAATCAGTTGCCGACCTGAAGGGCCGCAAGGTGGTGCTCAACAAGGGCTCGAATGTCCATTACCTGCTGGTCAAGGCGCTGGAGAAGGCCGGCCTTGAATACAAGGATATCGAGGTCGTCTACCTGCCGCCGGCCGACGCCCGCGCGGCCTTCGAGCGCGGCAGCGTCGACGCCTGGGTGATCTGGGATCCGTTCCTCGCCGCCGCCGAAAAGCAGCTCGGTGCGCGCATCCTGGCCGACGGCAAGGGGCTGGTCAGCAACCACCAGTTTTACCTTGCGTCGCGTCCCTACGCGGAAAGGAATGGCGAGATCGTCCGGACCATCATCGACGAACTCGCCAGGGTCGACGACTGGGGCCGCCAGAACACCAGGGAAGTCGCTGCAATCCTGTCGGCGCAGATCGGACTGGAGCCGGCCGTCATCGAGCTCGCCGCCACCCGTTACACCTATGGTGTGAAGCCGATCAGCGACGCCGTGCTCAACGAGCAGCAAAAGATCGCTGATGTATTCGCCGGCCTGAAACTGATACCGAAAAAAAATCAGTGTCAAGGACGCCGTGCTGCCGCTCAAGTTGTAAGCCGATTGAACATGATTGAACAAGAAAGGACATCGCCATGAGTTTCAATGTTTTCTGGTTCCTGCCGACCCACGGGGACAGCCGCTACCTGGGCACTTCGCATGGAGCGCGCCAAGTCAACTACGACTACCTGCGCCAGATCGCCGTGGCCGCCGACACCAATGGCTACGACGGCGTGCTGATTCCGACCGGACGCTCCTGCGAAGACCCGTGGGTGGTCGCGTCCAGCCTGATCGGCGCCACGCAAAAGCTGAAATTTCTGGTCGCGATTCGACCCGGCCTGAGCACCCCGGGCCTGGCGGTGCGGACTGCCGCCACCTTCGACCGGCTGTCGAAAGGACGCCTGCTGGTCAACGTCGTGACCGGCGGCGACCAGGCGGAGCTGGAAGCCGACGGCTTGTTTGCCGACCATGAAACCCGTTACGAAATCTCGTCCGAATTCCTGCGCATCTGGCGCGCAGCGCTGGCCGGCGAGGGAGGCGATGCCGGCTTCGACTACGAAGGCAAGCACCTGAAAGTGAAGGGCGCGAAAACGCTCTATCCGCCAGTGCAAAAGCCCCATCCGCCGCTGTATTTCGGCGGTTCGTCGCCGGCCGCGCATGAACTCGCGGCGGAACAGGTCGACGTGTACTTGACCTGGGGTGAGCCGCCTGCGGCCGTGACGCAGAAAATCGCCGACATCCGCGAGCGTGCCGCGAAATACGGCCGCACCGTGCGCTTCGGCATTCGCCTGCATGTGATCGTGCGCGAAACCGCCGAGGCGGCATGGAAGGCGGCGGACGAACTGATCAGCCACGTGGACGACGACGTGATCGCGCGTGCCCAGGCCGCCTTTGCCAGGATGGACTCGGAAGGGCAGCGCCGCATGGCTGCGCTGCATGGCGGACGCCGCGACAAGCTGGAAGTGTCACCCAACCTGTGGGCCGGCGTTGGGCTGGTGCGCGGCGGCGCGGGCACTGCGCTGGTGGGCGACCCGGAAACGGTGGCCGCGCGCATGCGCGAGTATGCCGACCTCGGCATCGAAACCTTCATCCTGTCCGGCTATCCGCATCTGGAGGAAGCATACCGATTCGCCGAGCTGGTCTTCCCGCTGATCGGCAAGAAGCAGCCCGAGGCGCCCGCAGGTTCGCTCACCGGCCCCTTCGGTGAAGTGGTCGCCAATGAATTCGTTCCCAGAGTCTCGCAAAGCTGAGGAGACGCGATGAACGTGACGATTGCAAGTGGTACCACTGCCGCGCCGAGGCGGGCCGGGGCAGGTTGGGTGCGCACCGTCGGCGCGGCACTTGCGCCGTGGGTCGTGCCCGCCGCCCTGATCGTGGCGTGGGAGCTATCTGCGCGGCTGGGATGGCTGTCCAGCCGCATCTTGCCGGAGCCGCTTGCGGTATTGCGCGCCGCATGGGAGCTGGCGGCATCGGGGGAGCTGTGGACGCATGTGCGGACCAGCACGGTGCGCGCGCTGTCCGCATTTGCGGTGGGCGGCGGCTGCGGGCTGTTGCTGGGACTGCTGACGGGGACATGCAGGCAGGCCGAAACGCTGTTCGACACCACGATACAGATGGTGCGCAACATCCCGGCGCTGGCGCTGATTCCGCTGGTGATCCTGTGGTTCGGCATTGATGAAGCGGCAAAACTGTTCCTGGTTTCGGTCGGCGTGTTTTTCCCGGTCTACCTCAACACCTTTCACGGCATCCGCTCCGTGGACAAGGGGCTCATCGAGATGGCCAGAAGCTACGGACTGACCGGGTGGCGGCTGTACCGCGACGTGATCCTGCCGGGGGCGCTGCCGTCGATCCTGGTCGGCGTGCGCTTTTCGCTCGGCCTGGTATGGGTGCTGCTGATCGTGTCGGAAACCATCTCCGCGCAGTCCGGCATCGGCTACATGACCATGAATGCACGCGAATTCCTGCAGACCGACGTCGTACTGGTCGGCATTCTGCTCTATGCCTTGCTGGGCAAGCTGGCCGACACCGCTGCGCGGACAGTGGAGCGTCATGCCCTGCGCTGGCACCCGGGATATCGATAGCGGAGGCGTGATTGCGATGAAAAACAACACGATTGAACATCGACCAGTGCGCCCGGCAGCACATGGCACCCCCAGCCGGGGCGTGTCGGTCGACCTGCAGCGCGTAAGGAAATCGTATGCCGGGCGCGCCGTGCTCGACGCGCTCGACCTGCATATCAACGCCGGCGAATTTGTAGCGGTGGTCGGGCGCAGCGGCTGCGGCAAGAGCACGCTGCTGCGCCTGATCGCCGGGCTGGAGCAGGGCGATGGCGGGCGCATCGTCATTGGCGATGGCCGCGGCAAGCCGGAGACGCGGTTCATGTTCCAGGATTCTCGCCTGCTTCCGTGGAAGCGGGTGCTGGACAACGTCGCGCTTGGCCTGCCGCAAGGTTGCGGCAAGGCGGCGCAACTGCTGCATAGCGTCGGCCTGCAGGAGCGCGCCAGGGACTGGCCGGCGGTCCTGTCCGGCGGCCAGCGCCAGCGCGTTGCCCTGGCGCGCGCGCTGGTGCATGACCCGCAATTGCTCCTGCTCGACGAGCCGCTCGGCGCGCTCGATGCGCTGACCCGCATCGAAATGCAGCAGCTGATCGAGGCGTTATGGCAGGAGCGCGGCTTTAGCGCCGTGCTCGTCACGCACGATGTGCAGGAGGCCATCGCGCTCGCCGATCGCGTGATCCTCATCGAGGACGGCCGCATAACGCTGGACGAGCGCGTTGGGCTGCCGCGTCCGCGCGCCCGTGGCAGCTCGGCTTTCGCGCAGCTCGAGGAACGCATTCTGGCGCGCGTGCTGAAGCATCCCGCCGCCGACCCGGATAGCGCGCTGGGCGACCTGTCGCTGTTAAGGACGGTCAGCCAGGTCGCATGGGCGGTGTGACCGGGCAACCGGTAAGAAAACATTTTTTAACTGCTCGCATAAAGGAGAAATCATGAGCATCCAGGCAATTAACGTTCGCAACCAGTTTCGCGGCAAGGTCAAAGCCATCATCGAAGGGCCGGTCGTCTCCGAGGTCGATGTCGAGACCCCCGCAGGCATCGTGACCTCCGTGATTACCACGCGCTCCATCCGCGATCTCGGGCTGGAGCCGGGCAGCGAAGTGGTCGCGCTGGTGAAGGCGACCGAAGTGTCGATCGCCAAGCTCTGACCGGCTTGTTCCCGAGGAGCCGACATGCACGCCGCTATTCCCTATCACGCGCTGGAACGCTACCTGGCACGCCTCAGCAGCACGCCGCAGGCAGGAATGCGGGTCTGGGCCGATGCCGGCGGGCGCGCCCAGGGGCGTTATTTCAACTCCACGCTGACCAGCGCCTTCCAGGCGATCCGTCACCTTGGGACCGGCCGCATCGCCGGCTATGAAGGCTTTGCGCGCAGCTATTCCGAGAGCGACCAGGGGCTGTGCGTGTGGAAGCTGCTCGATCATGCGGCCAACGACGACGAGTCGGTCGAACTCGACCGGCTGTGCCGCATGCTTCATTCGATCAATTTCTTTCGCCAGCCCGAAGCCGCCGGCGGCGACTTGTACCTGAGCGTGCATGCGCGCCTGCTGGCGGCGGTGGATGGCAATCACGGCACCGCGTTTCGCCGCATGCTGGAGCTGCTCGGCCTGCCGCAGCACAGGATCGTGCTGCAATTGCCGGTCGTCCCGCAGCATCAGGGCTGGCTGGTGAAATATGTGGCCGACAACTACCGGCGCAACGGCTTTCGTGTTGCCGTCAACGTCGGCGACGCGACGCAAGGGCTGGCGCTTTTGCAGTGCATTCGCCCGGAAGCGCTCAAGCTCGATGCGCGCACCATCGTCCAGGAGCGCGATGCGGCGAAGCTGTTGGCCGAATGCGCGCAGCGGGGCATTGGCGTCATCTTCAAGCGGGTCGAGAACATGAGCATGCTCGCCCAGTTCGAGCCGCTTGCCGCACATAGCGGGCAGGCGCTTCTGGCACAGGGTTTTTTGTGGGATCTGCCTCAGGCGTCGCTGGCGGGGAATAGAAGCCCGGCTACAGTCGTCCTGCCGGTGCCGGCAACGTCTGTCGCGGCGGGAGCGGCATGAAATGGATGACGGAAATGGATGATGTTCTGTTGAACGGCTTTCGTGTGCTGACCGTGCCCGGGCTGCATGGCAGCGGCCCGGATCACTGGCAGTCGCGCTGGGAGCGGTTATATCCGCATTTCGAGCGGGTGGAGCAGGCGCGCTGGAACGAGCCGGTTCTCGATGTCTGGTCGGCTAGGCTCGGCCGGGTACTGCGACGATCATCCCGCCCGACGCTGCTGGTTGCGCACAGCTTCGGCTGCCTCGCGAGCGTGCACCGTCTTTCTGCCGGTGCGGCGAATGTCGTCGGAGCGCTGCTGGTAGCGCCTGCCCATCCCGGAAAATTCGGCGTGGCCGATGTGCTGGCCGATGCCAGGCTGGCCTGCCCGTCGATCGTCGTTGGCAGCATGAACGACCCGTGGATGGAAGGCCAGTGCGCGGCCGAATGGGCGCAGCGCTGGGGCAGCGACTTTATCAACCTGGGTTGCCTTGGCCACATCAATGCGGAATCCCGCTTGGGGAACTGGCCCGCCGGCTTTTCCTTGCTCAAGCAGTTGGCCGACACCGCCTCATCGTTCATATCCGTCTCCCAAAGAGCGCCTGCCGGCAGCCAGGAGCCCGTCATCGCGGGGCGCGATAGTTGAGGCAACCGTGCTTGGCAGGAGGCAATGAGAGTGTGAAGTTTGCGCGCCGTTGACTTGCCAGGCATGCGAGGTTCGAGTGGACATGGCTGCCATGGTTTGTACAAGATCGGCGCATGACGTATGATCCTCGGCTGTTCTTGCTATCACCCGCCTGCCTGGCGGCGCATACCCCTCGTGCTCACGTCTTTTATCTCCACCTCCCCGGCACGTGCCGGCAACGTCGGCGGCGTCCTCGCCATCCTTCTCTGGAGCGCCACGGTAGGCCTGTTCCGAAGCATCGGCGAAGCGCTTGGTCCGGTTGGCGGGCCCGCGGTGATCTTTACCATCAGCGGCATGCTGGTCGTCCTGTTCGCCGGCATTCCTTCCATCCGCACTTTCGACCGACGATACCTGCTGGTCAGCGGCATACTCTTCGTCGCCTATGAGATCAGCCTCGCGCTTTCCATCGGCTATGCGCATGACCGCAGCCAGGCAATGGAAGTCGGCATGATCAATTACCTCTGGCCCAGCCTGACCATGCTGTTTGCGGTGCTGCTGCGCCAGCAGTCCGCCTCCATCCGTCTGCTGGCGCCGGGCATTACGCTTGCGTTCCTGGGCATCGTTTGGGTCATGAAAGGCAATGATGCGTTCTCCGTGGCCCGGCTCGCGGAGAATTTCGCGGATAACCCGCTCGCGTATGCGCTGGCGTTCCTTGCGGCTTTCCTCTGGGCCGCGTACTCCGTGCTGTCGCGCCGGTACGGCAATGGCAAGAGTGCAGTCGGCCTCTTCCTGCTGGCCACCGCCGGCGTGTTGTGGCTTCGCTACTTCCAGAGTGACCAGCCGCCGATGCACGTAAGCCTGCCGGCAGCGGTGCAGGTCATGGTGCTCGGCGCATTCACCGCGACCGCCTATAGCGCCTGGAATTTCGGCATACAGCGCGGCAGCATCGGGCTGCTGGCGGCGCTTTCCTACTTCACCCCGGTCCTGTCGAGCTGCTTGTCGAGCCTCTGGCTCGGCGTCACGCCGTCCTGGACGTTCTGGCTGGGAGTGGCGATGGTGACGGCGGGCTCGCTGATGTCGTGGGCGGCGACGCGCCTGCCTGGGCGCCGGTGACAGAGCGCCCTGCACAAAGCGGCACAAAGCGGCCAGTTCGGGCGCGCGGCTACTGCAGCAAGCCGGTCACGCCGGTGGCGTTGGCTGTCCTGAAAAATTGACCGAACTCGTCGGCCGGCATCGCGGCACTGAATAAATGGCCCTGGCCTTCGTCGCAATGATGGGTATGAAGGAAGTCGAGTTGTTCCTTGGTTTCGACGCCTTCTGCAATGACCCTTTGACTGAGACTTGACCCCATGCCGATGACCGCGCTGACGATAACGCCGTTTCCGCTCTTGCCGGTGATTGCCTTGACAAAGGACTGGTCGATCTTCAGTACATCGATGGGCAGTCGGCTCAGGTAGCTCAGGCTCGAATAGCCGGTCCCGAAGTCGTCAATGGCGATCTGCATTCCCATCTGCTTGAGTTCCCGAAGAATAGCGGTGCTTGCTTCAATGTTGCGCATGAGCGCGGCTTCGGTCAGCTCCAGCTGGAGCAGGTGTGGCGCAACGCCTGTTTCCTGCAGCTGCCGGCGCACGTTCTCCAAGAAACGTTTATCCCGGAATTCAAGCGCCGACACATTCACGGAGACGACCACCGGCGCCATTCCTTCTTCCTGCCACTTCTTGAGCTGCTCGCATGCCTTTCGAAGAACAATACTCCCGATCGGAATGATGAGCCCGGAATCCACGGCGACCGCAATAAACGATTCAGGAAGGACGATGCCGTGTTGCGGATGCTGCCAGCGGATCAGCGCCTCCGCGCCGGTCACTTTTCCTGATTCGAGATCGACCTTGGGCTGATAATGCAAAACAAATTCGTTACATTCGATGGCCCGGCGCAACCCGATTTCCGTCGTCTGCCGCGCGACCGCGCGGGCGTTCATCCTGTTGTTAAAGAACTGGAAGTTGTTTCTTCCATTTTTCTTCGCATGGTACATCGCGATGTCGGCATTTTTCACCAGGGTTTCGGCGTCGGCCCCGTCATCCGGGAACAGGCTGATCCCGATGCTTGTCGTGACATGCAGTTCGTTGCCTGAGAGATGATGCGGCGCGGCCAGCGCCCGAAGAATTTTCTCTGCGGTGAAGGGAAAATGTTCCACATCGGTGTCTTCCAGTACCAGGACAACGAATTCATCGCCGCCCAGGCGGCTGACGGTGTCCGAGTGGCGCACCTGCGAAGTCAGGCGTTTCGCCACCCCGCTGAGTAACTCGTCTCCGACACTATGGCCGAGCGAGTCGTTGATATGCTTGAAATTGTCGAGGTCCAGAAAAAAGACGGCCAGTTTGGTGCCGTGTCGCGTTGCGTAAGCGATGGCCTGGGACAGGCGGTCGTTGAGAAGCAAGCGGTTCGGCAAGCCCGTGAGGTAATCGTGTTCCGCCAGATGCGCCATTTTCCGCGCCATCGCCTGGGTTTCCGTCACATCGCGGAAAGTGACGACTGCGCCGGTCACTTCGCCGTTTCTGTCGAATATAGGCGCAGCGGAGTCTTCGATCGGCGCTTCCTCGCCGTCGCGCCGCACCAGGATCGATCTGGCTTGCAGAGCGAGGTTCTTCTTGTCGGCGATAACGGCTTCAACCGGGTTTCGCGCGGGTTGTCGCGTGTCGCCATTGATGAGGCGAAAAATTTCGGCAATTGGCCGGCCGCGTGCCTCGTCGCGGGTCCAGCCTGTCATCCGTTCCGCTTCCGGATTGAGATAAGTGATATTGCAGTGCACGTCGGTACTGAGAACGCCATCGCCGATGGATTCGAGCGTCACGCGGGCGCGCTCCTTTTCGACGTAGAGCGCTTCCTCGATCTTCTTGCGCTGGATAATGTTGCGCAACGCTTGTGGGACCAGCGTGTTGGAGAAATAACCCTTTGACAGATAGCCCTGCGCGCCGTGTTGTACAGCCTCGATGGAGGCTGCCTCGTTTTCCTCGTCACACAGCGTCATGATGGGAACGGACGGTTTCAGCTGAAACAGCGCATCAAAGGTGGCGCCTCCCTCGCTGTCCTTGAGGAACAGATCGACGAGAACGATGTCGATGTCTCCCGCGCGCAACCGGTCCAGCGCCCCGGCAAGGTCGTGCACCCGGTCGGTAATAAACGGGCCGTCTCGCGCCGTCTTCAATGGTTCTTCAATCATCAAGGCATCTTCGTCATTGCCCGTGATGATTAATACAGTATTGGCCTCCATCTCACGCTCTTTCTTGATGGAACTTCGCTGTCGCTTGTTCAGGCTTGCCTTGGCTCTGCTTGCAATTTATTAAGACAATGGCATTTCTTCTCGGTTCAGCGCGGCGCCGGGCGGCATGCGGCATTTTCCTGAAATAGCGCCAGAGGCAATCCTTATCAAGTGAACCGCCCCGGCCTCGTCGCCGACCTGAGGAAGGAAACGATACTCCGGGCTACGCGCCGGACGGCCGTCCTGCCGGTTCGGCCGCGCGCCGAATAGTTGAAATCGTTCTATCGAAATGCAAAAAAAGTCGTTCTCTTTATAACAAAGCAATGCAATTATGCGGCTTCCATAGCTGCATTTGTAATAAAGGGAGGGTCATGGGAGTTGCTGGAACGACGTTCAAGGGAGGCAATGCGCCGTCGCGGGTGATCCCGGGCTTTCGCCTGTCGCTCGGATTCACCCTGTTTTATCTGGCGCTGATCGTGCTGATCCCGCTGTCGGCGGTATTCCTGAAAACCTTCACCATGACTTGGGAGGCGTTCTGGAACGCCGTGACGTCCGAACGCGTGATGGCTTCCTACCGGCTCAGTTTTGGCGCCGCGCTGGTCGGCGCCTTCTTGAACGTGATCTTCGGCGGCATCGTCGCCTGGGTCTTAGTGCGCTACCGTTTCCCGGGAAAAAAGCTGGTCGATGCCTTGGTAGACTTGCCGTTCGCCTTGCCGACGGCGGTTGCCGGCATCGCGCTGACTGCCCTGTATTCCGCTAACGGCTGGATCGGCCGCTACCTGGAGGCAGCCGGGATCAAGGTGGCGTTCACGCCGCTGGGTGTGGTCGTCGCGCTGACGTTCATCGGGTTGCCATTCGTCGTGCGCACCGTGCAGCCGGTGCTGGAAGAAGCCGAGCGCGAGCTGGAAGAGGCCGCCGCCAGCCTCGGGGCGAGCCGGCTGCAAACCTTCATCAAGGTGATTTTCCCGACTATCCTGCCCGCTTTGCTGACCGGCTTTGCGCTGGCCTTTGCGCGCGCCACCGGCGAATACGGCTCGGTGATTTTCATCGCCGGCAATATGCCGATGGTGTCCGAAATCTCGCCGCTGTTCATCATCACCAAGCTGGAACAGTATGACTACACCGGCGCCACCGCGATTGCCGTCGTGATGCTGATTGCGTCCTTCGTGCTGCTCCTGACGATCAACCTGTTGCAAGCCTGGACGCGCCAGCGGGGCCAGGCGCAGAAAGCCTTGATATGACTGCTGCCGTTTCCACCTTGCCCATCGCGGCACAAGCACGCGGTGAGCCGGCCTACGCCCCGGCCGCGACCATCGAGCCATTCTGGGTGCGGGCGCTGCTGACCGGCATTGCGCTAGTGTTCCTGACGCTGTTCCTGTTCGTGCCGTTGGCGGCGGTCTTTGCCGAAGCCCTGAAGAAAGGCGTCGATACCTATCTCGTGGCGATTGCCGAACCCGATGCGGTAGCGGCGATCCGGCTGACCTTGCTGACCGCGGCCATCGCGGTGCCGCTGAACCTGGTATTCGGCGTTGCCGCCGCGTGGACCATCGCCAAGTTCGACTTTCGCGGCAAGAACGTGCTGCTGACGCTGATCGACCTGCCGTTCTCGGTATCGCCCGTCATTTCCGGCCTGATCTACGTGCTGATTTTCGGCGCGCAGGGCTGGTTCGGCCCGTGGCTGCGCGAGCACGATATCAAGATCCTGTTCGCCGTGCCGGGCATCGTGCTGGCGACGATCTTCGTGACCTTTCCCTTCGTGGCGCGCGAGCTGATCCCGCTGATGCAGTCGCAGGGAACGGAGGAAGAAGAAGCCGCGCTGGTGCTCGGCGCATCCGGCTGGCGCACCTTCTGGCATGTCACGCTCCCCAACATCAAATGGGGACTGCTGTACGGCGTGATCCTGTGTAATGCACGGGCGATGGGCGAATTCGGCGCGGTCTCGGTCGTGTCCGGGCACATCCGCGGCGAAACCAACACGATGCCGCTGCAGGTCGAGATTTTGTACAACGAATACAACTTCGCCGCTGCATTCGCCGTTGCGTCGCTTCTCGCATTGCTTGCTCTCGTCACGCTCGCGCTCAAGACGTTTGTGGAATGGCGCGCACATGACACCAACCTAAAACCGCTGCAGGAAAACTGATATGGGTATCGAAGTCAACAACATCGGCAAGCGATTCGGCGATTTCGTCGCCCTCGACGACGTTTCGCTCAACTTTCCGCAGGGCGAACTAACGGCGCTGCTCGGGCCCTCGGGCTGCGGCAAGACGACGCTGCTGCGCATCATCGCCGGCCTGGAACCGCCGGATTCGGGGCAGGTATTCCTCGATGGCGAGGACGCTTCGTCGCATCATGTGCGCGAGCGCCAGGTCGGCTTCGTGTTCCAGCATTACGCGCTGTTCAAGCACATGAGCGTATTCGACAACATCGCCTTCGGGCTGCGCGTGAAGCCGCGCAAGCAGCGGCCTTCTGAGGCGCAGATCCGCAGGAAAGTGATGTCGCTGCTGGAACTGGTGCAGCTCGACTGGCTGGCCGAGCGCTATCCGCCGCAGCTGTCGGGCGGGCAGCGCCAGCGTATCGCCCTGGCGCGCGCCCTGGCGGTGGAGCCGCGCGTGCTGCTGCTGGACGAGCCGTTCGGCGCGCTCGATGCCAAGGTGCGCAAGGAGCTGCGCCGCTGGCTGCGCAACCTGCACGACGAGCTGCACGTGACCAGCATTTTCGTCACGCACGATCAGGAGGAGGCGCTGGAAGTCGCCGACCGGATCGTGCTGATGAACAAGGGCAAGGTCGCGCAGGTCGGCGCGCCGGACGAGGTCTACAACCATCCGGCGTCGCCGTTCGTCTACGGTTTCCTGGGCAATGTCAACTTGTTCCATGGCCGCGTGCATGAAGGCGCGCTCGAGGCCGGCGGCATCGTGCTTGATGCGCCGGATCATGCGGATGCACGAGATGTACAGGGAACCGGCTTCGTGCGGCCGCACGACATCGAGGTCCGCCGCTATACCAAGGAGGCGCCGGGCGAGGCAGGCATCGCCGCCCGCCTGCGGCGCGCGCACGCGATCGGACCACTGGCACAACTCGAGCTGGAGCGCGCGGACAATGCGCAGCTGATCGAGGCGGTGATGTCGGCCGAACGCTACGCGCAGCTGGGGCTGACGGAGGGCGAGACGCTGCTGGTGCGCCCGAAACGCCTGCGCGTGTTCATCAATGAAGCGAGTGAAGGGGAGCGAGCATGAATTTTCAACAATTGCGGTCGATCCGCGAGGCGGCGCGCCGCGGCTATAACCTGACCGAGGTCGCCAGCGTCCTGTTCACTTCGCAGCCCGGTGTGAGCCGGCAGATCCGCGAGCTGGAGGAAGAGCTGGGCGTGGAAATCTTCGAGCGCAACGGCAAGCGGCTGACCGGCCTGACCGAACCGGGCAAGGGCATCCTGCAAATCATCGAGCGCCTGCTGCTGGAGGCCGAGAACCTGCGCCAGGCCAGCCAGGAATATTCCGGCGAAAAGAGCGGGACGCTTTCCATCGCCACCACGCATACGCAGGCGCGCTATGTCCTCCCGCGCGTGGTGCAGGCCTTCAGAGAGAGTTTTCCGCAGGTGCGCGTAGCGTTGCAGCAAAGCTCGCCGGAACACATCGCCGAATGGGTTATATCGGGCAAGGCCGATATCGGGATTGCGACCGAGGGCCTGTCCCAGTTCGAGGACTTGATATCGTTCCCTTGCTATAGCTGGAACCACATGATCGTGGTGCCGCAAGCGCATCCGCTTGCGGCGCTGGAGAGGGTAACCCTGAAGGATCTGTCCGCATTCCCACTGATTACCTATGATGTCGGCTTCACCGGACGCAGCCATATCGACGATGCCTTTGCCCAGGCGAATATCGGTACCGATATCGTGCTGACGGCGATGGATTCGGATGTGATCCAGCAGTATGCGTCGCTCGGGCTGGGCGTGGGCATCGTGGCGTCGATGGCGGTCGAGCATAACTGTGCGAGCGGATTGATTGCACTGGAGGCGGCGCATCTGTTTGCGCCGAACGTCACCCGCCTTGCCGTGCGTCGCGGCGCATACCTGCGCACCTATATGCTCGACTTCATCCTGCAGTTTGCGCCGCAGCTCAGTCGCGCCGATGTCGAGACCGCACTCAGGCATGGCGCCTGACGTCTACATGAAAAATGCCGCGGCCCACACGGCCACGATCAGTGCCAGCGGCAGCAAATACACGGCAAAGGCAAGCAGGCGCCGCAATGGCCTCGCCGGTGCCATCAGGCGCCAGCCGAGCCAGCCGGAAAAGCCGCTGCCTGCCGCCAGCAAGGCGATGCGCACCTGCGCCACCCATTCCAGTGCGAGCCGCTCCGCTTTCAGATGGCTCAAGGTCAGCATCGACAGGCCGAGAAAGACCCCGGCGCCGGCCATCGGAATCAGGCCCAGCGCCAGGCGCCGCCATGACAGGTCCGCCTGTCCCGCGATCCGGGCCGACATCCGGATCGGTGCCAGCACTGCGAGGCCCAGCGCGAAGCCGCCGCCCAGGATGTAGGTAAGGATGCACAAGCCGTCGAGCCAGGTGAAGACGTCGTTGGCCGCGGGATAGTGCGTGAGCAGCCACCATGGTGCGTTGTCCTGCAGCAGCGTGAAGGAATCGCGTTCGACCAGCCATTCGGCCGCGGCCGTCTTCATTTGCACGAACCAGCTGCTGGATGACCACTGGAACGCCGCGGTAGCAATGCCGATGACGCCGAAAATGAGCGTCATCACTTCTTCCCGGCTGACGTCCTTGTTGCGCGTGGCGAGTATTTCCTTTGCCGGACTACGGGCCGCCAGCTCGACCGCGCCGCGATAGCCGCTGCAGCGCCCGCACGCATGGCAGGCGGACGCGCTCTTCATGTGGCGGATATCGATCAACGGCGCGCAATTCACCATCGGCGCGCGCTCGGTGCTGCGCTTCCACGCTTCTTCATTGACGCGGAAGTGCAGCGGCGCGATTTTGGCCAGCAGCGAGAAGACGCCGTTGGCTGGGCACAGGTAACGGCACCAGACGCGCTTGCCCTTGCCATAGACAAAGCCGACGGCGATCGCCGCAAGCGTCGAGCCGCCCAGCACCAGCAGCGCCGCCTGCGGATATTCATACACGCTGACCAGCTGGCCATACACCGTGGTACAGACGAAGGCGACGAAGGGCCAGCCGCCCCAGCGTATCCAGCGCGGGATGGCGCGGCCGAGGCCATGCCGGCTGGCCAGTTCGGTCAGCGCGCCTTCCGGGCAGAACACGCCGCACCAGACGCGGCCGAGCAGCATGGTGCTGACCATGACGAACGGCCACCAGATGCCCCAGAACATGAACTGCGCGAACAGTCGCAGGTTGTTGTACAGGTGCGCGTCTTCCGGCGGCAGCGGCATGAAGGCGGGAACGACGACCAGCGCCACATAAAAGCAGACGACCAGCCATTGGATTGCCTGGATGACGCGCCGGTGGCGCTGCATCGCGTTGCCGAGGCTCGCCAGGAATCCGGGGCTGGGCCTTGTGTCATTGCTGCTGCAGGCAGCTTCCAGGACGATCTTATGCATGGCGCTGAAGCCGGCGTTGCGTCAGGTAGACGATGGCCCAGTAACCGAGGTAAACCACGAGCAGCATCAGCGAAGGCCGGGCGCGGTATCCGGTAAATGCGGACAGCAGGGCGCCGGACGGGCTGCTGTCGTCGACCAGCAACGACGTGTCCCAGAGCGGATCGATCAGCGCCGGGAGCACGCCCATGCCGATCACGCGTTCGGTGCCGTTGACCAGCAACGCCACCGCAAACAGCAGCAGCAGGAAGCCGCTGACGCGGAAGAATTGGCGATAGTTCAGAAAACCCAGGCCGCGATTGAGCGCCCAGGCGGTGACGGCAGCCAGCAGCACGCCGAGCCCGGCGCCCAACGCAAGTCCGGTGCCGCCGTTCTGGTCCATGCCGATCCCGTACAGGAAGATCACGGTTTCGGCGCCTTCGCGCGCCAGCGCAAGCGCCGCCACGCCGGCAATGCCGAAAGCACCGGAGCGCGCCGCCGCAGCCGTCAGTTCGCGCTCCAGTCCCTGCTTCATCTGGCGGCCGTGCTTTTGCATCCATAGCACCATCTGCGCGATCAGTGCGGCGGCGACGAACATGATCGCTGTCTGGAACCACTCCAGCGCCTCGCCCGCCAGCTCGCTTTGCGCTGCCATCATGCCCCAGCCGAGCAGCGCTGCCAGGCCGATGCCGGCGCCGATGCCGATCCATAGCGCGCGCAGGCCCGCGCCCGTGCCGTCGTTACGCTTGAGCCATGCGTAAAGAATGCCGATGACCAGCATGGCTTCCACGCTTTCGCGCCAGACGATGAAGAGGGAATTTCCCATGGCTGCTCCTTGCCTTATTTTGCGATGAACTTGCCTTGCGCGGTCTGCGGATGGAATTCGCCAAAGAACTTGTACGTGCCAGCCTTGAGCGGCTGGAAGATCAGGAAGCTGGATGCGCCCGGCGCCAGCACCTTTTCCTTGCGCAGCTCGACGCTTTCGAATTCCTCCGCGCCCGGGCCTTCGTTGCGGATTTGCAGCTTGAATTTCGTATTGGCCGGAACCTCGATGGTCTCCGGAACAAAATGGCCGTCGCGGATCAGCAGATTGAAGGTCGGGAGTTCCTGGGCCAGCGCACCGGCGCTGGCCAACAGCAGGACGGCGGCGAGCAGCCGGCAGGCAAGACGTGGCATGACGAACCTCATTAGTAACTGAGCTGGGCGCGCAGCCCGAGCATCTTGATGGCGGCGGCACTGCTGTCGCCGCCGGGGTTTCCGATGTACTGCATGTTCGGCGACAGTTCGAACTGCCTGCTGATGCGGTAGCGGTAGTACAGCTCGGCCACGCGCTCGCCATTGGCTGCACCGGTGGCGCCGCGATAAGCCTGACTGGTCTTCAAGAAGCCACCGGCCAGGCCGAGGCTGTCGCCGCCACGATTCCAGTACGAGCCGTTTACTTCCGCACCGAGCGTGAGCGCATGATCAAAGCGCACATGGCCCTGCATCTGCTGGCCGTAGCGGCCGAACAGGGTGACGCCGTCGCCGACCCGCTGGTCGGCCGAAACGCCCCAGCCAGTGTGGTGTTCCGTTCCAGCCACGCTGCTGTCGAAATGGATGGCTTGCGGGTTGCTCCATGTGTAGATACGGTAGCTGCCGGGCAGGCCGTCAAACAGACGCTGCTCGGTTTCCGCCTGCAGCATCAGCAGCGGCGAGGTCAGGCTGCGCTCGTAGTTCGAGCCCTTCTCGCCGGCGCCGAACATGCCCAGCGACACGCGCCAGCTCTGCGGCTTGCTGGTGATGTTGCTGTATGACAGGCGCAGGCCGGGCGTAAAGCCGTTGGCGTCCACCCCGATATCGCCACCGGCATCGAGCAGCGGATTGTGGACGAACACCGTATTCATGAACTGGCGCGTTTCATCGCCGGCGGCCGCGTTCTGGTCGAAGAAGACGAACGGGTCCATCTTGCCGAAGTTGACGGTCAGCGTTTCCTTCGAGCGCGGCTTGAAGCCGCCCAACGGCAGCGGGATGTCGGCCTGGTACCAGGCTTGCGCCAGCAGGGCGACCGAGTCGTCGGCGCGCAATCCGCCCTGCAGGCGGAAGGCGGTCGCATTTGGCCGGGAAAAGACCGGCAGGTCGTTCAGGCCGATGCCCTGGCCGAGGCGGAATTGCGCGAACACTTTTTGTTCGACGTCGCCGACACGCGCCAGCGGCAGGCTGACATAGGCATCCGCGCGGTAATTCAGCTCGCTGTTGGCGCCGTCCACGCCGTAGGGCTTGTGCGCCACCGTGGTCAGGCTCAGACCGGCGCTGATGCCATCGAGCACGCCCATCTTGCGCGCGGTCGCCAGCATGCCGGCCGACTGCATCTCGACCGCTTTCAGGCGGCTGACAAGTTCCGGCTCCTTTTCGCTGATGGTGTCGTTCTCAAGGCCTTTGGCGATGTGCTCCTGCTGCTGTTCCAACGTCTGCAGGCGCTGCTCGACTGTGGACTGTGCCGTCTGCGGCTGCGCGCGGCTGTCGCGCAACGCGCGCTCCAGATCCGCGTTGCGCTGCTCCAGCCGTTCCACGCGCTGGTTGAGCTTTTCCAGCATTCTGATCAGTTCCGCCTGGGTCGGCGCAGCGGCTGCGCTGCCCACGCTGCACAGCAGCGCAGCCGCCAACGCCATCGGTTTCAGTTGTGGCAGGGCGCGCATTCTCAATATCCGCCCTTCTTGCCGATGCCGACGTAGGTGAAGTCGTATTCGACGTCGAACGGCTTGAACCACGGGCGCACGCCGGTGAGGCGGTCGGTATGGCGGCCGAAGTGCGCATGCTTGTTTTCGGACGGCGGCAGGATCGTGTATTTGACGTGGTATTTGCCGGGGCCGAACAGCTTGACGTTGTCGCCGTAGTGCGGACCGTCATTGGCCACCATCGGCATGAATTCGCCGCTGACCTTCTGGCTGGAGCCAGCCTTGCTCACCTCATACTGCACGATCAGGTAGGGAATCCAGGCGCCTTCCTCGAAGCCGTTCGGATTGCCGGCCATGGCCTTGATATCGGCTTCGATATGGATATCCGACTCCTCCGCCTTCTTCATCATGCCGTCCGGTTCCATCACCACGGGCTGCAGGTAGACTGCTGCGATTTCCATGCCGAAACGCTGTTGCGGAGCGCCGATCGGATATTCGACCGCGTAAGCATTCACTGCTGTGGCAGCGGCGAGCGCCAGAATGATTCTTTTGACCGGGGTGGGGACCAATGCGGAAAACATGCGAGCTCCTTGCTGATACGAAAGTTGCTATTTAAAAAGAATATTTTTTATGAATCTTTTTAAATGATAACAATTCTTATTTATATTTACTAGTGTCAGGAAACACTTTTTGCCATTGGCTCGAAACGGCGGTGCAATTTGTGCAGGGGCAGGATTGATGTTCTATAGGCAAAGCAGGCAGCGCTTCGTCTCAGACGGAGGAGGGGGGGGCTTGGTGACCCGGGCATGAAAAAGCTGCCTGGGTCCGATTGAAGGGCCGCAGGAGCGGCGCCGGCAGCATCGCGCGCAGCCGCCAGCCGGCGCTGCGCGCGATGCGGGAGAAGGGATTACGGGAGCAGCGGGCGCTTGGCGGATTGCTTGGCTTTGATGTCCTTGATTGCTTTTTCCATTGCGGCGATCCGCTTTTCGGTCGAAGGATGCATGGCCGTATAGCTGTTGAGCATGCTGGCCGGGTACTGGCTGGACAGACGCTGCCAGAACGGCACAACGCGATCGATGTTGTAGCCGGCGCGCGCCAGCATGTAGAGCGATAGTTTGTCGGCCATGCCGTCCAGGTCTTCCGGCATCGGCCGTACACCTGCCAGCCCGGCCATCGTGCTCATGTCCGGGTGCATGCGCACCAGGTTGTCGATGATGCCGCCGATAGTCGAATTCATGCGCTGCCTGCTCGCATGCGACAGTGCGTTGTGCGAAAGTTCCTTGGCCAGCACGTAAGCCAGTTCTTCATCGGAGGAGGCGAAGTTCATCATGCCGCGCGTGATCAGCACGCGATGTCCGTCCGCATAGGCGGTGACATTGTCGGTGTTGCCGAGCTCGATGCCGTACGCGCAGGCATAGGTCAGGGGCACGGTGAGCGTCATGCTGGAGCCGTTGCGCACCACCGTCATCTTGACCTTGGTGCGGCCGGTGACCAGCGGCGCCAGAATGGCGGCCGCCTGGCGCTCGGCGTTTTCGCCCTCCGGCATCGCCTTGTCGTCCACCGCCATTAGTTCGTCGCCGCGTCGCACGCCCGCGCGCATGGCCCCGCCGCCGGGAAGCACGCCGACCACCTGCAGGCGGTCGCCCAGTCCCAACAGCTTTTGCGCTGCATTCACGAATTCGGCCGAATACGAGTACTTGTTCTTTGCGGTGAAGCCGAGCAGGTTGCGCGCATGGCTGCGGCACAAATCGGTATTGTTCACCAGCAGCGGAGCGGCCACGCGATAGAGCCGGTCCTGCATTCCCACCAGCGTGCGCAAGCCATCCTGCTCCGTCGCACTCACACTGGGTGCGACGGGTACGCCCGGTGCGGCCGGCTTGCCCGGTTCCGCTGGCCGCTGCTCGCCAGGGGGAGGCGCGACAGTCGTGGCGCAGGCTGCCAGCAGCAGGGCAGCGCCTAGCGCCGGCAAGCGCATGGTGAAGAGAGAGCGTTTCAGACGTGGCAAAACAAGTCGATTCAGGCCTGGCATCCAGTTTCCTTCCAGATTAGTGTTTTCCGGTGCTGCCGAAACCGCCGGCGCCGCGTTCGCTGCTGTCGAATTCCTCGACCACATTAAAGCCTACCTGCAGCACTGGGACAATGACCAGCTGGGCCAATCGCTCCATCGGATTCAGCGTAAAGTCGGTCTGTCCGCGATTCCAGGTGGAGACCATCAACTGTCCTTGATAATCCGAGTCGATCAGGCCCACCAGGTTTCCGAGCACAATCCCATGCTTGTGGCCCATGCCGCTGCGCGGCAGGATCATCGCCGCATAACCGGGATCGCCAATGTGAATCGCCAGCCCGGTTGGAATCAGATGCGTCTCGCCCGGCTTGATGGTGATCGGTGCATCGATGCAGGCGCGCAGGTCGAGACCCGCGCTGCCGATGGTGGCATAGGCAGGAAGCTGTTCTTTCATGCGCGGATCGAGGATTTTGACGTCAACGGTTTTCATGGGGTAAAGGATAAAGTCTGGCACGTGCTGCGCAGGCGCCGGATTACAAAAAGATACAGGTTGTACAGGTTGAATTGGCGCCGCTCAGAGCCGCTCGGCGATTTCAGCGATCAGCTGGCGTGCCAGGTTCTGCTTGCTTGCCAGCGGCAGGCGGCGGTGTCCGCGTTCGTCGAACAGCACGAGTTCGTTGTCATCCTTGCCGAAGGTCTGATGCCCGATATTGCCGACCAGGAGAGGAATGCCTTTCTTCCTGCGCTTTTCTTCGCCGTACTGCAGCAGATTTTCCGACTCGGCCGCAAAACCGACGCAGAATGGCTTGTGCGGCAGCGCCGCGACCTCGGCCAGTATGTCCGGGTTCTGCTCGAACTGCAGTTGCGGCGCGTCGCCTTCAGTGTTCTTCTTAAGCTTCTGCTCGCTGGCGTTGACCACCTTCCAGTCGGCCACCGCAGCGACGGCGATGAACACATCTTCGTCGCGGATATGCGAGATCACCACGTCATGCATCTGCTGGGCCGTCTGCACATTGATGCGATGTACGCCGTACGGCGTCGTCAGCGCAGTCGGGCCCGACACCAGCGTCACTTCGGCGCCGGCTTCGCGCGCGGCGCGGGCGATTGCGTAGCCCATTTTGCCGGACGACAGGTTGGTGATGCCGCGTACCGGATCGATCGGCTCGAACGTCGGGCCGGCGGTCACCAGCACGCGCTTGCCGGCAAGGACCTTGCGATGGAATGAGGCGACGATTTCTTCCAGCAGCTGTTCCGGCTCCAGCATGCGTCCCATGCCGGTTTCGCCGCAGGCCTGGTCGCCGGCATCGGGGCCGAGGATGGCGATGCCGTCGGCCTTGAGCTGCGCCACATTGCGCTGCGTGGCGGCGTTCTGCCACATCTCCACGTTCATCGCCGGCGCGATCATCAGCGGCAAGCTCATCGGGCGCGCCACGCACAAGGTCGACAGCAAATCGTCGCAGGCGCCGTGCGCCAGCTTGAACATGAAATCGGCGGAGCAGGGCGAGATCACCATCGCATCGACATCGCGTGTCAGATCGATGTGCGGCATGTTGTTGGGAATGCGCGCATCCCACTGGTCGGTAAAGACGTGCTTGCCGGACAGGGCCTGCATCGTCACCGGCGTGATGAACTGGGTGGCGGCCTGGGTCATCACGACCTGCACCGACGCGCCTTCCTTGGTCAGGCCGCGCGTGAGTTCGGCCACCTTGTAGCAGGCGATGCCTCCGCTCATGCCGAGAACGATTTTTTTACCAGCGAGATCCATAACGCCCCCCTTGTGTTGTCTTATTTTCCGACGCGTCGCAATTCGTCGAACACAAACAGCGCGGCGCCGCCGGTGATCGCCATGTCAGCGACGTTGAAGGCAGGCCAGTGCCAGTTGCCGACGTAGAAATCCAGGAAGTCGATCACGTGGCCGTAGATCGTGCGGTCGATCACATTGCCGATGGCACCGCCCAAAATCAGCGCCAGCGCCCAGCAGAACAGGCGCTGCCCGGCGTGGCGCTTGAGCAGGTAGATGATGAAGATGACGGCGGCGAGCGCGATGGCGGTAAACAGGTAGCGCTGCCAGCCGGAGGCGGCGGCAAGGAAGCTGAATGCGGCGCCCTTGTTATACGCCAGCACCAGATTGAAGAATGAAGTGACCGGGCGCGACTCGCCGAACACGAACAGCTTGCTGATCGTGACCTTGGTGATCTGGTCGATCAGGACGATGATGGCGGCAATGCCGAGCCAGGGGGCCATGCCGGCGTTGCTGCCGGATGAGGCGAATGAGGTTTTCTTTTTTGTGGCCATGTAATGGTGATGTTGAGTTGCCGCACCGGACAAGTTGTCCGGTGCGGCGGGAGATTACGCGACCTTGCGCGCTTCGCCGCTGCCGAACAGGTTGCTCACGCAGCGACCGCAAATGCCCGGATGATCGGCATGCGCGCCGACATCCGCGCGGTAGTGCCAGCAGCGCTCGCATTTCTGGTGCGCCGACGGCGTGACGACGACGCCTTCCTCTGCTTCGCCGGCGACTTGCGTCACCTTCGCCTGCGAGGTGATGAACACGAACTTCAGGTCGTCGCCGAGGCTGTTCAGTAAGGCGTACTTGTCGCCGCTGGCCTTGATTTCGACTTCGGCCTGCAGAGAAGAACCGATGCCGCCGGCCACGCGCACTTCCTCCAGCTGCTTGGTCACCTCGGTGCGCAGCTCGCGCAGCGCCGCGTACTTGGCGAGCAGGGCAGCGGCGTCGGCCACTTCCGGCAGCGCGTAATAGGTCTGCGTGAAAATGGTTTCGCCGCTTTGCTCGTAGGCGTCCTTCCCGGCGAAGACCGCCCATGCTTCCTCGGTAGTAAACGACAGCATCGGTGCCATCACGCGCAGCAAGGCGTGCGTGATATGCCACAGCGCGGTCTGCGCCGAGCGGCGCGCGGCCGAGGTCGTGCCGCTGGTGTACAGGCGATCCTTCAGAATGTCGAGATAGAAGCCGCCCAGGTCTTCCGAGCAGTACATCTGCAGCTTGGCGACCACCGGATGGAATTCGTATCCCTCGAAGTGCTGCAGGATTTCGCGCTGCAGTTCGGCCATGCGCGCGATGGCGTAGCGGTCGATTTCCAGCAGTTCCGACACCGGCACCGCATCCTTGGCCGGATCGAAATCCGAGGTGTTTGCAAGCAAAAAGCGCAGCGTGTTGCGGATGCGGCGATAGGCTTCCACCACGCGCTTGAGGATCTCGTCCGAGATCGACAGCTCGCCGGAATAGTCGGTCGATGCCACCCACAGGCGCAGGATGTCCGCGCCCAGCGTGTCCGACACCTTCTGCGGCGCGACCACGTTGCCCTTGGACTTGGACATCTTCTTGCCTTCGCCATCGACCACGAAGCCGTGCGTGAGCAACGCTTTGTAAGGCGGGCGGCCGTCGGTCATGGACGAGGTCAGGAGCGACGAATGGAACCAGCCGCGGTGCTGGTCCGAGCCTTCCAGGTACAGGTCGGCCGGGAAGTGCGATTGCTCCGCATGCGAGCCGCGCAGCACCGTCTGGTGGGTGGAGCCGGAGTCGAACCAGACGTCGAGCGTGTCCTTGTTCTTCACGTACATGTCGGCTTCGTCGCCGAGCAGTTCCTTCGGATCGAGTGCCTGCCAGGCTTCGATGCCGTTCTTTTCGACCAGCTTGGCGACAGCTTCCAGCAATTCCTTTGTCCTCGGATGCAGCTCGCCGGTTTCCTTGTGCACGAAGAAGGCCATCGGCACCCCCCACTGGCGCTGGCGCGACAGGGTCCAGTCCGGGCGGTTGGCGATCATGCCGTGCAGGCGCGCCTTGCCCCAGCTCGGGAAGAAGGCGGTCGCTTCCACGCCGGCCAGCGCCGTTTCGCGCAGCGTCGGGCCGCCGTCTTTCGGGGTCACGTCCATGCCGGCGAACCATTGCGAGGTGGCGCGATAGATGATCGGCGTCTTGTGGCGCCAGCAGTGCATGTAGCTGTGGTCGAACATCACCAGTTTGAATAGCGAGCCGACTTCCTCCAGTTTGGCGCAGATTGGCTTCGACGCTTCCCAGATCGTCATGCCGCCGAAGAAGGGCAGCCAGGATGCGTACTTGCCATCGCCCATCACCGGATTCAGGATTTCGTCATCCTTCATGCCGTGCTTCTTGCACGAGATGAAGTCGTCCACGCCATAAGCCGGCGAGGAGTGCACGATGCCGGTGCCGGTGTCGAGCGTCACATAGTCGCTCACATAGATCGGCGAATAGCGGTCGTAGCCCTTGTCGGCGTTCGCGAACGGGTGCCTGAACTTCAGCAGCGACAATGCTTCGCCGCTGGCAGTCGCAATGATCTTGCCTTCCAGTCCATAGCGCTGCAGGCTGGAGGCGACCAGTTCCACCGCGAGCAGCAGCAGGATGGTTTCGCCGTTACGCTCGGTCTGCACCAGTGCGTAGCGATGTTCCGGATGCACGTTCAGCGCTTGGTTGGCGGGAATGGTCCACGGCGTGGTGGTCCAGATTACCGCGTAGCCCTTATCGGTCGGCAGCTTGTCCAGTCCAAATGCATGCGCGATCTTGTCCGGTTCTGCAAACGGGAAACCGACGTCGATCGCCGGGTCGCGCTTGTCCTGGTATTCGACTTCCGCTTCTGCGAGCGCGGAGCCGCAGTCGAAGCACCAGTTCACCGGCTTCAAGCCGCGATACACATAACCCTTTTCCAGGATCTTGCCCAGCACGCGGATCTCGTCGGCTTCATTGCTGAAATCCATGGTCTTGTACGGGCGGTCCCATTCGCCCAGCACGCCGAGGCGGATGAAATCCTTCTTCTGGCGCTCGATCTGCTCGCTCGCATAGGCGCGCGACTTGGCCTGCACCTCGGCGGTCGACAGGTGCTTGCCGTACTGCTTTTCGATCTGGATCTCGATCGGCATGCCGTGGCAGTCCCAGCCCGGCACGTATTGCGCGTCAAAGCCCGCCATGTTGCGTGCCTTGACGATCATGTCCTTGAGAATCTTGTTGACCGCGTGGCCGATGTGGATGTCGCCGTTTGCATACGGCGGGCCGTCATGCAGGATGAATTTCGGGCGGCCGGCGGATGCCTTGCGGATGCGCTGGTAAATCTTCTTCTCTTGCCACTCCTTCACCCATTTCGGCTCGCGCTTGGCAAGGTCGCCGCGCATCGGGAATGCGGTTTCGGTCAGGTTGACCGGATACTTGTTCTTTTGTTCGGACATGGTCGCTTCAATCGTAAAAATACGGTGGATCAAACAAGGGTGGATGTCTGATCGTCAAATTCGGTCGGTAGCGGATATGGCGCAGGCTTCACGCTCCCTGAAGAACGCGCGCCCCTGGTCCGCATCGCGCTCGATTGCCGCGGTCAGCGTTGGCAGGTCGATATATTTTTCTTCGTCGCGCAATTTCTTCAGGAATTCAACCCGTACCAGCTTGCCATAGCATTGCTGTGCATAGTCAAAAAGATAAGTTTCGAGCAATACGCGTCCGCTGTCCTCGACCGTCGGCCGCACGCCCAAGCTGGCCACGCCGGGAAGCGGCTGTTCGGCCAATCCATGCACCTGCACCACGAATATGCCGAATAGCGCGGGACGCTTGTGCGCCACGCGCAGGTTCAGGGTCGGGAAGCCGATCGTGCGGCCGAGCTTCTTGCCATGGATGACGTGGCCGGAAATCGCGTATGGATGTCCGAGCAGTTGCTCGGCCAGTGCGAAGTCGCCGCGTGTAAGGGCCTCGCGCACGGCGGATGACGAGATGCGCATGTCGTCGTTGGTTACCGTTGGCAGCGATTCGACCTGAAATCCGTATTTTTTGCCGGCTTCGATCAGGGTGGCGACATTGCCGGCACGCCTGGCGCCATAGCAAAAATCTTCGCCGACCATCAGCCATTTCACGTGCAAGCCGTGCACCAGGACTTTTTCGACAAAGTCCTGCGGCGACATGGAAGCGAAGTGCGCATTGAAATGCTCGACGATGACGCGGTCGACGCCGGCGTTGGACAAGGCCTGCAGCTTGTCGCGCAAGTTGGCGATGCGCGTTGGCGCCTTTGTCAGGTCGCCGGCGGCACGCGCAAAGAATTCACGCGGATGCGGCTCGAAGGTCATGACTGCCGCTTCGATGCCGAGGCGGGTTGCGGCTTCGCGTACGCGCGCAAGCAGGACCTGGTGCCCACGATGCACGCCGTCGAAGTTGCCAATCGTCAATGCGCAAGGCGCGCGAGACGCGGCGTTAGGAAGTCCGCGAAATACCTTCATTGCAGGTTGGATAAAAACGATTGCAAAACCTTGGATTATAAATGCTTTCCGCCGGTTTCTTTGCCGCAAGGGGCGATTTGCCAGCTTAACGGGTCCTGGAGGTAATACAAGGTCAATAAGCGGTAGATCTCCGGATACTCCTCTGCCAGTGGTGCCGGCAATACGAAGAACGCTTCCGACGCGACCGCAAAGAACTCCGCCGGATGCCTTGCTGCATAGGGATCGAGCGGCAGTTCGGCGAACAAGTCATCATACATGGCGGCGTCGGTCGCATCTTCGGCGTCAAAATTGTCTGGCAGTTGCGCATCCAGGGCATCGACGCGCGCGGCGAAATCCTGGTATGCGGCGGAAAATTCCCGTTGCCAATCCCCGGCGCGGATTTCCTTGTGATAATCAGCGAGAAACGGTGGACACCCGTTCGCGGAACCATCCCGCATATCTATTTTGTGGGCAAACTCGTGGATGACAACGTTATATCCGGGCGCTTCGATATCCGCGATATCTTCCCAGGACAGAACGACAGCGCCGCCCGCATGTACGGCTTCGCCGGAAACCGGCTCGCGCCACTCGTGCACGACACCGGCTTCGTCCATTTCGCTTTGCGCAATGATGAATGAGCCGGGATAAACGATGATGCCAGCCATGTCGTCATATAACTCCAGCGTCAGGTTCAGCACCGGCAGACATGCCTGGGCCGCGATCAGCACGGCGATGCGGTCGGTCAGTTCGAGATCGGCCGCGCCGGTAAAGGTTTTCCGGTCGAGAAAAGTTTCGCACAGGGTTTTCAGTCGAAGCAGTTCCCGTGCGGGCAGTTGCGCAAGAAACGGCAGGCGCCCCTGACATTCCTGCCAGAGCGCAGCCGGAATCTCGGGTTTGTCGCGTTTAAAGAATTGTCGGAGCCATTGCATGGATTCATTGTCGCGGAATCCGGCTCTCCGCGACAACGATTCATTTCAAAAAGCCGCCAATGAAATGTGTCAGCAATTCGCTCATCGTTCCTAATCCGCCACGCGGAATATGCCCGGCCGGCGTCAGGGAATCCACCATTTCCGGCAATAAGCTGCTTAACTGTCGAGCCGTTTCATCTTCCGCCAGCCCAGCCTCCTCCGAAATCTGTTGCAGATTGCCTTCGCCGAGCGCTTCCTGCACCTGTTGCGGCGTGATCGGCACGTTTTCGCCAGTGCCAATCCACGAGCTGAGGACGTTGCCCAGGCCAACTTCCTGGAATCGTTCCATCAACCCATGCAAGCCGCCATTCTGGCCATTATCGGCAAGCAGCGAGAGCGTTGCCTGTATCAGCCGCGACCTGGTGTCATGTATCGGCGCTTGGTTGTTGCCACCGAACATATCGGTAGCACTGTCGAGAATTCCCATCGCGTATCCTCCTGGTCCATTGCGTAAAACTTTCACCATAGAGAAAAGAGGCGGGCTGCGGCGGCAAATTCAACCACAGTTTGATCTTGATTAGAGGGATTAGATTCCGCCCCAAATGGCATTCAGTGCGGCAAGTGCGGCCAGGCCTGCAGTTTCCGTGCGCAAGACCCGCGGTCCCATGGAAAGCGCAAGTGCGCCATGCGCCAGCGCCAAGCTTTCCTCCTGCTCGGAAAAGCCGCCTTCCGGGCCGATCACCAGCGATACCGCTTGCGGCGGATGGTGGCGGGCCCAATCGGACAGGGATTGCCCGGCGCGCGGCGACAGCAGGACGCGCCGATGCAGGTTCTGCTGTCCGACCCAGCCATTGAAATCGGCCGGATCCGCCAGGTGGGCAAGCCGGTTGCGGCCGCTTTGCTCAGCTGCGGCCACGATGATGCCGTTCCAGTGCTCCATTTTTTTTGCTGCCCGTTCGGCAGACAGGCGCACCACGCAGCGTTGGGCAGCGAGCGGCTGAATCGCGGCGGCGCCGAGTTCGACTGCCTTCTCAATGATCCAGTCCATCTTTGATCCTTCCGGCAAGGCTTGCGCCAGCGTGACCGAGTAGGGGAGTTCCGTCTCGTGCGGAGAAAATGCCTTGACCTCGGCTTGCACGCGTTTTTTTTCGATTGCGCTCAAGCTCGCCGTATATTCGCCGCCCTCGCCATTGAACAGCGTGATGGTGGCATCGGCTTCAAGGCGCAACACCCGGACGTGGTGTGCAACCTGTTCTGGCAGTGTAATGCTGGCCCCGATGGCAAGAGGTGACGGGTAATAAAAACGCGGCATGGTGGTGGCTTACTTGTTGTTGAATGTGTAGGCGATTGCACTGCAAAATATTTCATGAAATACAACGAATTTTGCTGTGCCCCGCGCTGTCAGAGAGGGAGGCAGCGGCAAACGGCAGGCGGGCAGCGCGAACCTCTTGGTAAAAGTCAATCCCCGATTTTAATGGCGCAACCATGTGTCTGGTAAAATATCGCGCTTTGCAGTGTCCCGCTTCAATACCCGCCTTAACCAGATTTGACATGACTTCTTCTCTCCCGACCGACAAGATGGCCAACGCGATCCGCGCCTTGGCGATGGACGCAGTACAAAAGGCAAATTCCGGACACCCCGGCATGCCGATGGGCATGGCAGAAATTGCCGTTGCATTGTGGTCCAAGCACTATCGCCATAATCCGGCCAATCCGCAGTGGATGAATCGCGACCGCTTTATTTTGTCTAATGGTCATGGTTCGATGCTGCAATATGCATTGCTGCACCTGACTGGTTACGACCTGTCGATGGACGAGATCAAGAATTTCCGCCAACTGCATTCCAAGACTGCCGGTCACCCGGAAGTGCATGTGACGCCGGGCGTGGAAACCACCACCGGCCCCCTTGGTCAGGGGCTGTCCAATGCCGTCGGCATGGCACTGGCGGAGCGTCTCTTGGCTGCCGAATTCAACAAACCGGGCTTTAACGTCGTCGACCACCACACCTATGCCTTCGTCGGCGATGGCTGCCTGATGGAAGGCATCTCGCACGAGGTTTGTTCGCTGGCTGGCGCGTTGCGCCTGTCCAAGCTGGTCGTGCTGTACGACGACAACGGCATCTCGATCGATGGCAAGGTCGAAGGCTGGTTCCTCGACGACACGCCAAAGCGTTTCGAAGCATATAACTGGAACGTGATCCGCAATGTCGACGGCCATGACGTGGCAGCCGTCGAAGCCGCGATTGCGGCAGCAAAGAAATCCGACAAGCCGACTCTGATCTGCTGCAAGACCATGATCGGCAAGGGCTCGCCGAACATGCAGGGCACCGACAAGGTGCACGGTGCCGCGCTCGGCGACAAGGAAATCGCCGCCACCCGCGAAGCGATCGGCTGGACCCATGCTCCATTCGAAATCCCGGCCGATGTCTATGCCGCATGGGATGCGAAGAAGCAGGGCGCCGCGCTGGAAGAAGAGTGGAATGCGCTGTTCAAGGCGTACGACGAGCGCTATCCGCAAGAAGCCGGCGAACTCGCGCGCCGCATGAAGGGCGAATTGCCGGGCAACTTCACCGATGCAATCGATGCCTATGTCGGCGCCTGCGTCGAGAAGAAGGAAACCATCGCCACCCGCAAGGCCAGCCAGAACGCGATCCAGGCACTGGCGCCGGTGCTGCCGGAATTCCTCGGCGGTTCGGCCGACCTGACCGGCTCCAACCTGACTAACTGGAAGGAATGCGTGGCGGTGCGCGCCGAGCAGGCGGGCAATCACATCAACTACGGCGTGCGCGAATTTGGCATGAGCGCGATCATGAACGGCATCGCCCTGCACGGCGGCTACATCCCGTTTGGTGCGACCTTCCTGACCTTCTCCGACTACAGCCGCAATGCGCTGCGCATGGCGGCCCTGATGAAGCTGCGTTCGATTTTCGTGTTCACCCACGATTCGATCGGCCTGGGCGAAGACGGCCCGACCCACCAGTCGGTCGAGCACGTATCGAGCCTGCGCTTGATCCCGAACCTGGACAACTGGCGTCCGTGCGACACGGTCGAGTCCGCGATCGCCTGGAAGCACGCGGTAGCGCGTCGCCATGGCCCGACCACGCTGATCTTCTCGCGCCAGAACCTGCCGTTCATGGAACGCAGCGCGGAACAAATCCAGCACATCAATCGTGGCGGCTATGTGCTGCGCGATGCGGACAATGCCAAGGCAGTGCTGATCGCCACCGGCTCCGAGGTGGAGCTCGCGGTCAAGTCGGCCGACGAGCTGGCCAAGCAAGGCATTGCGGTACGCGTGGTTTCCATGCCGTGTACCGACCTGTTCGACCGCCAGGATGCGGCCTACAAGGCAAGCGTTTTGCCGAAGGGTTTGCCGCGCGTGGCGATCGAAGCGGGCGTGACAGACTTCTGGTACAAGTACGTCGGCCTCGAGGGCGGCGTGGTTGGTATCGACACCTTCGGCGAATCGGCGCCGGCCGACGTGCTGTTCAAGCACTTCGGCTTCACGACGGACAACGTCGTGGCCAAGGTGAAATCGGTGATCGGTTAAAAATTCGGCTTAACTACACTTCAGGAGAAAACCATGACTATTCGCGTCGCAATCAACGGCTACGGCCGTATCGGCCGCAATATCCTTCGTGCTCACTACGAAGGCGGCAAGAAGAATGACATCCAGATCGTTGCGATCAACGACCTCGGCAATGCGCAATCCAACGCGCACCTGACCCGTTACGACACGGCCCATGGCAAATTCCCGGGCACCGTCGAAGTCGACGGCGAGTTCATGATTGTCAACGGCGACAAGATCAAGGTTTTCGCGCAGCGCAATCCGGCTGAAATTCCGTGGGGTGAGCTGAACGTGGACGTCGTGCTGGAGTGCACCGGCTTCTTCACCACCAAGGAAAAGGCTTCTGCCCACCTGAAAGGCGGCGCAAAGAAGGTCATCATCTCCGCTCCGGGCGGCAAGGACGTTGACGCTACCATCGTGTTTGGTGTGAACCAGAACGTGCTGAAGGCATCCGATACGGTCATCTCCAACGCTTCCTGCACCACCAACTGCCTGGCACCGCTGGTCAAGCCGCTGCACGACAAGATCGGCCTCTTGAACGGCCTGATGACGACCGTGCATGCTTACACCAACGACCAGGTGCTGACCGACGTGATGCATGAAGACCTGCGTCGCGCCCGTTCCGCCACCCAGTCGATGATCCCGACCAAGACCGGCGCTGCCGCCGCGGTCGGCCTGGTGCTGCCCGAGCTGAACGGCAAGCTGGATGGCTACGCGATCCGCGTTCCGACGATCAATGTGTCGATCGTTGACCTGTCCTTCATCGCGGCCCGCGACACAACCGTCGATGAAATCAACCAGATCATGAAGGATGCCGCCAACGGTGCGCTGAAGGGTATCCTGACCTACAACACCGAGCCGCTGGTGTCGGTCGACTTCAACCACAACCCGGCTTCGAGCAACTTCGACGCCACGCTGACGAAGGTGTCGGGCCGCCTGGTAAAAGTATCGTCCTGGTACGACAACGAATGGGGCTTCTCCAACCGCATGCTGGATACCACGGTTGCATTGATGTCCGCTAAATAATCGGCTCCTTGCTCCTCAGTCAAAACGCCCCGCTTGCCGGGGCGTTTTGCTATATTGATGATCCATTAACATCGCCGACGAGGTCATGCCCATGCTAGCACTCAGGAATAGGATTGCTGAAAACAAGGGGTTCCTGTTCTTCATGTTCGGCATGATCATGGTGCGCAGCGCCGTCGCCGACTGGTATGGCGTGCCTTCCGGTTCCATGTACCCGACCCTGATGATTGGCGACCGCATCGTGACGGACCGGCTGGCCTATGACGTGAAACTGCCGTTCACGGATGTCATCATTCATCATATTGCCGATCCAAGGCGCGGGGACATCGTGACCTTTACTTCGCCGGAAGACGGAAACCGGCTCGTCAAGCGCCTGGTTGCGCTGCCTGGCGATGTGGTCGAAATGCGCGGCGAGCAATTGATCATCAATGGCGTGCAAGCGTCTTATGGACAGGCCGGCCCCGATGTGATCAGCCGCCTTTCCCCCGATTATGCGGGACCGCAACTGGTATTGAGCGAGCAGATACTTGGCAGCCAGCGGCCGATTATTGTGATGCCTGAGCGAAAAGCCCTGCGCAGCTTCGGTCCGGTAACGGTACCGCCCGGGCAATACCTGATGCTGGGGGATAATCGCGACAACAGCAAGGACTCGCGCTATATCGGCTTCGTCAGCCGGGAGTTAATCAGTGGCCAGGTCAAGCGTGTCGCCTTTTCTTTCGATACCAGTCGCTACTATCTGCCGCGCATGGACCGCATCGGCGCAGCCTTGCAGTAGCGCTCAGCCCTGAAACTGCGGCCAGGTCGCAAGCAGCGCCTCGGCTTCGGCTGCGGGCAAGGGCTTGGAAAAGTAAAACCCCTGGCCGTATTCGACGTTCATTGACTTTAAGCGCGCCATCTGGCTGGCCGTTTCCACGCCTTCGGCGATCGTGTCCATGCCAAGGGTGTGCGCCAGAGTGACGATGGCCTGGATGATTTGCATGTCCTTGTCGCTGTGATCCATGCGCCTTACAAAGGATGCATCGATCTTCAGGGAATTAACGGGGAAATGGTGCAGGTAGGACAGCGATGAATAGCCCGTGCCGAAATCGTCCATCAGCAGCCTGATGCCCTTGCTTTGCAGTTTGGCTAGTACGGCGGAGGCTTCTTCCGCGTGTTCCATGAGGACGGTTTCCGTTACTTCCAACTTCAGGCTGTCGGTGCCGAGGCCGGTTATGTCCAGCACTTCATCGATCTGCTGCATCAGGTTCGGGTGCACGAATTGCCGGTCGGCGATGTTGACGCTGATCTGCAGCGGCGGCAGGTCGGGAAATTTGAGTTGCCACTCGCGCATCCGGCGGCATGCTTCCATCAGCACGTGGCGACCGATTTGCACGATCAGGCCGGTTTCTTCCGTGAGTGGAATGAACTCGTTCGGCGGGATCAGGCTGCCATCGGCGCGGCGCATGCGCACCAGCGCTTCAAAGCCGCATATCCTGCCGCTGGCGAATGCCACGATCGGCTGGTAATACACTTCGAATTCCCGGCCTTTGACCGCCGCCTGGCGCAGCTTTGTCTCCATGTCGAGCAGCGCAACCACGCGTTTGCGCAGGTTGGCGCCGAACACCTCGCAGCAGGCGCCGCCAAGCAGGACTGCCTGGTGGTTGGCGGTTTCCGCGTCGCGCAGGATGTGGTCCGGCACGGTATAGGCGGCGTTGCTCAAGGCGATGCCGATGCTGGCCGTCGTATAGACCTCGCTGTCATCCAGCGTATAGGCTGCACTCAACGCGGTTTGCAGCTGCTCGGCGAAGCGGGTCGCTTCGCTGGCATCCTTGATCCCGTTGAGCAAGAGGGCGAACTCGTCGCCGCCCAAATGGGCTGCGGTTTCGCCCAGGCGTAGGCTGGCCTTCAGCCGCCGTGCGACATTGATTAGCAATTGGTCGCCGGCAGCGCGCCCCAGGCTGTCGGTAATGACGCGAAAGCGGTCCAGCGTCAGGAACAGGACGGCGCAGTTGTAATCGCCCTTGAGCTTTGCTTGCTCCAGCGTGTCATTGAGGCGATCCAGCAACAGCATGCGGTTCGGCAAACCGGTCAGGCTATCGTGCAAAGGCTCTTCCTCGATCACGGATGCGATCATTGCCCGGGCGGAAGCCGCACCGATCACGCCAGCCAGCTGCGCTTCGGACGTATTGACCAGTTCCGCATCGGCTTCGCGCGGCCAGTCCAGACCGCGCTGCCGTGCGTAACCGGTAAAGGTGGCGATCGCGCGCTCCGGTCCCAGGAAGCGGGACAGCAGCGCATGCAGCTCAGGCAACGATCCATGCGTACGCCGGTTGAGGTTCCCAGGATTTCGACCGTGCTTGAACACATCGACGAACAGCGCCGCCTGCGTCTGTTCCAGCGCGCTTTGGCCGGTCGTCACGGATACGCCGATATAAGCGCCGATGTTGGCCAACATGCTCCACAGCATCGCATGCGTGATTTCATCGAGGCCCTGCAGGCCAAACAGTTCTTGCGGTTTCAGGAGCGCGATGCCGAACGGTCCTGCGTCCAGGAAACTCATCGGCAGCCAGCCGGAATGCGCGAATGCCGGCAGCAGCAGGGTATAGGTCCAGACCAGGAAGCCTGCGCCCAGGCCGGCCAATGCGCCGGCACGCGTTGCGCCTCGCCAGTAGATGCCGCCCAGGACGGCCGGGGCGAACTGGGCGACTGCGGCAAAGGAAATCAGCCCGGTCGCCACCAGCGCATACGCCTCGCCGGCAAGGCGGAAATAGGCATAGCCGAACAGCAGGATGAGCACGATCGTCATGCGCCGGATGCCAAGCAGCAGCCCGGACAAGTCCTCGCTTTCCGACAGGCGCAGCCGCCTGAAGCGCAGCAGCACCGGCATCACCAGGTCGTTGCACACCATAGTCGACAGGGCAATGCATTCAACGATCACCATGCCGGTGGCGGCTGAAAATCCGCCGATGAACACCAGCAGCGCGAGCGCCGGTTGCTGAGCGCTCATCGGCAGGGTCAGGATGAAGGTGTCCGGATCGGCACTCTGCCCCGAAAAATGCAGCAGGCCGCCGAAGGCGATTGGCAGGACGAAAACGTTGAACAGCAGCAGGTACAGCGGAAACAGCCAAATCGCCTTGTTCAAGTGCTGCTCGTCCACATTTTCTACCACGGCGACCTGAAACTGACGTGGCAGGAACATGATCGCCAGCATCGAAATGAACGCCACCGTAAACAGCGAAGCCCAGTTGTGGTACACGTCGAGCCGCGGGCCGCCGATGGTGAAGGCGTCGAGCACCTGGGGCAATGCCGCGGCCTTGGTGAAGAGATCGCCGAAGCCGTCGTACAGCCCGTAGGTGACGAAGATGCCCACGCACAGGAAGGCAACCAGCTTGACCAGCGACTCGAAAGCCACCGCCGCTACCATGCCCTCGTGCCGTTCCGAGGCATCCAGGTGCCGCGTTCCGAACAGGATCGTGAACGCCCCGAGGATGAGCGCCGCATAAAAGGCGGTATCGGCGATGATCGGTCCGGACTGGGGCGGCGGTGTGCGGATGCTCGGATATCCGAGCAGGACGTTGAAGCTGGTGGAAATCGCCTTTAGCTGCAGCGAGATGTAGGGGACGATGCCCAGCGTCGCGATGGTGGTGACGAGTCCGGCCAGTGCCGCGCTCTTGCCGTAGCGCGAGGAAACAAAATCGGCGAGCGAGGTAATGTGGTTGTCCTTGGCGATGCGGATGATCTTGCGCAGCACGATCCACCACAGCGTGATCATCACCGTCGGGCCGAGATATACCGGCAAAAATCCGATGCCGCTGCCGGCCGCGCGCCCGACACTGCCGTAAAACGTCCAGGCCGAGGCATACACTGCCATCGACAGCGAATAGACGTACGGATTGGCAATGATGCTGCGCCCGCCGGCAGCAGCCTTGTCGCCGCAATAGGCGATCGCGAACAAGGCGCCGAGGTAGGCGAAGGCGACCAGCGCGATGAGCCAGCCAGGCAACATTTACGCCTGCTCCGGTTGGCGTTCCGGCTTGCGCATGGCGTTACCGCCTCTCGACCACGCAGGCCAGCAGGACGATCAGCAATGCCCAGGCGCCGAAGACGTACAGGTACAGCAGCGGGATGCCCGCTACCATATCGGCACGATTAAACAGGGTCAGCAATGGATAGTTGAACAGCAAGTTTCCAAGTAAAAAAAGTGCTGCCAGGCGCTGGCCCTTCGCATTTTGCTTGTTCATTCCGTACTCCGTTCGGTTTCGTTACCAGGGCAACGACCGCCGCATGCGGTTGCGATCATGCCAGGACAGCCGACCACAGCCGCTTGACCCGCGCCGCCTCGTTTTCCACCCGTCCGAATTCGACGCGCGCGCGGTCGTGGCCCTGCAGACGGATCTGGTGCTGCAGCTTGCGGAAGGCGCGGTAGGCCGCCGCCACCTCGTTAGCCAGCACCGCGTCGATCAAGCCAAGCTCTCCGCAGAGCCGCAGCAGGGCGATATTGCCGATGTCGGCGGTCAGTTGCGGATATTGGGCGGCGTGGCGCAGCACCAGGAACTGCACGATGAATTCAATATCGATCATGCCGCCCGCATCGTGCTTCAGGTCGAACTGCTGCGAGCGGTTCGGATGCGCGTCGCGCATTTTCCGGCGCATCGCCAGCACTTCGCTCTTCAGCTTTTCGGGGTCGCGCGGCTGGCGCAGGACGGCTTCGCGGATAGCCTCGAAGCGCTCGCCAATGGCCGCATCGCCCGCGCAGAAGCGCGCGCGCGTGAGCGCCTGATGCTCCCACACCCAGGCCGATTCGGCCTGATACTTTTCGAATGCGGACAGGCGCGACACCAGAAGGCCGCTGGCGCCGTCCGGACGCAATGCGATGTCGACATCGAACAGGATGCCGGCCGGCGTATGGCTGGTCATCCAGGTGATGAAGCGCTGCGCCAGCTTCGCATACAGGCCAGGCGCCTCAGGATGGTCGTCGTCGAACAGGAAAATTACGTCCAGGTCGGATGCATAGCCGAGTTCCTTGCCGCCCAGCTTGCCGTATGCAATCACCGCGAACTTCGGCACCTCGACATGGCGGTTGTGGATCGTCTGCCAGACCGCCTTAACGGTTGCATCGACCAGAATGTCGGCCAGCGCGGACAGGTGGTCGGCCAGCCGCTCGACCGTCAGATCGCCTTCCAGATCCTGTGCCAGCAGGCGGAACAGCTGGGCGTGGTGCAGGTCGCGCAGCACGTTCATCTGATGCTCGGTGTCGCCCGCATGGGCCGCCAGCTGGCGCTGTACTTCGGCGGCGAACGCGGCCCAGTCTGGTGCTGCCTTGAGCGTGCGGTCTTCCAGCAATTCGTCCAGCAGGATCGGGTGGCGCGTCAGGTATTTCGCTGCCCAGTCGCTGGCGCTCATCATCCGGATCACGCGTTCGAGCGTGTGCGGATATTCGGTCAGCAGCGCCAGGTAGGCGGCGCGACGTGCGATCGCCTCGAAGAAGTCGAGCAGGCGCGCGAGCGTAGCCGCATGGTCCGTGGTGCTGGCCGCGATGAGCGGTAGCGCCGAATTGATCAAGGCTGTCAGCTTGCCGCGGCTGGCTTCCGGCAGCGACTGCAGCTTGGGGGACTGCAGGGTCAGCAGCAGGCGTTGCGCCACCGCTGCCGCGTCGTTAAAACCGATCGCGGACAGGCGTGCAGCAATCGCCTCACTGCTTTCCGCATCGGACAGAATCGGGGGCGCGGCGGCTTCGCCCGCATTGCCCTCGGCCTGCGCGCTTTTCTTGTCGCTGAAGATCGCATCAAATTGCGCAGCGACGATCTTGCGCTGAATGTCGAGTTCCGCCAGCAGCGACTCGATGTCCTGACAGCCCATCATCTTCGCGACCGTCAGCCGGTCTTCCGGATTGACCGGGAAGGTGTGGGTCTGGGCGTCGTCCAGGTACTGCAGGCGGTGTTCCAGGTTGCGCAGGAAGGTATAGGCATGCAGCAGCTGCTCCACCTCGGCGGTGCTCAGCAGGTTCTTTTCTGCCAGAGTATGCAGGGTGGCGCGGGTGGAGCGGTCGCGCAGCGTCGCGTCGCGTCCGCCGCGGATGAGCTGGAACACCTGCGCCAGGAACTCGATCTCGCGGATGCCGCCGCGCCCGAGCTTGACGTTGTTGCTGCGCTCCGGGTGGCGCGCTTCCTGGCGCGCCACCTCGGCGCGGATCTGCGCATGCATGTTGCGCAACGCCTCGATCGCGCCAAAGTCCAGGTAACGCCGGTAGACGAATGGCCGCACGATCTGGTCAAGCGCCGCGATATCTTCCGGCTGTCCTGTGACCGCACGGGCCTTGACCCAGGCATAGCGCTCCCATTCGCGCCCCTGCACGATCAGGTATTCCTCCACCATTGCCATGCTCGCCACCAGCGGGCCGGATGCGCCGTTGGGACGCAGCGCCATGTCGACGCGGAACGTGAATCCATCCTCGGTAATCTCGGACAAGGCGCCGATCAGCTTGCGGCCGAGCCGCACGAAGAATTCGTGATTGGACAACTGGCGCTGTTCCGGCGTGGTGGTGCGGGTTTCTCCATCTTCCGGGTAAACAAAGATGAGGTCGATATCCGACGACACGTTCAGTTCGCCGCCGCCCAACTTGCCCATGCCGAGCACGATCATTTCCTGCGGCTTGCCCGATTCGGCGCCGATCGGCGTGCCGTGCGCCTGCGTCATTTCCGCCATCAACGCCGCCAGGTGGGTACGGATGGCGAAATCGGCAAATCCGCTGATGGCCGCCATCACTTCATCCAGCTCCGCGCGGCCGGAAAGGTCGCGCTCGATCAGCCCCGCCAGCACCAGATTGCGCACCCGCCGCATGGCACGCGGCAACGGCATGCCGGCCGCAGTTTCATTTTGTAAAAGACGAGCAAAAATCGCAGGGGTAATAGATAATTCTGCAAGAGAAGTTACCATTCCTGCACGGGCTGGGTCGGCATTGAGCCATCGTGAATAGAACCGGGAGGCAACGTTACTGGTCAAATAGGACGGGGTCACAGTATCAGGGATAAAAATTAAGAGGATGCTGTCTGCGCTTGGGGGCTTCGTTACCGGCTTTCCCATTACAAGGAAAATATCGACACGCCGATGATACACATGCGAACAGGCTGTTCGCAATTTGAGACTATTTGATACTATTTTACGCTGGTGCCTTTCTGATTGATGTCCACCGACCAAATCACTCCGAACAAGACGACTGATCGGTTAACCACATGCTGGCATGCACTTCGGGAAGGTTATCGAACTGCTAACACCGTCACCCACCATGCACTGGGCGCGCTCCTCAAGCTGAGTATTGCCGCCTACTTCATTTTTTGCATGCTGGTGCTGGCGCTGCGCTACCTGGTTCTTCCCAATATCGACAGCTACAAGCCCGACGTGGAGCAGATGGCCACACGCGCGCTTGGCAACAAGGTCACGATCGCGGACATCGAGGCGTCGTGGGATGGACTGCGGCCGCGCTTGGCGCTGCACGATGTCGTCATCCATGACAAGTTCGGCAATGCGGCCCTGCACCTGCCGGACGTGTCGGCGACCCTGTCCTGGTGGACGGTTCCCGCCGGCGATTTGCGCCTGCATCATCTGGAAATCGTGCGGCCCGACATGGATGTACGGCGCGATGCCGACGGCAAGCTGTATGTGGCGGGCATCTATATCGACACCGGCAAGAGCGGCAACGGCAAGGGCGCAGACTGGGTGCTGTCGCAAAACGAAATCGTCATCCGCGATGGCCGGCTGCACTGGAACGACTACAAGCGCGCCGCGCCCGAGCTATTGCTAGAAAACGTCGATCTCGTCCTGCGCAACCACTGGCGCACCCATCGCTTCGCATTGAAGGCGACGCCGCCGGCAGCGTTCGCCGCGCCGCTCGACGTGCGTGCGGCGTTCGAGCATCCGGGCTTCACCCCCCGCATCTCCGACCCTGCGCTGTGGAAGGGCGAGCTGTATGCAGATTTGCGCGACACCGACCTCACGGTCTGGAAAACGTACCTCGACTACCCGGTCGAAATGCAGCAGGGGAAAGGCTCGGTGCGCGCATGGCTGGACTTCGATCATGCGCGGGTCGCCAATTTCACGTCCGACCTGAGCCTGACGAATGTGTCGACCAGGCTGCGCCCCGATTTGCCGATGATGATCCTGGCCGACGTATCGGGCCGGGTATCGGTACGTGAGGAAATCAACCCGAGCCGCGCGGATGGCAAGCCGACGCTGGGGATGAATGGCCATGCCATTTCGCTGACCGATTTCTCGCTGCGCACGGATGACGGCCTGTTCCTGCCCAGAACCACCATCAGCGAAAGTTTCACCCCGGCACGGCGCGGCAAGCCCGAAAAGACTGAAATCAAGGCCAGGCTGCTCGATCTGCAGACGCTGGCCAGTTTCGTCGAGCGGCTGCCGTTGCCGGTCGAGCAGCGCCAGATGCTGGCCGATTTCGCGCCGCGCGGCATTCTCAAGGATTTTTCGGCACAGTGGCAGGGCACTTATCCCGATATTTCCTCGTACAGCGTCAAGGGCCAGTTCGCCGGCCTGTCGCTCAATGCGCAGGCGGCGCGCCCGGCTCGAGCGAAGAGCGGCAAGATGCCGGCGCAGGCCGCCGTGCCGGCCATTCCCGGTTTTGACAACCTGACCGGGCAGATCGATGCCAACGACCGCGGTGGCAGTTTCAGCCTCGCCTCCAGCGGCGTGAAACTGCAGTTGCCCGCCTATTTCGCCGATCCCGTGATGCCGTTCGACCGGCTGCTGATGCAGGCAACCTGGGCTTTCCAGGGCAAGGACCAGCTCCTGCTTGACGTACAGAAAATGGATTTCGTGCAGGAATCTTTGTCTGGATCATTTTCCGGCAAGCACATGATGTCGCTGAACGGCAAATCCGGCAAACCGAATGGCACGATTGACGTGTCGGGCAAGCTTAATGGGCTGGAACTGCAGAATGTCGGCCGCTATCTGCCGCTGCAAACGCCGGAAGGATTGCGCGACTGGCTAAGCGGCGCGTTGGCGGGCGGCACCGTGCATGACCTGAAGTTCAGGCTCAAGGGAGACCTCGCACAATTCCCGTTCCAGCACCAGGCGGCCGGCGACCGGGCCAGGGGGGATTTCAGCGTGGTCGGCCGCATCGAGGGTGGCAAGCTCAATTACACGCCGGGGCACTTCGGCAAGGATGGCAAGGCGCCATTTTGGCCGCTGCTGGAAGACATCCGGGGAACGATCGCATTCGACCGCACGCGCATGGAAATCAATGCACATAGCGCGAAGACGGCGGGAGTGAACTTGTCGAACGTCAAGGCCGTGATCCCCGACTTGGCGACGCATGACATGCAACTGGCCATTGACGGCAATGCCGAAGGAGCGCTACAGAATTTCGTGCAGTTTACCAAGGACAGCCCGGTGGCCGACTGGATCGGCCAGTTCACCGAGGAAACCAAGGCGAACGGCAATGCACGGCTCGACCTGAAGCTGCAGATGCCGCTGGAGCATATGCCGGATACGAAGGTGAAGGGCACGCTGCAATTCGCCGGCAATAACGTCACGCTGCGAAACATAATTCCGCCGTTACTGTCCGCGAACGGCAAGCTGGAATTTCATGAAAAGGGCTTCAACCTGAATGGCATCAAGGCCAATTTCCTGGGCGGTCCGGTAACGATTACCGGTGGTACCCAGCGTGACGGCAACATCGTGGTCAAGGCCGACGGCATGCTGTCGGCGGAAGGCGTTCGCAAGAATTACGGCGTGCAGCGCTCGTCCGAGCGCATCTCCGGCAGCACGCGTTACAGTACGCTGATCCGCGTGCGCAACAAACAGCCTGACATTACAGTCGAATCGAATATGGTCGGCGTCGCGCTCGATTTTCCTGCGCCCTTGCGCAAGACGGCCGGCGAAAGCATGCCGCTGCGCTTCGAGCTGACTGGCTTGCCTTCGAGTAACTCCAGCGTCGCACGCGACGAAATGAAGCTGTCGCTAGGCAGCGCGATCGTCGCCCGCTATGAGCGCCAGAAAACGGCCGACAAGGATGCGAATTGGCGCGTGGTACGCGGTGGCATCGGCGTGAACGTGCCGGCGCCGCAACCGGACGCCGGAGTGGTCGCCAATGTCAGCCTGAAGTCGCTCGATGTTGATGCATGGCGCCGCGCAATGGCTTCGGTGGTGGCAAGCGACAAGAGCAAGGAGCAGCAGGACGGCCCATCCATTGCCCCATATATCGAGCCCGAAGTCTTGGCCGCACGGGCCGGCGAGCTGGTCGTGATGAACAAGAAGCTCGATAACGTGGTGGTCGGCGCGTCGCACCAGAAGGGAGTCTGGCAAGCCAACATCGACTCCGACCAGGCATCCGGCTATCTGACCTGGAACGAAGCGCAGCCCGGACAGGGGCTGGGAAAGGTGACGGCACGCCTGGCGTCGCTCATTATTCCCGAGGCGGCGGCATCGGATGTGACTGACTTGTTGGAGGGGAAAAACACCTCGACGCAAATCCCGGCTGTCGATATCGTTGCGGAGAATTTCGAGTTGTTCGGCAAGAAATTCGGCCACCTCGAACTGGCGGCGAGCGATGCCGGCGGCCCTGCCGGGCGCGAGTGGCGCGTCAACAAGCTTTCCCTCGTCAATGCCGACGCCGAATTCAAGGCTACCGGAAAATGGATTCTGCGCGGCGGAGAAAATATTTCCAATCTGGTCTATACGCTTAATATCGGCGACGCTGGCCGCTTGCTTGATCGCTTTGGCTTTGCCAACGTGCTGCGCGGAGGCAGGGGCAAGATGGAAGGGGATGTCAGCTGGAAAGGCTTGCCGTTTTCGCTCGACATTCCGAGTCTGATGGGAAAGCTTACCCTGAACATGGCGTCCGGCCAGTTCCTCAAGGTCGATCCGGCTGCGGCGAAACTGCTGGGTGTACTCAGCCTGCAATCGCTGCCGCGCCGCCTTGCGCTGGATTTCCGCGACGTGTTTTCGCAAGGCTTCGCATTCGACGGCATCACTGCGACGGCATCCATCATGCATGGCGTGGCGAGGACCGATAACTTCAAGATGCGCGGCGTCGCTGCCACTGTCTTGATTGATGGTAGTGCCGACATTGCGAAAGAGGCGCAGAATCTGCATGTTGTAGTGATTCCCGAAATTAATGTAGGCACGGCATCGGTCGTGTATGGGCTGGCGGTGAATCCGGTGATCGGCGTCGGCAGTTTCCTCGCCCAGCTATTCCTGCGCGATCCGCTGATGAAGGCATTCACTTTCGAATATCAGATCACCGGGCCGTGGAAGGATCCGGTCGTAACCAAGTTGTTGCGCAAGCCTGCGGCACCCGCCAGCGAAGCATTGAACAATTCGGAAAGAAGTGGATGATATGGTGACGGAACCTGTGAAAGTCGCTGCGGTGCAGATGGTGTCGACTCCCAAGGTCGAGGAGAATTTTGCCGCGGCGCGCCGCCTGATCATGCAAGCGGCGCGGCAGGGCGCGCAGCTCGTCTTGTTGCCGGAATACTGGCCGATCATGGGCATGAGCGAGGCCGACAAGGTGGCGCATGCGGAGCAGCCGGGCGCCGGGCCGATCCAGCAATTCATGGCCGATATCGCGCGCCAGGAGCGCATCTGGCTCATCGGCGGCACTTTGCCTCTGGCCTCGGCCGAACCCGGCAAGGTCTTGAATACCACGCTGGTGTACGATCCGGCCGGCCAGCGCGTGTCGCGCTACGACAAAATTCACCTGTTCAGCTTCGCCAAGGGCGACGAGTCGTATGACGAGGCGCGCACCATCGTGCACGGCGCGGAAGTATCTACCTTCGAAGCGCCGTTCGGCAGGGTCGGCCTGTCCGTCTGCTACGACCTGCGCTTCCCGGAACTGTATCGCGCCATGGGCGAGTGCGCCCTGATCGTCATGCCGGCGGCATTCACTTACACGACGGGCAAGGCGCATTGGGAAATCCTGCTGCGCGCGCGCGCAATCGAGAACCAATGCTATGTGCTTGCGGCAGCCCAGGGCGGCAAGCATCAAAACGGCCGCCGTACCTGGGGCCACAGCATGCTGGTCGATCCGTGGGGCGAAGTAAGGGATGTGCTACCCGAAGGGGAGGGCCTGGTCATGGGCGATATCGAGCCGCGTCATTTGCACGGCGTGCGAGAAAGTTTGCCGGCGTTAAAGCATCGGAAGTTATGACGGAAAAAACTTCCCCGCTGCATTACCCATCGCTGCGGCAGGGATGAACATCCCTCGGTCAGATGTTCTACAATTTATCCATCCAAACCAATCACTTCGCAGCCAAGTTGCGCGAAAGGCAGAATTCATGAATCTCTTCGAACCGAATCTCCAGACCCTGGCGCAGGCACGCGACGTGCTGCTCACGCCGTTCGGCCTGGATGAATCCAAACTGATCAAGGCGCTGGGCGAGATCTTCACGCATCGCGTCGATTATGCGGATCTGTATTTCCAGTTCACTAAGAACGAAGGATGGAGCCTGGAAGAAGGCATCGTCAAGACCGGCAGCTTTTCGATCGACCAGGGGGTCGGCGTGCGCGCAGTGTCCGGTGACCGGACCGCATTTGCCTATTCCGACGACATTTCCGAGCGCGCCCTGCTGGAGGCGGCCGCCGCCACGCGCACCATTGCGCGCAACGGCGCAGGCAAGATCAAGGTGGCGTCGGCCATCCAGGCCGCAGGCGGCCGCTCGCTGTATCTGCCGAACGATCCGCTGACATCGCTCGATGCGACTGAAAAGGTCAAGCTGCTCGAAAAGATCGAGCGCATTGCGCGCGCCAAGGACCCGCGCGTGGTGCAGGTGATGGCAGGCCTGGCCGGTGAATACGATGTCGTGCTGGTGGTGCGTAGCGACGGCGTGCTGGCGGCGGACATCCGCCCGCTGGTGCGCGTGTCCGTCACCGTGATCGCCGAGCAGAACGGGCGCCGTGAAGTCGGTTCGAGCGGCGGTGGCGGCCGCTACAACTACGGCTATTTCACCGACGAATTGCTGGAACAGTATGCGACGGAAGCGGTCGAGTCGGCCATCGTCAATCTTGACGCGCGTCCGGCGCCGGCCGGTACGATGACCGTGGTGCTCGGACCTGGCTGGCCGGGCGTGCTGCTGCACGAAGCGATCGGCCACGGCTTGGAGGGCGACTTCAACCGCAAGGGATCGAGCACGTTCTCCGGCCGTATCGGCGAGCGCGTTGCGGCCAGGGGCGTGACGGTGGTGGACGACGGCACCATTGCCGACCGTCGCGGCTCGCTCAACATGGATGACGAAGGCAACCCGACGCAGTGCACGACCCTCATCGAGGATGGCATCCTGAAGGGCTATATTCAGGATACGCTGAATGCGCGCCTCATGAAAATGCCGCTGACCGGCAATGCGCGCCGCGAATCGTATGCCCATCTGCCGATGCCGCGCATGACAAATACTTATATGCTCGGCGGCGACAAGGACCCGCAAGAAATCATTGCATCGGTCAAGAATGGCTTGTATGCAGTGAATTTCGGCGGCGGCCAGGTCGACATCACCAATGGAAAGTTCGTGTTCTCGGCCAGCGAAGCCTACATGATCGAGGATGGCAAGGTCACCTATCCGGTCAAGGGCGCAACTTTGATCGGTAACGGTCCCGACGTGCTCAACCGGGTATCGATGATCGGCAATGACATGAGCCTGGACAGCGGTATCGGCGTTTGCGGCAAGGAAGGGCAAAGCGTGCCGGTGGGCGTGGGCCAGCCGACCTTGCGTATCGATGGCGTGACCGTTGGCGGCACGGCCTGACCATGACGGGTAAAGGCATTCCGGCCTGCATCGGAATGCCATGCTTGCTTTGAAAAGCCATTTTTTTGGTCGATGGCTTGCCAAAACCCTTGTTTTACTGCACTATTGACCGATACCAGTTGCACAATCCGTAAAACATGACGTTCGCGCACTTTTACTTTTATTTTTACTTTAGCTATTCCAGCCCCATGGCGGTGGAAAAGCGGTAAGCGCACGAATAAAAGCCCAGACCGAATTCCTTGAAAAACCGCCAGTGATGGCGGTTTTTTCTTTTGTACAGCTTTGAACCCTACTAATCGGAGAGAAAACATGCCGCGCACCGACGATTTACGCATCCGTGAAATGAAAGAGCTGACGCCGCCATCGCATCTGATTCGCGAGTTTCCCTGCACTGACAAGGTATCTTCCACCGTGGCCAATGCGCGCACCGCGCTGCACCGTATCCTGCACGGCCAGGACGACCGCGTGATGGTGGTGATCGGCCCGTGCTCGATTCACGATCCGAAGGCGGCGATGGAATATGCGAACCGCCTGGTCAAGGAGCGTGAGCGTTTTTCCGGCGAGCTGGAAATCGTGATGCGCGTGTACTTCGAAAAACCGCGTACCACCGTCGGTTGGAAGGGTTTGATCAACGATCCGTACATGGACAACAGCTTCCGCATCAACGATGGCCTGCGCATGGCGCGCGAACTGCTGTTGAACATCAACGAGCTGGGCCTGCCGTCCGGCACCGAATTCCTCGACGTGATCAGCCCGCAATACGTGGCCGACTTGATCAGCTGGGGCGCAATCGGGGCGCGCACCACGGAATCGCAGGTGCACCGCGAACTGGCATCCGGCCTGTCCTGCCCGGTCGGCTTCAAGAACGGCACCGACGGCAACGTCAAGATCGCAGTCGATGCGATCAAAGCCGCGTCGCAGCCGCACCACTTCTTGTCGGTGACCAAGGGCGGCCATTCGGCGATTGTGTCCACCAGCGGCAACGAGGATTGCCACATCATTCTGCGTGGTGGCAAGGCTCCGAACTACGACGCAGCCAGCGTCGATGCGGCATGCAAGGATATCGCCAGCAATGGCCTGGCGTCGCGCCTGATGATCGACGCATCGCATGCCAACAGCTCGAAGAAGCCGGAGAACCAGGTGCCGGTATGTGCTGACATTGGCAAGCAGATCGCTGCGGGTGACAGCCGCATTGTCGGTGTGATGGTCGAGTCGCACCTGGTGGGGGGGCGGCAGGATCTGGTGCAGGGAAGGGAACTGACCTACGGCCAGTCCGTCACCGATGGCTGCATCGATTGGGAAAACAGCGTGAAGGTTCTGGAAGGCCTGGCGGAAGCGGTAAAACAGCGCCGCCTGCAGCAGGACCCGGACGCATAACGGGTAAAGGCAAGGGCGCACCCCGCGCCCTTGCCTTCGGCATGGTTAATACCGCTTGGTCAACACCATTTGTTCACCTTCGCGCCGCATTTCCATGCGATTAAGGAAGGACATCCCGAGCAGGATGAAAGGCAGGCCCTGTTCCTGCACCACGGCGTCCACCTGGCTGATTTCGATGTCGCCAAGCTTGACGGAGTTGAGTGTGACGCGGTACGCGGGTGCCGTGCCGTTGGCGGTTTTCACGTAGCCCATCTGGCCATCCTTGTAGCTGACCCCCAGTCGCGTCGCTTCCGTTGCCGGCAGCGCGATCAGGGTCGCACCGGTGTCGAGCAGCATGCGCACCGTCCCGCCATTGATCTGCCCTTGCGCCATGTAGTGGCCCTGGCTATCGGGCAGCAGTGTCACGCTGGCGCGGCCGTTTGATGCACTGCGGCCCGCATGGTCGCCTATGGCAATCGTTTGGCGCTTGCCGTTTACCTCGAGTGTGGCGCCCGAATTGTCAGCCGATACCAACTTGACGCCCGCCGAAATCGTGCTGCCGACCGCATAGGTCTTCGGCGCACCGCCGTCGATCACCAGAACGGCCTTGTTGGGAAACAGGCCGACTACACTGATGTCGGACGCCTGTGCTGTGCCGGCAAATAATGTGGCAGCGCAGAAGAGGGCGGGCGTGCGCACAATGCTAGTCGCGGAAGTTATTGAACTCGAGCGGCAGGTCGCTGACTTCCTTGCGCAGCAGCGCAATCGCCGCTTGCAGGTCGTCGCGCTTGGCGCCGGTGATGCGCACGGCGTCGCCCTGGATGCTGGCCTGCACCTTCATCTTGCTATCCTTGATGATGCGGACAATCTTCTTGGCGGCGTCGGATTCGATGCCGTTCTTGATCTTGATGACTTGCTTGACCTTGTCGCCGCCGATTTTTTCGATCTTGCCGAGGTCCATGAAGCGCACATCGACATTACGCTTGACCATCTTGCCGGTCAGGACGTCGCGCACCTGGTTCAACTGGAACTCGCTGTCGGCATAGGCGGTCAGTTCGCGTTCCTTTTGTTCGACGCGGGCATCGCTGCCCTTGAAGTCGAAGCGGGTGGATATTTCCTTGTTGGATTGATCAATCGCGTTCTTGACTTCGACGAGATTGGCTTCGGATACGACATCAAACGATGGCATGGCGACTTCCTCTTTGCTTCATTGGTTTGCTGGAACGACCCGGTATCCTGCGACCGGGCCGAGTTGCGATTCGATTAACGGGCCATTCTAGCGGACAAAAAACCGGGTGGCTAGACTACCTACCGACTATAATCGCAGCCCTATGAGTCTCCCTGTCCAGTACCAATTTTCCCTCCGGCCATTCAATACCTTCGGTATCGAGGCAAAGGCCCATGCCTATCTGCGCGTAACATCGAACGATCAGTTACGGGCAGTTAAAGAAGACGCCGCGCTCAACGCATTGCCGCGACTGGTGCTCGGCGGCGGCAGCAACCTGCTGCTGACGCGCGATTTCCCGGGACTGGTGCTGCACATGGCAACCACTGGCATCGACATCGTCGGCGAAGACGCCAATGCCACACACGTGAAAGCCGCAGCCGGCGAAAACTGGCATCAATTCGTGCAATGGACGCTAGGCGCGGGGCTGGGCGGACTGGAAAACCTGTCGCTGATTCCGGGCAGTGTGGGTGCGTCGCCGATCCAGAACATCGGCGCTTATGGTGTCGAGTTAAAGGACACTTTTCACGCCCTGACAGCGTTCAACACGGACACCGGCGAGACGTTCGTGCTCGACAAGGCCGCTTGCCATTTCGGCTATCGGGACAGCGTGTTCAAGCATGCATTTCGCGACCAGGCCGTGATTCTCGATGTGACGTTTGCCCTGCCGAAGCAGTGGCAGCCGAACGTGCAGTATGCAGATGTGGCGCAGGAACTGGCGGCATGTGGGATCGCTGCGCCGACGCCAAGGCAGATCAGCGATGCGGTGATCGCGATCCGGACCCGCAAGCTGCCGGACCCGGCGCAGATCGGCAATGCCGGCAGCTTCTTCAAGAACCCGATCGTGACAGCGGAGCAGCGTGATGCGCTATTGGCGCGCTATCCGAAGCTGGTGAGCTATGCGCAAGCCGACGGCACGTTCAAACTGGCTGCGGGATGGCTGATCGACCAGAGCGGGTGGAAGGGCAGGAGCATTGGCGCGGCGGGCGTGTATGAGAAACAGGCTCTGGTATTGGTCAATCGTGGCGGCGCGAGCGGGCGCGACATCGCAGAGCTCGCTGCAGCGATTCAAGCCGACGTGCTGGCGAAGTTTGGCGTGATGCTCGAACCGGAGCCGGTATTCATTTGAACAAAAGAAAAAGGGAGATCATTTGATCGCCCTTTTTTGTCACGCTGCGACGAAGTGGCAGACGTAGTCGAGGGTTTCCAGGGTTTCGATATCGAAGCTGGAATTGCCGGGAACGTTGAAGCTCTGACCGCCTTCATAGGTGGTCCAGTTCTCTTCACCCTGCAGGCGAATCCGGCACTTGCCGGCATTGAGTTCCATGATTTCTGGTGCGCCGGTATTGAAAGTCAGCGAGGACGGGAAAATCACGCCAATGGTTTTTTTGGTGCCGTCGGCGAACAGGACGGTGTGCGAGACGCACTTGCCGTCGAAGTAGAGGTTCGCTTTCTTGACGACGGAAACGTTGTCGAATTGTGTGGTCATGGTGTCGTGATCAATGTTGAACTGTTATTTTTCGCCGTTCTTGCCAAGGCGCGGCAACGCAACCGACGAGCTCGTGCCCAGCAGGCCGGCCTTGCCGTAGATGCCGAGCTTGTCGCGCGTATCGGTGATGTCCAGGTTGCGCATCGTGAGCTGCCCGATACGGTCTTGCGGCGTGAATGCGCCTTCGCCTTTTTCCATCGTCAGGCGTTCCGGCTGGTAGGTCAGGTTCGGCGATTCGGTATTCAGGATCGAGTAGTCGTTGCCGCGGCGCAGTTCCAGCGTGACTTCGCCGGTGATCGCGCGTGCCACCCAGCGCTGCGACGCTTCACGCAGCATGATCGCCTGCGGATCGAACCAGCGGCCCTGATAGAGCAGGCGGCCGAGCTTGCGGCCGTTGTCGCGGTATTGCTCGATCGTGTCCTCGTTATGGATGCCGGTGACGAGGCGCTCGTAGGCGATGAACAGCAGCGCCAGGCCGGGGGCTTCGTAGATGCCGCGGCTCTTGGCTTCGATGATGCGGTTTTCGATCTGGTCGCTCATGCCCAGACCGTGGCGGCCGCCGATGCGGTTGGCTTCCATCATCAGGTCGACTGCATTGGCGAAGGTCATGCCGTTGAGCGCCACCGGGCGGCCTTCCTCGAAACGCACGGTGACTTCCTCGCGCTTGACTTCGACGTCGTCGCGCCAGAACGCCACGCCCATGATCGGCTCGACGATCTTCATGCCGCTGTTCAAATGCTCGAGGTCTTTCGCTTCATGCGTTGCGCCCAGCATGTTGGAGTCGGTCGAATACGCCTTCTCGACCGACATCTTGTAGTCGAAGCCGGACTTGATCAGGAATTCCGACATTTCCTTGCGTCCGCCGAGTTCCTGAATGAAGGTGTTGTCCAGCCAGGGCTTGTAGATGCGCAGTGCCGGATTCACCAGCAGACCGTAGCGGTAGAAGCGCTCGATGTCGTTGCCCTTGAACGTGCTGCCGTCGCCCCAGATGTCGACCTGGTCTTCCTGCATCGCGGCGACCAGCATCGTGCCGGTCACGGCGCGGCCCAGCGGCGTGGTGTTGAAATAGGTGATGCCGGCGGTCGAGATGTGGAACGCGCCGCTTTGCAGCGCGGCGATACCTTCCGCAACCAGTTGTTCGCGGCAGTCGATCAGGCGTGCCTGCTCGGCACCGTACAGTTTCGCCTTCTTCGGGATCGCTTCGTAGTCGGGTTCGTCGGGCTGGCCGAGATTGGCGGTGTACGCGTACGGAATCGCGCCTTTCTGGCGCATCCAGTGCAGCGCTGCGCTGGTGTCGAGGCCGCCGGAAAAGGCGATGCCCACTTTTTGATTGACGGGAACGGACTGGAGTATGGTCGACATGATTTCTGCTTCGCGTGCTTGAAATGAAATTGTGGGTAAGACGATGTGGAACTGAGCGTTGATTAATCGAGCCTGCCGCGAAGCAGGTATTCGAGCAGCGCCTTCTGGACGTGCAAGCGGTTTTCCGCCTCGTCCCACACCACGGACTGCGGGCCGTCAATGACTTCGGCGGCGACTTCCTCGCCGCGATGCGCCGGCAGGCAGTGCATGAACAGGGCATCCGGATGGGCGCGCTTCATCTTTTCGCCATCCACGATCCAGCCGGCGAAGGCTTTCAGGCGCGCCGCGTTTTCTTCTTCGTAGCCCATGCTGGTCCAGACATCGGTCGTGACCAGGTCGGCGCCGGCGCAGGCGTCGGACGGATTGGCAAACACGGTGTAGTTGACGTTGTCCTGCGATACCAGCGCCGGGTCGATCTCGTAGCGCTTGGGGGTCGATACGTTGACGTGAAATCCAAACACCTGCGCGGCCTGCAGCCACGAGTACAGCATGTTGTTGGCGTCGCCCACCCATGCTACGGTCTTGCCGGCGATCGAGCCGCGATGTTCGATGTAGGTGAAGACGTCGGCCAGCACTTGGCAGGGATGGTGCTCATTGGTCAGGCCATTGATCACCGGTACGCGCGAATGCTTGGCAAAGCGGTCGATGATGTCTTGCCCGAAGGTGCGGATCATGATGATGTCGCACATGCGCGAAATCACTTGCGCCGCATCTTCCACCGGTTCGCCGCGGCCAAGTTGGCTGTCGCGGGTGTTCAGGTAGATCGCTGCGCCGCCCAACTGATGCATGCCGGCCTCGAAGGACAGGCGGGTGCGGGTGGAATTTTTTTCGAACACCATCACCAGCGTGCGGTCGAGCAGCGTGTGATGGGGCTCGTAATTCTTGAACTTGCGTTTGATGATTCGGGTACGTTCGATCAGGTACTCGAATTCGTCAAGCGTAAAGTCAGAAAACTGGAGGAAGTGTTTGATAGCCATAAAAGGAAACGGCGACGGGTGCCGGGGGTGGCGCCTGCCGCCGTAGTTTTTTGTAACTCGTTCAATTATATGGGTTTTGTACTTGGAAAGACAGTCTGCGTTGCCTGTATGCCTTGATTGCAAATTGGAAATTCAAAGATTTCAGTATTGACTGAAATTTCTGATGGAAATAGACTGTTTGCATGGAACTGAAACCCGTTGCACAAAAATTCATTCTTCATTGGGGCGAAATGGGCACCCGATGGGGGGTGAATCGTACCGTCAGTCAGATTCACGCGCTGCTCTATATCGCAGGCAGGCCAATGCACGCCGAGGAAATTGCCGAAACGCTGGGCGTGGCACGTTCCAACGTATCGACCAGTCTGAAAGAGCTACAAGGCTGGAAGCTGGTAAAAATCGCGCACCTTATGGGAGAGCGGCGCGATCATTTCGAGACATCGCTGGACGTGTGGGAGTTGTTCCGTACCGTGGTACGGGAGCGCAAGGAGCGCGAATTCGATCCGACCATCACGACGCTGCGCGAATGCCTTGCCAGCCCCGATTTATCACAGGAAGAGCAGGCGGCGCAGGAACGCATTGCCCAGACGCTTGCACTGATGGAAATCCTGACGACATGGGCGGATGAAATGCTGAGGCTAGAACCGGCGACATTGATGAAATTGCTGAAAATGGGGGCGTCGGTGCAAAAGTTCGTGCGCGGCGATGGGAAGGCATCATCCACGCAGCCGGATGGCGGCGACGACGAACAACCGCTGCTGCCGTTGCTGTAAGGCTAGGCAAAATTTTTTACCTATCGCTTTCTGTTTTGACTGAAATTACAGAAATGAAAATACTTGTTTGCGGTGCCAATGGCTTTATCGGCCGCCATCTTTGCGCAGCGCTTGCTTGCGCAGGTCATCAGGTCGTGCGCGGTGTGCGCCGCGCGGGCGCAACCGACGAGGTGGCAATCGATTACGCGCGCGACGTGCAGTCCGATGTCTGGCTGCCGCGTCTCAAGGGTATTGATGTGGTCATCAATGCCGTCGGCATCTTGGGCGAAGCGGGCGGTGCGCGCTTCGACGCCATCCATCGCGATGCCCCGGTCGCCCTGTTCCGGGCGTGCGAACAGGCCGGCGTGGCGCGCGTGATCCAGATATCCGCGCTGGGCGGCATGGAGGATCGGCCGTGGACGCCCTACATGCGGACCAAGCGCGAAGCCGATGCACATTTGATGTCGTCGCCGCTGGGCTGGACGATCCTGCGCCCGTCGCTCGTGGTTGGCGTGGATGGCGAAAGCAGCCGCTTGTTCCGTACGTTGGCAAGCCTTCCGCTGGTCGGGCTGCCGGGGCGCGGGGAGCAGCTTCTGCAGCCGGTCCATATTGACGACCTGTGCCAGGCGGCGGTACGGATTCTGGAATCGGACAAATACGCGCGTCGCGTCATCGACGTGGCCGGGCCGCAGCCGATGACTTATCGCGCCATGCTGGCAACCTATCGCGAAGCGATGAAGCTGCCTCGGCCGATATGGCTGCCGATCCCTCCGGAGGCCATGCGGCTGGCGGCGCGATGGGCAGCGAAACTACCGCAGCGCGTGCTGACGCCCGATACCCTGCACATGCTGGAAGATGGCAATGTTGGCGATGCGATACCGCTGCGCGAGATACTGGGCAGGCCGCCGCTGCAGCCGGCGCGCTGGTTTACCGCAATTCCCGCCGACCTGTTGCGCTGGCAGGCCATCGCCGGCTGGATGGCGCCGCTGTTTCGCATCGTGCTGACCATCGTCTGGATGGTGACAGGGCTGCTGTCGCTCGGCTTGTATCCGGTCGCGGACAGCCTGGCGATGCTAGGACAGGTCGGCTTGCACGGAACGGTGGCGCATGTGGCGCTGTACGGCGCCGCGCTGCTCGATTGTGCATTCGGCGTCGCAACGCTGGCCATTCCAGGTCGCGCGTTGTGGCGGCTGCAGATCGCGCTGATACTCGGTTACACCGCCATCATCACGCTGTTCCTGCCGTATTACTGGCTCCATCCGTTCGGCCCGGTCCTGAAGAATCTTCCCATCCTCGCGCTGCTGGTCGTGCTGGATGCCTCCGAAACCCGCTGATCTTCGACGCTCATGTCTACCTACCTGATTTTCAAGACGCTTCATATCATTTCGTCCGTCATCCTGGTTGGCACCGGCCTCGGGTCGGCGTTCTATTTATTCTGCGCCAACCGCAGCAAGAGCCTGGAGGCGCAAGCCGTGGTGGCACGTTTCGTGGTGCTGGCCGACTGGATCTTCACCACGCCGGCCGTCATCGTGCAGCCGGTGACGGGCTTGGCGATGCTTTCGCTTGCCGGCTGGCCGGCAAGCACGCCGTGGGTCAGGTGGTCGATCGCGCTGTATCTGCTGGCAGGCGCCTGCTGGCTGCCGGTGCTGTGGCTGCAGATCCGCATGAAGCGCATGGCCGACGACGCGCTCAAATGCGGCACGGCGCTGCCGCCACGCTACTGGACCTATGCGCGCTGGTGGGAAGGGCTGGGATATCCGGCCTTCATCTCGATGGTGGCGGTGTACTTCCTGATGGTGAACAAGCCCGTGCTCTAGGGTGATTCGCCTGTCTGTGCAACGGGGCCGTCTTGGGCCTGCGAGGCTCGCCGTACCTCACGTACGGCTGCGCTTTTCTCCAACCTGAATTTCCTTGCGCAGACAATCAAATCAGTAGCCGATTTTCTGCGACGACTCGTGCAGCAGTTGCTGGTACAGCGCATGCCGCATCGGTGCGATCGCGTTTGCGTCGACCGCGGCCAGAACCGCGCAGCCGGGTTCGGTCAAGTGGTGGCAGTTATAGAAACGGCAGTGGCCGAGATGCTGGCCGAACTCGCGGAACGCCCGTTCCAGCATGCCTTCGCTCAAGTGATATAGGCCGAATTCCTGGAAGCCGGGCGAATCGATGATCGCGGTGTCGCGTCCGATCGCGTACAGGCGGGTGAAGGTGGTGGTGTGCTTGCCGGAGTCGAGCGCGGCGGAAATCTCGCGCGTGGCGATATCGGCGTCCGGCACCAGCAAATTGATCAGCGACGACTTGCCCATGCCGGACTGGCCGATCAGGATCGACGACTGGCTGCGCATCAGCGGCAGCAGTGTGTCGCACGCGGCATCGGGAGCGCTGCGCGCCGATACTTCGTGGACCGGATAGCCAAGCGAGGCGTAGAGCGCAACGCGCTCGCGCGCCTTGGGCAGCAGTTCGGCCACGTCGGTCTTGTTGAGCACGATGTGGGCGGCAATTCCCGCGGCTTCTGCAGCGATCAGCGCGCGCGACACCAGATCGTCGGAAAACCCCGGCTCGGTGGCGACGACGATGAACAGTTGCGTGACGTTCGCCGCGAGCAGCTTGGACTTGTACTGGTCCGACCGGTACAGCAGCGTCTTGCGCTCGCCGATCGATTCGATCACGCCCTGGTTAGGAGAAGTCTCTTTGATCCGGACGATATCGCCGACGGCGACATCGCTTTTTTTGCCTCGCGTGACGCATTGCAGCCGGATGTCGTCGACCTGGACCAGATAATGCCGGCCATGCGCTGCGATAACGGTACCAATCTTGCCTGTCATCGTTCAGGCTGCTGACTGGTGAAACACAGCGTCGACCTTGGCCGCGCAAATGAAATCGTTCTCGGAAATTCCCCCGCGTCCGCCGTTGACGGAATGCGTGTCGAACTTCACGATGCAGCGGTTGTAGGTGATGGCCAGCTCCGGATGGTGGTCTTCGGCATGGATGACGTAGGCAATCGCATTCACGAAGGCCAGCGTTTCGTAGTAGTTCCCGAAGCTGAAGGTCTTGGCGACTTTGCCTTCCTGCAGCGTCCATCCCTCAACGGCGGCAAGATATTCCTTGACCTCTGCATCGTTCAGGCCAGTGTCCAGATGCCGGCACTTCTTTTTCAGCAGCTCGTTGGCGTTAACCATGGTGTTTCCTTTTATCGGCTGGCAAGCAGATGGTGGATCCGCACACTCGCCGGCGGATGGGAATCGTAGAACGACGAATGGATCGGGTCCGGCGTCAGGGTCGAAGCATTGTCTTCGTACAGTTTCACTAGTGCAGAGACGAGGTCGGATGCTTCTGTGTGCCGGGCAGCGAATGCATCGGCTTCGAATTCATGCTTGCGCGAAGTAATCGACGTCAGTGGCGAGAACAGGAAGGTGAACACCGGCAGCACCAGCATGAACAGGATCAGTGCCATCGCATCGTTATTGCCCAATAACATCGGGTTGACGCCCAGGCCGGTGAAGAACCAGATTTGCGTCTTCAGGTAGCCCAGCAGCGCGAGAAAGCCGAGCGAGAGCGCGAACATGACAGCAATCCGCTTGACCACATGCTTGAGCTTGAAGTGGCCGAGTTCGTGCGCCAGCACCGCTTCGATTTCCTGCGGCGCCAGGCGTGCCAGCAGGGTATCGAAAAACACGATGCGCTTGGCCGCGCCGAAGCCCGAAAAATAGGCGTTGCCGTGGGCGCTGCGCTTGGAGCCGTCCATCACGAACAAGCCTTTCGATGCAAAGCCGACGCGCTGCATCAGGCTTTCGATGCGCGCGCGCAGGCTTTCATCCTGCAGCGGCGTGAACTTGTTGAATAGAGGGGCGATCACCGTCGGATACAGCACCAGCATCAGCAGCTGGAAGCCGCTCCAGACGAACCAGGCATACAGCCACCACAGGTTGCCGGACTTGGCCATCAGCGTCAGGATCACCCACAGCAGCGGCAGGCCGATGATAGTGCCGATGATAATGTTCTTGATCAGATCGGTCACAAACAGGCGCAGGTTCATCTTGTTGAAGCCGAAGCGGGCTTCCAGTATGAATTGCTTGTAGTAGTCGAACGGCAGGTCGACAGCCGCCGAAATAAATGCGAACGAGGCAATGAGCAGCAGCTGGTACGCCATGCCGGGGCCGGCCAGCTTGAACAAGTATCCGGACAGCGCCTGCAGTCCGCCCAGCAGGGTGAAGCCGATCAGCACCGCCGCATTCACCAGCATCATCACCAATCCCAGCTTGGTCTTGGCAACGGTATAATCCGCGGCCTTTTGATGCGCATACAATGGGATTTTTTCAGCGAATTCCGCAGGGACTGCATTGCGGTGTGCCAGCACGTGGCGGATTTGGCGCGAGCCCAGCCAGAAGCGCACCAGCAGCGTAATAGCGAGAAAACCGACAAATAATACCGAAAACGCAAGTGAAGACATTCTGTGCCTGTGAGAAAATGGCTGGTTTTAGGTGCGGGATCTCTTGCGCAATGGGCCGGCACGGGCCGATGCCAGGCAAGACATCTGCGAAAGCGTGCAGATTATCGCGCACCAATCCTTACTGAGGAAAATAAATTATGTCACAAGCTTCCAATTCCAACGTGCCCGCCAATGCACCCGCCCGCCCCAATGAGTTCAACCTGATCTGGGTCGACATGGAAATGACTGGGCTGGACCCGGACAATGACCGCATTATCGAAGTGGCGGTCGTGGTGACCGACTCCGAGTTGAACGTGCTGGCCGAAGGGCCGGTGTTCGCGATCCACCAGCCGGATGAAGTGCTGGACCGCATGGATGCATGGAACAAGGGCACGCATGGCCGTTCCGGTCTGATCGACCGGGTGAAGGCGTCGACCGTGACGGAAGCGGATGCCGAAAAGGCATTGATCGATTTTCTCAAGCATTTCGTGCCGGCCGGTAAATCCCCGATGTGCGGCAATTCGATCTGCCAGGACCGCCGCTTCATGGCGCGCGGCATGCCGAAGCTGGAGGCATTTTTCCACTATCGCAACCTCGATGTGTCGACTCTGAAAGAATTGTGCAAGCGCTGGAAACCGGCCGTGGCAAGCGGTTTCAAGAAACACCAGAAGCACACGGCGCTGGCCGATATCATTGAGTCGATCGAAGAGCTGCGCTATTACCGCGAGCACTTCATCAAGGAGTAATTCCGTTAAGGAGTAATTCCATTCTTGTGAGGCCGGTTTGCGGCCTCACATTAAGATTCCGCTTTAAACATCACCAAAAGCATCATGTCCTCCGCCCCAGATCTTCCGACCGCCGATACCGTCGAGGTCGCATCCGAATCCCGCAAGGCCCCGGCCGAACTGATCGCGCGCGAAGTTGCGCGGCGCCGCACCTTCGGCATCATTTCCCACCCGGACGCGGGTAAAACCACGCTGACCGAAAAGCTGCTGCTGTTTTCCGGCGCGATTCAGCTCGCCGGCACGGTCAAGGCGCGCAAGAGCGGCCGCCATGCGACCTCCGACTGGATGGAAATCGAAAAGCAGCGCGGCATTTCGGTCGCCAGCTCAGTCATGCAGTTCGAATACCGCGACCACGTGGTCAACCTGCTCGATACGCCGGGCCACCAGGACTTTTCGGAAGACACCTATCGCGTGCTGACGGCGGTCGACTCGGCGCTAATGGTGATCGATGCCGCCAAGGGCGTGGAAGAGCAGACCATCAAGCTGCTCAACGTTTGCCGCATGCGCGATACGCCGATTTTGACTTTCATGAACAAGCTGGACCGCGAGTGCCGCGATCCGCTGGAACTGCTCGACGAAGTCGAGTCGGTGCTGAAGATCCAGTGTGCGCCGGTGACTTGGCCGATCGGCATGGGCAAGAACTTCCGCGGCGTCTATCACCTGCTGCGCGACGAGATCCTGCTGTTCAAGGCGGGCGAGGAGCGCGCCGACCAGGAATTCGAAGTGGTCAAGGGCATCGACAATCCGCGCCTGGCGGAAATGTTCCCGCTCGAAATCGAACAGCTCAAGATGGAGGTCGAGCTGGTGCATGGAGCATCGCACCCGTTCGACCTTGAAGAATTTCTTGCAGGCAAGCAAACGCCTGTATTTTTCGGCTCCGCGATCAACAATTTCGGCGTGCGCGAAATTCTCAATGCGCTGCTCGACTGGGCACCGGCACCGCGCGAGCGCGATGCAACCGTGCGATCGGTGGAGCCCACCGAGGCGCCGTTTTCGGGCTTCGTGTTCAAGATCCAAGCCAACATGGACCCGGCGCACCGCGATCGTATCGCCTTCCTGCGCGTGTGTTCCGGCCGATTCGAGCGCGGCATGAAGATCAAGCACCTGCGCCTGAACCGCGAAATCAAGGTTTCGTCGGTCGTGACTTTCATGGCATCGAGCCGCGAGCAGGTGGAAGAGGCATACGCTGGCGATATCATCGGCTTGCCAAATCACGGCAATATGCAGATCGGCGACAGCTTTTCCGAAGGCGAATTGCTGCAGTTCACAGGCATTCCGTATTTTGCGCCGGATTTCTTCCGTTCAGTCCGGATCCGCAATCCGCTGAAGATCAAGCAATTGCACAAGGGCTTGCAACAGCTCGGCGAAGAAGGGGCAGTGCAAGTGTTCAAGCCGGTGCACGGCGGCGACTTGGTGCTGGGCGCGGTTGGCGTGCTGCAGTTCGAGGTGGTGGCCAGCCGCCTGCTCAATGAATACGGTGTCGACGCAGTCTTCGAAGGGACCAGCATCAGCAGCGCGCGCTGGGTGACGTCCGACGACAAGAAGGCGCTCGCGGACTTCGAAAAATCGTCGGCCGGTGCCAATATCGCATTTGATGCCGCAGGGAATATGGCTTATCTCGCCACGTCCGGCGTCAACCTCAAGCTCACGCAGGAACGTTGGCCGCAACTGACTTTCCATTCCACACGGGAACATGCAGTGAAGCTGGGCTGATAATTTCTTGCCTTGTGGATCGATATTTGCCAAGTAGTATTATCGATCCACATTTCCCTTCGTACACTTTCCCATCTTTCCCGGCACCGCTGGCCAATTCTGGATTTCAGCGCCGCGTCTAGCGCTCTTTACGCATCTGTTACTAAAACGTGACGTAATGGCATCAAGTTCGCGTTAATTGTTTGGCTTCCCGAGTCAATTTGCGGAATGTCAAATAGGTAAGTCTGCGGCCATCTATACTTAGCGCACGTCTTTTTAACCTCCAATTCCCCCTGGATTTTCATATTGCAACGTCCGGATTCATTGAATTCTGGAGCGTCTGTTTGCAGTTACAGAATTAAGGAGTCAACATGTTAACTGCCACTTATTCCCTTGTTGCAATTGCCGCAGAGCAAGATGCTGCGCATCGCGCTTTGCGGAAATTACGTCACTCTATTCAGAATATGTGGTATGGCTTTCAGAATATTGATTTTTCTTTCCTTGAATCAGCCTTGGCGAAACTTGGCGAGTTTGACGAGTATTGCCGCAAGCGCAAGCTTGAAATGTACGTAATTCCAGTCGTGCGCAATGCGAAACGCGAAGCGGATGCATTGTTAGCCGAACTCGATGCATTAAGTGACAGCGCTCGAAGCATCTTGCATACCGCATGCGAGCGCCTGAGTGCATTAGTCGAAGGTAAAAGCGACCAGCTGCACGGTATCTGTCTGGCAATGGAATCGTATTGCGATCGCTTGCATACGAGGCTGACGAGGGAAGAGGACGAGTTGTTCCCGATGCTGCGCCGTCTGTTATCGGTCGAGGAATGGTTCGGGATCGCTGCGCAATTCCTTTCGGACGATGCCGATACCGATGGGCGCAAGCGCTATCCGCTGCCGCAATTCCGCCTTCCGGCGTCGGCGCCCAGGTCAACCCTGACGGCAAGCTAGGCGGATGAGTTGTCCGTAACGCAAGAAATCTTGCCGGAAGGGCAGGTCGGCGTTAACAGGACGCCTATTGCATAGTTGCATGTTTCTTGGCATGGTGTGCCGATGATTCCAATCAGGTCACGCATGCCGAAAATTCTGAAGTTCACCCAATTCTCGCTCCGCGATTTCCTTGTCGCCGCCGGCCCGGCGGCGCTCGCCATCGTCGTTACCTGCCTGCTGGCGTACTGGCTGGTGGACCCGTCGCCGCCGTCGCAGGTAACGCTCTCGACGGGTCAGGAAAATAGTGCCTACGAGGCATTCGGGAAAAAATATGCTGCCGCGCTCGCGCGCTTCAATGTCCATGTCGCCTTGAAGCCATCGCAGGGATCGCAGGAAAACCTGGCGCGCCTGCAAGACCCGGAATCGGGTGTCGATATCGCCTTCGTCCAGAGCGGCTCGTCCGAGCTGGAGGCCGCCGAGCAAAAAGGACTGGTCTCGCTGGGCAGCTTGTTTACCGAACCGGTCTGGTTGTTCATGCGCGATACAAGAAACATCACTCAGCTATCCCAGCTGCGGGGCATGAAGATCAATGTCGGCCCGGAAGGGAGCGGCGTTCCGGCGCTGTTTCGCAAGCTGCTGTCAGTGAATGGCGTCGAGCCGAAGCAGCTGAAGCTGAGTTCGCTGGAGAATACGCCAGCGACAGTGGAACTGTTGGCAGGGCGCATCGATGGCTTGGTGTTCAGCTCGGCGCCCGACGCGCCGCTGATCCAGATGCTGCTGCAAACGCCCGGCATCAAGCTGTTCGATTTTGCGCTGGCAGAAGCCTATACCCGGCGCTTCCCGTTCCTGTCGCATGTGGTGCTCCCGCGCGGAATCGTCGACCTTGGCCGCGATCTGCCGCGCAAGGATTATCACTTGATTGCGCCGACGGCCACTCTGGTGGCGCGCGCCGACCTGCATCCGGCGGTGGTCGATCTGTTCGTGCAGGCGGCGACCGACATTCACGGCGGCGCCGGCTGGTTTCATAGGAAAGGCGATTTTCCCACCGCAAGCTACACCGAAATCCCGGTATCGCGCGCGGCGCAGCGGTTTTATAAGGAAGGGCCGCCGCTGCTGCGACGGTATCTGCCGTTCTGGCTGGCCAATTTCTTCGAACGCATGTGGGTAGTCGTGGTCGCGCTTGGCGCCTTGATTTTGCCGTTGTCGCGCATCATCCCGCCGCTCTATGTCTGGAAAGTGCGGTCGCGCGTCTACCGCTGGTACGGCCAGTTGCGCGCGGTCGAGCAAGCGATCGAGGACGTGCCGCACGACTTGCAGGCGGATGTCTATCCGGCGCAGCTGAAGCGCTTGAACGACATCGAGGACAGGGTCAACCGGATTTCGATCCCACTGTCGTTTGCGGACGAGTTGTACGGGCTGCGCAGCCACATCAATTTCGTTCGGCGGCGCGTGACCGGACTGATGCGCGCCGAGCCGTGAGGCTCAGGCGCCCAGCCACGGGAGCCCGGCCTTGCACCAGCCTCCGACGGTTTTGCGATGGCCTTCGCCGTCTTTGTCGCCTTCAAATCCTTCGAGAATGTCGAAGCAGTTGGCGTAGCCATGTTCGGTGGCCAGCTTCGCTGCATGCCGCGAACGGACGCCCGAACGGCACAGGAACAGCAGCACATCGTCCTTGCCCGCGACTTGCTCCAGCTGGCGCATGAAATCGGGATTGGGCGTCCCGCCGGGGTAGAGGTTCCACTGCACGGCGGCGTGTTGGGAATCGGCGAGGGCAACTCGCCCCACCCAGTCGCGTTCGGCATTGGTGCGTACGTCCACCAGCTTCGCGGACGGGTTTTGCTGCAGGAGCGCGTAGGCTTCCTGTGGCGTGACTGCTCCTGCATAGGGCAACTGGTGCTCTTGCCCGCGTTGCCGGGCCGTTGAAAGAATCGGGTTAGTCATGGCAGCCTGCATTAAATGAAGTCTTCTGTATTTTATCTTTTAGATTATAGTGATTTGGTCAGATTGATGAGTGTCGCCAAACTGGTGCAAAAAACCGACCTCGCATAAAAAATGCACCAACAAGGTGCAAAGCTAAATTATTGCACTGATTTGGTGATTGCTAGATGAGCTGCTTTTCGCTCGAAAGTATTTCATTTGTTCATTATTTCCTCTAAATTGCGCGCTTTCTGACGGTGCACAAGACTTGTTTTTTTAGAAGATGGTGGCATGGAATCTGCTATCATCTCCGGCTGAGTTTTGGCCGCACTTCAGCCGTTGGCGCTACAGTCGCTGACGGGATACCGAGCGGACTCACAACCGATCCAAAAAAACCCACACCACTTTGCTCATTTAGGAGATTCGCATGGCAATGACGGCCGCAGACGTCTTGAAGATGACGAAAGAAAACGAAGTCAAATTCGTTGATTTCCGTTTTGCAGACACCCGAGGCAAGGAACAGCACGTGACTGTTCCGGTTTCTCACTTCGATATGGACAAGTTTGAGTCCGGCCATGCATTTGACGGTTCGTCAATCGCTGGATGGAAGGGTATCGAGGCTTCCGACATGATCCTGATGCCGGACCCGAATACCGCCAACATCGATCCGTTCATGGAAGAGACCACGCTGTTCATGCAATGCGACGTGATCGAGCCGTCCGACGGCAAGGGCTACGACCGTGACCCGCGCTCGATTGCCAAGCGCGCTGAAGCCTACCTGAAGTCCTCCGGCCTGGGCGATACCGCCTACTTTGGCCCGGAACCCGAATTCTTCATTTTCGATAACGTGCGCTGGAAGATCGACATGTCCGGCTGCTTCGTGAAGATCGGTTCCGAGGAAGCTTCCTGGGCTACCGGCAAGGAGCTCGAAGGCGGCAACACCGGCCACCGTCCGACCGTCAAGGGCGGCTACTTCCCGGTCCCGCCGGTCGACAGCTTCCAGGACATGCGTTCGGAAATGGCGCTGATCCTCGAATCGATGGGCATCCCGGTTGAAGTGCATCACCACGAAGTGGCTGGCGCCGGCCAGAACGAGCTCGGCACCAAGTTCTCCACGCTGGTGCAGCGCGCCGACTGGACCCAGAACATGAAGTACGTGATCTGGAACGTCGCGCACACTTACGGCAAGACCGCAACCTTCATGCCGAAGCCGCTGGTTGGCGATAACGGTTCTGGTATGCACGTGCACCAGTCCGTCTGGAAGGATGGCAAGAACCTGTTCGCTGGCGACGGTTATGCCGGCTTGTCCGAATTCGCGCTGTACTACATCGGCGGCATCATCAAGCATGCACGCGCACTGAACGCGATCACCAATCCGGGCACCAACTCGTACAAGCGTCTGGTGCCGGGCTTCGAAGCGCCGGTGAAGCTGGCTTACTCCGCCAAGAACCGTTCCGCGTCGATCCGCATTCCGCACGTCGCCAATCCGAAGGGCCGTCGCGTCGAAGCACGCTTCCCGGATCCTTTGATGAATCCGTATCTCGGCTTCGCCGCCCTGCTGATGGCAGGCCTGGACGGCGTGCAGAACAAGATTCATCCGGGCGAAGCAGCGACCAAGGACCTGTACCACCTGCCGCCGGAAGAAGATCGCCTGATCCCGACCGTGTGCTCTTCGCTTGACCAAGCGCTCGAGTACCTGGACAAGGACCGCGAGTTCCTGACCCGCGGCGGCGTGTTCAGCGACACCATGATCGACGCCTACATCGAGCTGAAGATGCAGGAAGTGCAGCGCTTCCGCATGACGACGCACCCGATCGAGTTCGACATGTACTACTCGCTGTAATACGTATTGGCCGGCTGGTGCCGAAAGCGGGGGAAACTGCGGTTTTCCCCGCTTTTTTATTTGTAACGAGTTGAAACATTGTGGCGGCATGTGTTTGTAAAGCCTTGATTCTTATCCTAAACTAATAGGCGCTTGGTGTTTCTAAAAAGAAAGATTATGAAAAAGCAATTAGTCGGATTGTTCCTGCTCGGCGCGGCTGTCGGCTACGCCCATGCGCAGAGCGAGGTCTACCTGTGCACGGACGAGCATGGCAAGAAGGAATACAAGAACACCGGCTTGACCAAGGGATGCAAGAAGGTCGATCTGCCCGGGATCACGATGATTCCGGCGCCGCCGAAGCGAGTGGCGGCACAGAATTCACCTGCCAAGGCGGCGGCGAGCTCGCCGTCCGATTTCCCCAAGGTGGATGGCGGCACGCAAAAGGCGCGCGACAACGACCGCAAGCAAATCCTGCTCGACGAAATGAAAAGCGAAGAGCAGAAGTTGGCGAACCTGAAGAAGGATTTCAATAACGGCGAGCCGGAGCGCCGCGGCGACGAACGCAACTATGCGAAATACCAAGAGCGCGTGGCTGCGATGAAGGAAGACATCGACCGTGCCGAAAAGAATATCGAAGCGCTCAAGCGCGAGATCGGTAACTTAAAATAAGGCGGGTATGACGCTTGCATGAAAGGCCGCGTGATGCGGCCTTTATTTTTTTGTTTGGGATCATCTTGAAGACATCCGTTACCTCGCTCGACGGTCTCGACCTGCTATCGTCGGCGGTACTTATCCTCGACGCGGAGTATCGCATCGCGTATGCGAATGCGGCCGCGGAAAACCTGCTGGAGACGTCGATCAAGACGCTGATGCAGCAAAAGCTGGACGACTTGTTTGTAAACGGCAGCACGCTCGATCCAGTGCTGCAGCAGGCGGCCGAACACCAGTTCGCCGACAAGCGCCAGGATCTTGCGCTGGAGCGCGTCGGGCGCGAGCCGCTGCACGTGCACATGATCGTGACGGCGCTCGACTTGCGCGACATGCCGGTGCTGATCGAGCTGCGCGAGAACGTGCAGCAGCTCAAGCAGGATCGCGAGGAGCGTCTGCTCGATCAGAGCCAGGCCAACAAGGAGCTGATCCGCAATCTCGCGCATGAGATCAAGAACCCGCTGGGCGGCATCCGCGGCGCGGCGCAGCTGCTGGAGTTCGAGCTGCCCGAGCGCCACTTGAAGGAGCTGCGCGAGTACACGCAGGTAATCATCAAGGAAGCCGACCGCCTACAGACGCTGGTCGAGCGCCTGCTGGCACCGCACAAGCGGCCGCATATCGTAGGCGACGTGAATATCCACGAAGTGTGCGAGCGGGTGCGCAGCCTGATGGTCGCCGAGTTTCCGCAAGGGCTGACCATCAAGCGTGACTACGACTTGTCCGTGCCGGAATTCCGCGGCGACAAGGAGCAGTTGATCCAGGCGGTGCTCAACATCATGCACAACGCCGCGCAAGCCTTGTCCGAACGGATCAAAAACGGCGATGCGCAAATCACGATTCAGACGCGCATCGCGCGCCAGGTGACGCTCGCGAAGGTGCGCTACAGGCTGGCATTAGACTTGCATATCATCGACAATGGACCGGGCATCCCGCCTGACATCCGCGACCGCATTTTCTATCCTCTTGTCTCCGGGCGGGATGGTGGCAGCGGGCTGGGGCTGACGCTTGCGCAGACGTTCGTGCAGCAGCACATGGGCGTGATCGAATGCGAGAGCAGGCCGGGATGCACCGACTTCAGGATCTTGATACCGCTGCCTTGACAGCACGGCTTTAACCAACGCATACGACGCGGGACGCTCAATAAAATATGAAGCCAATCTGGATTGTTGACGACGACGAATCGATTCGCTGGGTGCTGGAAAAGGCGCTGGCCCGCGAAAACCTCGCCACCAAGAGTTTTGCCAATGCGCGCGATGCGATGGATGCGCTCCAGACCAGCGTTCCTCAGGTCCTGGTATCGGATATCCGCATGCCGGGCGAGTCCGGGCTGGAACTGCTGCAGGCGGTTAAGGCGCGGCATCCGGGCCTGCCGGTCATCGTGATCACCGCGTTCTCCGACCTCGACTCGGCAGTGGCGGCATTCCAGGGCGGCGCCTTCGAATATCTCGCCAAGCCGTTCGACATCGATAAGGCGGTCGAGCTGATCCGCCGCGCGCTCGAAGAAAGCCTGCGCGAATCGGATGTCGAGCAGGCCGTCGCCGACACGCCGGAAATCCTCGGCCAGGCGCCAGCGATGCAGGACGTGTTTCGCGCCATCGGCCGCCTGTCGCAGTCGAACGTCACGGTGCTCATCACCGGCGAGTCCGGCACCGGCAAGGAGCTGGTGGCGCGCGCGCTGCACAAGCACAGCCCGCGCGCGAGCCAGCCGTATATCGCGCTCAATACTGCGGCGATTCCGAAGGATCTGCTCGAATCGGAATTGTTCGGCCACGAGCGCGGCGCCTTCACTGGCGCACAGGCGATGCGGCGCGGCCGCTTCGAGCAGGCGGAAAACGGCACGCTGTTCCTCGACGAGATCGGCGACATGCCGTTCGATCTGCAGACGCGCCTGCTGCGCGTACTGTCGGACGGGCACTTCTACCGCGTCGGTGGGCACCAGCCGTTGAAGGCGAATGTGCGCGTGATCGCGGCGACCCACCAGAACCTGGAGCAGCGCGTGAAGGACGGCCTGTTCCGCGAGGACTTGTATCACCGCCTGAATGTGATTCGCCTGCGCCTGCCCAGTTTGAGGGAGCGGCGCGAGGATATTCCGCTGCTGACGCGCCACTTTTTGGCGCAGAGCGCCAAACAATTGGGCGTCGAAGCCAAGCGCATGTCGGACAGCGCGATGCAATTCCTGGCCGGCCTGGACTTGCCAGGCAACGTGCGGCAGCTGGAAAACCTGTGCAACTGGATTACCGTCATGGCGCCGGGGCAAACGGTGGAAGTGAAGGACTTGCCGCAGGAGCTGACGCATGGCCAGGAATTCGCGCCGCAGTCAACGGCGGGCGCATCCGTGTCAGTCCCGGCGCAGCCGCAAGTGCTCGTCGCGGCGCCGGAGACAGGTGGCATGGTGACGCCGAACGGCAGCGGCCTCGTGTCGCCGGCGCTGCCGGGGGCATCGGGCAACGGCGCCGCAGAAAAGTCCGGCTGGATTGCCTTGCTCGAATCCGAAGCCGCTCACATGCTCGCCGCCGGACAGCCGGAAGTGATGGACGCGCTGGGGCGCCAGTTCGAGTCCGCGCTCATCAAGACCGCATTGAAACATACCCACGGACGCAAGAACGACGCGGCGATCCGCCTCGGGATCGGCCGCAACACGATCACGCGCAAGATTCACGAATTGGGGATCGACGGCGCCAAGGATGACTGAAACCCGGGGCCGGGCCACCGCATACCGTGGCGGTCGGTGTGTGTGCTCCTGCCAGAGTCAGGAATTGCGGCGCGGGTAGCCCTGTGCGGTGATCCGGGTCCAGACCTGTTCCTTTTCCTCTTCCGTCATGAACACCCAGTTCGCGACTTCGACGACGGTGCGTCCGCAGCCGCGACAGACGTCGTCGAAGGTGGTTGAGCAAACGGCAACGCAAGGCGTATCGGGGCGGGAAGGCGGGGATTTCTGCATGGTGTGCCATGATAGGCCAAATGCCGGATGGCCGCCATGCGGCGTTGTTCCGGCGCGAATTCCGGCGGGCGGCTATTCCAGGTATTGCGCATTCCAGCGCTGGTACAGCGCGTAAGCGGCCTGCTTCATCGCGTACTTGTCCGGGTAGGCTTTCGGCTCCAGCGGATCGTACACATAGTAGTTGGCGCGGTTATTGCGGGTCTTCATCATGTGCCAGATCTTGTCCGGCAGCGAGTAGGGCGGCTGCCACTCGAAGTCGTCCTGCGCTTCGTAATGCAGGAAGACCGGCAGGATCGGCACGCCGGTGCGCATCGATACCTCGAACGCGCCGGACTTGAACTCGTCGAACAGGCGCCGTCCCTTGCAGCCGCCTTCCGGATAGAGCGCGATGTTGTGGCCGGCGTTGACCGCGTCGACCATCGCCTGGATCGCCTGCTGGCGCGAGGCAGGGTTGTCGCGGTCGACATACAGCGTGCCGGCGGCCCTGGTGATCCGACCGACGACAAACCAGTCCTGTACCTGCACCTTGGCGAGCGACACCACGTCGAACAGCGCCGGAATGCCGATATCCTCGAAGGCGGCCGGGTGGTTGGCGATCAGGATGAAGCGCTCGGGCAGGCGCCGCCGGTTTTTCTGGTGCAGCCGCAGGTCGATGTCGATGGCGCGCACGAAGGCGCGGCACCAGGCATGGAACAGGCGCGCCACCGGATGCCTGCCGCGCCAGGGCAGCCAGGACAGCGCGACCATCAGCACGGTAAACAAGAGGAAATCAATCCAGCCGACGAGTTTTCGCAGCAGGCGCAGCAGCAGTAGCATCGAGCTTATCCTTGGTCCGAGGGGAATACGGCGTTCGGCGCGCTTCTGCAGCGCGCCGGATCATTATTGCCCTAGAGTATTTGTTGAGCAAGCAGAACGATGGCGGCACGCCACGGCGCAGGTTATTGTTGGCGCGCGAGCTTGCGCCACAAGGTGGTGCGGCTGATACCGAGGTGTTTCGCCGCTGCTTCGCGGTTGCCGTTGAAACGTGCCAGCACCTGCTCGATCGATTCCGGCGCGGCTTGCGGGACAGGTGAACTTGCCGGCAGTGGCGCTGACGTCTCCAGCTCCGGCGCGATCGCCATGACAAAGCCGGGAGACAGTGCCTGCAGCGGTTCGGCGGCAAGGAACAGCGCGACCCGTTCCATCATGTTGCGCAATTCGCGCACATTGCCCGGCCAGGCATACGATGACAGGAGCGGCGCGCAGGCGACGATTTCCGCATGCAGGTTCGCATGCGGGCGCACTCCGAGCGAGGCGAGCGCGTTTTTGAGGCACCATTCCGCCAGCGCCACCAAGTCGTCGGCGCGCTGGCGCAGCGGCGGCAAGGTCAGGCGCAGCACGCACAGCCGGTAAAACAGATCGGCGCGAAAGCGCCCGTCCTTGACGCGCTGATCGAGGTCGCAATGGGTGGCGCTGATGACGCGGACATTCACCGCAATGGGGCGCGTACCGCCGACGCGCACCACTTCACGCTCTTCCAGTACGCGCAGCAGGCGCGTCTGCAGCTGCAGCGGCATTTCGCCGATTTCGTCGAGGAACAGCGTGCCGCGATGCGCGGCTTCGAACAGGCCGGCGCGCCCGCCGCGGCGCGATCCGGTGAATGCGCCTTCTTCGTAGCCAAACAGTTCGGATTCCAGCAGCGATTCAGCGACCGCGCCGCAATTGATCGCGACGAAGGGGTGGCGCGCGCGCTGGCTTTCGCGGTGGATCGATTGTGCAGCCAACTCCTTGCCGGTGCCTGTTTCGCCCTGGATCAATACGGTTGCCGGCGACTTCGCAAACAGCTCGATCGAGTGCCGCGCCGCCTGCATCGCCGGCGACTCGCCGCGCAAGTCGTTCAACCCATGCTTGGCGCGCAGGGTATCCGAGGTTGCGCGGCTGGGGCCGGATTCAAGCTGGGTGAAACGCGCAATTTCCAGCGCATCGTCGAATGCCTGCCGGATCGATGCGGCGGAGTAGACGAACACGCCGGCCAGCCCGGCTTCCTCGACCAGATCGGTGATCAGGCCGGCGCCGACGATGGCCTTGATGCCGCTGGCCTTCAGTTCGTTGATCTGGGCCCGGGCGTCTTCCGCCGTGACATAGGTGCGCTGCGCGATCTGCAGGCCGAAGGTGGCCTGGAAGTCGGCCAGTTCCGGCATGGTCTGCTGGTAGGTGATCAACCCGATGTCGGGCGTGATCTTGCGCGCGCGCGCCAGCGCCTGCATCACGTCGAAGCCGCTGGCCTTGGCAGTCACCACCGGCAGCGACAGGCGGCTCTTCAGATAGGCGGCGTTCGACCCGGCGGCAATGACGGCATCGCAGCGTTCGGTCGCCATGCGCTCGCGGATATGATGGACCGCGTCGTCGAAGCCGAGGTTGATCGATTCGATCGTCGCGCGGCCGTCGTACTCCGGCGTAATGTCGCGAAACAGGTTGCGCAGGCGCGAGATGGCTACCGTCCAGATAACCGGCTTGGTTTCGCTTGGAGGAAGGGGAAGGGTTGGTTCGCGCATGTTTCACGTCTCGTTTCAATGTTTCAAGTGTAACGCAGGTTGAAACGTTTTGAACAGGTTGGTGTGTTTTCGTCATTTGAAATGGATCGCGTAACACACTGAAAATGAAGGAATTATTTTGTGAGGGCGAGGAAGCAAGCTATGCCGTTACCGAATGGCACGGCGATTGCAATAACAGGGACAGCTTCTCTCAATGAAACAGTCCACACAAGGTGACGACATGAGTCTTTATTCCGCAGGCGCCGCTTTCCGCAAGGCCGTCAAAGAAGAATCGCCGCTGCAGGTGGTCGGCGCGATCAACGCCAATCACGCTCTCTTGGCCAAGCGCGCCGGCTACCGCGCGATTTACCTGTCCGGCGGCGGCGTTGCAGCCGGCTCGCTCGGCTTGCCCGACCTTGGCATTTCCAATCTCGATGACGTGCTCACTGACGTGCGCCGCATTACCGATGTGTGCGACGTGCCGCTGCTGGTGGACGTCGATACCGGCTTCGGCTCGTCCGCGTTCAACGTGGCGCGCACCGTGAAGTCGATGATCAAGTTCGGCGCGGCCGCGATCCATATCGAAGACCAGGTTGGCGCCAAGCGCTGCGGTCATCGTCCGAACAAGGAAATCGTGAGCAAGCAGGAAATGGTCGACCGCATCAAGGCGGCGGTCGATGCACGTACCGACGAGAATTTCGTGATCATGGCGCGCACCGATGCGCTCGCCGTCGAAGGGCTGGAAGCGGCGCTGGAGCGCGCGCAAGCCTGCGTGGAAGCCGGCGCGGACATGATTTTCCCGGAAGCGATTACCCAGCTCGACATGTACAAAACCTTCGCAGACGCAGTGAAGGTGCCGGTGTTGGCCAACATTACCGAGTTCGGCGCAACACCGCTGTACACCGTCGAGGAACTCAAGAGCGTGAATGTGGGCTTGGTGCTGTATCCGCTGTCGGCCTTCCGCGCCATGAACAAGGCGGCCGAGAACGTCTATAACGCCATCCGCCGTGACGGCACGCAAAAGAATGTGGTCGATACCATGCAGACGCGCATGGAACTGTACGATCGCATCAACTACCATGAGTTCGAGCAAAAACTGGATGCGCTGTTTGCGCAACAAAAATCGAAATAAATCTGTCAGGAGATATTGATGAGCGAACAACAAGCTGGCTTCAAGCCGAAGAAATCCGTTGCGCTGTCCGGCGTAACCGCAGGGAATACCGCACTGTGCACGGTCGGCCGCACCGGCAACGATCTGCATTACCGCGGCTATGACATTCTCGACATCGCCGACGAATGCGAATTCGAGGAAGTGGCGCACCTGCTGGTGCACGGCAAGCTGCCGACGCCTGCCGAACTGCGCGCCTACAAGGCCAAGCTGAAAGCGCTGCGCGGCCTGCCTGCCAACGTGAAGGCCGCGCTGGAGTGGCTGCCGGCTTCGTCGCACCCGATGGACGTGATGCGCACCGGCGCATCGGCGCTGGGCTGCGTGCTGCCGGAGAAGGACGACCACAACACGCCGGGTGCGCGCGATATCGCCGACCGCCTGATGGCGTCGTTCGGATCGATGCTGCTGTACTGGTATCACTACAGCCATAACGGCAACCGCATCGAAGTGGAAACCGACGACGATTCGATCGGCGGCCATTTCCTGCACCTGCTGCATGGCGAAAAGCCGTCCGAACTGTGGGTTCGCGCAATGCATACTTCGCTGATCCTGTACGCCGAGCACGAGTTCAATGCGTCGACCTTCACCGGCCGCGTGATCGCCGGCACCGGCTCCGACATGTATTCCGCCATCACCGGCGCCATCGGCGCGCTGCGCGGCCCGAAGCATGGCGGCGCCAATGAAGTCGCGTTCGAGATCCAGAAGCGCTACGACAATCCGGACGAGGCGGAAGCCGATATCCGCAAGCGCGTCGAGAACAAGGAAGTGGTGATCGGCTTCGGCCATCCGGTCTATACCGTGTCCGACCCGCGCAACAAGGTGATCAAGGAAGTCGCACGCAAGCTGTCCAAGGAAGCCGGCTCGATGAAGATGTTCGACATCGCCGAGCGTCTGGAATCGGTGATGTGGGAAATCAAGAAGATGTTCCCGAACCTCGACTGGTTCTCCGCGGTCTCATACCACATGATGGGCGTGCCGACCGCGATGTTTACGCCGCTGTTCGTGATCGCGCGTACCTCCGGCTGGTCGGCGCACATCATCGAGCAGCGCATCGACAACAAGATCATCCGCCCGAGCGCAAACTACGTCGGCCCGGAAGATCTGAAGTTTGTTCCGATCAATAAGCGCAAGTAACGCCATGGAGCCTGTGATGATTGCATCGCAGGCTCTTCTCCTTGACGCATATCACTTTCTTGACTGAGCCATGAACACCGCCTACCGCAAACCCCTGCCGGGCACCAAACTGGATTACTTCGATGCGCGTGCCGCCGTCGAGGCCATCCAGCAGGGCGCCTGGGAAAAGCTCCCTTATACCTCCCGCGTGCATGCCGAAAACCTGGTGCGCCGCTGTGACCCGGCGATCCTTGCTGAATGCCTGAAGCAGCTCATCGAGGTCAAGCGCGAGCGCGACTTCCCCTGGTTCCCGGCGCGCGTGGTGTGCCACGACATCCTCGGCCAGACCGCGCTGGTAGATCTCGCCGGCCTGCGCGACGCGATTGCCGACCAGGGCGGCGACCCGGCCAAGGTCAATCCGGTGGTGCCGGTGCAGCTGATCGTCGACCATTCGCTCGCAGTCGAATGCGGCGGCTTCGATCCGGATGCCTTTGCGAAGAACCGCGCCATCGAGGATCGCCGCAACGAAGACCGCTTCCACTTCATCGAATGGACCAAGGACGCGTTCAAGAACGTGGACGTGATCCCGGCGGGTAATGGCATCATGCACCAGATCAACCTGGAAAAGATGTCGCCTGTGATTCACGCGATCGACGGCGTAGCCTATCCGGATACCTGCGTCGGCACTGACAGCCATACGCCGCATGTCGATGCGCTGGGAGTGATCGCGGTGGGCGTGGGCGGCCTCGAAGCCGAGAACGTGATGCTGGGCCGCGCATCCTGGATGCGCCTGCCGGAAATCGTCGGCGTGGAGCTGTCGGGCAAGCGCCAGCCGGGCATCACCGCCACCGACATCGTGCTCGCACTCACCGAATTCCTGCGCAAGTCGAAGGTGGTCGGCGCCTACCTCGAGTTCTACGGCGAAGGCGCTTCCTCGCTGACGCTGGGCGACCGCGCGACCATTTCCAACATGGCGCCGGAGTACGGCGCGACTGCCGCGCTGTTCTCGATCGACCAGCAGACGCTCGACTACCTGACGCTTACCGGCCGCTCGGCCGAACAGGTGAGGCTGGTCGAGACCTATGCCAAGGAAGCCGGCCTGTGGTCCGACACGCTGAAGAATGCGAAGTATGAGCGCGTGCTGAAGTTCGACCTGTCCTCCGTCGTGCGCAACATGGCCGGCCCGTCCAACCCGCATGCGCGCGTGGCGACGACCGACCTTGCAGCCAAGGGCATCGCCGGCAAGTGGCAGGAAGTCCCCGGCCAGATGCCGGATGGCGCGGTCATCATTGCCGCCATCACCAGCTGCACCAATACCTCGAACCCGCGCAACGTGATTGCCGCTGCTCTGCTGGCGCGCAACGCCAACCGCATGGGCCTGACCCGCAAGCCTTGGGTCAAGACCTCGCTGGCGCCCGGCTCCAAGGCCGTTGAGCTGTACCTGGACGAAGCCGGCCTGACAGAGGACCTGGAAAAGCTCGGCTTCGGCATCGTCGCCTTTGCCTGCACCACTTGCAACGGCATGTCGGGCGCGCTCGATCCGAAGATTCAGCAGGAAATCATCGACCGCGACCTGTACGCGACGGCTGTTTTGTCCGGTAACCGCAACTTCGACGGCCGCATCCACCCGTATGCGAAGCAGGCTTTCCTGGCCTCGCCGCCGCTGGTCGTGGCTTACGCGATCGCCGGCACGGTGCGCTTCGACATCGAGCGCGATTCCTTCGGCACCGACGCGAACGGCAAGCCGATCACGTTGAAGGACCTGTGGCCGTCGGATGAAGAGATCGACGCGATCGTCAAGGCCAGCGTGAAGCCGGAGATGTTCAACAAGGTCTACATCCCGATGTTCGACCAGCGGGTCGCGTCCACGGAATCGGTCAGCCCCCTGTACAACTGGCGCCCGATGTCCACCTACATCCGTCGTCCGCCGTACTGGGAAGGCGCGCTGGCCGGCGAACGCACCTTGACGGGCATGCGTCCGCTGGCGGTGCTGCCGGATAACATCACGACCGACCACCTGTCGCCGTCCAATGCGATCCTGCCCAATTCCGCTGCCGGCGAATACCTGGCGAAGATGGGCTTGCCAGAGGAAGACTTCAACTCCTACGCGACCCACCGCGGCGACCACCTGACCGCACAACGCGCGACGTTCGCCAACCCGACCTTGAAGAACGAGATGGTGCGCGACGCCGACGGCAAGGTGAAGCCGGGCTCGCTGGCGCGCGTGGAACCCGAAGGCAAGGTCATGCGCATGTGGGAAGCGATCGAAACCTACATGGATCGCAAGCAGCCGCTGTGCATCATCGCCGGTGCCGACTACGGCCAGGGTTCGTCGCGCGACTGGGCGGCCAAGGGCGTGCGTCTTGCAGGCGTGGAAGCAATCGTGGCCGAAGGCTTCGAGCGCATCCACCGCACCAACCTGATCGGCATGGGCGTGCTGCCGCTTGAATTCAAGCCGGGCACTAACCGCATGACGCTGCAGATCGACGGCACCGAGTCCTTCGACGTCGTCGGCGAGCGCAAGCCGCGTTGCGACCTGACTCTTGTGATCAACCGCAGGAACGGCGAGCGCGTGGAAGTGCCGGTGACCTGCCGTCTCGATACCGCGGAAGAAGTGTCGATCTATGAAGCGGGCGGCGTGCTGCAGCGCTTTGCGCAGGACTTCCTCGCGTCGTCGTCGGCGAAGGCAGCTTAAACGCAAGGCTCTTTTTCGTCTCCCCCACAAGGGGAGGGGTTAGCGAGGGGATGGGTGTTGTAACACGCATTGCACCCATCCCGCTCCCGGTTGTCCCCCGCTATTTCAGGCGATGGGGGCGACGCGCCTTCTGAACCCGTTGCAGGAACCGTTTGAACAGCGGCGCAGCGATGCGCTGCCAAGCTTTACTAGGAAACCATTCTCATGGCCCACGTACCCCAAATCAAAATTCCCGCCACCTACATCCGTGGCGGCACCAGCAAAGGCGTATTCTTCCGCCTGCAGGATTTGCCTGAGGCCGCACAGGTGCCGGGCGCAGTGCGCGACAAGCTGCTCTTGCGCGTGATCGGCAGCCCCGACCCTTACGGCAAGCAGATCGACGGCATGGGCGGCGCGACTTCCAGCACCAGCAAGACGGTCATCCTGTCCAAGTCCAGCCGTGCTGATCACGACGTCGATTACCTGTTTGGCCAGGTCTCGATCGACAAGCCGTTCGTCGACTGGAGCGGAAACTGCGGCAATCTGTCCGCCGCCGTTGGCTCTTTCGCCATCAGCAGCGGACTGGTCGATGCTGGCCGGCTCCCGCAAAACGGGACGGCGACCGTGCGCATCTGGCAAGCCAACATCGGCAAGACCATCATCGCCCACGTGCCGATGACGAACGGGCAGGTGCAGGAAACCGGCGACTTCGAACTCGACGGCGTCACGTTTCCCGCCGCCGAAGTGCAGCTGGAATTCATGGACCCGGCGGCCGAGGAAGAAGGCGCGGGCGGCGCGATGTTCCCGACCGGGAATCTGGTCGATGATCTCGACGTGCCGGGCATCGGCACGCTGAAAGCCACGATGATCAACGCCGGCATCCCGACCATCTTCGTGAATGCGGACGCCATCGGCTACAAGGGCACCGAGCTGCAGGACGATATCAACGGCGACGCCAAGGCGCTGGCGATGTTCGAAACGATCCGCGCCTACGGTGCGCTGCGCATGGGACTCATCAAGAACGTCGATGAAGCCGCCAAGCGCCAGCACACGCCGAAGGTGGCATTCGTCGCTGAGCCAACCGACTACGTTTCCTCCAGCGGCAAGCAGGTCAAGGCAGGGGACATCGACCTGTTGGTGCGTGCGCTCTCGATGGGCAAGCTGCATCACGCCATGATGGGCACGGCTGCCGTTGCCATCGGTACTGCCGCGGCGATTCCCGGCACGCTGGTCAACCTGGCGGCAGGCGGCGGCGAACGTAATGCCGTGCGCTTTGGCCATCCGTCGGGCACCTTGCGCGTGGGCGCGGAAGCTACCCGCGTCAATGGCGAATGGAGCGTGACCAAGGCCATCATGAGCCGCAGCGCGCGGGTGCTGATGGAAGGCTGGGTACGCGTGCCTGGCGATGCTTTCTAAGAGCAATGAATTGATGATGAATAAGAAAAAGCGCACCGATATTTCTCGATGCGCTTTTTTTTTAAACCCAGTAAGTCGTTTGTAAGTCGCTCTATCCAAACTTGACACTATAGACAAGAGCGGTGCGCATCGCGGTGCACCCAGAACAGATAATCCATACGTCGGAGACGCCATGAAATACGCAGACTTTTACCAGCAATCCGTCAACGATCCCCAGACCTTCTGGGGCAACGAGGCCAAGGCCATCGACTGGCAACAGCCGTATTCCCAGGTCCTCGATTATTCCAAGCCGCCATTCACCAAATGGTTCGTTGGCGGCAAGACCAACCTGTGCCACAACGCAGTCGACCGCTGGGCCGCCAAGCAGGGCGACAAGCCCGCGCTGATCGCGATCTCGACCGAGACCAACAGCGAGAAGGTGTATTCGTTTGCGGAACTGCAGACCGAAGTGATGCGCATGGCAGCGATCATGCAGGCGCTGGGCGTAGGCCGTGGCGACCGCGTGCTGATCTACATGCCGATGATTGCGGAAGCGGCGTTCGCGATGCTGGCCTGCGCGCGCATCGGCGCGATCCACTCGGTGGTGTTCGGCGGCTTCGCTTCGAACAGCCTGGCCACGCGCATCGATGACGCGAAACCGACACTGATCGTGTCGGCGGACGCCGGCTCGCGCGGCGGCAAGAGCGTGCCCTACAAGCCGCTGCTGGACGAGGCGATCAACTTGGCGCAGCACAAGCCGGCGCACGTGCTGATGGTGAACCGGGGGCTGGTGGACATGCCGATGGTGCCGACGCGGGACGTCGACTATGCATCGATGCGCGAGCAGCACATGCAGGCGAACGTGCCGGTGACTTGGCTGGAGTCGAACGAGCCGTCCTACATCCTCTACACGTCGGGCACGACTGGCAAGCCCAAGGGCGTGCAACGCGATGTCGGCGGCTACGCCGTCGCGCTGGCGGCGTCGATGAAGTACATCTACTGCGGCAATCCGGGTGAAACCTATTTCTCGACCTCCGATATCGGCTGGGTTGTAGGGCACTCGTACATCGTGTACGGCCCGCTGATCGCCGGCATGGCGACCATCATGTACGAAGGACTGCCGATTCGTCCCGACGCCGGTATCTGGTGGAGCATTGTCGAAAAATACAAGGTCACGCGCATGTTCTCGGCGCCGACCGCGGTGCGCGTGCTCAAGAAGCAGCCGCCGGAATTCATGAAGAAGTACGACCTGTCGTCACTGAAGGCACTGTATCTCGCGGGCGAACCGCTGGACGAGCCGACGTCGCAATGGATTGCGTCGGAGCTGGGCGTGCCGATCATCGACAATTACTGGCAGACCGAAACCGGCTGGCCGATCCTGTCGATCGCCAAGGGCGTGGAAGACAAGCCGACGCGCCTCGGCAGCCCGGGCGTGCCGATGTTCGGCTACAAGGTGAAAGTCCTGAACGAATCGACCGGCGCGGAATGCGAGCCGAACGAAAAGGGTGTGGTGGTGATCGACGGCCCGCTGCCCCCAGGCTGCATGCAAACCGTATATGGCGACGACGAGCGCTTCGTCAAGACCTACTGGGCCAATTTCAAGGAGCCGGCCTATTCGACCTTCGACTGGGGCATCCGCGACGCCGACGGCTATTACTTCATCCTCGGCCGCACCGATGACGTGATCAATGTGGCAGGCCACAGACTCGGCACGCGCGAAATCGAGGAAAGCATCTCCAGCCATCCGAACGTATCGGAAGTCGCCGTGGTCGGCGTGGAAGACAAGCTCAAGGGCCAGGTGGCGGTCGCGTTCGCGATCCTGAAGAACCCGGAGCCGGCATCCACCCCGGAAGGCCGCAAGGCGCTGGAAGCGGAAGTGATGGCCGTGGTCGACAAGCAGCTCGGCGCGGTGGCACGCCCGGCGCGCGTGCATTTCGTGTCGCTGTTGCCGAAGACGCGTTCCGGCAAGCTGTTGCGCCGCTCGATCCAGGCATTGTGCGAAGGGCGCGATCCGGGCGACCTGACCACGATCGAAGATCCGGCTTCACTGCAGCAAATCAAATCGGTCCTCGGCGCCTGATTCGTCGATCCGTCTCGCGGGTGCGGCTGCGTATTCAACGCCGCCGCATCCGTTTTCCCGCTTTTATCCCCCGCCTTTTGCACGCATTCCCGCCGCGTCGCCTCGCAATACAACGAGGAAATAATTTCATTAAAAAGCAATCTTTTCGGAACGCTTGAAATTGCAAGCGGGTCGAACTCCGACGGGCAATAATTTTTTGCCAACAGGGGAGCTAGACGCCGTGGAAATCTTTTTTCGAGGCAATTTAAAGATGCGCCTCGTCGTGCTGATCCTGCTTGCCATGGCGCCGGCATTCGCGTTGTATGTGTTCAATTCCTATCAGCAGACGGTCGCGCAGAAGGGCAATGTCCGTGAGGCCGCGCTGCGGCTGGTGCGCGTGATGAAGGCCAGTCATACGCAGACCATCGAGGAGGCGAAGGGCGTACTGAAGGCGATGGCCCAGCTGTCGTCCCTGCGTAAAACGGGGCCGCATCGTTGCGACCTGCTGCGCAGCGAGCTTGCGCCGACGTTTCCCAGATTCGCCGAGATCGGTCTAGCCAGTCCCAACGGCGACGTGATCTGCCTGACCGGCCCTTCCAGGGCCAAGAGCAACGTGGCGAGCCAGCCTTTTTTCAGCGACACCATGGCCCGGCATGATATCGGCGCCGGCCCCTACCAAATCGACGAGGCGAGCCTGCTGCCGCAGGTGTTCCTCGGTGTTCCGATCACCGGGGACGCGATGCGGGTCGACGCCGTGCTGTTCGCGTCCCTCAGCCTGTCGCAGTTCGAGACCCTGCCGCCGGCGGTCCAGCTGTCGCACGACTCGATCATCGTCGTGTTCGACGACACGGGCCTGGTCCTGGCGCGCTATCCCGACCCGCAGGGCTGGCGCGGCACCAGGCGCATCGCCGATTCGCCGATCGTGCGCACCGTGCGCGGCAGCCTCGAGGAGGAAGGCGTGATCGACCTGCAGGGCGCCGATGACGTGCCGCGCCTGTTCGCCTTCGCGAAGATTCACCGGACGACGAAACAAACCGTGTATCTGGCCATCGGCATTCCTGCCGCACTGGCGTATGCCGATGCGAGCAATGCGTTTCGGTCCAATATGCTCAATCTCGGGTTGGTGTCGCTGCTGGTGCTGTGGATCGCATGGGTCGGCAGCCATCGCCTCGTGGTCAGGAAAATGCAGTCGCTGATCCGTGTCAGCGACCGCATCCGCAACGGCGACTTCGGCGCGCGCAGCGGCGTGGCGCGCACCCGCGACGAAGTCGGCCTGCTGGCGTCGGCCATCGACAGCATGGCGCAGTCCATCCAGAGCCGGGTCGCCGAATTGCAGCGCCATGGCGACGAGCTGCGCGAACTGAAGGAAATGAACGACGCGCTGCAGGCGTGCATGACGCAGGACGAGGTGCTGGCGATCGTGCGCCAGTTCGCGCTGCGCCTGTTTCCCGACCAGCCGGGCATGCTTTACCTGATGCATCCGAGCGGCGATCACCTGGAAGCCAAGACCCGCTGGGGCGATCCGGCCGCGATGAACGAATTCCTGCCGCAGGATTGCTGGGCGGTGCGGCGCGGGAAGATGTACCGGGTCGAAGCCGGCGGCGACCAGCCGCGCTGCCACCACGTGCAGGATCCGCCGCCCGGCAATTACGTGTGCGTGCCATTGATGGTGCAGGGGGAGATGCTCGGCTTGCTGCATCTCGAAAACGACAAGATCGGCAACCGCTCGCGGGAGCAGCCGATGGTGCAGGCGGCCGCCGAACATACGGCGCTGACGCTGGCTAACCTGCGCCTGCGCGACACGCTGCATGCGCAGGCCATGCGCGACGGTCTGACCGGCCTGTTCAACCGACGCTTCATGGAAGAGTCGCTCAGCCGCGAGATGCGCAATGCGCGGCGCACCAAGTCGCCGGTGGCGATCGTCATGATCGACATCGATCATTTCAAGCGCTTCAACGATACCTTCGGCCATGCCGCGGGCGACACCCTGCTGCGCGAAGTCGGCAAGATGCTGCAGCGGCAAATGCGCGGCGGCGACCTGGCATGCCGCTACGGCGGCGAAGAATTCACGATCATCCTTCCGGCGACGTCGTTGCACAATGCGGCGGATCTGGCGGAAAAGCTGCGCGACAGCGCGCGCCACCTGCGGGTGACGATGGATGGGCAGGCGCTCGGCCAAATCACGATTTCGCTCGGCGTCGCCTGTTTCCCCGAGCATGGCGACACTTGGGAGGCAGTCCTGCACGCGGCTGACATTGCGCTCATGCAAGCGAAACATACACGCAATCGCACCATAGCCTATGGTGCCGAGGAAGTGTCGGTGCCAGGAAGAAAGGTGGGTACGTAAAGGCGGGCACCTGGAGGGGGCTGGTTTGTTTTTTCTGGCGGAAATGCGCAGCCGCGGACGTGTGTTGTGTCATTTTGGGAACATCGCCTGCCTTTACCCATCCAAGCGGGAGCGGTATCGGTTTGACAGGGAGCGACGCGGTGCATGGGGCGGCGTCGTGCCGAACATGCCGTATTATACCCTCCACGTCCTGGTCATTCGTCTGCGGCCGGCTGTGGATCAAATCACCTCTAGACTAGACCAATTCATGGTTCAAACTGATGAGATCCGAGTCTTGCTTGTCAACGACGACCCGGGATCGCGTTTTGCGTTGCATACCATCCTGACCGACCTCGATGCCGCGATCGAGACGGCGGCTTCCGGCGAAGAGGCGTTGATGTTGCTGCTGAAGAAGGAGTTCGCGGTCATCATCCTCGACGTGAAGATGACCGGCCTCGACGGCTTCGAGACGGCGCGCCTGATCCGGCAGCGCCCGCGCACGAAATATACCCCCATCATCTTCCTGACCTCGCACCGCGCCACCGATCTCGACCGTGCTACCGGCTATGAACTGGGCGCGGTCGATTACCTGTTCATGCCGGTCGCGCCCGAGGTGCTGAAGTCCAAAGTGCAAGTGTTCATCGACCTTGCCAGAACCAACCAGCGGCGCGAACGCAGCGATGCCGACCTGGAAACCACGAACCGCCAGCTGCAGCAGCAGCTGGAACAAGTGATGCGCCTGAACGAAACGCTGCGTGCCGAGATTGTCGCGTGCAAGCAGGCCGGAGAGTATTTCCCGGGCGGCCGGAAGCTAATGCCTGTCGCCAACGGGGCAGCGCCGGTGGAAGAAGGCGCCCAGGGCCGCGAAATCGAGCGGCTGATCGCGCAGCATGCGGGCGACTTTGTGTCGCTGCTCGACGCCGCCGGCGCCTGGGTGTATGCCAGCCCGTCCTACCATGCGGCGTTCGGCAAGGCGATACGGGAAGGCAGCTATTTCGACATCGTGCATGCCGACGACCGGGAGCCGCTGCGCGACGCCTTCCGTCAATTGGTCAGGGACGGCACGAATGCACGCCTGCACTACCGGGTGCTCGTACCCGAGCGCGGCGAGCGCCACCTGGAATCGGAGGCCAGCGTGATCCCCGATGCGGCCGGCAAGGTGGCGCAGGTGGTGATGGTGTCGCGCGATATCACCGACCGCAAGGAAATGGAAGCGTACATCCTGCACCAGTCGTTCCACGATACGCTCACCGGCTTGCCCAACCGCCTGCTGCTGGAAGACCGCATGCGCCAGGCTACGGCGAACCTGGGCCGCCAGCATGCGCCGGTCGCGGTGCTGTTCATTGATCTCGACCGCTTCAAGGACATCAACGACACGCTCGGCCATGCGTCCGGCGACCGCCTGCTGCAGGAAGTCGCGGAGCGCCTCGGCCGCTGCGTGCGCGAAGGCGATACCGTGGCGCGCCTGTCGGGCGACGAGTTCGTGGTGCTGCTGGCCGGTCTGCATGACGTGCAGGACGCGGCGCTGGTGGCGAACAAGATCGTGCGCACGGTGGCCGAACCCTGCCTGATCGGCGGCAGGGAGCTGCGGGTGTCGCCCAGCATCGGCATTGCGATCTTTCCCGACGATGGGCAGAACATGGAAGAACTGTTGCGCAATGCCGATACCGCCATGTACCACGCCAAGCAGGAAGGACGCGGCCGCTATTCCTTTTTCGCGGCCAGGATGAATGAAGCCGCCGACCAGCGGCTGGCCGTCGGAAGCGCCCTGCAGCGCGCGATCCAGGAAGGCGAGTTTGTCCTGTATTACCAGCCCAAGATCAGTGCGGTCGACGGGGAACTGCGTGGCTTCGAAGCGCTGATCCGCTGGCCGCAGCCGGACGGAGAGTGGATGTCGCCCGGCACCTTCATTCCGATCGCCGAGGAGACCGGGCGCATCGAGCCGATCGGCAAGTGGGCGCTGCATGAAGCGGCAAGACAGATCAAACAGTGGATCGAGGCTGGCGCCACGTGCTGCCCGATCGCAGTCAATGTATCGGCGCGCCAGTTTCACCAGGCGAGCCTGATGCGCGACATTCAAACGGCGTTGCAAAGAACGGGCATCCCGCCAGGCCTGCTGGAAGCGGAGCTGACCGAGTCGGCGGTGATGGCCGATCCGGCCAAGACGATCCAGGCGCTGCACCAGATTCGCGACCTGGGGGTGTCGATTTCGGTCGACGACTTCGGCACCGGCTATTCATCGCTCGCCTATCTGAAGCGCTTCCCGCTCGACAAACTCAAGGTCGATGCCGCCTTTGTGCGCGACATCGCGACCGACCCGGACGACGCTGCCATCGTGTCGGCCATCATCACGCTCGCCCACAGCCTGAACCTGACGGTGATCGCGGAAGGCGTGGAGACGGCCGACCAGATGGCATTTCTCATCGAGCATGGCTGCGACGAGATGCAAGGCCATTATTTCAGCAAGCCGGTGCCGAGCGAGGAAGCGCTGGAAATGCTCAAGCGCGGACGATTCAATCTTCACTGACTAGTCCATCACTCATTCAGAAGGAGGACGACGTGGCGCAGGAATCCGTAACGCATGAACGGCGCAACTACGCGAGGCGCGCGCATGACCGCGCCATTCTTGAACATGATCTCGACTCCGAGGCGCTGGACCGCGGCGCGCTGCTCAAGGCGCTGAACGCCGTGCGCGACGGCGACTTCAGCGTGCGCCTGCCGCTGCACTGGGAGGGCATGGACGGCAAGATCGCCGACGCGTTCAACGAGATCGTGGCCACCAATGAACAGCTCGCCAAGGACATCGAACAGGTTTCCAAGGTCGTCGGCATGGAAGGCCAGCTCGGCCAGCGCATCTCCTCGGAAAAGGCAGGCGGCGCATGGGGCGTGGAAGTCCGCTCCATTAACACCCTGATCGACAACCTGGTGCAGCCGATCCGCGACTCCGGCCGGGTGATCGGCGCGGTGGCGCGCGGCGCGCTCGACCAGGACATGGAACTGGAAGTCGAAGGCCGGCCGTTGAAAGGCGAATTCCTCAAGAACGCCAAGACCATCAACACCATGCTCGACCAGCTGAACAGTTTTTCCAGCGAGGTGACGCGCGTGGCGCGCGAAGTCGGCACCGAGGGCAAGCTGGGCGGACAGGCGCAGGTGACCGGCACCTCCGGGGTATGGAAGGACCTGACCGACAACGTCAACCTGATGGCGATCAATCTCACGGGGCAGGTACGCAACATCGCCGAAGTCACCACGGCGGTCGCCAAGGGCGACTTGTCGCGCAAGATCACGGTCGATGTGAAGGGGGAAATCCTGCAGCTGAAGGACACGATCAACATCATGGTCGACCAGTTGAACAGCTTTGCGGGAGAAGTCACGCGGGTGGCGCGCGAAGTCGGCACCGAGGGCAAGCTTGGCGGGCAGGCGCAGGTCAAGGGCGTATCGGGCGTGTGGAAGGACCTGACCGACAATGTCAATCTGATGGCGAGCAACCTAACCGGACAGGTGCGCAACATCGCCGATGTCACCACGGCGGTGGCTAGGGGCGACTTGTCGCGCAAGATCACGGTCGACGTGAAGGGCGAGATCCTGCAGCTGAAGAACACGATCAACATCATGGTCGACCAGCTCAACAGCTTCGCCGGCGAGGTCACGCGGGTTGCGCGCGAAGTCGGCACCGACGGCAAGCTGGGCGGCCAAGCGGTGGTGCCGGGCGCGGCGGGCGTGTGGAAGGACTTGACCGACAGCGTCAACGCCATGGGCAGCAACCTGACCAACCAGGTGCGCAACATCGCTGAAGTCACCACGGCCGTGGCCAGAGGCGACCTTTCGCGCAAGATCACGGTCGATGTGAAGGGCGAGGTGCTGCAGCTCAAGGACACGATCAACATCATGGTCGACCAGTTGAACAGCTTTGCGGGAGAAGTC
>NZ_JWJG01000028.1:1267882-1269552 GCF_000818395.1 Noviherbaspirillum autotrophicum | reverse complement strand
CCGCCACTTCGCCGCGCGCCTCGACCTGGATCGAGCGCGACAGGTCGCCGCGCGTCACGGCTGTTGCCACTTCCGCGATCGCGCGCACCTGGTTGGTAAGATTGGCCGCCAGCTGGTTCACGTTCTCGGTCAAATCCTTCCAGGTCCCCGATGCCCCCGGCACGCTGGCCTGGCCGCCCAGTTTGCCTTCCACGCCGACCTCGCGCGCCACGCGCGTGACTTCCGAGGCGAACGACGACAGCTGGTCCACCATCACGTTGATCGTGTTTTTGAGCTCCAGAATCTCGCCCTTCACGTCCACCGTGATCTTCTTCGACAAGTCGCCGCGCGCCACCGCCGTCGTTACTTCCGCGATGTTGCGCACCTGGCCGGTCAGGTTGGACGCCATGAAGTTCACGTTGTCGGTCAAATCCTTCCAGGTGCCGCCGACGCCCGGCACATACGCCTGCCCGCCGAGGTTGCCTTCGGTGCCCACCTCGCGCGCCACGCGCGTGACTTCCGAGGCAAACGACGAGAGCTGGTCCACCATCACGTTGATCGTGTCTTTCAGCTCCAGGATCTCGCCCTTCACATCCACCGTGATCTTCTTCGACAAGTCGCCACGCGCAACAGCCGTGGTCACTTCCGCGATGTTGCGCACCTGACCGGTGAGGTTGGATGCCATGAAGTTCACGTTGTCGGTCAAGTCCTTCCAGGTGCCGGCCACGCCGCCCACGTTGGCCTGGCCACCCAGACGTCCCTCGGTGCCGACTTCGCGCGCCACGCGCGTGACTTCCGACGCGAACGAATTCAACTGGTCCACCATCACGTTGATCGTGTTTTTCAGCTCCAGGATTTCACCCTTCACGTCCACCGTGATCTTCTTCGACAAGTCGCCGTTGGCCACCGCCGTCGTCACGTCGGCGATGTTGCGCACCTGTGCCGTCAGGTTGCCCGCCATCGAATTGACCGAATCGGTCAAGTCCTTCCAGGTGCCGGCCACGCCCTTCACGTGCGCCTGGCCACCCAGCTTGCCTTCGGTACCCACTTCGCGCGCCACGCGCGTGACTTCCGAAGCGAACGACGAGAGCTGGTCCACCATCACGTTGATCGTGTCTTTCAGCTGCAGAATCTCGCCCTTGACGTCCACCGTGATCTTCTTCGACAAGTCACCGGTCGCCACGGCAGTAGTGACCTCGGCGATGTTGCGCACCTGCGCCGTCAGGTTGCCCGCCATCGAGTTCACCGAATCGGTCAAGTCTTTCCAAGTGCCGCCGACACCCGGCACGTACGCCTGCCCGCCCAAGCGCCCCTCGGTCCCGACCTCGCGCGCCACGCGCGTGACTTCCGAGGCGAACGAGCGCAACTGGTCCACCATCGTGTTGATCGTATCCTTCAGCTGCAAAATCTCGCCGCGCACGTCCACCGTGATCTTCTTGGACAAGTCGCCGTTCGCCACCGCCGTCGTCACGTCGGCGATGTTGCGCACCTGCGACGTCAGGTTGCCCGCCATCGAGTTCACCGAATCGGTCAAGTCCTTCCAGGTGCCGGCCACGCCGGGCACATTGGCCTGGCCGCCGAGCTTGCCCTCGGTGCCCACTTCGCGTGCCACGCGCGTCACTTCGGAGGCGAACGACGAGAGCTGGTCGACCATCGTGTTGGCGGTCGACGCCGCGCGCAGGAACTGGCCT
>NZ_JWJG01000028.1:1241955-1267872 GCF_000818395.1 Noviherbaspirillum autotrophicum | reverse complement strand
CTTTGCGAGATCAATCCCGATGGTAGTAAGCTGGTGCATGACTTCCCCTCCTGGTTAGATTGAACGGTGACACCTCAATCTTGGCACTCGATGCCGTGCGACTTCAACGTCGCTTCGGGACGGGGAAGTCCCTTACATTTGAAAAACTCTGAAGCAATATCGGATCGCTATAAGTGTTAGGGCATTCAGTCGACAAAGTATCAATTTAGGCCGACTTTTCGGCTGATTGATTCAAGCGACGACTCATTACTCGACGATCCATTTGGTCTCGCAATTGATCGCCGGATTTTTCAACACAATCGGCCAATATCTGCCATTGCCCCGCGGGACTACAACCGGTCGTTCGGCAACGTGCGTAATAAATGGCGTGGCTTGTGCGCTGTAGTTTGTAAATAGGGGACACCCCCTAAATAGGGGACACCCCCGCTATTGCAGCGGAACACTGCCCCCAATGACTCCCTGCCCTAAAAGCCGCGTAAAGTCGTCTGCCGGAACCGGTGCACTAAAGAGATAGCCCTGTCCCTCGGTGCAGTGGTGTGTATGGAGAAATGACAGCTGCGCCGATGTTTCGACGCCTTCAGCAACAACTCTTTGGCCAAGGCACGTTCCCATACCGATCACGGCATTGACGATGACGCCATTACCGACACTCGATGAAATGCTTTGCACGAAGGACTGGTCGATCTTCAGCACATCAATAGGGAATTGGTTGAGATAGCTCAAGCTGGAATAGCCGGTACCGAAGTCATCAATGGCAAGTTGCACGCCGAGTTGTTTCAGTTCACGGAGGACCGCAATGCTTGAGTCCACGTTTCGCATCAGCACGCTTTCAGTCAGCTCAAGCTGAAGAAATCGCGCATCCAGGCCCGTCTCGTCCAGCACGTTACGCAGACTCTCCACGAAGTGACGATCCCGAAATTCCAGCGCAGACACGTTAACGGCCATGGTAAAGGAGTGTAATCCCTGATCGTGCCACGCCTTGGCCTGCCCACATGCCTGGCGAAGGACTATCTTTCCTATAGCGACGATCAAGCCAGAGTCTTCGGCGACGGGGATAAACGCGTCGGGAAGCATCATGCCCTTATCGGGGTGATTCCAACGAACGAGTGCTTCTGCGCCAGTCGCCATTCCTGATACCAAGTCGACCTTTGGCTGGTAATACACCAAAAGCTCGTTTCCATTGATTGCGCGACGCAGTTCTACCTCCGTGGTATGGCGCTCCACGGCTAATTCATTCATTGCTCTGTTAAAGAATTGATAGTTGTTTTTACCCATCTTCTTCGCGTGATACATGGCCGCGTCGGCGTTCTTGACCAAAGCTTCGGCGTCGTCCCCGTCGGCAGGAAACACGCTGATGCCGATACTTGTCGTGATGTGCAGCTCATGACCGGCGAGGCGGTGTGGGGCCGCGAGTGCATGGAGGATTTTTTCAGCGGTAATGGTGGCGTGCTCTGCCAGCGCATCTTCCAGTACAAGGACAACGAACTCGTCGCCACCCAAACGGCTGACGGTGTCGGAATGCCGCACCTGAGATACGAGCCGGCTGGCGACGGATTCGAGCAACTTATCGCCTACTGCGTGCCCGAGCGAGTCATTGATGTGCTTAAAGTTATCCAGATCCAGAAACAGAACGGCAAGCTGGGTGGTATGTCGCTTTGCGTAGGCAATGGCCTGCGACAGACGATCACTTAAGAGCAAACGGTTCGGCAGGCCGGTAAGGTAATCATGCTGTGCCAGGTGCGCCATTTTGTGCGCCATGGCCTTGGCTTCGGATACATCGTGAAACGTGACGACCGCACCAGTAATATCATTGTTGCGGTCAAAAATCGGTGCAATGGAGTCTTCGATGGGCGATTCATATCCATCCCGGCGCACCAATAGCGAATCAGCATGGAGGGCTAGGTTTTTCCCCTGCTCGATGACCATTTCGACCGGATTCCTTGCGCGCTGTCGCGTCTCGCCATCGATCAGATGGAAGACTTCGGCAATCGGACGGCTTTGCGCCTCGTCGCGTGACCAGCCTGTCATACGTTCCGCTTCCGCATTCAGGTATGTGACGTTGCCCGCAACATCTGTGCTCAGAACGCCGTCCCCTATCGACTCAAGGGTAACGCGCGACCTTTCCCTTTCCACGAAGAGCGCTTCCTCCACCTTCTTTCGCTGAATGATATTGCGAAGCGCCTGCGGCACCAGAGAATTCTGGTAGTGGCCTTTGCTCAGAAACCCTTGGGCACCGTGCTGCACGGCTTCGATAGCGAGGGCTTCATGCTCTTCGTCGCTAAGCATCATGATGGGAATGGGCGGGACCAGCTTGAACAGCACATCAAAGGTGTCGAGACCGTGACTGTCGGGCAAAAAGAGGGAGGCCAGAATAATATCGATGCCGCGCCTCTCCAATCGGCTTATTGCATCAGATAAATGACCGACCCACTCCGTGACAAAGGGGCCATCTCTCGCAGTAGCAAGCGTATCTTTCAGCAACTTCGCTTCTGCAGCGTCGTTAGAAATGATGAGAACCGTGTTGGCGACCATGATGCCCTTTCTAAAACAGAACCTTTCACGCCGCTTGGTAAAGAAGAACGCCAAGAATGGGAATCTTTATGACTCCATGGACTCATGCTGGTTCGTGCATCGGCTTGATACGAAGGAAAGACTGTGGAAGTTGGCGCAACAAATTATCTGACGGCATCATTATGTGGAACAGTGATAAGTGCTAAGAATGAAACGTGCCACAGGGGAAAACTATCATTCAAAACCACGGTGTCGCCACCACAGGTGGTGCAAGAAATACTCCCGAGTGCTTACATTCCAAGCGTCTGTTTTTGGAGAGAAAGGCGCTTCAGACCCGGCTCAGGCAAGTGAACAATAACCTAAAGCAATTGCAACTCCTTGCGAGTTCCGCCGTTAACCTCGCCAGAGCAGATTGCCAAGATGAAATGTCTCGTCCAGATGTGCTCGACCGAATTAAGCAAATCGGACCAGATTGATTGGCGCTCATGGGTCCAACGGTTTAGTTGGACAGGATCGTGATGAGCAGATCATGAGGCGCCTGTCCCGGGATCGAGCGGCAGCTTTTCCTTGATGAGAACTTCCGCTTCGTGCCCTGAGCCGGTCCGTCAAGGGTTTTTCACGGGTTTTCCCATCAGAGGAACGCAAGTTAGCAAGCCAACGGCTCGGCATGCCAAGCCGTTGGCAAATCTGAAGTGTGGAGTTCCTTCACCGCATCAAGGGTGCGCTGCGCCAGGCTGCATTAGCAGCCTGCCCTTGACCCGGTGGCGGAACATACCTCTACTCAGTAAGGAAACCGGCGATTAAAGTGGCGCAGAGTTGACCAGACGCGAGCCGTGCTGCTGGAGTGCTTTCAGGTATCGGGTCTCGTCATACGGGGTACGGTTCTTCCAGCAGCGATACAGGATACGGATCCACTTGATCGCAAGCGCACGAACGGCCATCGCATGTGGCTTTCCCTTCTGACGTTGCTGCTGGTAGTACGCGCCTGCCCAATAGGAACGTGGAATGGTCGAACCGGCCCATTCCACGAAGCTTTGCCGCAGAAACGTCGGACAGGCAATGCGCCAATGCACCCAGCACTTGTTGCCGCTTCGCTCGATCACCGGGGCAATACCCGCATACTGTTGCAGTTGTGCCGCACTGTTGTAGCGACCACGATCTTCACCGAACGCCACCATGAGCCTCGGTGCCTGAATGTGGCCTGCCCCCGGCAAATTGGCAAACAAGTCGTAATCCGGCAGACGCCGGGCGGTCGCGTCGATTTCGCTGTCATACTGCTGCAGGGAGTCCAGCAGGACGCGCAACTGCGCCACCAGGGTGTGCATCATCAGCCGCGCCGGGCCCACGATAGCAGGATCGTTCGTCAACGACGTGGCGACCTTGATTCCCTCAATGCGCCTGTCAATGAGATAGCCACGGCGTACTGAATGCTGATGGAAGAATTCCTCCAGTGTTACGCGTCGTGCCCGCTTGACATGCAATAGAGTCGGCCAGCGGGTCAGGAAGTCGCAGAACAAACGCGTATTACGGTCTTCAAACCAGTCTAGTACTTGCGGATAATATTGCTTGAGTGTGCTGACGAGCTGGTTTGTGATGCGCAGCGTTTGCTCAGCCAGGCCCCGGCGTGCCTCCACTAGCGCTGCGAGCGCGCGCATGTCGGTACTCTGCAGTGCAATCGGATGCAATCGCTCGGGATGGCGCAGCAAAATCTCCAGCGCAAGTTCGGCGTCGCCCGGGTCATCCTTGGCGCGACTGGGAACAAACGCCTGACGGTACGTGGCCAACGTTGATGGATGCACGGGAAACAGCACCAGGAAATCATGGCGCTGCAGGGCAGATACCAGGGGGCCGCGCGCAAGCTCGACACAGACCGCAATGCGGCCGCGAAACCGCTGATGCAAGGTGTTGGCCCAATGAGCGATGGCCTGCGGCGAGTGTTCGAAGATGCCGGATTCACGCCGCGTTGAATCCGCAGCTTGCAGGCAGAAATCGTGTTTGCGATCAGCCCAGTCAATGCCGACATAGGCACTGAAAGCCGGGTTGTTTGGGGAAGATGAATGCTTCATCATCACCTCCTGGAAGGGGATTGTGATGGGTAGGGGAAACAGACATGCAAGCTGGGCTCTGCGAAGCCAATATAGAGAGCCGGCGAAGCGGCACGCCCTGAGTATTCGTTGACGAACCCAGGCGCACCGGGGAATTCGAAACCAAAGCGGCAAACATCATGTGTTTGGGTCGACTATTCGTAATTCCCCAGTGCATGTCCTGACTTCACTGACAGCTACCTGCCAGCTGTGCCCAGTATCACGGAAACCAGGACAGACTAACTATATTTGAACCGCCCCGGCTTTTGAGGAGGCCGGTTGGTGTGAGTCAGGCCATTTCGACCTGACCGGTTAATTGCCGGTAGTAGTTTGCCTCAGCTTCTGCCGGCGGGATATAGCCAATCGGTTCCAGCAGCCGATGATGGTTAAACCAGGATACCCATTCCAGCGTTGCCAGCTCCACGGCTTCCCGCGTCTTCCATGGCGCACGGCGGTGAATCAGTTCCGCCTTGTACAACCCGTTGATCGTTTCTGCAAGCGCATTGTCGTAGCTGTCGCCCTTGCTTCCGACTGACGGCTCGATGCCGGCTTCGGCAAGACGCTCGCTGTAGCGAATCGACACGTACTGTGAGCCGCGGTCGCTATGGTGAATCAAGCCGCCTTCCCGTTCCGGCTGCCGAGCGTACAGCGCCTGTTCCAGTGCGTCCAGTACGAAGTCCGTCTGCATTGAACTGCTGACCCGCCAGCCGACAATGCGCCGGGCGAACACATCGATCACGAAGGCCACGTACACGAATCCCTGCCAGGTCGAGACATAGGTGAAGTCCGATACCCAGAGCTGATTTGGACGCGTCGCCTTGAACTGCCGGTTGACACGGTCCAGCGGACATGGCGCTGCCTTGTCGGCTTGCGTAGTACGCACTGCCTTGCCTCGTATGACGCCGCGCAGGCCGCACTTGCGCATGAGTCGCTCCACCGTACAGCGCGCCACGTCGCTGCCTTCGCGGCGCAGTTGCTTCCAGACCTTGTCCGCCCCGTAAACCCGCATGTTGGCATGCCACACACGTTCAATGTGGGGAATCAAGGCTTCGTCACGCTTGGTGCGTGCGCTTCTCAACATCGGATTGCGACACCGGGCGGCATGGCGCCAATAGGCCGACGGGGCGATCTGCATCACTTCACAGAGCGGCTCGACCCCAAAGGTCTCCCGGTGCTCGTCGATGAATGCCTTTATGATTTCGATCGGCGGTCGAGCTCCGCCTGGGCGAAATATGCGCTGGCCAGGCGCAAAATCTCGTTGGCACGGCGCAATTCCTTGACTTCCCGCTCCAGCGCTTTAACCCGTTCCTGCTCGGTCGTGGTTGCCCCCGAACGCTGGCCGGTATCACGCTCTTGCTGGCGAACCCAGCGCCGCAACGTCTCTGCCGTGCAGCCAATCTTGCCCGCAATCGATTCAATCGCCGCCCACTGCGATTCGTATTGCTCCCTGCTCTCGAAGACCAGGCGCACTGCGCGCTCCATGATCTCCGGCGAATATCTTGTTGATTTCTTCTTCATGGCACCATTTTCTCAAATATTGGAGCCTCCTCGATTTCCGGGGCGGTTCAAGCCGATATACGCGCTTGACATTGATCGTCCATCCTTCCCGCTTGAGCAAGACGTGGATGCGGCGATAGCCGAAACGCCGGCGCTGGCTGGCAATGGCCGCGATCCGTTCTCCCAATTGGTTATTGCTGCCGGACTTGGGCTGGTAGCGTAAAACGGAAGTGGAAATGTTCATCAGCCCACAAGCACGGCGCTCCGACAGCTGCCATTCTGCCTTCAGAACGGCAACCGCTTCGCGCCTGGCTTGTGGGCTTACCACTTTCGGGACACGACGTCTTTCAGTGCGGCGTTGTCGAGCAGCACGTCGGCCAGCAGACGCTTGAGCCGGTTGTTCTCTTCTTCCAGCGCCTTGAGTCGTTTGGCGTCGGAAACCTCCATGCCGCCGAACTTGGCTTTCCATTTGTAATACGAAGCGTCGGAAAAGCCGTGCTTGCGGCACAGCTCTGTCACTGGCATGCCGGCATCGGCTTCCTTCAGAAAGCCAATGATCTGCTCGTCGGTAAACCGCTTCTTCACGTTCGTTCTCCCTTTCGAAAACGAACTTTACTAGATCCCGATTGGCACTCTTTATTGGGAACACATCACCTTAAGCTTTTACGCGCATCATATAATTATTTCCCAAAAGAAAAAGTTAGTTCCATATCAACTTGGCTGCATGCCTTCGCACAAAATTTCGCCCTCGTGGCTGCCGCGACATCTGCTGCTGGCGACTCACGTTCATTGAGGACCGGTTATTTTTGGGCGGCTATTTAGGAAATACGTACGCGTAGCCATTCTGTATTGACATCCGCTTACTGTAGAACGAAGGGGAGAAATGTGAGTCCGTTTAACCGTCGCACGGCGATTAGAATTTCGGCGGTAAGTCTGCTGCTCGCGGCAATCGCCAGCTCAATTGCCTGGTTTGTAGCCCGCGAAAATGCTGAAGAAAGCACAGTGTCGTTGGCGGTGGAAGAGTCGCGGCGTTTGCTTGATCATTTCGATGCCACCACATTGTCCGGGCTAAATGCCCAAGCGCGCGCGCAGGCCGCCGCAAGCGTGATTGCTGGCGGCTTATTCGACATCGCTGAGATATACGATGCACGTGGTAACAAAATGGTCGAGGCGATGACTGAGGATGGGCAGGTTGTAGAAGACCGATTGCCTAAGCACCAACGACCTCAATACACACGCGCTTCATATGAAAGTCTGGACGTCGGAGGGCGCTGGTTGCTACGGGTATTCGTACCATTGCAAAGCCCACCCGGTCAGGGCGCCATTACTGGCTATTTCGAAGGCGTTCGTGTGGTATCCGACTGGCAGCGCCAGCAGATTCGTGACGACTCGCTCGCTGCGGCATTCATCGCATGCCTTGCTTCTATATTATGTGGTGCCGCGATCTATCCGGTAGTGGTGCACTTATCCAGGGAAAATGAAAAAAAAGCCCGGGAGGTGCTGGAGTCGCATATCTCAATCATGGAAGCGATGGGGCGTGCGATTGCTAAGCGCGATTCCGACACTGGAGCGCACAACTATCGCGTGGCTTGGATTGCCGCTGCAATTGCTGAGGAACTAGAACTCGACAGAGTAGCGATGCAATCGCTGATCGTCGGTAGTTACCTACACGACGTTGGAAAGATAGGCATCCCTGACGCGATCTTGCTTAAGCCCGGCAGGCTGGATGAAGACGAATTCCGCATCATGCGACTGCACGTGCAGCAGGGAGAGGACATCGTATCCGGAATCGGTTGGCTGGATGGCGCAAATGCTGTGGTATCCGGGCACCATGAGAAGTGGGATGGTTCAGGCTATCCGCGCAGGATTGCCGGCGAAGCCATCCCGCTTGCCGCGCGTATCTTCGCTGTTGCCGATGTCTTCGACGCACTCTGCTCGCGTCGCCCCTACAAGGAGCCAATGACCTTCGACGAGGCGATGGAAATCATGGAAAAAGACACTGGCAGTCATTTCGACCCAGTGGTCATGAGCGTATTCAAACCGATTGCCCGCATAGTGTACGACCGGCTTGCACTTTGCAATGAGGAGCAGGCGCGCGCCCTGCTGAAGGCGCAAATCCGCCTGCATTTTGGTGTCTGATAATGGTCAACGCTTTATATACTGGTGCGGAGTATGTTGTCGGGATATTCAGCTTGGCTGCAATCCGTATGGCATCTTAAGCGCAGCGCCCACAAGCACGCGCCGACTTCTCTTATCGCCGCCCCACCTTCTACCATAGTGACCAACGAAGCTCTGTAAAACAGCTCCAGCACCAATGTTCCCAACAGGAAAGGCAGAACTACCGCTTGTTTCCGCAATTATGAATGACGCTATTCAGATCGCAGAGCCAGTAGGAGTGGCAACGTCGAGTAGAAGTGCTTAATTGACCGGTCCCGCCGGAACGGATAGGTTGCGACACTGACGGGCAATTTTGTTACCACAAGGAATATTGTGCGTAAAATGAGCTAGCTTCATGATCCCACTTGGTATTGAAATGGATTGCCACTTGAAATTGAATCCGACATTTCACCTGTTCACGCTTGTCCTTGTAGCTGCACTCAAAATGCGTGCTGCAAGTCAAGAGCTGTTCGTAAGGCAATCCATGGAAGTGAGCCTATGATCAAGCGGAATGGTGTTTACAATTTCTTTACACTCCACAGCAATTTCTCTACGCTCTTTTTTCTCCGCTTCCATTAAGCTCTGTACCCTGGATTAAGGGGTAGGACATGAACTACGGGGCAAAAACGAAAGCGCAGTCATATGGCGTGGCGGTTGCCGCATGTGTCGCTACCGCCGCCATCGCGTCACTGCTACAGGAGTTTCTCGATTCGGCCAACATCGTGATGATTTTCCTGCTCACGGTGTTTCTCACTGCGCGCTGGCTCGGGCGCGGACCCGCGGTAATGGCAGCCTTTCTCTGCGTTGCGCTGTTCGACGTGTTCTTTGTTCCGCCGCGATTTTCATTCGCCGTCAGTGATGTGCAGTACCTCGTCACTTTCGCCGTGATGCTCGCTGTAGGCCTTGCAACGGCGGGATTGACCGCCGGACTGCAGCAGCAGGCTGAAGCCGCGCGGCAGCGGGAGTTGCAGGCGCAAGGGCTCTATGAACTGGCACGCGAACTGTCCGGAATCGTCAGCATGGAGCAACTGGCAGAGCCAGTCGACCGCTATCTTGCGCATCTGAGATGTATGGCGAGCCTGCACTTGCTTGATGATCGCGGACACTTTCCTTCGCTCGGTTCCCGGCCGGTCCAGCTCCGGTTCGCCATCATGGCCATGCAGCAGCAGCGAGCGATGGAGATGGATGCAGGGGATAACCTGTCCTGGCTCGTTCTTCCGCTCAAGGGCGCTACCCGCATGCGCGGCGTGATGATCCTGTCTTCACGGCACCCGATGGTGGTCAACGACGACCATCAGCTCGTCGGTGCAGTGGCGTCGCTGGTCGCCCTGACCTTGGACCGGCTGCACTATGTTGAGGTCGCGCACGCCAGCCAGCTCGAAGTCAGCGCCGAACGGCTGCGCAGCTCGGTGCTGTCGGCACTGTCGCATGACCTGCGCACGCCACTGACCGCCCTGGTCGGCATGGCCGATACCCTCGCGCTGAGTGCGGAGCCGATGCGCCTGGAGGCACGCAGCATGGCCGCCGCTATCAGGGAACAGGCCCGCGACATGGGGCGTCTTCTCAGTAATCTGCTTGACATGGCAAAACTGCAGGCGGGTAAGGTGCAGCTGAATAGGGAATGGCAACTGATCGAGGACGTAGTGAGCAGCAGCCTGAACCTGATGCGAACCGTTCTGGCCGGCCACAAGCTGACCGTGGAGTTGGTGCCGAATATGCCGCTGGTGGAATTCGACGCAGTGCTGCTGGAGCGAGTGCTGTGCAACTTGCTCGAGAACGCGGCCAAATATTCACCGCCTGGCACGCAAGTGCAGATCCGTACGTTCGTGGACAATGAGCAGGTCGGTCTGTCTGTATGCGACCGGGGACCGGGCTTTCCACCTGATCAGATCGACCGAGTATTTGGCATGTTCGAGCGTGGGCAACAAGAATCCTCAACGCCTGGCGTCGGGCTAGGACTGGCGATCTGCCGCTCCATCGTGGAAGCGCACGGCGGGACCATCGAGGCAGCCAACAGGACGGGAGGCGGTGCATGCGTGAACGTGCGACTCCCCAGGGGAAAGCCACCTGCCATCGAGGACGAAACGGCGGAAGCCGACGAGGAGGCGAAACCGTGAGCGCACCTATGCAAGTCCTGTTGATCGAAGACGAACCGCAGATCCGGCGCTTCGTGCGCATTGCGCTAGAAAACGACGGCTGGCGCGTACATGAAGCGGGTACCGGCGAGCGCGGTTTGATCGAAGCCGGCACTCGACAGCCAGACATGTTGATCGTCGACTTGGGCCTACCCGACATGGAGGGTGTGGACCTCGTCAGGGAATTCCGCTCCTGGTCGGACGTCCCGGTTCTAATCCTGTCCGCCCGGAGCGAAGAGCGGGAAAAAGTGGAGGCGCTTGATGCCGGCGCAGACGATTATCTAACCAAGCCCTTCGGCGTCGCGGAACTTTCCGCTCGCGTGCGCGCCTTGCAACGCCGCCGCCTACGGGCCCATGAGACGGCGCCTGCAATACGGTTTGGACCGGTCGAACTGGATCGCTCCAGACGCACCGTTGAGCGTGACGGCAAGCCAGTTCATCTGACCCAAATCGAATACCGCCTGCTGTGCGTGCTTGCGGCCAACGCCGGGAAGGTTATGACTCATCGCCATCTGATGCAGGAAGTCTGGGGACCAAACCATGGCGAACGTGGTCACTACCTGCGCATCTACATGAGCCGACTGCGGCAAAAGCTGGAAACCGATCCAGCACAACCCGTCCATTTCGTCACCGAAACCGGTGTCGGTTACCGTTTCCAGATATGAAAGCCAATATTCCCAAGGTCTTACCGACGTCGCCCCGTTCCGACGAGGGCTTCTTGAACCCGGGCCATCACAAAAGCAGCCTTGCCGTGCTGACCGTTGCCGCCCTCGGCATCGTCTACGGCGACATCGGCACCAGTCCGCTGTATGCGTTGAAGGAAGTATTCTCGGAAGAGCATGGATTGCCCCTCACGCGGGACAACCTGCTAGGCGTCGTGTCGCTGATCCTGTGGGGCCTGACGATCGTCGTTTCACTGAAGTACGTCACGCTCATTCTGCGCGCCGACAATCGCGGAGAGGGCGGCATCATGGCATTGGTCGCGCTGGCACTCAAATCGGTCGGCGCGCGTTCGCGCTGGTTCGGGCCGCTGGCCATCGTCGGCCTGATCGGCGCGGCGCTGTTTTTCGGGGATGGCGTCATCACGCCGGCAATTTCGGTCCTGTCCGCGATCGAGGGGTTGGAAGTCGCCACGCCCGCACTGAAGCCTTACGTCGTGCCTCTGACGGTGGTGGTCCTCGTCATGCTGTACGCGATCCAGCGCAAGGGAACGGCAGGCATCGGGAAATGGTTCGGCCCTGTTGTGCTGGTCTGGTTCGCCGTGCTCGCTGCAATGGGGGGCATCAACATCGTCGCGCATCCCGACATTCTTGCGGCGCTCAATCCACTGCATGCGCTGCGTTTTCTTGTGCACAATGGCTGGCTCGCATTCCTGGCGCTGGGCGCCGTCGTGCTGGCATTTACCGGTGCCGAGGCGCTGTATGCCGATATGGGGCACTTTGGGAAAAAGCCGATTCGGATCGCATGGTTCACGGTAGTATTCCCCGGCCTGGCGCTAAATTACCTCGGGCAGGGCGCGCTGCTCATGTCAGCTCCGGACGCTCTGTCTAATCCGTTCTACCGAATGCTCGGCTCATGGAGCGTCTATCCGCTGGTCGTGTTGTCGACCATGGCAACCGTGATCGCTTCCCAAGCGACCATTTCAGGCACCTTTTCAATCACCCAGCAGGCGATCGCGCTTGGCTACCTGCCGCGCATGCGCATCGTCTACACATCCGAGCGAGAGATGGGACAGATCTACGTTCCCTTCGTCAACTGGCTGCAATTGACAGCCGTGGTGCTGGCAGTAGTCGGCTTCGGTTCGTCGTCGAATCTCGCGTCTGCGTATGGCATTGCTGTGACCGCGACCATGCTGATGACCACAATCCTGACCTTTTTCGTTATCCGCTACGGCTGGAAATACAATGCATTGCTGGCATGGTTGGCGACCGGATTTTTCATCGTCATCGACCTCGCATTTTTTTCCGCCAATACTCTCAAAATACTCCACGGCGGCTGGTTTCCGCTGGTACTGGGTGCAATCGCCATGCTGGTCATGCTTACTTGGCAGCAGGGGCGCGGTCTGGTCTATGACAATCTGCGGCAGCATACCGTGCCGCTGGAGGACTTTCTCGAATCCCTGTTCATGGGCGAGCCGATACGGGTCGCCGGCACCGCTATTTTCTTCCGTGCGGAAGGCGACGGTGTGCCGCACGCGATGCTCCACAACCTCATGCATAACAAGATCCTGCACGAGCGAACAGTGTTCCTGACGATCCGCAACGCGGACATTCCCCGCGTGCCGGCTTCGGAACGCGTGAAAGTCGAAAACCTTGGCCATGACTGCTACCAGATCGACATACATTACGGTTTTATGGATGAGAGGGACATCCCGGCGGCACTGGGCCTGTGCAAGAGTTTCGGGCTGGAGTTCGACCCGATGCAAACTTCTTACTTTATCTCCCGACAGAACGTGATTCCCCGGGTGGGCAGTGGGATGGCACTTTGGCGCGAGGCGCTCTTTGCCACGATGTCACGCAATGCACGCGACGCCGCGGATTTCTACCGCGTGCCGGCGAACCGGGTGGTAGAGCTGGGAACGCAGGTCGAGATCTGAGGACGGTGTAGACAGCGCATGTGACCTTTGTTTAAATTGGCTGCGCTAACGCACTGCCACCAAAACGTTGCCGAAATATCTCTTGCGGTGGGCGTCTGCTCTCCGCAACTTTAACCGGCCGCTATGGATCGATTCTGCGAGATTACTGATTAAATCTGAATGGCTGCTCTAAGCGTGTTATCACCCATTCAAGGAAATCGGCACACTATGGGATTCCTTTCAATTGAAATGGGAGGAAACCATGAAACGAACCTTCAAAAAGCGGCAACGCATATCCCTTGGAACAAGGGGAAACTGGTAGGCCAGAAAGCGCCTCTGCGCCTGAAGGAGATCTGGGCGATTCGCATACGACTGCAGATGGAGCAGCGGACCCGCGATTTAGCGCTGTTCAATCTGGCGATCGACAGCAAGTTGCGTGGATGCGATCTGACTGGATTAAAAGTAAGTGCCGTCGCACAAGGAAACCGGATACTGCCGCGTGCGATCGTGATGCAGCAGAAGACCAAGCGCCCGGTCCAGTTTGAGATCACCGAGCAAACGCGAACGTCGTTAGCGTCCTGGATGGAGAAGGCCCACTTGGCCGGCAACCAGTTCCTGTTTCCGAGCCGGCTTACGAGCTCTCCCCACCTGTCGACAAGGCAGTACGCACGAATTGTCGAATCCTGGGTGAAGTCGATTGGTCTGGATCCGTCACCGTATGGCACTCACACCATGCGCCGGACAAAAGCTACGCTGATTTACCGGAGGACCAAGAACCTGCGTGCGGTGCAGCTCTTACTCGGCCATACAAAACTGGAGAGCACCGTCAGGTACCTTGGGATAGAGGTCGATGGCGCGCTTGAAATTGCTGAACAGACCGAGGTATAGCGGTGGGCCGCGAGTTCACATCGGCTTGATTCCAACGGAAACGCATCATGTCAGCTTCGTGGACGCAATCAGTCACAAGTTGGATTGTGTCCACGGACGAGCTGCGGCCAAATGCGGACAGTGAGGGCAATGACTCAGTACCCAGAAGCAGCCTTTCAGGCTGCCACTGGCATGCACTTATTTGTTGTTTCATTATGTTTCGCCGCCAACATAAGACCGCATAACACAGAAAAACAACAAAGAACTGAACGCTCCCTGCTAATACAGGGTTTCAACAATTGATTGACATCAAGTAATTTGGATAGTCGGTAGACTGTTGCTTTCCCAAGGATGCTTACCTCTTCTGTCTCAGCGAGTGGTGTCATGCGTCAAGTTACTTTCGTTGAAGCCCTTCTATGCGTAACAACCAGCCTGTCACCACCACTGAATATCGCATTCGCCCTGATCAATCCCTGATTTCCCGTACCGATACCAAAGGCAAGATCACCTACGTTAACAGTGACTTCGTTGCAGTAAGCGGATTTGTTGAAGAAGAGCTGCTCGGCGCGCCGCACAATATCGTGCGGCACCCCGATATGCCGGCAGAAGCATTTGACGATCTCTGGCAATGTCTGAAAGCGGGGCAGGCATGGACCGGCATGGTCAAGAACCGGCGTAAGAATGGCGATTATTACTGGGTGCTGGCCAACGCCACGCCGATCTGGGAAAACGGCAGGGTCGCAGGCTATACGTCGGTACGCACAATGCCTACTCAAGAGCAAATCACTGCGGCCGACCAGGCATACCGTCTCTTCAAGCGTGGCCAGGCATCTGGCTTGGCTGTTCGGCATGGCCAGGTCGTCAGGACCGGCATTCTCGGAGGGCTTGGCGCATTGCGGCAGTTGAAGATCGGCGGACGCATCAACCTGGCGCTGGTTGTCATGAGCCTCCTCATGGCCGCGGTGAGCGTCGCAGCGATTGTCGGCTTGCGTCAGTCCAACGCCAGCTTGGCGGAGGTGTACAACGACAGAACTGTGCCAATTACCCAGATCGACACCATTATCCGGTTACTCAACCGCAGCGATATTGCCGTGCTGGAAGCGATTGCCAGCGGCAGCCCGGATGATGCTAAGGAAGCCAAGCGCCATGTCGAGGAGAACGCCAAGAGCATCGATGACACTTGGGCTGCGTACCTGAAAACAAACCTGACGCAAGAAGAAAAGCGTCTCGCAGATAAATTTTCGTCCGATTATGCGCAGTACACCAAAGAAGGCTTGAATCGTGCAACAGCCGCGCTGGGTGCTGGAAATGTGGAAGATGTCAAGAAGCTGCATGCGAGCTCGATGAAACAAACCTTCGTTGCGCTCCGCTCAGACGTCAATGACTTGATGAAATTGCAAACGCAACTCAGCCAGGAGGCGGCTGCAACAGCCGATGCGCGCTACCGCTCCATGCTGGCCTTCGTGATTGCGGCGCTCGGTGTGGCGATTGCCTTTTCGGTCGGTGCTGCAGTCTATTTATCCCGCGTTATCGTCCGCCCCTTGGTGCGAGCAGTGGGCTTGACCAAACAGATTGCCGCCTGCAACCTGGCCAATGACATCAACGTCGAGTCAAATGACGAGGTGGGGCAGCTCTATCACGCGCTGAACGTCATGCAGCATAGTTTGAGTAACATCGTCGCCGGCGTTCGGCGCAACGCAGAACAGATTGCCGGAAACGCATCAGAAATTGCCGCCGGCAACGCTGATCTTTCAGCGCGCACTGAAAGCCAGGCATCGAGCCTGGAAGAGACGGCGGCGAGCATGGAAGAATTGACATCGACCGTGAAGAATAATGCCGACAATTCCAACAGCGCGCGCCAGTTGATTCATGCCGCACGCGACATGGCGGAAGAAGGCGGTGTGGCTATGGGCCGCATGGTTCAGACCATGGATTCGATCAGCACGACTTCCAAGCGCGTGACCGACATCATCGGCGTGATCGATGGCATTGCGTTCCAGACCAATATCCTGGCACTTAATGCCGCCGTGGAGGCGGCGCGCGCCGGCGAGCAGGGTCGCGGTTTCGCCGTGGTGGCGAGCGAAGTGCGCACGCTGGCGCAACGGTCTGCACAGGCAGCCAAGGAGATCAAGGATCTCATCAGTTACTCGGTGGCGCAAATCGATACAGGGTCTGCAGAGGTAGTGCACGTGCAGGAACGGATGGAACAGATCGTGAAGGGTGTGCAGCAAGTGACTGATCTGATGGGCGAAATCGCTGCGGCGTCGCAGGAGCAAAGTAGCGGGATCGGACAGGTCAATGAAGCTGTGATGCAAATGGATCATGTGACGCAGCAAAATGCTGCCTTGGTCGAGCAGGCATCGGCAGCCGCAGAGGAACAGCAGCGTCGTAGCCGGGAATTGATGCAAGAAGTCGCCGTATTCAAGCTGGATGCAGCGTACCAGACGACCTCCGCCAAAGGGGATCGTGCAATCGTCCAGCTCCCACGCGTTAAACGGGTGGCATCGGCGCCAACGCCTCGCAGGTTGTCACGTTGATTCTTGCTGAGAATTGCCAAACCACTGCTTTCCAGGCGTCGAAGGACGGCCCCAACCGTGAGACTGGCGCGTAGCGCTACTGGAGAGAGCGGGCCTTGAATGCGGCTTCTCTAAAAATGAATGGCCGTATATGGCCCCCTCCTCGTTTGCGAACAATTCGTCTTTGGCGTCGAGGTACGACTGCGCACGTATCTCCGGTCTCTGACTGCTTGCTCGCTTTGGAGCAGGACCATAATGGGCTTTCGCGCGCTGACTCCCCATTGCTTTCTCGGACTGGTACGCCATAGCCATTCTCGGGTTCTTTCAGCGCCGGTTCGACCTGTTGGCCATCAACGGCTTGTATTGCAATCGTGACGGTGATTTACTCCTTTGTTGCTACAGATCTGCCGTTACTCATTCAGCCTGGCGCTCGTACGCTGTCTCTATAGTTACTTCGGTTGTTTCTGATTCCGGCAACGTCCGTAATTGTGCGCTTTTTTGCCGCTGATTATGAGCACCGGTCTGGCCGCCACGCGCAGTTCCTTGCCTATATGGTTGTCCAGTGTCGGCAAGTCTTGCTGGGGCAACGATGCGTAGGCAGGATTGCTGCCGTCGCACAGCATCAGCAGTTGCGTGGCGTGCGGATGGTCGTGCCGCCCTTGGCTTTCCTACCAGCGCATCACACTGTTTCAGAAAAAGCCTGGTCATATCCCTGCTGGTTCCGAGGTTCACGCCACTCTCGCAAGAATCAACAAAGCCGCACCCCGCGTACCGCAAATGCATGGTGCGGTAACAGTGCGGTTGAGGAAGCGTCCCGTGCGCTGGGCCGGCACGCCTATGGCGCAGTCCCCTCCGAGGCGATCAGCCAGCCTGATTCAGGCGCTTCCAAAGCGTTGTGCGCGACATACCAAGGCGCCGCGCGGCTTCAGCCTTATTTCCCCCCGATTCTTCCAGCACCTTCTGTATCAGCATCCACTCGGCTGTATCGTCCCCCGTTGTGCGGTAATAGTGCGTCAGCCCGCCGGCCGTCGCGAATGGCGCCGCTTGTGGCGGCGCTCCGGCGACCACTTCGCTCGGCAGATCCTTCGGCCGAATCGTTGTACCCGCGGCATGAACCACGGCATACTCGAGCGCATTGAAGAGGTGCCTGACGTTTCCCGGCCAGTCATAGGCCTCGAGTGCGATCGTGGCCTCCGGTGACAGTGTCAGATCGGGCCGTCGGTAACGTTCTGCCAGGTTGCTCAGCAGCTTGCTGATGAGTAGCGGTATGTCCTCGCGACGTTCGCGCAGTGGCGGCACGTCCAGTGGCAGCACGCGCAGCCGGTAAAAGAGGTCCTCGCGAAACTCGCCCCGTTTCACCATGGCGGCAAGATCGCGGTGGGTGGCGGCGATGACTCGCACGTCGACTTTGCGCGGACGGTTCTCGCCGACGCGGACGATTTCGCGCTCCTGCAGCACCCGCAATAACTTGGTCTGGGTGGCGGGCGATATCTCGCCAATCTCGTCCAGCAGCAGCGTGCCGCCGTTTGCGGCTTCGAAGCGCCCCGGGCGCGCCGCGATGGCTCCGGAAAAGGCGCCCTTGGCATGGCCGAATAGTTCCGATTCGAGCAGGGTCTCCTGCAGCGAGGCGCAATGCACTGCGACATATTCGCCCTTTGCGCGTGACGAATTGTCATGCAGCGCGCGCGCCACCAGCTCCTTACCGACACCGCTTTCCCCGGTGATCAGGACGTTAGCCTCGCTCGCCGCGGCGCGCAGCACTTTCTGGTAGAGGTCCTGCATGGTCCGGCTGCGCCCGGTCAGTCCGCCAAGCTGCCAGCGCTCGCGGATCTGCTTTTCCAGCGCCATCTCGCGCGAGCAGTCGCGCAGGATGATCGCGTACGACATCGCGGACTCGTTCGGCGGCAGCCGCATGGCCCACATGCGTAGCGAAATCTCCTCATCATCCGGCAATTTCAGCGTGACGTCCTGGCTCTTGCGGCCGTCTTCCTGCGTCGGCATCAGCGAACAATTTCCCCTGATCTCGCATTCGCGGGCGCAGGTGGTCCCGGCGAAGTGCGATGGACACAGGCTTCCGATAAAGGACTCGTCGGCCTGGCCCAGCATGCGCCTGGCCGCAAGATTCATTTGCAGCACTCGGCGCTCGCCATCCAGAAACAGGACGCCTTCCTCCAGGTTGTCGAGAAAGACCCGCAGCGTCATCAGGTTTTGCATTCCATCCCCCGTTCAACATGAACGTTCAGGCTGAACGTTCAGTGAGGGTGATGAGTATAGTGCAAGTTGGGCTTTCAACTGAGAAATATTTATAGATCAATGGCTTGCGGGAGTGGCATGGTTTTCGCTAAAGAAACGTGTGATCTGACAACTTAACATCCATGAGTGTTTGATCGCAAGAACCATTTATCTGATTGGAAAAACGAAAATGAAAGTGAAAACCCTGATTGCTGCTGTCACCTTGCTGGCGAATGCCGGCGCCGTCTTTGCAGGCGATGTCGACCCGTTTGTCGACTTCACCCATGTCGTATCGAGCAAAACCCGTGCGGAAGTCATCGCGGAAATGCGTGAGGCCGCGGCCAAGGGCGAAGTGACACGCAACATCGAGCATGTCGACTTCAGTAATGTCGCGTCAACCAAGACACGGGAAGAAGTGCGCAACGAAGCGATCCTGGCAGCCAGGAGCAGGAACCCCCGAACCACTGCCGACGTCGGCCGTTGAATGCAGGTAAGTGCGCGAGAGCTCGCCCGATGCTCGTCTTAAAACGGGCAAGGATGGTTCTCGCCGCGCCTGTCAAACCCCGCGGCGGTTTGCCGGCCACGCAAAACCGCCCTGAGCATTCACCGTTTGTGATGAAGAATTGAAGTTGAACACCATGCCTTTCGTATTTTCCGCCCTTGCCTCGATCGAGGCACTCGGCCCGCACGGACGGGCAGTTAGCCCAACGCCGATGCCCGGTCCTTGCGCGACAAGCTGATCGCCTTGCCAGGGCGGCCCGGCTGTTGATGCGCTCGTTTGCCGACGCAGCCACCTCCAAAAACTGATCCAGCTCGACCGCGCCGCCGTGGTTCTTCCGAGGCCGGTGCGGCGGGCATGAAAAATACAAGAGAGAACGACTTATGTTGCAGCAAATTGCCTGGCCAGTTTCACTCGCGCTCATGATCCTGCTGGCTATCGGATTCATGTTCGTTGCCCTCAAATCCGGCAGGCGCGCCGACGATTACACGCCGATGCAGGTGCGCGCCTATCGCATCCGCACCAAGCTGTTCTGGGGACTGGTGCTGGTGCTGGGGCCGACGATGGTCTACAACCTGGCCGATCTGCCGTACAGCGCCAGTTATGCCCGCCCTGCCGAGTCCGGCGCGCAGGCCATGGTCATCGACGTCAAGGGGCATCAATGGCGCTGGGAATTGAGCCGCAATCGCGTCGCCGTCGGTCAACCGGTGGAGTTCCGCGTCACCAGCGCGGACATCAATCACGGCTTCGCCATTTACGACCCGGACATGCATCTGGTGGCCCAAACCCAGGCGATGCCGGGCTACACCAACAAGCTCAACTACACCTTCAGGAAGAAAGGCACCTACAAGATTTTGTGCCTGGAGTACTGCGGTATCGCGCACCACAACATGATGACCGAAATCGACGTCGGCGGCCTGTAGAAAAGGAAACAGACATGCATAGTTATATTCTCAAGCGCGAGCGCGGCGCGGACCGCAGCGTGCTGGCCTACTTGGTCACCGCAGCCGCCGTGCTGCTGCTGATGATGAGCTTCGGCCTGCTGATGCGACTGGAGCAGGCCCAACTCATCGACTTGGGTGCGATCCGGTTTTACCAGCTCATGACGCTGCACGGTGCCGGGATGGTGGGCATCGCCGGCATCGCCGGTGCCGCCGTCATGTGGCACTTCCTACAGCAATACGTCAATCTATCCAAAGGCATATTCATTGCCAATCTGGTCCTGTTCCTCGGCGGCGTTGTCATGATCCTGGCGAGCGTCCTGCTCGGGCGCTTCCACGGCGCCTGGACCTTCCTCTACCCGATGCCGGCAAAATCGATGGGCATGTGGAGTACGGGAGCGGCGGCCCTGTTCATGGGAGGACTGCTAGTGATCGGCGTCGGCTTTCTGTTGATGCATCTCGATGTAGCCCGCGCCCTCATTGCCCGCTACGGCAATTTCGCCCGTGCGCTTGGCTGGCCGCAATTGTTCGGCACCGATGACAGCGAGGCGCCGCCGCCGACGGTGGTCGCCAGTGCGATGGTAACGATCGTCAATGTCATTGGACTGGTGGTCGGCGCCAGCATCCTGACCATGATGCTGGTCAACCTCTACGTCCCGAGCTTTGAAATCGACCCGCTGCTGGCGAAGGGCATGATCTACTTCTTCGGCCATGTCTTCATCAATGCGACGATCTACATGGCGGTGATCGCGGTCTATGAAATCCTGCCGCGCTACACGCAACGTCCGTGGAAGGCCAACAAGGTCTTCCTCGCTTCGTGGACAGCCTCGACGCTGATGGTGATTTTCATTTTTCCGCACCATCTGTTGATGGACTTCGCCTTTCCGAAGTGGATGCTGATCATGGGGCACGTCATCGGCTACCTGAACACGTTTCCGATCCTGGTGGTGACCGGCTACGGCGCCCTGATGATCGTGTTCCGTTCCGGTATCCGCTGGGATGCGGCTTCCAAACTGCTGTTTATCTCGCTCTTCGGTTGGGCGGCGGGCGCCATGCCAGCCTTCATTGACGGCACCATCACGGTGAACTTGGTGATGCATAACACGCTCTGGGTGCCGGGCCACTTCCACACCTACCTGTTGCTCGGTATGGTGGCGATGGTATTCGGTTTCATGTATTACCTCGGCAAGCCGCACCAGAAGGCCGAAGATAGCTTCATCGACCGCATCGCATTCTGGGGGTTTACTGTCGGCACGCTTGGCTTCACGCTGTCTTTTCTCTATTCGGGCAAGGAAAGCGTCGCCCGCCGCTACGCAGTGCACCTGGCGCAATGGGTCCCCTACGACCGCATCGGTTCGATGTTTGCGGCGCTGGTGGTGGCCTCGTCGATACTGTTCGTTATCCGCTTCCTCTCCCGTCTGGCCCTGGCCGGGCGTGACTACCCGCGCGCCTCGCTGCCGCATGGAACGGCGGCATGAAGCTTGCCAGGCGCAGCGTTGCCATCGGGGCGCTGGTGACCGTTCTCGGCATTGGCGTCCTGTGGCAGGGCACTGACGGCTTTACCGCCTTCACGGCCGAAACTGCGCGGCGCGAGGCACTCTTACGCGCACCGCGATCGCTTCCCGTCGTGGTGCTCGAAGACCAGGACGGGCGCATCTTTGACTTGCAGGATTACCAGGGACGGCTGCTCGCGGTGGAGTTCATCTATACGCGTTGCAGTGCCGTCTGCAGCACCCTCGGCATGGCCTTCAAGCAGATACGCGACCACGTTCCGCAGCAAGCCCTCGGGCGCGACTTCGCGCTCCTCAGCATCAGTGTCGATACGGAGGCGGATACGCCTGGTCGCCTCAAGGCCTACGCCGACGCCTATGGCGCCGACGGCAAGCGCTGGCGCGTGGCGCGGGTGCGTAACACCGCGGAGCTCAAGCCCCTGCTCGATGCCTTCGGCATCGTCGTGATTCCCGACGGGCTGGGCGGTTTCGAGCACAACGCGGCCATCCACTTGCTTGGCCGTGACGGCAAGCTGGCGCTGATTAGGGACATCAATGAACCGATCCCCTTCGCCGAAAAGATCATGCAATGGTTATGACCGCTTCCCTGTTGCCTAATGGCCGCCATGGGCGTTTTAGCGTCGCAACACTGTATCTGTTGCTGGCGACACCGGCGGCCCGTTCCTGGCTCGAAGCGAGCATGACCGGCCACATGTTGCTGCAAATTCCGCTGCTCACAGCCATCGGCATCGTGTCGTCCCGCCTGCTGCTGGAGCGCTGGCAAAACGCGCTGCTCGCAGCCGTGGGCGGCGCAATACCGTGCGTGTTAACGGCGCTCTTCGTCTCCAGTTACTGGATGCTGCCGCGTGCGCTGGACGCTGCTTTGGCGAGCCCGCTGGTTGAGACCGCGAAATTTCTCAGCCTCCCGATGCTCGTCGGACTACCTCTCGGACTTGCCTGGAAGCGGCTCCATGTCATTGGCCGGGGTTTTGTATGGACCAACTTCATCAGCATGCTGGCGGTGCTCGGCTGGCTCTACATCGTTGCACCCGTGCGGCTCTGTAACAACTATCTGGTGGATCAACAAGGGCAGGCAGGATGGTGGATGGTGAAACTCGCACTGCTGCTGTTTGCCTGGTGGCTCGGCAACTTGTTCGTCGGTGACAGTTCGGCGGCAGGGGAGCCAGGCACGGCAAGCCAGGACGTCAATCAATCCCATACAAAACTGGCTTGAATCAGGAAAAGGACATGGACCATATTAGTCCAGCAAGAGTCATGGAAGAGGTCGAAGCCGCCAGCACGAAGAAGGCTGCCCTCAGCACGCGGGCCCTGCTGCTTATGGGTTTTTTCTCCGGTGCGCTGCTCGCTTACGCGACCTTCCTCGCCTTCAAGGCGGCGGAAGGTTTCACCACAGGGGCCGCAGCACTGATTTCAGGCGTCGCTTTTTCGGTGGGCTTCGCCATGATTGTATTGCTCGGGCCGGAGCTTGCCACCGGCAACTTCACCGTCCTGACAATCGGCACCGTACGGGGCAAAACGACCTGGGCCGAGATGTTGCGCAATTGGGGGTGGATGTATCTTGGAAATTTTCTGGGCTGCGTATTTCTCGATTTTCTGCTGCTGTTGACGTTCACCGAAAGTTGACCCCTCTGCCAAGCCAACAATCTGCAGCCAAGCATGAGCCGCCGTGGAAATTGTTGGGATACTCAGCGCGGTCGCCGAGTCCTTCTTCAGCAGCTTGAAGAAGGAACGCATTCGAAAGCGCATCTACAAAACACGCGATTTGGCACATGCTGACATCTTCGATGACATCGAAGTCTTTTACAATCGAACCCGACGCCACAGCCATTTGGGCCACGTCAGTCCGGAGGCGTTTGAACGCGCCTCAATGTGAGGTCTGAATTTGTCTACCGTTCCGGGGGGAGTCCACTTTACTTTCACCGCTTCAATGGGCATTGCTGAGTTCCAATATCCAGAAGACGTATCGAAAACGATTTCAACAGCAGACCAGGCTCTTTATCGTGCCAAGAATACCGGCCGAAACCGGGTGGAATTGGGGTGGAAATCGGAGGGTGCGCTCTACACATCGCTGCGAAGAAAGCATGATGGATTTCGGGAACACCAGCGCTGCACAATGAACTAGCTGAAAGCAACATGCTTGCTGCACTGTCCGTCGATCCCGCTACGATAGTGCGCTTCATCGCTGATAAGGCCGGTTACTCGTATGCTGGAAGCCGCATTTGTTCCTGCTGGTTAAAGCGACTATCGCGCAATTGCTGGATTGCCGACTGGCGTTCCGTATCCAACGTGTTGGCGTTAAGCAGTTTGCTGCGTTCGGCCAGATAGTCCGAGATACGACTTTTCCATGCAGCCTCGTCGCGGTCCACCTCGGCAAGGCGCGCCGCTGCTTCAGGGGTGAGCGCGGCGGCACGCATGCGATACACATCGTCATCGCTGGCCCCGTTTGTCCGTAGTTGCTGCACCGATTCTTCCAGTTTGACAACGGCCAGTGGCGCCTCTTGTTCCTTGCGCAATTCGGGCGGCATCGCCATATCCAACGCAGCCAGCTTTTCCTTCTTTTGCTCGTCCGTCAGCGTTTTATTCTGGGCGATTTCATACTGCTCAACGTTATACCGGTCGTACGCATCCTCCAAGCCGAACATCGCCTGCACTTCTTCGGGACTGAAAAATCGCAGGCGCGATTGCCGGATCGCCTCCAGGCGCGCCTTGATCGCATCGATCCCGTTGCCGGCGACACCGGCCTGCAAGTCCTTTTCCACCGTGATCAGGTCGCGTTTGAAATCCAGGTACCGGGCCAGCAGCTGCTTGGCTTGCGCGGCTGCGTTTGGTTTCAGGCGCTGGTCCAGTTGGCGCTCGATTTCCGCGCGAATTTCGTCCAGCGATTTTTCACCAAGCGCCGCCAGATAGTAATCGAACATGCGCGGCAGCTCCGCATCGACTACGAGTTGGTCGTCGGGAGCGATTGTGACTTTGCCATCCGGGCGGGTGCCCTCCATCGATTTGACGAAGGAAAACAGATTGTCTTCGCCGCGAGGTTGGAGTTCCACCGTGGGTTCGGGCCGTGTCAGCCATTCAGTGAAAAAAATGGCGGCGGCCAAAGCCACCGCCACGCCAAGATATACCTTGCGAGTTTTCATTGGCGCACTCTATTCGGCATTACAGGCCAAGGCTTTGCAGGCGATTGGCATGCTGGCGATAGAGCGTCTTCGGATTGGTTTCGAACAGATTCACGATACCGGCCGTCTGGTTCACCTCGTCCAAGTGATTCATCCCGTAGTCGTCGCGAATGACCTTGCCCAGATGGCTGGAGCAGCTCGCGACCATGCCATCATTCTTGGCGCCGCCGAACGCAGCCGATGTCAACAGCAGCCATGGATCGACGACGTCCAGCACATTGGTATAGGAACTGCCGCCGCTCCAGGAGAAGTAGCGCACGCCGTTGACTTGATACGCGCCTTCGCCACACGCAGTGGTCGGCACGCCTTCAGGATGGGCTGCATTGAACTTTGCCGAGCCGGCAGTACTGAGCGACATGGCGGCAGCCCAAGAACTCTGCGGAAGCGTCGGGTTGCCCGACAGCCAGTTGATCATGCTGGACAGGCCATTGGTGACCGAGGTCAGCACGGCATTGGACAGCGAGCCCGGCGGAGCGACGTGGACCAGGATATCGGCCACCGCGGAACCCTTGTTGACGCCGCCGACGGACGTGACCGAAGCCACCAGGTCCGGCCGCACCGATGCGACGTAGCGTGCGGTCGGACCGCCGTGGCTGTGGCCGATCAGGTTGACCTTGGCGGCGCCAGTGGCTGCCAGGATTTGCTTTACCTGGGTTAGCAACTGTTCACCGCGTACTTCCGTGCTGTTGGCGGCAGACACCTGTGTCACATAAACCTTGGCGCCATCGGCCGTCAATGCCGACGGAATGCCGTACCAATAGCCGAACGGACCGATGTTATCGAAGCCGAACAGCCCGTGAACGAGCACGATCGGGTATTTGGTTTGGGTGTAGCCGAGCGCCCAGGACTGGGCCGGCAAAATACAAAAGGCAAAAAAGGCTGCGGACAGCCATCTGCATAGCTGGGTTTTCATCGTTGTCTCCATGAATTGGCATTAATTACAACCTTTGCTGCCTTTTTGGCAGTCTGTTTTATCTCTCCGCTTCTCTAAGAGCGGTGTTCCAAGCCATCGGGGTGGTTTTAGTACTCTTACTCTACGCCAGATCACGGCACTGCTTGAACTGGTGCATGAACAACTTGGCACGAAACGATTCTCTGTCCAAATTTGTTTAAAAACAATACACACCGCAATATTTTTGTTGACTCCGGAGGTTACTGTTGGCCTCCGAGGTCATTGGCGCTGGCCGAGACTAATGGAATGGTCGCCCCTTCTTAA
>NZ_JWJG01000028.1:1140574-1241945 GCF_000818395.1 Noviherbaspirillum autotrophicum | reverse complement strand
ACCATGAAGAAAACCAGCCGGCGCACCTGACGCTGAAGGATCCGTCGGTGCCGGTGAAGATCAACCTGGCGAAGTTTGCGGGGCCGGAGAGCCGCTACTGCCCGGCGGGGGTGTACGAATTCGTGAAGACCGATGGCGGCGAGGATCGGTTGCAGATCAATGCGCAGAACTGCGTGCATTGCAAGACGTGCGACATCAAGGACCCGACGCAGAACATCGTGTGGGTCACGCCCGAAGGCGGCGGTGGGCCCAACTATTCGGGAATGTAAACGTGTGAAAAACGCAATCCGTGGGAATGTCGCTCGCCGCATTCCCTGCGGCGCCTTATTACAATTTCGGCAGCATTTATCCTGCGCCCATGCGACCGCGCGCAGGATAAATCTTTCCATACAGAAATTACTTATTGCATATCAAGGAATTTGATCGGGTAGGTATTTACTCTACGCAATGTAAATACCGAAAACGGAATAGGACGAGTAGTTCTCAATTTGGCCAGCCCCCCCCTATTCTGACGAGTCGCCCATGCAATATTTCAACGCCCTTGCCCCGTCGGCCATATCGCCACCGATCACGCAACAGACTGCGATACCAGCCATTCTTTCGCTCGGCACATGTGCCTATCGCGCAGCGTTGCAGCAGTCGAGGCAAAGCCACAAGCGCTAGCCCTCTAGCACGTCAAGCATCCCCCACCACAAAAAGTTGAATCAATGAATGCCTTACTCAGCCGCCTATTTCTCTGGCAAAAATTCGCACTCCTCGCCTTGCTAGGGGTAGTACTGGTAGCTGTTCCGTTCACCCTGTATATCAGTGAATCGAACAAGGCAGTCAATGCGGCAAAAACCGAAGCGCGCGGCGTCCCGCCCGCCCGTGCATTGTTAAAAGTAGTGCAGCTTGTACAACAACATCGCGGACTGTCCGCCCTAGTGTTAAACGGTAATGATGCCGTCCAGACGCAGCGCAGCGCCAAGCAGGATGAAGTCGACAAAGCGCTTGCCGTGATGGATGGCGCTGCTAGCGCCATCCATAATCCAGCCATCGCTTCACTGTGGTCTGAAGCGAAGAGCCAATGGACGCCGCTCGCGCAGAACGTGACGCACCGTGCGATTACTGGCAAAGAAAGCTTTGCCGCACATACTGCACTGATCACCAGACTGCTCAAGATCAATGACTTCCTGATCGATCATTTTGGGCTCGACCTTGATCCTGATGCGGACAGCTCGCACTTGATTCAAACCAGCCTGTCGCAGACGCCAACCTTGATGGAAACGCTGGGGCGCATGCGTGCCCGTGGCGCCGCGATCCTGACCGCCAAAAATGCAACGATTGAAGAGCGGGCAGACATGATCGTGCTCATCGAAAGGGCTCAAAGGCTCATTGAAAGCATCAATTCCTCGCTCGAAAAAACGATTGCTGCCAATCCGGCGATTAAGACAAATCTTGGCGTACCGCTGCAGACCGCTATGGCAAAAGGTACTGAAATATTGCAGCTGACGACAGAACAGATCATCAAGTCTGAGCAATACAATTATGCCGGCGCGGATTATTTTGCCCAGGCGACCGCATCCATTAACGAACAAGCCAAGTTTTTCGATACGACGATCGACACGCTCGACCATATGCTGACGGAGCGCGCCTCGGACCGGCAGCATTCGACCTATACCCTGATTGCCGCAGTCCTTGCAATCACACTGCTGATCGCCGCGCTCGGCTACCAAGTTACGCGCTCCGTGAGCGATCCGTTGCATGAAGCGGTCGCGGTGGCCAAGCAAGTTGCCTCCGGCGACCTGTCCGTGCACATTGAAGTCCGCTCCGCGAACGAGACCGGCCAGCTGTTGCAAGCACTGAAAGAGATGAACGATAGTCTGCGCAACATCGTCGGCCAGGTACACAACGGCACTGACACCATCGCCACCGCCTCCAGCCAGATTGCGAGCGGCAACCTCGATTTATCCTCGCGCACCGAACAGCAAGCCGCCTCGCTGGAGGAAACCGCCTCGTCCATCGAAGAGCTGACGTCAACGGTCAAACAGAACGCCGAGAATGCATACCGTGCCAACCAACTGGCACAGTCGGCCTCCGACGTCGCAATCAAAGGGGGCGCGGTGGTATCGCAGGTCATCGACACCATGGGGTCTATCCACGAATCGGCCCGCAAGATCGGCGACATTATTGGTGTAATCGACGGCATCGCCTTCCAAACGAATATCCTTGCCCTGAATGCGGCAGTGGAAGCAGCACGTGCCGGTGAACAAGGGCGCGGCTTTGCCGTCGTGGCCTCCGAAGTGCGCAACCTGGCGCAACGTTCTGCCAGCGCCGCGAAAGAAATCAAGGTTTTGATTGAAAACTCCGTCGACAAAGTCGAAGCCGGCAGAATATTGGTCAATCAGGCCGGAAGCACTATGGACGAGATCGTCACCAGTGTGAAACGCTGCACCGACATCATGAGCGACATTTCACATGCCAGCCGCGAGCAGGAATCGGGCATCGAACAAATCAACCTGGCCATCGCCGAAATGGATACTGTGACACAACAGAATGCAGCTCTCGTCGAAGAGGCAGCAGCGGCGGCCGCATCATTAAAGGATCAAGCCGGCAGCCTAGCGCAACTGGTGGGCGTATTCAAACTGGACTTCACGGAAATACTAGAAACTGGCGAGGCCCTTTCCCCAAAGACTGCAAATGGCGCGAGCAACACCAGGGAAACAAAAATATCGAATGTGCTTTCCCTAAAACGTTACCACGCCGAAGAAGAAAATTTACCGGCATTACCGGTTGTGGCATCCCGTACGACGAGAAGGTTTTGAACTTTTTCAGGCATTCGTTGTGCAGCTTGCTGTTAATTCCACAAAGCCGTTTTCCCAAGGGCTGTCGGGCTTAAATAGACCGCGCCAACGTTCTGAACACGCAGCCACTTCATCATGGCTGTCACGGGGAATTTTTCGTCATTGTCGGTCCGAATAAATGCAGGCTTGCTATACAACTACCGTGACAGTGGCGTTCTATTGCAGTGGGACGAACACGTGTGTTGTTCGCGTCGGATTGGCAAAACTTTGATCCCGCGCGATAAAGTAAGATCTCGACTGCGCAACATTGGATCGCACGGAAAACCAGCGAGGAATGGAATAATGAAAAAGCAAAAACTGGGATGCAGGACCGCACATGCCTTCCTTATGGGAGCTTTGCTACTGGCCACGGCAGGAAGCCAATTGGCTGCGGCTCAGACCGCTAAACCAGTGCTCGGCAGGTATGGCTGCACCGCTTCCATGTATAGCGGGGGAGCGGTCCAGTACACACCACGCGGTTCGTTCGTCATCACTGCGGACGGCAAATACGTCTACAAGGGCATGGAAAAACCCAGCACCGGCATGTACACGGTCGACGCCAACGGCACCCTGTCCTTCAAAGGGGGATACCTGAATGGTGGACAGGCCACGAAAATCGACCGGCCGAATAAGTTTTTTTTAGTGTTTCCAGCCATCCCGGACCATCGCTGGACCTGCGGACTGGCTAGCGACAAATAGGTGACGGCATGGCGGTCGCCCGCTGCAGCGAAACGCGGCATGCGCCAAATTCCGACAAGCCGATTGCCGACATCGCTGCCGAATTGGGTTTTACAGAGGCAAGCACATTCTACCGTGCGTTCAGGAAATGGACCGGGGCACGGCCGAGCGAATATCGCTTCAGTGAAATCGCGCCGCCCCATTAGCGAAGCAAGCCATAGAAGCAAGCAACCCGGGAACTCGATTTGTAAGCGATCCATGACGGACGTCCCTTGTCGGATAGTCTCGCGTGTTGTTAGCGCGATTACAACCGAGTCGTTGGGAGGGAGATTTTCCAGGGCAGCAGCGCCTCGTAATCATCGGCCGTAGTTGCCAGAGGCAGCGCGCGGAGCAGTTTGATCAGGTAGGCGTACGGATTGACGTTATTGGCCTTGCAGGTCTCGATGATGGAATACAGATTGGCGCTGGCAGTAGCGCCGCCGACGGTGTCCGCAAACAGCCAGCCCTTTCGCCCGATCACGAAGGGACGGATCGCGTTTTCGCACTGGTTGTTGTCAATCGGCCAGAGGCCGTTCTCGATGTAGCGCGTCAGTTTGGACCACTGCCCACTCAGATAGGCAAGAGCACGGCCGAGCTTGCTGTTGGGCGTGACGATCGGCTGATACGTCAGCAGCAGGCGCTCGATGTGCTTGAGCACATGGGCGCTGTAGCGGGCGCGCAGCCGTTGTCGGTGGGCCGCGTCGGCGTGCCTGGCTCGGGCCTCGGCGGCATAGAGCTTGCCGATGGCTGCAATGAATTGCGTGGCAGGCTGCTGCGGTGTGCGCGACTCTTTCGGCAGCACGTCCTCGGCCTCGATGAAGTAGCGTCGACAATGGACCCAGCATCCGAGGTGCACCAGACCATGGGTCGCCGCGATGGCGTTGTAGACCTCATAGCCATCCGTCATCAGCACTGCGCCTTTGGCCATGCCGGCATAGAGTTTGAGCGCATGGCTGGTTCCCCGACCGGGAGAGTAGCCGAACAAGCGCACCGGCGGTCCCGTGCCATTCATCTGCGCCCACAGATAGCTTTGGGTCTGCGGCGAGCGGCCCGGTTCCTTGAGCACCTGCAGTTCCGTCTCGTCGCCGTACACCAGCTCGGATTCCAGCAGCACGTCGCGCAGCAGGTTGATGATCGGCTGCACTGCCTGACCAACGCGCACCACGCTGGCGGCCAGCGTGGTGCGCGACAGGTCGCCGCCAAAGCGGCGCAGCAAGGCCGCTTGCCGATACAGCGGCAAGCCATCCTGATACTTCGCCGTCACGATCCACGCCAGCGCCGCTTCGGTCAGCAGGCCCTTGGGGATGACGCGCGCTGCGGCAGGCGTGACCTTGATGCCGCCATCGCAGCACGGGCAGGCGTACTTGATGCGCTGATGCTGGATCACGCGTACCTGCTGGGGAATGATGTCGAGCTGTTCGCTGATCTCGGCACCGATTTCGATCAGGACGCTGCCGTCATGCGGGCAAATACGCTCGGATTCGGGCAGCTCGTGACGCACGACGTCGCGCGGTAGCGCGGGATCGAGCGGCTTGCGGCCACCACGCTTTTTGCGCAGATGGCTCGCCACTTCAACGCCTGGCTCGTCCTCTTTGGCAGGCTCAGCGGAGGCAGTCGGCGCCAGGGTCTCGGCCTCGTTAAAGAACAGATCCTTTTGCCCGGCACTGCGTGCTTCGCTGCGTGCCGCATACAGCTTGTGCAGATACGCCTGCACGCGTTCCTTGAGCAGGCCCCGCTCGAGCGTCACGACCCGCAGCTCACCGCGCAACGCGTCACGCTCCTGCGCTGCCTGGCGCAACGCTTCCAGTTCCTCGGCCGTGATCATGACGTTTTGCATGGACTTTTTGACAACGCTCTGCCGCCCCGGTTCACGCCGTGCGACGGTAATGGCGCACAGGATGGCCGCGCATGGCTTCCAGGTCGATCCCATCGAGCAGCCATTGCAGCTGCTCGACGCTGAGCTCGACCACCGCTGACGCTTTCGGCCAGACGAAGCGGTCCGCTTCCAGCCGCTTGAACAGAAGCCAGAATCCGGTGCGATCCCACAGCAGCAGTTTGATGCGGTCGCGCCGCTTATTGCTGAAGACGTAGACCGCCCGAGCAAAGGGATCGAGCCCGAGGCCTTGTTCGACCAGCGCAGCCAGGCCATTGATGTTCTTGCGGCCGTCCACCGGCTCGCGGTGCAGGAATACCTTCAGAGCCGGGTCGAGACGGAACATGGCAGTGTGCACAGCAGGCGCAACAAGCACGACAGCTCATCTTCGCCATGCCCACTCAGACAAATCTCGATGCCGTTGGGCAGCCGCACTCGTAACCCGGACTCTGTGGGCTTGCTGCAGGAGCCCGCCGGCACGACCGGTATGAATGGAGGCGGTGAAGGCGCGACAGACTGTGATGTCGCAACAGGAGATTGCTCCTGTTTCTGCAGGTGCAGGCTGATCCACTTGCGCAGCAGGTTCGCGTTGATGCCATGCTTGAGCGCCACGCGCGCCACTGACACGCCTGGCTTGAGGCATGTCTGGACCAGCTCGGCCTTCGCCTGTTTGTCATATCGCCGGCGTCCATCCCGCTTGCTGCCGACAACCAGCCGCTGCAACAGCTCTGAGTCATGCTCTGCCATAGGTGTCCACCTCCATGTAGGTGGACATATCCTGACTGCTCAAACTCCGCGATTCAAGACGCCGATGATGGATCGCTTACCTCGATTTGAGTGCCCCGTGTTGCTGCAGATGCGTTTTTGATCGGGGCAGGCAAAAGGCGGGGTGCAAAGCAAAACGCCCCCAGCAAGGGGATGCTGGGGGCGTTTTAGGAGTAACTAGCCTGACGATAACCTACTTTCACACTGGTTGCAGCACTATCATCGGCGCGAAGTCGTTTCACGGTCCTGTTCGGGATGGGAAGGGGTGGTACCAACTCGCTATGGTCATCAGGCATAACTTGTAGTGTTGCTTGAGGCCGGTGCACTGGCGCATCAAACAACGCAATCTGGGAAGAAGCAGTAGGGGTACTACATATATTGGCGGGTGTGATGCTCAATCGAGTCACACGCTACTCTTGCCTATACCTGCTAAGGTTATAGGGACAAGCCGCACGGGCAATTAGTATCAGTTAGCTTAACGCATTACTGCGCTTCCACACCTGACCTATCAACGTCCTGGTCTCGAACGACCCTTTAGGGGAATCAAGTTCCCGGGAAGTCTCATCTTGAGGCAAGTTTCCCGCTTAGATGCTTTCAGCGGTTATCTCTTCCGAACTTAGCTACCCGGCAATGCCACTGGCGTGACAACCGGTACACCAGAGGTTCGTCCACTCCGGTCCTCTCGTACTAGGAGCAGCCCCCCTCAAACTTCCAACGCCCACGGCAGATAGGGACCAAACTGTCTCACGACGTTTTAAACCCAGCTCACGTACCACTTTAAATGGCGAACAGCCATACCCTTGGGACCGGCTACAGCCCCAGGATGTGATGAGCCGACATCGAGGTGCCAAACTCCCCCGTCGATATGAACTCTTGGGAGGAATCAGCCTGTTATCCCCAGAGTACCTTTTATCCGTTGAGCGATGGCCCTTCCATACAGAACCACCGGATCACTATGTCCTACTTTCGTACCTGCTCGACTTGTCAGTCTCGCAGTTAAGCACGCTTATGCCATTGCACTATTAGCACGATGTCCGACCGTACCTAGCGTACCTTCGAACTCCTCCGTTACACTTTGGGAGGAGACCGCCCCAGTCAAACTGCCTACCATGCACTGTCCCCGACCCGGATAACGGGCCAAGGTTAGAACCTCAAACAAACCAGGGTGGTATTTCAAGGTTGGCTCCACGGCAACTGGCGTCACCGCTTCAAAGCCTCCCACCTATCCTACACAGATTGGTTCAAAGTCCAATGCAAAGCTACAGTAAAGGTTCATGGGGTCTTTCCGTCTAGCCGCGGGTAGATTGCATCATCACAAACACTTCAACTTCGCTGAGTCTCGGGAGGAGACAGTGTGGCCATCGTTACGCCATTCGTGCAGGTCGGAACTTACCCGACAAGGAATTTCGCTACCTTAGGACCGTTATAGTTACGGCCGCCGTTTACTGGGACTTCAATCAAGAGCTTGCACCCCATCATTTAATCTTCCAGCACCGGGCAGGCGTCACACCCTATACGTCCACTTTCGTGTTTGCAGAGTGCTGTGTTTTTATTAAACAGTCGCAGCCACCAGTTTATTGCAACCCCTTCACCCTCCTGGCGCAGGCCAGTCAAGCTACAAGGGCGTACCTTATCCCGAAGTTACGGTACCAATTTGCCGAGTTCCTTCTCCCGAGTTCTCTCAAGCGCCTTAGAATACTCATCTCGCCCACCTGTGTCGGTTTGCGGTACGGTCTCGTATGACTGAAGCTTAGAGGCTTTTCTTGGAACCACTTCCGATTGCTTCGCGGCATAAAGCCGCTCGTCCCAACCCCTTGAATTACGCCAGCGGATTTGCCTACTGGCCTTCTTTGAGTTAGGAACCGGGACATCCAACACCCGGACAACCTTCCGCGATCCGTCCCCCCATCGCATCACACGACGGTGCAGGAATATTAACCTGCTTCCCATCAGCTACGCATCTCTGCCTCGCCTTAGGGGCCGACTCACCCTGCTCCGATGAACGTTGAACAGGAAACCTTGGGCTTACGGCGTGCGGGCTTTTCACCCGCATTATCGCTACTCATGTCAGCATTCGCACTTCTGATACCTCCAGCATCCTTTACAAGACACCTTCGCAGGCTTACAGAACGCTCTCCTACCATCTGCATTACTGCAGATCCGCAGCTTCGGTGACTGGCTTAGCCCCGTTACATCTTCCGCGCAGGACGACTCGATCAGTGAGCTATTACGCTTTCTTTAAAGGATGGCTGCTTCTAAGCCAACCTCCTGACTGTTTTAGCCTTCCCACTTCGTTTTCCACTTAGCCAATCTTGGGGACCTTAGCTGGCGGTCTGGGTTGTTTCCCTCTTGACGTCGGACGTTAGCACCCGGCGTCTGTCTCCCAAGCTCGCACTCATCGGTATTCGGAGTTTGCAATGGTTTGGTAAGTCGCGATGACCCCCTAGCCATAACAGTGCTCTACCCCCGATGGTGATACTTGAGGCACTACCTAAATAGTTTTCGGAGAGAACCAGCTATTTCCAGATTTGTTTAGCCTTTCACCCCTATCCACAGCTCATCCCCTAGTTTTTCAACACTAGTGGGTTCGGACCTCCAGTGCGTGTTACCGCACCTTCATCCTGGCCATGGATAGATCATCTGGTTTCGGGTCTACACCCAGCGACTGAACGCCCTATTCGGACTCGCTTTCGCTACGCCTTCCCTACACGGTTAAGCTTGCCACTGAATGTAAGTCGCTGACCCATTATACAAAAGGTACGCAGTCACCCCTTGCGAGGCTCCTACTGTTTGTATGCACACGGTTTCAGGATCTATTTCACTCCCCTTCCGGGGTTCTTTTCGCCTTTCCCTCACGGTACTGGTTCACTATCGGTCGATATCGAGTATTTAGCCTTGGAGGATGGTCCCCCCATGTTCAGACAGGGTTTCACGTGCCCCGCCCTACTTGTCGCAAGCTTAGTTCCACAATCCAGATTTCGCATACGGGGCTATCACCCGCTATGGCTGCACTTTCCAGAGCATTTTGCTATCTCGACTGCTAAATCTTGCAGGCTGTTCCCATTTCGCTCGCCACTACTTTGGGAATCTCGGTTGATTTCTTTTCCTGTAGCTACTTAGATGTTTCAGTTCGCCACGTTCGCTTCACACACCTATGTATTCAGTGTGAGATGACCCAAAGGGCCGGGTTTCCCCATTCGGAAATCTGCGGATCAAAGCTTGTTTGCCAGCTCCCCGCAGCTTATCGCAGGCTACAACGTCCTTCATCGCCTGATATCGCCAAGGCATCCACCATGTGCACTTATTCGCTTGTCCCTATAACGTTAGCTTCTCTTGCGAGAAACGCTATAGAGCTTGAGTTTGCGTGCCGTATTCCAGACTCTCGTTGTTACGAGAACTCTTTCATACTATTGATTGATACAATCACAACCCACCAGTCTTCACCAACACGTCATCACAACGCATCAGCTCCAACTGATAAATCTTTACTACTTCTTCCAGATTGTTAAAGAACAAAAACAGCCAATGATCTAAAAGATCAAACCTAAATCACGTCGCCATCGAAGCGATGACTTAGGTTTGATGTCTTGGTGGAGGTTGACGGGATCGAACCGACGACCCCCTGCTTGCAAAGCAGGTGCTCTCCCAGCTGAGCTAAACCCCCGAAACCTTGATGGTGGGTCTAGTTGGGCTCGAACCAACGACCCCCGCGTTATCAACACGGTGCTCTAACCAGCTGAGCTACAGACCCATTGCTGTTCTCGAATAACACACCGATAAGTGTGAACGCTTGATTTTCGTGCGAATACTCTAGAAAGGAGGTGATCCAGCCGCACCTTCCGATACGGCTACCTTGTTACGACTTCACCCCAGTCACGAATCCTACCGTGGTAAGCGCCCTCCTTGCGGTTAGGCTACCTACTTCTGGTAAAACCCGCTCCCATGGTGTGACGGGCGGTGTGTACAAGACCCGGGAACGTATTCACCGCGACATGCTGATCCGCGATTACTAGCGATTCCAACTTCATGTAGTCGAGTTGCAGACTACAATCCGGACTACGATACACTTTCTGGGATTAGCTCCCCCTCGCGGGTTGGCAGCCCTCTGTATGTACCATTGTATGACGTGTGAAGCCCTACCCATAAGGGCCATGAGGACTTGACGTCATCCCCACCTTCCTCCGGTTTGTCACCGGCAGTCTCATTAGAGTGCCCTTTCGTAGCAACTAATGACAAGGGTTGCGCTCGTTGCGGGACTTAACCCAACATCTCACGACACGAGCTGACGACAGCCATGCAGCACCTGTGTGAAGGCTCCCTTTCGGGCACTCCCCGATCTCTCGAGGATTCCTTCCATGTCAAGGGTAGGTAAGGTTTTTCGCGTTGCATCGAATTAATCCACATCATCCACCGCTTGTGCGGGTCCCCGTCAATTCCTTTGAGTTTTAATCTTGCGACCGTACTCCCCAGGCGGTCAACTTCACGCGTTAGCTGCGTTACCAAGTCAATTAAGACCCGACAACTAGTTGACATCGTTTAGGGCGTGGACTACCAGGGTATCTAATCCTGTTTGCTCCCCACGCTTTCGTGCATGAGCGTCAGTGTTATCCCAGGGGGCTGCCTTCGCCATCGGTATTCCTCCACATATCTACGCATTTCACTGCTACACGTGGAATTCTACCCCCCTCTGACACACTCTAGCCGTGCAGTCACAAATGCAGTTCCCAGGTTAAGCCCGGGGATTTCACATCTGTCTTGCACAACCGCCTGCGCACGCTTTACGCCCAGTAATTCCGATTAACGCTTGCACCCTACGTATTACCGCGGCTGCTGGCACGTAGTTAGCCGGTGCTTATTCTTCCGGTACCGTCATCCCCCCGGGGTATTAGCCCAAGGGATTTCTTCCCGAACAAAAGTGCTTTACAACCCGAAGGCCTTCTTCACACACGCGGCATTGCTGGATCAGGGTTGCCCCCATTGTCCAAAATTCCCCACTGCTGCCTCCCGTAGGAGTCTGGGCCGTGTCTCAGTCCCAGTGTGGCTGGTCGTCCTCTCAGACCAGCTACTGATCGTCGCCTTGGTAGGCTTTTACCCCACCAACTAGCTAATCAGATATCGGCCGCTCTAAGAGCATGAGGTCTTGCGATCCCCCACTTTCACCCGTAGGTCGTATGCGGTATTAGCTAGTCTTTCGACTAGTTATCCCCCACTCTAAGGCACGTTCCGATATATTACTCACCCGTTCGCCACTCGCCGCCAGGATTGCTCCCGCGCTGCCGTTCGACTTGCATGTGTAAGGCATGCCGCCAGCGTTCAATCTGAGCCAGGATCAAACTCTTCAGTTTAATTCCTGTTTTGTGCCATCTCTGGCAGGTTCCGTAGAACCGTCGCTCACTCAAAATACTGACTAGGTCCGTTCTTGCGAACTTACCTGTATTTCTTTGTGAGCACTTGATATGCTTTGAGCTTCGGCAACTTCCGTCGCCGCCGCACTGCCACCAAGCGCCCACACTTATCGGCTGTTATTTGTTAAAGAACTTGTTCCTGCCGTCGCCGCTGTCGAATCGTTTTGTTCGCTGCGTTGCGCGACGGGAGGCGAACTATAGCAAGCCGCCATCCACTGCGCAAGAGGTTTTTAGAAAAAACCGCAAAACGCTGCATAGAAGAATATATTCAATGTCATTTAGACATTAAAAGCATGTTGGCCGGGAGCGAATAGCTTGTCATAAGCAGCCAGCAACGATTAATGCATCGCGCTGCCTTGCATGTCCTCACCTAATGTTCGCAGGCCAAAGAATCGCTCGCTCGATGCGGGCCCGAAGCATACACGGGTCTACAATCGCAGAAAAAGAAAAGCCAAGGTGGATCGTGCCGGGCGGCACTGTCACCTTACTTAATACTTAAGGACTGGGGCGCAAGGCGCTTATCCGTATATATTAGGCCTGCCCCGGCCCTTGTCGGGCCGAATGCCCGATAGCAGTTGGTGCAGCTGCGCGGTGTCCAACGGCTTGACGAAATAGAAATCGAATCCGGCGGCCAGGGCTGTCTCCCTGTCGTATTCGTTGCCGTACCCGGTCACCGCAATCAGGGTTGCCGCGGCTGCATGCGGCGTCCTGCGCAAGCGGCATGCCAGTTCGTTGCCCGTCATGCCGGGCAAGCCGATATCGAGCAGATACACGTCTGGCAGCGTCATGCCGGCGTGTGCCAGGGCGCTGTGAGGATCATGTTCGACCATGACCTGATGGCCGCAGGCGTCGAGGACCATTGCCAGCGTCTGCGCGGCATCGACATTGTCGTCCACCACCATCACACGCAGCGGCTGGCATGCATGTGCGGCTGCTACGCCTTGTACAGCGCGCGACGACAGGTCGCGTGGGGCTTCGCTGCGGCAAGGCAGGACCACCGTCAAGGTTGATCCCTTGTCTTGTCCTTGCGTCGCCACGGCAACGCGCCCGCCATGCAGAGCAACCAGGTTCTGGACGAGCGCAAGGCCCAGCCCCAGGCCGCCCTGCGAGCGGTCGGACGAGCGTTTTCCCTGCGTGAACAATTCAAACACATGCGGCAGCAGCTCGGCATCAATGCCGATGCCGTTGTCGCGGATCTCGACGACGACCTCTTGGTCGCGCGTTAGCGCGGTAAGAGAAATACGGCCGCCTTCCGGGGTGTATTTGGCGGCGTTCTGCAGCAGATTCGTGAAGACCTGCACGAGGCGCTTGTGGTCGCCCTGCACAAAGACCGGACCGGCAGCGAGCCTGACGTCAAGTTGATGGCGGCGCGCCGCCACCAGCGGCTGGACCTGCTCGACCGACTCGGCCACAATCTGGTGGATGTCGAGCGGCTGCTTGTCCAGCACGATCAGGCCGCTGTTGACCCGCGATACATCGAGCAAGTCATCGATAAGGCCGGTCATGTGCCTGACCTGGCGCGAAATGAGCCCGTGGATGTGCCGCAGGCGCGCCTCCTCCCGCGGCATCAGGCTCAACAGGTCGGCGGCATTCTTCAATGGCGCCAGCGGGTTGCGCAGCTCATGGGCGAGCATCGCCAGGAATTCGTCCTTGCGGCGGTCCGCCTCCTGCAGCTTTTTTTTCGCGAGCGTGCGCTCGGTGACATCGAAGCCTTCGATAAATATGCCGGATACGGCACCGTCCACGTCGATGATCGGCTGATAGACGAAATCGACGTAGGCTTGCATGGGCGGGCCGCCGGGTTGCTGCCGCAGCCGCAGCGGCACGTCCATCGCGGAGAACGGCTTGCCGGTATAAAACACCTCGTCGAGCAACTCGAAGAAACCCTGCCCTTCGATATCCGGTAACGCCTCCCGCACCGGCTTGCCCAGCAGCGCGCGCTCGCCGATCAGGTGCAGGTACGCTTCGTTGGCGAACTCGAATACATGGTGCGGGCCGCGCACGAGCGCCATGAAACCGGGCGCTTGCTGGAACAGCGCGTACAGGCGCTCGCTTTCGGCCTGGCGCTGCGCGGCCAGCAGGCGCTCGGCGTTGAGGCGCTCGGCCATCTCGACTGCCTCGCGCTGTTGCGCCTGTTCGCGCTCGCGTATCTGCTCGACCAGCTGCCGATTCAATTCCCGCAGCTGCTCGCGCGACTGGTGTTCCACCGTGACGTCGGTGCACACCACCAGCACGCCCTGTACACCGCGACTGTCTTCGATCGGGCTGTACCCGTAGGTCCACCAGACATCCTCGCGCGCTCCGTGCCGCGTGACCGGCACCAGCTGGTCTTCATGCCAGGTGGCGCCGCTGCCGGCCATGACGAACTCGATCTGCGGCCCGATGATGTGCCAGATTTCATCCCAGCATTCACGGCCGCGCTGCCCGAGCGCACCCGGGTGACGCTCGGGCCCCATGGTTTTGCGGTAGGCGTCGTTATAGAACTGGATCAGGTCCTTGCCCCACCAGATGAACATCGGATGGTTCGATGTCAGCAGCAGGCGCACGGTAGTCTTGAGGATTTCCGGCCAATGCTGCGGCTCTCCCAGCGGCGTGGCGCCCCAGTCGTGGGCGCGCATCAGGGCGCCCATTTCGCCGCCGTTGGACAGAAAGTCGAAAGTGGGCTGCATCGTCATTCCGCTTTAATGCTGGTGGTCATTTTCCTGCGTATCAAACGCTAGGATGCGGCCAGCCACTGCATCGTGTCCGGAGGAAGATCAATGACTATTTTGAAAATGGCGGATTTGCGGATGCATAAAATGCAACTATCAATGGGCATGCCACGTGGACATTGATGGAATAAGCATCCGACCGGATTGACTGAGGCCAACAAGCTCGGCGACACTTCCCGATTCGCATGAGGAGTCGTTCATGTCCCTCCCAACACTTGCAGCAGAAATTGCGGTCCACCGCGCCGAGCAGGCGTGGAATCAGCAGCAGCTTGCCGCTCCCGTAGCACGACCGGATTTCCGGCTCTGGCGTTACCGCGCCCCGGCGGTCGTGCTGGGCTGTTCGCAACGGGGGCTGGTGAGCGAGGCGCAAAGCGTGCAGCGCGCCGGCCTCGACCTGGTGCAGCGCCATGCCGGCGGCGGCGCAGTGCTGGTCGGCCCATGGATGCTGAGCGCCTCCATCGTGCTGCCCACTTCGCATCCGCTGGTGACGGCCAGCGCCGTGCAAAGCTACCGCTGGCTCGGCGAGCTGTTCGTGTCGGTGTTGAGCGGCGCCGGCATCGCGACTGAAGCGCTTGCACCGGAAGCCGCCAAGGCCAGCCAGCAGCGCCATGCCAACAGCGAACTCGGCTGGGCCTGCTTTGCCGGCCTGTCGCCGTGGGAAGTCGTGGTCGACCAGCGGAAAATCGTCGGCCTGGCGCAGGTCCGCCGCCGCACCGGCAATCTGCTCGTGGCGGGATTATTGCTGGATCGCCCCGAATGGCCGCTGCTGTGCCAGGCGATGGGCAAGCCGGTCGAGCAAGCCCTGGCTCTGGAGCATTGCACCACATCCTGTGCCGAACAGGCTGGCCGCATCATTGCGGTAACAGACATGGCGACGGCGCTGGATGCGGCGCTGCGCGACGTGCTCGCCTTGCCGATGGCTGAGCGCTAGGGCAGCGCGCCGGCTCACGGCCGGCCGGCAAGCCAGGCCAGTGCGCCAAGTCCGGCGGCGCGGCCGCTGGCAAAGCAGCCGGTCAAGAGATAACCGCCGGTTGGCGCTTCCCAGTCGAGCATTTCGCCGGCGCAGAATACGCCTGGCACGTCGCGCAGCATCAGATGCGCATCGAGCGCCTCGAACGCCACGCCACCGGCGCTGCTGATCGCTTCGTCGATCGGGCGCGGCGCCACCAGCTTCAGCGGCAGCGCTTTGATCGCCTGCGCCAGACGGCGCGGGTCCGCATACGTCTCTTTCGACGCCAGTTCGCGCAGCAATCCAGCCTTCACGCCGTGGATGCCGACCCTGCTCTGCAGATGCGACGCCATCGAGCGCGAGCCGCGCGGGTGCGCGACTTCATCGGTCACGCGCTGCAAGTCTTTGCCTGGCGCCAGGTCGAGCGTCAGCGTCGCTTCGCCATGCAGCGCAATCGCCTCGCGCAGATGCGCCGACAATGCATAAACCAGGCCGCCTTCGATGCCGCTGGCGCTGATGACGAATTCGCCCTGGCGCGTGTGCGTCTGTCCCTGCGCGTCGACGACGCTGGCGACCACGGATTTGACCGGCTCGCCGGCAAAGCGCGTGCGGAAATGCTCGCTCCACGGCACGTCGAACCCGCAATTGGCCGGCTGCAGCGGCCGGACCGCAATACCCTGTGCCGCCAGCAGCGGCACCCAGGCACCGTCCGAGCCAAGGCGCGCCCAGCTGCCGCCGCCGAGCGCGAGCAGCACGGCATCGGCATGCACGACTTGCTCGCCGCTAGGCGTCGCAAAACGCAACTTGCCGTCTGCGGGCTTGCCCTCCCATCCCTGCCAGCGATGCCGCATGTGAAAGCGCACGCCGGCTTCGCGCAGGCGGTGCAGCCAGGCGCGCAGCAAGGGAGCGGCCTTCATGTCGGTCGGGAAAACGCGTCCCGACGTGCCGACGAAGGTTTCGATGCCGAGGCCGTGTATCCATTCGCGCAGCGCATGCGGGCCGAAGGCGTCGAGCAGGGGCGCGATCTGTTCGCGGCGCGCGCCATAGCGTCCGAGGAAGGCGTCGATCGGCTCGGAATGGGTGATGTTCATGCCACCCTTGCCGGCCAACAGGAATTTGCGGCCGACCGACGGCATGGCGTCGAATACCGCGACCTGCAAGCCGTGCCCGCTGAGCACTTCAGCGGCCATCAGGCCGGCCGGCCCGCCGCCGATGATGGCGACGCGCTTCATGGAATGGTTGTCCTCGTTCATGGACGACATTATCCAATCTTTCAGCCAAGCCGATGGCAAGGAAATGATCCGCTCGCCATTGCGGCCGGCGTCAAAGCCCGACGTCCCCGGTTACCTTCCTGCCAGGAAATCATTGAACTAACTCAAACCAGAGGTTTCTTAATAGCTATTGCCAGTGCCATTCACACATGCGTACCCGATTCTCCCAGGCATTAAGACTGTCCTCCGAAGACTATGGGCGCTTGCTCGACTGGAAAGGCATCGTTCAAATCCTGCTCTGGCCACTCGCGTGCCTGCTCTTCATCGTCGTGCTCTGGAGTATTACCCAGGATCAAATTAACCAGGAAAAAGAGAATGCATGGCAATCGGCTTTCCGGCAGACATCCGCTGCGGCAAGCTCGTACGCGACACAACTGAATCAGACCATTCAGCAAATCGACCAGATGGTCTTGAACCTCAAGTACGACTGGGAAGAGCCTTCCATCCCTGTCGATTTGGAAAAGAAGAAGCGCTGGGGACTTTTCCCCAATGACGCGTCGGTATTTGTAACCGCCATCGATGCGCGTGGCCGCCTGGCCACCAGTACGCTCTTGACCGGCACCCATCCCGATTTCAGTACGACTGAATTCTTTCAACAGCAAAAAAGCGGCTGCTGCGCCGGCCTTTTGATTAGCAAGCCCGAACTTGCCAAGCGCGTGGACCGAATAGTGATCCGATTTTCAAGGAGGCTCAATAAAGCCGACGGCTCTTTTGACGGGGTCGCCTTTGCTTCCGTCGAATCGTCCTACCTAAGCTCGTTTCAGGATGAAGGACTCTCCAAGACTGATTTCATTTCGCTGCGCATGACGAACGGCCCGTTGCTGGCGACTCGGCTCGGAGGAAATTCCCATGAATTTCGTGTCTACTACCGGCAAGACCCCATCTTCCCGACCCAGGCGGGCGTCGCGCTGGAATCGGCGGAAAAATTCAGGGATGGCAAAGCGCGCATCGTGGCATGGCGAAAGCTGCAAGGTTATCCATTAGTGGCGCTGGCCGCCTTGTCGGAACACGAAGCGCTTGCCTCTTACCGAGAACTTGCACAAAGTCACCGGCAAGCGGCAAAAATCGGCACCCTGCTTCTTGCCCTGCTGGCCATCGGCGGCACGTATTTTTCGGCGCATATTGCCTGGCGACGCCAGCGCGAAGAAGACGTGCGAGAAACGTACCGTCTTGCCACCGATGCGGCCGATGAGGGATTTGCGATGATTCGACCGATCTACGGCAAGGAAAACGAGGCTGTCGACTTTCTGATCGAGGATTGCAACGAACGTGGCGCGGCCCTCATCGGCAAGCAGCGTCAAGACTTGATCGGAGCCCACGTTTCGCAATTGCTCCCGACGGAATATCGGGACGAAGTGTTTTTGTTATGCCAGCGCACGCTGGAGCACGGGTTCAGCGAAAGCGAAGTGCGCGTGCCCTCCTACAGCCCGCTTCACGCGACATGGATTTATCGCCGCATGATACGGTCCAGCTCAGGGCTGGCCTTGACGGTGAGGGACATCTCGGAAGCGAAACACCATGAAGAAGCCTTATCCCACCTCGCCAACAGCGACGCGCTGACCAAGCTGCCCAACCGGCGCTGGCTGACCACTTTTCTGCCGACGGCCGTCAAGCACGCCGAGCATGGCGCACAGCGGCTGGCGGTGCTGTTCATTGACCTCGACAACTTCAAGAATATCAACGACACGATGGGGCACGAAGCCGGCGACGAACTGTTGCAGCAGGCGGCGCGCCGGCTGAAGGACGCGGTGCGCGCCAGCGACCATGTCGTTCGCCTCGGTGGCGATGAATTTACCGTCATTCTCGAACACATCAATGCCGGCGACGACGTTGCGCATATTGCGCAAACCATCGTCAGCGCCCTGAAGGTGCCGTTCACGCTGGCGGCCGGAACGGGCAACCAGGTGAATGCATCGATCGGAATCAGCATGTATCCGCAAGACGGGACGGACGCCGAGGCCTTGCTGAAACATGCGGACATTGCGATGTATGCGGCCAAGGCCGCCGGCAAGGGGCGCTATCACTTCTACCAGTCGCATCTGTCGGACGCATTGCTGGTGCGAATGAGCAAGGAGCGCGCGTTACGCCACGCCATCGACATGGATGAATTCATCGTCCACTATCAACCGCGCGTCGGCGTGACATCTGGCACATTGAGCAGCATGGAGGCGCTGGTGCGGTGGGAACACCCGGAACGCGGCACAGTCTGTCCGGCCGAATTCATTGATTTAGCCGAAGACATCGGGCTCGTGGTGCCGCTGGGCGAACTGGTCATCAACAAAGTCTGCGCACAGCTGGCGCAATGGCGGTCGCAGGGGCTCGACCTGGTTCCGGTCTCGATTAACGTCTCGCCGCAGCAGCTCAAGAACGGCCACGTCAGCGCGTCCATTGCATCATGCATTGCGCAACACGGACTCGATGCCTCCCTGATCGAGGTCGAGATCACGGAGACGGCGGTCATTGACAATAGCCAGACCGTATCGCGGGAGCTGGCCGAACTGCGGCGGCTTGGCATCACGCTCATGATTGACGATTTCGGCACCGGGCATTCTTCCCTGGCCCAATTGCACAGGATTGACGTCGACGTGCTCAAGGTCGACCAGGAGTTCACGCGCGCATTGTGCGAAGGGGTGGAAGGTTACACGGTGTTTCGCGCCATCGTATCGATGGCGGCCGCACTCGATATGTGTGTGGTGGCAGAAGGTGTCGAAACACCGGAGCAGCTGCACGCGCTGCGCGCGCTATCCTGCGATGAAATTCAGGGGCACTTCATCTCGAAGGCGATTGCGGCGAACGAAATATCCCGGATTATGCGGCAGCCCCGGTCTCTGCTTCCGCTGCCGCACGAGCCGATGCATGGCGTGGGTGGCGCATGACAGGTGCGGGGCACGGGCGCCCGTGCACGCGTGCCCCCTACGCCTCGAGCTTCCCGGTGCTGCCGGTTTGAGAGGAAAGCGCCGCACTCGCGCTGCGGGTCGGCACGGTGGCGAGCAGGACGCCGGCCAGCGAAACGGCGAAAGCAGCCATCTGGATGCCGGTCAGCGTCTCGCCCAGCACCACCACGCCCACCAGCGCGGCGCTCACCGGCAGCATCACGGTAAACACGCCGGCCTGCGCGGCGGGCACCGACTTCAGCCCGGTCATCCACAACCACACGGTCCACACGCTCGCAGCCAGCCCGTAAAACACCAGCAGCAGCCACGTGCCGGGCGCGACCGACGCAAAGTCGAAGCCGACCGCCATATACAGGCCCAGCGGCGTCATCAGCGCGAAGCCCCACAGGTTGATGATGGAACTGATGCGCTTGGGGCTGAGCACCGCGGTGAGCTTCTTGCCGATCACCGCATACGACGCTTCGCACAGCACCGCCGCGAACACCAGCAGATTGCCGAGCCAGGCCGCCTGCTGGATCTCGCCCGTCCCATGCGACGGCTTGGCCAGCGCCAGCAGGCCGATGCCCAGTGCGCCGCAAGCCACCGCCGCCCAGATGCGCGGCCCAATGCGCTCCTTCAGGAAGACCCAGCTCATCAGCGCAATCACTGCCGGAATGGTGGCCATGATCACGCCGGCCGACACCGCACTGGTCATGCGCACGCCGGAAATCATGCAGATCGTGAACAGGAAATTGCCAAGGAAGGATTCGAGGAATACCAGCTTCTTGGTCTGCCACGACATCGGCTGCTCGGCCGTCGGCTTTTTCAGCCAGCGCAGCATCGCCAGCCCGCCGATGCCAAAGCGCAGCCAGGCCAGCAGAAAAACCGGAAAGACGATGGCCAGCGGCTTTGACAAGGCGACATAGCTGCCGACTAAGGACATGGAGAGGGCAAGGCAGCCATAGGCCAGCGTGCGACTTGGGGTGTAGCTCATCAAAGGGACTCGGTTGATTAGTCGGGCAAAGAAGGTCGATCGAGCCGATCATTGTACGGAGATGTGGGCAGAGATGCTCGGCGCATGAATGGAAGCGAACCGATCGTGAAGGGAGAACGCAGAGGATGTCCCATCCATTTTCGCTTCATTTAATGTTTTCATGACAATTCTCCCTATAATGGGTCACCTATTTGCTACCCTCTAGCCGTGCCCGCAAGGCCTGGATAATCGCGGGAAAAGTCAGATCAAATGCCGCATCGGTCAATGGCGTGGCGCGGCCAAAAACCCTCCTTCGTGCGGTGATTAAAAACTCGAAATAAATGAACGATACCGCAGTGCCCAAAAAGGGAAATATCCAAGGCCCGCGCCGCTGGTGGCTCGCCTTCTACGAGCCGGGCATGGTGAGCAACGCCTCATGGTCCCTGCGGATATTGCTTCTGCTTTCCCTCGTTCTTCCAGCGCTGATCGCCGGGTGGTTTTCATGGCACCGGCATGGCGTCACCCTCGAGGACGTCCATTCTCGCGCGCAGCGCTTGGTTGTCGCGCTGGTAGAGCATGCTGATAACGTCTTGCAGGCGCACTCGCTCATCATCAGCGAGGTCGCGATGCTCGCTGACGGCAAGACCTGGCCCCAGATTGCGGCCGACAAAAGACTGCAGCAGGCGCTGGCACACCTTACGTCGAATTTCGCCCAGGTATCCGTCATCGGCATCGCCGACGCGCAAGGCAGAGTATGGGCGAGCAATTTGGCGTACCCGGCCGATACCACCATCGCGCACCGGGATTACTTCCTCGCCCACAAAAACGGCGGACACCGGGGAAGGTTTTTCGGCCAAGCCTATACAGGAAGAGTAAGCGGCAAGCGCCAGTTTGCCATCAGCGTTGCCCGTACCGATGCCAATGGCGCATTTGACGGCGTCATTTTCACCTGCGTTCCGATCGACTATTTCATTAGCTTCTGGCGGCAGTTTGCGCCGTCCGACGGCTATCTGATCCCGCTGATGCGCGAAGATGGCACCTTGATGGTGCGCTATCCGGCGCTGACAAGCCCGGAACGGCTCAATCCCAACGGCCCTTTTGTTATGCACATCAAGCAGTCGCCGCGGGGCGCCTACACGGCGGTTTCCCAAGTCGATGGAATCGAACGCATCAATACGTACAGCCAGATCAGAGACTTTCCGCTCTATGTCAGCTTTAGTATCGAGAAGCGCGTCGCGCTCGAACAGTGGAGGCGCGATGTGATGATGGCCGGCGGGACCGCGGTTGCCGTATCCAGCGCGCTCGTCGTGCTGTTGATCTTGGTGATGCAGCAATCGTACCGCCAGAAGATTGCCGCCCAAAAGTGGCGAGAGGTTGCCGACAATCTGGAACACGAAGTGGCGCGTCGCGAAGCGGTCGAAGACGCATTGCGGCACGGCCAGAAGATGGAGGGCATCGGGCAACTGACCGGCGGAATCGCGCACGACTTTAATAATCTGCTGGCCGGCATTTCCGGCAATCTGGAACTGATGCGCATACGCCTCGCGCAGGATAACCGCGAGGCCGTTTCACGGCATATTGATAGGGCCGAGGCGGTCGTCGACAAGGCAGCCTCCATTACCCAGCGGTTGCTGGCATTCTCCCGGTGGCAGCCGCTGTCGCCCACGCCGACCCGTGTTAACGACAGAATCCGCTCCATGCTGGAGCTCATCCAGCGCACCGTCGGGCCAGCCGTGCAAATGCACACGGCGCTCGCCGATGACGGCTGGAACACCCTGTGCGATCCGAATCAGCTGGATTCGGCGCTACTGAATCTCGCGATCAATGCGCGGGATGCCATGCCCGAAGGGGGGCAGCTGACGATCACGACTTCAAACGTTCTGATAGACGGATCCGCTGCGGATGCTGCGAACGGCTTGCCGCGCGGCAGGTTCGTCACCATCGCCGTCGCCGATAGCGGGACCGGCATGACGCCGGAAGTGCTGCAACGGGCATTCGAACCATTCTTCACAACGAAGTCGCTGGGGCACGGGACCGGCCTGGGCCTGTCGATGGTCTACGGGTTCGTCAAGCAATCCGGCGGAGAAATAAGAATCGCGTCCACGGTACATGCCGGCACGACGGTCCGGATATATCTGCCCGCGTTTGATGGCGTCATCCCCGAGGATGGGGGCGCAACCGCACCACCCCGCGTGCCTCGCTCCTCGGAAGCCGCCACGATTGTGCTCGTGGAGGACGAAGCGCCGCTGCGCAATCTTCTTTCGGAAGCATTGAGCGACCTAGGCTACCAAGTCATGCCGGCGCCGGACGGCGCATCCGCCCTTCGCATCATCGAAGCGCAAGAAAAGATCCAGCTGCTGGTCACCGACATCGGGCTGCCGGGCGTGTTGAACGGCAAAAAGCTAGCCGAGGCGGCTCGCAGGCTGCAAGGCGACTTGAAGGTCCTGTACATCACCGGCTACGTCGCCGATGCACGGCCCGACGAGAGCTTCGGGGAAGCCGGAACGGCAGTGATGACAAAGCCATTCAAGCTGCATGACTTCACGCAACTCGTCACAACGCTGGTGCAGCAAAATACGTAGCCCCGTCGACCGAGCGCCCGTCTCCGGGTTTCACAAAATTTGAGTAACACTAAGCGCTACAATATCCGGTTTCAAGATGAAAACGGCCTGCTTGCCCGGTACAGTTGCTCTTTGGATGCATTTACCGCGACAAGCAAAATCGCAGGACGAGTATGGAAAATTCACATGGAATTCAGGTACTCGTCATCGAGGACGACCAGTACTTTGCGCAAGTTCTCAGGGACATATTGGAAGTAAAGGGGTGTGTCGCCACTTGCGTCACGAACGCAGACGCCGGTTTGCGACTCCTCACCGAAATACAGCCCAACATCGTATTTTGCGATATCAATTTGCCGGGCGAGATGAGCGGATTGGACTTTGCAAGACGGATCCGCGCGATGCCGTCTTTCGCCAATGTCGCACTGGTTGCGATTTCGGGTGCTGCCCCCTACGCAGACGGCACGGCGCGTTCGGCGTTCGACATGACGCTTCGCAAACCGGTCAAGTTTGCGGAGCTCTCAAAAGCCATTGACGCCTATTCGGTCGCGGGCAAACGCACTCCTATGCGGCCAATACCCCCAAGTAAAGCTGATTGAAGCGTTAATCCCGTTTTCCTCTCTGAACTTTATCGGATTCCCCTCTTCTCAGTTAATGATGACAGAGTAGGAACACATGGCTTTCTCCGATTTACTTCTGCAAAGTGTTGGCGAGTCCGAGATTCAGGGGCGTGAATCGCTTCCGCAATTATTGAATGCGATTCGCCAACACCTGCAAATGGATGTGGCATTTGTCTCGGAATTTGTACGGGGCCGGCGGGTATTCCGCACGGTGGATCCCCCTGGCCCAGACAACCCGGTCCAACCCGGCGCAAGCGACCCGCTGGAGGAATCGTATTGTCAGCGCGTTGTCGATGGCCGGCTGCCGGAACTGATGTGTGATGCGAAGCAAAACCCGGTTGCCGCTGCGCTCCCCGTCACGCACGCCCTGCCGGTCGGCGCGCATCTGAGTGTTCCCATCTTGCTGGCCGATGGAAGTTACTATGGCACATTTTGCTGCTTCAGTTATTCGCCGGACCAGTCGCTGGATGCGCGCGATCTCAACATGATGCGGGTGTTTGCCGATGTCGCGGCAAGATTGATCGACAAGGAGCGCGAGGTATCGCTTCGCCAGAAGACGCTTGAAGGAAAAATTCTGGCTGCGCTTGAAAGTGACAGCCTGTCCATGGTGTATCAGCCAATCTACGACCTGGAGCAAGCCAAGGTCGTCGGTTTCGAAGCGCTGTCCCGCTTTAGCCCAGACCCGTATCGTCCACCGGATGCGTGGTTTTGCGATGCAAAGGAAGTGGGCCTGGGATCGGAACTGGAAGCCAGGGCGATCCGTCTCGGGCTTCGCGCCATGGAGCATTTACCGGACGACATATACATGTCCGTGAACATATCGCCAGAATACATTCTGGACGGCGTATTGGAGGAGATCTTCCAAGATCAGACGCTGCATCGCGTGATGCTGGAAATTACGGAACATGCCGTCGTTGACCACTACGATGAGCTGGCGCGACTGATTCGCCCGTTTCGTCATCGCGGCCTGAAAATCGCCGTCGATGATGCCGGCGCCGGCTATGCCAGTTTCCGCCATATCCTGAACCTCGCCCCGGACCGCATCAAGCTGGACATCAGTTTGACGCGCAATATCGACACGGATAGCTCGCGCCGGGCTTTGGCGGCGGCGTTTTCCAAATTCGCAGAAGAAACGGGAACGGCCATCGTGGCGGAGGGCGTCGAGACCGAATCGGAAATCAAGACCCTCCGGCGCCTGGGAGTCACCAAGGTGCAGGGATACTATATCGGGCGGCCGATGCCTCTTTCGCAGGCAGCGCAAATCTGTTGCCATTAGCGACCATTAACTGCGGCCAATTCCCCGCGCGCATTGGCCACGTCTTGGTCTGGTTGATGGAAGAAAACTTACCCTTCAGGACTTGTCATTACTTGCGCCGTGTGCCAGTCGGATCGCTCTGGAAGCGGGGCCGGAATTCCCCCGGCAATACCGACAAACTGCAGCGCGCTTGACAAGCATACTTCCGCGGTAGGCCCTGCCATCACATTTCTGCTGATTGCACGGCCAGCGCCCGTTTTTTGCCAGAGGCAAGAAGCACGACGACGGAAGCCAGGTCAGCGGCTTAAGCGTGGGAACATTTCATCCGTTTTGCGCATCGTACGTATTTATCAACGCCTCAAGGAGGACAACGTGGCCGCGACCTGGATTGTTTCAGCTAACGCAAGTCGTGCAAGGTTCTTTTCCCAGTCGAACCTCACGGATCCACTCGAGGAGTTCGAGGATATGGTGAATGACGCCGCCCGCCTGAGCACTAGCGAGGTGGAGACCGACCGCATGGGGCCGACCTCTGCGGGCAAGAGTATCCATAACGTGGGCGGGGCGACGCCGAACAAGACCTTCGAGCCGAAGCAGATGCCCGACAAGCGGGCGGCCGAGTTTTTCGCGCGCGATATCGCCGAATATCTGCTGCGGGCGCACCGCGAAGGGCGTTTCCAGCAACTGTCGCTGGTGGTATCGCCGCAATTCCTCGGCGCACTGCGCAAGTTTCTCGACCCTTCACTGCAGGACGCAGTAAAGCTCGAGCTCAACAAGGACTACACCCACTTCAGCCCGGAAGAGCTGCGCCAGCATATCCAGATGCATTGAGTGCCTGTGACGGGACGCTTGCCGAGTAGTAAAGCGATGTGCCACTGACAGGCACCGGTCGCCTAAAGCGAAGCCAGATAGTTCATCGGCAGCGCGTCCGGCAACCTTCACAGGTCATCGTCCTTGAGCAATGGGGGCGACCAATGCACCTTGGGTATGCGTGCAGTCATCCCGATTTCCAGGCGCGCACTACTGTTCCCGAGATCCGCAACTGACTTCTCCAGCCGGCGTCGGAAAGGAGCGTTGCCCTGACAATCACAGGCGCTGGTTTCACGTCGCTCCCCGCCAACAAGGGAGTGTCACAAAATCCGGCCCGGATATGGTCGGTGATGCCTGTGCAATCAGCGAAATACTTTACCGAAACACCGATTGCACGTTTGCCGACGAATGCGATGCCGGCTGCTGCATGCTCGCCCTGCTGGCGAGCAGCGCCATCACGATGCTCCGCATGCCGGTGCCAACGAAACCCACGAGCGAAATGAAAACCATGAAAAAAATCGGCATCGTCGGCGCTGGCTTCTCCGGAGCGGTGATTGCGCATGAATTGGCGCAGGCAGGCCATGCGGTCGACGTATTTGAAACCCGCTCGCATGTTGCCGGAAATTGCCATACCGAGCGGGATGGCGAGACCGGCGTGATGGTGCATGTCTACGGGCCGCATATCTTTCATACGAGCAGTGAAAGAGTATGGAACTACATACGCCAGTTCGACGAGTTTATGCCTTTTACGAACAGGGTGAAGGCGATCGCTCGCGGCCGGGTGTTTTCCTTACCCATCAACCTCCTGACCATCAATCAGTTTTTCGGCAAAACCTTCAATCCCGAGCAAGCACAAGCGTTCCTGGAATCGGTCGCGGACAAGAGCATCGACGAGCCACAGACATTTGAAGAGCAGGCATTGCGTTTCGTTGGGCGCGACCTGTATGACGCGTTCTTCAAGGGCTACACGGTCAAGCAATGGGGCATGCACCCGTCGGAACTGCCGGCCAGCATCCTGCGCCGGCTTCCGGTGCGCTTCAATTATGACGACAACTATTACGCCAGCACTTACCAGGGGATGCCAAGGCGCGGCTATACCCATATCGTGCAGCGCATGCTCGACCATTCGGATATCGCACTTCATCTGGGCACCGGCTTCGCGCGAAGCATGGCAAAGGAGTATGACCACGTCTTCTACAGCGGCCCGATCGACGCGTGGTTCGGTTATCCGGAGGGCCGCCTCGGATACCGCACGCTGGATTTCGTCACTGAGCGCCACACCGGGGACTATCAGGGTAACCCGGTCATCAACTACTGCGACCAAGACATTCCATGGACGCGCATTTCTGAGCACAAGCATTTCTCAGCCTGGGAGACGCATGAGAACACGCTGATCTTCAAGGAATACAGCCGCTTCTGCGAAGAGAATGACACGCCTTATTATCCGATCCAGCTGGCGCAGGAAAAGTCGCAGCTAAAGCACTACATTGCGTTAGCCAATCATGAAAGAAACGTGACCTTCGTCGGACGTCTCGGCACCTACCGCTATCTCGATATGCATGTAACGATCGGCGAAGCGCTGGATGCCGCCCAGCGTTTTCTAGCCACCCGTTCCCATGACGCGCCGATGCCGGCATTCGTCGTCAATCCGCTGGGGTAGGCCGCTCAGGCACCTGGCTGTCTCGCCTGTTCAGTGATGGTGCAGCCGACCGCCTGTGCAGCGATCGCAGCGCCCACTTCGGCCGACATCGATTCGTTCTCGTCGATTCACGCCATTTTCAGCAATGATCCATTGCGTTTTCTTGCCCCAATACGAACGTCCGCGCGCGCGGATTTAGCAGTTTAATGTCCTGTACGGTCGCTAGTCGGCTGCAGACGCCTCCTGAAATACCAGGTGAAGCGAACATGGTCCGTTCTCATAAAAAGAGGAATTGAAAATGAAATCGGCTGAATCAATGCACAACATAAATCCGGCATCTGCCCATCTTTGGATTGTCGGCGGCGGTATCGCCGGCATGGCAGCCGCCGCATTTGCGATACGCGACGGCAAGGTCCCTGCTGCCAACATTCATATTCTTGAAGAGTTGGGGTTGCCCGGCGGCGCGCTCGATGGCGGCCACGCGCCTAACCAGCCGCCGGCGCATGCCTGGGTCACACGAGGCGGCCGCATGCTGACGGACGAGACGTATCTGTGCATGTGGGATCTGTTTGACACCATTCCGTCGCTCGAGGATGCCACCTTGTCGGTGCGGGAGGAATGCCGGCAATTCAATAGCCATGTCCAGACGAATGCCAAGGCGCGGCTCATCAACGCCGACCATGAAATCGTTGATGCCGGCAAGCTCGGTTTTTCCATGCGCAATCGTGCGCAAATGTTACGCCTGCTGGCGCTCGGTGAAGCACAGATCGGCAGCCGTCGTATCGATGAGTTTTTTGACGAGGATTTTTTCACCACGAATTTCTGGCGCATGTGGCGCACCACCTTCGCGTTCCAGAAGTGGCATAGCGCAGCAGAACTGCGCCGCTATTTTCTGCGCTTTGTGCAGGAGTTCCCACGGATCCATACGCTGGCCGGTGTCAAGCGGACCAAATACAACCAGTACGACTCGCTGGTCGTGCCATTGCAGCGCTGGCTGGTTGCGCAAGGTGTCGACGTCCGCTTTGGCACACGCGTGATCGACGCCGACTTTACCGGCTCCGCGGACGAGGGGCGCCGTGCCACCTGCCTGCATATCGACAATGCGCAGAGCCCAGCACAGATTGCGCTGGGCGCCAATGACCTGGCTTTCTTCACGCTGGGATCGATCACGGCCGACGCGCGTTATGGCGGCAACGACGACGTGCCGGAACTGGTGCGAGACCGGCGCGACCATGGCTGGTCACTGTGGGAAAAGATTGCGCAAAAGGCGCCCGACTTCGGCCGGCCTGCCGCTTTCTACGGCAACATCGACGAGCACAAGTGGGAGTCGTTCACGCTGACCATGCGCGACGACGCCCTGCTCAACCGGATTGCCGCCTACTCGGGCAATGAACCCGGCACCGGCGCCTTGATGACGTGGCATGAATCGGGCTGGCACCTGTCGATTGTCGTGCCTCACCAACCGCACTTCGCCGATCTGCCGAAGGATACGTTCACGCTTTGGGGATATGGATTTCAGATCGATAAGGTGGGCGACTATGTCAGGAAATCCATGAGCCAGGCTACCGGCAAAGAAATCTTGACCGAGCTGGTTCATCATCTGGGCTTCGATGACATTCTCGACCATGTGCTTGCGACGACGGATGTAACCACGGTCATGCTTCCGTACGCGTCCGCGCTCTTTGCCTGCCGGGCCCCAGGCGACCGCCCGCTGGTATTGCCGAAAGGAGCAGAGAATTTTGCCTTCCTTGGGCAGTTTGTCGAACTGGAAGACGATGTGGTGTTCACCGTCGAGTATTCCGTGCGGTGCGCCATGGTGGCCGTCTATCAGCTGCTCGGCGTAAATCGGGCTATTCCCGATATCTACAACGGCATGCTTGATCCCAAGGTTGGTTTGCAGGCACTCGAAGCTGCTTTTCATTGAGGGCGCAAGGCGGCTGGAGTGCGTGTGGATAGGGGGCAGACCCGACATAAGGGAATGATCGAGTCTGCCCCTACCTCTGCACGAATGCCGACGGATTCATCGGGGGCGCGCTGTCGCAGCAAATCGCTCTCGTCGAATCGGTGCGCGAAGCGCCCCCTGCGCTTGCCACATAGCCAGAAATAGATAAAGTCCAGCTAAGCTGATAGGGGTCAATTTACACGGTAGTAGGCGGCTCTAAGATCAACGAAGGGTTGGAGTTCGGCATAAGCCTTCGCCCGCAACTGATCGTTGATCAACTTCTTGGAGTCATAAAATGAAAACTACAATTAAAGTATGGCTGATTGTTGTTGGCATGGCGGCTTACAGTGGAGCTGTCTTCGCGCAGCAACAGAAAATAGACCTTGGCAAGCAGGAATTCGAATCAAATTGCGCGACATGCCATGGCATAAATGGCAAGGGCGACGGCCCGATGGCGGATCAACTGCGCAGCAGCCCTGCGGACCTGACTCAGCTCGCCAAGAAGAATGGCGGAGTGTTGCCGACGGCACGATTATACGAAGTGATCGAAGGCGCCAATGTGCCAAGCCATGGCACGCGGACCATGCCTGTTTGGGGCAAGGAGTTCCAGATCGAGAACGCCGAATTCTACAAGGAAGCGCGCGGCAACTATGACGCGGCAGCCGTGGTTCGTGGACGCATCCTGATGCTGGTCGAATATCTTAATCGCATTCAGGCGCGCTGAACGCAGAGCGCTTATTTTCGATTGGATTGTAGTCCGCATGGAAAGAGTGGTTGCGCTCACGGATAAGGAATAACTGCTGTTCGCAAGCCCCTCGCAGTCTATTACCACCGCTTTCGGGTTAAGTCTTGCAGTCACACATCCGCTTGATTGCAAGACCTGCCCCCGTTTTCCGTACGCGAGCAAACAAAAGGGCGAAGCCTCAAGGCTCCGCCGCATCAACATCAAAGCAACATCAAACCTACCCCACCTTCGGCAACCGCTCCAACGCCGCCTTAATCGCCTCCTCCGGACAAGCATAATCCTGCAGCTTGCCGCCAAAGTCGCTGTCGTACGCGCCCATGCCGAAGTGCCCGTGGTCGGACAGATTGATGTACAGCGTCTTCGCTTCTCCGCTTTCCTTGCAGCGCAAGCCCTCGGCAATCGCGTGGCTCGATTCCGGCACGGGGAGGCCTCCGAGGCTAATCCTATCTATATTCTTCACAGTAGAGCATTGATCAAAATTTGAGCACTGTTGTTGCTGATCGATCCAAATTCACACAATTGGAAACCGCTGTTTGGCGCTGCCGAGGAAGGGCTCAGGCGCACAAACAAAGCGATTGAATGGCGTAACAGGGCCGCGCGCAGCGGCATGAAATCTACCGATGCCGCCATGAGATTAGCTGCTTGCAGGCCCTCACATGCGAACGCCTCGTTGTCGGCATGCAATTTGCGATAGTCCGCAAGCCAATTAGTGGCGACCTTTAAATATTAACCAAGGGAGAGATGAATGAAAAAAATATTATTAGCGGGAGGATTTGCAATTGTCGGAACCCAGGCGGCCTATGCGGTCGATATGCAGGCCGGTGAATGGACCGTTTCGGTCGGCGGTATTGTGAACGCCTACTACACAGCGGTGAACTGCTCTGACGACGTGGTTGGCGGTACTGCACTGGCCGGCCGTGCCCTGGGATGCGGCGGCCAAGGCAGCCGCACCACCATCGGCAACGGCTTGCTGCCGAACGGATTGATCACGAGCGTGAAATCGAAGCAGGGAGAATACGATGTCGCCGGCACCATCGGCATTATGGCCCATACCGCGACCGACAGCGCGATTGCAGCCAACAGCGGCGTCGACGTACGCCAGGCGTTTTTCTCATTCGGTAACGCGGACCTCGGCACCCTCAAGCTGGGCCGCGACTACGGCATCTTCGGTTCCGGCGCGATCCTGGGCGACATGACGCTGCTGGGCGCCGGCGCACCGGTGCAGGCGACGCAACGCGGCCGTGTCGCGCTCGGGCACATCGGCGCGGGTTATAGCTACCTCGGCACCTACGGCCAGATCGCGTACAGCTCGCCGACATCGGCTGGCTTCAAGGTCGATGCAGCGCTGGTCAGCCCGGTCAGCGCCGACGCCGCAGGCACCGGCGCCGGATCGACACCTCAGGTGCAGGCGCAACTGAGCTACAGCCAGGATGGGTTGAAGACCTGGTTCGGCGCAAAGACCCAGAAGTTCAACACCTCCTCCCTCGCCGGCGAGTATCGGATGAGCGGTTTTGAAATCGGCGGCTCCTACACTGCAGGTGCGCTCGGCGTGCTCGCCAATGTCCAGACCGGCAAGGGCCTCGGCATCTTGAGCGAAGGAGACCAGGGCGATATCCGCACGACCGATTATCTGCTGCAGGCGACCTACAAAACCAGCGACAAGCTGAAACTCGGCGCCAGCTACGGCATCAGCCGCAACAAGGAAGACACGACCGGCCTGCGCTCCAACAGCAACATCACGCTCGGCTCCTACTATGCGCTGACCAAAAGCGTCACGCTGGTAGGCGAAATAGGCCAGACCCGCTCGAAAGCGGTGGATGGCACTACCGCCCGCATGAACGGCGTATCCTTGGGCGGCATCCTGTTCTTCTAGTCGGTCGAGCTGTTCGCGCATTTGGTGGCATGCGCAAATATGCCTGTGACAAGGGCGCGGGCATGGCGGGCGTCTACCAATACGTAAACGGAGGGCAGACTCGACTTAAGAATTTATCGAGTCTGACCCCATATATACGTGGGGTCAGACTCGACATAGTGAATCACCGTTAATGGAGCCGGGCCTGACGTAAATCACTCAAGTCTTCCGCTAACCAGCCCCACCGATTAACTCCTCCAACTCCGGCAACACCAGTTCGGCCGCGCGTGCTCCTTCCGTAATGGCGGCGGCAGCACGGTGGTAATCCATCAGTGCGAAGTTGGCGAGACGCGGCCGAATCATCACATCGGCTGGTTCGCCTGCTAGGCGGCTACGAGTGATACGCACCTGCATGATGTGGAGACTGATGCTGAGCACATCGAAAATGGATGGCATTTCAGTCGATGCCGCCGGCCCGCTTTTCAAGCGCCCGAGCCCTAGCGGCAGCTTGTCCAGAATCGAGGCAAGCCTGCCGGCTGCCGCTTGCGCAGGTTGCGCTTCGCGTGCGGCATGGCGCCCCATGAGGTCCCAGTTCAAATCGACCGCAATCACGATGTCGGCGCCCATCGCACGGCATAGCGACACGGGAACCGGGTTGACCAGTCCGCCGTCCACCATCAAGCATCCATCGAGCTGGGCGGGCGTAAACAGTCCGGGCAAGGCGATCGATGCACGGACGGCTTCGATCACCGACCCATTGCGCAGCCACACTTCGCGCCCCGTGACGAGTTCGGTCGCGACGGCGCCAAACGGCTTTGGCAGCTTGATGATGTCCTTGTCGTTGAAGTGCGCGCGAAAGAATGCGAGCAGCTTTTCGCCCTGGATGAGCCCGCCGTCGATGGTGGGGTCGAGCAAGCTGACTACCGACTGCCAGCTGAGGCTTTTTACCCAGCTTGCAAGCCGCTCCAGTTGCCCATCGGCGTAGGCCGCGCCAACCAGCGCGCCGATCGAGGTGCCGCACACGATGTCGGGCACGATGCCGGCGCGTTCGAGCGCCTGGATGATACCGATGTGCGCCCAGCCGCGCGCCGAGCCGCTGCCGAGTGCAATTCCGATGGTGGGACGGCGTCGTTGCACGGCTTTCCTTTCTACTATCAAAGTGATCGCGCCGTGGCGTGGCCGGCACACGTGCCGGCCTTGCGCCACCAATCGCTTAGCCCACCTTCGGCAACCTCTCCAGCGCCGCCTTGATCGCCTCCTCCGGATATGCAAAATCCTGCAGCTTGCCGCTGAAGTAGCTGTCATACGCGCCCATGTCGAAGTGGCCGTGGCCGGACAGGTTGATGAACAGCGTCTTTGCTTCTCCGCTTTCCTTGCAGCGCAATGCCTCGGCAATACACGCGGCGATCGCGTGACTTGATTCCGGCGCGGGGATGATGCCTTCCGAGCGTGCGAAGCGCACGCCGGCGTCGAAGGTGGCGAGCTGCGGCACGGCGACGGCCTCTAACAGTTTTTCGTGATAGAGCTGCGATACCAGCGCGGAGTCGCCGTGATAGCGCAGGCCGCCTGCATGGATCCCCGGCGGCATGAAGTCGTGGCCGAGGGTGTACATCAGGGTCATCGGCGTGAGCTTCGCGGTGTCGCCGTAGTCGTAGGCGTAGTGGCCGCGCGTCAGCGTCGGGCAGGAAGTCGGTTCGACGGCGACCAGGCGCACGTTCTTGCCGGCGGCTTTGTCGGCGAGGAAGGGGAAGGCTGCGCCGCCGAAGTTGGAGCCGCCGCCGCAGGGCGCGAAGATCATGTCGGGGTAGTCGCCGACCTTTTCGAACTGCTTCTTCGCTTCCAGGCCGATCACGGTCTGGTGCAGCAGCACGTGGTTGAGCACCGAGCCGAGCGCGTAATTGGTGTCGGCGCGCGAGGCGGCTTCTTCCACCGCTTCGGAGATGGCCAGGCCCAATGAACCCTGGTTGTCGGGGTTTTCCGCGAGTGCGGCGCGGCCCACGTTGGTCTGCTCGGAAGGGCTGGCGAACACTTCGGCACCCCAGGTCTGCATCATCGAGCGGCGGTACGGCTTCTGGTGGTAGCTGACCTTCACCATGTACACGCGCACTTCGAGTCCGAACATCTGGCCGGCCAGCGCCATCGAACTGCCCCACTGCCCTGCGCCGGTTTCGGTGGCGATGCGCTTGATGCCGGCTTCAGCGTTGTAGTAGGCCTGCGCGACAGAGGTATTCACTTTGTGCGAGCCGGCGGGAGAGACGCCTTCAAACTTGTAGTAGATCTTGCACGGGGTGCCGAGCGCGGCCTCGAGGCGGTGCGCGCGGAACATCGGTGTCGGGCGCCAGAGCTGATAAATCTCGCGCACTTTTTCCGGGATGGCGATCCAGCGCTCTGCCGACATTTCCTGTTCGATCAGGCTGGCCGGAAAGATCGCAGCCAGCGCGTCGGGTGAGAGGGGCTTGCCGTCGGGGCCGAGCGGCGGCGCCGGAGGGTTCGGCATGTCGGCCACGATGTTGTACCAGTGGGTCGGGATATCGGATTCGTCGAGCAGGATCTTGGTTTGCGACATGGTGTCTCCTCTGGAAATGGCAGCGGTGGATGGGGATTTGCGATTACATGGGTGATGCGTGAAGTAAATGAGAAAGGGATGCGGGTGTGGCGAACGCCCTCACCCCTGCGCCAGGCGCTCCTACATCGGAGCCCCTGCCCCTCTCCGTTTTCAGGAGAGGGGCATGTGGTGGACTGCCGAGCGCGTCAGCCGCAGGCGCCGATGGCGCCGCAGGCGGTGCAGAACTCGCAGCCATCCTTCTTGATGACCGCGGCGTTACCGCATTCCTTGCACTGCTTGCCGTGCATGGTCGGTGCCGGTTTGGCGGGATGGGTCGGCTCGTCGGTGACGACGCCCATCGACTTCACCGGCAAACCTTCTTCGGTGAGGATGCCGAGCATCGCGTAGCGGTGGATCACCAGTTGCGCGATGTAGGCCACGGTCGATGGATAGCTGGCCTGCTTTTCGCTGCCGGGCACGCGGGCGAGGAAGTCGCCGCGCGGTTCGGCGTAGTTGAGGAGTTTACGCAGCTTCATACCGATCCAGGCCGGGTCGACCACGCGCATGTCGTGGGAGAGCAGCTTGCACAGGCCGTCGAGCGTGTGCGGATGGCCTCCGGTGAGCCACATGCTGTACGGACGGCGGGTACCGTCGGGCATTTGCAGCTCTTTGAGCATCAGCACGAAGTCGTCGTCGGTGGCCGGATTGCACACGTCGGCGACCCAGGCGAGCGTGCCGTCGGTGCCGGTCTTGGGCTCGTGCGGCGCGAACAGCGCGTCGAGCACCGGCGTGGCTTCGTGGTCCTGCTTGTCGAGCGCGCCCAACTGGTTGTAGCGCCATTCGACCAGCTTGGCGAAGGCGGCGATCACGCTGGGCACCTGCACCATCTGGCCATTCGGCGGCATCGGCATGTCGAACGGGTCGCCGTAGGCATTGGCCAGCAGCGCCAGGCGGCGGCGCATCCAGCCGCGGTCGTTGGCGCGCATGTCGGTCGACAGGGTCTTGGCGACGGCGTCGAGGCCGCGCGGCGGCTGGCCACCGAGCACCCAGACTTCGAACGGCATGTTGCCCTTGTCGGATACGCCGACCGCGAATTCGCCTTGCGGCGTTTGGATGATTTCGCTGATCCAGGCCGAGGCGCCGGCGGGCAGGCCCGGGCGCGACGGCCAGCGCAGCGAGGCCAGCACGGGCTTGGTGGCGAGTTCTTTCAGCACCAGGCGCTTATCCTGTTCGGGCAGCGTCATCGGTTGCGGGTTGGCGACAGCAGCCGTCGGCACGGACAATACGGCGCCGAGCACGCTGTTGGGGCGATAGGTGGTGATGCCTTTCAAGCCCTTCTTCCACGCTTGCAGGTAGAGGTCCTGGAATTCGTCGTACGGATAGTCTTCCGGCACGTTGACGGTCTTGGAAATCGCCGCGTCGATGTAGGGGGCGACGGCGGCCACCATCAGCATGTGGTCGGTCGCGGTGATTTCCAGCGCGGACACGAAAGCTTCCGGCAGCTTGTCCGTGTCGTGGCCGAGCGCGCGGTAGACGCGGTAGGCGTGGTCTTCGACCGTGTAATCCTTCTTGCTGCCGTCGGGCATGCGCTTGGTGCGGTTGTAGAACCAGGAGAATGCCGGTTCGATGCCGTTGGAGGCATTGTCGGCGAACGCCAGCGAGATGGTGCCCGTTGGCGCAATCGAGGTCAGGTGCGAATTGCGGATGCCGTGCTTCTTGATCTGCGCTTTCAGCTCTTCCGGCAGGCGCGACGCGAAGCCGCCCTGCAGGTACTTGTCGGCGTCGAACAGCGGGAAGGCGCCGCGCTCTTTCGCCAGTTCCACCGAGCTTTCATAGGCGGCGTCGCGCATCACGCGCGAGATTTCGCCAGCCAGCGCACGGCCCTCTTCGGTGTCGTAGCGCACGCCGAGCATGATCAGCGCGTCGCCAAGACCCGTGAAGCCCAGCCCCAGACGACGCTTGGCGTCGGCTTCGCGCGCCTGCTCCGGCAGCGGCCACTTGGTGGCGATCAGCACGTTGTCGAGCATGCGCACGGCGATCTTGGTGACTTTCGCGAGCAGGTCGAAGTCGAACTTGGCCGCTTCCGAAAACGGCTCCTTGACGTAGGCGTTCAGGTTCAGGCTGCCCAGGCAGCAGCAGCCGTAGTCCGGCAGCGGCTGTTCGCCGCACGGGTTGGTCGCTTCGATGACTTCGCAGTAGGCAAGGTTATTTTCGGTGTTGATGCGGTCGAGGTAGAGCACGCCCGGTTCGGCTGCGGCATAGGTGCTCTTCATGATCAGGTCCCACACTTCGCGCGCCTGGATCTTGCGATACACCCACTTGCCGTCGTCGCGACGGTAGGCGCCCTTCTTCTTGAAGTCGGCGTTCGGCTCGGTGACGTGCGCGAGCTCGAACTCGCCGTCGCTTTCCACCGCGCGCATGAAGGCGTCGGTGACGCCGACCGACACGTTGAAGTTATTGAGCTGCCCCTTTTCCTGCTTGACGGTGATGAAGTCGAAGATGTCCGGGTGATCGACGTTGAGCACCGCCATCTGCGCGCCGCGCCGCGCGCCGGCCGACTCAACGGTTTCGCAGGAGCGGTCGAACACTTTCATGTACGAGATCGGACCGGAGGCGCTGCTGCCGGTGCCTTTGACCATCGCGCCCTTGGGACGGATCGCGGAAAAGTTGTAGCCGACGCCGCCGCCGCGGCGCATGGTCTCGGCCGCCTGCGCAAGCGCCCGGTAGATGCCGGGTTTACCGGCGGCGTCTTCGGTAATCGAGTCGCCCACCGGCTGCACGAAGCAGTTGATCAGCGTGGTCTGCAGGCCGGTGCCGGCGGCGCTGGAGACGCGCCCGGCCGGGATGAAGCCGTTCTGCATCGCCCACAGGAATTCGTCGGCGTGCTTCTTGCGGGTTTTCTGCGGCTCGACCTCGGCCAGCGCGAACGCAACGCGCGTCTGCACCTGCTCGATGGTGGTCTCGTCGCCTTTCGCGTATTTCTCGATCAGTACTTCGGTGGAGATATCTTGCGGCTCGGCGAGCGCGATCACGGGGTTTTCAAGTTGATGCATAGAGGTCTCCTGGGCATCGGCATATGAGCCGGCCCGTCGAAAAAATTTGCAGGGAATCGGGAAATCGGTGTCAACTGGCTGCGCGGGATGCGGGAATGCAAGCACGGTGACAAGCGGTCATGGTCAGCTCGCGATGCTATTCATTATGCACCGCCTACGCCGACTTACATTTAGCTGTATCACCTTGTTTTCATTCCGTCGAAATGTCACGGCGCGCTGGCTGACAGCGGGTCATTCTATAAGACGCGGACGGCGATATTAATTGATCTAGGTCAAGAATTTCCGGGTGGACTTTTTAGTCTGGAGCGGCAGGCGTCGGGCCTTTCAGCCGAGCCAAGATAGGGCCGTGCGGATCGCCAAAGGAAGCGCTTACTTTGGCGACAGTCAGCATTATTTCTAACCTTGCTGGCTGGCGCCGATTTCCTAAAGACGATTCGCCCGTTCGCGCCATAACTCGCTCACGCCGTCTTCCAGCAGTCGTGGCCGCGTGACGGACTGGCCGGGGGAGGAATTGGGGGACGGTAGTGCCATTCATGCCACGATTGGCGGCTACTGAATCTTCCCCGCCCGTGAGATAAGTCATTTTTTTCCTCTGTTTTTTGGATGAATAATGTAACCAGCGGGGCGCCAAGTATCAATTTTCAAACCGCAAAGACCACCGTAGCCGCGACGGATATTGAGCCGTTATTTTTAATATCAGATTAGAAATACCTTTGCTTTAGCATTCCCGAGAATGGAAGAAGTTTTCCTAGCCATTGGAATATTGCTAATTAGTTATTTTTATAAAGGAATAGGATGCCACGCCTGCTTGGAAGGTTTGTGGGGATGGCCATGCTTGCTTTAGGACTCGCTTCCTGCGCCCATCTGGGCGAGGACCGTACACGGCATCCGCTCATCGGCAAGGTGTGGGGAGCATCGGAGCAACGCTTCGTCGATCCCGCCGTCCTGGCGCAGCAGGCGTCCGAGGCGCGTTTCGTCTTGCTGGGTGAAATTCACGACAACCAGACGCATCACGACATTCAGGCAACACTACTGGCGCAAATCGTGCAACGCGGCAGGCGCCCGGCACTGGTGATGGAGCAGTACGACCGCGACCAGCAAGGCAAGCTGGATGCCATCCTTAAAAGCGGCCTGCCGCACAGCGACAAGCTCAAGGCGTTGCGCGAACTGATGCGCAAAGGATGGGAATGGCAAGCGTACGAACCGTTGCTGCGCCTGGCGCTGCAATACACATTGCCAGTGGCAGCAGCCAACTTGTCACGCGAAGAATTGCGGGTGGTGTCGCGCCAGGGATTTGGCGCGCTTGGTCCCGGCGAGAGTGAGCGCCTGGCGCTGGAAACCGTATGGACGCCGCAGCGCCAGGCGCAGCTGGTCAAGGATATTGATGACGGCCATTGCGGCAAGCTGCCGCGACGTGCCGTCGACGCGGTCGCCAAGGCGCAACGCGCGCGCGACGCCGTCATGGCGGACACGATGTTGCGTTTCGCCGACGCAGGCGCGGTGGCCATTGTCGGCGACGGCCATGCACGCCGCGATATGGCAGTCCCGCTCTATATGGCGGCGCGGGCGCCCAAGGCGGTGCTGCTATCGGTGGGAATGGTACAGGTGGATACGGCGCAAAATCCTGCCACTTATGCGAACGGGCCGCTGGGTCCGGCGTTCGATTACGTGTGGTTTACGCCACGCGTGTCGCGTTCGGACGATCCATGCGACACGATTCCAGCGCAGTCGGCGGCGCCAGTGGCGCTCAGGCAGCCGGATTAGGGAGCCGGGCTGAATTTCCTTACTTGGGTGGCGGCCCCGACCAGGGCAGTGACCCAATATTTCAGTTTTGCATGCAGGCGCGGCGTGAAGCCGGGAGTGGCGCGGGCAAATTCGACAGCGGTAAGTTCAAACGACACTTGCGTTTGCGACGTGTCCCACCAGTGCTCGACATATTCTTCAAACGGCGCGCGGTCGCCATCGCTGTCAAACGTGAACAAGGCGGCACCACCATCAGCCGGGATCTGCACCCAGCCTACACGCAGGCCGCCGCGGTAAATCGATGCCGTCACGCCAGAGCCGTCCAAGCCGCGTATGCGCCGGATGTTTTTTAATGAATACAATTTGTGCTTTTCCTGTGGTGTCTGTTGCCTCGTCATTCGAAAAATGCAAGCGACGTGCCAGATGCATCGACGATGGCGAGGTGCACGCTTAGACAGGCGGCCGACAACTAGTTCCCGCATGCATCATTTAGTGCCGGAACAGCATCCGGAATAGCGGCAGGCACCCAGCGCCGCTTCAGGAAAGCGAGGTCGACTTCTCGCCAATCTCGTCCTTTGGCCAGATCAACCACAGGATCGCCGTGGTGAACAAGCCGGCGTTGAGGTCGACGAACCAATCCACGAGGCTGGCGCCGCGGTAGGGGAAAAGACTTTGCACGCATTCGTCGACCGCGCCCATGGCGGCGATGAGCAGGAACGACTTGCATGCCTTGTGCGATGAGCTGCCTTGCGCACCGCAAAACAGCAGCAAGGCGATGACGGAATACGTCGTCAGATGCAAAGTCAGGCCGGAAGCAAGTTCACCGACTTCGGCGCGCGCACCGGGAATCGACCCGCCCACGATCACTGCGGCATAAAGCAGGAAGGCAGCGCGCGACGCTAAGGTGCGATAGCGCGGATCGGACATCAGCCGTGCAAGGAGAGAACGCATGTCTTTGCCTGAAATGAAGTGGCGTGTGCCGTGCGCAGCGCACGCCGGTTAAAGACGGAAAGGTAGCTTGTATCACCGTTCTGCGCAGGCGGCTCTGCGCTTGCCCAAACAACATGACGGCAGGCACGCCGTATCACGAGTTCAGGACGACATAGCGGGTCAGTTCCGCCTTGTCATGCACACCGAGCTTGGCATACGCGCTTTTCAATTGCGCGCGCACCGTATGCTCGGATACGCCGAGCGCGCGCGCCACTTCCTTCTGGCTCATCCCAGCCGAAAACAGCATGGCGACCCGGTTTTCGGCGGGACTCAGGCGTGCCGGCGCAACTGGCTTGACGCTGCAGGCAATGCATCCGGCGTATCCGGCAAACTGGATATCGATGCATTTTCCCCGGTAGCCTTGCCGCTGCAGGAAGCTGTCGAGCACCGGCTGCGGCAGGCTGATTTCCTGGAAGTCCGGCCATTCCCTGCGCATTAGCGCAACAAACAGGGGATCGGCGGCGAGAATGGCGCCATGCTTCGTTGCCAGTGCCAGGGCGCGCCGCATGGCGCCAGTCACCGCCGTGGCGGAATCGGCAGGGGAATTGGCCGCTGCCGTGCGGTCGGATGCGATGCGCTCCAGCGCGTGGTGCCAATTGGCGCTGATCGCAATGTCCAGGTGCAGCCACAGCGCATACAGGCGCTGCTCATCGCCAGCGCTAAATGGCAAAGCGGTACCACGGTACATGACCAGCCAGCGTGCCGGCGCCTGCGCCAGCGGCGCGTCACCAAAGATCATCAGGTGGTGCAGGTCGTGTCTGCGTGAAAACGTTGCAAGCGCGTCGAGCGCGCGGCTGGCGTACAGGCTGCGGCAGTCGCAGCGCAAGGGTGCAACCAGCCCGTCGAGGAAGGCGTGCGTAATGGGGTCGGCGGCCGACACCTCGGCATAATCGTCGAGAATGCACGGCGCCCTGTTGTGCACATAGGCTTCGGCAATCTCGAGCGTTGCCTGCGGCACCGGTTCGGCGCGTCCCATGCCCAGTACCGCGCCATCGAAAGCGATCCATTTGCGCAGCAGGCGCATTGCCTCGGCGGGGAATTCCTGGATCGAAGCGGCGCTTGCGATGTGATGCAGGTCCGCCAGGGCGCGGGCGAAGGCTTTCACAGCATTCTCCTCCACAGCAGCCGGCGCGGGCGGCAATGAATCCCGCCAGGCGACGGTAGCCGGAAAGCTGGTTAGATTGCCGCTAGTCGATTAGTGCGCGATTCATTCACGCCGTTGGAGCTGCCTCAATTGGCGTGCATTTCCAGCTTGGCACAGTACGCTATTTAGGTGCGGCCGGCGTCACGCGCCACACGGTATTGCCGACATCATCGGCGACCAGCAATGCGCCGCGGCGGTCGACGGCGACGCCGACCGGACGGCCGAACGCTTCGCCCTTTTCGCTCAGGAATCCGGTCAGTACGTCTTCCGGCATGCCGACCGGCTTGCCGTTTACAAACGGAATGAACACGACCCGGTAGCCGCTGGCCGGCTTGCGGTTCCATGAGCCATGCTGGCCGACGAAAGCGCCACCGGCGTATGACGCGGGAAACAGGCTGCCTTCATAAAACGTCAGCCCCAGCGACGCGGTATGCGCGCCCAGCGCGTAGTCCGGCACCACCGCCTTGTCGACCAGGTCGGGACGCTGCGGCTTGACGCGGGTATCGACATGGCGGCCGTAGTAACTGTAGGGCCAGCCGTAGAACGCACCGTCCTTTACCGATGTCATGTAGTCGGGGACCAGGTCGCTGCCGAGTTCGTCGCGTTCGTTGACGGAGACCCAGAGTGCGCCGCTCTGCGGCTGCCATGCCATGCCGACCGGATTGCGCAAGCCGGAGGCGAACACGCGCGTGCTGCCGCTGGCCGGATCGACCTCGAGGATCGCGGCGCGGTCGGTTTCACTGTCGATGCCGTTTTCCGCCGCATTGCTGTTGGATCCGATGCTCGCGTACAGGCGGCGGCCGTCGCGGCTGGCGACGAGGTTCTTGGTCCAGTGGTGATTGATCGGACCGGCGGGCAGGCTTGCGATCCGGGTACCGGCTGCGCTGATGCGCAATTGCCCGCGCTGATAGGGAAAGCGCACGATGGCATCGGTATTGGCGACATAGAGATCGTTGCCCACCAGCGCCATGCCGAACGGCGAATTCAGGCCCTGCAGGAAGACGCTGCGCGTTTCAGCCACGCCGTCGCCATCGGCGTCGCGCAGCAGGGTGATGCGGTTGGCACTGGGGCCGGCCGCGCCGGCGCGCTGCATGAAGCGCTTCATGAACCAGCCACGGATACCCTTGCCGTCTTCCGGCTTGGGCGGCGCATTGGTTTCGGCGACGAGCACGTCGCCGTTGGGCAGCACGTACAGCCAGCGCGGGTGGTCAAGGCCGCCGGCAAACGCGTTGACGGCAAAACCGCGGGCAGCCTGCGGCATGGCACCGCCCGGCCATCCGGTGGCCTTGGCGACATGAACCGTGGGAATCAGCGACACCGTCGGCTCCGGCAGGGCTGGCTGCGGTCCGATCCCGGACTCCACCGGCAGCTTGGCCACGTCGCCACAACCGACAAGCAGAACAGTCAGCATGCCGGCAAGCAGCGGCGGATATGCGCGCATCATGGCTCCCTCGCGTTGGAATCAGGATAGAGAATGGAACGGGTCTAGCCAGCAGCGCAACCGGCACCGCGCCCGCCGCTCCCCCACAGTCATGGATCAATCTAACAGGGCGGCGGTGCCGCCACGATGCGCAAGCTCAAGCCATGCACGCCGGGAAGTGAGGCCGAAGAGACGTGCCTGCCCGTATTTTCCAGGCGCACGAGTTCGAGCGTAACCCTATCTTTCAAGACATCCTATTTCTTAACTACATTGAGGCAAGGGCACTGCGCTTTCCGATTGCGCAAATGCCGGCTGACGGTAATCAAAGATCATCCTTCTAGATGCGGCGCCGACTCGAAATGCCAGGCAATTGATCTATAAATAAAGATCAACGTCGCGCGGAGAAATGCATGAAATCGACATTCCATGAAGTGGAGCTTGGCAAGGCCGTAGTCCAGAATGCGACCGACGGCGGCACCGAACAACTGATCGTGACTTTACCCCCTGAAAACAGGGCTTCCATCCAGATTCAGATCAGGCAAAACACGGATGGCGGCAGCACCGCCTCGGGCACCATCGAAATCTCGCAGCACGGCTTGCAGCAGCTATTCGACTGGCTGCGCGAAGAAGAAGCGCTGCCCTAACCCGTCCCCGCTGCACACTGAAGAAGGGAGACTGCAGCGCCGGCAACGTTCCGGCAGCAGCCGAGCGGCATGCAGGGGCACGACTTCAGCGGCCGTCATCGCCATGGTGTAGGTCGGGCTCGACGGCGAACATATCCCAGGCGGCGATGAACAGCGCGGCAATCACCGGCCCGATCACGAAGCCGTTCAAGCCAAACAGCGCCATGCCGCCGATGGTGGAAATGAGGACCATATAGTCGGGCATGCGGGTATCCTTGCCGACCAGTACCGGGCGCAGCACGTTGTCGACCAACCCGATCACGAACACGCCGAACAGGATCAGCGTCACTCCCTGCCAGATGGCGCCGGTGAGCAAGAAATAGATCGCCACCGGCGCCCACACCAGACCGGCGCCAACGGCCGGCAGCAGCGACAGGAAAGCCATCAGCGCGCCCCACAGCAACGCTGCCTGCACGCCAAGAAACCAGAACATGGCACCGCCGAGTGCCCCTTGCACCACGGCGACGACAATATTGCCTTTCACAGTGGCCCGGATCACGGTCGTAAACCGATCAAACAGCTGATGCTTGTGCGCGGCCGACAGCGGGATCGCCTGCTTGATGCGCGCCGTGAGCATCTTGCCGTCGCGCAGCAGGAAGAACAGCAGATACAGCATGATGCCGAAGCTGATCACGAAGTCGAGCATGTTCTGGCCCACGTTGACTGCCTGCTTGGCCACGATCTGGCTGCCCTGCGCCGCACTGGCGGCCAGCTTTTCCTGCAGCGTCGCCAGCTGGGCGAAACCGAAGCGGTCGAGCACCTTGACCAGCCAGACGGGCAGCGCATCGATGACTTGCCGGAAATAGGTGCCGAAGTCGATCTGGTTGGAGCGGATTCGTTCGAATACGGTGACGGCTTCCTGCAGCAGCGATATCGCAATCAGCGTGGTGGGCAGAATGACGACCAGCAGGCACAGCATCAGCGTCAGTATCGACGCCAGGTTGCTGCGCTGGCCCACCCTGTCCAGCAGGCGCTGGTACAGGGGGGAAAACAGGATGGCCAACACCACGCCCCAGAAAACCGCCCCGTAAAACGGCCAGATGATCCAGCCGAAGGCAATCGTCACCCCAATCAGCATCAGCAGAAATGTCTTGTGCTGCATCTCGCGAGAATGCATCGCTTCATCCCTATCGCAAATCACTCCACAACGGCGCATCGGCCGCATCCGCAGAGCATGCCCTATTTCAGGAATCCTGCCTATCCGCCCCGACAATGAGTGCGGCGAAAATGCGGCGCCCGCACTCAGCTATCGTGCGGCAAATAGAACTGGAATGCATTCTTGGTGCTGTGCTTGACTTCGTACATGGCTGCGTCGGCATGATTCAGCAGCGCATCTTCATCAAGGCCATGGTCCGGGAACACGCAGATGCCGACGCTGGCCGTCACATGGTGCGTCGTGCCGGCCAGCAGCAGCGGCGCGCGCACCGCCGCCACGACCTTCTGGGCGATGCAGCGCAGCTGGCCGATGTCGCTCATTTCCTGGATGATCACGACGAATTCGTCGCCGCCCAGGCGCGCCACGAAATCGCTGGCGCGCACGCTGTCGGCCAGGCGCTTGGCCGTTTCCTTGAGCAGCATGTCGCCGGCTTCATGGCCGAAATTGTCGTTGACCGCCTTGAAGTGGTCCAGGTCGATGAACATCACCGCAAACCGGCGTCCATAACGGCGCGCCTGCTGCACCTGGTGGCTGAGCATCTGGTTGAACATCATCCGGTTCGGCAGCGAGGTCAGGATGTCGTGGCTGGCGAGGTGCCGGATGCGCTCTTCGGCCACCTTGCGCTCGGTGATGTCCTTGCCGGTGCCACGGTAGCCGATCAGCCGCCCGTCGCCGTCGAGCATCGGCAAGCCGCTGATGCTCACGTAGCGCAGCGCCCCGTCCGCGCCGGCGGCCTTGAGCACCAGTTCATAGAAAGGCTTGCCTTCGGCCAGCCGCGCCTTGTGCTCAATCCACTGTTCGGCCGGCACCTTCTCGAAGGGCATCTCCCACAAGGTCCGGCCCAGATAGTCATATGCCGCCATGCCGGTCTTGCCGAGCACGTCGCCGTTGATCTGCATGAAGCGGAAGTCGCTGTCCTGCTCCCAGTACCAGTCGGACGACAGTTCGGTCAAGTCGCGGAAACGCTCTTCGCTCTCGCGCAGCGCCGCCTCCATTTCGCGGCGCGCGGTGACGTCGCGCAGGAAGCCGCGAAAGCCCACCGGCTCGCCGCAGGCATTGCGCACCAGATGGATCGATCCCTCGCACATGACCATGTCGCCATTCTTGTGCAGCAGGCGCCAGTCGATCCCCTTCTTCGTGATGCCGGTCCGGAACACCTCGTTGAAATTGGCGAAGACATACATCGATTCGTCCGGCGAATGGTACTGGCGGTAGTTCAGGCCGATCACTTCCGTCATGGTGTAGCCGAACATGCGGCAGAATGCCTCGTTGCACATCTGCAGGCAGCCGGAAATATCGACCTCGTAATATGCCTCTTCGATATTCTCCAGGATCGAGCGGTATTTCTCTTCGCTGGCGCGCAGCGCTTCCTGCGCCCTGCTGCGCGCGGTAATGTCGCGCGAGATGCCGCGAAATCCGGTCGGCGTGCCGCGCGCATCGACGATGAGCTGCACCGAAGTCTGGGCCACGCAGCGCGTGCCATCCTGGCGCCACACCGGATATTCGGCCAGCTCGCCGGATTGACCGGTGCGGAATACTTCATTGAATACCCGGAACACTGTTTGCGCCGTGTCGGCATCCATATAGTCGCGGTAATTCATCCCCAGCGCTTCGTCCTTGCTGCAGCCGTGCAGCCGGCACAGCGCGTCGTTGACGACCATATAGGTGCCGGCAAGGTCGATCTCGAAGTAACCGTCATCCATGTTCTCGAGGATGCTGCGGTATTTTTCTTCGCTGGCGCGCAAGGCTTCCAGCGCCTTCTGGCGCTCGACTTCACGCTCGAAATTGTCCAGCGCGAACACGATGTTGCGCGCCATGCGTTCCAGCAGCTGCACGATTTCATCGTCGAACGCATAGGTTTCGCGCGAATACAGCAGCAGCACGCCGACCGATTGGCCGCCACGGATCAGGGGCAGCGCCGCGCACGATGCGGCGTGCTCCTTGCCGGCGGCGGCGCGCCACGGCCGCACCCGCTCATCGTTAAGGAAATCATTGATGATGCATGCCTTTTGGGTGCGAAACGCCGGCCCTGCCACGCCGCGCCCTTCCGGCTTGCTTTCGTCAAAGGAGATGTGGAGGCTGCGTAGCGTCTCAGCACCGGAGCCGGCCACCGCCGCCACGCGCACCCACTCCGACTGCGGGTCGGGCAGCAGGACCGAGGCGGTAACGATCTGGCCGCTGTGCACGGCGACTTCGCAGACACGCTGGAACAGTTCCTCGGGGTTGCGTGCATGCAGGATGGCTTCGTTGGTGCCGCTGATGGCCGCGTACATCTGGCCGAGTTGCACTGCAGCTTCTTCGGCCCGCTTGCGGCGCGTGATATCCCGGCCGATGGTGACAATCACCCAGCGCTCGCCGAATCGGATGGCGCGCCGCTGCAGCTCGAAGACATAGATATTTCCAGCCTTGTCGCGCGCGCTGCATTCGCTGGTCATGCCCTGCCCGCTCGCGATGACGGCATCGAAATCGCGCTCGATCTCGGCGCGGTCCGACAGCAGGAAATCGGGCGGCCCCAGCGTCAGCAGTTCATCGCGACTGTAGCCGCTGGCATGACAGGCGATGTCGTTGGCATCGATGATGCGCATCGTTTCGCGGTCGATCAGAAAGATCGGATCGCCCGACGCATCCATCGCCGCGCGAAAGCGGCGCAGTGCCGCTTCGCTGCTCTTTTGCGCGGTCATGTCGCGCATGATGCCCCGGTAGCCGGCAAAGCGGCCTTCGCCATCGAAGATTGGTTCACCCGCTACGCTGAGGTAGCGAGTGCCGGCGGCGCCGGCGCTCCATAGCCATTCAACGTCGCGAAACATGTCACGACGCGCGACGATTTCCTTGAGCGCCGTCCAGGCCGCATCCTGCGGCACGATTCCCGCGATATCCCATGGCGCCTTTCCCAACGCCTGCGACAAGTCATCGGCTGCAATAATGGAATGTGCGCCCGTGCCTTGCAGCCGCGTAAAGCGACATTCCGGGTCCTGTTCCCAGTAATAGTCTGCGGAGAGCGCAATCAAGTTATTCATATTCTTAGCCTCCGGCCATCTGTGCAGGTACAGTCTTTCCCTGCTCCGGCTCGTGCGGATCACAAAACTTCTTTCCCGCTCTGTCTCCCATGGAAAGAAAGCATATCCGCCCCTGCGCACGGTTTGCGTCAAGGCCGTATCGATTTATTCGCTTCACGCGGCGGTTGCGCTTCCGCGGAAAACGCACCTGTCTGCTGACAATAACGGGCAGGCGCAAGAATGAAACGGCGACCGCCCGGCCTATTTCCTTACCCTCATGAGGAGCAAGGAAAGCGTGCGAGACAGCGTACCTGAAAAATTGCCACTAAGAAATATAAAAAGCAATGACCTTGCGAGCCGTTAGTATGTTAAAGAGAAACCTTTTGAGTCCTGCGGAAATTCATCGATTTCTGCCCTAGATAGGGTAATATTCGCCCGCAGTATAAAAAATCCACGTCAGGATGGAGAGAGACAACAGCCCGCCCGCCACAAGCGTGCCGGGCTTTTTTTTGCCTTTTTGCAGCAAGTTATTGAAATGGCGAATATCTGTTATTCGCACAATAAAGCGGAAACGTTTGCTGCACCGCAGTAATATGCATCTGTCTCCTCCAACTCTCCTTGAATTGGATTTCAACCCGCTAGCCGCAAGGCAAGCGGGTTTTTTTTCGGCCCTTGCCGGTGTTACTGCAAAGCTTGGGAGCGCGTCGCGCGCAGGACGGTGACCACGTCCGTAACCGGATCGATGCGCCAGGATTTCAGAAATCCCTCTTCCACCAGCAAGTCCAGCGCCTTTTTCAAGCCATTGCGGAAGTGGTAAAGCTGGTGCGCGGACGACCCGCACAACCCCTTGAGCGTTTCGACCTTATAGCCGAACGGCTCGCGGTGCGTGAAGTAGAACCCGTGCAGCCACTTGGCCAGCGGCGAGCGCAGCTTCAGGCGCTGACGCCAGTCGAGCTGGGTATAGGCGTCAGACGCAAACAGCGTGATCAGCTTTGGGTTCAGGCGCACTTTCCAGTGCCGGTCTTCCTCATCCTTGAACGTGAATTCCTGCACCAGTGTGCCACCGTAGCCGCGCTTGCCGGAACCGGCATCGAAGCGGATCTCGACGGCGTTGGCGGTCAGCCGCAAAATGCACAGGCGCAGCCGTTCGTAGGATGGCGACGACGTGGGCCAGCCCATCGACTTCAACATCGAGTAAGCGGTAAATGACACTTCATGGCCCAGCGGCTGGCTGCGCGCCAGGTGCACCAGATTCAGGAACACGTCTTCGTCGTCCTGCCGCAGCTCTTCCCCGGTATAGAAAATTTCGACGCCCTTGACCGAGGTGATCGGTCGCTCCTTCAGATGCTGGCGCGGCTCGTTCTGGCGCGCCACGCTAAACAGAGCCGAACGTGCCAGCGGGTTCGGCAAGCCGCGCACCTGGTTTTCCCACAGCGGCAGCTGGATGATGTCCAACGCATCCTCGACGCCGCCGCGCACCTCGGCAGCCGCCACGCCATCGCCGTCACCAAACGCCATTTCCGCCTGCCCGGCCGCCGTCCTTTTCTTCCTGTTGGCGATCGTTGCCTCGATCTTGAGGAGCACTTCGCTGAGCGACTTGGGCTTGGTGGCGGTGGCGGGCATGTCTGATTCCAGGCAGATTTGTTGACGGATGGCAAAGGTAGCATGGCCCCACTCGTCTTTCGAGCGTGGGGGCTCGTTGTTGGAGCGATGACACACGTTTTTCGAGCGAGATGGCGGAACCAAAATCGCCCCGCTTTTGCCAACACACACGTTTTTCAAGCGTGGAAAAGCCGGTTCCGGCGCTAGCCAGCGGCAGGTTCGTATTTCAAGCGAGGCCTGGATGGTGGCGAAGAGCCAAGCGCCCCGTTACAACGGCCCGCAACGGTCAGTTCAACAGGCAGAAAGCGGGGGGAAACCTCGTTTTTCGAGCGTGGCAAGCAGTTTGCTCCAGAAATTCGCCCGACAATCGTTGTTCGAGCGTGGTTTCACGAGCATAAAAAACCCCTGCGAAGCCAGCCAATCCAACGCTTCACGCGGGTGGGGCACGTATTCCGAGCGTGGAGAGGCTTCGCTATCGTATTTCCAGCGTGATTTTTCCGATTGCGGTAGCCGAAATATCGTTTTTCGAGCGATAAAAGGTATCCGTATGGCAAAAATCGCCCGCCAAGTATCGTATTCCACGCGTGGCTACCCGTCGTCCTTCAAGCGTGGAGCATCGTTTTTCCAGAGAGAACGGACCGTATGCCAAGCGAGCACGATTCGTATGCCGAGCGCGGACAGGGCGTTTTTCGAGCGTGAGACGCATTGAAAAAAACATTTGTTTTCAATAGGTTACAGAACTTTTTAACATGCATAATCAGTCTTTAATCTATCCTTTAATGCGCCTGCACCCTCGGTTGGAAAACGATAGTGGGCATAACGGCGCCTGTTTTGGGCAGCATCCAAATCGGGGTGGTTGTAATTATTGCAACTATCTAAGGGCAGCAACGGCTATCAAGCCGTTAGGAGAGCGGAAACGGTGAACGCGAGGCACAAGAAGCGCGTGACGAAAATGGCCAGATCGAAGAACCAGTCCGGACGACTTCCTGACGAAACAATGGGGAAAAACAGCGAGGATCAATAACTTCTGTCAAGAGTTATCGAATCGAATGGCGCGGCTGGCGGGGATCGAACCCACGACCCTTGGCTTCGGAGGCCAATACTCTATCCACTGAGCTACAGCCGCGTAGAGGGATGCATAAAAGAAGGCATGAAGGATACCGTCTTTCTGTCGTGACGTCCATGCAAACCATTGCTTTTTTCGTTCCAAACCGGGGTCTTTCCGACTATAATCAAGGGTTTTGCAAGGTATTGCGCTGCAGCATTCAAGCCAGTTCCTGCACCTGCCCACCGGTTTCGACAATTGCCCTGAGGGAATAATGAGCGACGCACACAACGAACACCAATCCGCGATCAAAACGCCGAAGCAGCTCATCGCTGCCGTAGTGGCCGGCTTTCTGGTCCCGATCATCTGCATCGTCCTGCTGGTCCAGTACGTATCCAATGCTGACAAGGTCGGCGCCGGTTCGGCCGCCCAGTCGCCGGAAGCGATTGCCGCACGTCTGCAACCGGTGGCCGATGAAGGCTACACACTGAAAGACGCGAGCGCGCCAAAGCAGCTGCAATCCGGCGAAGCCGTATTCAAGGCCGTATGCGCCGCCTGCCACGCAACCGGCGCTGCCGGCGCACCGAAGGTTGGCGACGCCGCTGCCTGGTCCGGCCGTATCGCCCAAGGCGAATCGACGCTGATCGACCATGCCGTCAAGGGCATCCGCGCCATGCCAGCCAAGGGCGGCAACCCGGATCTGAACGATGTCGAAGTCGCGCGCGCCGTGGTCTACATGGCCAACCAGTCCGGCGGCAAGCTCAAGGAGCCGGAAGTCAAGGGTGCGCCCGCTGCCGGCGCAGCAGCTCCGGCGGCTGCCGATGCAGGCAAGAAGCTGTATGACAGCACTTGCGTGGCTTGCCATGGCGGCGGCGTTGCAGGCGCACCGAAGTTTGGCGACAAGGCAGCATGGGCGCCGCGCATCAAGCAAGGCTCTGCCACCCTGTATGAACATGCCATCAAGGGTTTCCAGGGCAAGAGCGGCATGATGCCGCCCAAGGGCGGTGCGTCGGCTTCGGATGACGAAGTCAAGGCTGCCGTCGATTACATGGCTGCAGCAGCGAAATAAACGCGCTGCATCGAACCAAAAAGCCGACCTGTGGGTCGGCTTTTTTTATGCCCGCTTTATCGCGACGGCAGCAAGTAGCCGCCGCCGGCCCCGGATCGGGTTCCAGTCCCAGGCGCAGGCCCGCCGCCGGATGACTGTGGCGCCTGGGCAGTTGCCTGCGACTCGGCGACGAAGATTTCGACGCGGCGATTTTTCGCGCGATCGGCATCGCTATCATTGGGCACCAACGGCTCATGTGAGCCCCGCCCCTCGACGGTGAAACGATTGGATGCCACGCCGCGCGCGGCTAGGTAATCGCGGGTACGGGCAGCGCGATTGACCGACAGGGGATCGTTGATCGCATCGCTGCCGGTGTTGTCGGTATGCCCGATGATCGTGATCTTGGAGTACGGATTTTCGACCAGGGTCGAGGCGAACTTGTCCAGGATGGGCCGGAAGTTCGGCTTGATGTCGGAACGGTTGGTGTCGAACGAGATGTCGGTCGGAATATCGAGCTTGAGGCGATTGTCCGCCGTCTGCGTGACTTGCACGCCAGTGCCTTGGGCTGCCTGCTGCATGGCGCGCTTTTGCTGCTCCATGCGGGCCGACCAGATATTGCCGATGACGGCGCCGGCCGCGCCGCCGATGGCAGCCCCCGTGGCTGTCCTGCGTCCGCCGCCATCGCCGGTAGCGGCACCCAGTACCGCTCCCACGCCTGCACCGATGCCCGCACCGGTGGCGGTTCCGCGCTGAACCTCATTCATGTTGGCGCAAGCGGTAAGCGCAAGCACTGCCACCAGTACCGACAAAGCTGGCTTGCAAGCGTCGGACGCCGTGCTGAGTCGATTGCGCATATACATTTCCTCATGATGTGAAAAAGTGAGAATTGGACCCACGAGGAAGATGTAAGTTCGGCAAGTTACAAATCGATAAATTGGCTGCGCGATCAGCCGCTCGGATCGTCTTGCTCCTGATCTGAAGCCGCCCGCTTCATTTTCATCAGGAGCGCAACGGTGCCGGCGACGCTGCCGGCAATCAGGGATGCTTTCAGCAAGGATTTTTTCCTTGCCAGTACGGAAATGCCGCGGAGTGCCAGCGGCAGCAGGGCCGGCAAATTCACACTGGAGGCAGCAAGACCGCTTCGCTTCTGCAACAGCGACATCGCGATGACGGCAACGCGCGTCATCGCATTTTTGGCCAGCGTTTCCGGCTGCAGGTTGGCGCACACAGTTTCCTTGGCGATCATCACCTCGGCACGATAGAGACGGCCTTCGGCAATGAGCTGCTTTTTGCGATCGGCAGGCTTCACAACAGTTCCTCGCACAACTTACAACAAAGCGTCGCGGTCGCCACGCAGCTCGGCCAGCGTGGCCGGCATCGACAGCTTGTCCCGCTCCAGCATGGATCTCGCATGCCGCAGGATCGCCAGCGCCAGCAAGGTATAAAAGGCGGCCACCAGCAGCAAAATCTTCCAGCCCAGCGCATCCCAGGCCAGCACGACGATCAGCGCTGTCCAGCAAGCCGCGCCGAGCCACAAGGCAAGCACGCCCAGTGCGCCGACCAGCAGCAGGCGCGCCAGATTGTCACGCGCTTCGCCCAGCTCGCATGCCGCCAGTTCGACCCGGCTTATCAGCAAGGCCAAGGCGTTTTTTGCCATCCCGCCCAGACCGGCAACCAGACCGGGCTGCGCGGCGCCGGCCTGTCCCGGCCCGGATGATTGACTATCCATGTGCAGCAATTACTTTCGTGAAATCAGCAAGCCAACCAGCAAGCCGACGCCGGCCGACACGGCAATCGCCTTCCACGGATGCTCATGTACGAATTCATCGGTGGTCTGCGCCGCTTGCTTGCCTTTTTCCAGCGCGATGGCTTGCACTTCGTGTGCCCTTTCCATCGCGGCATCGAGCATCATCAAGCCCTTGTTGCGCAGCTCGTCGGCCTGCGCGCCAGTGGCGGCAGCGGCTTCGAGAAACAGTTCCTGCGCATCCTTTACCAAGGTCTTCATGTCGTTTTTGGCGGTTTTGACGTTCGAGTTCAGCATGGCGATACTCCTTTAAAAAAGCGCGGCGCCGGCACCCGGCACGACACGCGTAACTCGCGGGATGGCCCCCGGAGACAAGCACGGCTGTCGTGGGGGCATACTCTCTTTATCTCAGGTAATTTACTTAATGTAAAGTATTCATCATCAAGCAAGCACAGCGTGACTTACGCCTCCGGCTATTTACTTGATTCATGTCAGGCACAGCGGAAATTGGTAGGGAGGAAGTGCACCCGACCTGCGGTGCCGCATCCTCAGGATGTCTGGTCCAGATCGAGATGCTGCTCGACCAGCGCCAGAATTGCCTTGGATTGATAGTCGCGCGCCAGCTCCTGCAGCTTGTCGGCAAACGGCCGATAGCGCTCGTCGAGTTCAGCCAAGTGTTGCGCGTAGTGCCGGATATCGCGCATGTTGCCGGCCAAGGCGAGCTGGTGCAGATGCTGCATTTCATGCAGTGGCGGGCTGGTCATCCGCGTCGCGTGGCGTGTGGCTGGCTTGTCGGTGCTAGCAAGCACTTGGCGGGGGCTCCCGTGGGAACCGTTTACGCCGCGCTTGCCCACGGCCGAGGGCTCGGCCAATGCGACCGCCAGTTCGAAGCTGAAGGTGCTGCCCCTGTCCGGCTGACTGCTGACCTGAATGTCGCCATGCATCAAGCGCACCAGCTGACGGCTGATGGACAAGCCAAGCCCGGTGCCGCCAAAACGGCGCTGCACTTCACCGACCTGTTCGAACGGCTCGAAAATGGTGTCAAATTGCTCCTGCCGGATGCCGATGCCGGTGTCGCCGATTTCGAAGCGCAGCCGCACCTGTCCGGGCTCGAGCGGTACGCTGTCCACGCGCAAGCTGATTTGGCCCTGATCGGTGAATTTGACGGCATTGCCCAGCAGGTTGAGCAACACTTGGCGCAAGCGCTTTTCATCGGCCATCACGTTGTGCGGCACCCGGTCCGCGCCACTGCAGACGAAGGACAGTCCCTTCTGTTCCGCCCTCACGCGGATGATATCGACAATACCTTGAAGGAACATCGGCAAGTCGAGCGTGCTTTCATACAGCTCGAACTTGCCGGCCTCGATCTTGGCCAAGTCGAGCAGATCGGTAATCAGGGTCAGCAAGTGCTCGCCGCTTTGCTGAATCGTATTCAAACTGGCAATTTGCCGCTCCGTCAGATTCTCGTCGCGCTTGAGCAATTGCGCGTAGCCAAGCACCGCGTTGAGCGGGGTGCGCAATTCGTGGCTCATGCTGGCTAAAAATGCGCTCTTGGCCTGGTTGGCAACCTCTGCCCGCTCCTTGGCTACCGTTAATTCCGTGGTGCGTTCCTTGACCAGTTCTTCCAGATGACCGCGATGGCGCTGCAATTCCTGTTCGGTGGCAGCGCGTCGCTCGATGTCGCGTTGTAACTCACGGTTCTTGCTTTCGATTTCATCGAACAGCGCCTGCAATGCCTGACGCGTGCTTTCCAAGCTACTACCCAGGCTACTCAATTCATCGTTGCCGCGCCACACGAAGGGATCGGACAACTGGCGCCGTGCCAGCCGTTGCGATTCCCGCATCAGGCGACGCAGCGGCGCCAGAAGCCGCGCCTGCAACAGGGATACGATCAACACCAGCGACAACAGCAACTGCCCGGACACCGTCACTGCGAAAAAGGTGCGATTGCGCGCGACTTCCGCATCGAGCTGGCCGCTGTCCATCTCGACAGTCACGTAGCCGATCACGTTGCCGTTGTAAACGACGTCGCGCGTCAGGCTGAACTGACGTCCGCGCTGCCGCTCCGGATATTCCTGTTCGAGAAAGGTACCGAACTTCTTGTCGCGCACCCGCAGGGCCGACACCCGTTCGTCGCTGAGCAAAGAATCGAATAGCGGACGGCCGGACTCATAGCTCAGGTTCCACAAGGGTTCTTGCATGCCGAGCGCGAGAATATTGGCCAGGCGGCGATGGTCGGCGGTCAGGCGCTGGGTCAGCACGCTTTCAAGTTGGCGCAGCGTAAGGACGCTCATGACCGATGCCGGAATCAGCAAACCGACGATGACTGCCAGCACGATGGAGGCACGCAGCTTCAGTTGCATTGCATTGACTATCGATGGAGCGCCCGCGTGAGCGCAGGATGGCACGGGCGATGACGTCGACCGCCCTCAGCCGTCCGGTCGACCGTTCGTCGCTCTTGCCAGTGTAGTAACAAGCTGCGGCAAAAGCTATTTCTGATTGCTACGGCAAGCGCGCCTGCCTGGCATAAAAGACGTATTTGCGGATCAAGCCCTCAAGCAGCCCTGCTTCGCAATTCGGCGATTCCTTCGATGCTGCCAATCCGGATCACCACCGGGTGCGCAAGCAGCTCCGGCTGCATCGGGCGCCAGGCAAACAGCCACTCCTTTTCCGCTGCCTGCTGCTTGCCTTTGGAAAAGGCACCGCCCAGGGGACTCGGCACTCCATAAGAAACGGCTGCATCAATCCCGGCCCAGCTGGGCAATGCGCGCTGCGCCGCGCGATGGATGCGCTCGCCGAATTCTTCAGCCTGGTGAATGACTAGACAGCAATCAGCACCGGCAAAGGTATCGAACAAGCTGTCATCCCAAGCGTTGGCCAGGCTCAGCGTCAGATAGTTGGTCGACGGCGCGGAACGACGCGAACCGAACGGCAGGATCTGATCCTGATGAGAAGTGGCGGCCTGCACCTCCCCTGCCGGACACAGCCGAAACTCGCCCAACTGCAGCGAACGCTCCAGCCATTGGCGCTGCGAATAGCGATACAGTTTAAAGGGGCGCGAATAGGCTGCGGCGGCCAGCATACGGGAATTGGAATTCATGATTCAGCAGTGCCAAGAGGATATTCCCATTTAAACAGATTCGCCCTGCGCCGACAAACTGGATTCATGCCAGCGTCGTTCGCGCCACACAATAATTTTCATGAAAAAAGCGGCCCGCAAGCCGCTTTTTGCATGCATGCCAAAGAGCTCTTACTTCCCGGGTTGATTACCCAAACTCGAGCCGGAAGAACCAGCGCCGCTGCCGGTGCTGGACGAACCGGAGCTACCAGAGCTGTCGGATGCCGCCGGTGCGGAAGAAGACTTCGCCTTATGTGACTTTTTGGCTTTCTTATGCTTCTTTGCTGTCTTCTTTTTCGGGGCCTGATCGGTGGCGGTCGTATCGGTGCTGCCAGCCGCGCCGGAAGCTGCAGGCTGGTCGGTGCCGCTGGCGCCGGAGGTATCGCCGCGCGAGCGGCTGCCGCTGGTCATGCCTGGGCTGGTGGTGGTGCTGGACGAACCGGATGCGCCGCTGCCCATCGCACCGGAGCTGCCGGACGTGTCGCTGCTGGATGAAGGCGAGCTGCTCGGCGTGGATGAGGACGAACCGGATGCGCCACTGCCCATGGTGCCGGAGCTGCCGGAAGCACCGCTGCTGGATGAAGGCGAGCTGCTCGGCGTGGATGAGGACGAACCGGATGCGCCGCTGCCCATGGTGCCGGAGCTGCCGGACGTGTCGCTGCTGGACGAGGGCGAGCTGCTCGGCGTGGATGAGGACGAACCGGATGCGCCGCTGCCCATGGTGCCGGAGCTGCCGGAAGTGCCGGTGCTGCCCGACGTGCCGGCGTCGTTCTTGTTGGAACTGCTGGACATACCGCTACCGGTGGAGGAACTCGTGCCGGAAGAGGTTTGCGCCAGCACAACCGAAGACACCGATGCGACCAGGACGAATGACAGCGATCGAATAGTTTTTGACCTCATGAATGGCTCCTTAAGTTAATTAAACAACATCATCGATGCAGCAGCTTGGATGCAGCGCCTGCATGCACGTTCAGCCAAGATGACGGTCCCCAGGGGAGGATCCGATTGAAGCTTTGACAAGCGCCTGAAAAGAAAAGATTTTTTGACAATGTAAAAATGTGTAACCGGCTGCGGCAGTTTTTACAGCAGGCAGCAATAACGCAATGACAAGCCGAAATTCCGCCATTTCTCCGGTTGCCATGCCGCGCCGCACCATGTCGTTTAGAAACTTTTTCCTATTGACAATTACCTCCATCTATTGCACGGTCGTATCTGTATAAGAAAAACCATGCCCCCTCCGGAGAGACTAAATGATGATTTCCCGCTTATTTCGCACCATGGTGCTGGCCGCTGCCGCGGCATTCAGCCTGCAGGCATCTGCGCAAGGCGTGACCAACGATGAAATCCTGCTGGGCCAGACCACGTCATTGACCGGTCCATTGGCCGAACTGGGCATGGAAGCGAGCGCCGGTGCCAAGGCGTACTTCGACTACGTGAATGCGCAAGGCGGCATCCATGGCCGCAAAATTAAGCTGATTGCCCTGGACGACGGCTACAACCCGCAAAAGGCGGTAATGAACGTCAAGCAGCTGGTCGAAAAAGACCAGGTACTGGCTCTGTTCGGCGTGCTCGGCACGCCGGCCAATGTGGCGATCATGCCGCTCATCCAGCAAGTCGGCATTCCCAACTTTGGTCTGGCATCCGGTTCGAACTTGGTGCGCCAGCCGTTCAACCGGCTGGTGTTCCACACCCTCCCCAGCTATTCCGACGAGCTGGCCAAGATCGTCGAGCACCTGACGGTGCGCGGCATCACGAAGATCGGCGTGGTGTACCAGGACAACCCGTTCGGCAAGGAAGGCTTGATCGCACTGGAACAGATCACGGCGGCCCACAACTTGAAGCTGGCGGGCACGGCCAGCATCGACAATACCGGCTCGGACGCTGCCAAGGCGGTCGACTCGCTGATCAAGGTGGCGCCGCAAGCGATCGTGATGATCACCGCTGGCAAGGCCTCGTTTGACTTCATCAAGACGTACAACGAGCGCGCCGTGGGCATGCAGTTCTTTGCGCTGTCGGTGATGGCGTCGCAGTCGGCGATCAAGGCGCTGGGCAAGGATGGCGTGGGCGTGGTGGTGTCGCAGACATCGCCGTTCCCGTTCTCGGCCACCAGCCGCATCGTGCAGGAATACCAGCAAGTGATGAAAAAGATGGGGGTCAAGAACTGGTCGTTCGCATCGATGGGCGGCTTCATCACGGCCAAGGTGATGGTCGACGGCTTGCGCCACGCCGGACGCAACCTGACGCGCGAACGCCTGGTCGAGTCGCTCGAAACCATGGGCAAGTTGGATTACGATGGCTTCACCATCAACTACACGAAGAACAGCCACCTCGGCCACCGTTATGTCGAGCTGACGGTGATCTCGAAGGACGGGCGCTTCCTGCGCTAAGCGAAGCATTTCTCCCGATGCCATGCGCTGCGGTCGCAGTGCATGGCATTTTCATTTCTAGCTATCCATCTGCGGCTCGGCGATGGTGCGCAGCTGGAAGCGGCCATCGTTGTTGAACAGCCAGGTTTCGGACATTTCCAGGCGGCCGTGGCGCAGCAGGTGTGCTGCCGGTTGCGGGAACGGCGCGCTGTTGCGCAAGCTCGCCAGCGCGGTCGCTTCGGTTTCGCGGTCGCGGTTGGAGCGCATGATGTCGCTCTTGACCAGATTGCCGTGCGCATCGACCACATACCGCAGCACCACCACCGAGCGCAGCAGCGCTTGCGGCCGGCCGCTGTAGACCTTGACGGCATTGTTATGGGTAATGCGCTGCGCGATGTCGCGCTTGTAGCTATCCAGGGTGAGCGCACCGGAAGTGCCGCGCTGCGCCCCCTTGTCGGCCGCCTTGCCGCTGCCGGCGTCGCCGCCGGGCGTGGTACATGCCGCCAGAGCCACTGTGGCCAGACAAAACAGGATCCTGCTTTTCATGGGACGATCTCCTCCGCAACGAGATAACCGATCCAGCCTCTTGCGGGCGGTACAGTTATTTCTAAGAAACTTCTTCAGTATCAACTTAATCCAGACTGAAAACTAGCGAAAAGCACTCTTACGCACGGTTACAACTAGCACGGGCGCCTTGCATGTTGAGGCGCATTTCCTATGCTGCAGGGGTGGCCCTGCCTGCATTTTCGCCAGGCGCATCTTGCCCTGTCATCAACCGCTTATCCGCATGAGCCGACTCGGTTTCCCGTCGTTTCAATTGAATGCGCGCCAGTTCGTGGCGGCGACGCCGCAGCAGGCATGGCAGGTGCTCACCGATTACGAGCACTTGACCGAGTTCGTGCCGGACCTGGTGCATTCGAAGGTGCTGACGCGCGGACCGCATGACGCCATGGTCGAGCAAGTCAGCCAGGCCGGCTTTCTCTTCATGTCACATTCGGTGCAGATGGTGGTGCACATCGACGAGCAGCCGTTTTCCGCCATCGACGTCGCGCTGGTGTCGGGCGACATGCGGCATTACCGTGCGCACTGGGCGCTGGCGGAAACGTCCCAGGCCGGCGCCAACGGCACGCTGATCACCTATGCCGGCGAGCTGGCACCGAAGTTCTTCCTGCCGCCCCTAGTCGGGCAGCCGCTGGTGCAAGCGCAGGTAAAAAAGATGGTGGCGGCGGTGATGGCGGAAATCGAGGAACGGGTGCGCCACTAGGGCCTAGGGCCGGTCATCAGTCGAAGCGCTGCTGCCGCTTGAACTGCCCGGTGGCCGCCACCAGTGCAGCGGCGATGCCGGGCTCGTAGCCGGAATGCCCGGCGTCGTCGACCATGTGGAGCCGCGCTTCGGGCCACGCTTCATGCAGGCGCAGCGCCGACAGCGGCGGGCACACGACGTCGTAGCGGCCCTGCACGATTACGGCGGGCACATGACGGATGCGGCCGATGTTGCGGATCAGCTGATCGTCGGCCAGAAAGCCGTCATGCAGGAAGTAATGCGCTTCCAGCCGCCCCACCCCCAGGGCCACCGCATCGGAACTGAAATCGTCGATGGCGGCCGGGTCCGGCCGCAGGAACAGGCAGCTGCCCTCATAGCGGCTCCAGCTGCGCGCGGCTGGCGCATAGACGGCCGGGTCCTCGGAAAACAGTCGCCTGGCGTACGCCTGCAACAGGTCGGCGCGTTCGTCCGGCGGAATCGGCGCGACGAATTGCGCATGGACCTCCGGGAAAAACCAGCGGATACCGTTCAAGAACCAGTCGATTTCCGCGCGCGTGCACAGAAAAATACCGCGCAACACGAAGCCCAGGCAGCATTGCGGATGCCCCTGCCCGTAGGCCAGCGCCAGGGTCGATCCCCAGGAGCCGCCGAACACCAGCCATTGATCGATGCCGAGCATGGCGCGCAGGCGCTCGATGTCGGCAATCAGCAATTGCGTGGTGTTGTTGTGGTATTCGCCCAGCGGCGTCGACCGGCCGGCGCCGCGCTGGTCGAACAGCACGATGCGGTAATGCGCCGGATCGAAAAAGCGGCGCTGGCGCGGCGACAGCCCGCCGCCCGGCCCGCCGTGCAAAAACAGCACCGGCACGCCGTCGGGGTTGCCGCATTCTTCCCAGTACAGCGTATGGAGGTCGTCGACCGCCAGCATGCCGCTGCGGTAGGGCTCGATCGGCGGGAACAAGGCGGTTTCGGTGGCGGATTCAATCATGGCTTGCCTGCATTCGGGTGGAGTTGGAAGGGGGCGGTTTCATTGTACTAGCCAAAACGCGGAAACTGCTGTACACTTCGGCCCCTTCAGACGTGGTGATAAACGTCGCGTGTCCGGCAGCGGACATGAGCAGTTTTCAGGAGTGGTAGTTCAGTTGGTTAGAATACCGGCCTGTCACGCCGGGGGTCGCGGGTTCGAGTCCCGTCCACTCCGCCAACATGAAAAAGACGAGCTTTCGGGCTCGTCTTTTTTTTCGTCCGTCACTTCCCTCCCCCATAGATGGAAGAGGGAATCGGTCACGCCGCCTTCTTCTGCTGCTCTTCCCCGCCCAATGCCTGCACCAGGTCGGCCATCAGCTTGGCCAGTTCGCCGGTCATGAGCGCAAAATCGGTGTCGAAGCGTTCATCGTCGTTCTGCATCGAGGAATCGGTATTTTCCTTCAACACGTCGAGCGGCGCGACGCGCTTGACCGCCAGCGACTCGGTCAGCACGAACGACACGCGGTCGCTCCAGGTCATCGCCAGCCGCGTGCACTGCTTGCCGGCGGCGATATGCCTGCGCACGTCGTCGGCTTCAATCGTGTGGCGCACGTAGCGCACGGTTGCCTTGCCTTCGCCCGTGGCGCGCAATTCGGTATCCTGGTCGACGGTGAAGCCGCCCGGCGCCTCGTCGGCGGCCAGCCAGTCGGTCATGGCCGACAGCGGCGAGCGCTCGGTGCGCAGCGCGGCGAACGGCAAGGTGTCGAGCGACTTGAGCAAGAGCTTGAACACTTCGTCGGCGCGTGCGCTGGACGCCGCGTCGATCACCAGCCAGCCGTTGACCGGGTCGATCCACACGCGGGTGCTGCGCTGGATCGAAAAGGCGCGCGGCAGCAGCTCATCGGTGATTTGCTCCTTCAATTCCTTCATCTGCTTGCGGCCCGGCTTGAAGCCTTGCTGTTCTTCCAGCTCGGCCGCGCGCGCCTTGGTGACCTGGTTGACCACGGTCGAGGGCAACAGCTTCTTTTCGGTGCACAGCTGCAGCAGCAGCTGGCGGTTAACGGTGTGCACCAGCATCCCATTGTCGCGCGGCGAGGTCCAGCCCTGAGTTTGCATTTCCAGGCTCGAACCCGGCACGTAGGCTTGCGGTGCGAGGCTGGCTTCCAGTTGTTCGGCAGACAATGTCCAGGGGGCGGTGAGGCGGTAAATCTGAAGGTTCTTGAACCACATGGCGGGCGCGCAAAAAGCACCCATTCTACAGGCTGTCCGCATGCTTACAAGCGCGCGGAATATGTTGCAGGAACATCTATTCGACCACGTACGACAAGATCGCCGTGTAGTTGGCCGCATCCGGCTTTTTGCCGACCACCATCAGCGTGCCGTTGGCGGCGGGCGTGAAATCGAGCCTGAAGACGCTCCCCTCTTTGTGCATCTCGGTCCACTGGTCGTTCAGCAGCACCGACATCTTTTCGAAGGCACCGGTCTGGATGCAAAAGTTCTGCGGCTGGTTCAGGCCGAGGTGATAGGCCAGCGGCGCCTGCTGCACCTGCACCATCCGGTACGGCATGTCGAAGGTGCGCACGAAGCTGCCCTTGAAGCCGGCGTTCTGCAGCGTTTGCCACACCTGTTCGCCCGCAATGCCGGTATGGAAAAAGGCCGGTTCCAGCGTCGGCAGCGCCTCGAACTGCGGCTTGGTCAGGTGCGGCGTGGCTTGTAGCTGCCAGTGCTCGTCCTCCGGGAAATGCGAAAACATCAGCTGCTCGGGCGCGGCCAGAAAGAACACTTCGGACACCGTTTTCACGTACTGGCCGTCACGCACGTAGCCGGCGCCCCAGGTCGAATCGATCAGGCGCCACTGGCCGTCGATGCTGACCGCATTCCAGGCATGGTTCGGCTTGTCGAGCACCTGGCCCGGAAAATAGCCGTAAGCCTTGGCATACCCCTTGATGCTGATGACGTCCAGCCCGGCCTCCCTGCCGAGCGCCTCGAACAGCGTCGCATAGCCGTCGCAGACGGCGCCGCGTTGCGCCAGCACCTGCTGCGCGTCGACTTTTTCCAGCTTTTCGTGGAAGTAGGCGTTCACGTCGTACGTAATGCGGTCGGCGATCCAGCGGAAGATGGCGCGCGCCTTTTCGGCGTCGTTTTGGGCCGGCTGCACCAGGTATTGCGCCAGCTGCTGCGGCGAGGCTTCCGCTTCGGCGGGCGCGGCCAGTGCGTGGGCGTCGATGTGGGCCAGCCGTTCGGCGTCGATCACCTGGGCTGCGGCGGCGACACTCAGCAGCAAGGCCCCGATGGCCAAGCCGGTTTGCAAGCAACGAACGATCCGCATGACTCCCCCTCGACCGGTGTTTTTGCCCGGCTCTTGTCAAAAATTGAAATATGGAAAGTTCAATATACAAAGCGGCTTCCCGCCTTGCAATAGGAATCGGCTGACGTGTGACGGATCAGATATCAGGCGTCAGTTCGGCAAACAAGCCAAGCTGCAGCGCATCCTCGTCCTCCTCCAGGCGCACGCCCACGCCCAACAGGCGCACCGGTCGCCGGCCGCGCTGCCATGCGGTTTCCAGCAAGGCGTGGCATTGCGTCAGGTCGATGTGGGCGCTGACGCACTCGGCGGTGGTGCGACGGAAATTGTCGAAGCGGATCTTGATGAACAGCTTATGGATATGGCGCTCGGCGTCGACGCGCCGCACGCGCTTGACGAGCATCTCGATCAACGCCGGCAGTTCGTGGCGACAGGCGTCGAGGTCGGGCAGATCGGTGACGTAGGTTTCTTCCACGCTGACCGACTTGCGCTCGCTGCTGGGGTCGACCGGCCTGCGGTCGATGCCGCGGCACAGGCCGTACAGGCTGGCGCCGAACTTGCCGAAATGGTGCTGCAACTGGAGCATCGACCAGGCGCGCAGGTCGGCGCAGGTGTAGGCGCCCAGCTTGTTGAGCTTGGCGGCGGTGACGCGGCCGACGCCGAACAGCTTGTCGACCGGCAGTTCGGCCACGAAGGCGTCGACGTCCTGCGGCCGGACCACGAACTGGCCGTTGGGCTTGTTCCAGTCGCTGGCGATCTTGGCCAGGAACTTGTTGGGCGCAATGCCGGCCGAGGCGGTGATCCCCACAGTGTCGGCGATGCGCGCGCGGATGTCCTGCGCAATCAGCGTGGCGCTGCCCTTGAAGTGCGGCGAGTCGGTCACGTCCAGGTAAGCTTCGTCGAGCGACAGCGGCTCGACCAGATCGGTGTAGTCGCGGTAGATCGCCAGGATCTGGCGCGACGCGGCACGGTACTTGTCCATTGCCGGGGGCAGCACGATCAGGCCGGGGCAGCGGGCCAGCGCCTGCGCCATGGCCATGGCGGAGCGCACGCCGAAGCGCCGTGCCTCGTAGTTGCAGGTGGCCACTACGCCGCGCTGCTCGGGCCGCCCGCCGACGGCCAGCGGCTTGCCGCGCAGGGAGGGATCGTCGCGCATCTCCACGGCCGCGTAAAAGCAATCGCAGTCGCAGTGGATGATCTTTCGCAGGGGTGGCGTCACGGAAAAGCGTGCAGGCATGAACGACGGGGCCGTTCATTGTAGCCGCTCTGCGCGCCGGCATAAAAAAACGCCATCGCTGATGCGATGGCGCTGACCATTTTGGAGAGGCTGCCGGGCGTTACTTGCCCGAGCTTTCCATTTCCCGTCCATCCATGCGCTGGGTGGCGGCCGAGGTGGCGCCGGACGCCTTCAGCTCGGATCGCGATTCCTTTTTCGCGGCCTTGTAATCTTCCTTGGCTGCTTTTTTGGCTGCCTTGTAGTCTTCCTTGGCGGCCTTGGTCTTCTGCTTGTACTCGTCCTTGGCCTGCTTGTTTTCTTCGCGCCGCTGCACGAAGGGATCGGTGCTGCCGGAAGTGGTTGAACCAGCGGTCGAACCGGCCGTTGCGCCGGAACTGGTCGTGCCGGCTGCCGGCGCTGCGGCGCCGGACGAGTCGGTCGATTGGGCGGACGCGAGATTGGCGAGGGCGGCAATAGTGCAGCCGAGCAAGAATTTGTGCAGTTTCGTCATATGTTCTCCTGTAAAAAAGGGAAAATCCGGCGCAATACGCCGGCGCATAACAAAATGACAAGGCTGATAAGTGCATGGTTCCGGCATCGCCGCCGGAAAGTGCAAACGAAACCGACAAACAAGTAACAATTCATTTCGCTCATCCCTCGGCCCTGCTGCCAGCCGCGCCGCCGCGCTGTTACACCCCTTTACATACTTACCGCATGGCTATCGTAACGGCCATCATGCCGCGACCCGGTATCGCGGCAACACTTCGCTGCCGGCAAGGGGCATGCATATTGCATGGATATGCCACCTGCCTGATACAGGCAGACGTTGTTCAATCCCACAGGAGTACATCATGGCAACCAGCACTTTGGACCCGGACCACAGCCCCGAACGCGACCGCCAGCTCGGCAAGGGCCATGGCACGAGTGCGCTCGGCCCCAGCGACATTTCCGACAGCGGCAGCGACGTGCAAGGCGGTCTGCGCTGGTCGGACGAAGCCGACATCGGCCTGGACAAGGGCACGTATGAAGACCCCGACAGCGGACGCCGGGACATGACCGCCGGACCGGACATCGGCGACGCCGAGCTCGACAGCGACAGCGATTCGAGCGGCACCGGCGAACGGGCCACCGCCGGGCGCGACTCCGATATCGAGATGGGCAGCGACATCGATACCGACCATATCGAGACTATCGGACCGGACGAGGAACCCGACGTGGAACGCTCGGAACATCCGCAAGGCACGCCACGCCAGCCGGCCGGGCGGCCGCAGCAGCGGCGTTGAGGCAGGCGGCCGGACCCCGAAGAAAGGACTGCCCTTGGAACAAGCCGAGCCACTCGACTGCGTCGTCGTCGGCGCCGGCGCCGCCGGCCTGACCTGCGCCATTTACCTGGCGCGCTTTCGGCGCCGCATCGCCGTGATCGACTCCGGCGCCAGCCGCCTGCTGTCGATTCCGACGTCGCACAACTATCCGGGCTTTGCCGGCGGCATTCACGGCGACGACATCCTGCAGCGGCTGCGCGCGCAGGCCACGCACTACGGCATCGGCGTCACCGCCGGCGTGGCCGAACACATCGAGCGGTGCGACGATGGCTGCTTTGCGGTGACAGTCGACCGGGCGCAATGGCGCACGCGTACCGTCATCCTGGCCACCGGCGTGCTTGACGTCGAGCCCACCCTGCCCGACGTCAAGCGCGCGGTGGCGCAGGGCTGCGTGCGCTACTGCCCGATCTGCGACGGCTACGAAGCGATCGACAAGAAAATCGCGGTGCTCGGACGCGACAAGAGCGGGCTGGCAGAATCGCTGTTCCTGAATCACTTCACGGCCGACGTCAGCCTGTTTGCCTTGCACGGCGAGCTGCGCATGACGGACGAGGACCGCGCGCGGCTGGCGCGCTCGTCGGTGCGAGCGGTGCCACATACGGTGGCGCGGCTGACGTTCGACGAGCGCGGTGCGATGACGGTATGGCTCGACAACGGCCAGTTCGAACATTTCGACGTGGTGTATGTGGCGCTGGGCACCCTGGTCAATTCGGGCCTGGCGCAAATGCTTGGCGCGAGCTGCACCGACAACGGCGAGCTGCTGGTCGACAGCCACCAGCAGACCTCGGTGGACGGGCTGTATGCCGCCGGCGACATCGTCGCCGGGCTGAACCAGATTACGGTGGCCATGGGACAGGCGGCGATCGCCGCCACGGCGGTGCACAACCGCCTGCGCGGCTAGCGCGTTTGGCTCGGCCGCCGGGCGCGCCTACAGCGCTGAGAACACGAAGTCGGTGACCAGCACTTCCTGCACCTTATCCGTATGCAGCCGCGCATTGCTCGCGTCGCGCAGCGCTTCCTGCCAGGCCTTCAGGCCGTTGGGCGCGAGCAGCCGCTTGGGATCGGCGTCGCTCAGGCGCTCGCGAGCCAGTTCCTCGAGCACGCGCCTGGCTGGTTGCGCGAGGTCGCTGTCGGCCGCGCTGGTCTTGATCGCCAGGGTCGCAGCCACGCTGTAGTCCTGGTTGCTGACGGCGACTTCCAGCGGGGGCGAGTACGCGACTTGGCTGTGCAGGCGCTCCATGTGCTGCCGGTACCACCAGGCGCCGGCATAGCCGACGACCAGCACGAGCGAGACAATGAGAAGGGAATAGACAATCAGGTTGTTGTCGCGTGCAACTCTACTGGACATGGACAGACTGCGGAATAACGATACGGCGGTATTGCAAAGCTGCGGCGTGAAGATGCGACGCTGAATTAGTGCGCCTTTTCTTGCTGCACCAAAATCCACGGCTTGACCACGACCGTCCACAACGCCATGTCGGCGTCGAGCCAGGCGCTGGCTTGTTCGTCGCTGACCTTGCCAAGGCGCCCCTCGTCCATCCAGCGCGCCACGGCATCCTTGTCGTCATTGGCGATGCACACCGCCACTTCCACCAGGTCCAGTTCGGGGCTGACCGCGATCACGGCTCCCGTTGCAAAGAAGCGCTGCAGCTCCTTCCACTGAAAGCGCGCGGTTTCGCCGTTAATTTTGGTACGCAGCAAGTCTTTATCGGTGTCGCTCATGGCATCAATAGTGCGGTGGTCGTTCGTGCGCGGAGCTGCCCTCGTTGGCCGCCGCACGCAAATCCTTCACGTGCCGCGCCAGCGCCGTGCACAGCGCTTCGAGCTCGTCGATCTTCTTTTGCTGCCGGTAGACTGTCTTGTTCAGGGTCTCGACCAGGTCATCCTGGCGGGCCAGCTTGATTTCGAGTTCGATCAGGCGCTCTTCGGTGGTCACGTTCGCTCCTCCTCGTTGGATGGAGATGGCAAGGCACGAGAGCATGGACCAGGCGCAAGGCAATGTCAACCGGCCGGCGCGCCGCGCGCAGCGTGCAGAAACGGCAACGGGGCTCAAGCATGAGCCCCGCCGCGTCAACCGTTCACCGGCCTGTCGCCAGGCGCGATCAGAACGTGTGGCGCACGCCGACGCTGAACTGCTTGGAAGTCGACGGCGTGACGTTCTCGCGGTCGATATGGTTGAACAAGGTGTACAGCGTCGTGCGCTTGGACAGCCCGTAGGTGTAACCCAGCGCCCACTGCTTGACATCCTTGTTGGCGGCCAGGCGGTCGTCGCGCTTCATGTAGGAAGCCAGCACGGTGCCGGGGCCAACCGGCGCGGATGCACCCAGCATCCAGTCGCGGTTGTCGACGTTGTCGGCGCCGGTAGCCGGATTGCCCTTGTCCCATGCGTAGGCTGCGTGCAGGGTCGCCGGGCCGAAGTTGTAGGTGCCGCCCAACAGCGTGGTCTTGGCCGAGCCGTTGTCTGCGGGCAGCGCAGGTGCCGCCGGGTTCGTCAGCAAATTCTGGTTGTGGTAAGCCAGCACTGCGGTGAGCGGGCCGTTGGCATAGGTGCCGGACAAGCCGAGCTGCCGGCCGAGGGACGTGCTCCCAGCCTGCTCGCCAAAGCTGTAGGCGATCTGGCCGGTGAAGCCGCCGAAGTTGGCGCTGGTGTAGTTGAGGGTGTTGTCGGCGCGTTCGCCGTACAGGCTCAGCACGTTGCCGGCCCAGCTGCCCATGCCGAGGCGGAACGGGTCGATGCCTTCGACGGCGACGCGGATCGGGTTGTACTGGCGGCCGAGCTTGACGGCGCCGAAGCCGCCCTGCACGCCGACGAACGCCTGGCGGCCGAACAGGCGCCCCTGGGCTTGCTGGCCGTCGTCAATGGTGAAGCCGTTTTCCAGCGTGAAGATGGCAGACAAGCCGCCGCCGAGGTCTTCGCTGCCCTTGAAGCCGAGGCGGCTGCCCGACAGCTGGCCACTGTCGACGGCCCAGGTCTTGGAATTGTTCGGTTGGCCGTTATCCTTGTAGCTGAGGGCGGCATCTGCCACGCCATAGACGTTGATGTTGGTCTGGGCGGAAGCGGCGCCGGCGAAGGCGGCCAGCACGGCGAGGGAAACGAGCGATTTTTTCATTGTTTGAAGTTCCATGTGAGTTAAACCAGGAAGGAGCAGGTGCCGGCCGATTTTTCGCGGGGCCGGTCGCCACTCACGCACACTCAGCAACGAGTGTCTTTGCGTATTTACTTTCCATGAAGGAAAACAAATCGAAGGCGACTTTACCTAGCCAACATGACAATTTGATGACCTTGGGAAATGCTCACTGATGTGTTGTAATGACACGACAGCAGCGGCCGAGGCCATGAGAAAAAGCCCGTGCGCCTTGCAGCGACGGGCAAAAAGCCACCCTTGGGATATTTGTGACTGCCGGCATATTGCCTTTAGCAAATGACATCACGATGACGGACCATCGCATAGGGGTGCGATGAACGAAGTGCCCCTGTCATCGTCAACACCATGTGCATCGGATGCGAGGTTCATCGATGAGATCCACCAAAGCCAGCGCCGCCGTCACCCGGCTCAATGCGCGCGACACCGAGTACCGTTATTCGCTGGGGATGACCGCCAGCGGATTCTTTTACCTGCTGCGCGCGGCGCGCGGCGGCGCGCCCGAAAAGATCAGCGCCGACCTGACGCTGGAGGAATTCGTGGAATTTGCGAACAAGACCGGACCGCAGAAGAAGGCCAAGGTCAGCAAGCTCGATGTCGCGTTCGAAAAGCAGCTCGGCAGTGCGAAAGGCGCGAAATAGCGCCGCAATGGCGCGAACACTGACGTGGCTATTGCAAAACTATTGCGTGCGCGACGCGCTGCGTTCGATGACGCGCGCAAACTGTTCGAACACCGCAGGATCGAACTTGCGGTTGACTTCGGTCTGCATGACCGCGAGGACTTCGTCGTGCGTGCGCTTGCGGTGATAGACGCGCGACGATGCCATCGCGTCGTAGCTGTCGGCCACCGACAGGATGCGCGACATCAGCGGAATGTCGTGTTGCGCCAGCCCGTCCGGGTAGCCGCTGCCGTCGAACTGTTCATGGTGATGCCGCACCACGGTGCCGATCATGCCTGCGTCCGGCAGCATCGTGGCGCGCAGGATGCGCTCGCCGCGCGCCGGGTGGGTTTTCATGATTTCCCATTCGTCGGGCGTGAAGCCGCCGGGCTTGCGCAACACGTAGTCCGGAATGCCGATCTTGCCGATGTCGTGGAAGGACGCGCTCACCGCCAGCATCGCCAGTTCGTTCCCGGGCAGGTCGCACGCGGCGCCCAGTTCCATCGATAGTGCAATGACGCGGTCGCAATGCAGGCTGGTGTACGGGTCACGCTCGTGCAGCGCGACCGCCAGCGCTTCGGTGTAGCGGCGCGATGCGCTGAAATCGGACAGGTCTTGCATTGCTCCCTTTCGCATGGCGTCTCGTTGGCGTGTTTTGCCAGGCGCCGGCGCGGCACCATCGGACGTTCTTGATTAAGGGAATTCTACCCGGATCAGCGCATCGGGGGCAGGCGCCGCGCTCAAGAGCCGGCCGCTGTCATCGGCGGCACCGCCTCGGTGTGCGCGACCGCGCCTTCTTGCGCTTGCTGCGCCACAGGCGCGTCGTCCAGGGAACGTAGTTCGGTCGTTCCGGCATCCGCGATCGCCCCCGTCACGGCCGGCGGCGCATCGGGATCCTCGCCGGCCAGGGCCAGCTTCACCTTCTCGGCCAGGCCCTTCTTCTGCGCCATTTCGCTGATCAGCTTGAGCCTTTCCTCGTCAAACACGAAGGCGTTCTGCGACAGCGAACTGGAGGCAAGCTTGTAGTGCAGCGTGAAGGCAGCCATGGGGTCCGCGCCGAGCGCTTCCATGCGGTCGAACGCCCATTTGTCGGCCATGTAGAAGCCGGTGCCGGCGACCCAGGAAATTCCGGACAGGCTGTCCTTGAAGATGGCGGCGGCCTTGACCGAGTTGAGCGCGACTTCCTGCGCCTGTTGGCGCAGCAGCTTTTGCGCGGCGTTGATCGCGCTTTGGCGCGCATTGTCCGCCATCTGCTGCGCCAGCGCCTTGGCCGCGGCCTGCGCTGCGGCCTGGGCGGCGGCATTGCCGGCAGCGCTCGCCGCGCTGGTGGCGGCGGCATTGGCAGCCGCATTGGCCGCCTGGGCGGCAGCCCCCACGCCGCTGACGAAGCTGGCGACGCTCGCAATGGTCATGCCGGTCTTCACGACCTTCAGGCCGTAGTGATAGACCTTCATGCGCGCGCCGGCTTCCTCCGACAGGCCCTGCGTCCACAGCACGCTCCACAAGGCTTCGTCGGGCGTGAGCCTGGGCGAGAAAGCCGAAAGCGGATGGGTCGACTGCAGCCAGTGATAATCCTGCGCGGGCCCTCCTTCTGGAGGAGCGATTTGAAAATGGCCGCGGCACACCTCGACCGGCGCGACCTTGACGACGCGCCCGTCCGACAGCTTCAGCTCGAACGGGCTCCCGCTGTCGCGCCGCTCGATCAGCTCGATGAGCATCTTTTGGGTGTTTTCCCGCTGGTACCCGTGCACTTGCTCGATCTTGTCGCCCGGGGCCAGGCCGCACTCGGGGGCGGCAGCGATCACCGACAGGCGCTCATCGACCGCCAGGCCGCGCATCCAGGCGATCTTCTTTTCGCGCGGCAGGTCGTACGAGCTGGCGACCACGAACGGCAACTCCCATTGCTTGTCGCAATCCTTGTCGTTGAGCTGGGCTGTCTTGACGATGGCGGGCCGAGTGGCCTGATGGCCCTGGCCGTAGATGCGGATGGCGGCGAGCAGCTTTTCATCGACCGGGCTGCCGTCGTCCACCGTGTACTTCGGCCCGGCGCAACCGGACATGAAAACGATGGCGGCAGCGACGCTGGCGGCACGCAACGGGGCAAGGCGAACACGAGAGCCGGGCATGGGAAGCTTTCTTGTTGTGATTGTTGGCGAGGATGCATCCTGATTTGAAACAGGATGTAACAGGAAGTATATTTCCGGTTTGCATCATTGCCAATCATCAAGCATCCACAGGCAGTGGAATAGCCTGCCGCCCCTGCCCCGTCTCGTTACGCCACCTTCGGCTTGGACAGCAGCGCCTTCAGGTTCGCCAGCCGGTCCTTTGGCGTCATCACTTCCTCTTCCTGTGGCAACGCGTCGCCCTCGTCGAGCTTCATTTCCTTGATGAAGCGCGACATGTCGCAGTTGATGCTCTCGCGCGCCCGCTTTCGCCGCTTGCACCAGGTGATGTGCAGGCTCCTCTGCGCGCGCGTGATGCCGACGTACATCAGGCGCCGCTCTTCCTCGATGCGCGCGGCCAGCGTTTCGACGGGCGCGTCGGGGTCGCCCTTGTGCGGCAGGATGCCCTCTTCCACGCCGACCAGGAACACGTGCGGATATTCGAGGCCCTTGGACGCATGCAGGGTCGACATGCGCACCGCATCGGGCTCCTCGTCGCGGCCTTCGAGCATGGTCATCAAGGCCACCATCTGCGTGAGCTCCAGCAAGCTCTTTTCCTCGGCGGTGCCATCCTTGCCGCCGGTGCCCTTTTCTTTCAGCCAGTTCGTGAAGTCGAGCACGTTCTGCCATTTGCTCTGCGCCTGGCGGTCGTCGAAGGTGTCGTACAGGTAGTACTCGTAATTAATCTCCTTCATCATCTCGTCGAGCAGCTCGGCGGCGTTTTCGCCACGCTTGGAAGCGCGCGCCTCCAGCCCGTTGATGAAGTTGCAGAATTCGCGCAAGGGATTGAGCTGGCGGTCAGCCAGTTTCGCTTCGAGACCGCCCTTGAACACCGCTTCGAACAGCGAGCACTGCCACTGGCCGGCAAACGCGCCCAGTGCTTCCAGCGTCGACTGGCCGACGCCGCGCTTCGGTGTGGTCACCGCGCGGATGAAGGCGGGATCGTCGTCGCTGTTGGCGACTAAGCGCAGGTAGGACACGATGTCCTTGATCTCGGCGCGGTCGAAGAAGCTCTGGCCGCCCGAGATCGTGTACGGGATGCGTTCCTTGCGCAGCGCCTGCTCGATCACGCGCGCCTGGTGGTTACCGCGATAGAGAATTGCGTAATCGGAAAACTTGGTGCGGCGCTCGAACTTGTGCGCAGAAATCATGATCGCGACTTGCTCCGCCTCCTGCTCGTCGTCCTGCATCGCCATCACCTTGATCGGCTCGCCCAGGCCGTGCTCGGACCACAGCTGCTTGTCGAACAGCTTCGGATTGTTGCCGATCACGGCGTTGGCCGCCTGCAGGATGCGCGTGGTCGAGCGGTAGTTCTGCTCCAGCTTGATCACCTTCAGGTCGGGGAAATCGACCTGCAATTGCTTGAGGTTTTCGATGGTCGCGCCGCGCCAGGCATAGATCGCCTGGTCGTCGTCGCCCACGGCGGTAAACATCGGCTTCTTGCCGACACCGGTGACCATCAGCTTGACCAGTTCATACTGGCAGGTGTTGGTGTCCTGGTATTCGTCGACCAGCAGGTAACGCAGTTTGCGCTGCCAGCGGTCGCGCACTTCTTCATTGTTGCGGAACAGTTCGACCGGCAACCGGATCAGGTCGTCGAAGTCGACCGCCTGGTAGGACGACAGCGTGGCGACGTAATTGCGGTAGATGCGCGCGGCTTCCGCCTGCTCTTCGATGACGGCTTGCTTGATTGCAGTGTCGGGATCGATCAGCGCATTCTTCCACAGCGACATCTCGTTCTGGATGCGGCGGATTAGCTGCTTGTCGGTGGTCATCGCGAGATCCTGCACCAGCGAAAAACAGTCGTCGCTGTCCATGATCGAAAAGCGGTCCTTCAGGCCGAGCTCCTTCGCTTCGCGCCGCAGAATCTGCATGCCGAGCGAGTGGAAGGTACAAACAGTCAGGTGCTTGGCTTCCTTCGGATTTTTCAGGAGCTTGGCGATGCGCTCCTGCATCTCGTGCGCGGCCTTGTTGGTGAAGGTGACCGCCGCGATATTGCGCGCTTCGTAGCCGCAGTTTTCGATCAGGTGCGCGATCTTGGTGGTGATCACGCGCGTCTTGCCGGAACCGGCGCCTGCCAGCACCAGGCACGGTCCCTCCATGTACAGGACGGCTTCACCCTGCGGACGATTCATTCCATGTGTGGCGTGGTGCGGAGCGTGGGACATATGGAAACCGGAAAAGCAAAGCGAGCCATTGTAGCAGTGCAATGCGGCACGGACGGGAGAGTTGCGAGTTCGCTACGACAATAAATCGCTTGCCATCGGGCGCGCCGTGCAACGCGGCGCAGGGGCGCTTGTCATTGCGTTATTATTGGTCGATCGTATAATAATTCCATGGCCCGCCCCTCCCAAAACATCGACCAGCGCCTGCTGCAGGCCGGCTTCGAGCTGCTGCCGGTAACCGGCTGCCGCGGCCTGTCGGCGCGCAAGCTGGCCGAGCATGCCGGCGTCAACCTCGGCATGTTCCACTACCACTTCCGCAGCAAGGACAACTTCATCCGCACGCTGCTGGCGCACATGTACGAACAGATGTTTTCCGAACTTACCATCAAGGCGCATTCCGCCGATTCGCCGCTGCAGAACCTGCGCGGCGCCTTGCAGGTGCTTGCCCGCTTCGGCCGCACGCGCCAGCAACTGCTGCTGCGCATCTTCGCCGACGCGCTGGCCGGGGAGCGCGTCGCCGCCGAATTCCTGCAGGCGAACGTGCCGCGCCATCTCGGCATCATGGCCAGCCTGATCGGCGAGGCGCAGCGCAGCGGCCATCTCGTGCCGCTGCCGCTGCCGCAAGCGATCGCCTTTCTCGCCGGTGCGGTGATGGCGCCCCAGCTGCTGGGTGTGGCGGCGCTGGACACCGGCATGCTGCCGCTGCGCGCGGGCAGCGCCATGCGGCGCGACGTGCTATCGAAAAAGGCCATGGAGCAGCGCATCGAATTGGCGCTGCGCGGCTTGTCCAACCCCGACCGGAGTGCGGCATGAAAACGATACCTGCGATATGGCTGGCCGGACTGCTGGTCGCGCTGCTGGCCGGCTGCGCGGACAAGGCGGCCGATGGCTTTCCCGGCTACGCGGAGGCAGACTACGTGCGGCTGGCATCGCCGATTGCGGGCACGCTGGCAAAGCTGTACGTGCAGCGCGGCGACCGTGCGTCGCAGAATGCGCCGGCCTATGTGCTGGAACAGGAAAGCGAGCGCGCCGCACGCGCGCAAGCGGCGTTTCAAGTGCAGCGCGCGCAGGCGCAATTGGCGAACCTGAAGAAGGGCAAGCGCCCCGACGAGATCGCCGCGATCCGCGCGCAGCTGGCGCAGGCCCAGGCGGCGCGCCAGCTCTCGTCGAGCAGTCTGGCGCGCGTGCGTAAATTAGTGTCCGACAAGTTCCTGTCGCCGGCGGCACTCGACGAAGCGCGCGCCGCAGCCGAGCGCGACCAAGGCCGTCTCAACGAGCTGCAGGCGCAGCTGCGCGTGGCGCAGCTCGGCGCTCGGCCCGACGAGATCGAGGCGGCGCAGCAAGAACTGAAAACGGCCGAGGCCCAGCTCGCGCAGGCCGAATGGCGGCTGGAGCAAAAGACGCAGCGCATCCCGGTGGCGGGCGAAGTGGCCGACGTCCTGTATCGCGAAGGCGAATTCGTGCCGGCCGCCAGCCCGGTGGTGAGCCTCTTGCCGCCGCAAAACATCAAGCTGCGCTTTTTCGTGCCGGAGCCGGTGCTGCCCACGCTCCAGCTCGGGCACGAGGTGACGGTGCGATGCGACGGCTGCAAGGCGGCGATCCCGGCCACCGTCAGCTATCTGTCGAGCGCGCCGGAATACACGTCGCCGCTCATCTACAGCAAGGAAAACCGCGCATCGCTGGTGTTCATGGTCGAGGCGCGCCCGAAGCCGGAATACGCGCCGATGCTGCATCCGGGCCAGCCGGTGGAAATCCGGCTGGCCGGCGCCAGCGGGAGCAAATGATGAACGGCGCGCCGGCCATCATCGACGTGCACGGCCTGACCAAGCGTTACGGCGGGCGCACCGTGGTCGACCACGTCGACATGCAGGTGGCGCGCGGCCGCATCTACGGCTTTCTCGGCCCCAACGGCAGCGGCAAGACCACCACCATCCGCATGCTGTGCGGCCTGCTCACTCCCGACGACGGGCGCGGCACCTGCCTTGGCTTCGACATCCGCACCGAGGCGCGCAGAATCAAGCCCGAGGTCGGCTACATGACGCAGCGCTTCGGGCTGTACGACGACCTCTCGATCGAGGAAAACCTCGACTTCGTCGCGCGCGTGTACGGCGTGCCGCAGCGCCGGCGCAAGGTGGACGAAACGCTGCAGCAGCTCGGGCTGGCCGCGCGCCGCACCCAGCTGGCCGGGGCGCTGTCCGGCGGCTGGAAGCAGCGCCTGGCGCTGGCGGCGTGCCTCTTGCACGAGCCGCAGCTGCTGCTGCTGGACGAGCCGACCGCCGGCGTCGATCCGAAGGCGCGGCGCGAATTCTGGGACCACCTGCATGCGCTGGCGGCAAACGGCCTGACGGTGCTGGTATCGACGCACTACATGGACGAGGCGGAGCGCTGCCACCAGCTTGCCTATATCGCGTACGGCAAGCTGCTGGCGCACGGCACCGCAGACGAACTTATTGCGCAGGCGGGGCTGGCCACGGTCGAAATCAGCGGGCCGCACCTGGCGCAGGTAGCGCAGGCACTGCGCGCCGATCCGGCGATCAATGCCGCGTCGTTCGGCGCCACGCTGCACGCCAGCGGCGCCTCGCAACAGGCGCTCGACGCCGCGCTCGCTCCGTATCGCGGCAGCGGCCTGCAGATTACGCCGGTGGCCACCAGCCTGGAAGACGTGTTCATCGCGCTGATGCAGCAGTCCGAGGACAATTATTCATGATGAACTGGTCGCGCTTTCTCGCCATCCTGATCAAGGAATTCCGCCAGATCCGGCGCGACCGATTGACGTTCGCGATGATGGTCGCCGTGCCCATCCTGCAGCTGGTGCTGTTCGGCTATGCGATCAATACCGATCCCAAGCACCTGCCGCTGGCGGTGGTGTCGGCGGACCACAGCGAGTTTTCGCGCAGCCTGGTAGCGAGCCTGGAAAATTCTTCCTATTTCCGCGTCACCGCGCGCCCGGCGAGCGAGGCGGAAGGCAACCGCCTGCTCGATGAAGGGCGCGTGCAATTCCTGCTGGTGATCCCGCCCGATTTCTCGCGCAAGATCCTGCGCGGGGAAAATCCGGCAGTGCTGCTGGCGGCCGACGCCACCGATCCGTCCGCGTCCGGCAATGCGCTGGCGACGATCAATGCGATCAGCCGCCAGGTGCTCGCGCACAATCCGGTCGGGCGGGTGCCGCCGTCGGACACACCGTTCGACATCCGCGCACAGCGCCGCTACAACCCGGAAGGCGTGTCGCGCTACAACATCGTGCCCGGCCTGATCGGGGTAATCCTGACCATGACGATGGTGATGATGACGGCGCTGGCGATGACGCGCGAGCGCGAGCGCGGCACCATGGAAAACCTGCTGGTCACGCCGGTGCGTCCGCTGGAAGTCATGGTCGGCAAGATCGCGCCCTACATCCTGATCGGCTATGTGCAGACCGCAGTGATTTTGCTGGCGGCCTGGATCCTGTTCGACGTACCGATGATCGGCAGCCTGGCGCTGCTGTCGGCCGCGCTGGTGGTCTACATGGCGGCCAATCTCGCGATCGGCTTCACCTTTTCCACCATCGCGAAAAATCAGCTGCAGGCCATGCAGCTGACCTTCTTTTTCTTTCTGCCGTCGATGCTGCTGTCGGGCTTCATGTTCCCGTTTCGCGGCATGCCGGCCTGGGCCCAGGCCGTCGGCGAAATCCTGCCGCTGACGCACTTCCTGCGCATCGTGCGCGGCATCATGCTGAAAGGGAACGGCGCGGCGGAAATCGCGCCGCAAGTCTGGCCGATCGCCTTGTTCATGCTGGCGGCCGGGCTGGTCGCGCTGAAGCGGTACCGGCAGACGCTGGATTGAGGCTTGCGCCATCTCCGCCATTCCGGCCGGGATGCCGGAGATGGCGGCAGCCGGGCAAGGACTCACGCCACGTTGTCTTCCACCAGCGGGCTGGTTGTACCCGCCTGCACGGTGATGCGCGTGCGTTTGGCCAGCGGCTCGGCCGGCTTGGTGCCGTCGCTGTTCAAGGGCTTGACCTTGTTGAACAGGACGGTGAACGCGCCGGGGGTGACCGTGGCGATGGCATAGCCTTGCGCATTGTGGTCGGTGTACGCAAAGTCCGGATTATTGGCGCGCATGACCTGATCGAAGGTTTCCGGCGTGGCCACCAGCGGCGCCAGGGGCGTATTGCCCGCGCCATCCTTGAGGTACTGGTAGAACGACGAACTGCTGATGCCGGCGGCAACGAAGTCGACCGCGACCGGCGTGCCGAGCGCCGGATCGGGATTGTCGCGGATCACGCCGCACTGGAATGCATGCAGGTCGCCGGTGATCGCCACCACGTTGTTGATGTTTTCCGTTTTCAGGTACGACATCAGTTCCGCGCGGTGCGACGGATAGCCGTCCCAGGCGTCGGCGTTGACGATGTAGAGCTGGTTGTACGGCGCCGGCGCCAGATTGCGCAGGTCGAGCCACATGCGGTTGAGCGTGACTTCGTTGCCCCACACCTTCCAGGCCGCGCCCGAATTCTTCAGCGTGTCCTTCCACCACTGCGTCTGCGTCGGGCCGAGCATGGCCGGCGCGCGCTGCATCGCGGCCGTTTCCTGCGCCTCGGCCTGCGCCAAGAGCGGCTGCGGCACGAAATAGCGGCTGCCGATCGAATCGTTGCCGTTGACTGGGTCGTGGCCGACCATCGACGCATACAGCGCCTCGCTGACGATATGGTCGTCGCGGTACAGGCGTTCGTCGGTCATCACTAGGTGCATCAGCTTGCCGAACTTAAAGTCGCGGTAGATGCGGATATTGTCGTATGCCTCGTTGGCCAGGTCGAACGACACGTCGCCCCAGTCGATCGGCATGTATTCGGCCCAGGCCTGGCTGGCGGCCCGGCGGCGCGCGGTCTGCTGCTTGTTTTCGTTGGAATAGGTCTGATGGTCGCGCCAACAGTCGTCGGAAAACTCGTGATCGTCCCAGATCGCGATCATCGGGAACTTGCGGTGCAGCTCCTGCAGCCGCTTGTCGCTGCGGTAGGTGCGGTACAGCGTGCGGTAGTCGGCGAGACTGGCGGCGCAGACGCCGGAGCGCAAGGCCTGGCCGTCGGGCAGCGTGATTTGCGCGTGCGCGGGCTCGGCAGTGCCAGCCTGGAACGACGCGCCGACCGACTCGTAGATGTAGTCGCCCAGGTGCACCAGGAAGTCGACATCTTCCTCGGCCAGCAGCTCCATCGCCGCCCAGTGGTTGACGCTCCAGTCCTGGCAGGTCAGCCACGCGAAGCGCAGCGACTGCACGTCGGCGGCCGCTGCCGGGGCCGTACGGGTCTGGCCGACGGGGCTGGCATCCTTGCCGCACACGAAGCGGTAAAAGTAGCGCGTGTCGGGCTTGAGGTCGGTGACCTTGGCGCGCACCGTGTAGTCGTAGACGCTGGCGGTGCTCAGGTTGACCGACGCGACCAGCTTTTCGAAGCCGGCGTTGGTCGCCACCTGCAGCACCAGGTCGAGCTTGTCGGCGGTGTAGCCGGTGTCCTTCAGTATCGCGGGGTTGGCCAGCACGCAGCGCGTCCAGAACACGATGCTGGACTCCTTCGGGTCGCCGCTGGCCACGCCGAGCGGAAAATCGAATGTCCCCTTCGGCAGATTCGCAAGGATGCCGCCGCAGGCCGACAGCATGCTGCCGGCGGCGGAAGCGACCGTGAAATAGGCCGCGCCTTTCAGAAAACGTCTTCTATCCATGTTGTCTCTCTCCTTTTGTTGTGGTGGGCGTTGAATCGGGATCAGTGCATGCGCGGGTATCCGGTGATCTTCTGGATTTCCTTGTACAGCGGCTGCAGGCGCGCATACATCTGCCGGTACACGCGGCGATAGAGGTCGTCGTAGATCTTCCGGTGATGCGGCTGCGGCTCGAATACGCGGCCCACGCGCGTCATGGCCTTGATGGCGCTACCGAAATCGGCGTGCAGCTTGAGGCCAACGGCGGCGTCGATCGCCGCACCCAGACCCGAGGTTTCATAGACGTGCGGGCGCGCGGTGGGCAGGCCGAAGATATCCGCCGTCAGCTGCATCGCCGCGTCGCTTTGCGAGCCGCCGCCGGACACGCGCAGCTCGGTGATGGAAACGCCGCTGCGCTGTTCGATACGCTCCTTGCCCTCGCGTAGCGCATACGCCAGCCCCTCAAGGATCGCGCGGTAGAAGTGGGCGCGCGTGTGCACGTCGCCGAAGCCGATGACCGCGCCTTTCGCCTCCGGCCCCGGCACCTTGATGCCGGGCGTCCAGTACGGCTGCAGCATCAAGCCCATCGAGCCGGGCGGCACCGAGTTCACCAGTTCGTCGAACAATTCCTCGGGCGCCACGCCCTGCTGCGAGGCGACGCTCTTTTCCAGGTGGCCGAACTGTTCCTTGAACCAGTTCACCATCCAGTAGCCGCGGAAGATCTGCACTTCGGTGCTGTAGGCGCCGGGCACGGCGGCCGGATACGGCGGGATGAACGGCGTGACTTCGACGTATTTCTTGCTGGTGGTGTTGATGGTGGCCGTGGTGCCGTAGGACAGGCAGCCCACGTGCGGCGCGATGCAGCCGGCGCCGATCACTTCGCACGCCTTGTCGGCGGCGGCTGCCACCAGCGGCGTACCGGCGGGAATGCCGGTGGCGGCGGCGGCGTCCGGCGTGATCTCGCCGATGATGCTGCCGGGTGCGGCCAGTTCCGGCAGCATGTGGCGCTCGACCGGCAGCCCCTGCCATTTCCAGTCGAAGCTGCCGGCCCATTTCAAGCCCTTATAGTCGAATGGGATGTAGCCGACCTGCGAGCCGATGGAATCGATGAAGTCGCCGCACAGGCGGTAGTTCAGATAACCCGACAGCAGCAGGTACTTGTCGGTCTTGGCCCAGATCTCGGGCTGGTGCGCCTTGATCCAGTTGGCTTCGGCTTCGCCGCTGAAGAATTTGATCGTGTCGCTCACGCGCGCCAGCTTGAACGCGGCGCGCCACAGCGCATTGATGGGCGGCACCTGCTCGGTGCGGCGCTGGTCGAGCCAGACGATGGCCGGGCGCAGCGGGCGGCCTTCGCGGTCGAGATTGATGACGGTGCCGCGCTGGGTGGTGACGGCCACGCCCGCGATCGCGCTTTTCGGAATGTCGCTTTGCGCCCACAGCCGCTGGCAGGCGGTGCACAGCGCCTGCCAGTAGCCTTCGGCATCATGCTCGGCCCAGCCGGGCTGGTCGGAAAAGTAGGCTTCCAGCTGCACCTGCGACTTGGCGACGATGTGGCCGTGCAGGTCGAACAGCAGCGCGCGCACGCTTTGCGTGCCGTTGTCGATCGCCAGTATGTATTCTTTGGACATGTCTCCTCCTGGCCGCCCGTCAGGCGGCTTTCTGCGCCGCCGGCGCACTCTCGCATGGCACGCTGTAATGCTGCCGCCACAACGCCAGATAGGCGGCTTGCTCGCTGGCCCAGCGCGCGTCGTCCCACTTCAGTTCCGGCTGGCAGATGGCGCGTATCTTCGACAGCAATTCGATGCCGCCGTCGCGCAACTGCAGCCCGAGGCGGGTGCGCCGCAGCAGCAAGTCTTCCAGGTGCAGCACCGCTTCCATGCGCGCGGCCCAGCGCAGCTCGGCATACAGGGTGTCGGTGCCGGCGATCGTCTCCAGCTCGCCCTCGCGCGCGTCGGCCACCAGCATGGCGGCATAGCAGCCGTAGCGCCCGGCCAGGCGTCGGCGCTGGAACGCGCCCAGCTGTGGATGCCACGCCAGCGCCGGCACGGGCCGGAAGATCGGTTGCGGCCGCCGGTCGAGCTGCCAGCCGCCCAGCATCGGCGCGGCGTGCTTGAGCGCGTCCTGCGCGATCAGGCGGAAGGTGGTCAATTTGCCGCCGGTGACGGTGAGCAGTCCATCCTCCAGCCATACCGCGTGATCCCGCCCTTCCTTGGACGGATCGGCCTTGCCGCTGTCGATCACCGGGCGCACGCCGGCGTAAGTGGCGACGATGTCGTCGCGCGTGATGCCCAGTTGCGGGAACTGGAAGTCGAGCGCCGCCAGCAGGTAAGCCACTTCGCCAGGCGTGATCGCGGCTTCCAAGCGCATGTCGGCGCGGTGGTCGACATCGGTGGTGCCGACCAGGGTGACGCCTTCCCATGGAAACGCGAACACCGGGCGCCCGTCCTGCGGATGCATCAGGCTCACCGCCTGCGCCACCGGCAGGCGCCATGCGGGCAGCACCAGGTGGCTGCCGCGCAGCGGGCGCAGCTTGTGGCCGTTGTTCTTCGCCCCGCGCATCGCATCGGCCCAGGCGCCGGTGGCGCTGATGACGACTTTCGCCTCGACGGCGTGCCGCGCGCCGCTGACCGTATCCTCCAGCTCGACGCCGCACACCTGGCCGTTGCGCCGCACCAGCCGGCGCGCCGCCATGTAGTTGAGCGCAGTGCCGCCGCAGGCGAGCGCTTCCTGCAGCACGCGCAGCACCAGGCGCGCGTCGTCGGTCTTGGCATCCATGTAGCACAGGCCGCCGTCGAGACCTGCGGTGGCGATGTGCGGCGCGAGCAGGGTGAATTCGTCGGGCGGGAAGTAATGACGCGCGCGCTGGCCGGCCATCCGGTCGTACAGCGCCAGCCCCAGCTCGAACATGCGGCGCCCCGGCTTCCTGCCGCGGTAGTCGGCGAATGCGAAGCTCTGCGGCTCGACCAGTCCGGCGGCTTCCTGCAGCAGCTTTTGCCGCTCATGCACCGAGTCGCGCGTGAGCAAGAGCTTGCCTTCCTTCAGATAACGCAGCCCGCCGTGCACCAGCTTGGACGAGCGGCTCGAGGTGCCCCAGGCGAAGTCGCGCTGCTCCACCAGCACCGCGCGCAAGCCGTTGCGCGCCGCTTCCAGCAGGATGCCGGCGCCGGTGATGCCGCCGCCGATGACGACCACGTCCCATTTGCGGCCGGTCAGCGTGTCGCAGGCCTCGTCGCGCCAGTTGGTTTGCCACATAACGATCTCCTTAGGCGGCCAGCAGTTTGCCGGGATTCATCATGCCGCTCGGGTCGAAGTGGCGGCACAGTTCGCGCATCGCGCCCAGGCCCAGCGTTCCCTTTTCCGCCGCCAGATACGGCGCGTGGTCGATGCCCACGCCGTGCTGGTGGCTGATGGTGCCGCCGGTGGCGACAATGGCGTCGCACACCGCACCTTTCAACGCCTGCCAGCGCGCCAGGTCGGCCTCGTAGCTGCCGGCCAGGCGGTAGGCGAAAGTGCTGTAGACGCTCGCGCCCTGCGCATACATATGCGACAGGTGGGTGTAGATGTGCGCCCGTTCGCCGCAAGCGGCAAACGCATCGCGCGCGGCCTGTTCGACCGCGTGCATCATCGCGCCCACGCGCGGCCAGTCGACGGCAGTCTCCACCGTGTCGACCGCATAGCCGTGTTGCCACAAGGCGTTGCGCAGATAGACGTTGCGAAAGCGGTTGTGCTTCCATTTTTTCCCGATCGCCTCGCCCACATGCACACCGTGAAAGCGGCGCGCCACCTCCAGCGCCTGGCCAATGGCGGACGCCACGCCGGCGGCGTCGCCGGAAGCGCCGACGAGCAGCATGCACTTCTGGCCGCGGCAGCCGCGCCAGCCCAGATAGGCTTGCATCAGGCTGAGCAACCGGCTCTTGCCTGCCATGGTGAGCATGGTCAGCGTCTCGATCGAATTGGACAGGCGCAGCATCGACAGCGGCAGCCTGGCTTGCGCGATGGAGCGCACCGCATCTTCGGCTGCGGCCCAGGTCGGGAAAAACACGGCGTGGAACGCTTCGCGCTGCGGCAGCGACGTGATGCGCACGGTCGCTTCGGTGAGGATGCCGATGCGGCCTTCCGAGCCGAGCACGACTTCGCGCAGGTCGGTGCCGGCCGCCGAGGCGGGAAAGCTCGGGATCGCCAGCGTGCCGCTCGGCGTTTCGACTTTTCCGCCGGCAAACAACTGCTCGATGCGGCCATAGCGCAGCGACTGCTGGCCCGACGAGCGGGTGACGACCCAGCCGCCGAGCGTCGAGTATTCGAAGGATTGCGGAAAGTGGCCGAGCGTGTAGCCGTGGGCACGCAACTGCGCTTCCAGGTCGGGACCGGCCACGCCGGCGCCGAAAGTCGCCAGCTGTGCCTGTCGGTCAAGGTCCAGCAGGCGCGACAGCCGCGCCAGGCTGATGGTCAGTACCGGCTGGGCGGCGTCCGGCACCGACAGGTGGCCGACGACGCTGGTGCCGCCGCCGTAGGGAATGACGAGCGCGCTGGCCTGCTTGGCGTAGGCGAGCAGCTCGCGCACTTGTTCGCCGCTTTCTGGAAAGGCGACGCCATCGGGCACGCGATCGACTTTTCCGTATCGCAACTTCAACCAGTCCGGCAGGCTTTGCCCGAGCGCATGGCGCAGCCGCACTTCCGGCGCCGTGTCGATGCCGCGTTGCGGCGGCAGCCGGCTCGGCGCCACGGCGCGGCAAGCTTGCGCCAGCGTGGCATCGGTCGGCGGCGTGCCCGCGCCAACCCGGTCCCGCAAAAAGGCGCGCATGTCTTCATTGAGCGGAAAGTCGATTGCGTCGTCACCCCAGCCGTTCCAGCGTCTCATCCTGTCTTCCTTACTTGTTATACTGCATCGATATTTGACAAAATCTTAACGAACGGCCCCGGCCGTGTATTGCGCATTCATGACAGTCCACTTGTCCGATCATGCCAACTCCGCCTTCCGCCCCGGCTTTTGCCGATAGCCGTTCCTGCGGCCTGGTCGCCGGCACGTATCTGCAGCCGCTGATCGAGGCGGCGGCCGCGCGCGGCGTGAGCGAACGCGCGCTGGAACAGGCGGCGGGACTGCCGGCGGGAGCGCTGTCGCCGTTGCCGGAATCGCTGGCGGCGAGCGATTACGTGCGGCTGCTCGACGTCGGCGCGCAACTGGCGAACGATCCGCAGTTCGGCCTGCATGTCGGCGAGCGGGTCAAGCTGGGCACCTACAACGTCTACGGGCTGATCCTGCTGAGCTGCCGCGATTTCGGCCAGGCGCTGCAGCAGACCATGCGCTACGAGGCGCTGGCGCACGACCTGGGGCGCTCGGAAATATCGATCGAAGGCAACATCGCCGAGTACCGCTGGCACAGCGCCTTTCCGCGCGCCTCGCGCCATCTGGCCGACAGCGTATTTACCGGCATCCGCGTCTTCGGCAACTGGCTCGCCGGGCAGGCTTTACCGCCGGTCCATGTTTCGTTTGCACATGAAGCGCCGCCGGACCGCAGCGAATACCTGCGCATCTTCGGCCCCGACGTGCATTTCGGCGCACCCGCGCACGTGGCCCGGTTCGACGCCGCCCTACTGTCCTGGCCGGTGCCGAATGCCGATGTCGGCCTGTACCCGGTGCTGCAGCAGCATGCGGAGCGCTTGCTCAAGGAAAAGCAGCGGGCGCAGCGGGAAGGCGGCATCGTCGCGCAGGTGCGCGCGGCAATCGTCAGCAACCTGGAGCAGGACCGCGTGCGCCTGCCCCTGATTGCGCAAGAACTGCACATCACGCCGCGCACGCTGCAGCGCAAGCTGAACGACGCCGGCATCGGCTTTCAGCAGCTGCTGGACGCGACCCGGCACGAGCTGGCGCTGGAATACCTGAAACAGAAAAACCTGAGCATTGCGGAAATCGCCTTCCTGCTCGGCTATCAGGAACAAAGCTCGTTCAACCATGCCTTCAAGGACTGGACCGGCATGAATCCCGGCGCCTTCCGGGACCAACTCGGCAACTAGTTGCATTGCCGCCGCCACGCCGGCGGCCCAGGCATCCTTTGCGCAAGCGCAGGAATGGCGCATGCAGCCGGAACCGGGCCCACCACCCTCAGTCCCACGCGATATTCATTCAATAAGAAGCGTGGCACGTCGCCGTCCCTCTCCCCGCATAACGGAGCTGATCGGAGACGTTGGAGAGCTCATGAGCGCGAGACAACGCATTCTTCTGGTCGACGACAATCCGGCGTTTCGCCTTCTCATGGAACGCGAACTGCAGCAGGAATTCGCCGGCCTGCAGGTGCAGCATGTGGTGGATGCAGACAGCCTGGTCGGCGCACTGGCAGCCGGCGGCGCCGACGCCGCCGTCATCGATGCGCGCACGCACTGGGCGAACGGACTGGAGGTCTTGCAAACGATCAAGGTCAGCCAGCCGGAATGCGCCGTCATCATGTTCGCCGCCGATGGCGGCACCGCCTTCGCGGTCGGCGCCATGAAAGCGGGCCTCGACGATTACCTGATCAGGCAGCCCGCGTATTGCGGCAACCTCGCCCCCCTGCGGCAGGCGCTGCGCGGCTGGCTGGCGCGCGCGCAACTGCGCAAGTCGCCGCATGCGCCCGCCGGGCGCACCGAACGCAGGGCTGCCGATGCGCATGTCGCCAGAAAGCTGCATCTGCTGGCCGAAGCGCAGCGCGTCGCCCATATCGGCAGCTGGGAAATGGACCTCGACAGCGACACGCTGACCTGGTCGGACGAGCATTACCGCATCCTAGGCATGGAGCCGGGCGCGATCCGCCCAACCTATGAACGCTTCCTGCATTTCGTTCATCCCGACGATGTGCGATTCGTGCGCGACACGGTGACCGCCACCGTCATGCAGCTGGGCAGCTATGACATCGAGTGCCGCGTCATCCGGGCCGACGGGCGCGAGCGCACCGTACGCTCGCGCGCCGAAGTGGTCAGCGACGGCGGCCGTCCGGCACGCCTGATGGGCATTCTGCAGGACATCACCGAGCACAAGCAGTATGAAACCGCGCTGCAGCGCAGCGAGCAGCAGCTGCGCGCCGTGCTGGCCGAGCGGCGGCAGCTGTCGCAGGACTTGCATGACAATATCCTGCAAACCATCTGCGCCGTCAGCTTCAGCCTGGAGCACAGCCAGCGCCTGATCGAGGAAGGCCACGCGCGCAGCGCGGCGCGGGAACTGTCCTGGGAAATTGCCACCTTGCGCAACATCATGCGCGACATCCGCCAGTTCATCCGCGGGCAGGAGCCGCTGCTGCTAAGCGCGTCGCAACTCAAGACCGAGCTGGCGGAACTGGCGCGCATGATTGAAACCAGGAAGCTCGGCCGCTTTTCGATCGATGTCGATCCGGCGGCGGCCTCGCAGCTGATGCCGGACGAGGCGCGCCAGGTGCTCAACATCGCGCGCGAAGCGATGAGCAACAGCGCGCGCCACGCACATGCGACGTGCGGCACCGTCTCGCTGCGGGCGCAGGAAGAGAGCATCCGCTTCGAGCTGCGCGACGACGGCGTGGGCTTCGACGTGCAGCGCCTCGCCCATCGCGGCGAGGGCTTGAAAAACATCGCGGCGCGCGCTCGCCAGATCGGCGCCCAGATCGAAGTGCTGTCCCAGCCCGGCCACGGCACGCGCGTCGTGCTCGACCTGCCGCTCTTGGCGCGCGGCCGGCGCCACGGACGCGACCGGCGCCGCAACGACTAGGCGGAATACCTCAGCCGCAGGAGCGCCGCCTGGGTCGCCTTCACCATGCGGGCGAGCCGGGCCGGCATGCGATAGGCCGCGTAGTGGAATGCGCGCGGCAGGTCGACCTGCATGCGGCCGTGCCCGACCGCCTCGGCCAGCACCAGCCCGCCGTTCGGAATCACGAAAGTCTGGCCCGGCTTGAGAAAGATATCTGCCGGCTGGTTGCAGGCGGTGATCCACAGGATGCCGGCGACGCACTGCACGCGGCGGCCCCGGGCGCCGACCAGGCGTAACGGATAACCTTCATGCAGTTCGCATTCGACCCTGCTCTGGGTTGCTGCCAGTATCTTCGGTTGCATCGCATCGCTCCTTTCGTCTGTTGAGGGATCAGCGTACGTGCAAGCGCGCGACGGCGACAGGCGCAGCGGTTCGAAATTGTTACCATCACAGTTTGCATGCCCGCAAACTGTACTGGTCGAAAATGCAGCGAACTGTATCTTGGTCGCGGGTCCGCCCCCCTGCAGAATGAAACCATGCCCGCCCAAGCCAACCTCTATGAAAACCTGGCCGATGAACTCGGCGCGTTGATCGCGAACAAAGTGTTCGTCCCCGGCGACCGGCTGCCGTCGATCCGCCACCTGTCGCAGCAGAAGCGCCTGTCGATCAGCACCGTGATGCAGGCGCTGCGCCTGCTGGAAGACCGCGGGCTGGTCGATGCCAGGCCGCAGGCCGGCTTCTATGTGCGGCACCGCGCGCGCAGCCTGATTGCCGCCGCCGATGCGCACTGCGTCAAGGAGCCGACCCATGTCGGCATCAACAACCTGCTGATGCGGGTGCTGCGCGCCAACAAGGCGCCGGGCACGTTGCAGCTGGCCCTGTCGTGGCCGCCGGACGAACTGCTGCCGGTCAAGCGCATGCAGCAGGTGATGAGCAGCGTGGCGCGCCGCCGGCCGGACATGCTCACGCAGGATGGCTGCTTCGACACCAACGAGCCGAATTTCATCCGCCAGATCATCCGCCGCGCGCTCGACTGGGGCCAGCTCAATCCGCGCGAGATCATCGCCACCAATTCCTGCACCGAGGCGATCGCCCTCGCCTTGCGCGCCGTGGCCAGGCCCGGCGACACCATCGCGATCGAATCGCCGACTTATTTCGTGCTGCTGCAACTGATCGAGAGCCTGGGCATGAAGGCGCTCGAAATCCCGACCGACCCGACCACCGGGCTGTCGGTCGATGCGCTGGAACTGGCGATCCGCGAAGGGCTGGTGCAAGCCTGCATGCTGGTGCCGAATGCGAACAATCCGCTCGGCTGCATCATGCCCGACGAAAACAAGAAGCGCCTGGCGGCACTGATGACGCAGTACGACATCCCGCTGATCGAGGACGACGTGTACGGCGACCTGTGCTTTTCAGCGGAGCGGCCATGGCCGGTGAAAGCGTACGACAAAAGCGGCCACGTGTTGCTGTGCTCGTCGTTTTCCAAGGTGGTCAGCCCCTCGGCGCGCGTCGGCTACGTGGTGGCGGGCCGCTACGCGCAGCAGGTCGCGCTATTGAAGAATGTCGCCTCGGGCGGCACCAACCATTACTTCCAGGCGGTACTGGCCGATTTCGTCGGCAGCAGCAGTTACGACAGCCAGGTGCGCAAGATGCGGCGCGCCATGACCCAGCGCATCGCGCGCATGTCGGACGCGGTATCGGAATTCTTTCCGCCGGCCTGCTCAGTATCGCAGCCGCAGGGGGGATTCGTGCTGTGGATTCAACTGCCGGAACAGGTCGACGCGCTGCGGCTGCACGAGCGCGCCATCGCGCGGCGCATCGCGTTCATGCCGGGGCCGCTGTTCTCGGCTTCGGGCAAGTTCGGTAATTACCTGCGGCTCAATTGCGGCAACGAATGGAGCGCGCAGATCGAAGAAGCAGTCCAGACCCTCGGCGCGCTGGTGCACGCCTACCTGGACGAGCACGCTGCGTAAGGCAGCCGCACTAGTTGTGGACGTGCCGTGCCGGCCCCGCCTCGTCGTGCGGCGCCGGCGCTGCCTGGGCCAGCGCATGGGGCCGGGCGGCGGCCTGGTCGCTGCCGCCGCGCCCGCTGGCATGGATACCGGCGCCGATCAGCAGCAAGCCGCCCAGCAGCGATAGTACCGCGAGCACCGTGTGCAAGGCATGGCTGCGGCGGCTGCGCCGCTGTTCGCGCGCAAGCAGGGTGCGATCATACTGCAGGCGCTGGCAGGGCGACGACAGCAGCAGGTAGGCTTGGCGCAGTTCGCGCAGGCGGCGCAAGTCTTCCTGCGTCAGGCGGGCATCGGCATGGCACGCCGCATGGGCATTGAGCAAATGGTGATAGTTATGCTCGATATCGATTGGCGCCGCGTCGCGCTTGAGGGCAAGTATGTCGTAGGCTGTTTTCATCGCTGCGCACGCTATTGTCAAAGTGTAACGTTATAGCGAATGCCGGGTGCGGCAACAATCCCGCTTTTATGGGACGCGCCGCAAGTGCCCCCCTATCACCGTCCAGGAAAGCTGCACCAGCGCAGTGTCGCGCGGCAGGCACGGCGTGACCGTCTTTTGCTGCCGCGCATGACAAAGTGCTTTCATCTCTCGCACAAGCATAGGCATAATTGACGCAAAGCAACTATTAACAAGGTAGTTGCCAGCGCTTGCCGTGCTCGCGATTCAAATTCGTGCAGGCAAGGAAAAACTGTCCTGGAAATGCATCCCATGAATGACCGCGCCCCCGCCAACATCGCCGACTTGCATTTCCTGGTCGTGGAAGACGACGAATTCCAGCGCCGCTGGCTGACGGTCATGCTGGCCGGACTGGGGGCGCAACATATTGCCGAAGCCGAAAACGGCCAAGTCGCGCTCGGCATCCTGCAAGACAGGACCCGGCAAATCGACATCAGCTTCGTCGACCTGAACATGCCAGGCATGGATGGCATCGAGCTCATGCGCCACCTGGCCAACGCCGAGCACCAGGGGGCGGTCGTGCTGGTCAGCGCGCTCGGCTCGGCGCTGCTGTTTTCGGTCGAGACCATGTCGAAAGCCTATGGCATCAACCTGCTCGGCGCCTTCGAAAAGCCAGCCACGCCGGAAATCCTGCAAGACGTGATCAGGCGATACCGGCCGCCGCACGCGCACGGCACGATCAAGAAGGCCCTGCCGGTGCTGCGCCTGGAAGACATCCTCCACGGGCTGCAGGAGCAGCAATTCGAGCCGCTGTTCCAGCCGAAGGTGGAACTGGCGACCGGCAAGGTGCGCGCGGTGGAAGCCTTCGCGCGCTGGCGCCATCCGCAGTACGGACTGGTGCCGCCGGCCGCGTTCATCCCGACGCTGGAAGCCTGCGGCCACATGGATCAACTGACCTCGGTCGTGGTCGAACAATCGATCGCGGCCTGCCGCGCCTGGCAGGATCTCGGCCTGATGCTGTCGGTGTCGATCAACCTGTCGGCCAGCTCGCTGGCCGAAGCGGGGCTGGTGGACAAGATCGTCGGGCTCACGACCCAATACGGCATCGCGCCGCAGGACGTGACGTTCGAGATTACCGAACTGATCGCGATGACTGACGTGCCGGTCTGCCTGGAGAATCTGGCGCGGCTGCGCATGCGCGGCTTCGGTCTGTCGATCGACGATTTCGGCACGGCCCATTCGAACCTGCAGCAATTGCTGCGCATCCCTTTCCTGGACCTGAAAATCGACCGCTCGTTCGTCGCCGGGGCCGCGCACAATACGCAAATGCACCTGGCGCTCAGTTCCTGCCTGGAACTGGCGCGCAAGATGCGGCGCAATTCGGTGGCGGTCGGAGTGGAAACGCGGGAGGATTGGGACTTGCTGCGCGGCCTAGGCTGCACCTATGCGCAGGGGTATTACATTGCCAGGCCGATGGAACGCGACGCCGTGCCGGCCTGGGTCGAGGAGTGGTCCCAGTTTTTTTGAGCTTGTGAAATTTACGGGAAAGCAAGCGGCGCCATTCCATGCCAGCCGCTGCCGGATTGCGCAAGATAGCGCTACACTGGGAGGTTACCGACCTCTCGCAGCAGCATGCATCATGAAATTCGCCCATCTCATCGAGATCAACGACCCGCTCAATCCCCTGATCGAACCGCTGTCGCGCGACCAGTTGTGGCGCGGGCTGGTGTTGCGCGCGGAATCGCCGCAAGCCTTCATTCCCTGGCTGGACAACTGCGTCATCCTCGACCGGACCGAAACCACGCTGATGCGCATATCGCATTACGGCGACGTGACCGTACATGACAGGGTCGTGTTCCACCCTCAGGAAAGGGTGGTCTACCACGTGCCGGAGCAAAAGGATATTCCGGCGTCGAGCCTGACGATGACGATCGAGGAGCCGCAGCCGGGCGCATTCTTCGTGCGCTTCGAATACGACGACGGCGCAAGCGACGCCGATGACAGCGCGCAGGCGATGTACAACGACTTTCGCCGCTCCGCCTACGAAGAAGCCGACATCGACACGATCCGCACGATCCGACAAATGGCCGAAGAAGGCCAGCTGGACTAAATCGCTGAATGATTAAAAGCCCTGCCTCCGTGGTGAACGGAGGCAGGGCCAGCCGGCATCGGCGGTCGGACGTCAGTGGTGGCGGCCGCTCACTTTTTCAGCGCCGTAGCGCACCGCATCCTTCACCTTGTCCCAGGTGCTTTCCGGATGCTGGGTTTCCCAGTCGCTGCGCAGCTGGGGCTCGACATCCTGCCACTGGTAATTCTGGAAGCGACCGCTGCCTGCCATCGTCGAACCATAACGATAGGCGGCGTCGTAGTCTTCATAGCGGCCACCCGACGAGCCGTAGGCGTTTTGCCAGTGGCGCCGGTAGTCCGAATCGTCGGTGCTGGTCCCCGTAGCGGCATAGTCGGTGCGCCGGCCGCTGCCTGCGCCGAGCTGCTCGACCTCGACATCGGTGCGGCGCACGGTATCGTTGACCTGTTCCGTGCGCTGCGTCGTATCCTTGCCGACCACGACTTCCTCGACCACGCGCGCGGTCTTCGACACCACCGGCTCCTCGGCCATTTCGCGCACTTCGATCGAACCTTCCTTGAAGGCGGCCATATCGGCCTCGGTGGCTGGCTGGTCGACCGCATGCCGCTGCACATCCACATGCTCTTCACGCAGCTCGACCGATTCATGCACCGGTTTTTCGGACACGCGCTGGTAGACGCGTACCCCGCCGCGCTGCACTTCGCGCTTGCCAACGCGCAGCTGTTCCTCCACAACCGGGATGCGCGTGCCTTCCTTGCCGGTGGTCTGGTCCGCGCGCAGATTCTGCGACGTGGCAGCAGTCTGGCTCATGCCCGTGTCGCTGCGCGCCGCATAGGTGCCGCGCTCCCGCTCGATTTCGGCGTCGCTCAGCATCGGCGCGCTTTCATCGTAGCCGGCCCAGCCCTGGCTGCGCCAGTGCGAGGCGCGTTCGTCGATGTCGACCGGATCGTACCGGTTCATGATTTCGGTGGCGCGGTCACGCATGTCCTCGCTGGCGGCATCGACGGTCAGCACGCAGCTGCCGCGGCGCACCGCTTCCGAATAAATGTCACCATGCTCGCGGTGCTCTTCCATGCCGAACAGCGAGCGGAAGAAATGGCCGATGCCCGAGCCACCCGTATCCGCGCCCTCGCTGACGGCAGTGCGGGTGCCGCCCTTGGTTTCCGGATTGAGTCGCACGTTATCGCGCGAAAATCCCGCGGCAAGCAATTCATTCATCGCGTTTTCTGCCTGGGTGTAGTTGTCATACACGCCTACTACAGTATTTTCCATGATCAGTCTCTCCTATTAAACAAGATCATCCGGCAGGCCCGCCCAAGCATGCGTTGCCGCTTCAATGCCGGGTCCGCCGCCTCGACTTGAATCTGCTTCATAGGCATAAGCCGTGCCTGCCTTGCGTTTACTGCGGCGCGCGATCCTGGCCTTCGTCGAACCGCTCCACCGCGACTTGCTCTGACCTCAACATCACGCTGTGCGGCTCGCGCACCTGATGCTGGCGCCGCGTGATGCGCACCTCTTCCTTCAGCACCAGTTGCTTTTGCACCGTCAGCACTTCTTCGAGCACCGGCACGACCAGCGTGTCGCCCTCGTAGCGCGCCTGCGGCACCGCCGCGTCCGGCACGACCCGCCCCACCGGTACATGCTCGACCACCAGTTCATCGCGCCGCAGCAGCTCGTCGAGCACCTGTTCGCGCTCGGCCACGGTCTTGTGCAGGCGTATGCCGCGCCCGGTGTCGACGGTGCGCTTTGCCACCTGCATCTGCTCTTCCATCACCGGAAAAGACATCTGGACTGCGGCGTCACCCGCACCGCTACCGAAGGTAAAAGGCAGGCGGAATGAGCCGTCGTCCTCGCGCGCCAGCAGGCTCACCGGCACCAGCACCTGGGCGCCGCCGTCAATGCGGATCCAGGCCTGCTCTTCGGTGCCGACATGCTGGGTTGAAACAATCGCCGCCTGATGGCCGGCGGCGTCGATGATGCGCGCATTGGCCAGCGGCCCGCTGGCCGGATGCGTGCTGCCGTTGTCGTGGAAATGCGCCATGGGCTGCATCCATTCAGTCAAAAGGGAACTCCACGCATGCAAGTAGCAGGCCGGCCCATGCGCGTCGATGCATGCGCTCGCCCGGGTCGGCGCCATCCATTTTTACCAAGCTTCCTGAAAAACTTACACGCAGGCTGGCAGCACGCTTCGAACTAATGCGCCGGTGCACGTTCATATCTTTTTTAGTGACAGCAAGGCCACAGGAGGCAGCCATGAGCAGCACCATCATTGCAGGCCGGTTCCAGCAGCAATCCGAAGCCGACGACACGGTGGCAGAACTGCTGCGCGCCGGATTCGCGCGCGAGGACGTTTCAACCTTTTTCGTTAATCCCGCAGGACAACACGATGCTTACCCGATCGGCGGCGACCGCATGGAGTCTCCCGGCGCGGAACAATCGCGCAAGGGCGTGGCAGCCGGCGCTGCCGTCGGCGCCGCCGCCGGCGTTGCTGCCGTGCCATTTCTCGGTCCGGTCGGTGCCATCACCGGCGGCTTAGTCGGGGCGCACGTCGGTGGACTGGTCGGCAGCATGTCGCAGATGAAGGAAAAGGAAGGCGACACGCCCATGGATGCGCAAGACCCGCAGGCGCAGCGCCAGTCCGGCATGATGGTGGCGGTGGCGGTGGCCGACGACACGCAGGAACAGCAAGCCATCCATGTGCTGCGCGCAGCCGGCGCGGTCGATCTCGAACGCGCGCAGGGAACCATCGCCAACGGCGACTGGAGTGACTTCAATCCGCTCGATACGCCAGACTTGATCGGGAGCCTGCCGCAAACGCCGCGCGGCGCCCCCAGCCGGCGCCTGTAGTCCTGCAGCAGGAATACGGCGCGCTTCATTTAGTGAGCGCGCCTAGCCGTCGATGTACGCGATCAGCGGCAGGTGGTCAGACGCCACGCGCGCCAGCGACGAGGTATGCACCTTCACATGCACAAGGCGATGGCGCGGCCGGATCCAGATGCGGTCAAGCGCGAATACCGGGCGGCGCGACGGAAAGGTGGCCGGCGCCGGCACGGCCTGGAAATGCGACACCAGCGACTTGAGCGTGCGGCCCCAGGCAAACCATTCGTTGATATCGCCCAGCAATATCACCGGCATTTCGTCGGTATCGAATACCTGCAGCAAGCGGCGAATCTGGTCGCGCCGCTCGGCCGGGCGCAGGCCGAGATGGGTGGCGATCACGCGCAGCATGTTCCCATGGCAATCGAGGTCGGCGTCGAGCGCACCGCGCGGCTCGCGGCTGCCGAACGACAGGTCGATCATGCGCATCGACAGGATCGGATAGCGGGAGAGCACCGCATTTCCGTAGCGCCGCTCGTGCGTATCGCAGGCCGGCCCTTCGGCCGCCGCATAGCCAGTGGCTTTCTGCAGCGCGGCGAGCACATTGGGGGTGCGGCTGCCGCCGAGCGGTACCTCTTGCAGCGCGATCACGTCGGCATTAATTTCACGCAGTACTGCGCCCACCCGCTCGGGAGCAAAGCGGCCGTCGCAGCCGACCGCGCCATGGATGTTGTAAGTGGCGATCGTCAATGGCCACGGATCGAGGTCGGGTGCCATGCGCTGCACGGGCGGCACGGGAGCGCTCAACGTATCCGTCATGCCGTGCGGTCCTCCTTGCGTTTCAATAGCCGCTGCAGGCCCACTGCCAGACCAATGATCAAGAGCACCACGACCACCAATACCGCGACCGTTCCCGCGCTCGGCCGGCGCACTGCTTCGGCCAGATGATGCACGAAGGTGACCGTCATCGTGATGCCGGGCGCCATGCCGATCATGGTGCCGATCATGTAGTCGCGAAAGCGGATATGCGACGCGCCCGCCACCACGTTGACCACCGAAAACGGTGCCACCGGCAGGATACGGATGACCATCATGGCCAGGATGCCGCGCCTGGCGATGCGCTGGCTTAAGCGGTTGATGCGCGGCCCCACCAGCCGCTGCACCGTATCGCGCCCGAGCCAGTGGCCGACGCCGTAGGTCACGGCCGCGCTCAGGAGGGTGCCGGCGATGGCATAGATCGTGCCGTTCAACGGCCCGAACACGATGCCGGTCACGGCAATCAGCAGCATCACCGGCACCACCAGCAAGCCCGCCACGACATAACTGGCGAGCACCGCCAGCGGCGCGAGCGGAAAGCCCTCCAGTTCATGCGCGTAGCGCACTAGCGATTCGAGGTTGATCCACTCGCCCAGCGGCGTGAAACGCCACGCCACGGCCAGCATGGCCAGCGCGATGCCGAGCATGCCCAGGCCGATCAGGCGCCCCGGCAGCGGCTTGCTCGCTTCCTGCGGCACGAATTGCGTGACCAGTTCGTCGGGCTCGATCGGCCGCTCGGGATCGAACAGGGCTTCTTGCGGAATGAGCGCATCGAATTCGGGTGCCACCGCCGGATCGAGCCGGCACAGCGTGCGCTCTGAATGCTGCAGCGCATCGATGGCGCGGTGCAGGCTGCCGTGCGCATCGATGGCGTCCTGCACCGCCTGCGGCGCGCTATCGAGATGCTCGCCCAGCAGGCGGTTGCGCAGGCGCGCAATGGCGGCGCGGATGCGGTCCTGCTGCGGCGCGTCGCCGCGCGCCTCGATGACGAGGTTGCATTCGGTGTCGAGCGCCATCGACCGGTTCGAGAGGTTGGCCGAGCCGACGCAAAACATGTCGTCGTCCACGGCGAACACCTTGCTGTGCACGTTCAGGCATTGTTCGCTCAGGCCGGGAATCTGCGGACACACCATCCGGTAGCGGTCATAGCGGTCGGCCTGCTTGAGGCGGTGGTGCACGCGCGCGCGCAGCACGCCCATTGTCACCTGTTCCAGCCAGCCGCTCTGGGTCCGGGGCGACACGATCAGCACTTCCGGCCCGTCCTGCTCGGCCAGGCGCGCAGCCAGCGCATCGGCGATCATGCCGGAAGTGAAGTACTGGTTTTCGAAAAACAGGATGCGGCGCGCGGCGGCAATCGCGTCCAGATGCAGCTGCCGCACTTCATGCACGCCGGGGCTCCCCTCGAACGCCGGCTCGGTCCTCGCGATGGCGACGTCGATGTCAGTCAGGTCCGGCTCGACCTGCTCCGGCCAAAGATCGTACCCGGCCTCGCACAACGCGACCGGCTCCTGCCCGGTCGCCGCATGCCAGCGCGCGCGCGCCAGCTCGCCCAGCGCGCGCGCGGCGCGGCCGTCGACCATGGCCTGCACATCGTGGAACGGCGCATGGGCTTTGCCGTCGCTGTCATGCCGGAGCGGCTCGCCGCTGGCGTGTTCCGGCGTATCCCAGCGGCTGCGCGTCAAGTCCAATCCGCCGACGAAGGCCACGCTGTCGTCGATCACCACCACTTTCTGGTGATGCGAGCCGCCGATTGGATGGCGCGCATCCATCTTGAATTCCAGGCGCCGGTGGGTGCGCCAGTCCAGCTTGTAGACCGGCAGCCATTCGCGTTCCAGCGCATACAGCATCGCGAAGTCCCAGTTCAGCACATAGGCGTGCAAGTCGGGGCGCGAGGCGACGATGGCGTGCAGGAAATCGCCGAGCGGTTCGGGACAGCCATCGTTGGCGCCCTGCGGCACCAGCCACACGCGGCTGTCGATATCCCAGCTGAGGATGAAAATACTATGGCGCGCGTGGCGAATGGCGGCGCGCACCGCGCGAAAATAGGCATCCGCGTCGACCAGCATGGAAAAGCGCTGGGCGTGCTCGATGCGCCAGCAGTTGCGGCCCGGTTGCAAGACCGGGGAAGTCGAAGGTTCGAAGAGCGGTTCGCGCAAGCAGCCTCCTATGCCGAATGGAAACGACACTTGTGTTTATTCGACGCGGACAGGCGCGCTTAGTTTCTGCAACGGGTAGTGGGCCAGCAGGTTGGTCAGAAGTGGCGGTCGTTTTCGGCCAGCCCGGTCCTTTGTCCCGGGTGCAACTGCTGGTGCGGCGGTGTGGTTGCCGGCGTTCCTTCGTGGTCGGCGGGCTGGATGGAAATCATCGAACAGGCGGCACTGAGCTGTTGCGCAAAGACAGGATTGAGGAAAGTCTTGGCGCGCGATTTGGTCAGACGCACGTTCACCGGCAGCAAGTCGTTTCTGGCAGGCTTGTCGAGCCGATGCCACTGCAGCGTGCCGCGCCCGAGTGTCAGTTCGGCTTGCACGCCGGCCGGCGACGCACCCCGGTTGCCGGCCACAGTCACGGTCGCCTTGTCGGCGGCGACGGTGCCGGTCAGCGTCGGCCCGCCTCCCGTTCCCCCAGCGCCGCCCGCGCCGTCATCCATTTGCGCCGCATCCGGCGTCGCGATCAGGTGCGAGCCGCACAGCTTGTCCTGCTTCTGGAACAGTTCGAGAACGAAATGGCCGCATCGGGCCGGGTCGTTCTTGACGCCGGAAGGGCAGACCAGGGCCGTCCATACGCCGCTGAAATCGCTGTGCGGCGGCGCGGCCACGGCAACGGATGACAGCCACCATGCGGGAAGAAGAATAAGGTATCGCATCATGCTCGCCCCTCGGATGCATCCACTGTAGGACATCCGGCAGGCGGGACGTTGCGGCGGCTTAAAGTTTCGGACCCGCTTCAGCCCCGTCGCGCAGCCCGGAGCACTTACTTGCCTGCGCGACGCGCGCAGTAATCATAGGCATCGGCCTTCGGCGCCAGTTCGCGGTCGATCAGGATGAAGATCGGCCAGCCGTTGTCGCGGCGCCCGTACACGGCTTCGAAGGCGCCGGCCAGCTTGCCGCTGGTGAATACCATCTTGCCGCTTTGGGCGTCATAGGTCATCGCGCCGGGATAGCGCTGGCTGCCCTTGTAGGCGTAGGCGGTGGCGCTGGTGACTTCGATCACCTTGTCGGTGTAGCCGGCGGGGTTGTACTGCTGCCGGCACGCGTAGGTGCCGGGTTCGAGCGCGCCGCCGGGATGGGCGATGGCGCGCAGCGGCTGGATCGCGGCAGCGTGCGCGGCGCCGGCAAACGCGGCGAGCAGGAACGAAAACACATAAGGGGATGACGGCTTCATCGAACTCTCCGGATAAGGTAACGGCGTCTCACAGCGTACCGAATCGCTGCCATAAATCAAATATCGACCGGGTCGACTTCCAGCGACCATTTCGCGCGTGTCTTGGTTTCGCGCAGCGCCGCCAGCCACACCTTCAGGAACGCCTGCAGCGCCGGGCGCGACGCCGATTCCACCAGCAACTGCGCGCGGTCGACATTGGCCACGCGCGTCATCGTCATCGGGATCGGGTCATTGATCGTGATGCCCGGATGCGCGACACACTCGGCCGCCTGTTGCAGAAAGTCGAGCGCCGTCTGCAATTCCCGCGCCTCGGCGCGCAGCAGCGCCTGGTACAAAAACGGCGGCAGCCCGGCCTGGGCGCGCTCTTCGAGCAAGCCGCCGGCGAAACGGTCGTAGTCGTGCGCCATCACCGCGCCATACAGCGGATGCTGCGGATAGCGCGTCTGGATCAACACTTCGCTCGCATTGCCGCCCTCCTTTTGCGCGGCACGGCCGGCGCGGCCCGCCACCTGCATCAGCTGGGCGAACAGCCGCTCACTGGCGCGGTAGTCGTGCGAAAACAGGGCGGTGTCGGGATTGAGCACGCCGACCAGCGTGAGGTTGCGGAAGTCGTGGCCCTTGGCCACCATCTGCGTGCCGATCAGGATGTCGACGTCGCCGCGGTGCACCGCCTCGAACGCGGCTTGCGCGCTGCCCTTTAAGCGCGTGGAATCGGCGTCGATGCGCAGCAGGCGGGCCTGCGGGAAAAGACGCTGCAGGCCCTCCTCGACACGCTGGGTGCCGCGCCCGAGCGGCTGCAAATCGATGTTGCCGCAGGTCGGGCAGTACTTCGGGATGCGCTGCTCCAGGCTGCAGTGGTGGCAGCGCATGCGGTGCTCGGGCTTGTGCAGCACCATGAAGGCAGTGCAGCGCGGACAGTTGCCAATCCAGCCGCAGGCGTCGCAGGCGAGCACCGGCGCATAGCCGCGCCGGTTCAAGAACAACAGCGACTGTTCGCCGCGCTCCAGGCGCAGCTTCAACGCCGAGACCAGGGTCGAGGTCAGGCCCTCGGCCGGCTTGTCGCGCTCCATGTCGATCAGGCGCACGCGCGGCAGCACGGCATCGCGCACGGCGCGCTCGCGCAGCTCCAGCTTGCGGTAGCGCCCGGACTGCGCGTGATGCCAGGTTTCCAGCGACGGCGTGGCCGAACCCAGCGCGATCGGAATGCCGAGCTGGCGCGCACGCCACACCGCCAGGTCGCGCGCCGAATAGCGCAAGCCTTCCTGCTGCTTGTACGACGGGTCGTGCTCCTCGTCGACAATGAGCAGTTTCAGGTGCGGCAGCGACGCCAGGATCGCCAGGCGCGTGCCGAGGACGATGCGGGCCTGTCCCAGGTGGCCCAGCAGCCAGTTCGCCATGCGCTCGCCTTCGGCCAGGCCGCTGTGCAGCGTGGCGACGGTCACGCCGGGAAAGCGCGCGCGTACATTGCTTTCGAGCTGGGGCGTCAGATTGATTTCGGGGATCAGGATCAGCACCTGGCCCTGCCCGTCCTGCGCCAGAATCTGCGCGGCGGCGTGCAGATACACTTCGGTCTTGCCGCTGCCGGTCACGCCGTACAGCAGGGTCGGTGCGAACCCGTGCGCGCCCGCGATCGCATCGGCCGCCGCACGCTGGGCATCGTTCAGTGCCGGCATGGCATGCGGCGCCGCGTCGTTGCCGCGCTCGGCCTGCCTGATCTTTTTCAGCGCTCGGTCCAGCGACGTGGTCTTTTCCGCGCGCAGGTTTTTCGGCAGGCCGGGCACGGCAACCTCGCCCAGCGGACGCTGATAATAGTCGGCCGCGAAGGCGCACAGTGCCAGCCATTCAGGCGACAACGGCGCGAGCTGGCTGCGCACCGCAATGACCTCCTTGAGCTTGTCGGCAGGGACGTCGGTGGCGTCATCGACGTCGACTATCAGCCCGACCACCTTGCGCTGCCCGAACGGCACCAAGGCCAGCTGCCCGGGCTGCGGCTGCTCGCCTTCGCCATTCCAGCGATAGTCGAAATAGCGGTCCAGCGGGGTATCGAGCGCGAGGCGAAGGATGCGAGGGGTCACAAACGACTTAATGTAATGATTGAAGAAGGCAGATAAATCCTAGTTTTTTAAGGGTTTTTTCAGCTATCCACAAACTCTGTGGATAACTTTGTGGACAAGCTCCTCTTGACAGCTGGAAACCCTAGAATTCATGCGGGTTTCAACAAATTGCCCAATTGAAAAGCAAGAAAAACGTCCTTTAAAATCAAAGACTTAAAAAATCAGGTTAATAGCAAAAAAATATTTCAGAGAAAAAATTTGTTGCGTTGTAGCAGTTTCTATGCAAGTTGTTTTTGTGAATAAGTTGTGCCGGAATGGCGCCTTTAAGTTCCATCGCTCTGATCTTGCGCACATTGACGTTAACTGAATCTCTTGCACGATCGTTAATAAAAGCCATGAGGCATTTTTACCGTTGACATTGCAATGTCTGTCAAGAGAGAGGGTTACTAGCGAGTAATGAAATACTCGCATCGAAAACTTAAAGCGATTCCTTAGAAAATGATCTAACTACCCGTTTCATAAGTGGTTTTTCAACTATCCACAAAGTCTGTGGATAACTTTGTGGACAAACCCCTCTTGACAGCCCGCGAAGCCAGATTTTATGCGGGTTTTAACAAAATGCTAAATTGGAATGCAAAAAATAACGCGTTTAAAATCAAATACTTAGAAATCGAATGCGCATCAGAAAAATAGATAAAAATAAATTTTTCTGCTGCGATGCACAGCCTCACCTCTGTGAATAAACTACTTTAAGTTGGTCCGTTTCTGTTCATCCGGAGACACATTTTGTCCCCGAATGATAACAGCGTGAAATCAGTTGCCAGCG
>NZ_JWJG01000028.1:898725-1140564 GCF_000818395.1 Noviherbaspirillum autotrophicum | reverse complement strand
AGCTGGCTGCCGGCTCCAAGGCGCTGGAGGAAGTCGTGAACTACGTGGTCGCCAACATGAAGTCCGACATCAAGGGCGTGTTTGCGGGTAGCGTGCCTTACCTCAAGCTGGCCGGCATCGTGCTGGGCGGCTGGCAGATGGCGCGCGCCGCACTGGTGGCGGACCGCAAGCTGAAGGCAGGCGAGGGCGATGCCAAGTTTTATCAGGCCAAGATCGCGACCGCACGCTTCTTTGCCGACTACTTCCTGTCGCAGGCAGCCGGCTATCGCGCGGCCATCATCGAAGGCAGCGCCGGCGTCCTGGCACTCACGGAAGACCAGTTCTAAGCCTGGTTGCACGCTTCAATGCAGGTATAAAGGGCGGCCGCAGGGCCGCCTTTTTATTTTTGGCGCGCCGCTGAACTCCCTGCACTTTTTTAAATCTGCCATATACTGGTTCAAGCGTTTGTCGTTCCTCATCAGGAGGGGATCATGAAACGTTTCTTGGCGATGGCAGGCCTGCTTGCCGGGCTGCTTGTGCCGTGCTGGGGCAGTGCGGCGGCAGTGGAGGGGATTACGACTGCTGACGCGATCGCCATTCATGAAGCGGTGCAGTCGCAACTGGATGCACTGTCAAAGGACGATGCGGCAAGCGCGTTCGAACAGGCAACGCCCGAGAAGCGAATGCTGATCGGCAGCCCCGATAATTTCCTGCGTCTAATGAAAGAGCGGTACAACCCGATCTACCGTCACCAGCGCGTGATCTTTTCGCATCCGGAAGTGGTCAATGGCGACGCGATCCAAGTGGTGCGCGTGACCGACAGTGAAAGCCGGGTCTGGCTCGCAATTTTCTGGATGCAGCAGGAAGAAGACAGCAGCTGGAAAATTGATGGATGCCAGTTGCTGGAAACAACTAGCGTTTCCATCTAGCCGATATCTTCTTGGTCTGCGCCGCCGCATCGCGCGGCGCTTGTTTCAAGGTTCGACCTGCATCAAATCCCGTTGCTTTGCCCCTCTTGCGGCGCTGTGCTCGACTACCTATAACAAAACACGGCATTGTCGCCGTACTTTGGCCTGCTCCCGCAGGCTTGCATCATTTCTTATCTGAAATTTCATCTTCATTCGCCATAGCAAGGAGGCTCGTCATGGCCCGCAAATTCATTGATTGCCGCGAATTTCCGAGCGATTTGAATTGCTCTATCGCCATCGCGGCAGATACCGATCAGGAATTGCTCGAGGCTGCCGTGCAACATGCAGTGTCCGTGCACAAGCACGAGGACACACCCGAGCTGCGCCAGCAGATCAAGCAACTGTTCAAGGAAGGAACCCCGCCTATCGAACGCCCGGCGGCGCATGCGCTATAACATGCCGCGCCGTTCCCTGAACGATGACAACGTTGAGGAGGATTCAAAAGCTATCTGGATGCGACGGCCAAACGCAGGCTCTGTGAACACCGGTATGCCCGTGTCGTCGTTTGAATCTTTTTGGCAGCCGTATTGCTGATTATGAGGGGTATTTATTAATGGCTGGTGGTCAGGTGCGCCTGCCTTGATCGCCGCCCCTCTTCGATGATGTGGTGTTTGAGGGCGGGTTAACCGTATGCGCCGCCGGTAAATAACAGGTCGAAGGTCCGCGCAATCGCTGCAATCAATGCAACGGCGCCAACGCCCAGCGTCAGGACAAGCAGGATGGCGAGCGGCCAGCCGGAGGCGGTGTGATGTCCTGAGGCGGCATTATGTCGAGCATCCCATTTGTCGTCCGGGGTCAGCCCAATGACCAGTGCTTCGATGAATCCGGCCAGGCCCGAGATGACTAGCGGGGCGGCTACAAACAGCAGAGGCTGGTCGGGTGACAGCTGCCGGAGCAGCAATGCCAGCGGAACGGATGCCAGATGAGCCCAGCCCCACGGATCTTTTCTGCTGTAAAGATAAAAACGGTGCGCTCCCAAGCTGCCTGCAACGAAGGCGAGGAAGGTGGCGATGGTCTTGTTTTTTTGGAAGGTAGGCATTGAATTGTTGCTGTGAATGGGGCGCGTTAGGAGCGGGTTGGCTCGGCTTGCGACGGTGGATAGTGTGCACGAGCGATGCTAGCAAAGCAACGAAACTCAGGCGCGATTCGTGATGCATTACCAATCTTGCAGGATGCGCGAAAAATAGGCTATAATTCCCGGCTTTTTCCGTCTTCGAACAATTTTTGGAAGCACATTATGGTCGTTATCCGTTTGTCCCGCGCCGGCGCCAAGAAGCGCCCGTTCTACAACATCGTTGCCACCGACTCGCGTAACCGTCGCGACGGACGCTTCATCGAGCGTATCGGCTTCTACAACCCGGTGGCTGCCGGCAGCAGCGAAGGCTTCCGCATTGCGCAAGACCGTCTGGCTCATTGGCAAGGCGTTGGCGCACAGCTTTCGCCGACCGTTGCCCGTCTGGTGAAAGAAGCCGGCAACAAAGCTGCTGCCTAATTGGCTGGCAAGGCTGCAGGGATGACTGTCCCTGATGACTTGGTGCTGGTCGGTCATGTCACTGGCGCCTACGGCATTCACGGCTGGGTAAGAATCAAACCCTATTCCGCCGATGCGGATGCAATGCTCCATGCAAAGACGTGGTGGCTGGATAAGCCCGATTTGCACGACGTTGACATGATGCAAGCCAAGCACCACGGCGATGACGTGGTGGCCAGCTTGGTTGGCATCGCCGATCGCAATGGCGCAGAAGCGCTTAAGGGAGCGACGGTGCAAATCCGGCGCAGCCACTTCCCGGTGCTGACGGACGACGAGTTTTACTGGGTCGATCTGATCGGCCTGGAAGTCGAGAATCTGCAGGGCGAAAGCTTGGGTAGCGTCGTCGGCCTCATGGATAATGGCGCGCAGGCGATCCTGCAGGTGCAGGTGCAGGCGCCGGTTGCCGGTTCCGACAAGCCGAAAGAATGGCTGATCCCGTTTGTCGACCAGTTCGTCAAGACGGTGGATCAGGAAGCAAAGAAGATTACGGTGGACTGGGGCTTGGATTACTGAGCCCATTTTCTAGGGTAGGCAACGAGATGCAATTCGATGTCATCACGCTGTTTCCCGACATGTTCGCCGCGATTACGCAATCGGGTATCACTCGGCGCGCATTCGAAAAAAACAAGTGCGCGATATCGTTGTGGAATCCGCGCGATTTCACCACTGACAATTACCGCACTGTCGACGATCGTCCATACGGCGGCGGACCTGGAATGGTCATGTTGGCAAAGCCGCTCGAAGCAGCGATCGATGCTGCCAAGGCGCGCCAGACGCAGCAGGGAGTAGCGCAGCCGCGAACGATTTACCTGTCGCCGCAAGGCAAGACACTTACACATCAGCGCGTGATGCAGTTGACGGCTGAGCCGGGTCTGATATTACTATGCGGACGGTACGAAGCGGTTGACCAGCGTTTGCTGGATCGCTGTGTCGATGAGGAAATCAGCATTGGCGATTTTGTGCTGTCCGGTGGCGAGCTGCCAGCAATGGCGCTGATGGACGCAGTGATCAGGCAATTGCCTGGCGTGTTGAACGACGAAGGTTCGGCGCTCGAGGATAGCTTCGTCAACGGCTTGCTCGATTGCCCGCACTACACGCGTCCGGAAGTATATGAAGGCGTGGCGGTACCGCCGGTGCTGTTGGGCGGGCATCATGCCGAGATCGAAAAGTGGCGGCGCGAGCAGGCGCTGGCAGCGACTGCACGCAAGCGGCCGGATCTGATTGTGCAGGCTCGCGCGGCGGGACTGCTGTCGCGCGCCGATGAAAAGTTTTTAAGCAGTTTGTAGTTGTAGTACCGTGCGGATGGTTTCATCCGCTTGTTTAACCCCATCCTCTACCGGGCAGACACAGATACAGCGCCGGCATGATGGTCCAAGGAGCTAAAAATGGACTTGATCCAGAAACTCGAGCAAGAAGAAATCGCCCGCCTGGGCAAAAACATCCCCGACTTCGCGCCGGGTGATACCGTCGTCGTCAACGTCAACGTGGTTGAAGGCACCCGCAAGCGTGCGCAGGCATACGAAGGCGTCGTGATCGCGCGTCGTAACCGTGGCCTGAACTCCAACTTCATCGTTCGCAAGATTTCGTCCGGCGAAGGCGTGGAGCGTACGTTCCAGCTGTATTCCCCGCTGATCGCTTCGATCGAAGTCAAGCGTCGCGGTGACGTGCGTCGCGCCAAGCTGTACTACCTGCGTGATCGTTCCGGCAAGGCTGCACGCATCAAGGAAAAGCTGCCGAACCGCCGCGTCGCTACGCAAGCTGCAGAGTAATTGCGGCGGGTTGAAAGAAAAGGCACCTCCGGGTGCCTTTTTCATTTCCAGCCATGGCGCGGATGGATGGGGGATTCGCGCTAGAATCAATGTTGATCATATTTGCTTCAGGAAAACGTCTTGTCCAAGCTGCTCTTCGATCCGGAAATCCTCCCCATTGACTCCGTTGCCGGCGAGCCGGCGGTTCCGCCGCAACGGCTGACCGCCCCAGGCTTGCGTGCACATTTTGCCAATCCGCCGCCATGGCAACCCGAGGTTTCTGACGAACAGTTGATGCGCAAGGCGACAACGGCACCCACGCCAGCATCGGTGCTGCTGCCTATCATTGCACGCGACGGCGGATTGACGCTGCTGCTGACCCAGCGCACTGCCCACCTGAACGATCATGCCGGGCAGGTCAGTTTGCCGGGCGGCCGGGTTGACGAGGTTGACACCTCCGCAATCGAGACCGCCTTGCGCGAAACGGAAGAGGAGGTCGGGCTGCATCGCCGCCATATTGAAGTTCTCGGCACCCTTCCGGACTACGTGACGGGTACGGGATTCAGGGTGACGCCGGTAGTGTCGTTGGTGGAGCCGCCATTCGAGTTGCGCGCCGATCCGTTCGAGGTCGCTGAAATTTTCGAGGTGCCGCTGGCTTTCCTGATGAACGGGATGAATCATCAGCGTCGCGCGATCGAGTTGCCTAACGGTGCCGGACGACGCACGTTTTACGCGATGCCCTACGAACGGTTCTTCATCTGGGGAGCGACGGCTGGCATGCTGCGCAATCTGTTTCATTTTCTGAGGGCGTAACGCCCGTTTTCCTGTCCCGGGTTTGATTCTCGTGTTGTGCTGCGTTATCGTATGCGTAATACGTTATAAGGCTGTCTGATGACCTTTCTTTCCATTCTTTGTGCCCTGCTGATCGAACAACTCAAGCCGCTGCGTGCCGACAATCCCCTGTACGGCGCTATCAAGCAGCTCGCGGCGCGGATGGAAGCCAGCTTCAATGCGGGACAGGAGGCGCACGGCCGCACCGCATGGATCATGATGATGCTGGCCATGATGCTGCCGACGGCGCTGGTGTACTGGCTGTGCGTGCGGATCAGTCCGTTCGCGGCGCTGGCATGGAATATTCTGGTCGTCTATCTGACGCTCGGCTTCCGTCATTACAGCCATTACTTCACCTCGATTCAGCTGGCGTTGAACAGCGGCGACGAACTGGCCGCGCGCCGCTTGCTGGCCGAATGGACAGGGCAGGATACCGCAGCGATGAGTGCTAACGACATTTCCCGGATTGCCGTGGAAAATGCGCTCGTGACCACCCACCGCAACGTGTTCGGGGTGTTCTTCTGGTTCTTGATGCCACTTGGCCCAGCATGCGCCATTATGTACCGCGTGGCCGAATACCTGGCGCGTGCGTGGAACGAGCCGGAGCACTTGCGGAACGAGCCCTTCGGGCGATTTGCCGCGAGGGCGTTTTACTGGATCGACTGGATTCCGGCGCGATTGACGGCCATTGCATTTGCCATCGTCGGCAATTTTGAAGACGCGATTTACGCATGGCGCAATTTTGCGCACCGCTGGCAGGACGAGGCGATCGGCATCATCCTGGCCGCTGGCGGCGGCGCAATGGGATTGCGCTTGGGCACGGCCACGCAAAGCGCAGCGGCGATTCCGGCGGCGGATGCTGCAGTGATCGATGCCGTTGCGCTGGAGGTGGATGCGCCTCCGGGCGAAGAGGCAACCGTGCGCGCTCTGCAAAGCACCGTCGGGTTAGTCTGGCGCGCACTCCTGTTGTGGATGTTAATGCTCCTGTTGCTGTCGTTCGCGGTCTGGCTCGGCTGACGGCCTCCGGCTTTCTTTCGACCAGGTGTGCCGGAATTTTACGGCGCACATCCATTTCTACATGAAAGAGGCCGCCGTCATGCAGATGCGCCAAAGTGCGGCATTCTTCGCAATTTTTCATTGATGTGCTTTACTGGAGAAATGGGCTGCCGTGTGCTTTTGTTCTCCCGGTTGACCCATTATCTTGCCAATATTTCACATTGCGAAATGTTGTTTCACATCAACTCTTCTATAAGATATAATATGCAAGAATTCTGAAAGCTTGGCGCTGCATAATGGCGCCCAGTAATTCAGGCCGGCTGCACCGCTTGCAGGGGGTAACCGGGTCGAGGTAGCAACCGCTATAGAGACAAGCCGCACACATGGCCGATTCCATTGACCGCAAGACACTCGCTCGCGAGTTTTTCATTCAGGGCCTGACCAGCGACGGCCGGCAGTTCCGCCCGAGCGATTGGGCGGAGCGGTTGTGCGGGGTCATGTCCTGCTTTCGCCCGGAAGGCTCCGGCGGGCGTCATGCTCATTTGCAGTACTCTCCCTATGTCCGGCCGACCGTGCTGGGCGGCGTGAAGTCAGTCGTCGTCAACGAAGCCTTGCGCGATGTCGAACCGATGGCGTACCACTTTGTCATTAATTTCGCAAAAGACAACGATTTGCAAATTGTGGATGCCTGCTTGTTACCCGAACCGCAGGAAAAGAAGGCGTAAGCGCGCATTTCACGTCTGGCGCTTCAATCATCGGCGCGCCACTTGGCAAACAGCTTGGCGAGTTCTCCGTTCGCTTCCAGCCGGATAATCGCTGTTTGTATTCTCGTCGCCGCATGGGCCGGAACGGCTTTGGATAGCACCATGTAAAGCGGCTGGCGAGACATTACGACAGGCAGTATTTTGACCTTACCCTGTGCGCCGGCATCCCGAATGGCTGCTTCGATGCCGGGCGAGCGGTGAAAAAAGAAGCGACCGCGACCGGCCAGTAATTTCTGGATATTGGTTTTCGTATCCTTGGCGCTGAAATCCGTTTTCAAGCCCTCCACGCTGCTGAGGGCCGGCGCACATGCATATTTGGCAAGAATGACGGCATCTTCTCCAAGCCGGCGCACATCCTCCCAGTTTCGCACCGCGACATCATCATCCGCGCGTACTGCCATGTAAAAGTCCGTTGAAAACAGTGGCGGCTCGATGTAGTGCAGCGCGTGTTCGCGCTTCCCGGTTCGCAAGAAGCCGCACGCGACGTGCAATTCTCCCGCAACCAAGCTCGCCTCAATGCGGGCCAGCGATTGCGGGGGCGGGCCGAGCACGAACCGGATGTGAGGATCGGTGCGTTCGATGGCATGCATGATGTCGACACAAAGGCCCTCGACCACCGTACGACCGTCTTGCTGGCGCAAAATAAACTTCGGTTCAGAAAATTCCTGAGGCGCTGTATAAAGTTCCGTTACCGTGCCCGAGGCATCCATACACCACGCTCCCAGCAAGATGGCCAGCAAGAGCATGCCGTGCATTGGCTGCGGCAAAGGGAATTCCCTCGCATTGTTTTGCGACTTACGTTTCCGGATCATGGAATGACTTGTAGATAAGCGCGCCACTCAAGCCGAAGAGGAGGTGGGCAGATGCCGTTATCCAATCGCGACTGGCCGAAAACCAGGGAAATATGGCGGTAAAGCCATACATGTTGATGTAGAAAAGTAAAAGCCCGAAGGTGCCGCCAGCCAAAAGGGCCGCGCACATCGGCAGGCGCACAATCATGCGACCCAGCAGCAGTCCGTAAGCGATCGACAAGATACCATGCACGACTGTTGCTGCCGTCATCACGCGCCAGTCGAATGTCGCAGGCGACTCCAGGACGCCTTGCCCCATGACGATGGCAGCCGCCAGGTGTGCATCGCGCAGCAGCATGCCGACCGGTGCATAAGAAGCGACCCACCACAGCAGTAGTTGGGCAAACGTGGCGACAATACCGGCAAGCACGCCGGTTACCGCCGCTGCGCGCCAGTCCACCGGCGTGTCGTCGCCTAGTACGCTGTTGATACGGGCGGGGCGCGGCAACTCGCGCTCCGACACGCCAATCAGACGTGCGCGCAGACATTGCGCCAGCCCCTCCGCGCCGCGCCGCATCAGGACGTGATGGTTGTATACAAACACGCCGCGGGCAACCGGCGAGAGCCAATTCATCCAGTGCCTGGTGGTGTGCACGTCCCATTCGTAGCAGACGGTGGTAACGCCCCTATCGTGGCAAAACGTCCAGCGTCCATATCCCTTCAGGTCGCCCTCGACGGTCGCTTCAAGCACTAGCGGCGGCGCGATCCGGACGGCCCGTGCATCGAAGCGCAGGCCGTATCCCAACAGGCTCTTCCAGGTATACCGGCGCAGGCTGCCGATGCCGTTGGCATCGCCTTGGTCAAGTTGTTCGACCGCTTGGACGCCGGGCCACCAGTCGGACCAGTGCAGCGAGTCGAGGATGGTGTCGAATACCGCCTGCAACGGCGCTTCAATCTGCCAGGAAGTGATGAAACGATATTCGGCCATCGGCAACGGAAGAGGGCAATAAATTGGCATCGTAATGCACTTGCCGATGCCCGATATTGAGCAAATGCGACCTTATGACTATCGGTTACAGTCTCGGCCAGGAAAGCCTTGGGACGTTGGCGGCGTGGCGAAGCGAAGCTTGGCGGAAATGGCAATGAATTCCTCCCGACGCGTTAACATAAGATGCAAAAACGAACGGAGGCTTTGTGCATATCCATCCTGATGCAGTTGCGATCGTCATCAGCGTGCTGTTGGTGCTTGGGTACTATCTCTTCCTGCTCGCCCGCCAGCGCCGCCGGCCCGATTTTACGGTACATGCCATTAACCGCCGCGCACGCCGCTTGTGGGTGGCGGAGGTGATGAAAGGTGGCAGCAAGGAGGTGCTGGCCGTGCAAACCTTGCGCAACTATGTGATGGCAGCGACATTCAAGGCTTCCTCGGCCGTGCTCTTGATCATGGGGACGCTCACCTTGTCCGGACAGGCGGAAAGCCTCGCGAAAACCTGGCACGCGCTCAACATCGTCAGTTCGCAAGAGTCGCAGTGGTGGATTGTCAAGATTCTGTGCCTGCTGACCGTACTGATCGTCGCGTTTTTCTCATTTGCGCTGACGGTGCGCCTGCTCAACCATGTGGTCTTCATGATCAGCCTGCCTTCCGCCGTGGCGCAAGGTCCCTTGTCGCCGGACTACGTTGCGCAGCGCTTGAATAAGGCGAGCACCTTGTACAGCATCGGCATGCGCGCGTTTTTCATTACCGTGCCGCTGGTGTTCTGGCTGTTCGGCCCGCTGTTTCTGGTGACGGCCACGGTCGGCCTGATTGCCGTGCTCTACCGGCTCGATCGCAATCCGATTACGGAAGTGGATTGATTTATGGGTGCCAAGGGCGTGGTCCCTGCTGGCCGAGGGATACAAGTCCGGCTGGAAAGCCTGTTGTCGATGCAATAGAAGAATGCAGCCTGCATGGCAGAACTGAATACCCGCAAACGAGTCTGTTGTTAGGGGATCAGCATGGAGATCAGCATGCCGGCAAGCAGGACAGAACATGATACGTTTGGCGCGATCGAGGTGCCGGCGGACCGACTTTGGGGCGCCCAGACGCAGCGATCGCTCCATCATTTCTCCATTTCGACCGAACGCATGCCGACGGAGCTGATCGTCGCCCTGGCGATGGTCAAGTCGGCCTGCGCAGTCGTCAACCGCGACCTGGGCCTCTTGGAACGTAAAAAGGCGGAGGCCATCATCAAGGCGGCGGAAGAGATCGCATCGGGACAGTGGCTTGAAGAATTCCCGTTGTCGATCTGGCAGACCGGTTCCGGCACGCAGACCAACATGAACATGAATGAAGTCATCGCCAATCGCGCCTCCGAACTGCTGGGCGGTGCGCGCGGCGCAGGACGCCTGGTGCATCCGAACGATGACGTCAATCTCGGCCAGTCGTCGAACGACATCTTCCCGACGGTAATGCATGTGGCAGCGGTGATCTCCATGAAGAACGCCTTACTGCCAGCGCTGCGCGCGCTGCGTGCCACCCTCGATGACAAGTCGCAGGCGTTTTCCGGCATCGTCAAGATCGGCCGTACGCACCTGCAGGATGCGACGCCGCTGACGCTGGGGCAGGAATTCTCGGGCTACGTGGCCCAGCTTGACCATGCCATCGGGGCCATTTCGGCTTGCCTGCCGGCGCTGTGCGAACTGGCCGTGGGTGGCACGGCGGTCGGCACCGGGCTCAACAGCCACCCGGAGTTCGGCGCCCGCGTGGCCAGCGAACTGGCGCACCGGGCCAGTTTCCCGTTCACCAGCGCACCCAACAAGTTCGCCGCCCTGGCGTCGCACGATGCGCTGGTGGCCGCGCACGGCGCGCTCAAGACCCTGGCTGCGGCGCTCATGAAGATTGCCAACGACATCCGCTGGCTGGCCTCCGGGCCGCGCTCCGGCCTGGGAGAACTTGCCATTCCAGAAAACGAGCCGGGCAGCTCCATCATGCCCGGCAAGGTCAACCCGACCCAGGCCGAAGCCCTGACCATGCTGTGCTGCCAAGTGTTCGGCAATGATGTTGCGATTAACTTCGGTGGCGCATCCGGCAATTTCGAGCTCAATGTGTTCAAGCCGATGATCGCCCATAACTTCCTGCAAAGCGTGCGCCTGCTGGCCGACGGCATGCAAAGCTTCGACACGCATTGCGCGCGCGGCATCGAGGCCAACCGCGAGCGCATCGCGCAACTGATGGAGCGCTCGCTGATGCTGGTGACCGCACTGGCCCCGCACATCGGATATGACCGCGCAGCACAAATTGCCAAACAGGCGCATCGCACCGGCACAACCCTGAAGCAGGCGGCGCTGGAGCTGGGCTTTGTATCGGAAGCCGACTTCGAGCGCTGGGTCCGTCCACAGGAAATGACCGGCCCGATGGCGCCGTGAGGCTGTGGGGCAGGCTGCGCTTCAGCCGAACATGGCGTTTCCGTCATGCTTACTTACCGCCGCTCCAATCCGCTCGCTCCGCCTGGGAGGTCACCCCTTAGCTCCCTATACATTCTGGGGCTGTAAGTTTCCTGTAATAAACATCGCGCATCCTAGACCGCGCTTGACTTCCTGGCCAAATGTTGCAAATTAGAATCAATATGGCTGCGGGAAGGTTATCGTATTCGCCCATCCGGCGGCGATGCGCCAATGACCGGACTGTGCATCCGGCACCAGCCTCCCTCACGCCGGTTCAATCCAAGAGCGGTGTTGCAAATCCGCCGACGCCTTGCATGATGCGCTGGGACATCTGCAGTTGACCGGGTAGTATCAAGGAACATCAAGAAAGAGTAGAGAAGATGGGACGACACTTGCTTCGTTTTCTGGCCCCACTGCTGGCATCGGCAGCGGGCGGCACGGCAGTGGCCGCGCTGCTGGACTGGCTGGCCGGCACGGCCATCAGCACGGTAATGCTGGCCGCCATCGCCGCTTCCTGCTCGGCCGTCGTGGCCATGCTGGTGCTCCGGAGGCGCCCGGACGGCAACAGGCACTTTGCCATGCGCGTGGGCGGCGAACTCGACCATGTCATGATCGGTTCGGCGGAGACATCCTACTTCGTCGATTCGATCAAGAAGAAAATCGACCAGGATTTGCAGATCACCGAGGACATCGTCGGGCGCTCGCGGCAGACGGCGCAGACCACCGAACAGATCGCCGCCAATGCGGAACGCGCATCGAAGATCGCCTCCGACGTGCGCAGCGAAAGCGTGACTGGCCGGGCTGAAGTGGACCAGGGCCTGCGCCGCATCAGCAACGCGCGCCAGGATGCGCAGGCCGCGTCGGAGGTGATGACGCATTTGCAAGAAAAATCGCGCCGCATCCATGTCATTACCGAGGTGATCAACGAGATTGCCGCGCGCACCAACCTGCTGGCGCTCAATGCCGCGATCGAGGCTGCGCGTGCCGGCGAGCACGGGCGAGGCTTCGCCGTGGTGGCGGGCGAAGTGCGCCAGCTGGCGCAGCGCACCAAAGCCGCTACCGACGACATCGGCGTGATGGTGCGCGAAATCAATGAAGAATCCGAACGTGCCGCGGCCGGCATGACGGCACTGAGCGGCAAGGTGTCGGAAGCGGCGCAGAACGTCGAACGGGTGCACGCGCTGCTCGGCAATATCGAGCAGTCGTCCGGCGTGTCGCAAACCGAAATCCAGATGATCGCGGCGGCCGCGCGCGAACACGTCGAAACGACGCAGCTGATCGCGGAATCGATTTCGCGCATTCGCGACGGCATGCTGTCGACCGAGGAGGCATTGCCGCTTGCATCGAAGTCGGCGATGGTGCTCACCGAGCGGGCCGAAGCGCTGTTCGAGGCGGCTACCGAATGCGGGGTGCCGACCTCGCACGATGCGGTGCGCGCAGTGGCCGAGCAGGCTGCGGCGCAAATCGGCGAACTGTTCGAGGAAGCGATTGCAAACGGCCGCATCAGCGAGACGGCCTTGTTTGACCGCAATTACAAGCCAATCCCGAACACCAATCCGCCGAAATACACGACCGCGTTCGACGCCTTCACCGACCGCACGCTGCCGGCGATCCAGGAGCGCATCTTGGAGTCGATGTCGCAACTGGCATATGCCGGCGCAGTCGACAACAACGGCTACTTCCCGACCCATAATCACAAGTTTTCCAAACCGCTGACGGGCAATTATGACGTCGACCTGGTCAACAACCGCACCAAGCGCATCTTCAACGACGCCACCGGCGCGCGCTGCGGATCGAATACGAAGCCGTTCCTGCTGCAGACCTATAAGCGGGATACCGGCGAGGTGATGCACGACTTGTCGGTCCCGATCTATGTGAAGGGGCGGCACTGGGGCGGATTTCGGGTCGGATACCGGTCCAGCGCGCCGGCGGCGGAAAAGGCCGCGGCGCCCGCCATCGCCAGCGGCCAGGCAAGCGTCAAGCGCCTGGCGCGCTGACGGCGGGCTGTCCGGGCCGGGGCGCCAATGGTGCCCTCACTCCCGGACCGACTCCATGACCTGTTCCCGAAACCAGCGGTTGGCCGGGTCGTTATCCATGTTCGCATGCCAGTACAGGAACACGTCGAACGCCGGAACTTCCAGCGGAAACGGCAGGATCTGGTTGTCGAACTGCTGGTTAGCGATGCGCGCATAGCGCCCCGGCATGGTCAGCAGCATGTCGGTCTCGCTCACGACGCGGCAGGCGGCGAAGTAGTGCTGGCAGCGCAGGCGGATCTGGCGCTCCAGGCCGAAGCGGCTCAGCTCGAAATCCTCCAGGCCGGGGCCGCGACGGCGCGAACTGGCAAGGATGTGGTCCTGCTTCATGTAGGTGTCGAGGTCGAGCTTGCCGTCGATCGCCGGATGTCCCTTGCGCACGACCACGACCGTTGAATCCTGATAGATCCGGGTGCGCATGATGTCGCCCGACAGCGGCAGCAGCACGTCGATGGCGCCGTCGAGCGTGCCGGCCGCCAATTCACCTTCCAGTTCGCGCCGCTCCACATGGCTGGCTGCGATGTCGACCAGCGGCGCGGCTTGCCGCACGCGCAGCATCAGTGGCGGCAGGATGGTCGCTTCCAGCACGTCACGCAGCGCAATATTGAACTGCTTTGGCGTGCTGGCCGGATCGAACACGTGCAAGCCGTTCAGCGTGACTTCCAGCCCGCGCAAGGCGCGTCGCACCGGCTCGATCATGTTGCGCGCCATCGGCGTCGACACCATCGCATGGCCCTGGCGCACGAACAGCGGGTCGTCGAACATTTGGCGCAGCCGCCCCAGCGCATGGCTGATCGCCGGTTGCGTCAGGTTCAGCTTCTGGCTGGCGCGCGTGACGCTGCCCTCGGTATAGATGGCTTCGAAGACCGTGAAGAGGTTCAAGTCGACCCGCGATATATGCATGGAATTTATTTGAGTTAATAATAACTATTCATTTGATCGATTCTATACCCGGCGATATGCTCTTCACAACCCGCCAATTGCGGCGGCAGTTTGGGGAGGCAGGCGCGGCATGGGACAAATCTACCTGGTCCGGCACGGACAAGCATCGTTCGGCAGCGCCGACTATGACCAGTTGTCGGAACTCGGCCTGGAACAGGCTCGCCTGCTGGGCGAATGGTTCGCCAACTCGCGCCAGCAATTCCATCGCGTCGTCACCGGCGCCTTGAAGCGCCACCGCCAGACGGCGGATGCCTGCATGGCGGTGCTGCCCAAGGCGCACCGCATCGATACCGACTGGCATACCGACCCGGATTTCAACGAGTACGACCACCACGAAGTGCTGGTGCGCCATCATCCGTCGTTCGAGGACCCGGCCGAGATCAAGCGCTTCCTGGCCGCCAGCCCGAATGCGCGCCAAGCATTCCAGGAGATCTTCCAGGCCGCAATGACGCGCTGGATGAGCGGTGAACATGACGCCGACTACCGCGAAACCTGGACGCAATTCCGCCGGCGCTGTATCGCCGGCCTGCAGCGCCTGGTCGATGGCGCCGACAAGTCGCAATCGATCATCGTCTTTACCTCCGGCGGCACGATTGCCACCATTTGCCAGCATGTGCTCGGCCTGGAAGACAAGCAGATGGCGCAGCTGAACTGGACCCTGGCCAACTGCGGGCTCACCAAGCTGCTGTACCAGACGGGCGGTGCGTCGTCGCGACGCGTGTCGCTCAGCTATCTCAACAACTACGCCCACCTCGAATGGCTCGGGCAGCCCCATACCATTACCTATCGCTAAGCTATGACAAACGCAAACCTGTTTGACCTTTCCGGAAAAATCGCGCTGGTGACCGGCGCTTCCCGCGGCATCGGCGAATCGATCGCCAAGACTCTGGCCGCCTATGGCGCGCACGTGCTCGTCTCCAGCCGCAAGGCGGAGTCGTGCGACGCCGTCGTGGCCGCCATCCGCGAAGCGGGCGGTTCGGCCGAGACGATCGCCTGCCATATTGGTGAAATGGCGCAGATCGAGGCGATGTATGCCGCCATCGAGAAGAAGCACGGCCGGCTCGACATCCTGGTCAACAATGCCGCGACCAATCCCTATTTCGGCCCGATCGTCGATACCGATATCTCGTCGTTCCAGAAGACGGTCGACGTCAACATCCGCGGCTATTTCTACAGCTCGGTGCATGGCGCGAAACTGATGGCGAAGAACGGCGGCGGCAGCATCGTCAATGTCGCCTCGGTCAACGGCGTCATCCCCGGCGAAGGGCAGGGCATCTATTCGATCACCAAGGCGGCCGTGATTTCGATGACGCAGGCGTTTGCCAAGGAATGCGCGGCATCCGGCGTGCGCGTGAATGCCTTGCTGCCGGGGCCGACCGACACCAAGTTCGCCGCCGCCCTGGTGCATAACCCGGCGGTTCTGAACCGCATGATGCCGCACGTGCCGATGCGCCGCGTGGCGCAGCCGGACGAAATGGCTGGCACCGTGCTGTACCTGGCGTCGAATGCATCGAGCTACACCACCGGTACCGCCATCAATGTCGACGGCGGCTATCTGATCGGATAAGCAGCACAACACACAATCGCGCCTGGCGCATACACAACGGAGTGAAACATGGACTTTGACTACAGCCCCAAGGTAAAGGAACTTCAGAAGCGCCTGAATGCGTTCATGGACGAGCATGTCTATCCGAACGAAAAAGCCTTTTTCGCCGAAATCGCGGAAAACCGCGCCAAGGGCGATGCCTGGATTCCGACCAAGGTCATGGAAGACTTGAAGCAGAAGGCCAAGGCCGCCGGCCTGTGGAACCTGTTCCTGCCGGAGTCGAAGAACGGCGCCGGCCTGACCAATCTGGAATACGCGCCGCTGTGCGAAATCATGGGCCGTGCCGGCTGGGCCGCCGAGGCGTTCAATTGCTCGGCACCGGACACCGGCAACATGGAGACGCTGGAACGCTACGCCAGCGAAGAGCTGAAGGAAAAATGGCTGAAACCCCTGCTGGAAGGCGAGATCCGTTCCTGCTTCGCGATGACCGAGCCGGCCGTCGCATCGTCGGATGCGACCAACATCGAAAGCCGCATCGTGCGCGACGGCGATCATTACGTCATCAACGGCCGCAAATGGTGGTCGTCCGGCGCCAACGATCCGCGCTGCAAGGTGTTCATCTTCATGGGCAAGACCGACCCGGACAACCCGAACAAGCACAAGCAGCAGTCGATGATCGTGGTGCCGCGCGATACCCCCGGCGTGACCATCGTACGCCCGCTGCCGGTGTTCGGTTTCGACGACGCGCCGCACGGCCACGGCGAAACGCTGTTTGAAAACGTGCGCGTGCCGGTATCGAACATTCTGCTGGGCGAAGGTCGCGGCTTCGAAATCGCGCAGGGCCGCCTTGGGCCGGGCCGTATCCACCACTGCATGCGTCTGATTGGCCTGGCCGAGCGCGCACTGGAAAAGATGTGCCAGCGTACCCTCAAGCGCGTCGCCTTCGGCAAGCCGATCGCGGAACAGACCGTGACGCTGGAGCGCATCGCCGAAGCGCGCATCATGATCGACCAGGCCCGTTTCCTGGTGCTCAATGCGGCAGACATGATGGACAAGGTCGGCAACAAGGCTGCGCTCAAGGAAATCGGCATGATCAAGGTCGCCGCGCCGAACATGGCGTGCAAGGTGATCGACTGGGCGATCCAGGCGCACGGCGGCGGCGGAGTGGCCGACGAGTTCCTGGCGCATGCCTATGCCAATGCGCGCACGCTGCGCATCGCCGACGGCCCGGACGAGGTGCACCGCAACCAGGTTGGCAAGCTGGAACTGGCGAAGTACAAGCCAGCCAAGCCGGCGCAGTGATCGGAGCCGTCATGTCGGAGCAAAACTATGCCGGGAAAGTCGTTCTGGTTACCGGTGCCGGCGGCGGCATCGGCCGCGCCACCGCGCTCGCCTTCGGGCGCGCCGGTGCGCGGCTGGTGCTGTCCGATATCAGCGCGCAGGCGGGCGAGGAATCCGTCGCCCTGATCAAGCAGGCCGGCGGCGAAGCCATCTTCGTCAAGGCGGATGTGTCGCGCGATGCCGAGGTGGAGGCGCTGGTGGCGAAAACGGTCGCAACCTACGGACGGCTCGACTGCGCATTCAACAATGCCGGCATCGAGGAGGAAAGCAAGCCGATCGGCGAATGCGAGGAAGCGCTGTTCGACCGCATCATGGCCATCAACGTCAAAGGCGCGTGGCTGTGCATGAAGCACGAAATCCGCCAGATGCTCAGGCAGGGCGGCGGCGCGATCGTCAACACCGCATCGGTCGCCGGCCTGGTCGGAGCTCCCTTGCAGGGCGTATATGCGGCCAGCAAGCATGCGGTGGTCGGCATGACCAAGACCGCCGCGGCAGAGTACGGCAAGGCCGGCATCCGCATCAATTCGGTGTGCCCCGGTGTGATCCGCACGGCGATGCTGGAACGCGCGCTGGAGCGCGAGCCGCGCCGCGAAAAGCATATCGTGCGCGCGCATCCGATCGGACGCATCGGCGAAGCCGGGGAAATCGCCGGCGCGGTATTGTGGCTGTGCTCGGACGCGGCGTCGTTCGTGACCGGACACCAGCTGGCCGTGGATGGCGGCCTGACCGCAATCTAAATGTCTTTCCACAAAGTGGTGACTCCTTTCCTCCGCCAATGAGGGAAGGAGTTTTTTTCGTTTACTTAAAAGAATAAAGAGGCAGACTAAACGATGAAACACGAGATGACGCAACTTCCCTGGATTAAATCCTATCCGCCGGGCGTGCACTGGGACGCCGAACTGCCGGTCATGCCGGTGCCGCAACTGCTGGATGAGGCGGCGCGCAAATGGGCGGATCTTCCGGCGCTCGAATTCATGGGGAAGCGCATCACTTACCGGGAATTGCAGGCCCTGGTCAACCGTGCGGCCAAGGGGTTCCAGCAGCTCGGTGTCAAACCGGGCGTGCATGTCGGACTGTACCTGCCGAATACCCCGCATTACGTCATCGCCTTCTTCGGCCTGCTCAAAGCCGGCGGCACGGTGGTGAACTATTCGCCGCTCGACGCCGAGAAAGTGCTGGAGCATAAGGTCGAGGACAGCGAGACCGATATCATCGTCACGCTCGACCTGGCAGCGCTTTATCCGCAGATGGGCCGGCTGCTCGGCGGCACGCGCCTGCGCAAGCTGGTGATCGGGACGATTGCGGAAATGAGCGCCGCGCCGGACGCCGTGCATGCCCACCTGCAGAAGGCGCAGCAACTGGCGGAAATTCCGGCCGACGAGCGGCACATGCGTTTCGCGCAGCTGCTGGACAACGACGGAGCGTATCAGCCGTATCCGATCGCCGATGTGAACGAGGCGATCGCGGTATTGCAGTACACCGGCGGCACCACCGGCTTGCCGAAGGGCGCCATGCTCACGCATGCGAACCTGACCACCGCATGCAGCCAGTTTTATGCAACCGTCAGCGGCGAGCCCCGGGTGCTGGAAGAGGGGCGGGAACGCGTGCTTGCGGTGCTGCCGCTGTTTCATATCTATGCACTGACGGTCAACATGCTGTTCGGCATACGCATGGGCGCCGAGCTGGTGCTGCATACCCGCTTCGAGGTCGATGCCGTGGTGAAGGATCTGGCCGCGAAAAAGATTACGATCTTTCCCGGCGTGCCGACCATGTACACCGCGATCATTAACTATCCAGCCATTGGGGACTACGATCTCAGCTCGCTGAAATTCTGCGGTTCGGGCGGCGCCCCGCTGCCGGTCGAGGTGAACCAGAGTTTCCAGCGCCTGACCGGCTGCTGCCTGGTCGAGGGCTGGGGCATGACCGAGACCTCGCCCACCGGCACCTTCACGCCGGTGTACGGGATGCAGAAGGTGGGATCGTGCGGCATGCCCACCGTCGGCGTGACGATCAAGTTCGTCAGCATCGACGATCCGGCGCGGGAGGTGCCGCAGGGTGAGCGCGGCGAGCTGTGCATCAAGGGCCCGAACGTGATGAAGGGCTACTGGAAAAAGCCGCAGGCCACGCGGGAGTCGATGACGCCGGACGGCTTTTTCCGTACCGGCGATGTCGGCTACATGGACGAGGACGGCTTCGTGTACATCGTCGACCGCACCAAGGACATGATCCTGTGCGGCGGCTACAACGTCTACCCGCGCAATATCGAGGAGGCGATTTACGAGCATCCGGCCGTGGCGGAAGTGAGCGTGATCGGCATTGCGGATGCGTACCGTGGCCAGTCGCCGAAGGCGTTCGTGACGCTGAAGCCGGGCGCGCCGCATTTCACGCTGGAAGAACTGAAGGGCTTCCTCAAGCGCCGCCTCGGCAAGCACGAGATGGTGCAGGCGCTGGAAATCCGCGACCAGTTACCCAAGACCCCGGTCGGGAAATTGTCGAAGAAAGAGCTGTACGAGGAAGAGGCGAGGAAGGGAACGGCGAACTGACGGGGGAGGTGTCGACGTGCGGGACTCAGGCAGTGAATCAGTCCCGCACTGGATGCTCGACACCGAAGGCGACTGCCGGTAGGGCAGTCGTTGGCGGCCCGGCTAGCGCGGCGTGCCGCGGCGTAGCAAGTTTACGATGGCGAGTAGCACCACCGCGCCGAGGAAGGACACCAGCAGCGACGAGATGCTGAAGTCGTTCTGGTTGATGGTGCCTGTGCCGAACAGCGGCGCAAGCAGCCAGCCGCCGAGCAGCGCGCCGACAATGCCGACCACGATGTTGAGCAGCAGGCCTTGCTGCGCATCGGTCCGCATCACGAGGCTGGCCAGCCAGCCCAGAATACCGCCTACAACGATCCAGATAATGAAGTTCATATAAACCTCCTGTATGTTGAAAAACTGCTATGTGAAATAGACTGGCCTCTAGTGAATTGGTTCAGCCCGTCCCTGGAACGCACGGTCAGCCAGTGAAATGCCCGTCGTTCTCTTCCGATGCGCCACTGCCATCGCGCCGGAGCGGAAGCGGCGAGAAGCCTTCCTCGTCCTCGACCAGCACGGTCGCGCCTTGTTTCGACTCCGTTAATTTGGTGGCATAGGCATAGGCATCCTCCTTCTCGTCAAATGACGCTAGCGGTTCTTCCGATCCCTTTTCCGATACGTCCCATCTGCCGTTGATGCCGGGCGAGATGCAGATCACCGGGGCTTCGTTCTGATCGCGTTCCATGCGGGCGTCCTGCTCAATGGTTCAGGCCTCTCTTGCTTGCACTTGGTCCTGGCGCAGATTGCGAGGGCATCCCGATCTTCCAGCAGGTGTCCGCACGGCAGTCCGCAAGTGTCAATGCAAGCTCTGGTTTTCGAAGCGCTTGATCTGGTCTTCGGCCTCGTCCTTGCTGATGCCGTACGCCTCCTGAATCTTGCCGACGAGCTGGTCGCGCTGGCCGGCAATCATGTCAAGCTGATCGTCGGACAGCTTGCCCCATTGCTCCTTCACCTTGCCCTTCAATTGCGTCCAGTTGCCTGCGACAGTGTCCCAGTTCATGCTGACCTCCTGATTTGAAATGACGCTCTTATTGAACAATGCATGCCGCCGATGGATGTCGGCGCCGAAAGCGATGGTGCAAATCCTGTGCCTGTTTGATGCCGTATCAAAAGCCGGAATTGCGGGCATAACCGATGTAAATGTTCCAATGACTTTTGAAAACAATACAGGGCGCGGGAGAAAAGATGTCCAGCGTCAAAGCCGGATGGTGCTCAAGTTGATGTCGCGGCAAGAATTTGCGCGTTGCGAAAAAGTTTTCGACATATTTTGAAACAATATCTATTGCATTCGGAAACTTAATCACTGACAAGCTGTCATTTGTTACACCGGAGTACAGCTTTCACATTTCCCGAGGAGTACATCATGGCTGAACAACTGAACGAACACGCACTGGCAGGGCAGGAAACCTACGATCCGAATCGCCTGCTGGATACCCTGCTGGAGAAGATGAACCTGAAAAACGATGCCGCGCTGTCGCGCATGCTCGAAGTGGCGCCGCCGGTGATTTCCAAGATCCGGCATCGCCGCTTGCCGATCGGAGCCTCGCTGCTGATCCGCATGCACGAGACCACCAACATGAGCATTCGCGAATTGCGCGACCTGATGGGCGACCGGCGCACCAAATATCGCCTCAGCGACGCCCAAGGCAAGCCGAAGCCAGTGCCGGAGGCAGCCGCGCAGCAGCAAGGCGCGCTGCATTAAGCCGGCAGGGCGCGTCACGGCCCTTGCGGCCGTGACTCATGTCCCGTCGCGCTCGATAATTCGCTGTCAAGCCGCTGCCTCGCCAGCCGCCGGGTATCCGGCGGCTGGCTCGACCTTTTAGCCCGGCATATCCGGTTTTGCCGGATTGCGGGTGGCGCGGGCGTGCAGGAAGCTGGGTTGCGTCGGTTCGTGCGCCATCCCCATGGCGCGCCAGCTTCGTGGCGGGCACTTTGGATGGACGGAACTTTCTTGACGGAACAAGCAATCCGCGCCTAGAATCCGCCTGTTTTCATTTCATGGAGCCCCTTTCATGGGCACTTGTTCGAGTGGTAGTTGTTGCCGGAATTGTTCCGGTTCTGCCTCGGCAAGATAACGCAGGGCTTTCTTCCTCCTGTCGTCGTCGCGCCGCCGGCCGATGACGATATCCTGATGTGCCGGGCGCATGCCCGCCTCATCCGAATTCCCAAAAACATTCAGGCAGTGCCGCTGGCCGCCGCACCACATGGCGGGCGCGGGCACGCACAAGTGCAGATGCAAGGCGCTTCCCGTCAACCGAACAGGAGCTGCCGATGTTGTATATCCAACGCAATCCGCCGGCCAGCGCGATCGGCGCGGACCGTATCGACCACCCCGTGCCCGTGGCGCCGGCGTCGGCCAGTCCGCGCATCTGAGAAAGGCTCCCATGTTCGCAATGTTCGACCCGCAAGACAGCGGCCGTCACTGGCTGGCATCGCGCCCCAACCGCTGGGACTGGGCGCTGCTGCCGCTGGTGCTGGCGCTGCTGGCCGCGCTTGCCTTCGGCGCCATGCAGATGAGCCGGCCGTTTACCGTCGGCCAGCCGACCGAGATCGCGCTCGATCCAATCTATCTGCCGTATTACCTGCTGCGCACCATCCTGCGCATGTTTACGGCCATGGGATTTTCGCTGTTGTTCTCGTTCGCGTTCGCGGCCGTCGCCGCCCGCTACCGCGCCGCCGAAAAATTGATGATCCCGCTGCTCGACATCCTGCAGTCGGTGCCGATCCTAGGCTTCCAGGCGATCGCGATCGCGCCCTTCATTGCGCTTTTCCCCGGCAACCTGCTGGGCGTCGAGTGCGCGGCGATTTTCGCCATCTTCACCTCGCAGGCGTGGAACATGACGTTCAGTCTGTACGAGTCGATGCGCACCGTGCCGTCCGAGCTCAACGAAGCCGCGCGCGTATTCCGCCTGTCGGCGTGGCAGCGTTTCTGGCGCCTGGAACTGCCGTACGCCATGCCGGGCCTGCTGTGGAACATGATGATGTCGATGTCGGGCGGCTGGTTCTTCCTGGTGGCGGCCGAAGCGATCTCGGTGGCCGGCCAGGATATCAAGCTGCCCGGCATCGGGGCCTGGATCGCCACCGCGATCGAACAGGAAAACGGCCGCGCCATCGCCTATGCGATCGCCGCCATGTTGGCCGGCATCGTGCTGTACGACCAGCTGTTCTTCCGGCCGCTCTTGGCCTGGGCCGACAAGTTCCGGTTCGAGGAATCGCAGGGCGAGACCGCGCAGCAGTCCTGGCTGCTCGACTGGATACGGCGCAGCAGCTGGGCGCGCGCCCTCAACGAGCGCTTCTGGGAGCGCATGCGCGGCGCGCTCGGCTGGTTTGGCACGCAGCGGCAGGATGCCACCGGCCCGCGCTGGCGCCATGCCCCGCCATGGCTGCCGCGTGCGTGGGATGCGCTGGTGGTCGCCGCCGCCGCACTGGCGGCGCTGCGCTTGCTCGTGTTCATCCACAGCGATGTCGGCTGGGGCGAGGTGGCGCATGTGGTCGGGCTGGGCTTTCTCACGCTGCTGCGGGTGCTGCTGCTGATCGGACTGGCGTCGCTGATCTGGGTGCCGCTGGCGGTCTGGATCGGGCTGCGCCCGCAGTATTCGCAGCGGGTGCAGGCCGTCGCGCAATTCCTGGCCGCCTTTCCGGTCAACCTGCTGTTTCCGCTGGTGGTCTATGCACTGGTGGCATACCGGCTCAATCCCGACATCTGGCTCAGTCCGCTGATGGTGTTCGGCACCCAGTGGTACATCCTGTTCAACGTGGTGGCGGGCGCCTCGACCGTGCCGACCGAGCTGCGGCTGGCGGCGGACAACCTTGGCCTGAAAGGCTGGCTCAAATGGAAGCGCGTCTACCTGCCGGCGGTGTTTCCCAGCTATGTGACCGGCGCCATCACCGCCAGCGGCGGGTCCTGGAACGCCAGCATCGTGGCCGAGTACGTCACCTGGGGCAAGACCACGCTGGTGGCCAACGGCTTGGGCAGCTATATCAAGGAGATGACCGACGCCGGCGACTTTCACCGGATCGCGCTGGGGATTGGCGTGATGTGCGTATTCGTGATGCTGTTGAACCGCTTCTTCTGGCGCAAGCTGTACCTGCTTTCCGAGGACCGCAGCCGATAATGAGGGTGATGTGATGAGCCGTAATGAATTGATCGAACTGAAGGGCGTCGCCAAGTCGTTTCGCTCGGCCGACGGCGCGCCGCGCACGGTGCTGGAATCGGTCGACTTCGCGCTGCAGGAGGGCGAGATCGTCGCCCTTTTGGGCAAGTCGGGGTCGGGCAAGTCGACTCTGCTGCGTATCATGGCTGGCCTGATTCCGGCCGACGCCGGCCGCGCGGCCTATCGCGGGCAGGCTATTGGCGGGCCGGTCGGCGGCATCGCGATGGTGTTCCAGTCGTTCGCGCTGTTTCCGTGGCTGACGGTGCAGCAGAACGTCGAACTCGGCCTGGAGGCGCAAGGCGTGCCGCCGGCCGAGCGCGCGCGGCGCGCCGACGCCATGCTGGAGCTGATGGGGCTGGCCGGTTTCGGCGGCGCCCTGCCGCGCGAACTGTCGGGCGGCATGCGCCAGCGCGTCGGTATTGCGCGCGCGTTGGTCACCGATCCCGACGTGCTGCTGATGGACGAGGCTTTCTCGGCGCTCGACGTGCTCACCGGCGAAACGCTGCGCGACGATATCCTGGAGCTGTGGGACAGCAAGCGCATGCCGACGAAGGGCATGCTGATCGTGTCGCACAATATCGAGGAGGCGGTGATGATGGCCGACCGTATCATCATCCTGTCCAGCGACCCGGGACGCATCCGCAGCGAATTCCGGATCGATCTGCCGCGCCCGCGCGACGCCGACTCGGTCGAGGTCAGGGGGCTGGTGGACGAAGTCTACGGGCTGATGACGATGCGCCCGGCGCAGGAGGCGGCGGCCGAGGTGCTGGCGCGCATGCACCTCGGCTACCGCCTGCCGCCCACCGATGTCGAGCACATCGAAGGCGTGCTCGACCTGCTCGCCGACGCCCCGTTCAATGGCCGCGCCGACTTGCCGCAGCTGGCGCAGGAAGCCGAACTGCCGGACGAGGAGCTGTTTCCGGCCTATGAAGCGCTCGCCCTGCTAGCGCTGGCACAGGTGGAAAAGGGCGACATCGCGCTCACCCCGCTCGGCCACCGGTATGCCGAGGCCGACCAGGCGCTCAGGCAGGAAATCTTCGGCCAGCAGCTGCTCACGCACGTGCCGCTGGCCGCACATATCCGGCATCGCCTGGAAGCCGAAGCGAGCGGCACGCTGCCGGAAAAGCCTTTCCTGGAACTGCTGCAGGAATTCCTGAAGGCGGACGAAGCCAAGCGCGTGCTGGAAGTCGCCATCGAATGGGGACGTTACGGCGAAGCGTACGAATACGACTTCCATACCGGCCGGCTCAAGCTGCCGGACAGCGAAGAAGAGTAATGGTCGCCGCGCGACCGCCAGGCGGCATTGAAAGGGTGGTTACATGCAGGATACGGACAATGGAAAACCCACGGAGCTCGCCGAGCGCCCGTGGATCGTGCTGGCGACAACCTATGATGTCGAGGCATGGATCGATAATTACAACCGCGAACTGCAGCGCGCGATCGAAAATACCCGCGCCGTCGGCTACGGGATCTGCTTCCGGCTCGGGCACGGCGGGGAAATCTACCTGCACACCACCTCCGATGGCGACGTGCTGCTGGACGTGACACCCGAGGCAGAGTGGGTGGCGCCGCTGATCAGCGCCGCCACCGGCGTGGAGCCGCCGCCCTCGCGCATCTGGGCACTGCCGGGGCACACGCTCACGCAGCTGGTGCTTGGATTGAGCCCTCTGATTACCGCCACCAGGATCGTGCTGCAGCACGAGTTCAAGGTAAGGAAGTTCTAGTTTTCGCGCAGCGGCGTGAGCAACAGCTCCTTGGCGAAGTTGAGCTGCTTTTTCCGCGCCTTGTCGTCGTTGACTTCCCAGAGCAGGGACTGGGAAATCTGGTAGCTGTAGACCAGGAAGGCGCGGTTGGCCGCCTCGGCCTTGCGGAAGCCCAGCTTCTGGAAACCCTTGGTGTAGTAGGCGAGCCGTTGCTCGTCGACTTCCCGCACCGCTTGCCGTGCCATCTCGTCGCGCCGCGCCCAGGCGCGGATCGCGAATTCCACCATCGCTGCGCGCCGGGCCGTCAAGCCATGGAAGGGCAGGGTCAGGATTTCGTGCAGCGCCTCTTCCGGCGCGAGTTCGCCGTACGAGCGCACCACCTGGGCCGTGGTCCTTTCATGCCAGCGCTTCAGCATCTTCGACAACAGGTCGTTGCGGTCCTTGAAGTGGTGATAAAAGCTGCCCACCGTGATGCCAAGTTCTTTCGCCAGCGTCTCGACGCGCACGGCGTCGACGCTCTTGCTGACCAACAAGTCGGTCGCTGCGTCGATCCAGTCGTCGGCGCTCAGGACGCGCCGGGGCTTGGCGCGCGCGCCGGCTTCGGGCTTTTTCTTTTCCGATTGCACTCCAGATTCCTTTGTCGTCATGCGATGCGCCAATGGTACCCCCGCCGCGGCGCAGATGTACATGGATCGCGGGAGTTTTGTAAAATAGGGTTCCCTATGTTTAAATAGGGTTCCCCATGTTGACCGCAGTCGGCGGCGACGGGTTGAATGACTGCGGCGGGCCGACGGCTCCCGGCAGTACCTTACATAAAGGAACTTCCATGCATTACGGACCTCCTCGCCGCGTCGCCATCGTCGGCGCAAACCGCATTCCGTTCGCGCGCTCCAATACGACCTATGCGCAGCTGAGCAACAAGACCATGCTGACCGATACCCTGCGCGGCCTGGTACAGAAATACAACCTGCAGGGCGATCTGCTGGGCGAAGTGGCAGGCGGCGCGGTCATGAAGCATGCGCGCGACTGGAACCTGGTGCGCGAGTGCACGCTGTCGAGCGGCCTGCATCCGAACACGCCGGCCTACGACATCCAGCAAGCCTGCGGCACCGGCCTGGAAGCGGCGATCCTGGTGGCCAACAAGATTGCGCTCGGACAGATCGAGGTCGGCATCGCCTGCGGCACCGACACCACCTCCGATGCGCCGATCGCCGTCAACCCTGGCCTGCAGCGCGGCCTGATGAAGCTCAATGCCGCCCGCTCCGGCGGCGAGCGGCTGAAGGCAGCGCTCGGCCTGTTCAGGCCGTCGCACCTGATTCCCGAAATTCCGGCGAATGCCGAGCCGCGCACCGGCAAGTCGATGGGCCAGCATGCGCAACTCACCGCCAGCCGCTACGGCATCAGCCGCGAGGCGCAGGACGAACTGGCGTTGGCCAGTCATCGCAACCTCGCCAAGGCGTATGAAGTCGGCTTTTTCGACGACCTGGTGATGCCGTATCACGGACTGAAACGCGACAACAATCTGCGCCCCGACACTTCGCTTGAAAAAATGGGCAAGCTGGCGCCGGCCTTCGAACGCAAGGGCGGCACCATTACCGCGGCCAATTCCTCGCCACTGACCGATGGCGCCTCGGCCGTGCTGCTGGCATCGGAAGACTGGGCCAGGAAAAAGGGCTTGCCGATTCTCGCCTACATCACAGCGGGCGAGGTGGCCGCCGTCGATTTCATCGACGAGCGCGAAGGCTTGTTGATGGCGCCGGCTTATGCCATTGCCCGCATGCTGCAAAAGCACGGGCTGGCGCTGCAGGATTTCGACTTCTACGAAATCCACGAGGCGTTCGCATCAGTCGTGCTGTGCACGCTAGCGGCATGGGAGTCGCCGGAATTCTGCCGCGACAAGCTCGGCCTGGACCAGCCGCTCGGCAGCATCGACCGCGCCAGGCTCAACGTCAAGGGCAGCTCGATTGCCACGGGCCATCCGTTTGCCGCCACCGGCGGGCGCGTGGTCGCCACGCTGGCGAAGATCCTGGACGAGGCCGGCGGCGGGCGCGGGCTGATCTCGATTTGCGCCGCCGGTGGGCAGGGCGTGACGGCGATTCTGGAAAAGTAAGGAGAGTCACGCATGTCCGATCTGCTCATGACGCTGGCGAAAAACCCGGCGACGGCCGGTATCGTCAAGAAACTCGGCTTGCCCAACCCGGTTGAACTGGCGCGCGCCGAAGGAGGGTATCAAGCCAGGCCGTTTGCCGGCAAGACGGTGCTGCTTGCCCGTTCCCGCAATGGCTATGCGGCCGACAGCTTGCTTGCGTCTATAGAGGAGGCTGGCGCCGCGCCGCTGGAGGCGTTGCAGGAAAACAGCCGTGAACGCGTCGACATCGTCGTCATGGATGCCACCGGCTGCGCCAGCCCGGCGGATTGCCGTGCGCTTTACGACGTCTTTCATCCGTTAATGCGCCGCATTGCCCGCAATGGCCGCGTGCTGATTGTCGCCGCGCCGCCGGACGAGGCGCAGGACGCGGTGGCGGCGGCCGCCGCACGTGGCATCGAGGGCTTTAGCCGCGCCCTCGGCAAGGAGCTCGGCAAGGACGGCATCACCGTCAATCTCGCCTGCGTCGCACGCGATGCGCTCGACCGCCTCGCAGGAGCGGTGCGGTTCTTTTGCGGCGTACAGGCGACCTATGTTTCCGGGCAGGTGGTGCGTATCACGGCGCAGGTCGCCGCACCGGCGGTGCTGCCGTTCGCGGCTGCGTTAAAGGGTAAGGTGGCGCTGGTCACCGGGAGCGCGCGCGGCATTGGCCGCGCCACGGCGTACCGGCTGGCGCAGGAAGGCGCGCAGGTGGTTTGCCTGGACGTGCCCGGCGCGGCCGATGCGCTGCATCAGGCCTGCTCGGAGATCGGCGCAATTCCCTTGATGATGGATATTTCCGCGCCGGAGGCGCCGCACCGGCTGGCCGAATTTTTTAAGGAAAAGTTTGGCGGCCTGGATATCCTGGTGCACAACGCCGGCATCACGCGCGATCGCACGCTCGCCAATATGAAGGAGCACTATTGGGACATGGTGGTGAATATCAATTTCGCCGCCATCGCCGCCATCGATGAGATCTTGCTGGCGGAAAAAGTCCTGCGCGAGGGCGCGCGCATCGTCTGCCTGTCTTCCATCAGCGGCGTGGCCGGCAACTTCGGCCAGACCAACTATGCGTTCACGAAGGCGGCGCTGATCGGTTATGTCGCCGCGCAGGCGCCGAAACTCGCGTCGCGGGGCATCTGCATCAATGCCATTGCGCCCGGCTTTATCGAGACGGCCATGACCGACGACATGCCGTTCATGATGCGCGAAGCCGGCCGGCGCATGAATTCGCTCAAGCAGGGCGGCAAGCCCAGGGACGCGGCGGAACTCATCGCCTTCCTGTGCACGCCGGGAGCGTACGGCATCAGCGGCGCCACTATCCGCGTATGCGGACAGGGCCTGATCGGCGCCTGATTCCGGCATGGCGCGCCCTCCCGCGCAAGGGGCGCCGCTGCCGTGCCATCCGCGCTGCGATTGCGGAAAACCATTTCTTTTCAAATAGTTATCTCTCCTTGTTATTCCCCGTAAACCCGATTGGCCGACTCCTAATACAATGGTCGAGGCACGATTGGTCTGGTAACCGAATGTGCATGACAGACCAATAGCGTCACCAATAACGATTCGATAGAGGAGATGACCATGGTTTCTGTATTCCTTCGCCGCTTGCTGGCGACGGCTGGCGTGGCGCTGCTGGCTGCGGCACCGGCGCTTGGGCAGCAGCAGTACATCAATATCCTGACCGGCGGCACCAGCGGCGTCTACTACCCGATGGGCGTGGCGCTGTCGCAGTTCTATGCCAAGGCGATCCCGAACGCCAAGACTTCGGTGCAGGCGACCAAGGCATCGGCCGAGAACCTGAACCTGCTGCAGGCCGGCCGCGGCGAACTCGCCTTCTCCCTGGGCGACTCGCTGTCGGATGCCTGGAAGGGCGACGCGGAAGCCGGCTTCAAGGCCCCGCTGAAAAAGCTGCGCGGCGTGGCCGGCATCTATCCCAACTATATCCAGATCGTCGCCTCCGCCGACTCCGGCATCAAGACCCTGGCCGACCTCAAGGGCAAGCGCATCTCGGTCGGCGCGCCCAAGTCCGGCACCGAGCTCAATGCGCGCGCCATCTTCAAGGCGGCCGGCATGACCTACAAGGATTTTGCCAAGGTGGAATACCTGCCGTTCGGCGAATCGGTCGAGCTGATGAAGAACCGCCAGCTCGACGCGACGCTGCAGTCGGCCGGGCTGGGCGTATCCTCGCTGCGCGATCTGGCCACCTCGATCCAGATCGTGGTGGTGCCGGTGCCGGCCGAGGTGGTGGCCAAGGTGGGCGATGGGGCCTACCAGTCCGGCGTGATTCCGGCCAAGACCTATGAAGGCCAGGCGGCGGACGTGCCGACCGCGTACGTGCAGAACTTCCTGGTGACGCACGAGGGCGTGCCGGCCGATACCGTCTACAAGATGACCAAGGCCGTCTTCGACAATACCGACCAGCTCCTGGCCGCGCATGCCGCTGCCAAGGCGATCAAGAAGGAAAACGCGATCAAGGGCATGCCGTTGCCGCTGCATCCCGGCGCCGAGAAGTACTACCGCGAGGCCGGCCTGATCAAGTAACGCAATAATGATAGAGCGCGGACGGCTTCGGCCGAACCGCGCCGCCATTCCATCAAGGAGCACGTTCATGTCAGAACTGAATCTTCACGCGGCCCCATCCCGAGGCGCTGCGGGCGATGCCGCGCCGGACGCAGGCGAGCAATTCCAGGAGCACGGCGTGCAACGCCATCTGAGCGGCTTGCCGCTGAAGATCCTGACCGCATCAGCGCTGAGCTTTTCCGGCTATCAGCTCGTGGTCGCCGCCTTTCACCCGCTCTCGAGCCTGGTGATCCGCTCGCTGCACGTGGGCTTTTTGCTGATGCTGTGCTTCCTGCTGTATCCGGCGCTCAAGCGCGGCAAGCACAACAACATTCCATGGTACGACTGGCTGCTGGCCGCGACCGGTTTTGCTCTCGGCACCTACCAGTGGATTTTCGAAGCCGACCTGATCCAGCGCGCTGGCGACCCCAGCACGGCTGACCTGGTGGTGGGGACGATCGTGGTGGCGCTGGTGTTCGAGGCGGTGCGGCGCATCCTCGGGCTGGCGCTGCCGCTGGTATGCGGCGCCTTCCTGCTGTACGGGCTGTTCGGACAATACCTGCCGGACGCGATCGCACACCGCGGCTTCGGCTACGACCAGGTCATCGGCCAGCTGTTCACCGGCACCGAGGGCATCTACGGCATCCCGACCATGGTGTCGGCAACCTATATCTTCCTCTTCATCTTGTTCGGCGCCTTCCTGGAGCACGCCGGCATGATCAACCTGTTCAACGCAATCGCGCTCGGCCTGGTCGGCCATGCCAAGGGCGGCCCGGCCAAGGTGGCGGTGATTTCTTCCGGCTTCATGGGCACCATTTCCGGCTCCGGCGTGGCCAACGTGCTGACCGTCGGCCAGTTCACCATCCCCCTGATGAAGCGCTTCGGCTACACCTCGGTCTTCGCCGGCGCGGTGGAAGCGACCTCGTCGATGGGCGGCCAGATCATGCCGCCGGTAATGGGCGCGGTGGCCTTCATCATGGCCGAAACGCTCAACGTGCCCTATGTCGACATCGTCAAGGCGGCGGCCATTCCCGCCATCCTGTACTACGTAACCGCGTTCTGGATGGTACATCTGGAAGCGGGGCGCGCCGGATTGACCGGCTTGCCGAAGGAGCAGTGTCCCAGCCCGGTCGCTGCGCTGAAGAAGAACTGGTACCTGGTCCTGCCGCTGGCGGCACTGGTGGCCATGCTGTTTCACGGCTTCACGCCGATGTTCGCCGGCATGACGGGCCTCGCGCTGACCGCGATCCTGATTCTCGGCGCCGCCATCGCCGCGCAACTGTCCGGTATGGCATTTCGCTACGTGTTCTGGATCGCCCTGGGGCTGGGCGCCGCCACCTTCGTCAAGCTGGGCATTTATCCGGTGCTGGCGATCATCGCGGTGCTGGCCGTGGCCTGCCTGTGGGTGAAGGGCGGGCGGAAGACGCTGCACACGATGAAGTCGAGCCTGGTCGACGGCGCCAAGCAGGCGCTGGCGGTCGGTCTGGCCTGCGCCATCGTCGGCGTCATCATCGGTGTGCTCACGCTCACTGGGGCCGCCTCCAGCTTTGCCGGCTTCATCCTCGAGGTGGGCGCCAACAGCCTGTTCCTGTCGCTGTTGCTGACGATGATCGTGTGCCTGATCCTTGGCATGGGTATCCCGACCATCCCGAACTACATCATCACCAGTTCGATCGCCGCGCCAGCGCTGCTCAAGCTGGGCGTGCCGCTGATCGTGTCGCACATGTTCGTGTTCTATTTCGGCATTATGGCTGACCTGACCCCGCCGGTGGCGCTGGCCGCCTTTGCCGCGGCGTCGATTGCGAAGGATTCGCCGATGAAGATCGGGTTCAAGGCTACGCAGATTGCTATCGCCGGCTTCGTGATCCCGTATATGGCGGTCTACGATCCGGCGCTGATGCTGCAAGGCGAGCTGACGGTGGCGGCGGTGGTTTACGTGGTGTGCAAGGCATTGTTGGCGATCGGGTTGTGGGGCGCAGCATCGGTCGGTTATCTCTGGGCGCCGCTGAAATTGCTGGAGCGGCTGATTGCCGTCGTGGCAGCGGCGCTGCTGGTGGCGGCGGTACCGTTGACCGACCAGCTCGGTTTTGCGCTGGCTGCCGTGTTCCTGGCCTGGCAGATCATGCAGCGCCGCAAGCTGGCCGTCGCGTGAGCGCCTTGTGTGTTGCGGCCGCCGTGCTGTCGGTGGCGCTGCCGCTGCAAACGTTTACGCTGGCCTGGACCCATTCCATCGAAAAGATCCGCTGGGAAGAGGATTACCGCATTGCCGGCGACCGGCTGCAGCTGGTGGAAGCGCGCATCCGCGGCTCCGGCGCCGGCATGGAACCACCGCAGGGCGCGCAGCTGAAGGACGGCGTCTGGCATTACGTGCCGGCACTGCCGCCGCTGCCGCGCCTGCGGCTGGCGCGTTCCCCGTACGTTGCCGATTACGAGCTGTGCTGGGATGGTGCTTGCCATGCCATGGCCGCCATCATCGGGCCGGTGGAGGCGGCACCGGAGGTGGAACTGGCGCCTTGCAATTAATTACCGGAGCAGGAAACACGCCGCCGTGGGACGGCTCTGGTAATGGCCGGGTGTTTTGAATTTGTCATTCTCGGGTATCGGAATAGGCGTCTCATGTTGTTATTGTGCAGTGGCGTGAAGGGTACGGCACGTTGTAAAGTTGCCTCCTAGCATTGAACGCAATGATAATATTGACGACAATCAACGTTTTTCATTTTCGTGGCACATATTCTGCGTACAACTTGTTGATTTCAGTCAACATTTGCGCCGCAGGCTGCATGCGCAAACAAGATAAGCAGAAATAGGGGGAGTACGCGTGTTTAAGAATCTCACCATTAGGGCCCGGCTGATCTTTGTCGTCGGTTTCCTGTCGCTGATGTGTGTTTCTGGTGCGATCATCGGATTGTCCAGTCTTTACATGTCCAATGAATCACTCAAGGCAAGCTACCAGGAGCGGCTGGTGCCGACTGGGCAGCTCGACCAGATCATTCGGCTGATCAAGTCCAATGAACTGGCCGTGGCCCAGGCGCTGACGGCCGACCCGTCGACCGTGGGCAAGGAAATGGATGCCGTCGATCAGCGCATCGGGCAGATCAGCCAGCTCTGGAACGCCTACATGGCGTCGCCGCTCTCACCGAAGGAGAAGGAGCTGGCGGACAAATTCATTACCGCCCGCAAGAGCTTTGTCGAGGAAGGATTGAAGCCGGCCGTCGCCGCCCTGCGCGCAGCCGATACCGCCAAGGCCGGCAGCATCATGCGCGACAAGATGAATCCGCTGGCCGTGGCGATTGGCGATGCCGCCAATAACCTGGTGCAATACCAGCTCGACATGGGCAAGAAGGAATTCGAGGACAACGAGACGCGCTATCGCTGGGTGCGCAACTCGTGCGCCAGCGGCATGCTGTTCTCGGTATTGCTCGGCGCCGCGATCTGTATCTGGCTGGTGCGCGCAATCGCCAAGCCAATGGCCGACGCGGTCAAGGTGGCCAGGAGCGTGGCGGCAGGCGACCTGACCAACAGAATCGAGGTCACCAGCGGCGATGAAACCGGCCAGCTGCTGCAGGCACTGAAGGAAATGAATGAAGCGCTGGTGCGCATCGTCAGCGAAGTGCGCGGCGGTACCGAAACCATCGCTACCGCATCAAGCCAGATTGCGTCCGGCAACATGGACTTGTCTGCCCGCACCGAAACGCAGGCCAGTTCGCTGGAAGAAACCGCCTCGTCGATGGAAGAGCTCACGTCCACCGTGAAGCAGAACGCCGACAGCGCCATCCAGGCCAACCGGCTCGCGATGTCGGCCTCGGAAGTGGCGACCAAGGGCGGCGCCGTGGTGTCGCAGGTGGTCGATACCATGGGCTCGATCAACGAGTCGGCCAAGAAGATCGTCGACATCATCGGCGTCATCGACAGCATCGCTTTCCAGACCAATATCCTCGCGCTGAATGCGGCAGTCGAGGCTGCGCGCGCCGGCGAGCAGGGCAAGGGTTTTGCGGTGGTGGCCACCGAAGTGCGGCAACTGGCGCAGCGCTCGGCCGCGGCTGCCAAGGAAATCAAGTCGCTGATCGATGATTCGGTGGAAAAGGTCGATACCGGCGCCAAGCTGGTCGACCAGGCTGGCGCCACGATGCAGGAAATCGTCGACAGCGTCCGGCGTGTGACCGACATCATGGGCGAGATCTCGGTCGCCAGCAAGGAACAGACCGACGGCATCGAGCAAGTCAATCAGGCCATCGCGCAGATGGACGAAGTCACCCAGCAGAATGCCGCGCTGGTGGAAGAAGCGGCCGCCGCCGCCGCCTCGCTGCAGGAGCAGGCGGTCAACCTGTCGCATGTGGTGAGCGTATTTAAGCTTAACGACGTGCCGCAGTCCGCGCCGGCAGCCGCCAAGGTCGCGCCCGCGCCTTCCGCGCATGTAATTCCGCTTGCCAAGACGCGCTCGGCATCGTTATCGCCAAGCCCGAAGCGCATCGTCAATGCGCAGCGTGGCAACGACGAAGACTGGACCGAGTTTTAATTTCTTCGTACTAAGCAACTCCGGTACGACAGCCAGCCGGGCACCTTGTGACAGGTGTCCGGTTTTTTTATGCCTGCACGACTTTCTGAGCACGGGCGGAATTCCGTAGAGAGATTTGCATCCAACTGAGGCGAGACCGGACGCCCGCTTGCACGTGCGGCGGGACGTCGATTGTTCAACTTGAGTCGCTTGACGACGGATGGAGAAACGAATGATGACGGATGATCCTATTGGCACACGAGGCGAAGGCGCATTTCCTGTGGACCAGCCCATGCAGGCACTGGAAAAAGACCACGAGTTTGTAAAGCAACTGTTCGATCGGTACTGCAATACCCAGGACCGGAAAGTCAAGCAGGAAGCCGGCCGGCGCATCCTGGAATTGCTGGAAATGCATACCGCGCTGGAAGAGGCCGCGTTTTATCCCGCCGTATCGCAGGCCAATACCGCGCTCGTCGAGCAGTGCAAGAACGAGCATGAGCAGGCCGACCAGCTGATCCAGCAACTCAAGGGCATGGATGACAGCGATCCGCAGTGCGACCGCATATTCCAGCAATTGCGCGATGAAGTGCTGCAGCATGTCCAGGTGGAGGAGCAGCAACTATTCCCGGCGATACGGCAAGCCAACCTCGACTTGCAAGCCATCGGATTGCAGATGCAGGCATTCGAATCGAACATGGTGGCATCCCGCGCCAGCGAAAGCGCACAACGCGGCACGTCACGTCCTGGCGCCTAAGCGGCGGCGAACGATTCCTGCTGCGCGGTTTCTAGCGCGGCAGGAATGTCAATGAACGCATTAATGTGAGTGCTTAATGTGAGTGCTTAATGGGCCATCAGTACCGGCACCCGCATCGAATCCAGCACCGTGCTGGTGACGCCGCCCAGCAGTATTTCGCGAAAGCGCGCGTGGCCGTACCCGCCCATCACCAGCAAGTCTGCCTGCAATTCGGACACCAGCGCCTGCAGCGCCACGCCGATTTCATGCTCGGCCTGGCGCTGCAAGACTTCCACCTTGACATCATGCCGCGCCAGGTACAGCGCGATGTCCGATCCGGGCACGCTGCCGTGAGCCTGTGGCCGCGCATACGGGTTGAAGACCACGACTTGCACGGTCTGGGCGCGCCGCAGCAGCGGGATGGCGCTGGTCACCGCGCGCGTTGCTGGCATGCTGGCATCCCAGGCGACCAGCACATGCTTGCCGATGCCTTCGAAATGCCCGGAATACGGCACCAGCAGTACCGGCCGTCCGGAATAGAGCACCACGTATTCGGGGAAATCCGGCATCACGACTGGCGACAATTCGTTCGGATCGTTTTGCCCGATCACCACCAGGTCGGCATAACGTGCCTGCAAACAAATGCCGCCGCCAGCTTCGTCATCCACCAGGCGCTTTTCGAAGGAAGTCAGGCCCAGCTTTTGGGCGGTGGCGTCGAAATCGTCAAGGCCGCGCATGGCGCGTGCATGCAGGAAATCGAGCTGCGCCTTCACGTTCGGGTCGAGTTCGGCCAGCATGCGCGCCTGCGCCAGGTAGCGCGATGCGCCGGTCATGGCCGTGCCGATCAGGTGCGCGTTTTCCGCCATCGCAATGGCGGCGGCGATCTTGATGCGCTCGCTCGCGTGGCGAGACTCATCCACATGCACGAGCACGGTCTTGTAGGGCATGGCAATCTCCGGCGACGCGACCCTGAATCAAACTCCGAACAATTTCTTAGACTAGCCTTTTCAACCCAAACAAGGAGGCATGCGGGGAAATTTGACGGGCGTCAAATGGGTAAGCAAGATCAAACGAGATACCGGCTTGACCTTGATTTCAGGAGACCTTTACTTAGAATAAATGGAATCGATGAAACGAGTTCCGCTGCGGCCCGTGGCATTGCAGCATCGGAGCGCCGGAATGGCGGAACAGTGAAGCGATAAGGAGACAGCATGCATTCAGTCCGGGACCGTGTCTCGCAAGCGGCGATGGCGCAACTGGATTCGCAATGGACGGTCACCGCCATGCTGGCGGACAAAACTGTGGACAGCATCGAACGGTTGAGCGACTTGCATCTCAATCTTGCGCGCGCCACGTTCGAACAGTCGAATCTGGTAGCCCGACAACTCGCTGCGGCGGAAAATGCACGGCAATTCTTCCTGCTGGCTGCTGCCCAGGCCAGGCCAAATACGGAAAGGGTGTTTGATTACGGCTATTACCTGGCGAATATCACCTCCACCATGCAAGAGGAAGTCATCAGGGAAATGGGCATGTGTATGGCAGACACCAATCGCCGCCTGCTTGATTTGCTGGCCGATCTCGACTGCGCGGCGCCGTCCGGCACCGCATTGATGACAGCGCTGGTGAAACCCCTGGCCGGCATGGCGGATGGCGCAGCGCAGCCGGCGGCGGTGCAGGCGAGTGCGCCCCATGCCGCGCGCGCAGGGCATGGATGACGTGGTCACTGCCTATTTCCGTTTTTATGCAGAGCTGAACAACTTCCTGCCGCCAGCGCAGCGGCAGCGCCGCGTGGCACACACCTGTTCGCGCGATGCTTCCGTCAAGCACATGATCGAAGCGCTCGGCGTGCCGCACACCGAAGTCGACCTGATCCTGGTCGACGGTGCACCGGTCGATTTTTCGCACCGCCTGCACGACCGCGAGTCGGTCAGCGTCTATCCGTGCTTTACCGGCATCGACGCGGCGACGCTGCCCCGGCTGCGGCCGCTGCCGCCGGAGCGCTTCATCGCCGATGCCCACCTCGGCCAGCTGGCGAAGAATTTGCGCATGCTCGGTTTTGATGTGCTGTACCGCAATGATTACAGCGACGCAGCCGTGGCGCGCATTTCTGCCGAAGAAAACCGCATCGTGCTCACGCGCGACCGCGACCTGTTGATACGCAAGGATATTGTCTACGGCTGTTACCTGCACGCCATATCGTGCGATGCCCAGATCGCGGAAGTGATCGGCCGCTTCGACCTCGCGCCCCTGGTGCGCGCCTTCAGCCGCTGCCTGAACTGCAACGGTGTCTTGCGCACCGTGGAAAAAACCGCTGTCGAGCACCGCGTGCCGCACCACAGCCGCCAGTTCTACGAACGTTTCTACGAGTGCGAGGATTGCGCGCAGGTGTACTGGGAAGGTTCGCATGTGGAGCGCATGCGCCGTCGCGTGGCACAGATGCTGGGAGCGGCCGGCATCAGCGCCGGCGGATAGTGCAGCGCTTCGGAATAAGGAAAGCTTTTTGCGCACCCGATGAGCAAACAATTTTCAGCCGCCTGCGAACGCAACCGCGAGCCGATCCTGGCCGTGCTGCGCGACGTTCTGGCCGACTGCCGGCAAGTGCTCGAAATCGGCAGCGGCACCGGGCAGCACGCCGTGTACTTTGGCGCGCACCTGCCGCGCCTGCAATGGCAAACCAGTGATTTGCCATGCAATCATGCAAGCATCATTGCATGGCAGCAGGAGGCGCGCCTGCCCAACGTTCTGCCGCCGCTTGCGCTCGATGTTGCATCCACCGACTGGCCGCAGGGGCCGTATGACGCAGTGTTTTCCGCCAACACCTGCCACATCATGGCGTGGCAGGAAGTAGAGGCGATGTTTGTGGGAATCGGGCGTGTGCTGCGTCCTGGCGGCCTTGTCTGCATCTATGGTCCGTTCAATGAGGGCGGCCGGTTCACCAGCATCAGCAATGCGCAATTCGACGCGGCATTAAAGGCCCAGGCGCCGCACATGGGAATACGCGACTTCGACGCGGTGAACGCCCTTGCGGCAAGGCAGGGACTAACCCTGCTGGCCGACCATGCCATGCCGGCCAACAATCGACTGCTCGTCTGGCGAGCCGGCATGGATTGAGACGCCTCAACCTGAGGTGGCGGATTATCGGCTACGGTGTTTGTATTGACTATCAACAGCCCATCCCAAATTGCGCTTTGTCGACGTCACGATGTTTTATACCGCGGAAAGCGGGGGTGTGCGCACCTACCTGACTGCGAAAGGAAACTGGCTGGCACGGCAGACAAGCATCGAGCATGTTGTGGTCGCGCCATCCATGATCGAGGCCAAGGGCGCGCGCTTCATCGGCGTGCCGAGCTTGCCGATTCCTTATGCCAAGGGTTACCGTATGCCGCTGTCATGCCGCATTGCTGCGCATAAAATCCAGCAGTTGGAACCGGACTTAATCGAGGTCGGCGACCCGTATCAGCTGGCGTGGGCGGCACTGCGCGTGCGCGACCGCACCGGCACGCCCACCGTCGGCTTTTGCCATTCCGACTTGCCGCGCCTGATCGCGCATCGCTTCGGTCCCGCCGCGCAGCGCCTCGCCAATCGCTACATGCGCTCGCTCTACCGTCACTTCGACATGGTGCTTGCGCCCAGCCAGACAGTCACACGACAGCTGCACGACATGGGCATCGCGCAGGCGCGCCACCAGCCGCTGGGCGTCGACACGCAGACGTTTTCCCCGGCGCGCAGGAATCCGGCGCTGCGGCAAGAACTTGGCTTGCCGGAGGAGGCCCGGCTGCTCATTTACGCCGGCCGCTTCACGCGCGAAAAGCGGCTTCCCTTGCTGCTCGATGCAGTGCGCCGCCTGGGCGATCCCTATCACCTGGTCATGGTCGGCAGCGGCGGCACCCTGCCGTCGGCCAGCCGCGTGACCTACCTGCCTTTCCAGCCCGACGCCGCCGCATTGGCTGGACTGATCGCCAGCTGCGACATGCTGGTTCATCCCGGCGACCAGGAAACCTTTGGCCTGATCGTGCTGGAAGCGATGGCCTGCGGCATACCGGTGGTCGGTGCCGACGCCGGCGGCATCAGCGAACTGATCGACGACAGCACCGGCGTGCTGGTGCGCCCGGGCAGTGCGTCCGCACTGGCCGAAGGCATCCGCCATCTCTACGAAAGGGACATCGATGCGATGGGTCGCAATGCGCGCCGCAGGACTGTTGCCCAATACGACTGGAGCCGGATCGTGCCGCAATTGATGCACCATTACGCCAGCCTGTTTGCCGCCCATCGCCACGTGGAGTTCGGCGTAGGAAGCTCGTATGCACCGGACTGAGCCGCTGCGCGCCGTGTGCGTGTCGATTCACGATGTTGCGCCCGCCACCTGGCTGCAGTGCGAGCGGCTGTTGCGCGCGGTCCGTTCCGTCGCCGACATTCCGGTCAGCCTCCTGGTGGTGCCGGCCTATCACCGCCAGCGGCACGCCTGCAACCGGCGCTTCGAACGGGCGCTCGAATATCGCCTCGCGCGCGGCGACGAACTGGTGCTGCACGGCTATACCCATCTCGACGAAGCGCCGCGGGCAGAAGGCTGGCGCGACAGCGTGGTGCGCGAAATTTACACCCGGCGCGAAGGCGAGTTCTACGCGATCGACAGCACCGAAGCGCGGCGCCGCCTGCAGCTCGGATGCGACTGGTTCGCCCAGCGCGGCTGGCCGCTGGAGGGGTTCGTTGCGCCGGCATGGCTGATGGGCGAGGGCGGATGGCGGGCGCTGGCCGACTTCCCGTTCTCCTACACCACGACCCTGCGCCGCTTTCACCTCTTGCGCAGTGATTGCGCGCTGCGCTCGCAAAGCCTGGTATACACGGTGCGCAGTTCGTGGCGGCGGCACATGTCGCGCGGCTGGAACGCCGTGCTGTCGCGTTCTCTGCAGGATAATCCGCTGTTGCGCATCAGCCTGCATCCGATCGACGCCGCCTATCCCGACATCGTGCGGCATTTTTACCGGATGATCGAGTCGGCGCTGGAAGACCGGCAGCCGATGACGAAGGCGGCGTTTGCGAACGCCTACCAGGCCTATATTGCCGCCGCTCCGGATCCGGCGCGCCGCGAGACGGCTGCACTGGCGGGGCAGCGGGAGTAAGCGGCGCCTACTTGATGCAGACCGCGCGCACCTGCTTGATGTCGGTCATGCCCGACAAGACCTTTTCGATCCCGTCCATCTTCAGCGTCAGCATGCCGTCTTCGAGTGCGGCGGCGAGCATCACCGCAACCCGGCTGTGTTCCTGGATCAGGCGCTTCAGGCGGTCGGTGCCGATCATCAGTTCGTGCAGGCCGACGCGGCCCTTGTAGCCGCCATTGCACTGCTCGCAGCCGACGGCCTTGTACAGCTTGAACTTGCCCTGGCCGTCGGCGTAACGCTTCTGCCATCCGGCTAGGACCTGGTCTTTTGCGGCGCTCTCGTCTTCGCGGAAGCGCTCGGTGTTGCGCAGTTCCTCGCAATATTCCGATAGCAGCAGCTGTAATTCTTCCGCACCCGGTTCGTAGGCCAGCTTGCAGTGCCCGCACAGGCGCTTGGCCAGCCGCTGCGCCAGCACGCCCAGCAGCGCGTCGGCGAAGTTGAACGGATCCATGCCCATGTCCAGCAGACGCACGATCGATTCCGGCGCGCTGTTGGTGTGCAGCGTGGAGAACACCAGGTGGCCGGTGAGCGAGGCTTCGATGCCCATTGCCACCGTTTCCTTGTCGCGCATTTCGCCCACCATGATCACGTCCGGATCGGCACGCAGGAAGGCGCGCATCGCGGTTGCGAAATCAAGGCCGCTCTTGCGGTTCACCTGCACCTGGCGCAAGCCCTTCTGCGTGATTTCGACCGGGTCTTCCGCGGTCCAGATCTTGGTGTCGGGCGTATTCAGATGATTGAGCACCGAGTGCAGCGTGGTGGTCTTGCCGGAGCCGGTCGGTCCGCACACGAAGAACAGGCCATACGGCTTGCCCACCGTGTTCTTGAGCCGCTCCAGGTTATGCGGCAGCACGCCCAGCTTGTCGAGCGGGATCGGTTCGCCCGCGGCCAGGATGCGCATCACGATGTCTTCCACGCCGCCGGCCGACGGAATGGTCGCCACCCGCAGCTCGATGTCGAGCGATGCGTATTTCTTGAACTTGATCTTGCCGTCCTGCGGCTTGCGGCGCTCGGAAATGTCGAGGTCGCACATGATCTTGATGCGCGCGGTCAGCGCGTTGCGGTAGCTGGCCGGGATTTCGATATAGGGTTCCAGCGAGCCGTCCTTGCGGAAGCGAATGACGGTTTTTTCCTTGCCCGGGCGCGGCTCGATGTGGATGTCGGACGCACCCTGGCGGTAGGCGTCGACGATGATCTTGTTGACCAGCTTGACCAGCTCGTTTTCGGCGGCGGCCGACAGGTCCGATTCGGACAGCTCGCCGCCTTCCTCGTCGCCTTCCTCCAGCCCCGACAGCAGGTCGCCGACCGATCCCATGTCGGCTTCCGCGCCATAGAACTGGTCGATGGTCTGCCGGAATTCGGCATTGGTGGTGACCCGGTAGCTCAGTTTCTTTTTCGGGAACACGTCGCCGATCACGCGCGCGCTCCTTACCTGTTCCGGGTCCGTGGCGAGCACCACGATGCCTTCCGGTCCTTCCTCCACCGGCAGCCAGTGGCTTTGCTCGACGTATTCGCGCTTGAGATTGCGCAGCAGGTCCGCCGGCTTGATGCGGTCCGCCTTGAAGGGCTCGTACGGCACGCCGAAGAATTTCGAGAGCGCCTGTCCGATGGCCGGCAACCTGACCTGGAAATCGCGCACCAGCACCTGCTCGATGTCGTCGTTCTTGCGCCGCGCCGAGCGGGTAGCCAGCTCCAGCTCGGGCGCCGACAGCACCGCTTCCGCGACGAGCTGGTCGTACTTCGAGCGCACTACGGATGCCGGGCGCAGGCGCTGCGCGTAGGCGATGGCGAGCGTCTTGCACAACTCCCTGATGCCTTCCTCGGCAATGCCGGAGAAGGTGGTGCCGTCGCGGTTGTTGATGAGCTGGACCACGCCCTGCAGTTCGCCGCTGCGCTCGTCGACGACGGGCGCGACTAGCATCTGCCTGGTGCGGTAGCCGGTGCGGCGGTCGACTTCACGCAGGAAGTGCAGCTCCGGCGAGTGCGACTTCAGTTCGGCGTCGTCGTACACGTCGCGGATATTGACCACACGCCGCGTCAGCGCGACATAGCCTGCCACGCTCTTGTCGGAGACCGCCAGCCTGAGCTGGTTGACCGAGTTCAGGCCGGTCTTGACCTTCGATACGATCGAGCTCTTGTCTTCGGCCACCGCGTAGATCGTCAGCCGGTCACAGTTGAACAGGTCGCAGATATCCTGCGACAGGTCGAGCATGATCTCGTCGACGTTGCTGGTGGAATGGATCTTGTTGGTGACGGCCTGGAGTTTCTTGAAAAAATTCAGGCGGTTGTTGACCTCATCCTGAGTACCGTTTGCAGGGACCGCGCTCATCTCGTCTTATCCAGTTTTCATCGGGCAGGGGCGCCGCAGGCGGCGGCTTTCAATTATAGTTCCCGTTGTAAAAATGGTGCATGGAAGATTGGCGCATTTTGCCGGGGCCGCCGGGATAGATCTACATTCGCGGGAATCGGTCTACAATCCAAAAAAACATCAATGGGAGGACAGGATGGCGGTACTTTCTCCGGCGCGCGCCGGTGCAGCGCGAACACGCGCGCGTGGCACGAGGCGCGCATGAAGCTGCACGTGCTCGGCTGCGCCGGCGGGATCGGCGGGCAGCAGCGGTTCACGACTTGTCTGCGCGTCGATGACGACATCCTGCTCGATGCGGGAACCGGTGTCACGAATCTGGACGTCGAACAACTCGCCGCCATCGATCATGTGTTCCTCACCCACAGCCACCTCGACCATGTCGCCGGCCTGGCACTGCTGGCCGATTCGGTGGTGGGCCGGCGCAGCACTGCGGTGACCGTCCACGCTTCCGGCGACGTGATCGCCGCGCTGCAGCAGCATCTGTTCAACTGGGTGCTGTGGCCCGATTTTTCCGTCATCCCCAGCGCGCAAGCGCCGGTCCTTCGCTGGGCGCCGTTCGTCCCGGGCGAGGCCATCCGGCTCGGCGCCCGCACGATCACTTCCCACCCGGTCAACCACATGCCGGGCGCAGTTGCCTACCGGGTGCAGAACGAGCGCGACGGTTTCCTGTTTTCCGGCGACATGAGCAGCACGCCGGAACTGTGGCGCGCGCTGCTGGAACAGCACAGGCTGAGCACGGTGGTCGTCGATTGCTCCTTCCCGAATGGGGAAGCGGAACTGGCAAGGAAATCCATGCATTTCTGCCCGCAGGCGCTGCTCGACGACATCGCTGCGATGCCGCATGCGACCAAATTCCTGATCTACCACCTCAAGCCGGGGCAGGAGGACGCGATCATGGCTGAACTCAAGGCGGCTGCCGGCGGCCGCCCGCTCAGGGCGCTGCAGTGCGGCGACACATTCACTTTCTGAGCGAACGACGGCATTGCCGAAAAAACAATAAGACCAGCAGATGCATATCCAATCATCCCTCATGCGGCAGTGTCCGAAGAACCCATGGCAGAACTGACGCATTCCGACATCGCCAGGCGGCTCGAGCAGCTGACCGACCTGAGCCTGGAACTGAGCCGCAACCGCGACACGGGCCAGCTGCTCGAGCGTATCCTGCGCGCGGCCAAGGACATGACGCATGCCGACGGCGGCACCTTGTACCGGGTCAGCGCCGACCGGACAGGCCTGTGCTTCCACATCTCGATCAACGATTCGCTCGGCATGTACCAGGGCGGCGCAAGCGGCAACGCGGTCGACATCCCGAACATCCCGCTGTTTACGGCGTCGGGTGGCGAGAACCTGGGAGCGGTCGCGGCCTATGCGGCCAACACCGGCCTCTCGGTCAACATCCAGGATGTCTACCAGGTGGATGTCTTCAACTTCTCCGGGATGCGCAAGTTCGACCAGGCCTACGGCTATCACTCGCAATCGTTTCTGACTGTGCCGATGCAGGATCATGAAGGCGAGCTGATCGGCGTGCTGCAGCTGATCAATGCGACCGATCCGGCGACCGGCAAGACCTGCGCTTTTTCCGAAACCGACCAGCGGCTGATCGAAGCGCTGGCGTCGCAGGCCGCCATCGCGATCACCAACCAGCAGCTGATCGCGCTGCTGGAAAATCTGTTCGAATCCTTTGTCAAACTGATCAACATCGGCATCGATGAAAAGTCGCCGCACACCGGCCGCCACTGCGAGCATGTGCCGGAACTGACCATGATGTTGGCCGACGCGGTGCATCGCACCGGACGCGGCCCTTTCGCGGAATTCACGATGCGCGAGCGCGACCGCAAGCAGTTGTGGCTGGCCGGCCTGCTGCACGACTGCGGCAAGATCACCACGCCGGTGCACGTGGTCGAAAAGAGCACCAAGCTGGAAACCATCGTCGACCGCATCCACACGGTCGACACCCGCTTCGAGGTATTGAAGCGCGATGCCGAAATCCGCGCATTGAAGGAAAAACTGACTGTCGGCGGCGACGCGCGGCGCCACGGGGAGATTGACGCGCTGCTGTCGCGGGAGCTGGTTTGCCTGGACGAGGAGCGCGACTTCCTGCGCCGCGCCAATATCGGGTCCGAGGCGATGTCGCCGCAGGACCAGCAGCGCGTGAACGACATCGCGAAACGGCGCTGGATCGGCCCCGACGGCAACGAGCGCGACCTGCTGGATGCAGATGAAATCGAGAACCTGACGATACGCGCCGGCACGCTCAACGCGGCCGAACGCGACATCATCAACAATCACATTTCCGTCACCATCCGCATGCTGGAAGCGCTGCCGTGGCCGAAGCATTTGCAGAACGTGCCGGCATACGCCGGTGGCCACCACGAGCGCATGGACGGCAAGGGCTATCCGCGCGGGCTGCGCGGCGACCAGATGCCGGTGCAGGCGCGCATGATGGCGATTGCCGATATCTTCGAGGCGCTGACCGCCAAGGACCGCCCGTACAAGAAGGGCAAGACGCTGAGCGAATCGCTGCAGATCCTGGGCGGCTTTTGCGTGCGCGACCATATCGACCCCGACCTATTCGACGTGTTCGTGCGCGAGAAGGTGTACCTGCAATACGCGCGGCGCTTCATGGACCCGGCGCAGATCGACGAAGTCGACGAGAGCCGGATTCCGGGGTACGTGCCATAAGCGCGCCGCTTACGGCGGCGGGTTGCGTGGCGTGTCGCGCAGGCTGCCGAACCACAGCGCGTACTGCCGTGTGAATTCGGCGCCGAGGAAAAAAATCTGCGCCGAGTAATACACCCACAGCATCAGCACGACGACCGAGCTGGCGGCGCCATAGCTGGTCGCAATGTTGCTGTTGCCGAGATACAGTCCGATCAGGTTCTTGCCGACGGTGAACAGGGCGGCGGTACCGATCGCGCCGATGGCGACGTCGCGCCACGGCAGGCGGGTTTGCGGCAGCAGCTTGAAGATGGCGGCAAACAGCGCGGCGATCACCGCAAACGACAGGAGCGACGACACCGGCACCAGGATGCCGCCGCTGCCATCCCAGAAGCCGCCGAGGTATTTTTGCAATGCGCCCAGCGCGGCATTGACCGTCAGCGACACCAGCAGCAGGAAAGCGAGCACGAGGATCAGGCTGAACGACAGCAGGCGGGTGCGCACGAAGGCCATGATCCCCGACTGGTGCGTGCGCGGCACGCGCCAGATGTCGTCGAGGCTGTCCTTCAGCTCGCTGAACACCGTAGTAGCGCCGACGAACAGCAGTACGGCCGCCGAGACGGTCGCGATGGCGCCGGCCTTCGGATTGCGCGCATTGGCAAGCAGCAGCTGGATCGCCTCGGCACCCGCCGGCCCGACCAGTCCGTTCAATTCCGCGAAGATGGCGCCGCGCGCCGCATCGTCGCCGAACACGGCGCCGGCAATGGCCAGCACCATGATCAGCACCGGCGCCAGGGAAAACAGGGTGTAGTAGGCGAGCGCCGCGCCCTTGCTGGAAGCGCGGTCGGCAAACCATTGCTCGACGGCGCACAGGGCGAGCGCGCGCACGCGCCGAAAAAAGGTAAGCGGCTGCGCCTGCCTGTCCATATCCAGTGGTATGCGAAGAGTAAAAAGACCCGACGATTATGCAATCGGGCCGGCCGGGCATCCTGAGATAGGACAGGGCAAGGAAAAAGAGGCGATCAGGCGCCGACTACGGAGAAGTTTCTGGAATTGCTTTCCAGCCAACGGCGCGACAGGTCGCTCTCTTGCTGCGACGGATGGAAATCCTTTCGGAAATACTCGCGCCACGCCCGATAGGATTGCCGCAGCACGCCGCGCTTGCCGAACAGGTAGCTAGCGCCGCTCTTCCAGGTGCGCCATTGCCACAGCGTGCCGTCGCGCTGCAGGTTGTTCATGGTCTGGCGCAGTACATCGGTCAGGAAGAAGAAGGTCGCGCGGCGGAACCAGGCGAGGCGGCGGTCATGCGACCCGCCCAGCGCATAGTACAGGTCAAACGCGGTGCTCTTGTGTTCGGACTCCTCGGCGCTGTGCCACAGCCACAAGGTTTTCAGGCGTGGCTCGGCACCATCCAGCAAGTCATGGTTGCGCAACATCCAGTCGGCAAAAATCGCCGTGAAGTGCTCATAGCCGGTGGTGATGGCCAGCGCATGCCGCGGATCGAGCCCCTCGATCAGCTTCTGGCGTTTCAGGGCGCGCGGTCCCCACGCATTCTGCAGCCCCTGCTGTTCAAGGTGGCCGTTGAACAGGCCATGCAGGCGGCGATGCGTTGCTTCCTGGCCAACAAAGCCCTGCACCTCTTTGCGGAAGTGTTCCTGCTTATGGAGCGGCAGCGCCTTGAAGCCGTTGCGCACCGCATCGATGAAGAACTGCTCGCCGACCGGGAAGCTCATCGACAGCGCATTGAAAAACGCGGAGCGGAACGCATCCCCGCCATGCCAGTGGCGTTCAAACGGCGTTTCAAGATCGATCAGCAGGCGGCGCACGACGAGGTCGGTCATGATGGAGTCCCCATTTATTGCACATTATTCTTCGGCATCGGAAATGGTACTGCTCAGTACCATGCGATAATGGTCGTGTACATCCTTGGTACTGTCAAGTACCGATTGCTTTGCCACGAAGATGAATCAAACATTCAGCAGCGAAGTTGCCGCTAGTCCACATCGAGCACGCTTGCTTGAGGGAATGGCCCATGCGGTCGCCAGCAAGGGGTACGCCGAGACCACCATTGCCGACATCGTGCGCGCAGCAAGTGTGTCGCGGCGCACGTTCTACGAACATTTTGCTACCAAGGCCGATTGCCTGATAGCACTGTACGAATCGGCCAGCCTCAATGCGCTTAATGTGCTGCGCCATGCGCTCGATCCCGACCGCGACTGGCACGACCAGGTGGAACAGGCAATGCGCGCCTACCTCGGCTGTCTGTCGCAGAATCCGGTGCTGATCCGCACCCTGTTCATCGAGATTCTCGGCCTCGGCGCGGCTGGATTGGAGGCGCGGCGCCGCGCGCATGACCAGATCGTCCGGTTCATGCTGGACGTGGTGAACGGGCAGCGCACCGGCAATGGCGAACGGCCCCCGCTGTCGGCGGACATGGCGCTGGCAGTGGTGGGCGGCATCCACGAACTGGTGCTGCGCGCCATCGAGCGCGACCGGGTGGGCATGCTCGAAGAACTGGTCGCGCCGGCCGTGCAACTGGTGCGGTCCGTGGCATAGCATCCTCTACTCAAGCGCAGGCAAAGCCCCCCTTCCAAAAATCCAGATTGTCACTTCGCCAGCGCTGGCACACACTGCGCAGGACCGTCAACACACGATTCCTGCACAGATCATCATGGATAGCCCTTCCCTCGACTTGGCCTTTCTGCAACAGTGGACAGGCAAAACCGAGCAACATCACGACACCATCTCCACCAACATGGCCGCCGCGCTGGCTGCCGTGCTCGATCGCGCGGTTGCGCCACAGCCGGGCGACGCGTTGCCGCCGCTGTGGCACTGGATTTATTTCTGGTCCATCCATGCGCAATCCGAAGTCGGCCCGGACGGACATGCGAAGCGCGGCGGATTTTTGCCGCCGGTGCCGCTGCCGCGCCGCATGTGGGCCGGTGGCCGCCTGACATTCGACGCGCCGCTGCCGATCGGCGCGCCCGCCACCCGCACCTCGCGCATCAAGAGCGTCACCGCCAAGCAGGGCCGAAGCGGCAATCTGGCCTTCGTCACCGTGCAGCACCAGATCGCACACGGCGGCACCATCGCCGTCACCGAAGAGCATGACATCGTCTACCGCGACATGCCGGCCAAGGGCGCGCAAGCACCGGCGCCCAAAATGGCGCCGCCCGATGCCGTCTGGTCGCGCACCGTCACGCCCGACCCGGTGCTGCTGTTCCGCTATTCCGCGCTGACCTTCAACGGCCATCGCATCCACTACGACCGCAGCTACGTCACCGAGGTCGAGGGCTATCCCGGCCTGATCGTGCACGGCCCCTTGATCGCCACGCTGCTGGTCGACCTGTTGTACCGCAACCGGCCCGACGCTCAACTGGCTGCATTCGAATTCCGCGCCGTCGGGCCGATCTTCGATATCGAGCCGTTCGAGGTGTGCGGGCAACCCGATGCCGACGGCCGCACCGTTCACCTCTGGGCCAAAAATAGTCGCGGCGAGCTTGCGATGCAGGCCACAGCCACGCTCAAGAAATAATTAAGGAGTACATCAATGACAGTCCAGCATGACGCCTACCAGGACATCCGCGACGCGGTGCGCAGCCTGTGCGCCGAATTCCCGGCCGAATATTTTCGCAAGATCGACGAAGAGCGCGGCTATCCCGAGCAGTTCGTCGACGCCTTGACCCACGCCGGCTGGCTCGCCGCGCTGATCCCGCAGGAATACGGCGGATCGGGGCTGGGCCTGACCGAAGCGTCGGTCATCATGGAAGAGATCAACCGCTCCGGCGGCAATTCCGGCGCCTGCCACGGCCAGATGTACAACATGGGCACGCTCTTGCGCCATGGCTCGGAGCAGCAGAAGCGCCAGTACCTGCCGAAGATCGCGACCGGCGAACTGCGCCTGCAGTCGATGGCGGTCACCGAGCCGACCACCGGCACCGACACCACCAAGATCAAGACCACGGCGGTGAAGAAGGGCGACCGCTATGTGGTGAACGGCCAGAAGGTGTGGATCTCGCGCGTGCAGCATTCCGACCTGATGATCCTGCTGGCGCGCACCACGCCCTTGGCGGACGTGAAGAAGAAATCGGAAGGCATGTCGATCTTCATCGTCAACCTGCACGACGCAATCGGCAAGGGCATGACGGTGCAGCCGATTCCGAACATGGTGAACCATGAAACCAACGAGCTGTTCTTCGACAACCTCGAAATCCCGCAAGAGAACCTGATCGGCGAAGAGGGCAAGGGCTTCAAGTACATCCTCGACGGCCTGAACGCCGAGCGCACGCTGATCGCTGCCGAATGTATCGGCGACGGCTACTGGTTCATCGACAAGGTGACCAAGTACGTGAACGAGCGCGTGGTGTTCGGCCGCCCGATCGGCCAGAACCAGGGCGTGCAGTTCCCGATCGCGAAAGCCTACATCAACCTGGAGGCGGCCAACCTGATGCGCTACAAGGCGTGCGAGCTGTTTGACGCGAAGCAGCCGTGCGGCACCCAAGCCAACATGGCGAAGATGCTGGCGGCCGACGCTTCGTGGGAAGCGGCCAATGCCTGCCTGCAGTTCCACGGCGGCTTCGGCTTTGCTCACGAATACGACGTCGAGCGCAAGTTCCGCGAAACCCGCCTGTATCAGGTCGCGCCGATCTCGACCAACCTGATCCTGTCGTACGTGGCCGAACACGTGCTCGGCCTGCCGCGTTCGTTCTGAGGAGATGACCATGCGCCCATTGGATGGAATTACCGTCGTCACCCTGGAACACGCGATTGCCGCGCCGTTCTGCACACGTCAGCTGGCCGATCTCGGCGCGCGCGTGATCAAGGTCGAGCGCCCCGGCGTCGGCGACTTTGCCCGTGCCTACGACGAACGCGTCAACGGCCTGGCATCGCACTTCGTGTGGACCAACCGCTCCAAGGAAAGCCTGACCCTCGACGTCAAGCACGAGGAGGCGAGCGTGGTACTGAACAAGCTGCTGGAAGGCGCCGATGTGCTGGTGCAGAACCTGGCGCCCGGCGCCGCCGCCCGGCTCGGGTTGTCGTATGACGCCTTGCGCGAAAAATTCCCGCGCCTGATCGTGTGCGACATTTCCGGCTACGGCTCGGACGGCCCCTACCGCGACCGCAAGGCTTACGACCTCCTGATCCAGAGCGAATCGGGCTTCCTGTCGATTACCGGCACGCCGGAAGAACCGGCCAAGGCCGGCTGCTCGATTGCCGACATTTCGGCTGGCATGTATGCCTACAGCAATATTCTCGCGGCCCTGATTCAACGAGGCAAAACCGGCAAAGGCTGCAACATCGATGTATCGATGCTGGAAAGTATGGTCGAGTGGATGAGCTATCCGCTGTATTACGCCTATAACGGCGCCTCGCCGCCGCCTCGTGCCGGCGCCGCCCATGCCACGATCTATCCTTACGGTCCGTTTCCTGCCGGCGATGGCAAGACAGTGATGCTCGGTTTGCAGAACGAGCGCGAGTGGGTGGCCTTCTGCGACAAGGTGCTGAGCCAGCCGGAACTGGCGACCGACCCGCGCTTTTCATCGAACTCGCGCCGCACCGTGGCGCGCGCGGAGCTGCGCGCGATCATCGTCGACGTGTTTGCCGCCATGACCGCCGAGCAAGTCATCGCCCGCCTGGACGATGCCCAGATTGCCAATGCGCACATGAACGACATGCACGACCTGTGGCAGCACCCGCAGCTGAAGGCGCGCGAACGCTGGACCGAAGTCGCTACACCGGTCGGCAAGATCCCCGCGCTGCTGCCGCCCGGCGTGCCCGACGCCTATGCGCCGCGCATGGATCCGATTCCCGCGCTGGGCCAGCATACCGACAGCATTCTGCGCGAACTTGGCTATGCGGACGACGCCATCGTGAAACTGCGCGACCAAAAAGCTATCTGAATCAACATCGACGAGACGCCGACATGACCGATCATCCCAGCAAGACCCTCGCGGCATTCGCCGCCAACCTGCGCTTTGAAGACATTCCGCACGAGGTGGTGCGGCGTGCGGAAGACCTGCTCCTCGACTGGTTCGGCTCGGCCGTCGCCGGCAAGGGCGCCCGCCCGGTGGAAGCCATCGAGCGCTTCGCCCGGCACATGGGGCCGGACAGTGGAGCCGCCGAAGTCCTGATCGCACGCCGCCGCACCTCGCCATTATTTGCGGCGATGGTGAACGCGGCATCATCCCATGTGGCCGAACAGGACGACGTGCATAACGGTTCCGTATTCCATCCGGCAACAGTCGTGTTCTCGCCGGCCCTGGCGGTGGCGCAGGAATTGCGCTGCTCCGGCCGCGAGCTGCTCACGGCGTCGGTCGCCGGCTACGAAGTCGGCATCCGCATCGGTGAATTCCTCGGGCGTTCGCACTACAAAATTTTCCACACGACTGGCACGGTCGGCACCGTCGCCGCTGCGGCCGCCGTCGGCCGCCTGCTCCGGCTCACGCCGGAACAAATGCTCGACGCCTTCGGCTCCGCCGGCACCCAGGCCGCCGGCCTGTGGGAATTCCTGCGCGATGCGGCCGATTCCAAGCAGCTGCATACTGCGCATGCCGCCGCCGCCGGCCTGACCGCCGCCTATCTCGCCAAGGACGGATTCACCGGCGCCAAGCGCATCCTGGAAGGCGCGCAGGGCATGGCCGCCGGCATGTCGCGCGAGCCGGATGCGGCTCGGCTGGTCGACCGCCTCGGGCAGCGCTGGGCGCTGGCGGAAACCTCGTTCAAGTTCCACGCCTCGTGCCGCCATACCCATCCCGCTGCCGACGCCTTGCTGCAGGTCGTCACCGAACACAAGCTGGCTCCGGATCAGATCGCCAGCGTGACCGCCTACGTGCACCAGGGCGCCATCGATGTGCTCGGGCCGGTCGTCAATCCGCAGACGGTGCACCAGGCGAAATTCTCGATGGGCACCGTGCTCGGCCTGATCGCGCAGTTCCAGCGCGCCGGCATGAAGGAATTCGAGGATCACTTCAACGATGCGCGCGTTGCCGCATTCCGCAGCAAGGTCACGATGGTGCTCGATCCCGAAGTCGACGGCGCTTATCCGGCCCGCTGGATCGGCAAGGTCGCGGTGCACACCGTGGATGGGCGCATGCTGTCCGGCCGCGTGGACGAACCGAAGGGCGATCCGGGCAACACTCTGTCGCGCGAAGAGCTCGAGCAAAAGGCGCTGCGCCTGGCCGAGTTCAGCGGCGGGGCCTCGGTGCATGAAATGCAGACGGCATTCCACCAGTTGTGGGATATCGAACATGCGCCCACCGTCGGTTATTTCCTCACCTGAGGGATGCCCAATATGTCGCGAGCCGAAACTTCACTGGTCGCACGCTCCTATCTGTTCGTTCCCGGCAATCGCGCCGAGCGTTTCGACAAGGCCTGCGCCGCTGGCGCCGATGCCGTGATCGTCGACCTGGAGGACGCGGTGCCGCCGGGCGACAAGCAGGCGGCGCGCACCGCGCTGGCGGCTTGGCTGTCGCCCGCGCGTTCCGTGCTGGTACGTATCAACGGCGCCGACACGCGCTGGTTCGATGATGACCTGGCCTTGTGCCGCATGCCGGGCGTGGCCGGTGTCGTACTGCCCAAGGCAGGCGAGCCGGGCGAGCTGCTCGCGCTGCATAACGCCGGCGCGAAAGAGATTTATCCGCTCATCGAAACCGCACAGGGCTTGGACAACGCACGCCTGCTTGCGGAAGCGCCGGGCGTGCAGCGCCTGATGTTCGGCTCCATCGATTTCAAGCTTGACCTGGGTATCGAGGGCGACGATGACGCGCTGCTGTATTTCCGCTCGCAGCTGGTGCTGGCGTCGCGCCTGGCGAACGCCCAATCCCCGGTGGATGGCGTGAGCACCGCGATCGACGACGCGGACGAACTGGCGCGCGACACGCTGCGCGCACGCCGGCTCGGCTTCGGCGGCAAGCTGTGCATACACCCCAAGCAGGTGGCGACGGTGAACCGCTGCTTCAGCCCGTCGGAAGAGGAAGTCGCCTGGGCGCACAGGGTGCTCGATGCGAGCGCCGCCAGCGGCGGCGCGGCAGTGGCGGTGGATGGAAAAATGGTCGACCGTCCGGTCATTCTGCGCGCACGGCAGATTGCGGACGAAGCGGCGCGCAGGCACCCGGCGGATCGGATGCACTCTAGTACATAGTTCAATTCAAAGGAGACAAGGATGAAACTGAATAAATTGCACGCTGCGCTGTTCGCTGCACTGATTGCCAGCGGCAGCGCATTTGCGCAAAGTCCGATCGTGATCAAGTTCAGCCACGTGGTGGCCAATGACACGCCGAAAGGCAAGGGGGCCGTGCGCTTCAAGGAACTGGCCGAAAAGGCGACCAACGGGCGCGTGAAGGTCGAAGTCTACCCGAACAGCACGCTGTACAAGGACAAGGAAGAGCTCGAAGCGCTGCAGCTGGGATCGGTCCAGATGCTGGCGCCGTCGCTGGCCAAGTTCGGCCCGCTCGGCGTGAAGGAATTCGAGGTGTTCGACCTGCCGTATATTTTTCCGAGCCGGGAAGTGCTGTACCGCGTGACCGAAGGCCCGATCGGCAAGAGTCTGTTCAAGAAGCTGGAGTCGAAGGGCATCAGCGGCCTGGCCTACTGGGACAACGGCTTCAAGGACATGACCGCCAACAAGCCACTGCATAAACCCGCCGATTTTCGCGGCCTGAAGATGCGCATCCAGTCGTCCAAGGTGCTCGACGCGCAGTTCCGCGCTCTCGGTGCGAACCCGCAGGTAATGGCGTTCTCCGAGGTGTACCAGGCGCTGCAGACCGGCGTGGTGGACGGGACTGAAAACACGCCATCGAATATCTATACGCAGAAGATGCATGAAGTCCAGAGCAACATGACCGTGTCCAAGCACGGCTACATCGGCTATGCGGTGATCGTCAACAAGAAGTTCTGGGACGGCCTGCCACCCGATATACGCACCGCGCTGGAAGGCGCGATGAAGGACGCCACCAAGTACACCAATGCGATCGCACAGCAGGAAAACGAGCAGGCGCTGGAAAACATCAAAAAGGCGGGAAAGACGAACGTCTATGTGCTGAACGACAATGAGCGCGCCGAATGGCGCAAGGCGCTGTTGCCGGTACAGACGCAGATGGCCGACCGTATCGGCAAGGACTTGATTAATGCGGTCAACAAGGAATCGGCGGCACTCGGTTACAAATAATCGCTACGGGCGGGGATGGGCACGCCGTGCTGCTTGCCCCGCCGCTGATTCACGAAAGGAGAAACGGATGCTGCTGTCGCCCGACACGATCGATCTCGTCTGCGACGAAATGCAACTGGTAAACGAGGTGCTGCCGGCCGGCGCACGCGTGCTTGAACTGGGCTGCGGCAAGGCGGAAAAGACCCGCGCGATCGCCGAGAGTGGCAAGGCGGACTTCATCCTCGCGCTCGAAGTCGACGAAGTGCAGCATGCGAAGAACATGCAAGTCGCCGACTTGCCGCAGGTACGCTTCGCCGCCGGCGGCGCGCAGGTCATCCCGGCGGAGGATGCGAGCTTCGACATCGTGCTGATGTTCAAGTCGCTGCACCATGTACCGCTGGCGGAAATGGACAGGGCGCTCGACGAAATCAGGCGTGTCCTCAAGCCGGGCGGCCTGGCCTATCTGTCGGAACCGATTTTTGCCGGTGACTATAACGAAATCATGCGCCTGTTTCATGACGAGGAGCAGGTGCGCCGTGCCGCATTCGACGCAATCCGGCGTGCCGTCGATGAAGGTCGCTTGGCGCTGGTCAGGCAAGTCTTTTTCAAGGCGCCGCTGCGCTTTCGCGACTTTGCGCAATTCGAGCGCGGCGTGCTCAACGTCACCCACACCGCGCACCGGCTGTCGCCACAACTGCACGACCAGGTGCGCGAGCGATTCGAGCGTCACATGACGCCGGACGGCGCCTTCTTTCAGATCCCGATGCGGGTCGACCTGCTGCGCAAGGATGCCTGATGCTGTCGCCGGGGCGGTGTTACCTGGCCTGCTCCCAGCGGCAAATGCAATCGACCAGTTCGCGCGCGTAATGCGGCAGCGTCTCGAGCTGTTGCACCACGACGCTGCGCTCACGTACCGCCCACGGCTCGTCCAGCTCCACCAGCGCCAGCCGCATTGAGCGGCTCAGGCGCTGCGCCGCCGATTGCGGCAGGATGCCGATGCCGACGCCCGCTTCGATCATGCGGCACATTGCTTCGAAGCTGCGCACCTGAATGCGCATCTTCAGCTGCTTGCCGTTTTCGGCAACGATGCGATTCAGGAAATGCTGCAGCGTGCTTCCTTCATGTAAGCCAATGTGGTCGTATTCCAGCGTGGCGGCGAAAGGGATATGGCCGGATTGGGCCAGCGGATGGGCGGACGCGGTCGCCAGCACCAGCCGGTCGGTGGAAAAATTCAGTATCTGCAGACCGGGCGACTGGATGTCGCCGGCAACGATGCCGATGTCGGCGGTGCCCTCATGGACCGCGCGCACGATATCGTGATTCAGCCTTTCTTCCAGCGCCACATTCACCTGTGGGTGTTTTGCCAGGAAGTCGCCCAGCAGTTCCGGCATGAATTCCGTCACGGCGGTGGTATTGGCGAAGATGCGGACATGGCCCTTGATGCCATTGTTGTACTGCTGCATGTCGCTCTTCAGCCGCTCTACTTGCTGCATGAACTGCTGCGCATGGACCAGCAGCGTCTCGCCGGCCGGCGCCAGCTGCACGCCCTTGTTCTCTCGATAGAGCAGGCGCACGCCGAAGCGCGCCTCCAGTTCCTTGATGCGGCTGCTGGCCGCCGCCAGCGACAGATGCAGGCGCTCGGCCGCGCGCGTCATGCTCTTGAGCTCGGCTATGGCGATAAACAGGCGCAGATCGGTGAGGTCGAAAAGCATGATGGCAACGCGTTTCTGAAAAAGGCATTTTACGCCGTCATGCAGCCGGAGGCCGCATCCATGCACCTCCAAGAAAAGGAAGCCGCTTCTCCCTGCCCGGTATGACTACGGCGGCATCAGGGAAAACGATACCGGAGTGAACGACCTCGGGGGCTTCTGTCGGTGTTACGGGATGGGACGGCTTGCCGGCAACGCAGCGGCGCGTCTGGTGAATCGATGACGAATACGTTGCAGGCGCTTATGACGTCTAACAAGTCGCAGGCGAATGGACAAAGAGGACGCGCTCCATTCGGCAGGTCGGGCGCTATCGCGTGGCGGGTTTGGCATCCGGATTAATGCGACCAGAGCCTGAGTTCGCCCGTCATGGACATCTTGCCATCAATCTTCAAACCGCCGAGGGTTTGGTTGAACGGCACTACCGTCGTCGGATCGGGTTGTGCATTGATCGACTCGAAGCCGAAGTTGCTGAATATACTATCACTAGGCAGTTTCACAGCAACGTAGTCGGGGCCGCCGTCCGTCCGCTTCTTGACATCGATGCCTATGCTAGTGAACAGTGCGCCGCGTGGGTTCTTGACAACAATGTAGTTGGTCTTGCCATCCTCGCCTTTGAAGCCGAGTGCCACATGGCTGTTGGCGCTGGTGTCGGTCAGCGATGTCATGTTTAATTGCAGATCCATCATGATGCCGATGCCATCCTTGCCGCTCACCTTGGACAGCTCGCCATCGTCGAGCGGACGCAGGCCCTGGGCCAGTGCTCCGGCGCTGACACATAATCCCGCAACAAAGCTAAGCAATTTTTTGTACATGTCAGGGCTTGAATTTAATGTCGAGATACTGAATCTGTATATTGCCGATGCGGCTGGCACCGAGATCGAATGGCGCCGTGCTGTTCCCGAATGAAATATTTCCGATTTCTATGCCACCGACCGCCGCGCCATTCGGTGCGCGATCAAGGTCCGGCCAGCCGATGCCAATGTGGAGGCGCGACTTGGACGGATCGTTGGGATCGGTCACGGCGTTAATCACGCCCGGTTGTGCGCCTGCATCCGCAATCTGCCAGGGCGACGAGGTAATGGTGATGCCATCGCTGCCGACGGCGCCTACCCGAATCCTGCTGAACCGCATTTGTTCGGCGGTCGAGTCAGGATTCGTTATGTCGTCGCGTCCGCGCGGACGTACCAGGATTTCACCGATGTCCATGCGCAGACCAAGGCCGAAGCCAATGCCCTCGCCGACGCGGGGCGGGAAAAGCTGTAGACCGCCACCGTAGAACACCACATCCTTGAAAACGGTGCTGCCGCCCTCGAAAGCGATGTCATTGGCATTGACACCCCAATCGTAGGCGAACTGCCACTTCGCGAGTCCCGCAGCATTTTTCGGGAACATCAACTCGATCACGTCTGACAGCCCGGATGCCGTTCTGACATCCAGGGTATAGGGATCGCCGAACGGATTGCTGGTGTCGTCCGAGCGCGTAAGATAAATATTGCTGATATACGCGCTGGCGCCTGTCGGTGCGGTATAGGTGATCTTCGCGTTGCCGGACAGCGAGAAATTGTTCAAGTCGAAGCTGACGCCATCGCCCCCTCGCACTGTCGACAGTGCCGCATCGCTCAGCGGTTCCATGCTGGCAGCACCCGCCTGTTGGCACGCTATTGCCGAATACAGAAGCAGTGCGCCGAGTGTAATGCTGCGAGTGCGTGGCATAAATCGGCTGGGATTCATGATCGGGCGCACCTTGCGTTATCGTCTGAAGGCATTGGGGGGCGGCGCGCCATTTGCGGTGCTCAGGGCCGTCAGCCTATCGCGCCAGTTGAGCCAGAATCCCGCCTGTGCGGCAGACGGCGGTTCGGCCATGCCGGACGTCGTCGGAAACTGCACGGCGGTCTTGAGCGCCGAAATCCAGAAGTCGCGGCTGGCGCCGTTCGCGTCGCCGGCGGTGACGCCCGGGACCGCAGGACCTGTAGTTTTAGAACCCTTGTATTCCGCCCCGCCGATGAGCATCGATCCGCTCAGCGTGTTGATCGTCAGCCCGATGTCGCCCTTGATTCCCTCGAAGCCCATGCGCATGCCGATTACTTCGCGTGTCGCTGCATCCGGCGCATTCTTGTAGACGAATTCGAAATAGGGATTGGTAATTTGCACCAGGCGTTTGTCTGCCGTGCTGTCCAGGCGGCCGAACTGCAGCACCGGCATGTCGATATAGGCAGTGCTCCAGTCGGTCACGCCGCCGGTCGTCTTCGCGCCCAGGTTGATTTTTCCAAAGTTCGCATTCAGCAGGACATCGGCGCCGATGGCGATGCGGGTGCTGTAAAGCGTGTCGCCGTTGGAGACGAAGCTGCTGTTGGTCAGATCCAGCAAACCTTGACCATAGGTGGCCGACAATTCTTTTTCCGACAGTGGACGCAGCTGTGCCGAGGCCGGGCCAGCATTGAGCAATGCTGCGGCTGCACTCAAGCATACAAGACCAGTTCGGATCAGACTTATCATGTTAGTCACCAGACGCAGTATCTTTGCAGAAAGATTTTCAAACCTACTGATAGAAACGCCCCCCGGCTTGCGCAAGGGGGCGTATTCATACTACCGGGTCAGATTCTTGTTTCAGCAACAAGAAGAGATTAGTGACCGAACATCCAGACCTTGGTGCCTTGCAGGTCGAAGTTCTTCAGAGCAACGCTACCGAAGGACTTGCCGCCGTTGCCAGTAGTGATCGAGTCAACCGTGATCGACATCGATGCATTGTGTGCCAGCGATTCTGCGCCGGTAACTTTCGGGAAGGCGAAACGAACTACGTCGCCAGCATCCGGACCCAGACCAGTGGCGTCAACCGTACGGCCCAAGGCATTGCTGGTAGCAATTGCCAGGGTGGTTGCGTCGGCGACGGCGGTAGCGCCGGAGGTGGGGGCCAGCAGAACAGCCAAGGAGCCAACTGCGTCAGTATTGAAAGCTGCAGCAGCCAGCACGTCGATTTGCATGATGAACGCACCGCGGACGGCGATGTTGTTGAACGATACGGAACCGTTCTCAGCAGCGGTTGCACCCTTGTCGGTGTAGGTGAACGAACCGATGTTGATGTTCAGGTCAGCAGCGATCGACACGCCGTCTTGGCCGCTCACTTGGCTCAGTGCTGCGTCGTCGATGGAGGTCATTGCGAAGGCGCCGAAGGAAACTGCGGACAGGGCCAGAGCGATAGCGGATTTCTTGATCAGTTTCATTATGTAGTCTCCAAAATGGTAAAAGAATTTCTATAAAGTTTTTATTTCAGTCTTGCAGACGCTTGCTCTGTGCTCCTTGTGGGGGCTTGCGATCTCCGACGCGTATTGTCAACGTGTCAAATTTCGGTGGTGCATCGCGTCTTGCTGCTCTTAACATTGAAGCAATATTAAGAGACTTCATCTTAGAATATTGTTAAGAATGAACCGAGCGTTTCGCGCTGACCGCTGAGGCCAAAGCATTGGCTTCGAGAGCCAGTGGGGTAAGTCTGGATAGCATCAAGACACCTTTATGAATGCTGGTGTCAGTGGGTACTTCCGTTCTGAGCGGCATTCCAGAAGGCCTCGTTATGCCTTCCAGCGCCAGACTGTCGCTGGCCGGGGCAGCTTCGTGTAATTTTCAGGCAGCCCAGAAGCAGGGTTTTCTGTCCTTGGGAAGGGTATTTCCCATTTTGAATGCACCGGCTACGACTTCTTGCCAGTCGTAGCTACCCCATACTTGGCTTTGGGCGTGGCACTACAATTGTGTGCATATTAGATATATGCCTCTAGTATTTTGGGGAAATCACTCCCGGCTTTTATTTCCCAAAGGCTTCAAGGGCGGCATAATCATGTGCGGTCTGCTGACGCACGTTGGTATTAAATTAAAAGAAACTTTTAACGCGCACGGAAAAAAATAATGGTGTTGCGGACGCCGCCCTCCAAGTTCAGGCCTCCCGCCATGGGAGCTCCCTTTATGGCACGTGAACGTTTGGTCGAGCGGATCAGGCTGGCAGAAGGCGCCAAACTTATATTGGTGCAGGCGCCTGCGGGATTCGGCAAGACGACGTTGTTGCGCCATATTTACGATTCATTCAGGGCTGATGGCTGCGCAATCGCATGGTTGACGCTTGATGCGGGGGATAATGACCTGGATCGATTCATGAGTTGCCTCGGCCAGGCATTTGCTCAAGTCAGCCGGATTTTGCCATCCGAGTTGATGGAAATGCAGGGGCTTGAAAGCCCCGATGAAGATCAGGTATTTGAGCTGGCGCATGCCATCGCTGCGACGCCACTACCATTCATGTTGATGCTGGACGAGTTCGAGCACCTGCATAATCCCGCCGCGCTCGCGGTTGTCCAGCAATTACTCGAAATGCTCGGTCCGCAACAGAGAATCGTGATCGGATCACGCGAATTCCCTACATTAAGCGTGGGACGCCTGCGCATCTGCCAGCAAATGCTGGAGATTGATGCTGCACAGCTTCGGTTTAGTCTTGAAGAAACGAGCCAATTTTTACGAGCCAAGCGTAATTTAATACTTGACGGCCAGGATGTTGAGCGGCTGTACGAAGTGACTGGCGGATGGGCTGCGGCGCTGTGGCTATCATCACTGGCGCTGGAGAGTAACGACAACCCGAAGCAATATATCCGGACGTTTTCTGGCTCCAATACGGTCGTTGCGTCTTATCTTGCCGAGGACGTTCTGTCCCATAGGCCCAAACCTGTGCAGGATTTCATTCTTCAAACCAGCATACTGCACAAATTTTGCGCCGATAGTTGCAATGCGGTCACTGGACGCAAGGATAGCGGCGTTTTGTTGCAAGAGCTTGAGCGCTCCAACATGTTTATGAGCGCGCTTGACGAGCAGCATGTTTGGTACAGTTATCATCCGCTTTTTGCGGGTTTTTTACGTGCCCAGCTTGGTCGGCAATATCCGGGACTTGCATCGTCGCTGCATCGTCGCGCCGCGATGTGGTATGTTGAACAGGAACGTCCGATTCCGGCAATTGATCATGCGATTGCATCAGGGGATAAAGACCTGTTATTCGATTTGCTGAGCAAGAATGCGGAATCCTTGTTTCTGCAGGGGCGCGTTCGCCTGCTGGCACGATGGCTCGACGCACTCGACCGTGCCAGTCTGGCTGCGTATCCAAAGCTGATATCGGTTTATGCATGGGTGCTCATTCATATCAACCGCAGCGAAGAGGCATTGACGTTGCTGGAGACGGTGACCAATGAAGACGGCGCCTCGCCGATTTCGCATCCGACTTACCATGTCCTCCGCGCCTTTAGCCTGGTCATGCTTGACCGTGTGGAGCAGACGGCGCCGATGTGGGAAGACCTGCACATCCTCGGAGGCGCCGCACAAGAGCCGCTCTTGCGCAGCATGTTGATGATCGGTTGCGCCTACTACTATGCGACGGCCGGGAGATATCAGGAAGCGCGCATGCTTCTTGACCAGGCCACGCGTGAACATTCGGCCGTCGGGCCCTTGTTCAGCGTGACGCTGGCTGGTTATATGCACGGCATGCTGGATTTGCGACAAGGACAATTGCGCGCCGCAGGGGCTCGCCTGCGTGCCCTGATCGGTGACGAGTCGCAGGTGCGGTTGCGGGGAACGGCGCCGCGCTTGCGCGCAATCATGGGTGTTGAATCCGACATGTCGAACCGCCGGTACGGCGCCGACGCTGGCTTTGCAAGTATTTATCTGGCAGAAGTACTGTATGAGATGGATGCGCTGGAGGAATCGAAGCGCCTGCTGAAACTGTACCTGCCCTTGATTAAGGACGCTGGCATTCCAGATCAGCTGATTGCGAGCCATGTGATTTACGCACGAATTTTGCGCGCCGAGAGCAACGTGAACGATGCGCTGCAAATCTTGCTGGAACTCGAGCAGCTTGGCATGCAGCGCAATCTGCAGCGGATCATTGATTCCGCACGTCTGGAGCGGGTGCGGGGCGCCGTTCTTGACGGCGATATGGATGCGGCTAAGGCAATGTTTTCACTGGTCGGTATGTCCCCGCCATGGCGCCATCGCGATCTGCAGATGATTGCCGAGGACATCGAAACTCCGGTGCTCGGTGCCATGCGTTTGCAAGTACACGGTGGGCAAGCCGCCGCCACACTGCCTGTACTCAAGGAACACCTGCAGGATGCACAGGCCCGCAGTTGCGTGCGTTATGCGTTGCGGGTTAAGGCGCTTTACGCGCTGGCGCTGCATCAAGCCGGTCAACGCAATCCGGCATTGCGGACCATAAAGGAAGCCTTGCAGGATGCCTTGAACGAGGGCTTTGTGCGGGTCTTCAAGGATGAAGGGCCGGCTTTGCTGGTTCTGGTAAATGACATGCTTAAGAGCATGAAAGATGCGTCCAGTGCGGAAAACGGTGCGCTTCACTTTTTTGCGGAGCGCATCCTTAATCCAATGAAGAACGGGGCCTCGGCTGTGACCTATTATGGCGGCGAGAATGCCGTCGTGGAGCCTCGCATGCCCCGCGCCGCAATGGAAAACGAATTGACCGGGCGCGAGCTGGATGTACTGACCTTGCTCGCAAAGGGCTATGGCAACCAGGCGATTGCCGAAAAACTGTTCGTCTCTGTCACCACGGTCAAGACTCACTTGCGCAATATCAATCTCAAGCTGGGGGCCCACACGCGTACCGAAGCAATCTCGGTGGCCCGCAAGCTGTCCATCATTACTTAACTCTCTGCACAGGCGCAGGATGCCGTTTGGCATCTTGCGTCTTATCCTGAATCTCTCGCACTAGCAAATTGGACATCCCATCGGGCGATACCAAGATGCGTGTGCGAGTGTCACAACATCTCCTTAATTCCACGCAATCCCTACAAATATTTCCATTGGGAATTCTTTTAATTTCTCTGCTGCAATTTTGCGCACTGCTTTGCGCGTGAACAGAGCTGGAATTGATGCTTCACAAGCATATATCGTCCGATCGGACGAGTTCGGTAAGTCAATTTCCCTCTTACATTAATGCCACTTCGCAGTTTTGTTGACATTTGATTCACGGATAAATAGCCGTGCTGAATTGCGAACGACTTAGCGTCATAGGAAGCATGGCAGGTCCGGCAGGCTTCCCGTGGTGATCGCGAGGCACATCGCGACATCGCAAAAGCATCAACTCAAGGAGAGGACATGAAGGGGATGAAGACATGCTCATGATCGTACTGGGCGCCATCGCTGCGCTTATTGGTGGTTCCGCTGCATGGTCGAGGCACGAGCCGGCCGATCGCCTTCAGGGACAGATCGACCTGCCGCAAAAAATGGTTGGTGCGGGGCCGGTCGTGCAATCGGTGAAGGTCGAACCGTATTCCGAATTGAAATACCGGCATATCGTGCGCCAGGCATACGACTACAGCTGTGGGTCGGCAGCGCTGGTGACGCTCCTGAAATATCACATCGGTCTTGATGTGACTGAACAGCAAAGCATGGAAGGCATGCTCGAACGCGGCGAGAAAGAGAAGATCGTCGAGCGCCGCGGCTTTTCCCTGCTTGACATGAAGCGGTATGTGGCTTCGCTCGGTGTGGAAAGCGCAGGCTTTCGTGCCGAGGTCAAGGATCTCGAAACGCTGGATCAGCCCGCCATCGTGCCGATCGACTATGCCGGTTTCAAGCATTTCGTGGTGTTTCGCGGATTGCGCGACGGGCTGGTCTATATCGCCGATCCATCAACGGGAAATTATGTGTTCTCGGTCAGCGATTTTGCCAAGCACTGGGATCGCAACACGCTGTTCATCGTATATCCCCCCAAGAGCACCCCTCCGGCACGCCAGCTTGCGCTAACGGATAAGGAACTGGGTGTATTTGACATGGACCGCGTCAAAGACTCGGCCACTCTCCAGTCGTCGGTGGCAACAACCTACCGTCTGGAGCGCGCAATCAATTCCGGCTTCGGCGGTGTGTACGTCCGCAAGCAGTAAGCGCAGCCGGCATTTGTACCTAGCCATTACAACCACTACAAGGGAGTCGTCATGAAAAAATATCCACTTCTTGGGTTTATCGTTGCTGCGCTCGCGTTGCCGGCCTATGCGCAGCAAGCCGGATCGGCATCGACTGGGGGCACCGCCAATCAAGGCGAGCCGGGTACTGCGGCAGCGCGTGAAGCACTCAAGAAGCAAGAGGGTGACACCGATCAGACTACGCTGCTCAAGCAGACGCTGACGGCGGTCGACAAGCAGTATTCGCTGCTCAAGCGCGGCAAGCTGGCTGCAACCTATGACCTGGGCTACACCTATATCGGCCAGGACAAGATCAATGCCAACTTTTCCAGGGATACCGGCACGCTGACCTTGTTCAACATCGAGAACGACAGTTCGCACACCATCACCAACACGCTGACAGTGGACTATGGTGTGCGCGACAACCTGACCGCCAGCCTGAGCCTGCCGATCATGAGCAAGTATTCGGAAAATCCATCGTTCAGTGGATTGTCGCATTCGCTCGGCGATATCGGAGTTAACGCACGCTTCCAGCCCTTCGAAGTCCAGCGCGGCAAGCCGCAAGTAACTCTGACCGGGGGCGTGCGGCTGCCTACCGGACGCAGCCCGTTCAAGGTCGATGCCAACCAGGGCGTGGCAACCGGGTCGGGATACACGTCTTTCACCGGAGGCGTGAGCCTGAACCACGTGATCGACCCTGTCGCTTTGTTCGGCAACGTGAGTTATACGTACAATCTGCCGGCCAAGCATCTTTCCCAGATCCGAAGCGACGGCAGCGTTTTGAAAAAGGTAGCGCCGGGTAATAGCTTCGGCTTTGGACTCGGCTTCGCGTATGCGCTTTCCTATGACATCACGACCTCGTTCTCGATCAGCGAATCGATTTCGTCATCCACCAAGCTCACCTACGCGGATGGCACGACCAGCAAGACAAAAATCCAGACCGGCGGCGTGATGAGCTTCGGCCTCGGCGTGCGCCTGTCGCCGAAGACCACGGTCAATCTGACTGCGGGCATCGGCCTGACTGCCGATTCGCCCAACTTTACCCTCGGCCTGAGCCTGCCACTGGAATTCTGATCGGAAGCGACTGCGATGGATCACACCTTCACACGGCGAAATACGCGTCGCAGGGCGCGAATCAGGCGGGCAATGGCAGCGGCTTCCTTGCTGGGCGTCGGCATGCCGCTGGCTACTCATGCTGCAGTTAACGAAAATCTGTTAACCAGCGTTACTGCAATGTCGTTGGGTAATGCTGTTACCGCCGACCCGCCGGGGATCGAGTCGATCCACTTCAATCCGGCTGGGTTAGCGCGTGTGAAGGGTGACCGCGAGTTTCACAACATTTTCCTCGCCACCCTCAATACGACTGCGAAGTTTCATCAGCCGGATAACTTCGACATTGGCGGCTTCAAGAACGATCCGGTAAACGGTACTACCGGCGGGCCGACTCGCCTCAACCTGTATGTACCAGGGTATGGCATGCCGGGATGGCGTCTGCCTGCGGCAGCCGCCGCGACACTGGGCTTTTCATTCAATAACGAAGGATCACCGTTCACTTTCGGAACTCTCACCTATCCGCAATCGGTCTTCTCCGTTGATCACACAAAGGATCCGAACGATCCGATGCGTTTCGACGGAAAGCGGATGATGATGCAGCGCTTGGCATTGCTGTCGCCAGCGGTAGGCTATCAGGTGTCCGACACGCTGCGCGTCGGCGTTTCGGTGCCGATTTCGCACCAGGCGATGGTCATCAATACCGACATGCGCTTGCCCAACAAGCTATTGGGTATTATCGGCAAGCTGCAGGAAGGCTGGTGTGGGGATGGCGGCAATCCAGTTGACACGCTGGCGTTCGGTTTGTGCGGCGGCGGCCCGGAGGGGAGGATCAATCCGTTCAAGCGGGTAGCGAACCTGAACGTCGACATGACGGCTCCCATCGATCCCACGATCAACCTGGGAGTATTGTGGGAGCCGAAGGACTGGTTTGCGCTGGGTGTCGTGTATCAGGGCGGGTCGAAGGCCGTGCATACGGGGACATATGAATTCAGGGCGGACCCGATGATGCGCAAGTTCGTCGAGGGCATGTACGCGAGTCTGCTCGGCCCGATTGCCGCTGCAGTAACTGGCATGCCGACCTCGATACCGGAAGTTCAAAAGGGGAATGTGACGGCGACCATACCGTTTCCGGCGCATTGGCAGGTTGGCTTCAAGTTCAAACCAGTCAAGCGCGTCCAGTTCAACGTGGACGCGAACTACACGAAGTGGAGCGAATGGGACGCGCTCACGCTCCAATTTGATCAGAGCATCAAGCTGCTGGAGGCCGGACGCATATTGGGCATCACGGACCCCAGCAAGCTCAGTATCAATACGGGCTTTCGCAGCGTTGTGCACTGGGGTTTCGGCCTGCAGCTGCAAGCGACCAAGAAACTGACGCTGCGCTTCGGTTACGAGCCGCGCAAGAGTTCAATCCCCGCCGACAAGATGTCACTGATGACACTTCTGCCGGACACCAAGCTCTACAGCGTCGGGTTCAATCTCAAGATCGACCGCGACACCGACATCAATGTCGGCGCCAGCTATCTGAAAGGCGATTTCGATGCGCCCGCCAGGTCGAGCTGCAACCTGAACTGCGACAAATTTTTCAATGCGATCTACAACCCTTATGCAGGAATGGATGTGTCAGGCGGCATCCGCGTGAAGTACATCGGCTTCAATTTCACCAAGCGCTTCTGAACGAGCCCATAGCTCTTCGGGATTTGTTTTGCCTCTTTATAGGAGTACTGCCATGTTCAAATCAGCTATTGCAGTCATCGTCGTCGCAGCCAGCGCCGCTGCGGCTAATGCCGCCGAACCCGCTAAGGCAGCAGCGTCTCCGGCCAAGCTGGAGCTTGCCAAGCGTGTTGCCCAACTGACGCATTCCGACGCGATCGCCCAAGCAATGCTTCTGCGTCCGGTTGCCGACGCAATGCAACAATCAGACGCTGTGCTTCAGGGACGCGTGACTGCCGATAAACAGGCAGCCGCGCTGAAGGACATCGGTGCCGAAGCCAAGAAATTCGTTGAAGAAAATAGTCCATTGGTGCAGAAAAGCGCGGAAAAGTACATCCCTCTGACGGTCGTGCCATTGCTGGCTGATCGGTTTACCGAAGACGAACTTCGTCAGATTATCGCCATGTTGGAGTCGCCGTTGAAGAAAAAATACGAGGCACTGCTGCCCGAGATGGAAAAGGCGTTGGGGCAGAAGGTTGCGAGTGATGTTGGCCCGACGATCAATCCCAAGCTGACCGATCTGAAACAGCGTATCGGCCTGCGCCTGCGCACTGCCTCCATGCCCTGAGCAATGTTTGAGACGTTTCAGGCCAGGACGGGCAGTGACACTGCCCTGTACAGCGAATGCATCTTTGGTGAGGGGACAACATGAGGTACTCGTCAGCGATAGATCTGGTATATGGCATCAAGGCCCGCTTGGCCGAGCGTCATTTCGACGTTGACGCATTGTTCAAGCAGGCAGGGCTCGCCGAGGGCGAATGCATTGCCGACGACGCATTGACGCTGTCCGACAAGCTCAGTCACTTGTGGGAGCTGGTCATGCACGCGTCGGACGACGCCTTGGTCGGATTGAAGGTGTCGTCGCCGCAGCCGCTGGACCGCTCCGGGTTGATGGGGCATATCCTGCGGGCGTCGCCGGACGTGAAGTCGGCTATCGAAAATCTGGTGCGCTATACACCTCTGGTGTCCCCGGCTATTCAAAGCACGATTGAACATGTGCCTGGCCGTATTCGCGTCGGCCTGTATCTGCAGGGACGGCAGCGCAACTCGCCGCAGCAATACTATGACTTCGTTTGGTGCATGGTGCTGCGGACCATCCAGTGCGCCGCCGCACGCAATGACTTGAAACCGGCGCTGGTGACCTACGCCTTTCCGAAACCCGATCAACCGCAGATCGTGCAAGCGTATGCCGAGGCGTTTGGCTGCCCAGTGCGCTTCGACATGCCGGCCAATGCGATGGAATTCGACAATGCCGACTTGACGGCGCCAATTACCACCGCGCGCCCGATGGCGGCGGACTGGGCGCTCAACATGCTGGCGGAGCTGGCGCAATCCCAGCGCGACTGGACTCGCCGCATGCTGGCGAAAATGGACCAGACACAGCGTGTCGTACCCAGTGTCAGCTTCAGTTCCAAGGTGCAGCAGCTACTTTCTGGCATGCTGCCCAAGGGGGAACCGTTGCGCGAAGATGTCGCCAAGCAGTTGAGGATGAGTGAACGCACCTTGCAGCGGCGGCTGGCGGAAGAGGGCACAAATTTCACCAAGCTGGTGGACGACACCCGGCGCGAACTGGCGCATCAGTATCTCAGCAAGGGCGAACTGTCCTTGAAGAAGATGAGCTTCCAGCTTGGATTCTCCGAGCCAAGCGCATTTTGCCGGGCATGCAAGCGCTGGTTCGGTCGCTCGCCGAAGCAATTGCAGCAAGGAGCAGCCTTGTTCGAAGGCGGCGAGGCTTGCTTGCCACACGACACGGTAAGCGCGACGGGTCGCGACGATTCCGAAGTGTTTGCCGCCTAGTCCAACTAAACACGGACTGGCTTCACCGACTCAGGTAAGACAAAGGATTGCCATGCCAGCATTGCTGTTTCGTACGCGTTTTTTGTTGACGATGGCTGCCGCGAGTCTGGCGCCGGCGCTGGGTAGCGTTGCGCGTGCACAGGACACCGCGCCACAGACAGCGCAGGCGTCAGCCCAGAATTTCGCGGCCGCCATTGCCATCGCCACCTCGGAGGCAGTCGTCTCCCGCTTGTCTCCTTCCGCCATCAAGCCATACGAATATCTGGTCAAGGATGCGAAGGAAATGAAGGGCTTTTTCACTCTGTATCAAAAGGATGAAAAAGTATGGATGGAGATCAGGCCGGAGCAGCTGGAAAAGCCGTTTTTCTTTTCGGTGAACGTATCCAACGGCATCGGTGAACGCCGGCTCTACGGCAGCCAAATGCTTGGCAGTCATATGGCGGAATTCAAGCGAGTGGGCAACCATATTCAACTGGTCGCCAAGAACACCAAGTTTATGGCTAAACCAGGTACGCCGCAGGAAATCGAAGTCAGGCAAGCATTTTCCGACAGCCTGCTTGCCAGCGTCCCGGTGGCAAGTACGCCGCATCACCAAACCAAGGCCATCCTGATTGATGCCAGCGCGTTACTGTTCGGCGACATCCCCGGCTACGCGACACAGCTTGATGCTGCGTATCACCAGCCCTATACGATCGATCCTGCCAACAGCAGCTTTGACAAAGTGCGCGCGGACGAATTCCTGGCCGGATTCCAGGTCAATGCACATTTTTTTGTGCCGAAAATAGCGGCATCGACTGGGGCGCAGAACGGGCTGGTGCAACCCAGCTTGCCGACCACGACGCCCGATCCGCGCAGCTTCTTTATCGGCTTCTACTACAGTTTTGCGCCGCTGCCGGCAGAGCCCATGCATGCCCGCATTGCCGATGACCGGATCGGCCATACGGTGACGACGCGCTACGATTTTTCAGACGACGTCACGATGAAGACGGCGGTGCATTATGTGAATCGCTGGCGCCTGGAAAAGTCGGATCCGAAGGCTGAACTGTCCGCGCCGAAGCAGCCGATCGTCTACTGGCTCGACAAGAACATTCCGGAGAAATACCGCAAGTCTGTCGCCGAGGGGGTGCTCGAATGGAATAAGGCATTCGAACGCATCGGCTTCAAGAATGCCATCGTCGTCAAGCAGCAGGCTGAAAACGACGACTTCGATACCCTCGACGCGCGCCACGCGTCGATACGCTGGTTCATCGGCGCCGATGCCGGTTTTGCGATCGGCCCGTCACAGGTCGACCCGCGCAGCGGAGAAATCCTGGACGCCGATATCGGCATGTCCGATGTGTATGCGCGCGGTGCACGGCGCATGATCAATGAAAATATCGGCCAGCCACTGGCGTTCAGCCCCACGCATTGTGATTTTGCGCATGAAGCAGCGCATGAAATGGGATTCGCGCTTGGCCTGTTGCAGGCGCGCGGCGAAGTCGAGATGGGCACACGCGAGGCAGACGCGCTGGCGCAGTCCTATGTCAAGCAGGTGGTCATGCACGAGGTTGGCCATACGCTTGGATTGCGCCACAACTTCAGGTCTTCCACCGCCTACAGCCTGAGCCAGATCCAGGACCCGGAATTCACCAGAAGGAACGGCATGGCCGGTTCGATCATGGACTACACGCCATTCAATATCGCGGCCAAAGGCGACAGGCAAGGCGAATATGCAATGTCAACCTTGGGGCCATACGATTATTGGGCGATCGAATACGCGTACAAGCCGATCGATGGCGCGCGGGAAAAGCAGGAGCTGGAAAGGATCGCCGCACGTTCCAATGAGCCGCAGCTGGCCTATGGGACCGATGAGGACGCGGGCGGGAGCGTGGCCGACCCGGAAGTGAACGTGTTCGACCTCGGCAGCGACCCGCTGGCGTATTTCAAGAAGCGCCTGGTCCTGTCGCGCGAACTCTGGATGCGCCTGCAATCCAGGCAGCTGAAGCCGGGCGAGAGTTATGAGAGCTTGCGCAACAGCTTCGATTACGGCTTCACGCAGTTCGCAAGCACGGTGCCGGTGGCAGTGAAGTATATCGGCGGCGTGAAGTTTTTACGCGACCATGCCGGCACCCCGCGCGCCACCTTCACGCCGGTGGCGGCGGAAAGCCAGCGTGAGGCGCTGGCCCTCATCAACGACAGCTTGTTTAACGTGGACAGCTTCAAGTTTGCCCCCGAGTTGATCAGCCGGCTTGGCGTTGATCATTTCGATCCGGCCAACAGTCGCGACATCTCGGTCGCTAACCGTGTGCTGGCGGTGCAGGTGGCGGCGCTCGATCAGTTGATGTCCGATCCAGTCGCGTCACGTCTTCTGGATGCTCAGGAAAAAGTTGCCGATGGCAAGAAGCTGCTGTCGTTGAGCGAGCTTTACGATGCGTTGCAAGATGCGATCTGGAGTGAGCTGAAGAGTGGAAAGGACATTCCTCGCTTGCGCCGCAATCTTCAACGCGAGCATCTCAGGCGTCTTGCTGGCGCACTGTTGAAGCCCGGCGTATTGGCTGATGTGCGCAGCCTGCAACGCGAAAATGCGATTCGCCTGCAAGGAAAAATCCGCACTGCACTGAATAAGCCGCTGAGCAGGGAAGTGAAGGCGCACCTGAGCGAGAGCCTCAATACCCTGGACGACGCATTGAAGGCGCCATTGCTGCGTGCCAATGTATAGACAGGGCCGTAGTCAGTTGAGATGGCTGCGGTAGCGAGGGGGCAGCGGTGCCCTCTCGTGCATGCCTTTTTCTTCATCGTAGGTTGGCGCGGAATCAAAATGAATCGATTGCGGCACAGCATGACTGCCGGGAACTGGCGTTTGCCCCGGGTAGGGCTGCGCTCAAACAAACTGACTGAGCGCAGCTTTGACGCGGCCTCTTTGTGAGTTGGCCGCGTCTTGAAGCATCATGCGGTGTACAGATATTGCTGCGCCCCTGCTTATGCCATGGGCTTTGAGTGGCCCGTAAAACTTTGCGCTGGCCTGGCGGTCGTCGCGATGTCGGCAATGTGCGGCGATGTCGGTTGCCGCTGCACAGTCATGCCATGCCGGCTTGGCGCGATAGTTCTGGAAGGAGTTCTTCGGACGGGGCGGGCACAGGCGCCACCTCCGTTGCCGTTCGGGTTGCCCGCTCCAGTTCGGAAAATGCATCGTAAGTTAATGCCATCAAGCGTTCGGGGTCGGGAACCATGTCGGTGTCGACAAACAGGGCAAGCTGAATCTGTCCGGCATAGGAAATGAAGGCCAGGCCGACGCCGATTGTTCCCGCCTGCGGCACCCAGCAAATCAGGTCGGTGAGCCTGGACCCCGCCAGATAACGCGGCTTGGCAGGCCCTTCGATGTTGGTCAGGACGACCGAGCCTTTGGATGTGAACAGGTTCAGCGCAAAACGCTGCAAGAAGCGCGGCAGGCAGCCGGCAATGGATAGGAAGGCCATGGTTGCCTTGGGCTGATGCGATTTCTTGATCGCAGTCATGCGCCGGCTCGATTCGCGCAGCCGCTGCACCGCATTATCCAAGTTGGTCGGCAATTCAACCGCAACCAAGCCGAATTCATTACCCAATTGGAAGGCATTTGCTTTTTCCCGCAAATTGAATGTAACGGCCGCGCGCAGGGGCTTCCTGTCCACGGGTTCGCCACGCTCAGCCAGGTATTGACGCAAAGCCGCGGAGACCGCGGCAACCCATACATCATTCAACGTGACGCCCATCCTTTTCGCCATGGTCCTGACCTGATCCATGGGGAGCGGCGGCACCCATACCAGTTGTTTGTTTCCCGCCAATGGCGCCTTGAATTGAGTCTTCGCATCAGGCATCAACAAGGCCAGGCGCGTGACGTGGGCGGCGATTTTTAACCAGGAGATGCCCTGGACGATGCGCGAACATACGGGATGAAGGACAGGCTGGGCGCGATGAGGATGCCCCTCGGCAGCCGGAACCTTGCCATGACTGTCGTTATCGTCGGTGAGATGGTTGAGTACATGTACCAAGCCCAGCCCGTCTGTAATGCAATGCTGTACCCGGAAGACAATCGCATATCCACCATCGACCTTGTCGACCACGGTCATGTGCCACAGCGGATGATTCCCGTCCAGCGGGGCGTGCGCCAGCACGGTAAGGTGATTCTGAAGCTCCTGGCGACTGACTTCCTGCGCCATTTTCTCGAGCTTGATGTGATTGAGAATATTGAAGTCTTTGTCCTCGACCCAATAGGGGCGGCCCATTCGTGTCACGACTTTCTGCGTGAACCTCGGGTAATTCGGCAGTCGATGCGCCACTGTCGAGATCAGGCGCGCCAAGTCAAGTGCCCCTTCGAACAGAAGAATACTGTTGATCACCATGAGGTTCCTGTCCGTATCCATCCGATACCAGGCAAAGTCCCGTCGCGTCATCGCTGACTGGCTGTTTCGTTCTGACTGCACGACATCGCCCGGACGGCCTGTTTTGACGAAAGGTTCCTGCTGATCGGCCTCAAGCGGAGCGGAAAGGGGATGTTTCACGGTTGGTGTCTCCGATGTTGGCGTCTTTGGGCTACGACGCCTTTTATCGCGCTGCATGGCGGCTAGTTCTGATCCCAGACGCGTCCGGCTATTCCAGGACCGGGTTCAGAAGCGTACACGCCGAGCCGATGCGCAACTTTTTAATAATGAATGCCGCATCGCCAAAGCCACGATGGACACAATCGACCTAGGCAAAGTGCGGGACAGTTGGCGTCAGATTTAAGACAAAAAAGTAGTGCAAAAAACGCAACGCCAAGTCGATTGATGTTAATTCGAAACCTACAAATGACTAGTTTTGTTGCCTTGTCTTCGCAAGCCAAATGGTTGGCTTTAAGAGTCAGGGCGAGCAGGAATGGCGGCAAAGTTTCTGCGTAGATATTAATCAACTGAATTCCGAAGCAGCCATATTTTGCTACTAGGAATGTGACTCTCAATGTCACAAATTTGGCTTCCGGGGCCATGGCGAGCTGCAATGTTTATTCCGGATATTGGCTTAATCTAAACGTTCCTCTTGTTAATCAAATGCTAATAAATGGCATGCCCATTGATTCTGGATGGGATTGTTCACTTTGGGGGTAGATATAGAACTCTAATTCAGCCTCGGGTAGGGACGCGGCCAATGCTCGTTTGCTTTCCCGAGGTCGAGGCAGGTCCGGTTGCATATTGAGGAGACGTGCCGGCGAGAGTATCTGCTGGCGTTGCTACAAACAAAAAGGTTGGAAAAACCTGAGGATCAAGCGATGAAAGACAAGTACAAGATAGTTGGCCCGATTTACGACTTGTTAAGCGCGGTGTATAGCGGAAATTCAATTCATCACTGCAAAGTGGCCATGCTGGAACACTTGAAGCCCGGGGACAAAGTGTTGTTCGCCGGCGTCGGTCATGGAAGAGATGCGGTGCATGCGGCGAAGCTGGGCGCCGAAGTGACAGTCGTCGATCTGTCGGAAACGATGCTGAGAAATTTCCAGCGCAATCTGGAAAAGGAAGGCGTCACCGTCAAAATCCGCCGCGTACATAGCGACATCATGAAGGTGGATGAATACGAAAAGTACGACATGGTGGTCGCCAATTTCTTCCTCAATGTCTTTAGCGAAGAAATGATGGTGCGCGTGCTGCAGCACCTGATCAAGCTTGGCAAGCCCGGCGCAGATGTGGTCGTCGGCGATTTTTCTTACCCGACCGGTAATATTTTTTCGCGCGCTTTCAAAATCGCCTATTGGTACGGCGCCGTTCTGTTCTTCTGGCTGTTCGCCGGAAATGCAGTCCACAACATTTACAACTATCCGGAGTCGATGAGGCGCCTCGGATTGCATATCCGTGAACAGAAGCATTTTCGGTTGCTGATGCTGAACTGCTACTGGTCTGTCCTAGGGAAAAAGCCTGTCTGAAGCAACGAAACGGGGTATGGCGCTAGTCCAGCCGTATGCGCATTGCAGGCCCCTGCATGACGCGTGTACGGCAGAAGGAGTTTTGCAAACGGCCTGAGTCGATTTCCTGTTCGGCCCGTCGCAAACGCGCGCACCGCTTTTCGATGCCAGCTTGCCGCATATATGGAGGTCGACTTGACTGATCAGGCTTTTGCGCTGGATAGGCCTATTGCCACTGGCGTCACACATATAGACATCGCACGCCGTAGCGCGTGCCTGAAACAGTTCGGCTCGCATTCGATGGCGTTTTCGACGATGCAACCGGACCTGGCGTATTTCGATATGCCGGGAATCGGATACATCGCCTATGCCCGGCATTACGGCGTGCGGTTCGCACTCGCCGATCCGGTGTGCCACCCGAAGCATCGCGAGCTGATGCTGGACCGCTTTCTTGCCGAGTTTCCCGACGCGGTGTTCGTACAGGTCAGCAAGGCAGTGGTCGATCATCTTCATTATCGCTACGGGTACTACGGCACGCAGTTCGGCAGCGAATCGAAGATCGACCTGGCGCACTGGTCGCTGCGCGGCGCGAAGAAACAGATCATCCGCACCGCGATTAACCAGGCCCGCAATCAGGGGATCGTGATACGCGAAGGCGGTTTCGATCATGACGTCCGGAAAATCTCGGAAGCCTGGATCCGTACCCGCCGCTGCAAGAACAATGAAATCCGTTTCCTGATCCGGCCAATGCTGATCGATTTTCGGGAGGGCACGCGCTATTTCTACGCCTACCTGGGCGGGAAGGCAGTCGGGTTCGTCTTCTTCGATCCGATCTACCGCGACGGCAAGCTGGTCAGCTATGTTCCGAACATCTCCAGGTCGTCCGCCAACTTCAAGCAGGGCTTGTGGTATGCCCTGATGGCGCATGCGATGGAAGTCTTCAAGGAAGAAGGTGTCGCGTACATCGATCTGGGCCTGGTGCCGCTGATGCTAGCGGAGACTGTCGAACCGCAGGAGTCGCGGCTGTTGCGCCGCGTGATGTCGGTGATTCGTGAACGCATGGATTTTTTGTACAACTTCAAGGGACTGGAATTCGCCAAATCGCGCTTCCAGGGCACGGTCGAAAAGACGTACTGCTGCCACCGCAACGCCATGCCAGGCTTTGCGATGTTTGCCCTGTTCCGCCTGACGCGCATCATTTGATTTGCACGCGTCAGCAATGCCGGCCGTGGCCACCGGCCGGGCTACCTGTCCGATTGAGAGAAAAAAGATGACACAACCAGTACAAAATTTGAGCGTACGGGCGGCCTTGTCCGGCAAGCGCATTTTGTTGACGGGGACAACCGGCTTTCTGGCGAAGGTGGTGTTGGAAAAACTGGTTCGCGCGGTGCCCGACGTCGACCGGCTGATCCTGCTCATTCGCGGCGGCCGCGGCTGCGACGGCGCCCGTGAACGCTTTGAGCGGGAGATCGCGACCTCGTCCGTGTTTGACAGGTTGCGGGCGGAGCAACCCGATTTCCTGGAACGCTTTTTTATCGACAAGGTGGAATGCCTCACGGGCGAAGTGACGGAGCCCGGATTCGGCCTTCCAGCAAGCAAGTTCGTGGAACTGGCTGGGCGGGTCGACGTGATCATCAATGCCGCCGCCAGCGTGAATTTCCGCGAGCCGCTCGATCAGGCGCTGGCGATCAATACCATGAGCCTGCACCACCTTACCGCTCTGGCGCGCGCAGCGAATGCCCCTCTCATCCAGGTATCCACCTGTTACGTCAACGGATACAACCGGGGCGAGATGCGCGAGCAGATCGTCAACCCGGCCGGTGCAGCGATTCCCCGCCATCGTGACGGGTACTATGATGTCGACGCGCTGATCGGCAAACTGCAGAAGAAAATCGAGCGTATCAAGGCCGCCGTGCGTGATCCCAAGCTGCTGGAGCGGCGTTTGACCGAGCTGGGTATCGCCGAGTCCAACCGCTACGGCTGGAACGATACCTACACGTTCACGAAATGGATGGGCGAACAGCTTGCCATGCGCGGCATGCACGGCCGCCCGCTCAGCATCCTGCGCCCCTCCATCATTGAGAGCGTGCTGCAGGAGCCGGCGCCGGGATGGATTGAAGGCGTCAAGGTGGCCGATGCGATCATTCTGGCCTATGCGCGCGGGAAAACCAGCTTCTTCCCGGCGAAGACCGACGAGGTCATCGATATCATTCCCGCCGATCTGGTCGCAAACAGCATACTGCTGGCGACTGCGGAAGCCATCGCCGATCCAGGGCCGCATCGCATCTATCAATGCTGCAGCGGGTCGAGCAATCCGATCCTGATGGGCGAGGTAATCCGTCTGCTGGAAGGGGAATCGAAGCGGAACTGGCGCGCATACGACCGCTTGTTCTATAACGAACCGAAACATGATTTCCGCGTGGTGAACAACGCGTCGTTCCGTCTGATGATGGGTGCGATGGGCGCGGTTGTCAGCGTTCGCAGCGCGCTGCAGCGCCTGCTCGGCGCCGGAGGCGCGTCGAGATCGCTGGAAGCGTTGCGCACCACGCGCATGCTGGCCATCACGTTCTCTTTTTATACCCAGCCGCGCTACCGTTTCCATAACTCGCAGCTGCTCGCGTTGGCGCAGCGCTTCAATGCGCAAGACGGATTCCTTTTTCCCGTGGACGCCCGCCTGATCAACTGGCCTGATTATTTGTGCCGCATCCACATGGCAGGGCTGAACCGGTATGCGTTGCGGCGCAGGGAAGCCGCTGCGGCCAGCGCGCCGGTGAGCGCGGTCGTGCCCGCGCCGCAGGTGGCGCGGTAAGCGTATCCGGGAAACGAACGCAGCGTGCAATTGAACGTTTTCAGAAAGGGATGGGAAGATGCCATTGGCGAATATTCTCGCCATGTTTATCAAGCAGAAGCGGCTGCCGCGTACGCCGGACGGATCCGCGCCCGCCGCATCGTCTTCTGCGGCGCAGGACGGCCGGCATGCCGCCCCGGATATCGACGAGCGGCTGAAGGAAGCGGTATCGCTGCATAAAAAGGGCGCGCTGATGCCGGCGCAAGCGATTTACCGCGACATCCTGCGCCTGCATCCCCGGCATGCCGATGCCCTGCACTACCTGGGGCTGATCGCATTGCAGCAGGGGCAGACCCAGGCAGGCGTGGAGCTGATCGGCCAGGCGGTGGAAATTGACGGGTGCCAGGTCCCGGCAATGAGCAACCTGGCGATGGGCTTGCTGCAGCTGGGCCGCCATGTCGAGGCGCTGGGATGCTACAACCGCGCGCTGCAACTCAGGCCCGAAGCAATCGAGCTGCACTACAACCTCGCCAATGCATTGCTCGGCCTGAACTGGCACGATGAAGCGCTAAGGGCGTGCGAGCGCGCGCTGAAAATCAAACCGGATGATGCAGCCCTTTTGCAAAACCGGGGAACGGCGCTACTCCTGTTGCATCGGTATCAAGAAGCGATTACAGACTTCGAGCGCGTGCTTGCGCTGAATCCGGACAATCCCGAGGTACTCAACAATCGCGGCCTGGCATTGGCGGCACTGGGCAACTATGACGAGGCTCTCGCCAGTTATGAACGCGCACTTGCGCAGCAGTCCGACTTTACCGATGCGCTCAATAATCGCGCGATTGCACTGACTTCGCTGAACAGGAATACGGAAGCGCTTGCCAGCTGTAACAGGGCACTGGCATTGAAGCCCGATTTTGCCGATGCGCATAATAACCGCGGCAACGCCTTGCGGAATCTGCACCGGTTTGAAGACGCACTGGCCAGCTATGAACGGGCATTGCGCTCCAATCCGAATTTCAGGGAAGCGCTTCAGAACTATGGCGCCATTCTGTTTGTGTCGGGGATGTTCGAGCAGGCGGCACATGCGTATGCCCGGCTGCTGCAGCTCGCGCCGGACGAAGACTATGTGCTTGGGAGCCTGTTTTCCTGCCTGCTGCGCTGCTGCAGCTGGGCGCAGTATGCGCAACTCAAGGAACGGCTCGTTCAAATGGTGCGGGCCGGGAAGAGGGCCGCCACGCCATTTTCATTGCTTAATGCGTCGGATTCGCCTGCCGACCAGAAGCGCTGTGCGCAAATTTACGCCGCCGACCTGTTTCCCGGGCGTGCCGCTTCGCCCCGGCCGGGAGCACGGCACCGGCACGACAAAATTCGCATTGCCTACCTGTCCGCCGATTTCCATAACCATGCGACTGCCTATCTGATGGCGGGATTGTTCGAGGCTCATGATCGGCGGCGCTTCGAGGTATGCGCCGTCTCTTTCGGCCAGGATGTCCATGACGAGATGCGCGGCCGCCTGCAGCGCGCCTTCGATCGATTTTTCGACGTGCGGGAGAAGAGCGACATCGAAGTCGCGCAGCTTCTTCGCGAGCAGGAAATCGATATCGCCGTCGACCTGAAGGGGTTCACTTTCGGTAATCGGACCGGCATTCTCGCGCAGCGCGCCGCTCCCATCCAGGTCAACTACCTCGGCTACCCCGGCACCATGGGAGCGGACTACATCGACTACATTCTCGCCGATCGGCATGTCATCCCGGAGGAGGAACGGCAGCACTATTCGGAAAAGGTGGTGTACCTGCCCGATTCCTACCAGGCGACCGACTCCAAGCGCAGCATCGTGCAACAGGTGCCGGGGCGCGGGCAGGTGGCATTGCCCGAGTCCGGTTTTGTGTTCTGCTCATTTAATAACTGCTACAAGATCACGCCGGCGATATTCGATATCTGGATGCGCCTGCTGCAACAGGTGCCGGGCAGCGTGCTATGGCTGCTCGAAGACAATCGCACGGCATCGGCCAGCCTGCGCCGCGAAGCGGCGGCGCGCGACGTGGACCCCGGACGACTGGTGTTTGCGAACAGGATGAACCAGGGCGAGCATCTGGCGCGCATGAAGCTGGGCGACTTGTTCCTGGACACCTTGCCGGTAAATGCGCATACCACGGCAAGCGATGCCCTGTGGGCGGGGTTGCCGGTGCTTACCTGCCTCGGGCAGTCCTTTGCCGGGCGCGTGGCGAGCAGCCTGCTGCACGCAATCGGCTTGCCGGAGTTGGTGGCGAAAAGCCTGGAACAGTATGAAGAGCTGGCGCTGCGGCTGGCCGCCTCGCCGTCGCGCCTGGCGGAGATCAAGGCACGCCTCGCGGCCAATCGCGCCAGCTTTCCGCTGTTCGATACTGCGCGGTTTTGCCGCCACATCGAGGCCGCCTATATGCACATGTGGGAGCGCTATCAGAAGGGTGATGCGCCGGAAGGCTTTGCCGTGCCATAGGAATACCGCACCGCCTTTTCCAGCGAGCGGCGAAGTGTTTCAAGTGTCGATCAGGCCGCGGTTGCGGGCAATGAAAACCGCTTCGCTGCGGTTGCGAGCATCCAGTTTTTCCAGGATGCGGCGGACATGCCATTTAACTGTATTGACGGAGAGGAAAACGGCCCGGGCGAGCTGCTCGTTGCCCATGCCGGTCGCGAGCAATTGCAAGATGGCGCGCTCGCGTTCGCTCAAGACCAGGTTGGCCCCGGTTGCCGGTTGCAAGACGCAAGGCGCTTGGCCGCGCAGATCGCGCCAGTACGCCGTGACGGCATCGGCGTCGGGCAGGGCTGCAAACAACTGCGGCGGCAGCGCCGACAGCATGGCGCCAATGCGCGCGCCGTTTTCAGCGAAGCTGCGGCGCGCACCGATGGCCGCCCCCAGTTGCAATGCCTTCACCAGCGCAACATGGGCCGCCTGACATGCGCCGGCGGCGTCGAGGGCAAGCACCTGCAGCAGCGCCAGCTTTAGCAGGCGCCAGCGCCGACCTTGCACTTTCGCACACGCGATTTCATGCTCCAGCCGCTGCGTCGCCTGCCGCACGTCGCCGCGTGCAATGGCGCAGCGGATCGTCTCGATGCCGGCGCCGAACAATTCTTCCACATACGAATGGCCGTGCCCGCCGGTGGTGCAGGTAGCCATGCGTTCCAGGCCGGCGGCGTGCGCCAGAGCTGCCTCGGCCTGGCCCGTGGACAGGCCGAGGTGTACCCGCTCCCATTCGATGACGTGCAGCGCGCGCGATGCCGGCCAGGCTGCGCAATGGCTTGCCGCCTCGTCCAGCGTGGCAAGCGCGGCTTCGATGTCGCCTTGTGCCGCCTTGACGCGCGTCTTCACGAGGTAACTGAACAATTGCATGTCGAGCGAGGGCTGGTGCGCGATCAGCGGAAGATAGCGCCGCAGCAGTTCCTCGGCTTCGTCGAGACAGTCCTTTTCGTACAGTACGCCGGCGATCAAGCCGACCGATGCGACATTGACGTGGCTGGGGTCGAACCAGGGCTGGCGCAATCTGAGCGAGGCCATTTTTCCCACTTCCCGGCATTGCTCCAGCGCGCGCTCGAGGTTGCCCTGGATTGCCTCGATCAGGCCGGAAAGCGCCATCGCATAGCCGAGGCCAAGCGCGCTGCCGATTTCTTCATTACAGCGCCGTGCATGCTCGGAGAATGTCCGCGCGCGGGCAAAATCGCCCTCGAGCATGAGGCAGTAGGAAATCACGTTGGCCAGTGCGCCGGCGGCAAATCGGTGGCCCGCGTCGATTTTTTTCCATTGCGCCAGCCCATGGGCGAGCGCGGCGCGGGTATCGCCGCACAGCGCCATCAGGATCGATCGCAGCGCGGTCCATTCATCGTGCAACGTGCCGCTGGCGGCGCCGAGGGCTGGCGCGAGGCGATCGAGCCAGCGCAGCGCAGCCTGCGCCTGATGGGTGAAGCCGCAGGCCCAGGCCGCCGCCAGCATCAGTTCCGGGCTGGCATCGTCGATCGCTTCATCGCTGAGGCGATCAAGCCAGCGCAGGATGATGCCGAACTGCGCCTGCATCACCAGCTCCCGCGCGCAGCTAGTCATCTCGCGCATGGCGGCGGCATGGTCGCCGGCCAGAAGCCACAAGTCGACCGCTTCGATCGTGGCGCCGTGGCGGGCGAACCAGCGGGCGGCGCTCCGGTGCAAATCCCGCACCTTCTGTGGCGGGAGCGCAAGCGCCTGCTGGCCCCGCAGGAACTCGGCGAACAAGGGGTGGTAGCGGTACCAGTTGCCGCTGTTGTCCACCGGCGTGGTAAACAAGCCATGCCGTTCAAGGTACTGCAGCATGTAGCGGGCATCGCTGCGTCCGGTTGCGACGTCGCATACGTCCGCGCAGAGCCGGGGCAGGGCGCAGGTTTCCAGCAAAAACGCCCTGACCTCGGACGATTGGGCGTTCAGCACATCGTCGGCCAGGTAGTCGGCGATATGCGCCAGACTGCCGGACAGGTCGTGCGCATAGCGTTCCAGGTCGCTGCCGTTACGGATAGCCAGCGCGGTAAGCTGCAATGCGGCCGGCCAGCCAGCGGTGACGGCCTGGATTTTTTCGATGGTCCAGCTGCCGATCGGGTCGGCGACGCGGCCGCTGAGAAAGCGTGCGGTTTCGGCACTATCGAAGCGCAGGTCGGCGACCGTCAACTCCAGCAACTCACCGCGCACGCGATAGCGTTCCAGGCCGAGCGCGGGCTTGTCGCGGCTGCCGATCACCAGCCGCACCTGACGCGGCAGGCGCTCGACCAGCAGCTTGACGACGCGCATCGAAGAAGCGCTCGTCAATTGCTCGAATTCGTCGAGAAAAAGGGTGAGCGGCTCGGTATCCGGCCCGACCCGGTCCAGCACCGACATCCAGTCCGACAACGCCAGCAGCGCCACTTCAGCCGAGCCGGGCGCGACAGCCTGCATCCAGGGATGCAGCGCGCCGTACAGATAGCACATCAGGCGGGCCGGGTCGTTATCCGCGTGGTCCAGGGTCAGCCAGCTTGCGTGGCATCGCCGTTGCTGGAGGCGATTCATCCACTGCCCCATCAGCGTGGTCTTGCCATATCCTGCCGGCGCCAGCAGGACCGCCAGGTGAAAATCGGCTTGCCGTTCCAGGCGCGCCAGCAGCAGTTCGCGCGCCACGCTGCACTGGTTCGCAACCGGAGGCTGGAACTTGGTGGCATTGAGCGCGATAGCCGCAGCCGCCACGCCCGTGGGCACAACATGACCGCGAGAGGGAAGCGACAGCTGGTTCATGGAGACGCTGGCGAATGGTCGGCCTGGCTGACGAGGATATGGCCAGCATATCAGCGTGTCAGGCAACTACTTTGACCAATAGCCAGTGTTGGGACAGCGCCGGTTTGTTTGTCGGGCAAGCCGTGCCCGGCGCAGGCCTGCCCCATGAAGCCGCGCATCACTCGGCGGGCGTGGTCGGCGCCGCCGGTGTCGTCGTGTACTGGGACAGAATGCGCGCGGTTTCCGCCTCGGCCCATGGAATCGACATGTCCGTCTTCGCCAGGCGGCTGCGCTTGATCAGGTCGCTCGCCTTTTCCGCGATCATGATCGTCGGCGCGTTGGTGTTGCCGCCAACTAGCGTCGGCATGACCGATGCATCGACTACGCGCAAGCCCTGCAGGCCGTGCACGCGCAGTTCGGCGTCGACCACAGCCAGCGGATCGTTGCCCATCTTGCAGGTGCCGACCGGATGATAGATGGTCTCCGCGCGCTGCCGGATGAAGCGGCGGATATCGTCGTCGCTCACGCAATCGGCTTCCGGCACCATTTGGCGGCCGCGGTAGGGATCGAAGGCGGGCGCGGCCAGTATCTTGCGTGCCAGCTTCACGCCCTTGACCATGTGCTCGATGTCATCCGGGTCCGTCAGGTAATTGGCGAAAATGTCGGGCTTGGCGAGTGCATCGCGGCTGGCAAGTCGGATTTCGCCCCGGCTCTTCGGACGCAGGTTACAGACGTGCAGCGAATAGCCATCGCCCATCAGGAAGCCGAGCTTGCGGCCGTGATAGGACAGACGCAGCGGCGTGAAGTGGAATTGCAGGTCCGGCACCGGTTCGTGCGGGGCGCTCTTGGCGAAGGCGCAGCCTTCGGCGCCGTTACTGGTATACATGCCCTTGCCGGCCGTAATGTAGCGGAAGGCATCCCAGGCGCCGCGCAACAGATTGCGCCCGGTAATTCCCCACGACACCGCCTTGGTGCAGGTTTGCACGATGATGACGTCCAGGTGATCCTGCAGGTTCTTGCCCACGCCTGCCAGGTGCGTCAATACCGGGATGCCGGCGGCATGCAGCGCCGCGCCATCGCCCACACCCGACAGCATCAGCAGCTGCGGACTCTGGATCGCGCCAGCCGACAGGATCACCTCCCGGTGCGCGCGCACCTGTTTGGTCTGGCCTTGCTGCAGGTATTCCACACCGATGGCGCGCGTGCCGTTGAACAGCACGCGGCTGGCATGGGCGTCGGTAATGACGGCCAGATTCGGCCGCGTGCGCGCCGGCTGCAGATAGGCGCGGGCGCTGCTGCAGCGGCGGCCATCCTTCTGGGTCAGCTGGAACAGGCCGACGCCTTCCTGTTCGAGGCCGTTGAAATCGTCATTGTAGGGAAGACCGGCTTGCTGACCTGCTTCGACAAAGACGCGCGACAGCACATTCGGCGAACGGACGTCGGCGACATTGAGGAGCCCTCCCGTTCCATGGAATTCGGAGGGGCCGCGCTCCTGGTTTTGCGCGCGCTTGAAATACGGGAGGACTTCATTGAATGACCAGCCCGGATTGCCGAGGCTGGCCCAGGTGTCGTAATCGAAAGGATGCCCGCGCATGTAACACATGGCATTGCTCGAACTGCATCCGCCCAGAGTGCGCCCGCGCGGCCAGAACAATTGGCGTCCGCCGAGTTCGGGTTCGCTGCGGGTCTGGAAATGCCAGTTCAGCACTTTGCTGTGCATCATCCACAATATGCCTAGCGGCATATGAATCATCGGATGGGTGTCGGGCGGGCCGGCTTCCAGCAGGCACACCGTTACGTCCGGATCTTCGCTCAGCCGGGATGCGAGCACACAGCCGGCGGATCCTCCGCCGACAATCACGTAGTCGAACATGCTTGTCTCCTGTTTGGATTTTCTTGGCCCCCGGCATGCCTCGACGAACTGCGTCGTCTTGTCTCAATCCAGAGTAGGAAGCGAAGGCGCCAACGTCACCATCCGAAAGGATGGAGATGTTCGCTTACGCGCAGCACGACTTTTGTGGATGCGCAAACAAACGCATTTCAGGCATGGCCCCCAATGAACTCTTGCTCCCCGTCTTATCCAAATATTGAAATTCACAGGGAGATGAGGATGAACATGGGCGATGTGTCGATCAATGCATCGATGACGACAATGGACCAGGCACTTGCCGCGCCGACCCAGGCGCAGGCGGGCGATGCCTATAGCGTGACCTGCCACGAGAATGACGTGCCGCCATTCGTGGAAGCGGAGCTGGTGCGGCTGTATGGGAACATCTATTCGTCGCTGTGCCAGTTCAGAATCGACGGCGCATTGAGCGCACCCACCAGCACCTATGTCGAACGACAGGGGCAGGAAATCACCGCAGTCTTCCTGTTCCAGCGAACGAAGCGCGAAGCGCGCCTGCTCAACGAAGGCATCCGGATCGACGGCGGTGCACTGCAACGCTTCGTCAGCTACCTGTTTTCCACCGACCGCACGCTTGATCTTGTCAGCTTCCATGCGCTCCAGCCCGACACCCGGCAGCTGTCCTTCCCGCATCAACGCTACAACTGCCTCGAAGATATCGTGCTGTCGCTGCCGCAGAACCGCGTGGCGTATCTGGACAGCCTCGGCAATTCGACCCGCAATTACATCAAACGCTACCTAAATAAATTGAAGCGCAGCTTCCCGTCATTGAGCCACCGGATTGTCGTCGGGGCTGAAATCGAGGAGCAGCATGTGCGCGATATCATCCGGCTCAATGGCGCCAGAATGGCCGAGAAGGGCAAGACCGCAGGCGTCGGCACGCAGGAGGAGCAGCGCATTCTGCGGCTGATGCGGGAGTGCGGATTGCTCAGCGTACTGATGATCGACGGCCGCGTCTGCGCCGGCACCATCAATTACCAAGTCGGCGATAACTATTTTCTGGAAGTGATCGCGCATGACCCGACGTATAACGAATACCGCCTTGGCACGCTGTGCTGTTACCTCACCATTTGCGCATGCATCGAGCGTGGGGGCGCTGAATACCACTTCTTGTGGGGCAAGAACGACTACAAATACCGTTTGCTCGGCATCGAGCGCAGCCTCGATCATCTGACGGTCTATCGCTCACAATGGCATCGTTTTATGCATCTCGGTACGGCGCTGGAGGATGTCAGCCGCAGTTGCAGGCGCAAGGGGCAGCTTTGGCTGCACGAGATGCAGCACAGGGACAATGCGGCAGCCCGCCTCGCAGCAAATCTTGTAGGGGCAATGCGCAACCTTCGGCCAGCCCGCTCCTGAACTGGGATGTTGTTTTTTTACACAGAAAAAAGGCGTTGCTTGAGCTAACTCAAGCAGCTCCCTACCTCATCTTCCCTCGTAGTTCCAACAGTCAACTATTGGCTCTATAAGCCAAACGTTTGGCTTCGCGTGTCAGCGCAAACCGGCGGGATCGCTCCAAGTGTTGTCATATTATTCAGATCCGTATGGCATCTTTCCTCAATGGAGTAATGCCCACCATCAATCCATACTCGTGACGAAAACATGCGCTACCACATCCTTCCTCTTCTTGCCGCCTCTCTCTTTTCCGTCTCCGCTCACGCTGGATTCGTGGAAGGCCTTGCTGCCTACAACAGGAACGACTATGCAAGCGCGCTAAACGAGTGGAAGCCACTGGCCGATCAGGGTGATGCCCGCGCCCAGTATTACCTGGGCTGGATGTACGACATGGGGGAGGGCGTCAGGCAGGATGCCGCCGAAGCGGTGCAGTGGTATCGCAAGGCGGCCGACCAGGGTTATGCGCTGGCGCAGATCAATCTCGGTAACGCCTACACCACGGGGCAGGGTGTCGCGCCGAACCACAAGCTGGCCGTGTACTGGTACCGCAAGGCATCCGACCAGGGATATACCAGCGCACCGGTCAACCTCGGCGTGCGCTTTGACAACGGCGAAGGCGGATCGCAGGAAAACGAGGCGAACCTGCCCGTGTACCGCAACGTCGTGACGCGCGACTATACGAACGTCCAATTCACCCTGGCGAACCTGCTGTACAACAATGGCATGGGCGTGCCGCAGGACTTCGATCAAGCCCAGCAGTGGTATCGCAAGGCGGCCGATCAGGGACATCCGCTGGCGCAGATCAATCTCGGCAATATGTACATCAATGGCCAAGGCGTGCCGCGCGATTACAAGCTGGCCCTGCACTGGTACACGCAGGCGGCCGACCAGGGCAACGCCTACGCGCAGAACAACGTCGGCAATATCTATCGCAAGGGCCTCGGCGTGAAGCAGGATTATGCGCAGGCGCTGTACTGGTACCGCAAGGCAGCCGAACAGGGCGATGCCGGCGCCCAGACCAACCTCGGCCTCATGTACCACAATGGCGAAGGCGTCCGTCAGGATTACACCGAAGCGCTCGGCTGGTACCGCCGGGCCGCCGACCAAGGCGACTCCGGCGCCCAGTATCACCTCGGCCTCATGTACAGCAATGGCGAAGGCGTGGCGCAGGATTATGCGCAGGCAGCGCAGTGGTTCCGCCGCGCGGCCGAGCAGGGCCATGCGCTGGCGCAGCATAACCTGGGCAACATGTATCTCGCGGGGCAGGGCGTGCAGCAGGACTACGCGGCGGCGATGCGCTGGCACCGCAAGGCCGGCTACCAGGGGGACGCCTATGTGCAGAACAGCCTGGGCAACCTGCTGTTCGCCAGCGGCCAGGGCGCGGCGCAGGATTATCCGGAAGCGGCGGAATGGTATCGCAAGGCAGCCGAGCAGGGTTATGCCGCCGCGCAGAACAATCTCGGCACCATGTACAAGGCCGGCCTGGGCGTGACGCGCGACTTTACGCAGGCGGCACAGTGGTACCGGCAAGCTGCCGACCAGGGCGATGTCAATGCGCAGTACAACCTCGCGCAGCTGTATGCGGCCGGCATGGGCGTGCGGCAGGATTTTTCGCAGGCCGCGCACTGGTACCGCAAGGCTGCGGACCAGGGCCATTCGATGGCGCAATATCAGCTCGGCCTGATGTTTGCGCGCGGGCAGGCAGTGGCTTCGTCGGGGCACTGACCTCCACACCCGGCAGCAGGATCGAAAGCCCGGCACGACGCTGCCGGGCTTTTTTTCATTGAGCGCGACACCGATTCGGCAGGCGCTCCTCGCACAGGCCGTCGCCTCAACTCCCTATTGCACGAAGGTCATGCACGCTGCAGCAGCAGGCCGTCTCATACTTCAGTCGTATAGCTGCCCGATTGAAAAAGACCGATTCTGTCATTGACCAGTTCGGACTTTTCTCATCGCACCCTTGTCATCCGACGTTGTCCAATAGCTTGGAGCCGAGAAATGCCGCGCGCTTTGCAACCGATGCAAAGGCGAGGCGGCATGGCGCTTGGCTGTGGTGCTCGGTTGCGCTGCGCCGGGTCGCTGTGCGTACAGGAATGACCGGGAGATAATGTGCTCATCCGTGTTTTACGTTACCGGGGGCGTGCGCCCGATACCATCACAGAGGCTGAGTTCTCGGAAGCCGGCGGAAGCATCGGACGCAGCTCGGATTGCACGCTGTCGTTGCCAGACCCGGAGCGGCATGTCTCGCGCGTGCAGGCGGAAATACGCTGGGCGGATGGCCGCTTTTTGCTGCTCGGGCGCGGTACGGCCAATCCGATCGAGCGCAACGGCGAACCGCTTCCCGCCGGACAGTTGGCGGCACTGAGCGATGGCGATGAACTGCATATCGGCGACTATGTGCTGCGTGTCGAATTCCAGCAGACCAGGACCGAGGTATCGCCGCAGCGGTCCGGCGATCTTTCCGTGCCGCTGACCGACAGGCCGCATGTGGACGATTCCGAATTGTTCGACACCAAGCCGGCCCCGCTGCACGACAGGCCGGCGAAGGTGCGCACCCAGCCCGGCACGGAAGCGACGCAACTGAATATATCTCAGCGCCCCGCCGCGTCGGCCGCGCTGCAGGCGCGCACGCTGGCGCATTCCGGCAATGCGGCCAACAGCCAGGAGCCGTATCAGGTCGCCGCCACCTATCCCGCCTCGACCACGGGCTTTCGTTCCTGGGACAGCCCGGAAGGCACCAGCCAGACCGTCATCGTCGGCAAGAGCGAGCCGGGCCCGGCAACGCAGCGCCCGGCCGCACCAGCCTCGCCTGCGGTCGAATCGCCCGATAAGCTCGCCGATCTCGTCAACCGGGCGGCCCAAGCGCATCGGCGTGAATTTGTCCCGATACCGAAGTCCCGCACGACCGGATTTTTGCAGGAGCTCAATCGCAAGGTGCTGGACGCCAAATCGAGCGGCGACGAACGTAGCGCCGAGGCGGCGCCGGAACTGATGCAGGCGCTCCTGTACGGCGCCGGGCTGCCGGACTTTCCGCTTAACGCGCTGGATGAAGAAATGATGCTGCGGGTCGGCGCCTTGCTGCGAAGTTTCGCGCAGGGCTTCATCGACCTGCTTGCCACGCGCACCGCGTTCAAGGCGGAAATGCGGGCGGAAATGACCATCATTTCTTCCGAAGGCAACAATCCGCTCAAGTTCTCTCCGGATGGCGCGGAAGCATTGACGCATTTGCTCATGGCGCGCCCCACGCGCGGCTACATGAAGCCCGACGATGCCGTGCAAGATGCGGTGAGCGACTTGCTCGCCCATCAGTCCGGCATTTTGGCCGGCATGCGCGTCGTCCTGCAGGAGGTGCTGCAGCGCTTGAGCCCGGAAGAATTGAACAGGCGCCTTTCCAGCCGCTCCATGCTCGACACCATGCTGCCGATGAACCGCAAGGCCAGGCTGTGGGAACTGTACGAGGAAATTCATGCCGATGTTTCAAGGCAAGCGCAGGACGACATCGAGGCCATGTTTGGCCACGAATTCGTGAGCGCGTATGAGGCGCAGATCAGGCGCCTGGAGGAAAAGGGCGGCCGCTAGGCCGACCCTCTCCAGGCATGGCGAAATAACCAACAAGGCAGGTGAATCCGTGGAATGTAGAATTTCCGCTTTGTCCCGGGTCGGTGGCCGGGAACGCAACGAGGATGCTTGCGGCTATCTGCAGGAGGAGGGCATTGTCTGCTGCGTGCTGGCCGACGGCGCGGGCGGGCACGGCGGCGGCGACGTTGCGTCGCGCGTTGCGGTCGAGGCGGTGCTGCGGGAATTCGTGGCCAAGCCGGAGGCATCGGTCAGCGCAGTCTCGGCCTTGCTGCGCCATGCCAACGAGGCGGTGCTGCACCATCAGGGCAGCGACCCCGGGCTGGCCGACATGCGTTCGACGCTGGTGGTGCTGGTGCTTGATACAGAGGCGCCTCGCGCGGTGTGGGGGCACGTAGGCGACAGCCGGCTGTACCTGTTGCGGCACGGCGCGACCCAGTTTCGCACGCGCGACCACAGCCTGGTACAAAGCATGGTCGACGGCGGCCTGATCAGCCCGGAAGAAGCGTTGACGCACAGCGAACGCAATGTCCTGATCGCATCGATCGGATCGCAGGAGTCGTTCCAGCCGAGCGTGGTCGAGCGGCCTTTCGCGGTCAGCGAAGGCGATGCCTTCCTGCTGTGCAGCGACGGCTTCTGGGGATTGCAGGATGAAGCAGCGATCGAGGGCGCGCTGATGGAAGCGATGTCGCCGGAAGCATGGCTCAACCGGATGGAGGTCGACATCAGCGCGCAGATCAGGGAAGGATCGGATAATTTTTCCGCCATCGGCGTGTGGTGCGGCGACGTCGAGAGTACGACCGTGCAGCGTGCCCGGGGAAGCTGATCGTGAATGCTGCGCCGCGCGAGGAAACACTGGCGCCGTCTAGCGTCGTGTGTTTCGCTCTTTAATCCTGGCCGTTGCCGGCTGCCGCGCTGCCGGTTTTCTGACCGTCTCCGGAACTTGTGCGCGCATTGGCGGCGGCATCGGCAAACACCATCTTGCCGTTTTCCGTCCTTCTGTCGTCCCGGAATTCTCCCTCCCAATAGCTGCCGTTGGCCCAGGTGTATCGTCCCTGCCCCTGGCTCTTGCCCCGGACCCAGGTGCCGGCATACACGTCGCCGCCCTTGAACCGCGTGACACCCTGGCCGTGCGGCCGGCCGTCCTTCACTTCGCCGTCGTAACGGTTGCCGTTGGCATAGTAGATGGTGCCTCGGCCGTTGGGCATGTCGTCGGCCCATTCGCCCTTGTAGCGCTGGCCGTTGGCCCAGACGAACAGGCCCTTGCCTTGCTTGATGCCGTTTACGAGGGTGCCTTCGAAGCGGTCGCCGTTGCTCCAGACGATGCGCCCGGTGCCGGACACGACGCCGGTCTTGGGATCGGCGGTGAAACGTCCGGTCATGGTCTGGCCGGCCATGCGGAGCACCGTGTGGTCGCTTGCCGGTGCGCGGTCTTCCTCGGTCATCCTGCTTTCGCTGCGTTCGGCCGGTGCCGGCTGCTTCGGCAGCGCCGGGGAAGGTTCCAGTTGCCGCTTCAGGCTTGCCAGCTTGTCGCTGGCTGCCGTCGCGTGGCGGCCGTTCGGATATCTGTCGAGGTATGCCTGGTAATCCGTGATTTTGTCTCCCACGGCTGCAGTCTGCCATGACAGGTCGTCGGCCGAGGCCGGCGGCGAAGAGGCGGGAGCGACGTTCGCCGTGGATGGCGCCGGTTCCGCTGGCGCTGCAGGCGAAGGGCTTTGGACGGCGGGTGCCGGACCTGCGGCCGGCGACCCTGCGGCCGACGAAGAGGTGGAGGGTGTCGCGGCAGGGGCTCGTGGCTGCTCTTCGCTGCCGGAGCCCGACGAGCCGGATGTTTGCGGCGCCGCCGGCGATGGCGGTGCAGAGGCTTGCGGCGCGGGGGCGGCGGCTTCGCGCGGGGTGTTCATGGCGAGCGCAGGATGTTTTTCCTCGGTCCTGGATGTCTTGCGCTTGAGCTTTTGTTTGGCGACGGCGGCGTACCTGCCCTTCGGATAACGGTTGAGGTAAAACTCGTAAGCATCGTTGCGGTCCGATGCAGAGGCGACGCGCCACAGGTCGTCCTCGGACTGGGTGCGGGCATTGCGTTCGGCAGGCGATGGCGCCTCCCTGGCTGGCGTTGGCGCTTCATGCCGCTTGTCGCTGTCCTGTGCGGGAGGTGGCGTGGCCGGAGCAACATCGGCGGGTGCCGATGGTTTGGGCGCCGGCTCGGTCGTGGCGATCACGGGCGGCGGCGTGGCCGGTGCGGATGCCGGTGGAGAAGCTTGCTGTGGCGCCGCCGGCGGCGTCTGCTCGCGAGCGGGCGGGGCTGCCGCAACCTCGCGGTCCGGGCTCGCCTCTTCCGGCGCTGCGCCGGAGGCGGACGACGCCCCGGAAGACGTGCCGGAAGAATCGGCCGCCGGCGCATTGTGGGAATCGGTGAGCGCCGGCTGATGCGGCGCATTCCAGTATTGCATGCCCCAGTAGCCGCCGGCGCTGATGCCAGCCAATAGCAGCAGGCCCAGCGCGAGCCATGCCGGCTTGCCGCGTCGGGCGCCGTCGTCGGCATGACGCATGCCGCGCGCGCGCTGCCAGTCGCGGTCGGGCTGGGCCACGGGGCGCTCGTCGGCGCCTTCCTGCGGCCTGCCATCCTGCCGGGCTCCGCCGATCGGGACGGTCGGCACGTCCGTATTGCTCCAGTGCGTGCCGGTGCGCGGGAGGCTGCGCGGCACCGACTCCATGATGTCGAGCGCGCGGCGCAGTTCGGCGATCGACTGGTAGCGCTGTTCCGGTTTGACCGACAGCGCCTTGTCGATGACGGCCAGGAAGGGCTTGGTGTAACGGCCTTTGCCGACTTCGCGCGCCGGCACCATTTCGTCCTTGACGATGCGCGCGACGGCCGGCGGTGGCGCGCGCCCGGTCATCAGGTAATACACCACGGCGGCCAGCGCATAGATGTCGGTCCAGGCGCCCTGGCGCAGTCCGGCAATATCGGCATATTGCTCGATTGGTGCGAATCCCGGTTTGAGGATCACGGTCGGGCCTTGCGTGAGGTCGCCGATCACGCGGCGCGCGGCGCCGAAATCAAGCAGCAGCGGCCGGCCATCCTTGAGCAGCAGGATGTTGTCCGGCGCGATATCGCGGTGAAAGCATTGCACGCGGTGGATCGTGTCGATGGCATCGAACAGGTCCGCCAGCAGCATCCGGATCCAGTTTTCGGTCGGCGTGATGCGGTGTTCCTTGAGCGCCTTCTTGAGCGTGATGCCTTCGTAGAACGGCATCACCATGTAAGCCGTGCCGTTGGCTTCCCAAAAGCGGTACACCTTCACCAGCGACGGCGAATCGAACTGCGCCAGCATGCGTGCCTCGTTGACGAAGCTCTTCAGGCCCGCCGTGAAAGTGTCGGCATTGTGCTGCGAGCGTACCGTCACGGCCATGCGCGTGGTGCGCGTGGCCAGCCCGGTGGGCATGTATTCCTTGAGCGCGACGTGGCGCTCCAGCGAATGGTCGTACGCCAGGTACACGATGCCGAAGCCGCCTTCGCCGATCAGTTCCAGGATTTCGAATTCGCCCAGGCGCGTGCCGACCGGCAGCACGTTCACGCTGTGTTCCTCGGGCTGGTTGCCTGCGCTCGAAGGCGGCACGCGGCGGCTACGTACCACGGTCTTGTCTTTGTCGTTGTTCATCATAAGAGTTCACCGACTTGTTGAGGCCGGATGCGCCGACTTGCGCATGGGCATGGATGAAGCGGCCGCGCCGATTGCGCGAGGCGCGCGCTGCCGCAGGCGGGCCGGCGACGTCGAGGATTGGCCGACATGGCAAGGAATTTGGCTCGACGCAACTTCTGGCGGGCGCGGGAGGGCGCCGATCGTGACTTGGTTGGGAAAACGCATGCGGATCGCCTCTTCCGGCTATTGGGCTCGCGCCGCAGACAGATAGTTCGCGCAATGAAACGATTGCTTGTCATTGATCACGATAGCCCTGATTTTTCACGATGAAGATACAAGATTTCTTCTGGATCAGATCAGGGTCACGATACCGCAGGACGACAGGCGATTCGATCATACTCAAGTAGTAAAGACGCGGTATGGCCTTGGGAGTAGGCTCTCGACTGTCGCAAACACGCTGGTGAGATGGCGCGGACAATGAAGATTCTGATTGTTGACGATCATGCGCTGATCCGCGAAGGCATCGCGATCATGATCAAAAGGATTCAGCCGCAGTCCGAACTGTGGCAGGCCAACAGCTGCGCCTCGGCGCTGGAGATCGCCGCGGCCGAGGCCATCGACTTCGTCTTTCTCGACCTGAACCTGCCCGATCAGCCGGGTTTCGTCGCGCTGGAATTGTTCAAGGAACGGCACGCCCTGATGCCGGTCGTTGTCGTTTCTGCGCAAGAGGACCGCAACACGGTGCTCAAGGCGCTCGAACTCGGCGCCAAGGCGTTCGTGCCGAAATCGGCTGACTCGGAACGCATGCGCAGCGCGATCGAGGCGCTGCTCGACGGCCGCGTCTATCTGCCGGAAAGCATCCTCGGCACGGACGCGCTGCCGCACGCCGCAGCCGGCAGCGCGGATGCTTCCGGCACCTGGTCGCTGACCGAGCGGCAAAAGGAAGTGCTGGCCCTGATCATCATGGGCTTGCCCAACAAGCTCATCGCGCGCCGCCTGAATATCGTCGAGTCGACCGTCAAGATCCATGTAAGCGCGATCCTGCGCGAATTGAAAGTGGCATCGCGCACGCAGGCCCTGATCGCGGTGGCCAGGTACGGGATCAAGCTGCCGATGCTCTGAGGCGGCCACGCCGCGCAGCCCGTCGCCGCGTGCCTGCCATTACGCCACTTGCGGAAACTCCTTCCTGCCGATGGCCAGTGCCTGCTGTAGGGCGCGATAGAGGCTGGCGGCATTGACCGGCTTGTTCATGAACAGCCAGCCCATGTCCTGCACCTCGCGTTCCAGCGCGGAATTCGCTTCGCCCGAAATCACGATCACCGGTATCTCGTAAGGCACCACCGACGACACCGCCCGGACCGCGTCGAAGCTGGTCTTGTGGTCGCCCAGCCGGTGGTCGGTGATCAGCACATCGGGATAGCGCAGGCTGGCGTCGACATACTTGAGCGCCTCGTCGATCGAGCGGGCCAAGATGGCATAGCAGCCCCAGGACGACAGGATCGCTTCCATCGCCGCCAGGATATCGATCTCGTCGTCCACCACCAGCACCAGCATGCCGCTGAGGTCGTGTTCGGCCTGTTCGCCCTGCGTTGCGGCATAGTCGGCCGCCGTGATGTCGGTGCTGCGCGCAACCTCCAGTTCGAACACCGAGCCCTTGCCCGGCACCGAGCGCACGCGCAGCACGCAGCCGAGAATGCCGGACAGGCGCTTGACGATGGCCAGCCCCAGGCCCAGCCCCTTCCTGCGGTCGCGCGACGGATTGCCGAGCTGGACGAACTCGTCGAAGATGCGGTCGAGATGGTCTTCCGGGATGCCGCAGCCGCTGTCCCAGACTTGCACCAGCACCTTGTCCTGCCGCGCACGAAACGCCAGCAGCACGCCGCCGCGCTCCGTATAGCGAAACGCGTTCGACAGCAGGTTCATGATCAGCTCGATCAGCAGTTCGGCGTCGGTGTGCAGGAACAGCCCCTTCGGGCAATGCACATGAAAGCGCAGGGACTTGCTGGCCGCCAGCGGTGCGAAGCGCGTCTCCAGCGTCTGCCCGATCGGATGGGCTTCGAACACGCGAACCGACGGGGTGATGACGCCGGCGTCGATGCGCGAGATGTCGAGCAGGCGGTTGAACAGTTCGTCCAGGCCGGCCAGCGAGCGGTCCAGCCGGTCGACCAGGTACTTGGCGCGGGTGTCGAAGTTTTCAAGCTTGAGGGCGGCGACGAACAGGCTGATCGCATGCACCGGCTGGCGCAGGTCGTGGCTGGCCGCTGCAAGAAAGCGCGTCTTGTCGGCGCAGGCCTGTTCTGCCACGCGCAATGCCTGCTCGGTGCGCTCGCGCAGGACCGCTTCGGCCCCGGCTGTTTCACGTAGCTGCGCGGACGTCTGTTCGCTCTCGATGCGCAGGCGGCAATTCTCCAGCACGATCTGGTTCAGGCGCCGGCACAGTGCGAGGTACAAGGGCAGCAGGGCGAGCACGACGAGGCCGAGCGACAGCCCGGAACGGATGTCGCCGGTCAGCAGATGCGCGGCGAACGGCAGCAGCAGGAACAGGGTGAAGCACGCCATCGCCGCGAAACTGGCGGCCAGCGCCAGCGCGGTGCCCGCCGCCAGCAGCAGGATGATGGCCAGCAGCGCTTCGCCCGGCACAAGCGGCAGCAATTGCCAGAAGGCGGCCGCCCATGCCAGCGCCCACAGCGAAACCGCCGTGCAAAACCATCCCGGTGCACGGGCCGGATGCTTGTCGGCAAAGCGCGCAGCGCTAAAGCCATAGCAGCCGGCGGTGCCGGCAGCCCATACGCCGGCGGCGAACGCGAACTCGTGCAGGGCGGCCGGCGCCAACGGCTGTGGCCGGAGCAGCGCGAACAGGACGACGGCGGCAAGCACATGCAGGCAGGCCGCATATATTACTTGCTGGTGTAAAACGCCTGACTGCCACAGCGCAATGCGCTCGGCCATGACCGCGATGCCCGTCGCGCGATCGCTGGCGGCTTTCGGGTTAAACATAGGAACTCACGTAAATCGCACATCTCCGAAAACCGGAATCCCCACAGCGTACGCAGACTTGGCGCGTGTGAACTACCCCGCAAGGCGGCAGGTTTGATATGGGTTAAACGCTGGCCAATTGCGGCGGGATGGTGTTGCAGGCCGGCGTAAAGCGTTGGAAAAAACTTCAGCCGTATGCATAGGAAGAAATTGCATGCTTCACATCCTGCCTGGTGGGAAAAGATGAATTGGCACGATTGTGCACCAGGGAAGGTGTGCCGCTGCGACAAATTTCGTGCGGATTGGCCGCCAAAATCGCTTGCACGATTGGACGCATGATTTCCTTGCTGGCGATCACATCGTCGCGGCATGCATTTCGGGGTAATAAACCTGCCTCGACCGCTTTCCTGACTGCCGCTTGCAACATTTCATCGGTGATCTCCATCCCATGCCTCCGCGCCGAATAACCATCCCGATTGGCTGATCGTATTCTGCGGTGCGTTTATGACAGTACGATGAACCGTTTGCCGCTGCTCAAGTTCACAGATCAAGGCACATAATTTGCACGTCGAAGCGCCGTATGTCGATAAATGATTGCACGCGGAAAACTGGACATGGGCAACGAAAGCGACACGCAGCCGCACTCCCGGACTTCGGCGCAGCCGCCAGCGCTGGTCAGCACGGCCGCGCCGTCCGTCAGCGTGCTGATGCCGACTTTCGAGCAATCGTTCTTCATTGCGCGCGCGCTCGACAGTCTGCTGGCGCAATCCCTGCCGGACTGGGAAGCGATCGTCGTCGACGACGGATCGCGCGACAACACGACGCACACGGTGCTGCCCTATCTGAGCGACCCGCGCATCCGCTACTGCAAGCTGGCCGAAAACCAGGGGCTGGGCAGGGCCTTGAATGAAGGGCTATCCCAGGCCAAGGGACGCTTCATTGCCTACCTGCCCAGCGACGACGTCTACTACCGCGACCACCTGCGCAGCCTGACCGCCTGTCTCGACCAGACGCCGGACGCGGTCCTGGCCTATTCCGGCGCGCGCCACCATTACAACCGCAGCGCGCCGGGGCAGATCGCCGGTTATCCATTGCAGCTGGTGCAGTGCCTGCACCGGCAGCGCGACGAGCGCTGGGTCGAACGTGCCGAGCTGGAGTCGGACGACCTCGACCGGCTGTACTGGCAACGGCTGCGCGCGCATGGACGCTTTGTCGCCAGCGATTGCGTCACTTGCGAGTGGGTCGCGCATCCCCAGCAGCGCCACAAGCTCATGCGCGAGCCGACGGGCGGCATCAATCCGTTTCGCCGGCACTACCGCGTGACGCAGCCGCTGCGCTTTCATTCATCGGTCGGCAACGCGGTCGATGAAATCGATCACTTCCGCTCCATGCGCGAGCGCCCGGCTTCCGCGCCCGCCGCCGATGGGCTGAAAATCCTGCTGGTGGGGGAGCTGGCCTATAACGCCGACCGCGTGCTGGCGCTGGAAGAGGCCGGTCACAAGCTGTACGGCTTGTGGACGCCGCAGCCGCACTGGTACAACGCGGTCGGGCCGGTGCCGTTCGGCCATGTCGAAGACCTGCCGCAGAATGACTGGCGTCGCGCCGTCCGGCGCATCCGCCCCGACCTCATCTACGCGCTGCTCAACTGGCAGGCCGTGCCCTTCGCGCATGAAGTGCTGATGGCCACGCGCGGCATTCCATTCGTCTGGCATTTCAAGGAAGGGCCGTTCATCTGCCTGGAGCGGGGCACCTGGCCGCAGCTGATCGACCTCTACCGCCATGCCGACGGCCAGATTTTCTGCAGCCCGGAAATGCGCGACTGGTTCGACACCGTGATCCCCGGCGTGTCGCGCGCCAGGCCGACGCACGTGCTGGACGGCGACCTGCCCAAGCGCGACTGGTTCGAGCGCCAGCCGGCGCCATTGCTGTCGGATGCGGACGGCGCCGTCCATACCGTCGTCCCGGGCCGGCCGATCGGCCTGCACCCGGAGGTGGTGGCGGCGCTGGCCGGGCAGGACATCCACCTGCATTTCTACGGCGACTACACGCACGGGCAGTGGCGCGAATGGATCGACAGGACGGCCGCGCTCGCGCCCGATCACCTGCACCTGCACGCGAACGTCGACCAGCCGCACTGGGTGAACGAGTTTTCGCGCTATGATGCCGGCTGGCTGCATGCCTTCGCCAGCGAGAATGGCGGCGAGATCCGGCGCGCCAACTGGGATGACCTGAATTACCCGGCGCGCATGGCTACTCTGGCCGCCGCCGGGCTGCCGATGATCCAGCGCACCAACAGCGCGGCAGTAGTGGCAAGCCAAACGCTCAGCAGACAGCTCGGCACCGGCATTTTCTTCGATGACATCGAGCAGCTCGGCGCGGCCTTGCGCGATCGAGCGCAAGTGGCAGCGGTGCGGAAGAACGTGTGGCAGCAGCGGCCGCAGTTTACGTTCGATCATCATGTGCCGGAACTGGTGCGTTTCTTCCGGCGCGTGATCGTTGCCGCCACCGACGATGCGCTGCGGCCGGTGGCGCAGCCACGCCGCAGCGGTTGAACAAACCCATGGGTAATTCGAACGAGACACTGCTGATCGCCCCGCATGCGCCGGCCAGCGGCCCGGGGCGTTTGCGCAAAGGCAGCAATGGCGGTGCATGGCAAGCGCTGCAATGACCGCATGGACAATATAGGAGAAAACGATGAGCGATGTACCGAGAATACTGGGCGTGAACCGGACCCAGGATGCCAGCCTGTGCCTGATGGAGGGATCGCGCGTGGTGTTCGCGATTCAAAAGGAAAGGCTGACGCGGCAGAAGCACCATTGGGGCAAGGTCGATGACTTCCGCAAAGTGTACCTGCCGCAGCTGGCCGGCCTGGATGGGGCCATCGATGTGCTGGTCGAATGCTATTCGTCCGACAGCGAGATCGACAACCTGGCCGCCTACGAGCAGGAACTGATGGAGTCGCTGCGGCTTTCTCCCGGCTGCCGCCGTGCACGGATATCGCATCACCTGGCGCACGTCTACAGCGTTTTCCATCCGTCGCCCTTCGAGGACGCGGCGGTGATGATCATCGACGGCCAGGGCAGCCCCGTGTCCGACCTGACCGAGCAATGGAGCGGCACGGCCGGCGTGCCTGGCGACTGGCGCGAAGTGTCCTCCTTCTACCGCGCCGACCGCCAGCGTGTGGAGTGCGTCGGCAAGCAGCTGTGGGACCGCAACGAGCGGCGTCTCGTCGGGCTCGGCATGTTCTACTTCCTGCTGACGCAGGCGATCTTTTCCGGCGCAGGCAGCGAGGGCAAGGTCATGGGCCTGGCGTCTTACGGCAATCCGGATGCGCTCGGTTTGCCGCCGCTCGATGTCGACGGCGCGCAGGTAACGATTCCGGCGCGCTGGTTCGAAGTGCTCGCCGAGCGCGGGCGCTTCCGCTACGCCGACGGCCAGACGGCCGATACGGCGCGCTTTGCCGATATCGCCAACCTGGCTGCGGCCGGCCAGCGCGCGTTCGAGGACGCGGTGCTTGAGGTGGCGCGCTGGCTGCATCGCCAGACCGGTGCCGAGAACCTGTGCTTCGCCGGCGGCACCGGCCTCAATTGCGCGACCAATGACCGCCTGCTGCGCGAAACCCCATTCCGGCGCGTCTTCATTCCGCCGGCGCCGAGCGACGCCGGCACTTCGCTTGGCTGCGCCGTCTACGGCCTGACCGAACTGCTGGGCACGCGCTGCGACTTCCGCTGGGAAAGCGATTTTCTCGGGCCGCAGCCGCGCCTGGACGACATCGAAGCCGCGCTGCGCGGCGCCGACGACCTGATCGTCGAGCGCATCGACGATGCCGGCGCGCTGTGCACGCGCATGGTCGACCTGCTGTGCGCCACCAAGGTCGTCGCCCTGTACCAGGGGCGCAGCGAATTCGGGCCACGCGCGCTTGGCCATCGCAGCATCCTGGGCGATCCCCGCCACGGCTATATGCGCGACTGGATCAACTCCCGGGTCAAGGAGCGCGAATGGTTCCGGCCGTTGGCGCCCTTCGTGCTGCTGGAACGTGCCGAGGAATTCTTCGACATCCGGCGGCCATCGCCTTTCATGCAGTTCGCCGCGCCGGTGCGCCCGCAGGCGGCGCACATCATTCCGGCGGTCACGCACGTCGACTGCACCGCACGGCTGCAGACGGTGGGCGAGGGCGACGATCCCCTGCTGCGCGCACTGCTGATCGAATTCAATGCGCGCACCGGGGTGCCGGTCCTGCTCAACACCTCGTTCAACCGCAAGGAAGAGCCGATCGTGGAGACGCCGGCCGAGGCGCTCGAATCGTTCCGCCGCACGCCGATGCACGCCTTGGCGATGCCGCCCTTCCTGATACGAAAACGCGTCGAGCCGGACCCGGTCTCTTAGACCCGCCTGTCCCGATGATGGCCGCCGGCGGCGGCCCTTGCCGCATCTTGTCCAGGGAGGCTTCGATGATCCGCGGTTATCCCGCACGCGCCGGCGTCGCGCCGGGCGAACATCTGGTGCTGCATGTGTCGACCGATGCCACGCGCTTTCGCGTGGTGTTCTACCGCTGGGGAGATGGCTTGCAACCGGTGCACGAGACGCGCTGGCTGGCCGGACAGTTTGCCGAGCCTGGCGGGGCCGCCGACGACTGGCAGTGGCCGGCGTACGAGTTCGCCATTCCGCACGACTGGCCTTCGGCGGTGTATCTGGCGCACCTGGAGGAGCCGGGCGGAGCGGCGTTCCATCTGGCCGCCACCACCGCGGCCGCGCTGTTCGTCGTGCGCGGCCAGGGGCGCAGCCCGATTCTCTATAAGCTTCCGCTGGCTACCTACCACGCCTACAACTGCACCGGCGGCGGCTGCTTCTACGTCAATCCGCCGCGCTCGCTCGACCCGCCGGGCGCACGCGTCTCGCTGCACCGTCCCGGCGGCGGCATCGGCGGCAATACCTGGGGCGCGCTCGATCATTACGACCCGAGTTCGCCGCGCCAGACCTTCGCGCACTGGGATGCGCGCTTCATCGGCTGGCTGGCGCGCCATGGATGCACGCCCGACTTTTGCACCGACCTCGACCTCCATGACGATCCGGCGCTGTGCAGCCGCTATCGCCTGCTGCTGAGCGTGGGACATGACGAATACTGGAGCGAGGCCATGCGCGACCGGGTGGAAGCCTTCGTGTCGGGCGGCGGCAACGTGGCCTTCTTCGGCGCGAACCTCTGCTGGTGGCGCATTCATGTGGTGGACAACGCAAGCGCGATCGTCTGCCACCAGGGCGGGCCGCGGGGCGCCTTCGACCACTGGTGGCCGGCCAGCGGCGCGGGCCGCCCGGAGGATGCGCTGACCGGTGCGAGCTACCGTCATGGCGGCGGCTGGTGGGACGGTGCGCGCCGCACCGGCGGGTATGTGGTGCAGGAGCCGCAGCACTGGGCATTTGCCGGCACCGGGCTGCGGCGCGGCGAGGCGTTTGGCGCCGACACCTGTCCGCCGCTGGTCGGCTACGAGTGCGACGGCGCGCCGCTGGACAGCTTCGACCAGGCAAGCGGACTTGCAACCCTTGCCCCGGATGCCGGGCGCTGCGGCACGCCACCGGGCTTGCAGCTCCTGGCGGCGGCTTTGCTCGACGGCGATTGGCAGGAGCGCCCGCCGCGCGAAACACATGGCGCCGGCGCCGGCATTCATGCAGCGACCATGGGCACGTTCACGCGCAACGGCACGGTGTTTAATGCCGGCACGACGGACTGGGCGCAAGTGCTTGCCAGCGGACAGGACATGCGGGTGGACAGGATCACCCGCAACGTCCTCGAGCGACTGGGAGGCATGTCGCTTGCAACTCCTTGAGCCGTAATGTACCGGCGCTGCTTGCCTGAAAAATTTCCGCATGTATTTGGCGTGGCGATTTATCGGCGTTCTGGCGCAACCGTGCGGCAGCGCATGGCTGAACAGGCAACGAACGTGAAAGGGACGTGAAATGAAGGCTGAAAAATACAAAATGCGGGTAATTGTTACAGCTTGTTCACTCACACTGATGTCGCTGGGTAGCCTTGGTTTCGCGCAATCCATGGATAGCGGCCGCGAGGAAATGCAGTTTTCCGGCAAGGCGCAAGCGAATGCCCTGCAGCACATCAACGACGCCGCCGCCGTCGTCAAGCGGATGGAAAACGAACCGGGCATGAACAAGTTGCTGCAGCAGGCCAAGGGCGTCTTTATCGTGCCGGAATACGGTCGCGCCTCACTCGGCATTGGCGGCAGCGGCGGCGCAGGCGTGCTGCTGGCGAAGAACAACGGCACCTGGAGCGACCCCGCCATTTACGACGTCGGCGGCATCAGCATCGGCGCGCAAGCCGGCGCCGAAGGCGGGCCGATCGCCCTGATCCTGACGAGCGACAAGGCGGTGAACAGCTTCAGGCAGAAAAACAATTTCGCGCTCAGCGCGGATGCCGGACTGACCGTGCTTGACTGGTCGAAGGTGGCGCAAAGCACTGCGGGTGCCGGCGATATCGTCGTATGGTCGGGCACCAAGGGCTTGTTCGGCAGCGCCGCCATCGGCGTGCAGGACATCCGCTTCAACCGGGAGCAGACCGGCGCCTATTACAAGCGTGAGGTAGCGGCAAACGACGTCATCAGCGGCCTGGTGCAGAACCCGCATGCCGACGTGCTCAAGCAGGCGCTGGCCGGGATGTCGTCGGACACGGCCAGCGGCAGTTCGGGCGCCACGCAGGGCGGCGCTTCCGACAGCGGCAGGTAAAAAAGCGGCGCCTTGCGTCAACCGCGATCAGCGACCGCGCAGCGACGCCAGGCAGGCTGCGCCGCGTTGGGCAAAGGCGGTATGGACTTGCACGCCGCTCGCGCCGCACGCCAGGGCGGCCGCTATATCGCCGGCGTCGCGGATGCCGCCCACGGCCACCAGCGCCGCTTTGCCCCGCAGGCGCGCCGCCAGATGGCGCAGGCGGGCCAGGCGCTCTGCGTGCTCGGGCAGCACTGCGGTGACCGCGTCAAAGCCGGCGTCGGCCGCCGCCTCGGCCAATATCAGCGGGAGCAAGTCGCCTGAACCGAGCGGCAGCTTGAGCGTCAGTGCGACGTGGCGGCCGGATTCCTTTGTGCGCCGCTGCCGCTCGGCGGCGACGGCTTCCATGGCGCGCCTGAGCAGCGGCAGGTGTTCGGCGGATAACAGCGGCCGGTAACGGCGTGCGCTCAAATTGAAGCTCAGGTAATCGGCTGCGTCCCATGCGGCGCGCAGTCCGCAGACCCACTCGGCCGCGAGCGCCGCCGGCTCGATGCCGTCACCCATGCCGATGCCGATCCCGATCCGCGTATCGGTACTTGCGGCAAGCGCCGCGAGCCGGGCCGCCAGTGCCGCAACGCCGGGATTGATGCCTGGCTCGGGCTGCGGCGTCACGGTGCCGAATTCAACGCTGTCGAATCCCGCCGCAAGCAATTCGGCCGCCCGGCTGCCGTCCTTGTCGATGCCTCCGGCCAGTCCGAGCAGGCCAAGCCACTGCTTCTCGCTCATCCGCGGCGCCGCTGGAATTCGGCCATGAAGTCGACCAGCGCGCCGACGCCCGCCAGCGGCATGGCGTTGTACAGGCTGGCGCGCAGCCCGCCGACCTGGCGATGGCCGCGCAAATGGGTCAGGCCCGCCGCTTCGGCACCAAGCAGGAAGTGCTCGGTCAGGCTGTCGTCGGTCAGATGGAAGCGCACATTCATCGTCGAGCGATGGCCAGGCGCCACCGGGGCCGTATAGAAGCCGCCGCTGCTGTCGATGGCGCTGTACAGGAGATCGGCCTTGCGCCGGTTGGCCGCAGCCACCGCCGTCAAGCCGCCGCAGTCGGCAAGCCACTCGAAGACCATGCCCGCGAGCTGGATGGCCAGTGTCGGCGGCGTATTGACGCCTGCCTCCGATGCCGCCTGCAGTCGGTAGCAGAAGGGCGACGGGGCGGCGCGCGCCGGCCTCTGCAGCAAATCCTCGCGCACGATGACCACGGTCATGCCGGCCGGGCCGATATTCTTTTGTGCGCTGGCATAGATCAGGCCGAAGCGGGAGACGTCGAACGGCGCGCCGAGAAAGCAGGACGTCGCATCGGCCACCAGCGGCACATCGCCGGTGTCAGGCCACGCGGGATAGGCCAGGCCGTCGACCGTTTCATTTGCGGTGAGGTGGCAATACGCGCAGTCCGGCGGCACGCGCCAGTCACCCGTTGCCGGCGCGCTCAGCGGCCTTTCGCCGGCATGCCCGGCAACGACGATGACCTGCGCATAACGCGACGCTTCCTGCATCGCGCGCTTCGACCAGTAGCCGGAGTCCGCATAGGCGACGCGCGTCAGGCCGCGCGCCGGGTCGAGCAGGTTCATCGGCACCGCGGAGAACTGGTGCATGGCGCCGCCGGCGAGAAACAGCACGCGATAGTTGTCGGGCACGGCGAGCAGGCGCGCGAGACGCTCGCGCGCGTCATCGAGCACCCTGCGGAAGGCGGCCCCGGAAAACGGGCGCTCGATTGCCGCCGCACCGTCTGCGCCACGGTCGAACAACTCCGCGCCGGCGCGCGCCAGCACGGCGTCGGGCAGGCGCGACGGTCCTGCGGCGAAATTCCAGACTGCGCTAACGCGGTGGGACGGATGCAATGTCATGGCATCAGCCGGCCAGCAGGCCGCCATGCGAACTGGAGGCCATGAAAAACAGGAGCGGGATCGACAGCATGGTATTGGTGCGCGACGACAGATGGGTGATGCGTGAACAGCGCAGGCGCTCCTCCACCGTCGCCGGCTTCAGGCCGAGCACCTTTTGCTGGTGCGGCCAGAGCACCAGCCAGACATTGGCCATCATCAGCGTGCCGATGTAGGTGCCCACGCCGATCGGCGCCAGCGCACCCTGCAATCCGAGCGCGCCGGCCAGCCAGCCGCGCTGCTGCAGCATCAGGATGCCGGCGCACCAGGCAACCACCGAGGCCCAGCGGAAGAAACCGTGCTCGCGGTTGAGCAGCGCCTGAAAGCGCGGGCTCGTGTCGTCGCTCAGGTCGGCTGCGGCCAGCGGCTGCCAGGTCGGACGCTGGATCACGCTCGAATAGTTGTGTCCGACCCAGATGATGCCGGCGGCGAAATGGGTCCAGCGCAGCAGCAGATCGAAAGGAATGCCGTCCATCGCGCGCCTTATGTCAGCAGTCGCAGCAGGGCCGACAGCAGGCCGGTCAGCAGCAGGCCGAGCAGCACCGTGCCGGTAGCGGTGTCGTAGGGATGGCGCATTCAATCCTCCATGAAAGCGGTCGAGACGGCGCTGCTGGCGCGCTTGTACAGCGGCTTGCGAAAGCGCAGCGGGCGCGTCACGCTGCCCACCGCCTCCTGCACCAGATGGTGATGCGGCGAACGGCTGCAGGCCGGATCGGTGTTGGAGGCGTCGCCGGTGAGCAGGAAGGCCTGGCAGCGGCAGCCGCCGAAATCCTTCTCCTTTTCCGAGCAGGAGCTGCACGGCTCGGGCAGCCAGTCGAGGCCGCGGTACTTGCGGAACAGCGGCGACTCATGCCACAGCCATGACAGCGGCTTGTCGCGCACCGATTCGAATTCCAGGCCTGGAATCGTGCGCGCTTCCTGGCACGGCATGGCCACGCCGTCGGGGGCGATGGTCAGGTGGATCGCGCCCCAGCCGTTCATGCACGCCTTGGGCCGGCCTTCGTAGTAATCGGGGATGACGAAATAGATGGTCATGCTGCCGTCCAGCTTTTCGCGCCAGCGATTTACGGTCGCCTCTGCCGCGCGCACCTGTTCCAGCGTGGGCATCAGCTCGTCGCGGTTAACCAGCGCCCAGTTGTAATACTGCAGATTGGCGAACTCGATGTACTCGACGCCCAGGCCGGAGGCGAACTCGCACATGGCATCGATGTCGTCGATGTTCTGCCGGCCTACCGGCATGTTCATCACCATCGGAAATCCGTACGCCTTGATCAGACGCGCCGCTTCCAGCTTGCGCGCATGCGCGCGGGCGCCGACCAGCTCATCGGTCAACTCGGCCTTGGTCGACTGCAGGGACAGCTGCACCTGTTTCAGGCCGGCGTTCTTCAGCGCGCTCATGCGTTCCTCGCTGAGCCCGATGCCGGAGGTGATGAGATTTGTGTAATAGCCGAGCTGATCGGCATAGGCCACCAGCTCTTCCAGGTCGTCGCGTTGCAGCGGCTCGCCGCCGGAAAAGCCGAGTTGCAGGGCGCCCAGCGCGCGCCCCTCGCGCAGCACCCGTTTCCACTCCTCGGTCGACAGCTCGCGCTGCGCATAGTCCTTGAAGTCCAGCGGATTGTTGCACCATGGGCACTTCAACGGACACCGGTAAGTGAGTTCCAGCGTCAGCCACAGCGGCTGTCCGTTTCCGTCCAGGCTGATTCCCTTCGATTCTTTCGGCATGGTCGATTCCTTTCTCCTCCGATGTCTGATGCATTGTCGGGCGGCGCCGCGGTCGGCGCGACGAGATAGCGCGGAGAAGGTGATCGGTTTTTTATCGAGTGTGGACTCGCGATTTTCTTGAGCCGGGAGGCTGCCTGGAGCGGGCGCGGGCTATCCGGTTGGAGTGAAAAGGAGGGCGCAGCCTTACCCGACAGCAAAGAGGCTGTGCAAGATGGTGCGACAAGCAGATTTGTAAATCTTAGTGGTGAAACCCATCAGGTTTCTCAAGATGAAAGCCATTACTAAAGCGCTCATCGAGTTCCTCCTGACCCGTTCTATACAAATACGCTCCCACTAAAAGAAAACGGCGCATTTCGTCATTGGAAATTTTCTCGGCGACGTCAGCTAATGTTGCCGAGAACAACTCGCAAATCGAATAATTGTCGACGTCTACACCTTCCATATGGCTAATTGCCAAGAAAATCGCATCCCGGTCCATCATCGTCTCGCTCCACGTCTCGTTACATGGATGAACATCTATCGACCAATTAGTTCATTGACAGGAGGTCTTTCGTTATCCATAAGCCGGGAGCTTGCTTGCCTTCCTTTTCAATAGCTGGCGCGCTGCATCGGTACAGTGGGAAGGCCTGGTCCGTTCAACTCTATTGAACTTGAGTTTCTGATAATCACTCCAAAGCAGATACTCAGGAGAGAGCTTGATGACAGAACACCGCTTTAAGGAAATCAATCATCTAAGAAAAAAAGAACTGTCCGCCGTTAGTGTTTCCCCCGATTCGCAAGACATGCGCGAAACGAGCATTCCCATGCCAGATCACACTGTTCTCCATCAACTTGCCGCAGAGGCAGCCGGCATTGGCGTGTGGGAGAGCGACCCCGGAAAACATTGTGTCCATATCTGCCCGGTCCTCGCGCAAATGCTCGAACTGCCCGCTGCGTTTCGCAGTCTGGGCGAAGAGGAATGGCAACGTTTCCTGACCAAGGATGACGTCGCCAAAACGGAACAAGCGATAAAGGTTGCTACAGAGGCGAACAAGCCCTTTAGCGTCGAGTGCCGGATAACGCTCCCGTCCGGCGGTATGACATGGCTTTTGGTGCGAGGAACAATCAACAAGGATTTATCGGGAAATCCAGTACAGATCATCGGCATTGCGATGGACATTAGCGATCGAAAAAGCGTCGAGGAGGCGCTTCGTGCAAGCGAGGAGCGATTCCGACTATTAACGGAGGTCAGCCCTGACGGCATCCTTGTACTGGTGGATGATAAGTTTGTTTACGCCAACCACTCCATCATCCGGCTTCTTGGCGCAACGGATGCAAGCGAAATCATCGGTCATTCGCCAAGCGATTTTCTTGATCCTGCATCATGGAAGACGATGCAGGATCGGATCGCGAGTGCACTGGAGCACGGTGGGTCCAATCCCCCATACACATGGCGTGTTCGTCGCGTCGACGGCACCATGATTTATTTGCAGGGAATTTCCGGCAAGGCTTCATGGAACAGCCAGCCCGCCATTCAAATTCTGGTGCGTGATTTGACCCAGAAAATGGCGGACGAGGAAAAGTTACGCGTCATGAATGAACGCTTGAAATTGGCGGTGGAAGGCACGGGGGAAGGCGTATGGGATTGGGATGTCGATCGCAACACGTATGTCCTCTCTGACGGCCTCAAGAAAATTCTTGGCTATCCGGAAAATAACAGTCTTGATGGCGAAGTGAATTTCAGTAAGCTCGTGCACCCGGACGATCATGACCGAAGAGAAGCTGCGCTGTGCGCCACGCTGAACGGGATCGTGCCTGTCTACGAATGCGAATACCGTGTCCGGTGTGAGGGGCAGCGCTGGAAATGGGTCGTATCCCGTGGCGTTGTCGTGTCTCGTGATGAAGGCGGACGGGCATTGGCGATGACCGGGATTGTCTCTGACATCACGGCAAGAAAGGAGTCAGAGCAGATGGTATGGCGGCACGCGAATCTGGATGTGCTGACCAGTCTTCCGAACCGGCGACATTTCCTCAATGAAGCTGAAGACGAGCTACGTAAAGCACGGCGCGCCGGGAATAAGGCCGCCTTGCTCTTTATTGATCTGGATGGATTCAAGGAGGTCAATGATATCTACGGGCACGAAGCTGGCGACCTGCTATTGATGGAAGCTGCGCATCGCATCAAGCGCTGCACTCGTTCAACCGACATGCTTGGCCGCCTTGGCGGCGACGAGTTCATCGTGCTCCTGAGAGACTTGCATGAACCGGGACACGTGGAGTACGTTTGCCAGGACATTCTTTCCAGCCTGTCCCAACCGTTTAGCGTCGGGAACGAGACTGCGCAGATCACTGCCAGCTTGGGAGTGGCAATCTACCCATTGGATGCCGAACGTATCGACGACTTGCTGCGCAAGGCCGACCAGGCGATGTACAACGCGAAGGCAACTGGCAAAAACCAGTTCAGTTATTTCACGCAAGAGATGGATGACCGGGCGCATGCGCGCTTGCGTGTATCGACAGAGCTACGTCGGGCGATCTCGTCACGGCAGCTATTCCTCGAATTCCAGCCCGTGATCGACTTGAGTGATGGACACATTGCCGAAGTTGAAGCATTGCTGCGCTGGGAGCACCCCAAGCTTGGAAAGGTTGCGCCTTCGATTTTCATTCCGATTGCTGAAGAAGCCGGATTAATGGGCGATATCGGCAACTGGGTGTTTCATGAAGCCGCGACCTGCTGGAAACGATGGAGCGAGCACACCGGCATGGCGATTAAGATTGCAGTGAACAAGTCACCATCGCAGTTTAGTCGACGCCACTTGGAACATGACTGGCTGCGGTATCTTAAAGATCGCGCTATTCCACCGGCGAACATCATCGTGGAAATTACCGAAGGCCTGTTGCTCGATGCCTCTCCACAAGTGAGCGACAAGTTGCTGGAATACCGCGATGCAGGTATCCAGGTTGCCATTGACGACTTCGGAACTGGCTATTCTTCCATGGCTTACCTGCAAAAGTTCGACATCGACTACCTGAAAATTGATCAGTCCTTTGTAAAGGATATTCCAGCCCACAAAGGCAACTGCACGATCGCGGAAACGATGATCGTCATGGCACACAAGCTTGGGCTGAAGGTCATTGCGGAAGGCATCGAAACGCAGGCGCAACGCGATTTCCTGAAACAAGCCGGGTGCGACTATGGACAGGGCTTTTTCTATTCCGGCCCTTTGCCATCCGATCAAATTGAACCCATGCTATCCAGACGATTCCATTAAGACTTTCTGGGAGTATGGCGGTAGGGAGATCACCGGAGAAGGTGACCGGTTCTTATCGAGTGTGGGTTCTCGATACGCTAATACCGGCGCGTCCCGCCAAGCGTTCAAGCGACGCGATGCAGGCCGCAGCCATCTCCGGCGCCAGCGCGTTATGGCCGCCGTTTTCCACTTCGATCAATTCGGCCTGCGGCAAGGCGCGATGCAGGCGCCGTGCGGCGTCCGGCGGGCAGACCGCGTCACGCCGGCCTTGCACGATACAGACGGGCAGATGGCGCAGGGCGGCGCAGCCGGCGAGCAGGGCATCCGGATCGGAGAAGCAGCCATTGGATAGATAGTGCGCCTGGATCGCGGTCTTGGCCAGGCGCCGCGCGTCCGGCGCATCCGCCAGCGGCGCCTCTCCCATCAGCGCCCGCTCGTAATCGAGCCAGCGGCGCGCTGCGCCCGCGTCGTATGCCAACAGTCGCGCAGTATAGGCGCGCAGCAGATCATCGCGCTCATGCGGCGGAATGCCCTTTGCAAAGTCTTGCCATGCGAGCGGTGCAGCGTCATTCGCGCCGTGCACGAAGCTTCGCAGTTCATCATCCGAACCGAGAAATATCCCGCGCAAGACCAGCCCGGCGACCTGCGCCGGATGGCGGATGGCATATGCCAGCGCCAGCAGGCTGCCCCAGGATCCGCCGAAGACGAGCCAGCGCTCGATGCCGAGCGCGGCGCGGATGTGTTCGATGTCGGCGACCAGATGCGCGGTGGTGTTGTCCTGCAATCGGCCCAGCGGTTCGCTGCGGCCGCTGCCGCGCTGGTCGAACAGCACGGCGCGAAAGCGGGATGGATCGAAGAAGCGGCGGTGCTCGGGTGAACACCCGCTGCCCGGGCCGCCATGCAGGAAAACCAGCGGCATGCCGTCGGCGCGCCCGCATTCTTCCACGTACAAGGAATGGCCGTCGCCGACGTCCAGCTGGTGCGTGCGGAAAGGTGCCGTTCTTGGCAATAGCGGCTCGTGCATGTCGCCTTTACGCCTCCATCAGCCCGGAACGCATGGCGATGACCGCCAGCTCGGCTGCATTGGCGGCGTTGAGCTTTTGCTTGATGTGGTAGAGGTGGGTGCCGACGGTGCTCGCGCTTAAATGGAAGTCCTGCGCCACCTGGTTGACGGTGCGCCCCTTCGCCAGTTGCAGGAAGACGGTGAATTCCTTTTCGGTCAGCGTATCGGCCGGATGGGCGGTGCCGGAAATCTGGGCCAGCGCCACTTGCTGCGCCAGTTCCGGATCGAGATAGCGGCGCCCATGGGCCACCTGCCTTACCGCCTGAAGAAACTCTTCCGGCAGGCAGCGCTTGCACAGGTAGCCGGTGGCGCCGGCCTTGAGCGCACGCACGGGGATCACCGCGTCCTGGTGCGCCGAGAGCATCAGCACCCGCGCATCCGGATGGCGAGCGCACAGCCGCTCGAGCGCCGCCAGGCCGCCGATGCCCGGCATGGAGACATCCATCACCAGTACGTCCGGCGCGACTTCGGCGTACAAGCGCAATGCCTCCTCGCCGCTGCCGGCTTCGCCTGTGACGGTAGCGCCGGCGCCTTCCAGCAGCAGGCGAAAGCCCATGCGGACGATGGCGTGGTCGTCGGTCAGCAGGATGTTGAGACCGGCAAGAGATGCGCTCATGATTATTCCTCCATCGGAGTGACAGTGGTTAGCGGCAGCCGTACGCACAGGCGTGTGCCGCTGCCGGCGGCCGTATCGAATTGCAGTTCGCCCGCGAGGGCGAGCACGCGCTCGCGCATGCCGGCCAGGCCGAAGCCGCAGCCGGCTGCGGGCGAGGGAACGCCGAGGCCGCGGCCGTTATCGGCAAGGATCAGTTCCAGCCAGGCGTCGTCGCCGGCGCCAAGCCGGCGCAGGGTCACTTCCACCCGCGTCGCGGCGGCATGCCGGGCCACGTTGGTCAACCCTTCCTGGGTGATGCGCATAATGGCCTGAAGCGCGTCGTCGCACAGCGGCAGCGGACCGGCGGCCAGCGTCATGCCGAGCGTGATATCGGGATAGTGTTGCTGCCATACCTGCAGGTAGCGGCGCAGCGTGTCGTCCGCGCCGGCGCCGGGACCGCCTTGGAGCGGGCGCAGGCGGCGCAGGATGGTTCGTACGCCATCCTGCATCTGGCCGGTCACGGCGATGATGCTTTGGGCCGGCCCGTGCAGCGCGGGCTGGTCGGCGCTGCGCTGCGCGATGGCGCCGGCCAGCGCGCGCACGGCGGTGATGCCTTGCGCCAGCTCGTCGTGCAGTTCGCGCGCGATACCGCGGCGCTCGTCTTCGATTTTTGTCTGCAGGCGTTCAGCCCATTCGCGCTCGCTTCTCAGGCGCACGTTGTCGTTTACCGCTTCGACGAGGCGATCGGCCATGCCGTTGAAAGCCTTCGCCAGCCGTCCGAGTTCCGGCGCCGGAAAGACCGGCAGGCGGGTATCGAAGCATCCGCGGCCGGTCCGGTCCAGGGCCGCCATTACTTGGCCAAGCGGTCGCAAGGCACGGTCGAGCGCATGGCGCGCCGCGAAGAACAGCACCGCCAGCAGCACGCCCGCCCAGCCCGCCATCGCGCACAAATCGTCCCAGGCGTCGAGTGTCGCGCGCGACGCATCCGGGTGCAGGATCAGCGTCAGTTCACCGGCCTCGACGCGATGTGCGGCGAATCCGGGTTCGACCAGGGCGGCGAACCAGGCCGGAGCCGAATGGCCGGCCTTGTAGGTCGGCTGCGGCGAGAGATAGCGCCGCCGGCCGGAAGCATCGACAGCTTCCAGCGCATTGGCGCGGATCCGGCCTGCGGCCTGGAGATGGGCCAGCAGCCTTTGGCTGGGCCAGGCGGATGACTGCGCCCGCATCTCGAGGGCGGCTGCGCCCAGCCATTGCTCGGCCACGCGGGTGGCAGCCTGCACTTCTTCGCGGATCGATTCGTGCGTCTGCTTCAGCCACAGGCTTCCCAGCGCCAGCACCAGCGCCGCGGCGAGCGCCGTCAGCACCAGGCTGATGCGGGTATGCAGGCTCAACTCGTCCAGTCGTGGTTTGATGATCATGGTTGCACTCGCTTGCGGATCGGGCGCGCCGTCCCGTTCCGCAGATAAGGGCAAGTTTCGCGCCATGCCGCCGACGCGCGCTTGCCGGCTGCGGCGCCGCCTGACCTGTTCAAGAATCGAGCAAACTGTACCAACTTGGGACAACTGGCGATCGGGCACCGCGGCTCCAGAAATCCATGACGCCGATTTCGCGAATCCACGCATGCGGCCCATTTCCGGCCGCACGCATACTGAGCCCATGAAACTACTCGTACTCGGATCGGCCGCCGGCGGCGGCTTCCCGCAATGGAACTGCAACTGCCACAACTGCGACGGCGTGCGGCAAGGCCGCGTGCGGGCGCGCCCGAGCACCCAATCGTCGATTGCCGTCAGCGTCACCGGCAGCGACTGGGTGCTGTTCAATGCGTCGCCCGACATCCACGCCCAGATCCGCGCCAATCCCTGCCTGCAGCCGGGCAGGGGACTGCGCGACACCGGCATTGCCGCGGTGGTGCTGATGGATGCCCAGATCGATCACACCACGGGCCTGTTCATGCTAAGGGAAGGCAAGCCGCTCGACGTATGGTGCACGCCGCAGGTGCGGGAAGACCTCACGTGCGGCAATCCCGTCTTCGAGGTGCTGTCGCACTTTTGCACCGTGAGCTGGCAGCCGCTGCGGGTGGCGCCGCCGACGGCGTTCACCATCCCCGCGCTCGACGGCGTGCGGTTTACGCCGGTGCCGCTGACCAGCATGGCGCCGCCGTATTCGCCGCATCGCCATCATGCGCATCCGGGCGATAACATCGGCGTGCTGATCGAGGAAATCGCGAGCGGGAAAAAGATTTTCTACGCGCCGGGCTTCGGCGCCATGGAGCCGCACCTGGAACCCTATCTTGCCGACGCCGACTGCGTCCTGCTCGACGGCACCTTCTGGACCGATGACGAGATGATCCAGCTCGGCCTGTCCGCCAAGACCGCGCGCGCCATCGGGCATCTTCCGCAGAGCGGACCGGACGGCATGATCGCGCTGCTGTCGCGCTTTGAGAAGCCGCGCAAGGTCCTGATCCACATTAACAATACCAACCCCATTCTCGACGAGGATTCGGCGCAGCGGGCTGAGCTGGCGCGAAACGGCATCGAGGTGGCGTGGGATGGCATGCTGATCGACACCGGAGACGAACCATGAACATGATCGAGAATCCGCCCTGGAGCGGCGAGGAATTCGAAGCGCAGCTGCGTGCGATGGGAGAGCGCTACCACATCCACCATCCGTTCCAGGTAATGATGCATCGCGGCCAGCTCAGCCGGGAACAGATCCAGGGCTGGGTAGCCAACCGCTACTACTACCAGATCAATATTCCGATCAAGGATGCCGCCATTCTTGCCAACTGCCCCGAGCGCGAAGTGCGCCGCCATTGGGTGCAGCGGATTCTGGATCACGACGGCTGCGACGGCGACGAGGGGGGCATCGAGGCCTGGCTGCGCCTGGGCGAGGCGGTCGGTCTGCCGCGCGAGAAAGCCGTGTCGCAAGAGCTGGTGCTGCCCGGCGTGCGTTTCGCCGTGGATGCCTACGTCAATTTCGCCCGTCAGCGGCCCTGGCAGGAAGCGGCCGCGGCGTCGCTCACCGAGCTGTTCGCACCGACCATCCACCAATCCCGCCTCGATTTCTGGCCGCGGCATTACCCTTGGATCGAGCCAGCGGGCTACGACTACTTCCGCCGGCGCCTGAGCGAGGCGCCGCGCGACGTAGTCAACGGCCTGCGCATCACCCTTGGCCATTTCAATACGCGTGAGCAGCAGGAGCGCGCGCTGCAGATCCTGCAGTTCAAGCTCGACATCCTGTGGTCCATGCTCGACGCGATGATGCTTGCCTATGCCGACGTTCAAATTGACGGTTGGGGACGCTATGCGCCGATGGAACGCGGCACCGTCCGGTCATGATTTTCATGAGCGGCTTTTGGCGAAACCGCGCTGGTTCGGCATACGCACCAAACAGATAATCAATCAAGGAGCGGCATGTCGCCGCTTCACAATCTAAGGAGACTTGCGATGATCTGGGAAACACCCGCCTACTGCGAAATCCGCCTCGGCTTCGAGGTAACCGCCTACGTCTACGTGCGTTAACCACGCGCATTGAGCGGCAGACCGGGCGGCGAGCCATTGTGCTTGCGCCCGGCGCCCATACCATCATGACGACGATACACACCGATACCCGCGACGACGCCTGCCCTCGGCTGGCACCGCACTTCGTGTTCCGCTGGGAAGACAGCCAGGGCGCCTATATTCTGCTGTACCCGGAAGGGCTGATCAAGCTGAACCCGTCGGCCGGCGAAATTCTGCAGCGCTGCGACGGACAGAACACTGTGGCGGCTATTGTGGCCAATCTTCAGGCTGCTTTCCCCGGCTCGGATGCCGAGATCGCCGAGGGCACCAGGGCGTTCATTCATACCGCCCGCACGAAGGGTTGGCTGCGCTGCTGACGGTGACGGTCGCCCGGCGGCGCTTCTTTTCCCGGCGGTGCGCCACCTATCCGACAAAAAAGAAATCCCCGCCCAATTTTCATCGGGCGGGGATTTTTGGTCTGGGCTTGCCTGCTATTGCCGGATGTATCCCAGGGGCGTACGCCGATCAGGCGAAGTTCTTCGCCACGAAATCCCAGTTCACAAGGTTCCAGAAAGCCTCGAGGAACTTCGGACGGGCATTGCGGTAGTCGATGTAGTACGCATGCTCCCACACGTCGCAGGTCAGCAGCGGCTTGTCGGCCGTGGTCAGCGGCGTGCCGGCGTTGGACGTGTTGACGATATCCACCGAGCCGTCGGCCTTCTTGACCAGCCAGGTCCAGCCGGAACCGAAGTTAGTCACGGCGGACTTGGTGAATTCTTCCTTGAACTTGTCGAACGAACCCCATTTCTTGTTGATCGCGTCGGCGACCGCGCCGTTCGGAGCGCCGCCGCCATTCGGCTTGAGGCAGTTCCAGAAGAACGTGTGGTTCCACACCTGGGCGGAATTGTTGAACAGGCCGCCGGACGACTTCCTGATGATGTCTTCCAGGGACGCGTTTTCGAATTCGGTGCCCTTGATCAGGTTGTTCAGGTTGGTGACGTAGGTCTGATGGTGCTTGCCGTAGTGATACTCAAGGGTTTCCTGAGACATGTGCGGCTGCAGCGCGTCCTTCGCATACGGCAGTGGGGGGAGGGTATGTTCCATGGTGCTCTTCCTTTCTATTTTTTGGGTTGCTGTCGTTTTTGTAAGATATCAATTGTATGTCGGATGCGAATTGGCTGCATGAAGCCGCAGTTTGATGCATCGCCAAGCAGGCACTGGAACTTTCCGGCCTCGACGGGGGCAGTCCGTTATTCCAGCGTCGGCTGCACGCTGGCAATGCCAACCTCCGCCGAGCCATCCGCCAGCCGCATCGTAACCGCCTGGCGCGGATGCAAATCCTTTGGGCTGCGCACGATTCTGCCCTTGGCGTCGAGCACCATCGCATAGCCGCGCTCCAGCGTGCGCTGCGGATTGAGCAACTCCAGCTGCGCATGCAAGGCGTCGAGTGCCTGCCGGCGCTGCCCAAGCTGCATGTGCATGGAGGCGGCCAGGCAGCGCGCATGGTCCTTGATGCGCGCACGCGGCATGGCCGTATCCGGCAGCTGCGCCGCCAGGCGGGTGCGCAAATGGGCCAGCGCGAAGCGCGAACGCTCAAGCGGCGCGCGCGTGGCATGGCCCAGCCGGGCCTGCAAGGCTTGCAGTTTCAGCCGTTCGCGGCCGATATAGGCCGACGGGCTGACCAGCCGGCGCGAGAACCAGTCGAGCGACTGCGTACTGTCGGCCAGCTGGCGCCGCATCGCCCGCGTCAGATCGTCCGCATGCGCTTCCAGCGTCGCCATCCAGTCGGCGCGCGGCAGCGCAGCCATTTCGGCCGCTGCCGTGGGTGTCGGGGCGCGCAGGTCGGCGGCGAAGTCGGCGATGGTGAAATCGGTTTCATGGCCGACGCCCGAGACCACCGGCATGGCGCAGGCAGCAATTGCGCGCGCCACCGCTTCTTCGTTGAACGACCATAAATCCTCGATGCTTCCGCCGCCGCGGCATACCAGCAGCACGTCGCATTCGGCACGGGCGGATGCAGTATCGATGGCCTGCGCAATCTTTTGCGCCGCGCCTTCTCCCTGCACCGGCGTCGGATACAGGATTACTTGTACGTGCGGCGCGCGCCGGCGCAGCGTGGTGAGGATGTCGCGCAGGGCGGCTGCCTGCGGGCTGGTGACGATGCCGATCGTTCTCGCGAACAAGGGCAGCTCGCGCTTGCGCGACGGATCGAACAAGCCTTCGGCATTGAGCTTTTCCTTCAGCCTCAGGAAAGCTTCGTACAGGTTGCCGACGCCGGCGCGCCGGATGGCTTCGACATTGAGCTGGTAGTCGCCGCGCGGCGCATACAGCGTGACTAAGGCGCGCACTTCGACCTTGTCGCCTTCCTTCGGCGAAAAATCGGCGTATTGCGCGCGGCCCCGGAACATGACGGCGCGCACTTGGGCGCCGTCGTCCTTGAGCGTGAAATACCAGTGCCCGGAGGCGGCGCGCGTGAAATTGGAAATTTCTCCGGAAACCCAGGCTAGAGGAAAATTGCGTTCCAGCATGCGCGCTACGGCCTGGTTCAGGGCCGACACCGTCAGTACCGACGGCTTGCCGTCAGGGTTATCGATGGCAGAGCCAGTATTCATGCGGTCATCCAAGGCAAAACCTTTCCACAGCCGCGCCAATGCGTCATCTGGCCGTTATAAATCGTTGCAAAAAACATTTTGCGTTTGTAAGTCTTTGATTTTAAAGAGGGAGTTAAAACTGATGTATTTCTGAGCAGTAAGAGAAAAGCCTTTTGAATCAAGTACTTTGCTAACGGCAACAGGTTTTACCCACAAAGTTATCCACAGGATATGTGAAGAACTTTTCCTGGAGCATTGTCGTGTCGCGACGCTTGCTCACAAAGGCCCAACACGTTACATTCTGCATCCATCCGAATTTGAACCGAGGAGCCTGTTTTGCTCGCCATTATCCAAGCCGCCGGCTGGCCGATCTGGCTGTTGCTGATTGCATCCGTAGTCGCATTGGCACTGATCATCGAACGACTATTGTACCTGCGCCGCCGTCGCATTTTGCCGCCCAACCTGCTCGATGAAGTGATCCGGGTCTACCACAACGGAAAGATTTCCAACGAAGTCATCTCGAAGCTGGAACAGAATTCGCCGCTGGGCCGCGTGCTCGCCGCCGGCCTGCGCAACGTGAATGCGCCGCGCGACGCGATGAAGGAATCGATCGAGGAAGCCGGACGCGGCACCGCGCATGAACTGGAACGCTTCCTGACCACGCTCGGCACCATCGCCACGCTCGCGCCGCTCATGGGCCTGTTCGGCACAGTCGTCGGCATGATCGAGATCTTCGGCTCGCAAAGCGCCACCGGCACCAATCCGGCGCAGCTTGCGCACGGTATTTCGGTCGCGCTCTACAACACCGGCTTCGGCCTGGCGATCGCAATGCCGGCCCTAGTGTTCTATCGCCACTTCCGCGCACTGGTCGACAGCTTCATTGTCGACATGGAACAGCAGGCGGTGAAGTTCGTCGATACCGTGCACGGCAACCGCAAATAAGGCGCTGCAATGGACTTCCGTAAAGGCAAAGGCCGCGAGGATCCGGAAATCAACCTGATCCCGTTTATCGACGTGCTGCTGGTGATCCTGATCTTCCTCATGGTCACCACCACCTACAGCAAGTTCACCGCGCTGCAAATCACGCTGCCGACCGCCGATGCCGAAAAGGCGATGGAGCAGCCGGCCGAAATCAATGTTGGCGTCGACGCTCAAGGGCGTTATGCGATCGACAATACGCAGGTTGGCGCGCATGACGCCGCCAGCCTGGCCGACGAATTGAAAAGCACGGCGAATGCGCGCGGACAGGCGGGCAAGGATCCAGTCATCGTGATCAATGCCGACGCTACTGCCGCACATCAGTCAGTCATCAATGTGCTGGAAGCGGCGCGAATGGCTGGCTTCGACAAGATCACATTCGCCGCCCAGGCCAGCGGCAAGAAATAATGCCGGTGCATGCCTCTGCGCATGCATAACAAGAACATCATGAATCCGGCCGCCCGTGCGCCGCTTTCATGCCGCGACGGGCGGTACCCGTCTCTTCCATTGGCGGGAACTTCCGTTTGCCCCAGCAACGCTCCACTCTTGAATCTGCCCTGATGCGCGCCTGGATGCAGCGCGGGGTGTTGTCGTGCATGCTGTTGCCGCTCTCGCTGGTTTTTCGGACATTGTCCGCCATGCGTCGTGCCACGTACACGCTGGGCAGGTCGTCATCGACCCGCTTGCCCGTGCCGGTTATTGTGGTTGGAAACATCTTCGTCGGCGGCACCGGCAAGACGCCGTTCACTATTTGGTTGGTGCAGCAATTGCGGCGCGCAGGTTATGTCCCTGGAGTAATTTCACGCGGATATGGCGCAAGCCACGGCATACCGCAGACTGTTGATGCACAGTCGTCGCCTGCGACAGTTGGCGACGAGCCGCTCCTGATCGCGCGACGCGCCGCATGCCCGGTAGTCGTCGGTCGCAACCGTGTTGCAGCGGCACAGGCGCTGCTTGCGCAGCATCCCGACGTTAACCTGATCGTCTCCGATGACGGCTTGCAGCATTACGCATTGAAGCGCGACGTCGAAATCGTCTTGTGCGACGAGAGAGGCAACGGCAATGGCTGGATGCTGCCGGCCGGACCGCTGCGGGAGCCGGCCTCGCGTCGGCGCGATTTTACGGTGGTCAACGGCGAAATACTGCCTGCAGGATTGCCGCAGCCTATATTTCGTATGCAACTGGCGGGAGATTTTGCGCAGCGTCTGACTGATCCTTCGCAAGCAGTGGCGCTGCAAGATTTTCCAGCCATGCTTGGCATGAAGCGACCGCGCATCGTCGCTGCAGCGGGCATCGGCAATCCGGCGCGTTTTTTTGCGATGCTGCGCAACGCCGGCCTTGTCATCGACGAGATGCCGCTGCCCGATCATTACGCTTTTGCCGATGACCCTTTTGCAAAAATCCAGGCCGATATCATTCTGGTGACAGAGAAGGATGCAGTAAAATGTATGCAACTTGATACGCTGAGAAACGACCCGCGCTTGTGGGTCGTCCCCGTGACAGCGCGCCTCGATGACGCGCTGGCAGAACGCATAGTGGAGAAATGTCGTGGACGCCCGACTGCTTGATATCCTGGTTTGCCCGATTTGCAAGGGACCGCTCGAATACAACAAAAATGCACAGGAGCTGATTTGCAAGCCGGACAAGCTTGCATTCCCGATCCGCGACGGCATTCCGATCATGTGGGCCGACCAGGCGCGCGACTTGAATGCGCCGACATCGCCCGCACCATCCGCCAGCTGATCAATCCGCCTGCGCACGCAGGCGCCATTCCCATGTCATTCACCGTCATCATTCCCGCCCGCCTGGCGTCGACGCGTCTGCCCAACAAGCCGTTGGCCGATTTGGGGGGCAAACCCATGATCGTGCGCGTCGCGCAGCGGGCTGCACAGTCGGGCGCGGCCCGGGTTGTCGTGGCGACCGACCATGCTGATATTCTCGTGGCCTGTGAGCAGCACGGGATAACGGTGCATATGACTCGCTCCGACCATCCGTCCGGCACCGACCGTATTGCCGAGGTTGCCGCTGCCATGAAACTGCCGGATGACGCGGTGATCGTAAATGTGCAGGGGGACGAGCCGCTGATCGATCCGGCGCTGATTTCCGCCGCTGCGGCGCTGATCGACGCGCGGGTGCCGATAGCAACCGCCGCGCATCCGATTGCCGACGTGGCCGACGTTTTTAACCCGAACGTGGTCAAGGTGGTGCTGGACAAGGCGGGCAGGGCGCTATATTTTTCGCGCGCCACCATTCCCTGGCACCGCGATGCTTTCGTAAAGACAAGAGAAACGCTTCCAGCCGGCTATCAGCCGTTAAGGCATATCGGGCTTTACGCGTACAGCAATGCATTCCTGCAAGCTTATCCGAGGCTCGCGCAATCGCCGCTGGAGCAGATCGAAGCCCTGGAGCAATTGCGGGTTCTCTGGCATGGTTATCCGATCGCGGTGCACGTAACTGAAAATGCGCCGGCTGCGGGAGTCGATACGCCGGAAGACTTGGCGCGGGTAAGGCTGCACTTTGGTCAAGAAAATTAGAAGAAAACAATACCGAAGTGCCGGTTTGGCAGAATTCTGTGGTAAGTTTCATGCAATGTTTGTGTGATAAAAAGCATGTCTTGGGGTGAAATATCCCCGTCACCACGACCGAATTTAAAACTCGTTTAGGAAAATCTCATGCGCCTCATCCTTCTAGGAGCGCCAGGTGCCGGTAAGGGCACGCAGGCGAATTTCATCAAGGAAAAATTCAACATCCCGCAAATTTCCACCGGCGACATGCTGCGTGCCGCGGTCAAGGCCGGCACGCCGCTGGGCATCGAAGCGAAAAAGGTGATGGATGCGGGTGGCCTGGTCTCCGACGACATCATCATCGGCTTGGTGAAGGACCGCCTGAAGCAACCGGATTGCGCGAACGGCTACCTGTTCGACGGTTTTCCGCGCACCATTCCGCAAGCCGATGCGATGAAGGAAGCCGGCGTGGCTATCGACTACGTGCTGGAAATCGACGTGCCGGACGAGGCGATTATCGAGCGCATGAGTGGCCGCCGCGTGCACCAACCGTCGGGCCGCACCTATCACGTGAAATTCAACCCGCCGAAGGTTGCGGGCCGTGACGACGTCACCGGCGAGGAACTGATCCAGCGCGACGACGACCAGGAAGAAACCGTGAAAAAACGCCTGAAGGTGTATCACGAACAGACTGAAGTGCTGGTTGGCTACTACAATAAGTGGGCGGAGTCGGGCCAGCCCGGCGCGCCGAAATATCGCAAGATTGCAGGCGTGGGGCCGGTCGAGGAAATCCGGGATAAAGCCTTCGCGGCATTGGCGGGTTAAAAAAAGCGGACCTTGTGTCCGCTTTTTTTGTGCCATGGCCGGAATTGATCCAGCTCAGACAGCGAGTGGCCCAATCCGACTCCAATAAAGAAGAACGGAAAAGTTTTTGCAGTACGCAGTGCCCGCAGGACGACGACAGCAGAGATCCGTTGGCCGCAATTAAAGGAAAATGCCGTCGCTATCCTCCGGACCGTGTTCTAACTTAGACGTGAACAACAATGGAGGTGAGAATATGGCAACAGGCTTGTGGTTTGCCGTGGCATGCGGCGTCATCGCCGTCATCTACGGACTCATATCGCGCAGCTGGATCTTGAACCAGGACGCGGGCAATGCACGCATGCAGGAAATCGCCGCAGCCATCCAGCAAGGCGCGGCCGCCTATCTTGCACGGCAGTACCGCACCATCGGCATTGTCGGCGTCGTGTTGTTCATTGCGATTGCCCTTATTCCTGGCCTCGGCTTGAAGACTGCGCTCGGATTTCTGCTGGGCGCGCTGCTGTCGGGTGCTTGCGGCTTCATCGGCATGAATGTATCGGTACGCGCCAATGTGCGCACCGCGCAGGCCGCAACCAAGGGCATGAATGAAGCCCTGAATGTCGCCTTCAAGGGCGGCGCGATCACCGGCATGCTGGTGGTCGGCCTGGGCCTGCTGGGCGTGACGCTGTTCTACTGGGGGCTCAGTTCCTCGGCAGCCGCTGCCGGAGTCTCCGCGCACGACGTGATCAAGCCGCTCATCGGCTTGGGCTTCGGCGCATCGCTGATCTCGATCTTTGCGCGTCTGGGCGGCGGTATCTTCACCAAGGGTGCTGACGTCGGTGCCGACCTTGTGGGCAAGGTCGAAGCCGGCATTCCTGAAGACGATCCGCGCAACCCGGCGGTGATCGCCGATAACGTCGGCGACAACGTCGGCGACTGCGCGGGCATGGCGGCCGACCTGTTCGAAACCTACGTGGTGACGCTGATTGCGACCATGCTGCTTGGCGCGCTGGTGGTCACCGGAGCGGAAGCCCAGGCCATCCTGTATCCGCTGCTGCTGGGGGGTGTGTCGATTCTGGCATCGATCGTCGGCTGCTCGATGGTCAAGGCCAAGCCCGGCAAGAAAATAATGTTCGCGCTGTACACCGGCCTGTGGTGGGCAGCTGGCCTGTCGCTGATCGGCTTCGCGGTCGTGACCTGGACCGTGATGCCCGAGGCGATGCGCGTACCGATGATGGGAGCCGCCGTGGTGGGCATTGTACTGACCGGCCTCATGGTCTACATCACCGAATACTACACCGGCACGGACTTCAAGCCGGTGCGCCATATCGCCGAAGCGTCCACCACCGGCCATGGCACCAACATCATCGCCGGCCTGGGCGTGTCCATGAAGGCCACCGCCTATCCGGTGCTCGCGGTATGCGCCGCCATCCTGACCACCTACTGGCTGGCCGGGCTGTATGGCGTGGCGATTGCCGCGACCTCGATGCTGTCAATGGCCGGCATCATTGTTGCACTCGATGCCTACGGCCCGATCACGGACAACGCCGGCGGCATTGCCGAAATGGCGGAGCTGCCCGATTCGGTGCGTGCGATCACCGATCCGCTCGATGCCGTCGGCAATACCACCAAGGCCGTAACCAAGGGCTACGCGATCGGCTCCGCCGGCCTGGCCGCTCTGGTGCTGTTTGCCGACTATACGCATGCGCTCGATTCAGTCGGCAAGAGCACGTCGTTCGACTTGTCCAATCCGATGGTGATCGTCGGACTGTTCATCGGCGGCCTGATTCCGTACCTGTTCGGTGCCATGGCGATGGAAGCGGTGGGGCGCGCGGCCGGCGCGGTGGTCATCGAAGTGCGCCGCCAGTTCCGCGAGATCAAGGGCATCATGGATGGCAGCGGCAAGCCGCAGTATGACCGCGCCGTCGACATGCTGACCGCTTCCGCAATCAAGGAAATGATCGTGCCGTCGCTCTTGCCGGTGGCCGTGCCGATCCTGGTGGGGCTGCTCCTCGGCCCGGCCGCGCTCGGCGGCCTGCTGATGGGCACGATCGTCACTGGCCTGTTCGTCGCGATCTCGATGACGACCGGCGGTGGCGCATGGGATAACGCCAAGAAATATATTGAAGACGGCAATTACGGCGGCAAAGGGTCCGAAGCCCACAAGGCGGCGGTGACCGGTGATACCGTTGGCGATCCGTACAAGGATACGGCTGGTCCCGCCGTCAATCCATTAATCAAGATCATCAATATCGTGGCATTGTTGCTGGTGCCGCTGCTGCCGTCGGTCGGCGCCCAGATGTCCATCCCGCATGCCGGAGCGCCAGCTGCAGTGACTGCTCCAGCGGCGTCTATAAGCGCGCCGGGAACCGTCGATCAGGCCGCGGCGAAACAATAAGTATGCTCGGTCCGGCAAAAGGCAGCTTCGGCTGCCTTTTGTCTTTTGCTGCAAATTCGCTAAAATGGCCGGAAATTTACGTTTACGTAAACGTAATTCTTCACAGCATTCATCGTTACACCCATTCCACAGAGAGGACCAAATGCAGATTGGAAGCAATGTATTCATCATCACCGGCGGCGCATCAGGCTTGGGCGCAGCGACGGCGCGCATGATCGTCGACAACGGCGGCAAGGTAGTGATCGCCGACGTACAGGTGGAAGCCGGTGAAAAGCTCGCAACCGAGCTGAAGGGCCGCTTCGTCAAATGCGACGTCACATCGGAAGCGGACGCCAAGGCCGTAGTGGATGCGGCAACGTCGATGGGCTCATTGCGCGGCCTGGTCAACTGTGCCGGCATCGCACCGGCCGTAAAAACAGTGGGCAAGGACGGCCCGCACCCGCTGGACGTGTTCCAGCGCACCGTCAATGTCAACCTCATCGGCACCTTCAATATGGCGCGCCTGGCGGCGGATGCCATGTCCAAGACCGACGCCAGCCAGGACGGCGAACGTGGCGTGATCATCAACACCGCGTCGGTTGCAGCCTATGACGGCCAGATTGGCCAGGCTGCCTACGGCGCGTCGAAGGCGGCGGTGGTCGGCATGACGCTGCCCATGGCGCGTGACCTGTCGCGTAACGGCATTCGCGTCATGACGATCGCCCCGGGCATTTTTGAAACGCCCATGCTTCTGGGCATGCCGCAGGAAGTGCAGGATGCACTCGGACGCATGGTGCCGTTCCCCCCCCGTCTCGGCAAGGCGGCAGAATATGCACACCTGGCCAAGACCATCATCGAGAACGTGATGCTCAACGGCGAAACGATTCGCCTGGACGGCGCAATTCGCATGCAGCCGAAGTAAGGCCGATATCCGGGGCGCCTGCCGCCCCGGTTTCTCCGCGCTTAATGAGGCACCTCAAGCGCAGGCCATAGAAGCGGGCATTTGCGGCGGCCCGCAATGACAGCGTTTTTTGCCCGGGATAGACTACTCCTTCCCATGCTCGCAAAGGCACGCATGAACAAGACAAGAATTGGTTCCCTTGCGCTCGTACTGATCCTGGCCGCTGGTTGCGCTACCGGCCCGGCGCCTCGGCAGGCAGCGCCGGAGCCCGGCATGCAATCCCCGGAAGGTGCCTCCGGCTATACCGAAAAAGCCGGCTCGGTGGCCCGCAAATTCATGGTGGCCACCGCCAATCCACTGGCCACCGATGCGGGGTATCAGGTCTTGCGTGTGGGTGGTTCCGCCATCGACGCGGCAATTGCAGTGCAGATGGTCTTGACGCTGGTCGAGCCGCAGTCGTCCGGCATTGGTGGCGGCGCATTCCTGCTGTATTACGACCGGGCGGCGCAAGGCCGGGGCGCGCAAGACGGCAAGGCCGTCAAGGCCTTCGATGGGCGCGAAACTGCCCCCTCTGCCGCCACTGAACAACTTTTCCAGACGCCGGAAGGCAAGGCGATGCCGTTTTACGAAGGTGTCGTCGGCGGCCGCTCGGTCGGCACTCCGGGCGTGCTGCGCATGCTGGAACTGGCGCACAGGGAGTATGGCAAGCTGCCATGGGCCTCGCTGTTTGCGCCCGCAATCAGGCTGGCGGAGGAAGGCTCTCCGATCAGCCCGCGTCTTGCAACCCTGTTGAAAAGCGAGCCGCACTTGAAAAAGGATCCGGTGGCGGCGGCCTATTTTTACGACAAGGACGGCAATCCTTGGCCAACCGGCCACATGCTGAAAAACCCCGTGCTGGCCAAGGTGTTGCGCGATATTGCGCTGGGTGGTGCCGACGCATTCTACAAGGGGCCGATCGCGCGCGACATCGAAGCCAAGGTGCGCAACCACCCGACCAGTCCCGGCTTGCTGCGGGCAGCCGATATCGCCTCGTATCGGGCCCAGGTGCGTGAGCCGATCTGCACCGATTACAAGGCATGGACGGTATGCGGCATGCCGCCGCCGTCTTCCGGCGGGATCGCAATTGCGCAGATGCTGGGCATGCTTGAGACGAAGGACATGCGCCCGCTGGCGCCGAAAGACGGGCGACTGAACGCACAGGCGGTGCACCTGTTTTCCGAAGCCGGGCGCCTCGCCTATGCCGACCGCGCGCGCTATGTTGCCGATACCGACTTCGTACCCTTGCCGGGCAATAGCTTCAAGCCGCTGGTCGACAAGAAATATCTCGCCGAACGGGCAGCCCTGATCACGGACCGGTCGATGGGCCAGGCGCAGCCCGGCATGCCGCTGGCAATCGATGTCGCGCAGGGGATGGACACCTCACCGGAATTGCCGTGCACCTCGCACATTTCGATCGTCGACGCCAAGGGAAACGCGATTTCGATGACGACGACCATCGAGGACGCATTCGGCTCGCGGCAGATGGTGGACGGGTTCTTGCTGAATAATCAATTGACCGATTTTTCGTTCGATGCGCAGGATGCCCATGGTCCGATTGCCAATCGTGTCGAGCCCAACAAGCGTCCGCGCAGCTCGATGGCCCCGACCCTGGTTTTCGAGAAGGGAACAGGAGCATTGGTGCTGTCGACCGGTTCTCCCGGCGGTTCAGCGATTATCAACTACGTCGCCAAGGTGCTGGTCGCCACGATGGATTGGGGGCTGAACGTGCAGCAGGCAATCAGCCTGCCCAACTTCGGCAGCCGCAACGGCCCGACCGAACTGGAGCAGGGCCGCGTGTCCTCCATGCTGGTCGATCAGTTGAAGGCGAAGGGGCACAATGTGCGCCTCATGGAACAGACGTCGGGCCTGCAAGGCATCATGCGCGTGCGTATTCACGGCGATGACATGTGGTTCGGCGGCGCCGATCCGCGCCGCGAAGGCAGCGTGATGGGAGACTGAAGCATGCAGCGGCCGGATAGGCCGCGTTGTTTTTGCATGATGCCCATGCGGCTGCTCTCCCCAAATATGACCCGCCCTGCTAATCTCCCAATATGGGAGACAAGAAAAAAACCGGATTGGTGCTGACCGGCGGCGGTGCGCGTGCCGCTTATCAGGTTGGCGTCCTGCAGGGCATATCCACGATACTGGGGGAAGCGGGCTGGCGGCCCGAGCGCAATCCTTACGACATCATCTGCGGCACCTCTGCTGGCGCCATCAATGCTACGGCGCTGGCATGTCATGCCGATAACTTCGAGGAAGGACTGCATCGAGTCCTGCATGTCTGGGAAAACTTCAGCGTCGACCAGGTCTACCGTGCCGATTCGCTGGGCGTAATCCGGTCCGGCGCGAAATGGCTGTCGCTGCTGTCGTTCGGCTGGGTATTGCGCAAGTGGCGGGCGACGTCACCGAAGGCGCTGCTGGACAATACACCGCTGGTGACGCTCCTGAACCGGATGCTCAATTTTCCCCGGCTGGATGCGGCGCTGCTCGACGGCGCGTTGCACGCGCTGGCAGTATCTGCATCGTCCTACACCGCCGGCCAGCACATCACCTTCTTCCAGACAGAAGCGGATATCGCGCCATGGGTGCGGTCGCAGCGCATCGCATTGCGCGGCCAGATTGGTGTCGAGCACCTGCTGGCATCGTCCGCCATTCCGTTAATTTTTCCGGCCACACCGATCTTTTGTAATGGGCGGCGCGAATACTTTGGCGACGGCTCGATGCGCCAGCTGGCGCCGATTTCACCGGCGATCCACCTCGGCGCCGAAAAGGTGCTGGTCGTCGGCGCCGGTCGGCTGGTCGAGGAGCCGCGCGACATTTCGCCGGGGGCAGAATATCCGACCCTGGCGCAGATTGCCGGCCATGCGATGTCCAGCATCTTCCTGGACAGTCTTGCGGTCGATATCGAACGGATGAGCCGCATCAACCTGACGCTGTCCGTCCTGACCGAGGAGCAAAGGATGAGAACGCCGTTGCGGCCGATCGACATGCTCATCATTGCGCCGTCGGAGCGTCTGGACGAGATCGCCGTGCGTCATGTCCACAGCCTGCCGCGCCCGATCCGCGCCTTGCTTGGCGCAATCGGCGCGACTGACGCGCACGGCGGCGCTCTGGCGTCCTACCTGCTGTTCGAGGCAAGCTACACCAGTGAGTTGATCCGGCTCGGCCAAACCGACGCACTGGAGCGCCGTGCCGATGTACTGAAATTCTTTGGTATGACGGAAAACGTCGCGTTGCCACTGGAAGGCGTGATTCGCACTGCCTGATCGGTGTCGGTGAGAAAGGCAAGCGGCAGGAGGAGTGAGGAAAGCGTGCCGCTCCCGGCATAGGGAGCGGCATTTTTTGCCAGATTAGTCGTGATGATGGTGGTGCTTCCAGTGGCCGTGCTTCCGATAGCGCACTTCCTCTACGTAATAAGGCTGCCGGTATTCGACCAAGGCTGCCGGCTGAACATACACCGGTTGCGGACGCACATACACCGGTTGCGGCTGAACATAGACGACCGGTGGCGGAGCATACATCGGTGCCGGAGCTGTGCCGAGACTGACTGACCAGTTGACATCGCCGTGGGCGTGCGCAAGCGACAATGGCGCAACGAGCGCGATGGCGGTAATGAGCCTGGAAACTGAAATTCTGAAGAGTTGCTGCATGACGTTCTCCTTAATGTCCTCTTGTACATTAAACGTCAAACCAGCGGACAGCGGCTACCGGCAATTATTCAGAGGCAAGTAAGTTTTGAAACAATTTGTAATCGCGTGCCATTCAAAGGTAATCATGCAAAATGATTCATCTCCTGGAGGCGAAATCACGCGCAAAATAATGCATTGCAAAAAAGCGAGCAGAGGGAAATTCGAAAGCTGGCAAGAAAGTTAATACGTTAGCAATTTAGAGAATTTCTTACCACAAATTGAGTTGATTCGCTTACGACAACAAGTTACCCTACGGTATTAAAATCAATATTCTTGTTGGTTTTGCAATTAGGTCGAGCAGGCCACGATGATAAAAGCTAAATTCCTGAAAAACTGGATATTTTTTCTTGCAGCGGTATTGCTCTCGGTAACGGTTTTTGCACGAGAGGCCTTGCCGCTGGAAAGCATCGCGGCCCGGGATCTGCCCAAAGAGGCACAGCAAACGTTGGTGCTGATCAAGCAGAACGGGCCTTTCCCATATGCCAAAGACGGTGTCGTTTTTGGCAACTATGAAGGGGTTTTGCCGAAACGGAAGCGCGGGTATTATCACGAATTTACGGTGAAGACTCCCGGCGCGCGCAATCGCGGCGCCCGGCGCATCATCACTGGAGGGGAGCCGGCATCATCGGGAGAGTATTACTACACCGACGACCACTATGCGACTTTCAGGCGCATCAGAGAGTAAGCAATGCGATTCGAGTCATTCCACACTGAACCTTCTTCTATGCACATCGTACGAGCCGAGGAAGACATGAGCTTGTTTAAAACCGTGCCACCGAACGTGGTGCAGTCCATCCGTGCGTTCCGGGTCACCGATCTGCAGGAAGAAGCCGCCCGCCTCGGCCAGCACTTTCTGTATGCGTATTGCGCCGATGCGACGACCAAGCAGCAAGTGTTGGCATGCATTGCCAATGCTTTTCATTTTCCTAAGCATTTTGGCAAGAACTTTGATGCGCTGAGCGATTGCCTGACCGATCTCCCATACAAGGCGGGTCCGCAGCCCGGATTTCTGGTGGTGATCGAGCAACTGCCCAATACGCCGAAGTTCGACAAGGAAGCGCGTGAAATCCTGCTCGACGTGTTCCGTGACGCGGCCGAGTTTTGGGCTGAAAAGAAGGTGGCGTTCCGGGTTTTCTATTCCTTCCAATAGACGAACGATCTCCGCAGAGCCGGAAGCCGACCCCGCGGTCGGCTTTTTTATTTCCACAGTGCGGTAAAATGCGCGCCATGAAAAATATCGTCATCCTGATTTCCGGACGTGGCAGCAACATGCAGGCAATCGTGCGTGCGGCGCGATCCGAGCAATGGCCGTGCCGTATTGCCGCCGTCATCAGCAATCGCGCCGATGCCGAGGGCCTGGCATTTGCCGCGGAAAATGGCATTCCGACTGCAGTCGTTGTCAGCAAGGGGCTGTCGCGTGAAGCGTTCGACGCGGCGTTGCAGGAGCAGATCGACCGTTTTGCACCGGATCTCGTGGTGCTGGCGGGTTTCATGCGCATACTGACGCCGGCCTTCGTGGAACATTACGCCGGCCGCATGCTTAATATCCATCCATCGCTGCTGCCCAGTTTCCCCGGCCTGGCCACGCACAGCCAGGCGCTGGCCACCGGCGTCAAGGTGCATGGCGCGACCGTGCACTTCGTCACCGCCGAACTCGACCATGGCCCCATCGTGGCTCAGGCAGCTGTGGCAGTCCACCCCGACGACACCGAAGACACGCTGGCAGAACGCGTGCTGGTACAGGAACACCTCATTTACCCGCGCGCCGTGCGGTGGTTTGTCGAAGGACGGCTTGCCATCGACAATGGTCTGGTGCGTGTGCAAGAAGAAGTGTCCGCTTAAAGAAAGAATTCAATGAGATTGCATCCCGCAGTCGTCAGCCATGCCGAAGAAGTCCTGCGCGAAGTGTTGCGCTTCACCGGCCCGGCCGACGCCATTTTGTCGCGCTATTTCCGCGAACATCCGAAACTTGGTTCGCGCGAGCGCCATGCCGTTGCCGAAGGCGTATACGCCGTCTTGCGCAACAAGCTTGCCTACGCCAGCTTTTCCGAATCCGGCCATGGTCCGGCGATGCGCCGCCTGGCCTTGCTTGGCCTTGCCGACGTGGTCGGCACCGATGCGCTCGGCGGCATTTCGCCGGAAGAGGGCGAATGGCTGCGCCGCATCGCGCAGATCGACCGCGCGGTATTGCCGGTCGCATTGCGCGCCAACCTCCCGCCATGGCTGTTCGAAAAGCTCGTGGCGCGCGACGGTGAAGCTGCGACCCTACAGCTGGCCGGCGCGCTGAACCAGCCGGCGCCGCTCGATTTGCGCGTCAATGCCTTGAAGGCCAAGCGCGAGGACGTGCTGGCCGAACTGGCGAAAGCGGCCATCGAATGCGAACCGGCGCCGTACGCGCCGCTCGGCATTCGCCTCAAGAAGAAGCCGGCGCTGCAAAACCTTCCCTTGTTCAAGGATGGCGCGGTCGAAGTGCAGGACGAGGGCAGCCAGTTGCTGGCGCAAATCGTCGCGGCCAGACGCGGCGAGATGGTGGCGGATTTCTGCGCCGGCGCGGGAGGCAAGACGCTTGCGCTCGGCGCGGCGATGCGTAACACCGGCCGCCTGTACGCCTTCGACGTGTCGGAAAAGCGCCTGTCCAAGCTCAAACCGCGCCTGGCGCGCAGCGGTCTGTCCAATGTGCATCCGGTCGTGATCGCCCATGAAAACGATGCCAAGATCAAGCGCCTGGCAGGCAAGATCGACCGCGTGCTGGTCGATGCCCCTTGCAGCGGCTTGGGTACCTTGCGCCGCAACCCGGACATGAAATGGCGTCAGACGCCCGAGTCCGTCTGCGAACTGAACGGCAAGCAAACATCGATTCTCGCTAGCGCCGCACGATTGGTGAAGCCGGGCGGGCGACTGGTCTACGCCACATGCAGCCTGCTGGATGAGGAAAATGAAGCGATCGCCTCGCAGTTCCTCGCGTCGCATCCGGACTTTGCCCTGGTGCCGATGAAGGATGTCCTGCAGGAGCAAAAGATCGCACTTGAGATGCAAGACTATCTGAAGCTGTCACCGCAGGTGCACCGCACCGACGGCTTTTTTGCTGCGGTTTTCGAGCGCAGGAAATGATCGTACGTGCGCGTGCCGTGTTTGGTGCGTTGGTGCTGTCGGCAGCGTTTGGTGCGCTTGCCGAAGATGCGCCGCTTGCCGCGCACGGCACGCTGCAGGCCGCATTTGCTCCTTGGGATAATGTCGAAGAACTGGTTGCCGAAACCATCCGCGACGCGCGCCGGCAAGTACTGGTACAGGCCTATCTGTTGACCAGCAAAACCATTACCATGACGCTGGTCGCGGCTTGCCGGCGTGGCGTCGATGTCCGCGTGATGCTCGATGCACAGCAGCTCGGGAAGACCGCGTCGTCCGCGGCCTCTGATCTGGATGCCTGCGGCATACCCGTATGGCTCGAAACCAAGTATCAGAATGCACATAACAAGGTCATCGTCGTCGATGTGGATACGCCGGACGCGACCGTCGTCACCGGCAGCTTCAATTTCACCTGGACCGCACAGCACAAGAATGCGGAAAATATCTTGATCGTTAGGAAGAATCCCGCGCTCGCTGCGCGCTATGCCGCGAACTGGGAGCGGCATCGACAGGACGCGACTCCATACCAGAAATGAATCAGAACCCACTCTCCAGCCTCTTATCCGATTTCTGGTCCGACCTGCGTGACCCCGGCCTGTTGTGGCAAATCGCTGCCTTGGCGGCATGCTTGGTCACCGGGTGGGCGCTGGCACGTCTGGTGCGCAGTCGCGTCGAATCGCGCGAAGTCCAGATGCGCGTCATGCGGTTGGGGATGAAGAGTTTTACACGCGTGCTGTCACCGCTGCTTGCGCTGGGGTTCATCGCCATCGCCAAAACGATCCTCGCGCAGTGGCATTATCACGTCAACCTGCTCAGGGTCGCGATTCCGCTGGTCGGCTCGTTTGCGCTGATTCGCCTGGCGTTCTATGTTTTGCGCCGCATCTTTGCCCGCGGCGGCAAGGCGGGCACCTCGCTGCTGGCGTTTGAAAAGGTGTTCGCCACGCTGGTTTGGTGTGCGGTCGCGCTCTATATCACGGGGCTGTGGCCGGAGCTGGTTTCCTACCTGGAGCAAACGGTGCTGCCCGTCGGGCGCAACAAGGTGCCGCTGATGACCATTGTGCAGGCTGCGGCATCGGTTTTGGTCACGCTCATCATTGCATTGTGGGCCGGTGCATCCCTGGAAGAGCGGCTGATGCGCATGAATTCCATGCATTCGTCGCTACGCGTCGTGCTGGCGCGCATGGGCCGCGCGGTATTTATTCTGCTTGCGGTGCTGCTCAGCCTGTCCTTGGTCGGCATCGATCTGACAGTGCTGTCGGTATTCGGTGGCGCACTCGGCGTCGGCCTGGGCCTGGGCCTGCAAAAGATCGTCAGCAGCTACGTGTCAGGCTTCGTGATCCTGCTGGAACGCAGCCTCGCGATCGGGGATATCGTCAAGATCGGCGAGCACTCCGGTCAGGTTACGCAAATTAATACGCGCTACACGATACTTCGCGGCATGGACGGCATCGAAACGGTGGTGCCGAACGAAATGTTATTGTCCGGCGTAGTCCAGAACTACTCTCTGACCGACCGCCGCATGCGGCTGGCAACGCGCGTGACAGTAGGGTATCGCACCGACATGGACCTGGTGCTGCGTCTATTGGAGCTGGCGGCATCCGGCATGCCGCGTGTATTGCAGGACCCGGCGCCGCAAGCTTTTCTGGTGGCGTTCGCCGCGGACGGCCTCGAACTCGAGCTGGCATTCTGGATTGCCGACCCCGAGAACGGGCGCCTGGCCTTGCTGTCTGACGTGAATCGGTTGATCTGGAAAATGTTCCAGCAAAACCAGATCGAAGTGCCTTATCCTCAGCGCGAAGTGCGCATTCTCGAGGTCCCCGAAAGCGTCGCCGACGCCCGTCCCATGCAGGCCGCGAGCGCCGCCTAAAAAGCGTACAATCAGCACCGAGCATCGCCGCGCAACCGCTTGGCCAGGTTGCGTGGGCGTAATTTTCCGGAGTTTTAATGACCATAAAGACTATGTTTGACGCTGTTCTTGATTTCCTGGCGAATGGATTGTCCGGCGCAACCGGCTGGCAGATTCTGGTTTACACCCTCGTGGTAACCCACATCACGATCGCCAGCGTCACGATTTTCCTGCATCGTTGCCAGGCGCATCGCGCGCTCGACCTGCACGCGATTCCGAGCCATTTCTTCCGTTTCTGGCTGTGGCTCACTACTGGCATGGTGACCAAGGAGTGGGCGGCGATTCACCGCAAGCACCATGCCAAATGTGAAACCGAGGATGACCCGCACAGCCCCGTGACGCGCGGGATCAAGAAGGTATTGCTGGAAGGCGCCGAACTGTATCGCGCCGAATCGAAAAATCGGGAAACGATCGAAAAATACGGGCACGGCACACCGGACGACTGGCTGGAACATCACCTGTACAGCAAATATAGCTGGCAAGGCGTTGGCCTGATGCTGATCATCGATGTTTTGCTGTTTGGCGCGCTTGGCCTGACCGTGTGGGCGGTGCAAATGCTATGGATCCCGATCAGCGCGGCTGGCATCATCAACGGCATCGGCCACTTTTGGGGATACCGCAATTACGACTGTACCGATGCCTCGACCAATATTTTCCCGATCGGCATCATCATCGGCGGCGAGGAATTGCACAACAATCACCATACCTTCGGCACATCCGCCAAGCTGTCCTCCAAGTGGTATGAGTTCGATATCGGTTGGTTCTATATTCGCGTGATGGAGTCGCTGGGCCTGGCCAAGGTCAAGAAGGTTGCGCCGGCACCGAAATTCGACCGCAAGAAAACGGTCGCGGATGTCGAAACGCTGCAATCGGTGATCGCCAACCGCTACGACGTGATGGCCAAGTATGCCAAGTCGGTAAGGCGCGCATGGCGTGACGAATTCGAGAGCCTCGCCGGGAAAGCGAAGCTCGAATCGAAGTTCCTGAAGACGTCCAAGAAGCTGCTGCAGCGCGAACCCGCCAAGCTGGAAGCACCCCAGCGTCAGCAATTGAGCGAACTTTTCGCGCACAGCAAGGCGCTCAAGACCATGCATGAAATGCGGGTGGAACTGGGCGCGATTTGGGAGCGTTCACATTCGAGCCGCGAACAATTGCTGCAGCAATTGCAGGATTGGTGCGTGCGCGCCGAGGCATCGGGAGTCAAGGCCTTGCAAGAGTTTTCGCTGCGTTTGCGCAGCTATGCCTGACGAGTCGCCTGTCGGCATATCGATGTCGGCGGCGTAAATGGAAAACGCGGTTGCGGATTTTTCCGGACCGCGTTTTTTGTTGGCTGCGTCAGTCGTGTTCCAAGGATGACACTGCAATAAAAAAGCCCCGCGACTGCGGGGCTTTTTATTGAAACTGCCGGATCAATTACTTGATCTTGGTTTCCTTGTATTCCACGTGCTTGCGTGCCTTCGGGTCGAACTTCATGATCGACATTTTTTCCGGCGTGGTGCGCTTGTTTTTCGTGGTGGTGTAGAAGTGACCGGTACCTGCGGTCGATTCCAGCTTGATTTTGTCGCGGTTAGATTTTGCCATGATAATTTCCTAATAAGTGCCGCTTAGATTTTTTCGCCACGGGCGCGCATATCGGCGAGCACTGCGTCGATACCGATCTTGTCGATCACGCGCAGGCCGGCGTTGGACACGCGCAGGGAAACCCAGCGGTTTTCGGATTCAACGAAGATGCGACGGTTTTGCAGGTTAGGCAAAAAGCGACGTTTGGTCTTGTTGTTAGCATGGGAAACGTTGTTGCCGACCATCGGCCCCTTCCCGGTCACTTGGCAAACACGTGCCATGGTTAACTCCTTATAAAGATCCAAAACTTTGGAAAAACGAGAGTATATATAAAATTATGTGGATTTTCAATGACTTGCGAAAAACAATTGTGTCTTATGTTATTAGTGAAAATTAACAATTGGCAGCCTGTCGATTTCACATATCGCCATGCTCGGCGAAGGAATAAACTTGCCGGCCGGCGACGACAAAATGGTCGAGAACACGGATGTCCACCAATCCCAAGGCCTGTTTCAGTGCCTGCGTCAATGTACGGTCGGCGGCGCTTGGCTCCGGCGTGCCGGAAGGGTGGTTGTGCGCCAGGATGAGGCTTGCCGCGTTATGCGACAGCGCCGCCTTGACGACTTCGCGCGGATAGACGCTGGTGTGCGTGAGCGTGCCGCGGAATAGTTCTTCGCAGGCGAGCAGCCGGTTCTTCACATCCAGGAACAGCACCGCGAAGGATTCATATAGCTTGTTGGCTAGTAGCAGTTGCAGATACTGTTTGACCGCGTGCGGTGAACTCAGTGCCTGTCCGGTTTGCAGTTCTTCCGAGAGTGAGCGCCGCGCCAGTTCCAAGACTGCCTGCAGCTGTGCATATTTTGCGGGGCCAAGGCCATTAATCACTGAAAATTCAGGCAGCTTGGCGGTAAAGAGGCGATTGAGTGATCCAAAATGCCCGATCATGTCGCGCCCCAGGTCAACCGCGCTTTTGCCGCTGACGCCCACGCGCAAGAAGACAGCGAGCAGTTCGGCGTCCGAAAGGACATGCGGACCATGCTTGATCAGACGTTCGCGCGGGCGCTGATCCTCCGGCCAGTCGATAATTGCCATGGAATTGTAAAAATATTAATAAAAGTCGGCTGGCAATTATATTCAGAAATTACATTAAATTTAACTTTTGCGGATTGCCCGTTGATCGGGATTCAATTTGACAATCTGGCAGCCTGCCAACAGGCTGAAAAGCAACCGGATTCTCCGTGTGCTCGCTTACAATAACGAGTTACCCCGCAATTGAGAGATGTCATGTCAAACGCTACCGTCCCCGTTGTCACCGAAGCCGCCTACCTGACCTTGCACTATCGCCTCGCTGCGGCAGACGGCAACGACATCGTCACGACCTTCAACGATAATCCGGCCACGCTGCAGCTGGGCACCGGGCAACTGGCGCCGTTCCTGGAAGCCTGCCTGCTCGGCTTGCCCGAAGGTGCGCACCAGACGTTCGAGTTGCCGCCGGAGCAGGCATTCGGCCCGCGCAACCCCGACCTGATCCAGCGCGTGTCGCGCGCCACGCTCGACGAAAACTCTGCTGGCGGCGACGAGTATGTGATCGGCGACCTGATCGAATTTTCTGCGCCCAGCGGCGGTCGTTTTGCAGGCGTGCTGCGCGCCATTGATGACGACAGCGCGCTATTTGACTTCAATCATCCGTTGGCCGGGCAGGCGGTGAAATTCGAAGTGAAGATTATCGGCGTACTCTGACGGCAGCAGCACTGCCTGCAGTGCAGAGAGAAGGATTCGACAATGGATAAGGAAGTATTGCTTGCACAGCCGCGCGGCTTTTGCGCCGGTGTGGACCGCGCCATCGAGATTGTGGAGCGGGCGCTGGCGGAATTTGGTGCGCCGATCTACGTGCGCCACGAGATCGTGCACAACGCTTATGTGGTCGACGACTTGCGCCGCAAGGGCGCCATCTTCATCGAAGAACTGGATGCAGTCCCGTCGGGCAATACGGTGATCTTTTCCGCTCATGGCGTGCCCAAGTCGGTCGAGGCCGAAGCGGCTGCGCGCGGCTTGCGCGTGTTCGATGCAACGTGCCCGCTGGTGACCAAGGTTCATACCGAAGTGTCCAAGATGCGCCGCGAGGGACGGGAAATCATCATGATCGGCCATGCTGGGCACCCGGAAGTCGAAGGAACCATGGGGCAGACCGAGGGAGGGATGTACCTGGTCGAGACGGTCGATGATGTCGAGAAGCTGCAGGTAACGAATCCGGACATGCTGGCTTATGTATCGCAGACCACGCTGTCGGTCGATGATACGGCCGGCATCATCGGCGCATTGAAAAGCAGGTTTCCAAGCATCGTCGAACCGAAGAAAGGCGATATCTGCTACGCCACGACCAATCGCCAGGAGGCAGTCAAGTTCATGGCGCCGCAGGTGGACTTGGTGATTGTGGTGGGCAGTCCGAACAGTTCCAATTCCAACCGCTTGCGTGAGGTCGCCGATAAAAAGGGCACCGCTGCCTACATGGTGGACAATGCATCGCAGATCAATCCGGCATGGCTCGAAGGGCGTAGCCGGATTGGCGTCACCGCAGGTGCATCCGCCCCGGAAGTGCTGGTGCAGGCGGTGATCGACCGCTTGAAGGAACTTGGCGCAAAAAGCGTGCGCCCATTGGCCGGCGTGGAAGAAAATGTCACCTTCCCGATGCCGAAGGGGCTTAACGGATCGCGTGCCGCGTAAGGGTAGTTGCGCGGTAGCCGGAATTTAATTCAGAACGACCTCCCAATTTCCATCAATTGTTTATCCGGTTCCTCGTTATGATTCAGGTTGCGTTGCTGAATTGAATCTGGATAAACGACCCAACGGCGAACAGCTGTTCATTGCGTAATGAAGCCTGCTGCAGATTGGTTCCGGCACTGAAACGATAAATATTCGAGCGGTTTTTTCTTTTTCGAATATAACGTAGTAAGCAGTCAACTTTTTCAATGGGCTGCAGCTGTTTCAGTGACCGAGGCCAGACGCATCATTGGCTTATGTTGCAGCAATAGCACAATCGTGCACCAAATCGAATCACGGACCGAATCTATATTTCAATTATGTTTCTTAACTGAACAGGTTGGGTATAATTCCGCCCGGTTTCAGTGAACGCCCAAAAGGCAACACTCAACTAAAAAAGTTTTTACCGAAGACGACGTCAGGAGACATTACCATGTGCACCAATCACGCCAACGCTACTCGCCCAGTCGCGGTACGTCTTTTCAGTTAACAATCGCGCACATCAAGCGGCACCCATGAGGATCTCACCCGGGTGCCGTTTTTGTTATCCGGAACGGATTTTGCTGCAGTGCACATGCCAAACGGCAGCGAAGTTGCAAAACGATTTGAACGATCCTTTTAGAGGCAGGTAAACCATGGATATATTTATCCAACAAATCATTAATGGACTGGTGCTTGGCAGTATGTATGCACTCGTCGCACTCGGGTACACCATGGTGTACGGCGTTCTGAACCTGATCAACTTTGCGCACGGCGACGTGCTGATGGTGGGTGCCATGGTCGGTGTCACCATTCTGAAGTTTCTGGAAACGGCTGCGCCTGGCCTGCCTGGCATCGTCAAGCTTTGCATCGCCATCGTCGGAGCAATCCCGGTGTGCGTGTTGGTCAATATCATCATCGAGCGCGTGGCATACCGCCGCCTGCGCAATGCCCCGCGCCTGGCGCCGCTGATCACCGCTATCGGCGTGTCGATCCTGTTGCAGACCTTCGCGATGATGATCTGGGGCCGCAGCCCGGTGCCGTTCCCGCCGGTGATGCCGACCGATTCGTTTACTCTCCTCGGCGCATTGATTTCTCCGACCCAGGTGATGCTGCTGGTGCTGGCGACGGCATCGATGATCGCGCTGGTGCTGCTGGTGGAAAAAACCAAGATGGGCCGCGCCATGCGCGCCACCGCTGAAAACCCGCGCGTCGCCGGCCTGATGGGTGTCGACTCCAATCGCGTCATCGTCATGACGTTTGCGATCGGTGCCGCGCTGGCGGCCGTTGCGGGTGTAATGTGGGGAGCGAATTACTCCTCCGCGCAATTCGCGATGGGCTTCGTGCCCGGCCTGAAGGCCTTCTCCGCCGCGGTGCTGGGCGGGATCGGCAATATCTACGGCGCGATGGTCGGCGGCATTCTGCTCGGCCTGATCGAGAGCCTCGGCGCCGGTTATATCGGTGACCTGACGGGCAACTTCCTCGGCAGCCAGTACCAGGACATCTTTGCATTCGTCGTGCTGATCATCGTGCTCACCCTGCGTCCGTCCGGCATCATGGGCGAGCGCGTGGCTGACCGCGCCTAAGCGTACAAGGATAGGAGAACTTCATGTCTACGCTATTCGACACCAAACACAATCCGCGCAAGGCTTATACCAGCCTGGCGATCCTCGCGGTCTTGCTCGTCGCGTTCCCGTTCATCGCCTCCAATTTCGGCAACTCCTGGGTCCGCATCATGGACCTGGCGCTGCTGTACATCATGCTGGCGCTGGGCTTGAACATCGTGGTTGGCTTTGCCGGCCTGCTCGATCTCGGCTACATCGCGTTCTACGCGGTCGGCGCCTACATGACCGGCCTCCTGGCGTCGCCGCAGTTCGCCACGGTGCTGGAATCCTTCGTCAACACCTATCCGGCCGTCGGCGAGGCGCTGGTCGCGATGCTCGGGCAGGATGTGCTGCAGAACGGCATCCACCTGTCGGTGTGGTTCATCGTGCCGCTCGGCGCGGCGCTGGCCGCATTGTTCGGTGCGTTGCTCGGTGCGCCGACGCTCAAACTGCGCGGCGACTACCTGGCGATCGTGACGCTCGGCTTCGGCGAGATCATCCGCATCTTCATGAACAACCTGAATGCGCCAGTCAACATCACCAACGGCCCACAGGGTATCAACCTGATCGACCCGATCCGCATCTTCGGCGTGTCGCTCGCCGGCGAGCCGGGTTCGGGCGCCATGGTGAAATTCGGTCCGTTTGGGATGCCGTCGGTGAACGCGTACTATTTCCTGTTCCTGCTCCTGTGCTGCGCCATCATTTTCATCACGATCCGCCTGCAGCATTCGCGCCTGGGCCGCGCCTGGGTGGCGATCCGGGAAGATGAGATCGCCGCCAAGGCAATGGGCATCAACACCCGCAACATCAAGCTGCTTGCCTTCGGCATGGGCGCCTCCTTCGGCGGCATCTCCGGTGCGATGTTCGCCTCGTTCCAGGGCTTCGTGTCGCCGGAATCCTTCTCGCTGATGGAGTCGATCGCGGTCCTGGCGATGGTGGTGCTGGGCGGTATCGGCCACATCCCCGGCGTCGTGCTGGGCGGCGCCATCCTCGCCGCCTTGCCGGAAGTGCTGCGCCACGTGGTGGAGCCGCTGCAGCGTCAGCTATTTGGCACCGTGCTGATCGAAGCCGAAGTGCTGCGCCAGCTGCTGTACGGCCTGGCCATGGTCGTCATCATGCTGTATCGCCCGGCTGGCTTGTGGCCGTCGCCCAAGCATGAAGACCGCATTGATGCGAATTCGACCAAACGCCACGACGATAAAGAACCTGCCGCGCTTGCAGCATAAGGAAACTCCATGAGCGAACAAGTTATTCTCAATATCTCAGGTGTCAACAAGCGCTTCGGCGGCTTGCAGGCACTGTCGGAAGTTAACATCAAGATCATGCGCGGCCAGATCTATGGCCTGATCGGTCCGAACGGCGCCGGCAAGACTACGTTCTTCAACGTCATCACCGGCCTGTACCAGCCGGATACCGGCTCCTTCGAACTCGCCGGCAAGCCGTATTCGCCGTCCGCGCCGCACGAAGTGGCCAAGGCCGGCATCGCCCGCACCTTCCAGAACATCCGCCTGTTCGGCGAGATGTCGGCGCTGGAAAACGTCATGGTCGGGCGCCACGTGCGCACGCACCAGGGCGTCATCGGCGCCATCCTGCACCATAAGGCAGCGCGCGAAGAAGAAGCAGCGATCAAGAAGCGCGCAATGGAGCTGCTCGACTTCGTCGGCATCGCCCAATTCGCGCACCGCACCTCGCGCCATCTGTCCTACGGCGACCAGCGTCGCCTGGAAATTGCCCGCGCACTCGCCACCGATCCGCAACTCTTGGCGCTGGACGAACCGGCCGCCGGCATGAACGCGACCGAAAAACTCGCGTTGCGCGAGCTGCTGGTGAAGATCAAGGCCGAAGGCAAGACGATTCTGCTGATTGAGCACGACGTGAAACTGATGATGGGACTGTGCGATCGCCTGACCGTGCTGGACTACGGAAAACCGATCGCGGAAGGCGTGCCGGCCGAGGTGCAGAAGAACCCGGCGGTGATCGAGGCATACTTGGGAGGGTCTCATTAATGAGTGAAAATATTCTGAAGATCAGCGGCCTGAAAATCGCCTATGGCGGTATCCAGGCGGTCAAGGGCATCGACCTCGAAGTCAACAAGGGTGAGCTGGTTACGCTGATCGGCGCGAACGGCGCGGGCAAGACCACGACGCTGAAGGCGATTACCGGCACGCTGCCTGGCTGCAAGGTGGAAGGGCAGATCCACTATGTCGGTTCGTCCATCATGGGCACCAATTCCTTCGAACTGGTGAAGAAGAACCTGGCGATGGTGCCGGAAGGCCGTGGCGTATTCACGCGCATGTCCATCCTGGAAAACCTGATGATGGGCGCTTACACCCGCAGCGACAAGGCGGGCATCCAGGCCGATATCGACAAGTGGTTCGGCGTGTTCCCGCGTCTGAAGGAGCGCTCTGCGCAGCTGGCGGGCACGCTGTCGGGCGGCGAGCAGCAAATGCTGGCGATGGCACGCGCATTGATGAGCCATCCGAAGCTGCTGCTGCTGGACGAGCCGTCGATGGGCCTGTCGCCGATCATGGTGGAAAAGATCTTTGAAGTGGTGCGCACGGTGTCGGCACAAGGCGTGACGATCTTGCTGGTCGAGCAGAATGCGAAGCTCGCGTTGCAGGCGGCGCACCGCGGCTACGTGATGGACTCCGGCCTCATCACGATGAACGGCAATGCGAAAGACATGCTCGACGATCCGAAGGTGAAAGAAGCGTATCTGGGCGAAGGCTGAAGCCTTATCCTCACGCAAACTAACCGCCTTGCCAGGGTGACCGGCAAGGCGGTTTTGTTTTGTGCCGCCGTCAGGAACGCTTGCGCCAGAAGATCCAGCGCGACAGGAAGCGGTCGGCCGCGCCATACGATTCAAGGAGCGGCGACTGCGGCATGAGCTTCAGGATCGCGGGAATGCCGATGGCGAGCAGGGTTGCATCATCGAGCCAGCCAAGCACCGGTAATGCATCCGGCACCAGGTCGATGGGACTGAACACATACAGCGCCAACAGGATGGACAACAGCTTGACGGCGCCGGGGGTGTCTGGATGGCGGAACGCATACCACAAGACGACGAGATCGCGACCGGCCGTGCGGAGCAGGCGACGCAGGCGAAAGAACATGGCATTCTCCAAATAACGCAGCAGATAAGAATATTGGGATCATCCGGCAAATGAAAAGTGCCTGTGCAGGCATGATTGCATGGCGGGCTGCTGCCTGCCTTCTTGAGCGAGCGATGGCATAATGAAACGTCATCCTAGAGGAGGCTTTCATGCTCTATGCTTTCCCGCCCCACATCCCCACTGTTTCTGTTGCCGGCAGCAACGAATTGTTCCCTGTACATCGCATCTACTGCGTCGGACGCAATTATGTCGAGCACGCCAAGGAAATGGGTGCCACCGGACGCGAAGCTCCCTTCTTTTTCATGAAGCCGGCCGATGCCGTGTTGCCGGTTCCACACGATGCCATCGGTGAAATGCCGTACCCTGGCATGACCACTGACCTGCATCACGAGATCGAACTGGTGGTGGCAATCGGGAAGGGCGGCAAGAATATCGCTGCCGCCGACGCATTGCAGCATGTGTGGGGCTATGCCGTCGGCCTCGACATGACCCGCCGCGACTTGCAGGGCGAGGCCAAGAAACTGGGGCGCCCCTGGTGCACGGGCAAGGGATTCGACAACGCGGCGCCGATTGCGCCGATCCACCGCGTGGCCGAAACCGGAAACATCACACAAGGCGCCATTTCTCTCGACGTCAATGGTGCGAAGCGGCAGAGCAGCGACATTGGCAAACTGATCTGGAATGTTGCCGAAACAATCGAGCATCTGTCGAAGTACTTCGAGCTGCAACCCGGCGACTTGATTTTTAGCGGCACGCCGGAAGGTGTGGCAGCGGTCCAGCGCGGCGATCTGCTCGAGGGGAGAATCGACGGGCTGGGCGAGCTGCGCGTGAAAATCGTCTAGGTATATTTCAGGGAACAGGCGCATGAAGCTCTACAGCTATTTTCGCAGCTCGGCCTCGTATCGAGTGCGCATTGCACTGAACCTGAAAGGGCTGCCGTACGAAACGGTGCCGGTGCACTTGCTCAAGGATGGCGGACAGCAGTTTGCCCCGGATTACCTGAAGCTCAATCCGGACGGCGTGATCCCGGCCCTGATCGACGACATGCAAGATCAGGCTGCGGTACTCACACAGTCGCTGGCGATTATCGAATATCTGGAAGAAACGCATCCGGCGCCGCCGCTCTTGCCGCAAGATCCCGTCGATCGCGCTTACTTGCGCAGCATCGCGCTCACGATTGCGTGCGAAATTCACCCCCTCAACAACCTGCGCGTGCTGCGTTACCTCGTGCGGGAACTGAAGGTCGGCGAGGATGACAAGAACGCTTGGTACCGGCATTGGTGCGAACATGGGCTGGCCTCGGTGGAAACCCTGCTTGCGCGCGACAAGCGGACAGGGATGTTCTGTTATGGCAATACATCGACGCTGGCCGATTGCTTCCTGGTCCCTCAGATTGCGAATGCACAACGCATGCAGTGCAATCTCTCGGGAATGCCAACCATTATGCGCATCAATGATGCTTGCCTGGCGCTGGACGCGTTTGCCGACGCCATGCCGTCCAGGCAGCCGGATGCTGAATAGGCGCAGGTACGGGGGAGGGCCTGAGCAGGCCCTTGCACATCAGCCGGCCTGATACGGAATTACTTTCTGGTGTTGTTCGCCAAGCCCGGCGATGCCCAGCACCAGTTCGTCGTTGCGCTTGAGGAAGAGCGGCGGTTTCATGCCCATGCCGACGCCGGGCGGAGTGCCAGTGGTGATAATGTCACCAGGCATGAGTGTCATGAAGCGGCTGACATAACTGACAATCTTGGCAACGGAAAAGACCATGGTCTTGGTGTTGCCCGACTGCATGCGTTTTCCATTCAAGTCAAGCCAGAGATCGAGCCGCTGCGGATTGGGAACCTCATCCTTGGTCACTAGCCAAGGTCCCACCGGGCCAAACGTATCGCAGCCTTTCCCCTTGTCCCATTGCGACCCGCGTTCCAGCTGGAATTCGCGCTCCGAAACGTCATTGACGACGCAATAGCCGGCCACGTACTGCATCGCCTCTTTCTCGCTGACTGCGCGCGCCCTGGTGCCGATCACGACACCGAGCTCGACTTCCCAGTCGGTCTTCTTCGAGCCTTTCGGCAGCATGATCGGATCATCGGCGCCGGACAGCGAGCTGGGCGCCTTCAGAAAAATGATGGGCTCCTTTGGAAGGGCCATGCCGGCTTCGGCCGCGTGATCCGAGTAGTTCAAGCCAATCGCAACGAATTTGCTGACGTGGGAAACCGGCACGCCCCAACGCGGCTTGCCGCGCGCCAGTGGCAGCTTGCGGAAATCGAGCCGTGCCAGCTTGGCCAGCGATTTGTCGGATAACTGTTCCGGCCCCAAGTCGGGGATGACTGCGGACAGGTCGCGTAATTTTCCGTCAGGGTCAATCAGTCCAGGTTTTTCTTTGCCGGGACGGCCATAGCGCGCGAGTTTCATGCGATCTCCTTCAGAATGGCGAACACAAGAAATATTTCCTGTGAGCATTTTGGATCTCGCAATATAGCAGCTTGAAAACGATTGCGCTGCCGCCTACCGTTCACTGCACATGCAGAAGTACCGGGGCCATCAACTCTCGCGCTGTGGTATTTGTCCGGTAAAAATTATCGCCCGCTGCTGAATTCCTTTTTGGCCTGAGCAAGATCGGCTTGATGCGCGGCTTTGGCGTCTTTCATGCACGCCGTGCGGTCAGCCTTGCTCATTTTCTTGCAGTTTGTTAGCGCTTCCTGATAGGCCGCATCGGCCTCTTTCTTTGCGATCCTGTACTGTCCTTGCGGACTCATATCTTCCTTGGATTGCTGCGCTTCCGCTCGATCTTCAGCAGTACGCGCGGCATATGCCGAAGGCAGTGAGACGAGCATGGCGCCCATGACGAACAGCGTAGATGAAAACAGCTTTACATATGGTTTCATCGCAATTTCTCCGAGGGATAACCGGGACGCGCTGCACGGATTGCCCCGCAAAGAAACGCCCGATCCGTGCTGGCGAAACCATTTAGACGGAGGGGCGTGATGCGAGTTTCACGCGTCCGTCTGCCATGATTTTAATCAAAGGAAAAATTTCCTTTAGAATCATGCATATAGATAATGTTGTTCTGGCTTATCCACAGAATTGGTCACAGCTTGTGTGGGTAAATCATGGCGCGGAGGGCGGGATGATCAGTTTGCCCAGCAGATTGATACGCTTGACTACTTCGGATTGGGCCGGGCTCGACCCTGCCTTTTCGAGCAAGGGTGTTTCTTGATCGGATACAGGATCTTGGGTTGCGGTAGAGGGGGCAAGCGTTTCTTGGTTATCGAGTGGGCGCATATCCGGCAGTAAAAGTTTAAGTTGATGCTAATAAGACAATCTGAGCCGGATTGAGTTCGCAAGATCGAACTTGAGTTTTACAAAGAATGAGCAAAACAAGATAGGGCATCGCTTTACAGCTATCTGCTACGGCGGGATTGGCTCGACATGGTAAGGCGATGGCGGTGAAGTGACTGCCCCTGAGGCACCTCGTTGGCGCACAAAAAAATGACGGCAGTGTGCCTATGGATGGAGATGCGCCGTGACGAATGAATAAATCTAAAATATAATCATTCTCATCTGGTTGCGGACGACCATACTTGGACGGATACTCTTATGCAAGCGCTGCGCATTTTCTCGTTCATCCTGTTCTGCCTGCTGTCGTTGCTGCCGACGGCGCATGCCGACGATCTGGTCACGCAAAACAAGGCAAAGCAGATCTGGCAACTGTTCGACTATCTCGCCGTCGACTACGGCAAGGCAGTCAAGGATGGCACGGTAGCCAGTCAGGATGAGTACGCCGAGATGCAGGAATTCGCCCGTGCGGCGGAGCGGCAGTTGAGCGAACTGCCTGCTACGCCAGCCACGCCCGAATTGCTGAAAGGGGCTGCCGCTTTGCGTAGCGCGATTGCCGAAAAAGCCCCGGCGTCCGCTGTCGGTGATCAGGCGCGCACGCTAGCCGCCGGATTGCTCGCTGCTTATCCGGTGCCGCTCTCGCCCGGCAAGCTGCCGGATCTGCGGCTAGGGGCCAACCTCTACCAAAGCCAGTGCGCTTCCTGTCATGGGGCATCAGGACACGCGGATGGTCCGCTGGCCGCAAAGTTGAGTCCGCCGCCGATTGCGCTCGCCGACCATGCGCGCGCCCAGGAACGCAGCGTGTTCGCGCTGCAGCAGATCATCACGCGCGGGGTGGATGGCACCTCGATGACTGGTTTCGCGCAATTGTCGGACGATGAGCGTTGGGCCATTGCCTATTTCGCGTCGACGCTGTCGTATTCCGATAGTGATCGTCAGGCCGGGGCAGCGCTCTGGGCAGCGCGCCCGGACTTGCACGCCATTGTGCCGACGTTGGCCAAGCTGAGCCAGATATCCGAAGTGGACTTGTCCAAGGCGCTTGGAGCGCAGACTGCTCGGCCATTGATTGCCTACCTGCGCAGCACGCCTGAAGCGCTCAATGCGGCGAGCGCCGATACGCTGTTGATTGCCAAGCGCAAATTGAAGGAAAGCGCGGCGGCTCTGGACCGGGGCGACCTGTCAGCTGCCTCTCAACTAGCGCTGTCCGCCTATCTGGATGGCTTTGAGCCGGTAGAGCCGGCGTTGATCGCCAAGAACCGGCCGCTCTTCGAGGAAGTGGAAAAGTCGATGAGCGCGTATCGCAGCGCCATCACCGCCAGCCGAGTCCAGCAGGCACACGACATCGAAGCGCACCTGCAAACGCTGCTGGCCGATGCCCAGTCGGCGCTGCAAGGGACCGGCAATCCGCTGTCGGCTTTCGTCGGCGCCTTGACGATACTCTTGCGCGAAGGCCTGGAGGCGCTCTTGGTCGTGGTGGCGATGATCGCGTTTCTGAAGAAGGCCGAACGCACCGATGTTCTGCCATATGTCCATGCGGGGTGGATCGCCGCGCTGGCGGCCGGCGGCCTGACCTGGGGCGTTGCAACTTATCTGGTGGACGTGAGCGGCGCCAGCCGGGAAATGACGGAAGGTTTTTCCGCCATTTTTGCAGCGGTCGTGCTATTGGGCGTGGGCATCTGGATGCATCAGAAGAGCCTGGCCGGGCGCTGGCAAGCCTATGTGAAACAGAAGCTGTCGTCGGCCCTGACCAGGAAATCGGCCATGATGCTGTTCCTGCTGGCGTTTGTCACGGTCTACCGCGAAGTCTTTGAGACCGTCCTCTTCTATGCCGCGCTTTGGGCGGAGGGCAACGGTGCTTATATGCTCGCGGGGTTGGGAGCGGGTGCTGCCATCCTCGGCATTGTTGCGGTCGTCCTGTTGCGTTCGACTACCCGTCTGCCGCTCAGCCAGTTCTTTGCGTTCAGTTCGGCTCTGGTGGGCGTGCTGGCCGTCGTTCTCATGGGTAAGGGTGTCGCCGCCTTGCAAAAGGTCGGTTTCCTCAACATTACGCCGGTCACGGCGCCACGCATCGATGTCTTGGGAATTTATCCGTCAATGCAGACGTTGGTGGCGCAAATCCTTATCTTGCTGGTTATCGTGGCCAGCGTCATGCACAACCTGCAGTCGCAGAAAAAAACGGGCCCGGCATAGGCTGAAAGGAATTGTCGAAATCCGTATCGGTCTCAGTTGGCTTCATGGGAGAGTTTTGAATGTTAGCCGGCAGGAAAAAATACCCCCGGATATACCCTCAAATTTCTTGGAAATAAATATTGACTCGTGGGCGTCCTTAAGCAAAAACCCGCGCACTCACTGGGAGATACGCGGGTTTTTGGATTCTATTAAAGTATTCTGGATCGGTACTTGGTCCCGCCGACAGGTTTATCGGCCCTGCTTTCTGTGACCTAAGTCCTTGATTACACGGGGTGTTTGTTGATGGGGGAAATACACTGTATCACACTCTGTATCACAGAATCCGTTAGGTAGCGTGGGCTATACTAGGTGCTTCACAGCATGCTAGCAAATTGGATGAAGAAGACTACAAGGGAAATCTTTAAACAGCTCGACGACTCACGGAACGCCAAACGTCTTGGCTCCATGCTGGTGCCGTTTGACACTTCTGGTCTGGATATATACAGCAGCGTATTGGAGCGCCCCACGGGTTATAAGGGTACAAGGGAGACTCTAGCTAGCTTTGCACATATTCTTAAAGTGTCGGTCGATTTTCTGATCCAGCAATTTGCTCGTGCGGGGATTAGTGGCCTCACGCCGGATCACACGATTGACTCAACCCACAAAGACGCCTTGTTAGCCTTTCTTAGGGCAGAACACGGGGCTGGTTCCAAAAAACCGATTCCGTTGTATCGTAAAGACGACATTAGTTCGTCTCAGATTGAGGTGGTTCAGGATGTTAACGAAGAGCTACTTCTTCGTCTATCCAGAGACCCTACTCTCATGTATCACTTAGCTCCACGTAAGTTTGAGGAGATGGTGGCGCACTTATTTGAAGATCGGGGCTATACGGTAACGCTTACGCAGCAGACACGCGACGGGGGGTAGACCTGACTAGCCCCGCAGGGAAGATGACCATGCAGGTTATCAATGCTGTGGCTGAGTTTGAGCGTGATCTTCTGATTGAACGCACCCATGCTGGAATCAACAGAGCACGGGCAGAGGGTAAGACCTTTGGGAGACCATCAGCACTCTCGGCAGACCAAAGGGCCGAGGTGGTCAAGCAGCTTGCCCAAGGTGTCCCTGTGGCGCAGATTGCGAAGGCTTACAAGACCAGCAGACAGACCATCATGCGGGTACGCTCAGGAAGCGTTTAGAAGCCCTCAGAGGCATTCTTAAATGCAGCAGAGATCACACCCCTGTCTGCGCCCGTGAAGCTCTAAAGAGGTTGTATAGCATCTCTAGTGCCAGTGTGTTTGGCGTGCTGAATCCGCGATACATCTTTGGATGTATTCCGTGGAACAATTCGTGAAACAAATTATATTGGGTATGCAGTTCGCATCTTTTAAAGAAGCTCGCGGATGCTATCTGTACCTGAGCTGCCGCCGAAATCCAATAGCCTGTTGGATGGGATTCCTTGTGAATCAATGAACTAGAAGAAAGCCCGATTTCATTGTGAATTTTCATCGTAAAAAGCCGTTGCATGTTGCCAGAAGACTGGCAGATAATCCATCTGCGCACACTAGAGCAACCTGCTATTTGAATGCTGTGAAGGTGCTTGCGCCAGTATGGGTTGCGCCTACTGTTCTAAGGTTTCTGAAAGCAGGCAGAGACCAACTGAAGTGTTCATGGGATGTTCATCCACTACTAGCTGGAACCGAAATGACCTTCGTTCATAGACATAGGATTTACTATGACGAAGCTTGTCACGCCCGTACCGTCCAGCGGAATCAATCAATCTAGCAATACAGCAGTATCTCTCGCAAACCGTCCGCGCATTAAGGAAATGCACTCTGAGGAGTATCAGGAATTCGAGAGGAAGCATTTCAACGCATCTCAAGGTGGAGCCTTCCGCCAGCATGGTACCGGCCATGATGTTTTCACCTACGGTGACCTGACAGGCATGAACTTCACTCGCGCACCGTGGTTATTCGAAGGGCTTATGCGCAGCAATGAAGTTGCGATGGTCTACGCGGCTACCGGAGTGGGCAAGACCTGGCTCACGTTATCCTTGGCTATGATCGCTGCCGGAGGAGGGCAATTGCTTGAATGGAGCAACGATTCCCCTTGCCGTGTGCTGTATCTGGACGGAGAGATGGACAGTAAGCGATCCATGACGGACGTCCCTTGTCGGATAGTCTCGCGTGTTGTTAGCGCGATTACAACCGAGTCGTCGGGAGGGAGATTTTCCAGGGCAGCAGCGCCTCGTAATCATCGGCCGTAGTTGCCAGAGGCAGCGCGCGGAGCAGTTTGATCAGGTAGGCGTACGGATTGACGTTATTGGCCTTGCAGGTCTCGATGATGGAATACAGATTGGCGCTGGCAGTAGCGCCGCCGACGGTGTCCGCAAACAGCCAGCCCTTTCGCCCGATCACGAAGGGACGGATCGCGTTTTCGCACTGGTTGTTGTCAATCGGCCAGAGGCCGTTCTCGATGTAGCGCGTCAGTTTGGACCACTGCCCACTCAGATAGGCAAGAGCACGGCCGAGCTTGCTGTTGGGCGTGACGATCGGCTGATACGTCAGCAGCAGGCGCTCGATGTGCTTGAGCACATGGGCGCTGTAGCGGGCGCGCAGCCGTTGTCGGTGGGCCGCGTCGGCGTGCCTGGCTCGGGCCTCGGCGGCATAGAGCTTGCCGATGGCTGCAATGAATTGCGTGGCAGGCTGCTGCGGTGTGCGCGACTCTTTCGGCAGCACGTCCTCGGCCTCGATGAAGTAGCGTCGACAATGGACCCAGCATCCGAGGTGCACCAGACCATGGGTCGCCGCGATGGCGTTGTAGACCTCATAGCCATCCGTCATCAGCACTGCGCCTTTGGCCATGCCGGCATAGAGTTTGAGCGCATGGCTGGTTCCCCGACCGGGAGAGTAGCCGAACAAGCGCACCGGCGGTCCCGTGCCATTCATCTGCGCCCACAGATAGCTTTGGGTCTGCGGCGAGCGGCCCGGTTCCTTGAGCACCTGCAGTTCCGTCTCGTCGCCGTACACCAGCTCGGATTCCAGCAGCACGTCGCGCAGCAGGTTGATGATCGGCTGCACTGCCTGACCAACGCGCACCACGCTGGCGGCCAGCGTGGTGCGCGACAGGTCGCCGCCAAAGCGGCGCAGCAAGGCCGCTTGCCGATACAGCGGCAAGCCATCCTGATACTTCGCCGTCACGATCCACGCCAGCGCCGCTTCGGTCAGCAGGCCCTTGGGGATGACGCGCGCTGCGGCAGGCGTGACCTTGATGCCGCCATCGCAGCACGGGCAGGCGTACTTGATGCGCTGATGCTGGATCACGCGTACCTGCTGGGGAATGATGTCGAGCTGTTCGCTGATCTCGGCACCGATTTCGATCAGGACGCTGCCGTCATGCGGGCAAATACGCTCGGATTCGGGCAGCTCGTGACGCACGACGTCGCGCGGTAGCGCGGGATCGAGCGGCTTGCGGCCACCACGCTTTTTGCGCAGATGGCTCGCCACTTCAACGCCTGGCTCGTCCTCTTTGGCAGGCTCAGCGGAGGCAGTCGGCGCCAGGGTCTCGGCCTCGTTAAAGAACAGATCCTTTTGCCCGGCACTGCGTGCTTCGCTGCGTGCCGCATACAGCTTGTGCAGATACGCCTGCACGCGTTCCTTGAGCAGGCCCCGCTCGAGCGTCACGACCCGCAGCTCACCGCGCAACGCGTCACGCTCCTGCGCTGCCTGGCGCAACGCTTCCAGTTCCTCGGCCGTGATCATGACGTTTTGCATGGACTTTTTGACAACGCTCTGCCGCCCCGGTTCACGCCGTGCGACGGTAATGGCGCACAGGATGGCCGCGCATGGCTTCCAGGTCGATCCCATCGAGCAGCCATTGCAGCTGCTCGACGCTGAGCTCGACCACCGCTGACGCTTTCGGCCAGACGAAGCGGTCCGCTTCCAGCCGCTTGAACAGAAGCCAGAATCCGGTGCGATCCCACAGCAGCAGTTTGATGCGGTCGCGCCGCTTATTGCTGAAGACGTAGACCGCCCGAGCAAAGGGATCGAGCCCGAGGCCTTGTTCGACCAGCGCAGCCAGGCCATTGATGTTCTTGCGGCCGTCCACCGGCTCGCGGTGCAGGAATACCTTCAGAGCCGGGTCGAGACGGAACATGGCAGTGTGCACAGCAGGCGCAACAAGCACGACAGCTCATCTTCGCCATGCCCACTCAGACAAATCTCGATGCCGTTGGGCAGCCGCACTCGTAACCCGGACTCTGTGGGCTTGCTGCAGGAGCCCGCCGGCACGACCGGTATGAATGGAGGCGGTGAAGGCGCGACAGACTGTGATGTCGCAACAGGAGATTGCTCCTGTTTCTGCAGGTGCAGGCTGATCCACTTGCGCAGCAGGTTCGCGTTGATGCCATGCTTGAGCGCCACGCGCGCCACTGACACGCCTGGCTTGAGGCATGTCTGGACCAGCTCGGCCTTCGCCTGTTTGTCATATCGCCGGCGTCCATCCCGCTTGCTGCCGACAACCAGCCGCTGCAACAGCTCTGAGTCATGCTCTGCCATAGGTGTCCACCTCCATGTAGGTGGACATATCCTGACTGCTCAAACTCCGCGATTCAAGACGCCGATGATGGATCGCTTACAGTGCTAAATCGCTTTTCTCACGTTACTGGTCGGAAGAGTGGAATGTACCGGCACGATTTTCTTGTCAAGCACAACGATCAGACCAAAGATAGCAAAGATGACTTCAAAGTACGCGAAGCTGAGCGCGGCACCGCCGAGGCAGAACGCAAATATCGACAGCCGCAGCATGGTCGTTAGGGAGATAATCCAGGGCTCCGCGTTTTGCTGGCGCGCGCGCTCGGCGACAGAGCCGGCCGTACGAAACGCAAGAAACAGAAGGCTTAGATAAATGACCAGTCCGATAAACCCATGATCGCCCAGCACCTGGAAATAGATACTATGCGCAGCATGTGATGCTATCGTATCGGGAACGGCGGTGCCTGTGTAAAAGAATGGCAAGGATTGGAATTGCTGGGAAAGGCTGCGCCAGACAGGGAAGAACTCGAGCGTTTTGAACCCGCCGCCGAACACCGGGTACTGCAGCGCGAGAATCAGACTCAGTTTCCAGGCAACGACACGGCCCATAAAGGACGCGTCTTCATTGGCGTTGGAAATGGTATCCATACGTTCACGCCATTGGTCCGTGATCAGCATGGAGCTGAGACCCAGTGCGATGACGATCACGACCAGAAGCGGGAACTTTCGATTGCTCTTTGCGAAGAGGTAGAGGCCAAGCCCGAGCAATGCAATCAAACCGCCTCGCGATTGTGTTCCTACCACGGAGATCACCATGGCGATGAGCGTCATTACAAGAAGGAGCTTGGTCATAACTGCCTCCTTGCCGTACTCGTTCAGCAGGTAAACGCAAATCGGGAGCGTTATCACAAAGGCGAGAGCGAGGTCATTCCGATCGCCCAGAATATGTCCCGGCAAGCCTGAAATCTGGTGTCCGCCGCCGCTGGCCGCAAATTTCAGCCCTTCCAGTACGGCGTAAAAGCCAATCGAAAGAACCAGGCACCAAAGAAAGAAGTCGATGTGAAGTTTTTTGTTAACGATCAGGACGATGAATGCAAAGAGCAGGATAACCTTGAAGAAGCGAGACCAATACTCCCAGGAGATTTCGGGCAGACCGGAGCTCTCCATCGTGGTCATCGTTGTCCAGATAAAGAAGATGAATACCAGTGTGCCGACTGCACCCCAGCGTACCGGCCCCTTTTCCTTGGACAGCAGGTATCCGCCGATTGCGAACGTGGTGAACAGCAGATTGTAGCGGATGACTGACGCCATGCCATACACCCAGCCATTTGGAAAAAACATCGCGGTCCAAATCCACATGCCCAACGCGATGAACGGCCTGTTGGTCATCGCGATTAAGAATAAAGGCAGTAGACTGAGCAATACTAGGTCACGCATACCTTATTTCCCTGCCTTGTCGGATTTTCGCTCCCGGACATCGCACCGCCTGGCCCAGAAGCAGAGATAGACAACGGCTAGCAGATCGAGCGCCCAAAAAATGCTTTCCACTATTTACCCTTTTACTCGTCAAGAACCCCGGACGCCTTCGGATATAGGCTAGGGATCGGATTGAAGAAGGGGCTAGTGCAGGCAAGCGGTTCAACCGGATATATCAGCGCGGGTGTCAGTCCTCCCGATTAGAACCCCCAATATCACGCCGAATCGTAATTTGCTGCTGCATTTCAACATTGATAATTTTCAAATGTCAGTGAAAATGGCACGCATAACCTCTATGCCGCGTGCATTTCCCTATGCTCATGTCCAAGCAAAACCCGAAAAAAAACCCGGTGAGGCAATTGCCTTACCGGGTCATACGTAGAATGGATGTTACTACGATTACTGCAATGCTTCACGGGGCAGCGGCTACTGCCCTAGTAGCAGTTAGAACCTGTTCAGTGTCTCCGTAATAACAATGACAGGAAGGCGAGCGCTACGAGTTGGGCGCTGGTTTCCAGTTTGCGCTCGCAGTTCTTCCACAGCCGTCGGCATTTCTCTAACCAGGCGAACGAACGCTCAACGACCCAACGTTTGGGAAGCACGGCAAAGTGATGCAGCTCGCTGCGCTTGACCACCTCGATTTTTGCGCCGAGGATTTGCCAGACCAACTCTTCATAGCGTGCGCCAGTATAAGCACCGTCCACGAGCACGGTTTTCACCTCACACAGCGTTTCGTCATTGAGCAACAACATCAACAGGGCGCCATTGCGGTCGGTCACGTCGGCGGTCGTCACTTCGATCGCATGCGGTAGTCCCTGCGTATCCACCGCCAGATGTCGCTTGATACCCGATACCTTCTTGCCCGCGTCATAGCCTTTGGCCCGCGCTGTATCCGTGTTCTTCACGCTTTGCGCGTCGACGATGCAAAAGCTCGTCTTTGCGGTGCGTCCATTCTCGATACGCTCGCGCCTGACCAGATTTTTTTAAAGCTTGCTCAAACAGGCTCGTCCCATCCGCCGCTGTACTGATCGTCCAGTGATCGAAGTAGTAGCGCACGATATTCCAGCCCGGGAAATCGCCCGGAATTGCACGCCAGGTACTTCCATTCTTTAGCAAATACAGGATCGCGCAGAAAACATCGTATAAATCCACCTTCCGTGGCGCTGTCCGGTGCTTCGCCCCCTCCAGCATCAGCCGGATAACTTCAAATTGTTCCCGGCTGACGTCGCTCGGATAAACTTTTCGCTCCATACCAGCTGCTCCGCATTCAGTGCATCTCCAGCGTTTGATTCAAAGACACTGAACAGGTTCTAATAACGGATTTGGCTCAACACGGACTCAGCAATATAGCGCACCTCATTGGGTTGCATATAGGGTCCCATCGGCAGACTTATCACTTTTCTTGCCATGTCGACTGATACCGGAAACTGGTCCTGAGAGCAAAACTGTGCATATGCAGGTTGCAAGGGGATCGGCACCGGATAATGCACGGCCGTTGGGATTTCCCTCTCTCTCAAGGCTGCCTGCACCGTCTCACGATCTTCCAGCCCAATGGTGTACTGGGCAAACGTGCTCTCGCACTCAGAATGCTGGCGAATCCTCCAAACCCGATTTCCGAACAATTCGTCGTACAGTGCGCCGATCTTCCGCCGCTGCTCCAGCTCCCAGTCAAAGCGCTCCAGTTTGGCCAGAAGGACCGCACATTGGAGGGTATCCATACGGCCGCCGACACCGATACGCGAATGAACATAACGGCGCGATTGACCATGAACGCGAATCTCGCGCATGACCTGGGCAAGTTCGTCATCGCTGGTGAAGATCGCTCCGCCGTCACCGTAGCAGCCGAGCGGCTTACTGGGGAAGAAACTGGTACAGCCGATGGTGGAAAGATTGGCGCTCTTTCTCCCCTTGTAAGTGGCGCCAAGGCTCTGAGCGGCATCTTCAATGATGACCACGCCATGCTTATTCGCAATGGCATTGATCCGGTCCATGTCCGCCGGCTTCCCGTAGAGCGCAACCGGAATAATTGCACGGGTTTTTGACGTTATCTTCCCCTCGATCAGATCAACGTCAATATTGCAGGAATCAGGCTCGATATCGACAAAAACCGGCTTCGCACCCAGCAGCGCAATAACTTCAGCCGTAGCGATGAACGAAAATGCAGTGGTGATGACTTCATCGCCAGGCTCGACGCCTATTGCCATCAGAGAAATCAGCAGGGCTTCGGTTCCGGATGCAACGGAAATACAATGGACCGCCCCCGTGTACTCGGCCAATCGCCTTTCCAACTCCTGCACCTCCGGACCCATGATGTATTGACCATGGTCCAGAACGGCCTGAATGCGCTCATTGATGCTTTTCCGCAGTTCTCGATATTGCGTCTTGAGGTCGATGAATTCCATTTTCCGGAGAATGTTGTTATTGAATCGATTTTTCAAAGAGTGTGCAAACGCCATCCTGCAGGACGTATTGCTCTCCAGTGTGCGGGCATACGGCTTCGCCATTGCCGGCGAGCGGCAGATCGAGCCGTTCGCCATAACGACTCATCCATCCGATTTTCCGCCCAGGAACACCCGCAACAAGCGCAAAATCAGGCACGTCGCGATTGACCACCGCACCGGCGGCCACAAATGCATATTTGCCCACGGTGACACCGCAAATGATTGTCGCGTTGGCACACAGCGTTGCACCTCGCCTGATCAATGTCTTTCGATATTGATCCTTGCGCGCCACTTCGGAACGCGGGTTATACACGTTGGTAAAGACCATGCTTGGCCCGCAAAAGACGTCGCTCTCTATCGTGACGGCATCATAGACGGATACGTTATTCTGGATCTTGACGTTATTGCCGATCACGACTTCATTGCCCACGTATACGTTCTGGCCCAACGAACAGTTGTCCCCTATGCACGCGCCTGCGCATACATGGGAAAAGTGCCAGATGCGTGAACCGTTCCCTATCGTCGCGCCCTTGTCGACAATTGCCGTTGGATGAATCTCGATTTCCATCTCAGTATTCCAACGGCAATGCAACACGTTTTCCATCTCTGGCAGACAGATAGGTCGCAATCAGGATCTCGAGCGTTTTCAGCCCCTCCCGCCCGTCCGTTTCCGGCTCAACCTCGCCACGCAACACCCTGATGACGTTTTCATAGTATTGGATGTGTCCGAAACCATAGACAGAATCGGTTGCGTAGCTGGCCTCCTTCACTTTTTCACTAAATTCTGACTCAGGTGCATCAGCGAATTCCCAGTGGTCTATCTGGTTAAGCGCCACCCCCCCTATGCGCACGGTTCCTTTTTCACCGAGAACAGTGATGCTTCCCTCAAAATTTTTCGGATAGGTCAGCATGGTCACGTTGACCGATCCCAGCGCGCCGTTGCGCCACCGCAGGCTCAGCACCCCGGTATCCTCGACCTCGATATTCCGTTCCAGCGTCGCCGTATAGGCCTGCAGGCTTTCGACTGGGCCAATGAGCCAGTTCAGCAGGTCTACGTAATGGCTTGCCTGATTCATGAATGCGCCGCCATCGTATTCCCATGTACCGCGCCATGCGGCACTGTCGTAATACTCCTGCGGACGTGTCCAGAACACATTCAGGTTGACCATGTGGATCCGCCCGAAGCGCTTCTTCTCGATTGCCTGCTTCAGGTTACGGAGGGTAGCGTTGCGGCGGTTCTGTTTTACGACGAACAAACGCACGTGTGCATCATCGCAGGCAGCAACCATGCGCTTTCCATCATCCCATCGGGTAGCCATCGGCTTTTCGGTAATCACATGCCTTCCCGCATGTGCGACCTTGATTGCCTGGCACGGATGCAGGCCGGACGGCGTGGTCAGGATAACGGCGTCCGCGTTGCAATCCGCAAGCATCGCGTCGAGATTGCGGTAAGGCGTGGCGCCGGTCAACTCAGCGGCCCGTTCCAGCGCCTCCGATTCGATATCGCAGATGCCGACCAACCTGCAGGTATCACTGTGATGCTTGATCGCACTGAAATGATTCCTTGCGATCCTGCCGCATCCAACCAGTGCGAAGCGGATTTCACGATCAGTTATCCGTTTGTTAAACGCAGACGACATCATGTGTGCTCTCCCTTTCTCTCACGACTTGACTACGTTGGCCAGGTTGTCCAGATAAACGCCGCGCGTATCGACAATCAGCTTCGCGTGTTTTTGGATCAGATCGTAGTCAAATGCGCTGTGATTGGTCGCCAGGAGAAGCAAGTCGTAGGAGGCGATCGATTCACGCGTCAGTTCAACGCTGTTGAGCATGAAATGATGCGCGCGCATCTTGGGAAAGACCGGCACATGGGGATCGGAATAGGCGACTTCCGCGCCTTTTTTTTGCAGGATCTCGATCAGTCTTATCGATGGGGATTCGCGCATGTCGTCCACGTCTTTCTTGTAAGCTATCCCGAGCACCAATATTCTGCTGCCGTTGACGGACTTTCCGCAGGAATTCAACGCATCGGTCACCTTGTTGACGACCCATTGCGGCATGTCGTTGTTGATTTCCCCGGCCAATTCGATAAATCGGGTATGCAGCCCGTATTGGCGCGCCTTCCAAGTCAGGTAAAAAGGGTCTATCGGGATGCAGTGCCCGCCCAGGCCCGGCCCCGGAAAATAGGGTGTAAACCCGAACGGCTTGGTCGCGGCGGCATGAATGACTTCATAAATATCAATATCCATCTTGTCCGCGATGATTTTCATCTCATTGGCAAGACCGATATTGACGGCACGATGAATGTTTTCCAGCAGCTTGGTCAGCTCTGCGGTTCGCGTAGAACGGACCGGAACCACTCTTTCCACGGCCGCGCCGTATAACGCGATGCCGGCTTGCTGGCAGGCAGGCGTGACGCCGCCGCATATCTTGGGTATGGCACGCGTGTTGAATTCAGGATTGCCCGGATCTTCACGCTCGGGCGAGTACACCAGAAAAACCTCTTCGCCCACCTTCAAACCCTGCGCTTCGATACGCGGCAGCAGTTCTTCTTCGGTCGTACCTGGATACGTCGTGCTTTCCAGCGACATGACCTGCCCGGGGCGCATATGCGGCACCAGCGCATCGGCCGTGCTCAGGATGAAGCTCAGATCAGGCTCGCGATAAGCGTTAAGCGGAGTCGGAACACAGATGATCAGGGCATCGGGTTCGGATGCGCGCGAAAAATCGGTGGTGGCTTCGAACCCCACGGCACGCGCCTGCTGAATCGATTTCGACCGGATGTGCTCGATGTAGCTTTGGCCCTGGTTTAACTTCTCGACCTTTTCCGCATCGATATCGAAACCGATCACCTTGAATCCTGTTTCGGCATAGGTCAACATCAGTGGCAATCCGACGTAGCCGAGGCCGACTATGCCGACGGTCGCTCTGCGGTTTTCAAAGGCGGAAATGAGTCTTTTCAGGATGGCCGCTTCGTAACCCGGCTGCATATCGTCGTTACCGGGAATACTGGCATTTTTTCCTTCAACAGGAGTTTCAAAATATTGCATGCACAACCTTTCATTTTCGGTGGCTCTGCTTCGACCTGCGATGGCGCTCTTCTCACGGTACGTACTTCAGTACATGCCGGCCGGACGATGATTGGCATGTGCCGAATCGATGACATGCAGTTCAAACTCCAACGACGCTATCTGCTGCACATCGTCCCTCGGCACACTATAAACATCAGGCCGCCGAAAAATAAGTATGAAATTTCGATGAGTTGCCATACAAACTCCCGCCACTGATCGACGTCATCGGTTGGCCGTCGTGATGTTCCGAGAGGAAGCCACCTGACCGGGTTATTGAAAGACGAGGAGCACGAGCGAGATCAATCTCTACCGGTGGGAAGACTGCAGAAAGGACGCAACCCCGTCGAACCCGAGAGAGAAGAGCGCATCGATGATGGATAATCCGGCCTTGAATTCCTGCGTACGCTGCGGATATGGCAGCACTGCAAAGTCGCTGTAAGCCAGCTCGATGTCCTCGTTGGCGAATGTGCTCGCATCGTTATATGCCCTCGCTCCGCTACCAGAAAGATAGACAGTGCCGCCCAGAAGACGGACGATGTGCGCAATGCGTTCACTGGGTGTAGCGACCGTATCCAGGTCGAGCTGGGATGCATACAGGATGCTCGTGCCGATCCCAAGAGAACGGCATAATTCCTGAATCAGCAAGCCGTTAAATGTCGACAGATGTGCGCTATCCGACTGCAATAAACTTTCGATGCGATGAAACACCTCCTCGAAATACGGTGCCTTGTGGTAGGCGACTTGTAATGTGCGCAGGTGTTTTTTGACCCAGAACCGATCGGAGAACACGGTGTCCTGAATCAGGCTGTCGCGGCGGCTCTTTTGTACATTCTGGGTGAGCCAGAGCGCTTCGCCATTCGTCCCGATGATGGGCGTGCGGCTGCAATATCCCCGTCGTTCGAATTGAACGTTATCGAGAAACACGAAAGTGTCAGATTTGAAGATCTTGTAGAAGTATCCTAGCCAGGGAAAATAGTTGGGTTGATGGACAGCGACCGTCACAACACCCATCGCACCACCTCGAAACTTTCCGCGTACTCGACACCAATCTGCACTCCGCGTGCCTTGGCCAAGGACATAATGAATTCCCTGGTCATATATGGCCTGCCTGCTTGCGACATGTACGCGGTCAATGCCTCGCATTTCATTTCAACGTGCCGCTTGCTAAGCCGCACAAAACACGAGGTATTGAAGCTCAAGTTATTCCAGATCAGTTCATACCCAAGAATCGTGGTTTGCTTGAATGCGCGTAATCCTTCCCTGGCAATCACCTCGTGGTCCTGATGAATATCGTGCACGCTGGGCATCAGGACCAGGTCGTAGTTGTTTTTCCGGAGATGGATCATCTCATCCAATATCTCCTGGCGCCTATATTCGAGCTCTCTGACCTTATTGCGGTAAATATACAAATTTTCCGGCTTGATGTTCAGCCGGGAAGTTGCCAGCTTCACTTCCCGCTCCAGCGTACCGGGGGGGAATGCCGGATCCAATGAATCCTCCGCCGTCGAAAACGCGGCGTAACTGACATTCGCACCGCGCTCGATCAGCAGTGCAATGGTGGCGCCCGCACCGAGTTCGCCGTCGTCCGTGTGCGGCGCAAGAACCAAGACGTTTTTGAAGCTGAGCAGCAAGGAAGGCCCTCCGATTCTTATTGAAGTAGCGTAGCAACGATTCGCTGCTGAAATAAGTACAAAATTTCAATAAATAACCTTGGCATTTCACTCCTGTCATCAATTTTTTCGATGACCTTCCCTTGACCGCATGGCATAGCCGCTGCCGCGAACCCCTCGCTCGTCCGCCAAACACGGCGCTTCCATCGCCGCTCGCCAACGGTGACGGCCGCATTTGGCCGACACCATTCATATTTCCGTTCGGAACTTTCCTGTAGGAATTAAGTCTGTACGGTAATTCCTTCTCTTGGAAGAGCATGGCGTCGTGTTGCACACGCTCGCTGTTTTTAACCACATAAGAAACCCCTTCGGCTTACGAGGGTTCCGCCCAGGCGACTTCTCCGTTCTCACATGATTAATATTCCAAAGACAAAACGAGCAGCACCTTACCTCGCTCCCGTTCTCCTGGCTTTCACGTTGTCCGCGTGCGGCGGCGGCGGCGACGACAGCACGACGAGCGACAACGACGCGCAAGCCACCACTCTCGGCGCCAAGTCGTGGCGCAAGCGTAGTACTACGACTACGACCACGACCACGACCACCAGCACGCCGGACACGACGTCCTCTACAACGTCCCCCACGTCGCCCACTACGACCTCCACAACATCCCCGGCGACGTCCACGTCTTCGCCAACGGCTTCCACCATGGCGACCTACAGCGTCGTCGCGGACGGAGCTGTGCGCAAATTCGATTTTGACGGCAGCACGCCGTTCGTTGATCCGGCGACCGGTCAATCCGACATGCATGACTGGCTGTACAACGCAAAGTATTTGCAGTATTACGAGATCAGCAACGCCGGCATTTCGCCCTGGATTTCGAAGGTCACGGAAGCCGACGGTACCCAGGCAACACGCTTCCAGGTGTTTCCGTCCGATGCGCAGATCTACAACTGGCGCACGCAAAACAGCAACTTCCCGTTCGAACCGTACAAAACCTACCGCTATGATCTCGAGTTCAAGCTGGATCCGAACTGGCAGTTCAATATGGCGACCGGCGACGGCCTGCTGTGGCAAACCAAGGGCATGCCCAAGACCGGCCAATATGGCCATGCTGTCATGAGCATGGGCGTCACCGGGAGCAATCTTTACTTCTCCGTGCTGTATCCCAATAGCGCGCTGAATGCAACGACCTGGCCGACCAGCGTGACATGGCCCAGCAACGATTACGCCGCCACCAACTTCCCGACGAAGCCGATTGTGGCCGGACGCTACTACAAGGTAAGCATCGAATTCTTCGCTGACGACCGTCCGCCGCAGTTCGGCGGCCAGGGTTATGTCAACGTGTATCTCGACGGCGCGCTCTGGATCCAGTACAAGGGCCCCAACCTGCATCCTGACCAGAACGGTCCCCACCGTTGGGACTTCGGCTGGTACAACTGGGGTGGACAGCCTACGTCGACGCGCTCCATTTACTTCAAGACGGCGCACGCCTACGTGAAGTAAGCTGATTGCGTCGCCATGCCCGCCCGCTCCCCCGTAAGCGGGCGGCGTGCAACGGCACCGCAATGCGCCAGGCGGAAGCAGGCATCCTGCCTTCGTTTGGCGCAGTCAAAGCCGAATCGCCGACTCATTCTCCAGAAGAATGGCACGCGGATCGCCCTTGAGCCACGTCCCCGTGCTGACATTGATGCCTCGCGTATTGCCTATTGCGGCAGCGCTGAGCGCAAAGGTGGACGATCCGAATATCCGGTTCCTCGCGAAGCAAAGCCGGGCGAAGTCGCGTATCGTCCCTTCCGAACGGATATCGATGCCACGCAGGGAAGGCAATCCTGCCACAAACTCCGCATCGTCCGTGACGATGACGGGCCGCCGGATGCAGGTATGCTTGCCCACGCGCGCCAGAGCAGCCGCATAGAACTTGTCGATGCGATTGTCGGTATAGCCTAGCCGCACGAAGTCTCCGCCACGCACATGGATCACCAGATCGGTGTCCGCCATTTCCGGTTCGAGCGCGCGAAATGATGGCAGCAGCGGCAAGGCCCTGAGCAGTTCCAGGGGCACCTCCTGAAAATATCCGTCCAGCACCTGAATTCGACTCGGGCGCCGTGACAGGATCGATGCCATGTTCCTGTCCGATGCCAGCGCCAGATACGCGCAGCGCAATGGCAGAAGCCGGGGTATCCTCAACGGCACCACATATTTGCTGTACCAGTCGGACGTTGCATAGGACGACATGGCCAGCACGCCGTCGAGCACGTAGTCGTGCACAGACTCGTACGTGCCCAGGCCGGATGTCGAATAGAGGAGATTCGCATTGGCGCGGTTTGCCACATGCACGGCAAACGCCATCTGGAAAATCTGGTTGCCCAGACCGCCTGCCAGCCGGACGAATACTTTATGCTTTTCTCTCATGGGATGGACATGTCCTTGCGCTTACCTGCCGAGCAAATGCCGCTCGAGGGCAACCCGCAATGAATACAGCAGAGGGGTGGCATACGAGATGGCAGCCGACTTTTGCTTCAGTGGCACGCGCGGCAAGAGGGCAATGCCCAGCACCTTGCCTTCCGACCGCAAGCGATTGAGCCTGGCAAGCGACTCGACATGCGTACGGAAGCTTTGGGACAGCCTGCCCTTGTATTTTTCGAGAAAGATGTCGTACACCATGCCCCGCTGGTCAAGCACCGAGCGCTTCATCTGAAACGGCGCCCCAAAGGCCATGGAATTGCCCTCGTGGATGCGATAGTAGGAGACGATCTTGTCGTTCCACGCCACTCCCTCGGCAAATGCCTCGATGTGCAGCTTTGTCCACGAATCTTCGTTGGGAAGCACTTCGGGAATGGGGAACACCAGATTGCTGAACTCGCGGGAAAACGCCGTCGAGCCGCCACCCAGCGACGGGCCGGACCGGGGCAGGATCAGGCCGTCATACTTGGCATCGGTGCTGAATGATTTGACCTTGCCGGTCGATACCGGCAATTTGCGTTCCTGCAGCAGGTGCACGCGATTCGCAATCGAGTCTTGCGGCATCACGTCATCTCCGGCAAACAGCACGACGACATCCCCGTGCGACATTTCCCATGCCAGGTTGAATGCGCTGACCTTGCCGTGCCCGCGCGAGCGCCCCAAGACAATGCGGCTGTCGGAAGCGGCCATTTCCTCCACGATGGCGCAGGTGGCGTCATCCGAATGGTCATCGACAACGATGATTTCCAGAGAAGAGTGACTTTGCTGCTGTACGCTTTCTATTGCCTCCCTGATGTAGTCCGCTTCGTTCTTGACTGCCATCAGCACCGAGACGAGCATGTCTTCCATTGCACAACTCCTTTTTGTTCAGATGTAGGGTCCTCTTGATGTCGCGTGGATCGCATTCATGGACAGGGGCGCTGCTCATAGAGGTGTGCAGTACGGAAGTAGACCGTGCGCACGGACTGCGGCCTGCCCTCCCACTGATACCACCCGAAGTCGATGCGGTGCGGCGCCAGCTGGTCCGGATGCAAGGTCGGCCCCGTGTACCGGATCCATGGCTGGCCATCCAGCCACAACCGGGCATAGCCCTTCCCGCCAAAGCGCACCGGCCGCTCATCGGGATAGAACGCGATACGTACACGGTGATAACGCCCGGCGTCAATGGAACGCACGGGGAACGCCACCCTTGCATAGTCGTCTCTGCCCCAGGCAACCGGCGATGGCCAACGGCGCGCCCGTGCCGCCGTGGCGGGATACAGGACCGTAAAGCGCAATTGATGGCCAACCACACCGAGCGACATGACCGCATGGCCGGTCTGATAAGGTTTGGCATGGCCCTTGACCTGCCATAGCACCCCGGCTCCTTCCGGCATCTCGAAATCCCATTGCGGATCGAGTTTGAATTCCAGTTCATAGACGTAATGCCGGTAAGGCCCGATGGCATAGGCATTGAGCTGGGTGCGGTAGCCATAGCGCTGGCGATCCCCCGGAAAGACCTGGACGCGTGTGACAGATTGACCGATGCCGGGGTCGAATACCTTGCCGATGTGCGGCGTGTTCGAACCGGCGTTGGTAATCTGGCCGTCGCTCAAGCCCCTGCCGTCGAAGTCCAGGTACGCCGCATCGGGTTTGCCGGTGCCGGGATTGATGAAGGGACGCGAACCGTCGAAGGCATAGGTGCGCACCTCCCCCTGCATCTGCCGCTGGTACGTCACCGGCGAGCAAGGGCATCCCGGCGAGGGAACGGCAGCATGCACGGGATGCGCCAAGCATGGCGCGGCGATTACCGTATTTGACAGCAACGCTACCCAGGTTCGCGCTGCACGGCGCTGCATGCGATGCGCAGAATGCGCCGGGCGCATGACCGGCTGATGGCAGCTCATGCGGCACGTGCGGCAGGCAGGCGCTCAGAACCGGCACACGTAGCCGCACTTTCCCGTATGGGCTGGACGTCGACCGAGAACGTCCTGAGCCATTCCCCGAAACTCACCATGCGCCAAATCATGGAGCTGTATCTAGTCCGTCCAAGCGCCATTTCCTGGAACGTCGCCAGTGAATGATCGGTGAGGATTCCATGGCTGGCCTCCACCGCCTGCGCCAGCTTATCCCGGAACGCCTGGACGCCATGATGCCGCATCCAGGTTTCTTCCGGCATCTGGAAGGCAATCTTGTCGACGCGGTCTCGAATGGGGTCGGGAAGAATGCCATCCATGGCAGCACGTTGCACGCGCTTCGTGACGCCCCTGCACAGTTTGTACTCGTCAGGCAGCCCCAGCGAAAACTCGACCAGCTCATGGTCGAGAAAGGGCACGCGCGATTCGATGGAATGGGCCATCGAATCGCGGTCCTCAAAATGCAGCAGCATTTGCAGATTGGACGACGTCAGCTGCATCAGCGAGGTCGCCATCACGCCTGGCCGATGCATCGAACGGCGCTGGGCAAACGGGTCTTCTTGCCGGGCGCCGAGCGTGTCCACGTCGAGCCAGGAAGGAGTGGCAAAGGATTTTCCGACATATGCGCGCAATGGCTGCCGCAGACGTTCGGGCAGCATCGCGTCTGCCGCGCGCATCAGCAGTTGAAGCGACGAATAGCCATGCATGCGGCGCATGCCGCGCATCTCCTGCAACAGCGCCCCCCAGCTGCCGTCGCGGAACATGCCGGCCAGCCGCGGGCCGAAAAATGCGTGATATCCGGCCAGCAGCTCGTCGGCACCCTGGCCGTCGAGCATGACCTTGACGCCGTCGCGGGACGCCTGCTGGAACACGCACCATTGGGCAAAGATGCTGGTCGAACCGAACGGTTCGTCCTGGTGCCAGGTAATGCGCTCCAGCTCTTCCAGCAACTGGGAGACGTCCGGATAGACGTAGTGCGCGTCAATACCGGTGGACGCGACCACCTGCTCGACCCATTTGCGTTCGTCGATGGTTTCGTCGCGGGCGCATGCAGAATAGCTGACCTGCAAGTGACGGCTTCCCTGCTTTGCCAGCAAGCGATGAGCAGCGCAAACAATGGAAGAGGAATCGAGCCCGCCGGAGAGGCAGGAGCCGACACTCACGTCGGCACGCAGGTGCTGTCCTACTGCATCGCAGAAGCGCTCCCGGAACTGGGCCGCAGCATCGGCGAAGCCGCCGGAAAATTGCCGCGGCTGCAAGTCATACCATTGCCGCGTTTTTATTCTTCCATTTTCATCCGGTCGCACGCCCTTGCCGGGCACCATCGCGCAGTGACCCGGGCGCACCTGATAAACGCCGGCAAACAGGGTTTCATCCGTATGATCGCTAACGCTCCAGACTAGGAAGTCATACGCACGCTGCGCGTTGAGGCAGGCATGCCAGCCGGGAAAGGCAGTGAAGGCCTTGATTTCGGATGCAAAACAAAGGGAACCGTTCGGTGCGGCCCAGTAATAGAGCGGCTTGATGCCAAAGCGGTCGCGTGCGAGAAACAGCGTATCGGCATGCGCATCGTAGATCGCGAAGGAAAACATGCCCTTCAGCTGGTGCAGACAGTCGCTGCCCCACTGGTCATAGGCGGCGAGGATCACTTCGGTATCGCATTCGGTAAGGAAGCGATAGCCGCTCGCTGTGAGACGCTGCCGAAGCTCCACATGGTTGTAGATCTCGCCGTTGTAGACAATCCACAAGCGCCGGTCCGGCGTGCACATCGGCTGATGCCCAGCCTCGGTCAAATCGACGATGGCCAAGCGCCGATGACCAAGCGCCAGGCGGACCGCCACATTGCCGTGTGCAGCGATATCGCTGTCGGGACTGAATGCAAAACCTGTTTCTCCCTGTGGCGTGTCAGCGCCACGGCACGCCAGCATTCTGCCGCCGGCGGCAATGCACAGCAAGTAACCTTCGTCATCCGGTCCGCGATGGCGAAGCAGGCGATTCATCTGCACAATCGGGCCGGCCGCAACAGGCCTTTCCGACACAAATCCTACGATGCCGCACATATCAATTCCTTTCCGGTTGCAGGTGCCAATGGCGTGGACGACGGACTAGCGCAGCGCGCTGCGATACACCAGGGCCACAAGCGGTGCCGGGAGCATGCGTATAGGAATCCTGGAAGCCAGGAAGAACAGGTACCCGCTCAGGTCAAGAAAGCCGCTTTCATAAAACGATCTGGCCAGCGCCAGTTCCGCCCTCGCGTAACGAAGGCCGCGCCGGCGACTGAACTGGGACGAACCGGTGCGCATGTGCACCAGCGGCTCAGGGATATTCATGATCTTGACTCCACGCAGCAGGCACCTGACCCACAATGCGTAATCCTCAAGGCCATGGAAATTCGGATAACCGCCTACGGATAGAATCACGCTGCGCCGGTACATGATGGTGGGATGGTTGAGTGGATTGCGCATGCGGGCAAACTTCGCCAAGGCGTCAGGAGACACGGGCAGACGCCTTCCCGCGCGCCAGGTACCGCCTTCCGCATCGAACTCGGTGGTATCACTGCCGACGATCCCGATTTCCGCATGACTGTTCAGCACGTCGATTTGCCGCTGGAAGCGATCAGCCCGATTGATGTCGTCGGCATCGCAGCGGGCCACGGTATCGCATTCGCACTCCTGCAAGCCCGCATTCAGCGCATCGGCCAGGCCGACATTCTGGCGCAGGCGGACATTGTCGAGCGGCAGAATGCCATGATAGGCATCGATTGCCCTGTGCAGTTCGGCAGGAAGAGGTCCATCTTCCACCACGACCACTTGTTGGGGCAGGCATGTCGATGCTGCGATGCTGTCCATGCATTTCTCAAGGTTCTCGGAGGTTTCCCCCGCATACACGGGCAACAGGACAGAAAATTCACGAATCTGGTGCGAAGGCGACGAGATAGGCATTTTTATCTTCCCGGAAGAATGGAGGAAAATGAAGGTAGGTGTTTTGGCAGCCTGCGCGAACTTTCCCTAAGCACGCAGACGGTCAGAATGCATGTGCAGAAGATGAGCCAGAGGATCGGCTCATAGACATAGAATTTCCCAAAGAGCAGAGGGAGATAAGCCAGCAGGCCGGGCAGCCGCCCTATCGCATACGCGGCGTAGCCTGCGCTTCCGAAGACGGCAAGACTGACAGGCAGGCCCAGCAGGATGATGGCGTTGAGCAGCACGCCGGCATCCTGGGGCGATTCGCAGCCTTCGCAAAAATCATGGTCGAGCGGCTTGCCGAACACGAGGACTTCGTCGAATTCGCGCAGGAAGCCGTCGTAGGCGCGAAGCTTCGAGTCGCCGGAGCTGTCTCCCATGGTCGACCGCTGATAGAGATATTCCGCGACCTCGTCCATCCCAAGGTCTGCCACGAAGGCATACGTGCCTGCAAGGACAACGGCGATGCCGAGCAGCTTGACCAACGTTCCCGAGCGCATGACCGATAGCGAGGACATGCAGGCCGCGAACAGGTAAATCGACGCAGACAGAATTCCCCAGAAGGAAAATGTCAGCAGCGTGCTGGCGATCGCCACCACGCTGAAGAAATCGAAAAACCGCCTCCTCGCCAAACCACGCAAGAATACGAGGCCATACATCCAGTTCGAATAGGTTCCGGGCTCGATATGCACGCCTGTCATCCGCAACAGGCCGTCGTCCCAACCGGAGGAGATGCGGGCCTCGCTGTACGGATGGAATATCTGATGGACATCGATGACGGCGCCCCAGCCGATATAGAGAGCGAACTGCACGGCAAATGAAATTAGCCAGGCCGCAAGCAGGAAGTCGAGCGACCGCAGCAAGAGCGGCCGCAGACTGCCATGGACCAATCCAGCCGCGATCACGGCGCCGAACCAGATGAAGGCCAGGGAAGCCAGGACATACCATGACACCGGCGGCCAATTGGTCAGCAAAATCCATGCGCTCAGGAGCATCAACGGCGGCACCAGGCGGTAGAAGCCGGTCTCGCGTGCCGCGCCCAGGCCTGCAACGAATGCGCACAGACCTCCTGCCACGGCGCGTATCTGATCTGCCGGCATCGAGCCTTGTCCATGGGCGACTTCGGCAGGCGTGAGCAGATAATGCAGCAGGAATGCGATGGCAAGTGCCGCGCAGTAATGAGCGCTGCTGCCATGTGATCGATGCTCCCACTTTTCCAAGTCCATCACCGCTCCAAGGAAACCCGTTTGTGCGAATGCTGCTGTCGATAAATCCGTTCTTATTCCCACTTACCGTCAAGGCGAAGCTGCCCGGCTTCCATAAGGCGGCTTGAATGCGCCAACAACATCGCGCACGTCATTCCGTCGCATCAGCAACAGACTGAAGAAAGGCGCCTTCGTAATGGCCCGATAGGTAAGAATCTTCATCATGAGATCGACGATGTAGGCCGCTGAAGTGACGATGGCGGCGCCATGAATGCCAAGATGCGGCAGGGCGATGAGATTGCCTGCCACGGTCAGCACGACGCCGGCCATCGCCATGTACAGATTCAGTTCCGGCCGGCCGCGCGCGGCGATATCATTGGCGATGACGCGCGCCGGGGCCAGTGCAACCATTCCCGGCAAGAGAAGAAGGAAAGGGACGTAGCTGGGGCGATACATCACCCCGAAGAACATCGGAATGAGCGGATAGGCAAGCACGCCAAGCAAGACAGCGCCAACTGCCGAGACGGCAAACACCATGCGCGAAATTGCTGTCGTGATCTGAACCCGCCGCTCTTCCTCCTTCGTCATCGCAGAGAGCTTGGGCAAAAGCACCATGCTCACGGCCTGGGACAACATCCATAACTTCTCGCCGATTTGAAAGGCAATGGAATAAATCCCAGCCGCGGCGGGATTGATCAGCATGTTGATCAGGAAGGTGTCGGCACGGCTTTGCAGGAAGGTGAGCAGATTGCTCAGGTAAGCCTTGAATCCGTAGCGCAGCGCCTTGTCCATGTAGCCACCCGACGAAGCCTGCGCCCTTGATCTCAGGTGCCTTCGCAACAGCAGCCAGGAAAACACCGCGCCACCGGCAGCCCCGGCGAGATTCGCACATACGGGAGCCAGTATCTCGCTGCGGCCAGCCGCGAGCAATGCCGCAATGCCGCTCAGCGTCAATGCCGGCTGGGCCAGCATGCACAGGTTGAGCCGCCGGAAATCCTGCAGCCCCTGGAACAGACTGTTAAGGAAGCCTTGCGCCAGGCTGAATGGAAATGCAAGCAACGCGACCCACAGTACCGGCCGATCGATTCCGGGGAAATAATCTCCGGACTTGAACAGGATCACTCCTGCCCCAAGAAGCAAACCGGCCACGCCCAGCACCAGAATCAGTGTCAAACTGGTTTTCCAGACCGTATGAACCGGGAACCGCCCGCCCCCGAGATAATAAACATTGGAAGAATTGGCGCCCAGGTTGAAGAAAGTCACCAGCAGCATTGGCAACAGCAGCGACACCACATATACCCCGCTCCCGCGCGGGCCATATCCCTTGGCGATGAGCGCGACGATCGCCAGCTGGATCGCAGCGGTCAGAAGTTGCACGCCAAGCATGCGCGCAAAGTTCTGGAACAGCAGGCGCAGATCAAGACGAAATGCTGTAATGGGATGCATGGATGGGAAGCTCGCAAGAACAAGATGACGGCGGACGAAAGCAATGGTTTGGCATCACGCGGCGTCCACGCTGTTTTCCGCGCGGGACCCGGCCGGCTGCCCGGCATAGGCAGCGACGTGGCTGCTACCCCGTTCGCTCTGGCGCACATCGCCGCCAGAGATGGGCTGCGTGACCGCTGCGACATTGCCGCTGTCACGCACCAAACTTTCAATGAATCCTCCATAGTTTCGCCGCGCATCGTAATGCTGTTCGATAGTGCAGCGCGCGGCACTCCTGAACCCGGCATGCTTCAACTTCGGATATAAAGACAGAATGGCATCGGCAATATCGGCTGGCCCTGGATTGTTAGTCAGGAGCGCGCCGCATTCGTCCGATACGATTTCGCGGACCGCACCGATATCCGGCGCAACCACCGGCACACCGAAACTCATCGCTTCCATGATCGAAACCGGCACGCCCTCCACTTCGCTGGAGTTGATGAACAGATCAACGGCATGCGCGGCGAAGAAGTTGCGTACCGCTTCGTTGGAGAGCTGCCCAAGGAATTGCCATTCCAGCTTGCCGTCATTCAGGCGCGATCTGGCATGCGCCTGCAGCTCTTCGAACAGCGGCCCGTCGCCGATATGCGTCCACGAAATGCGTAGTTCCGGCCGCTTTTGCGAGACAAGACTTAGCGCGTCAATAATGCGATCGATGCGCTTGTACGGCAGGCAGAAGGCAACGGACACGACATGCAAGCATCCGCTGCCCGTCTGCGTCGCGCAGGTGGTCGGCAATGCCACGCCGAGACGCGCCACATGTATCGTCGACAACGGTGCGCGATATGTTTGGCGCAAGTAACGACGGCCCTGGCTGGATATAGGGTAAAGCCGGTCAAATTCGGCGAGGAATTGCCACTTCAACGGCATGTAGCCGCGCGGCCGCTGTTCGACATACAGATCGAAGCCATGCAGCCGCGATATCAGGCGTGGAACCAGGCCTTCACGTTTGAGCAACGCAGCCGCAAAAGCCTGCGTGTCATTCCAATAGCAATACATCAGATCGAAGCTGCCGGTGCGGCGCAGGCACTGCTTCAGGCCGCGGCGAATCGTCAACACCCACATCACGGTATACAGCGCCTTGACTGCGCTATACCAGGTGAGCTTGCTGGTCATCCGGAGGCGTCCGACCTCTTTCCAGAATACGGGCGACATGACCGCAGTCATCAGGCTCGCGGCGCGCGATAATCTTGTCGCGGTATCGGCAAGCGAGGTGTCGACACGAATATTCGCTGGAAGAACGCGAGGCTCGCCTTTGCAGGCCAGCGGCAACAGGGTCACCTCTACGCCAGGCGCGCATGCCCAATGCCGGATTTCTTCCTCGAGGAACTGCTCTCCCGACGGGTAGGGATAAGATTGCGTCAGAATGGCGACAGTGAACATGGAGTGGCTGTAAAAGTGATTTTTCGACCAATACTGGTATTTGCAGCGCGTGCAAGCTCCCCTGCCCGCTATCCTCGCTGCCCGCCCGATGTGGCGGCGAATACCGGACATGGGCTAACGTGGCACAGGCACGCGGACGACTTCCATGAGCCGTCAAACATAGGCCGCGCTATAGCCATAGCGCGTCTGGCGCGATCGCATGTCGTTGTAGACCACTTCACTGCGCCCGGCCCCCATGCGCTCAAGCTGCTTTTCCACTTCTTCGATTTCGCCGAGACTCGTTTTACCCGCTCGCACTATGTTGAGGATAAGATCGGCATGCGGCACGATCATCAGCGTGTCGGCGACTGTGAGCAAGGGAGCCGTGTCGATGACGACGACGTCATATGTGCCAGCGGCATGCTGCAGCATGTCGCCAAACTGTGAATCGGACAGCACATCGACGGGCCTCCTGGGCAGACCGCCTGTGGAAAGAAAATCGAGGAAAGGCATGACCTCCCGGTGTACTGCCTGCTCCAGCTTCACCTGGTTGCCGACGGCTTCGCACAAACCAACTCCCCGCTCCAGCCCGAAGCGACGATGCAGCGCACCGGTGCGCAAGTCAGCGTCGATGAGCAACACGCGCCGCCGAGAGGAAGCGAGCACCGCCGCAAAATTGCTGGAGATGAAGGACTTGCCTACACCAGGAGTGGGACCAACGATGACGACGACACGGGTGCTTCCATGGCGCTTGCCTGCGCCAGGAGCGTAGGTCAGACGCATCATTCTTTGTCCGTCTCGCCCACGCGATTCATGCAACAAGCATTGCAGGCGGCGCAACCCTTCGACAGCGGCATCTTCCGGCATCTCGCGGGGAAGAACGGCGGCCGAATCGCCCTTTTGCATCCATGAGAGCCATGGCTTGCGTTTGTCCTTGGCACTGTTCCTGGGGCTGTTGCTATGCAAGACAATACCGGCGACCGGCACCTGCAGGCTCCGCTCGATTTCCATCGGGTTGTAGACGCGCCCGCCCAGCATCTTTTTGGCCAGCACTGCCAGCAACCCCAGAAGCAAGCCCAGCACGGCTGAGGACAAGACCGCCAGCGCACGCTTGGGCTTGACCGGCGTAACTGGTGTCTCCGGCAAATCCAGCAGGCGTACATTGCCAACCTTGCTGGCGGAAGCCAGCCGCAATTGCTGGGCCGCATTCATGACATTGGTGTAGACATCCGTGTTGACGCTCACATCGCGGCGCAACTGCAGGATTTCCTGTTCGATTTGCGGCAGTCGCTTGATCTTTCCATTCACATGGTCTGCTTCGCGATTGAGCGCCGCGATCTGGTTAGTGATGGCCTGCACCGCGGGATGACCCGCTTCGAAGCGCGCCATCAGTTCCGCCTTTTTCTGATTGAGTTCAAGCAGCTTGGTCTGGCCGAGCACCGACACCTGCAGCAGGCCCTTGGCCTCTTCGCCCAGATCGACCAGCCCCCATCGGTTTCGCGCTTCGTTATATTTGAACTCGGATTCTTCCAGGGTCTTTTTCAGCTCGGGCAGCTGCCTCTCCAAAAACGCGAGCTGCTTTTCCGCGCCTTCCGAGATGCGATGCTCGTTCTGCATCAGATATTGGTGCGCAACTTCGTTCAAGACCAGCGCAGCCCGCCTTGCATCGTCGTCTTCCAGTGCGACCGCAATCACGCCGGACTGCCGCCCTTTTTCGCTAACTTCGATATCGCGCTGAAGCTTTTCGATGGCTGCGAGTCTAGGGTTTCGGATGAGCGTGAACTGCTCGCCGGGCCGGCCGGCCATGCGATCAACCTGGATGTCGAGCGGGCCCATCGGCGTATTCGCGCGCAGCGGCTGCCCTGCATATCCGGTAAAGGCCACGCCTGCATCTTCAAGCGTGACGGAAAACCGTTGTCCTGGCAGGATGGTCAGCAAAAATCCCGCGCGTTCATATGCCGCTGGCACGTCGAAGCGGGTCACATCGACTCTTGCGTTGCTCCACACATGACCCGAAGTCAGCAGCCATGGCGGCAGGATGTTTCCCAGGTTATGTCGCGCCGCCAGACTGCCCAGTACAGGGAAATAGTGGGGCTTCACGTCGATGTACAAATGCGCCTTGTCCACTGCGGCGGAAAGCACCATCCTGGACTTCAATACCTCCAGCTCCGGAGCGCCGGCCGTCTTGATATCGAAGGATTTCAGGGAATCGGTAGGGGAAACTGCTCTCGGCAGCGCACCGATATCCTCGACCTGAAAAAGAACTGTTGCCTTGTATATCGGTATAGATAGGAAAGCGTATGCCAGGCCGGCAGCGATCACGATGGCCGCTATCCCGGCAACAAGCCAACTGTTTGCGAGGATCAGATCGATATAGAGGTTCGGGTCCGTTCTGGAAGAGGATAGCGTTGCTTGGGTCCGTGTTTCATCGCGCATGCCTGCGCGAGTGTAATGCTGAGGAATAGGAACTTGTGTTACGTCGTCATTGACCATTGCGTATTCCCTATATTCTGCATGCGTTGCAGCCGTGCGGCTAAACAAGACGTGGGCAGCCCGTACATGGACGCTTATATCGACTTGGTTTTGTGTTCAGGGAGAAGACCAAGCCCGACGATTGGATTGAGGCACCAATGTCCGCGTACCAGCCGTGCATAAATCGCCATGTACAGAAACACTTGCGCGACAATGCAGGCAATCGCGGCACGCTTGGTGTCCCCGTAATACGCCGCGAGAAAGGCAAACGGCGCATTAATTGTCATCAGCGTTGCCGTTGTCATGGCGTTGCGAAGCCAGGGCCGCATCTCGCTGGAGGGAATGATGCGCGAGACGAGCCGTCGATAGACCAGCATGTGGAAATGCAGCCGGTCGGGCAGGCCGGGGCTCATCTTTCTGATAAATTTCTTCCGGTAGATGCTGTAGATGACTTCGATGACCGGATAGGCGCAAATGGCGAGCAACTGCCACGCGGTCAACGATGGATGACGAACGACAAGCAACACCGCGACCTCGGCAATCCAGAAACCCAGGAAGTATGCGCCGCTGTCCCCCATGAAAATGCGCCCCGTGGGGAAGTTAAAAACCAAAAATCCCAACGCTACGCCAGCGCCCGTCATTGCAAGCTGCAGGATGAACACATCATTAGCCTGCCATGCCAGCACGCCCATACAGCCGAGAATCATGATGGCGGTGAGCGCGGCAAGGCCATTGAAGCCGTCGATGATATTGATTGAATTGGCGATGCCTGCGCCGGCAAACGCCGTTACCACCAACGCGATAGGCGTCACCTTCAGCAGCACGTCGATGACCCAGACATCCATGCGCGGGAGAATGGCACCGAGGAGCCAACTGGCGATCAACGGACTGGCGAAAGTGGCCAGCAGTCGAGTGGTGACAGACACCTTTTTCGTCAGGTCCTCAACAAATCCGACCAGGAAGGCAGGCAGCGCCGCAAACAAGAGCTTGACATGGACAAGGGTCGTGTCGGTCTCTTCACTCAGAAAAAAATATGCACTGGCTGCCAGCATGCCAATGAAAAAGGAAATCCCCCCTACTCTTGGTACTGGCCGCGTGTGGAATTTCTGGGCCGCACTCATGTCATGGTCCAAGGAATGAGAGCCATGCCAACGTTCTGTGCCTACGATCATCATGCTCGAAAAGAAGCTCGTGCTGCTCGCGACTAATAGAGCGGTGAGAAGAGTAGAGTTGGTCGTCATCCAGCATTTCCTTTGCATGAAGCCCCACGCCCCGGCCTTGGCGAGCACAAAGAGGTAGAGCGGTCGTTACCATCAAACGAGGAAGCGCGCTGTGGAGGCAGCTGCCATGAATGCAACGCCTCCACGCGTCCTCTTTCTGTTCCGCCGCACAAACATATTCGCTCGGAAAGCGGGCACGCATTACAATGGAGTTTAGTGAAGCAGGGGTGGAAAATTAAGTACCGTTTTTCGATGCATACGGCCTTGAAAATGGCGAAGCAATTTTATTTTTTGATTAATGCCATTTCGCTTCTGTCGCATAGAAAAATTTGTTCAATACCGTTTCCGCAGGCCGCACAAAGGGGTCGCCGCGTCGACGGACAACTTGTTGACTGCTGACGAGGTTGCGATATTCGTAACATGGAGCATCGTTATCCGCGCTTGCTGGAAAAGCAGCTCTTACATTCATCCTCTTTATAAGGTGGCAAAATGAAACCATCTTTTCTCAGCCACGCATGGAGGCTGACAGACAAAAGGCGCGTATGGCTGACAAGGCAACCAACCTCTTGCACGAAAACCACACCTCCCTCCCAGCCATGAATGCCGGCGCGATTCTCAAGACTATTGGCGTGCTTCTGGTCGCTTGCGGTGGCATTACCTCTCTAGCAAAGGACAAATCAACTGTGGGAGCTTTTATCATTGCCGCCGGCTGCCTGACATACCTTGCAGTTCTGATTGGCGAATGGTGGGAAAAGAAATAGGCCAATGACTTAGTGCCTATCTCAGCAGTCGTAGGATCGACCAAGTGAGAATGCCGCAGGCGAGATGGAGGAACGCGAAATAGTTCTTCGCTTTCTTGGCCCAGCGGATCAGCAAGGCACGAAACCGATTCAGCAGCTGTACGTCCGCGCCACTTCCCAGCGTCAAGTGTTACCCTTGCCGCTTCGCGTCATGCGGTTGGCGCCGTCAATGAATCGGGCAATTCCGATATTCAGTTGTTAGAAATCAACTGGAAAAGACTGTCATCCGGCCCGGCACTGCCGATTCCTGATACTGCTCCTTGATCATCTGCGCGCCCTTCTCGCCAATCATGACGCTGGGCGCGCAAGTGTTGCCGCCGATGAGCGTGGGCATGATGGAAGCATCGACCACGCGCAGACCGGTCATGCCGTGCACGCGCAACTGGGCGTCCACCACGGCCATCGCATCGATGCCCATCTTGCAGGTGCCAACCGGGTGATAATTGGTGTCGGCGCGCTCGCGCACGATTTTCCGTAGCCCGTCATCCGTCATGGCGTGCCCGGTATAGCGTTCCGCGCCACGATAGCGGTCCAGCAGGGGCGAGGCAATGAGGCGGCGGGCAATCCTGATGCCCTTGACGAACAACTCCAAGTCGTCGGGATGCCCAAGGAAATTCGGATCGATCAGCGGCGCATCAACGGGATTCGCACTGGTCAGAGTGACCCTGCCGATACTCCTGGGCCGCAGCACCGTCACGATTACGCAAAAGCCGCGCACCATCACTTTCTTTCGCCCGTGGTCGTTGGTAATCCCTCTGGAGATCTCGATCTGCAGATCCGGAACCGGCTGGTCCGGCGCGCTTTTCAGGAAGCAGTTCACCTCGGCGAAATTGCTGGTCCAGATGCCGCGCCGCTCCGTGCGGTAGGGAGCGATGCCTTTCAGGAGCGCCGCGCCGGTTGCCGGCCCCATGCTAATCAAGTCGGGGTGGCTGCAGCGATAATTGAGATTGATGTCGAGGTGGTCCTGCAGGTTGCGCCCCACGCCTGGCAGGTGATGTAGCACGGGGATGCCGTGTTTGCGCAGTTCCTCGCCGTCACCTATGCCGGACAGCATCAGCAGCTGCGGCGACTGGAATGCGCCCGCCGACACGATCACTTCCCTGCGCGCGCGGATCGCCAGAGTTTTCCCGCCCTGCCGGTATTCCACGCCGATGGCGCGCTTGCCATCGAACAGGATGCGCGTGGTGCAGGAGTTCGTCTCCACCCGCAGATTGCTGCGCGACAGGTTCGGCGTGATGAATGCCTTGGCCGCGCTGCAGCGCTCGCCATGCTTTTGCATCACCTGGGTGTAGCCGATGCCTTCCTGCTGCGCGCCGTTGAAATCGTCGGTGCGGTTGAGTCCGGACTGTACGGCGGCGTCGATGCAGAGCTGGAAAAAGGGTGCCGGCGAGCGCAGGTAAGACACATGCAGCGGACCGTCGTTGCCGTGATATTCATTGCAGAGATCCGCGTTGTTTTCGGACCGGCGGAAGTACGGGAGCACCTCGTCATACGACCAGCCGGCATTGCCGAGCGACGCCCAGTGATCGTAGTCCCAGCGATGGCCGCGCACATACATCATCGCATTGATCGACGAGCTGCCGCCGAGTGTCTTTCCGCGCGGCTGATAGCCTCTGCGGCCGTTGAGCCCGGGCTGCGGCACCGTTTCAAAGGCCCAGTTGAAGTTCCTGGTCGGCACCGTAAAGGTAAAGCCGAGCGGAACCTGGATGCGCCAGTCATTGTCGGGCTTGCCCGCTTCGAGCAGGCATACGCTGACACCGGGGTCTTCCGTCAGCCGCCCCGCGAGCACGCAACCGGCGGTACCTCCGCCCACGACCACAAAATCCGCTTCCTGCATCAATCGCCTCCAATCGGGTTTTAATCCGCCGACGTGCAGCCTATCGAAGGCCTTGCGTCATGTGGAATTCACTTTAACGAAATTCCACGGGCATTTCTTGACACAAAAAACTATTTAACTTAACAAGTCGCGCCATCCCCGAAGAGGAACCGTCAATGGAAAGCCGGTCGCATCGAAGAATGATTCCGTAAAGCTTCGTTCATTGATGGCACTCGGTTACCTGCGTCATGGGCAGGTCGCCGAAGTCGTATCGCACTATGAATTTGAATTTGCCGGAGCGCGACCGGACGACGCGCTGAAGCACCCGGGCGGCCTTGTGCTGCTCATAACGGATGCCGGCAGATGGGCTGGGTGGCTATGCGGCCGCAAGATGTCGCCAACCGCAGCAAACTAATTTCAAGCCGCCCCACCTGCTGCATCAGCCTTGTAAGTACCAATGATATGGGACGCGGATAAATTCGAATTCGGCGCAGGACAGCGCACATATCATCAATTCCAGCTCCACCAATTCGAACTTTATGACATTGGAGCGCCAGTGGCTCGCAAGGTCAATTGATGATTATCACCGAGCGATCCACGACATAGGGAGCCCTATTGGGGAATATAAAACGCCCAATTATATTGGTCGTGGAGCTTATCCAAATCACTTGTCCGTTCAGCTCATCGACCGCGGTGAATCGTGGTGAGGTCCAACTGTTAGGCAGCGAAAAAATTCACTAATAGGAGACACAGATGATCACGCGATTTCGTACCAAAATGCGCGGGCTGATGCCCGCTCTTGCCCTACTAGCCCTTGGATCAGAGGCGACCGCCAATACCCTGAACCAGAACGCGTCATGGACCATCGATCGGGCCGGCACCACGACCAAGTACCGAGCAGTGGCCTACGGCGACTCGATTTTCGCCGGCTACAACGGCAGCATTTCCAACGCGGCGAAGTACGCCGGCCCCGTGGTGCACTCGGAGTATCTTTCAGCAGTGTGGAATGCCGACATGGAGCATGTGCGCCGCACCAAGTCTGGCGCCGTGGCCTCGGACGTCTACAATAACAAGATCGTGGCCGAGCGGTCTTATATGCAAAACAGCGCCACCCGCGTCGTCGCTTTCGAGATGTGCGGCAACGACGGCCTGCAAGCACGCACGGCTTTCAAGAACCAGACCGGTACCTGTGATACCAGCGGGATGGATACGGCATTGAACAACTGCAAGACTTATGTGGCGAAGGCGATGGACTACATCAATGCCAATGCGTATGCCGGGGTCAAGCTCAAGGTCATCTCGAACCTGCACTACCCGGGCTATGCCGCCGACAACGTGCAAAGTTCCTGCAAGAGCGCCTCGACCGGCACCACAGTGAATCTGCAAAATACATTCCTTCCTTATCTCGCCAAGATGAACTGGGCGATGTGTGAGTATGCCCGGCAAAAGGGCTTCGCATGCGTCGATGCGTTCGCGCAGTACATGGGCGCCGACTACGACAGCAACGGCGACGGCAAGGTGGACTCGGACGCGTTGCGCTACATTGCGGGCGAAAGCGAGGCAGACTACGTGACCCGCATCACCACGACGCTGCGCTCCACGATCCGCGACTCCAACACGCACTTTGTGTCCGCGAGCAGCAGCTACGACTACATCCAGTCGGACGATACCCATCCAACCTACACTGGCGGCACCATCACTGCTGGTGCGTTTGGCGGCAGCAGCGGCACAGGTGCTCCCCGCTACACTTCGTTCACCGACGGCAAGAGCCCGATCTGGAACCAGTACGGTCATGAGCGCATTGGCTGGGGGCTGTCAGTCTTCAACCCGTCTGCCCCCTAAGACCAAGGAGCAGTAACCCATGAAAACGCCACGCCGCTCCCGCCAGACACCAACCGATCCGGATAATGATCACCGGGGCCGGCGCGGCTGGCGTCCCTCCATGGGCTACTTCGCCATTGCGCTCGGGCTGACCGCAGTCGGTCTCTATCTGCTGATGTCGTCCGACGAGGCCGGCAACGCGGCGACAGCCAAGGCAGCGCAACCCTCATCGCGCGACAAGTTCGTCACCTGGACGCCGCCTGCGCTGCCCTCGTCGATTCCGGCGCAAAACGAATCGCCGCCCATCGCGGAAGCAAACGCGGAGGCCAATGCGGAGAGGGATGCCGATCCGACCCGCGACCTGTCGTTTTACCTTGCCCGCGGCGAGAAGCCGACGATGGCAGAAGTCATCGAGCGCCTGCACCAGGCCGGCATCCACACCGGCCTCGGCGCATTCTCGCCGCCCGGCACCCGCCCGCCCCTGGTCGGGCTCGCGGTGCCCGAAGATTTTGAGCTTCCGCCAGGCTACGTCCGCCACCACCAGGCGACCGACGATGGCCAACCCATCGAAGCGATCCTGATGTACGCGCCCGACTACCAGTTTGTCGACGCCGCCAACCGGCCGATCGCGATTCCGAAGGATCGCGTAGTGCCGCCGGAACACGCTCCGCCCGGATTACCGATCCGGCGCATCGTGATCCCCGCACCAATGGATTCGCAGTGAGCGAACTCTGAACGCCATGGCACTGTTTACACATTCCAGTATGCGCATTCTGGCCGCCATCCTCGCCAGCGCAGTCATGTCCGGCCTGTATGCCCGCGGCGGCGCGGGCTGGCTGCTTGGCTTCGTGTTCCTCGTGCCGTGGTTGCGCACGCTCGACGCGATCCGCACGCGCGCAGGTGCGCTGCTCTCCGGCTGGGCGATGTCGGTTGCGTTCACCGCGGCGGCCGGTGCCTGGTTCGGGGCCGCGATCGGCACCTATACACAGATAGGAGCAGCCGCTGGCCTATCCTTGCTGCTTTTCGCCGCACCGCTGTTCCAGCCGCAATTCCTTGCGTTTGCGCTGGTGCGTCTTGTGGCCGGCCGGCGCTACGGGCCCGTTGTCGGCGCGTTCGCAGGCGCAGCGGCCTGGGTGGCGATGGAATGGCTCACGTTCCAACTCCTCGGCAACGCGCTCGGCTACACCCTCGGCTACGGGCTCTATCCGTCTCGACTCCTGCGCCAGGCGGCCGATGTTGGCGGCACTGCGGGTCTCACTGTCATGCTGCTGCTGGCAAACGAAGGCGTCGCGGCAGCCCTCGCGCGCCGGACTGACGGCGTTCGCGCGATGACCAAGCTGCTGGCGCTTGCCGCGCTGGTGCCGCTGCTGCTGGCTGGCTACGGCTTGATCATCCTCTCGGCTCTGCCGACCAGTGCAGGCAAGCCGCTGCGCATAGGCATGGTTCAGTCCAACATCGTTGACTATGAACGCCAGCGTCAGGAAAAAGGCGCTCACGCTGTCGTTCGCGAGGTGCTCGACACGCACTTCGCGATGACCTACGACGCCGTCGCACGGCAGCACGCGGACGCGGTGCTATGGTCGGAGACCGTGTTCCCCACTACCTTTGGCCACCCCAAAAGCGCGGCAGGCGCCGAATTCGACCGCGAGATCATCGACATCGTCAATTCCGCCGGCGTGCCATTCGTGTTCGGAACCTATGACCGCGACGCGGACGGCGAATACAATGCCGCCGCGTTCGTGGAGCCCGGCGCCGGCATCCTGGGCTACTACCGCAAGACGCGCCTGTTCCCGCTCACCGAGTATGTGCCTGCCTGGCTTGATGGAGCTGCGCTGCGGCGCTGGCTGCCGTGGGCCGGCACCTGGCAGCCCGGCACCGGCGCGCGCGTGTTCCCGCTGCGTCTATCCGACGGGCGCGAGATTCCGGTGCAGCCGATGATCTGCCTCGACAGCATGGATACCGGCCTTGCCATCGATGGTGCCCGGCTCGGCGCGCAGGCCATCCTGACGATGTCGAACGACTCCTGGTTTGCCGACGGCCCGGGCAAGGAATTGCTTCATGCCGCAGCCGCATTTCGCAGCATCGAAACTCGCCTGCCGCAGTTCCGCGTCACCCAGAACGGCTACAGCGCCGTGATCGACGCGACCGGCACCGTACTCGCCGGCGCTCGCAAGGATGAACGCATGCTGGTGGTAGGCAGCGTGCCCGTAGGAGCGCCGCCGCGTACGCTCATGGTGACTTTGGGTAACTGGGTTGGGCTTGCGGGTGTCATCTTACTCGTGCTGCTGGCGGCGGCTGCATTTGCCCGACTGCGCACGCGCCAGGCGCAAGAAGCGCCGGAACCGGCGGTTGCAATGACATTCCCGGTCAATGTTGCCGTGCTGCCTCCGGCTGCCCGTCTCGCCGCGGGCCTGTTGCGCGCCTTCGCGCGCGGCAGTTTGCTCTGGATGTGCGCGGCGATGCTGCTCAGCGATGCCTTGCGCGGGCACACGCTGGCCCAGATTCGCACTTTCGCCGGCCTCTTCATTTTCCCCGAGGTCGCTTCGTGGTGTGTGCTCTATGCTTTTGCGGCGCGGGCCTCGATTGAAAATGGCACACTCGTGCTGGCACGCGGCGCGCGGCGGATGGAGCTCGCCGTACGGGACATCGTCGCGATCGAACCGTGGCGCGTACCACTCCCCGGACCGGGCGCATCGCTGCGGCTCGCGTCGGGCAAGCGCTGGAGCTATGGGATTGCGCTCGCCGACACGGCCGCCCTGGCTCGGGCGCTGGCTTCTGTGGGCAGCGCTTCGGTAAGGGTGCGCGCGTCGTCTCGTGCGACGACATATGCAAAAGCCCGCTTGGCGATCCGGCGCGGGCGCCTCGATCATCCGTTTGCGAAGTTCGTTCTGTTCCCCATCACGCTCGCCATCCCTGCGTTCCACCTGCACCAGCACATTGCCTTTGGCAGCGGTCTCGGCGAGTACACCATGTTCGGCCTGAAAGCTTATCTCACTGCCTTCTCGCTCTGGTGGGCCTCCTGGGCGATTGCGGTCGTGCTGATCGCCGCCGCGCTGCGTGCAGCGATTGAAGCCGGCACGCTGCTGGCGGTGGCCCTGCGCCCGGGACAGGCGACCGAAGTGCGGCGCTGGCTTGAACGCTTCGGGCTTGCGGCGCTGTACCTCGGCTTACCGTCGTGGTTGCTTCTGCGCGTTTATGGCGGCTGACACTGTTTGACGCCGATAACTCGTTCGGCACAGCGCGCCAGAGCACCGGCGCACAAGGTGATTCAATCCGCATTCAATACGGCTTCCGCATGACCGGACAATTTGCTTCCCTTCGATTGCTCAGGATGAGCTTCCAGCGCCGCCGTGAGGATTTCTTGCATGATCTCTGCATTGGTAGCGAGATCTTCCATATACGAGCGACGCGGCAAGACACCATGCTCCACCGCTTTTCTCGTCCCCGCCTGCAACATTTCGCAAGTAATCTTCATCATGTTTCTCCTCTTGGGATCGTGGACTAACACGAGTCGGATTGTCCGCCGCACATGCGGTGCAGTCTGTACTGTAGCTGACACAGGCATCTGCCTTTCGCGAACCTGCAAGCCGATCCGGCAACATGGAAAGGCAAGTACTTCAACACTGCGTAAGTTCTTCACGCTGCCAGAAAAACTTTCGATACTAGAGAAGAGGTAGCGGCGTTTTTGCGGTGGAAAATGCCGATGCTTTTTTCAAGTGCTGACAGCACATTTGCCGTTGAATCGAGTGTTGCATGGCTCTATCGGTAGACACGCCGTACAGCAATGGATGCCTGTTTGTAATCTTCTCCAGTCCCCTGAAAAATTGCTTCCAATAATAGGGAGGCGTGGAACGCTACTTGCATTTAAATGGTTTTGGCTACATGCAAGGAAAAATGTATGTGCGGCCTTGCCGGCGAGCTACGCTTCGATCAAACCTTTGCCGATGTGGGCGCGGTGGCGCGAATGAACGCCGCGCACTCAAACCGCGGCCCCGATGGCGAAGGCATCTTCAGCTTGGGCTCACGCTGCTTCGGCCATCGGCGCCTGAGCATCATGGACTTGAGCCTGCGCGGGCATCAGCCGTTCATTGACAGCACCACCGGCATGGGGGTTGTCTTTAACGGCGCGATCTACAACCATCATGAGCTCCGGCAAGAACTGGAAACCGCCGGTTATCACTTTATTTCCACGGGCGATACCGAAGTGATCGTCAAGGCGTGGCACGCATGGGGCGAAAAGGCACTCGACCGCTTCCTCGGCATGTTTGCCTTTGTCCTGTGGGAGCGCGACAGCGGCATGACTTACCTGGCGCGCGACCGCCTTGGCATCAAGCCGCTTTACTACACCGTCGACAGCGATCGCCTGCGCTTTGCGTCAACCTTGCCGGCATTGCTCGCGGCAGGCGACGTCGACACCTCACTCGATTCGCAGGCGCTGCACTACTACCTGTCCATGCACGCGGTCGTTCCCGCCCCGCACACGATATTGCGCGGCATAAAAAAACTTCCGCCGGCCAGCCTGATGACGGTTTTCCCCACAGGAAAATGCACCATCAGGGAATGGTGGAATCTCGATTTCCAGCGCGGCGACGACGACGAAAAGCGCAGCTTTGAGGATTGGAAGATGGCCGTCCTCGATGCGCTGCGCGTGTCGGTCAAGCGCCGTCTGGTGGCCGACGTCCCGGTTGGCGTGCTGCTTTCCGGCGGGCTCGATTCCAGCCTGATCACGGGATTGCTGGCCGAAGCCGGCACACCGGATCTGCGCACCTACGCCATCGGGTTCGAGGCGGTCGACGAGGAAGCGGGCGACGAATATCACTACTCGGACTTGGTGGCGCGCCACTACGCCACGATCCACGAAAAACTGCACATTCCCGCAGTCGACCTGCTGCAGGCCTTGCCCAAGGCGATTACCGCGATGGCCGAGCCGATGGTCAGCCACGACTGCGTCGCGTTCTATCTGTTGTCCGAAGCCGTATCCCGCCACAGCAAGGTGGTCCAGAGCGGGCAAGGCGCCGACGAAGTGTTCGGCGGCTATCACTGGTATCCGCCGCTGATGCAGATCACGGATCCCGCGGCCGGGGTCGACGCATACCGGCAGGTGTTTTTCGACCGCACGCACCAGGACATGGAAAATCTGCTGGCGCCGCACATGCTGCTGGAAGACACGAGCGGCCATTTTCTGGAAAGCCATTTCGCCAAACCCGGCGCAAACAGCGTGATCGATCGGGCGTTGCGCCTGGATACCACGGTGATGCTGGTCGAAGACCCGGTCAAGCGCGTCGACAACATGACGATGGCATTCGGGCTGGAGGCACGCGTGCCGTTTCTTGACCATGAGCTGGTGGAGCTGGCGGCACGCATCCCGGCGCGGCACAAAATCGCCCATGGCGGAAAGTACGTATTGAAGGAGGCGGCCCGTGCCGTGATACCAGCCGAGGTCATTGACCGGCCAAAAGGCTATTTTCCGGTGCCGGCGCTGAAGTACTTGCGCGGCAGCTTCCTCGAATTCGTGCGCGGCACGCTGGACAGCACGGCTGCGCGCACACGCGGCCTGTTCCGCCGCGACGCCATCGACCGCATGCTTGAATCACCCGACAGTTACATCACCCCGTTACGCGGCTCGACGCTCTGGCAGATGGCGTTGCTGGAAGCATGGCTGCAGGCGCACGGCATATGAAGGCAATTCGACATCGCCGGCGCAATCCGCACACACCCGCTCTGCATGCCTGCGGCAGCAGGCGGCAACGCTCGCCGGGAGCCGGACATTCCTGATCGGCTCCTGATGTATCAACAAATCCGAACACGAGATAGGAAAGCATCATGAATACCGCCCAGCCTGGTTCATCCGGCAATGGAACCGGAATGCCAGCCCACCCAGAATTGGTCCGGCGCGCGCAGGATCGGATGCCGTCGCCGTGCGAGATACCGAGAGGGTCGCGCACCAACGCGATGATCGAGTGCGGATGGGGGCGCTTGCTGTACGCGCCCTCCTTCGAATCACCGGCGCTGCTGGCGCAAACACTGCTGCAGGAGGCGCCGGGCAAACGGGACATTGCGCTGCATGTCAACGCGCCGCAGCTGGTGCTGGCCGAGGCGCCTGCCAACCTGTTCCTCGACCCATCGCTGATCTTCAGGCGCAAGCTGGCTGCATCGCAGCCGCCGGAAGAGCCGGCATCGGGCGTGGTGGTGCGCCCGCTCGCGACGCGTGCCGATATCGCCGCCATCAACCGCCTGTACCTGATGCGCGGCATGGTGCCGCTCGATCCGAAAATCGTGTGGAACCAGCTCGGTTCCGAGGCGCTGGTCTACCTGATCGCCGAAGATGAAAGCAGCGGCGAAGTGATTGGTTCGGCAATCGGTGTCGACCATGAGATCGCCTTTGGCGACGAGCAAGGCGGCACGAGTTTATGGTGCCTGGTGGTGGATCCGCAAACCCGGCTGTCCGGCACCGGCCCGACGCTGGTCAACCACCTGGCCGGGTTGTTTGCCCAGCGGGGGCGCGTCTTCATGGATCTGTCCGTGCTCCACACCAACGACCACGCGATTGCGCTCTACGAGCGGCTTGGGTTTCAACAGGTGCCCGGCTTTGTGGTGAAACACAAGAACTCGATCAATGAATCGCTGTTTTCGAACACGGAAGGCATCGACGGGCTGAATCCGTATGCCCGCCTGATTGTCGATGAAGCGCGCCGGCGCGGCATCAGCGTCGACGTGCTCGATGTGGATGCCGGCATTTTCAAGTTGCGCTACTGCGGCCATGAAATCCTTTGCCGCGAGTCGCTTACCGAACTGACCGGCGGCGTGGCGATGACCTGGTGCCAGGACAAGGTGCTCACGCTGCGCCGGCTTGCGTCGATCGGGCTGAACGTGCCGCGCCAGAGGGTGGCAGGCGATCCTCAGGCCGATGCCGAATTCCTGCGCGAGTGCGGCTCGGTGGTGGTCAAGCCTGCGCTCGGCGAACAGGGGCGCGGCATCAGCGTGGATATCCGCTCGCCGGAAGATTTGCCCGACGCAATCAAGCGCGCTTCCGCCGTCGGCGGCCATGTGGTGATTGAACAATTTTGCCAGGGGCAGGATCTGCGCATTGTCGTCATCGGTTACAAGGTGGTGGCCGCGGCAATCCGCCGCCCCGCCGAAGTGACGGGCAACGGCGAATCGACCATTGCCCGCCTGATCGAGCGCCAGAGCGCGCGGCGCGCGGCGGCCACCGGCGGAGAAAGCAAGATTCCGATGGATGAGGAAACGGAGCGCTGTCTGGCTGCGCAAGGCCTGACGATGGACTCGGTGCCGGAAAACGGCCGCCATGTGCAGGTGCGCAAAACGGCCAACCTGCACTCCGGCGGCACGATTCATGACGTCACGGCGCAGCTGCACCCTGCCCTGCGCGATGCCGCCGAAGCGGCCGCCCGCGCGCTGCACATTCCGGTGGTCGGCCTCGATTTCCTGGTGGAGGCGCCGGATTCGCCGCAATACGTGGTGATCGAGGCAAACGAGCGGCCGGGACTCGCCAACCATGAACCGCAACCGACAGCGCAGCGCTTTATCGATTTGCTGTTTCCCCTGACTGCATAACAATGGCTGGAAATATGCGATGGAAAAACTCCCGATTGATGTCGACTACCTGAAGACGACCTTGCTTGAATTGCTCGCCATCCCCAGCCCCGCGGGGCTGACGGATGCAATCGTGCATTACACGGGGTGCCGTCTGGACAGGATGGGTATTCCCTATCAGCTGACGCGGCGCGGCACGATCCGGGCATTGCTGCCGCGCAGCTTGCCGGAACGGCGCCGGTACAGCCCGGCGCGCGCCATTGTCGCGCACCTGGACACGCTCGGCGCGATGGTCAGTCAGATCAAGCCGAATGGCCGCTTGACGTTGAGGCCGGTGGGCACCTGGTCGAGCCGATGGGCAGAAGGCGGACGCGTGACGGTGTTTACCGATCACGGGCGGCACCGCGGCTCGGTACTGCCGTTATTGGCATCGGGGCATGTCTATGGCGATGCGGTAGACACGCAGCCGGTGGCATGGGAACAGGTGGAAGTGCGCCTGGACGAACAGGTTTTCATGGCGGCTGATGCCGCTGCGCTGGGCATCCAGGTCGGCGACTTTGTCGCCTTCGACCCCAATCCCGAGTTGCTGGACAATGGCTTCATCGTGTCGCGCTACCTGGATAACAAGGCAGGCGTGGCTGCACTGCTGGCGGCACTGAAAGCCGTGACGGATGCGAAGGTGGCGATAGCGATGACTTGCCACCCCATCTTTACGCTCACCGAAGAAGTCGGCTCCGGCGCGCGCGCAGGCATCGACAAGGATGTCAGCGAAGTCATTGGCGTCGATATCGGGCCGACCGAGGCCGGCCAGGATACACAGCGCATGGGAGTGACGATTCCCCTGATGGACTCCGCCGGTCCGCATGATTACCATCTGACGCGGCGCTTGCTGTCCTTGTGCACCGAACACGGCATTCCCAGCCATCGCGATGTTTTCCGTTTCTACCACTCGGATGCCGGCTCGGCCGTCTCCGCCGGATATGATGTTCGCACGGCGCTGGCGTGCTTTGCCACGGATGCCTCGCACGGGTATGAGCGCACCCATGTTTCCACCCTGGCGCATCTGGCGCAATTGCTTAGCCTGTACATGCAGTCGCCCCCTGCGCTGCCTGAGGATCGCGAGCCCGTTCTCGATTCGGTCGATAGCTTTTCGCAACAACTCGACGCCGAACAGATGGCGCCGACCGACACGCCGCGCCCGGACCTGGGGAAATTATTGCGGCAATAAGCTTGAACCGCTCGCGTCATCACGTTGCGCGCCAGGCAGCAACTGCGCGCAAGACCACCAACCGCTGAACTGGAGAAGCACTATGTCAAACGTCGCTGTTTTGGGCTTGGGCGCCATGGGCAGCCGCATGGCCGCCAACCTGATCAAGGCCGGCCATCGGGTTTCGGTCTGGAACCGCACGATTGCGGCAGCCGAACCGCTGGTCCAGGCCGGCGCCAGCGCAGCCGCAAGCCCTCGCGAAGCCGCGACGCAAGCGGACTTCGTTATTGCCATGGTGCGTGATGACGACGCATCCCGCAGCGTCTGGTGCAGCCCCGAGACCGGCGCGCTGGCTGGCATGAAACCCGGCAGCGTGGCGATCGAAAGCTCAACGGTGTCGCGCGACTGGATTGGCGAGCTCGGCAAGGCAGCGCAGTCAGCCGGCGTTGCATTCCTTGAAGCGCCCGTGTCCGGCTCTCGACCGCAAGCCGAGGCGGGACAACTCATCTATTTCGTGGGCGGCGATGAGACGATCGCCAGGCGCGCGGAACCGCTGCTGGGAGCGATGGGAACCGCCATCCATTACGTTGGCCCCTTAGGAACAGGGGCGCTCACGAAACTTGCCACCAACGCTTTGCTCGGCATTCAAGTCACCGCCATGGCCGAGCTGATTGGAATCCTGAAACGCTCGGGGGCCGATGCTGGCCGCGTGCTTCAGGCAATGGGCGGGACGGTCGTGTGCAGTCCCTTTGCCAAGCGTGCCGCCGAGGGGATGTTGGCTAAAGAGTTCGCACCACAGTTTCCTGTCGAGCTAGTGGCCAAGGACTTTGGCTATGTGCTGGCCGCGGCGGGAAATCCAGAATCGACACCGACCATCGCAGCGGCTTATGGAGTCTTCCGTCAAGCGCAGGAGAGTGGGCTAGGCAGCGAGCATCTGACCAGCGTGGTCAAGCTGTTTGGCCAATGAATGAGGCCGTGTTCTCCCGACGGTGGCAGGCCTTCACGCTCCGGCATGGAGCCTGCCATATTTGAATCAAGAGCAATATGTCAGGATTGAACTTACCGGCTTGAAGCAATGTCAATTACATACATAGCCATGATGCGCAAACTATGCATCGCGTCCGCATCGCTTTCTTTTCAGCCATGCCTATGGACAACACACTCCATCGGCCTTCCTCTAAAGACCTCCCCTTCAGGTCGAAACCGTAGCTGATTGCGATCACAGTCACCTGTCCGTTTCCTCTGGCTTCGATAGCATCCTTAACAAAGGAAACGACATGTCTGTCACCCTTGCGCAGGCGCAGCAGTGCCAGAACCACTTGCTGTCCAGACTCCCGGATGATCAATACCAGCAGCTATTACCCTTATTCGAGCTGGTGCCGACCAAGGTGAAGGACGTCCTGTGCCAGCAAGGCCAGCCATTTGAATATGTCTACTTCCCCTGCGACTGCGCCCATTCCTGCACGTTGTGCATGGAAGACGGCACCATGGTTGAAGTCGGCACGATCGGCAACGAAAGCCATACCAACGTCGAAGTGCTGGTCGGTGCCACGCATGCCACGGAAACGATCATCTGCCAGATTGCGGGGCATAGCCTCCGTATGAAGGTCAGCGACTTCAGGGAAGCCATCAGCACCTTGTTGCCGTTACGCCATCTCGCCGAATGCTGCGCCCAGGGGTATCTGGCGCAGGTATTGCAGTCCGTCGCCTGCAACCGCCTGCATAGCGTCGAGATGCGGTTTGCCCGTTGGCTGCTGGTCACGCATGACAGGGTGCAGGGTAATGAATTCAACCTGACCCACGAGTTCCTGGCAGCCATGTTGGGCGTGCATCGGCCCAGCGTCAGCCTCGTGGCCGGAATGTTTCAGCACGCTGGCTTGATCAAATACAGCCGTGGCCACATGAGGATACTGAATCGGGAAAAGCTCGAAGAAACCGCGTGCGAATGTTATGCGACAGTGCGCGATCAGTACCAGCGCCTGCTCGGCATGCCGCGCGGCCAGGAAGAGTGAGCGCAAAGGCGTCAGGAGGTTTGTGTCGATATGAAAAACATGCATGAGGGAATCATTTGTCTGCTACGGGATTACAACAAGAAAGTTCATGTCATTTTTTGCTCAAATTGCGCGTCTATGTCAGCTACCGGACAGTACCCCGTAGCCCGGATGCGGGACAATTTCATCTGGCTTGATAGTTCGATCTTCCGTTGATGAACCTGAAATTATCGTACGAGGATAGTGCCCATCCATGCATACTCGGCGTCTATGCGGTGTATGCATAAAACCTCGATGTCGCTCACCGGGCCCATGAGAATATGCGCGCTCCAAGTCTTCTCCGCATTGTTCAGAGAACCCTGTCCGAGCGTTATTTTTGTGGTGATCCACCACCGTCGTTGACGGACCTTTTTATCCTAATACCATGCAAAAAACATTCTCTTATAAACACTACGATCCGAATCGATTACTCGATACCTTGCAGCAGCGCCTCGGGGTAAGCAACGACCAGGCGCTGGCTCAGCGCCTGTGTATTTCGTCAAAGACGCTCGACAAAATCCGTAACGGAGATTTGCAATTGAGCGCCACCCTCCTTCTGTGCATGGCCGAATGCGCGGCAACCAGCATGGACGAATTGCGGTCGATCGTCGGAGATCGTCGCAGGAAGTTACGCTTGCCTTACAGAATTGCGGCCTGATATGGCGGTCATCGGGATTTCCGAGGCGGCGTTGGATGCCGCCATTCAAAAAGCGGTGGAAGCGGGGGTATTCCGGCGCCACGGCACCGCATATGATGCGGCGACGGACAGAGAAGTCATGCGCGCGATTTTACAGGCTGCCTTTACTGCTTCGGCACGGGAGGAAGGGCCGAATAGCAATACCGTGTCATCGCGCACTGCGCCGCCGACTGACAATTGTGAAATAAGCGGCTTTTATTGAACGCGCAGTATGGCTTTTTACTGCACCAGATAACCAAGATCGGAATTGCCGATGATGGCATCCGAAAGCGGGCGTTGGAGAAATAGAACTGCGCTTGATTCGCTGCCAGATGTTCGAAGTATTTAGCCGTACATCGTCAACGCTCTTTCCCGGTACCAGCTGGCGAAGTCTGTCGCCGACAGCGGGCGGCTGATGAAATACCCTTGCGCCTGGTTACAACCTTGCTCTTCCAGATAGGCCAGAGCCTCTTCCGACTCAATGCCTTCCCCGACGATTTCCAGGTTCAGCGTTCGTCCTAAGGCAATAATGGCCATTGTAATGGCCTTGCTTGAATTGTCGTGTTCCAGGCGGCGCACAAAGGACTGGTCTACCTTCAGCTTGTCGAGCGGAAGACTGCTCAGATGGCTGAGGCTGGAATAGCCGGTGCCGAAATCGTCCAATGCGATTTTGATTCCGCTCGATCGGATGCCTTTTAGCGTGTTGACGGCATCGTCGACATTCCCCATCACCGTGCTTTCAGTGACTTCGATCTGGATAAAGGAGGGGTCCATGCCGGCGTTGCGCAGAATCGCCTCTAGTTGTTGCGCGAATCCACGTTGCCTGAACTGTAGCGGGGAGACGTTCAGCGCCATGCTGACCGGGGGCAGTCCTTCCTTTTGCCACGCGTTATGCTGGCGGCACGCTTCGACGGCGACCCATTCGCCGAGCTGGCCGATCAGCCCCGCCGCTTCGGCAATCGGAATGAACTGATCGGGACCGATCAATCGGCCATCGTCGCCTCTCAGCCGAAGCAAGGCTTCGACGCTGGCCACGTGCCCGCGTCTCATGTCAATGACTGGCTGATAGTGCAGCACAAGGCCGTCGCGTTGCAGGGCACGTTTCAAGCGCGCTTCAATTGCCGAGGTTGCGTCAGCCCGATTATCCAGTTCGGTGGTGTAGGTGAAATAACTCCCGCGATTGTCGTATTTGACCTGGTACATGGCCAGATCGGCGGCATGGATGAGCGCATCCACGTCGGTGCCATGCTGCGGAAACTCGCTGATTCCGATGCAAGCCGATATGGCAAGATCCAGGGTGTCAATTTCAAACGGATACGAAAGTGCGTCGAGTATATGCTGCGCCACGGTGGCAGCCGAATGCACGTGGCCTACCTGATGCAGCACGACGATGAACTCGTCGCCGCCCAAGCGGCCGACAAGATCTTCCTGTCGCACGCATTTCAAGAGGCGCTTGGCGACTTCCTGCAGCAGCCGGTCGCCGATTTCATGTCCGTAGAGATCGTTGATGGGTTTGAACCGGTCGAGATCGATGAACAGGAAGGCTCCGTGTGCATGACTGCGCTGAGCTGCGGCAAGCAAGTGGCTGGCATACTCGAACACTAGGGCCCGATTCGGCAGCCCGGTTAGCGGATCGTGCTGTGCCGCCGCGAGTACCCGCTGCTCGGCAAGCTTGGTCTCGGTCACATCCCGATAAAAGACCGCCATTCCATCGCCATAAGGATAGGCGTGCATGTCGAGCCAGAGCGCGTTTCCGTGTGCGAATGTGTAGTAATGTTCATGTCTCGCCGGGATGCGCTGCGCCATGGCTTGCTTGTAAAGCTGCCCTAACTCTGCGGATTCGAGACCGGGCCAAACTTCCCAAACAGTGTGCCCGATCATTTCAGATGCCGATCGTTGTTCGAGGCGTAGCGCGCCGGTATTGATCTGCAGGATCCGGAAGTCGCGGTCCAGCAGCACAAAGGCTTCATCCATATTTTCCAGAATGTCCCGGCTGCGATCGCGCTCCAATGTCAGGGCCGCCTCTGCGCGTGCGCGCTCGACCGCCGCCCACGTTCGCTCGGCAACCTCTTGCGTCGCAACGATGTCTTCCTTCGTCCAGTGGTAAGGATCGAGGCGGGAAACATTGAGGGCGGCAATAAGGCGTCCCGACTTCACCAGCGGAACGACCAGCAGCGAGCGGATATTCAGGCCAGCGTATGCCTCCGCAGAGGTTAGGGTCCGGTCGTCACGATCAATATCATCAACAACGAATGCCTCGCCGGAACGCAAAATGGCACTAATTTCCGCACCATAGTCACTGATTCGTCCGCCCGGCGGCAGCGCGGGCAACGGGACAGCTGACCATGCCGCCCTGGTGAAGAAATTTTCCGCAAGATCGTCAGCTTCTGAATAGAAAACGCGTGTTGCTGCCAGATGTTCGCATAGCAGCTTTGTCGCTGCCGCAGTGATGTCGGTGGCATTGGTCAATCCACGCAGCTCGTCAATGAAGGCAAGCTGAAACCGCTGACGTCTTTCTGCCACGACCTGCGCAGTCGTATCCATGCCAACTGATAGGGCACCGACGACGACACCGTCATCGAAGATCGGTGAAAGAGAAAACGTGGTCCAGATTTGCTCCTTGTATCCGCGACGTTGCACGATGAACGGTGTGTTTTCAACGTAGGTCGTCTGTCCCGCCCAGCTTCGCTCTACGATAGGGCCAAGTTGAGGCCGGATTTCCGGCCAAATATCCAGATAGGGCTGACAAAATGCTTCGGGATGTTTGTTGCCGAGAAATTGTTGCCGGTAGGCGTCGTTATAGATGGAGATAAAACGTGGTCCCCAACTAACGACCATCGGCACGCTGGTGGCGAGAATACTGTTGACCAAGACAATTAATGTTGGCGGCCACCCCTCCGGGGCGCCTAGCGGGCATCTCGTCCAGTCGAAGGAGCGCATCAACGAGGCGATTTCGCTGTCTTGAGCGAGAAAGATCAGACTGTCGGGAGCGTTTTTCTTCATGAAAGGAATTGCACCGAGCGAACGGGATGATATGTCTCATCTTTGATTGCATATATCGTTATCCGTTCATGCCACTGTGAAATTGAGCGCTCGATCGTTGAGGCATGCATGCGCAGTCTTGCAACCGCACTGAAGTGCCGTTGCCCGCTGCTGCAATCAGCACGCCATGATGAATACAGCGGGAAGGTTCAACAGAGCCCGTCAAAGACAACCACATCCACCAGATCTCCGGCCTTGACGGAGCCCTGGCGATCGCCAAGCACCACCATGCAATTCGCCTCCACCATCGAACGCAGAATACCGGAGCCTTGCGAACCGGTGATGCACACCCGCTGAACACCGTCGTCGCCGAGCGTCAGGATGCCGCGCTGATACTCGGTGCGCCCCGGCTTCTTGCGAATGTCTCCTTGCGATTGCGCGCGCAACATCGGCAACGGTGTGTCGTCTGCGCCCATCATCCGCAGCAACGCGGGCCGCGCGAAAAAGTAAAACGTCACCATGACCGCTACCGGATTGCCGGGCAGTCCGAACAGGTAGGCGCTCTTGCCGCCCGACGACATGCGTCCGAAGGCCATGGGGCGTTCCTATCTTCCAAAAGGCGACGTCGCCCACGGTCTGCATGATCTGCTTCGTATAATCCGCTTCTCCCACCGACACGCCGCCGGTCGTGATCACGGCGTCCGCGTTCTCGCATGCCGTCCGGAAGGCCGCTTCGAGTGATGCCGGATCATCCTTTACCCCCCCCATGTCCATGAGTTCGCACCCGAGGCGCTGCAGCATCCCGTGCAAGGTGTACCGGTTGCTGTCGTAGACGCAGCCGGAGTCGAGTGGTTCGCCGACCGAGCGCAGCTCGTCGCCGGTGGAAAAGAATGCGACCCGCAGACGCCGCTGCACTTGCACTTCCGCTATGCCAAGCGACGCCAGCAGGCCCAGATCGGCTGGATGCAGCATCCGGCCCTGCGCAAGAGCCGCCTTTCCCGCCTTCAAGTCTTCTCCCTGCAGTCGCCGGTTGTCGCCCGCCTTGACCACTCCTGAGGCGAACGTCACCTTCCCGGACGCTGCCGCGCGGGTCAACTCTTGCGGAACAACCGTGTCGCAACCGGGCGGCATCGGCGCTCCCGTCATGATCCGTACGCATTGGTCGCCGCGCACTGTCCTATCGAAGCTTGCGCCGGCGAGGACGGTCGCGACGACTTCCAGCGTCACAGGCTGCGAGCCGCCGAGGGCCGCGCTGGAAAACGCGTAGCCGTCCATTGCCGAATTATCGTGTTGCGGAACGTTAATCGGAGAAACGACGTCGCGCGCCAGTACCCGCCCCAGCGCGCTGCGCAGGGCGACCTTTTCGACGGCGTTGATGGGCGTAACGAACTCCCTGACGATTTGCTGCGCCTTCTCCACCGGCAAGGCGTCGGGATCGTAATCGGAAAAACAGCCGGTGACGTCGGAGAGCCGGGAATAAGACATGTCGGTCAAGAATCAGGATTCTTCGAAGCGGCGCAATTCTTCCAAGGTATTGATATTGCGAAAGGCGTCTGCGCCAGGAAACATCACTTCGACGAACCGCAGCGAGCGATACCACTTTTCGATTTTTCTCCCGCCCTCTTGCAGGAATGCTGTCAGGCTGGGCAGCACGCTCGCTTTCATGAGGGAAAAAACCGGATGCGTGCGCCGCTCCTCTTCCTGCGTGACGGCGACCGCAATATCGGCGTCGGCGGCAACGAGCGCGTCGGCAAGGGTCGCCACGAGATTTTCTGGAAGGAATGGCGAGTCGCACGGCACGGTCACGAGGTACTCCGTCTCGCAGCCCGCGAGGCCGGTTTGCACACCGGCTAGCGGCCCTTCGAACCCGGTCAGTTGATCCGGCCAGACCGGATAGCCGAAGCCTTCATAGGGGCCAATGTTTTGATTCGCGTTAATGACGAGGGGGCCGACTTGCGGCGCCAGGCGCAAGATTGCATGCAATACCATCGGCGCGCCGCGAAAGGGCTGCAATCCCTTGTCCACGCTGCCCATTCGGGAGCCGCGGCCGCCGGCAAGAACCAGGCCGGTAATGCGAGAAGGCGCAATTGACATCGTGCTGGGTCGTTCAACGATTGGGGGAGAAGTCTGAAAATTGTAGCCTCGTGCAGGCACTTTTCGATTGGCTCCTTGCAGTGCTAATGACGCAGGACAACCTTACATCGCATTCCACTCGGCATTGATCAAACGCGCATACAAAAAAGGCTGCGCCCGCCTGTTTTTTGGCGCAATATCGAAGACCTACATGTTCCCACACAGGACAAGCGCGGCGAGCGCTGGCGGAGCAAATGGAGACAGATTCCCTTACGGTTGCAGTAGTGATGCAGCGCGAACCTATTGCCAATCCGATTGCCAATCGATGGCAGCCTTTCCAGTGGAAGCCGATCGAAATCTCAGCAGACGATCTCCTGGCTGACGCCGGCTATCGCTGCCTGCGCCACGATGCGTCGGATATGCGCTGGCTGTTCGGCGGTTTTCCAATCAGCCTCTACCCTGATGAAGCCGAAGGCTACTTCCTGAACATTGCTTCGCCCACTCCCTGCTGGTTCATCATGTGGCGCCTGGAGACATGCGACGGTCAGGAGGTCGCCGTGCCGAAACAAGTCACGCTGTCCTACAACGAAGCTGCCCGCCTGATGGACGGCGGCGAGCAGGTGGACACCCTGCCGGCGTCCCCGGCGGTCATTGCGCACATGAAGGCTTTCGTGCAGGAACATTATCGTCCGGAACCGAAGAAGAAACGGCGCAAGCCTTCGTTCGAAGGTGGAGCGGCCGTGGAGGAAATGGCGCGCGCGGAGGGAAATTCCCATGGAAGCTGAAAGCTTCTTCGCCCGCTGGTCGAAGCGGAACGCGGAAGTGGCCGCGGAAAGACATGCCCGGGAAAAAACACCCGGCGCAGCGGATGTGCCGTCGCACGCTGCGACGCCCCCGCCACCTTCACTGGACGATGTCGCGCAGTTGACGAGTGAGTCGGACTTCACGCCATTCGTCGCGCGCGGCGTTGACGAACATATCCGCCGTTCGGCGATGAAAAAACTGTTCGCCGATCCGCGCTTCAATGTGATGGACGGGCTGGATGTCTATATCGAGGACTATCACACGTTCACGCCGATTCCCGCGGCAATGCTTGCAGCGCTCAACCATGCGCAATCGCTGCTGGACCCGCTGGCGCAACGTGACAACCCGTTGACGACGCCGCTGGACGCGCTTCCCCAGGTCGAGGCTTGCGCGCCCTCGCTTGCCGAGGATCGCGACAGCGCAGCGGCATGCGGCGCATCCCTAACAGGCAACGCATCACGCGGCGCCCCGCCGCCCCCAGAGGAACAGAACAGCCATGACGACCCGGTTCAAGGTATGTAATTGCAATCGCACGATGCCGCTCGATGCCTCGGCCGGCAGCGCCTTGGGTGCCGCGCTCGGCACGCAAGCGCTGCCCGTCGCGTCGCAGCTGTGCCGGCGCGAAGTGGGCGCCTATCTCGATACGCTGCAGGGCAGCGACCAGGTCGTGGTGGGCTGTACGCAGGAACGCGCCCTGTTTTCCGAGCTGGCCGAGCAACGGGAGACAACGGCGCCGATTCGCTTCGTGAACATCCGGGAAACGGCTGGATGGGGCGCGCAGGCGAAGCAGGCCTTGCCCAAGATAGCTGCCCTGCTTGCCGCTGCGGCCTTGCCCGATCCGGAGCCGGTGCCGTCGGTCGACTACGTCTCCAACGGCAGCGTCTTGCTGATCGGGCCGTCGTCGCGTGTCATGCCATGGGCAAAGCGGCTGTCCGCACAACTTGACGTCAGTGTCCTGTTGACCTCGGGCTTCGGCGGCGAGGCCATGCTGGAGCGGCGTTATCCGACCTTTTCGGGACAGCGCATACGGATCGCAGGATGGCTGGGCGCGTTCACGGTGCGCTGGCAGCAGTCCAATCCGATCGATCTCGAACTGTGCACGCGCTGCAACGCCTGCATCGCGGCCTGTCCTGAAAACGCGATCGACTTAAGCTACCAGATCGATCTAACCGCCTGCACGTCGCATCGTGACTGCGTAAAGGCGTGCAATGCGATCGGCGCGATCGACTTTGGCCGCGCCGCCTCTGAGCGCGAGAAAGCGTTCGACCTGATCTTCGATCTTTGCGACCAGCCGCTGATTACCCTCCACCAGCCGCCCCAGGGCTATTTCGCTCCCGGCGAGGATGTGGTCAGGCAGGCCGAATATGCCTTGCAACTGACGCAACTGGTCGGCGAATTCAGCAAGCCCAAATTCTTTACCTACAAGGAAAAGCTGTGTGCTCACAGTCGTAACAGGAAGACCGGATGCAACGCCTGCATCGACGTCTGCTCCACCGCCGCGATCAGCCATGACGGCGACCACATCAAGGTCAATGCGCAGCTCTGCGCCGGCTGCGGGGCATGCACGACGGTCTGCCCATCGGGTGCGCTGACTTATGCCTACCCCCGCGCATCCGACCTCGGCCAACGCTTGCGCACGCTGCTCGGCACTTATCGGAAAGCGGGAGGAAGGCAGCCTGCATTGTTGCTCCATAGTCAGGAACGCGGTGCGGAGCTGATCGTTGCGCTGGGGCGGCTCGCGGGAACGGGCGCAGCGCAGGGCATGCCCGCGCGCGTCATTCCCGTCGACTTGCACCATGTGGCGGCAGTTGGCATCGACGTCTGGCTCAGCGCCATCGCCTATGGCGCCTCCAACGTCCTTGTGCTGTTGACGGATGAGGAAGCGCCACAGTACATCGATGCCCTGGAACATCAGATCGGCATCGCGCAAACGATCCTTTCGGCGTTCGGCTATGAAGGGCGCCATATCGATCTGTTGCGCGCGGCAAGCGCGCTCGAACTGGACAGCGAATTGCAGCGGCCACGGCCCGCATCCGTTCCGGCCGAAGCGGCGGTCTACCACGTCACCGCGGACAAACGCGCCACCCTCGACTTCGCGTTCGGTCATTTGCTCGACCATGCCCCCGTCCGGGCCACCGACATCCCCTTGCCGGCCGGTGCGCCCTATGGTGCTGTCGCCGTTGACACCTCGGCCTGCACGCTATGCATGTCCTGCGTCGGCGCCTGTCCGGAATCGGCGCTGATCGATAACCCGAGCTTGCCTCAACTGCGATTTATCGAGAAGAACTGCGTGCAGTGCGGCCTGTGTGAAAAGACCTGCCCCGAAAGCGCGATTTCGCTGAGGCCGCGCCTGCTGCTCGATGAGCGCGCAACGCAGCGCGTCGTGTTGAATGAAGCGGAGCCTTTCCATTGCATACGCTGCGGCACGCCATTCGGCACGCTGCAGATGATGGACAACATGCTCGCCAAACTCGCTACCCATGGCGCCTTTGCCGGCAACCTCGACCGCATCAAGATGTGCGGCGACTGCCGCGTGGTGGACATGATGCAGAACAAGCAGGAAATGAGCATTCTCGAATTGAAACGGTGAATGAAGCGGTGATTGCTGGCAGTACCTTGCCGAAAAGGAAAGCGTCGATGACATCTGTCTCTACCCAGGCCCTCCGATTCGAAGCGCCCTACCAGGGCGAGGAAAGCGCGCGTGCCGACCTGTACGGCCTGCTGGCCACCCTGTTCTATGGGCCGCCGACGAAGGATTTGCTCGATGCGATCGCGCAGGCGCCTTCGTCCGGCGACGGCGTGCTGCAACAGGCATGGAACGACCTTGCTGCCACCTGCGAGGAAGCACAGGCACAGAAGGTCCGGGACGAGTACGAGTCGCTGTTCATCGGCGTCGGCAAGCCGGAGATCATGCTGTACGCCTCGTTCTATCTTTCCGGTTTCTTGATGGAGAAGCCGCTTGCCGCCCTGCGCAGCGATCTCGACGCGCTGCGCTTGCAGCGGAGCGACAGCATGCCGGAAAGCGAGGATCACATTGCCGCCATGTGCGAGGTCATGCGCTACCTGATCCTGTCCGAGGATGCCGAGCACAGCAGCCTCGATACGCAGAAGCGGTTTTTCAGCACGCATCTGCAGCAGTGGGCCGGCGCGATGTGCGACACGATCATGCATCATCCGCAGGCCGTTTTTTATTCTGAAGTTGCACAGCTCGCAAAACATTTTTTTGATGTCGAAACGCAGGCATTCGATATGGCATGAGCGCTTGCGACCGATCAATCTTGTGCACCATGACTGTGCTAATTTGATTAGATGCAAAGGCAACGCAGATGCCTCGCGGACGTTCCACAAAGGAGACAAGCATGTCCCAGCAGTCCAAGATCGCGCGGAGAACCTTCTTCGCCGTACTGGGCGGAGCCGCGGCAGCCGGAGTAGCCGCCAAGCTCTCCTCCAGCCCCCCCATCCCCCGCGACACAGCAGCCGCGAAGGAACCGCAAGGTGACAGCTACCGCTTGACCGACCACATCAAGAAGTACTACCGCACCACGACCATCTAATTGATTGCGGAGATGACCATGTTGTTGACTCGCAAAGGGCAGTCAGGGCAACGCTCGCCCGATCGCTTCAGCTCCAGCCTCACCGACAGCCTCTCGCGGGCGCTGCCCACCATGGACCGGCGGACCTTCCTGAAACGCTCGGGCATCGGTATCGGTGCCGGCATTGCTGTATCGCAGCTCAATCTCATTCAGGAGGCCGGCGCAGCCGACGACAAGCCGGCAGGCAAGGCCAAGGTCGAGGTCCGGCGCACCGTATGCACGCATTGCTCGGTTGGCTGCGCGGTGGACGCCGTGGTCGAAAACGGCGTGTGGACCAGGCAGGAGCCGGTTTTCGACTCCCCGATCAATCTCGGTGCGCACTGCGCCAAGGGCGCCGCCCTGCGCGAGCACGGGCACGGCGAGTACCGGCTCAAGTACCCGATGAAGCTGGTCAATGGGAAATACCAGCGCATCAGCTGGGATCAGGCGCTCAACGAAATTTCCGCCCGGATGCTCGACATCCGGAAGACGAGCGGCCCGGACGCTATGTTCTTCGTCGGCTCTTCCAAGCACAGCAATGAACAGTCGGCGCTGTTGCGCAAGTTCGTTTCCTTCTTCGGGACCAACAATACCGACCACCAGGCGCGCATCTGCCATTCCACGACGGTCGCCGGCGTCGCGAATACCTGGGGCTATGGTGCGATGACGAACAGCTACAACGATATGCAGAACGCCAAGGCGATCATGTATATCGGCTCCAATGCCGCCGAAGCACATCCCGTTTCCATGCTCCACATGCTGCATGCCAAGGAAAACGGCACCAAGATCATCGTCGTCGATCCCCGCTATACCCGCACCGCGGCCAAGTCCGACCAGTACATCCGGATCCGCTCCGGCTCGGATATTCCTTACCTGTACGGAATGCTGTACCACATCTTCCAGAACGGCTGGGAAGACAAGAAGTACATCAACGACCGCGTGTACGGCATGGACAAGGTGCGCGAAGAAGTCATGAAGTGGCCGCCGGACAAGGTCGAGGAAGCGTGCGGCGTGCCGGAAGCGGAAGTGAAGAAGGCAGCGGAAACGATGGCCATGAACCGTCCATCGTCGGTCGTCTGGTGCATGGGCCAGACGCAACACACCATCGGCAACGCGATGGTGCGCGCGTCCTGCATCCTGCAGCTGGCGCTCGGCAACGTCGGCATCTCCGGCGGCGGCACCAATATCTTCCGCGGGCACGACAACGTCCAGGGCGCGACCGACGTGGGACCGAACCCCGATTCCCTGCCGGGCTACTACGGCTTGTCCACCGGGGCGTGGAAACACTGGGCGGCAGTCTGGGGCGTGGACTATGAATGGATCAAGAAGCAATACCCATCACAGGCACTGATGGAAAAATCCGGCACGACTGTGTCGCGCTGGATCGATGCCGTGCTGGAAAAGAACGACTTGATCGACCAGGGCCCGAACGTCAGGGGACTGGTGTTCTGGGGCCATGCGCCCAACTCGCAGACGCGCGGGCTGGAGATGAAGAAGGCGATGGACAAGCTCGATCTGCTCGTCGTCATCGACCCGTACCCGTCCGCGACAGCGGCCATGGCCGCGATGAAGGTGGATGGGCAGCAGCTCAATCCGAACCGCGCCGTCTATCTGTTGCCGGCGGCAACGCAGTTCGAGACCGCCGGATCGGTGACCGCGTCCAATCGCTCGCTGCAATGGCGCGAACGCGTGATCGAGCCGCTGTTCGAGTCGCGCACCGACCAGATGATCATGTACCAGCTGGCCGAGAAACTCGGCTTCGGCAAGGAGCTGGTGGCGAAGTTGAAACTGGTGCCCGGCAAGGGAGGCATGATGGAACCGGAGCCGGAGTCGATGCTGCGGGAAATCAACCGGGGCACCTGGTCCATCGGCTATACCGGCCAGTCGCCGGAGCGGCTGAAGGCGCACATGCGCAACATGCACCTGTTCGACGTGAAGACGCTCAAGTGCAAGGGCGGCAAGGACCCGCTCACAGGCTACGATCTGACCGGCGATTACTTCGGCCTGCCCTGGCCTTGCTATGGCACGCCGGAACTCAAGCACCCGGGCTCGTCCAACCTGTATGACACCACGAAGCATGTGATGGACGGCGGTGGCTGCTTCCGCGCGAACTTCGGCGTCGAGCGCGACGGCGTCAATCTCCTTGCGGAAGACGGGGTGTACTCGGTAGGGTCGGACATCACGACCGGTTACCCGGAGTTCGACCATGTGCTGCTGAAAAAGCTCGGCTGGTGGGACGACCTGACCGAAGAAGAGAAAAAGGCGGCAGAAGGCAAGAACTGGAAAACCGACCTATCCGGAGGGATCCAGCGTGTCTGCCTGAAGGTACACGGGGTGCACCCGTTCGGCAATGCGAAGGCGCGCGCGCTGGTCTGGAACTTCCCCGACCCGGTGCCGCTGCACCGCGAGCCGCTTTACAGTACCAGGCCGGACATGGTCGTCAAGTATCCGACGCACGACGACAAGATGTCGTTCTGGCGCCTGCCGACGCTGTACAAGTCGGTACAGCAAAAGAACCTGGAAGCCAAATTGCACGAGAAATTCCCGATCATCCTGACGTCGGGCCGGCTCGTCGAGTACGAAGGCGGCGGCGAGGAGACGCGTTCCAATCCCTGGCTGGCCGAATTGCAGCAGGACGCCTTCGTGGAAATCAATCCCAAGGCGGCAGCGGATCGCGGCATCCGTAACGGCGAGTACGTGGTGGTGGCCACGCCAACCGGCGCACGCCTGAAGGTCAAGGCGCTCGTCACGCCGCGCGTCGGGCCCGATACCGCGTTCATGCCGTTCCACTTTTCCGGATGGTGGCAGGGCAAGGATCTGCTTGCAGACTACCCTGAAGGCGCGGCGCCGATAGTACGCGGCGAGGCGGTCAATACCGCCACGACCTACGGCTATGACTCGGTGACCATGATGCAGGAAACCAAGACCACCATCTGCAATATCGAACGCTTCACCGCTTGACGCAGAGGACGACATGGCAAGGATGAAATTCATTTGCGACTCGGAGCGCTGCATTGAATGCAACAGCTGCGCGACCGCGTGCAAGAATGAGAACGAGGTTCCATGGGGCGTCAACCGCCGCCGCGTGGTCACGATTAATGACGGCGTCGTCGGGCAGGAAAAGACGATTTCGGTGGCTTGCATGCATTGCTCCGACGCGCCCTGCATGGCGGTCTGCCCAGTGGATTGCTTTTACCGGACTGACGAGGGTGTGGTCCTGCATAACAAGGATGCCTGCATCGGTTGCGGTTATTGTGCGTACGCCTGCCCCTTCGGCGCGCCCCAGTTTCCGTCCAAGGGTACCTTCGGCCTGCGCGGGAAGATGGATAAGTGCACGTTCTGCGCCGGCGGTCCGGAAGAAAACGGCTCGCAGGCAGAGTTTGAAAAGTATGGCCGCAACCGGCTGGCGGAAGGCAAGCTGCCGGCCTGTGCCGAGATGTGCTCGACCAAGGCGCTGCTCGGCGGCGATGGCGACGTGGTGGCGGAAATCTTTCGCACCCGTGTCATTCACCGCGGCAAGGGTAGCGAAGTGTGGGGATGGGGAACTGCCTATGGCAAGGCGCCCAACCAGGGTGCAGCACCAACCGGGAAAAAATCATGAAGCCGATCGTCCTGCTTCTCGCTGCTGCCGCCGTACTGCTTTCCGGCTGCAGCGAGCCCGACCAGAAAAAGACTTCCGACAACACCAACCGGCACGACGTCGCTCCCTGGCAAGGAGCAAAGGACCTGTATGTCGTGAACGGATGGACGCCCGGCAACCAGGGGAGCTGGGAAAACCAGATCCGGTCCCGGGGGCAGTTGCAGAACGAGTATGTGAAGACGAATTAAGGCGCACCACAGGCATGGATGCCGCACGAGAGGCATCTAAGCTCCAGGAGGCACGACATCATGATCAAATGGCTTTTCAGCCTTGCCTTATCCACGATGCTGGCCGTGGGCATGGCGTGGGCGCAGGATGTGAAAACGGCCACGCCCGCGCAGAGCCCCGCTCCGCAGGCACCGCCACCGGCCGCCGGGGTTCCCAATGTCGAATCCGTTGACATCCTTAAGCAAAACCAGGCGGAGCGGTCGCGCGACCAGCCCGGCAACAACGCGCCGGTGTGGCGGGAAGTGAAACAAGGCGAGCGCCACTATTCCAGTCTGCCCGGCCTGGAGTCGGGCGTGCTGATTCAGCCGAAAGCACGGTTCCTCGGGCAAGACAGGGCATTGACCGCAGGCGAGGCGTGGCGCCAGTACCGCAATGGGCCGCTGACCCTCTTCGGTGCCGGCGTCATCCTTGCGGCATTGTTGGCGGTGGCCATCCTGTACTTCGTCTTCGGCAAGATCCGCAACAAGGAGCCGCCGACCGGCAGATCGATCGAACGGTTTACCGTGGTGGAGCGCACCGTGCATTGGACGGTTGCCCTCAGCTTCGTGACCCTTGCCGTGTCCGGCCTGATCATGCTCTTCGGACGCTACCTGCTGCTGCCCCTGACCGGGCACATGCTGTTCGGCTGGCTGACCTACGCATTGAAGACCGTGCATAACTTCGTCGGCCCGGTATTTGCAGTATCGATCATTGTGTTCTTCGTCCTGTACGTGCGTGACAATTTTCCGGCGAGGGAAGATATGCGCTGGCTGCTGCGCTTCGGCGGCTTGTTCGGCGGCAGGGAGCCCAGCGCGGGGCGCTTCAATGCCGGCGAAAAAATCTGGTTCTGGGGTGGGCTGGTGCTGCTCGGGCTCATCATCAGCGTATCGGGCTTCGTGCTCGACATGCTGGTGCCCGGCATTGTCTACTCGCGCAGCAACATGCAGCTCGCCCACATTGTCCATCTGGTGGGAACTACGCTGATGGCTGCGGGAGCGATCGGCCACATCTATCTTGGCACGATCGGCATGGAAGGCGCTTACGACGCCATGCGCCACGGATACGTCGACGACACCTGGGCAAAGGAACACCATGACCTGTGGTACGAGCAGGTGCAAAGCGGCGAAATCCCGCGTGTGCGCACGCGGCCGCGTCCCGGCGATGCGCCTGCGCCGATCAATGCTTGAAGGAGGTCCTGATGCGCACCGCATTCGTATTGACGATCCTGGCGCTCGCCACGGCCAGCGCCCTGGCGAAGCTTCCCCCGCCGACGCCGGAAGCAGCCGCGGCGGCAGCGGCCGCCAAGGATAAGGCGGCATGGAGCGACAAGGTCGCCGCCTACAAGTTATGCCTGGCGCAGGATCGTGTTGCCAAGCAGTACCTGAAGAGCAAAGAAGGCGCAAGGAAGCCGACCATGGAGACGCCGGCCTGCACGGATCCCGGGCCGTATGTGCCAAGCGCTGCGGCTGCTGGCGCGCCCAATGCCGCCAACACCCCTGCTCCCCCCGCGGCATCAGGCGTTCCGGCTGCCGCGGCTGCCACCCCGCCCAAGCAATAAGATTGTTCCACCACCACGAAAGCCCGCCATGCCCCGCCGTCCGACCATGACCAACGCCAGCGCTCCCCTGACCCGCGAGGTGGAGGCGATGGATGAGCGAGGGCGGCTTTCCACGATCTCGATTCCCGCTGAGCGGGCGCTGACGGTGTACGTCGACAAGCGGGAGCTGGTCACGCTGATGACGCTGGGCAGCGCGCCGGAAGCGTTGACGCTCGGTTACCTGCGCAACCAGCGCCTGGTCAGGTCGCTGGACGAGATCGAATCGATTACGGTCGACTGGGACGTGGAAGCGGTTGCCGTAAAGACGACCGGCGGCATTGCCGACATCGAGGAAAGAACGTCGAAGAAAGTGGTGACCACCGGTTGCGGCCAGGGGTCGGTATTTGGCGGGCTGATGGATGACATCGACCGGACTACGCTTTCGCCGGACGCGCGCCTGCGGCAGTCGGTGCTGTACCGGATCGTCGACACTGTCCGCACAGTTCAGTCGATTTACAAGCAGGCCGGCTCGGTGCATGGTTGCGCCTTGTTCAGCGGCGAGGGTGAACTGCTGTATTTCATCGAAGATGTGGGGCGCCACAACGCCGTGGATTCGATTGCCGGCCGCATGTGGCTGGACGGACTGGCCGGTGACGACAAGGTCTTCTACACCACCGGCCGATTGACATCCGAGATGGTGATCAAGGGTGCGCAGATGGGCATTCCATTTTTGCTCTCGCGCTCGGGAACCACGCAGATGGGACACATGGTGGCCGACAGGCTGGGCATGGCCCTACTTGCGCGCTGTACCGGAAAGCACTTCCTTGCCTTGACCGGGAAGGATAGGCTCGTCATGGAGCCCCATCTGGCCGACGTCCTGCGCGTCGCGTAGTCGACAGTACATTCTGGAAAACTGATCTCCACGGTACTTGCCACGCTCACCAACGATGCCTTTTCTTGACGCCATCCAAGCCGCCTTTGCCCTCTTGTTATCGGGGAACGCCGAGCTCTGGCAGATCATCTGGGTATCGCTGAAAACCGCCGTGCTCGCCCTCGTCGTGGCGACGCCGCTCGCCATCGTCGCCGGCTATGCGATCGCGACCGGTTCCTTTCGCGGCCGCCGTGTCGCCATCTGGCTGGTGCAAGCCTCGCTGTCGCTGCCGACCGTGCTGATCGGCCTGCTGCTGTACCTGGTGCTGTCGCGCCAGGGTCCGCTGGGCGGCCTGCATTGGCTCTTTTCCCAGAGCGGCATCGTCGCCGGGCAGGTCTTGATCGCCTTGCCCGTGCTGGTCGCATTCTCGCTCGCCGCCATCCAGGCTGCCGACCCGCGCATCGCGGAAACCGCCGTGACGCTGGGCGCCTCGCGCTGGGGCACGATGCGTACCGTTCTCCATGAAGTTCGCTTCGGCGTGATGGCTGCCATTATCAGCGGGTTCGGCCGCGTCATTTCCGAAGTGGGATGCGCGATCATGATTGGCGGCAATATCGCAGGAGAGACGCGCACCATGACTACCGCCATTGCGCTGCAGACCAGCAAGGGTGAATTCGCACAAGGTATTGCATTGGGCGTCGTGCTGGTCACCCTGGCGCTGCTGATCAACGCAGGATTGGTGTTCGCGCAAGGCGATCCGCGGATGGCCAAGGGCGCATCATGACTGTGCTGCTTTCCATCGACGGGCTGAAAAAGGCGTTCGGCGAACGACAGTTGTTCGAGATCGACCGCCTGGAGCTGCGCGAGGGAGCCGCCTATGTGCTGACCGGATTGAACGGCACGGGAAAAAGCACCTTGCTGCGCATTCTCGCCGGCCTGGAAAGCGCCGAGGTCGACAATGTCAGCTTCTGCGGAGCCGCGACCTCTCTCTCCCCCTATCCCAGAATCCTGCGCGAAGCGGTCGTCTATGTGCACCAGCACCCGGTCATGTTTTCCACGTCGATTGCAGACAACATCGCTTACGGGTTGAACGCGCGCGGAGTCGCACGCGAAGAGGCTGTACGGCGCGTCGATGACGCGATGCAGTGGGCGGGCGTGGCACACCTGCGCAGGAGCAAGCCGGCCACGCTCTCGGGCGGCGAGAAACAGCGCGTTGCCCTGGCGCGGGCGAAAGTGCTCCATCCAAAACTCTTGCTGCTTGACGAGCCGACAGCCAACCTTGACGGCGCCGCGCGGGAGCAGGTGATCGCGCTGATCCCATCGCTGACCGCTACAGGAAGCACGGTCGTCATGGCATGTCACGACCGCGACCTGATTTCCTTGCCCAATGTGGAACGCTTGAAACTGCGCGACGGCCGCTTACAGGCAAGGCAGAATCGGCTCCGGAAGGTCGTCTGATGCATAGAAAGGAAGGTTCATGAAGAAACTGCTGCACGTACTATTGGCGGCGACCATGCTGTGGATTGCGCCGCATGGACTGGCACAGCAAGTCCTCAAGCTCTCGACGACGACCAGCACGGAAAATTCCGGGTTGCTGAACTACCTTCTGCCCGCATTCGAGGCGCAGTCGGGACTGAAGGTGCAGGTCATCTCGGTCGGGACCGGAAAGGCGCTGGAACTGGCGAAGAATGGCGACGTCGACGTGACACTCGTTCACGCCAGGCCGTCCGAAGACCAGTTCGTCGCGCAAGGATATGGCGTGGAACGGCGGGACGTGATGTACAACGACTTCATCGTTGTCGGCCCGGTTTCCGACCCGGCAGGAATCAGGGGCTTGAAGAACGTCCAGGCAGCATTCAGGAAAATCGTACAGGCGAAGGCGCGATTCATCTCGCGCGGCGATAACTCGGGCACCGACCAGATGGAACAGCGCTACTGGAAGGAAGCAGGCGTCAAACCGGAAGGCGCTGCCTATGTATCGGCCGGCCTGGGGATGGGCGAAGTGTTGTCGATGGCGGCCGAACTGCAAGCCTATACCCTCACCGACCGGGCGACCTACACGGCGTACATGGCGCGTACCGGGCTTGCGATTGCGGTTGAAGGCGACCCCAGAATGTTCAATCCCTATGGCATCATCGCCGTCAACCCGGACAGGCACAAGGACGTCAACTTCACCGGGGCAATGCAATTGATCCGGTGGATCACCTCCGACGCCGGACAGCAACGCATCGCCGCATACCGCGTCCAGGGACAGCAGCTCTTCTTCCCGACCGCCGCGCCGCGATGATGCGTCACTTGGTGGTGCCCACCGTTTCCGGTGTCGAATGATTGTTCACTTGGCCGGATTGCGGCATGGCCTTCTGCTCCTGCTGTTTTTGCAGCGCAGCTGGATTGGCCTGTGTCGGACTGTTCGCATTCCCGCTATTGCCCTTGCTTTCCGCTGTCGCTGGCAATGAGGCGTCCGACGGTGGCATCTTGTTAGACGGTAATGCTACGGATCCGCCGGGGGGCGCGGGCGAGGTTGCGGGGGATGCGCCGGAAGCCGGATCGGGCCCCGCAGTCTTCGGTTCCGGCGTTTTTTGGCAACCGGCGAGCAATGCAAATGCAAGTCCGGCCAGCAGCACGGGCGTGTTCACCTTCATGGAGATCTCCTCAAGAAAGAGCGGTCTCGTACCGGCGAAGCAATTTCGCGGGGCCGCAGCTTTATCTTTTGACCAACTTTAACGAGAGCAGTTCTTGGGAATGCCCACTCATGGCCGAACTGAGTTCCACTTTCAGCTCTGCGCATTGGCCGCTTCAGGCCAGTTCCCCTCCATGCAGAGTCTGGTCATGCATCCCCAAATAGGATGGATGCATATGCGGCTTTAAACATACATTTAATTTACATCTTTTATGGTAGAGTCTCAGTGAGCAGCTTTTGCAACCTCACGAACAGTCCTTTAGGAGAAAGCACATGAAACGTCTGGACGGAAAAACGGCAGTAGTAACAGGCGCAAGCAGTGGTATTGGGCGCGCGATTGTCGAACAATTTATTGCCGAAGGCGCAAAGGTTTTCGCTTTTGCCCGTAATGCCGAGGCGCTAAAAACGCTGGAAGTCGCACATCCCGGGCAAGTTATCGCCGTCAGCGGCGATGTCACGCGCCAGGAAGACTTGCAACAACTGGTGGCGACGGTGTTGAAGAACACCGATGCCATTGACATCCTCATCCCGAATGCGGGAATTGCGCGTGTCGTATCGTTTGAGGACAGCACTGCCGATGCATTCTCCGAACAGTTTTCGGTGAACTTGTTTGCTGCGGCCGAGACAGCGCGTCTGTTCGTACCGCATATCCGCAAGGGAGGCTCGATACAATTCATTACCACCTTCTTGACGCAGGTCGGCTTCCCGGGACTGGCCATTTACAGCGCCAGCAAAGCGGCGCTCAAGTCCCTTTCGCAAACACTGGCAGCTGAGTTGGCGCCAAAGGGTATCCGGGTGAATTCGATTGCGCCTGGCCCGATCGCCACGCCGTTGTGGGGCACTGTGGGCTTGCCAGCCGATACGCTTGGCGCTGTTGCGGAAAAAATCAATGCCCGACTAATGCAAGGGGCATTTGGGCAGCCGGAGGATATCGCTGAGACGTCCGTATTCCTGGCATCAGATGCAGCAAAGAACATCTACGGTCAAGAGATTGTGGTCGATGGCGGTTATACCATCGGATAAGAAAACGGCGTAGACGAAACGTGACTTGGCAGTTGCTCCTTCGCGGAGAGGGATTGCCAGGTCAATTTCAACTGTACGATCGCGTTATTCAGAATACCCCGAATTTTGCGCCATGCATGGCCGGTTCTCGCCGGCAGAGGTGGGATAGTACTTTTCACCGGCCATGGGATTTTTCACAGCGCCTGAAGGCACGGGGAGTGCAAAGGATGCCGGGAGGCGCCGGCTTTTGTCGGCAACTCCCCGGCACCATCCCCACGTGGTGCTTTATTTCACAACGGCGATCTGCGTGCGCTTGCCACCGTTGTAGGTGTACAGCGTCAGGGTGCCGTTCTTCATGTCGCCCTTGGCGTCGAACTCGATCATCCCGATCACACCCCGGTACTTGATCTTCGCCAGTTGCGGCAGGTACTTGGCCGGGTCGGCCGAGTTGGCCTTCTTCATGGCCTCGGCCAGAACCATCACCGCATCGTAGGTGTACGGCGAGTAGATCTGCACATCGGAGCCGAACTTCTTCTTGTACGCGGCGCGGAAATCGTCCATGCCCTTCTTCTGCGCTTCTTCCACGCCGCCGGCTTCGGCGCATACCACCTGGCCGTCGGCCATGGCATCACCCGCGAGTTGCGGCAGGCTGCCGGTGCAGATGCCGTCGCCGCCCATGAACTTGGCATTGATACCCAGCGCCTTCATCTGGCGCAGCATCGGGCCGGCCACGGCGTCCGTACCGCCGAAGAAGATGGTATCCGGTTTCTTCGCCTTGATGGCGGTCAGAATCGCGTTGAAGTCGGTCGCCTTGTCGGTCGTGTACTGCTGCGCCACCACTTGCACGCCCTTGGCCTTGGCGCCCTTGACGAATTCTTCGGCCACACCCTGACCGTAAGCGGTGCGGTCGTCGATCACGGCAACCTTCTTCGCCTTCATCTGGTCTGCCGCATAGCGACCCAGCGTGCCGCCCAGCTGGCTATCGTTGGCCACCACGCGGAACGCGGTGTTGAAGCCTTGCTGGGTGTACTTCGGATTGGTCGACGATGGCGAGATCTGCGGGATGCCGGCGTCGTGGTAAATCTTGGATGCCGGGATGGTGGTGCCGGAATTCAGGTGCCCGACCACGCCGTTGACCTTGGCGTCGACCAGCTTCTGAGCCGCGGCAGTGCCCTGCTTCGGGTCGCCGCCATCGTCTTCGGCCAGCAGTTCGAACTTGACCTTCTTGCCGCCGAGGGTCACGCCCTTGGCGTTCAATTCGTCGACGGCCATGCGCGCGCCGTTTTCATTATCCTTGCCCAGGTGGGCGATCGCGCCGGAGATCGGGCCGACATGGCCGATCTTGACCACTTGTTCCTGCGCTGATGCCGTGCCTGCGAATGCAAAGGCGATCGCGCCAGCCAACGGAATCATTTTTGTCTTGAACTGCATGTTTCACACTCCTACGGTTTAAACAAAATAAACTTACTGCAAATAGGCGGTTTTCCAGAGCCAAGCTTACGCACCCCGGAACTGCAACGCGGCAGGCACGCACAACAAGGACGTGCTGCATGGGGCCTGCAAGCCGGTCATGCCGATATGGACAAAGGATTGGATAGGTCGAGGCTCCAAACAGGTCATGGGAACAAGGTCCGTTACGCACCATGCGCAACGCACGCCCCCTCTGTTTGCTACCTGAGAGATTCGCGCTTTCTGTGGGAAAGACGCTTGCTCCTGCGGTGTGCCGGTTGACGAATTCCGGCAACTCTTCAGAGTTCATTGATCCGATCGGTCCTTTTGCCTGAGAGTTTCCGGGGCGGTTGCTCCTTCGGCGCCGCCGCGATGTCTCCGGCGTTCTCTCCCGATCGAAGTTCGGCAAAAGCCGAATTCATATTCTTATGTATAGCAACAAAGGCTAACATGACTTCCATCGTCTGCACAAGCAACCAGCGCCGGGCGCACCTGCACGATACAGGCGCGTGCTTGTCATGATCACGGGCCTGATTGAGCACGGCATTCGAAACAGCGAACTTCCCATATTGTGCCGCAGCAGGCCGGGACTGGCTGGTGGGTCGCCACCGCGCCGGCTTGGCGCTGCCCCTTGATGGGATACAATGACAAGCCTGCCGTCCACCTTCATCGGTCAATCAAACCGCACCATGTCTGCACGCCCGCCCGTTACCATCATGTCTGCAGCTTCGCGCGCCGGCCGACCGATGCCCGAAGCCCTGGTCTGAATTCATGCAACCTGCCCGCACCGACGATATCCCACCACATCCCCCGATAAGAATCGCCATCAACGGCTATGGCCGCATCGGCCGCTGCTTTCTGCGCGCGCTGCATGCATCGCCGCACCGCGCGCAGTTCCGGATCGTTGCGATCAACGAGCCGGCCGATCTCGCGACGATTGCCTACCTCACCCGCTTTGATTCCACCCACGGCGTTTTTCCCGGCAAGGTCGAGGCCGAAGGCGACTACCTGCACATCGACGGGAACCCGATCCATGTGACGCATGCGACGACGCCCGAGGGCGTGAACTGGAAAGAGCACGACATCGACCTGCTGGTCGAATGCTCGGGCCGCTATACCGGCCGCGACGAACTGACACGTTTTCTCGATGCGGGCTGCCGCCGCGTGCTGCTGTCGCATCCGGGGCAAAGCGCGCAGGACGTCGACCTGACGGTGGTCTACGGCATCAACCACCACGCCATCACCGGCGGCGAACGTATCGTCTCCAATGCATCGTGCACCACCAACGCCATCGTCCCGGTGCTCGACCTCCTGGATCGCGAGTTCGGCGTCGAGCATGCCCTCATGACCACCCTGCACTCGGTCATGAACGACCAGCCGCTGATCGACGGCTACCACCATGCCGACCTGCGCCTGACGCGCTCGGCCATGCAGTCGATGATTCCGGTGGCCACCGGCCTATCGAAGGGGGTCGAGCGCCTGCTGCCCCAGCTGAAGGGGCGGACGCAGGCCAAGTCGGTGCGCGTGCCGATCCTGAACGTGTCGGCCATCGATCTCGTCGTCAGCCTCAGGCGCGACGTTGCCGCCGAAGACATCAACCGGCTGTTCTCCTCTGCGGCGCGGCGCGCGCCGGCCGGACTGCTGGCCTATTCGAACGATCCTCATGCGTCGGTCGACTTCAACCACAATCCGCATTCGGCGACGATCGACGGCAGCCAGACGCGCACCATCGGCCCTCGCCTCGCGAACCTGTTTGTCTGGTTCGATAATGAATGGGGATATGCCAACCGCCTGCTGGACGTGGCGAGCTACTGGCGGGCTTGCTTTGCGAAAAATGGCCGGTGAATGCCGTCCCAACGTTCGCGCGCCGCTATGACGACTTCGCAAGCAGCTCCGTGAATGCGTCCGCGCTTACCGGCTTGCTGAAGTAATATCCTTGCGCCGACTGGCATCCGTTTTCCTTCAAAAAGGATGCCTGGCCGGCCGTCTCCACGCCTTCGGCGACAACCTTCAGGCGCAGGCTCCGCGCCATGGCGATGATGGCGGCGATGATCGCCATGTCGTTCGCATCCTGCCCGATGCCGCGCACGAAACACTGGTCGATCTTCAGCGCGTGGATCGGAAAACGCTTCAGGTACGACAGGCTCGAATATCCGGTGCCGAAGTCGTCCACCGAGAGCTGGACGCCCATGTCGCTCAGCCGGGTCAAGGGCGCCAGGTTGTCTTCGCTCGGCTGCATCAGAATGCTCTCCGTAATTTCGAGGTCGAGCGCCGATGGCGGCAGGCCGGATTCGTGCAGCAGGCGAGCGACCAGATCGGTAAAGCCGGACTGCAGCACCTGCCGCACCGACAGGTTCACCGCAATCGTCATGCCGGCGTGGCCGGCGTCGCGCCAGCGCTTGAGCTGCATGCAAGCCTCGCGCAGCACCCATTCGCCGATCGGCAGGATCAGGCCGGTCTCTTCGGCGATCGGGATGAACTCCACGGGGGAAATATATCCGCGCTCCGGCTGCTGCCAGCGCAGCAAGGCCTCGGCCGACAGAATGCGGCCGCTGGCGATGTCCAGCTGCGGCTGGAAGTGCAGCGAGAATTCGCCGCGTGCCAAGGCCTGGCGCAGCTGGTTCTCCAGAATCAGGCGGCGTTGCGCCGCCGCGCTCAGGCTGGCGGTGAAGAACTGGTAGTTGCCGCGCCCCTTCGCCTTGGCATGGTAGAGCGCCGTATCGGCCGCCCTCATCAGTGCATCGACGTCGCCGCCGTCGGCCGGGAACATGCTGATGCCGATGCTGCAGCCGACATGCAGTTCCTGAGCATCGACCGCAAATGGCATGTCCAGTGCATCCAGCACCTTTTGCGCCACCAGTGCGGCAATGCCGCTGTCGGACAGGGCCGGCAGCGCAATGACGAATTCGTCGCCGCCCAGGCGCGCCAGGCTGTCCCCCTTGCGCAGGCAATCCTGCAGGCGCTGGGCCGCCATCCGCAACACCTGGTCGCCGACCGGGTGGCCGAGCGAATCGTTGATATTCTTGAAGTAGTCGAGGTCGATGAACAGCACGGCCACGCAATTTCCCTGCCGCCCTGCCTGCGCGATGGCTTGGGCGGCACGGTCCAGCAGCAGCGCGCGGTTGGGCAAGCCGGTCAGCATATCGTGATGGGCCATGAAGCCGATGCGCTCTTCGGCCTGCTTGCGCTCGATGGCGATGCCGGCCATGCGGGCGGCGATGTCGGCCAGCCGCATTTCGGCCGGCGTCGGATGACGCACCGTGCGGTAGTACATGCCGAACGTGCCCAGTACCCGTCCCTGCTGCGACACAATCGGGGTCGACCAGCACGCGCGCAGCCCGAATTGGGCGGCGAATTCATGGTAGCCGGTCCATAACGGGTCGTGCGCGATGTCGCTTGCGACCACCCGTTCGCGCCGGTGCATCGCGGTGCCGCACGATCCGGCCTGTTCGCCGATCGGCGCGCCTTGCAGCGCATGAATGTATTCTTCGGGCAAACCCGGCGCGACGCCGCTGCAGACATGCTGCCCATCCTCGCCCAGCAGCAGCACGGAACCGATCATGCCATCGGACTGCGATTCGATCACGCGCACCAGCTTGCCGAGCACATCCGCTAGCGGCGCGCCGGTCGCCATCATTTCGAGCACCTGCGCCTGCCCTGCCTGCAGCGCCTCTTCGAGCTTGCGCTGCGTGATCTCCTTGCCGGTGCCGTGATATCCCTTGAACTGACCTTGCGCATCGAAGAGCGGTTCGCCGCTGATGGAAAACCAGCGCATCGGCTGGCCGGGGTAACGTGCCCGGTACTCCCATTCGAGAAAAGGCTGGTGCGCCTCCAGCTGCGCCCTGTGCGCAGCCAGCTCGGCGGCGTCAATGTCGAGAGGCAGTTCCCAGCGCGTCTTTCCGATGGCTTGCGACAGATTGATGTGGTCCCGTTCCAGGATACCTCCGGACAAGGACGTGAACCGGAAGTTCTCGTCCTGCTCCCAGTACCAGTCGGACGACAGGTTGGTCAGGCGATGAAAGCGATCCTCGCTTTCGGCCAGGGCCTGTTCTGCCCGCTTGCGCTGGTCGATGTCGTGCACCGCCCAGATCACGCCCAGCCCGAGGTTGGCGCGGTCGACGGCAGTCAGCGTCGACCGCGCCCAGAATTCGGTTCCGCAGCGGCGCCGGTAGCGCGCGTCGACTGCGTACTCGCCTTCGGCGGCAATGGTCGAATACGCTTGCTCCCCGAGACGGATGAATGCTTCTTGCGACTGGTGCAGCAGGTTCGTTGTGCTGCCGGTCAATTCCTCGATGCTGTAACCGAATATCTGGGCAAAGGTTTGATTGCAGCGGGCAATCCGGCGATTCTTCACGAAGGCGATGCCGACCCCCGCATTTTCAAGAATGCTCTGCTGCTCCGGCACTGGGCTGCGGAGCTCGCCGGCGAGGCGCGCCTGCGCCGCAGCCTTTCCTGAAGCAAAACGCTCCACGACAAGCAGTGCACGCGTCAAATATGACCAAAGGTTGTCCACCTTGCGAAATTCCGATGTCTGACTGAAGTGATGATGCGATGTTGCTCGGTCCAGCATAGCGTAATACTTGGAAAGTCCGCAAAACCTTTTTCCGCTTGTTAATTTTTTACAGACGTTGCATTTTTGCAATATTACGGTTGCGGCCCCGGCGTGCTTACCTCGCCCTCAATTTCTCGTTCCACGACGCAAATATTGCAAATCGCCTTGGTCCTGACCGGACTATTGCGCGCGCTCATTGTGCAGCGAGTCGCCTCCTTTAAAGTGAGTATCGCAAGTGCAACTCATGCAATCGCCGATTCATCACTACGGCATCAGCGCTGGCAAACCGCTCTCCCCCCGGACGATCGCGCAGCCGCCTGCCGTCAATCAGAAGAACCTGCCGATAATGGAAGACATCGAACTATACAAGCGTCGTCTTGCCCAGGAAATCAGCGCGCGTCTGCAAGCTGAGTCACTCCTGCGGCAACAGAGCGTGGACCTTCCTTGTCAGGGCATGGAGCCAGAACAGGCAATGCGTGCAGCGGCGGAACGCGACCGGCTCCTGGTGCAATTGGCGCCCGATGCGATCCTGCTCGAATGCGAAGGACGCATCGTGTTTGTCAATCCGGCCGCCGTGCACCTGTACCGCGCCTCGAGCGCGGCAGAACTGCTGGGCCGCAGCCTGCACAGCCTGGTCGCGCCCGCCTATCGCGGCCTTGCGCCGGCGGCAGGCGTCCCCGTGCACGACGCCGCGCCGCGCGCCGCGGAAGAACAGGCGCTTTGCGTGGACGGCGAGCTGATCGATATCGCCGTGACACGGCAATGGATCAACTATCTCGACAAGCCGGCGCTCTATATGGTGGCAAACGACATTTCCGAGCGCAAGCGGCAGGAAACGCAGTTGCTTCATCAGGCCACTCACGACGCGCTGACCGGGCTGCCGAACCGCAACCTGCTGGTTGACCGCCTGCAACTGGCCATTGCCGAAGCAAAGCGCTACCAGGAACGCTTCGTCGTCGCCTTCATCGATCTCGACCGCTTCAAATGGATCAACGATAACTACGGCCACGAAACCGGTGACGCCCTGCTGATCACCGTGTCCGAACGGATGTCGGCCTGCCTGCGCGAGTCGGACACTATCGCCAGGCTCGGTGGCGATGAATTCGTGCTGGTTTTGCGCGACAGCGTCAATGGCGGCGACTCGGTGCAGGTGCTCAAGCGCGTGGTCGACTGCGTGTCGATGCCGACCGTGGTCGACGGCCAGGAAATACGCGTCACCTGCAGCATGGGATGCTGCACTTATCCCGACGACGGCGAGGAGCCGGAAGCGCTGCTGCGGTTTTCCGACGTGGCGATGTACCGCGCCAAGGAAAACGGGCGTAACAGCGTGCAGCACTACAACGAAGACCTGCGCCATCGATTCGGCCAGCGCGGCACGCTGGCCAACGAATTGCGCCACGCCCTCGAGCGCGGCCAGTTTTCTCTGCGCTACCAGCTGCAGCTCGACCTGAAAAGCGGCGCCGTCGCAGGCATGGAGGCGCTGCTGCGCTGGCATCACCCGGAACTGGGCGAGATCGAGCCGCATCGCTTCCTCCCGATTGCCGAGGAAACCGGCTTGATCGAGCCGATCGGCGAATGGGTGCTGCACCATGCCTGCCGGCAGAACCGGCTGTGGCAGGATGCCGGCCTGCAGCCGTTGCGCGTCGCGGTCAATCTCTCGCCGCGGGAGCTCGCACGGCCGGGTCTGGCCGCGCGCATCGCGCAAAGCCTGCGCAGCACCGGCCTCGACCCGGAATATCTCGAACTGGAGCTGACCGAAAGCGCTTCCATGCAGATGCCGGACAAGACGCTGCAGCTGATGCAAAAGCTCCGGGATCTGGGCGTCGGCCTGTCGATCGACCACTTCGGCACCGGCTACTCCAACATGCACTACCTGCAGCGCTTCCCGGTCGAGAAACTGAAGCTGGACGGCTCGTTCATCCGCCACATCGAAACCGATACCGCGCGGCTAGCCATCACCGATGCGGTAGTGTCGGTGGCGCATCGGTTCGGAATGAAAGTGATTGCCGAAATGGCAGAGACCGAGCACCAGGTGGCCGTGCTTGCCGCCTGCGGTTGCGATCAGGCACAAGGCTTTTACTTCAGCCAACCGGTCGACGCGGATGCATGCGCGCAGCTACTGCGCAGCTACGGCAGCCGCGACACGCTGGCGGCGGGATGATAGCCGCCCGCCTTTTGCGCATGACACGATGAACGCGCAAGCGAGTATATCCCTATTGAACTTTATTCAAGCGGCCCTCGTCTTATTGGTCAAAAGCCAAGATATGTATCGGTGCCCGGCGCGCCAATTCGCGCGTCGCGCTATGGCCTGTAACGCGACACGCGCTGCCACACTCACCCCATGCCTCACGTTACCAGCCATCGCGAACGATATTTCCTCTTTGCCAGGGCCGCAAGCGCGACAGTCGCTCTGACGGCGACGATCGCGATACTCGGATGGCTTGGCGTCATCCCGTTCCTGACCTCGCTGCCGGATTTCGCCGGCACCAAGTTCAATTCCTCCGTCGGGCTGCTGCTGTTAGGCATGTCACTGCACCTGCAGGTCGCCGGCGCCTCGACGCGCATGGCGTTGGGCTGCAGCCGCAGTGCCGCGGCGCTCGCCTTGCTGCTTGGCCTGCTGACCGCCATCGAATATACCGCCGACCTCAACATCGGCATTGACCAGTTATTCGCCGTCGACCGCAACGTGCCGGAAGGCCTGTATCCGGGCCGCATGTCGTTTGTGTCGGCGATCAATTTCATGCTGGCTGGCGGCGCGTTGCTCCTGCTCAGCAAGAATGCGCCGGCGCGCTGGGTGGAAGGTCTGACGTTCCTGGCCATCTTCAATGCCCTGATTCCCGCAATCGGTTACCTGTACGGCAAAACCGCGCTGTACCAGATCCCGTATTACGGCACGATTTCACTCCCGGTCACGCTGGCTTTCCTGCTGCTATGCGCGGGCATCCTGGCGGCGCGGCCAGAGCGCGGGCTGATGGCGCTGGTTTCCAACGGCAGCGCCGGCGGGATTACGGCGCGCCGCCTGCTGCCCGCCGCTATCCTGCTGCCGCTTGCCGTCAACCGGCTGGAATACTGGGGGCGCGGGGCCGGCCTGTACGACGCAACGTTCGGCATGATTGCGGTAACGCTGTCGAGCATCCTGATCTTCACGCTCCTGATCGGCTGGAATGCACGGCTGCTGCTGCGGCTGGACAAAAAGCGCACCGACGCGGAAGAAGCCCTGCACCGGACGCTCGACGCGCTGGAGAGCAACCTGAACGTGCTGTCCAACACCAATGCGCGGCTGCAGGCTGAAATCAGCATGCGGCACGCCGTCGAAGAAAACCTGTTCCATGAACACCAGCGCATGCAAGTCACGTTGAATTCCATTGGCGACGGCGTGATCACGACGGATATCGACGGCAAGGTGGCCTACCTCAACCCCGCCGCCGAACAGATGTGCAGCTGGACAAATGCCGACGCGGTCGGGCAGCCGCTGGACAAGGTGTTCATGATCGTCGACCCGGTATCGCGGCACGCGGCCAACTCCGTGCTGCAGGCAACGCTTCTCGGCGACAAGGTCATACGCATGCCGTCAAGTTCCATCCTGATTAGGCGCGACGGCAGCGAAACGGCAGTCGACGATTCCTGCGCGCCGATGCATGACCGTGACGGCCAAGTCATCGGCGCCGTGCTCGTGTTCCGCGACGTCAGCGCCGTGCGTGCGATGTCCCTCAAGATGGACTACATCGCGCAGCACGACGCGCTGACCGATCTGCCCAACCGCTTCCTGCTGAACGACCGCCTGACCCAGACCATCGGCCTCACGTTGCGCCACGGCACGCGCGCCGCGGTGCTGTTCCTCGACCTCGATCGCTTCAAGCATGTCAACGACACGCTCGGGCACACGATAGGCGACCACCTGCTGCAGGAGCTGGCCCGCCGCCTCAGGAAATGCACGCGCGACACCGACACCATCTCTCGCCATAGCGGCGACGAATTCGTGGTTCTTCTGCAAGAGGTCAGCGATAGCATAGGCGCGGCGCGTGCCGCCACGCAGGTGCTGAAATCGATCACCGAACCGTATTTCATCGACGAACACGAAATCCACGTCAGCGCCAGTATCGGCATCAGCATCTGCCCCGACGACGGCGACGACGGCGCCACTCTCATCAAGCATGCCGAAGCCGCGATGTACCAGGCCAAGGCGCAGGGCCGCAGCAACTACCAGTTTTTCACACGCCACATCAACGAGCGCGCGCTGCGCCGCTTCGCTCTGGAAAGCAGGCTGCGGCACGCTATCGCGCGCGAGGAGTCGGCGCTGTACTACCAGCCCAAGCTGTGCATCGCCAGCGGGCGCGTAATCGGGGCAGAAGCGCTGATCCGCTGGAACAACCGCGGCAGCGGGCCGGTCCCGCCGGCGCAGTTTATCCCGATTGCCGAAGAGAGCGGCCTGATCATTCCGATCGGCGAATGGGTGCTGCGCCAGGCCTGCACCCAGAACCGCGCATGGCAGGATGCCGGCTACGCGCCGATCCCGATCGCGGTCAACGTATCGGCAGTGCAGTTCCGGGAAAAGAATTTCCTCGAGATGATCGCGCGCGTGCTGCATGAAACCGGCCTGGAGCCGCGCTATCTGGAGCTGGAGCTGACGGAAAGCGTCACGATGCAGGATCTGGAGCTGACGACATCGCTGCTCGAGGCGTTGAAAAAAATGGGGGTCGGCCTGTCGATCGACGACTTCGGCACCGGCTACTCCAGCCTGTCCTACCTGAAGCGCTTCCCGATCGACACCCTGAAGATCGACCGCTCATTCGTGCAGGACATCGCCACCGATCCGGATGACGCCGCGATCACCTGCGCCATCATCAGCATGGCGAAAAGCCTGAAGCAAAAAGTGATCGCCGAAGGCGTGGAAACGCCCGAGCAGTTCGAATTCCTGCGCAGGCAGGGCTGCGACGAAATCCAGGGTTATTACTTCAGCGAGCCGCTGGCCGCACAGGATTTCGAACGCAGGGTCCTGCAGCGCGCCGCCTTCACAGCGGCGCTCACTCCATTTCCCACAACCGCCCATCCGCAGTGATCAACGCCGTCCTGACCGCCTTGCCCGGAAACACGGCACGCGCCGCCGAGCGGTAGCGCGCCAGCTGCCCCGCGTATGCCGCGCGCTCGCTGTCGAGCAGGTCGCGCTTGTAGTCCAGGATCCAGACCTCGTCGGCGTACACGACGGCGCGATCGAAACGCATCAGCTCGTTGCCGCTCACGACTTCCATTTCGTTGCATGCGAACTGAAAGCATGCCGGATTGAAGAATCGCTCCAGCTGTGGCTCGGCAAAGATCCGCAACGCCTTGTCCCGGATGCTCTCCGCCATCTGCTGCGGGCAGTTCAGCCAGCGCGCCATCCGCTCGGCATCCGGCACTTGCGGCGGCCAATTCACTCCCGGCGTAAGCCGCTCCAACAGCGCATGCAGTGCGATGCCTTCATCGATGGCGTCGTTGTGCGCCGGCGGCGAACAGGCTGCCGGCGGCAGCGCCACCGGATTGAAGATGGGCAGGCTGAATTCCTGCCCGCGCAGGGCGGCGAATGCATTTTCCGCCGCATCCGGCGACGGCTCCAGCGCCAGCTCCGGCGCGCCCAGCAGGCGCTGATACCAGCTGCCGTCGACAGTACCGTCGGCCAGGGCGCCGCGCGTGCCGGCGACGCCACTGACAATCAGCATTTCCTTGGCGCGCGTCACCGCCACATAGAGCAGGTTCCAGTCTTCCTGCTGCCTGAAGCGTTCCTCGGCCGCGAACAGTTCATCGCGCGCAGCGCCCCGCTCATCCTTTTTCGCAAAGCAGGAAAAGTGCGTCGGCGCGTCCGCGTCCTGCGGCCAGTCGCACAAGATGCCGCAATCGTCGCGCGCCGCTTCGCTATGGTTGGCATCGACCAGCACCACGATCGGCGCCTCCAGCCCCTTCGCGCTATGGATCGTCAAGATGCGTACCGCGTCGGCGGCGGCATCGATGGCCGCCTCGTCGGGAGCGTCGCTGGCGGCGCTTTTCCTGAGCAGTTCGAGCGCGTCGATGAATTTCGGCAGGCTCGGGTAACGGCCCGCATCCAGATTGAGCGCAAGCTCGGTGAACGCCTCGATATTGCCCAGCACCTGCTGGCGCGCCGGCGGCTGCGCGGCCTGCGCATAGCGCGCCACCAGTTCGCCCTGGTGCAGGATCAGGTCGAGCAGGTCGTGCACCGGCAGGCGCGGTGCCGCATGCAGCCAGTGCCGCAGCAGCACGGCTGCCCGCTTGACGACAGCCGAGGCGCCATCCGATGCCGACGCCAGCAGGCGCGACCACCATGGGCCATCCCCCGCTTGTGCCAGCGCGACCAGGTCGTCGTCGGACGCGCCGATGATGGGCGACTTCAGCACATGCGCGAGCGCCCGGTTGTCGCCGGGCGTGATCAGGAAGGTCAGCAGCGCGATCAGGTCGGCGACTTCGAGCGACTCCAGGAGGCCGCCGCGCTTGTCCGACACGAACGGAATGCCGGCCTCGCGCAGCGCGCTTTCGTAAGCGCTCAGGTAGGTGCGCTTTTTTACCAGCAGCATGACGTCGGACCAGGCGCCCTCACTCCCCGTGCGCGCCGCCAGCTCCCGTCGCGCTGCCAGGATCGCACGCGCCACCGCGCGCCCCTCTTCCAGGCGCCGCGCATCTTCCTCCTCGGCGCGCGGCGTGGTGAGCGGATCGCGCAGCATGAAGCCGCTGCCCTGCTCCTTTTGCTCTTCGCCGGAACGCACCAGCGGCAGGCGCCATACCTGCCCCCCCTGCAGACCGAGCGTGGTCTGCGCCGAAAAAATCGGGTTGCCGGCGAAGCTGGTGTTGAGCAGGTCGACGATCGCGGACGCATTGCGCCGGGTCTGATTGGTGCGCAGCACGGCCGCGCCCTGCGCTGCCAGCATGTCGCGCGCGGCGGCGAACACGCGCGGCTCGGCGCGGCGGAAGCGGTAGATCGACTGCTTCGGGTCGCCCACCACGAACACGCTCGGCTTTTGCGTGTCGTCGCCATAGGCGTTCAGCCACGCGCGCACGATGCTCCATTGCAAAGGGTTGGTGTCCTGGAATTCGTCGAGCAGGACATGCTTGTAGCGCGCGTCGAGGCGGCTCTGCAGATAAGCCGCATGCTCTTCATTGGTCAGCAGACGATAGGCGTGCCACTCCAGGTCGCCGAAGTCGAACACACGCTGCTCCGCCTTGACCGCCTGATATTGTTCCAGGAAGGCGGCCCCGGCGATGAACAGCGCTTCGTTGAGCGCCAGCACGGTGCGTTCGCAGCTGCGCTTCCTGAGCAGTTTCAGCTCCTTGCCGAGCGCGTCGAACTCCTCGTCGAAGGCGGCGGCAGCGTCGCCGCCGAAATGCTTTTCCAGCGCCTTTTGCAGGTCCTTGGTCTTGGTATTCTTGCGCGACTCGCCGTCGCTGCCGAAAAACTCGTTGCACAACGCATCGAAGCTGTCGACGCCGGCACCGGCGCTCAATGCCTTCTCGATCGCCGTTGCCCGTTTCTGGTTGACCGCCGTTCCCTGGCCCAGCAGGCGTGCGACGGTCTGGATACGCTCCGTCAGCCGCGCATCCTGCCACAGCATCAGCCGCGCATCGCACCGGCCATCCTCGCCGCACAGCTCCTGCAGCCATGCGAGCGGCGCGTTTTCCCCGGCCTGCAGCGAGGCCCACCATTCGGCGCGCTTGTCGACGAAGGCGTCGAGCAGCCGGCGTGCATTCCAGTCGCCGACCATGTCGTACAGCGTCAGCAGCGCCTGCCGCACCTCGCCATTGTCTTCGTCGCCGAGCGACTGCATGAAGCGGCTGTATGCGTCCAGCATCAGTTCGCCGGTCGCCTCCGTAAGGGAATAACCATGCGGCACGCCGGAGGCCAGCGGGGCGATCTGCACCAGCTTCGCGAACCAGCTGTGAAAGGTGTCGATCGACAGGCTTTGCGGGCTGGCCAGGACGCGGTCGTACAAGCTGCGCGCCACCGGCAGCACGGCCGGCAGCTCGCGCTCGGCAATGCCGCGCTCGGCGAGCAGCGCACGTACCTCGGCGTCGGGCTGCAGCGCCAGCTGGTGGAGCAGGTGCAGCAGCCGCTCGCGCATCTCCTGCGCCGCCTTGCGGGTGAACGTAATTGCCAGCAGCTCGGACGGCTCGGCTCCGGTCAGCAGCAGACGCAGCATGCGCGCCACCAGGAGCCAGGTCTTGCCGCTGCCGGCGCATGCTTCCACTGCCACGGAATGGCGCGGATCGCACGCGACCCTGGTGAACTGCGCGGCGTCGACCGCTTGGCCATTGGCTTCGTATGCGCGTGGCGTCATGTCCCGCATCACCATGCTCCCTTGCGGCACAGGCCGCGCACTTCGCAATACACGCAGATGCGTTCAATGCCTGCAGCCGGCAGCGGCGCGCCCTGCCCGATGGCGCGGATGTTGGAGACGATCTGCGCTTCCAGCAGCGACTGCCACTCGCCGTAATTGGGCGCGGCGGCGTCACCCGTCTTGTCCTTCGACACCTCCAGCGCGACGTAGTGCGCGGCGGCCACCGGCACGTCGGACAGCACGCCGTAGAACGCCAGCTGGTGGTCGTCGCTCTCCTTGGCCTTGTCGCGCAGGGACTGCATGTTCCGGGTCTTGTAGTCGAGGATCGCGCGCTCGCCATCGGCATTCTCGTCGATGCGGTCGACGCAGCCGTGCAGGGTGATCTGCCCGCCCTCCCAGGACAGCGTCTTTTGGAACTGCTGTTCCCCGACGACGAATTGCCAGCCCTGGCTCTCGCGCTCGTTGGCCCATGCCAGATAGGCTGGAATCACCTTCTGCCAGCGCGCATAGTAGCCGAGCGCCGCCGCGCTGCGATCGAGCGCCTGGCCAAACACCTGCTCCGAGATTTCGCGCAGCAGGCTTTCGCGCGCGGCGGGCACGCTCTTGCGGTCGCGGACCGCCTCGTGGTACTGCAGGAGGATTTCATGCAGCCAGTCGCCATAGTCGCGCTTTTCCGGCATGTCCGACAGCTCGCCCAGTCCGTCCAGGCCCAGCATGCGTGTGGCGAAGAATTGATACGGGCAGGCGACCAGGCTGTTGTAGCCGCTGGCGGAAAGCCTGCGTGGCACGAGCTGCGGCGCAGCCGGCGCCGGCATGGTCGGCGGCGCACAGCGCAGCGCATGCGGCTCGAGATGGACTGCGCGCATCGGCACGGTGGCCCGGCCGGCGCGTTCCAGGCTCAGCTGCAGGCGTTCAACCCAGCTGCTGACCGGATTGGGTTCGCCGTTCTTGTACGCCTGCCAGGACAGCACAACTTCCGGGCTCACGCTCAACAGCTCGGCGAAGTCGCGCAGCTGCTGGCGCTGGCGCATTTCCCGGGTCGGCAGCCCGAGTTCACGCCGCACCGCATTGGCGAAGAACAGCATCTCGTCCAGCCGGGACGGCAAATGATCGGCGTCCGCGCCCACCATCAGCACGGCGTCGAAGCAGCGCAGCTGCGCACCGTTCAACTGCAGCATCACCACGCGCCGGTCGAAGTCGGACGGCACGAACGGCGCCAGCTCCATTTGCAGGCCGAGGAACGCGCGCCATTCGGAAAACGAAAATGGCTGATGCATGGATTCCGCATCCTGCGTCAGGGTATCGAGCAAGGCCACCACCTGCACGCCTGCGGCATCGTGCTGCAGCGCCTCGCGCATGCCCAGCGCTTCCATGACGCCGCTGGTGAGCTCGGCCCACTCTCCCAGCGTCTTGCGTCCGGCAAACAGCGCCGCCTGCCGCGCCACCTCGCGCAGGATTTCGCGCGCCGCCTGCTCGTCGCGCAACACGGCATCCGCCGCTTCCCATCCGCCCAGCACATTGAAGCGGCGCAGGGCATGCTCGATCGCCATCACCCGCTCCCCCTTGTCGGGCAGGTGCGCAAACAGGAAAGGCGACTTCAGCAAGTCCAGCAATACGACGGTTTCCGCACGCGTGGTCACCACGTCGAGCAGCGCGGCAACGGCAGCGGCGGCGCGCGTGGTCGACAGCTTCCAGCCGGTTTCGTCGGAAACGAAAACCTGCGCGCGCTCCAGCAATGCACGGATACGGCGCGCGACGACCCGATCCTGGGCGATGATCGCGATGCGGTTCTTGCCGGACTGCAGCCAGCCAAGAATGATTTGCGCACCGCGCTGCGCCTCCTCTTCCAGGCTGCCCGCGGCGCACAGCGACACGCCGGCGGGAGCCTCGGCAGCATGGTGCGCCTGCTCCGCCAAGCCGCCCTCCAGCATCTCGCCCCATGCCGCGGCGTAGACCGGCGCCACCGCTGCCGCCCGCCAGTCCAGTGTAATCGGCAGCACCGGCAGGCGCTGTGCGTAGGCCTCTAGGAATGCCTGGTGGTAGGTATCGGGAATCACCGGGCTGATCCAGATCAGCGGCTCGGTGGCATGCGCAGCCAGGCGCATCATTTGCCGATGACAGAATGCGACCGGATCATTAGCGTCGAGCTGGCTTTTCCACAATGTCCACACCAGCTGTGCTTCGTCGGACACCATGTTGCGGGCCGGCACCGGCAGCTGCGCGAGCGCCGCTTGCCAGCGCTCGTCGGGGGCCTCGGCGCTAAGCTGCATCGATGGAACCAATGCCCGCGTCAATTCATCAAATAGGGTCAACAGGGTTTGTGCCAGCGGCAACAGGTCGGTATTGCGGCGCGCGGTAAACAACTTTTTAAGCCATCCGTGCTGGCGCAGCTCCGCATAGAGCGACATCATGCGTTCGCTCGCAGGGGCGACCGGCGGCGTGGCCGGATCTGGCGGCAGCATGTCGATCCATGCTGCCAGTGTGATGATGCGCGGTGCGATGAAGGGGCGGCGCAATTCGGCCGACAGTGCCGATTTCAACTGTTGCGCATGAACAAAGCCGGGAACCAGCACCCGCACCGCAGATAAATCACAGGCATTTGCATGCGGCGGAAGCAGCCCGCTGCCAAGGATCGCGCGTGCAACCAGCGGCCAGAAGTCGGCGGAGGGAGGAATTAGCAGCGGATCGTGCAGCATGTGGATTGGCCAGGTCGAGAATTGCGGCAGAATTCATGAGTGGCGCGCCGCCTGAACGCCCGGCCGAATGGCCGCGCCCGCAATTTTATGTGAGTTAGGGCAAAAAAATCGGCACCGCACTACACTTTTTATGAAAATCGGTTATGATTTGTCCAATATCCCGCCGCACTACCTCTTGCAGTACCCTCCAGCAGGCTTGAATTCGCGCTCGACGTCTCCACTTGCGTATTGCATCCCGGACACGTTGGTTGGCTGGGATTGAGCAAGGTCACTAAGTCTGTTGGCGTTGGCATGACCCCTTTTACCCTCTCATCGAGGAAATCATGAGCGAAAACATTAAATACATCACTGATGCCTCTTTCGATTCGGACGTCCTGAAGTCCGACAAGCCGGTTCTGGTTGACTTCTGGGCCGAATGGTGCGGTCCTTGCAAGATGATTGCCCCGATCCTGGAAGAAGTTGCCAAAGAATACGACGGCAAGCTGCAGATCGCGAAGATGGATGTCGACGCCAACCAGGCAGTGCCGGCCAAGTTCGGCATTCGCGGCATTCCGACGCTGATCCTCTTCAAGAACGGCGTACCGGCGGCGCAGAAAGTCGGCGCCATGGCAAAAGGCCAGCTCACCTCGTTCATCGACAGCAACATCTGATTGTGACCAGCGCGGCGGTACATTCGTACCGCCGCTGTTAAATTGACCATCCTCGCAGTTCCCTCCCCCACCTTATTTTTCCCATCCCGGGACACTCACTATGCATTTATCTGAACTCAAGGCGCTTCACGTCTCGGCCCTGCTCGAAATGGCCATCGGACTGGAAATCGACAATGCCGCACGGCTGCGCAAGCAGGAACTGATGTTCGCGATCCTGAAAAAGCGCGCCAAGGCCGGCGAACAGATTTTCGGCGACGGCGTGCTCGAAGTCCTGCCCGACGGCTTCGGTTTTTTGCGCTCGCCCGACGCGAGCTACATGGCATCGACCGACGACATCTATATCTCGCCTTCGCAAATCCGCCGCTTCAATCTGCATACCGGCGATTCGATCGAAGGCGAAGTCCGCACCCCGAAAGACGGCGAGCGCTACTTTGCATTAGTGAAGGTGGACAAGGTCAACGGCGAACCGCCGGAGGCTTCCAAGCACCGCATCCTGTTCGAAAACCTGACGCCGCTGCATCCGAACAAGCTGCTGCACCTCGAGCGCGAAATGCGCGGCGAGGAAAACATCACCGGCCGCATCATCGACATGATTGCGCCGATCGGCCGTGGCCAGCGCGGCCTCTTGGTGGCGTCGCCGAAGTCCGGCAAATCGGTGATGCTGCAGCATATCGCGCATGCGATCACCACCAACCATCCGGACACCACGCTGATCGTGCTGCTGATCGACGAGCGTCCGGAAGAAGTGACCGAAATGCAGCGCTCGGTGCGCGGCGAAGTAGTCGCCTCGACCTTCGACGAACCGGCCACCCGTCACGTGCAGGTTGCGGAAATGGTGCTGGAAAAGGCCAAGCGCCTGGTCGAGATGAAGCGCGACGTCGTGATCCTGCTCGACTCGATCACCCGTCTGGCGCGCGCCTACAACACCGTGATTCCGGCGTCCGGCAAGGTGCTGACCGGCGGTGTCGACGCCAACGCGCTGCAACGCCCGAAGCGCTTCTTCGGAGCGGCGCGCAACGTTGAAGAAGGCGGCTCGCTCACCATCATCGCCACCGCCCTGATCGAAACCGGCAGCCGCATGGACGACGTGATCTACGAGGAATTCAAGGGCACCGGCAACATGGAAGTACACTTGGAACGCCGACTGGCCGAAAAGCGCGTCTATCCTTCGATCAACCTGAACAAGTCCGGCACCCGTCGCGAAGAACTGCTGATCAAGCCGGACCAGCTGCAGAAGATCTGGATCCTGCGCAAGCTGTTGTACGGCATGGATGAAATCGAAGCGATGGAATTCATCCTCGACAAGATGAAGTCGACCAAGAACAACGCCGAGTTCTTTGAAATGATGCGGCGTGGCGGAGCCTGATAAATAGCTTCGTGATCACAAAAGGCGCATGCACTGCATGCGCCTTTTTTATTCCTGCTGAAACAAGAAAAGCGGCTTCTTGCACAAAGCACATGCACCTCGCGCAAACCCCTGATTCCATTGTATAATCCCCGGTTTTCACCCCCAGGCAAGTGACCGGCAATCGGGTCAAGAAGCAGCAGGACCGACGAAGTGCCGATTGGCTACCAAACTATCGAGAGGAAAACCATGAAAGAAGGCATTCACCCGGATTACCGCGAAGTCGTGTTCCAAGACATGTCCAACGACTTCAAATTCATCACCCGCTCCACGATCCAGACCAAAGAAACCATCAATTTCGAAGGCAAGGATTACCCGCTGGTGAAGCTGGAAGTGACCGCGGAATCGCACCCGTTCTATACCGGCAAGCACAAGATCGTCGACACCGCTGGCCGTGTGGAAAAATTCCGCCAGAAGTTCGGCACCCGCGGTTCCAAGACGCAAGCTGCAGGCTAATCCCGTTGCTTCGTACGCAAGAAGGCAGCCCCGGCTGCCTTTTTTGTTTTATGCATAGCACAGTGCTTTTGCGGCACAATATCGCCCACGCCAATAACAACAAAGCCGCCCCGTCCCCGACATGAAGCCCGTCCGCCTCCCCGCTTCCGCCACGAATGCGCTTCCCCGCTGGGTCTTGATCACGCTGTGCATGCTGTACATCCTGCCCGGCGTGCTGCGGCGCGACCCATGGAAAAGCGACGACGCGGCCGGCTTCGGGATCATGTGGACCATGGCGCACGGCGGGCTTAGCGACTGGCTATGGCCGCACGTCGTCGGCCTGCCGATGGCCGACAAGGGCCCGCTTGCATTCTGGATCGGCGCCCTGTGCATCAAGCTGTTCGGCGCAGTGCTGGACGATGCGTTGGCAGCCCGCATCGCGACCATCGCCTTCTTCCTGCTCGGCTGTTTTTCAGTCTGGTACACCACCTACTTGCTTGGACGCCGTCCGGAGGCGCAACCGCTGAAACTGGCATTCGGCGGCCAGCCCGAGGCCAAGGACTACGGCCGCATGCTGGCCGACGGCGCGCTGCTGATCTATCTCGGCTGCCTCGGCCTGCTGTTGCCCAGCCATAGCACCAGTGCGGAAGCATTGCAGGTGTCGCTGGTAGCATCCAGCATGTATGCGGCGGCACGTCTGCTCGAATCGCGCTCAATGCGGGCCGCAGCCGTACTGGGTACCGCGCTGGGCCTGCTGGTCCTAACCCGCGGCTGGGTCGTGCCGCTGGCCATATGGATTGCGCTGCTGGCGCTGGCGGCAATGCGCGAGCGCGTGCTGGTGGCACGTCTGACCATGGTGACGCTGCCGGTGGCGGTCGCCGTTGCCAGCACCTGGCTTGTGGCCAGCAGCATCGCGCGTCCGTTCGACAGTTCGCCCTATGACGCCTGGATGCTGTGGAACCTCAGTCAGGTGGGCATGCCGTCCTGGGAGTCGCTGAAATTCTTGCTAAAGAACGGCATCGTGTTCGCGTGGCCGGCCTGGCCATTTGCCGGCTGGGCGGTATATGCATGGCGCAGGCAGTCTTCCGCGCCGCACGTCACGATTCCGCTCGCGTTTTTCGTCGCCGTTGCGCTGCTGGCGATGATCAATCCGCATTCCGAGGAGGGTGTGCTGCTGCCCCTGCTGCCGCCGCTGGCGATTCTCGCCGCGTTCGGGCTGCCCACCATGAAGCGCGGTGCGATCAACGCCGTCGACTGGTTCGCCGTGATGACGCTGACCGCGTCCGCCGCCTTCATCTGGATTGGCTGGATTGCCAAGCAAACCGGCTGGCCGGCGCAAATCGCAAAAAATGCCTTCAAGCTGGCGCCCGGCTTCAAGCCGGAATTCAACCTGATCGCGTTCCTGATTGCGGCCGGCGCGACAATCGGCTGGTTCGTGCTGGTGCACTGGCGCATTTCGCGCCATCCGTCGGTGCTGTGGCGCGCAGTGGTGCTGTCGTCCGGCGGCGTGATCCTGTGCTGGTCGCTGCTGATGACGTTGTGGCTGCCGTGGATTAATTACGGCAAGAGCTATGCTGGCGTGGCCCGGGAAATCGCGAGGAAACTGCCGTCCCGCAGCTGCGTCGACTCCGACGTCGGCGCCGCGCAACGGGCCTCGTTCGCGTATTTCGGCCATGTCCCGTTTGCCCGCTTCGACGATGCGCACTGCGACTTCCTGCTGCTGCAGGACCGCAATCGCGGACATGAAAACGCCAACCTGATACGGCGCTCCGGCTTCCAGTGGACCCTGTTGTGGGAGGGCCGCCGCCCGTCCGACCGCGACGAGCGCTTCCGCCTTTATCAACGCGTCAATTGACTCCGACTCAAACTCCGCCCCGCTTCACCCTCCGTATTGCGGCGCTGGCCTGGCCGATCCTGATTGGCCAGCTCGCCGTCATCGCCAACGGCGTGATCGACACGGCGATGACTTCACGCTTTTCGGCCACCGACCTGGCGACGCTCGCGCTGGGTGCGTCGATCTACATCAGCATCTTTGTGGGACTCAACGGCGTGCTGGCCGCGATGTCGCCCGTGATCGGCCAGCTGTTCGGCGCACAACGCTTCCAGGACATCGGCGCCGAGATCAAGCAGGGAATCTGGCTCGCCCTGTTCCTGACGATTGCCGGCTGTATTGCACTGGCATTCCCGCAGCCACTGCTGGCGTTAGCGCATGCCTCGCCGGAACTGAACGAAAAATCTATGCTGTACCTGCGCATCCTGGCGCTGGCGTTGCCCGCCACCCTGGGGTTTCGCATTTACGCGTCGCTCAATACCGCCATCGGCCAGCCGAAAATGGTGATGGCGCTGCAGGTCGGCGCGCTCGCACTGAAGGTGCCGCTCAACGCCCTGTTTATCTTCGGCGGCTTCGGCATTCCGGCCCTGGGCGGCCCCGGCTGCGCAGTCGCCACGGCGGTTATCGCCTGGACCCTGTTCCTGGTCGGCGGCCTGCTCCTGCGCACTCACTCCAGCTACCGGGCATACGGGATTTTCGGCACCGGCCTGGCAGCGCCGAAATGGGCGGCACAGCGCGAACTGCTCAAGCTCGGCATCCCGATGGGCCTGTCCTACCTGATCGAAGTCACAGCCTTCACCTTCATGGCGCTGTTCATTGCGCGCCTGGGCGCCACGGTCGTGGCCGGCCATCAGATCACCGCCAATTTCGGAACCGTGCTGTACATGCTGCCGCTGTCGATTGCCAATGCGACCGGCATCCTGGTCGCGCAGGCCGTCGGCGCGCGCGAATTCGACATGGCGCGCCGCATCGGTTTCGCCGGCATCCGGCTGGCCGCCATCCTGTCGGTGAGCATCGGCGGCATCGTCTGGCTCGCGCGCGAAGCGATCATTCGCGCCTACACGCCGGATGCGTCGGTCGCTGCAACGGCGCTACCGCTGTTCGTATTCATCGCGTTCTACCAGCTATTCGATTCGGTGCAGGTCACCACAGCCTTCGTACTGCGCGCCTACAAGGTGGCAGTCGTTCCGACGCTGATGTATGCGTTTGCGTTGTGGGGCGTGGGACTGGGCGGCGGCTATGTGCTCGGGCTCGACCCGTTCGGTTTCAGTCCACCGATCTTCCAGGGCGCGGCGGGTTTTTGGATGGGCAACAGCACCAGCCTGGCCCTGGTCGCCGCCGGCTTGCTGTGGTACTTGCATCTGGTCCAGCGCAACGCCGGGCACGAACGATAATTCCGCACCGCCCCAACAAGCCGCCTTCACCACACTTTCCTTCGCAGCCTATCCAGGCACATCGAAAATGCCTAATCTGTCGAGGATGTGAGCATTTTCTCGCCAGTGACTGCCCCATTTCGGAAAGCAAACCGTAGCATGGCGACTGCCGGATTACACCATGTAAGGGCGTGTAAAAGTTTCCACAAATACTCATTCCTTTTCTATATTGGTCAAAAAGGAAGTCGTGTAATGAAATCTCTGTTTAAAGCGCTATTAATGCTTGCCGGCACATCCATCGTCCTTGGAGGATGTTCAGTGTATGGCCCGCCACCGGCTTATAGTCAAGGGCCGTACTACCAACAGATGGCCCCGGTCTATGCGCAACCTGGCTATGGCTACTACAGTCAGCCGGCCCCGGTCTATGTCGAACCCGCACCAGTGTATGTCGCGCCTCCCGTATCGTTTGGCTTTAATTTCGGCTGGTGGGGCGGCCACCACCACCATCGCCACTGACACTTAGAAAAAAAGCCTGCACAGCTTTCACTGTGCAGGCAACAAGCAGAGGCGCCGGAGCCAGGGAAATGGCAACCGGCAATCTCACGATAGAGCGCGGTTAAATAGGTCGATTGACCTAAAACAAAAATGTCTTGAAGAGAGCTGGAAAGTCAAAAGATGACTTGCGCTAAGAAATAAAAACGCCCGCTCGGGGCGGGCGAGTTTCAGGCTTGATCGACGGTCAATGTTTACGGGCGGCGTCTTTGACATTGCCGGCGACCTTTTGGGTCTTTCCTTCGGCTTGCTTTTCAACGCCTTTCATTTGCTGCTCTTGGCTGCCCGTCATTTCACCGGCCTTCTGTTGCACTTTTCCAGCAGCATCTTTCACTGCGCCTTTGACTTGGTCCTTATTCATGGACAGCTCCTTTCCAAAATTAATCCATGTTTCAAATTAGGCCAGGATGCCGCGCGATAGTTCATTGCACGAAAAAAAACCCGCTAGCCTTGCGGTAGCGGGTGAAATCCAATCTTGGAGAGAGTTGGAGGAGACAGTCGCTATATTACTCACATATGAGCAATTTGTCTGCTTCACTAAATAGATAACACATATTCTCCAAGGAAATATGTTGTGCCTCGCTAGAACTAAGAACCGATTAATGGCCCGGCAGAAATGAAAAACCCTCCGCAAGCGGAGGGTTAGGGAGGCACCTGTTAATTGGGCGTCAACAGATCAACGTATCGCGCTAAATCTAGACTTTCATCGGCAGAATCACCAAATAAGCTGCAAAGTCTCCCCAAGTAAAGGCTGCAGTATTTTCAGCATTAAATATGGCCCCATCCATTGCCCTATTTCAGGAAATAAACCTTGATAGGATTGCCTTCTTAAATCGGCCTACACAAAATCGTTAAAACTCCTTTTGGAGTGTGAGCGAGGCCGATACCCCATTCTTTGCGCCCCAACCATTAACATTTGAAGACGAAGAATCAATCGGAGTTTGGTGGAACGCAACTAAACGAGGAGTAAGATTCCAGCTTTTCGCTGGGGAACACCTCATTTCCAAGCCAACCTCAAATACGGAAGACGCGGAAAAATTTACGTTAGAAACGTCGCCGATGTTCGGTACGTCAGGGAGTGTAAATCCATGCGATCTAATTCTGGTCAAATATAAAAACGGTACGACGTGAATTTTGGGCGTCAATTTGGACATCAAATATGCGCCCAGCCCGACTTCATTCGGGGCAAGCCCTTGCCGTTTTGTGTAGCGCGGGGCGACCGCAATGCTTAGATCGTCGTTAAAAGAATGTAGATAGTCTAGTTCGACTGCAATGTAGCCAGAATTACCACTGTGATGCAAAACTGAGCCATTGATCTGCATCTCGTCAGATCCATTAGCACTTCGGAAGGCGCGGTATTTCAAGCTAATTAATGCATCCCCCCATTGCTCTTTCTTATTAGAGAATTTGTCGGGGACAGGAGTGCTTAGGTCGACATCGTAACGATTTCGTACATACGGAACAAAGAGCCGCGCTTCAAATCCGCTGCCAAGCCCAATATTGCCACCGATTGCTGCTGAGGTTAGATGGTCCCGCTCCTCTCCAATCAAGCCCTGCCCGGATGTGCTGATTATTGAATTTCTGTTTACCGTACCAGCTATGACGGCATCAACGGCGAACTGTCCAGCATCACGAACAGTGAATCTGGAAATAATGTCATCAGCGTGTGCCGCAACTGAAATTGTTGCAGCAGTGACTGCCATGCAGAGAGAACTACGGCGCATATATTTTTAAAAATTTATGTGAAAAGAAAATAGTTGAGATTTTCCATATGACAAGATTCCTGCCGGCGCGATTACATCGCATTTCCCGCAATAGATCTATGCCATATCTATGGGGGGGTAGACAAAAAACCTGCTGAGCTTTCACTGCGCGGGCGGCGCTGGATCAGTAAAAGTTGTCCTGCGGTTTCCCATTCCTTTCCTATACTGATAAGGAAAGGATGTTGTCTCATGAACTCCGCATTCAAGGCAGCGATTGCGCCGCTTGCCATGTCAATGTTGCTTGGAGGCTGCGCCGTGTATGAGCCGGCCTACAGCGATTATCCTTACTCCCAGGCAGCTCCGGTATATGTTGAGCAGGGCTACGGGTACTACTACCCGCCAGCGCCCGTATATGTTCAGCCGCCGCCAGTGTACGTCGGGCCTCCGGTCAGATTCAGCTTCAATTTTGGATATTGGAGTGGCGGAGGAGGACACGGAGGCCATCACTGGGGTGGTGGACACCCTTGGGGCGGCGGCAACCACTGGGGAGGCGGGAATCGGTTCGGCGGTGGGCGCGGATGGGGTGGAGTTCCCCACCATCGGTAATATCAGGGAGCGATGAGTATTTTTGCCGGAGGTTCTATGTCACGCCCTATTGCTTCAATGATTCTAGGTATTTTGGTTTCCGGGTGCGCAATCACTCAACCTTATGCTCCGGACGCTGCCAATCAAACCGTTGCCGATCAGGGCGTTGCTTATCCGACGCCTGGCGCGCATATTGGCGTTGGAATGGGTCACTCGGGCGGCCGCACAGTTGGAGGAGTAGGATTTGGCGTAGGGTTTTGAGCCCAATCTTGCGACAGAACCAAGGCGAAAAAAAGCCCGCTCCGAGCGGGCTTGACTAAAAGTGTTCCAGCGATTGGCTAAGCGGCTAATTACTTGTTTCCTTCGTATATCCGATAGCTTTGCCGGTAATTGCTTCGATTGCTTTTTCCACCATGGTCTTCGCAATTTTCCCTTTCGCTGACTGTGTCAACATATAGCTCGGGAATTTAGATGCAATGTACTCGCGCTTGAACCATGCCTTGAACTCGTCATAGGCGGCATCTGGATATGCCCAAGCCTATTAGACTTTCATCGGCAGAATCACCATCTGCAAGCTCTCGAAATGCAATCGGCGCTGGATGGCGAGCGCCGCCTGGTTGTGCAGCATGCGCGTGAACCAGTTGTCGTCCTCGAAGATCAGCTTGCTGGTGAAGAAAATCGAATTCGGATATTCCTCGCTGATCTTTTCGCACAGTTTGGTCACCTCGACGACGACGTCGGTGCCGAAGCCGAGATATGCCGCAGACGCCATGCCGTGGCTGTGACAAAAGTCGACGAAGAACTTGAGGGTGGCGTTAGCCTCGGCGCGCATCTGCTCGACCGCCCCCTCGCCACCATAGGCGTGGGAATCGACGGTGCGCGCATTGACGAAAATGAAGTTCTTGAAGTGGCCGGGGAACATGCGCTGCACCCACAGCAATGCATGCAGACCGCCGCCGCGCGACGAACCGACGATGAATACCGCCGTCTGGTTTTCCGGATTGGGCTCGACCGGGCCGACATGCGAGCCGAACGGCTGGTTGGCGAAGACCTGGTCGACCGCACCGATCTTTTCCTTCGTTTCGCGGTAATGCGAGCGGATATACAGGCACAGGCCAATGACGATGGTGGTAATCAGCACCGTCATCCAACCGCCCTCGAAGAATTTCTCGACGACGGTGACGGCCAAGATGCTGCATGTGACCACCAGGCCAAGCGCCGACAGCAGCAGGCGGCTGCGCCACGGCAAGCCATCGTTGCGATGCTTGATCCAGTACAGGCACAGGCCTGCGAGAGACAGGCTGAACGTCAGGAATACGTTAATACTGTAGAGAACGACCAGCAGGTCGACCTTGCCGCCGGTCCAGAACAATACGGCAAGTGCGGCCACTCCCATCACCAGGATACCGTTCTGCGTCACGAGACGGGTCGACAGGTAGCGGAATTTATGCGGCACCCAGGAATCGGCTGCCATGTTCGACAGTACCGCCGGACCGCCCAGAAAACCCGCATTGGCGGCCACCAGCAGCAGCCCCGCCTCGAACGCCAGCACGGCCGTCAATGCAAAACCGAGGCTGGCCCCGGAAAATCCCATATTTGCCAGAATCGAGTTGAACACCACGGCATTGAGCGTGCGGCCTTCGACCGGCACGGCATTCCACAGCAGGTACAGAAGGATGATGCCGGCTGCGGTAAACGCGAGGCTGAACGCCATGTACAGCATGGTGAGCTTGCCGGTGCGCACGCGCGGCTCGGCCAGCGAATTGACGTTATTCGATACCGCCTCGATACCGGTATAGGTACCGCCGCCCAGCGAATACGCTTTCAGCAGCAATGCAATCGTAAACACCCAGGAAGTTTCGCTCGCGAGCTTCCTGGTTTCGTCGATCGTGTCGGGGATCAGTTCTGGCAGGCCCGACGCATGTGCGACCAGCCCGTAGACGATAAGGATCGCATGGCTGACGACAAAGCCGAGGAAAATCGGCAACAGTATCTTGATCGATTCCTTGGCGCCGCGCAGGTTGATGAGCAACAGAAACAGCACAAATGCAACCTCCACCATCAACTTGTACGCCTGGGCTCCCAGCGGCAGCAAGCTGAACAGCGCATCGACGCAACTGGCAACCGAAATCGAAATGGTCAGTACGTAGTCGACGATCAGGGCCGCACCCGATACCAGGCCGGCATACGGCCCGATCAGCGTGGTCGCGATCCGGTAGCCACCGCCGCCGGTCGGGAACAGTTCGATGACCTGGTTATACGCCAGTGAAATGATGAACACCGTGATCGCCGTTGCCAGGGCCAGGTAGACACCGAAATGGCCGTGCGTGCCGAGCGCCTTGAACGCCTCTTCCGGGCCGTACGCGGACGAAGACAGCCCGTCCGCCCCCAGACCGACCCAAGCCAGGAATGCGACCAGTGCCAGCGAATGGCGTGTCTCGCTCTTCAGCGGATCAAGCGCTTTGCCGAGGACAATTTCACGGATCTTGGCTGGCTTCATTCTTGTGTTACGCGTGTGCGCCTGAAATAGCTAAAGTAGGCGATGATACGCCTTTCAATTCCGCTGTGACAATGCAATCTGCGGAAGGCATGTTGCCCGATCGTCGCAAATCAGCGATAATGCCGCCTTGTGTGCCGCCGAGATGGCGGAATAGGTAGACGCACGGGACTCAAAATCCCGCGCTGGAAACAGCGTGCCGGTTCGATTCCGGCTCTCGGCACCAAAAGAATGTTTTAAGCAGCCCAAGATAGTCCAGAAAACCCTCGTTTCTCCTATGAAGAGCGCGGGTTTTTTGCTTTTGGAAATATCGGGATGTTCATTGAAGCCCAGCATACCGGCCCACAATACTGGATATTTCTTCCCGTCCAGATTGGGAACGAATTGGCCACGCATCTAGCCATTCGTCCCATTGCCCCTCTATCTAGATAATGCCGGAAGACGCGAGCGTGCCGATGCGTTCGCTGGACAAGCCGAGCAGCTGCTGCAAGACCTCGTGCGTGTGCTGTCCCAGGAGCGGCGGCGCATTACGGTATTCGACTGGCGTAGCCGATAACCTGAGCGGATTTGCCACCGTGGGCGTGGTGCCTGCCAGTGGATGCGGCAGTTCCATGCGCAGGCCGCGTGCCTTAACCTGCGGATCGTCGTACACAGCCTTCAGGTCATTGATCGGCCCGCACGGCACGTTCGCCGCCTCCAGCGCCGCGATCCACTCTTGCGTAGTCTTGAATACCGTGACCTGCCGCATCAGTGGGACCAGCACATCGCGGTGCTTGACCCGCCCGGCATTGGTTGCGAAGCGCTCGTCGGCCGCCCATTCGGAATGGCCGAGTACGCCGCACAAGGACGCGAACTGCCTGTCATTGCCGACGGCAAGAATCATGTCTCCATCAGCGGTCGGAAAATCCTGGTAGGGAACAATGTTTGGATGCGCATTGCCCATGCGCGTGGGTGCTGTGCCGGTAGTCAGGAAGTTCATGTTCTGGTTGGCCAGGCACGCGATCTGCACGTCCAGAAGCGCCAGGTCAATGTACTGCCCTTCCCCGGTACGCTCGCGGTGCGCCAGCGCCGCCAGCACACCCACGGTCGCATACAGCCCGGTCAGGATGTCGGTCAGCGCGACGCCGACTTTCTGCGGCCCGGCGCCCGGTTCTCCGGCGCGCGCGCCGGTGATGCTCATCAGCCCGCCGAGCCCCTGGATCAGGAAGTCGTAGCCGGGGCGGTTGGCGTAGGGTCCGATCTGGCCGAAACCGGTGATCGAGCAGTACACCAGGCGCGAGTTTTCCGCGCGCAGGCTTTCATAGTCGAGGCCGTACTGCGCAAGGCCGCCAACCTTGAAGTTCTCCAGCACGACATCGGCTTTTCTGGCGAGCGCGCGGATCAATTCCTGCCCTTGCGCGCTGCCGATATCGACTGTCACCGACTTCTTGTTGCGGTTGGCGCACAGGTAGTACGCCGCTTCGCTCGTGTTCCTGCCTTCGCCATCCTGCAGAAAGGGCGGGCCCCAGGCACGGGTATCGTCGCCCGTGTCCGGACGTTCGATCTTGATGACCTCCGCGCCCAAGTCAGCCAGCAACTGCCCGGCCCAGGGTCCAGCCAGCACCCGCGACAGGTCCAGCACACGAATATGAGAGAGTGCACCGCTCATGCCCGGCTCCTTCTCACTGTCCAGCCTGAAACGCCTGGATACCGGTCTGTGCGCGGCCCAGGATCAGTGCATGGATGTCATGCGTGCCTTCATAGGTGTTCACGACTTCGAGATTGACCATGTGGCGGATCACGCCGAATTCATCCGAGATGCCGTTCCCGCCCAGCATGTCGCGCGCCATGCGCGCCACGTCCAGCGCCTTGCCGCACGAGTTGCGCTTCATGATCGACGTGATTTCCACCGTCGCCGTGCCTTCATCCTTCATGCGGCCCAAGCGCAGGCAGCCCTGAAGACCCAGCGTGATTTCA
>NZ_JWJG01000028.1:484852-898715 GCF_000818395.1 Noviherbaspirillum autotrophicum | reverse complement strand
GTCATCCCGCGGGTTGGCAGCGGCATGGCATTGTGGCGGGAAGCATTGTTTGCAACAATGTCACGCAATGCGCGCGATGCAGCGGATTTCGACGGATCCGTTACGCCCAGCGCACCTTTTTGTGCATGCCGCCGCGTAGGTTGCCTCAGATGTTGTAGTGTTCGAGCGCCAGACGCGCTGATTCGGTGACGTTCGCACCTGGCAACGACAAGACGGGAGCTTCCTCCGGTATGCGGGCCGCGCGCGCTTTCTTGGGCTCAGCCAATGCCGCGAGTTGCTTGCGGACGTACTGTGCAAGGGAAATGCGCTTATGCGGCTTGCCAAAATCGAAATGGCTCTCATACCGGCCGCCGTCTTCAAATTCGATCTGAAAGGCGCAACGGGCGCCATCGGCTGGTGCTGCCTCTGCCGCCCAGTGCTGCAGCACTGTATTGGCCGCCTCGATGGTGGTAACCCGGGCATTCGATGCGACACCATCGAGGCGGCGCATCAGGATACGTGAGATATCGACTTTTTCACTGGCACTGGGATTCACGACGTTTTGATTGAGTAGAATTGGATGGAGAGACTGGAGGTGGCGACGACATTGGGCATTTCAAGTGTGGCAAGGCAAAAATTGCACGATGTTATCTACTTCCACCAGTCCAAGGTACTCAAAGGTGATGGCGATCTACAAGTTGCGGCGCCAGGCGAATACCGCTTGGTCTGTCATCACTGGCCAGCCAGAAATCGGCCTCGGCGCTGGCCACAGATTGCCGCTCACGCTCCTTGTTGCCCCCGTTGCGATTTCGGGCGCTGTGTGCACTAATCCATGCTGCGCTTGTCGCCAATATTGAACCGCTAATGACCATCGATGTTCCTGTCGACAGGAGATCACAGGGTAAGCATCGATTGATGCTCAAGCATGCATGACTTGCCGTGGGAACTATTGAAGCCACTCCTGCTCCTAACGCTTCCTTTTTATCAATCACAGTCAATGGTGACTAATGGCAACTGTTCGTTTGAAAACCAAGGAAGTACAGGTAGATTCCGTAATTTATTGCTTTGATGCTGTATGGAAGGCCGATGCCTTTGAGGCTTATCTTGCCGTTGCCGACGTCGAGCATTGCGTTAAAGAACATCAGCCGGTCGAGATGCGTCGGATGGAACGGGACCCACCGCCAGTGACTGTCATCGACGGCGGGCATTCGGCACAAGAAGAGGCGTGAATATCGTCGTAATAGGTCCACTTATATAAAGAAAATACTCCGACAATGGCCTAATCCACGATGCCCCTTCCAGAGTCGCTAATGCCACTACTTCCCGCGCCTTTCCGGGGATACGATGAAGCAGTGCTGCCTTGTACAAGCCATTGGTGGTCTCTCGTCATGCCGCACCGATGGGGACGGAAACGGCGATTTACCTTGCACTCCCTGCCCCTCGCACCAAAGATTTTGGAACTGGCATTGCATCGTTCACGATGGCTGAAGGCGGCAAATTGTCATTCAAAAATACTATGACGAACCTGAATTCAAAGGGGCAATCACGGGCTTGAGGAGCGCTTGCAGCATTGATACTCGATGTTTTGATTTGTCAGCCGAAAGGGACGTATGCTTGCCCCGGCCGACGTATTACGCCTGGGATCACGTGCCGCGCGGCGGCGGCACTACCGGATCACACCAGGATCAAAACGCCGGGACAATCGCGCCCTTGTACTTTTCCTCGATGAACTTCTTCACCTCGGGGGAGGTTAGCGCCGCGGACAGCTTCTTGATGGCCGGGCTATCCTTGTTGTCTTCGCGCGCGACCAGCAGGTTCGCGTACGGGGAATGGCCGTCTTCGATGAAGAGCGAATCTTTCACCGGATTGAGTTTTGCTTCCAGCGCATAGTTGGTGTTGATGAGTGCCAGATCGACCTGGTTGAGCACGCGCGGCAGGGTCGCGGCTTCCAGTTCCCGGATTTTCAGCTCCTTCGGATTGGACACGATATCCTTCTTGGTCGCCGAGGTATTCCTGGAATCTTTCAGCTTGAGCAAGCCCTGGCGTTCCAGCAGCAGCAGCGCGCGTCCCGAGTTGGATGGATCGTTCGGAATCGCGACTGTCGCCCCAATCGGCAGGTCAGCGATCTTCTTGTATTTCGTCGAGTATGCGGCGAAAGGTTCCACGTGTACCTTGGCCACAGGCACTTCGATGTCATTCTTGTGTGCCTTCTTGAACTCATCGAGATAGGGTTGGTGCAGGAAGAAGTTTCCATCCAGGCGCTTTTCGTTTACCTGCGCGGCGGGCTGGACATAGTCGGTGAAGACCTTGACCTGGAGGTCTACGCCTTGCTTGGCGAGTTGCGGTTTGACGAATTCCAGGATTTCCGCGTGCGGAACCGGGGTGGCCGCAATAACGATCTTGTCGGCGGCGTGGGTAGCCAACGGCTGGACGAGACTCAGAGTCGAAGCAAGCAGCAGGGCAAATTTGAGGCGCATAAATACTCCTTTAGCAAATAATAGAATTACCGGCGGGTGAAATGACGCACCAGGCGATCACCGCTGTACTGCAGCAGCTGCACCAGCACGACAAGAATGGAAACGGTCACGATCATTACGTCCGTCTGGAAGCGCTGATAGCCGTAGCGCAGCGCCAGGTCGCCCAGCCCGCCGCCGCCGACGACGCCGGACATGGCGGCATAGGAAACGAGCGCGATAGTGGTGACGGTAGCGGCGGCCAACAGGCCGGATAGCGCTTCCGGCAGCAGCGCACTGAGCACGATCTGATGGGTCTTTGCACCCATCGCTTGGCAAGCCTCGATCACGCCGCGGTCGACCTCGCGCAGCACGTTTTCCACCAGGCGCGCGAAGAACGGCGTGGTGCCGACGACGAGTGGAGGAATCGTGCCCTCGACGCCGAGCGAGGTGCCAACCAGCGCAAGCGTCACGGGAATCATCACGATCAGCAGGATGATGAATGGCAGCGAGCGCAGTACGTTCACGACAAGCGACAGCACGGCATATACGCCGCGCCGCTCGAGCAGCTGGCCGCGCCCCGTCAGAAAAAGCAGCACGCCCAGCGGCAAGCCGAGCAAGACCGTGAAGATCAGCGATACCCCCGTCATCGTGAGCGTGTCGAGGGTGGCCTGGCCGATGTCGGCCCAATCGATATGCGAGAATTCCATCAGTTCAGTACCTCGCAGTGCACATCCAGTCGACGGAACAGGTCGATCACGGCAGCGACGTCCTCGTCATGGCCGCCGATGTCCACCAGCAGTTGCCCGTAAGGCTTGTCCTTGATCCGCGACACCGCGCCTTGCAGGATGGTCATCGTCGCGCGGGTCTGTTCGACCACGTGAGTCAGGATGGGCCGATAGGCCGTCTCGCCGACGTAAGTGAGGCGTACCCGGCGCCCGTTTCCTGCACGAACGCCCGCAAGGTTACCGTCGTCGTGCGTGTATTCCGCGACGAGGGCACGGGTGACGGGGTGCTGCGGATGCAGGAATACATCGCTGACCTCGCCCATCTCGACAATGCCGCCGGCCTCGATGACCGCAACCTGATCGCAGACGCTGCGGATGACCTGCATCTCGTGCGTGATCAGCACGATGGTCAGTCCAAGGCGCGCATTGATTTCGGCCAGCAGGGCCAGGATAGACTGCGTCGTTTCCGGATCGAGCGCGGAAGTCGCTTCGTCGCACAGCAGCAGCCGAGGGGCGTTCGCGATGGCGCGGGCGATGCCGACGCGCTGCTTCTGGCCGCCCGACAGCTGTGCCGGATACTTGTCCTTGTGGGCGCTCAGGCCGACCAGTGCCAGCAGTTCGTCCACCCGCCGCTGACGTTCTTCCCGAGTGAAGCCGCCAGCAAGCTTGAGTGGAAACTCGACATTGGCGCCGACGGTCTTCGCCGACAGGAGGCTGAAGTTCTGGAACACCATGCCGATGTGCTGCCGCGTGCGATCCAGGTCCGCCTTAGCTAACGTCGTCATGTCAACACCGTCGATGCAAACCGACCCGCGCGTGGGCCGCTCGAGGAGGTTGAAGGTGCGCAGCAGCGTGCTCTTGCCTGCGCCGGAGCGACCGATGATGCCGAAGATTTTCCCTTTGGGGATGTGCAAGGTGATGTCGTGCAGTGCGCTCACTTCGCGCTTGCCGACCCTGTAGCTCTTGTGGAGATTTTCAATGTATATCACGTGCTTGAATTGCCTGATTCCCTGCCGGCGGTAGCCGGCATCGTTATTCGTGGGCGACGGAGCGGGTCACGATTCCTGAGTCTCGCTAAAGTGCTGAAGATTAACGAAAGGGATGTTAATTAGGAACGAAGCATTTCTCATTTGCTTATGGGCGATAACGTTCCCAACCTCGTTCAAGTCAGAATTTTCGCTTCTTATCGAATAAAGATCGGTGAAGGCGGCCTCGAACCGAAGATCGTGAATATGACATGCGGGCAGGACGATCACCGTCCGGGAAATGGCTGCCGTCGCTTGTGGAGCACACTGGTCTGAATCGATACGAAACCAGCTTTTGCTCCATCTATATTGAAGCCAACCCTGGCGACACTCGCACTCTCGCCGAACTCGCGCGGGAGGCAAACACTACCGAACGCACGCTGATGCGGCGCTGTCAACGCGACTGGGGAATGTCCTTGGCAGAATGGAGGCAGCGCCTGCGGATCGTGAAGGCAATGGTTCGGCTCGAAGCGGGGCAGACGTTTGAGAACAGTGCACTGGATTGAGGATATTGCAGCGCTTCTGCATTCATCACCATGTTTCGTCGGATGGTTGGAACTCCACCGGACGAATTCCGCAGGGCGGGAGGCCGCGCGAAAAAAAACAGACCCGTGATCGCCAGTGAAATCGTAGGCAGTGCCGAGTTGTGTTGACTCTGTCGGCCGACGTCAGGCCACGGCTGCATTGATGCATTAAGCAGGCGGCGATGGTAAGCACCGGACTGAATGCGTATGACATTGCATGTGCTGGTGCGAACGCCCGGAATGCGTACCGGGCCCTTATTGCGACAAGCCTACTGCCATATCACTCGGCCCGCATTGGGAATACCTGCACGCCTGCTTCTGGCGCGTTCTGTGGGGCACTCGTAGGTCTGGGGTCCGCTTTCGCCGACGTGCCAACTTCTGACGTGGACTTTTCGACTATCGTGGGTGAGGTGCTGCTATTCGTTTCCCCACTTGCGTGCTTCCATTCGGGCATTGGTGCGGTCAACGAGCTGCGCACGTACTCGCCGGCCTTGGCGCCGGCTGCTTTAGCCGCGGCCACGTCGTCAGCTAATGCAGCTTTGAGGTCCCCGGAATACGTGGGGGTATGGTAGGTCGTCGCGCACCCCGCCAGGGCGGATACGGCTAAAGTGAAGAGAGTAGACGATAAACGATTAAGCACGCTGTTCCTTTTTTCAGATGAAGTCGGTATTGGCCCAATACATTCTGCTGCCCCGCTATCCCGCCATCCACTGATCATTTTCCCATTTAAAATCAAATCACCGCAATCTATCCGGAGCAAGCGGTCGGGTTAAATGATGCTGAAATCGATGCAGGATGTAAGACTACCAAGCGAGCGACAACAGACACTCGGCCATGGGGAAGGGGCAGAGCACTCGGATGTCGGTGCGCGAGGCCCAGCGGAATCCATCCATTTCAGGTGTCGAGATGCCGGTAGTCTGATGCGAGAAGTAACTGGTGCATCGAAGGTGGGAAAGGCTACTGAGCGTTTCGGGCGCGCGGAGTTTGTAAAGATGAAGCCGCTTGTTTCGCTGGTACTTAAATCCACCGAGTTCTTCAAAGAGAGCGTCGTTGAAAGCGAGGCCAGTCTCCTCGAACAACTCTCTCTTGGCCGCCTGGAATGGTAACTCGCCAGGATTCATCCTCCCTTTGGGGATATCCCAGAAATTCATTCCGGTGACGTGGCAAAGAAGAATTTGCCCTTCTTTGTTAAGGATGATGGTTCCACAAGAAGTTGCTAACTCGGATTGTAATGATGCTGTTTCGATGGAGCGCATAAGGCACTTTTTCACTGGAGGTCTACTGATTGAACGCATTTGCACAAACTGGTTCCGACAGAGCCCGGAACTCAGCGTGAAACGTAATCAATCGTCATCATCGTAATGATGGTGCTCATGCCAACGTCGATGCCTGTTCTCCACGTAGTAGCCAGACTGTTCCACAAAATAAGACCGTTGCTCAACGATGACTGCCGGCGGAGGCGGTGCCGGAATGACCTCAACCTGCTCATGCACGACAGGAACGCGAACGTGGTCGACGACGGTTCGACAGCGCTGTACCGTTTGCATCTGATAAGCAGGCCCCTCCGAGGACATGCGGTCCCCGACCACGGCGCCCGTCATGGCGCCAATCGCCGTGGCGACAGTTCTTCCATTGCCGCCACCGACCTGGTTGCCGATGATGCCGCCCGCGATACCGCCCAGAATGGCGCCGCCGTAATCCTGGCGCGCTGATTGCACCGGCAGCTGCTCATTCCAGCATTCCTGCCTCGGGCGCTCGACAATCTGGTATTCCGTTGACCAGGCGGCCAGCGGCAAGGAAAGGATGATGAAGACAGTAGCAATTTTCTTGAACATGGATTTCTTCCCGAATTCGCAACTTGGTGAACCTGCTTCTGTTAACGCTTCGGCATTTCAAAAAGACTTTATTGCTCTGTTTCAAATGCAACCGAATGTAACGGCGCCTGCGGAAGGCGTTTTTGCAAGCAAGGGCGTTTTTTCGTGCAACGGAGGAGCCAAGGGAAATGGGCGCGGCATGTCAAAAGCGTGCCTGTTGACACACGCGAAAAAATTGCCTATTCAGCAATTGAAGTTCATTATTTTCGCAAAGTTATCTGGGAAGCATGGGGAGTTCATGGGCTGGATCATCGCAGAATCTTTAATAACAGGCTCTCTCCTATCTATCGGCTCGGATTGAGCTCATCGACCGCCCCAAAGCTATCCACGGCGCCGCAACGGATCATTTTCTGACGAGGAGAATTCACTATGCTCGATTACCTCGTCAATCTGGTCAGCCGTCTCGGTCAATGGGGGTACCTAGTGATTTTTGCTGGCGCTGCCCTGGAATCGGCAGCGTTCATCGGGCTCTTTATTCCAGGAGAAAGCCTTGTTTTGGTCACGGGATTCCTGGCGGCGGAGGGATTCCTGGACCTCGACGAAGCCGTTTTGGCTGTGACACTGGGCGCTATTGTCGGCGACAGCATCGGCTATGAGATGGGGCGCCGGCTTGGGCGCCCGGCCTTGCTGCGGTATGGCCATCAGTTTGGACTCAACCAGGAGAACGTCGGCAGGGCCGATGCCTTTTTTCGGCGGCACGGTGGGAAGTCGGTTTTTCTGGGGCGCTTTGTCGGCTTTGCGCGAGCCATTGTTCCTTTCCTGGCTGGCTCTTCGCGGATGAAGTACCGGGTTTTTCTGCCCTATAACGCGTTGGGTGCGACGCTATGGTCAGCCATGGTCGTACTGCTCGGGTACTCCCTCGGCGCCGGCTGGCGAAGCGCCGAGCGCTGGATGGGGCAGGCGAGTGTCATTCTGGGCGGGATATGTCTATGCGCTTTACTGCTCTTCTGGCTCTATCGCATCGCTATACACCGCGAACAGGACATCAAGAGAGCATGGGAACGGTTTCTGCGACGACCACGGATGGTCAGATTCCGCCGGCGTTTTGCGCCCCAAATCGCATTTGTGAAAGCAAGGCTGTCCCCGCGTAGCCATCTCGGCTTGAATCTGACGCTGGGCGCCCTGGCACTGATTGGCGCCAGCTGGCTGTTCGGCGGGATTGCGGAAGACGTCCTGACCGCCGACCCGCTGACCATCGTCGATGTTGAGGTGGCGAACTGGTTCCATGCCCGCGCTACGCCAAGTGTCACCCGCATCATGCTGGCCATTACCCAGGCAAATGGACCAACTGCAATTACGCTATATGTAGTGTTTGCAGCTTTGTACCTGATCTGGAAGCGCGATTGGTACTGGCTCACGTGTTTACTCGTGGTTGTGCCGGCAGGGGCACTGTTAAACGTGCTGATGAAATATGCATTTCACCGTGCCCGTCCAAGTTTTGAGCATCCCCTACTGTCGCTGACGTCGTATAGCTTCCCTAGCGGCCATGCGGCAGGCAGTATGCTGTTTTATGGCGTGGTGGCGGCCTATCTGATATCCAAAGTCCGGCCATGGCGGTCGCGTGTGGCCATTGTTTTATGTGCATTCGCTTTTGTATTGTTGACCGCGTTGAGTCGCGTGTACTTGGGTGTGCACTACCTGAGCGACGTACTGGCCGGGATGGCTGAGGCAGTAGCGTGGTTGTCGCTCTGTCTGACTGGAATACACACGTACTGGATGCACCGGAACGGCAACTCATCCAGAACGTGAAAATGCAGGATGCCGGTTATATCGCTTGGCGTCCATATGGACGCGGAAAGGCGCATCGAAGCGATGCCTGAGGGCTGGCGTCGTTTCCGCCCCGTTTGTCAGAATTTGTCTACCGTACCGGGACTGCTCCGGGTGGCGTAGACACTTCTGAGCTATGTGCTTAACGATGTATCGGTAAATTCGGGAGAAGCCCATACCACTCGGCAAACTTGGATGCAGGAAGAGGGGGACTGAACCAATAGCCCTGCGCCTGGTCGCAGCCGCGTTCCTTCAGATAACGTAACGTGTCCTCGGACTCGATACCTTCGCCGATCACCTCCAGCTTTAAGCTGTGACCAAGGGCAATGATTGCTTCGGTCACTGCCTGGCTTGCCTGATCGCTCCCGATTCGCTTCACGAATGACTGATCAACTTTTAGCTTGTCGATGGGCAAACTAATCAGTTGACTGAGACTGGAGTATCCCGTTCCGAAGTCATCAAGCGCCACTTTTACCCCGAGTGCCTTGATTCTGTTCAGGATGGACACCGCTTCGTCGAGGTTCTCCATGATGGCGCTTTCAGTGATTTCGAGCTGAATGCAGTCAGGATCGCTCCCCGTATTTAAAATGATGCCATGGAGCGTTTCTGCGAACCCCCGCTGCCTAAATTGAAACGGCGAGACATTGATAGCGATGGTCACCCTTAATCCGTCACGCTTCCACGCCTCCTGCTGGCGACAAGCCTCCGTCGCCACCCACTCACCGAGTTGTCCGATCAGACCGGCCGACTCTGCGACAGGTATGAAGACCTGGGGCCCGACTACCCTCGGCTCGTTACCCGCCAACCGCACTAAAGCTTCTGCACCAAGCAACGTCCCGCTCTTGATGTCCATGACCGGCTGATAGTGAAGTTCCAGCCCGTCGTACCTGAGTGCATTCTTGAGTCTAGCCTCCAGCAAATAGATTTCATCCGCATGCTGATTGAGTTCAGGGGTGTAGATATGAAAGTTTCCACGTCCCGACTTCTTCGCCTGGTACATGGCCAAGTCTGCCGTATGGATGAGCGCGCCGATGTCGTTCGCATGCTCTGGGTAGTAACTGATGCCGACGGAGGGGGAAAGGGACAACTCGAGCGTATCGATCACAATGGTGCGGCTAATGCTGTCGATGATGTGCCTCGCAACGATTATTGCCTGGCGCCGATCTGATGCAAGGTGAGGAAGAATGATGACGAACTCATCGCCGCCCAAGCGGCCAACAAGATCCTCCTGGCGAGTGCAGGCGACGAGTCGCGCGCTCACTTCACGCAGCACGCGGTCACCTACCTCGTGCCCGTAAATATCGTTGATGGGCTTGAAGCGATCCAGATCGATGAACATGAGCGCGCCTTGGCCATGATTGCGCTGCGCGGCAGCGAGCAGGTGGCTGCCGTATTCATATACAAGCGCTCGATTGGGCAAACCAGTTAATGGATCATGCAGCGCGGCTTCACGCGCCCGTTGCTCCGCCAGCTTGCGGGCATGGATGTCGGTATGGGTGCCCACCAGGCGAGTCGCTCTTCCTCCTTCTGGTGCGCGCCCGGCCCCGGTTCCCTGACACAAAATCCAGTGCCAGTGGCCGTCCTTTGCACGGAAGCGCACCTCGGTAGAATAACTGTCTCTTCGGCCGTCAATGACCTCGTTGAGCATTTCAGATACGCTTTGCCGGTCCTCATCATGCATGTGCGCCAGCCACTGGGCAAGCGTCTGCAAATGATTTTGGTCATAGCCCAGCATTGTAAAGAGGCGGTCGTCCGCCGGAAGCAGAGCCTGGGTTGTGACATCCATTTCCCATACCGCGGTATTGGCGGCCTTTAATGCCAAGGCCAGCCGGGCCTCGCTCTCCCGTAACTGTCGTTCGGCGACCATGCGGTCCGTCACGTCTTCAGCGGCGATGATGATGCCGCCAACGGCACCATTATTGTCCTGCCAGGGCCATACTTCCCACCGTCTCCATCGCACCGATCCATCCGAATATTCAATTCGGTCCGCATCGGCACGCAGCGCTTCCCCCTCAAGGCCTCGGCGGTGCGCGTCATGCCACCGTTCCGGGAGATCCGGCACGACGTCGTAATGAGATGCGCCAATGATGTCTTTGCCTTCAAGCCGGTAGTCCTGGATCCAGCGCTGGCTGACAGCCAGGTAGCGCATATGCCGGTCGAATACGGCGATGGCTGCCGGCGCATGCTCGGTCAGTGTCCGAAGACGGTTTTCGCTTCGGCGTAATGCCCCGCTGCGTTCCACCAAGTCTTTCTCGCGCGCTTCGAGCGCCACGGTCCGCTCTTTCAGTAATTTGGCCGCAGCAGCCAAGGCATTTGTGACCTCCGCGGCTTCCATGACCTCCACCTGGGGCAACGACACCGTTTCTCCGGAACCGAGCGCAAATGCCGGGGTCACGAGTGCCTGGAATGCGCGGGCGATTCTTCTGCTTAAGACCCGAGCAAGCCAGATTCCCATAGCGAACAAGGCCGCAATTCCTAACATCAAGACCGATAGCCGCTGGAATAGGCCCGTTGTAATTGATGCCTTGGGAATGTTGACAGCAACCCGCCAGCCAGTCGTGGGCGATTGCGCATAGGCCACCGAAACTGGCGTCCCGTCTTCCATGGACGCCTCAAAATTGCCCGCGCTTGTTTTCATTAACTGTTGGAAGTAGCCTGCCCGTGGCTTTTTGCCATCGATTTTTCCCGTGGAATTACTGCGCGCCACAATGGCGCCATTCCCGTCGAATATGGTGGCGACCCAGCCGGCGGGTAAGTGTTGGGCGCTAAAGATACTGTCGAACTGTTCCGGTTCTATGCTGACAGTCAAGGCAAAGATCACTTTGCCATCAAGGAGTACGGGTAGCCCGACCGCCATGAGGGGATGATGGGTAATGGCGCTGGCGAAGAGCTGAGAAGCAACAGGCGTACGCATTTCAAACACGCGCCGGACCAGTTCAGGATTCCCATTCATCGGCAGCGGCTTACCGAATTCCACAGCGGTATTGAGTACAAGTTGTCCCGTTCGGTCTGTTAAGGCAACGGTTGACCCTAGCCTGGCCTCGGCAAGCGCCCGTCGTGCCTGCAGGTGAAAACGCGCCAGATTGCCACTGACAATAGAATCGGCAGTGGCAAGCCCTTGGCCTAGACGTTGCAGCCCCAGGATTTGAACATCCACGGCGTAGATCAGGGCGCGTGCAGTCTGCAGCGTATCCCTCTCGAGTTGGATTCGGCTCTGATGATATTCGTCGAATAGCAGCGCAATGGCCCCGATCACTCCGGGAAGCAGACAGCCCAGCACCAGCCAGAGCAGGAACATCCGGACCGGGCGCTGACGCGAAGCCGGCGGTGTCTGATTTAACTTGCTCCGCGAGATGACATCACTCAATGGATGTTCCGTATTGAATCGACATAGTTTCCCTTTGACTCAGTGATGCCGCTAAAAGATTCTGAATCGGTCTTTGTTGCAATTGGTGATGGCGGGAATGTGAGGCGGAGCCAAACTGAAACTGTACGCTCGATGCAAGGTTCATCCCTGACATGACTGTGCAAATTCATGCGCTGCCCTTGAAATAGGAAGCGGTGCATTGGTCTTACAGCTCGGGTGGACTGAGTTGAAGTCACCCGCTAGTGTCCGCTTGAGGGAACGCTGCGAGGCGCTTTGGGACATTCTTGCCAACATCTCCAATGCGAATGGCCAGCATTGCGCTATAGCGACCGGCTGTCGTTGCCGCAACTCAAGCCGAAACCGGGAATTAGCCGACGGTCGAGACGGACACTCAATACCAGAAAGGCGGACACCTGGCACGATGCGATTGCCCGGCAATCTTACGTTCGTTGACCAAGTGAGGCATAACGTCGCGGGTCTCAGGGCTATCCATATTCATGGGAACAGATGCTGTGAAACCGGATTTTTCCTCGTGCCCGGTAGACGTATGCCTGTTCAGTTCGTCCACGGGAATGGTTGTAAACATGCATCGCCTTGGCTAGTTGGGCCGTTTCGGCGGTGGTATCGGAAACAGGTTCGGAAGTAGCGTCTTTCACGATTGTTTATCAAGTAGAAGCATGCCGCAGCATGCCAAACGCGGAACTGGCTCGGTTTACGGAGGATCGAATTACTTTGCTTATCACTCAGCTACTCCGTTTCCTGGAGGGCCATGTCCCTCTATATGCCAGTCAGGCGCAAACAAAGGAGGCAAGCATGAAGCAACTACAAAAAGCACCTATCGACGAGTTCAAAACGCACTTCCGAGGGGAGGTGCTTCTTCCTGACAACGCGGTCTACGACGAGGTGCGTCATATCTGGAACGCCATGATCGACCGCAAGCCCGCGTTGGTTGCCCGCTGCACGTCGCCTGAAGATGTCGCCCACGCCGTCGAGTTCGCGCGCAAGCACAATCTCATCGTCTCGATCCGAGGGGGCGGACACAACATCGCGGGCAATGCCGTCTGCGACGGCGGTCTCATGATCGATCTCTCGTTGATGAAGAACGTCCAGGTGGCCCCGAACGTCCGCCAGGCGACCGTCGAGCCCGGTTGTACCCTGGCTGATTTCGATAAGGCCGCGCAGGTGCACGGCCTTGCCACGCCGTTGGGCATCAACTCGACCACGGGCGTGGCCGGCCTGACGCTGGGAGGCGGCTTCGGCTGGCTAAGCCGGAAGTACGGCATGACCGCTGACAACCTGCTATCCGCAGATGTCGTTACGGCGGATGGCCGTCAGGTGCGCGCCAGCGAATCGGAAAACGCCGACCTTTTCTGGGGGCTGCGTGGTGGCGGTGGAAACTTTGGCATTGTCACCAGTTTCCAGTTCCAGCTTCATCCCGTCGGGCCGGACGTGCTGAGCGGGCTCATCGTCTTTCCGTTCGATCAAGCGAAGTCGGTGCTCACGCAGTTTGCCCATTTCACCAAAACGATGCCGGACGAGCTCAACGTCTGGTCGGTCACTCGGAAGGCGCCTCCGCTACCTTTCCTGCCCGAAAACGTCCACGGCAAAGAAATCGTCGCACTCGCGCTGTGCTATGCGGGAGATCCTGCTGAGGGCAAGAAGCTGCTTGAGCCGCTGCGCGGGTTCGGCACGGCGCACGGCGAGCACATCGGCGTGCAACCGTACTGCGCCTGGCAGCAGGCCTTCGACCCACTCTTGACGCCTGGTGCGCGAAACTACTGGAAGTCGCATAATTTCTCGCAGCTCAACGATGACACAATCGCCGTCATCCTCGAATACGCCGCCAAGCTGCCGTCGCCGCAGTGTGAGATCTTCATCGGCACAATCGGAGGGCAGACGGCACGTGTAGCGCCCGGGGCGATGGCTTATTCGAGCCGAGACGCCAATTACGTGATGAACGTGCACGGACGCTGGGACTCACCCGCTGAGGATGAGCGCTGCATCGCCTGGGCGCGCGAGTTCTTCACCAAGTCACAGCCGTTCGCCAGCGGCGGCGCGTACATCAACTTCCTCACCCAAGAGGAGACCGACCGCATCGCGTTCGCCTACGGTGCGACGTACAACCGACTCGTGGAGCTCAAGAAAAAGTACGACCCGACCAACTTCTTCCGGATGAATCAGAACATCAAGCCGATCTGAAAGGACGCCATGCGCCTAACGAAGATCGGCTCAAAAGACGCTTTCTACAGCCTCGTTGGTGCTCATGGCACGAACACCCTGATGGACGCATCGACTGCGATTGATATGATTCAGACGCAGACAACGATGGTGGTGCGTCGGCCCAAGCATGTTTGGTCCGGGCTGCGATCGTTTGGTTGCCGATGGTGAGTTGCTTGGCGGTTACGACCCGGATCTTCCTGGGTTTTTCTGAGCAGCTGGACAGGGCGGATATGGAATTCAGACAGCCCCAGCTGCCGGGATGCTTACGCATCACTCCTTCGACATGAACCTATTCCCGAAGCTATGGCTGCTTTCCATGTCGTCCTGGATGCTCTCGGTCCAACGCGCCTTCGATAGATGACCTGTACTGGCTGCGTCATCCCAGCATTACCCGTCAGTTGGATGTAAGCGATCCATGACGGACGTCCCTTGTCGGATAGTCTCGCGTGTTGTTAGCGCGATTACAACCGAGTCGTCGGGAGGGAGATTTTCCAGGGCAGCAGCGCCTCGTAATCATCGGCCGTAGTTGCCAGAGGCAGCGCGCGGAGCAGTTTGATCAGGTAGGCGTACGGATTGACGTTATTGGCCTTGCAGGTCTCGATGATGGAATACAGATTGGCGCTGGCAGTAGCGCCGCCGACGGTGTCCGCAAACAGCCAGCCCTTTCGCCCGATCACGAAGGGACGGATCGCGTTTTCGCACTGGTTGTTGTCAATCGGCCAGAGGCCGTTCTCGATGTAGCGCGTCAGTTTGGACCACTGCCCACTCAGATAGGCAAGAGCACGGCCGAGCTTGCTGTTGGGCGTGACGATCGGCTGATACGTCAGCAGCAGGCGCTCGATGTGCTTGAGCACATGGGCGCTGTAGCGGGCGCGCAGCCGTTGTCGGTGGGCCGCGTCGGCGTGCCTGGCTCGGGCCTCGGCGGCATAGAGCTTGCCGATGGCTGCAATGAATTGCGTGGCAGGCTGCTGCGGTGTGCGCGACTCTTTCGGCAGCACGTCCTCGGCCTCGATGAAGTAGCGTCGACAATGGACCCAGCATCCGAGGTGCACCAGACCATGGGTCGCCGCGATGGCGTTGTAGACCTCATAGCCATCCGTCATCAGCACTGCGCCTTTGGCCATGCCGGCATAGAGTTTGAGCGCATGGCTGGTTCCCCGACCGGGAGAGTAGCCGAACAAGCGCACCGGCGGTCCCGTGCCATTCATCTGCGCCCACAGATAGCTTTGGGTCTGCGGCGAGCGGCCCGGTTCCTTGAGCACCTGCAGTTCCGTCTCGTCGCCGTACACCAGCTCGGATTCCAGCAGCACGTCGCGCAGCAGGTTGATGATCGGCTGCACTGCCTGACCAACGCGCACCACGCTGGCGGCCAGCGTGGTGCGCGACAGGTCGCCGCCAAAGCGGCGCAGCAAGGCCGCTTGCCGATACAGCGGCAAGCCATCCTGATACTTCGCCGTCACGATCCACGCCAGCGCCGCTTCGGTCAGCAGGCCCTTGGGGATGACGCGCGCTGCGGCAGGCGTGACCTTGATGCCGCCATCGCAGCACGGGCAGGCGTACTTGATGCGCTGATGCTGGATCACGCGTACCTGCTGGGGAATGATGTCGAGCTGTTCGCTGATCTCGGCACCGATTTCGATCAGGACGCTGCCGTCATGCGGGCAAATACGCTCGGATTCGGGCAGCTCGTGACGCACGACGTCGCGCGGTAGCGCGGGATCGAGCGGCTTGCGGCCACCACGCTTTTTGCGCAGATGGCTCGCCACTTCAACGCCTGGCTCGTCCTCTTTGGCAGGCTCAGCGGAGGCAGTCGGCGCCAGGGTCTCGGCCTCGTTAAAGAACAGATCCTTTTGCCCGGCACTGCGTGCTTCGCTGCGTGCCGCATACAGCTTGTGCAGATACGCCTGCACGCGTTCCTTGAGCAGGCCCCGCTCGAGCGTCACGACCCGCAGCTCACCGCGCAACGCGTCACGCTCCTGCGCTGCCTGGCGCAACGCTTCCAGTTCCTCGGCCGTGATCATGACGTTTTGCATGGACTTTTTGACAACGCTCTGCCGCCCCGGTTCACGCCGTGCGACGGTAATGGCGCACAGGATGGCCGCGCATGGCTTCCAGGTCGATCCCATCGAGCAGCCATTGCAGCTGCTCGACGCTGAGCTCGACCACCGCTGACGCTTTCGGCCAGACGAAGCGGTCCGCTTCCAGCCGCTTGAACAGAAGCCAGAATCCGGTGCGATCCCACAGCAGCAGTTTGATGCGGTCGCGCCGCTTATTGCTGAAGACGTAGACCGCCCGAGCAAAGGGATCGAGCCCGAGGCCTTGTTCGACCAGCGCAGCCAGGCCATTGATGTTCTTGCGGCCGTCCACCGGCTCGCGGTGCAGGAATACCTTCAGAGCCGGGTCGAGACGGAACATGGCAGTGTGCACAGCAGGCGCAACAAGCACGACAGCTCATCTTCGCCATGCCCACTCAGACAAATCTCGATGCCGTTGGGCAGCCGCACTCGTAACCCGGACTCTGTGGGCTTGCTGCAGGAGCCCGCCGGCACGACCGGTATGAATGGAGGCGGTGAAGGCGCGACAGACTGTGATGTCGCAACAGGAGATTGCTCCTGTTTCTGCAGGTGCAGGCTGATCCACTTGCGCAGCAGGTTCGCGTTGATGCCATGCTTGAGCGCCACGCGCGCCACTGACACGCCTGGCTTGAGGCATGTCTGGACCAGCTCGGCCTTCGCCTGTTTGTCATATCGCCGGCGTCCATCCCGCTTGCTGCCGACAACCAGCCGCTGCAACAGCTCTGAGTCATGCTCTGCCATAGGTGTCCACCTCCATGTAGGTGGACATATCCTGACTGCTCAAACTCCGCGATTCAAGACGCCGATGATGGATCGCTTACCTCGATTTGAGTGCCCCGTGTTGCTGCAGATGCGTTTTTGATCGGGGCAGGCAAAAGGCGGGGTGCAAAGCAAAACGCCCCCAGCAAGGGGATGCTGGGGGCGTTTTAGGAGTAACTAGCCTGACGATAACCTACTTTCACACTGGTTGCAGCACTATCATCGGCGCGAAGTCGTTTCACGGTCCTGTTCGGGATGGGAAGGGGTGGTACCAACTCGCTATGGTCATCAGGCATAACTTGTAGTGTTGCTTGAGGCCGGTGCACTGGCGCATCAAACAACGCAATCTGGGAAGAAGCAGTAGGGGTACTACATATATTGGCGGGTGTGATGCTCAATCGAGTCACACGCTACTCTTGCCTATACCTGCTAAGGTTATAGGGACAAGCCGCACGGGCAATTAGTATCAGTTAGCTTAACGCATTACTGCGCTTCCACACCTGACCTATCAACGTCCTGGTCTCGAACGACCCTTTAGGGGAATCAAGTTCCCGGGAAGTCTCATCTTGAGGCAAGTTTCCCGCTTAGATGCTTTCAGCGGTTATCTCTTCCGAACTTAGCTACCCGGCAATGCCACTGGCGTGACAACCGGTACACCAGAGGTTCGTCCACTCCGGTCCTCTCGTACTAGGAGCAGCCCCCCTCAAACTTCCAACGCCCACGGCAGATAGGGACCAAACTGTCTCACGACGTTTTAAACCCAGCTCACGTACCACTTTAAATGGCGAACAGCCATACCCTTGGGACCGGCTACAGCCCCAGGATGTGATGAGCCGACATCGAGGTGCCAAACTCCCCCGTCGATATGAACTCTTGGGAGGAATCAGCCTGTTATCCCCAGAGTACCTTTTATCCGTTGAGCGATGGCCCTTCCATACAGAACCACCGGATCACTATGTCCTACTTTCGTACCTGCTCGACTTGTCAGTCTCGCAGTTAAGCACGCTTATGCCATTGCACTATTAGCACGATGTCCGACCGTACCTAGCGTACCTTCGAACTCCTCCGTTACACTTTGGGAGGAGACCGCCCCAGTCAAACTGCCTACCATGCACTGTCCCCGACCCGGATAACGGGCCAAGGTTAGAACCTCAAACAAACCAGGGTGGTATTTCAAGGTTGGCTCCACGGCAACTGGCGTCACCGCTTCAAAGCCTCCCACCTATCCTACACAGATTGGTTCAAAGTCCAATGCAAAGCTACAGTAAAGGTTCATGGGGTCTTTCCGTCTAGCCGCGGGTAGATTGCATCATCACAAACACTTCAACTTCGCTGAGTCTCGGGAGGAGACAGTGTGGCCATCGTTACGCCATTCGTGCAGGTCGGAACTTACCCGACAAGGAATTTCGCTACCTTAGGACCGTTATAGTTACGGCCGCCGTTTACTGGGACTTCAATCAAGAGCTTGCACCCCATCATTTAATCTTCCAGCACCGGGCAGGCGTCACACCCTATACGTCCACTTTCGTGTTTGCAGAGTGCTGTGTTTTTATTAAACAGTCGCAGCCACCAGTTTATTGCAACCCCTTCACCCTCCTGGCGCAGGCCAGTCAAGCTACAAGGGCGTACCTTATCCCGAAGTTACGGTACCAATTTGCCGAGTTCCTTCTCCCGAGTTCTCTCAAGCGCCTTAGAATACTCATCTCGCCCACCTGTGTCGGTTTGCGGTACGGTCTCGTATGACTGAAGCTTAGAGGCTTTTCTTGGAACCACTTCCGATTGCTTCGCGGCATAAAGCCGCTCGTCCCAACCCCTTGAATTACGCCAGCGGATTTGCCTACTGGCCTTCTTTGAGTTAGGAACCGGGACATCCAACACCCGGACAACCTTCCGCGATCCGTCCCCCCATCGCATCACACGACGGTGCAGGAATATTAACCTGCTTCCCATCAGCTACGCATCTCTGCCTCGCCTTAGGGGCCGACTCACCCTGCTCCGATGAACGTTGAACAGGAAACCTTGGGCTTACGGCGTGCGGGCTTTTCACCCGCATTATCGCTACTCATGTCAGCATTCGCACTTCTGATACCTCCAGCATCCTTTACAAGACACCTTCGCAGGCTTACAGAACGCTCTCCTACCATCTGCATTACTGCAGATCCGCAGCTTCGGTGACTGGCTTAGCCCCGTTACATCTTCCGCGCAGGACGACTCGATCAGTGAGCTATTACGCTTTCTTTAAAGGATGGCTGCTTCTAAGCCAACCTCCTGACTGTTTTAGCCTTCCCACTTCGTTTTCCACTTAGCCAATCTTGGGGACCTTAGCTGGCGGTCTGGGTTGTTTCCCTCTTGACGTCGGACGTTAGCACCCGGCGTCTGTCTCCCAAGCTCGCACTCATCGGTATTCGGAGTTTGCAATGGTTTGGTAAGTCGCGATGACCCCCTAGCCATAACAGTGCTCTACCCCCGATGGTGATACTTGAGGCACTACCTAAATAGTTTTCGGAGAGAACCAGCTATTTCCAGATTTGTTTAGCCTTTCACCCCTATCCACAGCTCATCCCCTAGTTTTTCAACACTAGTGGGTTCGGACCTCCAGTGCGTGTTACCGCACCTTCATCCTGGCCATGGATAGATCATCTGGTTTCGGGTCTACACCCAGCGACTGAACGCCCTATTCGGACTCGCTTTCGCTACGCCTTCCCTACACGGTTAAGCTTGCCACTGAATGTAAGTCGCTGACCCATTATACAAAAGGTACGCAGTCACCCCTTGCGAGGCTCCTACTGTTTGTATGCACACGGTTTCAGGATCTATTTCACTCCCCTTCCGGGGTTCTTTTCGCCTTTCCCTCACGGTACTGGTTCACTATCGGTCGATATCGAGTATTTAGCCTTGGAGGATGGTCCCCCCATGTTCAGACAGGGTTTCACGTGCCCCGCCCTACTTGTCGCAAGCTTAGTTCCACAATCCAGATTTCGCATACGGGGCTATCACCCGCTATGGCTGCACTTTCCAGAGCATTTTGCTATCTCGACTGCTAAATCTTGCAGGCTGTTCCCATTTCGCTCGCCACTACTTTGGGAATCTCGGTTGATTTCTTTTCCTGTAGCTACTTAGATGTTTCAGTTCGCCACGTTCGCTTCACACACCTATGTATTCAGTGTGAGATGACCCAAAGGGCCGGGTTTCCCCATTCGGAAATCTGCGGATCAAAGCTTGTTTGCCAGCTCCCCGCAGCTTATCGCAGGCTACAACGTCCTTCATCGCCTGATATCGCCAAGGCATCCACCATGTGCACTTATTCGCTTGTCCCTATAACGTTAGCTTCTCTTGCGAGAAACGCTATAGAGCTTGAGTTTGCGTGCCGTATTCCAGACTCTCGTTGTTACGAGAACTCTTTCATACTATTGATTGATACAATCACAACCCACCAGTCTTCACCAACACGTCATCACAACGCATCAGCTCCAACTGATAAATCTTTACTACTTCTTCCAGATTGTTAAAGAACAAAAACAGCCAATGATCTAAAAGATCAAACCTAAATCACGTCGCCATCGAAGCGATGACTTAGGTTTGATGTCTTGGTGGAGGTTGACGGGATCGAACCGACGACCCCCTGCTTGCAAAGCAGGTGCTCTCCCAGCTGAGCTAAACCCCCGAAACCTTGATGGTGGGTCTAGTTGGGCTCGAACCAACGACCCCCGCGTTATCAACACGGTGCTCTAACCAGCTGAGCTACAGACCCATTGCTGTTCTCGAATAACACACCGATAAGTGTGAACGCTTGATTTTCGTGCGAATACTCTAGAAAGGAGGTGATCCAGCCGCACCTTCCGATACGGCTACCTTGTTACGACTTCACCCCAGTCACGAATCCTACCGTGGTAAGCGCCCTCCTTGCGGTTAGGCTACCTACTTCTGGTAAAACCCGCTCCCATGGTGTGACGGGCGGTGTGTACAAGACCCGGGAACGTATTCACCGCGACATGCTGATCCGCGATTACTAGCGATTCCAACTTCATGTAGTCGAGTTGCAGACTACAATCCGGACTACGATACACTTTCTGGGATTAGCTCCCCCTCGCGGGTTGGCAGCCCTCTGTATGTACCATTGTATGACGTGTGAAGCCCTACCCATAAGGGCCATGAGGACTTGACGTCATCCCCACCTTCCTCCGGTTTGTCACCGGCAGTCTCATTAGAGTGCCCTTTCGTAGCAACTAATGACAAGGGTTGCGCTCGTTGCGGGACTTAACCCAACATCTCACGACACGAGCTGACGACAGCCATGCAGCACCTGTGTGAAGGCTCCCTTTCGGGCACTCCCCGATCTCTCGAGGATTCCTTCCATGTCAAGGGTAGGTAAGGTTTTTCGCGTTGCATCGAATTAATCCACATCATCCACCGCTTGTGCGGGTCCCCGTCAATTCCTTTGAGTTTTAATCTTGCGACCGTACTCCCCAGGCGGTCAACTTCACGCGTTAGCTGCGTTACCAAGTCAATTAAGACCCGACAACTAGTTGACATCGTTTAGGGCGTGGACTACCAGGGTATCTAATCCTGTTTGCTCCCCACGCTTTCGTGCATGAGCGTCAGTGTTATCCCAGGGGGCTGCCTTCGCCATCGGTATTCCTCCACATATCTACGCATTTCACTGCTACACGTGGAATTCTACCCCCCTCTGACACACTCTAGCCGTGCAGTCACAAATGCAGTTCCCAGGTTAAGCCCGGGGATTTCACATCTGTCTTGCACAACCGCCTGCGCACGCTTTACGCCCAGTAATTCCGATTAACGCTTGCACCCTACGTATTACCGCGGCTGCTGGCACGTAGTTAGCCGGTGCTTATTCTTCCGGTACCGTCATCCCCCCGGGGTATTAGCCCAAGGGATTTCTTCCCGAACAAAAGTGCTTTACAACCCGAAGGCCTTCTTCACACACGCGGCATTGCTGGATCAGGGTTGCCCCCATTGTCCAAAATTCCCCACTGCTGCCTCCCGTAGGAGTCTGGGCCGTGTCTCAGTCCCAGTGTGGCTGGTCGTCCTCTCAGACCAGCTACTGATCGTCGCCTTGGTAGGCTTTTACCCCACCAACTAGCTAATCAGATATCGGCCGCTCTAAGAGCATGAGGTCTTGCGATCCCCCACTTTCACCCGTAGGTCGTATGCGGTATTAGCTAGTCTTTCGACTAGTTATCCCCCACTCTAAGGCACGTTCCGATATATTACTCACCCGTTCGCCACTCGCCGCCAGGATTGCTCCCGCGCTGCCGTTCGACTTGCATGTGTAAGGCATGCCGCCAGCGTTCAATCTGAGCCAGGATCAAACTCTTCAGTTTAATTCCTGTTTTGTGCCATCTCTGGCAGGTTCCGTAGAACCGTCGCTCACTCAAAATACTGACTAGGTCCGTTCTTGCGAACTTACCTGTATTTCTTTGTGAGCACTTGATATGCTTTGAGCTTCGGCAACTTCCGTCGCCGCCGCACTGCCACCAAGCGCCCACACTTATCGGCTGTTATTTGTTAAAGAACTTATATTGCCGTCGCTTTTGCGACTCGCTGACATAGCGTTTTGTTTGTCAGCAGCAGAGAAACGAGATTATGAAGCGTTTTATCGTTTGCGTCAAGCGCTTTTTCTTTGCCTTGTTTGCGAGCAGTTATTGCTAACCGCTTCTTTTTGCAAGACTTTTCAGTTTCGCAATTTGCTAACGAATCGTTTTGTCCGTCGGCAGCAAAGAGGCGAGATTATGACCGCCTTTCTCGATTCCGTCAACGACCCTGCTAAAAACCCGGAGACCGTTGACGTTGATCGCTCTCGCTCATTTCCTCTCAGTTGTTGCGGAAGCTTGGCAAGCGCTTTTCGATGAACGCAGCCATGCCCTCTTTCTGATCCTCGGTAGCAAATGTGCTATGGAACAAACGTCGTTCGTACTGAATGCCTTCCGCCAATGTTGTTTCATACGCCCGATTGACCGATTCCTTGATCATCATAATCACAGGCAATGACATGCTGGCGATGGTCTTGGCAGCCCTCATTGCTTCTTCTATCAGTTTGTCGGCAGCAACAATGCGCGAGACTAACCCTGCCCGCTCAGCTTCTGCGGCATCCATCATTCGTGCGGTTAGGCAAAGATCCATTGCCTTCGACTTGGAAACTGCTCGCGGAAGTCGCTGTGTGCCGCCGGCACCTGGCATGGTCCCCAACTTAACCTCCGGCTGGCCGAACTTCGCGGTGTCGGCAGCGATGATGAAATCGCACATCATCGCCAACTCGCATCCGCCACCAAGCGCATATCCCGCCACGGCCGCAATGACAGGCTTACGCACCTGCCTGATCTGTTCCCAGTTGCGCGTAATGTAGCCGCTCTTGTAGACATCCATGAACGTATAGTTAGCCATGGCGCCAATATCCGCGCCGGCAGCAAATGCTTTTTCGCTCCCGGTAATGACAATGCAACCAATATTGTCGTCCGAGTCGAACTTCAACAATGCGTCACCCAATTCGTCCATCAACTGATCGTTCAACGCATTCAATGCCTTGGGGCGGTTCAATTGAATGACCCCTACCTTTTCATGAGTTTCGACCAAGATATTTTCATACGCCATTTTTACGCTCCTAGACAAAAAGGTAAGCATGCATTGTACCGCCTCGAAAATATGAGGCTGACATGCCGAGCTTGAGTGTCAAAACGTAATGCCAGTCGGCGCTTGAGCCATCTCAAACGTGCCCTAAGCTGAACAAGTAGCATGATTTGATCAAACAACCAACGCGCCGTCCCGCTCTTTTCACTCTGTATCAAAAGGCTGCAATCCCATTTCCTGCCATATTCATCTACCGGAGGGTCGACGATGTTACATAGTACTTGGCCACCCGACGAGTGCCTCGGCATGCCCATGTTGGATCAATTGCACTACGACTTGTTTGTGACGATCGACACGCTGGCAAGCGCGCACGATCATGAATTCGATAACGGATTTCGCGCTCTTGTACGACAAATGGAACAGGCTTTTGAAACGGAAGAGCAATGGATGGAGGAAATCAACTTCCAGTCATTGAAAGTCCACCGTGAACAGCATGCGCGGGTGCTCGGCGCGCTGCATAACGTGCATTGCCGCGTGATGAATGGCGAACTCGGTTTGGGTCGAGAGGTGGTCAGGGAACTGCTGCCGCAATGGTTTGCCTTCCACATTTCGACCATGGATGCGACGCTGGCGCGCAGCATGCAAACATTCGCGGCTCAAGCGGCAAGAATTCCCCATCCTGCCGCCGCAGGGGAAACGCTTGGGTAGCGCTGATCAGCGCAGTTTCGGCAGCAGCACCCACATCGTGGCGCGCTGCTTCATCTTGCCGGCTCTTTCACCGGCCTCGGCACCGAAGCCCCAGAAGTAATCGGCGCGAACGGCATTGCGAATCGCACCGCCGGTATCTTGCGCCATGGTCAATCGTTGCAATGGCGTATCCGTGCCAGGCTGGGTTGTCGCCAGAAACACAGGCGCACCAAGCGGGATGAATTGCGCATCCACCGCGATAGAGCGCTCGGGCGTCAATGGTATACCGAGCGCGCCTTTCGGCCCCTTGCTCGGATCGATGACTTTTTCTTCCTTGAAAAACACATAACTCGGATTGGCATTCAACAGTTCTTGCCGACGTTCCGGGTGGGCGACAAACCATGTCTTGATGTTTTGGGCGGATGCCTGCTCCAACGACATCTCGCCCTTATCAACCAGATAACGGCCGATCGACTTGTAAGGATAGCCGTTCTGGTCGGCATAGGCGACGCGTACCGTTTCCTTCGCGTCGGCCAGCTGAACGCGCCCGGAACCCTGGACTTGCAGGAAAAATGCTTCAATCGCGTCGTCCACCCACAGCAACTCCTTGCCAGCCAAGACGCCGGACTGCGTCAACTCGGCGCGCGACAGATACGGCACGACCTTGTTGCCAACCACGCGTCCGCGCAGGCGCATGCTTTTCAACTCGGGATAGAGCGCGGTCAGATCGATGGTCAGCATGTCCTCGGGGGCGCGATGCAGCGGGATCTGGTAAGGGCCGCCGCGTTTGCGCGCGCCGCGCAAGAGAGGCTCATAGTAGCCGGTCACGAGACCGGTATCGCTACCATCCGGATTGATGACTTGGTGCGGCACCAGAAACGCTTCGAAGAAAGCGCGAATCGCCTTGTCCTTGCCGGCATCGACGTCGCGCGCAACCGCACACGGTTCGCGCCATTCTGGCTTCTTGGCCAGCGCGGCGCAGGAAGCCAGGAAGGGAGCCCATGCATCGCGCAAGTCATCTTTCCCCCAGCCGGGCAGCGCAGCGAATGTGGTTGGCTTCAGCAACTCTTTCGGCCCCTCCGGCTGCGTGATGGCCGGGGCTGCAGGCGGACACTTGCATGGCTGTCCCGGCGGAACGGTGGTGCACGCGGTCATGCCGAATAAGACTGCGGCCGCCGATACGAGTAAACTTGGGCGAATGAATGGCATTGAGGGAAAGCTATGTGGCTGTTGATGCTTGAAGCAGGTGTCGCACTGTTCTTGCTGGTGTTTATCGTATGGTGGACGATGTTCTCAGGGAGGAAACCCTCGCCTCCGGCGCAACAGAAACCTGTGCCGCCGAAGGATGATGTGCAACATTAATGCAAGGTACGTGGCTGAGACAAGATGAATTCCGGAATTTTTGCTTCGAACTGCTCGCCATCCTCAGCCACACAAAAATATTTGCCCGACATTGAGCCGTGCGGCGTGTTGAGCGTTGTGCCGCTGGTGTATTCGAACTGCTCGCCCGGCTGCAAGAGCGGCTGATGGCCGACCACGCCCAATCCGTGCACTTCCTGCACGCGATTGACGGCGTCGACGATGACCCAATGGCGCGAAATCAACTGGGCTGCGGTGCTGCCGGTATTTTTGATCGTGATCGTATACGCAAATACATAATGCGCACGCTCTGGCTCGGATTGCTCTTCCAGATAACGGGTCTTGACCGAAACCGTGAATTCATAGGTAGCCATCGGCATTCCTTGTTTCTCTTTTGATATGGCGGATTTTAGCGGCTCGTGGCACAGGGATTACTGGTGTAGCGCAACACGTGGCCGGCCGGCGAGCGGGTAAAATAGCGCATCCTTATTCATTTTGCTTGTCATGCCCAATTACCGCATCGCTCCCAGCATCCTGTCCGCCGATTTTGCCCGCCTGGGCGAAGAAGTCCGCAACGTCGTTGCCGCCGGTGCCGACATCATCCATTTCGACGTCATGGACAATCATTATGTCCCGAACCTGACCATTGGCCCGATGGTGTGCGAGGCAATCCGCCCCCATGTGCAGGTGCCGATCGACGTGCATCTGATGGTCAAGCCAGTGGACCGCATCATTCCGGACTTCGCCAAGGCCGGCGCCAATATCATTACCTTCCACCCCGAGGCATCCGAGCACGTCGACCGCTCGCTGCAGCTGATCCGCGATCACGGCTGCAAGGCAGGCCTCGTCTTCAATCCGGCAACGCCACTGCATTACCTCGACCATGTGATGGACAAGCTCGACATCATTCTCATCATGTCGGTCAACCCCGGCTTTGGCGGGCAGTCGTTCATTCCCGAAGCATTAAACAAGATTGCCGCAGTGCGCCAGCGCATTGACGCTTCCGGGCGAGACATCATGCTGGAAGTGGACGGCGGCATCAAGGTCGAGAACATTGCGGCAGCAGCACGTGCCGGGGCGGACACGTTCGTCGCCGGCTCGGCGATTTTCGGCAAACCTGATTACAAGGCCGTGATCGACGCCATGCGCGGCCAGCTGGCGCAAGCATGAACGCGCCCGAACGACTCACTCTCTCCGGCATCCGCGCAGCGATCATCGACCTGGATGGAACGATGTTGCACACTGCGCCGGATTTCCATGTCGCAGTCAATCGCATGCGCGCCGATCTGACACTCGACCCGCTCGATATCGGCACCATCACGCATTTTGTCGGCAAGGGGACGGAAAACCTGATGCGGCGCGTATTGGGCGTCGACTATGGCCCGGAAGAGGTGGAGCGGCATTTCCCGGCCGCGCTCGCGTCGTATGAAAAACACTACCATGCGATTAACGGCGATTATTCGAGCGTGTATCCGGGCGTGCGCGAGGGGCTGGAAGCATTGAAAAGCAAGGGATTGCGCCTGGCCTGCGTAACGAACAAGCCGATTTCCTTCGCCGTTCCGCTGCTGGACAAGGCGGGCCTGCGCCCGTATTTCGACCTCGTGTACGGCGGCGATTCGCTGCCAAAGAAAAAGCCGGACCCGTATCCGCTCTTGAAAGTGTGCCAGGATTTCGGCCTGCAGCCAGCGCAGGTAGTTGCCATCGGCGACTCATCCAATGACGCGCAGGCGGCACGCGCGGCCGGCTGCAAGGTGCTGAACGTGCCTTACGGGTACAACCATGGCGAACCTATACATAACGTCGATTCGGATGGTATAGTTTCCACGCTGCTTGACGCAGCCCATCTTATTTCTGCATAAAACAAACGCATGTTTCTCGGCAAAAAACGTAAAGTGTGCGCACCGGGCCTGTTTGAGGCCTGGCTGTGGCGACGCTGGCAATCCTGGGCTGAATAACCCCTGATCGCCGCCGACCACCCTTATTAGGTTGGCAACGTTTTTTGTGCAATGCCCCCCGCTATTGCCCGCTCGTTCTACAATAGCGCCCGGAGAGAAACATGACTGAACTCGAATTCAAATCGCTGGCCGCGCAAGGCTACAACCGTATTCCGCTGATCGCCGAAGCATTTGCGGATCTCGAAACGCCGTTGACGCTTTACCTGAAACTGGCGCAAACCCAGAACGGCGGAAAAAACTCCTTCCTGCTTGAGTCGGTGGTCGGCGGCGAGCGCTTCGGCCGCTACTCCTTCATCGGCCTGCCGGCGTCGACCCTGATGCGCAGCTACGGCACCAAGACCGAAGTGGTCAGGAATGGCACCATCGTCGAAACGCACGAAGGCAATCCGCTCGAATTCATCGCGCAATTCCAGTCGCGCTACAAGGCGGCGGTACGCCCAGGCATGCCGCGCTTCTGCGGCGGACTTGCCGGCTACTTCGGTTACGACACGGTGCGCCATATCGAGAAGCGCCTGGCGCACACCGCGCCCAAGGACGATCTCGGCCTGCCGGAAATTCAGTTGCTGGTCACGGAAGAACTGGCAGTCATCGACAACTTGTCCGGCAAGCTGTACCTGATCGTGTATGCCGATCCGACCCAGCCGGAAGCCTATCCGAAAGCGCGCCAGCGACTGAAGGATCTGCGCGCGATGCTGCGACGCGCAGTCGACGTGCCCGTCACCTCGGCGACGGTGCGCACCGAGACCGTGCGCGAATTCGCAAAGGAAGACTATCTGAAGGCGGTCGAGAAGGCGAAGGAATACATCATGGCCGGCGACCTGATGCAGGTGCAGGTCGGCCAGCGCCTGAAGAAGTCGTATGTCGACTCGCCCTTGTCGCTTTACCGCGCGCTGCGTTCCCTGAATCCGTCGCCGTACATGTACTTCTACAACTTCGGCGACATGCAGATCGTCGGCGCTTCGCCGGAGATTTTGGTGCGCAACGAGCAGGCCGGCGACGGCAAGAAGAAGGTCACGATCCGTCCGCTGGCCGGCACCCGTCCGCGCGGTGCCACGCCGGAAAAGGATGCGCAGCTGGCCAAGGAATTGCTGGCCGATCCGAAGGAAATCGCCGAACACGTGATGCTGATCGACCTGGCGCGCAACGACATCGGACGCATCGCCGAGACCGGCAGCGTGAAGGTGACCGACAAGCTGGTGATTGAAAAGTACTCGCATGTGCAGCACATCGTGTCGAACGTCGAAGGCATCCTGAAGCCGGAACTGACGAACCTCGACGTGCTGAAGGCGACCTTCCCGGCCGGCACGCTGTCCGGTGCGCCGAAGGTGCGCGCAATGGAACTGATCGACGAGCTGGAGCCGATCAAGCGCGGCATTTACGGCGGCGCCTGCGGCTATCTGTCGTTCGGCGGCGAAATGGATCTGGCGATTGCGATTCGTACCGGCGTGATCAAGGATGGCATGCTGTATGTGCAGGCTGCTGCCGGCGTGGTCGCCGATTCGGTGCCCGAGATGGAATGGCAGGAAACGGAAAACAAGGCGCGCGCCGTGCTGCGCGCGGCCGAGCAGGTGCAAGACGGACTGGATGGGGAGCTCTGACATGTTGCTGATGATCGATAACTACGACTCCTTCACCTATAACCTGGTCCAGTACTTTGGCGAGCTTGGTGAAGAGGTGCGCACGTTCCGCAATGACGAAATCACGCTGGAGCAGATCGCGGCGATGAAACCGGATCGCATCTGCATTTCGCCAGGTCCTTGCACACCGCATGAAGCGGGCGTGTCGGTGCCGGTATTGAAGGAATTCGCCGGGAAGATGCCGATCCTTGGCGTATGCCTCGGCCATCAGAGCATCGGTGCGGCGTTCGGCGGCAAGGTGATCCGCGCCAAGCAAGTCATGCATGGCAAGACGTCCGTTATCACGCATACCGGCGTTGGCGTGTTCAAGGATTTGCCGAGCCCGTACACCGTGATCCGCTATCACTCGCTGGCGATCGAGCGCGAGTCGCTGCCGGACTGCCTGGAAATCACTGCCTGGACCGATGACGGCGAAATCATGGGCGTGCGCCACAAGGAGTTCCAGATCGAAGGCGTGCAATTCCACCCTGAATCGATCCTGTCCGAGCATGGCCATGCGCTGCTGAATAACTTCCTGACCGCCTGATCCGGAGAACCCGATATGCCGATTACCCCGCAAGAAGCCCTGTTACGCTGCATCGAACACCGCGAAATTTTTCACGACGAGATGCTGTCGCTGTTTCGCAGGATCATGGGCGGCGAGATGTCGCCGGTGATGATCGCGGCGCTGACGATGGGCTTGCGCGTCAAGAAGGAAACCATCGGCGAGATCGCGGCGGCAGCGCAGGTGATGCGGGAGTTCGCGACCAAGGTGCCGCTCAAGGATGCCTCCGGCTTGCTCGATATCGTTGGCACCGGCGGCGACGGCGCGCATACTTTCAATATCTCGACGGCGTCGATGTTCGTTGCCGCTGCTGCCGGGGCACGTGTTGCGAAGCATGGCGGGCGCAGCGTGTCATCGTCGTCCGGCAGCGCCGATGTGCTCGAAGCGCTGGGTGCCAATATCAATCTCAAGCCTGAACTGGTCGCGCAATCGATCAAGGAAACCGGCATCGGCTTCATGTTCGCGCCGAACCACCACGCGGCGATGAAGCATGCCGCGGCGGTGCGCAAGGAACTCGGCGTGCGTACGATTTTCAACATCCTCGGGCCGCTCACCAACCCGGCCGGCGCACCGAACATCCTGATGGGCGTGTTCCATCCGGATCTGGTCGGCATCCAGGTACGCGTGTTGCAGCGCCTGGGCGCGCAGCGTGCCGTCGTCGTCTGGGGCCGCGACAATCTGGATGAGGTGTCGCTGGGCGCCGCGACCATGGTGGGCGAACTGGTGAACGGCGAGGTGCGTGAATACGAAATCCATCCGGAAGATTTCGGCTTGCAAATGGTTGCCACCCGCAACCTGAAGGTGGCCGGCGCGGCGGAGTCGAAAGAGAAAATCTTCGAAGCGCTCGGCAACAAGCCGGGGCCGGTGCGCGATATCGTGGTCCTTAATGCCGGCACGGCATTGTATGCGGCCGGCGCAGTCGGCTCGATCGCCGATGGCCTGACCAAGGCGCGTGAATCGATCGCTTCCGGCGCTGCTCGCGCCAAGCTCGATCAATTCGTGCAAGTGACGCAACAACTGGGCGCTGCCTGATTCACCATGTCCGATATTCTGAAAAAAATCCTCGACGTTAAGGCCAATGAAGTCGCCGCAGCAAAGAAGGTGCGCGATTTGGCCAGCCTGCGACGCGATGTCGAAAACGACAAAGAATTGCGTACGAACCTGCGCGGCTTCGAAGCGAGCCTGCGCGGCAAGATCGCAGCAGGCCAGGCCGGCGTGATTGCGGAAGTCAAGAAGGCGTCACCGTCCAAAGGCATCCTGCGCGACGACTTCCAGCCCGCGCAGATTGCCGAAAGTTATGCAAAGCATGGTGCGGCTTGCCTGTCGGTGCTGACCGATGTGCAATTCTTTCAGGGCGCCCCCGACTACCTGAAGCAGGCACGCGCTGCCTGTGACATCCCCGTGTTGCGCAAGGATTTTCTGGTCGACCTGTACCAGGTCTACGAGGCGCGTTCATGGGGCGCGGACTGTATCCTGCTGATCGTCGCTGCGCTTGACCATGGCTTGATGGCGGAAATGGAAGCGTGTGCCCACGCGCTCGGCATGGACGTACTGGTCGAAGTGCATGATGCCGATGAGCTGGCTGCAGCGTTGAAACTGAAAACGCCGCTGCTGGGCATTAACAACCGCAACCTGCGCACCTTCGAGACATCCCTGCAAACCACCATCGGCCTGCTGCCGCGTATTCCTGCAGACAAGCTGGTCGTCACCGAATCCGGCATCTTGACGCCGGACGATGTGAAGACAATGCGCGATGCAGACGTGCACGCCTTCCTGGTCGGCGAAGCCTTCATGCGCGCGCCCGAACCGGGCGTCGAACTGCAGCGCCTGTTCGGCTGAATTAAGGCAGGCTGCGGCGGCTCATCAAGCCGCCCGCAGCCAAGCCCACCGCAAGCGCGCCGTAAATCGCCGCCAGCGATTTTCCGGAAAGACGCAATTCATAACCGGGGGTCAACCGTTTTGGCACCAAGTAGTAATCGGTGACATAAGCACCGGCCGTCACGGCAAGCGCGCCCAGCACGGGCTTGAGCAGCGATTGCTCCGTGCCGGATTGCTGGCCAAACAGTTTTTCATAGATCGCCGCCCAAAATGTGGCCGAGGCCACGTTGGTCGCCACGCCGGTCAATGTATATTTTGCCGATGCCTCGTCATGCTGGGCCGCTTCGTCGCCCCAGAACACATGACTGGTCGCATTCAGCGGCGCCGCATAAGAACCCGCTTCACGTTTTCCAGCCAGGCTGGCAGCAAGCGCCGTGGTGAAGCCCGCGATGGCCCCGGAACTCAGCATTTTCCCGATCAGACTGTCTCCAACTCGCATCATCATCCCTCCGTAGCAGTCATCATTACACCGGCCTTGGTACGAGGCCGGCTTGCTGGCAATGGAGTGTGCAAGACCTATGCCATGAAACGGGTCATCCGCCTTTCTTGAGTGCCAGCCAATTGCCGCGCTTGCGGACAGCGGCAGCCGGCTTGGCTTCCGCCGCGAGCGTTATCTGCGGCGCATCTCCCTGCGTCAAGGTTGCGGAAAACATCATCAATTCATCACGGCGAAATGCGTGCAGGGCCACCTTATCGCCTGCGCGGTAGCGCGCCAGCAGCGTGTCGAGATTGCTCGCGGAAACGCGCAGCCCATCCAATGCAATGAGCACGTCGCCCGCCGACATCCCGGCCTGATGGGCGGCGCCGCCTTCGTACACATTGGCAATCTTGCAGTCGTTACCATCGCGTGTGGCGCGAATGCCGAGGCCGGGCTTGGCTTCCTTGCGCTTGTCGCTGAAGGCAATGCCGAAGTCGGCCAGCAGCTTGTCGAAGGGCGGATCGTCGGTGCCGCGCACGTAGCGGTCGAAGAAACGCTTGAGCTTCAAGCCGCTGACCTCGTCGAAGATCGCTTCCACGTCCGACTCCGACACGCCCGCGCCATGCTCGGGTCCGGTATAGAAGTCGCGGCCATAGCGCTGCCACAGCGCGCGCATCACGTCGTCGAGCGATTTTTTACCATTGGTCTGCGCGCGGATGGTCAGGTCAAGCGCCAGGCCGATCAGCGAACCCTTGGTGTAGTAGCTGACGATAGCGTTGGGCGCATTCTCGTCCTGGCGGTAATACTTCACCCAGGCGTCGAAGCTCGACTCGGCCACGCTCTGCTTGGTGCGCCCGCTGCCGCGCAGCACGCCATTGATGGTCTTCGCGACCAGTTTGAAATACGCCGCCTCGTCGATCACGCCGCTGCGCACCAGCATCAGGTCGTCGTAGTAGCTGGTGAAGCCCTCGAACAGCCACAGCAGCGAGGTGTAGCCTTCCAGCTGCAAGTCATACGGCGCGAATGTGGCCGGCTTGATGCGCTTGACGTTCCAAGTGTGGAAGTATTCGTGGCTGCACAACCCGAGATAGCCACGGTAGCCGTCACTCATCTCCTTCTGCCCCTGCACCGGCAGGTCGGCGCGCGAGCATATCAGCGCGGTCGAGGCGCGATGCTCGAGCCCTCCGTATCCGTCGCCCACCACCATCGTCATGAACACGTAGCGCTCCATCGGCGCGCGCTTCGTCTTCGGTTCAAACAACGCGATCTGCGCTTCGCACACCTTTTTCAGGTCGGTACAAAGGCGCGCCATGTCGAAATTCGGCACGCGCCCGCTGATGACGATATCGTGCGGCACGCCGTGCGCCTTGAAGGTAGCCAGCTCGAACGCGCCCATTTCGACCGGATGGTCGATCAGTTCGTCATAGTTGGTGGCGACATAGGAACCAAAGCCGTAGCGCCTGGCCTTCAGTTCCGGCAGCGCGGTCGCTACGCGCCATCCCTTGTAGACATCGCCGTCGGGGCGTTCAATATCAACCACGTGCGGCAGGTGATCCTGCCCCTGCACCCGCAGAAAGACGCTGGTGCCGTTGAAAAATCCGTGCGTCTGGTCGAGGTGGGCGGCGCGCACCGACAAGTCCCATGCATAGACTTCGTAGGTGAGCACCAGACGGCGCCGACACCGCGCGGCTTGCCAGCGATGCTTGTCGAGCTTCTTGAGCGCCACCTTCCCGCCTTCCGATTGCGCGTCAAGACGCACAATGTTGCGGGCGAATTCGCGGATCATGTAGCTGCCTGGAATCCAGGCCGGCAGGGCGAACACCTGACCGTCCGGGTCGGGCGCATCCACAGTGAGCGTGACCTCGAACAGGTGGGCGGCAGGGTCCTTGGGGACGATGGTGTAGTGAATCGCGTTTTTCATTCTCGGTCCGTCCAAAAAATGTCATCCCCTGACGTTCGCGGCAATCACTGTCAGCGCCAATGTGCCGACCACAACGCAGGTCAAGTTGAAGCGCAAGCCGATCAACCACTCCGGCATGCCGTACCACGCGAACAGGCGCTTGTCGACCTGATAGGCAGCGATGAAGCCGACCATGAGCACCGCAAAGCCGAAGCCGCCAAGCATGGTCGAGAACCACGCAATGAGCGCCGGCATCACACTCCAGACCAGCGCCCGCTTGGTTTGTTCGATCGTCAAGCCGCCGGACACCATGACCGCGCCCCAATGTATGCCCCCCAGAAAAGAAAGAATGGCAATACCGTAGGCCAACTGCCCCTTGATGAAGTCCCCCAACCAGCTCGGGTGCACCAGCCAGCAAGCGAACATGAGCAGCACGAAAGGAATCAGGCCGAGAAAGCCGAGCAGATGGGAGAGACGTTTGTTCAGGAAATGTTTATTCATGGGCAGGTGCCTGCGGGGCCAGTTTCATCCGAAAACTTGCCGGATTGCAAAAGCCATAGTGTAGCGGATTGCGCCGTCACGCCTGGCATTGCGCCGGGATGTCCGCCGGCGTATCGATATCCAGCACCACACCGGCATCGTCGACTGCCATTTCGTGGACAGGAAATGTCTGCAGCAGGCGGCGTGCGCCCTGATCGCCGCCTAAGTCGAGCAAATGCGGCAAATAGCGGCGCCCAAATCCGACCGGATGGCCGCGCCGGCCGCGATAGACCGGCGCGACGATGCCGCCGTCCTGCGCCAGACATGCCGCCAGTCTCTGCAGCGTTTCCGGTTGCACGAATGGCATGTCGCCCAGCGCGATCAGCCAGCCTGCAGCGTCGGCGGCGTGCGCCAGCGCATGCGCCAGCGACGCCCCCATGCCCTGCCCGGCCGCCGCGCATACCGTGACCTCGCAGCCGAGCGCGCGCAGGCAGGTCGCGACGTCTTCCGCCTGCGGCCGCACCACGGCGACCACCCTGGGCAGCACCGCTAGCAAATTTTTCGCGCTTGCGGCGACCACCGAATCGCCCGTTGGAAGCATCTGCAACAGCTTGTCTTGCCGGCCGCTGGCATCGAAGCGGGAACCGCAACCGGCAGCGAGCAGGATGCCAGTTACCGAGGAAGGACAAGTGTTGTGCATGACGCCGCCGGATGAAAGACTGTCTATCAGGCCAGGCTTTGCGCTGCGTCCTTGATCGCTGCGCGGATGCGTTGGTACGTCCCGCAGCGGCAGAGATTGCCGCTCATGGCGGCGTCGATGTCGGCATCGGTCGGGTTTTTCCGGGCCTTGAGCAGCGCGGTGGCGCTCATCACCTGTCCGCTCTGGCAATAACCGCACTGCGGCACATCGTGCCTGATCCAGGCCTGCTGCACCGCCTTGCCCACCTTGTCGTCCTCGATCGCCTCGATGGTGGTGATCTTTTGCCCGGCGGCGGCAGATATCGGCGTAGTGCACGAGCGGACGGGCTCGCCGTTGATGTGCACGGTGCAGGCGCCGCACAATGTCGCGCCGCAGCCGAACTTGGTGCCCGTCATGTTCAGGTTGTCGCGCAGCGCCCATAGCAGCGGCGTGGCCGGATCGACGTCGACCTGCACGTCCTTGCCATTGATGTGAAGTGTCACCATGTCTGTCTCCTCCTGTCGGGTTGGGGCGTCATCTGCGCCTTTTTGTTCACGATTTTAAATCAGCGATTGACGTCGACGACCAGTCGCCCGCGCACCCGTCCGGCCAACAGATCTTGCGCCTTGGCGACGGCGTCGGTGAGCGCGATTTCCTGGGTGATCTTGTCCAACGCAACAGCATCGAGTTCGGCCGCCAGGTTCTGCCATGCGGCCAGCCGCCTTTGCTTCGGTGCCATTACGCTGTCGATGCCGATCAGCTTCACGCCGCGCAGGATGAACGGCGCGACCGAGGCCGGCAGGTCCATGCCCTGCGCCAGCCCGCATGCGGCCACCGTGCCGCCATACCGGGTCTGCGCCAGCGCATTGGCCAGCGTATGCGAGCCGACCGCGTCGACCGCGCCGGCCCAGCGCTCCTTTTGCAGCGGCTTGCCGGGCGAGGACAGCTCGGCCCGGTCGATCACGTCGGCGGCGCCGAGCGCCTTCAGATAATCCACTTCTTCCGGCTTGCCGGTGGACGCCACGACGCGGTAGCCGCGGCGCGCCAGAATGGCGATCGCAATGCTGCCCACGCCACCCGATGCGCCGGTCACGAGAATGTCGCCTGCCTCTCGCGTTACGCCCTGCTCCTGCAGTGCCATCGCGCACAGCATCGCGGTGTACCCGGCGGTGCCGATGGCCATCGCGCTTCGGGGCGACATGCCTTGCGGCAGTGGAATCAGCCAATCCCCCTTCAGGCGCGCACGCTGTCCGAGGCAGCCCATGTGCGCTTCGCCGACACCCCAGCCATTGAGCACGAATGTGTCGCCGGCCTTCCAGTCGGGATGCGACGATGCGATCACCGCGCCCGCGCCGTCGATGCCCGGCACCATCGGCCACTTGCGCACCACCGGCGACTTGCCCGTAATGGCCAGCGCATCCTTGTAATTGATGGTGGAATAGTCGATGCGGACGGTGACGTCGCCTTCCGGCGGCAGCTGCGCGTCGTCGAGCTGGGCCAGTCTTGCATCGGTCGTGCCGTCGTCTTTTTTATTGAGCAGAATCGCAGTGAACATGGAAGACCTCCAGAAAGTTGGGTAGGAAGGGCCCGTTACCGGAACCCCTCCCCCCTTAGAACCGTGCGTGCGACTTTCACCGCACACGGCTCAGGCATAACAAAAGCTCTTATACAAAAGCCGGTTTAACAACTTTCAAATCAAGGTTGTGGACCCGCACGTGACAAGTCGGATGCAGAAGTACGCGATTTCCAAGAGCATCGGAGCCGCCCTCCATACGATATTCAATATGGTGGTCATGCCAACCTGTGTCCATGTCCATCTCGTGCCCACATAAGGCACACAAGCCGCGTTGGTCGACGTACAGTTTTGCCCATTCCGTCCGGTAGCGCATCTTGTTAAGCATACGTTCCTGCCGGAGAGTTTCACCGTACATTTCCCATTGCTGATCGTAAGGGTGGTAATCCCCTTTGACCTTCCTGTGTCGCTCGATGGGTGTGCTCGATAGCGAGTACAACTCCACCGTGCTTTTACTGCCATCCGCTATTTTCACGGTCGCTGCAAACACCCATTTCCGATCCCCAACTGGCTGCCAATATTTCCTGCGAATCCAGTCAGCACTCTTCTTTGGATGCCTGCGTTTCGCCCAGCGCCAGAGTCGCCATTGAATCAGCCACTCCAAGCGCGAGAACGTCTCCTTGGCAACTACCGGGCTGTGATAGTGCGCCCAACCCCGTAGCATCGGGTTCAGCAGGCGAATCAGATCCTCCTGCTTTACCATCAAATGGTCACCGATGACTTTCTTGACCTTATCATAAAACGTTCGCACGTTTTTCTGACTCGGTTTGATCAGCAGCTTCTCCGAATACTTCCGGAAATGCCACCCCAGAAAATCGAAGCCTTGGTCAATGTGCACGATCCGCGTCTTGGCAGCCGATAGACGTAATCCCCGCTCGGCGAGAAAAGCATCTACCCATGACCTGATCTCGGTTTCCAGCAGCTCTTGTGAAGCGCCGGTTACAACGAAATCATCTGCATACCGTATCACACCCACTTTCAGTTTCTTGGCATTGGTCGGCCCCCACTTTGCATCAAGATGCTTGATGAGTCCCGTTTCCAAGCCATTCAGCGCCCAATTCGCCAGAGCGGGACTTGCGATCCCGCCTTGAGGCGTTCCTGCCGTGGTAGCTACCAACTGCCCCCGGTCTACCACACCGGACTTCAGCCATTTCCGGAGGATCGATTTGTCCATGCATACATGGTGGACCAGCCATTGATGGTTCAGATTGTCGAAAAAACCTTCGATATCCGCATCCAATACCCATACTGCCGAAACTTTCCGGGACATCTTCACGAATATCTGGGCCATCGCATCGGCAGTGCAGCGGTTTTTCCTGAACCCGTACGAGTTCGGATCGCTCACCGATTCCAGTACCGGATCGAGTGCCAGCAGATGCAGCGCTTGCATGGCTCTGTCACGCATGGTCGGAATGCCCAAAGGGCGTTCCTTGCCATTCGATTTTGGAATCCGCACCCTCCGTAATGGCAGGGGACGGTACCGATGCTTCTTCAACCGGGCAATCGCAGCGAACTTCTGCTGCGGTGTGTCCCACAGCTCGCGGTCGACTCCCGCCGTCCGTTTGCCTTGATTCTCGGTCACTCGTTTGACAGCCAGTGCTTTCGCGCTAAACGAGCGGGTCAGCATCCGTTGCAGGGCTTTCACCCGGCGCCAGTTGCCTTCCTGTGTCGCCTTCGCTAGACGGTGCTGCAAGACTCTCACGTTCTTTTGGACTAGGCGCCAGTTGATGGACATCCAGTCTTCCGGAGCGCGCGAGGACGCAGAACCGACCTCACTTCGATCAGTTACTCTCATGCTGAACCTCGGATAGTTGATGCCCGCCGAGGACGCATGCTCCCCCCGAAGGGAGAAACAGCGTCCCTTCGGGGCGGTTGAACTAAGGACTGCTACTTCAAAGTACTGAGTCGATGCAGCTGCTTACGACTGTTACACCAGATGGAAGTGGGCACCCTTTCAGGTCAGGACAAACCTGCAAATCCCTATCCGGGCCATTACAGACCGGCATTTGCTTTTTCCATCATCCTCTACCCGCTAGATCGACAGCTTCCCTTGCGGGTTGCTTGCCCTCTCGCCATCGACTGGCGAGGTGGGGCGAACTATCGGGCTTACCACGTTCCCTGCTATACCGACGCGCCCAACTGCGACGCGACTAACCGTTTAGGGTCTGACTTTCCCCCGGTGGTTTAATGACGACGTATTCCCAACTCCTACGGGAATAACCAACCACACACCTTTTGGTTCAGGCCGGCAGCAGCTTGGGCCTGTCAATCGTTACGAGGGTTCACACATCAGTTCACGTTACGTTACCCATGCGGCATTAGCCTAGCCTCTCGACCACCTTGCTGCTGGCAGTGTCTATCGAATCATTCACATGAAATCGATAACGCTTTCGCGTGAGTACATTGTCCCCAAGGCTTCACACCCCGCTGTTACCAGCGACGCATGCTTGGGTAGGCTACGAATGGTCGTACATTTGGTCGTGGCACCTGATATCCCAACTTCGAGATAACTCGGACACGACAAGGTATGGCAGAGCTTTGCGCTCAATTGCAGGTAAGATCCAAGAGTACTTTGCCGTGCGGGTTCACGGCGAAAGCGTCTTCCCATCCGGTAAGATGGAATCTGACGAAAGGTTGATTTTCCTCAGGTATGAGAAAAACGCCCAGTCGCCTTTGCGCTACATTTTCCGCCCTTTTTGAAACCAAATCCCAAGCGGACACCCCTATCATCCCGGTGGCATTGCTGCCACCTTACGGGATGCACAACCTTCACTTGGACCCATGAAGGTCATACCTTCTTTGGCTGGCAGTACAGGACAAGCTTGGCCAGCCAGTGACTATCCCCTTAAAATTCAAGGAGTTAGTCACTCTCGAAAGGCCTAGTTTTTAGAGAGGGGAGCAGGCGTCCTCTCCGGGTGACTCGATGTCACCCGATTGAGCGCGACACGATGTCGCACAGGAGCTTCGATTATAGTTCGCGGCGAAACATGACGTCTTGATATGAAAATGACGCGCCGCCTTTGCAGAGGGCGCGTCATTGCATGCGTGAAAGGAACGGCTTACTTGACCGATGCGAACTTCGCTTCGAGCGCCTTGGCATCGATTGCGCCAGGGATGCGCGTGCCGTCCGTAAAGAAAATGGTCGGCGTGCCAGTCACCTTCAATTTCTGGCCGAGTGCCAGAATCTTGTCGTTGGGCGCGGTGCAATTGGCTGGCGCGCTGGCGGATGCCTTGCCTTTCAACATCCATTCATCCCACGCCTTCGACCGGTCGGACGAACACCAGATATCGCGCGACTTGACTGCCGAATCCGGGGACAGGATGTTGTACATGAAAGTGTAGACCGTCACGTTGTCCATATCGGCAAGCGTATGGCGGAAACGCTTGCAATAGCCACAGTTGGGATCTTCGAATACCGCAATGACGCGCTTGCCATTGCCTTTCACGGTCTTGATGGCCGAGTCGAGCGGCAGGTCGGAAAACTTGATCTTGTTGATTTCGTCAAGGCGGGCCTTGGTCTGGTCGGCCATGGTCCTGGTATCGATCACGCGGCCGACGAACAGGTACTCGCCCTTGGCGTCGGTGTACAGGATGTCGCCGCCGATGCGCAGCTCATACAAGCCGGCATACGGGGTCTTGGTAATGGAATCAATCTTGACGTCCTCGCCCAGGCGCGGCTCGATCGCTTTCTTGATCGCCGCGTCCTGTGCCGTGTCGGCCAGGGCTGTTGCCGCAACCATCGCCAGCAGCGCGGATGCCAAAAATCTGATCGGTTTATTCATGTCTGTCATTCTTTCCTGGAGTGTTATAGCCGGCGTCCCAGTGCCTGGGAAATCAAGTGCCGCTTTATGACCGGTAATTTATTTACCAAGTTCAAGCCTATATTACGCGCAACGCGCAATGGCTCGAAATCGATGGAGAACAAGCGCTCCAGGCCGTCCGTTGCCAATTGCATCAGCAGGATGTCTTCCTTGCGCGCACGCGCATAACGCCCCAGCACCCGTTCGTCACCGCAATCGCGATGCGCCTCGCGCTCGGTCACGGCCTTGACCAATCCCGCCACGTCGCCAAAACCGAGGTTCATCCCATGCCCGGCCAGCGGATGCACCACATGGGCGGCATCGCCCACCAGCGCCACGCGCGGCGCGATCAGCGAATGCGTGCGCAGCAGCGTCAGCGGAAAAGCCTTGACCAGCTCCGGCTGCAGCGGGCGCAGCTGGCCCAGCTGATGCCCCGGCAAATCCGACAGACGCTGCGCCAAATGCGCGAGCGGCTCGCGCAGCAGCGTGTCGGCCAGCGGCTCCGGCGCCGACCAGACCAGGGAAACCCGCTGCCCTGGCAATGGCAGCAGCGCAATGATGCCATCGGAAGACGTGAACCATTGATAAGCGACGCCGTGATGCGGCTTGTCGCATTCGAAATTGCTGACGACGCCGCGCTGCCCGTAGGAGCGGTAATCGATGCCGATATCGCACTGGCCACGCACCCAAGACTGCGCGCCATCGGCGCCCACGACAAGCGATGCTTCGATCACATCGCCGTTGTCGAGCCGGACCCTGGCCATCTGCGCATCGGCCTCAAGGCCCACCGCGCGACCGGCGACCACGCGCATGTTGGGCGCGAACTTGAGCGCCGCGTCCATGGCGGCATTCAAGTTCCGGTCTTCCACGATCCACGCCAACGCCCCGGTACGCGCGCCGTAGGCATCGAATCCCAGCTGCCCGGCTTGTGCGCCGTCACCCTTGATGTCCATGGCATCGACCGGTGCCACCCGGGCGGCATCGAGCGCATCCCAGACCCTGAGCGACGTGAGCAAATCGTGCGCGGTGTGGTTGAGTGCATAGACACGCACGTCCCATGATGCCTGCGCATCAGACGGTGCAGCGGCGGGGCTGAGCAAGGTAACGCTCAGTCCTGCCTGAGCAAAAGCCAGCGCGGCGGCCTTGCCGACGGCGCCATTGCCAATAACGCAAATATTGCTTTGAAATTGCATAAAGCGGAAACCCTGTGGGGAAAGCGGACGGTTCAGGCCATTATAGCGGTTATGGTTTATTTGATTGCATGCAGGACTTGCATATTTCAACAGGCTTGCTATACTTGCGCGTCTTGGCCCGGTAGCTCAGTTGGTAGAGCAGAGGATTGAAAATCCTTGTGTCGGTGGTTCGATTCCGCCCCAGGCCACCAGAATTAAGGGCTTAGCTTCGGCTAGGCCCTTTTTCTTTTCGAATCACTCCTTCCTTGCGCCGCAGCCATCCCACTTCTGGCCTGCATTATTTCCTGCGTGGAACTAAGTTGCCTTGCGTCACGTCATAGCCTTGTTATAGGCAAGTGCACTGTCAAGGAAGCATCATGGCGCAATCCAAAAGAGCAAGGAAACAGGAGCGACGGCATCCGTCGGAGCATTCCCGGAATGCGGCGCAGCCGCATCACGAGGAACATGCGCCGGAGGCGCAGGCCAGCGATGCGCACGACGCAGTTGCTTGCCACCTGCCCGCAGTCGTCGCCGGCAGGCAGGAAAACTCGGCCGAGCAGGACAGTGGCCAGTCAAGCGCCTTGACACTCATCGCGCGACCCAGCGCGACAAAAACGGCTCAGGCGACGAAACATGGCCTCCCCAGCGCCGCCAAGGCCGTTCTCATCAGCATTTGCCTGACTGCGGTTGTCGTTCTCTCGCTCGGCGCGCTCAAGTCCAATCGGCATGCCGTGCAAGTGGGGCAGGCTGCGGCAGCTGTCCCATTGCTTGCCGCCATGCCGGAGTCCGGCGCGAGCAGCGCCGCAGTCGAAAAAAATGCGCCACCACGCAAAACGAAGATCGCCGCCAAACACTCGAATCACGCCGACACTACGGCGAGCAAGCCGGCGATGGACAAGAAGCTAGCTCAGGTGCATACGCGGCAACTGATGGCGGACGGCGCAAAGAAAAAACCGGCGACCACTCTCGCAAAGTCCCAGAAGAAGTCGCTTGAAGAGCAGCCGCTCCTCGCGCAAAACAGCGTGGCACTAAGCCAGTCAACCGGCGCACCGGACCGCTATGCGCAATGCCAGGAAATGGGCAACTTCTTCCGGCGCGAACAGTGCAAGTGGCAAGCCTGCAACGGCAAATGGGGAAAGGACGGCTGCCCGTCATACGCAAGCGACAACCGGGAATTCAACTGACACTGCAACGGGCCGCCATCCGGCCAGCGTTCTCGCCCGTTCAATGAGACTGCTTGACGCCAAGCGTCATCAGTTCCCGCGCCACCTTGACGCAGGCATCCACATGCTGATAGCCGATCACACGGAATGCGGCAAAACCGAGCGTGGCCGATGCGATCTGCCCGGCGACCGGGACGATCTTCGCGGTGTACTTCAACATCGCCTTCATGCCGGCGCGCTTGAGCAAGTGCGTGACCAGTTCGCGCGTGACCAACTTTCCGACCAGTACGCTCCCCATGCCGGCGACAACTTCGTACACGAGCACCCTGCTTTTCGGCTGCAGGCGCCCGATCTGCTCCGGCGTGAGTCCAAATTCGACGTTGATTTCCTCGATCAGGTTAACCAGCAGGCCGAGGTCGGTCGCGAGATCGAGCCCTGGAATCGGCACCACGGACACTCCGGCCGACACGGCTGCGCGCCGCGTTACGAGACGCCGGCACTTCGTGCGCACGGCCTCGATGTCCTTCTCGGTCGACGGCACCAACGTCCAGTCATCTCGGGGTCGCTTGCCAAACGCACTAAACGGATTCATGTTCATGGCCACCAGGCAGTGTGACTGTTCAGACAATACCGATTGTAGCGCCGGCGCGGCGATAATATGCCGAAAATCGGCCACGCCTATGGATTGAAATGCACCATGAGAATTGCTGTCATTGACAATACCCCCGAGCAAGCAGAACTGGTACACCAGGCACTGGCGTCGGGAGGGCATGCCTGTACGTTGCATGCCAGCGGCGTGAAAGGGCTCGCCCCGGTGCTGCCTGAGGACGCAGATCTGCTGATCATCGACTGGCAAGCGCATCCTTCCTCGACGCCGGATGTGGTACGTGCAATACACGGCAGCCGCCCCGCCCTGCCGATCTTGCTGCTCGTCGGGCGAGCCGATGAAGACGGTCTGCTCGCCGCGCTGGCCGCCGGCGCCACCGATTATCAGGTAAAGCCGCTGCGCCGCGGCGAACTGGTCATGCGCGTGCAGACATTGCTCAAGCGCGCCTACCCGCAGCGGCAAGCTGATGTGACTGTCCGTTTCGGCAACTTCGCATTCGATGCAAACACATGCCGCCTGGCGCTCAACGACGTACCGCTCGATGTGACGCAGAAAGAATTCGCACTTGCACTGCTGTTTTTCCGCAATCTGGGACGCCCGCTGTCGCGCGCCTATATTCAGGAAAACGTCTGGTCACGCGAAGCCGACGTACCATCACGCACCATGGACACGCATGTATCCCGCATCCGCAACAAGCTGGGTTTGCGTCCGGAAAACGGCTTCCGGCTGGCCCCCGTCTACAGCTTCGGATATCGGCTGGAACAATTGGCCAGGTGAACCTGTTGCGCGGAACACACTCGAAGCATTCGCACGCAGGCGGAAATGCGTGTCATGCTGTTTTGGCAATGGCAACACCCTGCTTATGCCTTTCAGCAACAAGCGTATAATATTGCGCTGAAATCCGGGAATAAATCGATATCCGAATGCAGCTCCTAGCCGTTGGCCTCAACCACACCACTGCGCCTGTTTCGCTGCGCGAAAAGGTGGCCTTCCCCGCAGACCAGATTGGTCAAGCGGTGGCGTCGGCCCGTGCCTGGTTCAGCCGCGGCGCCTCCAGCGCCTCCAGCGATGAAGCTGCGATTCTATCGACCTGCAACCGCACCGAATTGTATGCCGCCAACCATATTCCCGGCGGCGTCGAGGCGGCAATCGACTCCACTGCGCACTTCCTCGCGCAATATCACAGTCTGCCGTACGCAGAACTGCGCCCTTATTTGTACACGCTGCCGCAGGAAAACGCGGTGCGCCACGCATTCCGCGTCGCGTCCGGCCTCGATTCCATGGTGCTGGGCGAGCCACAGATCCTCGGCCAGATGAAGGATGCGGTGCGTCACGCGGAAGCCGCCGGCGGGCTGGGCACTTATCTGCACCAGATGTTCCAGCGCACCTTCGCCGTCGCGAAAGAGGTGCGCACCACGACCGAAATCGGCGCGCACAGCGTGTCGATGGCGGCGGCAGCCGTGCGACTGTCGCAACGCATTTTCGACAAGATCTCGCAGCAGAACGTGCTGTTCATCGGCGCGGGCGAAATGATCGAGCTGTGCGCCACCCACTTCGCGGCGCAAAATCCGAAGACACTGACCATCGCCAACCGCACGCTCGAGCGCGGCGAGGCGCTGGCCCATCGCTTCAACGGCCAGGCAATCCGGCTGGCGGAGCTGCCGGACCAGCTGGCGAAATACGACATCGTGGTCTCCTGCACGGCATCTTCTCTGCCGATTATCGGCCTGGGCATGGTCGAGCGTGCCATCAAGGCGCGCCGCCACAAGCCCATGTTCATGGTCGACATCGCCGTACCGCGCGATATCGAATCGGAAGTCGGCCGGCTTGACGACGTCTTCTTGTACACCGTTGACGACTTGGGCGCGGCGGTGCAGACCGGCCTGGAAAACCGCCAGGCGGCAGTCGCGCAAGCCGAAGCGATCATCGAAACACGCGTGCAATCCTTCATGCACTGGATCGACAGCCGCGCCGTGGTGCCGGTGATCCAGGACTTGCGCGAAACCAGCGAGGCCATCCGCATGGCCGAACTGGAACGCGCAAAGAAACTGCTCGCCAAAGGCGAAGACATCGACGTCGTGCTGGACGCCCTGTCGAAAGGCCTTACCGCCAAGTTCCTGCACGGTCCGCAACAAGCCCTGCACAATGCGCAAGGCGATGAACGCGCGCGCCTCGCGGCCTTGTTGCCGCAACTGTTCCGCACCAAGCGCTAGCGCCCTTCTCACGCTTCCCGTAGCGGAGGCACTGGCAGTTGCGGCGGTTCCACGCCGCGCTTCACCCCGCCACGATCTCACCCCTCGGAACGATATGAAACCTTCAATGCTTGCAAAACTCGACCAGCTTACCGAACGGCTGGAAGAAGTGAATAACCTGCTGATGCAGGAGGGCATTACCGCCGACATGGAGCAGTATCGCAAGCTCACGCGCGAACACGCGGAACTCGGCCCGCTCGTCGCCCTGTACCAGGACTACGTGAAGGCCGGCGAAGACATCAAGGCAGCGCAGGACATGCTGTACGACCCGGACATGAAGGAACTGGCGCAGGAAGAAATCACGAATGCCAAGGCGCGCATCGAGCAGCTTGAACTCGACCTGCAAAAGATGCTGCTGCCAAAAGACCCGAACGACGAGCGCAACATCTACCTCGAAATCCGCGCCGGCACCGGCGGCGACGAAGCGGCGCTGTTCGCCGGCGACCTGTTGCGCATGTACACCCGCTATGCCGAACGCAACCGCTGGCAGGTCGAGATGGTGTCGGAGTCGCCGTCGGAAATCGGCGGCTACAAGGAAGTCATCGTGCGCATCATCGGCTTCGGCGCCTATTCGAAACTGAAGTTCGAATCCGGCGGCCACCGCGTGCAACGCGTGCCGGCCACCGAAACCCAGGGCCGCATCCATACCTCGGCCTGCACGGTGGCGGTGATGCCCGAAGCAGACGAAGTCGAAGATGTCGACATCAATCCGGCCGATATCCGCATCGATACCTTCCGCGCCTCCGGCGCGGGCGGCCAACACATCAACAAGACTGACTCGGCAGTGCGCATCACCCACATCCCGACCGGCCTCGTAGTCGAATGCCAGGACGACCGCAGCCAGCACAAGAACAAGGCGTCCGCCCTGAAAGTGCTGGCCGCGCGCATCAAGGACATGCAGCTGCGCGAGCAACAGGCCAAGGAAGCGGCGACACGCAAGTCGCTGATCGGCTCGGGCGACCGCAGCGAACGCATCCGCACCTATAATTATCCGCAGGGGCGCATGACCGATCACCGCATCAATTTAACGTTGTATAAGCTCGATTTCATCATGGACGGCGACCTGGAAGAACTGACCAGCGCGCTGGTGGCGGAACACCAGGCCGAGTTGCTGGCGCAGCTGGGCGAAGAGGCGTAAGCTGCGGCCATTGCAAAAAGGGAACTATTTCTTGCGGGACTGACTCCAAGGCCATGCTCCATCACCACCAGGAAAAAATGAAAACCTCCAAACCCGTGTTACTGGCTGCCGGCATCATTGCGCTTTCGCTGGTCGGCTTTGCGCTCTACCTGCAGCATGTCAAAAACATGCTGCCCTGCCCGCTGTGCGTGATTCAGCGCTATATCTTTGTCGGCCTGGCGCTGGTGTGTTTCATTTTCGCGGCGCTGCCACGCGCCTTGACCCGCCTCGGCGCGGCGCTGGGCGCGCTGGTCGCCCTGTCCGGCGTGGGCGTGGCAAGCTGGCACCTGTGGGTAAAAGCGCATCCCAGCGTCTCCTGCGGCATCGATCCACTGGAAACCTCGCTGAACAAGATTCCTACCGCCGAGCTGCTGCCGTACGTGTTCAAGGCCGACGGCCTGTGCAGCACCGAGTACGCCCCCATTCTCGGCCTGCAGACGCCGAACTGGTCGCTGATCTGGTTCTCAATCTTCGCGCTGGTCCTGATCTGGGCAGCGCTGCGGCAAAGCCGCTGAATCGCCCCCTTATCATGACGGACACGATGCCCCATCCGTCCCGCTCCTTCATGCTTGCGCCCGGCAGCACGATTGCCGACGCGCTGCGCAGCGCGCCGCTTGCCGCACTCGACGCGCGCATCCTGCTGGGCCACGCGCTGCGACTGACGCGCGTGCAGCTCATTACGCAATCGCAGCGCGTGCTTGGCGCCGATGAATGCACGCTGGCATCGGCGCTGTTTCAGCGCCGGCTCGACGGCGAGCCGATCGCCTACATCGTGGGCGAGCGCGAGTTCTACGGTCTGATGCTCTACACCACACCGGACGTGCTGATCCCGCGCCCGGAGACCGAATTGCTGGTGGAGTTGGCGCTTGAAAATGCCGCCAACGGCGCACGCGTACTCGACCTGGGCACCGGATCTGGCGCGATTGCCATCGCCATCGCCAATTCTCTGCCGGGCGCTGCAGTCAGCGCGATCGACAGCAGCGCCGCGGCGCTTGCCGTCGCCCGGCGCAACGCGGCACGCCATGGCGTGAATGTCGAATTCCTGCAAAGCGATTGGTACGGCGCCGTCAGTAGCCGACAGTTCGACATCATCGTCTCCAATCCCCCCTACATCGTCGCGGGCGATCCGCATTTGTCGCAAGGCGATTTGCGTTTCGAGCCGGTGGGCGCGCTCACGGATCATGCGGACGGGTTGTCGGCGCTGCGCCAAATCGTTGGCGGCGCGCCGCATCACCTGGCTCCCGGCGGCTGGCTGCTGATGGAGCATGGCTACGACCAGGCGCCTGCGGTGCGCGACCTGCTCGCGGCGCAAGGCTTTCAGGAAGTACAAAGCTGGAAAGACCTGGCAGGAATCGACCGCGTCAGCGGCGGCCGCCGGTAACACCCGCGCACAACCGTTTTCAGCCCTGTCAAGACTGACGCTTTCGCATAAATTGCGTATCATCATCCGCTTGATTTTCTTCATTCCGATTTCTCATGCTGCCATCAATCGAACAACGCCTTGCCGTTGAACTTGCCGCCAAGCCGGCGCAAGTCGCCGCCGCCGTCGCCCTGCTGGATGAAGGCGCCACGGTGCCGTTTATTGCGCGCTACCGCAAGGAAGCCACCGGTGGACTGGACGATATCCAGTTGCGCCTGCTGGAAGAGCGGCTGCGCTATCTGCGCGAGCTGGAAGACCGGCGCGCCGCGATCATTGCGTCGATCGAGGAACAAGGCAAGATGACGCCGGAACTGCTCGATACGATCGTGCATGCCGAGGACAAGACCCGGCTGGAAGACCTGTATCTGCCTTACAAGCCGAAGCGCCGCACCAAGGCGCAGATCGCGGCCGAAGCAGGACTTACCGAGCTGGCCGACGCGCTGCTGGCGAACCCGTCGCTCAATCCCGAGGAAGAAGCGGCCAAATACCTGAAGCCAGCCTTCACCACCACCAACGGCGACAATCCGGGCGTACCCGACGCCAAGGCCGCGCTCGATGGCGCGCGCCAGATCCTGATGGAACGCTTCGCCGAAGACGCCACGCTGCTGCAAGCCCTGCGCGAATTCCTGACCGAGCACGGCGTGGTCGAGTCGAAGGTCGTGGAAGGCAAGGAAGATGCGGGCGCGAAGTTCGCCGACTACTTCGATTACTCGGAAACTATCGGCACCATTCCGTCGCATCGCGCGCTCGCTCTGTTCCGCGGCCGCCGCGAGGAAGTGCTGACGGTATCGCTGCGCCTGGACAGCGAAGAAGAAAAGCCGAAATGGGATGCGCCGCACAATCCGTGCGAAGGCCGCATCGCCGCGCGCTTCGGCATCGCCAATCGGGGCCGCCCGGCGGACAAATGGCTGGCGGATACGGTGCGCTGGGCGTGGCGCGTGAAGGTGTTCATGCACCTCGAAACCGAGCTGATGACAAGCCTGCGCGAGCGCGCCGAGGCCGAAGCGATCAATGTCTTTGCGCGCAATTTGAAGGACCTGCTGCTTGCGGCTCCCGCCGGTCCGCGCGCCACCATGGGCCTCGATCCTGGCCTGCGTACCGGCGTCAAGGTGGCGGTGGTGGACGCAACCGGCAAGGTGGTCGATACCGCGACGATCTACCCGCACCAGCCGCGCAACGACTGGCATGGATCGATCCATACGCTGGCGCTGCTGGCGGCCAAGCATAACGTTGCCCTCATCTCGATTGGCAACGGCACAGCGTCGCGCGAAACGGACAAGCTGGCGCAGGACCTGATCAAGCAGCATCCGGAACTCAAGCTCACCAAGATCGTCGTGTCGGAAGCCGGGGCCTCGGTCTATTCCGCCTCCGAATACGCCTCGCGCGAGCTGCCGGAGCTGGACGTGTCGCTGCGCGGCGCGGTATCGATCGCACGACGCCTGCAGGATCCGCTGGCCGAACTGGTGAAGATCGATCCGAAGTCGATCGGCGTCGGCCAGTACCAGCACGACGTGGGCCAGACGCAGCTGGCGCGCTCGCTCGACGCGGTGGTCGAGGATTGCGTGAATGCCGTCGGCGTCGACGTCAATACCGCTTCCGCACCGCTGCTGGCGCGCGTGTCGGGCCTGAGTTCGAGCGTGGCGCAAAGCATCATCAACTACCGTGACATGAAAGGCATGTTCAAGTCGCGCGCCGAGCTGCGTGCGGTGCCGCGCCTAGGTGACAAGACGTTCGAACAGGCCGCCGGCTTTTTGCGCATCATGAATGGCGACAATCCGCTCGATGCGTCCGCCGTGCACCCGGAGTCGTATCCGGTCGTCGAAAAAATCCTGGCCGACATCAAGAAGGATGTGAAGAGCGTGATTGGCGACGGCAAGGCATTGAAGTCGCTCAATCCGGCGAAATATGCTGACGACCGGTTCGGCGTGCCGACCATCACCGACATCATCAAGGAACTGGAAAAACCGGGCCGCGATCCGCGTCCGGAGTTCACGACCGCGACCTTCAAGGAAGGCGTGGAAGACATCAAGGACCTGCGCCCGGACATGATCCTGGAAGGCGTGGTCACCAATGTCGCCGCCTTCGGCGCGTTTGTCGACATCGGGGTGCACCAGGATGGGCTGGTGCATATTTCCGCGCTGTCCAACACTTTCGTGCGCGACCCGCATAGCGTCGTCAAGGCCGGACAGGTGGTCAAGGTCAAGGTGCTGGAAGTCGATGAAAAGCGTCGCCGCATCGCGCTCACGATGCGCCTGTCCGATACGCCGCCGCCGGCAGGCGCTCGCCCCGAACAGCGCGCTGATCGCAACGATGCGCGCCGGATGACGCAGCATCAGCAGCAAGCGCGCCAACCGGCGGCGAACAACGCGATGGCAGCAGCGTTTGCGAAACTCAAGGGCTAGCGCGGACTTGTTTTTTGCCATTCGAGAGGAACGGTGCCGGTGACCGCACCTTTCCCCTCATGGACTTTCGCTTTCCTTTTTAACATGCATTCGGCTGCAATATTTGGCAGCAGAGGGCGGCACCCCTGCCCGCTTTTCCCTATAATGAACGCGTTGTGAACTTTTAGAGGTAACGCCATGAGCGACGTACAAAATTGGATCAAAGAAACCGTAAGCCAGAACCCGGTGGTGCTGTTCATGAAAGGCACGGCTCAGTTTCCGCAATGCGGTTTTTCCGGCCGCGCAGTGCAGATTCTGAATGCCTGCGGCATACAGAACATCATCACGGTCAATGTGCTGGAAGACGCGGAAGTCCGCCAGGGCATCAAGGAATTCTCCAACTGGCCGACCATTCCGCAGCTGTATGTGAAGGGTGAATTCATCGGCGGCGCCGACATCATGAGCGAGATGTTCGAATCCGGCGAACTGCAAAACTTGCTGAAGTCCTGAGCAAGCCCGATTTCGCCACCGCCCTCTTGCATCCCATGCCCGCGGCGAAACGGCTGATCGTTGCCATTACCGGCGCCACCGGCTCGGTGTACGGCGTGCGCCTGCTGCAGGTATTGCGCGAGCTGGGTCAGGTCGAAACGCATCTGATGGTCTCCGACGCCGGCGTGCTCAACCTGCATCAAGAGCTGGACATGGGCCGCAAAGAGGTCGAAGCGCTGGCCGAGGTGGTGCACAATGTGCGCGACATTGGCGCCGCGATAGCGAGCGGCTCGTTTCAATCGGCAGGCATGGTGATCGCGCCATGCTCGATGAAAACGCTCGCTTCAGTAGCGCACGGCTTATCGGACAACCTGATCGCACGCGCGGCGGATGTCGTTCTGAAGGAGCGACGGCGCCTGGTGTTGATGGTGCGCGAAACGCCGCTGAACTTGGCGCACCTGCGCAACATGACAGCGGTGACTGAAATGGGCGGCATCGTCTTTCCTCCGCTGCCCGCTTTCTACCAGCGCCCGCAAACCATTGCCGAAATGGTCGACCACACAGTCGGGCGCGTGCTGGACCTGTTCGATATCCCGCATGTGCTGGCGTCGCGCTGGAGCGGGATGAAGACGGGAGACTAATTCCGCGCTGTTGCCGCTAACGCGCCGCTTTTACGGCATCAGAAAGAAAAAACCCGCGATCATCAGACCGCGGGTTTTTTTATTGGTGCCGGCTGCAGGACTCGAACCCGCCACCTGATGATTACAAATCAACTGCTCTACCAGATGAGCTAAGCCGGCAAAACTTGAACGACCCGTATTGTACTTTATTTGATCCGGGTTAGCGTTGGTCGCCCGCCTTTTTTTGACGGGCCGCCATGGTCGTCGGGGTCGGTCGTTGATGAGGCCGTTTCCTGCTCTGAGGAGGGAGCTGCGGCTAGTGCAGCTCCTTTTGCCGCATCGCCACTCCCCCCCTCGGATTCATCGCCTGCAGGTAACGGCGAAACTTCAAACGCCATTCCCTGGCCATTCTCGCGCGCGTAGATGGCAACCACATTTTCTACTGGGATCGAAATATCGCGTGCGACACCACCAAAGCGGGCATGGAAATTAATGTAATCGTTCTCCATCTTCAAGCCGCTTGTGGCGGTGAAGCTGATGTTAAGAACAATCTCCCCATTCTTTACAAATTCGCGCGGCACACGCGTATTGGTATCCACCATTGCTGCAAGATAAGGTGTGTACCCATTATCCGTACACCATTCATAAATGGCGCGCAGCAAATAAGGTTTGGTCGAGATTTCAGACATAATTTCTGGCCGGAATGGAGTTGACGTCACTGTATCCATGCATTGCGTGACAACGCGGGGATACAGGACACAGTCTGCCGATTATCGGCGCATAACCTTTTCGGACGGCGTCAGCGCTTCAATATACGCCGGACGCGAGAAAATGCGCTCAGCATATTTCATCAGAGGCGCGGCAGTCTTGGATAGTTCGATTCCATAATGATCCAGGCGCCATAACAGCGGGGCAATCGCCACGTCGAGCATCGAAAATTCGTCGCCCAGCATGTACTTGTTCTTCATGAACAAGGGCGCCAATGTCGTCAGGCGATCACGAATTTCTGCACGAGCTTTTTCATGCAGCTTTTCTGCCCCCTTCGATTTATCGTTTTCCAGTGTATGAACATGGATAAACAATTCTTTCTCGAAGTTAAAGAGCATCAGTCGCGCACGGGCGCGCATGAGCGGATCAGCCGGCATCAACTGCGGATGCGGAAAACGCTCATCAATATATTCATTGATGATATTGGATTCATACAGAATCAAGTCGCGCTCGACTAGGATCGGTACTTGTCCATACGGATTCATTACCGAAATGTCTTCCGGCTTGTTGAACAGATCAACATCGCGGATCTCGAAGTCCATGCCTTTTTCAAACAGGACTAAGCGGCAGCGTTGCGAAAATGGGCAAGTGGTGCCCGAATAGAGAACCATCATATGCAGTTCCTTAGAAACAAAGGGGGTGAGACGTCATACGGCTCACCCCGAAACAAACGCCCGCCATTCAAGAGAACGACGAGCAATACTTTTTTATTTAACGTCTTTCCAATAGGAAGCGTTCAAGCGCCATGCGAGCACAGCAAAGATGCCAAGGTACAACAGTACCCAAACACCCAACCGCTTGCGCGTATTTTGCGCAGGCTCGCCCATCCATTCAAGATAACCGACCAGATCGGCAACAGCATTGTCGTACTCGGTCTTTGTCATCTTTCCCGGCTTCACTTGTTCGAATCCTTCGAACTTGTGAATGGTTTTACCTGCCTCGTGCGGATCTTTTTCCTCGACGAATTTGGCGCTATTGATGCCCTGCAATTCCCACATCACGTGCGGCATGCCGACGTTCGGGAACACTAAGTTGTTCCAGCCGGTCGGGCGGGAGTCATCCTTGTAGAAGGTACGCAGGTAGGTGTACAGCCAGTCCGCGCCGCTCCCTGCTTCGGATGACTTTGCACGAGCGATGACCGACAGATCGGGTGGTGCCGCGCCAAACCATACCTTGGCGTCTTTGGGTTGCATCGCCACCTTCATCAGATCACCAACCTTATCCGAAGCGAAGAGCAGGTTGTTCCTGATCTGCTCTTCGGTCAGGCCGATATCCTTCAGCCGGTTGTAACGCATCGCAGAGGCGGAATGGCAGTTCAAGCAGTAGTTCACGAAAAGCTTGGCGCCATTTTGCAGCGCTGCCAGATCCTTGGTGCGGTCCGGTGCGTGATCGAGCGAAGGGCCTCCCTCACTCGCCAACACCAGCGCCGGCACCAGCGCCAGAGCCGCAATCAGTTTTTTCAGAAATGTCATGATTCTCTTATCCCTTTTGCGGCTTAGTGCGGATGATAGTTGACGCGGTCAGGCACTGGCTTGAAGGAGCCCATCTTGCTCCACCACGGCATCAGCAGGAAGAAGCCGAAGTAGATGAAGGTGCAAATCTGCGATACCAGGGTGCGACCTTCGGTCGGCGGCAACACGCCCAGATAACCGAGGATCACGAACGCGATGCCGAACACGAGGTACACATACTTGTGCCAGCTCGGACGGTAGCGAATCGACTTGACCGGGGAATGATCGAGCCATGGCAGACCACCGAGGATCATCACGGAAACACCCATCAACACCACACCCCAGAACTTGGCATCGAAAATGAACATGCCAACCAGTGCAACAGCCGCGACAATCGTCGCGCCCAGTTTCACCTTGCCGCTCAGCTTGGACTTCACCAGCAACAGCGCCAGATAAGCCACTACACCGATTTCCAGCGCATACATGAACTGCGAAGTGGTCGCGCGCAGGATCGAGTAGAACGGCGTGAAATACCAGACCGGAGCGATATGCGGCGGGGTCTTCAGTGGATCTGCCGGGATGAAGTTGTTCGCTTCGAGGAAGTAACCACCCATTTCCGGTGCGAAGAAGACAATTGCAAAAAACACGATCAGGAACACCGCCGCGCAGAATACGTCGTGCACCGAGTAGTACGGATGGAACGGGATACCGTCGAGCGGGATGCCGTTAGCGTCGGTCTTTGCCTTGATCTCGACGCCGTCCGGGTTATTGGAACCGGTTTCGTGCAGCGCGACGATGTGCGCCACGACGAGGCCAATCAGCACCAGCGGAACGGCGATCACGTGGAACGAGAAGAAGCGGTTCAGCGTTGCGTCGGACACCACGTAGTCACCACGAATCCACAGCGACAGGTCCGGGCCGATGAACGGGATCGCGCCGAACAGGTTCACGATCACCTGCGCGCCCCAGTACGACATCTGGCCCCATGGCAGCAGATAGCCCATGAAGGCTTCCGCCATCAAGCACAGGAAAATCGCGACACCAAACAGCCAGACCAGCTCGCGCGGCTTGCGGTAGGAACCGTACAAGAGGCCGCGCAGCATGTGCAGGTAGACCACGATGAAGAATGAAGAAGCGCCGGTGGAATGCATGTAGCGCACCAGCCATCCCCATGGCACATCGCGCATGATGTATTCAACTGAATTGAACGCGAGGCTGGCATCCGGCTTGTAATGCATCACGAGGAAGATGCCGCTGACGATCTGAATCACCAGCACCAGCAGCGCGAGCGAACCGAACGCGTACCAGTAATTGAAGTTTTTCGGCGCATAGTATTCAGACAGATGCGCCTTCCAGGTCGAGGTCAGCGGGAAGCGCGCATCGATCCAGTTCAGCGCCTTGGCAGAAACCGGCGCGTCAGCGGGAAGCTGTTTCTCTTGAAATGCCATAATGATTATGCCTCGCCTTTCTCGTCTTTACCGATGACCAGCTTGGTTTCGCTAAGGTACATATGGCGCGGCACTTGCAGGTTGTCCGGAGCCGGTTTGTTCTTGAACACGCGACCGGCCAAGTCGAAGGTCGAGCCATGGCACGGGCACAGGAAACCGCCTTGCCAGTCGTCTGGCAGTGACGGCTGTGCGCCTGCCTGGAATTTGGAAGACGGCGAGCAGCCAAGATGCGAGCAGATACCGACTGCAACCAGAATTTCCGGCTTGATGGAACGGTATTCGTTGCGCGCGTATTCGGGCGTCAGGTCATCTTTATTACGTTCGGACTTGGGATCGGCCACTTGGGCGTCGGTCTTCTTGAGCGACTCGACCATTTCCGGGGAGCGCTTCAGGATCCACACGGGCTTGCCGCGCCATTCCACGGTTTTCATTTCCCCCGGCGCCATGCCGGCGATATCCACCTCTACCGGCGCGCCTGCAGCCTTTGCTCGCTCGGACGGCTGGAAGGTGGACACAAAGGCCCCCGCCGTAGCCAATCCGGCCACACCGCCCACCGCGCATGTAGCGGCGAGCAAGCCGCGTCGACCGGAATCGACCTGCTTTTCGTTACTCATACCAACCCCAATCAGTCAACAAAATTCGGAATATGTCGAAACCACCAGCAACATTCGATTATAGCGTGGGGCGCATTTGATTTAAAGCGTATACCTGATGCGTTGCGCAAATTCCGGGAACTTTTTGAAGCACTCATGGCGCCGCCCAGCGAGGTGACAGCAGCAGGAAATTATCACCCAGATAACAAATTGATATGCGAAGAGCGAATGGGCTGACAATGATTTTTGCAGAATGACTGAAGGGCGCGACCGATACCGCATCGATATAAAAAGGCCCGGATAATCCCGGGCCGATGCGACGTTACTGACGGGCCCTTAGGCGCCCCAATTGAAGCAGGCCACGCCGATGTGCCTCAAAGACGGCTTCCCCGCGCGAATGCACGGACAGCTTGCCATAAATGTTCTTGATGTGCGTTTGCACCGTTCCGACAGATACGGAAAGCATTTTGGCCACTTCACCGTAGCTGTCACCCTGTGCGATCAGGTCAAGGATTGCCGCTTCACGCTTGGTCAGACTAGTTATGGCAGCGTCCTGCCCAGCTGTCGCGAGCGGCTCATTTTTCCCATCGCGCACCTTGGCCAGCACCATGCGCGCAATGGCGGGACTCATGGGAGCGCCGCCGTCGCGCAAGTCGAGCACCGCGCGCGCAATATCCATCCTGCCGGCATCCTTAAGGACATATCCCGACGCCCCCGCCTCGATACATGCCAGCACATTGGCTTCGTCGCTTGACATCGTGACCACCATAATGTCGGTCTGTGGATGGTGCTTTGCACAGGCATGAATGATTTCGATGCCCGATCCGTCAGGCAGCCCGAGGTCCGTCATGAGCACGTCGGCGTTCTCTTCCTCGAGCCAGGCCAGCGCCGGCTTGACGCTATCGAATGCGGCTAACAGGCTCAGCCCCGGATCTGCCTCAATTGCGAGGCACAGGGATTTGCGCGTTACCGCATCGTCTTCAACTATCAAAACACCAACTGGCTTGTGCGATGTTTCAGCCAACACCATGTCAATTCCTCGCCTGCAAGAATAATCCTCCCATCATAATATAGGGATAATGTTCACTTTTAGTACATTTCTTCAGACTGGATTGGTTACATCGATGAAATGGTGTTCGATGCCAAAAGCCTCAGCAAGGTGCTGGCCGAGCGCTTGAACGCCGTAACGCTCCGTCGCGTGATGACCACAGGCCAGATATGCGACACCAGACTCCCTGGCTAGATGAACCGTCGGCTCGGATATCTCTCCGCTCAGATAAACCGTCGCCCCGGCGGCGATTGCGTCGCTCAGTAAATTCTGTGCAGCACCAGTGCACCATCCAACCGCGCCCAGTGGTTGCTCCGCGTCGCCGATGAGAAGTGGAACCCGCCCCAGCTGCCGTTCGACGATGCGCGCAAGGTCGCCAACAGTTTTTGCTGCCGGGTCTGCCGGCACGCCAAGCCACCCCAAATTATCCTCGCCGAAGCGCCCGCCCGGCACAAGCCCCAGCCGCAGACCCAGTTGCGCGTTATTTCCCAGATCGGGATGCATGTCGAGCGGCAGATGATATGCAAAGAGGCTGATATCTCGGCTCAAGAGCAATTTCAGGCGCTTTTGCTTAGGGCCTACCACGCGCGCATCCTCTCCGCGCCAGAAGTAGCCGTGATGGACGAGGATCGCATCCGCATTTACATCAATGGCCGCTTCGATCAACGCCAGACTTGCAGTCACTCCCGTTACAATAGTTTTAATTTCGACCCTGCCTTCGACCTGCATACCATTTGGGCAATAATCGCGAAAGCGGTTAATATCGAGCGCCTGCTCTAGGTATTTTGCGAAATCGTCCCTATTTACTGATTTTCGATTCATTTTTTCACCCTTTATGCGACGTCTCTGGCTATTGTTTGCCCAAACCGTCACCGTCGGTTTAGCCGTTTGGTTCATTGTAGCGAGCCTTAAGCCGGAATGGGCCAGGGAGCTGGCCAGCGGCGCACGCATGACCCGCGTTGCGCCCTCATCAGTTCCCGTGATGGAAGCGCCGGCAAATTCCGGCCCGATCCAGAATTCCTATCGCGATGCGGCCCGGCGCGCGATGCCTGCCGTCGTCAACATTTTCACGACCAAGGGCACGCGCCAGCCGCAAAGCCCGTTCATGGACGATCCGCTGTTTCGCCGTTTCTTCGGGGAGCAGCAGGAGGAAAAGCAGTTCAGTCTGGGTTCCGGCGTCGTTGTGAGTCCGCAAGGCTATGTATTGACCAACAACCATGTGATCGAAACAGCCGACGAAATTGAAGTGGCACTGGCCGACGGCCGCAAAGCGTCAGGCAAGCTAGTCGGCGCCGACCCGGAGACGGACCTTGCAGTCATCAAGGTCGACATACCGAACCTGCCCTCCATCACTCTGGGCCATGCCGAGCAGTCCAGGGTAGGCGACGTGGTGCTCGCCATCGGCAATCCGTTTGGCGTGGGACAGACCGTGACCATGGGCATCGTATCGGCTCTCGGGCGCAACCACCTTGGAATCAATACATTTGAAAACTTTATCCAGACCGATGCCGCCATCAACCCAGGCAACTCCGGCGGCGCGCTGATCGATACCAATGGCAATCTGCTCGGTATCAACACCGCCATTTACTCCCGCAGCGGCGGCTCGCTCGGCATTGGCTTTGCGATACCGGTAACAACCGTAAAGACGGTGATGGAAGCGATCATCGCAAACGGCCAGGTCATCCGCGGCTGGATCGGCGTCGAACCGCAAGACATCACGCCGGAACTGGCCGAGAGCTTCGGCCTGGCGAAAAAATCGGGCGCCATCATTGCGGGCGTCCTGAAGGGCGGGCCCGCAGACAAGGCCGGCATGCGGCCGGGCGACATCCTGGTGGCCGTCGAAGGCAAGCCCGTAACCGATACGACCGACATGCTCAACCTGATCGCGCAACTCAAGCCCGGCAACAAGGCAAGGATGACCGTGCTGCGCAGAAGCCAGGAGTCGACGCTGGACGTCGTCGTCGGCAAGCGCCCGAAACCGCGCCGCGAAGACCGGGAAGAAGACGACGAACGCTAAATAACAACAAACCCTCATGCATATCCGCGATCTGATCCAATTCCTCGGCGAGCTATCGGAGAACAATAACCGCGCCTGGTTCGTGATGAACAAGCCGCGTTATGACATCCTGCGCGCAGAATTTCTCGAATTGGTGGGAAGACTGATTGCGGAGATCGGCAAGTTCGATCCTGAGGTCGCCGGATGCAATCCCAAGAAAGCGCTGTTTCGCATTAATCGCGACATACGCTTCTCGCACGACAAGAGCCCGTACAAGACTGCATTTTCTGCGTCCATTACGGCAAGTGGATTGAAAAAACCCAGTCAGGGCGGCGGCCCCGCCTATTACTTCCACATTGACGCCAGCGGAACGCTTCTGGTTGCCGGCGGCGAGTACATGCCCCCGCCGGACCGCTTGCGCACGATTCGCCAGCACGTGATCGATGATGCCGCCGGCTTCGGCAAGATGCTGAAGAACAAGAAATTGAAAGACGCTTTCGGCGACTTGCAGGATGAGGGCAAGCTCAGCCGCCCGCCCAAGGGTTTTGCTCCCGACGCGCCACACATCGAGTACATCAAGCACAAGAGCTTCATCGTGTGGAAGGAGACAAGCCTGAAGAAAAAGTTTCCCGCCGATCTGGACAAGGAGTTGGCGGCCGAATTCAAAAACGCCTATCCGCTGATCGCCTGGCTACGTCAAGCAAAGTAACAGGCAGTCATCAGGTCGTTTCTTCGGATACCGTCTCTTCAGGCGCCTGCGTCGCACGCGCGAACAAGGGGGCCACCAGCAATCCGGCTTCGTACAGCAGGCAGATCGGGACAGCCAATAGCAGTTGACTCATGACGTCGGGTGGCGTGACGACCGCCGCGATCACGAACGCGCCGACGATCACGTAAGGCCGGATCGCCTTGAGTTTCTCCACCGTGATGAGCCCGAGGCGCACCAGCACAATGACCACGATCGGCACTTCGAACGTGACGCCGAATGCGATGAACAAGGTCATCACGAAGCCGAAATAACTTTCGATATCCGGCGCAACGGCAATCGACTTGGGCGCAAATTCATTGATGAACTTGAAAATCACGCCAAACACGAAGAAGTAGCAGAACGCCACGCCGGTGATAAACAGGATGGACGAAGACACTACCAGCGGTGCGATCAGCTTCTTTTCATGCTCGTACAAACCGGGCGCGATGAAGGCCCAGGCCTGGTACAGCACCATCGGCAGCGCGATCAGGAAGGCGACCAGCAGCGTTACCTTCACCGGGATCAGGAACGGCGTGATCACGCCGGTGGCAATCATCTTGCTCCCGACCGGGAGCGCCGCCATCATCGGCTGCGCCATAAAGTCGTAGATCTTGCCGGCCCATGGCATCAGGCCCAGGAACACCACGATGACGGCAACCGACGCCTTCATGATGCGATTGCGCAGCTCTACCAGGTGCGAGATGAAGGTGTCGCCTTCACTCGTGGTTTGTTGTTCGTCGCTCATGAAATGTTAATGAAAGGATACGGTAGTTTTGCGGGCTGCACTGGCCGGGCGATACTTGGCAACGCGCGCGGCGCCGGAAAGCACGTGCGTCTTGCGGCCGGTTTGCTTCTTGAACCAGGACGGGACGGCGGAAGTGCGAGCGAGCTTTTTCTTGCGAAAGTCCTTTGCCTTGACCACCTGGAGGTCGGGCGTCGGCGTATCGAGCAAGGGATTGGTAAATGCGCCGCCCACCTCTTTCTCGACCTCCGACATGTTCTGCGCTATCGTCTGTTCGACATTGCTGGCGGCTTCCTGCATTTCCTTTTGCACCTTGCGCAATTCTTCAAGCTCGATTTCACGGCTGACTTCCGACTTGACGTCGTTGATGTACCGCTGCGCCCGCCCGAACAAGGTGCCGGCCATGCGGGCGACCTTCGGCAGGCGCTCAGGGCCGACCACGACCAGCGCAACAACGCCGATCAGTGCAAGTTTGGAAAGACCAAGATCAATCATGAAGGAGATGCAAAAGTGGAGCGTGACACGACTGGAGCGGTGTCACGCACGAACAGCGGGGAAAGAGCATCAGCTCTTTTTTTCTCTGGCTTCGACGTCAATCGCCGCCTTGTCGGCAGCGGCTTTTTCCTCTTCGCCCTTCACGCCATCCTTGAAGCCTTTGACGGCCTTGCCCAAATCGGAACCGATGTTGCCCAGCTTTTTAGTGCCAAACACCAGCATCACGATCACCAGCACGATCAACCAGTGCCAAATGCTAAACGAACCCATTACTTTCTCCTAAAACGGACATCAAGTCCTTGAAACAGCCTGCCTTCAGGCAGAACGACGCCACGGGCGCGGTCCGCCAATGACGTGCAAATGCAGATGGTACACCTCTTGCCCGCCATTCGGACCGGTATTAAAAAGCAGCTTGAAACCGCCGCTACCCACACCATCGCTATTGACCGCATAACCGCAGCCTTGTTCCTCAGCAAGTTTCGGTGCCAAGAGCAGCATTTTACTCAACAACGCCGCGTGACTTTCATTGCATTCTGCAACAGTCGGGATATGTTGCTTCGGAACCATCAAAAAATGGACCGGTGCGGCCGGATTAATGTCATGGAAGGCGATCAAATCGTCGTCTTCATACACGGTTTTGGCCGGGATTTCCTTCGCAGCGATTTTGCAGAATATGCAGTTCGTCATGTTTTTTCGATCCGGTTATTCATCATCCGGCGCTGCAGTCACGCCTTGTCGGCGCGGCTCGCCTTTTCCTCAATGCCGGAAATGCCCTCGCGACGGGCCAGTTCCTGCAACACATCCTGTGGCGTCAAGTCGAATTGCGCAAGCATGACCATCGAGTGAAACCACAGGTCGGCGCACTCGTAGAGTACTTTCGACTTATCGCCACCTACGCGCGCATCCTTGGCCGCCATCACCGTTTCCGTCGCTTCTTCGCCGATCTTTTTCAGAATTGCATCATCGCCCTTGAAAAACAGGCGAGCGACATACGACTTGTCCGGGTCGCCGCCGTTGGCAGGCTTGCGCGATTCGATCACCTGAGCCAGGCGCGTTAATGTATCACTCATCGTAGATTCACTTGTAAATTTCGTCCGGGTCTTTCAGCACCGGTTCGACCGCATGCCATTCGCCGTTTTTCGCGTCGCCCTCGAACTTCTGAAAGAAACAGGAATGGCGCCCGGTATGGCAGGCGATGCCGTCAGCCTGCTCGACTTTCAGCAGCACCACGTCCTCGTCGCAGTCGAGGCGAATCTCGTGCACTTTCTGGACATGGCCGGACTCTTCGCCCTTGTGCCACAGCTTCTTGCGCGAACGGCTCCAGTACACCGCCTCGCCCAGCTCCACCGTTTTGGACAATGCTTCGCGGTTCATCCATGCGAACATCAGCACGTCGTTGGAGCCGACTTCCTGTGCGATGACGGGTACCAGGCCGTTTTCATCCCACTTCACCTTGTTGAGCCACTTGGCCTTGATGCTCATGCCAGCCTCATCGGAATACCCTGCTCCGACATGAAGCGCTTTGCTTCCTGCACGGTATGCTGGCCGTAATGAAAAATGCTGGCAGCCAGCACCGCATCGGCCTTGCCGATCTTGATGCCGTCCGCCAGATCCTGCAGACTGCCGACGCCGCCGGATGCAATCACCGGAATCGATACCGCGTCGGATACGGCGCGCGTAAGCGCCAGATCGAAGCCACTCTTGGTGCCGTCTCGGTCCATGCTGGTCAGCAGCACTTCGCCGACACCGAGGCTTTCCATCTTCTTTGCCCACTCGACCACGTCGAGCCCGGTCGGCTTGCGTCCGCCGTGCGTAAAAACTTCCCACTTGCCGTCACCGCACTTCTTGGCGTCAATCGCCACCACGATACATTGCGAACCGTATTTTTGCGCGGTGTCGGCCACCATCTGCGGATTGGCGACTGCAGCGCTGTTGATGCTGATCTTGTCGGCGCCCGCATTCAACAGGCGGCGTACATCGTCGACCGTGCGCACGCCGCCGCCGACAGTCAGCGGGATGAAGACCTGTGACGCAACTGCCTCGATGATGTGCAGGATCAGGTCGCGCTCGTCGGAGGTGGCCGTGATGTCGAGGAAAGTCAATTCGTCGGCACCCTGATCGTCATAGCGACGCGCAATCTCGACCGGGTCTCCCGCATCGCGCAGCTCGACAAAATTGACGCCCTTGACGACGCGACCAGCGGTCACGTCCAGACAAGGGATGATGCGTTTTGCCAGGGTCATGCTTCGTCTTCTTCCGCCTCTTCCAGGCCGCTCAGTTCATCGGCGCGATCCTGCGCCGTGCGCAGATCGAGTGTGCCTTCGTAGATCGAACGGCCGCAGATCACGCCTTCGATGCCTTCGTCCTGCACTGCGCACAGCGCTTCCACGTCCTTGATGTTGTGCACGCCGCCCGAGGCAATGACAGGAATCGTCATGCTGCGCGCCAGCTTGACGGTCGCGTCGATATTCACGCCGGCCATCATGCCGTCGCGCCCGATGTCGGTATACACGATCGCTTCGCAGCCGTAGTCCTCGAATTTCTTCGCCAAGTCGATCACTTCGTGGCCGGACAGCTTGCTCCAGCCGTCCGTGGCGACCTTGCCGTCTTTGGCGTCGAGGCCAACGATGATCTGGCCAGGGAATGCGCTACATGCGTCGTGCAGGAATCCCGGGTTTTTCACCGCCGCGGTGCCGATGATGATGTACGACAGACCATCGTCCAGATAGCGCTCGATGGTGTCGAGGTCGCGGATGCCACCACCCAGCTGCACCGGAATTTCATCGGCGCCGTTTTCAACGGCGAAGTCGCGCACTGCCTGAATGATCGCCTTGACCGCAGCTTCATTCTTCGGCTTGCCAGCAAATGCGCCGTTCAGATCGACCAGATGCAATCGGCGCGCGCCTTGTGCCAGCCAATGTCGCGCCATCTGCGCGGGATCATCGGAAAACACGGTGGCTTGGTCCATATCGCCTTGTTTCAGGCGCACGCAATGACCGTCTTTGAGGTCGATGGCAGGTATGAGCAGCATGGCTACATTAGAGAGGGATTGATGTTGGTAAAGTTAATATGCAACGACTACTCACCCGAAATCAGGGATTCCAGTGAACGAAATTTTTATACAGCTGCAAACCGGCTGTCGCGCTTTTCTCCGGATGAAACTGGGTCGCGAATATATTGTCTTTTGCCACGGCACAAGCGAACGGTGCACCGTAATCGGTCTCGCCTGCGATATGCTCCGGCTTGTCCGGCATCGCGTAGTAGCTGTGCACAAAATAGAAGTAGCTGTTGTCAGCAATGCCATTCCACAGCGGATGGGACAACGTTTGTTTCACGCGGTTCCAGCCCATCTGGGGCACCTTGAAGCGTGATCCGTCCGCCTGCAGCTTGTCCTCGAGGCGAAAGCGCACCACCTTCCCGGGCAGCAAACCGAGCCCGGGGGTGTCGCCCTCTTCGCTCCAGTCGAACAGTAACTGCTCGCCGACGCACACTCCCAATAGCGGCTTGCTGCGCGTCGATTCGATGACTGCATCCTGCAATCCCGATTCGCGCAGACAGCGCATACAGTCCGGAATGGCACCCTGGCCCGGCAGCACAAGGCGATCGGCCGACTTGATATCCGACAGTTCACCGGAAATGCGCACGTCCGCTTCCGGCGCGACATGGCGCAGCGCCTGCGCCACCGAGCGCAGGTTGCCCATGCCGTAATCCACTACAACGATTTTATTCATGTCAAAAAATGAGTCGCGAGGCTACGCTTACAGACTGCCCTTGGTCGAAGGAATCGTGCCTGCCGCACGCGCATCCAGTTCGGCGGCCATGCGCAGTGCGCGGCCGAATGCCTTGAACACGGTTTCGCACTGATGGTGCGCGTTTTCGCCGCGCAGGTTATCGATGTGCAGCGTCACCAGCGCATGGTTGACGAAGCCCTGGAAAAATTCGTGCGTCAAGTCGACATCGAAGGCGCCGATCATGGCACGCTTGAACGGCACATGAAATTCCAGGCCGGGGCGGCCGGAAAAGTCGACAACCACGCGCGACAGCGCTTCATCCAGCGGGACATAAGCATGCCCGTAGCGACGGATGCCCTTCTTGTCGCCGATCGCCTTGGCGAAAGCTTGGCCGAGCGTGATGCCGACATCCTCCACGGTGTGGTGCGCATCGATGTGCAGATCACCGCGTGCTTCGATCTCAAGATCGATCAAGCCATGCCGCGCAATCTGGTCGAGCATGTGGTCGAGGAACGGCACGCCGGTATTCAGCTTTTGCTGACCGGTACCGTCGAGGTTGATCACGACGCGGATTTGCGTCTCGTTGGTATTGCGGGTGACCTCTGCAACGCGTGGCGTGGGCATGTTAAGCGGATACTAAAATTTACGATGCGAGCGACGCCTTCAGGGCATCGAGGAATAACTGGTTTTCTTCCGGAGTGCTGACGGTCACCCGTAAGCAATTTTCCAATAATGGATGCATTTTACCGACATTTTTGATTAAAACCTTACGGTCTAACAACGCGGAAAACACAGAATCTGCATTATTTTTTCCGGCAGCGAGGCGAATCAGCAGAAAATTTGCTGCCGAAGGGAAAACTTCAATGCCAGGAAGCGCCTGTAGTGCAGTTGCCAGCTTGGCACGTTCCGCACGCAAGTTTTCCGCTTGGGCATCGAGCACATCGGCATGGTCGAGCACGAATTCTGCTGCCGCCTGAGTCAATACATTGACGTTGTACGGCGGGCGCACCTTGTCGAATTCCGCCAGTAGCGCAGCGTCCGCTGCCATGTAGCCGAGGCGGATGCCGGCCAGGCCCAGCTTGGACACGGTACGCATGACCACGATGTTGCTAAACTCCGACAGGCGCGGCATGAAGCTCGACTGCGCAAACGGCTGGTAGGCTTCGTCGATCACCACGATGCCGGTATCGCCGACGGCGCGGATGATCTCGACCATGTCGTCGGCATTAAACAGGTTGCCGGTCGGGTTGTTCGGGTATGCGAGGTAAGTGACCACTGGCTTATGCTGCGCGATCGCCGCCAGCATTGCTTCCTTGTCTAGCGAAAAATCCGGCTTGAGTGGCACGCCGACAAATTCCAGGCCGGCAAACCGGGCGGACATGGCGTACATGACAAAGCCTGGCATCGGCGCCAGCACTTTGGCGCCCGGCTTGGCGCAGGCAATGGAGATGATCGAAATCAGTTCATCCGAGCCGTTGCCGAGCACGACATCGAATCCCGCCGGCACACCCAGTTTGTCGCAAATCTTTGTTTTCAGCGCGGCGTATGACGGTACCGGATAACGGTTCATTGCCACATCGGCAAGCCTGCGTCCGAGTTCCGCACGCAATGGCTCCGGCAACGTGTACGGGTTCTCCATGGCATCGAGCTTGACGAAGCCAGCGGAGTCCGGCACGTGATAGGCCGACAGCGCGCGCACGTCGGGACGGATGATATTTTCGATCAGGGGCATAGGTTTCTCAGGCTGCGGCCGGCTTTTCCAATTCAGCCAGCCGGTTTTCAATCAGTTCGCAATAATCGGCATTTAACTCAAATCCAACGAAATGCCGTCCGCAACGCTTGGCCGCGACGGCGGTCGTGCCGCTTCCCATGAATGGATCGAGCACGATCCCGCCCGGCGGGCAGGACGCCTTGATCATGCGCTCGACGATCTCCAGGGGCTTTTGGGTCGGATGGTCGGCGCGCTCGCGATGCTCGCGGTGCAGGCGCGACACGCTCCACACGTCCTTGGGGTTGTAGCCGATTTCCAGCCACTTGGCGCCGACGAAGATCGAGCGCGAGCGGGCCTTCTTGGTTTCGGCGTCGTACGGGATGCGCACAGCGTCGAGGTCGAAATAATAGTCCTTCGCCTTGACGAAAAATCCGATGGTGTCGTGCACCGACGAAAACTTGCGCGTGCTGCCGCCCATCGACGGCACGCGCCGGTCCCAGATGATCTCGTTAATCATCGTCATGCGCTTTTTCAGCAACACGAAGATTTCCGGCGAATAGCGCCAGGTCAGGAAAACGTACAGGCTGCCGCAGGCCTTCAGCTTCGGCAGCGCCGCATCGATCCACTGCTCCATCCAGTGCAGATAGGCGTCGGTATCGAGCTTGTCTGAATTGTTGCCGTAATCCTTGCCCAAACCGTAGGGCGGATCCGCCACCAGCAGGTCGATGCTGGCGTCGGGAATACGCGCAAATCCCTGCAGCGCATCCTCGCAATAAATGCGATTGAGCCAGCTGGTCATTGGGCGGCGCCGGCTTTCATTTCAATCGATACTCGGCCGATCCGGCATGCGCCTGCAGGCCTTCGCCGTAGGCGAGCTCCGCTGCAACCTTGCCGAGGGTTTGCGCACCCGCTTGGCTGACATGGATGATGCTGGAGCGCTTCTGGAAATCGTACACACCCAGGGGCGAGGAGAAGCGCGCGGTGCGTGACGTCGGCAGCACGTGATTGGGGCCAGCGCAATAGTCGCCCAGCGATTCGGACGAAAAGTGGCCAAGGAACATGGCGCCGGCGTGGCGCACCTTGTCGGCCCACTGCTGCGGATTTTCGGCCGAAATTTCGAGGTGTTCGGCGGCGATCAGGTTTGCGATCTCGCAGGCCTCGTCCATGTCGCGCACCTTGACCATGGCGCCGCGGTTGGTGAGCGAGGTGCGGATCACTTCCTTGCGCGGCATCGCATCGAGCTGCTTGTTGATGCTTGCTTCGACGCGGGCGATGTAGCCGGCGTCCGGACACACCAGAATCGATTGCGCCAGCTCGTCATGCTCGGCCTGCGAAAACAGGTCCATCGCCACCCAGTCCGGGTCGGTCGTGCCGTCGCAAATGACCAGAATTTCGGACGGGCCGGCGATCATGTCGATGCCGACGATGCCGAACACTCGGCGCTTGGCAGCGGCCACGTACGCGTTGCCCGGGCCGACGATCTTGTCGACCTGCGGAATAGTGGCCGTGCCGAAGGCGAGCGCGCCGACGGCTTGCGCACCGCCGATGGTGAACACGCGGTCGACGCCGGCGATGGCGGCGGCAGCCAGCACCAGTTCATTTTTCACGCCGGCCGGCGTCGGCACCACCATGACGACTTCCTGCACGCCGGCGACCTTGGCCGGAATCGCATTCATCAGCACCGACGACGGGTAGGCGGCCTTGCCTCCAGGGACATAAATGCCGACACGATCGAGCGGCGTGACCTTTTGGCCCAGCACGGTACCGTCCGCTTCGGCATAGGTAAAACCGTCAGATCCGCATTCCTTCTTTTGCCGCTCGTGATAGGCGCGCACGCGATCGGCCGCCGTTTGCAACGCCGCCCGTCGCGCCGGCGCGAGGCTATCCAGTGCAGCACGAAGCTCGTCCTGTGCAATCTCCAGACCAGCAACGCTTTGCGCATCAAGCTTATCGAAGCGGTTCGTATAGTCGAGCACGGCGGCGTCGCCGCGGATCTTCACGTCGGCCAGTATCTGCGCTGCGGCACGGTCGATGGCTTCGTCTTCGCTCGCTTCGAATGCGAGCACCGCCGCCAGCTGTGCCTTGAAGTTTTCTGCGGTGGAATCGAGTTTGCGAATCTGGATCATGTTGTCTTATCCGGCTTTCGACGCTTTTTCGAATGCTTCCAGAATCGGCTGCAAGCGTTCGCGCTTCAGTTTCAGGGCGGCCTGGTTGACGACCAGGCGCGACGAGATATCCATGATGTGCTCGACTTCGACCAGGTTGTTGGCGCGCAAGGTGCTGCCGGTCGAAACCAGGTCGACGATCGCGTCCGACAGGCCAACCAGCGGCCCCAGCTCCATCGAGCCGTACAGCTTGATCAAGTCGACGTGCACGCCTTTTGCCGCGAAGTGCTCGCGCGCGCATTGCACGTACTTGGTCACGACGCGCAGACGCGCGCCCTGACGCACGGCGCTGGCGTAGTCGAAGCCGGCCGGCACAGCCACCGACAGGCGGCATTTCGCGATATTCAGATCGATCGGCTGGTACAACCCCTCGCCGCCGTGCTCGAGCAGCACGTCCTTGCCGGCCACGCCGAAGTCGGCCGCGCCATATTGGACATACGTCGGCACGTCTGAGGCGCGCACGATGATCACGCGCACGTTCGGGTCATTGGTCGGCAGGATCAGCTTGCGCGACTTCTCTGGGTCTTCCGACACGGTGATGCCGGCCGCCTGCAGCAGCGGCATCGTTTCTTCGAATATGCGTCCCTTGGACAGCGCGAGGGTCAGTTGCTGGCTCATTATTTGATTCGCTGGATGTTGGCGCCGACAGCGGACAGTTTGGCTTCCATGCGGTCGTATCCGCGGTCCAGGTGGTAGATGCGATCGATCAGGGTTTCGCCTTGCGCAGCCAGTGCGGCGATCACCAGCGACGCGGACGCGCGCAAGTCGGTTGCCATCACGGGCGCGCCGACCAGCTTCTCGACGCCACGCACGATCGCCGTGTGGCCATCGATATCGATCGACGCGCCCAGGCGGTTCAGTTCCTGCACGTGCATGAAGCGGTTTTCGAAAATGGTTTCCGTCACATGGCTGCTGCCGTCGGCGATGCAGTTCATGGCCATGAACTGCGCCTGCATGTCGGTCGGGAAGCCCGGATATTCGGTGGTACGAAAGCTCACCGCCTTCGGGCGCGCCGCCATCTGCACCCGGATCCAGTCAGCGCCGGAAGTCAGGATCGCACCGGCTTCGCGCAGCTTGTCCAGCGCCACATCGAGGAAATCGCTACGGGTATTCTTGAGCGTGACGTCGCCGCCGGCAGCAGCCACCGCGCACAGGAAGGTGCCGGTTTCGATGCGGTCGGCGATGACAGTGTGCGACGCGCCATGCAGCTTGTCGACGCCCTGCACCACCAGGCGGTCGGTGCCGATACCGCTGATGTTGGCGCCCATGGCAACCAGCAGGTTGGCCAGGTCGGTGACCTCGGGCTCGCGCGCGGCGTTCTCCAGCACTGTTTCACCTTCGGCCAGCGCGGCGGCCATCAGCAGGTTTTCGGTACCGGTCACCGTGATCATGTCGGTGACGATGCGGGTGCCCTTGAGGCGCTTGGCCTTGGCATGGATATAACCGGCTTCGATCGTGATCTCGGCGCCCATCGCCTGCAAGCCCTTGATGTGCTGGTCGACCGGGCGCGAACCGATCGCGCAGCCGCCCGGCAGCGACACCTTCGCTTCGCCGAAGCGTGCAACTAGGGGCCCCAACACCAGGATCGCAGCGCGCATGGTTTTCACCAGCTCGTAAGGTGCTTCGCACTTGTCGATGGCGGCGCCGTTGAGCGACATGCGCTCGCCGTCCTGCTCGATGCGCAATCCCATCTGCCGCAGTAGCTTGGTCATGGTCGACACATCCTGCAAATGCGGCACGTTCGACAATTGGACCGTATCGGCCGTCAGGAGGCCGGCGCACAGGATCGGCAGTGCCGCATTCTTGGCGCCGGAAATAGTGATGTCACCGGACAGGCGGCTGCCGCCGGTAATGAGTAATTTATCCATTAGCTCTGGAATTCTTCCGGGGTGAGAGTTTTCATCGACAGCGCGTGAATTTCCTGACGCATGCGCTCGCCGAGGGCGGCATACACCAGCTGATGCCGCTGGACCATGCGCTTGCCGGCAAAGGTGGGCGATACGATGACTGCGCTGAAGTGCTGGCCGTCGCCTTCGACTTCCAGATGGGTGCAGTCGAGGCCGGCGGCGATATAGCTTTTTACGAGCTCTGGGGTAGGTAGCATGATGAAGTTCTTTTAAAAATCCGTGATGATGCAGCGCTTAGTGGCGCAGCTTGTAGCCTACTTTTAACAGACGAACGGCAAAGGCGGCGAGCGCCAGGAAAAACACGGAAACAATAGTAAAACTGGTCAATGGATTGACGTCGGACTGGCCGAAAAAGCCGTAGCGGAAGCCATCAATCATATAAAAAAACGGGTTGAAACGCGATATGGACTGCCAGAATGGCGGCAATGAGTGGATCGAATAAAACACACCGGACAAAAAGGTTGCCGGCATGATCAGGAAATTCTGGAATGCGGCGAGCTGGTCGAACTTTTCCGCCCAGATCCCGGCGATCACCCCCATGGTGCCGAGCATGGCGGCGCCGAGCAGCGCAAAGACAACGATCCACCCGGGGGCAACAAAGCTCAGCTTGGCGAACCATGCAGTAATCGCAAAAACGCCGGTGCCGACTGCCAAGCCACGCACCACCGCAGCGAGCACATAGGCGCCGAATAAATCCCAGTGCGACAGCGGCGGCAACAGCACGAACACCAGGTTGCCGGTGATCTTGGACTGGATCAGCGAGGATGAACTATTGGCAAACGCATTTTGCAGCACGCTCATCATTACCAGGCCCGGGATCAGGAACGCGGTATAGCGCACCTGCGGATAGACATGGACATGGTCTTCCAGCACATGGCCGAAAATCAGCAGATACAGCATCGCAGTCAGGATCGGCGCGGTAATGGTTTGCATCGCGACTTTCCAGAAACGCAGGATTTCCTTATAAAACAAGGTTTGGAAGCCGGTCATTTTTCGCCCTCCATGATCTGGATGAACACGTCTTCCAGGTCGGCCTGCTGCAACTGCATGTCTTCGATCGTCGCGCCGGCCTGCCGCAGAGTTGCGAGGATCGGTTCGACATCGGTGTATTCATTCACGCGCAATGTGTACTTGCGGCCGGCAACCAGTTCATCCGGATGCGACACCAATGGCTTCAACGCATCGGGCAAGTCGCCGTTGGCAAGACGCACGACCAATTGCGAGCCCGAGATACGCTTGATCAGCGCCGACGTGGAGTCGAGGGCGACTACCTTGCCAGTCTTGAGCATGGCGATGCGGTTGCACAGCGCCTGCGCCTCTTCCAGGTAGTGCGTGGTCAGCACAATCGTATGCCCTTCGCGATTAAGACGGGCGATGAACTTCCATAGCGTCTGGCGTAATTCGACGTCGACGCCAGCGGTAGGCTCGTCCAGCACGATCACCGGCGGCTTGTGCACCAGTGCCTGCGCCACCAGCACGCGGCGCTTCATGCCGCCAGACAGCGCGCGCATATTGGTGTCGGCCTTGTTGGTGAGGTCCAGGTTGGCCATCACCTCGTCGATCCACTTGTCATTGTTCTTCAGGCCAAAGTAGCCGGACTGCATGCGCAAGGTTTCGCGCACGGTAAAGAACGGATCGAACACCAGTTCCTGCGGCACCACCCCGAGCCGCTGACGCGCCTCACGGTAATTGCGTACGACATCATGCCCGAGGATTGCCACGCTGCCGGAATCGGCGCGATTCAAGCCGGCGATGATGGAAATCAGCGTCGTCTTGCCAGCGCCATTGGGGCCAAGCAAGCCGAAGAATTCACCTTCTTCGACCGACAGCGTCACGCCGCCAAGCGCCTGCAGCGACTTGTAGCGTTTTTCGACATTGACGATTTGCAGAGCAGCCATGGTGGCTTGACCAATTTAGCGTGGAAATGGCCTCCGGCTGGACAAAACCTTTGGCGAAACCCTTGATTATATTGGATTTCCGGCAGGGAAACCGGAACAACGCGCGAGGAGTGACCGAATGGTCAATGATGAGAAGCGTCGGCGTGCACGTGCAGCAGGTCGCCAACGCCGTACAGCGCGACGATGCTTTGCAGATTGGTAGGAAGATTCTTGAAACTCAGTGGCTTGCCAGCCTGCTGCGCAGCGCGCTGCCACGCAAGCAGAGTTGCCACGGCAGCCGAATCGACTGCCGTTAAATCCGACAAATCGATTTGCGCCTGGCCATCGGCAATCGCGCGCAATCCGTCATCCAGCACGGTTTGCGCGTTATGGAAAGTGAGCGTCGATGCGGGACGAAATGTCATGGCGAATCAAGAGGCGCTTTTTACGCCCTTGGCGGTGCCGGTGGCGAGACGCTTGTTGCGTTCGGCCAAAGTCTTGATCAAGCCGTCGATGCCACCCTTGCTGATTTCAGAGGCGAAATTTCCCTTATAGGTTTCCACCAGCCAAGCACCCAGCACATTCATGTCAAAAATCTTCCAGCCCGCCGGCGTCTTTTCCAGACGATAATTCAACTGGATCGGGTCGCCGCCGCGCGGCTGCAATACCTGGGAACGCACCTCCACTTCGGTATCGCTGGGGTCGGCGCGAAACGGCTTGAATTCGAGCTTTTGGTCACGAATCTGCGCAATGGCACCGGAATAGGTATACACCAGCAAGGCACGGAATTCATCGGTCAGCTGCTTTTGCTGCTCCGGTGTCGCCTGCCGCCAGAAGCGTCCGGCAGCCAGCGCCGTCATGCGCTGGAAATCAACGTGCGGCAATACCTTGGCTTCCACCAAGTCCAAGATATGCTTTTGGTTACCGCTCTGGATCTCCTTGTCGCTTTTAGCAGCATCGAGCACTTCCTGGCTGATGCGTTTGATCAGGACATCGGGCGCTTCCTGCGCGAACGCCGTTTGGACAGAAACCAAGCCCAAGGCCAGAGCAGCAACTGCAAAGATTTTTTTCACTATATTCATATTTTCCTGGATCAACAAAACAGTGCCGATATTGGCACCAGGTAATCATTTAACTGGCCAGCATCCGCTTTGGATGACAACGGCGGAGCGAACCGAAACAAGGCTTGGCCGCGCCCATTATTTTTTCTTTTCAACAATAGGAGAGGAATCAACAGCCTTCCCGTTGTTCGGCTCCTGTTTGACGGCGGCCTTCATTTCCGGTTCCGCTATATTTTCTTCAGTGAAATCTGTTGGACCAACATCATCTTCGTAGAAGGATCGCGGCGTTTCACCATCGTGCACCTTGCTCTCGCGTCGCTGCATATATGCATCGCGAACAAATTCGTAGCGGTCCAGCGCTGCATCTTCGAGCAGGTTGGAGGCACCCAACAATGCCGCGCGCTGGTCAACCAGGCGGACGATAGTGCCCGTGTTACGCCAGCGGACCGGATACTTGTGCTGCCACAAATCTGCCGTCAGATCCAGCGGAGTTGCCACCGTATCGCGCAAGGTGGACGAACCAAGTACCGGCAACACGACATATGGCCCGGGGCGCACCCCCCACTTGCCGAGCGTCTGACCAAAGTCTTCCTTGTGCTTGACCAGGCCTGCTTCCGTGCCGATATCCAGCACGCCACCTAAACCCAGCGTACTGTTGACCGCGACACGCATCACGTCCGAAAATCCATCCGCGACCTTGCCTTGCAAAAAGTTGTTAACTGTCGTCCAGACATCGCCGAGATTGCCAAAGAAATTACCGACGCCAATTTGCACAAAGTTTGGCACGAACTTGCTATATTTCTCCGCAACGGGTTTGACTGCATGCTGATCGAGCGCGTCGTTGAAGTTGAACATGGCGCGATTGAAGCGCTCGAACGGATCCTTGGGGTTGGCCGTGCTGGCACATCCGCCAAGAGCGCACGTCAGTGACAGCACGACGATGCGTGTTGCAGAATTCATTGCTTATTGCCTTCCTTTCCCTCGGCCGCCTTACTGAAGAGGAATTGACTAATCAAGTTCTCCAATACGATGGCCGACTGAGTCATGGTAATGCGGTCGCCAGCGGCCAGGTTGTTGGTATCGCCGCCCGCTTCCAGACCGATGTATTGTTCGCCGAGCAGTCCTGACGTTAAGATCTTGGCCGAGGAATCTTTCGGGAACTTATAGCTGCTGTCCAGGTTAAGCGTCACGACCGCCTGAAACGTCTTGTCGTCGAACTTGATGTCGCCGACCCGACCGACGACCACGCCGGCACTTTTTACCGGTGCGCGCGGCTTCAGGCCGCCGATATTGTCAAATTTGGTGACAACGGGATAAGTCGCCTGCAACGACAGCGAACTCATGTTCCCTGCCTTGAGCGCCAGGAAAAACAATGCCGCCGCACCCAGCAGCACGAACATGCCAACCCATAAGTCTAATGATTTTCTTTGCATAATCAGATCCCCTAATAATGGGATACAGGGCCTTTCTCAGGCGCAATTTGTAAAAATTTGTTTCAGTAATGCGGAGACAGAGCGCCACACAAGGCGTTCCCGTGTCAATCGAACATGAGGGCCGTAAGCAAAAAGTCCAGCCATAGCACGGTAAGCGAAGCAATCACGACGGTGCGGGTAGTGGCCCGCGCCACGCCTTCGGGCGTCGGCTGCGCCTCGTACCCCTGGAACAGCGCGATAAACGTTACCGCAAATCCGAACACCACGCTCTTGAGCACGCCATTGGCGATGTCTTTCCAGACGTCGACACCATCCTGCATCTGGGACCAGAACGCGCCCTCGTCGACGCCAATCAGCTTCACGCCGACGATATAGCCTCCGATGACGCCGACCGCGCTGAAAATCGTCGCCAGAACCGGCATCGCGATCACGCCGGCCCAAAAGCGCGGTGCCACCACGCGTTCGAGCGGATTGACCGCCATCATTTCCATTGCCGACAACTGCTCCCCGGCTTTCATCAAGCCGATCTCGGCCGTCAGCGAAGTACCGGCACGTCCGGCAAACAACAAGGCGGACACTACCGGACCCAGTTCGCGCGTCAAAGACAACGCCACCAGCAAGCCGAGCGCCTGCTCCGAACCGTACTTATTCAGCGTGTAATACCCTTGCAGGCCGAGCACGAACCCGACGAACAGACCGGATACCGCAATGATGACCAGCGAATAATTGCCGATGAAGTGAATTTGATCGGTCACCAGCCGCGGCCGACGCAGCGCGCGTCCGGACGCGCCGAGGAGTGCGAAAAACATGCGCGTCGCAAATCCCACGTTGGCAATGTATTCGCGCACCCAGCGTCCGAGCGACGAGACGGCATCGAGCATCATCGTAACACCTCCAGATGCAAGTCCTGCGCAAGCGAGCGGCCCGGATAATGGAACGGCACCGGACCGTCCGGCTCGGCTTGCACGAATTGCTTCACGTACGGGTCCTCGGAGGCGAGCATTTGCTGTGGCGTCCCGTGCGCGACGATCTTCCCTTGCGACAGGAAGTACACGTAATCGGCGATGGCAAACGACTCATGCACATCGTGCGACACGAGGATGGAGGTCGAACCAAGCGCGTCATTCAAGCGCCGGATCAGGTTCGCCGTCACGCCCATGGAAATCGGATCGAGCCCGGCAAAGGGTTCGTCATACATGATGAGCTGCGGATCCAACGCAATGGCACGCGCCAGCGCCACGCGGCGCGCCATGCCGCCGGAGATTTCGGAAGGCTTCAATTGCGCGGCATTGCGCAAACCGACCGCATGCAGCTTCATCAATACCAGATCGCGTATCAATTCCTCCGGCAGCCGGGTGTGCTCGCGCAGCGGGAAGGCGACGTTCTCGAATACCGTCAAATCGGTAAACAGCGCGCCATGCTGAAACAGCATCCCCATCTTGCGGCGCATGGCGTACATGGCCGGAATATCGCGGGCATCGACGGCCTTGCCATCTACATGGATTGTGCCCTTTTGTGCCTGCAGCTGCCCGCCGATCAGGCGCAGGATCGTCGTCTTGCCCGATCCCGATCCGCCCATGACGGCGACCACCTTCCCGCTCGGGAAATCCATACGGAGTCCCGACAGAATTGGCCGCGCTCCATAAGCAAAGTGCAGATCGCGAATTTCAACGAGGTTTGGCACAACAAATATTTTTGGGCAAAAGTGAGATTGTAGTGCAGAAATGGCAAACGCACTTTTGGCAGAAGCCAAAATGCCGTCGAATTCTTTTGAGCAGAGAATAAAAAAACCCGCCTGACCTTGCGCTCAGGCGGGTTAAAGGGATTAACCTCGATTACCGCGGCAGTACGGACGATCCCATCAGGAATTCATCCACAGCACGCGCGCACTGGCGCCCTTCGCGAATTGCCCAGACCACCAGCGACTGGCCACGGCGCATGTCGCCTGCGGCAAACACCTTGTCCACGGACGTCTGATAGCAGCCGTCGCCGTCGGTCGTCGCTTTCGCGTTGCCGCGCGCATCCTTGTCGATGCCGAAAGCGTCGAGCACCTGCTGCACCGGCGACACGAAGCCCATGGCCAGCAGCACGAGATCGGCCTTGATTTCGAATTCGGAATTCGGCACTTCGACCATCTTGCCGTCTTTCCATTCAACGCGCACTGCAATGAGCTTCTCGACCTTGCCGTTCTTGCCTTCGAGGCGCTTGGTCGCCACGGCCCAGTCGCGCTCGCAGCCTTCCTCGTGCGACGAAGAAGTGCGCAGTTTGGTCGGCCAGTACGGCCACACCAGCGGCTTGTTTTCCTGCTCGGGCGGCTGCGGCAGCAGTTCGAACTGGGTCACCGCAGCGGCGCCATGACGGTTGGAGGTACCAACACAGTCGGAACCGGTATCGCCGCCGCCGATCACGACGACATGCTTGCCGGTTGCCATGATCTGATCTTTCACCTTATCGCCGGCATTGACCTTGTTTTGCAGCGGCAGGAATTCCATCGCAAAGTGCACGCCCTTCAGTTCGCGGCCCGGCACGGGCAAGTCGCGCGGCTGCTCGGCGCCGCCGGAAATGACGATCGCGTCAAAGTCTTTCTTCAGCTGGTCGGGAGAAATTGTCTCTTTCGCCCAGTTGTAGACGTTCGGCGTGAAATCCTTGCCGACGAATACGCCGGTACGGAAGGTCACGCCTTCGGCCTTCATCTGCTCGACACGACGGTCGATGTGCGACTTTTCCAGCTTGAAGTCGGGAATGCCATAGCGCAGCAGGCCACCGACACGGTCGTTCTTTTCGAACACGGTCACGTCGTGACCGGCGCGCGCCAGTTGCTGCGCCGCTGCCATGCCGGCAGGGCCGGCGCCGACCACGGCAACCTTCTTGCCGGTTTTGACGGCAGGCGCTTGCGGCACGACCCAGCCGTTTTCCCAGCCCTTGTCGATGATGAAGTGCTCGATCGACTTGATACCAACCGGATCATTGTTAATCCCGAGCGTACAAGCGGCTTCGCATGGCGCCGGGCAGATGCGTCCGGTGAATTCCGGGAAGTTGTTGGTGGAATGCAGGACTTCCAGCGCTTCCTGGTAATTGCCGTGATAAACCAGATCGTTCCAGTCGGGGATGATGTTGTTGACCGGGCAGCCGTTATTGCAGAACGGGATGCCGCAATCCATGCAGCGCGCACCCTGGATCTGGGCGTCGGCATCCGACAGGTGCAGCACGAATTCCTTGTAATGCTTCTTGCGCGATTGTGGCGCTTCGCTCGCTTCTTGCAGGCGTTGGTATTCCAAAAAGCCGGTTACTTTTCCCATGATGTTCCTTCAATATTCTTTCACGTCTCCCTCCCCTTTCCAGAGGAGGGATAACAGCATTGAGCTAATTTAAGCCGCGATCTTTTCCTTGGCCTGTTTCGCCGCGTTCAACTCGCCCAGCGCCCGCTTGTATTCATTCGGGAATACCTTGACGAACTTGCTGCGTGCATTGTTCCAGTCATCCAGCAGGTTGCGCGCGCGCGTGCTGCCGGTGTACTTGAAGTGGCGTTCGATCAAGCTCTTCAGGATCGCTTCGTCGGTCTGCCCCTCGCCGCCGCGCGCGGTGCTGTGCCACAACGCACGCTCAAGCTTCGACTCTTGATCGGCACTTGCCAGCACCGGCTCCAGCGACACCATGGCCATGTTGCACTTCTTGGCAAAGTCGCCGTCCGGATCGTACACGTAGGCAACGCCACCCGACATGCCTGCCGCGAAGTTGCGGCCGGTTGCACCCAACACGACGACGGTACCGCCGGTCATGTATTCGCAGCCGTGGTCGCCAGTACCTTCCACGACCGTTACCGCACCCGAGTTACGCACCGCGAAACGCTCGCCGGCGACACCGTTGAAGAATGCTTCACCGGAAATCGCGCCGTACAGCACGGTATTGCCGACGATAATATTGTCAACCGCCCAGCCGCGGAACTCGGTGTTCGGACGCACGATGATGCGACCGCCCGACAAGCCCTTACCGACATAGTCGTTGCCTTCACCAACCAGATCCAGCGTGATGCCGTGCGCGAGGAACGCCGCGGCCGACTGGCCTGCGGTGCCTTGCAGCTGGATGTGAATCGTGTCGTCCGGCAGGCCTTCATGGCCGTATTTCTTCGCCACTTCGCCTGACAGCATGGTGCCGACGGTGCGGTTGACGTTCTTCACCGGCGAGATGAACGATACCTTCTCGCCTTTGTCGAGCGCCGCCTTCGCCTGCGCGATCAGCTTATGGTCGAGCGCCTTGTCCAGCCCGTGATCTTGCACTTCAACCTGGAAGCGCGGCTCCGAAGCCGGCACTTCCGGCTGATGGAAGATCTTGCTGAAATCGAGCCCCTTGGCCTTCCAGTGCGAGATCGCCTTCGACTTGTCGAGCAGATCGGCGCGGCCGACCAGTTCGTTGAAGGTGCGAATGCCCAGCTGCGCCATGATCTGGCGCACTTCTTCGGCCACAAAGAAGAAGTAGTTCACCACGTATTCCGGCTTGCCGGAGAACTTTGCACGCAGCACAGGATCCTGGGTCGCAACGCCGACCGGGCAAGTGTTCAGATGGCACTTGCGCATCATGATGCAGCCTTCGACGACCAGCGGCGCGGTGGCAAAACCGAATTCGTCAGCGCCGAGCATGGCGCCGATCACGACGTCCCGGCCGGTCTTGATCTGGCCGTCGGTCTGCACGCGAATACGGCTGCGCAGGCGGTTCAGCACCAGCGTCTGCTGGGTTTCTGCCAGGCCCAGCTCCCACGGCGAGCCGGCGTGCTTGATGGACGACAGCGGCGAAGCGCCGGTGCCGCCGTCATGACCGGCGATCACGACGTGATCGGCCTTGGCCTTGGCCACACCCGCAGCGATCGTGCCAACGCCAACTTCGGACACCAGCTTGACCGAGATATCGGCCTTCGGATTGGCGTTCTTCAGGTCGTGGATCAGCTGCGCCAGATCTTCGATCGAATAAATATCATGGTGCGGCGGTGGCGAGATCAGGCCGACACCCGGCACCGAGAAGCGCAGTTTCGCAATGTACTCGGACACCTTGTGACCCGGCAGCTGGCCGCCTTCACCCGGCTTGGCGCCCTGCGCCATCTTGATCTGGATTTGATCGGCGGAAGTCAGGTACTCGGTGGTCACGCCGAAACGGCCCGACGCCACCTGCTTGATCTTGGAGCGCAGCGAATCGCCGGCCAACAGCGGCAGGTCGACTTCGACGCGTTCCTCGCCGATCACCGAAGCCAGCGTTTCGCCCTTCTTAATCGGGATGCCTTTCAGTTCCTGGCGATAACGATGCTCGTCTTCGCCGCCTTCGCCGGTATTGGACTTGCCGCCGATGCGGTTCATGGCGATGGCCAGCGTGGCGTGCGCCTCGGTCGAGATCGAGCCGAGCGACATGGCGCCGGTGGCGAAACGCTTGACGATTTCCTTGGCCGGCTCGACTTCATCGATCGGGATTGCCTTGGATGGATCGATCTTGAATTCGAACAAGCCGCGCAGCGTCATGTGGCGCTTGGACTGATCGTTGATGATCTGTGCGTATTCCTTGTACGTGTTGAAGTTGTTCGAGCGGGTCGAATGCTGCAGCTTCGCGATCGCGTCGGGCGTCCACATGTGCTCTTCGCCGCGCACGCGGAATGCGTATTCGCCGCCGGCGTCGAGTGCGTTGGCCAACACCGGATCGGTGCTGAATGCGAGCTTGTGCAGGCGCAGTGCTTCTTCGGCCACTTCGAACACGCCGATACCTTCGACGTTGGACGCCGTACCCTTGAAGTACTTGTCGACCAGCGCGCGGTTCAAGCCGATCGCTTCGAAAATCTGTGCGCCGCAGTAGGACATGTAGGTCGAGATGCCCATCTTGGACATGACCTTCATCAGGCCCTTGCCGACCGCCTTCTGGAAATTGTAGATCGCTTTTTCCGGCGTCAGATTCGGGATGTTCTTCGCCATGTCGGCCAGCGTATCCATCGCGAGGTACGGATGGATCGCTTCCGCGCCGTAGCCGGCGAGCAGCGCGAAGTGATGCGTCTCGCGCGCGGAGCCGGTCTCGACCACCAGGCCGGTGGAAGTACGCAAGCCCTTGCTCACCAGGTGCAGGTGGATGGCGGAAGTCGCCAGCAGCGCGGGAATTGCAACCTGATCCGCGTCGACCTTGCGGTCGGAGATGATCAGGATGTTGTGGCCGGACTTGACCGCGTCGACCGCCTTGGCGCACAGCGATGCCAGGCGCGCTTCGATGCCTTCCTTGCCCCAGCCGACCGGATAGCAGATGTTCAGTTCATACGACTTGAACTTGCCTCCGGTGTGCTTGCCGATGTTGCGCAGCTTTGCGATATCCGCGTAGTCGAGCACAGGCTGCGACACTTCCAGGCGCATCGGCGGGTTGATGTTGTTGGTGTCGAGCAGATTCGGCTTGGGGCCGACGAAGGACACCAGCGACATCACCATCGCTTCGCGGATCGGGTCGATCGGCGGGTTGGTCACCTGGGCGAACAGCTGCTTGAAGTAGTTATAGAGCGGCTTGTTCTTGCTGGACATGACGGCCAGCGGCGAGTCATTGCCCATCGAGCCAATCGCCTCTTCACCGGAACTGGCCATCGGCGCGAGCAGGAACTTGATGTCCTCCTGGGTGTAACCGAACACCTGCTGACGGTCCAGCAGCGGCACGACCGACTTCGCCTCTTCCGGCTCGGACTCGAGTTCGTCGATCTTGATGCGCACCGATTCGATCCACTGCTTGTACGGCTTGGCGTTGGCGTAGGTGTCCTTGAGTTCCTTGTCGTCGATGATGCGGCCGGCGTCGAGGTCGATCAGGAACATCTTGCCCGGCTGCAGACGCCATTTCTTGATGATCTTCGATTCCGGAATCGGCAGCACGCCGGATTCGGACGCCATCACCACCAGGTCGTCGTCGGTTTGGATGTAACGCGCCGGACGCAGGCCGTTGCGGTCGAGCGTACCGCCGATGTGACGGCCGTCGGTAAATGCCATGGCCGCGGGGCCGTCCCACGGCTCCATCATCGCGGCATGGTATTCGTAGAAGGCGCGGCGGTTGTCATCCATCAGCGTGTGGTTTTCCCACGCTTCGGGAATCATCATCATCATCGCCTGGGCGATCGGATAGCCGGCCATCACCAAGAGTTCGAGCGCGTTGTCGAAGCAGGCGGTATCGGACTGGCCTTCATAAATCAGCGGGAACAGCTTTTGCAGGTCGTCGCCGAGCACGGCAGACTTCATCACGCCTTCGCGCGCGCGCATCCAGTTGAAGTTACCCTTGACGGTGTTGATCTCGCCGTTGTGCGCGATCAGGCGGTACGGGTGCGCCAGCGGCCATTCCGGGAACGTATTGGTGGAGAAGCGCTGGTGCACGAGGGCCAGCGCGGAAATGCAGCGCGGATCCTGCAAGTCCTTGTAATACACGCCGACCTGGTCGGCCAGCAGCAGGCCTTTATAGACGATGGTGCGCGCCGACATCGACGGCACGAAGAATTCCTTGCCATGCAACAGGTTCAGCGCCTGGATCGCATGGCCGGAGGATTTGCGGATCACGTAGAGTTTACGCTCGAGCGCGTCGGTCACCATGATGTCCGGGCCGCGGCCGATGAAGATTTGGCGGATCACCGGCTCCTTGGTGCGCACGGTGGGCGACATCGGCATATCGAAGTCGACTGGCACATCACGCCAGCCGAGCACGACCTGGCCTTCGGCCAGTACGGCGCGTTCGATTTCCTGTTCGCATGCCAGGCGCGATGCGTTTTCCTTCGGCAGGAACACCATGCCGACACCATACTCGCCCGGCGGCGGCAGCGTAATGCCTTGCTTGGCCATTTCTTCGCGGAAGTACTGATCTGGAATCTGGATCAAAATGCCCGCGCCATCGCCCATCAGCTTGTCGGCACCGACGGCACCCCGATGGTCGAGATTCTTCAGGATCAGCAAACCTTGCTCGACGATCGAGTGGCTTTTCTTGCCTTTGATATGGGCGACAAAACCGACGCCACAGGCGTCATGTTCGTTGGAGGGGTCGTATAAACCTTGCGCGTGCATAAGCGTACTCCGCTACGTTTGTTGTATCGAGCTTGAAGGATAGTGCAGTGCGGTAGATAGTTCAATCTAAACAAATAGGGTCAGAGCAAAATTAACATTAACGGCAATAAACTGATGAATTAATTAGGGACAGAGTAATTTGAAGTTAAAAAGCCGACTCAAGCCAACATGACTCCAACAAAAAGACTTCAGTTGTTGCGAAATCGGGGAACGTCAGTGCCTGAGGAAGCCGCCTTGGCAGGACGCCCGCGCTTGGCCGGCGCGACGCGGCGCTGTACCTGCTTGGCCAGCGCGTTCTTGAATTTGTCGGATCCAAGCGGCCAGCCCTTCAAGGTCGCCTCGCTCAGTGCTGCCACTTCTTCGGCTGCGAGGGCGGATTCCAGCAACTCGCGGTAAGCCGCTTCCCGGTCGAAGGGCGTGTTTCCCAGCGCCCAGTACAGCGCATGATCCGTAATCAGCGGGTCGGGCTTGGCACCGATGTGATGGGAAAAACTGGACCAGGGATAATCGCCAGCATTCGCGACGAGGCCGGCGCGCAACGGATTGAGCTCGATGTATTTGCTGCAAACGAGAAAATACTGTTCAGAGTCAATGACCGTTGCCCGGTACCGCCCCTGCCATAAGGTACCGGCGCGCTGGTATTTGGCATTGAAATACGGCACGTAATGCCGCCCTATCCATTGCATCATGCGCGCCAACCCAGTGTCATCGCTTGGCGTGGCCAGCAAGTGCAGATGGTTTGGCATCAGCACATAGGCGTGGATCGCGACCTTGAATTGCTTGGCCGCCTCACGCAGCCAGCGCAAGAAATTACCAAAGTCCTCGGCGTCACGAAATACCGCCTGGCGGTCGACACCGCGTTGGATGATGTGATGCGGTTGATGAGGAACGACAAGTCGTGGAAGGCGGGCCATACGCAATTTAATCATTAAATCGCTGCAAACTTGCGCGATCTTGCAATCCATTTTATGGAGCAATTGGCCGTGCAGGCAAGCGGCGGCCATGCGCGAGTGCCTCCCGTCCTCCGGCTCAAATCCGGATCTTCGTGGTATTGCGCCATGGAATATCAGCACGCTTGTTCCGGGCAGCCTCGCTGCGCTGGCTGGCACGTGGCCGATAACATGCTTGGGGTGGCGTCAGGACAGCGGTCGCAATCTGCTTGGGAGATGGCAAGTGTTTGGCGTGAAATCGAACGATCTTGATGCCGGCACTGGATAAACACGCATCCCTGGCAGTCTCGCGCCGCGTGGCGCGGGAGCGATGATTCAGTTCGACGACCGCCAGCAATCGCATTTCCCGGTCAAAAACGGCGTAGCCTACGCGCCCGCCGGCTATCTGCGCCATCGCCTGCTGACGCGGCACACCCGTGCCGGCAGGTTCGAGCAGTGCCGACATCGCTACCTGCGGACAAACAATACACTCCGGCAGGGCATCGCTCAGGCGGAAAAAGAATTCAAGGTCGCAGCCTGTCAGCACGGCCCGTTGACGGAATCGCATCGGCTTTTCCCGATGCAGGAATAACCACAGAAACAGGCCACCCAGCACGATGGCCACCATCACGATTGCATCTTTCATGTCGCACGCGTTATCAAATCAATAATGCGCGAGACAATAGCACTATGTTGTTTTATTGGCAATTCCAGATATATCGGCTACGCAGCGAACTATCCAGGCAACACCGCCGTGCTAAAGCATCTTCCTGGTCCAGGATGCCTCCATCTGGCGCCGCTGTTCGACAGCCCGCACGATGAGCATGCGCAACTCATCGAGCAAGGCGGCTTCGGATTGCGTGATTTTGGCGCTCGGCCGCGAGCCGTTCCAGTCGCCATACAGGAATCCGATCGGCTGCCGATTCACGGTCAGGGGCAGCACCATGAAACTGCGCACGGTTGGAAATGCCTGACGCCACCAGCGCGGCACCTTGCTGGCGAATGCCGGATCCTGCGCATTTTCAATAAAAATCATCTTGTCGTTGGCCAGTGCGGCGTGGAATACGTCGGGCTGGTAAGCATCCCCGAAAACCAAGCGCGGCAACATCTCCTGCATTACATCGCCAAAGTACATGCGTGCCGCATATTGCGCTTGCTCGATATCGCGCAAGAACGTGATTGAGCGGCCGAACCCCAGCCCCTGATAGACCGTTTCGAGTGCCATCGTCATCAGTTGGCTGATGCTTGCTGCATGCAAGGCGCCGCGGATGTCGGCTATGCCGCGCGTCAGGATCAGCGTGGCATCCGCCGGCTTGCCTGCATGGCGATGCACCAGCAGCGACTTGTCGAATTCCACCCGCTTGAGCGGCCGCACGACGACCGGTTCTTCCTCGGCGACCGTTTGCTGCGCGGAATTCACGGCAGTCAATACCGCCGCGCTTTCAAGGCCGAGCATTTCCGCATAATTGTGGGCAAGCGTTGCAAGCGTTTTGTCCGACGTATCATCGTTGGCGCACAGCACGCTGGCGCATTGCGACGACAGTGTCGACAGCGCCGCCAACCAATCGGCATGCCCAAGCGGTTCGCTCACCGGCTCCGGCGTCACTTCGCGCATCGTATGCACGAGGGTGGCCGGCAACCCCCATTGCTGCGCGACTTGGCGCCCGATTTCATCGAGGCTGAGCCCGAGGATGTACAGCGCAGCCTGCTCTTCGCTCAAGCCGGACTCGATGCGGCATTCCTGCATGCGCTGCCAGCGGTCGTACAGGTAAAACGTTGTCATCATGCGGCCAAGCGAATGCAGCATCGCGCACACTACCGCCTCCTCGGCATCGCGTGTGCCAGCCGAAGATGCCAGATGGCGCGCGAGGTGCCCGGCCAGCACTGCCTTTTCCATTTCCATGCGCGCCACGGCCGAATCGGTCGATGCGGCGGCCAGGTCTTCGATCAGTTTCAAGCCGATCGCCAGGTGCCCGATGGCTTCGGTGCCAAGCACAATCACCGCCTTGGAGACGGTATTGATGCCCTGGCCGAACACGGAATACATCGCGCTGTTGGCAAGGCGCAGGACTTTCTGCGTCAGCGCCGGGTCCTGCAGGACCGTCTTCGTCATGTTGAATTCGCGATCGTCATCGTCATGCATGGCGCCGATGATCGCGCCCACCACCTTGGAAAAACCGGGCAAGTCGCCGCGCTGGCGCACCCGCGACCAGAGCAGTTCCATGGTTTCTTCTGCGTTTTCGCGTGACAGGGAGGCGGATTCGATAGAGGTATTCATGAATATATTGTTCTTATGGCAGCAGACGCTTTCACGGCATCGATTAGGATGCGACCAACATTGCCAGCGCCTGCTCCGGGAGCAGCGGACTGCCGGTGAGATAGCCTTGGATCAGGCCGCAGCCTTGCCTTGCCAAAAACTGCAGTTGTGCCTCGTTCTCCACGCCCTCGGCCACTGTGTTCAAGTTCAGGTGCTTTGCGAGGCTTAACACCACATTGCAGATCGCCACATCCTTGATCGAGCCCGGCAAGTCCTTGATGAATGCGCGGTCGATCTTCAAGGTGGCGATCGGGAAGCGCTTCAAGTAGGCCAGCGAGGAGTATCCGGTGCCGAAGTCATCGATGGCGATGCGCACGTTGCGCGCCACCATCTCCTTGAGAAAGGCCTCGGCATGTTCCGGGTCCGACATCAGAATGCCCTCGGTAATTTCCAGCAACAACTGCTCGCCGTGCAGGCCCGACAACCGCAGCGCTTCATCGATCACGTCGAGGAACTGGTCATTGCGGAACTGGCGCGGACTGACGTTGACCGAGATGTAGAGCGGCCGGTTGGCGGCCTCCTCGAAGCGCTTGAGCTGCACGCAGGCGGCTTTGAGCGCCCAGGCACCGAGCAGGTTGATCAGGCCGTTGCTTTCGGCCATCGGAATGAATTGCGAAGGCGGCACCAAGCCTTCGCCCGGCCGGTGCCAACGCATGAGCGCCTCGAAGCCCATGATCTGCCGGCTGCCGGCATCGACGATCGGCTGGTAATTCAACAGGAACTCGCCGTTGCGCACCGCCTGGAACATTGCGGCTTCCAGCGACACGTCATGTTCCGGCTGGGTGAATTTCTGCTGATCGTAAATCACGCAGCGTCCCTTGCCGATTTCCTTTGCACGGTACATCGCCGTGTCGGCATGCGCGAGCAGCTTGACCTCGCCGTCGCCGTGCTGGGGAAACACGGCCGCTCCGATGGACGTACCGATGTACAGCGTATGTCCCTGGATTTCGAACGGCATTTGCATCACCGAGATCATGCGCCGCGCAATGGTCTGGATCTCGGCATCGGACACCGCTTCCGGCAGCACCGCGACGAACTCATCGCCGCCCACGCGCGCCAATGTGTCCACGTCGCGCAAAGTTTCACTCAGGCGAGCCGCCGCCACGCTCAGCAAGGCATCGCCCAGCGGATGACCAAGCGCATCATTGACCTTCTTGAAACCGTCCAGATCGAGCGCCAGTAACGCGAAGCCAGTGCCGGTGCGGCGCGACTGCGCAATGGCCATATGAATGCGGTCGGACAGCAGAGAACGGTTTGGCAAGCCGGTGAGCACGTCGTGCGTCGCCATATGCCGCAGACGCTCCTCGGTTTCCTGCTGGCCCGAGATATCCCTACCCACCGCAAGCAATTCGGTCTGGCCGTCGGCATTGAAATAGGCGGCAATCTGCAATTCCATCCAGAGCGCGCCATGCGGCGTCTTCAACCGCATGTTGGCCCGGCTCGGCTTCCCAGAACTGACCGTGTGCGCAAGGGCGGCATCGAGCGCCGCGTGGTCTTGCTCGTCGACGATCTCGCCCAGATGCAGGCCGTTCAGGCTGGTACCGGGGCTGACCAGTTCGATGGCACGCGTACTGGCAAACAGAATGCGCCCGTAGTCCGCCATCCGAAATACGGCGTCGCCCGCGGCCTCCATCAGGCTTTCCAATTGCAAATTGACAGGAATATCGAGCCGCAGGCGAGGTCTGGGAAACATTATCGAGTTGTCTTGAATGGCGGTGCACGATCAAACAATGCCGAAGCAAAGTTGAGCTGCTCCCACGATCTTAACAAAATGCGATGGGAAAATTAAAGTACGGCAACATCTTATTGCAGAAAATCCACAAAAAAATGGATGAAAATGCCATTTCAAGAAAAAAGCTTGGAGCGCGGTATGTGCACTCTCTTAGCGCAATGCCCTATGAGGGCCCGCATCGATCTCGAATGGCTGCTGGGCGATCACTAGCAGACATCCCATCGATATGGGATACGCCGATCGCGGCTCACGCGCCCAATCCGGGACGACAATCAAACAAAAAGGGCTGGAAGTCTTTGCACTTCCAGCCCTTTTTCATCATAAAGATGTGCTTCAGAACGGAATATCGTCATCCATGTCGCTGAAGTTCGGCGCCGGACGGGACGAACCCCGTGCTGCACCGCCGCCGCCACCACTGCCACCACCGGTGCTTTGACGCGGCGCCGGCGCGCTACCGTAGTCGTCATCCATCGGCGCCGGCGCGCCACCGCCCATGCCTTGGCGGCTACCCAGCATCTGCATGGTATCGGCGATGATCTCGGTGGTATACCGCTCGACACCTTCCTTGTCGGTCCACTTGCGCGTCTGCAGGCGGCCCTCGACATAAATTTGCGAACCCTTCTTCAGGTATTGGCCAGCGATTTCAGCCAACTTGCGGTAGAAGGTGATGCGGTGCCATTCGGTCAACTCTTTTTTCTCGCCACTATTCTTGTCTTTCCAGCTTTCAGTGGTCGCAACCGCGATATTGGTGACCGCATCGCCGTTCGGCATGTAGCGCGTTTCCGGATCGCGCCCCAGATTGCCGACGATAATGACTTTATTGACCGAGGCCATAACTTTCTCCTAATACTTGGACTTAATGTGAATTCGAGGTGCACCCGCAGTGCGCCGGCGTTCAGGCAGTCTTTGCCGCTGCCCCGCGCCGCGGCAGGTTCCTCATGTTTGCGGCAATTATAAGCCAGACGATCGTCAGACCCGCGCCCAGGGCGAACACGGAAGACGCGCTCACATGCTGGCGCAGCCACCCACCGACTACACCGCCGCAGGCCAGCCCCAGCGCCTGCAGCGTGTTATACACGCCGAGCGCGGCCCCCTTGGCCGATGGCGGCGCAATGCGCGACACCAGCGACGGCTGGCTTGCCTCGAGAACATTGAACGAAATGAAAAAGGCCAACAGCAGGATGACAAGGACCGACCAATGCATCGGCGCCTGCAGGAACAGCCACAATCCCGCCTGGACAGCCAGCATCAGCGCAATTGCCGCCACAAACACCTGCTTCATCTTGCCCTGCCGCTCGCCCACGAAGATCGGCGGCAGCATCAGCACGAACGAGGCGATCATCACCGGCAGGTACACTTTCCAATGCGAGGCAATCGGCAGATCGGCATACTGGACCAGGGCCGGCGGCACGACGACAAACATGGCGACCTGCGTCAGATGCAAGACGAACACGCCGAAATTTAGGCGCATCAGCTCGGCGCTTTTCAGCACTTCGCCAAAATCGGCGCGGCCCGATGGCACGCGCGGCATGGTCGGCACCATGAACAGCACGACGGGGATCGCAATAATCGCCAGCACGCCGGTCAGGCCGAAGACCCCGCCCATGCCCATCCACTGATACAGGATCGGCGACAGCACCATCGATATGGCAAAGGTAATGCCGATCGAGCCGCCTACCATCGCCATGGCCTTGGTACGGTGTTCCTCGCGCGTGGAGTCGGCGATGAAGGCTGTCACGGCGGCTGAAATCGCGCCGGCGCCCTGAATCGCGCGGCCGGCGATGACCCAGTGGATGTCGGTGGCAGCGGCGGCAATGAACGAGCCCACGGCGAACAGCACGAGTCCGATGACGATGACCGGCTTGCGGCCGTACCGGTCGGATGCCAAGCCGTAAGGGAGCTGGCCGAATGCCTGCGCCAGCCCGTAGATTCCCATGGCCCAGCCGACCAGGGTCACGCTATCGCCGCCGGTCAGTGTTTTTGCAGCGACCGAAAACACCGGGAGGATCAGGAACCAGCCGAGCATGCGCATCGCCAGAATCGATGCCAGCAAGCCGCTGGCACGAATTTCCGCGCGACTCATGCGGGGGGTTATTTCATTGGAAGCAGTCGAAGACATGGAGGAGCGGAAGTAAGAGGCTGGATACGGCGCGTTTCAAAACCCGTTATAGTATCAGGTTGACCGACATTAAGTCGGCGTTGCATATCAGTTAAAGGCAGTTCATGGAAGAAATCCGAATTCGCGGCGCGCGCACGCACAACCTCAAGAATATCAATCTGGAATTGCCGCGTAACCAGCTGATTGTCATTACCGGTCTGTCCGGTTCCGGCAAGTCGTCGCTGGCCTTCGACACGCTCTATGCGGAAGGCCAGCGGCGCTACGTGGAATCGCTGTCGGCCTATGCGCGGCAGTTCCTGCAACTGATGGAAAAGCCGGACGTCGACCTGATCGAAGGCTTGTCGCCGGCAATCTCGATCGAGCAGAAGGCGACGTCGCACAATCCGCGCTCAACCGTCGGCACCGTGACCGAAATCCATGACTACCTGCGCCTCTTGTATGCGCGCGTGGGCACGCCCTACTGCCCCGACCACCCGGAAAATCCGCTGGCCGCGCAGTCGGTGTCGCAAATGGTCGATGCCGTGCTCGCCATGCCGGAAGATACCAAGCTGATGATCCTGGCGCCCGTGGTGGCCAACCGCAAGGGCGAACACGTCGATCTGTTCGAACAGATGCAGGCGCAGGGCTTCATCCGCTTCCGCATCCAGAGTGGCACGCATGCGGCGAAAATCTATGAAATCGACGACCTGCCGAAGCTGAAGAAGACCGAAAAGCACACCATCGACGTCGTGATCGACCGCCTGAAGGTCAAGGCCGACGTCAAGCAACGGCTGGCCGAAAGCTTCGAAACCGCGCTGCGCCTGGCGGAAGGCCGCGCGATCGCACTCGAAATGGACAGCGCCAAGGAGCACCTGTTCTCGAACAAGTTCGCCTGCCCCACCTGCGGCTATTCGCTGCAGGAACTGGAGCCGCGCCTGTTCTCGTTCAACAATCCGATGGGTGCCTGTCCGGAATGCGATGGCCTCGGTCACATCGAGTTCTTCGATCCGAAGCGCATCGTTGCCTTCCCCAATCTGTCGCTCGCTTCCGGCGCGATCAAGGGCTGGGACCGGCGCAATCAGTTCTACTACCAGATGCTGAGCAGCCTGGCCGAGCATTACGGTTTCGACCTCGACATACCTTTCGAAAGACTGCCGGACCAGGTGCAGCAAGTCGTGCTGCACGGCTCCGGCCGCCAGACCATTCCGTTTACCTACATTAACGAGCGCGGCCGCGCCGTGGTGCGCGAGCATACCTTCGAAGGCGTGGTAAACAACCTGCAGCGGCGCTACCGGGAAACCGATTCGATGGCGGTGAAGGAAGAACTGGCGAAATTCATCAACCAGAAGGAATGCCCGTCATGCCACGGCGCGAGGCTGCGCATCGAAGCGCGCTATGTGAAGGTCGGCGCCGGCAAGCAGGAGCGCACGATTTACGAGGTATCGCGCACGCCGCTGCGCGATACGCTCGAATTCTTCGACAAGCTCAAGCTCTCCGGTGCGAAAAAGGAAATCGCGGACCGCATCATCAAGGAAATCGTGGCGCGCCTGAAGTTCCTCAACAACGTCGGTCTCGATTACCTGTCGCTCGAGCGCAGCGCAGACACCTTGTCCGGCGGCGAGGCGCAACGCATCCGCCTAGCGTCGCAGATCGGGTCGGGGCTGACCGGCGTGATGTACGTGCTCGACGAGCCGTCCATCGGCCTGCACCAGCGCGACAACGACCGCCTCATCGCCACCCTGAAGCATCTGCGCGACATCGGCAACAGCGTCCTGGTGGTCGAGCATGACGAGGACGCCATCCGCTGCGCCGACTATATCGTCGACATGGGTATCGGCGCCGGCGTGCACGGCGGCGAGGTGATCGCACAAGGCCCGCTCAACGCCATCCTAAAAAACAAGAAATCGCTGACCGCGAAATACCTGAACGGCACGCTTGCGATCCATGTGCCGAAGAAGCGCACGCCGGTGGACCCGGAGCGGCAGCTGGTGATTTCCGGTGCCTCGGGCAACAACCTCAAGAATGTCACGCTCGACCTGCCGGTTGGCCTTTTGACCTGCGTGACCGGCGTATCCGGCTCGGGCAAGTCGACACTGGTCAACGACACGCTGTACCACGCCGCCGCGCGCCACCTGTACGGCTCGCAGACGGAACCGGCGCCCTACGAATCGATCCACGGCATGGAGCATTTCGACAAGGTGATCGCGGTCGACCAGGCGCCGATCGGCCGCACGCCGCGCTCCAATCCGGCGACTTATACCGGCGTGTTCACACCGATCCGCGACCTGTTCGCCACCGTGCCGACCGCCAAGGAACGCGGCTACAGCGCCGGGCGCTTCTCGTTCAACGTCAAGGGCGGTCGCTGCGAAGCCTGCCAGGGCGACGGCGTGATCAAGGTCGAGATGCACTTCCTGCCGGACGTATATGTGCCATGCGACGTCTGCCACGGCAAGCGCTACAACCGCGAGACGCTGGAAGTGCAGTACAAGGGCAAAAACATCCATGAAGTGCTGGAGATGACGGTCGAGGAATCGTTTGAATTCTTCAAGCCGGTGCCAGTGGTGGCGCGCAAACTCCAGACCCTGCTCGACGTGGGCCTGGGCTACATCCGCCTGGGACAGAGCGCCACCACCCTGTCGGGCGGCGAGGCACAGCGCGTGAAACTGTCGCTGGAACTGTCCAAGCGCGACACCGGCCGCACGCTGTACATCCTCGACGAGCCGACCACCGGCCTGCATTTCCATGACATCGACCTGCTGCTGAAGGTGATTCACCGCCTGCGCGACCAAGGCAACACGGTCGTCATCATCGAGCACAACCTGGACGTCATCAAGACCGCCGACTGGATCATCGATCTCGGCCCGGAAGGTGGTGCGGGCGGCGGGCAGATCATCGCCGCCGGCACGCCGGAAGATGTCGCCAAGAGCACGGTGAGCTTCACCGGCAGGTATCTGGCACCGCTGCTGAAGAAGAAGTAACGTTCGGGAGGCGCGATTGGCAAAACTTCTCGTCATCACCGGCCTGGTGCAAGGCGTCGGCTACCGCGCCTCCTTCGAGGCGCAGGCGCGCGCGCTGCGGCTGTCCGGCTGGGTGCGCAACCGCCGCGACGGATCGGTGCAGGCGCTGGTCCGCGGCGAACCCGACGCGCTGGAGAAAATCGTCGCCTGGTCGCGGCGCGGCCCCGCCGCTGCCGTGGTCAGCGAGGTGACAGTGACCGAGGCGGACGACGCATCGGTGCCCGAAAACCGGTTCGACGTGCGTCCAACCGCGTAAGGCGTGCGGGAATCACGCCCGCAGCCCCAGCCACAATCCCGCCGGCACAAACGCCAGCGCCGCGAGATTGCCGAGCAAGACAATCGACGCCACCTTGTCCGGCTCCTGCTTGTACTGCTCGGCGACCATGAAGCAGAACACGGCCGGCGGCAGCGAGGCAAACAAGTACATCTGCCCGCGCTGGTCGGGCGTCAGGCTCAGCACGCCATCGAGCAGCCAGGCGACAATCAGGCCGCCGACCGGGCAGACGATGGCGCCAACGACGCCGATATGCCAGCTCTTGAAATTCACGTCGAGCATGCGCACGCCGAGCGCGAACAGCATGATCGGGATGCAGGAGTCTCCCAGCATCTTCATCGCCTGCATCAGCGGCGTCGGCAGCGTGACATGAAAGATCGCAAACAGCATGCCGAGCATCATCGAGAGCATCATCGGACTGACGAGGAATTTCCAGAATGGCGTGTGCTGCTTGCGCCCGCTTTCGATGATCTTGATGCCGACCGAAAAATAGATCAGGTTGCATGCCATGAACAAGGCCACGGCGGCGGACAGCCCCGCTGTGCCGAAGGCCAGCGCCGCTAGCGGCAAGCCCATGTTGCCGCAATTGTTGTACATCATCGGCGGCACGAAACTGCGGGGGTCGTAACCGAACATTTTGGCCACCGGCCACGCAATCACGCCGGAGCCGAGCGCGATCAGGATGCCGGCCAAAATCAACGTGCCGTTGTGCGCGAGATCGAAATCCTTCGCCGCCAGCGCGGTAAACACCAGCAGCGGGCACAGCACGCCCATGCTGACGCGGTTCACAGCAATCATGTCGTCCTTGACGTCGGCACCCCGCAAGCGCGCGTAGCCGTAACCGATGGCGATGATGAGGAAGACCGGCAGGATGATGCCGAGGATACGCTCGAAGACTTGCATTGAATCTCTTTCAGGGACGGGGATGCCGCCCTGGCATTGTAGCGAGAACTGTTGAAACGTGTTTTCTTGTGGAAACTTTTAGCCGCTACTTGAGCAACCGCTGTTCCGCGCGCGCCACAGCATCGGAAGCGCCGCGCAACACCACGATGTCGCCTGCTTGCAACACAGCCTCCGGGGTGACTTCGATACGGCTCTTGCCGCGTCGCAGGATCGTCACTTCGGCGCCGATTTCGGGCAGCTTGAGCGCAGCCAACGGCTTGCCGACCGCCTTGGCGCCTTCGCTCAAGGTAACCGAATGCAGGCGCACATGCAGATGCTCGGCATCTTCCGGCGCATCGCTGGCGCCATGGAAATAGCCGCGCAGCGAAGCATAGCGCTCGTCGCGCGCAGCCTGCACGCGATGCACCACGCGCCGCAGCGGCACGCCCAGCATCACCAGCGCATGCGAAGCCAGCATCAGGCTACCCTCGATGGCCTCCGGCACGACCTCAGCCGCACCTGCGCCGCGCAGCTTGTCGAGGTCGGTGTCGTCATGGCTGCGCACGATGACCGGCAGCGCCGGCGCCAGCTCATGCGCGTGGTGCAGCACCTTCAGCGCGGAGGGCGTGTTGGCATAAGTGACCACCAGCGCGGCTGCGCGGTGAATGCCTGCGGCGACCAGGCTTTCGCGCCGGGCGGCGTCGCCGAACGATACGCTGGCGCCGGCGGCCTGCGCCTCGCGCACCCGGTCCGGATCAAGGTCGAGCGCGTGGTAGGCGATGCCCTCCTCTTCCAGCAGCTTGGCCAGGCTTTGCCCGCTGCGGCCAAAACCGGCGACCAGTACGTGCCTTTGGGTGGACATGGTGCGGGTGGCGATTTGTGTTAGGGCCAGCGACTGCATCATCCATTCATTGGCCGACAGCTTGAGCACAATGGCGTCGGCGTTGGCGATGATGAACGGTGCGGCCAGCATCGACAGCACCATCGAGGCCAGAACCAGCTGGATGACAAGCGGGTCCATCAGGTGCAAGCCGCCCGCCTGGTTCAGCAGCACGAAGCCGAATTCGCCAGCCTGCGCCAGCGCCAGGCCGGTGCGCAAGGCCACGCCGGTCGAGGTGCCGAACAGCTTGGCAAGCCCCGCGATCAGGCCGAACTTAAGCAGCACCGGCCCGGTCAACAGCAGCAGCACCAGCCACCAGTTGGCCACCACCAGCCGCACGTTGAGCAGCATGCCGATGGTGATGAAAAACAGCCCAAGCAGCACGTCGCGGAACGGCTTGATGTCCTCTTCCACCTGGTGCTTGTATTCCGTTTCCGAAATCAGCATGCCGGCCACGAAGGCGCCGAGCGCCAGCGACAGGCCGGCGCGCTCGGTGATCCAGGCGGCGCCGAGCGTAATCAGCAGCAGATTCAGCATGAACAGTTCCTGCGAGCGGCGCTTGACCACGATGTGGAACCAGCCGCGCATCAGGCGCTGCCCGATCACCAGCAGCAGCACCAGCACGATCATCGCTTTCATGCCGGCCAGCGCCAGCGTCACCAGGAGGTCGCCGGATTTCATGGCCAGCGCCGGCACCAGGATCAGCAGGGGTACCACCGCCAAGTCCTGGAACAGCAGGATGCCGATGATTTGCTGGCCATGTGGACTATCCAGTTCCAGCCGTTCGGTCAGCAGCTTCGATACGATCGCGGTAGACGACATGGACAGCGCGCCACCCAGTGCAAAGGCGGCACGCCAGCTAATGTCGGCCACTTGCGGCAACAGATACGCGACCAGCCAGCCGAACAGCATGGCCGCGCCGATCGTGCACAGCACCTGCGCCATGCCCAATCCGAACACCGTGCGCCGCATCGACGACAGCTTCGGCAGCGAGAACTCCAGCCCAATCGAGAACATCAAAAACACGACGCCGAATTCAGCCAGCGTATGGGTGGTTTCGTTTTCCTCGACCACCCCGAGTCCGTACGGCCCGACGACAATGCCAACAAGCAAATAGCCCAGCATCGGCGGCAAATGCAGCATGCGAAATGCGACCACGCCGAGCACTGCGGCGCCGAGCAAAAGCAATGTCAGTTCGAGGGCTGAAAACATCGGTTATTAAATGCGCACGACAAATTTGATATGCGATCTGCAATCACATTGAGGCCCGTCAAACGGGCATTTTTGTTGTGATTGGCAGGTTTTTTGCTTTCCTAATTCGTTTATACTTTCGGGCATGAGTGTACCCCATGAAAAAAACCCGCCGAAAGCTTTTGATATAAAAAGCGCACAACGCGCGCTGGACCTGGCGCGCGAGACCTTGCAGATCGAAGCCGACGCCCTGCTCGCGCTGAAGGACCGGTTATCAGACAGCGCCGACGGCAGTTTCGTGCAAGCGGTTGCGTTGCTGCTTCAGTGTAGCGGCCGCGTGGTCGTGTCGGGCATCGGCAAGTCCGGCCATATCGCCCGCAAGATCGCGGCAACGCTGGCGTCGACCGGCACGCCGGCGCTGTTCGTGCACGCCGCCGAAGCCTTGCACGGCGACCTCGGCATGATCACCGAGAACGATGCCTTGATTGCCATTTCCAATTCCGGCGAAGCCGCCGAATTCCTGGCAATGATTCCGATCATCCGGCGCATGGGCGCCAAGCTGATCGCCATCACCGGCAACGAAGCATCGAGCCTGGCCAAGCTTGCCGATATTCACCTGGACGCGCGCGTGGACAAGGAGGCGTGCCCGCTCAATCTGGCACCGACCGCCAGCACCACTGCCGCCCTGGCGCTGGGCGATGCGCTGGCCGTGGCGCTGCTTGATGCGCGCGGCTTTCGCGAGGAAGACTTTGCGCTTTCCCATCCGGGAGGTGCCCTCGGTCGCCGCCTGCTGACCCATGTGCGCGATGTCATGCGACGGGGCGACGCGATTCCGGCGGTAAGCAGGGATACGCCCTTGCCCGCGACCTTGCTCGAGGTAACCAGAAAAGGCATGGCAATGACTGCCGTCGTGGATGACGCGTTCCGTGCCATCGGCATTTTCACCGACGGCGACTTGCGCCGCCTGATCGAATCAGGGCAAGATTTCAGCAAGCTGAAGGTGGCCGACGTGATGCATGCCAATCCGCGCACGGTTGGCCCCGATCAACTCGCGGTAGAAGCGGTGGATGTGATGGAGCAGTTCCGCATCAACCAGATGCTGGTCACCGACGCCGACGGCAAGCTGGTCGGCGCACTGCATATCCATGATCTCACCCGCGCCAAGGTAATTTGATGCAAGACGCCACCGCCAAAGCCGCGCAAGTACGCCTGATGATTTTCGATGTCGATGGCGTTCTGACCGACGGCAGCCTGCACTACGGCCCGGACGGCGAAGTGCACAAGACATTCAACGTGCTCGATGGCCACGGCATCAAGCTGCTGCAACAGTCCGGCGTGGCCGCCGCCATCATCAGCGCCAGAAAATCCGAGATCGTTGCCCGACGTGCAAGTGACCTGGGCATTCGGCACTTGTACCAAGGCGTGCACGACAAGCTCACCGCATTCCAACAGTTACTGGAGCACACCACTCTTGCCGCGGAACATTGCGGCTTCATCGGCGACGACGTGATCGATTTGCCGGTTCTGACGCGGGTCGGCTTTGCCGCCAGCGTGCCGAACGCCCATCCGGAAGTGCGCTCGCGCGTTCATCACGTCACTCTTGCCGCTGGCGGGCGCGGCGCCGCGCGCGAATTGTGCGACTTTATCCTACGCGCCCAAGGCAACTACGAGACGGCACTGGCGCCGTACTTGCGATGAACGGCGCGGCAGGACGTTTTAGGATCGCAGCCCTGCTTCTGCCGATGATTGCGCTGGCACTCGGCAGCTTTTGGCTGCTGGAAGTCATGCGGCGCGATAGCGCCGATGCCGGGCCCGGCGCGGCCAGGACCGAGCCGGATTTCTACGTTGAAAATTTCAATTACGTCAAACTCGCACGCAACGGCAAGGTCGAGTACCACTTCTCGGGCGAACGCCTGACGCACAATCCGCAAGACGATTCCTACGATATCCGGCACCCCGTGGTAGTCAGCGTGGGCAACGGCCCGGCGCCGATGACGATGCGCTCGGAGCGCGCCCACGTCAACAGCGACAGCAGCCAGGTCCATTTGCACGATAACGTCCACATGGACCGGCCGGCATCGCAGGACAGCGTGCATATGCGCATGACGTCGGAATATCTGCTGGTCTTGCCGGACGATGATGTGATGCGGACCGACAAGCCGGTCCAGATCAATTACGACAAATCAGTACTGAACGGCACCGGCATGTTTGTGAACAACGCCACGCGCGAGTTCAAACTGGCGAGCAATGTACATGGGACGTATCAAGCCCCGGCGCGCTAATTCAGGTATAACTTGATTCACTTGAGAGTTTTCATGACACGTTTCTTCTTGCTGCTATTCATGCTCAGTACTGCCATTGCATACAGCGCGCACGCCGAGAAGGCCGACTCCGACAAGCCGACCAATGTCGAAGCGGACCAGATGTTGTATGACGATGTAAAACAGGTCAATACGTTTACCGGCAACGTCGTCCTGACCCGCGGCACCCTGATCATGAAGGCGCACAAGCTGATCGTCACGCAAGACCCGGCCGGCTATCAGCATGCAACCCTGCTGGCGCCGTCCGGCGGACTCGCCACCTTCCGGCAGAAGCGCGACGGCAACGACAACCAGTGGGTGGAAGGACAAGCCGAGCGCATCGAGTACGACGGCAAGTCCGAAGTGGTCAAACTTTTTTCGAAAGCGAAGCTGCGGCGACTGGACGGAACCAAGCCGACCGATGAAGTCGAAGGCGAATTCATCTCGTATGATAGCCGCGCCGAGTTTTACACGGTGAACAATACGCCGACGGGAGAGAGCAAGCCGGGCGGCGGACGCATCAAGGCTGTCATCCAGCCGCGCACAGAATCGCAGGGCAAATGACATGACAAGCACCTTGGTTGTTCGCGGTTTGCAAAAGAGCTACGGCACGCGCCAGGTCGTGCATGACGTCTCGCTCGACGTCGCCAGCGGCGAAGTCGTCGGCCTGCTCGGCCCCAACGGCGCCGGCAAGACCACGTCGTTTTACATGATCGTCGGCCTCGTGCCGTCGGACGCCGGCGAAATCGATCTGAATGGTTCGGCGATTTCGCGCCTGCCGATTCATCGCCGCGCCATGCTTGGCTTGTCGTACCTGCCGCAGGAAGCATCGGTGTTTCGCAAGCTGACGGTTGCGGACAATATCCGCGCGGTCCTCGAATTGCAGCGCGAAGACGACAAGCCCTTGCCGCACGCGACCATCGAAAAGCGCCTGGATACCCTCTTGGCCGAACTGCAGATCGAGAAGCTGCGCGACAACCAGGCATTGTCCTTGTCCGGCGGCGAACGCCGGCGGGTGGAAATCGCGCGCGCGCTGGCCACCAGCCCGCGCTTCGTGCTGCTGGACGAGCCGTTCGCCGGCGTCGACCCGATCGCGGTGATCGAAATCCAGCGTATCGTGCGCTTCCTGAAGGAGCGCGGCATCGGCGTACTGATCACCGACCACAACGTGCGCGAAACGCTTGGCATCTGCGACAGGGCATACATCATTAACCAAGGCTCGGTTTTAGCCAGCGGCCGCCCCGACGATATCATTGCCAACGAGTCGGTGCGCCGCGTGTATTTGGGCGAACACTTCCGGATGTAAGGAAGCAACCAGACAGGTATGAAACAGACTCTCCAACTTCGCGTATCGCAACATCTGGCGCTCACGCCGCAGCTGCAGCAATCGATCCGGTTGCTGCAGTTATCCACGCTCGAGTTGCATCAGGAGCTGGAACAGATCCTGTCGGACAATCCGATGCTGGAGCGGGTGGATGATCCGCTCGATCATTCGGTGCGTCTGCTGGCCGACGGCGCCATCACGCCTACGAACGGCAGCACCGCCACGGCCACCTCCGAAACGAGCGCGCCGGCGGCGTCGGAAGAAGGCGAAGGCGGCTTTGAAGGCTCGGCCGAAGGCGGCGAGGCAGCATCGGCAAGCGAAGGTGAATGGAGCTTCGACGATGTGGCGCGCACTTCCAAGGCACCGGAGGATGACGACGCGCGCCCTCAGCTGGAGGCGCACGAAACTACCCTGCGCGAGCATCTGCTGGAACAGATGCGCGTGACTGTGCACAGCCTGCGCGACCGCGCGCTGATCGAACTGATTATCGATGCGCTGGACGACAATGGCTATCTGGAAGAGCCGCTGGAGGAAATTCATGCGCGCCTGCCGGCCGAACTGGAAATCGACCTGGAGGAACTGGTCGTCGCATTGAAACTGGTGCAAAGCTTCGACCCTGCCGGCGTGGGCGCACGCAATGCTTCCGAGTGCCTGGCGCTCCAGATCGCCCGCTTCCCGAAAGTGCCGCTGGTGACGCGCAGAAGAGCGCTGGCGATTGTCGAAAACCATCTCGCGCTATTTGCGCAACGCGACTTCAACAAGCTCAAGAAGGCGCTGGATTGCGACGACGAAGATTTGCGTGAAGCGCAGGCGGTGATCCGGCGCTGCAATCCGCATCCCGGCGCCATGTTCGCGTCCGACGCATCGGATTATGTCGTGCCGGACGTGATTGTAAAAAAAGCAAAAAACGGCTGGCAAGTGATGCTCAACCACGACGTCATGCCGCGTCTGCGGGTCAACGCGTTGTACGCGAATATCCTCAAGCAGAGCAAGGGTGAGGGCTCACTGACCGCACAGCTGCAGGAAGCCAAGTGGCTGATCAAGAATATGCGCCAGCGCTTCGATACGATCTTGCGCGTTGCACAAGCGATTGTTGACCGGCAAAGAAATTTCTTCTCGCATGGCGCGGTCGCGATGCGCCCCCTTGTCTTGCGTGAAATAGCTGATACACTGGGTTTACACGAAAGTACTATTTCACGTGTAACAACTCAAAAATATATGCTGACCCCGCATGGCATGTTTGAGTTGAAGTACTTCTTCGGTAGCCATGTCGCGACCGAAGCCGGGGGCGAAGCTTCGTCGACCGCGATACGGGCACTGATCAAACAATTGATAGGAGCAGAAGACCCCAAGAACCCATTCTCTGATAGCAAAATAGCGGATATGTTGGGTGAACAGGGCATGGTCGTTGCGCGTCGCACAGTCGCGAAGTACCGCGAAGCTCTGAAAATCCCTCCAGTCAATCTGCGCAAATCCTTGTAGTCATCGTGTAGTGTTGTTTCTGTTGCCGTGTTCCTGCGTAGCCCGCGCGTCTACGCAAAGATCGGATGGGGCACGTTGCGAACCTCCGGCGACACCATCAATAGGAGCGCTGTATGAATCTGAAAATCAGTGGGCATCATCTCGAATTGACACAACCCATCCGCGACTACGTACAAACAAAACTGGAACGCATCAGACGTCATTTCGATAATGTCATTGATGTCACGGTCATCCTGTCAGTCCAAAAGCTCTCGGAAAAAGAACGCCGCCAAAAGGCTGAAATCAACCTGCACATGAGAGGAAACGTCATCCATGTGGAGAGCATCCACGAAGATCTGTACGCTGCCATCGACCTGATGATCGACAAGCTGGATCGGCAGGTCTTGAAGCATAAGGACAAGATCCAGGATCACCAGCATGAAGGGATCAAGCGCATTCCGGAAACCCAAAGTGCCGCTTAATGCGGCGTAAATGCCGGCCAGACCGGCAACAGAAAGGGCGCAGCGATGCGTCCTTTTTTATTGCAGCTACTGTCCGTCCGACGACAGTCCCGCCCTCGTCAATCCCGATAAAATACCAGTTTCCCGTTGGCATCACGTCACTTCCATGTCCGAACATATCCAGACCAGCATCAAGAATCGCATCGGCTTTCTGACGCTCGACCGTCCCAAGGCGCTCAATTCATTGTCTCTGCAGATGGTGCGTGCACTGACCGCAACGCTGCTGGCATGGCGCAGCAATCCCGAAGTGCACGCCGTCGTCATTCGTAGCAGCAGCGAGCGCGCATTTTGCGCGGGCGGAGATATCCGCTTCTTTCATGACGTCGGCATCAAAACACCGCAGGGCGGCAGCGCGCTGCTGGAAGATTTTTTTACGGAAGAATATGCGCTCAACCACCTGATCCATCACTATCCGAAACCGTATGTCGCCCTCATGGATGGCATCGTGATGGGCGGCGGCATGGGAATCGCGCAGGCGGGTCCGGACAACCGCATGCGCCTGGTGACCGAGCGTACCAAGATGGCGATGCCGGAAGTGAATATCGGCCTGTTCCCCGATGTGGGCGGCAGTTTCTTCCTGTCGCGCGTGCCCGGGCAGATCGGCGCCTATCTCGGCGTTACCGGGGAAATCATTGGCGCCGCCGATGCGCTGTACGCCGGCTTGGCCGATGTGTATGTGCCTGCCGCCCACCTTCCCGCCCTGCTGGAAGCGCTGATGTCCGACCGCGGCGCAGACATCCGTGCCACGACTCGCGCGTTCGCCAGGCAGTTTGAAATCATCGATCCGGCAACCAGCATGCTGGCAACGCAACGCTCGCTGATCGACCGCCATTTTGCATACGATGACGTCGCGTCGATTGCCGCTTCGCTTAGAAGCGACGCCGATGCGTTCGCGCAAAACACGCTGGCGCTAATGCACAAGCGCTCGCCCCTGATGATGTGCGTAACGCTTGCGCAGTTGCGGCGCGGCGCTGCCATGAGCATCGCGGATTGCCTTCGCATGGAACGCACGATGGTGCGCCGCTGCTTCGAGCATGGCGAAGTGCTGGAAGGCGTGCGCGCGGTGGTAATCGACAAGGACAATGCGCCGCGCTGGAATCCGGCCAGACTGGACGAGGTGTCGCAGGACATGGTCGACCGCTTCTTCGATGCGGCATGGCCGCAGCATGCACACCCGTTGCGTAACCTCGGCTAATGCGACGTCATAGTTCGTCGACCTGGAACAGGCGCCGATGCTCGCGCATCGCGTAGCGGTCCGTCATGCCTGCAATATAGTCGGCCACCTTGCGCGCCTGCACCGAAGCGCCAGCCGTCACCTGATAATCCGGCGGCAGCAAGCCAGGCTCCTGCATGAAGGCGTCGAACAATTCCTTGATGATGCGGCGCGCCTTGCTGGTCATCCGGTTGACCTGGTAATGGCGATACAGGTTCTCCCGCAGGAAGCGCTTGAGGAAGGCCGCTTCCCTCGTCATCTCGTCGGAAAAAGTGATCAGCGCAGGCGCGCGGCGCACGTCCTCCAGCGTCATCACCTGCGCATCCTGGATGCGTGACTGCGACGCCTGGATCAGGTCGACAATCAGCGCATTGATCATGCGGCGGATCGTTTCGTGAATTGCGCGGCGCCCGCTTATTCCCGGATACATCGCTTCGACCTCGCCACGGTGGCGTGCATAGAAATCGACCTGGTCCAGCTGCGCGGTCGTAAGCAGGCCGGAGCGCAATCCGTCGTCGATGTCGTGGTTGTTGTAGGCGATTTCGTCGGCGAGGTTCGCCAGCTGCGCCTCCAGCGTCGGCTGTTTCTTGTCGAGGAAGCGCTGGCCGATTTCGCCGAGCTTGGCTGCGTTGGACGGCGAGCAGTGCTTGAGAATGCCCTCGCGCGTCTCGTACATCAGGTTCAACCCGTTGAACGCGCCATAGTGCTCTTCCAGCTCGTCCACGACACGCAGGCTTTGCAGGTTATGTTCGAACCCGCCGTAACCTTTCATGCAGTCGTTTAGCGCATCCTGGCCAGCATGACCGAACGGCGTGTGACCAAGATCGTGCGCCAGCGAGATAGCTTCCACCAGGTCTTCGTTCAGGCGCAGGTTGCGTGCGATGGAACGCGCGATTTGCGCGACTTCGATGCTGTGCGTAAGCCGCGTGCGGAACAGGTCGCCCTCGTGGTTGACGAAGACTTGGGTCTTGTATTCAAGCCGGCGAAACGCGGTGGAATGGATGATGCGGTCACGGTCGCGCTGGAATTCGCTGCGCGACGCGGGCGGCGGCTCGGAGAAACGCCGGCCTCGCGACGCTGCGGAATGCGCTGCGTAGGATGCGAGGCGGGCGTCGAAATTCATTGCTGCACGCACGCCTTCAGGGTGGCCAGCAGGGCTTCCTGCGGCACCGGCATGATCACCGGTGTTCCCAGCGGCTTAATCAGGATGAACTTGATCTGGCCGCCTTCGTTCTTCTTATCGACCTGCATCAGCTCCAGCCAGCGCTCGGCGCCAATATCCGGCGCCACCACAGGCAGGCCGGCGGCCTTCACCAGCGCCCTCACCCGCTCACTGGCCGCCGCATCGATGAAGCCAAGTCGCCGCGACAGGTCGGCCGCCATGACCATGCCGCACCCGACCGCCTCGCCGTGCAGCCACTGGCCGTAGCCAAGGCCGGCCTCAATGGCATGGCCGAAGGTGTGGCCGAAGTTGAGGATCGCGCGCAGCCCGCCTTCGCGTTCATCCTGCCGCACCACGTCAGCCTTGATTTCGCACGAGCGTTGGATCGCATAGGCCAGCGTCTGCGCATCCCTTGCCATCAGCTTGGCGATATTGGCCTCGATCCAGTCGAAGAATGGGGCATCGATGATCGCACCATGCTTGATCACTTCCGCCAGTCCTGCCGATAATTCCCGTGCCGGCAAGGTGTCGAGCGTGGTGGTGTCGGCGATCACCGCCTGCGGCTGGTAGAACGCGCCGATCATGTTCTTGCCCAGCGGATGGTTAATGCCGGTCTTGCCGCCAACCGATGAGTCAACCTGCGCCAGCAAGGTCGTCGGCACCTGAATGAACGGCACGCCACGCATGTAGGTCGCTGCGGCAAAGCCGGTCAAGTCGCCGATCACGCCGCCGCCCAAGGCAACGAGCGTGGTCTTGCGGTCGCATTTCTGTTCGAGCAGCGCATCGAACACCCGCATCAGGCTTGCCCAGTTTTTCTCTTCTTCGCCGTCGGGCAGGACAATCGAAGTCACCTGCTTGCCCGCCTTGGCCAGCGCCTGCGACAGCCGATCCAGATAAAGCGGGCCGACCGTGGTATTTGTCACGACAGCGACGCGCTTGCCGACGACATGGCGGCCGACAAGGTCGGCGTCTGATAGAAGCGTCTGCCCGATCACGATCGGGTAACTGCGCTCGCCCAATTCAACTTGCAAGGTGATCGGGGAAATTTGCTGCGTCATCATGAAAATGTCAGGAAGTTGGTTTCGGCTCGTCGTTGCCGGCTGGCGCCTTCGGGCAGGCTGCTTCGAGTTGGGCAACGATTGTCTGTACCAGTGATTGTACGTTAGGACGGCCGGTATCGACGATGAAGTCCGCCACTTCCAGGTAGTAGGGCTCGCGCTCGCGTGACAATTGCTCGAGGCGCGCGCGCGGGTCGGCAGTTTGCAACAGGGGCCGGTTCTTGTCGTGACTGGTGCGCTGCAGGATGCTGTTGACGCTGGCACGCAGGTAAATCACCGTACCCCGTGTTTTCAGGTACGCCCGGTTTTCCGGCTTGAGGATGGCGCCTCCGCCCGTCGCCAGCACGATATCGCTTTGCGCAGTCAAGTCGCGAATCACATCCGATTCGCGCTGACGAAAGCTGGTCTCGCCCTCGATTTCAAAAATCAATGGAATAGAGGCGCCGGTGCGCGCCTCTATCTCATGATCGGAATCGATGAACCGCTTGTTGAGTTTTTTGGCCAGGGCGCGGCCGACGGTGGTCTTGCCGGCGCCCATAAGTCCAACTAGAAAGATATTTCCGCACATTTCAATCATGACAAAACGAATGAAGGCCTCGACACAAGGTAGAAGCCTTTGCGGCAAAAGCATTAGTTTGCCGGGAATGTGCCAAGACTGATACGGGTAAAGGTCTCGCCCCCCAATGGCGTCTTCACGCTGATATAAATTTCTCCGCTCTTCGAGCTCGTGCCTCCCAATTTACATCCAGCGGGAGTAACCGTTACGTTATGCACGGTACCTCGGTGAAGTGCATTCAAGTACAAATTGCCGGTATATGCGATTGTTGAAGGTACAACCGAAAGGCTCGCGTTCGATGCATTGGCGCCGCTGATAACCGTGCCATCTGGCATCGGATTATCATTTGCATCAACAACTTCAATTTCAAACGTTTGAGGATCGCATGATGTTGAGAAATCTAGCAAGAGTGGTCCGCCGCTAGTAAGCCGAACCGTTGCACCAGCAAGTCCTGTAACTTGGTATACAGTTGCATAGGAGCCGCTGATATAGAAATTTCGACTTACCGACAAATTTTCACTGCCATTCGTAGAAGTCGCGACAATTGTTCCCACACCATTGGCATTACGGGGATCTTGGCTACGCCAATTGACAGTGCACTCTCCGTTTACTGTTAGACATTTTGCACCACCGTCTCCAACGATAGCACCTGTAGTAGTTGTAAAGACCACTGGAGTGCCATCGGCAACTGCCGCCCCGTTAGAATCAGCCAACAATACAGTTACTTTATTTTGGGTGTTATCGTAATTTAAGCCCTCGACAAAGTATTTTTCCAAAGCCATCGAGAAAGCAGTCTGCACCGGCTGTCCGGTAGTAACAGTTACCGTGTCAGAAATGGCGCTGATCGATGTCCCTTGTACAGTTGCAACCACACGGACAGTAGTGGGCATAGTGCCGGAATTCAGGGCAACGCTCACGTTACCATTTATGTCCGTTGTCCCAACTGACGATACCAGCGTAACTGGATTGGTGCTTTGTGTAGTAAACGTCACGGGCACATTGGGAACACCGCTATTGGTATTGTCAACAACACTAAATGTAAGCAGCGCAACCTCAGTACGCCCGTTCCCGCCTGCGCCCTTAATAACAATCGACTTATCACTTGGCACAGCCGTCACAAAATTTATCGCAGTCGGCGTTGCTGCCGCAGCCGCGCCTACAGAGAAAGCTGTCTTGGCACTGATTTCTGTTGTTCCAACAACTGTTGCCTTGGCAGTTATCTCGGTTGCGCCGCTGCCTGCACCCGCCGACTTGACACTGACTTGAGCGATACCGTTTGCATCGGTTAGCGCTGTACCGGACGCAGGCGATATTACGGCAATCGCATTGCTCAGTTCAAAGGTAACCACCACATTTTTTGCCGGGGCGCCGGTACTCGTAGTAACCGTTGCCTTGGCCACCAATGAACTTGAGCCAGTTACGGAATTGCTTGCGGAGCCCGATGCGTCCATTAACACTATTTGGATTGATCCATTGGCGGACGCGCTTCCCGAACTACCGCTTGATCCGCTTCCGCCAGCAGTACTGCCAGCACCCGTTGTGCCAGGGGACCCGCCGCCGCCGCCACATGCCGTAATTAACATTACAGACAGCAAATACATGCCAAAATAAAAAATCTTAGCAAAAGACAAATTCTTATTCTTAAATATGGGTCCCATTTTTTTCCCTGGTCTTTTCTTGTTAATTTCCTGAAATTCGTTCGGCCACGATCTTCGGAGTAATGAAAACTAATAGTTCCGTCTTGTCGTTAGTGCGCGCCGTGCTCTTAAAAAGATACCCAAGCACTGGAATGTCACCGAATACCGGCACCTTGGTGTCAGTATTTCGCTCCACCTGCTGGAATATGCCCCCAAGAACAACCGTACCGCCATTCTCGACTAGCACTTGTGTTTTGACATGCTTCGTATCAATTGCAAAACCGGCGCGCGTTTCCACACCAACGCTGTCCTTGTTGACATCTACATCAAGAATGATATTGCCGTCTGGCGTAATCTGGGGGGTGACCTCAAGCTTCAGATTCGCTTTACGGAATGCAATGGATGTTGCGCCACTCGACGTGGCGGTTTGATAGGGTAGCTCAGTACCCTGTTCAATTAACGCCTTCAATTGATCCGCCGTCACGACGCGCGGGCTAGAAATAATTTTCCCCTTACCATCCGCTTCCAATGCCGAAAGTTCAAGATTCAGAAATCGATTGGCAGCCGCCGAGAACAAACTGATTGCTAGGCTGCCTGGATTGGCGCCATTGATGCTATTTGCAGGCAAGTTGACGAACTGAGTATTGGGAACATAACTTCCGTCCGTGATCTTGGCCTGCCCAGTCTGTTCGCCAACACCAAGATAATTTCCCGTCAATGACACACGGGTATTTCCAGCAAGCTGATACCCTGTGTCGCCACCACGAATTCCACGCAAATCGGAGAAGCCGAGTTTTGCACCAAGATTTCTGCTGAACTTATCGTCCGCCTCGACAATACGGGCCTCAATCAGAACTTGCTTCGATGCGATATCGGTTTTCTGCACCAACTTGCGTATCTCTTCCAATTTAGAAGAAATATCCGTTACGAATAGCTGATTCGTGCGCGGATCGATGACAGCGCTGCCGCGCTTCGACAGGATACTTTTCTTCGCGTCAGCACCGGTATCCAGGCCAAAGACTTGCTTGAACGATTCCGCCTTTTGATAGTTCAGCTGGAAAATCTCCGTTTTCAACGGTTCCAACTCCGCAATCTGCGCTTTCTGCTCCAGCTCCAGCTTTTCTTTTGTCAGCAGTTCATCCTTGGGTGCAATCCATAACACCGAGCCATTCTTGCGCATGTCGAGGCCCTTAGCCTGCATCACAATATCGAGCGCCTGATCCCAGGGAACATCCTTCAGACGCAACGTCAGATTGCCGCTGACGGAATCGCTGGTGATGATGTTCAGACCGGTAAAGTCAGCGATGACTTGCAAGACAGCGCGCACTTCGACATTCTGGAAGTTGAGCGACAAACGTTCGCCCCGGTAGCCCTGCGTGCCTTGCGTGAGCTTGTTCGGATCTTCCTTGATCGGCCGGATGTCGATGATCAGCTGCGATTCGCTTTGATAAGCGCTGTGCTCCCACAAGCCCTTGGGCTCGATCACCATGTGCACGTTCTCCCCTTGCGGCGTGGTGGTGATCGTCTGCACCGGCGTGCCGAAATCCCGCACGTCGAGCCGACGGCGCAGCACTTCAGGCAAACGGGTTTTCTGGAAATCGGCAACAATCGTTTGTCCTTGCTGGCGAACGTCCACGGCGACTTGATTGTTCGGCAGGTCCACCACGATACGACCTTCTCCATTGGCGCCGCGGCGGAAATCGATATCGCGAAGCACCTGCTTGCCCGCCGGTGCGGGAGCGCCGGCAGCTGGCAAGCCGGCAGCGTTGACCGGCGTGGCAGCACCACCTGATCCGTCGATCGTCACCACAACCATATTGCCGTCAACGGCGGTGGCATAATTCAGCGGACGCAGCAGATTGAACACGAGACGCGAGCGCTCGCCGGCCTGCACCACGTTCACGTTGCGCACATCGCCCAGGCCGATTTCCTGCACTGCTTTTCCGGTTGCATTTGCCGTATCGGCGAAGTCGAGCGCAATGCGCGCTGGACTGGTGATGGAGAATCCGATCGGCGGCTTCGTCACAGGGTTTTTCAGCGCCACCTTGACGATGACATTCGCCCCCTGCTGATTCGCAGAGATGGATTCGATCGCATTTTCCTGCGCATGCGCTAAGCCGCACAGCGCGGCAGTGGCCGCGAAGACGAATTGCCGCACGAATTTGCGTGCCGTTGCAGCCAGGTGGTCATGGTGTGTTGTCGTCGCCATCATTTTTTATTCTCCTGCAGCTCTAACTTCGCTTGACGCTCGACCCATTCGCCGGATGCATCGCGCACGATTTCCTTCAATTCGACTTCGGTTTCCGTAATCCGGGTGATCATCCCAAAGTTCTCGCCAACGTAATTGCCGACCTTGGCCTGAAATACCGCTTTGTCGATTTGCAGCAAGGCGTAGTTCATCCCCGGCTTTTGCAAGGTGCCTACCATCTTGATGCTGTCAAGGGGATAGCTTTCCAGCGGTTCCTTGCGGCGTTCAAGATCAGGTTTCAATCCACCATTGGAGCCGGACTGCAGCTTCGCAAGCGCCACCGATAGCTTGGCAGGACTGTAGGGGTCCGGCTGGTCCTTGCCGCCATAGACGAACGGAGTGAACTTCTTCGGCTCCGGAATTTTATGTATGGTGACAGGCGTTTGCCGGCGAACCTCGTCCATCCACTGCCGCAATTCCTGCACACCGCTGTCGCCGCAACCGGACAGCGCCGAGAACGCTGAAGCGACGGCCAGCACCTTGCCGAGGGCGCGCGTATTCATCATTTTTTCGCCCCCTTCGCCTTATCCTTTTCAGCGGCTTTGCGTTGCGCTGCCACCTCTTCCATATCGAGGTAGCGGAAAGTCTTGACAACCGCATCCAGCGTCAGCGAACCATCCTTGTTTGCGATCAGGTTCATCTTGTTGAGCGTGACGATACGCGGCAAGTTGGCGATATCGCTGGTGAAGGCGCCAATGTCGTGATAGCCGCCGCTGATCTTGATATCGATCGGAAGTTCGGCATAATAATCCTTCACCACGACCTGGCCCGGCTTGAACAATTCGAATTGCAGTCCGCGTCCGAGACCGGCCTGGTTAATATCGGAGAGCAGCGCATCCATTTCCGCCTTGCTGGGCAGCTGCTTTTCCAGGGTCGACACGTATTCGCTCACCTGCTCTTTTTGCTTGCGCAGCGCATTCAAATTGATCGCCTGCATGATCTTCTGCTTGTAGGCGTCCCGTAACGTGATTTCTTCCTGCTCGCCGTTGTTCAATTCTTGCTGCTGCCCGTCCAGATAGGCGAACCAGCCGAGGATAACAACCACGACCAGGGTCGCAAGGCCGCACGCCAGTCGCGGAATCAGCGGCCATTGGCCGGGATGCCGTCCATCCAGGCCACGGAATTGCGCCGCGATTGAGTCTCCGATTTTTTTCAGATCTGCCATAGTGTGTCTTTCCTGTCAGGACCGTTTTACTGCGCCGGCTGCCGGTGCGCCGCCAGTCCCGGGCGAAGCCGCCTGATCCTTGTCGCGCGGGCGCTTGATGCCGACATTGACAGTGAAGTCAAAGATCTTCTTTGCATCCTTGCCTTGCCCAAGCAGCGCCGACCGAATTTCGATCAGGTCTGGCCGCTCCAGCCACGGCGAGTTGTTGCTCATATTGCGCAACAGTTCAGACACGCGCTCGTTGGACTGCGCGTAGCCGCTAACGACGATGCGCTGATTGTCTTGCTTCAGCGAGCGCAGGTAGATTCCTTCCGGGACCTGCTTGACCAGTTCATCCATCAGGTAGACCGGCTGGTTGCGATCGCTCTGCAGGTCTTCCACCGCTTGCTGGCGGGCCTTGAGCGAGTCGATTTCCTGCTTGAGCGTGCGGATTTCCTGGATCTGCGCATCCAGTTTCGCATTCTCGGCCTTGATGAAGGCATTGCGCTCGTTTTGGCCGGCAATCTTTGCAGCGATGATGCCGCCCACGGCAATCACGACGGCAAATCCGGCGAAGGCAGAGATGACAAGCATGCGAATGAACGCTGCCTTGCGCTGCTTGCGTTTTTCCTCGCGGTGAGGAAGGAGGTTAATTCTGATCATCAGTCAAACCTCCGCATAGCCAGACCGCATGCGACAAGATAGGCCGGCGCTTCCGCACGCAACTGTTTTTCACGCACGCCGGATGCCAGCTGCATTCCCTTGAACGGGCTTACGACCGAGGCTGAAATCTTCGTACGCTCGGCCACCATCTCAACCAGGCCGGGGATCACTGCGCAGCCGCCGGCCAGGAAAAGGTGATCGATCCGCGTATAGGGCGTCGAGGTGAAGAAGAACTGGATGGCGCGCGTGACTTCGAGTGCCGCATTTTCCAGGAAGGGATCCAGCAGCTCACGTTCGTAGCCTTCCGGCAGTTCGCCCGCCTTCTTCTTTGTCTCGGCCTCTTCATAGGCCATGCCATACGAGCGCACGATATCCTGGGTCAGCTGGTTGCCGCCAAAAGGCTGTTCGCGCTCATACAACGTCTGTCCATCCTGAAGCATGGAGACATGCGTCATCTGCGCACCGATCTGGAACAGGGCCATGATTTGCCCCTGGCCGCCGTTGGGCTGCTGCGCGATAATGCGGTCGAGTGCCGCGCGCGCGGCAAAGGATTCGATATCCATGACCAGCGGCTTGATTCCCGCACCTTCAGCCACGGCAACACGATCCTCGACCTTTTCCTTGCGCGTGGCAGCAATCAGGACGTCGATATCATCCGGCGCATTCTGCGCCGGGCCGATGACATCGAAGTCGAGGCTGACTTCATCGAGCGCGAACGGAATATATTGGCTGGCTTCGCTTTCAACCTGCACCTCCAGCTGGTCTTCGGTCATTCCACCAGGCAACACGATCTTTTTGGTGATCACCGAGGCCGGAGGCATGCCCAAAGAGACATGCTTGGCGCGCGTACCGCTCTTTTTCCACACGCGCCGCACGGCATCCGACACCTGCTCGATATTCTCGATATTGCCGTCCACGACGGCCCCGCGCGGCAAGGGTTCGCTTGCAAAGCGCTCGAGGCGGTACTCGTGTTTCCCCACCTCCGATAACTCAACAAGCTTCACACCCGAGGTGCTGATATCCAGACCAATCAGTGGTGGATTCTTCTTGCCGAGTAACAGTCCGATATCTATGGCCAAGGGTTGCTCCCCGAAAATGTGGTTTATTGCGTGAACGCACCACTTATTTGAATGTCGAAGCTATGAACAAAATAGTTGCACCGCAAAAATTCCGTTTAAAAACCAATATTTAGGTCACATATATCCAACGTTACATTAAATCCTAGCAATAAGGCTTGAAGAGTGTAAAGTAATTTCCATTCAGTAATTTGTAACTTCGTTGCCAAAAATCCACGCGGCACACGAATAACAATTGCCATTTGATCAATATCAACCTTGTGTTGCTGAACGTTATAATCCCCTGCTCCACTTCTCTCCACTCACGTTTTCCGCATGACCTCTCAACACTCCGCAGGCGACACTCCCAAGGAAGCGCCTAAGCGCTCCCTCCCGCTGCCGGCCCGCATCGCACTCGGCATCATCGCAGGGGTGGCCGGATTGGCTATCGCCGGCGCATTGATTATTGCCTTCATGCTGGCGATGGCTTACCCGAATCTTCCGCCGCTGGATGCGCTGACCGACTACCGGCCCAAGATCCCGCTGCGGATTTATTCGGCCGATAACGTGCTGATTGGCGAATTCGGCGAGGAGCGCCGCAACCTGGTGCGCATCAAGGATGTGCCGGACGTGATGAAGAAGGCGGTGCTGGCGATCGAGGATGACCGCTTTTATGAACATGGCGGGGTGGACTATATCGGCATCGCGCGTGCGGCATTCCACAACCTGACCGGCGGCGCCAAACAGGGCGCATCGACGATTACGCAGCAGGTTGCCCGCAACTTCTTCCTGTCGAGCGAACAAACCCTGAAACGCAAGCTGTATGAAGCGCTGCTTGCCTGGAAAATCGAACAGAGCCTGTCGAAAGACCAGATTTTAGAAATCTATATGAACCAGATTTATCTGGGACAGCGCGCCTACGGCTTTGCATCGGCTGCGCAGATTTATTTCGGCAAAAACCTGCACGACATCACCGCTGCCGAAGCGGCCATGCTGGCTGGCCTGCCGAAAGCGCCATCGGCCTACAATCCGGTGGCCAATCCCAAGCGCGCGCGCGCCCGGCAGCAATACATCCTGCAGCGCATGGCCCAGCTCGGCTATATCACGCCGGCGGAATACGAACAGGCCAAAAGCCAGGCCCTGAAGGTCAAGACCAACACCAATGAATTCGGCGTACATGCCGAGTACATTTCGGAAATGACGCGCCAGCTGGTATACGACCAGTTCAAGGAAGACACCTATACGCGCGGTCTGAACGTCTATACCACGATCCTCAAGGAAGACCAGGAAGCGGCCTACCAGGCGTTGCGTCGCGGCGTGATGGATTACGAAAAGCGGCACGGCTATCGCGGCCCGGAAAGCTACATGGAGATTCCGGAAGCGAAGGACGAAGCGGACGACGCCATCGAAGTCGAACTGGCCGAGCACCCGGACAGCGATGACATTGTTGCGGCCGTGGTGCTGGACGCTTCCCCCAAGAGCGTCAAGGCCGTACTGTCATCCGGTGAAGAAATCACCATCACCGGCCCCGGCCTGACCTTTGCCGCGCACCTGCTCTCCGACAAGGCACCGCCGAACAAGAAGGTCAAGCGCGGCGCGATCATCCGCGTAACCCACGACAACAACGCATGGTCGATCACCCAGATGCCGGAAGTGGCATCGGCTTTTGTGTCCGCCAACACCGAGGACGGCGCGATCCGCGCGCTGGTGGGCGGCTTCGACTTCAACCGCAACAAGTTCAACCACGTGACGCAGGCATGGCGCCAGCCGGGCTCGTCGTTCAAGCCATTCATCTATTCGGCGTCACTGGAAAAAGGCCTCTCACCGGCAACCATCATCGCCGATTCACCGATCAGCTTCGATGCCGGGCAGACCGGCGGGCAGGCATGGGAGCCGAAGAACTACGACGGCAAGTACGAAGGTCCGATGACGATGCGCAAGGGCCTGACCAAATCGAAAAACATGATTTCGATCCGCATCCTGCACAAGATCGGCGCCAAGTACGGACAGGAATACACCACCCGCTTCGGCTTCGACGCGGACAAGAATCCGCCCTACCTGACGCTGGCACTTGGCGCGGGCGCCGTGACGCCGTTGCAGATGGCCGGCGCCTATGCGGTGTTCGCCAACGGCGGCTACAAGGTGAGCCCCTATATTATTTCCAAAGTCACCGATGCCAGCGGCAAGGTACTGTCGCAGGTCGAACCGGACAAGGCTGGTGTCGACGCCAACCGCGTGATCGACGAGCGCAATGCCTTCCTGATGGACAGCATGCTCAAGGACGTCGTCAAGTTCGGTACCGCCACGCGCGCACTCGTGCTGAACCGACCAGATATTGCCGGCAAGACCGGCACCACCAATGATTCGTTCGATGCCTGGTTCTGCGGCTACACGCCGAAGATTGTCGGCGTGGCATGGATCGGCTTCGACCAGCCGAAGAACCTCGGCAACCGCGAAACCGGCGGTGGTCTGGCGCTGCCGATCTGGATCGGCTACATGCAAAAGGCGCTGAAGGAAATACCGGTGGAAGAACGTACGGTGCCGGAAGGCGTGGTGCAAATCAACGGAGATTACTACTACGCCGAAAATCCGCCGGGCACCGGCGTGCGCTCGCTCGGCGAGCACGCGCCGACGGAGGAAGAAAAAGCCAAGGATGAAGTGAAGAACGAGTTGTTCTGAGGCCGCCTTACGCCAAGACAGCCGAAGCGGCAGCAATGCGCTTCGGCTGTCTTATTTGGGGGCTAGGACGACAGGCATGCCGCCCTGTTCGCTCGCCATCGTCGATAGCGCCGCATACAGTTCCGACCCGTCGCGCGTGTTAATCCAGCGATCCGCTTCGCGCCGGTAGTGGAAGCCGCCCGATTTCGCCGCGACCCACATTTCCTGCATCGGCGCCTGGCTGTTGACGATGATCTTCGAGCCGTTATCGACAAATTCGATTTCCAGCACGTTGCCGCTGCGGCTGCATTCCACATCGAGGTCGCTGTCTTCCGACGCGCGCTCCAGGGCGGTTTCGATTGTGCTCAGCGTCTGTTCCGCCAATGCCAGGAATTCCGATTCAGTCATGCTACACTCCAATGCGTTTTGTCCTTAAACCGTGATTCTAATCGTGAAGTCTTTCTTTCACCTGATCCGCCTTGGCGCTGCGGCTGCCCTGCTCTTCGCAGCGGCCGGATGCGGCCAAAAAGGACCGCTATATCTGCCGGCAAAGCCGCAGCCCGTTGCATCCGCTCCCGCCGCGCAACCTGCGCCGGCGCCGGTTGGCCGTACGTCCGAATCCAAATAATCTGTCCTCACCCATGTCGCATTTTTCTTACCGCAATGGCGAGCTGTACGCCGAAAACACGCCGCTGACCCAGATCGCCAAGCAATTCGGCAGCCCGACCTATGTGTATTCCAAGGCAGCGCTAGCCGAGAATTTCTCGGCCTATGCGAATGCGTGCAAGGAAAACCGGCGCGACGACAGCACGGCGCTGGTGTGCTATTCGGTCAAGTCGAATTCCAACCTGGCAGTGCTGAACCTGCTGGGCCGGCTGGGCTCCGGCTTCGACATCGTGTCGGGCGGCGAATTGCTGCGCGTGATTGCCGCCGGCGGCGATCCGCGCAAGGTGATTTTTTCAGGCGTGGGCAAGACGCACGACGAAATGCGTCTGGCGCTGTCGCACGGCATCCTGTGCTTCAACGTCGAGTCGACCGCCGAACTGCTGCGGCTGAACGAGGTCGCCGGCGAGATGGGCAAGCAGGCGCCCGTCTCGTTGCGCGTCAATCCGAACGTCGACGCCAAGACGCATCCGTACATTTCCACCGGCTTGAAAGAAAACAAGTTCGGCATCGCATACGACGAAGCGCTGGCGGCCTACCGCACCGCGGCGGCGCTGCCGCATATCCGCGTGGTTGGCATCGATTGCCATATCGGTTCGCAACTGCTGGATGATGCGCCGCTCTTGGAAGCGCTGGAGCGCGTGATCGAACTGGTCGACCGGCTCGCGGCCGAAGGCATCGTCATCCACCACCTTGACATCGGCGGCGGGATCGGCATTTCCTACGACGATGAAAAACCGGTCGCTATCGGCGACTACCTTAGCCGCCTGTTTGCGAAGGTCGACAAATGGCGCCTGCTCAACCACAAGGGCGCGCCGATCCAGGTGATGTTCGAACCGGGCCGCTCGATCGTCGGCAATGCCGGCGTGCTGCTGGCCGAAGTCGAATATCTCAAGCACGGCGCGACGAAGAATTTCGCCATCGTCAATGCCGCCATGAACGACCTGATGCGTCCGGCAATGTATGAAGCATGGCACGGCGTGCAGGCGGTGGTGCAGCGCGCCCAGCCGGCCAAAACCTATGATGTCGTCGGCCCGGTATGCGAATCCGGCGACTGGCTGGCGCGCGAACGTGCGCTGGCCATCGAACAAGGCGACCTCTTGGCCATCATGTCGGCCGGCGCCTATGGCATGACGATGTCGTCCAACTACAATTCGCGCGGGCGTGCCGCCGAGGTGATGGTCGACGGCGACCGGGCGCACCTGATCCGCCAGCGGGAAATGCCGAGCGAGCTGTTCCGGCTCGAGTCGCTGCTGCCGTAGCCACGTCCGTCCCCCATGCGAGGCCGCTTGCTTGCTACGCTGCTGTGCGGTCTCGCGCCTATTGCCTACGCGACCCATCCGCTGGTCTCGGACGACCCGAACACGCAGGGCAGCGCCCATCATCAAATCGAAGCCAACACCGACTGGACCAGGCAGGATGAGACCCGTACGCGGGTCGGCACCTTTACCTACTCCTATGGCGCGTTGGATAACCTGGATGTGTACGTGAACATCCCGCTGACCTTCACCCCACCATCAGGCATCAACGACGTGTCGCTCGGCGCGAAATGGCGATTCCAGGAAAACGATACGCTCAGTAGCGCACTCAAGCCGGAATTGCTCCTGCCGAGCGGCGATGAAACCCGCGGGCTCGGCTCTGGCCGTGCAAGCGCCAGGCTGACCGCGATCGTTGCCTACGATGCACAGCCATGGCGACTGCTCGGCAATGTCGGCGTCTCCGTCAATCGCTACAAGCGGCAAGCGGATCGCGACCTGAACCGCAGCATTGTCTGGCAGGCGTCGGCCTCGGCGTGGTATGCATTGAACGAGCAGTGGAAGCTGCTGAGCGACATCGGCGTCGGGCGCGCGCTCGACAAAGCCAGCCAGGCGTATCCAGGATTTGTTCTTGCCGGTCTGATGTATTCGCCCACGCCAAACCTGGATTTCGACGCCGGCATACGCCTCGGGCTGCGTTGCCGCTCGTGCTCGGCGCTATCCGATCGTCAAGTCGGCGTCGGGCTCGCGGCACGTTTTTGAACGCGCGCCTGGGCCAGATTCCAATACACCCGTGACAGCAGAAGAAGCGCGACGATGGTCCCGAACAGGATCGGCTGCGCGAAGTCATGCTTGCCCGCTTTCATCCACCAGAAGTGCAGGATGCCGAGCGGCGCGATCACGTAGATCGCGCGGTGCAGCCATTGCCAGCGCCGGCCGCCCAGCCGCCGCACCATGCCGTTGGTACTGGTGATCGCCAGCGGGATGAGCAGCAGGAAGGCGGAAAACCCCACGGTAATGAACGGACGCTTGACCACGTCCCTGATCATTTCATCGATATCGAAGAAATGATCGAACCACAGGAAGGTCGTGAAATGCAGGCTGGCATAGAAGAAGGCGAACAGCCCCAGCATGCGGCGCAACTTGATCAGCCAGTTCCATTTCGACAGACGCCGCAGCGGCGTCACCAGCAGGGTGAAGATCAGGAAATACAGCGTCCAGTCGCCGGAGCTGCGGGTAATGAACTCGATCGGATTGGCGCCCAGCCGGTCGGTGAGCGCAAACAGGAACAGCCGCACCGCCGGCAATAAGGCGGCCAAAAACAGAGCTGCCTTGATCGCGGCAATGTGCTTCGACGTCGGATTAACCATGAATGTCATCCCCGGCATTTAAAAGAATTTCTTCAAATCCATGCCGGTGTAGAGCGACGCCACATCGCTGTAGCCATTGAACATCAGCGTCTTACGCTTCCTCGTGAAGAACCCGTCTTCGCCGATGCGCCGCTCGCTTGCCTGCGACCAGCGCGGATGGTCGACTTCCGGATTGACGTTGGCATAAAACCCGTATTCGCGCGGCGCAGAAATGTTCCAGGCCGTGCGCGGCTGGTCTTTCGTGAAGCGGATGCGGACGATCGACTTGGCCGACTTGAAGCCGTACTTCCACGGCACCACCACACGCACTGGCGCGCCGTTCTGGTTCGGCAGCACCTCGCCGTACATACCCAGCGTGAGCAGCGCGAGCGGATGGTTCGCTTCATCGAGCCGCAGCCCTTCCACATACGGCCACTCCAGCACCGGACTGCCGACGCCCGGCATCTGCTTTCTGTCGGCCAGCGTCGTGAACTCGATGTATTTCGCATTGCCCGTCGGCTCGACCTTGCGGATCAGGTTGGACAGCGAATAGCCGATCCACGGGATCACCATCGACCAGCCCTCGACGCAGCGCAGGCGGTAGATGCGCTCTTCCAGCGGTGCGAGCTTCCGCAGCGCATCGAGGTCGAGTGTGAGCGGCTTTTTGATCTCGCCTTCAACGGCGACAGTCCACGGGCTGGTCTTCATCGCGCCCGCATACTGGGCCGGATCGGATTTGTCGGTGCCGAATTCGTAGAAATTGTTATAGGTGGTCGCGTCCTTGTATGCGGTCGGCTTGTCCATCACGCGGTAGGACGAATTGGGCGCGGCCACGAGTTTTCTGGCATCGGAAGGCTGTGCAAAGGCCTCGCGCACAAGCATGTCGGCAATGGCGCCGCCGGCGAGCGCGCCCACGCTCAGCTGCTTGATGAAACTGCGGCGCGACTCGAACACGGCGCGCGGCGTGATTTCGGAGGCAAAGGGAAGGTCGATTCCGTTCGGATTACGTTTGATTAACATGGCAAGTCCCGAAGTGGCGGTGCGGTAGGCCTTGGTCTAGGCAAGACGGAATAACCTTACACCGATTTGCTCAACGGCGAAGCTGCGCATCGATGGTGTGCGCCACCGTCAACATGCGTTGCTTGCCGATATTTCCTGACAATGCATAGCCATAATCGCGGTCCACCCAGTAGAACACGCTGTTGCCGTCGCGTTCCATCAGCCTGAAGCCGGTTTCCGGCTGCGACCGCGCCGCATGCTTGACGGTCAGCGTCAGGCGCTCGCCATTCGCCGTCTCGTACATCAGTTGGGCCAGCGGCGCATTCTCCTCGCCCGGCAGCAGCCGTCCGCCAAGCAGCGAAAAACCTTGCTGCTGCAGGTCGGGCGCGCGGATCGGCGCGTCCAATCGCTTGGACAGCCATGCCACCAGATGCGCTTCCTGTTCTGCCGGCACCTCGACCGGATGCCGCTTTTCAACCACGTACAGGACATGCGCGGCCAAAGCCTTTTGCGCGAAGACGGCCGGCCCTGCGGGCGCGGGGCTCCAGGCGCGTGCGAACCAGCCAGCCGCCAGACCACATGCCAGCCAGGCCAAGCCCGCCGCGACGGCGCGCGGGCGATGCCACGGCCGCAGCGCATGCGTCAGGCGCAACGGTACTGGTTCATTCAGCACGCCATCGTAGTGCCTGTGCAGCGCCAGATTCTGCAGGCGCAATGCCTGGATGGTCGTTGCGGCTTCGGCGTGGGCGGCCACGTAGGCTTCCACTTCGGCGCGCCGCACCGGGTCCAGCTGCCCATCGACATAGGCATGCAGATCGATTTCGCCGATGGGAGAACTCATGTTTACTTGATCCGGGTAAGGTGGGGAGTACTGTCGGGCGCCGACAAGGGCTGATCGGACAGCAGCTTGCGCAGCACGGTGCGGGCGCGGGTCAGGCGCGACATGACCGTGCCGAGCGGGATGTCGAGCACTTCGGCCGCTTCCTGGTAACTCATTTGTTCCAGCCCGATCAGGAGAATCACCGCGCGCTGCTCGGGGCTCAGGCTGTCGAGTGCGCGCCGCATGTCGAGTTGCAGCGCGGGATCGTCCTGCGCTGCCGGTTCTGCCGCGTCGTCGTCCGCTGTCGCCACCCTGGTGCGCCGCTTCGCCTCATTGAGATACAGGCGGTACAGCATCGTTAACAGCCATGCGGTGAGGTTGCTGTTGATCCGGAACAGCCAGCGCCGCTGCAGCGCGCGCTCCAGTGTGTCCTGCACCAGATCGTCGGCCCAGGCTACATCGTGCGTCAATGCGCGCGCATAGCGCCGCAGCCGCGGAATCTGCAGCGCCAGCGCATCGGCGAAGTCGGACATCGGGCGGCGGAATGGACTTGACGGGCGTTACGGCTTGGCGGCGTGCCAGACGTTCTTGACGCCGTCACCCGTCTTGTCGCCCGGCTTCTTGTCGTTGGCCCACTGGTACAGCGGCTTGCCCTTGTACGCCCACTGTTTCTTGCCGTCGTCGCGCTTGACGATGCTGTAGTCGCCGCTGGGCTGGTCCCCCTCCTCGGCCTGCAAGGGCGGCCAGTTGGTGGCGCAGGGGCCGTTGCAGGCGCTCTTGCCGCTGCCTGCCGCATCATTGTCGAAGGTGTACAGGGTCATGCCGGCTGGCGTCGTCAGTACGCCATCCGACACCTTGGCCGGAGTCGCGGCCGCTGCGATATTCGAATAGCCAGCCAGGGCGGCCAGCGCAGCAGTTGCGATAAATGCGGAAACAGTTTTCATGGGATCCTCGCTTGACTGGTTGATCACGCGTGCGGATGCAACTTGCACAATTGGTAAACAATCGGGCGCGAGGATTTATTCCATCCCCATGAAAATTTTGTTAAAGCTGCCCGTAGGAATGCAAGCCGGACAAAAACATGTTCACGCCAAGGAAAGCGAACGTAGTGACCAGCAAGCCGATCAAGGCCCACCAAGCGGCCACTTGCCCGCGCAAGCCTTTCATCAGGCGCATGTGCAGCCACGCCGCATAGTTGAGCCAGACGATCAGCGCCCAGGTTTCCTTCGGGTCCCACGACCAGTAGCCGCCCCATGCTTCGGCCGCCCACAGCGCGCCGAGAATGGTGGCAATCGTGAAGAAGGCGAAACCGACGGCAATCGCCTTGTACATCACGTCGTCGAGGACTTCGAGCGTCGGCAGACGATCGGCAAACACCCCTTTCGATTTCAGCAGATAGGCCGCCGACACCATCGCCGCCAGCGAGAACGTGCCGTAGCCGATGAAGTTGGCCGGCACGTGGATCTTCATCCACCAGCTCTGCAGCGCCGGCACCAGCGGCTGAATCTGCGATGCTTCGCGGTTGACTGTGTACCACAGCAGGAAGCCGACCGCCGCCGAAATCACCAGCAGCACGAACGGCCCCAGCTGGCGCGTCGCATAATGCTGCTCGTAATACAGGTAGAACAGCGCGGTGATCAGCGAAAACAGGACGAACACTTCATACAGGTTCGAAATCGGAATATGGCCAACGTCAGTACCGATCAGATAGGACTCGTACCAGCGCGCCAGCATGCCGGTGAAACCCATCACCACCGCTGCCCAGCACAACTTGCTGCCGACGGCGCCGCCGAAGCCGGATCGGGTCAGCAGGCCGCCCCAGTAGAACAGCGTCGACAGGAAAAACAGCGTGCTCATCCACAGCACGGCGGACTGGCTGGACAATCCATATTTGAGCAGGAACTTCTGGTTGGCCGCATCCAGCACGCCGCCATACAGCGAGATCGACGACAACGCCAATATCGCCAGCAGCGCGATCAGCCAGCGCACCGGCTTCCAGTGCCATCCGAGCCAGGCAAAGGTCGGCGCGGACAGCACCAGGATCGCCTTTTCGTAGTAATCCATGTACGCGCCGAAACGGCTCAGCGCAAACAGCGCGCCGGCTGCCAGTGCCGCACCATACACCCAGTCCAAGACCGACAGGCGCCTGAAAAAGCCCGGCGGCGGGGAATAGATTTGCGATTGTGTCAATTCCATTACTTTTCTCCACGCCACGTCCGGCAACCGGCCGGAGTGACATTGTGCTACGACGATATTGCTACAGCGAGATGCCTTGGCCGACAGCTTACCCCGATTGCGCCAGCCGCGCTTTCAGCACCTCGAATTCCTTCTCGAAGTCGAGTGTCTTGCGCTGCGTGCTCATGGCCATCAGCGCATGCGATTTGCCATCCGTATCCGATTTCAGCCAGATCCACAGGCGCCGCTCGCGAATATAGAACATGGCAAACACGCCAAGCGTCAGCAACAGGCAGCCGAGATACACGACTTTCTTGCCAGGCGAGCGCGTCACTTGCAACACGGACGCTTTGACTTCCTGGAACTCCTTGAGTTGCAGATAGACCGGTGCCCCATAGAAAAATGCATCCGAGATCGCATTCGTTGCCAGTTGCAGGAAGCGCCCGTGCTTGTCGTCGGCGGCGTTTGGCTGCAAGCCGTCCTTCTCGCGTGCCACTTGCCACAACTCCCACATGCTGCCGTTGAGGATGCGCATGAATACCTCGGCCGCCTTTTCCTGCTCGGCCGCAGGCAGCTTTTCCAGGAATCTCGACACGGCGATATAGCCGCCTTCTTTTCCCTCGCCGGCAAAGATTTCCAACCCGCGCACAGAAGACTTCTGCAACTGGGTGCGCAGCCTTTCCGTATCGCCCTTGGAATCGGGCAAGGCATGCAGCGCATAACGCGCCGCCGCCTGCTCGCGCAATTGCGGATTGAACAACGCGGCGCGCAGGCGCATCCATTCGTCGACGCTGTCATTGTCGTCAGCCGGAATGCGCAGATAGCGGAACGGTTCGTTGGGCGAATCGCGCATGCCGGTCAGGAAAACATAGGCGCCGTCGAGCAGCATAGGCTGCATGTAGTTGTGATACTCGCGTGCCTGTCCGGTCTTGTCGCGCAGCTTGTACTGCACGCTGGGGCCGACGTTTTTCAAGTCCTTGCTGCTTGCATTCTTCGCCCCGGAGCCGAGCTGCTTGTCCAGGCCGGCGGCGAATTTTTCATTGAAGCTCTTGTTGGCATCGACCGCACGCACATCCTGGCCGCTCTGCGCCATGTTCTCGACGTTAAACGGGCGGAAGCCCGACCATTCAATCGTATAGTCTTCCCCGGTCCGATTGCCGAGCGATGTGGTGCCGCCGACTTCGCCTGCCAGGGAAATGGTTTCGCGCTGCGCTCCGGACATCGGATAGCCAAGCAGTTTGAGCTTGCTGCCGCCATCGTCAAAGCTCGACTGATAGACTGCAACGCCCTTGTAGATCAGGGGTTCATTGACCTTGATCGTTGCCGGGAAAGACTTGCCGGTTTCACGGTCGTGCACCACGACCTCGCTGGCGAACAGCTTGGGCATGCCGGTCGAGTAATGCTCGATGATGAATTTCTTCAGCTCGATCGAGAACGGCAAGTCCTGTACCAGCGCGCCGTTTTGCCGGGCAATGATGGCGGTGCTGCTGGTGGCGCCCTCCGGAATGAAGGTATTGCCTCGGAAAGTCGGATTGTTCGGACTCAGACGATGCTGCTGCGGAATGTCGGAAATGATGCCGCCGCCGGCAAACGGCGTCTTATTGCCGAACCACTCCTGAAAGCGGATCGGCAGATCGGAATCGAGCAAGCCGCCGATACAAATGATGACGATCGCGCTATGCGCAAAAATGTAGCCCCACTTGTTGGCGGCGCCACGCTTGGCGGCGATCAGCACCGCCTCCTTCTTGTCGACTACCTTCACTTGGTAGCCATCGCCCGCAACGCGTTCGGCCAATTGCTTGGTCAGCGTGGCAAGCGGCGCCGACGAGGTCCACTCCAGCTTGTGATGGAAGTTGCGCAGCGAATGCTCGCGCACGTTTTCGCGCCAGCTGCGCATGTCCTTGAGCATCTTCGGCGTATTGCGAGCAATGCACAGCGACGTCGATACCACCAGGAATGCCATGATCAGCAGGAACCACCAAGCCGAATAGACGGCATACAACCCGAGCTTGCCGAATACCTCGAACCAGAACGGCCCGAACTGGTTGACATAGTTCGGCATCGGCTCGTTCTGCTTGAGCACGGTGCCGATCACCGATGCGACCGCAATCAGAGTCAGCAAGCTGATGGCAAAGCGCATCGACGAAATCAGTTCGACCGTGTCCGCCAGCCAGCGGCGCTCAGTCTTCAGTTGCAACCCGGAGGTACTTACACTCATGAATTTCTACTTCCAAAAGAAAAAAGGGGGCGGCTTTAGCCACCCCCTCCATCATTTTTTTCCCGCTATTATTGGATTACTTCAAGCCAGCGACATAGTCTGCCACAGCTTGGATTTCCTCGTCGGACATTCGCTTGGCGATAGTTGTCATTTGCGGGCTGTTCTTGCGCGTGCCGGCGCGGAATGCCGTCAGCTGCGCAGCCGTGTATTCCTGATGCTGGCCGGCCAGGCGCGGGAATTGCGCCGGGATACCGTCACCGCTGGCGCCATGGCAACCTGCGCAGGCAGGAACGTTCTTTTCGGCGATACCGCCACGGTAGATCTTCTTGCCGAATTCAACCGTTTCCTTGCTCTTGGCAGACCCCGGCTGGGCAGCTTGCTTGTCGAGGTAAGCGGCCACATTCTTCATATCCGCCTCGGTCAAGCCGTTCGCAATCGAGCTCATCACCGGATTGTTACGCTGCGGCGTCTTGAAATCGGCCAGTTGCTTAACAATATAGGTATCATGCTGGGCTGCCAGCTTCGGATTCTGCGCAATGGTCGAATTGCCTGCAGCGCCATGGCAAGCTACGCATGCCGGAATGTTCCGGGCATTGTCGCCAGTGCTGTACAACGCCTCACCCTTGGCCGCATCAGCCTTTGGCGCCTTGTTTTCTTCTGCTGCGTATGCGATGGAAGAAACAGCCAACATCGCCACGAACAACGACTTCACACTCGGTAAAAACGCACGGTTCATTCAAACACCCTGAGACTTGATATTAAAATTCTGGCCCGTACAGCGGTCTGACTATTGCACCACTGGCCTTTTGCGGCGCAACAAAGCAATAACCCCTTATTGTACAATAGCTTTGAAGCATTTTCTCCCCTCTCGCTGCAATTTCTGACCTATCTATGTCCCTACTTTGGCAAGCCCGTTTCTTCACGACCGTGAACCACCTCCGAGATTTGCCAAAAACGCAAGTTCCCGAAATCGCCTTTGCCGGCCGCTCGAATGCCGGCAAATCAACCGCAATTAATATCCTGTGCAATCAAAAGCGCCTGGCATTCGCATCCAAGACCCCCGGACGGACCCAGCATATCAACTACTTTTCGATTGGTGGCGCCCACGTCGCGCAACACCGGAAAGATCCGACCATCGTCGAGGAAATCCGCGGCATGCTGGTCGACTTGCCGGGCTATGGTTACGCCGAGGTGCCCGGCGATGCGAAATTGCACTGGAATCAACTGCTTGGCACTTACATCCAGTCCCGTCCGCAATTGGCCGGACTGGTGCTGATCATGGACGCGCGCCGGCCTTTCACGGACCTGGATGTGCAAATGCTGGAATGGTTTGCGCCAAGCGGCAAGCCGGTCCATTGCCTGCTAACCAAGTCGGACAAACTCAATCGCAATGATTCAACCAATGCACTGCGGCTTGCGCGCACCGTGTTGAGCAGCTATGTTGACGCGCAGGGACAACCACTTCCCTTTTCCGTGCAGCTTTTCTCCGCATTGAAACGCATCGGCATTGACGAAGCGAACGACCGTATCGTCGAATTGCTTGGGTTAAACGAGGAAAGTACGGGAATGCAGCATGATCCCGCTCATTAAGCGGCCCTTGCTGAAGACAAAAAAAACCCTGGAGAAAGGGGAAGATCTCCAGGGCAGTAACGCCTTATCGCTAATGCCACGATAGGCCCCGCTCAGGGAGGAGAAGCGGGAGGTGAGTGATCACCTATGCATGAGATGAACGTCGAACAAAAAAGTTTCAGACATTTCTAAAAAGTTTAGCTACTCGTTTTAATTATCCGAAAGACGCTATGACCCACTCCCTGTCAGCTCAACAGTTTCCCGCCATCCGCATGCGCCGCATGCGCAAGGATGCCTTTTCCCGCGCAATGATGCGCGAGCATGTGCTTACCGCCGCCGACTTGATCTATCCGGTGTTCATCCTGGATGGAAAAAATCAGCGCGAGCAGGTCGCATCGATGCCTGGCGTGGAGCGCCTGTCGGTGGATCTTCTGCTGGCCGTCGCCGAAGACTGCGTTGCACTGGGCATCCCGGTCATGGCACTGTTTCCTGTCATTGATGCGTCGCTGAAGACGCCGGATGGCCTCGAAGCGACTAATCCGGAGGGACTGGTGCCGCGCGCGGTGCGCGAACTGAAGCAGCGCTTCCCGGAACTTGGCATTCTGACCGACGTCGCGCTCGACCCGTACACCAGTCACGGCCAGGACGGCGTGATCAATGACGACGGCTACGTGCTCAATGATGAGACCAAGGCGATCCTGACCAGACAGGCATTGACGCATGCGCAGGCCGGCGTGGATATCGTCGCGCCGTCGGACATGATGGATGGCCGCATCGGCGCAATCCGCGCGGCGCTGGAATCGCAAGGCCATATCTACACCCGCATCATGGCGTACTCGGCCAAGTACGCGTCGGCGTTCTACGGCCCGTTCCGCGACGCGGTCGGTTCCGCAGCCAATCTGGGCAAAAGCAACAAGGCGACGTACCAGATGGACCCGGCCAACAGCAACGAGGCCTTGCGCGAAGTGGCGCTCGACCTGGCGGAAGGTGCGGACATGGTGATGGTCAAGCCCGGCATGCCCTACCTCGACATCGTGCGGCGCGTGAAGGACGAGTTCAAGGTGCCGACCTTCGCCTACCAGGTCAGCGGCGAATACGCGATGATCAAGGCAGCGGCGCAAAATGGCTGGCTCGACCATGACAAGACCATGATGGAAGCCATGCTCGCCTTCAAGCGCGCCGGTGCCGACGGCGTACTGACCTATTTCGCGCGCGACGTGGCACGCTGCCTGAAGGCGGGCTGATCCGCTTGCAGGCGTCGTGATGGCGGCTGAGCCGCGGCGGCCGACGCCGCGGGCTCGGCTGCTACAATGAGCTGGCACGCAGCAATCCGCCCAGCCGCCATTCATGCACATCTTTCACATTACCAGCACTCAGGCCGTCCAACTGCAGGACGTTCTGGCCCCCCTGCCCCCCGGTTTTCTCTGGCTGGACGCCACGCATGACGAAGTAGCCGCCGACGTGGCCGTCTGGCGCGATACGGTCGAACGCGCCACGGGCGTGCATATTTACGATCTCCACCTGAGCGACGCCGTCAACCTCGCGCATCCCTCCTACTTCGATGCGACCCAGGACTACGCGCTGATGGTCTTTCGCAAGCTTGCGCTGGATGGCGACAAGTCCGACGCGGAACAGGCAAAGCGCAGGATTCCGCCTGCGCTGAGCAAGCTTGACACCAAGCCGGTCACTTTCCTGTTAATGGACAATGCGCTGGTGACCGTCCACGCAGCGCAAAGCCGCACGATCGACGCAATGCGCAGCCGCCTGCTGGAAGTCAGGAACAAGCGTGAAGGTGCGACATACGCGAACCGTCCGCCCGCGACGGCGGAAGAATTGATGCTGCGCCTGCTCAATGCGATGGTTGACCAATACCTCGACCTGCGCCAGCCGCTGACCGCCCAGATCGACCGCTGGCAGCGCGCCTTGCTCAATCCCCGCAGCCTGTTCAACGACTGGACGGCGCTGCTCGACGCCCGCATCGAATTGCGCAAGCTCGACCAGTTGTCTGAAGGCCAGCACGATGCGGTGCAGGAGCTGCGCGACTACCTGATCGACAACCACAGCGGCGATGGCCGCGCCAAGGACATATTGCTGGTGCGCGCCCATGACGTCATGGAGCATATCGCGCGCGTACTCAATCATGCGCGCCGGCTGGAGTCGACGATCGAGTCTGCCGTACAGATCCATTTTTCCGCGATGGCTCACCGCACCAGCGAAATCATGAGAACACTGACGGTGATTACTGCACTGTTCATGCCGCTGACGCTCATTACCGGCATCTTCGGCATGAATTTCGTCGACATGCCGCTGATAAAAGGCCGGGATGGGTTCTGGATTGCGATGGCGTTGATGGCCGCAATCGTCGTGGTGCTGTTGTTCGTCTTCCGGCGAAAACGTTATCTCGACGACGGCGGCCTGAACGGCGACCAATAAAAAAGCGCTCCTCACGGAGCGCTTGCCCTATCTTTCCGCGAAAGATAAGCGTTCAACGATTTTTCGCATGATGCAGCGAGCCCAGGAACTTGTCCGCATCCTGGTAGCCGATCACCCGAGCGTCCCGAATCTCGCGCCCTTGCTTGTCGAAGAAAATGATGCCGGGCGGGCCGAACAGCTTGAAACGCTTGAGCAGCGCTTTGTCATCCTCGTTATTGGCCGTCACGTCCGCCTGGACCAGCACCATATCGGCGAATTGCCCCTGAACCCGTGGGTCGCTGAATGTCAGCTTTTCCATTTCTTTGCACGAGACACACCAGTCGGCATAAAAATCGAGCATGACCGTCTTGCCGTTGGCACGCGCGATTGCGGCATCGAGTTCCTGCACCGACTTCACCCGGGCAAATTCAGCCTTCTTCGCCGGGCTTAACAGATGGGCCAGCGGTGCGAGCGCGTCGCGTCCGCCGGTGGCCGCGCCTACCAGTTGCACCAGGCCCAAAACCGCAAACGATACGCCGACCACCTTGGACACCCAGCCCCACTGCTTGAGCCAAACGAGGTAGGCCCCATAGCCGATGCCCAGCACTGCCCAGCCGAGCATCGGCAACCAGCCGGGAAGCACCGGCGACACGATCCACAGCGCCAGCCCAAGCATCAGTACGCCAAAGAAGAACTTCACCGACTCCATCCATGCCCCTGCACGCGGCAGCAAGGCGCCGGCGGACACGCCGATCAACAGCAAGGGCACGCTCATGCCGATGGCCATCGCAAATAGCGCACTGCCGCCGATCACCACATCGCGCGTCTGGCTGATGTAAAGCAGCGCTCCGGCCAACGGTGCCGCCACGCAGGGGCCGACGATGAGTGCAGAAATAGCGCCCATCGCAAACACGCCAATCATCTTGCCCGAGGCCTGGCGGTCGGATACTTTCATCAGCTTGTGCTGAATCACGGCCGGCACCTGCAAGTGGTAGACGCCGAACATCGACAGCGACAGGACTGCCATCAACATCGCAAATGCCCCCAGCACCCATGGATTCTGCAGCGTCGCGGCCAGCCCTTCGCCGACCAGGCCGGCTGCAATGCCAAGCGCGGTGTAGATCAGCGCCATGCCAAGCGAATACGCCGTCGACAGCGCAAAGCCGCGCCCACGGCTCACCCGTGCTCCTTCGCCGACGATGATCGACGACAGAATCGGCACCATAGGCAAGACGCATGGCGTGAACGACAAGCCGATGCCCAGCAGCAGGAAGAGCGGCAGGATGGCGATCAGGCGGCCACTCTTAAGCGCGGCCTCGATTCGGCCCATCTCGGAATCCTGCGCCTCGCCGGAGATCGCCTTACTCGTCCCGCCCGTCGCTGCAAGCGGCATGACGCCGTTCGGCGATAACGTCGCCTGCGATTCCATCGGTGGATAGCACAATCCCTTGTCGGCGCAGCCCTGGCCGGTCACCTTCAGGGTAAAAGCCCCATCCGCTTCAACCGGCACCCTGATCGTCACGCCCTGATGATAGGTTTCGACATTTTTCTGAAACGTCTCGTCGAACTTCACCTTCCCCGGCGGGACTACCGGTTCGCCGAGCGTGCCGCCGTCTGCCTTGAAGGCGAAGCGCTCGCGATACATGTAGTAGCCATCCGCAATTTTGTATGTCACCTCGGCTGTCCTGGCGTCGACCATTTTTGCGGAAAACTGGAAAGCCTTCTCCGGGTCGAGAAAATCATCCGCGGCACGGGCAAGTGGTGCCATCGATAGCGTCCAGAGAACGACAAAGACCATTGACACATATATGGGGATGGTGCGCAGGCTCGTGTACGGCACGTGAGCAAGTATGCGTCTTATGGATAGGTTATACATCGATTTCCTTTTGTGTTTCTCGTGCCACCCAGTCAAGATAGACTGGCAAGCCGGCCACCACCGGCGTTGCGATAATTTCCGGCACCTCGTAGGGATGCGCGGACTTGATCGCGCTTTCCAACGCGGCGTAGCGCGCCGGCGTCGTCTTGATCATCAAGGTGACCTCGCTCGCCTGCTCCACAACTCCCTGCCAGCGATAGACTGAACGCACGCCCGGCACCACGTTCACGCAGGCCGCCAGGCGCTGCTCCACCAATCCTCGCGCCATCGCTTGCGCAGATTCGTCGTCGGGGAGGTTTGTCCATACCAGGAGTGCTTGTTGCATAGTCGGCTCTTGCGCTCAAAACTGACCGTTATTTCAGCAGGCGACGTCGCGTAAAAATCGTCGCTATATAAAAACCGACAACGCAGTAGACAACCAGTACCGCGACATCGGCCAGTGGCGTGGGAGGCCATTCGCCAAGAATCAGCGGCCGCACCAGGTTCACCGCTGCGCCCAGCGGTAACAGCTTTGAAATGAGCTGCAGCCACGGCGGTAATTGCGTCGTCGGATAATAAACGCCCGATAAAAAAATCATCGGCGTCAACACCAGCGTGAAATAGTAGGTAAAGAAATCGTACCCGCGGGCGACGGCATTCATGATCAAGCCGATCGAGGCAAAAGTCATGCCGATCAAAAACATCAACGGCAGCACTACCAGCGTGTGCGGATGCAGTCCGATGCCGAGCATGAAAATCACCAGCAGGATCGCGATGCCAGAAAAAAGCGACTTGCTGGCTGCCCACAGCATTTCAGCCAGCACTACGTCGTCCAGCGCCAGCGGCGCATTCAATAGTGCATCCCAAGTCTTCTGTACGTGCATGCGCGAAAACGCCGAATACAAAGACTCGAACGAGGCCGCCATCATGATCGACATGCAGATTGAACCTGATGCCAGGAACTGGATATAGGGAATGCCATTCACCGACTGCAGCAGACTGCCCAAGCCGTACCCAAATGCCACCAGCGTAATCAACGGTTCAGCGATATTGCCAATGATGCTAGCAAACGCCAGCTTCTTCCAGACCAGGAAATTGCGCCGCCAAATCGGGAAAAACCGCAGTGAAAAATCGGGAAATGCAAAAGTCGATGCCGCCATCTCAATCCCTCATTTCGCGGCCGGTAAGCTTCAAAAACAAATCCTCCAGATTGGCTGGACGGTGCAAATACCGCACACCTTGCATCTCGTGCAAGCTTTGCAGCAAGGGTTGCGCGTCATTGGTATAGCAAAATATCGTTTCGCCACTGATTTCGATTCGCGCCGACTTGGATCGGCCTTCATCGCTGCCCCACGCGCGCGCATTGTCACCGTACACTTCGACCACCTCGGCTTCAATATGTTGCGCAATAAGATCGCGCGGCGACCCTTCTGCGATCATCTGACCGTGATCGATCACCGCCAGCCGATTGCACAGGCGCTCTGCTTCATCCATGAAGTGGGTAGTTAACACAATCGTCTTGCCTTCGCCGAGCAAGGTCTTCAGGCGGTCCCAGATCATGTGCCGCGCCTGCGGGTCAAGACCGGTGGTCGGCTCGTCCATGAAGATCAGATCGGGGTCGTTAATCAGCGCGCGCGCCAGCGTCAGGCGGCGCTTCATCCCACCCGACAGCTCGCTGATCTGCGCATCCTTCTTGGCCGTGAGGTTGGCGAACTCGAGCAGCTTCGGGATGCGCGCGCAGATCTCATCATCGCGCGCTCCGAAATACCTGCCGAACACCAGGAGGTTTTCCGCGACCGTGAAATCCGGATCGAGATTGTCAGCCTGCGGCACCACGCCGACACGCAACCGCGCCGAGCGCGCTTGGTCCGGAACACGTTGTCCGACCAGGCTGATCTCCCCGCCGTCAGGTGCAGTCAGTCCGAGGCACAGACGCAAGGTCGTTGTTTTTCCTGCGCCGTTCGGCCCCAGCAATCCGTAACACTCACCGCGCCGCAACTCGAACGAAAGACCGTCCACCACCGTGTGCCGCGACGCGCCATTTCCATACGATTTACGCAAATTTACGACGGACAGAATGCCGGCTTCAGTCATACTGCACCAGTACTTCAATCAAAAAGAAACATCTTGCCATAAACACGATGCTGGCATAGAGCACAAAGCTTGGACGAGGCCGCAATTCCTAACCTGCTGACATCAGTAAAAAAGCAAAAAGCCAGGCGTCGCCTGGCTTTTTCGATCTGCTTCGCTCAATGAGCGTCAGGTGCTTATTCCGCAGTCGGAACTTCTGCAGCGTCGCTGACTTCCGGACGATCGACCAGTTCGACGAATGCCATCGGTGCATTGTCGCCCTGACGGAAACCCATCTTCAGGATGCGCAGGTAACCACCATTACGACCAGCGTAACGCGGGCCGAGCTCAGAGAACAGCTTGGTGACGATTTCGCGATCGCGCAGGCGGTTGAATGCCAGACGCTTGTTCGACAGATTGTCGGTCTTGCCGAGGGTAAGAATCGGTTCGACAACGCGGCGCAGTTCTTTTGCCTTCGGCAGCGTGGTCTTGATCGCTTCGTGACGCAGCAGTGAAACGGTCATGTTACGCAGCATGGCGAGGCGGTGCGACGAAGTGCGATTCAGCTTACGGAGGCCGTGACGATGACGCATGTTATTTCCTTTCAGTTTTGAGTTTTAGGTCCAGCTCTTCTATCGATCAGCATTCGCCGAACGCGGGCCGGTATCTTACGGTTACTACTACAGAGTGAATGGGAGCGATATGCTCCCATTCGATTACTTCTCCAAGCCGGCCGGCGGCCAGTTTTCGAGTTTCATACCCAAGGTCAGGCCGCGCGACGCCAGCACTTCCTTGATTTCGTTAAGGGACTTGCGACCCAGATTCGGGGTCTTGAGCAGTTCGTTTTCGCTGCGCTGAATCAGGTCGCCGATGTAGTAAATGTTCTCGGCCTTCAGGCAGTTTGCCGAACGGACGGTCAGCTCCAGATCGTCGACCGGACGCAGCAGGATTGGATCGACTGCCGGTGCACGCGATGGCGCCTCGGCCGCTGCCTCGGTGCCTTCCAGAGCAGCAAAAACGTTCAGCTGATCGACCAGCACGCGTGCCGATTGACGAATCGCTTCTTCCGGCGAGATCACGCCGTTAGTTTCGATGTTCATCACCAGCTTGTCGAGGTCGGTACGCTGTTCCACACGGGCGGATTCGACTGCGTAGGACACGCGGCGCACCGGCGAGAACGACGCATCAAGAATAATACGCCCGATAGTCTTGTTCGCATCTTCCGACAGACGGCGCACGTTCCCCGGCACATAGCCGCGGCCCTTCTCGACCTTGATCTGCATGTCCAGCTTGCCGCCGGCAGTCAGGTGAGCGATCACGTGATCCGGATTGATGAGCTCGACGTCGTGCGGCAGATCGATGTCCGAAGCCAGCACCGCACCTTCGCCTTCCTTCTTCAGGGTTAGCGTGACTTCATCTCGGTTGTGCAGCTTGAACACGACGCCCTTGAGGTTCAGCAACATATCGACAACGTCTTCCTGCACGCCGTCTAACGAGGAGTACTCGTGCACGACGCCGGCGATCGTCACTTCGGTCGGCGCGTAGCCCACCATCGACGACAACAGCACACGGCGCAGCGCGTTGCCAAGGGTGTGGCCATAGCCACGTTCAAACGGCTCCATCACGACTTTGGCGTGACCGGCACCAAGTGCCTCGACTTCGATAATACGGGGCTTCAACAGACTGTTTTGCATGAAATGTCCTCTTCAATACCCTCGGCTCGTTACACCGATAAGGCTGATGGCATTACCTAAAAAACCCACCTCGGCGAGGTGGGCAAGAATTGCGGAATTAGCGGGAATACAATTCGACGATCAGAGATTCATTGACGTCGTTTGCAATTTCGCTGCGATCCGGCAGCGACTTGAAGGTACCTTCCATCTTCTTGGCGTCAACCGACACCCAGGATGGCATACCGCTCTGCTCGGCCAGTGACAGTGCTTCGATGATGCGTGCCTGCTTCTTGGCCTTTTCACGCACGGCAACCACGTCACCGGTCTTCACCAGATACGACGCGATGTTCACGACTTCGCCGTTCACCGTCAGCGCTTTGTGGCTAACCAGCTGACGCGCTTCTGCGCGAGTCGAGCCAAAGCCCATACGGTAAGCGACGTTATCCAAACGCGATTCCAGCAGCTTGAGCAGGTTTTCGCCGGTATTGCCCTTACGACGATCAGCTTCCGCAAAATAGCGGCGGAACTGGCGCTCGAGAATACCGTACATGCGCTTGACCTTCTGCTTTTCACGCAACTGGTTGCCGTAATCGGAGGTACGAGCGCCAGAAGTACGGCCATGCTGGCCAGGCTTGGAATCCAGTTTGCACTTGGAATCCAGCGAGCGACGCGTGCTCTTCAGGAACAGGTCGGTGCCTTCACGGCGGGAGAGTTTAGCTTTCGGTCCAATATAACGTGCCACGTTAATTTCCTTTTATTGAATGACGCCCCGACCAAATCGAGCTGATTTGTCAGGCGCTAGTCTGATCCTGCTGCAACCAGACAGTGGTCTTAAGAACAAAACCCGCCAAGTTTCGTTGGCGGGCATTTTACTGCAACTTCCTCAACTGCGCGAGTTAGATGCGACGGCGCTTCGGCGGACGGCAGCCGTTATGCGGCACAGGGGTCACGTCTTGAATCTGCGTAATCTTGATGCCGAGACCATTGAGTGCACGAACAGCGGATTCGCGGCCGGGGCCTGGCCCCTTGATGCGAACTTCGAGGTTCTTTACGCCACACTCGATTGCCACCCGACCAGCGGCTTCAGCGGCGACCTGCGCTGCGAACGGAGTCGATTTGCGCGAACCCTTGAAGCCTGCACCGCCGGAAGTCGCCCAAGAAAGCGCGTTACCTTGACGGTCGGTAATGGTAATGATGGTGTTGTTGAAGGACGCGTGAATATGTGCCACGCCTTCTGCAACATTCTTCTTAACTTTCTTGCGCACGCGCGCTGCTGCGGCTGCGTTAGGGGCTTTTGCCATGTTAATTTCCTTGAATCCGACTACGAGTCAAACTGTGCTGGATTATTTCTTCAGCGACTGAGCTGCCTTACGCGGGCCCTTGCGAGTACGCGCATTGGTGCGTGTACGCTGACCACGGCACGGCAGACCCTTGCGATGACGCAGGCCACGGTAGCAGCCCAGATCCATCAAACGCTTGATGTTCATCGAGACTTCACGACGCAGGTCACCTTCGACGACGAACTTGCCAATTGCGTCGCGCAGTTTTTCCAGCTCGTTATCGTCCAGATCCTTGACCTTTTTCGTGGTCAAAACACCGGTCTGCTCGCAGATTTCCTGCGCGCGCGGACGGCCAATACCGAAAATGGCGGTCAGGCCGATAACGGTGTGTTGGTGATTGGGGATATTCACCCCTGCAATACGTGCCATTCGTTATTCCTCGATCAATAACGTTAATTAACCCTGGCGCTGCTTGTGACGCGGTTCGGTGCAAATGACACGAACAACGCCTTTGCGCTTGATGATTTTGCAGTTGCGGCAAATCCGCTTGACTGACGCGAGCACCTTCATTTTTGCCCTCTTTCTTTCAGCTTTGGTTACTTATCACTTTGTACGGAACACAATTCGTGCCCGGCTCAAATCGTAGGGTGTTAATTCCACCGTCACCTTATCACCAGGCAAAATGCGGATATAGTTCATACGCATCTTGCCGGAAATATGCCCGAGTACCACATGCCCGTTTTCCAACTTCACTCTAAACGTTGCATTCGGAAGATTCTCGAGAATCTCGCCCTGCATCTGGATAACGTCGTCTTTTGCCATGCCGTCTCTTCGTTCCCTTGGGTGGAGTTCGCGATACGAGTTTATCGCGTTGGCATTCCGCCCTTGAAATTCGCTTTACGCAACAGCGAGTCATACTGCTGCGACATAACATAGTTCTGCACTTGCGCCATGAAGTCCATCGTCACCACAACGATAATCAGCAGCGACGTACCACCGAAGTAAAACGGAACCTTCCAGCGGGCGATCAAAAACTCCGGCAGCAAACACACCAGCGTGATGTACACAGCGCCAGCGAGCGTCAAGCGCATCAAAATCTTGTCGATGTAGCGAGCCGTCTGGTCGCCAGGGCGAATGCCTGGCACAAATGCACCACTCTTCTTCAAGTTGTCTGCGGTTTCTTTGCTATTGAATACCAGTGCGGTATAAAAAAAGCAGAAGAAGACGATCGCAATTGCATACAACAATGCATGAATCGGTTCACCCGGAGCGAGCGATGCAGCCAAGTCTTTCAGGAAACGAACAAATGCGTTGCTCGTATCGCCGGAAGTAAACCAGCTGGTGATCGTCGCCGGAAACAGGATGATCGATGATGCAAAAATCGGTGGGATCACGCCCGCCATATTCAACTTCAATGGCAGATGGCTGCTCTGGCCACCGTAAATCTTGTTACCCACCTGGCGCTTTGCGTAATTCACCAGAATCTTGCGTTGGCCGCGTTCAATGAACACGACGAGGTACGTAACTGCCGCAACGATGATGCAAATCAGGATTGCTGATAGCGCGTTCATCGATCCAGTACGAACCAGCTCGAATAAACCGCCGATCGCGTTCGGCAGCCCTGCAGCAATACCCGCAAAAATGATAATTGAGATGCCGTTACCCAGACCACGCTCGGTAATCTGCTCACCCAACCACATCAAGAACATGGTTCCAGTGACCAGCGTCACAACGGTCGTAAAGCGAAACGCAAGACCCGGATCCAGTACCAAACCAGGCTGCGATTCCAATGCCACCGCAATACCAAGCGCCTGGAACGTGGCCAACACTAATGTGCCGTACCGCGTATATTGCGTGATCTTGCGGCGACCAGCTTCGCCTTCCTTCTTTAGCGCTTCCAGTTGTGGCGCAACAATCGACATCAGCTGCATGATGATCGACGCCGAAATATACGGCATGATACCAAGCGCAAAAATCGTGAATCGCGACAGTGCACCACCCGAGAACATGTTAAACATGCCAAGGATGCCACCCTGGTTTTGCTTGAACAACTGCGACAACTGGTTCGGGTCAATGCCAGGAACCGGAATGTGCGCACCGATACGGTACACGACTAACGCAGCAAGCAGGAACCACAAACGGCCCCATGGAAAACCGCTTGCCGCACTCTTCGCCAGTTGGGGTTTCGTCGCCAATTATTGCTCCGAACAAACTGCGTACTGATTTACGTACTTAAGCAACCGAACCGCCAGCAGCTTCAATGGCAGCCTTTGCACCCTTGGTGGCGATCAGGCCCTTCACTGTCACTTTCTTGGTCAGCTCGCCAGCCTTGATGACGCGAACAACGCGTGCCAGCTCGGGAACCAGTCCAGCCTGCTTCAGCGCCAGCATGTCGATCTCTGCGACCGGCAACGTTTCCAAATCGCCCAAGCGGACTTCCGCTTTGAATGGCGTTGCCAGCGATTTGAAACCACGTTTAGGCAAGCGACGTTGCAGCGGCATCTGACCGCCTTCGAAGCCAACTTTGTGGAAACCGCCGGAACGCGATTTCTGGCCTTTATGGCCGCGGCCAGCGGTTTTACCCAAACCTGAGCCAATACCGCGCCCGACGCGACGCTTAGCGTGCTTTGCACCGTCTGCCGGTAGGATGTTATTCAATTCCATGATTTGCTCCGTTCGCAAGCGTAACGCTTACGACACCACTTTCACGAGATACGAAACCTTGTTGATCATGCCACGAACCGCCGGCGTATCCTGCAGCTCGGAAACCGAGTTGACACGACGCAGACCGAGACCGCGAACAGTGGCACGATGGTCCTGACGTGTCCCGATCAAACCTTTGACCAGTTTCACTTTGATTGTGTTTGCCATCTGGACCACCTTAACCAAAAATTTCTTCGACAGACTTGCCGCGCTTGGCTGCAATTTCCGAAGGAGTGCTCATATTGGCCAAACCATTCAGCGTTGCACGAACCATGTTGTACGGATTAGTCGAGCCATACGACTTTGCCACAACATTAGTTACGCCCATCACTTCGAAAATAGCGCGCATCGGGCCACCCGCGATAACGCCGGTACCATCTTTTGCCGGCGAAATCATCACGGTGGAGGCGCCATGCTTCCCAGTGACGGTATGCTGCAGAGTGCCGTTCTTGAGCGTCACTTTGATCATCTTGCGACGCGCTTCTTCCATTGCTTTCTGCACAGCGACGGGCACTTCCTTCGACTTACCCTTACCCATGCCGATGCGGCCATCGCCATCGCCAACCACGGTCAGTGCTGCGAAACCCATGATACGACCACCCTTGACCACTTTGGTCACGCGGTTGACCGCAATCATCTTCTCGCGCAGGCCGTCGTCGCGCTCTTCGCCTTGCTGCGTCTTTGCTTGCATTTTTGCCATGACGATTCTTCCTTAGAACTTCAGACCGGCTTCGCGTGCTGCATCAGCAACCGCTTTCACGCGACCGTGATAGCGGAAACCAGAACGGTCGAACGCGACTTCCGAAATACCGGCTTTCAATGCCTTCTCTGCCACGCGCTTGCCGACCAAGGCCGCGGCGGCTGCGTTGCCGCCCTTGCCCGATTTGCCAGCCAGCTCTTGACGCACTTCCACTTCCAGCGTAGAGGCGGAGGCCAGCACCTTGGCATCGGGGCCAATGATGTTTGCGTAGATGTGCAGATTGGTGCGATGCACTGCCAGGCGATTCACCTTCAGCTCTGCAATCTTCGCGCGGGTTTGGCGTGCGCGACGCAGACGCGATTGTTTCTTGTCCATCGTCAACCCCTATTACTTCTTCTTGGTTTCTTTGAGCGTTACCACTTCGTCCACATAGCGGACGCCCTTGCCCTTATAGGGTTCGGGGCTGCGGTAAGCACGAATTTCGGCGGCAGTCTGCCCCACCTTCTGCTTGTCGACGCCCTTGACCACGATCTCCGTCTGAGACGGGGTTTCGCATTTGACGCCAGCCGGCATTTGATGAACGACCGGGTGCGAGAAACCGAGCGAGAGATTCAGCTTGTCACCTTGAGCTTGGGCACGATAACCCACGCCAACCAGCGACAGCTTTTTCTCGAAGCCCTTGGTTACGCCGTTGACCATGTTATTGACCAACGCGCGCACCGTACCGGACATTGCATTTGCTTCGCGGCTGTCGTTAGCCGGCGAAAACATCAGCGTGCCGTTGTTGTTTTCGATCTTCACCAGACCATTCAGGGACTGGGTCAGTGCACCCAGTGGACCTTTTACCGTAATATTCTCTGCCGAGATGGTCGCTTCAGCGCCCGTCGGCAGTGCAATCGGCATTTTACCTACACGAGACATCTTGCACTCCTTAGGCCACGTAGCAAATGACTTCGCCACCGACGCCGGTTGCGCGTGCTTTGCGGTCTGTCATCACACCCTTCGGCGTGGAGACAATCGCCACACCAAGGCCATTCATTACTTGCGGAATATCATCCTTGCCTTTGTAAATACGCAGGCCAGGACGCGATACACGCTCAAGGCGTTCAATAACGGGACGGCCGGCATAATACTTCAGACCGATCTTCAACTCCGCCTTACCTTCTGCTTCGGATACCGCAAAATCTTCGATATAACCTTCGTCCTTCAGGACGTTAGCAATCGCCACCTTGACTTTGGACGACGGCATAGCAACCGTGGTCTTTTGGACGCCTTGGGCATTGCGAATGCGGGTCAGCATATCGGCGATAGGATCGCTCATACTCATTGCTTGTTCTCCTATTACCAGCTAGCTTTAGTCATACCCGGAATCTCGCCGCGCATGGCGATTTCACGGATCTTATTACGGGCCAAACCGAACTTGCGGAAGGTTCCGCGCGGGCGGCCAGTCAGAGTGCAACGATTACGCTGACGGGTCGGATTTGCGTTACGCGGCAGGGCCTGCAACTTCAGGCGCGCTTCGTAACGCTCTTCTTCCGATTTCGATTGATCGTCGATGATTGCCTTCAACTCGGCACGCTTACCTGCATACTTCTTCACCAGGTCGGCGCGCTTTTGTTCACGGTTAATCAGTGCCAGTTTTGCCATGGCAGCCTCAGTTTCTGAACGGGAATTTAAATGCGGCGAGGAGCGCTTTCGCTTCGTCGTCGGTCTTCGCAGTCGTGGTGATGCTGATATTCATGCCACGCAGCGCGTCGATCTTGTCGTACTCGATCTCGGGGAAAATAATTTGCTCTTTCACACCGATATTGTAGTTACCGCGACCGTCGAACGAGCGACCGGAAACGCCACGGAAGTCACGCACGCGCGGCAGCGCGACGGTGATCAAGCGATCCAGAAATTCATACATACGTGCGCCACGCAAGGTCACCATGCAGCCAATCGGATAGCCTTCGCGAATCTTGAAACCTGCGATCGCCTTGCGCGCCTTGGTAACAACCGGCTTCTGACCGGCGATCTTCGTCATGTCGCCGACGGCATGCTCGATGATTTTCTTGTCCGCAACGGCTTCCGACAAACCCATGTTCAGGGTGATTTTTGTCAGACGCGGAACTTCCATCACCGACTTGTAACCAAACTTGCCGGTCAAGTCAGCAACGACTTTTTCTTTATAAAACTGTTGGAGACGGGCCATGATGTCTTACACCTTAACGACTTCGCCATTGGACTTGAAGACGCGGACCTTCTTGCCATCCACTTCCTTGAAGCCCACGCGATCTGCCTTGCCAGTCGCCGCATTGAACAATGCAACGTTGGACACGTGAATTGGCATCAGCTTATCGACGATGCCGCCAGTAGTACCGGTCATCGGGTTCGGCCGCAGCGCCTTCTTGGCAACGTTGACACCCTCGACCACGACGTAGTCGACACCAACGCGCTGCTTAACCACACCGCGCTTGCCCTTATCCTTACCGGTCAGGACGACGACTTCGTCGTTTTTCCGAATCTTATCCATGACGACTCCTTACAGAACTTCAGGCGCGAGCGACACGATCTTCATGAAGCGCTCGGTACGCAGCTCGCGCGTCACTGGTCCGAAGATGCGGGTTCCGATCGGCTCAAGCTTGTTGTTCAGCAATACGGCGGCATTGCCATCGAACTTAACCAGCGAACCGTCCTGGCGACGAACGCCTTTAGCAGTACGGACGACCACGGCATTGTAAATCTCGCCCTTTTTCACACGACCACGCGGCGCAGCGACCTTAACAGTGACCTTAATAACATCACCAATGCTGGCATAGCGGCGCTTTGAACCACCAAGCACCTTAATGCACATGACTTCACGCGCACCCGTGTTGTCGGCTACTTCGAGCCGGCTTTCAGTTTGAATCATAGTATTTTCTTTCCCAACTTAATCCGCAAAACCACCCAACATGGGCGAGCGGTCAGTCTTGGTCCCGTCAGCCGACTTTACTAAGCCGCGCCGATTAGGTGGACGGTTACAAAAACTACGCAGCCTATAACAGCCGCGATTTTTTCGAACTGCAGGGCACTGCCACGACTCTTTCGCAAAACAACTTACGAAAGTCGAGCCCAGCATTATGGCATCAAAATGCCGGGCTCGCAACAACTATTTAAACGATTTGCGCAACCTGGACCACGCGGGTCACAGACCAGGCTTTCGTTTTGGAGATCGGGCGACCTTCCTGGATTTCGACGGTATCGCCTTCCTTGGCCTGGTTTGCCTCGTCGTGCGCGTGATACTTGTTCGAACGCACAACAATCTTCCCATACAAAGGATGCTTGACGCGACGCTCGACCAGAACGGTGACGGTCTTGTCCATCTTGTCGGACACCACTTTGCCAATCAGCGTGCGCTTGAGCGCCTGTTTCACTTGATCGTTCATTACTTGGCGTCCTTCCGATTCATGACCGTTTTCACGCGCGCGATGTCGCGGCGCACCTTCTTGAGTTGTGCGGTATTGTTCAGTTGCTGCGTCGCGATTTGCATACGCAGACCGAATTGCGCCCTCAGCAACTCGTTAAGCTCTTTTTGCAGAGCTGCCTGATCTTTGCCGCGGAGTTCAGATGCTTTCATGTTTCACTCCTGTTATTGGCCGACTTGACGAAGAACGAAAGTCGTCGCCAGCGGCAGCTTGGCAGCGGCCAGGCGGAACGCCTCGCGCGCCAATGCTTCGTCGACACCATCCATCTCGTACAGCACTTTGCCCGGTTGGATTTCTGCCACGTAGTACTCCGGGTTGCCCTTACCGTTACCCATACGGACCTCTGCAGGCTTTTGGGAAATCGGCTTGTCCGGGAAAATACGGATCCAGATACGGCCGCCACGCTTGATGTGACGCGTCATGGCACGACGAGCTGCTTCGATCTGGCGTGCAGTGATACGACCGCGACCGACTGCCTTCAGACCAAATTCGCCGAACGACACTGCGGTGCCGCGCTCGTGCGAAATGCCCTTGTTGCGACCTTTTTGCTCTTTGCGATATTTTCTGCGTGCTGGTTGCAGCATGATTATTCTCCTGCTTTCTCAACCGGCGCCGCGCCTTCGGCCTTCTTCGGAGCACGAACGCGTTTGGCTGCGGGGGTAGCCGCACCAGATTCGCCTTCCTTCCTAGCGCGCGGACGTCCGCCCGGTTTTCCGTCGTCACGACGTGGGCCGCGACGCTTCTTGTCTTCTTCGGCCGGTGCTTCGATGGTCGGCGCTTCGCCGCTAGCCAGTCGATCACCCTTGTAGACCCAGACCTTGATGCCGATAATGCCGTAGGTCGTTTCAGCTTCGCCGAAGCCATAATCGATGTCAGCGCGCAAGGTATGCAAAGGCACGCGACCTTCGCGGTACCATTCCTGACGCGCAATTTCGATGCCGTTCAGACGACCGGACGACATGATCTTGATACCCTGAGCACCCAAGCGCATCGCATTTTGCATGGCGCGCTTCATCGCGCGGCGGAACATAATACGCTTTTCCAACTGCTGAGCAATCGAGTCAGCGATCAGTTGCGCATCGACCTCCGGCTTGCGGATCTCTTCGATATTGACGTGCACCGGCACACCCATCATCTTGGTCAGGTCGGACTTCAGAACTTCGATGTCCTCGCCTTTTTTGCCAATTACAACGCCCGGACGGGAGCTGAAAATCGTGATGCGGGCATTCTTCGCCGGGCGCTCGATCAGGATGCGACCAACGGAGGCGTTCTTCAGTTTCTTCTTGAGGTAAGTGCGAACTTCCAGATCTTCGTTGAGCATGCTGGCAAAGTTGCTATTGCCTGCATACCAACGCGAACCCCAGTTACGCGTTACCGCAAGACGGAAACCGGTCGGATGAATTTTCTGTCCCATCGTGACTCCTTAGTTACCGACAGTCACGTAGATGTGACAGGTTTGCTTCGAAAAGCGATCACCACGGCCTTTTGCACGCGCGATGAAGCGCTTGAGGACCGCACCTTTTTCGACGTAGATCGTCTTGACCTTCAATTCGTCGATATCCGCGCCGTCATTGTGCTCTGCGTTCGCTATTGCGGACTCGAGAACTTGCTTGATGATGACCGCACCCTTTTTCGGGCTGAAGGCCAGGATATTCAACGCTTGATCAACATTTTTGCCGCGGATCAGATCGGCGACCAGGCGGCCTTTTTGGGCCGACAGGCGCGCGCCACGGAGAGTAGCTTTAGTTTCCATATCGGACCTTATTTCTTAGCCTTCTTGTCAGCGGCGTGCCCCTTAAACGTACGGGTCAACGCGAATTCACCGAGCTTGTGACCGACCATATTCTCGGATACATACACCGGCACGTGCTGCTTGCCGTTATGTACCGCGATTGTCAAGCCAATGAAATCCGGCATGATCGTCGAACGACGCGACCAGGTCTTGATCGGCTTCTTGTCCTTCGTCGCTTGCGCTGCCTCGACCTTCTTGATCAGGTGGGCGTCACAGAACGGCCCTTTTTTCAATGAACGTGTCATGTGTTACCCCTTATTTCTTGCCGCGGCGCGAGACGATCATCGAAGTCGTGCGCTTGTTGCTGCGCGTCTTCTTACCCTTGGTCTGCTGGCCCCATGGCGATACCGGATGACGGCCTGCGGAAGTACGACCTTCACCACCACCGTGCGGGTGGTCGATCGGGTTCATTACCACACCACGCACGGTCGGGCGAACGCCACGCCAACGCGTCGCACCAGCCTTACCGATCTTGCGCAGGTTGTGCTCGCCGTTGCCGACTTCACCAACGGTTGCGCGGCACTCGATGTGCACGCGACGCACTTCACCGGAGCGCAAACGCACCTGAGCGTACATACCTTCGCGTGCCATCAACACAACGCCTGCACCGGCCGTACGCGCCATTTGAGCACCTTTACCCGGCAGCATCTCGACGCAGTGCATCGTGGTACCGACAGGGATATTACGGATCGGGAGGCAGTTACCGGCCTTGATCGGCGCTTCAGCGCCGTTCATCAACTGATCGCCAACCGCGACACCCTTCGGAGCGATGATGTACTTGCGCTCGCCATCGGCGTAGCACAGCAATGCGATATGCGCGCTGCGGTTCGGGTCGTATTCGAGACGCTCAACCTTCGCCGGGATACCGTCCTTATTGCGACGGAAATCGACAACGCGATAATGGTGCTTATGACCGCCGCCAATGTGGCGAGTGGTGATATGGCCATTATTATTGCGACCTGCAGTCTTCGATTTCTTTTCGACGAGGCCAGCAAACGGACGGCCCTTGTACAGGTCGGGATTAACGACCTTGACCATGCCGCGGCGACCGGCCGACGTCGGTTTCATTTTCACGAGTGCCATTATTTAGCCTCCTCGGTGAAGTTGATTTCCTGCCCCGGCTTCAGGCAGACATATGCCTGGCGAGTGTGGTTACGACGACCGATAAAACGTCCGGCGCGCTTTTGCTTGCCTTGACGGTTTACGACCTGCACCGATTCCACTTGCACCTTGAACAGCAACTCGACAGCCGCCTTGATTTCCGGCTTGGTTGCGTCCGGTGTGACACGGAAAACAACTTGTTCGTTCTTCTCTGCGACGAAGGTTGCCTTTTCCGAAATCACCGGAGCCAGCAGCACTTTCATCAGGCGCTCTTCGCTATGCTTCACATTCGCGTTCATGCCAGCATCTCCTCAATCTTTGCCAATGCCGGCTTGGTGATCAAAACCTTTTTGTAGAACACCAGCGAAACAGGATCGGCATGACGCGGCTCGACTACCAGCACGTTCGGCAGATTGCGCGAAGCGAGCAACAGGTTTTCGTCGAGATTGTCAGTAATTACCAGCACAGAATCCAGACCCATGCCTTTGAGCTTTTGCGCCAAGAGCTTGGTCTTCGGGGCGTCGACCGAGAGGTTCTCGACAACCGACAGACGACCTTCGCGCGCCAACTGGGAAAGAATCGAGCAGACACCTGCGCGATACATTTTCTTGTTGACCTTGTGCGAGAAGTTCTCGTCCGGGGAGTTCGGGAAAATACGACCGCCACCACGCCACAGCGGAGAGGACGACATACCGGCACGAGCGCGACCCGTACCTTTTTGACGCCACGGCTTCTTGGTCGTGTGGCTAACTTCCTCACGGTCTTTCTGCTTGCGGTTACCGCTACGGGCGTTCGCCTGATAGGCAACCACGACTTGGTGAATCAGCGCTTCGTTATAGTCACGACCGAAAATGGTATCCGGCGCGGCGATGTTGGATGCAGCTTGACCTTGGTCATTCAGGAGCTTCAGTTCCATCGATTAGGCTCCCTTCTTTGCTTTGACTTTAACAGCGGGAAGAACGATTACTTCGCCGTTCTTCGCACCCGGCACCGCCCCCTTGACCAGCAGGAGCTGGCGCTCGGCGTCGACGCGAGCAATTTCAAGATTTTGCACGGTGGTAGTGACGTCACCCATGTGACCGGTCATGCGCTTACCCGGGAACACACGACCCGGATCCTGCGCCATACCGATAGAACCCGGCACGTTATGCGAACGGGAGTTACCGTGGGTTGCACGACCGGAACCGAAGTTGTAGCGCTTGATCGTACCAGCGTAGCCCTTACCGATGGACACGCCTTGCACGTCCACCTTCTGACCAGCTTCGAACATGCTGACGGCGATGGTGTCGCCAGCCTTCAGTTCGGCAGCCTTTGCTGCATCGATACGGAACTCTTTCAGGACGGTACCAGCTTCAACACCTGCTTTTGCAAGGTGACCGGCTGCCGCTTTGTTAACGCGGGAAGCGCGGCGCTGACCGAAGGCGACTTGAACAGCGGAGTACCCGTCTGTTTCGTCGGTTTTGATTTGCGTCACACGGTTGTTCGACACGTCCAGCACGGTAACAGGAATCGTATCCCCGTCATCCGTAAAGATGCGCATCATACCAACCTTGCGACCAACAAGGCCTAGGCTCATTGTTTTCTCCATTCCCGCCTACGATTGGGCGGGGCTGATGTTTGTACTACTAAAACGCATTGGCACGAGGTGTCGTGCCAATACCGAAGCCGAGCAGTATATCCCGAAATTTTGCATCACACAACCATCCAATTGCGAAATTGTGGTATGTCGGGTTACACCGCCTTATTCAACGATTACTGCAGCTTGATTTCGACATCAACGCCAGCGGGCAGATCGAGCTTCATCAGCGCGTCAACCGTCTTGTCGGTCGGATCGACGATATCCATCAGGCGCTGATGGGTGCGAATTTCGAACTGATCGCGCGATGTCTTGTTTACGTGCGGCGAACGCAAGATATCGAAACGCTGAATGCGAGTCGGCAGCGGAACCGGGCCCTTAACAACAGCGCCAGTACGCTTTGCGGTGTCGACGATTTCCAGCGCGGACTGGTCGATCAGACGATAGTCGAAAGCTTTCAAGCGGATGCGGATTTTCTGGTTTTGCATGACTTTTCCTTAAAAGAGCGAGCCGCGAGCAAGTGATCGCTCGCGGCAATGTTTAATCAAAGAGCGAAGATAAATCTAGCAGCCGAGTTACTCGATGATTTTGGCAACGACGCCGGCGCCGACGGTACGGCCGCCTTCGCGGATTGCGAAGCGCAGACCTTCTTCCATCGCGATCGGGGAAATCAGTTTCACCGTGATCGAGACGTTATCACCCGGCATCACCATTTCCTTGTCCTTCGGCAGCTCGATCGCGCCAGTCACGTCCGTGGTACGGAAGTAGAACTGCGGACGGTAGTTGTTGAAGAACGGGGTGTGGCGACCACCTTCATCCTTGGAGAGCACATAGATCTCGCCGGTGAAGTGGCTGTGCGGCTTGATCGAACCCGGCTTGGCCAGCACTTGACCACGCTCGACTTCTTCACGCTTGGTGCCGCGCAACAGCACGCCGACGTTGTCGCCTGCCTGACCTTGATCGAGCAGCTTGCGGAACATTTCCACGCCGGTGCAGGTGGTCTTGACGGTATCGCGGATACCAACGATTTCGATTTCTTCGCCGACCTTGATGATGCCGCGCTCAACGCGGCCGGTCACCACGGTACCACGGCCAGAGATCGAGAACACGTCTTCCACCGGCATCAGGAAGGTACCGTCCACGGCACGCTCCGGAGTCGGGATGTAGGAATCCAGCGCATCGGCCAGCTTCATGATTGCCTGCTCGCCCAGCTCGCCCTTGTCGCCTTCGAGCGCCAGCTTAGCCGAACCGCGGATGATCGGCAGATCGTCGCCCGGGAATTCGTACTTGGAAAGGAGCTCACGCACTTCCATTTCGACCAGCTCGAGCAGCTCGGCGTCGTCGACCATGTCGCACTTGTTCAGGAACACGATGATGTACGGCACACCAACCTGACGGGCCAGCAGGATGTGCTCGCGGGTTTGCGGCATCGGGCCGTCGGCGGCGGAGCACACCAGGATTGCGCCGTCCATCTGCGCGGCGCCGGTGATCATGTTCTTCACATAGTCGGCGTGGCCAGGGCAGTCCACGTGGGCGTAGTGGCGGTTCGCTGTTTCGTATTCGATGTGCGCGGTGTTAATCGTAATGCCGCGTGCCTTTTCTTCCGGCGCCGCATCGATTTCGTCGTATTTCTTCGCTTCGCCGCCGAACTTCGACGACAACACGGTTGCAATTGCTGCAGTCAGCGTGGTCTTGCCATGGTCAACGTGACCAATCGTGCCCACATTCACGTGCGGTTTTGTCCGCTCAAACTTGCCTTTTGCCATTTTAAATTTCCTTCAAAAAGAACGATTTGTTTAAATTGTCGCGAATCGCGAAAGCCGGCCGCGATCGATTTGATCGCGGCCGGCAGTCGTGTTACTTGCCCTTGGCGGTAATGACTGCGTCAGCAACGTTTTTCGGTGCTTCAGCATAGTGCTTGAATTCCATCGTGTACGTTGCGCGACCTTGGGTCAGCGAACGCAGCGTGGTGGAATAACCGAACATTTCCGACAGCGGGACTTCGGCGCGCACAATCTTGCCGCCACCCGGAATGTCGTCCATGCCCTGAATCATGCCGCGACGGGAGGACAAGTCACCCATCACGTCACCCATCTTCTCTTCCGGCGTCTCGACTTCCACCGCCATCATCGGCTCAAGCAGAACCGGGCTGGCCTTGCGGCAGCCTTCCTTGAACGCCATCGACGCGGCCATGCGGAACGCGTTTTCGTTCGAGTCAACGTCGTGGTACGAACCGAAGAACAGCGTGACCTTTACGTCCACCACCGGATAACCGGCCATCACACCGGTTGGCAGCGTTTCAATAACACCCTTTTCGACTGCGGGAATGTATTCACGCGGAACCACACCGCCCTTGATCGCATCGACGAATTCAAAGCCTTTGCCCGGCTCCTGCGGCTCGATCTTCAGGACGACGTGACCGTACTGACCACGACCACCGGACTGCTTGACGAACTTGCCTTCGGCTTCCTCGCACGTCCTGCGGATCGTTTCGCGATATGCGACCTGCGGCTTGCCGACGGTCGCTTCCACGCCGAATTCACGCTTCATGCGGTCGACGATAATTTCCAGGTGCAGCTCGCCCATGCCGGAAATAATGGTCTGGCCGGATTCTTCATCGGTCTTCACGCGGAACGACGGATCTTCCTGCGACAGACGATTCAGCGCCAAGCCCATCTTTTCCTGATCAGCCTTGGTCTTCGGCTCGACAGCCTGCGAAATCACCGGCTCCGGGAACACCATGCGCTCGAGAGTAATGACGGATTCCGGATCGCACAGCGTTTCGCCAGTAGTCGCCTCCTTCAGACCAACGGCAGCGGCGATGTCGCCTGCGCGGACTTCCTTGATTTCTTCGCGCTGGTTCGCATGCATCTGCAGCAGACGACCGATACGCTCCTTCTTGCCCTTTACCGGATTGAACACGGTATCGCCCGAATTCACCACACCGGAATAGACGCGGAAGAAGATCAGCTGACCGACAAATGGGTCGGTCATGATCTTGAACGCGAGAGCGGAGAACTTCTCGTTATCGTCAGCCTTGCGCTCTGCCGGCTGCTCGTTTTGGTCAAGACCCTTAACCGGCGGAATGTCGGTCGGTGCTGGCAGGTACTCGATCACGGCGTCAAGCATGGCCTGCACGCCCTTGTTCTTGAATGCGGTACCGCACATCATCGGAACGATCTCGCCGCCAATAGTGCGCTGGCGGATCGCCTTCTTGATCTCGGCTTCGGTCAGATCGCCTTCTTCCAAGTATTTGTTCATCAACTCTTCGCTGGACTCGGCGGCAGCTTCGACTAACTTCTCGCGCCATTCGTCGCAGGTCGCCTGCAATTCAGCCGGAATGTCGCGATAGTCGAACTTCATCCCCTGGGAAGCGTCGTCCCAGTAGATGGCCTTCATCTTAACGAGGTCGACCACGCCTTCGAAGTTTTCCTCGGCGCCGATCGGCACTTGAACCGGAATCGGGTTCGCCTTCAGGCGAGCGCGCATCTGCTCGTAGACCTTGAAGAAATTCGCGCCGGTACGGTCCATCTTGTTGACGAATGCCAGACGCGGGACGCCGTACTTGTTGGCTTGACGCCAAACGGTTTCGGATTGCGGCTGCACGCCACCCACTGCGCAGTACACCATGCAGGCACCATCCAGCACGCGCATGGAACGCTCCACTTCGATAGTGAAGTCCACGTGACCAGGGGTGTCGATGATGTTGATGCGGTGCTCGGGGAAGTTGTTGGCCATGCCCTTCCAGAAGCAGGTCGTCGCAGCGGAAGTAATGGTAATGCCGCGCTCTTGCTCTTGCTCCATCCAGTCCATGGTCGCCGCGCCATCATGCACTTCGCCGATCTTGTGATTAACACCGGTGTAGTACAGGATACGTTCGGTAGTAGTGGTCTTACCGGCATCGATATGAGCGGAGATACCGATGTTACGGTAGCGCTCGATGGGGGTCTTGCGAGCCATATTCAATCCTAAGTCTTTAATGGTCGAAAACCGAGCGCCGCTTTTTCAAGAGATGCGCCCGGTTTTAACCGATTTACATTGCTGAGCCTTCAACGATGCGAAGGCCACGATTCAAACTACTATTAGAAACGGAAGTGGGAGAACGCCTTGTTGGCTTCTGCCATACGGTGCACTTCATCACGCTTCTTCATCGCACCGCCACGGCCTTCGGCCGCTTCCATCAACTCACCGCCCAGACGCTGCGGCATAGATTTTTCGCTGCGCTTGTTAGCAGCTTCGCGCAACCAGCGCATGGACAGCGCCATGCGGCGCACCGGGCGTACTTCCACCGGCACTTGGTAGTTAGCGCCACCGACGCGACGGGACTTCACTTCCACCATCGGCTTGCAGTTGTTTATTGCAGCGGTGAACACTTCGAGCGGATCCTTGCCGGACTTAGCCTTGATATGGTCAAACGCGCCATAAATGATGTTCTCGGCGACCGATTTTTTACCGGACAGCATCAGGACGTTGACGAACTTGGCTACTTCAACATTGCCGAATTTCGGATCCGGCAGGATTTCCCGCTTGGGGACTTCACGACGACGTGGCATTTCGATTCCTTTCACTCTTCAGTTGAGCTGCAGCACTGAGTGTTTTGCTGCCCGCTCGCGGATACCCCTATCGAGCATCCACTTACTCGACCCGTTCGGGGCCGACTCCTACTCCGCACAGTGAAGCACCCTGCGGAAAACTTGATTACTTCTTGGCTGCGCCAGCTTTCGCGCGCTTGGCACCGTACTTCGAACGTGCCTGCTTACGATCCTTGACGCCCTGGGTATCCAGCGCACCGCGCACCATGTGGTAACGCACACCCGGCAAGTCCTTCACACGGCCGCCGCGAATCAGCACGACGCTGTGTTCCTGCAGGTTGTGACCTTCACCACCGATATACGAAATGACTTCGAAACCGTTGGTCAGACGAACCTTGGCGACCTTACGCAGAGCCGAGTTCGGCTTCTTCGGAGTCGTGGTGTATACGCGGGTGCAGACGCCGCGCTTCTGCGGGCTGTTTTCCAGCGCCGGCGATTTGCTCTTCACAGCTTCGGAAACCCGAGGCTTGCGAATCAGTTGATTAATGGTTGGCATCGGTCTAAATCCAACAAAAACTACGTTAATAAAAATACAGCTCCAAAAACATTTACTTGGAACCGAGAGGAAAAACCTTCGCGCGAGCTGCGCGTTCGATTCAATACCAAAGGGGGAAAGCGTTGCGAAAGGCGGGGAAATCTGACCAAAGAACGCTTAAGCCCTGAAGAGCCTAAAATCGAGAACTCGCGAGTATAGCGTTGTTAACAGTCCTCGTCAACCAGCGTAGGCGATACGGTTCAAAAATGCAACCCTGTCGGTCCCGCATGTAACATGCAGTGGTGTAAGTAGGCGCCCACTTACCGAGTTCTTCAACTGAAAAGCCACATTCCACCGAAACGTAGCGATTAACTCTTTCCAAGCGTAAAGTTATGCATTCTCAAGAAAGAAAAGTTCGCCCAAATAATGCGTTTCCCGCTTCGACTGCCTGCAATGCCACTGCTGCTTTGGCCAGCAAATCTGTTTATCGTCGTAACCTATTTGATTTTGTCATCTACGCCGTTTCTGCCCCTATTGTTCGGCCGGACCGTAGCGAACTCATCTCATATATGGGGAATGGAGCTGGTCGCCTGGATTGCGATCTGGTCGATAGTCGGGCGGCCAGCGTGGTTTCACTGGCTATTACTTCCCGCCTTTTTTGTTTTGCCGCTCGAGCTATACCTGAACATGTACTACAACCAGGGCATCTCGACGCACCATCTTGGCATCATCGCAGAAACCAGCCCCAAGGAAGCAGCCGAATTTATCGGCAATAAAGTGTGGCTTTTGGGCATGATCTTCGTGGGCGTAAGCGGCTGGTGGATCGCGAGCTGGACAGCTGCAAGGCGCACGCATGATCTCGACTGGCGCGGGCCGTCGCGCTGGGTTGCGATTTGCTTGCTGGCGTCCATGACCGGTGTCTGGCTCTACCAGCAGGAGTACGGCGTTAAACAGGCTACCGTCTCGGCGGCCAGCGACAGCGCGGCGCAAGACGAAGATGACGACGATGAGGATGAATTGCCACCAGAATCCATCACTTCGACGGGCGCAAGTGCTGACAACGCGTCATGGCAGCCACCGAAGCTGCCGATGTGGGCGCAAATCCCGTTTTCGGCCAAGGAATTTGGGCAAACTCGCCCCTTCGGCTTGGCTGTACTCGGTAACGACTTTTGGAAGGAGCGCCAGTATCTCGCCGAGCTGGCGCACAAGAGCATGCTGTTCAAGTTCGGCGCGCAGCAGCCCGGCGTACTCGACGTGCCGCAAGTGGTGGTGATGGTCATTGGTGAATCGTCTCGCTACGACCGGTGGAGCCTGAACGGCTACGCACGCGACACGAATCCGCGACTAAAGAAAGAGTCAAACCTCGTAAGCCTGTCGAATGTCATTACGGCCGTGTCGGCGACACGCCTGTCGGTGCCGGTCCTCGTTTCGCGCAAGCCGGCAATGCAAAGTCTGCAGGCTGGCTTTTCCGAGAAGTCGTTTTTGACTGCATTCAAGGAAGCGGGGTTCAAGACCTACTGGCTGTCGAACCAGATGTCGTTCGGGCAGTTCGACACTCCCATCTCGGTATTTGCGAAAGAAGCCGATGTGACGCAGTTTCTGAATATCGGCGGCTTCACCAACAACTCTAGCTACGATGAAATCCTGCTGGCTTCGCTCCGAAGCGCAATCGATGATGCGGCAAGCAAGAAGCTGATCGTGCTGCACACGCTCGGCAGCCACTGGAACTATAGCCATCGTTATCCGAAAGAGTACGACAAATGGCAGCCTTCCTTGTTCGGCGTCGAAAATCCTGCCTATACGGATCTGGCGATAAAGGCGCAGCTGAACAACAGCTACGATAATTCCATCCTGTACACCGACTGGTTTCTGTCGCAGGTAATCGACGCACTGAAATCCTCCAAGCGCATGGCAACCATGATGTACGTGGCAGATCACGGCCAAACGCTGTACGACGGCACCTGCAAGCTAGCCTTTCACGGGCACAACACGCAATTCGAATTTCATGTCCCGGCGCTGGTGTGGTATTCAGACCTTTATCGTCTGACCCATCCAGTAAAAGTCACTCAGCTGCAGAAAAACAAGCGCGCCAAACTGGCTACAGAAAATATCTTTCATTCGCTGCTCGATATGGCGGATATCCGCTATGGCTCGGAACAGCTGGAATGGAGCTTTTTCAACAAGAAGTTCAAGACGCACAAGCGCTATGTCGACAGCTACGGCTGGAGCGATTACGACAATGCCACCTTCAAGGGCGATTGCCGGGAAGTGATCGACAAGGGCACGCCGCTGGTGCAACTGAAGTAGGTGCGCAGCGCGAGACTGGAATGTAAAAAAAAACGGCACCGAAAACTCGGTGCCGTTTTTCATCAGGATGACAGCAGTCAGGCTTCGCCGCCGCCCTGTTCGTCGTTGACTTCCGTCGTGGCAGCCGCTTCGGATTCGGCAGCACGTGCCGCTTCCTCGGCTTGCAACAGCGCGCTGCGCTCCTCGGCTTCCCACGTTTCCTTTTCCTTGCGGGCACGATGGTAAGCCAAGCCAGTACCTGCCGGGATCAGGCGGCCGACGATGACGTTTTCCTTCAGACCGCGCAGGCCGTCCTGTTTGCCCATGATCGCGGCTTCGGTAAGCACGCGGGTGGTTTCCTGGAACGACGCTGCGGAAATGAACGAATCGGTCGACAGCGATGCCTTGGTAATACCGAGCAAGACATTTTCGTACGTTGCCGGACGCTTGCCTTCGGCGATGACGCGATCGTTTTCGTCCAACAACTCGGAGCGCTCCACTTGCTCGCCCGGGATGTAGGACGTATCGCCGGCATCAACCACCTGCACGCGACGCAGCATCTGGCGCACGATCACTTCAATGTGCTTGTCGTTGATCTTCACGCCCTGCAGACGGTACACGTCCTGCACTTCGTCGACGATGTAGCGGGCCAGCGCTTCGATACCGAGCAGGCGCAGGATGTCTTGCGGATCGGCCGGGCCGTCCACGATCATCTCGCCCTTGTTCACTACCTGACCGTCGTGCACCAGCACTTGCTTGTCCTTGGTAATCAGGAACTCGTGCTTGTTGCCTTCCATATCCGTGATTTCCAGGCGCTGCTTGCCCTTGGTTTCCTTACCAAACGCAACCGTACCAGTGACTTCCGCCAGCATGCCGGCATCCTTCGGCGAACGTGCTTCGAACAGCTCGGCCACACGCGGCAGACCACCAGTAATGTCACGGGTCTTCTGCGACTCGGTCGGGATACGTGCCAGCACTTCACCCACCGATACTTGCTGACCGTCTTTCACCGTAATCAGCGCGCCGACCTGGAAGCCGATCGTCACTGCATGTTCGGTGCCGGCGATCTTCACTTCCTCGCCCTTTTCGTTCAGCAGCTTCACCTGCGGACGCACCACCTTGGTGGACGGTCCGCGGCGCTTCGCATCAATGACCACCAGCGTTGCCAGACCGGTCACTTCGTCGATCTGCTTCGCAACGGTCACACCCTCTTCGACGTTCTCGAACTTCACCGTGCCGCCGTATTCGGTAATGATCGGACGGGTCAGCGGATCCCAGGTCGCCAGTGCAGTGCCGGCCTTGATGGCCAAACCATCCTTGACCAGCAGGGTCGCGCCGTACGGCACCTTATGACGCTCGCGCTCACGGCCGTGGTCGTCAGTGATCAGCACTTCGCCAGAACGGGAAATGACGATCTGTTCGCCCTTGCCGTTGGTAACGTAGCGCATGGTCGCGGTAAAACGTACCGTACCGTTCGACTTGGCTTCCACGGAAGATGCCACCGCCGCACGCGAAGCCGCACCACCGATGTGGAAGGTACGCATCGTAAGCTGGGTGCCAGGTTCGCCGATCGACTGCGCCGCAACCACACCGACTGCTTCGCCGGCGTTGACTAGCATGCCGCGGCCGAGGTCTCGGCCGTAGCACTTGGCGCACAGACCATAGCGAGTATCGCAAGTCAGCGGTGTGCGGACCTTTACTTCATCGATGCCGAGGCGTTCGATTTCTTCGACCGCATCTTCATCCAGCAGCGTGCCGGCTTCGAACAGGGTCGACTGATCTTCCGGATTGACGATATCCGTTGCAGCAACGCGGCCGAGAATACGGTCGCGCAGCGCTTCGATCACTTCACCACCTTCAACCAGCGCCTTCATCGATGCACCGTTGGACGTACCGCAATCGTCTTCGATCACCACCAGATCCTGGGTCACGTCGACGAGACGACGGGTCAGGTAACCGGAGTTTGCCGTCTTCAACGCGGTATCGGCCAGACCCTTACGAGCACCGTGCGTCGAGATGAAGTACTGCAGAACGTTCAGGCCTTCGCGGAAGTTCGCGGTAATCGGCGTCTCAATAATGGAGCCATCAGGTTTCGCCATCAGGCCGCGCATACCGGCCAGCTGGCGGATCTGTGCTGCGGAACCGCGGGCGCCGGAGTCGGCCATCATGTAAATCGCGTTGAACGATTCCTGCGTGCCCTTGCTACCGTCACGCTTGACGACGTCTTCCACCTTCAACTGGTCCATCATCGCCTTGCCGACTTCATCGCCGGCCTTGCCCCAGATGTCCACCACCTTGTTGTAGCGCTCGCCTGCAGTCACCAGACCGGATGCGTACTGCTGCTCGATCTGCTTCACTTCATGCTCAGCCTGGGCAATGATGGTGTGCTTCTGCGGCGGCACCAGCATGTCATCCACGCAGATCGAAATACCGGCGCGGGTCGCGAGGCGGAAGCCCGACTGCATCAACTGGTCGGCGAACACGACGGTCGCTCGCAGACCGCACTTGCGGAACGAGGTGTTGATCAGCTTCGAGATTTCCTTTTTCTTCAGCGCGCGGTTGAGCACGGTAAACGGCAAGCCCTTCGGCAGGATCTCCGACAGGATGGCGCGGCCGATCGTGGTCTCGTAGCGCTTGATCGTCTTCACGAATTCGCCGGTCTCCGGGTCCTTCGGGTATTCGGTGATACGAACCGTGATACGGGTCGTCAGCTCGACTTCCTTGTTGTCGTATGCGCGGATCACTTCCGACACGTCCGGGAACATCATGCCTTCGTTCTTGCCGTTGATCTTCTCACGGGTCGCGTAATACAGACCCAGCACGATATCCTGCGACGGCACGATCGACGGTTCACCGTTGGACGGGAACAGCACGTTGTTGGAGGCCAGCATCAGCGTGCGGGCTTCCATCTGCGCTTCGATGGACAGTGGTACGTGGACAGCCATCTGGTCGCCGTCGAAGTCAGCGTTGAATGCTGCGCAAACGAGCGGGTGCAGCTGGATCGCCTTACCCTCGATCAGTACCGGCTCGAATGCCTGGATACCGAGACGGTGCAGCGTCGGCGCGCGGTTCAACATCACCGGATGTTCGCGGATCACTTCTTCCAGAATGTCCCACACCACCGGTTCTTGGATCTCGACCAGCTTCTTCGCTGCCTTGATGGTGGTTGCCAGGCCCATCAGTTCGAGCTTGTTGAAGATGAACGGCTTGAACAGTTCGAGCGCCATCAGTTTCGGCAGACCGCACTGGTGCAGCTTCAATTGCGGACCGACCACGATCACGGAACGGCCGGAGTAGTCGACGCGCTTACCGAGCAGGTTCTGACGGAAGCGGCCGCCCTTACCCTTAATCATTTCAGCCAGCGACTTCAGCGGACGCTTGTTGGCGCCGGTCATCGCCTTGCCACGACGACCGTTGTCCAGCAGCGAGTCGACAGCTTCCTGCAGCATGCGCTTTTCGTTGCGCGTAATGATTTCCGGAGCGCGCAATTCCATCAGGCGCTTCAGACGGTTGTTACGGTTGATGACGCGGCGATACAGGTCGTTCAGGTCGGAGGTCGCAAAGCGGCCGCCGTCCAGCGGCACCAGCGGTCGCAGTTCCGGCGGCAGCACCGGCAGCACTTCCATGATCATCCAATCCGGCTTGATGCCGGACCGCTGGAATGCCTCGAGCACTTTCAGACGCTTCGCGTACTTCTTGATCTTGGCTTCGGACTTGGAATCCTTCAGCTCCTGACGCAGGGTCTCGACGTCACGGTCGATGTCGATCGAACGCAGCAGTTCGCGGATACCTTCGGCGCCCATGTGCGCGATGAAGTCATCACCGTACTCTTCGTACTTGGCGGCGTAATCGTCTTCCGACATGATCTGGCACTTCTTCAGCGGAGTCATGCCGGGGTCGGTCACGACGTAGGCTTCGAAGTACAGCACGCGTTCGATATCGCGCAGCGTCATGTCGAGCACCATGCCCAGACGCGACGGCAGCGACTTCAGGAACCAGATGTGGGCAACCGGAGAGGCCAATTCGATGTGGCCCATGCGCTCGCGGCGCACTTTTGCCAGCGTTACTTCTACGCCGCACTTTTCGCAGATCACGCCGCGGTGCTTCAGGCGCTTGTACTTGCCGCACAGGCACTCATAATCCTTGATCGGGCCAAAGATCTTGGCGCAGAACAGGCCGTCACGTTCCGGCTTGAAGGTACGGTAGTTGATGGTCTCCGGCTTCTTGACTTCACCGTAGGACCAGGAACGAATTTTTTCAGGCGATGCGAGGCCAATCTTGATCGCATCGAATTGTTCGCTTTGCTGTACTTGCTTGAATAGATCGAGCAGTGCTTTCATTTCTCTCACTCCAGTGTGGCGTGAATGACGCTTGGCAGCGCGGTGTGAACTTGGTGAATCGCCATTACCCTGTTCGCATCGCCGGGAGAGCCCTTCGCCATGCCGTAGCGAGAGTTCCGACGATACCGGGAGCGGTTACCGCATCCCCACGTTGCCGAAATCTGTTTTACCCGCCGACTTATGGCCGGCGGGCATTCCTTCCTTAATCTCTCTCGAGATCGATATCGATACCGAGCGAGCGGATTTCCTTCACCAGCACGTTGAAGGATTCCGGCATGCCGGCGTCAATCACGTGATCGCCCTTGACCAGGTTCTCGTACACCTTGGTACGGCCGGTCACGTCGTCCGACTTCACCGTGAGCATTTCCTGCAGCACGTAGGACGCGCCATAGGCTTCCAGTGCCCAGACTTCCATCTCGCCGAAACGCTGGCCGCCGAATTGCGCCTTGCCGCCCAGCGGCTGCTGGGTCACCAGCGAGTACGGTCCGGTAGAGCGTGCGTGCATCTTGTCGTCGACCAGATGGTGCAGCTTCAGCACGTGCATGTAGCCAACCGTGACGGTGCGTTCGAACGCTTCACCGGTACGGCCGTCATACATCGTGACCTGGTTCTTCGACGGCGTCATACCGAGCTTCTTGGCGATGTCGTCCGGATAAGCGAGGTCGAGCATGCGGCGGATTTCCTCCTCATGCGCACCGTCGAACACCGGCGTCGCAAACGGCACGCCATACTTCAGATTGTTCGCCAGCGCCAGGATTTCTTCATCGCTGAAGTTGTCGAGGTCTTCCTGCTTGCCGGACTCGTTGTAAATGGTCTTCAGGAACTGACGCAGTTCGGCTGCCTTGGCTTGCACCTGCAGCATTTCACCGATACGCAAGCCCAGGCCCTTTGACGCCCAGCCCAAGTGCACTTCCAGCACCTGACCGACGTTCATACGCGACGGCACGCCCAGCGGGTTCAGCACGATGTCGGCCGGCGTACCGTCCGCCATGTACGGCATGTCTTCCACCGGCACGATGCGCGAAACCACACCCTTGTTACCGTGGCGACCCGCCATCTTGTCGCCAGGCTGCAGGCGACGCTTCACGGCGAGGTAGACCTTGACCATCTTTTGTACGCCCGGCGGCAGTTCGTCGCCTTGGGTCAGCTTCTTGCGCTTCTCTTCGAACGCGAGATCGAACTGGTGGCGCTTTTCAGCGATCGATTCCTTGATCGCTTCGAGAGCTGCTGCCACGTCGTCCTCTGCCGGACGGATGTCGAACCAGTGGTACTTGTCCAGATCGTCCAGGTACTCCTTGGTGATCTTCGCGCCCTTGGCCAGCTTCTTCGGACCGCCGTTGACGACTTTGCCAATCAACATCTTTTCCAGACGCTGGAACGCATCACCTTCCACGATACGCAGCTGGTCGTTCAGGTCGAGACGATAACGCTTCAGTTCATCGTCGATGATCTGTTGCGCACGCTTGTCACGCGCAATGCCTTCGCGGGTGAACACTTGCACGTCGATCACTGTACCGACCATGCCGGACGGTACGCGCAGCGACGTATCTTTCACATCGGAGGCTTTCTCACCAAAAATTGCGCGCAGCAGCTTCTCTTCCGGCGTTAGCTGGGTTTCGCCCTTCGGGGTCACCTTACCGACCAACACGTCGCCGGCTTCGACTTCCGCACCGATGTACACGATGCCGGATTCGTCCAGGCGCGCGAGCTGGTTTTCAGCTAGGTTCGAAATGTCGCGGGTAATTTCTTCCGCGCCGAGCTTCGTGTCACGAGCAACAACCGACAGCTCTTCAATATGGATCGAGGTGTAGCGGTCGTCCGCCACCACGCGCTCCGAGATCAGGATCGAGTCTTCGAAGTTGTAGCCGTTCCATGGCATAAACGCCACCAGCATGTTCTGGCCGAGCGCGAGTTCGCCGAGATCGGTGGATGCGCCGTCGGCGATCACATCATTCCTGGCCACGCGGTCGCCGACCTTCACGATCGGACGCTGGTTGATGTTGGTGTTCTGGTTGGAACGGGTGTACTTGATCAGGTTGTAGATGTCCACGCCGACTTCGCCAGCCGCCGCTTCATCGTCGTTCACGCGAATCACGATACGGCCCGCGTCAACGTAATCGACCACGCCGCCGCGCAGGGCTTGCACGGTCGTGCCGGAGTCAACCGCCACGGTACGTTCGATGCCGGTGCCGACGAATGCCTTTTCCGGACGCAAGCAGGGAACAGCCTGACGCTGCATGTTCGCGCCCATCAGCGCCCGGTTCGCGTCGTCGTGCTCGAGGAACGGAATCAGCGATGCTGCCACCGATACGACCTGGCCCGGCGCCACGTCCATGTACTGCACACGCTCCGGCGACACCAGAATTGTTTCACCGGCTTCACGCGCGGACACCAGTTCGTCGGACAGCTTGCCTTCGTTGTCAATGGTCGCGTTTGCCTGAGCAATAACGTAACGACCTTCTTCGATTGCGGACAGGTAGTCGATCTGGTTGGTCACCTTGCTGCCATCGACCTTGCGATACGGCGTCTCGAGGAAGCCGTATTCGTTCAGGCGTGCATACAGCGCCAGCGAGTTGATCAGGCCGATGTTCGGGCCTTCCGGTGTTTCGATCGGGCATACGCGACCGTAGTGGGTCGGATGCACGTCGCGCACTTCGAAGCCTGCGCGCTCGCGGGTCAGACCGCCCGGGCCGAGCGCCGATACACGGCGCTTGTGGGTGATTTCCGACAGCGGGTTGGTCTGGTCCATGAACTGCGACAGCTGCGACGAACCGAAGAACTCGCGAATTGCAGCCGAGATCGGCTTGGAGTTGATCAGGTCGTGCGGCATCAGGTTCTCGGTTTCAGCCTGACCCAGACGTTCCTTCACAGCGCGCTCGACGCGTACCAGGCCGGCACGGAACTGGTTTTCTGCCAGTTCGCCGACACAGCGCACGCGGCGGTTACCGAGGTGGTCGATATCGTCCACTTCGCCACGGCCGTTGCGCAACTCGACCAGGATCTTGATCACTGCGAGGATGTCTTCGTTCGACAGCGTCATCGCGCCGGTCAGTTCATCGCGGCCGATGCGGCGATTGAACTTCATGCGGCCGACAGCGGACAAGTCATAGCGATCTTCGCTGTAGAACAAGCCGTTGAACAGGGCCTCGACCGACTCCTCGGTCGGCGGCTCGCCAGGGCGCATCATGCGGTAGATCGCCACACGTGCAGCCATCTGGTCGGCCGTGTCGTCCATGCGCAGCGTTTGCGAAATGTACGCGCCCTGATCCAGATCGTTGGTGTACAGCGTCTGAATGTCGGACACGCCGGCTTCGCGCAGGCGGCCCAGCAACTCTTCGGTCAGTTCATCGTTCGCGTTGGCGATCACTTCGCCGGTTTCCGCATCGACGACGTTCTTGGCCAGCACGCGGCCAACCAGATAGTCTTCCGGCACGGAGATGTGCTTGATGCCTGCGGCATCAATTTCCCGCACATGCTTGGCATTGATGCGCTTGTCTTTCGCGACGATGACCTTGCCCGACTTGTCGGTAATATCGAAACGCGCCACTTCACCGCGCAGGCGCTCGGCGACGAATTCCATTTCGCCACCGTCTGCGCGTACTGTGAAGTTGTCGAACACGAAGAAGTTCGCCAGGATCTGCTCCGGCGTCATGCCGATTGCTTTGAGCAGAATCGTCACCGGCATCTTGCGGCGACGGTCGACGCGGAAGAACAGGATGTCTTTCGGATCGAATTCGAAGTCGAGCCAGGAGCCGCGATACGGGATGATGCGAGCAGAGAACAGCAGCTTGCCGGATGAATGCGTCTTGCCGCGGTCGTGTTCAAAGAACACACCCGGGGAACGATGCAACTGCGACACGATCACGCGCTCGGTACCATTGATCACGAACGAACCGTTGGTCGTCATGAGTGGCAGTTCGCCCATGTAGACTTCCTGCTCTTTCATTTCTTTCACGACCGGCTTGGTCGGCGATTCCTTGTCCAGAATGACCAGGCGCACCTTCGCACGCAGCGGCGACGCAAATGTCAAGCCGCGCTGTTGGCACTCCTTCACATCAAACGGCGGATCACCCAACACATAAGACAGAAACTCTAGCCGCGCAAATCCATTGTGCGATACGATTGGGAAAATCGAGGTGAAGGCGGATTGTAGACCTTCATTCTTGCGGTGCGATGGAGCTTTATCGGCCTGCAGGAAGCTCGTATACGACTCGAGCTGGGTCGCCAGCAGGAACGGAACGTTGTGAACGTTAGCGCGCTTCGCGAACGACTTGCGAATGCGCTTCTTCTCAGTGAATGAGTAGTGCATGGACACTCCGTGAGTGACAGGAAGGATGGAGAATTCAGGACTCGCTGCAGGCTTTGTGCTTCACCCGCTGCCATCTGCGAAACCTCAAGTCTCTGCCCTTCGGCGTTAACTAGACTACCTACTGCCTCAACTTTGCCTAAAACCGAACGTTGATACAGGCAAAGTAACGACAAAACTCGAAAACGACAAAGGAGCCAAAGCCGAACCCCCTCTTTCGAGAGAGTTCTGAACTTTGACTCCGGCGATGTTGACTCGCCTTGGCAAGCCGAAATTACTTGAGTTCAGCTTTCGCGCCAGCTTCTTCCAGCTTCTTCTTAGCGGCTTCTGCATCGGCCTTGGCAACACCTTCCTTGACCGGCTTCGGTGCACCGTCAACCAGATCCTTGGCTTCTTTCAGGCCCAGGCCGGTGATTTCGCGAACTGCCTTAATCACGCCGACCTTGTTCGCGCCCACTTCGGACAGAACAACGGTGAACTCGGTCTGCTCTTCAGCAGCAGCAGCACCAGCGCCAGCGCCAGCTGCCGGACCGGCAACTGCCATAGCAGCTGCGGACACGCCAAATTTTTCTTCGAATGCCTTGACCAGATCATTCAGATCCATCACGGACATCTGGCCTACTGCTTCAAGGATATCGTCTTTGCTAATTGCCATTTGAAACTCCTAAATTTGATTCGGTAATTACATCTAATCGGTACTGACGCAAAAGGAACAAAAGGCTTACGCGCCTTCGGTTTCCTTCTTCGCTGCGAGGGCAGCCAAGGCGCGGGCAAAGCCGGAAACCGGAGCCTGCATAACACCCAGCAACTGGGAGATGAGGACTTCACGGCTCGGAATGCTAGCCAACGCAGCAACGCCCGCTTTGTCGAGCGACTTGCCTGCGTAGTTGCCTGCCTTAACAACCAGCTTGTCGTTGCCCTTGGCAAAGTCGTGAACGACTTTGGCAGCTGCAACGGCGTCCTCGGAGATCGAATAGATCAACGGGCCGGTCATTTCGGAGGCGAGGCCAGCAAACGGCGTACCCTCGACGGCGCGACGTGCAAGCGTGTTTTTCAACACGCGCATGTACACACCTTGGGCACGCGCTTTGGCGCGCAGTTGCGTCAAGTGACCAACCTGGATGCCACGGTATTCGGCCACGACGATGGTCTGCGCAGTTGCTACCTTTGCGGAGACTTCGGCGACGACGGCCTTCTTGTCATTCAGATTGAGACTCAAGATCAACCTCCAAAAATGATGTTTGGTAAAACACCTCACATCGGTTCGAACACGGCGTCCGAAGTTTAGGAGTTCAGTACTGGCAAACCAGCGTTGAGACTACAAAACTTGTTCGGGTACACCATCTGCGTTGGGTGCCGGAGATTTGCTCTGCCGGTGTTTAACTTTGCGCACCAACCACATGCACGCCGCCCAACGGTCTTTGATAATCTGGCCCTACTTCCATCTTGCCGAAGCAGGTCCAGCCCAAAGATTCGCCTCATGCCGCTTTGGGCATGAGGTCTTAATTCACTACTTAGGCAGCCAGGCTCGCCTGATCGACGCGAACACCCGCGCCCATCGTCGACGAAATTGCAACGCGACGCAGGTAAACACCTTTGCTGGTTGCCGGCTTGGCCTTGTTCAGCGCATCGATCAGAGCCAACAGGTTGCTCTTGAGATCGGCGTCGGCGAACGACTTACGGCCGATCGTCGCATGGATAATGCCTGCCTTGTCGGTACGGTACTGCACCTGACCAGCCTTCGCATTCTTCACAGCAGTTGCCACATCCGGAGTCACGGTCCCGACCTTCGGGTTCGGCATCATGCCGCGCGGGCCGAGGATCTGGCCGAGCGTACCGACGATACGCATGGTGTCAGGCGAAGCGATCACGATATCGAAAGGCATGTCACCAGCCTTGATGCGGTCGGCCAGGTCTTCCATGCCGACGATGTCTGCACCTGCTGCTTTTGCTGCTTCAGCCTTGTCGCCGGAAGCAAACACCGCAACGCGAACAGTCTTACCGGTGCCAGCCGGCAGAACCACGGAACCGCGAACCACTTGGTCCGACTTCTTGGCGTCAACGCCGAGCTGCACTGCGACGTCGATCGACTCGTCGAACTTGGCAGTCGCGCATTCCTTGATCAGCGCAATTGCGTTGTCATATGCATACAGCTTAGTGCGGTCAACTTTTGCCTTGATTGCTTTTGCGCGCTTGGACAACTTAGCCATTACAGACCCTCCACCGTGATGCCCATGGAGCGAGCGGAGCCGGCGATCGTGCGCACGGCAGCGTCCATGTCAGCTGCCGTGAGATCCGGCATCTTGGTTGTTGCGATTTCTTCCGCTTGCTTGCGGGTGATCTTGCCGACCTTGTCAGTATGCGGCTTGGCCGAACCCTTTTGAATGCCAGCAGCCTTCTTGATCAGGATCGTTGCCGGCGGGGTCTTCATCACAAAGGTGAAGGACTTGTCGGCAAAAGCGGTAATCACGACAGGAATCGGCAGACCCGGCTCGACACCTTGGGTTTGGGCGTTGAACGCCTTGCAGAATTCCATGATGTTCAGACCGCGCTGACCCAGCGCCGGACCGATCGGGGGGGACGGGTTGGCTTTACCAGCCGGCACTTGCAGCTTGATAAAACCGATGATTTTCTTTGCCATGATGGCTCCTACGTTGATTGAGTGTTAGCGCCTGTTTGCTCGTCGCTCGACTGGCTATTGGGGCTCCTCGGTTTACTGCTATTTAGATTCCACAGGCGACAAAGCGTGCGACGCTCTAAGGGCGCATACTGCAAATAATTGAACCGTGGCAGATTAAACCTTTTCGACCTGCCCGAATTCTAGTTCGACCGGAGTGGCGCGACCGAAGATGGTGACCGAGACGCGCACGCGCGACTTCTCGTAGTTGACTTCTTCAACGTTGCCGTTGAAATCAGTGAAAGGACCATCCTTAATACGTACCAACTCACCCACTTCATACAACACTTTCGGGCGCGGCTTTTCAACGCCTTCCTGCATTTGATGCAGAATCTTGTCGACTTCATGCGGCGGAATCGGCGTTGGCTTGTTGGACTTTCCACCAATGAAACCAGTGACTTTACTCGTGTTCTTTACGAGGTGCCAAGTTTCATCTGTCATTTCCATTTCAACCAGAACATAGCCTGGAAAGAAACGACGTTCAGTAACCGATTTTTGGCCGTTCTTGACTTCGATGACTTCTTCCGTCGGAACCAAGATCTGGCCAAACTTATCTTGCATACCGGCGCGCTCAATGCGCTCCATCAAAGCACGTTGCACGCTTTTCTCCATGCCGGAGTAAGCGTGCACGACGTACCAGCGCTTGCTGCCGCCAGAGCGGGGCGCTGTATCTTGCATGTTTTCGCTCATTATTTCTTCCAGCCCAAGATCAGGTCGTACAAGACAAATTCAAGAATTTTATCGGTGCCCCACAGGAAAATTGCCATCAGCAAAACGAAACCGAATACGACGCCGGTAATCTGCATGGCTTCTTTACGTGTTGGCCAAACGACTTTTTTGGTCTCGCGCACGGACTCCTTGGCAAAACCAAGGAAATTTCGACCCGGATCGGACGTCCAAGCGATTGCAATTGCGACTATGAGGCCGGCGACCAATGCGCCGGCGCGCACCAGAGTAGGCTTATCGGACAGAAAATAAAAGCCGACGACACCCACAATCACGGCACAGATTGCCAGAACAACTTTGAGCTTGTCGCTCGATGTGCTGACAGTTTCGACGGGGTGGTTAGACATACGCTTTGCTTTCGTGCCCTGCGGCCTTATCGGTGGCAGGGGCAGAGGGAATCGAACCCCCAACCTTCGGTTTTGGAGACCGACGCTCTGCCAGTTGAGCTATACCCCTACGCGTAAAACTTTGCTTGATTGACATCGCTGCGAGATCGGATTAACTCCCACCATCGCAGCGCACAGTCAGGTATTACTCGATGATTTTGGCAACGACGCCGGCGCCGACGGTACGGCCGCCTTCGCGGATTGCGAAGCGCAGACCTTCTTCCATCGCGATCGGGGAAATCAGTTTCACCGTGATCGAGACGTTATCACCCGGCATCACCATTTCCTTGTCCTTCGGCAGCTCGATCGCGCCAGTCACGTCCGTGGTACGGAAGTAGAACTGCGGACGGTAGTTGTTGAAGAACGGGGTGTGGCGACCACCTTCATCCTTGGAGAGCACATAGATCTCGCCGGTGAAGTGGCTGTGCGGCTTGATCGAACCCGGCTTGGCCAGCACTTGACCACGCTCGACTTCTTCACGCTTGGTGCCGCGCAACAGCACGCCGACGTTGTCGCCTGCCTGACCTTGATCGAGCAGCTTGCGGAACATTTCCACGCCGGTGCAGGTGGTCTTGACGGTATCGCGGATACCAACGATTTCGATTTCTTCGCCGACCTTGATGATGCCGCGCTCAACGCGGCCGGTCACCACGGTACCACGGCCAGAGATCGAGAACACGTCTTCCACCGGCATCAGGAAGGTACCGTCCACGGCACGCTCCGGAGTCGGGATGTAGGAATCCAGCGCATCGGCCAGCTTCATGATTGCCTGCTCGCCCAGCTCGCCCTTGTCGCCTTCGAGCGCCAGCTTAGCCGAACCGCGGATGATCGGCAGATCGTCGCCCGGGAATTCGTACTTGGAAAGGAGCTCACGCACTTCCATTTCGACCAGCTCGAGCAGCTCGGCGTCGTCGACCATGTCGCACTTGTTCAGGAACACGATGATGTACGGCACACCAACCTGACGGGCCAGCAGGATGTGCTCGCGGGTTTGCGGCATCGGGCCGTCGGCGGCGGAGCACACCAGGATTGCGCCGTCCATCTGCGCGGCGCCGGTGATCATGTTCTTCACATAGTCGGCGTGGCCAGGGCAGTCCACGTGGGCGTAGTGGCGGTTCGCTGTTTCGTATTCGATGTGCGCGGTGTTAATCGTAATGCCGCGTGCCTTTTCTTCCGGCGCCGCATCGATTTCGTCGTATTTCTTCGCTTCGCCGCCGAACTTCGACGACAACACGGTTGCAATTGCTGCAGTCAGCGTGGTCTTGCCATGGTCAACGTGACCAATCGTGCCCACATTCACGTGCGGTTTTGTCCGCTCAAACTTGCCTTTTGCCATTTTCGACTCCTAACGATTTGATGAGAATGTCTAGGCACGTGCCCGACTGTCTTGCTGTATGGATACACCTAAGAAAACTGGTGCCCTTGACGTGGATTGAACACGTGGCCTCTCCCTTACCAAGGGAGTGCTCTACCACTGAGCTACAAGGGCATTTTTGCTGTCCGTATCGTTGCTACGTTCAACCAAAAACTGGAGCGGGTGAAGGGAATCGAACCCTCGTCATAAGCTTGGAAGGCTTCTGCTCTACCATTGAGCTACACCCGCAGGGAACCTCTTCAGCCGCACAATTTTCCTGCGTTACTGCTGGTGGAGGGGGCTGGATTCGAACCAGCGTACTCGTAAGAGGGCAGATTTACAGTCTGCTGCCATTAACCACTCGGCCACCCCTCCGCAGGGAACCCCAAACTATAGTAGAGACCCTTTCACTTGTCAACTGAAATGAGAGTTTGGACGGCAATTTTTCAAAAAGGCAGCATGCCCCCATATTTTTATTGAAATATTCGCAATAAAATGGGCCAACAAGGATCTGGACACGAACACCTTCGTCAGAACCGCGTGTCGCGTGCCGCCCTCAGGAAATCGTCCAGAATCGGCGTGCAGTCCAACAATTCGGCGCTGCGCCCGCGATGGAATTCCGGGTGCCACTGCAGTCCCATCACAAAGCGCGCCTTTTGATAACGAATGGCCTCGACAATGCTGTCGGGTCCGGACACCGCCTCCACGACGAGGTCGCGCCCCAGATCCTTGACCGCTTGGTGATGAATCGAGTTGACCAGCGCATCTGGCTTGGCCGGAAACATCGAGGCGAGCGACGACCCTTGGCGAAAATGAATAGGATGGTAATGACTGTCGTACAAGTCATTGACATGCTCGATGGCCGCCGGCACATCCGAGGCAATGTCCTGGTAGAGCGTGCCTCCGAAGGCGACATTGATCAGTTGGCAGCCGCGGCAGATGCCGAGCACCGGCTTGCCTGCTTCGACGAATTCATGCAGCAGCTCCAGCTCGTACATGTCGCGCGCCCGGTCGCCACTCCATTCGGGGCGGGTCGCGGCTTCCGAATAGGTTTGCGGCGAGACATCGGCACCGCCCTGCAAGACCAGACCGTCGAGGTGCTTGGCATAGTCGCGCAAGCGAATATTGCTGGGGTGAAGCAGGCTATTGTTGTTCACGGTCGGGATCATGAACACCATGACGTCGCGCGACATCACCCACTGGGCGATCGACTCTTCCAGGTACTGCAGCGTCTTGCTGCGCAAGCCCTTGGCACCCATTTCGGGATGAAAAATTCGGGCCGATACCCCGATTTTCAGGGTGCGCTGAGTCAGGCGGCGCAGCACCTTGTCGGACAAGGCCTGGAACCGCGCCGAAATGACGCGCTGCGTCAACGCCCATGGCGAATCATGGCGTCGCGCATGCGCGCTTGGGCGAGCGGCTCCGGCCGCAGATGAATTAGCAAAATCAGCAGATGGATCGTTCTTCTCTTGGGGCATAAGGTCGGGTCAGCGCCACGTACGCTGGCCGGTCCATTCCGGGCAATCGTGGCAAATAATACAATCAGTATAGGGCAGCGCGTAGCGGTGTATTGGCGCTGGAAGTATTGACTCTGACCAATTTATTGCCCGGCAGGTTCAATTTGCAGTCAGCGCATCGATGACGCTTGTAATAAGATTGCGGCCGATATGCACAAGGATCTACTCAAGACGCCAACATGATCACCATTTATCACAATCCGCGCTGCTCAAAATCGCGCGAAGCCTTGGAACTGGTCGAACAGTTCACCAGCAAGAATCGCCTGCCGCTCAACGTGGTGGAATACCTGAAAACGCCGCCCGATCTGGCCCAGCTTCAATCCCTGCATCAGCGCCTGGGCGGCAGCGCGCGCGACATGGCTCGTACCAATGAGGAAGAATACGGTGCGCTCCATCTCGCGCAAGCCGACGACGAATCGCTACTGCGCGCCATCGCGGCGCATCCCAGGCTACTGCAACGCCCCATCGTCGAATTCCGCGGTCGCGCGGTGATTGCCCGTCCGCCGGAACTGTTAACCGCGTTCCTGCAAGTGCCTTGATCGATCGCGCGGCGCACCTCACTCGGCAGGCCGGTGCACCGGCATCATGCGCCAGGCGGCCAGAACGGCGCTGGCGCAGATCAGCGCCACCAGCAGGAAGGTTTCGTTAAATGCGCGCAGGCTCACTTCCGGCGCGACGGTCGGGTACAGCGACAGCCGCCACTCCAGCACGATACCTACCAGGCTAACGCCGATGGCGCCGCCGAGCTGGCGCAGGAAGTTGATGGCACTGGCGCCCTGGGCGATCAGGCTGACGTCGACACCACGCATCGATCCCAGGCTTAGAGAAGGCAGCACGAACCCCAGCCCGATGCGTCCGAGAATAGCCAGCGCGATCAAGGTGAAATAGCCGGTTGCGATTTTTCCGAGCGCCATCAACCCTAACGACAGCGCCAGCAAAATGAGGCCGAACGACACCAGCAGATTCGGCGCAACCCAGTCCGACAGCTTGCCGGCAAAGATGATCGTCACGGCCAAGACAATCCCTGCCGGCAGCAACACCAATCCCGCCTGCGACGGCGCGTAGTTCAAGGCCATCTGCATATAGACCGGCAGCAGGTAGGTTGAGCCGAAGAGGCCTGCGCCGTAGATGAAGGCGACCAGTGCGCCCATCGCAAATTGACGATAGCGAAACAAGCTCATATTCAGCAAGCCATGCTCGGCGCGGCGCTGGTAGGCGACAAAGCCCGCCAGGGTAGCCGCGCCAAGCGCCAGCAAGCCAGCCGCCCGCGCCAGGTCGTGATGCAGTTGCACCAGCCCGTTCAGCAAGCTGGTAATGCACACCGTGGCCAGCGCCAGCCCTTTCCAGTCGAGCGATTTGGCTTCTCCCATGAACGGTGAGTTAACGGCCAGCAGGCGACGCACCATCAGCAGCACGACCAGGCAGAACGGCACCACGACAAAGAAAATCGACCGCCAGCCGAAATGCTCGACTAGAAAACCGCCCAGACTGGGGCCGATGGCCGGCGCCAGCACCACACCGAAGCCGAAGATGCCCATCGCCGTGCCGCGCTGCTTGTTGTCGAACGCGCGAAACACCACGATGGAGGGAATCGGCTGCAGGATGCCGGCGGCCAGGCCTTCGGCCACGCGCATCGACAAGAGCATCGGATAGTTCACGCTGAAGCCACCGATGACGCCGCCGGCCAGCAGCAGCAGAATGGCGCCTGTATAAGTGCGGCGCAGGCCGAAGCGCAGCAGGAGCCAGGGCGTCGTCAGCATCGAGAGCGTCATCGCCTGCATGAAGCCGGCCGACACCCATTGGGCACGTTCCTGGCCGAGCGCGAAGTGATGACTCAAGTCGGGTACAGCGACGTTGACGATGGTCGACGACATGATCGACGCCATGGTGCCGATCATGACGGTCAACAGGACCAGCCACTTGTAGCGCGCACCGTAGCGTTCGCGCAATTGTTCCAGAGTGGGTTGCATCTTGTTATGAAATGCCGCGCCGGAGATAAGGCTCAACAGTATATTGGTTTGCGGCCGAGTGCGTTGATGCCGCAAAAAAGTCACTTCAATAACTGCGCGATCAGAAACGCCAGCGCCGACCACAGCACGGTCGAGCCGAATGGCAGGCAAAAGACGATCGTGCGCAGGCGAAAGCGAACATCGCCCGGTACACGCCCGACGCCGAGCTTTTCCAATCCCGGCAACAGCGGATAGAACACGGATAAGCCGAGGAATATCGCGGCGACCCAGCGGATCATTGCATCCCTTGTGTCATATGGACGCGCCGATCGTACTCATTTCAGCAGGCGCCCGAGCAGCACGACCGCCAGCGACAACAAGATGGTGGAAGCGAACGGCAGAAAAAACTTTTTGCCGAACACGGTGAAGCGCAGGTCGCCTGGCAGGCGGCCGATGCCGAGCTTTTCGAGCCAGGGCAGCAGCGACGAGAAGATGACCAGAGCAATGAAAATGGCGAGAACCCAACGGATCATATGAGGCTCTGGGAAAAGAGAGTGAAAGCGATGCTCATAAACGGTGGCTGCGGTCGTTGCGGGCGAACTTGTGCGGCAGCTGCGCGTGCTTGCCCAGCACCAGCACCTTGAACAATTCGCCCATCTCGGCCGGCGAAATCAGTTTTTGCACCGCGTTCGCCTGCGGCAGGTAGCGCAACAAGTCGTCCGGGGACGTGCGCAGCAGCAGATCGCCGATGCCGGCATCGAGCAGGAATGCGGCCTGGCTGGTATAGCCGAGCAAGTCTAGGCCGCCGTCGATGGCGGCGCGCGCCATCGACGTAAAGTCGACATGCGCGGTGATGTCCTGCAATCCGGGCAGATAGAACGGATCGGGATGCGCATGGTGGCGGTAATGGCACATCAAGGTGCCCTGCGCGCGCTGATCGAGGTAATACTCGTGCACGGGAAAGCCGTAATCGATCAGGAGCGCCGCGCCGCCATGGCCGGACTCGTCATATCCGGCTTCGAGCATTGCGGCCAGCGAATGCATGAAGCCGGCGGCAATCGGATGCACTTCGGTGACGTAGCCAGGCGGCAGTTCTTCGGCGTGCGGAATCTGTGCTGCCACCGCGGCAGCCAGTGCGGCATCGCACAGCTGGTCCTGGAAGGCGAAACCGTTTGGCGACAATGCCACGCCGCGCTCCTGCCAGCCGGCCTCAGCCTTGACCACCAGGTTGACCGGCATCGCATCCAGCACTTCGTTGCCGAGCACGACGCCGGAAAACGCGGTGGGAAAGCGGTCGAGCCAGATTACCTGCGGAAACCCTCTTAGCGTTTCTTCCTGCCTTGCGCGCAGTTCGCCGGAGACTTCGACGATGCAATAACGGTGAACCGCGAAGCCCATCGCATCCAACTCGGTCAGGATATCGCGCGCCAGCTTACCGGTGCCGGCGCCGAATTCGAGGATTTGCGGACTGGTCTGCGCCATCAGGTCGGCGACGACCTGCGCCAAGGTAGCGCCAAAAAGCGGCGTGATTTCGGGGGCGGTTGTAAAATCTCCGTCTTTACCGAGTTTTGCCGCGCCGCCGCTGTAGTAGCCCAGGCCGGGCGCGTAGAGCGCCAGCTCCATGTACTGTGCAAACGAAATCCAGCCGGAATTGCGTCGAATATCGTTGGCAATCCGGTCTTGTAGCGCGCGCGATGCGGCTAGCGCATCGAATGAGGGTTCGGGCAATTGCAGTTGCATAGCCGGTATTGTATTGAAATCGGCGCACCGCTTGTAATAAATCGGCGCGCCGGCGCCGGATTGTGAATGGAATGGCAACCCCGGCGCAAAACACCACACGCATATGACTACAGACGCCAGAAAAGTTGCACTCGTGACCGGCGCGGCCAAGCGCATCGGCCGCACGATCGCGCTCGCATTGGCTCAGCACGGCTGGGATGTCGTGGTCCATTACCACCGTTCCGCAGACGACGCGGCGGCGACCGTGGGCGCCATCGAAGCACTGGGGCGGCGCGCCGTGGCGCTGCAGTGCGAACTGGGCGACACGGAAGCGGTCAAGGCGCTGCTGCCGCAGGCAAGGCAAGCCATCGGCGCGCCGGTTTGCTGCGTGGTCAATAATGCATCGCTGTTCGAGCACGACAGCGCCGCCGATTTCTCGCTCGCGCGGCTCGATGCGCACATGCACGCCAACCTGGCCGCGCCGGTTTTGCTGGCACAGGCCTTGTACGAGGCAACGCCGGCCGGCGGGCAAGGCGTCGTGATCAACCTGCTCGACCAGAAGCTGTTCAACCTGAACCCGGATTTCCTGTCCTATACCTTGTCGAAGGCCGCGCTGCAGGCCGCGACCACCATGCTGGCGCAGGCGCTGGCGCCGAAGATTCGCGTGGCCGGCGTGGCTCCCGGCATTACGCTGGTTTCCGGCGACCAGACCGAGGAAGGCTTCGCCAAGGCCCATACCAAGACGCCGCTGGGCCGCTCCAGCACACCCGACGACGTGGCTTCGGCCGTCTGTTTTGTCGCCGCCAATCCGGCCATCACCGGCACCACCCTGCTGGTCGACGGCGGCCAGCACCTGATTCCCTTGCAACGCGATGTGATGTTCATCGCCAAATAACTGTTTGAACTATGCTCTCTTCTCTCTCGCACCCCCGCCTTGCCGATTGCCGGCGCCTCTTCTTGCGCAACTACGAGGTGATGATCAATATCGGCGTTCACGATTTCGAAAAGAAAGGCGAGCAGCGCGTGCTAATCAATGTCGATCTGTTCATTCCGCTGGCGGAATCGACGCCGAAGGAAGATCACCTGGTTGAAGTCGTCGACTACGATTTCATGCGCGACACCATTGCTCGGCGCATGGCGCGCGGCCATATCCACCTGCAGGAGACGCTGTGCGACGACGTCGCGCGCGAGATGCTGACGCATCCGAAGGTACGCGCGGTACGGGTGTCGACCGAGAAGCCGGACGTGTATCCGGACTGCGAGAGCGTGGGCGTGGAAGTCATTCATATCAAGGAATAAAGATGGAATCGGTAATCAACAGTGGCGCGGCTGGCGAGGCGATCAGCGCGAAGAAGGCGGAAAAGATCGCCTACGAAAACAACAAGCTGCACAAGCGGCTGTGCCGACTGGTCGGCCAGGCCATCGGCGACTTCAACATGATCGAGGATGGCGACAAGGTGATGGTCTGCCTGTCGGGCGGCAAGGACAGCTACGGCCTGTTGGACATCCTGCTCACGCTGCGCGAGCGCGCGCCGATCCATTTCGATATCGTCGCCGTCAATCTCGACCAGAAGCAGCCGAACTTCCCGGAGCATGTGCTGCCGGAGTACCTGGCCAGGATCGGCGTGCCCTTCCATATCGAGAACCAGGACACGTACAGCATCGTCAAGCGCGTGATCCCGGAGGGGAAGACAACCTGCTCGCTATGCTCGCGCCTGCGCCGCGGCATCCTATACCGCGTGGCCGACGAACTGGGCGCAACCAAGATCGCGCTAGGCCATCACCGCGACGACATCCTGGAGACTTTTTTCCTGAACATGTTCTTCGGCGCGAAGGTCAAGGGCATGCCGCCGAAGCTGCAGTCCGACGACGGCAAGCACATGGTGATCCGGCCGCTGGCGTACGTGAAGGAAGCGGATATGGAACGCTATGCCGAAGTCAAGCAGTTCCCGATCATCCCGTGCGATTTGTGCGGCAGCCAGGAAAACCTGCAGCGCAAGCAGATCAAGGCGATGCTGCGCGAATGGGAAAAGAAATTCCCCGGCCGCGTCGAGAATATTTTCTCGGCACTGTCGACGGTGGTGCCGTCGCACCTGATGGACCGCAAGCTGTTCGGCTTTGCCGACCTGAAGCTGACCGGCGAGATCATGGTCGACGGCGATATCGCGTTCGACGAGGAACCGTGCGCCCCACCTTCGGCCACTATCATGCGCTTCGGCGATCTGGCGGACTGACCGGTAACCTTACATTACGGCGCCGGGTTTCATTTTTCGGACAACCCGGCGAGCCCGGGCGGCTTCCTAGTGCGCCGCCAGCGTCCTGCAATCGTCGATCAGGCTCTGCAGGCGCTTTGCCGCGTGTGCCTTCTGCTGCGGCGTGGCGGCATTCACCATCAACGCGATCAGGCGCGCGTGGGCGTCCTGCGAGGCATCGAAAAACGCCTTGTGTTCGTCGTAAGTGAAAATATTGAACACCGAGGCGATATACGAACGCAGCATCGCCATCACCACTTCGCGGCCCGGCCTTTCCGCCTGAATTTTCCGCAGCAGCCGGATCAGCTCCTGCTGCCGTTGCAGGCGATCCGCCATCCACAGCTCGTTATTGAGCGGGCGCGCATTGGACGCGGCGCGCAGTTGCGCCTCCTGTTGCGCGCTGAAGTCGCCGAACCAGTACTCGGCCTGTTTCATGAATTTCTTAAAACGAAAGCGTTGACGGTCCTCAACGTCGCCTTGCAGGGTGTCCTTACGATACTTTTCGTTATTCGACGCGAATTTTTTCGCCAAGTGGTCGATCTGCGCCGGCTGCAGCGACAAGGCGAGGTCGGCCAGCGCGGGCAGCGCCTTGTCGGTCCCCAGCATCGCGCGCTTTTTCAAGGCGGCGTATTCTTCCAGCGCGTCGGCCGGCGTCACCGGACGCTGCAGGGTTTGCTGCGCTTGCGCGAGCAAGCGCGCATAGTCGGCCAGCTGGGTCGTGCGATGCCATGCGAAAAGCTGCCTGAGCTGGTTCTTGACCCACGGCTTTTGCTCGCTTGTAAAGTCGACATAGCTGTCCAGCCACCAGTAGACGACGCTCTCGCCGTTGGCATAACCGAGGCGCAGCGCGCTGCATCCGGCTAGCAGGCAGGCCAGGGCAAAAACACTCACCTTCGCAAAGAAGTCGCGCCAGGATCGCATGATAAAATTTTGTATCACATCACCTCTACTTCTATGAACGTCGTCATTCTCGCTGCCGGCATGGGCAAACGCATGCAATCGGCACTGCCGAAAGTCCTCCACCCATTGGCCGGAAAACCGCTGCTGTCGCATGTGATCGATACCGCCAAAGCCCTGTCGCCGAGCGCCTTGTGCGTCATTTACGGCCATGGCGGCGACGCGGTTCCGCAAGCGGTCGGCGCTCCCGATATCAGTTTTGCCAAACAGGAGCCGCAGCTCGGCACCGGACACGCAGTGATGCAGGCGGTGCCGCATCTGCGCGACGATGTGCCGACCCTGATCCTGTACGGCGACGTGCCGCTGACGACCGGACAATCGCTGCAACGCCTGTTGGACAACGCCGGCGCGGATAAGTTGGCGGTGCTGACCGTGGAGCTGGACGATCCGACCGGTTACGGCCGCATCGTGCGCAAGGATGGCAAGATCGTCGGCATCGTCGAACAGAAGGATGCCTCCGAGGCCGAGCGCGCGATCCGCGAGGTCAACACCGGCATCATGGTCGCGCCCACCGCCCAGCTCAAGAAATGGCTGACGACGCTATCGAACGATAATGCGCAGCGCGAATATTATTTGACCGACATCGTCGCGCGCGCGGTCGCCGATGGCGTCGCCGTCGTGTCGGCGCAGCCGTCGGCAGTATGGGAAACGCTAGGTGTCAACAGCAAGGTGCAACTGGCCGAGCTCGAGCGCATCCACCAGCGCAATATCGCCAATGTCTTGCTGGAACAGGGCGTGACGCTGGCCGATCCGGCACGCATCGATGTGCGCGGCACCCTGACGTGCGGGCGCGATGTGACCATTGACGTCAGCTGCGTTTTCGAGGGCAAGGTCGAACTGGAAGACGGCGTGACCATCGGCGCGCATTGCGTGATCAAGGATGCGCGCATTGCCCGCGGCGCCAACATCAAGCCGTTCTGCCATATCGAGGACGCCTCGGTGGGCTCCGAATCGCAGATCGGCCCGTACGCGCGCCTGCGCCCCGGCACCGAGCTGGCGCAAGATGTCCATATCGGCAATTTCGTCGAAGTCAAGAACAGCCAGATCGCCGCGCACAGCAAGGCCAATCACCTGGCCTACGTGGGCGACGCCACCGTAGGCTCGCGCGTCAACATCGGCGCCGGCACCATCACTTGCAATTACGACGGCGCCAACAAGCACCGCACCATCATCGAGGACGACGTGTTCATCGGCAGCGACACGCAACTGGTGGCGCCGGTACGCGTGGGCAAAGGCGCCAATCTGGGCGCCGGCACCACGCTGACCAAGGATGCGCCGGAAGGCAAGCTGACGCTTTCGCGCGCCAAGCAGATGACCATCGACAGCTGGAAGCGGCCGGTCAAAGTAAAGAAGTGATGCGACGGTCGGCTTGCCTCTTCGTGCGGAGGGCAAGCCTCGTCTTCGCGTTAGGCCAGGCGCCGTCTCAGAGCGCTATGCGCGTCTCGAACTTGCTGCGGTGAATGGAAAAGAAGCTGCGCACATTGCGCACATTCGCATGGGACGCAAACAGGCGATGCGCCAGCGCGTGGTAGGCCGGCATGTCGGCCACCTGCACCACCAGCACGAAATCCGGCCCGGGCGACACCCGGTAGCACTGCAGCACGGCCGGCTCGCCGGCTACCAGCGCCTCGAATTCCACCATGCGTTCCGCGGCCTGATGATCGAGCGTGATCTCGACGAGCGCCGTCAGCCCCGCCCCCACCTTTTCCGGCGCGACAATCGCCACTTGCCGCTGGATAACGCCAGCATCGACCATCCGCTTGACGCGGCGCAGACAGGTCGGCGGCGATGCATGCACGCTGGCGGCCAACTCATTGTTGGTTTGCGAAGCATCTATCTGCAATGCATTCAGGATCCGGCGATCGAGATCGTCGAGCATGAAACCATCTTCAGTCATGAATTCCAATTAAACCTATTCAATTTTATTGAAATAATATTTCACCGCTCTCCACAAGAGAAATAATAGTTCAATTTCTCTGCAATTTCGCAAACTTATTTCAAACACTCTCTTCTACGATAGCGGCTGTTAACCAAATTCAAGAAGGAGCACGTTATGTGTGGCATCGTCGGCGCGGTCGCGCAGCGCAACATCACCCCGATCCTGCTGGAAGGCTTGAAGCGCCTCGAATACCGCGGCTACGACTCGTGCGGCGTGGCGCTGCATGTCGACGGCGCGCTGCAGCGCTCGCGCAGCACTGCGCGCGTGGCCGAGCTGCAGGCCCAGGTCGAGAAGGCCGGGCTGGCGGGATTCACGGGGATTGCGCATACGCGCTGGGCCACGCATGGCGCGCCGGCCTCGCATAACGCGCACCCGCACTTCTCGCGCGAGCGCATCGCACTGGTCCACAACGGCATCATCGAAAACCACGACGAGCTGCGCGAGGAGCTGCGCGCGGCCGGTTACGTCTTCGAAAGCCAGACCGATACCGAGGTGATCGCGCACCTGGTCGACCATATGTATACCGGCGACCTGTTCGAGACGGTGCAGCAGGCGGTCAAGCGCCTGCATGGCGCCTACGCGATCGCCGTGTTCTGCCGCGACGAACCGCACCGCGTGGTCGGCGCGCGGCAGGGTTCGCCCCTGATCGTGGGCGTGGGCAATGGCGAGAACTTCCTCGCGTCCGACGCCATGGCGCTGGCAGGCACCACCGACCAGATCATCTACTTAGAAGAAGGCGACGTGGTCGACCTGCAATTGCAGCGCTACTGGATTGTCGACGGCGAGGGCAAGCCGGCGCAGCGCGAAGTGCGTACCGTGCACGCCCACACCGGCGCCGCCGAGCTCGGCCCGTACCGCCATTACATGCAGAAGGAAATCTTCGAGCAGCCGCGCGCCATTGGCGACACGCTCGAAGGCGTCACCGGCATCAGTCCGGAGCTGTTCGGCGATGACGCTTACCGCATTTTCAACAAGATCGACTCGGTGCTGATCCTCGCCTGCGGCACCAGCTATTACGCGGGCCTGACTGCGAAATACTGGATCGAATCGATCGCCGGCCTGCCGGTCAATATCGAAATCGCCAGCGAATACCGCTACCGCGACAGCGTGCCGAACCCGAACGCGCTGGTCGTGACGATTTCGCAAAGCGGCGAAACGGCCGACACGCTGGCCGCGTTAAAGCATGCGCGCAGCCAGGACATGGTCAACACGCTCACCATCTGCAACGTCTCCACCAGCGCGATGGTGCGCGAATGCAAGCTGTCCTACATTACCCGCGCCGGCGTCGAAGTCGGCGTGGCGTCGACCAAGGCATTCACCACCCAACTGACCGCGCTGTTCCTGCTGACCCTTTGCCTGGCGCAGGTACGCGGCCGGCTCACCGACGAACAGGAAGCGGATCACCTGAAAGCGATGCGCCACCTGCCGGCCGCCGTCGGCGCCGTGCTGGCGCTGGAGCCGCAGATCATCGCGTGGGCGGAAGAATTCGCGCGCAAGGAAAACGCGCTGTTCCTCGGCCGGGGACTGCATTATCCGATCGCATTGGAAGGCGCGTTGAAACTGAAGGAAATCTCGTACATCCATGCGGAAGCCTATCCCGCCGGCGAACTGAAGCACGGACCGCTGGCGCTGGTGACGCAAGAGATGCCGGTGGTGACCGTGGCGCCGAACGACGCGCTGATCGAAAAGCTGAAATCGAACATACAGGAAGTGCGCGCGCGCGGCGGCCAGCTGTACGTGTTCGCCGATGCCGACTCGCACATCGCGCCAAGCGAAGGCGTGCACGTGATCCGGCTGCCGGAACACTACGGCCACCTGTCGCCGATCCTGCACGTGGTGCCGCTGCAGCTGCTGGCCTATCACACGGCGCTGGCACGCGGCACGGACGTGGACAAGCCGCGCAACCTGGCAAAATCCGTGACAGTGGAGTAAACGGCGAGAAGGGTTGATGAACTGATGCGAGGGAATAACATCCCTCCAGCAGGCCTAATGAAATAGCAAGCATCCCTGCTGGCGATGCCGTGAACAATGCAACGCTCGCATCATCTGCGTGCATCGGCAGCGGGAAGCCCGAACAGCGACACGGCTTGGGACAGCCGCACCGCCTGCTCTTCCAGTCCAGCCGCGGCGCCGGCCGCCTCTTTGACGAGCGCGGCATTCTGTTGCGTGATCTTGTCCATCCGCGAGATGGCGTCGCTGATCTGGCTGACCCCGGCGCTTTGCTCGCCGCTGGCCAGCCTGATTTCCCCCATGAGCGCTGTGACCTGCCGCACCGAGCCGACGATGTCGTCCATCGTCGCGACCGCTTCGGCGACCAGGGAGCTTCCTGACTCGACCTTCGAGACCGATCCGGTAATCAGGCGCTTGATGTCGGTGGCCGCACCGGCGGAGCGCTGCGCCAGCTGACGCACCTCGGCCGCCACCACGGCAAATCCCCGGCCCTGCTCGCCGGCGCGAGCGGCCTCGACTGCGGCATTCAACGCGAGGATATTGGTCTGGAAGGCAATGCCGTCGATTAAGCCGATAATGTCTTCGATCCGCCTGGCCGATTCGCTGATGTCGTTCATGGTGGCGCCTACCTTGGCCACGACCGCGCCGCCCTTGGCCGCCACCGAGCTGGCCGATGCGGCGCAGCGGTCGGCGTGCTCGGCACTGTCGGCGTTCTGCTGCACCGCCGACGCGAACTGCTCGACGCTGGAAGCACTCGCTTCGAGGCTGGCCGCCTGCGTCTCGGTACGCCCGGCCAGATCCATGTTGCCCCTGGCGATTCCCTGTACGCTGACCAGGATCGAATCGACGTTGCGGCGCACGTCTCCGATGGTCGCCACCAGGTTGATGTTCATCTGCTGCAGTGCGCGCAGCAGGCGGCCCGCCTCGTCATGGCGCGTTGCCGCAAAGCCGCTGGACAGGTCGCCGCTGGCAATGGCGCGCGCCACCGCCGTCGCCTCCTTGAGCGGCACGACCACGGTGCGATGCAGCGAATACCAAAACTGCAGCACCAGCGCGGCGCCGGCGAGCGCAGCGGCGGCAGCCCAGGCCGACGACGGCAGAACCGCCGCACCAAGCGCCAGCAGCAGCAGCGCCCCCCCCCCGAGATGAATGCCCAAGCGCACGGCAAGCGGCATATTGCGCAAGGCGCGCAACCTGTTCGCCAAGCCGGTGCGCACGGCTTTGCCATGCCGTAGCTCGATGCCCGCGGCCTGCCCTTCCCGGATGCGGCGGTAGAGCGCCTCTGCCGCCTGTACCTGCTCGCGGCCGGGCTTGGACCTGACCGACATGTAGCCCGCCACACGGCCATTTTCCTTGACCGGCGTGACATTGGCGAGCACCCAGTAGAAATCGCCGTTCTTGCGCCGGTTCTTCACCACGCCGGTCCACTGCATGCCGGCATGCAGCGTACGCCACATGTCGGCAAACGCTTCGGGCGGCATATCGGGATGGCGCACGATGTTTTGCGGCGCTCCCAGCAATTCCTGCTCCGAGAATCCGCTGACCTCGACGAAGTACGGATTGACGTAAGTGATCTTTCCGCGCAAATCCGTTCTCGAAACGATGGATTCACCGTCCCGCAGCAGATATTCAACACTAGTGACCGGCAGATTGGTTCTCATGGCATGTCTCGTCCTGGCCGCACTCGCTCAGAACTGCTCCCATTCGTTAGCGTCGTCGCGGCGGGCAAGCGAGAGCCTCTCGATGGGTGCGGATGAACCGCCGGTCCGATGCAGGCGTGCCGCAGGCTTGACCGGTGCTGCCGCCCTAGCCGGGCGGGCAACTGCGGCCGGCGCAGCGGCAGCGCCGTCGAGCTTGAACAGCGTCACCACCTCGGCCAGGCTCGTCGCCTGGTCGTTCAGCGATTCGGCGGCCGCCGCCGCCTCTTCCACCAGCGCCGCATTCTGCTGCGTGACCTGGTCCATCTGTGCGATCGCTTCGTTGATCTGCTCGATGCCGGAAGTCTGTTCGCGGCTGGCGGCGGTGATCTCTCCCATGATGTCGGTGACGCGCCGGATACTGCTGACGATTTCCTGCATGGTGCCGCCTGCCTCGTCAACCAGCCGGGTGCCGCTTTCGACCTTGTCGACCGAGTCGCCGATCAGCGCCTTGACTTCGCGCGCCGCAGCGGCCGAGCGCTGCGCCAGGTTGCGCACCTCGGAAGCGACCACCGCGAAGCCGCGCCCCTGTTCGCCGGCGCGCGCGGCTTCCACCGCGGCATTGAGCGCGAGGATGTTGGTCTGGAACGCGATGCCGTCGATGACGCCGATGATGTCGACGATCTTCTTCGACGACTCGTTGATCGCACCCATCGTGTCGACCACCTGCGCCACCACCGCGCCGCCCCTGACCGCGACTTCCGATGCCGACTGCGCCAGCTGGTTGGCCTGCAGCGCGTTGTCGGCGTTCTGCTTGACCGTCGAGGTCAACTCCTCCATCGAGGAAGCGGTTTCCTCCAGCGAACTGGCCTGCTGCTCGGTGCGTGAGGACAGATCCTGATTGCCGGCGGCAATTTCGCCGGCCGCAGTCTTGATGGAACCGGTGCCGCCGCGGACCTGGGCGACGATTTTTGCGAGGCTGTCGTTCATGTCCTTGAGCGACTGCATCAGCTGACCGGTTTCGTCCTTCGACAGGACCTCGATGCGACTGCTGAGGTCGCCGGCTGCCACCGTGCGCGCGACCTGCACCGCCTGGTCCAGCGGGCGGGTGATGCTGCGCGTGACCCACCAGGCAAAGGCGATGGCAACCACTACGGCGAGTGCTGCCAGCGCAAGCAGGATCATGGTGCCGCTGCGGTATTGCGCGCTCGCTTCGGCGCCGCTTTGCTCCATCATCTTGCCGCCCAGCTCGATCAAGCCTTTCACCTTGCCGAAGTACACCTGCTGCTCTGGAATGACCTTCTCGAGCAGCTGCGCTGCCGCCTCGTCCTTTTTGCCTTCCTCGACCAGCTTCAGGAATTGCGCCTGCTGCACGCGGTACTTGGCGCGCGCGTCCTCGATTCCCGCGAAAATCTCCCGGCCTTTCGGCGTGTACAGCCGCTTGCCAATCTCGGCGAGATGCTCGCTGACTTCCTTGCGCGCCCTGCCGATTTCATCGAGTTCGCCTTTGATTTGCGCCGGGTCGCTCATGAACAGCAGGTTGCGCATCCGGATCGCCGTTTCGCTGATGCCTTCCAGGACCTGGTTGGCCCGCGCGACCTTCGGATAGCTGTCGTTGACGGCCAGGTTGGTGGCGCGGTCAATGGCGCTCATGCGCACGATGCCGAGCAGCGCCGTGCCGATCAGCATGAAAACCACCAGGCCGAATCCGACGGCGAGCCGGGTGCCGACTTTTAAGTTTGCAAAAGACATGTGCGTGTTCTCCCGATGTGTGAGGTAGTGATTTCTATGCCGCGGCGCGTTCGATGATCTGCATGTCGTCGCCCATCAGCCGCTTCATGTCCAGCAGGATCAGCATGCGGCCGTCCAGCGTACCGACGCCGGTGACGTATTCGGTATCCATCGCCGCGCCCATCCGTGGCGCAGCCTTGACCTGCTCCGCCGGCAGCGTGACCACATCCGACACGCTGTCGACCACCGCACCGACCACACGACCGCCGATATTGAGGATGACGACCACCGTGAACTGGTCGTAAGCCGGCGTGCCGACGCCGAACTTGATGCGCAGGTCGACGATTGGCACGATGCTGCCGCGCAGATTGATCACCCCCTTGATGAAGTCGGGCGCCTGCGCGATTCGGGTCACGGAGTCATACCCGCGCAATTCCTGCACCTGCTGGATAGCGACGCCGTACTCTTCCGAGCCCAGCGTAAAGGCGAGAAATTCCGGTGCGGCGGCGCCGGCTGACCGGGCAAGTGCTTCCGTTGCATGCATGGTGGTGTCCTGTCGGGTCCGATGTGGATGAATGGCCCGAATGATGCCTTGTAGAAACAAAATGCAGAATCAGCGAATGCTTATCTTGGCGTGGGAAGACATGAGAGCGCGGGTAGGAGAACTCCTACCCGGCCTGCGGCCCGGCATGCGCCCTCCTTAAATTCCTACTTAAAGTAGGGGCTTTATAATAAAATTACTAAAAAGCAACATTAATCAACCTGCTCCTGCCCCGGCATGACCCCTTCCTTGTCAAGCAAGACAATCGACGCCATTCCGCCATTGCGCAGAATGGAGCTGATGCTGGTTGTCCTCGCCCTCGCCTGCGCCGCAGTGTGGCTTTTGCCGTCGCTGCGCATGCTGCATGGCGTGTCCCTGATGCCGCTGTGGCTGCACACCTTGGTGGAGCTGTTTTCCGTCACGGTGGCGCTGCTGCTGTTCGGGGTGGTGTGGAACGCGTACAGCAAGGAGCGTTCGGGCAATATCGTGATCCTCGGCTGCGCAGCGCTTGCGGTCGGCCTGATCGACATTGCCCACATGCTGTCCTACAGGGGCATGCCCGATTTCGTCACGCCGTCTGGCCCGGCCAAGGCCATCAACTTCTGGCTGGCGGCACGGCTGATCGCCGCCCTCTCGATGCTGACCGTCGCGATCCGCCAGCCCGCCCCGTTTGCCGACAGCCGCAGCCGATACATCGCGCTGGGTGCCGGCCTGACGCTCACGGCCGTGGTGTACTGGCTGGGTTTGTTCCGGCAGCACTGGTGGCCGGACACCTTCATCGACGGCGCCGGCCTGACCGGCTTCAAGATCGTCGCCGAATGGGCCATTATCTCCATCATGGCGGCGGCGGCGGTGCTGCTGTACCGGCGGGCACGGCGCGACAGAACCTATGACGCGGCGAGCTTTTTTGGAATCGCGGTGATCGGCGTACTGAGCGAGCTGTGCTTCACCGCGTACGTCAGCGTGACCGACATCTTCAACCTGCTTGGCCACCTGCTCAAGATCGTCTTCTACCTGTTCCTGTATCGCGCCGGGTTTGTCTCCAGCGTGCGCGAGCCGTTCCAGCGGCTGCGCGTCGAAATCGGCGAGCGCAGGCGTGCGGAGGAAGCGCTGCGGCACCTGAACCTGTCGTTGGAACAGCGCGTGGCGCTGCGCACCCGCCAGCTGGAGCAGGCAAACAAGGAGCTCGAATCCTTCAGCTATTCGGTGTCGCACGATCTGCGCGCGCCGCTGCGGGCGATCGACGGCTTTTCCCAGATCCTGAGCAAGAACTACGATGCGCTGCTCGACGCCAAGGGCAAGGATTACCTGGAACGCGTGCAGCGCGCGAGCCGGCGCATGGGCGAATTGATCGACGATATCCTGCACCTGTCGCGGGTCAGCCGCCAGGAAACGGCGCGCAGCAGGGTGGATATCACGCAGCTTGCGCACAACATCGCGAAGGATCTGCAGCAGGCCGATGGTCAGCGCCAGGTCGAATTCGTGATCGCGCCGGGCATGGTCGTCGACGCCGATCCCAAGCTGATGCGCATCGTGCTGGAAAACCTGATGGGCAACGCCTGGAAGTTCACCGGCAAGCGGCCTGCGGCCCGCATCGAAGTCGGTATCACCTCCGACGAAGGCGCAGCGGTCATTTTCGTGCGCGACAACGGCGCCGGCTTCAGCATGGAATACGCACACAAGCTGTTCAACGCCTTCCAGCGCCTGCATGCGGCCAGTGAATTCGACGGCTCCGGCATCGGCCTGGCGACCGTGCAGCGCATCGTGCGCAAGCACGGCGGGCGCGCCTGGGCGCAAGGCAAGGAAGGCGAAGGCGCCACCTTTTATTTCTCGTGCGGCGGGCACGAAGACGAAAAAACGGAATCCATACATGCTGAATAAGATGATCATCCTGCTGGTCGAGGATAATCCGGACGACGAGGAGCTGACGCGAATCGCCTTCCAGGAAAGCAAGCTGCTCAATGAAGTGGTGGTGGCCAGGGACGGCGCCGAAGCGCTCGACTATCTGCTCGACCCGCAAGGCAAAGGCCATGCACTGCCGAATCTGATCCTGCTCGACCTGAAGCTGCCCAAGGTGGACGGCCTGGAAGTGTTGAAGCGCTTGCGCGAGGAGCAGCGTACGCGCCTGCTGCCGGTGGTGGTGCTCACCACGTCCAAGGAAGAAAGCGACATGATCAACAGCTACAACCTCGGCTGCAACAGCTACATCCGCAAGCCGGTGGTGTTTACCGACTTCATCGACGCGGTGCGCCAGCTCGGCATGTACTGGCTGATGCTCAACGAACCACCGCCCGCATGGAGCAGCAACTGATGCTACCCGCACTGCGCATCCTGCATGTCGAGGACTCGGCCGACGACGCCGACCTGTTGTGCCTCGAACTGGAAGCGGCCGGCTACGGCCTGCATTACCGGCGCGTGGATACCGCAGCCGAGATGCGGTCTGCGCTGGCCGATGAGCGATGGGATGTGGTGCTGTCCGACTTCAACCTGCCCGCTTTCAATGCCTACGATGCGCTGCGACTGCTGCGCGAAAGTGGCCAGGACATTCCGCTCATCGTCGTGTCCGGCTTCATCGGCGAAATGGATGCGGTCGCGCTGATGAAGGCCGGCGCCAACGATTACGTCATGAAGGGCAATCTCGCGCGCCTCGGCCCGGCCATCGAGCGCGAAATCAAGGAAGCGGCGCAGCGCGCCCAGCGGCGCGAGGCGGACCGGGCGCTGGCCGCAAACCGCAGGCTGCTGGAAAACATCACGCAGTCGCTGGGCGAAGGCCTGCTGGTGCTCGACACCGACAGTCGGCTGCTGCTGATGAATGCCGAAGCGGAGCGCCTGCTCGGCTGGACGCAGGCGGAACTGGCGCAGCGTTCAGTGCACGACACCGTCCACCATCAGCGTCCAGACGGCTCGCCCCTGCCCCGGTCGCAATGCTCGCTGTTTCGTGCGGCCTGCAACGGAGAAGGCTGCCATGTGGAGGACGACGTGCTGGTGCGCAAGGACGGCACCGTCTTCCCGGTCACCTATGTCGCCTCGCCGATTGTCGAGGATGGCAGGGTGGTCGGCACGGTCACGGCCTTCCGGGACATCACCGAACGCAAGCGGGCCGAGTGCGAACTGCAGGAATCGCGCCGCCAGCTGCAGGAACTGTCGGCATTCCTGCAGCAGGTGCGCGAAGACGAACGCACCCGCATCGCGCGCGAGCTGCACGACGAGCTCGGGCAGGCGCTGACGGCGCTGCGCATCGACCTGATCTGGCTCGACCGCAGGCTGCCGCAACGCGAGCAGCAAGTCGGCGACAAGCTGGCGGCGATGCTGTCGCTGGTCGAAAAGACGGTCGATTCGATCCGCCGCATTTCGGAAGACCTGCGCCCCGGCATGCTCGACGACCTCGGCCTGGCTGCGGCCATCGAGCATCACGTGGCGAAATTCGCCGACCAGACCGGCATCGCTTGCGCGCTTGCAATGAGCCGGGATCATTATGAACTCGACGACCGCACCGCCACCACGCTGTTTCGCGTGCTGCAAGAATCGCTGACCAACGTCGCGCGCCATGCGCAGGCAAGCAAGGTGACCGTGCAGCTGCAGGACCTGCCGAATGAGATGCTGCTGATCGTCAAGGACGACGGCCGTGGCCTGCCGCCACCTGCGGAGCGTGGAAAGAAAACCTATGGGCTGCTCGGCATGCACGAGCGCGTCAAGCTGCTCGGCGGCTCGCTCGACATATCGAGCGAGCCGGGCAAGGGCACGCGCATCGAGGCCAGCCTTCCCGTCAACTCGCTGGAGAAACAGGCATGATCAGGATATTGATCGCGGACGACCACACCATCCTGCGCGACGGACTGAAGCAGATTCTGTCGGAATGCCCGGACATGACGGTCGCCGGCGAAGCCGACAACGGCTTTGACGCGCTAGCGAAAGTGCGCGAACAGGACTGGGACGTGATGGTGCTGGACATGGCGATGCCGGGTAAGAGCGGCATCGACCTGCTCAAGCAGATCAAGAGCGAAAAGCCGAAACTGCCGGTGCTGATCCTCAGCATGCAGAAGGAAGACCAGTATGCAGTGCGCTCGCTGAAGGCCGGCGCAGCGGGATACCTGTGCAAGGACAGCGCCTCCGCCGACCTCGTCCAGGCCATACGCAAGGTGGCTGGCGGCGGCATGTTCATCAGTGCGGCCGTCGCGGAAAACCTGGCGCTGAGGCTGACCGCCAACGCCGAGGCTCCGCCCCATACGCTGCTGACCGACCGCGAGTACGAAGTATTCCGGCTGATCGCCTCCGGCATGGGCATCACCGCCATCGGCGAACAACTGCACCTGAGCGTGAAAACCATCAGCACGCACAAGACCCGCATCATGCAGAAGATGAACTTCACCACTTCAACCGATCTGATCCGCTATGCGCTCAGGCATGGACTGATCGACGACAACGGGCAAGCGACGGAGTAATCGGCCGGTAGCGCAACGCCGCGCTATCTGCCGCCCCGCCGTGGGAATTCTCCTACCCTCCTCTTCATCTCTTCCCACCCTGAAATAAGGCTTCACCGATTTCGTTTTTTCCTGGAAAGCAACAACATGACACCCTACCGAGTCATGTTGGACAAATCGCTTTCATGAAAATCTTTCTCGTCGAAGACAGCGACGTGATCCTTGGGCATCTGCGTCGCGTCGTCTCCGAAATACCGGGCGCCGAAGTGATCGCCGAAGCAAACAGCCAGGACGACGCCATCGCCGGCATCGCGGCCTGCCGTCCCGATGTCGTGATACTGGACCTGACGCTTGCACGGGGAAACGGCATCGAGGTGCTGCGCCGCGTCCGACCGCTGTGGCCGGCGCTGCGCATCATCGTCCTCACCAACAAGAGCGCGCCGCAGTACCGCAACACCTGCCTGGCGCTGGGTGCCGACGCTTTTCTCGACAAGTCGCGCGACTTCGAGGATCTGGCGCTGCATCTCGCCATGCCGCAATCGCAACCACGAGCCGATCGGAGGTGAAAAATGAGCAATAAGAAAACACTGCATGTCCTGTTCGTCGAAGACTCCGAAGATGACAAGGAGCTTCTGCTCGATACGCTGGGCGGCGAATTCGACGACATCCTGCACGAGCGCGTCGATTCGCCTGCCGCGCTGCGCGACGCGCTGTTGCGGCAACAATGGGACGTCGTCATCTGCGACCACGGCATGCCGACACTGGACGCGCCGTCGGCGCTGCGCATCGTGCAGGAGAATGGCAGCGATACGCCCTTCATCGTCGTGTCCGGTTCGATGACGGAGGATACCGCGACCGCGACCATGATGGCTGGGGCGGCCGACATGATCAGCAAGGAGCATCGCTCCCGACTGGTGCCGGCGGTAAAGCGCGAGCTGATGAAGGCGTCCGCCATCGTCGGCCTGCGCGAGGCGCGCGAACACCTGCGTCAGATGGCCTACTACGACCAGCTGACCGGCCTGCCGAACCGCGAATTCCTGGCGAAAAAAGTACAGCGTCTGATCGGCGCCGGCCGTACGCTGACGCTCATGATGGTCAACATCAACCGCTTTTCGCAGATCACGCGAACGCTGGGCATGGATGCCGCCGACCACGCCTTGCGCCTGGTCGGCCAGAGGATCAGAAACAGCGTCGGCACCGCCGGCCTGGTGGCCAACGTCGGCGGCGACAGGTTTGCCATCCTGCTGACCGGGCAGGACGGGGCCGCCGAGCCGCTCGCCGTCCTCGGCCGGCTCAACGAAGAAGTCTCCCGCCCGCTGAAGATTGCCGAGCATGAGCTGTTCCTTACCCAGCGCATCGGCATCAGCGCCTATCCGCGCGACGGGCGCGATTTCCACGCACTGATCGTCAACGCCGAAATCGCGATGAACCAGGCGCGCTCCGGCGGCGCGTGCAACCACCGCTTCTTCGATCCAGCGATGAATGCTGCCGAACAGGAGCGGCTGGTCTTGGAACATGCATTGCACCGCGCGCTCAAGCAGAATGAATTCGTGCTGCATTACCAGCCGCAATATGACGTGCCGAGCGGCAGAATCGTCGGCGTCGAGGCGCTGCTGCGCTGGCAGCCGCCGGGCGGCGAACGCATTTCGCCGGCGGCTTTCATTCCGCTGCTGGAAGAGACCGGCCTCATCGTGCCGGTCGGCGAGTGGGTGCTGCGCACCGCCTGTCTGCAGGCACTGAAATGGCAGCAGGCAGCCCATCCGCCGATCCGGGTCGCGGTCAACCTGTCAGCGGTGCAGTTCCGGCAGGCCGGGCTGGTGCAGACGGTGCGGCGCGTGCTCGACGAAACCGGCCTGGACCGGCGCTGCCTGGAACTGGAAATCACTGAAAATATCGCGCTGCACAACGAGGAAGCGGTGATCTCGACACTGACGCAACTGCGCGACATGGGCATCCGCCTCGCGATCGACGACTTCGGCACCGGTTATTCCAGCCTGCATTACCTGCAGCGCTTCCCGGTGCACAAACTCAAGATCGACCGCTCCTTCGTCAAGGACATCACGGATGCCAAGGCCGACCGTCCGATCATTAAAGCGATCGTGTCGCTTGCCCGCAATCTCGGTCTGGCGGTGATCGCCGAAGGCGTGGAAACGCCGCAACAGGAAGAATTCCTGCGCTCCTGCGGATGCCTGGAAATGCAGGGCTACCTGTTCTGCCATCCGCTATCCAGCGAAGATATCGAAAACAGGAACAGTGTCTGGCAACTCGCGCGTTAGAGGGAGGATGAAGTGGTTCGAGGGCGGCCTGGATACGCCATGCCGCCTCTCATGCATCAATCATCTTGCGCAGAGGCGGTTTCCTCTGGCGCGCCGGCCGCTTTCACGCCGCGCACCAGTTCCATGTCCAGATGCAGGATATGATGCGTCAGCCACATGCGCAAAAAGTCCAGCACCTCGCCCGGCGAATCGCCGTTGCCGTCCATGAAGTTCCGGTGGAGCGCGTTCACCTTTTGCACCAGCAAGTCGTGTTCGCGCTTGTGCTCGTCATAGCGGGCAAACCGGATCGACCGCATGACCGCCTCTTCCCGCAGGAAGTGCTCGCCCGTGTATTCGATCAGTTCGACCAGAACTTCGCCCACCACGGAATGTTCCGGCGGAGCCAGAAGTTCCGCTTCCAGCCGATGGGCGATGTCAAAGATGTGGCGGTGATCGGCATCAATCCGTTCGTGGCCGGTCAACAACGCATCGGTCCAGGAGAGAGATGATGCATCGGCTATGCTTGTTATCGCTGAGTTGCGCATTCGAAAACCCCATTTGCGTGTCAAGTATCCATCGAGAAATGATTTAATCATGGATGTTTTGAACGGGCAGCCCGGGCTCTTAATTTCTTGACTGAAATCAAGCGCTCCGCGCTCAGCCTGGCGTGACAAGTTGTGCCGATGCCCCAGTAGCGTCCGCCCCGCAGGCGTCCCACCGCTGCTGCTCATACGGCGGGATATGGCTCATTGCATGCTCGGTCAACGCCGTGATGGTCAGGCTGGGATTGACGCCGAGATTCGCACCGAGCATGGAGCCGTCGCAGATATACATGTTGGCATAGCCGAACACGCGGTTCTGGCCGTCGCACACGCCCTCAGCGCGCGTGCGGCCGATGGCAGCGCCGCCCATGCAATGCGCCGTGGTCGGCACGTCGAGCAGGATCTCGGTGAGCGATGTCATCGGCACGCCGCCGGTGGCTTGCGCGGCCTTGACGACGAAATCGTTGGCGGCGGGGATGAAGGTGGGAATCTTCTTGCCGTGCGTGGTCAGTTGCTTGGAAAACGGCCAGAACCAGCGCCGTTTCAGGCGCATCGTCAAGTGCCCGTCCAGCGTCTGCATGCACAGGAAGATCATGGTCTCGCGCGCAAAGCCGAACGGGGTCAACAGGCGCAGCGTGGTGAGCGGCTTGGTGAGCATGAGCTTGGCCAGCGTGGCCAGCCAGGTGAAGGGGCGCGTCCAGCCGGGACGCCCGAGCGTCATGACCGTGCTGAGCAAGCCCATCGTGTCGGAGCCGTTCGGATAGCGCGTCGTCTCGATATGCGTATGCTCATCGATGTACACGCCCGAGCCGATCGCAATGCCTTTCGACAGGTCGACCTTGGAGCCGGGAAAGCGGATGCCGATGATCGATTCGGCATTGGTGCGCACATGCTTGCCGAGCGCATCCGAAATGCGCGGCAACGATTTTTTCTCCTTCAGGCGGAACAGCAACTCCTGCGTGCCCAGCGAGGAGGCGGCGAACACGACGCCGCGGCAGGTGAAGCGGCGCCTCTGCCCGCGCGACGGGCCGGCCAAGGCCAGCGTTTCCACTTCGTAACCGGCCGCGCCATCCGACCTGGACTGTAGCGGCTTGACGTCGACCACCCGGGTTTCGGCAAGCAGTTCGGCGCCTTTTTTCTCGGCCAGGTACAGGTAGTTCTGGTCGAGCGAATTCTTCGCGCCGTGACGGCAGCCCACCATGCAGCCGCCGCAGCCATGGCAGGACGTGCGCGGCGGCCCTTCCCCGCCGAAAAACGGATCGGCATAGGTGGTGCCCGGCGCGTCGCTATCCCTGCCGAAGAAGACGCCGACCTCGGTCGGGTAAAAACTGGCGTCGACGCCGGCCGCGCGCGCCATTTCCTTCAGGCGCAGGTCGGCCGCGCCCAGGCGGCGATTGGTGGTCACGCCGAGCATGCGGCGCGCGGTCGCGAAATGCTGCGGCATCACGCGCTCCCAATCCTGCAGGCCGGCCCAGCTGCCTTCGCGCCAGATCCTGTCGGGCGGGACCAGCAGGGTGTTGGCATAGGTGATGGAGCCGCCGCCGACGGCGTTGCCATGCAGAACAACGACGTGCTTGAAAAAGCGCATGCTGAAAAAGCCGTGCAATCCCAGCGCCGGGCGCCACATCCAGCGCGACAGCGACCAGGTGCTTTTGGGCAGATTGTCCGGCGTCCAGCGCCGTCCCTGCTCGATGACGGCAACCCGGTAGCCCTTTTCGGCCAGGCGCAGTGCCGACACGCTGCCGCCGAAACCGGAGCCGATCACGATGAAATCGTAGTTCGTATGCATTGCGCCTCCTGGGTGCGAAACGCTCCCCGGTCATGTCCGTTTCATTTCGCACCGGGAAACATGCCGTGTGGCGGAAGCGCGATGTCGATGCGTGGCGTTGTCGCCCCTGTCGCCGGTCGATTGCGCCGACTCTAGTGGAGGCGCCGGCGGCCGTCTTGTTCAATTACGACAGCCGCCGGCGCATGAAGATGTAATCAAGCGGCCGTCACGCCGAGCGCCGTGCCTCTGCGAGCGCAGCCGTGAGGGTGGCAACCTGCGCCTGGAGCGCAGCGTTTTCCGTCTCCAGTTCAGCGATGCGCGCCGCCAGCGCGGCAACGTCGCCTGGCGGCGCCGAGGCCGCGTTGGCAGCCGGCTCGACACGCGGCGGCTTGGACGGGGATTTCGCTTCGCGCACCTGTTTTGCGACCTGCTGCAACTCCTTTTTCCCGGCCACGACGGCGGCAACCTGCTCCTCGACGGGCAGCTCGGCCACGGCGGCGGCGGCATTGAGCGAGATGGTGCCGATCCTGACCGCCTCAACCAGTTCCGGCGCGGCGGTTTTCTGGATTTTCTCGATCCGGCTGATGGCATTGCTGCTGATGCCGGCGGCCTTGGCGACATCCTCGCGCGTGCTCAGTGCGGGCTGCGCCGCAACAGGGGCTGCTGCGCTGGCGTGGCTTTCCGGTTGCTCTTCTGGCTGCGGCTGTTGTTCCTGCTGCTCCTTTGCCCGCGCAGCAAGAATCGCTTTCTTGCGTAATGCAAACATGCCGCGCTGGAAATCGGTCACGCTGCGCCGCGCCAGATGGTTGTCGATCATCCACAACATCACTTCTTCCAGCGACGCAAAGCTGTTGTTCTGGACAGTCTTGAACTCGATCCCGTGCTGCCGGCAAATCGCATAACGGTTGTGCCCGTCGATCAGCACGTCACCCCACAAGACCAGCGCATCGCGGCAGCCTTCGGCCAGGATGCTGCGCTCCAGTGCCGCATACTCGCTGGCGGTCAGCGGGTCGGTATAGGCCCGCAATTCATCGTGAATCCTGATGTTCATTTTTCCTGAATGCCAATAGTCCATGCACGGCGCCGACGTGGTTCAACGCGCCATGCGGGGAGCGGAATTGTACCGGCACGGCGCTGGCGAAGGAATTATTTTGCCCAATTGGGCAGCCATTGCAGGTACCAGGGAATCGGCTTGCCTTCGGCCTGCCGGCGCGTGACCGCGTCGCGCATCAGCACCGGCAGCGCCTCGCGCGCACCGGCAAAGAGTTGCCAACGCGCATAATGCAGGTTCTCGCACCATTCGGGATTGATGACGCAAATGGCGGCGCCGGCGCGATGCGCGGTTTCGACCACGGCCGCGCCGGGATACATTTCCGCCGGCGTACCGACCACGAGCACTAGGTCGGCGGACGCCGCCGCCGCTTCCGCATCGACCATGTCGCGCTGGCTTGGCATCTCGCTCATCCAGACGATGGCGGGGCGCACTTGCCCGCCGCAGGCCGGGCAAGGCTCGCGCAGCGCCTCGGGGCTGTCCACGATGCCGTGCCAGGAACACTGGGTGCACTTGAGCTCGTCGTAGCGGCCGTGCAGGTGGATGACCACCGAGCAGCCGGCCTGCTCGAGCAGGGTGTCCACGTTTTGCGTCACGTGCGTCACCGTCCAGTGCGTCTCCAGTTCCAGCAGCGCGTAGTGGCCGGCATGCGGCTGCGCCGTGTGCAGCCGCATCGCCTGATGGACGTACCAGTCGACCGCGAAGGCGGGGTCGCGCGCGAACCCCGCCGGCGTTGCCACCTTGCGCAGCACGTCGCCGGTCCACAAGTGCTCGCCGGCGCCGCGGTAGGTGGGCAGCCCGGAATCGGCCGACATGCCGGCGCCGCTGTAGACCATGATGCGCTTGGCATGCGCAAACTGGTCGAGCAGCTGGCGATATCCGGCCGGTTCCAGGCCGAAGGTGGCGGTGGCCGCCGTACTGGGAGTTCTCATGGGATCGCGCTAAGTTTCCGACTATTATCGCCCCGCGCCTGCGGCGGCGCCATCGCCCCATTCGGCGACGAAGGTTGCGCGAAACGCAAGCAGCCAGTCGAGCCTGGCCTGGCCCAACTTGCGCCCGGCTGCCGTCCGCATGCTGGCTGGCAAGTGCGTCAGCTTGACGGCGACATGGTCGAGCGCATACGCGCGGTCGTCGGGGTCGCGCTGCAGCGCCAGCGGGTCGTCCGGATGGGCCAGGGCCGACGCCATTCTGCCCGCCGTATAAAACAGCCTGGCCAGTCCGACCGCGCCGAGCGCGTCGAGCCGGTCGGCATCCTGCACGATCATCGCTTCGATCGTCGCCGGCGCAATCGCGGCGGAAAAGCTGTGCGCCTCGATCGCATGCGCCACGCCCGGCAGCTTGGCGGCCGGGAAGCCGGCTTGCGCGAGCCTGTCGCATGCGGCTTGCGCGGCCAGGCGCGACGCTTGGGCGCGGTCGGGATGGTTCTTCGGCAGGTTGACGAGGTCGTGCAGGTAGCAGGCGGCCAGCACGACCAGCGCATCGGCGTCGGCATGCTCGGCCAGCAGTTGCTGCGCGATGCGCCAGACGCGATGCAGATGATGGAGATCGTGCGCGCCGTCGTCTTGTGGGTCGGCGCTGGCCAGCGCGATCAGGCGCGATTGCCATTCGCCCGGAATGTCATGCATGAAGGAGCCCGAAAAAAACAATGCGGGCCTCAGGTTACGCTAATTTCCGGGCGGCCGCCGCTCCTGTATCAGCGCGCCGCATTCCTCACCTTGGGCACCGGATTGGGCCGCAGGCGGAACGCATCCGGCATGCCCGAACCCAACAGCGGGCGCAGGTACAGGCGGAAGGCATCGGTGATGTCGGTGCCGCTCGCGGCGATGAATTCATCCTCCATCACGCGCGTCTTGCCAGCCACGTCGTCGAGCGCCAGCAATTCGTAGTCGACCGAATAAAAGCCGGTGCGCCTGATCGCCACCGAGCCGTCGCGCCGGCCCCACATGGCGAACTGGACCGCCTTTTCGCCAACCTCGCGCGCTTCGCGCTGGTCGACGTCGGATACGCAGCCGATGAAGGAGCGCTGCAGGTAGCCGAAGGTGTCGCCGCGCACGCGCTTGATGCCGAGCTTGGACTTGATCTCTTCGCACAGCAGGTCGGCCAGCGCGCCGTTGCCGGAGAGCTGCAGGTTGCCGTGCTCGTCGCGCTCGATATCCTTGGCCAGGAGGCTCGCCATGGGCGCGCCCGAAGCATCGTGGATGCCTTCGGAAACGGCGATCACGCAGCGGCCGAAGCGCTCGTAAGTCTGCTTGACGTCATGCAGGAATTGCTCGATCGCGAAGGTACGCTCCGGCACGTAAATCAGGTGCGGGCCGTCGTCGGGGAATTTCTTGCCCAGCGCCGAGGCGGCGGTCAAAAAACCGGCATGACGCCCCATCACCACGCCGACATACACGCCGGGCAGCGACGCGTTGTCGAGATTGGCGCCGGCAAACGCTTGCGCCACAAAGCGCGCAGCCGACGGAAAGCCGGGCGTGTGGTCGTTACCGACCAGGTCATTGTCGATCGTCTTGGGGATGTGGATGCAGCGCAGCGGATAGCCTGCCCTTTGCGCTTCCAGGCTGACGATGCGGGTGGTATCGGCCGAGTCGTTGCCGCCGATGTAGAAAAAATGCTCGATTTCGTGGGCGCGCAGCACTTCGAAAATTTCATGGCAATACTTCGCATCCGGCTTGTCGCGGGTGGAGCCCAGCGCCGACGACGGCGTGTTGGCCACCAGTTCCAGGTTGTGGCTAGTTTCCTGGGTCAGGTCATCGAAGTCTTCATTGATGATGCCGCGCACCCCGTGGCGCGCGCCGTAGACCCGTTCGACGCTGCGAAAGCGCCGCGCCTCCAGCGCGACGCCGACCAGCGACTGGTTGATCACTGCCGTGGGGCCGCCGCCTTGAGCGACCAGAATTTTCCCAGAAGGCATTTCATTCCTCCTTATCTCCAGCGTTGAGCGCCAAAACGTTGCCCGTCCAGTATGACCCAATCCGGCATGAGCATGAATGATATTTAGCCAATGCCTGCGGGCCCCATGCGCGTGCCGCCAGCGATTTGGCATCGTATTTTGATACCTTAAGGCACAGTAAAAACAACCAGCATCATTTCACGAGCCTTTTCTATCCTCCTCCCCCACACTCCTCTCACCGCAACAACACATCACCGAGAGGAAAAAATGAAAGTTCTGATCCACCGCGATTCGCGCGCCTGGCAGCTGCAAGTCTGGATATCGTTTGCCGTCGCCGTTTTCCTGTGCGGCGTGGGGCTCGGCTATTTGCCCGGCAAGGACCTCGACCGCGCCTTCATGATCATGGGTTACGTCTTTTGCCTGACCAACGCCTTCGTGCTCGCCAAGTTCGTGCGCGACGCCGAGCAGAGCGTCCTCGCCGGCAAGCCGGCCGACACGCCGCTGTTCAGGGTGGTGGTGTGGAGCAGCTTCTTCCTGGCGATGGCGCTGACCGGCTGGGGCCTGCTGCGCATGGAGATCAACGACACCTACAAGGCATTCCTCGGCGTGAGCTGGCTGTACCTGATCAGCTGCGCCTTCACGCTGGCCAAGGCGCTGCGCGACAGGCATGAAGCCGATCTGGCCGAAGCACGCACGACGGGCAACACCTGATTTTTCCCATAAGGAGACTGTCATGAAAAAGCTTGCAAGTTCGCTCTTCGCATCGATGTTCCTCCTGGCGGCGTCCGTCGCGCCGCCGGCGCGGGCGCAAAGCGAAGCCTCGGCCCTGAGCGCGGTGTCCGCACTGCCGATTGCTTCGGTCGCCGTCGCATCGGGTACTGTGGCCAGTGCGGCGGCAGGCGCCGTGCTGGCAGTGCCGCTGGTGTTGTCCACCGCGGGCGCGGTGCTGGTGGTGAAAACGGTGGAATTGAGCGCGCGCGGCACCGTGCTCGTGCTGGAAAGCCTGGCGGACGGCACGCGCGTGAGCCTGGACATCGCCGGCCACGGGCTGGCCGCGTCAGCCGTGGCCGCCGGCACGCTCGTGACGGTCAGCGTGATCGGCGCCGGCACCATCTTGTCCGCAGCGGGCGACGCCATCGCCTTCATTCCCAACGCGCTGGGCCGCGCGCTGCTGCACAATGAACAACTGGCGTATTGAGGCCGCCATGCGTTATCTACCCCGAAAAGCAGCGGCCCTCGTGCTGGCAGCCGGCATGCTGATTGCGACCGCCGCCCATGCCGGCCGCTCGTGCGAGCAAAAGAAGCCGTCCGTACACACCATCGAGCGCGGACTGGCACTGGCCGAACGCACCATGGCTGCGCTCGACGCCAGCGGCAACAGTGTCGTGGTGCTGGCCCGCGCCGGTCAGGACCTTAGCAAGTACGGCGTGCACTACTCGCATCTCGGCTTTGCCTATCGCCAGCCCAACGGCCAGGGCGGCCATGTGTGGCGGGTGGTGCACAAGCTGAACCATTGCGGCACCAACGTGGCCGCCATTTACCGCCAAGGGCTGGGCGAATTCTTCCTGGACGACCTGTGGCGCTACGAGGCCGCGTACGCAGCGCCGGCGCCGCAGGTGCAGGAGCGCTTGCTCGCCTTGCTGCGGGACGATATCCGCGCGGTGAAAATGCACCATCGGCCCTACAGCATCGTCAGCTACGCATGGGGACGAAAATACCAGCAGTCGAACCAGTGGGCGATCGAAACGCTCGCGGCGGCGATGGAGCCGGCGGTGGATTCGCGCATGCAGGCGCAGGCGTGGCTGCAGTTGCGCGGCTACCAGCCGGCGATGCTCAGGCTCGACGCGTTGACCCGGCTGGGCGGGCGCATTAGCGCAGCCAATGTCGCATTCGACGACCATCCGTTCGAGAAGCGATTCTCGGATCGGATCGAAACAGTGACAGCGGATTCGGTGTTTTCGTGGCTGGAACGTTCAGGGCTGGCCGGGCGGCCGGCTTTTCTCCAGCTGAAGCCGTAACCGGAACCTCAATATGACGTGAGGAAAGATTACTCCGCAAAAATCAGGCTGAGCTCGCCCTTCAGAGACTTTTTCCTGCGAGTAGAGAGGAAGATTGCGGCAAATCTAATCTTCAAGAAAACGTATTGCAAGAATTTCAGTCTATTGCAGAAATATACCGTGAAGCAGCGCACGGAGCTGCCACAAGAAAAGTGCAAACGCCCATTGAAAGGATACGCAATGAAGACCAGTCCCGATTTTGAATTGCTCAAAGATGCTTATGCCATTATCGACGGCATTCCCGAAACCGCCATCGCGCTCGGCAACCTGCAAACGGCGCGCGGCGAATCGCTGGACAAGGGAACGATTTGTTCACCGGCGGGATGGCTCGCGCAACATCCGACGTTCACGAAACTTGGCCTGTCTCTGTCCGACGACGGGTCCCGCCTGTGCTTCGGGGATCAATCGGCGGGGAGCGGAGCCGAAGCGCAGGTCATGGCGCAGGTATTCGGTTTGCAGCAAACCGAAGCCGAGCACCTGTTTGGCGACAGGGACACCTATTCATTGGGCGACGACTCTGGCCTGAGCGATAAACGGCTGTGGCTGCGCGAAGTGCGCGAATTCCTGAAGCGCCACGGGCAGCTCGATGAAGAGTTCGAGGAACAGCTGGAAACCAGGATGCCGTTTGCGGAGCCGGCCAATCCGGTGGAGATCCGGGCGCTGTAGCGCGCCGCGCATGGCGTCATGGGCCTGTGCGGCCTGCGTTATGGCAGGCACGCCTAGAGAACGCATCAGGAGCTGGCCGCCATGCCTGCCCCTGATGCGTTCGCTGGCGAAGCGGCTTACTTGGACGTCGCCGGTGCTGCGGGAGCCGCAGCCGGCGCACTGCCGCCTTGTGTCTTCGAGTCCTCAATTTTCTTGTTCAGAAGGAGCGCTTCCGTCTGGGTCATGTACGTCAAATTATTGACGCGCTTGAGAGAGGCAAATGCAAGCACAAGAGCGAGCAATGCAACGATGAACGTGGCGGCAATCCAAAGGCCTTGACGCTCGGGTTCGATGATGTGATTGACGTCCATGAAATTCTCCTATGACAGGGTTGGTAAAACTGCGTTACTTCCGTTCCGGCGTAGATGCCAGCGCGACCTGATGGCCGGATGGCCGCCCGCCCTTCGCAATCGACTGCGATTCGTTGAAGTCCTTGCCCAGCACCAGGCGCACCGGCATCTGGCGCTCGAGCTTGGGCACGGCGACCAGGCGCGCCGGTCGCTCAAAGCTGCCGCTGACTTGGCGAGCCAGCGATTCGGCACCGGGAACGTACTGGACTTCCGTGTACTGTTGCTTGAAATTGCGATGATTGGTCAGCCGCGGCGGGATAAATCCCTGCTCATGCAGATAGGAGCCGACGCGTTTTGCCATCCCCGCCACACCGTTGCCGTTGGCGACCTCGATACGCTTTGTCAGCAATGGCTGAGCCGTGGCAGATCGGGCAGCAACAGCCGGCGCTGCGAGCGCTGATGCAACCGGCGCGCTTGCCCCATTGGACGGCTTGCCAGTGCTGATTGGCTGGAGCTCCCAGACGTTGGGCGCAACGCTTGCCAGCGCCACCGTTGGCGCATCAGGCTGCCTGGCAGGGGGTTGTACGGCAGCTGCTGACGACTGGCGCGCCACCTCCGGTGCAGCTGCCGGTGTTGCGGGCATTGCTGGTGATGCAGACATTGCCGCTGCCGCCCCGCGTGCCGGGCACGCGCGCTTGTCGCCACAGGTTAATGCTGCCAGGCTGTCCAGTGCGCGCTGATTGTCGGGGTCGACCACAAGCGCCGCGCGAAATGCGCCGATCGCCTCTTCATCACGCCCGATCTGCTGGTAGAGATAGCCGAGATTGTTATGCAGGTGCGCGCGCTTGGGCGCTGCGGCAATGGCGGCCTTGAACTCTTGTTCTGCTTTCTGGATCAGCCCTTGTTCGTAATAGGTGACGGCCAGCGCATTGCGCGCCTCGACATGGTTTGCGTCAAGCGCAAGCGCCTTCACGAAAGCCTCTTCGGCATGGCCAAGACGGTGCTGGCCCTGATACTGGCGGCCAATGCGGTACATGCGCTCTGCGTCGATGGTACCGTTGCGCACCGCCATGACGGGCTCGACCGTTATGCGCGTGGAGTGCGGCGCAGCGCATCCGGAAAACAGGGCAACGCTACCCACTGCCATCGCAACTGCATTTAGCTTGAACATGCTGCCTCCTTCTTCATTAATTTCCCACAAGGGTGGGCAACAGCGTCCGGTTGATGCTGATATATGCCGGTCCCAGCAACACCACGAGCAGCGCCGGGAAGATGCAGAAAATGAGCGGGAACAACAACTTCACCGGAACCTTCGCGGCCGCCTCTTCAGCTTGCAGCTTGCGCTTGACGCGCAGCCCTTCCGCGTGCACGCGCAGCGACTCGGCCACGCTGGTGCCGAAGCGGTCGGCCTGGATCAGCATCGCCACCAGCGCATCGACTTCTTCCATGCCCATGCGTAGCGCCAGGTTGCGCAGCGCACGATCACGTGGAGCGCCCGCGCGCAGCTCAAGGCTGACCAGATGCAGCTCTTCGTAGAGTGCCTGGCTCTTCAGGCGCATTTCATCCCCGACGCGCGCGATTGCCGCATCCAGCCCCAGGCCCGCTTCCACGCATACGCGCATCAGGTCCAGCGCATCCGGAAAGTTCTCGAACAACTCCCGCTGCCGATGCGCAATCAGCCTCGCCAGCACCGCCATCGGCAGGTAGTAGCCGATGGCGGCAAGCACCACGGCCACCAGCAGCAGGGTTGAACTATTGAAATCGCCCTTGCTCATGCCGGCGTAGACGGCAAACAGGACCGGAACGAGGAACGTGCCGACCGTCTTGCTGGCGAAATACACCAGCGGCGCCGAAAAGCCGCGAAACCCGGCATTCAGGAAGCGCGTGCGCAGCGGCGACGTTTCCCATTTTTCCTCAGGCACAGACAACTTCGCCAACGGTTCGAGGAAACGCCTGAGCCGCATTCCGGCGGCATGCCAGGGGGAGACAACGGGCTGGGGCGAACCGCCGCCCATGCTCTCCAGGCGTTTCTCCTCGGACGGCGCAGACAACCTGCTCGCAATCAGATAGGTCAGGCCGGACATCACGATAAACGTCAGGACCAGGAAAAGAATTTGCGTGAATGTCATGTTCTGTTCTCCTCAGACGCGAATTGAAATGACGCGCCACATCCAGACTACGCCGACGGCCATCAGCGCCAGCGCCCCGACGACAATGCGCACGCCGAGCGGATCAGCCCACAAGACAGACATAAAGCGTGGATTGACGGCGTTGATCATTAAACCGACCGCGAACGGCAACAGCCCCAGAATCCATGCCGACAGGCGTCCCTCCGCTGACAGCACGCGCACCGTGGCATTGAGCTTCAGCCTTTCGCGGATCAGCACTGCCAGGTTCGTCATCAACTCGGCCAGGTTGCCGCCCGTCTCGCGCTGAATCAGCACCGCCACCACGAAATAGCGCACGTCCGTGCTATCGACGCGTGTGGCGAGATTTGTCAGCGCATCCTGCATCGACACGCCAAAATTGATTTCATCGAAGGTGGTGCGGAATTCCTGCGCAATCGGTTCCGGCCCTTCCGATGCCACCATATTCAATGCCCCGGAGAAGGCATGTCCTGCGCGCAGCGCGCGCGACATCAGGTCGAGCGAATCGGGCAACTGCGCCTCAATGGTTAGCAGGCGTTTGCGACGCTGGCGCACCATGTAACCGAACGGCAGCATTCCCGCGATGATGGCCGCAGGCGCCACCAAGCCAAGCGGTTGCCCCAGCACGATCACGCCCACGCCGACGGCTGCCGCAAGCATCACGCACGTGCCGAGAAAAGTGGCGACGGTCACCTTCGAGCCGGCTTGCACCAGCAAGCGGTCCACGAGCTTAATCCTTGGCATCTCGAGCAACAGACGCTCCAGCAACGGCACTTCGGAAAGCAGCCGCTTTTTCAGCAGCGGCGTTTCCACGCTCTGGGCACCTGCCGACATGGCTTGCAGCCGCCGCTTGATGCGTACCGCTTCCGGCCCGCGATAGGCATTCCAGGTGAGAAGCAATCCCTCGATCAGGCCGGCGACGGCGAAGAAGGCCAGGATGACAAACAAGTAGTAAACATAGTCCATGACTGTACCTCTCACTGTATTCGGGCCGGATCAAACAGCTGGTCGGGCAGCACCACGCCGCGCACGTGCAGGCGCTCGACAAATCGCGGCCGGATGCCGGTAGCGCGAAAGCGGCCCAGCACGGTTCCGTCGGCGGCGACGCCGGTCTGCTGAAAATTGAAAATCTCTTGCATGGTCACCATGTCGCCTTCCATGCCCGTGATCTCCTGGATGCTGACGATCTTGCGCCGCCCGTCGCTCAGACGCGCGATCTGAATCACGATCGAAATCGCCGACACGATCTGCTGACGCAGCGCCTTGGACGAAACGGTCATGCCCGCCATGCCGACCATGTTTTCCAGGCGCGTCAACGCATCGCGCGCGGCGTTCGCGTGGATCGTGGTCATCGAGCCCTCGTGGCCGGTGTTCATCGCCTGCAGCATGTCGAGCACTTCGGCGCCGCGCACCTCGCCCACCACAATGCGGTCGGGGCGCATGCGCAAGGAATTGCGCACCAGCGCGCGCTGCGAGACTTCCCCCTTGCCTTCGATATTCGGCGGGCGGGTTTCAAGGCGCACCACGTGCGGCTGCTGCAGCTTGAGCTCGGCCGCATCCTCGATGGTGATGATGCGTTCGGTGTCCGGAATGAACGCTGACATGATGTTGAGCAGCGTCGTCTTGCCGGTGCCCGTGCCGCCGGAAATCAGGATATTGATCTTGGACTTGACCAGGCCGGCGATAATTTGCGCCATGTCCGATGTCAGCGTGCCATGCCGCACCACATCGTCTAGCGACAATGGAATCGTGGAAAAGCGCCGGATCGACAGGATCGGGCCGTCGATGGCCAGCGGCGGTATCACGGCATTGACGCGCGAACCGTCGGGCAGGCGCGCATCGACCATCGGGCTTGACTCGTCCACGCGGCGGCCGATGCGCGAGACGATCTTTTCAATAATTTTCAGGAGATGCTGATCATCATTGAAATGGATATCGGTAAGAATCAACCGCCCTTCCCGTTCGACGTAGACTTCGCTGTGGCCGTTGACCAGGATATCGGAGATCGTGGGGTCGGCCAGCAGCGGCTCGATCGGCCCCAATCCCATCACCTCGTTCTGGATGTCGTCGACCAGCTGCTTGCGCTCCGCTTCATTGATCGGGAGACGCTCCTGGTCGAGCATCCGTTCGACCAGCACTTTCAGTTCGGCGCGCAGCCTTTCGCGCGGCATGCGCTCCATCGCGCCCAGATCGAGCTGGTCAAGCAGCTTGCTGTGGAGCGCCGCTTTCAGCATGGCCAGCTCGCTCCTTGCGCGCATGATGGCAACGCGAGGATTTTCCCGCCCTAGCTGGCCGCCGCGGTCCTGCAAGCTTTCTCTGAGTGACATCTGTTACTCCCTCAATGCGGTCCCGACCGCTACTGGCGCGAGCCATGCAGGAACCGGCTCAGCCAGGACTCGTGGTCTCTCGCCGCCCCCACCAGATCAGCCGCAAGTTCATTCAACGCGCGCGCGATCGGGCTACCGGGCGCATGTTTTGCCACCGGCACGCCGAGGTTGACGGACGCGCTGGCGTGGATGAAATCGTTCGGCAGCTTCCGGTAAAAATTTATCCCGAGCGCCTTCTCAATCGCCTTGGGCGGCAGGTCGGTTTCGGCATCGGAGCGGTTGCCGAGCAAATGCACCTTGCTCGGGGAGTAATCGAGCGACCGGAACAGGCGCAGCAACTTCTGGCTATCGCGCACATACGGCACCATCGGCTGCATCACGAGGAAAATCAGGTCGGCGCGATCCAGTGCCCGGATCGACAGCACGTCGAGCGCCCGCTCGACGTCGAGAATCACGAAGTCGTAGCTTTCGGCCGCCACTGAAAGAAGGCGGTCGATGTGCTCCGGCAGCAGGCCGATCGCCTTTTCGGGATCCTCCGGCGCCGGCAACAGGGAGTAGGTCTGCGTGACCTGGATGCTGCTTGACGACAGCACATGGGCATCAATCCGTTCCGGCTGCTTTGCCACATCCACCACGGTCGCCACCGGGCGGGTGTCGGCAATGAAGAACGACGCGTCGCCATACTGGAAATCCAGGTCGACCAGCAGCACCTTCTTGTTGTATTGCGTGGCGAGCGCGTAGCCGAGATTGGTCGAGGTGAACGTTGCCCCGCTCCCTCCTTTGCATGACAGGAAGGCGATGATCTTTCCGCGCGGCTTTTCCTCGGTATCCGCCGCCATGCGTTTTTTCACGCGCGCGATCGCGGCCAGCAGCTCGTCGCGTGTCACCGGCGTCGTCAGCACCTCGCGCACGCCGGCACGCATCGCGTCGATCAGCATTTCCGGCGACTTCGTCGCACATTGCAGGAGCACCGCGAGCTTGGGATTGGCACGGGTGATGGCCTCAATGGCATCCATGTCCGCGCTTGCCGGTTCGGGGCAGTCGATGATCAACAGGTCATTCGTTCCCAAGCCGGGCAGCGTCGCCATCGTCGCGCTGCCGCCTTCGACGAACGCCAGCTGGTCGCTGTCGGCACTGCTGCCGAGGAGCTGGCGCAGGTCGGAGAGGGCTTCCTTTTTATTGGACACAACGGTGATTTTCATCTTTTGCCTCCTGTTAGTTGTCGCCCAGGCTCTCTACCGGAAGCGCCGTTTTAAATCCGGGATTCGCTTCAGTGCCGGGAAAAGAGATCGAACTTACCGGCCAGAAGAACAAGGTCATCGAGTAATTCACAATGCCCAGTTCAAGATACTCGCACTGTGTCGTGCAGCCAGCCGGCGCGTATCGGACAGCGACGTTTTCCGCTTTCAGGTCCGGCATGATCGCCTGCATGGAAGGGACGACAACGCTGTTAAAGTCGGCCGGTTTCGTCACAACGGCCAAGCGCGCGCCGCGGCGCGTCGCCTCCGCGGCCGAGTTATAGGTGAAAAGCGCGCGTCCGATTTCAATAATCCCCAGCAGGAGCAACAAATACGCGGTCAGCACCAGCGCGAATTCGACGATGGCGGCCCCGTCCTGACGTCTCTGCTCGTGGAAGAATTTCATTGTTATCCCCGCCGCATCGATGTGCTAATCGGGCCAAACTCGATATCTCCGATCACGCCTGGCACTAGAGAAACGAACTTGAATCCATGGATTGAGACGGTTACCACCTTCATGGTGCCGCCTTCATAGGCCACCGTCTGCTCCGGCGGAATGTCGACCATGCTCAGCGACAGTCCGTCCACCAGAGGAGCCCCGCTGCCTTCCGGATTTCCGTACACTGTCATCCTGTCGATGTTTACCGTCTGGCCCGCCGCGAGAGCACGCGCGCCATTACGCGTCGCCTTGACGAGCGTGTTGTACTGGTAGAAGGCGCGCCCCAGCTCCGTGATCCCGAACGCCAGCGGGATCAGGAACACCAGAACGAGCGCGAACTCGATCGCCGCGACACCACGCTGGGTAGATGTGGACCGCATCGCGTCACCTCACCAATTTTGGGAAACCGACAACGCCGCCGCCCGCGCCGCCGCAGCCATTTCCGACAATGCCACGGAACTCAAGCCGTATCTGCCCGTTCGCATCTTCCATCGGCGCGACCATCAAGCTGCAGGCCCAGCCGACGACGGGCATTTCCTTCTTGGCTGACCAGGAATCGCAGTCGATGATCGGCATCGACACCATGCGCCGATCTGAGCCATAGGTCACCAGATCGCTGTGCGAGGCGATCGCCGGCGTGCCGGGGTAATCGACCGGCTTGCCTTTGCTGTCAATGATATTGGCCGGATCGTACGACACATGATTGTCATGCCGGCTCACGAAGTCGTCGTACACGCCGCCTTCGACCGGATTCTGGTATGACCAGCCGGTCTGATCAGGCTTGTAGGCCGTCATGTTCGCCGCATCTTTCTTGTACGGTGAGCCATACAGCCCGAAGCGGGTGTTCCATGCCTTGGCCGCGCCGTTGCTCACACCGGTGTTCTGGAATACCACGGTGGCGCTGGAAAGATCGCACTGCCCGTCCCCGGCGATAATCTCCGACAAGGCATCCGTTCCCGTATCCTGATTCGGGAAGCGAATCCAGCCGTAATTTCCCTGCTCCGCAGTTCCGGCCTCCAGGCGCCCCGAGTACCACTTGCCGACCTCGAAATTCATGTTGGCGGCAGCGACGTTCTTGGTGCACACCGCCAGCGGAACGCCGCAATACGGCGCTGCTTTTGGATATTTGGCAGTCGCCTCGGCAGTCATGCTGCTTTCATATTTGCCGAGTGCCCTCATGAACCACGTCATCACGCTCATCGCCTGCGTTTCATGCGGCGCGCAGCGCACGTATTGCGTATTTTTATCGGCGCTACGCGTGAAGTTGAGCAGCTTGCCGTTGGCATCGGCATCGAGGTTGGCGCCGAACGTGATGTCGGCGTCCTGGATGTCGGGTACGGCGCTCTGGAAATCTACCCGGTTGCGCTGCCCGGCGGTGATGCCTGCGCTCGTGGCCCGCATGACCGTGCTTCCGTTAATGGTGGACAGCTCGCGCGCGGCGGACAGCGCGCATGCGTCCGCCGCGTTTTGCAGCTCGGTCTTGACGATGTACAGATGCGCCAGATCGAGCACCAGGCCCGCAATCCCGATCAAAACAACAATGGTGATGCCAGTCATGACAGCGATGGCGCCTTTCTGCCTGCACAACTGTACGGAGCTGCTTTTCATGATGCCGACGCCTGTTAACGTTGACCGCTGCCGGAAGTGTTCGCCCCCCCCACGCCGATCGTGAAGACGTTCACCGGCGCCGGCGGCGTTTCATAGCTCTTCTGGTAACGATCGACAGTGGCCTTGGCCGCGGCGCCGTCCAGTCCCGTCATCGGTGCGGTATTGCGCGAGGCATCCTGGTTGAGCGTCTGCTGCGCCTGCGCTGCGCGCACCGAGTCGCCGAAGGCTTCGTCGGTGGCGTATTGCGGATGCGCGCATCCGCCGAGGATCAGGGCTGCCGTGCCCAGTTGGGCCAGCCCGATGATTGTTCGCTGAGTCATAGCAGTCCCCTTACTTAACTTCGAATCCACGTTGGGTGTTCGGCGCAGCGTCCTGCGGAGCTGGCCGGTTTTCGGGCGCCTTGTCATCAGAAGCCGATTTGCCTTCCATGCGGCCTTGCAGCAGGAATTCGGCACGGCTCGGCGGGACGAACTTATCCGTCGGCAGGCTGTAGGCCGGATCGAGCGGCTTGACCAGGCGCGGCGTCACGACGAACAAAAGCTCGGTGCGGTCGCTCTGGAATTCGCTGCTGCGAAACAGTGCGCCAAGCACCGGCACCTCGCCCAGGACGGGGAAGGCCTTGATGGCTTCATTCACGTTGTTCTTGATCAGGCCGCCGATGGCGAAGCTCTGTCCGTCCTTGAGCTGCACCGTGGTGGATGCCCGCCGGGTGGTAATGCTCGGAAGGATGCTGGTGACGCCATTGACGGTGGTGAACGGGCTGCCAACCTGCGACAACTCCGACACTTCCGGCGTCACGCGCAAGTTGATGCGCCCCTCTTCGAGAACCGTCGGCGTAAACTTGAGGCCAACGCCGAATTCCTTTTCTTCCAATGTGATGGACGTGGCGCCCGTCGATGACGATTGCGACACCGGGATAAAAATCTTGCCGCCTGCGAGGAATGCGCCTTCCTGCCCGGAGATGGCCATGATGGTGGGCTCGGCAAGAATCTTGACCAAGCCTTTCTTGGCTTCGGCGTCCAACGTCAGGCGCGTCGCGCCTTGCGCGATGGAGAGCGCGCCGCCCGCCTGGGACAGGAAATCGCTCAGCAGCGAGTAGGTGAAATTGCCCGCATTCCGCGTGCCGCTGAACTGGGCGCCCAACTTGTCAATCAGCGACTTGGATACCTCGGCGACTTTCACTTCCAGCATCACCTGCGGCACGTCTGTCGTGCTCAGCAAGTTCAGCACCTTCTTGCCGGTGAACTGCTCCGCCAGCAGCGCGGCGCGCTGCGCCTTCACGGAATCCGATACCTGGCCGCTCAGCACCAGCGAGTCGCCCGCCGCATCCACGTTAATGCCCGTTTCATTCGGCATCAGCTGGTTGATGCGGCTCTTCAATCCGGCGGTATCGGCGCCGACGGTCACGTCGACGACCGTCGTGCGGCCGCCTTTGGACCAGAGGAAGACGTTGGTCGCGCCGGTATGTTTTCCGAGCAGGTAGACTTCGTGCGCATTGAGCAGCACCACGTCGGCTGTATCGGGATTACCGACAGAGAGGCGGCTGATTTCCTGCGGCGAGCGCAACAAGGTCGACTTGCCGACGGTGAGCTGCATCGGCGGCGCGATGTCGGTCGGCTGCGGCGCCGATGCGGCCGGAACGGCCGGCTTGGCGGCTGCAGGTTTCGCCGCCGGAGCGGCATACGCGGGCGTCGCGCCGAGCAGCATCAGCAGTGCGGCAATACGGCGGCATTTCCCCGTCGCTGCGATTGGTCTGAATGTTTGCATCATGGTTGCATTCCCCTTTTGTTCGCCGCCGTTATTCGGCGCTGCTTGCTTCTACTTTGCTTGCTTCGACATTGGCGCGCGTGACGCCGCGAATGACTTCCACCTGCGGACCTGGCGCCCGTTTGATGACTGCCGCGGCGCGCACCACCTTGCGCGCCTCCTTCGGCTCGGCCGGCTTTGCGCGTTGAACCGGCGCCGGCTCTGGCTTTGCAGCGACGGGCACCGCAGCCACGGCCAGCAGATCGCTGGCGCGCGCACCGGCAGTAGCGGCGGGCTTGCGATCGACTTGATTGCGCAGTACCAGCGAGAGGTTGCCGATGCTGCGCGCGAGGTCGAGCTTCTCGGCCTGTTCCGGCGTCACTTCGAGCGTCACCGCGCTGACGACCTTGGCCTTGGCCTCTTCGCGCACCACCTGTTCTTGCGCGACGGCCAGCACGAGGATCTGCTCCAGGACGATCTTGGAGACCGTCTTCTTTTGCGCGTCCTCGGCGTTGACCATGATGTCGACGTAGTTGCCGGGCAGCGCGAAGCCTGCGACGCCAACCACTTCATTCACTTTCACCGTCATCGCGCGCCGGCCTTCACCAATCACGGCCGACAGTCCTCCCTTGCTTCCGACAGGAGCAAGCTTGGTCTCAAGCACAGGCTCGCCGCGCAGGATATTGGTGTTGAGAACGCGTGTATCGAGTTGCTTGGGATCGGTGAATCCTCCCTTCACCACGCTCGATGCGGGCCAGTCCACGACTTGCAGAACGACCGGCGACAAGCGCGTTCCCACATCCAGGTCACGCGATGCCACCACCACCTTTGAGGTTGCGATGGCCGTTTGTCGCGCCACCCACTGTGCGGCGGTCAGCACCGCCCCTAGGCCGACCACGACCGACACGCCGATCATGGCCAATGCTCTTGCGTTCTTCATGTTCTCGTCCTTTCGTTTGCGCCGGGACTGCGCGCGGTAAGCCGCCCACGGGCGCTAAACAAGCACACCCGCGGTGTAAAAACGGACTGCCAAATACGTACCAACACCGCCTGCGATGGCCAGCGAATACGGCATGCGTTCCCCGCCGAGCGCCATGTCGCCTGCATTGGGCAGGCGCCCGCCAGCCACGCGCACTGCAGAGTGAAAGATGAACATTTTCAAGTTGCGCATGGTCTGCCCGAACGCGCCGGCATAGGCGCTGTAGACAAGCGCCAGCAAGCCGCCTGCGGCAAAGGCAAACAATGCGGAGAAAAAAGTGGTCTCGATACCGAGGAACGCGCCAGCGACCGCCATCAGCTTCACATCGCCGGCGCCCATCGCACGCAGCGCATACAGCGGCATTAACATCGCCAGTCCCATTCCCAGCCCGCCGAGCGATTGCGCCAGCCCGATGGAGCCCGGCAGAACGCTGCTCGCCAGGCCCGCCAATGCGCCGAAAATAATCACGCGATTAGGGATTCTTTTTGCACGAATGTCGTGGCACACACTGGCGGCGATGACACCGGCCAGGATGATGAGGCGTGCTGCGCTGATTTCCATTTTTTTCTTCTTCTATCGAGATGGCTCGTTGGGAACAAGCACGAGCGCAGCCATCTTTCGCTTTATATGAACAGCCAAGGAGAAAATCTTTCGCCCTGCCTTAGCTCCCTGGACCTCGCGCCGCGCTCAAGCGATGTCATCCTCCGTGAGATGACCTCGCCCGAACGGGTTAGGGATCGACATAACGAGATGCGACCCCGCTCGAAGATCGCTGCGTGAATTAGCCGCCAGTGCTAGGCGTGGAGATTCCACAGCTCGCTTTATCGCCGCCGATACACTTGCCGATTTTCTCGAACACGGTGTTCAGATTTGTGCCGATCGTCGATACGGCAGCCAGAATCACCACGGCGATCAACGCCGCAATCAGGCCGTACTCGATGGCGGTGGCGCCTTCTTCATCGTTCCAAAAGGCCTTCATTGCAGTCATCAGTTTCTTCATTTTTTTCTCCTGTTGTCTAACAAATCCGACGCATGGCGCCGGGCTCCGGCCCCGATGAAGCACGAGCTTCAGTGCAAGCTAATGAGTCTGTGCTTGCATCAGGTACGTCTTCATTCTTCGCGCTTTAGATGCGAAAGAGAATGACCCAGATCAACATTTTCTGGAGGAAAAATTCGTGCCTTGGAAGAGAAGAAAGGATACGCGCGATACATGTTTTAGCCTTTACTGGCGGGCTAAAACATGAAATTGGACGAAATTCTTATACGCGCTATTTAATTGCAGACATGTATTTTCAATGCCTCATCATGGATATGGACGCGTGTCGACATGTAGCGCGACAGCACGGCGTCATTCATCAATTTGTCGGGGTTCCATTGGATTCGAGCGCACGCGCATCGCGAGCAAGGATGCCCTGCGAAGGTTGAAGAAGGCGAAGCTGCGAATACCTGCAATGCCTGCGCGAGAAAAACTAGCAAATCATTTGTTGCACTCAGAAAGATGTGCCTGCGACGCGATGAATGGTGAGTGCAGCGAGACCAAGACGAGAAGCTTGGCCTGGTCTTCCGGCTGCGCATGGCAGCCTGTGCAACGAATGGCACCGGCACTGACCGAAAACCTGCGCGGTGTCAGGCCAGGCTCAGCAGGAAATTTACACGCGGGGCGGCAGGCACGTGCTGCCTATGACGTTGAACGCTCGCTTCTCTATCGAAAACAGGCCGTCCTCCCCTGCGCAGGCACACCTTGCGAAGTCACCGAATCGCATTGGCGGCAACTTTGAAATTGTCATCGTCGTCACCGGTACATCGCTGCTGGTCGTGTCGCTCCCCGGCAGCAATTCATGGAGAAGCATGGCGCACGGGCGTGCGCCGACCAGCGGCGCACTCTATCAAGCCGCCGTGACTTGCCCCTCCGGGCTCGCCGCAAGGGCATTGGCGGCGAGTTGTTTGGCGCGCCCGCGCGAAGGCGGCAGGCGGCGCAGCGTGCGCAGCGCGGAGAAATCCTTGAGTTCGATGGCGCGCTGGTCGACCGTGATCAAGCCGATTTCATTGAAGGCCGACAGCGTGCGGCTGACCGTCTCCAGCGTGAGGCCAAGATAGCTGCCGATTTCATGGCGCGTCATGCGCAGATTGAATTGGCGCCCCGAGTAACCCATCTCGGCAAACCGCTCCGACAGGTTCACCAGGAAGCGGGCCACGCGCGCTTCTGCCGACAGCGAGCCAAGCATGCTGACCATGGCCTGTTCGCGGATCAGCTCGCGGCTCATGACTGAATAGATCGCCGTTTCCAGCTCCGGATGCACCTTGCCGATCGACGTGAACTTCTTGAACGGCAGCAGGATGACGTCGCAGTTGGACAGCGCAACCGCTTCCGATTCGTAGCGCTTGCCGTGGATGCCGTCGACTCCGAACAGATCGCCCTTCATAGGGAAGCTGAGCACCTGCTCGTTGCCGAACACATCGATGGCCACCGTCTTGAGGAAACCGGAGTTGACGACATACAGCATGTCGAACGGCTGGCCGATGGTATGGATGCGCTGGCCGGCCTTGAACTGCACATGCTGGAACAGCGTGTCGTGCTGCCCGTAGGAGGCATCGTCGGGAATGCGCAGCAGGCTGCATACTTCCTTGAGCGTCGACCAGAGCCTGGACGTGCGCTGCAAGCCTGTGTCGGCAAGAATCGCCGGGTTGACCGATACGGAGGAAAAATCAGCGATGTGATTGTGCAAGGCGGGTCTCCTGATATTCTGATTGGACAGAGAGGGGTGAGATAGCGGAATGCCGATGCCGGGTTATCGATGGCACGCCGCAGAGCGACGCGCACCGTCGGCAACCCGATGCAGCAGTATCGCAATCCCGTGCCCGTTCCACCATCCGCATGCGGCTGAAAATCTCCGTCAGGGAAACAACGATCCGCGTAGGACATTTCCGAGATATGTCACGCCGGCATGCCACATGTGCGCATCCACACGATGGCATTTTGCTAATGCAGGTCCGGCACGCCCGCTGCCTCGCTGCCTCCCCAGCGGTTAATGCGTGACCAACTTCCAGTGAGCATCAGTTCCTCGATCTTGTCCGCCGGCAGCGGCGGGCTGAAGATGAAGCCTTGTGCGCTGGTACAGTCGCGCGCCTTCAGGTACGCCAGCTGCTCCGCTGTTTCCACGCCGCCGGCTCCGACCTTGATGCCGAGGTTGTGGGCCAGGCTGATGATGGCCGAGGCAATGGCGGAATCCTCGCGCCGGTGTGGCAAATGCTGCACGAAGGCCTTGTCGATTTTCAGCGCATCGATCTGGAAATCCTTCAAGTCCACCAGCGCGGTGGCGCCGGTGCCGAAATTGTCGATCGTCACGCGCATGCCGAGCGCGCGCAGCTCGGTCAGTTGCGCCTTGATTTCCGGATGCTGCGCCAGCAACGCTTCCGGCACTTCCAGCTCCAGGCTGGAGTAAGCGACTCCGGCGTCATCGGCGATGGAGGGAATCTTGGTGACGAACTTCGGATCGCGGAACTGGCGCGCCGAACAGTTGATCGACAGGCTCAACTCGCTCAAGCCATGCAGCTGCCATTCGCGCAATTGCCGGCAGGCGCGACGCAGCACCCACTCGCCGATCTCGACGATCAAGCCGCTGTCTTCGGCGATGTCCAAAAAGTCCTGCGGCAGCACCAGCTCCATCTCGGTCGCCTTCCAGCGCAGCAGCGCTTCCACCGTCGATATCTTCCAGCTGTCGAGTTCGACCTGCGGCAGGTAATGCAGCTCGAACTGGTCGTGCAGCAGCGCGCTGCGCAGGGCAGCCTCGCGGTCCTTCTTCCAGGCCTGCGCGGCAAACAGGTCGGGGGTGTAGAACTGATAGGTATGGCGTCCCGCGCTTTTCGCGCGATACAGCGCCAGGTCGGCGCGCTTGATCAGGTCGACCGAGTTGTGCGCGTCGCCCGGATACAGGCTGATGCCGATGCTGGTGCCGCTGATGACTTCGTGCGAATCGATCTGGTAAGGCCGGCCCATTTCGAGGATCAGCTTCCTGGCGAGGGTTTCGGACGCATCCGGTTGCGTGACATCCTTCTGGATGATCACGAATTCGTCGCCGCCCAGGCGCGCGACGAAATCGGTTTCGCGCACCGACGACAGGATGCGCAATGCCACTTCCTTGAGCAGCAGGTCGCCGGCGTGATGGCCGAGCGTGTCGTTGACTTGCTTGAAGCGATCCAGGTCGAGCAGCAGCACCGCCAGCGGCACGTCATTGCGCTCCGACAGCGCGATCGCCTTGTGCAGCTGGTTACTGAAATACACGCGGTTCGGCAGGCCGGTCAAGCCGTCGTGATTGGCGAGGAACTGCGTCTGCTCCTCGTCCAGGTGGCGCCGGGTCTGGTCGCGCATGATCTTCACGAAGCCGCGCAGCGTGCCGTCGTCGTGCCACAGCGGCGTGACCACGCCGGCGGCCCAAAAGCGCGTGCCGTCGCGCCGCAGGTGCCAGCGCTCGTCCTCGGCGCGGCCGACGTTCCTGGCTTCGTCCAGCTCATGTTGGGGCTCGCCGCCCTCCCGGTCTTCCGGCGTAAACAGGCGTGCGGCATTCTGGCCGACGGCTTCCTGCGCCGAAAAGCCGAACATGATTTGCGCACCGGAATTCCAGCTCAGGATGCCTCCGTCCGGATCCATCATCACGATGGCGTAATCGGTCGACGCCTCCACCAGCGCGCGGAAATCCTGCTGCGATTCGCGCAGCGCGCGCTCGGTCTGCCGGGCCTGCGTGATGTCGGTATTGATTTCGAGGTAACGCGACGGCCCCGACTCATTGACCTCCAGCGCCCACTGGCTGAACACGACGACTTCCTTGCCGGCCTTGCTGAAGTGGATCAGCTCGCCTTCCCAGTAGTGCTGCTCGCGCATGTTGGCGCGGATACGCTCGAGCGGCGTGGGGAATCGCGTTTTGAGCAGTACGTGGCTGACCGTGCCGGTCGCCTCGTCCTTGCTGTAGCCGTACAGCTTTTCCGCGCTGCGGTTCCAGTAGGTGATGACGTCGTCCATGGTGCGCACCATGATCGCGTCATGCGCCAGGTCGAGCAGGCTGGCCTGCTCCTGCAGGCGCCGCGCCTGCAGTGCGCTCTCTTCCGCGCGGCGGCGCAGTTCGGTCACGTCATGGAACACCACCACGCCGCCGGCCGGCGCGCCGCGCTCGTCGACCAGCGGGCGCGCATTGCAGCTGACCCAGACGTCGTCGGGCGAGGCGTCGTGGCAAACCAATGCCAGAAAGCCGTCGACCGCTTCGCCGCGCAGCGCGCGCGCCATCGGCCGCTCGCTCTCCGGGTATTCCGTCCTTCCATCCGGCTGCAGCAGGCGGAAGGAATGAAAGAACTGTTCCGGCGCATGGTCGGCCGGTTCGAGATGGAGCAGGCGCTGCGCGGCCGGATTGACCAGCACGAGCTGCCCGGACGGATCGGCCACGGCGACCGCGGCCGCCATGCTGTCGATGATCGAGCGGGTGATGTTGGCCTGGCGGCGTACTTCGTCTTCCAGTGCGCGGCGCTCCGAAATGTCGCGCAGCGAAGCAAAGAAGATCACCCGCTCGGACGTGCGGATCGGCGTGACCGCCAGTTCGACCGGAATTTCGTGCTGGTCTTTGTGGCAGGCGGAAATTTCGACGCGGCGATTCAGGAAGCGCCCGCTGCCGTGGGCCAGGTAGCGCCGGACGCCTTCCAGATGGGCGGCGCGGTAGCGCTGCGGAATGATGGTGTCGGCCAGCGGGCGGCCAAGCACTTCCTGCTTGCTCCAGCCAAAGGTTTTTTCCGCCTGCACGCTCCAGTCGAGGATCTGGCTTTGCTGATCGATGGCGATGAATGCGTCGAGGGCATTGTCGAGAATCAGGCGATAGAGGTTTTCAGCCTGTTGTGCCTCTTGGAACAAAAGTTTCATGAATGGGTCGTCACCGCCGCGTGCACACAGATAACGATCTGACATCGTTGCACCGGCCAAGTTTCGCGGGGAAATCCCGACCGCCGTTTTGCAACCGCCGATCACTCAAGCAAAACAACCATCTATATGACGTAACGCAGACCGCGCTGCCTTTGCTGCGGCGCGGCGAAACCGAGCAACTTTTTTCATGTCTATTACCAGACAATCCATTGGGCATGACGCGCCATGTTCCTCGACAAAACCGTACGTGACATCCCGGCCCGCTACCGGGAACTGGCGGGCATCCTGGACCAAGTGCCTGCTGGCATCCTGATGGCGGAAAGCGGGTCGGGGAAACTGCTTTTCATGAACCGAGCCGGAGCGGCGCTACTGGGAAATCCGATTGCCGTTGATCACCACAGCAATGACGAGGCGGCGCGCTATCGCGCGATCCATGAGAATGGCACGCCCTATACTCCTGACGAATATCCCATGGCGCGGGCCTTGCAGGGCGAAACGGTGTACTCGAAAGAAATGTTGTATGTGCGTAGCGACGGCAGCCGCGGTTGCCTGCGCGTCGCCGCGTCTCCGGTGAAAGATGGTCAGGGCCGCACGATCAGGGCGATCGAAATGCTGAGCGACGTGTCGCTTGAATGGCAGGCGCGCATGACGGGGCAGCAACAGGCCCAGAAGCGGCTGGCCGACGCCGAAACCAAGCTGCGGCTGGCGACCGAGATTGCCGGGCTCGGCTTCTGGGAATGGGATATCCGCAGCAACGACATGTATTTCTCGCCGCAATGGAAGCGCCATCTCGGCTATCGCGACGAAGAGCTGCCGAACCGCTACGAGGAATGGGAGTCGCGCATGCACCCGGCCGACCGCGCGCGCGTGCTGGCCGGGCTGGAAGCCGAGCTCAAGCGCGGCGGCACCGACTACCATGTGCAGTTCCGGCTGCAGCATCGCGACGGCTCCTACCGCTGGATCGAGGCCAAGGCGCAGATCCAGCGCGACGAGCAGGGGCAGCCGCAGCGCATGGTCGGCACCCACATTGACATTTCCGACCACAAGGAGCGCGAGGAACAGGTGCGGTTGATCGCGCAGCATGACCGCCTGACCGGCCTGCCCAACCGCGCATTGACGTTCGAACTGGCCGAGCAGTCGCTGTCGGCGGCGCACCGCAACGGCAAGATGTGCGCCATGCTGTTCGTCGACCTCGACGGCTTCAAGCCGATCAACGACATCTACGGCCATCACATCGGCGACGAAGTGCTCAAGGAGGTTGCGCTGCGCCTGAAGGGCGCGTTTCGCGCGCAGGACACGGTCGGGCGCATCGGCGGCGACGAATTCCTGATTGCCCTCACCCAGCTCGACGCCGCGCAGGGCGCGGTGCATGCGGCGGCCCATGCGCTGCACCAGCTCAGCCTGCCGTATCACATCGGCGACCTGGTGCTGCATTCGTCGCCCAGCATCGGCATCAGCCTGTATCCGCGCGACGGCGCCGACATCGAGACGCTGGTGCGGCATGCCGACGCCGCCATGTATGACGTCAAGCAGCACGGCAAGGCGGGTTACCGCTTTTACAGCAACAACGGCACCATGCAGCCGGACACGATGCAGCTGCAGCACCGCCTGCACGAAAGCATGGCGCACCAGAGCCTGCAGCTGTATTTCCAGCCGATGGTGAACCTGTCCACGCAGCGCGTGATCGCCGCCGAAGCGCTGCTGCGCTGGCCGACGCCGCAAGGCGTGACGATGTCGCCCGACATGTTCGTGGCGATTGCCGAGCAAAGCGGTTTCCTCGACGAGCTGAGCAACTGGGTGCTGCAGACCGCCTGCGCGCAGCATGACGAGTGGAAGCAGCAAGGCTTGCCCGCGATCGACATCGGCATCAACCTGTCGCCGTCCCAGCTGCGCGAAGCCGGGCTGCCGGATGCGATCCTGCAGCAGATCGCGCGCTGTCCGATCGATCCGGCCCACCTCTGGATCGAAATCAGCGACCGCACCCTGAATGGCGGCACGCCCTACACGCTGGCCGCCCTCGACCGTCTCAAGGCGCTGGGCGTGCGCATCACGCTCGACGACTTCGGCGTCGGCCACTCGCCCCTGGAACGGCTGAGCCGGCTGCCGTTCGACCGGGTCAAGATCGACCATACGCTGATCATGGCGCTGCCGCACGACAAAGCGAGCGCCGCGGTGACCGAAGCCGCCATTTCGTTCGGCAATTCGCTCGGCATCGAAGTGGTGGCCGAAGGGCTGGAGTCGCAGCAAGTGCTCCAGTTCCTGCAGGAGCACCATTGTCATTGCGCGCAAGGATTTTATCTGGCCAGGCCAATGCCCGGCGCACAGTTCGCGGAGTGGTACCGCCATGCCGGATTACATTAGGCCCACCCACAATGCCGCACCGTGTTCATCCCGACGATCGGGGAGTTCGCCGTAAGCGGCGCGGCCTCCCCGCCTGGAGAAAAGCATGGACAGAGCCCGTCCCCTCTTCAACGCCGACAGCCCCGCCGGCCAGCACGCAGCGCCGCACTTCGCCCAAGTGCCGTGGACCGTGCCCGACATCGAGCCGCCGGCCACCATCGACCGCCTGCTGCACGCCACCACCGGACGCGTCACCGGCGGCCTGTCGCCGGTGAGCCTGGCGCTGGCGTATGCCGACTGGGCGCTGCACCTTGCGGAGTCACCCGGCAAGTGGCAGCGCCTGGCGGAAAAGGCGGTGCGCAAGACAGCCCGCTTCAACATCTATGCGGCGCACGTACTGAGCAACGCCGAGACCGAACCCTGCATCGAGCCCTTGCCGCAAGACCGACGCTTTCGCAACGAGGCGTGGCGGCGCTGGCCGTTCAACCTGATTTACCAGGGCTTCCTGCTGCACCAGCAGTGGTGGCACAACGTCACCACCGGACTGGGCGGCGTGTCGCCGCATCATGAACAGGTGGTGTCGTTCGTGGCGCGCCAGTTGCTCGACATGGTGTCGCCGGTAAACTTCATCGCGACCAATCCGGAAGTGCTGGATGCGACCGCGCGCGAAGGCGGGCGCAACCTGCTGCGCGGCGCCATGAATTTCATCGAGGATCTGGAGCGCAGCGTCGGCGACAAGCCGCCGCTGGGCACCGAGGATTTCCAGCCCGGCAAGCAGGTGGCGCTCACCAGGGGCCAGGTGGTGTACCGCAACCGCCTGGTCGAACTGATCCAGTATTCCGCCGCCACGCCCGAAGTGCATGCGGAACCGGTGCTGATCGTGCCGGCCTGGATCATGAAGTACTACATCCTCGACCTGTCACCGCACAACTCGCTGGTGAAATACCTGGTCGAGCGCGGCCATACCGTGTTCATGATTTCGTGGCATAACCCGACCGAGCACGACCGCGACCTCGACATGGAAGACTACCTGCGCCTGGGCGTGCTGGAAGCGCTCAACGCGGTGCAGGCGATCGTGCCCGGCAAGAAGATCAACACGGTCGGCTACTGCATCGGCGGCACCCTGCTGTCGATGGCCGCCGCCTACATGGCGCAGGTGGGCGACGAACGCCTGAACACGATCACGCTCCTGGCCGCGCAGACCGATTTCACCGAGGCCGGCGAACTGATGCTGTTCATCGACGACAGCCAGCTGAATTATCTGGAAGACATCATGTGGAAGCAGGGCTATCTCGACAACCGCCAGATGGCCGGCGCCTTCCAGCTGCTGCGCTCGCACGACCTGGTGTGGTCGCTGGTGGTGCGGCAGTACCTGCTGGGCGGACGCCAGACCCTGACCGACCTGATGGCGTGGAACGCCGACGCCACGCGCATGCCCTACCGCATGCACAGTGAATACCTGCACCGGCTCTTCTTGCGCAACGACCTGTTCGCGGGGCGCTACAAGATCAACGGCAGGACGATTTCGCTGGGCGACATCAGCGCGCCGATGTTCGCGGTGGCGACCGAGACCGACCACGTCGCGCCGTGGAAGTCGGTCTACAAGATCAACCTGATCGCCGACCCCGACGTGACCTTCCTGCTCACCAATGGCGGGCACAACGCCGGCATCGTCAGCCAGCCCGGCCACACGGGCCGGCACTACCGGGTGGCGCACCGCCCGTCCGGCACCAACTACATCGATCCAGAAACCTGGTTCCTGTCCAATCCCCAGATCGAGGGATCGTGGTGGCCGACCTGGGTCGACTGGCTGGAGCGGCATGCGAGCGGCCAGAGCGCGCCGCCGACCATGGGCGCGCCGCACAAGGGATATGCGCCGCTGATGGCCGCGCCCGGCAGTTACGTGCTGGAGCGCTGAAGCGCTGAAGCGCAAGCAGGCTAACGCCCTCTCCGCGCAGGAGAGGGTCCCCCATTGCACGCTCTTGCCTGCGGTTGTGCGCGGGCGGCCTGGCCAACGCATTGCATGGCGTAAATGAGACAGCATGCAAAAATTTTACCGATTCGGGATAGAATAGAAAAAATAGCCTAAATGAAATAAAAAATAGTACCTGTCCGACCGTCTTGTGCGGCGCAAAAAAACAGGACTGAGACAAAGCCCTCGCACTTACGGATTCGATAAAACCCTTCCATGCTGAACCCGCCCAGTACCCTCCTCCGGCCCGATGTGGCCGGCGTCATGCTGCCGCACAGTCGGGGAGCGTAACTATCATGGAAGCGCTGCTCAAGCACCTGATCGACATCACCTGCCAGCGCGACCACGCGCTGCTGGATAGCTCGGTGGCGTCGGCGTTGCATGAGCTGGTCGGCGCCAAGCAGGTGCGGGTGCACGAATTGTTCCGTTTTCGCGACGAACTGTTCGTCCGTCCGCGGGTGTGGATCCAGGATGGCGAGGTGGTGTCGGTCGAGGACAGCCTGACGGCCGATCATTCCGGCGAGGCGATCAGCAAGTATCCGACGCTGGTCGACAGCATCAAGGACCGCAAGACCTGCGTGGAAGAGACCAGCGCCGCCGGCGATCACATCCTGTGGCTGCCGGTCTGGCTCAACGACAAGGTCAGCACCTGCATCGAGGTGATCAATTCGGCGCCGTACAGCGGCGAGACGCTGCACATGATCGAAGGGATCATGTGCGTGTACCGCAATTACCAGAACATTCTCGACTACTCCGAGCGCGATTCGCTCACCGGCTTGCTCAACCGGAAAACCTTCGACGAAAAATTTTCCAAGCTGCTGGCCAGCAGCAGCTCCGATGTCACGCCGGGAAACCAGGAAGACCGGCGCCACCACAACACCGACGGCATCGGCCAGTGGCTGGCAGTGGTCGACATCGACCACTTCAAGCGCGTCAACGACCAGTTCGGCCATCTGTACGGCGACGAGGTGCTGATTTTGGTCGCCAACCTGCTGCGCTCGTCGTTCCGCTCGCAAGACCGCGTATTCCGGTTCGGCGGCGAGGAGTTCGTGGTGCTGTTGCGCTCGACCACCCTGGAGCAGGCGCGCCATATCTTCGAGCGCTTCCGCGCCAACGTCGAAAAGCATGAATTCCCGCAGGTGGGAAAGGTGACGGTCAGCGTGGGCTTTGCCAGCATTTCGAACGAATCGCCGGTCGTCATCCTCGGGCACGCCGACCAGGCGCTGTACTACGCCAAGGAAAACGGCCGCAACCGCGTGTGCCACTACGACGAACTCGTCAGCAGCGGCTTGCTGCATTCGGAAGTGTCGAACGACGAAGTCGAATTCTTCTGATTTTCAGCCGGCGGCCGGCGCGCATTGCGCCGTGCCCGTCGCGCGTTCAGCGGGCGTCCGCCCTTTTTGACGGTCTTTTCTCTTCACGCAGCTTCTCGATTGCGCGGTTCAGCCTTGCCATGACCTCGTGCGGCACATCCTTGCTGCAGACGATGTAGCGGTTCAACCCGCGCGGCATGTCGGGGAAATCGATCTGCACCGCCGCGCGCATGGCGTCGTCGCGTTCGCGCACGTATTCGTAGTCGTCGCGGTCGATGAACATGAAGGATACCCGGCCGGCGGCGACGCTGCGCGTCATCAACGCCGGACTGACCGTCTTGCGGTCGACCTGATTCTGCGTAGCCCTGATCATGCCGTCGAGTTGCGGTCCGTAGGAAACGCCATCAACCACGCCCAGCGTCAAGCCGCGGTCGGTCAGCAGTGAAGCGAGGCTGCCGTGCGAGCGCACCTGTTTGAGCGCATCGGGCGCGACCAGCAGCGTGTGCGGCCGGTCGGTATGGAACGGTTCGGAAAACTGCACGAGGGCTTCGCGCTCCGGCAACTTGTACCAGCCGATCGAACAATAGGAAGACGCGCCGCCGGCAAAGTTGGACCAGATGCGCTTGGCCGGCTCTTCCACGAATTGGGAGGGAACGTCGGCGCTGTCGAACACCTGCCGCGCGCGCTTGAGCAGAAAGCCCTGCTCGACCCCATTTTCCATGTAATGGTACGGCGCCTTGTCGCGCCAGGCCACGGTAATCGGGGCCGCCGGCGCAGGCGCGGCCGACGACAGCGCCGGGATCGACAGGAAAAACAGGGCGGCTGCGGCAGACTTCATACTCGATGGACGCTGGAAGGAACGTACATCGACTATAGCAGCCGCCCATTCAAACGCCAACGTCAGTGCAGCGCGCGCTTTACCGTCGCCATCATCGCCCCCGCGATCATCAGCAGCCCGCCGGAGGCGCGGTTGCTCGCCTTGACGAAGCGCGCATTGGCGGTAAAGCGCTGCGTGGTGCTGCCCAGCCAGGCATACAGGCTGTAGGCCATCAGGTCGAGCGCGATGGTGGTCGCGCCGAACACCAGCATCTGCATGCCGACCGAGCGGGCCGGGTCGACGAACTGCGGCAGCAGCGCCACGAAGTACAGCAATGCCTTCGGATTGGACAGCTCGACCACGACCGCTTGCCAGAACGCGCGCGGGCCGCTAAGGGCATGGGCGGCGTTAGCGCTCACTGTCAGCGCGCTGGCCTTGCTGCGCATGGCGGCGATCCCGAGATAGAACAGGTAGGCGACGCCGGCCCATTTGATAATGGAAAACAGCGTGCCGCTGGCCACGATTAGCGCCGCAATGCCGGTGGCCGACAGCGCGAAGTAGATCGCGTTGGCCAGCGCAATGCCGGCCACCGCCCAGTACGAGCGCCGCAGGCCGTTCGAGATGCCCTGCGTGACGATCAATAGCGCGGCCGGCCCGGGCGTCAGGCACACCACCGCAGTGGTCACGAGAAAAATCAGGTAAGTGTCCCAGTTCATTGCGTGCTCCCTTGTTGATTTGTGAATAGTGTATGCATCACAAACACGTGTTTGAATGGATAATGCAAGGAAAAATCTTCAGTTAACCTTTGATTTCATCGAAATAGGGAGCGCATGCCGTGAAAATCGAATTCGACGCAATGGACGGGAAAATCCTGGAAATCCTGCAGGCCGACGCCCGCACCACGCTGGCCGAAATCGGGCGGCGCATCCACATGAGCCAGCCGGCGGTAGCCGAGCGGGTCAAGCGCATGGAAGCGGCCGGCGTCATCGAGGGCTATCACGCACGCGTGAATCCGGCCGCGCTCGGCTACGGCATGACTGCCTTCATCCGCGTGTCTCGGCGCAGCCATGAAACGCCGGTCGAGGTGGTGGCCGCGCAGGTGCCGCAGATTATCGAATGCCACTCGATCACCGGCGACGACTGCAGCATCGTCAAAGTCGTCGCTTCCTCGGTATCCGAGCTGGAAAAAGTGATCCTCGAACTGACGCGCTGCGGCATCACCTCCACGTCCCTGATCCTGTCGTCCTGCATCGAGCGCAAGGCGATCAAGCCGGTTCTTTGAGGCGATGGAGGGCGTTTTGCGCCCTCCACGCCATTTCCCGTTTGCGCTGGCTGCGCAATCGACATAAACTTGCAGCATAGCGTTTTGACATCCGAACCGCTGTAACGACCGCTACCCCTGGTCCTGCAGCCTGGCTCCACCCCGCCTTACCCGGCGCTTCAAGCCAAGCTGCTATCCGAACAACAACTTTGGAGACATCATGCAAGCTGACACAGCAGCCACCCCGGCTGGGCTGTCTGCCGCCTCCGGCGCAACGCCCCACGCCCCCCTCGCCCCCGTTTCCCTCGACGACAAGTACACCTCGACTTCCGGCCTGATCTTCATTTCCGGTATCCAGGCACTGGTGCGCCTGCCGCTGATGCAGCGCCAGCGCGACCTGGCCGCCGGACTGAACACCGCCGGCTTCATCTCCGGCTACCGCGGCTCGCCGCTGGGCGGCCTCGATGAAAACCTGTGGAAGGCGCAGAAACTGCTGGAACAGAACCACATCAGGTTCGTGCCCGGCGTGAACGAGGATCTGGCAGCCACGTCGGTCTGGGGCACCCAAACGGTCGACCTGATCGGCCCGGCCAAGTACGACGGCGTATTCGCGATGTGGTACGGCAAGGGCCCGGGCGTGGACCGCTGCGGCGACGTGTTCAAGCACATGAACCATGCCGGCACCGCCAAACACGGCGGCGTGCTGCTGGTGGCCGGCGACGACCACGGCGCGTATTCGTCGACGCTGCCGCACCAGTCCGACCATATCTTTGCAGCATGCATGATTCCCGTTCTATACCCGTGCAATGTGCAGGAATACCTCGACCTCGGGCTGCATGCGTGGGCGATGTCGCGCTACTCGGGATGCGCGGTCGGCTTCAAGGCGCTGGCCGACACGGTCGAATCGACCGCTTCGGTCGATGCCGATCCGTTCCGCCTGAAAATCGTTTATCCGACCGACTTCGTGATGCCGGAAGGCGGGCTGAACACGCGGCTGTCGACCGACACGCTCGGCATCCAGGCGCGCAAGCAGGAAGCGCTGATGCAGGACTACAAGATCTACGCGGCGCTGGCCTATGCGCGCGCCAACAAGCTCAATCACACCACCATCGACAGCCCGAAGGCGAAACTCGGCATCATCGCGTCCGGCAAGTCGTATCTGGATGTGCTGGAAGCGATGGAAGAACTCGGCATCGATGACAGGATGGCGGCCGAGATCGGCATCCGCGTCTACAAGGTGTCAATGCCGTGGCCGCTGGAGCCGGACGGCGTGCGCGAATTCGCGCAGGGACTCGATGAAATCCTGGTGGTGGAGGAAAAGCGCCAGATCGTCGAATACCAGCTGAAAGAACAGCTGTACAACTGGCGCGACGACGTGCGCCCGCGCGTGATCGGCAAGTTCGACGAAAAAGGCGAATGGGTGCATCCGCGCGGCGACTGGCTGCTGGCGCCGAAAGCCGATTTTTCGATCGCGCAGATCGCGCGCGTGATTGCTGCGCGTATTGCGCGCTTCCACACCAGCGACCTGATCAAGGCGCGCCTGGCCTTCCTGGAAGCAAAGGACAAGGTCTTGACCAAGGCGGTCAACACGCCGCCACGCCCGGCGTTCTACTGTTCCGGCTGCCCGCACAATGCCTCGACCCGTGTCCCGGAAGGCAGCTTCGCGCTGGCCGGCATTGGCTGCCACGTGATGGCGACCGCGATCTACCCCGAGCACAACAAGCTCACCACCCACATGGGCGGCGAAGGCGCGCCGTGGATCGGACAGGCGGCGTTTTCCAAGGTGCCGCATGTGTTCCAGAACCTGGGCGACGGCACCTATTTTCATTCCGGCTATCTGGCGATCCGCGCTGCGATCGCGGCCAACGTCAATATCACCTACAAGATCCTGTACAACGACGCGGTCGCAATGACCGGCGGCCAGCCAGTGGACGGGATCACGTCGGTGCCGATGATCGCGCAGCAGATGGCGGCCGAAGGCGTCAAACGCATCGCGCTGGTGACCGAGGACCTTTCCCGCTATGCCGACCGCTCGGCGCTGCCGGCGATCGTCAGCCTGCACGACCGCAAGGAGCTCGATGCGGTGCAGCGCGAACTGCGCGAGGTGCAAGGCGTGTCGGTGCTGATCTACGACCAGACCTGCGCGGCCGAGAAGCGCCGGCGCCGCAAGAAAGGCGAATATCCCGACCCGGCGCAACGCTTGTTCATTAATGACGCGGTATGCGAAGGCTGCGGCGATTGCGGCGTGCAGTCGAACTGCACGTCGATCCTGCCTCTCGAAACCGAGTTCGGCCGCAAGCGCAGCATCGACCAGTCGTCGTGCAACAAGGATTACTCATGCGTGAAAGGTTTCTGCCCGAGCTTCGTGACGGTCGAAGGCGGCACGCTGAGGAAATCGACTACAGGCACCGCCAAACAGGACGATTTCGGCCCCCTGCCCGATCCCGTGCTGCCGGCCTGCGATGCGCCGTACAACATCCTGTTGAACGGCATCGGCGGCACCGGCGTCATCACCATCGGCGCGCTGATCGGCATGGCCGCGCACCTGGAAGGCAAGGGCGTGTCGGTGCTCGACATGACCGGCATGTCGCAGAAAAACGGCTCGGTCACCTCGCACATCCGCATTGCGCGCGTGCCGGGCACGATCCGTGCGCAACGCATCGCCACCGGCGAAGCGGACCTGGTGCTGGGCGGCGACATGCTGACCGCCGGCGCGCAGGATGCCATTTCCAAGATGCGCGCAGGGCGCACTCGGGCAGTCATCAACACGCACCGACAACCAACCGGCCATTTCACCAGGAACCCGGACTGGCAATTTCCGTTCGAGCAGGTACGTTCGCTGATCAACGAATCGGTGGCCGAGCGCGCCGACTACATCGACGCCACGCGCCTGGCCACCGCGCTGATGGGCGACGCGATTGCGACCAACCTGTTCATGCTCGGCTTCGCGTACCAGAAAGGCGCGCTGCCGTTGTCGGAGGCGGCCTTGCTGCGCGCAATCGAATTGAACGGCGTGGCGATCGAATCGAACAAGAAGAGCTTCCTGTGGGGCCGGCGCGCGGCGGCGGACCTGGCGCGGGTGGAGCGCATCGCCACGCCCGCGCAGCCGGTCTTACTGCAGATGCCGCAGACGCTCAACGGACTGATCGCGCGCCGCATCGCCTTCCTCACCGCGTATCAGGACGCAGCCTATGCGGCGCGCTACGAAGCGCTGGTCAATACGGTGCACAAAGCAGAAAGCGCGCTGGGCGCAGGCGACCGGCTCACACGCGCGGTGGCGAAATCCTACTTCAAGCTGATGGCGTACAAGGATGAATACGAAGTCGCCCGCCTGTACACCGACGGCACGTTCATCAACAAGCTCAAGCAGCAGTTCGAGGGCGAGTTCACGCTGACGTTCAACCTCGCGCCGCCCCTGTTCGCGAAGAAGGATGCGAACGGCGTCCCGGTCAAAGCGCAGTACGGCGCCTGGATGTGGCACGGATTCCGGCTGCTGGCGAAGCTGAAGAAGCTGCGCGGCACGCGCTTTGACGTGTTCGGTTATAGCGCCGAGCGCCGCATGGAACGGCGCCTGATCGACGAATACCGGGTGACGGTGCTGTCGCTGCTCGATGGCCTGCGCGCGGATAATCTGGCAATGGCGGCGGAGATTGCAGCCTTGCCGGAGAAGATACGCGGTTTCGGCCATGTGAAGGCAAAGGCGGTCGGGCAAGTCCGGGCGGAACAGGAGGCGCTCCTGCAGAAATTCGCGCCGCAGTCCGGCTTGCCGCACGCGGCCTGACGCCCCATACCTCCGATACGCCCTGATGCGGCAACGCATCAGGGCGCGGGCGAACCTGTGCCTTCACGCCATAAATGTCGCTACACTACCCGCTAGCGGACGGTTCTTTGCGCGCCGTGCCCCGGCACGCCAGCCGACGAAGCGTCTGACAATAAATCTGGGGGGAAGCCGATGTTTTCGACACAATCGCTGGCGCGCCGCCTGCTGTACACGATGTTTCCATGGTACCTGGCGCTGGCGCTGAGCATGACCGCGGTGCAGCTGGCGATCCAGTACGTTTCGGTGACCAGCGACATTGCCGCCGACCTCGCTTCGCTGGGCAAGACCGTGGGGCCGACCGTCACCGAGGCGGTGTGGAAGCTGGACACGGACGGCATCGCCGCCACGGTGAGCGGCATCCGGCAAAATGCCATCGTCACCGGCGCGCGCGTGACCGGCGCCAGGGGCGAGGTGCTGGCTGCCGACGGCGAGGTGCCGGCCACGCCGCATGAAGCCAACAGCACTTTCCCGTGGCGCGACCGGCAGCAGGTGCTGCCGCTGGTCTACCGCCCGCCGCGCGGCGAAGACAAGCTGATCGGCTACCTGGACATGTATTCCAGCCGCGAAGTGGCCTGGAACCGCATCAAGTACACCTTCCTGGTCGTGCTCATCAATTCCGTCATCTTCACCGCCGGCCTGTGGCTGATCTTTTCGTGGGCCGTGCGCTTCCGCCTGTCCGACAGCGTGACCCGGGTGGCCAAGGCGGTGTCCGGCTGGCGCTTCCAGCGCGAGCACGGCGGCGCGCCCGTCGAGCAGATCGACTATCCGTACCAGGACGAGCTGGGCGACCTGGTGCACGCCCTTAACGAAAGCCGCTCCCGGCTGTTCGATTCGATGAAGGAACTCAAGGACCTCAACCGCAACCTTGAAAGCACCGTGGCGCTGCGCACGCAGGAGCTGCGACAGGCCAAGGATGCGGCCGAAGCTGCCTCGCGCGCCAAGGGCGCCTTCCTGGCCAACATGAGCCATGAAATCCGCACGCCTATGAATGCGATCATGGGCCTGACCCATCTGGTGCTGGAAACGAGCCTGACGCACAAGCAGAAGGATTACCTGCAAAAAGTCCAGGTGTCGTCGGCGGCATTGCTGGGGCTGCTCAACGACATCCTCGACTATTCCAAGATCGAGGCTGGCCAGCTGCACCTGGAGCGGACCGAATTTCAGCTGGAAAACTGCCTGAAGAATGTCTGCAACCTGTTTAGCGGGCGCATCGAAGAAAAGGGCCTGGAGCTGTTCGTCGAACTCGATCCGCGCGTGCCATGCCGGGTGGTGGGCGATCCGCTGCGCTTCGAGCAGGTATTGAACAACCTGGTCGGCAATGCCATCAAGTTCACCGAAGCCGGCGAAATCCACGTCAAGGTCGACCTGCGCGAGCGCCGCGGCGACGACATCGTGCTGCAGGTGGCGGTCAAGGATACCGGCATCGGCCTGGACGCGGCCCAGTGCGAGCGGCTGTTCCAGGCATTCGCGCAGGCCGACACGTCGATCACGCGCAAGTTCGGCGGCTCCGGCCTCGGGCTGGCCATCTGCCGCCAGCTGGTGCATCTGATGGGCGGCGACATCGGCGTGGACAGCGAACCGGGGCGCGGCAGCACGTTCACCTTCACGGTGCACTGCGGAGCCGCCGCGGCGCACGCGGCGCCGGACCGGCTGCAGCAGCTGCGTCCGATGAAGTCGCTGGTGGTGGACGACCATGAAACCTCGCGCATCATGCTGCGCAAGCTGCTGCAATCGTGGGGCTTCGAGGCGCAGACGGCGCCGTCCGGGCGCCATGCGCTGGAAGCGGTCTTTGCCGCGGAGGCGGCCGGCACGCCCTTCGAACTGCTGCTGCTGGACTGGAGAATGCCGGGCCTGAGCGGACTGGACGTGGCGCAGGAAATCGCGCGGGCGGCGCAGGCCGGACGCATCCGGCGCACGCCGGTGATGGCGATGGTGACCGCACACGACAAGGACGAGCTGCTGCAGGAAGCGGGCGCGGCGGCGCTCGATTCGGTGCTGACTAAGCCGGTGGTGCCGTCGGCGCTGTTCGACGCCCTGCTGCACATCCAGTCCCCCGGCCAGGCGCGGCCGACGCCTCCGGGCGCCAATTACCTGGCGCCGCGCGAAACCCTGGCGCGCCTGCAAGGGGCACGCATCCTGCTGGTCGAGGACAATGCGCTGAACCAGGAAGTCGTCAGCGAATTCCTGGGCCGCGCCGGCCTGGCCGTGACGCTCGCCGCCAACGGCCAGGAAGCGGTGGAGCGGGTGCGCCACGAGCCGTTCGACGCGGTACTGATGGATCTGCACATGCCCGTCATGGATGGCCTGGAAGCGACCCGGCTGATCCGCGACTTGCCGAACGGCCAGCGGCTGCCGATTTTCGCGATGACTGCCGCCGCCATGCCGCAGGACCGCGATGCCAGCCTGGCAGCCGGAATGAATGCCCATATCGCCAAGCCGATCGATCCGCAGGAATTGGCCAACCGGTTGGTCGAATGGATCAGGCCCGACGGCGGCGGGCAGCCCGGTGCTCAGCCCGTAATATCGGCGCCGCAGCCGGCAGCGCAGGAAGACATCGCGCAGCTCGAGCGCGCGCTGCCCGGCGTCGCCGTGCGGCAAGCCTTGGTGCGGCTGCATGGCAACGCGGCGCTGTACCGACGGCTGCTGCATTCCTTTGCCAGCCGTCATGCGCAATCCGCCGACGCCATCCGCTCATGCCAAGCGCCGAACGATGGCGACGCGCTGTTCCGGATCTGTCACGAACTGAAGAGCGACGCGGGCAGCCTCGGGCTGGAGGACGTGTCGCAGGCGGCGAACGAGCTTGCCGCCGGCATCAAGGAACAGCGGCACAACAGGATAGGCGAGCTGGCGGACAGGCTGGCCCGTGCCTGCACGCAGGCCGTTGCAACGCTGCGCGCAAGTGCGGAAGTCGACGAAACGGACCATCTGGCTGGCGCCGCGCCAGGGCAATACGCGCCGGCGCAGCTGCGCCACCAGCTCGAACTGCTGGAGCAACAGCTGGAGTCGCGCGATTTCGGCGCGATGCCGACAGTCGACGCTATCGAAGGCATGCTGCGCGATACGCGCCTGGTAGCCGGCTTTCGCGACGTCAGCCGCCAGGCGCGGGAACTGCGGTACGCGGAAGCGCTGGCGGCGTTACGGCGTTTCATGGCGGGCGCAGGTTGAGCGCTGTCGCGGGGCTGTTGAAAAACGTCGCGATCTCGGCCCGCGCAGTAGTTTGTCAACAGCCTGCTACAGCTGCGCCTCGAACTCCCGCACGCCGCAGGGCCGGCTGAAATGAAAGCCCTGGAACAGGGTGCATCCTTCGCCGATCAGGAAGCGCCATTGTGCCTCGGTTTCCACGCCTTCGGCGATCACGGCAATGCCCAAGCTTTTGCCGAGCGACATGATGGAGCGGATGATCGCTACGTCGACGCTGCTTTGCGGCGCATTGCGCACGAACGATTGGTCGATCTTGAGCTGGTCCAGCGGCAGGTTCTTCAGATAAGCCAGCGAGGCATAACCAGTGCCGAAATCGTCGAGCGACAGGCTGATGCCAATCTCGCGCAGGCGCCGCATCTTGCCGACGATGCTTTCCGTATTTTCCAGCAGCAGGCTCTCGGTGATTTCGAATTTGAGCTGGCGCGGATTGATGCCGCTGGATTGCACCAGCAGTTCGACATCGTCCACGAAGCCGGGTTTTTCAAACTGGCGCGAGCTGACGTTGACCGACACGGTGAGATGCGCCGTGGCCGCATTGAGCTGCCAGCGGCACAGCTGGTGGCAGGCGGCCTTGAGCACGTACAGCCCGAGCGGCACGATCAGCCCGGTCTCTTCGGCCAGCGCGATGAAGTGGCCCGGCCCGAGCAAGCCCTGCTCCGGATGCTGCCAGCGCACCAGCGCCTCGGCGCCGATGATGCGGCCGTCGCTGTCGAGCTGCGGCTGGTAGACCAGGAAGAACTCCTCGCGTTGCAATCCCTTGTAGATCGCCTGTTCCAGCGCGACGTAATTCTGCGCGCTGGCCTGCATTTCCGGGTCAAAGAACTTGAGCGTGTTGCCGCCCGCCGACTTAGCGCTGTCCTTGGCCAGCTGCACCTGCTGCAGCAGCATGTCTTCGCTATGGCTCTGGCCGTTGATCATGGCCGCGCCGATCGAGGCGGTCACGCGGTACTCCTGGTCCGCGATGACGACCGCCTGATTGATCGCCGTCTGGATTTTCTCGCCAACCCGGCTGACCGTGTTGGCGGCGTCGATTTCCGTGTCGCTCAGGTCTTCCAGCAGCACCAGGAACTGGTCGCGGCCGGCGCACGCCACCACGCTGCTGCCTTGCATGCAGCGTTCGAGGCGCCGCGCTATCTCCATCAGGATGTGATCGGGAACGGCATGGCCGTGGGTCTGCTCCAGCCGCCGGAAATTGTCGAGATCCACGAACAGCACGGCGCCGCAGCGCCCGTTGCGCCCGCTCATGCCAAGCGCCAGCCGCAGCCGGTCGCGCAGCATGCGCTTGTTGGGCAGCTTGGTCAGGGCATCGAAGAAGGCCAAGGTGCGGATTTCTTCTTCCGCCATCTTGCGCGGCGTGATGTCCTGCATCACGACCAGGTAACCGGTCGGGTCCTGGTCGGAGCCGGCCAGCGCATTGACGGTCAGATGCAGGTAATGGCGGCAATCGTCCGCCGCCAGTTCGCATTCGACCTGCACCGACTGGCGCGATGCGCGGATGTCGGCGATGGCCTGGTCCAGCAGCTGGGCGATGGCGCCGGGCAGCGCCGCGGCATACAGCTGCCCCAGCAGCGCCGGCGTCAGGAACGACAGCGCGCTGTTTTCCGGGACATGGCGCATCGTGATGCGGCCCGCCTGATCGAGCACCAGCACCGCATCCTGCAGCGAAGCGATCATGGTGGCGAGCTGCGTTTCCCGCTTGCGCAATTCGATCTCGGCGTGCTTACGCCGGCCAATGTTCATGTAGGTGCCCATCAGCCGCAAGGGGCGCTGCTGCTCGTCGACGTCGACGGCCTTGCCGTGCAGCTGCATCCAGACGAAGGCATCGCTCTTGTGGCGCATGCGGATTTCCGGGTCAAACAGGCGCGACTTGCCGCTGAAATAGGCGTCACGCGCGGCAAACAGCGTCGGCCAGTCGTCCGGATGCACGATATGCTGCCAGGTCAGCACGCACGGACTCATTTCGCCGCGCGCATAGCCAAGCGGAATCGCCCAGTTCGCGTTGAATTTCACCGTTTCCGCATTGATTTGCCACTCCCACAGGCCCTGCTCGGCGCCGGACAGGCACAGCTCCAAATCCTTGCGCCGGCGGCTGCGCTCCAGCACGTTCTTGACGCGGGCCAGCAGGATCGGGACGACGACCGGCTTGGTGATGTAGTCTTCGGCGCCGCACATGAACCCTTCCAGTTCGCTGTCGAGCGAGGCGTCGGCGGTCACGAAGATGACCGCGACGTCGTGCAGCACCGGGTCCTGGCGCAGGCGCCGGTGGACGTCATGGCCGCTCATGCCGGGCATCATCACGTCCAGCAGGATCACGTCGGGCGGATAGCGCGTGGCCAGCTCCAGCGCTTCCGGGCCGGACGTCGCAAAGCGCACGTCGTAGGAGTCCGATAAGGCATTGCCGAGCACGAAGACGTTGGTCGGCACATCGTCGACGATCAGGATCTGGGGCCGGCCCCGTGCTTCTTCACTCACTACTTCCTCCCTGGATGAGGCCCTTGAGGCGCTCCGAGGTACAAACGCGCTGCCCTGGCGCGCGCCAGAATGTCCCAACGATTCCGTAATACAACAACGTATCCGATGCTTGTCTTCCGGTCAACTACATGGAAGATTCAAATCGAGCAATATTTTGGTCCGGAATACGGACCCTACCAAGCGCGCAGCAGCCTTGCCGCCGTGCGCAATAAAGGCGCGGAGCCGGATTGACGGGCCGTTAAATTGACGTTAACGTAAACGTCATTCGTAGCGCCGATTATTCACATTCCAAGGAAGAGACACCCGCGCCATGACCGACCTTTCCGTCGCCAAGAAACTTGCCGAGTACAAACCCGCCAACAAGGTCCGCTTCGTCACCGCCGCGTCGCTGTTCGACGGCCATGATGCGTCGATCAATATCATGCGCCGCATCCTGATGGCACACGGCGCGGAAGTCATTCACCTCGGCCACAACCGCTCGGTCGATGAGATCGTCACCGCCGCGCTGCAGGAAGATGCGCAAGGCATTGCGGTATCGAGCTACCAGGGCGGCCATGTCGAGTACTTCAAGTACATGATCGACCTCTTGCGCGCGCGCGGCGGCGCCCACATCAAGGTATTCGGCGGCGGCGGCGGCGTGATCGTCCCTTCCGAAATCGCGGAACTCCATGCCTATGGCGTGGCACGCATCTTCAGTCCGGAAGACGGCCAGCGCATGGGCCTGGCGGGCATGATCGAATCGATGGTCCAAGCCTGCGACGTCGACCTGTCCACATATGCGCCGACCAGCCTGGCGCAGCTTACCGGCGGCGAGATCGGCGAGCGGCAACGGCCGCTGGCGCAACTGATCACGGCACTGGAAAACGGCAAGGCCGACCCCGCCTTGAAGAACGAACTGCACAAGGCTGCCGACACCATCAATACGCCGGTGCTGGGCATTACCGGCACCGGCGGCGCGGGCAAGTCGTCGCTCACCGACGAGCTGATCCGCCGCATCCGCCTCGACCAGGCCGATTGCCTGCACATCGCCGTGGTGTCGATCGACCCGTCGCGCCGCAAGTCGGGCGGCGCGCTGCTGGGCGACCGCATCCGCATGAATGCGATCAATCCGTGGAACGGCCAGGCGCGCGTCTTCATGCGTTCGCTCGCCACGCGCGAAGCGGGTTCCGAGATTTCGCAGGCGCTGCCGGACGTGATCGCCGCCTGCAAAGTGGCCGGATTCGGCCTGGTGATCGTGGAAACGTCCGGCATCGGCCAGGGCGACGCCGCGATCGTGCCGCATGTCGACGTGTCGATGTACGTGATGACGCCGGAGTTTGGCGCGGCGTCGCAGCTGGAAAAGATCGACATGCTCGACTTCGCGGACTTTGTCGCGATCAACAAGTTCGACCGCAAGGGCGCACAGGATGCGCTGCGCGACGTGGCCAAGCAATACCAGCGCAACAGGGAACTGTTCAGCAAGAAGCCCGAGGACATGCCGGTGTTCGGCACCCAGGCCTCGCGCTTCAATGACGACGGCGTGACCGCTCTGTACCAGGGCTTACTGCCGAAGCTGACGGAACTTGGTTTGAAAACGCAGCCTGGCAAGCTGGCGCCGGTACAGGTGCGCCATTCCTCCGGCAAGAATGCGATCCTGCCACCTGCCCGTACCCGCTATCTCGCGGAAATCGCGGACACCGTGCGCGGCTATCACAAGCACACGGCAAAACAGGTCAGGCTGGCGCGCGAACGCCAGCAGTTGCAGGAATCGAAGCGCATGCTTGCCGCGTGCGGCAAGAGCGCCGACATGGACGACCTGATCGCCGAGCGCGACAACCAGCTCGATGCCAATGCGAAGAAGCTGCTGGCGTGCTGGCCGGAGATGAAGGCCGCCTATGCCGGCGACGAGTTCGTCACCAAGATCCGCGACAAGGAATTGCGCACGCGCCTGACGTACAAGACGCTGTCGGGAAACACCATCCGCAAGGTGTCGCTGCCGAAGTTCGAGGACCACGGCGAAATCCTGCGCTGGCTGATGGCGGAAAACCTGCCCGGCTCCTTCCCGTACACCGCTGGCGTGTTCCCGTTCAAGCGCGAGAACGAAGACCCGACCCGCATGTTTGCCGGCGAGGGCGACCCGTTCCGCACCAACCGCCGCTTCAAGCTGGTGTCGGCCGGCATGGACGCCAAGCGCCTGTCGGCCGCGTTCGACTCGGTCACGCTGTACGGCGCCGACCCAGCCCTGCGCCCGGACATCTATGGCAAGATCGGCAACTCCGGCGTGTCGGTCGCGACGCTCGACGACATGAAGGTACTGTACGACGGCTTCGATCTGTGCGATCCGGCCACCTCGGTGTCGATGACGATCAACGGCCCGGCACCGACGATCCTCGCGATGTTCATGAATACCGCGATCGACCAGCGCATGGACAAGTTCCGCGCCGAACACGGGCGCGAGCCGAGCGCCGACGAAGCGGCGCAACTGCGCGCCTGGGTGCTGCAAAACGTGCGCGGCACGGTGCAGGCCGACATCCTCAAGGAAGACCAGGGCCAGAACACCTGCATCTTCTCCACCGAGTTCAGCCTCAAGGTGATGGGCGACATCCAGGAATTCTTTGTGCGGAACCAGGTGCGCAACTTCTACTCGGTGTCGATTTCCGGCTACCACATCGCCGAGGCGGGCGCGAACCCGATTTCGCAGCTGGCGTTCACGCTGTCGAACGGCTTCACCTTCGTCGAAGCGTATCTGGCGCGCGGCATGAATATCGACGATTTCGCACCCAACCTGTCGTTCTTCTTCTCCAACGGCATGGACCCGGAATACACGGTGCTGGGGCGCGTGGCGCGTCGCATCTGGGCAGTCGCCATGCGCGACAAGTACGGCGCCAACGAGCGTTCGCAAAAGCTGAAGTACCACATCCAGACGTCGGGGCGCTCGCTGCATGCGCAGGAGATCGACTTCAACGACATCCGCACCACGCTGCAGGCGCTGATCGCGATCTACGACAACTGCAACTCGCTGCATACCAACGCCTACGACGAGGCGATCACGACGCCGACCGACGAATCGGTACGGCGCGCATTGGCGATCCAGTTGATCATCAACCGCGAATGGGGCCTGGCGAAGAACGAGAACCCGAACCAGGGCTCGTTCATCATCGAGGAGCTGACCGATCTGGTGGAAGAAGCGGTGCTGCAAGAGTTCGAGCGCATCGCCGAGCGCGGCGGCGTCCTGGGCGCGATGGAGACCGGCTACCAGCGCGGCAAGATCCAGGAAGAGTCGATGTATTACGAGCACCTGAAGCACGACGGCACGCTGCCCATCATCGGCGTGAACACCTTCCGCAATCCGAAGGGCGACGCCACGCCTCAGCAACTGGAACTGGCGCGCTCCACGGAAGAGGAAAAGCAGTCGCAGCTCAAGCGTCTGGCCGACTTTCATCAACGCCACGCGAAAGATGCGCCTGCCCTGCTGCAGCGCCTGCAGCAGGCGGTGATCGACAACGAGAACGTGTTCGCCACCCTGATGGACGCGGTGCGCGCCTGTTCGCTCGGGCAGATCAGCAATGCGCTGTTCGAGGTGGGCGGGCAGTACCGGCGCAACATGTAGCACGCACACTCCCTTTCCCGGCGCCGGACGGGAAAGGGATGCGCCGCCTTCCCCCGGCACTCAACTCGCTGTCGGCTTTTTCCGCCGCTCCGGCCTTCCCGCTTCCTGCTTGTCGTCAAACCGACGCAACCTCTGCGCAATCCTGTTGTCTATCGTACAAATCGACTAGCGCAACCTGCATTTTCCGACAGGCGGGAGCGTGCTTCCCACCCGCAGGTCACAACCATCATGGAAACCAACTCGCAACAAAGGCTGCTTGCCTGTCGGCATTGCGACCTGCTTCAGCATGAAGTCGCCCTGCAACCACACCATGACGCCCATTGCGTGCGTTGTGGCGCGCGGCTTTACCGGGGCACGCGCTCGCGCCTGGACTGGATGATTGCGCTGGTGCTGGCCAGCGCGATTCTGTTTCTCGTGTCCAACCTGTTCCCGATCGCGGCGCTGGAAAAGTACGGTGTCTACAATGCGACCACGCTGACTGGCACCGTGCTGACCCTGTACCACCAGAACCGGCCGCTGGTGGCCGCGCTGGTACTCGGCACCGCCATCCTGGCGCCGGCGCTGGAGTTGTGCGCGCTGCTGTACATGCTGCTGCCGTTGCGCGCCTGCCGCATCGTGCCGGGGCTGGCGCACACCTTTCGCTTCGTGCTGGCGACCCACCGCTGGGTCATGATCGAAGTGTTCCTGCTCGGCCTGCTGGTGACCCTGGCCAAGCTGTCGGATCTCGCCACCATCCTGCCCGGCCTCGCGCTGTGGGCGTTCGTCGGCCTGATCGCGACGTTTTCCGCAGTCGCCGCGTCATTCAGCGCGCGCGATTTCTGGGGCTGGGTCGAGACGATCCGCGCGGAGGACAGGCGATGAACGTAGTGGAATCCCGGGGCGGCTCCGCGGCCCGGCACGGGCTGATCACCTGTCCTGCGTGTGGCCTGTTGTGCCGCTGCCGCAGCACGCCGGATGCGCTGCGCTGCCCGCGCTGCCACGCCCGCTTGCATGCGCGCAAGCCCAACAGCGTGTCGCGCACCTGGGCGTTCGTGATCGCCTCCTACCTCCTTTACATACCGGCCAATACGCTGCCGATCCTGGAAACGCGCTCGCTGTTCGACGTGCAAAGCAATACGATCATGAGCGGCGTAATCCTGTTCTGGAACAGCGGCTCCTGGTTCGTCGCGGCGCTGATCTTCTTTGCCAGTATCGTGGTGCCGCTGACCAAGCTCATTGCGCTGACCCTGCTGCTGGTGTCGGTGCAGCGCCGCATGGATTGGCAGCCGCGCCAGCGCACCCGGCTGTACCGCCTGGTCGACGCAATCGGGCGCTGGTCGATGCTCGACATCTACGTGGCCGCCCTGTCTGTGGCGCTGGTACAGGTCGAATCGTTTGCCTCGATGCGCGCCGGCCCCGGCGCGGCCGCCTTCGGCACGGTCGTGGTGCTCACGATGCTGGCCGCCCACAGCTTCGACCCCAGGCTGATCTGGGACGAGAGGCTGTGATGATCCGGATTAGGGAGCGCAATGCCTGACACGCCGCCGGATCAGTCCTCCATCCCCGACGCCGTGGCCGTGCCCAAGCGGCACTGGACCGTGCCGCTGGTCTGGATCATCCCGATCGTCGCCGCCCTGCTCGGGATCTGGCTGGCCGCGCACTACCTGCTGGCGCAGGGGCCGGTCATCACCATCGAATTCAAGAATGCGGAAGGCCTGGAAGCCGGCAAGACCAAGGTGCGCTACAAGGAAGTCGATATCGGCACGGTGTCGGCCGTCGCGATCGCCGAAGACCGCTCGCACGTGATCGTCACCGCCCAGATCGCCAAGCAGGCCGAGCAGCTGCTGGTGCAGGACACGCGCTTCTGGGTGGAGCGTCCGCGCATCACCCTGGGCAGCATCACCGGGCTGGGCACGCTCTTCTCGGGCGCCTATATCGGCACCGACGCCGGCACCTCGGCCCAGGACAGGCGGCATTTCGTCGGCCTCGACACGCCGCCGCCGGTGCTGTCCGACGCCAAGGGCAGCCAGTTCATGCTGCACGCCGAAAACATGGACTCGCTCTACCTCGGCGCCCCAGTCTATTTCCGGCGCGTCGCGGTCGGCCGGGTGACCGGCTATCGCATCGATGGCGACGGGCGCGGCGTGACGCTCGACATTTTCATCGACGCTCCCAACGACCGCTTCGTCAGCGCCGACACGCGCTTCTGGCAAGCCAGCGGCGTGGACCTGTCGGTCAACAGCGGCGGCCTCACGCTCAACACCGAATCGCTGACCTCGGTCGTGGTCGGCGGCATCTCGTTCCAGACGCCGCCGGGTGTCGAGGGCGGCGCACCAGCGGCGTCCGACTCCAGCTTTACCTTGTACCGCGACCGGGAAAGCGCCTTCAAGCTACCAAGCCGGCAGGCGCAGCCGTACGTGCTCTATTTCGACGAATCCCTGCGCGGGCTGGCGCCCGGTGCCGCCATCGACCTGCATGGCATCGAGATCGGCGAAGTCAATTCCATCGGCGTGGAGTACAAGGATGAGTCCGGGGCGATCCGCTTTCCGGTGGAAATCAGCCTGTTCCCCGAACGCCTGCGCGCGCGCGGTGCGGCGCCGGCGCCTTCGCCGCTGGAGCGCAACCCGCAGGCCTTCCTCGACAAGCTGGTGGCGCGCGGCCTGCGCGCGCAGCTCAAGAGCGGCAACCTGCTGACCGGGCAGCTGTTCGTGGCGCTGGACTTCTTCCCGCACGCGCCTGCCGCCAAGGTCGACTGGCGCCATGCCCCCCCGGTGCTGCCGAGCGTGGCCGGCAGTTTCGCCGATATCCAGGATACCTTGGCCAGCATCGCGCGCAAGCTCGACAAGGTGCCGTTCGAATCGATCGGGCACGACGTCGATCGCTCGCTCAAGAGCCTCGACACCACGCTGCGCAGCGCCGATGCGGTGCTGCGGCAGCTGGATGCCGCCGTACTGCCGGAGCTGAAGGGCACGCTGGAGCAGGCGCACAAGGCGCTGGGCAATGCCGAGCACGCCTTGTCGTCAGACGCGCCGGTGCAGGAAGACCTGCGCTCGACGTTGCAGGAAGTGAACCGCGCCGCGCGCGCACTGCGCGTGCTGGCCGATTACCTGAGCCGCCATCCCGAGGCGCTCATCCGCGGAAAGGAATAGCGCATGCGCACGCGCCCAGCCTTCGCCCTAGCGGCGGCAATCCTCGCCCAAGCCTTCTTCTTGGCCGCCTGCCGCACCCCGCCGCAGGAAACCTTCTATACGCTCAGCCCGGCGCCCGCACCGATGCCGGCCGAGGCGCGCAGCCAAGCCCGCTTCACCGTAGCGGTGGGGCCGGTCACGGTGCCGGAGATGGTCGACCGGCCGCAACTGGTGGTGCGCCGCAGCCCCAACCGGGTCGATGTGCTGGAGCACCACCGCTGGGCGCAGCCGCTGGGCGCGGAGATTGCGCGCGTGCTGGCCGCCGACCTGGCGGGACGGCTGCCCGATGCACGCACCGTTTCCGCCGGCGGCCAGGCAGGCGAACGCGCCGACTACCGGATTGCGCTCGATATCGAGCAGTTCGACGCCGTGCCGGGGCAAGGCGTGACGGTGCTGGCCGCGTGGAGCGTGCGGCACGAGGGAACGACGCTGCACGCCGGCCGCTCGGCCCTGCGCGAGGCGGTGCAGGCGGACGGCTACGAGGCGCTGGCTGCGGCCTACGCGCGCGCCTTGGCCAGGATGAGCGCCGAGATCGCCGCCGTGGTGCACTCCCTCGTAATTTCCAAAAAGTAATTAGTTGCCCTAGATCAAGGAAATGGTTTAGGCTCGCGCCTAAGCTTGCATTCGCGCAGCGCTCGGCTCCAACGGCTGCCTTGTCGTCCATTCACCCGCATCCCCTGCTTTTTGCTGGATCGTTTCCCGGATCGATTGCCGCCGGGGCGCCGGGGCTGCCCATGCATGCACTATGCGTTGCGCCTGACGCCGCCACATAGATTCACACTCATATAGAGGGCTCGCACCATGCGAGATGTATTCAAAATGGTTTCCCGCGTGCTCGGCAGCCTGCGAGGATTTGTGTTCCTGTCCACCGTGAGCGTCGCGCTGCTGGTGTTCCTGGGAGCGACCTTCGCGTCGTCGATTCTTTACGAAAAACTGCTGGAAGAGCGCTCGCGCGCCACCTCGGAAGAAGTCGCCGCGCAAAACCGCAACGCGATCTACCAGGTTCTGCGCAGCGGCGGCTTGCGCAGCCAGATCGACGAGGCCGAAACCGCCAGCCGCTCCGCCTTTCCGAGCTTCGTCGAACGCATCGACGTCTATCGCAGCGACGACGTGGCCGCGCTGTACGGCGACACCAAGACACCGCCACCATCGGACCTGGCGCAGCAGGTGCTGCGTGACGGCAAGAACGTGATCGCCACGACCGGGGACCAGATCCGCTACCTCTATCCGCTCCAGGCCCAGAGCGAATGCATGAACTGCCACTTTAACGCCAAGACTGGCGACGTGCTCGGCGTGATCGATATCCGCCACAAGATCGAGCCGGTAGCGGGCACCGTGCGCGGCTATTATGTCGCGCTCTTCCTGGCGCTGGGCACGCTGGTGCTGGTGGCTGCCGGGGCATTGACTTCGTCGGTCGTGCACCGGCTGGAGCGCTCGGCGTATCTGTTCCGGCGCAAGGTCGAATCGTTCAACACGATCAAAGATTTCGAGCATTTCGACATCGGCAAGGTCGAGTTCGGCTTCCGCGAATTCGACCAGGCTTTCGAGCATGTAGCGCTGCTGGTCGAAAAGGTCAAGAGCGTCGCCGTCGACAAGGGCGTGCTCGAATTCGAGATCAGGCTGCTGGAAAAATTCATCATCACCTCCAACGTGGTGCGCGACTGGCGCGAATTTATCCAGAACCTGCTGCTGGAAATCAATCCGATCATCGAAGCCTATGCGTTGGTGACGATTTTCCGGGTGGAGGAAGAAGCGTACGAATGCGAAGTGTTCTGGCGCAACCGGCCCCGCGACAACACGGTGCGGCTCCTGGAACGCATCCTGCGCCAGCAGATCCGCGAGCACTCGCTGCTGCACGGCGCCAGCCTGCTCAACATCGTGCACAACATCGCCGACGATACCGGCACGCTGCCCGAGCTGAGCCTGCGCGACATCGAGCTGCAGACCAAGACGCTGCTGCTGGACACGCCCAAGATCGGCGGCATCGTCGGCATCGGCGTGCAGTCGACCATGGCGCAGGACAACGTGCGGCACATGGTCATCGGCAGCATCCTGACCACGCTCCTGAACCTGGTCGGCTCGGTCAAGGCGATCTACAAGTACACCAAAGACCTGGAGCACTACGCCACGCGCGACCCGCTCACCGACCTGTACAACCAGCGCATGTTCTGGGAGCTGCTGGGTTACGAAGTCGGGCGCGCCAGGCGGCATGAGCAGAAGTTCGCCGTGATGATGCTCGACATGGACAACTTCAAGACCATCAACGACCGCTTCGGCCATCACTTCGGCGACGCCTTCCTGCAGGCGTTCGCCAAGCTGCTGCAAAAGGCCGTGCGCAACGGCGACCTGCTGGCGCGCTACGGCGGCGACGAGTTCTGCATCATCCTGCCCGAGGCGTCCGAGACGCAGGCTTACGTCGTGGCGCAGCGCATCGGCGAGATGCTCGAAGAGTTTTCGATGGACACGCCCGACGGCATCAAGCTCAAGGCCACCACCTCGATCGGCATCGCCATCAGCCCCGACCACGGCGAAAACCCGAAGGATCTGTTCCTGGTAGCCGACAACATGATGTACAAGGCGAAGAACGCCGGCAAGAACGCGATCGCCATCCCGAACGAGGACGAGATGGCCGAAGTGTTCCGGAAAGCCGGCGAAAAGTCGCTGATGATCCAGAACGCGCTCGACCAGCACCGCATCGTGCCGTTCTTCCAGCCGATCTGCGACACCGCGACCGGCGAGATCGTGATTCACGAACTGCTCATGCGCATTTCGCTCGGCGACGAAATCGTGACCGCCAACGACTTCATCGAACAGGCCGAGAGCATGGGCATCGCCCACAAGATGGATTACCAGCTCATCGAAAAGGCGTTCACCCAGGTCAAGGAGCAAGGCTACCAGGGCATGCTGTTCGTGAACCTGTCACCCAAAGCGCTCATCGTCGGCGAATTTGCCGCGCGCGTGAGCCGCTTGGCCGAGCAGTTCGAGATCGAGCCGAGCCGCATCGTGTTCGAGATCACCGAGCGCGAAACGGTGCGCAACCTGACCCTGCTGGAAAAATTCGTGCTCGACGTGAAGATGCAGGGTTTCAGCTTCGCGATCGACGACTTCGGTTCCGGCTTCTCATCGTTCCAGTACATCAAGCGCTTCCCGGTCGACTACATCAAGATCGAGGGCGAATTCGTGCGCAACATGCTGCACGACGAGGTCTATCTCGCCTTCATCAAGAGCATCGTGACCCTGGCCAAGGAACTGAAGATCAAGACCGTCGCCGAATTCGTGGAAGACGCCGACGTGCTGGCCGCGGTCGGCCGTCTCGGCATCGATTATGCCCAGGGCTATCACATCAGCCGGCCCTCGCCGAAAATGCACATTTCCGGCGCCGGACAAAGCATGGTCAGCGGCGGTGCCGGCATGGCGCAAGCCGTCTAGCGGAGCGCTCCGGGGCATCCGCCCCTGGGCGCACAATTGCAAAAAAGAAATAATTTGCTCTAAGTCAAGGATTTCGAAACGAGCGGCACCTATGCTGGGCGCACGAACTACCCGGTTTGGCCCTCGGTTCGCCAGCAATCATCACCGGCGGCACGGTGCCGGGCGTGTTCGGCAGGAATCACAATGACCGCGCCCCAGCGCCGCTCGCCTCGACCATGCAGCGTGGCGGCATCCATGCGTGACGCAGACAACAGGCGCCGCAGCGGCTGGCGGCGTACTTCACAAGTCTGCATTACATGGAATGACTATGGGCTCGCGCATCTCCAACACGAAGATCTGGGTACAGCTGCTGCTGACCATCGGTATCGCACTGGCAGTCGTCTGGTCGGGCGTGATCGCCTGGCAGGATTATGTGTACCGCAAGGCCGCGATCGAACAGGCCGACGACTTTTCCCTCAGCATGCATGACGCCACCATGGCCGGGCTGACCGGCATGATGGTGACCGGCACCGTGCAGCAGCGCGACGTGTTCCTCGATCAGGTCAAGCAGCTGGGCACGATCCGCGACCTGCGCGTGATCCGGGGCGATGCCGTCAGCAAGATGTTCGGCGCGCCGAACGCCAAGAACGACGTCAAGCCGGACGATCTGGAACGGCAGGTGCTGCAAAGCGGGAAGGAAGTCGTGCGCGTCGAGTCCGACAGCCGCGGCGAGTACCTGCGCGCGGTGCGCCCGGCGCTGGCCAAGAAGAACTCGCTCGGCAAGGATTGCACCTCCTGCCATCAGGTGCCGGAAAACACGGTATTGGGCGCGGTCAGCATGAAGCTCTCGCTCGACCACGTCAACGCGGGGCTGGCGCAGCAGCGCATGAAGTCGATCATCGCCGCCATCATCACCTGCATCCCGGTACTGCTCTTGATCTATCCGTTCATCACCAGAGTGGTGACCCGGCCGCTCGAAAAGGGCGTGCGCGTGGCGCGCGGCATCGCCACCGGCGACTTGACGCAGCAGATCGACGTCGATTCGAACAATGAAATCGGAGAACTGCTGCAAGCCCTGAAGGACATGAACGGCAGCCTGGTGCGCATCGTGCGCCAGGTGCGCGAAGGCAGCGACGCAATCTATAGCGCATCGAGCGACATCGCCAGCGGCAACGCCGACCTGTCGTCGCGCACCGAGCAACAGGCCGGCTCGCTGGACAAGACCGCCGCCTCGATGGACCGCCTGACCGGCGCCGTCAAGCAGAATGCCGAGCACGCGCACCAGGCCAACCAGCTGGCCGAATCGGCGTCGGACGTGGCCGCCAAGGGCGGCGCGGCAGTGGCGCGCGTGGTGGAAACCATGGATGCGATCAGCGACTCGTCACGCAAGATTTTCGACATCATCAGCGTGATCGACGGCATCGCGTTCCAGACCAATATCCTGGCGCTGAACGCGGCGGTGGAAGCGGCGCGCGCCGGCGAACAGGGCCGCGGCTTCGCGGTGGTGGCGTCCGAAGTGCGCAACCTGGCGCAGCGCTCGGCGGCAGCGGCCAAAGAAATCAAGGCGCTCATCGGCGGCTCGGCCGACCAGGTGCGCGAGGGGACGACGCTGGTGCATCAGGCGGGCGCCACCATGCAGGAAGTCGTCGCCAGCATCAAGCACGTCACCGACATCATGGGCGAGATCGCCGCCGCCAGCTCCGAGCAGACGGCGGGCATCGAGCAAGTCAATCAGGCCATCGCCGAGATGGATGCCGTCACCCAGCAAAATGCGGCGCTGGTCGAGCAAGCCGCCGCGGCATCGCAATCGATGCAGGATCAGGCCGGTCACCTGGAGCAGCTGGTCGGCATCTTCAAGCTGGAGGATGCGCCAGCGACAGCCGCCACTTCGTCGGTCCAAGCGGGCAGCGCAGAGCCTGCACTATTGCCTGCTTCCCCGCACAGGCCGAAGCTGCAAGTCATCCCCGGAAGCCGCTCCTGAGGCATGCGGCGCGGGCTGGCGCGCCGCTATTGCAGCTTGCTATCTTCCTGCTTGGCCTCCTGCATCGCATCGGGTTCGAGCTCTTCCGCATCGCGGTTGAACCGCACAAACACGCCCCAGCCAGCCAGCAAGGCGCCGACGGCAATCAGGATGCTGGCGGCGTGCAGTAGAAACGTCATGTTTTCGTGCACGGCCTTGAAGGCGGCCACCATGCCTTCAATCGCCAGGGCAACGACGATGACCACCATGAAGCGCGACAGGTAGCGCCGCACCCGCGTCGGCGCGCTGATCTGCGCGCTGCGAATGACTTCCTCCTCCCCGATCGTCTGCGCGATCTGCACCGCCACCACGGCCACCGCCAGCAGCCCGAGCGCCTCGATCACGCCGAGCGCGCCGTTCGGCCCGAGTCCTTCGTGCAACAGGGCCTGCCATGCAATGTTGGCGCTGATGACGATCAGAATCAGCGCGGCGCCGACGAAGAAGGCGGTAATGACGGCGTGGATGACCGACGACAGGCGAATGAGCGTTTTCATGGCGGCTTTGCAGATGGACTCGCTAGATCAGGCAACCTGCCGTCCGCTAAGTTTCCAGGAAATTTACTTCGCTTCTGCGGGCTGTCTCAGCACAGGAAACCTGCATGGGATGGCATCCGGCAAGACGTGATTTTGATGTAAGCCAAGGAAGATTCCTGCATCGGGAAAACGGACGAACAACGCGAAAAACCTGGCGTCTGAGCAGCCATGCCCCGTGCGTCCCGGCGCACTGCCCGCATCTTTCCCGATTTCCAAGGAGGACGACGGCCATGTCCCTTCATACCAGAAGAACAATAGCCATGCTTCTTTCCGCGCTGCTCGCCGCCTGCGGCGGTGGTAGCGGCGATTCCGTGCCGGCATCGTCCGGCCAGCCGGCCACCCCTTCCAGTGCGGGCGGCAGCACCAGCGGCGGCGAGACACCTGCCACGCCTACCACGCCAGCTACGTCCGGAACGCCGCCAGTCACTGCCCCGACAGGAACGCCCGGCGATACGCCGCCATCGACGGGCAGCAATGGCGGGACGAGCACGTCGACCTTCAAGGTGGATGAAACCGCGCGCTTCAATCTGCCAAGCGATCTCGCGGCCGACAAGGCCGGCAATCTCTACGTAATGGATCGTGGCAATCAAGCCATCCGCCGTATTGCCGCCAGCGGTGACGTCAGCACCCTGCCCGGAAGCTATGCCGCGACGAGCAGGCTGGCTATCGGCCCATCGGGCATGCTCTTTGTGCTGTCTGGTATCGACCTGTACAAGGTGGCGCCCGACGGCGGCAAGACGTTGATCAAGAGTTATGCGCAGGGACCGGGAAGCTACCAGCCGCAGAGCCTGTCGCTCGATGCGCAGGGCAGGATTTATGTGTTGCTGCAATACAGGAATATCTTCCGGGTGCAGCGCATCGATCCCGACAACGGCACCACCAACATTTATTACGTCAATACGTACGGCGGCGCCGGCGATATCGCGACCAACGATGCGGGGAACCTGGCGGTCGGCATTACCGCCATGGGCGGCCCAGCAGTCACTGCGGACGGCAGCGGCATTAACACAAGCCACATCGACGTCGCCCCGCTTGCGGCGCAGTCAAACGCAGACAGCCAGGCACCGGGCGTGCTCCATTGGCCGGTGGACGATATCTATGCAACCGGAAAACTCCTTTTCGGCACCGGCGGAAATATCTACGCTGCCGGCGCCGCATTCTCCGCCGCGACGACGCCCGGCACGCTGGTCGCGACCGACATGCGGATAGGCAAAGTCGCGCCGGACGGCACAGTAACAACGATACTGAACGGCTTCCCCAACGGGGACAATACGCCGCGGCAGATCGCAACCGACATCCGGGCCAATCCCGGCATTGCAACCGGCAAAAACGGTGAACTGTATCTGGCCGATCCGTTCGACCAAGCTATATACCGGATCGATCCGTCCGGCCAGATCAGTCTCGTAGCAGGGAAACCGGGAAAAGCCGGCAACGCCGATTGAGCCCGTTATGCGCGGTCGGCTACCGCGTACAGTTCCTGGTTTTCGCGCTTGATACGGTCGGCAAGGACCTTGATCACTTCCTTCGTCTCCTTGACGAAGCTTTGCGGATTCGTCTTGATCGAGGTCGGAGTAGGCCAGCGGCTGTTGTATGCGGAAATCTCGGCGGTCGTCTTCTTCATTTCTGCCGAAAACCGGCGGGCGACGCCGGCGACGTTGGCGTCCTTGTGCGCTTCCAGCTCCGGATACAGCACCTTGTCTTCGCTCGACAGGTGCAGCGACAGTTTTCCCATGAGCTTGGCCAGGCAGCTACGTGCCGGCAGGCCATCCTTCGCCAACGCGCCTTCATTCAGCATCGCCTGAAGCTCCGTTGCCAGAGCGAGGATTTCATTGTGCTGCTGCCTGAATTTTTCGGTTCGTGACATGCGACTTCCTTCGGTGGTTGGTCAGGGTGTTGAACACCACGTTATCGACGCCATACCACCCGCTCAATACACCTAATTGACTAGCAGCAACTAAACCGTCCTGCCTATTGACGTGCAGTTTGGTATGTGCAGTTAGAAACCCAGCGCCTGCTGCCCTGCATTACCCCTTGACCCGAATCAAGTATTTCAAAATATCCCATAAAGAGGGGGTTTTTCCCTATTTCACGGTCACGTACTGTCAGCCGCATTTGATTTTCGTCAAAAACAGAGCCGCGCCATCGCTCCGATGGCACGTGCAAGCAACTGAACAGTATGGGAGGAATGTATGGCTTACTTTACGTGGAGTGAAGAATTGCGTGTAGGCAATTCGTTCATCGATAGCGATCATCAAAAACTCATCAGCCTTGTAAATCGGCTCCACGATGCGATGGCACAGGGCCACGGCAAAGACATTCTGGGAAAGATCTTCGACGAACTGATCCGCTACACGCGCGAACACTTCACGCGGGAAGAAGAGCACATGCAGAAAATCCGCTATGCCGATTTTGCAGCGCACAAGCAGGAACACGACAAGCTGATCAAAGACGTGGTCGATCTACAATCGAAATTCAATGCCGGCAATGGCATGCTGTCGGTTCAGGTATCCGGCTTTCTGCGCAACTGGCTGGTCAACCACATCATGAAGACGGACACGAAGCTGGCATCAGCCCTTCAGGCGGCCTGACCGCCTTCGGGAGCAACAAGCAATCAACCGGTTTCGGGAGCAAGGTCTTTTCCCTAGTCGCACTAGCGCTCCCGGACCTTCTGTACCAATCATCGGACGAAACCGCATCGTCCGTTCCTTCTCTTTTCCCACTGCCGCAACAGTGCTGGGTTGCCAACAAGCGCGTTCCAGCTATCGGCATATCAAGCGACGCTGATGGTGCGGGTCTGCATTGTCATGGAAACCCACGTGCCGTGCGAAAATGACGTGCCTGCTATCGGCATTCAACCTGTAGCACGCTAACTTTCCATTTCATCAATCCAGATTTTTATTCCCCATGAATCAAGAAGTAACCCCATCGGCCCTGGTTTCCTGGAGCGGCGGCAAGGATTGCTGCCTGGCGATGTGGCGCGCGCGTCAGTCGGGCATGACCATTCGCCGCCTGATCACCGCCATGGATGAAGCCGGCGGCGATTCGCGCTCGCATGGCGTGCCGCCGCAACTGCTGCAGGCGCAGGCCGACGCCATCGGCGCCGGGATGCGCTTCTATACAACATCCTGGAGCAATTACGAAGAACGATTCATCGCGACATTGAACAAAGCGCGCCAAGATGGCATCACGCAGGCGGTATTCGGTGACATCGACTTGCTGCCGCACCGCGAATGGGAAGAAAAGGTATGTGCCAGAGCCGACATGACGCCCTGTCTGCCGCTGTGGGACGAGCCGCGCCAGAAACTGGTCGATGAATTCCTGGCGCTCGGCTTCAAGGCAGTCGTGGTCTGCGTCAACGGCAATTATCTCGGCGAAGAATTCGTCGGCCGCGAATTCGATGCGCAGTTTCTCGCCGACCTGCCGGCGCATATCGATGCCTGCGGCGAGAACGGCGAATTCCACACCTTCGTGTATGACGGCCCGGCGTTTGCGCATCCGGTCGCGTTCCGTCGCGCCGAAAAGTGGAGCTGCCAAGCCGAAGCGCCGCTGACGCCAGCCACGTATTTTTTCCAACGACTGACCGCCGCATGAGGGTGGGGCGGCAGGTGGCGCACCAGGTCGCGCTGCCCGCCGACCCGATCGGTCGATTGCTGAGATAATTAACGAGCAGTATTACTTTCCTGCGCGTGCCGCGCTGCGTTTCTATCTCTCCCGCTCGATCCGACATGAATATTGGAATGCTTTACGCCGCTGCCGCTTACGCAGCATGGGGCCTGTTTCCCGTTTATTTCAAGGCGTTGCAACCGATCGCGCCGATGGAAATCCTGATGCACCGCATGCTGTGGTCACTGCTGTTTCTGGCCGTGGTGATTGCATGGCGCCGGCAGTGGGCATGGCTGGGCGATGTCGTGCGCCGCCCGAAAGTGCTGGCCGGCTTTGCCGCGAGCGCGATCCTATTATCGAGCAACTGGTTCATCTATATCTGGGCGGTCAACAATAACCGCGTGGTCGACGCCAGCCTCGGCTACTTCATCAATCCGCTGTTCAACGTGCTGCTCGGCTTTCTGATCCTGCGCGAACGGCTGCGCCCGGTGCAGTGGACCGCGGTGGCGCTGGCCGCGGCCGGCGTGGCATGGTTGACCTGGCAAGGCGGACAGCTGCCGTGGGTGGCGCTGACGCTGGCCGTCACCTTCGGGCTGTACGGCTTGCTGCGCAAGACCGCGTCGCTCGGCGCGCTAGAAGGACTGGCATTGGAAACGCTGCTGCTGTTTCCGCTGGCGCTGGCGTATCTGGCCGTGCTGACCCTGCAGGGCAGGAACGGCTTTGCGAGCGCGCCGCTATCGCTGCAGCTGCTGCTGGCCGCAGCCGGCCCGATCACGGCCATTCCGCTACTGCTGTTTGCCGCCGGCGCGCGCCGCATTCCGCTGTCGGTGCTCGGCCTGCTGCAATACATCGGCCCGACGCTGCAATTGCTGCTCGGCGTCTGGCTGTACCACGAACCGTTCGGCGGCAGCCGGATGTTCGGCTTCGCGCTGATCTGGGGCGCACTGGCAGTGTATTCGCTGGAAGGCGTCTGGCGCGTATGGCGGGGAAAACCGGGCGCGGCATGATGCCGCATGCAGACGAAAAAAAGCCGGTCGGATGACCGGCTTTTTTTTGATGCTACAGACTTGCTATCAGAAGCGGTAGCCGACGCCCACACCGACCAGCCACGGATCGACTTGCACGTTACTGATTTTTGTACCGCCAGCCGTCACATCGCTGCGGATCTGCACTTTCTTGACGTCGAGGTTGATCGACCAGTTCTTGTCGAGCTTGAAGTCCACGCCAGCTTGCAGCGCGAGACCGAAGCTGTTGCTGTCCAAGGACAGAGGACCGACGCCAGGGACGTTGAGATCAACGCTGGAGATGCGCGTGTAGTTGACGCCAGCACCGACGTACGGGCTGAACTTCGCTTCCGGCGTGAAGTGGTATTGCATTGTAAGAGTTGGCGGCAGGTGCTTGAAGCTGCCGATCTTGCCGATGCCCTGAATCGAAACATCATGCTTTTGCGGATAGGTCAGGATCAATTCTGCCGCAATATTCGGCGTGAAGAAGTAGGAAATATCCACCTCCGGAATCACCTTGGTGCTGACGCTGATGGCGTCGGCAGGCAGCAGGCCAGGCACAGCATCCGACTTGTTGGCCGGATCGATATTGACCGCGCGGACGCGCACCAGCCACGGGCTTTGTTGTTGGGCCATCGCTTCCCCGGCGATCATTCCCATTGCGGCAAGGACGAGAGCTACAGCAGTTTTCTTCATGATGCTTTCCTTATTAAAAGTCACTCTGCGATAAAACTGCCGCCCACTTTAGTGACGCACCGCATCAAAAACGTTGATACAGGTCAAACAATACCCATGCTATTAACATGGATTTACTGTACATCAATAGGACCTTGAGAAAGCTGTGTTATATCGGCGCCGCTTTCCGGCAGCAAGGACAGCGCGCGGGTGTGCAACTGCAGCACTTCGCCCCACTCCGCCCACTCGCGTGACACTTCGTCGACAAGCAATGCCACCTGGTCGTCGGCCAGGCCGGACACCGCTGCGGCCTCGAACACGGACGGCACCAGGAGCGTGCGTTCATCATCGGTGGCCACGCACAGATCCGCAATCAACGCCGCCAGATGCAGGCCATGCGTCAACCGCTGCTGGCGCGACCCGGTCGCAAAGCTCGATGCGTGCGGCTTTTCATGGAACAGCACGGCGTCGCCGAACATGCGCGGGATGTTCCAGTCAGCCATCATCGCTGCCGCCAGGCTGAGGTGGCTGTATCCGAACAGCCTGGCTTCGGCCAACGTCAGCTCCTCCGGCCAGCAGCCGCGCATCTCTTCCAGCAGGCGCGAATACGCCAGCGGCCGGGCCGACGCGATGCCCAGCCGGCCGATCCCCGCCAGCAGCCCGCAGGTGAACAGTTCCGCCGCCGGCGCGACACGGATGCGCTCGCCGATCGCCCGCGCAGCGCACGCCATGGCCAGCGAACGCGTCCAGAAGCGCCCATAGTCGAAACCCTCACAGGCGCCGTTGCGGTAGCTTGCAGCCAGCGACAAGCCAAGTGCGACCTGGCGCACGGCATGCACGCCGATCAGGATCAGCACGTCGGTGGTGACCGCCGCGATCGAGCGCGTCTTGACCGGGTTGGCGGCATTGGCGAGTTTGATGATGCGTCCGGCCAGTACCGGGTCGGTCTGCACCGTGCGCGCCAGCTCCTGCAGCGATACCTGTTCGCGCTGGCACAATCGGATGACGGCCAGCATGACGCCCCTGGGCGAGGGCAGCGCGCCGGTCGCCTTCAGTTCGTTGAAGTCGATGATCTCGCTCATGCCGCACCGTGGTCCTGGAATTGATCGTGGATCTGCCGCACCGCGTCCCAGTTCATCAAAAAGGCGTCCACGCAGGCCGGATCGAAATGGCTGCCGGCGCCGTCGCGGATCAGCGCGGCGGCGCGCTCCAGCTCCCAGGCCGGCTTGTACGGACGCGGCGAGGTCAGCGCGTCGAACACGTCGGCCACGGCAACAATGCGGCCGTGCAGCGGAATCGCCTCGCCGCGCAGGCCGTGCGGATAGCCGCTGCCGTCGACCTTCTCGTGATGGGTCTGCGCGATCGCCGCGGCCGCCTGCAGCAGCGGCGACGTGCTGCCGCTGAGGATGTCGGCGCCCATCTGCGCATGCGTGCGCATGATCGCCATTTCCTCGTCGTCGAGGCGGCCGGGCTTGAGCAGGATATGGTCGGGGATGCCGACCTTGCCGATGTCGTGCATGGGTGCGGCGGCCAGGATCAGGTCCTGCTCGGCAGAGTCCAGGCCGAGGTTGGCGGCGAGCAGGCGCGAATAGTTGGCCATGCGCAGCAAGTGCCCGCCGGTTTCCGGGTCGCGGAATTCGGCCGCGCGCGACAGGCGGTAGATCGCCTCGCGCTCGCGCAGCGCGATTTCCCGCGTCGCATTGCGCACCTCGCCGGCCAGCCAGTCGGCGCGGCTGGCCAGTTGCAGCTGCGCGCGGCGCAGCGCCAGCATGTTGGTCACGCGCGCGCGCAGCTCGGTCTTGTTCACCGGCTTGGTGATGAAGTCGTTCGCGCTCATCTGCAGCGCCGTGTGGCGCACGTCGTCGTCGGTTTCGGCGGTGGCCATGATCACCGGTACGGCGGCCTTGCCGGACAGTGCGCGAAAACCCTGCAGGAACTGCAGGCCATCCATCTGCGGCATGCGGTAATCGACCAGCACCAGGTCCGGCTCGTGCGTGCCGCACCAGGCCAGCGCATCCAGCGGATGCTGCATCTCCACCGACACGACATCCGGCACCGCCTTGAGCAGATGGGAGAACAGCCTCAGGTTGGGCAGGTCGTCATCGACGATCAGTACGTTCATGTCAGGCTCTCCTCTCGGCGCACAAAATCGCGCAGGCGCGCAAATGCCGCCGTCGCCGCTTCATGCATTTCTTCCATTCCCCGCGGGTCGCCGCTGCGCCCCACCCGTTCGATCTCGCGCGCCAGCGCGGCGAGCTCGTCCATACCCATGTTTCCGCACGAACCGGCCAGCCGGTGGCCGATCGCATGGACTTCGGCGAAGTCGGCGCGGTCGATCGCGCTCCTGAGCTGATCGAACACCGGCTGCGTGCTGGAGACGAACAGCTCCAGCATCTCCTGCCGCAATGCGGCGTCGTCGCCAAACAGGTCGCGCAGCCGGGCCTCGTCCAGCATCGGCGCAATGTGCTTATCGTGCTTGTCATACATGCCGGGCGCTTCAGGTGTCGCAACAACCGGCGTTGCCCTGGCTGCCGTCAGCCGCTCGGCCAGCTGTTCGCGCAGGATCGGCTTGGCCAGGTAGTCATCCATGCCTGCCTCCAGGCAGCGCTCGCGGTCGCCCTGCATCGCGTTCGCGGTCATGGCGATGATGCGCGCCCGGCGCCGGCCGCTGGCGCGCTCCTGCGCGCGGATACGGCGCGTGGCCTCGAAACCGTCCAGCACCGGCATCTGGCAATCCATCAGCACCAGCGGATACGGAAAGGCCGCCAGCGCCTCCAGTGCCTCCTGCCCGTTGTTGGCGATGTGCGCGGCATAGCCGAGCTGGCGCAGCTGACGCAGCGCAACCATCTGGTTGGTCGGATTGTCTTCCACCAGCAGGATGAGGCGCTCATCCCTTTGCGCCTGCCCGGCGTCGACCGGTAGCGCCTGCCTGCGCTCCGCATCGGCGCCGGGAAGCGCGGACCGGCCGATCGCGCCCCGGCCGGACGTGGTGTCAATCGCGTCGAACAGGGCAGCTTGCCTGACCGGCTGCAGCAGGGCGGCATGAAAGCCGTTTGCCGCGGCGTCGTCGCGCGCATCCTCATGGTCGGCCAGCAGCACCAAACGCGTCTGCGCAGCCCGTGCAGCCAGCGCGCCGCTCAATTCGGCCGGCGTCATGTCCTCTAATCGGGCGCTGACGATGGCGACCTGTTCACCATGCGCGCCCCACTCCAGCTGCAATGCTGCAACGCCAGTGGCGACGCATGTCACCTGTACCCCGCGCGACTGCAGGTAGGCGCGCAGGATGGCCGACTGCCTGGGATTGGGCTCGACCAGCACGACGCGCGCCGCATTCGCCCGCCGCACATAGGGCGCGGCAGCGCGCGCCGGCAACGACAGGTCGAAGCGGAACGTGGAGCCCTTGCCCGGCGCGCTGTCGAGCGCGATCTGGCCGCCCATCATGCCGACCAGCCGCTTGCAGATCGACAGGCCCAGCCCGGTGCCGCCGTACTGGCGCGTCACGGAGCTGTCGGCCTGAGTGAAGGGCGTGAACAAGCGGGCCGCCGCCGCACGTTCGATGCCGATACCGGTGTCCGCCACCTCAAAGCGCACCATGCAGTGATCGCGCTGGCGGCCAAGCAGCCGCACGCTCAGCATGATTTCTCCGGCCGGCGTGAACTTGACGGCATTGCCGGCCAGGTTGAGCAGGACCTGGCGCAACCGCACCGGATCGGCCGACACGACCGCCGGCAGCGCCGGATCGACAAAGCACAGCAGGCTCAGGTTCTTCTGCCGCGCACGGGCGGCAACCATGTCGAGGCTGCCTTCGGCCACCGCGCGCAGGTCGCAGTCGACCGACTCGATTTCCATGCGCCCGGCATCGATCTTGGAAAAATCGAGCACGTCGTCGATGATGCCCAGCAGCGTGGCGGCCGATTCCCCGATGGCTTTCACGTATTCGCCCTGCTCGGCGTCGAGCGGCGTGTCGCGCAGCAGGTCCGCCATGCCGATCACCGCATTCATGGGCGTGCGGATTTCATGGCTCATGGTGGACAGAAACACGCCGCGCGCGGCGTTGGCCTGCTCGGCGGCGTCCTTCGCGGCCTTGAGTTCGCGCTCGATCTTTTCGCGCTTGAGCATGACACGGTGCAGCATCACGGTGTACAGCAGCACGAAGCAGGCCGCCGCTATGCCCAGCCACTTGAGCCGGCGCGAACCGGCTTCCCACTGCGCGATGACCTGCGCTTCCGGCATGCCGATGACGGCCGCCAGCGGATACCTGCGCGCGGCGCGAAAATTCACCAGATAGGCGTCGCCGGCGCCGTTCGGCGCGCGAAAGCGCCCGAACTCCTTGTCGGCCTGCAGCGCGGCGAACATGGGCAGGCCGGCATAGCGGCCGCCCAGCGCATACGGCGCTTGCGCGCTCGCGCCCAGCACGTTGCCCTGGTAGTCGAACAGCGCGGCGAAACCCGCTTCGCTGCCGAGCGCGGCGCGGTAATCGGGGAAGAGAGCGGCCGGATTGACCATCGCCAGCAGGACCAGCCGTTTGCCATTGACTTCCACGGCGCGCGCAAACGGCAGCACCTGGTTGCCGTTGTCGGTCGGCGGCGCGGACCCACTGACCAAGTCCTGCAGGTCGCGCACGAACTGCGGCCGGCCCGGATCGAGCGCGCCGGCGATCTCGCGCGCAAAGCCGAGCGCCGAGAGGTCGAGCCGCAGGCCGATGTTGCCGGCGTTGGAGCTGGTCAGCACCCGCCCGCCGCTGTCGAGCACCGAGATCGAGCGCAGATGGGGCGAACCGTTGGCCGCCGCCGTCACCAGGCGCCCGGCATCCGAACCAGCCTCGATGAAATGGGCCAGCACGTCGAGCGCATTGTCGACTGCGGCCAGGGTGCGCGACACATGGCTTTCCAGCGTGCTCGCCAGCAGCCTGCCGCGTTCGGCCTCCGTCTCCAACGCCACGGTCTTGTCGCGTTCGAGCAGGATGCTGGTGCCGATCAGGATGCTGATGCTAAACAGCATCCCGGCAAGCACGAACAGGTAGCGCACGGGAAAGCCGCGCGCGCGCCGGCGCAGCAGGCGGAACTGTCGGTGGATGGCGTTCATAAAACCCCCTAGTGGCGTTCGCTCGCGCCGTCGCCCTGGATCAGGATCGAATCGAGCTTGTGCTTGTGCGCGGCGCGCTGCAGGCGTCCGTCCTGCCGGATGGCGTCGATGAAGCGGTCGACCCGCGTCAGCAGCGAGGCGTCGCCGGGCGCCAGCGCATAGGCGTAATCGGTCAGGTGGAACGGCTGCGGCGGCGCCACTAGGCGCGCCCAGTCGGTCATATCGAGCAGGCGCTGGCTGTACGGAAAATCGGCCATGAAGGCGTCGGCGCGGCCCGACTCGACCTCGTTCTCGCGCGTCATCGGCGGCCTGACCACGAGCAGCTTCGCATGGCGCAGCGTGCGCTGCATGACCGGCTCCATGACCGTGCCGGCCTGCACCGCGATCACCCGGCCCGGCTTGTCGAGGTCGTCCCAGCTCTTGACGGCGCTGCCGTCCCTGGTGGTCATCGCGTAGATGTCGCTGCGCAGGTAAGGGCGTGTGAACGCCAGCTTCTCGCGGCGCGCGTCGGTGATGCCGACGGCGTGCATGGCGATGTCGCAGCGGTCGGCCAGCAGGTTATCGACCAGCGCGGCGAACGAGCTGTCGACGTAGCGCACGCGGACCCCGAGCTCCCTGCCCAATTCGGCGGACAGGTCGATATCGATGCCGCTCAGCTGGCGCGTCTTCGGATTGCGAAAGGTGATGCCGTAGTAATCGGGCCAGATGCAGACGCGCAGCTCGCCGGCGTCGAGCACGCGCTGCAGCCGGTCCGGGGCGGGAGCAGCGCTGGCGCCAAAGCCGCTCAGCAAGAGCAAGGCGGCGAAACAAAAGCGAAGGCAAGAGATGGTCTTCATCGGAAGGCGGAAATACGATGGGTTGCGCTTGCAGCAGACGTGGAGAACGCGGCGTCAGAAGCCGAGGTCGGCCAGCAGGTCGTCCACGCTGGACTGGTTGAGCGCGACACTGCCATGCGCGCCAGGGCCGGCGGTCAGTTCGTCGCGCCGCGTGTGCACCACGGCGCCGGGCGGCGCCGCATCGATCAGCAGCCGCAGCAAGTCGTTTTCCGTATGCTCCATGAGCGCGACGACTTTCTTGATGAGCTGGCCGGTCAGGTCCTGGAAGTCCTGCGCCATCATGATCTCGGACAGCGCGCCGCGGGTGCCGCCGCAGCCGGCTTGCGCCGCCGCCAGAAAAGCCCGGGTGCGGGTGGCGAGCAAGCCGTATTCCGGCACCGGCGGCAGATGCGGCGCGGCCTCCTCCCATTGCTGGGCCAGCTCTTTCGCCTCGTGCGCCAGGCGCTCCTGCTGCGGGCCGTGCTCTTCCACCTTGCTCAGCACGACATTGGCGGCGTTTTCGGTCAGGCTGGCGATGTGCAGCAGGCGGTCGCGCGCGGTCGGAAATTCGCTGGCCGCGTCCGTCAGCACGCCGTCGGCGCCCAGCTCGCGCAAGGTGTCGTGCAGCGCGCGCACGATCGTGCCGAGCCGCTCGTAGACGGGAGCGACGTTACTGGTCGCAACATCGTGGGGGACAGCCTCGCGGGCGCCGCCCTCGCCGGAGGCGGCTTCAAGCAAGCGGTTGAGCGGGGTGAAATCGTTCATGCTGACGCTCCTGGTAAGTAATCCATCTTCATATCGGGTTTCGCCGGATGGCCTGCCAGATCAGGACTGCTGCAGGCCGGCCTGCGCCGCCGTCACCCGTTCGCCACGTTCGGCAGTGCCGGCTTCGCCTGACCCGCACGCTGCGCGGCGCGGCTGCCGAGCGACAGCATCGCGGCACTGGCCGGCGGCGCGCCCGTGACCAGCTTGAAGGCTGCCACCAGCTGCGCCAGCTTCGCCGCCTGGGCTTTCATGTTCTCGGCGGCGGCGGCGGCCTGCTCGACCAGGGCCGCATTCTGCTGGGTTACCTCGTCCATCTGCGCCACCGCCTGGTTGACCTGCTCGATGCCCGAGCTCTGCTCCTGGCTGGCGGAAGTGATGTCGTGCATGTAGCCGGCCGCCTTCCGCACCGAGCCGACCACCTCGCTCATGGTCTTGCCGGCATCGTCGACCAGCATGCTGCCGGACTCCACCGTCTTGACCGAGTCGCCGATCAGGACCGCGATCTCCTTGGCCGCCGACGCCGAGCGCTGCGCCAGACTGCGCACCTCGGACGCCACCACCGCAAAGCCGCGCCCCTGCTCGCCGGCGCGCGCCGCTTCCACCGCGGCATTCAAGGCCAGGATATTGGTCTGGAACGCGATGCCGTCGATCACGCCAATGATGTCGACGATCTTGCGCGAGCTTTCCTTGATCGAGCCCATGGTGCCGACCACTTGGCCCACGGCATGGCCGCCGCGGGCGGCAATGTCGGCAGCGGACGCGACCAGCAGGTTCGCCTCGTGCGCGTTATCCGCGTTCTGCTTGACCGTGGACGTCAGCTCCTCCATCGAGGCCGCCGTTTCCTCCAGAGAGCTGGCCTGCGATTCGGTGCGGGCCGACAGGTCGGCATTGCCGGCGGCGATTTCCGCCGCGCCGTGATGGACCACGTCGGTCGCTTCCTTGATCTGGCCGACAAGCAGCTTGACATTGATCTGCAGGATGCGCAGCGCCTGCGCCAGGGCCGACAACTCGTCATTGCCGTGCGAATCGATGCGGCCGGTCAGGTCGCCGTCGCACATGCGCTCCATGTCGCGCCGCATGCGCTCGGCCGGCGTCACGGTGGCGCGCAGCATCAGTACGCCGAACAGCAGCGCCAGCACCGCACCGCAGCCGGCCAGCGCGCCGGACCAGCCGTCGAGAAGCGCACCGGGCGTGGTAAAAAAGCCGGCTGCGAACAGCAGCATCAGCGTGCCGCACCACAGTATGATCCGGGCGCGGATCGACATCCGGTCTTGCAGCGCGAACCGCGTCAGCAGCGAGCGCCGCACCACGGAGCCTTCGCGCACGCCGAGGTCGGTGCTGCCGCTCTTGATCTTGCGGTAAGCCTCTTCGGCGGCCGCGACCTGGGCCCGCTCCGGCTTGACGCGCACCGAGGTATAGCCGGACACCTTGCCGTTTTCATACAGCGGCGCCGCATTGGCTTCGACCCAGTAGTAGTCGCCGTTCTTGCAGCGGTTCTTCACCATCCCGGTCCATGCCTTGCCGCTCTTGAGCGTGCGCCAGAAATCGTCGAACGCCTCCGGCGGCATGTCGGGATGGCGCACGATGTTATGCGGCGAGCCCAGCAGTTCCTCCTCCGAGAAGCCGCTGATATTGATGAAGTCCTGATTGACGTAGGTGATTTTTCCCTTCAGATCGGTCTTGGACACGATGGTTTCCGTGTCCTTCAGGATGTACTCGACGTTCGTTACTGGCAGGTTGGTACGCATGGTTTCCTCTTGACGGGCTTCATCGTTGACATGTCGGGTGGTTCAGAAGGTTTCCCACTCGCCACCGTCGGCGGGAGGCAGATGGGCGAGCTTCCTGGCCGGCGCGGATTTGTTTGCCGCAGTAGGCAGCGCGGCGCGGCGACGCTGGATGGCGGAAGGGATGGACGTGGCGCGCGGCTGTTCGGCGCTTGCGATGCTGTCCTTCAAGCCATCGACCCGGAACACGCTGACCGCGCGCGCCAGGCCGGCAGCCTGATCCTGCAGCGACTCGGCCGCGGCCGCCGCCTCTTCCACCAGCGCCGCGTTCTGCTGCGTCACCTGGTCCATCTGTGTGATCGCGTCGTTCACCTGCGCGATACCGGACGCCTGCTCGCGGCTGGCTGCCGTGATCTCGTCCATGATGTCGGTCACGCGCTTGACGCCGGCCACGACTTCCTCCATCGTGGCGCCGGCAGCGTCGACCAGCTTCGCGCCGGAGCCCACCTTCTCGACCGAGTCGGAAATCAGCGCCTTGATATCCTTGGCCGCTGTCGCGCTGCGCTGCGCCAGGTTGCGCACTTCGGACGCCACCACCGCAAAGCCGCGCCCCTGTTCGCCGGCGCGCGCCGCTTCCACCGCCGCGTTCAGCGCCAGGATATTGGTCTGGAACGCGATGCCGTCGATGACGCCGATGATGTCGGCGATCTTCCTGGCCGAGTCGTTGATCGCGCCCATCGTCTCGACCACCTGCGCCACCACCGCGCCGCCCTTGGCGGCGACCTCGGAGGCCGAGCGCGCCAGCTGGTTGGCCTGCAGCGCGTTGTCGGCGTTCTGCTTCACGGTCGAGGTCAGCTCCTCCATCGAGGACGCCGTTTCCTCCAGCGAGCCGGCCTGCTGCTCGGTGCGCGACGACAAGTCCTGGTTGCCGGACGCGATTTCAGATGACGCCGTGGCGATGGTGTCGGTGCCTCGCCGCACCTCGCCGACGATCCTGGCCAGGCTTTCATTCATGTTTTTCAGCGACTGCATCAGCTGCGCGGTTTCGTCCCGGCCTTCGACCGCAATGGAGCGCGTCAGGTCGCCACCGGCCACCGCCTGCGCCAGCGACATCGCGGCGTTGAGCGGGCGCGTGATGGAGCGCGTGAGATGCCACGCGATGAATGCGCCCAGCAGCACGGCAGCGGCAGTCAGCACACTCATCAGGAGGGAGGCTTGCTCGAAGGCGCTGTGCGCGGCTGCGGCATCCTTCTTGCTGATTTCCTGCTGCAAGTCGATGAATTGTTCCAGCAAGTCCTGCCAGGTCTGCGTGGCGGGTCCGGCCTGCTTGAGCAGCAGCTCGGTCGCCTCGGCGTCCTTGTTGGCCTTCGCCAGTTCGATGATCCGGTCGTTCATCGGCCGCACGGCTTCTTGCGCTTCCTTGATTTTCGCCCGCAGCGCCTTGCCTTCCTCGCTGGCCGGCAATTTTTCCAGTTCCGCCAGCGCCGCATCGTATTTACCGCGCGCATCGGTGATCTTGCGCAATTGCTCGTTGATCTCGTTCTCGTCCGCCAGCAGCACGATGCTGCGGGACACGCGCGCCACGATATGCACCGAGCTGGACATCTGCTCCATCAGCTCCATCCTGCGGATGTTGATCTCGACGATGCCATCCAGGCGCTTCTGAATACTGTTCATGCTGGCGGCGCCGACGGCGGCGAGCAGCACCATCAGCGCCAGGATCAGCGCAAAGCCCAAGCCCAGACGCCGGCCGATTTTCAAGTTATTGATTTTCATCTTGCTCTCCGTTGAGGGGATTGCCGGGCGGCTCAGGCCGCGATCTTCTGCATGACGTCGAGGTCGGCATGCGGGCTCAGCTTGTCGATGTCGACCAGGATCAGCATGCGGTCGTCCAGCGTGCCCAGCGCGAGCAGATAACCGGTATCCAGCGCTTCGCCGTGCATGGGAGGAGCCGGGCGAATCTGCTCCGGCTTGAGCGTGACGACATCCGACACGCGGTCGACCACGATGCCGACCAGGCGGCCGTCAAGATTGAGGATGACCACCACCGTCAGTGCGTCATAGGTGGGCGCGTCGAGACCGAACTTGATGCGCATGTCGAGGATCGGCACGATGGCGCCGCGCAGGTTGATGACACCCTTGATGTAATCCGGTGCGTTGGCGATGCGGGTTACCGTTTCATAGCCGCGCAATTCCTGCACGTTGCGGATACCGATGCCGTATTCCTCGCCGCCGAGGCCGAAGATAAGAAATTCTGGCGCGCCCGTTTCCTGCGCCTGTCGTGTGCCGGCCGGGGCGGAAAGGCCGCTGATGTTGCTGGCTTGCATAAACAAATCCCTTCTGATTGTCAGATTCAACGCCGGCGTATCACGGTTTATTCTGTTGACTTCACCGTTTTTGCCGCCGGACACGCCATTCGGGCGCAAGCAAAGCAGGGATTCCGTTTAGCCTTGCCTCTTCACAATTCGAAGGCATAATGCTGATTGTTGCTATACGGAAACTTGAAAACCGCCTGCGACACTGCATTTACCCCCGAAAAAAGCAACCGGGAAACTTGCACTGGATCAATTATAACGATTTTTTTACAACAATGTTGAATCTGTTAAAATTGATTTTACGAAGAAATTAAAGCATGGAAAGTATCAAAATGCCTGCAGCCGAAGTATGTACAACCCAGGAAGCCGCCAAACTCTTGGGCATTTCCGTGACCTCGGTGCAACAATTAGTGGAAACCGGTGCGCTCGAGGCGTGGAAGACCAAGGGCGGACATCGGCGCATTCCGTTGTCTGCGGTACGTGCCTACAAGGACAAGGACGCGCCCGGCCATGTGCCGAAAGCGGCGTCGCCGGCGGGGCGGACCAGTATCCTGATCGTCGAAGATAACGAGATGCAACGCGGCATCTACCAGAAGCAGATCTCATCCTGGAACCTGGATGCCGACCTGCGGTTTTGCGAAAACGGCTATCAGGCGCTGATCGAAATCGCGCGCCGCCGGCCGGATGTGGTGCTGGCGGATATCATGATGGAAGGCATCGACGGTTACGAAGTCGTCACGACGATCCTGACCTACCCGGATCTGGCCGACATCAACATTGCCATCGTGTCCGGCCTGACACAGCGGGATATCGCCGCACGCGGCGGCGTGCCGGCGGGCGTCGTTTTCTTTGAAAAGCCGGTGAACTATGATGAGTTGCGCGGCTACCTGCGCGCTTGCTGTGCGCAAAAGGCGCGCAGCGACCGGAAAAATTGATTGATTTGTGAAATTCGGTATTTTTTCCGGATTTCATCTTTTGACGTCAGGCGCTACCATCCTGCCATCGCGAACACTAGCCAGAGCGCCGCATGCAGCCCAGCCCATACCAGTCGATCGACCCGCAAGTCCTGCTCAAGGCCGTGGGAGGCGACCTTGATGCCTTTCGCAGCATGACCGAAACTTATCTACGCATCGCGCCGCCGATGCTGGCGCGGCTGCAGCAGGCGGCAGCGGCCGGGGACGGTGCGGCGGTCACGCGCGAAAGCCATGCGCTGAAGGGAACGACGGCCCTGGTCGGCGCCGCGCGCCTGACGCAGCAGCTCGCGCAAATCGAAAGCCTGGCACGCAGCGCCGCACTGGAACTCCTTCCCGCCCTGCTGTCGGCGCTGGAGCCGGAATTTCGGCACGTGATGCAGGAAGTAGCGGCCAGCATCGCGGATATCCAGGACGGCGCGCCGCAGCACGAACAGGAACGCCGGCGCTAAGGCGCCGCATCGCATGCCCAGCACAGCTTCGACAGCAACCGACAAGCCGGCACGCTTCTGGCACCGCCTGCATCATGCCGCCACCGACGCCAGGCGCGCCACCATCCTCATCGGCGGCGCGCTCGTCGTGTTCATCGCCTTGTCGGCAGCCGTCTCGATCCGGGTGCTGCGCGAGCGGGCGATCGAGGACTGGCGCAACGAGCTTGGCAACCTGTCCCTCATCATGGCCGAGAACACTTCGCAGACCATGGCTTCGACCTACCTGGTGCTCGACAGCATTGTCGACGACATTCAACTGGCGAAGGTGCGCGATGCCCAGGCGCTGGCGGCGCGCTTTGGCAATCATGCCACCTACCAGATGATGCGCGACAAAATTCATGGCTTACCGCAGATCGATGTCGCCACCATCGTCTCCGCCAATGGCGACGTCATCAACTTCACCCGCTCCTTTCCGACCCCGCCGATCAACCTCGCCGACCGCGACTATTTCCGGCACCACTTGAGCCACAACGACACGGCCGCCTTTCTCAGCGCGCCGATACGCAACAAGATTAATGGCAAGTGGACTTTCTATATCAGCCGTCGCCTCAACGGCGCGCACGGCGAATTCATCGGCGCAGCGCTGATCGGGATTTCGTGCGACTTCTTCGTCAATTTTTTCCAAAAGGTCAACCTGGGCAGCAGCGCCGCCATCTCGCTCTACCGCAGCGACTACACGCTCATGGCGCGCTGGCCGGCAGTGGAAAAAATGATCGGGCAACGCAACCTGTACAGTTCGGCGTACAAGGTGATGGGACAGGGCAAGGATCACGACGTGGTCTTGAACGACGGGCCGCGCGCATCCGAGGATTTCAAGAGCGTGTTTCGCATGACCGCGCCGCGGCGCATCCGGAATTATCCGCTCATCATCAGCCTGACGGTAACCGATGACCTGTTCCTCGGCGGCTGGCATCAGACCGTGGGCATGCTCGGCAGCGTCATGCTGGCGAGCATCGCCGCGCTGGTCGCCGCGTTCGTGCTGATGGCGACCATCCTGCGCCGGCGCGAGCAGGATGCGCAGCAGGCGCTGTCGCTCAAAGCGCAGGCCGAGGCCGCCAGCGAAGCCAAGTCCCGCTTCCTGGCAGTGATGAGCCACGAGATCCGCACGCCGATGAATGGCATTTTGGGCATGTCGGAGCTGATGCTCGACACCAGGCTCGACGGCGTGCAGCGCGGCTATGCCGCCAACGTGCATGGCAGCGCCAAGGGCCTGATGCGCATACTCAACGACATCCTTGATTTTTCCAAGATCGAGGCCGGCCACCTGGAAGTCGAGACCATGCCATTCGACCCGGTGCAGCCGCTGCGCGACGCAGTCGACCTGCACCAGCACCAGGCGGACAAGAAAGGCTTGCGCATCGAGGTGCACACCGGGCCGCTGGCGCCGCAATGGGTGCTGGGCGACCCGATGCGCATCGCGCAAGTGCTGGGCAACCTGATCAACAATGCCATCAAGTTCACGCCGTCCGGCACGGTTGCCGTTTCCTTCAGCGCGCGAGCGCTGCCCGGTGCGCCGCGCATGCTGGAGCTGACGTATACCGTGGCCGACAGCGGCATCGGCATCAGCACGCAAACGCAACGCCATCTGTTCGAGCCGTTCACCCAGGCCGACGCGTCGATCAGCCGCGAGTACGGCGGCACCGGGCTCGGGCTGGCGATCTGCAAGCGCCTGTCCGACATGATGCAAGGCCGGCTCAGTTGTGTCAGCGAGATCGGCAAGGGCACCGTATTCACGTTCCAGCTGCCGTGCCCGATGGCCGACAGCGCTGCCCCCGCCGCGCCATCGGCCCAGGAAAGCGCGCCGCCCGTGCCGGCCGCGCCAGCCGATGCGCGCGTGCTGGTGGTGGAAGACATCGAAATCAACCGCCAGCTGGCGCGCATTCTGCTGGAAAAAATGGGCTGCAGCGTCGTACTCGCCGATAACGGCGTCGAGGCGCTGGAAGCGTTCGAACCGGGCGCATTCGACCTAGTGCTGATGGACTGCATGATGCCTGTCATGGATGGGTATGAAGCAACCGCCCGCCTGCGCGAGCGGGAGATGCAGGCCGGCGCGCGGCGCGTCCCCGTGATCGCGCTGACTGCCAGCGCCGTCGAGGGCGATCTCGAACGTTGCCTGGCGGCGGGCATGGATGACTATCTTGCCAAGCCGTTTACGGCCGCCGGGTTTACCGCCGCCATCAGCCGCTGGATTACGGCAAATACGCTCGGCCTGACTTGAGCGGCGCGCAGTACGGCCGGCGCACTATCTCAATCTTGACTTGCGTTAATTACATGCCCGGCTTTGCATAAAAAGCGCCATCGCTGCCCGTGCCAGCGGCACCGCAGGCACGGCCGATGGGGTATCCTTGCACTCTTCCTTTTCTTCCGTATTCATCACCCGGTATTCCTATGGCTCAATACGTGTACACCATGAACCGCGTGGGCAAGATCGTTCCGCCCAAGCGCCAGATTCTCAAGGACATTTCGCTGTCGTTCTTCCCGGGCGCGAAGATCGGCGTGCTCGGCTTGAACGGTTCCGGCAAGTCGACGCTGCTCAAGATCATGGCCGGCGTCGACAAGGACATCGAAGGCGAAGCCGTGCCGATGCCCGGCCTGAACATCGGCTACCTGCCGCAGGAACCGCAGCTCGACCCGGAAATGACGGTGCGCCAAGTCGTGGAATCGGGCCTGGGCGAAGTGGCCGAAGCGCAGTCCAAGCTCGATGCGGTGTACGCGGCGTATGCCGATCCCGATGCCGACTTCGACGCGCTCGCCGCCGAGCAGGCGCGGCTGGAAGCGATCATCGCCACCTCGGGCGGCGGCAGCCTCGACCAGCAGCTGGAACTTGCGGCCGACGCGCTGCGCCTGCCGCCGTGGGATGCGAAGATCGGCGTGCTGTCCGGCGGTGAAAAGCGCCGCGTGGCTCTCTGCCGCCTGTTGCTGTCGAAACCCGACATGCTCTTGCTGGACGAGCCGACCAACCACCTCGACGCGGAATCGGTCGACTGGCTGGAGCAGTTCCTGCAGCGCTTCCCCGGCACCGTCGTGGGCATCACTCACGACCGCTACTTCCTCGACAACGCCGCCGAATGGATCCTGGAATTGGACCGCGGCCACGGCATTCCATGGAAGGGCAATTACAGCTCCTGGCTGGAACAGAAGGAAGCGCGCCTGAAGCAGGAAGAAGCGTCCGAATCCGCACGCCAGAAGACGATCCAGAAAGAGCTGGAGTGGGTGCGCCAGAATCCGAAGGGCCGCCAGGCCAAGAGCAAGGCGCGTCTGGCCCGCTTCAATGAACTGTCCGAATACGAATACCAGAAGCGCAACGAGACGCAGGAAATCTTCATCCCGGTGGCGGAACGCCTGGGCAATGAAGTCATCGAGTTCAAGAACGTCAGCAAGGCGTTCGGCGACCGCCTGCTGATCGACAACCTCTCCTTCAAGGTTCCGGCCGGCGCCATCGTCGGCATCATCGGTCCGAACGGCGCCGGTAAATCGACGCTGTTCAAGATGATCGCCGGTAAAGAACAGCCGGATTCCGGCGAAGTCATCATCGGGCCGACCGTCAAGCTGTCGCTGGTGGAGCAGTCGCGCGAAGACTTGTCGAATAAGAAGACGGTATGGGAAGACGTCTCGAACGGTGCCGACATCCTGACCGTGGGCCGCTTCGAGATGCCGTCGCGCGCCTATCTCGGCCGCTTCAATTTCAAGGGCGGCGACCAGCAGAAAGTCGTCGGCAACCTGTCCGGCGGCGAGCGCGGCCGCCTGCATCTGGCCAAGACGCTGCTCCAGGGCGGCAACGTGCTGCTGCTGGACGAACCGTCCAATGACCTCGACGTGGAAACGCTGCGCGCGCTGGAAGATGCATTGCTGGAGTTCGCCGGCAGCGTGATGGTGATCTCGCACGACCGCTGGTTCCTCGACCGCATCGCCACGCACATCCTTGCGTTCGAAGGCGATTCGCAAGTGGTGTTCTTCGACGGGAATTACCAGGAATATGAAGCGGACAAGAAGAAGCGGCTGGGCGAAGAAGGGGCCAAGCCGAAGCGGGTGCGCTACAAGCCGGTGACGCGCTAAGCGCCGGCAGCACCCTCATGCGGCGGAAGGCATCAAGCCTTCCGCCGTATTCATTTGAGGGAAAAGCCATGCCGGATTTCTTCCGGCTTGCCTCATTTCTTGGCCATGAATTGCGGGTTCTTGCGCAGCAGTTCGATGTTGGCCTGGCGCTCCTTCGGATAGCTCGCATACAACGCCGCGCCCTTCTTCTTGTCCATGCTGGACTCGAACATCAGGTGCATGCCTGCGGCGAACATGGCGTAGGTAGCCAGCGAGAAGTCCATGCTGGTCATGCCGTTTTTCGCCAGGGCTGCCTTCACCCGCGGATCGGCATCGAGCTTTTTAGCGAATTCTTCCACCGACTGGTTGTCGTCGTCGTCCTCGTCGCTCTTCTTGCTGATCTTGAGCTTCGACAGATCCTTGTTGACGGCTTCCATTTTTTGCAGCGTCGCTACCGTCAGCAGATACCGGTCGGGATCTGCCGCTGCATGCGCGGCCGCCGCCAGGCAAAGGGAGAACAGAAGGGCAAGGAGTTTTTTCATGGGCACACCGGGAATAAAAATAGGGATGACAGATTACTTCAAAAATTGATTTTCTGTCATCACCGATCATCACGCCCGCTGCAACACGCGCCCGTCACTCCATGTCGCCGAGCAGGTGGTGCGCCAGGTTCTTCCCTTCCTCCAGTGCGCCGTCGACGGTATCCGAGATATTCACGGTGCGATGCAGGATTTGCTGCTTGTCGACGGACGTGCCGCCTTCGTGGAACAGCAGGACGATTCCCTGGAATTTACCGCTGGCCAGTTCCTCAAAATCCACTTCCGCCTTCCAATTGCCCTTATGGTAAGTCGCGGCCGCCATGCTCACCTCCTGCCATGGGTTGGAAATCCGCTATCTGACTGGGGTCAGAATCGTCCCGATGGCGGGCCGTATCAAGGCACGCGGGCCGCCGCCTGTCAGAATGCGCGGTTGTACTGCACGCTGAGGATGTTGACGTCATTGCTGTAATTGCCGACCAAGGTGCCGCCCACCGGCGGCTCGGATTTGTTGAGCGACGCGTCACTCACAAACAAGTGGGCATAGCCGAAGTCCCAGCTGTCTTGCCGCGACGGCTTATACTGCGCGCCCAAGGTCAGCCAGCGGCGATTGTTGTCGGGAATGCGCGGCGTGCGGAATTGCCCCTCCACCGGCGACTGGTCGTAGGCGAGGCCCGCGCGCAGCTTCCACATGTCGTTGTAGCGGTAGTTCACTGCTGCCGCGACCCGGTAGGTATTGCGCCATTCTTCCGGCGTCACGCTGTCGGCTGCGCCGTTATCGAAGCGGATGCGCAATTCCTTGAAGCGACTCCAGTGCGTCCAGGTGACATCAGCCATCACCGACCATTTCGGATCGAGGTCGACATAGCCGCTCACGGACAGCGAATCCGGCAAGTCGATATCGGCCCGCGCGCCGGTATTGGTGAACGTGGGTGCCGCCGCAATCGGCCCCGGCAAGCCGGCCGGCTTGGTGAAATTGGCGCTGCCGGACAGTTCGTGGCTGACCTTGGAGCGGTAGGCGATACCGAAGCGCATGCGCGCATCGGGCGTGAACAGCGCGCCAAGATTGAAACCGTAGCCCCAGTCGTTGCCCTTGACCGTCACGCTGCCGTCACGGGCCTGGGGCAGGAAACCGATCGCGCTGCAGGTGGCCAGGCCGGCACTGCCCACGCAAACGCTGCCGAAGTCGATCGCGCGCGACAGCTCGACATTGACGTACTGCGCGCTCACGCCGCCGCCGACGGATACCGTGTCGCTGAGCCGGTAGGCGAGCGTGGGATTGATGTCGACCGTGATCAGATCGGACTTCAACGCCTGGTAGCGCCCGACCCAGCCCGCATCGTATTCGGTGGTCAGGCCGAACGGCACCTGCATGCCAAGTCCGAAGCGCAGGTCGGGCGAGATATCCATCGCGTAATACAAGGCTGGCACCAGCGCCCAGCTTCCCGCATCGCCGCCGTTGCCTCCGGAAAGCGGGCCGGCAGCGGAAAACGAGCCGCGGTTCTCGAAATTGGCCGACGGCCGGATGGCCGAGCCGGAAACCATGAACTGGCGCCCGCTGAGCCGCGTCAGGCCGGCCGGGTTGAAATAGATGGTGCTCAGGTCTTCGGCAGCGGCGGCGCCGCCGGCATGCGCGTTGCCAAGACTGGCGGCACTCATTTCGCTAAGGGCGAAACCGCCCGCATGGGACGGGGCTGGAAGCATCAGTGCGACGGTGGATGCGGCTAGAGCGAAGCGAACGAATTTCATGCGGCTCTCCTTTTCTTCCGGCACTTCCGCAAGGTACGCATCACGCGCGCGGAAGCGCCAGGATTGTTATCCTGAATGCATTCATGGCGTTGCGCAGTCAACTGTTCCCCAGTGTTGGATATTTCATCCGAGTGAGATCTGATGCACGTCAAGCGCGCTCGCACATGTCAGGTGTCAATCCTGCTCGCCGGCCACGAGAGACGCCCTCGTCCAGCCTTTGCTGCTACTGCACCGCGCCCTGGTCGCGCAGCCATTCGACCAGCTTTTGCAGATTGGATTGATTGATCGAAATCGAGGTCGACACCAGCCCGCCCGACACATCTTCCTTGATCTGGATATGTGCCATGGAGTCGCTGCCTGGGTGCAAAGTCACCAGCAATTGCTCGGTGCCGGTGGCGGTGGTGTTCTGGAAAACAGCTTGCCCCGAATCGGATGCACGGAATGTCGATTGCATGCCCTTCCTCCTGATAACAAGTACGCCGGCCCGAAGCGGGCCGCCTCTACCACTTTAGACTTTGTACAATAATAGGAACATTTTTCTCGCGATGCGGCAGCGCGCATTGCAGCCTATGGACAAACGGATGACAGCTTCCTCGATCCCGGATTGGTTACAGTCCGGCGTAGCCCGTGCGGGAGGACAAGTCATGGTCGTAGCGCAACAAGCCTATCGGCTGCGCGCGGTGCGCGTCGACCTGCCCTCGCTGATCCTGCCGCTGGCGGGCACCAAACGGGTGGAACTCGGCGGGCAGCAGAGCGAGATCGTTGCCGGGCAATTCCTGATGATTCACCATGCGACTTGCTTGCAAGTGGAAAATCTGCCGACTGGCATTGGTGGGGACAGTTATCGCGCCTGGGCGATTGCCTTGCCGTGGCGCGTGGTGGAACTGGCGCGCACCCTGCTCCATGCCCATGCGTCGCCCGAAGAACGGCGCGCCGCCCTGCCCTTTTCGACCGGGTCGGTGACGCCCTTGCTGCCGTGGCTGCAGCACTTGCTGGAGTTGCTGAGCGCGTCGGCAACGCCCGATGCGGCGCTGCTGGATCATGGTTTGCTCGGCGTCGCCCTGGCGCTGGCGCGCGCGGGTCATGGGCATTTCCTGCATGCCGGCGATCCCTCATTGAGCGCACGCATCCGGCTGCTGGTTGCGGCCGCCCCCGAGCGCGAGTGGAGTTCGGCCGACTTCGAAGCGCGCCTGCACATGAGCGGCGCCACGCTGCGCCGGCGCCTGGCGGAAGAAAACACGTCGCTGCGCCTGTTGCTGCGCGAGGCGCGGCTGCACCACGGCCTGGCCTTGCTGCAGACCACGCGCAAGCCGGTGAAGTCAGTGGCGCAAGCCTGCGGCTATCGGTCAGTGCCCAGCTTCACGCGCAATTTCGTCGCGCATTTCGGCATCGAGCCATCCGCCGTCGCCCATTCCTGAATCCCGGCCGCGTGGTGTTGCCAATGGTTGCCTTGATCGTTTCGCGCACCGTCTTGAGCGCCCGGCGACGGCATGCTGCGCGATGATGGACTGACATTCCATCCCTGTTGAAAGGAGCGATTCATGCGACACCCGATTTCCATTGCGATCCTGAGCCTTGCCCTGGCTGGCGGCACGGCTGCTGCCGCACCGGCCTTCCAAGTCAAGAGCGCCGATATTCAGAACAACCAGAGGCTGCATTCCAGCCAGGTCTATCAAGGCTTTGGCTGCGCAGGCGGCAACCAGTCGCCGCAGCTGGAATGGTCGGAGGCGCCGGCAGAAACCAAGAGCTTTGCCGTCACCATGTACGACCCGGACGCGCCTACCGGCAGCGGCTGGTGGCATTGGGTGGTATACAACATCCCGGCGTCGGTCCACAAGCTCGCCAGCGGCGCCGGACATTCCGGCACGCTGCCCGACGGCGCCAGGCACGGCCGCAACGACTTCGGCACGATGGAATTTGGCGGCGCCTGCCCGCCCGCCGACGACAAGCCGCATCGTTATATCGTGACGGTGTACGCGCTCAAGACGGACAAGCTTGGTGTGCCGGCCGATGCCTCGCCGGCGATGATCGGCTTCATGCTGAACGCCAACCGCCTGGCGACGGCAACGCTCACCGGCCTCTACGGACGATAGAGCCGCAACGCCAGCGCCAATGGACGGTCAGGAAGACTTGGTACCGACGAAAACCACGCGGTCTTCGGTACCAGTCATCTTCCCGACGATGTAGAGGCGCTTGGCGGCGCTGTCCAGGTACACATTGCCGCCAAACGATTTCCCGGACAGCGGATGGGAGCCGCTCTTGAAGTCCAGTGTCGCGGCATAGGCGCTGCCCTGTGCCTGCAGTTGCGCGGCGATGGCGCATCCGCAAGTCAAATGCCCGGTCACCTTGCCATCGGCGGCAATCTCCAACACGATATTATCTTCGCGCACACTCTTGTTGGCGATACTGCCCGTATACACACCGGCAAGCGTGCTCAGGGAAGGCAGGGTTTCATACGCGTTGTTGTAGCTGCTGGTAAAGGTTGCCACCCTGTTGTCCGTATAAGTCACATTGCCGTTAAATGCACTTTTTTCGGCATAGCTGGCCGACAGCGTGACGCCATTCGTCAGCTGCCCGCCAACGCCGGTCAAGGCCAGATCGAGGCCATTCGTCGAGGCGAAGCTGCCGTTGCTCAGCGTGCCGGTGCCAAGGATCACGCCGGACGGGTTGCCAGATGCGGGGTCGGAATAAACGATGAAGTAGGATCCATCGTCCTGCAGCAGGATGGTGAGCGGCCGCACGGCGCTGTTCGTGCCACCAAACACGCTGGCAATGACCGTGGTGGGGAACGTGGCGCTTGGAGTATTCTGCGAGCCGGTGGTGCTAGTACTGCCGGCATTGCTGGAGCCGGATGGAGCCGACGTGCTTGTGCTGCTGCTGCCCGAGTCGTTCAGCGCACTGCCCGCAGTGTTGGCCGCATCACTGCCACCGCCGCCGCACGCGGCCAGTAGTGTACTTGCAGCAAGCATGGTCGATAAGCTCTTCAATACCGAACGAAGCATGTCTTTCCCCCTGTGCGCCCACGCCAATTTCTTCGTCAAAGAAATTGCGTCCAGCAATGTTTATGAAATTCATTACTACTCCATTGAATCATTCATTAGTGCATTGCTTTTTGACTTTGCTTAAGCGCTTATTCCGGCAGAAAACGCTTGGGCTTGCTGGGCGGCATTCATTTCATCTAGATCGATGCGGCATGCCTGCATTGCCTTTCATCGTTCTACAATCGAATGAAAAGGCAGTCGTTTTTCCGACTGGTTTCATGTAACAAGAGAAGCGGAGGAAGTCATGCCGCGGACCCTGCTTGACCCGCCGGGCCACCTGTACGGCCACTATCGCAGTGTGGAGGATGCGCTGGATTTTGCGAAGAAGTTACACGAGCAGCAGATGGCGCTGAAGTCGGCCCATCCGCAGCACTACGATCCCGATGTGCATGCCATGGTGCTCGCGTTTAACTTGCGTATTGTCAGCCGGAAGATCGATGCGCTGGCAGCCGCGTTTCGCTCCTGCATTCAGGTCGGCCAAGGTGGCGGCTTGTCGGAACGTACTGTCGCCTTGCAAACCGCGCTGCAGCAATACAATGCCGCAGTTGCTTGCCGCGATGCCTGGGACAATCCGGTGGCGGCATCGATCAATGTACTCGACATGGCGTTCGATTGCATCGCATCGATGGAAAGCGACATACGCCGGTTCGAGCAAGGCAACTGACGCTGCCGCTTACAGCGGCGCTACTCATCCATGCCGTTGAGCGCTTCGATGTCGGCAATTGCCATGCGCAGCATCAGGTCGGCGGTGGCTTCATGCGGCGCCATGCCGGTAGCCATGGCATCCGGAAATGCCTTTTTCATCAGGCCGTCGCGCTGAATAAAGTATTCCCCTTGATCGTACTCAATCGTGTACGTCAGGCGCTTTCCGGTGCGACGCGTATATTCATAAATTGGCATTTTTTCCCCATCTTCGCTTGTGGTGCCGCGTTTGCTGCCTGTGCTTGTCGGCTTGTTGCACTGTATGGCAAGCATAGTCTCACTAGCTTAGCGGCGCATTAACCTTACTATGGCGCGCCCGACATCAATGCGCGTTTCGTCAAACCGGCGATACGCAGGCGCACGGACCAGGAGACGTCAATGGGAATGGAAACCATCGGCGAGTACGAAATCGAGTACGCCGGCGTTCATCTCGTCGAGCACGAAGGCTGGGCCGCCTACGTGACGATTTACGGGCCGTCGGCCAATCCGATGCACAGGAACAGTATTTTCCCGACACAGCGCGTCTCGCTGGAAAGCGTCTTTGAAAGCGAGGCAGAAGCCGAGGCGGAAGCGCGCCGGGTGGCGCATGCGATGGTCGAGCAAGCGGGCCGCTAGCTTGTTTCAGCTCAAGCAAATGCGTTCGCCATCGCCCGCGAGCGCGGACTGGCGGCGCAATTGAAATACAATGGCTCGACACTGTTGTGCACTTGTGCTCCGTCGGCCAGCGGCTGGCAAGTATGCGGCGCCGGCGTATCTGATTACTCGGGAGGAGATCGACCGATGCTTTACAGTACCGAAGCCATCCGCACCATTGCGCTGCTGGGACATACTGCCAGCGGCAAGACCAGCCTGACCGAGGCGCTGCTGCACGGCAGCGGCATGATCTCCGCGCCGGGCAGCCTGGAGCGCGGCAGCACGGTTGCCGATGCCGATCCGCTCGAACGCAAGTACCGGCATTCGCTCTACTCCGCGCTGGTTCACCTCGACTATCACGATACCCGCATCCACCTGATCGACACGCCCGGCTATCCCGATTTCATCGGCCAGGCGGTCAGCGCATTGTCGGCGGTGGAAACGGCGGCCATCGTGATCAATGCACAGAATGGCATCGAGATGATCGCCAGCCGCATGATGGCGCTAGCGCAGCAGCGCAAGCTGTGCCGCATGATCATCATCAACCAGATCGATGCGGAAAATATCGACTTGCCGGGGCTATTGGCCAGCATTCAAGAAACCTTCGGCAAGGAATGCCTGCCGATTAACCTGCCGGCGGCCGGCGGCAGCCAGGTGGTCGACTGCTTTTTCAATCCGTCCGGCGAATCCGATTTTTCATCCGTGGCACAGGCGCACCGCGCGCTGGTCGACCAAGTGGTCGAGGTCGATGCCGATCTGATGGCGCTCTACCTGGAACAGGGGGAGATCGAGCCGGAGCAATTGCACGCGCCGTTCGAGCAGGCGCTGCGTGAAGGCCACCTGGTGCCGATCTGCTTTGTATCGGCGCATAACGGCGCCGGCATCAGGGAGCTGCTCGACGTGTTCGTGCGGCTGCTGCCCAACCCCACCGAGGGCAATCCGCCACTGTTTTACCGTGAGGACCTTAACGCATCGAGTGCGGAAGAGCGGCAGCGTGAAATCCGGTCGGTGCCGGATCCGTCGCAGCATGTGCTGGCCCATGTGTTCAAGCTGATGGTCGATCCCTACGTCGGCAAGCTCGGCGTCTTCCGCATCCACCAGGGCACGGTCAGGCGCGACAGCATGCTTTACATCGGCGACGCCAGAAAACCGTTCAAGGTCGCGCACCTCTACCTGTTGCAGGGCAAGGAGCAAATCGAGGTGCAACAGGGCGTGCCGGGCGACATCTGCGCTGTCGCCAAGGTGGAGGACATCGCCTTCGACGCAGTGCTGCACGATGCCGCAGAGGACGAGCACATCCACCTGAAGCCATTGCCGTTTCCGACGCCGATCTATGCGCTGGCGATCGAGCCGAAAAAGCGCGGCGATGAACAGCGCCTGTGGGAAATCCTGCAGAAGCTGACCGCCGAAGACCCGTGCCTGAAGGTCGAGCACCAGATCAGCACCAACGAAACCGTGATGCTCGGCCTGGGGGAACTGCATCTGCGCTGCGCGCTGGAGCGCATGATGGAGTTCTACAAGATCGACATCGCGACCAGGCCGCCGAAGATCGCCTACCGCGAAACGATCGCGGGCCACGCCGAGGGACATCACCGGCACAAGAAGCAAAGCGGCGGCGCCGGCCAGTTCGGCGAAGTCTTCCTGCGGGTGGAATCGCTGCCGCGCGGCGCCGGCTTCGAGTTCGTCGACGAAGTCAAGGGCGGCGCCATTCCCGGCCAGTTCATCCCGGCCGTGGAAAAAGGCATACGGCAAGTCTTGGAAGGCGGCCCGCTGGCGGGCTTTCCGATGCAGGATGTGCGCGTGATCGTGTACGACGGCAAGAGCCACCCGGTCGATTCGAAGGAAGTCGCATTCGCCACCGCAGGCCGCAAAGCCTTCATCGACGCGGTGCTGAAGGCACGCCCCGTCATCCTGGAACCGATCGTCAACATTGAAATCGTCGTGCCCGAACAAACCATGGGCGACATCACGGGCGACCTGTCGACCAAGCGCGGGCAAGTGCTCGGCATGCAGACGGTGCAAGGCAATACCGTCGTCATCTCAGGGCAAGCGCCGCTGGCGGAGTTGAGCGACTACCAGTCGCGCTTGAATTCAGTCACTGGCGGGCGCGGCAGCTATACCATCGAGTTCAGCCACTATGACCCGGTGCCGGCGCCGACACAGCAACGCATGGTGAGCCAGCACAAGGTGGAACCGGAAGAAGCCTGAGCGACGTAGTACCTGCCTTGGATGCGATGCATTCAGGCCCCGCGCGGGAGTTCCTTCGCGACATAATGAAAACAGCCGTTCTGGAACACCGTCGCCAGCCATTCGACCTGCTGGTATTGGCCATCCTTGGCCAGGTAGCGCGGCATGTGACGTCTAGGCAATGCATTCGTGTCGCGGTCTTCCGGGTGGAGGAGGTCAACCAGGCGCCGTTGTGCGAGTTCATTGCTTGACCACCCCAATGCCTTGGTCCAGGCAGCATTTGCCTGCGCCACATAACCGTCGGCATCGACGACAGCCAACATGTGGGAAGCATGATCAAAAAAGAGGCGCAGCCGCGCTTCGCGCCGTTTCTTTTCAGTGATGTCGAGGAACTGGTAAATGCAAAAATCCTGGCTGCCATAATCGTTGCGCACCATGGAAATGCTCAGCGAGGTCCAGATTATCGCGCCGCTTTTATGGAAGTGCCGTTTCTCTGTGTGATAGCGTCCGATATGGCCGGCAATTAACGCACTGTACTTGGCCCGATCCAGATGCAGGTCATGCGGATAGGTCAGCACGCGCAAGCTCACCGAGAGCAATTCTTGCTCTTCGTACCCCAACATTGCACATAACGCCTTGTTGACGGCAATCCATCGGCCGTCCGGCGCCACAAGGGCCTTGCCCAAAGGCGCATGTTTGAAGGATTTCTCGAACATTAATTTATTTCGAGCAAGTTTCAGATACTCGTGCCATAACCCCTCCCTCGCTTTATCGCTTGTTTTTCAAGAGATGCATGTCGATCACGATATGGTGCCGGCCATGCTGAGCACGAGCATGGCGCGTTCGAAACCATTTCGCATGTTGTTGGTGTCTGACGCCAAACCGAATGCCATTTAAGCAACTAAAACGATAGCCCGCTGATCGGCTTACGGCAATCCCATACCTGCGATATGAGGGATGTTTTTTAAAAAACTTAACTTCAGTCAAAAAACGTTTTCATTCCATCATATGTGCCGTTTTTGCCCTATTTCCTTCGACGGGAGCGAAGACATTTTTTCCTGCTTCCTGGACGAAAAAAGGGCGACCATGCAACTTCTCAATATTTCCATACTCCAATATTTTCTCTTGGAAATTCAATGCGCCGGCCATGCTCGTTGCGCCCGCGCGGTATTCGTCATTACGGAGCCATGGAACAAGTTCTCAGCCTGTTGTACGGCACATCGGGAGTGCTCGCCTCCGCCCTGTATGTGCCACAGATCTTGAAATATCACCGCGACCAAGCGGCGCGCCGCTCGATTTCCCTGTTTTCATGGGGCGGCTGGATTGCCATTGCCATGGTGTCCATTCTCTATGCGATCTATGTAGCCAACAATTATTTGATTGCAGCCGTAGCCGGGTTGAACGTCACAGCACAGACCGTTGTCCTCTTCTATGGATTGACTGCGCGTCTGGCAACGCGATAAGGCATGTTTTTCACCATGGAGGACATGCCTCCTAAGATGCCTAGTGGCAAATCAACTACATTTGCGCCTGCTTAAATCAAGCATTTGCGGATTGGGATATTGATCGATATTTTGGTTGCGCCAAGACGCAGCCTCTCTGCGAGGTCGAATATCACCATGAAGTGGACCGTAGTTTCCCTGTATTTGCTGTCGATTTTTCATGTGCATTTCCGCGGCAAGGTGCGGCTGCCGCCATTGCGGCAATTGTTCGATCACTCTTCCTTTGTCGCACCGATCAACATGTTCATGCACCTGTTCTCGAAGGTGCCGTCCACGCCGTTTCTTCCCGTAGCCGATTTCCGCGAACTGCGCACGCTGGAAGCGAACTGGGAAGTGATCCGCGACGAAGCGCTGAACCTGCTGGCGCTGCAAAAGATCAAGGCCGCCGACAAGAACGACGACGCCGGCTTCAATTCCTTTTTCAAGAATGGCTGGAAGCGCTTTTACCTGAAGTGGTATGACGCCAGCCATCCCTCGGCCGAGCGCCTGTGCCCCAAGACGGTGGCGCTGTTGCGCCAGATACCGAGCGTGAAGGCGGCCATGTTCGCCGAACTGCCGCCCGGCGGCAAACTGAACATGCACCGCGACCCGTATGCCGGTTCGCTGCGCTACCACCTGGGCCTGGTCACGCCCAACAACGAGCGCTGCTTCATCGAAGTCGATGGCCAGCGCTACAGCTGGCGCGACGGCGAAGGCGTGATGTTCGACGAAACCTATATTCACTGGGCGCAGAACGGCAGCCAAAGCAACCGCATCATCCTGTTCTGCGATGTCGAGCGGCCGATGCGCTATCGCTGGGCGCAGGCCGTCAACCGCTGGCTCGGCCGCACGCTGGTGACGGCCGCCAGCTCGCCCAATGAAACGGGCGACCAGACCGGCGGCATCAACCGCGTGTTCCGCTTCGTATGGGTCATGGGGCAGTACCGGCGGCGCTTCAAGGCATGGAACAGGAATGCTTATTACGCGACCAAAACGCTGTTGATCGTGGGGGCGGCGTTGCTGCTGGTCTTCGGATAAAGCCAATTGCTTCAATCCGGCTCCTTCTTCGGCCAGCGGGAGAAGGAGCCGGATTGAAGTGATGCCGGTGCCGCCTAGCCGAGCCGCCACCTCACGGCTTCAGCACGACCTTGATGCAGTCATTCTGCTTGTTGCAGAAAATGTCATAGGCGTATGCGGCATCCTCCAGCGGCAGGCGGTGCGTGATGACGAAGGTCGGGTCGATCGCGCCTTCCTCGATGCGCTCCAGGAGCGGCTTCATGTAGCGCTGCACATGCGTCTGCCCGGTCTTGATGGTGAGCGAGCGGTTCATCACCGAGCCGAACGGGATCTTGTCGAGGAAGCCGCCATACACACCCGGCACCGACACCACGCCGCCGTTGCGGCAGGCCATCAACACTTCGCGCAAGGCCACCGGGCGGTCGGTTTCCATTTGCATCGCCTGCTTGACCCGGTCGTAGACGCCGATCATGCCCATGCCGTGCGCCTCCATGCCGACGGCATCGATGCACGCATCCGGGCCGCGCCCGCCGGTCATCTGCTTCAACGCGTCGAGCACGTTGACTTCTTCGTAGTCGAGCGTTTCCGCTTTTGAAATCTCGCGCGCCATGCGCAGCCGCTCCGGCACGCGGTCGATCGCGATCACGCGTTCCGCCCCCAGCAGATAGGCGCTCTGGATCGCGAACTGCCCGACCGGGCCGCAGCCCCAGACTGCGACCACCGCGCCCGGCTTGATCTCGCAGGCTTCGGCGGCCATATAGCCGGTCGGCAGGATGTCGGACAAAAACAGCACCTGCTCGTCGGTGAGGCCGTCGGGGATCTTGAGCGGGCCGACATCCGCATACGGCACGCGCACGTACTCGGCCTGGCCGCCGGCATAGCCGCCGGTCAGGTGCGAATAGCCGAAAATGCCAGCCGGCGAATGGCCCCACATTTTTTCTGCCATCCACGCGTTCGGGTTCGAGTTTTCGCATACCGAATACAGCTGCTCCTCGCAGAAGAAGCAATGGCCGCATGCAATCGGAAACGGCACCACCACGCGGTCGCCGATCTTCAGGTTCTTCACCTCGGCGCCGAGCTCGACGATCTCGCCCATGAATTCATGGCCAAGGATGTCGCCCTTTTCCATGGTCGGCACGAAGCCGTCGTACAAGTGCAGGTCGGAGCCGCAGATCGCCGTCGACGTCACCTTCACGATCGCATCGCGCGGATTGATGATGTGGGGATCGGGCACGTCCTGAACGCGTATGTCCTTTTTTCCCATCCAGCAGGTCGCTTTCATCCCGGCTCTCCTTTTCTGAACAACAGACGGTTGACCATGCCGCGCGGGCCGGATGGCTGCCCCACCGTGGTCGGCACTTCGCCGGTTTCGATCAGCCACTTGAAGCGGCGCAGGTCTTCGTCGATCTGCTGTTCCGGCGCCTCGCCGAACAGCCTCGCGATCCACGCACCGGCCGTGCCGCCCGGCGGGTTGTACTGCAGCACCACGCGCACGATGGTGCCGCGTCCGCCCGGCGCATGCTCGAAGTGCACGCTGCCGGAATGGTCGACATCGGCCCCCTGCAGCGAATGCCAGGCGATGTACTGCCCCGGCTCGTCAGCGATCAGTTCGGCATCCCATTCGACATGGGTGCCGGCCGGCCCCTTTGCCTTCCAGTGGATGCGGTTTTCACCGGTGATCTGCACCGTATCGAGATGCTTCATGAAGCTGGGAAAATTCTCGAAGTCGTGCCAGAAGCGATAGCACTCCTCGGCGGAGCGATTGATGGTGATGCTCTTTTCGACGTGCAGCATAGTGCGCTGCACCCCGTGCCCGGTCGCCTGCTGCCGGTATTTCATGCCGGCGAGGATATCGAGCGCAGCCACGCCGGCCACCGCCGCCGCCGTCAGCGCCAGACGCCGGCGCTGCGATGCCGCCGAGCGTGCCGCCATCCCGAGCAGGGCGAGGTCCATCGCGTCGCCGGCCACGCGCGCCCATAGCCACGGCTGCCTGCGGCTCTGGCTGAGAAGGCCGATGCCGCTGGCCAGCTCCCGGGCGCCGACGGCGAGCAACATGCCGCTACCAGACGGTGCGCCGACGGTGCGCGCCATCATGCGTGGCGCAAGCAGTTGTGCCACCCCGAGCCCGATGCTGAACCAGCCGAGTGCCTGCGCGACCTGGCGTGCGCGCAATGCGCCATCGGCATGTTGCTCTTGATGAAAAGCGGGGGAGCTGAACTGCCGGTTTTCGTACGGCGGGTATTCAGTGACTTGTGTTGCCGGAGGGCGCGCGCCGACTGGCGTGCCCGTGTCTGCTGCTTGACCCTGCATCATTCTTGCCTCCGTTGACTGGGTGAGACTCACGGATGAAAAATCGAATGGAAACAGCGAAGCTTGCGTGCCTGATTCGCCTTGCAGGTCGTCACGGGCAAGCGCAAGCGGTCAAGTTAGTCCGAATTCAGTTTGCGGTAGTTCCCGTTACTCTTTAGTGTTGCGTGCCGCGAGATAATTTTTCTGGAACATGCACATGCGGATGGCGTCGCGGTAAACGCCGTTGACGAAGAATTCGCCGGTCAGCATGCCTTCCGGCTGGAAGCCGCATTTTTCATAGATGTGGATCGCCTTGATGTTTTCCTTGTCCACCAACAGGTAGAGCTTGTACAGGTTGAGCACGCAGAAGGCGTATTCGATTGCCATCTGGGTCGCATGTTCTGCATAGCGCTTGCCCTGCCAGGACGGCGCAATGATGATCTGGAATTCCGCGCGGCGGTGGATGTAATTGATCTCGACCAGCTCCACCAGGCCAACCAGGTCGCCCGCGTCGCTCTCGATGATGAAGCGCCGCTCGCTCTGGTCGTGGATGTGGCGGTCGTACAGCTGCACCAGCTCGACGTAAGCCTCGTAAGGCTCTTCGAACCAGTAGCGCATGATGTTGCTGTTGTTGTTGATCTGGTGGACGAAGTGCAGGTCGTTGCGCTCCAGCGGGCGCAGCTTGATATGGGGTTGGGATAGCGTCGTCATACGTCAGGGTCGCGAAACAAGCGGCATGGCGTACCGCCCCAAGACAACCAGTCTTTGTGCCTTGCAGCGAATGTGGCGGACATGCCGTTCGTTCCTGCTTCGGTGTTGATCGTCAGCCTAGATTACGCCGGCTTTTGGACATTGACAATGAGCAATAAAATCGGATGTGGCGCAGTGGTGTTGCATCGGCCACGTCCGCAGAGATAACAGAGGATTGCTGCGGCAACGTTAGAGGTCGCTTTTCTTCGGTCCGCCGGTTGTCACCTGTTCGAACTGCTCCCATGGCAACTCTTCCACTTCCGGCTTCGGGATGTGGCGGTAATGCTCCAGGCCCTCGTTGATGTATTCGTCGGAGAATTCATCCGTCTTCTTGTCGCCGGCTGGCGCATCCTGCGCAGGCACGGCTTGCGCGCCGGCCGTGGCCGCCGTCACGGCATCGGCCACCTGCTTAACCGGGAAGCGCCAGTAAATCTTGTCCAACTCCAGTCCGCAGCTTTTGCGGACATGTTCGCGCAGCGTCATTTCGATGATATGCGACAGGCGGAAGCGCTTCATCGGTTCCGACTCGACCACGGCGGTAAATCCGGCTTCGCCGGGCAGCCTGGTGCAGGCGACTGCCACGCCGACGCCACTACGCCGGAAATAGTCAAGAATCGCGCCCCGGATGGCAGCAATGCTGCTCTGTTCGCGACGCGCGCGCAACCTGAGCGTCAATGCATAGGCGACAATGCCGATCACATTGAGCGCAAGAAGTATCAACAGCGTCAGGGTGGCTGAGTCAGCTTTGATAGACATTCCTATTTGACCTCGGGCAGTAACTTTTATTCGCTAGATGCGATGCATTTCAGGCTCATATTGCATGGCCCCAAGATCATATCACTCCGCTCCACGGAGTAAATCGGATTCATGCCAAGTGGGCAACAAGAGGCACGACAAGCGAGGCCCCTTTTATCCTTCCACTCGGACCGGTTTTACCCATGGCGAAAGCGCAGGCGGCCCGGCAGCGCTTAGTCCGACTTGCCCAGCAGGGTGAAATGTTCGACGGTCGGCGGTACGGCAAAGTAGGGGCCGACGATGGCACGCCATTCCTGGAAGGCTGCCGACTGGCGAAAATCGACTGTATGGTTTTCCAGGGTTTCCCAGAAAATCATCAGGACATAGCGCTCGGGCGATTCGATGCCTTTGTTAATTTTATAGCCACGAAAACCCTTTGCCTTGGCAATGACCTGCTGGACGCCATGCTCAATGGCGGTATCGAATTCGGCTTGCTTGCCGGGTTGAATACGGATATCGGCGAGCTCGAGAATCATGGGGAACTCCATTTGGCTGAGACGGAAAGCTTGCATTATTGCATCTTCTCCGTCTCTTGCCTTGGGCAAATGCAGGAATGACGCTGTGGCTGCGGTCTGCCAACGCTGCAGCCGTAGCGCCAAAGCGCCCCCCAGCGCTACTGCTTACGGGCGATAAAGCCGCCGACAACAGCTTCACCGGTTGTCGCGTTCTTCATCGAAAAGGCACCTCCGGTTTCAGCCGGCCCCTGGTTGCCGGTGGTCGATAACGGTCCGAAAAAGCGCGTGCTGACATTACCGGTCAGTCTGCCGTTATCGACGGTTCCAGACAGCGCGTTCGTTCCGGCAGCATCAAACGATGCGGTCGACGTAAACGTGATGGCTGCCGAAGCACCATCGGGCAGGATCTTGATCGTCGCCTGACGTTTCGCGAAATCGACATCAATTGTGGCGTCCCCCTCGACCGCGACAGGATCAGCATCCTTGGCCGACGCATAGCGGCCATAAATCCGGCCAGCATAGGTGGCAGTGCCAGTCGCTGGAATAAGAGCGGGATTGGTCAGTGCGCCAAACGCGACGACACCGCGACGGTTCGTGCTGTGCTCCCGCCGGCCGTCCTGTGCTGTCCATTCCGCAATCCAGACTGTGTCAGCGCTGAACCACGCGCCAAGGTTCACGTACTGATAGCTCAATCCGTTGTACGTGCGGTATCCCTTACTGCCTGGGAACGGCACCCCGGCGCCACTGCCGCCGGGCAGCGGACTGCCATCGACGGCATTGCCAGCATGAATATCGCCATCTTCATGGAAACGAAGCAGGCTCACCGTATCCGGCAGCTTTCCGCCTGCAGTGCGCCAATTCCCTTCTTGGTAATTCAGCTTCCCATCGGTTTCATTTGCTGGATCCGGAGAGGGGCAGGGTGTCGTAAAGACTGTCGTGCCACAGCGGGATGGCGTAGCGCGAGGGAAGTAACGATTGTTCGCGTAGTGCGATTGGTTGCCGGCAGTCGTCTTGGTTGCGTAATCGTAGAATGCCGTATCCGAACTGTCATGGAATTGATCGGCGACGATGGCGTTATTGGTACCAAACATGGCCCTGCCCTGAGTCGGATCGAAGGTTTCGATAATGGGCGGACGCTCATCCTTGCCATTCCATGGCAGCCCGAGATATTTCAGCACTAGCGCCACTTTGGTTACCACGCCTTTGGCATCTTTCGCCAGGCGTACTTCGGTAATGCCGCCGGCGTCCGGCACAAGGCCGTTCGCATTGGGCGCTTCCTCCGGCGTGAAGACGGTTTTGCCCAAATCACTGGTCGCCTTACCATAGGCTTGCACACCAAAATCCGTCAGCGCCACTTCCCCTGCCTTGACGATGTTTTCGCCGCTGCATTGATAGTTTGCGCCATCCGCACAAGACATCACCGTCGGGCCCTGTGAAGTCTGCGGTCCGCCAGAAGAGGTATTGCCGGATGAATTTCCGCCGGTCGAACCGGAAGACGTGTTCGTATTCCCGGAAGCATTCGACGTGGTTTTATTGTCGCTGCCTCCGCCGCATGCCGACAGCATGCCGGCCATGAGCAGCGCGGCGGCGAGCGGCTTGATATTGAAATGTGGCTGCTTCATACGGCCACCTCCGGCGCAGCGCATCCGCACTGCACATCGTGGATCCGATACCTGCAAGTTTTTCTGTGTGGATTAGTCATCACGAACCGTTCGCTCCATGGCAATAGTGTTGCTGCGCGCTGAAGGCACGCGACACTAGGAATGATGTGGATTCCGCCAGTCATGCTTCGATGACCGGGGCTGCAAGTACGCATTACGGAGCCATGCAGCGGCGCGGCATCGCTCCGAACGAGTCTTCATGTTCCAACTGATCTACACAGACAGGCTTGATCGTTGTTAAGCGTGGAATGCATTGCGTTGTAACTTGTTGTATCAACGCGCCACTGGAGGAAAGAAATTGATTTGCAGATAGGCGCTTGCCGCATCGGGCGATGCAACTGCGCGTCAGTGGTGACGCGGCGTGGCATTTTCTTGCAAGCGTTCCTGCAGCAATGCCAGTACCGCCGCTTCTTCCGGGCGCAAGGCATGCAGTTCGCTTCGCAGTTCTTCCTGCGCGCGCTGCTGCAATGCATGCAGCATGGTGCCGTCGAGATAGGATTCGATCACTGCCGGATGCACATAGCATTTGCGGCAAATGCTGGGCGTATTGCCAAGCCTTTCGGCCACGGATTCGATCGCGCGCACCACGTTTTTCTTGGCCTGCGCCTGCGAATCGAATTTCTCATATTCCTGCAGCGCCAGCGCCGCCAGCAGCGTGCCAGACCAGGTGCGGAAATCCTTGGCCGTATAGTCTTCTCCGGTGAGCGCGCGCAGGTACTCGTTCACGTCGGCCGAGTCCACCGTGCGCTGCTCGCCGTCGTCATCGATGTACTGAAACAATTCCTGCCCCGGCAAATCGCGCGTGCGCCGGATGATGCGCGCCATACGCGGATCATCGACCTTAATCGCATGCTGCACACCGCTCTTGCCGCGAAAGTGGAATTCGACTTCACGGCCGTCGATGCGCACATGACGGTCGCGCAAGGTGGTCAGGCCGAACGACTTGTTATGGCGCGCATACTCTTCATTCCCGATACGCATCATGGTGGCTTCCAGCAAATAGACGATGGTTGCCAGCACTTTTTCACGCGGCAATCCCGGCAAGCGCAAATCCTGGTCGATGCGCGCGCGGATGGCCGGCAAGGCCCGGCCGAAGTTGAGCATGCGTTCGTATTTCGCTTCATCGCGCACGTTCCGCCAGCGCGGATGATAGCGATACTGCTTGCGCCGCCGCGCGTCGCGCCCGGTCGCTTGGATATGGCCATTGTCCCAGGGACAAATCCATACCTCGGTCCAGGCAGGCGGAATGGCGAGCGCCTTGATGCGCGCCAGCGTGGCATCGTCGCGAATTACCCTGCCCTCGGCATCGCGGTAACGGAAACCGTCCTTGACCGCTTCGCGCGTCATGCCGGGTAGCGCATCGTTTACGTAGCGCAATCCAGCGTGCCGCGCCGCCGCCGGCGCGGTGCTCGGCGACGAAGCGGAAGATTCAATGAGGGCTTGCTGTGTCATCGTTATTTGCGCGGCAAGTCGCTGCGCTTGAGGCTCACGGGGAATGTCAGTGAACCATAGCGTCTGCATAACTCGTGCCAGGAAGGCAGGTTGCTCGTGAATTAATCAAGCCGCATCGGCAAATGCCTACTTCCATCCAGCAAGGATCTAGGCATTGACGACCGCTTTCTCTGGCTGCGGCTGCGGCATTTGCAGCGGCACCGTCAGGCGCAGCAGCGTGCCTTGCCCCGGCGTGCTCTCGATGGTCAGTTCGCCGCCCAGCATGCTGGCGCGTTCCTGGATGCCGATCAGGCCGAAACGGCGCGACTTGCGCCGGTCGCCGGGATACATGCCGACGCCGTTGTCCTCGATGCTCATCTTGAGCATGCCGCCGTCGATGCGCAGCGTAATGCGCACGATGGTGGCGCGCGCATGACGGCCGATATTGGTGAGCGACTCCTGCAGGATCCGAAAGACCGCCGTGGCGTGTTCATCATCCATCTGCAAACCGTCGTCGTCGATACACAGTTGGCATGGAATAGCGTTGCGTTGCTCGAACTGCCTGACCTGCCACTCGATCGCCGCCTGCACGCCGAGGTCGAGTACCGACGGCCGCAGATTGTTCATGATGGTGCGGATCGACTTCATCGTGGTGTCGATGTATTCCAGCGCCAGTGCGGTCCGTGTCTTGAGCAGCGGATGCCGCTCGCCGGTGCGCGCGTGCAGCATCGACACGTCCAGGCGCAGGGCGAGCAGGGTTTGTCCAAGTTCGTCGTGAATTTCGCGCGCGATGCGCTTGCGTTCGTCTTCCCGGATTCTTTCCTGGTAGGCAGCCAGCTCGCGCAGCGTTTCCTGCGACTGGCGCAGCGCTTCTTCCACTTGGCTGCGTTCGGCAATTTCATGCTCGAGCTGCGTGACGAGGGTGCGCAATTGCGCCGAGGTCGGCAGCCGCAGGATTTTCGGGATCAGCCACCACAGCAGCACGGCGGTGAGCGTGGCTGAAATCACGGCGGCGATTCGGGTGATGGCGCCGAGCCACGGCCCCGGATACCAAGCCGTCGCCGCGGATGCCAGGTAGGAGCTGCCGCCGGCGAAGAGGAAGATGGCAAACAGGGCGAACATCCACCGGTAGCGGAGCCGCTGGCGCTTGCAGGCGAGATAGAGCAGGCCGGCGGCAATGCCGAAGTAGGCAATCGCCATGGCCGCATCGAGATAAATCCACGCCAGCGAGGACATCCACACGTGGCCGTTTCCCTGCACGGCGAGCCCGCCGCTTGCGAACCAGTTGGACAAGATGCCCGGCATGCGCTCTCCTTCGCTGATGCCCGCCATTTCAGCCCATTGCGGCCACGGCAGGCGGCGCCAGGATGCGCAAAGCGCGACCGGCGCCTGATGCTGATGTTTCCCAAATGATGCATCCAGGCGGCATGAAATAAGGCTTTCCGCCCGAATGAAAGTATGCAGCTAGTGTAGCAGGAGTGATAACGTTTTCTGCCGATCGGTGTTGACCGCGTGAGTACAACGCAACGAGGAACGTTCTGCACAGAAAAAAGGAGCAGCGCGATGACTCGGGCTGCTCCTCGTGATGACGGGACGCATTATGCGCCCCGGAATGATTGCTATCGATTAATAGCTAGTTAATGGTGCTGGCTGGCCATTCTTGAAGTTGAAGATGGTGACCGGCGACTGCTTCATGTTGCCCTTCGCATCGAATGCGTAGGTGCCGGCGACGCCCTTGTACGAAGTCTTCGCGATTTCGGCGCCAACCTTGGCCGCGTCGGTCGAATTCGAGCCCTTCATGGCGTTCGCATACAGCATCATGCCGTCATAGAAGGAAGCGGCGTACACATCCGGCTCCTGGTTGAAGCGCTTCTTGTACTTGGACTTGAATTCGGGGCCGGCTGCGGCCTTGTCGAGGATGGCGCCGCCCTGCGCGCACAGCACATTGTCGCCGACCGCGTCGCCGCCGAGCTTGGCAGTTTCCGCCACGCAGACGGTGTCACCGCCGAGCAGCTTGGCAGTCAGGCCGAGCTGCTTCATCTGGCGAGCCATCGGGCCGGCTTGCGGCGCGTAGCCGCCGAAGAAGATCGCTTCGGCCTTCTTCGCCTTCAGGCTGGTCAGGATCGTGCTGAAGTCGGATGCCTTGTCGGTGGTGAACTCATGCGCGACCACGTTCAAGCCGGACGCCTTCGCCTGCTTCTTGAACTCTTCGGCCACACCCTGGCCGTACGCGGTACGGTCGTCGATCACGGCGACGTTCTTGAGCTTCAGTTCCTTGGCCGCGTACAGCGCCATCTTGCCGCCCAGCTGCGAATCGCTGGCGTTGATACGGTACAGGTTCTTGTAGCCCTGCTCGGTGACCTTCGGGTTCGAAGCCACGGTGGCGACGACGGCGCCGCCTTCGTTGTACACGCGCGAAGCGGGGATGGTGACACCCGAGTTATACGGACCGACAACGAACTTCACGCCGCTGTCGATCAGCTTCTGCGCGGCGTTGACGCCGGACTTCGGGTCGCCCTGGTCGTCTTCGGACACCAGCTCGAACTTGACCTTCTTGCCGCCGACGGTGATCGGCTTGGCATTCAATTCTTCGATGGCAAGCCGCACGCCGTTTTCATTGTCCTTGCCGGAAAAGGACTGGGAGCCGGACAGCGGACCGCTGTGACCGATCTTGACGACGACTTCCTGTGCCGATACGGTGCCGGCCAGACCCAACAGGGCGATGCCGCTGATAATCTTGTTTAACATTGTTTTCCTCACTTGAATGGTTCCCGGCTAACCGATTTTGTCGATTGCGCTTGGGCGTTGGCGTGAACCTGATGTTTCACGGAAGTGGATTATGGAGAAGTTCCGGGCAAATTTTCTTGCGTTCTTCTCATGGAATTGGCAAGCGTACAGCAATTTATTTCTCCATAACCCCCAATTTCGAATTAAATTCGGTTTATCGACAGGAATCGACATGGAATACGGAAATTTATATCGCGCCATTCCGGCGCAGCTGCCTGCCGAAATGGCGCAGGTGCTGGCCGGCGCCGGTCCGGCCAGAATCGAGCGCATCGTCTCGCGCGGCCATTGCTCGCCGGCCGGCTTCTGGTACGACCAGCCCGAACGGGAATGGGTGATGGTGCTCAAGGGAGAAGCGGCGCTGCGCTTCGAGCAGGACGACCGGCTGGTGCGCCTGGCCGAAGGCGACTACGTGGATATCGCCGCGCATGAAAGGCATCGCGTGGAATGGACCGCGCAGCACTGCGACACCATCTGGCTTGCCGTGTTTTATTGACGCGCGCCGATATCATTGCGCGAACGTTCCGCAGGCAACGACACTGACCATCTGTCCCCGACCATGAAGAAGAACCAGACCACCTCTTCCCGGATAGCGCAAGCCGAGTTCGGCAAACCGGACGCCGGCTGGCGGCTGCGCCTGTACAGCATCATCTTCGAAGCCGACACGCCGGCCGGGCGGCGCTTCGACCTGCTGCTGATCGCCGCCATCCTGTTCAGCATCCTGGTGGTCCTGGCCGACAGCGTGCAAGCGATCAGCCAGCGCCACGGCACGGCGCTCGATGCGCTCGAATGGGCCATCACGCTGCTGTTTACCGCCGAGTACCTGTTGCGCATGGCATGCGTCAAGCATCCCTGGCGTTATGCCAAGAGCTTTTTCGGCATCATCGACCTGCTGTCGGTGCTGCCGACGTACCTGGCCTTCTTCGTGCCGGAAGTGCACCTGCTGCTCGACATCCGCATCCTGCGCCTGATCCGCATCTTCCGGATTCTCAAGCTGACCATGTATGTGCAGGAATACCAGATGCTGACCAACGCGGTGAGCGCCAGCCGGCGCAAGATCCTGGTGTTCCTGTCGATCGTGATGATGGTGGTGCTGGTGATGGGAACCATCATGTACGTGGTCGAAGGCCCGGAGCAGGGATTCACCAGCATTCCGAAGGCGATGTACTGGGCCATCGTGACCATGACGACGGTCGGCTACGGCGACATGACGCCGCACTCCGACCTCGGCAAGGCGATCGCCTCGCTGATGATGCTGCTCGGCTGGGGTGTGCTGGCGGTGCCGACCGGGATCGTCACGGCGGAAATGACGACGCAGCGCTTGACGCGCGTGGTGACCGCGCGCACCTGCCCCAGCTGCCTGAGCGAAGGGCACGAAGCGACGGCACAATATTGCAAGGATTGCGGCGAGCACCTGCCGCCCTACCGCCACCGCTGAAAGGAACATGCCGATGGATCTGGTCATCCGCAACGCCACGCTGCCTGACGGCCGGCGCGGCATCGACATCGCCATCGAAGGCGCATGCATCGCTGCGCTCGGCCCGGCCCTTGCCGTGCGCGGCGCGCAGGAAATCGATGCGGCCGGCGACCTCGTCACGCCACCCTTCGTCGACGCCCACTTTCACATGGACGCGACGCTCAGCCACGGGCTGCCCCGCATCAACCGCTCCGGCACGCTGCTCGAAGGCATCGCGCTGTGGGGCGAGCTGAAGCCGCAGCTGACGCAGGAGGCGGTCGCCGCGCGCGCCCTGCAGTATTGCGACTGGGCGGTGGCGCGCGGCTTGCTGGCGATCCGCAGCCACGTCGATGTGTGCGACGACCGCCTGCTGGCGGTGGAAGCGCTGCTGCACGTCAAGCGCCAGGTCGCCCCCTACCTCGACCTGCAGCTGGTGGCGTTTCCGCAGGACGGGCTGTTGCGCCACCCGAGCGCGTTCGCCAACCTCAAGCGCGCCATCGCCATGGGCGTCGACGTGGTCGGCGGCATCCCGCATTTCGAGCGCACCATGGCCGACGGCGCGGAATCGGTGCGCCTGCTGTGCGAATTCGCGGCCGAACAGGGCTTGCGCGTGGACATGCATTGCGACGAGTCGGACGACCCGGCCTCGCGCCATATCGAAACGCTCGCGTATCACGCGCACCGGCTCGGCCTGCAGGGGCGCGTGGCCGGTTCGCACCTGACCTCGATGCACTCGATGGACAACTATTACGTGAGCAAGCTCTTGCCGCTCATGCGCGAAGCCGGCGTGGCCGCCATCGCCAACCCGCTCATCAACATCACCCTGCAGGGCCGGCACGACAGCTATCCGAAGCGGCGCGGCATGACGCGCGTGCCGGAGCTGATGGCGGCCGGCATCGATGTCGCCTTCGGCCACGACTGCGTGATGGACCCGTGGTACAGCCTCGGTTCGGGCGACATGCTGGAAGTCGCGCACATGGGATTGCACGTGGCCCAGATGACGTCGCAGGAAGCGATGCAGGCATGCTTCCTGGCGGTGACGCAAACGCCGGCGCGCATTCTCGGGCTGAAAGGCTATGGCCTGGCGCCGGGCTGCCACGCCGACCTCGTGATCCTGGACGCCGGCGACGCAGTCGAGGCGATCCGGCTGCGCGCGGCGCGGCGCTACGTGATCCGGCGCGGGCGCATCGTCAGCCAGTCGCAGCCGGCGCATGCGGCGCTGAACCTGCCGGGGCGGCCGGACAGCGTCGATTTCCGGCTGCGGCGATAGGAGGAATTCCATGAAAAGAAGCATGCAACGCGCGCTGCTCGTCTCGGGCGCGGTGCTGATTGTGCTCGGTGCCGGCACCCTCGCCGGCCTGCATGTGGCCACCAAGGCGCTCAAGGGCCAGGTCGAGCAGGCGCTTGGGGCCGACAGCGAGGTGGGCGACATCGTGGTCGGCTGGTCGGCCATCGAAGCGCGCGACGTGCGCATCCGCGCGCCCAAGGGCTGGCCGGCGCCGGACACATTGCGCGCCGAGCGCGTGGTCGTCACGCCCGACCTGGCCGGCCTGTTCTCGGCCAAGGTGCGTGTGTCGCACATTGCCGTCGACCGGGCCTACGTCTCGGTCTGGCGCACCCGCGACGGCAAGGTGCGCCTGTTGCCCAGCCTGCTGGAAAAGCCGGCGGCGCAAGGAGTGCAGCCCGCCGCCGCGTCGATGCCGACTTCAACGTCGGCGCCGGAAGTCGGCATCGGCAGCATCGAGCTGCGCGACGGCGTGCTGGAATTTTTTGATTCCAGCGTGCGCCAGCCGGCGCACAAGACACGGCTGGAACAATTGCATGTGCGCGTCGACGACTTGCGCGTGCCGAGCCTGGCCGGGCGCACGGGGCTGGCGCTGGACGGCACCGTCAAGGGCGTGAAGCGCGACGGCCGGGTGTCGATCGGCGGCTGGGCCGAGCTGGCGGACAAGAATTCCGACATCGAGACCACGCTCTCCGGCGTCGACCTGGTGGCGCTGCAGCCGTACCTGATCAAGGCGTCGGAAACCGGCGTCAAGCGCGGCACGCTCGATCTCGCGCTGCATTCGACAGTGCGCCGCAACCGGCTGCACGCGCCGGGGACGGTGACGCTCTCCGGGCTGGAACTGGCGCCCGGCAATGGCGCGTTCGGCACCTTCATGGGCGTGCCGCGCCAGGCGGTGGTCGCGGCGCTGAAGAACCGCGACGGCCAGATCGCGCTGCGCTTCACCCTCGACGGCAACCTGAACGACCCGCAGTTTTCGCTCAACGACAGTTTTTCCCGGCGCATCGGCGCATCGGTGGCGGAAACGCTGGGCATCAGCATCGAAGGACTCACGCGCGGCGTGGGCAGCGCCGCGCAGGGCTTGGGCGGGATGGTCAAGAAACTGTTTGGCAAGTAGGCGCCATCTGCCCTGCCGCAATCAATGCGGCGGCGGACGGCGTTACAATCGGCAGGCACTCTTAGCTTTTACACAGGAAACACATGATTCCGCTCGCAACCGCCCTCGCCTTCTTCGCCACGTCGGTCGTACTGGCCATGACTCCCGGCCCCGACAATATTTTCGTGCTTACCCAGTCCGCGCTGCGCGGCCGGCTGGCCGGCATCCTGGTGACCCTGGGCCTGTGCACCGGGCTGATCGTCCATACGCTGGCGGTGTCGCTCGGCGTGGCCGCCATCTTCCAGGCGTCGGCGCTGGCCTTCACCGCGCTGAAGCTGGTCGGCGCGGCCTACCTGCTCTACCTCGCCTGGCAAGCATTCCGCGCCTCGTCGTCCGGCATCGCGATGGGGAAAGGCAGCAGCGCCAGCCCCGGGCAGCTCTATCGCCGCGGCATCATCATGAATATCACCAATCCGAAGGTGTCGATCTTTTTCCTGGCCTTCCTGCCGCAATTCGCCGATCCGGCGCGCGGCCCGCTGACCGGCCAGATGGTGCAGCTGGGCGGCTTGTTCATCGTGTCGACGCTGTTGGTGTTTGGCGCCATTGCCCTGCTGGCCGGCCTGATCGGGCAGCGCCTGAGCCAGTCGCAGCAGGCCGAGCGCGTCATGAACCGGGTGGCCGGCACGGTATTCGCGGCGCTGGCGCTGAAGCTGGCGACCACGCAGCGCTGAAGCAGCGATGACGACACGCTCCGTTTGCCGTCTTTTTCACGCGCAAGAGCGAACCGGCGCGATCGCATCCACTCCAATGAATATCCTTCCTGAAAGATGATGATGCCCCTATTCCGCCTGTTCCTCGCACTCGCCGGCTGGTCCCTGGCCGCACTGGCGTTCGCCGCCGCCGAGCCGTCGCAAGAAGCGCCGGACGACATGGTCAAGCGCGTCACCGCTGAAGTGATGTCCATCGTGCGGCACGACAGGGAAATCAAGTCCGGCAACCCGGAGCGCATCCAGGAAGTCGTCGAGTCGAAGATCCTGCCCTACCTCGACATGCGGCGCGCCACGGCGCTGGCGGTCGGCCATCACTGGCGCCAGGCGACGCCGCAACAGCAGCAACAGCTGATCGATGAATTCCGCTCGCTGCTGATGCACACCTATGCCGGTGCGCTGTCGCAGGTCGGCAACCAGAAGCTGGAGTTCGAGCCGCTGCGCGCCACTCCCGACGCCACCGACGTGGTGGTGCGCTTCCAGGTGCAGCCCAAGCGCAGCGCCGAACCGGTCCAGGTCGGCTACCACCTCTACAAGTCGACCGACGGCTGGAAGGTGTACGACGTCAACGTGCTCGGCGTCTGGATGATCCAGACCTACAAGAGCAGCTTCGCCGCCGAGATCGGCCGCGGCGGCGTCGAAGGCTTGATCCGCACGCTGGAGGAAAAGAACAGGATGCTGGCGGCGCGGTAGCCCGTGCACAGCGCGCAGCGTGCGCTATTCATCGCTGCGCCCGCGCGGCGCAAACGGCAGATAAAACATCTTCATCGCCTGGTTCATCTGCTCGATGAAAACCTGCTGCGTCTGCTCGACCATGCGATCGTAGGCGTCGCGCCGGACGGTGCCTTCGCACTCTTCGGTGACGAACTTGCCGTCTTCGAAGCGCGTCTCGCGGCGCTTCACATGCGCGTCGCCGCCCTGCGCGGAAATTTCGGTATACGAATAGCGGAACGTGAACATCGCGTTCCATGGATCGGGCGGCGTCAGCGGCGCCGGCTGCCGGCGCGGCTGCTCCTCCGTCAGCTGCCACAATGCTTGCCTGAAGATGTCGAGTGCTCTGTTCATGCCAATCTCCATTCAGTGGTGGGGTAACGCGCCGACGGCTTCGCGCAGCGCGTCGTCGACCGATTCCAGCCAGATGAATTGCAGTTCGCGGCGCGCTTCCGCCGGAATGTCATCCAGTTCCTTCCTGTTACGCGCCGGCAGCAGCACGCGCTTGATACCGGCCTGCAGCGCCGCCAGCACTTTTTCCTTGACGCCACCGACCGGCAGCACCAGGCCGCGCAGGCTGATTTCGCCGGTCATCGCGCAATCATTGCTCACCGGACGGTGCGTCAGCAGCGAGCACAGCGCGACATAGATCGCCACGCCGGCGCTGGGGCCATCCTTGGGCATGGCGCCGGCCGGCACGTGCACATGGATGTCGCTGCTCTCGAAGACAGCGGCATCGACGCCGAGTTCTGCGCAATGCGCCTTGACCAGAGTGTGCGCAGCCTGCGCGCTTTCCTTCATGATGTCGCCCAGCTTGCCGGTCAGGATCAGCTTGCCCTTGCCTGGCGTCACGGTCGCTTCGATGAACAGGATGTCGCCGCCGCTCGGCGTCCATGCCAGTCCAGTCGCCACGCCCGGCAGGCTGGCATGCAGCGCCAGTTCGCTCTCGAACGTCTTCGGCCCGAGAATTTCCGCCAGCTGCGCCAACTCGAGATGCATCTGTTGCGCCGAACCCTCGGCGATGCGCATGGCGACATGCCGAAAGACGGTGCCGATCTCGCGCTCGAGATTGCGCACGCCGGCTTCGCGCGTGTAATCGCGGATGATGGCATGGATGGCGGCATCGTCGATGCGGCATTGCTGCTCGGTCATCCCGTCCGCTTCGAGTTGCCGGGGAACCAGGTAGCGGCGCGCGATCTGCGCCTTTTCTTGCGCAGTGTAGCCGGGCAGGCGGATGACTTCCATGCGATCGAGCAAAGGCGCGGGGATAGTGTCGAGCATGTTGGCCGTGCCAATGAACATGACCTTGGACAAGTCGAACGGCTGGCCGAGGTAGCTGTCGCGAAAGTGCGCATTCTGCTCCGGGTCGAGCACTTCCAAAAGCGCGGCGGCCGGATCGCCGTGCATGCCGGCACCGAGCTTGTCGAGCTCGTCGAGCATCATGACGCAATTGCGCGTACCGGCCTTGCGCAGCGCTTGAATGATATTGCCAGGCAAGGCGCCCACGTAGGTGCGCCGATGGCCGCGGATTTCCGCTTCGTCATGCACGCCGCCCAGCGCAACGCGCACGAACTTGCGGCCGGTGGCGCGCGCCACACTCTGCCCGAGCGAAGTCTTGCCCACGCCGGGCGGGCCGACAAAGCACAGGATCGGGCTGTTCCCGGCCGGGTTGAGCTTACGCACGGCAAGGTGTTCGAGGATGCGGCGCTTGACCTTGTCCAGGCCGAAATGGTCTTCGTCGAGAATGCGCCGCGCTTGCCCGATGTCGATGTGTTCCTCGCTTTGGGCCGACCATGGCAGCTCGGTCATCCATTCAAGGTAGGTGCACAGCATCGCGAATTCGGCCGCCGCTTCCTGCATGCGTTCGAGCCGCTGCAGCTCCTTGCGCGTGTGCGCCTCGACCTCGGCTGGCATGTTGGCCTTGAGCAGCGCGGCCTTGAGCTTTTCGACGTCGGCCACGCTGTCCGTGGCATCGCCGAGTTCCTTCTGAATCGTCTTCAACTGTTCGCGCAGCAGGAATTCGCGCTGCCGGTCATCCATGCGCTCCTTGGTCTGCTCGTTGATTTCATGCGACAGCTTCAGCACCTCGATGCGGTCGGACAGAAATTGCAGCACCTTGTCGAGCCGCAGCTGCAAGTTGCGGGTTTCCAGCACTTCCTGCTTCTGTTGCAGCGGCAAATCCATCAGGCCGGTGACGAAGTCGGCCAGCGCCGCCGCCGAACCGATGTTCTGGGTCGCCGTCACCAGTTCGGCCGGCGCCTGCGGCAGCAGGTCGATAATTTCGGCGGCGCGCTGCTTGAGCTGCAGCAGGCGCGCCTGGATGTCATGGCCTTGCTCGTTTTCATCTTCCAGAAATTCGACGCGCGCCACGTGAAACGGATAGCCATCCAAAAATTCCAGCACGCGGATGCGCCGGTCGCCCTGGCACACGATGTAGTGGCCGCTGTCCTGCGACGTCAGGTAGCGCAGGATGTTGGCGCAGGTGCCGATCTGGTAAATCTGCTCGGGCGTGGGCGCCTCGACCTCGGAATCATGCTGCAGCAGCAGCCCGACCGGGCGCTCCGCCCGCACCGCTTCTTGCGCCGCCGCGATCGAGCTTTCGCGCCCGACACTGATGGGCACGATCATGCCGGGAAACAGCACCGTGTAACGCAAGGGAATGATGACCATAGCATCCGCCGGCAATGCCGGAAACTTGCTGGGAGTAGCCTTGATTTCTTCCATTGTCATGGCACTGTCGCTCTCGAGCGCGACTTCGAGGAATTGCCGCTGTTCCGTCTTGATCATCCTAGTCCTCGATGGGTAAAAAGACCGGGGCTGGCGTCAACGGTGGCACATCAACCCGCATTCAGTTCGCGCATTCGTCCCGCGAATTGATCCCAATCTCGGCCTGTTTGACAAGAGTGGCCGCTGGGCTGTTCCGGCGGCAAAGACCTTTAATGTCACAAAGGTGATACCGGAACTTGGCGTGGGAAAAGAAATGGCAGGCGCTGTAGCGCCAAAAGAAATTTTGCGGGAAATCCCGCGCCGGAATGCACGAGCGCCGCGCCGCCCGGCGCAGCGCTCAGATCAAGCCCTCGAACGGCACCACGTCGACGAGGTCGCCCGCATTGACGGCACCCTGCGCGTGATGCAGCACGACCATGCAGTTGGCTTCCGACATCGAGCGCAGGATGCCCGAGCCTTGCGACCCGGTAATACGTACCGCCGGCCGGCCATGCGCGTCGCGCGACAACACGCCGCGCTGGTATTCGGTGCGGCCCGGCTTCTTGCGGATTGCCGCCTGCGACAGGGCCTGCAGGGGCGGCAGCGGCGCGGCGTCCGCGCCCATCATGCGCAGCAGCGCGTCGCGCGCAAAGAAATAGAATGCCACCATCACCGCGACCGGATTGCCGGGCAAGCCGAACAGATAGGCGCTCCTGCCGTTCGATGCGATGCGGCCGAAGGCCATCGGGCGCCCGGGGCGGATGGCGATTTTCCAGAATGCCACTTCGCCCAGCGTTGCCATCATCTGCTTGGTATAGTCGGCGTCGCCCACCGACACGCCGCCGGAAGTGATGACGGCGTCGGCGTTTTCGCAGGCGCTGCGAAATGCCGCCTCCATCGCCGCCGGCTCGTCCCGGACGACACCCATGTCGATCACGTCGCAGCCAAGGCGCGCCAGCATGCCGTACAGGGTGTAGCGGTTGCTGTCATAGATGCAGCCGGGTTCGAGCGGCTCGCCGATGGAACGCAACTCGTCGCCGGTGGAAAAGAAGGCCACGCGCAGCCGGCGCCGCACCGGCACTTCGGCAATGCCGAGCGAGGCGATCAGGCCGAGATCGGCCGGACGCAGGATTTTTCCAGCCCGCAGCGCAGGCTTGCCAGCTTGCAGGTCTTCGCCTTGGCGGCGCCGGTTGTCGCCGGGCTTGACCACGCCGGGCGGAATCGTCACTGCCGTCTCCGATGCATCCTGCGTCAATTCCTGCGGCACCACCGTATCACAGGCGGCGGGCATCGGCGCGCCGGTCATGATGCGCACGCATTCGCCGGCGCCGAGCGCGCCATGAAAACCGCCGCCGGCCAGCACGGTGGCGACCACCTTCAGCGTCACCGGCTGCGCGCCCTGCAGGTCGGCACCGCGCAAGGCGTAGCCGTCCATCGCCGAATTGTCGTGCGGCGGCACGTTGATCGGCGAGATCAGGTCAGCGGCCAGCACACGATCGAGTGCGCTGCGCAAGGCCAGCTTTTCGACCGCCGTCACGGGCGCGACGCACTGGCCGATGATGTGCTGCGCTTGCGCGACCGACAAGGCATCCGGGTCGTAACCGGACAGGCAACTGGTGACTTGGGATAGGCTGGACATCATGGGTTCTCAAAGCGGCGCAATTCTTCCACGGTATTGATATTGCGGAAGGCTGCCTCATCGGGGAAAGGAACGTCGGCTAACCGCAGAGAGCGGCACCAGGTCTCGAACTTGCGCCCGCCGTCGTCCAGATATGCCGTCAGGCTGGGCAGGACGGATACATGCATCAGGCAAAACACCGGGTGCAGCCGGCGCGTGCCGTTTTCTTCGGTGGCGGCCACGGCCAGGTTCGCCTCCTGCGCGGCCAGTGCCGCACGCAGGCGCGCCACTAGGTCGGGCGGCAGGAACGGCGAATCGCACGGTGCCGTCACGAGATAGTCGGTGGCGCAATGCATCAGCCCGGTGTGCAGCCCGGCGAGCGGGCCGGCGAAGCCGGTCAACTGGTCCGGCCAGAGCGGCAGGCCGAATGCGCGGTAGCGCTCCAAGTTCTGGTTGGCATTGATCATCAAGGCCCCCACCTGGGGCGACAGGCGCTCGATGACATGCTTGATCATCGGCATGCCATTCAACGGCTGCAACCCCTTGTCCACGCCCCCCATGCGCGAGCCGCGCCCGCCGGCAAGGACGAGTCCGGTGATCTGGCTAGTGCTGGGTGTCATGAATGGGGCAGGTCGTGGACAAGCGCCGCTCGGCGCAATGCGGCCATTGTAATTCCAGCATGCTTGTCTGTCGAATCGGCAAGCGCCACTCTGCAACCCGCCCGGCAAGATAGGCCAGAACTTAATGCCTTTTAGCCAAGTCCAAGCAGACCCCAAGAGCGATCCTCTTTTTTGGAAAGACAAGCATGGATACCACACTCAATGGCATGAACATCGCGATTCTGGTTACCGACGGTTTCGAGCAGGTGGAGTTCACCGGCCCGCGCGATGCGCTGCTCCAGCAAGGCGCCTCGACCAAGGTGATTTCCGAGAAACACGGCAAGGTGCAAGGCTTTCATCACGACACCAAGGGCGACCAGTTCGATGTCGACCTGACGTTTGGCGAAGCCGACCCGAAGGATTTTGACGGCGTGGTGCTGCCGGGCGGCGTGATGAACGGCGACCACATCCGCATCATTCCCGAAGCACAGCGCTTTGTGCAGCAAATGGATGACGACGGCAAGCCGATCGCCGCCATTTGCCATGGCGGCTGGCTGCTGGTGTCGGCGCGCCTCGTCGACGGCAAGACCATGACCAGCTGGCCGACGCTGCAAGACGACATCCGCAACGCAGGCGGCACCTGGGTCGATCAGGAAGTGGTGATCGACGGCAATCTGGTCACCAGCCGCAAGCCGGACGATATTCCGGCCTTCAACAACAAGGTCGTCGACCTGCTGTTCCAGCGCTTCAGCGGCAGCGTACGCGGCACGCGCGACGAGCAAACCGGCATCGGCCTGGCGGGATAAGCGTTTTGCGCCATCGCCGCGCTCCCCTCTTGCATGAACAAGAGAGGGGAGCGCGGCGCAGGAAAATTTCCTTCGAATCCGGACGGGGCGCTAAGCGCTAATTAATTGCGCGCATGCGACAAGTTAAACCCCTCCACTCCCTCCACCTCGCTCAGTTCGCGCGCCAGTTCGGAAATCGGCGCGCCGCTGTTCTTGCCGAACGCCACGGCCACGAAATGCCATTCGAGCTTGCCGTGGTGCGCCGAAATCGAGATGGAGCCGCCGGCGATTTCATAGCCGCGTTTGATGGCCGCGTCGCGCAGCCGTTCCTCGGTCGGTGAAGCGCCTTCCTTGAAGCGCAGCACAATGGCGATTGCCTGGCGCGACGGCAGCCGGCTCGACAGCTTTGGCACGCCGATCATGCACACGGCCGACAGCAAGGCCAGCAGCATCGCCGACAGGTAAAAACCGACACCGACCAAGACGCCGATCACCGACGCGGCCCAGATCGATGCGGCGGTCGTCAGGCCGCTGATGTTGAAGCCTTCCTTCATGATCACGCCGGCGCCAAGGAAACCGATGCCGGTGACGATGCCCTGGATGACGCGGGTCGGATCGGCGCCCGCGCTGACGGCGACCTGGCCGCCGTACCAGTCGCCCGAATAGCCGGCGATGACGGTCAGCGCGGCCGAGGCCATGCATACCAGGCCGTAGGTGCGCATGCCGGCGGCGCGGCCATGGTAGGCACGCTCATAGCCGACGATCAGGCCCAGCAGCAGCGCGCCGAACAGGCTGAAGAACACCAGGAGATTGGTCGCCACCACTTCGCCGGACCAGAATGCGGCAAGCAGTGAGCGGGACGGCAGGTCGGACAAGAGCTTTTCCAGAAACACTATCGGTTCACCACGTTTGGTTAGTCATCGGTCGCAGCCGCATCAGTTGCTGAAGCGGCGCAAGCCGTCCAGGTCGAGAATCTGAATGCCGCCGTAATCCACTTTCAACAGCCCGGCGCGCTCCAGCACCTGCAGCGCCTGGTTGGCGCGCTGGCGCGACGCGCCGGACAAAAAACCGATTTCTTCCTGCGAGATCTGCAGCAGCGTGTTCGTGCCCGGGTATAGGTGCGTGTTGAACAGCGCCGCCAGACAGCGCGCCACGCGCGCATCGACGTCGAGCAGGCGGTCGAACTCGACCATGCCGATGAATTGGCCGAGGCGCTCGTTGAGCTGCATCAAAAGGAATTTATTGAACGGCAGGCTGGTATCGAGCAGCCACATGAAAGTCTTGGCCGGCATGCGCGCAATGCGCGAATCGCGCAGCGCCACCACGTCGTACTTGCGCGTCTCCTGCTTCAAGAGCGTGCCTTCGCCGAACCAGCCGCCGGCCGTCACGCCGGTGAAGGTGACCGACTTCCCCTCGGGGGACAGGTTGTTCATCTTGACCAGCCCGTCGATGACGCCGATCCAGGCATCGACCTGCTCGCCCTTGCGGCAGATGTAGCCGCCCTTCGGAACGCACTGCTCGACCGTATCCGCTTCCACCCGCGCCATCTGCTCCGTCGTCAGCTGCTTGGCCCAGATCGTCTGGCGCAACACCGCGTTCAGGGAGATTTTTTCTTGGGCCATTGTGCAACGCATCAACGATAGTCAGCGATTCAGGAAGATTGTCAGCCAGATGACAGCGAACGGGAGTAAAACTGCCTAGTATCCTGACAAACAAAAGAAAACAACGGAGACATTGTAAGCCGATCTGAGTGCCGCGGATACCTCTGCGACGCCGGCTTAGTCTGCTCCGCCCCTTGACGACGGTTAGACCTGTTAAGAGAGAGTGGGACGATGGCAGAACACATCAATAGCGCGGGCGAACTGACGTTCCCGCGCATGCTGCTGCAGCATGCGCAAACGCGAGCCGGCCGCCCGGCCTTCCGCGAGAAGGACCTCGGCATCTGGCAAACCTGGAACTGGGCGCAGGTCGCCGACGAAGTGCGCGCACTGGCCTGCGGGCTGGCGGCGATGGGCTTCAAGCGCGGCATGAACCTGGCGATCATCGGCGACAACCGACCGCGCCTGTACTGGGCGATGGCTGCCGCACAAGCCTTGGGCGGCGTGGCCGTACCGCTGTACCAGGACGCGCCGGCGGCCGACATGACCTATGTGCTGGACGACGCGGAAATCGATTTCGCCGTGGTGGAAGACCAGGAGCAGGTCGACAAGCTATTCGAGATCAAGCAAAACTTAAAACGCATCTCGCATATCATTTACGACGACCCGCGCGGCATGCGCCACTACAAGCAGCCGGAGCTGGCGTCGTACGAACAGGTGCAGCAGCTCGGACGCCAGTACGACGCCGAACATGCGGGCTTTTTCATGCACGAGGTGAACGCCGGGCGCGCCGACGACGTCGCCGTGATGCTCTATACCTCCGGCACCACCGGCAAGCCCAAGGGCGTGTGCCAGACCCATCGCTCGTTCATGGCGGCGGCCACCGGCGGCGTCGGCTTCGACAAACTCACTGCCGACGAAGACATCCTGTCCTACCTGCCGATGGCATGGGTCGGCGACCACTTGTTCTCGTATGCGCAGGCGCTGGTGGCCGGCTTTACCGTGAACTGCCCGGAGTCGGGCGACACGGTGCTGACCGATCTGCGCGAGATCGGGCCGACTTATTATTTCGCGCCGCCGCGCGTGTTCGAAAACATGCTGACCACGGTGATGATCCGCATGGAAGACGCGGGCGCGATCAAGCGCAAGATGTTCGCGCACTTCATGGAAGTCGCGCGCCGCGTCGGCTCCGACATCCTCGATGGCAAGCCGGTCGGCGTCATAGACCGGCTCAGCTACGCGCTCGGCAACCTGCTGGTGTACGGACCGCTGAAGAATGTGCTGGGACTGTCGCGCGTGCGCGTGGCCTATACCGCGGGCGCGGCGATCGGTCCCGACCTGTTCCGCTTCTACCGCTCGATCGGCGTCAACTTAAAGCAGCTGTACGGCGCCACCGAAACCTGCGCCTACGTGTGCCTGCAGCCGGACGGCCATATCAAGTTCGACAGCGTCGGCCTGCCCGCTCCCGGCGTCGAAGTGAAACTCGCGCCCAACGGCGAAGTGCTGGTGAAGTCCGCCGCGATGCTCAAGGAATACTACAAGCGGCCGGACGCGACAGCGGAGGTGATCGACGAGCACGGCTACTTCCATACGGGAGATGCCGGCATCTTCGACGAGGAAGGGCACCTGAAGATCATCGACCGCGCCGCCGACGTGGGCAAGATGACCAGCGGCGACATATTCGCGCCGAACTACATCGAGAACAAGCTGAAGTTCTTCCCCTTCATCAAGGAAGCCGTCGCCTTCGGCCACGATCGCGACCGCGTGTGCGCATTCATCAACATCGACATGGAAGCCGTCGGCAACTGGGCCGAGCGGCGCGGCATTGCCTACTCCGGCTACACGGACCTGGCCGGCAAGCACGAGACTTACGAGCTGATCGCCGAATGCGTGGAAAAGGTCAATACCGATCTCGCCGGCGAAGCGCTGATGGCCGGCACCCAGATTCACCGCTTCCTGGTGCTGCACAAGGAACTCGACCCGGACGACGACGAGCTGACCCGTACCCGGAAGGTGCGCCGGCGCTTCGTCGCCGACAAGTACAAGGTGCTGATCGACGCGCTGTATTCCGGCCGCATCTCCCAGTACATCGAGACGCAGGTGAAGTTCGAGGACGGGCGCCAGGGCAAGGTCGCGGCCGACCTGCGCATCGTCGACGTGAAGACCTATTCCTCCCTGAAGAAGGCGGCCTGACATGCATGGCAATCGCAACATCGGCGACGTGATCCTGGACCTGCGCAACATCTGCCTGTCGTTCGGCGGCGTCAAGGCGCTCACCGATATTTCATTCAACGTGCGCGAGCACGAGATCCGCGCCATCATCGGCCCCAACGGCGCGGGCAAGAGCTCGATGCTCAACGTGATCAACGGCGTGTACCGGCCGCAGGAAGGCGAGATCATCTATCGCGGGCAGCAACGGCGCGGCATGGACACCTATGCGGCGGCGAAAAGCGGCATTGCGCGCACGTTCCAGAACATTGCGCTGTTCAAGGGCATGTCGGTACTCGACAACATCATGACCGGCCGTAACCTGAAGATGCAGACCAACTTCCTGCTGCAGGCGCTGTACTGGGGAGCGGCGCAGAAGGAAGAGATCGCGCACCGCAAGAAGGTCGAAGAGATCATCGACTTCCTCGAAATCCAGGCCATCCGCAAGACGCCGGTTTCCCGCCTGCCGTACGGCCTGCAAAAGCGCGTCGAACTCGGGCGCGCGCTCGCGGCCGAGCCGGAAATCCTGCTCTTGGACGAGCCGATGGCCGGCATGAACGTGGAAGAAAAGCAGGACATGTGCCGCTTCATCCTCGACGTCAACGACCAGTTCGGCACCACCATCGTGCTCATCGAACACGACATGGGCGTGGTGATGGATATCTCGGACCGCGTGGTGGTGCTCGATTACGGCAAGAAGATCGGGGACGGCACGCCGGACGAAGTGCGGAGCAATCAGGATGTGATCAACGCCTACCTCGGCGTAGCGCATTAACAGTCTTCCGGCGCGCAACAAGGACAACTATGGATATCAGCTTCTTCTTCGAAGTGTTAATCGGCGGCCTCCTGGCCGGCGTGATGTACGCACTGGTCGCACTCGGCTTCGTGCTCATCTATAAAGCCTCCGGCGTATTCAATTTTGCACAGGGCGCGATGGTGTTCTTCGCCGCATCGACCTGCGTGGGCATCGTCGCCAAGTTCGGCGTGTCGCTGTGGGTCGCTGTGCCGCTGACGATGGCGGCGATGGTGCTGCTTGGCCTGGCCACCGAAAAAATCGTGCTGCGCCCGCTGGTGAACCAGCCGGAAATCACGCTGTTCATGGCGACCATCGGCCTGACCTTCTTCATCGAGGGACTGGCCCAGCTGATCTGGGGCTCCGAAGTGCGCCGCCTGGAAATCGGCATAGAGGACGTGCCGATCCAGTTCCTGCTCGACCAGTTCAACATCGCGGTATCGCAGTTTGATGTGGCATCCGCCGGCATCTGCGCGGTGCTGGTCACCGCACTGGCGCTGTTCTTTTCCAAGACCAAGATCGGCCGCGCCTTGCGCGCCGTGGCCGACGACCACCAGGCGGCGCTGGCAGTCGGCATCCCGCTGCAGCAGATCTGGGGCATCGTGTGGGCCGTCGCCGGTTTCGTTGCGCTGGTCGCCGGCATGCTATGGGGCGCGCGCAACGGCGTGCAGTTCGCGCTGACCTTCGTCGCACTGAAAGCGCTGCCGGTGCTGATTCTCGGCGGCTTCACCTCGGTGCCGGGTGCCATCCTTGGCGGGCTGATCATCGGCGCCTCCGAAAAGCTGGCCGAAGTGTACATCGGCCCGATGGTCGGCGGCGGCATCGAGGGCTGGTTCCCGTATGTGCTAGCGCTGCTGTTCTTGCTGGTGCGGCCGGAAGGGCTGTTCGGCGAAAAGATCATTCGACGGATCTAGTTGGTATCGACGACGCAGTCCAGACATCACGTTTCAACGAACCGGGAATAAACCATGTTCTACCGCGAAGCAGGCCAGTTCAAAATCACCTATCAGGCTGACAGCCAGATCTTCCCCATCCGACAGGACCGCATCGGCGTGGCGCTCTTGCTCGCCGTCGCCTTCCTGGTGGTGCCGTTCGTCGCCTCGCCCTACGTATTTTCGGCGGTGCTGATTCCGTTCCTGATCTTTGCGCTGGCCGCACTGGGATTGAACATCCTGACCGGCTATGCGGGGCAGCTGTCGCTCGGCACCGCCGCCTTCATGGCGGTCGGCGCCTTCGCCTCGTACAACTTCATCCTGCGCGTGCCCGGCATCCCGGTGCTCTTGGCCTTCGTGCTCGGCGGCCTGTGCGCGGCCATGGTCGGTATCGTTTTCGGCCTGCCGTCGCTGCGCATCCGCGGCTTTTACCTGGCGGCGGCGACGCTGGCCACGCAATTCTTTGTGGTCTGGTGCCTGACCAAGATTTCCTGGTTCACCAATAACAGCTCGTCGGGCGTGATCACCGCGCAAAAAATCGTGATCCTCGGCTATGAATTCGATACGCCCGTCAGCAAATACCTGCTCACGCTGTGCATCGTGTGCGTGATGGCGGTACTGCTGAAGAACATGATCCGCACCAACGTCGGCCGCTCGTGGATGGCGGTGCGCGACATGGATGTGGCAGCCGAAGTGATTGGCTTCCGGCCGATGCGCACCAAGCTGCTGGCGTTCGCGGTCAGCTCGTTCTACTGCGGCGTGGCCGGCGCGCTGTATGCGTTCGCCTACCTCGGCACAGTGGAGCCGGAAGCGTACAGCCTGGACCTGTCGTTCCGCATCCTATTCATGATCATCATCGGCGGCGTCGGCTCGATCATCGGCGCCTTCTTCGGCTCGGCCTTCATCGTGCTGCTGCCGATTGTGCTCAACATCGTGGCGCACTCCCTGGCGCTGCCGACGTCGGTGGCGTCCAACCTGGAGCTGATGGTGTTCGGCGCGCTGATCATCTTCTTTTTGATCGTCGAGCCGCATGGCCTGGCGCGCCTGTGGCAGATCGCCAAGGAGAAGCTGCGCCTGTGGCCTTTCCCGCATTAATCAGAACGTTTTCACTGTCTCATTGCTGTTTATAACAAGGAGGAGCACATGAAGTTGATCAAATCAGTCCTGCTGGGCGCGGCCCTGGCCGGCAGCGTCAGCATCGCGGCAGCACAAGAACAATACATTCCGCTGCCGTCCTACCGCGTCGGTCCCTATGCGGCGGGCGGCTCCGGCTTCTATGGCGGCGCCATCGATTACTTCAACCTGGTCAATGCCAACGGCGGCATCAACGGCGTGAAGATCAAATGGGAAGAATGCGAGACGGAATACAACGCGTCGCGCGGCGTCGAATGCTACGAGCGCATGAAAGCGAAGAACGGCGGCGCGGCGCTGGTCGATCCGCTGTCAACCGGTATCGCCTACGGCATCCTGGACCGCGTCGCGACCGACAAGATCCCGATGACGACACTGGGCTATGGCCGCTCGGACGCGGCCAACGGCAAGGTGTTCCCGTACGTGTTCCCGCTCATTACCAGCTACTGGAACCAGGCGGCGGCGATGGTCGCATATCTGGGCAGCCAGAACGGCGGCGTGGAAAAGCTCAAGGGCAAGAAGATCGTGCACCTGTACCACGACTCGGCGTTCGGCAAGGAGCCGATGCCGGTGCTGGACGCGGAAGCGGCGAAATACGGTTTCGAGCTGATCAAGATCCCGGTCGCGCATCCGGGTAACGAGCAACAGTCGCAATGGCTGCAGATCCGCCAGGCCAAGCCGGATTACGTGATTCTGTGGGGCTGGGGCGTGATGAATGCGGTGGCATTGAAGACCGCGCAGCGCAACGGCTTCCCGCGCGAGAAGATTCTCGGCGTATGGTGGGCCGGCTCGGAAGAAGACACGATTCCGGCGGGCGATGCCGCCAAGGGCTACACCACAATGACCTTCAACACGCCGGGCAACTATCCGGTGCTCGACGATATCCGCAAGAAAGTCTATGACGCCGGCCGCGGCAACCTCGACGACAAGGGCCGCATCGGTTCCGTCTACCACATGCGCGGCGTGACGGCGGCGATCCTGTGGACCGAAGCGATCCGCAAGGCGCAGGAAAAATTCGGCAAGGGCAAGGTCATGACCGGCGAGCAGGTGCGCTGGGGCTTCGAGAACCTGAACGTGGATGACGCGCGCCAGAAGGCGCTCGGCGCACTCGGCATGTTCCCGCCGGTGAAGACCTCGTGCGACGACCACGAAGGCTCGGGCGCGGTGAAGGTGCAGCAATGGACCGGCAGCAAATGGGTGCCGATCACGCCGAACTGGGTCACCGGCGACAAGGCGCTCACGCGCCGCCTGCTCGAGGAATCGTCGGCGAAGTATGCGACGGAGAAGAACATCAAGCCGGCTTGCGCCAGCTGATCGCTTCCCGTTCCACGAAAGCGCCCTCCCCTTGCCGGGGAGGGAAGGCAACCTGCGCTCCGGATTACTGACATGAGTTTTTCATCCGCAACTAACACCGCTCCGCTTCAGGCCGGACGCCCCTATCTTTCCGTCAACAACATCGAGGTCATCTATGACCACGTGATCCTGGTGCTGAAAGGCGTGTCGCTGCAAGTCCCGCAGGGCAAGATCGTCGCCTTGTTGGGCGCCAATGGCGCCGGCAAGTCAACCACGATGAAATCGATTTCGACGCTCTTGCGCGGCGAGCGCGGCGACGTCACCAAGGGCAGCGTCGAATTCAAGGGCGAGCGCGTCGATCAGCTCACGCCCAACGAACTGGTCAAGCGCGGCCTGTCGCAGGTGATGGAAGGCCGCCACTGCTTCGGCCACCTGACGGTCGAGGAAAACCTCTTGACCGGCGCCTATACGCGCAGTTTGTCGCGCGCCGACCTGAAGGAAGCGCTGGAAAAGGTCTACCACTATTTCCCACGCCTGAAGGAGCGCCGCAATTCGCAGGCCGGCTACACCTCCGGCGGCGAGCAGCAGATGTGCGCGATCGGCCGCTCACTGATGGCCAAACCATCGATGATCCTGCTCGACGAACCATCTATGGGCCTGGCGCCGCAGATCGTCGAAGAGATTTTCGAGATCGTCAAGGACTTGAACAGCAAGGAAAACGTGTCTTTCCTGGTGGCCGAACAGAACACGATGGTGGCGCTGCGCTATGCGGACTTCGGCTACATCCTGGAAAACGGCCGGGTCGTGATGGAAGGCGCGGCGCAGGATCTGGCGACCAATGAAGACGTGAAGGAATTCTACCTGGGCGTGTCCGGCGCCGAGCGAAAGAGCTTCCGCGACATGAAGTTCTATCGCCGCCGCAAACGCTGGCTGGCTTGATAGCGGCTGCCCCGACTGCTTGCACGACGAGCGCACCACGCGGTGCGCACGGCCTCCCCTACTTTGACGGACCTGCCATGACCGACCATCTCGATTCGCTGGAAACCCGCGACCCGCAACTGCGCGAAGCCGACCTGATGATGCGCCTGCCGCAGCTGGTGACGCGCGCCCAATCCGCTCCCGGCTGGGCGCGCATCCTGGCCGGCGTCGATCCGCGCGCCATCACCTCGCGCGCCGCGCTGGCGCACTTGCCGGTCACGCGCAAGTCGGACCTGAAGGAATTACAGCAGGAAAGCATGCCGTTCGGCGGGCTCAATGCGACACCGGTGGGCGCGCTGCGCCGTCTGTTCATGTCGCCCGGCCCGATCTTCGACCCGGAAGGCCAGGGCATCGACTGGTGGCGCTTTGCGCGGCCGATGGCCGCCGTGGGCCTGCGTGCCGGCAATGTGGTGCAAAACTGCTTTTCGTATCACTTCACGCCGGCCGCCTTCATGGTCGAGGGCGGCGCCGCGCGCCTCGGCTGCGCCGTCATCCCGGCCGGCATCGGCCAGACCGAGATGCAGGTGCAGGCAATGGCTGCCTTGAAACCCGATGCCTATATCGGCACGCCGTCCTTTCTCAAAATCATCATCGAAAAGGCGCGCGAAATGCATGCCGATATCAGCAGCGTGCAGCGCGCCGTGGTCGGCGCTGAGGCGCTGCCGCCCTCCTTGCGCAAATGGCTGCAGGACCATGGCGTGCGGCATGTGCTGCAAATGTATGGTTCAGCCGATATCGGCAACATTGCATACGAGACGCAGACCGGCGGCGAAGTGAATCCGGGCATGGTGCTCGATGAAGACTTGATCCTGGAAATCGTACGCCCCGGCACCGGCGACCCGGTCGCCGAAGGCGAAGTCGGCGAAGTCGTGATCACGTCGTTCAATCCGGACTATCCGCTACTGCGTTTTGCCACCGGCGACCTGTCCGCGGTACTGCCCGGCATCTCGCCGTGCGGTCGCACCAACATGCGCATCCGCGGCTGGATGGGGCGGGCCGATCAGACCACCAAGGTGCGCGCCATGTTCGTCCATCCATCGCAGGTGGCGGAAGTGGCCAAGCGGCATCCGGCGATCCTCAAGGCGCGCCTGGTCGTGTCGGGGGAAATGGCCAACGACATCATGACGCTGCACTGCGAAGTGGCGTCGGCTGCGGCCGTGTCGGCTGAAGCGATCACCGATACCATCCGCGACATCACCAAGCTGCGCGGCGACGTCAAGCTGGTGGCGCCGGGCAGCCTGCCGAACGATGGCAAGGTGATTGAGGATACGCGTCGCTACGAGTAAACAGTAGCCATCCTTCTCCGGGATAGCCCCCGGAGAAATGCTACCCGCCCCCACAGCAGCGTATTCTTTTTCCAGAATCCGGAATTTCTTCCTGTTTTCGGGAAGACACGCCTATCGTTACAGCTCGACAAGATCTGTTAACAAAGCACGTCCTGCCGTTCTCCGTTTGGCCCGACATTTGCTTTACGGAAACTATGCCTTCGGAGTTACTCATAGCTCGTGCGCTGACCTGGCGCTACATTGTCGCGCTGACGCTGGTCGCGATGCTGACCACCGCCGCATGGCTGAGCCTGCACCTAGTCATTTCCGAACAGAAGAGCACCGCCGCCGTGGTCAATATCAGCGGCCGGCAGCGCATGCTGAGCCAGCGCACCGCACTGTTTTCGTCGCTGCTGCTGCACACGCCGCGACAACAGCGTCAAGAGGTGCGCAGCCGGCTCAGGGAAGCGGCCGCTTTGATGCAGCGCTCGCATCTGGGCCTGATCCGCGGCGACCGCGACCTGGGCCTGCCGGGCGAGATGTCGCGCACCGTGCACGCGATGTATTTCGACGGCCCGGACGCGCTCGATAGTCAGGTGCGCGCCTATCTGGCGGCCGTGCAGGCGCTGCTGCAGACACGCGACGAGGACCTGACCCTGGACAACCCGCAGCTGCGCTACATCATGACGAGGGCGCCAGGCCCGCTGGTGGCCGCGCTCGACAAGATGGTGCGACAGTACCAGGCGGAAGGCGAACGCGCTATCCGCCGCCTCGAGAGTGCCGAAACTGTCGTCTGGCTGGTGACGCTGCTGTTGCTGGTGATGGAAGCAGCCTTCATCTTTCAGCCGTTTGCGCGCCATCTGCGCAACGTGGTCGGCAAACTGCAAGCCACCACCGAAGAATTACGGGAGCACCGGGAAATGCTGGAAGAGCAGGTGCGGCAGCGCACCCGGGACCTGCAGAAAAAAACGGAGGAGCTGGCAGAAAGCGAGGAGCGCTTCCGTTCGATCAGTACCTCGGCCAAGGACGCGATTCTCATCATCGACCAGAGGGAAGCCATCGTCTACTGGAACCCCGCTGCCAGCGCGATGTTCGGTTATGCGGAGGACGAGACACTGGGCAGGAACATGCACGACCTGCTGGCTGCGCCGCGCTATCGCGACGAGATCCGGCGCGGCTTTGCGCAATTCTGCGCGTCCGGCAGCGGGCCGATGATAGGGCGCACGGTAGAAGTTACCGCATTGCGCAAGAATGGCGAAGAATTCCCGATCGAACTGTCAATCTCCATCGTGCAACTGCATGGCTGCATGCATGCGCTGGGCATGGTGCGCGACATTACCGCGCGTAAGCGGATGGAAACCGAGCTGCGAGAAATGGCGACGACCGACAGCCTGACCGGCTTGCCGAACCGGCGCCATTTCCTCGCCCGCATGGAGGAATCGCTGGCCCAGTTACAGCGGCAAGTGATGCAATCTGCGATAGTGCTGATGCTGGACCTGGATCATTTCAAGCGCATCAACGACGGATACGGCCATGCCGCGGGCGACGCGGTGCTGCGGCATGTAACGCGTCTGATGCGTGACAGTCTGCGCAAGAACGATATGGCGGGGCGCCTGGGTGGCGAGGAATTCGCACTCATTTTGCCCGGCGCCGACGCCGCCGGTGCGCGCGCGTTCGCCGAGCGGCTGCGGCAAAGGGTTGCAGACACGCCAGTGGTGCACGAAGGCAGGCCCATTGTGGCGACTATCAGCATTGGCATAGCCGCACTCGAGCCGGGCGACGCCAGCGCCGGCGCCGCGATCAGCCGAGCCGATGCTGCGCTCTATCGTGCCAAGGGAAACGGTCGCAACCGCGTAGAGCAGGAGGCAGGCATGTTCAATGTGGCCTGATCATTTCTTTACCACCTTATCCGGAGACTGTCCGGGGCGGTCGTTCACCACTTCGTCAACCCCGCCGGTTTCCCGCAGATCGGTATCGACCTGGCCGTTTTGCAAGTCGTCATAGGCCTGCTTCATATCGGTTCGCCCTGCAACATCGTGCCCGGTGGTATTCCCTGTGCTTTCCTGACTATCGTCCGATTCATCACGTTCGTGCGGCATGCGCGGGGTCGGACTGCTTTCCCCGGTCGGCCGTTTGGTCCTGATCTGATGTTGCTTCAATGTAGTTTTCATCGCGCTCCCCTTCATCCTCAAAACTGTTCGAACGCGCCGTGCGGCAAAAATTCCCGGCATATCGGTGTTGCAGCGGCACTATCCCGACGCATGAACGGAACCTCGCGCTATTGCGCGTATTCCAATCCACTTGGACCGTGAGCGCCTGCGCTGCCGGTAACGGTCGTGGCGGAGCCGCATCTATCTTTATGTACATTCTCGTTGGTCAGCTCAAACGGCTGTCGAAGGTCTTTGCCGGCGTTACGTCATTGCTTGGGGCAAGTATCGCTCTTGCCCGCCTCTATTTTTTCGGCACCGCGCTCCAACCGCAATTTCCCCATATCGTGGCCAGCGTGTGCTTCATGCTGTGCGGCGGCGCAATTTACCTGAGGCATCACAACGACCGCGCCATCTCCTTTGCCAACGGCCTGGCCGCGGCCGTGCTGAGCATCGCGCTGCTGACCCTTGCCTACTACCTGTCCATCGGCACGCCGCAGGCGACGGTGGCGATAGTCATCATGCCGCCCAATACGGCGGTGGCGCTCGCGCTGCTGTCGCTGGCGATCCTGCTGCTGCCCGGCCGCCCTGCGAGCCTGCTGACCGCCCAGATCTTCGCCGTAGTCAGCCTGGGCGCGTCGGTGCTGGCCATGGTCGGCCATGTGTTCGGCGTAACCACGCTGATTCAGGTCGACCACAACATGCCGATGACCATCGGCGTGTCCGCCCTGCTGCTGCTGCTGTCGCTGGCCATCCTGTGCGCGCGTCCGGAGGCCGGCCTCATGCGGGTGCTGGCAAGTCCCAACGCCGGCGGCGTCATGGCGCGCCGCCTGTTCTCGCCGGCCATCGCCATTCCCGTTCTGGCCTCGTGGCTGACCTACCAGTGGCAGCAGCACACCCTCTTCGGCACGGCCTTCGGCCTGGCGGTGGCGGCGGCGGGCAGCGCGCTGCTGCTGTCGGTCTTCATGTGGGTGCAGGCGATGGCGCTCGACCGCTACGACACCACGCGCATGCGTCGCCGCTTGGAGCTGGCGCACATCGAGGACAACCTGCGCCTGCTGGTACAGACGGTGCGCGACTATGCGATTTTCAGGCTGACGCCCGACGGCCGGATCGTCAGCTGGAATACCGGCGCGCAGCAAATCCTGGGCTATCCGACAGAAGCGATCATCGATTCCTCGTTCGAGCGGCTGTTCGCGCAGGAAGAAGTCCAGGCCGGCGTGCCGGCGCAAATGCTGGAGGCGGCGCGCAAGAGCGACCATGTCGCGCGCGAGCACTGGGGCATGCGGCAGGACGGCACGGTACGCTATGTCTACACCACCATGACCGCGCTGCACGAAGCCGGCCAGCTGGTCGGCTTCGTGAGCGTGATGCAGGATATTTCACAAAGCAAGCACGCCGCCGAGGAACGCGCGCTGCTCAGTTCCATGCTGTCGACCATGCAGGATGCCGTGATCGTGATCGATGAAAGAGGCATCATCGAACGGGTCAACCCGGTGACGGAACAGACCTTCGGCTACCGCGTGGGCGAGCTGATCGGGCGCAACGTCAACATCCTGATGCCGTCGCCGCACCGCGAACAGCACGACGCCTACCTGACGCGCTACCTGCGCAGCGGCGAACGCCATGTGCTCGGCATTAACCGCGAACTGCTGGCGCAACGCAAGAACGGCTCCCAGTTTCCGATTGAGCTGATGGTCAGTGAAATGCTGGTGGCGGGCCGGCGCAAGTTCACCGGCGTGGTGCGCGACATCACCGAACGCAAGCGCACGGAAGATAAGCTGGCACAGTACGACCAGCGTTTTCGCGCCGTGTACGACAATGCGGCGGTCGGCATCGCGCTGATGGCGCCCGACATGCGCCTGTTGTACGTCAACCGCAAGATGACCGAAATTATCGGCTACTCGGCGGAAGAGCTGACGAGCCGCAACGTCGAAGACATTACCCATCCGGACGACATCGAGATCGGCCGCGAGCCCTACCGCAAGCTGCTGCGCGGCGAAGTCGACAGCATCCTGGTCGAGAAGCGCTACCGCTGCCGCAACGGCAACACGATCTGGGTCGATGCCAGCATTTCCTGCGTGCGCGACAGGAATGGCGAAGCGGCATACGCCATCGCCGTCATCGAAGACATCTCGGCGCGCAAGGAGGCGGAAGCAGCCGTCCTCAAGAGCAAGCAGGATCTGGACGTGGCGCTGGAAGGCGCCGACGTGCACCTGTGGCACCTCGATTGCGACCGGCGCACGCTGCAATACCTCGACAAGCTGCCCGCATCGCTCGGCCTGACGCAAGACAAGGTGCGGCGCGATCTCGACTTTTGGCTGGCATTGATCCATCCGGACGACCGCGAGCGCCTGACCGAACAGCTGCACGACGTCGATCACAGCACGCGCGACACGGGCGAGACGGAGCTGCGCATGCGCGCCGGCGACGGGCACTGGAAATGGATGCTGGTGCGGGCGCGCATCCTGGAGCGCAATGCCCAGGGCGCACCGCGCCACGTGGCCGGCACCTGCCTCGACATCACCGCGCGCAAGCAAACCGAACAGGAAATGCTGCACCTGGCCCAGCACGACACCCTCACCGGCCTGCCCAACCGGGCGCTGTCGTATGCCTTCGGTGAACGCACGCTGGCCTCGGCGCTGCGCGACGGGCTGAAAAGCGCGGTGCTGTTCATCGACCTGGACCGCTTCAAGCCGATCAACGACACCTACGGCCACGACGCGGGCGACGCCGTGCTGCGCGAAGTAGCGCGTCGCCTGCGCAGCTGCGTGCGGGCCGAGGACATGGTGGGTCGCCTGGGCGGCGACGAGTTCCTGGTTGTGCTGGCCGACGTGGATGGGCCGCGCGGCGCGGGACGGGTGGCGACGCAATGCATCGCCTCGCTTGGCCAGCCGTGCGCCTACAAGGAGCTGCGGCTGCAGGTGTCGTCGAGCATCGGCATTGCCATGTTCCCGGCCGACGGCAACGATATCTTCACGCTCACGCGCAATGCCGACGCCGCCATGTACCACGCCAAGGAATGCGGGCGCGACAACTTTCAGTTCTTCACGCAGGAATTGAACGAGCGCGCGGCATCGGCGCTGGTCATGGAGAGCCGGCTGCGCGGCGGCCTGCGACAAAACGAATTCCGGCTCCATTATCAGCCGATCGTCGACCTCGACTCGGGGGCCGTGATCGGGGCCGAGGCCCTGTTGCGCTGGCCGGGCGCCGGGGTGGCACCCGATCAGTTCATCCCGGTTGCGGAATATACCGGCATCATCCACCAGCTGGGGGAATGGGCACTGCACGAGGCCTGCCGCCAGCAGCGCGCCTGGCAGGCCAACGGGCTCGACGCGCTCACCATGTCGGTCAACGTGTCGCCGGCGCAGTTCCGGCAGGCCGGCTTTCGCGCCACGGTGGCCAAGGCGATGGCCGATACCGGGATCGATCCGGACTGCCTGCAGCTGGAAATCCCCGAGAACGTGCTGGTCAAGAACGCCGAAGCGGTGGTCGATGCGCTGCACGCGCTGCGCCAGCTAGGCGTGCACGTGGTGCTCGACGATTTCGGCAAGGGCTATTCGAGCCTGTCGCACCTGAAGCGCCTGCCGGTGGATGCGATCAAGATCGACAAGGACTTCATCCACGAGCTCAACATCGATCGCGGCAACATGGCGATCGCCGCCGCCATCATCAACCTGGGCCAGGAACTGGGCCTGCAGGTGATCGCCGAAGGTATCGAATCGCAAGTCGAGCTGGAGTCGCTGCATGCGCGCCACTGCACGGCGATCCAGGGCTTTTATGTCTGCCAGCCGGTGGCCGGCGATGAATTCGAGGACTGGTACCGCAGCCGCACCGGACTGGCGGTGGCTTAGTTTGCATTTTGACTACGGAATCGGCGGCCGCGCGGCGCCACTGTTGCGCAATGGCCTCGCCCGGCATTTGTGGCGACGATTCAACCTGGGGTACGATGCCGGGTAACAACATGTTACACATTGAATACTCTTGCATCGAGGCTTAGCACCATGTCATTTTTCGATTCCGAATTCCACCGCAACAAAGCGCGCGCGCTGCTGGCCGACGCCGAACTGATTTTCGATGAGGCGGCCGTGCAGCAGGCCGTCGACAAGGTGGCGCAACAGCTCAACCAGCGCTTCAACGTCGACGATGGCGAAGCCTTCCCGCTGGTGCTGGGCGTGATGGGCGGCGCGGTCGTGTTTTGCGGCCAGCTGCTGACGCGCCTGCACTTTCCGCTCGAATTCGATTACATGCATGTGACGCGCTACGGCAGCATGGACCAGGGCGGCAAGATCGAATGGAAAGTGATCCCGCGCTCGAACGTGCAGGGCCGCACGGTGGTCGTGCTCGACGATATCCTCGACGAGGGCGAGACGCTGGCGCACGTCAAGGAGCGGCTGCTCGAAATGGGCGCCGCCGACGTGGTGGTGGCGGTATTTGCCGACAAGGACATCGGCAAGAAAAAGCCGATCACCGCCGATTACGTCGGCCTGACCCTGCCCAACAAGTTCGTGGTCGGCTACGGAATGGATGCCTACGGCTACTGGCGCAACCTGCCCGGGATCTGGGCCATCAAGACCGCGGACAAGGAGTGAACGTGACGCCGGCAGCCCTCCCCCGGGGCGCGCCGGAAACACTGCCGCAAGAGCACCGTGGCGCGCGGAGAGCGCACGCCACGGCAAATCCCTGATTACAGCGCCAGGCGCTTTCTCGCCGCCGCGTACTCCGCCTTCAGGCGCTCCACCACTTCCGCCACGCTCGGCACATCGTCCATCAGGCCCACGCCCTGCCCCGCGCCCCAGATGTCGCGCCATGCCTTGGCCTTGCTTCCGCCACCGGAGCCGAAATTCATCTTCGACTTGTCGGCTTCCGGCAGGTTGTCCGGATCGAGGCCGGCGGCCATGATCGATTTCTTCAGATAGTTGCCGTGCACGCCAGTAAACAGATTGGTGTACACGATGTCGGCCGCGGACGACTCGACGATGGCCTGGCGGTAGGCGTCGTCGACATTCGATTCCTTGGTCGCCAGCCAGCGCGAGCCGATGTAGGCGAAATCGGCGCCCATCGCCTGCGCCGCGAGAATGGCGTCGCCGCTGGCGATCGAACCGGACAGCGCGATCGGGCCATTGAAGAACTTGCGCACTTCGCCCACCAGCGCGAACGGCGACAGCGTGCCGGCATGCCCGCCGGCGCCGGCGGCCACCAGGATCAGGCCGTCGACCCCCGCTTCCAGCGCCTTCTGCGCATGACGTATCGAGATCACGTCATGCAGCACGATGCCGCCGTAGCTGTGGATGGCGTCGAGCATTTCCTTGGGCGGCGCGCGCAGGCTGGAAATGATGATCGGCACCTGGTGCTTGACGCACACTTCGACATCATGCGCGAGACGATCATTGGACTGGTGCACGATCTGGTTGACCGCGATCGGGCCGACCTGGGCGCCCGGATTGGCCTCCTTGTAGGCAGCCAGCTCGGACTGGATATCGGTCAGCCAGGTATCGAGCAGCTCGGCCGGGCGGGCATTCAAGGCCGGGAACGAGCCGACGATGCCGGCCTTGCATTGCGCCTTGACCAGCGCCGGGCCGCTGGCGATGAACAGCGGCGAGCCGATCACCGGCAGGGACAGGTTCTGCAGCGCGGCGGGCAAACGATTGCTTGTCATGTTGACTCCTTTGGTTAGCGGAACGCAAATCAGGCTTTTTCCGATAGCGCCCGTTGCGATTTTTTTACTCTGCCACCGGCTTTTCCGGTTGCGTTTTTTTATATTCTGGTTATGATGTTACCAGAAAAAACAATGTTTTTGTCAATCGCTTTTTTGAACCTTTTTCGATGAAACCCAAGAAGTCACCGATCGACTTTCGGCAGGCGCAGGAAGACCTGCGCCAGTCGCTGCGCCAGGGCATGCTGGACGCCGCCACCCGCCTCTTGACCGAGGAAGGCCCGTCGGCGCTGACGGTGCGGCGCGTGGCGGATGCGGTCAACTGCTCGACCACGCTGCTGTATTCCTTTTTCGGCGGCAAGGATGGCCTGTCCAACGAACTGTACCTGGAGGGCTTTGCGCGCCTGAAGGAGGAATTCCGGGTCGCATCGGAACAGGCGAACGGCAAGAACGACAAGGATGGGCTGGCGTCGCTGCGGCTGCATGCGCGCGTCTACCATCAATACGCCAAGCACAATCCGAGCTATTACATGGTGATGTTCGGCGATGCGATTGCCGGCTTCGTGCCGCCCGTCGAGTCGCGCAAGAAGGCATGGGAATCGTTCGAGGTCCTGATCGACGCGTTCGACGCCTGCATGAAGCGCGGCGCGCTGCCGCCGTCGAACCCGACCGCCGCCGCGCGCCTGTTGTGGGCCGCGATGCACGGCGCGGTCAGCCTGGAGCTCAAAGGCTATTACCTGAAGACCGAACGCGCGGACGAACTGTTCGAGGCGGCGGTCGACGCAGTGCTGCGCTCGCTGCAGATGCCGCGCAACGAATCACTCCAACAACACTAGAACAAGGAGGCTAGCCATGACATATCAATGCATCAACTTCAGCATCACCGCCAAAGTCGCCCATCTGGTCCTCAACCGCCCCGCCGCGTTCAACACGATGCAGCCGGTGCTGTGGCGCGAGCTGACCGAAGTGCTGCAGGCGCTGCAACGCGTTCCCTCGGCACGCGCGCTGGTGATTTCGTCGACCGGCAAGCACTTCACCGCCGGCATGGCGCTCGACGTGTTCGCCGGCGGGCCGGAATCCGGCATCTCGCTCGATGAGAAATCGGCCGGCGGGCGCGCCAGCATCGCGTCCCTCATCAGCGACATGCAGCAGACATTCAACCTGATCGAGCAGCTGCGCATGCCGGTCATCGCCGCGATCCAGGGCGGCTGCATCGGCGGCGGCCTGGACATGGTCTGCGCGTGCGACATCCGTCTGGCTGTCGCCGACGCTTTCTTCTGCATCCAGGAAATCAACATCGGCATGACCGCCGACATGGGCACGCTGCAGCGCCTGCCGAAGCTGATCCCGGAGGGCATCGTGCATGAGATGGCCTATACCGGGCGGCGCCTGCCGGCGCAGCGGGCGCTCGCTGTCGGCTTGGTCAACGAGGTGTTCGAGACGCAGGAAGCGATGCTGGAAGCGGCGATGAAGATGGCGCGCGAAATCGCCGAAAAGCCGCCGGTGGCGATCTGGGGCAGCAAGCAGGCGATCCATTACGCGCGCGACCATTCGACACACGACGCGCTGCAGCAGATGGGCTGGCTGCAGTCCGGCCTCTGGCAAAGCAGCAACCTGCTGGAATCGTTCATAGCCAAGCAGCAGGGACGCTCGCCGCAATTCGACGATCTGCCGGCGCTGCAATCGTTCGCGCAGGCGAAGTACGAGTTGAAGTAAGAACAAAACGAAAAACGGGGACGCACATCCTTCCCCCTGAGAGGGAGGGAATGCCGTCGACGAAGGGCGTCGAATTACCGGGGAAGGCGATTGAACAACGCTACGCGAGATTCACTCGCGATTCCTTAACATTCCCCCGCTCGCCTCGGCGGCCCCCGCCTTTACCAGCTGGGCAACCGCCCACTGCGCGAGCTGCGGCGCCGACATGTTCAGATACCGTCGGTTCGCCTCCACCGACAAGGGCATCCGCGCCAGCAGCGCCTCGACTTCGGCAAGCGTCATGCTCTGGCGCTCCAGCAGCAAGAACTTCAGCAGCACCTTGAGCGCATTCTGCGCATTGCGCACCGGGTCCGCCATGAAATAATCGATACGCGAAAACGCCGTTTGCAGCGCCTTGTCCACGTCGGAAAACGGCGCCCCATGTCCCGGAATCACCAGCCGCACGTCGAGCGACGCGATCAGTTCCAGCGTCGCGCGCACCTCGGCAAACCCGGACTCGCCTTCGAGTTCCGGAAACACCACGCCGAAGCCGTTCTCCCACAAGGCGTCGGCGGAAATCAGGATGCGCTCTTCAGGGCAATAAAAAATCAGCGAATGCGGGTCGTGCCCCGGCGCGCCCAGCACCTGCCAGCTCATGCCGCCAAGCGCCAGCACATCGCCCGGCGCGAGGGTATCGTCGAAGCCGAAGCGCGCGCAGGACTGCCCGGTCGCCGCAAAAGTCAGCGCATCCTCGTTCCAGGCGCGCACCTTGTCCGCTTCGGCGGCGGGGATCCAGGTGCGGCAGCCGAACGCGCCCTGCAGCGCCGCATTGCCGCCGCAGTGGTCGGAATGCAGGTGGGTGTTGATCAAGCGGTCGAGCGGCCGGCCCTGCAATGCATGCGACACCAGCGCCACCGTCTGCGGCACATGCGTGACATAGCCGCTGTCGATCAGCGCCGTCTCGCCGCCGCCGGCAAACAGGATATTGTTGGACGACAGCCAGCCGCGCTGGAACACATGCATCGATGCAGGAAGCTTCATTTTTTCATCTGGTAAGCCAGCGAAATCTTGGCGAACTCGACCAGTACCGCCTGCGAGCCGCCGTTGAAGGTCATGAATGCATTCCCGGTGCGCACGATCAGCCGCGGCGGGAATAGCCAACCCGCGTAGGGAATGCCGATCATCTTCGCGCTGCGAACGTCGCGCCATTCAACGTGGCGGTTGTACATCCAGGTCTGCGTGATGCCGGTGGCGTCGACGGTGATGGTCGAGCGCAGGAACCAGTAATAGCTCACGCCCAGCATCAGCGCCGCGCAAAGCAGCAAGGCTTTCACGCCGAAGCTGTACTGCATCAGCGGGAAACTCAGCGCGATGTGGAGCCCATAGAATGCCAGCAGTGCGGTCAGCACGGTGGCGACCAGCTTGAACCACGGGCTGTAGGCCGGGCCGGTGACGGTTTTTTCCGGCTTGTAGAATTCAAATTTCATGTCTTTGCGATGTACGCGTGGCGCCAGGAGTGACGCCTGTCCGCCATTATTGCGCAATTGCCGCCGCACGTCAGGCTCACATTCCGGCGTCAAACAGGCTCTCCTGCCGCCTCTTGATCTCGCCCCACACGGAGCGCTTGTACGCGTTGCTTGCCGTGCCCCACCGCGCAATCTCGTCGAGGGTGCGAAAGCATCCTTCGCACAGGCCCGTTTGCGCATTCATGCGGCACACGTTGATGCAGGGCGAAGGCACGCTGCCGCTGTCGGCCGCCGGATCAAAGTCGATGCTCATGCCGCGCGCTTGGCCTTTTTCTGCGCCACCTTGGCGTTGAATTTTTCCGGCACGATGATCATGCGCTCGTGCACGCCTTCGGTGATCTTGTCGACGCCATCCCACGCCTCGACGCGGAACGTCACGCGGCGGCCGTCGACTTCGGTCACTTCGCCCCTGATGGTCAGTGTCATGCCGGGCGGCGTCGGCGCCAGATGCGAAAAGCTCACATGCACGCCCAGGCTCTGCTCGCGCGGCCAGTCGACATAGGGCATGATGCCGTTCACGCAGGCCAGCTCCATCATGCCGACCATGTAGCCGGTCGCCAGCACGTCCGGCATGTCGCGGCAAAACGCGGTGTCGTGGTACAGGTTGGGCACGGTCGAGCGCTCGGGGACGACATAGGTCCATTCGAAGGTGATGCCGGGGACAAGGGGCGGTTTCATCGGTGTGGCAAGGATAAGGTCAGTTAGCGCTGCGCAATGCGACATCGGCCACCGGCGCGCCGGTCAGCGCCAGCAGCTGCCGCGGCGTCAGGTTGAATACCGCGTGCGGGTGGCCGGCCGCCGCCCACACGCTGTCGAACCTGAGCAGATCTTCATCGACCAGCATCACCGTCTGCTGCACATGGCCGATCGGGCACACGCCGCCGATGGCATAACCGATGCGTTCCTTGACGAACCGGGCATCGGCGCGTCCGAGCGCGCCGACGAGGGCCGCCACCTTGCCTTCATCGACACGGTTGGCACCGCTGGCGACCACCATCACCGGCGCATCGTCGGCCAGCCGGCGGAATACGATCGATTTCGCAATTTCGGCCACCGAGCAGCCGAGGCCGGCAGCCGCCTCGGCAGAGGTCTTGCCGGTTTCCGGCAGCATCACGACCGGCTTGTCGTGGCCCAGTTCCTTCAGCAGGTCGGCCACGCGCTGTGCTGTTTCTGGAAGCTTCATCACACTTTCTCTGTTAATGCCGCGGCGACCAGCTTCTTCAGGGCCGGCACCACATCGCGTTCGAACCAGCCGTTCGCCTTGAACCACAGGCGGTTGCGCGGGCTCGGGTGCGGCAGCGGGAAATACTGCGGCAGATATTGTTCATAGGCGGCGACCGTTTCGGTCAGCGTCGCCTTGCAATTCTCTCTTAAATAGAATTGCTGCGCATAGCGCCCGATCAGCAGGGTCAGGCGCACGTCGCGCAGTTGCGCCATGACCGGCGCATGCCACAGGGGCGCGCATTCCGCGCGCGGCGGCAAGTCGCCGCTTTTGCCCTTGCCCGGATAGCAAAACGCGGTCGGCACGATCGCCACGCGCTGTTCGTCATAGAACACGTCGGGCGCCAGGCCAAGCCATGCGCGCAGGCGGTCGCCGGACGGATCGTTCCAGGGGATGCCGGTTTCATGCACCAGCCGGCCGGGCGCCTGCCCGACAATTAACAGCCTCGCATTCGCGCCCGCCTGGACCACCGGGCGCGGTGCGTGCGGCAGGTGCGCGACGCAGGTCTGGCAAGAGCGTATCTCGGCCAGCAATTGCGGCAGCTTCGACTTTGTCACGGCAGGTCCACTCCTGCGGGCAGCGGCTGCCCGCCCATCCGGTCAGCCGTTGCGCTTGGCGGCAATCGCATTGCCGGCGCGGCTGACCGCCTTGCGGCCGAGGTGCTGCGAGATGAACTGGCCGGCGTCGACCACGGCACCGAGGTCGATGCCGGTATCAATGCCCAGGCCGTTCATCATGTACAGCACGTCTTCGGTCGACACGTTGCCGGTGGCGCCCTTCGCGTACGGGCAGCCGCCGAGGCCGGCCACCGACGAATGGAAGATCGCGATGCCGACTTCCATGCTGGCGTAGATATTGGCCAGCGCCTGGCCGTAGGTGTCGTGAAAATGGCCGGACAGGCGCTCGATCGGGAATTCCGTCGCCGCGCGCTCCATCACCGCCTGCACTTTTTTCGGCGTGCCGACGCCGATGGTGTCGGCAATGTCGATTTCATCGCAGCCGAGCTCGCGCAGGCGCCTGACCACGTCGGCCACGCTGTCGGCGCTCACCTCGCCCTGGTAGGGGCAGCCGAACGCGCAGCTGATGCTGCCGCGCAGGCGGATGCTGTGCTGCTTGGCCGCTTGCGCCACGTCGCGGAAGCGCTCGATCGATTCGGCGATCGAGCAGTTGATGTTCTTTTGCGAGAACGCTTCGGAAGCCGCGCCGAAGATCACCACTTCGTCGGCCTTCGCCGCGAGCGCCGCCTCGAAGCCTTTCATGTTCGGCGTGAGCACCGAGTACACCACGCCCGGCTTGCGATGGATGCGCGCCATCACCTCGGCGGAGGTCGCCATCTGCGGCACCCATTTCGGCGACACGAAGGATGCCGCCTCGATGTTGGCAAAACCTGCCGCGGTCAGGCGGTCGACCAGCTCGATCTTGATGTCGGCGGGGATGGTTTCTTTCTCATTCTGCAGGCCGTCGCGCGGGCCGACTTCGACGATTTTGACTTTGGCTGGGAGTGTCATCTCAATATCCTTTATTTCGGTCCACGATGCCGGCGACGGTTTCGCCACGCTGCATCGCGCGGATTTTCACGGCTATCTGTTCAACGCTTTCCTGCAGCAGGGTCAACGCCGCGACATGCGGGGTGATTGTGACGCGAGGCTCTTGCCAGAACGGATGGGCCGCCGGAAGCGGCTCGGTCTGGAACACGTCCAGCGTCGCGCCCGCGATATGCCCTTCGTGCAGCAAAGCGAGCAAGTCCTCTTCGACAAGGTGCGCCCCGCGCGCGATGTTGATCACATAGGCGCCGTTGCGCAGTTTCGCCATGTTCGCCCGGTTCAGGATGCCGGCGGTCTCGGACGTCAGCGGCAAGACGCAAACGAGCACGCGCGTGCTGCGCAGGAAGGTGTCCAGTTCCGGCTCCCCCGCATGGCAGCTTACACCCGGGATGTCTTTCCCGCTGCGGCTCCAGCCGAGCAGCGGAAAGCCGAACGGCGCGAGCGCCTGTGCGATTTTTGTACCGAGCACGCCGAGGCCCAGGATCCCGACCGGGAAATCGCTTTTCCGGAACGGGTGCAGACTCCGGTTCCATTTGCCGGCGCGCGCCTGCGCTTCGAGTTCGTCAAAGCGCCGGTAGTAGCGCAACACCGCATGCATGACGTATTCAGCCATCTGGATCGCCATGCCCGCGTCGTCGAGCCGGATGAGCGGCACGCCGGCCGGCAAGGCGTCTCCCAGCTGCAGGATCGCATCGACACCCGCGCCGAGGTTGAAAATGCCTTTCAACGCATGGCGGCCTTGCAGCATCGCGGCGGGCGGCTTCCAGACGAGCGCATAATCGGCCGGCGCATCGTCCCCCTCCTGCCACACGCGCAGGCTTGCTTCGGGCAGCGCGGCCGCCAGCGCCGACAGCCACGCAGCCGGATCATCGGCGGACGAATGAAACAGGATTCGCATCGCGCGGCTATCCGGTTCAGGCTGCCTTGAACGCGAGCAGTTGGGCGCCTTCCGCCACCTGGTCGCCGACCGCATACAGCAAGTCTTCCACCGTGCCGTTGGCGGGCGCCGCGATCGTATGCTCCATCTTCATCGCCTCCATAATCAGCAAGGGCGCGCCTTTTTCGACTTCCTTGCCCTTCTCGACCAGCACCGCGACGATCTTGCCCGGCATCGGCGCGGTCAGCCGCCCGCCTTCGGCTTCGGCTTGTCCCGCATGCGCGAGCGGATCGTTGTAGTTCAGCGCGACATGCGCGCCGCCGGAAAAGACGTGGAAGGCATCGGCGTCACGCACCACGGTGCCGCGCACGGTGGCGCCATTCAGCTTGATCACCAGGTGCTGCCCATTGCGTTCGACCAGCGTCATTGCAGCGGATGCGTCGCCCAGGCGAACCGTCCAGCCGGTATCGCGATAGCCGACCGACAGCGCATACGCAGCCGACTCGTCGACGAAATCGAGCTGGCGCAGCAGCGTGGCATTCATGCGCCAGCCGCAGGTGTTGGCCCACGGATCGTTGGCGGCGGCACCCGCGCTCTGCTCGGAGGTCAGGAGCGACGCTGCTGCCAGCGCCAGCACCGGCAGCGAGGCCGGCTGCGCCGGCGGGAACAATTCTTCCTGATGCCGCTCGATCAGGCCGGTGTCGAGATCGGCGTGCGAGAACGGCGCGCTCTCGACCAGACGCTTCAGGAAGGCGACGTTGGTGGCCAGTCCGACAATCTGATATTCCGACAATGCCTGCGCCATGTGCGCCAGCGCTTCGCTGCGGTCGTTGCCCCAGACAATCAGCTTGGCGATCATCGGATCGTAGAACGGGGAAATCGCGTCGCCCTCGCGCACGCCCGAGTCGATCCGCACCGCCGCCGGCGTGCCTGCTGCGGCCCCCACGTCGAACGTTACCGCTTGCGGCGACTGCATGTGCCGCAGCGTGCCGATCGACGGAAGGAAGCCTTTCTCCGGGTTTTCCGCGTAAATGCGCGCTTCCAGCGCATGGCCGCGAATCGTCAGCTCGTGCTGCTGTTTCGGCAACGCCTCGCCGGCCGCCACGCGCAGCTGCCACTCGACCAGGTCGAGCCCGGTGATCATTTCGGTGACCGGGTGCTCGACCTGCAGGCGCGTGTTCATTTCCATGAAATAGAACGTGCCATCCTGGTTGGCGATGAACTCCACCGTGCCGGCGCCGACATAGCCGACCGCCTTGGCCGCGGCCACCGCCGCTTCGCCCATCGCGCGCCGGCGTTCTTCGGTCATGCCCGGCGCGGGTGCTTCCTCCAGCACTTTCTGGTGGCGGCGCTGCACCGAGCAGTCGCGCTCGAACAGGTACACGCAGTCGCCACGGCCGTCGGCGAACACCTGGATCTCGATATGGCGCGGACGGGTCAGGTATTTTTCCACCAGCACCTTGTCGTCGCCGAAGCTGTTGATCGCTTCGCGCTTGCACGATTCCAGCGCGGCCTTGAACTGCGCGCTTTTTTCGACGATGCGCATGCCCTTGCCGCCGCCGCCGGCCGACGCCTTCAGCAGCACCGGGTAGCCGATCTTGTCGGCCTGTTCGTGCAGGAAGTCCGCATCCTGATTGTCACCGTGATAGCCGGGCACCAGCGGCACGCCGGCTTTTTCCATCAGCGCTTTCGCGGCCGACTTGGAGCCCATCGCGCGGATTGCGGAGGCCGGCGGGCCGATGAAAGCGAGTCCGGCCGCAGCGCACGCCTCGGCGAAATCCTCGTTCTCCGACAAGAAGCCGTAGCCAGGGTGGATCGCCTGGGCGCCGGTGGCGAGCGCGACTTCGATGATCTTGTCGGCGCGCAGATAGCTTTCCTTGGCCGGCGGCGGGCCGATCAGCGCGGCTTCATCGCATACCGCCACATGTTTGGCGTTGGCATCCGCTTCCGAATACACCGCGACGCTTTTGACGCCGAGGCGGTGTGCGGTAGCGGCAACGCGGCAAGCGATCTCGCCGCGGTTGGCAATCAGGATCTTGGTGAACACGCTTTCTCCTTTGGATAGTGGCACGGTCCCTTCCCCCTGCGAGGGGGAAGGAGCATCCTTTACGACTTGGTCGTTTCTTTAGTTATTCGCGGACAGCTTGGCGTCGATCTTGGTGTGCTTGACGCGCATGCCGAGCTTTTCAAGCAGCGCCATATCCGCATCCGCATCCGGGTTGCCGGTGGTGAGCAGCTTGTCGCCGTAGAAAATCGAGTTCGCGCCGGCGGTAAAGCACAACGCCTGCACCGCTTCGCCCAACTCGCGCCGTCCCGCCGACAGCCGCACGCGCGCCTTCGGCATGGTGATGCGCGCAACAGCAATCGTGCGCACGAATTCGAGCGGGTCGAGCGGGTCGAGCCCGTGCAGCGGCGTACCAGCCACCTGCACCAGATGGTTGATCGGCACCGATTCCGGATACGGGTCGAGGTTCGCGACCTGCGCGATCAGGCCGGCGCGCTGGCGGCGCGACTCGCCCATGCCGACGATGCCGCCGCAGCAGACCTTGATGCCGGCGTTGCGCACCTTATCCAGCGTGTCGAGACGGTTCTCGTAATTGCGCGTGGTGATGACGTCGTTGTAGAACTCGGGCGCGGTGTCGAGATTGTGGTTGTAGTAGTCGAGGCCGGCGGCCTTCAGGCGCTCGGCCTGGCCGTCTTCCAGCATGCCGAGCGTGACGCAGGCTTCTAGGCCGAGGTCCTTCACGCCGCGCACCATCGCTTCCACGTGGTCCAGGTCGCGGTCCTTCGGGCCGCGCCAGGCGGCGCCCATGCAGAAACGCGTCGCGCCGTGGGCCTTGGCCGCGCGCGCCGCTTCCAGCACGTTTTCCAGTTCCATCAGCTTTTGCGCCTGCACGCCGGTGTCATAACGCGCGGCCTGCGGGCAGTAGCCGCAGTCTTCCGGGCAGCCGCCGGTCTTGATCGACAACAGCGTGGCCAGCTCGACTTCCTGCGGGTCGAAGTTTTCGCGGTGCACCTGCTGCGCGCGGAACAGCAGGTCGTTGAACGGCAGGTTGAACAGTTCCAGCACCTTGTCGACCGGCCAGAGCTGGGCAGCGGCGGCGCGCATTTCGGCGGGAGTCGGAATGGAATGGAACGTAATCGGTTGCGACGACATAAACAGCTTCCTTTGAATCAAGGTCAATCAGGGTGAATCAGGTTGAATGGGGAGGTGCCGCCTGGCCCTTCGGCCAGCCCGGCAAACTTGAGAAATCGAGGTGCGACGCCGCCGCATTCGGCAGCGCCGCCGGCAGGCGCGGCACGCAGCCGAGCATCGGCGCTGGCAGGCGCGCGGTCAATGCATTGAGATTGTCCATGCCGTAGCGCATGCCGAGATCGACCACGTTGGCCACCCAGCCGACGAGCTTCAGGCCGCGCGCGGCGATCGCTTCGGCGGTCAGCAAGGCGTGGTTCAGGCAACCGAGGCGCAGGCCGACCACCATGATCACCGGCAGGCCCAGCTGCTGCGCCAGATCGGCGGTGTCGACGGAATCCGACAGCGGCACGCGAAAGCCGCCCACGCCTTCGACCACGACCGCGTCGGCCGCCCCGGCCACCTGGTCGTAGCAGGCGCGGATATGCGCTGCGTCGATCGTCACGCCTTCCTGTTGCGCGGCGATATGGGGCGCGGTGGCCTCGCGCAGCAGGTAGGGCGTGGTCAGCTCCTGCGGCAGGGAGACATTGGCGGCAGCGGCAAGGCGGTCGGCGTCTTCGTTGCGCCAGACGCCGTCGCGCAGCTCGGCGCCGGCCGCCACCGGCTTCATGCCGGCCGCGCGCAATCCCTGCTGCGTCAGCGCATAAAGCAGCGCGCTGGAGATCAGCGTCTTGCCGATCTCGGTGTCGGTGCCGGTCACAAAGTAGGCGAGTTTGGCGCTTGCGCTGTTGCTCATGACGTTACCCTTGTTCCAATGCGTTGAATGCGTCGGCCAGCTGCGCCACGTCGTCTGCGGTGTGCGCCGCTGACAGCGTGATGCGCAGCCGCGCGGTATTGACCGGCACGGTGGGCGGGCGGATCGCCGGCACCCACAAGCCTTGCGCATTGAGCGCGGCTGCGGCGCGCAGCGCTTCATCGTTGGCGCCGATGACGACCGGCTGGATGGCCGTTTGCGACGGCCACAGCTGCCAGCGCTGCAGCTTCAGAGCGTCTTTCAGCTGCGCGATCAGCGCCTGCAGGTGCGCGCGGCGCTGCGTCCCCTCGTCGCCGGCGATGATGTCGATGCTGGCCAACAGCGCATGCGCCAGCGCCGGTGCCGCGGCGGTCGTGTAGATATAGGGCCGCGCGCGCTGCACCAGCCATTCGATCACGGTTTCGTGCGCGGCAACAAAAGCGCCGCCGACGCCGGCCGCCTTGCCCAGCGTGCCCATGTAGACCAGATGCGGCGAGCGCATCGCGTAGTGCTCGAGCGCGCCGCGCCCGTGTTCGCCCAGCACGCCGAAACCGTGCGCATCGTCGATCACCAGCCACGCGCCGTACTGCTCGCACAACGCAAGCAGGCGCGGCAGCGGCGCCAGGTCGCCATCCATGCTGAATACGCTGTCGGTCACCACCACCTTGGTGGCGGCCGTACTGGCTTTGAGCAGGCGCTCCAGCGCTTCGGTGTCACCGTGCGGGTAGATCTGCAGGTTGGCGCGCGACAGCCGCGCGCCGTCGATCAGCGAGGCGTGGTTGAGCGCTTCGGAAAACAGGTCGGCATTAGTCTTTCCTTGTCCGGCCAGGGCCGACAAAATCGCCAGGTTGGCCATGTAGCCGGTGCAGAAATACAGCGCGCGCGCCGATTCCAGATGCGGCGACATGAATTCGGCCAGCCTTTCCTCCAGCTGCGCATGCGCACGGAAATGGCCGGAAATCAGGTGCGAGGCACCGCTGCCGGCGCCGTACAGCGCAGCGCCTTCCTGCAATGCGGCGGCCAGGCGCGGATGCGCGGCCAGGCCCAGGTAATCGTTGCTGCAAAACGCCAGCATGTCGCGCCCGTCGACGGTGACGCGCGGCGCACAGGGCGTGTCCGCAATGCGGCGGCGACGGCGCAGGCTGCGCTCGTCCAGTTGCTTCAGTTCGCGTTCGAGGGCGGAGAGTAGTTCCATCTTCATGCTCCGATCACTTGCTCGAACACGGCTTGCGTGCATCTTGCCAGTCCATCGATTTCTTCGTCATCCAGAATATACGGCGGCATCAGGTACACGGTGCGGCCGATCGGGCGCAGCAGCAGCTCGCGCTTTAGCCCCTCGGTAAAGAAGCGGCGCGAGAAGGTGGCCGCCTGCGCCGGATCGTCCACTACCGCATCGAACGCCCAGATCATGCCGCGCTGGCGGAAATGGCGCACCTTCGGATGCGCAGCCAGTGGCGCCAGTGCCGCGGTCATGCGCGCGGCGCGCGCGCGGTTCTGAACCAGCACGTCGTCTTCATCGAAGATCGCCAGCGTCGCCAGCGCGGCGCGGCACGCCAGCGGATTGCCGGTGTACGAGTGCGAATGCAGAAAGCCGCGCGTGACATCAGCGTCGTAGAACGCCTGGTAAATCGCGTCGCGCGTCATCACCAGCGACAACGGCAGGTAGCCGCCGCTGATGCCCTTCGACAGGCACACGAAGTCGGGCCAGATGTTCGCCTGCTCGCACGCGAAGAACGTGCCGGTGCGGCCGCAGCCGACCGCGATTTCATCGGCGATCAGGTGTACTTGGTAGCGGTCGCACAAGCCGCGCACTTCGGCCAGATACGCCGGGTCGTGCATGGCCATGCCGGCCGCGCACTGCACCAGCGGCTCGAGGATCACGGCGGCGATGCGGTCCGCGCGCTGCTGCAACAGGGCTTCCAGATCCCTGGCTGCGCGGCGCGCCACGTCGGCTGCCGATTCGCCCTCTTGCGCATGGCGCGCGTCGGGCGTGGCCACCACATGCGATTGCTGCAGCAGCGGCCCGTAGGCATCGCGAAACAGCTGCACATCGGTCACCGACAGGGCGCCGACCGTCTCGCCGTGATAACTGCCTTTCAGGCACACGAATTCGCGCTTGTCGCTTTGGCCGCTGTTGCGCCAGAAGTGAAAACTCATCTTCAGCGCGATTTCGGTGGCCGAAGCGCCATCGGACGCGTAAAAGCAGTGGCCCAGCACGTGGTTCGTGCGCGCCGACAGCTGCTCCGACAACGCGATCACCGGCTCATGGGTGAATCCGGCCAGCATCGCGTGCTCCAGCCTGTCGAGCTGGTCCTTCAGCGCGGCATTGATGCGCGCATTCGCGTGGCCGAACAGGTTGACCCACCAGGAACTGATCGCATCCAGATAGCGCTTGCCGTCGGCGTCGTACAGCCATGCGCCGCGCCCATGGCTGACCGGCACCAGCGGCACCGTCTCGTGGTGCTGCATCTGGGTGCACGGGTGCCACACGCTTTTCAGGCTGCGGGCGATCCAGTCTGGCGCGGCCCGATCCGATTGTTGGTTTGACTTCAAAAACTGCTCCGAAACTGTGCTTTACTGGTTCAGCCAAGCCGGCTTGCGTTTCTCCAGAAAGGAGCGCACGCCTTCCTTTCCTTCGTCCGAACTGCGGATGTCCGCGATGCGCTGCGCGGTATCCGCGATCAGCGACTCGGTCAGCGGCATGCCGGCCACGTCGTGCACCAGGCGCTTGGCTTCCTTGACCGCATGCGGGCTGTTCGATACCAGCGCCTTCACAATCTCCTCGCACATCGCGTCGAGCCGGTCGGAGGCCACCGCCTCATGCACGAACCCGATCCGATGCGCTTCTTGCGCGGAGAACCGCTCTGCTGTCAGGAAATACCGGCGGGACGCGTTTTCGCCCATGGCCCTGATGACGTAAGGCGAGATTGTCGCAGGAATGAGCCCCAGTTTGACTTCGGACAGGCAAAAATTTGCTGTCTCTACAGCAACGGCAATATCGCAGGCAGCGACCAGTCCCATGCCGCCCGCATAGCAGTCGCCTTGCACTTTTGCCAATGTCGGTTTCGGGCAGGCATAGATGGTGCGCAGCATGTCGGCCAGTTGCGCCGCGTCCACCCGGTTTTCGTCGTGCGTGTAGCCGGCCATCTTTTTCATCCATTTCAGGTCGGCGCCGGCGCAGAAAGCCGGGCCGCGCGCGGTGAGCACGATGGCACGGATAGCGTTGTCCGCGCCCAGTTCGCGAAACGCCTGCGCGAGCTCGGCGATCGCCGTTTCATTGAACGCATTGCGCACGTCGGGGCGGTTCAGCGTCACCGTCGCCACATGCCCCTGCCGGTCGATCTCGATTGTCTGCCAGTCCATTTTGCCCTCCATTACATCCGGAACACGCCGAACTTGGTCTCCGCAATCGGCGCATTCAGCACTGCGGAGAGCCCCAGCCCCAGCACCATGCGGGTGTCGGCCGGATCGATCACGCCGTCGTCCCACAAGCGCGCGGTCGCGTAATACGGATGGCCCTGATGTTCGTACTGCGCGCGGATTGGCGCCTTGAACGCCTCTTCCTCTTCCGCCGACCAGGCGCCGCCCTTGCCTTCGATGCCGTCGCGCTTGACGGTGGCCAAGACGCTCGCCGCCTGCTCGCCGCCCATCACCGAAATGCGCGCATTCGGCCACATCCACAGCATGCGCGGCGAGAAGCCGCGCCCGCACATGCCGTAGTTGCCGGCGCCGAAGCTGCCGCCGATGATCACCGTGAATTTCGGCACGGCCGCGGTCGACACGGCCGTGACCATCTTCGCGCCGTTGCGCGCGATGCCTTCGTTTTCGTACTTGCGGCCGACCATGAAGCCGGTGATGTTCTGCAAGAACACCAGCGGAATCTTGCGCTGGCAGCACAGCTCGATGAAATGCGTACCCTTCAATGCCGACTCGGAAAACAGGATGCCGTTGTTGGCGATGATCCCGACCGGCATGCCGAAGATGTGCGCAAAGCCGCACACGAGCGTCGTGCCGTAGCGCGCCTTGAATTCATCGAATTCGCTGCCGTCGACGATGCGGGCGATCACTTCGCGCACGTCGAACGGCTTGCGCGTGTCAGTCGGGATCACGCCGTACAGCTCGCGCGGGTCGTACTTCGGCGCAACAGGTTCGCGCAGCACCATCTGCTGCGGCTTCTTGCGGTTGAGATTCGACACGATGTTGCGCGCCAGCGCCAGCGCGTGCATGTCGTTCTGCGCCAGATGATCGACCACGCCGGACAGCCGCGTGTGCACGTCGCCGCCGCCCAGGTCTTCGGCGCTGACCACTTCGCCGGTGGCCGCTTTCACCAGCGGCGGGCCGCCGAGGAAAATCGTGCCCTGGTCTTTCACGATGATCGATTCGTCGCTCATCGCCGGCACGTACGCGCCGCCCGCCGTGCAGGAACCCATCACCACCGCAATCTGCGGAATGCCCTTGGCGGAGAGATTGGCCTGGTTGTAGAAGATGCGGCCGAAGTGGTCGCGGTCGGGGAACACGTCATCCTGGTTCGGCAGGTTGGCGCCACCGGAGTCGACCAGGTAAATGCACGGCAGGTTGTTCTGGTCCGCGATTTCCTGCGCGCGCAGGTGCTTTTTCACGGTGACTGGATAGTAGGTGCCGCCCTTGACGGTGGCGTCGTTACACACGATCACGCATTCCTGGCCGGCCACGCGGCCGATGCCGGTGATGATGCCGGCGCCCGGCGCCGCGTTGTGGTACATGTCGTAGGCGGCCATCTGCGAGAATTCCAGGAACGGCGTGCCCGGATCAAGCAGCATCTGCACGCGGTCGCGCGGCAGCAGCTTGCCGCGCGCGGTGTGCTTCTTGCGCGCTTCGTCGCCACCGCCCAGCATGATCTTTTCAACCTTTTCCTTCAGGTCATCGACCACGCGTTGCATCGCCTCGGCATTCCCCTTGAACTCTTCGCTGCGCGGATTCAGTTTGCTTTCAATTTGCGGCATTTCTCTTCCCTTGTCTTCTATTTCTGTTCAAGCCGTCTTCTCTTCGGACAGCTGCAGCTCTTGTTTCATCACATCGCGGATCCGGAACTTCTGCACCTTGCCGGTGATGGTCATCGGGAACGCGTCGACGAAGCGGATATAGCGCGGAACCTTGTAATGCGCGATCTGCCCCTTGCAGTAGTCGCGCAACGCGTCGGCGTCGAGCTTGGCGCCCGGCCGCAGGATGATCCACGCGCACAATTCCTCGCCGTACTTCTTGTCCGGCACACCGACCACCTGCACATCCTGGATGGCCGGGTGGCGGTACAGGAATTCCTCGATCTCGCGCGGATAGATGTTTTCGCCGCCGCGGATCACCATGTCCTTGATGCGGCCGGAGATATTCACATAGCCCTCTTCGTCCATCACCGCGAGGTCGCCGGTATGCATCCAGCCTTCGGTATCGATCGCCTCGGCCGTTTTCTGCGGGTCGTCCCAGTAACCGTGCATGACCGAATAGCCGCGCGTGCACAGCTCGCCCGAGGCGCCGACCGGCACCGTCTTGCCGGTATCCGGATCGACGATCTTGACTTCCAGGTGCGGCTGCGTCTTGCCCACCGTCGACACGCGCTTTTCCAGTGGCGTGTCGGTCGTGCTCTGGCAACTGACCGGGCTGGTTTCGGTCATGCCGTAGGCGATCGTCACCTCGCTCATGTGCATGTCCGCCACCACCCGCTTCATCACTTCGATCGGGCACGGCGAGCCGGCCATGATGCCGGTGCGCAGCGTCGACAGGTCGAAGTCCTTGAAACGTGGATGATCGAGCTCGGCGATGAACATGGTCGGCACGCCATGCAGCCCGGTGCAGCGCTCGTCCTGCACCGCCTGCAGCACGGTCAAAGGATCGAACGCGTCGTTCGGGTAGACGATAGTCGCGCCATGCGTCAGGCACGCGAGGTTGCCAAGCACCATGCCGAAGCAGTGATACAGCGGCACCGGAATGCACAGGCGGTCGGCGGGCGTGAGCTTCATCGCCTCGCCGATGAAAAAGCCGTTGTTGAGCACATTGCGGTGCGTGAGCGTGGCGCCCTTTGGAAAGCCGGTGGTGCCGCTGGTGAACTGGATATTGATCGGATCGGTATTCTTCAGCGTCGCGCCGATCTGCGCAATCCGCGCATCGTCCGCGCTGCCGGTCGCCATCAGGTCCGCAAAGCGCAGCATGCCGGGCACGTTGTCGTCGCCGAGCTGGATCACGGTCTTCAATGCCGGCACGCGCGCGGCCTGCAGTTCGCCGGGCTTGCTTTGCGCGATTTCGGGCGCGATGGCGCGGATCATGTCCAGGTAATCGCTGGTCTTGAAGGCCGTCATCGTGATCAGCGCCTTGCAGCCGACCTTGTTCAAGGCGTACTCGAGTTCGGCGATGCGGTAGGCCGGATTGATGTTGACCAGCACCATGCCGACCTTGGCGGTCGCGATCTGCGTCAAGAGCCACTGCGCGTTGTTGTGCGACCAGATGCCGACGCGGTCGCCGGGAACCAGCCCCAGGCCCAGCAGTGCACTGGCGAGCCGATTGGCTTCGCGCTGCAGCTCATGATAACGATAGCGCAGCTGCTGGTGGCAGGACACCAACGCCTCGTTGTCCGGAAAACGGCTGACCATCGCATCGAAAAAATCACCGATCGTCTGTTCAATCAACGGCGACTCCTGACTGCCCTGGTCGTAGCTTGTAACCAACCGTACCATTCCACTTTCTCCAGTTATTTTGTTATTGGAAAACTGCCATCAACGTAATACCAACGACCATCCTCACGTACAAAGTTGCTGATTTCATGCATGCGGTGCGCGCGCCCCGCCATCTTGTAGCGCGCCACGAATTCCACTGTTGCACTGTCCCCGGCCGGCACGTGCCTGCGCACTTCCAGTCCGAGCCATTTGCCGCCGTCGTCCTGCAGCACCGGCTCGGAAGGCCGCGTGGTCGCGTGCCAGGTCGCCTTCAAGTAGTCTTCGTTTTTCACTACGTAGGCGCTGTAGCGCGAGCGCATCAGTTCCTCGGCGCTCTGCGGCACCATGCCTTCCTCGATAAAGCGTCCGCAGCACGCCGCGTAGTTTTTCCCGCTGCCGCACGGGCACGCCTGCGCTTTCGCCGTCATGCCACCAGCTCCGCCAGCTGCGCCATGTCGGCAAACACTTCGACCGCGCCGGCGTCACGCAGCAGCTGCGCATCCATCCTTTCCGCATACCCGAACACGGTCATGCCGGCCGCGATTCCTGCGGCGATGCCGGTCGGCGTATCCTCGATCACCGCGCAGCGCGCCGGGTCGGCGCCCAGCGTCTGCGCCGCGAGCAGATAGACGTCCGGCGCGGGCTTGGTGCGTGCGACTTCCATGCCGCTGAATAAGCGGCCTTCGAAAAACGGCAGCAAACCAGTGCGGCCCAGCGTCAGCCGCATCTTGGCGCGGTCGGCGCCGGACGCGACGCAAAACGGCGTCTGGCGCGCGGCAAGCTGTTCGACCGCCGCCTGCACGCCGCGCACGGCGGTGATGCCGGTCTCCAGCCCGCGGTTGCGGCGCGTGATGAAATCGTCGTAAAAATCCGCCGGCAGCGGCTTGCCGATGCGTTCCTCAATGCGCGGCATCTCGTCGCGCACATGCTTGCCGACAAAGGCGCGGATGGTCTCTTCCACAGACATGGCCCAGCCCAGCTCGGTCAGCATGTCGGCCAGCACGCCACAGGTGATCGGCTCGCTGTCGACCAGCACGCCATCGCAATCGAATGCAATCAAATCGAAACGAGACATCAGACTTTCTTTGCCTTCTCTGCCACCGGCGCGCCGGCCGCTTTCCACGCGCCGAAGCCGCCTTCGATATGCGCGACGTTGTCCAGCCCCATGTCCTGCACGGTTTTAGTGGTCAGCGCGCTGCGCCAGCCGGCCGCGCAAAAGAAGATGAATTCCCTCTGTTCGCCGAACACCGGCTTGAAGTAGGGCGAATCGGGGTCGACCCAGAACTCGATCATGCCGCGCGGCGCGGAAAACGCGCCGGGAATGACGCCGTCGCGCTCCAGTTCGCGCACGTCGCGCACGTCGACGAACTGCACGTTCGGATCGTCGAGCTTGGCGCGCGCCTGTTGCACCGAGTAGGTTTTGACCTGCGCCATCGCTTCATCGACCAGCGCCTTGTAGCCTTTTTTCAATGGCATGTGTTTTCCCTTTCAGATCTTTCCGCTTTTCAGGAACGCTTCGAGCTGATCGAAGCGGTCGAAGCCCCAGAACGGCTCGCCGTCGGCGATCACGAAGGGCGAGCCGAACACGCCGCGCGCAACCGCCGCCTCGATATCGTTCCTCAGGCGCTCCTTGATTTCCGCGCTGTTGGCGCCGTCGATCATCGCGGCGGCATCGATGCCGATGCCGTCGGCAAGCGGCCCGATCACGTCGGGGTCGATGATCTTCGCACCCTCGACGAAATAGGCATGGAACACCGCTTTCGCGAATTCGACTGCTTTCGCGTCGCCCCGGGTTTGCGCCACCCACAGCATCGCGCGCGCTGCCAGTTGCGTGGGCAGCGGGAACAGCTCCGGCCGAGTGTACGGGATGCCGTGAAAGCGCGCGGAGCGTTCGAAGTCGCGCAAGGCGTAGTCGCCCTTTAACGGCAGCGACGGCAGGGGCGCGCCGCCGGTGGTCTTGAAGATCACGCCGAGCAGCAGCGGATGCCATTTCACGGTGCGATCGTAACGGGCCGCGAGCTGCTCGATCTGGGTCGATGCGAAATAGCCGTAGGGCGAGGAAAAATCGAAATAGAAGTCGATGGCTTGGCTCATGTTCTCCCTTTCTCGTGACGATCAGGCCAGCGCGCGCCCGATCAGGATTTTTTGGATGTCGCTGGTGCCTTCGTAGATCTGGCACACCCGCACGTCGCGGTAGATGCGCTCGACCGGAAAGTCGCTGACATAGCCGTAGCCGCCGTGGATCTGGATCGCGTCGGAACAGACGCGCTCGGCCATTTCGCTGGCGAACAGCTTGGCCATGGCCGCCTCCTTCAGGCAGGGCTTGCCGGCATCCTTCAGGCTCGCGGCGTGCATGATCAGCTGGCGCGCGGCCTCGATCTGGGTCGCCATTTCCGACAGCTTGAACTGCACCGCCTGGTACTCGAACAGCGGCTTGCCGAAGCTGGTGCGCTCCTTGGCATACGCCAGCGCCGCCTCGAATGCCGCGCGCGCCATGCCGACCGACTGCGACGCGATGCCGATGCGCCCGCCTTCAAGACCGGACAGCGCGATCTTGTAGCCCTGCCCTTCCTCGCCGATCAGGTTTTGCGCCGGAATGCGGCAATTCTCGAACAGGATTTGCGCGGTGTCGGACGAATGCTGGCCGAGCTTGTCTTCCAGACGCGCGACGATGTAGCCGGGCGTATTGGTCGGCACCCAGAATGCGCTGATGCCGCGCTTGCCGGCAGCCTTGTCGGTCACCGCCATGACGATCGCGACATCCGCATGCTTGCCGCTGGTGATGAACTGCTTCACCCCGTTGAGCACGTAATGGTCGCCTTCGCGGGTGGCGGTGGTGCGCAACGCGGACGCGTCGCTGCCCACGTGCGGCTCGGTCAGGCAGAATGCGCCCAGCATCGCGCCGGACGCCAGCGGCTTCAGCCATTGCTCTTTCTGCGCATCGTTTGCATACATCATCGCGATGCTGCAGACCGGGCAGTTGTTGACCGAGATGACGGTCGAGGTGCCGCCGTCGCCGGCCGCGATTTCTTCCAGCACCAGCGCCAGCGACACGTAATCGAGCCCCGCGCCGCCCAGTTCTTCCGGTACCGCGACGCCGAATGCGCCGAGCTGCGCCAGACCCTTCAATTCTTCCTTCGGGAAGTGGTGTTCCTTGTCCCAGCGCGCGGCATGGGGCGCAAGGCGCTCCTGCGCGAACGCGCGCAGCGCGTCGCGGATCATTTCATGCTGTTCCGATAAAACCATACTGTCCCCCCTGTTATTCTTTTCACCAAGCCAGATGGCGGTTGGTGCGGCTGCGGTACGCGCCGCTGTCGCTCTTGTCCAGCCCTGCAATCACCTGCAATAACCCGCTCACGCTTTCCTCGACGGTGGTCGGCGCACTCTGCCCGCCCATGTCGGTGCGCACCCAGCCCGGGTCGAGCGCGACGAAGGTGGCTTGCGGGTAATCGACCGTTGCGCTTTTCATCGCCATGTTCAATGCCGCCTTCGATGCCCGGTACACCCAGCCGTAGCTCGATTCGACTTCGCCGATGCTGCCCATGCCGCTGGACAGGAATCCGAACTTGCCTTGCGCGGCTTCCACCATCGGCGCCACCAGCGGGATGATCTGCATCGCGCCGAGCACATTGGTGTGCATCACGTGATCGAAATCCTGCTGCGTCGAGGAGACGGTGGCGCCATCGCGCGAACCGAACACGCCGGCGACGTAGATGGCGAGATCGAGCTTTTCCCCGTCGAGCTGCCAGCCGAGGCCCGCCAGCGATTCCGGCTTGGTGACGTCGAGCTTGAGCGCTTCCGCGCCGCAGGCCTGCAATGCCGCCAGCGCGTCGTCGCTGCGGGCGGTGGCGAACACCTTCCAGTTGGCGGCCTTCAGTTTTCGCACGAATTCATGGCCGATACCGCGCGACGCGCCGATGATGAGTGCGGTGGGCATGAGACACCTCTTCGATTCAAAATTAACGTTCGCCAGAAGAAATGCATCCTCGCCCCCTGCCGAGGAGAGGATGCCGCGGCAATTACACCAGCTCGATCGCCATTGCCGTGCCCTCGCCGCCGCCGATGCACAGGGAAGCAACGCCCAGCTTGCCGCCGGTCTTCTTCAGCGCGCCGATCAGCGTGACGATGATGCGCGCGCCGGACGCGCCGATCGGATGTCCCAGCGCGCAGGCGCCGCCGTGGATGTTGATCTTCTCGTGGGGGATGCCATGGTCTTTCATCGCCGCCATCGGCACCACCGCGAACGCTTCGTTGATCTCGAACAGGTCGACATCCTTGGTGGTCAGATTGAGCTTCTTGTACAGCTTGTCGATCGCGCCGACCGGCGCGGTGGTAAACCAGTTCGGTTCCTGCGAATGCGTCGCGTGGCCGAGTATGCGCGCGATCGGCGTGCAGCCGAGCTTCTTGGCGGTCGATTCGCGCATCAGCACGAGCGCTGCTGCGCCGTCGTTGATCGACGACGAGGAAGCGGCAGTGATCGTGCCATCCTTCTTGAACGCGGGCTTCAGCGACGGGATCTTGTCGAGCTTGGCCTTCAGCGGGCCTTCATCCTTGTCGATCACGACATCGCCACCCCGCGCGGCCACCGTGACCGGCGCGATTTCCCACTTGAACGAGCCGTCATTGGTCGCGGCCTGCGCGCGCTTGACCGATTCGATCGCGAACGCGTCCTGCGCTTCGCGGCTGAACTGGTATTTCGCGGCGCATTCTTCGCCGAAGGTGCCCATCGAACGGCCCTTTTCGTAGGCATCTTCCAGGCCGTCGAGCATCATGTGGTCGTACATCATCGCGTGGCCAATGCGATAGCCACCGCGCGCCTTCGGAATCAGGTAGGGTGCATTGGTCATCGATTCCATGCCGCCGGCCACCACCACTTCATTGCTGCCGGCGAGGATCGAGTCGAAGCCGATCATGGCCGCCTTCATCGCCGAGCCGCACATCTTCGACAGGGTGACCGCCCCGGCGGACACGGGAATGCCGGCCTTGATCGCGGCTTGGCGCGCCGGCGCCTGGCCCTGCCCCGCCATGAGGCAATTGCCGAACAAGACTTCATCGACATGTTGCGGCTCCAGTCCGGCGCGCTCGACGGCGGCACGGATCGCCACCGCGCCCAGGTCATTGGCCGACAGTGCGGAAAAATCGCCCTGGAATGCACCCATCGGGGTACGGGCGGCGCCGACGATAACAATAGGATCGTTCATCAAAGTTCTCCAAAAAGAGGCTCAGGCAGCCTGCGCCGCGGGAGCCACGGGTTTGTAACTGAAGCGTAATTCCTGCGGGTACGGGAACACGTCTTCCACGATGCCTTCCAGCAGGCGCTGCTTCGCGTTTTGCCAATACTGCTGCGTGAGCAAATCGGCGTGGTGCTTCATGAAATATTTGCGGACTTCCGGGTTCCCCAGCAGGAAGGTGGCGAACTGTTCCGGGAACACGTCATTCTTGGCGATCGGGTACCACGGCTCGCTCGCCATTTCGTCTTCCTCGTTACGCGGCTCGGGGATCGTGCGGAAGTTGCAGTCGGTGATGTACTCGATCTCGTCGTAGTCGTAGAACACGACGCGCCCATGCTTGGTCACGCCGAAGTTCTTGTACAGCATGTCGCCGGGGAAGATGTTCACGCCGACCAGGTCCTTGATCGCGTTGCCGTACTCGAGCACGCCACGCTCGACGGCCGCATGGTCGCCGCGCCTTTCCGCTTCCGTCAGCCAGATATTGAGCGGCACCATGCGCCGTTCGATATACAAGTGCTTGATGATGACTTCGTTGCCATCCTCCTCGACGATCGAGGGCGCGACTTCCTTGAGTTCGGCCAACAGCTCGTCGGAAAAGCGCGAGCGCGGGAAGGCGACGTTCGAATACTCGAGCGTGTCGGCCATGCGGCCGACGCGGTCGTGCTGCTTGACCAGCAGGTATTTTTCCTTCACCTGCGCGCGCGTGGTTTCCTTGGGCGGCGGGAAGTGGTCCTTGATCACCTTGAACACGTACGGGAACGACGGCAGCGCGAACACCACCATCACCAGCCCGCGAATGCCGGGCGCGATTTCGAAGCAGTCGGACGAGTGATGCAGATGGTGCAGGTAGTCGCGGTAGAACGCCGCCTTGCCCTGCTTTTGCAGGCCGAGGATGGTATAGATTTCGCTTCTCGGCTTGTAGGGCATGAGCGTGCGCAAAAACTGCACGTAGGCCGACGGCACTTCCATGTCGACCATGAAGTAGGCGCGCGTAAACGAGAACAGCACCGTGATCAGGGTCGGGTCGAACAGCACGGTGTCGAGGATCAGCTCGCGCTTGCGGTTGTACAGGATGGGCACCACGAACGGATAGATGCGGTTGCCGTTGATGCCCTTGCCCACGATGTAGGCGCCCTTGTTGCGGTAGAACAGGGAGGACAGTACCTGGATCTGGTGGTTCGGCTCCAGCAAGTCGCTGCCGAACATGGCGCGCATGCGCGTTTCCACGAAGGCGACGTCGCGGTCGAGGTCGGCGAACTTCGGCGCCAGCTGGAAATTGGTGATGATGCGCTTGAGCGTATAGCGCAGCCCGTCGGTGGCCGGGTAATACACGCGGTAAGTCGGCTGCCCGTCTTCCGGCTCGATGTATTCGGTCGCGACCGCCGGCCGCACGAAGATGAAATCGTTATGGAAGTAGGTGCGGTGCAGGATGTTGCAGCACACCGAATTGAAGAAGGTTTCGGCCAGCTCCGGCTGCTTGTGGTTGATCAGCAAGCCGATGTAGTGCAGCTTCACCTCGCGCCAGACTTCGTCGCCGATTTCTTCCGGGTCGTATTCGTCTTCCAGCGTTTGCACGCATTCCTGCACCCGCAAGTCGTAGTACGCAATCCGCTCGCGCGCCTTGACCTGCGCGGTTTTCCAGTCGCAGGTTTCGAAATAGCGCTTCGCATCGTGGCTGGCGGCGCGAAACAGGCTGTAATGCTTGTCGAAGCCGTCCAGGATCGTGCGCGCAATGTCGAACGCGATCTGGGAAGAAAGGAGTTTGGGAAAGGCGGTGTGCGGCATGGGTGCGTGCTCGATGAGTTTTCCAAACCTCCAGTGTAGCGAATTACCTGCCGCCGATGCGCCAGGTGCGAAGCGGGTATCGACGCGGCACCAAGCCGCGATAGCGAAATATCACTGCCGCGCGCAGGCCGGTGTTCACATTTGAAACCCGGCGCCTGCCGCCGCCTTGGGGCGCATCAACGATTGCGATACTTCAGCGCTGGCGGCGGGCTATTTTCCTTGCCCGCCCGCCTTGGCTGTGCGGGCGGGCAAGCAAGCGCTCTTAGCGGGTCTCGGTAAACAGTTCGCGCCCGATCAGCATGCGGCGGATTTCGCTGGTGCCCGCGCCGATCTCGTACAGCTTGGCGTCGCGCCACAGGCGGCCGGTCGGGTTTTCATTGATGTAGCCGTTGCCGCCCAGCGTCTGAATCGCTTCGCCCGCCATCCAGGTCGCTTTTTCCGCCGAATACAGGATCGCGCCGGCCGCATCCTTGCGCAGCGCGCGCACTTGCTCCGGGGTCGTCGCCCGGTCGCACGCCTGGCCGACCGCGTAGACATAGGCCTTGCACGCCATCATGGTCGAATACATGTCAGCGATCTTGCCTTGCATGAGCTGGAATTCGCCGATCGGCTGGCCGAACTGCTTGCGTTCATGAATATAGGGGACGACCACATCCATGCAAGCCTGCATGATGCCCAGCGGCCCGCCCGACAGCACGGTGCGCTCGAAATCCAGCCCGGACATCAGTACGTTGACGCCCTTGCCCAAGCCGCCGAGCACGTTTTCGGCCGGCACTTCGCAATCCTGGAACACCAGTTCGCCGGTGTGCGAGCCGCGCATGCCGAGCTTGTCGAGCTTTTGGGCGACCGAAAATCCCTTGAAATTCTTTTCGACCAGGAAGGCAGTCATGCCGCGCGGGCCGGCTTCGATATCATTCTTCGCATACACCACCAGCACGTCGGCATCAGGACCGTTGGTGATCCACATCTTGCTGCCGTTTAAGACCCAGCGGTCACCCTTGAAGTCGGCCCGCAGCTTCATGCTCACCACGTCGGAACCGGCATTCGGCTCGGACATCGCCAGCGCGCCGACATATTCGCCGGAAATCAGCTTGGGCAGGTACTTGGCTTTCTGCTCGGGCGTGCCGTTGCGCTTGATCTGGTTGACGCACAAGTTCGAGTGGGCGCCGTAGGACAGACCGACCGACGCCGATGCGCGCGAGATTTCCTCCATCGCAACGATGTGCGCGAGGTAGCCCATGTCGGTGCCGCCGTATTCCTCGCTGACGGTCACGCCGAGCAAGCCGAGCTCGCCCATCTTGCGCCACAAATCCATCGGGAACTGGTCGCTGCGGTCGATTTCGGCGGCGCGCGGCGCGATTTCGGATTGCGCAAACTGCTGCACGGTCGCGCGCAGTGCTGCGATGTCTTCGCCATGATCAAAGGTCAAGCCGGGCAAATGAAGCATGTCGTCCTCGTATTGTTGGAAGTTGGGCAAATAATACTGCCAATTTACGTTTACGTAAACGTAAAGTAAAACAGCAGCCGATTCACATCAAAAACACCGTCAGGCAGCGTCTTCCAGCTTGCCCGCAGCAGTCTTTTTGCCGGTCGCGGCTTGGGCCTTGTCGGCAGCCAGCAGGCGCAGGCATTCCTCTTCGTGCGCGGCAATCTCGTCGAGCGTGACTTCCAGGTCTTCGCGCTGGCGCTCCAGCGTTTCGCGGTGCTGGGCCAGTACCGCCAGGAAACGCTTTAACTGCGCATCGGTGTCCTTGGGCGACTCGTACATGTCGACCAGTTCCTTGATCTCCGACAGGCTCAGGCCGAGCCGCTTGCCGCGCAGGGTGAGCTTCAGGCGCGTGCGTTCGCGCGCGCTGTAGACCCGGGTGCGCCCGCCCGCCCCCTCGCGCGCCGGGCTCAGCAAGCCCTGGTCTTCGTAGAAGCGGATTGCGCGCGGGGTGATGTCGAATTCGCGCGCCAGTTCGGTAATGGTGTAGGTCGGCATGGGGTCGGCCAGCAGTAAATGGGGTTTGTGTTTAGAATCGGGGGTCCGATTGCAGTTTACGTTAACGTAAAGCGATGCGGTATTGTAGCCTGCTGTCGCGGAATGTGAACATGCACGATTTGCAACGATTTTTCGAGATCTGAATGAATCCGCTGGAATCCCAATTGAATTACCCCTTCGGCGACCTGCTGCCCGCGCCGGGCGCGCTCTCCGAGATCGCGCCGGGCGTGTACTGGCTGCGCATGGGCCTGCCGTTCGCGCTCGACCACATCAACCTGTGGCTGATCGCCGATGAATTCGACGACGGCGACGGCCCGCGGCCGGGCTGGACGGTGGTTGACTGCGGCATCGCCAACGATGCCACGCGCGCGGCCTGGGAGTCGGTCTTCGCCGACGGCCTTGCCGCAAACCCGATCGTGCGCGTGATTGCCACCCACTGCCACCCGGACCACGTCGGACTCGCCGACTGGCTGTGCAGCCGCTGGAACGCGCCGCTGTGGATGACCACCGGCGAATACGGCTTTGCGCGCATGATGTCGGCCTCGCTGCCGGGCGTGGACGGCACCGCGATGCTGCCGCACTTCGAGCGCCACGGCGTGACGGACCCGGCGTTGATCGAGCAGCTGCAGGGCCGCAAGAGCTACTACCCGACGCTGGTGCCGGCCGTGCCCGCGTCCTACCGCCGCATGCAGGATGGCCAGACGTTTCGCATCGGCCGCCACGAGTGGCGCGTCATCACCGGCTTCGGCCATGCGCCGGAACATGCGTCGCTGTATTGCGCGGACCTGAACGTGCTGGTTTCCGGCGACATGGTGCTGCCGCGCATTTCGACCAACGTGTCGGTGTTCGCGGTCGAACCGGAAGCCAATCCGGTGCAGCTCTACCTCGACTCGCTGAAAAAATACGCCGACCTGCCGGCCGATACGCTGGTGCTGCCGTCGCACGGCAAGCCGTTTCGCGGCTTGCATACCCGCATCGGGCAACTCGTCGCGCATCACCGCGAGCGGCTGGCCGAAGTGGTGGAGGCTTGCGCGTCGCCGATGTCGGCAGCCGACATCGTGCCGATCATGTTTCGCCGCGCGCTCGACGCGCACCAGCTCACGTTCGCCATGGGCGAGGCGCTGGCGCATCTGCACAAGCTGTGGTTCGACGGCGTGCTGTACCGCGAAACCGGCGCGGACGGTATCATTCGATTCCGTACTCACCGTTAAGGAAACGCCATGCCCGCCGACACGCCCAGGCCGCCCTATTACGCCGTGATCTTCACCTCGCTGCGCACCAGCGGCGACAACGGCTATGCCGACACCGCGCGCCGCATGGCCGAACTGGCGGCGCAGCAGCCGGGCTTTCTCGGCATGGAATCGGTGCGCGACGGCATCGGCATTACCGTGTCGTACTGGGAATCGGCGGAAGCGATCCGGGCATGGAAAGCGAACGCCGAACATCAATTGGCGCAAGAGCGCGGGCGCAGCGACTGGTACAGCGCCTACAGGATCCGCATCGCCCGGGTCGAGCGCGATTACGGGTTCGGCGAAATCTAATTCCCTTTAGCCCCGTTTTCGGGGCTGTCTTCTTCCTTGCAGCGGCCGCCGCTGCATGCGTTTGCCTTTCCGTCTGGTGCGGTTTTCCTAGAGTATTACTTCGGGTTTACTCCATCTTGCCGCTCGTCACTCACCCGCCGCGCCACAAACTTGATCAATGTTGATGCGGGTCGGCCGATATGTGTTACCTTTGCTTAACACATTCGGTCACAAAAAGTACCATCCATCCAGAGACTGACTGTCAAAGCGTGACATGGAATAGTGCGCGGATAATGAATCCATCTATTGAACGAGAAGGTTTTAGCGAGCGTTTGCAACAAGCCTTGCGCAACGCCGACTATTCCCCGGATAGCCCCACCCAATTGGCGCGGGAATTCAATATACGTTTTGAAGGCCGCCCGATTACTGTGCATGCAGCACGGAAATGGCTGGTCGGCGAAGCCATTCCCACCCAGGAAAAATTGCGCACGCTTGCGCAATGGCTTGGCGTGCCCGCCGAATGGCTGCGTTTCGGCGGCGAAGACGGACAGGCAGCGGGAGCGGAAGGCGCGGCCGGCCCGGCGCGCTTCGAGTCCGCCGATGTCAAGCTCTTGGCCGACCTGCAGCGCCTGGATACGCATCATCAGGCGCTGGCACGCGAATTCATCCGCATGCTGGTGCGCATGAGCCGGCAGAAGTAAGCCTCAGCCTGCTGCCAGTGCGCGCAGGTAGCGCAAGCCGCCGATGGCGCGGCTGCCGTACCACGACATCATTTCCCCATCCAGCAGCAGCACCGGCTTGCCGATCTGCTTTTCCAGCGCATCGGCATGCGCCTCGGTAAACCGGTAGGGTTCGCTCGACAGCAGCACGCCGTCGATGGCGTTCACCAAGGCATCCGACCAGGCGAATTGGGGATACCGGGCAGCGTCCGGCGCCTGCCAGCATTGCCAGCCGATCTCCGCCATCATGCTGGCGATATAGGTGTCGCGCGATACCGTCATCCACGGATCTTTCCAGATGCAATACAACATGGTCTGCAGCCGCCCCTTGGGAGCCGCCACCAGCGCCGCGTACTCGCGCTCGAAGGCATCGCACAGCTGCTGCGCCTGCTGCTCGACGCGGAAGATCGCGCCGAGCAGGCGATACAGCGCCAGGTTGTCGCGCGGCGCCATCGGATGCGTGACGATCACGTGCGGAACGAATTGCGCCAGCGCCTCGACGACCGGCTTTTCATTCTCATCGATGTTGACCAGCAGGTGGGTGGGCGCGAGCCGGCGGATCTTGTCGAGGTTGACATCCTTGGTGCCGCCCACTTTCGGAATGGCCGCCACCACCTCCTGCGGATGGATGCAAAAGCCGGTGCGGCCGACGATGCAATGCGCCAGGCCAAGGTCGCACAGCAGCTCGGTCAGCGACGGCACCAGCGACACGATGCGCGGCGTGGCCTGCAGCGCGACCGGATGATGTTCGCGGCCGAGGGCGTCGACCAGTTTCATAGATCGCGCTTCTTGTGCGGCGCCTTCGCAAACGCGAAGTCATACGCGCAATTGGGCAACAGCCGCAACGCCTTGGCCACCACGCCCATCTGCCACGGAATCACCCGGTAACTGCTGCCGGCATCGATGGCGGCAATCGCCTGCGCCGCAAATTTTTCAACCGGCATCAGAAACGGCATCGGATAGGCGTTTTCCCGCGTCATCGGCGTGTCGATGTAGCCGGGCGCGATCGTGACCACCTTGATGCCGGCAGCTTTCAGTTCCACCCGCAGCGATTCGCAATAACTGATGACCGCCGCCTTCGATGCGCTGTAGGCTTCGGCGCCGGGCAGGCCGCGAATGCCGGCCACGCTGGCGATGCCGACCAGCCGGCAGGCGCGGCTGCCGGCCTGCGCCTGCTTTTTCATCGCCGCGACAAACGGCGCAAAGGTCGCCACCGTGGCGGTGACGTTGGTGGCGACGATGCGTTCGAACGCCGCCAGGTCTTCCGCATGCTCGGTGAGCGTCCCGCGCGAAATGCCGGCGTTGGCGATCACCACATCGGCGCCGTCGTTGGCGGCGATGAAATCGGCTGCCGCCGCCGCCAGCGCCGTGTGGTCGGTGACATCGAGCGCATAGGTGCGATGGCGCTGCGGGTGCGGCAGGCTGGCCTTGAGCTGTTCCAGCAAGGCCTGCCGACGCGCGACCAAGCCGAGCACCGCGCCTTGTGCCGCATAGCGCTGCGCCAGCGCGGCGCCGATGCCGCTGGAGGCGCCGGTAATGAATACGCGTTTCATACTTTCCCGATCAAACGAAGTTCCAGTGCAGCCAGGCTGCGCGGCAAGTGTAGCCGAAAAAAAAGTCCGCCCTCTTGCGAGTGGCGGACTTGCGATGCCTGGCGCCGTGTTACTTGCTCTTGGCGGGCGCTGCTTTCGCGGCCGGGGCTGCGTGCGGCGCCTTTTCCTTGGCCACCTTCGCCACCAGCCAATCCATCACCTGCAGCGTGCCGGCGGCCAGCGCCGGCTCGGACACGTTGCCCAGGGAAGCCGACACGATCGACGGCGAGGTCAGGAAGCGGCCATCGATGGCCATCGTCGGCACGCCGTCGATTTCATAGGCCTGCTGCAGCTGCGCGGCGCGGCGCACCTTGCTCTGGATGCCGAACGAGTTGTACACGTCGAGGAACTTCTGCTTGTCGATGCCCTGCTTGGCGATGTAGTCGACGATTGCCGCGTCGGTGTTGAGCGGCAGGCGCTGCACGTGGATCGCATTGAAGATGCGCTTCTGCATTTCCTCCGCCTTGCCCATCGCTTCCAGCGCGTAGTACAGCTTCTGCTCCGGCACCATCGAATCGCGGAAGGCGACCGGCACGCGCTTGAACGCGATATTGTCGCCCTGCTTCTTGACCCAAGCTTCGAGGTCCGGCTCGAAGGCAAAGCAGTGCGGGCAGGAATACCAGAAGAATTCGGTGACTTCGACTTTTTTGCCGGATTCGGTCTGCTGCGGCTTGTTCAGGGTGCGGTAATCGACGCCGTTCTGCGGATTGGCGGGCGCCGCGCTTGCGGTAATGGCAACCAGACCGAGGGAAAGTGCAGCCAGTGCATGTTTCAGAAAACGCATAGTGTTCCTTTGATTGGTTAGTTCTTCGCGATGCGCACCACCGCCGCATCGACACCATTGTCAGTCAACTTGCCGCGTACCTTGTTCATGGCATCGATCTGCCCGTACGGACCGACCCGCACCCGGTACAGCACGCCGTTCTCGGACGGGCGTTCCGACACGCGCGCCTCGACGCCCATCAGCGCCAGCTTGCCGCGCAGCGCTTCCGCCTCGGACTGATCGCGGAACGCGCCCGCCTGCAGATAATAGTTCCACTTGTCGTCGCTCTTGGCGGCGGCTTCCTTGACGGTGGCATCGGTGGCCTTGGCATCCGCCTTGACGTCAGCCTTGGCGTCGGCAGGCTTGCCTTCCGGCTTTTTCAACTTGTCCACCAGGGTGGCCAGATCGACCACGGGCGCCTTGTTGTCCTTGCCGTCGGCCTTGGCATCAGCCGGCTGGGCGGTAGCAGTTACCTGGACAACTTCCGCCGGCTCCTTGACGAATTCCTTGGCCGCCGCCTTGGCCGCCGCCTTGGCCGCCGCCTTGTTGCCGTACAGCGGCTTGTTCAGGTCGGAAATTTGGGCCGGCGACGAATCCGCTTTGTTTTGCCGGCCCACCTTGTCGACGAACGGCATCGGTGTCTTGTTGATCGTCATGGCTACCGCCAAGGCGATGCCCAAGCCGATAACTAAACCGATGATGATGCCGAGGATGGTCCCGCCTTGCTGCCGTTTCAGATTTTGCAGATTTTGCATACTTTCCTACATTCTTGACGGTGCCGATACGCCGATCAGCGCCAAACCGTTACGCAATACCTGGCGTGTCGCACACAATAACGCCAGACGCGCCATTTTGGTGGACGCATCGTCGACCAAAACCCGTTCGGCGTTGTAATAGCTGTGCAGCTCGCCGGCCAGGTCGCGCAGATAGAACGCTACCTGATGCGGACCGAGTTCGTCGAGTGCTTTCTGCAGCATTTCCGGATATTCGGCCAGCTTGGCCAACAGCGCGGCTTCGCGCGGCGAAGTCAGTGGTGACAAGTCGACATGATTCACCGTGTTTTCGTCTCCGCCCCATTGCGCCAGCACCGAGCAGATGCGCGCATGGGCGTACTGCACGTAATACACCGGGTTCTCGTCGGATTGCGACAAGGCCAGATCGACATCGAACGTGAATTCGGTGTCGGCCTTGCGCGAAATGAGGAAGAAGCGCACGGCGTCGCGCCCGCGCGTGATGTCGCGCTCGCCGCTTTCATTCTTGGCGTCCCCCGCCGACCATTCGATCAAGTCGCGCACGGTGACATACGAGCCGGCACGCTTGGAAATCTTCACTTCCTCGCCGTTCTTCATCACGGTCACCATCTTGTGCAACACGTAGTCGGGGAAGCCTTGCGGGATGCCCACGCCGACTGCCTGCAGGCCGGCGCGCACGCGCGCAATCGTGCCGTGGTGGTCGCTGCCCTGCACGTTGATCGCCTTGGCAAAGCCGCGCTGCCACTTGGTGATGTGGTAGGCGACGTCCGGCACGAAATAGGTGTAGGAGCCGTCGGACTTCTTCATCACGCGGTCCTTGTCGTCGCCGTACTCGGTGGTCTTCAGCCACAGCGCGCCGTCCAGCTCGTAGGTCTTGCCGGCTTTGACCAATGCCTGCACCGCCGCTTCCACCTTGCCGTCGTGATACAGCGAGGATTCGAGGTAGTAGTTGTCGAACTTAACGCCAAACGCCTGCAAATCGAGGTCCTGCTCGTGGCGCAGGTAGGCAACCGCGAACATGCGGATCGATTCGAGGTCGTTGGGGTCGCCGCTGGCGGTGACCGGCGCGCCGTCACTGGCGGATACGGTTTTCTTCGCCAGGAAGTCGGCGGCGATGTCGGCGATGTAGTCGCCGTTGTAGGCCGACTCCGGCCAGTGCTCGTCGCCCGGCTTCAAGCCGCGCGCGCGCGCCTGCACCGAGTACGCCAGATTGCCGATCTGGGCGCCGGCATCGTTGTAATAGAACTCGCGCGTGACGTCGTAGCCTTGCACTTCCAGCAACGACGACAGCGCGTCGCCCAATGCGCCTTGGCGGCCATGGCCGACGTGCAAGGGTCCGGTCGGGTTGGCCGACACGAATTCGACCATCACTTTCTTGCCGGCGCCGGCCGTGCCTTGGCCGAAACGCGCGCCTTCGGACAGGATCGCCTGCACCACTGCCTGCTTGGCGGCAGCGGCGACGCGCAGATTGATGAAGCCGGGGCCGGCGATGTCAGCCGTGTCGATCAGCGCCCCCTTGTTGGCGAGGATCGAGGCGACGATCGCCTGCGCCAGTTCGCGCGGATTCTTTTTCAGCGGCTTGGCCAGCTGCATGGCGATGTTGCAGGCGATGTCGCCGTGCGACGGATCGCGCGGGCGCTCCAGCACGACGTTCGGTATCAAATCAGTGCCGGCGACGATGGGCGCGAGTGCGGCCTGGAACAGGTCGATAATCTGTTGTTTTTGTGAAGCGAGCATGGAATGAAAAGGGGCAACCGAGCGGCTGCCCAATGTGAAGTTGGAGGATGGGGAGAATTATACCGGCTTCACCCGCCCAGCCTATCCCGGCAATAGCTGCCGATGAAGCGCTCCATCTGGAACGCGTCCGCCTGCCATGGCGAAGGTGTCAACTTTTGCGGCAGCAGGTAGAGATAGGTTTGCGCTTCCAACGTGGCGGCGGCGTCGGGCGCAACGCGCACAGTAATGCGCCGGTAATCCTCCCCCTCGAACGCATCGAGCCCCGCCAGGTCGCGCTCGTCGACGTCCCGATACAACACGCCGTCCACCGCTGCACCGGCCTGCGCCACCATGCCAGGGTACGTTTCGCCTGCAATGGCAAAGCGTGCAAAACCGGCGAGGCGGGCCGGCTGCGCCCGATACTGCCCGCGCACCACGCGCTGCCAGACGGGCGCGAACATCAGCGAGCCATAGGTGAAGACGTGGCAAGGCATCGTCCGTCCCCTTACTGGGTGGCACCGGCCTGGTATTCGGGCGGCATGTCCGCCACCACCCTGTCGCGCCCGCCCTGCTTGGCGCGATACAGGGCTGCATCGGCCTTGTCCAGCAGGGTCGACGCCTGTTCATCGTCGACCGGCTGCACGGCGTACACGCCGAAGCTGGCGGTGACGATCGGCGCTGCCGTCGATGCTGCGTGCGGCAGATTCAGTTCGCGCACGGCAAGCCGCATGCGTTCGGCCAGGGCCGCCGCTTCCCCGGCGCCGGTGGCCGGCAGCAGCGCCACGAATTCCTCGCCACCGAAGCGAGCCACCAAGTCGGACGAGCGCTTGAGCACCGACGCCAGCCTACCGGCGATGCCGCGCAGGCAGGCGTCGCCGGCGGGGTGTCCGTAATGGTCGTTGTACGCCTTGAAGCAATCGACGTCGATCAGGATCAGCGCCAGGAACTGGCCCTCGCGCTTGGCGCGCGCCCATTCCAGGTCGAGGCGGCGGTCGAACTCGCGCCGGTTTGCCACCTGCGTCAGCGCGTCTTCCGACGACAGTTTGCCGAGCAATTCGACTGCATGGCTGAGTTCGGCGTTGCGCGCCCGTTCACGCGAACGCGCCAGGTAGGCGCGGCGCTGGTCCTGGTCGGTCCGGAAATTGGCGATCAGGCTGATCACGACCAGGGCAAAAGAGAACAAGCCGTTGTTCAGCCGGACTTCCGGTGGCAGCTTGTGCTGCACGCACAAAAACACGGCATACGCGCCCATCAGGATGACGGAACTGACCACCGCGTCGCGAAAGCGCAGGTTCAGCACGATATTGCCGAACAGGATGACCAGCGTGATGCCGGTTTCATAGTAAGCGGCATTCGGATGGTGGCTCAGGCTGAAGATCCACGGCAGGCTGGCGCCGGTGATTACCACGACGGATGACAGCAGGATTTCGCGCAACAGCGGTTTCTTGACGTGGGCGATGCCAAAGGTTGCCAGCAGCAGCAGAGGGATCACGAGCAAGAAGCGGATGGCCAGGGCTTGCTGGTATACATCGGGCACCATCACGCGGTCGGTGACGGCGAACGCGGCATACAGCACCACCGCAACCAGCCCGGTGCGGCGCACGCGCAAGTCGCGCAGGCGATCCATCTCCGCCTGGAATGCTTGCTCCATCGCCGCCGGGAATTTCTTCCGCCGGGTCCAGAAGCTTTGCTCCAGCTCCGGATGGAGCATGGCTGTTTCATCTGCCGAAGGGCGCTCGCTGGACATAGTGGGTTTCAGGCGTGTTCAAAGACCGGTTGCCGGCATGAGTGGCTGTGCCAAAGGCAGCTCGCTTTGAATTTCATTCTACAAATAATTTCCAAATCGCAACTCCAGCTTAGCGCCGCGATGCCAGGCTGTCCAGTCATCCCGCAAACCGCATCGGCATGCCAGCTGCCCCATCGACGGCGCTATTCGCCACTGCCTCATCGCTCTCCGTACCCACCGCTTTTCCGTTCGGACAGCGGCCTGGGGAGCGGGTTCATGGTGCGCCGCCAGCCGGGGAAAAGCATAGGCCAGCTTCTTAAATTCGGGAATTTTTCTCACGCTTCATCGCAGAATTGATAAATGGTAAAAAAACAAAATCACGTTCCCGCCTTTTATTTACTCGAAGTGTGGCGCCACATTGGTGAAGGAGCACGTAGCCAGGCCTGCAGCGCCCCCGGTTTTCCCGCAAGGCGATTCTTGTAAAAATTGATTTACCGCAGGGAAACATAAAATAAACGCTTCTACCATCCATTAAGAATGTAGCCGTCTTTGCGGCGTCGGTCGTGCTTGCCGGGTGGGCAAGCCGCAAATGCTGCGGCTTGCGCTGCCGGCCGGCGCAGTGCGCGATGCCATTCCCACTTCTGCCGAACTGATGGAGAGCGAGCCCCGCATGCTGCCTGCCTATATTTCGCATAGCGACTGCGTGCGACACGAGATGGGTGAACACCACCCGGAATGCCCGGAACGCATCGGCGCCATCAGCGACCATTTGCTGATCAAGGGGCTGCTCGACTACATGCGGCCATATGACGCGCCGCTGGCGTCCGAAGAGCAGCTCGCGCGCGCCCATTCACTGTCCTACGTGCGCGAGATCGCGAATATGGCACCGGGCGAAGGCTATGCGCAGGTCGATCCCGACACCTGGATGAACAGCTACACCTATCTGGCCGCCCTGCGCGCGGCCGGCGCGGCGGTGCTGGCCACCGACCTGGTGGTGCAGCGCAAGGCGACGGTCGCCTTCTGCAACGTGCGCCCGCCGGGACATCACGCGGAACGCAACGCGGCCGGCGGTTTTTGCTTCTTCAATAACGTGGCGGTCGGCATCCGCCATGCGCTCGATGTGCACGGACTGGAGCGCGTGGCACTGGTCGATTTCGACGTCCATCACGGCAACGGCAGCGAAGATATCCTGTACGATGACGTGCGCGTGCTGATGTGCTCGACCTTCGAAAAGAATCTGTATCCGTATCGCGGCTCCGTTCCACGCGGGCCCAACATGATCAATGTCGGTCTGGCGCCGCATTCCGGCGGCGAGGCATTTCGCGCCGGAGTCACGGAGCACTGGCTGCCCGCGCTTGACATGTTCCGCCCGCAGATGATCTTCATCTCGGCCGGGTTCGACGGCCACCGCGAAGACGACATGGGCAACCTGGGCCTTGTCGAAGCCGATTACGAATGGGTGACGCGGCAGATCATGCAGGTGGCGCAGCGCCATGCGCAAGGACGCGTCGTATCCTGCCTGGAAGGCGGCTATGTCATGTCTCCGCTGGCGCGCAGCGTCGCCGCGCACGTCAAGGTATTGATCGGCGCCGACTGACGCCGGCAGAATTTATAAGCGGGCAACAGACCCGTGATAAGAACGCTATCCGGTTGGCGGAGGCAAACATATGGCCTGCTACTTGCATGACATACGCCCGAAAACAATATAACGATTGACGATTAGCCAACATGGACAAGCACTATCTGACTCCTCTTTTCTCCCCCCGCTCGATTGTCGTGTTCGCCGGCAATCCGGAAGCGCCGGACACCCAGAGCCCTCAAGCGCGCCTGGTGGTTGAGCAATTGCGCGACGGCGGCTTCGCCGGCCCGGTCACCTATCTCGACATCGGCATGACCGGCACCTTGAGCGAACTGGCGCAATCGCGCTCGGACCTTGCCATCATCGCTTTGCCCAGCGAGCAGCTGGTCGCGGCGCTGGAAGTGGCTGGCCGCATCCAGAGCAAGGCCGCGCTGATCATCTCCAACGGCGTGGACTCGGCCCTGGGCACCGAACTGCACACGATCGCGCGCCGCCACGGCATCTACCTGCTCGGCCCCAACAGCGCCGGCTTCCAGCGTCCGCGCCAGCACCTCAACGCCAGCGTGCTCGGGCCGATGGCACAGGAAGGCTCGCTTGCGCTGGTGTCGCAGTCGGGCGCGCTGACCGCGTCCATCCTCGACTGGGCGGTCAAGAACAAGGTCGGCTTCTCGCACGTCGTGTCGCTCGGCCCCAATACCGCCGTCGACATCGCGCAGGTGCTCGATTTCCTGGCCGACGACCGCGGCACGCAAAGCATCGTGGTCTACCTGGAAGGCATCCGCAATGCGCGCCGCTTCATGAGCGCGCTGCGCGCCGCCGCCAACGCCAAGCCGGTAATCGTGCTCAAGGCCGGCCGCAAGCCGGCCGGCTCGAAAGCCGCACTCACCCACTCCGGCACCATCGTCGGCAGCGACGACGTGTTCGACGCGGCGCTGCAGCGCGCCGGCGCGGTGCGGGTGCGCTCCTTCGTGCAGCTTTTTTCGGCGGCAAAATGCCTGGCTTCGCGCTTTCTGCCGGTCGGCAAGCGCCTGGCGATCATCACCAACGGCGGCGGCCCGGGCGTACTTGCCGCGGACTGGGCCGATGCGCTCGGACTGGAACTGGCGACGCTGTCGCCGGAAGGCTGCGCCGAGCTCAAGCCGCAATTGTCACCGCTGGCCAGCCTGTCGGCGCTGATCGACCTGGCCGAAGATGCCGAAGCCGGCCACTACCGTGCGGCCATCAACGCCTGCGCCGCCAGCAAGAATGTGGACGGCATCCTGGTGATCCTGTCTCCCAAGCCGGGAATCGATTCCTCCGCGGTCGCGCAGGCGCTGGCCGAAGTGCATCCGAACGTGGGCAAGCCGCTGATCACCTGCTGGATGGGCGACAATCAAGTCGCCGCCGCACGCGTCATTCTGAACAACGCTGCGATTCCCACCTTCCGCACGCCGGAGGCGGCCGTCGGCGCCTTCTTCAACATCGCGTCGTTCCACCAGAACCAGCAACTGCTGCACCAAACCCCGCCCCCGCTGTCGCAACTGGCCAAGCCGGACCTGGAGGGGGCGCGCATCCTGATCGAGAGCGTACTGACCGAACGCCGCAAGGTGCTCACCGAAATGGAGTCGAAGGCGCTGCTGTCGGCCTTCCATATCCCGGTGACGAAGACCATTCTGGCGCGCTCGGCCAACGAGGCGATGCTGGTGGCCAATCAGCTCGGCTATCCGGTGGCGCTGAAGATCGATTCGCCCGACATCTCGCACAAGTCGGACGTGCACGGCGTGGTGCTGAACCTGCAGAACGGTGCGGCGGTGCGCGACGCCTGGCAGGACATGATGGCCACCGTCGCACGCCTGCGCCCCGAGGCGCGCATCAACGGCGTGACGGTGCAGAACATGTCGGGCAAGACCAACGGACGTGAACTGTTCATCGGCGTGTCCACCGACCAGCCGTTCGGCCCTGTGATTTCGTTCGGCGCCGGCGGCACCATGATCGAGCTGATCGCCGACCGCGCCATCGAACTGCCGCCGCTCAACCAGTTCCTCGCGCAGCGCTTAATCGACCGCGCACGCTGCGCCGAGACGCTTGACGCCTGGCGCGGCGCGCCGCCGGCGGATCGCGAGGCGATCGAGCAGATCCTCTTGCGCGTGTCGGAAATGGTGTGCGCGCTGCCGCAGCTGCGCGAGATGGATATCAACCCGGTCATCGTCGACGCCAACGGCGCCCTGGCGGTGGACGCGCGCATTGTGATCGACCATGCGGCGGGCGGCGCCGACAACTACCACCACCTCGCAATCCTGCCCTATCCGGCGGACTATGCGCAGGAATGGCCGCTGCGCGGCGGCGGCCATTACAACGTGCGTCCGATCCGCCCCGACGACGCGCAAATGCTGCAGGATTTCGTGCGCGCCATGTCGCCGCAAAGCCGCTACTTCCGCTTCGTGTCGTCGATGCGGGAACTGTCGGTGAAGATGCTGGCGCGCTTCACGCTGATCGACTACGACCGCGAAATGGCGCTGGTGGCCGTGCACCGCCACCGCGTGCCGAACGAGGACGGCGGCTTCACCGAAACCGAGCGCATCATCGGCGTGTCGCGCTACGTAACCAATCCGGACTTGAGCACCTGCGAGTTTTCGCTGGCGATCGCCGACGATTTCAGCGGCCAGGGCATGGGCTCGCGCCTGATGCTGTCAATCATGGATGTGGCCCGCAGCAAGGGCCTGGCGCATATCGAAGGGCTGGTGCTCACCAATAACACCACCATGCTCAAGCTGATGAAGAGCCTCGATTTCGAGATCAAGCGCTACGAGGACGATCCAGACTTCAGGTTGTGCGTGCGGGCACTGTAAAAACGCGCGGCCAGGGCATCATGCCCTGGCACTGCCGGATTATTTGTTCACGTAGCTCACCAGCGACCTGGTCGACGACACTCGATAGTGCCCGGCAGGCGGCACCGGATAGCTAAAGGTCATCGTTTCCTTCACAGTCAGCCCCAGCACGGGGTCGATCCAGATGGCCTCGTTGACGGCGTACTTGGTGCTTTCACCGGGAGCAGGCGGGATGGTTTCGATGCTGACCGTGGCCGTTTCCTTGACGGCGTTATAGGTGACCCCGTTCACCTCGACCGGCTCGGCGCCGGCGACGGCTGCCTTCTCTTCCGTCTTGTACGCATACCCGTTGGAACAGCTGTCCGTGTAGTTGTTGTCGACCGTCTGGCCCGTTCTGAGGACGTCGGGAAAATGGTTGAGCGCCACATTGGGACTACACGTCACGCCCGATGGGTAAGAGGTGACGGAACGAATTCCATTGGCATCGTAGCGCAGGCTTTGCAGCAGGACGTTGTTGGCGTCGAGCGTCTGCCTTTCCCCAGAGTTGTCCGCGTTCAGCGCGGTCTGCACCGTTTTTCTCGTATACGTCAGCGTTGCGTTGTCGTTATATTTTTCGACAATTTCGTACACGCGCTCATCGCCCTGCCTGGTCGTGCGCGCCACAAATTCGGCACGGGCCGCCATCGTGTCGGCTGGCGTATCGCCGCCTCCACCGCATGCGGCCAGTGTCGCGGCAAGCAGGCAAGCACTCACCGGCATTCTTTTCTCCATGAAACGCCCCTCCCAAGGCTGATGTCAATGTGCAGTCCATGAAATTAATCGAATGATAACAATCGATGAATGACATGGCACAGACATCTGCCGGTTCGGTCCGGGAAGGCATGAAAAAGAGCGCGGCGGGGAGCGCGGATTACGGCGCCTGCAGTTCCTCGTACAGCGCGAGATATTCCTGGCTCAGCTTGTGGCGCGCGTCGAGGTGAATCATCGGCAAGCCGCGCTCGTGCGATTCGCGGATCTTGACCGAGCTGGAGATCTTGCTGTCGAAGACCGGCAATCCTTCTGCCTTCAGCGCGTCGACCAGCCGCTGTGGCAGGCTGGCGCGCGCGACGAACTGGTTGACCACGATGCCTTCGACTTCCAGCTTCGGATTGTGATCCGACTTGATCTCCTGCACGTTCTGCATCAGCGTGTAGAGCGCCTGGCGCGAGAAGTCGTCGCAGTCGAACGGGATCAGGCAGCTGTCGGCCGCAATCAGCGCCGACTGGGTGAAGATGTTGTAGGCCGGCGGCGTGTCCAGATAGATCTCGTCGTATTCCTTGGCCAGTTCGTTGAGCATGTCGCGCAGCTTGTAAATCTTGTGGCGCGACTCCAGCTTGGATTGCAGCTCGCCGATGGCCGGGTGCGAGGGAATGAGCGCCAAATTGTCGAAATCCGTGGCATGCACGAAGGCAGCAGCCGGTTTCGGATAAAAGATGAAGTTGAGTGTCTGCTCGAAGTAGTCGGCCAGGGTCGGACTGGCATCCTTGGTCGCGTCGCCCAGCAGATAGCGGCTGGAGTTGCATTGCGGATCGAGGTCGATGAGCAGCGTCTTCTTGCCGTGCTGCGCGGCGATCGCAGCCAGGTTCACCGCAATCGTCGATTTCCCGACTCCGCCCTTTTGATTGAAAATCACGCGCTTCATGCGGCATTCCCCTGATGGTTGAAACTGCGCAGATTCTAGCATTTGCTGCGGCGCAACAACAGAATTTTGCGGCAATCGTCGCACCGTTTTGACAGGCCGGGAGAGCGTTTTCTGAACGACAAGGATGTTGGCGGACGCCAGCCTGCACAGAAATTTGCCGCATTACGGCATGGCATCGGGTGAGGGAGTTGCTGACATGTATGTCGATGTTTTCGATCACTGTGCCACCGCTTCGCGCCGCGAAAGCGGTATTTCGCTTCCTCGATCCAACGCTTCGTCGCATTGCGTTTCCGCCGCTGCACGCAGGCGCTTATGCTGCGGCATATCGTTGAACAGGGAGAACCGGCATGGAAAATCCACAAACGCGGCGCAGCAAAGGCTTGCTCGGGCCGCTCATCCTGATCGTGGTCGGCATTGTTTTATTGCTGGAAAGAAGCGGTGTGCTTGATCGCCACACGCTCTGGCAATGGATCCCTCTGCTCCCGCTTGTTCTCGGCGGCGCCTTGCTCGTGAAACGGCTCAGGCACGACGCCCGGTGAGACCAGCTTGGGCCTCAAGAGGCAGGGAAAATGCCGAACTCGCTACAGTGCAAACCCTCTAACCAGCGAGCTGCCAATGCAGTGACAGCGATGCGGTTTCGCGCATCGATTCGACGCCGCGCCACTGCGGGCCATGCATGCAAGCGGTTGGGACGGCGACGCGGTGCGAGCCCAGGGCCTGCACCGATCCTTTTGATGTCAGCCAAGGAGTTTGCAATGACCCAAACCACGCCGAACAGGATCAGAGTCCAGTCCGCCGAGCGCCATATGAATCAAAAGAAATCCGGCGACCAGCACCTGCTGCCCGAGGATGAACCGATGGAGGATCCGCACCGGCCGCATCGCTTGAACCGGGAAGACATGCAGAAGTTGAGGCCGTCCGAGCAGGAACCGGACGAAAGCTGAAACAAGCGCACCCTGCGCAGCGCGCGTCTGGCAACGGACGCGCGCTTTTTTTTGATGCCCGTAAGCTCGTTGCCCTCGCATGCCGTTTTTGCAAGCTTGATTCAAATCAAGGATTTCATACCCCCTGACTCGCAGAATTCCCCTGCATTTCATGGGGTTTCTACGGTTCAATATTAATTTGAAGAAAGATCATCATGCAAAAACTATTCAACGCCCTTCTGCTCAGTCTCGGTGTTCTGGTTCTCGGCAGCGCTGGCGCAGCCGACAAAACCAAACAGGAAGAAGCAGTCGCGCTGGTCAAGAAAGCGGCGGCTTACCTGAATGCCAACGGCAAGGAAAAAGCGCTGGCCGAGTTCAGTAATCCCAAAGGGCAGTTCGTCGAGCGCGACTTGTATGTATTCGTAAACGATTTAAATGGCAACACGATGGCACATGGCGGCAATCCGAAACTGATCGGCAAGAATGTCATCGAGCTCAAGGACGCCGACGGCAAGCTGTTCATCAAGGAAATGAGCGAACTGGCCAAAACCAAGGGCAAGGGCTGGGTCGATTACAAGTGGCCAAATCCGGTGACCAAGGCCATCGAGGAAAAAACGACGTACATCGAACGCGTCGGCGATGTCATGATCGGCTGCGGCATCTACAAGTAAGCACGCCAGCGACGCAAATCCCCCGGGCGCGCAGCGGGCAACGGCTGCGCGCCTTTTTTATCTGCGGTCCGATGGGCACATGCATTTTCCCTTAAAATAGAACGACTGTTCTTTTTTGGCGCCCCATGATCTCTTCCGACCATCCCTTCGACCAGGCCATCCTGCTTGTCCCTGCCGAGAGCGGCACCTACTCCGGCCACACCTCCGAGCATTACTGGAATGCGATTTCCCCATTTGGCGGCACGACGGTGGCCACGCTGCTGCAGGCGATGCTTCAGCATCCACACCGCCTGGGCGATCCGCTTTCGATGACGGTCAATTTCGCCGGGCCGATCCGGCAAGGCGAATTTACGGTGCAAGCGACGGTGGCGCGCTCGGGCCGCTCGACCCAGCACTGGCAAATGGAAATCCGCCAAGCCGGCGACGAGCAGCCGGTCGTCACCGGCACCGCCGTGTTCGCCGTGCGCCGCGACACCTGGTCGGATACCGAAGCGACATTGCCCGACGCCGCGCCGCCGACCGCGCTTGCCCGGTACGAGCCGCCGACCAAGGTGCCGTTCCTGCAGATGTACGACATGCGCTATGCCGACTGCGACCCGCTCGCCGGTGGGGCTGACAGCACGACGCAATGCTGGATCAGCGACGTGCCGCCGCGCCGGCTCGATTTCCCCTCCATCGCCGCTTACTGCGATTCCTTCGTACCGCGCCTGTTCGTGCGCAAAGGCGGCGCACGCCCCATTTCGACCGTCACCCTGAGCATCAACTTCCATGTCGACAGCGCAGCGCTGGCGCAGCAACACGGCCGGCACGCATTCGGCAAGGCCCGGGCCAATGCCTTCAACGGCGGCTATTACGATCAGGAAGGTCAGCTCTGGGCGGAAGACGGCACGCTGTTGGCGACCACGCACCAGCTGGTGTGGTTCCGGGAATAGCGCGAGATCGATGGCGGATTCAGTGCAGCCGGTGCTTGAGCGTTGAAATCGCATGATGCGCCTGCTGCACCGCGCCGTAGACTTGCTTGTCGATGTGCCCGGCCTGTTCGCACGCCTGCCATGCGCGTTCTCCCAGCTTGCCCAGGCGGTCGACGCACTGCACGATGCGGTTGTCGTTATTCTCTTGCTCCAGGATTTGCGCCGCCTGGCCCGATTCGCGATCCAGCTCGCTCATGCGATCGCGCACACTATCGGGCACGTCGCTCGTGATCTGGCACAGTTGCGCCGCATGATCGATCGATCGTTTCACACTGGAGAAAAACTCTTTCACCTGGCTCGGTTGCATATGGCCTCCTTGGCGGTTGAGCATGCAGGACATGATTGAGCGACGAGGCGTGGCGATAGTTCCTGCCTTCATGCGCGGCATACAGGAGGCGGTGCAGAAAGGAAATGCCGGCAGTGCTCCCCAGGGAGCAAAGAGAAATCCGCAATAGCTATTATGGGTTAAGGAAATTTCGCACAGACATAATTAAGATTTCCAGACACGGTTTTCCGACATCCTCGGCAGGAGGTGCATATGCAGCATTACTACGTCGACAAGAAGGAAACATCAAACGGCGACCACGAAGTCCATGTCCCGCGGTGCGAGTATCTGCCCGAGGCCAATGACAGAATTTATCTGGGAGCCTTCAGCAATTGCGGCGACGCGGTGCGCCAGGCGAAATCCCATTACGGACGATCGACTGGATGCCGCTGGTGCTGCGGCGAAGGCCGCCCGGGATAAGGCGTGCAGCGCTGGCGTTAGAGCAGGTCGCGCAGCCGGTAATACAGTACGCCGAGCGCGATTGCCGGCGTGCGTATCCATGCGCCGCGCGGGAATGGCGCGTGCCGGATGCGGGTGAGCAAGTCGAAGCGTTCAGCTTGCCCGGCCAGCGCTTCGGCCACCAGCTTGCCCGCCATGCCCGCCAGCGCCAAGCCGTGCCCGGAAAATCCTTGCAAGTAATAGATATTGTTGCCGATGCGCCCGAAGTCCGGCGCGTGGTTGATCGTCACATCGACGAATCCGCCCCAGGCATACGGCACGGACAAGTCGGCCAGTTGCGGAAATACAGCCAGCATGCGCTGGCGCACATGCTCGACCAGGTCGGGCGGCGTGGCGCCGCTGAATGCGTCGGCGCCGCCAAACAGCAGGCGGTGATCGGCGGAGAGGCGAAAATAGTCGAGCACGAAATTGGTGTCGCTGACCGCCGCGCGATGCCGGATCAGGCTATCGGCGCGCTGCTTTAACATCGGTTCGGTGGCGATGAGGTAGGTGCCGACCGGGATGATGCGGCGCATGAGTTCCGGCGCGATCACACCGCCGAACTGGTCGAGATAGACGTTACCGGCCAGGACCACGAATCGGCAAGCCACTTCGCCTTGCGCCGTTTTCAACAGCGGCTGGTCGCCGCGCAGGACGTCGATGACGGCGGACTCCTCGAAAATGCGTACGCCGGCGTCGCGCGCGGCAGCGGCCAGGCCGATGCAGTATTTCAAGGGGTGCAGGTGGCCGGATTGCGGATCGAATGCGCCGGCGTGGAACTGTTCGCTCGCGACCCAGTTGCGCACGTCGGCCGCCCCCACCCACCGCATCGCATAGCCGTAGGCGCGTTCCAGGTGATGGACCCACGCGTCGAGCGCGCGCGCTTTTCTGGGCGTGACGGCGAGGTAGATATAGCCGGGCGTGTAATCGCAAGCGATCGCATGGGCGGCGATGCGCGCTTGCAGCAATTGCAACGCTTCCACCGAAATGTCCCAGGCATGGCGCGCATCGTCGGGCGGCAGTTGCCGTTCCATCGCGCTCTGGCCGGCGTAGCCGACGATCACCTGCCCGCCGTTTCTGCCGGAGGCACCCCAGCCGATACGCTTGGCGTCCAGCAGCGCGACGGCATAACCGCGCGCGGCCAGCTCCAGCGCCGCCGACAAGCCGGCGTAGCCGCCGCCGACCACACCGACGTCTGCCGTGACGCGCCCTTGCAGTGCAGCGGCCACGGGCGGGCGCACCACGCTCGCTTCGTAGTACGAGTTGTCGTTGAGCGTGGCTTCTTTTTTCAGCAACACATCTACGCCACACGAATATTCTTGAACTGCCAGGGATCGGCGCGGTCGAGGTCTTCGCCGAACAGCCATTCCCGGTCATCGAGCGGCGTCCAGTCGCCGTATACGCCCACCACTTCGCCCAGATAGGGCCGCGCGATCTGCATGATGGCCTCGTGATCGAGGTCATCCGGCTCGACGATGCCGGCATGCGGGTTGTGCAATGCCCAGACCACGCCCGCCAGCACGCCGGCGGCCACCTGCAGGCTGGTCGCGTTGTTGAAGGGCGCCAGTTCGCGCGCCTGCGCAATCGTCAGGTGCGAGCCATACCAGAATACGCCCTTTGGATTGCCCATGAGCAGAACGCCGAGCTCGTCCGCGCCCGCCACGATATCGTCGCGGATGATGCGGCGCTGCGCCTGCGCGCGCCAGTTGCGTCCCGCCAGCTCGTGCAGCGACAGCACGGCATCGTCACAGGGATGGTAGGCGTAATGCACGGTCGGCCGATACACCACCTCGCCGTCGCGGCGCAGCGTCAAGTGGTCGGCGATCGAGATCGATTCGCTGTGCGTGATCATGAAGCCGTGGTAAGGGCCTTCCCGCGGCGTCCAGCTGCGCACGCGGGTGGCGGCGCCCGGCCGGTTGAGATAGATCGCCGAGCCGCAGCCATCGATGTGGCGCGCGCCGTCGTGCGGCCAGTGGCGCTCGTGGGTGCCCCAGCCGAGCTCGGCCGGCTGCAGTCCTTCGGCGATGAAGCCGTCGACCGACCAGGTATTGACGAACTCGTCGCGCCGCTTGCGCCGCGCGGCGACCTGCGTGTCGCGCTCGGCGATATGGATGGCCTTGATGCCCAGGCGCCAGGCGAGTTCGGCCCAGCCGGCGTGGCTGCGCGGGCTGTCCATCTGCGCGCCGGTATCGGCGGCGATTTTCAGCAGCGCCTGCTTGACGAAGATCGACGCCAGCCCGGGATTGGCGCCCAGCGTCAGGATGGCGGTCGGGCCTTGCTGCCGGGTGCGCAGCGCCAGCGCTTCTTCGCGCAGCGCGTAGTTGGAACGCTGCGCGGCGGCTTGCGACGCGTCGACGTAGCCGCCGGCCCACGGCTCGATGCAGGTATCGAGGTACAGCGCGCCGCAACGCTGGCAGTATTCGATCAGGGCGCGGCTCGATACGTCGACCGACAGGTTGAGCAGGAAATCGCCCTCGCCCAGCAGCGGCGCGAGCAGCGCGCGATAATTTTCCCGGGTCAGCGGCTGCGCGCGCAGCGCGACATGATATTCGCGCGCGATGCGCTCGCCCTGCTCCGTGGCGGAAAGAATGGTGATCTGTTGCGGAGCGATGTCGAGATGGCGCAGCAGCAACGGCAAGATGGCCTGACCGATGCTGCCGAATCCCACCATGACCAGCCGGGCATGAAAATGCGCGTGTGTGATGTGCGGTCTCATCTCGTCCCGGGTTCTTGTTCTGGCAAGCAGCAGCGAACCGGCCAGCGCGCATGGCGCGACCGTGCCGTTGCGGCATGACGTTCAAGTTGGACATAGCAACGGCGATGCGGTTGCATGATTGCTCAACCACACCGCATTTCGGCCAGCGTGCCGGGCAATAACGACGGGGCGGGAAGCGAACTAGCCGAAACGGGTGTCGGCGACGAACGGGTTGCTGGCGCGCTCTTCGCCAAAGGTGGACATCGGGCCATGCCCGGGCACGAAGCTGACATCGTCGCCGAGCGGCCACAGTTTTTCGCGGATGGAATGGATCAGCGTGTCGTAGTCGCCACGCGGGAAATCGGTGCGGCCGATCGAGCCGCGGAACAGCACGTCCCCCACCAGCGCCAAGCGCACGCCGCGATGGAAAAAGACGACGTGGCCGGGCGTGTGGCCGGGGCAATGGATCACTTCCAGCGTCTGGCTGCCGAACGACACGGTGTCGCCGTCGTTCAGCCAGCGGTCCGGCTCGAACGGCTCGGCTGGCGGAAAGCCGGAGCGCCTGGTCGCCGCGCCGAGCTGGTCGAGCCAGAACTGGTCGTCGCGATGCGGGCCTTCGATCGGCACACCGAATTCTTGCCGGACGATATCAGCGGCCGCGCAATGGTCGAGATGCGCGTGCGTCAAAAACACCTTTTCCAGCGTCACGTCCAGCTGCTCGAGCGCAGCCCGCAGGCGCGGCACTTCGCCGCCCGGATCGACCAGCGCGGCGCGGCGCGTCGTTTCACAGACCAGGATGCTGCAATTCTGCTGATAGGGAGTGACCGGAACGATCGCGCATTTCATGGCGGGCAGGCAAAGTGGGATTGAGGCCGTGAGTATGCCATGCGGTGCCCCTCTTGTTACAAGTGCTTGCCCTTGAAACATTTCCTCATCACACGAACTCCGCATACGGCCTTACCCTGTTGTCATACCGTATGTCCGGCGTTTGTTCGTAGTTGAGAAAAATGAAGTTACTGCTGCAAGGATTTTCCACCGTGGCACGCCATGCCTCCTTATCCCTCCTGTTCTTCGGCGTCTTCACCGCCGCCGCGCCTGCCGCGCAGGCTGCGCACTGCGCAAATTGCGGCACGGTGATTTCCGCCCATACGTACCAAAAACCGGCCGCCCACGGCAGCGGCGTGGGCATGGTGGGCGGCGCGGTGGTCGGCGGCTTGCTCGGCAACCAAATCGGCGGCGGCAATGGCCGCACGCTGGCAACCGTTGCCGGCGCCGTCGGCGGCGGTTACGCCGGCAACGCGATTGAAAAGCGCGCCCACTCGACTACCGTCACGCAGGTGCGGGTACGCATGAGCAATGGCGCGGTGCGCACGTTCACCGAACGCGGCGCCAGCCGCTGGGTGGCTGGTGAACGCGTGCGCGTGCGCAACGGCGCCCTCGCCGCACACGCCTGATCCCTTCCGGGACGAGGCCGGCATCGCGGACCGTCAGGCGGCCCTTGCATGAAACACAACAAAATAGTGCCGTCCTCAATTTTTCCTGAAAGCGCCCGATAACCTATGCAAGAGAGCGCGCTGCATGGCGGCGGATTCCGCTTGAAGGAGAAAAGATGAGTGCAGTATTCAATAATCATGCCCCGTTGCCTGCCGTACAGCGCAGCCCGATGCCGCCCGCGCCCTCTTTCAGCGCCTGGCTGCAGGGGCTTTCTGCCGCCACGCCGCTGGCCGGCAGCCTGCGCCAGATACTGGACGACTTCCTGCGCGACGTGCCTAGTGCCGGCGTACCGGTGCTGCAGTCGCGCGTCGACATGCTGCTGGCGCACGCCGAGGTACGGGCTGCGCAAAGCCGCATTCAGGAACTCGAAGCCGAACTGGCGCGCATGCGCGAACTGGTGTGCGAGGATCAGTTGACCGGCAGCCTCAACCGGCGCGGCCTAGCGGCCGTGCTCGAACGCGAACTGGCGCGTGCCGCGCGGAGCGGCGCGCCGCTGTGCGTGGTGCTGCTCGATCTGGACGATTTCAAGAAACTCAACGACACCCACGGCCACTGCGCCGGCGACGCAGCCTTAATCCACCTGGTGCGCGTGGCGAAAGCCGCGCTGCGCAAGACCGATGTGGTCGGGCGCTTCGGCGGCGAGGAATTCATGATCGTGCTGCCCGACACCCCGCTCGCCGATGCGATGCTGACAATGACGCGCGTGCAAAGCGCATTGCGCCTTCAGCAATTCATGCATGGCGGTACAGGCGTGCCGGTCGCCTTCAGCGCCGGCGTAGCGCTGTGCCGGGCGGACGAAGATCAGGCTACAGTTGTCGCGCGCGCCGACGCAGCCCTGTATCGGGCCAAGCGTGCCGGCAAAAACCGCGTCGTCTGCGCCGTGTAAGGCATCGCGCCAAATCAACGTTTTTGCCACAGGTACGGCGCGCCGCCTGTGTACAAGTTTCTTTCCTTCCCGCCTGCTGTTTAAAATAGCAGCCTCGATGGTCTCTGAGCTTGGGCAGCGATATGGGTTATGGTTTTCCGGCATTGTTGGCATACGCGTTCGCCGCGTCTTTTGTGCTGGGCCTGCTAAAGACCAGTCGGTGGAAGGCGGTGCTCATTGCCGTGCTTGCCGTGTGGGGCGTGCGCCTCGGACAAACCGAGGTCGACCTGCTCGCCACCGGCACGCCCCAGGCTTATGCCTGGTTCGCCTTCCTGGCGGCGGGCGTGTGGTTTCCGACTTTTGTGGTGGCCATGGTCAGCTGCGACTTGGGGGGGCGCCTGCATCGCGCCCTGTTTGCCAAGGACACGCCAGACGAACCGGCCGTGCAAGCACCGGCAGCGCCCGACGAAGAAGCGGCCGAGCAGTAGCCGCCGACGCCAGGCCTCCCGTCCCGAATCGAACGCTTGTTCCATTTCAAGGTTGAAGCGGTTACAATAAATTTCTCTAAAGAAACTACTCCTGGTTGCCTCTATCTCCACGCAAGGTCGTATCGCCAGGAATTGCCGGGATTCAGTCCGGTTGACAAGGCGCTTCTCTGCATAAGGCAGGTATTCATGAAGGTTTTGTTGAGGAAGTCCATGACGCGCATACCGCGCCTGAATCTCGGCAACGAGATGGGACATGCCTGCTTTCGCGTATTCTGCGGGATAGTTCTTTCGGGATTCATAGCGCTAACCTATGCTTTGGGCCAGATCGACGATTTGCGCAGCGCGATGCTTGCTGCGGCAACCTTTAACGCATTCGGGCTGGCATGGCTCGGTGTCGTCGGCGCTTCCCTGTTTACGTTCAAGATACGCCGCATCATTTCGATCCTGCTCGACCAGGCGCTCTTTGCCTATGCGCTCTATCTGGGTGGGCCGGCGCTGGCGCCGGCAATATGGGGGCCGGTGCTCATGGCCATCGGCAACGGGATGCGCAACGGGCCGTCGTTTTCCAGGCTTTCCGCCCTGTCCGGTGCCGTCTTCCTGAGCGCCGCGATGTGGTTTTCACCGTTCTGGCACAAGCTGCCACTGATAGCGGAAGGGCTCGTGCTGTCGGTGCTGATCCTGCCTTGGTATACGCAGGTGCTGTCGAAACAGATCGCCCAAGCCAAGCGCAAGTTCAAGCTGCGCGCAGCCCAGTTCGAATTCGCCTCCAAGACCGATTCCCTGACTGGGTTGCTCAACCGCTCGGGCTTCTTTGTAGCGCTGGAAAACCTGCTGGCCGATATCGAGACCAAGTCCATCCGCGGCGCGGTGATGCTGCTCGACCTGGATGGCTTCAAGGCGATCAACGATACCTGCGGGCACAGCGCGGGCGATGCGGCGCTGAAGGAAATCGGTATGCGCCTAATGCGCTACCTGTCCAACGGCGACCGCGTGGCGCGCATCGGCGGCGACGAATTCGGCATCGCGCTGGTCGATACCGCCTCGCACGAGGCAGTGGAGCAACTGGCGCAGGAATTGATCGAAGCCATCGCCGCCATCCGCATCCCGGCCGATGCCGGCCTGCGGCTCGGTGCGAGCATCGGCATCTGCCTGTTGCCGGACGAGCGCTTTACCAATTCCTCGGCCATCATGGAAGAAACCGACCGCCTGATGTACCAGGCCAAGCGCGCCGGAAAAAACTGCTTCCGCAGTTCGCGGGTGCTGGCTGCGACCGAGAATTGCGTCTAACAAACTTCACGAGTCAAACTTACACGGTGCCGGCCTCGGTTTTTGGAATTTCTATAATCCGGAATGGCGGCCGATCGGGGAAGCTGCGCTGCAGCAGCGGCTTGGCAACGTTATAGACGGGAATGTTATTGACTGTTTTTCCCTCCGGCGTGCCACGGTGCGCATGGCCGTGGAAGACGGCGTTCACCGGATAGCGGATCAGGGGTTCCTCCAGCCGGCTGGTGCCGAGGAAGGCATAGATTTCCACCGGCTCGCCCTTGACCGTCGCTTCGATCGGCGAATAGTGCAACATCGCGATGCGCTGGCTGGTGCGCAGCTTGGCCAGCGCCGATTCCAGCTTCAGCGCTTCGTGCAGCGCTTCGTTGACGAACTGCTTGATTGCGCCTTCCCCCCATGGGCCAAGCGTGCCGCGCCCGTATCCGCCGGCGAATCCCTTGACGCCGACGATGCCCACGCCGTGGATCTCGCACGCCTCGCCGTCGAGCACGCGCACCCCGGCGTCGATCAGGATGCGCTGCACCTCTTCCTGCCTGCCGGATTCGAAATCATGATTGCCCAGCACGGCAACGATCGGAATCCTGGCCGCTGCCATTTCTTCCACCAGCACATGCGTTTCTTCGGGCAAGCCATAATCGGTCAAATCGCCGCACAGCAATAATGCATCGGCCGCTTCGGCCGCTTGGGTAAACAAATTGCGCAGGCTGCCTGCCGATTCTTTTCTGCAATGCAGATCGCCCACGGCTGCAAAACGAATCGATTCTTGTGAGATCACGATATGCTCCTCGTCGGGAAAATGTTTTGCCAGGAACCGCCCACGAATGGCTGACAGGCGCACCAGCCTGTCCAACCCATCCTCTAATGACCGTGACTGTGTGGCATAAGTTTTGCTGATTCCTTCTGTCATGTCCTTGGGGGTTCGATATGGAAAGCGCCATTTCGCCATCACGGCCCGGTGACGAACCCGTCGCCGATACGGCAGCGTTTTACCGCCATGTCCTGGAAACGCTGAATGCCTCGACGATCCCGTTTCTGGTTGGCGGCGCCTACGCGCTGCACCGCTATACCGGGGTCAACCGCCACACCAGGGATCTCGACATCTTCATTCGCCGCCGCGACCTGCCGGCGGTCAGCGAAGCGCTGCGCCAGGTCGGCTATGAAACCGAGCTGCCGTTTCCCCACTGGCTGGCGAAGGTGCATGCCAACGGCGTCTATATCGACCTGATCTTCAGCTCGGGCAACGCCGTCGCGGAAGTCGACGACGCGTGGTTCGAGCATGCCAGCGACGAAGAGGTGTTGGGCCTGCCGATGCGCATCTGCCCGGCCGAGGAAATGATCTGGTCCAAGGCCTTCATCATGGAGCGCGAACGGTTCGATGGCGCCGACATCCTGCACCTGCTGCGCGCGCGCGGCGCCCAGCTCGACTGGCAGCGCCTGTTCCGCCGCTTCGAGCCGCACTGGCGCATCCTGCTCGTCCACCTGGCCCTGTTCGGTTTCGTCTATCCGGCGCAGCGCGCGCTGGTGCCGGCGGCGATCATGGACGAGCTGATCGAGCGCCTGCGCCGCGAAACCCACAGCGCGCCGCCGCAGCACGACATCTGCCTGGGCACGCTGCTGTCGCGCGAGCAGTACCTCAACGATGTCGGGCAGGACGGCTTGCAGGATGGGCGGGCCACCCCGCTTGGGAACATGTCGGAACGCGACATCGCGATCTGGACCGAGGCGATCCCCCAGCCCAAGCCGCACTGAAAACACCTCTTATCCGGCATCAAGCGCAGCGCGCATGGCGGGACGGGCGTTATAAAATGCACGTCGGACTGTGCCGGGTATGCCCGGCGCAGCGGCCCACTCATCCGTCAGTCAACCGTGCAAGAACAACACGCCCTACCCTATTTGCGCGAAACGCTCCTGTTCCTTTCGCTCGCCGGCATCCTCATTCCGCTTTTGCAGCGCTGGCGCGTCAACCAGGTGCTCGGATTTCTGGCAGTGGGCGCACTGCTCGGCCCGTTCGGACTCGGCCTGTGGGCCAAGGCGGTGCCCTGGCTCGGCTATCTGACCGTCTCGCGCGTGGAAGGCGTCGAGGCACTGGCCGAACTGGGCGTGCTGTTCCTGATGTTCATGATCGGACTCGAACTGTCGGCCGAACGCCTGTGGACGCTGCGCCGCTGGGTCTTCGGCGCCGGCACCGCCCAGGTCTGCCTGTCCGCCGTGATCATCGGCTGCATTGCCTATTTCTTCGGCAACTCGCTGGAAGCGGCGCTGGTGCTCGGCTTCGTGCTGTCGCTGTCGTCGACTGCAGTCGTGATGCAATTGATGGCGGAACAGCGCTCGATGAGTTCGCCGCTCGGCCAGGCCGGCTTTTCGATCCTGATGATGCAGGACCTGGCGGTGGTGCCGCTGCTGATCCTGATCGGCGTGCTCACGAGCGGGCAAAGCGAAGGTCTGGCGTCGCTGGTGACCGTCACCGTAGCCAAGTCGATCGGCGCCATCGTGCTCATCTACCTGATCGGCCGGCGCGTGATCCGCCCGCTGTTCCGCTCGTTTGCCCGGCAGCGCCAGCCGGACGTATTCATGGCGCTCACGCTGCTGAGCACGCTGGGCATCGCCAGCCTGACCGCCTCGGCCGGCCTGTCGATGGCGCTGGGTGCCTTCCTGGCCGGGCTGCTGCTGGCCGAAACCGAATTCAAGCACGAGGTCGAAATCACGATCGAGCCGTTCCGCGGCCTGTTGATGGGGCTGTTCTTCATGTCGGTCGGCATGGCCATCGATGTGCGCGAAGTGATCGCCTCGCCGCTGTGGCTTCCGCTGTCGGTGATCGGCCTGTTCGCCATCAAGGCATGCGTGCTGGCCGCGCTGTTTCGCATCGGCGGCTTTGGCTGGGCGCGCGCCTTCGAAGGCGGCCTGCTGCTGGGACAAGGCGGCGAGTTCGCGTTCATCGTGGTCGGCTATGCCATGACCACGCATCTGGTGGCGCCGCCGGTCGGGCAGTTCATCATGCTGGTGGTCAGCCTGAGCATGTTCCTGACGCCGCTGGCCGCGCGCATCGGCCACACCATCGGCGAGCACTGGGAACAGCGCCACCATGAGCAGGCGTTAGGTGAAGCGGTGCCCGATGCGGCCGGCGGGCGGGTCATCATCGCCGGTTTCGGCCGCGTCGGCCAGATGCTGGCGCAGCTGCTGAGCGCGCAAAAGATTCCGTATATCGCCTTTGAAAACGACGCGCGGCTGGTCGCGCGCCTGCGCGCGGCAGGATTCCCGATTTACTTCGGCGACGCCGCGCGTGCCGAACTGTTGCGCAAGGCGCATGCCGATCTCGCGCCGGCGATCGTCCTGACCATGGACCATCCCGCCTCCGCGCTCAACGCGGTGCGCGGCATCCGGCGCGAATTGCCGCACGTGCAAATCTTTGCCCGCTCGCGCGACGAAAAGCATGCGCGCGCATTGAAGCAGGCCGGCGCCACCGTCGTCATCCCGGAAACGCTGGAGTCGAGCCTGCAATTGTCGTCCTTCGTGCTGCAGACGCTGGGCATCTCCGAAGGCGCCGCCGCCTACCTGATCCAGCGCGAGCGCGAGCGACAGATTGCGGCGCTGGAAGGGGAGACGGTGCCGTGACGGCACGGCTTCCCGGGTCAATGTTGCTCTGTTGCGTGCCGATGCTGCGCTGATTACCATCCTATTCCTGGCCGTCATGCCGGGCATCTCCGTTGCAACGTAGCGGCCCAGCAAATTTGCATGCGTATTTTGCGATTGGCCACTTGAGAAATCGCAAGCCGCGCGCGCCGGCAGTATGGAAGATTCGTACGAAACGAACGCGACACTGCAGCCATCCCCCCTCAATGGGCTAGCGACAACCAGCCCCATTTTCTTATGGAGCACGATGATGAGCATGAACCTCTCCAGCCAGCCCCTTGTCCCGGTCCCGCCGCTGGCCGAAAGCGACCCCGCACAGATTGGTGCGGTGTTCGACAGCCAGCTGGAGACGGCATTGCGCTGGCGCCAATCCACCGCCGCCGAACGCATTGCGCGCATCAAGAAGCTGCGCAGCGCCATGATGGCGCGGCGCGAGGAATTTTATGAAGCGTTCATGCAGGATTACCGCAAGTCGCCGTCCGAGGTCGAGGCGTCCGAACTGCTGCCGGTGATGGACGAGATGCGCCACGCGATCGGCCGCGTCAAGCGCTGGATGAAACCGAAGCGCGTCTGGCCGACGTCCACCATGCTCGGCACTTCGGCCTGGATGCAGTACCAGCCGCGCGGCCGGGTATTGATCGTCGCGCCGTGGAACTATCCGCTCTCCCTGTGCTTCGGCCCGCTGGTGTCGGCGCTGGCCGCCGGCAACACGGCCATCATCAAGCCATCCGAAATGACGCCGGCCGTGTCGGCGCTCATGGCGCGCATCATCGCCGAGGTTTTCCCGGCCTGCGAAGTGGCGCTGTTCGAGGGCGGACCCGCCACGTCGCAGGCGCTGCTGGCGCTGCCGTTCGACCATATCTTCTTCACCGGCTCGCCAGCCATCGGAAAAGTCGTGATGGCCGCGGCTGCGAAAAACTTGACGAGCGTGACGCTCGAACTTGGCGGCAAGTCGCCGACCATCGTCACCGAGCACGCTGACCTGAAGCTGGCGGCGGAAACGCTCATGTGGGGCAAGTTCCTCAACGCCGGCCAGACCTGCATCGCTCCCGACTATGTGTACGTGCATGACTCGGTCAAGGAAGCCTTTGTCGCGCAGTGCCGCAAGGTGCTGCAGCAGCGTTACGGCGCGAGCGCGGGAGAGCAAAAGCGCAGCCCGGACTTCACGCGCATCGTCAACCAACGCCACACCCAGCGCGTCGCCGCCCTGCTGTCGGATGCAACTGCGCGCGGCGCACAGGTCGAGGCCGGCGGCGAAATCGATGTGGCGCAATGCTACGTCGCGCCCACCCTGCTCGACCACGTGCCGATGGATTCGCACATCATGGAAGAGGAAATTTTCGGGCCAGTGCTGCCGATCCTCGGCTATGCCCAGCTCGACCAGGTGATCGCCGATATCAATGCCCGCCCCAAGCCGCTGGCGCTGTACATCTGGAGCCGCAAGCAACAGGAAATCGACCTGGTGCTGGCACGCACCACCTCCGGCGGCGCCTGCGTGAATCATTGCGTGATGCACTTCGCCCATGGCGCGCTGCCGTTCGGCGGCGTCAACAATTCCGGCATCGGCAGCGCGCACGGCCACTACGGCTTCATGGCGTTCTCGCATGAGCGCGCGGTGCTGCGCTCAACGCCGCTCATGCTCGTCAAGATGTTCTTTCCGCCCTTTACCAAGGCCAAGCGCCGCATGATTCGCAGCGTGACCGACACGCTGCGGCTGCCGATGGTGTGATTGCTGCACTCGGGATGCGTCGGCATTACCCGCCAACGCATCCCGACGCCCACTTTCCTTGCCTTGCCCCTTGCACTATCCAGACATAGCCATGTGCGCCAATTACCGTCCTTCCACGCGGGATCAGCTGCAACAGCATTTCGGCGTGGCGCCGCCGGATTCGGCATACAAGGCTGAAGCTTTTCCGGCATCCATGGCGCCGCTGATCCGCTTGCCGCGCGCCGATGCCGTGGCCGGCGACCGCGCCTGCGCGCTCGGCATGTTCGGCCTGGTGCCGCACTGGGCCGACCTGAAGCTGGCGCGCCAGACCTACAACGCCCGCACGGAAACGGTGGCGAGCAAGCCCGCATTTCGTCATGCCTACAAGCACCAGCAATTCTGCATCGTGCCGGTCGCCTCCTTTTACGAACCCTCCTATGAATCGGGCAAGGCTGAACGCTACGAGATCGCCGACGCCGAGGGCGGCCCGCTCGGCATCGCCGGCATCTGGGAATATCGCCCGGCGCAGGACGGCGGGCTGGCGCTGCTGTCGTTTTCCATGTTGACGATCAATGCCGACGGCCATCCGCTGATGCAGCGGTTCCACAAACCCGGCGATGAAAAGCGCATGCTCGTCATCCTGCGGCCGGACCAGTATGACGCCTGGCTGACCTGCGACACGCAGGATGCAGCACGCTTTTTCGAACGCTATCCGGCCGAGCAACTGGTGGCGCATCCGGCGCCGCGCAGCGGCCACGGCGCGCAGCAGGAGATGCTGCCGGAAGGCTAACGGCATGCGTGCCGACAGCGCCGTGCGTCCCCTGCCCGCGAACGGGCTGCGCATCGCACGCATGAAGGACTGGCGGCGGGCACCGATCCATTTTTCAGAGGTAAAGCTCTACAGTTACCGGGAGCGTTTTCGCCATTTCGCGCAGTCAAACCGGCTAGAATGAAGGCCCAAAACTTGCCCGAATGGAATGCTTAATATCCTCGGCATTGACCGCCCCCTCCTGCACGCAGCACGCAAGCTGCTTTATCTCTGGGTTCGCACACACGTCCTGCCGCAAGAGCCGGCATCGCTGGAACTCGATCCCGACAAGCCGGTCGTGTACGTGCTGCAGCGCCGCTTCCTGTCGAACCTGCTGGTGCTGTCGCGCGAGACGGATGCCGGCGGCCTGCCTGCGGCACTCAAGCCGCTGGCGGCGCGCCGCGTGCGCGACTCGCGCTCGTTCTTCTTCCTGTCGCGCCCGCGCCCGTGGTTGTTCGCACGGGGTGCGCCGGCCTATTCCAGCCTGATGCGCCGCTTGGTGGCGGCCGCCCACAGCGATCCCACGTTCGACGTGCAGATCGTGCCGGTGTCGATCCTGTGGGGGCGCGCGCCGGACAAGGAACACTCGATCTGGAAGCTGATCTTCGCCGAGAGCTGGGGGCGGCAGCGCGCGTTCAGGCGGCTGTTCACGGTGCTGCTGCATGGCCGTAACACGCTGGTGCGCTTTTCCGCGCCGCTGTCGCTGCGGGCGATCGCTGACGAAGACCGGGACCGCGAAGTCACGCTGCGCAAGCTGGCGCGGGTGTTGCGCGCGCATTTCCGCCACCAGCGCGAAATCGCCATCGGCCCCGACCTGTCGCACCGCCGCACTCAGCTCGGCGGCTTGCTGGAAGCGCCGCGCGTGCGCGCCGCCATCGATGCGCTGGCGCAGGACCAGGGCGGCGGGCCGGCCGTACTGCGGCGCGCCCAGGCGCAGGCGCGCAGCTATGCGTGGGAAATCGCGTCCGACTATTCGTATCCGGTGATCCTGATCTTCCGGCGCTTTCTGACCTGGCTGTGGACGCGGCTGTACGATGGCGTCGAGGTCAGCAACTTCGACACCGTCACGAGCGCCGCAGTCGACCATGAAATCATCTACGTGCCCTGCCATCGCAGCCACATCGATTACCTGCTGCTGTCGTACGTGGTGTTCAACCACGGCCTGATGGTGCCGCACATCGCCGCCGGCGTGAACCTGAACCTGCCGCTCCTGGGTGGCTTCCTGCGGCGCGGCGGCGCGTTCTTCCTGCGCCGTTCGTTCAAGGGCAACAAGCTGTATGCGGCGGTCTTGAACGAATATCTGCACATGATGATCGCCAAGGGCTATCCGATCGAGTATTTCGTCGAGGGCGGCAGAAGCCGCACCGGACGCCTCTTGCCGCCGATGGGCGGCATGCTGTCGATGACGGTGCAGAGCTTCTTGCGCGACTCGTCGCGCCCGATTGCTTTCCTGCCGGTGTATATCGGCTACGAAAAGCTGTTCGAGGGCCGCACCTACGTCGGCGAGCTGATGGGACGGCCGAAGAAGAAGGAGTCGCTGTTCGACCTGCTGTCGTCGCTGCGCGAACTGAAACACAATTTCGGCAAGGTGCACGTGAATTTCGGCGAGCCGATCAGGCTGGCCGATGTGCTGGCGGCCCAGCATGCGGACTGGCGCGCCGAGGAAGTCGCCGAAGACGCGCGCCCGGCGTGGCTGGCGGCCGGCATCGACGAGCTCAAGGCGCGCATCGCCAACGGCATCAATGCCGCGGCGGTGGTCGACCCGGTCAACCTGGTAAGCCTGGTGCTCCTGGCCGCGCCGCGCCATGCGCTCGACGCCCAGCAGCTGGCGCGCCAGCTCGACGCCTGCCGCCGGCTGGCGCAAGCCGCGCCGTATGCCGGGCGGGTACAGGTCACCGCCTTGCCGGGCACGGACATCATCGCCTATTGCGAAAAGCTCAAGCTGCTGCAGCGCCAGACGCATGCGCTGGGCGACGTACTGTACTTCACGCCGGACGACGCGGTGCTGACGACCTACATGCGCAACAATATCCTGCACCTGTATGCGCTGCCGGCGCTGATCGCCAGCCTGCTGACGCAGAACCGCACCCTGAACCACAAGCACCTGCTGCGCCTGGCGCACGCGGTGTATCCGTTCTTGCGCGCCGAGCTGCGCCTGCGCTGGAGCGACGACGAAATCGATGCGGCGATCGGGGTCTGCCTGCACGCGTTGTCCGACATGGGATGGCTTGTCAGGTCCGAGCGCGACGACGTGTATGCGGCGCCCGACATCCTCAGCGACGAATATGCGCAGCTGGCGCTGTTGGGCCAGGCGCTGCGCCCGACCCTGATCCGCTATTTCATCACGCTCGCCACCCTGCACCAGAAGGGCTCCGGAGTGATCACGCCGGCCGAGCTGGAAGCGCTGTGCCATCTGCAGGCGCAGCGCCTGTCGCTGCTGCGCGAATTCAATGCGCCCGAATTCTTCGACAAGGCGATCTTCCGCATCTTCATTGACACGCTCACGCAGAACGGCCGCGCCGAACTGCGCGAGGACGGCAAGATCCACTTCGGCGAGGCGCTGCAGAAGGCTTCGGGCGAAGCGCGCTTCGTGCTGCCGATCGACGTGCGGCAGGCGATCCTGCACATGGCGCGGGCCGACACCGACACGGGCGCTCCGGACGATGACGCGCGCCGGGAGGCTGCCTGAAATACATCATCGCATCGGTGAAAGCAACAACCGTTACAAATCCCATCTTAGTCGCCGACGAAATTTATTTTCCGTACGGAACAAATTTTCCAACCTGTTGGTCTATAGCCAATGTAAGGCTTTGTATAGTGTTTGTTACGAGGACAGGTGAGGATTGTGATGAAGTGGTATTACGAGTGGAGATTGAATAAAGTACGCGCCGAGATATCGGTATTGAGGGAAGCAACCCAGGCAAAGCTGCTGGAAGACTATACGGCGCATTCGCGGCTGCGCGTGCTGGACCGGATGGCAGCCGGCCTGGAGCAGCGGCTGGCCAAGTTTCCCGATTCTTCCATCGATAATGCGAAAGGGGCGCATTGATCATCGGGTAATTCCGTCATGACAAAACGGCTGCCGGGCACCCTGTCCGCCAGCCGTTTTTTTGCGTCCGCCATATTGGTGGCGAGCGCGAGAAACACCCTGTCCGCAAGCTCTTTCTCGCAAAAGCGTTGCGCTACTGCTTCGTGAACACAAATGAATCGTTGTCAAACGTCGTGCTCTGGTTTGTATAGAGCTTGCCATAGCCTGGGTCAAACGCCATATATCCGGTCGAGGGCGACGTCTCGCCCGCCACGCTGATCGAGACGTTGTCCGCGCTGCCCGAGTAAGTCGCATTGGGTGCGAGCGTCGTGTTCCCCTGATAGGCCAGCGTAATAGCTACCGTGCCGTCATTGGGATTCGACATGGGCTTGGCGCAAGCGCTATCCTCGTACGACTGGACCGTCGATTGCCCCGCCAGCGTGTTGCCGCTTACCGAGAGAAAATCAATGCTGGTGATGCCGTAATAGTAGATCACACTACTCGCGTTGCCCGAAGTGGTGGAAGTGGTGGAATCGGACGCGCTGGTTGACGCCGCCGCAGCGCTAGATCCGCGGACTTCACATCCGGACTTCCACGTTCCCACATATTTGCCGAGATCGCCATTGGAACCGACGAGCGTGTTCGCCGCGGTGCCGGAGGGCGAGCTGGTTCCGTTGACGGTGCTTGTCGCCGGCAAGCTTGTGTTCGTGGATTGGCTGGTATTGGTGTTTTGCGTCGTAGAGGCCGGGCTGTTTGTACCGCCGCCACCGCATGCGGCCAGAACCCATACGACAGCAGTTGTTGCTGCCACATTGCGCATAACCATTCCCCCCTTTTTTATTAATGAAATTCAAGTAATAAGAGGGGAGAGTAGATTGCGCAGAAAGATTGCCGTTTAATCAAGGTCAACTATGCGATGGCGAGAGCCAATCGCCTTTCGGCAAATTGACTCTTCTCAAATACGCACGGCAAGGCGGCTAAGACATGGGAGCACATGCCGTTTGCATTCATGCGATTACTTCAGGACAGTGAGCTGTTTGGCCGCGTAATGCCCTTTCATCACGTAGATGTCCGGATTGGGATGCAAGCCGTCGGCACAGATATCCCACACCGTCTTGCCGCTGCTCGTCAGGTAGTCTTTCAGGTAAGCCGACTGGTCGATCACCGGCACGTTCTCGGCGGTTGCCGCATCGCGCTGCGCCTGCGAAATCTGTTCCCAGCTCAGGTTGCCGGAGTGGTTGCCCGGCCCGATCGTCTCGACGATCACTTTCTTGCCGCTGGCCTTGGCGACCTGGATCAGCTTGCGCACGCGCGCAGTCGTGTCGGCCACGGTGTCGTGCGAGTGATATTCGATCACGACATGGGTCGCCTTGGAATTGGCCATCTGCTGGTCCCAGGCCGGATAGACGCTGTCGCCGGCGAGCGCATGCTCGGCCAGGCGGCCCGGACTGCCCATGTTCTGCACGTTCAGGCCGGTATCGGCGCCGACCACGGCAGGTTCCGGCTGGTCGACGCGCACCCAGTCATTGTTCGGCAGCCAGCCCCAGATGATCGAGTCACCATAGTACTCGACCAGCACCGGCGCGCCCGACGCGGGCGTTGAATCGGTTGCAGTCGGCGTCGGCGTGGCCGTGGAGGTCGGCGTAGGGCTGCTTTGCGCGGATGTGTTCGCCGATGCGGCAGGTTGCGTGGAAGCGGCTGGCGTCGAGGCGCTCTGGGCGGCATCTGCCGGTACGGCAGCGGCCTGCGCGGGCGCCGGTGCGCTCGGCTCTGCGGACAAGACCGTGGCGGCCGGCTGGCTCGCGCCGGCTTGCTCGGGACTGCTGCTTCCTCCGCCACAGGCGGCGAGCAGGAATGGAACGACGGCGAGGAGTGAGGATAGTTTCATGTCAAATTTCAAAAACGGTGGATGGGTCCGGCGGCAATTGCCTGTTGGCGCGGCCCGGTGCGTCCTGCCCGCGCCAGAGCGCCGGGGCGACCACCGGAATGCCGATATCAATATGCAAAGCCGTGGAGCGTATTAACCGTGAGAAAGACAGGATTGCTTACAAGAAGTTTCCTGGAAGCGAAAATCAGAGGGGAATATTGGCGGGAGTGTTGCGATAAAAATCACTTGGCCTGCCGTATTTTGCGAGACAGGCATCGCCTGCCACCGGCAAACTGTCATTAAGTAATGCATGGCGGCGCTGTCACAGAAGCGCCACAGCGCGACAACGAGCTGCGATCTGAAGCGGGGAACGCCCCACGTTCAAGTCATCCCTCAGTTGGGCGGCGCGCTGCAGGTCCTCCTGCGGCGCGCCGCACATGGGTCACGCTTTGGCGTCGCCCTTGCCGGAACCAGCCGAAGTGCGGCCACTCATGTCCGGCCTCGATGTGCCGGCCGAATCGTTGCGCTGTTCAGCCGCGTTGCGCATGGATGATGCCAACGGCTGCGCGGCTTGCTCCTCGCCGCTGAAACCTTCGGAGCCGGCCGCATAACTCTCCATCGGCACCGGCGCATTGCGCGGGCTGCCACGCTCGCCCTGCGTCGATTCGGCCAGGCCCTCCTGCTGCCCGGCACTGTGCCCGCTGGCGCGGCTTGGCACGGCGGCATGCATGTCTTGCGCTTCGATGAAATCCTTCAGGCGTGCCATGTCCAGCTTGAGCTGCAACGCCAGCGCCTGCTCGCTGTTGCCAGCCATCGAGCCCGGCACTTGTTCCGGTTCATTGTGCAGCGTGAAGATCACGCGCGCAGCGTCCGGTCCGACGGGTTGCAGCTCGACCCTGCCGTCGTTGGTCGGGCCGCTGGTGTTGTGCCAGGCGATGCAGCGGTCGGTTTCCTGCTCGGTGATTTCCGCATCCCACTCCACGGAGCGGTTCGCCATGATGCTGGTCCAGTGCAGATGGGTGTCATCGAGCTGCTGCACGTTTTTCACTTCATCCATGAAGCACGGATAGTCCTCGAACCGGGTGAGCCGGTTGTATACCGTGTGGATCGGCACGCGAACGTCGATCGATTGCTGAATGGTTGCCATGCTGGTGCTCCTCGTCTTGGTCGAAATGCATGCGCCGTGCGCATCGCGTTGGCCGCGCACAAACCGTGCGGCATTCCGCGCTTTCTACAGATAAAGGCTTGTGGCGGGAAGAGGATAGTGGAAGCGAAAGCCGTGCCTGAGGAGAGTCCATGGGACACACCCGGCGCCCGGACAAGAAGAACGCGGGGAAAAGGTAGCCTCGCCTGTCATTCATACCGCGCGTGCGCCGCATTTTTTCGCAAGAAGATGGCAACCGCTTCTGGCGCGGCATAGACTGAAGGCGTGTCCACCTCCTGCCCGGCCGCCATGGAATTCCCGCAGCGCATGACTACCCCCTTGCACGAAGCGCATTTCGTCGAGATCCGGGGGAACTTACCGCGCAAAGGCACGCGCAAAGGCGTAAATGAAATCCGGCCAGCGCTCGCAGGGAAGATGCGTGATGCCCGCAGCTGCCTCGCGCCCGCCGCCGGTTTCAAACTGGACGCACAGACCGCGCGCGCCGCGCCGGTCCGACAGCGGCGCACGCACGCTGACCGTGTATCCGAGCGCGTGGTTGGGCGTGGCGATCGCGTGCGCGAGCTGCGGCCGTGCATTGGCAAGCCAGTTGCCGAATTCGCCGCGCACGCGGCGGCTCCACGCCGCATCGGGAAGCAGGTATATCCGCCCGCCGGCAAACTGCGCATACGGTTCAAGCTGGCTGGCCAGCGCCATGTCTTGCCGGCGCGCTTGCCGCAGCATCGGAAACACGGGCTCTGCCTGCATGAATCGGAATGGGTCGTCGTAGCGCTGCACGATCGCGTACAGCGCGGCAGGATGCAGCAATGGATCGGCAGCGGTATCGCCGTAGGCGTTGTAGTTCAGGCATTCGCCCAGTTCCTGCAGCGCGGCGACCTGCTGCCCACTGAGTGCCAGCGTATCGGCAAGCTTTCTGGCCGAGCCTGCGAAGTTATCACCGAAGGCTGCCACGACCGCCCAGCGGCGATATCTGCCATGCAGATAGCGGTCCACGATCATGGCGGTGCACGTCTGTGGCGCCAGATCGATCAGCGCGTGCAGGGCGGGATGGCGCAACACCGCGCCGCTTCCGTGATGATCGAAGTAGTCCACCGCCACACCGCGCCGCAGCAAAGACATGAGTGCCGCACGATTGGCGTCGAGCGAGATGTCGAGCACCGTGACCGTGTCGCCCGCTTGCGCCCGCACCCGCTGCAGCAGGGCGATTTCGCGCTTGAGCCCGGTGATGCGCTGCGCGTCGCGCGGCTCGGCCAGGCGCAGCTGCAGCAGCGCGCACATGCCGTCCGCATCGCCGTTGAACACATCAAAATATGCCATGACAGGAGCGACACCCATGAGCACGCACACAATGCAGTCCACGGCACAACCTGAGCTGCGCGTTTTCGCGCTGGAGGCAAGCCGGGCGTTCGGCGAGCGGGTTGCCGGCCATCTGGGCCTTGCGCTGTCGCCGCACGAAGAGCGCGAATTCGAAGATGGAGAGCACAAGGCCAGGCCGCTGACCAGTGTGCGCGGCGCCGACGTGATGGTGATCCACTCGCTGTACGGCGACGAGCGGCAAAGCGGCAACGACAAGCTGTGCCGCCTGCTGTTTTTCGTCGGCGCGCTCAAGGATGCGGCGGCGGCCAGGGTGACCGCGGTCGTGCCCTATCTCGCTTATGCGCGCAAGGACAGGAAGACCAAGCCGCGCGACCCCGTCACCACCCGCTACGTGGCCGCGCTGTTCGAGGCGGTGGGGTGTGATGCGGTGCTGACGATGGATGTGCATAACCTGGCCGCCTACCAGAATGCGTTCCGCTGCCGCACCGAACACCTGGAGGCAAACGGGCTGTTTGTCGATCATTTTGCGCCTTCGTTGCAGGACGAGGATGTGGTCGTCGTGTCGCCCGATGCAGGCGGCATCAAGCGCGCCGAACAGTTCCGCCAGCGCCTGGCCGACACCTTGGGCAAGGCGGTCGGCGCCGCGTTCGCGGAGAAGCACCGCAGCGAAGGCAAGGTCAGCGGCGAGCTGCTGGTGGGAGAGGTCGGCGGAAGAACCGCGATCATCGTCGACGACCTCATCAGCAGCGGCGCCACGATCGCGCGTACCGCCCGCGCCTGCCGCGAGCGCGGTGCGCGCCAAGTGCTGGCGGCGGCAACCCACGGCCTGTTCATGGACGATGCCGCCACGGTGCTGGCCGACAGCGCGCTGGCGCGGCTGGTCGTGGTCGACACGGTACCGCCGTTTCGCCTCGGCGCCAGCCCACTCACAGCGAAATTGACGGTACTCGACAGCACGGCTCTGTTTGCGGAAGCGATTCGCAGGCTGCATGATGGCGGATCGCTCACCGAGTTGCTGCAGGAGTGACGTCCCCTGCCTGCGCATGGCGCTCCGCCAAATCGAGATAGGCCAGGGCGCGGAGTTGCCATTTTGACGAATGGCGGAACTGTTCCTCGTTCAGATGAGAAATCGTGATGCGCGCCCGCAGGCAGGCGCGCACGCTTTGGTAAAAGTGGATAAGGCCCGGATCGGACGCGTCCTCGGAAAGGTCGCGATAGGCGCTCAGCAGCGCGTCGCCCAGAGCGACCGCGCCCAGTCGTTCGCATTCCAGTGCCAGGAACGCCAGCTCGTCGGCGGTGTCGGTGAGGCGCAAGTCACGCGAGAATTCCAGGCAATCGATAATGACTGGCACATCCTCCAGGCAGATATGCTCCGCCCGCAGATCGCCATGGCCCTCAACGATTCGGTCAGCGGCAACGCGCGCATCGAGCCACGCGCCTCTGTCGGCCAGCCACGCATGCTGTGCGGCGCAAATCCGTTCCACTCTTGGCGCCGGCAAGCCGTAACGGGGATCGCACAGCGCGGCGCGGTTTAGCGCGATGTCGCGCGCGAAGCGGGCACGGTATTCGGCCGGGCCAATGTCGGCCGCTGCGCAATGTCCATAAAAGCGCACCAGCAAGGCCACGACCTTGTGCATGTGCGCGGCATGCGCGGCATCAGCCTTGATCATGGCATCGAGCATGCGCTCCGCCGGCAAGCGCCGCATCTTGACCAACCAGTCGACGATGCTGCCTTGGTCCGACAACGCGAGATGCCCCTGCGCATTGACCGCCAAGGCAACGGTAGCCAGGTAAACGTCCGGCGCAAGACGCCGGTTCAGGCGGAGCTCTTCCTCGCAGTAAAAGCGGCGCGCCTCCACCGTGCTGAAATCCAGCAAGCCATAGCGCACCGGCTTTTTCAGCTTGTACGCATGCCGCGCGGTCAGGAACACCCAAGACATATGGGTCTCGACCGTTTCCACTCGCACACCAGCCTCCGGGAAACTATCCGGTTGCCGTAAAAAAGCAAGCTTCGATTCGAGGGAAACCATCACGCCGCCTCGTCCTCATGGGCGTTGCATTCCAGCCGGTATTGGTGTCCGGTCGCGCCGCCGCACGCTGGTGCCAGCCGAATCGGATGAAAAAATGTCGGCCAGGATGCGCTCATCCGCGACTCGGTCTTTTTACTATAGCCGCCTTCTTCGGGAAAACATTTGATCGCCATCGCGTCTGCGATGCTGGCAACGCACCACGCCTATCGAAGCGAGCGGCCGAAGGCTGTTACACGGCAGGCATAAAATGTATCTGTCTGTATTCCTGGTAATCGAGTGTAATAAGACAGGAGAAACCCGGCGCCCTCAGGTAAGGTGTGTGCATCAGCCATCTCCCTGCTGATGCCAAAGAAGAGTTCGCCCGCTACCGCAAGGCTAGCGGGCTTTTTTGTTGCCGCCGGGTGTTATTACGCTGATGGCCCAAATCCATAAAAATCAGCAAGTTAGACAACATTTGTTGCGTCGCAGCACGAGAATTAGCAGCCGCGTAATCTGATGCCGCCCTCATCAGCATGTACAGAAATCCCGACGACTATCGTCCAAGTACGCGGTATTAGAAGGTATTAACTGATTTAGTAAATGCTGAAATTTATAGCAGAGAAGCCTACCAGAGCCTGCAGGAAATACGTAAGTGCGCCCCGCGTTCAGAGAATCTATTCTTCATCATTTCTAAAATACCGTCTTTTGCCGCATCGCACCAACAAACCCGCTTCCTCTGCGATTCCTCAAACATCTCTCCACGGCCAGACCTACTGTGTCAGCATGACTCATATCGTGACTTTGAATTTGAGGTAATTGTCATGAGCAAAGGAACTGGCAAAGGCGGAAGCAAGGACAGCGGTCAACAGCTAACCGGGTACCCGGGAGGGAACTGGCCAAGCAAAACAGGCAGCCGTTCGGGCACAGGACGAGGAAACGCCCCGCCGAAACCCGGGGCGGGCCCCAAGAAGCAATAATTGGCTTCACTGGCCAAGAGTCTGTTAAGTACAGACTGGCCCTGGAACCTCATGTGGTTGCGGTTCGCTCAAGTATCCGCGACGAGTGCCAGCGGCCCTTCGCAATCTGTCTTTCCACCCGAAGCTTGTACGCTTCCGGCGACGGAGGGGTTTTGCGACGATGGCGACGGGAGTTACAAAAGTAGCACGCAGCGACAATATTGGGGCGTGCGTTACTCCCACCATCTTGCCGTGCAGTTAGGTGTTCTGCAGTCGCTTGCAAAAGGCGAGTTTCGTTCGGAGACAACCGGTACTGGAAAGCAAATTGGTCAGGGATGTTGAGCCAAGTGGGCACGTGACAGTAATAGCAGCGGCCGCCTTGGCAGGTGTGGGCAATAGAACGGGAACGACTCAGAGAATTGGGCATAAGAGGCTCCATAGGAAAATGAAACCCCGCTCGCCCTGAGAGCATCACGGGTACCAATCGAGTCACTCGTATTGGCCCATCAAGCGCTCTAAAGAGCCGCTCGCGGTAATTTTGGCTTATTCCCCGATTGGAGGCAAGCTAGTTGAGAACTCGGAAAGTCAGTTTCGCTAAGTCGAAGATTAACTTAAGTGTTTGACGTTAAAAGGTTTTCGGTAAAGATTGTGAAAATTAAAAGTTATGCCGAAACCAGATGTCCCCTCCTATCGCTTAAGAGACAACAACCACAAGTGCCTATATGTAACGTCGCAATATCGCGATTAATACTGAAAGGACACTATGCTCGAAAGCCTCTCCGGCCTTTTTGGCACAAAAACGAAGGAAGCAAAACTGGCATTGCGCCAAATTCCTCCAGGCGAATCATTGAAGTGTGACAGAAACGAAATGCCTCTGGGGACGCAGAAGCGTTACGGCGAACTTGCATTCTTTTTTCCTGGCAAAGACCCGATTGCCTATGCGCAAAATTGAACTGAAAGTGCCGACCACCCGTCGCGATTTATCATTTATCACTTTGCAGTACGCCCCGCCGAGCTGTGCCGAATTGGTATTGGAACAAAGTGCATCAAGCTACTAAAGGAACATTTGGGCGCAGGTGGCTTCACAGAAATTCTTTTTCAAGAGCAATACGGCCAAGAGGCGCATAAAGCATTCTTTGCGAAAATCGGTTGCACTTTTGTCGACTCAGAACCAAACCAAACAGGTTGGCTGCTTCCGCTGTAATTCAAAGTTCGCCAACCGGCGAGCTTTTCTTTCATCCCGATTACCATTCGTCTCCCCCTTACCAAACTTCCTCCGGCGAAGCGTAGCAAATCAATTGCCTTGGACCTTGCAAATTTAAATCCCTATTTTGGGTATTTTAATCCCCAATTTGAGGATTTAACAAATAATCCCTATAATGGGTATTCAAAGACCTAATTTGGGGATTAACGTGAGTATTGCCGATTGCTTGTTTCCGCCGCCGGTTCAAAACATCCTTCGAGTTGTCTATGCGACACCGGACAAGTCGTTCATGCTAAAGGACCTCATTGAACGGGCGGGCACTGGTCGAGGTAATGGCCAACGGCACGTCGAACTCTTACTTGCGGCCGGCGTCCTCAAAGAAGGCCCTCGACAAGGGCGCCAACGAACTATTAGCGCAAATACAAAATTTCCACTTTATCCCGAACTTCAAAGCATCTGTCGAAAGTCCTTTGGCCTTATTGAGCCGATTCGTGACGCGCTCAGACCGTTTGAGGAAGAGATTGGAGAGGCTTTCGTTTTCGGCTCTGTGGCAAGGGGAGCAGACACGCATCAAAGCGATATTGATTTGATGGTAGTGGGCACGGCGCCCATGATGGAAGTAATGGAGACATTGGCGAAGGCAGAGGAGGTATTGGGGCGTCCAGTGCATTTGAACATGTATACTCCCGAAGAATGGGCCGACTTGAGGGTTCATGACCCTGTCGTTAGCCATATCTCCACCGACTCCATCGTGAGGATTCTCCCTAATGCCGAGACCGCTTGAATACGACAACCTAATCAACATAAACGCGTTTGCTGAAAAGCCCGCAACACCAGGTGCCTTAGAGGCATATCTGCGGAATGCCCAAAGCTACGCGTCATGGTCAACGCCACCTCAACCTCCCTTTACTTCCATTTTGTCCCCATCGGCCGCCCCAGCTCGCCCCTTCAATTCCACCAAGGTCGGAATGTCCGGCTTCAAACGCCACACCGAAAAGCGAGATACGCCCGCAGAACGTGTCAAGATGCGCTCGACGAATCCGTCTTGTTCAAATTTCCGCAATGCCCGGCCAATCGTATTGTGCTTAAAGCGCGAATATTCCTTCGGCGACAAAATCTGCAATCCCATATGCTCAATCGCCATGCGCGCCAAGAGCTCTGTATTAACGGCGGCCGGCGCAGCTTGAGTAATTGCATCTCTCAGAAACGCCAGCAGTCCGCCGCGGCGGTCATAAGGGCGATGCGCATGGACTACGGGCAGACTCACTTCCGTTGCCATTGGCGTCGTAGACAATTCCAACGTCGCCAGACAGGCATCTCGTGCCCGTCGAACTTTTTCGCGTTGGCGCGCTAACGTTGCCAACTCACGCTCTCTCCGGGCGGCCAAATCGCTAATCTCTCGGTCAATACGTTCCAGTTCTCCGGCAAGCGCAGCAGCCTCGTTGATGAGCCATTTAACGTCAGGCGGGGTCACCGTTCGCATTATTCGACCTCGCGTTGGTGCTCGCAGCCAAGACGATAAGTTGTTCGACTGTTGGGAGGTGAGATTTCAAGCGCCAAAGCTTTACCCGGCTGCCCTCCATAGGAGCATTTTCGACCCGGCCTTGCGCGCAAAGGCGCCGTAACATTGAATGCACGGTTTTCAACGAAAAACGTCTTCTTTCGGCTTTGCTGTAAAACACCAGGCCGAAGTGCTGAGCTGCCCGGTCGGTAACTTCTTGCAGTGTCAGGCCTTTCGGCGCAGATTCCAGCAGAGACAAGACGTATTCCGTCAGGGCGCCGCGCCGTCCGTACTCCTGCGTGTGCCGAAATACCTTTCCTGCGGCCCGACAGTCGACCATCTTGTAAGCAACACTGATGGAGCGGTCGAGAGCTTTGAGCGTAAGTTCGCGCTGGGCAAGTTCGCCTGCCAGCTGAAGTTGGCGTACTTTGAGGCGGTCGATATCGCCGGCCACCGTCGCTCGTTCGACAAGCAGCCACTTCAAATCGGGAGGGGTATGTGTTCGCACTTCGGTATCTCATGAAAGGGACAATACCGACGTGAAGGAACGGTAGTTATGGAGTTTTCGTGCTGCAATGCAGCAGAAACAACCAGGAATCCAAACTTTGGGCCATCAGCTTGATAACACCCTTGCCGCCGTCGTGTTCCCCCCATCGCCATACCTGCGGTAACATAACCAGTCCGTCTCCTTCCTCCATGCGCATGTTCCGCCAAGCCTGCTCCACGATTCAAGCATTCATCCTGATGGGACTGGTGCACGGCGCGCTGCTGTTGGCCGACGACGCGGCCATGATCGCCCTGCTGTTTTGTTAAGCGCCTGTCCCAGGGGGATTGCGGCGCGGCGCCGCCGATGAGGCCGCCGATACAATTTCCTACATTTCAGCAAGTTGTCGAAATATATCGGACACAGGCTTCGGTTCTAATATCATCCAGAAGTGATCGGCCCGATCGGCATTGCCGGCAATCGGATCAGATCACCGCCGATCTGACGCCTTTTCTTTGCCGCGATTTCTCATATGAATAAGATCAAATACCGCTTTTGGGGATTATTGCTGGCGCTTACCGTGCTATGGCTGCTGGCCGATTCGTTCTTTCCCGAACCCTTCACCTATTTTTCGTTCCGCAACGTGTTCATGCAGTACAGCGGCGTGCTGGGCATCGGCGTCATGAGCGTGGCGATGCTGATCGCGACCCGCCCGGGATGGCTGGAGCGGCGCTGGGGCGGACTGGACAAGATGTACCGCTTGCACAAGTGGCTCGGCATCGCCGGGCTGGTCATTGCCATCGTCCACTGGTGGTGGGCGCAGGGCACCAAGTGGATGGTGCACTGGGGATGGCTGGTCAGGCCGCAGCGCAGGCGCGGCGCCGGCGCCGGCGCCGACCTCGGCCTCATCGAGGGCTGGCTGCGCAGCCAGCGCGGCATCGCCGAGAGCCTGGGCGAGTGGGCGTTTTATGCCGTCGTCATCCTGATCGCGCTGGCATTGATCAAGCGCTTCCCCTACCGTCTCTTCGTCAAGACCCATCGCTGGATCGCGGCCGTCTACCTCGTGCTGGCGTACCACGCCGCCATACTCTTCAAGTTCAGCTACTGGCCGCAGCCGCTGGGCTGGGCCATGGCGGCGCTGCTGCTGGCCGGCACGGCCTCCGCCGCGCTCGTGCTGTCCGGGCGCGTAGGCGCGCGCCGCAAGACGCAAGGCACGATCGAGTCGGTCACCCTGTATCCGGAACTGCGCGTCATCGAAGCCGCCGTGCGCTTGCAGGAAGGCTGGCGGGGACACGCCGCCGGGCAGTTTGCCTTCGTCACCTTCAACCCGAAGGAAGGCGCGCACCCCTACACGATCGCCTCGTCGTGGGATCCCGCCGCGCGCCGCATCGTCTTCATCATCAAGGCACTGGGAGACCATACCGGCGCGTTGCTCGGCCAACTGAAAGCGGGCGACGCGGTGACCGTCGAGGGGCCTTACGGCTGTTTTGATTTTCGCGACCGCCATGCGCGCCAGATCTGGATTGGCGCCGGCATCGGCATTACGCCGTTTATCGCGCGCATGAAGCAGCTGGCACAACAGCGCGCATCCCACGCGATCGACCTGTTCCACCCGACGGCGGACTTCGACCAGGCCGCGATCGACAAGCTGACCGCGGACGCGCGCGCGGCCGGAGTGCGCCTGCACCTGCTGCGCAGCCCGCGCGACGGCGTGCTGGATGCGGCCGCGATCCGCGCCGCCGTGCCCGACTGGCAAAAGGCCAGCATCTGGTTTTGCGGACCAGCCGCCTTCGGCAGCGCGCTGCGCCGGGATTTCGTCGGCCGGGGCCTGCGGCAAGACGACTTTCACCAGGAGCTGTTCCAGATGCGCTAGCGTGGCAGTGCTACGAAAAGCGCCAGTCGAGCGCCTTGTCCTCGCGGTCGCGCGCGCGGAATTCTCTGGGCGGGATGCCGGCGACTTTCTTGAATGCCTTTGAAAAGCTGAAGGCGTCCTTGTAGCCGACCGCCTGCGACACGGCTTCCATCTTGTCGGACGTGTTCGACAGCAGTTCCATCGCTTTCTGCACCCGCACGGTCGTCAGGTACTGCAGCGGCGGCGTGCCCAGCGCATGCTTGAATTTCTGTGCGAAGCCCGCGCGCGACAATCCGACGCGCCGCGCCAGTTCATCGAGGGTCCAGTCATGGCCGCAATCGCCATGCATCAGTTCGAGCGCCGACTTGATGTGTGCATTGTGCAGCGCGTGACTCCAGGTCTGCGGCGTCGCATTGCGCTGGGCAATGATCTTGCGGATGATCTGCGTGAAGAGAATGTCGAGCAGCGCCTGTGTGACCGTTTCCGAACCGATCTCATGCCTGGCCGTTTCGGCGGCCAGCATGCTGATTGCCAGCTCCACCTGGTCAAAGCGCTCGATATCATGCGCGCGCAGCACATACCATCGCGGCATTTCGTTGAAAAAGGGGTGAACCGGGGTATTCCAGACCTGGTAGGCGCCGCTGACGATGGTCAGCAGGGGCTTGCCGCCGTCGGGTATTGCGGGCAGCGCCGCGTCGGCCATTCGCAAAATCGTGGGCGGCAGCTTTTCCTGGGTGGAGACGATGTGGCTGCAGCCGCGCGCCATCAATGCCACGTCGCCGCTGCCCAGCGCCAGCGGCACTTCGTGCTCAGGCGTATGGATAAAGCCCTGCCCTTGGGTGACGACATGGAAACCAAAGCTTTTTTCACAGGGAAACGCCAATGCTGCGGGCGTTGCGAAAACGCGCTGCTGGAGAATCCGGGTTTGCAGCCCGGCCTGGCGCAAGACATCGGCGAGAAGATCCATGGCCGGATTATAGGCGAATCCAGATTTATTTTTACTCGCTTGGACTTTTAAACATTAAAAATCGATTTTTAACCATTAAAAATATCGGCAACCACGCTTAAGCTAGACGCCTGACATTTTTATGGAGGTAAATCATGAGCAAGATTCTAGTGGTCGGTGCCAGCGGCACGGTCGGGTCCGAACTGGTCAAGCAGCTGCGTGCCAAGGGGCATGACGTAGTGCGCGCCACCAGCAAGGCACAGCTTCAGCCCGATCAAGTGCACGTGAATCTTGCCACCGGCGAAGGGATCAACGAGGCATTCCAGGGAGTGGAAAAGGCGTTCTTCCTGTGCCCGCCCGGCTACACTAACCAGCATGAACTGCTTGGCCCGCTGATCGGCAAGGCCGAGGAAAGGCAGCTGCAGAAAGTCGTGCTAATGACGGCGATGGGCGCGAATGCAGTCGAGGCCGCACCATTACGCCAGGCGGAAATCAGGCTGGAACGCTCCGGGCTGCGCTACAACATCATCCGCCCCAATTGGTTCATGCAGAACTTCAACTCCTTCTGGCTGCAGGGCATCCTGCAGGCCAATACGGTGTTCCTGCCGGTGGGCGACGCCCGGGCCAGCTTCATCGATGCGCGCGATATTGCCGCAGTCGCGGCAGAACTGCTCGATACTAACCGGTTCGACAACCAGGACTTCGATCTCACCGGCGGCGAGTCAATCAGCCACGACGAGGCCGCCGCGTTGATCAGCCAAGCCACGGGAAAGCAGATCCGTTTCCAGGACATCACGCCGCAAGCCATGCTCGACGGCTTGCTCCAGGCCGGCGTACCCGCCGATTACGCGCAGTTCCTGGTCATGATCCTCGGCTTCCTCAAGCAGGGCGCGGCGGAGCGCCGCACCGACGCGGTGGAAAAAATCACCGGCCGCGCGCCGATTGGCTTTGCGCAGTATGCGCGCGACTATCGGACGGCATGGTTGTAGGCTGGCCGATTGTCGGCACCTCAGCGCTCGAACACGTAGGTCCCCGGCGCCGCGCCCACCACCGGATAGGCCTTTGAACCCATCGGCGGCGGCGCGGCCTTGCCGCTGGACTGCTGCGCCAGCCACTCGGCCCAGGCCAGCCACCAGGAACCGTCCTGGCTGGGCGTGGTGAGATACCAGGTTTCCGGATCGATGTAGTTCTCGCCGCGGCGGCGGCGCGACACGCGGTAGCGCCGCCCGAGCTTGCCCGGCTCACTGACGATGCCCGCATTGTGCCCGGCGGTGGTAAGCGCGAACGTGATGTCGGTGTCAGCCGCCAGGTTGATCTTGTAGACCGACCGCCACGGCGCGACATGGTCCGATTCGGTGCCGACCGCAAACAGCGGCACATGGATGTCGGCCAGGGCGAGCGGCTTGCCGTTCACCCGGAAGCGGCCTTCGAACAGGTCGTTGTTCAAAAACAGCTTGCGCAGGTAATCGCTGTGCATGCGGTAGGGCATGCGCGTGGCGTCGGCGTTCCAGGCCATCATGTCGGTCATCGTCTCGCGCCGGCCGAGCAGGTATTGCTGCACCATGCGCGACCAGATCAGGTCGTTCGAGCGCAACAGCTGGAAGGCGCCGGCCATCTGCTTGGTGTCGAGATAGCCCTGGTTCCACATGATGTCTTCCAGGTAGTTCAGCTGGCTGTCGTCGATGAACAGCGTCAGCTCGCCCGCCTCGGTGAAATCGGTCTGCGCCGCCAGCATCGACATCGAGTGCAGGCGGTCATCCCCGCGCTGCGCCAGGTAGGCGGCCGCGATCGCCAGCAGCGTGCCGCCCAGGCAGTAACCGGCCGCGTTCACCTTGCGGCCCGGCACGATGGCGCTGACCGCATCGAGCGCATCGAGCACGCCCAGCCGCAGGTAATCCTCCAGCCCGAGGTCGCGGTCGTCCGGGCCGGGGTTATGCCAGGAGATCATGAATACGGTGTGCCCCTGGTTCACCAGGAAGTTCACCAGCGAGTTGACCGGCGACAGGTCGAGGATGTAGTACTTCATGATCCATGCCGGCACGATCAGGATCGGCTCGGCATGCACGTTCTTGGTTTTCGGCGCGTACTGGATCAGCTCGATCAGGCGGTTGCGCAACACCACCGAGCCGGGCGTGACGGCGACGTCGCGGCCGACCTCGAAGTTTTCCGTGCCGACCGGCGGCTTGCCGCCAAGGGCGCGCTCCATGTCTTCCAGAAAATTCATCGCGCCGCGCGCCAGGTTTTGCCCGCCTTCGCGTACCGTCACATCCAGCGCTTCCGGGTTGGTGGCGATGAAATTGACGGGCGAGACCATGTCGAGCAGCTGGCGCGCCACGAAGGACACCACCTGCTCGTGGTGCCGCGACACGCCGCCGATGCCGGTGGTGACGTTATGCCACCATTGCTGGTTCAGTAGAAAGCTCTGGTAGATCAGGTCGAACGGCCATTGCTGCCATTTCGGATCGCGAAAGCGGCGGTCCTGGAACAGCGGCTCGATGCACGAGGCGAACGGCTCACCCCTCATTCTGTGCTGGACATAGCGGTTCAGGCGCAGCGACTTGCGCCATGCCTTCTCCACCAGCTTTTGCCACTTCCCCGGCGACTGCGCCAGATGGAACGCCCAGTCGGTGTAGGCCAGCGCCAGGCTGGCCGGCGAAATGCCCAACGTGGCGCGCCCCTGCGCGGCATGCAGCACGCGGTCGATCGCTTCCGGCGGCTCGATATCCGGCGCCGCGCCGGGCACCAGCGCCGCCTTTTCCGACAGCGCCGCTACGCTCATGTCCACCTGTGGCTTGTCCAATTCTTGTTCTCCTTGTTGTGACGCCGCCCGCTGGCGCGGCATGCGTATTGCCGCATCCGGTATCGCGCCGGGATACGTTGTGCGGCGCCTTAATGCGCCATCAATACCGGCACCGTCATTGCATCGAGCACCGCGCGCGTGGCGCCGCCCAGCAGCACTTCGCGAAAGCGCGAGTGCCCGTAGCCGCCCATCACGATCAGGTCGGCACCGAAATACCCGGCATGCGACAGGATCGCGCCGCCGACATCGCCGCCGGACGACAGCAGGCTCACCTCCACCTTGACGCCGTGGCGGGCCAGGAACAGCGCAATGTCGGCGCCCGGCTCCTCGCCATGCGCCTGCGGCCCGATTTCCGCATCGAATACCGCGACCTGGACCAGGGCGGCCTGCCGCAGCAGGGGAATGGCGGCGTGCACCGTGCGCGCGGCCTGCATGCCGCCATCCCAGGCCAGCAGCACGCGCGGCGCGTTCAGCGCGCAGGTCCCCTCGTCGGGCACGATCAGCACCGGACAAACCGAATTCATCATCACGTATTCCGTCAGCGTCGGTCCCTGTCCGCGCAGGTAATCGGCGGAATCGTGCTGGCCGATGATCAGCAGGTCGCTGTAGCGCGCCTGCAGGCACAGCGCGGCGCCCGCATCGTCTTCGATCACGCGCTTCTCGAACGACGGCACGCCGGCCTGCTCGGCGGCGCGCGCGAACCGCCCCAGCGCGGCGTATGCCTGTTCCTTGAGCTGATCCAGGTAGGCGGGCATCGCCGCCGCGCCGACGCCGGTCAATCCGCCGAGGTGAAAATACGCCGGCAAGCCGGTTGCCGCCACGCCTACCAGATGAGCGCCGCAATCCGCCGCATATTGCGCGGCCAGCGCGATGCGCGCCTGGGCCTGCGGCGCTTCGTCGATATAAACCCCGATTGTGCTGTACCCCTGAGCCATGCCAGTCCTCCCGTCGACCGAGTCATATTATGTTGCAACCAGTTATTAAAAAGATACTAGGATCAATGCCAGGCGATTTAAATGACTGAGATCAAAAAATCCCTTGGGCGCACGGCCGGGAAATTATTGACCTGAGTCATGAAATTTTCCTGACCAGCGTCTTACCATGGGCTGATCGTATCGGCCTTTTCCGCACTACCGTCGCACACGGATGCCGGCCGCAGGCCATGCCGGTGCCTTTTTACCCACAAGGGAGAATTCAAATGAGTTACCGCATCGTCGCCGTGCACGTCAACGAATCGCGTCATCTGATCGAACGCGTCAACCTCGCAGCGCAGGTGGCGCGCGACGCCAATGCGCACCTGGTCGGCGTGGCCTGCAGCGGCCCTGCCGACAACTACTATATGGCCGACCTGCTCGGCGCCGGGGCGGCCGGACTGAGCATCTACCGCGACTTCATGCAGGAACAGTGCGCCACCAATCTCGCGTCCTTCGAAGCGGCGGCCGACAAGGCCGGGGTGCCGTTTTTCGAAAAGCGCGTGATCGAGGATGAAGCCGGCATCGCGCTGTGCCTGCAGGCGCGCTACAGCGACCTGCTGGTCGTCGGCCAGCCCGACCCGGACGAAGCGCCGCCGGCGCAACGCGCCGACATGGTCGAATATGTGCTGATGCACAGCGGCCGGCCGCTGCTGCTGGTGCCCTATGCATGGAAGGCCAGCGCCATCGGCAAGACCGTGATGGTGGCGTGGGACGGCAGCCTGGAAGCGGCGCATGCGGTTTCCGCCGCCCTTCCGCTGCTGCGCAACGCAAGACTGGTGCAGGTCACCGTATTCAATCCCGAGGTCGGCCCCAACGCGCACGGCGAAGAGCCCGGCGCCGATATCGCGCTCTACCTGGAACGGCACGGCATCGAGGTCGAGGTATCGCGCCAGCACGTCGGCCACCAGATCGACATCGGCAATGCGATGCTGTCGCATGCGGCCGACATCGGCGCCGACCTGATCGTGATGGGCGGCTACGGCCATGCGCGCTTTCGCGAAGTGCTGCTGGGCGGCGTCACGCAAACCATCCTGCGCTCGATGACGGTGCCGGTATTGATGTCGCACTGACTTTGGCGGCGCCCGGCGCGGCGCTGCCAAGCGCACTCGGGCGCGACGTTGCATAATCCTTGTTTTAGATTCTGTTCAACGCCTTTTTGACAGATTGCCACAAGGATTACGCATGACTTTCACCGCCTGGATCACCTTTTTCTTCGCCGCCTGCATCATCGCCATCTCTCCCGGTTCGGGCGCCGTGCTGTCGATGTCGCATGGCCTGTCCTACGGCGTGCGCAAGACCACCGGCACCATCCTCGGGCTGCAGCTCGGCCTGTTGCTGGTGCTGTTCATCGCCGGCGCCGGCGTCGGCTCGCTGCTGCTGGCATCCGAAGTCGCCTTCCACGTCGTCAAGACTGTCGGCGCGCTGTACCTGATCTATCTCGGCTTTGCCCAATGGCGCGCCAAGGTGCAGGTGCGCTCCGATCTGCCGGCGCAGGAATCGGCGCACGCGTCCGTGCCGCCGCTGCGCCGCCGCGTGCTGGTCGGCTTTCTCACGAATGCCACCAATCCGAAAGGCATCATCTTCATGGTGGCGGTACTGCCCCAATTCATCACGCATGAAGCGCCGGTGCTGCCGCAATTGCTGATCCTGGCCGCGACCATGTGCACGGTGGACCTGGTGGTGATGCACAGTTATGCCTTCGCCGCATCGTCGATGCAACGCTTTTTCCGCGATGCCCGCGCGGTGAAGATGCAAAACGCCTTTTTCGGCAGCATCCTGATGGCCGTGGGCGCAGCGCTGTTCTTCGTCAAGCGCAGCCCGAACGCCTGACCGCACTGCATCCCTGCAACGAAGGCGCCGCCGGCCGCGCCTTCGTGCCGGGCGGCGCAAGACAACATTTCCTGCCGCGCCGGCCTGTTCCTTCACTCCCCTTTGCCCTGAAAAAATGATGGCTTGCGCGCACCGCGTGCAATAACGCCGGCAAGCATCGATTTGCCGCGCCTGCGGCTGCCATGCCGATGCTGCCGCCCAAACTTCGCTACTTTTGATGGGCACATTGAGCTTCTACAAACCGCACGCAGGAAGGCGAAATATCTTGAGTAGTACTGCGTCCGCGCTCGCCGCCGTGTAATCGCCGGCAGCTTGTCCACCCATCAATCAAACTCCGCGAAGGAGAGTGATATGCAGCATGCCGCATGTCCCGTCGCCGTCCGCCTGTTTTGCTGCGCCGGCATTGCCCTGTTTTCCGTTGCCGCCTATGCCCAGGCAAGCCAGTTCGCCACTGCCGCCGAATGCCGGATGCATTGGGACGATGAATTCGCCAGCTATGCGCGGCAATACAAGGCGTGTGGCCCGGAGTGCATGTCCGGCGATGCCCGGCGCCACGAATACCTGCGCTACAGCGACTGGCTCAACAGGCTGCAACAGTGGCACGAATTCTGCCGCGCCATGAGCGGCACCGAGCTGCAGCTGCGCGACCGGGAAGCGGCCGCTGCCTGGCGCACTTCCCTGCGCACGGAGGGACAGTCGAGCTGCGAACTGATCCGCTCCGGCGAAGTGAAGTTCAGGTTCCAGTGGAAGGAAAAAGGCGGCAAGCGCTGCTATTCCAATTCCGGCCCGCGCAAGCGCGCCGCGGCGTGCTGTTAGCGATCCAGCTGCCGGTCGGTATGGCGCCATACGGCGTTCGGCTCGCTCCTGGCGACGATGCGCTCCCATTGCGTGCCGCATGCATGGCAGACGTAATACTCGACGTGGCCGGTCGCGGTGGCGCCGAAATTGATGCCGGCCTGCGAATGCAGCAGCAGTTCGGCGTGCGGCGACACGGTGACATTCCGGTCGGCGAGCGCCTTGCAGTCAGCGCATGCGCTCATGTGCCGCTCTGCCGTTGCATAACCAGGGGTGCATTGCCATTGCTCCTTCGATGTCCCGCGCAGGGGTTGTCCTCGATGAACATACGGTGCATTGACCTTGCTGACCGCACCTTGCGCCGCATCAGGCGCAGGATTTGAATCGCCTCAAGGCTTTGCCAATGGTTTTCCGATGCGCATGTTCCTGGGCGAAAGTTGTGGCGTGCACGCCGCACCGGCGCCGGGCCGCGTGATGTGGATCAACGTCTGCAACGACCCGGCAGACGAAAGTTAACCCGGCTCGACGACCGCAAGGCGGCCCAACTCATTCCAACAATCATCGCCGCTGACGGCACGACGGTCCGGAGCCGGCCCCTCAACCATCAAAAAGGAATCACCCATGATCGGATTTCAGGCAAAGGAAAGCACAGCGCAACTGCATGACGTCGATGTCACCGATGTCGACAGCCACACCGAGGTGCAAGCCGCCGCCGGCAATGAGGATGCGGCAGCGCTCAAGGAAAGCATGGTCAGCCGGCTCACCGGTGGCAAGGCGGCCGATGCCGACATCGTCATCGTGGTCAGGGCGACGGTGTCGGATGCGCTCAAGGCCGGCGGCGGCGCGGCCGCCGAGCTCACGAAAGTCATCCACGACGTGGCCACCGGCGCCATCCAGGCGGCCGAGCAAGTCGGCATGGACCTGACTGCCAGCGTCAAGGGCGTGGCAAAGGGCGTGGTGCTGGGCGTGCATGAAGTCGGCGGCGATGTCATCACCGCCGCGGCCGAAACCGCGCACGCCGTCATCAAGCATGCTTCGATGGTCGGCCACGACGCCGGCCGCGCCGCCAAGCACGCGGTCAACGGCATCATCGAAGGCGCTGCCGACACCGGCGGCAACGCCGCCCACTTGGCAAAGCGCGCGGCCGAAGGCGCCATTGTCGAAGCCGGCAAGATCAGCAGCCTGGCGGTCAAGACGGTCAAGGAAGTCGTGATCGGCATGAGCGACAGCGTCGGCCAGGTGGTCGCCAGCGTGCTGCCGCAATCGGTGCGCCGCGCCGAACAGCCGGAGCAGGCGGTGCAGGACTGAGCGGGCCGCACGAGGCAGGTGCGCCGCGCCCGCAGCGCAGGAAAAGCGCGGGGCGGCGCCGATCCATGCGGGCGGCGGCGCATTCTTGCTCTGCATAGCATGCCGGCCGCGATATGAAAGTCTGGAGGAGTGATGTCCACGACCAGGAAATTTTTCAGGATTCTCTCGCTCGACGGCGGCGGCTCCTGGGCGCTGATCCAGGCGCGCGCGCTGCAAGCGCTGTTCGGTCAACAGGCGCGCGGTCATCACATCCTGTCCCGCTTCGATCTGGTGGCAGCCAATTCAGCCGGCAGCCTGGTGCTTGGCGGCCTGCTCAAGGACATGACGCTCGCCGAGATCGTCTCCCTGTTCAAGGACCAGGCAACCCGCGAGCTGCTGTTTTCCCGCCTGGGGCTGGACCACCTGCTCGACCGCCTCCTGCAGCGGACACTGAAGCTCGGGCCCCAATATTCGACGGCGCGCAAGCTGGAAGGATTGCGCGTCATCCTCGACGAGCTGGCCGACACGCCGCTGGACCAGCTGACGCTCGGGCCGCGTGCGGCGCCGCACCTGCTGATCTGCGGCTTCGATTACGACCTCAAGCGGGCGACCTTCTTCCGTTCCGACCGCGCCAGCCTGGCTGACGGCAAGCCGGGCAAGGCCGCGCCGACGCTCGCGCATGCGATTCATGCATCGACCAATGCGCCGGTCAATTATTTCGACCTGCCGGCGCAATTTTCCGACGACCTGCGCATGGCCGACCGGCGCTACTGGGACGGGGCGATCGGCGGCTACAACAACCCGGTGCTGGCCGCCGTGGTGGAGGCGCTCGCCAATCGCGCACGCTACCATTGCACGCCGCATGGCATCCGCGTGCTCAGCATCGGCACCGGGTCGGTCAACCTGCCCATGTCCGGCATTCGACCGGCGCAGTCCCCGGTGCTGGAACTGGCGCGCGGCGCCCCCTGCCTGGCCAAGGATCTCGACAATCTGGCCAGGAGCATCATCAGCGACCCGCCCGATGCGGCAAGCTATACCACCCATCTCATGCTCGGCGGCGCCGTGTCCGTTTCCCCCGACGCCCCCGTTAAAGACAGTCCCCTGATCCGCCTCAATCCGATGATCCAGCCCATCCTGGGACGGCACGCAGGCACGCCGGCGTGGTGCTTGCCCAAAGGCCTCACGCCGCTGCAATTCCAGCAGCTGGTCCATCTGGATATCGATGCGGTGGAACAAGGGGAAGTCAAACTGATCGAGCGATTCTGCAATGCCTGGCTGGCCGACGACGTGCCCAACCAGACAATCCGCTACGACGCGGATTTCCAGCCGCTGATCGGCCACGGCCGCTTCTCGGATGCGAAAGCGGCATGGGAAAAACTGGCCGGGCCGACCGAGCCGCCCTTGCTGCGCTTTGCGGCACAGTAAGGGCGGCAAGATGGGGACAGGAATGTTAGCGGGTGAGATTCCAGGATTGCTGTTGCGGATACCGGTCCCAGAACTGCCCCCAGCGTCCCAGGTCATCTCGCTTGCTCGATTTCAAGATGCAAGCGCGCCACTGTTCACTGCCCTTGGCATAGCCAACCTTTTCGCATCCGGGGCCGTACTGCGGCGCCATCGCGATGGCCGGGTCGGCATCGTATGCGGCTCGCTGTTCGGCGGTAGAGCAAGCCGCGAGCAACGCCATCGCAGCCAGCAACCCAATCGGTGTACGCATCGCGATCTCCTTCATGCTTAGGCGAAACGCCTCCACGATGGAAGCGGCCCCCGCATGAAGGATTGGAGCGCGGCGTGGAAAAGGAAGTTCGATCGGCCTGCAATATCCTTGCAACAATCAGCGCGTCAGGCCTCCGCCTGTTCCCGCGCGCTGAACGCCATCGCCATGCTGAACGCCGACTGCACGAAGGCCAGCACGCGGGCGAATTCCTGGTCGCTCAGTTCGCGCGCGTCGTCGCAGGCACGGTAGATGTTGGCGAACTCGCGCTCGCGCCCGGCCTGCACCAGCAGCCGGCCAAAGCCGAGGTCTTCGATGATCTTCCACAGCTTCGGGTTGTAGCTGCGCGTCAGGTTCAGGAAAAACACGACCGGATCCTTGCGCCCGAGGATCGAGGTCAGGCGCAGGATGATTTCGAAGGGCAGCGCCGCCTTGCCGTTTTCAGCCAGGTCCAGCAAGACTGGATCCTGCAAGTCCACTGCCTTGCCCAGTTCCTCCAGGCTCAGCCCTGCCGTCTTGCGCGCGTTGCGCAGCAGGTCGCCGGTTTTTTTCAGCATGTCCTTTTGTTCGGGACTGCTGATGCGTTGCCGGGCCAGCGTGATCGTGATGTCGGTCGCGGCCACCGATATGTTGAGCAGGGAATCGGTCCATTCCCGCACCTGTCGCACCAGGCGGAACACGGCCGAATCGGATGGCGGCGGCGCGGCGAGCGCCGTTTTCCGGCCGGGCTTCTTGCGCATGGGACGAACAGGTTGCGCCGCGCTGCGCGCGCGCGCCGGTTTGGTTTTCTTTGGTGTGGCCATGGTACGTGATCCGTCTTCTTTTCATCCGGCAGCCAGCGCGCCTTGTCCGGCAGGCCGCCGCTTGTTGTTGGGGGACATAAAAAGTCGTGTCCGCTGCGCAGTTTGCCGCGCAATGCCGAGGCGCAGAACTGGAATATGGATGGTGCTTGATAAAAATCGAGTACCCAATGGAAACGCCAAGGCGAATATCCGTGGCTTGATCGCGTTCAATAACAATTTTTCCCGCGAAGCTTTTGTAACAGTCGTTATCCATAATTGACGTTAGGAAATCGCCCCGATATGTTGATGCACCTCGTCCTCCTCGCCCGACAACATGAAAAAGATCCTTTCCCTGCTTTGCCTCCTGTGCGTTAGCTTGTCCGGCTGCATTGTGGTACCCGACGTGCCGGCAGCCCACGTCGTGATTTCCTCTGAACAGGGCGGCTATCATTGCCCGCCGGGCCAGGCGAAGAAAGGCCGCTGCTAATTGACGGCGCGCCTGCCATGCCAAAGAAAACCTACCTGGTCGTTGCCGCCGCCGTGGCGCTGGCGCTCCTGCTAAACCCGTCGCCGGACAGGCACAGAACGACGATCACGCAAGCCATGGCCGAGCGCAGCCCGCTGGCCGGCGTGCTTGGGATAGGCGCCGTGACCGCCTTCGTGTCGACCTATCACTCGCTGGGCGTGGCGTCCTATACCGAGGTCGATGGCCGCCTCATCACGCTCGGCGCATTCGGCGGCGTGTTCCTCGTCCATTAATCCCCTCCCTTCCCTTCCGCCCTGCCCCGCCTGACGTTTGCCGACAGCGTAAATGACGCCTGCGCGTGCCCGGAAAATTGGCGCATCCTTTCGGCGGCGCTTTCCTTTGATATGGAAAGCCGTTACATTTAGTTACCATATGGAAATAACAGGCTGCCGCCCCAGCCTTAGCTGGCCGGCACCGCGCCCACCGAAAGGTTCTTGCATGCGCTCGCTTTCCTCCGTTTGGTCCCTTCTCGTCAGTACCGATGAAAAGATCCGGCGACAGCTCGGCTATTGGGCGGTTACCGCCGGGATGTATTTGCTTTGCACCGGCTTGCTGTGGCTGGAAGTCAGTTTCGGCGATGCGCCCCGGTCGGCAACGCTATGGCTATCGATCGTGATGATCGGCGGGCTGCTGCCGTTTTTCCTGCTCATCCGCCTGAGCACGCGGCTGGCGCTGCGGCCATCGCAGCTGGCGCTCGCCCAGGGCATTCTGGCCATTATTTGCACGGTTGCCGACTATGCGCTGAGCGGCCCGGCGCGCGGCGCGACGCTCAGCATTCTGCTGGTGGTGCTGGTGTTTTGCACATTTACGCTGGAGGCGGAAAAAAGCCACAGCCTCAGCGTGTTTGCCATCGGCTTGCTCGGCCTGGCGATGTTCGCGCTGCCGCACATCGATCCGGCCCGCTTCTCCCCACGCTTGGAAATGATCCACTTTTTCATCGCGGCGGCGACGCTGCTGGTGGTTTCGTTCTTGACCGGCAAGCTGAGCCAATTGCGCTCCCATCTGAAAGCGCAGAAGGCGGAACTGGCCGATGCGCTGGCGCGCATCCGGATTCTGGCCACGCAGGACGAATTGACCTCGTTGGCCAACCGGCGCCACATGAGCGAGGTGCTGGCCGACGAAGAGCGCCGGCTGTGCGCGTCCGGCCAGCCGACCTGCCTGGCGCTGCTCGATATCGACTGGTTCAAGCAGATCAATGACAAGCACGGCCATGACGTCGGCGACGCCGTGCTGCGCATGTTTGCCTGGCAGGCGCAAGCCGCGCTGCGCGCAACCGATGTGCTGGCGCGCTGGGGCGGCGAGGAATTCCTGCTCCTGATGCGCGATACGAACATCGACGCCGCCGCCCAGGTGCTCAACCGCGTGCGCGACCGCATCGCGATTGCCTGCGCCGCCGAATTGCCACACCTGAAAACGGTGACGTTCTCCGCCGGGCTGGTCGCCATGTTGCCGGGCGAAGGAGTCGCCGCCGGTATCCGCCGGGCCGACCAGGCGTTGTACCGCGCCAAGTCCGACGGGCGAGACCGCGTCATGCTCGCCTATTCCTAAGCGATGGCTATCTGCTGCGAAAGGTTACGGATCTGCTGGATTTCGTCGAACTCGCGGCGCAGGATCGACACGATATCGCCGTCGAGCGCACCGTCGCACACCTGCTTGTCGAGAATGGCGAGGCATTCGGCGCGCGTCATGCCGCGCCGGTAAGGGCGATCCTCGGAGATGGCAGTAAACACGTCGGCCACGGCGATGATGCGTGCGCCAAGCGGAATGTCGCGCGTGCGGAACGGGTAGCCGGTGCCGTCGAGACGCTCGTGGTGCAGCGAGGCCCAGATATTAACCTGCTCCAGCCCGGGCACCGCCGACAAAATCTGGTGCGTGTAGTACGGATGCTGCTTGATGACGAACATCTCCTGCGCCGTCAGCCGGCCCGGCTTGTCCAGCAGCGCGGGCGGCACAGCCAGCTTGCCGATGTCGTGCAAATACCCGGCTACGCCGATCATCCCGCGCTGCTGCGGTGCCAGGCCCAGGTATGTCGCCAGGCCTTCGCTGGCAGCGGCCACGCCGCTCGAATGCGTGGCGGTGAAGGAGCTGCGGTAGTCGATGATCTTGCCGAATATTCTGGACAGCGCACGCAGGCCCTCCAGGTCGAGCGGCACGGTGGCGCCGCCAAAGCGGCGCATGAGAATGCGTTCCTTGTGGCGGCTGGTCAGGTCGAGCCAGAACGACTCCTTGTGCGAAATCACGTCGAACGCGTCCGCCACGTCCGGATGGAACAGGCGGTCGCGCCCCGCCGCCACCGCCGCGCGCATGTCCGCGACCTGCGCCAGCACATTGGCGCTGTCGCCGGGCAGCACCGCGACGCGATCGGCCAGGCGCAGGATATGGCTTGATAGCGGAACCGGGATGCCGCCGAATTCGCTGCCGCGGCCAAAATCCCAGTCGACATGATGAAAGCGAATGGCGTGCGCGGCCTGGGCAAACGGCACGCAGTCGCGCAGCATCAGATAGCCCTGCATGCCGTGCCGGTGCACTTCCTGCGCTATCTGGGTACGGCTGAGCAAATCCTGCGTCAGGGCTTCCTCCAGCAATCCGGCCCAGGCCGGCGAACTGACGGCCGCCAAGTCGTGCAGGGCGCCGGCGATCAGCACATCCTCGATCTGCACGCCGCTCAGGCCGAGTTCCTCGGCCACGCAGGACGCCGCGTAGGCGACCCGCAGGTGATGTTCCGACACGGCCGGGTGCAGGAAATCGATGGCGCGCGCCAGGCAAAGCACCATGTCAAACGGGCTGACCTCGATTTCCTCGGCGGGGGTAGGCACGGTCGTTCCAGGCGGGAGAAATCAGCTGGCCTCGATGACCGGGTAAAAGTCGGTGTCTTCCTTGCGCATGCGCTCGTACAGCACCTTGAGCACGCTGTTGGCGTCGGCGCGGAATTCTTCCGGGTTGCCGGCCACGGTCGCCGGCGTGTTCCAGCGGCGCGCAAAGTCGAGGTAAGACAGCGCGATGCTCGTCATTTCATCCTGAAACCGTTTTCCCATGCGGGCCAGCGCAGGATTTTTCGTCGCCTGCAGCGCCGGATACAGGATCGTATCCTCGACCGCGAGGTGCAGCTTGATCGTCGAACTCATCCCAATGATCATGCGGGAGATGTCGGCGGCATTGTCGCGGATCCCGCTCTTGACCAGATCCCGCAATGTCGCGATGCACGTGAGGATTTCGATATGCTGCTGCTTGAACTTGTCGATGTTCATGAACACTCCCTACTGATCTGTTTGAAAAGGGCTCAAGCGAAAGACATCCCCCTGTCCGCCGGTAGGCGCACCGGTTTGGCAATCGTTGATAAAGAGCAATTTTAAGCATGTGGATTAAAAGATGCAAACAAAATATATCTTTTAGGAATTTTCGTTGTGCTCTGCATTGCACGGCAGGTTGGCACCTGCGGCGCGCCCTAAAAAGTTGCAATGAAGCACTATTTTTGTGCGCAAGCAGCCGTGTGCCCTACGCTGTTCGCCATGAAAAACACCGTTGCGATACGGTTGGCGCAACTCCTGCACGATCGACGGTGACAACCATGCAGTAAGCCATCGCCCTTGATTTACAAAGAAAAAGTTGTATTTTTGAAAGGCTCAGAGCCCCGCCGCCGCTTGCCGAGACTGAACAGAAAGTCTTGTCGAAGCGCGCCAGTGGATTGGCTGGCGTGCTAATTGCAATATTGCTGCAGCGCACTAATTTGTGCCGCTCAGGGGGCAAGTCGCCGTCCGACCCGGACAGCGGCAATGCCACTGCATGTCACCCTTTACCAAGAAAAACGACGATGAGCGATACCGCCGCCCTCCCGGTCGATACCTTCCTCCCCTACATGCGCGACGTGATGCGCTGCGAACAATCGCTGCGCGAACTGAACCTGATGTGGCGCATGATCGAAGCGTCAGCCAAGATGAACTGCCCGGTCGAAGCCAAGGCGATCCTGCCGACCATGGCCGCCACCCGCGCCGGCTTCACCCGGCTGGAGCAGGAACTGGTCAACAGCCTGGTGCGCGAAAAGGTCGGCAATGTGCTCGATGAGATCGGCACCAAGGCGCAGTACGTGATCGACATCGTGGTGCGCAACCTGTACGAGCGCACCGCCGACGTCGGCTTTCTCGCAACCGACCGCGAGCTGTGCGCGTTCGTCGCCGGCCTGCGCGACGACGCCGACGCAATCCGGCTGCGGCTGCGCTCGTATCGCAGCAAGTATACGGTGTACGACGAAATCATCCTGCTCGATACCGCAGGCAATGTGCTGGTGCAGATCAATGAAGACACGCCGCTCGAAGGCAGCACCGACCCGCTGATCGCCGCCTCGCTCGCGTCCGACACCTATGTCGAAACCTTCCGCCACAGCGACCTGCGGCCGGGCAAGAAGGAGGCGTTGATCTATTCGCGCCGCATGCTCCATCCCGACAGCGGCGTGCCGGTCGGCGTGCTATGCCTGTGCTTCCATTTCGAAGAAGAGATGGCGGGCATTTTCCGCTCGCACCGCGACCCGGAAGGCCGCTCCAACATGCTGCTGCTGGATGCAGACAACCGCGTGATCGCCAGCGCCGACGAGCGCTGGATCCCGCTCGGCGCCACCGTGCCGGTAAACCGCGCAGCGCAGCCGCAGTTGATGCTGTATGGCGGGCGCGAATACCTGGTGAGCACCTCTTGCGCCGCAGGCTACCAGGGCTACCTGGGGCCGCGCGGCTGGCAGGGGCAGGTGATGGTACCGGTCAATGTCGCTTTCCACGGCGACGCGTGCACGCTCACAGAACTTGACAGCGACCTCGCCGACGGCCTGCTGTCGCATGCGCGTTCGTTCTGCCCGCCGCTGTTCGAGATCATGACTGCGGCCGACACCATCCGCCGCGTGGTGTGGAACGGACAAGTGATGACCGCCGGGCAGCGCGGCGAGCTGCTGAAGCTGAAAACCATCCTCGACCAGATCAGCGAGACAGGTAACCGCAGCAACGAATTGTTTTCGCAATCGATCCGCGATCTGTATGAGACGGTGCTCGCCTCGAGGCTGCGCGATGCGGAATTCGAATCGCATCTGCTGGTCGATCTGCTCGACCGCAACCTGTACGAACGCTCGGACGACTGCCGCTGGTGGGCGTTGACACCGGAGCTGCGCAACGCGCTGTCTTCGCGCGAGCGCGGCAGCAAGACGCTGGCCGAAGTCACCGAGGTGCTGGAGTACATCCACATGCTGTACACCGTGTACACCCGCATTTTCGTGTACGACGAAAACGGCGAGATCATTGCCAGCACCAATCCGATCGAAAACGGCGTATCGGTCATCGGCAGCAGCATCGACGCCGACACGCTGTCGAAGGTGCGCGCCTTGCGCTGCGAGCAAGAGTACTACGTCACGCCGTTTGCGCCGACGCCCTTGTACGGCGGCCGCCCGACCTATGTTTACCACGCGGCGATTCGCGACCCGGCACGCGACACCAGCGTGGTGGGCGGCATCGGCATCGTGTTCGATGCCGAGCCGGAATTTGCGGCGATGCTGCGCGGCGCGCTGCACGACAAGGCGGGAGCCACGGCGTTTTTTATCGACCGCGCCGGCCGCGTGCTGTCGTCCACCGATCCGGCGCGTCCGGCCGGATCGCAGCTCGAGGTCGACCCGGCGCTACTCAAGCGCGCCAACGGCAGCAGCGCGTCGCGCATCGTCGCGCACGACGGGCATTATTGCGTGATGGGATGCACGGTGTCCCATGGCTATCGCGAGTTCAAGGTGTCCGACGGTTATCGGGAAGACGTGCTGGCCGTGGTGTTTTCGCCGTTTGGCGAAGTGCGCGAACGCAGCAGCGCGAACCGCGCCGATACCGCCATCGCAACCGACCTGGCAATGACCGGCGGACAGGAATACGCCACCTTCTTCAGCGACGGCGCGCTGTTCGCGCTACCTGCCAAGCACGTGCAGCAGGCCTTCCCGGCATCGGCCATCTCGCCGGTATCGATGGGTGGACGGCGCGAGCGCGTCGGACTGCTAGCGCTGGAGGAGCAAGGCGAGGACAAGCGTTTTGTGTGGGTGTTCGACCTGGCTTATCTAATGCATGGCAAGCCGACACCGCTTGCCAATGGCTGCCAGGTCGTGGTGGTGCGCGACGGCGCGCAGTGCGTGGGCTTGTTGGTGGACGATTTGCACGGCGTACCGGAATTCCCGCTGGCGCACATCGTGGCAACGCCGTTTGCCGCGCTCGCGGACGGCTTGCTGGTTAAGCAGGTAATCAAGGCCAATGACGGGCGGCTGCTGATCCAGTCGATCGATGTAGCGCAGCTGTTTGCCTGCCTGGCCGATCCGTCGCTGCCGACCCTGCTCAAGCTGGTCGATGCCGACCGCCTGATCACGCAGGCGGATCATTTCCACGACGACGGCCTCGCCGTGGGCAAGGCGGCATGAGCGCCCCTGCCGGCACTTAGTGGCGTGCGGGCAGCATGCGCCGCAGCACCTGATCCTTCCACAGGTAGTGATGCACCAGCGCGGCGCCAGCATGCACGGCGGCGAGCACGATGACCGAATGCGCCGCCAGTTCGTGCAACTCTTCCACCGTTTCACGCAGGGGCTTGTTGGTCGGATCGAATTTCGGCACGGTGAACAGGTTGAAGATGGTATCGCCGCGCACCCAGACATTGGCGAGGCCGAGCAAGACGGCGGCGAGCACGCTGACATACAGCAAGAAATGCACGGCGGACGCCAGGGTCTGCAGCCTCCCGGTCTCGGCCGGCGGCAGGCGCACGCCGCCACTGCTGCGCCACCAGATCCGGTACAGGATCACCGCGCCGAGGGTCACGCCCAGCACGATGTGCAGGCTGCGCATCGTCACGCGCGGCGTACCGCGCGCGAACCAGTCGATGGTCATGCCGATACACCACAGCAGGATCACCAGTGCCGCCGTGATCCAGTGCAGCCGTATCGATTTTTCGTCATAGTGGACCGGGGTCCGGCTTTCAATGTCCATTGAATACCTCCGCGTTCTGCATTGCACGTTCCGACGATATCGTCATGATACATCGCTGCACTTATGGCAAGGCGCGAGGTGCGCATGAATTACCGAAATCCTTTTCGCAATGGCGATCCAGATCAATTTGCGGCGCGCGGACATCAGGATGTAAGTTGCACCCTTCCAAAACTACTGCATAAGAACAACATGACTGCGCTGCCATGTGGGGCACCAAGTGCCCCACATCAGTCTTACAGCGGCATGCCGCTGGCGTCGAACATGCCTTCAAACAGCACCGAGCTCAGATAACGCTCGCCCGAGTCCGGCAACACCACCACAATGTTCTTGCCTGCGTTCTCGTCCCGCTTGGCCCAGCGCAATGCTGCCGCCACTGCCGCGCCGCTGGAAATCCCGCACAGGATGCCTTCCTCGCGGATCAGGCGGCGTGCGCACTCGATCGCTTCCTCATTGCTGACAGTTTCGATCACATCCACCAGGCTCATGTCCAGCACCTCTGGCACGAAGCCGGCACCCAAGCCCTGAATTTTATGCGGCGCCGGTTTCAAGGGTTCGCCGGCGCGGGTCTGGGTCAGCACCGGAGAAGCGCTGGGTTCCACCGCAATCGACACCACATTGGCGCCCCGGGTTTTCTTCAGGTAGCGCGACACGCCGGTGATGGTGCCGCCGGTACCCACTCCGGACACGAAGACGTCGACCTTGCCGTCCGTGTCTTCCCAGATTTCCGGGCCGGTGGTGGCCTCATGGATGGCTGGGTTGGCCGGGTTCTTGAACTGCTGCAGCATCACGTACTTGTCCGGGTCGGAAGCGACGATTTCCTCCGCCTTGGCGATAGCGCCATTCATGCCCTTCGGCCCCTCGGTCAACACCAGCTTGGCGCCGTAACCCAACAGCAGCTTGCGGCGTTCGATACTCATCGTTTCCGGCATGGTGAGCGTGAGCGGAATGCCGCGCGCGGCCGCGACGAATGCCAGTGCGATGCCTGTATTGCCGCTGGTCGGCTCGACCAGCTCCTTGCCCGGCCCGAGCAAGCCACGCTTTTCCGCATCCCACACCATGGCCGCGCCAATCCGGCATTTGACGGAATATGCCGGATTGCGGCCCTCAATCTTGGCCAGCACGGTGGCGCCAGCGCCTTCCGTGATGCGATTCAGGCGCACCAGCGGAGTGCGGCCGATGGACAGCGAGTTATCTTCGAACCATTGCGACATGAAATCTCCTTGTGACGATACGAGCGGCGTCGGCGCGCGGCCCTGCCTGAGCCGGCGCCTTTGTTGGTACGACGTTATTTTATGCCGCTGCCAGTGCCTGATCCAAATCAGAAATCAGATCATCGATATGCTCAATTCCGATAGACAGGCGCAGCATGTCTTCCGACACGCCCGCTTTCGCCAGTTCTTCCGCGTTGAGCTGGCGGTGCGTGGTCGATGCCGGGTGGGTGACCAGGGACTTTGCGTCGCCGATGTTCACCAGTCGCGTAAACAACTTCATCGCATCGAGCACCCGTGCGCCGGCCGCGCGCGGATCGGCCTTGTCCACCGTTTTCAGGCCGAAGGACAAGATGCCGGATGCCTTGCCGTCCATGTACTTCTGCACCAGCGCATGGTCCGGATGGTCTTCCAGCCCGGCGTAGTTCACCCATGCGACCTTGGGATGCGACTTGAGGTGCCGTGCGATCGCCAGCGAGTTGTCGCAGATGCGGTCCATGCGCAGTGCCAGCGTTTCGATACCCTGCAGGATGAGGAAGGAATTCATCGGCGAGATCGCTGCGCCCATATTGCGCAGCGGTACAACGCGCGCGCGGCCGATATAGGCGGCCGGCCCGAGCGCCTCGGTATAGACCACGCCATGATAGGAAACGTCGGGTTCGTTGAGCCGCTTGAAGCGCTCCTTGTGTTCGGCCCAGGGGAATTTGCCGCTGTCGACGATCGCGCCGCCAATGCTGTTGCCGTGGCCGCCCAGGTATTTGGTCAGCGCATGCACGACGATGTCGGCGCCGTGCTCGAACGGACGGCACAGATAGGGGCTCGGCACGGTATTGTCGACGATGAGGGGAATGCCGTGCGCATGCGCGATGTCGGCCAGCTTGGCGATGTCGGTAACGTTGCCCAGCGGGTTGCCAACCGATTCGCAGAAGATCGCCTTGGTGCGGCTGTCGATCAGCGGTGCGAAGCTTTCCGGCTTGCGCGAGTCGGCGAAGCGCGCCTGGATGCCCATTTGCGGCAGTGTGTGGGCAAACAAGTTATACGTGCCGCCGTATAGCGTGCTGGCCGAAACGATGTTGTCGCCGGCTTCACAGATGGTCTGTACGGCGTAGGTGATGGCGGCCATGCCCGACGCGACGGCGAGCGCACCAATACCGCCCTCGAGAGCTGCAACGCGCTTTTCCAGAATATCCTGGGTCGGGTTCATGATGCGCGTGTAGATATTGCCCGGGACTTTCAGATCGAACAAGTCGGCACCGTGCTGCGCGCTATCAAAGGCATAGGCCACGGTCTGGTAAATCGGCACTGCCACCGACTTCGTTGTAGGGTCAGGTGTGTAGCCGGCGTGCACTGCAAGAGTTTCAAGTTTCATTGTTTTCCTTGGAATGATTGAATTCACGCAGTAAGGCGCGCATGGCCGATGTGCCATGAGCGCCTATGGCGCGTTCTGTTCGCTTTCATGGCCCCTCGCTCTTCGGCTCGTTGTCGCAGCCGCACCGTTCTTACATAGCGAAGCTGTTTGATGAGCCGGTTCCGAGTGCGGAGCGGGACGCATACGAGAGCCACGCGCGATAATTAAATCGCGCTTTCGCAAGAAGCCAATGCCCGGCATCAGGAACGATGAAAAACCTTGATTCAGGATAGTTTTTCGATGTGCCTGAGCTCGTGCCCTCCGAGGATAAGCATTTGGCTTCGTACGTCAGCCTTCCATGATGGGCAGGCTCTTGGCATTATCATAGCATCAAGTATTAGGCGCCCGGCCCACGGTTGGGACGTCGGTGTGAATGCATAATTTGGAGTATGCGATGAGATTTTCCGAGAACAGGCTAGCGACACTCAAATGCAGCGACCATGTTGAACGCTGCATTCATATTTGGGAGCCCAAACAGCCGCGAGCGGTCATCCTCGCACTGCACGGAGGGATGGCGCATGCCGGCGACTATGTGACGCCGGCGTTGTATTTCCGCGAAAAAGGCATCGCGACAGTAAGCTATGACATGATCGGCCACGATCGCAAGAAGCGTGTCGACATTGCCGGCTTCGACAGTTTTCTGAATGATGCGGAGCTGTTTTTGCAATGGGTAAAGCGTAACTACACGGGTCTGCCGATCTTCGTGATGGGCCACTCGATGGGCGCACTGATCGCGACCCATCTCGGCCTGGATCGTTTTGCCGGTGATCACGACATCAAGGGTTTCATCATTTCCTCGCCCTACTACGTGAACGCAATCAAGGTGCCCCAGCTGCTGGTTTCACTCTCCACCGTCTTGGCCGCGCTCTTTCCGAAGATGAAAGTGCCCTTGGCGTCCATGACCAATGTGCTGACCCACGATCCGATTATCACGGCGCGCCATTTCGCGGACGAGAAAGACCATGTGCGTGCGACCGAAGTCACCTTCCGCTTCGCCCATGCCCTGCAACAGGCGCAGGCCGCACTGGTCGGTAAGCTTTCAGCGTGGCGTTATCCGCTGTTCGCAGTCGTCGCAGGCAATGACAAGCTGGCCGATGCAGGCGCAACCGAGACCATGCTAAAGACCATCAATCCGGATCTGCTCGAATATCATTTTTATCCGGACAATTACCATGAGAATTTCAATGAGCTTAATCGCGAAGAAATTTTCACGAAAATGCTCAGCT
>NZ_JWJG01000028.1:406818-484842 GCF_000818395.1 Noviherbaspirillum autotrophicum | reverse complement strand
GAAAAGCGCGAGGATACCTATCTCGCCATGCTGCAGTTCGCGTGCGGTCTCATTGCTTGGCGCTCCGCCCTATCGAAATAGGCTCTAACTCGTGTATCGATCCCTTTGATCCTGTGGCGCGACGATCGGTAAGTCCTTGATTTCGATTTTGGCCCGTTTCAATAGCTTTGGCGGCTTACGCGAGCTCCTGGCAGGGAATCTGCCTCAGGAGAGGATGCAGGCAGTTCGGCCGCGCCCGCTTCTGATTATCGGCGACACGCCCCACCATGGCGCCTCGGGAATATGGGGACACTCGAACATCACTTCCTTGGCGTTCGTGTACTCTTCCCAGCGGCCGCGTGATTCGAGCGCCATTGGGCTCAGCTTCCATTGCTTCAAAGGGTCGTGGATGCGTCCCAAGAAGCGGGATTCCTGATCCTTGTCAGAAATCGAGAACCCGTATTTGATGAGCTTGATGCCGGAGCACGCCAACATACGTTCGATATCCATGCCCGGGCGATCGAGGCATTGGTACGCAACATACGGCGCCTGGCGGATCATTGTTCCGTGCTGATGCTGCAGGGGGCGTTTTCCCACGAACCGCAGGCAACGCTGAACCTGTTTCGCCGATTGGGCGGCCGGCTTCCGGTGCATGCGGCCGACTGCCTGCAACAGGTCGCGCTGCTACCGGGAGGCGGCTGGCAGGCGTCGGATAGCTGGCGCTTCGATGCAGTCCCGGCCGGCACGCGGGCATTGATTTCCTGCGTGCCGGTCGTCGCCAAGGCAGTCATCGCCGCAGCCATCGCTGCCACCGAGGCGCCCCGCGCGTTCGGCGCTATGACACGCTGTTTGCAGACGAAGTAGAAGGCACGCTTGATCCACAGCGCAAGCGCACGTTCATGGCAATGAAGCGGCAAGTCCTGCGTATGGCGGGTACGGCCGTCAATTCTTCGTGTCGCAGTCACCGGCATTAACGGCGATGGCCAAGCTGGTCATCGATCTTCAGCAATGGCAATCATCTGACCACAGTTTGGTTGACGCTCGTTCCAAATTCAGTCTATATTCAGACTGATCATTTCATATACTGCGAGAATGGCCATGCAATTTTCATCACACATTAAGCCAATCAGTTACCTCAAGGAAAAGACCGCATCCGTGGTCAAGGAGATTACCGCGAGCCGCGAACCAATGATCATCACACAAAATGGGGAGGCGACGTTTGTCGTGCAGGACATCAAAAGCTTTGAGCAAACCCAGCAAACGATGGCGCTGCTGAAGATTCTGGCGTTAGGACAAAAGGAAATTGCACGCGGCCAGTTCGTCGATGCAGATGACTTCTTTGCCAACATGGACCAGGAAGTTGCCGGATGACGTACCCGGTAGTCTTGCTCAAGGGCGCCCAATCGGAGCTTCGGAACTTATATATCAACTATCTACTGCCAAATTTCGGCGCCGAGGTGGCACGCGATAACTATGTGGCGATCAAAGCGTCGGTGGAATCGCTGAAGACCACTCCGAGAATGGGCAGGCCGATTCCCGAACTGCTCGAGACGGGATTCGACCATTATCGGCAGATGGTCGTTGAGGATCTGAATAAAATCATTTATCAGATCGATGATGAGAAGAAGATCGTGTACGTTCATCTCTTCTGCTCTACCCGTCAGGATTTCGAGACGATACTGCGCACGCGATTATTGGGGGCATATCCATAGTGCGGCACTTCGCCCCGCTTGATCCCTTCCGGGAAATGGCGATGCTTGGAATGCCCCCGTCGTGGCGCGGTAAATCTTTGGGGTGAACGCACGAAGTTCGGGATGCATCATTATTTTTTTTTACCTGTTAGATTAAACATGTGCATCTTCGATAAATTGTCTTAAGGAATTCTGCAGGCAGGCGACAGCATGGTGGCGCCGAGGCAAATTTCCAGGAGAATTCGCGGCCAATGTGACTGAAAAGACGTTAGCGAGCGTGAATGCAGAATTTCAGTGCAGGACAATAGCAATAGGTAGGTCAGGTTCTCCTGGGACAAATTATTGAACGGCCTCAGGAGAGCTGCAGCGCCGCTTCTCATTCCGTGTATTTATCTTGTTATTTTCATTACATATAGTAGATTTCTCTACATGAATGTAAATACAAGAACATGGCTGCTGCTTGTTACCACCTTACCAACGGCTGGAGCCACCGCGCGAATGCGGCTATGGCGGGGAATCAAGGCGCTGGGATGTGTGGCCTTGCGCGATGGGGCGTACTTGCTTCCAGAAGGAAGCAAGCGTGCTGCGGCCCTGAGCAAACTCGCCGGTCAGACCAATGCCGATGGCGGACAAGCGTGGGTGGTTCATCTTGCTGCGCGGTCTGCCGACGACGATGCAGCATTTCATGCTCTCTTTAGCCGGGCAGAAGAGTATGCCGACTTTGCCAGCCGCCTTGCCCAGGCTAGAAAGGCCTTGGCATCTCAAAGAACCGCCGAGCTAGCCAGGACGCTGAAGCGGCTGCGCAAGGACCTGGAAGCCATTCAGGGCATCGATTTCTTTCCCAATGAATCGTCGCTTGCGGCACAGACAGCTTGGGCCGACTTCCAGGAAGCCGTGGAGACGATTCTGTCCCCGGATGAGCCGCATGCCGAGATACGGACGATTCCACGGTTGGCCCGAACTAACTACCAAGGCCGTACTTGGGCAACGCGCCGGCATCTCTGGGTCGACCGGGTGGCCAGCGCCTGGCTCATTCAGCGATTCATTGACCGCGAGGCGAAGTTCCTCTGGCTCGACAGCCCGGCCCATTGCCCACCCGAAGCATTGGGCTTCGACTTCAACGGCGCGGCATTCACCCACGTCGGCGACAAAGTGACATTCGAGGTGCTACTGGAGAGCTTCGACCTGGAAAAGGACCGTGGCTTGTCGCCAATCGCAGCGCTCGTCCACTTTCTCGATGTCGGTGGTACCGTGCCCCCGGAAGCCACCGGGCTCGAAGCCATTCTGTCAGGGACGCGGGACCGCTTACGCGACGACGATGACCTTCTCAGGGAGTTCAGTCATGTCCTGGATTCACTCCACCGCCATTACAGTAAGGAGGCGGCAACATGACTGATGGCTACCAACTTCCCCGATACAGCCTCTGGCAGATGGTGCTGTACATGCTGCGCCTCGGTGCGCTGGGCTTTGGTGGCCCGGTCGCGCTGGTGGGCTACATGCATCGCGACCTGGTGGAGGACAGGAAATGGATTACCGATAGCGACTACAAGGAGGGGCTGGCGCTAGCTCAGATGGCGCCCGGGCCCCTGGCCGCGCAACTCGGCATTTATCTCGGCTTCGTTCACTACCGCGTCCTCGGTGCGACGCTTGCCGGTCTTGCCTTTGTTCTGCCGTCATTCCTCATGGTGGTGGCGCTCGGCTGGGCCTATGCCCGGTTTGGTGGGTTGTCGTGGATGCAGGTAGTGTTTTATGGTGTCGGGGCGGCGGTCATCGGCATTATCGCGATGAGCGCAAAGAAGCTGACGCAGAAAAGCATTGGCAAGGACAAGCTGCTCTGGGCGATTTACCTGTTGCTGCTAGTCGTCACAGTTGTGACCGAGTCCGAAGTGGGCTGGCTGTTCCTCGCCTCTGGTGTCGTTGTGTGGTTACTGCGTGCACCACCGAAATGGCTAGCGCGTGGCGGCGTCCATGCCGCAGCGTTGATCCAAGCACCGATGACAGGTGCGTGGCTCGGGTCGATGGATACATCGTTGCTGACCCAAATCGGGCTCTTCTTCGGCAAGGCTGGCGCGTTCGTCTTTGGTTCGGGGCTGGCCATTGTGCCGTTCCTGTATGGCGGGGTCGTGCAACAGCACCACTGGCTCAATGAGAAGCAATTCGTCGACGCTGTGGCTGTCGCCATGATTACTCCCGGGCCGGTAGTCATTACAGTCGGATTCATTGGCTACCTGATTGCCGGCTTATCCGGAGCTGCCGTTGCGGCCCTGGCCACGTTCATTCCTTGCTACCTGTTCACTATTATCCCGGCACCGTACTTCAAAAAATACGGGAAACTGCCTGGGGTAGTGGCGTTTGTCGACGGTATCACCGCGGCGGCAATCGGTGCCATCACCGGCTCCGTCATCGTGCTAGCACGACGCTCCATCGTCGACATTCCGACAGCCGTCATTGCCGTCGTCGTGGTGGCTTTGCTCTGGCGCTTCAAGAAACTCCAAGAACCAATGGTCATCGTAGCTGCGGCAGTTGCCGGATTCATTCTGTATCCGGTTATGCATTGATGAAGGAGTCCCGCCGTGTTGAAACGTATTGCAATTTCCGCTGCCCTTGCCGCAGCAGTCAGTGCTCCGGTTTGAGCTCAGGCATCGGTATTGGATGCCGCTCGCATCGAACAGGGACTTAGCATGAAGTGACGCTACAACGCCAAGGAAAATGTGTTTAAGGTGCCATTCGCGCGGTAATTCCGCCTTATTGAGCTGTGACATTCTCTGTATGCAAGACATAGAGAGACAGAGGACGATCGCCCAAGCATACATCGCACGAATGTTCATGTTGGTTACTGAGCTGCGTGCAATTGGCGTCACACTGTTGATTGATGATTTCGGAACGGGATATTCATCACTGGCGCAACTCCATCGTATTGATGTCGACGTATTAAAAGTTGACCGGGCATTTACCAAAAGCCTTAGCGACGGGGCAGAAGGAAAGCAGCTTTTTCGAGCGATTGTGTCGATGGCGGACGCGTTTGATATGAAAGTCGTCGCAGAAGGAGTCGAAACTTCTGAACAACTGGATATTCTCCAGTCTCTATCGTGCGATGAGGTTCAGGGTTTCCTGGTATCGAAAGCGGTAACAGCAGGTGAAGCGGCCAAGCTCATGCTCAAGCGAATACTCCTTCCACACCGCGGACCGCCATTTGAGACGTTTGTTTCGGCTTGATTTATGGTCGATATGACGGATGACTTTTAGTGCTTCTGTAGCATTGCGGTAATCTCTTGTGCAGGAACAGGGCGTGAAATCAAGTATCCCTGAATCTGGTCGCAAGAGAGGTCCTGTAACAGGCGTAGTTGCTCGTCATTTTCCACGCCTTCGGCAATGACCGTCATATTGAGCGAGTGGGCCAGCGAGATGATGGATTTGACAAACACCAGGCCCGGGGAGCCGTTGCCGAGTTGCGCAATGAAGCTCTGGTCAATTTTGAGTACATCCATCTGCAGGCGCAGCAGTTGCGACAGGGATGAATAGCCCGTTCCGAAATCGTCGATGGCCAGCTTCACTCTCATCTTCCTCAACTCGGCGAGTTGGGACTCGATTTCGGCATGCTTTGCTAACATCGATGATTCGGTAATTTCTATTTCCAGCAACTCTGGCGCGACATCGTATCGCTCAAGGCATGCCGCAATCGTGTGGACCACGACGTTCTGATTAAACTGCTGTGCCGAGACATTCACGGATATCGGCACCAGCCTTATCCCCTGTTTCCGCCACAGTGCCAATTGCTCGCACGCTTGTTCAATCACCTGCGTTCCAAGTGCGACAATACGGCCCGTCGCCTCGGCCAAGGGGATGAATTCGGATGGTGGGATCAATCCTTTGTCGGGATGCTGCCATCGTACAAGCGCTTCCATTCCACAAAGTTCGCGCGTTGCGGTATTCACTTGTGGCTGGTAAAACAGAATGAATTGCTTTTTCTCCAGCGCTTCGGTCAACGCGTTTTCAGATGAAATCCGTTTCTTGATATCCTCCCCAAGCTGGGGCTGGTAAAAGCGATAGCCATTCTTTCCTTCGCTCTTCACTACGTACATGGCAGCGTCCGCATTCCTCAAGAGTGTTTCGCTATCGCCCCCATCGTCGGGAAAGACTGCGATGCCAATGGATACGCCGACCGATTGTCGTTCAGCGTGAATCTCGAGGGGAGGATTGAAGGCCTCCACAATCCGGTCGGCTACGCGTGTTGGCTTCGTGTTGCGAAGGACAGGTTCAAGGACGACGACAAATTCGTCCCCGCCAAACCGTACAACGCAATCGGTTGGCCGTAAAACGGACTGTAGCCGATGAGCAGCAGCCCGTAACAAGGCGTCTCCCGCAGAATGGCCTAACGTGTCATTGACTCTCTTAAATCCATCGAGGTCGATAAACAGTACCGCCACACCGAATTCACTGGCAGCCGCACGTTGTAATGTCGCAGGCAACGCTTCCTCGAGCCATTGCCTATTGGGCAGGCTTGTTAAAGCGTCATGATTTGCTCGGTGGAGTAGCTGCTGCTCATATGCCTTGGCTTCACTGATGTCTTTGAGTACAAGCGCAAGCCCGAGGCTGGTGCGGGTCATCTTTCTATGCAGCCAAACCATTTTGAGAGGGCTTTCCGGCGGCACCGGATAATCGTCTTCGTAGTAGCCATCCTCCATGGCTTGTCGATACGTTTTCATGAGCTTCTCGAAATACGTCGGCTCATAAAACGAGGACAGTCTTTTACCAACCAGTTTTTCTTTGCCCACGCCGTAAATGCCTGCTGCGCGCTCATTGGCATCCACGATGACAAAATCAGCGATCTGCTTTTTTCCATCGTAGACCGCTCGCCACATCAGGAAACCTTCGCTGCCACCTTCCAAGGTTATCCCGTACATCGCCCTGGCCTTCTCTGACTCATGTCGAATGCGAATAAAGCGCAACGACTGGAGGGTTGAAACCAACGCAAAAAGAAACAATACTGCCGTGCCGGCAATAGCAAAATTTTTATAGGTATTACTGCTTTTCCGGTAGGGTTCAAGAATTTCATCTTCGCTTAATCCCACAACGGCGGCCAGCGGGTAGGATTTTAGGTGGCTTCCCGCCACCAAGAATGGCGAGGTTTTATCTGCATCGAGGCTGGATTCTTTTACTGGTCCTGGGGCCGCCAACAATTGCTGAAGCACGTGGCGCGTGGCCGGCTTGAAGTCGCGAACGGAACCGCCAATACCAGACGCACGCAAGTGACCATCGTCACCGACTACTGCAAGGAGCCCACGTTTCCCCAGGCTCGCTGACTCATAGAATGACAAGAAGTAGGGGATTTCGGCGGAAACGATGACAACGCCGTCAAAGGAACCGTCCGGTGCATTGAGCCTACGTGAAAACTGGACAATGTTCGTTCCCAGCACCCGGCCGACAACAGGCGTGCCGACTCGCAACACGTTCGAATTATTTTGCTTGTGAAAAAGAAAATATTCACGGTCGTTCACCATTACGGTTTTGGTGATCGGTATCGTCGCAGTGACAAGACGTCCACGGCGGTTGGCAATATTCACCCTGAGCAGGGTCGTCGACGGGAATAAACCCGTTTTAACGAGATTCTCAAGCCGCAGTTGTCCTTTTGATAGTAACCAATCATATTGAACCTGAAGGGTCATCTGGTCGATTTGCTGGACGTTGCGATTCAGCTGTCGCGCATAACCATTGGCCAAAGAGGCTGCGTCTTTGAAGCCCTGTTGCTGAAGTTCACTTTTTTCCGACTGCAGCTTGGCGAATGTAGTCCCCCAGAGGGCCACGCCAAAGACCAAGCAAACCAACGGCCACAGGAGCAGGTGAGAGAAGTTGCTTCTTATAGATGAAAGAATTGCCGAAAGCCGGTGCCTGCGCTTCATAATTTTGGCCATTACGTCTTGTTCCGGGCTTCCGGGAGAAACTCGCTCCTTAGCGATTTCGCCAAAAAGTTCTGGCGAGGGACAGTAGAACTCATGCAGATTGTTGATTTGCGGAAAGAGTATAGCAATGAGAGACACGGAGGAACATCAGAAAAATCCGACGCGTGGGATTTACGTGGCGTTTTCCATGACGGGTGCGAGTCTCCAATCCATCTTCTAAGCGAAGAGGGCATGAAGATTAAGAATCTTCATTACAAATCTAAGGTAAATACCTGATGGAAAAAGGACTTTTCTACTAGTCCACATTTCCTGTGAATAAGTTTGTGAATAACAGGGTGTTGACAAGCCGCAACTCAAGGAAACATACCGTTTTTATTAGATTGCCCACAAAATGGGCAAGTTGCTTCCACCTGACAAATCAATGACTTAATGGAAGATGATGCGCATATTGGTTGTGGGTACAAGGGACTGTCAAAAATATTTTTTACGTATTGAGTATGTGCACAAACTGTACTAGCGTGAACGGATTTGTGCTGGTTTGACAAGAGGTGGCGGGGCCCTTTATGCGATGCGACACGCGTCATGCATCACCCTGAGGAACGTGCGGTGCCATCGGGGCCAACGCACAAGCGCAGAGTCCGAGTAACGCGATAGCTGGCTCGATGAACGGCAGCGCCCGCAGCCGCATCGTCCAAGCCGAGGCGGGCAGCGATGCCGCACTCGCACGCTTCGATGCGGCGGTGCTGAACGCGCTGCGCGAAACCGAAACTACCTTGACCGTGTATGCACGCGATCTTGATCGCCATGCGGACCTGACGCGCGCCCGCGACCAGAGCGCACTGGCGTCGCGGCAAGCACGCGAGCTGTGCCGCTACGGCCGCGCCGATTTTCTGACCGCGCTGGACGCCGAACGCACGCTCGCCACGGCGGAAAGTGCGCTGGCAGCGTCCGACGCGCAGCTTACCAGCGACCAGATCGCCGTGTTCCTTGCCCTGGGAGGGGGCTGGGAGCCGCAGTAGGCCAAACATTCATCCATCTCCCACGCTGCCGGCGGTTCACAATAGGAATAATCAGGAACATCTTCATGGCGCATACTCACGTTGCCAGGAATACCCCCCGAACGGTGCTGTTTGCCAGCCTCATCGGTACCACCATCGAGTTCTTCGATTTCTACATTTACGCCACTGCCGCGGCGCTGGTCATTGCCGCGTCGAACCGATCGGCCATCCTGCAGTCGCGCGCGAGACCTTCGCCATCGCCTTCTTCGCACGGCCGATCGGTTCGGCCTTGTTTAGCCACTACGGCGACCAGTTCATGCTTGGTCATCGCAGCAGCGACGCTTCGCCAGGGACAACCGACTAGGTATAGCCGCCTGAGCAACGAAGCACTACGCAGGCCCGACGCGGACCTGAAAGTGGATGTCATACTGCATCGTCGAAATAGGCGCGTGAAATAACCGACGAAAGGTGTGGATTAGTCGGCCTGCTTCCTGTATATTGAATTTGCTGCACTTGCATCAAGTCGTAATCGTTGTCGGTCTCTTTCCTGTCTTGCTCTTCCACAGAGCCATTCCCGTTTGAATCCCTTCAGTTAGATCTCCCTTGGTTTCGGGTGCGTTTCGGGCTTTGCCCATTATCTTTTCAACAAGGAAATAGCATGAGTACTCAAACTGGCACAGTGAAATGGTTCAACGATGCAAAAGGTTTCGGCTTTATCACGCCGGATAACGGCGGTGCTGACTTGTTCGCGCACTTCCAGGACATTCAGGCAAATGGCTTCAAGAGCCTGGCTGAAAACCAGCGCGTCTCGTTTGAGCGCGGCACCAGCCCAAAAGGCGAAAAGGCCAGCAACATTCGTCCCATCTAATAGACGACGGCCGCAGTGTGCGGCCGTTAAAATGACTGATCAGTCGTGAAGGCCGGCATCGGCCTTTCTCGGCAACCAACGCGGCAAATTCAAGCAGCGAGGACACCACGCAGATAGCATGGGTTGTCGTAATACTTGGACGAGGACACCATGCAAATAGCGTGGGTCCAGGAAAACTATGCTGGGCACGATCAGTCAGCTTTGCAACGACGCAGCAATGCGGTCTGTACTCACAATAGCGCGACGCGTTCGGATCATGAGGGCATCATGCAGGTAGCATGAGCGCTCACAACATCAGTTCAGAAACACCACGCAGATAGCATGGGTTGCTGTGACGTAGCGATGAGTAGCAAGAAAGCTCGCTTCGGCGGGCTTTTTTATTTTTCCGCCCAATCTTCACCAAGTCACCCCTTGGGCAGTGCCAAAGCGCGATGACAACACATCATGACGTTGTTATTGCACCGTTCCAATAACCAGAGCTGCATGCAGGCATGGTTCAGGCCGCAGTACGAGCGTCTGGCATTAAGGGCACGAAATACTATACCCGACAAGACTGGAGAATTGAACATGGAAAGAATGGACCTTTGTGACGCAAGCGATGCTGTGTCCAGTATGCATGTGTTGCGTGCGGAGCTGACCGCGGACCTGGACGATATAGAAAATCGCATCCACGACCTCGTACAGTCGCCCTTGGCAACCTCGGATAGTGGCATCAATGACATGCAGGTTTACTGCGTAGCCCGGGCTGCTTTATACAGCGGCCTTGCCAGTATCAACGAAGTGCTGGGATGGGTACGCTTAATGGCGGCAAAAGATGCCGACGGCAATATGCCGGAGGTAGTGAAGTCCCTGCCAACGGTACCAGTGTTTTCACTTCATTAACCGTATGACACTATTTCATCCTGTCGACCAACGACCAGATCCTTCTGGGGCGCGGCGATCATCTTGCCTCGATGGTGCCCAGGGCGGCGCAAAATGTATTCGGATATTTTTCAGCAATAAGCGCCGCAGCCAAGCCCGAAATTTTCTCTTGAGGTGACTGTTGGGCCAACAGGGAAGCAGGTGTTGATGTTCACCTCACGCGGCGTCCGGTTACTTTCACCGCTAACTATTTGGTTCGCGTAGGCAAGGAGGAAATTCATGAGGTTAAAAGCTCGCAGAGTTTGTCGCACGGCGAAAGTGCTTGCCGCACTTCTGCTATTAAATGGTTCCACAGCGTTCGCGCAAACTCGGCAAGAGCATGTCCATCAGATGTCTCACAGTGCCATGCCTTTCGACGCGTCAAAGACCGTACACGTGTTCAGGATGACCGAGTCGGGAGGCATGCAGCAGGTTATCGCAAGAGATCCAGGCGATACCGACCAAGTATCACTGGTTCGGCAGCACCTTAAACACGAGGCCGGAAGGTTTCAACACGGTGACTATGCCGATCCGGCGACGCTGCATGGCGCGGACATGCCTGGCCTTAAGGAACTTCACGCCGGGGCCTCGCGCATCAAGATTTCGTATACGGAATTGCCGGCGGGTGCGGCCATCACATTCCGCACTGCTGATCTGCATCTCATAACAGCTATTCACCGCTGGTTCGGTGCTCAGCTTTCGGAGCACGGCGTTGATGCCAGGGCAGAGTGAGTGTCGCTATTCCAAGGAGACGCTTCAACCGGCCGGCTGACTCGTTAGTTGGCCTCGATATCATCACGATATTTCTTCATACGCACCTCTGAAGTTGCTGGAACCAGAAATCACCGAATCATCGAAATGGCGCACTTTGCTAAATGCCTCATCGGCAAAATTCCAATCGTAACAGCCAGCACCGCAACGCGTTTTTCGGAACGGCGGGCCATCGCGCGGGAAGCGGATAACGAGCGGCGCAGCCACTGTGACGTCGGGGCGTCAGCGGGTGTAATGCCCATAATTCTCGCTCTTATCGATCCGGGATCTTCTTTGGACGATCGTGGGAATGCTGCTTTCGATGCCTGTCGCAAAAAGAAACCAGGGAGTTGCCATATTCGAGCGACATCATAACGATGGCTGCGCGGTCACGGCCTCGGCGGGCACGTGATCGAGCGTTTTCAAGCCGGTGAGCGCCATGCAGTCATTCAGCTCATCTTCGAACAGCTTCAGGGCGCAGTCGACGCCCTCGCGGCCATTGGCCGCCAAACCGTACAGGCATGCACGCCCACTGAGGCAGGCATGTGCACCACGGCCGAGCGCCTTGACGATGTCAGCGCCGGTGCGGATGCCACCATCGAACAACACTTCAATCCGGTCACGCACTGCGTCTGCGATACCGGGCAGCACCGAAATCGATGATGGAGCGCCATCGAGCTGGCGGCCACCATGGTTGGACACGATGATGGCATCGGCGCCAGCATCAATCGCCAGCCTCGCATCGTCAGCCAGCATAATGCCCTTCAGAATGAGCTTGCGGTCCCATTGCTTGCGCACCCATTTGACGGTGTCGAAGTCGAAAGAAGGATCGAACTGCGACTCGATCCATTGCGTCAAGGCCGACAAATTCTTGACCTGCGCCACCTCATGTTCCAGGTTGCCAAAGGTCCGGCGCTTGCTCTTCACCATGCTGAGCATCCAGCCCATATGCTTTGCCATATCGACGGCATTGTGCAGCGTCAACTTGGGCGGTACCGACAGGCCGTTCTTTTCGTCGGCCCAGCGCTTACCCTGCACATGCAGGTCGAGCGTCAGTACTAGTGCCGAACAGCCTGCATCATGTGCACGACGGATCAGGTTTTCGTTGACGTTGTGCTCTTTCATCAAGTACAGCTGGAACCAAAACGGCTTTCCGGTCGCTTCCGCCACATCTTCAATGGAGTTGATCGACATCGTCGACAAACAATACGGCACACCGAAATCCGCAGCCGCCCGCGCCGCCTCGCATTCGCCATTAGGCCAGGTCAAGCCGGCCAGTCCGGTCGGACCAATGGCTAGCGGGATGCGTGCCGGATCCCCCACCATGGTTACCGCCAGCTTGCGGTCGGCGACGTTGCGCAAGTCATGCTGACGCAGGGCCAGCGCCCGCATGTCGTTGACGTTGCGCTGCAAAGTGATTTGCTGTTCGGAACCACCGTGCACGTAGTCGAAAATGACGGCTGGCAAGCGGTCCTTGGCCATGGCTTCGAGATCAAAAATGCTGGTAATGGGTTTCATGGACTTTCTCCAGTCAAATTTCACCGCGGCGGGCCAGTGTTTTGATCCGGTCGCCGATGCGACAGGCGAGCGCCTGGATGGTGAGGGAGGGATTGACGCCACCGCAGGTCGGAAACAGCGAACCGTCACAAATCCACAGGTTGGGAATGTCCCAGCTCCGGCCATCGGCATTCACCACGCTGCTTACCGGGTCGTCGCCCATGCGGCACGTTCCCATGAGATGGCTGGTGTCGTCACTGGTCCAGAGATCGCGGCCGCCGGCGGCAGCCAGCATGTCGCCCATGAAGCGCACGGCGTGGCGTTGCAGGCGCTTGTCGTTGTCGGAATAGGAAAACACGACACGCGGAATCCTCAGGCCGTATTGATCGGTTTCGTCGATGACTTCCACCCGGTTCTGCGCTCTCGGTTCGGTCTCGGCCACGGGCACCAGGCCGGCCATATGGTTGTATTTCAGCATTTCCGCGCGGAGTGTATCGCCCCACAGATGGCGCTGCGTCGCCATCAGTTGCGCCCATGCGCGCGGCAGCGGGCCTTGACTCATGAAAGCATAGGCGCCGTGGAAATCCTTGCCTTGGTCGACATAGTTCCAATGCTCGGTGACCGCCATGTTGGGCGGCCCCTTGTACCAGCGGATTTCTTCATCGAAGGTCGCCCAAACGCCGGGACCGGCATGCGTGGTGAGGTGCGTGCCGACCAGCCCCGAGCTATTGGCCAGTCCTTGCGGAAACTGCGGGCAGGCGGAATTGAGCAGCAGGCGTGGCGTTTCGATCGCATATCCAGCCACCACCACGTTTTTCGCTCGCTGAAAATGCCATGCCTCGTTGCGATGGTAATGCACACCGATCGCTTGTCCGCTGCGGCCGTTGCCGTCCATCTCGATTCGGCCGACCATCGCGAGATCGCGTACTTCCGCGCCCGCTTTGAGCGCGCGTGGAATCCAGACGATCAGCGCACTCTGCTTGGCATTGGTCGAGCAGCCAAAATTGCAGAAGCCGCGATATACGCACGGCGGTGACTTGCCGCGCGGCGCGGAGACGGTGGCGAGTGGCGTCGACGCCCATCGAATGCCCATTTTTTCCGCACCCCGTGCAAGCACCAGGCCCGACGCATTCATTTCGTGTTCGCGATACGGATAGCGGCGGCGCGGCGGCCCCCATGGATAGTTCACCGGCCCCGAGATTTTCAGCGCCTGCTCGGCTTCTTCATAGTACGGCACCATTTCTTCATACGAAACCGGCCAGTCGAAGCCATAGCCGAGTTGGCTGCGGCACTTGAACCATTCGGGCCGAAAGCGCAAGGAAATCATGCTGAAATGCACGGTCGAGCCGCCAACGCCACGTCCGGAATTGTTGCCGCCAAGCGCAATTGGGTTGTCTCCGGCGGTGACGCGCGCGTCGGTCCAGTACAGTTTTTGCTGCTCCAGTTCGTCGGATGCGAAATCATCAAGCGGACGCCAGAATGGGCCGGCCTCGAACACCACTACGGAAAAACCAGCTTCTGCCAGTTTGCAGGCGAGCGTGGCACCGCCGGCGCCGGAGCCGACGATCGCAAAATCGACAGGCTCGTCATGTCCAAATTCGCGCATCGGCATCCAGCCGCCGGACTGAAACACATCCGGCGCGCGGCCTTGTTTTGCGCGCAGCGCTTCCGCGCTCATCTGGCTTCCTTCGCTTCCCAGGCGTCGCGCTCGTCGAAGCCGAGGCGCACATAGCCACGCGGGCTGGCCGGTCCGCCAAAGCCGATCTCGCTCCACGCGGCAGGATGGGAATAATAGATGCCGGCAGCAGTCTTGACCAATATGTCGATGAAGAAGCCCCGCGCCGGAACCGTGGTCCAGATGGCCGCATCGACTTGATTTCGTTCGATCGCACGCAACAACGTATCGCATGATGCGGCATCCAGTTCGACGAATCCGCATCCATGTCGCCGATGCGATTCCAGGTCGATCGCTGCCAAGCCCGCCCGCCAGGCGTCGCGCATCGGCGGCATATTGTCGTTGCGGAACCCTTCGCCGCGGTTGCTCGACAACATATCGTCAATCCACGGCACGATCGGTATCGGCTGGGCGCGTTCCGGTTGTGGCATCACGCGCGCAACGATGGAATCCAGCAAGGTCCACTCGTGTTGCGTAAAGAATCGCCGTTCGGGAATGACATGCAGCCGTGCGGCCAGCACGCCGCGCGTTTTGTCATCGAAAGACGGGGTATCCCATTTGCCGAGCACGTCATAGTGTGGATAAAGCATCTTCACGAGTCTGTCCCCTTCCAGTTTTCATGCCGTGTGCGAAGGGACAGCGCGGCGAATCCTGCTAGCGCCAATGCGGTAAAGCTTGGCGGGGCGGACAAGGGTGGGCCGCTCAGCACGTTCTGGCGGATATTGCGCCAGCCACCCATCTGCCGCGCGACGCCGTAGGCATGGAAGGCAATACCGGCAATCCCCAGCATGCCGGTCAACGCAAGCCATGCGCGGGTGAGCCATCCATGTCGCACCCGCGCCGGCGCAACGGTATCCGCAATCATCAACACTGACGCAATCGGCGGCACGGTCACTGGCAACCACATGAAAGGGTTGTGGAAGGCACCCCGAAAATGCAGCAGGCCAACTTCGCTCGAAGTGCCGGCTAGCCCGATCCCGGTCAGCGCCGACAGGATTTGCCCCGCAGGCACCCCGAGCAGGGACGGAGAGCTGCCAGCGGGAGTATCGCGCACGCGTTGCGCGGCGAGCCCGATCAAACCGGCCAGCGACAATGCCGCCGGCGCACCGATCGGTGCCGAATAAAACAGATTGAGCCAGCCGAGGCCGCCGGGGCGGCGCAAGACGTTGTACAGATGGAAGGCGAAACCGGCGGCGCCGACCGCCACTGCCGTGGCATAGATGCCGTCACGCGTCATTCTTGATCGGCCCGTAGTCGACGCGGCACTGCTGGCGCCCGCTATTACCGTCATTAGCGATGCCAGCAGCGGCGTGATCATGCCGGGATTTTCAAAGTCGCCGCGATAGTGTTCGAGCGCACTATCGGTAAGAACCGATGTCGCAAGCAACGCCGCTGAACCGTGCAATTCGCGCGCGGCGAACGACGCCGGCTCTACTAATGCCACCGCGTCTGGATGCGGACCCGCATGTGGGGATGGTTTAGCCTGGATGGCTCGCTTCAGCTGGATCAGCCCGGCGACAGCGGCCAAGCCCAGTGTCGCCACGCCGAGCGACGTTGCGACGGTCGGGCCGGATGGCCGGTGATCCAGGCTGGCCGTGCGCCACGGCACCGGCGCAGTCATTATTCCTTGTCTCCAGGGATAATGCTGCTGAAGACTTGCTTGAGCGCGCCGGCAATCATGTGCCCTTCGCGCGGATCGCCTTTCACAATGGTCTCGGCAAATTTTTTCGCTTCCGCCAGCGTGATGTGTGACGGCAGCGGCGGCACCTCGGGGTCAGTCTTGAATTCCAGCACGACCGGCCGGTCCGATGCCAACGCTGCTTCCCAGGCAGCACCGACATGTTGTTCCTGGTCGCAGAAAATGCCCGTCAAGCCAATCAATTCGCCAAACTTGTGATAAGGAACATTGGGAATCTGCTGCGTGGCTTCGAACTTCGGATCGCCTTCCATCACCCGTTGTTCCCACGTCACCTGATTCAAGTCTTCATTATTGAAGACGCATACAATCCATTGCGGCGTCGACCAGCGTTTCCAATACTTGGAGACCGTGATCAGCTCCGCCATATTGTTCATCTGCATGGCGCCGTCGCCCACCAGGGCGATTACCGGCCGGTCCGGATGCGCGAACTTGGCGGCAATCGCATAGGGAACGGCTGCGCCCATCGAGGCCAAGCCGCCGGAAAGCGAGCACATTTGGCCGTGACGAATCTTCAAGTCGCGCGCGTACCAGTTCGCGCATGAGCCGGAGTCACTGGTAATAATGGCCCGGTCAGGCGTACGGGGTGACAATTCCCTGACCACTCGTTGGGGATTGATCGGATGCGCGGTTTGCAGCGCACGGTTTTCCATCGTCGTCCACCAGTCGTCGACATGCTTTGCGATGTGCCTGCGCCAGGATAGGTCGGTTTTTTGATCCAGCAAAGGGATCAGCGCGCGCAGCGTTTCGGCCGCATCTCCATGCAGATTCACTTCGGCCGGATAGCGGATGCTCAACATGCCCGGATCGATATCGATCTGTACTCCGCGCGCATTGCCTTCTTTCGGCAAGAATTCGGTATAGGGGAAGCCGGAGCCGATCATCAGCAGCGTGTCGCATTTCATCATCATGTCGTAGCTCGGCTCGGTGCCCAGATAGCCGATTGAGCCGGTCACCCACGGCAAGTCGTCCGGCAACACGGCCTTTCCAAGCAAGGCCTTTGCGGCGCCCGCACCGAGCCTATCCGCGACGGCAATCACTTCCGCCGTGGCACCGAGCGCACCTGCGCCCACCAGGATGGCCACTTTTTTGCCGGCGTTCAGCACCTCGGCCGCACGCTGCAGGTCGGTCTCATAGGGAAGCACCTTCGGCTTGCTATAGCCGATTCCGGACAACACCGCGCCATGATGGCGCGGCGGATCTTCATACGGGAGATCCTGTAGATCGCCCGGCAGAATGAGAACGGCGACGCCATTGCGCGCAATGGCTATCCGTATGCCGCGGTCCACCATATGGCGCACTTGCGCCGGCGCTTCCGCTTCCTGCACAAAGTCGGCCACATCCGAAAACATCCGGTCGAGATTCAATTCCTGCTGATAATGCGCGCCGCGCGCCGTGCGCGGAGCCTGGCCGCTGATGGCCAGGACCGGCATGTGGTCCATCTTCGCGTCATACAGCCCGGTGATCAGATGCGACGCACCCGGCCCGCCAGTCGACAGGCATACGCCAAGTTCGCCAGTGAATTTGGCATAGGCGGACGCCATGAACGCCGCCATTTCCTCGTGGCGCACCTGGATGAATTCAATCTTGTGCTTAGCACGGTCGAGCGCGCCAAGCACGCCATTGATGCCGTCACCGGGATAACCGAAGATGCGGCGCACGCCCCATTCGTACAAACGTTCAACAAAGAAATCGCCAACGGTTTTGCTCATGTTGAACTCGCTTTCTGAAGGACGGATTGGATCAAATTGTGCTTCGCGCTGTTTGCGTACATGTTTTCAACTGCATCCTGGACTGATGCACGAGTCGTCCACTGCCAGTTGAAACGCAGACAACTGTTCATAACCGTGGCCCGTCACCGCCACCATGTCGCAGTCGTGCACTTCGCCATAACCGGCAATGTCGATCCCAGGTTCGACGTTTAACGTGGAATGAATGGCAGAAAGCCTCTGTGCGCGACCGGAAGCCATATCTGTATTCTCAACACCACTTCCGGCTGATCGGTCAACGTTAGGATGCGCTCGTCGAGACCCGCACTCTTGCGTTGTCTCGACGAAGTCGCGAGCGTAGGAACAGTCCGAGCGCCAAGCCGTCGGCCAGCAGCCAGGTGCGGTTCATGCTGGCCCATAGTTCGACGCTGTGACGACGTGCGCCTTGATCGAAAGCGCCATGCGCCGAATAGGGTCCAGGCACCGGCTGCCACAGATTGGAGGGGCGGTCCGGCGGAATGGGCTGTTGCGTCTGCTGCCCCTTGAACCCAGTACGCGCGAGATACCGGTCAAGCAGATGCGGGATGAACTTTTCACCGATAATGGCCAGCAAAGACGGCATGCCGACGACTACCTCGGCACGGCGGGAATGGGCCGCCCAGTAGATCGCACGGGCCGCGACTTCCGGCTGGTAGTACTTCCCCATCGGTTTGGGATGGTGGTCGAGGGTGGTCTTGCACCAGTCGAACTGCGGCGTATTCACACCCGGCATGTCGAGAATGACGAGATGTACCTTGCTCTTGTCATGCTCCAGTTCAGTCCGGACGGACTGAGTAAATCCCTTCATCGCGTGCTTGGCGCCGCAATAAGGCGACTGCAATGGAATGGAGCGATAGGCGAGCGCGGAGCCGACCTGCACGATGGTGCCGCGGTCGCGCGGGCGCATTCTTTTCAGAGCGGCCATCGTACCCCAGACGAACCCGTGATATGTCACGTCGGTGACGCGCCGGTAATCTTCCGGCTCGATTTCATCGAAGGGTGCCAAGATTGTGGCCATCGCATCGTTAATCCAGATGTCGATGGGGCCAAGTTCGCGTTCCACGCGTTCTGCGGCGGCTTCCACCTGTGCATAATCTGCCATGTCGGTCGGAATCGCGATTGCCTTGCCGCCAAGCTGTTCGACTTCCGCCCGCGCAGCTTCAAGCCGTTCGTGGTCGCGTGCTAGCAGGGCAATCGAAGCGCCGTGTCTCGCAAATTCCTGCACGGCCGCGCGACCGATGCCGGCCGTAGCGCCGGTAATGACTACAACTTCTGGACGACCATTTTTCATTATGTCCCCACACGTTGGAGCGAAATTCCTATCGATACTATGCTCGGCTAAATAATCGCAACTTCGACCATTCACCAATGCAACGTGAGGATGGCAAGAAGGCACCCATGTCGGGAATACCCTTCTTTGGCCTGTGCAGCCCACACTCACATGCTATTTTTGATAAAGGCGACGGGCCGAAAGTTCGGAAATATTTGTATAAATATATTTAGGCGCCCTAGGACGGAGCTGGGCCGACAGTACCTTGATGCAATTGAGGAGCTGATTGCAATAATCCGCTATGCAGCTTCTCGGTAATTCACTTCAATGCTGATGCTTTGGCGATGCGGAGCAATGATTTTCAAAACGTGCAGATGACCGGTTAATTCGATGCCCACTTTTCTCCCGTCCCAGCAATGGAGAGCTCAGCAATGCGTAGCAACTCCCTTCGACTGGCGTTAAACATAGCAGTCATTTGCTTGAACCGAAGACGACAAAACGCCTGCATGGTGCAGCGTCATTCGAGAATCACATCAAGATGACCGGCGCATTCGTGCTCTACTGCGACATTGCCGCGCTTGTTTCGCTTGAACCTGACTTCGGCCACGGCATCCCCGACACGTAGCCGTTTAAGTGTCAACTCATGCACGGATTCGGGAAGCTCGGGACGCGATATATGCAAGGAGTGATTGAAGGCGTCGGGCCTAAGCCCGAGCGCGGATTCGATCATGAACGGTACAGAGCCAGCGGCCCAGGCCTGAGGATGGCACGCTACCGGGTAACGGACGGGGACGGAAAACTCCTGGCGTGAAAACCCGGCGAACACTTCCGGCAGCCGTCCATGCGGGAAATGTACTGCTGCATCGACGATTCCGTCGATCACCCGGGAAAGATGACTGAGGCATCCATAGCGGCGAAATCCGGCCACGGCAATCGCGTTATCGTGCGGCCATACTGTCCCATCGTGATAACCAAGTGGGTTGAATCTGCGCTCACGCGACGACAAGGTACGTATGCCCCAGCCGCTGAACATATCTTCCCGCATCAGACGCTCGGCCGTCTTCAATGCGCGCTCGGGTGTTGCGATGCCGGTCCACAGCGCATGCCCGGGGTTGGATGAGACGACCGCTGCAGGCTGATTACCCTTTTGCAGAGCCAACGCGTACGTTTCGAGATCGTCCATCCAGAAGTCGCGTTGGAAACGGGCGCATAGTTCCTCGGCTTCCTTCCCGAGTCGGTCAGCGGTGGCCGAATCGCCAGTGCGGCGATAAAGGGCAGCCATCGCTTTTTTCGCCATATAAACGTAGCCCTGAACCTCCACCAACGCGATCGGCGGCGTCGCCAGGCTGCCGTCGCAATTCATGATCGAGTCGCCGGAATCCTTCCAGCCCTGGTTCGTGAGACCGCTGCCCGACAGGGTTGCGTATGTCAGGTAGCCTGATCCGCTTTGAGCGATCGCGTGGTCGATCCAAGACAGTGCCACCTGCACATGCGGCTTAAGTTCCGTGAACAGATCGAGGCGGCCGGTCCACTCGGCATGCCGTGCGAGCAGGATGAGGAACAGCGGCGTCGCATCGACCGTGCCGTAGTACGGCGTTTGCGGAATCTCGTCGAGGTGCGCCATCTCGCCGACGCGCAGCTCGTGCATGATTTTTCCCGGCTCTTCGTCGCGCCAGTGGTCCTCTCGCGTTCCCTGGAATGACGCCAGAAGCCGCAGAGTATCCTCGGCCCGCCCAGGCAGGAACGCCAGCGTCTCAAGCGCCGAAATAATCGCGTCGCGACCGAACAGCGTCACATACCACGGCACACCCGCGGAAAAGTATCGATGTCCGTGCATCGGCGTGCTGAGCAAATGTAGGTCGCGCAGTGACTGATCCACGACACGATTGAGGCGCGGATCGTCCGAGTCCAATCGCGTGGCATTTTTCAGCCATTCACCACTCGCCTGGTTATGTGCTTGCCGTACGCGCTTGAAATCGTCGTCGTGCTCATCCTGCGAGGCGGGCATGCGCGGTGCTCGACGCTGGCTGTCATTTGGTGACTCGCTGATATGCAATGAGCATCGGATCGTCGCGGTGGCATGCGGCGCGATCGACAGATTGAACTCCGCTGTCGTGTCCGTCGTCTGGTGCGGCGCCGGGTGGAATAGCGCGGAAAGCGAGCGGCGCACCTTGTCGGCACCTTCGTACTCGAAATGCAGCGCCGAATTCTCCCACCGTGTCGGCTCCAGTTTTCCGCGCTTCTTCGGCGGAGCGCCGCGCACAGCGAATATCGGCTCAAATTTGCAACGCAGACGAATCGTGAGTGGCAGGTCGACTGGTTTGACGCCAAAATTGCTGAACGCGATGCTGTCATGCAGTGCGCATGTGTTCGCGTCGAGCGTGCGCTCCCATTTGATGCCGATACTTTCCTTTTCCAGCAGATCATTGCCTGCAGTTTTGACGTCGCGATTGGCCAGCACGAAGGTGGCCGATGATCCTTCCACCGCAGTCGATGCCAACCGGTCGGCCGTCATGCCGTCCAGTCGCAGTTCATAGCCGTTCAGATAGCGGCAGTCATGATAGTAGAAGCCAAGGCCGTTCGACCCGTCGAATGGTACGTCGCCGTTCGCTTCGCATAGGAAGAAGAGTTCGTCGCTTTTGATGACGATGGCGTGGGCGATACTGGAAGTTGTTGAGGAGCGGCCGTGCTGAACGATACGGCGGCTTCCTGCTTCGTGCCGTATGTCTTCATGAGTTTTTCTAGACATTTCTCTTCCTTCAGTTTTTCCAGGGGCCTGCATGAAAAGGGGTTTTGTGAGCTCCGCTTGTTTCCTGTCCGATATGTCCACGCTCATTGGGGGGAGGTCTGGTTGAGGGTATAGAGATAAGCGGCTATATCGCGGGCGTCCTGCTCTCGGATGTGCAAATTCGGCATTGCAGAGTCGGGCTTGACCTGCTGCGGATCGCGCAGCCAGCGCAACATGTTTTCCGGCGAATTCGACAGCGTGCCGCCAATGTACTTGCGTGTGCCAATGCCGGCGAGCGGCGGTCCGACCGTGGAATCTCCACCAACCACACCCGGTATTTGATGGCAGGTCGCACAAAGATATTCATCAATGGCGCGGCGTCCTGCCATTACGTTGCCAATCCTGCTCGAGGGGAGCGCATTGGCCACAGCAGTATTGCCGGTCGGCGGCAGGCGTGTATTCCACTGGCGATAGTCTGCCGGCGAGAGAGTCGGCAATCGTTTTATAAACGCGGTCAGGTCCCAGAGTTCCTGCTCGCTGACTTGGTACTCCCACGCGGGCATCGCGGTCATCTTGACGCCATATTTGATGACCCAGTACAAATGAGATGGTGGCCAATCCTTTGCCGGGGGAACGAGATCGGGCGGCGCGGGGCGCAAGCCGAATGCGAATGCCCGCGGCGAGACCCCCGGCGCGCCATGGCACTGTACGCAATGTTCACGGAACAGCACAAAGCCGTTATCAAGTCGATGCGGACTATCGAGGTTTGGCACCGGGATATCGTCGGCCCGCGCGCCGACCGATCTGCGCATGACCGTGTGAAGGAGATGGTAAAGGACGTTGGCATGCTCATGCGTGGCTGCCACGTTGTACAACCCAAAATAGACGACGATGCCGCCGGCGATCGCTGCCAGCACGACAAGGGCGAAGACGGTCGCCACCGCGGTGCGCAAGGGTTGATAGGTATCCATTTCCCAATCCGACTGTCAATATATAAAAGGCTCCTGCGTCATTTGAGCGTTGCGAGAAAGGCGGCCATGTCTTTGGCTTCTGTCTCGTCTATGCCGAGATTCGGCATCGCGGTATGCGGTACGACCGCTGGGGGATTACGCAACCAGCGCACCATGTTGGCCTGTGTATTGGGCAACTCGCCTGCGATGTAGCTGCGTTCGCCCATCCTGCCCAACGGCGGTCCGACGTTGCCGCCTGAACCCCGGATGTTCGGAATCGCATGACAAGCAGTGCACGCATGTCTTTCGATTGCCGCCTTGCCGCGCGCCGCATTGCCGCTTTCCCCGTTGCGGCCATCCTGGCATGAAGCGGCTGTGACCCAGAACAGGAAAAAAGTCGCTGTCATTCGTAAGGCACTCGCATTCACTGTTTCATTTCCATGTGTCTGATTGAGAATCTCCGGCCAGGCCCGCTCAGGTAGGCGGTTTTCCAGCACTGTGGGCGGAGGCGTCATAGGCATGGACGGCGGACAGCCAGCTGGCGAACAGACTAAGCATGGCCACGAGATACACAGTGCCGGCCGGCACCCACATGATGAGACCGGCCAGCTGCTGATCTTCGAGCGCTGCCAGGCCGAATGCGCCACCCGCATACGGCGGGTACAACGGAGTACGCGCGAAGGTCAGCAGCGCGCCAAGCAATCCACTATGGAAAAAGAACGTCGCCACCATGACCAGGGCTGCACCATGTCCTGTTTGCCGCCTGCCGCAAGGCGCGAGCGTCAAGTTCCAGAACGCCAGCGAGGTCATGAAGAAGCACAAGTGTTCCACCGCGTGCACGCTCTCGTGTTCCAGCGCCAGGTCATAGGCGAAGGGAATGTGCCAGAACCACAGCATAATGCTGGCGCAGGCCCAAACCACAATCGGCCGCATCATGAATCCATAAGTTCGATGAAACCTGCTTGCGATCCAGGCCTGCCCGATGCGCCGACGCCCGGCCAACGGGAATGCCCACAGCCATGCGACTACCGGCCGTCCCCATACGAGCAAGGGCGGCGCGACCAGCATCAGCAGCATGTGCTGGGTCATGTGGACGCTCATCGACCGCTCGGCAAGGATGTCGATTGGCGATACCAGGGCAATGCCGAGGACGAACATGCCGCCGCTGAACATCCATATACGGCTACACCCCAGCACCTTGGACGCATTGCCTTCCCGGCGCAGGCTGCGCCAGCCGAGCAGATAGGCCCCGGCTGACGCAAGGAGCAGGACCAGCATCCATGGATCGGCGATCCAGTGCGACACGTCATGCTCGTACCCGTCGTGGCTCCAGGCGAGGCAGGGAGCCATAAGCGCTGTCAGTGTTGTGACGAGCATCAGAATCCGCATATCGGGGCAAAGGCAACGTTGAACACCATGAATACAAAAGCCGTCAGGAATCCGATACTGCTCAACACACTGGCCGTGGCGACGAAACGCCTATGGCCATCATGCCTCCATGGTTGCGCGTGCGTAGCGCTCGGTTGACTGCTGCGAGTCCTGCGCCAATTGCCGACAGCGACCCAGGTCCCCGCCGACGCTACCGCCAGACTGGCTATCAAGACAACCCAGAACCAGAGAGTGCCGGCATACAGTGGTGCATCACCGGACGGTCTGATCCGACATTCCAGGCTTGCAATGTAGTACGACAGCATATCGTCAAGCATCCACGCGACCGGCGCAGCCAGCAGCCCGAACCAGAGTCGCAGCGGACGGACGGTGCGTGGCGCCTGGGGCTCGAACAAGGCGGCATCGGGATAGGTATGCATGGCGTCAATGCAGATAAGGCAGCAAATAGAATGAGGTAAAGACAGCGAGCCACACGACATCGACGAAATGCCAGTACAGACTGCCAATAGAGACTGCGGCATAGCGTTTGGCATTGAACATGCCGAACGTCGTCCAAAGCAGCAGCACGCCCAGCACCAGCAGGCCGCCAATGACGTGCATCATGTGAAAGCCAGTCGTCACGAAATAGCTCGATGCATAGGCATCCGTCGACCAGGCAAAAGGCTTGTTATGCCATTCGAGCACTTGCATGCCGACAAACACGATGCCAAGCACGATTGTCCCGCCAAGCCCCCAGACCAGGCGGTTCTGCTTACCGCACCGGATTCCGTTCTCACCCCAGCGCAGTATGAAACTGCTGGCAATCAGGATAAAGGTATTGGGCAGCGCCAAGGCCAGCTTCGGCAGTTCCGGCACCCAATGACCGTGTGCTTGGGATCCCAGGTAAAAATAGCTGAATAACAAGTAAGCGAATAACGCGGCTTCGGTGGCAATGAGGCACCACATGCCCCACCAGCCGGAAGCTCGGTGATCGACACTGCCGACCGGCAGGGGCTTGGTGACGAGTTGGGCGACGTTCATATCGCTTCTGCAGTTTGTCCGAGCGAGGCTTGCGGCCAGAGCCACGCTACCGTCGCAATGAAAGTCAGAATCGCCGCCAACCCGGCAATCCACCAGGCGTGCAGCAGCAGCGCGCCGAACAACACAGTCAGGACGATGGTAGTCGTGAATGGCATCAAGGAATCCTCTGGCATGCGCAGGATGGCGATCGGCTCGGCGTCGAGGGGCGTCGTGGCGACAGTTTCGCGGCCATGGTCAAGCAGCAGGCCTTCGCTCAGCGACGAACTCGCCCCGCCGTTATCGAGCCGGTCTTCCCATAGCGGATGCCGACTGGCGAGTGTTGGAATGACCGCAAAGTTGTACGAGGGAGGAGGGGACGATATCGTCCATTCCAGGGAGGGCGCATCCCAGGGATTGGCGTCGGCCATCCTTTTGGATTTCAAACTAAGCACTACGTTAATCAGGAACAGCAGGATTCCTGCGGCGAACAGGAAGGAGCCGACCGATGTCACCAGGTTCGGAAGATCCCAGCCCAGGCCCGGAGGATACGTGTAAATGCGGCGCGGCATGCCGAGCAGCCCAGAGATATGCATCGGGAAAAAGCCAGCATTGAAGCCGATAAACATGATCCAGAAACTCCATTTGCCAAGCCGCTCGTTCAGCATACGGCCAGTGAACTTAGGAAACCAGAATGTCAGCCCGCCAATCACAGGGAAGACGTTGATACCGAGCAGAACGTAATGCATATGCGCTACGACGAAATAGGTGTCGGTCAGCTGCCAGTCGAGCGGCACTGATGCGGTCATGAATCCGGAGACGCCGCCAATCGTAAACAGAACGATGAAGCCGGCGAAAAACAGGAAGGGCGTCTTGAACACGGGGCGCCCGGTAAAGATGGTGGCGATCCATGCGAAAACGGCGACAGCGCTGGGGAGAACGATGATGATGCTTGCTGCCGAGAAAAATGAGAGTGATAACGGTGGCAACCCGGTGGCAAACATGTGATGCACCCAGACTCCAAAACCGATGAACATGGTGGTCACGGTCGATAGCGCGACCGGCGTGTAGCCGACAAGCGGACGACGGCAAAATACTGGCAAGGCATCGGACACAATTCCCATGGCCGGCAGCACAATTGCGTATACCCAGGGATGGCCAAACATCCAGAACAGGTGCTGCCATAGCAACGGATGGCCGCCGAGTGTGGCGTCATAGAAATGGGTATAGAAATTCCGGTCAAACCATAGAAGCAGGAAGGCCAGGCTTACTGCCGGCACCGCAAAAAGATTGCCGACCGAAGCGGTCAATGTGCCCCAGATAATGATCGGAACACGATTGATGGACATGCCGGGCGCCTTGGTGCGCAGCAGGGAAACGACGAAGTTGATCGAACCGACCGTCGTCGAAATGCCATAAAACACCATGCCCAGCGCGTACAGGTCCATGCCCACGTTCTGGTTGTAATTGCGCCCGCTGTAGGGAACATAATTAAACCAGCCAGCATCGGGAGGGCGTCCGACCAGAAAGCTTGCGTACATGAATAATCCGGAGAATAGGAACACCCAATAGGAGAACGCATTCAATCGCGGGAACGCCATATCGCGCGATCCGAGCAACAGCGGCCAGAGGAAATTGGAGAAGCCGGACAGGATCGGTAACGCATACAGAAAAATCATGGTCATGCCATGCATGGTGAACAACTCGTTGTACTGGTCAGGGGTAAGTACGTGACGACCTGGACCTGCGAGCTGCAAGCGCAATAACAGCGCTTCGATGCCGCCGATGAGGAGGAAGAGGAAGGCAGTCACGAGGTAGCGAAGTCCTATCTGCTTGTGATCGACCGTAGCGAACCAGCCGCGAAGGCCGGGTTCGGTCTTCCAGATGCGTTCGAGCCGCTCCGCAATGCCGGGGTCGGTGCTGCTGTTGACAGTGATGGGTACGCGCGAATAATGATCAGCTGCCAAGGTATGCTCCGCTCATCCAGACATCATTTCAGCGTTTCGAGATACGTCACCAGCGCATGAAGGTCGTCCTGGTTCAGCTCGATGACAGGCATGCGCACACCTGGTTTCACGTCCTGTGGGTGGGCCACCCAGCGCGTCAACTCTTCGACGGTATTCGGCAGAACGCCGGCCGCTATCGTGTGCCGACCCATCAAATGCGTCAGATCGGGGCCGGCGCGGCCGCCGGCGTCGGATCCATTTACTGTATGGCACATGCTGCAGCGTGCGAGGAAAATCTGTTGTCCGTGTAATGCCTGGGCATCCGTCGGCGTTGTGCTCGGCTGCCGCTGTCGGCGCAGCCAGGCGGCGAACGCATCCGGCGGTTCGGCGATAACGTGCATAACCATCTGCGCATGCTGGGCACCGCAGTATTCGCCGCATTGACCGCGATAATCGCCGGCCTGGTTTGCTTGCAGCCAGGCGCGATTGGTCTGGCCGGGAATCATGTCAGTTTTACCCGCAAGTTTCGGAATCCAAAACGAATGAATCACATCGTCACTCTCAAGCCGGAGCAAGACTGGCTGGCCAACAGGGATGTGGATCTCGTTGGCGACGATGGTTAGTTCCGATTGCTGCTTGCCTGGATAGGAGACCTCCCACCACCACTGGTGGGCAATGACGTTGATATGTAACGCCTCGTTGGCCGATGGAGCCGCCACTGCGGACAGCGTAATCATGGTCCATGCCGCGGCGCCCAGCAGAACCGCGGTCGAGATGCCAACGCCAATGGTGATCCATGGCATGCCGTCGCGCGCTATTTCAAGAGCAGTTCTACCATCCAGCCGTTGTTGTGCCGGGGGACGACGATGAAACGTGGCCCACAAAACAAGGATGCAGATGATCACCACAACGGCAAGTGAGATTGCAAGCAGACCCCAATTGAGATGCGTGACCGGATCGGCTGCCGGTCCGGCGGTCTGCAGGTAACTCATGGGAGCCTGGGCTTGAGCGGGTAGCGTTGCAGCCACAAGGACGCTGCTTGCTCCAAGTATCACCCGGCGGGCGTGGAGAAGAATCTCTTGCATGGCTACACGACGGGCAAGCGTTGTGCGTTTGCAGTCACAGTGTTGCAACGCGGGCCGACTCGACAAAACGATGGCTTGCTGAGGCAAGGCGAGTCCCTACTGAGGAGCACAAAACACGGCGATACCAGAGCGAAAGAACAATCTTTGCAAGCGTGGCGAAAGAGCGGACAGCTATTCCATCGCTATATGAAAATTACTGCTCACGCCTTGCCTTGCCGGCGTTACATGTATATACGCTGCAAAACCAGCAATCTCCATTAGAGTGCACAATCGCCCTAAATTCAATTTAGGGGAATATATTTTTGACGTAAATTAGAGCGCGAGCCAATTCGTTGGCGCAGCACGCCCGGTACTGCTTCCATTCAGCAATTGGCGAGCTTTAATGAAGTGTCCATAGCGGATACTCGTCGTCACGCATGAACACAGTTTGTGTCGGCCCGTTGAAAGCTCATCACGCTCTCTCAGGGGCCGACAGCGATACGTTAAAGCTACAGCATGGTTCTGGCCGCAAATGCATCTGTTGCTATGTCATGGTTCCAACTCCGGTTTTCCCGCCTCTTCAAGAATTTCACGCCCTTCATGGATCACGTAAGCTCCGATGGCCAAGCCTGCAATCCAATCGATCTGCCGGTAGCCGCTGACCGCAACAAGTATCCCGGATACCAAGACTCCGACATTGACGATGACGTCAGCGCGTGTGTCGATCCACGTCGCCTTTAAATGAACTTGCTCAGAATTCCGATATCCCGACAGCATCGCCAGGACGCTACTATTTACAAGTAGTGATAGGGAAGCAAACGCAAAGATCAGAAGCCCATGGGGTTCGCTGCCCGAAATGACGTGGTGAATGACGTCGATCAGCACGCCTGCGCCGAGCACCATCAGCATTGCGCCATTCCATTGTGCAGCATGCCGGTGAAATCGCTTGGTTCGGCCGATGACCAACCAGGTCACAATATAGCCGGACGCATCGGCAAGCATGTCAAAGGCATCGGCCATTAGTGCTGTTGAGTGAGCGAGATACCAGCCGAGCATGCCCGTCAAAAACATTGCGATATTGGCGATGAAAGCGATAGCCATGCGTCGCCGGTCTACTGTCGTATTCGCCATATTTTCTTTTGAAATAAGTCACCGCGCGCGAAATTCGTGCCAATTCGTTTTACAAGATGGATTTTGCGGTTGGTTCCCGCTGAAATGAATACTTATGGAGTGTATCGGGGGGGAAGGGGTTGCCTTCGGCAAGATCATTCTTTTCACCGAGCGATGAACTCGAGAGTGGACAACCTGCTTTGGGTGATCCACCGTAATCCCAGCCAACTCTCAAATGCAACAGCCGTAACTGCCCAAGCGACTGCGGACGAGAACATTCGCTCGGGATGCATAGTCAAATAGCTTTGATCAAATGTATTTCAGCGGCAGCCGCATGACTGCGGTTCCAACGGACTTTGCGAAAGGAGACTGAAATGAACACCTTCAAGACGGTACTGATTGCGGCAATGTGCCTAGGACCGATCTCAATGGCAGCCAATGCAGCGGGAACCGAGAGCAACAAATCGTCAACCGGCTCGAATCAATCCACCCTGTCGATTGCACCTGCCGCCAACATGAACGAAAGCTACGCGAAGCTGGCGAAGGAGGATTTACAACTGAAAAAGAAGCGACTGGAGAACGAACGCGATGCTGCATTGACGCGTTGCGAAAACGAAACCGGCAACGCAAAGGCGAATTGCCGGAAGCAGGCGAATGCAGATTTTAATCGTAAGGTGAAACGGGAGCAGCTCGCCTACGAGGAAACATTGCGCCGTGGCGCGAGCAGCGGCAGTTCGTCAGGTGGATCGCATGCATCCGGAAAATCACAATCATCGAACGACAGGCACGGTTCCACGCAAGCGTCCCCCAACGCCGGTAATGGCCAGTCGCCAAAGTAATCGAGCAGCAAAACTGCGGCCGACATTCGGCAGGTCACGCGCAGGTCGACGGCCGCCTGTCTGCAGGCCATCCACCAACAGAATGGCATTCATGGCCGCACGATTGGATACGCGCGGCCGATGACGTCCCGGCGGAAGTGGTGTCGGCGCTGGCAGCAATGGCCCGATCTGTTCCCAGAGCACATCGCTTATCCGATAGGCGTCGTCTCGTGGATCGACCCCAATCCCAACAGCTGCTGGGACTGTTGGGGGGATCTGGATGGCGGTTGGCCGGATCAGTACCTGTATCTTTCCAATAGGGCGCCGCAAATGCAAATGATCGAGCGGATCATTACCGAGGTAACCCGGCCGCGCCCATAGGGCGGCCGGAGTCCTTCCTTCTGGATGGTCGCCGGGATCTGTCGCTCCCGCTGCAATGCGGGGATGCGTCCGGCTTTCCAATTCACGCCTGCGATTACTCACAGCGGCATGCAGGGTACCCCGATGTTCATGGGATGGAACTGCACTGTCGGGCCGTACGATAGCTGCGTTCGGCAGTTCCGGATCGGCGATGCAACCACAGACGGACGCAGGTGAATCAATCATGGACGATCACTTTTCACCTTTGCAACAATTTGTAAGCATGTCATCGGAATGCGTTGTGGCCTCGTTATTGAGGGCAACAAGGGAGATTTTCCCTTGCACTCACAAAGAAAGAGAGTCTTTCCATGAAAAAAATCGCCCTGATCGCAGCCCTGTTTGCTTTTGTTGGTATTGCTAGCGCCCAGAATGCAGCTCCTGCTTCCACTGCAGCCTCTGCTCCGGCTGCGTCGACTCAAGCATCCGCCCCGGCGGCTGCTCCGGCCAAAAAGGTCCACGTCAAGAAGCACGCTAAAAAGCACGCTGCTAAGAAGGCCAAAGCTGCTGATGCTTCCGTAGCTCAAAATGCTGCATCTACCCCGGCAAAATAACTTGCCCTTATAATTGGAAAAAGGCTCGCCTTCAGGCGAGCCTTTTTCATTCAAGCGACATCCAGGTGCGTTGTCATTGCCCGCGCATGGCTGTGTATCTTTTTTTCGCTCGGTGCGAATGCAGCACAATCATCGCTCCGCGGCTGACTGCGCGATGCGCGCCTTGGTGCGCTGCAGGTGTGAAGGTTCCAGAACGTGCTGCACCTCCTCGCCACAGCGTCATGCAAAGTCGGTGTATTTCGTCCACAGCGCGGCCTCTCACAAGGCACTGTCGGCGTGACGACTCCAGGGGCAGTACTTCCGAGTCGATTGCGTGGAATGCGAGCGCGTGGCAGCATGGCAGTCAATCGACGACTTCGACCGATACCACGGTTGACGACGCTGCAGGAATTTTCATGCGGGAGGTGTTGTGGCTATAGAGTATGCCCAGTTGCGCGCAGAAGCATTGCACCAGTCTGCCAGGGCGCTGGCCGCAGTGGGACAAACCGACCTTGCGCTAAAAAAGTATTTCGAGGCACTGCAGCTCGACTTTACCCGCGCGGTCACCCATTACAACATCGGGTTGATTTACAAGTACCGCCGGCAGTGGACGGAGTCGTTCCGCTTCAACAAGCGTGCCGTCGAACTGGCGCCTGACGACGAGGCCGCGAACTGGAACCTCGGCATTGCGGCCACGGCACTATGCGACTGGAAAACGGCACGTGCCGTCTGGCATCGGCTGGGCTTGCCGATCGAAGGGGGCGACCAGCCAATTTTCGCCGACTTCGGCTGGACGCCGGTGCGGCTAAATCCCGAGCGCGACGGCGAATTGGTCTGGAGCCGGCGCATCGATCCGGTGCGCGCGCAACTCTTAAGTATCCCTTTTCCGGATTCCGGATTTCGCTTCGGTGATGTAGTCTTGCATGACGGCGCGCCGGTCGGCGCGCGCATGCTGGAAGGCGCGGAACGCCCCGTGTTCAACGTGCTCGAACTCAATATTGCCTCTGGCTACGACACTTATGAGGTCGACCTGCAGGTGAGCGCTCAGAAGGACCTCGCCGCCTTCGAAGAAATTTGTCACGAACTCGGGGTCGAGATGGAAGACTGGACGACCTCGTTGCGGGCCATATGCAAACAAAGTAGCGAAGGGCATCTGCACGACGCACATTCACACGTACCGGCGGCGCAATGGGAAAACCGGCACCGGCTGGGGCTGGCCTGTCCGGACGAGATCCGGGCAAGGCGGGCGCTGGCGCGTTGGGAAAACCCTGTGCGCAGCGTGGTGCAGTTTTCGCTCGCGCTGAGCGCGCCAAGTCCTGTCCGCACGTGGTGACGTCCCATCCTGCATCGGCTGGAAGTGACAGCCACGAGAGGTGCACTTTTTCCTGGCATGTCCCGCCGCGAACGCAAAGTCGGCCACGGGTAAGACGCGCCGTGCGCACCAATGGAGGCACCGTGTTATTCGATAGGCAGGTGCAAGCGTTGTGTTGATACGATGGTCAGTGGCAGATGACCACCAACCATGGCGTTGTCACCGCCAATATTATTGTCAACGCTGCTGGCGCCTGGGCGGACGAGATTGGCCGCCTGGCTGGCGTGCGTCCTACCGGGCTGGCCCTGGATGCGGAGGTCGGCACTACTCTTTGCGCCCCCGGAAGGGGGCTCGACCGATCGCTGGCCGTTGTTTATGGATACCCGCCATTCCTTTTATAGAAGCCCGATACAGGACTTCTGCTCGGCTCACCATTCAATTCGGACCCGGTCGAACAGCACGACGTCCAACCGGAAGAACTAGACATTGCCACGGCGATTGATGTGATTCAGACGCAGACAATGATGGTGACGCGTCGGCCCAAGCATGTTTGGTCCGGGCTGCGATCGTTTGGTTGCCGAGGGCGAGTTGGTTGGCGGTTACGACCCGGATCTATTTGGGTTTTTCTGGGCAGCTGGACAGGGCGGATATGGAATTCAGACAGCCCCAGCTGCCGGGATGCTTAGGCATCACTCCTGCGTCATGAACCTATTGCCGGAGCTATGGCTGCTTTCCATGTCGACCTGGATGCTCTCGGTCCAACGCACCTTCGATAGATGACCTGTACTGGCTGCGTCATCCCAGCATTACCCGTCAGTTGGATTCGCGTGCTTAACAGCTGAGGCGGGCCAATGCCTGCCGGCGCTCACGAGCACCGGATTGACTGCTGAGAGCGTTGGACACGCTGCCGATATTTTCCGGAATACGCATCCGCTCGTGGCGTGCAGGGACGCCATGCGTGTGGCTCCCGTCAAGAGGAATCCAACAGGCGTCGGAAACGAGGCAGTTTTCTGGCAGGCTACCGTTCGATGTTTCCAAAATTGGCGCAAGTCTGGCGGCGCGCAGCGCCATCTCGGCTGGATCCCGTTCAAGGCATCCGCGACCCGCTGCACGCTCGGGCAGCTCTGGTATCAAGGCGTGCCGCTCTCGCCGTGGAATTCGTATGGCTTGCACCCGCGCTCGGGCCGGGGGCATTTAGCGAAGATGCGCGCGGACGCTGGCACCTCCATATCACCATCCAGATTCCCGCGCTGTGCGGCCCGACGCGACCGCCGCAGGCTGAGGGATGACGTCAACCAAAAATCATGTCCATGCCTCATGCCGGCGGTTCGATGCGGTGCGCAGTGGGAATTACCACCTGAGCTTATGCCGTTGCTCGGTTTCCCGATGTCGCTCATCGTCGGATGCATGCAGGTAATGGCTGGTCGTGCTGATCGATTCATGTCCGAGGTTGTCGCGGACATGGCGCAAATCGATGTCTTGATTGGCCATGTGCGACCCCGCGGTGTGGCGCAGCCAATGCGCGGACGCTTGCTCGACGCGATTCGCCAGAAAGGCATTTGCTTCACCATGCTGGCGTAGTCGCAACGCCGTGCGCTCAAAGACTTGCTTGACGATTGCATGCAGGCCTCCGCGAGACAAGACTCGATGCTTGCCGCCGATTGGCAAGAGCAGGGGAGTGGATTCACCAGGCAGAGGGAAGGGCGCCAGCCCCATTTCACGACGATACCGGGCAAGCTCAACCATTAACTCATTGGTGGCCGGGATGATCCGGGTTTTATCACCTTTTCCGGTCACTTCCAGCCACCAGCGCTCTTGCCCGTCCTTGTCGCGTCGGCAAAAGAAGCCGCCCATGGTATTGCCGTTCACCTCTGAAATGCGCAGTCCGCACACGTACATCAGTGAAAACAGCCAGCGCAGGCGGAAGTAATGCTCCCGCTCCCGTTTCGTTTCCTTCGGCAACTGCTCGATCGTGCGTTTGACTTCATTCCACAGTTCCTCTTCCAGGTAGCGCGTGATGCGCGGCTTGGCTTTGCGCGCACGCTGCCGGGAAAGGGATAACGGGTTGCCAGCCAGGTAGCCGGCATGGACCAGCCACGAAAACATTGCGTTGAGAATGAGGATCGCCTGCCGCTGGCTCGACGGCGCGAGCGGCCCCGCAAACGGGCGCCAGTTCGGATGCGAGCGCGCGACCTTGCGGCCCTTGCGCATGATCCAGCGCGAAGCCGGCTGCGGGTCGCCGAGAAACCGCTGGTATGCGAGCAGATCCTCGTGCGTGAGCGACGAGACTGGCTTGTGCAATTCGACATGGGCCCAGAGCAGCAGGCGTTCAGCTTCCTTGCGGTAGTTGTCGAACGTGGTTTTCGTGTCGACGAAGCGTGCGAGCCACGCGTGCAGCGCATCGAGATCGTTATCGGCAGTGATCAGCGCGTGATTTCCCGCCGCACGGTTGCTGCCGTTGCGGCCATCCAGTTCGGGCAAGAGCGGCACGCGCTCGGTCGCGTCGAGGACCAGGAGGGGGAGGGATTCCGGCGAGTCGGACGGCATATAGACGGTGACGCATGCATTAACGCGTCCACTCCAATGAATTAGACATTATAGCGCTAATGTCATATTTCTGAATCGCCGAGTTAGCTTTATTATGTATTACGTTATATTATTGGCTCTCTTAACCCTTTCCTTCCGTCACGATTATGGCCGACTTTAACGAAAAACAGCTGCTGGCCGATATCGACCAGCTGCGTGAGCAGTTCCCGCAGACGCAGGACCTGTACCGCGAAGCCTGCGTACTGCTGTTTTTCCGTTACGGCGTCACGCCAACCACCAACAAGCTGTACCAGCTCGTGCGCAAGGGCAGCATGAGTGCGCCGGCCGAGGCGCTCAACAAGTTCTGGGAAGATCTGCGGGACAAGAGCCGGGTACGTATCGAACATCCAGACCTTCCGGAATCGTTGAAGACTGCGGCCGGCGAACTCGTGGCGGCGCTGTGGTCGACGGCGCAGGGCGCGGCGCAGGAAGGACTGACGGCATTGCGCAGCGACGCGCAGGCCCAGGTGGCTGAAGCCAGACAGGCGCAGGCAGATGCGCAAAGTGAGCGCGATGCGATGCGCGCGTCCCATGCGCTGGTCAGCCAGACGCTGGAGCAGGCGCATGCGCGAATCGGCGAACTGGAGCGAGCGGTCGCGGCGCGGGACGCCACCGTCAGTTCTCTTGAGAGTCAGCTCAACAACACGCGCGGCGAGAACGCCGGGTTGCTGCAAAAGCTGGACGACGCCAGGCGGGATTTCGGGCTGGAGCTCGAAAAACTGCGGTCAGCCGCGAGTCTCGCGGAAGAGCGTTTCCGGGCTTCGGAGGCGCGCGCACTTATGGAGATCGACCGCGAGCGAACCGCAGCTGGCAAGCTACTCACGGAGATAAACGCCGTTCGCGCCAGCGCTGCGCAGATGGCGGAGCGCCACCGCGCCGAACTGGCTACCCTGCAGGAACAGCTTGGCAACTATCGACAAAAGGCTGGCGAGCTTGAAGGGAACCTGAAGGCGGTTTCTGCAAGCCGTGACCTTGCTTTGGAGGATTTGAGCACGATGCGCAACCTTCTGGGCGATAAAAATGCGTATATTGCGCGTATTGATGGGGAAGCCGCAGAATTGCAAACTCAGCTCGCACAAGCGAGGCAAAAAGTCGACGAACTGATGAAGACAGGCAGATCAACACGCGGAGCTCGCGCCTCAAAGAGTCTTAAATCAGCGGACTTATAATCCGCCACTTACCCGAGAGCGGGCGCACCGGTTCGATTCCGGTCTCGAGCACCAAATAACTGTCTCAGTTCATCTCATATTCTCTCGAAATCCGCATGTTGATTAGCATTGCGGGCTTTTTTTGTCTAAATGTTTTTCGCGCGATAACATGGAAGCGCACAAAAATACCGTCATTTTTGACGGCACCTGTTCTACCCGGAAAACTGAGATACCGTCAAGGGTGAACAATGGCGCTGACAGATACCTTCGTGAGAAACGTGAAGCACTCCGGCAAGCCGGCTGGCGACAAATTCCCAGATGGACAGGGAATGTATCTCCTCGTGAAAGGCTGCCGGGCAGTACTGGCGCATGGATTACCGCCATCTTGGCAAGCGCAAGACACTGGCACTCGGAGTGTATCCGGCGGTGTCGCTGGCAAAAGCCAGGCAACGGCGCGACAAGGCGCGGGAGCTGCTGGCGGACGGGATAGACCCAGGGGAGGCCAAGCGGCTGGAAAAGCACGCAAAGCTCGACGCGGCGGCCAGCCCCCTTTGAAGCTGTGGCGAGGGGGTGGTTGAAAAAAACGGAAGCAGACCGCGCGGCAAGCACGCAGGAGAAGATAACGATCTGGCTGGAGAAGGACGTGTTTCCCTCGATTGGCAAGAGACCCATTTCCACCATTGGCCCGAGGGACGTACTTTTGACCGTGCAAAAGATGGAGGCGCGTAGCGCAATCGATTCCGCGCACCGGGTAAAGCAAATGTGCGGTCAGATTTTTCGCCATGCTTTAGCCGCCGGCTTGGTGGAACGCGATGTCACTGCCGATCTCAAGGGGGCGTTGTCGTCGGTCCGGCGGACCCACTATGCCGCAATCACTGATCCAAGGCAGGTTGGGGCGCTGATGCGTTCAATTCATGGATATAACGGGCACCCCTATGCCGTCGCGGCGCTGAAGTTGTCGCCGCTGCTGTTTGTCCGGCCAGGAGAGTTGCGATCTGCGGAATGGGCCGAAATTGATCTTGACGCCGCCGAGTGGAATATTCCTGGCCCCAAAATGAAAATGGGCGCGGACCACCTTGTGCCATTGTCGAGGCAGGCAGTTGAAATCCTGCGCGAGATGCATCTAATTACCGGGCACGGCAAGTATGTTTTTCCCAGTATTCGCACTGGCGAGCGGTGCATGAACGAAAACACGATCAATGCGGCCTTACGCAGCATGGGCTACAGCAAGGAAGTGATGACTGCACACGGTTTCCGGGCTATGGCCCGGACGATCATGGATGAAGTGCTCGACGAGCGGGTCGATCTGATCGAGCATCAGCTGGCGCATGCGGTGAAAGATCCGAACGGGCGGGCATACAATCGCACAGCTCACCTGCCAGCGCGCCGGAAAATGATGCAGCGTTGGGCGGATTATCTGGATCAACTACGCCAAGGTGCTGACGTGGTGCCGCTGCAGGCGGGAAAAAATAGCCACCTTTGTGCGACGCTGGGTCTAGGTCGTCATTTAAGGCTGTCCGGGCCGCTATAGGGGCTCATCGGTCGGGTACGCCCGGCCGTCGTAACCGAATCGGACATCAAAGGCCCCGAATGGGCAGTCCTGACCGAAGCCATCCCTCCGGCTGACTACCCCGACTTCTTGAGCGAGCAGGAGAAGGTTCCTTCTGGATTCGAAAAGCTCATTGCAAGGGTGTTGTTGCTGGAGCGCCTACGGGAAGTGAACGCCTTGTTGGCATTTACGCCAGTCGAGGCACCAGAGGAGTCCTCCGACCCTGATGAGCATCCACCGATGGCCGATTTGGCTCGCAGTAAACCCGACTGGGTGCCTGCGAGCCAAGTACATGGTGAGAGAATTTTCCTTCAGTTCGATGAGCAGGCTCTGAAAACATGGGAGGAGAGGGAAGCGGTGAAACGGCTCGAACACAGACTGCGGGAGGGCCACCGTGGATGGCGAAATGCGCGGCATCTGAATCCGAGGATGGCTATCCTGGGATACGTTACGCCTTGCTGCATACGCTGTTGCACTTGCTGATCCGTGAGCTGGCGTTGGAGTGCGGCTATAACGCGGCCAGCATTCGGGAGCGTATCTATGCGGATACCAACGGGGACGATCCGCAGGCCGGCATTCTCATCTATACCGCAGCTGCGGTATAGATGGAACGCTCGGCGGACTCGTCGATTTGGGGAAACCAGAGACCTCGGGCGCTTGCTCGAGCAAGCACTCAATCGCACGAAGATTTGCTCGTCCGATCCGCTTTGCTCCGAACACGATCCGGCTGCGGAATCCATCGCTCCTGATCAACCGGTCCGACGGCATGATCAAAGAGATCAGTGGAGCTGACCGCAATCTCCATCGCCACAATGGTGCTCAGGCGCCTAGCCAACCCGACTCATCAGAACTCAAATAATTATTTTGGAACGTATGTCCAGATGATCTGCTAAGAATCGTGTAGGCGCCCGCTGGGTGAGTCTTCATGTTAATTGCCTATCTTCCTCTGCGCCAACATCTAAAGGCCTCATGCCGACGCCTGAGGCATAATGCCGCAGGACCTGCAATCCCATAAATTTGGGATGTGCACCAACCAATATGAGCAAGACAATATGAGATTGACGTACAGAAAAACGTTACGCAACCTCAAGATATGTTTCCAATCACAGTTTCGCCTGCTCATAACCGCCTCATCATCCAGGCATTGGCTGCGCTAGTTGCCCGACAAGCTCGTCAAGCACTTCATAGCCGACTTATCTGCGGCGCGCCTAGGATTCCTGGCAACAGTATTGGGCTCGATCGCCATGATCGCGAGGCAATGGCACTGATATCCCGGTTGTGCCTGATCCACGGTCTTCCAGACCATGGCAGCGAAATCCATGAATTGCTCTGGCATTGCACCTTGCCCCTTGGCCATTGGCTGCCGAAGAGGCTATTGGACGAGCACGGCTTATCCACCGTTCGCTTGATCGATGCCGATGATGCCGCACCCACGGAGGAAGCTTGGGATTTGGCCGATGGTTTCACTGGTATTGGCACGAGTATTGAGGAACTGCTGTTTCAGAAATTGCGCGAACAGCTCGATAAGCAACCCGCAGCACTGGCAAACCAGTACTACACCACGATCCGCGAATTCATCATTCGCAACCCGATCGCCACGAGGCAGGACATCTTTGCTCTGGGCGATGAGATTCCGCCGCCGGCTTGGGAATGCGTGCACCCCTTTTATGAGCCTATTCCAGAATCATGGGTAACACCAGAGGGCGTTCCGCATTGTGCACACTGCGGCAATGCGATGAAGCGCGCTCCCGCCGGCCTCGTCTGTCGCAGCTCCGCCTGCAGCCACGGCAACGGCACTCGGCATGGTGGCTACCGGCCGGCCGCCGACCTCATGCGCGTCACTCGTGCAATCCATCAGTACTGGGTTGAACCGGGGGTAGACGAAATCCGTCTGTATGACCAACTTCTTGCCACCGGCAAGCCGGCCGAGCTTTATCCCTTCCGTGACCGAGTAGACATTGCTGTGGGTGAGTTCGGGCTGGACCTGAAGTCCTATGCAAGTCCGGAGCTGCTCGGCACGAAAATCCGAAAGAGCAAGGGTGGTCTGGCTTATTATTCACGCCAGCTATTGGTCATCCCCGACTGGCTGGTCGACATGACACCCAATTACCTTGAGCGTGTGACCTCGGCCATGGAAGATGCCTCCCGCTCAGTATGCTGCGTGCGCGCGAGCGATGCTTTCCGGGAGATCGCCGGTGCGTGAACAGCTGCAGCCCTATAAAGGGCCCAACAATCTAAACTACCTTTGCATCCTGGCCTCCGAATTCCTTGGCCAACGTCACCTGCGCGACATCCCGGCCTTGATGGCCGGGTTTGCGTCTATCTCCTCCACGCTGCCGCCAAACGTTGCCAAAGTCATCCACAACCTGCGGCTGTCCGGTATTGCGCCTGCGACGCTGCGGGAGCTGCGTGTGATGGTGGAATCCTATCGTATGCACCACGAACGATTAGATGCGGTGCGTCGCTGTGGTGACGCCCGGAACGGGGATGGCGAGTACACGTCTTGGCGCTACACTATCGACGACGATCTCGGCATTCACCCAGCCTGGACGTCGATTGTCCCAGACGATATTTCTATTGCCGCGGGTTGCATGCAAGGTGAACTTCCGCTACGCGTCGCTACCTCACCAGCTCTGCAGGACCCGATGCTGTCGGCCAATGTCAAGGCGCAGTATGTTGGCTACGACGGCATCATCAGCCCCCTGGGGTTTATTCCACCGGCCCCGCCTCAGTACAACCCGGTACGCACGGGTCACGCTCCAGGTTTCATTCCTTGGGAGGAATTGGTCGAGGAGGCCAACCGCTTCGACCGTGTCGATGTTGCCGCCGGCCGCCAGCAAGAAGGCGAACGCAGCTGGTATCGGCGTCTGCATGATAACGCAGGCAATCCCACGGCGGTCCTGATGGAGGCAAGCCAGGCTGGTCTCATTACCGCACGCGGGCTAGATCTGTCCGGCATCAAGCACCTCATCGGCCTGCCGGGCGCCGGCAAAACGACGATCCTTTACCTCCTGGCCTCTTGGCTTCACACGCACGAATTCAACGCCTGCTTCCTGTTCCCGTCGATCGAGGTGGCAACCGGGTTCATCGAAAAACTGGCGCAGTACGGGATCGATGCTGGCCTGCTGTATGGCCAGGGCGAGTCGGCGCGCAATAAGCACGTCCTCAATTTTGCCGCCAGCATGGCGGCCGACAACCATGGCTTTGCAGTGACGCGTCCAATTGCACCGTTCTTTTCGACCAACTGCGCACTTGCCGGCTTTGCCAGCGATGAAGACGAGGATTTTCCGCATGCGAATCCTCCGTGCGATACGTTGCTGCAAAGGCCGGAAGGCGAAAAAGCCCGTACGAAGCGCTGCTGCCTGTCTTCTGTGTGCGGCCGACAGTACGCCGAGCGGGAGCTGATCGGCCGGCGCCTATGGATCGGCCATGTGTTGTCCATGGATCGAACCGTCTCGCGGCTCTTTATCGAACAGCGAGTCCGTCACTTTGAATACATTGCCCGTACGTTCGACCTCTTGGTTATTGACGAATGCGATGGTGCCCAAAGTGCCCTGGATGGGCGCGGCACCCCGCTCATGAAACTGTCCGGCGACACAGAATCCGTCTGGGGAACTCTACTCCAGGAGCTGCATGCAAAGGCGGCATCCGGACGCAATGCGTTTGTCGCTGGCCTTACGATCCCGTCGATTATGGAAATGACGGCCCGTTTCGGCCTGGCTAATGAACGGCTGGTTGCCCGCATCACACACTTCGACGAGACATTCCGGAAGCGCAATGCCAACCAGCTCCTGACTGCACTGTCTATAATCGCCGACATGTACCCGTATCAAGGGGATGAAGATGATGAAGCCGCGATGGACAAACATCGCGATGCACGATCGGCCATCGAAATAATTTGGGACGACGCAGCCAAACAAGTCGCCTTCCGCCATCCCAAGCAACGCCTCGACGACCACGGCGATGACGACGATGATGACGATGAAGTCGAGGTCGTGACCGGCCTTGAACGAGACATCCCGCAGTTGGCGTGGCTCTGCCGCACGGATGAAGCGACCATTCGATCCTTCCATGCGAGACTCATCCAGGTACTGTCCACTTGGGAGCGCGACGCATCGGAGCAGGCGATTGCAGAAATCGCCCGGGTGCTCGCCAGTTCTCCGGGCTTGGTTCCCCACCCCAACCAAGCAGAATTCCATGCCTATGCCGCCCTGCTGACAACGATCACGTTGCTTGTCCTACAGCACTTCGGCCTTGCGCCGCACCTGCGCCTGATGAATGCAGAAGGCCTTGTCTCGGATGGCGTGTTCGATTCACGCCCGTCCAAGGACCAGATGGCGATCTTGCCGGAGTCCTTGGTAGGCCGCCTGTCCGGCGTGCGCTATACCGTCTCTGACGAAGGGAATGTGGACATCTCGCAGGTCGGTTTTGCCGGCACCCCGCGCCTCTTACCACGCCGGATGATGGACCTGGCACAAGAAGCCGGAGGTGAACTGGCCGTTCTGCTGACCAGCGCCACGTCGCTGCTCGAGCATAGCCCCAGCTTTCATGTCGATGTCGGCCCACACTATGTGCTTCGCCGACCGAATGCCGGATCCGGTTGGCGCAATTCAGTCTACCGATGCCTGCCGCTCCTTGATCCGCTCGACAGTGAACGCTTCCTCCAGTTCAGCGGCGCGCGGCTTTCCGACCGCGAGCGCATCCTTAAAGCGATGGCGGATCAGTTGTTACGCGACGGGACGCTGTCGACCGTGGAAACTGCCATGCTCCAGAACGATGTGGTCGACGGCCACGGTCGGAAGGCCGGTTTCGTCGTCAACAGCTATGAGCAATGCACTCTGCTGTACGAACACATCCAAGCCAATTTCCCGAACTGGCGGGGCCGCATCCGCTATCTTGTGCGCGCCAATGCCGCCAACGGTAACCTGGCGGGTTCCCATGGCGTCACAGCATCTGAGGTTGAACAGCTCGGGAGCGATCGCGGCTGGGATCTCCTGATCTTCCCGATGAACGCCATCGGCCGCGGCGTCAACATCGTTTACCGCTTCGGCCCGAGGATTGACAAAGCGATGATCGGCTCTCTCTTCTTCCTCACCCGTCCTCACCCGCGCGCGGACAGCCTGCAGCTGATCCAAGGTTTGGTTGGCAGGGAAACCGAACGATTCGACCAGAAGCGGTTTCCCGCCAAGGATGTGGCCCTGCTCGAACTGCGCGAAGCGCGGCGACGCGTCACCTCCATGGTGGAGCGCCTATTGCGCCTGCAATTGTCAGTGCAGCGCCTCGGGGACTATGCCATTCCCTTTGTGGCGGACCTCATGATCATCATCTTGCAAACAATTGGTCGTGCCATGCGCGGGGACTGCCCGGCATTTGTCTATTTCGTCGACTCCGCCTGGGCCCCTCGATCGGCGCTCAGCCAGCCCGACACCCCGAGAACCTCCATGCTGGTCATGATGCAACGTATTCTCGAAGAGTGCTTGCGCCATGAAGACGAAGCAACGCGTGAATGCTACAGCAACCTCTATGAATCCTTCCACGAGCCGCTGTCGCGGATCGAGGACCTGATTGTTGATACTCCATGATGGATACGAACAGCAACAAGACACTGTGGCGCCGCCGCATGAAGAGCGACCGGGATACCCTGATCCTAGGGCGTCGGCTGGCTGATTCTTGGCTTGACCGCTCGCTAGATTTGGTAAGAATTCGCATTACTGGCGAACTGGCCGCAACTTTGACCGACATGCTTACCTTGTCCCGGAACGACAAGAATGGCAAGAAAATCAACCTGCCAATGACGCCACTCCGCGCCGCATTGATCGCGCGACTTCCAGGCGTCATCTCGGTCGATACCGATCTCGGGCTCGCGCCAGACGGGCACAAGCGCCACAATGCTCCGGCCATCGAGATGTATCCGCCACATGACGAAGCGACAGAAGCCGCACTGCCGGAACAGATTGCCAATGTTTTCAAGACCTGGTTCCAGCTGGAACTGGCCCCGTGGCTCAAGCAGCATGGCATGGACGCCATTGCCGTGCGGGTCAGCAAGGCAATCTCGCCGTCGTGTATCACTATCACCCCTCATCGGCGTGCGTTTGTCGATATTCGATCCGGCCCTGACTTCACCTTGATCGCCAGGGATCTTGCTGACCGCCTCGTCTCGCAGGAACTCTTTGATGGGCTTCCGCCTTGCCAGCTGATTGCGAAACCGGAATTTCCCAACAATGTCGTCGATTTAATGACACCACCTCAGAAGGCGCCTTCTGGCGAATTTTTCTCGATGGTAGCCCGGATCGCCGCGGTTTCTATTCCTTATGCAAGCGGAGTGTTTCTCAAAGTGTCCGCCATGCGGCGTGTATGGGCGAACGAATTACCAAAGCAGCGCCCGGGCACCCCGCGCAATGCGACCGCCTACGTCTTCCACACCAACCATCCGGTCATGATGGTGGCAACACTGCAAGCCAAGAAGCCCAGCGTAAGCGATGAGGAACCGGAATACGAGTGGATTTTTGGCGACGCCTATTCTGCGCTGCGCCGCGCCTCCGCCAATATGTTGCCAGCGACGCTGGCGGAAGCAATCAAGCTGCGTTTCGAGGACGAACCACCGGAATGGTGGGCTGGTTTTCCAGAAACCACACGTTTGTATAAGTCAGTGCACCTTAGGACGGTCTTCGAAGCCGATGAGGCCGACCTCTTGAAGAACGTAGAGCTCCTTCTGGCCGACGCCCTCGCTGGCGAGATTTCGCATGTCGAATGTTCAGCAACAGCCTCGCGGCCAAAGACGGATATTGCCATGATTAACGTTCGGGCCGTAGCGCCGGTTGGGAGCCGCCAGATCGCCTTGCCGATTCAGGATGGCATCGCCGGTCAATCGCTCGAGCAGGAGGCGACTGAAGAAGACGAGAGTGAATTCGGTATCACCGTGACCGCCAAGCTTGATGGTCTGCTCGCGCAAAATGCTGCGGCGCTCGAGGCCTTGCACGGCTCTCAGACGCCGACCCTCTACGTCTTTACCGAGGGAGAACGGGAAGCTCATCTCATCAAAAAGGTCGCTGAGATTCTGTTTGGGAATGCGATCAACGTCAGCCATGCGAAGCTCCCGGAAGAAACACATGGCTTGCGAAGTCGGCTACCGAACAACAAGGCAAAGGCAACCGAGAGATTCGACACCCGCGTCAAACAATGGAAAAATGCGGCCAGCCAAATTGCCGGTGCAACAGGCCCGCGATATGTCCTCATTTGCGCGCCGGATAAGGAAAACATGCGCACGGAGGATCCGGTTAATTACTACGCCGGGCTGCATGCTATGTGCGCTATTGGCAACGCCAACGTGCACCATGTCTTGCCAATCGCTCCAGGAAAGTCGGTCGACAAGGCGGAGCAGAGCTTCGTCCATCGGGTGCAAAGCGCCCTAATGGATGTCTTCCTTGCACACTCGGGCCTCGTGTTTGGCTTGCCCAAATTCATCGACAAGCAATTTGCCGGCATACCTCCAGCGGCGATCTATGGCCTGCAAGCGATGCGTTCCAAGGCACGCGCCTATTCCGGTGAATCGAATGTCTGCTTTCTAATCGTCACCAAGCTCGTAGTGGCAACGGGCGTTACGCATGTCCGCTATATCTACAAGGACAAGTCGACCTTCGCTATGACTGGCTGGTCCTCACTTGCAGACGGCCTGCGTTGGCTAGGCAGCCAGCGTAACTTGCAAGGTGACGAGAACTGGCTCAAGACGATCTTCGAGCCTGCGATGAAGGTTGCTCTGAACGATATCAACTCTGAAGATCCACGTGCCATGGTCATGGTCGACTGGTTCACGATGGCAGGCCTGTGGAAAGGCATTCGTGACGCTGATCTCGTCAATTACAGTCCGCCGCGCTTAGGGGCTGTGAACCTTGCGATCGCGTTCCCGGACATGTCCTTTGTACGAATCCGCAGTGGCGATGACACGGTGACCCTGCGAGGCGTGTCGCGCACGATCTACGAAGGCATTCAGGTGCCAAACTTGGAGCCCACTGGCGAGAGACGCGTAGACGAATATCTCACCACCCAGAAAAAGCTGGTAGAGATCGCGATGACCGATCCGCCGACGAACAAGCGGGCCGCCCACTTTCTGTTGTCAATGGGATATTCCAAGACGTCACACCCGAAACGCGGCCAGTCCTGCTATCGCAGCATGCCGCGTATGGTACCGATGCAGGAAAAGGCAAAGGAAGACGAGTCGACGTACTACAACAACACCATGCTGGCGCCGGCCACGAAGGAGTGCTCCATCCCGGCCACAATGGACATCACGGTCATGCACTGCCCAACTGAAGTCGAACCGCAACACATAGCCGCGACTGTTATGGGCTTGCGCCTAGGATATGCGCATTACAACGACTGGACCCGACTGCCGGCACCTCTTTTCTTCAAGCGCAAAATCGATGACTTCGTCATCCGCTATCCGAAGGATGATGACGGCAGTGACGCTGCCGAAATGATCCCGGACTCGGTCGATGGTGCCAGCGAGGCCACCACCGAACTCGATGTCTTCAGTGTGGTCGCCAATAAGGTCTTCGAGGGAAGCCCCTCAGCGCCTATTACGGAAGAACCCACAAGCGAGGCCGATACTCTGGCCGTGAATGACGACGATGAAGACGACGATCCGCATGATGACCCGGGAGGCAGTAGGCCCGACCAGTGCACGCGGGACGTCGACAATTCGGAATCGCATGAAGACGCTTCTGTCGATCATGAAGACGTCCACGAAGAGGACATCGACCCCAACGACGACCCGAATGACCAGAGTGTGCTTGCACGAGCAAAGCGTCTGCGCGTGCCCGCGCTGTACACGCTGCGCGACCTGAAGAACTCGCGCCTGTATTGCGAAATGATCCAGCAGGACCGGATCAAGGTGTTTGTCGACCTCCCATCCTTCGCCACATCGCCCAACACCATCGAAGTGGTCGACATGTCGCGTAAGCGCGACCTAAAACGTTTTTGGGACTCGCAACGCTATGCAGGCTATGTACCAAAAAGCGGCCCTGGCGCCAAAATCCCCACCTCTCAAACTTTCCAAGATTGGATGCACAAACGTCTGGTGACGCCACAGTCAGCCATTTCCCTCAATTCCAACTGGTTATTCAACGGCAAACTACCGTTTCCGAAAATCCAGGCCTTGATTGACGCCTACAACGTGGACGCTCCAGAGCCTTTCCGCACTCGCAAGGCGGAGCGCAAGGAGCTGGTCGATCTCGCCCGCTGGACGGTCGCGCAAGGCGACGACGAAAAGCTCGCTTGGTTAATCTTCCATGTCGCACAGTGCCCGGGGCTCGATTACGGCCGCCAAGTGCTACGTCAGATCACACCGGATGTGGTAGGACCGCTAGCCACCGAGGCATTGACGTATTACATCGCCTGCGCCGAGGCTGTGGAAGATGCACTTGATCAATTCGCCAACGGCAAGATCAATTCCTTCCGGCCGATCCGCAAGCTCTGGCGAAAAGAACTTCCGGAAGCCGCGGCTCCAGCAGCCCCGGTTCGCACCGCACTGAGTTTCGCCCTCTCAAGCATTGCGCAGCAGTCGCCGCTTCCTGGTGTCTTTGCGGCGCCGGTCAACCCTTACCCGCAATCTGCAAGCCGACACAAGCACGATGGCCATGATGGGAGCACGTTCATGAATACGAAACACGACATCCTCTCGATGATCGAGGGTCTGGACATCTCCATGGATGATCTGCCGGAGCGGGTCACTGCTATCCATGCGAAGGTCGACACTCTCCTCACCATGTACGAAGAACATCGCCGCCAGCAGGAAGAGGTGGCCAAGCGCAATGAAGAGGTGGCGAGGCAACTCGAGGAAACCAATCACATGGCGCACGAGATGGCTGCTAAGCTGGCCGAGCATGCCGATCTACATCTCGTAGACTTGCAGGCGCTCGACATTACAGCGGACATCCTTGATGGCGCGCAGAGTGAACTGCATCGCCTCTCTGTCGCTCTAAAAACTCTCCTAGAGGCGGAAGAGCATCTTGCCGCGCTTGACGCCCCCGTTGAGCGCAAGCTGACCATTGGTGAGCGCGCCCAACGCTCCAAGCAGATCGCCGAAGCTACCGACCAAGCGCTCTACCTGTCGCAAACTCTTGCCGATGATGTGCGCGCCTCCGTCTACTTCCGTCTGCCTGACGCGTCGTCCTCTCCTTCCGAGGTATCCACTACGGCTGTCGTACCGTCCGAGATTGTGGTCGAATATGTTGTCACAACGACTATGCCGACACCAGCGACCGAAGCTGGCCGCGTCGAAACTCCGGTCGATAATAGCCATGCAGAGCCTGCGGCCCCCTTGTCCGTACAACCGGTAGCCGCCCTTGCTGCGATCGACGAACCGGAATTGCCGGTCAAATCGGATGCTGCCACGCCGGCCGAGACTACTGCCATGAAAGTTCCTGAACCGATGCAGACCACCATGGCAATGCCCAGTGATCCTGCAGAGGTTGCAAAGTCGGCAGCAGAAGCAGCGCAGACTGTTATACAGCAGGCTACTGTCGCCATAGGGAAAATCATGGCAAAGCAGGAAGACGCGCCAGCCGCAAAGCTGGCAACTGCTACGGCATCGAAGCCGATGATGGAGACGCCGCTCGTCATCGAAGAAACGAACGATGATAGCGGAGATCTCCACGTCGACCAGGATGAGGCACTCAAGGCACTCAATCGCCTGTTCGACAAACGCCGTTATGCACTGGCCGATGTCCATGCGCAGGCCATGACATTAGCCTACCCAAGTGCCGCGATGAAGTCGCACGAGATCGTGCTGCGCGCGGCCTGCAAAACACTCGACTCCATCGATTGCCGTTTTCATGCCATCGCGCTGAAGGACGGCTCCTTCAATCACTTTCTGCAAACTTACACGACTACCGACGACAACCTCTGTCGATCGCTCCCTATTGGAATCGGCGTTCTCGCGGCCAGTGTCGTCACGATGCTGTTTGACGACACCATGTCGGATCAACGCTGGTCCGCCCTCAACTTCCTGAACCAGCGCTTTGTCGATAGTCCGGCACTTAAGGCGCTCATCGACCACATCGGTTCGCTGGACAATCTGGGCGTGCAACTCACCAGCAAGCACTTCATCGAATCGCAGGCCGGCGTTGTTGCAGCCACCGAAGCCGAGATCAAACGCATGCAGAATCGTGCTGCGAATTGGCAGCATGATCCGGAAATCTTCTCTAATTGGAATCACCGTGGTTTTACCCAAATGCACATCGATATGCATCGGCCGAACTACTTGGTGGGCCAGGCGCTGATCCACATTGCTCGCGGCGACAACGACAAGCTGCAGGCAATGAATCCCCAGCTGCTGCGCCGGCTGGACAAGCCGACTTCGGTGCTGGAGGAAATCCAGAAGCGCGTGCATGAACGCGGCAAACTGGATGGACAACTACGAGTGAGATTCATCGAAAACATCACCACCACCCGCAAATTCATCGAGACCTACCTAGAGCTTGTCGACAAGAAGGCCAAGCCGGCCGCGGAACTCCCGAAAGCCGCGCGTCACTTTCTGGTTACGCTGCACAAGCTGCTGCAGGAAGCCAAGGGCTTCATTTCTACGCTTCCCGTCCAACACGAGATGGAACGCGCATATCAACTCGCGGCAATGCGCGTCATAGATGGCCTCTTGCACCTGTACGTCAACGAGGCGCCCCGGGCCTGCATTCCCTACAATGACCAGCTTCTCCTGATCCAGGTTCCGCTCGGACAGGATTTCCGTCCATCGATGATCCGGCCTCAGCTCGGTGATCCCCACGCCTACCCGCGCGTGTGCGATCCCCAGGAAGTCCTGCGCCAGACCGTCGACCTCTCCAATGAACCAATCGACCTCGAAGCAGTCGGCAGCGAGGAGAACCTCACCAACGCTTTGCGCGACGCCATGCGCGGTCACCTGGCCAATGTGTGTTTCCTTCCGACCTTCACCATCAGCGCACGTCTGACTGCGGCGGGCGCACCGCAGGACCCGAATCTTCTGCGCTTGTACCAGGACGCAAAATCCCAACTGGGCGCTGACCTGCACGATGCTCGCCAGCGCGTGGCTCACGCCATGGCCCTGTCTGCCCTTCAGAAAGATGAAACGAACCGCCTGCAAAATGTCATCGCCAGCATCGAGCAAGCCAATAATTCCCCTGACGCACCTATCGGCAGGCCCAACGGTAGCAGCCTCTATCCTGACTTCCCTCACGCACGCGCAGCACTCAATGCGCAAGTATTCAGTGTGCTTGACGAACGCTTCGAGCAAAAGCGCGTGAAGATCCGTACTGGCCTCGATAACCTTATCAGTGAACGCGGGACCTCCATATTGCCGCATGCCGACCGGATTGGAGCCATGCTCAATTCACATAGCGCCTCGATGCTGTTGGCCGCCAACGACCAGTACACGATCCTGCGCCGTGACGGACGTCTACCGCCGAAGCCGCCGCGCGAACGAATTGCTCCGGAGATCTACCGGGAATTCATCGGCGCTATCAAGAGCCTTCGTCGTGGCAACAAGCCGTTTCTCGAAAATCTGCGAGATAAGCTTCTCGAGGCATCAGCGGACAATGATCCGCTGGCGCTGGCAGGTATCTCCGAGGAGGATCGTCACGATGCGGCACACTTCATTGATGCATGGCTTGCCTTGCGCAACCTAAAGCCCCGCGAGGCGGAGGAGCCCATTGCTAACTTTTTCAAACTAGCCGGCATGTCCAATCCGCCGACACTGGCCCCTAGCGCGACTTACCAGTCGAACCGTATCGCATTCCATTTCCCCGACCGTGCATTCGCCTATGAGCATTCCAATGAATTTTTCGTGCCGCCCCTGCTTGGCTCGCGTGGCAATCTGATCCAGGGCTTTGTCATCAATGGCAGGCCCAAGGCAACCGATCTGCGCGTGCATGTGACCGAGGTCGGCAATACACCGACCTTCCTACTTGCCCATACCACCCTAGACCTCGAGCAACGCTCGAAGACCTGCAGCGAGCATCCAGTCATCATTGTCGATGATGAGCTCGTGGCTTACATGGCCATGGCGCCCGGCAAACGGATCCGCCGCATGCTAGAAGTGGGTCTGCTTACCTTCCACACGAATCCTTATACCGCTGAAGGTTCGGCCGCGCCGCCGGAAATGTTCGTGGGGCGCGAACGTGAATTCAATGAACTGTACAACATCGAATCGGCAGGCGTCCTGTACGGCGGCCGACGTCTTGGCAAGAGCTCACTGCTCGACCAAATTTTGCGCCGTTCACGCGGCCTTCCAGGCGAATCGGTGGTCTACATTCAAATGCAAGGCGCCGCATCGACAGAAGACCATGTGCTCTTTGCGTGGCGGACGATCTACAACGCCCTTACCAACAACAACATCATTCAGAAGATTTCGACGGACATCCGGTCAGGTGAACAGATCCAGGAATGGATCGAAACTCAGCTGTCCACGAGCAAGACCTGCCGCTCCTGCTTCCTCCTAATTGACGAAGCAGACGATCTGATGGGGCTTGAGCTGCAACTGACACGTACAGATGCAAGCTTTGTCCGCGGACTGCAGCAAATGTGCGAGCGGGTCAAGGACAACTGCAAGGTGCGCTATGTCATCGCCGGTCTTCACAACATGACGCGCATGGCCAGCGAAGAGAACTCCCCGTTGGGCAAAGCCAAGGAAATTGCCCTGGAGCCGTTCAATAGCGACAGCGACATCCGCCGTGGTATACAACTGATCACACGGCCACTGAACGCTCTGGGCTTCTTCTTCGACAAGGATTCCGACGAACTTCCGTACCGGATTCTCTCGGTCTGCAACTTCTACCCGGCCTTCATCCAAATCTATTGTCAGAAGCTGCTGAATTCGCTCTACAACAAGCGAGGCGAAGGTGAGCCAATCACGTACATCACAGAACACGATCTCGATACAATCGAGCGCAGCGACAAGCTATTGCAGGACATGCAACACAAATTCGGCTTGAATCTGGAGCTCGACAAGCGCTACAAGGCCATCGCACTCATCCTTGCGGACGACTACTATGCCGACTCTGATTCGACGACGATGAAGGGCATGACGGCGTCGCAAATTCGTGAATGCTGCGAGACATACACGCCGATCCTCTTCCAGAAGACCAGCCAGAATGCTTACGAGGCACTCCTGGACGAGATGCAGAAACTGAACGTGCTGGACAAGGTTGGGTCGCGCTACGTTCTGCGCAACCAGAACATCGCGATGATGCTCGGCGACCGTGAGCGCGTCATGTTCCTCCTCTCGGCGCTTGAGCTGGAAAAACCAGTCGACCAGCGCAGCCAGGGCGAGCTTCGCCCCGCAATGGTCAAAGCGAAGTCGTCCGACCAGAGGCCAGTCAGCCTGTTCCCGATGCCAATGGGATGGCTGCGCGCCAATGCCGACTGCAAGGATGATGAACTCATCATCGTCACCGGCAACAACGCCAGTGGCCTCGTCAACATGTATTCCATGCCTGACGAGTGGAGCGTATCGCAGTCTTACGTCTACTCTGCCGTGTCCTTCTCACAACCTCGCACTGCATCCCAGTACCTTCTGGCAAATCGGCGTGACATAATCCATGAAGACAAGCACCGTCTCCTTGCCGTCACGCCAAACCGCTGGACAGTGCAGCAAATCGGCGAATACGCTTCCTTGGCCGCACGCGAATTTCAGACGGTGGCCAAGCACCACAAGCCAGGGGTGCGCTTTGTTCTTATTGCTCTGCCCGATCTTGCCTATAAACTCTCGCGCGAAATTGCCCAAGGATCGTTATCACTGGTCGACCAGCCCCCCGGCAAGCGCTTTCGGATCGAGCCGGTGCCGTGCTGGAGTGATGACGCGCTGTACTACTACCTTCGAGATAATCCGGCACTCGCCGACAACGCGGATGCTCGCCGCGCCATTCTGGAAGCAACCTGTGGATTCGGCGGGGATATCCAGAAGCTTTGCCGTAGCAACTCGACGGTCGACACCGTCATGGCTGGATATGATGCCGCGACCAAGAGCATTGCGCCCAATCTCGATACCTTCTACAAGCACATCGGAATGCCGGAAGACTTCATTACCAACACCACGTTGCGCAAAAGAACCGAAGATTTCCTCTCGCTGGCACATACGGCAGTGCGCTCCTCGCAGGAATTCCAGGATCTGTTGACATACTCGAACATCGACGAAGCGATGTTCGAGTTCCTTCAGTGGATGGGTCTCCTGCAATCAGCTGGAAATACCTGGCATGTGCCGTCCCTCTATATGCGCCTGCTCAAGTGAGTCATTGATGAACGCCCCACATCTTTCCGCCCAGCTCTATTGGAGCCTTCCCGGCCCCAAGGGCTTCATGCACCGGATTGCGATGCAAGCCAAGAGCGCACGCGCCACTGCGCTTTCCCTGACGCGTCACGACGTGCCGGGCCTCTGGGATAAGGTGCGAGACGGCCTGACTAACGCCCATATCGACAAGCACGTCACGATCAAGGCAGATGGCTCCACGAACTTGCCATCCGAGATCGGCGCCCACTTTGGCGGGGCGGCCATTACTCCGGCGCAGCTCGCTCACCTCAAACATGATGGTATTGCCGCTGTTATCCTCCGTCCTGTTGACGAAGAAGGGGCCGTCCTGTGCAACGCGTACTTCCGGGAATACATGACAAATCTCGAACATTCCATCGGCAGTGCGCGGTTGTTCATCGCCTTGACTGATGGCGCATGCACTTCCGACATGCGCAACGACCAAGTGCAGGTCCTTACCTTTAATGGCGGCCTATCGCGCGCAGAGATGGATGCCTATGTGACCCTGCGCATGATCGAGCGGCCGGGTCCCGGATCCACAACGCTCTTGGCGTCTCTCGTGACCGAATTTTCTGGCTTCGATCCGATAATGGCCGAGCAGCTTATGCGCTTGAAGGATGGCGAGCTCCTGAGCCTGCCGGAATCATTGACGCCACTGCTTGACCACGACGCCATTCGCTGGACAAAGGACAGCTGGGCAGAGGGCACTATTCACTTATGCGACGGGAAGACCCAATGCCACCCCTTGCGTGAATGGTACCTCGTTCGTCAAGGGGGTAGGCAAGCCGAGCTGATGCGGGATAACCTGCGCAGCAGGTACTGGCGTGCCTGTATCAAATCTCTGACCCCTTGGCTGGAAGAGCGCCTGAATGTAGTCATGCAGATTTTCAAGCGTCCACTCGACGAGTATGAAAGGAAGTATGGTGGCTTCTACCGGATCACCGAAAAAGGAGCCATACATCTATCGCGTAGCGACCTGGAATACAACAATATTGTTGGCATGTACTTCGCTCGGGAGAACAAGCTGGAGATTCCTGACGATCCTATCTCCAAGCGCGCATTCCAGGTATGCAAATACGCCAAGGATGTGCGTAACGAGCTGGCGCACATGCGACCACCGCGGCAGGATGACATAGTCCACTTGGTGGATCAAATGGATACTCTATTAAAAGGCCTTAGTCGCGTGTAAATAGACCACACGTATACGCACGGTAATTGCGGCACGCTCGATGCAGCGGTCGTTTTGGGGCGCTATGTTGGTTCGGACGTGAACTTCGTCTTGTGATGAAGGCAAAGCCCCTTGTGCGATCGTATTTATTGCTAAATAGAAATATAATAAGATGCAATTATATACAATGAGTTAAGTGGAACGTGCCTCCACCCGACCCACTAGGCTCCAAATTCTTCTCCAATCTCCAACAGAAACGGGATGTCAGTCCAAGCGAAGCTCAAAAAGCCAAAGACCAATCGCTTGGTAGTGAAGCGAGGCACGGTTCCACCCTCCGTCTTTCTGCACACCGTCTCCGACAAGGAGTGGGAGGAGTTCATCGCAGCTGCATGTCGTCAGCGGACGCTCGGTACCGCCAAGTATATCTCCGTCAAAGTGCTTGGAAACGCCGGTGACAAAGGGCGCGATGTCGAAGCGCGGCTGCAAGCCGCTTTGATTGCGGACGGCTGGGACTTGTATCAGGCCAAGCACTATGAACATCGTCTGACGCCAGGGAACGCCTATCCTGAGTTCGTGAAGTTCTTCGGCCATCTGCTGGCAGGGAGCTTTCCTGTACCCAGGAAATACTACTTCTGTGCGCCGAAAAACGTCGGCCCCGAGTTACACGACCTCTTGGCCAACCCTGACAATCTGCGTACGGGCCTTCTCCGCGCCTGGAAGGGCGGCACCCATGGCCTTAAAGAGCATGCCGCTAAGCTCACCCCTGCAATGGAAGCGTTCATCAATGCGTTCGACTTCAGACGTTTCGAGGAGTGCCAGGTTGTGGAGTTGCTGGACTGGCACGCACAAGACTCCATTGCTCACTGTGCACTGTTCGGGATCGAGCCGGAACGTGGCGACGATCCGACTGTCCCGGCGCAGGCCCAGCCTTATGAGATGACCTACGTCGAGGAGCTCGTTCGTGCATACGCAGAGGCTGAAGGCGATCCAACGGATCTGGCCAAGGTGCTAGAAAATGAGGTTTATCGTGAGCACCTCGACGCAGCTCGCGAAGCCTTCTATGCGGCCGAAGGACTTAAGCGCTTTAGCCGCGACATTTATGTTGAGGACGAATTCGCGAAGCTGCTCGAGATGGTCAGAAAAGGGATCCGGCTCAAGGTCAATAGCCCGCTCTTGAAGACAGGCCTTCAGAGGCATGACGCGGCCATCGACGCTGCCCAGGGGCTCACCGTGACGGACAGCGTGTTGCACGTCCGGCTGCGAGGCGGCGATTTGCCGGGCACCTGCCATCATCTAGTCAACGAGAAACGCTTCACATGGGTTCGATGAATCGCAAGCATCCGGAACTGTTCAATACCCCGTTCGAGCTCGGGTTACGCATGGTCTACCTGCTGTTCGCGCTCAGGCCGGGCGGCTCAGACCTACAAAAGCTCGTGCTGCTCGACTACGCGATCGTCTACTCCCAAGACGTTGGCGGTCCTGCCAGCCTCCACACGCCGGTGCCGTACCGAAACGCAGAACTGTTTAGCAGGCGTGAACGGATTGAGCAGGGCCTTTACATCATGAGCACGCGTGGTCTGGTCGACGTTGTCCTCGACGATAGAGGCATGACGTACATCGCTGGCTCGAGCAGCTTCACCATGGTCGGATCTTTGTCGTCGAAGTACTGGCGCGACTTGCAAGAGCGCTGCGCTTGGGTGGCCGAGCAGTTCGGCGGCGCCAGCTCGACTGAGCTTCTGAAGCTCTTTTCCGAAAGCGGGCACCTTTGGGGCGCGGAATTGGAAACCGTTAAGCAGCCGTATCTCCTATGACAGTCAAGCTCGTTTCGCTGGTGGCTACCAGCCCTGACAAGCCCGAGGCTCGGGTGGATTTTCGTGATCCTGCAATGCTCGTACGCGGTGCAAGCGACACGGGCAAGTCATATATCCGAGACTGTCTGTGGTACCTCCTTGGTGGAGACAAGCTGCCAAAGAAGATTCCCGAGGCATCCGGCTACGACCTGCTCACGCTGGAGCTTGAAGCCGATGACGGCAAATACGAAGTGCGTCGCGCTCATGCGGGAGGCGATTCGAGTCTGATCAAGATCCGCGCGGGTAATGACGGCGAGTCGGTGTGCGAGATCCTTGAGGAAGACATCGGGGACTTTCTTGTGCGTCACGCCGGTGCGGCTGGCAAGCAACTGCTTAGGTCACGTTCCAAGCGCGGCGTTGTCACCGGGGGGGATCTACGCCATTGGTTCTTGCTGTCCCAGCCAGCTATGATCAGCGAAGACCCAACTGCCGGTCCGGTCGCCAATGCCACGCAGCGGATCGCGGCTTTCCACATGTTCCTCACCGGCACGGACGACTCCGCCATCGAGCTGGTCAAAACGTCCAAGGAGTTGGATCGCATCGCTGGACAGATTCTCGGAGTCGAAGAAGCACTGCGTCGCGTCCGTGCAGATCTGCCCGACGACCAGACCAAGGAAGAGGTTGCCGATGCTCTCGAGCGCGTAGATGTCGCGCTGGGCGCGATGACGAGTCACTACGAGACCCGTGCCAGCTCGCTTAAAAACGTCCGCAACGGCATCCTGAGAAAGATCGCCGAACTCCAAGCTGCCGAGCAAGAACAGAACCACAGCCTCTCCATGATCGAGCGGTTTGATTTGCTCAATGCGAAGTACAAGAGCGACAGTGAACGTCTTGGCGCCACTTGGGAAGGCGTTGCCATGTTCCAGGCGCTTGAGGAGGTTCCATGTCCGCTATGCGGGACTCCTCCCGAGGCGCAGGTCGACCCGTGGCAACTGCGCCAGGGCGCTCAGGATAGTTACCGAAAGGCATTGAAGGCCGAGCTTGAGAAGATCGTCGTGCTGCGACAAGGGCTCGCCGTGGCGCTTGCTCGCGAGCACGAGCGTGCCGCTCGCTTAGAGCGGGCCGTTCAGGATATCCATGCGGAGCTCAATGAGCTTGAGGCGACTGAGAAGGCGCGTGTGAATACAACGCGCTACGAATTCTCCGGCGATCCCAAATCCCTCGCCGTGCGCCGCAGCGCCCTATCCGAGCAACTGGCCAAGTTCGATGAGGAAGCTCAGCTCATAGCTGAGCTTACCCGCCTTACCAACGCCAAGAAGCAAAAGAAAATCCCGCTAAGCCGAAATATTGGCGATGCGGCAACCCAGGTCGCGGGGCACGCCAAGCGCTACCTGCATGCTTGGGGCTTCACCAGCATCCAGTCGGTGCTGCTTGATGCCGATGCTTGTGACCTCATCCTCGACAGCCGTGCTCGCTTGGACTTTGGTGCTGGCAAGCGCGCGATCTTTCTAGCAGCGTTGACAATTGCTGTCATGGAGCATGCTGTCGGCAGTGGTTACCCGCACCTTGGCTTCGTCGTCATCGATTCACCACTTAAGTCATATGCCGACCCGAAGAGCAGGGAGCAGCGGGAGGTCGAAGCGTCGACCGTCACGGATCGTTTCTACGCATGGCTTGCCCAGTGGGAGGGCTCTGGCCAGCTCATCATCCTGGAGAATCAAGAGATCAAGACGGAATCAAAGGTGTTGTTGAAACCACTGGAGTTCGTCGGGGATGGTGATGATGAGGGTCGTCGAGGCTTCTACCCTGGAATGCCCAAGGACACCGATGAGGCTTCCGCCTAGTACGCTAACGGCGGCCGCTTCGCAGCGCTAATCATCGCACTACTGTTGGCGGCGGCAAATCGCACCATTTCCGATCAGTCCAAACAGCGTCAATAGGACAAATCGAGGCCTGAATCGGCCTGCCTGCGGGCATGCGCGGACCGTTACAGTAAAAAGATGTGCATCGGATAAGGGGGAGCTTAAGCGACCTTTGTTTTATACAAGAGACCAGTCTTCTTGATCCAAAGCAATTTTGCAGATATTTTCCTGTTGGAAATTTTTGTCCGGGATACGAAGATACCCCGACTTATTGAATACAGCGACAAAGTCTCATGCAAGAACGCGGGCAGCGTGATGTACGAAAACATCCGAGAAGGCATTTGAACGAGGGAGGGCGCATCATGTATTCTGGAACAGAACATCATGATTGCGCGGTCGTAGATTTATCCGAAGGTGGAGCTGCGCTATATATGAGCGCGCCACTACGAGATGGGACGCGTTGTGTGATTGCCTTCGATGTCGACGCATACAACAGAAAAAAACGAATTAATGTATGGGGCGAAGTTGTTTATACGCGGGGAGCTGGTGTTGCGCAGGGATTTCGGGTCGGCGTGCGCTTCACGGACATGGATCCGTACAGCGCCCTTCTCATCAGAACATTTAGCGCCAATAAACCAATAAGCCTCTAGCTTGACGCTCGCCGGCCACCGTCTTTGCACCGCGTCCAATGCGCAGTCCGTCGCTCGATCACCGGCAATGAAAAAGAAGATCCTGCTGCAGGGGCGCCTGCGCGCAGCGCGAAAGTCGACGCAGCGAGCACTGGAACGATGGAACGCGGCAGGCGATCGTCCAGGCGTCATTCCCGGCTATCGTCGATGTTCGTTCGCAACGCGGTTTCAGCTTCTTGACAGCATGCGTCAAGAGCGTAGTATGTAAATCACCTGTCGCGCTCATCCGTGCCAAAACATCCTTTGGACGATCTACGCGCATTGGTTGGAAACGCGCCTTGGCGGGAGCGATTGTCGCTTGTCGATGATCCCAAAGCCAAGCCGATTCCGACCTCCTTGGACCCAGGGTTCGGGGGTGCTGGCACCGTGCGGCAGGGTCAATTCCAGCGGCCCGCGTTTGCAAGAACGCGGGCTGTTTTCATTTTGAGCGGCAGGCGCGACGCCGCGGCTGGTCATAACCGGGTGATCGATACCTGCTCCCCGAAGACTTTCCTCACCGATTCGGTCAGGTGGTCATGGTGGCTGAGATAGATCACCTGCGTCTTCTCCGACAAGCTGGCCAGCGCCTCGAATCCCGCCATGGCGCGTCCGTCGTCGTAGTTGATGAAGAGATCGTCCGCGATGAACGGCAGGGGCGTGGCCTGTTCCAGGTGCAGTTCCAGCGCGGCCAGCCGCAGCGCCAGGTACAGCTGGTCGCGCGTGCCGTCGCTCATGCCGCCGATGCCGACCAGCTTGCCGTCGGCGCGCTGGCCTTCCAGCGTCATCGGCTGCGCATCGAAATCGACTACCAGGCGCTGGTAGGCGCCCTGCGTGAGGCCCGAAAAAATCGCCCCGGCCCGGCTGAGCATCGGCCCCTGCTTTTCTTCCCGGTAGCGGTCGATGGACCAGCGCAACAGGCGGCCCGCCGTAAAGACTTTCACATAGCGTTCCGTCGCATCAGCCATCTGGGCCAGTGCTTCCTGGCGCATCGCTTCGGCCCGTGCGGCCGCGTCGGACCCGCCGATGGCGGCCAGTGCGCTGCTTGCCTTGTCGTATTCCGCCGTTAAGGTCGCCTTGCGCTGCACCGCCTCGGCATGCGCGCTGGTCGTCTGCACCAGCTCGGCCGGCAGCTGCGACAAGTCCACTGCGTCGATTTCCTGTTCCAGCTGTTCGCGCGTCAGCCCGTCCCCGCCGTCGAGCGCCTGGGCCTTGGCCTGGTCCAGCTCCCGCAGCAAGCGCCGCCGGGTGTCGGAACGGGCGATCGCTTCGGCCAGCGCGGCCGGATCGTCGACGCCGGCGCGTGTCATCAAGGGCTTCAGGCTGGCATTGGCGGCCTGCAGCATCTCCTGCGCGGCATTGCGCTGCGCCGTGGCCGATTCCAGCGCCGCCTGCCGCCGCGCTGCTTCCGTGTGGTCTTGTTGCGCGTGCGCCAGGCGCTCGGCCAATGCCTGAGCGATGTCGACGGCCGGCAATGCGCTCAGTTGCTCCCCCAATCTGGCAGCCAGGTGCCGCGCCGTGTCTTCGAACTGGCGCAGCTCGACCGTCATGGTATCGATGCGCTCGGTGCGGATCTGGTGCACCTTGTCCAGCTTGTCGCCGATCTGCGTGATCAGTTCGAGCGCCCCTTCCACCGTGCCGATGGCGCTTTGCGGATCCAGCGTTGCCGCCGACAGCGCCGCCGACCATTCCTGCTGCCACTGAGCGATATCGGCGTGCGCGGCTGCGGTGGCTTGCTGCAGCGTCACTGCCATGGTCTGCGCGGCGTTCAGCTGCGCCGTCGTGGCTTCGCGCTTGACGGTGGCGGCGTCGGCTGCCTGGATCCACTGTTCCGCTTCCAGGCGCAGCGCGGCGACGCTGCTGCTGCCGCCGCGATCGAATCCGGCATCGCACAGAGCCTGCGCCAGCGCTTGCCGCGCCGCGTCGACGGTGCGTTCGAGCTGCGCGAAGTCTTCCTGCGCGTCGCGGCAGCTGGCGGCCGTCGCGAGCACTTTGTCGCGCTGGATCATCCAGTCGGCCGCGTCGTCCAGCGCCAGGCCTGACAAGCCCATCGCCGCCGCGATGGTTTCCCATTGGGCATCGCCTGCCCGGATCTGCTCGTCGAGTCGGACCAGCTGGCCGGTCAGTTCCGCAACGCCCAACCGCGCGTGCTGCAGCTGGTGCTGCAGGGTTTGCAATTCGGTCGCTGCCTCCACGTTGTCGAGCCGGCGGTCAGCCAGCGCATCGGCCTGCGACAGCAGGGTCTCGAATTGCTGCGCTCCCTGTGCAAGCGAATTGGTGCCCGTCTTGAGCGCGTGCCAGGAAGCGTCGCGCTCCGCCCGTGCGCCGGCAACGTCTAGCTGGGTGACCGGCTGGTGTAATTCATGGAATTGGGTAATGTCCAGTTCGAGCTGCGCCACGTGCGCTTGCTGCTCGTCGATCCGCTTGCCCAGCGAGCGCCGCTCGGCGGCCAGCGTCTGGCGCTCGTGGACGCGCCGCGCGATAGTTTGCTGGCCCGGCACCGCCATGGCGGCCAGTTCGGTCGGCGACTTGCGCCATTGGCCCAGCCCGGCCAGCGCCGCGTCCAGCGCCGATGTTGCCTTGGCCAGCGCCCTGCGCTGCTTTTGCAGGGCGAATTCCGTGTCGCCGAGCGCACGCGCGTCCGCCAGGGCCGCATGCAACGCCGGGGTGATCTCGACGCCCGGAAGGTTCCCGAGCTCCTCGGACAGTCGCGTGACTTCGGCTTCTTTGGCCTGTTCGGCCTGTTCGGCGGTGCGCAGCGCCTGCGCCAGACCGCTGCGGGCGCGCGACAGGCGCCCCAGCTCGCGCCGGGTCAATAGCGATGGCAGGCGCTCGCGCAGCGTCTCTTCCGATTCGTCGTCCCAGCCCAACTGGCGACAGGCTGCCCGGATCTCCTTGAACAAAGCGACAACTTCCTCCTGGCGCCGCCCGATATCGCGTTCATGGTTGGACAGGCGCGTGCGCAGCGTATCCAGCGCGACAATCTCCTCGGCGCACCCGAGGGCCTTGTCGTCGCGTTCAACCGCGGCCAGCGCCTGCTTCGCCTGGTGGACGTCATCGCTGCGCAATTCAAGCAACTGCGTGGCCGTGGCCAGGTCGCGCTCGGCCTGGGCCGCAATGACGGCCGCGTCTTCCGGCAGGTCCGCTGCGTGCGCGAGTGCGGCCAGTTGCGCCTCGATGTCACGCACCGCGCGCAGGAACGGGGCGGTGCGCCGGATGCGTTCCAGGCGGGTGCGCGCGATGTCGAGCTCGCGCAGCTGGTCGCCTACCTGACCCAGCGCATCGGCAGCCGCTTCCAGTCGCGCATGGGCTTCCGTCCACACCTTGGTGCGCACCGTCGATTCCTTCAGTGCGGCATTGGCCTTGTCGAGCAGGTCGGCGGCAATGTAATAGGCGCGGTCGGCGGCTTTGCGGGGCGCCCACAGCTTTTCCGCCTCCGCCAGCAAGGCGTCGCGGATTTTGCCCAGGCTGGCCACACCAGCGGCCGACTGGAAGAGTACCTGGCCAATGTCGTTCTCGGCGTTCAGGATGCTGTTGCCACCGGCCACCAGGCGGGCATGATCGAGTCCGAACATCTGGTCGAAGAAATGGCGGTCTGCCGCGCCCAGATAAGACGCCAGCGCCGCGTCGGGTAGCACGGCGTCAGCGGGTGTGCGAAGCGTCTGCCGGGCGGCCTTGGCACGATGGAACGCCAGCGCGTCGCCCGCATGGCCGATCAGCGCACCCAGGCGCAATTCGTTGAGCGGATGGATGAACGCCAACGGCGAGCGGGTGGGAATGCCGAACAGCAGGTCGAGGATGGACGAGCGCAGCGTTGACTTGCCGGCTTCATTCGGGCCAATAATCAGATGGAAATCCCGCCTGGACGCCGGGAAGTCGATGGCGCGGTCGGTGAACTTGCCGTACTTGATCAGCTCGAGTCGATGCAGTCGCATGGCGGGTTACTCCATGCTGGCCAGTTGGGATAACAAGCCCGGTCGGATTTCGTGAACCAGGCCGGCCAGCTCGCCGGCACGGATATCCTTGAAATACGGTACGGCCTGCTGCAACTCCAGCGGCACCTTGCCCACCATTTGCATCAGATCCGTCTGCAGGCTCTTAATAAAGTCATCATCGAGTTCCGCCTGCTCCAGCAGTTGCGCCAGGTCCGACAGGGCGTCCCCGCGCGCGCGAATCACCTCGCTGTCGGCGGCGGCGGTAGTGGTCGTCTTGACCTTTTCGATCCAGAGCCGGTCCGTGCCATGTGCGGCGGCCAGCGCCAGCACTTCCGCGCGCAATTGCGCCTCCATGCCGAACAGTTCGCCGTGCGCCGCCGTTTTGCCGGCCACGATAATGCGCATCGCCGTAGGCAGGGTGCAGGTGTTGTGCGCCATAAAGCCTTCCAGTTCCCGTCCGATGGCGCGCACCACCTCCGCGAGGGTGCCGCAGGGGCCGGCATCGACCTCCAGGCAATGCCAGCGCAGCACGTCGACATACAGCCGGTCGATTTGCTGCACGCCCGTCTCGTCGGCCGTCACCAGCACCGCGCCACGCGCTCCGGATTCCCGGATGTGCCGGCCCTGCAGATTTCCCGGAAACACCACGGTGCAGGTGCCTTGCCATACCTGGAAGTCGTGGACGTGGCCCAGCGCCCAGTACTGGTAACCCTTTGCGTACAGTTCCTCGATGCTGCACGGCGCGTAGTTCGCGTGCGTGGAATGCACTCCCAGCGCCGTATGCAGCACGCCGATATTGAACATGCCCGGACGGGGATCCGGGTAGCTGCGGGCGAGGTTTTCGGTGGTGGCGGCTTCCTTGAAGCTGCGCCCGTGCAGCGCCACCTTGAGGTGATCAATGGTGACCGTACTGGCCTTGCGCGAGTCGAACAGGACCACGTTGTCGGGCAGTTGCAGTTTTTTGGTCATTTCGCTTTCGGCATCATGATTGCCGAATACCGCGAACACGGGGATGCCGGCTTTTTTCAGGCGCCCCATTTCCCGGCAAAAGTAAATGCCGGTGTTGTGATCTTTCCAGCCGCCGTCGTACAGGTCGCCTGCCAGCACCACGAAATCCACCTGCAACTCGATGGCTTCGTTGATCAGGTTGGAGAAGGCGTCGCGCGTGGCGCCGCGCAGCATGTCGGCGGGTGCGTCCTGATAGGCGCTCAGGCCGGTGAGCGGGCTGTCCAGGTGAATGTCGGCGGCATGAATGAATCGCATGGGGCGGTCGTTAGAGGGGCAAGGTCAGAGCGTGTCGGGACGGGAAACGTTTAGCGGCAAAAGGCGAGCCGTATCTGCTGCAACGCCAATTCCTCGGCGGCGGCGCGGTCCATGCCGGATTCGTATTCCAGGATGCCGGCGCGCTCTTCGAAGTGATCACGGGCGGCAAGCCCCAGTTGTTCGGTGAGCTGTTCAACGTGCACGCGGATGCGCGGGTTGCTAACGGGCGTCCATCCTGGTCGCGTGGCAGTCATCGTTGTCCTCAATCGGAAGGGCAAGGGTTGAAGTTGGAACGTGCGTCAGGCGGACTGCGCGTGAAGGTTGGCCAACGCGCTGCGTGGTACATCGCACTATCGGAATACTGGCATGGATGATACACCGGAAGCGGCGCAGATTCGCTCCTGGCCAGGCAGTCATGGCGGATCGTCTCGGCGTGTGGCGCCAGCCAGCGTGCGCCGCGTGCAGTCACTTGTGCACGGTGGGGCGGGTCAGGCTTGCGGCGACGCCAACACCAAAAAGAGCACGTCCGCAAAGCACCGGCCAAGTCCACGGCAAAACGATGCGCTTGCCCCTGCTGTGCGATCGGCTTCGCCTAATCGTGGGAGCGCGTCCAGTGGGGGCGCGAGACATCTTCGTCGTTCGACACCGGCGAGCCTGCTCGCCGGGCGGCGGAGCCGTTATACTTTGGCGATGAAACAACTGACAAAAGCATTACGATTATTTGCCAAACTGCGGTTTTCTCTGCTTGGGCTGGCCACGATAAAGGACATACCAACAGAGCAATTCTGGAAGCTGGCGGGCCGGCTCCCTACCTATGGCTGGAAAAAGACTTCCGAATATTCCGGTCCGGATGCCTGGATTGATTATGGACGCATCACGTTCCGCCGGCGTTTCACGCGAATCAAGCTCGAATGGGATAACGCAACGGAAGGCAGTGTAGAGGGGCCACGCCGGGTTATCAGAGAGATTGCCCGCGCCAACGGGCTGGCGGTGACGTACGATTGGCAATGACGTGATTACGGTGAAGCCAGGCATGGCCAGCGCTAATGGCACTTGCTGTTCGGCGCTCGCGGTCATGGCTGCCTGTGAACTTGAACGTTAACCTTTGCGACTATGCGACTACGTTTGACCGTCTGGGGATTGCTCTTGATGCTGCAGCTGCTTGTCGTGGCGTTTCCCCCCGAAGCTGTTGCGCCTGCTGCCGCTGGGTCGATCTATCTGCCGCTGGCGGTCTTTCGAGGGATGGGGCTTCCCGTTTTTGCAGCAGCCGAGTCCGGCGGATAGGCGACGCCTTCGTTGCTCGGGTGGGCGACAGTCGCCGTTTTCTGGGCTGTGCTGTGGTGGGGGGTGACCTCTTTCATCAGCTCTTTTGCGAGGAGGAGAATCAGAAATGGCTAACTCGACGCGCAACGCCGATCCTGCCAGGCAGCGCTGGAACACTCGCCGTTAACCATCATGGATACCGTCGAAAAGCACCCGCACCGTTTTGATCCCTCGAGCTGGCCGTTCGCCGATCCGGACAATACCGTCGCATATACGACGTCTCGCGCGCTGCGAGACGGTGAGCCGATTCTGTTCGTGAGCCATGATCAAGACGGCGACTGGCAATTTCTTTGCGGTGACGTGACCGAGGCGGACGAGTGCTTGCTCATTTGCCTCGGATGCGCGTACGAGAGGGACAGGACCATCGGTGAACTCGCCGATCTCCCGCGCGGATGGCAGGCTTGGCGTGACTCGGTCGATGCGCCTTGGGAGAGGTGTCCACCGGAAGACGAGGGTGCGGTTGACTGACCAGTCAACCGACGCCGTCACCGAAGCGCGATGATTGCCCGACATATCGTTCAGTGACGTGGCGGGTTCGCTTTGGCGAGGTGGCAAGGATGATCGCGACACGCAGCGGAAACGACCCGGGATCGCCATTTCCGATCGACGATTTGGGGTGTGGGTTGGGGATCTCGATGGAGAGGGGAAGCCGGATTTCATCGTACGGCCGCAAAACAGGGAAGGCTATCTCGATTTTTTCGGTCACGCCGACATGCGCTCTGGCGGAATGCGCCGTATTACGTCGCCAATTGAAAAGCGGTTCGCGGGAACTGCGTCCGGAATGGCGTTCACTGGCTTTCGTACGAGGATAGCGCGACGCCGTGCTTTTCCAGCACTGCCCGTGTGCCGCTGTAGTACTGGCGCTCCAAGGGCGTGCAGAGCGGGTTGCACACGAGTTGGCGGATCTGAAAAGCATACAACTCCAGCATGTCGTTGAACGCCTTTTCAGGGCTGTTGTGGCTACCGGCGCTGAAAAAACGGCACTTTTGGTAAGCGTCGTCCACCAGTTCGTGTATGGCCGCATCAGGAATGAGCGACAAGTCGACCTTCGCCCGTTGCAGATGGGCGAGCAGGATTTTCCGTCCGCGTAACGTCGGCGTATCTCGATGGTGGAATGTGGCGAGTGCCTCGCGCAGGAAACGGATGAGCATAGACGCTAGTGGATTCAGTACCCGCCATTGTCCACGTCTGCGTGGCGTTTGTGCATCCCATCAACATGGGGGACAGCCTACGCGCCAGCCGCGCCTGAGCGCGCCACCGGACTTACCGTACTAACCGCCGCGGCGGCGCTAGCCAATTCCATCATAGATGACGTATTGCGCAATTTAATCCATCATCTATGAATGCTTGCCTCATTCAATAAACCATCATAGACTATAGATTAAATAGATTAAACTGCTATCTATGATCGGCCCATAATATGCCCAAAAAGAACCTTTCTGCCGCTGCCGTGCCGACGCTGGTCCAGGAGCGGCTACGCATCTGGGGCATGGCCATACGCAAACAGCGTCTGATGCAGAAGCTGCGTGTGGCCGACTTATGTCGCCGGATGGGGATTTCCGAAGCCACCTTGCGCCGGCTCGAGCAGGGAGATGCTGGTGCCGGCGCCGGCCTGTACCTGATTGCCTTCCACATCCTCGGCTTGTTCGAGGACGCAGCGCCTGAGCCCCCCAGCGCACTCTGGCAGCACGACAGCGGTCAACGGCGTGTCAGGCTGTCCACGAAAGAACACGCCGATGACTACTTCTAAGCCGCTGTTCGTCTACCTGCAGCGTCCGGACAATGGCGAATGGGTCACCGTCGGCCGCTACCGGTTCGACGAAACGCTGCGCACCGGATTGTTCCGCTATGCGCCCAGCTACGCAGAGGCGGGGCTGGCCTGGAGCATCGATCCGGTCAACCTGCCGTTTCGCATCGATCATGACTGGGGAGCCCCGCGCTATCGCGGCTTGCATGACGCATTGCGTGATGCCTGTCCAGACGCATGGGGCAGAGCACTGTTGCGCCGGCAGCATCACCTTCCCGACGAGGCAGCCGACTGGCGTTTTCTGGAAGCGAGCAGCAATGCGGAACGTTGGGGCGCACTGGCCGTTGGCCGTACCCCCAAAGCATCGGTGGCGCACATTGCCAGCCCCAGGCTGCCGCAATTGGCGGTGCTGGCGCAGGAACTGGTTGCCCTCTCCCAGCACGCGCCGCCTGTCGATGCCAAACTGCGCCAACGGCTGGTAGCGACGCCGAGCATGGGCGGGGCACGCCCCAAGGCAACGATACGCGATGGCCACGATTACTGGCTGGTCAAGCCGTATCTGCCGTCGGACCTCGCAAACATCCCATTGCTGGAGCATGTTGCGCAGACCTGGGGGCGCCTGGCCGGACTCAATTGCGCGCACACCATCTATCACCCGATCGGCAGCGGCCTGGGGGCGGTGCGAGTGCGCCGCTTCGATCGCCAGGGCGAGCGCCGACTGATGACGTTAAGCGGCGCCACGCTGCTGCAGACCGAATATCCCGGCCAAACAGCCGCGGCCCAGTGGAGTTATCCGCGCCTGGCCGAGGAATTGCGCATGATCGGCGCGCCGGACCAGGACAGGATTGAACTGTTTGGCCGCATGGTCTTCAATGCCGTCTGCGGCAACGACGACGACCATCCGCGCAACCATGCGGTGGTTTTCCAGCCGCAGGAGAACCGCTGGCGCCTGTCGCCCGCCTTTGATGTCGTGCCCAATCCGGATGCCGACCTGCTGCCGGTACTGTCGATGCAGGTGTCGATCGGGCGCACCGATATTTGTCGCGATGCGGTTCTGGCGGACGCAGTGCGCTTCGGTTTCGACAACCGTGAGGCAGCGTCCGCTTTCCTCGACAACCTACTGCACAAAATTGAACACAGTTTCGTCACGGCGGCGCACGAGCTGACCGAGGCCTTGCGGGAACTGATGGCTGTCCGTATGCGCCGAAACCTGGATCGGCTTCGTGCTTGAGCGCAACAGGCACGCGTTTCGCTTGGCTACAGGCAGGATTGCCCGCTGCGGACGGTTCGCAGAGGGGAAGAGAGGGAATTACCACCGGAGCTGATGCCGTTGCTCGGTTTCCCGGTGTCGCTCATCGTCGGATGCGTGCAGGTCATGGCTGGTCGTGCCATCGATTCATGTCCGAGGTTGTCGCGGACATGGCGCAGATCGATGTCTTGGTTAGCCATGTGCGATCCTGCGGTATGCCGCAGCCAATGGATGGCGCCATGGCATGCAACGACTCGCGACGCGTCGAATCCCGCTTCCTGGAACTGGCCGTCCACGTTGCGGGTATACACGAATGCACGGTACACCATACGCCTGACCATGTCACGCAGGACCTGGAAGCCGGCATGCGCCACGGTAACACGGCCCAACTGAAGACGATGTACGAACCGGCCGGCGCCTATAGGTAAACCGGTGCCGTGGCAACGCCATCCGCGAGCGTAGAGGGTGCGGTCATGAAGGTGGTTCCCGCTGACTCAGGCAAGCATTTGCGCGGGATGCGGATGCGCTTCATGGATGGACTTGGCCAAGTCAAGATCCGCGGTCAGGATGTGACGTGCCATCCACCGGTCCAAAAATATGTCGAGGTCCTCGTTTGTTACACGGTCGCCGCCGGCACTGCGGTAATACAACTTGCGCAAATGGTAGGTAAGCAGCCGGTGTTCCATGACATGTTCGTCCTGATCGGCGTAGCGTATTTCTTTCATCAGTGCTTCTTCACGCTGGAAGTGCTCCTGCGCGTCCGTCAACAGCGCGTCGAGCACAAAGCGCACCGCGTTGGGGTTGTTGGCTCCCAGAACTTCAGCACGAACCTTCGCCGCGAGATAAAAAAGATACCGGTGATCGTTGTCGATATTTTCGTTGCCGACAGATAGAGTGCTTTTCCAGGAATTGATGGGTCTGCGAGACGAAGCGAGTGCGGCCGACATGGCATTCATTCGATTGTGGAACCTGTTCAAAGGGGAACGCGATTTACAAGGCACCAATTATTAAAACATGCTGGCACTCCGGCGACTTCCCATGAACAGGGTGAAATGCACCGTGCGGGGGTGGGACCACCTCACGACGGTGGGCCAGTTCACCTCAGTACGCTGCACGGCATCGCTTTAGCTGGCGCATTGTGCCGGCGTCCCCGGAACCAAGCGTCAAGAAGAAGGGCAGTTGCCAAGTGACGATAAGGGAGGAATCATCGTCCAGCTCGAGGCGCTGCTGCAAAGAGCCGGGGCCGACAAGAGACCGCTGATCGAACGTGAACTCAGCATGCGCTCAGCAGGACTCAAGGGTGAACGGAAAGCGGCCTATCTCATTGATTTTCACCTGAAAGACTCAACAAAGACCGCCATCATTCATGACTTGGGGCTGGAACTGGCCGATGGGCGGGGTCGCGCAGATCGATCACCTGTCCATTCACCGCACGTACCGGTTTTTTGTTCTAGAACCAAAGCATGTCTCCCATGGTCTGAAAATCACTGAATCCGTCGAATTCATGCGCTGGAATGACTGGAAGAAGTCCTACGAAGGCATGCCGTCGCCGCTGCAGCAAAACGAGCGGCACGCGGCCTTACCGCGCAAGGCTATCGAACCACATGAAGACTCATCCAACGGGTGGCGACACGATTCTTAGCGGGGCAAGCAGGTTACAGCCTCTATTGATAGGCTCGTGTCACGCTAATTTTCCTGCAAAACACCTATGCTTGCGGCGACACGGCGTTCGAGCTCGGCCGCACCTTGAGAACGGGCAACGGCCTGCGCACGCTGCAGCCATTCCCGGGCAAGCCGCGTGTCGCCAGATAAGCTCAGCAAACATTCCCCCTTCAGTCGGTAAAGCTCGGCTTCAAAATGACGGTCGTGGATGTCTTGCATGATGTTTAATGCCTCGTCGATCGTCCGTAGCTGATCTTCATGACGGTTCAACATCTTGTACGCTTCGATCAGCATCTCAAGAAAATACATGACAGCACCGTCAAAAATTCCGGATCGCATTGCTTGGATGGCGATCGCAATGCGATCCACCCCTTGCGTATCGCCGTCGGCGGCTTGAGCCCATCCAAGCAGGCAATCGCTCGTCACTTGCCAAAACGCGAAGTTATGCTTTGTTGCCAAATCGGAGAGCGCGCCGGCGAACTCCTTGGCCTTGCCGGATTCTCCCCGCAAACGATGCAAAATACCGGTGCAACAGTATGCAAATCCTAATGTCTGCGGATGATTGACGCGCCGTGCAATCGAAATCGCGAGCTTGGCAGTTTCCAGTGCCTCTGTCGAGCGGCCGAGCGTCCAGAGCGCCCACGCCCCAAACAATAGTGCCGAAACGAAGGTGTGCTCGCCGAACAACGAGAGCAGTCTTGTATCCAGCTCGGGGCGGTATAACCGGCGCGCTTCTTCCATAGACTCGTAGCTATTCGCAAAGCGCGCGAGAGAGTAGGAGGAGTTGGCGCAGGCATAATGCGCCGTAATCAGCAGGGCAGGATCTCCGTCCTGACGAGCCAGTTGCAGGAGTCGTTCCGCCAGGTGCATGGCGTCACTGTGCGTGCTGCGGGAGCTACACCCGAGATAGAGGCCCCAGATCGAACGGAATAGGTCCAGGGACACGCCGCACTTCTCGCTTAACGCGAGGGCGCTCGAATAAACCTCGTCGGACTCAGGTGATCCGTAACCTTTGCTGGAAATGAGCGCGTTGCCCAGTTCCACCAGAAGAGACAATTCGAGCTTGTCCCTCTCGCCGTCGTTCGGCAATTCAGGCGTCGCGCTCAGCGCGCGACGGAAGTGTTCGATGGCTTCGGAAACGGCGCCGTGACTAGCCGCTCCCGTGCCGGCCTTGCGCCACCATTCAATCGCCTCTTGCGCTTCTCCCGCTTCAAAGAAATGACTGGCCAGCACTTCAGGCGCTTCGAGCCGGTCCGCTGCATGCTCCTTGAGCACATGTGCAATTCGACGGTGAGCTTCGCGTCGTGCCGCGCGGGTCTGCGATTGGTAAGCGGCTTCTTGAATCAGCGCGTGCTTGAACTGGTAAGCAGGTATACCCGGGGCACCGGAGCGCCCTATCAGTCCCGATTCCTCCAGCTTGCATAGGGCCGCGGCCGTTTCGGCCTGTGTCAGCGGCGTCACTGCATCGAGCAGGTCGCTGCGAAACTCGCGGCCGATCGCTGCGCATATCTGCACCAGGCGCGTGGCATCGCCGATCCGGTCGAGTCGGGCAGCTAGCAGTTCGCGCAAGGTAGCCGGAATGACGGCCGAATCGATGGACGAGCATTTTTCGTCCGTCGCCAGCATTCTCGTCGTTTCCTCGATGAACAGGGGGATTCCATCAGTCGCCGCTACTATGCGCGCCACCGTGGCGGCAGGAACACTGTTCTGCGTATCGACCAAACCGACCAGCGCAGTTGCCTCTTGGTCGGAGAGTGGCGGCAGGTCGATCTGTTGCACTTTATCTTGCCAGAGCGGCCGAAATTCCGGCCTGCTCGTCAGCAGCAAGAACAAAGGGAGCGTGCGGCGTTGTGTCGCCAGCGTTTCCAGCAATTCTAATGTGGAGGGATCGGCCCAATGCAGGTCTTCCACAATGAGCACGAGCGGTTGTTGCGCCGTCGGACAGGCGACCATCTGCTGCAGTAGCTCGATGATTTTTTCTTTTTCCTGTTGCGGAGACAAAGAGGGTGCTACATAACGGCCTTCGCTCGGGATGGCGAGCAGGCTGGCGAGGAGAGGATACGCATCTCGCCCAAATTCAGTGTGGCTGGCGGCGAGAAGGCGTTCCAGCTTGTCCAGTTTAACGTCGTCGCTGTCCCCGGGAAAAAACTCGCTGGCTTTTACCAAGTAGCCGATCAGCGGATGGAATGCGGTGCTTTGGTATTCGGGCCGGCAGTACATTTCCCGCACGATGGATGGCTGGATATCGACGAGTTCTGTGAAGTGTCGGACCAGGCGGGATTTGCCGATGCCCGGGTCGCCGCGTAATAGGATGGTGTGTTGTCCTGCTCCACCCGTAACTTTGCGCCAAGAAGCCGTCAGGCACGCCACCTCATTCACGCGCCCCACCAAGGGCGCCAGCCATGCCGCAGCTTGCAGGCGCGCTACGGCACCGGTTTCCCCCAGCAATCGGAATCCTGTACCTGGAAATTCGGCTCTGTTCAGGGCATGCGCATCCAGCGCTTCGCAGTGGAAGTAGCCCGTAATCAACGCATGGGTCGCCCCGCTCAGGCGTATCTCACTGCGCTTGGCGCCGTGGCACAGCCGGATGGCAGCCGCCGAACTCTGACCGGCAGCATCCGGTATCGCCAAGTCTGTGCCGGTGACGATCAATCCAGTATGCAAGCCGAGTCGCGCATTCACTTTATCGGGCATGTTTCGGGAGATAGCCAGTGCTGTACGTGCCGCCAGTACGGCGGCACCTTCGATCGAGCGAGGATAGCCGAAATAAGCGAGCAGGCCTGCGCCATGGCTCTGGACATGATAGCCGCCACCGTCGCGAATGAGTTCGATAGCCAGTTGCCTGGGTGCTTGCAGCAACGCGACGATTTCCTCTGGGTCGCTTTCGGCAGCGCTTAATTCGACGTGCAACACTGTCACCTGCCGTCGTTCGGGCGCGTTGTGTGCGGGCGGCGGGGCGAACGGCCTTGCCTTCGCACTACTTGTTTTACAGAGGTTCTCGTAAAGCGCGCAGGTCGTTTCATCGGGAAGCGCACCTAGTTCGGTGCTCAGCAGTCGGCGATATCTCTCGAACTGCTGAATTGCAGCACTGCTATTGCCGGCTGTGTCGTAAAGCGTCATTAAGCGGCGTTGCCCGGATTCATCCCAAGGTTCCAGCTCGGTATAACGCCGGGCGTGGATCAGGGCAGTACCGGGTGCGCTGTTTTTTTCGTGCCAGCGCGCTATCTGCGCAAATAGGGATAACGCATGGCGCCGGAAGACTTCCCGCTTAACCTGCAGCCAGGCCTCAAACTCCGGACAGTCCGGCAAGGAGAAGCCGGCCATAAATTCCCCCCGGTAGCGGGCGGCCGTCTGTTCGAGAACGGTGATGCAGGCACTGCATTGCTCGGATGCGTCATGTGCGGCACAGCCAGGAGACGACCTGATAAACCCGGCGACATCTGGCACGAAAGAGGCATTGGGGGCAAACCGCAGCATGTTGCGCTGGGTTAGCAGGCAAGGATAAGCGGCGGCGGCGTCATTCAGGACAGCACGTAGAACCGATACGGCCTGGCGCAAATTGGCGCGCGGGGTGGACGAGTCTGGCCAGAGCAGTTCGCCGAGCTTCTCACGGTAGTGCCAACGATCTTCCGTGGCAAGGTAGGCCAGCAGCGCCCGCCCTTTTTCATGGGCGGGAAAGTTGACGCCATCGCCATTGGCCTGCGTCAGTTCCCATCCGCCCAGTAGGGCGAGCGAGCCCTTGGCTTGTTCAGTTCTGGCGATCACCTTAAGCACACCTTCAAGAAGTACTCATTACCCGGTTTTGCGTTTTTTTGACGGTGCGTTAGTACAGTGCGCCCAATAATTCATAGTTATCAAGTTTTCATGGATTTTAACTCATAGCAACAACGCAACGAAAGCAAGCACTGCAATGGCGCAGTGTGACCAAAAATCGAGCATTTGGGAATGAGAAGCGCGTAACAATGTGAAGAAAAACAATTTTTTCTAGGCACGTAAGTTGCTGTTGTCATCAGGCTGCCATATCGCCCAAGCATGATGTGGTTGTGTGGAATGGCCAGCATGCCCTCCATCCAGTTATCCCGTACCAAAAAAATAACCAAGATGCGTACAAACCTTCCCGTTACTGTCAATGAATATGTGCTGAATGATGATGAAATTATTGTCACGAAGACCGACTTAAAAGGAAAAATCACATACGTTAATCAGGCATTTTTGAAGGTTAGCGGATTTTCGGAACGGGAAGTGATTGGCGCGCCGCATAACATCGTGCGCCATCCCGATATGCCGGAAGAGGCGTTCGACGATCTCTGGCAGGCACTCAAGCGCGGAAAATCCTGGACTGGCTTAGTCAAGAACCGGTGCAAGAACGGCGATTATTATTGGGTAGAGGCGACGGTGGCACCGATTCTCAATGAGCGCCAGGTTATTGGATTCACGTCCATTCGCACCAGGCCGGGCAGAGACAACGTCGCAGCGGCAGATGCGGTTTACCGGGCCATCAAGGCAGGTAGCAAGGAGTACCTGATCCGCGACGGCGCGGCAGTCAAGCGAAGCAGTCTTGCGCGACTCAACGTTCTGCGCGCAATGTCAATCAAAACGAAGATGCTGGGCTCGTCGGGCATTCTGGCCGGGCTGTTCATCATCAGTGCCCTCGCCAATGCCGGGGTTTTTAGTCCATTCGCCAATTTTGGCACATGCATATCCGTGCTAGGCGTTGTTCTGACAATGGCGTTCTGCATGAAGTCATACCGCGACATTATTTACGCGCTGGGCCTCGTCCGCCGCAATGTTGAGCGCATGAGCGCAGGCGACTTGTCCGGGCATATTGCCAACCACGGCAATGATGAACTGGGCGAGGTCGTGCAATCGCTGCGCATATTGCAAACCAACGTAAAGCTCCTTGTTGGCCAGATCAAGGAATCGGCTGAAGTCGTCAGCACCGGATCCCGCGAAATTGCGTCAGGCAATGCAGATTTGTCGGCGAGAACCGAATCGCAGGCCAGCTCGCTGGAAGAGACGGCGTCCTCGATGGAAGAACTCACCAGCACAGTAAAAAACAACGCAGAAAACGCAAGGGACGCCAACAATATGGTTGCGCAGGCAGCGCATATTGCCGTCGCCGGCGGCGAAGCCGTCACCCAGATGATCGACATGATGGATTCGATTAATGAAAGCTCGCGCAAGATTGTCGACATTATCGGTGTCATCGACGGCATCGCGTTCCAGACGAATATCCTTGCTCTCAATGCGGCAGTCGAAGCGGCACGTGCCGGAGAACAAGGGCGAGGCTTTGCAGTTGTCGCCAGCGAAGTACGTCATCTTGCCCAGCGGTCGGCTGCGGCCGCAAAACAAATTCAGGAGCTCATTACGGACTCGGTGAACAAGGTCGAGGCTGGCAGCAGGACAGTCGGTGATGCTGGCCGGACCATGAATGAAATTGTAAATGCCGTGAAGCAGGCGGCCACCATCATGGGCGATATCAGCCAGGCCAGCCTTGAACAGAGCGCAGGGATTGAACAGGTCAACGTGGCGGTAACGCACATGGACGAAGTGACGCAGCAAAATGCGGCCCTGGTCGAGCAAGCCGCCGCCGCATCGGGCAGCTTGCAGGAACAGGCGGCCAGGCTGGTGGGCCTGGTGGACACCTTCAAGCTCTTGTCGGAATATAGGGGCGATTCGACTCTTGTCTCGATTCGCGTCGCTCCAAACTGCTGACGCGATTCCGCACTATCCGGAATTATCCATGAAGATCAACCGATCGCCTTCTCTACGGCAGACTCGTACGCATGCGGACAAGCTTTTTGCCGTCTTGTTTGCTGCCATGACGCCGGCGCTCGTTGGGCTTGCCTATTTTGACAAAACAGGTGCAGCGTCCGCTGTCGCCTGTTCCGTTGCCACGTTCCCTCCAGCGATCATGGGCGGCAATTGGCTGGCCGCCTTTCTGATTGCCGGTGTCGTTGCATGCGGATCGGTGCTGATCTGGCGCCATCGTCCCGGAGAGACGATAGGCGGTATCTACAACGCCACAGCAGCAATGGTTTTCTCGGCATTGTTCATGCATTTTGGCGGCGGGTATGGCGAAGCGCATTTACCGTTCTTTATATTCACCTCGCTGTTGCTCTACTACCGCGCCATCTGGCCGATCGCCATTGCGTGCGGCGTGATCGTTTCGCACCATCTTGGTTTCTTTACGCTGCAAGGATTGGGTGTTCCGGTCGTGGCGTTTTCCTGCCTCGATCGAAATGCTTTGTTCATCCATACGCTTGCCGCTGTGGGCCAATGTTCGCTGCTCGGCTACATCGCGGCGAGAATGGAAAAAGACGATATTGAGCTGCTGCGCGCATCTACCGAGCAGCAGTTTGCAGCCAGCGTCTTTCATAACGCGATTGAAGGTATCGTGATCACCGATGCGAAAGGAATCATCCTCTCTGTCAATCCCGCCTTTACGCAAATCACTGGCTACAGCGCCGACGAAGCTGTCGGAAAAAATCCACGCTTGTTGAAATCCAATCATCATGACGAGGCGTTTTACCGGGCGATGTGGCAGTCCATCGAAGCGACCGGTGAATGGAAGGGAGAGGTATGGAATCGGCGCAAGGGGGGAGAGGTTTTCCTTGAGTCGCAATGTATCCGGCGTGTCAATGGCGAAGAGGGCGCCATCCATTACGTTGCCGTCTTCAACGACATAACAGAACAATGGCGTAAGGACCAGCGTATCGAGCATCTGGCATTTCACGATTCATTGACCGGCCTGGCCAATCGTTCCTTGCTTGGCGACCGCCTGCGCCATGCGATTGCGCTCGGGGAGCGCACAGGGGATACGCTTGCGGTCATCGCCATCGACCTTGACCGCTTCAAGAATGTGAATGACGGCTTTGGTCACGACAAGGGCGACGAATTGTTGCGTGTGGTGGCAGCCCGCCTGCAAGTTGTCGCGCGTGAAACGGACACGGTCGCCCGGGTCGGCGGCGACGAATTTGTCATGATCCTGCCGAACCCGGGACGCCCGGAGGAAATTGCCGCAATTGCAACGCGCATTATCGAAGGCATTGCATGCCCGATTGAAGTCGGCGGTCTTTCCTTGCGCGTCGGCACTTCCATCGGTATTGCCGTGTTCCCGAATGACGGGCGTGACGCGAGTAGCCTGCTGAAAAATGCGGATGCCGCGATGTACGATGCGAAGGCCAATGGCACGAGCATCTATCGCTTTTTCAGCACGGCCATGACCGACCGCGCACACGCCCGCCTGCACCTGGAAATGGATCTGCGCCGGGCGCTGGAACACGACGAGCTGGAACTGCATTACCAGCCGAAGATTTGTTTGCATTTCGGCGTACCATGCGGCGCTGAGGTGTTGACTCGGTGGCACCATCCGGGCCGAGGCCTCATTTCGCCAATGATGTTTATTCCGATTGCCGAGGAAACCGGGCTCATTGAACCGATCGGGAACTGGGTGCTGGAAGAGGCATGCCGACAACTGAGCGCGTGGCGGAAAAGCGGTACGATGCTCTCCAGTCTCGCCGTCAATGTGTCCGCGATTCAATTGCGGCATGGCGTGCTTGCAGACCAGGTAAGGGAGTTATTAATTCGATATGATCTGCCGGGTAATGCATTGGAAATCGAATTGACGGAAAGCGCTGTGATGAACGATCCTGCCCAGGCGATCGAAAGCATGAAAGCCATTCGTGCGCTCGGCGTCAAAATTGCGATTGATGATTTTGGCACCGGCTATTCCAGCTTGTCATATTTAAAGCGACTGCCGATCGACACGCTGAAAATTGATCGCTCGTTTGTCATGGAAGCGGACCGCAGCGAAGATGGCGCCGTTATTTGCAGCACTATCATCGGGCTTGCAAAAAACTTGAATTTTGACGTGGTGGCGGAAGGCATAGAAACCGACGCGCAGCTCTCCTACTTGAAAGGGCAGGGCTGCAATATCGGGCAAGGCTATTATTACAGCAGGCCGCTGCCCTTGCCCGAACTCGCCAAATGGCTCGCTGCAAATCCCTCGCGGAATTGCGCGGATTGCGTGCGGCCCTCCTGGTGCGATAGCCCTTTCAAGAGGGATCTGCTGGAAGATGTCCTTGTACTGCGATGATCGGAAGTGCAAACCGAAACTAATCGAGCCGCTACAACTGAAACTGAAGAAATTCGCATAAATTACGTTATGTAAACTTTATTTGACCACTACTTAATTTGCATTTATCGCTTGTCAGTCCATTGGAATTTCGGTAATCGTACATAAATTTTGGTAACCGGCTTCCAAGTACTTTCCGAGTCCCCCGTCCCAACCTTGGTTCCATATGATGCGCTGCTGCTGTCCGGATACGGCCATTGACCGTGTTTGGCCTCTCGTACCTCACAGCAGCCATTAACCGAGTTATAGCCTTGAAGCTCATTCGCTTGTATTGCCGGGTTTAGAATCTCACAACTTCTTCTCGCAAAAAGCTTTCCACTTACTCAAAACTTCTAACAACTGCCTCTCACTCCCGATTCCAATTCTAGGATAGTTAAACTGGGCGTTTGGATGGACTTCTCTCCCTGTAGCGTCTCGAGCCTGGGCAATCC
>NZ_JWJG01000028.1:375944-406808 GCF_000818395.1 Noviherbaspirillum autotrophicum | reverse complement strand
CGCAGCCGGGCAATGCATTCACTTCAGACAGACCTGCAAGTTCGTTGATTACGAACAGCATGTCCTTCAACGGGGCGACATAGCTCATCAAATGCTCTCGAATGAATTGAACAGCGCGAAGCGAGCGCTTGCAAAAGCGATAACAGAGGCCGCACGCTGAATTGCGGTTGAACAAATTCCGGGTGCAGGGTATAACTTGGCTTGGGTAAAGCCAGGCACCGATTTTTATTTTTGATGAAAGATTGTGTGCTTTTCCTCCCCGGCTGTGAGTGGCCGGCACGGCCAAATCGCTGGCCCCATGAGACAAAAACGACAGAGACAAGGTGTTGCGGATCATCTGCCCGCAATGCAGCAAGGATGAATCAGGTATGACTGGAAGGACAATCTCCGCCGCTTGGGTCAAGGGCATCGTTGATTTGTTGCAAGGTGTAGACCTCGACCCACGCGCCTTATTCAAAGAAGCGGGGCTGGACATTGACGAGGTCAGCCAATCCGACGCGCGATTCGAACCCGAAAAAATCAGCGCCCTATGGGAGCTTGCAGCGCAGCGTTCCGGAAATCCGGACATCGGTCTGGCGATGCCGCGAGTGGCAAAGCCCGCGAGTTTCGACGCGGTGGCCTATGTAATGATGTCCTGCCCGAACCTACTGGCTGGCCTGGAGCGCCTGGTGCGCTATTTGCGCATCGTCAGCGACGCAGCCGATATTCGCATTCATGAGGAAGAGCAGGGCTACTGCATGACGGTGGAGTTGTACGGCGGCGAGCGACCGGTGCCGCAGCCACGCATCGATTTCGTGCTGCTGACCATCGTGAACTTCTGCCGCTGGCTGACTGGGCGCGACATGCATCCGCTGGCCGTCGATTTGCCGCGGCCCGAACCCGCCAATCTCCAGCCATATCACGCGGCCTTTCAATGCCCTTGCCATTTCAACGCGCCGACGAACCGACTGCATTTTTCATTCGCAGATCTGACCGCTCCCTTGCCGACCTCGAACCCGGTACTGGCGGAGCTGCATGACCGTTTCGCCGGCGAGCACCTGCATCGCTTGGAAAATTCGCGTACCAGCTACAAGGCGCGCGAACTGATCGTTCGACTGCTTCCCGATGGCGAGCCGCTGCGGGGCGATATTGCGAAAGCGCTGTGCATGAGCGAACGCACATTGCAGCGGCGCCTGCACGACGAGCAGACATCATTTCATCAGCTGGTCGACGACACGCGCAGGGAACTGGCTCGCGACTATCTGGGACAAGCGAATCTCACGCTGGCGCAGATTGCCTACCTGCTTGGCTTTGCCGATCAGAGCAACTTTTTTAGGGCTTGCAAGCGCTGGTTCGATATGTCGCCGGGAGAATATCGCAGCCGTCCCAGCAAAAACGGGAAGGTGCTGGCAGCCGAGGTTGTGAGGTAAATAATCAATGTGCGGCTGTCTGATCCGCCGCGCCGCGAAACAGCAGTAACACCAGCGCAGCCGCTGCGAATGCGGCGCCGGCCTGAAAAGTCGTCGCCGCGCCGAACCGGTCCCACAGCAATCCGGCCACCACGCTGGCCACCAACATCGCCATGCCGCTGGCCAGATTGAACAAGCCGAAGGCGGTGCCGCGCAATTCGGCTGGCGCGGTGTCGGCCACCATCGCTGCCAGCAGGCCTTGGGTGGCCGCCATGTGCACGCCCCAGAAAATCACGCCCGCCGCGATCCACCCCAACGACCGGTCGTAGGCCAACAGCAGGTCGGCCACGATCAAGGGCGCGATGCCGAGCATGAGCAGGGTCTTGTGCCGTATCTTGTCGGCCAGGATGCCGAACGGGTAGGCGCCCAGCGCATACACGATATTCATCAGCACCATCACCAGCGGCACCAGCGCAATCGACAGGCCGCCCTGCTGCGCGCGCAGGACCAGGAAGGCTTCCGAAAAGCGCGCCAGCGTCAATAGCGCGCCCGCGCCGACCACCCACCAGTAAGTGCGCGGCAGCAACCCGAGCGCGCGGCGGGAGATCGGGAATGCCGGTTTTTCCAGAGAACGTTTTCGCTCGGGTTCGCGCACGCCGAGCGCCAGCAGCGCCACCGCCAGCAAGCCGGGAATCACGGCCACCCAGAACACCGCGCGAAAGTCGTCGGCCCACAACAGCATCAGCCCCACCGCCAGCAGCGGCCCGACGAAGGCGCCGACGGTATCGAGCGATTGCCGCAGTCCGAAGGCCGCGCCGCGCACCGCCGGGTCGGTGACGTCGGCAATCAGTGCGTCACGCGGCGCGCCACGCATGCCCTTGCCGATGCGGTCGATGAAGCGCGCAGACAGCACCCAGCCGGTGCCGCTTGCAAGTGCAAACAGCGGCTTGGACAGCGCGCCCATGCCGTAACCGATCAGGGTGAGCGATTTGCGCTTGCCGACATAGTCGCTCATGACGCCGGAAAATACCTTCACGATCAGCGCCGTTGCTTCGGCGATGCCTTCGATGATGCCGACCGTGGTGGCACTCGCGCCTAAAGCAACGGTCATAAATACTGGCAGCAGGCTATGGATTATTTCCGAAGAAACGTCCATCAGCATGCTGACGAAACCCAGTACCCACACGGTGCGTGGGATTCTGGCTGATTTGGCGTTGTTTATTTTCGGCATAATCCGTCCAAGTGTGTTTTGAGTTTCCTAATGCAAGTCAAGGACAAAATTGTCAGTTTGTGATTAATCAAAACCGGGTTTTGTGCTTTTCTTGGTAGAATCAAACACTTAACTCAACATTGAAGGTGCGAGATGCTGTACCCAGAACTATTCAAGTCGCTCGAACAAGTCCGCTGGAATATGGAAAAGGATATCCCATGGGACAAGTTCGATGCATCCAAATTGTCCGATGAGCAGGCGCAAACCATTAGGATGAATGCCATCACCGAATGGTCGGCGTTGCCCGCGACCGAGATGTTCTTACGCGACAATCGCGGCGACAGCGATTTTTCTGCGTTCATGTCGGTCTGGTTTTTCGAAGAGCAAAAGCATTCGCTGGTATTGATGGAGTACTTGCGCCGCTTCCGTCCGGACCTGGTGCCGACCGAAGAGGAGCTGCACAACGTGCGTTTCGAGTTCGACCCGGCGCCGCCGCTGGAAACGCTGATGCTGCATTTCTGCGGCGAGATCCGCCTGAACCACTGGTATCGCTGCGCATCCGAATGGCATACCGAGCCGGTCATCAAGCAGATCTACAAGATCATCAGCCAGGACGAAGCACGCCATGGCGGCGCCTACCTGCGCTACATGAAGAAAGCGTTGGGCGAGGCGGGTGACGCCGCGCGCGCTGCCTTCGCCAAGATCGGCGTGCTGATGGCGTCGGCGCGCCGCACCGAGAAGCCCTTGCACCCGACCAACCTGCACGTGAATCAGGCCCTGTTCCCGAACGATACGGTGCAAAGCCGCCTGCCGGACCCGAACTGGCTCGAGCGCTGGCTCGATGGCCAGATCAAGTTCGACGGCGAATGGGAAAAGAAGGTGGTCGACCGCATCCTGCACAATATGTCGCTGCTGTTCGAGCGCACCTTTGAATCGGTGCAGGATCTGAACCGCTATCGCAAGGAAATCACTGGACGTCTGGCGCAGAGCGGTCCCGCCGCCGCCTGATCCCGGCGCAATGTTAAGCTAACGGCCGCAAGCACATCCGCTTGCGGCTTTTTTTTAGCTTCGGCCGCAGCGCAAGCTGCTTAACTTGCGTCTCAAGCCGGCCTCTACTGAAACTTTGTTTTATTCATGCCAGATTTCGAAACCAAGCTGTGTTCCCGCGCCGACCTTAAAGAGCGCGTTGCCCGATTGCCCCAGCCGGTGGTGTTGACCAACGGCGTGTTCGACATCCTTCATCGCGGCCATGTCACGTATCTGGCGCAGGCGCGTGAACAAGGCGCGTCGCTTGTTGTCGCAGTCAATACCGATGCCTCGGTCAAGCGGCTCGGCAAGGGTGACGACCGCCCCATCAACACGTGCCAGGACCGCATGGCGATCCTGGCTGCGCTGGAGTCGGTCAGCCTGGTCGTGCCATTCGACGAAGACACCGCGCTGGAAGTGGTGCGGGAGGCGCGGCCCGATGTCTACGTCAAGGGCGGCGATTACGATATGGCTGCCATACCCGAAGGCAAGGCGGTGATCGGCTATGGCGGCCGCGCGATCGCGATCGACTTCGAACACGACCGCTCGACCACCAAGCTGTTGTCGAAAGTCAGAAACGCGTAGAGCCATTTATGAACCTTGCGCCATTGGCGGAAGTGACCCGCGGCGGGCGAGTCGAGTCGCTGCATGCAGGCGCCGTCGCGGTCGTCAATAGCCGCGGCGAGCTGCTGTACCACGCGGGCGATCCGGATTTTCCGACCTTCACCCGCTCGACACTCAAGCCGTTCCAGGCGCTGCCGTTCATGCGCGATGGCGGGGCAGCGCATTTCGGGTTTGGCAGCCGCGAGCTTGCGCTCATGTGCGCCAGCCACTCCGGGGAACCGATGCATGTCGATCTCGTGCAGGCGATGCTCGCCAAGGCAGGCTGCGACGAACATCATCTGCGTTGCGGCTGCCACGTACCGATCCATTATGCAACGGCGGACCAGCGTCCTGCGGCCGAGGAGTGCTTCAGTCAGCTGCACAACAATTGCAGTGGCAAACACGCCGGCTTTCTTGCCTATTGCGTACAGCACGGATTGCCGCTCGATACTTACATCGACGCCCAGCATCCTTTGCAGCAGGCGATCAGGCAAGACGTGGCACGGATCGTGGCCTTGCCCGAGTCCGACCTGATGCCAGGCATCGACGGCTGTTCCGCACCGAATTACGCGATGCCGTTGTCGCGCCTGGCGCTCGGCTATGCGCGCCTGGCGCAGGGCGGCAGCGCGCCGGAATACGGCAACGAGCTCGGACAACTGTTCGATGCGATGACCAGTCATCCGGAGTTGGTGTCGGGTAGCGGCCGTGCCGATCTTGCCTTCATGCAGGCGGCGCCGGGGGACTGGGTGGCGAAAGGCGGCGCCGAAGGCGTGCAAGCTATCGGCATCCGCTCGGCGGGATTGGGGATTGCGATAAAAGTGGCAGACGGCAATGCGCGCGCGCTTTATCCCGCTGCCATTGCGATATTGCAGCAACTGGGCTTGATGGATGCGGGCGCATCCGCACCGCTGGCGCCCTGGATGCAGCCGCTGCTGCGTAACCTGCGCGGGCTGGCAACGGGCGACATTCGCGCAACGGTCAGGCTCGTCCAAGCCTGAGCCGTTGCGATGCGGCTTAGCGCATGTGCGGCATGCCGCCTTCTTTCGCCATTCCCATGTTCCCGACCGTGACCGTCACGTCGGTTTTTCCCGCTTTCTCGAAGGTCAGTGTCATTGGAAAGGTCTCGCCCGCCTTGAGCGGCTGGCGCAGGCCGAACAGCATCAGGTGGTAGCCGTTCCCCGGCTGCATCGTGATCTTGGCTGCCGGCGGGAGTGCAATGTTCGGCACTTCGCGCATCTTCATGACGTTGCCCTCCATGGACATGGTATGAATCTCGACCGACTTCGCGACGGGGGAGCTGGCTGCGATCAGCTTGTCTGCGCCGGCTCCACGGTTTTCGATGGTCAGGTAGGCTGCACTCGTCGGCTGGTTGGCAACGGTCGGGCGCGCATACGGAGAGGCAATATGCAAATCTTCCACGTGGTAATCGGCCGCAAGAGCCGAGCAGGCGGTCAATGCGAGTACAAGTGCGAAGGCGGATCGTAGATGCATGATGAGTTCTCGGTGGTGAGGGAAAAGTAGATTCGTCTTTGTTCAAGCGCCGCCGTCAAAACCGTTCTGCCGCCATGCTTCATAGACGACAACAGCGACCGTGTTCGACAAGTTCAGGCTGCGGTTGTCCGGCCGCATCGGCAGCCGGATGCGCTGCGATTCGGGAAACGATTCGCGCAGCGCCGGGTCGAGGCCTTTGGTCTCCGAGCCGAACACAAACACGTCGCCCGGCCGGAAAGCGGCCGAGGCAAACGGCGCCGAGCCGCGCGTCGTCAAGGCAAACATGCGCGCCGGATCGGGCGCTTCGCTCGCCATGAACGCCGCCCAGTTGCGATGCACTTTCATGGTTGCGTACTCGTGATAATCGAGCCCGGCACGCCGCATCTTGGCGTCGTCCAGGGGAAAGCCGAGCGGTTCGACCAAATGCAAATGCGCGCCGGTATTCGCGCACAGGCGGATCACATTGCCGGTGTTGGGTGGAATTTCCGGTGCTACCAGTACGACATGAAACAAGATGCGCTCCTCAATTCAATTCGGTAATGTGCGGGCAAACACGAAATTGGTTACACGCGCCGCGCCAAAGCGCTTGAGTGTTGCCGCCAGTTCGTTCAGTGTCGATCCGGTCGTCATCACATCGTCCACGACCCCGACATGCGCGCCGCGCACCCGGTCGATTGCAGCAGGCGGCACGATAAAGGCGTGGCGCATGTTTTTGTGGCGCGCGTCGGGATGCAGCAACGCCTGGGCGCCGGTTTCGCGCTGGCGCACCGCAAGCCGCGCATCAAGCCGGATGTCGAGCAGGCGCGACAGCGGATGGGCGATCTCCAGCGCCTGATTGAAGCCGCGCTCGACCAGTCGCCCCGAGCCCAGCGGCACCGCCGTCAACAGGGTCGGCAGCGGGCGCTCCTGTACCTGCAGGACCGCGTCGCGCAGCAGGCGGGCCATGACCGGCGCAAGTTCAAGCCTGCTCCCGAATTTCAATGCCAGCGCGAGCTGATCGGCCGGCGGCGCGTAGTCGGTGGCGGCAATCGTCGCGTCGAAGGCCGGCGCCTGCCGAATACAGTCGCCGCATGCCTGGGCAGTCACATCGGAAAGCGCATGCGCGCACCGGATGCAACGGTGCCTGCGCCGGCCGAAATATTGTGCCGCGCAGCCGCAGCACACCGTGTCGGTGGCGACGGCGCCGCACAGCGCGCAGCATGACGGCAGCGCCGATGGCAGGCGCGCCAGTACTTCTTGCGACCAATGACACAGGCGGGAAAGCATGGGGCAAGTCTATCTTCATGCGTGTAAACTGCCCTCATTATCGCATTCCCCACATGAGATCATCGTGTCCGACTCTTCATCATCCCGCCCCAGCCTGAGCGCACCCATCGATAGCCGCCGCGTGCGCACCCTGTTTTCCGATCCCAGCCGGATTGCCGACTCGGATTTTCTGCGGCGCGAGATCGCCAGGCGCATGCACGAGCGGCTGGCGCTGGTCAAAATCCAGCCGCGCCGGATACTCGATGCCGGCTGCGGCGAGGGCGCGGATCTGTTGGCCCTGCAACAGCAGTATCCCGATGCGCAAGTGCTCGGGGTGGATGCTTCAGTGTCGATGCTGCAGCAGGTGCGCACCCGGCAGGCTGCCGCACAGTCTTCGATGAATCGACTGCTGTCGCGCTTCCTGCCCGGCCGCGCGGGCGTTCCCGCTGGCGGCAACGCCTTGCTATGCGCCGATTTTTCCCATCTGCCGGTCAAGCCGAATTCCATTGACATGCTTTGGTCCAATCTCGCGTTGCACTGGCATCCCCAGCCCGACAGGGTGTTCGCCGAATGGCGGCGTGTGCTCACCATCGACGGGTTGTTGATGTTTTCTTGTTTCGGCCCAGATACGTTCAAGGAGGTTCGCAGCGCATTTGCTGCGATTGATCAAATGCCGCACGTCCTGCCATTCGTCGATATGCACGACTTTGGGGATATGCTAATTGACACCGGCTTTTCGACGCCTGTCATGGATATGGAGACTGTTACCGTCACGTATGCATCCGCTGACAAGCTGATTGCCGATGTCCGGGCGTGGGGCGGCAATCCGCTGGGAAACCGGTGCCGCGGTCTGCTTGGTCGTCGCGCCAGGGAGTCCGTGTTCGAGGCCCTGGCGCAAAACCGTGATGCAGATGGAAAGATTCCATTGACCTTCGAAATCATTTACGGCCATGCATTCCGGCCTACACCAACCAAAACTTCTAGCGGCGAGGCAATAATTCGCTTCAATCCTCAAAAAAGATGATCTGGATCATTTTTTTTAAGAAATATTTGTGCTTGAAAACTAGCGCGATTCGGACTTATACTTCCTCAGCTTATTACCGTTCTTGCATTCGTTGGTTTCCACGCTCAGGCGGTTTCTCATGGCCAAGCGGGAATGGGGCATAAGGCGCAGCTGTTTAATGCCGCCGCGCCAGCTGGTGCTGGCTTGTGCAGCGTTGCGCACTCTGTCCCTGGCGGTGGCTGTCTTTTTTACGTTGCACGGCGCTTGGTATGTGCTTGCGTTTTCGATTCTTGAGATTTCGGCAGTAGGGTGCGTATTGATTCATTTCGGCCGTCATGCGAATGGCCGCAAGCGCATCTTGCCAATGGATAACTACCTGCTGGTCGAGTTGGTGCAGGTAGAGAGTCGGGCAATAGGGCAATTCACATGCCACGCGCGTTGCATCGCTCGACCGGTCCGCCAATCCAGCGGGGCTGGAAGCAAACGGCATCGAGGTTGAAGTCGGACGGTTTTTGAAGGAATGGAAACAGCGCGAGTTGGGGTGGGAGTCGAAAAGCGCGCTGGCGTCCTGAAGAAAATTACAGAAATTCCAATTTCAGGCATTTGAGGAAACTATGAAACTTGCGAAGCGCCTTCAATCGTTGCTGTTCGGTGCGGCGCTCCTGACGGCGGGTCTGCCGTCATGGGCGGTGGTTGATAGTCCGGGCGGGCCTGCCGTGCGCCAACTGAATTTCCAGCCGCCGGTCACGAGGATCGCCGAGGACGTCTACTCCCTGCACAACATGATGCTGGTCATCTGCCTGGTGATCTTCGTCGCAGTGTTCAGCGTGATGTTCTATTCGATCCTCAAGCACCGCAAGTCGGTCGGTCATCGTCCGGCAACCTTCCACGAAAGCACCGCTGTCGAAATCGCCTGGACGGTCGTGCCGTTCCTGATCGTAATCGGCATGGCGCTGCCGGCCACGAAGACCGTGGTAGCGATGAAAGATACCTCGAATGCCGACCTCACCATCAAGGTGACGGGCATGCAATGGAAGTGGGGCTATGATTACCTGAAAGGCGAAGGCGAGGGCATTTCCTTCCTGTCCGCGCTGGCGACGCCGCGCGAGCAGGTGGTCGATGCGACCAAGGTCAAGAACGACAACTATCTGCTCGAAGTCGATAATCCAGTTGTCGTGCCGGTGAACAAGAAGGTGCGGATCGTTACGACTGCCAATGACGTGATCCACTCCTGGACGATTCCGGCGTTTGCCGTCAAACAGGATGCGATCCCTGGCTTCGTGCGCGACACATGGTTCCGTGCCGAAAAAATCGGTACTTATCGCGGTCAGTGCGTCGAGCTATGCGGCAAGGAACATGCGTTCATGCCCATCGTGGTCAACGTCGTGAGCGAGGAAGATTACAAGAAGTGGGTTGACACCAAGAAGAAGGAGATGGCGGCCAAGGCCGACGATCCGAACAAGACATGGACGCTCGACGAGCTCAAGCAACGCGGCGAAAAAGTCTACGCAGCCAACTGCGTCGCCTGTCATCAGGCAAACGGCAAAGGCGCTCCGAATGCGTTCCCCGCGCTGGATGGCTCGCCAGTCGTCAACGGCCCCAAGGCCGAGCAGATCAACGTGGTTCTGAATGGCCGTCATTCCGGAAAATTCCCGTCTGCCATGCCGCCCTGGAAGGGAACCTTGTCCGATACCGAAATTGCTGCCGTAATTACCTACACTCGCAACAACTGGTCCAACAAGGCCCAGGAAAATATTGTTCAACCGGCCGAAGTGCTGGCTGCGCGTAAGTAATAGATTCTAGGAGATCGAGATGAGCACCACTGTAGTTGATCACGCCCACGATCACTCGCATGACCACGCGCACGACCATCCGCACGGCTGGCGACGCTGGCTGTTTGCCACCAACCACAAGGATATCGGCACCCTGTACCTGTGGTTCTCCTTCACCATGCTGCTGTCCGGCGGCGTGTTGGCGCTGATGATCCGTGCCGAGCTGTTCCAGCCCGGACTCCAGTTGTTCCGGCCGGAGTTCTTCAACCAGCTCACGACCATGCATGGCCTGATCATGGTGTTCGGCGCAATCATGCCGGCCTTCGTCGGCTTCGCCAACTGGATGATCCCGCTGCAGATCGGCGCCTCCGACATGGCGTTCGCCCGCATGAACAATTTCTCGTTCTGGCTGCTGCCGCCCGCCGCGATCCTGCTGGTCAGCTCCTTCTTGGTCCCGGGCGGCGCCACGGCTGCCGGCTGGACGCTGTACGCCCCATTGTCGACCCAGATGGGCATCGGCATGGACATGGCCATTTTCGCGGTGCACATCATGGGCGCCTCGTCGATCATGGGCGCCATCAACATCATCACCACCATCCTGAACATGCGCGCGCCCGGCATGACGCTGATGAAGATGCCGATGTTCTGCTGGACCTGGCTCATCACCGCCTATCTGCTGATCGCCGTGATGCCGGTGCTGGCGGGCGCCATCACGATGACGCTGACCGACCGCCACTTCGGCACCTCCTTCTTCAATGCGGCCGGCGGCGGCGACCCGGTGATGTACCAGCACATCTTCTGGTTCTTCGGCCACCCCGAGGTGTACATCATGATCCTGCCGGCATTCGGCATCATTTCGCAGATCATCCCGGCATTCGCGCGCAAGCAGCTGTTCGGCTATGCCTCGATGGTGTATGCGACGGCGTCGATCGCGATCCTGTCGTTCATCGTCTGGGCGCACCACATGTTTACCACCGGCATGCCAGTCACCGGCCAGCTGTTTTTCATGTACGCGACCATGCTGATCTCGGTGCCGACCGGCGTGAAAGTGTTCAACTGGGTGGCGACCATGTGGAAAGGCGCCATGACGTTCGAGACTCCGATGCTGTTTGCCGTCGGCTTCATCTTCGTGTTCACGATCGGCGGCTTCACCGGCCTGATCCTGGCGGTCACCCCAATCGACATCCAAATGCAGGACACCTATTACGTGGTGGCGCACTTCCACTACGTGCTGGTGGCGGGTTCCTTGTTCGCACTGTTTGCCGGCTTCTATTACTGGGGACCGAAGTGGACCGGCTTCATGTACAACGAAGCCCGCGGCAAGTTCCACTTCTGGGGCTCGATCATTACGTTCAACATCACCTTTTTCCCGATGCACTTCCTGGGACTGGCCGGCATGCCGCGTCGTTATGCCGATTACCCGGCGCAGTTCACTGATTTCAATGTGATTGTGTCGATCGGCGCACTCGGTTTCGGCCTGATGCAGGTCTATTTCTTGTTCGCGGTGCTGCTGCCGGCGATCAAGGGGGGGCAGAAGGCGCCGGCCAAGCCGTGGGATGGCGCGGAAGGACTGGAATGGACCGTGCCGAGCCCGGCGCCGTTCCACACCTTTGAAGTCCCGCCGACCGTCAAGTAACCTGAAAGGGCGGGTGCAAGCCCGCCCGAATGTATATGCCCGATCCGAAAAAGCCGAATAACGTCAGAACCGCATTGATTCTGGCGTCGATAGCGCTGATGTTTTTCATCGGCATTTTCATCAAGCGTTTGTGGCTGACGTGATATGAACAAGCAGGAGCAAGGCCAGACCGGCGAGACGCGTGCATTGAATGCGCACATGCTGGGCAAGCTAGTGGTAGTGGCCGTGCTGATGTTTGGATTTGGCTACGCTCTGGTCCCGGTCTACAAGAAAATTTGCGAAATTACCGGCGTAAACATTTTGACGCCGAAAGATGCCACGGTGCAGGACGTCGGCAATACACAGGTCGACAAGACCCGCACCGTCACCATTGAGTTCGATGCCAATGCGCAGGGGCCGTGGCGCTTCCGTCCAACGGTCGGCAGCATGCAGGTGCACCCCGGCGAAATGGCGCAGGTGGTCTATGAAGTGGTGAATACGCAGGCACGTAACGTCGATGCACAAGCGATTCCGAGCTACGCGCCGCAACAGGCCGCAGCGCACTTCAAGAAGATGGAATGTTTCTGCTTCAAGCAGCAGACGCTCGGCCCGAATGAAGCGAAGCAGATGGCGGTAGTGTTTTACATCGACCCGGCATTGCCGAAGGATGTAAAAACGATCACGCTGTCTTATACGTTTTTCGAAGTCGCCGGGACGGGCAAGAAGGCGGGCTGAAGAATGAATGATTTAAAGAAAGCTTCGCGGCGCAAGATGTCGTTCGGTGCAACGTTGAAAGCAGTGTTCTGGTCGTTCTTCGGCGTCAGAAAGAAAAGCGACTATGAAAAGGATGCGCAGCAACTCAACCCGGTGCACGTCATCATTGCCGGACTGCTCGGAGCCCTGGTGTTTATTTTGACGCTCATTGTGATCGTGAAAAGCGTTGTCGGAAAGTAAGTAACAATTTGATTGAATGGGGGAGATGGAGATGAGTTCTAAGCAAGGTAGCGCGCCTTACTACTTCGTGCCGGGCCCGTCCAAGTGGCCAGTGCTCGGCGGCGCATCGCTGCTGCTGACCATGATCGGCGCCGCTGCATGGGTCAACGGTGTCAGCTGGGGGCCGGTAGCCAATATCGTCGGCATTCTGGCAGTGATCGTGGTGCTGTTCAACTGGTTCGGCGATGCCGTGCGCGAATCGGAAGGCGGCCTGTACAGCAACCGGATCGATGTCTCGTATCGCTGGAGCATGGGCTGGTTCATTTTCTCCGAAGTGATGTTCTTTGCGAGCTTCTTCGGCGCTCTGTTCTATGCGCGGGCGATTACCTTGCCGGACCTGGGTAGCCTGGATTACAAGATCCTGTGGCCGGATTTCACCGCGCAGTGGGGTAATACGCCCGGCGGCACGATCGAGCCGTTCACCAAGATGGGGCCGTTCCCGATTCCCACCATCAACACGGCCTTGCTGCTGACATCCGGCGTCACGCTGACGATTGCGCACCATGCGCTGCGCGCGAACCAGCGTGGCAAGACAGCCTTCTGGCTTTTTGCCACCATCGTGCTGGGAGCCGTGTTTATGGGTTTCCAGGCGTATGAGTATGTTCACGCCTACCATGAACTTAACCTGAAGCTCAGTTCCGGCATCTATGGTTCCACCTTCTTCATGCTGACCGGCTTCCACGGCTTCCACGTGACGATGGGTGCCATCATGTTGACGGTCGTGCTGCTGCGATTGCTGAAGGGACATTTCACGCCTGATCATCACTTTGCGTTCGAGGGCGCCGCCTGGTACTGGCACTTCGTCGACGTGGTCTGGCTCGGTTTGTATGTGGTGGTGTATTGGCTGTAATGTGCTGACAATAAAAAGCCGCACTTCAGTGCGGCTTTTTTACTGGCGGGGAATGGTTTGGCTTTAGCGGATACCTGTCGGTTGAATCCACCCCAGGTGGTTTGCAATCAGAATCAGCAAGAACAGGGCAATCGAAAAGCCGACACGAAAGGCCAGGGCCTTCACGGTGCGATTACTCTTGCCTTTGTCTTTCATCAGGAAAAACAATGCGGACCCAAGGCTGGCAAGGATGAGGATAAAGGCAAGGGCAACCAGGATTTTCATGTTCGCCATGCGCCCACCGCGGCGCAGATTGTGTGCAGTAAGAGAGTATTGAATAAAGTGACATTGTAATGCGATTCACGTTCCGCTTTCGATGGCTTCCTTTTATTGCAGCGAGCATTGCGGCAGTCATCGGGATCTCGCTCGGCCAGTGGCAGGCGCGGCGAGCGGTGGAAAAGGAAATGATCGAGGCGCGCATGGCGGAACGTGCTGGAGCAGCACCGCTGTTGCTCAATGCAGGTATCCCCGGAATCGACGAGGCCGAATATCGTCGTGCAATCGTGCGGGGCGAGTTTGTGCGTGACTGGCCACTGTATCTCGACAATCGGCCCTACAAGGGCGAGGCAGGCTTTTATGTCCTGATGCCATTCCGGCTTGCCGGCTCGCAGCAGTACGTGCTGGTTGCGCGCGGCTGGATCAGGCGCGATGCCGCCGACCGCACCAGGCTTTCCGTTATGCCGCCTCCGGCCGGCTTGACGGAGGTGGTGGGCATGGTGCGTCATCATCCGGGCCATGTCCTGCAGCTCGGGCGCGACGAGCCCGTGCAGCGCGGGGCAATCGTGCAGAACGTGAGTGTGCGCGAAGTCGCGCAGGCCAGTAAACTGGACTTCGCGCCGTTCGTGCTCGAACAGTTGAACGATACGCATGACGGGCTGATACGCGACTGGCCGCGGCCCTCAAGCGGAGTGGAAAGGCATCGTGGCTACGCATTCCAGTGGTATGCGCTGGCGGCAACGGCATTGGTATTTTTTGTAGTGACAGGATTTCGGCGTGAAAGAAACTAAGCAGCGAACGAATGGAAAATGGAATCTCCTGGCCGTGATCGCGGTTTGCATCGCCCCGGTGGTTGCCTCCTATTTCACGTATTACGTCATCAAGCCGCAAAGCCGCACTAACTACGGCACGCTGCTCGAACCGAGCGCGTATCCGATCCCCGCCTCGCTCGGCACGGCAACGCTCGACGGGACGCCGGCGGTGTTGGATGCGTACAAGGGAAAGTGGGTCATGCTGTCGGTGGACAGCGCGGCCTGCGCTGACCTGTGCCGCAAGAAGCTCTATGAAATGCGCCAGTTGCGTCTGGCCCAGGGTAAGGACATGGACCGCATTGAACGCGTCTGGCTGGTCACGGACGCACAGCCGGTCGAAACGATGCTCATGCGCGAGTACGACGGAACGCACATGCTGCGCGTGAAACCGGATGCGCTTCGTGCCTGGCTTCCGGTTGACGGCAGCACGGCGCCAGCCGATCACCTGTACATGATCGACCCGCTGGGTAACCTGATGATGCGCTTTCCGAAGGATGCCGATCCGAACAAGATCAAGAAGGACATCGCGAAGCTGCTGAAGGCCTCGCGCATCGGATAGGAGACGGCATGCTGATTCAACTGGCGCTCACCGGTATCCTCGCAGCACTCGTGCCTCTGGCAGTGGTCTGGACTTCCAGCGACAGGAACAAGTACCGCAAGCTGATCTGGGTCACCTTGTTTCTGACGTTCGATCTGATCATGTTCGGCGCGTTCACGCGCCTGACCGACTCCGGCCTCGGCTGCCCCGACTGGCCGGGCTGCTATGGACATGCCGATCCGGTGCAGGCGCACGCGCATATCAGCGCGGCGGAAGCGGCCATGCCGAGCGGCCCGGTCACGGTAAAAAAGGCATGGATAGAAATGATTCACCGCTATCTCGCGATGGGTGTGGGCGTATTGATTGTGTCAATCGCGCTTGTCGCTTGGCGCAACTGGCTCAGGTCCGCCCGGGCCGATGGCAGATTTTCACCGCTGCTGCCGTCCCTGCTGCTGGCATTGGTCTGCCTGCAGGGGGCATTCGGCGCGTGGACCGTGACATTGAAATTGCAGCCCATCATCGTGACGACGCATTTGCTCCTCGGTCTGAGCCTGCTTGCGATGCTAGCCTGGCTCGCCGCGCGACAGAGCGAGCATGCGCCGGTCGCCGCCTACGCTCACGCATTGCGCGTTCCCGCTGGCGCCGCGCTGATGCTGCTCGGTGTGCAGATCGCGCTGGGCGGCTGGGTCAGCACCAATTATGCCGCGCTGGCTTGCCTAGATTTCCCGCTATGCCACGGCACGGCGATTCCCGAAATGGATTTTGCCAACGGTTTTTCGCTATGGCGCCATTTGGGACGGACCGCAAGCGGCGAGTTCCTGTCGTTCCCCGCGTTGACGGCGATTCATTGGACCCACCGCACGTTCGCCTTTGTCGTCGTGGCCCTTGTCGGCTGGCTGGCGCACAAGGCGATCAGGATGGCTGGCTTGCAAAATGCAGCGCGCTGGCTGCTGGCAGCAATCGTCATGCAGCTGGCAACAGGGCTGGCGACCATTTTCTTGAAATGGCCATTGGTGCTTGCAGTGGCGCATAACGGCGGTGCCGCGCTGCTTCTGCTGTTGCTCGTCATGTTAAATTACAAGGTCCGTATGCCGGCGCAAATGGCGTCAGACCGCTCTCCGATCCATCTGTCCGCCGCATGAGGTTCAAGTGACTACACTGACCATTCATTCCAACCGCCTCTCCCAATACTGGGCACTTACCAAGCCGCGCGTCACCCAGCTTGCCGTGTTCTGCGCCGTCATTGGCATGTTCCTCGCCACGCCGGATCTTCCCGACTGGCGGGTGGTGGTGGCGGGCACCATCGGCATCTGGCTGCTGGCCGGGGCCGCCTTCGCCGTGAATTGCCTGGTCGAGCGGGAGATCGATTCACGGATGGCGCGTACTGCGCGCAGGCCGCTCGCACGAGGCGAAATCACGGCGGCGCAGACACTGCTGTTTTCCGGCGTGATCGGCGGCATCGGCATGTGGGTGCTGTTTAATTTCGTCAATCCGCTCACGATGTGGCTGACATTCGCCACCTTCGTCGGCTACGCGGTGATCTATACAATGATCCTCAAGCCCGCCACGCCGCAGAATATCGTGATTGGCGGGCTGTCCGGCGCCATGCCGCCGGCGCTGGGATGGGCTGCCGTGGCTAACGATGTGCCGATGCAGGCGTGGATCCTGGTGCTGATCATTTTCGTCTGGACTCCGCCGCATTTCTGGTCGCTGGCCATGTACCGCCGCGACGATTACGCGAAATCCGGCTTGCCGATGCTGCCCGTCACGCACGGCCCGGAATTCACGCAATTCCATATCTGGCTGTACACCATCGTGCTGGTGGCGACGACCATGCTGCCTTACGCAGTTCAGATGAGCGGCCTGATCTATCTTGCGAGCGCTGCTGTGCTTGGCGGCATTTTCCTCTGGTATGCTTGGCGCATCTGGCGGCATTACAGCGATCTTCTCGCGCGCAAGACTTTTGCCTATTCGATCGTCTATCTGTCGCTGCTATTTGCGGCGCTTCTGGTCGATCACTACTTCACATTCTGATAGCTATGTCCTTTTCATCCCGGAGAATTCTGGCGGCATGCGCACTCCTACTTGCTGCGATTGCGCTTCACGGTTGCGGCAAGCAGGGCGACGGCGCGCAGACGTTTCTGTCGCCGGGCAAGACCGCGTTCGCCAATACGGATGTCACCGGGCTCGATTACGCCAAGGATTTCGCGCTGCCCGACCACAATGGGAAAATGCGCACCCTTGCCGATTTTAAGGGCAAGGCCGTGGTCGTGTTCTTCGGCTATACCCAGTGCCCCGATGTGTGTCCGACCACGATGGCGGAAATGGCGGCCGTGATGCAGCAGCTCGGCCCGCTCGCCGACAAGGTGCAGGTCCTGTTCATCACGCTCGACCCGGAGCGCGATACACCGGAATTGCTGGCCAAGTACGTGCCTTCGTTCGACCCGCGCTTCCTTGGACTGGTCGGCGACAAGGCGGCGACCGACAAGGTGGCGAAGGAATTCAAGGTGTTCTATCAGAAGGTGCCGGGCAAGGAGCCGGGCAGCTATACGCTCGACCATACTGCGGGAAGCTATGTGTTTGATCCGCAAGGTCGCCTGCGCCTGTTCGTGCGGCATGGGCAGGGGGCGGAACCGATAGTGCATGACCTCAAGCTCTTGTTGTCATGAACGCGCACAGCTAGCCGAACTGGGAAAAAGAAAAAGGCGTTCCATCGGGAACGCCTTTTTTATTGGTGGAGACTGGCGCTTAGGTATATGCCGCCAGCGCGCCTTTCATTTTCTTCAGGGCGGCGCTTTCAATCTGACGAATGCGCTCGGCCGATACGCCGAATTCATCGGCCAGCTCATGTAGCGTCGCGCCCGAACCTTCATCATTGGCCAGCCAGCGCGCTTCCACGATCCGGCGTGAACGGGGGTCGAGTTTCTCCAGCGCGGCCTCCAGCCCTTCCGACTGCAAGCGGTCGTACTGGCGTGCTTCCAATGCCTTGGTCGGCTCATTGGCGTCCGACGACAGATAGGCGATCGGTGCAAACTTGTCGTCTTCGTCGTCGCTCGGCGCATCCAGCGCGATGTCGTGGCCCGACATGCGGGTTTCCATCTCGATCACGTCTTCGCGCTTCACATTGAGTTCCCTGGCTAGGTCATCGACCTGCGCCGGCGTCATCGCATCGAGGCTTTCCTTGTGGCTGCGCAGGTTGAAGAACAGCTTGCGCTGTGCCTTGGTCGTCGCCACTTTCACCAGACGCCAATTCTTCAGGATGTACTCGTGAATCTCGGCCTTAATCCAGTGCATCGCGTACGACACCAAACGCACGCCCTGGTCCGGGTCGAAACGCTTGACTGCTTTCATCAATCCGATATTGCCTTCCTGGATCAGGTCCGCATGCGGCAATCCGTAACCCAGATACCCGCGCGCGATCGATACCACCAGCCGCAGGTGCGACATCACCAGCTTTTGCGCGGCTCCCAGGTCGCTTTGATCCCGCAGGCGGCGTGCCAGCGACGTTTCCTCGTCATGCGTAAGCATGGGGATGCGGTTGACTGCCGAAATGTACGCTTCGATATTGCCCAGATTGCCTGGAAAACCGAGCGCCAATGCGTGATTACCTTGAGGAACCAGTGCAGATTGTGCTCTCATCATTTCTCCTTAACTTCCTGAGCTAAGACCATCGACAGGCTGTGATGATCCGCTTATTTCATAAATATATTAGCACTCTCAGAGCAAGAGTGCTAATCAGGATTTTTAACCGCTGGGATAAGGAAAACACTATGGCAGAGTTGCGATTAATTAATCTTTTCTACTCTAGAGCGGGTCCAGGACGGAAAATTGTGGATGATCAAACAAGTCCGAGGAAAAGGAGCGCCGTGGTAGAAATACTCTAACTACCCAACTAGCAAGTTGCTCCTGCTTCAATTTTTCACGAAAGACGGGCCAAATGTTTTTTAACGGATAACAGCGTTCCAAACAGGCCCATTCCGGCGCTGATGGCCAAAAGTGCAGCGGTGCTCGCGAAGTCTAGCGGAACCAGTCGGAATTCCGACGCGTACAGCCGGGCAAAATCAGCCACGGCAGCGTTAAGCGGATGCAGCGCAAGCGCTACCACGCCCAAGGCTGCTGCGCCGGCGAACAGGCCCAATAATGCTCCCATGTAGTAGAACGGCCGGCAAATAAACGCGTCGGTTGCGCCAAACATGCGGCACACCTCGATTTCCTCGCGTTGCGTCATGACTTGCAAGCGAATCGTGTTGAACACCACTGCCACCACCACGACGCCCAATGTTGCAGCAAGAAAGAGCAGGGCGAGGCGCAAGACATGCATCAGGGCAGCGAGTCGCTTGACCCAGGCCGAATCGACTTGCACGTACTCGACACCCGGCAAGGCTTTCAGTTGCGCCGCCAGCGTATCGACCTGTCCGGCCTGCGAGGCATCCTGAAATCCGGACAGCTTAAGCACGTAGCCGTCCGGCAGCGGATTTTCACCCAAGGCGGTAATGGCGTCGGCCAGTCCGGTCCGATCCTGCAGCAGTGTCAACGCCCGTTCGCGCGGGATGAATTCAAGCCTGGCCGGATTGTTGCCTTGCTGGACAAGGCGGCGAATCTGCGGTGCCAGCGACGCGGCACGCTCTCGCGGCGTATCCATAGCCATGAAAATACTGATTTCAGGCTCCACCGCCAATTGCTGGGAAACCGGCCGCACGTTCTCCAGTACGGTCAAGCCGGCAAACGGCAGCGACAGCGAAATGGCGACCACCAGCACGTTCAGACTGAAGCTGCCGGGCGTCTTCAGCAAGTGCCGCAGCGCATCGGCGAACGCGAATACATGTTGCCGCAGCCAACTGTTCATGCGGCGCCTCCCGGCAGTGGCGCATTCGCGCCAGGCGCAACCAGGCGCCCGTGTTCGAGGTAAATAATCTTTTTGGCCTCGTTCAGGATGTGTTCGTCGTGAGTCGCGATCAGGCAGGTCACGCCCACGCCATGAAACGCGTGGAGTGCTTCCATCACCTTGGCGGCGCTGGCGCGGTCCAGATTGGCGGTCGGCTCGTCGGCCAGGATGATCTGCGGGCGGTTCACGATGGCGCGCGCGATGGCAACGCGCTGCTGCTCGCCGCCGGACAGCGCCATCGGCTCGTCTGCCGCCTTGGACAGCAAGCCGATCTTGTCAAGCGCGGCGCGCGCGCGTTTTTCCGCATCGATGCGCGGATGGCCCGTGACGAGCAGGGGCAGCATGACGTTGGCCAGCACGCTGCGGTCGTTCAGCAGGCACTGCTGCTGGAAGATCAGCCCGAGGTTGCGGCGCAGGTAGGGCAGGCCGGAGGGCTTGATGCGGCCGATGTCATGGCCGTTGACGGTAATGGTGCCGGAGCTGGGGCGCTCCATTGCCGCTATCATCTTCAGCAAGGTCGACTTGCCGGCGCCGGACGGGCCCGACAAGAAAATCAGTTCGCCTTTGGCCACCGACAGCGTAATGTTGGACAGCGCCGCATTGTCGCGGGTGTACTGTTTCGAAACCTGATGAAATTCGATCATCTCAGCTGAGGAGGGCATCCACGAATTCTTCGGCATTAAACGGCTGCAAATCCTCGATTTGCTCGCCCACGCCGATGAAGTACACCGGCACTGGCCGGGTTTTCGCAATCGCGGCCAGAATGCCGCCCTTGGCGGTGCCGTCGAGCTTGGTGACGATCAGGCCGGTCAGCTGCAGCGCGTCGTCAAACGCCTTCACTTGCGCCAGCGCGTTCTGTCCGGTGTTGCCGTCGATGACGAGCAACAGTTCGTGCGGCGCGCCCTCCATGCCTTTGCCGATGACGCGCTTGATTTTCTTGAGCTCTTCCATCAGATGCAGCTGCGTCGGCAGGCGCCCGGCGGTATCGACCATGACGACATTGACATTGCGCGCCTTCGCCGACTGCACCGCATCGAAGGCGACGGCGGCCGGATCGCCGGATTCCTGCGCGATCACGGTCACGTCATTGCGCGCGCCCCAGATCGCGAGCTGCTCGCGTGCTGCTGCGCGGAACGTGTCGCCGGCGGCCAGCAGTACCGATTGATGGTGGGTCTGCAGGTGCTTGGCAAGCTTGCCGATGGTGGTAGTCTTGCCGGCGCCGTTGACGCCCGCAATCATCATCACCAGTGGTTGATGGCGCCCCAGGACCATCGGCTTTTGCAGCGGCGCCAGCATCTCGATGAGCAGTGCGCGCAAGGCATCCTTGACTTGCTGGGCCTCGGTCAGCTTCTCGCTCTTGACCTTCTTCTTCAGGGCGTCGAGCAGGAACTGGGTCGCTTCGACCCCGGCGTCGGAGACCAGCAGCGCCGACTCGAGCTCATCGTAGAGATCGTCGTCGATCTTCGCGCCGACGAACAAGGTGGTGAGGTTGGTCGACGTTTTCGACAGGCCAGCCTTGAGCTTTTGCAGCCAGGAGCGCTTTTGCTCGGCTCGCAATGGTGCCGCGGTGACGATCTCTTCGATAATTTCCGCCTCGGGCGTGGCAACCACCGGCGCTTCGGCAACCGGTGTCGGTTCCTCGGTGGCGGGTGTCGCCACGGCTTCCGGCGCCGGCGCTATCGCCGGTGTTTCTTTCGATTTTTTTTTGAAGAAGCTAAACATTGGAGCTGGGCAGAAACGCGTTCAGGAATGCTTGCAGAAGCAAGACGGAAAGGAGATACAATCGCCAATTTACATTGTGTGAAATGCATGCCCAAGGGAATGCATCAAACCTGCCATCTATTTTATCAGAGCATAGATTATGAAATTCCGGATCGCCGTACTGCTGGCAGGATGGGCGCTCAGCCTGGCGCCTGTCCTTGCGCATGCCGAGCTTGCGCAAGAATTCATGCTAAAAAATGGCATGAAAGTTATCGTCAAGGAAGACCATCGGGCGCCGACGGTGGCCCATATGGTCTGGTACAAGGTCGGCTCGATGGATGAAGTCAATGGCACCACAGGCGTCGCACATGCGCTGGAGCACATGATGTTCAAGGGTACCAGGACGCTGAAGCCGGGCGAATTCAGCCAGCGCGTCGCGGCGCTCGGCGGTCGCGAAAACGCATTCACCAACAAGGATTACACCGCTTATTTCCAGCAGATCGAAAAATCGAAGCTGGAAAAGGTGATGGCGCTGGAAGCCGACCGCATGGCGAACCTGGTGTTCGACAAGGATGAATTCGCCCGCGAAATCCGGGTGGTGATGGAAGAACGCCGCTGGCGCACCGAGGACCAGCCGATTCCCCAAGTCTATGAAGAGCTCAATGCGACGGCATTCACCGCGCACCCTTATCATCATCCGGTTGCGGGTTGGATGAGCGATTTGCAGAACATGACGGTGCAGGATGCGAAAGCCTGGTATGAACGCTGGTATGCACCAAATAATGCGACCATGGTCGTGACTGGCGACGTCGATGCAAAGCAAGTGTTTGCGCTGGCTGAAAAGCATTTCGGCAAGATCGCGCGCAAGCCGCTGCCAACGACCAAGCCACAGATCGAACCGGAACAGCACGGCATCCGGCGCGTCACGGTAAAGGCCCCGGCCGAAAATCCATATGTCGTGCTCGCCTTCAGGGCGCCGACCTTGCGCGACGTCGACAAGGATGTCGACTCGCATGCGCTCGATGTGCTGGCCGCCATTCTCGATGGATATGACAACGCCCGGCTGAATGCAAAATTGGTGCGTACTGCCAAGGTCGCCAATTCGGTTGGTGCCGGCTATTCCAATGTCGCGCGCGGACCCTCGCTGTTCCTGCTCGATGGCACCCCGGCCAAAGGCACAACCACGGAGCAGCTTGAAAAGCTGCTGCGCGCCGAAGTCGCGCGTATCGCGAACGAGGGCGTGTCCGAGGAAGAGCTCAAGCGCGTGAAGGCACAACTGATCGCGGGACAGATCTACAAGCGCGATTCGATTTTCGGACAGGCAATGGAAATGGGCACGATGGAAATGTCAGGCCTCTCGTATGCCGACATCGACCGCATCATCGACAAGCTGAAGACCGTCACGGCCGAGCAGGTACAAGCGGTGGCGAAGAAGTACTTTACCGACGACACGCTCACCGTCGCGACACTGGTTCCGCTGCCCTTATCTGAAAAGAAAGCTGCGCCGCCCAAAGGCATGCGTCACTAACGAGATAATCCATCATGATGAAGCGTTTCCTCTTTGTACTGGCACTTTCCCTTGTCGCTATCGCGCCGGCCCAGGCGTCGCTCCGCATTCAGTCCTGGATGCTCGCCAATGGGGCACGGGTGCTGTTTGTCGAAAACCACTCCATCCCGATTCTCGATGTCAGCGTCGAGTTTGATGCCGGTTCGCGCCGCGACCCGGAAGGCAAGGCGGGCATGGCCGACCTCACTAACGCCATGCTGGCGCGCGGCCTGCACCAGGCTGAAACGCCGCTCAGGGAGCCGGCCATGACGGAAGCGCAAATTTCCGATGCATTCGCCGATATCGCTGCCCAGCGTGGCGGCGGCGCAGGCATTGATCGCGCCGGATCGACACTGCGCACGCTCTCCAGTCGTGCCGAGCGCGACGCTGCCGTGACCTTGCTGGCGCGGATACTTGCGCATCCGAGTTTTCCGGAAGATTTTCTGGCACGCGACAAGGCGCGTACCATCGCCTCGATCCGCGAAGATGAGACCAAGCCGGAATCGATTGCCAGCAAGGCGTTCTGGCGCGTGCTGTATGGCGAACACCCCTACGCAAGACAAGAAACGGTGGCATCGGTCGAGGCGATCACGCGCGACGATTTGGTCGCCTTCCATCGCACCCACTATGTTGCCAACCGGGCAATCATTGCCATGATCGGCGATATCACGCGGGCCGAGGCAGACGCGGTTGCGCAGCAGCTGACGATGCGCCTGCCGCAAGGCGACGCATTGCCGGCTGTGCCACCGGTCAAGCTGATGTCGGCGGCGGAAGAGCGGATCGACCATCCGGCATCCCAGGCCCACGTGTTGACCGGCATTCCAGCGCTGGCGCGCGGCGATGACGACTATTTCCCGCTTATCGTCGGCAATTACGTGCTGGGAGGGGGCGGTTTCGTGTCGCGCCTGACGCATGAGGTGCGCGAAAAGCGCGGCTTGTCCTATAGTGTCTACAGTTATTTCAATCCGCTCGCGCAGCCCGGGCCGTTCCAGGCCGGCTTCCAAACCCAGCGCGAGCAAACCGGCGAAGCCTTGAAAGTGGTGCGCGATACGATTGCCACCTTCCTGCGCGACGGTCCCACGCCGAAGGAACTGCAGGCGGCGAAGGACAACTTGATCGGCGGCTTTGCACTGCGTATCGACAATAACAGGAAGATTCTCGACAACGTGGCGGCAATCGGTTTTTATAACCTGCCACTCGATTATCTCGATACTTGGACCGCCAATGTCGGCAAGGTGACGATTGCCGAAATCAAGGCTGCCTTTAACCGCAAGATTGCGCTCGACAAGATGTCGACCGTCGTCGTAGGTAACGTAAAGTAATCTGATGCAACGAAGTCACAAGCGCCCGGCGGCGCAGCCGAGGAACCAATCCGCGCATCAGGTGCGCATCATCGGTGGCCTCTGGAAGCGCACACCGCTGCCGGTGTTAGATGCAGAAGGCTTGCGCCCCACGCCGGACAGGGTGCGTGAAACTCTGTTTAATTGGCTGAATCATTTACTTGACGGTAATTGGAGTCAGGTGAATTGCCTCGACTTGTTCGCCGGCACAGGCGCGCTCGGTTTTGAAGCGGCAAGCCGCGGTGCGCGCAAGGTGACGATGGTGGAAGAAAATGCCGGTGCTGTCAGGCAACTCAACGGTATCAAGGCGAAGCTGAATGCGGAACAAGTCGCCATCCTGCGTGGCGATGCGCTATCCGTAACGCAAAGTCTGCTGGCACGAAATGGCGCGGATGCAAAGTTTCAGCTTATTTTTCTCGATCCGCCATATCATCACGACTGGCTGGCAAAAATCCTGCCCTTATGCGCACAATTATTGGCGGACGGTGGCTTGGTCTATGCTGAAGCGGAAATGGCGCTCGATGCGGATGAGCAGCCGGAGTGGTTGGCGGGCTGGAACGTGGTGCGGGCTGACAAGGCCGGCATGGTATTTTTTCACTTGTTGCGGCGCAATACCTAGCTGGAATTTCAGGCATAATGCGCGTTCCGCCGGTCCGTGCCGCGTGGGGCCGGGCTAAATCCGCACGGCCGTGCTGATTCTGTGAAGTAGTCTTAATTGTCAGGGAGCCGCGATGGTTACTGCTGTTTATCCGGGAACGTTCGATCCGCTCACTCGGGGCCATGAAGATTTGGTGCGCCGCGCATCGGGCTTGTTCGACAAGCTCATCGTCGGTGTCGCCGACAGCAAGAACAAGCGGCCCTTCTTTTCGCTCGACGAGCGCCTCTCGATTGCCAATGAAGTACTCGGCCATTACCCGAACGTGCAGGTCGAAAGCTTTTCCGGGCTGCTGAAGGATTTCGTGCGGGCGCACGACGCGCGCGTGATCGTGCGCGGACTGCGCGCGGTGTCCGACTTCGAATACGAGTTCCAGATGGCCGGCATGAACCGTTATCTGCTGCCCGATGTCGAAACCCTGTTCCTGACGCCGTCCGACCAGTATCAGTTCATCTCCGGCACCATTGTGCGCGAGATCGCGACCCTGGGCGGGGATGTCTCGAAGTTCGTGTTCCCGTCGGTTGAAAAGTGGTTGAAGAACAAGATCGCCGCCGGCAGCCAGTAAGCAGAAATCAGCGAGCAGTAAGTAGCAGGTGAGTAGGTGTTGAGGTTGTTATGGCATTAATGATTACCGATGATTGCATCAATTGCGATGTGTGCGAGCCCGAGTGCCCGAATGATGCAATCTCCATGGGGCCGATGATCTACGAGATCGACCCGAACAAGTGCACGGAGTGCGTGGGCCATTACAACGAACCCCAATGCCAGCAGGTCTGCCCGGTAAACTGCATTCCGTTCAATCCCGATTGGCGCGAAACCAAGGAACAACTGCAGGCCAAGTATGAACGGCTGCAGGCGGCACTGAAGGAAGACGCCAAGGAGTAGGTGTTGCCGCAGGCGGCAATGGGGCTTCAGTCGGCCGCGACGACCTTGTTGCGGCCTCCTTGCTTGGCCAGATAGAGCGCTTGGTCGGCGCGCGCGACCAACTTCTGCGCGGTCGCCTCGATCGCTTCGCACTCGTCGTGTTCCGTCAACGATGCGACGCCGACCGATACCGTGACATCCAGCATTTGCCCGTCGGCCAACACCAGCGGCTGTTCGGAGACGTGTTGGCGGATTCGTTCTGCGGCATTACGTGCGGCAGTCAGATCTGCATCGATCAGCAGCACCACAAATTCTTCGCCGCCGAAGCGCCCGAGCGCATCCGACAGGCGCAATGCTTCCTTGATGCGGCCCGCGATTTCGCGCAACACTTCGTCGCCCGCCTGGTGTCCCAGGCAGTCGTTGATTTGCTTGAAGCGGTCGATATCGATGTACAGGCACGATAAGGCATATCCCTGGCGGCGCGAACGCCCGATTTCTTCCAGCAGGCGCCGCTCGACATAGCGCCGGTTATGCACGCCGGTCAGCGGGTCGGTCAGGCCGATATGCTTCAGGCGTTCGTTGTTGACGACGTTTTCCAGGCACACGGCAACGATAGCCGCCGTGTGTTCCACGAAGTCGGTGCCCATGTTCTCGATGAAGCGCTCCTCGTCGCGGCTGCCTATGTACAGGCAGCCGATCAGCCTGCCATGGCGCAGCAACGGCACCAGCGCGATGCTGGCCGGCGTCGGCAATGGATCGGGAAACAGCGCGCCATGTACCTGCCGGAAGAAGGCCCCCAGCACTGGTTTGCGCAGTTGGCCCGACAGTTCGCCAAATCCGGTTTCATCCTGCAGGAACAATAGCTGGGGAATGTCGGCAGGATCAATATTCTGATCGGCCAGTATCCGGCGGATGTCGTACTCGGGATCGAGTAGCGCCAGGGTGACGACGTCAAGCTCGGATGCGGTCGCAAAGCTGTAAAAGATGGCATCCAGCAGTTCCAGGAAGCTGGATGCGCCGATGAATTGCAGGTCGAAGGCCTGGAAGCGCTGCAGGATTTGTTGATTTTGCTGCGCCTGCCTGAACAGTTGCTCCAGCTGGTTACGCAGCTCCAGATTTTCGGTAACCAGATCCTGGGCCATGGTCGTGCGCTCCTCTACGAACCGGCGGGACCGGCTCTCCTCATTTTATGGGAATGATTGTCAAGCGAATACTAGCTTGCGCCGTTACGACTTGCAATCATGACGAGCCAACGATGCTGCGGCATCCAGGCGAGCCGAGGCGCGCTGTTTCAGAACGCGAGGTTGACCTCGACTTCCTGTCCGAGGTGCAGCAGCTGGCCTTCGCCTTCCAGCAGAATCGCATTCATCCCGAAGGTAATGCCGCCATCGACCTTCGGATTGACGCGGTAGGTGCGCAAGATATCGAGCGGGTCGGGGCCGAATTCACCGGTTGCCGGATCGATGGACGGAATCGGGCAGCGTGCACACGGCTTGACCGGCTTTAACGTTGCATTGCCCACTCTGAACGACTCCATGTAATCCTCTTCGAAGGCTTCCACCCCGCCGAGGACGATGTTGGGCCGGAAACGCTGCATCGGCAACGACTCGCGTCCCTGCGCCTTCAGTTTTTCATTCAAGTCGTCGAGTGAGGCCTCCGAAATAACGAGCACTGGGTAACCGTCGGAAAAGAGCGTGGGCGCTTCCACGCCGCCGGTCCACTTGCTGCTGGCTATGCGCCTGGCATCCGGATGGAAGCGCACCAGGCGGCAGGGAGTACCGAGAAAACTGGAGAACCAGGCGGCGGTAGTTTCGTCGCAGTCATAGGCCTTGACCGTATCGTTCCAGACCTGGACCTGCAGCGTCCGTTCGTCGTCCGGATGCGGCAGGCCGAGCGGAATCTCGAGCCGCAGCATGCCGGGCGCCCGCAACTCCAGCGTCTCGGCCTTCAGGCGGGGCGTAATCAGCGCCATCTTCGGATGAGTGCGCTGCGTCATGAAGTTACCCTGCGCGTCGACCACCATCCATTCGCGATCGTAGATCTGTTCGCTCATTAGGCCGGCGGCGGTCAGCGTCGCCTCTCGCAGGGCAATTCCCGCGCAGGATTTGATCGGGAAGAAGTTGAGTGCGGTCAGGATTGCCATGCCAGATTGGGACTTATGCCGGATTAAACGTTGAACAGGAAGTTCAGCACATCGCCATCCTTGACGACGTATTCCTTGCCTTCGGCGCGCATCTTGCCTGCTTCCTTCGCACCCTGTTCGCCCTTGTAGGTAATGAAGTCCTCGAACGCGATGGTCTGCGCGCGGATGAAGCCGCGTTCGAAATCGGTATGGATCACGCCGGCCGCCTGCGGCGCGGTGTCGCCCACATGGATGGTCCAGGCGCGCACTTCCTTCACGCCAGCCGTGAAATAGGTTTGCAGGCCGAGGAGCTTGAAGGCGGCACGGATCAGGCGGTTCAGCCCCGGCTCTTCCATGCCCATGTCAGCCAGGAATGCGCCCTTGTCTTCCTCGTCCAGATCGGCGATTTCAGCTTCGATCGCGGCGCAGATTGCGACCACAGGCGCATTCTGCGACTTCGCGTATTCGGTCAGCTGGTCGAGCAGCGGGTTGTTGGTGAAGCCGGTGTCGGAGACGTTGCCGACGTACATGGCGGGTTTGGCCGTAATCAGGCAGAGCGGCTTGATCAGTGCCATTTCTTCCGCATCCAGGCCCATTGCGCGTACCGGCTTGGCGTCGTTCAGCTGCGGCTGAATACGCTCCAACAGCGCGACGAGCTTGATCGCATCCTTGTCGCCGGCCTTGGCTTTCTTGCCTTCGCGCTGGATAGTCTTTTCGACGGTGGTCATATCGGCCAACGCCAGTTCAGTCTGGATCACCGCGATGTCGTCCAGCGGGCTGACCTTGCCGGCCACGTGCACCACGTTCGGATCTTCGAAGCAGCGCACCACGTTGACGATCGCATCGGTTTCGCGGATATGTGCGAGGAACTGGTTGCCCAAGCCTTCACCCTTGGAGGCGCCGGCGACCAGACCGGCGATGTCGACGAATTCGACCACCGCTGGCAGGATACGCTCGGGCTTGACGATGTCGGCCAGCGCGTTCAGGCGCGGATCCGGCACCTCGACCACGCCGACGTTCGGTTCGATCGTGCAGAAGGGATAGTTCTCGGCAGCGATGCCGGCCTTGGTCAGCGCGTTAAAGAGAGTGGATTTGCCGACGTTAGGCAAGCCGACGATGCCGCATTTGAGACTCATACAATTCTTTCCAGATCAGTAATCCTGCCACGGGCAGGATGGGAATAAAACATCAGATTTATGGCAAAACCGAGGCTTTTGACGCGGTTTGCCGTGATTTTTACCAGTTTTGCGGAGAAGCGCGTATTGTACCCCTTCGCTGCCCGACAACGGTTCTTCATAAGGGCTGTACAAGGCCCAGATCCGACTTTTCCGCGAAGGCCGCCAAGTCGTCGCGCAGGCGCTCACCCTCACCCATCGCCTGCTTCCAGTCGCGCATACGACGCGCATTGTCCTGGCCGTAGTAGTGAAAGTCATTCCGGTCCGGCAGCTTTCGGCGCGGCAAAGACTGCAAGAAAGACGGGGAGGGGGCAACCAGTATCATGTTGTCGAGCCAGTCGCGGTTTCTGCCTTGGCCGGCGCGGCGCCACGGCAAAATCTTGTCGAACCAGCCCGGCACGATCTGCTCGCCGAAGTGCGGATACAGCACCAGGCCGCCATCCGACTGGTTTGCAACGCGGGCGTAGGGCAGCGCAAGGTGGTAGTCGATCAACCCGCCATCCCAGTAGGTTCCGGCCGGCGCGTCTGGGATGTGCCGCACCGGTTCCATGACGAAGGGCAGGGTGCCGGACGCCAGCAGCGCGCTGGCGAGATTTTCCGGGCCCAACGGTGTGAAGCGGGTGGCAAAGGCATCGAATGGCGTCTGGAGCCAGGCAGCCGGGACGCGCTTGTCCGCGACTACGACGCGGTCCAGATGGTTGGCAAGCTGCGCACGCGCAAACAGGTTGTTGAGTACGGCGAGGCCAAAGCCGACGCTTGCCGTGAGTTTGCGTTGCGGTGCGGCCAGCAGGCGACGCCCACGCGCGATCAGCAGGTGCAGGCGATAGTGCGGGTGGGCGGCAATTTCATGCTCGTGCCCCCCGATAAAGGCAGTGAGAAACTCGCTTACCGAGTCGGTCACGAAGCGTGCCGACGGTTTGGGCGGATAGGCTTGTTCGCAATACAGGTCGCCCAGGCGCTGGAAGGCGCTGACTGGATCGGCGTGGCAGGCAGCTGCCATGCGCCATGCACCGACGGAAGCACCAATCAGGGTACGTTCGCGCGGCGCAGACGGCAGCCAGTGACCGAACAGCCATTGATCCAGCTTCTGAAAGATCAGGCCCTTGGGGCCGCCGGCCGCAGCCGGAATGACAGCGATATCCTGCGCCCGCAAACCGTGCTTGTGCAAATGCGCGAGCGCAGCGCGACCGGCACGAATGGAAATCGAATTCCTCATTTGGCCGATGAATGCAGCTTCATCATCGCCGCTTCGAACTTTCCTTCGCAGAGCATTGGAATTACATCGAGGCTCTTGTCGATGGCATCGTTGATCAACGCTTGTTCTTCCTTGCGCGGCCGGTGCAGCACGAAGTCGACCACTTGCTGCTGCAAGTTCATCGAACGTGGATGACCGATGCCGATGCGCAGGCGCCAGTAATCCTGTGTGCCGAGCGCAGCGGTAATATCTTTCAATCCGTTATGGCCGCCGGAGGAGCCGCCTTTCTTGATCTTGGCCGCACCCGGAAGCAGGTCGAGTTCATCATGCACCACCAGGATCTCATCGGGCGCGATCTTGTAAAAACGTGCCAAGGCGCCCACCGATTGTCCAGAACGGTTCATGTAGGTTTGCGGTTCCAGCAGCCACACGTCCTGGCCGGCAATACCGATTTTCGCCGCCAGCGCATTGAAACGCGCCTCGCGTGCCAGCGATCTCCCCGCAAGGTTGTCGACCACCCAGAAACCGGCATTGTGGCGGGTTTGTTCGTACTCCGGGCCCGGATTGCCGAGGCCGACGA
>NZ_JWJG01000028.1:344006-375934 GCF_000818395.1 Noviherbaspirillum autotrophicum | reverse complement strand
GCGCACCGGTCAAGCCCATGATGGCGCGCAGCGTCGTGGTGCGGCCCGCGCCGTTGCGGCCCAGCAGCGTGACGACCTCGCCCGGCTGTACCACGAGATTGACGTCGTGCAGGATATGCGACTCGCCGTACCATGCCTGCAGGCCGGAGATGGACAGTGCCGGCGCCGCCATCAATGCGCTCCTTCCAGCGCGCCGCCGGTGGTGCCCATGTAGGCTTCCATCACCTGCGGGTTCTTCGACACTTCCTCGTAGCTGCCTTCGGCCAGCAGCGCGCCGCGCTGCAGCACCGAAATGCGGTCGCTGATTCCGGAGATGACACTCATGTTGTGTTCGACCATCAGGATGGTTCTTCCGACAGAAACTTTCTTGATCAATTCGGTGACGCGGCTCACGTCTTCATGCCCCATGCCCTGGGTCGGTTCGTCCAGCAGCATCAGTTCCGGCTCCATCGCCAGGGTGGTGGCGATTTCCAGCGCGCGCTTGCGGCCGTACGGCAGGTCGACCGTCATCGTGTCGGCGAACTTGTCGAGATCGACTTGCGCCAGCAGCGCCATGGCGCGGTCATTCAGCGACGACAGCGTCTTTTCACTCTTCCAGAAATGAAAGGAGTTGCCTAGCGGGCGCTGCAGACCGATGCGCACGTTTTCCAGCACCGTCAGATGCGGAAAAACGGCGGAAATCTGAAACGAGCGGATGATGCCCTCGCGCGCAATCTGCGATGGCCTGGCCGTCGTGATGTCGCGGCCATTGAACAGAATCTGGCCCGAGGTCGGTACCAGGAACTTGGTCAGCAAATTGAAACAGGTCGTCTTGCCGGCGCCATTCGGGCCGATCAATGCATGGATATGCCCGCGCTGCACGCGCAAATTCACATTGTTGACCGCCACGAATCCCTTGAATTCCTTGGTCAACTGCCTCGTCTCCAACACCGCATCCGACATCGGTTCTCCCTGTTGCCTGCTGTTCGTGACGTGCATTCGAGAGTGTCATGCACTCCCGATACAGTACACAGTACGCCCTTGAGGGTGACAATACGGCAGCTTACGCATCTGCCGATTGTTTGGCCTGTATCAATTTTATATTTGTTTATTAATTGATTACAGGAAACGATTGCATGTTAGCACGGGGAAAATAGACGCGGGTTACGTGATTCTACGTAGCGGGGGCCCCGCATCGCCATACGCATTCAGCTCATCATCGCGCCGCTCAAGGCGCGCGCCTTCTCGCGCAGCGAGGCGGTAAACAGCATCGCCGATTCCGCCGCTTTCAGGCGCCCGAGATCGAAGCGCTGCAGGTGCTGCAGCACGATCTGATTGATCGATACCGTCGCCTGCATCAGCAGCAAGTCCGCACCCGAGGCGGCGGCGTCCGCATGCGGCACGCCGCAGGAAGCGGCGCTCTCCTCGTGCGCGTCCGTCAGGCAGTAATAGATATCGGCCAGCGAAATCGCATGCGGCGCGCGCGTGCAGGTCCAGCAATCCTGGTAGTCTTCATGCGGCTTGAGCAGTCCGCCGGCGGCCAACGCGCGCAACAGCTTGCGCACATGACGCACCGGCAGTTCGAGCGACGCGGCCAGCTGCGCGGCGCCCGGGGGATGCGACGCATTGCAGATAATCTGCGTCATCACCTCCAGCGCCGTGGACAACTGCAGGTGCAGCGATACATTCCCGAGGATGAATTCTTCGTTCTTGTGCATGGAAGTGCCAGCGGCGATCACGATGGAAAGCAGCTTACGCGAGCGCGGCGCAGCAAATCCAATGCTTTGTCAACATGGGGTTATGCAGGAAATGCATAACCTGTGACAGGACTGGATGCGCGCCATCAGCGGCGCTGCGCGCGGATCGACTGCGCCGCCTTCTCCGCGATCATGATGGTCGGCGAATTCGTGTTCCCCGAGGTAATCGTCGGCATCACCGATGCGTCGACCACGCGCAAGCCGCGCACGCCCACGACGCGCAGCTGACTGTCGACGACCGCCAGCGCATCGTCGGCGCGGCCCATCTTGCAGGTACCGACCGGATGGAAGATCGTGGTGCCGATGTCGCCCGCCGCGATCGCCAGCTCCTCGTCGGTGCGGTAGTGCGCGCCCGGCTTGAACTCTTCCGGCGCGTATTTTTTGAGCGCCGGCGCGGCCACGATGTTGCGCGTTAAAGCCAGCGCTTCGGCGGCGACCTTGCGGTCTTCGGGCGTACTCAGGTAATTAGCGGTGATTTTCGGCGCGGCGAATGCATCGCCCGAGGCGATGCGGATATGCCCGCGCGCCGTCGGCCGCAGGTTGCACACGCTGGCGGTAAACGCGGGGAAGGCATGCAGCGGCTCGCCGAAGCGATCCAGCGACAGCGGCTGCACATGGTATTCGAGGTTGGGCGTGATGTAGGCGGAATCCGAGCGGGTGAACGCGCCGAGCTGCGACGGCGCCATCGACATCGGGCCGCTGCGCGACGCCAGGTACTGCATGCCGATTCTCATCTTGCCGACCCAGTTGTTCGCCATCGTGTTGAGAGTCTTCGCGCCGCGGATCTTGAATGCCATGCGCAGCTGCAGGTGATCCTGCAGGTTTTCGCCCACGCCCGGCAAGTCGAGCGCCACCGGCACGCCATGTTGCTGCAGCAGCGACGCCGGCCCGATGCCCGACAATTGCAGGATCTGCGGCGAGCCGACCGCGCCGGCCGCGCAGATCGTCTCGCGCGCGGCTTCCGCGAACCACTCCGTGCCACCGCCGACGAATTCGACGCCGGTGCACACCTTGCCCTGCTCGGTCGATGCCAGCCGCAGGCGCTTGACGTGGCAGCCGGTCATGATGTCGAGCTGCCCTTTCCTGCCTTCGGCCGATTTCAGAAAGGCGCGCGCGGTATTCCAGCGCAAGCCTTTTTTCTGGTTCACCTCGAAATAGCCGCAGCCTTCGTTGTCGCCGCGGTTGAAATCGTCGGACTTCGGAATGCCGACCTGCGCCGCCGCCTCGCGGAAGGCATCGAGGATTTCCCATGACAGGCGCTGCTTTTCGACGCGCCATTCACCGCCGGCGCCGTGGTGCTCGTCGGCACCCTTGTGATAATCCTCGCTCTTCTTGAACACCGGCAGCACGCTTTCCCAGCGCCAGCTGTCGTCGCCGGTCAGGGCCGCCCATTCGTCGTAGTCGCGCGCCTGGCCGCGCATGTAGATCATGCCGTTGATCGATGACGAACCGCCCATCACCTTGCCACGCGGATAAACCAGCGCGCGCCCGTTCAAGCCGGCATCGGCCTCGGTGCGGTACAGCCAGTCGGTGCGCGGATTATTGATGCAATACAGGTAGCCGACCGGGATGTGGATCCAGAGGTAATCGTCCTTGCGGCCCGCTTCCAGGAGCAGCACCGACACGCCCGCGTCCTGCGCCAGCCGGTTGGCCAGCACGCAGCCGGCGGAACCGGCCCCGATGATGATGTAATCGTATTTACCTGCGGATTCCACGGCTGCTCCCGTTGTGCCTGTCGTTATGGGTATGGTTCAAATCAGTGCCTGGCGCCATTCGGACACCAGCGTCTCCAGCAATCTTGCCGCCGGCATGGCGCGCACCATCGCAACGCCCTGCCCGGCCCACAAGGACATCAGTTCCGTTTCATTGAGCTTCGCCGCCTGCGAGCGGATCGCACCGGTCAAGGCGTTCTGTACCGGATAAGCGGGAACCTGGCGCTCCACCTCCTGCATCGCATCCATGAAGCGGTTGACCAGCCCGCGCGCGTAGCGCCCCGAAAACGCGCGGGTCAAGCGCGTGGCGGCGCGCGCCGGCGCTTGGGCCGCTTCCAGTAAGCGCTCCTTGTAGAGCGGATGGATGCCCGATTCATCGGTGGCCAGAAAAGCCGTGCCCATCTGCACCGCCTGCGCGCCCAGGGCCAGGGCGGCGGCGATGCCGCGCCCATCCATGATGCCGCCGGCGGCAATCACCGGGATGCGGACCGCATCGACCATCTGCGGCACCAGCGCAATCGTGCCCAGACCATCGTCCTGCGCGCCGATGAAGGTGCCGCGATGGCCGCCGGCTTCGATGCCCTGCGCGCACACGGCGTTCGCGCCGACGGCTTCCCATGCCTGCGCCTCGGCCACGTTGGTCGCCGTGCCGACGACATAGATACCAGCCTGGTGCAGGCGCTCCACCTGCGCGCTGGTGAGGATGCCGAAAGTGAAACTGGCAATCGCCGGATTGGCGGCAAGCAGCGCCTCGAATTGTGCAGGGAAGTCTTCGCACCATTTGGCCGGCAGCGGCAACTCGTTCCAGCCGAGCGGTTCCCAGACCGGACGCAGCAGTTCCCGGGCACGGTCGACTTCATCGGGATCGGGTTGCGGCGCCGGCTGCACGAACAGGTTGACGATGAACGGCTTCGCAGTGAGCGCACGGACCTTGTCGACTTGCTCAATCAAGGCCTGCGCCGACAGCAAGGGGGCGGCCAGTGCGCCCATGCCGCCGCCATTGGAGACCGCGGCCACCAGTTGCGGCGTCGTCGCTCCTCCTGCCATCGGTGCCTGGATGATCGGATAACGGCAAAAATCCATCAGCTCCATGGTTTCCTCTCGATTTGTTGTCTTACTCGCATTTTTCCGGGTGCGTTAGGAAAAGGAGGTTTTTATCTTGTATTTGATATATACGAATAGTAGTAGTGGTTAACACGCGCCGCTTTCTGTGGATAAGGGCGTAAACCGGAAATAAATCAGCCGTTTACGTGCCGCATAAGTGCTGAATAAGCGCTGTATGGTCAAAGGACAGATCGTGGACAAAAATTTCCATGTTGAATAAGTGGCGGGCTGTCCCCAACGCATCCAGCGGCTATCCAGAGAGTTATCCACAGAAAAGGCTCACTTCGCCACCGGCATCGTGAATTCCGCCCCCTTGCCGATGGTTTGCGGCCAGCGCTGCATCACCGACTTGTAGCGCGTATAGAAGCGGATGCCCTCTTCGCCGTACGCGTGCATGTCGCCAAACAGCGAGCGCTTCCAGCCGCCGAACGAATGCCAGGCCATCGGCACGGGAATCGGTACGTTGATGCCGACCATGCCGACTTCGATGCGGCGCGAAAATTCGCGCGCGGTATTGCCGTCGGAAGTGAACAGCGACACGCCGTTGCCGAATTCATGGCCATTGATCAATTCGACGGCGGACGCGAAGTCGGGCACGCGCACCACGCACAGTACCGGTCCGAAAATCTCTTCTTTGTAAATCGTCATGTCCGGCTTCACATGGTCGAACAGCGAGCCGCCGAGGAAAAAGCCGTTTTCATGGCCCGCCACCTTCAGGCCGCGCCCGTCGACCAGCAGCCTGGCGCCGGCTTGCACGCCGTCGGCGATATAGGCCTCGATCTTGGCCTTGTGCTGGGCCGTGACCACCGGCCCCATTTCGGCATCGGCTTCCATGCCGTTTTTCACTTTCAATGCCTTGACGCGCGGGACCAGCGCTTCGATCAAGCGGTCGGCGACGCTGCCGACGGCCACGGCGACCGAAATCGCCATGCAGCGTTCGCCGGCCGAGCCGTAGGCCGCGCCGATCAAGGCATCGACCGCCTGCTCCAGGTTCGCGTCCGGCATCATCACCAGGTGGTTCTTGGCGCCGCCCAGCGCCTGCACGCGCAGCGGATAGGCGCCCTTGCGGCGCACGCCTTCGGTATAGATGTACTCGGCAATCGGGGTCGAGCCGACAAAGGACACGGCCTTGACATCCGGATGGTGCAGCAGCGTGTCGACCGCCAGCTTGTCGCCCTGCACCACGTTGAACACGCCAGCCGGCAGCCCCGCCTGCTGCAACAGGTCGGCGACCATCAGCGACGGCGATGGATCGCGCTCGGACGGCTTCAAGATAAAGGTATTGCCGGTAGCCAGCGCCATCGGCGCCATCCACATCGGCACCATGAACGGGAAGTTGAATGGCGTGATGCCGACGGTCACACCCAACGGCTGGCGCAGCTGCCAGTTGTCGATGCCGCCGCCGATATTGTCGGTAAATTGCGTCTTCAGCAGCTGCGGCGCGCCGCAGGCGAACTCGACCACTTCCAGCCCGCGCGTGACTTCGCCCTTCGCATCGGAAAACACCTTGCCGTGCTCGCGCGTGATCGCCGCTGCCAGATCATCCTGGTGCCTTTCGATCAATTCCTTGAACTTGGACAGGATGCGGGCCCGCTTCAAGGGTGCCGTCTCGGCCCAGGCAGGGGCGGCGGCGCGGGCGGCGGCAACCGCCGCCTCGACGTCGTCGACGCTGGCCAGCGCCACTTGCGCGGCGGCTTCTCCGGTAGCGGGATTGAACACGTCTTGCGTGCGACCGGAGGTCGAGGCGACCACCTTGCCGTTGATGTAATGCTGGATTAGTTGCGTCATAAGAATTCCTTTTAAAGATTTCCGATTTTCCACAGCATATTCCCGTTGCATCCGCAAATCCAATGAGTTCTTATCAAGAATGTTATAAGCGGGTTTTATAATGCATGGCATGGACTTGACCCAATTACGCGCCTTCGTCACGGTGGCCCGCGAAGGCAACCTCACGCGCGCCGCCGAACGCCTGCACCTGACCCAGCCGGCGGTCAGCCTGCAAATCAAATCGCTGCAAAGCGCACTGAACCTGCAACTGTTTGCCCGCACGCCGTCCGGCATGACCCTGACCGACGACGGCGCCAAGCTGCTGCCGTTCGCGGAGCGCGTCATGGACAGCGTGGCCGAATTCCGCCAGGGCGCGGCGGCGTTGCATTCGACGCTGTCGGGGCGGCTGTCGATCGGCACCATCCTCGACCCGGAATTCATCCGGCTCGGCCCCTTCCTGAAAAGGCTGGTGGAAAACTATCCGCAGCTGTCGACCCAGCTGCAGCACGGGATGTCGGGCTGGGTGCTGCAGCAGGTCAAGGCCGGCGCGCTCGACGTCGGCTATTTCCTTGGCACGCCCAGCAAGGAATTTCATGCGCTGCGGCTGACTTCGTTTACCTACAACGTAGTCGCGCCGCCGGGCTGGAAGACGCGCGTTGCCGGCCGCGACTGGCCGGCGCTGGCGAAGCTGCCTTGGCTGTGGACGCCGCCCGAATCGGCCCACCACCGTCTGCTCACCAAGACCTTCGGGCACTACAAGGTCACGCCGAACAAGGTGGCCTTGGTCGACCAGGAGCCGTCGATGCTGGACCTGGTGAAGTCGGGCGTGGGCCTGTCGCTGATGCGCGAGTCGATCGCGCTGCGCGAAGCGCATGCGCATGGCTTGGTGATCGCCGACAAGGTCAGCCTGTCGACCGAGCTGTCTTTCATTGCACTGGCCAAGCGCAAGAACGAACCGACGATCGCCACCGTCTTTGCATTGTTGCAAGCGTTATGGGGCAATGAATGACAAATAGATATTAATTCGACGAATTGTTGCCACTACGCCTGTGGATAAGTCATTGAATTTCCGCTTGAACCATTGGGGATAACAAGAATAACTATCCACATCCGATTTTTTGTCCCGAAACTGTCCTTGCGCCATACAGGCTTTATCAAAGGTTTTATGCAATTCTTAAACTGCTGATTTCCCAGCGGTTTACCAAGTTATCCACAGGCGCACGGCGGCGTTAACCACTATTACTATTCATATATATCGACTTTTAAATTAAAACCGTATTCCCTTCATCAGCCGCAGTTGCACAAACCCGTGCACCGTTCTACGCTACGGGATTGCCTCAAATCAGCACGTTGCGCAGTACGTGGTAAACGCCGAATATAAAGATCCCTTCCCATGATTTCCCCTCCTTTCCGTCTCGGCGTCATCAGTGCCTTGCAACATGAACAACATGGCTTGATCGACTTGATGCAAGACCGGCGCAGCGTCACGCGCGCCATGCGCGAGTACGTCACCGGCAGCCTGTGGGGCATGGATTGCGTCTGCGTGCTGTCGCGCGTGGGCAAGGTGGCTGCCGCCGCGACCGTTGCCACGCTGATCGAACGCTTCGGTGTCACCCATATCGTGTTTACCGGCGTGGCCGGTTCGGCGGACCGGGCGGTGCGCGTGGGCGATATCGTGGTGGCCGACGCGCTGGTGCAGCACGACATGGATACCACGCCGCTGTTTCCGCGTTTCGAGGTGCCCTTGACGGGGCAATCGCACTTTGCTTCCGACCTTGGCCTGACCAACCGGTTAGCGAAAGCGGCACAGGATTTCGTCGGGATGGATTTGCGCGCGCTGGTCGCGGCGCAGGATATCGATGCCTTTCGCCTGCATCAGCCGCGCGTGCATCGTGGCTTGATTGCCAGCGGCGACGAATTCATCGACAGCCGCAGCAAGCTGGCCGAGTTGAAGCAAGCCTTGCCGCCCCTGCTGGCGGTGGAAATGGAAGGTGCGGCGGTGGCGCAAGTCTGCTTCGAATTCGGTGTACCGTTCGCCGTCATCCGCACCGTGTCGGATGCAGCCAATGAAGATGCGCCGGTCGATTTCATGCAATTCATCGAACGGGTTGCCGCGCGTTATGCGTTCGGCATCGTCAAGCGCTTGTGCGCGGAGGGCGCAACGGCCTGAGCGTCATCGTCCGCTTGCCTGCTCGCCCGCGTTTGGCGCTGCCGCGACCGGCTTCTCGCCGGCCTGCGCCAGCAAGCTGCCGCACTCGCTTTTCTCGCCGGGACCGACATTGATCAGCGGGATCAATGCCGAGGCCACCGGCGCCAATACGCCCAGCGCGATGGCACCGCCAGCCTTGGCCGCCAACACGCCCTTGTCGACGCCGACGTCCGGATGCTTGAACGAACCCTTGACGTACAGTGGTGAGCGCAGCGAGATCAGGCGCATGCCCTTGCTGTCGGGGCGGATCTCCAGCGCCAGCTGTTCTTTGGCGAGATTGATCTGGCCGTTGACGTAAATCGTCGCATCCTGGGTGTCGATCACGAAGGCGCGCGTCTGCATGGTGCCGTTTTCCACCTTGAAGTCGTTGACGGCGCAATTGATCTGCACCTGCTTGTCGCCAAAGAGCTTGGTGGCGATGATGGTGCCGATGTTCAAGCCCATTTCTTCCAGCAGCAGCTTGCTGACCGTACCCTGGTTGATGACGGCGCGGATTTCGCCGTCGGACGACCCCAGCAGCGCGGCCACCGAATTGCCGGTCGCGCTCAACGCGGCTTCGCCATTGATTTCGCCGAGGCTGGCTTGCATTTCTTTCACCGTCGGGAACATTTGTTTCAGCTTCAAGTGGCGCGCCGTCAATTTCAATTCCGCTTTCATCGGCTTGCTCTTGCCAAGGATTTTCAGGTTCGACACCAGGTTGCCGCCGGCGATGCCGAACTTCAAGGGCGCCAGCGTCAATTCGCCATCCTGTAACTGGATGCGGGTGACGAGGTGATCGATCGGTAACTGCTTTTCACGCACGATCTTGCGGCCGGTGAATTGCACGTCCGCGTCGATGCTGGCCAAGCGGTCGGTCTTGAAGGTTTCCACCGGCAAGGCCTTGTCTTTGGGCTGATCGACTTTCGCGTTGCGCTGCTCCTTGCTCTTTTCCGAATCGGCGCCGACCAAGGGCGCGAGATCCTTGAAGTTCAGGTAGCTTGATTCGACCGTGCCTTCCAGCAGCGGCCGGGGCTTGCGCGCCTTAAAATACAGGCTGCCGGACAAGTCGCTGCTGCCGACCTTGCCGGAAAATTTTTCATAACGCCAGTCGCCGCCCAGGTCATTGAGTGCGCCTTGCAAGTGGCCCTCGGTCGAGAAAGGCGGCGTTTCCGGCAGCACCACATGAATGATCGGATACAGCTGCGCCATGGAGACGCCGGATAGCTTCAGGCGCAGGTCGAGCACGCCGAGCTTGGTCGGCTCGGTCAGCGTGCCCTCGGCATCGATCGTGGTTTTGCCGATATGGACCGTGGCGTCGATCGGGTACTTCGCCTTTTGTTCGCGCAGCGACAGCACCGAGCCCGCCCTGCCGTTGCCGGAAACCGGTTCGCCATTGAAGGTGCCGGCCACCTTCCAGCCGATGCGGTAGTCGCTGCCATCGCCGCCCAGGGTATCGATCTGGGCCCGGATGTCGGCGCGCTTGATGACATCGACCAGATGCAGCGAGCCCTTGCTCAAAATCAGGCGCTGCAAGTCGAGCCGCCAGGCCGACGCTTTGCCGGACGACTGGAAGGTCCAGTTGTTGCGGCCATCCTTGGCGCGCTGCAGGAAGAGCCGCGGCTCGTCCAGCGCCAGCGAAGGGATGACGATGTCGTGCCGCAGCAGCGCCAGCGGGCTGACCGAGAAGGTCACTTGGCGCGCTTGCGCCATGGTCGGCTCGGTCGCCCAGTCAGGATTGCCGAAGATGACATCCTTGGCATTCAGGCGCGGCCATGGAATCCAGTCGCGCCAGCCGCCTTGCGCGCCTTGTGGCGCATGCCAGGTCAGCGACAGGTCGCCGCGGATGTCGAAGTGGCGCCCGGTCGATTCGCTGACGCGGGTGCTGATCCACGGCTTGATGCTGTTCCAGTCGAAATTCAATAGCACGACGACGGCGATAACGAGAATCGCGAGCAGCCCGCCGCCACTCCAGGTCAGAATTTTCGCCGTGCGAGACATGTTTGTAAGACTTGCCAAACATGCAGGAGTTCAAGACGCGGGCGGTGCAGGACATGGTTCACTGCCGCTGCGGTCTTGCCGATCCCTTCGCACACCCTGCCCCGCCATTCAGGCTAGTCAAAAAGTATTACCTTCCATTAACAATATTGACACAAATCAACAATGCGAGAATAGTAGCTATATTTCTGTGCAGTAACTAGCGTGTATGGTTGCTGTCGCCCCGATTCTTGCAAGCGGGCGTCAGCCGATACTGGTTATGGGCGGGCACTGCGCGCCCTCCTGTTTAATGAAAAAATCATGACGGAACAGTTAGTGCCAAGCCAGCCGATCCCTGACGAACCGGCGGCCATGCCCCGCGCGCGCGCCGCGCTCAGCCAGAAAATCGGCCTCATCTTCCTGGTGCTCGTGCTGCTGGGAGTGGCCAATGTCATTGTCGTGCGCGCCATGCTCACGGAATTCAATGGCGTGGCCGCAACGGTCAACGTCGCAGGGAAGCTGCGCTTCCTGAGCCAGAAAATCGCGCTCAACACCAGCAATACGCTGCACGGCTGGAGCGCCGGCAGGGGCATCGCCGAAAGCGACATCGCCGACTACGAGGCCGCCCTCACGACTCTCGCGCAGGGCAAGCAAGTATTCGGGCATGCCATCAAGCCGCTCACGGCGCAGCAGCACGCACAGCTGGCGCAGATCCGGCACGACTGGAGCGGCTACCGCGCCTACATCGAATCACTGCTGGCCGGCGCAGGCACCGCCAACGCCAGCGCGGCGCAGCTCGCCGAAATCACGGAAGGGGCTGCGCGCATGCTCTCCGGCGCCGAAGGGCTGCTGCAATCGCTGACGCTGGATGCGCAGCAGCGCCAGGAGCAGGCCCTCACCACCGTGTACGTGTTGTTGCTGGTGGACGTGCTGGGGCTGGCGGGGGTGTTCATGCTGATCCGCATTCGCGTCGTCTACCCCTTGCGCAAGCTTGCGCGGCGCAGCCGCGAACTGGCGGAAGGCAACTACCACGTGCGTGTCGGCTATCGCGCCGACGATGAAATGGGCCAGCTGGCCGATGCCTTCAACTACGCGGCGCAGCGCATCGGCGCGCTGATCGGCAAGCTCGAGCTGGAACACCAGAGCCTGTCGCAGGCGGAAGCGATGTTTCGCGGGCTGGCCGAAAATTCGATGGTGGGCGTGTATGTCGTGCAGGATGGGCACTTTCGCTTCGTCAATGCGAAGATGGCCAGCATGTTCGGCTATGAGCGCGACGCGATGCTGGAATCGGTCGGCGTCTATGATCTGGTGCCGGAGGGTGACCACAACCTGGTGGAATCGAACGTGCGCAAGCGCCTGCGCGGCGACGCCCAGAGCGTGCGTTACGAGCGGCGCGCACGCAGGAAGGACGACAGCGTGTTCGACGTCGAGGTGTTCGGTTCCGTCATGCGCCTGGACGGCAAACCGGCCACGATCGGCATGATGCTCGACATTACGGAACGCAAGCAGGCCGAAGCGACCACCCGCATGGCGACCATGGTGTACCAGAACACCGGGGAGGCAATGACCATCACCGACGCCAACGGCCTGGTCATCGACATCAATCCCGCCTTTACCAGGATCACCGGCTACCAGCGGGAAGAAGTCGTCGGTCAGCGCATCAGCATCCTGCGCTCGGGGCGCCAGGACCGCGAATTCTATGAAGCGATGTGGCGCGCCATCTCCAGCACCGGCTACTGGCAGGGCGAGATCTGGAACCGCCGCAAGAACGGCGACGTGTATGCCGAATGGCTGACCATCAACACCGTCTACCATCCAAACGGCACGGTGTTCCGCCGCATCGCGCTGTTTTCCGACATCACGCACAAGAAAAGGACCGACGACCTGGTATGGCGCCAGGCGAACTTCGATTCCCTGACCGGCTTGCCGAACCGCTTGATGTTCCGCGACCGGCTGGAGCAGGAAATCCGCAAGTCGCACCGCGCGGCGCTGCCGATGGCGCTGATTTTCATCGATCTGGACCGCTTCAAGGAAGTCAACGACACGCTCGGCCACGCCGTCGGCGACAAGTTGCTGCAGCAGGCAGCGCAGCGCCTGTCGCGCTGCGTGCGCGAGTCCGACACGGTGGCGCGGCTGGGCGGCGACGAGTTCACGATCATCTTGGGCGAGCTGAACCAGCCGAACAATGTCGAGCGCATCGTGCAGGATGTCCTGAAAAGCATGGCCGAGCCGTTTGTCCTCGGCGACGAGATCGCCTACGTGTCGGCCAGCCTGGGCATCACGTTCTATCCGGACGATGCCACCGAGATCGAGGACTTGCTCAAGAATGCCGACCAGGCGATGTACGCCGCCAAGAACCTGGGGCGCAACCGCTTCCACTACTTCACGCCGTGCATGCAGAAAGAGGCGCAGGCGCGGCGTCGCCTGATCAGCGACTTGCGCCTGGCGCTGGCGGACCGGCAGTTCCGCGTGCAGTACCAGCCGATCGTGGACTTGTCCACCGGCGCCATCTCCAAGGCCGAGGCGCTGATTCGCTGGCAGCATCCGACCCGGGGCATGGTCAGCCCGGCCGAGTTCATCCCGATCGCCGAAGAGACCGGCCTCATCGTCGAGATTGGCGACTGGGTGTTCCGCGAAGTGGCATGGCAGCTGTCGCGCTGGCGCGAGCGCTATCCGCAGCTGGTGGTCAGCCTGAACACGTCGCCGGTGCAGTACCGCAACAGCGGCATCGACCACCATGGCTGGTTCCGGTATTTGCACGACATGGGCGTGCCGGCCAGCGCTATTTCGGTGGAAATCACGGAAGGCTTGCTGCTCGATACCAGCACCGCCATCACCAACCAGATCCTGCGCTTTCGCGAAGCCGGCGCCGGCGTGGCGCTCGACGACTTCGGCACCGGCTATTCGTCGATGTCCTACCTCAGCAAGCTCGACATCGACTACCTGAAAATCGACCGTTCCTTCATCCTCGACCTGGCGCCCGAATCGGAAAGCGTGGCGCTCTATGAAGCGATGATTGTGATGGCGCACAAGCTCGGCATCAAGGTGATCGCCGAGGGCGTGGAAACGGAAGAACAGTGCCGCATCCTGAAGGCCGTCGGCTGCGACTATGCGCAAGGCTACCTGTTTTCCAGGCCGGTGCTGCCGGAAGAGTTCGAGGCGCTATTGAGGGATGGGCCGGCGCGCTATCGCGACAGCGTGGCGCCGGCTTCGATGCTGAACTGAGGACCGCTCCCGGCTGCTGCCGGGAGCGGGGTGCTGCTTACGCCTGCAGCGTCATCAGGCTGGCGTTGCCGCCGGCCGCCGTGGTGTTGACGCACAGCGCGCGCTCGGCCACCAGGCGCCACAGCGGAATCGGATCGATGTCCGATGTTTCCACCAGAGGCACCAGCGCGCCTTCGCGCGCTGCCAGGAGCGGCAGCAGTTGCGGCGCGCGCGCCGCGTCCACCAGCGCCATCTGCATGACCGCCTTTGCGACGTCGCCTGCCGACAGCACGGCGACTGCATCGCGCACTGCCGGCGGCAGGCCCGCCGGCAGCAGGCTGGCCGACTCCGCCGCCACCAGCGCCTTGTTGCCGGTCGCGAGAACGGCTGCCAGCTGGTTGAGCAAGGCGTCGACGGTCGATGCCGCGCACAGCACGGCGCCGCGCGGCGCGAACGACAGCGTGTTGCGCTCGCCGGTCGGCCCCGGCAGTACCAGCATGGTGTCGAGCAGCGACTCGTGCAGGTAGGCTTCGGCCAGCGTGACGATACGCTCGTGGCCGTGCAGGCCGGCCCACCACACCAGGCTGTCGAGGATGGTGTGGGTGGCGTTCTGAGGCGTATGGATGGTATGCGCCGCGCGCGCCACCGCCGCATTGCGCTGCAGGCGCTTGAGGTACAGCGGGCCGCCGGCCTTCGGGCCGGTGCCGGACTTGCCTTCGCCGCCGAACGGCTGCACGCCGACGACCGCGCCGATGATGTTGCGGTTCACGTAGATGTTGCCGACGTGCGCGCGCGTGCTGATGAAGTCGATCGTCTCGTCGATGCGCGAGTGGACGCCGAGCGTCAAGCCGTAGCCGGTGGCGTTGATGGCGTCGATCAGCTGCGGCAGCTGGTCGCGCTTGTAGCGCAGCACGTGCAGCACCGGACCGAACACTTCGCGCTGCAGTTCCGACAGCGAGGCGATCTCGATCACGGTCGGCGCGACGAAGGTGCCGTTGCCGCAGTCGGCCGGCAGCGGCAGCTGGTAGAAGTCGACCGCACGCGCTTTCATGTGGTCGATGTGGCGCAGCAGGTTTTGCTGCGCTTCGGCGTCGATCACCGGGCCGACGTCGGTCGCCAGGCGGTCCGGATTGCCGATGACCAGTTCCTGCATCGCGCCCTTCAACATCTTAATGGTCTTGTCGGCGATGTCGGCTTGCAGGCACAGCACGCGCAGGGCCGAGCAGCGCTGGCCGGCGCTGTCGAAGGCGGAAGCCAGCACGTCCTGCACTACCTGTTCCGGCAGCGCGCTGGAATCGACGATCATCGCGTTCTGCCCGCCGGTTTCGGCGATCAGCGGAATCTCGTGCTTTTCGCTGACGCTGCGCGCGGCCAGCGTGCGGTTGATTAGCTGCGCGACTTCGGTGGAACCGGTGAAGATCACGCCGCGCACCCGGGAGTCGGCCGTGAGCTTGGCGCCGACCGTCTCGCCGCGTCCCGGCAGCAGCTGCAGCGCGCCGCGCGGAACGCCGGCTTCATGCAGCAATTGCACCGCGCGGTGCGCGATCAGCGGCGTCTGCTCGGCGGGCTTTGCCAGCACCACATTGCCGGCGGCCAGCGCGGCGCTGACCTCGCCGGTGAAGATCGCCAGCGGGAAGTTCCACGGGCTGATGCACACCACCGGGCCGAGCGCGGCGGCATTCGGCTCGTTGACCACCTGGGCGGCGTAGTAGCGCAGGAAGTCGACCGCTTCGCGCACTTCGGCGATCGCGTTCGGCAGCGACTTGCCCGCTTCGCGAATCGTCAGCGCCAGCAGCTCGAACTGGTTCTGCTCGAACAGGTCGGCAGCGCGCACCAGTGCGGCGGCACGCTGCGACGGCGGCGTGGTCTGCCAGTCGGCGGCATACTGTGCAGCGGCGTCGAGCGAGCGTTCGACCTCATTGGTGCCGGCTTCGACCACCGTGCCGACGATATCGCGCCGGTCGGCCGGATTGAGCACTGCTTGCGCGGTGCCGGTGACGGTGCCGTCTGCCAGCAGGGGGGCGGCCTGCCACTGATGGGTGGAGAAGCCCTGGAATACCGCGTCGATGTCGCGCAGCGTGTTCTCGTTGCTCAGATCGACGCCGGCCGAATTGTTGCGTTCGCCGCCGAACAGCTTCACCGGCAAGGCGATGTTCTGGTGCGGCTCGCCGCCGAGCTTTTTCGCGGCCGCGAGCGGGTCGGCGATCAGGGTGTCGATGGCGACGTTTTCGTCGACGATCTGGTTGACGAAGGACGAGTTGGCGCCATTTTCCAAGAGGCGGCGCACCAGATAGGCCAACAGCGTTTCATGCGAGCCGACCGGCGCGTAGATGCGGCACGGCTTGCCCAGGTTTTCCTCGCCCACCACCTGGTCGTACAGCGTTTCGCCCATGCCGTGCAGGCACTGGAATTCGTAGTCCTTGACGCCCTGCTCCTGGGCCCACACGTAGATTGACGACAGGGTGTGCGCGTTGTGGGTAGCGAACTGTGGGTAGATCACGTCGGCCGCGGCCAGGAGCTTTTGCGCGCAAACCAGGTAGGACACGTCGGTGTAGACCTTGCGCGTATAGACCGGATAGCCCGGCATGCCGTCGACTTGCGCGCGCTTGATTTCGGCGTCCCAGTACGCGCCCTTGACCAGGCGCACCATGAACTTGCGCTTGCTGCGGCGGGCCAGGTCGGCCAGGTAATCGATCACGAACGGGCAGCGTTTTTGATAAGCCTGCACCACGAAGCCGATGCCGTCGAAGCCGGCCAGGTCCGGGTCGAACGCGAGCGCTTCCATCAGGTCGAGCGACAGCTCCAGGCGGTCCGCCTCTTCCGCGTCGATGTTCAGGCCGATGTTGTATTGCTTGGCCAGCAGCAGCAGCTTCTTCAGGCTCGCCAGCAGCTCGTCCATCGTGCGGCCGCGCTGCGCGCGCGAATAGCGCGGATGCAATGCCGACAGCTTGACCGAGATGCCGGGGCCATCCTTGATGCCGCGCCCGTTGGAGGCGCGGCCGATCGCATGGATCGCCTCTTCATACGAGCGGTAGTATTTCGCCGCGTCTTCCTCGGTCAGCGCCGCTTCGCCCAGCATGTCGTACGAATAGCGGTAGCCGCGCGCCTCGTTGTCGCGGCTGTTGGTCAGCGCTTCGGCAATCGTCTGGCCGGTGACGAACTGGTTGCCCAGCATGCGCATGGCGAGATCGACGCCCTTGCGGATGAGCGGCTCGCCGCCCTTGGCGATCAGCTTGGTGAGCGCGGAGCCGAGGCCCTGTTCGCTGTTGGTGGAAACCAGCTTGCCGGTGATAAGCAGGCCCCAGGTGGCGGCGTTGACGAACAGCGAAGGCGACTCGCCCAGGTGGCGCTTCCAGTCGCCCTTGCTGATCTTGTCGGCGATCAGGCGGTCGGCGGTCTGGTGGTCGGGAATGCGCAACAGCGCTTCGGCCAGGCACATCAATGCCACGCCTTCTTCCGACGACAGCGAAAATTCATGCATCAATGCGTCCACGCCGGATGCGCGCGTGCGCTTTTCGCGCACGGTCTGCACCAGGTCGGAAGCCAGTGCCTGGACGCGGCTGTGCGCGATGTCGTTGTCGCGCGCCTGCGACAACAGCCATTGCACGGCTTCGCGTTCGTCGCGCCGGTATGCGGCCGTGATGGCGGCGCGCAGGGGCGTGGCATTGTGCAGCACTTCGTCATGCAAAGCGGCAAATGGAACGATGGAAGGGGTAACTTCGCGAGAAGCAATCAACATAGGAATCCATTCAAATCACTGAAAAATGATGATTTGATTGTAGTGATGATTCCTAAGGATTAATTCTGGTAATGAAAGCGCGTATCGAAATTTTGTATTTTGTGGGAGAATCTTTCCGAACAAAATTTTTGGTAAAAGCGCCATGCTCGACAAGATCAGCAAGAAGATCCTTTCCGAACTGCAGAACGATGGCCGTATCAGCAATGTCGAGCTGGCGTCGCGCGTCAACCTGTCGCCTGCGGCCTGCCTCGAGCGCGTGCGCAAGCTGCAGGAAGCCGGCTACATCCTCGGCTATACCGCGCAGCTCAATCCGCAATTGCTGGACGTGTCGCTGCTGGTGTTCATCGAAGTGGTGCTCGACCGCACCACGCCGGAAGTGTTCGAAGCGTTCAAGCGCAGCGTGCAGGTGATCCCCGAAGTGCAGGAATGCCACATGGTGGCCGGCGGCTTCGACTACCTGGTCAAGGCGCGCGTCAAGGACATGAATGCCTACCGCGAATTCCTCGGCAAGTCGCTGCTGCAGCTGAAGGGCGTGCGCGAGACGCACACCTATGCGGTGATGGAAGAGGTCAAGAACACGACCAAGCTGCCGATCCGGTAGGATCGCCTTGCCGGCAAGCCAGGCTGAAAAAAAACCGGCTGCGCACCGGTTTTTTTGTTTTGGAGCCTCAGTCGCCGAGCCGGACTTGCCAGAAGCCGTCCTTGACCGGGAGCTTTCTGTCGACCACCGACGACGGCAGCAGGAGATCGAGCGCATGGGCGCGCGCCGGGTCGAGCAGCACGGTCGGCTTGGCCTGCCTCAGCACCGGCAGCACGTCGGGCTTGGTGCGGCGCTTGAGGATCTTGACGGCCTGGGTGCCGGCCAGGCTGCCGACCGCGCGGAAGTCGGCGCCGACATACAGCACCGCGCCCGGCACCCGCACCATGGCCAGCGAGATGATCGGAATCCGCAGTTCCGAGCTGAAATCGCTCAGGTCGATGGTCGGCTCGTAGCGGCGCAAGCCGTAATAGGTATCGAGCGGCACGGCGAACATCTGCACCCCGTTGCCCTGGTCATACAGTTCCTTCAGCGAAGGGATGATGCTGTCGCGCTTGTTCACCTGGCGCGACGACACGGCGAACTTCCATTCCTCGGCTTTCGCCTTGGCCGCCGCCACGTGCGCCACGCCATTCTCGTCGTCGGTGTGGACCATGCCGATACGCTGAATGGCAGGGAAGACTTCGCGCACGATCTTGAGCGATTCAGCCATGTCCATGTACAGCGTCGATCCGGTCACGCCCGGGCCGCCGTCGGAGAGCGACGGGCAATCGGCGTCGAGCGGATTGGCCACTGCGGTAAACACGACGGGGATATGCGCATCTTCCAGAATCGCGCGCGCATACTTGGTGGCCGGGGTGCCGATGGTCAAGACCAGGTCCGGCTTGCTGTTGACGATGCGCAGCGCTTCCTGACGCACGCGGAACAGCACGCCGACCTTGTCCCAGAATCCGCCCTTTTCAATATCGAAGTCGATCTTGACGCGGTGAATGTCCAGGTTCTTGCCCTGTTCGATCTCGTTTTCCTCGAGCGTGGCCAAAAAGCCGTCGAGCGATTGCTGATAGGGTTCGATGTCGGTGACTTGAAGCACTTCGATGCGGAACGTGTGCGGCGGGTCCATCCACGCCGTCGGCAGTGCTTCGAGCGCGCGCGCCGACAACGCGCACAGCAACAGCACCAGTGGGGAAAATTTGAGCAATCGTTTCATGGTTCTCTCTTGGGGACTTCCGGCAGCCGGCAATGTCTGGAAACGGGCGGCTGTGCGGATTGGAAAGCACGACTGTCCATCACATTGAACAGCGTGCCGCATGGTACTTGGCGAATTGATAATTTATACGCAGCACTTGCCGCCTTGTAGGCTCAATTGATGACTTAAAGAGCCAATCTTTTGAATCGCGGGCACCCCGGCCGATTTTTATTTCCAACTGGCATAGCAATGATTTCTCCCAGGATTTATCTACTGCCATAAAGATACTTTTTCGTGTCGGCAGGATTTCCTCTCCTGAACCTAGCCGTTATTGATTGGTCGAAAAACCAAGCGTTTTATCGCGGCCACATCCATGCCGGTGGCAGCCCTGGTTTGATCACCGCTGTTGTAAGCCGGTACGCCGCAATCCCGCGCATGGAGGTGGGCGTGCAACAAGACATCGACACGGGGCGGGCTCTCGAGCCGAAAGGCAGGCGCATCGGCACTGCCGGAGGAGACCTTCATGTTCGACACGCTTCATCAATGGCTTGGCAGCGAAGGCTTCATGCCGCATGGCCACTGCTACCTGTGGACGCCATCCCTGCTGTGGAGCTACATCCTGGGCGACGGCGGCATCGGTCTGGCCTACTACTCGATTCCGGCGGCTCTGACCTACTTCGTGCGCAAGCGCGCCGACATCGAGTTCAACTGGATGTTCAAGCTGTTTTCGATGTTCATCTTCTTTTGCGGTACAACCCACCTGCTGTCGATCTGGACCATCTGGCACCCGGACTACTGGCTTGATGCGACCCTGCGGCTGGCCACGGCCGCCGTCTCGGTGGTCACCGCCGTTATCATGTGGCCGCTGATCCCGAAGGCGCTCAAGCTGCCCAGCGCGTCCCAGCTGCAGGATGCGATCCGCGAACTGGAGCACCAGGTCGCCGAGCGCAAGGCCGCCGAAAGCAGGCTCGCCGCGCTCAACGCGACGCTTGAGCAGCGCGTCGATGCGCGCACGCGCGAACTGCTGGAAGCGAACCACCGGCTGCAGGCCGAAGTCGAATCTAGAAAGCGCATCGAGCGCGACCTGCAGGCCGAAAAGGAGCGCGCGCAGGTGACCCTGAAATCGATCGGCGACGGCGTGATCGCCACCGACACCGAGCGCCGCATCACCTACCTCAACCCGGTCGCGCAGCGCATGACGGGATGGCGCAGCGAAGAAGCCGTCGGCCGCCCGATCGGCGCGGTATTTTGCATCGTCAATGAAAAAAGCCGCGAACAGGCGCCCTGCCAGGTCGGGCTGGCGCTGGCGCACCGCGAGGTGTGCAAGGTGGCCGGCGACACGCTGCTGATCGGTCGCAACGGCAGCGAATACGCGGTCGAAAGCTCGGCCGCGCCCCTGCTCGACCACGACGGCAACGTGCTCGGCGCGGTGCTGGTGTTCCATGACGTGAGCGCCGCGCGCCAGGCGGCAAACCAGATGACCTACCTCGCCAACCACGACGTGCTGACCGGCCTGCCGAACCGCGCGCTCCTGAACGACCGGCTCGACCATGCGCTGGCGCTTGCCGCGCGCGAGCAGAAACGGCTGGCGCTGCTGTTCATCGACATCGATCACTTCAAGCATGTCAACGATTCGCTCGGCCATGAAATCGGCGACCAGCTGCTCAAGCAGATCGCGCGGCGCTTCGTCGGCGCCACGCGCGGCAGCGACACCGTGTGCCGCCAGGGCGGCGACGAATTCATCATCATGATGCCCGACATCAGCGACGACTTCGCGCCCGCCGGGGTGGCGCGCAAGCTGCTCGATGCGCTGGCCGGCCTCGACCGCATCGGCGCACACGAAGTCCACGTCGGCGGCTCGATCGGCATCGCCATCTATCCCGAGAACGGGCGCGATGCCGAGACGCTGACCAAGCATGCGGACATGGCCATGTATCACGCCAAGGCGTCGGGCCGCAACAACTTCCAGTTCTTCACCCAGGCGATGACCGACGCCGTGGCGCGCCGCGTGCAGCTCGAAGGCGGCCTGCGGCGTGCCGTCGAGCACAATGAATTCGTGGTGTACTACCAGCCCAAGGTCGACCTTTCCAGCGGCCAGATCATCGGCGCCGAAGCGCTGGTGCGCTGGCAGCACCCGGCGCTCGGCTTGCTGTCGCCCGGCCAGTTTATCGCCGTGGCCGAGCAAAGCGGCATCATCCGCCAGATCGGCAGCTGGGTGCTGCGCGAAACCTGCCGCCAGAACCGCGAATGGCAGCTGGCGGGCATCGGCATGATCCCGATCGCGATCAACCTGTCGGCCGTGCAGCTGCACCAGGAGGGATTTCTCGACGAGGTGACTTCCACGCTCGGCGAACTCGACCTGCCGCACGACTGCCTCGAATTCGAGGTCACCGAAAGCGTCGCCATCCACGGCGAGGAAAAGGCGATCGCCTGGCTCACCACGTTGAAGGAAATGGGCGTGCGGCTGTCGATCGATGACTTCGGCACCGGCTACTCCAGCCTTTCCTACCTCAAGCGCCTGCCGATCGACACCATCAAGATCGACCAGAGCTTCGTGCGCGACATCACCACCGATCCCGATGACGCCGCCATCATCGAAGCCATCATCCACATGGCGCATACGCTGCGCCTGGAAGTGATCGCCGAGGGCGTGGAAACGGCCGACCAGCTCGACTTCCTGCGCGAGCGCCGTTGCGACAAGGTGCAGGGCTATTACTACAGCGCGCCGCTGCCGGCCGAGCGCTTCGGCGAGATGCTGGTGGCGCAGGAAGACCTCGCATGACACTGGAATGCCGCTTGCTTCATGGCGGGACCGGCCGGGCGAGGCCGGCGACCTTCAACCGATTTTGAGGAGATTGTGATGGCCCACGAACAGTTTCAATCGTGTATCGACGAATGCAATGCCTGTGCGGATGCCTGCGACCATTGCGCGGCAGCTTGCTTGAGCGAACAGGATGTCAAGGCAATGGCACGCTGCATCAAGCTGGATATGGATTGCGCCCAGATTTGCCGCCTGGCGGCGGCCTACATGGCGCGCGGCAGCGAATTTGCGGGCATGGTGTGCAATGCGTGCGCAGAAATATGCGACGCCTGCGGCGAGGAGTGCGGGCAGCACCAGATGGAACATTGCCAGCGCTGCGCGCAGGCGTGCCGCCGTTGTGCGGAGGAATGCCGGCGCATGGCTTCCGGTGCGATGCCGGGCGGCGCCAAAGGTGCCGGCGCGATGGCGGCCGGGCATGCCTGAGGCGAATGCGGGCAAGGCAAGTCATTGCCTCGCCCCTTGCCGTAACAGCGCCGGCCTGCGCGGTGCGGCAGTTTAATGGTGATGCATGTGGTCGCTTTCCGCCAACTTGGTGGCGAACGGCGTAAACCGCGCCTGTTCCGGCTGCTGTCCGGCCAGTCCGATGGAGACGACAGCCTTCAGGTTCGGGCTCGTTGCGAAATTGCCCGCGCCTTTCATCAGGTTCTTTCCTTCCGGCTTGAGCTGCACGGTGGCTTTCCCGTTCGACAGGATGGTTGCCGTGCCGGTTGCGCCGGCGACGCTGATTTCCTTGCCGGCGTGATCGGTGACGTACACCAGCACCTCGTTCGCACTGTCCTTGCCGGCCGGCTTGATGACCAGTTCATAGTGATAGCCGCCGGCCATGCGCAGCTGGCCGCCGTTGGGCGCTTGCACGGTATCGAGATAATCGTTGGAATGCGCCGCTGCCACGCCGGCGGCGCCGATGCTCAATGCCACCACGAACAGTTTAAGTAATTTCATTTGATGCTCCTTTCAATTGAATGCGCTTGCCGGCATGTTGGCCGACAAGCAATGTGTACTCACGCCGGACAGCAGAGGGTCGAGCCAGTGCGAGATCGGCTGGCCGATCGAATGTCAGTAGCTACAGTAGGCGATGCGCAAACGGATTGCGCCGGGAAATCGCACGCCTTCGCGCTCAGGCGAAGGCCAGGCGCGGAGGCCGAAAGAGTGGATCGAGGTGGGGGTTGGGCGCTGCGCCGGCAACCAGGCCGGGCTTGATGTCGGACGCGGAAAATGACGGCATGCGGCTGTCGGCGGCGGGGAAAAACGCTGCAGCGCACGATTGGCAGTAGGAGCACTGGCTGCATGCGTCGCCGCTTTTGGCAGACTTGCCGGATGCATGGTGCTGGTGATGATCCGCCTTAGCTTGCTGCGGCTGCTGTGCCTGCATCGCATGATGATGATGGGCATGCAGGCCGCTATCGTCCGCTTGTGCCGCGGCGACTTGTTTGATACCGCCGGCTGCCTGCGCGCAATGCACCATCGCGGCTGCGGCCACATTGGTGAACGGCAGCGCGACGCTTATCAGCAATATCAGGAAGAAGCGGATCAGGCGCATAGTCGTCGCATGCTAGCGGCCCTGAAATGCGAATGTCAATAGCGCCCTCCGGATCGGGCGGGCAAGGCGCCGGAAGGCAGGCGCGTCGGTGGAGCACTTTTCGCTTGACGCGCATCAAGGAGATTTCAGTGTCAAATCGGTAAAAAGAAATCATGAATCATGTCGTCGCGCGCGCCTTGCCACAAGCGGGACGCAACCACGACGACGCACTCAGCCCAACCAGGAGGAAGACCGATGATGTGGACCCATGCAATGGAATGGCACTGGCTCGAATCGCTCGGGCTGGCCCTGTTCTGGCTGATGATCATCTTGCTCGCCCTCGTGCCGACGAATTACCTGCGCGACGAATGGATGACACTCGCCGAATCCGACCTGGACGAGGCTGACAGCCGCGCCGTCTCCGGCGCGAACGGCTAGCGCGCCGCCTCTGTCTTCCCTCTTGGTGTGCGGGGCGGCAACAGCAGCCGCTTGGCGCGGGGATGCGCAAACAAGCATCTTCGCGCTTTACTCTTTTGTCGCGCAGCACGTCGCGCGCGATGATGGGACAATGATGCATGCGCCGCAAAGGCAGGCATGACGAAACGGCATGCCGTCCCCGAATTCCGCACACCCTGAAGGAGATGCAATGCAGATCAAACAACGTTGCGCGAGCCTGTTGCTCGCGCTTTGCGCGCTCGGCTGGAGCGTACACGCGCCGGCGCAGCAGTCGCAGGCACCGGGCCTGCAGGGAAAGCTGGCGAGCGCCTTATCCGGCACCAAGGAAGAGGCATTGCTGGAGCCGGACGAGGCATTCAAGCTGAAAGTGTCGGCCAAAAGCGGCGGCACCGTGACGGCCGAGCTGGTGCCGGCAAACGGTTACTACCTGTACAAGGAAAGAATCCGCTTCACGCTCAAGAGCGGCGACGCCGCCATCCGCGCCGTGAAACTGCCGGCCGGCGAGTTGAAGAACGACTTGATCTTGGGGCGCACCGAAGTGTACAAGAAGGCGGTGCCGGTCGAGATCTCACTCGACAAGGGCACCAAGGGCAAGGCCGTCACGCTGGTGGCGTCGTACCAGGGTTGCCAGGAAAAATTGGGCGTTTGCTATCCGCCGATCGAGAAAAGCGTGAACCTGGTGTTGCCGTAACAGTCGGAAGACGGCAAGGCTTGAATTGAGCCATGCCGAAAGCCGTGATGTGCCGGCGCTTAACTACGCGCGCCGGCTGAATTTGATGAATGGAATTTCCCCGATGAAGAAGCTGATGATTGCCGCAACGCTTGCCGTTGCCTCCACCGTTGCGCAAGCCTACGGCGAAGCGATCACCGTGTATAAAGACCCGGACTGCGGCTGCTGCGAAGGCTGGATTGCGTACCTGCGCGAGTCCGGCTACAAGGTCAAGGCGGTCAATTCCAACGACATGTCCGCCATCAAGAAGCGCCTCGGCGTGCCGGACCAGCTCGAATCCTGCCATACCGCCGTGCTGGACGCATCCGGCCAAGTAGTCGAAGGCCACGTGCCGGTCGCCGCCATCAAAAAGCTGATCGCGCAGCCGAAGGTGCATGGCGTCGCGGCACCCGGCATGCCGGCCAATTCGCCCGGCATGGGAAAAATGGATGGCAATCTCGTGACGGTCGACTTCTCCGGCAAGCAGTTCTCGAAGGATTAACGTCCTTGCCAAACGGGCGTGCCGGGCGCGGCATGCCCGCGCCTCTTCTGGTGCTCTGGCGCGCCTGCCGCCTTACTTGACGACTTCCAGCTGCGTGACCGTGTAGGCGGCGCCAACCTTATCGGCGACGAACCTGATCCGATCGCCGGTCTTCACCTGGGCCAGCATCGCCGCATCCGCCACGCGAAACGACATGGTCATGCCGGGCATGCCGAGATTCTCCAGCGGGCCGTGCTTGATCGTGATCTTGCCCGCTTCCCTGTCAATTTTCTTGACTTCGCCCTCGCTTGGCGCCGCCGCCATGTGATCGGCGTGCGCATGCATGTGTTCGTGCGCGTCGCTGGCCTGCGCCATGCAGGCATACGCCAGGCCGAGGGCCGCGGCCAGAACGAATTGCGACAGGTGTTTCATCTTGCTTTCCTTTCCTTATTTCACGCCGTCATGGCGACAGACCGAATGATTGCCGGCGTCGTCGCCGCTATCGGCCTGCCATCCGCCGAATCGATCATTGTACTTTCCCGCCACATCCGAGGCACGCCGCGTGCACGCCATTGAATGCCAGCAGGGCGTCATCAAACGGTCACGCCGGTTTCATTTCGCCGTCACATTCCACCGCTACATTTGCAATTTTTCAAGCTGGAGGTGAGAAATGTTGGCAAAACGAATCATCGCAGTCTTGGTATCGGCTGCGCTACTGAGCTCTTGCGGGACCACGAAAACGACGGAAGAACCCAAGCGCGTGATCTTCTTCCTGGGCGACGGCATGGGCATGACGACCATGACCGCGGCGCGCATTTATGCGGTGGGCGAAGATGGCGAACTCACCATCGATACGCTGCCCGAAACCGCGTTCGTGAAAACCTTTTCCAACGACGCGCAGGTGACCGACAGCGCGCCGTCGATGTCGGCCTACATGACTGGCGTGAAGATGAACAACGAAGTGCTGGCCATGTCGTCCGACACCCTCGCGAAAGATCCGGTGGCCGACGCGAACGGCAACAAGCTGGCCAATGCCTGCGGCTCCAACAATGGCAAGCCGGTGCAGACCCTGCTTGAAATCGCGAAGAGCCAGGGCCTGTCGGCCGGCGTGGTGACCACCACCCGCATCACCCATGCCACGCCCGCGGCAACCTATGCGCACATCTGCCATCGCGACCTGGAAAATGACATCGCCGCCGCACTGGTGCCGGGCGGAGCCGGCTTCAATGCCGCATTGGGCGTCAACGGCATCGATGTGGTGCTCGGCGGCGGCAGGCAGTTCTTCCTGCCGGCGGCCAAAGGCGGCAAGCGCGTCGACGGGCGCGACCTGATCGAGGAGCTGAAGGCGAAGAGCTATGCCTATGCCGGCAATGCGTCCGAGTTCAGCGCGCTCGATCCGGCCAGGACCGAGCGCCTGGTCGGGCTGTTTACCGCGAGCCACATGAGCTACGACCTGGACCGCGATCCGGCCAAGGAACCGAGCCTGGCCGAGATGACGACCAAGGCGATGGACATCCTCAACAAGAATGACAAGGGCTATTTCCTGATGGTCGAAGGCGGTCGCATCGACCATGCGCTGCACGAGACCACCGCCAAGAAGGCGCTGCAGGACACGGTCGCGTTCGACAACGCGATCAAGGCTGCGATCGACAAGGCGCGCGTGGCCGACCCGACCCTGAAGAACACGCTGATCGTGGTCACCGCCGATCACGACCACACGCTGGTGCTCAACGGCTACGCCAAGCGCACCGGCAAGACTGCCGCCGGCAGCCCCGGCGTGCTGGGCGTGTTGAAGAGCTATGTGGACGGCTCGGTGGCCAAGGACCTGGACGGTGCGCCCTACACCATCATCGGCTTCGGCAACGGCGAAAACCGCACCCAGGGCAGCCGCGCTGCGCTCGCCAGCCTCGACGACAGCACCGCTGGCGCTGACACCTACCATCAGGAAGCGGTGGTGCGCATGGGGGCTGGCAGCGAGACGCACGGCGGCACCGACGTCTTCCTCGGCGCCATCGGCAAGGGCGCCGACGGCTTCCTCGGCACGATCGACAACACGCAAGTGTTCAACCTGGTCCGCACCGCCGCCGGACTGTAACGCCGCCCCGACCACAGGAGAATCACACATGATCAAACGCACACTCGTCGCGGCCGGCATCGCCGCCGCCCTGACCGCTTCACTCGCCAGCCCGGCATACGCCGCCGGCGAAGCCAAGAACGTCATCTTCTTCCTCGGCGACGGCATGGGGCCGACCACCATCACCGCCGCGCGCATCTACAAATACAAGGAAGAAGGTTCGCTGAACTTCGAAAAGCTGGAGCGCACCGCGCGCATCAAGACGTATTCGAACGACGCGCAGACCACCGACAGTGCGCCGTCGATGTCGGCCTACATGACCGGCGTGAAGATGAACAATGAAGTGCTGTCGATGTCGTCCAATACGGTCGCCGTGGCGCCCGGCAAGGACGCCAACGGCAATGCCACCATCAACAACTGCACGGCGTCGAACGGCACGCCGGCGGCCACCATCCTCGAACTGGCCAAGGCCAAGGGCAAGGCGGTCGGCGCCATCACCACCACGGAACTGACCCACGCGACGCCGGCGGCGACCTATGCGCATATCTGCCACCGCGATGCGCAGTACGCGATTGCGGCGCAGGCGGTGCCGGGCGGCGCCGGTTTCAACACGGCGCTGGGCGACGGCGTCGATGTGTTGATGGGCGGCGGGCGCAACCATTTCACGCCGTATGACGCGACCACCAATCCGAAGGGCCGCGCCGACGGCCGCGACCTGCTGGCCGAACTGGCCGCCAAGGGCTACACGGTGGCCGCCACCAGGGCCGACATGGCGGGCGCGCCGAACAACAAGAAATTCATCGGCCTGTACAGCAGCAAGAGCCACCTGGAATACGAACTGGACCGCACTGCCACGCCGCCCGCCGGCGAAGGCGCGACCCAGCCGAGCCTGGCCGAGATGACGGTCAAGGCGATCGACATCCTGTCGCAGAATGCGAACGGCTATTTCCTGATGGTCGAGGGCGGGCGCATCGACCATGCGCTGCACGCGACCAATGCCAAGCGCGCGCTGGTCGACACCGTCGCGTTCGACGACGCGGTGCAGGCAGCCTTGGACAAGGTGAAGCAAACCGATCCGACGCTGGCCAACACCTTGATCGTGGTGACCGCCGACCATGACCATACGCTGACCTTCAACGGCTACGGCAAGCGTGGCAATCCCATCCTCGACATCAACCGCAGCTACCGTGACGGTCAGGCGGCGACCGATGCCGACGGCAACACCTACACCACGCTGGTGTTCGGCAATGGCCCGCATCGCCCCAACCTGCGCACCACTCTCGACAGTGCCACCGTGCTGGCAGATGCGTATCAGCAGGAAAGCGGCGTGCGCCTGGCCAGCGAGACGCACGGCGGCGGCGACGTGAAGCTGCTGGCGACCGGCGCCGGCGCCAAGCCGTTCAAGGGCACGCTGGACAACACCAAGGTGTTCGGCTTGCTGAAGAGCGCGTTCGGCTTCTGACGCCGCGCGTGCCGCTTCCTTGCCGCCAAAAGAGGCAAGGAAGCACCCGATGATTTTTCGAAAGAGAGCAACCATGTCGCCTACCCTCCAACATGTGCGCCGCCATGCCCTTGCCGCCTGCGGCGCGTTGCTGCTGGCCCTGCCCACATTCGCACAGAAAGCACCGCCGGTTGCGCAGGGGCCGGACCTCGACCTGTCGATCCGCTATTACACGCGTGTGCTGACGGACGAAGGGGTGCTGCGCGAGAGCCGCTACGAAGAAAGGATGCTGCGCCGGCGCGACCATGTGTGGTTGGCGCGCGTGCTGCCGGGCGAGGCGGTGCGCGGCCACGACGATCCTGCGCACGCAGTCGACGCGGAAGCGAAGGCGACCGCTGCCACGCACGTGCACAAGCATTTCAACCATGTGGTTTTGCCGCGTCACGTAGTGCGCGCAGGCGACAAGACGCGCGTGGAATTCATCGACGCGCATGCGCGCGAAGTCATCGCGATTGCGCCAACCGATTACGACAACGTGAATTTCGACGGCTCCTGGAGCAATGCCTTTTTCCTGGTCGACCCGCAGGCCGTCGCGGCGCTGCCGCTGTCGCCGCGGCCGACAGTGCCGCCCGGCGCACGCTGGCATGAACGGGAAAAGAATGGCATCTTCCAGCGCGTGCTGTGGGATGAGCAGCGGAGGATTCCGCTGGTGGTCGAGAGCGGCAACCGAAACGGCAGCGTTTTCCGGCGCATCGAAGTCAAGCCGCAGGCGGTCCTGGCCACAACCCTGCCGTGGCAGAATCTGAACGGCTATGCGCAAAAGGAATACGCGGATTTCCTCGACTGAGTGTGTCCCCTGACATCGCTTCCCATCGCAAAGTTGCGTCAACGAAAGTAATTGAGCGCGACTGAGGCCAGTCGCGCGCCATCATGGCTCATGCCCTGGATTGCTCTAGGGCATTTTATTTCCTACCTTTTCCAACATAAATTTCCTACTGGAATTTTCTAGGCAAGATTTATTGGTGCATGGAAATTATTCAGTACAACACTGCACTTTTTCTTATGAAGCAAGGGAACGTTGACTCAATTCATGCTTCTAAAGAAAACCATTATTTCTATTAATAACGCCCAGAAACATGGAAGCCGGCAGATGGGCCAGCGAGGATCGCCGCTGGTACGCCGGTTTTCGTCAGTCGGATCGATCGAGCCGTGATATAGGCTGGAGCGCCTCCCTTGCGCGGCAACAGGAAGGACGGGGAGGCGCGGCAATCTGTTTGAGGTTTTTGCGGCGGTGTTATGCCATCAGTGAGGCCCATCAATTGTTCAAGCCAAAAGTACTACTGGTCAACGATCATCCTGCAAGCCTGCTTGCCCTGCAAACCCTGTTGATCAACGGTCCGCACGCCGACGACTACGAAGTCGTGACGGCCATGTCTGGCGCGGAAGCCCTGCGCAAGGTGCTCGATCAGCAGTTCGCCGTGATTCTGCTCGATGTCAGCATGCCGGGCATGGATGGTTTCGAAACGGCAGCCACCATCCATTCGCACCCGCGCTCGGCCGCCGTGCCGATCATTTTCATCACTGCCTATTACGCCGACGAAATGCACCGGCTGAAGGGTTACCAGCATGGTGCGGTCGATTACCTGATCAGCCCCGTCATTCCCCAAATGCTCCACAGCAAGGTCGGCGTCTTCATCGAGCTTGCCAAGAAAAATCTCCAGCTGCAGTCGCAGAAAGAAACGCTGGCCCTGATCAACCGTGACCTACAGGTGCAGCAGATGGAAGAACTCAGACGCATCAATGTCGCCCTCGAAAAGGAGATCGAGGAACGCCGCCAGGCCGAGGAGCGCGCCAACGAACTGGCGACCAAGGATGCTCTGACCGGCCTGATGAACCGGCGTTCGCTGACGGCGCATCTGGAACACGCGATCATGCGTGCCTCGCGCCATGGCGAGCGGCTGGCGCTGCTGTTTCTCGACATGGACAAGTTCAAGAGCGTCAACGACGCGCTCGGCCACGATGCCGGCGACGAACTGCTGCTGCAGGCTGCCGACCGCCTCCGGCAAGCCGTGCGCGGCGCCGACATGGTGGCGCGGCTGGGCGGCGACGAATTCGTGGTGCTGATGGAAGACTTGCCGTCCTATAACGCGGCGGCGGAGGTGGCCAGGAAGATCGTCAAGGCCATCGCCGTGCCATTCTCGGTGTGCTCGCAAAGCATCTCCACCTCGGCCTCGGTCGGCATCAGCCTGTTCCCGCAGGACGGCACCTCGGTGCATGAACTCATGCGCAGCGCCGACCTCGCGATGTACCACGCCAAGCAGGAGCGGCGCGGCAGCGTGCAGTTCTTCCACGAAGAGCTCAATACGAAGATGCTCGAACGCAGCCGGCTGGAGCAGGAGCTGCAGCAGGCGCTGGAAAACGGCGAATTCGAACTGTACTACCAGCCCAAGGTGGAAGCGGCAAGCGGCCGCGTGGCCGGGGTCGAGGCGCTGCTGCGCTGGCACCACCCGCGCCTGGGATTGCTCTCCGGCGGCCAGTTCATGCAGGCCGCGGTCGAAACCGGCCAGGTGGTGCCGATCGGCGAATGGGTCATCGCCGCCGCCTGCGAACAGGCGCGCTCCTGGCAGTATTCATCCAAGGGCTTTCCCAACCTGCCGATCGCGGTCAACATCTCGATCCCGCAGCTGTACGCCGACCTGCCCGAGGTGATCCACCGCGCCCTGCTGCGCTGCGACGTGCCGCCGTCGTCGCTGCAGCTGGAAATCACCGAATCGCTGCTGATCGAGGACGTCGACAAGGCATCCTCGGTGCTGCGCCAGATCAGCGACAGCGGCATCACGATCGCCATCGACGATTTCGGCACCGGCTACTCCTCGTTGTCGGTGCTCAAATCGCTGCCGATCGACATCCTCAAGATCGACCAGTCCTTCGTGCGCGACCTCGGCAAGGACCTCGGTGACCACGCCATCGTCTCGGCCATCGTGATGATGGCGCGCGCGCTGGCATTGCGCGTGGTGGCCGAAGGCGTCGAAACCCAGGAGCAGCTCGACATCCTGCAGGAGCTCGGCTGCGACGAGCACCAGGGCTATTTCTACAGCAAGCCGCTGCCGGCCACGACGCTGGTCGAACGCTTCATGCAGACCAGCGACGCTTAGCGCGCAACACGCGCCGCACTGGCGGCCATCACCCACCGTACAAGGAAAAACACTGTCATGGACATGAAAACAGAGACAGCGGATGAGCTTGACGCTGCCGTCTTGCTGGACACGCTCAAGGCGC
>NZ_JWJG01000028.1:0-343996 GCF_000818395.1 Noviherbaspirillum autotrophicum | reverse complement strand
GACTGGCCCGCCGGGGTGCACGCTGGTAAAGAGGAAAGGGCCAATCTCCCGGATTGCACCTCCATCGTTACGGGAGGCAAATGCCCCACTGTTCGTCCTTACGACAGAAAGTGGCCGGCAACCGGACATTGACGATACTTGTTTACGTGACCCGTATCGACCGAGGGTGTGTGAAAACGTGAAAATCGAGAACAACAGAACCACAACATGTCGCGAGAGGCTTTCCTTTTACTCAAGTATTTCGTGCTGACTTGGCGGCAAAAACGCGTTTTCACACATCCTCGACCCAAAGCTGCCGTTCAACGTGAAAGATAACTGGCACCAAAGGCGCCCATGTTCATGTGCATGTTAGGCAGCATTCAGTAGTTGATCAGCCAGATTTGCAAGCTACTCCTCCGTTTGAATGATGATCCGCTCAATTCGCTTATCCGGTACCAGCCAAACAAGCGCAACCAACACATAAATAAATTGGGCAAGCCAATGTGCCCAAAATGACGCGCCGATAGCGGTAATGTTGAACAGTGGTGAAAGCTTGCCTTTCCAATCGGTACCTAGAGCGCGCTTGAGGACAGAAGATTGGCCATCAGCCGTAATGATGCAACGTTGGAGAAGATAGTAGCTGATAGCTGCCATGAGAAGAACGAAACCATAGGCTGCCGATGGAAGAGGAGCAAAGTGATTCTCACCCATCCATCCTGTGGTAAAAGGAAATAGCGAGAGCCAAAACAGCAGGTTTAGGTTTGCCCAAAGGATAGTGCCAGACACGTGCTTTGCTGCATGCAGAAGGTGGTGATGATTGTTCCAATAAATGCCAACATAGATGAAGCTCAGTACATAGCTCAAAAAATTGGGCATAAGCGGCTTAAGTGCTTCGAGGTCAGCCCCGTGTGGCACTTTGAGCTCCAATACCATGATGGTGATGATGATTGCAATTACGCCATCACTGAACGCTTCTAGTCGACCTTTTCCCATACCTGGCTTTCTTAATGTCTAACGGTCCGCTGCAACAGTGGTTATCTCGCCTCGCGTTCCGTACCATTCCGGCGCTGCTTCACTGTGCTTCGCACAAGCATGGTTATGGCCGTTATGGCGTCTTCAATAGCCGTAGCAGTGAAGGATTTTTTTGCATACGGTCTATCCACCACTTCAACGCTTGCCCCTCTTCGGCGCTACGCCATGCGAGATAAAACGTTTCCGCTGACCTGGCCTCTTCCACATCCTTCTCGATCAGCAGGCCGGATTCAATCCCATGCCGAGCCCACGGCTCCGGCAGGAAGCCGAAGCCGACAGCGGCGGCCTGGAATTCGTACTTCGTTCTCATGTCGGGTACCGTCAACACATCCTGTCCGAAGAGGAGTCCGACAGTGCGCACCGGAAGCCGGCGCGCAGAATCCGCTACCGAAATGGCACGGTACTCCTGCAAATCATCCTTGGTAAGGGGCCGCGACAAACGGGCCAAGGGATGCGCTGGCGATACCGTAAAGACGAACGGAATTTGCGCCAAGGGCAACGCCGCATAGCCTCCCCCGGATGGGCCTTCGCCTGCAGCGGCAATCAGCAGATCGACGCGCCCGTCAAGCAGTGCCTCCCAGGTGCCAGACAGCGATTCCTGAACAATGCACAATCGCGTCTGGTCGGCGCATGCATAGAACTCGGTAATGTCCTCACTCAAGGCAATCGGCGAAAACAACGAATCCATCCCGATAACGAATTCGGTTTCCCACCCAGACGATACCCGGCGCACCCGGCATTCCAGATCGCCGGCAGCCTTGAGTAAATAGCGCCCTTCGCGCAGCAATTCCCGGCCGGCGGCGGTCAACTCGATCTTGGGGCCGGCGCGCTCGAACAACTGCACGCCAAGGTCCTCTTCCAGTTTGCCGACAGTGTACGAAATCGTCGACGGCACCCGGAACATCTCCTTCGCAGCGCCGGCAAACGAGCCGCGACGGTCAATGGCGTCGATGATTTGCAAGGCGTCGAGGCTGAGTTTTAACATTCGAATATTTTGATGATATGTCGGTAAATTTTCCGTTTTTGTTTCCTGATTTTAGCCACCATAATACAACTCACCAAGATATTCATAGGTAATGTTGAACCGATATCCGGCATTAACCTTGAGAAATGTCGTTCAATATTTTCGAATATAAACCAATTTTGAAAGGATCAACCATGCTGCAAGTTCGCAAAGGCAATGAGCGCGGCGCCGCCAATTTCGGCTGGCTGCAATCGAACCATAGTTTTTCCTTCGGGCACTACTACGATCCGCAGCAGATCGGTTTCGGCCCGCTGCGCGTCATCAATGAGGACCGCGTTGAGCCAGCTGCCGGTTTCGACACCCATGGACATCGGAACATGGAAATCATTTCCTATGTATTGAGCGGTGCGCTCGAGCACAAGGACAGCATGGGCAACGGATCCGTATTGCGTTACGGCGATGTGCAGCGCATGAGCGCCGGCACCGGGGTGCTGCATAGCGAATACAACCCGTCGCAAAGCGAGCGTGTGCACTTCCTGCAGATCTGGATCGAGCCGAACGTGCAGAATATTGCGCCGAGCTATGAGGAAAAGCACTTCGAGCGGGAATCGAAATTCGGCCAGCTGCGCCTGATTGTTTCTCCGGATGGAAGGGGCGGGTCGGTATCGGTGCATCAGGATGCGAACGTCTATGCCGCGATTCTCGACGGCGACGACAACGTGAAATACGAACTGGCTTCCGGTCGCACCGCTTATGTGCACGTCATCCGCGGACGCTTAACGACCAACGACGTTGTGCTGGCATCCGGCGATGCGCTGAAGGTGAGCGACGAAAGCCTGGTGACGTTGTCGCAGGCAGAGGACGCCGAAGTCTTGCTGTTCGATTTGCCATATTGATGCATTGACCAACCATTCCGGAGACTGTCATGGACAACCGAAAAGCGCTGGGCGACCTGACCCATGCGCTGCGCGCCCTGCACCAGGCCGTGGTGCAGGTGGTGCGACGCGAGTATGAAAGGCAATGGGGCGCGGTCGCCCCCGGTCAGCTACTCCAGCTGCTGACCCGCCATCGGGATTTCGACTGGCTGCATGACCTCAGCGAAATGATGGTCGAAATCCACGAGATGCTGGACCATGATCCACTGACATCCGAAGATGTGCGTGCTGTCTACGAAGCGGTTGAAAAGATGCTGGCGCCGGGAGAAAGCGTGACGTCCGGCTTCTCGGCACGCTACCTTGCAGCGTTACAGAATGACCCGGCGCTGGTCATTGCGCACACGGGTGTACGGCGGATACTCGACGCGCTGTAGAGGCGCTCGCGGGGTGACATCCGCTCCCAAAGTCATGGTCGGTTCCTGAAGGCGGATGATACTTTGGCGTGGGCAGGCTAATCAACAGGAGGAGAAGAAAATGGAAATCAGGGTGCATCGGGGTCAGGGCAAGCTCCAGCATGTCATCGAGATCGGACCACATCGCTTGTTGACCGACGTGCCTGCAGCACTGGGCGGCGAAGACACAGGGCCGGAGCCTCACGACCTGCTTGCCGCCGCGCTCGCTGCATGCACGGCGCTTACCGTGACGATGTATGCGAAGCGCAAGGGATGGCGGCTGGACGATATCGATGTCCGCATCGAGCATGGCAAGGTCGACCAGGCTTATGTGCTGACACGCCGTATCGCCTATATTGGCAATCTGAGCGCTGAACAGCGCGATATGCTGACAGCAGTGGCGAACAAATGCCCGGTCCACAAGACACTTTCCGGCGAGATCAGCATCGTTACGCAAGAAGTTTCACCGTAACCATTTTCAGGGCTACTTATCCAGAGAAAAGAAGGAACAGGCATGACCACAATCATCGGCATTTCCGGCAGTTTACGTGCGGCCTCCTTTAACGGCGCATTGTTACGCGCGGCTGCGCAACTCATGCCGCCAGATTCGCAACTCGAGATTGCCACCATCAAGGGCATTCCGCTGTACGACGGCGACCTCGAGACGGCGGAAGGAATCCCGCAACCGGTAGAAGCATTGAAGGATCGCATTGCAAACGCGGACGGCCTGTTGTTGGCCACTCCAGAATATAACAACGGCATTCCCGGCGTGTTCAAGAATGCTATCGACTGGCTGTCGCGTCCGCCGGCGGATATCCCGCGCGTCTTTCGCGATCGCCCGGTGGCCGTTATCGGCGCGTCGCCCGGCGGCTTCGGCACCATCCTGGCCCAGGACGCATGGCTCCCCGTGCTGCGCACCCTAGGGACACGTCCCTGGTTCGGCGGGCGGCTGATGGTGTCGCGTGCCGGGTCGGTATTCGATGCCGGGGGCAACCTGGTTGACGAAAAAATCAGGGGGCAGCTGCAGCAGTTCCTGAACGGATTCGTCGAATTTGCACGATCGTAGGCTTGATCTGCGCATTATTGGCGACGTGAAAGAATAGCTTGGCCGGCAGGACCTATTGCCTATGGGCTTTGGAACGACCGGAGCCGGCTGCATGTCTGACGCTCGCGTGCTGACGGCGACATGCGCTTGGCGACCCAAACCGGCCAGTTGCGTTTTTCCAAAGCGGCCGCTCAGCGACGAAATTGGCGTCACTAGGCATAGGTCGTTGCCCAGTAGTTGATACATCTCCTGGCGGCATGGCGATGAAACTCACGCCTCCCCCCTTCAGACAAACCTCTGCTTGTTGTCTTCGCGGTATGGATGGGCCGCATTGGTCGCTAGTAGGACGGGCAGCAGCCCTTCCGACACATGACACAAATGGCCAAATAAAACGACGTCACAATCAAGGTGAACGAAAACGAAAGCAGGAGTGCTACGAGATCGCACTTGGGCAAGGATAGATATTCGGCGGATATTGTCGATCCTGCCTTTAGGAATGGACACAAGCCTTCGATAGAGTGCCAACTGACGTCGACCCAAGCTTGTCAGATGCCGGCATACCATTGATAGCCGTGGCCGTCTTCCCAATAGCCTCCCTTGCCCCCGCGAATCGTGTCAAGGCTGCTAACCACCTCGATGCGGCTGAGATACTTCGCATGCTTGTAGCCGAGCTGACGTTCCACGCGTAGGCGCAGCGGTGCACCATTCGCGATCGGCAGTTCTCTATCATTCAGGTCATAGGCAAGTATCGTCTGTGGATGAAAGGCGTCGTCCATGTCGATGCTTTCATAGTAAAACTCGGAGCCAGGTCCTTCCATCGGATCACCGCAATGGAACACCACGAAGCGTGCGTCCGAACGCGGGTGCGCGTCGTTGAGCACGTGGCTCAGAGGAACACCGGACCATTTCGCGATGGCGCTCCAGCCTTCCACGCAATCATGCCGCGTGATCTGCGTACGCCTGGGCATGGCCCGAAGCTGTGTCATCGACAGTTGCAGCGGCTTGTCCACCATGCCCTCGACCTTCAGTATCCAGTCCCTGAACCCGTTTGCAGCCAGTGCCTGGTACGCCGGATTTTCCGGGTTGCTGGTGCCATTGCTGCGAAAGTGCGGCGACAGATCGGCCTCAGTGAATTCCTGCGCCATCGTTCGGCGCGACAGCAGCGTCTTGTGCACCGTACGATTCAAATGCTCGCCCTCCGTCAGCAGCTTCCGGAACCACTCGGCCTGTCCTACCCGGTCGCATCCTGCAATGCCCAGTAATGCCAATGCTTCCAGCGAATTGCGAAGGAACGTGCGCCTGCCCTGCCTATGTATTCTCATGGTGCGTTCCCGGGACAGGTTCTGGTGGGACACCGTAGTAACCGGTGATCATGGACCGAAGATGGTTCCACAGGCCGCTGACGATCACTTCGAACACATGGATCAGGACGAATGCAACCAGCATCCACGCGACGATGAAGTGAATGGTGCGCGCCGACTGTCGTCCTCCAAACCAGTTGACCCAGCCTGTAATAGCGCTGTCGAGCATCGGCGACATCGCCATTCCCATCAGCACGATCAGCGGGAGAAGCACAAAGATGACCACGATGTAAGCCAGTTTCTGCAGCACGTTGTAGCGCTTGGCCGCCTCGCCGTGCGGGTGTCGGAACAGAATATGGTCCTTCACCGACTGGCCGATCCCCTTCATGTCCTTGCCGTCCGGAACAAGGTCACGCGCGAGGTGTCCGCTCAACAATGAATACAGGATGTAGGCCAGTCCGTTGATAACGAATAGCCAAGCAAAGAAGAAATGCCACTGCCGTGCAAATGCCAGCGAGTAATAGCTGGGAATGGTAATCCAGGATGGAAAGGCGTTTCGGCGCAACGCACCGCCCGTATCTCTGAAGACGCCCAGCACGCCAGTGGTATCAAACTGATGACCTCCGACGCGCAAAATACCCCTTGCCTCCGGTGGCAGGCCGATTGACGTAATTTCCAGGAGCGCTGGCCGGCCGCTATAGGATGAATCGCCCCAGTAAAGAGCGGGATGCGCATTGAAAATGGACAGGCCGCTCATGAACAGCACGGTCAGACAGAGCACGTTGGTCCAGTGCATGATCCGCACAGGCAAACGATGACGGTAATAAAGCGCCACTCTGCTTGGTGACGAAGGAGATGCAGAAAGCACTCGTTGCATTGTGAATCCCAATCGACAAGGCACACCGCAAACGATCGGCATGAACACAAAACGACGTCATCAAAAGGCGTAGCATGACGCCAATGCGTACACTGAATAGTTCACTATAGGGCGCGGAGACGCGAACGCCAAAGCAGACCAAGGACTTCTGTTTTCAATCAAACTCGCTCTTGCCATACCGCTGGAAACTCGTTGAACTCGGGAAGTCGCTCTGTCGTCGTAGCGCTGAATACTTCGCACGGGCCTTCCTGACGTACTTGCCCTGGAGGAGATCGAGGTGAAGGCGCTTCAACGGAAAAAGCACATTGCCGGAAAGCAGACGCAGCGTGCGCATCACAGCGCCGCACAGCCATCGCTGCCGGGACAAGTCGTGCTGGTACTTCAGGGCGGCGGCGCGCTTGGCGCCTATCAAATCGGCGTGTACCAGGCGCTACATGAAGCGGGCATCGAACCCCACTGGGTCATCGGCACCTCGATCGGCGCGATCAACGGCGCACTTATTGCGGGAAATCCACCGCACCAACGGCTTGAACGCTTGCACGCTTTCTGGAAGCGGGTCGAACAGAATCCGGGCGGTCCGCTGGCCGCGTTCTGGTTCTCGTTGCTAGGCAATGCGTCGATCAATTGGCTGACTTTGGCAGGAGGCATTCCGGCGTTCTGTGTCCCCAATCCCATGGCCGTGCTCGGACAGCACGCACAGGTCGGCGTCGAAAATGCGGCGTATTACCTCACGACACCTCTGCGCGGCACGCTTGCCGGCCTGCTCGACCTCGACTATCTCAACGAGCGGCACACCCGGCTTTCGCTCGGCGCGGTCAAGGTATGCAGCGGCGAAATGCGCTACTTTGACAGTCGCAACGAACCAATCACGATGGACCACATCATGGCTTCGGGCGCCTTGCCGCCCGCGTTTCCGGCAGTTCGCATCGATGGTGAGCTTTATTGGGACGGAGGAATCTACTCGAACACACCGATCGAAGCGGTGCTGGACGACCATCCGCGCCGCAATTCCCTGATTTTTGCCGTGGATGTCTGGAGGCCGGACGGACCGGCGCCCGACACGCTCTGGCAGGTCGTGGGTAGAGAAAAGGACATCAAATACTCCAGTCGTGCCAACAATCACATCGCTCGCCAAAAGCAGATCCATCACCTGCGGCATGTGATTCTTGGGCTGGCGAAGGCGATGCCGGAGAAACTGCGCAATTCTCAGGAGATCAAGGAGCTTGCTTCGTGGGGTTGTCAGACGACTATGCATGTCGTTCGCCTCGTGGCGTCCGGCATCAGTGGAGAAGACCAGATGAAGGACATCGACTTCACCCGTGCGGGAATCCAGGCCCGACGACAGGCCGGGTATGACGACACGCGCCATATGCTTGACGACGCGCCTCGGAGCAGGCCGGTGGATCCCATCGAAGGCGTCATCATCCACGACACCATGTCAGGTGCGCCACTACCGCTGGGTGGTGGCGTGGACGGCTTCGCGGGGAGGACGAAGTAGCACGCTATAAAGGGAATCTGCAGCAGGACGATGTGAGCCACTGCCGTTGTTGAGCTCTACTCATCGCTATATAAATTGCGGCATTCCAGCCTGCCGCTGGCCTCCAGTCAGTTTGCAAGATTGAGACTGACCTTAATACCGCCGCGGAAACCATGCTAAAAAACACCGTGTACCCAGAAATAGCGCGCGTCCGGTTTTGGCCAATCGTCGCCTGTCGTTAATTTCAGGTGAAGGACTGCTCTTTGCGCAAGGATGGCGTGTCGAGTTCGTGTCCCGACTGTGGTGCAAGAATCATTGATTGAGCTGGGCCGATACGAGTGATCACGACATACCGGTCCAGCCGACCTCGATCGACCAAAATACGCAACTACTTATATCGGCATTTGTTGTCAGCATTCGATACGATGGTCGCTCTGTTCGATGATCGTGTTCATTGGCAAGCCGGCACCCACCGACTGCTGCAGCCCAGGAAGATCGCCAAGATATAAAGCCGTACAGCGTGCAAAATATGTAAGGAATTTTTATTTTCTTCGACTAGTTAGTAGCGCAAGGCCTAGCTTGATCGAAGGATAACCATGATGAACAATCCGCGTAGGAATTTATTGGTTCTTGTTGCTGTCGGCTCAGGAATGGCTGTCATTCGAAAATGGCTTCCCGCATCGACTGCGCATTCCGCGGAACACTACGAAGTGACGCATACCGATGCCGAGTGGCGTAAGCTGCTGAGTCCGGCCCAGTACAACGTGCTGCGTGAAGCCGGCACGGAAGCTCCATTTTCCAGTCCGCTTGACCACGAAAAACGCGCTGGCGAATTTGCTTGCGCCGGCTGCGCATTACCGCTTTTTTCGTCTCAAACCAAATTCAACAGCGGCACCGGCTGGCCAAGCTTCTGGAAACCGCTGGAGAATGCCGTTCAAACGCACTCCGATTCCACGTTTGGCATGACGCGTGTCGAAGTGCTATGCCGTCGGTGCGGTAGTCATCTCGGTCATGTGTTCGAGGATGGGCCGCCGCCTACCGGCTTGCGCTACTGCATGAACGGTATTGCGCTGAATTTTGCACCGAGAAGCTAGCTATCTAAGCAAACATCCGCCGCCAATTGCTGCACATTGTTGTCCCACCTTTCCGGAGACGGAACATGACATCGAAGAGCAACGATTTTTCAAAGCCAGTTCGGTCATTGATCAACAAGGGGGCGGACCTGATGGCAACAATGGCAGTGGTCGTTGCCTGTTTGTATCCGATGGGCGGAGCCATCGCCGAAACGGCGGTTAAAATCCCGCCGCCGGCAAGCGATCTTGTAGCACAGACCCGAAATGCGCCGGATACGGCCGTATTCGCCGGTGGCTGTTTCTGGGGCATTCAGGCGGTATTTCAACATACAAAGGGCGTCGTGAATGCCGTGTCGGGATACGCAGGCGGCGAGAAAGAAACGGCCGACTATTCCCACGTCAGTTCCGGATATACCGGGCATGCGGAATCTGTACTGATTACTTATGACCCCAAACAGATTTCATATGGCAATCTGTTGCAGATTTACTTTTCCGTTGCGCATGATCCGACACAACTCAACAAGCAATATCCTGATGTCGGAACGCAGTATCGCTCAGCCATTTTCTATAAGGATGCCGATCAAAGGCGGGTTGCGGAACAATACATCAGGCAACTGGCCGCAGCGCACGTGTATCAGAACAAGATTGTGATCCGGCTTAGTCCTTTGACTGCCTTTTATGCTGCCGAGAACTACCATCAGGACTACGCGACTCTGCATCCGGAATCGGGCTATATCGCGCAATTCGACTTGCCGAAAATCGCCGCCCTGAAGAAGCTGTTTCCAGAACAGTATCGGGAATCCCCGGTGCTGGTGGCCTCGCAACAGGCTGCGAAAGCGGCCGAGGAAAAATAGCCGCAAACCAGCCTCGAGAAGCGGCTATTGGCCGGAAAACAGCCGAATGGCAACGGACGGTAGCCGACCCACGCCTGCCATTCGCACTTGGATCTACGTCGGCCGATAGCAGACGTTCAATGACAAAGAATCGCTGAACCCGCTGCAATGCGTCAGCGTCCTCGTCCGACCCTTGCCGCACCATCAGCGCCCGCAGTTTTGCGTTGGCGCCAGCACGCCATGGAAGCGGATTAGGTGCAGGCGCAGGCGTAGCACCAGCGCGACCGCTGCGTGCGCGCCTCGTCCCCATCGGCGTCCGGCTCGGCCACGCAGGTCTGCGCCAACTCCTCGATCAGCTCGCCGGCAGCCAACCTGTAGGAGCACGGGGCCGATGGCGGCGCGCTAATCGTCTTCGATACCGCCACCTTCAAGGAGGCCAATCGGATGCCCATGCAGAGCAGGGCAAGTACAACCTGCACAACAAGATCACGCGCCCGGAAGGGACGAGCCACTGAGCCTGGTCCCGCAGGAGGGCTGCCCCCTCCTGCGAACGCGCTCAATCCTTGAAGCTCGGCACCTTCTTAGCCATGTTGGCCATCATGGCCTCGGTGAGGTCCTGGCTCATGAGCATGGCGGCATTCCACGTGGCGATGTAGTTGAGGCTGTCGGCCACCGAGTGGTCGCGGGCGTAGGTAATCATTTCCTTGGTACCACGGATCGACAACGGTGACTTGGCGGCGATGGTGGCGGCGATTTCTTGCACGCCCGCATACAGCGCCTCGCGCGAATCGAACACTCGGTTCACCAGGCCAATGTCCTTGGCCTCCTGCGCATCGAACTTGCGGCCGGTGTAGGCCAGCTCGCGCACGATGCCCTCGCCCACCAGCTTGGGCAGGCGCTGCAGCGTGCCGACGTCGGCGGTCATGCCAATGTCGATCTCCTTGATGGTGAAGTAGGCATCGGCGCTGCAGTAGCGCATGTCGGCGCAGGTGACGAGGTCGATGCCGCCGCCAATGCAGCCGCCATGGATGGCCGCAAGCACGGGCTTGCGGCAGCGCTCCAGGCTGGTCAGCGTGTCCTGCAGGTCGAGGATGACGCGGCGCAGCGCCTCGCGCGTGCGGCCGTCGCACTCGTTCCGGATCTGCGGACCCAGGCCCATCATCATCTGCAGGTCGATGCCGGCGGTGAAGTACTTGCCCTCGCCTTGCAGCACGGCTACGCGGGCTTCGGGCGTAACATCCACCCACTGGAAGGCCTGGCGGATTTCCTGCCACATGGTGGCGCTCATGGCGTTGGCCTTTTCCGGGCGGTTCAGGCGCACGGTGGCGATGTGGTTCTCTAGCGAGACGGACAGGGTTTCATACTGCATGGGCGACTCCTTTGAATGTGTTGGGGCTCCGACGCCCGAGTGCCAGGCGCCAGCGGCTACAAATGAAATCAGGCCTTCACACCCTTCATGGCGGCGAGGTACGGTGCCAGGCGCTTGCCCATCTCGTCGCCCAGGGCCTGCAGGCCGCTCATGGGGCGCACCATCACCTCGAAATCGACGATCTTGCCCTCGTCGTCGAAGCGCACCATGTCGATGCCCTTGAGCTCCTTGCCGTTGACCTTGGCCGAGAACTCCAGCACCACGCTGTGGCCATCGGCGTCGGCGAACTGGCGGTGGTAGGTGAAGTCCTCGAACACCTTGACCACCGTGCCCAGGATAAGCTGCACGGCCTGCGCGCTGGGGTACGGCGTGTGCGCCATGGGCGAGCGGAACACGGCCTTGGGGTGCAGGATGGAGGGCAGCTCGGCCAAGTTGGCCTCGGCCACCATGGCGTGCCATTTCTCCAGGCTCTCGGCCACGGCCGGAGCGAGGCGCGGGGCCGCTGCGGCCACCTCTTCCTTGCGCGCCGTGGTGTCTAGGTTCAGTGCCAGTTCCGTGCCCTGCTTGATGGCGCGCTTGGCATCCAGTTCGACAGCCTTGTCGGCGCCGCCGATCAGGTGCACGCTGCAGCCCGCGGCCAGCAGTTCGGCCTGCAGTTCGCGCTGCGGATCCTGGCCGGCGCAGAGGATGACGTTGTCCACGGGGAGCACCATGTCCTTGCCATCGACGGTGATGTGCAGGCCGGCGTCGTTCACCTTGCGGTACTGCACGCCGGGGATCATCTCCACGTTGCGGTTCTTCAGCGAGGTGCGGTGGATCCAGCCCGTGGTCTTGCCCAGGCCGTCGCCGACCTTGCTGGTCTTGCGCTGCAACAGGTACACCTTGCGCGGGATGGCGCCGATGTGTGCTGGCTTGAGGCCGCCGCGCGCGCTGCCCGTGGTGTCCACACCCCATTCGGCGAAGAACTTGGCGGCATCCAGGCTGGGACTGGTACTCTCGTGCAGCAGATATTCCGACACATCGAAGCCGATGCCTCCGGCACCGATCACCGCCACGGTTTGGCCCACGGGCTTCTTGTCACGCAGCACGTCGAGGTAGCCCAGCACCTTGGGATGGTGAACACCCTCTATCTCGGGCGTGCGCGGCACGATGCCAGTGGCCAGCACGACGTGCTGGTAGCCCTCTTTCACCAAGTCCTGCGCGCTGACCTTGCGCCCCAGTTGCAGCTTCACGCCAGTGAGTTCGATCTGCTTGCCGAAGTAGCGCAGCGTCTCGTAGAACTCTTCCTTACCCGGCACCTGCTTGGCGACGTTGAACTGACCGCCGATTTCCTGGGCGGCGTCGATCAGCGTGACGTCGAAGCCGCGCCGGGCCGCCGTGGTGGCAAAGGCCAGCCCTGCCGGCCCGGCGCCGACCACCGCGATGCGCTCCTTGTTGGCGGCAGGTTGCTCAATGAGGATGGTTTCGTGGCAGGCGCGCGGGTTGACCAGGCAGGAGGTGATCTTGCCGCCGAAGGTATGGTCCAGGCAGGCCTGGTTGCAGCCGATGCAGGTGTTGATCTGGTCGGCCAGGCCGGCGGCGGCCTTGTTCACAAAGTCGGGGTCGGCCAGGAAGGGGCGCGCCATGCTCACCATGTCGGCACAGCCCTCGGCCAGCACCTGCTCGGCCACCTCCGGAGTGTTGATGCGGTTGGTGGCCACCAGCGGAATGCCCACCTTGCCCTTGAGCTGCTTGGTCACCCAGGCAAAGGCCGCACGCGGCACCTTGGTGGCGATGGTGGGAATGCGCGCCTCATGCCAGCCGATGCCAGTGTTGAGGATGGTGACGCCGGCCTTCTCCAGCGCCTGTGCCAGCTCGATCACTTCCTCGGTGGTAGAGCCACCTTCCACGAGATCGAGCATGGACAGACGGAAGATGATGATGAAGTTCGCCCCCACGCGTTCACGCGTGCGGCGCACGATCTCCAGCGGAAAGCGGATGCGGTTGGCGTAGGAACCACCCCATTCATCGTCACGGTGATTGGTGTGCGCGGCAATGAATTCGTTGATGAGATAGCCCTCGGAGCCCATGATCTCCACGCCGTCGTACCCGGCGCTCTGCGCCAGGGCTGCGGCGTTGGCATAGTCCTCCACAGTCTGCGCCACTTCTTCGGTGGTCATGGCATGCGGGCGGAACGGGCTGATGGGCGCCTTGATGGCGCTGGGCGCCACCAGCTCGGGATGGTAGGCATAGCGGCCGAAGTGCAGGATCTGCATGCAGATTTTGCCGCCCGCCTCGTGCACGGCCTGGGTGACGACCTTGTGCTTGTCGGCCTCAGCCTGCGTGGTCATGGCGGCCCCACCGGGCATGGGGCGCGCGCGGTCGTTGGGGGCAATGCCGCCCGTTACGATCAGGCCGACCCCGCCAAGAGCGCGCTCAGCGTAGAAGGCGGCCATGCGCTGGAAGCCGTCCTTGGCCTCCTCCAGCCCCACATGCATGGAGCCCATGAGCACGCGGTTCTTGAGGGTGGTAAAGCCCAGATCGAGCGGGGCCAGCATGTGGGGGTAAGCGTTCATGGCGGGATCCTTGTCTGAATGTGCCTAGGGGGAAAGCGGACAAACTATGCAATTGGTTGCATAGTCTAGAGCGTGATTGGAATTTATGCAACCAGTTGCATAAATGCTCGTCTGCGCCTAGACTTGCCACCTATGTCGCTTTCCCATGCCGTTCTCACCTCTCTGCTCGAAAAAGCCACTTCGGGCTACGACCTGGCACGTCGCTTCGACAAGTCCATCGGCTATTTCTGGCACGCCACCCACCAGCAGATTTACCGCGAGCTGGCGCGCATGGAGGCCGCAGGCTGGATCGAATCGAGTTCAGCGCCAGATGCCGGAAAGACCCGCAAGCGGGAATACCGCGTGCTTCCCGCCGGCCGCGCAGAACTGATTCGGTGGGCCCATGAACCCTCGCCGCCGATGGATTTACGGGACGAATTCATGGTCAAGCTGCGCGCCGATGCCGCACTGCGTGAAGTCGATCTGCGCCCCGAAATCCGGCGCCAGATTGAACGGCACCAGGAGAAGCTGGCGCACTACCGGACCATCGAAGAACGGGATTTCCTGCATGGCGGTGCCCTCACGCGCGAAGCACGCATCCAGCACATGATCCTCAAGAAAGGCATCCTGTACGAAGAGGTTTCCATCGCATGGGCACAGGAGATGCTGGACGTTCTGGCATAAATACTTCCACCCACGGCATAGAAAAAGCAGGCCTGCCAGGGTGCGAACACCGTTGCAGGCTGCTCAGCAGAAATCAATTCACGTCGTGCTGCTTGTTGTTCACGTTGAACTTGCCGTAGGCGCAATCAGGCGGGGATCCTCGATAACGGTCTTGAGCGGGCGCACTATGGCTGCTTCATTATTGGCCGCAGAGCCGAAGCGATGGATCAGCGTGACGGCGCCACCGTGGCCTTCGTCGGCCTTGAGCCCAGCGCAGTCCAGCGGATGCCGCGTCATGCGACATGCACCGCATGGCAGGCAGATCCCTCGGCGCTTGCAGCTGAAAGCCAGCAGCTGTCGTGGCCGCACTCGCCGCAGCGCAGCCGTCGGAAGCCGTGCGCCCGGATGCCGCACTCGAGGAAGGCGTCGAATTCGTCCTTGATGAGATGGGGCAGCTCCGCTCCGGTGCGGGCTTCGGTCTGCGCGATAAGGCTGGCCGCATGCTGCCAGTCAAGATTTCTAAGTGACGGGCAGCTTTGTCTTCCAGAACGGACTTCACACAAAAAATAATCTCGTCTCATCTGGTTGGACGCAAACGGAATGTCAATCTAATTACTGGAGACTTCTGAGTCTGGAGGGAGATGTCAATCTGATTACTGCAGGCTGCTTATTTCGCTTTAGATCAACGATGTGTCTCAAACCTTGGTCGAATTACTGCGTTCAGACAGGAGTAGATTATCTCTAGGGTTTGACGACGCAAAAATGTCAATCTCTATTCCTGCCTATCAAAATCGTTCTATGCTTAATTAGTGCCGCGTCCGCTGTTCAATCCAGCCCGCCAATTCATCGACGGGCATCGGTCTGCCATACAGAAAGCCCTGCACCGTGTCGCAGCCGAGATTGCGCAGGCAGCGCACCTGCGCCGCAGTCTCCACGCCCTCGGCTACCGTTTCGGCGCCGAGCTTGTGGGCCAGCGTGATGATGGTTTCTGCGAACAGGTCACCTCGGCCGCGGTCGATCTCCACGACGAACGAGCGATCGATCTTGATGCAGTCGATCGGCAACTGCCGCAGATAGCCGAGCGATGAGTAGCCGGTGCCGAAATCGTCGATCGTGATCTGGATACCCTCCTGTTTCAGCGCGTGCAGATTGCGCAATACCACCTGCGGCTCATCCAGCAGCTGGCTTTCGGTGATTTCCAGTTCGAGCGCGGATGGTGGAACGCCGCGTGCGGCGAGCGTGCGCACCACGCGTTCGGGAAAATCGGGCCGCCGCATCTGCGGCATGCTGACATTGACTGCGAAGCGGCGCGGCGCATGTCCTGAGGCCGCGAGCCGGGAAAACGCGGCACAGCTCTGGTCGAGTACCCAGGCGCCGATATCGACGATTAAGCCGGATTCCTCGGCCAGCGGAATGAATACTCCCGGCGGCTGGGTGAAGCCGCTGGTATCCGGCCAGCGTGCCAGCGCTTCGAGGCCGATCACGCCGTCATCGGCCAGCGACACTTGCGGCTGAAACCAGACAGCCAGGCGGCCATCGTGAAAATCCCGGCGCAGCTGGCGTAGCACCTCGAGACGCCAGTGTGTGTGCTGCTCCATGTCGGGTGAAAAATAGAGCGGTCCGCCGTGCGGATTGATGCGGGCCCGGGTGAATGCGATGTCGGCGCGATTGAATAGCGTATGGCCGCTTTCGCCTCCGTTAATGCGGCACAGGCCGATGGTTGCACTGATCGGCAATAGCTGGTCGCCGGCGGCGAACGGTTCCTGCAGCAGTGCCTGCAGGTGATCGGGTGACAGCTGCTCTTCCGGGCCGATCAGGCCGAATGTATCCGCGCCTATGCGCGCCAGATGACAGTCAGGACAGGCCAGACCAATGCGCTTGCCCATGGCGATCAGCAACTGGTCGGCGACGGCGTGGCCAAGCGCATTGTTGATATCGGTGAAGCGATCGATGTCGATCATGCAAACCACGTGGCCCTTCGGTGCGTTGGCAGCGGCCTTGTTCAACTCCTCGATGAAACAGGTGCGGTTAGGAAGGCGCGTCAGCGGATCGTGGTAGGCAATGTAGTTCAGGCGTTCGACCAGCGTGACATTGCCGAAACAGGTCAAGAGGTTGACGGCAAAAATATCCAGCAATTGGCGCTCGACCGCCGTCAGCGGTCTATTGTTCCGGACGAGCATGACTGCCTGACGGCGGCCGCCGCGCAGGTATAAAGCAATATGCCTTGCCGTGAAACAGTGTGCCTGATGCGCCAGGCATTCCCGAATGGTGGAAACCAGTTCCGGATCGTCCAGCTGTTCCAGCGGGCGGCCCACGGCGGCGGCGATTTTATCGGTGGCGGCAACGACATGAGGCAATTCCAGCTTGCTGTCGTTGCCGGCGATGCTGCCCTGCACGCAAACACCCTCCTCGCCGCGCAGGTGTAACAGCGACATCAAGAGCTGCAGCGCATTGTTGGCGAAGCTGCCGATTTCCTGCGCTTGCATCAGGCTCGGCGTGGCGGTGACGATCAATTCCAGTCCGCGCCGGTTGTCGCTGATGGTGCGCAATTGATCATAGGAGCGGATCGCGGCAATCAATGCCGTCACCAGCCGGGTATGAGTGAGCTCGGCCTTGGTCTTGTAGTCGTTGATGTCGTAGTCGCGGATCACCTTCAGTTCCGGCGCATGGCCGGGCTGGCCGGTACGCAGAATGATGCGCACGTCGGTCAGGCCGAATTCATGGCGGATGCGCTGCACCAGATCCAGGCCGGCGTTCGGGCTTTCCATCACCACGTCGAGCAGGATGACGGCGACTTCCGGCTCCGCTTCCAAAATGGCAGCTGCCTCGGCGGCGGAGCGGGCATTGATCAGCTGCAAAGGCCGGCCGGCAATGCGTAGATTATGAAACGCAAAGCGAGTCGCCTCGTGCACCTCGGCGTCATCATCGACAATCAGCAATTTCCACGGTGCGCCGGCCGCGTCAGTGGGCTCGGGTTCCGCATCGAGAAAGTTGAGCGGTTCATCTTCAGGCTGCATGGTTTTCCTTCTCGGCGGCCGGCGCCTGCGGCGCTACCCGCGGCAGCAGCAGTTCGAAGCGTGCGCCCTGCCCCGGACTGCTGGCAAGGGTGATGGTGCCGCCCAACACGACCGTCGCCAGGTTGTAGACAATGTACAACCCGAGGCCGCTGCCGCCTTTTCCCAGCTTGGTGGTGAAAAATGGGTCGAATGCACGGCGCGCAGTCGCTTCGTTCATGCCGATACCGTTGTCGCTAAAGCACAGTGCGATCTGATCCTGGCCGCGCTGTTCGGCGCTGACGCGGATGGTGCCCTCGTCGATGCCTTCAAGCCCATGCAGCAGCGAATTGGTCAGCAGATTGGCGATGATTTGCTCAATCGGGCCGGGATAACCCTCGAGTTCGATGCCCGGCTCGACCGCGACTTCCAGGCGATGCCGGGTATGCCTGAGGTTGGGCTGCAGCGTCGACAGCACTTCGTCCAGTGCCTGGCGCAGATCGAATTTGCGGCGGCGCATGCTGGTCTGGTCGACTGCCACTTGCTTGAAATTGCCGATCAGGGCCGCGGCGCGCTGCGAGTTTCGTTCGATCAGTTGCGCGGCTTCGCGGCATTGGGCAATGAAATCGAGCAGAGCCTGCTTGCTCAGGCTGCCAGCATTGAACCGATCCGTGAAAGTGCAGATCACCTCGTTCAGTGCCGAGGCCACGGTCAGCGAGTTGCCCAGCGGCGTATTGAGTTCGTGCGCCACGCCGGCCACCAGGCTCCCAAGTGCGGCCAGTTTCTCGGCTTGTACCAGCTGGTTCATCGCCTGTTCCAGCCGGACGATCAGGACTTTCTGCTCTTCGCGCTCGCGCTCGAGTGCGGCATGCGCCCGCTTGCGCTCTTCGATTTCGCGCTCCATCTGCTCTTTGGTGCGTTGCAGATCGCGGTTGATCTTTTCATTTTCGCGCAGCGCCGCCTCCAGTTCGCGGGTCCGGTCGCGCACCTGGTCTTCGAGAACGATGGCGGTTTGGAACAAGCCGAAATCGGATCCCTGCGCATTCATACTGCGCTCGGCGCGATTCATCAGCGCCTGCACCACTTTGTTGAGGCGCACGATTTCATTGCGCAGCCGCTGTTCCTCGGCGGCAGCGGCGGATGCCAGCAGTTCAGCCATCGCGCGGGCAGCCGAAAGCGATGCCGGTCAGCGTCTGGTTGACGTGCACGCCACGGTACTGTTCTCCGTAAGTACTGAATCCGATCGCGTTATTTCGGTGCAGTACGGCTCCTACCGCCTCTTTCAGGCCGCTTTGCGTAATTTCCAGGTTGCGCAGCACGCAGTCGCACGCAATCACCATTTGCAGCGGGCCGACGGACGCACGCAAACTATCGAACGCGTGCTCCAGGTTGCCCAGCAAATCCACGCCCCGTACCACGCGCAGCACCAGGCCTTCGTCGATTGCGCAGTAAAAAGTCAGGCTGCCGTCCGGGTTGGCACTCTGAATCGAACGCACATAGTCGGTGCCGTCAATCGCCACTACCACCGGCGACGCGGCGAAGCGCTTCGGATTTAACTCAGTCACTTGGGTGCCGACTACGCGCGCGTACTCCTCGGCTGCCGGCAAACCGTTAATTTCCTTGACGATGCGGCGGGCGGCGTCGGCTTCGGTGACCACCAGCCGCTCAGCTTCGCTGACGAAGTGCTGGGTCTTGAAAATCTTGAAGGGAAGCGTGCTGCTGACCAAAATCAGCGCGGCACTGTCAGAGTGAAACTTGTTTTGGTGAAAGACCCAGGCGTGCGCCAATTCCAGGTCGTCTCCGGCGGAACCACCGAACAGCGGTATCTGTCCCAATCCGTCCTGCAACGAGCGGGCCACCGCCTCTTCGCGCCGAGACATGCCGTCGATCAACAGAAACGCAAAGCTGTTGCTAGTGTCGGCCGCCGGCGCATGGCTTTCCAGTTGCTGCAGCAGTGACTGTGCGAAGCGACGTCCACTGACAATCTCGAACTGCTGGAGTTGGCTGATGTGCCCGATCACCGCCTTACATACACAGGACGAAAAACTGGCTCCAGTGATGCTGTGATTTTGATAGCCGGCCGGCCCGATTTCACCGGCTGTCGTGCAGCCAACCACGGTCACGCCGGCGAACAGGTGGTTCACTTCTTCGGCAATGGCATCGAGGTCATACAGGCTCGAACAAAAGAAGATCACTAGCTCGGCATCGGGTTGTTGAATACCAGCATGAAGTTCGCGCACGGCAGTGCGCGCGTCTACCGCGCAAGATTGCGCAGTACGAACATAGTTCTGTGAAATCACTGCTTATGTCCCATCGCGACACTGCGGCACTTTCCTAATCCGGCCATGTGCTCTTTCTTTTGAGCTCAGTCCATGTGGCAAAGTTCAAATGTGGCGTGGGCGAGTCTTCGTCCCTGGAAAGGATATACCAAGTCACAATCGCTTCGGTTTTCTTGAAAACTGAGATTCGCCCGCCGAATCGACAGCATGGTAGTATATGAACCAACTACAAATCATATATTTGATATAAAAATGGGAATTCTGAAAATCTCCGAGCAGATGCACGAAAACCTGCGCTCCACCAGCGCTGCACTCAGTCGCTCCATCAATGCGCAAGCCGAACACTGGCTTCGAGTCGGCATGCTGGCCGAACTCAATCCCAAGTTAAGTTATGGCGAGATCTGCCAGTTGCTCATTAGGGTGCATCAGTCTGGGGAGCTCACTTCGGCAGCCATCCGGGACTCGGCCGAGCCGGAGGCAGCGTGAAGATCAGGAATAAGGTTCCCATCCGTTCGGAAGCGGAGATCGGAATGGCGCGGCGCGCGGGCGCACTGGCGGCGGACGTGCTCAGGATGATCGCGGAGCACCTCAGGCCCGGCATTACTACGGGTGAACTCGACAGGATTTGCCACGACTACATCGTCGATGAACTGAGGGCCATCCCTGCCAACGTGGGCTACAACGGCTATCCCAAGACCGTCCTCACTTCGATCAACCATGTCGTTTGTCATGGAATTCCCTCTGACAGGCGCCTGAAGAATAGCGACATCATTAACATTGACGTCGCAGTTATTAAGGATGGCTGGTATGGCGATACCAGCCGCATGTATTTAGTCGGCGAACCGGGAATCCTCGCCAAGCGCCTGGTGCGCTCGACCTATGAAGCAATGCGTGCCGGTATCCTCGCGGTTCGCCCGGGGGCGACGCTGGGCGATGTCGGTCACGCCATCCAGACCGTCGCGCATCGCGAGGGATTCAGCGTCGTACGCGAATACTGCGGCCACGGCATTGGGACCGTCTATCATGACGAACCGCAGGTGCTGCACTATGGCCGACTGGGCACTGGCCTGGTGCTTGAGCCCGGCATGATCTTCACCATTGAGCCAATGCTCAACGCGGGCAAGCCGGGGACGGTGCAGTTGGCCGACGGCTGGACGGTCGTGACGAAGGACCGCTCCCTGTCCGCGCAATGGGAGCACATGGTGGCAGTGACGGAAAGCGGCTTCGAGATCCTGACTTCCTGGCCCGACGGCTACGGGGACTATTCGCCCATCACAGCCGAAACGTCGCTTTCGGCTGCCGTGAACTGAACTTGCTGGACGGTAGATCAGGCTTACGTGGCTCGTGTTTACTTGAATTGAATCCCGAAGCTGCCCTTCAGGTCGGGGACGAAAAAGACGATAGCTTTGATGAGTACAAAGGCCGGGTTTTAAGTTGGCGCTGCTTTTGCCGCGAAGCGCCCGGTCGGTATCCGCAGCATTCCGAGCCAATGCCGATATCAAGGCGTCCCATAAGCCACAGGTTGCTGAAAGCATCCTCTGTCGCGCCGAATTTTTGCGATGTCCGTGCATGTGGTATAAAATTCGCCTCCAACACCGGGCGTTAAGGGACGCCCTCCCGCAAAAGAGGCTCTCACCCTTCGTCTCTCATCTGCATACTGGATGTGATCGACCCATTCGTAAGGCTTAGCGGGAAGCCAAAACGCGAATAGGAAGGTTCACATGACCACTCCCCTTGCAGTCGTTACCGGTGCCGCTTCCGGCATTGGTTTGGCACTTACCCTCGAACTCGTCGCGCGCTCTGTCGAAGTCATTGCTATCGACCAGAACCCCATGCCGTTTCAAACGCGTCCGAATATCACCGCGATTGAACTCGACGTCAGTGACGCCGACGCCATGCAGCGATTGGCCGACACGTTTTCTCATCGGCCGCTGAATTACTTGTTTTCAAACGCAGGCATCGGCGCCTCCGGATCGGTTTTCGGCGCCAGCGGGCAGGATTGGCAGCGCGTATGGAACGTCAACACGATGGGCGCTCTCCATTGCCTGCGCAGCTGGTGGCCGCATTTAGTGTCGGCCAGCGGCAAGGCTGTCGTCACGGTGTCGGCAGCCGCCTTGCTGACCTATCCTGGCGCGGCCTTGTATCGCGCATCCAAGGCTGCCCTGTTAAGCATGCTGGAAAGCCTGTATTACGAAACACGAGATTCAGGCGTCACGCTGCATGCGTTATGCCCGGGCCTGGTGCAAACCAATATCCTTAACAATGCTTTGCCGGATGGCGTACGGGCGCCAGCGGATCCGCTCACGGTTTATCTTCTGGAAGCAATGCGTCACGCCGAATCCGCGCCGAGTTTTGCACGGCGCGTTCTTGACGGCTTGCGTGATTCGCCGCCCTTCTACTGGCTTACCCATCCAGATACGGTTGAGGCGATGGATGCACGGCATCACGCAGTCGCCATGGAAGGCCATCCACCTATGAATTTCGGGAAAATGCCATGACATCGCCAATCGAAGAGCTGAAGATTCGCGCTCGCTTGTTGCGCAAGGCATTGACTGACCCTGGCCAGGCGGCACATGGTCGGGCGGTAGCCATTGCGAAGCAGCGGCGCTGGGCAATCCCCGATGCATGGACCTTGTCGCTTTGCCTCAATGTCGTGTCGGTGGAGGCTGGCTTCAATACATGGGATCACGCACGCAAGGTGCTGGGAGGCGAGGCTCGACCGACCGACGACATGGGAACGTTCTGGTACGACAAAACATGCTCGGCGCTGCTGAACCATTGGTTCGCTCGTTACGAAGACGCTTGCGAAACTCTTCAAAAACATAGCGGCCGATACTTGCTACCCTATGGCCGGCAATTCATCGTCGCCGACGCACCTTTCATCGTGGCGATTGGATTAGACCCAGCATCTTCGGCGTGGACGGCGATCGGACATGATCTGGTGGGAGGATATGGCGGGTCCGACTGGCAAAAGTTGGTGGAAGAGCGTCTGAGATATACAAAAGGACATCCTTGATCCATCGTTGGACGCCCCTTGCATGGCGATGACGCAAATCGACCAGGAATGGCAAACCACCGTGCGTTCCTGGTCGATCTTGTCGAAGAAGCACTCCAGCGATATCGAAAAAGTGTGATCGCCACCCGGGATTCGCTTCGGATTTGTTGTATCAGAACATGCCTCAATGCCCGCTACCTGGCGTGCGTTCGTCCTCAGTGCGTTGAGCGCTTCGTTTCCTAGCCGAATGCAATCCATGGCAGGTAAAATTACCGTGGGCATCAGATTATGTGATGCCGCTTTTGCCAACACTGACGCCCGCCCCATCCATGAGCCTTCCCGATAGTTTCAAATACGCCCACCTCGTCGATGTCGAGAAGCTGCAGAGTCTTATGGAGAGCTTTCATCAGGTTATTGGCATTGCGAACGCAGTGATTGACGTCGACGGTGTTGTAATCGCGCATGCTGGATGGCAGGAGGCTTGCGTCAATTTTCATCGCGTGGATGCCCGCACTTGTCAACGTTGCAATGAAAGTGACACGTCACTCGCCGAGAGCATGACGCGAGGGCTGCCATTCGCTATTTATCGCTGCCTGAATGGCCTCCTCGACACGGCAGCACCGATCATCGTGGACGGGCAGCATGTGGCAAATGTGTTTACTGGCCAATTCCTGACTGATGCGCCCGATCTCGATTTCTTTCGCAAGCAGGCACGGCAATTCGGGTTTGATGAGGCGCGTTATCTAGACGCTATTTCCAAGGTGCCGGTCCTGCCCAGGGAGCGCGTCGAATCCGTGATCCAACTCTATGCGACGCTAGCCGGCATGCTGGCCGATAGCGGTTTGAACCGCTTGCGACAAACGCAGTCTGCACAACAATTGGCTGCCATCAACAGAGATTTGGAAGACACGGTGGGCGCGCGTACGACAGCGCTGGCGCGGACCAATGCGGAGCTTGCTGCGCGGGAAGCAATGCTCACGCAGATTCTGGATACATCGAGTGTGGCGATCTTCCTGGTCGACATGGACGGGCGCATCACCCATGCCAACCGGCGTATGGCGGAAATGTTTGCGACGCCGCTCGACGCGTTGGTGGGCAATGAATACGTCGCCCTGGTGCATCCGGCAGAGCGGGACATGGCGCGGCAAAGAATGCTTGACCTATTATGCAGCAACACTGCTTCGGTCGAACTGGAACGTCTTTACTATCGCCCAGACCAGACGACATTCTGGGGAACCTTAACCGGGAAACGCTTCTACGATATCAGTGGCGTCATAACCGGGCTGGTCGGGGTCATTGCCGACATCACCGATCGCAAACATGCCGAAATCGACTTGCGTATTGCTGCAATCGCCTTCGAAGCACAGGAGGGGATGTTCATTACCGACGCACAGGGAGTGATCTTGCGAGTCAACCGGGCGTTCTCGGAAATTACGGGTTATTCGAGTGCCGAGGCCATTGGCCAAACACCGCAGCCGCTGCGCTCGACTATTGATAACTCGGCATTCTATACCGCGGTAAAGGACAGCATTCTCCAAACCGGCACCTGGCAAGGCGATATCTGGCACCGCCGAAAAAATGGCGAGAAATACCCCTTGTGGCTGACGATTACCGCTGTATACAACGCCTCGCATGTATTGACGCACTTCGTTGGCACGATGACGGACATGACGTCGCGCAAGGAGGCAGAAGACGCCATTCGCAATCTCGCCTTCTATGACCCGCTCACACATCTTCCCAATCGCCGCTTGCTGCTCGACAGGCTAAAGCAGGCATTGGCCACTTGCACACGCACGCATCGGAACGGCGCCCTGCTCTTCATTGATCTGGATAACTTCAAGATGCTCAATGATACGCTGGGGCATGACGTCGGCGATCAGCTGCTGCAACAAGTCGCACAACGTTTGATCCACGGCGCACGCCAAGGAGACACCGTTGCCCGGCTGGGCGGCGACGAATTCGTGGTGATGCTGGAGAACTTGAGCGACTGCTCAGGGGAAGCGGCCACGCAGGCCGAAATCGTGGGCGAACACATCCTGGGAGCGTTCAGCCAAGCCTTCCAGCTTCAAGACGGCGCATATCCGAGCACGGCGAGTATTGGCGTTACTTTATTTTCGGATCACCAGGGCAGCATCGAGGATTTGTTGAAACAGGCCGATCTGGCGATGTATCAGGCAAAGGCGGCTGGGCGCAATACGCTGCGTTTTTTTAATCCGGAGATGCAAGCCGCCATCGCCCAACGCGCCGCCCTTGAAAGCGACTTGCGCCTCGCCGTGCAAGAAAGCCAATTTGCCCTTTACTACCAGGTCCAGGTCGGTAGGAGCGGCGAAGTGACGGGCGCCGAGGCCTTGGTGCGTTGGCTGCATCCGGCGCGAGGATTGATCGCGCCGGGAGAATTCATCCCGTTAGCAGAAGAAACCGGGCTGATTCAGCACATTGGTACCTGGGTGTTGCAGACGGCGTGCGAGCAGCTGTCCATCTGGGCCGCCCATGCGTCGACGGCGCATCTCACGCTCGCCGTCAACGTCAGTGCGCGACAATTCCGCCGCCCCGACTTCGTGGAGCAGGTGCTGTCGGTGATTGAAAAAAGCGGCGCCAATCCGCAACGGCTCAAGCTTGAGCTCACGGAGAGCCTCTTGGTCGACGATGTCGAAGGCGTCATTACCAAGATGTGCGCGCTGAAAGCCAAGGGCGTCAGTTTTTCACTGGACGACTTCGGTACCGGTTATTCGTCGCTTGCTTACCTGAAGCGTTTGCCGCTGGATCAGCTCAAGATCGACCGAAGCTTTGTCAGGGATATCCTGATTGATGGCAACGATGCTGCCATTGCCAGAACGATCGTCGCCCTTGCCGACAGCATGAATCTTTCCGTCATTGCAGAGGGAGTGGAAACCCACGAACAGCGTGACGCACTTTCCGCGACCGGCTGTTACTTCTATCAGGGATACCTGTTTGGCCGCCCATTGCCTCTGCCTGAATTTGAACAATATGTGCGAGAGCGCCCCGGATACCCAAATTCTCGTGATCGTATCGGTCCGGGCCACGGCAGCTGACGGAAGATGACCGCGCAAGTAGACTGCTTGACCAACGCTGGACGCTGCAGCGGAGAACTGTGGGGCAGCAGTGCGCGTAAGGGCTAGCTACTACCAGAGTACATGCTCTTTCCGATACCACTGCGCGAACTCCAGCGCAGGCAATGGATGACTGACCCAGAATCCCTGGGCGTGGTCGCAGCCCTCGCGTCGCAGATATCCCAGGACGTCTTCGGATTCAATGCCTTCCCCAACGATTTCGAGATTCAATGCGCGGCCGAGCGCGATCATGGCTCTCGTGATGGCGCGGCTCGCAGGATCGCGCTCGACGCGGCGCACAAACGACTGGTCGACCTTGAGTTTGTCCAAAGGCAGGCTGGAGAGGCTGCTCAGGCTGGAATAACCAGTGCCGAAATCGTCCAGCGCGACCTTTACGCCAAAGGACTTGAGCTGGTTCAGTATCTCGATCGCCTCATCCACGTTCTCCATGACCGCGCTCTCGGTCACTTCAACCTGAATGCCGTATGGGTCGATGCCATTGTCGGCCACGATCTTTCCCAGCCGTTGGGCGAAATCCCGCTGCCGGAACTGCAGCGGTGATACGTTGATGGCAATCGCGACCCGCAATCCCTCTTCCAGCCACGCCGCGTGCTGGCGGCATGCCTCTGCCGCCACCCACTCCCCGAGTTCTCCAATCAAGCCGGCGGATTCGGCGACCGGGATGAATCTCGCAGGGCTGATTGCCTGGCCGTCGTAGCCAGCGAGGCGCGCCAGCGCTTCGGCGCCGATCAACCTGCCGCTCTTGATGTCCACGACCGGCTGGTAGTGAAGTTCCAGATCCCCGTGCCGCAGCGCTTCCTTGAGTCGCGCCTCCAATGCATAGGCCGCGTCGGCTTGCCGGTCCAGCTCCGGGGTGTAGAACTGGTAGTTCGCGCGCCCGGACTGCTTCGCCCGGTACATCGCAAGATCCGCGGTATGAATCAGCGCGCTGATATCGGTGGCGTGCTCAGGGTAGTAGCTGATCCCGATCGAAGGCGAAATCGACAACTCGAGGCTATCGATCGGAAAGGGCCGGCTGAGGCTGTCGACGACGTGCTGGGCGACGACGGCCGCTGGGTAACGGCCAGAGTCGACGTGCGGCAAGACGATGACGAATTCGTCGCCTCCCAGTCGTCCCACCACGTCCTCCTGCCGCGTGCAGCCAAGGAGTCGCTTACCGACCTCCTTCAAGACGCGGTCTCCTATTTCGTGTCCATAGAGGTCATTAATCGGCTTGAAGCGGTCGAGATCGATGAACAGCAGCGCCCCGCGATTGTGATTCCGGCGTGCTGCGGCGATGAGGTGGCTGCCGTACTCGAAAAGGAGCGCCCGGTTCGGCAGGCCGGTCAGCGGGTCGTGCAGCGCTGCTTCGCGGACACGCTCTTGCGCCAGTTTGCGCTCATCGATGTCCGTCAGCGTGCCCACCAGACGGACCGCCTTGCCCTGCGCATCGCGCTCGACGGCAGTTGCCTGCGACAGCATCCAGTGCCAGCGACCGTCCTTGGCGCGCAGACGCATTTCTCGCCAGTAACTGTCCCGTTGACCTTCGATCACGTCACCAATCATTTCCGGCACGCCCGGCAAGTCTTCCTCATGCATGAGCGAAAGCCACTCAGGCAATGTCTTGATGTCGCCGGGCGTGTAACCCAGCATGGTAAAGAGCAGGTCGCCTGCGGGAATAATCTCCTGTGTGCCGATGTCCATTTCCCAGACGGCCGTGCCGGCCGCTTTCAGTGCCAGGCCAAGCCGCTTTTCGCTCTGCTGCAGCGCTGCTTCCGTTACTCTGCGGTCGGTGATGTCGGTAAAGATCACCGTGCATTCACCGTGCTTGGGACTGTAGGCGTAGATCGATACCCATTGTCCGGTCGGCCCGAAGTGGATATCGAAGGTGCCTTCCCCACCTTCGAGGGCGATCCGGCCCAGATGCTCTACTGGATCCCATTCCTGCTCTCTCAGCCCGGGAAAAACCGCGCTCGCCAAGCGACCGACGACTTCGTCGCGTCGAAGACCCATCAAACGTTCCCAAGCGTCATTGATGGCATCGAAGTAGTAATCGACCGGCTCCCCCCTCTCATCTGCAACGACCCGCAAGTGGGCGACTGCATTCGTCCGGTTGTTGAACAGGGCGGTGTAGCGCTTTTCGCTGTCCTGCAGGGCTTCGAGGATGCGCTTTTGCTCGGTGACGTCGCGGAACAGAATGGCAAACCGGCCTGGGTTGGGGCAGAAGATATAGACGTCATAGTGACGCTGCGTGTCGGCGTTGTAACTCTCGATACGGTCCGCCGTCCCCGTGAGCGCGACGGAACAATAACGATCGATCCAGACTTGTTCCAGATCCGGCAAGTTTTCGCGCATGGGCTGCCCGACGATATCCCTGGACATGCCCGTATGGGTGTAAAAGGCCTCATTGACTTCCAGATAGCGATAATCGACGGGCCTGCCCTGGTCGCCGAGGATCGGTTCGCCCAGGGCGAAGGCTTCGGTCATGTTGGTGAACAGGCTTCGATATTTTTCCTCGCTGGACTGCTGCCGCTCTTCGGCGTTTCTGCGCTCTGTAATATCCCTGCCGATCTGGGCGGCGCCGATCACCCGGCCGTCGGCATCCCGGACGGGGGCGAAACGCAACTCGTAGTGCCGACGGGACTTCGCCGGATCGCCGAAGGTCTCGGTCACGCTGGTGGTCTCACCCAGTAGGGCTCTTCTAAACAGAGCTAGGGCTGCCCGTTGGTCTTCCGGCAGTGGGGCCAGCATGGCGGCCAAGTCGCAGCCCACTTTTAACTCAACGCCAAAAATCGTCCGGAACTCTCTGGCGTAAGCCGCATTAAACGCCGTGAAGCAGCAATCGGTATCGACCGCAGCAATCAGTTCCGGCATGCTGTCCAATATCGCGGTTAGCAATCCCTCTCTCACTCCCGCCTGCGCTCTGGAAAAAGCATGGTCTAAGCTCGGGTTATTGCTCCTCACATATTGTTTGTCCATTTTTCTCGCCAGTCGTCTCCAGGAGCTGACTTGATTTGACCCAAGTTCGAGAGCTGAGTTGCCTGAAAGCTGCGCCGACCGCCTCGGCTGCAGCGCAACAGTCGGTGCATTCGATGCCAGGGGGATGAAGCCGTTTTTTCTGTCTCAAAGGCTTGAGCGTGGATCAGGCGGCCCGCCCCCGTCGGAAGAAATGCGTCGCGCAGTCCTCCACACGTTCATCACCGACAAGAATGGAGCGCGTTAGATGGGTAATTCGCCGATTCAACTACGCCAATCGTCGACCCGGTTTGAAGGCGATTTCCAGGCCGGCATAATGAATGTCGCGCGCAAAACAGTCGGTCAACACGGGCGCACAAGAAGGTCGGCCACGACACGCAGCACTTCCGGATGATGGACCATGCCCATGTGGCTGACGCCGTTGACCTCGATGTTGCGGTGACGTGGCGATTCTGTTCCCAGGCATCCTTGCCACGCTACAACGCCGTCGGTTTGCGAGTAAATCGATGTCGAGGGTACCGGCGGATCTGCTCTCAGGCGCTCCAGTAACGCATCACCCACTGGGCTGGCGCCTCCGTTCATCAAAGTAAGAAGCCATCCTGCATGCGTCGAGTCAGGCTTGTCAGTGAATGGCGTCGCCAGCGTAATAACCTGCCGCACCAGATCCGGAAATTTCTTTGCAAGCTCGCGGGCATAAATGCCGCCGAGGCTCCACCCGATCAGGGACACAGCGCAGCCATGCCGTGCCTGTATCCGTTGAAGATGCGTGCCAAGGCGTTCAAGCCGCAGGTCAAACTCGGCGTCTGGCCAGTTATTGAAACCCTGTTCCCAGTCATAAATCTCGTAGCCCAACTGCTGCAGACGGCCGCGCATGTCCGCGGTCGCTGCGCCGCTCGCGGCAAGGCCGGGAAACACGATCACGGGATGACCATCGCCGCGTGGCAAAGACCCGATGGGGCCGACTACACCGGCAACGTAATCGGATATCGCACGAAGCGGTTCAAGCGCGAAAAGAACCGCCGGGGGCGGCTGAAGTTTGATGGTCTCGATAAATTTCTCCATATGAGATGGCTCGGATGAGCATTGTCAAAAGTATGCGCCTATTTTTGATGCGGCGCACAAAAACCACGGATGAATTTGGAGGCAATCTCAAAGCTTACCGGCGGCAATGTTCCAACCCTTCGCCTGGGTCCCCCTTTCACGCCAGCATAAAAAGACGCCCCATGAATCAAGATCGGCAATTGTCAGATAGTTATGAACCAATTCCAGATTCCCTAGTCGTACAGTAGTACCAAAATATAAATTCAATGCACTTCTGCATTCATTCACTACCGTACTGGAAACCCTTGTGCCTAACGCTTCCCCCGCCACTAATCCTTTCTCCCAAAATCCGTTCCTTGCCCTGTCGACAAAAATCGCCAATGTCTATGGCGAAGCCATTCGTCAAAATATGGAATACCTGAGCGTCAGCTCGGCAAGGATAATTCAGGAGCAGACAATCAAGGCATGGACGAATGCCGCGCAATCCTGCGGCAAGGCTCTTACCGAAAACGCCATGTCCAGTCAACAGCAAGCGCTTGAGCGAATCGCCGATGCGAACCGGAAGGCATTCGGGATTCTGGCGTCGGACTTGAGCCCCTTCAAGATGCAACCCATGCCCCAACTTGCAAACTGGCTTCCCGCCCTGCCGGACACGCCTTCCTCCGTCAAAGCCAAATCCAGGCGCGCCAAATAATTCTCCTTCAACCCGGGAAAAGCCACCGTGACGTCAGCACGATGGCGCTGTACCGCGCGCGACAAGAAGTACGTTCATTGCTCTGGATTGCCCGTTAAACGGCGTACCAGAGAACGGCAAAATAATGGCACGCGGTTCCGGCAAGGACGAAGAGATGCCAGATGAAATGGCCGAATTTCAATCGTGAATCGAGCGCAAAAAACACTACGCCAACCGTGTAACACAAGCCGCCAGCAATGACGAGAAGTGCCCCGGTGGGCGCAATGCTTTTTGCCATCGGAACGGCGGCGACGACAACGAGCCATCCCATCACCAGATACAGCCCTGTCGATAACACTGGATGAGCGGCTTTTCCAAATGCCTTGAGGGCGATCCCGACGACTGCAATCATCCAGACTGTGCCGAACAGCGCCCATCCCCATGCCCCTCGGAGGATGCCAAGCGTAAAAGGCGTGTAAGTCCCGGCAATCAAGAGATAAATTGCGGAATGCTCGATCACTCGAAACACCCGCTTTGCCTTCCCGGCGGGTAGCGCGTGGTAGAGCGTAGACGCCAGATAAAGCGTGATCATACTTGCCGAGAATAATGCCATGGCAACGACGCCGGCTGCATCGTTGTGCTTCACCGCCTGCATGATCAGAAACGGCGTACCGGCAAGTGCTGCGACAAATCCTAATCCATGGCTGATGCTGTTTGCAGTCTCTTCAGCATGCGACTGATTACGCATGGCCATTCTTGAAGATCGTTGCATACGTGCTTCAATCATTTGCAGCAGCAAGGTATGACGTTCAAGTTTGAGGGCAGCCTGTGGGTATGTTTCCGGCAATGCGTTGGGCACTCCCCCTATCAAATGAAAGCGGCGAGCAAACTCGCCGCTTCCGGTATTTGTGCCGTTAGTTCAGTGACTGCTATTTTTTGAAGATGCTCTTCACGCTATCTACCGCCTTGCCCACTGTATCGGTGACATCGCCAGCCGCCTTCTGGATTTTGCCTTCGGCCTCGGTCTGTATCCCACTGGATTCCTGGCGATTGCTTCCAACCATTTTGCCGAATTTCCGTTGAATCTTGCCAGCAGCCTCCTTGAAGCCGCCTTTGATTTGATCGCGATTCATGTCATCTCCTTTCTTGCAAAAAGAACTATTCGCTCAACTTCGAGTGCAATCGCGCGATGCAGTTCGAGTCGGAATAGACTTTCGAATCAAGGATCGGGAGCAGTCCTGAAAAAATCTCTTGTGACATTGCGCGGCCGGGTCGATGGCGTTGAAGAACAGTGGCTGATCAAGGACTACCAAGGCTGAGCAACAGCCAGCGACACAATTGCTGATCGATATTTTGCTGTGGACAATGTCGTGGGTGGGTCCATGCCGCACCCACTTTCCGGCCTGTTTCCAAGTTTGGTGAAGGCTAATGCATGTACGCTGCCCTGTGCCCTTGATACCACGCCTCGAATGCATCGGCATTCACCGGTTTGCACACATGGTATCCCTGAGCGTGGGTGCATCCGTGCTCGCGCAGGTAATGCAAGGTCGCTTCCGATTCAATGCCCTCGGCTACCACTTCCAGTTTCAAGGACCGTCCCAAGGCAATGATGGCCTGGGTAATTGCCTGACTGGCCATATCATGGGAAAGCCGTTGCACGAATGACTTGTCCACCTTGATTTTGTTAATCGGTAGCCGCGACAGATAATTCAGGCTGGAATATCCAGTGCCGAAATCATCCAGGGCAACCTTGATGCTCAACCGTTGCAGTTGCGCCAAGACATCGATAGTGCGCTCAATATTTTCCATGAGCGCAGTTTCGGTGACTTCTACCTGCAGCGCCTCCGCTTTCAACGCGTACTTGTCCAACAGGCCGGCAAATTGCTGCGCAAATTCGTGATTGCGTAGCTGTACGGCCGACACGTTAACTGCAATCGAGATAGGCGGCAGCCCATGTTCCAGCCACTTTTTGTGTTGTCGGCAGGCCTCGCCAACCACCCATTCCCCAAGCCGGGTGATTTGGCCCGTCGATTCTGCAATCGGCACAAACCGGTCCGGTCCGATCTCGGCATGGGGCCAGCGTACTAGTGCCTCCACACCGATCAGACGAGACGTATGCATGTCGATCACTGGCTGATAGAACAATTCGAAGCTGTCATGGGCCAGCGCCACTTTGACTTGCTCTTCAACGCGGGATTGCCACTGCGCTTGTGCCGCCAACTCCTGGGAATAGAACTGGATATTGTTGCGTCCCGCCTGCTTTGCCTGGTACATCGCAGCATCGGCGTTGTTCACGAGAGTGTCGATTTCTTCGCCGTCGCGCGGATAGATGCTGATGCCTACAGATGGGGAAACGGAGAGTTCAAGGCCATCGACATGGTAAGGACGGTTAACGCAGTTGGCCATGTGGCGCGCCACCTCGCCGGCATTCGCATCGTTATCGATTTCCGGCAGCAGTACCAGGAATTCATCACCGCCTAGCCGGAATGCGATGTCGTCGGCACGCGTGCAATGGGTAATGCGCCGCGCCACCTCGCGCAGGACGTCATCGCCCACCTCGTGGCCGTAATTGTCATTGATGGGCTTGAAGCGATCGAGATCGACAAACAGGACAGCGCTGTGCTGCCCGGCGCGTTTGGCGCGGGCAAACATGCGCTTTGCGTAGTCGAACAGCAAAACGCGGTTCGGCAATCCAGTCAAGGGGTCATGCAACGCCGCTTGCCGGATGCGTTCTTCCGCGTGCTTGCGTTCACTGATGTCGAGAACAAACCCCACCAGGTCCCTGTCGCCGCCGGCGGTAGCAAATGCCACCAAGACGGGAACGCGCTCGCCGCTGGTGCGCTGGTATTCCTTTTCAAACACGGCAGATATTCCGTGTCGTAATGCTTGCGCTATCGCTTTTCGGTCCGCCGCCAAAAATTCGGACGGTGTCAACTGATCCGCACGGAGTCTCCCGGAAAGAAGATCGTCGCGGCTGTATCCGATCAAGCGCAGGAATGCGGCATTGGCCTCTCGCAGCTCACCGCGGACCGTTCGCCTGACCATTCCAATGGGTGTCGCATCGAAGATCAATCTGAGTTGACGTTCACTTTCCCGTAGCGCCTCTTCGGCCTGTTTTTTTTCCGTGATATCGAGTGCGGTTCCGATGCACCTCCATGGTTGGCCGCCGTCGAAAAAGAACTGCCCGCGCGCTTGAATCCAGCGCTCCAGTTTGTCATCAAAGCGAAGAATGCGGTGCTCCAGTTGAAATCGGCTATGTGACGGGTCCTGCATTGCCTGTGCCAACCCCACCTCTACGTGCGAGCGATCGTCGGGATGTACTGTGGACAGGAAAGTATCGTAATCCACATGCGCGTCCGGGGGCAGGCCATACTGCCGCTTCATCTCGGCGCTCCAGTTGACGTCGCCGGTTTGTGGGTAAAAGTCAAACATGCCAACACCGGTGGCTGAAACAGCCAATTCAAGATCGTCCTTACTTTTTTGCAGCTCTGCCTCGGCGCGTTTGCGGTCGCTGATGTCTTTCACAATCGAGATGAAATACTCGGGGGCGCCCTGGTTGTCTCTTACGAGAGAAACGCTGAGGTTAATCCAGATGATTTGGCTGTTCTTGTGCTCATAGCGCTTATCCATGGCATACGTAGGAATTTCTCCAGCCAAGAGTTGCGACATCAACTTCAGATCCGCATCGAGGTCAGCCGGATAAGTAATGTCCTGAAATGTCAGCAACGCCATTTCATCGATTGAATAGCCAACGATGTCGCATAGTTTTTGATTAACCTGAATCCATCTCCCATCAAGCGCGACATGCGCAATGCCGACTGACGCCTGCTCGAAAGTCGTTTTGAAAATCTTGTGCACGTGCTCAAGCTCGGCGGTGCGCTCCGCCACGCGCCGTTCCAGTTCCGCCGATAACGCGCGCAACTGGTCTTCAGCGCGTTGGCGAACCGTCATATCGCGGATGGCCGCAACCACCATGGTTTCGCCACCCACATCCAGTGGATTTAAACTGATTTCAACTGGAAACTCTAAGCCGTCTGCGCGCACGCCGAGTAAATCGGTGCGGCCACTGCCCATCGGCCTGCTTGCCGGATGAAGTGCGAATTGATGGCGCTGTGCAATATGTCTCTCACGAAACCGTGCTGGAATCAGCCGTTCCACAGGAAGACCCAACATCGAGTGCCGGGCATACCCAAACATGCGCTCGGCATGGGCGTTGGCCAGATCAATCGTGCCATCTGGCCGCATGATGATCGTGGCATCGGGGGCTGCCTCCAGCAATGCACCGAAACGTCGTTCCGTCACCCGCATCATCGTCAGGTCGCGGATAACAAGAGCGGCGTAGATCGGCTGATGATAGGTATCGAAGATAGGTGTGAAGGCCAGTTCGTAACTTTTTCTCAGCAGCTTGTCGTCGCCAAAATCTTCAATCACCCGAAACGATTCGCCGGCCAAAGCGCGCCGGCATAAGGTTGCCGCCTTTTCGCGGTCATTGGTCAGATGCGCCAGAACATCGCCCAAGCGCCGGCCGGATTGCACAGGAATGCCGAAAATCAGTTCAAATTCGCGCCGAAAAGGTGCGTTGAGCGCGACAAAGCGCAACTCCGAATCCACTGCCGCAACCAAGTCATGGCTGTTTTCCAGCACAGACGTTGCAAGAGAGTTGACGCTGTCGGCATTTCCCGCCTTATCGTCCGACTGGCGCTCTTCAGGATGCCGCCCCGATGTCTGCTGATCCATGAAACCACCTCATATTTGCCGGGGCAAAATATCGCTATGAGGAATAAGACAATATCAAGGTAAGAGGGTTCGCTTCGTCAAGATTACTCGCCCATGACTACTAACAACCGTTTTTGAATAACGGCAACTAGCTGCAACGACTCTCCTCGGTGACCAGGAATAGCACATGAGCGTGACGCGGGATCAATCAGATGACGACTTCGCTTGATCTCACACCGACCTAGCCTATGCTGGTTGGGCAGGCGCACAGTCCACTGCGCCGTTCCTGTTTTCGGCTTCGCTTTCTGTGCGGCTGCATCTCGCCATCAATGGCGAGCAATGTTTCCTGCAAGGAGGGAATATCATGAGCACCATACTTGAAAGACGCAGCTTGGTCCGCAAGCCTGCCGACCAGCCCGATGAAACCCGGCCGTTCGTGGACGGCAAGGGAAAAATGCAGGTTTATGAATTGGGGGACCACCTTTTTGGCAGGGGAGAATTTGAGCCAGGCTGGAAATGGAGTCAGCATGTAAAACCGATTGCGGGGACCGATTCCTGTAAGGCCGCCCATACCGGGTTGATTCTTCAGGGCAGGATGACGGTGCAGATGGATGATGGATCACAAGTTGAATACGGTCCCAACGACTTTTTCTACATGCCGCCCGATCATGACGCCTGGGTCGTCGGTAATGAGCGATGCGTCCTGGTTGATGTGACAGGCGTCGCAAAATATGCGAAACCGCATTGACACGTGCGTAGGACAGCCTCCGGGCTTCTCGACTTTGAAGGCGCTTCATCTGCCGGCCGGGCCCAGATCGCAAGAGGCAATCTTGCCTGGTCCGGCTGGCTACCATTTCTGCCAATAGCCGTTCAGCCGCGGCGAGCCGCTTCGACCGCAGCTATGTCGATCTTTCCCATCCCCATCATGGCATCGAAGGCGCGCTTGGCCGCTGCGCGATCAGGATCGGTGATGGCCTCCGTCAGGGCGCGTGGCGTGATCTGCCACGACAATCCCCACTTGTCCTTGCACCAGCCGCATGCGCTTTCCTGGCCGTCGTTTCCAACAATTGCGTTCCACAAGCGATCCGTTTCTGCCTGGTCGTCCGTCGCAACCTGGAATGAAAATGCCTCGTTGTGCTTGAACGCTGGGCCCGCATTCAGGCCGAGACAAGGAATGCCCATTACGGTAAACTCGACCGTCAAGACATCGCCCTGCTTGCCTGAAGGATAATCGCCAGGAGCATGATGGACTGCCTTCACCGCGCTGTTCGGGAATGTCTCTGCATAGAACGTCGCGGCATCCAGCGCGGTGCCGTCGTACCAGAGACAAATTGTGTTCTTGCTGACCATCATGATCCTCCTGAGTTGGAACAGATACGTGCATTCAAGCCGCGCGGGCGGTAACTACTCACTGGCATACCAAGGGAAGACGAAGCAACCCTTTAAATGTTCAACGCCAAAGGAGCGACCGTCCGATCCTTGTCACACTGCTTCTGATAACGCTTAATGATGATCGACCGCTTGCCGCGATAAAACCGACATCCGGTGCTGTCAGCGCTACTTGAAAGTCAATTTCAGCTACGTCCGTCAGACTGATCGGCCTGGTCCTTGATCCAGAAAACGACTACCGATGTCTTTTCGACAAAGCGTTCGGCGTGTTCCGCATGGGCGGGAATAACGCACCACTCACCGGGTCGAACCACCTGCTCCACTCCGTGTAACGTCAGGTACAAAACTCCTTCTGTCACTGTCACGTAATTTGTCGTTGGATGCGTATGAACCGCAGTACTGACGTTTTCGCGCGTAGCGACGGTCACGTCGCCAGCCTCGCTACTCAATTTGCCCAGGCCAAGCAAGGGCGCCGGAATGTGAGCCATAGGAGAAACCCAAGAAAAACATTAAGTATAACAATGACTGTGTCCGGACATTTTGCGAGAGCGGCTGCCCGGTAGGTTCGAAAAGGTACGAAAGCGTGGCTTTACAGTCGACTCATGTTGAGGGAATACCAAGCTCAGGCGTCTTTGCCGAACCGAAGATTCAGGTAAAGCATGTAGCCGAGAGCGATAATCGCGTCTGTAATGGAGCGGCTCGGGCGATGATTGGCAAGCTGCTTGAGTATTGGCCTTGCTTAAAATGTCGTAAAACGCTGGTCTGTCATAGGAAACAAGCCAGTTCCGAAACTTAATCGCGATTGGAAAAATATTGACTAGACGCAATCGTTTTGTGTCCTTACACTCGTCGATATTTCTTTCCTGTTCGATAGCGAACATTGCCCTGAGAGCGATTGTGAAATCAATACTGAAGAAGCGCGTCATGCTCGCAGCGACTCCTGAATCGGCACCTGTCGCAATGCGCGCGCTACAAGGGCATTATGAGGCGCATATCTGCACTTCGTTGGCTATGGCCCAGGAGATACTTGCCGAAAGGGTTGATGCAATCCTTTGCGGCATATATTTCGCCGAGAGCAAAATGTTCGACCTCCTTCATCTCGTTAAAGCGAACGAACAGAACAAATCGGCCCCATTTCTTTGTGTCAAAACTACCGACGGAATACTTTCCCCGGTGCTTCTCCAAAGCATTGAACTGGCGTCGAAAACGCTGGGGGCGGATGGTTTTGTCGATCTTTCCCAATGGAGGAAAACCTTCGGCGATGAGGCGGCATACGAGCGCCTGCAACAGATGATTGATCGACTTATCGACCGCCACCCATGTACTGAATAGCATAGTGTGGGGCGTTGAAATTTTTGAGTAGTCCGATCGAATAGGGAGTTCGAACATTCCTGCACTGAAACGCCGTGAATGGTACGCGATGCTGATCCAATAGGGACTGAACTCCCGGAGCTTGCATGGGTATCCAGGTAGCGCCGCGCCAGCCGGCACGCCTCGTGGTGATGGGCGTATCCGGTTGCGGAAAAAGCGAAATCGGCAGGCGGCTTGCTGCCCGCCTTGGCTATGCCTATGCGGAAGGAGACGACTACCACCCACCGGCGAATATCGCGAAGATGGCTGCCGGAAACCCGTTAAACGATATCGATCGCCAAGGCTGGCTGCAGTTGCTGAGTGCAAGAATCGGGGAAGCTGCCGCGTGCGACGAGGGACTGATTCTTTCCTGTTCTGCGTTAAAACGCCGCTATCGTGACTTGCTGCGTGGCGGGGACCCCGCGCTGTTTTTCATTCACCTGCACGGCGACCGTGACCTCATTGCAGCACGCATACAAGGAAGGACTGGCCACTTCATGCCATTATCCCTGCTGGATAGCCAGCTCGCCGACCTTGAACCGCTAGCGCCGGACGAGGCAGGAATCTGGCTCGATATCAGCAAGCCGTCTGCCGCGCTCATCGATAAGATCCTGTTGCGCCTTGCCACGTCCGGCAGTGTCCAGCCAGGCCATGGTTGAACCTGCATTGGAAATCAGCCATTCGCCATTGCAAAAATATATTTGCAATTAATCAAACTAATCCCCCAATGCGTTGTCTTATTCACGTGACGACAAAAGAATATTGATGACGTCACGCGTCTTCTATGAAGGCCTCCTGCGGAGTATTCCCCTCCTCTACGAGTGTTCTTTCTCAGAGCACACACTACTCGGAATTCAATTCCAAGTTTTTTTATCGATCCATGGCGTTCCCGGCGATGCATTCAAGCACTCCGGTCGTGCCCTGCGGTCGATTAGCACCCCGGGACTTCCAGTCCCTCCAGGATAAAGGAGCTCATCATGAGCCGCACACTGCAACCAGCCCTAACCAACGACGGCGTCGCCTTCACCGTCACAGTAGAATCAGTCAAGCATCAGTGCCTTGTTACCCACGACGCCATTCAAATGCTTTCCGCCATGAAGAGCATAGACGATCATGATGCCGATATGATCGACCTGTTTCATGCCTATGAAGCGACCATCAATGGCGTTGCACGACGCCTGGTTGCCGCAGGCGTGCCAGGCCGTCCGCTGGTCATGCGTTCGACCACGTTCAGCGCACCGCATACCGCCTGATTTCCACCCTCCCCCAGCACGTCGCACTCAGGCGTCGACGTGCGACCATTTCTCCTTGGTTAAATCGTCGCTCTGTCCAGAGTAAATCAATGCGGCCTTTCTAGATTCTCGCGAAGGAGCGCATTTTGCTCCCGCAGCATGGCAATGATCTGCTCGTTCTGCTCGTGCAAGCGCGGCAAAACGGACATGACCAGTTTCGGCGGCGAGTTATCGGGAAGGCTCTTCATCATGCGCTCCATGTGTCGAAGCATCCGCGCGCTGAGCGCAGCACCAAAGCGGCGGCGCGGCGCGGTGGAAAGAGACCGGAATGCGATGATTCCTCCGATGACGGCGGCTCCAAGCGCGATGACTCTGTTCATACGTCCTCCTATTGGCGGGATCTGCGTACCGAGCGCTCCTTTGCCGTCGACAAATTGAAGAAACATGCCCCGGGGCCGACGGAAAATTGATGCACGGCGGAGAGATGCTAGTGCCGCTTACGAAGCACTGCGGAAACGACGAGTACGATGCCCACCGCGATGCTAAGGACAGGCATGAGGCCGTGTGGAATCGGTTCTTGGCCAAGGATAATCCTCAGTAAATTCCAAAGCCCGGCCAGAACGAACAGCATACCCATCACGAGCCCGAATCCTTCGATGGGCAGGTGAAAGTGCCTTCTTCCCATCTGAATCCCGAGCATGATGATGCCGATACCAAACAACCCCACCCCTAAGCTGAGATTCGCAAGGAAAGCTATCCCTATCCAGATAAAGAAGACGCCCCAACCGGCTGCCTCAACCTTCTTGATCGCAGCACGCCTGTCTTCCCCAAGTTGATCGAATTGGCTGTCTGGCATGGCACACCTCTTCGCGTCGCGCGAAACAATGGACTAGCTACGAACAGCATAATACAAATCAGGAGCGCCTCCGAGCCGCCGTTTAAATGCGCATCTCGATGTTTCGCGGGCGCATACTGCATTCAGCAGGATATTGTGGTGCTTGATGGAAGCGCTGTTGTGGAGAAATGATCGGGGAGTGCCGCGACTCGGAACACGGAGAGTCCATCTTCCATTTGCGGAAGAACTAGCCTGCTTTCTTGCCTGTGAAATAGTCACGTACCGATTTCAGGCACAGGCACCATAGCAGCGGGAGGACGACCGCCAGCGTGACCAGCCCCATGCCGGCCCACACCTGATCGTCGACCAGATAAAAATTGCAAAGCCGCTGCGGCGCGTCCTGATACAGCATCCCGACGATCGCCATCATCGAGGCGAAATTACCGAGAAAGAAAAGCTGGAGGATCGTGTTTGCGCGCGCCAGCGACGCCGGCAGCAGGAAACCGGCGACAAAGAGTGAAAGCATCTTCGCTAGCTCAGCGGCGGCGCAGGCAACCGCGCTGTCGAGCGCCCGGGGAATCATCCAGTAGGCGGTCGTCAGCAGGAAAACCAGCAGGCCGGTCAGACCGTGCGCATTCCATGCTTCCAGCCGGCTCAACCGCTCAGAATCAGTTTGCAGCGCCGACATGCTGCGGCTGCAGGCGATGCCGGCGACGAGCAGCATCGGGATCTGCACGAGCATGTGGCGCGTCATGGTCTGTTCCAGATCTTGCCGCAATGCGACGGCAGCCATCAGCAGCGCGGCGCCAAGAATCGCCCAGGTGGCAGCGGAACGGGGCGCTCGCGCCATCTTCACGAAGCCCCTCCCTTCTGTGCGGCGGCCAGCGCGTGCGCCAGCGCCGCTTCCGGCTGGTCGTAGTCGACGATGCGCACCAGGCGGCCATCGGGACTCAGGATATGGAAGGCGGCATTGTGCTGGAATTCACCCATTGGCGCGGGGATGACGGTGATGCCGAACGCATCGAGCAGGGAATTGCGCTGCAGTGCGTCCGTCACGCGGGCGAAGCGCCAGCCGGATTGCGCATGCATGCGCTTTGCATATGCGGCAAGTTCGGGCTGACCGTCGGTCGCATCGAAGCTGATGCTCAGCAGGCGGATTTTCGATTCCAGTCCGCGCGTCCGGATGGTGTCCTGCAGCTGCTGGAACTCGGTGCCCATCACGGAGCAGACCGAGTTGCATCGGGCATAGAAAAACACCGCGATGGTTGCGCGTCCATCTTCGCGCAGCGCCTGCGCGAGCGGCAATGGCGGCCCGCTTTCATACGTGATTGTCGCGTCCGGCAGCTGCCGCGGATGCTCCCTGATCGACAGCCGCCGCGCATCCTCGGTCGTGACGACCCGGAAGCCGTCCGTGATGCGCCAGGCGGCGGCCATCGCGAGCACGACGATCAGCAGGAGCGCGGCCAGCGTTTTTGCCGGTGCTCCCGCTGTTGCGGCGTTACTTGAGCTTGTCGAGCTCATCGTCTCCGTTCCACGGCGTCTTGCGGTCCTTGCTCGCTTCGCGCACGCTCTTGACGGCGGACGCATCGATCTTGCCCGCGCTGTTGCCGAAATGGGTGCGCACATGGGACAGCACGGCGGCGATTTCCGCGTCGCTCATCTTTTCGCCGAAGGCGGGCATGGCGCCGCTGTAGGCCGCGCCTTTCACCGTCAGCTTGCCGGAGATGCCGTGCAACAGGATGTTGATCGGCAGCGTTTCCTTCGCATTGACCCATTCCGAGCCGGCCAGCGGCGGGAAGACGCCAGGCACGCCGCCGCCGCTGGCTTGGTGGCACGCCGCGCATTGCGCGCCGAATAGTTGTGCGCCATCGGCCGCGCCGCCACCTGCGCGCACACTCAAGTCAGCTGGCGTGCGGCTGTCGCCGAGCGCCGGATTGCTGTTCGGGTTGGCCATGAAAATGTAGCCAACCGCCCATAGCAGCGCCATGCTGACGATGACGATGACCTTGCGCGGCACGGGCGTGATGTTTTCATGCGGGTCGGGATGCTCCCGTTTCTGCGCCTGGGCGTGCTTGATATCCTGAATCATGATCGAACTCCATGGAGGTGCGGAGCGCTGGCGGCGCTCCGGCATAAACGTTGTCGGACGCTGGCGGCAGCGTTATTTCTTGGCATTCTCGGCGTCGATCGCCGGATAGGTATGGTCCAGCCCCAACAGGTACTGCACCAGGTCGAGCGCCTCCGGCTTAGCCACCACCACCTTGCCCGGCGGCGCATAACCTGGCGGCAGATTCACCACCTTGTCGCCGCTGTCGGCCTGGTCCTTAACCTCGAACAGGTAAGGATAGGACGGCATGATGCTGCCGGCGGTGTAGGCGCGCGGCTGGTACAGGTGGCCGAGCTGCCAGTCCGCGCTCGGCTGGCGCGCGCCGATGTTGAACAGGTCGGGGCCGGTGCGCATGGTGCCCAACAGGTGCGGGCTGTCGTAATAATAGTCGGCCGCCACCGAGGCGCGGCCCCAGCCGCGCTGGGCGTCCGGCGCCTGCGATTTGTCGCGCGGCTGCTGCGAGTGGCAGTACACGCAGCCGTTCTTGATGTATTGCTCGCGCCCGCGCAGCTGCGCCGAGGAATAGGGTTTGAGGCCGGCCGCCGGCTTGACGCCGGACAGTTGCAGATACGGCATGATGACCAGGGTCGAGGTCGCCAGCGCCAGCGTCACCATGGCGCCGGTCAAGAGTTTCAGTTCGTTTTCCATGAATATTCTCGCGGCAGGGAAACAGCGGAAGGAGATGTCGTGTACAGCAGCGCGGCGCCAATGCGGCGCGGACCGAAGCGCAAAGCCATCGCGATGAAGTGGAACGCAAACACCAGATGGCCGAGCGTCATCAAGGCGCCGCCAATCGAGCGGCCTTTCAGGTAGGGGATCGTCACGTTCACCGAATCCATGAACGGCTTGGCGGCATCCAGCATCGCTGTGCCTTGCAACCAGCCGCCGATAGTCAGGCTGACCACATAGATCGAGAAGCCCGCCACCACCAGCCAGAAATGCGCGGCGATCAGCTTCGGATAAGGCCATTCCCAGGCCATCACGCGCGGCATGACGAAATACACGGCGCCGAACATCACCATCGAGAAGAAGCCGTACAGGCCGAGGTGGGCGTGCGCCACGGTGTAATGCGTGAAGTGCGTGACGGTATTGACGCTGCGCAGCGCTTCCAGCGAGCCCTGCAGCGAACTGATCGTGTACATCATCGCGCCCAGCACGATGAAGCGCAGCGTCGGCGAATAGATCAGCGCCCTGAAGCTGCCGCGCAGGGTCAGATGCTGGTTGAGCGAGAACGAGATCACGGGGATGATCATCATCACGCTCTGCACGATCGACAGCGTGATCAGCCAGCCCGGCACCGGGCCGCCGATCAAGTGGTGGCCGCCGACCTGGCCGTAAAAGAAGGCCAGCGTCCAGAAGCCGAGCAGCGACAGGTTGTACGACTGGATCGGGCGGCCGATGATCTTCGGCAGGAAGTAGTACACCGAAGCCAACGCCATCGGCGTGTAGAATAGGCCCAGCACGTTATGGCCGAACCACCAGTTCATGGTCGCCTGTTCGACGCCGAAATGCAGGCCCGGGATATTCCCGATCAAGAACAGCGTGGGAAACCAGAACAGCGCGGCGCCCATGTACCAGATCGACACGTACAGATGTTCGGCGCGGCGGTTCTGCAGCGTGAAGACCAGCGGCAACGCCACCAGCAGGCCGCCGATCACCAGCAGGATATCGACCTGCCATGGAATTTCCAGCCACTCCATGCCATCGTTCAGGCCGGCCGCGATGCAGCCAAGGCCGGCGATCAGCCCGGCATTCCAGATCATCGCTCCCAGCACCGCGAAGCGGCCGCCCATCAACGGCGTCTTCAGCAGGCGCGGCAGCATCCAGATCGCGATGCCGAGCGCTGCCATCGGCGCCCAGCCGTAGGCCACGGCGTTCAGGTGGATGGTGCGCAGGCGGCCGAAAGTCAACCAGGCCTGGCTCACCAGCCAGTCCGGTTCATGCAGCTTGATCGAGCTGACGAGGCCGGCGGTGGAGGCAACCAGCAGCCAGACCACCGCGCAGGCGAGGAACACAAAGGCGACGAAGGCGGTCGACTTGTCGGCATCGATGCGTTCGTCCAGCTCCTTTGCCAAGGCAGCTTCCTGCGCCGCGTCCAGCGTGGGCCGGCCATGAGCGGACGCCGCATCCTGCAATCCGGCGCGCTGAGCGGCGTCGGCGGCGGGTTCCTCGATGCGGCCGATCTCGCCCGGAGAGAAAATCACTTGCGCCGCCGCCGGGCTGTCGTCGAACAGCTTCTTGCGCAGCGACCAGATGAAAACGAATAGTCCTGTGATGGAGAGGACAAAGGATGACAGCAATATGGTGACAGTATCCATGGGCCTGAAGATGGTTAAGGGAAATGTCGGATGGCACGCAGGCTCGGAACGATGCGGATATTGTTGATCTGCATCATTTGAGTAGCGAGTTTCCTGTGATAACGACCGCGAATTATAAGCTATATGGGAAATACTTGTTTTGACAAATAGAAATTTCTGGAGGCGTCCGTGGATTAATGCGTTGCTGTATTTACATCTCCATGATGAATGAGCACATTTGCGCAAAAACGCCATCTTGATGTTGATGATTGTTGACCTTCCCCTGAGCAAACGGCGCCATCGGCTTGATCTTTTCCCTTTCGTCAGCAACAGGAAGGTCGTACCATGCGGTGAGGTAAAACGGCTTAATCAGAGCCACGATATGTGCGGGAGTAACGATGAATAGATTGTCGCGATGGTGCATGACAGTGGCCTTCGGTGGACTTGCCGGCGTGGTTAGCGCTGCCGGCTACGGGGCGGAAGCACCGGCACCGTCACGGGGTGAATTGCTCTACAACACGCACTGTATTGCCTGCCATACCACGCATGTGCATTGGCGCGACCAGCGACTTGCAACCGACTGGGGGAGCCTGACCCACCAGGTGCAGCGCTGGCAAAGCAATACGCATCTCGGGTGGAACGAACAGGATGTTGCCGCGGTGGCGTCCTATCTCAACACCCTCTATTATCATTTTCCGCAACCGGGCGACAGGGTGTCGCTCCAGTCGGAAAACAGGAAATAGCTGCATCTTCTGATCGCGAATCTATCGATCCGGACTGTCAAATGAACATCGGTTTTAGCCGACTGTCATAGTGTTGAACGCTGTTGCTTTTCAATTTAAGGAAACTTAAAGAGATACACACTATGCGCAGGGAAAACTGTACCGGTGGACTGTGGGCGCCAATCAATGCCGCGCAGCGTCGTTGCAGATGACAACCGCTCCATTCGGCCTGCAGGCTGCGATTTTTGATATGGACGGCGTTATTACGCGCACCGCGCAGTTGCATGCAAGCGCATGGAAGGAAACGTTCGACGATTTTCTTCAGCAACGTGCGATGAACGGGGCCGCATTCCGGCCATTTGACGAACACTCCGAATACCGTGCCTATGTCGACGGCAAGCCACGCCGCGAAGGTGTTCACAGTTTCCTGCGTGCTCGTGGAATCGCGTCTTCCGAAGCGGAGGAAGAAACACTCGCGGCCCGCAAGGACACTGTCTTCGAACGCCTCCTTCACGCACAAGGCGTGCAGACATTCCCATCGACGCTTGCCCTCGTTGCGGCTTTGCGCGAAAAAGGCGTCAAGATCGCGGTAGTGACCTCCAGTAAGCACGGGCGGGAAGTCCTGCAGTCGGCCGGCATCACTACCCTCTTCGATGCGCACCTGGACGGCCTCGATCTCGAGCAGCTCGGGCTGAAGGGAAAGCCGGAGCCGGACATGTTCCTGCACGCAGCGGCGGCATTAGGCTCAGCGCCGGGTCGCGCGTTAGTGGTGGAAGATGCGACATCCGGCGTGGAGGCGGCGCGCAAGGGACGCTTTGGCCTCGTTGTCGGGATTGACCGTGGCGGCAATGCTTCGGCACTGCAGCGGGCCGGTGCCGACCTCGTCGTGCGCGATCTTGCCGAAATCGACTCCGAACGATTGGACGCGGCGTTCCGGACACGTCTGGAAGAGATTGCCTGGCGCATTGAACAGGAAGGATTTGACCGCTCGCGCGAGCGGCAGATGGAAAGCCTGTTTGCGATTGGCAACGGCTACATGGGGGTGCGCGGCGCTCTCGATAGCCCTCTTCCCATCTCGCAATGCGACCTGTTCATTGCTGGCGTTTATGACGGCAAGCGTGCCGATCTGCCTTACTCCGAGATTGAGTTTCTTACGCCGGAGCGCGGCGCCGATCCCTATGCGGAGCTTGTGCCGCTGCCGTTTCCGTTTGGGCTGACGATTTCCATCGACAATGAGCTGCTCGACTTTACCGGCGAATACGGCCGGGGACTGCGCCGCGTGCTTGAGCTGCGGCGCGGCATTCTCCACTGCGAGGCTATGTATGAGACGCCCGGCGAGCGGCGCACCACCGTCCGCACGCGCCGCTGCGCCTCCCTTGCCGACCCGCATCTATTGTTGCAAGAGGCGGTTATCGACCCGGAGAATCACTGGGCCACGGTCGAATGCCGTACCTTTCTCAAGGATCCGGATCTGGCGGAACACCGTCCACACCTCGAACAGCTTGACTACACGAATAGCGACGACATGGAGTGCGTTCTTTATGCGACGCGCCTGTCCGGCGTTCGGATCTGCATCGTCTCCCGGATCATGCGCGGGCCGAACCTGCTGCGCCGCGCTGTTTCCGTTTTCACCAGCCGGGACCAGAATGATCCGGTGGCGGCCGCCCTCGCCCATGCGAAGGCGCTGAAGCTGGATCAATTTGAGCTGCTGTTGTCGGCGCATGCCGACCTCTGGGCAGCCTTCTGGCGCCAAGCCGACATCCGCGTGCCGGGACGCGCGGCGGTAGAACAGGCGCTGCGTTTCAACGCCTATCACCTCAGGCTTCCGGCGAATGAAGACCCGCGCACGTCGGTCGGCGCACGTACGCTGAGCGGGCGTGCGTACGAGGGGCATGTGTTCTGGGATACGGAAATTTTCATGCTGCCCTTTTACCTGCACGTCGAACCGCCGCTGGCGCGCAATCTCCTGCTTTACCGCCACCATACGCTCGACGGTGCGCGACGACGCGCCCGCGAACTGGGTTATCGCGGTGCCTGTTTTGCATGGGAGTCGACCGTCACCGGGAGCGACGTCACACCAAGCAGGATTCTGATCAAGAGCACCGGAAGGGAAATTCCGATCTTCACTGGAACCCAGCAGGTGCATGTGACCGCAGACATTGCTTATGCAGTTTGGCGCTACTGGGAAGCGACGCAGGATGAAGACTTCATCGCCGGGCCCGGCGCGGAGTTGTTGTACGAAACAGCGCGCTTTTGGGCCAGCCGCGTAACGCCAGGCGAACGCCACCATCACATCCGGGGTGTCGTCGGGCCCGACGAATACCACCATTCCGTCAACGATAATGCGTACACCAACTGGATGGCGCGCTTTAACCTGGAGCGCGCCGCCTGGATGGCCCGACAAGCGGGAGCCAACATGCCTGAAGCGGATGAATGGGAGGCGCTGGCGCAGTCGCTGTACCTGCCAGCGCCCGACGAGCGCGGCATCATCGAGCAATTCGAGGGCTTTTTCGGGCTCGACGATTATGTGCTGACCCCGGAGGAACGCCTCAGGACGCCAGCCAGCCGGCTGTTTGACTGGGAACGGATCAATCGCATCAAGCTCCTCAAGCAAGCCGACGTGCTCATGCTCCCGCTGTTGTTTCCGGAGTCATTCTCCGATGAGATCGTGGCGGCGAACTATCGATATTACGAGCCGCTTACCGATCACGGCAGCAGCCTCTCGCCCTCGGTCCACGCGGCAATCGCCGCCCGTATCGGATTGCGCGAGCACGCACAGCGCTATTGGGAGCAAAGCCTCTGGCTGGATCTCTCGAATGCGATGGACAACAGCATGCTCGGCGTTCATCCCGCCGCCATGGGAGGCACGTGGCAAGCGCTGGTATTCGGCTTCCTCGGGCTCCGATTCACGCCAGCTGGCCCCGAGGTCGACGCGCGCGCCGCCGAGCGTCTGCCGGCCGACTGGGAAAGCGTGCAATTGAATCTCATGTACCGGGGCAGCATGCATACCGTAAAAGTGAACCGGGCCAACGGCAAGGAGGCAGCTTCATGAGACGCGTCGCATCGATCCTGTTGCCGCTCGACGGGTCGCCCGAGTCCTCAAAAGGCGTCGGCTGCGCGGTGTGGTTGGCTGAATTACTCGGCGCTACGCTGCATGTGCTGCATGCGACTGCGCAGCCTTTGCCCGGGAAGCAGGCGCTGGACCGCCTGCACGTTCCCGCTGCGCGCCGCTCGCAGATCGTCGTTCATCAGCTCGCCGGTGCCGCGGACAGCGCAGTTCTTGCGGCGGTGGCGGCCCTGGAGGTGGACCTCGTCATCATGAGCGCCCGCGGCGAATCTGCTTCGGCGGGCCACGACCTGTCGCAGAGGCTGGGAAGCATTGCACAGGCTGTCATCGAACGCAGCCCGGTACCTGTCCTGCTGCTGCCGCTGCGCTACCGTGAAGCGCTGCCGTGGACCTCGATGCTGGCCGCCGCGAGCGGCGAAGCCGTTTCGGATCAGGCGCTTGCGGCGGTGGTTCAGCTTGCGGCCAAGTTGGGGCTGCGCGTGACGGTCGTGCATTCCGAAGACGGGCCGGAATCAGCCGGGGCAGCGCCGCTGGGCAGCTATGCCGACACCGTCCATCACGAATTTGCGGGCCGGCTCGAGCAGATGGTCGAGCGCGGGCTGGCCGGTTCCACCCGCGAGGAATGCAAGTGCATCAATCAAGTTCGGCTGCGCCGCGGCGACGTCGCGGAAGTCCTGCTCGAGCAAGCCGCACAGCTGGGCAGCAGCGTGCTGGCCCTCGGCTGGCATGGCGCCCTCGGCTCCGGGCGCGCGCCTGTGCTGAAGCGCCTGCTGGAGGAAGCGGAATGCCCGTTGCTGCTGGTACGCGGCGCCGAAGGTTCTAGCGCACGCCTGAAGGTGGGAAAGGAAATTGATGATTGATGGGACGAAGATAGCCATCGTCGGCGCCGGCCGCGTAGGCAGCACGCTGGCATACACGCTTGCCACCGCCGGCCTAGTCCGCACCATCGTCCTGATCGATGCCGACCGCGGCCGGGCCGAAGGTGAAACGATGGACATTGCACATTCGGTCAGCTTCCATGCCCCGGTTACGGTAGTGGCGGGCGAGCTCGCCGATACTGCCGGCGCAGCGATCACGGTGATTGCCGCCGGGGCGGCACAGCAAGCGGGAGAAAGCAGGCCAGCACTGCTGCAACGCAATGTCGGCATATTGCGCGATATCGTTCCCGCAGTGGTGCAGGCAAATCCAAAAGGCATGATCATCATTGCCGCCAACCCGGTAGACGCGCTCACTTACGCCGCGTTGCGTCTGTCCGGCCTGCCGTCGGCGCGAGTGTTCGGCTCCGGGACGGTGCTCGACACCGCACGCCTGCGGGCCGAACTCGCCGCGCATTGTCATGTCGATGCGCGTAATGTGCATGCTTATGTCCTGGGCGAACACGGCGACAGCGAATTTGTTGCGTGGTCGATCGCCAGCGCGGCGAATGTCCCGCTCCGGGAGTTCTGCCGCTTGACCGGCATATCCTGCACTAACGAGGACATGACTGCCATCGCGCAGCGCGTGCGGGACGCCGCCTATGAAATCATCCGCCGCAAGGGCGGAACCAATTTTGCGATCGCCGCTTCGCTAACGCGCATCATTGAATCGGTGGTGCGCGACGAAGCGTCGGTCCTCACCGTTTCCACCCTCGTCGAGCAACACTACGGCATACAGCGCATCTGTCTGAGCTTGCCAACCATCGTCGATTGCGCGGGGGCTCGGAGAATATTGCCGATACAGCTATCGGAGGACGAAGTCGGACGCCTTCGCAACTCCGCAGAGGCGGTACGTACCACTGCGGCGCAGGCCGGCATCGACTGACCTACGAATGACTTGGCTCAATGAATCTCTTACGTTGTTGAATAGAACCCGGCCCACGCAGCTAAGTCAAATAAAACCAAGTTAGACAAATAACCTCCGCCACAACCTATTCGACCCCACATATCGGTGATTTCGTTGCGGCCCAGAATCCTTCTTTTTGTACTTGCGTTCCTCGTACTGGTCGGCAATTCTGCTGTCCTAGCCGCAGACAAGCGCGATCTAAAAGTGGGGCTCTATCAAAATCCGCCCAAAATATTCACGAGCCGCAATGGTGAGCCTACCGGCATATTGGTTGATGTGCTGAACAGAATTGCCTTAGATGAAGGCTGGAACATTCAATATGTCCCATGCCAGTGGGCAGACTGCCTGAGCTCCCTGCGCGCCGGTCGCATCGACCTATTGCCGGATCTAGCATATACCAACGAACGTGCGCAACAGTACGCCTTTCACCAAGTTGCGGCTCTGCATAGTTGGTCAGAGGTGTATGGTCGCCAGGGATTGGTGGTCACGTCAGTGCAGGATCTGGCGGGAAAGCGCATTGCCATCCTGCGCGGCTCATCACAAATTGAGGTGCTGAGAGATTTACTGGCCAGTCATGGCGTGCGCGCGACGCTTGTCTTCCTGGATTCGATCGAAGGCGAATTTCAGCAGGTCGTCAACGGAAATGCCGATGTCGCAATTTCCAATAACTACTTTGGGGATCTGAAGGCTCCCCAATATGGATTGGTGCCGACCCCGATCGTGTTCCAGCCTGCGCGATTGTTCTATGCAGCTCATAAGGGGCGCCATTCAGAGGTTCTTGCCTCGATTGACCGACATCTCGCAACATGGCAGTCCGATCCTGACTCGGTGTATTACGAAATTTTGCGGAAGTGGCGCCCGGAAACCGGGTTGGCACAAGTGCCGCGCGCCGTCTGGTTGTGCTTGGCTGCAGTAGTCGGTTTGTTACTGTCTTCGCTAGCGACCGCAGTTGTCCTGCGCCGCAAGGTCAACATTCAGACACGTGACTTGAAGCAAAGCGAGCAGATGCTGTCGACCATTCTCGACTCCGTAAGCAGCCTGATCTACATTAAGGATACCGACTACCGCTACACCTATGTCAATCACGCAATGTGCGAGCTGCTGGGCAAACCGGCTTCATCGATCCTTGGCAAGACTGATGTCGATCTGTTTGGCGCCGAAACGGCTTCGGCATTGAACGCACGGGATCGGATAGTGATCGAGCGCGGGGAACGCGTTGTTGCTGAGGAAATCAAGGGCGACCCGGAGGGCGAGCCTCACCGTACATTTCTATCCACAAAAATTCCGTTGAATGGTGCCGACGGCCGTCCATATGCCCTCTGCGGCATCTCTACGGACATCACCGACCGGAAACATACAGAAGATTCATTGCGCGTAGCCGCGGCGGTCTTCCACTCGCAGGAAGGCATGTTCGTCACCGGGCCTGATACGAACATGTTGGATGTGAACGCCGCATTTACCCGGATGACTGGAATCTCAGTCAGCGATTTGCGCGGCAAACCCATGCCGAAGGTAATGTCCGAAGGAAGTAGTGAGGATTACTGGCCAGCGATCTGGGGCGATGTACGACGATTTGGGAGATGGCAAGGCGAAGTCTGGGCGAGCCGCAGTACTGCCCCGCCCTTCCCCGCTTGGCTTACCCTGACTGCGGTTCAGGATCAGGACGGCCGGACCACGCACTATGTCGGCACGCAGACCGACATCACGCAGCGACACCAGGTACAGGAACAAATCACGCGCTTGGCATACTACGATTCCCTCACCGGCCTGCCAAACAGAAGACTGCTGATGGATCGTATGCGACAGTGCCTGTCGACGCATCGCGGTGCCGCCCACGCCGGAGCACTACTGTTCATCGACCTTGATAACTTCAAGGATCTCAATGACACGCGCGGGCACGAGGCTGGGGACGAGCTGCTGCAACAGGTTGCGCAACGAATTCTTGGGTGTTGCAATGAAACCGACACGGTCGCAAGGCTGGGCGGGGACGAATTTGTGGTGCTGATAGAAGACGCCGGTGCCAATGGTGTCATGGCGAACGAACACGCACGGGCGCTTGCCCACAAAATACTCGCAGAAATTGCACTCCCGTATGCCGTCGACGGTGCCATTCACCGATGCACATGCAGTATCGGCGTCGAGGTATGTCTGGCGTCCAATGCCTCGGTCGACGATTTGATGAAGCGTGGCGACCTGGCCATGTATGACGCAAAGCGGTCCGGCCGCAATACGGTTCGCTTCTATCACGACGGATTGGAGCACGAAGTCAGTCGCCGCACTCTGGTCGAGGCGGAGCTGCGCGAAGGGCTCGAGCACGGCCGTTTTCGGCTTCATTTTCAGGGGCAGTTTGACTTGGATGGCAAGATGATCGGCGCCGAAACATTGGTGCGCTGGCAGCACCCGACGCGCGGCCTCATAGGCCCGACAGACTTTATCGGGATCGCCGAAGATGCAGGACTGATCCTGCCGCTGGGGGAATGGATCATGATGACAGCCTGCCGCAAGCTGGCAGAGTGGTCCGCATCTGCGCTTCCGCGCGTGCCTTTGGCGGTGAACGTAAGTACACGGCAGATACGGGAACCGGACTTCGTCGAGCGCACACTCGCACTGCTCGACGAGACAGGCGTCAATCCCTCGATGCTAAAGATAGAGCTTACTGAAAGTACCCTGATCGAGGATATCGACGATACGATCGCGAAGATGCGACGGCTAAAGGAATGCGGCGTGGCCTTCTCGTTAGACGATTTCGGTACCGGTTACTCATCGCTGTCCTACCTTAAGCAACTGCCACTGGACCAACTGAAAATTGACCGCTCATTCGTACGCGACGTGTTAACCGATCCTAATGATGCGGCCATTGCCACCAGCATCGTTGCAATGGCGAAAGCGCTCGGACTTGGCTTGATTGCGGAAGGCGTGGAGAAGAAGGAGCAGCGCGATTTCCTGGCCGCGCTCGGATGCGATGCATTTCAGGGCTATCTGTATGCGGAGCCTTGTGACGAAGCGATCTTTCGTGACCTGCTGACCAAGAACAAAAGGCTCCATTCAGCTGCGCCGCGCGACGATTCACTGGCAACCACAGCCGGGAAGACATTCTAATTACACGTAAAATTTCCGGCGCACCACGCGCTCCTCAGAATCAATGATCCTGACGGGCGGAAGGGAATTTGTAATATAGGCTATTCAGGTATTGTGTCACCGCCTCTATGTCAGCCTCGCTCCATCGCGCGCGGCTAACGTTTTGCCACCGGCGGACCTGGGCCAACAGACTGTCCATATCCGTAACAAGGCCGCGATCGCGCCAATGCATCTGCTCGGTATGACAGGCAAGGCAGTGCGTCGAGTAAAGCAGTTCACCTCGGGCCAGTTGAGATTCAGTCGCCGCTTCCACGGCTGAGCTGATAGCAATGAGACATGATGCGCCTGTGGAAAAAATACTTTTCTTCCATTTCGACATTATTGCCTCCTGTGTATGCGCTGATGCCGGAATTTCTTGGCGCGCCCTGGGATGCCTCGATATATTTCAAGCCTATGCGTCTTTAACGTCTGTTTGTCCCGCGATGTACAAACATAAATGTGATACAGCGCAGGCACACCTTATTGATGCAAGTCGACTCACGATCTTAGAGAGCCTTCGCTAGCGCCTGCAGAATGTCTCCTGTTCAGCGCAGAAGTTCAAATTGAGCTTGTTCCGTGCAAGGTCGTGCACTCTGTCACATAGTGAATTCGCCGCCGCTCCATCAAGGCTGCACCAGTGATATCGAAAGCTGGTTGCTTTTTCGAAAGGATCTTTAACTTGACAAGGCGATCTCAGCCGCCTGTACAGATAATTTCCGCCCTTCCCTGAGGAGTTGTTCGAATGCGTCTGCAACCAGAGGCTTGCTGAAATAATACCCCTGCATCTGATCACAGCCATGCTGCCACAGGTACGTCAATTGTTCCTCGGTCTCGACGCCTTCGGCAATCACCTGCAGGCGCAATCCATGCGCGAGCGAAATGATCGACCGCACGAGTTCCGCGCCGTCACCATTGAGTGTGATGTCACGCACGAATGACTGATCGATTTTCAGCACATCGATAGGGAAGCGCTTAAGGTAAGACAGGCTGGAATAGCCAGTGCCGAAATCATCCACAGAGAGATGCACGCCAAGCTTCTTCAGTTCGCGTAAGGCGCCGATGGCGAAGTCGACGTCGGTCATCACCATGCTCTCCGTCAGTTCAATATCCAGGAGTTGGGCCGGCATGCCGGTTTCATTCAGAATCGATGCGATCGATTGCGCCAGGCCACGATCTGCGAACTGGCGGGCAGATAAATTGACTGCAACCCGCAGCGGAGGCAGTCCGGCAAGCTGCCATGCGCGATTTTGCAGGCAGGCGGTACGAATAACCCATTCCCCTATCGGCCCGATTAATCCGATCTCCTCGGCCAGCCCGATAAAGCGCGCCGGCGAAACCATGCCGAGTTCCGGGTGTTGCCAGCGGATCAGCGCCTCCATGCCGACGACATTGCCGGTATACAGATCGAGCTGCGGTTGATAGTGCAGAAGGAATTCTCCGCGCTCCAGCGCATTGCGCAAGTCGCCTTCCAGGTGCAATCGCGCCAGTGCCTTTTCATTCAATGATGAAGTGTAAAACTGGAAGTTGTCGCGCCCCGTTTCCTTGGCGCTGTACATGGCGATATCGGCGTGCTTGATCAGCGTTTCCGCGTCTGTGCCATCGGTCGGATAGACGGCAATTCCCATGCTGCATGTCAGGAAAAATTCGTGTCCGTCAATAATAAAGGGCGGCGCGATGACGTCCATGATGCGTTGGACAATTGCAGGCTCAAGCGATTTGTCGACATGTTCGGTCAGTACCAGAACGAACTCGTCGCCGCCAAGGCGGGCGACGGTGTCGGTATGGCGAACGACACTCAGCAGGCGCGTCGATACCTGTTTAAGCAAGACATCTCCAGCCTGGTGGCCGAGCGTGTCGTTGACGAACTTGAAGCGGTCGAGATCGACGAATACCACCCAGACCGGTGCGCCATCGTGCGATGCATATGAAATGGCTTGATTTAGCCGATCCTGCAGCAAGTTGCGATTGGCGAGCATGGTCAGTGCATCGCGATTGGCCTGCACCTCGAGCTGCTTTTCATAACGCTTGGTAGTCGTGACGTCATACTTGGCGCCGACAAAGTGCGTGACTGCCCCACTCTCGTCCCGCACAGGGGCAACGTGAACATCCGTCCAGAACATCGATCCGTCACGGCGATAATTCCTGAGGGTCACGTGCCCTTCCTGCTGTGCGCGAAGAAGCCTGCGCAGTTCCTCCAGGCCGGGCTGTTCCTTGTCGTTCTGATGCAGCACGCTCAGGCTCTTTCCAGCGATTTCCTGTGCCGAATAGCCCGTCATGCGCTCGAAAGCGGGGTTTACATACTCCACTGGATAGTTGGGTGCGGTCGCGCTGGTGATGACGATGGCGTTTGCGCTGGCTTCAATGGCACGCTGACGCAGGTGAAAGGCAGCCTCTGCAGCCAGCTTTGCACTGCGATGGCGCAGGAGCTGGATCGCGACCGCGACTGAATTGGCCAGTCCGGTCAGCAGGTCCACCTCTTCGGCGTCAAACGCATCCGGCTCGGCTGCGTACACGTTCAACACGCCGAAATTTTGGCCGTCATGCACGAGCGGGAGGGTGATTTTCGAATTAAAGCCACGGCGTAATGCCTGTTCTCGCCACGGCCCCATTCGCGGATCGGACTGAAAGCTGTTCGTGACCGTGGGGCGGCCGGTGCGCAGGGTCGTACCCACGGAGCCGCCTTCCTGTATGCCGGCTTGGAGCGATCCCTCGATACACGTCAGGTAACCATCATGTTCCCCGGCGATTCCCGCAGGTTCGACGCTGCCGTCGCGCGCCAGCAGGCCGGACCAGGCCATTCGATATCCCTCGCGTACGACGACTTCGCAAATTCCCTGCAACAGCGCATGTTCATGCGCAGCGTTGGCCAGTTCGTTGCCACAGGCGTGGATAGTGCGCAGCGCGCGGTTGCTGCGGCGAAGCGACTCCTCCATTTGACGTTGCTCGGTAATGTCCCTGCCGAGGCAATCCACACGTCCCGGCTTGGACAAGGTGCTTGCCACATAATGCGCCTCATAATGCATCCAGCGCTCAGCGCCGTCGGAACGGACGATCCGGAAGAGTATCGCGTCTCGCCGCTTGTCGGCCAAGGTCCGGACGACCCGGATCACCTGCTTGCGGTCGGCGGGATGAATGCAGCGCAGCCATAGGCGCGGGTTTTCGATGAAGGAACGCGCCGGACGTCCGTAAAGCCGTTCAACTGCGGAACTCACATAGCGGACCTCGCCGGAAGACGTTTCGAACGTCCACAGCACTTCGTCAATGGATTCCACGATGTCATTGAGTTGCTCTTCTTTCGACTGTAGCGTCAGGTACGCTTCCCGCATGCTGGCGTCGGAAGCCTGGCGGGCGACGTTGAGCGAACGCATGAACAGAAAGGCGAGAAAGCTGAGCAAGACCCCCGACAAGGCAGCTATCGGCGGCAACCAGTATTGCGAGCGCGTCTGGAAATTCGGCCGCATGGTCAGGCTGAGCTCCCACGTATTGCCTCCGAACGTCAGATCGAAGGTGCGACGCAGTGGTGCCTCGGCCTCGTCTTTGCTGCCTATCGCGGAAGACGCGGGTTGATTGCTGCTGAAAATCAGTGTCTGCCCGTCATTCCCGGAGCTCGCGGCGGTCATGTCCGCTTTGTCACGGATTTCAATATCCAGATCGTCGAGCAGCTTGGACCCGAAGACGTTGCGAAGCATTTCGTCGACCCGGATCGCAAGGAAAAAAAAGCCGGAAAATGCCTCGCGGCGTCCGGTCATGGTATCGGGTATGTTGCCGTGGTAGAGCGGCGTATAGAACACGACACCGTCCACGTTGCCCGGTTCGACAAACAGGCGAACACGACGGGTGGCGGCCCACTCGCCGGTATCTCGGGCGCGGTCGATCGCCTCGACCCTTCGCGGCTCGGTTGCATGGTCGAAGCCGAGGCCGAATCGATTTTTTGCAAGCGGTTCGATTGCTTTGACTACGAACGCCTCGGCTGCCGGTGACAGGAGCATCGGATGAATCGCCGGCGGCTGCGCAAACTCTGCCGCATATTCCTTGCGAAGCCCGCGTTCGAATGCTCCCTTATCGGTGGGGGGAACCCGTTCGCTGAAACCGACCGCTTGTACTGCCGGCAGCCGCTCGTTCAACTTCAGCCATTTGACACTTTGCCTGAATGTCATCCGCGCCGGATGAGACGTGGTGCGATATTCCGCCTGCAGGCTGCGCAGCGCTTCTGCGTAAGCATCCAGCTGCCGTTCCAGATTGTGCTTGGCTTCTCTCGCGCGGATATCGAGCTGGGATTGGAGCTCCTGGTTGACGAGACGCACGCCCTCCCAGTAGACAACGGCGGACGCCAGCAGCCCGACGAACAGAAATACTCGCGCAAGGCGCAGAGCCTGGCTCGATTTCGGATCTGTTTGTTTCACCGGAATTCCTTGTGTCTGCTAAAAATGGGCTGCCCAGCTGATGGGTGAAGATGCTTATGATCTTCGTTGATGACGACCGTTACGAATGCCTCGTCGTCCCTGCGAATACGGATTGATAGCCAGGTCGCATAACGCCGCGCCGTCGCGCGTTCCGCCTGGGCGCGCATTGTCGCGTTCATTGCGTTGGCGGCGGCTATGGCAGAAAAAACAACACATATTCACAAGCAGTTAGTGCTTGCGGAACAAAGCTACATCAAGAGTATATGTTAAAACTTTGTTTCTGAGAAGAAAGTTTTTGCACGTAATTTCTTTTCTCTTATGCCGTTGAAAACGCTGATTTTTTATGGGTCGCTGACCATCACTTTCGCGTATAAAACTGTCGCAAAGAATGCACATAAGATCGCTGCCTGCGATAATGCCGATCTTCTTACTGCCCGAGTTGCCATGACTGACGCACCACCATTCGATGCGCCCTATTTTATTGTCGAGAAAACCGAGCAAGGTGTGCGGATCGTTGAAACCTGCGCTGACGGCAGCCGTCAGGAGCGCGCCGTGCCCGCTTCGGAAGCGGCTGGCCTGCTGGTCGATATCTCGCATGATGGGGCGCCGGCATCCATCCCTGCCCGGAGTGTCCCCAAAAAGGGCGGACGGTCGCTTTCCGGAATGCCGCCGGGTTCTACCCTTCTCGCTGTCCCGTTTGCCGAGAAGGATGCAGCCAAAAAACTCGGTGCGCGCTGGAATGCAGAGCGCCGGTCGTGGTACGTACCGCCTGGCGCCGATGTATCGCCTTTCAGCCGCTGGCGCACTGACAAAGCCGATTCATAATTCCGGCGCGAGCGCACGGTATAATCACGCGCTCCACCGCCTCTTGCATTGCCATGTCAGCCGACGATTCCGATTCCCTCATTCATGAAGCCCGCCTTTGGAAAGACGACGGATGGACTGCACGCGTGATCAAGAATGAAGACGATGAAGGCTGGGCGGTCGCCATGTTCAAGGATGGCAAGTCGGAACCGGCGCTTGTCGGACCGTGGACCATGGGCCGCGACAAGAAGAACCCCAAGCCGCTCGACGCCAACGCATTCTCCACGCTGGTCAAGACCGCTTCTGAAGTGTTGCGGCGGCATGAACAACAACGGCACGCAGCCCTCAACAAGAGCGTGAGCATCACGCACAATGACGCGATCGTCACGGTAATGCTCACCATCGTACCGGATGACGATGACCCGCACGGCGTGCTCAAGGCGATCGATGAATATGACAACGAGATCGCCAGCAAGCGGGTTGCTCCTAATTTCAGCCTGACACGGGCAAGTGCCAACGCCTGGGCTGACAAAGGCTTTGGCCGTTAGGCTGTCGCTGCCATCAGACCCATCTGCTGGATAGGTCGCGCAACTACCAGAGACACGGCTATCGACGGGTGATCATAATATTTTGCGCCGTCAGACTGACGACCAGGGGATGGATCAATTTCAACTGGCGCATTCGCCGGCGTAACGTCGCATCATCCACCTGCAATGCATTCCCCTTGCAAGCAAAGATGATTTTGTTTAGCGAGTCCAATGTGTCGATGACGACTAGGCGGTCATCAAACGCCAGGCGCATGCGTTCAACGTAAATGTCGGTATCTGGGGCAGCGGCGAGCAGATTGACCACCATGATCCCGTTTTGCGCCAATGAATTGTGGCAAGCGTCATAAAACTGCTGGCTGCACAATTGTGGCGGTTGGCCGCTTTTATCAAAGCCATCGACCAGCAGCACGTCGAACCGATCCTCAGCTTCGCATACGAAATCGGCCCCGTCCATGCAGCGCACGCTGAGCCGCTCATCATCGTCGGGAATGTGAAAAGTCCGGCGCAATCCAATCACTGCAGCATCAATCTCCGCGACTTCGATAGACGTTTTTTGCAAAAAGCGATAGCAAAACTTGGCCAGCGAGCCGCCTCCCAGTCCAATCATGCCGATATTTTTCGGCTCCGGCTTGAACAGGAGAACCCCCATCATTGCCTGGGTATATTCAAGAACCAGGTCGTCCGGGCTATCGATGCGCATTTCGCTTTGCAATGTACTGACATCAAAATGCAGCGACAACGTATCGCGGTTCTTGTAGAGCACCGGCGTGCTGGCGTGAGGCGGCACGTCCAGTACCGAGGAATCTTCTGTGTTCATGGTGACGGGATAGGTGGAGAAGGCAGGCGTTTGCGTGAAATACTGATCCGGCATTGCCGCACTATCGGCGCCGCAAACGGGCGCCGGCGAGACGTCCATTGTTAAAGCAAGAAAACGCACAAGGATAACCGAATCGCACCTTGAACCGGCGCTTATTAAAACGCTACGAGGCCGGACACGCGCTGCCTAGTCGACACGTCAATCCCGCATGGCGCGGGCCTACGGCCGGATATAGGCGTAACCCTCTTCCTGTTTATTCATTACTTCAAACACTCCGGACGGGACATAGCCAATATTGGGCAGCATATCCTCCTTGGTCAAACGCATCGCGTTCATGGTGTTTTCGCATGCCACCACTTTGACGCCCGATGACACCACTTCCTGGATTTTCTGGGTCGCTTTCGAGTCGCGCTTTAACATGCCGATCCCCGGGCCGTAGGTGACGATTTCAATCGTCGCCTTGTCGTTGCCGGCTTCTTTCTGCAGGTTCTTGACGTTATTTAGCGTCAGCTCCCATTTCCCCGCATCGCCATCGCTGACTTGAAACACGACCCGGTGCTTGGCAGTCGTGGCCGACGCACCAGGTGTGTTTGCCTGTGCCATGGCCGAGGGCGCAGCGCCACCCAATACCAGCATCCAGCCTAAAAGAGCCGTGGATAAAGATAATCGCGTCATACAGCCTCCTGGAAATTTGCAGCGTTTTACATCGAAACAAGCAGAACGCCGATCCATGACGGTCGCCAATGAAGAAACGAAATCGCCACGCTTTGCCCTCCGCACGCGGGCCCTCCGTATTGTGGCCGAATCATCGGCGAACTTATTTGCGCTCTGCCTACTTCGCCCCCAATACATGGCCGTTCACGCTTTTGCCATACAGGGAGGTCGGCGAATCGTGGTATTTCTTCCGCGTTTCCTCGACCGAACCGTTAAAGCGCGGGTCTTGCGGCCTTTCATGACTATCCATGAACAGGGCGACGTCCCATGCCTCCTGCTCCGTCAGCGTCCCGCCCAACCCCAAAGGCATATTCGCCTTGATAAAACCAGAGGCATTCTTGATGTCATGCATGCCGGCGCCCCAGTTGAAGGATTTCTCCCCCCACAACGGCGGGAATACCGTCTTGCCGGCACTCGCCTGCCCTTGCCCGTCGGCGCCATGGCAAAGCGCGCATTTCTGCTGATAGACCTTTTCGCCGCGCGCATAGTCGGCCGGCTGCGCGGGCTTCTTCACTTCGGGATAGCCGCGCCCCTCTAGCGTTCCGCCCACCGGAGCCCCGGTCGCCAGCCAGTACGCGTAGCTTTCCAAAGCGACAAGCGTCGGGTCCCCGAACGCGGGCGCCTTACCGTTCATGCTGAAACGAAAGCATCCTTGCAGTCGCTCTGCGAACGTATTCACATGCTTGTTTTTGCTGCGGTAAGCGGGATAGGAAATGTATGCGGCCCACAGCGGGCTGGAATTGCTCTTGCGTCCCGCATCGAGATGGCAGTTGACGCAGTTCAGGCTGTTGCCGACAAACTGGCCGGCGTTTTTCTGCGTATTAATGAAAATCTGTTCGCCTTGCCGCACGATCTTGCCGAACTCATCGTCGGGAATGCTGTCAGCCGACGGCGGCTTGAAGGCGACAGCGCCGCTAGTATTCACAGCTGCCGCCGGTCTGGACGGAGAGGCAGACGCTGACGGGCTCGCGGCCTCTCCCTGCGCCGCAAGGCTATAGACAGGAAATACGGCCATGGCCAGAAGGCCAGCTTTCAGTGGCGAGAAAAACATTGTCGTCATTTTTTCCTCCTTGCGGGCGAGGATGGCGAAGCGGCCGCAGAAGCAGCCCCGAAGTGATTGGATACAGCCACGATATCGGCGTCTGACAGCTTCTTCGCAACCACTCCCATCAGATTCATCGGTCCGCCAGGGCGGGCATTGTTTTTGAACGCATGGAGTTGGGCCGCGATGTAGTCGCGCGATTGCCCTGCAATTGCCGGAAACAAGTCTCCGACGCCCCCGCCGCCGGGGCCGTGGCACTGCACGCACGCAGGCAGGTTGTCATCCCAGCGCCCGCGGCGGGCAAGCCATGCACCGGTGTCGTCCGCTTTCAGGTTGTCCTCATTGGAGTGGGCAATGCCAGGAGCGGCAGGCAGCCCGGCGAGATACGCACTGACCGCCTTGCGTTCTGGGGCGGTCAATTGCTTGGCCACGAGTTCCATCACGACATTCTTCCGTGTCCCCTCCGCGAAGTGGTTGAGCTGGGAATCGAGATAGGCTGCGCCGAGGCCGGCGAGACGGGGAAATCCGCCGGCGGCATTGCCTTCACCGTTGGCGCCGTGACAATTGGCACATGCCAGCGCACCGCCAGCGCTGCCCTTGGCCACAATCGATGCGCCAAGCGCATGGGTCTGCGCTGACGATATGGCAGGAAATACGATCAGGGTCGCGACGCTGACGATGCCAAGCAGCCGCGAACGAAATAGGGAATAACGGTCAGTCATCACTGCATCCTCAACGACGGAACCAAACTTCCGACGCGAACAAATAGTCGATTCAAAAAACACGGTGTATCGATCAAGGATTGATTCATTGGTGTCATCCTCCAATTTTTGGATCTCTGGTTATATGCCTGCCCAATATGGCCGGCGCTGCTCATGCACGGATATAGCTCCAGCCATCGCGCTGCATTTCAGCGATGGTCAAAATTGCTGCTGTGACCGTTTGCAGTGGTGGCGGTGCCATGCGCCCCAATTTGCTCAGCGTGTTTGCGCACACCAGCGTCATGGAGTCGGTATCGGACCGCGGTGAATCGAGCGCGGCACTGACTGCCTCTGCGTTCACAATGATGCGGACTTGCGCATCGGGCGCTTCGCGCAGCAGGTTGGCCGCATTATTCCTGGCGCGAACCAGCGACGCCGCCGTCGGCGCATGAATCAGTACGCGCAGTATCATTGGTCGATGTTCCATGCGTCTTTCTCCACCTGCTGAATCGTGATTTGCCGGCACTCCCGACGATGTTATGCCGGGTTTGCCAGCGCCAATCCCGAACGGCCTGATTCAAGCCGCGTTGGAGAATTCGTCGAACGCGGCAATCGCGTTAGCCGAATACATGAGTGAAGGGCCGCCGCCCATATACACCGCCATTCCGAGCGTTTCTTCCACTTCGGCCTTGGTGGCGCCGAGTTTTACCAGTGCCTGCGTATGAAAGCCGATGCAGGCGTCGCATCGCACGGCCACCCCGAGAGCGAGCGCAATCAGTTCCTTGGTCTTTTTGTCCAGGGCGCCGTCTTTCGTGGCGGCGCGTGCCAGGTCGTTGAATGCCTTCATAACATCCGGCACATCGGCGCGCAGCGTAGCGAGGTTCTTGGAAACCCCTTGGGTAAGTTCGCGATAGCTTGTTGTTGTGCTCATTTTCATTTCTCCCAGTTGAATTATTGACGCCGTTTGTTCGAAAGACGGCAGGTGGATAAGCCGAGCGGCAGGTACGCCGGACAGAAGCGGAATATGCCCGTCGCGAGCGGCACGAGGCCAAGCCAGCCCCAAGGGCCAATCGCCCCACCCAGCGTGGCGCCAATCAGCGCAAGGCCGGCCAGAATGCGCAACCCGCGGTCGATGTTCCCGATGTTTTGTTTCATGATGTTCTCCCTGTTAAATGGAAGTTGAGGTAGGTAAGTGCTGCCGGTATTCAGACGTCAGCCTGACCGCCCTTGGCCTGCTCCATGGCCAGCCGGTATAGAGCGGTCGAACGCGCACCGGAACGGCAGAATGCCAGGATCGGCGTGGGCAGCGTTTCAACGAGCTTGCGCATGCGGTCGACGGCTTCCTGATCGATTGCACGCGGGTTCACCGGCAGGTAGGCATATGCAATGCCCGCTGCGGAAGCAGCAGACTCCAGCAGCGCGTTTTGCGGTTGTTCCGCCCCGCCCTCGCCGTCCGGCCGGTTGTTTATCACGGAGCGGAAGCCCATCCGGGCAATGTCGGCAAGTTCTTCGGGGCGCAACTGGGGCGCGACGCAAAACTTGTCATCGATTGGGGTGACAGTCGCAGTCATAGGAGTCTCCGGCTCAAAGGCTATTGACGGGAATTTTGAGGTAGCTGATCCCGTTGCTTTCGGGCGGCGGCATCGCGCCGGCGCGCACATTAACCTGGACCGAAGGCAGGATCAGTAACGGCATCTCCAATCCCGCGTCGCGCTTTTGGCGCATTGCGACAAATTCTTCCTCACCGATACCATCGCGGACATGGATATTGCGCTCGCACTGCTCTGCCACGGTCGTCTGCCACGCCGCGGGCCTGCCGGCGGGCGGGTAGTCATGGCACATGTACAGGCGCGTTTCTTGCGGCAGGGACAGAAGCTTCCTGATCGAACGGTACAGCGCATGCGCATCGCCGCCGGGGAAGTCGCAGCGCGCCGTGCCGACATCGGGCATGAACAACGTGTCGCCGACAAATACCGCGTCCTCCACCTGATAAGCCATGTCGGCCGGCGTATGTCCGGGGACAAAGACGGCGCGCGCGCTCAGCGTCCCGATCTGAAAGACTTCGTCATCCTCGAAGAGATGGTCGAACTGTTTACCATCGGCCTGGAAACCGCTTTCAAAGTTGAACAACCGCCGAAACACGCCCTGAACCTGCCGAATCCGTTCACCGATTGCCACCTTCCCGCCCAATTTCTCTTTCAAATACTGCGCGGAAGAAAGATGATCGGCATGGGCATGGGTTTCAAGAATCCAGTCCAGGGTCAGCGATTGGGTACGCACAAATTCGGCCAGACGGTCGGCAGAAGCGGTCTTCGTGCGGCCCGATTTCGGGTCGTAGTCGAGGACAGGGTCGATGATTGCGGCGTGTCCGCCGGCCTTGTCATACACCACGTAGCTGATCGTTCCCGTGACGGCGTCGTAAAAAGCTTCAATGTGGGCGTTCATGATGGCCTCCCAGGCGTAATAAACAATATATTGAGTCACATAATATCATCGTATATAATGTGGTCAAGTAGATTTTGGAGTGAACGATGGAAACCAGCACAAGCTTCGACGTGGAACTGATGCGCAAGGCGGCGCAGGAGGCGACGTCCGTATTGCGGGCGCTCGCCAATGAAGACCGCTTGCTGTTGCTTTGCCAGCTGAGCCAAGGGGAAAAATCGGTGGGCGAGCTCGAAGAGTTGCTTGACATCCGCCAACCGACACTTTCACAGCAGCTGGGCGTGTTGCGCACAGAAGGTCTTGTTAACACCCGGCGCGACGGCAAGCGGATTTACTACTCCGTCGCCGATATGAACGTGCTTGCGCTGCTCAAGACGTTGTACTCGTTGTATTGCCCGAAAGATTAAGGAGAGATGCGATGTCAATAGACTGGTCCCACTTTACCCCGCTCGCCTCGCTGGTCGGCGGATTGCTGGTCGGCCTCGCGGCGGCCATGTTCGCCCTCTTCAACGGCCGCATCGCCGGCATCAGCGGGATTGTCGGCGGCTTGCTGCGTCCCGCGCGCGGCGATGTCGGCTGGCGCCTGGCTTTCGTCGCCGGACTGGTCGGCGCGCCGGCCCTGTATGGCATGTTCGCCACCTTGCCGGAAATTCGGGTGGATGCCGGCGGGCTGACGCTAGTCGCCGCCGGTCTGCTGGTCGGTATCGGCACGCGCTACGGCGCCGGTTGCACCAGCGGCCACGGTATCTGCGGCCTGTCGCGCCTGTCGCCCCGATCGCTGGCAGCCACAGCTGTCTTCATGGGCACCGGCTTTTTGACCGTGTTTGTTGTACGTCATTTGTTGGGAGCGTAATTCGCCATGAATATCTTGTTCGCTTTTGCCTCGGGCCTGATTTTCGGTATCGGCCTGATCATCGCCGGCATGGCCAATCCAGCCAAAGTGCTCGGTTTTCTTGACTTGGCCGGGACATGGGATCCCTCGCTGGCCTTTGTCATGGGCGGCGGCATCGCTATCGGGCTGATCGCCTTTACATTTGTCAAGCGCAGATCGTTGTCCTTGCTGGGCCTGCCGATGCAAATGCCCTCATCGCGTCATCTCGACCGTCGCCTGATCGGAGGAAGCGCCTTATTCGGTATTGGCTGGGGCCTGGCCGGCATTTGCCCGGGACCGGGACTGGTTCTGCTGGGGGCCGGAACGACCAAGGGGCTGCTCTTTGTGACAGCCATGCTCGCGGGCATGGCAATCTTCGAAGTGATTGAGCGACGCAAGGCACACCGCACCTCGCGTACAGCAGTCACGGGCGGCATCCGCTGACACCGGACTTATCATAGGGCTTTGCCAGGAAATGATCACCAGCTTCGGATTAGGACTGATTGTCGGCGTCATCTTGGCGCTGACCGGTGCCGGCGGCGGCATTCTGGCGGTTCCGTTGCTGATTTTCGGCGCCCACCTGGGCGTTGCGGAAGCCGGTCCGATCGGCCTGTTGGCCGTCGGAATGGCTGCGGCGCTCGGCGCGACACTCGGCCTGAAGGTTGGGACAGTTCGCTACCGGGCTGCGCTGCTGGTGGCAGGAGCCGGCATGGTGATCTCGCCGGTCGGATTATGGCTGGCGCGCCATGCCGACAACCGCTGGCTCAGCATCCTGTTCGCGCTCGTCATGCTGTACGTCGCGCTGCGCACCTTCCGCCACGCCGGCAAGAGCGGAACGATCTCTCATCGCCGAAACTCAGCAGCGCCGCCGTGCATACGCGATGCGGCCAGCGGCCGTTTCATCTGGACTTCGCGTTGCGCGCGCGCGCTCGCTCTCTCGGGCGGCGTCGCAGGCTTGTTGTCGGGATTGCTCGGGGTCGGAGGCGGCTTCGTGATGGTGCCGGTGTTGCAACGCTATACGGACCTGGAGATGGACTCGATCGTCCCGACCTCGCTCGCCGTCATCGCGCTTGTTTCCGTCACCGGCGTCGCATCCAGCGCGCTTGCGGGGCACTTGAATTGGAGTGTCGCCCTGCCCTTTTCCCTTGGCAGCGTGGCCGGCATGCTCGGGGGCCGGCAAGTGGCACGTCTGCTCGGAGGCGTTCATCTGCAGAAGGGATTTGCCCTTGTGTCGGGGATGGTCGCTATCGGCATGATTGCCAAGGCTGCCATCTAGCGTACTGAGCATTCGCCCCTAGCGGCCGTCATACTGCAGCATCTTCCACGTTATTCCGAGCCGGACGTCTGTTTTCAGTTTCACCAGTTCGCGCGAAAGAAACGCCATGTCGCGGCCGGCCCGCAATTTCTGCCCCGTTGTGGTCAGGAGGATGCCTGCGCCAGCCATGATCCCTTCGAGTGTCTTGTAGGTGGTCAGAAGCTTGGCCGCGCTCTTGGGGCCGATGCCTTCCACGCCGGGAATGCCGTTGGCCGAGTCGCCGCATAGCGCGAGAAGGTCGGTCAACATTTCGGGCGGGACGCCGAATTTCTTCTCAACCCAGGCGCGATCGTGCCACTCGCTCTTGAACTGATCCCAGAGCAGCGCTCCGGACGAAATCAGCACGTGCAGATCCACGTCGGTCGACGATACGATTGCGTCGCCGCGCCCTTCGCCCAGCCACCGCAACACAGCGGTCGCGATCACATCGTCCGCCTCCACCCCTTCCAGGCAAACCACCGTCAGCCCGAGTTTGGATAGCATGGCGTAAAACTCGGGAAGCCGCTCCTTCAATGGCTGGGGCATCGGCGTTCGGTTCGCCCGGTACAGGGGATAGATTTCGTTACGCCATGTCGCTCCGCCGTAATCGAAGGCGGCGAGAACGTGAGACGGTTGATGCGTCGATAGAACTCGCCGAAACGATGACAAGGAGTGGCGCAAGGCGACTTCAGCCTTGTCCGGCGAATCCTCGTCCGGACTGGCTTCATAGACCCGTCGGACAATATTTAAACCGTCAATGGCAAGCAGCTTTCCCATAGCAAGAATGATACTTTACGATCCATGCTCTGCGCGCTTTTTATCATGCCGGCCAGATAGTGCATGTTCTGGCGTTCAAGGCAGGGTTGTTCGGCATTGCAGCCATCTCAAGCAATCCGCGCAACAGCGTGCGGGCCATTGCCAGCCGCTGCGATTGCTCCGGAAGAAGCTGGTAACATACCATCGTGCCCTATGTCTTCACATTCAGAAGCTGATCTTCCACGCGTGGAGCGATGAACGACCTCGTGGTGTGCGACATCCACAGTTACGTGGTCAGCTCCGCCCCGGTCAGCAACGTCGCGCGCAGACGATGCAAGGCCGGCTCATCGAAGTCTTGCGCACCATTTGAAATAACCGGGCCGGATGGCCCTGCTCTTTGAAGGACACCCCATGCAATTCGTCACGTTGCCGACGGCCAGCTCACATCCGCTGCTAGCCGGTCTGTCGTCGCCCGTGCCGCAACCTGCTTCGTGAGGTAGCCATGGCCTGGATGATTGCCAAATATGGCATTACAGCCGCTGTCGTCGTGCTGGTATCGGAACTGGCCAAGCGCAGCGACAAGCTGGGCGGCTTGATCGCCGCGCTGCCGATGGTCACCGTACTCACGCTGATCTGGCTGCACGTCGAGCGGCAGCCGATGGACAAGGTCGCCAACCACGCGTGGTACACGTTCTGGTACGTGGTGCCGACACTGCCGATGTTCCTGGTGTTTCCCTACCTGCTGCCGCGGATCGGCTTCTGGGGCTCGCTTGGCGCCGGCATCGCCTTGACGGTCGTCTGTGTCGCAGGCTTTGCACTCGTGCTGCGCCGCTTCGGCATCAATTTGCTCTAACCATGGCTGGCGGCACCCGGGAGCGCCGAGCGCCCCGATGAACCCAATCATGATCTGATATGATGCGACCTTTTCCAGTTCGTCGCAGTACGCAGAGTGCCATGTCAGCAGGGTCAGATTGTTTTCGCCGCTTCATCCTTGCGGTGGTGCTCATGGCGGTCGCCTGGACATGTCCGCCGCTGGCGGCCAAGGAAAACGCGCTGCGCGCCTGGCCCAAGAACCTGCCATCGCCATCGCTGAAGCTGACCGATCTTGCCAGTACAGAATGGGATCTTGATCGCTTGCGCGGCAAGGTGGTCGTTCTGAATTTCTGGACCACCTGGTGTTCGCCCTGCGTCGATGAAATCCCTTTTCTCAACGACCTGGCTGCCGCCACATCGACCACGGGAAAAGTCGTTATCCTTGGTGTCAATTTCAAGGAATCCGGCGCGGCAATTCAGCGCTTCTCCCAGGAGCACGTATTCCAGTATCCGATTTTGCAAGACAAGTCTGGAGAGACTTTCAGGAAGTGGACTACTGGAATTTTGCCGACGACCATACTGATTGCGCCGGATGGGCAGGCACGCTGGCGTATCGTCGGCGAACTGGAGCGCACCGATGGCAGCCTGCGCGAATTGATTGAAAAAATGCTGGATGAGCGGGAATCAAACAAGGCCGGACCGAAATAACGCACCCGTTGCCAATGGGACCGTTGGCAACGTCGGCCTCGCCGCTTGATGGAACACGACGCACAGATCTCACACTGGACCAACAATGAAAGATAACAAAATGACCATGATGACACGCCGAACATTGCTGAAAGCCGCCTCGGGCGCCATGCTTACTTCGGTGCTTCCGCAGGCAGCGTTTGCGCAGCAACAGCAAGAAAAACGCTTTGCGCCACAACCCGGCGACTGGCGCAGCTTCGAAATCGTTACCCGCGTCAACCTGCAAAAGACAGGCGTTCCCGCAAAGGTCTGGGTGCCTTTGCCTTCTGTCGAAACCGAGTGGCAGCGTTCGTTGTCGGATGAATGGACCGGTAACGGCAAGACCATGGGCATTGCCACCGACAGCCGTTACGGCGCGAAATACCTGGCCGCCGAATTTGACGGCGCAGCGCCGGCGGTGCTGGAAGTGAGGTCGCGCGTGCAGACCCGCGACCGCGCCACCGACTGGGAAAAGCCGGCTGCACTTCATGCAGCGCCGGACGATTTGCGCCACTGGCTGCAGCCCACTGACCTGATGCCGCTCGACGGCATCGTTCGTCACACCGCGCGGCAAATCGTCGCCGGTGCCCACACCGATATCGACAAGGTCCAGCGCATTTACGACTGGATCATCATTTCGACTTACCGCGAGCCCAAGGTGCGCGGCTGCGGCGTCGGCGACATCAAGGCCATGCTGGAAACAGGCAATTTCGGCGGCAAGTGCGGCGATATCAACGGCTTGTTCGTGGGACTTTGCCGGGCCGCAGGCGTTCCGGCGCGGGATGCCTATGGAATCCGTCTGGCGCCGAGCGCCTTCGGCTACAGGGAACTAGGCGGCAATCCGGCATCGCTCAAGAGCGCGCAACATTGCCGCGCTGAAGTCTACTTGCGCAAGCATGGTTGGGTTGCCATGGATCCGGCGGACGTCGGCAAGGTGATGCGCCTCGAAACCGGCACCTGGATCAAGGACCCGGACCACCCCGTGGTAGCGCCTGTCCGCAAGGCGCTGTTCGGCGGCTGGGAAGGAAACTGGATGGCTTACAATTTCGCCCACGACGTCAAGTTACGCGGATCGACCACGGGGAAACTCGGGTTCCTCATGTATCCGCAAGCCGAAATCGGCGGCGAAGCGCTCGATCCGCTGGACCCGGACGCGTTCAAATACGCGATCAGCGCCCGTTCCATGACTGCCTGAAGGCTGGCGGCGGGACGGCATGCTTCCTGCTGATCTGTCCCGTTCGAATTAATGCTTGATAATCCGTTATTCATGAAATCGCGTGGCACGTCTTCACGAAAAAACCTGAGCGCCGGGCTGATGGCTGTCGGTGTTGCATCGGCAATCATCGCCTCGAGTTGCTGCGTGCTCCCGCTTGTGCTCGTTCTCATCGGCATCACCGGTGCTTGGATGACCACCCTGACGTCCTTGCGTCCCGTGACGCCGGTGTTTACCGTCCTGACGCTGGTTGCCCTTGGGTGGGCCGGAGTAATCCTGTTCCGGCCCGCAACTTCTTGCGCCGTCGCGGACGGTGCAGCATGCGAGAAGACGCGTCCCGTCGCGAGGATGGTATTTCTGGGATGCGTTGCATTTGTCGCCCTGCTGCTGCTATTTCCCTTGCTTGCTCCCTTTTTCTATTGAACATCCCATGTCGAAACTTCTGCTTACTCCGCTGCTTGCCGCGCTGCTGTCTCTTCCGCAGTTCGCACTGGCCAAATCCCAGACCGTGTCGCTGAACGTGCCGACCATGGATTGCGCGACATGCCCGATCACCATCAAGGCAGCGCTGCTCAAAGTTCCGGGCGTGACCCGGGCGACGGTGAGCTATGAGCGGCGCGAGGCAGTCGTGGTGTTCGATGACAGCAAGACCGGCGTGGACGAACTGAAGAAGGCTACAGCGGATGCCGGATATCCCTCCATGCTGAAGAGCGCGTCGAAATAGGCCGGATAGACCGGGCGCATTGACTGCGCCCGCTGCTGGGCGGCGCCGCGCGTCAGCCGGTCCCGGCTGCTGGCGCTTTCTTGCCGAAGCGCGCCAGCACATGCCCGCCCATGCCTTTGGCAAGTTCATCGACGCCAAGGAAAATGGCGCCGGCCGATTCCTTCTCCAGCAATCCGGCTTCTTCCTCATTATGGGTGCGAACCACCGCCTCGATCTGCGGATTCAGGCTGCGGGCGGTGCTGATCATCTGCCTGACATTGAAGGTATCGGGAATGGCGATCACCAGCATGGCAGCGCGCGCGATATGCGCCTGAATCAGCACTGCCGGATCGGCGGCGTTGCCGGAGACGGCGGCAATGCCCTTCTTTCTGAGGCGCTCCACCACTTCACGGTTCTGTTCCGCCACGACGAAGGGAATGCCATGCTCGGACAGGCAAGCCGCGAGGCGCCGCCCGACCCGTCCATATCCCACCAGCACGACCTGCCCCGACAGGAATTTCTCTTCGGTCGACATCGGCAATTCCGCCAAGGGGTCGCCAGATCGCTGCAGCAACTGCGCCACGGACGGGCGTGACTGCACCCAGGCTTGCAGCGGCCGCACCAATGTAAATATCAATGGATTGACGGCAATGGAAATCAGCGCGCCAGCCAGGATCAGGCTTTGCCCTTCCGCCGGCAACAGTCCCAGGCTCACGCCCAGACCCGCCAGGATGAAGGAAAACTCGCCGATTTGCGCCAGGCTGGCCGACACGACGAACGCCGTGTTCAATGGATAACGAAAGGCCAGGACAAGCGCGGCGGCGGCAATCGACTTGCCGAACATGATGATGCCGATGACGGCAAGTACCTGCAGCGGTTGCCTGACCAGTACCGTGGGATCGAACAGCATGCCGACCGAGACAAAGAACAGCACCGCGAACGCTTCGCGCAGCGGCAGCGATTCTTCGGCCGCGCGGTGGCTGAATTCGGATTCGCGCAACACCATGCCGGCAAAAAAGGCGCCGAGCGCGAAGGATACGCCAAACAACTTGGCCGCAGCATAGGCGATGCCAACGGCCGCGGCCACCACGCACAGGGTAAACAATTCGCGCGAGTTGGTCCGCGCAACGTGCCATAGCAGCAGCGGAAATACGCGCCGGCCGACGAGCAGCATGAAGGCGATGAAAGCCGATACCTTCAGCAGGGTAATGCCCAGCGAGGCCCAAATATTGCCGGCTCCGCCTGAATTGCCGCCGAGCCAGCCCGCAAGCCCGGGCAGCAGCACCAGCACCAGCACCATCGCGAGGTCTTCCACGATCAGCCAGCCGACGGCGATGCGCCCATTGACGGATTCGAGGAGGCCGCGCGCTTCCAGGGCGCGCAGCAGTACGACCGTGCTGGCCACGGATAGCGCCAGGCCGAACACCAGCGCGCCGCCCACGCTCCACCCCCATGCCGTGGCGACGGCCGCGCCAAGCGCCGTGGCGACGGCGATCTGGAGAACCGCTCCCGGCAAGGCGATCTTGCGCACCTCCAGCAAATCGCGCAGGGAAAAATGGAGGCCGACGCCAAACATCAGCAGCATGACGCCGATTTCGGCGAGTTCGCCGGCGATATGGGAGTCGGCGACAAACCCCGGCGTGAAGGGGCCGATGATGACGCCCGCCAGCAGATAGCCGACCAGCGCGGGAAGCCTGAGTCGCACGGCAAGAAAGCCGAGCGCCAGCGCCAGCCCAAGCGCCGTGGAAATGGTGGTGATGAGAGGAATGGAATGGGGCATGCGTTTTTCAAGTTGTTCAGGAGGTATGACACCGCCAGTGTAATGGCGATACGGTTTGACGTTTGGCGGCGGATGCGGTGCCAACGCGAGACTGATCTGGGTCCGGCGCCATGCCCGTCTTTTGACAAGGTGACACGGCGTGATGAATGAATTTACGTGACGCGTAACGAAAATTGCCATGCCCTTCGCCCTGTTGGGGCGGAGCTTACTCGCTGCAAAATTTGATATTAGTCAATATTTCAAGCCATAATATGCGCCAATTCGCGATTGGGAGAACGAATGAGCATCAGTACAGCGTCTTATGTATCGCACGTGGCGAGCAACCTGCAGCAATTGAGTACGCGGCGGCAGGAACAGATCCAGGTGAACTTGGAAACTGGCGATTCGATACGGCAATCCCGCCAGCAGTCCGTCGAGCGAAGCATGCGCGACGACACGACGCAGGCAGAGCGTGTCAATCAAATCCGCACGGCGGCGCTGAAGGCGCATGGCGGCAGCATCGACGTCTGGGCTTGATCAGCCTATTTCCGCCACGCGATAGCTGTTTGATGGCGCGCTTCAGGCGCCGAAACTCTCCGGCATCTGCACCGCCACGACTTCTCCGGTGGCCGTTGCAACGCCATTGGCAAACACGGTGGATTCCACCACCACCTTGCGTCCCTTGATTTCCTTCACCCTTCCCCGGATTTCCAGCGCGCCGCCGAGCGGCGTCGGTTTCAGGTAATTCACGTGCAGCGAGCCGGTCACGAAACGGAAAGGCGGTTGCGTGTCCATTTCCCTGCCCTCGGCGCGATACATGGCTGCTGCCGCCGTGCCGGTGCTGTGGCAATCGATCAGCGATGCCAGCAAGCCGCCATACACATAGCCGGGAATCGCGGTGTGGTATGACTCCGGGGTGAAGCGCGTAACCGATTCCTCGCCTTCCCAATACGTTTTGATGCGATGCCCGTGGTCATTACGGGAACCGCAGCCATAGCAATGGGCGACGTTGTCGGGGTAATAGTCTTGAAAGGCTTTCATGGGCGCCTCATAAAATATTGTCGTAGAGGAATGTTTCATTGACCATTGTCGCGGCAATCCAGGATTTCGGCAACCGGGGCGGTGGCGCAGGCCGGTGCGGAAAGCCGATATACTCCAGTTCTCTGCCGCAAGTTCAGGCACGCTGCCGTTTCGAATAACATCATGAAGAAGTTGTTGCATCGCTTGTTTGGGCGCACTCCGGAACATGCGCCGGCACCGGAACTTCCGGATGCGCCCATGACCGTTCTCGCACTGGACCCACCGCCGGCGCATGCCCCCGAGCGCGCCATCAATGTCGATACCTTGTTCTTTCCTTGGCTGCTGAGCACGTGCGAAGGCGAGGTACGCGATCTGAGCGAGGAAGAAAGCCGCCGTCTGCGCGCACTCAAGCGCGTGGCGGACAGCGATAACCCCGCCACCGCCGATCTCGTGCCGCGCCTGCCCGCAGTCTTGCCGATGCTTCTGCGCAGCCTGCGCGAGCGCAACGTATCCAACAGCCAGCTGGCGGAACAGATTACGCAGGACGCGGTGCTGGTAGCGGCAGTGCTGCGTCAGGTCAACAGTTCCTATTTCCGGCGCTCCCAATCGGTCAACAATATCGAAGATGCCCTGACCGTGATCGGCCAGAACGGATTGCGCATGCTCGTGGCGAGCGTGGCCTTCAAGCCCTTGTTCAGCACGGGGCTCGGCTATTTCACATCGTTGTGCGCGCCCCGCCTCTGGGAGCTGTCGTCTTTGCAGGGCATAGCGTGCCGCCATTTCGCTGCGCGCCTGCGGGTCGACCCGTTCGAAGCCTTTCTCGCCGGGTTGTTGCAGAACGTCGGCGTCATTGTTGCGCTGCGCGTGCTGGACCAGCTGGACCCGGCCCCTCAGGGCGAACTCCGTTCGCTGGCGTTTCATGCCTCGTTTGCCCATTACTCGCGCCGGCTGGCATGCGTCGTGGGACGCCACTGGGGCTTTCCGGAGGCAGTGATTGACGCGATCGATGCCGAAGCCGCGCCGGCCGGCGCCGAAGCACTGCCGCAAGTGCTGAATCTGGCCGGGAAAACAGCCAGGATCAGGCTGCTTGTGAAGAAAGGTTTGCTAAGCGACGACGAAGTCGAAGCCTGCCTGGACGGCGATAACGTCGCCGCTTGCCTGGACTGCTACCGGGAACTATGCGACGCCGATATACAAGAAACCGATTCATCCACGACGCAATAGGTAGCGAAGTCAGCAGTGGCCTAGCCGGAAGCATCGATAGCAGGAATGCCATCGGCGCTTCCGGCACACGTTCCTTTCCGAAGTTTTTTGTTCCGACCAAGTTGTCGCGCCACATCTGGTTGGCCGCGAAGCGAAACAAGCCGGCGGTCTAGCCAGTCATGGCGCGTCTATTGCGTTGCCTGGGCTTGGTGAGGCAAACACGTGTTATTCGCGCGTGGCCGGTCCGGGCGTTCAAATCGCGTATGCGCACACGTTGCAAATAGCGCAGCCCTGCAGTTTTTACCACTGCCCACGTATATTTTTCAGCTTTCACCGCCGGCCACCAAAGGCACCGGGATCATGCGCCGGGCAGTCACCTGCTCATGCCCCTTATATTTGCCCAAATACATTTGGCACGCTGTTTGCGGACATTTCCTATCGAAGCGATTCTTTGCGGGGTGCATCATGGAAGCGACAGTTGGCGACTTTCTCCTGAAACGCCTTTCCGAATGGGGAGTCAAGAGGATTTTCGGCTATCCCGGCGACGGCATTAACGGCATTCTCGGCGCCTTGGGCCGCACCGATGCCATCGACTTCGTGCAGACGCGCCACGAAGAAATGGCTGCTTTCATGGCAACCGCGCATGCCAAATTCACAGGAGACGTCGGCGTTTGCCTCGCGACTTCCGGCCCCGGCGCGATTCACCTGCTCAACGGCTTGTACGATGCCAAGATGGATCACCAGCCGGTGGTGGCCATCGTCGGCCAGCAAAAACGGATGGCACTGGGCGGCGATTACCAGCAGGAAGTCGACCTGATTTCCCTGTTCAAGGATGTCGCGCATGAATTCGTGCATATGGCAATCATGCCGGAACAGGTGCGTCATCTAGTGGACCGGGCGGTGCGCATCGCGCGCGACCAGCGCACGGTCACCTGCATCATCTTCCCCAATGACTTGCAGGAAATGGAAGCGGTGGAAAAGCCGCCGCGCGTACATGGCAGCATCCACTCCGGCATCGGATTGACAGGCCAGCGCAGCGTGCCAGGACAGGCCGCTCTGCTGGCGGCAGCCGACGTGCTCAATGCGGGCAAGAAAGTTGCGATGCTGGTCGGCGCCGGCGCGCTCGATGCGACCGATGAAATCATCGAAGTCGCGGACCGGCTGGGCGCGGGCGTCGCCAAGGCGCTCCTGGGCAAGGCGGCGGTGCCGGACGACCTGCCCTTCGTCACCGGCTCGATCGGCTTGCTTGGCACCAAGCCGAGTTGGGACCTGATGATGGCGTGCGACACGCTGCTGATGGTGGGCTCGAGCTTCCCCTACTCCGAATTCCTGCCCAAGGAAGGCCAGGCGCGCGGCGTACAGATCGACATCGACGGAAGGATGCTGAACCTGCGCTATCCGATGGAAGTCGGACTGGTCGGCGACAGCCGCGAAACCCTGCGCGCCCTGATTCCTAACCTGCAGCGCAAGGCCGACCGCAGCTGGCGCGACCAGATCGAACAGAACGTCGACCGCTGGTGGCGCGTGCTGGAAGCGCGCGCGATGAACGAGGCGCATCCGATCAATCCGCAGCGCGTATTCTGGGAACTGTCACCGCGCCTGCCGGACAATTGCATCCTGACCTGCGACTCCGGCTCGGCGGCCAACTGGTATGCGCGCGACCTGAAGATCCGGCGCGGCATGATGGCCTCGCTGTCGGGCGGGCTGGCCACCATGGGGCCGGGGGTGCCGTACGCGATCGGCGCCAAGTATGCGCACCCGGGGCGGCATGTGATCGCGATGGTCGGCGACGGCGCGATGCAGATGAACGGCATCAACGGCCTGATCACGATCTCCAAGGTCTGGCGCGACTGGGGCGATCCACGCCTGACCGTCATGGTGCTCAACAACGGCGACCTGAACCAGGTGACTTGGGAACAGCGCGTGATGGCGGGAGACCCCAAGTTCTCCGCCTCGCAGGTGTTGCCAAAATTCCCGTACGCGGCCTACGCCGACCTGCTCGGCCTGGGCGGCATCCGGGTCGATCGGCCGCAGGACATCGGCACTGCCTGGGATCGCGCGCTGGCGGCGCCAGTGCCGACGGTAATCGAAATGGTGACCGATCCGGACGTGCCGCCGCTGCCGCCGCATATCGAGCTCAAGCAAGCCAGGCATTACATGAAGGCTTTGTGGGAGGGCGACCCGGATGCGCTCGCTACCGTCACCGCCTCGTTCAAGGAAGTCTGGGACGGTCTGTTCCCGCCCAGCAAGCAAGGACAGTAAGTCATGTCCGCGCTGCACCCGCCCGAGCCGATCGTGCATGTCGGCGTATCGGCGTACATCATCCCCACCGACGCTCCGGAGTCTGATGGCACGCTGGAATGGGATTCGACCACGCTGGTGCTGGTGCGCATCAACGCCGGCGGCGCATCCGGCATCGGCTACACCTATGCCGATACCGCCACCGCCGCCCTGATCCGCGACAAGCTCGCGCCCTTGCTGCACGGGCGCGACGCACTGTCGATCAATGCGCGCTGGCAGGACATGGCGATAGCGATCCGCAATCTTGGCCGCCCCGGCATCTGTTCCATGGCGATCTCGGCGGTCGACGTCGCGCTCTGGGACTTGAAGGGCAAGCTGCTCAACATGTCGCTGGCGGCGCTGCTGGGGCCGGCCCGGCCGGCTATCCCGGTCTACGGCAGCGGCGGTTTCACCAGCTATGCGGAAGAACGCCTGCAGCGGCAGCTGGGCGACTGGGCCAACAGCGGCATGCGCTACGTAAAGATGAAGATCGGGCGCGATCCGGCACATGATCTGGCGCGGGTGCGTGCCGCGCGCGAAGCGATCGGCCCCGGCGCCGAACTATTCGTCGACGCCAACGGCTCCTATACGCGCAAGCAGGCGCTCGCGTTCGCCCACGATTTCGCGCAGCACGACGTGACCTGGTTCGAGGAACCGGTGTCGTCGGACGATTTGGCCGGGCTTCGCCTGCTGCGCGACGACGGCCCACCGGGGATGGCGGTGTCGGCGGGCGAATACGGCTACGACCTGCCCTATTTTCGCCGCATGCTGGAGGCGCAGGCGGTCGACGTGCTGCAGGCGGACGCGACGCGCTGCGGCGGCATCACCGGTTTTCTCGGCGCCGCTGCCCTGTGCGAAGCCTCGGGCGTTCCGCTGTCGAGCCACTGCGCGCCGGCGTTGCATCTGCCGCTGGTGTGCGCGGCGCGTCCCGCCATCCATCTCGAATACTTCCACGACCATGCGCGCATCGAGCAGATGCTGTTCGAAGGCGCGGCCGTGCCGGACAACGGCATGCTGGCGCCGGACATGGCACGGCCCGGTCTGGGCATCGAATTCAAGCGCCAGGAGGCGAGATGTTACGAGGTCTAGTCGACACGAAATCAAGTGCGCCGCCGCTTTCGGCGGGATTCGGCGACATGAAACAGCTGGAAGCCGAGCTCAGGCGCAGCATCGCCGGCGAAGTGCGATTCGACAGCGGCAGCCGCGCGCTGTACGCGGCCGATGCATCGAACTACCGGCAAGTGCCGATCGGCGTGGTGATCCCGCGCACGATCGAGGATGTGATCGAGACGGTGCGCCTGTGCTACCGCTACGGCGCGCCGGTGCTTTCGCGCGGCGGCGGCACCAGCCTGTGCGGGCAGTGCTGCAACGTCGCGGTGGTGATGGACTTTTCCAAGTACCTGAACCGGGTGCTGGAGGTCGACAGTCGGACCAAAACCGCGCGCGTGCAGCCCGGCTGCGTGCTCGACGACCTGCGCCATGCGGCGGAAAAGCAGGGGTTGACCTTCGCGCCCGACCCGGCCACGCACAACCACAATACGCTGGGCGGCATGATCGGCAATAATTCCTGCGGCCCGCATTCCGTCATGGGCGGCGAGACCGTGCACAACATCATCGAGCTCGACGTCCTCACCTACGACGGCACCCGCATGACGGTCGGCGCCACCTCCGACGAACAGCTGCAAGAGATCCTCGCCCAGCCGGGCCGGCGCGGCGACATCTACGCACATCTGCAAAAGCTGCGCGACCGTTACGCCAACCAGATCCGGGGCCGCTTTCCGCAGATTCCGCGGCGCGTGTCCGGCTATAACCTGGAAGCGTTGCTGCCAGAGCATGGATTCCATGTGGCGCAGGCGCTGGTCGGCTCCGAAGCCACCTGCGTGGTGATCCTCGAAGCCAAGGTGCGCCTGCTCGACAATCCGGCGGCCCGCTCGCTGCTGGTGCTCGGCTACAAGGACGTGTACGAGGCCGGCGACCATGTGCCGGAAGTCCTGCGCCACAAGCCAATCGCGCTGGAAGGCATGGACGACCGCCTGATCGCCGACATGACCGCCGTCCATCTGCATCCGGACAACGTGAAGCTGCTGCCTGAGGGCGGCGGCTGGCTGCTGGTCGAATTCGGCGGCGACAGCAAGGGCGACTCGGATGCGCAGGCGCGGCGCCTGATGGAGGCCTTGAAGCAGGCCGAACATCCGCCGTCGATGAAGCTGTTCGACGATCCGCCCGTGGAAAAGATGCTTTGGAAGGTGCGCGAATCGGGGCTGGGCGCCACCGCGCACGTGCCCGACAAGCCGATCACGTGGGAAGGATGGGAGGACTCCGCAGTGCCGCCCGAGAACCTCGGCCAGTACTTGCGCAAGCTGCGCGCGCTGTTCGAGAAATACGGCTATGCCTGCGACCTGTACGGCCACTTCGGGCAGGGATGCGTGCATACGCGTATCGACTTCGACCTGGAGACGGCGGACGGCATCCGCACTTTCCGCGCATTCCTGCATGAAGCGGCGCGCTTGGTGGTGAGCCTGGGCGGCTCGATCTCGGGCGAGCATGGGGATGGCCAGTCCAAGGCGGAGCTGCTGCCGATCATGTTCGGCGACGAACTGATGCAGGCATTCCGCGAGTTCAAGGGGATCTGGGATCCGCACTGGAAAATGAATCCGGGCAAAGTCGTCGGCGCCTATCGAGCCGATGAAAACCTGCGGCTGGGCACCGATTACAATCCGCCGGTGCTGCCAGTGCATTTCCATTATCCGCGCGACAACGGCGATTTCTCGCGTACGCTACTGCGTTGCGTCGGCGTCGGCGAGTGCCGCAAAAAGGAAGGCACGATGTGCCCGAGCTACATGGCCACGCGGGAAGAAATGCACTCCACTCGCGGGCGGGCGCACTTGTTGTTCGAGATGGTGCGCGGCGAGGTCATCACCGGCGGCTGGAAGAATGAGTCCGTGCACGAGGCGCTCGACCTGTGCCTGTCCTGCAAGGGCTGCAAGGGCGAATGCCCGGTCAATGTCGACATGGCGACCTACAAGGCGGAATTCATGTCGCATTACTATGAAGGCCGCCTGCGGCCGGCGAGTGCCTATGCCTTCGGGCTGATCGACCGCTGGGCGAGGATGGCGTCGCATGCGCCGGGCCTTGCCAACTTCCTCACGCAGCGCGAGCCGTTCGCCGCGCTGGCGAAAAAAATCGTCGGTATCGCGCCGCAGCGCCGCATCACCTCGCTGGCAGGCGAATCGTTCGCCTCCTGGTACGGCAAGCACCCGCGCAAGCAACAGGGGCGGCGCCGGATCATCCTGTGGCCGGACACTTTCAACAACTACTTCCATCCCGATACGGCGCGGGCCGCACTCGAAGTGCTGGAGCACGCCGGCTTCGACGTCGCGATTCCGAAAGTGCACCTGTGCTGCGGGCGTCCCCTGTACGAATTCGGCATGCTCGACCGCGCCAAAAGCTACCTGGAGCGCGTGCTGGATGTGCTCGCCGACGACATCCGGGCTGGCACCCCTATCGTCGGACTGGAGCCGGCCTGCGTATCGGTATTCCGCGAAGAGATGCCGGACCTGCTGGCCCGCAACGAGCAGGCCAAGCGGCTGCGGGAAAAGGTGTTCCTGCTGAGTGAATTCCTGGAACGGGAAGCCGACGGCTTTCCGTTTCCGAAGCTGGAACGGCACGCCGTCGTGCATGGCCACTGCCATCACAAGTCCGTGCTGAAGATGGATGCCGAGGTGTCGGTGATGAACAAGCTGGGGCTCGACTTCGACCTTCTCGACTCGGGATGTTGCGGCATGGCCGGATCGTTCGGCTTCGAAAAGGAAAAGTATGCCGTCTCGATGCAGTGCGCCGAACGCGTGCTGCTGCCGGCGGTGCGCAACGCGCCGGACGGGACGCTGGTCATCGCCGACGGCTTCAGCTGCCGCGAGCAGCTGCTGCAGACGACCGACGCCGAACCGCTGCACCTGGCGCAGGTATTGCGCATGGCGCTGCATCAGCAGGATGGAAAACATTAACCACGGAGGCGCAATTGGACGCTATCGGAAAACGGCGCTGGGCGATTGCCGAAGGTTACATCCCGCCGCAAAGCACCGGCACCAGCCGCGAATTGGTCAGCCACGAGGCGGCCTGCATCCTGAACGCGGGCGACGATCCGGCGCAGATCGCCATCACCATCTTTTTCAAGGACCGATCCCCGGCCGGCCCGTACCGCGTGGCGGTACCGGCACGCCGCACGCTGCACCTGCGTTTCAACGACCTGCGCGACCCGGAGCCCATCCCGCCCGGCACCGATTACGCCAGCGTCATCGAGTCCGACGTGCCAGTGGTGGTGCAACATACCCGCCTCGACTCGCGCCAGGCCGAGCTGGCGCTGCTGTCGACCATTGCCTATGGCACAGACTGAGACCGGCAGCTGCGCAAAACATTGACCCCAAACCGATCGGAGGCATCATGCTGAAACCTGGACCGCTGGCGCTGCTGTTCGTCGCAGCGACTGTTTGTTGCATACCGCCCGTGTCGGCGCAGAATACCGGGGGTGTCAAGAACGAGAATCTCGCTACGCCGGTCATCCCACCGCTATTCATCATCGCGCCCACGGAAGTACGCACCGACCCGACGCTGGCCAAAGGCTGCTGGGTGCGCCTGTTTCCGGAACCCAATTACCAGGGAGTCGACGACCTGACCATCGCCGGGCCAGTGGAACTGCCGTCGCTGCACGCGCCGGCCGGAGGCGTGGATTGGAAACACAAGACGGAGAGCGTGATCGTCGGACCGAAGGCCACTGTCGCGGTATACGAAAACGAGTCATACCGGCATCAGACCGCGACCCTGCGGCCCGGCACCCGCGAGCCGCAGCTGCGCAAGGGACTGAAGTTCACGCAGTCGATCGATTCGCTGAAGATCAGCTGCGCGCGCTGATGCTTTCGTTCGGCCGCAGCGAGAAGGCAGGTGCGCATGGATGACGCATCCGGACGCGATATGCCGGGCGACGGCACGATGAAGAAAATGGCCAGCCCGCACATGCAGATGATGTACATGCATCACTTGCAGAAGCTGTGGGTGCATTTCGCCGTGATCGCACTCGGCGCATGGCTGGTTGCGTCTCCCGCCATGCTCGGCTACCTGGACCCGGGCAGCTTCGGCCCTCAGGTGGCACGTGTGACAGCGGAGCGCCATCTGCCGCCGCCGATCGAGCGCGCGCAGATGATCGTGTACAGCGATATGGCCGCTGGCTTCCTGATGATCGTCTTTGGCAGTCTATCGCTGTCCTGGCGCATGCGCTGGGCTCAATGGGGCACCTGCTTCACCGGTATCTGGCTGCTGTTTGCGCCGTTGCTGTTCTGGGCGCCGGATGCGGCTTCGGCCAATAATGACTGGCTGATCGGGGCACTGGCGATTGCGTTTTCCATCCTGGTCCCGATGATGCCAGGCATGAGCATGGAAGCGATGCAGTCGCAGGAAGACATCCCGCCAGGCTGGGACTATTCACCGTCTTCATGGTCGCAGCGCCTGCCCATCATTGGGCTGGCGCTGTTTTCCTTCCTGCTTGCGCGCCAACTGACGGCCTATCAGCTCGGCCACATCTCCGAGGTGTGGGATCCGTTCTTCGGCGGCGGCACCGCGCGCATCATTACCTCCAACGTCTCGAAGGCCTGGCCCGTGGCCGACGCCGGACTGGGTGCAATCAGCTACCTTCTGGAGGCGCTGTCGGGCATGATGGGCGGGCGCGCCCGCTGGCGCACCATGCCCTGGATGGTGGGCATGTTCGGCGTGCTGGTGATCCCGCTGGGCGCCGTGAGCATCTTCTTCATCATCATCCAGCCGATCGTGATCGGTACCTGGTGCACGCTATGCCTGATCACGGCCGCCGCAATGGTGATCATGCTGCCGTACTCATTCGATGAAATCGTGGCGATGCTGCAGTTTCTGTCCCGAGCACGCAGCGAGAGCCAGTCTCTGTGGCATGTGTTCTGGCGCGGCGGCACGGTTACCGGCGCCAGCCGTGATCCGTCACCGCCACTGGAAATCGGGGGATGGCAGGCTGCGCGCCTGCTGCAGCAGGCGCGGGCACTGCCCAAGGCGCTGGTCGTGTCAGCTGCGCTCGGCGTGTGGTTAATGTTTACCCGCATCACGCTCGACAGCAGCGGGACGCTTGCCAACAGCGACCACCTGACAGGCGCGCTGGTATTTACCTTTTCGATCGCATCGTTCGCGGAGGTGGCACGACCGCTCCGGATGATCAACTTCCTGTTCGGTATCTGGCTGATCGCCGCTCCCTGGTTCATCGGCGGCGGCCACTGGGTTGCCGCAGGCGCCGACACGGTGGTCGGGGTCCTGCTGCTCTTGCTGGCGGTCCCACGCGGGCAGGTTCGGCATCACTACGATGGATGGGACCGTTTTCTCGTTTGAAAATGCTGCACCGCGCGCAAGACGCGCGGCGCTTGGGATCATCGGCCGGACGATTCCCTCGGTTTGACTTCCAGGTTATTGATCACTTTTTCCACGCCGGCCACCTGCTTGGCCGCCTTCACTGCGTCGCTGGCCTGCTTCTGGTTGTCGACGAATCCGCTCAGGGATACGACGCCGCGATACGTGTCGACGTTGACTTTCATCGCCTGGCCGACGCTTTCGCTTTGCGCGATCTCGGTTTTTACGCGTGCGGTGATCGATGCGTCATCCAGCGCCTGGCCGCTTGAACGCGAAGTCTGGGTCGGTGCGCAGGCGGCAAGCAGTACGGCGAAACCGAACGGAAGCAGATATCTAGAACCTTTCATGATTGTTCCTTTCTTGTTGAAATGATTGACTTGAGAAAGGCCGGATGCGGACTCTCGTAGTTCATTTCTTGCATGATTCATACCAGCATCGCGCCGCGCGTTGCTCCAATACCAGAATCAGTATCAGCGGCATGAAAACGCTTCGCGGTGCGTCAGGATTTACAAATGCCGTGTAATTTGTATTGGTCGGAATTGATTTTTTGAAGCAAGACAAGCCACGCCTGCAGCACGTTCGAGCTATGCCGGCGTATCAGAGCCGGACGGCCCGGAATGGCGTCACTGGTATGGGCCTTGCTGCCAGGGCTGGCGGCCGCGTGGTGCGGCTGTATTTCTTTCGGAGCAAACCATGTCTCAGATAAATCCCATCCAGCTACAGAAATTCCTCAAGGGCGTCGACTATCCCGCATCCAAGAACACCCTCTTCGAAAACGCCAAGAAGATGGGCGCCGACGAGAACGTGTGCAGTTCGCTGGAGCAACTGCCCGATGAACAGTACGAAGCGCCGGTCGATGTCAGCCAGGCGCTGTCGAAGGAACAGAAGAAACACCACTGAGCCATGTCGCTCTCCCTGCAGTCCCTGCTGTGGGGCCTGGTGGCCGGTTCCGCGCTGGTGATCGGCGCGGGAATCGCCTACTTCACCCATTTGCCACAACGGGCCGTGGCGGCGGTCATGGCTTTCGGCAGCGGTGTGCTGATTTCCGCGCTGTCGCTGGACCTGATGGAGGAAGCCTTCCAGCGCGGCGGGTTCGACGCGACCGCCATCGGTTTCGTTGCCGGTGCGGCAGTCTACACGCTTGCCAACGTGGTGCTTGCCCGGCATGGCGCGAAGCATCGCAAACGCTCCGGCACCCAGCAGCAATCCGAATCGCAGAAAAGCGGCAGCGGCATGGCGATCGCCGTCGGGTCACTGCTGGACGGCATCCCGGAATCGATTGTCATCGGCGTTTCCATGATCGCCGGTGGCACAGTCAGCATAGTGGCGGTGGTGGCGGTGTTTCTGTCGAATATACCCGAGGGACTGTCGAGCGCGGCCGGTATGAAGAAGGCAGGACGCTCGGCCCGCTATATCTTCGGGCTGTGGCTGGGCATCGCCGTGATATGCGGCATCGCGGCATGGGCCGGCTACGCGGTGTTCAGCCGCTTTTCGGATGAAGTGATCGCCGCGACCAATGCGTCGGCGGCAGGCGCCATCCTCACCATGCTGGCCGATACCATGATCCCGGAAGCGTTCGAATCCGCCCATAATTTCAGTGGCCTGATCACGGTGCTCGGCTTTCTTGCGGCTTTCGTGCTGAGCAAGCTCGGGTAGCGCAGCGCCGGCGCGGCGGATGATCGAATTGACGAGACGAGGAGACCGCGATTGTTCCATCAGGTCGAAGAACAGGTTCGGGCGGGTGTCGAGTGGTTGCGGCTGCTGGTGGAAACCCTGGGCGCGCTGGTGATCGCCGCCGGCGTGGCGGTCGCGATCGCGGGCATCCTGCGCTACCTGATCATCACCCGCGGCGGGCCGTTTACGCCGATCCGTCTGTCGTTCGCGCGCTACCTGACGCTGGCGCTGGAACTGCAGCTGGCGGCCGACATCCTGTCGACGTCGGTGGCGCCGACCTGGGAACGCATCGGCAAGCTGGCCGCGATTGCCGTCATCCGGACCGCCCTCAACTATTTTCTGAGCCGGGAAATGAAGGATGAGCAAGCCGCCGACGAACGGGTGCTGCGCCAACATCCGCAGGCCGCCGGCGGGGAGAAGCCGCAATGAACAAGCTGCCGCGCCGGCGCCGCATCGGCCTGAAGGGCGAGCTGGCGCTGGCGCTCATGCCGACCGCCATCGTGCTGCTGGTGCTGGTGCTGGTCGAGGCGCTGAGCCGGCAGCGTCTGCTGTTCGCCTCGCTGGCATCGAGCGCCTTCCTCATCTACCTCGACCCGGAAAATGCGGTCAACAAGGTACGCACGCTGGTGCTGTCCCAAGTCGGGGCAGCCGCGCTCGGGCTGCTTGCGTTCATGCTGCTGGGCCCCGGCTACCTGTCGGGCGGCATTGCAATGGTGATCGCCATCGTCGGCATGATTGCGTTTGACGCGATGCATCCGCCGGCGGTATCGACCGCCCTGAGCTTCGGATTGCGCGCCAGCGACGAGAGTAATTTGATGCTGTTTGCCCTCGCGGTCGGCATCACGGCGCTTCTGATCGGGATGCAAAAGTCGGCGCTGTGGATGCTGCGGCGCATGGAATAGATCATCGCGCTAAACCACGTGCGGCGGCGCCAGCGCGCATGGATGCGCCAAGTCGCCCGTCTCGATCTGGATCGTCGGATGCGCGATGCGGAACCGCCTTTTCAGCTCGCGCGCGATATCGCTGTGCATCGCGTCGCCCGGATAGCCGCCGGGGAAGACCAGATGGGCGGTGAGCGCGGTCTCGGTCGTGCTCATGCCCCAGATGTGCAGGTCGTGCACTTCGGCTACCCCGCTAATCGACGCAAGATAAGCCTGCACCGCTTCGGTGTCGATACCGGCCGGAACCGCATGCAGCGCCAGGCTGGCCGAATCGTGCAGCAGGCCCCAGGTACTGACGATCACCAGCAGTGCGATCATCAGGCTGACGGCGGGATCAAGCCATTGCCACCCGGTATACACGATGGCGATCCCCGACAGGACCACACCGAGCGAAATGGCCGCGTCGGCCGCCATGTGCAGGAAAGCGGCGCGCACATTGAGGTCGCCCTTGCGGCCGGACATGAACATCAGCGCCGTCGCGGTATTGATCGCCACGCCGACAGCCGCCACGGCGATGACAGTGCTTCCCTGCACCGGCGACGGCCTGCTGAAGCGCGTCAGGGCTTCCCAGCCGATGCCGCCGGTAACGATCAGCAGCACGGCGGCATTGACCAGCGCCGCGAGTATCGAGGTGCTGCGCAAGCCGTAGGTGAAGCGCGCCGACGGCTGGCGCGCCGACAGCACGCTGGCGCCCCACGCCAGCAGCAGGCCCATCACGTCGCCAAGGTTGTGCCCGGCATCGGTCAGCAAGGCCAGCGAATTGGACAGGATGCCGTAGACGGCTTCGACGATGACGAATCCGGTATTGAGGAAAATGCCGACGGCGAAGGCCTTGCCGAAATCCTTGGGGGCGTGCACATGGCTGTGTCCGTGTGCATGGCTGTGTCCATGGTCATGGATGTGATCGTGATCATGGTCGTGATTATGGTCGTGATCGTGCTGATGATTTTCGGACATGACGCTGAATGCTCCCCAAGGCCGTCAGGTGCCTTGCGCCGCTGCGGCGATCGGCTTGGCCTCGATATAGATGCGTTTGACGGCATGAAAACGGCCCCGGATACCGCGCTCGATGCGATTGACCGACGCCGCGATTTCGCCGCCGGAAATGCCGCTATGGAATTTGACGTCGAGGTTCAGCAATACTTCGTCGGGGCCAAAGTACATGGTCAACGGTTGCGCGACCGAGGCAACGGCATCATCCGCCTGCGCCAACCGGCGGATCTCGCTCGCCATGTCACGGTCCACGCCTTCGCCGACCAGCAGGCTGCGGCTTTCATGGATCAGCAACACCGCCACGCCCGCCAGCAGGATACCGATCGCGACCGATGCCGCGCCGTCCAGCACCGGCATGTCGAAGTGGTGGCTGCTCCAGATGCCGAGCGCCGCCAGCAGCAGGCCGATGAGCGCGGCGCTGTCTTCCGCAACCACGGTGAAGGTGCTCGGGTCCTTGCTGACATGCAGCGCTTTCAGGAACGGCCGACTCCCCTTCTCCTTCCACACCTTGTGCACGGCGATCGAAAAGCTGATGCCTTCAAATACGGCAGCGCTGGCGAGGACGACGTAGTTCCACTTCGGATCCTGCAGCGGTTCCGGATTCAACATGTGCAGCACGCCTTCATAGGCGGATATGCCGCCGCCGGCGCCGAATATCAGGACCGCGACAATCAGGCCCCAGAAGTACAATTCCTTGCCGTAGCCGAAAGGATGCTCGGGGTCGGGCGCGCGCTGGCTGCGCTTTAGGCCGACCAGCAGCAGCACTCCGTTGCCGGTATCCACCGTCGAATGAATCGCCTCCGACAGCATCGCCGAACTGCCGGTGATGCCGGCGACAATGAACTTGGTGGTGGCGATCGCCACGTTGCCGGCAATCGCCCCATAGACCACGACGCGGGATTCGGCCATGCGGGTTGTTCCTCGTTTCCGGTAAGGATGCTAGGCGCCTTGCCCCTGGAACAGCATCGATGCGGCGTCTACCACGATGGCCGTTCCGTGGGTGTGGCGCGCCTGTCCCAGTGCCAGTTCGCCCTTCAGCCGTTGTTCGCTCATGACTTGCCTCCATTCCGTGCCGGCGTCGGCCGCTGCAACGGCCTCGCAGATGTGATCTCCAGACACGTCGGCGGTTCCCCGCCAGACTCGGCACCGTACTTGCATGTCTGCGCCTCCGTTCAGCGCGACCAGCAAGGAGGATTTCATGAAAGCAGTAGTATTTCACGACGTCGGCGACATCCGCCTGGAAGACGTCCCCGATCCCAGGATCGAGCAACCGACAGACGCGATCGTGCGCCTGACCGCCAGCGCCATCTGCGGCACCGACCTGCATTTCATCCGCGGTACGTTTGCCGGCATGAAGGAAGGAACCATACTCGGGCATGAAGGCGTGGGCATCGTGGAAGAAGTCGGCCACGACGTGCGCAACATCGCCGTCGGCGACCGCGTCGTCATCCCGTCCACCATCGCCTGCGGTTACTGCTCCTATTGTCGCGCGGGCTACTATGCGCAGTGCGACAATGCCAACCCCAACGGGGCGGCGGCCGGCACCGCTTTCTATGGCGGGCCGCCGCAAAGCGGCCCGTTCAATGGCTTGCAGGCCGAAAAGGCGCGCATCCCCTTCGCCCACGTCAACCTGGTGAAGCTGCCGGAAGAAGTGTCGGACGATCAAGCCATCCTGCTATCCGATATCTTCCCGACCGGCTACTTTGGCGCCGACCTGGCCGACATCAAGCCGGGCCATACCGTCGCCGTATTCGGCTGCGGACCGGTCGGCCAGTTCGCCATTGCCTCGGCCAAGCTAATGGACGCCGGGCGCGTGATCGCGATCGACAATCTGCCGGACCGGCTCGCCATGGCGAAGCAGCAAGGCGCTGAAGTAATCAATTTCGATGAAGACGACCCGGTACAGACCATCAAGGACTTAACCGGCGGCATCGGCGTGGACAGCGCCATCGATGCGGTCGGCGTCGATGCGGAACATCCGCACAGCGGTCCGGCGGCGGCCCAGGCGCAAAGCCAGCAGCAGGATTTCAAGCAGGTGCAGCAACAGGTCGCGCCCAAGCAGCAGCCGTCCGGCGACAACTGGCATCCTGGGGAAGCGCCGACGCAAGCCCAGCAATGGGCGGTCCAGTCGCTGGCCAAGGCGGGCACTCTGGCGATCATCGGCGTCTATCCGCCGAGCGACACGTCATTCCCGATCGGCGTGGCCATGAACAAGAATCTGACGATCAGGATGGGAAATTGCAACCATCGCAAATACATCCCGCGCCTGGTGGAGCTGATCCGGTCGGGCGCCTTCGACCCGCGCTCCATCGTCACCCAGCATCAACCGCTCGATTCGGTGATCGAGGCTTACAAGGCGTTCGACACGCGCCAGCAAGGCTGGCTGAAGGTCGAGCTGCGGCCATAGACGGTGTTAGATAACGGCCAGCAGCAGGCCCAGCAGCACGATGAACAACAGCGCAGCCACCGCCACGCTCCAGCGGTGCGTAGTCAGCCATAGCTGCGCGCTCGCGGTGAGCGCCTTGCTGTCGAAGCGGCCGTGCGCGCCATGGTCGCCGGGCACCGGCTGGTACAGGTTGTCGCGCCGGTCCGGTGCGACGGGCTTCGTGCCTTCCTGTCCCTCGTAGGCCTTGTGCGCAAGCAGATGGTCGAGAATGCCGGGGATGACGCGCGTGCCGAGGATCGCCTGCGCGGCCGGCCAGCCGACCCACAGCTCGCGCCGCCGGTGCACGGCGGCCCAGTAGATGCCGCGCGCCGCCACCTCCGGCTGGAAGATCTTGCCGAGCGGCTTGGGCTGGTCGGACATGCAGGTGCGGCCCCAGTCGAATTGCGGGGTATTGAAGGCAGACAGGTGCACCATCGTCATGTGGACCTTGCTCTTGTCGTGGATCAGCTCGGAGCGCAATGAATCGGTGAAGCCGCGCACCGCGCTCTTGGCGCCGCAGTATGGCGCCTGCAGCGGAATCGAACGGTACGCGAGCGCCGATCCGACCTGCACGATCGCGCCGCGGTCGCGCGGCTTCATGCGCTTCAAGGCCGCCATCGTGCCCCACACCGCGCCGAGGTAGGTGACTTCGGTGGCTCGCCGGAAGTCCTCCGGCGTGATTTTCGTCACCGGACAAAAGATCGTCGACATCGCATTGTTGATCCAGACATCGATCGCGCCCCATGCGCGCTCCACCTCGTCGGCCGCCGCCTCCACCTGGGCCTGGTCGGCCACGTCGGTCGGCACGATCATGGCCTCGCCGCCGGCCAGCTCCACCTCCTCGCGCGCGCCTTCCAGCCCGTCGGCGCCGCGCGCCAGCAAGGCCACGCGCCAGCCGTGGCGGGCGAACTCCACCGCCGTGGCGCGGCCGATGCCTGCCGACGAGCCGGTGATGACCACCACTTGACCATGCATGTTCTATCCTCCTGTACGGTGAGATGGCGGGGTCTGCCAGGGTGCCGGGTGCACCGTCCGTGTCGCGTAATCGGCCTGCGACAGTCCGAACAGCAGCGCGAGGGTGAGCAGCGCCGTGGCGGCCGCGATGCGCAGCAGGGCCGGCGCGCCGCGCAGATGCATGAAGAAGACGGCGACCAGCGCCGCCTTGGCGACCGCGATGGCGAGATTGAGCACGCTGTTCCACGGCCCCAGCTTCAGATAGGCGCTGCCAAAGCTCAGCAGCAGCAGGACGATCAGCGCGGCCCATACCAGGAGGCTGCGCCGATACGTGTTGCGCGCTCCGGAATCCATCATCCGCTCCTCCCCACCAGGTACAGGATCGGATACAGGAAGATCCAGACCACGTCGACGAAATGCCAGTACAGCCCGGCCACTTCGACGCGTTCGGCGCTGGCGAAGCGGTTCTTGCCGCGCGACAGGCCAATGGCAAACGCCAGCACCATGACGATCCCGATCGTCAGGTGCAGCGCATGCAATCCCGTCAGTCCGAAATAGAGAAAGTAGAAAATCTCCGCCGCCGATGCATGTCGCGGGTCTGGAAATGCAAAACCCGCGCCCGGGACCAGGCGCTCCTGCCATTCATGCCGGTACTCGCTTCCCTTGATCACAAGGAACACGATGCCGAGCGCGGCCACCAGCAGCAGCAGGTGGCGCGCCAGTTGTGTCGCATCGGTCTTGCGCGCCTCTACGGCGGTTGCCATCAGCAGGCTGCTGGTGAGGAGGACGGCGGTATTGATCGTGCCCAGCACGACTTCCGTATGCCGGCTGGCGGCGGCGACGCCTTCCGGGAAGTGGGAGCGCGCATAGGAATAGCCGAACAGCAGCGGGCCGAAGAACATCAGTTCGGTCGCCAGGAAGATCCACATGCCGAAGGTGACCGCCTGTTCCTGCTGGGCGGCATCGTCGAACTGCTCGGCATGCGTGCTCTTGTTCATTGCGGCGACTCCGTTCCGGTGACAGGGTCGTACATGTAGGCTTCCCGCACTACCGTCGGGGTGCGCTCGAAATTGTGCTTGGGCGGGGGCGACGCGGTCTGCCACTCCAGCCCGGTGGCATGCCACGGATTCGGCCCGGCGCGCTTGCCGTAGAACAGCGACCACAGCAGGTAGCCCAGCGGCAGCAGGTAGCCGGCGGCCAGGATGGTTGCACCGGCCGACGACAGGATGTTGAGCAACTGGAATTCCGGCGGGTAGCTGTGGTAGCGACGCGGCATGCCGCCGTAGCCGAGCAGGTATTGCGGGAAGAAAGTCAGGTTAAAGCCGAAAAAGATCAGCAGCGCCGCCGCCCTGCCCCACATTTCCGGATACATGCGCCCGGTCATCTTCGGCCACCAGAAATGCAGCGCGCCAAAGTACGCCATCACCGAGCCGCCGACCATGATGTAGTGGAAATGGGCAATCACGAAATAGGTGTCGGTCAGGTGTACGTCGAGCGCCAGCGACGCCAGCACCAGCCCGGTCAGCCCGCCGATGGTGAACAGGCCGACGAAGCCGAGCGCGTACAGCATCGGCGCCGAAAACGTGATCCGCCCCTTGTACAGCGTCGCGGTCCAGTTGAACACCTTGATGGCCGACGGGATCGCGACCAGGAAGGACAGGATGGAAAACACCATGCTGGCATAGACCGACTGGCCGGATACGAACATGTGGTGGCCCCAGACCAGAAAGCCGATCGTCGCGATGCCGAGGATCGCGTAGGCCATGAAGCGGTAGCCGAACACGTGGTTGCGCGCAAAGCACGGGATGATCTCGCTGGCCACGCCCATGGCCGGCAGCACCATGATGTACACCGCCGGGTGCGAATAGAACCAGAACAGGTGCTGGAACAGGAGCGGGTCGCCGCCCAGCGCCGGATCGAAGATGCCGACATGCAGCAGGCGCTCGGCCGCCAGCAGTGCCAGCGTCATCGCCAGCACCGGCGTGGCCAGCACCAGGATCACGGAAGTGGCGTAATTGGCCCACACGAACAGCGGCAGGCGGAACCAGGTCATGCCGGGGGCGCGCATCTTGTGCACGGTGACGATGAAGTTCAGCCCGGTCAGGATCGAGGAAAAGCCGACGATGAACACGCCGGTGATTGCGAGGATCACGTTACTGTTGGAGAACATGGTCGAGAACGGCGTGTAGAAGGTCCAGCCGGTATCGACGCCGCCGGCAACGAGCGCGGCCAGCGTGAAAATGCCGCCGAACAGGTAGAAATACCAGCTCGCCAGGTTCAGGCGCGGGAAGGCCAGGTCGCGCGCGCCGATCATCATCGGCATCAGGAAGTTGCCGAGCGTGGAAGGAATCGACGGAATCAGGAACATCCAGACCATGATCACGCCGTGTGCCGTAAACAGGCGGTTGTAGGTATCGGACGACACCAGGTCGCCCTGCGGCGTGGCCAGCTCCATGCGGATCAGGGTGGCGGCGGCGCCGCCGATGAAGAAGAATGCCGTGATCGACACCAGGTAGAGCCAGGCGATGCGCTTGTGGTCGTGCGTGGTCAGCCACGACGTCAGCGAGTAGCCGCCGCTCAGATAGTCTTCGCCTGCCTTTTCAGTGACCCGCGCGTGCATCGCCGCCTCCCGTGGAACGTAGGTATTCGATAATCGCCAGCAGGTCTTCCTCGGCGATCTGGCCCGCGAACGACGGCATGATCGGTGCGTAGCCGGCGACGACCTCTTTCTTCGGCAGCAGCACCGAGTCGCGCACATAGGCTTCGTCCGCGACCAGCGAACGGCCGTCCTGCAGGTGCACGGTGCGGCCGAGCAGGCCGTGCAGGTCGGGCGCATGGACCGACGACTGCGCCTCGTGGCAGCCGCTGCAGCCGTAGCGGCGGTACAGCGCGAAGCCGCGCGCGGCCATGCCCTCCCGCGCATCGCCCTGCTGCAGCCAGGCGGCGAACTGGTCCGGGCGCATCACCACGACCCGCCCGCGCATGGCGGCATGCTCGGTGCCGCAGTATTCAGCGCAGAACAGGTGGAACTCGCCGGCCTCGGTCGGCGTGAAGGAAATCGTTGTGTAGCGCCCCGGCACCACGTCCTGCTTGATGCGGAAAGCCGGCACATAGAAGCTGTGGATCACGTCCTGCGATGTCATCACCAGCTTCACCGGCTGGCCCAGCGGCAGGTGCAGCTCGTCTATCTCGCGCCGGCCGTTGGCATGTTCGAGCTTCCACATCCACTGCTTGGCGACCACGAATACCGGCATTGCCCCCGGCGGATCGCGGTACAGCCGCGCATAGTCGTAGGCCGCCCACGCGAAGGCACAGAGAAACAGCAGCAGCGGGATCGCGATCCATGCGATTTCAAGCTTGCGTCCACCAGCCGGGGCGGCGCTGCGATCCGCATCCGAATCGCGGCGATAGCGCACTGAAAAGTAGACGATCATGAAGGCGACCCCGAGCGCGACAAAGCCGGTCACGAGGAATTCCACCAGCATCAGGGTGTCGTAGCGCCCGGCGGCGTCCGACGCGCTCGGCGGTAGCAGATGGAAGGCACCGTTCATGCCTCGGCCCTCCGCCTGCCACTCTTGCGTACGCGCCACATCCACAGGACGAGCGCAGCCAGCAGCGCCAGGCACGCGGCGCGCACCAGCGTCATGGCCGCCGCGCTGTAGCGTCCGGTTGCCGGATCGTAGTGCGAGCACATCAGCAGGAGGCGGTCGACCGGCGAACCGATGCGCCCCGCCGCCGCATCCACCAGCGCCAGGCGCACATCGCGCGGGTCGAAACGCACGCCCATGAAGTAATGCGATATGCGCCCATCGGGTGTGGCGACCAGAAAACCGGCCGGGTGCGCATACTGGCGCGATGCCGCATCGTAGCTGTACTCGAAGCCGGCGCTGCGCGCCAGGGCTTGTATCTGCGGTGCGGCACCGGTCAGCAGGTGCAGCTCGCCGCCGGCATGTGCCACCAGCGCTCCATAGGACGCCTTCTTGCGTGCGGCGCTGGCTGCGCTTTCCGTCGGATCGATGCTCACGCCCAGCACCCGGTAGGCGCGCGGCGGCAGCCCGACGCCGGCCAGGGTTTCGAGCACGCCATCCATCAGCGTGCTGCACAGGTTCGGGCAATGGTAGTAGCCGAGCATCAGCACCACCGGCTGCGTGCCGAAGAAATCGCCGAGACGCGCGCGCCGTCCGCTGTCGTCGGTGAACGCGGCCGCCAACGGCAGGCGTGCGTCGAGCTGCTGGCGAAACTGCGCCTGCGGCGGCGCGGGATAGGCGAGCGGCTGCGACCAGGCGCACTGCGGGGCGGCCGACAACAGGCAGAGAACCAGCAGCAGGCGCGTCATCGCCGCTCCTTTCCGGCCGGCGCCGTGTTGCCGCCGCGCGCCGCCATGATCTGCATCGCTTCCTGCACCGGGATGCGCGCGACGCCGTTTTCGCGGTCTATCCACTCCCAGGAATCGAGCAGCCGGCGCTTTTCAGCGAAATACCGCACCCTGTCGTCCTGTGGCGCAGCTTGCAGAACCGGCGCCGCGACCTGCGGCAGCCGCCCGGCATTCGGTCCGCTGTCCGGCGCACTCCACTGCCGCCACAGGAGGTACGAAGCGGCTGCCCCCAGCAGGATCGCCGTGACGATCGCCACGCCGCCCCAGACCACGCCGCGAACGCTGATGCCGGCCGGCTGGTGTTGTGTCGGCTCAGCCATGGCTGACCTCCTCCCGTCGCACCAACGGCGTCCCGCCGAACGCCGCCCAGGCTGCGGCGCCCAGCGCGGCGCAGGCCAGCGGCACCGTCCACAGCCATTGCGCCCATGCGACCGGCAGCGACGGCAGCGTCATCCACCAGACGTCGAGCAGGTGGAACGCGAGCAGGCCGGCGGCCAGCCAGCCGAGCATGCGCGGCGCTTCCTTGGCGTTGCGCGACAACAGGATCAGCAGCGGCGCAAAGAAATGGAACAGCGCCAGCAGCCAAGCGACCGCCTGCCAGCCGCCGTCGCGTCGCGCCAGATACCACGCGATTTCATGCGGCAGGTTTTCCGACCAAATGATCAGGAACTGGGTGAAGGCAAGGTAGGCCCAGGTCATCACGTACATCAGCAACAGGTTGCCGAGATCGCGGAAGACCATGGGCGGCTGGTCGCCGCGCCGTGCCGCCAGCAGCACTGCCAGCGCCATCCCGGCCAACATCTGCCCGGTGCCGGCCAGCAGGCCGAACGAACTGGAATACCAGAGCGGCATGAGCGACATGATCCAGTCGACGGCGGCCAGCCCGACCGTGAGGGCGTACACGATCAGCGCGACGGCCGAAAAGCGCGCCGCGCGCTGCAGCGCCGGTCGCCGGCTCAGGACCGCCAGCAGCGTCCAGATGCCGAGGTAGCACAGGCTGCGCAGAGCAAAAAACCACGGCGTCAGCCACAGGCTCTTGAAGCCGGCGCTGCCGGTCTTGAGCTCGCCGGCCCAGCGCCCTGCGCCGAGCGCGGCCTGCGGCGCCCACGGGAACAGGTCGCGCATGCCGAGCAACAGCGGCAGGAACAGCAGTGCCAGCAGCCACATCGTGCGCGCCAGGTCGAGCGACGATGCCCGGATCGCCTCGCCCCACTGGCCGCCCGACAGGTTGTGCACCCAGACGTTGGCCAGCCCGCCCATCACCAGCCCGCAGCAGAACCACCAGGCGGCGAGATAGGCCGCGAGGAAAGCCGTGCCGGCCACCCGCCACGCCACGACGCAGGCCAGCGCCAGCAGCGCGAGCAGGCCCAGCCTGACGGCGCGCCGGTTCATTGCGCTCCTCCCGAAGTGCTGCCGGCGTGTTCCGCCAGCCGCTTCCGCAGCTCCGGCGGGAGGCTTTTGGCGTTGGCATTCTGGCTCAGCTGCAGCGCGCGGATATAGGCGACGATCGCCCATCGGTCGGGCGGCGCAACGCGGTCCGCATACGAATACATGATGCCGTAGCCATTGCTGATCACGTCGAAGATATGCCGGTCCGGCACCTGCCGCAGGCGCTCGGTGTGGTAGGACGGCGGATGCGGGAAGCCGCGCCGCGCCACCAGCCCGTCACCGTCGCCGGCGGGACTGTGGCATGGCATGCAATAGATTTCGTAACGCTCCTGGCCGCGCCGCAGCAGCTGCATGGTGACCGGATACGGATTGGTCGTGGCGCTCGCTGCGGCCGCGTTGTCTGCGACGTCGCCAGTGCCGATGCGCCCGCTCGACGTGCCGGCAAACGGCCCGTTCGAATAGGGTGCGCTGCCCTGGGGCAGCGGGCGCGACGAACTGCCGTCGGCGAACAACTCGCTGCGCGCGAACGGCTTGTAGCGCGGCTGGTCGTACATATCCTGCTTGCCCTTCTCGCATCCGCCCAGGCAAGCGCCGAGGCCGGCCGCCAGCCAGCAGGCGCGCGCCAGGACCAGGCCGTATCTCATAGCGGCACCTCCGACACCGACAGCGGCTCGAGCCCCTGCAGGAATGCCTTGCTGCGCCCGGCGTCAAAGTGCGGGTCGTGCGCCGGCAGGCACAGGAAGAAGCGGTTGCGCGTGGCCTGTCCGAAATCAGGTGCATTGAACACCGGATGGCGCAGTCGCGGCAGGCCGTTTGCCGCCAGCATGCCGAACACCGCCGCCAGCGCCGCGCCCAGGATGGTCAGTTCGAAGGTCGGCACGATGAACGACGGCCAGCTGTGCAGCGGGCGGCCGCCGACATTGATCGGAAAGTCGATCACGGCCGAATACCATTGCAGGAAATAGCCGCCCGCGCCGCCGGCGACGCCGCCGAGCAGCGTCATCAAGGGCACCCGATTGCGCCTGAAGCCGACCGCCTCGGCGATTCCTTCGACCGCATACGGCGCATACGCCTCCAGCTCGCGGTAGCCTTCCGCGCGTGCGCGCCGCGCCGCCTCCAGCAAGGCGTCGCCGGTGGAGAATTCGGCGATCAGTCCGTAGCTCATGAGGGCTTCTCCGCGCTTTCATGCACCAGTTCGCGCATCTCGGCAATCGAGATCGCGGGCAGGAAACGGATGAACAGCAGGAACAGGAATACGAAGAAAGCGATCGATCCCAGCAGATGGGTCCAGTCCCATACGGTCGGATAGAACATGCCCCACGCCGACGGCATGAAGTCGCGGTGCAGGCTGGACACGACGATCAGGAAGCGCTCCATCCACATGCCGGCATTGACCACGATGCTGATGGCGAACAGCACGAGCACGCTGTGCCGCACACGCCTCAGCCATAGCAGCTGGGGCACGGCCACGTTACAGAACATCATGGCCCAGTACACCGGCGCATAGGGGCCGACCCAGCGGTTGACCGTCATGTATTGCTCGAACTCGTCGGCGCTGTAGAAGGATGTGAAGATTTCGGCGGTGTAGCCGTAGGCGACGATCAGGCTGGTCACCAGCATGATCTTGGCTGCGTTCGCCAGGTGCCGCTGCGTGATGAAATCCTGAAGCCCGAAGAAATGGCGCAGCGGGATCGCCAGCGTCAGCACCATCGCGAAGCCCGAGAACAGCGCGCCGGCCACGAAGTAAGGCGGAAAGATCGTCGAATGGTAGCCGGGCGTGTTGCCGATGGCGAAATCGAGCGACACCACCGAGTGCACCGAGATTACCAGCGGCGTGGCCAGCCCCGCCAGCAGCAGGTAGGCACTCTCATACCGTGCCCAGTGCCGCGCCTCGCCGCGCCAGCCGAGCGCCAGCAAGCCGTAGGCGATTGTCGCGAAGCGCCGGTCCCGGGCGCATGCGCGGTCGCGCAACGTGCCGAGATCCGGAATCAGGCCGACGTACCAGAACAGCAGCGACACGATCAGGTAGGTGCTGATCGCAAAGATGTCCCACACCAGCGGGCTGCGCCATTGCGGCCACACGTTCATCACGTCCGGGTACGGAATCAGCCAGTAGAAGAACCACGGGCGCCCCAGGTGCAGGATCGGGAAAATGCCCGCGATGCCGGCCGCAAACAGCGTCATCGCCTCGGCGAAGCGGTTGATCGAGGTGCGCCATTTCTGCCGCAACAGCAGCAGGAACGCCGAAATGAAGGTGCCGGCATGGCCGATGCCGATCCACCAGACGAAATTGCCAATGGCAAAACCCCACGCCACCGGGATATCGACGCCCCAGATGCCGACGCCTTTCGAGAACAGGTAGGCGGTGGCGCCGAAAAACACCAGCGTGCCGGCGAACGTGAACAGGAATGCGGCAAGCCACGGCCAGCGCACCGGGCGCTGCAGCACCAGATTCGCGATCTTGTCGGACACGCTCGCATATCTCCATCCGGCACGCAGTACGCCGATGTCCTTGGAGACGGGAGGCTGTTCGGTTGCTTCGTTCATGTCCGTGGCCGGTGTTCTCTTCGTCTGCGTGAGAAAGGAAACGTCATGTCAGCTCATCGTCCGGATTCAGCACCAGCGCCGCATACGTGGTGCGCGGGCGTGTGTTCAATTCCGCCAGCAGGCTGTAATCCAGCGCCGATGCCTTGGCCCGGTTGACCTTGCTACCGGGATCGTTCAGGTCGCCAAACACGATCGCCTCGGTCGGGCATGCCGCCTGGCAGGCCGTGACGACTTCCCCGTCCTGCAGCCGGCGACCGAGCTTTTCTGCTTCGATGCGCGCGCGCGTGATGCGTTGCACGCAGTAGGTGCATTTCTCCATCACGCCGCTGCGCCGCACAGTCACTTCCGGGTTGTAGGCCGGCGGCGCGCGGTCGAGCGCGGTGCCGGTGTACTGTAGAAAGTTGAAGCGGCGCACCTTGTACGGGCAGTTGTTGGAGCAAAAGCGCGTTCCGACGCAGCGGTTGTACACCTGCACGTTGAGCCCTTCGCTGTCATGCACCGCAGCTTCCACCGGGCACACCAGCTCGCACGGCGCCGTCTCGCAATGCATGCATGGCACCGGCTGGAAGACGCTGCGCGGGTGGGCGCTGGTGCCGGTGTCGTAGCGGTCGACCCGGATCCAGTGCATCTCTCGCCCGCGCATGACCTGCTCCCGGCCGACCACCGGGATGTTGTTCTCCGCCTGGCAGGCGATGGTGCACGCACGGCAGCCGATGCAGGCGTTCAGGTCGATCGCCATGCCCCACTTGTAATCCTTGTACTCCCATGGCGGATAGAGCGATTCCTGCGGGGTGCGTTCGCGCCTTTCGTCGGTGGCGAAATGCGGGTTGCGGCGGAATTCGTCCAGCGTCGCCATGCGCACGATATCGCGCCCTTCCATCTGCTGGTGATTCTGGGTGGTGGCGAAGGCGATGCGCCGCCCGGTCCGTTCCACCTTCAGCGCATGCGGCCCGCGCAACATCCGCAGCCGATAAGCGTCGAAGCCGACGCGGTTGCCCACGTGGCCGGCGGCGCGCCGCCCATAGCCGAGGGGCAGCGTGACGACGCCGTCGGCATGCCCGCGCCACACCCAGGCGGGAGCGTCGACCGTCACCAGCGGATGATCGGCAAGCGACAATCGCAACACGTCGCCGCTTTGCACCCCCAATGCCTGCGCGGTGCGTTCACTGATCATGGCGGCGTTGTCCCAGGTAAGCGTGCTGAATGGCCTTGGCAACTCCTGCAGCCAGGCGTTGTTGGCATATTCGCCGGCACCGGTCGACGCGTCGGCTACGAACAATGCCCGCAGCGCCGGCCCGTCGAACTCCGGCGGCGGCACGGAACGCACCGGCCGCAGCGTCAAGGGGCTGCCCGCGCTGACGCCGATCACGCCCTGGCGCAGCGCATCCTGCCAGAACCGCTCGAAATCCCCTGTCCCGGACTTGGCCCGCCAGTAGTCGCGCACCAGCGCATGTCCGGAGCGCTCGGCGTCGCCGGCCAGCATGGCCAGCACTTCATGCGCCGAGCGCCCGCCGTACAGGGGTGCGATCACCGGCTGCACGATCGAGGCGCTGCCATCGAATGCGCGCCCGTCGCTCCACGCTTCGTAGCCGTGCGCGGCGGGCAGGTGCCAGGACGATGCATGCGCGGTTTCGTCGCGGTACAGGCCGTGATGCACGCTGAACGGCACCTTGCGCAAGGCCTGTTCAAAACCGATGTCGGCCGGCGCGTCGTACACCGGATTGCCGCCGAGGATGACCAGCGCGCTGACGGCGCCGGCGCGCATGTCGTCGGTCAGCGCGGCTATCGACTGCGCATGGTCGAGCGGCCCCGCTTCCACCGGCGCGATCGGAATCACCGTCTTGCCGAGGTTGCCGAGATGGGCGTTCATCAGATGCACCAGCGCACGGGTGCGAGGCGACATGGCGCCGCCGGCCACGATCAGGGAGCGGCCGCGCTGCGCCGCCAGCCGGCTGGCCAGCACCGTTTCCCATTTTTCGGCGCGATCGCTCGCGGCGCGCGGCACGTCCACCGGCAGCCCCGGCAAGCCCAGGCGCGCGGCGATGCGCCACAAGCTGCGTTCGATGTCATGCGGCGGCAGGGCCAGGCGATTGTCGGCCATTGCGCCGAGCAATCCGGGGCTGGCTTCCAGCGCGTACAGGCGCTTGTCGAACTGCGGCGCGCCGGAGCGCCGTCCCTGCGTGAAATCGCGCGCATAACGCAGATGGCCGGGCCAGTCGCCAAACACGTCGGCGTCGACGCCCAGCACGACGGCGGCGCGGTCGAAGCGGTACAGCATGTCGGCGGCACGCCCGAAGGCCAGTTTCGCCGCTTCCGCGGCGGCGTCGTCATGCAGCGGATCGTAGTTGTGCCAGCGCGCATTCGGATAGCGCTGCAGCAGCGCCGCCATCTGGCCGGCGAGCGTCGGCGAAGTCACCGTCCCGGCCAGGATGCGCAGGCCGGCGCCGCCACCGGCTTCCCATGCGGCGCGCTGCTGCGACAAGGCGGCCCGGAATGCATCCCAGGTCGACAGCGCGCCAGCCCGGCGCACCGCCTGCGACCGATCCGGGTCCCACAGCTGCAGCACCGACGCCTGGGCAAACACGCCGGTGGCGCCGAGGCTGGCCGGATGGTTCGGGTTGCCCTCCACCTTGGTCGGCCGTCCCATGTTGCTTTCCACCAGCACTCCCTGCGCATAGCCGCGATGCATGAAGGCCGTGGCGTAATACAACGGCTTGCCGGGCACCAGGTTCTCCGGCATGTCGACATAGGGCAGGATCGCCTCCTGCGGCGGCCCGCTGCAGCCCGCGCCGGCCAGCGCCATGGATGCGGCCATCAGCTTCAGGAAGACGCGCCGCTCGGCACTCTGCGGCTCGTCGGCGGGAACGATGGGAATGGGCGGGCGGTGCGTCATTGTCGTGGGCGGTCGGAGCCGTCTATCGATGGCAGGTGGAACAGTCGGTCAGGCGGCGCGTGTCTTGCAGGCGGTAAAGCCTGCTGAGTTGCGCGATCTCCTGCCGCGACAGCGGCTGCCGGTCGGCCATCGAAAACACTTCCGACAGCGGCCGGATATGCTGCGGCGCGTTGCGGTGGCATTGCAGGCACCATTGCATGTCGAGCGAGGCTTCGCGCCAGGTCAGCGGCATCTGGTCGACTCGCCCATGGCATTCGATGCATGCGACGCCCTTGCTCACATGGATGCTGTGGTCGAAGTAGACGAAATCCGGCAGGTCGTGCACGCGCTTCCACCGGATCGGCGTGTTGTCGCGCGCGCTGGCATGCAGCGGCGCCAGCAGCGGCGAATCGCGATACAGCTGCGAATGGCAGGTCAGGCAGATCTGCGTCGTGGGCAGGCCGGCGAACGCCGACTTCTCGACCGAGGTGTGGCAGTAGCGGCAGTCGATGCCGTCGTCGCCGGCATGGTGCTTGTGGCTGAATGGAATCGGCTGCGTCACTGGCTGGCCCACCGTGACATCGGGCCCGCTGTACCAGCGCGCGGTGGCGATGGCCGCGACGACGAGCAGAAGCGCCCCGATAAAAAGGAGCTTGATCGCAAGAATGCTGCTTCGGCTGAAGGCTTGCGCCATGGCTTCCTTCCAAAAAACTCGTCAGCGTGCATTGGCCATGCAGGCCGGGCTGCTCCCGCCGACGGAATCCGGCTTTCTCGGGTTTCCGGCGCGGGCCTTTCCGGTGCCAAGCGCATCCGCGCGCTCACCGATGGCCGCCGCGACCGTCCGTCGTGCCGGGGCCGGCATCCGCGCCCGGGGGGCGCATCCGGTTTCCCTCCAGCCACTCCGCCTCGTCGTACTTTGGGCTGTGCGCGATTTCGTCGCGCGTGAGGTTCACCGCCACGCTCCGATCCACCCAGTCGATGTGATCGATGCGCTGCGGCGACACCAGCACGGACGGGCCTGGCCACCAGTTGCGCGGATCCACCACCACCATGCGGATCGACCAATCCTCATCGTCGAACAGCATGTCTTCGACATGGCCGAGCTTGTGATCGGTGGCCTGGATGCGATAGCCGATCACTTCGTGACTGCTGCGCAGATGCGGATCGTCCTTCTGGCGCGCCTGCTCAAGGCGTTCCTGCTGAACTTCCGGATCCGGCTGTTCGAACGGCTGCCCCTCCGCCCCCGGCATGCTGGCGTAGCCCCACAGGTAGGGGCCGGCCCAGTAATACGGAAAGCCGTAGTAGTCGTAAAACTCGATTTCGTGCTGGCGCGACACCGGCCTGGCCGTGTCGATGTCCGGACTGTCTTCCACCTGTTTGCGCGTCAGTTCGACGTCCAGCGCCCGTTCCTGCCAATACAGGTGGCGCAGCGACGCCGGCGACAGCAGCACCTTGCGCTCGCCGGCCAAGCCGCCGGCATTCACCGCGAAGTACCGGATCGCCCATCTTTCGTCATCGAAATAGACATCCTCCACGGTGCCGATGTCGCCGTCGACCGCGACCACCTTCATTCCGTGCAGGGCTTTCACGTTGTGCATCATGGTTGCTCTCCTGCTTACCCCCTCCCGGCAGCGTCAATGGCGCGGCATGGACGGCCCCGTTGCAGCACGCTACGCGGCGGCACGCCGTTGATTTTCAGGATGGTGTTGCCGGGACGGACGCCATGCCGCTTCCGCCGGAAGCGGTCCGGCAGATGCGTGCAAGAGAAATGCCCGGTGACGGGAATTGACCGCAGGGGCCGATACGACATTCATAAACGCCGTGGCCAACGCGGTTTTCAGTGTGAAGCGTGGAAGCGGGAAAGGCAGTAGTAATGTAGCCAGCGTTGCTGCTGGTTACATTGGTCCAAATTTAATTTACAAAATCTTTGTAAAGTTCTCCCGTTACCTCAAGGTAGCAAAGCTTTCCGTCCTTAGCCGTTTTCGAACAAGCTGTCGGCGTCACCACAGTGACGCCGACATACTGTCAGCGTCCGGCCCACGGCTTCTGCAATTGCTCGCGCTGCTGGGGTGTCAGGATGGAATCGATGCGTTTTCTTTCCTCCAGCGAGTTTTCGAACATTTGCTTGTGGACAGCCGCCACTGCATCGTAGTTCTTGCGCGCAGCCTGTTCGTCAAACTTGCCCTGACGGTAGATTTCGTCCAGTTGGAAATGAAGTTCCTGCATTTTTTCCATGTTCTGCCACTGCTTCTGCCGGAATTCCTTTTGGGCGGCGGCGATCTTGGCGCGCTGGTCGTTCGTCAGGTTCGGCAGCGCATATTCCATGCCGCCCATGCCATATCCGCCCATCATCCCGTGCGGCATGCCATAGCCTCCCATCATTCCCGGGCCCATGCCGTAGCCGTTCATCATGCCGGGCCCCATGCCGTACCCGCCCATCATGCCCGGACCCATGCCATAGCCGCCGCCCATCATCCCGGGGCCCATTCCGTACTGCTGAGCGGAAGCGGACGCCGCGGAAACCAGAAATGCTGCAGCAACGAGCCAGGTGCGTTTAGTCATGATCATCTCCTTAGGTTGGCTAGACGACATCCGCGAGATGCGCATGCCGTCAGGTGCAATGGATATGTTCACATCCTATAGACGGGTGGCGGATTGTTCGAATGACATGGATCAATCGATCTCAAATTCGCACTGCGGCACAATCGATAAAAAAGCGCTCAGTTGAGTATGTAAAAACGCCAAGAAAGCGCAGGCACCGTGGATCCGCGTATGTCAATGATCGTGATCATGCCGCTCGTGCTCGTCTTCATGGGCGAGGCCGAGCGCGGCCATGTCTTGGTACTCGCTCGCCGACATGCGCGGCAGCCGCACGACGAATGCGACCGTCTGCCATATTTCTTCGTCGCTATGCGATGGACTCCACGCCGGCATCCCGGTCATCTTGATGCCATTCCGGACGATCCAGAAGAGTTCGCCGGACGACCAGTCCTGCGCTTTTTTAGCCAAGTCCGGCGGCTCCGGCGTCATGCCTTGGCCGATATCGCTGCGCTTGACGCCGGGCGCGCCATGGCATTGCGCACAGTGTTCCCTGAAATGCCCGGCGCCGGCGCGGGCCATTTGCGGGGACAGCTCGGGCACCGCGATGTCCCTGGCATGGGCGCGCACAGAGTTCTTCATCACGATACCCAACAGCGTTTGCGTGGCGGCCGCATGGGGCACGTTGGCGGCCACGTTGTATCCGCCGGAATAAATGAATACCAGCGCTGCGACGACGGCCAGCAGCACCGCAATGAACAGGGTTCCGAGCGCTTTCATGGCAATCCGATCTCCCGCAAATGGAACACGATGCTGACCACGATACCGCCGCGCTCCTGCATGAAGTGCGCCTCCGGGAATGCTCATGGGCATGTCGTGCCGAGGCGTCACGCACATCACGGCTTGCAGGCATGAACTCTGCTACATGCGCATTGTCATTCTGGAGATTGCCATGGACGATGCTGCCGAAAACCTGAATCGACGAAAATTCCTGCTCACCACCACCACCGTTGTCGGCGGGGCCGGCGTGGTTGCCGCTGCAGTGCCTTTTCTATCAAGCATGGCGCCGAGCGAAGCGGCAAAGGCGGCCGGGGCGCCAGTCGAGGTCGACGTCGCCACCATCGAACCGGGCAAGATCAGCACCGTGGAATGGCGGGGCAAGCCGGTGTGGATCCTGCACCGGAGCGATGCCATGCTCGCGGGCCTGGCCAAGCACGACGCCCTGCTGGCCGATCCGGCCTCGACCGCGCCGCAGCAACCGCCATATGCCGCCAATCCGGCGCGCGCGATCCGTCCGCCCTTTTTCGTGGCCATCGGCATTTGCACCCACCTCGGCTGCGTACCGGTCTTCCGACCTGAGGCGGGGGCGGCCGACCTGGGAGCGGATTGGCCGGGCGGCTTCTACTGCCCCTGCCACGGCTCCAAGTTCGATCTTGCCGGCCGGGTTTTCAAGAACGTGCCCGCACCGCGCAACCTGGAAGTGCCGGAATACACCTACCTGAGCGATACCCGGCTGCTGATCGGTTCCGACAAGAAGCCCGGCTGAGGCGATGCGAAACGGGAACGCCGGCCAGCCCCAGCGCGATCCATCGCCTTTACAAACCGCAATAGGATATTCGTCAACACGTGAAGCGGCCCCATCGCTTGCAAGGCCGGGCGCCTGTTTCCGAGTGGGGAAGACTTCGTGGCGCCTGCCGAAGCGGCTCTTTCGCTCCACCCTGACGTGGCCGCTGTTGGCATTCCTGTTGTTGTGCGCCAGCAATGCCGCCTGTGCAGCTTATCAGGTGCAACTGGATGCGCCCTCTTCGCTGAAGGAACTTCTGGAGCGCCATCTTGACCTGGTGCGTTATCAGGACCGCGACGACCTGAACGACGACCAGCTGAACTTCATGCTGGAAACGGTCGAAGCGCAAGTCGCGAAGCTGACCTCGACCGAAGGCTATTTCCTCCCGCGCACCACGGTGAAGGTCGACCGCAGCGGCGCGCAGCCCGTGGTTCAGCTAACGGTCGAGTCCGGCGCACGCACCACGGTCGCCAACGTCGATGTGCGGGTGAGCGGCGCGGCGCCCGAACACAGCCCGTCGCAGGCGGCGCGGGTGCGACGCAACTGGCAGCTCAAGCCGGGCGAGCCCTTCCGCCAGCAAGACTGGGACGCCGCCAAGCAAGCCGGGCTGCAAATCCTGCAGCGGCGCCGCTATCCGGCCGCGCGCATCGCCGAATCCGACGCCCGCATCTATCCCGACATCGAGCAAGCCGACCTCGCCGTCAGCTACGACAGCGGCCCCTTGTTCACCCTCGGGCCATTGCAGGTTAGCGGCACGGCGCGTTATCCGGAAAGCATCATCTACAACGTCAATCCATTGCACCCGGGCGAGGAATACAGCGCCGACCGGTTGCTCGAACTGCAGCGCGAGATCCAGCGCACGCCGTACTTCAGCAATGTCGTCATCGACATCGACAAGGACCCGGCGCATGCGCAGCAAGCCCCCGTCCATGTGCAGGTGACGGAATTCCCGACGCAGCGCCTGCGCGCGGGCGTGGGCTATTCGACCGACACCGGTGCCCATGTGGAAGGCCGCTACTCCCACTTCAACCTGTTTAACCGCGCCTGGGTGCTCGATACCCAGCTCCGGCTGGAACAGCGCCGCCAGCTGGGCGCCGTCGAGCTGGCCATGCCGCCCGGTGCCGGGGGCTGGATCGACAGCGCGCACGCCTCGATCGACCGCACGACGCTGGAAGGCATCGACCTGCGCAGCCGCCGCGTCGGCCTGCGCCGCGCGCGCAATACCGAAAAGCGCGATTTCGCCTACACCCTGGAGTATTACAGCGACCAGTTGCAGCAACTGAACGGCGCCACCCTGCCGCCCGATACCGTGGTCCAACCCGGCACCCAGCGCGCGCTGGTGGCTGGCGCCGCATTGACGCGCAGGCAGGTCGACAATCCGCGCTTTCCCCGGCGCGGCTACATCGCCTCGCTGGAACTTGGCGCCGCCTTCCAGGGACTGCTGACCGACCAGACCTTTTTCCGCGCCTACAGCCAGCTGCGCCAGTACAACCCGGTCGGCCGCCGCGACATTGTGATCCTGCGCGGCGAACTGGGCGCGGTCGTCACCAAGGGCGGCACTGCCTCGATTCCTGCATCGCTGCTGTTTCGCGCCGGCGGCACGGAATCGGTGCGCGGCTACCGTTACCAGAGCATTGGCAACGAGCGCAACGGCATCGTCTATCCGACGCGCTACCTGGTCACCGGCGGCGCCGAATACCAGCGCTGGTTTTCGGAAAAATGGGGCGCGGCCGTGTTCTATGATGTCGGCGCGGCGTCCGACAGCTGGAGCGGCAAGAGCTTCTTTCATGCGGTCGGCGTCGGCGCGCGCTATCGCAGCCCGATCGGCCCGATCAACGCCGACCTGGCGTACGGTTTCCAGGGCGGCAACATACGCCCGCATCTGTCGCTCGGCATCGTGTTCTGATGAGCCAAACGCCCTCCCCCCCCGACCGCAGCGTCCCCAAGACTTCGGGCGGGGCGCGGCGCTGGTTGGTTCGCAGCGCCCTGTTCCTGCTGGCGCTGCTCGCGCTGGCCGCCATGCTGCTGCTGGCCGCCGTCAAGACCGAACCGGGCGCCCGCGCCCTGTGGAAGGCCGCGGCGCGCGCGGTTCCGGGACAGCTGTCGGGCGAAGTCGTCGGCGGCACCCTGGCCGATGGAGTGCGGCTGCGCGACGTGGTCTACCGCGACGACAAGCGGCAGCTGAAGATCGACCGGCTGGCGGCAAGCTGGCGCTGGTCGCGTTCGCCGCTGACATGGACGATCGACCGCCTGCAGATCGGCGAACTCGACGTGACGCAATATCCCGCGCCGAAGCAGCCGCCGACCGTGCCGAACCGGCTGACCTTGCCGCTGGCGATCGAGCTGCGCGACGCGACGCTGCAAAAACTGGTGATCCGGCGCGACAGCGGCGCCACCGCGCTCACCGATATCGCATTGCGCGCCCACACTGACGGGGTGCAGCACGCACTGACGCTGGAACGCGCCGCCACGCCCTACGGCACTGCCCGGGCCCGGCTGAAGCTGAATGGCATCCGGCCATTCGCGGTAGACGGCAGTGCGTCCCTGGATGGGACATGGCGCGACGAGAGTTACAGCCTTGCAGCGAAGCTCTCCGGCTCGCTGCAGGCGCTGCATGCGCAGCTGGATGCGACCGGCCAAGGCGCAGCCCGCAATGAGCCTGCCCACATCGGCGGCAAGGCGCGAATCGAAGCGGACCTTTTCTCCGACAACCCGTTGCTGCGGGCACAGGTCGCACTGCGCCATCTCGATCCGCGCATGTTCAGGGCCGGCGCGCCGCATGCCGACCTGGATATCGACGCCAACCTCGTGCCAGAGGCCGGCAGCGCCCACGCCGCCCCGAACGCGCCGCTGGTGCTTGCGGGTCCGGTATCGCTGCGCAATGCGCAATCGGGACCGCTCGACCGGGACTTGCTGCCGATCGTTTCGGCAAGCGCGCAAGTGCGCCTCGGTACCAAGTTGCAGCAATTGCGGCAATTACAGGCGGAACTGGCCGGCGGCGGCACCCTGGAAGGCGGCGGCGAACTGCGCGCTGGCACCGGTCGCTTCACGCTGCAGACAGACGCGCTCGACCTGCATGCCCTTCACGGTAAGCTGCAGCACACGCGGCTGAGCGGCCCGCTCACGGTCGATTTCGCCGGCGACACCCAGCACGTTGCGCTCGACTTGGCCGGTTCCCCGCTGGCCATTGCCGGCGCCGCGCAAATCGGGCCGCAACAGATCACGCTCAACAGTGCGGTGCTGCGGGCGGGCAAGGCGCAACTACGGCTCTCCGGCAAGCTCGAGCGCGGCGCGCAAGGCGCATTCAGCGCGCGCGGCACGCTGTCCGACTTCGACCCGAAGCGCTTTCTCGCATCGCCCAAGGTTCCGGCTGCCCGCATCAACATGCAATTCGACGCGCAGGGCATGCTCAAGCCGGAGCTGCAGGCGCGCCTTGCCTTTGCCATCCACGACAGCACCTATTCCGGCCTGCCGATGACCGGCGGCGGGCGCTTGAACGTACACGGCAAGCGAGTTGCGGCGCAGGATACTCGGCTGTCGGTGGCGGGCAACCAGTTGCGCCTGTCGGGCAGTTTCGGCACGCCCGGCGAGCGCCTAACGTTCGACCTCGATGCGCCGGCGCTGGCGCGCCTCGGCTTCGGGCTGTCCGGGCAGCTGCGCGCCGCAGGCCGGATTGGCGGCACCGTCGAACGCCCGGAAATCGATGCCGACTACCAGGCAAGCCGCTTGGCATTCCAGCAGTATCGGCTGGCCGAGGCGACTGGACAGCTGCACGCCAGCGGCATGTCGGGGCGAACGCCGGATGCGCGCGTCACGCTGGAACTCGAAGCGCGCGGTGCCCAAGCCCCGGATATCAGCCTGTCGGCACTGCAGGTATCGCTGGACGGCAGCGCCGACAGCCACGCTCTGTCCCTCAAGGGCAACGGGCACCTGCGCGGCAGGCCCCTGGCGCTGACGGTGGCGGCGCACGGCCGGCTGCAGCAGCAAAACGAGAGCTATGCCTGGCAAGGCACCCTGGATGCACTCGAAAATCGCGGTTTCCCGCGCCTGGCACTGGAACGCCCGCTGGCGTTGCGCGTGGCATCCGGCCAGCTGACGCTGGGCGCCACACGCCTGACACTGGAGCGGGCGCGCATCGACCTGCAGTCGGTGCAGGTGGATCAGCAAGCCATCCGATCTGCGGGTGCATTCAGCGCGCTCGACGTCAGCCACCTGCTGGAGCTGCGGCGCGAGCTGAGCGGCGCCGCGCCGCCGTTCAAGACCGACCTGGTACTCGACGGCAGCTGGGATTTTTCACTGGCCGACAGCGCCAGCGGCTTTGCGCAAGTCGAGCGGCGCAGCGGCGACATACGCATCCCGGGCGAGCTGCGCGACACTGCGATGGGCATGACGGCTTTGCGCCTGCGTGGCGACCTGAAAGGCAGCCTGCTGACGTTTTCCGCACAGGCTGCGGCGCGCCGCGTTGGGAGCGCCAGCGGCACGGCACAGGTGGCGCTCGTCCCGGTCGACGGGCGGCTCGCGCCCGTGCCGGACTCGGCGCTTGCCGGGCGCATCACGGCGTCGATTCCGCGCCTCCTGAGCCTGGCTGCGCTGGCCGGGCCCCGCATCGCGCTCGACGGCAGCATCGCCGCCGAAATGAAGCTGTCCGGCACGCTGGCCGCGCCGGTCGCTTCGGGCGACGCCACCGGGACCAATCTCTCGCTGTCGGTCTACGACCAGGGCATTCGTCTCGATGACGGCAGCGCGTACATCCATATCGAAGACAACATCGCCGACATCCGCCAGCTGGAATTCCACGGCGGCGAAGGCACCCTGCGCGCGACGGGGCGCATCCCGCTGGAGCACAGCCACGACCTGACGGCAACCGTCATTGCGGACAAGCTGCAGCTGCTGGCCAATCCGTCGCGCCAGATGACCGTGTCCGGCCGGGCCGAGGCTGGCCAGGCCGGCGGGCAGATGCAAATCACGGGACAATTCAAGGCCGACCAGGCGCGCTTCAGCCTGCCGGAGCAAAGCGCGCCGGCGTTGGGCGACGATGTGACAATCGTGCGCGGCTCGCGCCAGGATGCGGCGGCACGCGCGCCGCAACGGGTGGCGCTGCAGGCGGACAAGCCGGCCGGCCCGCTCACGCCACGGGTGCGCGTGCAGCTGGACCTGGGCGACGATTTCCGTTTTAAGGGATCGGGCGCCGATCTGACGCTGGCCGGCAACCTGACGGTGACAAGCGCGCCGGGAGAGCCGCCACGGGCCTATGGCACGGTCCGCATTACCGGCGGCACATACGAAGCCTTCGGAGCGGAGCTGGAAATCGAACGCGGCGTCATCAACTTCCAGGGTTCCTTCACCAATCCCAGCATCGACATCCTCGCCATGCGGCGCCAACAGGACGTGGCGGCCGGCGTGCACGCGACGGGCTCGGTGCGCCAGCCGCGCGTGCAACTCGTCTCCGAGCCGGACGTGCCGGAGCAGGAAAAGCTGAACTGGCTAGTGTTCGGGCGCGGCGGCGGCACCAGCGGAGACGCCGGCCCCGGGCAGGCGCAAGCGGCGGCCAGGTCGGCGGCGCTCGGCCTAGTCAACAAGTTCGGCGGCTCGCGTATCGCAAAGGGATTCGGGCTTGACCAGCTGGCCATCGGCAGCAGCGAATTCGGCCTCGGTGCCCAGCAGGTCGTCAGCCTCGGCAAGGAAATCTCGAACCGCCTGTACATCGGCTATGAACAAAGCCTGGCGGGCGCCGAGGGTGTGCTGAAGCTGACCTACGATTTGTCGCGCCATTGGTCGGTCGTCCTGCGCGGCGGCACCATCGGCGGGCTGGATGTGTTCTACAGCAAGCGCTTCGATACGCTGGGTGAACCCCGCGAGAGCCGTTAGCTCAGCCTTCGCGGAACTGCCGGATTGCCATGTCGACCATGCCTTCCGCGCTGCCGGTGCCGGCATATTCCTGGCGCAGGAAGAAGGCGTCGCTGCCGGTATGCGTGACTTGGTAAAGATGCTCCAGCGCCGGCAAGCCGCCGAGCGCTTCGGCGTGCGGCTCGACACGGCGCAGCGTGTTCAGGATGTCTTCGCGCAGCGAAAGGCTTTCATGGTTTTTCGGATGCACGATGACGCCGTCCAGCCCGAAGCGGCATGCCTGGAAACGATTGTAGTTGTACACGAGGTAATCGTCTTCCGCCGGCGCCTCTTCGCCCCGTTCCAGCAGGTGGCGGCACAGCGCCTGCAGGTAGGCGGCCAGCGCCGCGGCGCGGCCGACGGTCAGCGGCGTGTCGCATACCCGCAGTTCGATCGTGCCGAACTCCGGCTTGGGCCGGATGTCCCAGTAAAAGTCCTTCATGCTCTTGACGACCCCGGTATGCTCCATGCGGGAAAAATAGCTGGTGGCGAACTCCTCCCAGCTCAGCATGAATGGCGCGCGTCCGCTCAGCGGGAAGGCGAACACCGAATTGAGCCGCGCCGAGTTGAACAGCGTATCGCGGCCCTGCACGAACGGCGACGAGGACGACAGCGCGATAAAGTGCGGCACGTAGCGGTTGAGCGAATGCAGCAGGAACAACGCATCGTCGCCGGAAGCGCAGCCGACATGCACATGCTGCCCAAAGATCGTGAACTGCTTGGCGAGGTAGCCGTACAGCGCCGACACTTCCTTGAAGCGCGGCTTGGAAAAAATCTTGCGGCTCGACCATTCCTGAAAGGGATGGGTGCCGCCGCCGCACACGCCAACGTTAAGGCGATCGCCGGCGGCCACCAGTGCGTCGCGGATGTGCCGCAATTGTTCGAGCAGTTCCGGATAGCGCTTCTGCACGTCGGTCGAAATCTCGATCATGCTTTGCGTGATCTCGGGCGTCACCGTGCCCGGAAAGCGGGACCGGTTCAGCAGCTCCAGCATGTCCGGGCTAGCCTCGACCAGGTCGAAATCGGACAGGCTGACCAGTTGCAGTTCAAGCTCGACGCCCAGCGTCAGCGGTTCGGATGTCTTGAAAGGTTCCAGCGGCATGTCATTGCTCCGTGATTTCGCGCGCTTCGCCGGCGGCCTGCAGCGCACGTTGCGTCAGAATCGGCCCGGCCAGCTCCAGCAGCAGCGTGGCGGATGCCAGCGGCGCAAGGCGGTCCGGCAGCTCGATGCCGATGTAGCGCGCCTGTTCCAGCAGCAGGATCACGAACACCGACATCGGCATCAGCGCCAAGCCGGTCAGCGCTCCCTTGCGCCAGGAAATGCCGGATACACGCGCGAACATCAGTACCGCAGCCACCTTGACGAGCTGGCGCACCGCCACCAGCGCCAGGCCCAGGCTGAAGCCAGCCACTACCTGCCGCCAGTCCAGTGTGGCGGCGATGAACACGAACAGCAGCACGGTAAGCAGGTCGCCCAGTGCGCCGAAATTGCGCTGCGTCTGGCTAGGCGCCGTGCGCCGATGGCGCGCCGTGATGCCAAACGTGAGCGCGGCCAGCACTGGCGAAAGCTTGAGGGTGTGCGTCAGCGCCACCAGCAGGATGACGGCAATTGCGAATGCGACGGTGGCATCGTTGCAAGGACTGCTGACGCGGCGCAGCAGCCCCGGCAGCGCACCGCCGAACAGCGTGCCCAGCGCGACCGACGCGAGCAGCACGATGAAGCCGTTCCAGGCGGCCTGCAGCAGGCTGCCCGAGCTCTGAAAGGTCCACAGGCCGACAATGACCTTAAATGCGAAAACCGCCAGCGCGCAATTCAGCGCCGACAGGTGCAGCACGCGTTCGGTCACTTGTCCCGAGCTGCGCGATTCGTTGATGATGCGCAGGATCGCCGCGGGCGAAGTTGACATCGCCAGCGACGCCAGCAGCAGCGAAGCGACCGTCGACATGCCCGTCCAATACGCAAGCGCGAATACGGCAGCGAAGGAGCCCACGGCCTCGACCACGCCGGTTACCGCCATCCAGGGATTCACGCGCAGCCATTTCAGGTTGATGCGGTAGCCGAACTCGAACAGGATGAGGCCGAACGCGACGTTTGCCAGCAGCATTACCGCGCCATTCGTCGCCTGTCCGAACAACCCGGTCTGGCCAAGGAGAAAGCCGGTGACCCCGTAGATGCTGATGCGCGGCAGACGGCTCACGCGATGTCCGAACTCGCCCGCGATCCAGGCAATGGCGACCGCAACCGGCCACGCCATGTCCATGGCAATCGTCAGGAAATCCATCGTGCGCTCCTTTCGTTCATCCTTCACCGTCCGCCTGCGGCGGAGTCCGACGATTCGTGCGCCAGCCTCAATGCGAGCTGCGTAAGCAACGGGCCTATCACGGCCGATAGCAACGTAGCCGCCGCCAACGGCGCCAGCTGGTCAACCAAGTCGATCCCCATATACCGCGTCTGCACCAGCAGCGACACGGCAAATACCGACATCGGCGCCAGCGCCACGCCGGTCAGCAGCCCCTTGCGCCAGGATGTACCGCTGATGCGCGAAAACGCAAGCGCGCCGGCGATCTTGACGACGAGGCGAACGCCCAAGAGGGCCAGCGCGATCCGGAGACCCGACAGCACCTGCGGCCACGCCAGCGCCGCGCCGACAAACACGAACAACAGCACCATCAAGAGGTCGCCCAGCACCCCGAAGTTGCGCTGCGTCGGGCTCAACGTCACGCGCCGATGCCGCGCCATGAATCCGAAGCTCAGCGCCGCCACCACCGGCGACATCTTCAGCGATTGCGCCAGCGCCACGAGCAGGATCACCGCGACCGCGAAGGCGACGGTGGCATGCTGACTCAGTTCGCCGAGCTTGCGCAGCAAGCCAGGGACGGCAATGCCGAGCGCACATCCCAGCGCGGTTGACACCAGCAGCACCAGCGCGCTGTTCGAGATCGCTCCCCACAGGCTGCCCGAGCTCTCGAACGTCCACAGGCCGACAATGATATTGAACGCAAATACGGCTATGACGCAGTTCAGGGCAGCCAAGTGCAGCGCACGCTCGGTCACCTGCCCGGAACTGTGCTCGTCGTTCACCACGCGCATCAACTCCGCCGGCGACGTGGCGATGGCCAGCGACGCCAGCAGCATGGCGCTGATGGCGGCCATGCCGAGCATGGTGGCGACGATATAGACGGCGATGAATGTCGCGACGGACTCGACGAGGCCGGTCACGCCGATCCAGCGGTTGGCGCGCAGCCAGCGCAGGTTGATGCGGTAACCGAATTCGAACAGGATCAGGCCGAAAGCGATATTGGCCAGCAACAGCACCGTGCTTTCGCCGGGGCGCGGAAGAATTCCGGCTTGCGCCTGCGACAGGACAAACCCGGTCAGGCTGTAGGTGCAGACGCGCGGGAAGCCGGACCATTTGAACATCAGTTCGCCCAGCGACCATGCCAGAGCAAGGGCAAAGGGCCACACGAGTCCCGCGGCCTCGATCATGAAGTTCGGCATTCGTACTCCTGTTGCGGTGCGAGAATTAAAGCCAGAGCCGGCATCGGACACATTTCCGATGCAAGCGCTTCTCGAGAACATCTATCGAAAGCACTTACCGGCAAGCGGCGCGCGAATGGTCAAGAACGCGACCCGCCATTGCCGTGGATAAGGCGGCTTATTCCGACAAGATGCCGGGAATACGTGACGGCTAGCTTGTCGATCTTATGCCGAAATTCCTCCGACTGCGGCCGATAGCGGTATGTCGGCGACGTAACGGCGACACGTTCGGCAAAACCGCCGCTGTGCAGCGCATTGAGCAACGCCTCGGCCACGTCCTCGCTGACATAAATTTTCTTCGCGAGCTGTTCCCTGTTCCACTCACCCGCTTCGCTCGCGCGGAGCTGAAGCAAGGCTTCCAGAAACGAGACGGATGGAATACGTTCCATCACAAAACTCTTTACATCATCGGGGATATTTTCCCGATTGCGATTCATAACTTCCCCATCATTTTTTCGGTTCTTACGCTGGGCGCGACGCGCCGATGTTCTGGCGGCACGAAGGCCTTACATTGACATCGAGGCGTATGCCATGCGGACTCGACTGGATGGTCTACAGACCTTGCGACAACCGGAATTGGCGCACTTCCGCATGCCGGCCGGCGGCGCGTTCATTTACGAAATCGAATATTGCTCATTTACCGCCGAAAACAAGCCTGCAAGAGGGGCGGCAAATTGAGTGAAAGCGAAAAAAATTCCCCCCGGAATCCCGGGGGGAAAATAGGGCCGGTAATTCCCTTTCGATCGCACAACGCTGCTGCTGTTGCTCCTTCCCGGGAATGACAAGCGACACGAGGGCCGCCAGGGAGTGATATGCATTCACCAGGAATACGTGCCATATTGCACGACGATACTTAGGTGAATCTTAAATGGCGGGAATAAAGTGTCAGACCGGCGCTCAGGCAGCTTCGTCTGCCGCCACGACGCTGGCCATCGTTGCACCGGAAAGCGGGAAAATCACTTTCACCTTCAGGCCGCCGAGTAGCGAACTTCCGAGCTCGATGGTTGCATCGTGCCGCTCGGCGATTGCCTTCACGATCGCCAGGCCAAGGCCGCTGCCGCTTGGCTCTGTGCCAGGCACGCGGTAAAAGCGGTCGAAGATGCGGCCACGGTTTTCCTCGGGAATGCCGGGACCGGAATCCTCGATCGTCAGCGTCACGCCGGCATCCGCCGTTGCCACTTCGATCCGGATTTTTCCATGCTCCGGGGTATAGCGGACAGCGTTATCGAGCAGGTTGCGCGCCATGATGCGCAGGCTGTCGGCATCGCCGTGGACATCGACATCGGCAAAATCGCCGTATTGCAGCTGAATCTGCCGCGCCTGCGCCAGCGGGCCTACATCGCTGGCCGCCAGTTCGACGCAGGCATTCAGATTGAGCAACACCGGCCCCCCTGCATCGGCCAGCGGATCTTGCCGCGCCAGCGCCAGCAGCTGCTCGACCAGGCGCGATGCGCGGTCGACGCCGCCCAGCAGGCGCTGCACCGCCTGATCGCGCGCCGCATCGTTCTTGGCGCGCGCCAGCGTTTGCACCTGCAGCTTCAAGGCGGTGATCGGCGAGCGCAGTTCATGCGCGGCATCGGCTACGAAACGCTGCTGCGACTGCAATGCACGCGACATCCGGTCAAGCAGGGAATTGAGTTCCGCCACCAGCAGCGACACTTCCTTCGGTACGCCCTTGTCAGAAACCGGTGCCAGCGAATCGGTGTTGCGGTGCGCCAGGTCATGTCCAATCCGGTTCAGCGGCGCGAGGGCCGTTGTGACAACCCACCAAGCAGCGGCAATCAGCAGCAGCGAGACGGGAAGCACTGGCCACAGCGAATGCAGTGCCATGGAGATGGTGCGGTCTCGCCGGGCATCCATTTTTTGCGCGATCTGGATGACCCGTGTTTCCTTCTGCACGGCGTAGACGCGCCAATCGCCATTGTCCAGCGTGACGTTCGAGTAACCAAGCGCCCCCTGCTCCGGCAGCACCCGGTAGTTGCGGGACTGGTAGACGCGCACGCCGTCGTCGGTCCAGATCTGGATCACGAAGCTGAAATCGTCGACCTCGGACGGCGCCTTGTACCAGTCCGTCTGCTGGAAGCCGCTATCCTGCAGCGCCAGCGCCATCTGCTCCATGTGATAGTCGAACAGCGTGTTTGAGGCGCGCATCATGGCGCGAAACGACGTCGCGAACTGCAGTCCGGCGGCAATCACGATGGCGGCGCCCAGCAGCAGGATCAGGCGGATGCGCAGCGACTGCATCAGACTTTCTCGACCATGTAGCCGAGCCCGCGCACGGTGACGACGAACTGCGCGCCGAGCTTCTTGCGCAATCCATGCACATACACTTCGATCGCATTGCTCTCGACTTCGCCGGACCAGCCGTACAGGCGCTCTTCCAGCTGCGCGCGCGAAAGAATCGCTCCGGGTCGTGCAATCAGCGCGTCCAGGATCATCCATTCACGGGAAGAAAGCACCACCTGCCGCTCGGCGACTAGTACCTGCCTGGTGGCCGGATTGATCACGATATCGTTCTTCCGATAGACCTGTTGTACCGAACCTCTCGCACGGCGCACCAGCGCATGCATGCGCGCAATCAGCTCCTCCAGGTCGAACGGCTTGACCAGATAGTCGTCGGCACCGATGTTCAAGCCCTGCACGCGTTGCGCCACTGTATCGCGCGCGGTGATAACCAGCACAGGCGTGTTGTCGCCGCGCGCGCGCAAGCCGCGCAACACTTCGGTGCCATCCTTGCCCGGTATCCCGAGATCAAGCAGCACTGCATCATAGCTATCGGCGGCGAGCGCCGCTTCCGCAGCCACGCCATCCTTCACCCATTCAATGGTCACGCCTTCGCCATCCAGGGCAATCTGGATGTTTTCGCCGATCATGGGGTCGTCTTCTACCAGGAGTATCTTCATTGGATCATTCGACGATGCGGGAAATCGATCGCTGCGCGATCATGCCGGGGTTTCGCGATTGTAGGCGCCGGTGCGCAGGGTGGCAACGGCCAGCCCCTCGCCGCTCACCATTTAAGGCTGGCCTAAGCTGCAGGGCGCATGATGGCCGCGACATCATCGAGGCAAACGCCGCCCGCTGCCAACCGGCACATCATGCCAGCGGTCCCGAAACAAGAAAGGCCGTGCCTTTTGGGCACGGCCTTACGATTGTCTCCCACCCTCTTCTGAGATGGATTTTTTATTTGCTGCGAACGAATTCTGCACTTTTTTTCCGGTCTTGAAAATACTTTGTTTGAAGATTTCGCCATAATCGCCAGATCCAGGCGCGGAGGCGGCGGCGCATCCCGCGCGGCACGACTTGCGTGCCTTTGCGGTTCATTCATCACATTGCATACCGGTGGTTTATGCACGATCCGATGATATTGACACAAAGAAATCCTGTCCGCTCCAAATCGCGCGCCATGCGGCGTGTCCACCGTCCTGCGGTCCGATTGCTCTGTTTGGTGCCGATGCTTGCCTTGGCGTCATGCGCGCTGCCACCGCCCACTGCATCGGCTCCGCCCGCACCAGTCGTCAGCCAAGCGAAACCACCTTCCCTTCCAGTTCCGACGCCGCCGGGTCCCGCGGTGGTCGCGCCCGCCATTCCGCCGGCATCACCACCGCCGGAGGTGGTGCAGGAAACACCTCCTGTACCATCTCACGTCGACAAAGACGCGGCGCTGCGTAAATGGGTCGATCAACAGAATCGCATCTATCGCGTGGCAGCACCGTTACTCATAAACAATACCGAGTTATGCCCGCGGCATGTGAAGCCGATCCTCGGTTTCACCGCAAAAAACAAGTATTCATTTTCACGCGAATTCATCGACGCGGCCCAGTCGTCTCTCGGCCTGGGCGAAGAGTTACGCGTGATGAACGTGTTGCCTGCCAGCGGAGCCGCGCAAGCGGGATTGCGCGAGGGCGACGTGCTCGTCGCGGTGGAGATCGAACCGGCTCCGCAGGGTCCGGATGCGGAACACGTTGCCGCGGCCTTGATCGGTGAGGAAATGCAAGGCCGGGACAGCCTCCATTTGACGGTCATGCGCGATGGTGAACGCATGGCCCTCGATGTCCCTCTGACTCCGGCATGTGCCATGGCACTGGATCTCGGCAATACGGATGACGCACGCAGTTTTTCCGACGGTCGCCGTGTAATGGTCACGCGCGGCATGCTCGACTTCGCGCAGTCGGATGATGAACTCGCCTATGCGCTGGCCAGGGAAATCGCCCGCAATGAAGTCATGCCGGAAGCGCGCCCCGCCATGGCCGAGCTGATCGATCATTTGCATACGATCGATGCCCGAACGGCATCAGGCGATGCACCTGCGGCGGCCCAGGGTTCCTATTCCGTATCGGACGACAGCGCGGATAAGCTAGCGATCTATCTGCTTGCGCGCGCCGGTTACGATCTCGATGGATTCCAGTCGTTTTGGGAAAGACTGGAATCCGCAGGGCAACGTGGTATCCGCCCCGCTACGACTGTTGCAAGCGCACACATGCCAACAGTCGACCAGACCATCAGAGAGATCAAGACGAAAAAAGAAGACGGCTTGCCGCTACTCCCTTAAGCGTTACAGGAAAGGCATGGCACGGCAAGTTTTCACGGTTTAAGCGTGGCCTAAGCTTCTTGTGGGACTATTTCTGGAACTCATTTGCCGGCAGACGGCGATGAGGCAAATGTGGCGTCAACCTCATAAGGAATCAACCATGTCTGAAAAACCTGCAGCGATTGGCACGATCCGCCAGCCTTCCTCTCCGGCAGGAGCATGGCGACTTAGCGGAAATCAAGCGCCGGGCACCCCGACGCGCCCCCTCAACAGAGCGCAACGCAACGAACAAGAAAGACTGGACCGCTACGGACGATTCGGCCGCCGTTAAGCGCCAAGCCGCCCTTCTTCAATCAATGGCAGGCGAACGCGCCTGCCATTTTTCGTTTTGCTCCTTCGGCGTCCCTTTAATGATGGGGTTGTGCCACCGTACCGCGCCATGCCCCGGTTTCCGTTCCCCGGCTTTCCAGCATTTCCTTGAAGCGGCTGAGATTCTGTTTCGCCTGCAGCTTCACTGCACCTAGCGTATCACCTACTTTCTCGGTAAATGTTTCCGGGGAATAACTCATTTTCAGGTTAATGCGTGTGCGCGTATCGGATAGCCGGTCGAAGGTGACCGCGCCAGCATTGGGTACGCCGGTGGTGCTGCGCCATGCAATTTTTTTGTCCGGAATCTGGTGCGTAATTTCGGCATCCCATTGTTTTTCCTTTCCCGCCACTGTTGCCTTCCAGTGCAGCCGCGTGTCGTCAAATTGCCTGACTTCGTGCACCGAGCTCATGAATTGCGGAAAATCTTCAAACTGGGTCCATTGGTTGTACGCAGTGCTAATCGGCACATCGACGTCGATCGATTCTTCCACTGTGGACATTCCCGCTAGATTCCCGGATTTCTTCATTTGCTTCGATAGAATGGCGCCACCGACGGCCAGGGCCGCCACGGTAAAGATTTTGCCGAACATGTGATTCTCCTTGTCTGCTATGGCCCCCCGGGCCAGGGAAAATTAGGACATGGAGAATAATGCAAGGTTCGCTCGAAACGCCGCGCCGGTTAAGACAGTGCTTCCTCGATGCCGTGCTTTGCCAGATGGTATTGACCAGCCCCAGTGCCCGAATCGAGCAGCACGAGCGCTCTTTTGCTACCGCTCATTATTCCTATTTTTGCAATAGTTCATCACCTGCAATGCTGTTTTTCTTGCAGCGCGCAATAGATAGACTGCGCTCGATCGAACACTATTTCTGGAGCGCGACATGACCGCTTGCCGCAGGCAATACACTTACCGGCTCGCTGCCCTTCTTGCAGCCACCATGCTGGCGCCGTTACATGCCTCGGCAACAGCGGGCGGCATGCGGGCAATGGGCGAAGCTGAGTTGAGCGCAGTGTCGGCGCGCGGACTGACGAATGATCTGCTGCATCCCTTCAATGTACCGGCGGGTGGGAACAAGGTGATCGGTACGCTGTCGTCCTCCCTGGAAAAAGGCTTGCGCTTTTTTGACGTGGAAACCACGCTCACCAACGTCAGCTACGATCCGGTGCGCGCAAAGACCTTTCTCAATGCGGACGGCTCGATCACCCAGATTCTGCCCAGTTCGATCGGTGAAGTCAGATTTGACGATATTCGTGTGAAGGGCGCCGCACCGGGAGCCAGCTTCGGCAGCATTTCGATCAGGGCGGTCGACCTTACTGGCACCTCGCTGATCCTGGCACCAAGGTAGTAGCGTCACCAGAAGACAAAAAAAGGCCCGCAAATGCGGGCCTTGTTCTTGGTCCATGTCAACCTGCGCATGTCGCCATGCGCAGGCCGGCAGGCGTCAGATCTGGACGGTATCCGCCACTTCGCGGAATTCGGAGATCTGGTCGAAGTTCATGTAGCGATAGATGTCGGACGCGTTCTTGTCGATCACGCCGATATTCGCCATGTACTCTTCCTTGGTCGGGATCTTGCCAAGCATCGCGCAGACAGCCGCGAGTTCAGCCGAGCCGAGATAGACGCGCGTATCCAGGCCGAGACGGTTCGGGAAGTTGCGGGTCGAGGTCGACATCGCGGTGGAGCCCTTGCGCACCTGTGCCTGGTTACCCATGCACAGCGAGCAGCCCGGCATTTCCATGCGCGCGCCGGTACGGCCGAGGTTGCCGTAATGGCCTTCGGACGTCAGCACCTGCTGGTCCATCTTGGTCGGCGGAGCGATCCACAGGCGGACCGGAATGTCGGTCTTGCCTTCCAACAGCTTGGAGGCTGCGCGGAAGTGGCCGATATTGGTCATGCACGAACCGACGAACACTTCGTCGATCTTGTCGCCGGCGACTTCGGACAGGGTCTTCACATCGTCCGGATCGTTCGGGCAAGCCACAATCGGTTCCTTGATGTCGGCCAGATCGATTTCGATGACGGCTGCGTACTCTGCATCGGCGTCGCCCTTGAGCAGTTCCGGCTTGGCCAGCCATGCTTCCATCGCCTTGATGCGGCGCTCCAGCGTGCGCTTGTCCTGGTAGCCGTTCGCGATCATCCACTTCATCAGCGTAATGTTCGAGTTCATGTATTCCATGATCGGCTCTTTGTCCAGGTGCACTGTGCAGCCGGCAGCGGAACGCTCAGCGGAGGCGTCGGACAGCTCGAATGCCTGCTCGACCTTCAGCTTCGGCAGACCTTCGATTTCGAGGATGCGGCCGGAGAAGATGTTCTTCTTGCCCTTCTTCTCGACAGTCAGCATGCCCTGGCGGATTGCATACAGCGGAATTGCATTGACCAGATCGCGCAGCGTAACGCCCGGCTGCATTTCGCCCTTGAAGCGCACCAGCACGGACTCAGGCATATCCAGCGGCATCACGCCGGTAGCCGCTGCGAACGCGACCAGGCCGGAACCTGCCGGGAACGAAATGCCGATCGGGAAACGGGTGTGCGAGTCGCCACCGGTGCCGACGGTGTCCGGCAACAGCAGGCGGTTCAGCCACGAGTGGATCACGCCATCGCCCGGACGCAGTGCGACGCCGCCACGGTTCGAAATGAACGTCGGCAGTTCGCGGTGCATCTTCACGTCGACCAGCTTCGGATAAGCGGCGGTGTGGCAGAACGACTGCATCACGAGGTCGGCGGAGAAGCCCAGGCAAGCCAGATCCTTCAGCTCGTCGCGGGTCATCGGGCCGGTGGTGTCTTGCGAGCCGACGGTAGTCATCTTCGGTTCGCAGTAGGTGCCCGGACGAATGCCCTGGCCTTCCGGCAGACCGCAGGCGCGGCCGACCATCTTCTGCGCCAGCGAGAAGCCCTTGCCGGAATCGGCCGGGTTTTGCGGCAGGCGGAACAGCGTGGAAGGCGGCAAGCCGAGCGACTCGCGTGCCTTGGCGGTCAGGCCGCGGCCGATGATCAGCGGAATACGGCCGCCAGCACGCACTTCGTCGAAGATCACGTCGGACTTGACCTTGAATTCGGCGATCACTTCACCGTTCTTCAGTGCCTTGCCTTCATACGGGCGCAGTTCAATGACGTCGCCCATGTCCATCTTGGACACGTCGAGTTCGATCGGCAGCGCGCCGGCGTCTTCCATCGTGTTGTAGAAAATCGGGGCGATCTTGGAACCCAGGCAGACGCCGCCGAAACGCTTGTTCGGGATGAACGGGATGTCTTCGCCGGTGAACCACAGCACGGAGTTGGTCGCGGACTTGCGGGACGAGCCGGTGCCGACCACGTCGCCGACGTAGGCAACCAGGTTGCCCTTGGCTTTCAGCGCTTCGATCTGCTTGATCGGGCCGACCTTGCCCGGCTCATCCGGATTGATGCCCGGGCGCGCATTCTTCAGCATCGCCAGCGCGTGCATCGGGATATCCGGGCGGGTGGTTGCGTCGGGAGCCGGCGACAGGTCGTCGGTATTGGTTTCGCCGGAGACCTTGAACACGGTCAGAGTCATGCTTTGCGGCACTTCCGGACGGGAAGTGAACCACTCGGCATCGGCCCACGATTGCAGCACGGCCTTGGCGTTCGCATTGCCCTTGTCGGCCAGTTCCTTGACGTCGTGGAAGTAGTCGAACATCAACAGGGTCTTCTTCAGGCCATCGGCAGCAACGCCGCCAACGGTTGCATCGCCCAGCAGGTCGATCATCGGCTTGATATTGAAGCCGCCGAGCATCGTGCCCAGCAGCTGGGTCGCGGTCTCACGCGAAATCAGCGCACACGATTCTTCGCCCTTTGCGACTTTTGCCAGGAAGGCAGCCTTGATCTTGGCAGCATCGTCCACGCCGGCCGGAACGCGATGGGTAATGAGGTCGACCAGGAATTTTTCCTCGCCAGCGGGAGGATTCTTCAGCAGCGCCACCAGCTCTTCTGTCTGTTTTGCGGACAAGGGCAGCGGGGGAATGCCAAGCGCGGCGCGTTCGGCGACATGTTGACGGTATGCTTCCAGCATGTGTGTGCTCATCGGGTTGGTTTAGGAAAAAGGTGCGAGTTCGCTATTCCACGATGTCCGTGATGCCGACAAATGGAATAGGCACGGCCGCATTATACTATTGCGACCGCGCAACTCTTCTATAAGATACAAGAGTTTTAAAAAAAAATGTCGAATTGCCGCAATGGCAATTGATTTTTGGACGCATTTCGATGCCCTACCGGGGAAACGGCGTCCTTGCCCGCCCTACTTCCTACGCCGTCGCCGAAAATTTTTGTGACGCATTACGGAAAAACGGAATAAAAGTTACGCGTCACGTAAAATATCGGACAACACAGGAGGCCGTCCGCCAATGTCCGCAGATCGCAAATCGAACCAAGCCGAGCCGAAACGTGGCCGAGGCCGCCCTCGCTTGCCGAATGCGTTGACGCCGGCGCAGCGGGCCAAGCGCTATCGCGACAACAAGCGGGCGCGTCTGGCAGCAGCGCCAAGCGCACCACCAAGCCGGGTGCAGCCTGTTGATGGGGGCACCGAGCACACAGCCGAGGAGCTACTTGCCGAAAATTCACGTCTTGTCGCCGCTCTGGAGACCGCCCGCATTCGCATCAACGACCTCAGCGGCGCGTTGGAATTCTTTGTCGCTGCGCGGGCGAAAAACAAGAGGATTTCGGCGGAACAGCTCAAAGGACTGCATGCTCTGTTGGCGCTTGGCAATCCTCTCATTGACAGTCTTTTCCCCTGACAAAAAGCGATAAGCGTCCTTAGACACTATCGCCGTCTTATTTGCTTCTCTTCAGCTTTCGCGCAATACGTCATGCGCTGATTCCCCGTCTAATGGCTGCATTACCGCGCTGAGATGCCGGCACGCAACTGTATGCACCAGGCAAATCCCGGCTGCCACTCCCGCCGGATTCACGGTCCCGACAAGCACGCGTGGTGAACCATCCGATTTTTTTGCAAATCTTATACCTCGACGCCTGCCACGCCCATGGCGCGGCACAGCCAGTCCACGACGGCATGCCGAAACGTTCCACTGCCCGGCGCATCTTATAAATAAACCAGGAGCACGACATGAACGACACGAAACCCAGGCCGGAGAAAAACGCCAAGCCGTCATTTTTCCGCCGTATCCCGCTCGCCTTCGGCGCCTTTTTTCGGACTTTTTCCGATGTGGATTATGCCAGCCGCATCGACCATCTGCGCCAGCCGGAAGCGGTGGCAGCCGCGCCGGCGCCGACTCCCGCAGTCGCACCGCAAGAGCCGCCGAAGCCCCCTCCACCCCAATTGAAGGAAGCCTCGCCGGATGCAGCGTTGCAATTACTGGCGTTGTTGCAACGCGATGCACGCCTGATCGACTTCACGATGGAAAATCTCGCCAATTACACCGATGCAGAAATCGGCGCCGCGGCACGCGTGGTGCATGAAGGTTGCCGCAAGGTCTTGAACGAACACTTCACGATCGCACCGATCCGCGAAGAAAACGAAGGCAGTCGCATCACCTTAAACGAAGGCTTCGATGCGGCATCGGTCAGCCTCACCGGCATCGTCGTCGGCAAGGCACCGTTCCACGGCAACCTCACGCACCGCGGCTGGCGGGCCAAGGAAGTGCGGCTGCCCAAGCTGGCCGAGCAACATGATGCGACTGTGCTGGCGGCAGCGGAGGTGGAGCTATGACCGCGTCGCGCTATTCGATCGGGATCGACCTCGGGACCACGCACAGCGCCCTCGCCTATACCGACATGCAAGCCAGCGACGGCGAAAAAACCCTGCATGGCGTCCTCGACATCCCGCAGCTCACCGCTCCGGGCGCAGTGGAGGCGCACGCGCTGTTGCCATCCTTCCTCTACCTGCCGCACGGCGACGAATTCGCGCGCGGCGAGCTCAGCCTGCCCTGGACGGGAGAACTGGACTACGTGGTCGGCGAACTGGCGCGCAGCCGCGGCACAACCACGCCGATCCGCCTGGTGTCGAGCGCCAAGAGCTGGCTGTGCCACCCCGGCGTGGACCGGCGCGCCGCCATCCTGCCGGTCGATGCACCGCCGGAAGTGGCGCGCGTCTCGCCTCTGGAGGCATCGATCCGTTACCTGGCCCACCTGCGCCATGCATGGGACCATGCGCATCCGGAGGCGCCGTTCGATCAGCAGGATGTCACCATCACGATTCCCGCCTCATTCGACCCGGCCGCGCGCGAGCTGACCGCGGAAGCCGCACGCGCAGCCGGCTACCAGTCGCTGACGCTGCTGGAAGAGCCGCAGGCCGCGCTGTACAACTGGATACAGGCCAGCCAGGGCCGCTGGCGCAAGGAAGTCAAGCCGGGCGACATCATCCTGGTGGTCGACGTAGGCGGCGGCACCAGCGACTTTTCGCTGATTGCCGTGGTCGAGCGCGAGGGCAACCTGGAGCTGCACCGGGTGGCGGTCGGCGACCATATCCTGCTCGGCGGCGACAACATGGACCTGACCCTGGCGCATGTCGTCGCGCGCAAGCTGTCAGCGAACGGCACCCAGCTCGATCCATGGCAGATGCGCGCGCTGACCTATGGCTGCCGGGCTGCAAAGGAAACCCTGCTGTCGGCAGCCGAGGCCCAGTCGGTGCCGATCGTCGTGCCCAGCCGCGGCTCGAAGCTGATCGGCGGATCGATCCGCACCGAGCTCACGCGCGAGGAAGTCGCCGCCGTCATCCTCGACGGCTTTTTCCCGCAGGTGGAAGCGTCGGCGCGGCCGGCCACCCGTACCCGCGCTGCGCTGACCCAGCTCGGCCTGCCGTTTGCGCAGGACGCTGCAGTCACGCGCCATCTTGCCGGCTTTCTCGCACGGCAGGCCGGCGCGCTGGCGGAGCTGGAAGGCTTCGCCGGGCGCGTCGCTCCCGGCGCCAGCTTCCTGCATCCGACGGCAGTCTTGTTCAACGGCGGCGTATTCAAGTCCGACCTGCTCGCGCAGCGCACCATGGACACTATCAACGGCTGGCTTGCCGCCGAAAACGCACAGCCGGCGCGCCTGTTGAGCGGTGCCGACCTCGACCTGGCGGTGTCGCGCGGCGCCGCTTATTACGGTTATGTGCGGCACGGGCGCGGCGTGCGTATCCGTGGCGGGACCGCGCGCGCCTACTACGTCGGCGTCGAATCGGCGATGCCGGCCATTCCCGGCATGGAACCGCCGATCCAGGCGTTGTGCGTGGCGCCGTTCGGCATGGAGGAAGGCACCGACGCCGAACTGCAGACGCAGGAGTTCGGGCTGGTGGTGGGCGAACCGGTGCATTTCCGCTTCTTCGGCTCGTCCACGCGCCGCCAGGACCAGCTCGGCACCATGCTCGAGTACTGGCAGCCGGACGAATTGCAGGAACTGGACGAAATCCAGGCCACGCTGCCGGCCGAAGGACGCGAGCCGGGTGACGTGGTGCAGGTCAGGCTGCACGCCAGGGTGACCGAGGCCGGTACGCTGGAACTGTCGGCCGCGCCGCGCAGCGGCGGCGAGCGCTGGAACGTGGAATTCGACGTGCGCGGCCATAGCCAATGAAGCAATTTGCGGTCGGCATCGATCTCGGCACCACCCACACCGTCGTCGCTTACGCCGAGCCCGGCGGCAGCGACATTCGCCTGTTCGACATCGAACAGCTGGTGGCTCCCGGCGAAGTCAAGGCCGCCCCGCTGTTGCCGTCGCTGCGTTTTCATCCCGCGCCGGGCGAGCTGCCGGCGAACGAACTTCAACTGCCGTGGCCGGCGAGCGGGGCCGAACGGGAACCGGTCGTCATCGGCATGCTCGCGCGAAAACTAGGAGCGCAGGTGCCTGGCCGGCTCGTATCGAGCGCCAAGAGCTGGCTGTCGCACGGCGCGGTCGACCGCATGGCACCGATACTACCGTGGGGCGCCGGCGACGACGTGCGCAAGGTGTCGCCGGTCGAGGCCAGCGCGAGCTACCTGGAATATGTGCGAGCGGGCTGGAACTGGCGCTTTCCGCAGCACCCGCTGGAAGAACAGGACATCGTCCTGACAGTCCCCGCCTCCTTCGACGAGGGCGCGCGCGAACTTACGCTGAAGGCGACGCGTATGGCCGGCTTGCCACGCCTGCGCTTGCTGGAAGAGCCGCAGGCGGCGTTCTATGACTGGCTGTTCCGACACCGCGCTGCCCTGGCTGACGAACTGGCGGATACGCGCCTGATCCTGGTGTGCGACGTTGGCGGCGGCACCACCGACCTGAGCCTGATCACGGTCGAGATGGGCGATGACCAGCCGCAACTGACGCGCATCGGCGTCGGCAAGCACCTGATGCTGGGCGGCGATAACATGGACCTGGTGCTCGCGCGTCTCGCTGAGTCGCGCCTGGCAAACGGCGACCAAAGCGGCGGCACCAAGCTGTCGGCCGCGAGGCTGTCCCAATTGCTGGAACGCTGCCGGGCCGCCAAGGAGCTGCTGCTGGGGCCGAACGCCCCGGCTACCGCCACGGTCACGCTGCTGGGCGCAGGCTCGCGCGTCATCGGCGGCGCGCGCTCGGCTGAACTGACGCGCGAGGAAGCGGAACGCATCATCCTCGACGGCTTCTTTCCCGCCGTTGCTCCCACCGAGCAGGTGCAGCAAAGGCGTAGCGGCATCGTCGAGTTCGGCCTGCCATACGCGAGCGATCCGGCCATCACCCGCCACATTGCCGCTTTCCTGTCCCGGCATGCGGCGGCGTCGCGCGCGGCGCTCGGCTGGCGGGACGACGACACCCGCGTCCCCGTCCCCGATACGCTGCTGCTCAATGGCGGCGTGTTCCGCTCGCCCCTCCTCGCCCGCCGGCTGGAAAGCACGCTGGCGAACTGGCGTGGCGCACCGTTGCGGCTACTAAACAATGACAATCCGGACGTGGCAGTGGCGCGCGGAGCGGTCGCCTATACGCTGGCGCGCTCAGGCTTTGGCGCGAGGATTGGCGGCGGTTCGCCGCGCAGCTATTTTCTGGTCCTTGACGACCGCTCGAACGGGCATCACGGCGTCTGCGTCCTGCCGCGCGGCAGCGAGCAAGGCAAGGAGCTGCTGCTGCGGGAGCGCAGCTTTGCCCTGCGCCTGGGCCAGCCGGTGCGATTTCACTTGGTGTCGTCGACGGCCGGCGAAAGCGGCGGGCAGTCCCACCGCGCCGGCGACCTGGTCGATCTCGATACGGGCGACTTCGTGCGCCTGCCGCCGATTGCCACGGTGCTGCGGCCAATATCGGCCGGTGGGCCACAGAAAAAGCAGGAAATCCCGGTTCAGCTGGCGACGGCATTGACCGAGATCGGCACGCTCGAAATGTACTGCGTCAGCATCGATCATCCAGAGCAGCGCTGGAAGCTGGAATTCCAGCTGCACGGCGACGAAGCCAACGGCCCCGAACATGGCGGGACGTCCGATCTGCCTCCGCGGTTTTTCGATGCACTGGCGAAGATCGACCGCATCTTCGGCTCGCGCGCCCAGAAGGTCGAACCCAAGGAAGTCAGGCAGCTGCGCGCGCAACTGGAAAAGCTGATCGGGCAGCGCGACGGCTGGCATACGCCCCTGCTGCGCCGCCTGGCCGACGCCCTTATCCAGCGCGCACGCGGCCGCCGGCGCTCCGCCGACCATGAACGGGTCTGGATCAATCTGACCGGTTATTGCCTGCGGCCCGGCTTCGGCTTTCCGCTCGACGACTGGCGCGTGGGCCAGCTTTGGATGCTGTTCGAGGCCGGCGCACAATACCGCAACGACGCGCAGGTATGCAGCGAATGGTGGACGATGTGGCGCCGGGTGGCCGGCGGGCTGGAGCGCGATGCGCAGTTGCGCCTGCTCGATGACTTCGCGCAGAACGTGGCGGAAGACGACGCCGGAGAACGCGCGGCCGGCTTCGTCAAGGCAGGCCACGACGACATGCTGCGCCTGGTGGCAACACTGGAACGCATCCCGGCAAGCTACAAGATCGAGATCGGCGACTGGCTGATCGGCTTGCTGCGAAGGGAAAAGCCGCTGCGGCGGGGCGTAGCCGTGCCGGACAGCCTGATCCTCTGGACGCTGGCCCGGGTCGGCGCGCGCCAGCCTTTCCACGGCAGCGCACACGACGTCGTGCCGCCGGAAACCGCGGCGGCCTGGATCGACTTTGTGATGACGCTCGACTGGAAGCATCTGGAAGCGGCACCGTTCGCTGCGTCCCACCTGGCGCGCATGACCGGGGACCGCTCGCGCGACCTTCCCGATGCGACGCGCGAGCAAGTCATCCGGCGCCTGCAGGCGGCTGGCGCTCCGCAAGCCTGGATCGACATGATTCGCGAGACCGTGCAGCTGGACGAATCCGGCGAGCGCAACTTCCTGGGCGACTCGCTGCCGCCGGGACTGAAGCTGCTTGGCTAAAATTTAATGTGGAACGCCCGGGCGATCATGTCCACCGACTCCGGGCTATCCCACTGACGGGCGCCATAGTATTTTGCAAGCACCCGCCCGTTGGTGTCGACCAGCAGCGTCAGCGGAATCCGGTCGGCGCCCAGCATGTTTTCCATGAAGAGCCGGCTGTCGATGAAATTGGGGAAGGTTGTGCCGGACTGGCGCAGAAAGGCCTGTGCCGGCTCGCGGTAATCGTCGGTAGAGATGCCGATCACGTCGAAGTGCTTGCCGCCGAAAAGGCGCGACAGCCGTTCCAGCGAACCCATTTCCTGGCGACAGGGACTGCACCAGCTGGCCCAGACGTTGATGACCAGCGGCTTGCCGCGATAAGCCGACAATCTGGCGGGTGAACCCGAAAGTCCTTGCATTTGCGCTTCACGCAGCACGCCGCCGACCGGAACTTCGCCCGGAGTGGCGGCGAACGCTGCAGACGCGCCAGTGGCAATGCACAGTGCCAGTGCCGACAGAGTATTTTTCATGCGAGGCAGTTTAACAACCATGGTGTCAGCTCAAAAGCAGAGAAGGCGAGGCCTTCGCCGCTTGTTCTTTTCATCGGCCCATCGCGCCTCCATTGCGTCTTTTCTCACGGATCGCGAATTCCGATTAATATTGCTGTCTGTCAATTATTTTCAATTCCATCATGACCACCAATTCGCAAGCCATGCCAGCGACCATTCGTTTTGACGGCCAAGTCGCCGTCGTGACCGGCGCCGGCGGCGGCCTTGGCCGCTCCCATGCATTGCAACTCGCCGCGCGCGGCGCCAAGGTTGTCGTCAACGACCTCGGCGCGGCCCGCGACGGCACCGGTAACGGCCTGACCGCCGCTGAAAACGTTGTGGCGGAAATCCGCGCGGCAGGCGGCGAGGCGATCGCCAGTGCGGCGTCCGTCACGGACCCGGCGGGCGTGCAGGAAATGGTCGATCAAGCCATGCGCGAATGGAAGCGCATCGACATCCTGGTCAACAACGCCGGATTCCTGCGTGACAAGAGTTTCACCAAGATGACCCTCGACGACTTCCGCGCGATCGTCGACGTGCACCTGATGGGGGCCGTCATCTGCACCAAGGCGGTGTGGGAAATCATGAAACAGCAAAATTACGGCCGTATCGTGATGACCACCTCGTCGTCCGGCCTGTTCGGCAATTTTGGCCAATCCAACTACGGCGCGGCCAAGATGGCGCTGGTCGGCCTGATGCAGACACTGTCCCTGGAAGGCGAAAAATATGGCATCCGCGTCAATTGCCTGGCGCCGACCGCAGCCACGCGCATGACGGAGGACCTGATGCCGGCCGAGGTGCTGGCGCTCCTGACGCCGGAAAGCGTCACGCCCGGCATGCTCTACCTGGCATCGCGGGATGCGCCAACCCGCGCCATCCTGTGCGCCGGCGCAGGCACGTTTTCGCGCTCCTACATCACGCTGGGCGATGGCGTGCACATCGGCGAGCGCCCGGACGCGGTCGAGCAGCTCGTGGCCAAGCTCGATACGCTGGCCGACCGCAGCAAGGAAATCGTGCCGAGCGCCGGCTTCCAGCAATCGCAAATGGAAGTCGCGAAGGCGCTCGCGGCGCGCAAGCAATAAGCGACGGGAAGACCGCAAGGAAGCGGGCCGGCCGGACGAACCTCGCTTGCGGCCCCTTCCCTATTTCGTTCCGAACAGGCGGTCGCCGGCGTCGCCAAGGCCAGGAACGATGTAGGCGTGCTCGTTGAGACGCTCGTCGAGCGACGCCACGTAGACCTTCACGTTGGGATGCGCATCCTGGAACACCTGCACGCCCTCCGGCGCGGCAACCAGCGCCAGAAACACGATCTGGTCGTCGCCTACGCCGCGCTTTTTCAATACGTCGACCGCATGCACCGCAGAGTTGCCGGTCGCTAGCATCGGGTCGCACAGGATGAAATGACGCTCCGCCAGGTCCGGCAGGCGCACCAGGTATTCCACCGGGCGGTGCGTGTCCGGATCGCGGTAGACGCCGATATGCCCCACGCGGGCCGACGGGACCAGTTCCAGCAAGCCGTCGCTCATGCCGATTCCGGCGCGCAGCACCGGCACCACCACCATTTTTTTGCCGGCGATTACCGGAGCATCCAGACTTTGCAGCGGCGTCTCGATGCGCAGCGTGGTCAGCGGCAGGTTGCGCGTGATTTCGTACCCCATGAGCAGGGTAATTTCGCGCAACAGTTCGCGGAAGGTGCGCGTCGAAGTGTCGCGGTCGCGCATATGCGTCAGTTTGTGCTGGATCAGCGGGTGGTCGAGGATATGCAGATTAGGGAAGCGTTGATCTTGTTTCATCGGCGTTTCGAAGTTTGACGTTATGAATTTGGCACCGAACCGATCAGACCGGCCCGTGAAGAGCATGAAAGTGTAATGCTTTTCGCGCTGGCGATTGTCATTTATTCCGGACCTCAATACACTTTCCGTCGGTAAATTATTGCTGACTTAATATACGGCTGTCCGCAGCCGGCTGCACAACCTGGAGAATCCCGATGGCAGGACCGTATTTCCCGAAATGGCGCATACGCCACAACACCAACGACGGCCTCGGCGCAGTCATCGGTACCGAAGACCGCCTGCCGTGGCCGCAGACGATCGCCATGGGGCTGCAGCACGTGGTCGCGATGTTCGGTGCCACCGTGCTCGCTCCCTTGCTGATGGGTTTCGATCCCAATCTTGCGATCTTCATGTCGGGCATCGGCACGCTGCTCTTTTTCCTGTTCGTCGGCGGGCGCGTCCCGAGCTATCTCGGTTCGAGCTTTGCCTTCATCGGGCTTGTCATCCTCGTCACCGGCTACGCCGGCCAGGGGCCGAACGCCAACACGGCAGTCGCCCTGGGCGGCATCATCGCCTGCGGCGTCGTCTATGCGCTGATCGGCTTGCTGGTCATGGCGGTCGGCACCGGCTGGATTGAAAAGCTGATGCCGCCGGTGGTTACCGGCGCGGTGGTGGCGGTGATCGGCCTGAACCTGGCCCCGATCGCCGTCAAGGGCGTTAGCGGTAATAATTTCGATGCCTGGATGGCGCTGGCCACGGTGCTCTGCGTCGGCGTGGTGGCGGTATTCACGCGCGGCATGGTGCAGCGCCTGCTGATCCTGATCGGCCTGCTGCTGGCGTACGTCATCTATGCGCTGCTGACCAACGGCGCCGGGCTGGGCAAGCCGATCGACTTCACGGCGGTCGCCAATGCCGCCTGGTTCGGCGTGCCGCACTTCGTGGCACCGGTATTCAAGGCAGATGCCATGGCCCTGCTGGCGCCAGTGGCGGTGATCCTGGTGGCTGAAAACCTCGGCCATATCAAGGCCGTCAGTGCGATGACCGGCAAGAACCTGGACCGTTACATGGGCCGTGCCTTCGTGGGCGACGGCGTGGCCACGATCCTGTCGGGCAGCGTGGGCGGCACCGGCGTCACCACCTATGCCGAAAATATCGGCGTGATGGCGGTCACGAAAATCTATTCGACGCTGGTGTTCGTAGTGGCGGCACTGATCGCGCTGGTGCTGGGCTTTTCGCCCAAGTTCGGCGCGGTCATCCAGACCATCCCCGGCGCGGTGCTGGGCGGCGTGTCGATCGTGGTATTCGGCCTGATCGCGGTGGCCGGCGCCCGCATCTGGGTGGAGAACAAGGTCGATTTCTCGAACAACCGCAACTTGATCGTCGCCGCCGTCACGCTGGTGCTCGGTGCGGGCGATTTCACCCTCAAGCTGGGCCAGTTTTCGCTCGGCGGGATAGGCACCGCAACCTTTGGCGCGATCATCCTGCATGCGCTGCTGTCCATTCGTTCATCCCATGCGGATCACTAAGATGCCTGCAAAAACCTTGGCCGCCGCACTTGCTGCGGGAGCGTTCGGTATATCCGCGTACGCCCACGCGGCGCTTGGCGGCACGGTCGAGTCGGTGCAGGCGGACAAAACCGCAATGCATGCCAAAGCGCAGGTGATGCCCGGCGCGGGCAGCTATACCGTGCATGAAATCCAGCTCCCTTCCGGCACCGTGGTACGGGAATATGCATCGGCGGACGGAAAAATCTTTGGGGTCGCCTGGCAGGGGCCGTCCCTGCCGGACATCCGGCAGTTGCTCGGCGCCTATTTCGAGCGCTATGCCAATGCGATGGAGGGCAAGCCCCGGGCACAGCGCCACGCGGTAGTCCGTCAGCCGGATCTCGTGGTGCAGTCACACGGCCGCATGGGAGCATTCTCCGGCCGCGCCTATCTGCCCCAGGCACTGCCGCAAGGCGTGAGCCCGGACGTTTTGCAATAAGGCAGAAAGATGCGCTTCATTTCGGTTTTTCTATTGTGCGCGTTGATTGCCTCGCTGCATGGATGCGGTGGCGGAAGTGGATCGGACCCTGCCAGCAGTTCCAGCACGACCGTAGCTTCTCCGGCCAATGCCGCGCCCAATGTGATGGCCGTCACCGTCGAACTGGGACCTTCCAACAACGTCAACATTCCTTACGTGACGGTGACGGTATGCGAGCCAGGCAGCGATGTGAATTGCCGGGCCATCGATCATGTGCTGGTGGACACCGGCTCGAACGGGCTCAGGCTGTTCGCTTCGGCACTGGCGGCGACGGCTTCGCAGCCTGCGCTTTCGTTTCCTCTCCAATCCGCGTCCGGAGGAGGTACGCTCGCGGAATGCGTCCAGTTTGCCGACGGCAGTTCCGTATGGGGGGCAGTCAAGCTGGCGGATGTGAAGCTTGCCGGCCAACGCGTGTCATCCCTGCCCGTTCATGTGGTCGGCGATGTCGGGTTCGCCCCTATCCCCAATGCATGTTCCAACTCCCTCACACCGGCGACCACCCCTGCCCAGTTCGGGGCAAACGGAGTCCTCGGTGTCGGTTTCCTGGACCAGGATTGCGGCGAGGTGTGCAGACTCGTCGTACAAAACGGCTTCTATTACGCCTGTACTTCAAACTGTTCGCCATCGACTGCGTCGCTGGCGCAACAAGTGCCGAACCCGGTGGCACGCCTGGCAAACGACAACAATGGCGTGGTATTGAAGCTACCTGGCGTGGCGGCGGGCGGCGCGGCGACCGTATCGGGATCGCTCATTTTCGGCATCGGCACTCAAGCGAACAATGCGCTTGGCGCGGCCAAGGTGTTCAACCTCGATCCGACCTCCAGCTACATCACAACAATCTACAAAAATCACCAGTACACGCAGAGCTTCATTGACAGCGGCTCCAACGCCATCTATTTCGATGACGCCGGCATTAACATCTGCACCGGTTACGACCACGGCTTCTACTGCCCACCATCGACCGTGAGCCTGACTGCCACCATGGTCGGCGCCAAGGTCGGCAGCACCGACGCAGCAAGCGGACTGGTGTCATTCAGTGTCGCCAATGCCGATAACCTGTTCCACGCCAACCCTTCCTTTGTCGCATTCCCGACACTGGCAGGTCCGATGTCTGCCATCGACAATACGACACCCGATACCTCGTGGTCGTCATACTTCGACTGGGGGCTGCCGTTCTTCTACGGGCGTAGCGTCTTCACCGCGATCCGTGGCAGGGGCACGCCGGCCGGCCAGGGGCCGTACTATGCCTATTGAGCAAGCCAGGCGCCGGGGCTGAGGGATCGGCTGCCGGCGCTCGACGCCACACTGCACATGCCGCCTCCTGCGCCCGACTGGCCCAGCGGAATGGCGTAACCGACATGCAGGGACATGCGCGCGTCGCCCGCTCCCGCCGCCAGCGCCACGCTCCAGTTGTCCTGCGCGAACCCGAGTCCGTAACGGCCCTGGCCCGACGCGCGGCCGTACAGCCCTTCCAGCCGGCCGCAATCATCGACATACAGCGAGTACTTCACGCCGCGCGTCTTCAGCCCCGCCTGCAATGGCATCTCGTCGCGCGCGATATAGGTGAATCCGCTTCCGCCAAAGCGCGCTTCGATCGCGCTTGCCGACAGCGGATGCAGGTTCAGGCGCGGCGCGTGCCTGCTCAGGCGGCCGGCTTCCGCTTCCTCGGATTGCGCACCGAGGCTATCACGGCTTTCCGGCCGCGCGGTTCCGTGGCCGAAGAGCCCAAGACGTGAAAAGAGGCGCTCCGCATCGAAGAATTTCTTGAATCCGAGCAGATAACTGGATTGCTGCTGCTCGCCTGCAGCGCATCCTGCCCCCACCTGGCAGTGCTGGCCATGCCCGGATTCCGGTGCAACCAAGCCCAGCCCCGGAGTCGTCTGCGCCGGTCCTGGCGCGGGGGCGTCGCCGGCCACAAAATCTTCCGCATGCGTGTGGCAGCACAGCGCCATCAAGACTAGCGCGCACGGCGCGCGCCAGCGCCTTTCAAAGACCGAATGAATTGCGTGCATGTGACTTCGCCCCTCCTCCTGATTTCCGGCTCGGATAATTCTGTTCGAATCTTCGCGCGCGCGCCGTTCCGATGCTTTGTCACTGCTCAAGGAGCAGGTCGGCGCGAGAGGCGTGTCGCACCGATCAAAGGCAGGTGCCGCGTCACATAGTGAAAGGCATCGGCTGCAAGCCGTAACTGTCGTCCAGCATGCCAATGCTGTTCAACAGCTCCTGCAAGCCGCGATCGAGCAGCGCAAGCTGCTCCGGCTCCATCTGGCGCAGCGCTTCCGGCAACAGCCCGCGCGCCGGCTTGGGGGCCGACTCCAGCAGCTTGCGCCCTTCGTCCGACAACGCCAGCTTGACGGCGCGCTGGTCCTCGGGGTCGCGCGTTTTAACCACCAGACCGCGCTTTTCGAGTGCGTCCAGGAGATTGCTGACGGTGGTCTGGTGTATCGCCATGCGGTCCGCGATTTCCCCTACGCGCAGCCCGGGCATTTCCTCCAGCTCCTGCATGAGCCACAACTGGGCGCCGGCGACGCCGCATTGCTTTTCGATCCAGGCCGAATGCCGTTGCGCCGCGCGGATCACGATGCGCAGCTTCTTGAGTGTATCGAGATGCGGAAGCTCGGCTTCCGGTCCGTTTGCATGTCCGGCTTTCTTGCCTTTGTTCGCCATCTATCAGTGCTCCGTCAACAGAACGTTGGCTCAGAATCCTGCCCGTGCACGGCGCGAAGCGGGCGTATAATCGCGCGCATCGTGCGATACGGGGCATGGAATTGACTAAACCGCAGGTGGCTATTATCAGCCCGGCAACCGCAAATGCCAACAATGGCAACTGGCAAACCGCCAGCCGCTGGGCACGTTTCCTGCGTGCGCATTACCGGGTGGCGCTGCTGTCCGAATGGGATGGCCGCGCCTGCGACGCCATTATTGCGTTGCACGCGCGCCGCTCGGCCGCGTCGATAGCCGCGGTCGCGCGTACCCTGCCGGCCTGCCCGCGTATCGTCGTGCTGACCGGCACCGACCTGTATCGCGACATCCACACTGATGCAAGCGCGCAGGCGTCGCTGGCGCTGGCCTCGCGGCTGGTCGTACTGCAGGCGGACGGGCTGCGGGAACTGGATGAGGCGGCACGGGCCAAGGCATGCGTGATTCACCAGTCGGCACCTGCCCTCCGTCCCTTCGTTCGCGCCATGCGCGCACGCCACCTCGATGTCACGATGGTCGGCCATTTGCGCGCAGAAAAGGACCCGCTCGTCTTCATGCGAGCCGCCGCGCTGGTCACAGCCCCGCAAGTACGGATGACGCACATCGGCGCGGCGCTCGAATCGGATCTGGGCGCGCAGGCGCAGTCCACGCAAAGTACAGTCGCACGCTACCGCTGGCTCGGTGCCATGCCGCACGCCAGAACCCGCCAATACCTCAGGCGCAGCTATCTGGCGGTGCTCGCCTCCAGGATGGAAGGCGGTGCCAACGTCATCATCGAGGCGATACGCAGCGGTGTTCCGGTGCTTGCGAGTGACATTTCCGGCAACCGCGGCATGCTGGGCGACGACTACGCCGGCTATTTCCCCCTTGGCGACAGCGCAGCGCTGGCACGACTGATCGACCGCGCTGTGGCCGAGCCGGCCTTTTACGCGCAGCTGCGCGCGCAATGCGACGCGTGCGCTGAACTGTTCGCGCCGGAACGCGAGCAAGCGGCGCTGCTGCAATTATTGGATAATCTGATCCCTCGTCCGCCTATGCAGGACGCACGCACAAGGACCGACACGCAATGAACACCGCAATCGAGCACGACATCAAACTCACTTCCTTTTCCCATGGCGGCGGCTGCGGCTGCAAGATCGCGCCGGGCGTGCTGGCCGAAATCCTGAAGAAATCGAGCGGATTTCCGGTGCCGAAGGAACTCATGGTGGGCATCGAGACGGCCGACGATGCCGCAGTGTACAAGCTCAACGACGAACAGGCATTGATCGCGACCACCGACTTTTTCATGCCGATCGTGGACGATCCCTACGATTTCGGGCGGATCGCGGCTACCAACGCGATTTCCGATGTGTACGCCATGGGCGGCACGCCGATCATGGCGCTGGCGCTGGTCGGCATGCCGATCAACAAGCTGCCGCTCGACGTCATCGGCAAGATCCTGCAAGGCGGCGAATCGGTCTGCGCGCAAGCCGGCATTCCGGTGGCGGGTGGCCACACCATCGATTCAGTCGAACCGATCTACGGATTGGTCGTCATGGGGCTGGTGCACCCATCCAAGGTCAAGCGCAATGCCGATGCCAGGGCGGGCGACAAGCTCATCCTTGGCAAGCCGCTCGGCGTGGGCATCCTGTCCGCCGCGCTGAAAAAGAATGCGCTCGATGCCGCCGGCTATGCAGCGATGATCGACAACACCACCAAGCTCAACAAGCCGGGCAGGTCCCTGTCCGACCTGCCTGGGGTGCACGCCCTGACCGACGTCACCGGCTTCGGCCTGCTCGGACATGCGCTCGAGCTGGCGCGTGGCGCCGGCTTGCGCGCGCGCCTGAACATGAGCCAGGTTCCGCTGCTGCCGCAGGTGCAGAACCTGGCAGAGCAAGGAATTGTCACCGGCGCATCAGGACGCAACTGGAGCGGCTACGGAAATGACGTGAAGCTGGCGGACGCCATCACGCCGGTGCAGCAGATGTTGTTGACCGACCCGCAGACCTCGGGCGGCCTGCTCGTGTCCTGCGCTCCGGAGTCGGTGCAGGAGGTGCTCGCGCTGTTCGCGCGCGAGGGATTTGCGCATGCCGCCGTGATCGGCGAAATGACGGCCGGAGCGTCCGGCGTGGAAGTCGACGCCTGATTAGCGACGCGGCGCACGCGCGCCGTACGGTTTTTCGACGCTGCCGGCCTGCGGGCCGAATTTTTCCATGCGCTGCTGGCGCGACGCGGCATAGGTCCACGGCATGTCGTCCACCGCCATCTTCGGTACATTGACGAATACTTCGCTGCCGGCGCAGTTGACCACGGCATCGAACGGAACATAAATATCCCGGCTTAACATCCCGCGCGACACCAGGAGGTAGCCGTCGGTCGCGTCCGTCGGCGGCACCACCTCCAGCACCGTGCCGATGTCACCATGATCAGAACCGCGCACTACGCTGCCCGGCACCGTCTCCAGCAGAGCAAGCGGCGGCGTATCCAGCGCTTCCAGGAATTCGGCAACCGTCATCACGGCGTTGGCCAGCAAGGGATAGTTGACGTGCACCGACGCTTCGTAGCCCAGCATGCTTTCCGCACCGATCGCATCCGACAGGTAGGTAACGTCATAGCCGCGTTCGACTGCGCGCCGGCCGGTCGATTCGCAGCACAGGTTGGCCGTCATGCCGGCGATGACCAGGTGAGTCGTGCCGAGCCTGGCCAGGTGCTGCGGCAGATCGGTTTCAAACACATCGGTTCCCTTGTGCGGCAGCAGGACTACTTCATCGTCGCGCGGACGCAGGTCGGGGTGAAAATCGGCCCCCCAGCTGCCGGCCATGAACATGCGTTTCTCGAACATGATGCGGTTAGTGCTGCTGCGGCACTGCAGTTTTCCCTCCGCATAATCTTCTTCGGTATAGGCCATCGGCGCGAACAGCAACGGCAATCCGCGTTTGCGCGCGCCGTCGATCGCTCGCCGCAGGTTGCCCACCACATCATGCAGGCGCACGGTATTCTTGGTCATGTCCCAGCCGGCGCCGCCTTCCGAAAGGACGTCGTTGACCGGATCGATCACAAGCAGCGCCGTTTTGTCGCAACGGAATCCCACTCCGTTTTGCGCATTGGCCAGGTAATGCTGGCCGGCGGCGAAGGAATTTGCGGAATCGTCTTTCAACGGTATATCTTGAGAGGGTGGCAACATGATTTTCCCTTGCTATGCCAAATGCGAGACCGACGTCGGCGAACGGAATGAATGCGCAATGCGCCCGCTGGCCGAATAGGCATTCCCAGTCAATTGGAGACAGGCGCGGCAGCGATGGTTCCGACCAGTCCATTGCGGCCATCACTGACATCAGCATGAAGATATCCAGGCCGCTTATCGGCAACGAGATAAACGCCGGTACGTCTATCCAATGCATGGCCCTTATCGGCATCCATACAGGCAATAAAGAATCTGGCCGACATTCGCCGCCAAGCAATAACGCTGCATCATCGCTCTCCCTGAGGACCGCAAGAGAAAAGCCGATGCCGTGCCCAGACTCCGGCCTGCAGCCCAGCGGAAAAAATACCACTGACCTAAATCAATCCAGTCACAAGTACTACTGATAAGCGTCCGATTCCGCACATACTGAATAACGATGGCGATCAGGAGATGGCCAGAGGATGTGCCGGGCCAACGATCCGGCATCTGGATTCTTGTTCGATTCGGCGGAGATCAGTATGCATAGACGCGACTTCATGCTCAAGGCGGCATCCTTGGCGGCAACCGGGCTGGCGGTGACGGCCTGCACGACAACCGCAACCACAACCACCACTACCAATACGGATGCCGACGCTGCAAAACGGCGCCATGGAATCGATACGGCGGCAAATTCCACGCTGGAACGCCTGTACACCACGGTCAAGGGATCGCGCGAAATCGTCGCCAAGTCCAATGGCATGCTGATATTTCCATCGGTCATCGCAGCCGGCCTCGGCGTCGGCGGCGAGTACGGCGAAGGCGTCCTGCGCACGAAAGGCGATGTCCTCGGCTACTACAGCATGGCCTCGGTGTCGATTGGACTGCAGATCGGCGCACAGTCGAAAGCGATCATTTTCCTGTTCATGACGCCGGACGCGCTCAACAAGTTCCGCAATTCCCAAGGCTGGTCGGTCGGCGTCGATGCCTCCGTGGCCGTCATCAAGGTCGGCGCCAACGGCGACATCGATACCACCTCGGCAGTGGGACCCGTGGTCGCATTCGTCATGACCAATACCGGCCTGATGGCGAACCTGACGCTGGAGGGCACGAAGGTGACGCGCCTCAAGATCTGACCGTCCCTTCCGCACACCGTACCTTCGCCATGAAATCGGCGCCCCCAAACTGCCCGCTCCCTTGAACGCAACCACGTTGCGCCTCATCTAAACAGGGAGCGGGCAGTACGCCCCTATTTTGTTAAAGGAGCGAAATCATGAGCAAACTCATCGGTATCGACCTAGGCACCACCAATTCCTGCGTCGCCGTCATGGAAGGCACACAGCCGAAAGTCATCGAGAACGAGGAAGGCGCACGCACTACCCCGTCCGTCATCGCCTACATGGAACACGGCGAAATCCTGGTGGGAGCACCAGCCAAGCGCCAGGCGGTCACCAACTCGCAGAACACGATATATGCGGTCAAGCGCCTGATCGGCCGCAAATTCGACGAGCCGGAGGTGCAAAAGGATATCCACCTCATGCCCTATCGCATCATCAAGGCCGATAACGGTGATGCATGGATCGAGGTGCGCGGAATGAAGCTGGCGCCACCGCAAATCTCCGCCGAAGTGCTGCGCAAGATGAAAAAGACGGCCGAGGATTATCTCGGCGAAACCGTCACGGATGCAGTTATTACGGTACCAGCCTATTTCAACGATGCGCAGCGGCAGGCAACCAAGGATGCGGGACGCATCGCCGGCCTGAACGTGCAGCGCATCATCAACGAGCCGACGGCAGCGGCCCTGGCCTTCGGCCTAGACAAGTCCATGAAGGGCGACCGCAAGATCGCCGTGTATGACTTGGGCGGCGGCACCTTCGACATTTCGGTCATCGAGATCGCCGACGTCAGCGGCGAAAAGCAGTTCGAGGTGCTCTCCACCAACGGCGACACCTTCCTTGGCGGCGAAGACTTCGACCAGCGCCTGATCAACTACGTGATCGACGAATTCAAGAAACTCAACGGCCTCGACCTGGGCAAGGATGCAATCGCGCTGCAGCGCATCAAGAGCGCGGCGGAGCGTGCCAAGATCGAGCTGTCGTCGACCCAGCAAACCGAAATCAATGAGCCGTACATTGCGATGGCCGGCGGCGCGCCGCTGCACTTGAACATGAAGGTCACCCGCGCCAAGCTGGAATCGCTCGTCGAAGACCTGATCGAGCGCACCATCGAGCCATGCCGCATTGCGCTCAAGGATGCCGGCATCAACTCTGCCGACATCGATGACGTGATCCTGGTCGGCGGTCAGACCCGCATGCCGAAGGTGCAGGAAAAGGTGAAAGCGTTCTTCGGCCGCGACCCGCGCAAGGACGTCAATCCGGATGAAGCGGTGGCCGTCGGCGCGGCGATCCAAGGATCGGTACTCACCGGCGAGCGCAAGGACGTGCTGCTGCTGGATGTCACGCCGCTGTCGCTCGGTATTGAAACGCTAGGCGGCGTCATGACCAAGATGATCGAGAAGAACACCACCATCCCGACCAAGGCCAGCCAGGTGTACTCCACTGCCGACGACAACCAGCCCGCAGTCACGGTCAGGGTATTCCAGGGCGAGCGCGAGATCGCCTCCGCCAACAAGCTCCTCGGTGAATTCAACCTCGAAGGCATCCCGCCGGCGCCGCGCGGCACGCCCCAGATCGAGGTGACCTTCGACATCGACGCCAACGGCATCATGCACGTCAGCGCGAAGGACAAGGTAACCGGCAAGGAAAACCGGATCACGATCAAGGCCAATTCGGGCCTGTCCGAAGCGGAAATCAAGAACATGCTGCACGACGCCGAGGCACATGCCGCCGACGACAGGCGGCAGAAGGAAGTGATCGAGGCTCGCAATCAGGGCGATGCGCTGGTGCATGCCACACGCAAATCTCTGCAGGACTCCGGCGAGAGGCTGGCAGCGGCGGACAGGGATCGCATTGAAGGCGCCGTCAGGGAACTGGAAGAAGCGATGAAAGGCAGCGACAAGGCCGCCATCGAATCCCGCATCGCCGCGCTGACCAGCGCCGCGCAAAAGATGAGCGAACAGACGCAGGGCGCGGCCCGGCAGACGCAGCAGTCAGGCGCGCCGGGGGCTCAGCCAAGCGGCGAAGCGCACCAAGCCGCCCAGGACGACGTCGTGGATGCCGACTTTCGTGAAGTGAAGAAGTAAGGCAGGCCGTCCGCGACCTGCCGTACGAGCGCGAAGGCGGCGGCGCCCGGCGTGACGCAGCCGGGCCGGGCGAGCAACGCCTGCTATTCGCGCTCTATGCGCAGCGGCAATGCCGCGAATCCGCTTGCCGGATAGACGGCATTGACCGGCTCCTTGCCCGGCACCAGTTGCAGGCGGCAACCGCGCTGCAGCAGTTCTTCGAGAATCACGCGCAGTTCCATCCGCGCCAGCGGCGCGCCGGGGCAGACATGGATGCCCGCGCCATACAAGAGGTTTTTCGACGGATCACGGTCTAGCCGGAAGTCATCGGGGTCGCCAAAGACGGCCTCGTCCCTGTTGGCCGAGGCCCATATCAGCGTGACGCGTTCACCCGCGGCCAGCCGGCGGCCGCCGATTTCCACCTCGCGCGTGGTGATGCGCCGATTGGCGATTAGCGGGGCGTGGATGCGCAGGATTTCGTCAATTGCCACAGGCAACAGCGAAGGCTGCTCCCGCAACTGTTGCTGGAGCGCGGGCCGTGCCGCCAGGTAGTGCATCAGAATGCCGACGCTGGCGGACATCGTGCTCAATTCCCCGACTGTCCAGTTGCGCAGGATGCTGATGATTTCTTCGTCGTTAAGCAGGCGGTCCGCCACCCGCTCGCGCAGCAGGCAAGCGGTAATATCGCTGGGCGTGCCGTCGCCGGCGGCTCGGCGCTGTGCCAGCAAGGCGCGGATATAGCCGTCAAACTCGAAGGCCACCTCTTCCATCGCATTCCGGTCTCGCGCCAGGGTCGCCGCATGGTTCTTGCGGGTCCAGCGCCGCAGCGGCTCATTCAATTCCGCCGGCCAGCCGAGAAATGCCGACTGGGCCTGCAGCGCAAATTCTTCGGCAAATGCCGCCATCAATTCGACTTCGCCCGCCGCCGGCAAGCCATCCACCAACTTGACGGCAATGTCGCGGCACACAGGCTCAAACGCGGCCATCCGCTCTGCACTGAAATAAGGTTCGATCAGCTGCCGGTACAGGGTGTGCTGCGGCGGGTCCATTCCGTTGGGTACCGACGGATGGCTGGAGGCAGCATTACTGAAGGTGTGGTGATCGTGCAGCGCGCGCACGACGTCTTCATGGCGGAACAGGGACCAGTGCAGATACTCGCTGTGCGCAACCGGGCAGCGCCGGCGCATTTCATCGTAACTTGCGATCTGGTCGTCAAGCACGGCTTCCGACCGGGGGGCCCAGTCGTCTTGTGGCATTTCTTTATTCATATCCGGCGAAAGGCGATGCGCGATGAGTCGATTCATGGCCTTCGGTGCATGCGGTGCGTTCACATCCCGATGCAGAGAGTCATTACTGAGGAGAACCGTGAGAGAAAGTCCCGATGATCACCGCATGTTGCTCTACCGAACTTTAGACCTGTCGGAAACCAATTGCAATTTCTTCCGCCTATGTCCCTACTGGCGGCTCCAGTATCGTTGCAAGCAATGCATTGCCATTATCGGCATCCGCGCCGTCAAGAATGCATTGACACAGTGAGCAATGAAACTTCCCCGCAACGCTTGAAGCTCGTTGCGCTCCTGTTACATTGCAAGATTGTCGATCTCGATCTTGGCGTGGCCGATGCTGTCGTTCCACGCCGCTTCGGAATAGAAGAAACCGGGGAAAATATTCTTGCGGACGCTGACCGGCGTACCATCTTTCGTGATTTCATAACCGCCGAGCCAGAGCGCGCCGGCGCTCAGGGCGGGCATCGGAAAGATCGTATAGCCCTTGTATTTCACGTGTTCGCCAGCCGTGTGTTCCATGCCGCAATCCGATAATGGAAGGGCCATGCCCCGATCACCCATTTATAGGATGACGGGGCATGCATTACAAGGAAAGATGCGCAGCAGGCATGCCTGTCAGCCAAGTTCGATCGGGACAAAGATCTTGGCGTTTTCCCTTTGCACTAGAACAGCCGCGTGCTTGCCGGCCTTGGCGACGAGCGCACGCAATTGCTCGATCGAGCTGACCGGCGTGCCGTTGAGCGACAGGACGATATCGCCGGCCTGGATGCCCGATTTCGCTGCCGGTCCGCTCACGCCCTGCACCAGCAAGCCGCCATGCACGCCTGCCTCGCGCTGTTCGTCTTGCTGCAGCGGCCGCACCGCCAGTCCGAGGCGCCCTTGCTCCTGCTGCGCGTCGCCACGCTGCGCCAGCGCTTCATCCTTCAGTGCCCCGATCGTCACGGACAACGTTTTCGACGTTCCCTTGCGGATGACGTCCAGCTTGGCCGTGCTGCCGGGAGCGGTAATCGCGACCTGCGCCGGCAAGTCAGACGACCGGTTGATCTCACGCCCGTTGAAGCCGACGATCACATCGCCCGGCTCGAGGCCGGCACGGTCGGCGGGGCTGCCTTTTTCCACGGAGCTGACCAGCGCGCCCTGCAGTTTTTGCAAACCGAAGGAATCAGCCAGCCCCTGCGTCACTTCCTGGATGGTCACGCCCAGTCGGCCGCGCGATACCTTGCCGTGGCGAACAAGCTGGTCTTGCACCTGCGTCGCGACATTGATCGGGATCGCGAACGACAAGCCCTGGTAGCCGCCGGTCTGGCTGTAGATCTGCGAATTAATACCGATTACTTCGCCCTTCATGTTGAACAGCGGTCCACCGGAATTGCCCGGATTGACAGCGACATCGGTCTGGATAAACGGGACGTAGGTGCCATCCGGAAGCGAACGCGACTTGGCGCTGATGATGCCTGCCGTGGCCGAATTCTCGAAGCCATAGGGCGAACCGATCGCCAGCACCGGTTCGCCGACCTTGGCGGCGGCCGGATCGCCGATCTTAACGGTCGGCAAGTTATGGGCATCGATGCGGATCACCGCCACGTCGCTCTGGTGATCTGCGCCCAGCACCTTGGCCTTGTACTCGCGGCGATCGGTCAGCTTTACGGTCACTTCCTGCGCGCCGTCGACCACGTGGGCATTGGTCAGGATCAGACCGTCGGCACTGACGATAAAGCCCGATCCCTGGCCGCGTACCAGCAAGCCGCCACGCGGACCGCGCGGCACCTGGGGAGCGAAGCGCCGGAAAAATTGCGAAAACGGATCGTCCCGGTCGAGTTCGGGCATATCGTTCATGGCCGGCGTGCGTTCGGCCTTGCCGACGACACTGATGTTGACGACCGCCGGGCCGTAGTGCTGGACAATGCCGGAAAAATCGGTGGCGGTTGCGACGCCGGGCACCGACGTCACGACGGATTGCGCGGGTTGCGCGCCCACGGCAGGAATAGCCGCGTCGGCCCGCCCCCAGCCGACCTCGCCGAAACGGGCGTAACCGGCGACAGACAAGGCAACAACGGAAGCAGCAATCACGCTGCGCTTGATGGTTCTCTGTTTCACGATGCACTCCTTTCATGGAAGGCTTTCCAACATGGAGTCCATCGTAAGGAGGCAAACTTAAATTGCACTTAAAAATCTTGCGCCGCGATCAGATGCTCTTTTCCACTCGCGGAAAAATCAGTTCAGCGCACAAGCCATGACCGGTATTGCGCAAGTCGACCCTGATTCCATGCGCATCTGCGATCCGGCGCACGATCGCCAGACCCAAACCGCTGCCTGGCGTGCGCGTGCCCGGCACCCGGTAAAAGCGGTCGAAGACGCGGGCAAGCTCCTGTTGCGGAATGCCGGGGCCGGAATCCTGGACGCGCAGTACAGGCGAGCCGTTTTCATGCTGTACAGAAACATCGACCTTGCCGCCTTCAGGCGTATAGCGGATCGCGTTTTCCACCAAGTTACTCAGAAGAATGCGCAATGCTTCCGGATCGCCGCTCACCGACGCGGCAGCATCGCCCAGTGCACCGAGGTCGATTTCTCGGGCCGCCGCCAGCGGTGCGAGATCGGACACGACCGCGCGCGACAGTTCGGCCAGATCGACCGTCACGTGTGCGGTGCCAGATGCGGCAGGCTCCTGGCGCGCCAGTGTCAGCAATTGCTGCACCAGGTGCATGGCGCGCTCGAAACCTTGCCGCAGTTCGCCAAAAGCGGCGCGCCGCTCCGCTTCGTCGCTGGCGCGTTCCGCCAGCTGGATCTGCAGCTTGAGCGCCGTCAGCGGCGTTCGCAATTCGTGCGCGGCATCGGCCACAAACGCGCGCTGCGCGTCGAGCGCATGATCGAGTCGGCCCAGCAGATCGTTGAGGGCATGGGTGAGCGGTCTGATTTCCTGCGGCAGGCTGTCATCGGCAATTGGCGTGAGCGTGCCGGCATCGCGCGACTGCACTTCCTGTGCCACGCGCTTAACCGGAAGCAAGCCGCGTCCCACTGTCATCCAGATCAGGGCGCCGAGGAATGGAAACAGCAGCACCAGCGGCGCCACCGTACGCAGGGCCATGTCGGCCGCCACCTCGCGGCGCGCCGATAATGGCTGCGCGACCTGCACGACAGTATTGCCGCGTTGCATGCTGTACACGCGCCAGGGACCGTTGCGCGTCCCGATCGTGGTAAACCCCAGCTCGGCCCGTTGCGGCAGCGCGAGCTGCTCATGCGAGTGATAAATACGCAGTCCGCTGCCATCCCAGATCTGGATGACGATGTCGCGCTCCAGGTCCGGCTGGGCCAGATGGGACGGCGACAGCGGAGCGAACGGCTGGTTGGGAAGCGATGCCGCCAGCTGCTTCATCTGGTAGTCGAAAATCTCGTTCGCTTCCTGCCGCGCCTGCACGTACAGCATGCCGCCCGCACCGATGATGCCGGCCGACAGGCCCGCCGAAAGCCACATCAATAGCGTATGACGGATCGATTTCATGGCAATGCAGGGATCATGTAGCCGACGCCGCGCACATTCTTGATGAAGCCGGTGCCGAGCTTTTTCCTGAGCGAATGGATATAGACTTCAATCGTATTGCTGCCAACTTCGTCATCCCATCCATAAATTTTTTCTTCCATTTGGGCAATGGACAACACCACGCCCGGCCGTTCCAGCAACGCTTCCAGCAACGCGAACTCGCGCGCCGACAGAGCCAGCGGCTGCCCCGCGAAACTCGCCTCGTGGGTGGCCGGCACCAGGGTCAGTTCGCCATGCACGATGACTTCCTCGGCGCGCCCGGCTTGCCGCCGCAACAGCGCCCTTATCCTGGCGCTCAGCTCTTCCAGGTCGAACGGCTTGATCAGGTAATCGTCGGCCCCCGCATTCAGGCCGGCGACCCGATCCGGCACGGCGTCGCGCGCCGTCAGGATCAGGACCGGAATGCGGTTGCCCTTGCGCCGGATCGATTTCAGCACGTCCAGCCCCTCCTTGCCCGGCAAGCCAAGGTCGAGCAGCACCAGGTCGTGGACCTTATCGTCGAGCGCACTCTCGCCGGCGCGGCCATCCTGCACCCAGTCGACCGTAAAGCCATCCTGGCGCAAGCCCTTGCGCACGCTCTCCCCGATCATCGGATCATCTTCAACCAGCAGCAGTCTCATATTGAATATCGGAAACGTTTTCAAGCAAGATTTCCATATCCTAGCGTAGCAGATGCCGCATCCGGACATCTCCAGCCAGCGAAATCAATGCCAATCCGCTACAAATTGTTAAAAATACCTGTGGAAAAGTTGCTTGGTGTACCATACGTGGTACAAATTCCGGCCATAGTAGACGCGATTTGGCCGACCATCCAACCGGACGATATTTATCCAGTGACCATCCAAAAAGACAATGTCGATAGTGCGCAACAGCTGTTGCGCCACGTAGCCGACCACGTCCAGGTGGTGGTCTGGGAAGCCGACGCGGACGCGCGCATCATCTACCTGAATCCGGCCAGCATGACGACCGTCGCGAAGCTGCCGGAAATTAATATTCTTGACTGGCTACAATTCATTCATCCGGACGACCTTGAAAGCGCAGTCGCGGCGATCCGGGTTGCCAGGGCCGAGCTGCGGGAATACCAGGTCGACTACCGGATTGTCCGCAGCGACGGATCGACGCGCTGGATGATGAGCGCGGCGTCGCCGCGTTTTTTTGCCGACGGCCGCCACAAGGGCTATATCGGAACGCTGGTCGATGTGAGCGAACACCATGATGCCCGGGCGCGCCTGATCAAGAGTGAAGCGGTGCATCGCCTGCTGACCGAGAACGCGCACGACATGATCTCGCATAGCGACACCGACAACATTTATGTGTATGCGTCGCCGTCGCACAAGGACACCCTGGGCTACGACCCGCCGGAACTGGTCGGCACCCGCTTGTACGACTATATCCACCCGGACGATCTCGCCGCCGACCTCGAAGCGGCCCGGACGGGCGCGCGGCGCCGGCTCTCCAACGTCCGCTTCCGCCACAAGAACGGCGACTGGGTATGGATCGGCGCCAGCACCCGCGCCGTGCGCGACCGGCAGAGCGGCGAAAAGCTCGGCATCGTGTCGATTGCACGCGACATCACCGCGCAACTCGAAGCCGAGCGCGAACTGGCGCGGCGCGAAGAGCGTTTTCGCAGCCTGACATCGCTGTCGTCGGACTGGTACTGGGAAACCGACACCGATATCCGCTTCACGTTTTTTTCCGAAGGCATCTACAACCGGCTCCGGATCAATGCGCAGCACTTGCTGGGATCGTCGTTCGATGCCCACGTTCAGGACCCGAGCGCGCCCGGTTTCGTCGCCGCCATGGACGCGGTAAAGGCGCGCCGCCCGTTCCATGACCTGATTTATCCGGCCGAATGGGCCGCCCATCCCGGCATCGTGCGCTTTTTGCGCATTTCGGGAGAGCCGTTCAGCGAAAACGGCGTGTTCTGCGGCTACCGCGGCGTCAGTCGCGATGTCACGCATGAAGTGCGCACCGCGCGCTCGCTGGAGCGCCTGGCCACCTGCGATGCGCTGACCGAATTGCCGAACCGGGCGATGCTGGAAAAACGGCTCAAGCAGCGCCTGACCAATCCGCGCGAAGGCGTGTGCGAAGCCGTCTTTTTTATCGACCTCGACAATTTCAAGGAAGTTAACGATTCGCTCGGGCATGGTGCTGGCGATATCCTGCTGAAGGAAATCGCCGCCCGCCTGCGCCAATGCGTGCGCCCGGACGACATGGTGGCGCGCCTGGGCGGCGATGAATTCGTGGTGCTGGCCGAATGCCGCAACGGCGATACCTCTGCCATCAGCATTGCGGAAAAGCTGAGCACGGCGCTCGACACCCCCGTGATCATCGCCGGCCATGAAGTCAAGGCTGCTGCCTCGGTCGGCATCAGCATGTACCCGCAAGACGGCGACACCAGCGAAGCCTTGCTGCGAAACGCCGATACCGCGCTGTACCGTGCCAAGGCGTCTGGCGGCAATGCCTATTGTTTCTTCACTCCAGAGATGGGCGAAGCATCCCGTGCGCGGCTGTTGATGCAAGGTGCGCTGCGTCATGCGCTGGAGCGCGACGAATTCGAAGTGTTTTATCAGCCGCGCGTGAACTTGCGCACCATGGAAATGACCGGCATGGAAGCGCTGTTGCGCTGGACGCATCCGCAACTCGGCGCCGTCCCGCCCGCCCAGTTCATTCCGCTGGCCGAGGAGTCCGGGCTGATCGATGAAATCGGCGGCTGGGTGATCCAGCACGCGGCGGCGCAGGCGCAGCAATGGTCCATCCGCTATCGCAAGCCGCTGAAAGTGTCCGTTAACCTGTCGGCGCGTCAATTGCGTAGCCGCAAGCTGCTGACACTGGTGAAGCAGTCGCTGCAGGTCAGCGGCCTGCCCGTGCACCAGATGGAACTGGAGCTGACCGAAAGCGGCTTGATGGAAGACCCGGAACTGGCCGCCGGCTTGCTCAAGGAACTCAAGGCGCTCGGCCTGAAGCTGTCGGTCGATGATTTCGGGACCGGCTATTCCTCGCTGGCCTATCTGTGCCGTTTCCCTCTCGACAGCCTGAAACTGGACCGGTCCTTCCTGCTACAACAGCAGTCCGAGGCGGTGAATACCTGGAAACTCGCCGAAGCCATTATCAACCTGGCACACACCCTTAATCTCTCTGTCGTCGCCGAAGGCGTCGAAAGCGAAGAACACTTGAAGTTTCTCTCCAATACCTCGTGTGACGAAGTACAAGGCTCCTGCATCAGCAAGCCGCTGTCGCCGCTGGAGTTCGAGCAATTGCTGCGCGAAACCTCGTTGTATTTGCATACCAGCCAACGCTGACCATCCGGCGTTACACAATCAATATCTTCTTTGCCGCGTGCGGCGCCCCGCTTTTGACTGTTCGTCATCTTAATGACTAAAAAGTCGAAAATTTTTTTTGTCCGCGGCAACTCTGCTCAATCGGCTTGGTCCTATGTGTGCTGAAAGAAACGATGCGTGCAACATGACGTTGCACGGGCAGATTGATTGTTAAGGACTTCTTAATGCCTGATTTTTCAAAATTTTTCGAAATTTCAAAAAATAACTACGTGCGTGCCGCGTTGATTGCGCTGATTGCGGCAGCCGCAGTGGCATTCGCGTACAAGCCGATCGCCCTGCGCGATGCAAGCCCGGTGGTACAGTCGCAGGATATTTCCGAGATCACGCACCTGGCCGCCAACAAGGCTCGCCTGGAATACCTGCTGCTGGCCAAGCCGCTGTCGGATTTCCCACGCTACGTGATCAAGTACAAGGACTCTCCGCAGATCCACGTGGTCAAGGTGCCAAGCACGACGCACGCCAACCTGGAGCGCGAAGTGCTGCTGAAGAACGCGATTCCCTATGCGATTGCGCAGGATGCCTACCTCGACAGCCACAAGTCGGTGCTGGCGGACGACGCCGAGCAAGGCGGCATGTGGAGCGAAGCAGGTTCCCTGCTCGCCCGTAACGCCTTCGGCATCGTGCTGCTGCTGTTTATCGTCTTTGCCATGAAAAAGGGCCTTCCGGGCATGACCGGCGCACCAGCCGCGATGATCAAACCTGAGCACCTCAAGGGCAGCATGGACGACTTGGTCGGCATGGAAGACATCAAGCAGGAAGTCGCCCACCTGGAAGAAATGATCCGCAATCGCGACCTTTATCGTTCGCATAACATCGACAAGCCGTTCAACGTGATGTTGACCGGCCCGGCCGGTACCGGCAAGACCAAGCTCGCCGGCTATCTGGCGAAAAAGCTCGACGTGCCGCTGATCACCGCATCCGGTTCGGCGCTCGAATCCGGCTTCGTCGGCGGCGGCTCGAAGGCCTTGAATGCGATTTACAAGAAGGCATGCAAGCAAGGCAAGTGCATCATCTTCCTCGACGAAGCCCAAAGCCTGTTCATGCCGCGCGGCCGTGGCGAAAAGAAGTGGGAAGACGACACCGCCAACACCCTGCTCTCGCTGCTCGACGGCGTCAAGAGCGATGAAGGCGAAGGCGTGATCTGGGTGGTCGCCTCGAACTTCGACGACATGAACTCGCAGATGGACGAGGCGATGTTGCGCCGTTTCTCCGTGAAGATCAACTTCCGCCTGCCGAACAAGTCGGAACGCCGCGAACTGCTGAAGGTGTTCCTGTCGAAGAAGGATCCGGGCTGCATCGACTGGAGCCACCTGAACCTCGACTATGCCGCGGAAATCACTGCGAACCTGAGCCCCGCGCTGCTGGAAACCGTGGTCGACCGCGCCAGCATGATCGCGATCCAGGAAAAGACGCTGATCACTACCGATGTCCTGTTCCGCGCCTTCGAGCGCTCGACCATCGGCATGACCGACCGTGCGACCACGGCGGAACTGAACAAGCAGCGCGAGCGCGTAGCCCTGCACGAACTGGGCCACTTCTTCATGCAGATCGATCCGTACCTGCGTGCCGGCATGTCGTGGGATGAAGTGAAGGAAAAATCGCACCTGCTGAAGATCAGTACCGAGTCGGTATCCAAGATCGGCGCGCTCGGCTACGTGCTGTCGTCGGGCGAAGACGTGGCGCTGCAGACGCTGGAAGAGATGGAACAGGACATCATGCAGCTGTATGGCGGCGTGGCAGCCGAAGAGCTGTTCTACGGTGCGCGCGGCATTTCCGTGGGCAGCCAGAACGACATCCAGAAGGTCACCGCCAAGCTCGACCTGATGGTCAACCGCCTGTCGATGTACTCGCGCTCCAAGCTCGACTACACCCAGCTGCAGCGCGAGTCGCACGAGGAATCGCTGAAGCAGGTGGAAGCCAAGGCCGACGAGCTCTACACCCGCACGCTGGAAGCGATCAAGGGCTACAAGTCCACCATCGCGGAACTGAAGGACACGCTGCTGGAACGCTATGTGTTGTCCAAGGATGAAGTGTTCGAGCTGCTGGAAGAAATGAGCGAGCCCTGCCTGAAGGTTGCCTGATCAGCCAGGCGCCATGCAAAAGCCCCGTTTTACGACGGGGCTTTTTTTTCGCCAAAGCTCAGCGCGGCCGCTGCATCCTGCAGCTCGTCGGCAAGGCCGAAAACGACGTCGGCAGGTAGCGTTCCGTTCGAAAGCCATAGCCGCTGCCTTCGTTGTCAAACTGGACGCTGCCGTCGGCGACCTTGCGCATCACCGAAACGTACAGCGGCTGCTGCAGCTGGTGGTCGGCGGCCCGCATGCTTGCCTCATGAAACGCATTGCGGAAAACGGCGCCTTCGAGCGCCTTTGCCACTGCCAGCGCGTCGCTAGACCCGGCTTTCTCGATGGCGCCGGCGAGCATGTCAATCATCAGGTGCATGCGCAAGTGAACGTAGTCTTGCTCGGACTGGGGATACCGCCGGCGGAATGCGCGGTAGTACGCGTCGCTGGCCGAGTCGCTCGCGCCCTGGCCGGCATTCGGATGCCATTCCGCCACCGCCCGCACGCGCCCGACGCCGGCATCGCCGATGGCTGCCGGCGCGCCCAGGCTGTTGCCATAAAAAGTGTAGAACTTGATATTGAGGCCGGCATCTCTGGCCGCCTTGACCAGCAGGGTGAGATCGTTCCCCCAGTTTCCCGTGATGACCGTATCGGCGCCGCTGGCCCGGATCTTGGCGACATAGGGCGAAAAATCCTTGATTTTTCCGATCGGGTGCAAATCGTCGCCGACGATGGCGATGTCCGGGCGTTTCGCCGCCAGCTGGGCGCGCGCCACCTTGGCTAGATGCTGGCCGAAACTGTAGTCCTGGCCGATCAGGTACACGCGCCTGGCACTGCGGTCGGTCTTGATCACTTCGGTCAGCGCATTCATGCGCATGTCGGAGTTGGCGTCGAAGCGGAAATGCCAGAAGCTGCACTTCTCGTTCGTCAGCGCCGGATCGACCGCGGCATAGTTCAGCAACAGCATGCGCTGGTCCGGCACACGGCTGTTGTGCTTTTCGATCGCTTCGCTCAAGGCCAGCGCGACTGCGGAGCTGTTGCCTTGTGCGATGAAGTGGATGTGCTGATCGGCAAAATGGCGCAGTCCGGTCAGCGCTTCTTCCACGCCTTGCTTGTTGTCATAAGTGACCAGTTCCAGTGGATGGCGGCCATCCGGCAGTTTCACGCCGCCGCGGGCATTGACCTGCTCGATAGCGTAGTTCAGGTTGCGTACGACTGCCTGGCCGGCATTGGCAAAGGGGCCGGATAGCCCGTCGATCATGCCGATCCGGATCGGCTCGGCGGCGCTGGCGGCGGCTCCCAGGGCAAGCAGTACTGTCGCAAATAGAGGCTTGATGTTCATACGGCATTGTCATGTTTCAAAGGCCGAATGATACACAGAACAGGCGCGCCGAGCGCCGGACCTCCCCTGCCGCATGCAGCAGGCTTCAGGCCGCGTCGAGCAGCGAGCGCAGCGCGTTGATGTCGACCGGCTTGACCAGGTGATGGTCGAAACCGCATTCCTTCGAGCGGCGCCGGTCTTCCTCGCCGCCCCAGCCGCTTAACGCGATCAGCAGCAGCCCGTCGAAGCGCGGCTGTTGCCGGATGTGCCGCGCCACCTCGTAGCCGTTCATGCCGGGCATGCCGATATCCAGCAGCACGACTTCGGGATGGCTGGTGTCGAGCGCCTGCAGCGCCGCCTGCCCGTCATGCGCCACCTGGGTTTCCGCACCAAAATGCTCAAGCAGCATGCCCAGGCTTTCCGCTGCATCATGGTTGTCATCCACGATCAGGACGCGCTTGCGGCGCATCGGGGCGGCCTGCGCCGCGCTGTTCCCCGAATCGGGCTGGTAGATGCAGCCTTCGACCAGCGGCAGGCGCACCACGAAGCGGCTGCCCTTGCCTGGTCCCGCGCTGCTGGCGTCGACGCTGCCGCCATGCATTTCGACCAGGCGACGCACCAGATAGAGACCGATCCCGATGCCGCCTTGCCAGCGCCCCTCCGCATCACCCGCCTGCGCAAAGATGTCGAATACGTGGGGCAGCATGTCGGGCGGAATACCGACTCCACTGTCGCGCACCTCGATCGTCGCCACGCCCCCCTCCCGCCAGGCGCTCAGCCAGATGCAGCCGCCGTCCTCGGTATATTTCGCGGCATTGTTCAATAGATTGGCAAATACCTGCTCCAGGCGTACCGGGTCGCCTTCCAGCAGCATTTCTTCCGGCGCCACCGATACGCTCAAGCGGTGACGTGCATGATCGATATGCGGCATGCTGGTATCGACTGCGTTGTCGAGCGCGTCAGCGAGCCGGACCAGGCCGCGGCGCAGTTCGATCTTACCGGTCGTGATGCGCGATACCTCCATCAGGTCGTCCACCAGCCGCACCATATGGTCCACCTGCCGCTCCATCATCTGTTGCAGCCGTCCGAGGCCGCCCTGCTCCGCCGCCACCTGCATCATTCCGATCGCGTTGCGGATCGGCGCCAGCGGGTTGCGCAGTTCGTGCGCCAGCGTTGCGATGAACTCGTCCTTGCGGCGGTCCGCTTCCTTGAGCGCCTCTTCGGCGCGAATGCGTTCGATCTGGTCGATCGCCTGGATCGCATACAGGTCCAGCGTGCGCAAGTCGCGCTCCGACGGACGGTGTGCATGCCGGAAGTGGGTCGACAGCACGCCCAGCAGATTGCCGTTGCGGCTCACCAGCGGCGTCGACTGGACACTGCGATAACCGCCGGCGGCGGCCATCTCGCGCAACGGCGCGCCATCCGGATGGGTGTGCAGGTCGTCGACCACGATCCGCTGCCGGTTGCGCGCGGCGACTGCACATACATATTTCTCATCCACGCTTATGGAGCGAAACCGCTCGAGATAGGCCGGTTCGAAGCCGCGCTGCACGACGATTTCGAGCATGCGCGCCGCCGGCTGGTAAAGCTGAATACTCCCCATCGCCGCGCCCAGCATCAGCAGCGCCGCATCCAGCACTTCGCGCAGGGCCGATTGCATGTCGCTGGTCACAAGCAGGCGCGAACTCAAGTCGTGCAGCCGGCTCATGGCCGCCAGCTCGAAGGCCAGCTGCGCCTCGCTGCGGCGCAGGGCTTCTTCGATACGGGCGCGTTCGGCGGCTTCGCTCCGGGTCTGCGCATGGTCCGCCCCGCATGCGGGCCCGTCCAGCGCCGGCGCGGGTTGCGCGTACGATGTCGGCGCCTCCTGCTCGACCAGGTCCCCGAGCGAACGGGCGATCCCTTCGTAGAATCCGTGGTAGTCCGCATCCAGCTCGCGGCGGGGGCTAATGCCGCCGATGAGAAAACCGGCCACGCTGCCGGTGCCCGCGGCCCTGATCGGCATCACCACGGCGGTATGCGGCGGCTCCGGCCAGGCGCCGCCCGGCAGTGCGCCGAAGCGGCGCCCCAGCCGCGTGACGACCTCGGTACGGCCAGTCGCCATGACCCTGGCGATCGACCAGCCGTCCGCCTCGGCCGACAGCGCATCCCGGTCGAATGCCGGGGCCGCGCCGGAAGCGCCGCACGCAAGGCCCGCCGCCACGCACAGGCGGATGCCGCCATTGTCGTGATCGACCAGATAAATCAGCGCAAAAGGAATATCGTGCGGATTCGCGGCGAGGATGCGGCCGGCGGCCTGCAAAGCCGCTTCCGAGCGTGAATCCTGATGCCCTGCGCAAGCCGCCAAGTCGCGCAGCGTCTGCCGGCGTCGTCGCTCCAGCACGCGTTGCGTCGTTTCAACGACATGGCAGGCAATACCGCTCACAGTACCGCAATCCTCCTGCAGCGGGGCATAGTCAAGGCGGTGATAGGTTTCTTCCAAGAAGCCTTTGCGTTCGAGAATGATCTGCAATTCCTCGTCGCAGGCCGGATCACCTGTCTGGATGACGGATTGGACACGCAGGCCAATTTCATCCCATGCGGCGGCGAGCAGGATGCGCGCCGATCGGCCCAGTGGCCACGGTTGTTCCGTTCCAAGCATCTGTTCCGCATAGCGGTCGTTGTAAAACTGGATCAGTTCGCGCCCCCACCAGATCAGCATCGGATGCGGACTGCCCAACATGATGGAAAGTGCGCTGCGCAGGCCAGGCGGCCAGGCTGCGGCGGGTCCGAGCGCGCTTTCCGGCCAGTCGAATGCGCGCATGCGGCGCGCCATTTTGCTATTGCCGGGGAAAACACGCTCCAGCTTTTCGTCTCCGCGTACTGTCTTCATGCGTTGTTTTATTGTTTGAAAATGTGCAGGCCATACGCGGTCGACCAACACGAATGAATTAGCGGCACGGTTTTCCGGCAATGTCGAGCATCGACCGGTGGGCGTGCGGCAGCGCTCCCTGCGCAGCGCCGGCCATGGGTCATCACGCCGGAAATTCATCCTATCGCACAGCATCGTCAGAAGACGTCCAACTGCACGTTCTTATCAAGAGTACATCTTTTCAGAAAAGTTCATATTTACAAGTCAAATTCCACTGGGATACATGCAATCCGTTCCCCGGTGGCCGCGGCGTCCGCCGCTTCCCTGGAATCGTGCTGGGTGAGGAGAAACCGTTCGCGCCCGCCCATGGAGCGGTTCGGGTAGATGTTGATGAACAGGGACTGCTTTTGCGGCACGTTTTCGAGAAAGCGCGGCCCGTTTTCCGAAATCTGCCCCTCCAATGTAAACATCGTTACAACCTGATCGTCGCCAATATAGCCAAGCACCTTGAACAGCGGATGGCGCGCCCTGGTCGTGACAATATCCACCGGCTGTTTTGTGGTGATGGTGCGTACCGGCTTGGAAAAGTCGAGCGGCATGTCCACCCGTGCGGGGGCGATGCGTTCGGCAACCAGCGTGCGGGTCACCTCCGGGTCGTCGTTGGTTTGCGCGGCCGAGACGTGCGCCCCTCCCGGTCTCGCGCGACCATACCCTCTGCCTGTCGTGGTCCGTGCTCCGCCGGTGTGTAAAGCCGTCACGTTCGGCTCGTCAGCGTCCGCATGCGGCTCGGTCCTGCCGGTGCCGGTCACGGCCTCGTGCGGCACGGCGGCACCTCCGGGCGGCTTGTCGAACGTCCTTTTCGGTACATTGAAGGTCATTTCGTAGTTATACAACTGCTCGTCCGTCATGTCGGGATACGGCGCGGGATGGCCGCCGTCGATGGTGCGGTACTTGACGGCCGGCTCGCGCCGCCGAAATACCGTATCAAGGATACTCACTTCCACCTCCTTCAAGCGATTCGACGGTAATTCGCCTGCCACTTGCACAGGCAAGCGCAGGCAAACTGCGAACCGATGACAATTCGACTATCTGCTGCTCGGACAGTTCGGAGCAAGATTGAATTTCATTGCCGCGAATCCGGTTTCGGCACCACCCGCCGCGCCGCAGTCAATAGCGATAGACGCGCTCGTTCTCGATGCGCACGCGATTGCCGACCTGAAGGCCGGCCACGCTGTCCTGCGTGATGGTCTGATAGCCGCCGTTATCCAGGCGCACCCCGATCTGATACGCGTTGCGCGCTTGGGCGTTGCGCTGCTCGATCTGGTCGCCCATCATGGCGCCGCCGATCACACCGGCAATCGTGGCGGCAGTGCGCCCGTTGCCGCCACCGACCTGGTTGCCCAGCAAACCGCCGACCAGGCCGCCGACCACGGCTCCCGTGCCGCTACCGGCGGCGGGCGCCTGGCCCATGCGGATCGAATCGACGGTGCCGTAGGAATTGGAATAGGCGGCGGAAGCGGGCTGCGGATAAGGCTGCGGGTAAGCCTGAGGATAAGGCTGGGACTGGGGCGCCGGCGTGGCCGGATAGGACCCGGCGTTGCCCTGTCCATAATAGCCAGGGCTTGCACAAGCGGTAAGCAACATGATTGCCGTCGCGGTCGCGACGGCAATGGCGAAAGACTTTTTCATGACAATCCTCAATGAATGACGTCTTTATTTAACGTCAAACGCTCGGCCCAAGCTGCGAATGGCCGGTAAGGATTGCAACAAGTTGTTTCCGTTGTCGCGTGAAGCCGCCGTCGTCACGTGCGGCCTGGCGGCAGACGCGATGACGCGTCCGCCGCTGCGGTTTACGCGCTTTCGGCGATGCGGCGCGCGATATGCGCGAGCGCCTCCTCCACCTGATCGACCAGGATCAGGCACAGGTCGCCCGGCTGCAGGTCCGCGAGCGCGGTGTCGATGGCGAGGAATTCGCCGGTAATTTCCTTCACGTCGCGGGTCCGGCTCGCACCTGCCAGGCCTTCGCGAAGCAGTGCAAGCACCTCGCCGTCGCCCCGGCCGCGCTGGCACTGGTCCTGATACAGGACAACCCGGTCGAACGCATGGCCCAGGATCTCGGTCTGGCGCCGCAAGTCTTCGTCGCGCCGGTCCCCGGCGCCGCTAATGACCACCGAACGAGCCTTTGCCGGCATCGACTCTACCGCCGTCGCCAGCGCGGCGATCGCATCCGGATTGTGGCCGTAATCGGCGATCAGCGTGGCGCCGCGATAGGAAAACAGGTTGAAGCGGCCCGGCGCGCTTTGCGCGTCGCTCACGAAGGTCTTCAGCGCCGCGCGCATGACTGCCCAATCCACGCCGAGCGCCCAGGCGGCGCCGATGGCTGCCATGGCATTTTCAATTTGGAAGCCGATCGTGCCGTTGTGGGTCAGCGGAATATCCGACAGCGCAATGCGTTGCTGCTCGATGCCTTGCGACGCAACGATATCGTCGCCGTCGCGGTAGACCACGCGCAAGCCCTTGGCGCGATGGGTCGCCATGACCGGATGATGGCGGTCGGCGGCAAAGAAGGTGACCGTTCCCTGGCAAGCCTTGGCCATGTCCGCCACCATCGGATCGGCGGCATTGAGCACCGCCGTGCCGTTGGGTGCGACGTTCTGCACGATCACGCGCTTGACGACCGCCAGATCTTCCACAGTAGAAATGTAGTTAAGACCGAGGTGGTCGCCGACGCCGATATTGGTTACGACCGCCACGTTGCAACGGTCAAAACCCAGGCCTTCGCGCAACACACCACCGCGGGCCACCTCGAATACGGCCGCATCGACATCGGGATGGAGCAATACGTTGCGCGCGCTGCGCGGACCGCTGCAGTCGCCGGTATCGGTGCGCCTGCCCTGAACATAGACGCCGTCGGTACCTGTCATGCCGATGCGCAAGTTTTTGCTTGCCAAGATATGAGCGATCAAGCGCGTCGTGGTGGTCTTGCCGTTGGTACCGGAAACCGCGACGACCGGAATGCGCCCGTCATCGCCATCCGCGTACATCATCGAAATAATCGCGTCGCCCACCGCACGGCCTTTGCCGAACGATGGCTGCAGGTGCATGCGCAGACCGGGTGCGGCATTGACTTCGACAATGCCGCCACCCTGCGCTTCCAGCGGCTGGATCACGTTTTCACACACCACGTCCACGCCGCAGATGTCGAGCCCGACCATTTGCGCCGCCTCGACCGCGCGCGCCGCCACTTCGCGGTGCACATCGTCAGTGACATCGGTGGCGGTGCCGCCGGTAGATAGGTTGGCATTGTTGCGCAAAATAACGTTGACGCCCTTGGGCGGCACGCTATCGGCGTTATAGCCTTGCTTGGCCAGCGTCGCCAGGGCGATCGCGTCGAACCGGATCTTGGTCAGCGAAGTCGCATGGCCGTCGCCCCGCAAAGGATCGCGGTTGACCTGCTCGACCAGTTCGCGCACGCTGTGCACGCCGTCGCCGATCACTTGGGGTGGCGCGCGCCGTGCCGCTGCCACCAGCTGATTGCCGACCACCAGCAAGCGAAAATCGTGGCCGGGCAGGTAGCGTTCCACGATCACATCGGAGCTGATTTCGCTGGCGGCCGCAAATGCCGTCAGGACTTCCCCGCGGGTGCTGATATTGACCGTGATACCTTTGCCCTGATTGCCGTCGCGCGGCTTGACCACCACCCGGCCGCCCAGTTCGCTTGCGACCTGCCACGCCTGTTCCGCGCTTTCCACGGAACGCCCGCGCGGTACCGGAACGCCGGCGGCATCCAGCAAGGCCTTGGTCAATTCCTTATCCTGCGCGATCGATTCGGCAATTGCGCTGGTGCTGTCGGTTTCCGCCGCCTGGATGCGGCGCTGCTTGCTGCCCCAGCCGAATTGCACCATGCTGCCCTCGGTCAGCCGGCGGTAAGGAATGCCGCGCTTGAGCGCCGCATCCACGATCGAGCCGGTCGACGGGCCAAGGCGCACATCCTCGTCCAGCTCGCGCAGGCGCGCCAGGCTTCCCGCCAGGTCGAACGGGCGGTCTTCCATCGCGCTCTTGCACAGTTCCTCGGCCAGCTCCAGCGCCAGGCGCCCCACCGCTTCCTCGGTATATTCGACGATCACCTGGAACACGCCCGTCTCGACCGTCTGCACGGTGCGGCTGAAGGCCACCTTGCATCCGGCCTGCGCCTGCAGGCAGAACGCGGCGCTTTCGAGCGCATGTGCCAGCGACGCCGGTTGCGGATTGTCCGCCGACGGCAGAAATTCCACCTCCGGGAAGCGCGCGCGCAGCCGGGTTTCCAGCCCCGGCATCGAGGTCATCGAACATTCCTCCGGCGTGCATCGGACAATGGCTTCGATCGCCGTATGCCGGCTCCACAGGTTTGGGCCGCGCAGCGCACGGATCCGCGATATTTCCATGAACAGCTTTCCTTCTTTACCCGTCCGCAGCTGCGGACGGGATTTTTGTAGTCATCTTATTTGGCCGCGGCCAATCCGTTATCGAATGTTTCCAGTCCGGTGCGAATCAGGTCGGCCGGCAGCCCCAGCGCCCAGGCAGCGCCGACGGCGGCCAGGATGGCTGCATGGCGTTCCCCGTTGACGCCGCCCGCAGCCATGGGAATGTCGGCCATGCGGCAAATCGCCGACTCTTCCGCGCCGACTGCCATGATCAGCTGTCCATCGCGCACGTAGACCGAACGACCATCCTGTTGCCGGTGCGCTTGCAGCCGCGGCAAGTCGGCCTGCAGACCGAAGAACAGCACGTCGCCGTCGCACAGGGATGCCAGTTCCACCACCCGATCGTCGCCGGCGTTGAGCACGGCTACGCCATCGGGCAAGACAACGTCGACCTGGGTGCGGACCACGTTGACCAGCTTCTCCACGTCGTCGACATAGAAGTCGGGCACCAGCCCGGCCGGATCAATGCCGGTGACCACGCCAACCTGGCAGCGGTCGTACGCCAGACCATCGGCCAGGATGGTGCGGCAAGCGTTTTCAAAGACACCGGCCTCGACGGCGCGATTCATCAGAATCCGGTTGCCGGACTGCCAGTTCGCGCAGTCGCCCTGTTCGATGCGGCGCTCGTTCACATACAGGCCGTCGCCGCAGGCCACGCCGACATACAGGCCGTGCAGGTGCAGCAGGCGTCCGACCAGCCGCGCCACCAGGGTCGTGCCATGGCTGCCGGCCACGCCCACCACCGGAATGCGGCCGCTGTCCTGTTCGCCGAACAGATGGTCGACGATCGCTCGCCCGACCGGGCGCGGCTTGCCGGAAGCCGGCTTCAGGTGCATCAGCAGGCCGGGTCCGGCATTGACTTCGACGATGGCGCCGCCCTGCTCTTCCAACGGGCGGGAAATGTCCTGCGTCACCAGATCGACTCCGGCGATGTCCAGGCCAACGATACGCGCAGCCAGCGCGGCGGCGGCGGCGACCTCGGGATGAACGTCGTCGGTGCAATCGAAGGCGAGGTTGCCGCGGCTCTGGATCAACACGACCTTGCCCTGCGGCGGCACCGAATCGGGGCCGAGCCCCTGGCGTTCCAGCACCAGCAGCACGGTCGGATCTTCTTCATACGTGATCAGGCTGAGCGGGAAATCCTCGTGCTCGCCGCGGCGCGGATCGGTATTGAGCTGGCTGTCGATCAGCTGCGTGATGTTGGACACTCCGTCGCCGGTCACGGTGGCGATCTCGCCCTTGGTGGCGGCGGCCAGCTTGCCGCCCACGATCAGCAGGCGGTGCTCGTCGCCGCGCACGAAACGCTCGACGATGACGTCGCTGCCCTCTTCTTCAGCCAGCTTCCAGGCGGCCTCCACTTCCTGCCGGGTGTTCAGGTCCATGGACACGCCGCGCCCATGGTTGGCGTCGGACGGCTTGACCACAACCGGCGTGCCGATATCCTGCGCCGCTTCCCAGGCATCTTCCGGGCTTTTCACGATCCGTCCCTCGGGCACCGGCACGCCGCACGACGACAGCAGTCGCTTGGTCAGGTCCTTGTCGCTGGAAATGCTCTCGGCAATGGCCGGCGTCTTGTCGGTCTCAGCGGTCCAGATGCGGCGCTGACGAGCGCCGTAGCCGAGTTGCACCAGGTTGCCATCGTTGAGGCGCATCGATGGAATGCGTCGGTCCGCGGCGGCATCGACGATGCACGCGGTGCTGGGCCCCAGGCAGAGCGAGTCGACCATATCGCGCAGCTTGTCGACCACCGCCGCCACATCGACCGGCTGGTCGTCGATTGCCGCCATCACCAGGTCGCGTGCCGCATACAGCGCCGTGCGGCTGACCTGTTCATTGCGGGATCGCACCACAACCTTGTACACGCCGCGCTTGGAAGTCTCGCGCGCCTTGCCGAATCCGGTCTGCATGCCGGCCAGATTTTGCAGCTCGATCGTGACGTGTTCCAGGATGTGGCCGGGCCAGGTGCCTTCCTTCAGGCGCAGCAGGAAGCCGCCGCGTTCGCCGATGCCGCAGCGATGTTCGATCAAGCCGGGCAGCCATGCCGTCAGCCGCTCGTAGAAACCGGGGATGGTGTTGGAAGGGGCGTCTTCCAGATCGCCGATGTCGACCCATGCTTCGAGGACCGGACGGTAAGTCCAGATATTTGGTCCGCGCAGCGATATCACATTGATAATGTCAATGTATCTTTTATTCATGTCGGTGCTGTCAGGCAGTGCGTGCAAGTGCAAAATTTCAAAAACACAACGTGATAACGCTCTGCTTGAAAATAGGTTTACTCGGAAACAAAAGAATTTTTCCGCGCAGTAATATACTATGTTGCGCTTGGTTCGTCCTAATGTGATCGCAAACAGAACACCCGAAGCCACAACTTCAGCTGCTCATACCGTTATACTTCCGGCCTGGCGCCCCGCGCCGCCTCGAAGAAAACCGAATTTTCAATGTCGTCATCCAATTATCCGCTTCCCGAGTCCTGGCGCCCCGACCTGCAGTCGCAACTGGCCGTTGGCGAAACCGCCGTCGCCTGCCTGGAACTCGACCTCGACACCGAATTATGTTTCAACGCCGGCCTGCTCGTTGTCACCGAGCGCCGCCTGCTGGCCAAGGCGCCGGGCAAACAAGACTGGCAATCCTGGCCGCTCCAGCACGGCCTGAAACTGACGCATCACGATCACGCCGGTGTCGGCACGCTCGAACTGCAGGACGAGCGTGCGCGGCTGGCTTGCTGGCGCTACACCTTGGGCCGCAATCCGGCCGCACTGCGGCTGATCGACCACTTCGATGCCCAATGCGCCGCCGCCCAGGCCGGCACGCAGGTCAGGCGGCTGGAGCAGTCGCTGTGCCCGAGCTGCAAGGCACCGCTGCCGCCAGACCAGGAGGAATGCCCAGTCTGCACCAAGGAAATTCACACGCCGCCGTCAACCTGGACCCTGTTTCGGCTATGGCGCTTCGCGCGGCCGTACCAGGGGCAACTGCTGGCCGGCTTCCTGCTGACGCTGGTCGCCACTGCCGCCAACCTGGTGCCGCCCTACCTGACCATGCCGCTGATGGACAACGTGCTGATCCCTTACCAGAACGGCAAGGAAATCAATGTCAAGCTGGCCGCGCTCTACCTGTCCGGGCTGCTCGGTTCGGCCCTGTTCGCTTGGGGTCTCGGATGGGCCAAGACCTATATCCTGGCGCTGGTATCGGAGCGCATCGGCGCCGACTTGCGCACCTCCACCTACGAACACCTGATGAAGCTGTCGCTGGAGTACTTCGGCGGCAAGCGCACCGGCGACCTGATGGCGCGCATCGGCTCGGAATCCGACCGCATCTGCGTGTTCTTGTCGCTGCACCTGCTCGACTTTGCCACCGACGTGCTGATGATCGTGATGACCGCAGCGATCCTGGTGTCGATCAATCCCTGGCTGGCACTGGTGACACTGCTGCCGCTGCCCTTCATCGCATGGATGATTCATGTCGTGCGCGACAAGCTGCGCCACGGCTTCGAAAAGATCGACCGCATCTGGTCGGAAGTGACCAACGTGCTGGCCGATACCATTCCCGGCATCCGCGTGGTGAAGGCATTTGCACAGGAAAAGCGGGAAGTCGCGCGCTTTCGCGAAGCAAACCAGCACAACCTCGCGGTCAACGACCGCGTCAACAAGGTCTGGTCGCTGTTTTCCCCGACCGTCACGCTCCTGACCGAGATCGGCCTGCTGGTGGTGTGGGGCGTCGGCATCTGGCAGGTCGGGCACGGCCAGATCACGGTCGGCGTGCTGACCGCCTTCATCGCCTACATCAGCCGCTTCTATACCCGCCTCGATTCGATGAGCCGCATCGTATCCGTGACGCAGAAAGCCGCAGCCGGCGCCAAGCGCATCTTCGACATCCTTGACCATGTATCGAACGTGCCGGAGACGGCGAACCCGGTGCCGCTGCCGCGCGTACAGGGGAAACTTGCGGGCAAGATCGAATTGCAGAATGTTGGTTTCCGCTATGGCAACCGCGCAGTCATCCGCGGCGTCGATCTGACCATCGAACCGGGTGAAATGATTGGCCTGGTCGGCCACAGCGGCTCGGGCAAGAGTACGCTGGTCAACCTGATCTGCCGCTTCTACGACGTAGCCGACGGGGCGATCAAGGTCGACGGCACCGACATCCGCTCTTACGCGGTGTCCGATTACCGCCGCAATATCGGCCTGGTGCTGCAGGAACCCTTCCTGTTCTTCGGCACCATTGCCGAAAACATCGCCTACGGCAAGCCGGAGGCTACGCGCGAAGAAATCGTCGCCGCCGCGCGCGCCGCGCATGCACACGAATTCATCCTGCGACTGCCGCACGGTTACGACTCGCTCGTCGGCGAACGTGGCCAGACCCTGTCTGGCGGCGAGCGCCAGCGCATTTCGATCGCGCGCGCGCTGCTGATCGATCCGCACATCCTGATACTGGACGAAGCGACCTCTTCGGTCGACACCACCACCGAGCGCGAAATCCAGAAGGCGCTCGACAACCTGGTGCGCGGCCGTACCACCATTGCGATCGCGCACCGGCTTTCGACGCTGCGTCGCGCGTCGCGCCTGGTCGTGCTGGACCGCGGCCAGATCGTGGAAGTAGGCAATCATGAGGAATTGCTGGCGCGCGAAGGACATTACTACCAGCTGCATCAGGCGCAGGCCCGCCTGGCGGAGAATGAAGCCGTGCTTGGCGAAGCACCGGAACAGGAGGTGGCGGCATGAAGCCTTTTCAATTGCAGCGCAATGCATTCGGCCGGCTGGTCTTCACCGGGGCCGACGGCCAGGTGCATGAAGGCGTGGTGCCGGTGCGCGCCTTTCCGATCGCCGCGCCAGACGAGGGCCTGGCGCTGGTCAGTGCCGACGGACGCGAACTGGCATGGATCGAGTCTCGCGCGGCCTTGCCGGCGGAAGTGCGCCAGCTGGTGGAAGAAGAACTGGCCAGCCGCGAATTCCTGCCGCAGATCCGGCGCATCCGCCACGTGTCGAGCTTTGCCACGCCAAGTACCTGGGATGTGGAGACCGACCGCGGCGATACAAGTTTCGTGCTCAAAGGCGAAGAGGATATCCGCCGCATCGGCCATGTCACGCTGCTGATTGCCGACAGCAATGGCATTCAGTTCCTCATCAAGGACTTGCAGGCGTTGGACAAGAACAGCCGCAAACTGCTCGACCGTTTCCTTTAAAGCACTGACTGTCGACGATGCCGTCGTCGCGGCTGTCCGGCAGACATGTCGCATCGAACGGCGCCTCTTCAGCCGGCGCCACTCCGTGGAGTTCCTACAAGGCAGCAACCGAGCAAGTTATGCTGAGACAAATATTCGTCGCGGCCATCTTGTTCCATGCCGGCGCAACGACGCCAATTGAACCGAATCAAGCGTATCCGCATCTCACTAGACAATAGCAAATGTGGATTGCTCAACGCTGGAGATCGGCCCCATGTATCCATCCTCAAACGCAGTCCGCTGGTGGTACGAATCGCTCGACCGCTTGCGCCGGCAGCGTGGGATGGCGCTGGATCGATGGGGCTTGGGCCCGGAAGAGTCATCTTACCGGACGGTGATTACATACGGCGGTGTGCGCTTGCGGCACTACGGTGGCAGCGCGTCGCAACCGGCCGCCCTGATTGTCCCCGCCCCCATCAAGCGTCCTTATATCTGGGACCTGTCTCCGGGGCGAAGCGTCGTGCGCGATGCGCTCGCACGTGGCATGCAAGTCTACCTGATGGAATGGCTCGACCCGCCCGGCACCGATGCCAGCCCTGGGCTGGAAGAATATGGCTATGCGCTGATCGACCGCTGCATCGACACGATTACGTCCGGCGCATCGGCGGAACAGCCGGTCTTTCTTCTTGGGCACTCGCTGGGCGGCGTGTTAGCCGCGATTTATGCGGCGCTGCAGCCTGAACGCGTCGCCGGTCTGATTACGGTGGAAGCCCCACTGCATTTTGGCGCGGCGGCGGGCTCCTTCCTTCCCTTGCTCGCGTTCGGCCCGCGCGCCGCCAGCGTGACCCGATGGTTCAATGCCGTGCCGGGCTCCGTACTGGGCCAGGCAAGCATTACGGCGTCGCCCACCTCATTTCAAGCCGAACGCTATCTGGACCTGATCAAGAGCCTCGGTTCCGCACAAGCGCTGGAAGGACATTGGAAGGTGCAGCGCTGGACCCTCGATGAAGCGCCGATGTCGTGCAGCCTGTTCGAACAGGTAGTCGAGCAGCTGTACCGCGAAGACCGGTTCATGCAAGGCTGTCTTCATATCCATGGGAAAGACATCGGCCCGTTCAGCATCACCTCGCCATTCCTCGCAGTGTACGACCCGCGCAGCCTGATTATCCCGCCCGCCTCGATCATCGACTTCCACCGCGCAGCCGCCAGTGCCGAGAAACGCTTGCTCGCCTATCATGGCGACACGGGAATTGCGCTCGCACATGTCGGCGCACTTGTCGGACGCAATGCACACGACAAGCTATGGCCCGAGATTTTCGACTGGATCAATGCCGCCACCGCTCCACGTCGGCAATAAAAAAGAGCGGCGAAGGCCGCTCCTCTTGCCAGCCGAAGGCGCTTATTTGCTGCCCGAATCCGAACCTTGCTCGGCACTGCTGCCTGCACCCGATGCGCCGCCCGAGGTGCCGGAAGTGTCGGAGCTGCGCTCCATCGACTTCGACGCTTTCCCTCCATGGGACTTATATTTCTTCGAATGCATCCGCTTGGCCGGCTTGTTGCTCGCCGTTCCACTCTCGCCCGATGCCTGGTCGCTGGCATTCTGCTGCTGCGACTGGAGCTCGGCCGCATGCCGTTCGACCTCCGCGGCGCGCGCCGGGTCGGTGCTCTCGCGAATTTCAGACTTCGGCGATTCTGCAGCGAATGACACGCAGGCAAGCGATAACAGGGAAATGCCAAGGGCAAAAGAAGTTTTCTTCATCGTATTCTCCATAAGCAAGCTCGAAAAACGGCGCTTGAAAACAAGGCCGGTATTAACGCTTCTTGCATTAGGACTCGCGTCTGAAGTTTCGGTTTCGTCAATGTTGCTATTTTTTGTTGAGATAAGGCAAACCACACCCTACTTGGCGCCTGTCACGCCTTAACTCGGCATCGCGTCCGCACTTGTGGTACGGACAACCTTGCCGGTTGTCATATCGAAATGGACGTTGAAGAAGCGCGTCTCGTGATTGCTCAGGTAACGCCAATCCCATACTTCCTCGTTCTTGAGCTTGAACTGCATGATTGTTCGCGGGCGGCCCAGCATATGCCGCACCTCGTCCTTGCTCATGCCTTCATGAATGCGTGCAAAGTTCTCGTCGGTCAGCACCTGCCTGTAGTCCTGCAGCTTGCCATCGCGGCCAATATGGAAAAACCAGGTACGCGCACCCTCAGGCCCCTTCGGATATTCCAGCGTGCGGGTGCCGTCCTTCTCCTCCCACACCGTGTCGGGCTCACCCATCACGACGCGCACGTCCCCCTCGGTCGAGATCCCCTTCTCCAGCCGGTCGAGACCGAATTCCTCGATCAGCCGTCCTTGCCGGTCACAGCCAAGCGCAAGCAAGCTGGTGGCAAGCAGGAGGAAATAACGAAAGATCCGGATCATGTTTTTGGTATGGGTGCAGGCCGCAGCGAAAAATTAAGAGGTCGACGAAGGCGATACGTTGCATCGCCTTCGTTCAATCGTTGATGGGTATCATACCGCCCTGTCCATGACAACTGGAAGAAAGTCTCATGGCCGCCAAAGAATACAATATACCGGTTCAGAATATGTCTTACTCAAGTCCAATGCAAACCCTTGCAAGCAAGAGCACGAGGCATCGGTGACATATCTGAAGTCGGTATATTGCATTTTTCTTGCTGCGCCGTTCCTGCCCACCACTTGAACATAGTGAAGCACAAAGACCATCGCGCTGGCCGTCGCAACTGAACCACTCAGACTCCCCACCACTCCTAAGCTTGCGAGCGATGCAACGTTCGAAATAGCAAGCAGCTGGTTCCCATGTGAATCAATGCATTTGGCGGGAGGAACAATGGAACAACTGGATCTGCTCGACCTGCCGCAAATCCATTCCGGCGAGTTGTGGCTGAAGAATCCACATGCAGCCTTCGAAACTTGGCAGCGTAGTATTCCACATGCAAACGGCTTCCTGTACGCGGAGCGCTCGGTGCGCCAGCACTGCGCTATGTGGCGGCGCTTCGTGCACTTTCTCGACGCTAACAGCCTCGATGTCCGCTCGATTCAGGCAGACAAGCTGGTGCAATTTCTTGACTGTCTGCAGAGCAAGAGCGGCGGCGCAGCGGAAGACTCCACCAAGCGGCGCTACCTGAAACTGCTGGCGCCGGTATTCGAGCATCTGAAAAAAACAGGTGTGCGGCGTGGAGGCAATCCGTGTGCGCCGCTATATAAATATTATCGGCCGGCACCCGTAAAGAATCCCGGCGCACTTGCCTCTCAAGAGGATGAAAGATTCATTGCGGCCGTGCTGACGCAGCAGCCGCGCACCTGGCGCGATTATCGCGACCAAGCGATGATGGTGCTGATCATCGGTTCCGGTCTGTATACCAGCGAAATCATCGGCCTGGAAATGGACCAGATCTTCCTCGACGCCGATCCACCTTACCTGCACATCGCGGCACACGGCAAGGTTCCGGAACGCAAAGCGCCCATCGTCGCGTTCGCACGCGAGCCCTTGCGCAAATGGCTGGCATTGCGCGCGACGCTGCCATTGCGCGGCGAAAGGGCGGTGTTTGTGTCAGGCAAAGGAGGAAAAATGCTGCCGGCCACGCTATATCGCAAGGTGCAGTCGGTACTGAAGTCGAACAGTGCGGCCTTGCGCCCGCGCGGCGGATTCGGCCCGCAGGTATTGCGCAATTCCTTCCTGATGCGGCAACTTGCAAAGGACAAGCCGGTCGACGTGGTGCAGCAATGGGCCGGGCACGTCGAGCTCAAGTCGACCTTGCGCTACCGCCGCTTGCTGGTGAATCCACGCGGCGTGGAAGCGGAGTGATTCAAAAACCGATCCGGCGCTTGCCGCCATCGGTCTTGACACGCACGTCTTCCGGTAGCAGCTCTGTTCTGCCGGCGGCAACGGCATAACCCAGGCCGTCCAGCAAGGACTTGCGCATTTCCCGCGGCGAGATTTCCGATAGCTTGTCGAGCACCTTGCCTGTCAGCTCGGCATCCATGTTCTGCAGCTTCAGCTCGCGCAGCAGTCCCGCATACACGCGCTGGGCAATGGTAGCTGCCTGTTCGGCGTTCGGCGCAGGCACTTCGTAGACCGCCATCCGGCTCAGCAGCGCCGGCGGAATGCCGTCCAGGCTATTGGCCGTGAGCACCCAGAAAACCTGGCTGGCATCGAGGTCGACATCGATGAATTCATCATGAAACGCGCGGGACGTTTCCGGTTCCAGCAACTGGTACAAGGCAGCCATCGGGTCCGACTGGGTCGAGCCGGTCGCCTTTTCCACTTCGTCGAGCAGCACTACCGGATTGGCGAACTTGCCGCGCACCAGGCGTTCTGCCACCTTGCCGCACTTCGCTCCCTTCCAGGTCGACGAACTGCCGGTGATGACAAATCCGGCCGACAGCGCATTCATGCTGATGAACTCGAATTCGGTGCCCAGGGCGGCCGCCAGCCGCTTGCCGAAATGGGTCTTCCCCACGCCCGGATCACCCAGCAGCAGGATCGGCATCACGTTGACTCCCGCGCCGCCTGCCAGCGAGAGTCCAACGTAACGCGCCAAATCGTCCAGCACTTCCTCGAAATTCGGGCAATCCCCGTACAGTGGATCGAGCGCGTCAGTCGACGATGGCGTGGTGACGAAGCGATCGCCGCCCAGCGCCAGCATGTTGTCGTAGAAGGCTTCCAGCTCGGGGGATTTCAGGGCGCGCGCTCTTTCCTGCGCGGATTCGACGTCCTTGGTGTTGTAGACCGAATGAGAACGGGCCAGTGTGATCGTCATGATGAAACTCCTGAATGCATGCTGCCTTAACGATCGGAACAAACCGACAGGTACTGATATGGCATTTGCCGCGTTACTTCCGTTATCGAGTATTTCCGAGAAAACTTGATGACGGGAACATCTGCTGCTGCACTGGCCTTATCCTGCAAAATTCGTTCCAACCGTTAAACATGCTGTCGGATAACGGCTTTGACCATTCCATCGAAAACGATTTTTCCTGTCAATCCTTGTGTCTGAAATTAAACGAAAAACATACACCTATTGGCAGCCGGCGCCACTAGCTGCCAACAACATCAACGGTCAATCGGCAGGATAGCCATCAGTTCGACCGCCGCCACAGCTACGTCGTCGCTGATATCGATCCCGTTGGAGGGGTGCGCGATCGTGTTGCAACTGACGATGCGCGCCACGCCGGCCGCCTGCAACTCCGCGTACGCATTCCCGGCAAAGATCGGATGCACGGCGATGCATACTGGAGGCGGCAGCCCGGCCGCTTTCAGCTTTTCCGCCGCCGCGATCATGGTATTCGCGGTCGATGCGATATCGTCCACCAGCACCGGCGTTCCACCCTGCCAATCGCCTTTTCCGGGAGCAAGGACCTCCACGTCGCGATCCCCTTTGCGGATCTTGTTCAACACGGTATAAGGACAGCCGACCGACTTCGCGACCTTAGCGGCCCATTGTTCGCTTTCGGCATCGGGGCCGACAATCACCGGCTGCTCGATGTTGGCGGCGATCCACTCACCGATATGGGGCGCCGCGCGCACTGCCTTGGTGGGGATGCTATAAATTTCATTGAGCCGATGGTGCCGGTGCAGGTGCGGGTCGACCGTGACCAGCCAGTCGCAGAAATCGGAAACGAAGCTGGCGAAATGCACGGAAGTGATGCCTTCGCCCTCAAGAAAGCGCGCGTCCTGCCGCATGTACGCCAGATACGGCGCGACCAGCCCGACGCGCCGTGCCCCGAGTTCGCGCGCGGTACGCGCGGCAAGGTAGAGCGACATCATTTTCTCGTCCGGATGGTCGAGCGTGCAGACGAAGATCACGTCGCGCTCGCGCACTTGCGACAACAGGCGGACATAGGTTTCACCATCGGGAAAGCGCCGCATTTCCATTTGTCCGACTTCGCACGACATTGCCCGGTCCAGATGCAGCACAAAAGCTTCGTTGCCCGGCATGGCAAAAAGAATCGGAATCATTGCGCCACCTCCCTGTTCAAGACTGCGGCGTCGGGATACAGCGTCACGGTATTGGTATCAGATCGCATGTTCATCGGTCCTCGTCAATCAAAATCATGTCTTGCTCGGCCTGCACATAGGTTTTCGCGTAAGCCAATTCGCCCGGGGATTCCGCATGAATGGTCAGCAGCGGCTGCCCTTTCTGCACCACCGTATCGAGCGCCACGTGCAGCAGGACGCCCGCAGCAGGTGCCCTGGGTGCGCCGGCCAGCTTGGCTGCACGCGCCAGGCGCCGGTTGTCGATTTCCACCACCCGCCCGCCGGCGGCGGCCGTCAGTACGTGCTGGTGCGCCGCCCGGGGAGGAACGCGCATTCCTCCCTGCGCATCGCAGATTGCCTGGAACTTTTTCCATGCGGCGCCGCTTGCCAGTACCGTGTGCGCCAGCGCCATGCCTTTTCCCGGTTGCGCCTTGCCACCCATTTCGAGCACCTGGCCGGCCAGCAGCAGCGCGCGCTGACGCAGATCGTCCGGCGCGTCGGGGAGATTTTGCAAAACTGCAAGCACGTCGTGCGCTTCCAGCGCGGGCCCAATGCCGCGCCCGATCGGCTGCCGGCCATCGGTCACGATAGTCTGCACCTGGATGCCGAGTGCCTGCCCGACCTCGATCAGGCGCGCGCCCAGGAGTTGCGCCGCCTGCTCGGACCGCACCTTGGCAGTCGGCCCTACCGGTATATCGATCAATGCATGGGTGGAACCGGCCGCGGCCTTTTTGGACAGCACCGACGCCACCAGTTGGCCATCGCTATCCAGCCCGAGCGGACGCTCGACGCGAATCAGGATATCGTCGGCCGGGCTCAGGCTGACCGCCCCGCCCCAGGCGATGCAGCCACTTTCCTGCTCCACCACACGACGGATCCGGGCCAGGTCGAGCGTCACCGGCGCCAGCGTTTCCATCGTATCGGCGCTGCCGGCCGGCGACGTAATCGCGCGTGACGATGTCTTGGGAATGGTAAGGCCGCAGGCCGCGACGATCGGGACCACGATCAGCGTCGTACGGTTGCCCGGCAATCCACCGACGCAATGCTTGTCCACCACGGGATGACGTCCCCATTCCAGGCGCTTGCCGACGTTGATCATGGCGCGGGTAAACGCCGTAATCTCGTTGGTATCCATGCGGTTGCCGGCGCAGGTGGCGATGAACGCCGCCATTTCCATGTCCGAGTAGCGTCCGTCGACGATGTCGCGCATGATCGCGTTGGCGCCTTCGGCGTCGATCGGCTTGCCGAAGATTTTTCCGCGCACGTAAGAAAACGAGTGCATCGGCTGCGGATGGAATATTTTGATCTGCTCTCCATCGACGCCGCCCAGCGCGCGCCATGCGGCTTCCGACAGTCCTGCTTCATCGAGCGCCAGCAGGGGGGAATGGACGACGTTCAGGGTGGCGACGATGTGCTGCCCGCCACGCCACACTTCGATGCGGGAATGCGCCTCGAAACCTTCCGAACGGCAGATATGGCATTCGCTGCGCATGTAGATGACCGGTTCGAGATAGGTATCGATACCAATGCGACGCATGCGCAGCACATGGGCCGGGCCGTTATGGGGAGTCTGGTCGGGATTCAGCCGGTCGCTCATGACAGTTCCGCCGTGGACAGATACTCAGGCACTTCGCATTGCCAATGCAAGCGCTCCTCGATACTCTTGCGCAACGTATCGGCGGCATCCGGTTCACCGTGCGTAATAAAGGTCTTGCGCGGCGGGGACTGGAAGTGAGACAGCCAATCCAGGATTTCTTCTCCATCTGCATGCGCGGAAAGGTTTTCGATCTGGACCACCTGCGCCCGCACCGGCACATACTCCCCATGGATCTTGACCGCCTCGGCACCCGCCACCATGGCGGCGCCGCGCGTGCCGCCAGCCTGGTATCCGGCAAACAGGATGGTGTTGCGCGGATTGGAAGCGAAGGCCTTGAGATGATGCAAGACACGCCCGCCGGTGGCCATGCCGCTCGCGGCGATGATGACCATCGGCATTCGTTGCTGGTTCAGTGCAATCGACTCCTCGACGCTGTTGACGATCTTTGCCGCCTGGCACATGGCAGAGCACTGCTCGACATCCAGGCGATGGTCGCTGCGGTGTTTCCGGTACAACACGGTGGCATCGACCGCCATCGGGCTGTTCAGATAGACCGGGAGCAAGCGTGGAATGGCTCCCGATTCCTTGAGCAAGTGTATGTAATACATCAATTCCTGCGCGCGCCCGACGGCAAACGATGGAATCACGACGATGCCGCCGCGTGCCACCGTCTCCCTGATCGTATTGCCGAGGACGAGCATCGGATCCGCCGGGTCGTGGCGCCGGTTGCCGTATGTCGACTCCACCACAAGGTAATCGGAGCGTTCGATATGCGCCGGCGGCAGCATGACCGGGTCGTGCAGGCGCCCGAGATCGCCGGAAAAGGTAATGGTGGCCGCGCCATCGTCGAGTGTCAGGATGCCGGCGCCAAGGATGTGCCCGCCATGGACCAGCCGGGCATGCAGGCCGTCGCCCGGCACGAAGCGCTCGTCGAACTTGACCGGCGCGACGAACTGGAGCGAACGGACCGCATCGTCCTGGGTATACAAGGGCAGCGCCGGCTTGTGTTTGGAGAAGCCATGCCGATCCGCGTAAGCGGCTTCCTCTTCCAGCAGATGTCCGCTGTCCGGCAACAGTATCTTGCACAGGTCATAGGTCGCTTCGCTGCAGTAAATTTTTCCTCTGAAGCCGTTTTTTACCAGGAGCGGAATGTAGCCGCTGTGATCGAGGTGCGCATGGGTCAGCACGACAGCATCGATCGTTGAAGGCGTTACCGGCAAGTGCGCCCAGTTGCGCAGCCTCAGCTGCTTGTAACCCTGGAACAACCCGCAGTCGATCAGGATATTGGTACGGCCAGCGGTGACAAGATATTTTGATCCGGTGACGGTTCCTGTCGCCCCTAAAAACTGAATCTGCATGTGAAGCTTCTCCTTCGGGCCGGGCGGCCCCGCATTGCTGTTTGTTGGCACAAGGAAATGTATCTGTACACACTATCGTAAATCCTGAAATTTCCTCCATTGATCCAGGTCAATCATTGCCAAGGCATATTCGATCTTTGCACATGAGCACGCATGCATCCAAAAATCGGATCGTCGGGAACAGTGCTTTGTCATCGACACTCGAATAGCGTCGCAGGATAACAGGCGGCGCGCGCAGGCGATGCGCAAACTTCGCATGTAAATTTTTCCGGCACCATAGCCATGCGCGAGAGGTTGGCACTGACTGCCCGGCAAACCGACGCAGTCATGCACCGCAACGGGAGAGTTGCGCACCACTTGATCGCATGCGAGCCATTTTTTACTTCTTACATATGCTTGCATGCATCTTGCTATCACTGTAGTTACGGGCGGCACGTGCCGTCCTGACTGGACGAGGCAGGTGCATGAGGGGAACGTTCATTAGGGTGCATTCATTGATCACCCTCATCATTCGAAATTTTCGAAGCGCCCTATACTTAAATCGAGGGTGGCAGAAACGTAATCCATTTTCGGGTGTCTCTATTACATCGGAATAACCTTACGGGGAGCAGATGCGATGACGACGCAACAGGAAGCAAATCATACTGAGCAGCAAGAAGGTTTCATCCAGAGCCTGATTGCCTTCACTCAGGAACACCGTGCCACCTACTGGTCCGGCACACTCTCCCAGTTTCTCGAAGGAATGTTGCCGGCGGACCCGCAAGGCGTGGCGCGCACTTCGCACCAGTACATGTGGGATATGATCCGATGGATGGGAGGCGAAGACGGCAATGGCAACTTCCGCTGCCGCCTTTTCGACCAGGAACTGTTCGGCGTCGATGAAGCGATTGACCGCGTGGTGGACTATTTCAAGGCGGCAGCCGCCGGATCCGAAGTCGGCCGCAGGCTCCTGCTCCTGCTGGGACCGCCGTCCGGTGGCAAGTCGACGCTGGTGATCCTGCTCAAGCGCGGACTGGAGGAATACAGCCTCACCGAAGCCGGCGCCATGTACGCGATCCAGGGTTGCCCGGTGCACGAGTCGCCGCTGCACCTGGTTCCGCATTCGCTGCGGCCGCGCTTTCGCGACACCTACGGCGTCGAGATCATCGGCGAAATGTGCCCGCACTGCCGCAGCCGCCTCGATACCGAATACAACGGCGATTTCCTGCAAATGCCGGTCGAGCGCATCTTCATTTCCGAAGCCGGGCGCGTCGGCATCGGCACCTATGCGCCGCACGACCCGACCACGGCCGACCTGGCCGACCTGGTCGGTTCGGTCGACCTGTCGAAGGTTGCAGAATACGGTGACGAGGGCGACCCGCGCGCCTGGTCCTGGTCCGGCGCTGTGTATGCCGCCTCGCGCGGCATGCTGGAGATGATCGAAATCCTGAAGGTCAAGCGTGAATTCCTGTACCTATTGCTGACGCTGACGCAGGAAAAAAATGTGAAGGTCTCGCGCTTCCCGCTGATCTATCTCGACGAGACGATCCTCGCACACACCAACCTGGCCGAATTCCGCAAGTTCCTGCAGGAGAGCGAGAACGAAGCGCTGCTCGACCGCATGGTGATCATCCAGGTGCCCTATACGCTGAATTACAAGGACGAGGCGCGAATTTACAAGAAATTGATTTCGTCAGCCGCCCCCGCCTTCCGCGAAGTGCACCTCGATCCGCATGTCCTGCACACCGCTGCCGTGTTCGCGATCCTGACGCGGCTGCATGAAGGAGAGGAAAAGGAACTTGAACTAAGCAAGAAAGTCCGCCTCTACGCCAGTGAAGAGGTGGAAGGCTACGCGCATGCCGAGACCCAGCGCCTCAAGCAGCGCATGCCAGACGAAGGACTGTCCGGCATTTCGCCGCGCTTCGTGATCAATGCCTTGTCGAACGCCATCATCCAGTCGAATGCGAAGAGCCTAACCACGATGGACGTGCTTTTGGCCCTGAAGGATGCGATCGAAAACGATGCGCGCATCGATCCGAAGCGCAAGCGCAAGTGGATCGATTACCTGGTGCTGGCGCGTAAGGACTTCTACAACCGCTGGGTCAAGGAAGACGTGCACAAGGCCTTGTTCGTCTCGTTCGAACAGGAGGCGCAGGACTTGCTCGACAAGTATCTGGACGAGGTGGAAGCCACGCTCGACAACCGCCAGATCAAGGACCCGATCACCAACGAAGAACGCAAGCCGGACGAACGCTTCCTGCGCGCCGTGGAGGAGAAAATCCACATCTCCGACTCAGGCAAGCAGTCGTTCCGCCAAGAGGTGGTGCGCAAGGCGATGGGCGCGTTCAAGCGCGGCGAGAAATTTACGCTCGACAGCCACGCGCAACTGCATAACGCGGTGCAGCAGTACCTGTTCGAACAGCGGCGCGACGTGCTGCGCCTGGTGTCTTCCAGCGCGCGGCCGGACGAGGAGGTGCGTCAGAAGATCTCCGTCGTCGAGCGGCGCCTGGTCGACGAATACGGCTACGACAGCCACAGCGCGCGCGAGGCACTGAACTATGTGACCACGCTGATGGCGCAAGAGTAGCGACTTTAAGGTTTATCTACCTATGACTGATCACATTACGATCTCTGCAGAAACGCCCTGGTACGACTTGTTCTCACGCGGATCGCGCGACTGGCTGCGGCACAACCAGAAAGTGCGAGAGGCGGTGCAGCAGAACCTGCCGAACCTGGTGGCCGGTCCGGATGTGATTACCGGTTCGCAGGACCGCACCGTGCAAGTGCCGGTGCGGCTCCTGGAGCATGCGCGTTTCCGTCTGTCCGATTCGTCGTCCCAACCCTTCACCAGCGCGGGGCAAGGACAGGGCAAGCCTGGCGACGTGCTGCGCCAGGCGCAGCCGGACATGGGCGATGAAGAAGGTGAAGGCGGCAATAATGATGGCGAAGTCAAGATGCTGCTGGAATTCAAGGTCGACGACATCATCGACTGGCTGTGGGAAGAATTGCAGCTGCCCGACCTGCAGCCCAAGCGTAATACCAGCGTCGAGGACGACGAGTATGTGCGCGAAGGCTGGGACAAGCATGGTGCGCGTGCCCGCCTGGACCGCCGCCGCACCGTGAAGGAAGCGGTGAAGCGGCGCGCCACGCAGGAAAAAACCACGGAAAATCCGGTGCCGTTCACGAACGACGATCTGCGCTTCAAGCAGCTGGTGCAGCGGCGCAAGCCTGCAACAAATGCCGTCGTGATCTTCGCGCTCGATGTCTCCGCCAGCATGACCGATGCGGAGCGCAAGCTGGCCAAGAGCTTCTTCTTCTTTGTGCTGCAAGGCATACGCCGCCGGTATGGCAAGGTGGAAACGCGCTTCATCGCGCACACCACCCAGGCATGGGAATTTTCCGAGAGTGAATTCTTCAACGTCAGCGGCACCGGTGGCACCGGCGCTTCGACCGCGTTCAAGCTGGCGCTGGAAATGATCGAAACGGAATACGATCCGTCGCGCTACAACGGCTATCTGTTCTACGCCTCCGACGGCGAGAATTTTACCGAGGACCGTTCCGCCGCCGTCGACTACCTGTCTCGGCTGTCGAAGCTACTGAACTTCATCGGCTATGTCGAAACGGTACCCGGCTCGCCGCGTACCAGCGAGACGGAAATGAAGATGCTGTGCGGCGAGATCGAACGCGCCGGCGCACCGCTCGGCAGTTCCATCCTCACCCGCCATGAAGATGTATGGAAGGCAATACGCAAGTTCTTCATCCAGCAGGAATCGGAATGAAGCCAGACTAAGGGCCGCCTGCGCACGCATCCGTTTTCCGCCAACGGGAGACGGATCAGGGGCAAAGGAGAGTGCATGAGACATTTCCTTTGCGGCCCCGCCACTCAACCGGAATGGATATCCCTCTATGTGCACCACCTCTTCCGCCGAATCGATTGAACAGCTCAAGCAGTATTCGACGCAGATCGAAGAACTGGCGCGCAAGCTCGGCCTCGATTATTACCCGGTCGACTTCGAGCTGGTGCCTAATAACTTCATGATGGAAATCGCGGTCTACGGGCTTCCCGTTCGCATGCACCACTGGTCGTTCGGTGTGCGCTATATCCATCAGCTGATCCGTCAAGGTATGGGCCACTCGCGCATCTTCGAGGTCATGTTTCCGGGCGACCCGTGCCGCGCTTACCTTGTTAACGGCAACACCCTGCCGGAAAACACCTTGGTCACCGCGCATGTACTGGGTCATGCGGATTTTGCGAAAAACAACCACCTGTTCGCCCAGTTCATGGAAATGGCTGGCGGCCATATCCTGGAACAGGCAGCCGCGCGCGCCCATCGTATCGAGACGGCGATCCAGGAACACGGGCAGGAGCGTGTCGAGGCCGTGTTGGATGCCGCGCTTGCGCTGGAACCGCATATCGATATCAACCGGGAGCTGCATCGTTCCCTGTATCCGACACAACCCGCGCAAAAGACGGAACCCGAACAGCCGCGCGATCCGTTCCACCAGCGCTACCATGCGCTACCGGGCGAAAAATCCATGCCCGATACACAGTCGCTGGCCAAACGCGTGTCGATCCCACCGCAACCGGAATACGATCTGCTCTGGTTCATCGCGCACTACGCGCCTGAAATGGAAGACTGGGAACGCGACATCTTCCTGGCTGTACGCGAGGAATCCTATTATTTCTATCCGGTGTTTGCCTGCCAAATCATGAATGAAGGCTGGGCCTCGTACTGGCATGCCCGCCTGCTGCGCGAAGCCGACTTCCTGCCACACGACCTGTACCTGTCGGCGATCAAGGCGCATTCCGACGTGGTACGTCCTTATGCGGCGGAACGACAGCTGGCACTGGCGGTGAACCCCTACCACCTCGGCTTTTCAATGTGGGAAGATATTATCGAGAAGCAGGGATTGGAAGCGGCGCGCCGGATCGTGCGTGAGGAAGACGATTTCGGCTTCATCCGCAATTACCTGAGCCGCGAGCTGATCGAAAAGCTGGAGCTGTTCGTCTATGAAGCGCGTGACGACGGCGATATTCGCATCGCGAAAAACGATGTGCACGCAGTACACGAAGCCATACTCGCGCCGAAATTCAATTACGGTGCACCGCGCATCGCCGCCAATCACCTGCATGTCGATGGTAGCCTGCAGCTGGTGCATGACAACCAGAGCGACGGACGCGGTGTCGACCTGTTCCGCGCCGAACGCGTGCTGGAATATATCGGCAAGGTGTGGCGGCGCCCTGTCACGCTGCACACCGTCGGCGAACGCGGCGAAGCGCGCGTGGTCACGAGCAAGCGCATGTAAAGAATATCTCTTGCAGTTTTGATACAGATACAACAAGCACTCCTGCCGGATCACTTAAGATATATAATTAATCCATCTTATTCCGATCCGGCTGCGCGCCAACCGCGCTGCCTTGAGTGCCATGCGCCTGACCGACTATACCGATTATTCGCTGCGAACTCTCATGTATCTCGGGATGAACCGGGATCGCTTAGTCACGATCCAAGATATCGCAGATTCCTACAATATTTCCAAGAGCCACTTGATGAAAGTGGTGCATCAACTCGGCCTCGCCGGACTGGTCGAAACCATCCGTGGCCGCAGCGGCGGCTTGCGCCTGAAGAAGGAACCGCAAGACATCAATATCGGCGACGTGGTACGCGGCACGGAGCCCGACTTCACGATGGTTGAATGTTTCGATCGCAGCCACAATAATTGCATCCTTGCTCCCTCGTGCGAATTGCAGGGCGTTCTGCGGCAAGCAACGGCCGCCTATCTGCAAGTGCTCCACGGCGTCACACTTGCCGACTTACTGCGCAACAGTGGCAGTCTGGGTCAGCTGGCCAAGATCGAGATCTACCCGCGCAAGAAAGTGGAAGCCGCATAAAACGGCTCCCTGAAACATAGCGAATCAAATCAGCTCGCAGCGTATCGTTGCCGGCTCACTTCTCAATTTTTGCAGCAACGCTGTAGAAATCCCGTCATCGACATCGGTAATCACATAACCGATCGGCCCGCGCGTTTGCAAGTGTTGCGCAACGATATTCAACCCTGCCTGGGCAAAATCGGCATTCATGCGAGCGATCACGCCGGGTTCGTTGCGGTGGACATTCAGCACGCGGCTCTTGGTTTGCTTTTCGAGGTGAGGAATTTCCGGAAAGTTGACTGCCCAGCGGGTCGTGCCCGCCTTCAGAAAGCGCGCGAGCTTATCCGCGACTTCCCGCCCGATATTTTCCTGCGCCTCCTCAGTGCTGCCGCCAATGTGCGGCGTCAGGATGACGTTATCCAACCCACGCAGCGGCGAGATGAATTCCTCCTTGTCGTTACGCGGCTCCTTCGGAAACACATCGAGCGCCGCGCCGGCCAAGCGCCCTTCGCGCAAGGCGGCATTGAGCGCGTCAATATCGACCACGCCGCCGCGCGACGCATTGAGCAGCACGGCCGACGGTTTCATTAGCGCGAGGCGCTCGCCGGTAATGAGGCGTTCAGTGGCGCTGCCCCCGGGTACATGTAGGGTCACGATATCCGCTTCTGCCAGCAGTGCTTCCATGGTCGCCATGGGCTTGGCATTCCCAAGAGGCAGCTTGCTTTCGACATCGTAGTAGCACACCCGCATGCCGACGCTTTCAGCAAGTATGCCGACCTGCGCACCGATATTGCCGTATCCGATAATGCCAAGCAGCTTGTTGCGCACCTCGTACGCGCCCTGCGCCGTCTTGTCCCATTGCCCGCGATGGGTGCGCACATTTTTCTCGGGAATCCGGCGCAACAGCAGAATCGACTCGGCGATCACCAGTTCCGCGACCGAGCGCGTATTGGAAAATGGCGCATTGAAAACAGGGACACCATGCGCCGCTGCCGCTGTCAAATCGACCTGATTGGTGCCAATACAGAAGCAGCCAATGGCGCGAAGCTGGGGCAATGCCTGTAACACTTCAGCCGTGATATGGGTGGCAGAACGGATCCCGACTGCGTCGGCACCTTCCAGCGCTTTCTTCAACTCATTGGCTTGTAGCGCGGTGGGCAATTGAACGATCTCGGCAATACCTTCATTGTTCAGAAGCTGCGCGGCACTCGCATGGATTTTTTCGAGCAGGACAATCTTCGCCATGGCAAATCCTTTTAAACATATATTTTCAATATATCTTATAATCAAAGTAGCGGTGCTGGCAACGACATGATGGAGGCGAAATGATCGACGACATATTAGCGAAGGGAAAAAGCACACTTGAAACCATCACCAGCATGCACTGGTGGACCGAGTCGCTGCTCACCTTTACGACCACAAGGCCGCCAAACTATTCCTTCGTCGCCGGACAATATGCGCGCCTCGGCCTTCCGGGCGAACATGACGCGATCTGGCGCGCCTATTCCATGGTCTCCGCGCCACACGAGGAGCAGCTCGAGTTTTACGGCATTCTGGTGCCCGGCGGGCTATTTACTTCCCTGCTTAAGGAAATCAAGCCGGGCGACCGTATCCTGCTGGAGAAACAAAGTTTCGGTTTCATGACGGTCGACCGTTTCGAGGATGGAGACGATCTGTGGATGCTGTCGACGGGAACAGGAATCGGGCCCTTTATCTCCATCCTGCGCGACCCGTCGGTGTGGGAAAAGTTTCGCCATCTGCGGTTGGTGCATTGCGTTCGCCACGCTACCGAATTATCGTACCAGACACAGTTGACCGACCTCGCTCGCAACCCACCAACAAACGCGCCCTTCCCAGCGACACTGCAAATCATCCAAAGCACGACCCGCGATCCTGCCGTTGCTCCGCCACGTCTGAGCGGACGCATCACGACACTGCTGGAAAACGGCGAGCTAGAACGGGCAGGCGGAATTCCTTTGACGGAAAAATCATCCCGCATTATGTTGTGCGGGAACCCGGAGATGATCGAAGAGACCCGGCGCCTTTTGCACCAGCGCGGCCTGCGTCCGTGCAGGCGAGCACTCCCAGGCCAATTCGTAACCGAAAATTACTGGTAGCGAGACCAATACACAGGCGTAAATAAAAAAGGCCCGGAAACTATCCCGGGCCTTTTCTTCCTTCGAACTGAATCAGTTGAAGGTCTTGCCTTCGGCTGCCAACTTGGCCAGCAGCGGTGCCGGCTTCCAGGCATCGCCGTGGCGACCCTTCGCATACTTTTCCATCGACATCACGACATTTTGCAGTCCGACCGTATCGGCATAGAACATTGGGCCGCCGCGGAACAACGGGAAGCCGTAGCCGGTCAGGTACACCATGTCGATGTCGGAAGCGCGCATCGCAATACCTTCTTCCAGGATATATGCACCTTCATTAACCAGCGCAAACACCAGGCGTTCGACGATTTCCTGATCGCTGATCTTGCGGCGCTCAATGCCAAGGTCGGCCGAGTGCTTGACGATCATGTCGTTGACGACTTGCGACGGATAAGCCTTGCGGTCGCCCGGCTTGTAGTCGTACCAGCCGGCACCGGTTTTCTGACCGAAGCGGCCCATTTCGCACAGCAGGTCGGCCGTCTTCGAGTAGGTGACTTCCGGCTTCTCGATGTAGCGGCGCTTGCGGATGTACCAGCCGATGTCGTTGCCGGCCAGGTCGCCCATGCGGAACGGACCCATCGCAAAACCGAACTTCTCGATCGCCTTGTCGACCTGCTCCGGCGTGCAGCCCTCTTCCAGCAGGAAGCCCGCCTGGCGGCTGTACTGCTCGATCATGCGGTTGCCGATGAAGCCGTCGCACACGCCCGACACCACGCCGGTCTTCTTGATTTTTTTCGACAACTGCAATGCGGTTGCCAGCACGTCCTTGCCCGTCTTTTCGCCGCGCACGATTTCCAGCAGCTTCATCACATTGGCCGGGCTGAAGAAATGCAGGCCGATGACGTCTTGTGGGCGCTTGGTGAAAGCAGCGATCTTGTTGACGTCCAGCGTCGAGGTATTGGAAGCCAGAATGGCGCCTTGCTTCATCACCTCGTCGAGCTTCTTGAACACCTGTTCCTTGACGCCGATATCTTCGAATACGGCTTCGATCACGATATCGGCTTGCGCGATCTCTTCATACGACAGTGTGCCGGTGATCAGGCCGACGCGCTGCTCGAACTTCTCCGGCGTCAGCTTGCCCTTCTTCATCGTATTTTCGTAATTCTTGCGAATCACGCCCAGGCCCTTCTCCAGCGCTTCCTGCTTCATTTCCAGGATCTTGACCGGAATGCCGGCATTCGCAAAGTTCATCGCGATGCCGCCACCCATGGTGCCGGCGCCGATCACGGCAGCCGACTTGATGGCACGGGTCGGCGTATCGTCCGGAACGTCAGGCACCTTGCTGGCGGCGCGCTCGCCGAAGAAGGCATGGCGCAGCGCCTTCGATTCGGTGGTTTGTACCAGGTCGACGAACAGCTCGCGCTCGAATTTGATGCCGTCGTCAAATTTCATTGTCACTGCGGCCGCCACGGCTTCCACACACTTCAACGGCGCCGGGAACGGGCCAGACATCGCTTTGACCGTGTTGCGGGAGAATTGCAGGAATCCTTCGTAGTTCGGGTAATCGATCTTGATGTCGCGTACTTTCGGCAGCGGACGCACGTCGGCAACCTTGTTCGCGAATGCCAGCGCGGCTTCCATCAGGTCGCCTTCGGCCATTTCATTGAACAGCGCGGTCTTGGCCAGCTTTTCGGACGGAACCGGATTGCCGGACACAATCATGTTCAAGCCCATTTCCAGGCCGAGCACGCGCGGCAGACGCTGCGTGCCGCCGGCGCCCGGCAGGATGCCCAGCTTCACTTCCGGCAGCGCGATTTGCGCGCCCGGCGCGGCAACGCGGTAATGGCAACCCAGCGCCAGTTCCAGCCCGCCGCCCATCGCGACGCTGTGAATGGCGGCCACCACGGGCTTGGTGGAATTTTCGATAACATTGATGACCGTATGCAGCGTCGGCTCTGCCATTGCCTTGGGCGAATTGAATTCCTTGATATCGGCACCGCCGGAGAAGGCCTTGCCGGCGCCGGTAATGACCACCGCCTTGACGGCGTCGTCGTTCAGTGCTTTCTTCATCCCGTCGACAATCGCGCTGCGAGTCGCATGACCCAGGCCGTTCACCGGAGGATTATTGAGCGTAATGACGGCAACAGCGCCATTGACCTTGTATTCGGCAGTCATATCTCTTCCTTTATGTTTAGAGTCGTAGGGGGTGTTGGAACCGCTTATGAAGCGCCCGGCGAAATACCTCTTGAAGCGTCGCTGCCGCCTTGCCATCGGCATTTAGCCGGGAGCTTCGAATCTGTCGTGCTTAACTATACCGCAAAATAGAACGATCGTATTATTTTTTGGCGAAAAAATTCGGCGCGCCATTTGCCGCGCCGAATCACCTTGATTTGCCAGAGCTTATCTCTGCGCCCACACCGTGTTTCCAGTCCTTTGGATTGGCATGATCGACGCGTCCACCAGCCGCCTCAGACTTCCAGCCACTCCTTGCGGATGGCGGCGTTGGCACGCAGGTCGTCGGGCGTGCCCTCGAACACGATCGAGCCGTGCCCCATCACATACACCCGCTGCGAGATCTTCATCGCAATGTCGAGCTTCTGCTCCACCAGCAGCACCGATATCCCGCGGTTCTTCAGTTCCTTCAGGTATTCGCCCACCAGCTCGACGATCTTCGGCGCCAGCCCCTCGGTCGGCTCGTCGATCATGATCAGGTCCGGGTCGCCCATCAGCGTGCGGCACAAGGTCAGCATCTGCTGTTCGCCGCCCGACAGGACGCCCGCCGGCGTGTGCTGGCGCTCCTTGAGGCGCGGGAACATCTGGTACATGTCGTCGATGCTCCAGCGCGACTTTTTCCCTTTCTTTTCGCCCAGCAGCAGATTCTGCTCGACGGTGAGCGTCGGGAAGATGTCGCGGTTTTCCGGCACATAGCCGAGTCCCTTGTGCGCGATTTCGAACGCCTTCAGGCCGGTGATCTCCTCGCCCTTGAAACGGATCGAACCAGTCACGGCGACTTGCCCCATCGTCGACTTCACCGTGGTCGACCGCCCCACGCCGTTGCGTCCCAACAGGCTGACGATTTCGCCTTCCTGCACGTGCATGTCCACGCCGTGCAGCACATGGCTCTTGCCGTAATATGCGTGCAGATCTCTAATTTCCAGTAGTGCCATCGTCATGCCGCCTCCGCTGCGTGTCCACCCAGATATGCTTCCTGCACCTTGGCATTGGCGCGGATATTGACCGGCGTATCGCACGCGATCACTTCCCCGTACACCACCACCGCAATCTTGTCGGCCAGGCCGAACACCACGCTCATGTCGTGTTCCACCATCAGCAGGCTCTTGCCGACCGTCACCTTGCGAATCAGCTCGACCGCCGCATCCGACTCCGAGCGGCTCATGCCGGCCGTCGGTTCGTCCAGCAGGATCACTTCGGCGCCGCCGGCGATCGTGATGCCGATCTCCAGCGCGCGCTGCTCCGCGTACGTCAGCAAGCCGGCCAGCGTGTCGCGCCGGCGCTTCAGGCCAATCTGCTCCAGCACCTGCTCGGCGCGCTCGTGCGCATCCTTCAAGCCATTCAGGCGATGCCAGAACGAGTACTTGTAGCCGAGCGACCACAGCACTGCGCAGCGCAGGTTCTCGTACACCGACAGGCGGTGGAAGATGTTGGTGATCTGGAAGCTGCGCGACAGGCCGGCGCGATTGATTTCGAACGGCCGCTTGTCGATGATGCTGTTGCCGTTCAACAGGATGTCGCCCGAGGTGACCGGGAAACGCCCGGAAATCAGGTTGAACAGGGTCGATTTGCCGGCTCCGTTGGGGCCGATGATGGCCACGCGCTCGCCTTTGGCGACTTGCAGGCTGGCGCCGCGGATGATTTCGGATTTGCCGAAGCTCTTGCGGACTTCCTTGAGTTCGAGGGACCAGGCGCTCATGCTTGTCTCCGGATCAGTTCTTCAATGTCGCTATTGGCCTGGCCCCAGGCTTGAATGAAGCCTTTCCTGGCCAGCCAGAAGCCGGCGGCGCCGAGGGCGAACAGGATAGCGGCGATCAGCCAGGGGCCCGGCTGGGCGGTATCGGCCAGGAAGCCGAACAGCTTCATTTCGGTGCCGTTCGCCGAATCCAGCGTCAGGTGGTACAGCATCTCGATGGCGACCGCCACGCCCAGCAAGGCCACGGCCGCCGTGGCGCACACGGCCAGAAGGCGCGGGGCAACGGGTTTGAATTTGCCGAACTTCACCAGCCGCAGGTTCATCATGAGGATGCTGGCCACGCCGCCCGGCGCATACATCACGATGACGATGAAGAACACGCCCAGATACAGCTGCCACGCCTTGGTGAAGTCCGACAGCAGCACGGTCAGGAACACGCCGATGATGGCGCCGATCATCGGGCCGAAGAAGAAGCCGACACCGCCGATGAAGGTAAACAGCAGGATTGCGCCGGAGCGCATGGCACTGACATTCTCGGCGGTGACGATTTCAAAGTTGATGGCCGACAGGCCGCCGGAAATGCCGGCGAAGAAGCCTGCCAGAATCAGCGTCAGGTAGCGCGCCCACTGCGTGTCGTAGCCGATGAACTCGACCCGTTCCGGGTTGTCGCGCACGGCATTGATGATGCGCCCCAGCGGCGTCTGCGTGAAGGCATACATGCCGATGGTGGCGATGAACAGCCAGAACGCGATCAGGTAATACACCTGGATCTGCGGCCCGAAGGTGATGCCCAGGAACGGTTCGCCATAGACGCGGTTGGTCGTGATGCCGCCCTCGCCGCCGAAGAATTCCGGGAACATCAGCGAGCAGGCGAACACCAGTTCAACGATGCCCAGCGTAATCATTGCAAACGTGGTGCCCGACTTCTTGGTCGTCACATAGCCGAACAGGGCGCCGAAGAACATGCCGGCCAGCCCGCCCACCAGCGGCACCAGGGTGACCGGCATCCAGATGGTGCCGGCCGCGGCCAGGTTCATCGCATGGATGGCGAAGAACGCGCCCAGCCCGGAGTACACCGCATGGCCGAACGACAGCATGCCGCCCTGCCCCAGCAGCATGTTGTAGGACAAGCCAAAGATCATCACGGTGCCCATGGTGGACAGTACCGACAGCGATGCGCCCTTGTCGAAGACCAGCGGAGCGACGATCAGGATCAGTGCGAAGCTGGTCCACAGCAGCCAGCGGGCGAGATTCATCGGTTTGTATTTCATGGTATGGCTCATCGTTACGGCACTCATCTCAACCCTCCCGCGTTCCCATCAGGCCGCGCGGCCTGAAGATCAGAATCAGCACCAGCAGCAAATACGGCATGATCGGCGCCACCTGCGAAATGGTGAGCTTCAATACCGGATAGCCGAACGTCTCGGCGCCCAGCGCCATGCCCATCGTCGAAAACAGATTCAGGAACGAGTAGTCGAGCGCGACGGCGAACGTCTGCAGCACGCCGATCAGCAGCGAGGCCAGCAAGGCGCCCACCAGCGAGCCCATGCCGCCGACCACCACCACCACGAAGATGATGCTGCCGACGGTGGCCGCCATGCCCGGCTCGGTGACGAACGCATTGCCGCCGATGACGCCGGCCAGGCCGGCCAGCGCGCAGCCGCTGCCGAACACCAGCATGAACACGCGCGGCACGTTGTGCCCGAGCGCCTCGACCATATCGGGGTGCGTCAAGGCCGCCTGGATCACCAGGCCGATGCGGGTCTTGGTCAGCACCAGGTAGATCGACAGCAGCATGAGCAGCGCGATCAACATCATGAAGCCGCGGTAGATCGGGAAGGTGGTGGAAAACAGCGTGAACAGCGGGCCGTCCAGCTCGGCGGGAATCGGGTACGGCACGGCCGCCTTGCCCCACACCAGCTGCACCAGCTCGACCACGACATACGACAGGCCGAAGGTGAACAGCAGTTCCGGGATATGGCCGTACTTGTGCACCGAGCGCAGGCCGTAGCGCTCGACCACGGCGCCGATGGCGCCGACGGCCAGCGGCGCGATGAACAGCGCCGGCCAGAAGCCGAGCTTGGTGCTGATGGTATAGGCGAAGTAGGCGCCCAGCATGTAAAAGCTGGCATGGGCAAAATTGAGCACGCCCATCATGCTGAAGATCAACGTCAGGCCCGACGACAGCATGAACAGCAACAGCCCGTAGCTCAGACCGTTCAGCAGGGTAATTAATGTGAATTCCACACGACACCTCTAAGTAAAATTCGTGTACGACCGTACTATTTTCTGGGAGCAAAAAAGCAGCGTGCAGTCTCGCGACGCCCGCACGCTGCAAGGGATATAACCTGTTAGTTCGACGACGGGCGCTTCATCTGGCATGACGTTGGATGCATTGCGACATAGATTAGCTTCTGATCGGTTTTCCAGATGAAATCTGTGTTCCCCTGGTCATACCTAAAGGCCTTACCGTTGACCTTCACCCTAGTTGGGCGTCGGCGATATCAGCGATGTACGGTCAGCTTGTCAGGATGCCCCGCTTCACCGGCGTGCGCGGTCCTGAAAATGGATCAACGAATGGCATTTTCACGGCATCTGCGGCTACCGTGGCAGGAGCAGCAAAGGCGGAAGTGATGGGCAGCGCGAGAAATAAGGCTTTGCTTTGTGTGGTCATTTGTCTCTTCCTTATAGGTATTGTGTACACACAGCATATCCATGGTTTTACTTGATGTAAAGCAACGAATACACGTTGAATCAGCCGGTATTTTTCATGTCATTTTTGCTTTCCTCGCCCATGCTCGGAACGACTGGCGGTGTTTAGATTGAACGCGCAATTACGGCATGAACCGCGAACGGTTCATGCCGCATTGCCGATATTACGAACGAGACGGCCGTTTCATCTGGCACGAAGTCGGCTGCGTAGCGACGTATGGCTCGATCTTCTGATCGTTGCTCCAGCCGTAGCCGGTGTTTTCCTGGTCGTACTTGATCTTCTTGCCGTCGACCTTGGTCCAGGTCGAAATGTAAAGTGGCTGCTGCAACTGGTGGTCAGTGGCGCGCATCTCGACTTCGCCATTGATCGCCTTGACCTTCATGCCCTCCAGCGCGAACGCGACCTTGACCGGATTCGTCGAATTGGAATCCTTGATGGCCTTGGACAGCATCTGCACCACAGTATAGGTATCGGCCACGTAAAAGTCGTCGTTGTACTTTTTCTTGAACGCATCGACGATCTCCTTGCCGGAGAAGGTTTCATTATTCGGCGTCCAGTAGGCGACTTGCTTGACCTGACCCGCCGTCGAACCGCCCATCGCGGTCGGCACGCCGGAGGTGCCACCGTAGTAGGTGTAGAACTTGGCGGTCAGGCCGGCGTCTTTTGCCGCCTTGACCAGCAATGCGAGGTCGGCGCCCCAGTTACCTGTGATGACGGTATCGGCGCCGGACGCCTTGATCTTCGCGATATACGGAGAGAAGTCCTTCACGGTCGCGATCGGATGCAGGTCGTCGCCGACGATCTGGACGTCCGGGCGCTTGCGCTTGATGTACTCCTTTGCCGCACGCGTCACCTGGTGGCCGTGGGCATAGTTCTGGCCGATGATATAGACCTTCTTGATGCTCTGGTCCTTCGCCATGTACGAGGTCAGCGCCTCCATCTTCATGTCGGAATTGGCGTCGAAGCGGAAGTGCCAGAAGCTGCACTTGCTGTTGGTAAGATCCGGGTCGATCGCCGAGTAGTTCAAGAACACGATTTCCTTGCCCGGATTGCGCTCGTTGTGCTTGTTGACCGCATCGATCAAGGCTAGCGCGACGCCGGAACCGTTGCCCTGAGCGATGTAGCGATAGCCCTGGTCGATCACCGTCTTGAGCTGGTTAAGCGACTCCTGAGGGCTGCCCTTGCCGTCGAATCCGACCACTTCGAGTGTATTGCCGGCACCGGCCCATTTCTGCTGGTTCGCCATTTCGGTGAACATCTGGAAGCTGTGCAACTGGTTCTGCCCGATCGGTGCGAACGCACCCGACAGCGTATCGATCATTGCGATCTTGACATGCTCTGCTTGCGCAGCCGGTGCTGAAAAGGCTGCTGCAATCGAAAGCGTCAGCAGGAGGGGGCGGATCTTTTTCATCATTTGTCTCTTCCTTATCTCAGGGTGTGTTGTTGGAACTTCGGCTTTTCGGCTTCTTCTATTATTCAATCCTGTCAGGCCGTCGGCAGTTTGTACTCCTTGAACTGCTCGCGTATCCTGTTTTTCAAGACTTTCCCAGTTGCGCCAATCGGCAGCGCATCGACGAACACGACATCGTCTGGCGTCCACCACTTGGCGATTTTCCCGTCAAAAAATTTAATCAGCTCTTCCTTGCTGACTTCAGCGTCCGGCTTCTTCACGATCACCAGCAGCGGCCGCTCGTCCCACTTCGGGTGGAACACGCCAATACAAGCGGCCTGCTGCACCGCCGGATGTCCGGCCGCGATATTCTCGAGATCGATGGTGCCGATCCACTCGCCGCCGGACTTGATCACATCCTTGCTGCGGTCGGTGATCTGCATGTAGCCGTCGGGGCTGATGGTCGCAACGTCACCGGTCGGGAACCATCCGTCCTGCAGCACATTGCCACCCTCGCCCTTGAAATAGCGTTCAATGACCCATGGCCCCTTGACCAGCAGATTGCCATAGGTCTTGCCGTCCCACGGCAGCTCCTTGCCGGAATCGTCCACAATCTTCATGTCGACTCCGTAAATGGCGTGCCCCTGTTTTTCCAGGATCGCCTGCTTCTGCTCTTCCGGCAGATCGGCGTGCTTGCTTTGCAGCGTGCCTGCCGTACCGAGCGGAGACATTTCCGTCATGCCCCAGGCATGCACCACGTCGACGCCGTATTGATGGCGGAACGTTTTCATCATCGCCGGTGGACAGGCGGAGCCACCGATCACGGTACGACGAAAGGTCGAAAACTTCAGATTGTTCTGCCCGACATAGGTCAACAACCCAAGCCATACGGTCGGCACGCCGGCAGAAAACGTCACTTTCTCTTGCTCGAATAATTCGTAAATCGATTTACCGTCCAGTGCGGGTCCTGGGAAAACCATCTTGGCGCCAACCATCGGCACCGAGTACGGCAGCCCCCACGCATTCACATGGAACATCGGTACCACCGGTAGCACCACGTCTTGCGCCGACACGTTGAGCGCATCAGGCATGACCGAGGCAAAGGAATGCAGCACGGTCGAGCGGTGCGAGTACAGCGCGCCCTTCGGATTGCCTGTCGTGCCGGACGTGTAGCACAGGCTGGAAGCGGAGTTTTCGTCGAACACGGGCCAGTCGTACTTGTCCGAGTTTTCCGCGATCAGATCCTCGTAGCACATCAGGTTCGGCACCTTGCTCTGCGGCGGCATGCGATCGCGGTCGCACATCATCACGAAGCCCTTGACGGTGGTGCAATGCGCGGCGAACGCTTCGACTAGCGGCAGAAAGGTCATGTCGAAGAACAGGTACTGGTCTTCGGCATGGTTGGCGATATAGGCAATCTGTTCCGGGTGCAGACGCGGATTAATCGTATGCATGACAGCGCCCGAGCCGGAAATCGCGTAATACAGCTCCAGGTGGCGATAACCGTTCCATGCCAGCGTCGCGACGCGATCGCCCATCTTCACGCCCATCTTGCCGAGCGCGTTGGCCATGCGTCGCGCCCGCATGTGGCAGTCGCGATAGGTATAGCGGTGAATATCGCCCTCGACGCGGCGCGAAACAATCTCACTGTCGCCGAAATAGCGGTCCGCGTGCTGGATCAGGCCCGAAATGAGCAAGGGCTGGCTCATCATCTGGCCCATCAAGGGGCTCTTCGCGTATTGCGCCATTGTGTCTCCGAATTGTCTTTTTTGAAGTTTAGAATATTTCCACTAATTCATGTCATGATTTTTGAACGACCGTACTAAAAACGTCAACGTTTTTCGATTGCGCGCCGCACAAATATCTTCTTTTTGACATTTCTCTAGGATACAGCTTTGTAAATCGTGTTCTTCGGGCGAGCCATTACGCGGCGCAGCATCGGCTCGAAGAATGACAGCGGGAGTGTGTCATAGGCAGGATCGAAGGCCGGCGCATCATATTTTTCGCAGAACTCGGCGGTCGCGTCATAAAGCGCCTGCCCGGCGAACTGGTCCCGCAGATTGCGGTCCATGCCGAGATGATGAAAGAAGTAGTAGCCCTGGAAAATGCCGTGCTTTTCCACCATGGCCATGTTTTCCGGGCTGACGAAAGGCTTCAGGATGGCGGCAGCGATATCGGGATGGTTGTAGCTGCCCAGCGTGTCGCCTATATCGTGCAGCAGTGCGCACACCACGTATTCTTCGTCGCGTCCGTCGCGCCAGGCCCGCGTCGCGGTTTGCAGGCTATGCGTCAGCCGGTCCACCGGAAAGCCCCCGCAGTCCCCCTCCAGCAGCCGCAGGTGATCCAGCACGCGGTCGGGCAAGGCAGCCGCATACGGCTTGAATTCGTCGGCGATAATCTTCCAGTCCTCCTGCGTGCTGTCCTGCATGTCGCGGAACGTGGCCTGCGCCTTGATGCTTGTCTCCATATTTTCTCCTTGTCTCAAGTGCGATAGGAGGAATCGATCCGGTCGAGACGGCGCAGCAGTCCCGGCCAGGCCAGCATGCCTCCCTGCGCCTTCGTCACGCTCTTTGCCTGCTGCTGCGCGCCGCGGATGATCGTTTCGGGAATCCGGACCAGCTCGCCACCGCCGGACTGCGCGCGGATCTGAATCATGCATGCCGATTCGAAGATATACATGTTAAGGAACGCATCGGCAACTGTTTTTCCTAATGTTAATAAGCCGTGGTTGCGAAGCATCAAATAAGTTTTGTCCCCGAGATCGGCCACCAGGCGCGGCTTTTCATCCGCGTTCAATGCCACGCCTTCGTAGTCATGGTAGGCAAGGCTCGACAGCACGAAGATCGATTGCTGGGAAAGCGGCAGCACGCCCTCCTGTTGCACCGACACCGCGACGCCATTGATACTATGCACATGCAGGACGCATTGCGCGTCATGCCGCACTGCATGGATAGCGGAGTGGATCGTAAAACCGGCGGGATTGATCGGAAACGGCGATTCTTCGATCTTGTTCCCCTCCAAGTCGATCTTCACCAACGACGACGCCGTAATCTCGTCAAACATCATGCCGTAGGGATTAATGAGGAACTGGTTTTCAGTACCCGGCACGCGGGCGGTGACGTGGGTGAAAACCAGATCGCTCCAGCCAAAATCCGCCACCAGGCGGTAACACGCCGCGAGGTCGACGCGCGCCTGCCATTCCTCGGCCGATACACGCTCTTTCATGGATGGGATCGACAGCTTTTCCGGTGCATTCATATGGGGTCTCCTCTTCTCTGTCAGAATACATGGATCCTGAGATTTATTTCAGATCAAGTTTGCCTGACCTATGGGTACAGGATTTGTCAGTATCGGCACACCGCACCGCACAATACTGTCAACTCTTTTACAATCGCCATGCCGAACCGAATAATCGATGACATCGACAAAGTCGCGCTGCTGAAGCAGTCGTGGCTGGAAGGCTATCCCGACCAGGTAGTCGAAGACGCGGCTGCGTGCGCTTCGCTGCGCGCGGTCGAAGACGGCACTCTGCTGCATGCTCGCGGCGCCGAGGCGGACGGCTTTTACACGATCGCGCGCGGCGCAGTCCGCTTCACGCGTACCACCGCCGACGGCCACGCGACCACGATCGCCGTACTGGATGCGCCCAGCTGTTTCGGGGAAATCTCTCTGTTCGACGGCCTGCCGCGTTCGCATGACGGGCACGCCTCCGGGCCCACCGTGCTGCTGTTTCACGCGAAGACGGATTTCCAGCGCTTGCTGGCGCGCCATCCCGCGATCTATGAATGCTTTGCCAAGATGCTGTGCCTGCGGCTACGCACCACGTTCGATCTGGTAGAGGAGGCGGCGACGGCGCCATTGCCTCAGCGGCTGGCGCGGCGCATGCTCGAGCTTGCGCATATCGCCCCTTCCGCCATGAATGTGGCAACGCTTGCGCGCGGGCGCGAAGTGCCGCTGACGCAGGAAGAACTCGGACATTTGCTCGGAAAGTCGCGTCAAAGTATCGCCAAGCTGCTGCGCCAGTGGGAACAAAACGGATTGGTCAAGACCAAATATGGCCGCGTCTCGATCAGGCAGCCACAGTCGCTCGGCCGCATCGCCTATCCGGAGCGCACCACGGTGCAGCGCAAAGCTGCACCTTCGATGTCGCACGACACACGCGACGACAAGGATTCGCCATGAATGCACCCGATGTCGGCATCGCCCGCCACCGCCTCGCTACCCTGCCGCTGGAGAATTCATTCGGCAGCCTTCTGCCGGCGTTCCATACCCGGCTGCTGCCGACGCAACTGCCGGCTCCCTATCTTGTGGCCGCAAGCGACGCGGCGGCGGATCTGATCGGGCTCGATCCTGGGGAATTCGCTACCGAGCAATTCATCGAGGCGTTTGCCGGCAATCGTACGCTGGCGCAATCGCAGCCGCTGGCGGCTGTGTATTCAGGCCATCAATTTGGCGTTTGGGCGGGCCAGCTCGGCGATGGCCGCGCAATCCTGCTGGGCGACGTTCCCGCGGTGCAAGGGCGCATGGAACTGCAACTGAAAGGTTCGGGCAAGACTCCGTATTCGCGCATGGGCGACGGGCGCGCCGTTCTGCGCTCGTCGATCCGCGAATTCCTATGCTCGGAAGCGATGGCTGCGCTCGGCATTCCAACCTCGCGCGCGCTGTGCGTTACCGGATCGGACATGCTGGTGATGCGTGAGACACCGGAAACCGCAGCGGTGGCGACCCGCATGGCGCCCAGTTTCGTGCGTTTCGGGTCGTTCGAGCACTGGTTCTACAACGATTGCCAGGTGGAACTAAAGGTGTTGGCCGATTACATAATCGATCGCTTTTATCCGGAGTTGCGCGCCGAGTCCAACCCCTATCGCGCCCTGCTCACGCAAGTCACGCGCCGCACGGCTGAACTGATCGCCCAGTGGCAGGCCGTTGGATTCATGCATGGCGTCATGAACACCGATAACATGTCCATCCTCGGCCTGACTATCGACTATGGACCGTTCGGATTCATGGAAGCCTTCGACTTCCGGCATATCTGCAACCATAGCGACACGCAAGGCCGCTACGCATATCATATGCAGCCGAGCATTGGGCAGTGGAACTGTTTCGCACTTGGGCAGGCACTGCTTCCGCTGATTGGCGAAGTCGAGGATGCGCAGGCAGCGCTGGAAATCTACAAGCCGGCCTACGAGGCGAAGTTCGATCAACTGCTCCACGCAAAGCTGGGCCTGCATTCCACGCAGCCCGAAGACGGCAAGCTGCATGAGGCCGTGTTCGACCTCATGCAGCAAAACCACGTCGATTTCACGCTGTTTTTCCGTCGCCTCGGCGGCTTGCAGGTCGATCGCCCGGAAGGCGACGAGCCTTTGCATGACCTGTTCATTGACCGGCCAGCATTCGATGCCTGGGCAGCCCAGTATCGCTCTCGCCTGAAACAAGAAAACAGCATCGATGCACAACGACAAGAAACAATGAACAGCGTCAATCCGAAATATGTGCTGCGCAATTATCTTGCACAAATTGCCATCGAAAAGGCGCAAAATAAGGACTTTTCCGAAGTGGACAAGCTGCTCAGGCTGCTGGAAAGGCCGTTCGACGAGCAGCCGGAAAATGAAAGGTATGCCCAGTTGCCGCCGGACTGGGCCAGTGGACTGGAAGTGAGTTGCTCATCATGACAGATAAGGTAGTGAAAACGGATGCCGAGTGGCGCGATCAGCTCGATCCGCTCGAATACGAAGTGACGCGCCATGCGGCAACCGAGCGTGCCTTTACCGGTCATTACTGGGATCATCACGAGCATGGCATTTATACCTGCGTGTGCTGCGGCACGCCGCTGTTCGAGTCCGACGCCAAGTTTGACTCGGGTTGCGGCTGGCCGAGCTATTTTCGGGCGCTCGACCCCGCCAATGTACGTGAGCGCATCGACCGCAGTCATGGCATGATACGCACCGAAATTTTATGTAATGTATGCGACGCCCATCTCGGACATGTGTTCCCGGACGGACCACCCCCGACCGGGCTGCGCTACTGCATTAATTCAGCATCACTGAGCTTCGAACCCCAATAAAGGAATCCCATTCACATGAAGTTTTTGTTCGACCTGTTCCCGGTCATCCTGTTCTTTTCCATGTTTAAATGGGGCGAAGGCCATCCCGACGCCGCCCAAGCGCTGGCCCAGCAATACCTGTCCGGCCTCGTTTCCGGCGGTATCGCCAGCCCCGCGCAAGCGCCCATCATGCTTGCCACGGCAATCGCTATTCTCGCCACCGTGGCGCAGATCGCCTATCTGCTTCTGCGCGGGCGCAAAGTCGACGCCATGCTCTGGATTTCCCTGGCCATCATCACCCTGTTCGGCGGGGCAACGATATATTTCCACAACGAGACCTTCATCAAATGGAAACCGACGGTGCTGTACTGGTGCTTCGGTGCTGCGCTTCTGATTAGCCAGGCCGTGTTCGGCAAAAACCTGATCCGGTTAATGATGGAAAAGCAGATCACGCTGCCGGACGCAATATGGCAACGTCTTTCCCTTTCCTGGGCAACTTTTTTCGGCGTCATGGGCATAGTGAATCTGTATGTCGCCTATAACTTCTCGACGGCGGCCTGGGTCAACTTCAAGCTGTTCGGTTTCACCGGGCTGATGTTCGCATTCATCATCGGGCAAAGCCTGTTCCTGTCCAAGTATGTGAAGGATTCCAGATGAACGAACGCATGGAACGCATTCGCAGCCAGCTGGTCGCAACTTTTTCACCGACCGAATGTCAATTGATCGACGAGTCTCATTTGCATGCCGGACATGCAGGCGCTGCCTCGGGCGCCGGTCACTATAAACTTCACCTGGTTTCCGACCGATTTGAGGGGTTAAATCGCGTTGCCAGGCATCGCCTGGTGTATGATTGTCTGCATGACATGATGCACCGCGATATTCACGCCCTTACCATCATTGCATTTGCGCCGTCTGAGTTATCGTCGTAATACGGCGTATTTTTTTACCTTTCACTCATTTTGTATTTAGGAATAACACAATGACCGTAAAACCCGCACGCTTGTTGATGCTGCTCGTCGCCGCCGTCGCGCTGCCCGTCATGGCGCAAAACATCGCCGTCGTCAACGGCAAGCCTGTACCCTCATCCCGCGCCGACGTAATGATCAAACAGCTGGCGGCGCAAGGCCAGCCTGATTCGCCGCAACTGCGTGCGATGGTCAAGGAAGAATTGATCAACCGCGAGGTCCTGATCCAGGAGGCGGACAAGCTGGGCCTTTCGAATACCCCGGAAGTCAAGAATCAGGTTGAAATCGCGCGCCAGTCGATCGCGATCCGCGCGCTGGTGCAGGACTATCTGAAAAAGAATCCGGTCAAGGATGCCGACATCAAGGCTGAATACGACCGCTTCAAGGCTCAGGCCGGCGACAAGGAATACCACGCGCGCCATATCCTGGTCGACAAGGAAGAAGATGCCAAGGCCATCATCGCCAAGCTGAAAGGCGGCGCAAAATTCGAAGACCTGGCCAAGCAATCCAAGGACCCGGGTTCGGCAGCCAACGGTGGCGACCTTGACTGGGCATCGCCGGCATCCTTCGTGAAGCCGTTCTCCGACGCCATGGTCGGCCTGCAAAAAGGCCAGATCACCGAAACTCCGGTCAAGACGCAGTACGGCTATCACGTGATCAAGCTGGAAGACGTGCGTCAGGCGCAAATCCCGTCGCTGGAAGAAGTCAAGCCGCAGATCGCAGAGTCGCTGCAGCAGAAGAAACTGCAGGCCTTCCAGGAAGACCTGCGCAAGAAAGCGAAGATCCAGTAATTCTTTCGCTCCAATAAAAAGGCGCTCTTGATAGAGCGCCTTTTTTTATATACGGGCAGAGCCCGTAGTAACCGTCATCCCACCCACTTGCGCGCATTGCGGAACATGCGCATCCACGGCGAATACTCTCCCCAGGAATCCGGATGCCAGGAGTGCTGCACGGTGCGGAAGACGCGCTCCGCATGTGGCATCAGGACCGTGAAGCGGCCGTCCGGCGTCGTGACCGAAGTAATCCCCTGCGGCGAACCGTTCGGGTTGTACGGATAGCCTTCCGTGGCCTGCCCCTTGTTGTCGACATAGCGCATGGCCACGATCGCCTTGCTGATATCCCCGGTTTGCGAGAAATCGGCGAACCCCTCGCCGTGGGCGACGGCGATTGCGCTCTGCGTGCCTGCCATGTCGGCAAAGAAGATCGACGGCGACTCGGCGACTTCCACCATTGCAAAACGCGCCTCGAACTGTTCCGATTTATTCCGCGTAAACTTCGGCCAATCGTGAGCGCCCGGGATGATGGACTTCAGGTTGCTCATCATCTGGCAGCCGTTGCAAATACCCAGTGCGAAAGTGTCGCCGCGGTTGAAGAACCCGGCAAACTGCTCGGCGAGCTTGGCATTGAAGAGGATCGTCTTGGCCCAGCCCTCGCCCGCACCGAGCACGTCGCCATAAGAGAAGCCGCCCACCGCGATGAAGCCCTTGAAGTCGTCCAACTTCGCGCGGCCTGCAATCAGGTCGCTCATGTGCACGTCGACAGCCGTGAAACCGGATTTGTGCATGACATAGGCGGTCTCGATATGGGAATTGACGCCCTGCTCGCGCAGGATCGCGACCTTCGGCTTGACGCCGGTGGCGATGAATGGTGCCGCCACATCGACTTGCGGATCGAACGTCAGCTTCGGCGTAATACCCGGGTCGGCGCTGTCGAGAATGCGGTCGTATTCCGCATCGGCGCAGGCCGGATTGTCGCGCAGGCGCGCAATGCGCCAGCTGGTTTCGCTCCAGAGGCGGTGCAATTCGACGCGCGGCTGGCTGAAGATCACTTTCGCATCGCGCGTGAACTCGATTGCGCCGCGATCGTTCGGCTTGCCGATGATATGGCTGCAGGCGCCCAGGTTGTAAGAACGCAGCACATTCATCACATCCGATTTTTCCTCGGCGCGCACCTGGATTACCGCTCCCAGCTCTTCGTTGAACAGTGCGCGCAGCGTCATCTCGTTGCGCCGCTCGGCGATCTGGGTTGCCCAGTTCTTGGCTTCGCCAGAGTCGGAAGCATACTCGCCTTCCATCGCCAGGATGTCGAGATTGACCGACACGCCACAACGCCCGGCAAATGCCATCTCGCACAGCGTTGTGAACAGGCCGCCGTCCGAACGATCGTGATAGGCCAGCAGCTTGCGCTCCTTGTTCAGTTGCTGGATCGCGTTGAAGAAGGCTTTCAAGTCTTCGGCGCTGTCGACGTCCGGCACGCTGTCGCCGATCTGCTGCATTACCTGCGTCAGCGCGGAGGCGCCCATACGGTTCTTGCCACGTCCGAGATCGATCACGATCAACACGGTGTCGCCCAGGTCGGTGCGCAACTGCGGCGTCAGCGCAAGGCGCACGTCCGGCACCGGCGCGAAGGCGGAAACGATCAGCGACACCGGCGATGTCACCGACTTGCTGCCCTCGGCATCGGTCCAGGTCGTGCGCATCGACAGCGAATCCTTGCCGACCGGGATGCTGATGCCCAGCGCCGGGCACAGCTCCATGCCCACCGCCTTGACGGTATCGAACAGCGCGGCATCCTGCCCGGGCTGCCCGCAAGCGGCCATCCAGTTCGCCGACAGCTTGATATCGGAGAGATCGACGATTGGCGCGGCGGCGACATTGGTAATCGCCTCGCCCACGGCCATACGGCCAGACGCGGCGGCATTGATCACCGCCAGCGGCGTGCGCTCGCCCATTGCCATCGCCTCGCCGCGATAGCCTTCGAGGCTCATCGCCGTGACCGCGCAGTCCGCCACCGGGACCTGCCATGGGCCGACCATCTGGTCGCGTACCGAGGTCGCGCCGACAGTGCGGTCGCCGATGGTGATCAAGAACGATTTGTCCGCCACGGTCGGCAGGCGCAGCACGCGCTGTGCCACTTCGGTCAGATCCATTCCGGTCAGGTCCACCGGCGGGAGCATATTGGGCACGCGCGTGACATCGCGGTGCATCTTGGGCGGCTTGCCGAGCAGGACATCCATGGGCATGTCCACCGGGCTGTTGTCGTGCTCCGGATCGATCACCTTCAGCTGGCGCTCTTCGGTCGCCGTGCCGACCACCGCGAACGGGCAGCGCTCGCGTTCGCACAGGTACTGGAACAGTGGCAGCGATTCCGGCGCAATTGCGAGCACATAGCGTTCCTGCGACTCGTTGCTCCAGATTTCCTTGGGCGCCATGCCGCTCTCTTCCAGTGGAACTTGGCGCAGGTCAAACACCGCGCCGCGCTTGGCATCATTCGTCAGTTCCGGGAACGCGTTGGACAGGCCGCCGGCACCGACATCGTGAATCGACAGGATCGGATTGTTGTCGTCCATCGCCCAGCATGCATTGATCACTTCCTGCGCGCGCCGCTCCATTTCCGGATTGCCGCGCTGGACCGAATCGAAATCGAGGTCGGCGGTATTGGTGCCGGTTGCCATCGAAGAGGCCGCTCCGCCGCCCATGCCAATGCGCATGCCGGGGCCGCCAAGCTGGACCAGCAGGCTACCAACCGGCAACTCGTGCTTTTTGGTGTGCTTGTCCGAAATGTTGCCCATGCCGCCGGCGATCATGATCGGCTTGTGATACCCCATCACCTTGCCGCCGACGTTCTGCTCATACGTACGGAAGTAGCCGCCAAGATTGGGGCGCCCGAACTCGTTGTTGAAAGCCGCACCACCGATCGGGCCGTCGATCATGATTTGCAGCGGCGAGGCGATGCGGTCCGGCTTGCCGTAGATGCCGGCCTGGCCATGCGCTACACGTTGCGCTACCGGCTCGGTAACGTCGCGTGCGTTTTCCCACGGCTGTACCGAGTGTGTCACCATCAGGTTGGAAACGGTGAATCCGGTCAAGCCGGCCTTCGGCTTCGCACCGCGCCCGGTCGCTCCTTCATCGCGGATTTCGCCGCCGGCGCCGGTGGAAGCTCCAGGGAAAGGCGAAATCGCGGTCGGATGGTTGTGCGTCTCGACCTTCATCAGAATGTGAGTCAGCTCGTCCGACGCCTCATACACGTTGCCGCCGGCTGCGCCGCGCGGATAGAAACGCGAGATGGTTGCACCTTCGATAACCGACGAGTTGTCGCTGTAGGCGACGATCGTCCCCTTCGGCTGCAGCTGGTGCGTGTTCTTGATCATCGCGAACAGCGACTTGTCCTGCTGTTCGCCGTCAATGGTCCAGTCGGCATTGAAAATCTTGTGGCGGCAATGCTCACTGTTGGCTTGTGCGAACATCATCAGTTCGACATCGGTCGGATTGCGCTTTGCCTGGGTGAAGGCATTGAGCAGGTAGTCGATTTCGTCGTCCGACAATGCGAGACCGAGTTCGCCGTTGGCGCGTTCGAGCGCATTTCGCCCCCCTGCCAGCACATCGATAAACTCCAGCGGCTTTGCCTCGAGTTCGCGGAACAAGGCAGCGGCGTCGTTCGCATCGCGCAATACCGTCTCGGTCATGCGGTCGTGCAGCAGCGCGGCGACTTCCTGCGCAACGGCCGCCGACATCTTCTTGGCCCCGCCCAACAAGCCGGATTTCATTTGCACGTGATACGACACGCCGCGCTCGAGGCGCTTGATGTGCGACATCCCGCAGTTATGAACGATATCCGTCGCCTTGCTGGCCCACGGCGAGATGGTGCCGAAGCGCGGAATGACGACGAATTCGTCGCCGTCAGCCGCTCCGGTAAATGGCTCGCCGTACGTCAGGAGCCCGTCGAGCCGGCCAATATCCTCCTGGCTCGGTGAGCTGGCCGCATCGACGAAATGCAGGAAGCGGCCCGTGACGCCGACAATGGCCGGCTCGACTGCTTGCAATTGTGTTAATAGGCGTTGTGTGCGAAAGGCAGACAGGGCGTTCGAGCCCGGCAGAATCAACATGGCGGTGAGAAGTTTGAGGCAGCGCCGCTGCCTGCGAGGACAGCATGACTGCGGGTTATTTCAGAAACCGAGATTATACCTTGTCACCGCAGTAAGGCTGCCCCTGCAATGACGTGCATCAGTTGAAGAAGATGGTCGTGTCGCCGATACGTTTTTCGCCCTTGAAATACGCATGCAATCCGGCTGCGCGAAACTCAGCAAGCTGGCGCCGCATCACCGCGATTGCCACTGGATGCTGTTTCAGCGCCACCAGAAACTGATCCGTCGAAATCATGATGTCATTCTTGCGCAACCTGTTCCCCCAAAAAAGGTCGTTGCTGTGCCCATCCACAATTGGCACCGGATGTTTCAGGTAAAAAGGCAAGGAAGATTGTTCTTCGAACTTCTGGTACAGGTAAACGGTATGGCCAGAGAGCTCATGTTGCAGCCAGCCCGCAAGCTGGCACGTCGAAATCTGCGGCTCCATCGCCTGCAATGTCACTGTCAGCCCGGCGCAAGTCCATATCGGCAGAAGCAGGTATGCCAGCACGCCGATTCTTGCGGCGCGCCATGCGCACAGTGCCGCCAGCATTGCCAGCGCGCCCAGCCCGTCAAAGAAATAAAGTAGAAACTGGTGTTGCGAAAACCCCAGAATGAACAGCGGCTCTTGCGATTGCTCGCCGCGTGCCGACAGTACCGCATAGGCAATCACGACAAGGGTGGCAATCAGCACTCCCGGCAGCAAGCGCGCCCGGGGTGCGAGAAAATCGCGATCTTCCAGTGCCAGCGCGAGATGGAAGGCAGCAAACGGCATCACCGCCACCAGGTAGTAATTCGCCTTTGCGCTCGAAATCGAAAAGAACAATAGCGGTACCAGCCATGCGACAAACAGAAACCGCTTCAGCCCCCCCTCCTCCCGCCTGGCGTGCGAGCGCGGCGAGACGGCCATGCCGAACAGAAGAAACGACCACGGAAAGAGATAGATCGCCATGCGCGGCAGGTAGTACCACCAGCTGCCCGAGTAATAGTCATGCGGCTCGCGCTTGCCGAGAAACCGCAGCACATGCTCATTGATGAAATAGAACCAAGCGAAAATCGGTTCCGTCATGCTGGCCGCAATATGCCAGGGCGCCGCAATCGCCAGAAACACCAGCAGTGCATAAGGCTCGAACAACCCGGCGCACCGGCGCAGGAATCCGGCCGGCGCGCGAACGGATGCCAGCAGAAACACCACGACAACCAGCCCGAACAGAATGACAGCGACAAACCCCTTGGCCAGCAAGGCAAGCGCCAGGAACGCATACGACCAGCGCAGCAACGCCGGTTTTTCTTCCTGCAGAGCGCGATAACCTAACATCAGCGCGGCCGTCAGCAGCGCCGTCAGCAACATGTCGAACATCAGGACATGCGACATCGCCGTCACGCCGACGCCGCTCACAAACATCAAAGCAGCCAGGCGCGCGGCTTGCGGCCGTCGAACCGCCTTGCCGAACCACAGCAGCATGGCCACGCACGACAGCGACGAGATGGCAGGGACCAGGCGCGCCGCCCATTCCGACTCGCCAAATAGCGCGAACGACAATGCCGTCAGCCAGTACAGCAAGGGCGGCTTTTCCATGTAAGGCAATCCGTTCAGATGCGGAATGATCCACAGCCGCCAGTCGTGCGACGCCAGCATCTCGCGCGGAATTTCGGCGTACAACCCTTCGTTATTGTCGAGGATGCCGAAACTGCCGAGCCCGCCCAGCACGAACACGAGCGCCGCCGCCCACACCAGCCATAGCGGAATGGAAAGCGCCGTTCTCTCCCCGATGTTCCTGCCTGCGAAGCCCTGCACCATCGTGTCTCTCCCGAGGAAACGCTGAACGCATGCAACTCGATATACTAGTTGCCTTGCAAAGTAAAAACCGACGATTTTCGCATGAACGCCATCATTTCCCAATCTATCGCCGCACTGACCAAGACCTCACGCAGCCCCCTGATGGATGCCATCCTGGCGCATGCCGAAAAGGCCACGGCAGTCTTTACCCGACTTTATCCGGATGCCGCACGCGCCAGTGCCGCATACGCGGACGCGATGCGGGCCGCCGGGGTGCAATTGTCGCCTCTGGCCGGCCTGCCGGTCTCGGTCAAGGACCTGACGGATATTGCGGGCGAAACCACGCTGGCGGGCTCGACTATATTGGGTGCCATGCCGCCGGCCACGGCTGACGCCCCCGCCGTGCAGCGCTTGCGAAGTGCCGGCGCGGCCATCCTCGGCAAAACCAACATGACCGAATTCGCATTCTCCGGCGTCGGCTTGAACCCGCATTACGGCACACCGGCAAATCCTGCGGATGACAGCGTCATGCGCATTCCGGGCGGCTCATCCTCCGGCGCCGCGGTATCGGTGGCAAGTGGCCTTTGCGTCGCGGGACTTGGCTCGGACACGGGCGGCTCGATCAGAATTCCAGCGGCCCTGTGCGGCATCGTTGGTTTCAAGTCGACGGCCCGGCGCGTTCCGACCGCGGGAGCGTTACCGCTGTCGACAACGCTCGATACGATTTGCGCGACGACACGCTCGGTTGACGACTGCATCCTCATCGACAGTTTGATTGCGGACGAGCCGTTAGCCGTGCCCGCGCTGCCGCTCAATTCCGTGCGACTGGCGGTGCCCGGAACGGTGGTGCTTGACGCTCTGGAACCGCATGTCGCGGCGTCGTTCTCCGCCGCGCTGGCGCGCCTGTCCAGGGCCGGAGCCCAAGTGATCGATGCGCCGTTCGCCCTGCTGGCAGAAGCAGCCGCGCTCAACAAATTTTCCAGCGCAGAGGCCTATTCCTGGCATCGCGCATTGCTTGCGGCACACGAGGACAAGTACGACTTCCGCGTGGCCAAGCGGATCAGGCTGGGCGCTGCGATGAGCGCCGCCGATTACATCGACTTGCACCGACAGCGACGCGACTGGATCACAAGGATGGAACGGGAACTGGACGCGTTCGACGCGCTGGTCATTCCGACCGTCCCGATCGTCGCGCCCCCCATCGCCGACCTCGAGGCATCGGAAGAGGCCTTTTTCAAGGCCAATGCCCTCCTGCTGCGCAACCCGTCCACCATCAACCTGCTCGACGGCTGCGCCATCTCGCTGCCCTGCCATGCGCCAGGCACCCTGCCGGTAGGATTGATGATCGCCGGACCGGCAATGGCGGATGCAAAGGTGCTGGCCATTGCACGCGCCGCCGAAGCCGCATTGCGTCAATAACACCCTGATTTGACCACCATGCTCGAGACTTGCCGTTATCATGGCGCCTTTGCATACGCAGGAAATTTCATGTCACGCACTCGTATTGTCCGACGCTGCTCCCGGCCGAATTTCAAAGCGTTCGGCTATACATTGCTCGCGTCCCTCGCATTCGCCGGCAGTAGCGCGCTGGCCGCATCGGAATGCAGCCGGACGATTCCGGTTCATGGAAAATGTGAAATTGCACTGGATGCGCTGCATCCGACCCAGTCGGCGATCGGTGCAATGCAGGTCGAAGAACGCGTAGCGCGCATGACTCCCGGTATCGACGGCGCCGAATACACCAGCAAGTGGGCAGTTCCGGTCGTACAGGCACCGGATGGCAAGTTTTACCTTACCGACGGTCATCATCTTGCCAGCGTGCTCACCCGCGTTGGCGCCACAAAAATTACGGCTGAAGTCATTCACCGCTTCGACAATCCTGCCACCTTCTGGAATGAGATGCAGGTCCGGCACTGGGTGTATCTGTTCGACTCCCATGGCAAGCCCATTACGCCGGAGGCTCTGCCAGCGCATATCAGAGACATGGGCGACGATGCCTACCGATCACTTGCCGGCTACGCGGAGAACGCCGGCTTTTTCAAGAAGACCGATGCCTACTTCATGGAATTCGTGTGGGCGCGCTACTTCGGCTCTCGCATGGGCTGGCAACCGATTGACCGACTGAACCTGCTTTCCGCGCTGCAGACGGCGGAAAAACTGGCGTGCCAGCCGGAAGCCCGGGATTTACCTGGGTATGCTGGCCCCTGCAGCACAGGGAAATAGCATGCACGCAATGCATGATCGGCACTGCCTTCCGTAGGATGTTATCTGAACGATCAAACATGATGCACCGCAGTCACATGCCTGATGAATCGAGCAACCACTTTCCCTGCTGAAAGAATAAAATGATGCCTGCGAACTAGATATATGTCCGGCAGTCTATGCTGTCACCCAGCAAGTGACGGCGCAAGCCGGATGGCACCTTTATCTTTCAACACATTTTGTACTGCAATGGCGTAGCAAACCTGTTTGTTCATGCAAGCGCGTTTCCGAGCCTTTTTGGGCAGCTTTCTGCATCGTCAGATACAGCGCGGCCCGCAAGACTCCCGTCCACACACCCAATGACAGGTTAAATAAGTGACAAAGCAGGTCGTAGTTATCGGCGGAGGCGTCGTCGGCGTCTGCACCGCCTATTTTCTTGCCGAAGCAGGACATGACGTCGCCGTCATCGAGCGCCACCAGAATGTCGCTCACGAAGCAAGCTTTGCCAATGCCGGCATCGTCGCTCCAGGATATGTAACGCCATGGGCGGCACCGGGCATGCCGCGCAAGATTCTGTCGTCGCTCTTCAGCTCGGAAGCGCCGGTCCTGCTCAAGCCGAGCACTGACCGCACCTTGTGGCGCTGGATGCGGCGCTGGGTCGCCGAATGCGACCTGGAGCGCTACCGGATTAACACGACCCGGATGCAGCGCATCGCCTTCTACAGCAGAGAACTGCTGCATCAGTTGCGAGAAACCTACGAGATCGACTACGAGCAGACCGAAGGCGTGCTGCAGCTTTTCCGCACCGAGCAAGAGATGAAGCTGGCCGAACCGGCGCTGGAACTGCTTGCTGAATACGAAGTAATGCACCAGCTGGTCGATCCCGAAACAGCACGCCTGATCGAGCCGTCACTTTCTACAAAAACGAAACTGGCCGGTGCATTGCATTTGCCGCAGGATCACGCAGGCAACTGCCCGCTGTTTGCAAAGCGGCTGCGCCATGTCGCCAGTTCAATGGGCGTGCAATTCCATTTCTCGAGCACGGTGCGCTCGATTGAACAGGAAAGCGGACAGGTATGGATAAACATCGACGATAACCGTTTTGCTGCCGATGCGGTCGTGCTGGCAGCCGGCATCGATAGCGTGTCCCTGCTCAAGTCGATCGGCATCACCGTTCCGATGTATCCGGTCAAGGGATATTCGGCGACCGCCGCGATCAAGAACTTCGATCAGGCGCCGCACGCCGCGTTACTCGATGAAACCTACAATGTCGCCATCACGCGACTGGGAGGCCGGGTGCGCGTATCGGGTACGGCAGAACTCGGTGCAGACACCACGCAAATGAATCAAGCCGCATTGCGTACGCTCGTCAAGGTCGGTGCCGACTGGTTCCCGGACGCGGCCAATTATGCGACAGCCAATTTCTGGTGCGGCGTCCGCCCCATGCTGCCGGATGGCCCACCACTTCTGGGCGCCACGCCGGTGCGCAATGTCTACCTCAATATCGGCCACGGCAACAGCGGCTGGGAAATGGCAGCCGGTTCCGGCAAGGTGCTGTCCGATATCATATCGGGACGCTCTCCCGACATCGACTTGGATGGACTGACCCTCGCCCGCTATGGATAAGGTCGATTGCCTGGTCGTCGGCGCGGGCGTCGTCGGCCTTGCGATCACACGGGCGCTCGCACAGCTCGGGCGAGAGGTGCTGGTAGCAGAAAAACATCAGGACGCCGGCATGGAAACCAGTTCGCGCAATAGCGAAGTGATTCATGCCGGCCTGTACTACCCGACAGGCAGCCTGAAAGCGCATCTTTGCGTGGAAGGCCGCAATTCGTTGTATGCCTATTGCGAAGAGCGGCACATTCCATACCGCCGGTGCGGCAAGCTAATCGTCGCCACTTCGGAGACCCAGCTTGAAAAGCTCGCCGCAATCCATGCGCAGGCGCATGCCAACGGCTGTCATGAGGTCACGATGCTCACCGCCGTGCAAGCGCAGGCAATGGAGCCGGCCTTGTCCTGTGCGGCAGCGCTCTCATCCCCCGGCACCGGCATTATCGATAGTCACGCCTATATGCTCGCGCTGCGCGCGGATGCCGAGAACGCTGGCGCGTTATTCGCTTTTGACAGCGAAGTCGTCGGCGGCATCGCAACTGCCGATGGCATTGCGGTATGGGTATGCGATGGGACAGGACAGGAAACGGAAGTACTGGCAAAAACGCTTATCAATTGCGGCGGACTTTGGGCGCCGCGCCTTGCGCGTAGCATCGCCGGCTTGAATGCAGAAAGCATCCCGCCCCCCTACTTCGCCAAAGGGAACTACTATTCGCTCGCCGGCCCTGCCCCTTTTTCGAGGCTGATCTATCCAGTCCCGGAAACGGGCGGCCTGGGCGTGCACTTGACGCTCGATCTGGCCGGGCAGGCGCGTTTCGGACCGGACGTGGAATGGCTCGACAACGTGGACGAAGCAGTCGATTACACCGTTGAACCCACACGGGCCGACAAGTTTTACTGCGCAATCCGCGCGTACTGGCCGCAGTTGCCGGATGCATCCCTGCAGCCCGCGTATGCCGGCGTACGCCCGAAAATCGCCCCGCCAGACGGCAATGCCGACTTCCTATTCGCGTCACACGGCAACCTACGATATCTGGGCCTGTATGGCATTGAATCGCCCGGCCTGACCGCATCGCTCGCCATTGCGGCGCATGCGGCCAAGCTGTTATCGCACTCCTGAGCGCGTCAGGCGGTTACCAGGAAGTCGATCACGATTGCGCCCGGCTCACGCTGCACATAAGCCATTTTGACTCCATCGCCAAAGTGCGCATGAATTTGCGACAGCAGCGGCAACGGATCGTGATCATTACAAAAGCGCATGGTCTCGCCCGGTTGCAAGGCGCTGAGCGCGCCGAAGATCGCCGCATGGCGAAAACGCTTTGCGATACCGCGCGCATCGAATGGATAAACGCCTTCAGCAATCACCGGATGGGAACAATCGTGTGCCATGAAACTACTCCTGATGTGAAATGAAATCTTCCTTGGTTTAAACGTCCGCAGCGGGACGCTCTCATTAATCCGCCGCGTTGCCCGGATTTAACATCTATTTTAAATGCAGCTTTTAAATGATGCAAACAAAATGAATGTTTTTTTCAATGGCCTGGGACATTCGCAACGGGTGCAGACTTGGCATAAAATCAAGCGACATCTCGACCTCTGGCATCCATCCAACCAATCAGCCCCGTCATTGCTTCATGTCCTCGCCTAACGCGCTGTACTCGGTAGCGGAAATTCGCACCATCGAGCAGGCTGCCCTCGCTGCGCTGCCGCCCTTCACCTTGATGCAACGCGCCGGCCAGGCCGCTGCAAATCGCGCCCTGGAGCTCGTCGGCTCGCCGCCGCACTTGGCGCGTATTCTTGTTCTGGCCGGCCCCGGCAACAATGGTGGCGATGCGCTGGAAGCTGCTGGCTGCCTTGCGCAGCAAGGTGCATCAGTCACCGTGCTGTTATATGCGGATGCAGGCCGTCGGCCGGACGATGCCAGGCTTGCGTACGATCATGTGAGGAATAGCGCGGCGCAATTTGCGGAGCCGGCCAACTCCGACCAAGTCATTACTTCATCGCCCTGGTCGCTCGTCATCGATGGCTTGTTCGGGATCGGCCTGAAGCGCGGCATTTCCGCCCCGCTGCGCGGAGTGATAGAACAAATCAACAACCTTGATTGCAGGGCATTGGCACTGGATATACCTAGCGGTCTCGATGCCGATACCGGGAATATCGTTGGCGCCGAAGGGATTGCAATTCGGGCGACCGACACCATCACCTTCATTGGCAACAAGCCGGGTCTGCATACCGGACATGGCCGTGATTATGCCGGACGCGTGCAGGTGTCAGACCTGGATATCGGATCCGAATTCTTCGTCGCCGCGAAAGCGCACCTCAATCAGCCGGAACTGTTTTCCGAATCCATGCGGCCCCGCCCGCACAACTCGCACAAAGGCTCTTTCGGCGATCTCATCGTGGTCGGCGGCGCGCGTGGGATGAGCGGCGCAGCCGTTCTGGCAGCACGCGCCGCGGCAAAGTGCGGTGCCGGACGCGTGTTTGCAGCATTCCTTGCGGATCCGCCGGCCTATGACTGCATGCAGCCCGAATTGATGTGTCGCCTTGCACAAGAAATGAATTTTGCATCCACGGCAGTCACCATCGGCCCCGGCCTCGGCAATGCAGATGTTGCGCAAGAAATGCTGGCGCGAGCCCTGTTGGCCGATGCACCGCTAGTCATCGATGCCGACGCACTGAACCTGATCGCATCGCAGGGCGATTTGCGCCAAAAACTCCACGACCGCGCCCATCCAGCCCTCCTGACGCCCCACCCTCTGGAGGCAGCCCGGTTGCTGAATACCTCTGCGGCCCAAGTACAAGCCGACCGCTTGGCAGCGGCACGTCAGCTGGCCGCCGAACTGAATTGCGTGGTTCTGCTAAAGGGTTCGGGAAGCGTCATTGCGCAGAAAAGCGGCGAACTGGTGGTGAACACCACCGGCAATCCCGCCTTGGCAACGGCTGGAACCGGCGATGTGCTTGCCGGGATATGCGGTGCCCTGCTTGCACAAGGATGGCGCGCATGGCATGCAGCCTTGGCGGGCTGCTGGCTGCATGGCGCTGCGGCCGACACACTAGTGTCGCAAGGCGTAGGCCCGATCGGAATGACCGCAAGCGAACTTATTCCCTGCGTTCGCACGCTTCTTAATCGCCTCACCGCCGAGCATGCGCATCAAAGCACCAGCAAATAGATAAGAAAAACCTGCAAACGCCCCTGCTTACACTACCAGATGCCCCGCAGCGATGGTAATCGTACGCCGGCAGCGTGCGGCAATGGACGGATCATGCGTAACCAGCACCAAGGTTGAGCCGCGCTCCTGATTCAGTTCGAACATCAGCCGGATGACAGCTTCGCCAGTGGCTGCATCAAGGCTTCCGGTAGGCTCATCCGCAAACAGCAGTGGCGGCTCGGTCACGAACGCGCGCGCCAGCGCCACGCGCTGCTGCTCGCCGCCAGACAGATATTTCGGATAGTGTCGCAAGCGACTGGAAAGTCCGACGCGTCCCAGCATGGCCTCCGCCTTTTCCCTGGCATCGCCGTCGCGCCGCAATTCCATGGGTAGCATCACGTTTTCCAGCGCTGTCAGATGCGCAAGCAACTGAAATGATTGAAATACGAAGCCCAGTTTGGCTTGACGAAGTGCGGCGCGGCCGTCCTCATCCAGCGCGAAAATATCGACCCCGCCAAGTTTTACCGTACCGTCTGATGGCGTATCGAGGCCCGCCAGCAAACCAAGCAAGGTCGACTTGCCGGAACCGGAAGCACCGACGATGGCGAGAGTCTCTCCCGCACGCACGGTAAAATCGATGTCATGCAAAATACTCAATTCACCGGTTGCATCCGCGACACGCTTGCACAAATGGATAACTTCAATGGTGTCAGGTAGAGAGGAAAGATCCGGCATGCCAAACGATTTAATAAGATTCGGAAGATCGGTACGTTCGCTGCAGATCATCACGGCACTCATGCTAGCCCTGATGACAAATTGGGCCTATTCTGCATCAAAAACCGTGCTTGTGCTCGGTGACAGCCTTGCGGCCGAATATGGCTTGGCGCGCGGAAGCGGCTGGGCAGCACTGCTGGAAAAGCGCCTGAACGCGGAAAAGCTGGATACGCGCATCATCAATGCCAGCATCAGCGGAGAAACCACGAGCGGCGGCAAAGCACGCCTGCCGGCACTGCTCGAACAGCATCGTCCAGCTATCGTCATCATCGAACTCGGGGCGAACGATGGCTTGCGCGGATTGCCCGTTGCATCTGCAAAAGCAAACCTTAGGACAATGATTGCCGCGGTGCGCAAGGCGCATGCACAGCCTCTTCTTGTGGGCATGCAAATTCCGCCGAATTACGGGCGCCAATACACCGAACGGTTTTCATCGATGTACAAGGAGCTTTCCGGAGAATTGGATGTACCTCTTGTTCCGTTCCTGCTCGACGGCGTAGCAGACAATCCGCAGCTTTTTCAAGCCGACCGACTGCACCCGCTTGCGGAGGCGCAGCCGATCATTCTCGATAATATCTGGCCACATCTGAAACCGCTGCTACGCAAGCAAGCGCGGCATTAGGCTACCGAAAAACAAAAGAGCCGCCAGTTGAATGGCGGCTCTTTATCGTTTGCAGGGAAAAGGAATGGCTACTTGGTTTCGCCGGCATCCACCTCAGTCTTCTGAGCGGCGGGCTTCAGGATTTCAACCTTTGCCTTCTTTTTCAATGCGTTCAGGTAAGCCAACACCTCCTGCTGTGCCAGCGTGTTGCCGATCTGCTGCTGCTCCGCTTGACGGCGAACAGTATCCACTGTCTTCGGCTGCAGCACCTTGTTGACCCGATAAACGCCATATCCCTGTGGCAGATCAACGCCAACATAGGTCGGCAATTTTCCAGCATCCGCTTTCATAACGGCACCCAAGGCCGCGCTATTAATGCCGTCGGCTTTCACCCTCGAGACGGTCTTTGGCTCTGAAAAGCCGCTCGCGTCGCCATTCGCCTTCACTGCCGCAAGTTTCGCCTCACCTGCCTGCCTCGCCAGCTTGGCGGCTTCAATCTGTGTCACACGTTCGCGTACGATAGCTTCAACTTCCGAGAAAGGCCGCTTGGTCACCGGTTTATATTCGAGTACCCGCCCGGCAATCAACGTATTCGGAGCAATTTCAACTGCCTCGGTGTTGCGCTTGTTCTTGATCGCGTCATCCGAAAACAGCGCCTTCAAAAACTTGGGATTGTTATACGGCGCATTTGGAGAAGCCGCCGGATTCGGCGTGCGCGTCAGGTTCGATACGGTCTCGATTTTCAAATTGAGCTTGTCTGCCACCGGCTTGAGGCTGTCCGACTGTTCATAGACGGTATTGGTGAACGACTCCGCCAGCTCCGAATACTTCTTCGCTGCTTGCTGCTTTCTGATTTCGGCGGCGATCTCATCCTTCACCTCGGCCAGCGGTTTGACTGATGCTGGCTTGGTGCCGGTGAGCTGAATGATGTGGTAGCCGAAATCGGATTGCACGAGGTCGCTGATTTCCCCTTGCTTGAGTTTGTCGACCGCATCTTCAAACGGCTTGACCATCATGCCTTTGCCGAAGTAACCGAGGTCTCCGCCATTTTGGGCTGAACCGGGATCCTGCGAATTTGCTTTCGCCAGCTTGGCGAAATCGGCCGGGTTTTTACGAACTTGTGCAAGCACGGCTTCAGCCTTCGCTTTGGCTGCGGCCTTATCTGCGGCCGACGCGTTCTTGTCGACCTTGATCAGGATATGACTGGCGCGACGCTGCTCTTCCTCCGCATAATGCTTTGAATTCTGTTCGTAGTACGATTTGATGTCGGCGTCACTGACCGGAATTTGCGCAGCCAGCGCAGCGCTGTTCAGAACGACGAATTCGGCCTTGATTTGCTCAGGGATCTGAAAGTCGGCGCTGTTCTTCTCGTAATACGCCTTCAGCATCTCGTTGGTGACTTTTACTTGAGACACATAATCCGCCGCCTTAAACAATTGCTCTTGGACTTCACGTTCCTGATCATTGAGATCAGAGAGGCGATTCGCAACTGTTTTCGGTGCAAATGCAGATGACTGGATTGCGCTGCTCACTTGCTGCAAAGCCAAGTCTTGACGCAGGCGCGCCTCGTAGACTGCCGGGGTCATACCCTGCATCGCGAGCAGCGATTTGTAACGATCCGCGTCGAACTTCCCGTCTGCGGTAGTCAGTCCGGGAATGGCCAGGATCGTCTGCTGCAGTGTGCGATCCGATACCGACAAATGGTTGCGTGCTGCGGTCTCGGCCATGACGCGCTGGGCAATCAGATTGTCGAGTATGGCCTGCTTGGCCTCCGGCGTATCGAACATTTTAGGATCGAACTGAGCGCCGAACATTTGCCGCAACCGATCCATCTGTTCACGTTGCGCTGCATCGAATTCCTGCTGCGTAATCGAATGTCCCGCGACCTTGGCCACCGCATTGTCATGCTCGCGAAAGCGTGTATAGCTCTCCACTCCAAAAAACGCAAAGGATGGAAAAATCAACAGGAGCAGCAGAAACTGCATCAAACGTTGATGAGTGCGGATAAATTCAAACATCGTAGAGCCTATCTCGAACGGAACACGAAAATGCGATTTCAGCGCAGCATATTAACTAGCTTTGCACGCAGCGAAAACAGAAATCTGCCCGCATATGAAAAAAGGCGAACTTGCGTTCGCCTTTTCTGGATTTGGCGGAGTGGACGGGACTCGAACCCGCGACCCCCGGCGTGACAGGCCGGTATTCTAACCGACTGAACTACCACTCCTGAATCTACTGCATAACCTGGCTGTACTGGTGGGTGCTGAGAGGCTCGAACTCCCGACCTACGCCTTGTAAGGGCGCCGCTCTACCAACTGAGCTAAGCACCCGCAAGAGGTGCCACTTAGCCAGCCATGTTCAGACGTTTGTCACCACGTCGTAAAGACCGAAATTATAGCGCATCTTTTAACAAGATGCACTAATTAGTTAACCGCGTCTTTCAGTGCTTTTCCTGGACGGAATTTCGGAACTTTTGCTGCTTTGATCTTGATCGCATCTCCAGTGCGCGGATTACGTCCTGTGCGCGCTGCGCGCTTACCAACGGAAAATGTACCAAAGCCGACCAGCGTAACACTTCCATTCTTTTTCAACGTGGTCTTAACCGCACCGACCAACGCATCCAGTGCCCGCGTCGCTGCTGCTTTGGAAATGTCGGCCGTACCGGCAATGTGATCGATTAATTCTGTCTTATTCACTGACGCCCCCTCAAAAGGTTGGATTTCATAACAGCTTTTATTACTTTTTTTGCCAGCTTATCCGTTATGAAATGCAGAAAAGAAATTTTCTGCAGCCCGTATTAGACAAGCCTCAATCCCTTGTGTCAAGCGCATCCCCGGCAATTTAGCTTTATGGAAACGAGCATCGAAAACTTAAATTGTTGGCAAACGCTGCTCCACAAAGGCTAATTTCCAGGCAAAAAAAAGCGCTCCGAAGAGCGCTTTAAATTACCGATTTGAAATCAATGCTTCACAACATTCGGGTCGGTAGTTCCGGGACTTTGCGCAACCGCGGTGTCCACCGCAGCCTCATCTGCCAATGGGGCTGGCTGCCGTTCAAGGGCAATTTCCAATACCTTGTCAATCCAACGAACCGGAATGATTTCAAGCTTGTTCTTCACGTTATCGGGAATATCCGTGAGGTCTTTCACGTTTTGCTCCGGAATCAATGCCGTCTTAATTCCCCCGCGATGCGCCGCAAGCAGCTTTTCCTTCAAACCACCGATCGGCAGCACCTCGCCACGTAAGGTAATTTCACCCGTCATCGCCACATCCGCACGCACTGGTATACCGGTCAACACGGAAACCAACGCCGTCGTCATCGCAATGCCAGCCGAAGGACCATCCTTCGGTGTCGCACCCTCCGGTACGTGGATATGAATATCGGTCTTGCTAAACAACTCAGTCTTGATACCAAGCCGTTTCGCACGGCTGCGCACGACAGTACGCGCCGCCTCAATCGACTCCTTCATCACGTCGCCCAAGGTCCCGGTACGAATAATATCGCCCTTGCCAGGCATCGTCATGGCCTCAATCGTCAGAAGATCGCCGCCCACCTCGGTCCATGCGAGACCGACCACTTGTCCAATCTGGTTCTCTTTCTCCGCAATACCGAAATCGTACCGACGCACACCGAGGAACTTGTCGAGGTTCTTTGAAGAAACCGTAATCTTATGATCCTGTTTCTTCAACAAAAGCATTTTCACCACCTTGCGGCAGATCTTGGAGATTTCGCGCTCCAATGAGCGAACGCCCGCCTCTCGCGTGTAGTACCGGATGATGTCGCGAATTGCTGACTCGGAAACAGTAATTTCATCATCCTTCAAACCATTGTTTGCGATCTGTTTAGGCAGCAGATAACGCTGAGCGATATTCGTTTTTTCGTCTTCCGTGTACCCCGACAATCGAATCACTTCCATTCGGTCCAGCAGTGCCGGCGGAATGTTGTAGGAGTTCGACGTGGCAACGAACATCACGTCCGACAAATCAAAATCGACTTCGATGTAATGATCCGAGAATGTATGGTTCTGCTCCGGGTCGAGTACTTCAAGCAAGGCAGAAGCCGGGTCGCCACGGAAGTCTTGCCCAAGCTTGTCCACCTCATCCAGCAGGAACAACGGATTTCTCACGCCAGTCTTTGCCAAGCTTTGAAGAATCTTGCCTGGCATCGAACCGATATATGTGCGACGGTGGCCGCGAATCTCGGCTTCGTCTCGTACACCGCCAAGGGCCATACGGACAAATTTGCGATTGGTGGCGCGTGCAATTGATTGGCCCAGCGAAGTTTTGCCTACGCCTGGAGGTCCAACGAGGCAGAGAATCGGTGCCTTTACCTTGTCAACTCGCTGTTGGACGGCGAGATATTCAAGAATGCGTTCCTTGACCTTATCCAGTCCATAGTGTTCGCTTTCAAGCACTTGTTCAGCATGAGCAAGGTCGTTGTTAACCTTCGATTTCTTTTTCCACGGAAGGCCAACCAAGGTATCGATATAATTGCGCACCACGGTCGCTTCGGCCGACATTGGCGACATCAGCTTCAGTTTTTTCAGTTCAGCTTCGGCCTTTTCACGCGCTTCCTTTGGCATCTTGGCAGCGATAATCCGCTTCTCGAGTTCTTCGAGATCGGCACCTTCCTCTCCTTCGCCAAGTTCTTTCTGGATCGCTTTTACCTGCTCATTAAGGTAATACTCGCGCTGGGACTTTTCCATCTGGCGCTTGACACGACCGCGAATGCGTTTCTCGACTTGGAGAATATCGAGTTCCGCCTCAAGTTGCCCGAGCAGATGCTCATGACGTTTGGCTACATTGAAGATTTCAAGAATGATCTGTTTTTGCTCAAGCTTAAGCGGCAAATGCGCTGCTATGGTATCGGCAAGTCGCCCAGCATCATCGATTCCAGCGAGAGAAGTCAGTATCTCCGGCGGAATCTTCTTGTTCAGTTTCACATACTGATCAAATTGTTGCACGATGGCCCGGCGCATAGCCTCGACCTCAGATTCGTCCCCGGGCTCAGATTCAACCGGAGTCAATTCTGCAACAAAATGCGTTTCCAATTCAGTAATGTTATGAATGTGAGCACGTTGAGCTCCCTCGACTAGGACCTTAACCGTCCCGTCAGGCAACTTCAACATTTGCAGAATATTGGCGACACAACCAATCTTATAAATATCCGCGGCTGACGGCTCATCCTTGGCAGCCGCCTTTTGAGCTGCAAGCATAATGCTCTTGCCCTGCTCCATTGCAGCTTCCAATGCCTTGATCGACTTAGGACGACCAACGAATAGAGGGATCACCATATGCGGAAAGACAACAACGTCGCGCAACGGCAATAGCGGCAGTTGGGTGTTTTCAGTAAATGTAGTAGTCGTCATGGCGAACCTTATTTAAGAGCTTGTTTATGATGTTGGCCCGACAGCCAAAAACTCAAGTCCAAGCGGCAACAAAAATCACTACAGAATTCACCAATAAAAAAGGCCACACACGAAGTCGCCTTCGGGTAGCCTTGCATTGGAAGCCTGAAGTGATTCCTGTGATTCAAATTGTACTGCTTCTAGGAAAAAACGGGCTTTGGCCTTCAGTTAGATGCTCCACAATTCATTAAAATTGTGGAACATGCGACTGTGAGAACAGATTCAGTGGAATACTACTTGGCCCCTGACACTTTAGGCTGCTCGTGATAAATCAACAAAGGCTTAGCTCCATTGACGATCGTATTTTCATCAATAACCACCTTAGCTACGTTCTGCTGCCCCGGTAATTCAAACATTACATCCAACAAAGCATGTTCAAGAATAGAGCGTAGACCACGTGCACCAGTCTTGCGTTCAAGCGCTTTTTTGGCAATTGCATGCAATGCTGCCGGCCGAACCTCCAACTCTGCACCTTCCATTTGAAGCAGCTTTGCATATTGCTTGATCAGTGCATTCTTGGGTTCAAGCAAGATTTGGATCAATGCCTCCTCATTTAGTTCACTCAACGTCGCAACGACTGGCAGACGGCCAACCAATTCCGGAATTAAACCAAACTTGATCAAATCTTCCGGTTCCGCATCAAGCAAAACTTCGCTGGCGCTGCGTTCCGATTGGCTTTTCACACTGGCCGAAAAACCAATTCCACTCTTCTCCGAGCGATTCGAAATGATTTTTGCCAAACCATCGAAAGCACCGCCACAGATGAACATGATATTGGTGGTGTCAATCTGCACGAAATCCTGATTTGGATGCTTGCGGCCGCCTTGAGGTGGCACTGAGGCCATTGTTCCCTCAATCAATTTCAGCAAGGCCTGCTGCACACCTTCGCCAGATACATCACGGGTTATCGATGGATTGTCGGATTTGCGCGAAATCTTGTCGATTTCATCGATATATACGATACCTTTCTGCGCTTTTTCAACTTCGTAGTTACAGTTTTGCAAAAGCTTTTGAATAATGTTTTCCACATCCTCACCGACGTAACCCGCCTCGGTCAACGTCGTTGCATCTGCAATCACGAACGGCACATTAAGCATGCGAGCCAACGTCTGCGCCAACAAGGTCTTGCCTGACCCCGTTGGGCCGATCAATAAGATGTTGCTCTTGGCCAGTTCTACATCATCCTTCTTCCCCAGATGCTTGAGGCGCTTGTAGTGGTTATATACCGCTACCGAAAGGATGCGCTTAGCTGTTTCCTGGCCAATTACGTACTGCCCTAGTAACTCGAAAATTTCTTGCGGCGTCGGCAAATCCGATTTTGGGCCGGTAACCGACTCCATACTGGATGCTTCGTCACGAATGATGTCATTACACAGATCGATGCACTCGTCGCAAATGAAAACCGACGGACCAGCAATAAGTTTCTTTACCTCGTGTTGGCTCTTGCCACAGAAGGAGCAATAGAGCAATTTCTCGCCACTGGAGGATTTTTTGTCAGACATAGGGCACAGTGTGGTTAGGTATGAATTCGATATTACCTGCGAAATCCCAATTCGTCACGACAGCGCTCAAGAATTTAGAGCAAAGTTGACAAATTTCGTCGCTATAAAACAAAACGCCCGAACGCGGTGCGCCCGGGCGTTTTCCGCTTGGACAGGCACCTTAGGCGCGGCTGGTCAGCACCTTGTCAATCATCCCATATTCTGCTGCTTCCGCAGCAGACATGAAATTATCTCTGTCTGTATCCTTGCTGATTTGTTCCACAGATCGACCGGTTTTTTCAGCCAGGATGTGGTTCAGGCGATCACGCAGATAGAGAATCTCGCGAGCCTGAATTTCGATATCTGCGGCCTGCCCTTGAGCGCCGCCCAACGGTTGGTGAATCATAATCCTCGAGTTCGGCAGCGAGAACCGCTTTCCCTTCGCTCCGGCCGCGAGCAGGAAAGCGCCCATCGACGCAGCCAAGCCGGTACAAAGCGTCGACACGTCCGGCTTGATGAATTGCATAGTGTCATAAATCGCCATGCCTGCCGAAACCGAGCCACCCGGAGAGTTGATGTAAAGCGAAATATCCTTGTCGGGATTCTCGCTTTCCAGGAACAGCATTTGCGCGACGATCAGGTTGGCCGAGTGATCATTGACCGGACCAACCAGAAAAATCACACGCTCCTTCAGCAGGCGCGAATAGATGTCGTATGCGCGCTCACCGCGTCCGCTTTGTTCAATCACCATCGGCACCATACCGAGCATTTCGGTCTCTAGTGCAGAATTTCTAATCATGCCTGACATGTGCTTTCCTCAAGGAGTACGCACAAGCTGATTAGGCTTGCGCGGAATTACCCATCAATTCGTCGAACGAAACCGGCTTGTCGTTTACCTTTGCCTGACCAAGCACATAGTTAACGACGTTTTCTTCCAAAACAAGGGCCTCCACTTCAGCCAGACGACGACGATCTGCATAATAGTACTTCAGAACTTGTTGCGGATCTTCGTAGCTTTGCGCGAACTCTTCCACCTGCGCCTTGACCTGCTCCGGAGTCGCTTCCAGCTTGTTCGACTTGACGACTTCAGCCAGGATCAGTCCGAGGCGCACGCGACGTTCTGCCTGAGCAGTAAACAGTTCGCGCGGGAACGGCATGTCGTTAACCTTCATGCCGCGCTGCGCCATGTCTTGGCGCGCCATTTCAATCAAACGATCCACATCTTGCTCGACCAGAGCGTTCGGCACATCCAGTTCTGACACGTTGATCAGTGCGTTCATGACGCTGTCTTTAGTCTTGGATTTGACGCGGCCATTCACTTCACGTTCAAGATTTTGCTTGATGTCCGCACGCATCTTGCCCAAATCGCCGTCGGCAATGCCGAGGGACTTCGCAAACTCGGCATCGACTTCCGGCAGGTGCGCCCATTCCAGTTTCTTAATCGTGATCGTGAAATCAGCTGTTTTGCCGGCAACTTCCTTACCGTGGTAATCGGCCGGGAAAGTCAGAGGAAAGGTCTTGGATTCGCCGACCTTCAAGCCAGTCGCCGCTGCCTCGAATTCAGGAAGCATGCGGCCTTCCCCCAGAACGAATGCAAAATCCTCCGCCTTACCACCCTGAAACTCAACACCGTCGATCTTGCCGACGAAGTCGAGCGTCACGCGGTCGCCGCTTTGGGCCGTCTGATCAGCGCCACCGTCGCCATGCGCGCCTTGCTCGCCCTTCGTGTGGTAATGCACGCGCTGCTTGCGCAGGATATCGATAGTTTTGTCGATTTCAGCGTCGGTAACGGCGCTCGTAACCTTTTCCACTTCGACGCCGGACAGATCGCCGATCTTGACTTCCGGGTAGACTTCAAACGTAGCGTCGAATGCGACCTCGCCTTCGCTCACGCCATCGCCAGTCTTCGGTTCGATCTTCGGGTATCCGGCGACGCGCAGATTGTTTTCGCTGGCAGCCTCGCTGAATGCGCGGCCGACCTTGTCATTCAACACTTCAGTCTCAACCTGATAGCCGTACTGCTGCGCAACCATCTTCATCGGCACCTTGCCCGGACGGAAACCAGGCGCCTTTGCTGTGCGGGCGCGAATTTTCAAACGTTTTTCAACTTCCGCCTGCACGTCTGCCACCGGCAGCTTGATGGTGATGCGGCGCTCGAGTTTATCCAAGGTTTCGACTGCAGTTGCCATGAGAATCGTCCCAAAAATTAATATTCTGTGGTGCGAGGAGGGGGACTCGAACCCCCACACCATTGCTGGCGTCAGGACCTAAACCTGGTGCGTCTACCAATTTCGCCATCCTCGCGCAAATTTGCAATTTTATTTGCGTTGATTTTGCACAAAAGCAAAGGGCGACCATGAAGTGAATAATTCGGTCGCCCTGCCTTTGTTAGTAGCTCTTCAACTTCAACCCGGCATTTTACTGGATTTTTGCACCGCCTGTCCCGATTTTTCGCGGGACAGGCGGACACATCGTTTCTGCCGTAAGCAATGACCTTGCATCCGGCACTTACGGGATAACCGCGACGTCGGGCTGGGGCTTCTTCACCCGGAACCATGCCGCGTACAGTGCCGGCAAAAACAGCAACGTCAGCGCCGTTGCAATGATCAAGCCGCCCATGATGGCAACTGCCATCGGCCCCCAGAACACGGATCGCGACAACGGGATCATCGCCAGCACGGCTGCTGCCGCCGTCAGGATGATCGGCCGGAACCGGCGCACCGCCGACTCCACGATCGCATTCCACGGTGCTACGCCTTCACGGATGTCGTGCTCAATCTGGTCGATCAGGATCACCGAATTCCGGATGATCATGCCGAACAGCGCGATCACGCCCAACTGAGCGACAAACCCGAACGGGCGATGCAGGATCAACAACGCCATCGCGGCACCGGCAACACCGAGCGGACCAGTCAGGAATACCAGCAGCGAGCGCGAGAAGCTGTGCAGCTGAAGCATCAACAACGTGAAAATGATGAAGACGACCAAGGGCACGTTGGCGGCGATCGATTGTTGCGCCTTGCCGCTATCCGCAGCCGCACCGGCAAGCTCAATCTTGTACCCTGCGGGCAGCTCGGCACGCAACAAGTCAAGTTTCGGATTGATTTGACTGGATACTGTTGGCCCCTGAATGCCGTCGATCACGTCCGATTGCACGGTAATCGCCCATTCCCGCCCTTCGCGCCATACCACGCCCGGCTCCCAGACAAAATGGGCGCGGGCCACCTGAGCCAGCGGAACAGCACGGCCGCTCGCAGTCTGGATATTGGCTTCGTTGAGCGCTGAAATGGTCGAACGTTCCTCGACAGGCTGTCGGACCACGATATCAATCAACTTATTCTCTTCACGGAACTGGCCGATGGTGGTGCCGGTCAGGATCGTGTTTGCCGTACGCATGAGCGCTTGCGAACTGACGCCGAGCGCGCGCAACTTGTCCTGGTCAAGATCGAGTCGCAGCACCTTCACCGCCTCATTCCAGTTGTCATTGACGCCGACCGAATTGGGATTGGCGCGCATAACTTCCTTCACCCGATCGGCGATGGCACGCACCTTGCCAACCTCCGTGCCTGTGACGCGGAACTGGACCGGATAAGGCACCGGCGGCCCGTTCGGCAACAATTTCACGCGCCCGCGCACCTCCGGAAAATCGTTCTTGAAAGCGTCGATGATTTTCAGGCGCAATGCTTCGCGAGCCTGCAAATCCTTGGGCAGTACCACGATTTGCGTGACATTAGTCTGCGGGAATATCTGATCAAGAGGCAAATAGAACCTCGGGCTTCCGGTGCCCACATAGCTGGTGACGCTCTCGACACCATCCTGCTTGCGGATGAAGGTCTCAAACTTCTTCGCCTGCGCCTCGGTGGCGTTAAATGCCGTACCTTCCGGCATCCATAGCTCAACCATCAATTCCGGGCGACTGGAGTCGGGGAAAAACTGCTGCTCGATAAAGCGAAAGCCGAACACGCCCAGCGCAAAAACAGCAAGTGTCAGCAGGATCGTGGTCTTGCGCCATTCGACGCACCAGTTCACGAGCGCACGAAAGCGTGTGTAAAACGGCGTATCGAACAGCTCGTGCTGACCGTCGGCATTGGCTTTCGGCTTTACTTTCAACAGCATGTACCCGATATATGGCGTAAACAGCACGGCGGCCACCCATGAAATGAGCAGCGCAAGTGCGTTTACGGAAAACATCGAAAACGTGTATTCGCCCGCTGCAGACTTAGCCAGTCCGATCGGAAGGAATCCGGCGGCCGTAATGAGCGTGCCGGTCAGCATTGGCATCGCGGTCGACGTGTAAGCAAAAGTCGCTGCTTCGAAGCGCGATAGACCCTCCTCCATTTTTCGCACCATCATCTCGACCGCGATGATGGCGTCGTCGACCAAAAGTCCGAGCGCGATAATCAGCGCCCCAAGCGAAATTTTGTGCAAGTCGATGTCGAAGATCCGCATGAACAGGAAGGTAACCGCGAGTACCAGCGGAATCGTCAATGCGACGACCAGCCCCGGACGTGCATCGACCCGGAAGGGCTTGGTATGCAAGCCGAGTGCGATGAAACTCACCGCAAGCACGATCAGGACCGCTTCGGCCAGGGTACGCAGAAACTCATTGACCGACGACGCGACCGCCTTGGGCTGGTTCGATACGCGTTCCAGTTCGATCCCGACGGGCAGCTTGCCCTTGATTTCATTGACGGTATTCTCGAGATTACGGCCGAGCACGATGATATCGCCACCCTTCTCCATCGAGATGCCCAGGCCGATCACCTCCTTGCCGTTGAAACGCATCTTATCCTGCGGTGGGTCCTTGTACTCGCGCTTGATCTTGGCGAAGTCGCCAAGGCGGAAAGGAATCCCGTTGGCGCGCAACTCCATGTCTTCGAGGTCCTTAACCGACTTCATCGCGCCGGTTACCCGAACCTGCAGGTTATCGGTCGCCGTCACCAGCACGCCGGTAGCCTCGACCGCATTCTGAGCGTTCAGTTGGGCGATGATGGAATCAAAAGGAATGCCAAGCTGCGCGAATTTCTTGTGCGAGAACTCGATGTTGATCTTTTCGTCCTGCACGCCGAACAGTTCGACCTTGGACACCGACGGCACGCGCAAGAATTGCTGGCGCACGAAATCGGCGTAGTCCTTGACTTCCGCATAACTGAAACCGTCCCCGGAGAGCGCAAAGATCGAACCGTAGGTATCGCCGAACTCGTCATTGAAGAAGGGCCCGATGACGCCAGGCGGCAAGGTATTCCTGATATCGCCGATCTTTTTGCGCACCTGATACCAGGCGCCCGGGGTTTCCTTGGGCGGGGTCGATTCGCGCAGTTGCAGGATGATGGTGGTTTCGCCCGGCTTGGAATAGCTGCGAATCCGGTCGATATAGGGTGTTTCCTGCAGCTTCTTTTCCAGCTTGTCGGTCACCTGGTCCGCCATCTGAAGCGCCGTGGCGCCCGGCCAGATCGCGCGGACCACCATGGCGCGGAAGGTAAAAGGCGGATCCTCATCCTGGCCGAGACGGCCGTAGCTGATGATGCCGCCGAGCAGCAGTGCCACGATCAGATACCGTATGAGCGGGATATGTTCGAGGGACCAGCGAGAAAGATTGAAGCCGCCCCTCATTTGCCGGCTCCGGCGTTGAGGATGGCGGGCGCAATCGACGAGGCGCTGCTGCCGGACGCCACCTTTTGCTCATCTGACACAGGGGCGTCAGCCCCCAGGATTTTCACCTTTTGGCCCGGCTTGAGAAGATTGACGCCGGCGGTAACGACCGTCTGGCCAGGAGTGATGCCGCCGGCGATGACGATGTCATTGCCGGAAGTTCCGGCGACTTGAACCTGCACGGGCTTTACGGCGCCGTTTTCCACGATCCACACGGCGGTTGCCGACTTATCCTGGAATAAAGCCGTCAACGGCAGCTTGATCATCGCATTCTGCGATCGCGCGGAAAATATGACGTATGCCGTCATGCCGAGTTTGATGTGGTCGGGTGCATTTGGAATGGCGATTTTTGCGGTATAGGTCCGGGTAGCCGGGTCGGCGACCGGCGAGAGTTCGCGCAGCTTACCGGGAACAACCACTTCCGGCTTGGCCCATGTGCGCACCCGCACGTCCGTCATTCGCCGCAATGCGTCGACCTTATCTTCAGGAATGCCGATCACGATTTCCTTTTCACCGGTTTGGGCAACCCGCACCACTGGCGTGCCCGGCGCGACGACCTGCCCCACCTCGGCATCGACCCCGGTCACGACGCCATTCACATCAGAAACGAGTGTCGTGTAACCCGCCTGGTTCGACTGATTGCGGAAGGCGGCAAGCGCCTGATCGTAGCTGGCTTGCGCAGCCTTGAACGCTGTTTCCTTGCTATCAAGGACGGCTTGGCTGACGAAATTCTTTTCGCGCAAATCCTGGTAACGCTTCAATTCCGCCTTGGCGAGATCGCGATTGCTTTCTGCCGCCTTCAAGCCCGCGTTGGCTTGCGACTGCGCCAACTGCATGTCTTGCGGATCGAGCTGCATCAATACTTGGCCGCGCGTCACGATGGCACCGACATCCACCTTGCGCGAAATAATCTTGCCGCCGACGCGAAATCCCAGACGCGATTCGACGCGTGCTCGCACCTCGCCGGAAAACTCGGCGGCCACGTCGACATTGTCCGCTGCCAATTGAATTGCTCGTACCGGCCGTATTTCCTCCGTCTTCTCGACCGGTTTGGAACACGCGGCCAGAAGAATAAGACTCGACAGCGCCAACAGCGCAACGCGAGGACGAGGCTGCCATGACGATGCTGATTGACATGGATTTCTATGAACGGCCATGCTTTTTCCTTTACTATTCCGGCATAAAAAATGCGCCGCTTCGGGTGGCGGCGCCGCATGTTGTTAAATGCGCTATACAATTAATGACTGACTGGTTAGTAATTATAAGCACGCCAAACATGTTTTGCATATGACTTTTTGGTCATTAATGCCCTAATGTCTATCGATCACTACGAAAACTTTCCAGTCGCCTCCATCTTGCTGCCAGCACGATTGCGCCCTGCCGTCGAGGCGATTTACGCTTTCGCCCGCAGTGCGGATGATCTGGCTGATGAAGGAGACGCTACTCCGGATACACGCTTGCATGCACTGACGGCATACGAACGCGCGCTTGACGCCATCGAATACGGCGATGAAATTGAGCAGCCACTGTTCCGCCGACTGGCCGCGACTATCAAAGCCCACCGCTTGCCCCTGCAACCGTTGCGCGACCTGCTATCGGCATTCAAGCAGGATGTATCGACGCCCCGCTACCATACCTTCACGTCGCTGCTGGACTATTGTCGGCGCTCTGCAAATCCGGTCGGCATCTTGATGCTGCATCTCTATGAAAGCGCCACTAAGGAAAACCTCAGGGATTCGGATGCGATTTGCACAGCCTTGCAGTTGATTAATTTTTGGCAGGATGTCGCAATTGACTGGTCCAAGTCGCGCATCTATCTTCCCGAGGAAGATCTCGAACGATTTGGCGTTACTGTTACTCATATCGCTGAAGCCAGGATCGATGACGCGTGGCGCGCCCTGATGCGCTATGAAGTTGAACGTGCGCGCACAATGATGCTGTCCGGCGCACCGCTCGCTGTGCGCCTGGGGGGGCGTATCGGCTGGGAACTGCGCCTGGTTGTGCAGGGTGGCCTGCGCATTCTCGAGCGCATCGAAGCGGCAGGCTTTGATGTATTCCGGCACCGGCCGCAGCTGGGCCCGCGGGATTGGTGCATTATGCTCGGACGGGCAATCCGCATGTAATCTGGCTCGTCACATCGTATTTCCGGTGCCGCTGAAGACAAGCCCAAAGCGTATATGGTAAAAGCCAGTGCCACTTGCGCGGCATCCGGGCTACTATAGCGCCTTTTACACAGACCTCACGCCGCCACGCCCATGTCGCCAGACGAATACTGCCAACAAAAAGCCGTACAAAGCGGCTCCAGTTTCTATTACAGTTTCCTGTTCCTTCCCGTGGAGCGGCGGCGCGCCATAACCGCCCTGTACGCACTCTGTCGAGAAGTTGATGACACGGTGGATGAATGCTCCGATGTCGCAATTGCCCGTAACAAGCTGCAATGGTGGCGCAAAGAAATTAAAGCAATGCTCGACGGCGCCCCTACTCACCCGGTGACGAAGGCGCTGCAGCCGCACCTGAAAACCTGTTCGCTCGATGGAAAACACTTGCTGGCAATTGTCGACGGCATGGAAATGGACCTGGACCAGACGCGTTATCTGGATTTCGCCGGGTTGAAGCGGTACTGCTGGCATGTTGCCGGCGTGGTCGGGATCCTGTCCGCCAACATCTTCGGCGCGACGCAGCCGGAGACTCTGCAATACGCGGAAAAGCTCGGCCTTGCCTTTCAACTGACCAATATCATCCGGGATGTCGGCGAGGATGCGCGCAAGGGCCGCATTTACCTGCCAGTGAATGACCTGCAGCAGTTCAACGTCACTGCCGCCGACATCCTGAAAGGGAAGCATAGCGAAAATTTCGAAAAGCTGATGCGATTCCAGGCCGAGCGGGCACGCGCGGCTTATGCCGAAGCGTTCGCCCTGCTGCCGCGCGCCGACCGGCGCGCGCAACGTCCCGGGTTGATCATGGCGGCGATTTACCGCGCGCTGCTCGACGAGATCGAGCGCGACGGCTTTCATGTGCTGAACCAGAAAATTTCCCTCACGCCGATCCGCAAGTTGTGGATGGCGTGGAAGACGTATGTCCGCGGCTAGCAGCAGCCGCGTCGCCGTCATCGGCGGCGGCTGGGCCGGATGCGCCGCGGCGGTCGAACTGGCGCGGCAGGGCAATGCGGTCGTCCTGTTCGAGGCGGCACGCACACTTGGCGGACGCGCGCGGTGCGTCGACATCAACGGGTTATCGCTGGATAACGGCCAGCACATCCTGTTGGGGGCCTACACCGAAACTCTGCGCCTCATGCATACGCTGGGCATCGATACCGCCGCGGCTCTGCTGCGCCTGCCCTTGCAGATGTGCTATCCGGAGCGGTGCGACGGCATGCAGTTCGTCGCGCCGCGCCTGCCTGCACCGCTGCATGTGCTCACCGGCCTCTGGTGCGCAACCGGACTGGCGCGGCAAGACAAATTGTCGCTGGCGCGCTTCTCGACCGCTGCGCGCTGGATGGACTGGCGCCTCGACAACGACTGCAGTGTTAACGAACTGCTGGACCAGTTTGACCAAACCGACCGCCTGATTCGGTTGATGTGGCGCCCGCTATGCATTGCGGCACTGAACACGCCGCCGGAACGGGCCTCTGCGCAAATATTCCTGAACGTGCTGCGCGACAGCCTTGGCGCACGACGCGCCGCGTCCGACATGCTTGTTCCGCGCGTCGACCTGAGCACGCTGATGCCGCAACATGCCGCCGCCTATCTCGCACGCCGTGGTGGTGAAGTCCGTTGCGGCACGACGATCAGCAGCGTGGTGCGCGATGGCGAACGCTGGCACCTTGCGGCTAGCTCTGACGCCTCGAAGGAGGATGTTTCGATATTCGATGCGGTTATCGTTGCGACGCAGTCCAACCAAGCAGCGCGTCTGCTCGCAGACTTCTCCGAAGCACAGCGCCTGCCGGAATTCGAGCACGAACCGATCACGACGTGCTTCCTGCAGTATGCACCGGAAACCCGTCTTGCTCGCCCCTTCTTCGCCTTGCCGGACGATGGCGCGTCCGGGTTGTGGGGCCAATTCGTGTTCGACCGCGGCCAGCTCGATGCGAAGCAGGCGGGATTATTGGCGGTGGTCGTGAGCGCATCGGGTGAAGCGATCTCATGCGGCCACGAAGCATTGGCAAGTGCAGTGGCCGAGCAGCTCGCAGGCGCCTTCATGCAGCCGTCGCTGGCGGCGCCGCGCTGGACAAAGGTCATCTCTGAAAAGCGCGCGACGTTTTCCTGCACGCCAGGGCTTTCGCGCCCGACCAATCGTACCGGCATCCCCGGTCTTGCGATTGCCGGCGACTATACCGCAGGGGACTATCCCGCCACGCTCGAGTCCGCTGTGCGCAGCGGCGTAATGGCCGCGCGCACGCTCTTTGCCGCATCCTGAACGTCTTATTCCGCGTCGCGTATGCGGTTCATCGCCTCGTCGATACGCTCGACGCCGATGATGTTGAGCCCTTCGATCGGCTGCTTGGGTGCATTCGCCTTCGGGATCAATGCAAGCGAAAAACCCAGTTTTGCTGCTTCGCGCAGGCGCTCCTGCCCGCGCGGCGCCGGCCGGATTTCTCCGGCCAGGCCGACCTCGCCAAACACGACCAGCCCGCGCGGCAAGGGCTTGTTGCGCATCGATGAATGAATCGCCAGCAGCACCGCCAGGTCGGCTGCCGGCTCGGTGATCTTCACGCCGCCGACGGCATTGATGAACACGTCCTGATCGAATGCCGCGATGGCGGCGTGACGGTGCAGCACTGCCAGCAGCATCGCCAGCCGGTTCTGTTCCAGGCCAACCGACAGCCGCCGCGCATTCGGCACATGCGAGGTATCGACCAGCGCCTGAATCTCGACCAGCAATGGGCGTGTGCCTTCCTGGGTCACCATCACGCAGGAGCCCGGCACCTGGCTGTCATGCTGCGACAGGAACAAGGCGGAAGGATTCGATACGCCCTTGAGCCCCTTCTCGGTCATCGCGAACACGCCCAGCTCGTTCACGGCACCGAAACGGTTCTTGAATGCCCGCACCAGACGGAAGCTGGAGTGCGTATCGCCCTCGAAATACAGCACGGTATCGACGATGTGCTCCAGCACGCGCGGTCCGGCCAGGGCGCCTTCCTTGGTAACGTGGCCGACCATGATGATCGTGATGCCGGATTGTTTGGCGACCCGCGTGAGCTGGGCCGCGCATTCGCGCACCTGCGCCACCGAGCCGGGAGCCGACGTCAGGGCATCGGAATAAATGGTCTGGATCGAGTCGATCACCGCTACCTGCGGTTTGTGTTCGGCCAGCGTATTGAGGATTTTTTCCAGCTGAATCTCGGCCTGCAGCTGCAGTTCCTTGGCATCGATGGCAAGGCGCCTGGCGCGTAGTGCAATCTGGGCGCCGGATTCTTCGCCGCTGACGTACAGCACCTTCTTCAGGCGCGACATGTTGGCCAGCGCCTGCAACAGCAGGGTTGATTTGCCGATGCCGGGGTCGCCGCCGATCAGGACCACGCCGCCGGCGACCAAGCCGCCGCCAAGCACGCGGTCGAATTCCTCGATGCCGGTGCCAAAGCGCGGCACGTCGATCGCCTCGATGTCGGCCAAGCTGAGCACGGGGGAAGTTTGCGCCAGGCCGCGATACTGGCCCGAAAAGCGGTTGCCGGCAGCCTCGACCACGGTTTCCACGAGCGTGTTCCACTGCCCGCATGAGGGGCACTGTCCAGCCCATTTACTGCTGACGCCGCCGCATTCTGTGCAGGTGTAGTTGGTTTTTTGCTTTGCCATCAAAACGCCATTATTGCTCGATCACCTTGACGCGCGGCGCCAGCGCGCACATCAGCTCGTAACCGATGGTTCCGGCCGCGCCAGCAACCTCGTCGATAGGCAGGCCTTCGCCCCACAGCGTGACCCTGCTGCCAATACGCGAGCCGGGGACGTCGGTCAAATCGACGGTCAGCATGTCCATCGATACCCGGCCGGCGATGCGCGTTTTCACGCCATTGACCAGGACCGGCGTGCCGTTCGGCGCATGGCGTGGATAGCCGTCCGCGTAACCGCAGGCGACGACGCCGATTTTCATTGGCTTGTCGGCAATGAAACGGCTGCCATAGCCGACCGCTTCCGATGCATCGATCTCCTGCATGCCGATGATCTCGCTGGTTAACGTCATAGCCGGTCGCAATCCGAACTCCTGCGCGCTAGCGCCACCGGGCGTGCCGCCGTAGAGCATGATGCCGGGGCGTATCCAGTCGGATGCCGTTTCGGGACGTGTCAGCACTGCGGCGGAGTTGGCCACGCTGCGCTCCCCGGAAATACCGTCGGTGCCGCGCTGAAAGCGCCGCAGCTGCTCTTCCAGCGGCAAGCCCGGATTAAGAACGTCGTCGGCATTGGCAAAATGCGTCATCAGGCCGATATGGCGCACCATCGGAGTTGCCCGCAAGCGCTCATAGGCGGCGCGATAGGTTTCCGGAGGAAAGCCGAGGCGGTTCATGCCGCTGTTCATTTTCAAATAAACATCGATTGGGGAGCGCACGGGCGATTGTTCAAGCATCTCGATCTGCTCGACGCAATGCACGGCGGTTTGCACCTGATGCGCCGCCAGAACCGGCACATCGGCTGGATCGAAAAAGCCTTCGAGCAATAGAACTGGCTTGCGCCAGCCCATTTCACGCAGGCGCACTGCACCGTCCACTTCGATCAGCGCCAGTCCATCAGCGGACGAAAACGCACGCATGCCGCGCGCTAACCCATGCCCATAGGCATTGGCCTTGACGACTGCCCAGATTTTCGAAGATGGCGCTGATTTTCTTGCGACGGCGAGATTATGCTGCAATGCAGCGAGGTGAATGGTGGCGACGAGCGGTCTTGGCATTGAGGGGATGACTTATGATAGATCCAAGTAGTCTTTCATTTTACCGGAGCGCTGGGTGTCACGCATATTAATTCCGGGGAACGCTCCCATTTTCATGGTATAAAGCAAGCCGGAGATACACTGTTCTTAGTCAACATGCGGATGAATCGCGGTTTTTATACCATTATGGCGGCGCAGTTTTTTTCGTCGCTCGCGGATAACGCCCTCCTGATCGCGGCTATCGCGCTGTTGGCAGAAATGAAGTCCCCGCCCTGGATGACGCCGCTGCTCAAGCTGTTCTTCGTGCTCTCGTACGTGCTGCTGGCGGCCTTCGTCGGGGCGTTTGCCGATTCGCTGCCCAAGGGGCGCGTTATGTTCATCACCAATCTGATCAAGATTGTCGGCTGCGGGATGATGTTCGTCGCCATTCACCCGCTCATTGCCTATGCCGTGGTCGGATTCGGCGCAGCGGCTTACTCGCCGGCCAAGTACGGCATCCTGACCGAGTTGCTGCCTCCAGAAAAGCTGGTCGCGGCCAACGGCTGGATCGAAGGCCTGACCGTGGTATCGATCATTCTTGGCACCGTCATGGGGGGCGCGTTGGTCAACCCCACCATTTCGTCAGCCTTACTAAGCATCAAGATTCCATTCATTGATACGCCGTCGGCGGCCGCCCTCACGATCATCATGATCGTTTATATCGTCGCCATGGTGTTTAACACGAAAATTCCCGATACCGGAGCGCGCTATCCGCACCAGGAACGCAATCCGATCAGACTGATCGCCGATTTCTCCGGGTGTTTCATTACCCTGTGGAAGGATAAGCTGGGCCAGATTTCCCTAGCCGTTACTACATTGTTCTGGGGGGCTGGCGCCACCCTGCAATTCATCGTCCTGAAATGGGCGGAAAAATCCTTGCAGATGCCGCTGGATAAGGCTGCGGTCTTGCAAGGCATTTTCGCCATTGGCGTTGCACTTGGCGCTGGCGCTGCAGCCCGTGTCGTACCGTTAAGAAAGTCCCTTACAGTCATGCCGCTGGGGGTCGCGATGGGCTTGCTCGTGATGACCATGACCATGGTGCATTCGGTGTGGATTGCCTATCCGCTGCTGGTCTTGATTGGCGCGTTGTCCGGGTATTTCGTGGTGCCAATGAATGCGTTGCTGCAGCATCGCGGCTACGTGCTGATGAGTGCCGGCCACTCGATTGCAGTCCAAAATTTCAACGAAAACATGTCAGTGCTGACCATGCTGATGCTGTACGCGATGATGGTGAAGCTGAACCTGAACGTCAACATCGTCATCATCCTGTTCGGGCTGTTTGTTTCCGGTACGATGCTGCTGACCATGCGCAGGCATGCCAACAATCAGCGCAAGTTCGATTCACTGGCGTTAATCGGCGAGCACAGGTACTGACTTCAGACGTCCGCCCTTCCTACCCGGCCTGTTTGACGCGTTGCTCGGCCCGGCTGTGCCAGTCGTTCGGCACCACGAACCCACGATCGACCTCCAGCATGTAACCGTCGCGCTGTTCCAGCTGCGCGATCAACAGTGGCGTTGACGCCGTTTGAAAATGACTGGCGAGCGCTTCCTGCACAGCATGCCTGTCGAGCGACTGCTCGACGGCGACCTTCGCCGGCGCAAGCCAGCTCAGCCGCGGCAGAATGGCGAAACGCTCGCCTGCGACCCAGTGCAGCTCTTCATGGGCACACCAGAATCCCCGGCAGTGCCCGCTTGAAACGCCCGCTGGCGTTGCCGGCAATGGCGTTTTCCCGTGATAAAACAGCCAGCCCTTGACCAGCGCCTGGGCCTGCACAATCGGTTCGGGCACATGGAGTTTGGCCGCCGGGTGCTGCGACAGCGATAACTGCCGGTCCATGATCTTGCGCACCTTCGCGCCCAACGTGTCGGCCAGATTGGGGCCGACGAAATAGTCGGCATGACGCCCGTTGCCGCTCGCCTCCAGCAGATACAGCTTGGTCGCGAATTCCCAATGCACCAACGCATCGCTCTGCCGCAACAGGAAGTCGAATTCCCCTATCGTTTCATTTTTCCCGGCGCGCACCTGCACTCCGTGCGCGAACAGCCTGCCCTGATGCCGCAGATAAAAGGCCATCAGCTTTTCCGCATAACGGCCGAGCCGGGTGAAGGGCTTAATATCCAGCCAGGCGTGCAAGGCGGACGGATCGCGGTCGATCGTCATCAGCCAGCTCAAGGTAGCCTCATCCATTGCACCGATCGAGGCGATGCGCCCTTGCCATTCGGGTGCCGCTGGATCAAGCAGGTCCGGCGCGTCCAGCAGCCACGCGAGCGTGCGCACGTGCGGGTCGCGCAAGTGATTCCAGCGGCGATGGAAATACGCCTGGTAAGTGTCTCGCCGCGGGTCAGTCGGCGCCGGCATAGATGGCCATCGCCAGGCACAGGTCGGCCCATGCCTTTCTCTTGTCGGCCATATTCCGCAGCAAATAGGCGGGGTGATAAGTCACGATCAAAGGCCGGTCCGCGTAACGGTGCACGCTGCCGCGCAACTTCGAGACCGGCGTTTCCGGATCGAGGCCTAGCAGGGACAGGGCGGCGGTCTTGCCTAGCGCGACAATGACAGACGGCTGGATCAACGCGATCTGGCGCTGCAGGTATGGGAGGCAAGCGGCCGCCTCGTCCAGCGCCGGAGGCCGGTCGCGGCCATTGTCGTCGGTCGGGCGGCACTTCACGATATTGGCGATATAGGCATTCTCGCCACGCCGCAAGCCCATCGCCAGCAGCATGTTGTCGAGCAGCTTGCCAGCCTGGCCGACAAACGGCTCGCCGCGCATATCCTCGTTACGGCCGGGGCCTTCGCCGACGAACAGCCACTTGGCCTTTTCGTCGCCGACGCCAAACACGGTCTGGGTGCGGCCATGGCATAAACGGCATTTGGTGCATCCAGCCACGCTAGCCTTGAGTGCCGTCCAGTCCATATGGGCGACTTCGTCTGCGTTCGGCGTATTCGGGGCATGTAGCGGCACGAATGCGTCCGCCGGCACCGCGTGCTCAGGCACGACCGACGCGGCATCGAAGGCAGCAGCCATCGGCTCGATGTCGTCAGCTACCCTGCCCTTAGGGTGAACGGCTTCGCCCGGTGTGGCATCGCGGCGCACCCATAGCGGACCGACCCCGATTTCATCCAGAAATGCAGCACGGCGTTGCGTGTTCGACGTCATAGGTGAAACCTCATCACGATCGCATCCTCGCGCGCGCCGCCTGCGGCCGGATAATATCCTTTGCGTTGGCCGATCTGAACGAATCCGTAACGCTGGTACACCGCGAGCGCACTCCGGTTGGACGGCCGCACCTCCAGCAGCACCGACTGCATGCCGCTTTCCTTCGACAGCGCCACCACCTTGTCGAGCTCCAGGCGCCCCACGCCATGACCATGCAAGTCGCGCCGCACGCTGATATTGAGCAGATGCGCCTCGTCGACGGCAAGCATCAAAAGAAAATATCCGGCGAGCGCGCCCGACGCTTCGCGCAAGGTCCAAGTCTGGTAGCCGCTGTACATCGAATCGAGGAAATTACCGCGGGTCCAAGGATGGGGATATACGTCGTTTTCGATCACCAGCACTTCCGGCAAATCGTCGACCTTCATCGGGGCAAAGTGCATCGTCGCCGGTTCGGGCGTCTCGCCGCTTGCGATATAGACCGCGCTCATGTGCCCGCCCTCGCCATACGTTCGGCGGTGGTAAAAGCGACTTTGTTGCGCAGGTAAATCGGTTGCGCGTCGCGCGCATGGACGGTGCGCCCCGCTGCAAATTCGGACTGTGCCAGTTGTGCAATCTGAATTGCATGCGGCATCACATCAGGATGCGAACCGTGGCTCAACAGTGCCTTGTCAAAGAGGGAGGGATATGCGCTCAGGCCGTTCCCGCACGCCACTACCGCGCCTTCCGGCGCGACATCGGACGGCGCCGACAAAGTTGGCGCGATCACGGTCTGCCATCCATCCTGATAGCGGTACTGCGCCCAATAGACTTCTTCCATGCGCGCATCAAGTACCACCAGCACATCAGCCGCGCCGGACAGATCGCGGCACGCCTGCGCCGCCGCCTGAAAAGTCACGACCGGCACGACCGGCAGGCCGGCGCCAAATGCCAGTCCCTGGATGACGCCGCACGCCGTGCGCACGCCGGTAAACGACCCCGGCCCGGCGCCGAATGCCAGCGCGTCGCATTGGGCCAGCGCGATCCCGGCCTGCGTCAACAATGTCTGCACCAGTGGAAGCACGGTCTGCGAATGGGTTTGTACGCCGGCCGCCTCGTGCGCGAAGGTGCTCCCGTTATGAAGCAATGCGACGGAAGCGAGTTCGGAAGATGTTTCGATGGCAAGAATGGTACGCATGACGATATTTTACCGTGGGCCGTCTGCCCCGCGACTGCCTTGCGCCGAATTTGTTGTCCGTTTCCTAGGCTTCGGGCAATGACATGTACCAGAGGACAATGTTGATATTGCAAGTCTTTTCATGCGGCCTGCATGTCCGCAACAATGCCTTCGTTCCCGTACAATAGCGGCGCCGATATCACGCATGCAGTTACCTTTTTCGCAATAGCATCCATGTCCATTCTCACCCTACAACCGAATACCCGTGCACAGCTGGCGGAATGGCTCAGCGGCGACGCATGGGTGATTGCCTGCTTGTGCGCAGCGTGGTGCGATACGTGCCGCGCCTATCGCAACGCGTTCGACGAGCTGGCAGCGCGCCATCCGGACAAGCGTTTCGTGTGGATCGATATCGAGGATGAGGCTGACGTGGTGGGCGACATCGATGTCGAGAATTTCCCGACCCTGCTGATTCAGCGCAGTGATACCGTGGCCTTTTTCGGCACGGTCCTGCCGGACGCGAAGCTAGCCGACCGCCTGATTGCCGCGCAGGCAGCAAAGAGCGACAGCGAAATCCGCGCAGAAGCAGTCAGCAGCGCCGAGCGACAAGGCTGGCAGCAGGATTGCAATCTGCGCGTGCGCTTGAGCGAAGTGCTCGGTTAAGGCAAAGCGGTGCTCAAGCCAGGCGCAGCGGCAAGGTGCGCAAGCGCTGTCCGGTGAGCGCGAACACGGCGTTGGCTACCGCCGGCGCGATCGGCGGCGTTCCCGGCTCGCCGACGCCCTCGGGCGGCTCCGCGCTCTGGATAATCACGGTGTCGACCTGCGGTGCCTGCTGCATGCGCACCAGCGGATAATTGTGGAAATTCTGCTGCTCGACCCGCCCGTCCTTGATCGTCACTTCCCCAAACAGTGCTGCCGACAGCCCGAAGATGACGCCGGATTCGATTTGCTGCGCGACGCCATCCGGGTTGACGGCGATACCGCAATCGACCGCGCAGGTCACCTTGTGCACACGAATTTCATTGTCTTCGACCGACACCTCGGCCACTTCGGCGACAATCGAGCCGAACGACTGATGCAGGGCGACGCCGTGCGCGCGCCCCGGCGCCGGCTTGCCGGCCTTGTCGACCGCCGCGTTGAGGACAGCCAGATGACGCGGGCGGTTCTTCAACAAGTCGCGCCGGAAGCGGACCGGATCCTTGCCCGCCGCATGGGCCAGTTCGTCAATGAAGCTTTCCTTGAAAAACGCATTATGGGAATGACCGACTGAACGCCAGTTACCAAGAGGAACAGGCGTCGGCACGATGACGTGCGCAATGCGCTGGTTCGGGAACTCGTAGCACAGGTCGTATTCGCCCTCGGCGGTGGTCTTGTCCGGCCCCATGCCGGGAAGCGGCTGCCGCAGCACCTCGTATTTGATCGAAATCGGATCCAGGTCCAGATTGCGCTTGAGGAATTGCTGCATCAATGCGCCACCGGCCGATTTGTTGTCATACGTGAGGACATTGCCCGCGGCATCGAGCGTAGCCGAAAAGCGCGCGAGTGCGGCTGGACGATACACGTCGTGCGTCATGTCATCCTCGCGCGTCCAGATCATCTGCACCGGCGCGCCATTGGCTTCCATCGCGATGGCCACCGCCTGCGCCACCATGTCCGTTTCCAGCCGGCGTCCGAAGCCGCCGCCAAGGTAAGTGACGACCAGGTCCACCTGGTCGGCTTTCACGCCGGCCACCTTGGCAGCCATGTCCACCGCAATGCTCGGCGCCTGGGTCGACACCCATAGCTTCACCCTGCCATCCTTCACTTGCGCAGTGCAATTGATCGGCTCCATTGCCGCATGCGCCAGAAACGGCGCGCGATATTCCGCCCTGACCGTTTTTGCAGCAGCCTTCCCGGCCTCCATGTCCCCGTGCCGGGCATATACATCACCCTCTTCGCTGTCCAGTTTCTGCGCCAGCTCCCTGAACATGTCGTCACTGGAAAAATGCGCGTGCTCGTCCTGGCGCCACTCGACCGGCAACGCTGCCGCCGCCTGCCTGGCTTGCCAGAACGATTTGGCGATCACGGCGACACCCGCGCCGGCACCGAACTTATCCCGTATTGCGTGCGAAAAATCGACAACCTTCAGCACACCCGGCATCGACCGCACTGCGTTGCCATCCGCCTTGCCAACGGCACCGCCGATGACGGGAGACATTTTCACTGCCGCATACACCATGCCCGGCAACCGGACATCCAGGCCAAAGCCCGCCCGGCCATTGACCTTGGCGGCGGCATCGCGGCGCGGCTGCGAACGTCCGATCAGCTTGAACTCCGAAGGACTTTTCACACGGATCTCGGACGGCGCGTGCGACATCGCCTTCGCGGCCAGTTCCGAATAGGCGGCGCGCTTGCCACTGGGGTGCGTCACCGCTCCGCCATCGGTGAGGCATTGCGCCGCCGGCACGTTCCATTCGGCCGCCGCCGCTGCCACCAGCATCGCGCGCGCGGTCGCACCCGCCTGGCGCATCGGCGCCCAGGCGTCCTTGATGCTGGAAGAACCGCCGACGATCATGATGCCAAGTTCGCGCGCAGCCTTGCCGGTCAGCCAGCGCGCGGTTCGCTTGTAAATCCCGTTGTCGTCCGGGTGAAAAGGCAGGCTGTCCTGCATGACCGCGACATTGCCGAAGATCTTATCGATCGGCGCCTGTTCGATTTTTACTGCCGCCAGCGGCACATCGAGTTCCTCTGCGACCAGCATCGGCAATGCGGTATGCACGCCCTGCCCCATTTCGCTGCTCGGCATGGCCACCGTCACGGTGCCGTCCGAACCGATCTTGATCCAGCCATTGAGTGCCACTTCGCCATTCTCGACTGGCATGGGATGGGAGGCGTTGAGTCGCTGGCGCGCCGGGAGAATGCCCCAGCCGACGATGAGGGCGCCGGTCACACCCAGCCCTCCCAGTATGAAACTGCGCCGCGACTTCTTTTTCAGTTCAGCAGACCGCATGCTCTCTCCGTATATTGTTTTGAATTGTTTGTGGCATCCTACGCGAATTATTCAATCCACACGTTAGAGCCCGCTGCCTAAAGCAACCGGCACTTGCGGCGACTCATCATGACCCAGAGTTTTTTCCAGGCTTTCATCCTCTTGCTGCTGGTGACAGATCCGTTCGGGAATGTGCCGCTGTTCGTCAGCACCCTGGCCCATGTGCCCGCCGAACGGCGCTGGCGCGTAATTGTACGCGAATGCGCGATTGCCTTTCTGATCCTGCTGGTCTTCATGTTCTTCGGAAGGCACTTCCTGGCCGCGCTGCAGCTGTCCGAAATCGCGCTGCGCATCGGCGGCGGCGTGATCCTGTTCCTGATCGCGTTGCGCATGGTCTTTCCCCAGCAGGGCGGCGTGTTCGGCGACCACGAAAGTGCGCACGAACCGTTCATCGTCCCGCTGGCAATTCCCGCTCTGGCGGGCCCGTCGGCGCTGGTCACCGTGCTACTGTTTTCGTCGAACAGCACGCTAGAGACCCTGCTGCACCTCGCCGTGCTGTCCTTGGTGGCGGTGGTCTGGCTGGCGGTGCTGCTGAGCGCCGAACGCATGCAGCGAGCGCTCGGCGAGCGCGTCATGACCGCGTTCGAGCGCCTGATGGGTTTGATCCTGACGGCGATGGCGGTGGAAATGCTACTTGCAGGGATTCGCGCCTATATCAAGTCGCTTTAAGCAACCTTCAAAGATTGGCGCGTACCCAGTTCGCCAATTCCGCTTCATCCGCCGTACCGGCCGCAACGCGCTGCAGGATCGCGGTTGCCTCTTCCGGGGCGGCCGAAAGCCGCCAGTCATTGGAATACAAGAACAGTCCCATCGCCACGAAGGCCGCGCTCTCGTTGTTCTTCGCAAAAGGCTGGTATTTCAGCACGCCGAAGGCGTAGGCGGCGGCAAGCGTGGCGACATCAGCGGCGGCGGTTTCTGCCTGCACCAGCGGATAGGCAAGCGCGGCGTTCAGCATGCCGCGGTCGCAGGACAGGGTGTCCGCGCCCATATTTTCCTGATGCAGGAAAAGCAGCGCCTCGGCATCGATGGAACGCAGGTTCATTTGAGCAGCGCCGTCAGGGTGTCGCCGTAATCCTGGATAAATTCGCGCCCCGCATCGATCTGGTCCTGCAGCGCCGGATCGTACGCAGACAGCATGAGCAAGCCTTCTTCGATCTCGGACACATAGATCGTTTCGCCGTTGCGCCTCTTGAGCATGCCGAGCGCCTTGGGCGGCAACACGATGCCGACGGCATCGCCGATTTGCGTCAGTTTGAGCTTGTACATAATCCCTCCGACCATCCCGGTACCATGCATGTTACCCAAACTGCACAAGAAAAAACGATCGGCGCCGGTTTTTTCTCTCCGATTGCCGGACAGAAAGTGCCAACGGCAGCGCCTCTTAAAACGTCTTGTAGAAATAAAACCCGGTCAGGGTGAAGCCGACCGCGATGATGAAGCGGCGCAACCAAAGCGCCGGAATCTTGCGCGCAATGCTGGCGCCCCAATAGCCGCCCAGCGTGGCGGTGACGAGCATAACGAGGGTGTACGGCCAGCTGACTGCGCCGGCAATCACGAAAGTCAGCACCGTCACGCTATAAATGACGGCCGACAACAAGTTCTTGATTGCGTTGATTTCGTGTACATCGTCATGCCCGGCCATGGCCAGGCTGGCGAGCATCAGGATGCCCATGCCGGCCCCGAAAAAACCGCCATAGACGGACACCACCGCCTGCCCGGCCAGCGCGACCGGACTGTTGCCAGGCTGTCCGGACTCGGCGCCGCGCAACAGGAGGGAAAGCTTGCCGGAAAAGGCAAACAGGACGGTAGCGAACAGCAGCAACCAAGGAATCAAGCGCGAGAAGGTAGCATCCTTGGTCGCCAGCAAGAGCAAGCCGCCGCCGATGCCGCCAACGAAAGACACCAGGCCCATCGGGATCAGGTAGCGCTTGTAGCGCGCCAGTTCCTTGCGGTAGGCCCAAGCGCCCGAGAGGCTGGCCGGCCACAGGGCCACAGAGTTGCTGGCGTTGGCCACCACAGGCGGCACCCCCACCGCGAGCAGGGCCGGAAAGGAAAAGAAGGTTCCTCCACCGGCGACCGAGTTCATCGCGCCGGCGCAGAACGCGGCGAAACCCACCAGGGCGATTTGCCATGCGCTCATCGTATTGCTCCGCTCCATGGTTGAATAAAGTCCCTCAATGCAACCAGGCTGGATAGCGTCCGGCAAACATCGGCATTTATGGCGTGAGAGGTCATGGCAATCTGTCGAGTTTATATGTGGCAAAGTATATTCAATATAAATTCTCACAACCGAAACGAATAATCACTTTATTATTTCATTTAAGTAAAAGCCGAAACCCTCGAAATGGATCATTTCAAGCAGATTTCCACCTTCGTCGACGTTGCTGCCAAAGGAAGCCTGTCGGCCGCCGCACGCGCCGAAGGTATTGCGCCAGCCATGATCGGCCGGCGCCTCGATGCGCTGGAAGAGCGTCTGGGCGTGAAGCTGCTGCAACGCTCGACACGCAAGATTGCCCTGACTAATGAAGGCATCACGTTTCTCGAAGATTGCCAGCGCATCCTGGCCGACCTCGAAAATGCGGAAGCGGCGGTATCCGAACGCAGCGCGAACGCGAGCGGACATCTGCTGATTTCGGCGCCGGCCGGATTCGGCCGGCAGCACGTGGCGCCGCTGATTCCATCGTTTTTGGCGCAGCACCGCAACGTATCAGTAACGCTGAACCTGAACGACCGCGTGGTCGACCTCATCGGCGAAGGCATCGACGTGGCGATCCGCATCGCGGCACTGTCGGACTCCAGCCTGATCGGTGTGAAACTGGCCGACAACAAGCGGGTGGTGGTGGCCTCTCCTGCCTATATCAAGCGCCATGGCGCGCCGGCCTCGCTGGACGACCTGGCCAAGCACAATTGCCTGGCCATCAGCAGCGAAGGCAGCCAGCGCGGCTGGACCTTTCGCCAGAACGGCAAGAATGTGACCCTGAAAGTCACCGGCAACATGGTATGCAACGACGGCGCGGTGCTCCATGAATGGGCGCTGGGCGGCAAGGGACTGGCATGGCGCTCGATGTGGGAAGTCGGCACGGCGATCGAATCCGGCCGGCTGGTGACCGTGCTTGATGAATTTGCCGCGCCGGGCAACGACATTTATGCAGTGTTTGCGCAACGCCGCCACCTCCCCTTGCGCATTCGGGCATTTGTGGATTTCCTGCGCCACGCCTATGCCCAGCCGGATTACTGGCGCAATACCTAAAGCAATAGCTTTCACGTCACACTTGCAAGTTTTTCATCCGAGCACTGTGGCTTATACGCCATAATCGGCGCTACTATTTCTCGATGGAAATGCTTTAGCGCGACAAAGCTGGTGTTTCTGTAGTGAAACAACTAGGATAATTCTTTCCTTTTGCCGCCATCTGCGCCGCCACGAGCGGACCGCACACGCTGCAAGGAAAGCCACCGATGTTCAGGAAGAGTAAAGGAGATACCAATGAAAGCCATTCTCAAAGCAGTCTCAATAATCGTGCTTGCCGGTTTTGTCAGCGCCGCCAGCGCAGCCGAGCGCGCCAGCGCCGATGAAGCAAGCGCGCTGGTGAAGAAAGCCGTCGCCTATCTGAAGGCGAATGGCAAGGAAAAAGCATTTGCCGCATTCAATGACACGAAGGGACAGTTCATCGACCGCGATTTGTATATCTTTGTTTACGATATGCAGGGAAACAACATGGCGATCGGCAATGGCAACGCTGGCCGCATGGTCGGCAAGAACATGCTCGACATGCGCGATGCGGACGGCAAATACATCATCCGCAGCTTCATCGACATTCTGAATGCCAAGGGCAAGGGCTGGGTCGACTACAAGTGGCCCAACCCAGTCACAAAGAAAGTCGAAGCGAAATCAAGCTATGTCGAAAAAGTGGATGACATGATCGTGGGCGCCGGCATCTACAAGCAATGAGCGTCATGCATTGAGCGCGTCCGAATCCGGACAAGCGGCTCCAGACAATGCGCAAGCGGCCATGTTAATGGCCGCTTTTTTTTCGCCAGCAGCCGGCATCACCTTACCCGGGCAACGGATCGATGTATATCATGAAGCCATTAACGACCGATGAAGGGATCAGGCCATGCCGGAGCACGCCCACGGCGGCATGATGCGCGCTATGCTGCTGGACCAGCCTCATACATCGCTGCGCCTGGCGCACATCCCCATACCGACGCCGGGCCCGGACGACGTGCTGATCCGGGTCAGCGCCTGCGGCGTTTGCCGTACCGACCTGCATATCGCGGACGGAGAGCTGCCTCCGCATAAAGCCCCGCTCGTCATGGGGCACGAAGTGGTCGGCACGGTAGCCGCCGTGGGCGAGCGGGTGCGGCGTTTTTCCATCGGCGAGCGCGTCGGCGTGCCGTGGCTGGGCGGCAGCTGCCGCCATTGCGCGTATTGCGCAACACAGCATGAAAACCTGTGCGACACGCCGCGCTTCACCGGTTATGACCGCGACGGCGGGTATGCGGAATTTGCTGTGGCCGATGCGCGCTATTGCTTCGATCTTCCATCGCGCTACGATGATATCCACGCGGCGCCACTGCTGTGCGCGGGACTGATCGGCTATCGCGCCTACGCCATGGCCGGCGATGCGCAGCGGCTAGGATTGTACGGTTTCGGCGCCGCAGCGCACATCATTGCACAGGTCGCGCGCCAGCAAGGCAAGGAAGTTTATGCCTTCACGCGCCCGTGCGATACCCGCTCGCAGCAGTTTGCGCGTTCGCTTGGTGCTGCATGGGCCGGCGACTCTACGGTGAAGCCACCGCAGCTGCTCGATGCGGCAATTATTTTTGCACCGCTGGGCGCACTGGTACCGGCGGCGCTGGCGGCAACCAGCAAGGGAGCAACTGTGGTTTGTGCCGGCATCCACATGAGCGACATCCCGTCCTTTCCCTATGCATTGCTATGGGGCGAGCGGACGGTGCGCTCGGTTGCCAACCTGACGCGCGCCGACGGCGATGCATTTTTTTCTCTTGCGCAGGATATCGATATCCAAACCGCGCCGGTTGCCTATCCGCTGGAAGAGGCAAACCGCGCATTGGCGGAACTGCGCACCGGACAATTCGACGGCGCCGCCGTCTTGCTGCCGCAATCCTGAACAATACATCGCGGCGCGCCAATCAAGGACCGGCAAAAAATTGTACGCAGAAATGAAAAAACCCCGGCATGCCGGGGTTTTTACTGAATCAGTCCGAAATTACAGGGGCTGAATGTTCGATGCTTGCTTGCCCTTCGGGCCAGTCGTCACTTCAAACGATACGCGCTGATTTTCCTTCAGCGACTTGAATCCGTTGGACTGGATTGCGGAGAAGTGTGCGAACAGATCTTCGCCGCCTTCGTCCGGAGTGATGAAACCAAAACCTTTTGCGTCATTGAACCACTTAACAATGCCTGTTGCCATTACTACATTCCTATTTCAGTTAATGGGCTTGCGCCCGGTCTATCCTTTGAAGCAAGAAAAGAAATGACAGATCGACACTGCACTGCTAGCTCAAACTTCAATCGGTGTCGCATTGTACCCCATATGCAAACACCATAGTGCAAATTATTCGCACCCTCCTCTACGCATATATTTCATCCCAACACCAGCGCAGGTTTGCCAATTTTTACCTGAATTAATCGAGTCGATGGCCAGGCTTCCCGCTTGCAGTCGTCGGCCCGCACGGTCTTCGCGGCACGCCGCTGGACAGCCGCGAACACTCTCATTGGCATGATTGCTGCATTAAGGTGAGTTTCATCCGCCTCAACGCATCGCTGTCATGACAAGCGCAATCAGTTCCTCATCGAGAAAGCCACGCTATCGCATTCCGCCTTCCCTCAAGCCGGGGCGCGATCCCCATGCTCCCGAGGAGGAAACCTGGCAGGAAACATTGCAGGAAGCATTCGGCATCGAAAGCCTGCGTCCGGGGCAGCAGGATGTCATCGAAAGCGTGCTGCAGGGTCGCGACACGCTCGCCGTCATGCCTAGCGGCGCCGGCAAGTCATTGTGCTATCAACTTCCCGCTCTGAAAATTCCCGGCACGACGGTGGTGATTTCCCCCCTCATCGCCCTGATGAAGGATCAGGCATCCAAGCTGGAAGACAATGGCGTCGCCGCTACTGAAGTCAATAGCACGCTTACCAGCCGCGAGGAGGAATCCGCGCTGCAGAGCATCGAAAACGCAAGTAACGAATTCGTATTCGCCACGCCGGAACGCCTGTCCGATCCCGATTTCCTGGCGACGCTCCGGCAAGGCAAGGTCAGCCTGTTCGTCATCGACGAGGCACATTGCATTTCACAATGGGGGCATGACTTCCGGCCAAGCTATCTGCAGCTCGGCGCCGCCATCGAGGCGCTCGGCCATCCGACCGTTCTGGCGTTGACGGCCACTGCTACGGATGATGTAGTCGCGGATATACGCAAGCAGATTGGCTTGCCGGAAATGCAGGTTATCAACACCGGCATCTACCGGCCAAATCTGCACTATCGTGTAATTGCTGCAACCGACGAGGCGGAAAAGGCGAGCCATGTCCTGCGTCTGGTGCGCGAGTCGCACGGCGCGGGCATCGTCTATGCCGCCACTGTCAAGGCAGTCGAGGAAGTGGCCGAGATGTTGCGGCAAGCCGGCGAAAGCGTGACGCATTATCACGGCCAGTTGCCGGCCAAGGCACGCACCCAGAACCAGGATCGTTTCATGGGGGGCGAAGCGCGCGTCATGGTGGCCACCAACGCATTCGGGATGGGAATCGACAAGCGCGACATCCGCTTCGTGATTCATTACCAGTTGCCTGCCAACCTGGAAGCGTACTATCAGGAATCGGGGCGCGCGGGGCGCGATGGTGTGCCATCCGAATGCACGCTGCTGCACTATCTGAAGGACAAGCAGGTGCAGCAGTTTTTCCTGGCGCGGCGCTATCCCGGCGTGGATGACCTGACGACCATCTATGCGGCACTGCAGGAAATGGCAGCGGAGCATCCGGCCGTCCCGTTCGCACGACTGCATGAAACGCTGGAACAAATTTCGGACAGCAAGCTGCATGTGGCGCTGAAGCTGCTCAAGGATGGCGGGCTAGTGGCGCAGGACGACAACCTTTCCTACCGTTTGCAAAAGCGCCAGGCCAAGCCGCGCGAACTGGCACAACTGGTCGACACCTATCGTGACAAGAGCGCACGCGACCACGAAGCGCTGGAACGCATGGTGTTCTATGCACAGACCGGCTTTTGCCGATGGAAGGTAATGCTCGACTATTTCGGCGAGCAAGTCCGCTGGGAACGTTGCGGCACCTGCGACAACTGCCTGCGCCCACCGGAACAGTCGCTCACGCCGGAACACGTGCGGCATCATATTCCGCCGTCCGGCGAAGTGCCTCCGCCATTGGCCAGCGGCAGCGCCGTCAGGGTGCCCAAGTTCGGCGAAGGGCGGGTCGTTTCTTCGCAAGGCAACAAGGTGACAATCGTCTTCCCCGACAGCGAAACCCGCACCTTCCTGCGCGATTATGTGAAGCCGGCATGACAGACTCTAGCGCGCTGCCTTGCGGCCCTTCTTGGCTTCGAACATGCGCTGGTCGGCGATCTTCATCAGCGCGTCGACATCCTCGCCATCCTGCGGGAACAGCGCCCAGCCGATCGACATGCCGACCTGCGCCGAGCCATGCTCGAGCTGCACCGGCTCTTCCACGATATCGCGGATCTTGTTCTCGGTCGCGATCACGTCATGGACGTCGGTTACGCCCTTGAGCAGCACGACGAATTCATCGCCGCCGTAGCGCGCCACCACATCGCTCACGCGCACCGCCTCCTTCAGGCGCGCCGCAACGGCGACCAGCACCCGGTCGCCGGCGCCGTGACCGTAGTGGTCATTGATGGTCTTGAAATTATCGAGATCGATGAACAGCAGCGCGAAGCTGGGCTGCTCGCTTCCTTTCTGCGCCAGCTGGCGCCGCAAGAAACCGATCTGCGCAATCAGCGATGCGCGGTTGAACACTGCGGTCAGCTTGTCGATGCGCAGGTTGTGCTCCATCTCGCTGAAGCTCATCGCCAGCTGGCCGATCTCGTCGCGACGGCGGATGTTGAGCGCAGGCAGCGGCTCGCCGTCGCCGATCTTCCTAGCTGCGTCGGTGAGCTGGCGAATGTCGTTGAGTACCCGGTTAAGCAGCGACAGCCCGAGCACCAGCGCGACGATGACGCAGAAGGCGGCGATGAAGATGCCCTGGATGAAGCTGCGCGTGACGCCGCCCATGAAATCCGAGCGCGGCACGACGACCACGCTGATCCAGTCCACGCCGTACTTCTGCCCAAGCCGGCTGGCGGCAATTTCAAGCGAACCGGCAACGGCCGTGAAGTCGTTTTCGCCAGGTGCGCCGCCGTCTGTTTCCCGGTTTTTCCATTCCAGTACCTTGGCATAGGCCTCGCGGATCAGCGGCGTCTGCATTTCCTCGATGCGTCGGGGAGCGGGCACGCCCTGCACCATCTTGAACGGCAGCTCGCCGCCTGAAGTGGCGATCATGACGCCATCGCTGTCCATCACGAATGCCAAGCCATGCTCGCTGATCTTCAGCGTGCGCAGGAAGTCCGTCAGCATCCGGAGCGTGACATCGGTCGCCAGCACGCCAGCCACGCTGTGGTCCGCGCGATACACCGGCTTGGCCAGGGTGATAGTGGGCTCCTTCGAGGTGAAATCGTTATATACCGGCGACCACACCGGCTTGCTCCTTCTGACGGCCGTGGCGTACCAGGGGCGTTTGCGCGCGTCATAGTCGTCGGTGCGCAGTACGCGGCTGCAGTCGCCAGGAGCCTCCACTGCATACACCGTGCGCTTGCCGGCGCCGGGCTCGCGCAGATAGAGTTCCACCAGATCCCGGTTGACCCGGTCAACCCCGATGAAGCGCCCGTCCGCGCCGCCGAAATAGACGTAGTTGTTGATGTCCATGGATAAGCCAGTGGCTACCCAGAAGCGCCGCTCGAGTGCGGCGAGGTCGTCGGAAAACGGTTGTTCCCGGGGAAGCGTGCGTGGATCGGGCGCCACCGCGTTCAGCGCGGTCAGCGCGCCGGCCAGATGCTGTTCGGTTGCACGGCCGATGCGGTCCGCCATGTCCGTCAGCAGGCGCTGCGAGAGCTCCCGGACGGCTTCCTCGCCGGCGCGGTACGACACCCAGCCGATCGTCGCTGAAACGAACAGTACGAGCAGCACGTACGGCCAGACCAGTTGCCGGCGTAATGATGATTTGTTCATGTAACTCCCGGCAGGCTGAAATCGGCCTGCGGCCTTGAGTGCTGCCTGAGGCCGAGGCTATTTGCATAGCCTTTATTATTAAGTTCCTACAACTTTTCATAACGGCAGAAAAAGTTGCCCATAGTCAATATTTTATAGCAACGCATTTCCCATGCAACCAGGCCGGCAGCAGATATTGAAAAAAACATATCAGCTACTGATATTAATCAATGTTTGCATCGGCACTTACGCTTTTGTGGTTCCTCCAATAAGCCGAGTACTCAATTTACAACTATATTTCTTGAGAGGAACCGATATGAAATACTCAGTATTGCTCGCGGCGTTGGTAGCCACTCTTGCAGTCACTGCATGCGGAAAGAAAGAGTCGACGGAAGCACCTAGCAGCGGCGCCACCAGCAGCGCTCCCAGTTCCGGTACGGCCGGCAGCACCGCTGGATCGACGAGTGGTACGACCGGCACGACTGGCGGCGCAACCAGCAGCGCCCCAGGCAGCGCCCCGAGTGCGAGCACGCCAGGCACGAGCGGCACAACTGGCGGCACTACGGGCAGCGCCGGCGGCACCGAAAGCAGCGCCGGCAGCACGACTCCTCCGCCGGGCAGCAGCAGCAGCAGCACCACCACGGCGCCGGACGGAAGCAGCAGTACCACCACCACCACTCCACCACCGGGCGGTTCTTCCTCGTCTTCCTCTACGCCGGGCACATCCAAATAACTGGAGAAAAGCGGCGGCCTGACCGGTGTGCTCATTGGCGAAAAGTCAATGAACACCGTGTCGGACGCGGCCTGATGGTGACGCTATTTTTTGATTGAGAACGCCACAGGCTCGATGCGCAATTCCCGGCGCATTATCGGTTTGACGAGAATTTTGTAGGTGTCGATGTCGAAGGCGCGCCTGGTCGGACGCTTGAGCTGCGTCGCGTTTTCGGCATGGTCGATCGACCCGAGATAAAACCAGCGGTCGATCACATGGGTTTGCATCCACCCATCGCACTCCTCAACAATGCCCATCGGACCGGCATAGGGCCAGGCCACGACCCGCATGGCGTCCAGCGCTGCGTGCAGGCGACGATGGTGGTCTTGCGCCGATTCTTCCCCAACGCATGCGCCAAGACAGCGCGCGATCTGGCGCGCAAAGCAGGCACGGCCGCGCGTCAACGTTTCCAGCCCTGCCATGGCCGGACATAACCGTTCCGCATCGACGATCTCGCGCAGTTTTTCCAGCGCCGCCTTGCGCGTGGCGAACAATCCATACAAGTCCGTCGTGCAGGCGAAGTCATGCTCGCGCGCATAGACGATTTCGGGCACTGCGCCCGCTTCCGGCAGCAGGTGCAATGAACACATTTCGCGGGTGCGACGCAACTTCTTGTTGTGCAGCGGCTGCATTTCCTTGATCAGACGGGCCTCCAGCAGCAGCGCGCCAATCTCGCCGGCGGTACGGCGATATTCCACATAACGGCTTTGCCTGAGCATGCGCGCCTCTTCCGGCGTGCGCAGATGCGACAGCACACGCGTGCGGATGCTGACGCTCTTGCCGACATAAAGCGGCCGGTCCTGTTCGTCGCGGAAGATGTAAATGCCTGGTTTCGCCGGCAGCGCATCGAGGCTGGCGCGATCGATGTGGTGCGGGTATTTAAACTTGTCGTCGGGGCCGGCCTTGACCAATAGTCCGACCGATGTAATGCGGGTTTGCATGAAAAGCAGCTTCGGGAAAATGCGAGGCCTCAATCACTTGAGGTATAACTATCCGGGCTCGAAATAATACTGTATATTTATACAGTGCAGAACAAATAAACAATCGCTCAAAAGAATAACTAGGAGGTGCGATGCCCGCATTAGTTTCCCCTACCCCGGAGCTGGCTGCGCACCCGGCCACTTTGCCGGATGCGGTCTGGCGCGCCAGCCAGATGGGTTCGTACCGGGCCGCGGTCACGCCTACCGGTTATGCAACACTGGACCGGGAACTGCCCGGCGGCGGCTGGCCGAGTGCAGCCTTGATCGAATTGCTGCTGCCACAAGCGGGCATCGGCGAAATGCATCTGCTGCGCCCGGCCCTTGGCGCCATCGCGCAAAAACGCCGCATCGCCCTGGTACAGCCGCCCCATGCGCCGCAGGCAGCGGCCTGGAGCGCATGGGGCCTGCCTGCCGAGCGCCTGCTCTGGGTCAAGGCCGCGCGCAATACCGATGCCTTGTGGAGCGCGGAACAGATCCTGCGCAATGGCAGCTGCGGCGCGTTGCTGTTCTGGCAAACACACACACGCCCGGAAGCGCTGCGACGCCTGCATCTGGCGGCGCAAGCCGCAGACATCCTGTTCTGGGCCATGCGGCCGCTCGCCGACGGTCAGGATGCCTCGCCCGCGCCGCTGCGGCTGGCGCTGCATCCCGCCAACGGCGGCGTCAGGATCGCCATCATCAAGCGGCGCGGCCCGCTGCATGGCGAAACGCTTCATCTCAAGCTGGACGGCATGCCGTCATCCCCATTCTTTCTTGCCCCTTCCGCCCATGCGCGCCTGGATCGCCGTGCACCTGCCGCAGCTGCCGCTCGAAGCGTTCCTGCCGCGCTGGTGTGAGCCGGGCAGGCACGTCGTCGTCGAGCGCGAGCGGGTGCTGGCGATGAGCGCACCTGCCGCTGCTGCCGGAGTGCGCAGCGGTATGCGGCGCGCCGGGGTGCAGGCCATCTGCCCCGATGCGCAACTCCACGAGCGCGACACCCTGCGGGAGCAGGAAGCGCTCGGCGGCATCGCGCTCGCGCTGCTGCAGTACACGCCGGAAGTCGCACTTGCCGAAGAGTCGAGCCTGCTGCTGGATGTGACGGCCAGCCTGCGCGCGTTTGGCGGACGGCTGGCGCTGTGCCGCCTGGTGCGCGGCACCGTCGCCGCCCTCGGCTTCACGCCGCAGCTTGGCATGGGACCGACCGCTCAGGGCGCATGGCTGCTTGCGCGCCACCGCAGCCGCATGCCGCTGCAACGGCGCGCAATTCGCATCGACAGCATGATGCGCCGGCTCGATCTTCTGCCCTGCAACCTGCTGCCCGCGCTGCGGCCCTATCATGAATGGCTGGCCGGGATCGACTGCCGCACCCTGGGAGAGCTGCGCCGGCTACCGCGCGCCGGGCTGCAGCGGCGCACCGGCAAAGAGGTGCTGGAGGCACTCGACCGCGCATACGGACTGGCGCCCGAACTGTGCCAGTGGGTGCAGGCGCCCAAGGCATTTTCCGCGGGGCTGGAGCTGCCCGGCCGCATCGAGCATGCGGAAGCCGTCTTGTTCGCCACGCGCCGCCTGCTGCTGCAGATGACCGGCTGGCTGGTGGCGCAGCAGCTGGCGATATCGCGCTTCGTGCTGCTGCTGCAGCACGAGCGCGGACGCAGCGCAATTGCGCCCACGCCAGTCGAGATCGCGCTGGCCGCGCCGGCCTGGCATGAAGAGCACCTGACCCGGCTGCTGAAGGAACGGCTCGGCCGCATCGAACTCACCGCCCCGGTGATCGCGCTGCACCTGGAAGCAGCGCAGGCACAACCCATGCTGCCGCCGACCGGGTCGCTGTTCCCCGACCCTGGCGGCACCTGCGCCGATTACCACCGCCTGCTGGAACTGCTGGCCGCGCGCCTGGGCAGCCAGGGTGTGCTGGTACCGGCGCCGCGCGCGGATCACCGGCCCGAAATATGCAACGCCTGGATTCCGGCCGCCACGGTTTCCCGTCCGACCGCCTCGTTCCTGCCGCATGCCGAGCGGCCATTCTGGATACTGGACAAGCCGGTTGCGCTGACCGTGCGCCAGCACCGGCCGTTTTACGGTTCGCCGTTAAAAATGCTCAAGGGTCCGGAAAGAATCGAATGCGGCTGGTGGGATGGTGGACTGGTGGTGCGCGACTACTTCATTGCGCAGGATGCGGCATCGGCTTGCTACTGGATTTACCGCGAACGCAGCGGCGAGGAAATCTGCTGGTTTTTGCATGGCTTGTTTGCATGAGTTTTTGATTTAAATCATTTATCGACCATCTGCCAGCGTCATATCATCCGCGAACCCTGTGTCAAACCTGTAAATAGATCACACTAGGCGTACACAGCCGACAGTACCTGCCGACCGGCATGTCGGGGGCAGCCACTGTTTCTTATCTTAATTGGAGTTAACTGCATGAACCTGACAATCACCGGACAGCACCTCGAAGTCACGCCAGCGCTTCGCGACTATGTAACAAGCAAGCTGGAACGGGTGGTGCGCCATTTCGACCAGATCACCGATATTGCGGTCATCCTCGGCGTGGAACAACTGACCGAAAAGGAAAAACGTCAACGTGCCGAAGTCAATGTCCGCATGAAGGGAAATGCGATTCATCTGGATAGCGTCGCCGACGATATGTATGCAGCCATCGACAGCCTGGCCGACAAGCTCGACCGCCAGGTGCTGAAGCACAAGGAAAAGATCCAGAGTCACCAGCACGAAGGCATCAAGCGCGCCGGCGAAGAACTCTGAAGTATTACGACGACGCAGCGGCGCTTGCCGCCCTGCGTTTTCCCTGATGCTGTCTGACAGCGTCAGGGATGCCAGCCACTCAAGTAGTTATTTCCCGAAAAGCCACGTCTTCCACATTTCCCCGCCAGTCCTTGCGCGCCGCCAGGACCGTCTGTGCCGGCTGAAATGCATAAATCCTCTCAAACATGGCGCGCCATCTGCGATGGATGCGCATGAATGCCAGTGTTGCAAGTATCGCGACAACCCAGATTGCCAGCATGCCCGGATTGGCTTGCGCGATGATCAATGCCATCACCAGCGATAGCATGAAACAGATGCCACCGATCAGTACCGAGATGGAAGACAAGCCCTTGCGTGAGAACAGGTCATGAAGTGTGGTGCGGGAAAACGGTGATGTATACATGAAGCGTTTTGACCTACGGCAATTTTTTGATTCGCCGATTATGCCATTTCCTGCCGCAATCTTTCATTGAAGAATTCAATCGATCCGCAGTGCAACTGCAAGCGTTATTCGTATGTCACGCATTCCTGACAAGTTGCGGATGAAGCGGTGCTTCGCGATAATGCCGTGGACTCCCTCATTGCCTTTTCAGCCCCACAAGCGCTGCATGCCTTGCCCGATTTGCCACCTCCTTCGATGATCCGGACGCTCGAAAACCGCTTCTACTACCTCGACAATTTCCATCGGGTGCTGGAGTGGATCAGCGAACGTTACGGTGCCCTGCTCACGCACGATGAACATGCCTTCATCGTGCGCTTTACCGCGCTGGCGCAGCCATCGCGCGCGCTGCTAGTGCGCATGGTGATGCGCAAGGGCGAGCTGTTCCGTGCCAGCAAATTGCGTTACGACGAAATCGGCTGCACGCGGGAAGCGGCACAAGCATTGGTGCAGCTGGGCTGGATCGACGACCGGCCGCTGCTCACGCTGGAACAGGCGTTCGCCCTGCTGACCAAAATGGAAATTGCGCAAGCCTTCCGCCTGCCCAATCCCCATGCGCGCAAGGCCGAACTGCTCGAAGCGCTGCAAGTGGACTTTCCCGAAGCCCGCCCTTTCGAGGCATGGCATCCCGGCGCCGGCGACTGCGTGTACCAGGTGCAGGTCAATGCGCTGTGCGACCGCCTGAAACTCATCTTCTTCGGCAACTGCCGCCAGGACTGGTCAGAATTCGTGCTGTCCGACCTCGGCATCTACATGTATGAAAAGGTCGCGTTTTCCGCGTCCTCGCTGGCATTTCGCACGCGGGCCGACGTCGATACCTGCCTGCATCTGCATCAGTGCGGCGAGCGCTTCGAACAGGGCGAGCAAGCGGCAGACATACTGCGCGATCTCCCCGGCGCGCTGGACAACGACTGGCTGGAGCGCCGGCGCCAGAAGCTGCTGTTCCGGATCGCCCAGCACTACGAGCGCAACGCCGCGCTGTCCGAGGCGCTGGCAATCTATTCGGCATGCCGCTTTCCTGAAGCACGCCTGCGCACAATCCGCGTGCTGGAGCGCTGCGGGCAGATCCCGGAAGCGTTCGCGCTGGCAGGTGCCGCCAGCCGGGAGCCCGAAAGCGAAGCCGAAAGCCAGCAGCTGTCGCGCATCCTGCCGCGCCTGCAGCGCCGGCTCGGCTTGCCGAAGACTGCGCCGCGCCCGGCGCATCCGGTGGCGCGCATCGACCTCGTCCTGCCCCGCCCCGACACCGATTTTTCGGTGGAAGCGCTGGCCGGTACCCATCTCGCGCAGCCGGACGCGCCGCTGCGCTACGTCGAAAACACGCTGATCAATTCACTGTTCGGGCTGCTGTGCTGGCAAGCGATCTTCGCCGCCGTGCCCGGCGCCTTTTTCCATCCCTTCCATGTGGGCCCGGCCGACTTGCACAGCGCGGACTTTCAGTGGCGGCGCGAGCGGGAATTCGCGCACTGCCTGGCCCAGCTCGATTCCGGACAATACATCGATACCATCAACCGCCACTTCGCGGACAAGGCAGGAATACAGTCGCCCTTCGTGTTCTGGGACATCCTGGACGAGGAGCTCAAGGACATGGCGCTGGCCTGCATTCCTGCCGCCCATCTGAAGAAATGGTTCGAGCGCATCCTGAAGGACATCCCGTCCAATCGCGCCGGCTTTCCCGACCTGATCCAGTTCTGGCCCGCCGACAAGCGCTACCGCATGATCGAGGTGAAAGGCCCGGGCGACCGGCTGCAGGACAACCAGCTGCGCTGGCTGGATTACTGCGTCGAACACGGCATGCCGGTCGCGGTCTGCTATGTGCAATGGACCCAGGAGCGCACGTGAAATACACGGTCGCGGTACGTGCACTGACCGAGTTCACCGCCAAGCAAGGCGACCTCGACCTACGCTTCACGCCCGCGCCGTCGGCGCAGGAAGGCATAGCCGGGCATGCTACCGTCACCGCGCGCCGCGCCGCCGGCTATCAGGCTGAAGTCAGCCTGGCGGGCCAATACAAGCACCTCTTGGTGCGCGGGCGTGCCGACGGCTACGACCCGGCCTCGAACCAGCTGGAAGAAATCAAGACCTACAAGGGCAAGTTCGAAGCCATTCCCGACAATCACCGCCACCTGCATTGGGCGCAGCTCAGGATGTACGGCTGGCTGCTGTGCCAAAAACTGGGGCTGTCCGAAGTGCGCCTGGCGCTGGTGTACTTCGAGATCGGGAGCCAGAAGGAAACGGTACTGGTCGAACAGTATGCGGCGACCGCACTCCAGCAGCATTTCGATGAACAGTGCGAACGTTTCCTTGCCTGGGCCGATCAGGAACTGGCGCATCGCATCGCTCGCGACCAGGCACTGGCCGCGCTGCATTTTCCGCATGCCGCCTTCCGATCCGGCCAGCGCCAGTTGGCCGAGGCCGTCTACCGTGCGGCGAGCAGCGGGCGCTGCCTGATGGCGCAAGCGCCGACCGGGATCGGCAAGACGATAGGGACGCTGTTCCCGCTGCTCAAGGCCTGCCCGGCACAGAAACTCGACAAGATTTTTTTTCTGGCGGCGAAAACCTCCGGCCGCGCGCTGGCGCTCGATGCATTGGCGCAGATAAGACAGGGGGCGCCGACGCTGCCGCTGCGCACGCTCGAACTGATCGCACGCGACAAGGCCTGCGAGCATCCGGACAAGGCGTGCCACGGGGAGTCCTGCCCGCTCGCGCAAGGTTTCTACGACCGCCTGCCGCAAGCCAGGCAGGCCGCACTCGTCACTGGCGCACTGGACAAGGCGACCACGCGCGCCATCGCGCTCGAGTACCGGGTCTGCCCCTACTATCTGGGCCAGGAGCTGGCGCGCTGGTGCGATGTCGTCGTGGGCGACTACAACTATTATTTCGACACCGGCGCGGTGCTGCATGGCCTGACGCTCGATAACCAGTGGCGCGCCGCCGTGCTGGTGGACGAGGCGCACAACCTAATTGAGCGCGCCCGCAAGATGTACAGCGCCGAACTGGATCAGGCGGCATTCCACTTCATGCGCCAGTCCGCTCCCGCAGCGCTGAAAAAAAGCCTGGACCGGCTCAACCGCGCCTGGAATGCGCTGCATAAGGAACAGGGGCAGGCCTATTGCGCCTATCCGGAAATTCCGCCCAAGTTTGCCGGCGCGTTGCAGCAGGCGATCAGTGCGATCACCGATTTTCTGGCCGAAAATCCGACCTATTTCGACAGCGGTCTGCAGCGCTTCTATTTCGATGCGCTGCATTTCTCGCGCCTGATCGAGTCATTCGATGCGCACTCGCTGTTCGATGTCGCCAAGGAGCAGCATGGCGGGCGTGACCGCTCGGTGCTCTGCATCAGGAACATCCTCCCGGCGCCGTTTCTCGCGCCCCGCTTTGGGGCGGCACGCACAATCACCCTGTTTTCCGCCACGCTCAGTCCCTGGCACTTCTATTGCGACATGCTGGGCCTGCCGCAGGACACGGCCTGCATCGACGTGGAGTCGCCCTTCACGGCGGAGCAGTTGACGGTCAGGATCGCCGGCAGCATCTCCACCCGCTACCAGCATCGCGCGCAGTCGTTCGCGCCGATCGTCGAACTCATGGCCCGGCAGTACCGCGAGAGGCCCGGCAACTACCTCGCGTTCTTCAGCAGCTTCGAGTATCTGCATAACGTGGCCGAGCTGTTTCGCGCGCGCCATCCCGCGATTCCGGTGTGGGAACAGTCGCGCCGCATGGACGAGCAAGAGCGCGAGCAATTCCTGGCGCGCTTTACTCCTGCCGGCTGCGGCATCGGCTTTGCCGTGCTGGGCGGCGCGTTCGCCGAGGGCATCGACTTGCCGGGCGAACGCCTGGTCGGGGCCTTCATCGCGACGCTCGGACTACCGCAGTTCAACCCGGTCAACGAACAGATCAGGGAGCGCATGGATGCCGCGTTCGGCGCCGGCTACGACTATGCCTATCTGTATCCGGGCCTGCAAAAGGTGGTGCAGGCGGCAGGCCGCGTGATCCGCACGCAATCCGACCGCGGCATCGTGTACCTGATCGATGATCGGTTCGCGCGCCTGAACGTGCGAACACTGTTGCCCCGATGGTGGAAGGTGGACTGGCACTCCGAATCCTGAACGCTTTGTGATGGATCAAGGAATTTACGACGACGGTATGACAGCCTGAACCATACCTAGGGAGCCGATCATGAGCAAACGAATTCTCTTGATTCAAGGTCATCCGGACAATGGCCAACACCATTTGTGCCATGCGCTGGAAGACAGTTATGCAGCAGGCGCTTCTTCCGCCGGCCACGAACTGCGACGCATCGACGTCGCGGCTCTTGAGTTTCCGCTGCTGCGCAGCCAGCATGAATGGGAAGACGGAGCACTTCCGCCGGGGCTGGCCGATGCGCAGGCCGCCATCAAATGGGCCGAACACCTGGTGCTGTTTTTTCCGCTCTGGCTGGGCGACATGCCCGCGCTGCTCAAGGGCTTCCTCGAGCAGGTGGCCCGTCCCGGCTTCGCGTTCGCGCGCGAAGGCAGGAATAATCCGCTCAACAACAAGGGATTGACCGGCCGCTCCGCGCGCGTCGTCGTCACCATGGGTATGCCCGCCGCCATCTATCGGTGGTATTTCCGCGCACATAGCATCAAGTCGCTCGAACGCAATATCCTCGGCTTTGTCGGCATTGCGCCGGTCAATGAAACCCTGATCGGCATGGCCGGCGACATGAAACCCGAAGCGGTGAAAAAACATCTCACCAAGCTGGAAAGGCTTGGCCGCGACGGCGATTAGTGCACGATTAGTCCATGTTTTGAAAGGAGTCATCATGAATCATCCTCCCGTTATCACGACCGGCGAACGCAGCCTGCTGGTACGCGCATTGTTCATGGTGCTGATGGCGTTCGCGTACCAGTTGTCCGGCACGGTGCTGTTCTGCGTCGCAATCATCCAGCTAGTGCTGGCCCTGGTGAACGGCGCCCCCAACGCCCGCCTGCAATCCTTCGGACGCAGCCTCGGGCTCTATATGCGGCAGCTGGTGAACTTCCTGACCTTTGTCTCGGAAGACGTGCCCTTCCCCTTCAACGAATGGCCTGCGGGAAGCTGAAGCCGCGACACATTACTGGATCCCGGCGCATAACGCCGCGAATTCCGTGCGGTAGCGCGCCGCCAGATGTCTGGCGGTATCGCGCAACTGTGCCGGGTCGGCCGCCAGTGCCTGCTCGATGCCATGCGCAATGTCATGCACCTCGACCGCGGCCGGCAGCGCCGGGTCCCAGGCAGCGGCAAAGGCTTCCGGCTTGGCCAGCTGCCCTGCCTGCGCCGGATAGCGCAGGCTGACGCGGGGGACCGCGTACGCCATCGCGACAATCCGGCCGTGCAGGCTGCTTCCCGCGTACACCCGGCTGCCGGCAATCAGCGCGCAGATATCCCAGAGATGGAGGGAGTTGAAGATGACCGATGGCGCGCGCAAGCGGGTCACGATACGCCGGTAGGCATCGACGTCATCGTGCCAAGGCGCCGCACCGGCGCGGAAGAACACGATGCCCTGGCCGCTGGACAACGCGAGGCCGTCAAGCTGGGCGGCAATGGCAGCCAGCGTCCTGTCATCACCGAAGTCGTTGCTGAATTGCACGGCCACATACCCTTCCGGGAAAGCGTTCGACACTCGGGCAACTTCGCCTTGCCGCCAGCGCGCGCCTATCGTGTCGCCAAACAGTTCGGCCACCATCACTGCGGGATCGGGCATCAGGCGCGCCGCAATTCCCGCAGCACTGAGCAATGCCTGCGTCCGGCCGTCGCGCACGCCGATCCAGTCAGCCGCACGGAGTTTCGCCCGCACTTCATCCTGCAAGGCAGGATTGCGCACATCGAGGTCCATGCCGCCGACGGCATTGCAGATCACCTTGCCTGCGCCGGGAAACAGGTCACGCGACACGACATAGGGTGCCAGATCGGAAAGCCCCAGCATGCGGCACGCCCATTCCCGTCCTTGTTCCGGGCGCGCAGCGAAGCGCATGACGGTTTCTTGTGCCTGGTCCGGCGGCAACAGCATCACCGCAGCCTGCCATGCATCGCAAGTCAGGAGTTCGCCGCCGGCGTGAATGATATGCAGCGGCCGGTTTTTCCACTGTCTGACAAGCTGCGGCAGCGCCTGCACCCGATGTCCGCCGAAACGGCGCAAGTCGCGCTGCCTCAATCCGGCGAAGATCAGCTTTTTCCGGACGAGCAAGGCTGCGGCGACATGCGGAAACAAGAGATCGCCGAAGTTGTGACGGTCAAAGGCGCCGAACAGGAGGACGGGAATATCTGGGTCGCGGCTCACTCAGGCATCATAGCCCGGGTGGCCGCGCGCCGGAGACTCACTCCAGCGTCAACCGGGGGATTCCGGCGCTTTCGTAGGTGGCGAGCAGTTTTTGTTCGTCGGCGGTAAAACGGGCATTGCGCAACTGCTGCAATGCCTCTTCAGGGTACATGCCGGAATTACTGCCAAGTAGCTTATCTCGCTCGGCAAGATAAGCGCCGACGCGGGATTTCCATGCATTTTCATCCCGCTCCATTCCCGCCAGATGTGTTGCCGCGTCCGCCGACAATTCGGCGGCACGCATGCGGTACACCTCATCCTCGCTCGCGCCCCGGAGGCGCATCCTTTGCACGCTTTCCTGAACACGGGCGACTTTCATGGTGGCGTCAGGCACGTCGCGCAGTGAAGGCTGCTCGGCGGCGTAGGACGCCGCTTGCTCTGCTGCCGTGACGCCGGCAACCGGTGCCGGCCGCGCGCTGCCGCTCGCTGATGCGTCGGCGCCCATCGGCTTGATGAAGCTGAAAAGATTGGGTTCGGCGGCACCGCGCTGTGCCGCTTTTTCGTCCGGCCACATCACAAACACGAAAAAGGATGTGGTCAGCGCCGCCGCTCCTGTCCATGCAAGTATCTGTTTCATTTCCATCGTCGTTTTCCGAGCATGCGCTGCACGGTCACAAGCCATACAGAATTTTCGTCAAGTTGTCGTAGATCGGATAGACCGAAGAACCCGGAAGCAACCAGCCGATCACGTCGAAATGGTCGTACTGATTGTAATACCCCATGTAGTTCCACGTGCCACGCACCGACGTGCCGTCATAGCTGCGCACCGACTGTCCGGCCGGCGACTTCATGCTGATCGTGTTGACCACGCCGTCGTTGGCGAACCAGTTGCTGTCGATAATCACGCGGCTCGGATCGGTCTGCGTATACGACCCCATGCCGCGCATCAGGATCGACGGCACCACCCATTCGCCGGCTGTGTTCTTCGTGAAGAAGATCATGTCGTCGCGCGCGTACTGGTAGCTGGAACTCTGGAACGGCGCGATGAGGCGGTCGGTCGAGTTGCAGCAGAAGCTGCCTTGTTCGGTCGCCTTGCTGCCGATCGAATAGTAGAACACGTTGGGCGAAGTCTTGACCCAGTTGTTCAGCTCCTTGGCGCCATCCGGGCCGAGGTCCCACTGTGCCGAATCGCGATTGGACAAGGACCAGAACGGCGCGCCCTTGGTGCGCTCGATGAAATCGCTGAACGATTCGGCCGGCCCTTGCGCCAGGCCGTATTGCTCCAGATCGAATCCGTAGAGCGCGTTGCTGCCGCCGAGGCCCGCGACCTGGATGATGTCGCCCGCCAGTTCCGACACCTTGGGCACGTAATCGATGATCACGTCGCGCAAGGTGGTGCCGTTATGCGGGGTGGAGATGGTGGTGGCGCTCTTGACCCAGCCGATCTTGCCGCCGGTGTAGAGTTCGCCGCCGCCCTCGTCGCCGTTGGGCGAACCGTTTTCCAGCAACTGGATCAGGGTGCGCACGGATTGCCCGCCCTGGCTGTGCGACACCAGGTGGATCGGATGGGCCGCATCCCACTGCGGATACAGTGCGACCGGGTAGTGGTTCGGGTTGTTGTTGGGATCGGCGGCCCAGCATTTCCCAGCCGGCTTCTGGATCTTGCCGTAGGCGGCGAATTGCGCGGTGCGCTTGGCGCCGTAGTCGGCGCAGCCGCCCTTGATCTGGTAATACAGCTCGACGGCGCGGTCCCAGTTCGAGCTGACCGGGCCGACGCTCGCGGTGCGTACCAGATGCGAGCCGTTGTACGTCTTCATGTGGGCTTCGACATCGTTGTAGCCGCCCCAGTACTTGAAGCCGGTGCCCTGCAATTCAGCGGGGCCGAAGCCGAGGAAGCCGTGCACCAGTACGACAGGATCGTTGTTGGCCGCGAATGCCGATGGCATCAGTGCCAGCGCAGAGGCTGCGACCGTCACATAGGCCAGCGCGCTGGCCGCTCGATTCATTACTGATTTCCATATAACCATAAATGTCTCCAATAAAGATGGCTGGTTGTGGTGGGGGACTCTCTTGGCAGAGCCTTGGTCAAAAACTCTCGTCAACAAAAAACAGGCCCGTTGCTGACTGACGCGGATGAGAAACAGGCGTACGCCAGCGGCGCGCACCGGCGGATATGCGCGCAGACGCGTCGTCACCTCGCGCGAGGCGAACGACTGCAACGGGCAGTCAGGCTGAAGCTAGTGGTGCGGCAAGCGGAATGGGATGGGGTGCACGTTTTGTCTCCTGTCCGTGGGATCGGTGTTTTAATTTTTTTTGGTATGCAAACGATCGTATTCGACTACATACGAAAAAAAACGAATGCATATCGCCACCGATAGACAGCGGGCACGCCGCCGCATTCACGCCGCCTCTTGTCCTCCAGGGACAAAGGCTTGACATCGCAAGCCATTGCGTGACATGCGGCAAGGCAGGACATGGCCTGATGGCACGGTTGCCGGCATTGCCAATGGCATGGTCTTTGCAGACGATAGCGCACCCTATTGACTGTCATCGTGGAGGAATGATGAAGAAAGCATCATCGACCTTGGTTTTTGCTGCACTCATGGCGGCGAGTGCAACGGCGCCGGCGCAAGTGCCTTCGCACAATACTTCCAGGGTGAGTTACCGCACGCTCGGCACGAGTGGCCCGGAGGATCAGCACACGTCGGCGCAGAGTTCCGGCGCCAGTGGCACCGCAGGCAGCGCCGCTTCGGGCGGGGCACCGGCTTCGCCCAATTCGACGGGCGGATCGCATACGCCCGATACCTCCGCTTCCGGCGAGAAGGCAGATTGCCCCGGCGCGATTGCGCGCAGTGCGCACAAGGATGGCGGCAGCGCCAGCACCGGAAGCGGCTATGCCTTGTCTGGGCCGAGCACGCCTTCGGCCGGCGCCGATTGCGCGGCAGCGGCGTCGGGCGCATCGGGAAGCGGCAAGAAGGCATCGGGCACGGGCACGGGCAATACCGGCGCCGCACCGAGTGAGGACGCGTCTAGCCATCGCGGCCGTAATCTACCCGCAGGCAATGCAAGGTAAGTGGCGTTTACCTACTTTTTCTGCAGCCAATTACGGCACGGAGTTGTCTTTTCGAGGAGAAAACAAGATGAAAGCACTATCGTCAACGATTCTTTGTGCGGCGCTGGCGGCGGCCGCAGGACTGACTAGCGCGCAAGCGCCGTCCCCGGATGCGGCCGCAGGCGACGCGCGCACCTTTGGCAGCGGCAGCCCGGCCATGCCAGATCTACCGCCCGGTTCCCCAAGCAGCAGGCCGGGCACCGTAGCCACGCCGTCGCCGGTTCCCGATAGCAGCGGCAACTCCGGTACGCCCGCCACCTCGGCTTCCGGCGCCACGGTCGATTGCCCGCCAGCGGTGATGCGCAACAACAATCCAGCCACAGGAAGTTCCGGTACGACGGGCGGGAGCAACCTTTCCGGGCCTGTTGCGCCGACCGGGAATACCGATTGCGCCGCTTCCGGGTCGGGAAGCCCATCCCGCACGGAAGGCACTTCGGGCACGAGCGGCACCTCGCCGGCCACCAATTCGTCCGCCTACCCAGTGTCGCCCGGCAGCGGCGCGGTCGGCAGCGGCGGTTCTGCCGGCGCGCCCACTGGCACGCAAAGCGGCCCGACCAACGGTATCGGGCGCTGATACTGCACAGCGCTGCATAGTGCCGTCCGTGCAGCGCTGTGTATCCATATGAAGCGCTAATTGCGCCATGGCAGAAAACCTTTCGTCCGGAGTCGTCTCCATAGCAATGCCTGCGCGATCCGAGGGCGCACCTTTACGCATGTTCCTACTGGCGCGCGACGCGCTTTCTGGTGCGTTTTATGCATCACGCCACAGCCGGCAATGATTGACAGACGAAGGGATAGCGAACGTTGAGCCAGCCATGGATTAGCGGTAATAAATTCACGCTCCTTGAAAATGGCGAGTCATTTTTTCCGCGCGTGTGCGAGGCGATTGCCTGCGCGCAGCACGAAGTGTTGATCGAAACCTTCATCCTGCGCGAGGACAAAGTCGGAAAGAGCTTACAGGCGGCAATACTGAAAGCGGCGCGGCGTGGCGTGCATATCGATCTGACCATCGACGGCTTCGGCTCGCATGATTTGTCGCAGCAATTCATTGCCGCGCTGGTCGCCGCCGGTGTGCGGGTGCATATGTACGCACCGGTATCGCGCTTTCTGCGGCACATCAGTTATTTTCGTCGCCTGCACCGCAAGCTGCTGGTGGTGGACGGGGTGCGTGCCTTCGTCGGCGGCATCAATTTCTCCGCCGAACATCTGGTGCACGATGGCCCCGCTGCCAAGCAAGATTACGCTGTTGAAGCCGAGGGGCCGGTCGTGGCCGAGATCCACCGTTTTATCCACGCCGCCATGGAGACGGGCGAGCCGGCACTGCGGCGCTGCCGTTGTCCGCAGCCGACGGCACCGCCGGGCGGCGCTGCCGATGCGATTTTCGTGTGGCGCGATAATGGCGCGCACCGCAACGACATCGAGCGCCAGTACCGCCTGGCGCTGCGACTGGCGCGCCGGCGCGTAGTGATTGCAAATGCCTACTTTTTCCCGGGCTATAGCTTTCTGCGTGACTTGCGCAATGCGGCGCGGCGCGGCGTCGATGTCTCGCTGATCCTGCAGGGCAATCCCGACATGCCGATCGTGCAGACCGCCGCTGCCATGCTTTACGAGCACTTGCTGCACGGCGGCGTGCAAATCTTCGAGTACTGCGACCGGCCCTTGCACAGCAAGGTGGCGCTGGTCGATGATGAATGGGCCACCGTCGGCTCCAGCAACCTCGATCCGCTCAGCCTGGCGTTCAACCTCGAAGCGAACCTGCTGATCCGGGACCGCGCATTCAACCGCGTGCTGGACGAGCGTCTGCAACGGCTCATGGCCCACCATTGCCGGCAGATCGCCGCGCGCGACCTGACCGAGGCCAAGGCATGGCGCAAGGTGCGCAGCTTTTTCCTGTTCCATCTGCTGCGGCGCTACCCGTACTGGGCAGGCCGCCTGCCGGCCCACGCGCCGCGCCTGGCGCTGCTGCAGCCCGAGGCGCGGCCCGATGCGGCCGACGGCCTGGACGAGACGGCATGCCCATGAGCGAAGCGCCGCACCCCGAGCCGTGTCCGCCGCCGGATCGCCTTGCCGTGCGGGCGTGGTGGCCGCCTGTGCGGCGCGTGCTGACGCTGGCGTTTTTCATTCTGGTCGCCTATCTGCTCGTGGTCCAGGCGCGCTCGGTTGACTGGGCCGAGGTGCTGGCGTCGCTGCGCCGGCATTCGGCGCCGGGGCTGCTGGGCGCCGTGGCGCTGGGGGTGGCGAGCTACCTGCTGTATTGCTGCTTCGACTTGCTGGGGCGCTTCAGCACCGGCCATACCGTGCCGACGCGTCAAGTCATGGTGGTCAACTTCATCAGCTATGCATTCAATCTCAATCTCGGTTCCGTGGTCGGCGCCGTCGCCTTCCGCTACCGCATGTATTCGCTGCTCGGGCTGGATGCACAAACCGTGACCGGCGTGGTGGTGATGAGCATGCTGACCAACTGGCTGGGCTATGTGTTGCTGGCCGGCCTGGCCTTCTGGTTCGTGCCGCTGGCGCTGCCGCCCGAATGGCAGCTCGATCTCCCCGGGCTGCGCGCGCTCGGTGCGCTGTTGTGCATGGCAATCGTCGCCTATCTGCTGCTGTGCGCGCGCGCGCACCGCCGCGTCTGGCGCGTGCGCGGGCATGAAATCATGCTGCCGTCGCTGCGGCTGGCGCTGCTGCAGCTGGCCATGTCGTCGGTCAACTGGCTGCTGATTGCGGCGCTGCTGTTCCTGCTCATGCAGCAGAAGGTCGGCTTCTCTACCGTGCTCAACGTGATGCTGGTAGCCGCCATCGCCGGTGTCGTCGCGCACATTCCGGCCAGCCTTGGCGTGCTCGAAGGCGTGTTTGTCGTGCTGCTGTCCGCCCAGCTGCCCAAAAGCGAAGTGCTGGCTGCATTGCTGGCGTACCGCACCATTTACTATCTGGTGCCGCTGGCGCTGGCGATCCCGGCTTATCTGCTGTTGGAGGCGCGCTCGCGCCGCAGGGAGCGCATGGCGTAAGCGCCATCGACCGAGTGTGCCTGGCGAGCCGATCATGACAATCACCGTAACCCCCATCAGGACCATCGGCGACTTGTCGCGCGAAGCGCTGGCTCTTGCGTCGGGAGACCAGCAATGGCTGTTTCGCGGCCAGACCGATGCCGACTGGAACCTTACGCCGAGTGTTCAACGCGGCTATTCGCCGCAGCAGGAACGCTACCTGACCAACGAATTCCGCGTGCGGGCGCGCAGCCGGCACGCCGTCTGCCCGTCGAGCGACGATTATCCGGGCTGGCTTGCCCTCATGCAGCACTATGGGCTGCCGACGCGGTTGCTGGACTGGACGTATTCGCCGCTGATCGCCGCCTTTTTCTCGGTCCATCCGGATTATGTCGCGGCAAGGAACGGCGGTTGCGATGCCTGTATCTGGGCGCTGGATGCGAGGAAACTGAATGAAGCCCAAGGGTTCGAGCCGCTGATCTTCCCGCTCGATGCCTCTTCCTATGAGCCGCTCATCGTGCCCGCGTTCAAGAACCGGGAAGAGCTGAACACTGTCGGCGTTGCCATGGCGATTGAACACGATCCCCGCATCCAGTTGCAGCAAGGCGCATTTACGATCCATTCCAGCCGCACACCGCTCAACCTGATGGACGGGGCCGATGCCTGGCTGCGCCAATACGTGGTCGACCGCTGCGCCGTCGCGGGCTTCTTTGAAGAGCTTACCGCACTGGGTATCAGAAAATACACGCTGTTTCCGGATCTTTCCGCCCTCACTTCGGAACTAAGGTCCATTCACCGCCCCGCAGACAAGGAATGTTGAACGCAAGCGGCGGTTTTGTTGATATGGCGCATCGTCATTGAGATAAATCACAGCTTCTTAGGCGCAAATTGATCTTGTTTGCAGCGGTGATGTCTAGAGTGCATGGAGTGGCCGGATAACGTCTCAAGTCCAGGCATGAACTTCGCATACGAAAAAACTGCAGTCGGCACCATCAGGGAGTTTATTTGGAAGTCAGTTAGCAAGGAGTATGAATGATGGATAAGGCACCTCAATCGCTGGTCGGCGAAATGAGCATCATGGACAAATCCGGGCACAAGGAATTGAAGTGGAACACCGACAAACTGGAGGAGATCGCGGTCGCGAAAGATACGTTCGACAACCTGGTCAAGCGCGGTTACACGGGATTCGGCTCGAAAACCAAGGCGGAGGCGAAGCATACGCTCAAGGAATTCGACCCGACGATGGAAGAAGTAGTGATGGTGCCGAGGACGGTAGGAGGCTGACATGCCCATCCTGAGCGCCGCATGGCGGGCCCTGCGCCGCTTCCTCGGCGGCGCCGATACGCGCGACACGCGCCCCGATGCCCGGCGCGCCGGCGACGCGCAGGGCGGCTCCAGCCTGCACGGGCTGTACGGCTGGCTCAGGGACCAGGTGGTCGAAAACCAGCGCAACAACGAGCTGGTGCGGCAGGGGGAAATGCGGGATGAGCGGCGCGCCAAGCGCCGTTCGCTCAGCCTGCTGATGAAGCTGCTCAACCCGCAGCAGCGTGAGGAGTTCCGCAATTTCCGGTACTTCCACGTCACCGGCGGGCGCAGCGGCAACCGCTACCGCATCCGGATCGCGGCGTTCGCCAACATCGATGTGCTCACGCCCGAGGGCAGGGTGCGGCACCGCCTGTGCGCCCATCCAGCCGGCGACGTGCCGGTGTTCGACGTGATGGCGGCGCAAATGCTGCACCTGCAGGACCCGGGCAGCGAACAGCGCTTCCTGCGGCGGGCCAATGTACATCCGCCGCTGCCGGAAGAACATCTGCACGCGACGTCCGTCAGAGTGGCCTGAGCGAGACCGAACGCGCCTTTCGGGATGCACGGCGGGCGCAACGTGGACTTGCGCATGCCGAACCTGAATGCGCAGGTAAAACGCGCTAAGAGATCGGCGGCGTCTCAGTGCCGCTGCCGACAGCACGTCGTCATGTCTTTTCCGCGACGATGGCGTAGCGGCCCTTGTCCGCAGCGCCATCGGGTACGTTCATGAACTCCGCAAGTACCAACCGGCAGCCAAGGCCGCGCAGAATCTGCTCGGTCTCTGCAGGCGTGTTGGAATCATAGAAGAACGGCTGCCCGAACATGACGTCCGAGAATGGAGGGTGCGCCGATCCTCCGACGGTCAGCATCAGGCGGCCGCCCGGCGGCAAGCCGTCGACGACCTTGCGCAATATGCTTTCATGTTCGGAACGCTGAATATGAAACAGCGAGTCCCAGATAATGGCGCCCGCATACCCGTTCCCGATCTCGACGGTTTCAATGGGGGAGAGAATCCAGTGCTGCTGCGGGAGACGGGCCTTCGCCAGGTCCAGCAAGGACTCCGATTGGTCTACCCCAATGATGCAGTATCCCCGGTATACCGCGTATTCCGCCATCGGGCGTCCGGTGCCGCAGCCCAGGTCCAGAATCGCGGCACCCGCAGGCGCCGCTTCCAATACCGAATTGAGATACGCGCGCTCCCGCCCGAAAAAATCTCTGCGGGCGTCACTCCATTCCCGTGCGATTTTATTGTAGGAATCTCGGTTCATAGGAAGCATGAAGTCTGACAGGCGCTGCGACTGGCGGGTCCGGATTGCACGGCTGACTGTGCTCCGCTTTTATCAGCGCGCAGTCTTTGCCGCCTCGCGCTGCTGCTTGTAATCGTCGTAAGAGGTATTCGCCTGTGCCCGGCACCTTTGGCGTTCTTGCATGTCGGAATTTTTTTCGCATGCGTCGCGCTGCATTTCTTGCAGGGACAGATAAGCGGTCGATGTGGTGCAGCCTGAAGCGAAAAGCAGCGGTAGCGTAGCGAGGATAAATAATCTGGAAATCAAGGTGACGCTCCAATGTACTGGCTATAGGATGTTTGTTTTTGGCATGACCGGCGATGCTGCCGCTGCGTTATGTCCGGTGTTCAGACGCTTTGCTGGATAAGAACCTCATTGAACTGAATGACAGCCTCAACACTGGTGTAATTCGGTATATCGCCTTGAAGCTCCGGCGCATGAGGCATGAAAGCCTCCAGAAATGCCTCGACGTTTGTGAACAGAAAGTGGCACATGGCGATATAAGTCGGTGCAGAGCCAGGCACTGGTCCGCCGACACCGCGCTCAACAGAAATACCTCTAAAGCCCGGGTGCGCACTCAGGAGCTGAATGGAGCGCGGCATATGCACTTCGGTGTAGTACTTGAAATCGAACCTGGCACCGCTTTGATTAGGATACAGAATACTGATTTTGATCATGAGGTTCCCTGTAGATGAACGAATGAAGCAGCAAGCGCACACTGCGCATGCTGAAAGTCCGCTTTGACTGATGCCTAACGCCGAGCTGACCCACACGCAGTGTGGGCGTCGAGCGACGAGTTAAACAGACGTGCGGCCATACCTTTTCCTTTAGCTAAGTAACGCAGCAACTCCAGCAATAATCAGCATACCCCAGCTCAATTTCCGTGCTGATGCAGCTTGCTCGGGCGACGTCGGTCGCAGCTTAACCACATGCCATAGAAAACAATAACAAGCCACCGAACCAGCAAATCCTAGCGCCGCTACGGTCAACGACTTCGTTTCAATCGCAAATACAACGGTAAGCACGAGCAGCAGAACGCCAACGCTAAAAATTCCGTTAGATACTGTATCGGGAACATAGCTTAGCTTCTCACACCGATTACATTGTGTCGGCGCAGCAGCAAAGGACCACCATTTTCTTAGGTACGAAATTCCTGGCTGATCACAATGCGGGCATTGGTACATATTCTGTTTAACTTGATTTATGCGGGCAGATAAAAAATCGAAAAAGGCGGACAGTCGCTACTGCCTTTCACGCAGTGCCCAGTGAAAAAGCATATTGTCTACTCTACAATAAAGTGGCGTGCCGCGCCCTGGGCGGGTCGGGAAAATAGGGGAAGCCGAAACTTGTAGATTAGCTCCGGCGAAGAGGCAGCCCGCTTCTTTTTTCGTCTACCGCTTGCCTTCGCCATTGGCTGCCGCGATGCGCGCGCCGTCTGCCAGCTGGTTGTTCGGATACCGCACCACGGTCATGCCGGGTTTCAGTCCGGATAGGATCTGTGCTTCATCCTGGTTGCGCTGTCCGACCTGCACTTCGCGCTCGCGTGCGTGATTGCCGTCGGCTACGAATACATGCCAGGCGCCGTCAACGCGAAACAGGCTGCTACCCGCGACCTTGACGGCCTTGTCATCCGACCAGATCACGATGCGCGCCTCGATCCGGTAGCCGTCACCCAGCGGCCCCAGTTCGTCGACCGGGTCGGCGATGACGTTGACGCGCTGTTCCTCCACGCCCAGCGCCGAAACCTTGGTGAACGCCACCGGCTCGACCAGGCGCACCCTGGCGCGCAGGGTCTTGCCGCCGCCCCAGCCTTCCAGCAGCATCGTATTGCCGGGCTTGACCTTGACGGCATCGGTGGACAGCACGTCGACCACGATTTCATATCGGGCCGGGTCGCCGATCGTGACCAGCGGCGTGCCGGCGGCGACCGTGCGCGCGCTTTTTTCATGCACCTTGAGCACGTAGCCGCCGACCGGGGAAGAGAGTGCCAGCGTGCGGTCTTCGCCGCTGCTGTCAGCGGAAAGCAACGCCGCGTCGGCCGCTCGGACGTCGGCCTGCGCCGCCTGTTCGCGCGATTTCGCGGCGGCCCGCTCGGCGCGTGCCGCGCTTTCCGCGCTGACCGCCTTGTCGAGCGCCTGCGGCGACACGAACCGGTCTGCGACCAGGCGCTCCACGCGGGCGCGCTCGTTGACTGCAAGCTGCAGGTCGGTGTCGGCGCGCTGCACGCGCAGCGCGGCTTCGCGCGACAGCGCACGCGCCGCATCCAGCCGTGCCACCGCTTCCTGCCGCTGGCGGGCATCCATCGGCAGGGGATCGAGCGTGGCAACGAGCTGTCCGCGCTGCACCGGGTCGCCGTCGTGCAGCTCCACCCGCAACAGTCCGGCGGCCACCGGCGCGGCCACCACGTACTTGTCGTGCGCGCGCACCTGGCCCTGGTTGTCGACGGTCACTTGCATCGGCCCCTGCGTGACGGTGGCCAGTTCCACCCGGATCGGGTCCGGCGCAAACAGCATCCAGAGCAAGGCGAACAGCAGCGCCGCCGCGGCGAGCGCGCCCAGCCAGGTGCGAACGCGGCGTGAGCGGTGCTCGGTGGTTTGAACGGCAGCGGCTTCTATGCGGGAATCCATGGTTTATTCACGTGTCTTGAGGACTTCAATCAAATCGAGTTTCTTGACCTTGCGCCACACCAGCAACCCGGAGAGGGTGGCCGATGCCAGCACCACGGCGATCGAGATCAGGAAGGTGCGGCTGCTGACGACCAGCGGAATGCGGAACAATTCCTGGCTCAGCAGCACCGACAGCCAGGCCGACAGGCCGTAGCCGAGCGCGCATCCGAGCGGGATCGCCGCCAGCGTCAGCAGGCTTTGTTCGCCCAGCAGCATGCGGCCGACCTCGGCGCGGGTAAAGCCGAGAATGCGCAGGCTGGCCAGCTCGATGGCGTGCTCGGACAAGGCGATGCGTGCCGAGTTGTAAACCACGCCCATTGCGATCACGCAGGCGAACGCCACCAGCACGAAGGTGTTGATCTTCATGTTTTCCGCGACGGTCGACAGGAAGCTTTGCAGCGTCGCTTCGCGCAAGGTCACACTGCGGATCGCGGGCACGGTCTTGAGCGTGCGGTAGAGTTCGGCCTGGCGTTGCGGATCGATCGCGAGGAAGGCGCCGGAGGCGCTGTCCGGTTCCGCAATCAGGTGCGCCAGCGCGGCGCGATCCATGTAGGAAAAGGTGCCGATCGGCTCGTCGACGATGCTGGCCACCCGCACCCGCACGGTCTGGCGCTGTCCCTGCAGCAGTTCCAGCGTCAGCACGTCGCCGGTATGCGCGTCCAGGATCTGCGCCAGCATCTTGGTCAGCACCAGGCCTTCCTGAGGAAGCTCGACCGGCCTTTCGCGTTCGTCCAGCACCATGCGCAACTCGCGCCCCGGCGCCAGCCCGTTGACGATGGTCTTCTTGCTGCGATGCCCGAATCGCATCCTGACCAGCACGCTGTCGAACGGCTCGACCCGCAGCACGCCCGGCAGCGATGCCAGATTGTGCGCCACCGAGACGTCGCGTCGCTCGTTGAAGGCCACCGTCACATCGTCGCGCTGGGCGGTGCGGAACTGCAGGCGGATGATTTCGTTGAGCGCGTCGAAGGTGTACTGGCCGCTGACCAGCAGCGACATCGCCAGCGCCAGGCCGAGGATGGACAGCAGCGACTTGGCCGGATTGCGTTCCAGGTTGCGCAGCACCATGCGCAGCGACAGCGGCATGAAGCGTTGCAGGCCGAGGCGTTCCAGCGGGCCGGGCTTGAAATGCGCGGGCGCCTCGGGACGCATGGCTTCGGCCGGCGCCAGCGCCAGCACGCGCCTGACGGCGAATGCCGCGCCCACCGAGGCCGCTGCCACGGCCGCCAGCAGCGAGACCAACATGGAAAAGGCCGACAGCTTCAGCTCCAGCTCCGGAAAATGGTAGAAGCGCGCATACAGCACCGCCAGCCCGTTGCCCAGCCAGCTGCCAAGGCCGATGCCGGCGAGCGCGCCAGTCATCACGGTCAGCAGGGAAAACTTGAGGTAATGCATGCCGACCGCCGCATCGCTGTAGCCGAAGCTCTTGAGCAGGGCGATTTGCGCTCGCTGCAGCGCGGTGATCCGCAGCAGCACGTTATGGATCAGGAAGGCGGCGACGCCCAGGAAAATCGCCGGGATGATGCTCGAGCTGACCTTGTTCGATGCCAGCTCGTTGTCGAGGAAGTGGTGCGACACATGGTCTTCCCGGCCGTACGCGCCGAGCGAACCGTAGGTGCCCAGCAGCGCGTCGAGCTTTTCGATGACTTGCTTTTCGCTGGCGTGCGGCGCCAGCGTCACCGACAGGTCGTTGAAGGCGTCGCGCATGTCGAGCGCGGCGGCCAGCTCGTCGCGCGCCATCCACATCACGCCAAAGCGCCGGTTGTCGGGGAAGCTGTTGCCGTTGATTTCGGCGACATATTCAGGAGAAATCGCGATGCCGACCATGCGCAGCCGCTCCTTGCGGCCATTGATGATGGCCGCCAAACTGTCGCCCGGCTTCAGGTTGTTCGCCTGGGCGAACGCTTCGCTGACCAGCACCTCGCGCCGGCCCTCGGCCTGCGGCAGGCGCCCGGCGCGCAGGTGGACGCGGTTCAGGCCGGTGCCCGGCTGCAGCGGCAGCGACACCAGGCGCCCGGTGGCCGGCTCGTCCAGGCCGGGCACGTCGAGCGAGGCGTCGAACACGACCCGGCCGTCGGCGTCGTTGATGCCGGGGATGGCGCGCACCCGTTCGAGCAGAGAGAGCGGGGCGCGCTTGACGTTGACGAACACGTCGGCAAAGCGGTAATGCTCGTAGTACGCGGATTGCGCCGCCAGCAGCGCTTCGTAGCCGCCGCGCATGGTGACGAACGTGGCGATGCCGCACATCGCCACCAGCGCGATGGCCAATGCCTGGCTGCGCATGCGCCACAGGTCGCGCAGCATCTTCAGGTCGAGCGAGGACATCGCCAATGCGCTCACCACGTCACCTCGTCCGGCGACAGGCGCGCCGCGTTCTGCTCGATGCGGGTGATCCGGCCGCTGCTGATCGACACCACGCGGTGCGCCATGCCGGCGATGGCGGCATTGTGGGTGATGATGACGGTGGTGGTGCCGAGTTCGCGATTGATGCGCTCCAGCACCTGCAACACCAGCTTGCCGGTGCGGAAGTCGAGCGCGCCGGTCGGCTCGTCGCACAGCAGCACGTCGGGCCGCTTGGCGATGGCGCGCGCGATCGCTACCCGCTGCTGCTCGCCGCCCGACAGCTGCGCCGGGAAGTGGTGCAGGCGGTCGCCCAGACCCACCAGCGTCAACGCCTCGGCCGCATCCATCGGCGACGGGCTGATCTCGGTGACCAGCTGCACGTTTTCCAGGGCGGTCAGGCTGGGAATCAGGTTGTAGAACTGGAACACGAACCCGACATGCTCGCGCCGAAAGCGCGTCAGGCCGGCGTCGCCCGCGTGGCTCAGGTCGTGGTCCAGATAGGCCACGCTGCCGGCGCTGGGTGTGTCCAGCCCGCCCAGGATGTTGAGCAGCGTTGACTTGCCGCTGCCGGAAGCGCCCAGCAGGACCACGAACTCGCCGTCGTACAAGTCGAGATCGACATCCATCAGCGCAGGTACGCGCACTTCGCCCATCGTATAAATCTTGGAAACGCCGCGCAGCCGGAATACGGCGCAACGCTCATCGGTAGGCGTGGCGGTCGCGGCGGGAAGGGGCATGATGGTCGTCCGGGTTGACATCGACCTACCGTAATCGGGGCGCCGGCCGATTTCAATGATCCATGTCAACTGGCCCTGAAAGCACCGGGGCCGCCACGATACGCCTGCGCAAGCCAGTTCCTGGCGTGCAAGAAGCGGCGCGGGCAGCCGCTGCAGGCGAAGGCAATAGGCCCGGCTGGCGCCAGGTCCGTTGCAACGGGGGCAGCAAGATCAGTGCAGGCTGCGGCTGGCGACGGTGCCGTGCTGCGCCGCGTCGCGCGGCAGAATACCGGTCTCGATGAAGCTTTTCATGCGCATCAGGTCGTCGTCCATTTCCCGTTTGGGATCGCTGCCAAGCAGTACGGCCACGCCGTGCCCGAGGGCGCCGGCCGGCGGATTGTAGGACAGCCGCACGGTGACGCGCGTGCCGCTTTCGGACGGATCGAAGCGCACGATGCCGCCATGTTCCACCACCGCACCGGGCTCGCTCTTCCAGGCGATGACGGAAGGGCGCTTGCATTCGGTCAGGCCAGCATTCCATTCGATGCGCGCGCCCATCGGCCCCCGGACCACCCAGTGCGACCGCAGGTCGCCCAGGTCGCGCACTTCCAGCACGTGGGACATGAAGCGAGGGAAGTTTTCATAATTGGCCCAGGCGTCCCACACTTCCTGCGGCGATGCCGAGATGTCGATGGTTTTTTGCAGGTCGACCGCGCGATTCCCCGCGTGATACCCGGTCAGGCGCCGCACCGGGCGGTTGCTGAGGGCGCGCGCGGCCAGCGTGACGCCAGCCGCGACCAGGGCGAGGGCCGCCGGCCGCCGCCGCATCAGCCCGAGCACGGCCAAGGCGCCGCTGCCGGCCAGGGCCGCGCCACGCAGCGCCGGCGTCCAGTTTTCCTGCATGAATGCGGAGCGCATCGCCGCTCGTGCGTTGCCGCCCTGCAGGCTGGATACGCCGCTCTGGCGCTTGTACGCCTGCAGCCGGTCGTCGATGCCGGTCACGCCGGGAACGGCGCGCACGGCTCGTAGCAGGTTGTCCGTTTCGTGTGCCAGGACCGGCCCGCGCAGGCTGATCTGTCCCTGCTGCGCAGCGACTTCGATCGCGTGCGGATGCGACACCACCCGGCCCAGTTTGGCGCGCACGCGCGCCACCACGAGATCGTCGTCGGCGATCGCGCTGCGCCGGGACAGCAGGCTGCGCAAGCGCGCCTGCATGCCGGTCAGCCGGTTGGACAAGTCGCGCGCGGTCACATCCGCGCCGCGCGCTGTCGTCGCGCGCAGATGGCGCATCTGGTCCTGCAGCAATGCGCGCCGACGCCGGCCGCGCATCGGATCGGAAAAATACATGCCGGCTGCACCCAGCACGGCGGCGCCCAGCAGGGTGATCCATCTTGGTGACGATGCGGATTCGGTTTTCACGTCGGTCTCCTTCTTGTGCTGTTGTGCCGGCTCGCAGGGCGTTGCGGCCTGGCGCGTCAATCGGTTACGGCCGCCGGTACAAGCCGATCAGTTCGGCGCGTTCGAGCACATGGCCTTCGATGGCTTGCTCGAGATCGCGCTTGGCCGGATGGTTCAGGTCGGGCAGGACGATGTCGAGCGCATAGAGCTTGTGAAAATACCGGTGGCGGCCGATGGGCGGGCAGGGGCCGCCGTAGCCGGTGCGCTTCCAGTCGTTTTTTCCCTCGCGCGTGCCGGACGGAAGATTGTCGCTGCCCACGCCCTGCGGCAGGCCGGCAGCCTCCGGCGGGATGTTGTAGAGCACCCAGTGCACCCATACGCGCTGCGGCGCCGCCGGGTCAGGCGCGTCGGGGTCGTCCACCACCAGCGCCAGGCTGCGGGTACCGGGCGGAATGCCGGACCAGGACAAGGGCGGCGACGCATCGCTGCCGTCGCAGGTATGTACCGGCGGGATACTGCCGCCGGGAGCGAATGCGGCGGAAGAGAGGGTCAGGCTCATTGCATCGTTCCTTTGCCTAGGCCCGGAGAAGGGACAGCGGCGAGCCAGAGGAGGGCCTGCCGCGCCATCCGCTTCTGGTTCGAGCTACAAACGGATTCGGACTCTCGCTTATGAAGTCCGTTTCTCCGGTTCGTGCGCGTGAAGATTTGATTATTTGAGCGATATCAAAGGACGCATTGCGCAGCGCTTCGGATGTTCAACCGGGAAATGAAATGGCGCTCATTGGGCCATTGCTCCAGGCAACGCCGCAGCGCGCAGTTGGCTGAAGGAAGCGACCGCACCGCCCGCGTTTTCTTTCGCGTGGTACATCGCGCGATCGCCGGCGCGCATCAGTTCTTCCTGATCGTTGCCGTCTTCCGGGTAGATGGCAACGCCAATGCTGGCGGAAATGCCGATCTCGTGGCCGGCGATGATGAATGGGACGTTGAGCGCGGCAAGCAGCTTTTCCGCCACGCGCACCGCGGTCTGCGCCGACTCGATCTGCGGCAGCAGGACGATGAATTCATCGCCGCCGACGCGCGCCACCGTATCCGACTCGCGCAAGCCATCGCGCAGCCGCCGCGCCACTTGCTTGAGCAGCAGGTCGCCTGCCTCGTGGCCGAAGGTGTCGTTGACGGGCTTGAACTTGTCGAGATCGATGAACAGCAGCGCCATCCGGCATTGGTCGCGCCTGGCCTGGGCGATCGCCTGCCGCAAGCGGTCGCCCAGCAGCGCGCGGTTGGGCAGGTCGGTCAGCAAGTCGTAGTGCGCCAGGTGCTGCACCTGCTCGGCCGCCTTCTTGCGTTCCGATATGTCGCGCGCGATGCCGACGAACAGCCGGCGCTCGTCGATGCACATGGCGCTGATGGACAGCTCGAGCGGGAAGCGCTCGCCGTTGCGCCGCACTGCCGTCACTTCGCGGGTGCATGCGCCGGCGCAGTGAGCGAGCCCGTCGCACAGGCGGCGCTGCACGCCGGCATCGTCCCCGGCGCCCGGTTCCGCCGCCAACAGCGCGGTAATGCGCATGCCGGCCGCTTCGGCTGGCGAATAGCCGAAGATGCGTGCAGCGGCGCTGTTGAACGATGCGATCACGCCATCTTCGTCGAACGTGATAATGCCCTCCGCGACGTTGTCGACGACGGTGCGCATATGCAGTTCGCGCGCGCTTGCCTCCCGCTCGGATTGCAGCAGCATGCCGACCAGCGGCTTGACCTGTGAGCGCAGCAGCGCCGCGCCGCCCACCACTAGCACCAGCAGCAGCGGCAGGAACAGATGGAGCTGCCCGCGGATCGGCTGATAGAGCTCCTCGGTGTCCTGCTTGATCACCATGCCCAGCCCAGTCATGCTCAGCGGCCCGTGGGCGGCAATGACGTTGCGACCCCGGTAGTCGCGCCCGGTGAAGATGCCGGTGCGGCCCTGCACGGCGCGCGCCATCGGCCCCGGCTGGCGGGAAGCGTTCCGTTCCGGGATCACGTGCACCTGCGGATTGCGGCGCTGCGGAAAGCAGCGCAGCAGCTGCGCCTGGCGCGCGCACACGCCCAGCTCTCCGGTCTGGCCGAAACCTTCCGTGCGTGCGAGCTGGCCGGTAATCAAGGGAAGCGGCTGTTCGAGCGTGACGGTGCCGACGACCCCGCGCTCGTCGCGCAGCGCAAGGCGCGTATGGAAAACCACGCCTTCCTGCCACAGCAGCGACGACGGCTGGCTCAGCCCGAGCGCGACCTCGATCTGGGGCTGTTGCACGAAGCGGCCTGCGCGCAGCAATTCCCGGCCTTGCGCGTCGTGGATGACGACGCCGCTGTAGCGCGTCGCGAGCAGGCCCTGGCCGGCGGCGCGCAGGCGGGCTACCGCATCGGGATTGTCCGGATGCGTGGCGCGCGCGCGAGCCAGCTCCGCCAGATGCGAGCGCTCGGCGATACTGTCGGCGTCGGCTACCGCCTCCAGCAGCACGGTCTGGAAGAGCGTGCGCTGGTTGTCGAGCTGCGCCAGCAGGTTCTCGCCCAGGGTCTTGCCGAGCGTTGCCTGCTGCACCGCGAAGCCGACGATGCCGGCCGTTAGCGCAATCACGCTCAGGATGGTTGCTGCGACATAGCCGGTCTTTTCGTCGTCCCGGAAGTATCGCTGCGAGCGGTACCATTCGCAGCGGCGCCACTGGTCCCACAGCCCGACGCCGGCCACGATCATGCCGGCTGCGGACTGGACCGCCACGCGCTTGGCGGGCAGCCAGGAATACAGCAAATCGAGGTGCAGCCAATGGCTGGCCAGGCCGACGAATCCCAGCACGAGCAGCAGGAAGGTGGCGACCTGGATTGCGCCGCCGGCCAGCTTCGACTGCACCCGGTGCATCGTTATCAGCGCGAAACCTGCCAGCAGCAAGCCGACGGCGGTATTGGGCGCCATCCGTCCCGGCACCGGGTTGCCGTCGGCGAGCCAGTCATGGAGCCAGGGCAGGTTGAACGGCGAGGGCACGCCGGCGAGGTACTCGGCCAGCGTCGTGCAGGCAAGGCCGGCCAGAATCCATCCGAGCGCGGCCTGGGGCCGGTCCGGCTTTTGCGCAGCCAGCGGCAGCAGCAAGGCGGCGCCGATGACCGTAAAGCCCAAGGCGGTGCTGAACACCATGCCGACGAATTCGGGAGTGACCCGCACCAGTGCCGCTTCGCGCATGAGCCAGCCGGCCATGGTCGCGAGGCCGGACAACAGAAGGACCGCGGCCGCCAGGAACTGTATCGACAAGATTCTTTTCATGCTTTGTCCGCTCCTTCTGCACCTTGTCAGTGCGTTGTCGCCGCCAAGACGTGAAATTGCCGCGCCAATTTTTATCTATATCTCGGCATGTTCAGGAAAAACATGAGGAAAATCAATTTTTGCAATAAAGCAACATTTTGCGAGGCAGGGATTGGACCGGGTGGGGCGTCCGCATGTGGCGGCGGGAAAACGGCGGCCACGTGGTCGCCTATGGCAGGCAGGCCGTCGTGATGCCGGCTTGAGCGCGGGCCGGGCAGGGCGCAGGCGTGGCGCGCCCTGGGGCGTTGCGAAGAGGAGGAGTTACGCCGCCTTGGGCTGCAGCGGCATGCTGTCGAACTGCACGCCGGACCAGCCGGTTTTCATGAAATTGCGGATGTTCTGGTGGTCGCTGCCGTTCGGGTTCTTCAGCACGTCTTCGCGGTAGTACGCGCCGAAGCAGGCCAGCGTCTGCTGCTCCGACAAGGCATTCAGTTTGGCGAATGCAAACAGCTTGCACGAGCCGGAATTCTGGCCGGCTTCGTTCCTGAGCGCGCCATTGGTAAAGGCGGCCGGCGTGAATTCATAGGCGTCGCCGATGACGGCCATGGTGTCGTCGAAGGTGACTGACTCGGGCACATCGTTGAGTTTCTTGAGAAAAGCGTCGATCTTCATTTTTTTAGGCTGGAACAGGTTGGTGTGAAGAGGCGGCTCACGCCTTGCGCAGGTAGCACGCCTTGAGCATGAAATTGCCCGCATCCATCTTGCAGTCCACTTCATGGTCGCCGCCGACTAAGCGGATGCTCTTGACCTTGGTGCCCATCTTCAGGGTGATGGACGAGCCTTTGACTTTCAGGTCCTTGATCAGCACCACTGCGTCGCCGTCGCTGAGCACATTGCCATTGGCATCCTTGACTGCCGCGCCGGCCGGTTCTTCCGCCTGCGCAGCCTGCGACTGCGGCCACTCGTGGCCGCAGTCGGCGCACACATAGTTGTCCGCGTCCGGATAAGTGTTCTCCATGGCGCATTGGGGGCAGGCGGGTATGGCAGACATGATTCCTCGATTAGTGCAGAAATGATTGGGGGCTGAAGTATAACCGACGCCGGCGGCGCGGCAGCGCAAACGGCGCCGCTGCGGCCCCCTCGCACTGCGTGGGATAATCCAAGAGGAACTGCTTTTCCGGTGCGGCGCGCAGCTCCCGTCGTGCCGGCTGGCGCGGCTTCCGGGCTGGATCAGGCGATGCCGGACGCGATCCAGGCGGGCAAGGCCCCGACCAGGTACTTGAGCGAATTGCTGTACATGGCCGTGATGTTGTCCATCGTTTCGAGCAGGCGCTCGCTGGTGGTGGCGACATTGCGGATATTGCTGGCGGTATCACCGATGCCTTGCATGGCCTGGTCGAAGAAAAGCCATTGGGTCTTGGCCAGTTCCAGCTCGCGCTTGATTTCCGGGCTCGACAAGGGCGCGCCTTCCAGCGTCACGAGCGCATTCTTGAATTCGATGCGGTATTTCTCGATGTCGCTCTTGTTGTTGCCGGAGAGCGCAGCGGCGAAATACAGCCGCGCCAGGCGTTGCGACAGCATGCGCTCGCGCCCCGAGATATTGACGATCTTGGCGGTGCCGCCCTGGGCGTGGGCATCGAATGCCGCCGTGAGGCGGTCCGCGTCGGCCACCACTTGCTCGGTCTGGCGATGCGCCAGCGCCACGCTGTCGCGGGTCGGCGGCACGGTCAGTGCAAGCGCGTAGGAGCGGTAGGCGGTGGTGACTGCTTGCAACTGACTCTTGAGTTCCGGCGTGTTAGCGCCGCGCGCGACGAAGCGCAGATTGTCCTCGAAGCGCTTTTGCGACTGCGCCATCTGTTCGCGCGCCTTGTCGGGCATGACGTTCAACGCGATTTGCGCATAAGCCTTGCCCATGCGTTCGGCCAGCATGCGCAGGCGGCCAGATTCATTGACGAGTTCGCCCCGGGACGGCTCCGCGTGCGCCGATTCGACCGCCGGCGCCGCGACGGCGGTCGCTGTTGCGATGAGCCCGCCGCCCAGGCAGGAAATCGAGATCGCCCACATTGCTTGTCGCAGCATACTTACTTGTCCTTCATATATCAGAGTCATGGCTACCGCCGGGCGGGCCGGAGCGCCGGTTACGCTAATTATTGGCAATACGCAAGTTGGCGCCAATACGTACCTCGGGGGAGGACATGCTCATCCGATTGGAGGATAGGCAACCAGTTCACTTGTCGCGCATGCACGTCGTCATTGCGCAAGGCGAAAAGCACCGGATGCAGTATTGTGACAATGAGAGCGCAGTTGCGATGGCCGCCGGCGCCCAATAGCCATGCGATTCGGACAGGTAATGCGGTTGTGCAACACGGCCATGGCCCGCGCAGAACAAGGGCTGGTCCGATAGATCAAAGCGTGTTCAGCCAATACAGAGGATAATCAGGAGATAATGCGCCCCCTGCCTGACGTTGCCGCATGCGGCATATGCAGGCTGTAGGAAAATGAGCAACTTTTTTGAAAGCAGAGCAGATTGGTTACATCTAGAAGCAAGCGCTGGAACGGCAATTTCGATAGCCTTCCAGTCGAATATCTCAAGGCGGTCATGGCAAAGATGGTCGATTATGGCGACCGCGTGCAGTTTTCCCGTGTCAGCATCGGCGCCGAGCCGAGCTACCAGATCATCACGTCGCTCGACAAGACGATGGCGTTCGACCGCAACCACCACTTGTTGCGTCCTTCCGAGGAAGAATTCGCAGGCGCCAACGCGACCTCGGTCTATACGCTCGACCAGGTGAAGGCGGCGATTGCCGGCGTGCGCACCGCTTCCTCGGTGCGCGGCGCGCGCGTGGTGCGGGCCAGCGGTACGCCGCGCACCAGCGCAGCCCGCCTGGAAGAGCAGTTCGCCGCGCAACGCTACGAATACTTCAAGAACAATCGCCAGACGCTGCCGTCGACGATTTCCGAACATTCGGATGAGATCACCACCCTGATGAAGCAGGGCAAGTCCGTCGAAGAAGCGTTCGGCGAAGTCCTCAAGAAGTATTTCTAGGACGTTCGTTTTCCCTCCAGCTCGCCCGTGGCCCAGATGCTGACGCGCTTGTGGCCCGGGCGGTTCCAGTCCGGTGGCATCCATCGATGCCTGATCCGTTCGCGCTACGCTCCGGGCGCAATGACATCGCGCAACTTCTCGGCTTTTCCGAGTAAAAGCGAGTTCGGCCGCTCGTTTTAGCCTGCGGCGGGACGCGGCAAGCCCAGCCTGAGCTGCAGCGTCGCCTCGTCGATATTCATCAGCGCGGCAATGGCGCGGAAGTCGTCCGGCAGCGCCGGGTCGTCCCAGCCGTGGGCGGAGTGGCGCGCCAGATCGACCGCCAGCTTGACATTCTTCACCCGCCCGCGCCCGGCGTGCTTGTCGTCCATCAGGTTCGCCAGCAGTTCCGGCAATTGCCAGTCCTTGCACAGCACGGTTTGCAAGTCGTTGAATGCAAAGCCGAGTACGGCCGTCTGGGCGTCGGCGCTGCGCATGGCGAGGTTGTCCGCCTGCAGCGCCTGGATGCCCAGCGCCTGCTGCGGCGACGCGCACCAGACCAGCATTTCGGCCAGGTCGTGCAGCAGCGCGGCGATTGCCACTTCCTCGCTGTTGAGGTCGTGGCGCCAGGTGGCCCAGTCAAGCGCATAACGCGCCGCGCGCTGGGCGCGCCGCACCACATGCAGCAGTCCGAGCAATGCCTGCGGATAGGGCTTGAGCCGGTCTTCGATGATGTCGAATTGCGCGAAGTGATGAAAGAAAGGCTCGACGCCCAGCATCATCACCGCATGTTCGACCGTTGACAGGTCCTGCAACTGACGCCGGCTGCGGCGACTGGCCACGAATCGCAACACTCGCGCCGTCATCAGCGGATCGTTGAGCACGATGGCGGCGATCTTGCGCACGCCGACGCTGTCGGCATACTGGCGCACATCGGCAAGCGCGCGGGCGGTTTGCCGCAAGACCGGAATTTCCTGATTGCTCAGGCGTTGGATCCAGGGTGCGAGGCCGGTCGGTGAAGTCGTCATGCGGAAGGGCGATGGTAACTGCGAGGAGAATCTTATTGTACTGTGGATATCCCCCAACCAACGCCCGCCAACGATATTCCGTTTCTGAATGGCATAATCTTAAAAACCGTCTTCGGCCGGCAGTCTCTTTTCCAACCTTTCAGGGAATCCTATCCATGAGCATCATGAGTGAATTCAAGGAATTTGCCGTCAAGGGCAACGTCATGGATCTCGCCGTCGGCGTCATCATCGGCGGTGCGTTTGGCAAGATCGTCGATTCGCTGGTCGGCGACGTCATCATGCCGGTGGTCAGCAAGCTGTTCGGCGGATTGGACTTCAGCAACTACTTCATTCCGCTGGCGGGCCAGAGCGCCGATACGCTGGCCGAAGCCAAGAAGGCGGGAGCGGTGCTTGCATACGGCAACTTCCTGACCGTCACGCTCAACTTCCTCATCCTGGCTTTCGTCATCTTTATCATGGTCAAGCAGATGAACCGCTTCAGGAAGGAAAAACCGTCGGCGCCCCCGGCACCGGCACCCACACCGGAAGATATCGTCTTGCTGCGCGAAATCCGCGACAGCCTGAAGAAGTAGCCGCCGTGGTCGCTTGGAATGCTTACCCGTTCGCCCGGTCCAAGCGCGTAATGAAAAACGAGAAAGGCAGCCGATGACGCGCGCCGGCAGATGGAGCAGGTTGCAGGCGCTGATGCGGGAAGAGCTGCGTCAGCTGACGATCATCCAAGCCAGCGACCGGGCCTGGCAAATGCCGTTCGCGGCGGCCCTGGCGTCCGGCCTGCCGCTGCTGATCGGCGCCTATTTCGATCATCTCGGCTACGGGCTGGTGTCCTCGCTCGGGGGCCTGGTGTTTCTCTACCTGCCCGGCACACCGCTGTATCACCGCATGATCACGCTGATGGCTTGCGCCTTCGGCATGATCGCCTGCTATACGCTCGGGCTGATGAGTCACTTTTTTCCGGTGGCAATGATGCCCGTGCTGGCCGTACTTGCGCTGCTGGTGATGATGGTCTGCCGCTTTTACGGCATGGGGCCGCCTGGCGGCCTGTTTTTCATCATGGCCGCGTCGATCGGCGCGTATTCTCCGGTCCAGTTGCTGCAACTGCCGCTGCTGGTGGGGCTTATCGCGATGGGCAGCGTGCTGGCCTGCGTGATCGGTTTTTTCTACAGCGTCTACATGCTGCGCCTGCATGCGCCCAAGCCGGTCGCTCCCTTGCCGGAGCCAACCTTCGATTTCGTGGTATTCGACTCGGTGGTCATCGGCGTGTTCGTCGGCCTATCGCTCGCCCTGGCCCAGGTGCTGCAGCTGCAAAAGGCCTACTGGGTCCCGGTGAGCTGCCTGGCCGTGATCCAGGGCACGTCGCTGCGCGCGGTCTGGACCAGGCAGCTGCACCGCGTGATCGGCACCAGTATCGGCCTGCTGCTGTCCTGGGGCTTGCTGCTGATCCCGCTGGACAAGTGGAGCATTTCTCTGATGATGATGGCGCTGACGTTCATCATCGAATCGATCGTGGTGCGGCATTACGCGCTGGCCGCGGTCTTCATCACGCCGCTGACCATCCTGCTGGCCGAAGCGGCCACGCTGGGGCACGGCTCGCCCTACATGCTGATCGAGGCGCGCTTCTTCGATACGGTGCTGGGCTGCGTGGCGGGATTGATGGGCGGCATATGCCTGCACAACCCGCGCTGTCGCGACGTCGCAGGCCGCGCAATCCGCCGCCTGATTCCGGCGCGCCTGTTGCCTTAAAAGATAGTCCGCTGAGCGTGCCGACCACGGCAAGCGCTCGATATCTTGCCGGCGACAAACATCAATACCGCCATCGGACCGCAATGGCGAAGAGGTGTGGCGTCAGCACGACGAACGGAATGAATGTGTGCCTGCCAGTTAAACTTTTTGCAAAAAAACGAACCATAGGAGAAGGAACCAAAGGGTTTGCGGCTTTAACAAGGTGATATAGCTGATGAGCAATTTTTCATCGCGACTTGTTCATCGCGCTGTTTTACGATGAGAAGCGGGAGACTCGATCCGATGAGCGAGCTGGGCGCATTGTGCGATGACCTGGACCTGGTGGCGCTGATTAATGCGTCGCCGTTTCCCTACCTCCTGCTATCCACCGATTTCGTCATTCTTGGCGCGAACGACGCCTACCTGTGCTTGACCAGCCGTACCCGGGAAGAGATCGTGGGGGGCGGTCTGTTCGATGTTTTTCCCGTCGATCCCGCTATGCTTCCCGATCGCGGCCTCACCACCATTCAGGCATCGCTGCAACGCGTCCTGAGCACCCGCCGGCCGGACCATCTCGCGCTCGTCCACTACAACATCCCGCGTCGCACGTCGGAGGGAAAAAGCGAGTTCGAGGAGCGCTACTGGAGCCTGATCCACACCCCGGTGCTCGACGCGCAGGGCAATGTGTCATTCCTGTTCCAGAGCCCGATCGATGTCACGGAACTGGTCAGGCTGCAGCAGGGCAGGGGCGACCTGCCGGTGCGCGACGATGTCGACTACCAAATCGCCGGCAGCGTCTTCAGCCGCGCGCAGGCGCTGGAGGCGGCCAACCGCCTGCTCGACCAGGAGCGCGAACATTTATTGCACCTGTTCCGGCAGGCGCCCGGCTTCGTCGCCATCACGCGCGGCCCCGATCATGTGCTCGATGTGGTCAATGAATCGTTCTGCCAGCTGTTCGGCCACCGCGAAATGATCGGCAAGCCGGTCGTCGAGGCCTTGCCGGAAGTCGTCGCGCAGGGCTACGGCTGCCTGCTGGACCAGGTGTACCGGACAGGCGAAGCCTTTGTCGGGCGCCAGATGAAGGCCATGCTGCAGCAGCAGCCCGATGCGCCGCTGAGCGAGCGGTACGTCGATTTCGTGTTCCAGCCGTTTACGGACCTCGAAGGCAAGATGGCGGGCATCTTCATCCAGGGGCAGGACGTGACGGAGCACGTGCTGGCAAAGGAAGCGCTGCAGGCGAGCAACGAGCGCTGGAAACTGGCCGTGGAAGGCGCCGGCGATGGCATCTGGGACTGGAACATACGCACCGGCGAAGTCGTGTTTTCGCGGCGCTTCCGGGAAATGTTCGGCTACGGCGAGCACGATTTTCCCAACCGGATCGAGGCATGGAAGGAGCGCGTGCATCCGGACGACCTGGAGGGCGCGCTCAACGCCGTGCGCGCAGCCGCGCGCGTGGGTATGCCGGTGGCATTCGAATTCCGCTTCCAGTGCAGCGACGGCAGCTGGAAATGGGTGCGCGCGCGCGGCATCGTGGTGGGCCATGAAAGCAGCGACCTGCCGTCGCGCATGACTGGCACCGTCACCGACATCTCGGAGAAAAAGGAATCGGACGAGCTGATTTGGCGCCAGGCCAATTTCGATGCCCTGACCGGCTTGCCGAACCGGCGCCTGTTCCGCGACCGGCTGGACCAGGAGGTCAGGAAGGCGCCGCGCTCGCCGCACACCATGAGCCTGATATTCATCGACCTGGACCGGTTCAAGGAAGTCAATGACCTGCTCGGGCACGACGCTGGTGACCAGTTGCTGGTGGAAGCCGCGCAGCGCCTCACCGCCTGCGTGCGCAAGTCGGACACCGTGGCACGCCTGGGCGGCGATGAATTCACCGTCATCCTGACCGAGCTGGTCGACCTGGCGCATGTCGAAGACGTGGCGCAGAAGATCCTGCGCGCGCTGGCCAAGCCGTTTTTCATCAACCAGCAGACCGTGTACATCTCGGGCAGCATCGGCATCACGATGTTCGAGGCCGATGCCGCCACCGCCGAACAGCTGATCACGAATGCGGACCAGGCGATGTACGCCGCCAAGCATGCCGGGCGCAACCAGTTCCGCTACTTCACGCCCTCGATGCAGGAAAGGGCGCAGCGCCGCCTGCGGCTGGCAAACGACTTGCGCGAGGCGCTCGCCGTCGGGCAGCTGGAAGTGCATTACCAGCCAGTGGTGGAGCTGGCGACCGGGCGCATCGTCAAGGCGGAGGCGCTGCTGCGCTGGCACCACCCGACGCTGGGCCCGGTGCCGCCGTCTCAGTTCATCCCGATTGCCGAGGAAACCGGCCTGATCAACGAGATCGGCGACTGGGTGTTCCGGCAGGCGGCCGGGCGTTCGCGCCAGTGGCAGTCGCAGCTGGGCAAGACCGTGCAGGTCAGCGTCAACGCATCGCCGGCCCAGTTCCATGCGGCCGAGCAGGGGGTGGGCTGGCTGCAGTACCTCGACATGCTCGGATTGCTGGGCAGCGCCGTGGCGGTCGAGATCACGGAAGGCCTGCTGCTCAACGCGTCGCCGGCGGTCGCCGAGCGCCTGCTGGCGTACCGCGACGCCGGCATCCAGGTGGCGATCGACGACTTCGGCACCGGCTACTCCTCCATGCAGTACCTGAAGAAATTCGACATCGATTACCTGAAGATCGACCAGTCGTTCGTGCGTGAAATGGTCAGCAGCGCCAGCGACCGCACGATCGTCAAGTCGATCATCGTGATGGCGCATGAGCTGGGCTTGCAGGCGGTTGCGGAAGGCATCGAGACGCCCGAGCAAAGGGATATTCTGCTGCGCGCCGGCTGCGATTACGGGCAGGGTTTCCTGTTCTCGGAGGCGCTCGCCGCCGAGGCGTTCGAGTCGCTGATGGCCGCCGCCGCGTAGCGCCTGCCGCCGGCCTACCTGTTGGCCGCTTCGCGCGTTTCTGCCTGCAGCGCCTCGGCGTCGCGCGCGAACATGTCTTCCAGCTCCTTGCGCCCCTGCTTGGCCATCGAGATCATCTGCGGCTGGTCTTTGTAATGCGGATAGGCAGCTTGCAGCAGTCGCAGGTTATGTTCGCGGAACTTGTTCACCACATTCTGGGCGCGCGCGCGGCTATGGCCAAGCTCCTGCAGCAGCTTGCCGCCGAGCTGCAGCGACGCTTCGAAGGTTTCGCGCTCGATGATGGTGACGCCGCGGTCCATCAAGTCATAGTAGTGGGTGAGGTTACGCGCGCGCGCCAGGATCGTCAGGTGTGGAAAATCGCGCCGGGCCAGGTCCACCAGCGCCAGGCTATCCTCCACGTCGTCGATGGCCACCACCAGCAGGCGCGCCGTCGCCGCGCCCGCTGCACGCAGCAGGTCGGCGCGCGTGGCGTCGCCGTAGAACACCGTGAAGCCGAACTTGCGCAACAGGTCGACCTGGTCCGCATCATGGTCCAGCACGGTGGCGCGGATGCGGTTGGCCAACAGCATGCGGCCGATGATCTGGCCGAAGCGGCCGAAGCCGGCGATGATGACCGGGGCTTCCTGCGGCTCGATGCGATCGGCCGCGCGGCGCTTGTCCAGCCGGAAGCGCGGTGCGATCAGCTTGTCGTACAGTATCAGCAGTAGCGGCGTGGTCACCATCGACAGGGCCACCACGACCACCAGCAGCGACGCGACCTGTTCGGAAAACACTTGCGCGGCGGCGCCCGCGCCAAACACCACGAAGGCGAATTCCCCGCCCTGCGACAGCAGGAAGGCGAACAACGCCTGCTCGCCGCGCGGAATGCCGAACCATTTGGCAAGCAGGTACAGCGCGCCGATCTTGATCGCCAGCAGGGCCAGCACCAGGCCCACGACCAGGAACGGCTGGGCCAGGAACGCGCCGAAGTCGACCGACATACCGACGGCGGTAAAGAACAAGCCCATCAACAAGCCCTTGAACGGCTCCAGGTCGGATTCCAGCGCATGCCGGTATTCGGAATCGGCCAGCAGCACGCCGGCCAGGAAGGTGCCCAGCGCCATCGACATGCCGACCGACTGCATCAGCCAGCCGATGGCGATCACCAGCAGCAGTGCGAACGACGTGAATATTTCGCGCGAGCCGGTCTTGGCAATGAAACGCATGGCCGGGCGCATCAGGTAGCGCCCGCACAGCACCAGCGCCATCAGCACCGCGGATACTTTCAACGCCACCATCCAGCCGTCGTCGGCTTGTGCCCGCGCGCCCGCGCCGAGAAAGGGGACGAGCGCGATCATCGGGATGGCGGCGATATCCTGGAACAGCAGGATCGAAAACCCGGCCGAGCCGGCCGGTGTTCTGGTGAGGTTGCGCTCGTCCAGCGTGGCCAGTGCGATGGCGGTCGACGACAGCGACAGGCCGAGCGCGGCGATCAGCGCGATCTTCCAGGCCGCGCCCAGCGCGACTGCGGCGCCGAACAGCAACAGCGTGCACACGCCGACCTGTAGCGCACCCCAGCCGAAGATCGAGCGGCGCAGCGACCACAGCCGCTTCGGGTCGAGCCCGAGCCCGATCAAAAACAGCAACAGCACCACGCCGAATTCGGAAAAACTCAGAATCACTTCGACGCCTTCGATCAGGCGCAATCCCCACGGCCCGATGGCAATGCCCGCCAGCAAATAGCCGAGCACCGCTCCCAGTCCCAGCCGCTTGGCAATCGGCACCGCCAGCACGGTGGCGGCAAGGTAAATCAGGGCATTAAATAGCAGACTGTGTTCCATCGACGATCCCGGGCGTTATAGCGACATGCCAATGTAGCTACTTTACCTCGACGCAGGGCTGTTTCGGGAGATCATTCGTCTGCCATGCGATGGGGAGTGCGCGCGGAATTATTTCCTGCCGATGTCAAGCGGGAGCGGGGCGGCCTCGTTACAATACCTGCAACGACAACCGCTTTTCCCCCAGACTTCTTCTTCAGGAGTGGCAAGTTGCTGACGCCTAATTTCATCGCACCCGCCCGATTCGACGACCCGGCCGCCGCGCTCAAGCAGGTGCAGGCCATCTACGATTGCAGCATCGCACACCTGCGCGACTGCCTGCAGCGCTTCGTCAACGGCGAAGACCTGCCCGGCCGGGTGCGCGCCTGCTATCCGTTCGTGCGGGTGCACACCGATACCGTCGCCCGCGCCGACTCCCGGCTGTCATACGGCTTCGTGGCCGGACCGGGCACCTACGAGACCACCATCACGCGGCCCGACCTGTTCTCCAGCTACTATCTGGAGCAGTTCCGCCTGCTGCTCAAGAACCACGGTTACCACCAGCAGGTGCAGCTCGAAATCGGCACCAGCACGCAGCCGATCCCGATCCATTTCTCGTTTGCCGAGCACGACCATATCGAAGGCAACATGAGCGCCGAGCGGCGCCTGGCCATGCGCGACCTGTTCGACCTGCCGGACCTGGCGGCGATGGACGACGGCATCGCCAACGGCACCTATGAAGCGCCGCCGGGCGAGGCGCATCCGCTGTCGCTGTTTACCGCGCCGCGGGTGGATTATTCGCTGCAGCGGCTGCGCCACTACACCGGCACCGCGCCGGAGCATTTCCAGAACTTCGTGCTGTTCACCAACTACCAGTTCTACATCGACGAGTTCGTGCGCCTCGGCCACGAAATCATGAACCGCGCACCAGACCCCGACGCGCCGGCAGACGAAGACCACTACCTTGCCTTCATCGAGCCGGGCAACGTGATCACGCGCCGCGCCGGTCAGGGCGTGCAGCCGGGCGACGAGCTCGGGGTACGCCCGCCGCGCCTGCCGCAAATGCCGGGCTACCACCTGATCCGCGCCGACGGCAGCGGCATCAGCATGGTCAATATCGGCGTGGGACCGGCCAACGCCAAAACCATCACCGACCACATTGCCGTGCTGCGCCCGCACGCCTGGCTCATGCTCGGGCATTGCGCCGGGCTGCGCAATACCCAGCAACTCGGCGACTACGTGCTGGCGCACGGCTACGTGCGCGAAGACCATGTGCTCGACGAAGATTTGCCGCTGTGGGTGCCGATCCCGCCGCTGGCCGAGGTGCAGCTGGCGCTGGAAGCGGCGGTGGCGGAAGTCACGCAGCTGACCGGCTTCGACCTGAAACGGGTGATGCGCACCGGCACGGTGGCCAGCACCGACAACCGCAACTGGGAGCTGCTGCCGCATCGCACGCCCGAGCGCCGCTTCAGCCAGAGCCGCGCCATCGCGCTGGATATGGAAAGCGCGACGATTGCCGCCAACGGTTTCCGCTTCCGGGTGCCGTACGGGACGCTGCTGTGCGTCTCCGACAAGCCGCTGCACGGCGAGATCAAGCTGCCCGGCATGGCCAACCATTTTTATCGCGAGCGCGTCGACCAGCATCTGCGCATCGGCATTCGCGCCGTGGAGCTGTTGCGCCGCCAGGGCGTCGACAAGTTGCACAGCCGGAAATTGCGCAGCTTTGCCGAGGTCGCATTCCAGTAGGAGGAGGCCGGCACCCGTTTTCGTGAAACGAAAACCGCGGGCGCCAGCTCTAATTCGCTCCCAACCTGCGAGCAGCCGAGCTTCATGGTCGAACCGGTTTCATATCCACTTCGTAAGGAATGCCCGCCCGGCGCCTGCATCTGCGGCCGCGACGATCTGTTGCAAGCGCCCGGCGGCGATTTGCGGGTATTGCGGCTGACGCGGGAGGAAGAAAAACGGCTGATCGCCCGTATCGAGGCGATCGCCAGCTATGCCGACCTCGAGCATGTCGCGCGGCGCATGCAGGCGCAGCTGGGAATCGAGCTGCGCATCACGCCCGGCGCGCGCGAAGTGCGCACGGTGCGCGGGCTGGCCATCCGGCTCGCCGAGCAGCCGGGCTTGTGCCGGAAAATCCGGCAGTCGATCCCCGCCGCCGTGCGGCGCTGCCTGGATCGCCATCCGGACATCGTCTATGCGATCCTGAACGCGCACGACTTGCTCGGCGCAGGCAACGGGCAGTCCGGCTGGGCGCTGCCGGTGGACGAGCCAGCGCTGGCTGCCCGGCTAGTCGACGACGCTAGCGGTTCGGACAACCTAGAAGATCAGCTTCAGGACGCCGGTTACCACGAGCAAGCCGATCAGGAAAATAATGACGATCGCCCATAACAGAATTTTCACGCCGTTTCTCCACGCTTGTTTTGTGACTGTTGTGAAATCCCTTACAGGACGACAATCCATGCGGTGAGGAAGTTCCTTCCCGCATGGCGCCGCATGTCAGAACCGAGCGAAATCATGGCGGCGGCTGCCCGGAAGCGGATAATCGGTTGCATGCGTCGATCCCCGAGCATGGACAGGAGCATCCGACATGAAAAGCTACCGCAAGGAACTCTGGTTCAATATCCCCACGCGCCGCGCCTTTCTCAACATCACGCCTGAGGTCGAGGAAGCGCTGGCCGAAAGCGGCGTCCGGGAAGGGCTGGCGCTCGTCAATGCGATGCACATCTCGGCATCGGTCTTCATCAACGACGATGAACCCGGGCTGCATCACGACTTCGATACGTGGTTGGAAAAGCTGGCGCCGCATGAGCCGCTGCGCCAGTACCGCCACAACGACACCGGCGAGGACAATGCCGACGCCCACATCAAGCGGCAGATGATGGGGCGTGAAGCGGTGGTGGCTATTACCGATGGAAAACTCGATTTCGGCCCGTGGGAGCAAATCTTTTACGGCGAATTCGATGGCCGCCGCAAAAAGCGCGTGCTGGTCAAGATCATCGGCGACTGAGGCGCGACCGCCCGGGGACGCCGTCAATGGCGCGCGCCGCCCATGTATTTCCCGGTTAGTACGGCGTCGGCCAGCTTGTCCGGCACCTCGCCATAGCACCTGAACTGCATCGTATAGCTGGCGCGCCCGTGGGACAGCGAGCGCAGCGCGGTGGCGTAACCGAACATTTCGGCCAGCGGCACTTCCGCGCGTATTGTCCTGGCCGCGCCGCCCGCCGTCTCGTCCGCGCCCAGAATGGTGCCGCGCCGCGCCGACAGGTCGCCCATCACGTCGCCCATGGCTTCCTCGGGCGCGTCGACCTCCACCAGCATGAGCGGCTCCACCAGCGCCGGGCCGGCTTGACGGCAGCCGTCGCGAAAGGCGATCGAGGCGGCGGTGCGATAGGCGTTGTCGTCGGAGTCGACCTCGTGCCAGGAACCGGACAGCAATGTGACCTTCACATCCACCACCGGGTAGCTGCTCATCACGCCGGCCGTCAGGCTGTCGCGAATGCCGCGCTCGACGGCGGGGATGTAGGCGGCGGGAATGGCGCCGCCCCTGACTTCGTCGACAAAGGCGAATCCCTGGCCGCGCGGCTGCGGCTCGATTTTCAGCACCACGTGGCCATAATGGCCGTGACCGCCGGTCTGCCGGATGAACTTGCCTTCGCAGGACGGGCAGGCATGGCGGATCGTCTCGCGATAGGCGACCTGCGGCTGGCCGACCCGGGCTTCGACACCGAATTCCCGCCGCATGCGCTCCACCAGGATGTCGAGGTGCAGCTCGCCCATGCCGGAGATGACGGTTTGCCCCGATTCATCGTCGGTCTTCACGTGGAATGACGGGTCCTCACGCGCCAGGCGCGCCAGCGCCGCGGCCATCGCGTCCTGGTCGGCCTGGTTTCGCGGCTCGATGGCTTGCGCGATCACCGGTTCCGGAAAAACCATGCGCTCGAAGACGATCACGGCCGACGGATCGCACAGCGTGTCACCGGTGGTCACGTCCTTCAAGCCGACTGCCGCCGCGATGTCGCCGGCGCGCACTTCGGCCAGTTCGGTGCGCTGGTTCGCATGCATCTGCAGCAAGCGGCCGATGCGTTCCTTCTTGCCGTTGCGCGGATTGTAGGCCACGCTGCCCGAGGCCAGCACGCCGGAATAGACGCGCAGGTAGACCAGGTCGCCGGCAAACGGATCGGCGGCGATCTTGAACGCCAGCGCGGAAAACTTTTCGTCGTCGCCGGCGCGCCGCCGCGCCGGCCGCTCATGCTCGTCGACGCCCGCCGCCGGCGCAATGTCGAGCGGCGAGGGCAGGAAGTCGATCACCGCGTCGAGCAGCGCCTGCACGCCGCGGTTTTTCAGCGCACTGCCGCACAACATCGGCACGAGCGCGCCGGCGATGGTGCGCTCGCGCAACGCGCCCTTGATTTCCGCTTCGGTCAGCGCTTCGTCGCCAACGTATTTCTGCAGCAGCGCGTCGTTTTCCTCCACCGCGGCCTCGACCATGCGGGTGCGCCATTGCGCCGCGCTGGCCTGCAATGCCGCAGGAATGTCGGTTACCGTGAACTTCGCGCCCTGCGACGCGTCGTCCCAGACGATCGCCTTCATCCTGATCAGGTCGATGACGCCGTGGAACTGGTCTTCGCTGCCAAGCGGGATTTGCACCGGCACCGCGTTGCCGTTGACCCGTTCGCGGATGTGCCGCTGTACTTGGAAGAAATCGGCGCCGACGCGATCCATCTTGTTGACGAAGGCAAGGCGCGGCACCCGGTATTTGTCGGCCTGGCGCCAGACCGTCTCGGATTGCGGCTGCACGCCGCCGACGGCATCGAACACCATGCAGGCGCCGTCGAGCACGCGCAGGGCGCGTTCGACTTCCATCGTGAAATCGACATGGCCCGGGGTGTCGATGATGTTAATGCGATGCACCGGATAGTCGCCGGCCATGCCGCTCCAGAAGCAGGTGGTGGCCGCCGCGGTAATGGTGATGCCGCGCTCCTGTTCCTGCTCCATCCAGTCCATGGTGGCCGCGCCATCGTCGACTTCGCCGAGCTTGTGGCTCACCCCGGCATAGAACAGGATGCGTTCGGTGGTCGTGGTCTTGCCGGCGTCGATATGGGCGCTGATGCCGATGTTGCGGTAGCGTTCGATCGGAGTGGTGCGCGTCACGGTCATCCTCCCGGGAAAGGCTTGCTTCGCCTGCAAATCATGGCTGCAAACCATTATAGGAAAGCCTGCCGCTTCCGCACCGTTGCTACATCAACGATCCTTGCCATACGAGATACTTCGTCCTATTCTGAAATTGGGGGAATGACCTCTGACATGAAGGAGTTGATCATGTGTTACAGAATTCCCGCAGACGCGGAGAAGGATGTATCCACACTCTCTTCAGCAAAAGAGAGCGTCTTTACTCCGCGGGAAGACACCATGGCGTCGGCAGCATCTGACCCGCCGTCGGTGTCCGAGTCAGGCTTTGCAGGCATGCTGCACAAAGTGCTTGCACCGTTCAGTAAAGGCAAAGGAGATATTTCGCAAACGGAAGATATCGAAACGAAACCGAGTGCCGATACGCGTGAAGTCGAGAAAATCGATTAACTTACTGTCTGGCACATCCAAGCATTGCTCAACAGAGCAATCTGCCGACACTTGCATGGTGTTCGGTGAGCCGAAGCAAGAGGCGAGCAGGGCGGACATTTCCGCGCTCGACCTCATGAACGCTTCCGCATCCTCAATCGGCGCCTCTGGCGCCGATTGACTGTATACCATCCCCATTTGCATTTCTCCATCGCGCGTTCCCTATCGCAATGCCCCGCCGGGTCCGGCGGTCTTGGATAAGGCGGCATTTTTTTCTAATGTGTTGCAGGGGAGCCAAGTCGAATCTGGCGTGTGTAAAAAATCGGCTTTAAACATTCATTTAAAATAAATGTTATGATAGAGTACTTCCATCCGGTTGTTCAAACCTGTTTCCCCAACTTCGAAGGACGATCATGAAATCCGAAACCCTCTCGCTGCTGAACTCGCTCGATAAAGACGCTGCCGCCAACGCTGCCCGCGCATTGGCCGCCGTCAATGGCGTACTTAAGGTATCTGCCGAATCCGCCGCCGTGAATGTCGAATTCGACGAAGACGTGACTTCACTGCAGGAATTGCGCGCCACCTTGCAGCGTGCCGGCATTAGCGTCAAGAAACCCGCGCACGGCGAAGAAGGCATGTGCTGCGGCAGCTGCGGCAGCTGATATGTCCGGCCGTGTGCCGGAGTTTTTTGCGCCCATGATAAAAAGGCAATGAAGACGATGAATTACCCTGCGTTCTTCGATCAGGCTCCCGCCATCACCGTCCACGACGGTTTGGCCGAATTCCTCGGCGCCTGCAGCGATGGCATGATCACGTATCGCTATCTTGACGCGGTGCGCCTGGCCGGGCACTCCTGCCCGACGGTCGCCGGCGCCTACCTGCTCACGCGCAGGGCACTGAACCTGCTCTATCCGGAACAGGTGCCCGAGCGCGGCGCGATCCAAGTGCGCTTCGCCGCGCCGCTCGACGAAGGCGTGACCGGCGTCATCGGCAGCGTCGTCAGCCTGGTCACGGGCGCGGCGGGCCTGGGTGGCTTCAAAGGCATCGGGCATGATTTCCGGCGCCAGAACCTGATGTATTTTTCTTGCGCTCTGGAAGGCGAGGTGCGTTTCGACCGCCTCGACACTGGTTCCTCTGTCATGCTTTCCATGCGTATGAACCGGGTCGAGCCCGACCCGCGCACCGGGCCGCTGTTGCGCAAGATCCTGTCAGGCGAGGCCGGGCTGCAGGAACGCGGCGAATTCGCGGAACTTTGGCAGGAACGGGTGCGGCGCATCCTGATCGACCACGCGGACGATCCGGAACTGATTCTTCACAACCAGGCCTAGCCGCAGGACAAAGTCAGTGTGCAGGCATGACCGCGCCGTGTGCGGTCATGCAAATTTGCGGGATGTACCTCAAATGGCTAAAAAGTTTCCCATCCATCCAAAGAACCCCGAACGGATTTGCTGGGGCTGCGACAAGTACTGTCCGACCGATTCGCTGGCATGCGGTAACGGTTCGGAACGCACGCAGCACCCGGCCGAGCTGTTTGGCGACGACTGGGCGGAGTGGGGCCTCGATGCCGACGCGGAGCCGGCAAAGGCGGCGGAAAAGTAGCCGCGATTAAGCGGATTTCTTGTACGGCCGCGCATTCACCGGCCGTCCATCGGCATCGAACTTCATCGCCAGCGCAACCGATTTCACGCCGACCGTTGCCAGCGCATCGGCTGCATCGTCGGCCTCGATGCGCAAGTCGCTGCCGAGGCCGACTGGCTTGTCCACCGAGACCAGCGGCTCGTCATTTCCCTGCGCATACAAGTTGACGCGCAATACCGCGTCGCCATCGGCTTCGGCCGGGCCGATGACGGCATGGGCGCGTTCCGGCGCCAGTCCATTCTCTTCCAGGGCATGATGCAGGTCGGCCATCATTTGCAGCATGAAATACTCGGCCATGCCTGTCTCTTTGCCGCCGTAAAAGAGGTCCTGGTACAGGAAATCGATCTGAATGTCGCGGCCGTCCGTGACCAGGCAGCGCTTGACCAATGACGCGTGCTGCTGCGCCCATTGCCGGAAGCGGGCCGCGCGCGCATCGAAATAGCGGTCGGCCGCCGCTTCATTGTCCGGCACCCGGTAAAACGGATCATCCAGCGCCTTCAACGCAAAGCCCAGCAAGAAGCGCAGCTCGACCGCCGTGTCGTGTGGCGCGAACCGGCTTTCCGGCCAGCCGCTGATGCTGCGCGCGATGTCCGGCGCGTCCGCTGCCTTCTTGCGCGTCATGGCTTCATAGGCTTCGCGCACCATGCCGCTCAGCTGCCCGTAGCCGATGTGTTCGAGTTCATCGAGATGGTAGGCGTGGGCTACCAGGACGATCTTCGCGTCAGGGCTTTCCAGCCGGGCATCGAACAGGCTGTCGCGCAATTGCGCAAACGCTTCCTCATCCTGGAAGCACTGGTCGCGCTGCAGGCCGCCCTCGCTATGCGCGAACAGGGGAATGACAAAGGCATTCACTTCGAGGTCGGGGCCGTGTTCGCGCCGGAACACCGCGACTTCTGCCGCTTCCTCGACGTTATTCTTCAGGAACAGGTAAGCGTCGCGGTCCTCGTCATGCACGCGCTCCAGCGCTTCGTCGAGCACGTCATCCTTTCTCTGCTGCAGGCATTTCCTGACCAGGCGGCGCAGGTCGCCCATCTTCCTTTTCAGCGGATCGGACAGGGCTGCATCGTCATAGCGTGCCAGTTCAATGCCCAGGTCGACCAGCTCTTGCGTCAACGCATCATCCTGCTGTTCCGGAGATGGGGCGGGAGCGCTCCGGTTTGGCCGCTTATTCTTTTGCATGATTTTCTCTTCGTAAACTGTCCACCGGCGGGGGCGACGGCTGTCGCGCGGTCCGGCGCATGCAAATATGCATCATGTTGGACGTTCTTGTCACGGGAATGATCGTGTGTCGATTGCCGCAAAGCCGTTTTTCGAATACATCAAACTTCCCGGTGATAACGTGGGCACACTCGATGGACCGCGTTCGAAGACATTCGGTTTTCAGGCGGGCATGACAATTCCAAGAGAAGACCAGGGAGCGTGTTCCTTTCGCAAGAGGATGCGTCTATGCGGTTCAACCTGTGGGCAGGCAGTGGTTTTCTTCTTTTCATGCTGGGCGGATGCGGTGGAGGCGGCGGCGACACGGTACTGATCCCGCTGCAAAGCCCCGACAATCCGTCCGGCACCATTGGCGCGATCAGCGGTTCTGGCACGACAACGACTTCCGCCAGCACGCCCGGCAGTACGCCTGTCATCGTCACTGCCGTCACGGCGCCGCAAGACGGAGCGACCCTGAGCGGGAACGTGCACTTGAAAATCGAAGGCACGAATATCCAGAACGCGGAATTGCTGCCAGCCACCGGCTACACGCCCCGGCTCGGCGTCTTCGTGGTCGCACCCGACCGCCAGTCGGCATCGCTGGTATTCAATACCACCACCATCCCGAATGGCACCTTGCGCGTGCGCATCAGCGCCTTCAACCTGCCGCCCGGCGCTGCCGGCGCTAGCGAGCTCATCGCCATGCCGCCCCGAACCTGGCGCTTCGACAACCAGCCGGCGCCGTTCGGTACCCAGGAAGGGCGCGCGGCGCGATGCCAGATGATGGGGTTTCCCTATACCGATCCGAGCGCGGATTTGCCGGTGGTATGCATCACGGGGGCACCGACGTCGACGCCGCCACAGCAATGTTCCAACCTGGGAACCGGGTACGGCAATCCGGAAGACCTGTTGCCCGTGCTGCGAAACAGCACGCCCGTGTCAAAGCTGTACTGCGAACCGGGCGCCAATGGTGGTGTCATCAACACAGGCTGCGTATGCCTGTCTTGACGGCGGCATGCGCGTATTCCCAGTCAGTATCCATTCTGCAAGGAGGATCTTCCCCATGCTGCCATCCAAGGGCTATGGCGCCACCAACGCCACCGAACCGCTCAGCCTGCTGAATTTCGAGCGCCGCGATCTTCAGCCGAAAGACGTCCAGATCGACATCCTGTTCTGCGGCGTCTGCCATTCCGACCTGCATACCGCGCGCAACGAATGGGGCAATACCACCTATCCGGTGGTGCCCGGCCATGAAATCATCGGGCGCGTGAGCGCTGTCGGCAATCAGGTGGGAGGCTTCAAGCCGGGCGACCTGGTCGGCGTCGGCTGCCTGGTGGACTCTTGCCAGCGGTGCAGCGCCTGCGCCGAAGGGCTGGAGCAGTATTGCGAAAACGGGTTCGTCGGCACCTACAACGGCGAGGAAATGCATGTGGGCGGCATGACATATGGCGGCTATTCGAACAATATTGTCGTCACCGAAAAGTTTGTGCTGCGCATCCCCGACACGCTCGACCCCGCCGCTGCCGCGCCGCTGCTGTGCGCAGGCATCACCACCTATTCGCCGCTGCGTCAGTGGAAGGTGAGCCAGGGACAGAAGGTCGGCATCGTCGGCCTGGGCGGACTGGGCCACATGGGCATCAAGCTGGCGCATGCGATGGGCGCGCGCGTGGTGCTGTTTACGACTTCGCCCGACAAGGCGGAAGACGCGAAGCGCTTCGGCGCGTCCGAGGTCGTGATTTCCAAGAATGCCGGCGAGATGCAGGCGCACCGCAACTCCTTCGACTTCATCCTCGACACGGTGGCCGCGCCGCACAACCTCGACGCCTACATCGAACTGCTCAAGCGCGACGGCACCATGGTCCTGGTCGGCGCGCCAGCCACGCCCCATCCGTCGCCGCAGGTGTTCAACCTGATCATGCAGCGTCGCCGCCTGGCTGGCTCGCTCATCGGCGGCATCGCCGAGACCCAGGAAATGCTCGATTTCTGCGCCGAGCACGGCATCGTGTCGGACATCGAGATGATCCGCATCCAGGATATCAACGATGCCTACGAGCGCATGCTGAAAAGCGACGTGAAGTACCGCTTCGTGATCGACATGGCGTCGCTGAAGCAGTAAGCCGTGCCGGCGCTCACTGCCGCCTTCAGCCCGTAGCCGGCTGCGGCCAGCACCAGATAAGGTCGTGAGCCCAGTGCCAGCGGCCAGTGCGGGTGCGAGGGCCAGACCGAGAGGAATTGCAACGAGAGGAATTGCGGCGCGAGCAAGAACGCCGGCGCCGCATCCATCCGGCCGAACGACCATGGCGCAACGTCAATACCCGATCCCGCGTTCATGATCACCGTGGGCTTTAAGCCGATAAATTCTCTCAACAGACAACTACCGACTCAAGCGGAGATGGCCTACGCCAGAACGTAAACGTTCAACGGTGAAGGTCAGCCGCCGCTCAAGACAATTTTCTGGACCGTTTGGTTAGGCATCATTTTTTCTAGGCGGGCTAAAATTGAGTCACAGGCAACGGTGGTTGCGTTGCAGTTAGCAAGGCGCAACGCGACTTCTTGACATCGCAAGCGAAGCGATTCGTCAGCGATTAACGTCTTCAATACATCAGCAACAACTCGTCCGTTGTATTTCTTCGGCAATACCTCTTTTGCCACGCCTAGCCGCATCACTCGGCTGGCGTTATCAAACTGGTCATAGGCAACCGGTCGAATGAGTTGGGGCACGCCTGCCCGTAGCGCCTGGCTGGTGGAGCCGATGCCGCCGTGATGGACAAATGCCGCCAGTTTGGGCAACAGCGTGCTAAACGGGGCATAGTTAACGTGAATAATGTCTTTCGGTAGCGAAGCCGGGATTTGCTCTGGAAAAGGCGACAGGAGAATCCCTCTGAACCCCGCTTCCTGGCAAGCCTCGATAGAGGCATTGAAAAATTGGTGAGCAGTTGCTGTCGCAGTCCCTGCCGAAAAGCCGATAGGGGGCGACCCTGCCTTGATGAATGCGTCAAGGCTCGGCGACAGTGGAACTTGTTCGCCATGGTCATACAGCGGGAAGCCAGCCAGGACCACATGCTTGGGCCAGTCGTCTTGAGGCTCGGCGAACCAGTCCGGGAACAGTCCGACCACACAGTCTGCCTCGTGAATCCACGAATGAAATATCCGCTCGATGCGCGGCAAACCAAGCGTGGCGCGAAAGCGGTTCAACGGCGCCGTAAAATTGGGATCATAAAAAAAGGTGTCGAGCATCCACCAAGCAAAGCGTTTCACGAACATCGGGGAGCGGGCATTGATCCAGTTGGGCGCCAGCCGCGCTGGACTGAGATTCGACTGAAAGACGGATGGGGCAAGATGGACCGTTGCGCAAGGAACACCGTCGGTCTCCCGCAGCAAGCGTGGTGCAAACAGTAGGGAGCTGCCGATGGTGATTGTGTCGCCGGGAAGAACATCGGCTTTCATGGCGCGATAATACGCGGGGCAAATCTCGGCCAGTTCTTTTGCCACACGCTTGAACGCCTTGTTAGGGGCGCTGTCGGCCGTTTCTCTAAAGAGCGTTCTGTATGCGTCTTCAGTGCTTATGGGTACGAATGGAATCGATGCATCGGTTGCATAAGGGCGGAAGAAGGGATTCGCATAAAAGATGACTTCGTGTCCGCGAGCGGCCAATTCCCGGCCGAGTGCAATAAATGGCAGAACATCGCCATGACTGCCTGCTGCTGAAATCAATACTCTCATCAGAAGTCGCTCCAACGATTGTGACGCCTTGGTTCAGGGATAAGCACTTGATGCCTCCGACGCGAGCAAACGCAGCGGCGTGCCGTAAGTAGGCCCGCTCGATCGACGCAAATCGTCTTGCTACGTGGTGTTGAAAAGCCTAGTTTCTTTTTGCACGCACTTTTAGCGGCGTCCATGCGCGTTTTTTGATTTGTACGAATGCCTTGGAAGCTGCCAGCATTCATCAATTCCGCGACTTCAGATTTCGGCACGCTCTCCCAGTATGTCTGGGTCACACAGCTGCAATACGGTTCAGTCAGCGATTAATTAGGAAATATTATATAGGTGACAAGTAAGGGCCCCGCAAACTAGGCTTCACTTTATTTACCGGAGGTCGTGGAGCGCGCAGGGCGGCTGGTTTGGAACTGCCGCGTCCGAACGCGCATATCTTTATCAGCGTCGGAAGCTAGACGCCGCAGATGATGTGGCAAAGATGAGTGGTTTCTGGCGAAGTGAAATCGAGGCGGCTAAGAATACCGTACGACGCCGCCTTGCTTAGAGATTTACTGGCCTGCTACAAGGCCATGACACGGTCTTGTCCGGTTTTGCTTTGATGATGATCCTGCTCGTGGTGTTAAGAGCCTGTTTGATAACAATTGCGCGAACCGCATTTCAGCCTGCGGTGCTCGACGTACGCCTTGTACGTGTGCGCTCCTCCGCCAAAAATCGGTTCGCCCGCGACGTTTATAAATTGCCTCTGGCGGCCGTCCGCGAACGCGGCCGGTTACTCGTAGGCCGGAAGCCGTCTTTGTTCCAACTGCGTGAAACGGCTATCGCGTAATTGCTGAATGGCCGCCTGCCGGTCGGCATCCGCCATATTGGAATTAAGCAGTCTGCTGCGCTCGCCCAGATAATCGATAATTCGGCTTTTCCATGCAGCCTCGTCGCGGTCCACCTCGGACAGGCGCGCCGCTGCCTCCGGATTAAGCGCGGCGGCACGCATGCGGTAAACATCGTCATCGCTGGCGCCGCTGACCCGCATTTGCTGCACAGTCTCTTCCAGCTTCACAATCGCCAGCGGCGCTTCCCGCTCCTTGCGCAATTCGGGGGGCATGGCTGCATCCAGCGCCGCCAGCTTTTCCTTCTTTTGCGCGTCCGTCAGCGTTTTATCCTCGCTGATTTCATAACGTGCCAGGTTGTCCCGGTCAAAGGCATCCTCCAGGCCGAACATAGCTTGCACTTCTTCCGGGCTGAAGAATTTCAGGCGCGATTGCTGTATTGCGTCCAGGCGGGACCTGATCGCGTCGACCCCGTTGCTGGGAGCCTTGGCTTGCACGTCCTTTTCCACCGTGACCAGATCGCGTTTGTAATCGAGGTAGCGGGCCAGCAGGCGCTTGGCTTGCTCGGCTGCGTTCGGCTTCAGGCGCTGCTCCAGTTGGCGTTCGATTTCCGCGCGAATCGCGTCAAGCGATTTTTCGCCGACTGCGGCGAGGTAGTAATCGAACATGCGCGGCAGCTCCGCATTGACTTCCAGCGTATCGTCGGCGGATGCAGCGATATTGCCGTCCGGGCGGGTGCCCTCCATGGATTTAACAAATGGGAAGAGATTACCGTCGGTCTTAGCCGTGGCCTCGGCTACGGGTTCGGGTTGCGTCAGCCAGACAGTCAAAAAAATGGCGGCGGCCACTGCCGCCGCCACGCCAAGATATACCTTTTTTGTTTTCATTGGCTCACTCTATCGGGCATTACAGTCCAAGGCTTTGCAGGCGATTGGCATGCTGGCGATAGAGCGTCTTCGGATTGGTTTCGAAAAGATTCACGATGCCGATCGTCTGATTGACCTCGTCGAGGTGATTCATCCCGTAGTCGTCACGGATGACCTTGCCCAGGTGGGTGGAGCAGCTCGCGACCAGGCCATCGTTCTTGGCGCCGCCGAACGCAGCCGACGTCAACAGCAGCCATGGGTCGACGACGTCCAGGACATTGGTGTAAGAACTTCCGCCGCTCCAGGAGAAGTAGCGCACACCGTTGACTTGATACGCGCCTTCGCCGCAGGAGGTGATCGGCACGCCTTCAGGATGGGCTGCATTGAACTTTGCCGAGCCGGCCGTGCTGAGCGAATTGGCGGCTGCCCACGAATTCTGCGGCAACGTCGGGCTGCCCGACAGCCAGCTGATCAGGCTGGCCAGACCATTGGTGACGGAGGTCAGCACGGCATTGGACAACGATCCCGGAGGAGCCACGCCGATCAGGAGATCGGCGACTGCGGAGCCCTTGTTGACGCCGCCGACGGAAGTGACCGAAGCGACCAGGTCCGGCCGCACCGATGCGACATAGCGCGTGGTCGGGCCGCCGTGGCTGTGGCCGATCAGGTTGACCTTGGTGGCGCCGGTTGCGGCTAGGATTTGCTTCACCTGGGTCAGCAATTGTTCGCCGCGCACTTCCGTGCTGTTGGCGGCCGACACCTGTGCCACATAAACCTTGGCGCCGTCGTTCGTCAATGCCGACGGAATGCCGTACCAATAGCCGAACGGACCGATGTTATCGAAGCCGAACAGTCCGTGCACGAGCACGATCGGGTATCTGGTCTGGGTGTAGCCGAGTGCCCAGGACTGGGCCGGCAAAATACAAAAGGCTAAAAAGGCTGCGGACAGCCATCGCCATAGCTGGTTTTTCATCTTTGTCTCCATGAATTGGTGGTGGTTTTTTTTACTGCTGTTGCTGCCTTTTCGGCAGTCTATGTACGTGATGCCTCTGTCTCCCCGATGAATCTACTGAGAGCGGCGTTAGAGGCTGTATGCCGCTCCCGGTACGCGCCTGATCGCTGGCGAAGCAAACGCATGGCCAACATCGTACCAATTGATTTTCGAGCTGAATTTGTACAAACACAAGGTGCGCCGCAATAAAGTAGTGTGTCTATAGGGCTACTGCTGTTGGCCTGCGTTCGACCATTTGTAGAGAGGTTTTCCATGACGCGGATATAGCGACCGCCTTTCGGTTACAAACAAGTGGCAAGCATAGGGTGTGCTTTGCGCGTCGATGATGCATTGAGGATGTTGACCTGCTGTGACAGGAAGTGCTGGTGAAGGGTATTTACGAAACTACGCCTTTATCTTTGGAGGCAATCGACTTCAGTCTGCCTGGATGCTGGAAAAGCGCATCCTCCCGCTTGATCAGTCCCATATGGGGCGCGAGGTTCGCCGGGTGACAGGGTTGTCGCCAGCACGTCTCGACGATCTTATGGCCCATGACGAAGCGTTCTGGTTCTACCGGCTCATGCAGAAGCATTACGACGGGACGTGACCGGCACCGCGAACGCGTACTCCACACCACCGCGAGCGCCAGAAGCGGCCTTGCCCGTTCCCGTAGCCCGCCCTACAGTGGTATTGGATAGTCGGCGCTGCTTTCTTTTTCGCTATCCCTTTCATGCACTCGAAGAAATATATCGAGCGCGCTGGCATGACTTCTGCAGGAGCACTCCCATGCACACCAGGACAGCCACTGTTTTCCATTGACAGTCGTCCTACACACCTGTGGAGGTGAATCATGCGTGGTAGTTTGATTTCCGGGTTGGCATTGTTGCTGTCGGCCTGCGCCGTCATTTCCGAATCTGGCACCGAGGAAAAGGTTTCGTTTGTGGGCAACGCTGCCGACCAGGCCCGGCAGCACGCCGTGCTGCAGCCCCATAACGGCATGCCCTTGTCGATCGAGTTTTCGTGCCCCACCAAGATCTTCAGCGCGATGACTTCGTTTTTCTACCCATTGCCACCGGTGGTCCCGGTCGGGTTTGTCAACAAGCACGTTTCCTATCTGAAGATCAGGGTGCCGCAGGATGCAGAACAAGCGGTTCCGCAAATCCGCATCACGACCTATGTGGGACAGCAGGTTGTCGTACCCGATGCGCCGAAGTCGCGGCGTGCCGACGGCGGCACCACGGAACTGACCTATGCGCTGCCGAGCGACTGCGAAGCGCTCGACAATGGCACGCTGGAAATCCCCGGTTTCACTTACAGGAACAGGAGCTATCCGGCATCAGCGGCGCGGCTGCAGTTCGATTCCAGGATCAAGACCGTCGTCAGCTATGGGCTGGCCTGAGGTCAGGGCAGAGTGGGCAGGCTGCGCGGAATGACGGCGCGCAACCGGCGTGAACAGCGCAAGGTGGCGGAATGGAAACGAAGTGTTACCATTTTCCTCTCCTTTTATTGCTGTAAATCAATATCGAACGGTGTACAGTACACGGATCGCCGCAATTCGAGCAGCACCGCGCTGTTTGCAATGAAGATCGCTTTTCCTGTCGTACTATCCGCATTTTTATCGCTTGCTTCCCCCGCCTTCGCCAAGCAGTCCTCGCTGCTCGACGAACTGAGCCAGGCAGTTCAGGCCCGCACCGACAAGGCGCCGGCCACGCCGCAGATCGAAACCGGTTTTTCCCCCGACGGCGATGCCGAACGGCTCATCCTGAAGGTGATCAATTCCTCGACGCGCGAACTGCGCCTGGCAGCGTACTCGTTCACCTCGCCGAAAATCGTGCAGGCGCTCATCAAGGCGAAAAAGCGCGGCGTCGATGTGCGCGTGGTGGTCGACGACAGCGGACCGAAGTCGAAGTCCGGCGTCGCCGCGCTCAACCTGCTGACGAGCGCGCATATCCCGGCCCGCACCAACGGCGAGTACGCGATTCACCACGACAAATACATCATCGTCGACGGCGAGCATGTGCAGACCGGCTCGTTCAACTACAGCCAGGCGGCCGCCAGCTCCAACAGCGAAAACGTGATCGTCGTCTGGCACAACCCGCAACTGGCCGCCTCGTATGCACGGCATTGGCAAAGCCGCTACGCGGAAGGCGTGGATTTCAAGATGGCGTACTAGCCGGCGGCTGCCAGGCCTTGCCGAGGCGGTTGATGCGTAGTTCCACAACGAAGAACGGCTCGCAGCAGTGCGCCGGGGGGCCGTGCTAGAATGCGCGCCTTTCATTCAAGGTCGCTGCGATGTTGCTATTTTTATTATGGGCGGTACTTGCGCTGGCGGCGCTCGCCGGCGCCGGTTATTCCCATTACCGCTACCGGGTAATACATAACCAGTACTACGAGCGCCTCTTTGCCAGCAACCGGGACGCGTCGGACGGCGCCGACATCGGGCACCATCCGCGCCGCGCCAATCCCGTTTCGGTCGTCACGCTGGTCCTGGTCAGCCTTCTGGTGCCAGTGTCCCTCGTAATCTGAGCGGCGACAAAACTAAGCGGCGGCAAAACGGTGCGGGCTAGTGCAGCACCTTGCCCGCGCTGCCGATGACGGTCAGGTCGACGAATTTGGAGCCGTTATGGCTGGTCGTCGAATAGCCGAGCTTGTAGCCGCCCACGTCATAGCCCTGCATGCCTTCCAGTGCGGCCACCAGCTTCTCGCGGGTGAGGTCGCGGCCAGCACGGCGCAGCGCTTCGACCATGGTCTTGGCGGTGATGAATCCTTCGACGCCATAGTAGGATAGCGTCGGCGTCTTGCTCTGCTGGGATAGCATGCGCTTGTATTCCTTTACCAGCGGAACCGTGTCATTCCATGGATAGGGCACCACCTGCGAAATGCCGATGCCGCGCGCATCGTTGCCCAGTTCCGCCACCAGCAGGTCGGCGCCCACCGGCGACAGCGTCGCATACTGCGGATGCGAGCCCACATTCTTCATCTGGCGCACAAAGGCGGCGGTCGGCTTGTACAGGCTGACCATGACGACCGCCTGCGGCCGCACCTTCGCGATGGCTTGCACGGCCGCGCTCACGTCGGTCGAGTTGCGCTCCACCGTGCCCAGCGCCGACGGCGCCAGTCCATGCTTTTTCAGGGCGGCGGTCACGCCATCCAGGCCGGACTTGCCGAAACCGTCGTTCTGGTAGAACACGGCGATGTTCTTGAGGCCGAGCGACACCAGCTGATCGGTGATGGCCTCGGTTTCGTCGCCATAGCTGGCGCGCACATGGAACAGGTAGCGGTTGACCGGCGTGCGCAGGTTGTCCGCACCGCTGATGGTGCCGATCAGCGGCACCTTGGCCGCCGAGATGACCGGCAGCGCCGCAGTGGTCGGGGAAGTGCCGTAATAGCCCAGCAGCGCAAACGCCTTGTGGTTATCGATGAGCGCCTTGGTGTTGGCGACCGCGCGCTCGGTTTCGTAGCCATCGTCCAGCGCCACCAGCTCGATCTTGCGGTTGTGTATGCCGCCTTCGGCGTTGATCTGGCGGATATAACCGGCGATCGCTTCCTTCATTTCGACGCCGTAGGCGCCGTTGACGCCGCTGAGCGGAGTCGACATGCCGAGCACGATGGTGTTGTCGGTAACGCCGGTTTCGGCAAATGCGGCAAGGGCGCGCAGCGATAGCGCACAGATCAGCGCTGTGCGCATCAGTCTGGAGACAAGCATCGGATTCCTCGCAACGGTAAGGACAGGATCTGGCGTGCCGGGATGGTCGCCGGTCAATCTGGGGCAAGTATAGTGGCGAGTAGCTTACTGGAAAATTACAGCCGGTGTCGCCTGGGGTTTTTCCATGGGTATGTATGCGCTGCGGCCGGTATTCGACGGATCGTTCTAAAATAGGCCGACGCGCGGTGCCGGGGGCGATGCGATAATCGCCGGCTCTTTTTGCCGCCGTTCGTTATCCGCCGTGTCCACTCACGCTCTGCCGCCTTCCGGTGCCGCGCCGATGCGCCGCCTGACCTTTCACCGTCCGTCCGAGCTGTCGAAGGGGATGCGCGATGCGATGTGGGCGGTCGTGTTGCTGGCCGTGCGCGGCAGCCGCGAGGAATTCGAACGTGGCGTCAACAAGATGGATGAAATCTGGCTGCTGGAGGTTGACGGCGTCGTCATGGGCTTTGGCGGGGTGCGCCTCTTCCATCCGGAGTGGCGCGGGCGCAAGTGCTGCGTGATTTTTACAGGCCGCGTCTGCCTCCATCCCTCGGTGCGCGGCAACAGCATCCTGCAGCGCATCGGCTTCAGGTATTACATGCAGCGGCTGAAGGCGAACCCGTTGCGCCGCATCTACTGGATGTTCGGCGCCGGTTCGTTCAAGAGCTATCTTTTGCTGCCTCGGAATTTCCACACCTACTGGCCGCGGCCCGGCGCCGAGCTGCCGGCGCGCGAACGGGCGCTGCTCGATGCGGTCGCGCGCGAGTTCGACGATCCGCTGTACAGACCCGGGGCCAGCGTCATGAGCCATCCCGGCCTGGTCTACGTGGACGGCGGCATCGGCGTGAACCCGGACGACCTGCGCGATGCGGACGTGGCGTTTTATTCCCGCGTCAATCCCGGCCAGCCGCGCGGCGACGACCTGGTATGCCTGTGTCCGCTCACCCAGGCCAACTGGGCGGCGTGTCTGGGCCGGGCCTTGCTGCGCGCGGTGCGTCCCCGCCCGCGCACGCTCACTTCTTCAACCGATAGCCGGTCCTGAATATCCACCAGATCGCGGCAAGGCAAAGCAGCATGAACATCAGCGTCATCCCCAGGCTGAGCCCGATGCCGACATCGGACACGCTGTAGAAGCTCCAGCGAAAGCCGCTGACGAGATAGACCACCGGATTAAACAGGGTCACCTTTTGCCAGAACGCGGGCAGCATGTTGATCGAGTAAAAACTGCCGCCGAGGAAGGTCAGCGGCGTGACGATCATGACCGGCACGATCTGCAGCTTTTCCCAGCCGTCGGCCCAGATGCCGATGACGAAGCCGAACAGGCTGAACGTCACCGAGGTCAGCACCAGGAAGGCCACCATCCAAAACGGGTGCACGATCGAGAAATCGACGAACACCCGCGCCGTGGCAAGGATGATCAGGCCGAGGAGCACGGACTTGGTCGCCGCCGCGCCGACATAGCCGACCACGATTTCGAACGGCGACACCGGCGCCGACAGCACCTCGTAGATCGTGCCGGCCCATTTCGGCATGTAGATGCCGAACGAGGCATTGGAAATGCTCTCGGTCAGCACCGACAGCATGACCAGTCCGGGCACGATATACGCGCCGTAGCTGACGCCGTCGATCTGGGCCATGCGTGAGCCGATGGCCGAGCCGAACACGATGAAGTAGAGCGACGTCGAGATGACCGGCGACGCAATGCTTTGCAGGAGCGTGCGCCACCAGCGCGCCATTTCGAAACGGTAGATGGCCTTCATCCCGTGCAGGTTCATGCCCGTCCTCCTTCTCCGCGTACCAGATTGACGAAAATTTCCTCTAGCGAGCTTTCGCGCGTCTGCAAGTCCTTGAACTGGATGCCGTGCTCGTCGAGACGCCGCAGCAGGTCCGGCACGCCCGGATGCTCGCTTTGCGCATCGAAGGTATAGACTAGCTGGCTGCCGTCGGCGGACAGCTCCAGCGGATAGGAGGCCAGGTCCGCCGGTACGGCATCGAGCGGATGCTGCAGCAGCAGCGTGAGCTGCTTCTTGCCCAGCTTTTTCATCAGCACCGTCTTGTCCTCGACCAGCAGGATCTCGCCCTTGTTGATCACGCCGATGCGGTCCGCCATTTCTTCGGCTTCCTCGATGTAATGCGTGGTCAGGATGATGGTCACGCCGCTCTCGCGCAGCCGCCGCACCATGGCCCACATGTCGCGGCGCAGCTCGACATCGACGCCGGCGGTCGGCTCGTCGAGGAACAGGATGGCCGGTTCGTGGCTCAACGCCTTGGCGATCATCACCCGACGCTTCATGCCGCCCGACAAAGCCATGATCCTGGCGTCGCGCTTGTCCCACAGCGACAAGTCTTTCAGCACCTTTTCCAGGTAGGCGTCGTCCGGCGCTCTGCCGAACAGGCCACGGCTGAATTTCACCGTGTCCCACACGCTTTCGAAGGCATCGGTGGACAGTTCCTGCGGCACCAGGCCAATCTTCATGCGCGCGGCGCGGTAGTCGCGGGCGATGTCATGGCCGTCGGCCGTGACGCTGCCGGTGCTGGCCGTGACGATGCCGCAGATGATGCTGATCAGCGTGGTCTTGCCGGCGCCGTTGGGGCCGAGCAGCGCGAAGATTTCTCCGCGCCGGATGTCGAGATTGATTTCCCTGAGCGCCTGGAAACCGGACGCGTAGGTCTTGGTCAGTGCCTTGATCGAAATGACTGGTTGCACTCGTGCTCCTTACAAAATGGCGGGGAGGGCGGACCGCCGAAAAAATCGGGCCTGCCCTGCCTTCCCGCTTTGCGAAGGCATCATGTTAAAACATCGCGTTGATTTAAGTGCAACAGACGATCAGGAAAGTCAGCTGCCGCATGGGTGCGCGGGCTCAGGCCCCCAGCACCGTGACGACCACGCTGCGCCGCTGCGCGCCGGTGCGGTGCTCCCACAGGAAGATGCCTTGCCAGGTGCCGAGCAGCAGGCGGCCGGCGCCGACCGGGACCGTCAACGCAGTGCCGGTCAGCACGCTGCGCGCATGCGCGGCCATGTCGTCCGGCCCTTCGAGGTGGTGGCGGTAGGCCGGGTCGCCGTCGGGCGCCAGGCGCGCGAGGATCGTGTCGAGGTCGCGCCGCACGTCGGGGTCGGCGTTCTCGGTGATCGTCAGCGAGCAGCTGGTGTGCTGCACGAAGACGTGCGCAAGGCCGGTCCGTACGCCGGAGGCGGCCACGGCTTGCGCGACCGCGCCGGTGATGTTGCTGGTGCCGCGCCCGGGCGTCGTGAATTCGAGTATGGTTTGCTGCGTCATCCGATCTCCGTTATCGCCGGCGCGTGACCTTGGCTCACGCCTTCGGCTTGCGCCCCATCGCCTCGCCCATGCGGATCGCCCGTCCCGGCGTCCAGTCCTGATTGAATTCGAGCACGCCCTTCGGGAACAGCATCACGACGGTGGAGCCGAGCAGGAAGCGTCCCATTTCCTCGCCTTTTTTCAGCACGATCTGTTGGTCGTCGTAGCGCCACTCGCGCACCGTGCGCGTGCGCGGCGGATTGACTACGCCGTACCAGGAGGTCGCCATGCTGCCGACGATGGTGGCGCCCACCAGAGTCAGCACGAACGGGCCGAATGCCGACTCGAACACGCACACCACACGCTCGTTGCGCGCAAACAGTCCCGGCACGCCGCGTGCCGTGGCCGGATTGACTGAAAACAGCGCTCCCGGCACGTAAATCATGCGCGTCAAGCGGCCGTCGCACGGCATGTGGATGCGGTGGTAGTCGCGCGGGCTCAGGTACAGCGTGGCGAAGCTGCCGTGGTCGAATTGCGCGGCGAGGGCGCCGTCGCCGCCCACCAGCGCGGCTGTCGAATAGCGGTGCCCCTTGGCCTGGATGATCTGATCGCGCTCGATCGCGCCGCACTGGCTTATCGCGCCGTCGACCGGGCACACGAAGTCGGCCGCAGCCAGCGGACGCGCATCGGGGCGCAAGGCACGCGTGAAGAAATCGTTGAAGCTGGTGTAGCTCGCGAGGTCGGGATTGAGCGCTTCTTCCATGTTCACACCATAGCGTTTCGCGAACCAGCGGATCAGTTGCGGCGTGAAACGCTCGTCCTCGGCGCGCGCGACCCGGCCGGCGAGCGTGGTAAGCGCCTGCTTCGGCAACAGATATTGGTGTAATACGGAAATTCGCTTGGGCACGGCCAACCTCGTGGAAAAGAATTGGCGAGATTATAGCCTCATGCATTCGCGTAATGCCTGGCGCGCGAGGCACGATCACCCGCTCAGGCGCCTGAGCACGCGACAAGGATTTCCGGCCGCAAGTACGTCTTCCGGAACATCCCTGGTCACGACGCTGCCGGCGCCGATCACGCTGCGCGCTCCGATGCGCACGCCCGGACAGAGGATCGTGCCGCCGCCGATCCAGGCATCGTCGCCGACCTCGATGCCCTTGCCGAGTTCGAGTCCGGTCCTGCGGTCCAGCGCACTGAGCGGATGGCTGGCGGCATAGATTTGCACGGCCGGGCCGAACAAGACGCGCGAGCCGATGCGCACTGGCGCGATGTCGAGCACGACGCAATTGAAATTGAAGTAGACCTTGTCGCCCAGGACAATATTGCTCCCGTAATCGCAATAGAAGGGCGGTTCGATCCAGACGCCGGACCCGGCGGCGGGAATGAGCTCCCTCAGCAGGCGGCTGCGCTCCCCGGCCTGGTCGTCGCGCGTGTCGTTGAATGCCTTGAGGAGCAGGCGCGCATGGTGGCGCTCGTCGGACAGTTGGCGGTCGAGCGGGTTATACAGTTCGCCGGCCAGCATCTTCTCTTTTTCCGTTTTCATGCCTCCTCCTGGTTGATGTTGCGCGTATCCGGAAAAACGTTGCGCCCTCGAGCGCCCCAGTCGGGTAGATCGGACAGGAAGGCGGCGGTTCACAACAGGGAGCCCAGGATAGCGGTAACGTTCTCTTACAGCTGATACAACTTAGGTGGCTCACGCGGCGGCGCTTCATCCGTAATATCTCCATGGCATCACTTATTTAAAAACCGTCAACGGGGAAAACCATGAAACACACCAAGATCGTTAGCCACGCCGCAATTCTGAGCGCACTCGCTTCTGCCATGCTGATGACGGGTACCGTATTCGCCCAGACCACCTCCGCCGATACGACCGCAACGACCACCACGACGGCACCGACCACCACGACGGCACCGACCACCACCACGACCGCATCGACGCCGACGACGACTGCGACGAGCACCACGACCGCCGACGTGAGCACCGCTCCGGTCACGAGCACGACCACCGCAACGGCTACCACCACGACCACTTCCACCACCGCGACGGCCACGACCAACACCGCGGCCGTGAAGAAAGGGGCAACCGTCTACAAGCGGGGCGCCACCCTGCCGGACGGCATGACTGCGAAAAAGCATGGCGCCACCGTCGTGCTGCCGGCGCAAGCACTGGCAGGCAAGGCCTTCGCTGCGGAAAAGCGCGAAGCCATCGACGCGTTCACGGCGGAAAAGCTGGCAAAAGTGGAAAAGGCTGAAAAAGTCGACAAGGTGGAAAAAGTCGAGAAGATTGAAAAAATTGAAAAGGTGGCCAGGATCGAAAAGGTCGAGCGCCCCGAAAAAGTCGAGCGCACGCGCCGTAACTAATCAGCCTGTCAGGCTGGTGCGACGATGGGCCGGGCAACCGATGTTGCCCGGTTTTTTATTGGATTTTTGATTGTTATTCGAATGAAAAGACTGACTTTTGCGGCTGTCGCCCTGCTGTCGCCGCTGTTTTCGCACGTGGCCCTGGCGGACAGCGGTGTTTCGTTCAAGACCGGGTATGACTACACCACCGGCACTTACGGCACCAATAACCGTACCGAGATTACCTCGGTTCCCTTTATCGCCGGCTACGAAACCGGCAACTGGACCTTCAAGGCGACGCTGCCTTACGTGCGCATCACTGGCTCGGACAATGTCATTGCCGGAGTCGGCGCGGTGCGCAAGAGCACGACCGCGGTGCGCACCGAGTCGGGGCTGGGCGACTTGACGACCGCGGCGACTTATTCCCTGGTCGCCGATCCCAAGACCCAGTTCGGCGTCGACGTCACCGGCAAGATCAAGTTCGGCACCGCCGACAAGGACAAGGGCCTGGGCACCGGCGAGAACGATTACTGGCTCATGATCGACCCCTACAAGAAGCTCGGCGACGTGACGTATTTCGGCGGTGTGGGCCTGGGCATCCTCGGCAGTTCCAGCACGCTGCAGCTCAATAACGTCGTCAGCGCCAATGCCGGCCTGTCCTACAAGCTCGATGCGCAGGCCAGCGCCGGTGCGGTCTTCGATTACCGAAGCAAGGCGAGCGATGCCGGCTTCGATCAGCGCGAGCTGACGGCTTTCTATTCCCGCAAGCTGGGCGAGGCCTACAAGCTGCAGGCATACGCAACCAAGGGCTTTTCCGACGGCAGCCCGGACTGGGGCGCCGGACTGAACGTCGGCTACCACTTCTGAGCCGGATAACAGGCGCATTACCGCACTTTTACCGGCAAAAAACTGAAGGAGATGGAATAATTACCCTACAGTAATGGCGCATCCCGAATTCAGGGAGCGCCACAACGTAGGAATTCATCTTGCAAGCAGACATAAAGCCGCGCACGCGCCTGGCGCGCATTGCCGCGCGCATCGCAGGTTATTTCAAATCGGTCATCGACTCCACGCTGCCCTGGCCGGCCAGGCTGACGGCTTCGCTCCAGGCGGCGCTGGCCAGCGCCGCGATCGGCGCGGTGCTCCTGCTGGCGTACGCGATTGTCCTGATCCCGTTTACGCCCAGCATTGCTGACTTGCGCAAGGCCAAGGCCGACACGCCGAGCGTTTTGATGTCGGCCGACGGCAAGGAACTGGCCGTGTTCAAGCGCATGAACCGCGAGTGGGTCGAGTTGAGCGATATTTCGCCGCACGTCGTCGAGGCGCTGATCGCCACCGAGGATCACCGCTTCTACGAACACCACGGCGTCGACCTGAAGCGCACCGCGGCCGGCATCGTGCGTACGCTGCAGGGGCGGCCGGAAGGCGGCTCCACGCTGACCCAGCAGCTCGCGCGCAACCTCTACCCTGAAGATATCGGGCGCTCGCGCTCGGTTACGCGCAAGCTCAAGGAGCTGATCACTGCGCTGAAGATCGAATACGCCTATTCGAAAAAGGAGATCCTGCTCACCTACCTGAACACGATGCCGTTCCTGTACAACGCCTTCGGCATCGAAATGGGCGCGCGCACCTATTTCGACAAGTCCGCCGCGGAATTGAACGTGCTGGAAAGCGCGACCCTGGTCGGCATGTTGAAGGGCACGAGCTACTACAACCCGGTGCTGCGCCCGGAGCGCGCGCTTGAGCGCCGCAATGTCGTGCTGGCGCAGATGGCCAAGCGCGGCGTGTTGAGCCAGGCTGAATTCGACAGGCTGAAGACGCGCCCGATCCGGCTCGACTTCGAGCGCCAGCCGGAACCTGTCGGCGCGGCACCCCATCTGGCGGTCGAAGTGCGCAAATGGCTGATCGACTGGGCCGACCGCAACGATTACAACCTGTATTCCGACGGCCTGGTAGTGGTGTCCACGGTCGACTCGCGCCTGCAGCAGTTTGCCGAGCAGGCGGTGGTGCGCCAGATGCAGATGCTGCAGGCGGTGGCCGACACCGAATGGGGCGTCGCTGCCGAGCGCCGGCTGGCGAACAACCCCTCTGCCTTGCGCGGACTGCGGCAAGTGCGTCAGTCGGGTTATCTCTGGAAAACGCGCGGCGAACTGCTCGATGCCTTCGTGCGCGAGTCGGCCGCCTACCGCAAGTCCCTCGGCGATGGCGTCACGCCCGAGACGGCGCTCCGGCAGCTCAAGGCGAACGGCGAATTCATGGCCAAGCTGATCGCCGACAAGACGCGGCTGGAAACCGGATTCGTCGCCATCGATCCGGCCAACGGCCAGGTGAAGGCGTGGGTCGGCAGCCGCGATTTCGAAGTCGACCAGTACGACCATGTGGCACAGGCAAGACGCCAGCCCGGCTCGACCTTCAAGCCTTTCGTGTACGGCGCGGCGCTGGAAGACGGCATGACGCCGGAGACGCGCTTCACCGACAAGGAAGTCGACATCCCGATGGGTAACGGCAGCGTGTGGCGCCCGACCGACATGTCCGGCCCGAGCGGACGCGACATGACGCTGCGCGAAGGCCTTGCCTATTCGAAGAACACCATCACCGCGCAAGTGATGCAGCAAGTCGGCCCCCGGAAAGTGATCAGCTTCGCGCGCAAGCTGGGCGTCGATCAAAGCCCGCTGGAGGCGGTGCCCGCGCTGGCGCTCGGCACCAGCCCGGTCACGCTGCTGGAAATGACGACCGCCTACAGCACCATCGCCAGCGGCGGCGAATTGCGCAAGCCGATCCTGGTCAGCCGCATCCTCGACAAGAACGGCAAGGAGCTCGACAGCTTCACCAGCGACGGCAAGCGCGTATTGTCCGGAAAAACCGCCTACGACCTGACCGACATGCTGCGCGGCGTGATCAACCAGGGTACGGGGCGCCCGGTCAAGTGGCAGATCGGCACGCGCGCCGATGTCGCCGGCAAGACCGGCACCACGCAAAACAATACCGACGGCTGGTTCATGCTCATGCATCCGCGCCTGGTGACTGGCGCCTGGGTCGGCTTCAACGATGCGCGCGTGACGTTGCGCAGCAACTACTGGGGGCAGGGCGCGCATGCCGCGCTGCCGCTGGTCGGCGATTTTTACCGGCGCACGTTCCGCGCCCGGCTGATCGATGCCGGCGCGCATTTCCCGAAGCCGCCGGACTCCTTCCTGCAATCGATGATGAACAAGGTCAGCGGGTGGTTCGGCTGGAACACGGCACAGCCCAAGCCGGCGCCCGATCCCGCCAAACCGGCGGCGCAGCCGCGCGCACCGGCGCTGCCCGAGGCGGCCGATCCGCGCACGGATGAAATGGAGCGGATCATGAATCAGGCCGACGACCCCGTGCAAGACAGCGGCGCGCCCGACACCGGAAGCACGAGCACCCCGCCGGAACCGGCGATGCCAGGCGACGCCGGTCGCCAAGAAACAATTCCGGCCGGCAGCGGCCTCGAGCGGACTGATGCCCCCGGAAAGTAATCCTGAGCCAGGGCGGCCGCGACGCGCGGGGCGGGAAGCCGGTTTTGCGTGCGATACAATGGCAGCCCGTCAGGAGCCGCGTTTTGCAGGACGTGAGCATCCGCGCCATTTCTGATTCGGCCCACCATGCAGCAGGAAAAGCGAACGTTATTATTGGCAATCCGGCCAGACGACAAGCCGCTGGCAACCGCCATCATCGACGACGATTACCACGCCGTGTACTGCCATACCTATGAGCAGGCGCAAGCCTGCCTGGATGAAGACATTTACGCGGTGGTATGCGGCATCCATTTCGATAACGGCAAGGTATTTGATTATTTGCGCCATGTGCGCACCCATCCGGCGGGGCGCGATATTCCGGTATTTATCCTGCTCGGCAACAGTAGCCGTTACTCGCCGTCCATCGTGCACGGCATGCGCCGGGCGGCGGAAGTGCTTGGCGTTACCGCCTTCACCGACTTGATCCGCCTGGTCGACAAGGTCGGCAAGGAACGGGCAATCGACCTGCTGCGCCAGGGGTTGCGTCATCCCAGCAAGTTCAATCCTCCGGGGCAAGAGCCCTTGCCGGTACACCCAATCAATGCGCATTGCCTCGGTAGCGCTGACTAGGCGGCGCAAGCACGCGCATTGCCCTCATTTTTTCGGCTTGATCCGGTCAAGTTTCAGAAAACCCGTGCCGGCAATCATGGTCACCGCTTCCGCTGCCTGAATTGCGGCTTGCTCGCTGGCGTCGATGCCCAGGTCGGCGAGCTGACCATCGATCAGGAGCGCCGCTAAGCCATGCACCGCCGACCACGCAGTCAGCGTGATTTTCTCGACGCCGAAATCATGCAGCAGCTTGTTTTCCTGGCAGCTGCGCACGGTCTCCCGCATGCTCGCCAACGCCTGGTCGCACGCTGCCTTCAGCTCCGGAAAGTCACTCTTGTCGCTCAAATCCGGGTGGTACATCGCCAGGAAATAGGGCTGATGTGCGACGGCGAACTGCACGTATGCGACCCCTTTGCGGCGAAAGCACTCCACCGGGTCGCCCGAAAACTGGGCATCGATGGCCTCGAATGCCGCAGCCAGTTGCTGGAAGCCGGATTGGGCGATCGCCGCCAGCAAGGCCCGCTTGCTCGGGAAATGCCGGAACGGCGCCGCGCTGCTCACGCCCAGCGTGCCGGCCAGCTCGCGCAACGTAAAACTGACTTCGCGCGCCGCTGCGATATGGCGGATCGCCGCATCCAGCAAGGCATTGCGCAGGTCGCCGTGGTGATAGCCCTTGGTTGATTTTTTCATCCCCGCATTATCGCCGCTCTGTTTCTCACATGCACCGCCATGATGAAATGTAAGCGGTACTTACATTTCGATTGACGCCGGGCGCCGCGCGGTGCTATCGTGGCCCGATCAAATGTAATCGTTGATAACATTAAACTCCGGCAGCGGGAGAAAGTCCATGCAACAGAATAATGCCTCGTTCGACGCCATCGTTATCGGTTCCGGCATCGGCTCGCTGACCACCGCCGCCTTGCTGGCGAAGGAGCGCGGCATGCGCGTGCTGGTGCTGGAAAAGCACTTCAACGTCGGCGGCCAGACCCATGAATTCAAGCGCAAGGGCAAGTACGAGTTCGACGTCGGCCTGCACTACATCGGCGGCATGGACAAGGGCAGCGGCAAGGCAGTATTCGACTACCTCACCGAGGGGCGCCTGCACTGGCAAAAGATGCCGGACGAGTTTGAGAAATTTGTCTACCCGGACATGGAATTCAATGTGCCGTCCGATGGCAAGCTGTACTGCCAGCGCCTGGTCGAGCGCTTTCCGGCCGAGCGCGCTGCCATCGAGCAATACTTCCGCGACGTGAAAACGGCGGCCGGCTGGTATTCGATGGGGCATCTGGGTGATGCCCTGCCTGCGGTGCTGCGGCCGCTGCTGAAACTGGCGTTTCGCTGGAAAGGCGGCTTGGCGGCACTGACTGTCGAAGCGTACCTGGAGCGGCACTTCAGGGATCCGCGCCTCAAGGCGCTGCTGGCGTCGCAATGGGGCGACTACGGCTTGCCGCCACGCCAGGCGGCATTCGGCATGCATGCGCTGATCGTCACCCATTACTGGCGCGGCGCGTGGTATCCGGTCGGTGGCGCCAAGCAGATCGCGCGCGCCATCATCCCCGTCATCGAGCGCAGTGGCGGGCAAGTCCTGTCCGGCAAGACCGTGTCCGAAATCCTGGTCGAACGCGGCCGCGCCACCGGCGTTCGCACCGTCGCCACCCTCAAGCCCAACCGGCCTCCGGTGGACTATGCCGCACCGATCGTCATCTCCGGCGCCGGCGCGGTCAACACTTATCTCAAGCTCCTTCCGCGCCATGTCGACATTCCCTTCCGCGACCGCCTGCACCAGCTGCCGCCGGGTACCAGCGCCATTTCGGTCTACCTCGGCCTGAAAGCGTCGCCGGCCACGCTGGGCATTCGCGGCGAGAACCACTGGGTCTACAGCGGCTACGACCACAACCGGGCGGCGGCCGATACCAGCTTCACGCAAGGCTATTACCTGTCGTTCGCGTCGCTGAAAAATCCGCAGGCCAGATCGCATACCGCCGAGATCATCGCCTTCGCACCATATGACCGCTTCGCCCAATGGGCCGACGGCCGTTGGAAGAAACGCGGCGACGATTACGAGCGGCTCAAGCAGGACATCGCGCGGCAGCTCATCGACCAGGTCGAGCGCCGCATTCCGGGCTTTGCCGCCCTGGTCGACTATATCGACGTCTCGACGCCGCTGACAATGGAGCATTTCCAGGGCAACTCGCGCGGCGAATTCTATGGTTTGCCCGCCACGCCCGAGCGCCTGTTCCAGCCGTGGACCAGCGCCAAAACCCCAGTCCGGAACCTTTACCTGACCGGGGGCGACGTCATGTCTCCCGGCGTGGTCGGGGCAATGATCGGCGGCGTGAAAACCGCCGGCGCGCTCATGGGGCCGTTCGGCTTTTTCAAACTGATGAAGACCATGGCCGTCGCCGGGCGGCGCACCGGCCAGCCGAGCTCGGGGGCCGCGCCGGAGTCCGAAGTGGCCCCCGCTGGCTAGCCTTTCCTGCCGCTCCTGCAGCACCGCCACCAGGCGTTCGCGCGAGTGCGCGAAGGCCGCCCGACGTCTATTGCGCGCACCTGCTCATGCCGGCCGAGATCACCGCTTTTCGGCATCGTGCATTTGATTTAAGTGAGGAATTGTGAGAGCTTATTTCATATAAGAAAAATAATGCGTAGCAGGGATGGATGGCTTAATCTTAAAAAGATTGTGGCCGCTCAAGACAATAAGTCATCAACTCTGCTAGCGCATTTCATGGGATGATGACCAGATCCAACACAGATTGGAGCCATGAAAAAACAATGGGAGAGGAGAACCATGAAATCAATCCGTCGCTTCATGCAGGGCGTCGCCGCAGTCATTCAAGCCGACCGCCATTTGTTTCAACGATTCCCCGCGCTTAAGCTGGCCGCGCTCGGCATGGTGTTTGTGCCAGCGATCTACGCCGCGATTTATCTGGGCAGCGTCTGGGATCCGAATGCGAAAACGTCGGCCTTACCGGTCGGCCTGGTCAACCTGGATAGCGGGGCAAGCTTTCGCGGGCAGGATGTCAAGCTCGGCAATGACGTGGCCGCTGCACTGGAAAAGCAGGGGCAGTTCGGCTACCAGCGCTTTTCCGACGCGCTCTCGGCGCAGCAGGCGGTGCGGGACGGGAAACTGCATTTCGCGGTGCTGATTCCGAAGGACTTCAGCCAGCATGTCGTCGCCGGCACCCAGCCGGGCGCGACCAAGCTGTCCGTCTATACCTCGGAAGCCAATAACTATGTCGGCGCCGGTTTTGCCAAGCGCTTTGCGCCGGAACTCGCGCAAAGCGTCAACGCCCTCATGAGCGTAAAGCGCGCCGAACTGAATGCCGCCGGTTCCCTGCAAAGCCTCTCAAAACTGAAAGAAGCGGTTATGCGGCTCAACGTCGGCGCATCCCTGCTGACGTTTGGCCTGGAAGGCGCCGTCAAGGGTAGCGGCGAGCTGGAAAAAGGCACCGTCGTTCTGAAGGACGGCGCGCTGCAGTTGCAGGAAGGCGCCAAGAAGCTCAATGCCGGCACCGGCGAACTGGTTCCGGGGATGAAGCAGCTCGGTGCGGGCCTGCGCATGATGGATGCGAAAAAGCCCTCGAATGCCGACCTGCAGGCGCTGGCCGATGGCGCGCACGGCCTGGTGGCTGGCGAGGCCGAGTTCGGCAAGAGCCTGGCGCAGCTGCAGGGAGGCGCCAAGCAGTTGGCCGGCGGCGTGCACCAGCTGAAAGAACGGGCGCCCGATCCGATGATTTCCCAGGCGCTGGCCCCGCTCGACGCCGGTGCAGCCCAGCTCGCCGCAGGCATGGGCAAGGCCGGCGAAGGGCAGGCCAGGCTGGCGGAAGGCGCGCGCCGGCTGGATGAAAACACCGGCAAGCTGGCCGCCGGCCTGATGAAATTCAATGAAGGCATCCACGCCATGGCAGGCAAGATGCCGGAAGACGCCCGAATCGATGCCTTTGGCGCCGGCATGAAGCAGCTGGCCGACAGTACCGGGGCGTTTGCCAGCGGCACCATGCGCCTGAACGACGGCGCGGGCAAGCTGGCCGCCGGCCTGGTCAAGCTGAACGAGGGCGCATCGGCCATTTCCGCCGGCCTGCAACAAGTCGATGCATCGCTGCCGGCACCGGGCGCCGACGGCGACACCGGCACCGCCATTCCGGCCGGCGCGGTGAAGATCGATCTGCAGGTGGCCGCACCCGTGACCAGCCGCAGCAGCGGCTTGGCGCCGAACCTGCTGGCGGTGGCCCTGTGGCTGGGCGTGGTATCGATGGCCTTCCTGTTTTATTTCAACCGCTTGCCGGCTTCCGTGCAGCAGGCGCCGGGATTGTCCAAGATGATCGGCAAGCTGGCGGCCCCAAGCGTACTGGTGCTGATGCAGGCCATCATCATGCTGCTGGCGCTGGTTCTCTTGTTCGAGGTCCGTATCCCCGACATAGCAAGCTTCGGCGCGACGCTGGCGGTGGCGGCATTCGCCTACCTTGCGATCCTGCTGGCGCTGGTCAGGGTGTTCGGTGCGGCCGGCAAGGCTGCCGCCGTCCTGCTCCTGCTCGTGCAGCTGACGTCTGCAGGCGCACTGATGCCGGTAGAACTGACCACCGGCGCCTATCACGCAGTGCAACCCTATCTGCCGATGAGCGGTGTCGTTCATGCGCTGCGCGCAAGCCTGTCCGGCGCGCCAGCCGAGGTCTGGCTGAACGCGCTGGGCATCGTGCTTATCGAAGGCGTGGCCGCGTTCCTGATCGCGGCCATCGGCGGCAAATGGAAGTTCGTCAAGGCGGACGAATATCGTCCGGCCCTCGACGTCGAGAGGGGCGAACGTGCCGGCGCCATCCCACAGGCTGGCGCGCTGGCGGCAACTGCCAAATAACGCCTTCCTGCGGCGGGCAACGGCTGCCCGCCGAACTCAGGCTGCCTCGGCGGCTACCCGCCTGGCGCGTCGCACCGCCTTGCCCGCTGCTTTCAGCGGTAAGGGCGTGACGCTGGCGCGGGCTGGTTCTTCCGCTCCGGCGTGTGCCTTGGCCGTCTTTCTGGCGGCCTTGCGCCGGGTGGCGGGCGCTTCCTTCTTTTCTTCCTGCAGCAGCGCCATCAGTTCCAGATGCGCTTCGCTCATGTACTTCGCCAGTTCGCGCACGTCCGGCATGGCGCGGCGGCACGCGATCAAACCGAATTCAAGCGCGCCGTTATAGCTCATCACGGTGATGTTGAGCGCGATGCCGTGCAATGGAATCGACAACGGGTAATAGCTCGCCATGCGCGCGCCTGCCATGTACAAGGGCGCTTGCACGCCCGGCACGTTGGAAATCAGCACATTGGCAAGCGGCGGAATCTTGTCGGCCAGGCGCGTGCGGCTGTACAGCGAGGCCAGCGCGCTCATCAGCCAGGGCACGCCCAGGCTGGGGAGATCCGTGGGCAGCACCGATTTGACCCGGTTGAGCGTCGTCTTCAGGGAACTGGAGGACTGGACGATGTCCAGCATGCGCTCCTTGGCGCTGGAGTGGTTCGTCGGCAGGCTGGCCAGCGCCAGGCTGAACTGGTTGTTTTGTTCGGTATTGCCCTGTGCGCGCAGATTCACCGGCATGACTACCTTCAGCGGCTCGGCGGGCAACGCGCCCTTGGCGTCGAGGTAGCGGCGCAAAGCGCCGCTGCAGATGGCCAGCACGGCATCGTTGAGGCTGCCGCCGAACGCGTTTCCGAGCATTTTGGCTTCGCTCAGGGGAACCCTGACGGTGGCAAAGACGCGCTGGTTGGTGACGGTGACATTGAGCGGCGTTCTCGGGCCCGGCTTGAGACGGTTCGCCAGGCCACCACTGCGCTTGCCACTTTTCCCCTTGGACGGCAGCATCAGGCTGCCCACGGCTTTGGCCGTGGTCGGCAGGTATTTCGCGATCTTCCAGTATTGCGTTGCGGTGTGGCGCAGCACGTTGGCGATCATGGCGTTGACGCTGGGTTGAGCCGTTTTCTTGCGCTCGGGCACGGCAGCGGCCTCGCGCGGCTCCGGGCTCGGGTCGAACACGGCGCGCGACAGCGATTCCGCTCCCACGCCGTCGATTGCCGCATGATGGACCTTGATGTAGAGCGCTGCCTGCCCCGACCTCAAGCCCTCGATCACATGGAACTCCCACAGCGGCCGGCTGCGGTCGAGCAGGTGGGAATGCAGCCGCGCCGCGACGGCTTCCAGTTGCACCATGGTGCCCGGCCTGGGCAGCATGACGCGCTGCACATGGTAATCGAGATCGACCTCGTCATCCTCGACCCATACTGGGTTGGCGAAATCGAGGGGCAGGTGGGCGAGCTTCTTGGTGAAGAGTCGTGCCAGGTGCATGCGGCTTGCCACATGCGCCTTCACCTCTTCATAGAAGTCGCCGCGATAGCCTTCCGGAAGATCGAACAGGTGCAGAGCGCCGATATGCATGGGCATTTCCGGCAGTTCCAGATGCAGAAATGCCGCATCCAGGCCGCTGAGTTGTTTCATTGCTTCTCCTATGTGGACTGACTGGTCGGGAAACGCGTCAGTCTTCCATATTGAACAAGCACGATTTGGACTTTCCTCAATCAAATAGGTCATGCGACCAGTAGTAGGGGCTCTAATCAGGATAGCTGCACCGCAAATCGGCACCGGTATGCATGAAGCGCCATGTCCGCTCAGTGCCGCTTGAAGAAATCCCACATGACATCGTTGGCCGAGATCGCTTGCGAGGGCGGTTCGTCGCCGCGCGATTTTTGGCCTCCGGGCCAGGAATGGCCGCCGCTCTCGGTCACGCAAAGCTGGACCTCGGCCTGGCCCCGGCACGGCGCATACACTTCGCAATAGGCGCCGTCCTTGTCGAGGATGCGGCGCGGCGCGGCGCTGCAGCCATCCAGCTTCACCCATTTGGCCACCGTGTCGGCTACCGACGTAAAGTCGGTGACCTTCGACTCGCTCGGCACCCCCGGTCCCGCGCCGCCCGCAAAGAGCACATGGTTGTCGTTTTTGGCGTGGATGTGCAGTACCGCCACCGGATGCGTCGGATTGCAGCTGCGCGTGTTGTCGGTGCCCGCTACCGATGCAATGGCCTTGAACACATCCGGCAGCTCGCAGGCGAGGCGATAAGCCATCATGCCGCCGTTGGACATGCCGGTGGCGTAAATGCGGTTGCGGTCGATAGTCATCTGGCGCGTGAGGCGATCGACGGCCGTGCGGATGAATCCGACGTCGTCGATATGTTCATCGCGCGCGCCGCCGCAGCAGTTACCGGCGTTCCATGTCGCCAGCTTGCCGGAGCGTAGTTTGCTGAAGCCATTGGGGAACAGGACGACAAAGCCTTCCCGCTCCGACTTGCTGATCAAGCCGTAGCGGGAGTCGTCGGCCTGGTAATCCATGCTGCCGCCGCCCCCGTGCAGCGCCACCAGCAGCGGGGCGGGCGCGGCCGGGTCGTACTTCTCCGGCACATGGACCCGGTACATGCGCGCCAGCCCGTCGTGCTCAAGCTGAAAACGATAGTCGCCCGGCTGCGTGATGCGGCCCGCGATGTCGGCATCGGCTTCGGGGGCGTTCTGTTGCCGCTGCAGCCGGCGCTCTTTCAGCCGCTGCCGGAACGGCCCGTCCTCGGCGCCGGCCGATGGCGGCAGAAAGGCGATGGCGCAGGAGAACAGCGCAAGGACAAGGGCAGCGGGGGCGAACCGTTTCATGGATGACTCCGGATGACAGAACTGCGAGAATCGTTGACTTCACGCGCGACACTGCAATTTCCTGCGGTAACGTGACGTCTTCAGCGCAACTATAAAAAGAAATCATGGAAAAATGATGGAAAATTTCCAGACATTTAATCCCACCCTGCTCGACAGCGTGGGCTTGAACCGGCAAGCGGTGTTCGATATCGACGCGCTGCCGGCGGACGTCGCCGCCTCGCTCGCTGCAAGTTGCACTCCCGGCCGCGCCTATCGCCAGCTGATATTGATCGCGCACGCCGGCAGAAAACTCTGGCAATCCGTCACCGCCGCCGGCATCGCCTCGGAGGATCCAATCGACGACTTCACCGTGAAAACGGTAAATCAATGGTTCGCCGGCAGCCTCGCACAACATACCTACGAAATCATTTACCCGGGAAGCCAGGCGATCGGCTTGCAGCGCCTCGGCCAGTTGGCGGGCTGGCACCATGCCAGCCCGTTCATGATGGGCATCGATAGCGAGTGGGGGTCGTGGTATGCCTATCGCGCGCTGGTGCTGGCCGATACCCGGTTCGAGCCGACCTCGCCAATCCATGGCGCGCATCCGTGCGGGGAGTGCGCGCACCGGATCTGTGTCGCCAGTTGTCCGGCCGGCGCATTGGATGCAGAAAAATTTGATCTGGCGAAATGCGTCAACTATCGCAAGCGCGAGGGATCGCGTTGCAAGGAGACATGCCTGGCCAGGATCAGTTGCCCCGTGGGCAGCAGCCACCGGTATAGCGACGAACAGATCCGCCACACCTATCTTGGGTCTATGCGTGCGATTGAACGTTACTATTGAGGAATGGCTAACTGGCGACTATTTTTTATCTCGACTCTCTCCCGGGAGCAGCTGTTGCACTGATGGTTGGTTAACGTAAGTTCCTGAAAGTGCACAGCGTCGGACATCGGTCAAATACCGGTCGCGATCTCTGTCAATGCCGGCCGAAATTTCCGTGCCCGCATTGATCATCCCGAATCGCTCCACATAATGGTAAATCCTTTAACCCTTATACAAGGAGCGACTCATGAAGTCTTTTACTCTCCTGGCGGCATCCCTCGCGATCCCCGCAGTCATTGCATCCGCGCAAACTCCAACTACTCCCAGCACTACGACTACCTCATCCGGGACGATTCCTTTCATCCCGCTGATTTCCAATGGCGGTGGCAGCACGCTGACCGGCACGACGACACCCAGCTCGGCATGGTTCATTGATACGACCAGGAATTTGGTGGTGTTCTGCGCCCAATCGAACACCAGCACAAGCACCAGCGCCAGCACAAGCGCGGCACCATCGTTTGCCTGCACTGCACAGGCGGTGCCGACAGCGGCCAGTACTCCGGCATCGGGAAGCGGTGCAACCGGCAGCGGCGCAACCGGCAGCGGTTCATCGGGTGGTGCCGGCTCCAATCCGGTCGGTGGCTAACACCCGGCAAGAGCCCGAACCCCTGATCGGATCGGTAGCTATCCGAGCGCAAGCGGCACTGGCGCAAAACAATGCGCGGATTACGCTGTGGTATTGATGTGTTGACCAAGATGGGGCGGCAGGCGGTGGTCTGCCGTCGGCGGCTGGAGCGCATCGATCAGGGCTGCGCCGCTGGCGGCCTGCATGTCGATGGCTTTTTTAAGAACTGCAATTTCCACCGCTTGCTGTGTCGCTGCTGCTTGCATGGTTGTCGCCACATTGGCGATGCCGCTGATTTCCATGGAACCCTCCGCTGATCTACCGTCGTTATCGTCATTGTTACCGGTTTCTTGAGGGTCGCCTCTGGAGCCGCATTGCTGCCTGCGGAACTGGCGGGATATATCCGCTTCAAGTACGGTCCAACCGGTTCTTTTCCAAAATCCACGGAGATCGATATGGATGTGCAGCAGCAAGCAAATGAAGGCATGGAAAAGGTTGCAGAGCTTGTTGAAGAAATCAAGTTTGCGATGATGACGACGCGCGAGAGCGACGAGACCCTGCATAGCCGGCCGATGACGACGCTGCAATTGGATAGCGACGGCTACCTCTGGTTTTTTACGGGCTTGGATTCCTACAAGGTTGACGACGTCAACGAGCAAGCCAGCGTGAACCTGGCCTATGCACGTCCGGACAAGCAAGACTACCTGTCGATTGCGGGCTCTGCGGAACTGGTGCGTGATCGCAAGAAAATGGAAGAGTTATGGACGCCCTGGCTGCAGCCCTGGTTTCGCGACGGCCTGGATGACCCGAATCTCGCGCTGCTGAAGGTCAGGATCGAGCAGGCCTACTACTGGGATGCACCCGGCAGCGCCGTCAAACGCCTGTATGGCTTGGCAAAAGGAATATTGACTGGCAAGACCGATGCCCTGGGCGAGCATGGCAGGGCGCACCCGCCGCACTAAGTAGTGGGTTGATGAGGCGCGAGGCGCTGTCCGCATCACGAAAAGCGCCACTTTTTTCGACAGTCGTGTTACACTTGCGCCCCTTGCGGCTGTAGCTCAGCTGGATAGAGTACTTGGCTACGAACCAAGGGGTCGTGGGTTCGATTCCTGCCAGCCGCACCATATTTAAAGGGGCCACATTTTTCGAAATGTGGCCCCTTTTCTGTTTTTGCCTCGAATTCCCGATCAGTCGGTCCCGGCGTCATGCCGGGACCAAAGCGGCATCAGCGGCGACGCTGGTAGCCCGTGCGGGCAGGGCCGCGCTGTTCGAGATGACGGAAGGTAATCCGGCCTTTGCTCAAATCGTAGGGCGACATTTCAATCGATACCTTGTCGCCTGCCAGGATGCGGATATGGTGCTGGCGCATCTTTCCCGAAGTATAAGCAATCAGCTGGTGCCCGTTCTCGAGATTGACGCGAAAACGCGAGTCCGGGAGCACTTCGGTGACGAGGCCATTCATTTCGAGCAAGTCTTCTTTAGCCATGATGTAATCCAATATCAAATTGCGCCTGAGGACCCAAGCCCGATGGGGTGCCCGCGTAACATCGATGCGGGTATGCGAGCCAGTGAACGCGCAAGCGCCAGGTGGAGAAAAGCAAACAACGCTGCACCGGCTGCAAGCAGGCTGGAGCGCGAATAGGGCGCCGCAAAGGGCGGCGACGAGTACGGCAATGAACGATGAAGGTGGTCAGCGCACGTAAAGGGGTGATCTCTGCGCGACCGAGGAACTGGAAAAGGCGGATGCGGAAACCGGGTTCCGGCCAAGCGGACAATCGCCATCGGACTGCCGCACTATACCACACGCGGTCATGCAACGCTGCCGATGCCAAACGTCATGCCGGCGTCGTTCGGCAGCGAGGAAGGGAAGACAAGCGCGCTTTGCAAGGCTTACTGCGTGCGCGGCGACGTGAAGGTTTCCGGGCGCAACACCAGCGGCGAGCCGGCCACGCCGGCGGCAGCCAACCGGCGGGCGATTCCATGGATGTTCGCTTCAAAGGCCTTGAAAATGCCCATGATATCGGCATCCGGATCATTGCTGTCGAATGCGCGCAGTTTGCATAGTGCCTGCGTCGTGATCAGGCAATCGTGCCTGGCATAGTCCACGACGACTGTAAAGGCGACGCCTTCGGGCGAGAGGCGCGGGGTGCTGACCGGTTGGTTCATGATGTTCCTTTGGGAATGCTGCGTTAGGGGCGCAGTCATGGGGGGCATGGCTGCAATGTATTCATGGCATTCGCTGTCAAGAAAACGTGTCGATGCATGGAGAGAGCAGTGGCTACGCTGCCTGCTGGCAGCCTGTGGCCGGGACATGTCAACACCGGCGATCGCCGACTATGCGCCGCGAATCCATGCCGCCAATTTTCATCGTCACGCCAGTGATGTGCGTAAATGACGCATCGGTTGCGGTACGCCTTATGCTTGTTTCTTCTCCTTTGGAGAAGTCATCATGACTAAGTATGAAATCATGGCCCTGATTATGCGCAAGGAAAGTCAGTTCGACGGGGATCCGTTTACCATTGCTGCAAAACTGGCTTCCTGTCTGGAACCATTGTCCGAACGTTTATGCGATGAAGAACTTGCGGAGCTGATTCAAATCGGCAGCGCGGTCTACCAGTACGGTGTCGATCAATGCAAGCAGGCCGTTCCGCTCGAGGACTTGTTCCCTGCGTGCGAAAACTGGCCTCTCCCGCTTCCTGCACGCAGCGGGTTCCGGCATCGGCAGCCGCGTTGATCGCATCCATGCCGGCAGGGGACAACTGTTCGAAGCTGGCTTTGCCGAGCACGAAAGCGTGCCGGGCAGAACATGCGCGCGTTGCATGCCAGCATAGAAATGCAAGGTGGCATCAATGCTGGCCAATACCTCAAAATAACTGGAGATAGTGTTAGGCGTTTGGCCCAATTGCCTGTATAGTGGGTTTCCGCACTTGTATCAAGTCGTCGTCTTTGCTGGTCTCGTTCCCGTCTTGCTCTTCAACGAAGAGCCATTCCTGTCTGATTCCCTTCGGTCGTATTCCTTGGTGTCGAGTGCATTTCGGGCACACGCCCTTATTTTGCATTGATAGGAAATCACATGACTACGCAAACCGGCACCGTAAAATGGTTCAACGACTCCAAGGGCTTCGGCTTCATTAAACCCGACGAGGGCGGCGACGACCTCTTCGCGCACTTCCAGGACATTCAGTCCAGCGGCTTCAAGAGCCTCGCTGAAAACCAGCGCGTGTCCTTCGAGCGCGGCATGGGCCCCAAGGGCGCCAAGGCAACGAATATCCGCCCCATCTAAGGCGAACCCCTTTTTCGCATGCCGTCCGGCGCCTGAGTGCCGGATGGGATTGAAGACACCTCGCAGATAGCTTGGGTATCGATCACTGTGGAGAACGAAAGCCCGTCAATGACGGGCTTTTTTTTCGTCCTGCCTATCGTTGCCGTTGCTGCTGCGTGCCGCGCTCGCGGCGAAATCGGTCAGTGGCGCAGGTTCCATTGCCGCGCTGGCATGGCGACGATTTCCTTCGCATTTGGCTGGCCCGCGGCGACATTGAATGCGCTGATCCGCGCTTCCAGCACGCCATTGGGCAATGCGGACGTGTCGAAGTCCAGCCATGCGAACTTGCGGTCGCCCGACACGGTAAACACGCCCAGGCGCGGCGCATAACCGTTTGCCGGTAACAGCTCGACATTCATTATGTCGCTGCCGCGCACTTCGAGCCGGGTGGCGCCGCTGACGATGTCGCCATGCACGGGCGCCATCGTCACTGATGCCGTAAAGGAGGCCGATCCATTCCTGAAGTCCCAGCGCCGGGCGGACATGGCGACGATTTCCCGGGCATTGGGTTGTCCATCCGTCACGTTGAACGCACTGACCCTGACGTCGCGCACGCCATCCGGCAACGACCGGGTATCGAAATCCAGCCAAGCAAGCGTCTTGTCTGCCGAGACATTGAATACGCCTAATCGGGGCGCATAGCCGCTCGCCGGCAAGAGTTCGGCATTAGCAATCGCGCTGCCGCGAATTTCAAGACGCGTCGTGCCGCTGACTATCGCGCCATCGGCAGGCGCAGCAGTGAGCGTGGCGACAAAACTGGCCGGCGGCGCGGCCGTGTTGCTGATGTTCCAAGTGCGCGCCGGCATCGCCACGATTTCAGTCGCACCCGCCTGCCCCGCCGGCACATTGAAAGCGCTGATCCGTACGTTCAAGGGACCGTTGGGCAGCACCGTGGTATCGAGATCCATCCACGCCCGGGTCTTGTCCCCGGAGAGGTTGAACACGCCCAGCTGCGGGGTGTAGCCGGTCGCCGGCAGCAATTCGACGTTGGCCATGTCATTGCCGCTCACTTCGAGCCGCACCAGGCCGGCAAGCACTGCCCCCTCGGCTGGCGCCATCGACGTCGATGCAAAAAAGGGGGCTGTCGGCACGCCGGAACAGCGTGGGTCGAGGCTGCAGGTATTGAGTAACCTGCCTTCGGACGTAAAGGTGGTGGGCAGGAGTAGAGCGCCGGATGGGCCGGCGTCCGGGTTTCCTGTGCCGCCGCATGCACCGAGCAACATGAGCAGGCTGGCCGCTGGAAAGACCTTCAAGGTGGATAACATGGCAGTTTCGCTCCAATAAAAGCACAACGCGTCTTGAAACGATCCGAGCATTGCCGGTGGTATGGGCGGTGCTCGGCAGCGGATACAGCAGGGCGCGTGCCAGCCCGGCCGATGCGGGAGCAACTGTTGGTTGCTCTGTCGCGTCGAGCGTACCGGCAGGCAACGCAGCTTATTCATCGTTGCGGTCTTTTATTGATTTTTTGCTAATTTGAATGTAGAACTGTACGCTCCATAAAAAACAACCAAGGCCGCATTCACGCGCAGGAGGAGCAACGTGAAATCCATCAGAGACCGGCTCGTTCCAACCCTGTTCCTGGCGCTTTCCGTCGCCATGAGCGCAGCATCGGCGGGCGGATTCGAGGACGCGCAGGACGATTACGCATCCGGAAGGTTCGACCGCGCCTATGCGGTGTTTTCCGGGGAGGCTGAGCGCGGCAATCCCGATGCCCAGCTCTACCTGGGGGCGATGTACGAGAACGGACAAGGCGTCGACCGCGACTACCGGCTGGCGCTGCAGTGGTACGAGCGCGCGGCCGTGCAGAATAACGCGGTGGCATGCTTCAACCTGGGCCAGCTGTACTTTGAGGGGGAAGGCATTTCCCGCGATACCGGCAAGGCGCTGGCCTTGTTCGAAAAGGCCGCGTCGCTGGGGCTCGACGATGCCTATCGCCAGCTCAGTTCCATGTACTTGCTCGGCAAAGGCGTGCCGCAGGATGATCGCCTTGCCGCATCCTGGCTCGCCAAGTCGGCCGAATACGGCAATGCCGGCGCCCAGTTCAATCTGGGCAAGATGTACTTCGATGGCCGGGGTGTGCCCCAGGATTACGAAAAGGCGGAGCACTGGTGGACGAGTGCGGCGGCGCAGGGGCATCCCAAGGCCCAGTACAGCCTAGGCGTGGCCTACTATCACGGCAGCGGCTTGCCGAAAAATGTCAGGAAGGCCATCCCCTGGCTCGCCAAGGCCGCCGCCCAAGGGGAAGTGGACGCCCAGATGCGCATTGGCGTGATGAATTACCTGGGACAGGAAATCGCCCTGAACTATACGCAGGCGATCTACTGGTTCGAGAAAGCGGCCGCCCAGGGCGACGAGCGCGCGCAATTCGCGTTAGGCGCCGCGTACGAGGACGGGCGCGGAGTCGCGCAGGATGCCGCGCAGGCCGCGACTTGGTTTGCGAAAGCCGCAGACAAGGGGTATGCCATTGCGCAGTATCGCCTCGCATCGTTATATGAAGCCGGACGCGGCGTGCCGCAAGACGCGATTCAGGCGTACAAGTGGTTTGTGCTGGCCGGCAAGGGCGGTTATGCCGATGCCGCGCGGAAGATGCAGGCGATCGAGCGCGGCATGAGCGCCGGGCAGATTGCCGAAGCGGGACAGTTGGCGCAGCGCTGGTCGAAGGAGGGCGGCGAGGGCACAGGCCGCCTCGACGCGGCCCCCGGTGCACAATAGGTCAGTACTTCACGATCATCACCGTTCCCGCCACGAGCAGCAGGGCGCCGGCGACGCGCGCCGTATTGATGCCATGCTGGGCAAAGCCGATGAGGCCGTAGTGGTCCAGCAGCAGCGAGGCGAGCAATTGCGCGGTGATGGTCAGGCACACCAGGTTGGCCGCGCCCAGTTTCGGCGCGACAAGGATGGCCGTTGCCACGTAATACGCGCCGAGCGCGCCGCCGATCCAGGCCCATGCCGGCAGTTTGCCGAGCATTTGCGCGCTGGGCCAGGCCGCGCGCGAGGCAATCGCATATGCCAGCAGGCATGCGCTTCCCACGGCAAAGGAAATCAGCGCGGCGACGACAGGGCTGCCGATCCCCTGGCGCAAGGTGCTGTTGACGCCGACCTGCAGCGGCAAGACCGCGCCCGCGGCGATGGCGAGCAATACATACCATGTTTGCATTTTTTTCCTCTTCATTTTCTTTTTCATTCAGCGATTACCGTCCCGGACATCGGGCACGTACGCCCGGCAGTCTGGCGCATGCGGGAACAGAATTCGTATTTTTTTCAACGATGCGTATTTTTCGATTACATTGAAGCGAAAAAGCGCACGCCCAATGTCTTGGGATTAACTGGGTTGCTCCCGGTGTCCGGGTGCGTCTTTACCTCTATTTTCACATGGAAGAAACATGGCCACGGCAACCGTGAAAATCCTGTTGAACATCATTGGCATCCTCGCCGTCGTGCTGGCGATCCTCGGCATCTTCCTGCCGCTTTTGCCGACCACGCCTTTCCTGCTGCTGGCGTCGGCTTGCTTCGTGCGCGGCTCGGAACGCTTGCACGGCTGGCTGTTGACCAATCGCTTGTTCGGCGAATACCTGCGCAATATCGAGGAAAAGCGGGGCATTCCGCTCAAGGGCAAGGTCATGACGCTGATCTTGCTCTGGGCTTCGCTGGCATTTTCCATCTATACCGTGCGTCCGCTGCTGCTCAAAGGCATGCTCATGGCAATCGGCCTCGGTGTCAGCGCCTGGATACTGCGCATGAAGACACTGAAATACGATCACTGAGAACCTGCTGCCCGGCTATTTCTTGCCTCCCTGCAGCGCCAGCATCGCTGCCACGCCAGCCACCAATCCCCAGAACGCCGAACCCACGCCGAACAGCGTGACACCGGACGCAGTCACGAGGAACGTGACGAGCGCCGGTTCGCGCTCGCGCTCGTTCGACAGCGCGGCGGCCAGCCCGTTGCCGATGGTGCCGAACAGCGCGAGTCCGGCAATCACCAGCACGAGCTCTTTCGGAAATGCGGCGAACACCGCCCCGACCGTCGCGCCGAACACGCCGACCAGCAGGTAAAAGCATCCCGCCGCGACCGCCGCCACATAGCGGCGCTTCGCGTCTTCATGCGCTTCCGGGCTCATGCAGATAGCCGCCGTGATCGCGGCCAGGTTCAGCGCGTAGCCGCCCAAGGGCGCCAGCAAGAGGTTGGCGACGCCGGTCCAGCCGATCACCGGCGAGATCGGCACCGCATAGCCGAAGGTTCGGATGACCGCCACGCCCGGCACATTTTGGGAGGCCATCGTCACTACAAACAACGGCAGCGCCACGCCGATCGTTGCCGCCAGCGAAAACCCGGGCGTGATCCATTTCGGCTGCGCCAGTTCCAGCCGCACGCCGTCCATGTGCAGCAAGCCCTGAGCGGCGGCAATGGCAATGCCGAGCAACAGCGTCACGATCACCGCATAGCGCGGAAACAGACGGCGGCCGGCCAGGTAGGCGATGAACATCGCCAATGCCAGCCCGAACTGCGTCTTCATCGCGACGAACACATCCATGCCGAATCGCAGCAGCACGCCGGCCAGCATGCCGGACGCGAGCGACACCGGAATGCGGCTGATCATGCGCTCGAACAGGCCGGAAAAGCCGCAAAAGGTAATCATCGCCGCCGACAGCAGGAAGGCGCCGGTCGCATCCTGCAGCGACACCCCGGCCGCGCCCGTGATCAGCATGGCCGCGCCCGGCGTCGACCAGGCCGTCACCACCGGCACGCGGTAACGCAGCGACAGCAGGATGCAGGTCAGCCCCATGCCAAGCCCGAGCGCCCACATCCACGACGCAATCTCGGCTGGCCCCGCGCCCAGCGCGCGCGCTCCCTGGAACACGATGACGGCGGAACTGGTGAATCCGACCAGCACGGTGACAAAGCCGGCGGCGACGGCGGACAGCGAGAAATCCTTGGCGAACGACATGAATGCGGGAAATAAATGAGGGAAGCGGAATTGTTGCATGAAACGCAGGGGTGGCGCTGCGCCAGCCGGCGGCCGTACCCGGCCTTGCGCAATACCCGGAAAGATTGGAAGATGCCGCCTATCACACGGAAGCAGGCGGCTTTCAACGCTGCATTGCCTGCGAATCTTCCCCTATGCAAATCGAATTCATTCGCCAGCGCTTGCGCGCGCTGGGCGCCGGACCGATCCACGAGCAACGCCTGCTGCGCGACTGGGTGCGGGCCCGGCCGCATGACCAGGTGCGCCGGCGCCTCGACGACTTCCTGCCCAAGACGCTGCGCGAGGCATTGCCGGCGCTCGACGCCGAACTGCATGGACTGGCACGCCTGTTGTCTTCCCATCCGACGGAGGATGGCGCAGCCCGTCTGCTGGTCGGACTCAGCGATGGCCAGACCGTCGAAAGCGTGCTGCTGCCGCGCGGCGGGCTGTGCGTCTCCAGCCAGGTCGGCTGCGCGGTCGGTTGCCAGTTCTGCATGACCGGGCGCAGCGGACTGATCCGGCAAGTCACTGGCGGCGAGATCGTCGCCCAAGTCGCGCTGGCACGCACCCAGCGCCCGGTGAAAAAGGTGGTCTTCATGGGAATGGGCGAGCCTGCCCATAACCTCAGTCACGTGATGGAAGCGATCGAATTGCTGGGCATCGAGGGCAATATCGGGCACAAGAATCTGGTGTTCTCGACCGTGGGCGATGCGCGCGTGTTCGAGCGCTTGCCGCAAGGCGTGGTCAAGCCGGCGCTGGCGTTGTCACTGCATACGACCAAGCCGGACTTGCGCGCCCAGCTGCTGCCGCGCGCGCCGCGCCTGACGCCGGGAGAACTGGTGGCGCTGGGCGAGCAGTACGCCCGCCTTACCCATTACCCGGTGCAATATCAATGGACCCTGCTGGAAGGCGTCAACGATGGCGAGGACGAGATGGATGGCATCGTGGACCTGCTCAAGGGGAAGTATGCGGTGCTGAACATGATTCCCTACAACACGATTCCCGATTTGCAGTTCAAGCGCCCGTCATGGGAGCGTGCGCGTGCCATTGCGGGCCGCCTGCATCAGCGCGGCGTGCTGACCAAGCTGCGCAATTCGGCGGGGCAGGAAGTCGATGGCGGCTGCGGGCAGTTACGGGCGCGTGCGATCGCGGTGCAGCCGCGAAGCATCACGATTCATCCCGCATGATCGGCTGAATTCTAGCAATTGCCTTTCTTTGCCTGGCCCGGGGGGCAGAACCGGCCGCGCTCGTGCTCGACCGGCACCCGCACCCGCTCCGTCACGGTGCGGCAGCGCTGCACCGTCTGGTAGGACGTGCCTTGGGCAGAACCCTGTCCGGCCATCCTGTCGCCGACCACGGCGCCGGTGGCCGCACCGACCGCTGTCGCCACGGTTTTCCCATTCCCGCCGCCGACCTGGTTGCCGAGCAGGCCGCCGGCAATGCCGCCGACAATGGCGCCGCCGTATCCCTGTCCGCCCGACTGTACCGGGACTTGCTCGTTCCAGCACTCCTGGCGCGGGCGCTCGACAATTTGGTATTCGCTTGCGGCTGCCATCAAGGGCAGGACGGCAATCACGCCGGTGCTCAGTAGTTTGCGCAACATATTTTTGCCTTTGAATCGAGAGTGGCTCGTCGTTCGAGCCGGAAGGTCCGCGCATCGCCGCGCAACCAGTCTTGACCTGCTTCCCGGTGTGCCGATGCAACGCGATGCCAAGCGATTTTATAGCAGTGTTGCGCCATGCATGTGCTGCAAGGCAACATTTTTGCAACAAGATGTATCGCGCATTCTTGGCTGCACTGGCGCCAGGTGCCGGCCGTGTCAGTGCAGGCTCATTGCTGGGCGCGGTATTTATCGACGATGCGATCGATCGCACCGGTGCGGTGCAGTTGCGCCACTGCCATGGCGATCCTGCGTTGTTCGCTAATGGGAAATCCGCGCGAAGCCGCCAGATAGACCCACATCGGGTCGCCGATCTTCATGCTGAAGCGCAGTTCGTCCGGCGTGCCAGCGGTGCGGCGGTAGATTTGTTTGGCGGCCAGATCGGCGACCACCCATGCATCAATCAGCCCGGTTCTGAGCTGCCTGGCGAGGTCATCTTCCGATTTCACCGACCGGATATTGTCGAGCCCCATTTGCAGCAACCGCGCCTCCATCGGATTGCCTCTCAATACGCCGATCGTCAGCGACTGCAGGTCGTCCAGTGTGCGGATGGGAGGCGCATTTATCTTCGTGACAATCACGAACCGGTACTCGAACAGCGGTGCGATCCATTCGTAATCCCTTTCGCGCTCTTCCAAGCGCGTCAATGGGATCACCAGGGCATCGTTTGCCACTTGCGTCTCCAATTGCGCACGTATCCAGGGTAAAAAGCGGTACCGGAAATCGATCCCCGTTGTCTGGCCTACCTGGTCGAGGATTTCGATCGCAATGCCGCCGGGCTTGCCGTTGATCTCATAACAAAATGGCGGGAGGTTGGCTGCATTGACGACGAATCCTCCCGCCACGGCGCGAAGCAGGAAACAGGAAAGGAACGCGAAAGCGAGAATTTTTTTCATTGCCGCGTCAAGCTTCGTCCACGGCCGCCGTAAGCGCGGGACGTCATTCTTTAGATCATTGGGCAGCCCGAATTGATCTGGCAAGATATTGATGAGCGATAAGGGAAATCGAAAAAGCACCAGCGCGGCAGCCGGGCTGGATTTTGGTGACTGCCATGGCAGGTTTCATTGATGGAGAACGGCAACTTTCGGCCCGGCGCCGACGCCGCAAGACGGGATGTTCAAGCGGCGTCGATACCCTCCCGGCCGCGTGCCTGCGCAAATTAGAGGCACGGCTCGATTCCGCTTCAATTCGCGTCGCACCCCATATATGATCCCATTACCTTTCATCAACTAGACGGCGCTTCCATGCTGTCCTTACCTACAGGAGCAATGTATGTCCCTTTCCATCAACTCGACGCTCGGTGATCTGCTCGACGACGAGGCAAGCAAGTCCATCCTCGAAAAGCACCTTCCCGGCGTATCCACCCATCCGCAGATTGGCATGGGACGCGGTTTTCCGCTCAAGACCGTAGCCGGCTTCTCCGGCGGACTCATCTCCAACGACGCACTCGAAAAGATCGAAGCCGATCTGAAGGCGCTGGGCTAAACCGCCCGTGTTGGAAAACGCGAGCCCGGATGCGATGGCAAGCCTGATCGTGTCCGGTCTCGATCGCCTCCGGCTCGTCACGCATCGTCTCGCGCAGAAGCCCGGAAACGGGTACCATCGACGACCTTATCCTACCGGGACGCCGTATGCACATCATCAGCCGCGAACTTTACGAAGCCGCTCTCCTCATCAATCGCCCCGATACCGTATATCAGCCGGGGCTGGCGGCCCACGAAGCGGCACTGGCCGCCGGCATCGCGCGCCGTAACGGCTTGCTCATCGAATTGACCCACAAGGGCGAGGAAGTCACTCGCCTCGAATGACGCGCACGGCTAAGCGGGCTTGTCTTCCCTTGCTTCGATATCCGCCAGCGACTCGCGGCCGCGCTCGGTCAGCGCAAAGCCGCGTGGCTCTGCCGTCGGCGCAATCAATCCTTTCCTGCTCAGGAAGGTGGCGACATCGGTCTCCAGCGACGCCGGCGCCGCAGCCACCACCGCAGCGTTCGCCACTGTGCGCAACCCGTCGATACAGCGCTTAACAAACAAGGTCTGCTGTCCTTTTTCGGTGAGCGCGAATGCGCCATCCCTGCCTGCGGCGATATATTTCAGCCCGATGAGCCGCTTGGCGTTCCTTGCCACACATGCGCTGGCACGTTGGCCCTTTTTTGCCTGCCGGATCTCGGCCAGTGCGGCAAATTCATCCTTCGTCAAACTGTCGTCCATCGTCTTTTCCTGTGAGAAGTGTGTGATCCCGTTCTTGCTAGCGATATGACCATGAAACCGCGTTGGCCTCGCGCATGTCCTGCTCGCGCCGCAACCGTTCTTCCTCCTCCTTGCGGGCGAGCGCGATTTCGCGCATGACGGCGCCGACATCCGCCGGCCTATCGTCGGTGGCCACGCGACCGCTCAAGACGGTCTCCGGAGTCAACAAGCCCGCGCCGTAGAGCGCCCAGATTTCCTTCCCATACTGGGTATCGGCAAGCTGTGGCGCAAAGCGGCTGAAATAGCTCGCGAGGTTGGCGGCGTCGCGCTCGAGCATCGGTCCGGCTTCCGAGTTGCCGGCCGCATCAATGGCTTGCGGCAGGTCGATGATGACGGGACCATCGGCATCGACCAGGATGTTGTACTCGGAAAGGTCGCCGTGGATGACGCCGGCACACAGCATGAGCACCACCTGCCGCAGCAGGCAGGCATGGTAGGTCAGCGCCAGCGCCTCGGTCAGTTCCACGTCGTTGAGCCGCGGCGCCACCTCGCCCCGCGCATCCGTCACCAGGTCCATCAACAGCACGCCCTCGAAGCAGATATGCGGGCGCGGCACCCGCACCCCGGCGGCGGCAAGCCGGTACAGGGCATCCACTTCCGCGTTTTGCCACACCTCTTCCTGCATCTTGCGCCCGTAGCGCGTGCCTTTCTCCATCGCGCGCGCCTGCCGGCTGTTCCTCACCTTGCGGCCTTCCTGATATGACGCAGCCTGGCGGAAGCTGCGCTGGGCGGCTTCCTTATAGACCTTGGCGCAACGGATGTCGTCGCCACAGCGCACCACGTACACGGTGGCTTCCTTGCCGCTCATGAGCTGGCGGACGACGGCATCGACCAAGCCCTCTTCGACGAGCGGCTGGATTCTTTTCGGGATTTTCATTAAATGGCTCGGCCGTGGAAAGGGCGGGGGTGGGGGAAACGGCGGTCGCCGCGATCGTGTGGTTAGCGGAGTGTATCAGCATGCATGCTGTTGCCGTTTGCACGCCTCTCCCGCAGCCGCTCTCTGGCCGGGGCCGACTATTTATTGCGCTTGCCCGATTGCCTGGGCGGCGTGTGGGCACGCGACTGTTCGATTTGCCTGAAGATGGTTTTCGCGTCCTGCACCGCGCGTTCCTGCGTGCGCATCTCGGGATGGTCATCATGCAGGGTAAAAAAGTCGGCCGCCTGCACGCGCATCACATGCTTGATCGCCGCTTCGTCGCTCATGTCGAACATCTCGGTCAGAAGCGTGGTGACTTCGTCCAGATAGGCTTCGTAGGTCATTGGCATGAGGCGCGGCGTGGGTCGAGTTGGGGAAGGGGCACAGTATATCGGGAGACCGGCCCCCGTGCGCGGGGCGCTTGCTACGCTTGCGATTTATTGAGCAGGATTTCCCGCACTTGCTCGCACCAGTACCCGGCCGCGCCGAGATAGCCTTCCCAAACACAGCCATTGCAGCCCCGGCCGCAACAGCTGGTCGGCTCTTCCGGCGGATTGCGAAACGACATTCCCCGTTGCGCTAGCTGCCCAAGGAGGTCGGCAATCCACTGCCTGGCTTGCTCGGCATTCGTGGGCAACTTGTTTTGTGATTCTTCATGCATCGGTCTGGTTTTACAGGTATGGAATAACAATACGGCATCGGCTCGCAACAATCGTTCTGCAAATACGAGGCGTGAGCAAGGGCCAATCAAAACATGGGCGGGCGCCTTGCGTCAACGTGCGGTGCCCGAGCGACACTATGGGCCGCACCCGATGAAGGGGCGGCTCGGACGCAAGAGCTGCCGGCCGCTACGCCTTCCAGTACTTCGAGTAAGTCGCAAGCACATCCTGCTTGACGACATCGGCCCCCGTAGCCGGGTCTTCGACAATGACGGCATATTCATCGGGGCTCGACGTGTTTTGGCGCCACTGCCATCCGGTATAGCCGATCCCAGCGGCATTCATGCGGCTTAATCCCGCATCCAGATAGAACCCGCTCGGATCGTCGCCGGTGCGCACGCCGAACTGCTGGATGAAAACGGGAACGTTGCGCGATGTCTTCATCGTCGCCAGTGCGCCCAGCCGCGTCTCGATGTTGGCAATGTTTTCTGCCTGCGACTTGCCGGTGCGGATGAAGAGGTTGCCGGTATAGACGACCCGGTTCGCCCATCGGCTTGCCGCGATATACGCTTCATCGCACAGGTTGATGTTGTAGGCGTCGCGCGGGCCGACAAGAAACGGCGTTTTCTTGTCGCCGGCGACGTCTTCGATGGCCGCCATGAGCTCCTGGTAGAACGCGGACACGTCGTCGCCATAGGTGGAAACCCTGCCCGCCAGCGGTTCCGGCAGCAGTTCATAGAAGGCGATCTTCGGGTAATCCTTGAGAATGCCGGCAAGATAGATCCATGCTTCCTTGAACAGCTGGCGCTGCGTCAGGTCGGTCCAGAAGTTGCGGCCGCCGGGGTAGGTGCCGCTCGGATCGCAGTACTGGGCCATGGACGCATCCTGCACGCCGTTCTGGCCGCAGTTGGAATCGATGACCGGTATGACCCACAGCCCCGCATCGATGCACCATTGGATTTCCCGCAGAAACTGGGCCAGGTGGGCCGGGTCGAAATGCCCGGGAGCCGTATCCGCTCGACTCTCGACGTCGGCGCCGCCGTACAGGCCCCACCAGCGGATAAGGACGCGAACGACGTTGCCGCCTTGCGCTGCGATTGTCGGCGCATCATCGCTTCGCATCTTGCCCCACGTGCCTTCATTGATGCCGCGAAGAATGATTGAATTCCCGTCCGGTGCGATCATGCTTGCGCCGTTCAGCGTCAGCCTCGCGGCAGGTGTCGAGGATGGCGTTGCGCCGGGGGCGGCGGGCGGCGTTGGCGAAGTGGTGCTGCCGCCACCACCGCCGCCACCGCCGCATGCGGCCGATGCGACC
>NZ_JWJG01000009.1 GCF_000818395.1 Noviherbaspirillum autotrophicum | reverse complement strand
AAAATGGCAAAAGGCAAGTTTGAGCGGACAAAACCGCACGTGAATGTGGGCACGATTGGTCACGTTGACCATGGCAAGACCACGCTGACTGCAGCAATTGCAACCGTGTTGTCGTCGAAGTTCGGCGGCGAAGCGAAGAAATACGACGAAATCGATGCGGCGCCGGAAGAAAAGGCACGCGGCATTACGATTAACACCGCGCACATCGAATACGAAACAGCGAACCGCCACTACGCCCACGTGGACTGCCCTGGCCACGCCGACTATGTGAAGAACATGATCACCGGCGCCGCGCAGATGGACGGCGCAATCCTGGTGTGCTCCGCCGCCGACGGCCCGATGCCGCAAACCCGCGAGCACATCCTGCTGGCCCGTCAGGTTGGTGTGCCGTACATCATCGTGTTCCTGAACAAGTGCGACATGGTCGACGACGCCGAGCTGCTCGAGCTGGTCGAAATGGAAGTGCGTGAGCTCCTTTCCAAGTACGAATTCCCGGGCGACGATCTGCCGATCATCCGCGGTTCGGCTAAGCTGGCGCTCGAAGGCGACAAGGGCGAGCTGGGCGAGCAGGCAATCATGAAGCTGGCCGATGCGCTGGATTCCTACATCCCGACTCCGGAGCGTGCCGTGGACGGTACCTTCCTGATGCCGGTGGAAGACGTGTTCTCGATCTCTGGCCGTGGTACCGTGGTGACCGGCCGCGTTGAGCGCGGCATCATCAAGGTCGGCGAAGAAATCGAAATCGTTGGTATCCGCGATACCGTCAAGACCACCTGCACCGGCGTGGAAATGTTCCGCAAGCTGCTCGATCAAGGTCAGGCAGGCGACAACGTCGGCGTGCTGTTGCGCGGCACCAAGCGTGAAGAAGTCGAGCGTGGTCAAGTGCTGGCCAAGCCGGGTTCGATCAAGCCGCACAGCCACTTCACCGGCGAGATCTATGTGCTCTCCAAGGATGAAGGTGGTCGCCACACCCCGTTCTTCAACAACTACCGTCCGCAGTTCTACTTCCGTACCACGGACGTGACTGGCGCGATCGAGCTGCCGAAGGACAAGGAAATGGTGATGCCGGGTGATAACGTCTCGATCACGGTGAAACTGATTTCCCCGATCGCGATGGAAGAAGGTCTGCGCTTCGCAATCCGCGAAGGCGGCCGTACCGTCGGCGCCGGCGTCGTTGCCAAAATCATCGAGTAA
>NZ_JWJG01000014.1 GCF_000818395.1 Noviherbaspirillum autotrophicum | reverse complement strand
CTCGGCGCCCCGCTGAACCAGCCGGTCACCGGCGACGACATCCTGTTCCTGAGCGAGACCGGCGCCAAGCGCACGCCCGATTTCCTGGTGCCGCGCAACTTCCATAACGAGGGCTGCTACGTGGTCGCGCTCGGCAACGTCGTCAAGTGGATGGCGCAGCAAGCCGAAGCGCTGGGCGTGGAAATCTTCCCGGGCTTTACGGCTGCCGAAGTGCTGTACGACGACCGAGGCGCCGTGCGCGGTGTTGCTACCGGCAACATGGGCATAGGCAAGGATGGCGAGCCGACCGAGAATTTCCAGCTCGGCATGGAATTGCTGGGCAAGTACACGATCTTTGCCGAAGGCGCGCGCGGCCACCTGGGCAAGCAGCTGATTGCCAGGTACAAGCTCGACGAGGGCAAGGATCCGCAAAGCTTTGCGATCGGCATCAAGGAACTGTGGGAAATCGATCCGGCCAAGGCCAAGCCCGGCCTGGTGGTGCACACCGCCGGCTGGCCAATGGACAAGGAAACCTTCGGTGGCGGCTTCCTGTATCACCTCGAAGGCAACAAGGTCACGCTCGGCTTCGTCATCGGCCTGGATTACAAGAATCCGTGGATGAGCCCGTTCGAGGAAATGCAGCGCTGGAAGACGCACCCGAGCATCCGCGCCCACATCGACGGCGGCAAGCGCATCAGCTATGGCGCGCGCGCCATCAACAATGGCACGCCGCAAGCGCTGCCGAAGCTGGTGTTCCCGGGCGGCGCCCTGATCGGCTGCGACGCCGGCTTCCTGAATGCGGCCCGCATCAAGGGCAGCCATACCGCGATCAAGAGCGGCATGCTGTGCGCCGACGCCGTCTTTGCAGCCGTCACGTCCGGTCGCGCCGCCGACGAGCTCAGCGCGTATCCGCAAGCGTACGACAACAGCTGGCTCAAGGAAGAGCTCGACCAGTCGCGCAACTTCAAGCTGTGGTTCAAGAAGGGGGCGCTGATGGGGCCGCTGATGACGGGCATCGAGCAGTGGTTCCTGCCCAAGCTCGGGGTCAAGAATCCGCCGTGGACGCTGCATCGCGACAAGCCCGATCACGTCTATCTGCAGCCAGCCGCGCAGTGCCAGCAAATCGCGTATCCGAAGCCCGACGGCAAGCTGACCTTCGATCGGCTGTCGAGCGTCTTCGTGAGCAACACCAACCATGAAGAAAACCAGCCGGCGCACCTGACGCTGAAGGATCCGTCGGTGCCGGTGAAGATCAACCTGGCGAAGTTTGCGGGGCCGGA
>NZ_JWJG01000006.1 GCF_000818395.1 Noviherbaspirillum autotrophicum | reverse complement strand
TCGCTATGAACCGCCCCGGAAATCGAGGAGGCTCCAATATTTGAGAAAATGGAGCCATGAAGAAGAAATCAACAAGATATTCGCCGGAGATCATGGAGCGCGCAGTGCGCCTGGTCTTCGAGAGCAGGGAGCAATACGAATCGCAGTGGGCGGCGATTGAATCGATTGCGGGCAAGATTGGCTGCACGGCAGAGACGTTGCGGCGCTGGGTTCGCCAGCAAGAGCGTGATACCGGCCAGCGTTCGGGGGCAACCACGACCGAGCAGGAACGGGTTAAAGCGCTGGAGCGGGAAGTCAAGGAATTGCGCCGTGCCAACGAGATTTTGCGCCTGGCCAGCGCATATTTCGCCCAGGCGGAGCTCGACCGCCGATCGAAATCATAAAGGCATTCATCGACGAGCACCGGGAGACCTTTGGGGTCGAGCCGCTCTGTGAAGTGATGCAGATCGCCCCGTCGGCCTATTGGCGCCATGCCGCCCGGTGTCGCAATCCGATGTTGAGAAGCGCACGCACCAAGCGTGACGAAGCCTTGATTCCCCACATTGAACGTGTGTGGCATGCCAACATGCGGGTTTACGGGGCGGACAAGGTCTGGAAGCAACTGCGCCGCGAAGGCAGCGACGTGGCGCGCTGTACGGTGGAGCGACTCATGCGCAAGTGCGGCCTGCGCGGCGTCATACGAGGCAAGGCAGTGCGTACTACGCAAGCCGACAAGGCAGCGCCATGTCCGCTGGACCGTGTCAACCGGCAGTTCAAGGCGACGCGTCCAAATCAGCTCTGGGTATCGGACTTCACCTATGTCTCGACCTGGCAGGGATTCGTGTACGTGGCCTTCGTGATCGATGTGTTCGCCCGGCGCATTGTCGGCTGGCGGGTCAGCAGTTCAATGCAGACGGACTTCGTACTGGACGCACTGGAACAGGCGCTGTACGCTCGGCAGCCGGAACGGGAAGGCGGCTTGATTCACCATAGCGACCGCGGCTCACAGTACGTGTCGATTCGCTACAGCGAGCGTCTTGCCGAAGCCGGCATCGAGCCGTCAGTCGGAAGCAAGGGCGACAGCTACGACAATGCGCTTGCAGAAACGATCAACGGGTTGTACAAGGCGGAACTGATTCACCGCCGTGCGCCATGGAAGACGCGGGAAGCCGTGGAGCTGGCAACGCTGGAATGGGTATCCTGGTTTAACCATCATCGGCTGCTGGAACCGATTGGCTATATCCCGCCGGCAGAAGCTGAGGCAAACTACTACCGGCAATTAACCGGTCAGGTCGAAATGGCCTGACTCACACCAACCGGCCTCCTCAAAAGCCGGGGCGGTTCA
>NZ_JWJG01000003.1 GCF_000818395.1 Noviherbaspirillum autotrophicum | reverse complement strand
GACAGCCTATTCAACACTCAAGAATTAATCGCGGTGTTCGAGAGGATCAACAATGAGTAAACAATTTGCGCAACCGCGTTTTTACACATAGATGGTCGCCCCCGGTTTGCCAAGCGTTCAATCGATGATGTCAAGCAGGTGGAGATTGCAGCCATAGATCCGGACTCTTGATCGAGGCTATTGCCTCCGTCCCTGATGGAATATGCTGGCAGGTTCCTAATCACTCTGTCGAGCTTGATGCTCCCTGTGTAAAATAGGTTTGGCCTGCCTCGGTCTGACCTGTTTTGCCATCACTTCATGATTGCCTGTGCAATCGGTGGAGGGTTCCTTCCCTTTGTATTCTTTGTTCTACTACAGGACTCTCTGTTGCATGTTCATTTGCTCTGCATTCGGCTGGTCACCGCGGAGTATTAAAAGCTAGATTGAAGGTTCGGTCGTGAGCAAGCAGCGCCCACATGATTCGGGCATTTCTGTTGGCCAGCGCCACAGCCGCAATGTTGTGATGCCGTCGCTCAGTTAGTTTGGACAGCCAACCGCTCACATAATCTGTCTTTCGCTGGGCAACGCGTAACATAGAACGGGCGCCGTGGATCAACAGCATCCTGAGGTACGAGTCGCCACGCTTACTGATTCCAAGAAGGTTTTGCTTACCACCGCTGGAATGCTGACGAGGCACCAATCCCAGCCAGGCCGCGAGCTCCTTGCCGCTTTTGAAGTTACGCGCGTCACCGATAGTGGCTACAAGCGCACTGGCGGTAATAGGGCCAATGCCTGGAATTTCTGCCAGCCTCTTGCTTGCTTCGTTCTCCCGGTGCCAACGCTGAATCTGCTGCTCGAGTTCCTCCACCTGCCGATCAAGCTCACGTAGATGTTCTACTAGCCGTTGCAGCAGTTGAAGGAACGTGCCCGGCAACTCCGCAGAAGCTGTGGCAAGAATGTCCGGTACCCGTTTCAATATGTGACATATACCTTGCGGCAAGGTGATACCGTATTCAACGAGCATTCCGCGAATTTGGTTAGCCTGTGCAGTACGTGCTTTGACGAATCCTTGGCGTGCCCGGTGCAGCGACAGTACTGCCTGCTGTTCGATGTTCTTGATAGGGACAAAGCGCATATTTGGCCGGGTTACGGCTTCGCAAATTGCCTCTGCGTCGGCAGCATCGTTCTTGTTGGTCTTAACGTAGGGTTTGACGAACTGGGGTGCCATAAGACGTACGGTATGCCCGAGTGATTGCAACTTCCTTGCCCAGTGGTGCGCGCTGCTGCATGCCTCCATACCGATCAAACACGGAGTAATCTTGGCCAGAAACAGTAACACCTGATCACGCTTAAGAGCCTATTTCGATAGGGCGGAGCGCCAAGCAATGAGACCGCACGCGAACTGCAGCATGGCGAGATAGGTATCCTCGCGCTTTTCCC
>NZ_JWJG01000011.1 GCF_000818395.1 Noviherbaspirillum autotrophicum | reverse complement strand
AAGTTCTTTAACAAATAACAGCCGATAAGTGTGGGCGCTTGGTGGCAGTGCGGCGGCGACGGAAGTTGCCGAAGCTCAAAGCATATCAAGTGCTCACAAAGAAATACAGGTAAGTTCGCAAGAACGGACCTAGTCAGTATTTTGAGTGAGCGACGGTTCTACGGAACCTGCCAGAGATGGCACAAAACAGGAATTAAACTGAAGAGTTTGATCCTGGCTCAGATTGAACGCTGGCGGCATGCCTTACACATGCAAGTCGAACGGCAGCGCGGGAGCAATCCTGGCGGCGAGTGGCGAACGGGTGAGTAATATATCGGAACGTGCCTTAGAGTGGGGGATAACTAGTCGAAAGACTAGCTAATACCGCATACGACCTACGGGTGAAAGTGGGGGATCGCAAGACCTCATGCTCTTAGAGCGGCCGATATCTGATTAGCTAGTTGGTGGGGTAAAAGCCTACCAAGGCGACGATCAGTAGCTGGTCTGAGAGGACGACCAGCCACACTGGGACTGAGACACGGCCCAGACTCCTACGGGAGGCAGCAGTGGGGAATTTTGGACAATGGGGGCAACCCTGATCCAGCAATGCCGCGTGTGTGAAGAAGGCCTTCGGGTTGTAAAGCACTTTTGTTCGGGAAGAAATCCCTTGGGCTAATACCCCGGGGGGATGACGGTACCGGAAGAATAAGCACCGGCTAACTACGTGCCAGCAGCCGCGGTAATACGTAGGGTGCAAGCGTTAATCGGAATTACTGGGCGTAAAGCGTGCGCAGGCGGTTGTGCAAGACAGATGTGAAATCCCCGGGCTTAACCTGGGAACTGCATTTGTGACTGCACGGCTAGAGTGTGTCAGAGGGGGGTAGAATTCCACGTGTAGCAGTGAAATGCGTAGATATGTGGAGGAATACCGATGGCGAAGGCAGCCCCCTGGGATAACACTGACGCTCATGCACGAAAGCGTGGGGAGCAAACAGGATTAGATACCCTGGTAGTCCACGCCCTAAACGATGTCAACTAGTTGTCGGGTCTTAATTGACTTGGTAACGCAGCTAACGCGTGAAGTTGACCGCCTGGGGAGTACGGTCGCAAGATTAAAACTCAAAGGAATTGACGGGGACCCGCACAAGCGGTGGATGATGTGGATTAATTCGATGCAACGCGAAAAACCTTACCTACCCTTGACATGGAAGGAATCCTCGAGAGATCGGGGAGTGCCCGAAAGGGAGCCTTCACACAGGTGCTGCATGGCTGTCGTCAGCTCGTGTCGTGAGATGTTGGGTTAAGTCCCGCAACGAGCGCAACCCTTGTCATTAGTTGCTACGAAAGGGCACTCTAATGAGACTGCCGGTGACAAACCGGAGGAAGGTGGGGATGACGTCAAGTCCTCATGGCCCTTATGGGTAGGGCTTCACACGTCATACAATGGTACATACAGAGGGCTGCCAACCCGCGAGGGGGAGCTAATCCCAGAAAGTGTATCGTAGTCCGGATTGTAGTCTGCAACTCGACTACATGAAGTTGGAATCGCTAGTAATCGCGGATCAGCATGTCGCGGTGAATACGTTCCCGGGTCTTGTACACACCGCCCGTCACACCATGGGAGCGGGTTTTACCAGAAGTAGGTAGCCTAACCGCAAGGAGGGCGCTTACCACGGTAGGATTCGTGACTGGGGTGAAGTCGTAACAAGGTAGCCGTATCGGAAGGTGCGGCTGGATCACCTCCTTTCTAGAGTATTCGCACGAAAATCAAGCGTTCACACTTATCGGTGTGTTATTCGAGAACAGCA
>NZ_JWJG01000001.1 GCF_000818395.1 Noviherbaspirillum autotrophicum | reverse complement strand
GGGAGGGAGATTTTCCAGGGCAGCAGCGCCTCGTAATCATCGGCCGTAGTTGCCAGAGGCAGCGCGCGGAGCAGTTTGATCAGGTAGGCGTACGGATTGACGTTATTGGCCTTGCAGGTCTCGATGATGGAATACAGATTGGCGCTGGCAGTAGCGCCGCCGACGGTGTCCGCAAACAGCCAGCCCTTTCGCCCGATCACGAAGGGACGGATCGCGTTTTCGCACTGGTTGTTGTCAATCGGCCAGAGGCCGTTCTCGATGTAGCGCGTCAGTTTGGACCACTGCCCACTCAGATAGGCAAGAGCACGGCCGAGCTTGCTGTTGGGCGTGACGATCGGCTGATACGTCAGCAGCAGGCGCTCGATGTGCTTGAGCACATGGGCGCTGTAGCGGGCGCGCAGCCGTTGTCGGTGGGCCGCGTCGGCGTGCCTGGCTCGGGCCTCGGCGGCATAGAGCTTGCCGATGGCTGCAATGAATTGCGTGGCAGGCTGCTGCGGTGTGCGCGACTCTTTCGGCAGCACGTCCTCGGCCTCGATGAAGTAGCGTCGACAATGGACCCAGCATCCGAGGTGCACCAGACCATGGGTCGCCGCGATGGCGTTGTAGACCTCATAGCCATCCGTCATCAGCACTGCGCCTTTGGCCATGCCGGCATAGAGTTTGAGCGCATGGCTGGTTCCCCGACCGGGAGAGTAGCCGAACAAGCGCACCGGCGGTCCCGTGCCATTCATCTGCGCCCACAGATAGCTTTGGGTCTGCGGCGAGCGGCCCGGTTCCTTGAGCACCTGCAGTTCCGTCTCGTCGCCGTACACCAGCTCGGATTCCAGCAGCACGTCGCGCAGCAGGTTGATGATCGGCTGCACTGCCTGACCAACGCGCACCACGCTGGCGGCCAGCGTGGTGCGCGACAGGTCGCCGCCAAAGCGGCGCAGCAAGGCCGCTTGCCGATACAGCGGCAAGCCATCCTGATACTTCGCCGTCACGATCCACGCCAGCGCCGCTTCGGTCAGCAGGCCCTTGGGGATGACGCGCGCTGCGGCAGGCGTGACCTTGATGCCGCCATCGCAGCACGGGCAGGCGTACTTGATGCGCTGATGCTGGATCACGCGTACCTGCTGGGGAATGATGTCGAGCTGTTCGCTGATCTCGGCACCGATTTCGATCAGGACGCTGCCGTCATGCGGGCAAATACGCTCGGATTCGGGCAGCTCGTGACGCACGACGTCGCGCGGTAGCGCGGGATCGAGCGGCTTGCGGCCACCACGCTTTTTGCGCAGATGGCTCGCCACTTCAACGCCTGGCTCGTCCTCTTTGGCAGGCTCAGCGGAGGCAGTCGGCGCCAGGGTCTCGGCCTCGTTAAAGAACAGATCCTTTTGCCCGGCACTGCGTGCTTCGCTGCGTGCCGCATACAGCTTGTGCAGATACGCCTGCACGCGTTCCTTGAGCAGGCCCCGCTCGAGCGTCACGACCCGCAGCTCACCGCGCAACGCGTCACGCTCCTGCGCTGCCTGGCGCAACGCTTCCAGTTCCTCGGCCGTGATCATGACGTTTTGCATGGACTTTTTGACAACGCTCTGCCGCCCCGGTTCACGCCGTGCGACGGTAATGGCGCACAGGATGGCCGCGCATGGCTTCCAGGTCGATCCCATCGAGCAGCCATTGCAGCTGCTCGACGCTGAGCTCGACCACCGCTGACGCTTTCGGCCAGACGAAGCGGTCCGCTTCCAGCCGCTTGAACAGAAGCCAGAATCCGGTGCGATCCCACAGCAGCAGTTTGATGCGGTCGCGCCGCTTATTGCTGAAGACGTAGACCGCCCGAGCAAAGGGATCGAGCCCGAGGCCTTGTTCGACCAGCGCAGCCAGGCCATTGATGTTCTTGCGGCCGTCCACCGGCTCGCGGTGCAGGAATACCTTCAGAGCCGGGTCGAGACGGAACATGGCAGTGTGCACAGCAGGCGCAACAAGCACGACAGCTCATCTTCGCCATGCCCACTCAGACAAATCTCGATGCCGTTGGGCAGCCGCACTCGTAACCCGGACTCTGTGGGCTTGCTGCAGGAGCCCGCCGGCACGACCGGTATGAATGGAGGCGGTGAAGGCGCGACAGACTGTGATGTCGCAACAGGAGATTGCTCCTGTTTCTGCAGGTGCAGGCTGATCCACTTGCGCAGCAGGTTCGCGTTGATGCCATGCTTGAGCGCCACGCGCGCCACTGACACGCCTGGCTTGAGGCATGTCTGGACCAGCTCGGCCTTCGCCTGTTTGTCATATCGCCGGCGTCCATCCCGCTTGCTGCCGACAACCAGCCGCTGCAACAGCTCTGAGTCATGCTCTGCCATAGGTGTCCACCTCCATGTAGGTGGACATATCCTGACTGCTCAAACTCCGCGATTCAAGACGCCGATGATGGATCGCTTAC
>NZ_JWJG01000013.1 GCF_000818395.1 Noviherbaspirillum autotrophicum | reverse complement strand
GACAGCCTATTCAACACTCAAGAATTAATCGCGGTGTTCGAGAGGATCAACAATGAGTAAACAATTTGCGCAACCGCGTTTTTACACACTCTGGGCCGTTCGCGTCCACGAAGCTGACATAACCCGTTTCAGTACAAATCAAGCCGTCTCAAATAGGTGCCGTCATTTCTCTTCTCATTGCTGACGCCTAAACGCGTTCCGGCCGCCTTAAGGGCTCGCCCATGACAATGCATCCTACGTTAAGCGACTGTTACCGGGAAGCCCGCATCCCTGCTTTGGGTCGAACTGAGCCGGATGCTCGGCTCTTGGGAATGACCGTTTTGCACTAAATTCTGTTGAAAAACTCTGCGGCAATATGAGCTTGCTATGCCAGTGGGCCCTGCTTTTATGAAATTGCCCTTCCGGTGTCCACGAAAGACTGAAAATCCTTGTATCGGTGGTTCGCTTCCCCCGGCCACCATGCTCGGCGCCATGATGCTCGCCTATGCGGACATGTGCATTGAGGGCTGGGGCACCGATACCTCGATGGAGCGCAATGACCTCCAATCATGATTTTCATGAGCTACTTTTGGCGAAACTATGGTGGCCCGCCTCTGACCCGGTGCTGATAATCAATCAGGAATCGGCATCTAGTCGCTTCCCAATTTAAGGAGACTTGCGATGATCTGGGAAACACCTGCGTACTGCGAAATCCGCCTCGGCTTTGAAGTGACCGCTTACGTCTACGTACGCTAAGCGTGCGCTAACTGGAAGCCCGGACGGGAAGACTGCTTCCGTCCGGCGCCCATACAGCCATGACGACCACAATCATCGCCCCCCCCGACCGCGCCTGTTCGCGGCTTGCGCCGCACTTCGTCTTCCGCTGGCAAGACAGCCAGGACGCCAACACACTGCTGTACCCGGAAGGCCTGAACAATTCGGCCAGCGAAGTCCTGAAGCGCTGTGACGGCAAGAGCAGCGTGACGCCCATTGATTCCGAGCTGCAGTCCGCTTTCCCCGGTTCATGAGCCGATGTCGCCAAAGGCGCCAGATCCTTTATCCACCTCGCCCGGGCCAAACGCTGGCAGCGCTGCTGATGCCGGGGGAGAGGGTGAGTTTGCAGATAACCGATTCGCATTAATTCTGTAGCTCAGCATGCCTTACTAGATTGATTTCACCATCCACTGCAACGGAGTCACCGATGAAAATGAAGCACGCTGGTTTACTGGTTCTGGCCCTGGCGGCCGCCTTGAATGCTGCCCCGGCGCTCGCAGCCACGCCAACCGACAGCTCGGCCGGCACGCCCGGCGCGATTGAACGCGCGGAAGCGAAGGCATCGGCAGCTCTGCTCGCCGATGCGGTCGGCTACCTGCACAAGCACGGTCCCGACAAGGCGTTCACCGCATTCAACGACCGCAAGGGTGCATTCGTGCATGGCGCCCGTTACGTCTATGTCGTCGGCAGCGACGGCATCATGTATGCGAATGGCGGAGCGCCGGATGTCCTGGTCGGGGTCGATGTACGCGATCTGCACGACGAGGCCGGCAAACCGTTCATGCGCGAATTGCTGGACAAGGCCCGCAACGGCGACGCCGGCGTGGTCGAATATCGCTGGCTGAACCGGGCCAACAACCACATCGAAAACAAGACGGTATCCTTCCGCAAGGTCGGCAAATACATCGTTTGCGTCGGTTACTACATTCCGCGCTCGGCGGCCGAAGAGGCGCAGGCACTGCTTGAAAAGGCGGTCGCGCAGATGCAGACGGCCGGCGTGGCACCCGCATACCAGAGCTTCAACGATCCGAAAGGCGGCTTCATCCGCGGTGATCTGTATGTGTTCGCAATCGGCATCGACGATGGCAAATATCGCGCGTCCGGCGCCTCGCCTCAGCTCGTCGGAACCGACGCACGCGAATTGCATGACGCTGCCGGCAAACCGCTGATACAGGAAATAATTACGCTGGCTAAAGAGAAAGGCAGCGGAACAGTCGATTATGTGTGGCGCAATCCGGCCACCAACGCCATCGAAGCCAAGCACTCGCTGATTCAGCGCGTGGGCGATGTGCTGGTCGGAGTCGGGTACTACTCGAAATAAGAAGTAATCCTCGCCGCGACCGGGACGCCGGGCGCGGCGATTTCCTCAGATTCGGTTATCTTCGTGTCATTCAATGATACCGAGGAATACAGTTAGCCAGAAGGTCAAAACTTAACCGCCTGATTTGCTTATGCGATTTACTGCCTATTTCGTCAGGGCCGGTCGCCAGGCGATGAATCCGCAGGCGTGCTGCTGCATGGCGAGGTAAGTGTCTTCCCGTATTACCCAGCACACGAGCAGCGGCGTGAGACAACTAGACGTGCACTCGACGACCCAGCGTCGGGCACGTGCACTGCGTTGCTTCTTGTTATCCCGTTCGTCACGCCTGCTGACTATGACCGGTTCATACCCGGCACTACGCACCAGGCGCCGCACTCGTCGTAATCATAGCCTACGCCCAGACACCACTTGCTTGTGTGGCCATCAATTGGCCGCGCATACATCATGCTCGCCAGCGTCGCGGCAACCAGTTTCACCTCATGCCGGTGACCGGCACATGAAATGTGCAGTCGTGATTCCGAGTTTCCTGAAATCGGTGCAGGCCTCCAACGCTTGTGAAGGCGCGAAAACCGGCGGTTAGTGAGTGACAGTGCTGTCGATTTTTTCTCGCAAGGCGCGGTGATTGTTCACATGCCATAACCTGGACGCGCAGTACTAAGAACCTGTTCAGTGTCTCCGTAATAACAATGACAGGAAGGCGAGCGCTACGAGTTGGGCGCTGGTTTCCAGTTTGCGCTCGCAGTTC
>NZ_JWJG01000016.1 GCF_000818395.1 Noviherbaspirillum autotrophicum | reverse complement strand
GTAACTAGCCTGACGATAACCTACTTTCACACTGGTTGCAGCACTATCATCGGCGCGAAGTCGTTTCACGGTCCTGTTCGGGATGGGAAGGGGTGGTACCAACTCGCTATGGTCATCAGGCATAACTTGTAGTGTTGCTTGAGGCCGGTGCACTGGCGCATCAAACAACGCAATCTGGGAAGAAGCAGTAGGGGTACTACATATATTGGCGGGTGTGATGCTCAATCGAGTCACACGCTACTCTTGCCTATACCTGCTAAGGTTATAGGGACAAGCCGCACGGGCAATTAGTATCAGTTAGCTTAACGCATTACTGCGCTTCCACACCTGACCTATCAACGTCCTGGTCTCGAACGACCCTTTAGGGGAATCAAGTTCCCGGGAAGTCTCATCTTGAGGCAAGTTTCCCGCTTAGATGCTTTCAGCGGTTATCTCTTCCGAACTTAGCTACCCGGCAATGCCACTGGCGTGACAACCGGTACACCAGAGGTTCGTCCACTCCGGTCCTCTCGTACTAGGAGCAGCCCCCCTCAAACTTCCAACGCCCACGGCAGATAGGGACCAAACTGTCTCACGACGTTTTAAACCCAGCTCACGTACCACTTTAAATGGCGAACAGCCATACCCTTGGGACCGGCTACAGCCCCAGGATGTGATGAGCCGACATCGAGGTGCCAAACTCCCCCGTCGATATGAACTCTTGGGAGGAATCAGCCTGTTATCCCCAGAGTACCTTTTATCCGTTGAGCGATGGCCCTTCCATACAGAACCACCGGATCACTATGTCCTACTTTCGTACCTGCTCGACTTGTCAGTCTCGCAGTTAAGCACGCTTATGCCATTGCACTATTAGCACGATGTCCGACCGTACCTAGCGTACCTTCGAACTCCTCCGTTACACTTTGGGAGGAGACCGCCCCAGTCAAACTGCCTACCATGCACTGTCCCCGACCCGGATAACGGGCCAAGGTTAGAACCTCAAACAAACCAGGGTGGTATTTCAAGGTTGGCTCCACGGCAACTGGCGTCACCGCTTCAAAGCCTCCCACCTATCCTACACAGATTGGTTCAAAGTCCAATGCAAAGCTACAGTAAAGGTTCATGGGGTCTTTCCGTCTAGCCGCGGGTAGATTGCATCATCACAAACACTTCAACTTCGCTGAGTCTCGGGAGGAGACAGTGTGGCCATCGTTACGCCATTCGTGCAGGTCGGAACTTACCCGACAAGGAATTTCGCTACCTTAGGACCGTTATAGTTACGGCCGCCGTTTACTGGGACTTCAATCAAGAGCTTGCACCCCATCATTTAATCTTCCAGCACCGGGCAGGCGTCACACCCTATACGTCCACTTTCGTGTTTGCAGAGTGCTGTGTTTTTATTAAACAGTCGCAGCCACCAGTTTATTGCAACCCCTTCACCCTCCTGGCGCAGGCCAGTCAAGCTACAAGGGCGTACCTTATCCCGAAGTTACGGTACCAATTTGCCGAGTTCCTTCTCCCGAGTTCTCTCAAGCGCCTTAGAATACTCATCTCGCCCACCTGTGTCGGTTTGCGGTACGGTCTCGTATGACTGAAGCTTAGAGGCTTTTCTTGGAACCACTTCCGATTGCTTCGCGGCATAAAGCCGCTCGTCCCAACCCCTTGAATTACGCCAGCGGATTTGCCTACTGGCCTTCTTTGAGTTAGGAACCGGGACATCCAACACCCGGACAACCTTCCGCGATCCGTCCCCCCATCGCATCACACGACGGTGCAGGAATATTAACCTGCTTCCCATCAGCTACGCATCTCTGCCTCGCCTTAGGGGCCGACTCACCCTGCTCCGATGAACGTTGAACAGGAAACCTTGGGCTTACGGCGTGCGGGCTTTTCACCCGCATTATCGCTACTCATGTCAGCATTCGCACTTCTGATACCTCCAGCATCCTTTACAAGACACCTTCGCAGGCTTACAGAACGCTCTCCTACCATCTGCATTACTGCAGATCCGCAGCTTCGGTGACTGGCTTAGCCCCGTTACATCTTCCGCGCAGGACGACTCGATCAGTGAGCTATTACGCTTTCTTTAAAGGATGGCTGCTTCTAAGCCAACCTCCTGACTGTTTTAGCCTTCCCACTTCGTTTTCCACTTAGCCAATCTTGGGGACCTTAGCTGGCGGTCTGGGTTGTTTCCCTCTTGACGTCGGACGTTAGCACCCGGCGTCTGTCTCCCAAGCTCGCACTCATCGGTATTCGGAGTTTGCAATGGTTTGGTAAGTCGCGATGACCCCCTAGCCATAACAGTGCTCTACCCCCGATGGTGATACTTGAGGCACTACCTAAATAGTTTTCGGAGAGAACCAGCTATTTCCAGATTTGTTTAGCCTTTCACCCCTATCCACAGCTCATCCCCTAGTTTTTCAACACTAGTGGGTTCGGACCTCCAGTGCGTGTTACCGCACCTTCATCCTGGCCATGGATAGATCATCTGGTTTCGGGTCTACACCCAGCGACTGAACGCCCTATTCGGACTCGCTTTCGCTACGCCTTCCCTACACGGTTAAGCTTGCCACTGAATGTAAGTCGCTGACCCATTATACAAAAGGTACGCAGTCACCCCTTGCGAGGCTCCTACTGTTTGTATGCACACGGTTTCAGGATCTATTTCACTCCCCTTCCGGGGTTCTTTTCGCCTTTCCCTCACGGTACTGGTTCACTATCGGTCGATATCGAGTATTTAGCCTTGGAGGATGGTCCCCCCATGTTCAGACAGGGTTTCACGTGCCCCGCCCTACTTGTCGCAAGCTTAGTTCCACAATCCAGATTTCGCATACGGGGCTATCACCCGCTATGGCTGCACTTTCCAGAGCATTTTGCTATCTCGACTGCTAAATCTTGCAGGCTGTTCCCATTTCGCTCGCCACTACTTTGGGAATCTCGGTTGATTTCTTTTCCTGTAGCTACTTAGATGTTTCAGTTCGCCACGTTCGCTTCACACACCTATGTATTCAGTGTGAGATGACCCAAAGGGCCGGGTTTCCCCATTCGGAAATCTGCGGATCAAAGCTTGTTTGCCAGCTCCCCGCAGCTTATCGCAGGCTACAACGTCCTTCATCGCCTGATATCGCCAAGGCATCCACCATGTGCACTTATTCGCTTGTCCCTATAACGTTAGCTTCTCTTGCGAGAAACGCTATAGAGCTTGAGTTTGCGTGCCGTATTCCAGACTCTCGTTGTTACGAGAACTCTTTCATACTATTGATTGATACAATCACAACCCACCAGTCTTCACCAAC
>NZ_JWJG01000015.1 GCF_000818395.1 Noviherbaspirillum autotrophicum | reverse complement strand
ATTACCCTGCTGAACGGTCTGAGCTACGGGCTGTTGCTGTTCATGCTGTCGTCGGGCCTGACGTTGATCTTCAGCATGATGGGCGTGCTCAATTTTGCCCATGCCAGCTTTTACATGCTGGGCGCCTACTTCGCCTATACCATCAGCACCAAGCTCGGCTTCTGGCCGGCGCTGTTCATCGCGCCGCTGGCCGTCGGCGCCATCGGCGCCGTGGTCGAGCGCTACGGCCTGCGCTCGGTGCACAAGTACGGCCATATCCCGGAACTGCTGTTCACCTTCGGCCTGTCGTATGTCGTGGTCGAGCTGGTGCAGCTGGTGTGGGGCAAGGCGGCCGTGCCGTACCCGATTCCCGCCGAGCTGGACGGCCCGCTGTTCACGCTGTTTTCCACCACCTTCCCGATCTACCGCGGCTTCATGATGTTGATCGCGCTGCTCATGCTGCTGTCGATCTACCTGGTGCTGACCAAGACCCGCATCGGCCTGGTGATCCAGGCGGCCTTGACGCACCCCGATATGGTCGAGGCGCTCGGGCACAACGTGCCGCGCGTGTTCATGCTGGTGTTCGGCAGCGGCTGCGCGCTGGCCGGCCTGGCCGGCGTCATCGGCGGCAATGCGTTCGTCACCGAGCCGGGCATGGCGGCCACCGTCGGCAGCATCATCTTCGTGGTGGTGGTGGTCGGCGGCATGGGCTCGCTGGTGGGCGCCTTGCTGGCCTCGCTGCTGATCGGCGTGCTGCAGACGTTCGCCGTCGCGCTCGACTACTCGTTCCTGAATCTGTTTTCGACGATGGGCATGGCGCTGGGCGCCGAGACGTTCGGCTATCCGGTATTGAAGCTCACCATTTCGCAGGTGGCGCCGATCATGCCGTATTTGCTGCTGGTGCTGATTCTGATCTTCAGGCCGCGCGGCCTGATGGGAACGCGGGAGGGTTGAGATGAGTGCCGTAACGATGAGCCATACCATGAAATACAAACCGATGAATCTCGCCCGCTGGCTGCTGTGGACCAGCTTCGCACTGATCCTGATCGTCGCTCCGCTGGTCTTCGACAAGGGCGCATCGCTGTCGGTACTGTCCACCATGGGCACCGTGATGATCTTTGGCTTGTCCTACAACATGCTGCTGGGGCAGGGCGGCATGCTGTCGTTCGGCCATGCGGTGTACTCCGGGCTGGGCGCGTTCTTCGCCATCCATGCGATGAACCTGGCCGCGGCCGGCACCATCTGGATGCCGGTCACCCTGGTGCCGCTGGTGGGCGGGCTGGCCGGCATGTTCTTCGGCGCCCTGTTCGGCTATGTGACGACCAAGAAGTCGGGCACCACGTTTGCAATGATTACGCTGGGCATCGTTGAACTGGTGTTCGCCTGCTCGCTGATGTTCCCGGAATTCTTCGGCGGCGAGGGCGGCATCACGACCAACCGCGTCTATGGCGAACCGTTCCTGGGCATCACCTTCGGGCCGCAGATCCAGGTGTATTACCTGATCGCGTTCTGGCTGTTCATCGCCACCATCGGCATGTATGCCTTCACGCAGACGCCGCTGGGGCGCATCATCAATGCCGTGCGCGACAACCCGGAACGGGTCGAGTTCATCGGCTACGACACGCAGTGGGCGCGCTACCTGACGCTGATTCTGGCAGGCTTCTTCGCCGGCATTTCCGGCGGCCTGTCGGCCATCAACTTTGAAATCGTCACCGCCGAGAATGTCAGTGCCATGCGCTCCGGCGCAATCCTGCTGTTTACCTTCATCGGCGGTGTCGGCTTCTTCTTCGGCCCGATGATCGGCGCCATCATCGGCGTGTTCCTGACCGTGCTGCTGTCGGACTTCACCAAGGCGTGGCAGCTGTATCTGGGCGTGTTCTTCATCGTCATCGTGATGTATGCGCCGGGCGGCGTGGCCAGCATCCTCATGATGAACCTGCGGCTGGTGAAGTTCGGCAAATTCAAACCCGTTGCCCCGCGCCTTCTGGCCGTGTGCGCCACGGCGGCCGTGGCCTTGCTGGGCGTGGCGGTCGCCATCGAGATGCTGTACCACCTGACGCTGGATTCGGCGAACGGCACCGAAATGAAGCTGTTCGGCTTCCTGGCCGATACCGCCCAGCCGGGCCCCTGGCTGATCGCCGCTATCCTGTTCGCCCTCGGCGCCGCCGGCTTCTGGCTGGCCAGGAAAGGCTTCATTCAAGCCTGGGGCCAGGCCAATAGCGACATTGAAGAACTGATCCGGAGACAAGCATGAGCGCCTGGTCCCTCGAACTCAAGGAAGTCCGCAAGAGCTTCGGCAAATCCGAAATCATCCGCGGCGCCAGCCTGCAAGTCGCCAAAGGCGAGCGCGTGGCCATCATCGGCCCCAACGGAGCCGGCAAATCGACCCTGTTCAACCTGATTTCCGGGCGTTTCCCGGTCACCTCGGGCGACATCCTGTTGAACGGCAACAGCATCATCGACAAGCGGCCGTTCGAAATCAATCGCGCCGGCCTGTCGCGCAGCTTCCAGATCACCAACATCTTCCACCGCCTGTCGGTGTACGAGAACCTGCGCTGCGCAGTGCTGTGGTCGCTCGGCTACAAGTACTCGTTCTGGCATCGCCTGAATGGCTTGAAGGATGCGCACGAGCGCGCCGAGCAGGTGCTGGAGCAGATTGGCCTGAAGCGCCGGCGCGACACGCTGGCCGGCTTGCTGACGTACGCGGAGCAGCGCGCGCTGGAGATCGGCATCACGATCGCCGGCGGCGCCGAAGTGATCCTGCTGGACGAACCGACGGCCGGCATGAGCCGCTCGGAGTCGGATGCGGCGGTCGAGCTGATTCGCAAGGTGACGGTCGGCAAGAGCCTGCTGATGGTGGAACACGACATGAGCGTGGTGTTCGGCCTGGCCGACAAGATTGCGGTGGTGGTGTACGGGGAAGTGATCGCGTGCGATACGCCGGTCAATATCCGCGCCAATGCCAAGGTGCAGGAAGCATATCTGGGTGGACACGCAGCGGAGGCGGCATGACGATGGCACTACTGGAAATTAGAGATCTGCACGCATATTACGGCAAGAGCCATGTGCTGCACGGCGTGGACATGCACGTGCAGGAAGGCGAAATCGTCAGCCTGTTGGGACGCAACGGCGTGGGGCGGTCGACCACGGTGAAGTCGACGATGGGGCAAGTCGCCGTGACTGGTTCGATCCGTTTCAAGGGCGAGGAGATCACCGGCCTGAAGGCGTTCGAAATCGCGCACAAGGGACTCGGCTATGTGCCGGAAAACCGCGACATCTTCCCGACGCTCACCGTCGAGCAGAATCTGCTGCTGGGCGAAAAGAAAGGGAAAAAGTCGCGCTGGAGCATCGACGACATGTACCAGATGTTCCCGCGCCTCAAGGAGCGCCAGCACACGCCGGCGGGCGTCCTGTCGGGCGGCGAACAGCAGATGCTGACCTTGTGCCGCACGCTGATGGGCGACCCGGACCTGATCATGATCGACGAGCCGACCGAGGGGCTGGCGCCGAAGATCGTCGAGCTGGTGGGCGAATACCTGAAGGAACTGAAGAACCGCGGGATATCGGTGCTGCTGGTGGAGCAGAAGCTCGACATTGCGATGAAGATCTCGCAGCGGGTGTATGTGATGGGGCACGGCTCGATCGTGTTCGAGGGCACGCCCGACGACCTGCGTGCCAACGCCGCCATCCGCAAGGAGTGGCTGGAAGTCTGA
>NZ_JWJG01000008.1 GCF_000818395.1 Noviherbaspirillum autotrophicum | reverse complement strand
CGATAACCACCATTTAAGGGAGCGACCAAATGCAGATTGCGACGATTGGCCTGGACTTGGCAAAGAATGTAATTCAGCTGCACGCGGTTGTTGATGGCTAACAGGTCGAACCGGCGCTGAAAAAACCCGAGAATGGCTATGGCGTACCAGTCCGAGAAAGCAATGGGGAGTCAGCGCGCGAAAGCCCATTATGGTCCTGCTCTAAAACGAGCAAGCAGTCAGAGACTGGAGATACGTGCGCAGTCGTACCTCGACGCCAAAAACGAATTGATTGCAAACGAGGAGGAGTCCATATACGGACATTCCAAGGGCCGTTCCGCTCTGAAAGCAGCCGGATGGCCTATACGCGAGGCTCAGCCCCAACTGCCGTTGGGGTGAACAACTGAGGTGTACAGCTCCCCGATTAACCGCCGTTCAGCCTTGAGGGCAGGCGTACGGCAGCTTCCCAAACCCGTGAAAGCATACAATCGAGGTTGAGGCGAAATTCACATACGGTCGGTCGGAAGCGTAACTATCCGGCAACGACACGCTGCATCGATGTCTTGTCGTGCACCCAGGTGTCGTCAAAGAAGGTCACTTCTCCGCTGGCCAGGTTGTGTTTGGCGCCGATAATGCCTATCTTGCCGGCGGCGATCATGTGCTCAAGGATATAGCTGCGGTTGATGATCGATCGCACTGAGCGGCGCACATTCAGGTCGGCAACATTCTCCACGAACGCCGTGTTCTTCGAATTGCGCCTTGCCGGGTCCGGGGTGTGGCTCTCTTCGTACACCGCCGGCTGGATCTTCGACAGCAGTTCGGTCAGGTTGCCAAGCTCCACATGGTCGCAGGCCCCCTTGATTGCGCCGCACGAGGTATGCCCGAGCACGACAATGAGTTTCGACCCGGCCACGTGGCATGCGAACTCGAGGCTGCCGAGGATGTCGGTGTTGATCACGTTGCCGGCGATGCGTACGGAGAAGATGTCGCCCAAGCCTTGGTCGAAGATCAATTCTGCCGACGTGCGGCTGTCGATGCAACTGACGATGGTGGCGAATGGCCATTGGCCGTCGCGCGTTTCGTTGGCCTGCTGCAGCAAATCGCGGCTGGCGCGCAAGTTGTTAACGAAGCGGGCGTTACCGTCCTTGAGGAACTGCAAGGCAAGTGCCGGGGTGCAAGTGGCTTGAGTTTCGGAGGTATGCGTTTTCATGGTCGGGCGTATCTTGATTTTCGACAATTGGGCTTGTCCGCTATGGTAACTACAAGCAAAAATAATTAATAATCGATATTAGTTATCATATGCATAGTTAAAATCCTATGAACACCACTTTTCGCCAGCTGCGCCTCTTTTTGGCGCTGGCCGAGCACGGCAGTGTCACTGGCGCCGCCAAGGCATGCCATGTCACGCAGCCAACGGTGTCGATGCAATTGCGCGAGCTTGCCGACGCCGTCGGCCTGCCCCTATATGAACAGATCGGGAAGCGCCTTCACCTGACCGAAGCTGGCGAGGCGCTCGCCGCGACAGCACGGGCAATGCTCGACGAATGGATGGAGTTCGAGCAGGCCATCAATGCGATGAAGGGGCTTGAGCAGGGGCGGTTGCGCGTCGCCCTGGTAAGCACCGCGAAGTACTTCGTGCCGCGTCTGCTGGGCAGTTTTTGTACGAAACATCCGAACATCGAGATTGCTCTTGAGATTCTGAACCGCGATGGCGTCGTCGCGCGCCTGCGCGAAAACCGTGATGACCTTTACATCATGTCGATGCCGCCCGAGAGCCTTGACCTCGAACAGCATGCATTCCTGCACAACCCCTTGGTTTTGATTGCTCCCGCAGGGCACCGACTGGAGGGGCGCCATCTGGAACTCACTGACCTCCTGGCGGAGCGATTCATCCTTCGAGAACGTGGTTCTGGCACGCGCCTCGCATGCGATGCGCACTTCGCGCGCAGCGCTTTCGTACCTGCTGTGCGGCTGGAGTTGGGTAGTAATGAGGCGATCAAGCAGGCCGTTTCCGGTGGCCTTGGTCTTGCCGTGATCTCGCGCCATGCACTTCCAGCCCGGCCGGAGGAAGATCAACTGACCATTCTCGACGTGACGGGATTCCCGCTCCAGTCCCACTGGTTCACTCTGTATCCGCGCGGCAAAAAGCTTTCCCCGATTGCGGCTGTTTTCCTCGAACATCTCAAGCGGTCAGCATGCGAATGGAGTGAGCGGCGCGAGTCAGGCGTGTAGCAGGCAAGAATAGCCAACACCAACTACAGCCGAGTTGCTGCTCGCAGGTAGTCATCTTGGCCGACTGCTCTTTTCTGTTACCTGCTGTTGGAGTTTTGTCGAGGTGACCGGCCGGACAGGGTCGCCAGGCGAATTTCACCGCCTGTGCAGGACCGGCGGGTCACCTGTCTGTTCCAGACGCTCAAGAATCATTACGCAACGCGTTGTACCGGCCAGGTACGGACGGTCACTAGCGGTGCCCGATTGTCCGAAAGTCATTCGTTGCAGCAATGTTTCTCAGAGTGGCGGTTTGCTGCTGCGGGCGTAGGTGTGGCAGCATGGGGCTTCATTAGTCATATCATCGTTGAGAAATGACTGAACTCGTCGTCGGAATCTTCGTCGTCGTCTACTTGGGAATGATTCTAGGTGGCCTACCATTCTTACAGCTCGATCGCACAGGCATCGCACTGTTGGGGGCAATCGCGTTAATCGGCGTCAATGCAGTTAGCCTTGAGGAAGCGGCACAATCAGTCCACCTGCCGACCTTGATCTTGCTATTCGCATTCATGGTTGTGTCGGCGCAGATGCGTCTGGGTGGCTTTTACGACTGGTTGACGCGTTGGGTCGCCAAGTTGCCGCTGGCGCCGCCGCTGCTGATGGGGGCACTAATCTTGTCGGTAGCCGCGCTGTCGGCTGTTTTTAGCAACGACATTGTCTGCCTCGCCGTGGCGCCGGTTCTAATCGACGCATGCCGAGAACGGCGCCTTGCTCCAGCGCCCTTCCTGCTCGCGTTGGCTTGCGGTGCCAACATCGGCTCGGCTGCGACCCTGATCGGTAACCCGCAGAACATGCTGATCGGCCAGACGCTGCACCTGTCATTCGTCGACTATCTGCTTGAGGCGGCGTTGCCTGTCGGGATGGGCCTGATGGCGACCTGGGCCCTTGTGATTGCTCTCACAAGGGGGCATCTCGTCCATGCGGCCGATATTGCAGGGCACGCACCCTCGAAAGACGCAACCACGAATGAGTACATACCGCTGAACTCTTGGCAAACGATCAAGGGCATGGCCGTTACACTGGTGATCGTCGCCTGCTTTCTTTTCAGCGATTGGCCACGTGAAGTGGTTGCGCTGGCCGGTGCGGGCGTGCTGTTGACAAGCCGTCGTCTGCATTCGCGTCAGATGCTGGGCTTGGTTGATTGGGAACTACTGGTACTGTTCATCGGCCTATTCGTGGTCAACCATGCGCTGCAAAAAACCGGCCTGCCGGCGCGTATGGTCGCCGATCTGACGAATGCGGGTATACCACTGCAGCACCCCGGCCCCCTGTTCGTGGCGACTTTCGTGCTGTCGAACATCGTCTCCAACGTACCCGCAGTAATGCTATTGCTACCAAGCGTCACTCATATGCTGGCGGGGCCAACGCTGGCCTTGGTGAGCTCACTGTCGGGCAACCTGCTCGTTGTTGGCAGTGTCGCGAACATAATCGTTGTCGACGCTGCGGCGCGTGCCGGCATCACGATTAGTTGGCGTGAGCATGCCCGCATCGGTATCCCGGTGACGATCGCGACGCTGGCAATCGTCGCGGCTTACCTGGCGGGGCGCTGGACCATAGCCCACTGAGCGTCAGTCCCGACATGACTCAGCCGGTATGGCGTTGCTCCGATTTAAACAGGGCCGGTTGGCGCCAATCAAAATTTGTCTGGCATTTCTTTCCGTGGGATTGCTTTCGGACGCCAGTGAAGTGGCCTCTGTCAGTGTCCGCTTTTGGGAAAGTCGAATGGCCGCAACGGGTCTAGCTTCCGCAGACCGACTGCTTTCAGTCTGTTATCGATCACTCCATTAAAACGGCATCGAATAGAAATCCTTTCAATAACGGGAGGAATTCATGGAAGCGAACATCGACACCGCTGAACGCCATGCCCCTTGGAATAAGGGAAAGCTCTCCGGTCAAAAGGCGCGGCTGAATCTCAGGGAAATCGGGGAAGTCCGTACCCGGTCACCGCCCGTGCAGGCAGCGGAAGTCGGCGGCTCAATCCGCCTCGCCGCTAGCCCTGTCATTCCGAATGGCGGTGCATGACCTTCACGTAAAAGTAACCATGTTCACTCTCCGCTGAGATGCAACTTTGCCGTGGCGATTGCGGCGCGGCCAGAAGTGGCGAGCCTTGGCAAGAGCTTTGATTCATTCTCAATGTATGCCCAGATTTAGGGCTGTGGAGATGAAACGCCAAGGCGGGATAAGGTATCTACCGGAGGCTGCCAATACTGCCTACTCGACCGTAATGGAAAAAGCAGAATGGTAAGAGTGTTCTTCTCGATATCAACTGTCAATCCTTGGAGAATCGGATATGGATACACGTCGTCATCGCAACGTTGCCCGCTTCTTGTGTGTGTTGGGCATGTTAACCACCATTAATATGGTGCCGTCAGCGCAGGCCACCGGTACGCAGGCGACCAGCACTCAGGCAACCGGTAATTTTTATCAACAGCACAATCTGGTTTCCGACGGAGCCAATCCAGCGGATAACACCGACCCTAATTTAATCAATAGTTGGGGTATTGCCTTCAACCCGTTCGGTCCGGTATGGGTGGCCGATAACGGTACCGGCGTCAGTACACTGTACGACGGCAACGGCAAGCCGCAATCCCTGGTTGTCCAGATACCGTCACCAGCTAATGGCAGCGGGTCGGGCACACCGACCGGCATTGTGTTCAACGCCTCGACCGGCTTCGTCGTGTCGCAAGGCAGCGCATCGGGAGCGAGTAAGTTTATTTTCGCCACTGAAGACGGGGTGATTGCCGCTTGGGCGCCCAATGTCGATGCTACGCATGCGATTCGTATGGTCGACAACTCGGTAGCCACCGGCGCCGTCTACAAAGGTCTCGCGCTGAGCGCCAATGGCGACGGCAATCTGTTGTACGCGGCGGACTTCCACAACAATCGGATCGATGTCTTCGACAGCAGTTTCAAGCCGGTCACGCTGCCGGCAGGCGCATTTTCCGATCCCAACCTGCCTTACGGCTTTGCGCCGTTCGGATTGCAGGCCATCGGCGGCGATATCTATGTCTCCTATGCCAAGCAGGATGCGGCAAAGCATGACGATGTCGCCGGTGTGGGGCTGGGCTTTATCGATGTGTACGATCCCAATGGCACGCTGCTCAAGCGCTTGGTATCACAAGGATCCCTCAATTCGCCGTGGGGTATGGCGCTCGCGCCGGCGGGCTTTGGCAAATTCAGCGGCCGCTTGTTGGTCGGTAATTTCGGCGATGGTCTGATCCACGCCTACGATATCGCCACCGGTGATTCGGCAGGTACGCTGAAGGACGCAGGGATGCGGCCGATCCAGATCGATGGCCTGTGGGGCCTGGCGTTCGGTAACGGCTTTGACAAGCAACCGGTCAACACGCTGTTTTTCACCGCTGGTCCCGGCGATGAAAAGCAGGGGCTGTATGGTCGTATTGATGTGGCGCCGGACGCTGGGCAGGACAGCGGTCCGTGATGCAGCAGCGTGCCCCTATAACGCAAGGGAGGGAAATCCACAGATTTATTCACGCGACGACTTATAACCTATTTTGATAGGGCGCTACGCGGGGAAAGGAAGGCTGGGAAATTGGCCAAAAGAAGAGGTATTTCGGCCAGAAATTCTGTTCGAAACGCGACTGAAGCAGCGATGGCTGCTGGCTTGATAACCCACTGCGGGCACGCCTAGAACCATTGCTGCTAGTGGCCCAAGCTGCAACCATTTGGTTTGCGACTGACAGCAGGGTCAAACCGTGTGGCGATGAATACCCTTCTGCCGGTGCTACGACGGACCTGCAATGCAGTGCTCGCGACGGCACCGATTTGCTCCTACGCCGTGTACCGACTCTGCCGGGAATGGGTTACTGCGGGTACGTTTGGGACGTTCTGGTGTCTGGGCCTGATCGACTATGATCAACTCAAGAACATCGACCGGGGCTGGGTGGCATTTGATGAGACCACGGCAAAGCGCTGCTGGTCAGGGATAAATTTGCTCCAGCCCGTGCGACCGCGCCGTTGTTCCATCAGACTCCTCAGATAAGACGTCTTGAACGAGCGAAAGAAGAAGCGTTGGACTTTGCTGTCACTCGACCTGAGTGCACGTACGGCGGTCATTTCAGCGTTAAACATCCGCTTTGCTCCAAAGCGTCAGTCGATTGTGGGTCGAGGCTAATGGAATGGTCGCCCCTTCCTACAATGGCATCACAGTGCCCCAGTGGAAGCTGCGATAACCACCATTTAAGGGAGCGACCAAATGCAGATTGCGACGATTGGCCTGGACTTGGCAAAGAATGTAATTCAGCTGCACGCGGT
>NZ_JWJG01000012.1 GCF_000818395.1 Noviherbaspirillum autotrophicum | reverse complement strand
AGATCAATCCCGATGGTAGTAAGCTGGTGCATGACTTCCCCTCCTGGTTAGATTGAACGGTGACACCTCAATCTTGGCACTTGATGCCGTGCGACTTCAACGTCGCTTCGGGACGGGGAAGTCCCTTACATTTGAAAAAGTAATCCAGCAATACTGGACCAGTCCGAATGCAGCCATAACGATTCGTCAAACGAATTAGTTGCACCAAAACGCCGACAGATGCACTACTCCTGCGACTTAATGCGTCTGCTTTCATAGCGGGAGAATATTTCTCCGGAGTTTTTCAACAGAATCGGCCGGATGTACCTGATCGAAGTTTTTGAGTCGCCGGCAGCTTTATGCGCAGTTGCTAACCTTCGCCTGCTGGCCATGAATTGGAGCAGGCGACCCGAAGCGGACTTTGCCCTTTCAGCGACTTTCACCAGTTATTCCAGCGTCACAAACGCCGACTCAGAGATGCCTCAACAGACCCAACTCCTAGAGCCTGTGATTTCTGCCGGATTTCATGGTCTCGTGTCATCAAGCGAGCGCAGCAGCGCGTCGGCTTCGTCCAAGGTATGTTCACTAAAGACCGCAATGCCGTGCGCCATAAGCAGAGACGCCGTAACTCCCGGCTTTTTCACCGTCGCGCCGGAGAAACTTCCGTCATAGGTGAAGCCGGAACCGCACGACGGGCTGCCCTCCTTGAGTACGGCGACGGAAATTCCTTTCGCCCGGGCTTCTAATAGTGCCTGCTGGGCCCCCGTCACAAAAGATGCAGTGACGTCAGCGCCGGTGACGTCAACTACCGGCGAAGCGCCGCTCAGGACCGCAGACCCACCCGTAGCGCGCGCAATCTCAGCAGGCAGGCGAGGTGTTGGCAGGCCTCCAGCCGTCTCAGGACATATGGAAACAATTCGTCCCTCTGCGCGCCATCCCTCTAGGAACGCGCTGTTGACCTGCTTGCTACTTCCATCATAGCGGACGGGGCTGCCGAGCAGGCAGGCGCTTACGAGTACTCTTTGCATCGTCGGACAAGCAGAAATAGTTTTGGTAACCGTGGAGATGAGATGCTATCACCTTGGCTGCGGATGGAACACCAACGACCGTCTGCTCCTGGCCGACAGTGCTTGGTCGGCACTCCTGATGCACCGGCCGCTATCGGTTGCCTTTCAGGCGATCACTAGGGCGGGCAGAAGGAGAACAGACGCCCCTAAGCGGTCATTGCTGATCGCAGAAAGCGGTCAATCAACGCCGCATTAACCGTCGCACCAAAGGTGCGTCGCTGCAACAGCGACTGGGAAATTAAACCAATCCCAATATATTTGTGCGCTGCACAAGCAGTGTGGTACACTGCATTTGCGTTGAAGTAGTGACGAACTTCAGCGTGTCTCGTTGAACTGAGTTGCAGTAGTGTAGAGCTGTAACGCTCGCGTGTTCCACGGACTTTGAATTCCAGATATGTTGGTCGATTTACACCTTGGGTGCACTACACAGATAGTCTAGGCGCCCGAAGCACTGCACCATGCAGATAGCATGGGCTGGTGCGAAGATTGAAGCACTGGCAATACATTGAGACGAAGCCCGCACCTAGCGGGCTTTTTTCAAGCCCGTATGGGTATGGTTGTATTTCACACCATCACCGTCCACTCCGTTACTGAAGCGCCCAAGACAGAGATCGCTCTGCTTTTCGCTTTGCGTCCATTACTTAGTTGCTAGCTCCATCCCCCGAAGCTACAGCGCCGCAAGCAACAACGTCCACGCCATTTTGCGTTGACGAACCTCATAGCCAACCCAGGAGTCATCGCATGGCAAAAGAAGAATTGATTGAAATGAACGGCGTCGTCGTTGAAGCACTACCCGAATTACGTTTTCGTGTCGATCTGGATAACGGCCACAAATTGATTGCTTATACTTCGGGAAAAATGCAAAAGAACCACATTCGCATTCTCGCAGGAGACAAAGTGACATTGGAGCTTTCGCCCTACGATCTCAGCAAAGGCAGAATCACCTTCCGCCATATTGAAAAGCGCAACGCGCCGTCGGCTAGACCTCAGCGATACCGATAATTTGGTTTACAGGGGCAGATCCCATGCCCCGTTTAACCTTTGAACACACCGACTTCACCAATACGAAGCGACAAGCATTCTCACTTTGAATACTACGCCCTTTTCCAGTTTGCCGTTGCCGCCGGCACTATTGAGCAATCTCGACAACCTCGGTTATCGCGAGATGACCGATATCCAGGCGCAAAGCTTGCCGCTGATTCTGGAGCAGCGCGATCTGATCGCCCAAGCCAAGACCGGCAGCGGCAAGACAGCCGCGTTTGGTATCGGCATCCTGCACAAACTTAACCCGGCCTACTTCGCTATTCAAGCACTGGTGCTCTGTCCCACTCGGGAACTGGCCGATCAGGTATCGAATGAATTGCGCCGACTGGCCCGCTTTGCCGAGAACATCAAGGTACTCACCCTATGCGGCGGTGCGGCAATGAGGCCACAGATTAGCTCGCTGGAGCATGGGGCGCATATTGTCGTTGGCACGCCCGGGCGGATTCGCGATCACCTCGGGCGCGGCACCATCGATTTATCCAAGTTGCAAACGCTTGTGCTGGATGAGGCTGATCGCATGGTTGATATGGGCTTTTATGAAGAGATCTCCGGCATTGTCAGCGCCTGTCCAGCGCGGCGCCAGACGCTCCTGTTTTCTGCCACCTATCCGGACGATATTCGCAAGGCGAGCGCCTCGTTTTTGAGAGAGCCGTATGAAGTGAAAGTGGAGGCGCAGCACGACGCCTCTCAGATTGAACAGCGCTTTTATGAAGTGGATAGCGACGGACGCAACGCTGCTGTAGCGCGGTTGCTCAATCATTACAAACCAGTATCGACACTGGTCTTCTGTAATACCAAGATTCACTGCCGCGAACTGGCCGCCGAATTACGCGAACAAGGTGTGTCCGCACTGGCGCTACATGGCGACCTGGAACAACGGGAGCGCGATGAGATCCTGGTGCTGTTTGCCAATCAGAGTTGCTCTGTACTGGTGGCTACCGATGTCGCTGCCCGCGGACTGGATATTCAGACGCTCGGCGCAGTCATCAATGTCGATGTGTCGAAAGACACCGAGGTACATATCCATCGCGTCGGCCGCACCGGTCGGGGTCAGGATAAAGGCCTGGCACTAAGCCTGTGTAGCCCGAATGAAAAGAAATGGGTAAAGCTGATCGAGGCATATCAGGGAGGGCCGGTGCAATGGTTCGAGCTGGCGTCGATGGAATTCGCGGAAGGTGGCGCGCTGCGCGCACCGATGGTGACGCTTTGCATCATGGGAGGAAAAAAGGACAAGCTGCGCCCGGGCGATGTTCTGGGTGCGTTGACCGGGGATGCAGGTCTGACCAAGGAACAGGTCGGCAAGATCAATGTGTTTGAGTTCATGACCTATGTGGCTCTGGACAGACGTATCGCGGATAAGGCGTTTGCACGATTAAGTACCGGCAATATCAAGGGCAGGAATTTCAAGATGAGATTTATTTCTACGATGTAAATGAAGCTGAAGCTGACGGATAGTCTGGCAGCGGGGAAAGTGCGACGACGACTTTTGGCCGGTAGGGCTTGATCGGCACGCTTGAAGAACTGTCCGCTATCGGACGCCTTTCAGACGATCTCAAGAGTGGGATGAAGGAGAACAGCCGACCCGTTGCCGTCCTCCATGATCGCTCCCAATATGTCGGCAACGTGGGTACATGCGGCCGCTGCCCCACGCATCAATCGTTCTGATCTGCCAACTCGGGAGCCGCCGCAAGTCTCATCACCATACCCGATAGATACGCCCGGTTTGCGGCCCCTCTACGCTCCGCACATACGCCAGCGCGACACGCGACGCCGGCACCGACTCGAAACCTGGGAAGAACGGGCCATAGATAGCCTGTGATTCCGTTAACATTGTCGGACTTACGGCGTTGATCCGCACACCGCGAGATAACTCGATTGCGGCCGCCCGAACGAAGCCCTCGACCGCAGCATTGACGGCGGTGGCGTTAGCTCCCTGACGAATGGGCTCGTCGGAGACAATGCCTGTAGTTAGCGTGATCGAGCCGCCGTCGCGCAGCACGTGCTGGCCTAACAACGCGAGTCGCACTTGGCCGAGCAGTTTGTCCTGCAAGCCGATGTTGAAATCAGCAGGTCGCATCGTCTCGAGGGGGCCGAAGAACAGGCTGCCAGTCGTCGAAACAATCGCGTCCACCGGGCCCACTGCCTCGAACATCGCCTCCACGCTGTCGTCGCGTGTTATGTCGACCCGGTACTCGCCGTGCTCGCGCCCCGCGCGAACCACCTCATGTCGATCAGCTAAGGCTGCAACCACAGCACTGCCCACGGTACCGCTGGCACCAATAACCAAAATTCTCATGTCCATCTCCTATTTAAAAAACGGGATGCCCAGATTATTGCGAATCAGCGATGAGATAAATGATGATATGGTTTGGCTATTCGAAATCAGTGATTAGCAATATGGACAAACTACGTGCTATGGAAGTATTCGTGGCCACCATCGACGCGGGCAGCTTTGCGGCGGCAGCAACGGCGCTGAATCTCTCGGCGGTGATGGTTGGCAAGCACATTCAATCACTCGAAGCACAGTTGGGAGCGAGACTGATCGACCGCACGACGCGGCGGCATCGGCTCACCGAGATAGGCGCGGCCTACCTTGAACGATGTCGGGACGTTCTGGCCAGTGTGCAGACTGCCGACGGCGTTGCCGACGCCTTGCGCGCGGTGCCGATGGGCACGCTCAGGATCACGGCTCCTGTGTCCTTTGGTGCCCATCGCCTGACGCCGGTGATTGGCGAATATATGGCGATGCACCCGCACGTGGAAGTGGATTTGAGCCTGAACGACCGCGTGGTCGATCTCGCTGAAGAGGGCTTTGACTGTGGAATACGCATGAGCCGCACTATCGACGACAGCCTGATCGCACGGCAGCTCGCCCCGTCTCGCATGTTGGCTGTGGCCAGTCCCGGCTGGATCGCAAGCCATGGCATGCCAGGACACCCGTCGGAACTTGAAAAGTACCCGCTGCTAAATTTTGCCGCTTGGGGTCCTCGCCACGTCTGGCGCTTTACGCAAGGAGACGATGTCGTCAATGTGCCTGTGCATGGACGATTCAGCACCAACAATGGCCAGGCGCTACTAAGTGCGGCCATGGCGGGCATCGGTGTGATCGTGCAGTCAGACGCACTGCTTGCGCCAGCTATCGCGGCAGGTCACGTATTGCCATTGCTGCCCGATTGGGAGCTCCCCACCCGAGCCGTCCACATCGTCCGACGGCCCGAGGCACGGCCTAGCGCCAAGTTGAGAAGCTTCTTCGATTTCGTGGTGACGCGACTTGGTTAGCGGCAGTCAACGCTCCACTTTGCTAGCTTCGGTCGATGTCTCAGCTACCGCACGCAAAGCTGCCCTTCGTGAAACATAGTCAAAAGACCGTTCCTGGCCGAACATGCCTAGTCGTCGTTCTCGCGGTACCGGCGGCTATAGACGCAGTTGCTGACCTTCGCCTGCTGAGTGCGAATTCGAAGAGACGATCCTAAGCGACCTGAGGATGCTCGCAGCAGTGATGGCGGCTTCGTGATCCATTGGCCGTCGGCTACGGGGAAGGACCATCGGCCCAGTAGCTACGCCGACCAGGTGCTATGCAATTCTTTCCCGGATCGGGCGAGGGGAGCAAAGGAAAATCCCATGAACTCAACCGGGCCGCTATCTAACCCCTAAGGTCGGCTTCAGCAGTCTCGACCGGCGGCTGCGGCCGGCTCATCACGTAAAGCACCACTGCGCAGGCTCCGAGGAAACCGATCGTGGCCAACGCGCTCGGCACCCAGCGATCAGCCAGCCCTCGCTCCATCCACAGCCAGATGAACAGGCCAAACATCGGCACAGTAAGCAGTGTGCAAAAAACGGCCGTGGCCAGTGCTACCTTTTGTCCGATATGACGTTTTAAATCACTCATTGAACTTCCTCCACCATCAACCATATTGAGTGATCGTCACGCGCATCGCTCATCAAAGGACTGGGCGCGGCACAACCCAGAAGCCGGACCCGATACCCCGATAAGCATCATACCTGAGATCGCCCTTCCTCATTTCACGGGAAGTAACAACCTCCGTGACGACGCTTCTGACTGCTTTACGCTGCGCTCAGGACATTCGTTGCCTGGCAACGATTGGAATAATCGACCCAAAGCAATCAAATTCCCTTCCAGAAAGCAGCCGTTCAATCATTGAGACTTGAGAGGTACCTCAGTGTGTACGATTCGCTGGTCAGCCATTTAGCTGATGAGCTAATGCAGATAAATTGCCCTGTGTGTCTGATACCACGCCTCGAATGCATGCACGTTAACGGGCCTACATACGCAGCATCCTTGCATTATCGACAAGTATTGAGTGGTAGGTCACGGGTGGCCGGTCGTTACTCCGGCTGCTATGTCCGCACCACTGTGTCGGGCGAATTCTTCCGACCATACGCTGGCGAGTGATACGCACCTTCACACCTGCAGCGCATGCATGCGCTAACCCTGCAGGCACCCGTGGCACGAACATTGTGCACCATTTGCGTCAAGCGCTTTGCGCTTTTCTCCCGTCAAGCGGGGCGGATGGCTCCGCGAAATGCGGCTCGCCGTTTGCTGCCAACCCCGGTTCTAACCGGACCTGGCTGTACTAGTGATGACCCGTGCCTGCTATGCGCAAGGTTCGTACGTCGATCATGGTTTTTTCGACCCGTTGCGTTTTTCGTCAGCTAAATAAGTGGGGACCGCTCCATTGGTCCGGACCACAAGGCCTTACCGGATAAGTCCAGATGCGTCAGGTACAGTCTCAAATCAAGTTCATATTGGTGATACTGCGGCTCCATGTAGGTACACAGTTTATAGAATGCCTTGTCGTGTTCTTTCTCCTTAAGGTGCGCCAGTTCGTGCACCACGATCATCTTCAAGAACTCGATCGGAACATGTTTAAAGAGGGATGAAACGCTGATCTCACGCTTGGCCTTGAGCTTGTTGCCCTGCACCCTGGAGATAGTGGTATGCGTTCCAAGCGCGTGCCGGATGATATGAATTTTGCCGTCGAAAACGACCTTGCTGATCGGCGCGCCATTCCGGATGAAATCATTCTTCAACGCAGTGACATACTGATAAAGTGCTTTGTCAGTCCGAATGTCATGCGTCGCCCCGTACCGCTTCAGGAGCACATTCGCCAGCTGGTTGTCGGCGATGAGTTTATGCACCTGCCGCAGTAGTTCGTCGGGATAGCCCATCAGATATTTCAATTCCAATATTTTCCTCTTCCTTTGCAGACAGGCAGCCAGTTTAATATGCGCAGCATACGGGATGCGGACCGACCATATTCATCCACGATTAGTTTTTATACATAATTTACGACGTCTACTTCAAGGGGGATGATGCTTTTCGGAGGAACCGCTCATGGCCGGCGGTGCTTGGTTGGCGCTCTCGAGGGGCCGGCCGCTATCAGTTGCCTTTCAGACGATCACCAGCGCAGGATGAAGGAGAGCTGCCGATCCTTAGCTGCCATACGGCAATCCGGAAAACAGCCATTCACCGTCCCGGGTAATCAGCGGCTAAGCCATATGTATTCATTTCCATGTTG
>NZ_JWJG01000005.1 GCF_000818395.1 Noviherbaspirillum autotrophicum | reverse complement strand
ATGACAGCATCCCTCGGTCGAACTCATTCGCCTTCGACCAGCTCTGCGGCCATTATTTCTTTTTTGTCGACCTATCGAAATACGCTGTAAGTGCTCTCAACAATGGAGGTCCGGCGACCTCCATCCATTCAGGGCGTGCATCTACCCAGAATACAGCTGCAGCCATGACAAATAAGGTTTTAATGCAGCGATCTGCAATGCCGTTTAGCGCGGGGTTCTGTGGCACTTTGCGCTGGAAAAACAATGCGCCATTGAATTTTGGTTCGACTCATTACGTCCCGTTAGATGGGACTCGAATGACGGTGGTCACGTTGTAGCTGTAGTCAGAATCGATCTACCAGGAGTTTATGATGCTGCATATGTTCCCCCCTTCTGTTCGGCTCGCCGTTGTTGTAGGCACGGTTACTCTGACGGGATGTATGACTTGTCTAGATCCTCAGCACATGCAACCTCATCGTGGGACGACAACGTCGCAAACAGATGGAGCGATGCCAGACGAACCTTCGGATAAGCTCTTGCCGTGGAGGGATATGAAGGTCATGTGCGAAGAACACCGGAAGCTATCGGAGGCGAAGACACCTGAAGAGCGGCGAGCAATTATGGACCGAGACATGAAAACGATGACGCCCGACACGATGGTAGAACACGTATGGACGATGGAGGATCTCTGCAAACGGAATTGAATTCAGTATGATCCGCAATGGAGGCTCGGCAGACTCGCCCCGTTCACCCTATGAAGTTTCGAATATTCGGTCCAAGCTAAATTACTCACTTGGGTAAGTTCAAGTCCTTCCGAAGGGGGAATGGAGAGAGTCGACCTCTCCAACGCGAACCCTAAGGTGGCAGACGTCTGTTATGTGCGCGATGTGCCAATGACCGGAACTGGCCGGTAGTGCTTGATCGGTACACTTAAGGAGCTGGCAGCTATCGGCTGCCTTTCAGACGACCACTAGAGCGGGATGAAGGAGAACAGCCAACCCTTTGCTGCCTTTGAGTATGTCGATCAGGAGAAAGAAGACTACGCGCTGCTATATGGCCGTCGACTCCATAGAAGTGCGTGTCACCGCCTCTCTATGCTCTTTTGCTTTTTGCAGAATCTCGACGTGACATCCCGAGACCAAGGAATCCAAGACCGAGCAGGGCAGCGGTGGCGGGTTCAGGAATACTGCTGACGGGCGTGACATGAAAACGAATATCATCGATCCCCGTCAGATCATCTAGGGAATCGAACCGGACACTGGCAATTTGTCTACCAGGTTCATTAAAACCAATAAATGTAGCACCTGATGGCAATAAGTGGAGTGTGAATATTTGTGCCGTTCCGTCAGCGTCGAAAAGAGTAATGGTGTCATTTTGTTCGTCGATTCCGGTGAAATAGGCACCGAATGCATCGATTGGATTGGCAAAGCTAAATATATAACTGCCCAATTCCTGTCGGAACCAATGCCCGCCTATGGTCGTGTTAAAGCCGCAGAACGAGGGTACGCATAGCGTGGCAACTGTTGTTGTACCGCCCATCGTAGACACGCCCGCTGGCAAAGGCGATTCAAAATCGATCAAAGTGGAATCAGGCACATCCGCGTCGAACGCCTCTGCTGCAGCACGGGAATGTATCAATTGATTAGGGGAAGAGGCCCCTGTATCAGAACCTATGTACGTGATCACTGCAGCGTTAGTAGAGAAACCTACACCAAGCAGGACGGCAGCAAGAAGATGCGATACAGAGGATGCGACGTTTCTTTTTTGAAAGAGGCTCATGTATTTTCCTAACGTGTGTATCAGTGAGAGTTTCCTTCGTTTGCCGCGAGTACGGGAGCAATAACCAAGCCAGTAATAATTGTTCTTTAAAATTCGATGGTTACCTTCAAAGGCGTTCCAAGCATATTTTGATGTGTAAAAAATGGCGACTGAATTCCGCGGCTCGCCACCAAATTTGTATATCAGGTTAACCCACTGCTGCTATAAGATCTGTGACGAGCCGATGCCCATATTCGCATGGAACCTCTCAAACTCTCCCACACAATTGAAGAGAACGTCCTGGAGTTCTTCGCCTGGATGTATCTTTTCCCAATCACACTGGTTCATCTGTTCTTCCGGCCGCTTTGCTTCCTGGAAGCGATGGCTATGGAGAAAGAGAAGGCGGAGAGCGCGCGATATGAAACCAGAATGCCGCCAGTGCTGTTCTTTTTATTCGGCACCATGCCACCCAGTATTGCTATCGTCAGACACGGCACTTTGGAGGAATTGACCACTCTGCCAGCCTTGTCCGACGCGGCTTTGATCATTGCGCTAACCCTATCGATCCTTCCGTTCGCATGGGCCATTTCAGTGCTGGTTTTCTCCGCGCGCGGATATGACCGGGCACAGTTCCGCGATGCGTTTAGTATCCAGTGTTATCTGTTTTGCCCGATCTGGCTGTTCATTTTATGTGTCGCTTATTATTACGGGCCGCCGGATGTCCAAATGCCGACACAAACAGCCTATGCCGTGCTCGGAATTGGTATCGTTTTAATTATCTGGCTATTCATCACCGAGTGGCGCCTTCTGCGCAAGCGCGCCATATCGACAGTGCGAACCATTGGCTGTTTTGTGCTTGCAATGGTGATGTCGGCCGATTTATTCAAGGTAACGTTTTCAATCGCGCACGCCACCAATCAAAAATGGCTGCTTTGAACCACCCACTTCAACCGCAGATGAAGGTTAGCAACCGCGCCTGAGCGATGAACGCTTACACGCGGTGTATTCGTAGCTGATTGCCTAAAGCCCGTTGTTTGCAGTTTGTATTACGAGCCAACATTTGGGACGATGAACAATCTGGCATGCTTCGATAAGCAACCATTGGAATCTTCCATTTGAACGGCGGCAATTGGCCGTTTATCGTCTGTCCAAGCTGTTTGCCGTCAGTCCGGTTAGAGCTCGAAACCGGACATCGGAACTCTGCCTGCAAATCCTCGTTGTCGCCCCAAAGCGGAAGTAGATGTTTCCCCAAAGCGATCGTTTAACGATGGGGAGCTGCGTACTGAACACGTGGTCCTGAATGTGATGCACCGTGTCGTGGCGCGCACAATCAACTGACAGCAGCGACAATAACAACCACGCCCATTACAACAACTTGCCTCTGCCGGCGATGTTCATTTCTTTCCTTCAAATCGGCGCCGGACGGCTGCAAGAAGCACACCCGGCATGCCGTGGCGTTAGCTCGCCTTGCTGACCATGTAGTCGATTGCCGCCTTGACTTCGTTGTCCTTGAGCGCTGCGTTGCCTCCCTTGGCTGGCATCAGCTTGTAGCCGCCAAGTGCGTGGGTGTACAGCGTGTCCTTGCCTTGCTTGATGCGCGGTGCCCATGCGGCCTTGTCACCGAACTTCGGTGCGCCGAGCACACCAGTGCCGTGGCAAGAGGCGCAGTTGGCTGTGAAAGTTTTCTCGCCCAGCACGAGATCGGCGGCGGAGGCCGATGCGGCGGAGGCGGCCCCTAGGACTGCGGCCGTCATCAATGGCAGGAACTTCGATGCTTTCATGTTTCTTTTCCTTTGCTACATGGTTAAAAAATTGACTGCAAAAAAAGACATGGAATGGTCAATGCGACGGATGGTCCTGCGCCCGTCCGCGCAGCCATAACGCTATGCTATTCATATTTGATTTGTTTCCGTTCGATCTAGCAGCGAGCACTGTGTTACTGCAAAGCGGAAAATCATATCATAACGTGATATACAGGTAAGCAATGTTTTTATCAATACGGATATGAAGAAAACAACGCCACCTCGTCCGGCAAAAATAAAGTCCGAATCTCTATCGGAATTTCGCTATCAGTTGCGCCGCTTTTTGCGCTTAAGTGAAGGTGCAACGAAAGCAGAGGGCATCACGCCATTGCAGTACCTGTTCTGCAATCAAGACGCCAGGCGACCGAGGGTGTGTAAAAACCTGGTTTTGCCGCTAGACCAGCACGAAATAGCGGAATAAAAGAAGAGCGCCTCGTGACATGTTATGGTCGTGTCGTTCGATTTTCACGTTCTCACATAGTCTCGACCCGAAGCGGACGTCTAGGACGCGCCGCCCATGGCATGACTGCCAATGCACTGCCATGCCTGACAGGAATCGACGTCAAAACGTGGCAGTGTATCGGAGCGTGGCCCCACTCATATTCTTGCCCCCACTCAAATCCCGCACGGCGGCGTGAGTTGCCGCTATGTGTAACGCGCGGGCGGTGTCCTTGCTGCATGGCACATATGTTGCTTATAGCCGGAAACAGCCTTTTTCAGCAGGCCGATAGCCATAAAAGCTTGTCTCCTCCTTTCCTCGGACCAGCTTGGCTACCCGCCTTTCTCCGGCTATCGGCCTACCGAAACAGGTTGTAACGTAGTCTGCCCACCCGACCTGTCGGCAACGGCGGGCCAGCAATTGAGGGGCACAGTGTTGCACTGGCTTGCAACGTGATGACGCATAACAATCTGGGGGGCTAGGCAGCTTGGTTCGTTTGTTCACTGAAGTATCCTTCGCGTCCACCCTGGCTGACCACATCTTCTATCGTCCTGAATGCTCCAGCCTGCCGAGACCGACGGCCTTCCAGAATTAGCTCCTCAAGAAAGCTGCGTCGTAGCGACGAAAAGTACGCTCATCGTTCCGCAGGATCAACTGGATCTGACCGATCTCACTGATTGGCCGCGCCCTCGCCGATGGCTGGTTTGCGACAAGTACCTGAAGTTCATTCCCTGGCCGAGAATCAACGAGACCGATCCGATGCGGTCGGTCAGGAAATTGAAAGGCGGACGTTCGGAATAAAGAGTACACGGTCGCTTGCCGCGACCACTCGCTCAATGAAGACATGAAAGGTGACGCTCATGGCTGACTCCAGGTGCCTGCAATACCGGGTAGGCGGTCCGCATCACCGGTTCACGCTTTCGCAATGCTTGTCCGGCGCATGCCGCTGGCACAAGCGGCCATCAGCGACAGGCTTGTGCCACACCAGATGACCCATGCAGTTTGGCTGCCGTGTACCAAGCCGAACACAATCGCCACAAACGCTGCACCGATCGACTGGCCAAGGAGGCGCCCCATTGACTGCAAGCCGCTCGCACCACCGCTGCGTTCCCGCGGTGCACTGCTGATAATGATGCGATTATTTGGCGACTGAAATAACCCAAATCCCAATCCGCACACAGCCAATCGCCAGCTCAGATCGAAACCGGATGGTGCTGAACCTATCATTGCAAGGCTGGCCAATCCGATCGATAGAATGACTAAACCAGTGCTGCAGAGTCGTTCCGGCGCAATACGATCCGACAGGCGCCCCGCGAGCGGTGCGATCAGGGCCGTCGTCAATGGCCATGGTGTCATCAAGAAGCCCGTTGCTACTTCAGAGCGGCCCAGCGTGTGTTGAAAATAAAAGGGCAAGGCGACATACGCCATCGTCTGCGCAGCGAAAGAACTGATAGACGTCATCATCGAGAAAGCAAATACCGGCGAGCGCAACAAGTCAAAAGGCAGCATCGGTATTGCAAGGCGTCGCTCGCGCCGGACATAGAAAGCGCCGAAAAATAGTGCGCCCGCCAGCAAAACGGCTGCGCGGGCACGGCCATCCGGGTCGCTAAACGCATTGAGTCCGGTGATCAGGCAGCCAAATGTCAGCGCATTCAGCATCGTGCTTGCCAAATCAAATCGATGACCGGATACTGGCGTCGTCGGCAGGGTACGTGCTGCCACGACAAGGGCCGCAAGGCCGAGCGGCACGTTGACAAGAAATAGCCATTGCCAATGCGCGAACGACAGGATGGCCGACGCCACCGTCGGCCCTGCAGCGGACGACACCGCCACGATGAGCGAGGTGTACCCCATCCCGATGCCGAGCTGCTGCCTGGGAAAGATGAAGCGCACGAGCGCAATATTGACGCTCATGATTCCTGCTGCGCCAACGCCCTGCACCATGCGCGCAACAGACAAGGCAAGCAGGGAATGGGAAGTGGCGCACGCAAAAGACGCGGCGGTAAAGACTGCGAGACCACACCAGTAGATTTTTTTGTAACCGATGCTCTCGCCGAGGGAGGCGAGCGGCAATAACGACACTGTGACGGCCAATTGAAACGCGTTAACGATCCAAATTGTTTCCGCTGGCGAAATGGCCAGTTCCTGACCGATTGTCGGTAAAGCGATATTGACAATCGCACTATCCAGCACGGCCATTGTCATCGCGATGGCTATCGTGATGAAGGCATAGAAACGCTGGGGGTGCGGCAAGCCGTCCATCATAAGATCAGTCTTTCCAATATCAGGGGACGCCCCGTGGCGCACCCAGGAGGCGCCGTGCCAACACGGCGGATGGCCTATTTCACCGCCCCGTTCAATGGCCTGCTTTTCTCGCTTCAAAGAACGCCGCATCGATGAAGAATGAATGATCATTCTCCACAGAGAAATACCGCCGGGTTTCTTCAGGTGCGGTGTCGAGCAAACTCCGGATTGCAATGACACGATCGGTCGGCGTGCGCATTCGTGCCACCCATTCCTCGAACACCATTTTTAATTGCCAGGCATCGATTTGTTGATGAGACAAACCGGCAGCATCGAACATGGCTGCCCATTCCGACACACGATAATCCCGTACATGAGATGCGTCGCGTAAAAGCTCAACCGCCTGCAGAGTCGTGTCATGCAATGGATTTTCAGGGGCAATGATGTCGATGACAATAGCGACACCATCAGGATGCAACACGCGATGGATTTCCTTCAACGCGGCCGGCACATCTTCCCAGTGATGGGCAGAAAATCGTGTCACGACCATATCAAACGACGCGTCCGGAAAAGGAAGCTTCTCGGCCGGCCCCTGCCTGACATGGATGTTTTCAAGATTTCTTTGCTTGGCTGACTCGGCAACCACGGCGAGCATTTGCTCGGAAAGGTCGTAAGCCGTTACAGACGCAGAGAAAGGCGCCGCGGAAAAGCTGATGTGGCCAGCACCGCAGCCCAGGTCCAACACAGCCGGTGTCTTGTATCGTTGCACGACGGCCTTCACCGCTTCAAGATCCGCGCCACCGGCATGAACCGCGCTGGTTAAGTACGCTACCGCCGTATTGCCGAATTGTTCCGCCACTAACGCTTGCTGTTTCATTTTCCACCTCCTGTCGAATGAGTCAGCCTAGAATAGAGAATCGCATATCCCATAACAAGACAACAATTTATACTAGTATGTTTTGTGCCAGACAAAGAACATCCAACAACATGCGAGGGGCGACGCCATGCATAACAAGCTGGGAGAATTCATTCGTTTGCACCGGGAGCGCATCAAGCCCGAAGACGTCGGCATTCCCGCACATGGGCGGCGACGCACTCCGGGCCTCAGGCGCGAAGAGCTGGCGCAGCTTTGCGCCGTTAGTCCTACATGGCTGACGTGGCTTGAGCAAGGGAGACCGATTTCGGCTTCCGTAAAAGTGCTGGGGAAAATGGCGGAAGTGATGAGCCTTACTCCATCAGAACGAGCGTACCTCTTTCGTCTGGCCGACAAACTGGATCCGATGCTGGAGAATCAGATGGATCAAGGGATAGCCTGTCAGACGGTTGATCTCGAGGCCATCGTCGATGCGATTAACGTACCGGCCTATATTCTCAACGGACAGTGGGATGCCTTGGCATGGAACCGGCCTGCGCAAGATCTGTTTGTCGGTTGGCTGGACCAGCCGACATCTTCCGGAGCGGAAATGCGCCCCAACCTGCTGAACTTTATGTTTCTCGAGCCGAGGGCGCACACATTGATTACCGATTGGAGCGATCGTGCAAACCGGCTGGTCGCGGAGTTTCGAGCAGATTGCGGAAAACATGCGGATGAAGAGCCGTTATCAGGAATGATCGAGACCTTGAAGCGTGAAAGCAACGACTTCAAACGCTGGTGGAGTTCTCACCACGTGGTGGGACGAACGGGGGGAGCTCGTCAGTTTTCCCATCCAACAAAAGGCAAGCTGACGTTTGAACAGGTGACGCTTTCTCTTTCAACAAGGCGTGGCTTTAAGCTGGTGATGCTCCTCAATGGAAATAACAGTCTTAAATGAAGCGATTTTGAGATAGACAGCGAGTGGCTGCTTGTGGCCGGGAGCGCATGCTCGGCACCCTTGAGGCACCGGCTGCTATAGGCTGCCTTTCAGTCGATCACAAGGGCGGGATGAAGGAGAACAGCCGACCGAGGCTGTGTAAAAACGTGAAAATCGAACGACACGACCACAACATTTCGCGGGGCACTCTTCTTTTATTCCGCCATTTCGTGCTGACCTGGCGGCAAAACCGCGTTTTCACACACCCTCGACCCTTAGCTGCCATACGGCAATCCGGAAAACAGCCATTCACCGTCCCGGGTAATCAGCGGCTAAGCCATATGTATTCATTTCCATGTTG
>NZ_JWJG01000004.1 GCF_000818395.1 Noviherbaspirillum autotrophicum | reverse complement strand
CTGGCAGGTAGCTGTCAGTGAAGTCAGGACATGCACTGGGGAATTACGAATAGTCGACCCAAACACATGATGTTTGCCGCTTTGGTTTCGAATTCCCCGGTGCGCCTGGGTTCGTCAACGAATACTCAGGGCGTGCCGCTTCGCCGGCTCTCTATATTGGCTTCGCAGAGCCCAGCTTGCATGTCTGTTTCCCCTACCCATCACAATCCCCTTCCAGGAGGTGATGATGAAGCATTCATCTTCCCCAAACAACCCGGCTTTCAGTGCCTATGTCGGCATTGACTGGGCTGATCGCAAACACGATTTCTGCCTGCAAGCTGCGGATTCAACGCGGCGTGAATCCGGCATCTTCGAACACTCGCCGCAGGCCATCGCTCATTGGGCCAACACCTTGCATCAGCGGTTTCGCGGCCGCATTGCGGTCTGTGTCGAGCTTGCGCGCGGCCCCCTGGTATCTGCCCTGCAGCGCCATGATTTCCTGGTGCTGTTTCCCGTGCATCCATCAACGTTGGCCACGTACCGTCAGGCGTTTGTTCCCAGTCGCGCCAAGGATGACCCGGGCGACGCCGAACTTGCGCTGGAGATTTTGCTGCGCCATCCCGAGCGATTGCATCCGATTGCACTGCAGAGTACCGACATGCGCGCGCTCGCAGCGCTAGTGGAGGCACGCCGGGGCCTGGCTGAGCAAACGCTGCGCATCACAAACCAGCTCGTCAGCACACTCAAGCAATATTATCCGCAAGTACTAGACTGGTTTGAAGACCGTAATACGCGTTTGTTCTGCGACTTCCTGACCCGCTGGCCGACTCTATTGCATGTCAAGCGGGCACGACGCGTAACACTGGAGGAATTCTTCCATCAGCATTCAGTACGCCGTGGCTATCTCATTGACAGGCGCATTGAGGGAATCAAGGTCGCCACGTCGTTGACGAACGATCCTGCTATCGTGGGCCCGGCGCGGCTGATGATGCACACCCTGGTGGCGCAGTTGCGCGTCCTGCTGGACTCCCTGCAGCAGTATGACAGCGAAATCGACGCGACCGCCCGGCGTCTGCCGGATTACGACTTGTTTGCCAATTTGCCGGGGGCAGGCCACATTCAGGCACCGAGGCTCATGGTGGCGTTCGGTGAAGATCGTGGTCGCTACAACAGTGCGGCACAACTGCAACAGTATGCGGGTATTGCCCCGGTGATCGAGCGAAGCGGCAACAAGTGCTGGGTGCATTGGCGCATTGCCTGTCCGACGTTTCTGCGGCAAAGCTTCGTGGAATGGGCCGGTTCGACCATTCCACGTTCCTATTGGGCAGGCGCGTACTACCAGCAGCAACGTCAGAAGGGAAAGCCACATGCGATGGCCGTTCGTGCGCTTGCGATCAAGTGGATCCGTATCCTGTATCGCTGCTGGAAGAACCGTACCCCGTATGACGAGACCCGATACCTGAAAGCACTCCAGCAGCACGGCTCGCGTCTGGTCAACTCTGCGCCACTTTAATCGCCGGTTTCCTTACTGAGTAGAGGTATGTTCCGCCACCGGGTCAAGGGCAGGCTGCTAATGCAGCCTGGCGCAGCGCACCCTTGATGCGGTGAAGGAACTCCACACTTCAGATTTGCCAACGGCTTGGCATGCCGAGCCGTTGGCTTGCTAACTTGCGTTCCTCTGATGGGAAAACCCGTGAAAAACCCTTGACGGACCGGCTCAGGGCACGAAGTGGAAGTGGCGCCTTCCGGAAAGTAGCCATTCAACATGCGGTTGACCGAAGCTTGCATATAGGTTTCGAATAACAAGCAGACAGCACTTGTTCCCACTATCCAAGGGCTGTTTCATCCCCTCAAGTACATCTTTATGTCGTGGCGCTTAGGTGGCGCAGCTCCCGCCGCCGGCGGAAAACACAGGGTTTCAGTGAGCAGACTGCGTTTGAAGCCACTTGCGCCAGCAAGGATGTTTACTCGTCGGTTTGGAATGTCTGATACTTCGCACAAAAACGCGAATACGTGCCTTCCTGGCACAACTGCTGCAAGTCCTGTCGACGCACCTGTGAAAACGCACAATGTTGCACTTGGTAGAGCACCCCAGCGCCATATGGCTCAGACAATCGAGCGAAATTGTCGATTTTCTTTTTTAGCTGGGCTGATGCCTCACTCAGTTCACCTTCGGCCTGAGCAAGGCGTTCCGTGCTGCCATTGCTCAGCATTGCCTGGATTGCGCGCTTGCGTGCGGCGAGCCTGGCTTCTTCCGCCCGTAGTGCCGCCTCCTCGGCATCGAGCTCCTCTTGCTGCGTCGTTAGCATGGCATCACGCTCGGCACAATCACGTAGCTGCAGGACCGTCGGCAGATGCTCACGATATGCCTGTTCGGGCGCTTGTTGCGCTTGTTTCCGGTCTCGTCTTATGGCGGTGCTTGGTCCGACTTGCTCGCCTGCGTCATCCAGCGCGATACAGGTGGCGACGAAACCTGATTTGTCTTGCTCTGCATTACCGGCAAGAGCCATGCTGGTAGCAACCAACAGCATCACCGTAACGACCTGTCCACCTTTTAACATTTCTGTCCTTAATCATGAGCCGAAGCGCACGAAATAGCGAAAGAGACTCTCGTTCTATTCACTGAAATACTTAATATCCACGCGCCGGTTTTCGGCCCAAGCAGCCTCATCGTTACCTTCCGCCTTGGGTTGCTCCGCGCCGTAGGAAATAACTTCCATTTGCTTCTCGCCGACGCCGTAAAGAGAGAACACCTTATGCACTGATTCTGCCCTCCTTTGCCCCAGTGCGACGTTATACTCCCGGCCGCCGCGTGCATCCGTGTTGCCGATAACATAGACTTTGATTTCCCTATGGTTGGCCAGATATTTCGCGTGCGCCTCGACCAGCGGCCTGAATTCATCCTTGATCACGTACTGGTCGAAATCGAAATAAACACTGCGCTTGGCGAGAATGCTGGCCGGATCATCATGCTCTTTTCGCTGAGATTCCGGATTCATGCAGCAAGTCGGGTGCGGTTCGGGGCGTGCCCTGCGGTTGTCGGCGGTGCCGTCGTCCTTGATGGTGGGTGAACTGCACGCTGACAGCAACAACATGGCTGAGATGACGGAAAAAGCTTGAATCTTGCGCATTGAAGTCTCCTTAGTATTCGCATTCGCTCCGTTCCGAAGCAATTGAAAGCGCGGACCGCACGCGGGGCGGTGCTGCCTTTACCGCGTCGCCGCCCATAAGATATGCAACGTCGCACCAAGGCAACCGGGGTTAAACATGTACGTTGCCGATAGGATACATCTTGGCTACACTAGGCGCCATGTCTGCCGACCTATCCGACGAAGCCCTGATGCTGCGCTATTGCGAAGGCGATCTGCCGGCTTTCAAGGAGCTCTATCGGCGTCACAGCCGTGGTCTGTACGGTTTCCTGGCATGGCGTTCGCCGCGCAGGGAATGGGTGGACGAAATCGCACAGGATAGCTGGGCCAGCTTGCACCATGCCCGCTCCCGTTACCAGCCGCGGGCAAGTTTTCGCACCTACCTGTACCAGATCGCCCGCAACCGCTTGATCGACCTGCTGCGCCAGCAGCAGGAGCTGTTGGCCGGCGACCTCGGCATGGATAGCGACGGCGGAAGCTCGTTCGAACACTTGGCCGATGCGGGGCAAGACCATGTATCGCCGGAATCAATGCTCGAATCGAAACAATTGGCTGCAGACCTGCACGCGGCAATCCGTGCCCTGCCGGCCGACCAGAGGGAAGCACTGATTCTGCAACAGTTCAACGGCATGAGCCTGGATGAGATCGCCGAGCTTTGCGCCGTCCCGGCGGAAACGGTCAAGAGCAGGCTGCGCTATGCGATGCGCAAATTGCGGCAGCATTTCACCCAAGGGCAGGCTGTCCAGGAGGAACGGGCATGACGGGCAAGGATCAGTTCGACGACGAGTTCGAGGCCTTCCTGCATGGTCGGGATGATCTGTCGCGTCACTTGCGAACGTTGGCGCAGCCGGAACCGCCGGCGGAGTTGGATGCCGTGATACTGGCCAGAGCGGAAGCCGACCTGGCGCATTCCGCCGCCAATGACCCTGTCATGCCCGATGAAGCTGGCCGTGCGCAGCCGGGATTCCTGAGGCGTTGGCGTGCCCCGCTTGCGATGGCGGCGAGCGTGGTGTGTGCATTCCTGTTGCTACTGCGCTGGCAAACGCATTCTGAAGCCCCTGCACCGCTGGTTGTCGCGCAAGTTTCACCGCCGCCGGCCGTCGAGGCGCCACCGACACGGCAACCGGCGGCAATGCCCCCGGCGCAATCGGCTGCGCGCGGCGCTCTTGGCGAAAAGCCGCCTGCGGCAAAGCCACAGCCGGCAGTCCAGCGCCAGGCCGGGACATCGGTGGCCGATCCGCAAGTTGCACCTAAACCCGATGCCGGCCGCGACACCGCGATGGCCCCCGTCCAGATCGCCCAAGCAGACACGCTGGAAACCATCCCACGGGCGGGCATCATGGCGGCCCCCGCACGCGCGCCAACTCCGGCCGCCGTGCCGGGACACTCGCCGGCCGCCGATACGACAGCTATCGCGGCCCCCCCCTCCCCTTCGTCCGACCCGGAAAAGGCGAAGGCATGGGTAGCGCTGATCGAGGAATTGCTGAAGGCCGATTTGCGGCAAGATGCCCTGACCGAATGGGACAAATTCCGCAAGGCTTATCCGCAGTATCCGGTCCCGGGGAAGCTTGAAGCGCACATCGAGGCACTGCAAAAACAACCACGCTGATCTTGCATTTTTAACCCCGTTGCTCCGGCCTGATCGTTCAATCAGGCACACCCTCATGCGAGGGTGCGGAAGGTTTTTGATCGATTGATGAAGAGGGGGATCATGTCACGCGCGTGGAAAGTTCTGACCGTGCTGAGTCTGGTGCTGAACGGTGTGTGCCTGCTGTATCTGTACGCTATCAGTCATCCCAATCCTTACAGCTCGCAGTATTACGAAACCGAGCAGGTCAAGCTGGAATTGCGCCAGCTGAGGAATGGGCTTTGCGAGCTGCGCGCTTCGAGGACGCCCCAGGCTGGGCAAGGAGAAAAAGCGTGTGCGTCGTGAGGCTGAACTGGATCAGCATCGCCGCCGTGCTGCTGGCCGGTTGCGGCGGCGCCCCCGATTTTGTCTACGAGCCGCCGGCTTCCTATCGTGTTCCGTTGTCTGCCGATATCCAGGGCGTCTGGGCGCGCGAAGGCAAGGACAATGGCGAGCGGGCCCGCGTCAGCGCCCTGGCGGACGGCATGCTGCGTATCGACTTTTTCAGCACCCGGCCGGATGCCAGGCATATTCCCGATACGCCGCTGATCGCGCGGGCGCTGCGTTTCGACAATACCGACTGGCTGCTGGTCGACAGAAACAGGCTGAGCGCCTTGCAACATAGCCAGTACACAGGAAGTGCGCCTTACCGCTTGATCAAGTATGCGCTGGAAGGAGATAACCGCCTGTGCGGCATCGAACCGAGCGCCAGCCTGTTCGCCGCAGCCATCGATGCCGGTAAGTTGGAAGGCAAGGTGGAGCGCTATGCCGGGCCCTTCATGCACGTTACGGTCACGTCGCCTGGCGAGGGGTGGGTGAAATGGTGGAGTGAATTGCCGGCCTCCGAAAAGATGTTTGCGCAGCCCGTGTTTTGTTTTCAGCGGGTCGATTGATATACCGAAGGCCAGTCGAAAAATACAAATATTCACACTATTCCTCATCAGAGAAAAACTTCCGTGAAACCGTCCCTGTACTCTTATCCTCGATCGACTACTTCAGCCGTGTCTTCAATGGCTGCGTTGTTGTTCGCCTCTCTGCTTTCGACGGCGGCATCACCAGCCTCGGCGTGCATAGGAAAACCGGTCTTCAACCCGAATGCCGAATCGCGCTTCATGGATTTCCCTGACAAGTCAGTCCGGTTTGCCAGCAGTCGTGCGGAATTCAATCAGGACGACATCTTGTACATCCTGGTGCCGGACAACGCCAAGGTCGATACCAACAATGGCGATGCAACGCTGAATCGCATCGTCGATATACATGTTCTGGAATCGCCGCAGTTCCGAGAACGCGCTCCGCAATCGCTCATCAGCGGAGCGATGGTGGCACTCCAGGATGGTAAACAAGGCTATGCATGGCGGGCGTTCCAGGCAAGGCACGGCAAGACCACGCTGACTGTCGATATCGACGGCAAGAAAATAGCGCTGAATGTCGAGGTCCAACCCTACATTGCGCCTGCTCCCGAACCGGTAAAGGTGCCGCTGGAAAAAGCGACGCGCGAAAGCCCCTTCGGGATGCGAGCCGGCCAGGAGTTTGAATTCACCCTGCCGGGCGAGCTTGCGGCCGGATGGTCGGTCGACGGCCTCAAGGGAAACGGCGTGACACTGAAAAGCCTGACGCAGCTACAGCCTGCCATCGGGAGTGCTGAGCCAGCGCAGCCCAGGGTCAGGCTGGTATTCGATGCTTCAGGCAGCAATTATTCCAGCGTGCCGCAACGCTTGTCGATCCGGCGCGGCGGGGCATTCGTCGGCGAGACTTTCGAACTCTACCTGGTCTTTTATCCGATTCCGACGTGCTGAATTATCACTCGAAAAATTGTAGAAACCCTTTAGAAAAGGAATGAACATGGAATCTCAATGGATCTCAGCCACGCGCAGGGCATACCTGGCATTGGCAATGACGCTGGCTGCAACCCATGCTTGGGCTGAGAACGTGGCCGAATACAATTTTCGAGCCATCATCGCTAAAGACAAGGCCGCGATCGACCAAATTCAAGACAAGCTCAATGCAGGCGCTGACTTTGGCAAGTTGGCGATGGAAAGCAGTATCGACCGCAATTCTGCCAAGGACGGCGGGCTGATGAAGTACGCACGAGTGAGCTCGCTGCAGAGCGCTGTTGCTGCTGAACTCGAAAGCCTGAAGCCTGGACAACGTAGCGCCAAGCCGCGAAACTCCCCGTTCGGCTGGTTTGTCATCAAGCTTGAATCAGTCACAATGGTCGAGGATGACACCGCCCAACGCATACAGGCCCACAAGGAAAGAGGCGAGAAAATCCGACTTGATCGTGAGCGGCAAGAGAAGGCCAGGGCGGAGTATGAAGAAGCCCAAGCCAGATTTGAAGAGGACAAAGCCAAGTTTGAGTCCTGCGCGCGCAGGGCCGCCGATCTCGAAGGCGAAAACGACGAGCTCAATCGCAGAATCAAGATGTATAACGTGGGTGCTGAATATAACGTATCCGAGCTGCGCTCGGACCAGGCACGTTTGAAACGCAAGGTATCCAGCTTTGAACACGATTGTTCTGAAGTCGCGTACAACGATGAAATTGCGAAGGTGTGCTCGCATCCCGCCTACCAAAGCCGCTGGTGCAGCGCGTTCAGATGACGTCGGCAGAAGAGAATCCGGTGAAGCGGTGGAGCGGGCGATCCGCATCCCCGATTTCATGCTGCCACTGCTCAGGCTCCAGAAGGCGACCTACAAATTGATATGGCAGAATTTTCTTTCCGAGCATCCGCTTAACTACTTTAACTACTACAGAAGAAGACTCTTATGATCCGGCGAAATTTACTTCTTGTTAGCCTCTTTTTCACTTCAATCAACGCTTCCTGGGCTGAGCCGCCCAAAGTGGTTGAAATTCCAGACGGCAGCTTTTACGTTGTCAAAGGCGTCAACGTACGTAACGGTAATTTCTCAATCACCTTTAAGACCTCGGCCGACAATAACGACCCTTCCGGCATCCCCTTCGACCGAATCTACAACTCCAAATCCGAACATCAAGGATCGTATGGATTGGGCTGGGGTACAGCGATGGACAATACCGTTTCTTTTCTCACCGACGGTGATTTGGTGATCCAGGAAAATGGTACGGGCGCTTTCACGCATTACCGTCTCAAAGACGATAGCCCAGGGCAGGCGTATGTAAGCACAGAAGCCGTCAATAAGCGCTATTTGACCGAGGCCGAAAACCAGGCGCGCGCCGCCAAGGAGCAATTGCGGCAAGCTCTTGTCAAGAAGGGCACGATTCCAGACCAGAGCCCCATCGAGCCGCTGTCCTTGGGGCCGATCCCGGACCGCTCGGTATTCGTAGTTGAAGGCGCTTTCAAGGGCGACATCTGCCGCGAGAACAGCCAGATCCGTCGTGAAGGCGATCGCATGATCCGCGTTTTTGGAAACCAATGCCCGACCGCCAGCGAAACTTACACGCTAAAAGGTGCGTTAGTCCATGTGGAAAGCCGCCAGACTCGTACCGGCGCATCGCTCAACGTCACCAGGGATCCAAAGACCACGCTGATTACCTCGGTCACCGATGAAAAGGGAAAAGTCACGCGCTTCCGATATGACGCTAAAAGGCGTCTTGTCTGGCAGGAGTTTCCTTCCGGGGAAACGGAAAAATTTGAGTACGACGATCATGACAACATGACTGCAATCATCTATCTCGATGACAGCAAGCAGACCATTGCCTATGATGCGCAGGATCGGGTGCTTTCTGTCACTCCGCGCAGAGGCCCAGCCGCAAGCTTTGATTATCTCCCGGACCCTTATGATCCGAGCATTTCAATTACACGTGTAACGATCTCGGAGGGTAATCAAAAGGAGGTCGTCGTTTTCAAGCTACTCAATTGAACGCCTTGAAATAAATGGCGTTCAAGAGGGCCGCGGTATGAAAATCTTTAATTGGATTCTTTAAGATGAAAGAGCGAGTTCCAATTTGAGAAAATGGTGGCGAGCGAGGCCGTACGCCCACACGAGTCATCAACAGTAAAAGCTCACTTGTGAAACGCTTCCAATACTTTTTTATCTGTGCTCGAAGGACTCAACCATGCCTGCCTTGGCTGCATGGTTGCTCGCATTACTGATCTTGACTGCAGCATCATCCGTTTCGGCCTGTATCGATAAGCCCAGGATCAACCTGCAGCCGCAATCAGACTTCGTGGATGCCTCCGACAAAACCATCCGCTTTGGTCGCGGCAAAGTGGATCAGAATCAGGATGACATGCTGTATATCCTGCTGCCGAAGAGCGCCAAAGTCGACACCGGCAACGTACCACTCAATCGCATCGTCGATATGCGCGTCCTGGATTCGCCACGATTCAGGGAGCTCGCACCGATACTTGCAATGGAAGCGATGGTGCCTCTTCAAAATAGCAGGAATGGCTATACCTGGTGGGCGTTTCGGGCCATGGGTGGTATTACGATCCTGACCACGGATATAGGGGCAAAGAGAACGGCGACAAATATCAATGTCAGATCCCACATTCCGCCTGCTCCTGAACCGATAAAGATCTCGCTGGAGAAAGCCACGCAGGAAAACCTGTTCGATATGACAGCAGGCCAGGCATTTGAGATCACCTTGCCCGGTGAGCTTGCTGACGGATGGAATGTTGATAACCTCAAGGAAACTGGGGTGACGCTGAAAAGCCTGACGCAGGCGTCATCTGTCGTCGGTGCGGGGGGATCATCCCAGCCCGGTGCCAGGCTGCTATTCGAAGCATCGGGCAACAGTGCTTCCAGTAGCCCGCGATACCTTTCGCTCAGGCACGGCGGAAAATTCAGCGGCGAGAACTTTAATATCTGTCTGGTCTTTTATTCGGTTCCGGCATGCTGACGGCTGATTCAAGATCCTGTGCAGATATTCGATATGGTAAATGCACGAGCCGCACGCAAGCCCCCTGCCTTGCCGATTAGCGCTTCTCTTGCCGTTCTTTCTTCAAAAACCAGTTTGAACGGGTGTCGGCATAACAGGTCACATCCCAGTTATTTCCCGATTCGGTGTGATCGCATCTGCAATTGGTGAAAGAAGCCCACGGCCCTTCTTCGTTCATGAAGCGGCTTTTAAGCTGCGGGCAAATTTTGTCTGCCATTTCTTCCATTGAAAAACTGGGAGCGTCGTCGTAGAAGTACCCGCCGTCGACCTTATGCACCTTCACCCGATTGCGCGCGGAATACCCTGGGTATGCCATGGGAAGTGTGTGCCAATTGGCATCGATCTGAGCTTGGCGCTCACTTGCTTTCCTTGACTCGGCTTCTTTCTGCTGTTTTATTTTTTCAATCTCAAGGCTGCGCTTTTCCACTGCATTCAAGGTCTCTAACGCTTCTCGATAGAATTTTCCTTTGGTGCCGGTTTCGTTCAAATACCTTTCAAGCATGCGCCTGCCTTTCTCGATATCGTCCATCTTGAACAGGGCATATCCATAATGGTAGTAAAACGTATCAGGAAGCTTGGTGCCGAGTTTCTCCGCTTTTGCAAGGCTTGCCGTGGCTTGCGCATAATCATTCGCATCCAGCGCCGTCTTGGCTTGCAACAGCAGACGGTCGGCTTCGATTTCAGGCGCGAGCGCCAAGGCCACCGCCGAAAATGAGAGCGCAACCAGCAACAAGCCGATGCGTTTCATGAGCGCTTCCTTCTTCACCCAGTTTTGACCTTTGTTCACTTGCGTCTGCCGCCATCGAAGACGGTAACGCCAAACTCGCTTTTACCTTATCGTTGCGGCTTGCTCGGAGCGGTGTAGCGTTTGTTGCACCACGTGTTGGGAGCTTCATTAAATTCCCAGACCCGCTTGGATGCAGACTCGGCAGCTTCCAATAGCGCTTTTGAGCCGCTCATGCCGTCCATGCAACCATACTTGCCATAATTCTGGCATTTTTGCCATGCTCTTTCCTTACGGTCTTCTAACTCTTTTCTGTAGTCATCGTACTCTTGGGTTTTGCAATTCCGCATATTGGCCTCATAGCGGTTTTGCTCCTGCGTATACTTCGCCATCGCGTCCGTATAGGCTTTTTCCGCTTTCGTCCATTCGAGGTCGGCCTGGTTGAAACCTTCCAGGGCTTCCCGATAAAACTTACCTCGCGTCCCCGTTTGGTTCAGATATTGTTCATAAGCGGCACGCGCCTTTTCCCACTTCTTGGCACCGCTATACGCTTTGCCAAAATGAAAATAAAAGGTATCAGGCATTTTTACGTTCAGCACCGCCGCTTTTTCAAAACTCTGGATCGCAATCTCGTAATCATTGGCATCCAGTGCCGTCTTGGCTTGCAACAAAAGCCGGTCCGCTTCGATTTGGGGCGGAAGTGCCCACGCGTTGGTGGACAAGATCAAGGCGAACAATATCGAGGTCAGGTGTTTCATGGTTTTGGCCTTCATTCAGCAAGAGTGTCAATCTAATCTAGGATGCTGTTGGTAATCGACGATCCGGTTTTCGAACGCTGATTCCATTCCTTCTGCATCAGCTTGCGCGCATCTTTTTCCGTCGGTCCTTTGGTGCGTACCTGTTCATTGGTACACTCGTTTAAATTATTGAAGTTTTTCGGGTTACATGTCTGGCGCACGTTTTTCTCGCATTGGCGGTAATGCTTCTGCTGTTCGTAGTAGGGCTCGCAGCGAGTCCTGATCGGATCCCACTTCGCATGCCATTCGCGTGCCTCCTTTTCTCGTTCCTCTTTCCTCCGACGTGCTATTCCCTCTCTGCACTTTTCATCACAATCACTAGTGACAAGGTACAGGTCGGGAACCTCATTGCCACCGCGCGCCGTATTACATTCACCCTCGCTTGTGCCTGCTGGCGGCTGCGGACGCGGGCATTGCGCGCGTACGTAACAGGCATCAATATCGCGCAAAATGTCCTGGCAGGCTGCCTCGGCCGTGCGGCGATAGCTGGCGGTTTCTTGCGCGAGTTTTTTCCGGATCGCGGTTCGCTCAGTGCTTTCGTCCAGCAAGTCGTGAATGCTCTCTGGCGGACGCCTGCCTGCGCCATCCAGCACGCTGGCGCCGAGCCCGGGTGCCGATGGTTCCTTTTCCTTGTTTTGCGCCTTGTTGCCCGCGGCTTCCTTATCCTGTTTTGCCGCGTCCTTTTTGTCCTTCTCTTCCTGCTTCTGGCAAAACACAAATTTGGCGGCGGCACCGGGCTTGCTGCACAGCTTGTCGACCGCATCTTCCAGCATCGTCAATTCCGATACGCCGGACTCCGGGCAAAGTATCAAGTCTTGCAGGCTGTATATCCCCTGTTTGAAGGCATTCTGTGCCGTCTTAGCGTCCACTTTCCATTGTCCAGCCTCTGCAGGTTTGCACAGGTCATAATGCCCAAAGACGTCATCCCAGCTGGGGCTGCCCGGCACATTGAAGGAATGTTGCCCTCCCGGCCGCACAGCGGTGCCGGTATTGAAGCGGTGCCTGAAACCCAGCATATCGATGGTATGCGCTCCCGTCACATTGACTGAAGCATGGCCGTCGATATATAGCTCGATGAGGCCTGCCGCCTTCCGCAATTCCGGCGGCAGACTGTCGGGGCTGAACCATAGCCTGTCCCCCCGCTTGCGCTGGTCCCGGAACTGGATACTGGTCAGCTTCCAAGACAATGTGTAGTTGCCGACCGGTTCGCCCATCAGAGCCCACAGCTTCCAGTTGATCTGATAATCCGCGCATACTTTCTGCACGATGGCGGAATGGGTGTCGAAGCAATGTGTACCGTTGTTCCCCACGGGGACAAGCGTCCCTTGACCACCCGGTTCCTTGTCGGCGCACCAAGCGACCGTAGGAGCCAGCAAGCATGCGAACACGAACGCCAACAGGCGTTTGGCTCGATTCAGTGTCATTACAGGTGCTCCCCTTCTTTGGTCCCCGCCAAATTCGTCACTTTGGCAAATTATTTTATTCTGGGCAAATATATTTACTTCATCCCGGGCAAGACATACGCCGGCCGTTGCGGAATCGGTACCGGTTCGAAGCGGACGGCTCCGCCATTCGAGCCGTAATAGGGATCGCCGCGCCCCATTTCCTGAAAAGCCGCCCAGCAGCGGTTCTTCTCCTGCCGATATTCATGGCGACAGACGCCACCCGTATGGCGGTCGTGGCGGCAGGGCGCATAGCCGTTGTCGGCGTCGGCCAGGCAGGCGCGATAGTTCGCCTGCGACCAGGATTCGGCGCCGGCTACACTTATCCAGCACGCAAACAAGCAGACAGCGAGAATCCGCAGCATTTTCATTGCGCGTCCCTTCCTTGCCTGCGCTGTTCTTTGGCTCGCCTTTCTGCCTCGATCCTGCCAGTGTCCGCCCGATGCTCTTTCCTGACATTGTCATAGCAGGTGTCATTCAGCGAGCGGGCGGTATCCCAGCAATTGCCGTTCTTGTACCCAGGGCTTTGGTCGAGGCATCTCAATAGTGCCGAAGAAGCCATCTGATGGCAGTGCAGCAATTCATCGGAGGTTGGTGAGGCAAGTGCTGCCGGCGCCGCGCATGCCAGGACTGCAAGCAAATATGAGCGGATCAAAACCATGTTGTCGCTCCGGTCAGATGACTATTTCTCTTGTACTGCCTTTTCATGCAGCACCGCATCGAGCGCTTCGGCATGAAGGTGTCGCATGTGAGCGCCGTGGTTACTGGATAACAGCTCGAATGTCAGTGCGTCGTTCCGGTTGATGACGATCAGGGTCGGAAAGCCGGTCAGGCGCGCCGAGTACTCGGACAGCACGATGCCGCTGCTGACCGGCTTGCCGTCGATGGCCAGCAGAAAGCAGTGATCCTGCAACCGCTGGGCGGATTCGATGCCGATGAAGCGCGCGGAATCCAGCGTCCAGCGTCCGTTGCTCCGATTCCAGGCAATGACGTCGCGCTCGGTCAGTGTCGGTGGCGTGGTCGGCAGCGGCATGGCCTGCAACCTGCCGGCAGAAGCCGGCGATGCCTCCAGGTCGCACTGGATGCCGCTGGTCGTACCGACCGGATCGGTGATCCACAGCGCCAGTCGTGCCGAGTCGGCAGCCGCTGCACTGGCCGCAAAGGCCAGGCCACCCAGAAATATAAGAATTTTTTTCATACTGGATTCTGTATGTCTGTCATGAGGAGGGTTCAATCAGGATGTGCAGCTCGCGCTTGTCCTGGATGCATTCACCGAACTTCACGTAGGTGCGGCTGGCGGCGTCCGTGCCGCGATAAGCGGCCTTGCCGCCGGTGTCGACGAAGCGCAGGTAATGTCCGTACAGGTCGACAATCACTGGCCCGTTGAGCAGTGCGACGCTCAACCGGTAATCGTCGCGTCCGGCATTGGCTGCATCCACCAGCACCCTACCCTCGTCATCGGTGACCCGCAACGTCACGGTGGGCGAGCGGCGCAGGACGCCGGCGAGCATGCGAGTCAACGTGATCATTTCGGCTTGACCTCGAATTCGCCAACGAAGACTGTGTTGCCGCGCTCCTTCAGCCGTAGCGTGATCATTTGGTCTTTCTCAGAAGGCGTTCCGAATCCGCTCGACAGCTTCACCTGAAGGGTCGTGGCGCCCGCAACAATCTGTTGGCGGGAACCGAAGAAATTCGCTTCGATCCGGTACTTGCCGGGCTTCGCCTCGCGCAGCGAAAACTCTTCCGGGCCGTAGCCGCCGGTGAAGTCGCGTGACATGCGCCCGCCCTGGTAGGTGAAGCGGTGCGCGTAATAGCACTTCTCGCCGTTGGGATCGGTCACCCATAGGTCCATGTCGCTGTTGTCGGCGTCCCAAGTCAGCACCGCGCGCAAATCGAGCGGCAGGTTCTTCAGGAAGCGGGCATCGATGCGGCTGGTGTCGAGCGCAGGCTGCGACGGAGCGGCGGCGATGATCGCGTTCATTTCCGCCAGCGCAATCAGCTCGATTTCGGCAAAACGCGCATCCCACGGACGCACCACCACTTCGTTCAGCTGGTCGATCGCCAGCTGGTAATGCTTGGCCGCTGCATGCGCAAGGCCGAGGTCGCGGAAGGATTGCGGCTCCTCTTCCGCCAGGTACTGCACCTTCTCGAATACCGGAATGGCGAGTTCGGGCGCGTCCGCCTGCAGCAGCCGGTAACCGAGGATGCGCAGCACATGGCGGTTTTCCAGGTCCATCTCGGCCAAGTTGGATAGCACGCGCAAGGCCAGGTCGCGCTGCCCCTTGTCGATCAGCATGTCGGCCGCGTCGAGATAGAAGGCGCTGCTATTGGCATATGAAGGCTTTTCATCCAGGTACACTTGATACAAAGTGTCGGCGCTGGCTGCAGTCATGCGGGCGATGTAGGGGGCGTCGGAGCGCCATTTTTTCAGGGAAATGCCGATGTCGGACGGCGCCGGCTCACGTGCCGTTGCTGTCGGCGATGCTGCCCGCTGCGCGCCGGCGGCATCACTTTGCCGGAGTAGTCCCATCACTGGCGCGGGAGCCGCCATTGCCACCGGCGCAGCTTGCCCCGGCATGGGCACGGCCTTGGTTTCAGCTTTTTGCGGCGGCTCACCCTTCGGATAGGCTTTTTCCCACCACGCCACTTTTTGCTCGAATTCTTGCAGCACGCGCTCCAAGTGCTTCTCGCGCTTGCTTGTCAGCTCGGCGCCGCGCAGCGCCTTCATCCGCTCATATGCCGTCAGATACTCGGACGGCGGCATGACGTCATAGCGCACGTAGTCTTCCAACCGGTCAAGCACGATCAGTGACGTTTCGCGAGTCGGCATGGCGAATTGGTTTCCCAGCCGGCGGATTGCCCCGCGGTTGACTTCAAAATCGGCTTCGAGCGCGTGCAACTTGGAGCTTGCCCATAAATAGGCAGCGAGCGCATGCGTCGGTGCCCCAGCTGACACAGCCAATGTCACATCTTTCGGCTGGCCTTGCTGGAGCACGGTCACTGTTAGCTTCGCGCTGCCGTTGATGAGCTTACCTGCTACGCGGAGCAATCCTTGCGGATCGGGGGAGTCGGCCAGCACCTCGGTTGCGCCTACAGCACTGATGTTACGGACATGAGCACCTTCCGTCAGCAGGGCTTGAGCGGCGGCGCCAGGCTTGTCCGGCAACACCTGAACCAGCCGGCCACCGCTGCGCTCGGCCAGCGCAGCCAGGCGGCCGGTGTCGGCGGCCAGCGAAGAATTGAGCGCGTATAGGCGCTGACCTGCGGCCAGTTCGGGGAATCGGCTCGCGCCATAGTTCAGCAAACCATCGCTCACCAGCAGATATTCCTCGACATCCGCTTGCGGCTGCCAACCAGCCAGCGCGCTGGCGCCGTCGTAGACGGTATTCTGCAATGCGTTGCGCAGCGCCTCCCAATTACCGTCGACGATATGGAAAACAGCAGTCGATTCGGCGCGGTCGCGCAATCTGGTCAGCCGCACTTCGGCATTGCCCACCGCCTTGAAATAGCGGTCGAGTTCCGCCAGTTCGGCATCACGCGCGCGTGCCGCGCCGGAGCCAGAGCTATCCCAGAGCAAACCGACGATCTTCGGCAGCGGCCGTGCTGCGCGTTTGGTCGAAACCGGAATTTCGGCGACGAAGTAAGTGTGGCCGTCGTGTTCCTGGATATAGGTCTGGGGCTGCACACTGGCTTGGGTAACGATGTTCAGCATGCCGCTCGGGGCGAAGCGACTTTTCGCCACGTGTGCCTGGTAGGTCGAGCCTTGTCTGCTGAAGCTTACGGCGCCGAGCGCACCGCTCACTTTCGGCACAGCTCCATTGCCATGAACTTTCAGCGTCAGATCGAACTCCTGCAATCGCTCGCCATACGCCAGCGGCAGGCGGTAGGACCAGTACATGCCATCGCGCGGCAGCGCTTCGGCATATTTCAGCTCCACCATGCGCGTGCCGAGCGCGGCAATCGGGTAAACCCGCAGCTTGAAATTGCTACCCTGAGTGTTTTCAAGGAGAGCCGGGTCGATATTGCGGCGCTCAATTGCTTCAAAAATCTGTCGGCCCTTGGCTTTTTCTACCGGCACGGCGGGACGCAACTTGCCATCGACATCGAGCGCAAAACCGGTAATTTGCTGCCCGGCCAGCAGCGGGAACTGCAAATGGCCTTCGAGCGGCCTCGGATTGGGGTTAAAGAACACCATTTGCACTGTGGTTTGTGCCATGCCGCCGCTGAGTTCGCCACTGATGCGCAAGCTTTGCAACTGGATTGGTTTTTCAGCATCGGCGCTTGCCATCAAACGAGTGGAGTCCGGGATGGATTGCGCAGATGTTATGGCACTAGCAAGCAGCAAAAATAAGGTAAATAGGCGAGAAACCATGCAATTCTCCAGAAATCCGGCACAGCCGACTTGCTAGATGAAACGAAAGCGACGAATAAATGGGGTTAAAAATGCTATGCAGTGCGAGGACTGTGCTCCATCATATCCACAATTGCACAATGGAAATAGATACTCATTGCAGTTTGGGCATCAAACGCGCTTTCGATGGGTTTGCCCACTCGGTTGGGCTCCATTTCTTAACGTCGCGAAGGCATGCCCGCTGTCCACTGCCATTGACGTATTTACAAGAACGAGAAGAAAGGCCAGCAATGTATGGGGCTAGCCGCAGCGCAGTGAAAACGACAACGATCAAAAAGCATGCGCTGGGAATCACTTTTGCAGTACGCGCGGCGCTGTCAACAAAACTGCTGTCCAGAATTCCCTATTAGTTATTGAACATCCGTTCTTGGGATAGTGACGCCACTTTGGAAGATCGTTTTTGGCCGATTCTGTTGAAAAACTCTCGAGAAATATTTATTTGCTATCGAAGCGAGTGCATTAGGTCAAGGGAGTAGCGCATTTTCCTGCTTTTCTATATGACTAATTCGTTTGACGAATCGTTATGGCAGCAATCTGCCTTGTCGGATATTTCTGGAAGGCTTTTTCAAATGTAAGGGACTTCCCCGTCCCGAAGCGACGTTGAAGTCGCAAGGCATCAAGTGCCAAGATTGAGGTGTCACCGTTCAATCTAACCAGGAGGGGAAGTCATGCACCAGCTTACTACCATCGGGATTGATCT
>NZ_JWJG01000010.1 GCF_000818395.1 Noviherbaspirillum autotrophicum | reverse complement strand
TGCAAGGAGTTAGTTTTAGCGTGGTTTTTGGCGTAACTTTTAAAAAGTGATCCTATGTTCTCATAGGGGAAATACCCTGCTGCATCATAGGTGTATGGCCGGAAATTTGGTCCTTCTTAAGTCCCTGATTCCTATCAGAAATCTCGCCTAACTCTTTGATTTCCTTATCCATTCCCTATTTACCTCTTTTCGCCGTTCAGATAAGAACGGATAACAACAGATTGCAACAGTTCAGGTTTTAGCGTAACTTTTAGGTCTTCTACTTCCGTGCGACCTACGCCGACACTCCGGCGGTTATAAAAGCTACGCCAAAATGACCTTTGACGCCAGAACAGCCAAGCTCCTGAAACCCGGGGAGCATATCACCTTTGCAGACCATCCGGGGCTGCGTCTGGAGTCGAGCATACAGTTCAAGACGTGGACGTACCGGTACAAGAGCCCAGTCGACGGAAAGATGAAACAGGTGAAGATCGGGAGGTGGCCCGCGATGTCATTCCACGCGGCCGTGGTCGAGTGGGAACAGGCCAGGGAAGCGCGCAGCCAGGGGCAGGATATTGCCGCTGAAAAGAAGTCCGAGCGCACTGAACTTCGAGTCGCCGAGGAGATCAAGCGCAAACGGGAAAAGGCCCAGACCTACACCGTCGAGAGGTTGTGCGAAGACTACTGTAAGCACTTGGACCGCGTGCGTAAGGAAAGGGGCGTCAAGGAAGTGCGGCGTACCTTTGACGTCATGATCGACCAGAAGTTTAAAACTACGCCGGCTGAAAAGGTAACTCGTGCTGCGGCCTTTGATCTTTTGGAAAGCTACGCCGAAATTCCTGTGCAAGCCGGGAAGTTGCGCGCCGAGCTGGCTGCGGCGTGGGACTATGCCCTCGATGCCGGCCGGATCCCGGAAACAACGCAAAATTGGTGGCGCCGGGTCATGCGTGGGAAATTGCGTTCAAAGGGAAAAAAACTGCAGGGTGAATATGTCGGTGTAGAAAAGCGCCACCTCTCCCTGGACGAACTCCGCAAGCTGATCCCTTTTCTCCCGAACTTGAGCCGCAACGTCTGCGACGTACTTACTCTCTATATCTGGACGGGGTGTCGCGGGGCTGAGCTGGTGCAAATGACGGCTGAGGAGATCAGTGTCGAGGCTGACGACGTCGTATGGTGGACGTGCCCGAAGTCGAAAACGAAGAATGCACGCCATGACAACGCGACAGATCTGCGGGTGCCGTTATTTGGCAAAGCGCGGGAAATCGTACTGCGGCGGAATGCTCTTTATAAGACCGGGTACCTGTTCCAGTCACAGGTTAGCAAGGAGAAGCACATCCAACAGAAGGTCATTCAGACGTCCGTGCACTGGCATATGCCATATTCCATGACGCTGCCGGAGCGGGTGCGTCCACGCTTCCCGGTGACCCGCTGGTCGCCGCATGACCTGCGCCGCACGGTGCGCACGCAGCTGGCTGCGCTCGGATGCCCGGATTCCGTGGCCGAAGCTGTGCTCGGGCATATGCAGCCAGGCGTGAAGGGTGTGTACAACCGGCATTCATACGATGCCGAGCGCGTCGAGTGGCTGCGCCGCTGGAATGACACGCTTAACTCTCTTTCCTGACGCCGGCGTTCGGCGGCGGGAGCAGGTCGGAGATAGGACGCGCTTCTGCCCACTCCTCAATTTCCCTCAGCAGCCATGCGACCCGGCGGCCGGAAAGCATTCGGGGCTTCGGGAAGAGGTTTTCACGAACCATTTTTTTGACGCTGGCTTCACTCAGCGACGTTGCAGACGCCACCGTCGGCAGGTCCAAATAGATCGGTTTTAATACTGCGCTCATCGGTTTCTCCAACTATGCTGCTTGCTTCATTGCGCCGGCGTCGACGCGCTTGAATTCGATTACCCACACCCACGGATTGGCATTCCAGCTGCCGGCGCCGTTGATCGATTCCCAAAGCGTGCGGTAGCTATACCTGGCGTTGGTGAAGTCGTTGTATCCATAATCGAGGTAGTCGCACCAGTTGCACTCTCCGCTGCGCTCAATGCCCTCGGCGATCGCGTCCGCCTCGCTGATGTCCTGCAGCCGCTCAACACGTACGCCGGTCACCTCCAGGACGATGCGGCAGGCGGCGCGTGGCATGTGGATCGACGGCTTCCAAACCTTCTTTATACCGAGCGAGTCGCCAAGCCGGTCACCGTGCTTGTAGGTGGCTGCATAGTCGTACTCGATCGGCTCGCCACCGTTGTAGGTCGGATCCTGCGGGTAGATCGGGCAGAAGGTCTCCCGCACCCATAGGCGGCCGCCTGGCTGTCCGTAGGGACTGCGCTTCTCGAAGTCCTCCGGTGCACGAGTGTTCGGACAGATGATGAAAGAGCCTGGCGACAATTGCCATGCAAGCTCGTTGTCCGACACGCTGAGGTCACGTCTGAGTACCGGCTGCGGTTTCACCACACGCCTCGTCTGCGTCTTGGTCCCGTCAAGGATGGCGCGCACCATCGGCGCGCTGAAAAGGATAGGGCGTTCTTTCATGCTGCGCTCCATGTCGAAACAAAGGCTTTATCCACCTTGCGGCGGAGCTTACCGATTTCCGCTAGAAAGGTGAGTTGGCATCCCAGCGGGATTTCTCCGAGCCCGAACTCCGCCAGTTGCGCCTGGTGCAGATCGGCCGTGGACTTTGGCTGCTGGCGGCATGCATCGATCAGCATGGCGTTGAGCGCAGCGTTGTATTCCTTGCTGTAGACCTGGCTGGTCCAATCGATGCGCGGCAAGGCGTCAGGTGTCGTATCGAACAGAGAAAATTGGCGATCGTTCATGCTGCCCTCGCGATCTGTTGCTCATGTGCGAAGTTCGCCTCAACAAGTGCCGCCGCCATCGGCGGGCAGACGCTATTGCCGATCATGCGGACCTGCGCCGATTTGGAAAGCGGCTTGCCGTTGACGACCGGATCGAGGATGTAGCTGTCAGGGAAACCCTGCGCGCGCGCCAGCTCTCGCGGCGTCAGCATGCGCATGCCGATGTCGACGATCGCGTAGTCCTCGCCGCGGATGGTCACCAAGCCGAGGCGGTCCTTTGTCGGCATCGTATGCATCGGGTCGCGTAGGTCCTGCCATTGGCCTCCTTCGCTGTAATACTTGACCAGGAAGGCGCGCACTTCTCCAACGTGGCCGCCGCCGGCCGTCAGAGTAGGCATTGGTTCGCGGGCGTCCTGCCCGAACTGGTTGTTCCGCAGCTTCACCAGGTGGGATGCAACAAGTGCATGGTGGTCTTGTGCCGTGATGGTGCTCATCGGATCTGGCAGCGAGGCGCCGGGAGTCTCATGGCCGCCATAGTGCTTGGCGAGAAATGCGGACACGACGGCATGCCTGTTTTCAGTCGTCTGCGTGCCAATCGGCTCGTCCATTCTGGAGCCGCGCACGTCACCCGGGCGCTTATCGCCGTAGTAGGTGGAAATGTGGGCTGTAATCAGCGCCTGCTCGCCACGGTTTGCGCCGGTTACGGTAGCAATCGGGGTTTCAATCGATGCGGTCCGGTCACCTCCCTGATGCGTCACATGCATCAGGGTTGGAAGGACCAGTGCGCGGTGGTTCTCAGTGGTCAGCGTGCCGAACGGCTTGTCCGTCGATGTCGGCTTGCCGGAATAGATCGGCCCGCCGGCACCGACGATGAACGGACTATCAGTGTTCACCACGAATTTCATGATGCCCTTGGCGATACGGCGCAAGGTCGCATCCTTCAGCGGCTTCTTGCGCTCGAAAATCGACGGGCAAGAAATAGACCAGTCGATGCACTCGGCGGCGGTGCGCCACGGCTGCAGCTTTCCCGACTTGACGGCGTCGGTCTTCGGGTCGCCGTGCGTCGGTGTTGGCCAGACAATCGGACGACCGTCCCGCCGTGCGATTAGAAACAGGCGTTTGCGGATAGTCGGAGTGCCGTAATCACAGGCGCGCAGCACTTTCCATTCGACCTTATAGCCGAGACCTGCATGCAGGCGCTCGATCGGGAAGTCATGGCCGAGCACGTCGTAAATTTCGTTCAGGTCCGGATGGTCTGTCGGAATGCCGGTGGTCAGCGCCAGCACGAAGGCCTTGAACGTGCGGCCTTTCTCTGCTTTCAGCGGCTTGTTGTCGCTGCCCAGCGGCCCCCAGTCCTGAAACTCTTCAACGTTCTCGAGCGCGATCACGCGCGGCATCTGGAACGTTGCCCATTTCAGCGTCACCCATGCCAGACCGCGAATCTTCTTTTCGACCGGCTTGCTGCCCTTGGCCTTGCTGAAGTGCTTGCAGTCCGGGCTGAACCAGGCGAGACCGATGGGCAGCTGGCGCGTAACAAAGCCCGGGTGCACGTTGAAGACGTCCTCGGTGTAGTGCGCTGCCGTCGGATGGTTGGCTGCATGCATGGCCAGCGCTTCGCCGTCGTGGTTGATGGCCACGTCGACTTCGCGTCCCAAGCCCATGGAGATGCCGGTGGATGCGCCGCCGCCACCGGCAAAGTTGTCGATCGCCAGCTCGTGGCCGAGATCCAGTGACATGGTGAAGATGTCGCGCTTCATACGTTATCCCTTGAATGCTGGCGACGGTTATGCCGCCTCTTTCAATCGGTCGAATTCAATTGCGGTTTGCGTAACCTGGACCAGATCCGCAGCGTAATCGCGCGGCAGGTTGTGTGATTCTTCAATCAGTACGGCCATCGATGCGCGCACTGCCTTGGTGTCTTCTTCGAAAATCGGCATATCGACGTCGAGCTTGGTCACCAGGCGCCGCAACGGCTCCAGCGGCATTACGCGGCCGGAGCGCTGTTCGTGCAGCTCGAACGTTTCGATCAGGCCGCGTAGGGCCGGGCCGACGGCATACCAGGTGTTTTCGCCGTCAACACGGAATACGGGAAGTCCGGCCTGCTTGCCGCGTGCGACGACAACGAGCGTGCCTTCGTTCTCCAGCTGGTCGAGGATTGCTTCCAGCGGCCGGAAAACCGCGTGTGTCTTCCACGGCTGGGTGCGCAACGTGCGCTTGCCGGTGGTCTTGACCTTGCGCTTGTGGCGCGGTTTCTTTGATGCGGGCATAGTTACGCTCCGTCGTTGTCCAGAATCGTGACTACCTTGTCGGCAGCGGCCTCGCGCTTGGCGATCTCGCGGTCGAGATACCAGCGCGCCTTCTTCAGGTCTTCCAGCGGCGCGCCTTTCTCGTCCGCGCGCCACAGGTACTTGACCACGTTGCCCAGGTTGAACGACATGTGCTCGGTGACCTGGATGCACTCCACGCCGCTCGGATGACTGATGTAGTGCTTCGGATGATTGACGGCGTCATGCGCCACGGCTGCCGTCGTGCTCATGCTGCGCTCTTCAGCTGCTGCAGTTCATTGACCGGGACCTGCCACGGTGCGCCGCAAAGCGTGCCTTCAACGCGGACGAGGGCGATCCGCTGGCCGTTGCCGATATGCGGCTTGATATCCGCGACGATGCCGGTCTGCGGACCTTCCTCGCTGTCGAAGGCGACCTTGGCGCCGGGTGTGATTTTTCGTTTCATTGCTGCCTCGAATAAGTGTCTGGTGCCGGTACGTTTCCCGCCCGCCGGCTCCGGGAGTGTTGTTCTGGTTATGACCAACAAGGGAGCGGACTTGAGGCGGGATGCCTCGCATCTTCCGGAATGAAAAAGTTGAGTCCGCTCTCTTGTTGGTGCCGGTTACGCTTTCCGGCGTCCTTGCGGACCGCATCCGACTGTTTCGCGCTCGTCGGGCTCGGCGTCGTCGTCATCGGGGCCGGCAGCTGCGCTTGGGCACTTCGTAGAGGTTTTCCCACAGCTCACCTCCAGCCACACCCTTGCCGTACTACGCCCCTTCGCTCACGGGGTATGGTTGCTAGGGTTTGCCGATCAGGACCTTGACACCGGTTTCCTTGGCCTTTTCGACGTAGGCGCTGAAGGCGTCCTCGATCACGTTTTCCGGTCGATCCAGCTCGTACCAGAACTTGACGTTGCCGCCGCCCAGGCGATACTTCAAGCGCGCGCGGATCTTGTAGCCTTCGCCGTTCTTGAACAGGCGGCAGCCAATCGCGAATTCACGAGGGATCTCGATCGCACCGGCGCCAGCACGCGCATCGATGTTCTCGGTGTAGGTCAGCTGCACCTGGCCGTTGTCCAGGCGCTTGCTGCTGTTGAAGTTGACTTCGGTCTTGGCCTGCAAGGTGAGGGCGATGGCCAGCAGCGTTTCGCCGGATGGCTCGACGACGTCGGCAATGTTGTCCTCGAGGAAAACGGCGAATACTTCCTGCTCCATCGGCTGCTTGTTGTTCTTCAACCAGGTGGCAAACTCGCGGCTCAGCTCGGCGTTGTAGACCGCGCGGAAGTCGCGCCAGCCGGCATCGGTGCTGCGCTCGCCGTACTCGTGATCGTTGAACACGGCAGTCAAGGTGCGGGCGTCCGGATCGGCGTAGATGTAGGTGCCTTGCTGGCGTGCCTGATCCTTCACGTACACGTTGAAGCTTTCGATGCTGGTCAGCGCGACGGTTCCCTTTTTGCGATAAGGCGCCGGGTTGGCCTTTTCGATCGCGGCCGTGAGGTCAACATGCTGAAAATGCTGGGGCACCAAGAGGAACGATGCCTCGCCGGCCTGCTTAATTTCGGATGCAGCGACCATCAGTGCGCCGGCCTGGCCAAGTGCGGAATCGTTGATATGGGTGTGCTGATTCATTTGCTTGCTTCCTTCAGGTTGGTCGGCTTGGTCTGCGGTGCTTCACGCAGCTCAAGGTTTTGTTGACGGGGGTGGTTGCGCGACAGGTCGTTGTCGTCGGTGAGCCAGAAGAAGTCTTCTCCGCGCTCCGGTTTCGGCAGGTCGACGGTGATGGCATCGGTGACGGTAACCTTGTCGACGTCGCCGCCGCGGCTGGCGGGCTTGATCTTGATTTTCAGCGTGAGGCCGCCGGCCTTGCCGGTTTCCTTCACCTTGGTGATCAGCTCCTCGAGCTGGCCGGATAACTCAGAATGTGCGCGACCATCGCGCAAGTCCTGAAGGAACACGGCAAAGGCTTTCGTGCCCATGGTTCTCCCTTCTTTTTGGTGGTTAATCGAGGTCGTTTGCTTGCAGCTTTTTTGCATCAAACCGCGCGAGGTGCTGCATGTGCCGGCGCGCGACGTTTTCAAGAATGATTCGGTAGGCGGGGTGCTTGAGCATGTCGTCCAGCTGCAGAGTCACGTTCAAGTTGCGGTGTGCAATTTCTAGCGACATGCGGGTCGGAGCGATACGCGCAGCCATGTCACATCCTCGCCACCAGGGGCAGATCGAGCAGCTCGTGCAGCGACTCGTCTGCGATGTTGTTCCACATCGGCTGCGGCCGGTCGGTGATCTTGCGGCGCTCGTGCGATTCGCAGATCGCGAGCACGGCGGGCAACAGGCGGGCCTGCTCGCATGCCCGGCAGCGGCAGTCCTCGGCCACCTGAATATTGCGCATCGGGCCAATCTTCGGCGTCAGCCCGCGCGCATTGATGTAGGCGCGCCCGCGCAAGCCCTGGTAGGGGTCTGGAGCGCTGCAGCGGATGCGGACGGTGCTCATTGCTTCGCCTTCACGCTGACGTAGCACGGGCCAAACAGGTCGATTGCATCGGCAATCGCATCGGCGGCGCACTTGTGGAGGGCGCTATAGGCGTAGTGGCAGCTGGAGGTGCGCACGAAGACGTTGAAGTGAATCATGCGGCACCTGTCGTCTCAGTGGACCTGCTGAGCACGAGGTTGAACAGCTTGTCGCCGAATTCCTCGCTGACGATGTTCTTGAGTGCGCCGGAGAAATAGGCGACGAAAGCGGCGGCGCGTTGTTCCGGCGTTGCTTCGCCCTGGACATGATCAATGCCGGAATCAATTGCGCGCTGAATGCGGCTGACGACTTCCTTCGGGGTTGGCTTCTGCTGCGCCATCTCTGCCTCCATCGTGTTTCCGCAACGAAGTGTTGCGCGACGGAGATATTGTGCGCTAGAAAAACTAGTAAGACAAGGAAAACTAGTGTGGAGCTACCGGCTTTTCTTAGACATTGCTGTTATATGTGGAAATGTTTTTATTCTGAAATTCGCATAAAGAATGCCCGATGGAAACCGGGCGAGTGGTGAATTAAGAAGGGCGCTTAATTTTGCGGCAGATAGGCTCGGGGCAGCTTTCGTTGAGCGCTCGGGGGATAAGGTCATTCACCTCAGTGATGATTTTCCCTAGAAGTCGGGCTGTGCTCGCCCTTATTTCTGGCGCCATGCCGTTAAATGATTCTGTTTGAATGAGGCACCCGAGCGCTGCAAGTTCACCTGCTCGAAGTGTCAAGTCCTCGGTAGCGGTCATCTCCTGGTGCAGAATGTCAAATCCCATATCCATTTCAATACCTTCTTGATTGTTTTTCACATTGCGGCATGATTGCCACACGGGAATAGTTGCACTTTGCACCTATTCTGTGAAGTATCGGATTATTAAACTACGGCGATGAAAAAAGACATCGTGCCGTTCGGTTTAAGAATTCCAACGGATATAAAAGAGCAGCTTGATCAATCTGTGGCGAAGTCACAGAGATCATTGAATGCCGAAATCTTGGCGCGATTGATAGAGAGCTTTGCCGCAGATCAAAAAAAATTGGCTGACTTTACGACAGGTGAGTTAGTACAAGAGCTGATCAGAAGAAATGACCCTGGCAGAATCGAGATAAGTATCGGTGGATTTGGCCAAGAAATAGCGCGGTAAAGGTGCTATTTGGTGCTAGACAAAGCTCTCAAGGCGAGCTATCACCACTCCGCAGACATGAGCATCTGCCTTAATTGGCATGATGCGATTGGGCCAAGAGGGATTTAGCGCCTCCAAATACCAGCTCTTTCCATCGATGAGAAGCCTCTTAAAAGTAGCTTCATTAGTTTCTTCGAGTTTTGTAATCACGAGCGACTTGTGCTCTGCGGCGCGATCCGGGTCGACAAAGATAACGTCTCCATCGTCAAAGGATGGTTTGCTGCCAGGATTCCGCATGCTTTCGCCTCTAACCCGTAGGGCATAAGTGCGTGGGCCATGTTTAACAGGGCACGCAATCCATTCTTCGGCATCGCCGACGTTGTATTGATCTTGAGCTTCGCACCAGTCTCCTGCCTGGACCCATGAGATCAGAGGAATGGGCTTTTGATTGGATTCAATGTCCTGGACATTGAAGTCTGGCTTGCGACCTGTAGTTTTGATCTCCGCGACCATAATGGTGTTGCCACTTCTTACGACAATATCAGGTCCGGAAAGCAGCCAATCCACCGTCACATTAAGTGCTTGGGCAACGGCATCTAACCGGGATCGCTTAGGTGCCGTCCCGCCTTCTTTCTCCCATTGCTGAACCGTTTGCCAACTGGAGACGCCGACCCGTTTGGCCAGTTCGTCCATGGTCAAGCCGAGTTCAAGCCGCTTTGTCTTAATTCGTTCGTGGATTGTCGTCATGGTGGAACCATAAGCACAAGTATTTATAGTGGCAATGCAAAAGTTTCTTGCGCGCACTAGAAAAACTAGTAGAATAAAGCGCATGAAGAACGAAGCGCTGAACCTCGCGATTGGCAGATTCAAAACTCTGAAGGCGTTTGCAGATGCCCTCAGCACTATGGAACGTCCTGTTTCTTATCAGGTTGTTCAGCAATGGCTGATCAATCGCGTTCCGGCTGACTATTGCCCTTCAATTGAGCGAATTACTGATCGCGAGGTGACATGCGAACAACTGCGCCCAGATGTTGAATGGGCTGTGCTGCGTTTCTCCTGCGCTGCTCCAGAAAGTGGGCGGCACGCATGCGACAAGAAGGGATAGACCAACGTCCAGGCGGTGGGCTTCGGCTCGCCGCCTTTTTTTTGGCCTGAAATCAGTTTTTGAGAAATATCAATCATCGTTTCCTCGCGGATAAAGCTCTGTTGATGGAACGATAGTTGAAAAAAACACATTCCACATCGGTAATAAAAGGGAGGTTTACCGTGACCTGTAAATATTCGGAGATCAATCAGCACGACGCGCTTTATAAGATTGCGCGCTCGTTCAAAGGCGGTATCGAATCGGTGGCGCAACGCATGGGGAAGACAGTTCCCGTCATGTACAACAAGCTGCGGCCTGGGATCATGACCCATCACATGACGTTCGAGGAGGCCACGGAAGTGATTGAGCTGTGCATTGACGCCGGTGTGCCGGATGCATTGCTACCTGCACAGGCGTTCGCCTGGCGTCTCGGGCAAGTGCTGGTTCCGGTTCCGAGCCTGGACAATGTGCGCGATGAGGATCTGACGCAGACCGTGTGCCGGGCCATGAAGGAATTCGGTGATGTGGCCTCGGGCATTTACGACGCGTTAAATAACGACGGCAAGATCAAGTCCGACGAGCTTGAGAAGCTCGAAAAGGAATTTCGCGAGGCGATTGGCGCGATGACCGAACTGCGGGCCCGCGTGCGTGCTCGTGCCGGAAATGATGCGGAGGCGTAGTCATGACCGCACTGAAGATACCGAAGCTATCGGCAGCTCGTGCGCCAAAGCGCGTCGCAATGCCGAAATTCCGGCGCAACGTTAAAGCAGCGACGTCGCTCACCGAGGCAATTCATCGCGTGCTGTCACGTACGCATACCAATGCACAGCCGTTCGGCGTGTTCGCCATCAGCGGGCGCCTGGTGATATCGAACGCCAATACCGATCGCTTCAAGGCGTTGCAACGCCGAGCACCCGAGGCCTTCATCGGCATGTACGGTCCCGGCCTGCGCATTGCGGATGCGCTAGAGGATCTGTGCGAGCATTTCACTGATGAGGTGGCCGATGGCACATGATCCGGGCATTGATCCGAGCCTGGTTCCTGTGTCTTTACGTGAGCGCGCACAGTGGCTTATATGGCGCTTCGAGCCGGGTGAGAAAAAGCCGAAGAAGATGCCCTACTATGCGAGCGGCGCGCGGCGCGTTGGCAAGCAGGGCGACGAGGCTGACCGCGCTGCGCTTGTCACACTCGACAAGGCTCTGGAGGTGGTGCGGTCCACGAATGGACGTTATTCCGGTGTCGGATTTGCTTTTCTTCCCAATGATGGGTTGATCGGCATTGACATCGATGGCTGCATTAATCGTGAGGACGGCGCGATTACCGAGCGTGCGCAGAACATCATCGACGCTTGTGACTCCTACACGGAATACTCGCCCTCGGGCACCGGTGTGCACATCATCGTTGCCGGCGAATCCGAGACATTTAAATCCAATGAGATCGGGCTCGAGGTGTTTTGTGGACGGCAATATTTTACGTTCACCGCGAAGCCGTACATGGGGTGTAGCAGGGGAATCACGCCAATATCCGATGCGGTATTGAACCGGCTGCGGGTGACGGTGAAAGGAGCAAAGAACCTGGTGCGTTCTGCGACGCCGCCCGTTGCCGGTCCGGTGGACGAGCGTGCCAAGCTGGAATCAGCGTTGGCGGTCATTCCGGCTGACTGCGGCTATGACGAATGGATACGCGTTGGCATGGGTATTTACGATGCCTTGGGTGAGGGTGGCATCGGCGTGTGGGATTGGTGGTCCCAAAAGTCTGGCAAGTACGGCGGGCTGAAGGATCTCGAATCGCACTGGAAATCATTCGGCAATGGCAGCATCACGGTTGCCAGTGTCTACAAGATGGCTGTCGACCGAGGGTGGCGGCCGCCAAAATCACCCCGGCTAACCCCGGCTGCGGCGAAAAAAACAGCGTCTACCCCTGGCCCGGCTAGCGCGTCGCCAGTTGCCGCTCCGGACAGAGAGCAGCCTCATTGGCGCGATACCCTAATAGCCAAGCCGCGCGGTGGACTCGAAGACTGTCGGGAGAATGTCCACATCATCCTGATGAACGACGAGGCTCTGAAGGGGCTGGTCGCGCTGAACGAGTTCTCCATGCAGCAGGTGAAGCGGCGGGTGCCACCATGGGGCGGCGAGCTCGGCGAGTGGACCGAGGGCGATGATTTCAGCCTGGGCCTGTACCTGGCGCGCAACTACAGCATCATCATCAAATCAGATGGCGCAATCGAGAAAGCCGTCGCGCAGGCTGCGAGAGAAAACCAGTTCAACCCTGTAACGGAGTATCTCCGATCATTGACATGGGACGGCGAACAGCGGTTGCACACCTGGCTAACCGATGTGATGGGCGCCGAGCCGACGAAATACCACGCGCTGGTGGGCACGCTGTTCCTCATGTCGATGGTGGCGCGGGCGTTCTATCCGGGCTGTCAGATGGATTACATGCCGGTGTTTGAGGGCGGGCAGGGTGCTGGTAAGTCATCTGCTCTGCGCGTGCTCGGCGGCGACTGGTACAGCGAAACGCCGTTCAAGGTCGGCGACAAGGATGCGTATCTGGCGATCCAGGGCGTCTGGCTCTACGAGATCGCCGAGCTTGATTCCTTCAACAAGGCGGACTCGACGTCGATCAAGGCCTTTATCACCAACAAGACAGATCGGTTCCGTGCTCCATATGGCCGGCGCATGGTGAATGTGCTGCGGCGAACCTGCTTTGCTGCGACCACCAACCAGGATGAATACCTGAAGGACTCCACGGGCAACCGGCGTTCATGGCCGGTGCGCTGCGGGAAGATCGATACCGAGATGTTGGCAGCGGTCCGCGACCAGCTGTTTGCGGAGGCGGTTGTATTGATCGAGCAGGGAGAGAAATGGCATCCGACGCGGGAAGAGCAGCGCGAGCTGATCGAGCCTGAGCAGGAGGCGCGGGAGCTGGCCGATCCGTGGGAGCCGCGAATCCAGCGGTATGTGGATGGCGAGGCGTTGCATGTGGGTGGGACGCCGCGCCCTGGCGGCAGGATCGATGAGGTGACGTCCGAAGAATTGCTTACAAAAGCCCTGGAGATCGATATCGGCAAGATTAGCGGCGCGAAGACCGAGACGATGCGTATCGCGTCGTGTATGAAGCGCATGGGGTGGGAAAAGAAGCGGCGAAGTACCGGCGGTCGGGAATGGTATTACCTGCGCCCGTCAAAGCCGGCGCCTGCGCAAGCCGTGGTCAGGGGTGAAGTCGACGAGCTCGACGACCTGCCGATCTAGCAGGATAGGTTCGTCCAACCCGTCCGGGTCGTCTAACCGCATGGCAAAAGGTTGGACGCCTAACCCCCTGATGGCGCAAGGCTTCGTCCAACCTCCTAACCCGTCCAACCTGTTTTACGTGCGCATACGCACGGGAGTGAAGATCAATATCTTATGAGAATTTGAATGTGGTTAGGATGGTTAGGAGGTTAGACGGAGCCTTATTTGATGCGGTTTTTCATCGTCCAACCATTTTTTGCAGGTTAGGAGGTTAGACAGAGTGTCGAAGAGCAATCTGAGAGAAAAGATGCCGACGGTAACAGCGTTCATCGATGACCTGCGAGAAGCATTTGGCAAGGAAATGATCGACGGACAGATTCGCAGGGGGATACGAGGAGAACCGGTGTTTTACGCCTGCGAAAACGGCGTCGAGATCGGGACCAAGGTGAATAGCGGCGCAGCCGTGCGCGTGACGTGGGACGCGGTAACCGGACGTGCGGTGTCAGAAGAAATCAAAAGGGAGAGCGACAAGTGATCAAATGGGTCGATGAAAGGCTGGAACGGTGGGGCGAGTGGATGAACGGGCTGCGTCGAAGCGGTGGCGCTGGTGGCAGCTATCCGGCCTACCAGCCCGTGCATATCCGTGGGACCGCCGGTCCTGACCTGTGCGCGGACGCTGATGAGATGGAGATCGACACCGTTATGGCCGGCGTCAAGGCGTCAAAGAAGGAACTGTACGAGACCGGCTATCAGCGCTATGTGCAAGGCATGTCCAATCAGACCATTGCCGGGCGCATGCGCTGCCATGTGAACACCGTTTATGCGCGCATGGAATCGCTGCACAAACTGGTGGAAAAGCGCATGGCAGAGCGCAAATCCGCGATAGCAGATACTAACGCGTGAAACTTTTTCCTTTTGTGACGTGTATGCATACCCTAGAAACCATTGGAGAAAATACGTAGGATTCAGCTACGCTTTGCAGCGCGTTCGGAATGACGAATTCGCAGCTAAGTGCTCGGTAATCTCCTCCGGTGAAACTCCCCATCGGCCTCGCCGCAACGTCGTCAATATCCTACGGCGCTGCGGCTTTTTTACTTCAAACGCCATGGCCACACGAGCAAAGACAGTTTGCCGACATCCAGCGTGCGGGAAGCTCGTTGATGCGCCGGGCTATTGTGACAAGCACTCTGCGCTGTACCGGCGACAAAGTGATGAGCGGCGTGGCAATGCGAACGAGCGCGGGTATGGCCGCAAGTGGCAGAACGCACGCGAGACATACCTGCGCGAGCATCCGCTGTGCGAGTGCGACGAATGCCGGCGCGAAGGGCTGATCATTCCGTCTACTGTGGTTGACCACATCGTTCCGCACAAGCTGAAGGAAGCGAAGGACAGTGGCGATCCGGCAGCGGTCACTCGCGCACAGTCCCTGTTCTGGGACAGGAAGAACTGGCAGGCGATGTCGAAGCCATGCCACGATCGCAAGACCGCGCGCGAGGACGGCGGCTTCGGACGCTGACCCCCGGGGGTGGTCAAAAGTCTGCCGAAAATCGACGTAGACCGTCCGGTTCGTCAATTTTCGCGTAGCTATATTTTTGGAGTAGGGGGGGGGTAAGGAAATCAGCCCTCCATCCTGCAGGACTTCTTTTTTCTTGGATCTGAAGAATCATGAGCGCAGAGAGCCATTTAACGGCGTTGCCATCGGTTGACGATGACATGGCTACGTCCGTGCCGCCTGCTGTCGCGGCAATTCTTTCGGAAATTCCGGACCAGATCACCAAGCTGTCCGCCAAGGAAAAGAAAATCTGGAGGCACGTCACCCAGGCGCTGCATGAGTACGGACTGATCCATCGCACTGACGCGATGATGCTGACCATCATCTGTCGCACGTTCGTCAACTGGGTGGATGCGGAGGACGAGCTGGACCGCGTCAAGCGTGACAATGGCGGCAGCCATATCCGCGAAAGCAAGAACGGATACCGGGCGCCGGATCCAGCCTACTACATGGCACGGGACTACAAGAAACAGCTGCTCGCCTGGTTGCCCGAGGCGGCGCTCACCATCCCCAGCTTCCACAAGATCAAGGGCGAGGCCATCGGCGATGGTCCGCAGGGCTCACTCTTCGACGATCCAATCGAAAAGTTCCGTTCGCAGAAGGCCGCGATCGGGATGCGGATCGTCGGCAAGAAGTGAGCGCGCCGAAGCAGGCGCGCACCGCCACCTTCGACTGGGACGCCTACGGCAGAGCGGTGCTCGCCGGCGAGATTCCGGTTTGCCGCTGGACGCGGCTCGGCGTTGAGCGGCATTATCGCGACCTCGAAACCGGGCACGAGCGAGGCCTGTGGTTTTCCGAGGCTCATGCCCAGCACGCGCTGGAGTCATTCCTGTTCCTCCGTCATTCAAAGGGCGAGTGGGCCGGGCAGATGTTTGTACCGTCGCCCTGGCAGCAGTTCTGGGTGGCGCTGGCCTTCGGCTGGATGCGGGCAGACGGCACTCGCCGCTTCCGCGAGGTATGGGAGGAGGTTCCGCGTAAAAACGGCAAGAGTACGAAGCTGGCCGGCGTCGGCCTGTACCTGTTCGTGTTCGACGGTGAGGGCGGCTCCGAGGTCTATACGGCTGCGACCAAGCTGGAACAGGCGCGCATTACGCACGACGAAGCCGTGCGCATGCGGCAGGCAAGCCCACACTTGCGCCGGCATATCGCGGAGCGACGCAGCGAGCTGTACGTAAGGGGGAAGGCCGATAAGTTCGTGCCGCTGGGCCGGGACTCCAAGTCGATGGATGGCTTGAACCCGCACGGCGCGATCCTGGATGAGGTGCACGCCCATCCGAATCGCGAAATCTACGACGTCATCAAGTCGGGGCAGGGTGCGCGCCGGCAGCCGTTGATCTGGGAGATCACGACCGCCGGCTTCGATCTGAGCAGCTTCGGGTACGAGCAGCATTGCTATGCCGAGAAGGTGCTCGAAGGGATAGTCCAGGATGATGACTTCCTCGCCGTGGTCTACACGGTTGATGATCCGAAGAAGTGGGACGATCCGATCGAGTGGGCCAAGGCAAACCCGAATCTGGGCGTGTCGGTGTATCTCAGCGGCCTGCGGGATGCTTGCGAGCGGGCAAAGCGGCAGCCGACCGAGCAGCCGAACTTCAAGACCAAGCGCCTGAATATCTGGCTTGCTGGCGGAGAGAAGTGGATCCCGGTCGACGACTGGCGCAAGTGTGGCGATGCGAACCTGACGCTGGACGACTTCGCCGGCGAGGAATGCTGGATCGGCCTTGACCTGGCTGAGAAAAGCGATATTGCAGCCGTCTGCCTGGTGTTCAAGCGTGGCCGCAAGCACTACGTGTTCTTCCGTTTGTACTTGAACGAGGCGGAGGTTGCGAAGCCGGAAAACGATCACTTCCGGCGCTATCAAGGGCTCGGCGAATTGATCGTCACAGACGGCAATGCGACGGACTTCGATGTGATCCGCAGCGACCTGGAGTCCTTCTACAAGAAGTTCGAGCTGAAGGAGGCCGCCTATGACCCGAAGTTTGCAGCCTACTTCGTGACGAAGCTGATCGATGCCGGCCTGACCATGGTCGAGATCACGCAGACGTCATCGCACTTCACGCTACCGATCATCGAGGTCGAGAACCTGGTGCTTACCGGCGACCTGCAGCACGAAGGAAACACATGCGTGGAGTGGATGATAGGTAACGTCATCATGCGCGAGTCCAAGTTCTCCGGGCTCAAGCATCCGACGAAAGATAAGCCGGGCGAGAAGATCGATGCTCCGGTCGCCATGCTGATGGCGATGGGGCGTGCGCTCATGTTCGAAGACAACAGTATTGACCAAGGGTTTGTCTCTCTCTAATGCTAAACACGATCAAAAAATGGTTTTCCGGCAAGGGGAGCGGAGAAGTTGCGTCCATACAAAACGCGACGCTTGTGAGATCGAGTGATCCGCAGGTCATCGAACTGCTCGGTGGTGCGCCATCGGCATCCGGTTTCCCGGTGACCGCAGATACTGCCATGCGGGTATCTGCGGTGTATGCCTGTGTCCGGTTACTCGCCGGCGCGATCGCCGCGATTCCGGTTTCCGTGTACAAAGAGTCGAATACAGGTCGCGAGGAAATTGAGCCGGCATTGTGGTGGCTTCTGAACGAGCAGCCGATCGAGAACTGGACCGCGGCTTCAATGTGGGAGTGGGTGATCAAGTCGATCTGCCTGCGTGGTGACGGCTTCGTCGAGATCGTACGTAGCATGGCCAGCATCAAGGCAATGCGTCCGCTGCATCCCGACTACGTCGAGGTGCGCAAGATCGGCGATGCCCTGGTGTACATCGTCACTGATTACCAGACCGGGGAAGTTCGCGCGGTGCACCAGGATGACATGCTGCACTTTGCAGGATTCGGCTTCAATGGCATGCGCAGCATGTCGGTCATTCAATGGGCGGCATTTCAGTCCATTGGCGTTGCATTGGCCGCAGACGCTTATTCCGGAAAGTTCTTCGCCAACGGCGCGGCGCCGAAGCACATTATCACTTCGCCCAATAAGATGGACGAAGGGCAGATCGATCAGCTCAAGAAAGAGTACGAGAAAAAGTATTCCGGGGTCGATAACGCGGCAAAGCCGATGGTATTGACGCAAGGGCTGACAATCAAAGAAATGAGCATGACGGCTGGCGATGCCCAGCTGCTGGAGTCGCGCAAATTTCAGGTCATCGATATCGCGCGTGCGTTTGGCGTTCCGCCGCACATGATCGGTGCTCAGGAAACGACAAGTTCATGGGGTTCGGGCGTCGAGCAGATGACAATTGGCTTCGTAAAGTTCTCGCTTCAGCCGTACATCACCCGACTCCGGCAGGAGCTCAACCGGAAACTGTTCCGGCGTGCCTCGCCTTTTGTCGAGCACAAGATGGAGGCGCTGCTCGCCGGAGACTCGAAAGCAGAGGGCGAGTATATGCGGCAAGCCCTCGGAGGATCGCAGGGGCCGGGGTGGATGACGGTGAACGAACTTCGAAAGGCGAAGAATCTGCCGCCGATTACTGGCGGCGACGTGCTTTACGACCCGACCAAGCAGCAAAGCCAGCAACCACGACCGCCGGAACAGCCGCCGCACCCAGACCAACCGCCGCAACCGCAGCAACCTCCGAGAAGGACAGAACACGATGAAAAAGCTCGTTCAACTGATTCGCAATAACGCCAGCCGCGATCCGGTGAAAATTCGCGCCGAGGGCGATGCCGCCACGATCTACCTCTATGACGTGATCGATCCCTACTGGGGCATCGGCGCTGCCGAGTTCAACAAGACGCTCGCCGAGCTGAGCGGCCAGGCGGTAACGCTGCGGATCAATTCTCCTGGCGGCGACGTGTTCGACGGTCGGGCGATGGCGACGGCGATCGCGCAGCATGGCAACGTCACCGCCTATATCGACGGGCTCGCCGCCAGCGCTGCTACCTATGTGGCGATCGCGGCAAAGAGCGTCATCATGGCTGAGGGTTCCTTCTTCATGATCCATGAGGCATGGACGATGGCTTACGGTAACAAGCATGACTTGACCGAAACAGCCGCGCTTCTGGACAAAATCGACGGCTCGATCATCAACGACTACGCCAAGAAAACCGGCAAGTCCGTCGAGGAGATCGCGGCCTGGATGAAGGCGGAAACATGGTTCACGGCGCAAGAAGCGCTCGACAACGGCTTCGTTGATTCAATCGGTGACGCGCCCGCCGCCAACAACAGATGGGATCTTTCGGCATACAGCAACGCGCCGAAGATCGAACAGAAGCAGGACAACTCTCCGAACTGGGAGGTGGTCCGACAGCGCAACCTCAACCGGCTGCGCCTGCACGAAATCGGCTAACGCGCTCGCGCAACTCCGATTACTGCCGCCTTGAGCGGCTTTTTTTTCGACCTTTGGAAAGGACATTTCCCATGAAATCAATTCAAGCATTGCGCGAGCAACGTCAGCAACTCGCGCGCGAAGCCCGTAACCAACTGGAGCAGAAAGGCGATCGCGTCTGGTCGAAAGAAGACCAGGCAGCATTCGATGCCCGCGCCGATCAAATCGAAGCACTGGAACAAGAGATCGCTGCGGTCGAGAAGGTGCTTGCCCTCGAAACCGAGGCTCATAACCGTGACGTCGATCAGTTCCGCCGCGCGCCGGAAAACAAAGGCGAGGCGGTTACGCGCTCGGCATTTGCCAAGCTGCTGCGCGAAGGCGTCAATGCGCTGTCACGCGAAGAGCACCTTCTGATTCGTAACACGATGTCCACCGGCACCGGTTCGCAGGGTGGCTACGCGGTGCAGACCAATGTGGCACAAGAGCTGATCGACTACCTGAAGGCATACGGTGGTATGCGCTCCGTCGCTTCGTCCATCACGACCGCAGCCGGCAATGCGATGGGTTATCCGACTTCGGACGGCACTTCCGAAACTGGCGAATGGGTTGCAGAAAACACTCAGGCAACCTCCGCTGATCCTACCTTCGGTACCGTCAGTCTGAATGCGTTCAAGGCATCGTCGAAGATCATCACGATCCCGATTGAATTGCTTGCAGACTCCAGCATCGACATCGTTGCAATGGTGAACAAGCGCATTCGTGACCGTATCGGCCGCACAATGAATGCCGGCTTTACGACGGGTACCGGTACCGGTCAGCCGACTGGCTTCGTGACTGCTGCAAGCGTCGGCAAGACTGCTGCGACTGGCAATACTACGACCCTCGGCTTCGATGACCTGGTGGATCTGCAAGAGTCGATCGACGCGGCCTATCAAGCGATGGGCAACTGCGCGTTCATGATGCATCAGCAAACCCGCAAGGTGGTCCGCAAGATCAAGGACACTACCGGCCGTCCTGTTTGGGCGGATGCCTACGAAATCGGCATGAAGACGGGAACGCCGGCTCAGTTGCTCGGTTCCGATGTCGTCATCAACAACGACATGGCTCAACCTGGCGCCAATGCCAAGACCATCGGCTACGGCTGCTTCGACCGCTACATGATCCGCGACGTCTTGGATCTGACGCTGTTCCGCTTCGAAGACTCCGCCTACGCATCCAAGGGGCAAGTCGGCTTCCTGGCATGGGCACGTGCCGGCGGCAATCTGCTGGACGTGAACGCCGTCAAGACCTTCCAGCACTCCGCGACCTAAACGCACGCCGCAGCATAGTGCAGACGTCTGCACGGGCCGTCCGGCTCGTGCGTCCTTCTTTATTCACCTTTTGAGGAAAACATGGCAAAAGCAAACAAAGTTCCGGCACGCGTCATTGTCGACACAACCGTGGATGGTGTGGCGTACAAGCCGAACCAGGCCGTTACATTCTCCGCCGGAAAGGCCAAGGCTTTGGAAAAAGCCGGCCAGATCGATACCGATTCCGACGCCGTTAAGTACGTGATCAGTCAAGGCGCCGAGCTGATCGAGCATCTGGATCCGGAAGAACTGGAAGCCGCAGCAAAGGCGGCTTCCACGGCGGAAGGCGGTGCCGGCGCCACCAATCAGGCGGAGTAAGCGATGTCGGCGAAGCTCATTAGCCCGCCGGCTAAGCTGGCCGTATCGCTCACCGATGCGAAAGCGAATCTGCGCATTCCCGCGAGCGATACGGCGCTGGATGCCGTTATTCAGGCATGGCTGATGGGCATCATCGAATACGCCGAGCATCTGATGGGGCGCGCGCTGGTGTCGCAGACATGGCGCGTCTCCTTGGATGCTTTCCCTGATGCGATCAAATTGCCTCGTCCGCCGGTCGCATCGGTAACTTCAGTCAAGTATTACGACGCTGATAACGTGCTGCAGACACTGTCTCCGGCGCTGTATGAGCTGGATAACATGACTGAGCCATGCCGGCTGTTGGCGATACCGGGAACATCCTGGCCGTCGACATATGCGCGCAGGAATGCAGTAGTCGCCGATATTGTCTGTGGCTATGGCGACGACGAGACGAATACGCCGCCGGCGATCAAGCTGTACATCCTCGCGAAACTGGTCGAGCAGTTCGATCCTTCGGGTATTCCGGAAAAGGATAGCGTCCAGGCGTCGTTCATCGACCATTTGCTCGATCGGTATCGAATCTGGGGGCTGTAATGGCAGCGTTTTCGATGCAACTCAACACCCTGGTGAAGCTGCAGGCACTGGGAACTGAGCGGGACGAGATCGGGCAGCCGCTTCCCACGGGATGGGCCGATGTGGCCGATCTGTGGGCGGACATCCGCTACCAGACCGGAATGGAGACGGTGAAGGCCGGTGCAGAAGCGTCTATTACGCGCGTCAGCATCAGGATCCGGCACCGCGACGACATCAATGCCGGCATGCGCGTGATCCATGGCGGCATTATCTATAACATCAAGGCCGTGCTGCCCGACGTCGCGAGAAAGCAGCACGTCGACTTGGTTTGCGAGGCGGTCAATGCCTGATTCGTTCACTGTCAAATTCGACTTCGATGATCTGAAATCATCGCTCGATCACCTGACGGACGTCATCAAGGAGAATGCGCGGCCGGCAGCCCAGGCCGGTGCACAGGTGCTGTATGAGGAGGTGTTGCGCCTGGTCCCGGTCGCAAAATCGGCGCGGATGTACAAGGGCAAGCTATACGAGCCCGGCGCGCTGAAGGCCGCGATCTACCAGGCGTTCAGCGTGGATAACAGCGGTGACGGCGTCGCAACGTATCACGTCAGCTGGAATGCCGCGAAGGCGCCTCACGGTCACTTGATCGAGAACGGCCACTGGACGAAGAAGCAGGGCAAATACGGCCCCTTGCAGCCAGTCTTCGTGCCAGCACATCCGTTCATCCGGCCTGCATACGACACGAAGATCGACGATGCGATCGAGGCATCAAACGCTGTAATGAGTGAAGCAATCGACAAGACACTGGAGAAACTGAATTGACTGTCGAAGCCGACATTTTCAACCTGCTCAAGGGGCTGGTCAGCAATCACGTCTATCCCGACACGGCACCCGCCGGTACGCCGCGGCCTTACATCACCTTTCAGCAGGTCGGCGGCATTCCGCTGTCCTTTATGGAGGGCGCCGTTCCGAGCAAGAAGAACGGCCGGTTCCAGGTGAATGTCTGGGCGGATGGGCGTACCGCGGCTTCGGCTCTCGCACTGCAGGCGGAATCCGCATTCATCACGGCGACCACGATCCAGGCAGTGCCGCTCGGAGGCCCCATCGCGCTGCACGAAGATGAACTGAAACTGTACGGGACTCAACAGGATTTCAGCGTGTGGAGTGACCGCTAAACCATAACGAATTCGGCCATACGGCCAAAACCAGCAAGCCGCTTCGGGGTAGCCCGTGGCGGCTTTTTTCTTGCCCGGAAGGGCTATTTTTTTAGTGCCCTACAGGGGCAAGAAAGGTAAAAAATGGGCGTACGTCTGCCTAATGGTGCAACCATTTACATCGCGTCCGGATATGGAACTTCCAAGGCCATGTCTGTTGTTTCCAATGCGAATCCGGCCGTTGGCACGCTCGAAGCGTCGCATGGTGTTGGTGTCGGCGACTTCATTGAGGTCACCTCCGGCTGGTCGAAACTGAACAACAAGATCGTTCGCGCGTCTGCCGTGGCAACGAATGACGTGAGCCTGGAAGGCATCAATTCGACGTCGACTTCCCTCTATCCGGCCGGAACCGGTATCGGCTCGGTGCGCGAAATCACGGGCTGGACGCAGCTGCAGCAGATCCTGAAGACTAGTTCCAGTGGCGGCGAGCAGCAGTTCCTGAACTACCAGTTCCTGGAAGACGATGCTGAAAAGCGCATCCCGACGAACAAGAGCGCATCCGGTCTTTCGATCTCGATCGCGGATGACCCGACGCTGGCTGGCTACGTCCTGGCCTCCCAGGCGAACGACGACCGCCTGCCGCGCGCCGTGAAAATCGTCCTGCCGAACCAGGCGATCATCCTCTACAACGCCTACATCAGCCTGAACAAGACGCCGTCCATGACCGTGAACGAGATCATGGCTTGCGAAATCACGTTGTCCCTGCTGGCGGAGCCGGTTCGCTACGCGTCGTAACTGACCATGTGGCACAGCCCGAGTTGATCGTCGGGCTGCTTTTTTTTCACCCACAATCCAGAAAAATCATGGCAAAACTTACACTCGGCAAGCGCCCCGGCGCGTTCAAGAAAACCGTCCATATCCCTCTGTGCGACGGCGGAACGGACGAAATCGAATTCGTCTTCAAGTACCGCACAAGGACGGAATACGGGAAGTTGATGGACGAGCTGGCAGCCAAACCGTCGCAGGAAGATGGCGCCGCCACCCCAAAAGAGAAGTGGTCCTTGGAAAAGTTTATCGGTAAGAGCGTCGAGGAAGACGCGGATTTCATTCTGATGCTTGCCGAAGGATGGGATCTGTCCGATGAATTCAGCCGCGAGTCGCTCATTTCCCTGGTGGACATGCATGCGGGCGCTACCGACGCGATTCACAAGGCGTATGCCACCGGCCTTCGCGAGTACCGCGAAAAAAACTAAAGAAGGCCGCTGCCGCTTTGTATGAGGAGGATCCGTCTGCTGAAGAAGCTTCAGCGTTGGGTCTAACCGTCGAAGAGGCAAGCGGCCCGCCGGCTGAAATATTGCCGGAAAACCAAACGACTGTTGACGTTTTTATTGCAATGTCGACGCAGTGGCGCACCGGAATGGGCGGCCCTATTGGCCTTGACTACAACGCGTTGCATCTGGTGATGCGCATGTCATCCATACGGCGGGATGAGTGGCCCTTTGTTTTCGATGGCGTGCGTGCGATGGAGGCCGCTGCGCTCGAAAAAATGCGTGAAAAGTAGCTCATCCCTGCCCGCCGGCGCGGGCACAAAATATCGAGGTAGCAATGTCCGACCTGAAAAAGCAGATTGAACTCTCGGTTGATGCCTCCGGCGTTGAAACCGGAGTCAATCGAGCGAAACGTTCTCTTGCCGATCTCGGCGCAACCGGCGCCACGGCAGGCAAGAATGCCGCAGGAGGGCTGGATAAGATCGGTGCCGGCGGCGACCAGGCCGCGCAGAAGGTAGACGCGGCCACTCGCAACATGATCGGCTCGATCCAGCGGCAGATCGCGACCATGCAAGCCGGGTCTAAGAGCAGCTCGGATTATTACAAGGCGCTCGCCGGACAGCGCGGGATTGATGTCAATGCCTTGCAGCCGTACCTCGACCAGCTCGATGCGACTGTTGCCAAGCAGGCGAAGGCCGGAATCTCCGCCGCACAAATGTCGGCTGCGCTGCGCAGCGTGCCCGCCCAGTTCACCGATATTGCCACGTCACTGGCGTCCGGTCAGGCCCCGTTAACCGTGTTCCTGCAGCAGGGCGGCCAGCTCAAGGATATGTTCGGCGGCATCGGTCCGGCAGCGCGCGCGCTTGGCGGATATGTGGCTAGCCTGATCAATCCGTTCACCATTGCCGGCGGCGCCGCATTGGCTCTGGCAGTGGCCTACAAGAAGGGAAGCGAAGAGGCTGACGTCTATGCGGAGGCCTTGATCCTGTCCGGGAACGCCGCCGGCACGACCGTCAGCGACTTGGGCGAGATGGCCAAGCGCATCGATGGTATCGTCGGGACGCAAGCTGCGGCCGCCGAGGCGCTCGCGAAGTTCGCTGCCAATGGGAACATCTCGGCAGACAGCCTGGAGCGCTTCACGACCGTCGCCCTGAAGATGGAGCGCGATGCCGGACAGGCGGTCGACGAGACGATCAAGCAGTTCGCGGAGCTCGGCAAATCTCCGGTTGAGGCGGCGACAAAGCTGAATGAAGCGACGCACTTTCTGACAATCGGGCTCTACCAGCAGATCAAGGCGCTGGAGGATCAGGGGAAGACGTCTGATGCCGCGGCGCTCGCGCAAAAAGCCTACGCAGATGCGATGGAATCGCGCATGTCGCAGCTGGAGGGACGGCTCGGCACCGTGGAGCGCGCATGGCGCGGCATCACCGGCGCCGCGAAGGAAGCATGGGATGCTATGCTGGACGTCGGGCGTGAGAAAACCAACGCCGAGCAGCTGTCGAGCATTTCAGCCCAAATCGAGGCATCGCGGGCGCGTATTGCACGCTTGAACGAGTCGGGCGGCGGGCTGCTGGTCAATGCATTGCTTTCATACGAGAAGGACCGTTTGGCTGGGTTGTTGCAGGAGCAGTCGATCACCCAGGAGAACATCCGGCTGCAGGCGAAATCGGCTGCGTTTCAGAAGGAGACAGCTGACAAGGTTCAGGCTCGCATCCAGTTCGAGAAGGACGGTGAGAAGTTCCTATCCGAGCGTGTGAAGATGGAGCGCGAGATCGCGAAGGCGCGCGAGGACGGCGCCGCAGCGGGAGCAACGCAGGCAGAAATAGAGAGGCGCGTTGCCGATATCCGCGCGAGCCACAAGGGGCTGGTGAGCAACGGCCTTCAGGTCGACAAGGCGAAGCTCGGCCTAGATATCGACGCCATCAAGAACGCGAATGAGCAGCTGATCGGCAGCTACCAAAATGCCGGGACAATCCTCGAAGCCATGCACGCGGCCAGATTGATCAGCGACCGCCAATATTACGAGTCCAAGCGCGGTTTTATTGAGCTGGAAGCACGGGCGCAGGAGGATGCACTTCGGAAGGAGCTAGATCGTTATCGCCAGGAGCGGCTCACCGGCAAGGACAAGCTCGAAAACGACAAGAAAATCGCAGAGGCGGAAGCTAAACTGGCGACACTGCGCGCTTCGACGTCGGCAAAGCTGGAAGTCAACAGCATCCAGGAGACTGCGGCAAACAAGAAGATTGCGCAGTCCTACGAGGATGCTCGACAGGCCGCCCAAGCCTATCTGGACACGGTCGCCCGCCAAAATGCGGCAGAGATCGCCGGAGTCGGTAGGGGGGAAGAGATCAGGGCGAATCAGGCCGGTCGCAATAAGATCGAGGACAAGTTCACCAGTCGCCGGCAGGAGCTTGAGCGCGACAAGCGCAACGGCATGATCGACCAGGAGCAGTTCGATACCTACCTCCAGATCGCCCAGGACACCTACAGCAAGGAGCTGCAGGCGTACGAGCAGCGGACCAAGGCGATCAAGGAGAAGCAGGGCGACTGGCTGAATGGGGCGAACGAAGCGCTAGCGAACTACCGGAGCAATGCCGAAAACGTCGCGGGACAGTCCTCCGCGGCGTTCACCAGCGCCTTTAATGGCATGACGGATGGATTCGCGTCGAGCGTATCGCGAGCGCTTGTCTACGGCCAGAGTCTTGAGGATGGCTTGAAAAATGTCGCACTGAATGTCGCAGACACGTTCATCGCATCGTTTATCAAGATCCAGATTCAGAAACTCCTTATCGACAAGACGGCTGCGGCAGGCTACGCGGCGACGATCGCGGCGCAGGCGCAGGCGATGTCGGCAATGGCTGGCCTCAATGCGTTCGCGTCGACTGCAGCGATCCCGATTGTCGGTCCGGAGTTGGCGCCGGCCGCGGCCGCGGCGGCGATGGCTATTGCGGAGGGATTTGCGTCGGCTGCGACAGCCGCAGCAACACTCAGTGTAGCGTCCGCACGCAATGGTTTCGACATTCCTGCCGGCGTCAACCCGCTGACACAGCTGCATGAGCGCGAAATGGTGCTTCCGGCGAAGCAAGCGGACGTCATTCGCGATATGGCGCGCAACGGCGGTCAGAGCGGTGGATCAAGCCCGATCACGATCGTCAACCAGACCAGCGCGAAGATCGGCCGGGTGACGGAGCGCCGGCTGGATAACGGTGAAAGGGCTCTGATCCTGGAAGAAGCGGTCGATCTCGTTGCGGCGCAGCTGGCCGATCCAAATAGCAAGACCTCGCGCGCCATGAACCGCAATTTCAGCATTCAAAGGTCAAGATAATGCCGAATCCTGTCATGCCGGCCGGCATCAAGCCGGTCGTCTCCAACTACTCTATCGACGATCCGGGCGGAGTAGTCCGTACCGACGTCGCAGGCGGTATGCCGCGATACGGGCTGGACTGGGACCGCGGCGCACAGCGCTTCAGCGTGACGCTGATCTTGGATGCGTTGCAGTTTTCGGTGTGGACGGCGTTCTATCACCACACCATTCGCAAGGGCGCCGTCACGTTCGATATGCCGCTGGACAGCGGTTTTGGCGTGTCGCCGCATGCAGTCAATATCGTGCCTGGCTCCTACTCGGCGGCGCGCACCTCGGGAATCATGATGGTGGTGCAGTTCGTCGTGGAGACGGAGAACCAGGTCTATGACATGACCACGGCGGATGCTTCCAGCTTGGTCGATCTGTACAACCAATACGGCGCCTATTCGAACATGCTGCTGGACAGGCTGGGGCAGTTCGCCAACGCCGAAACCAATGTTCTGGACTTCTGATGAGCCTTGACCTCGAAAGCCGCCTGAAAGTCTTCCTGGCTTCGGCGCCACAGACGGTCTGGCCGATCCAGACGTTGGAGATCAGCCACTCGGCAATGAGCCGGACATTCCACCTTTGGCGCGAGCCGTACCCGGGAACTACCTACGTGGACGGCGTGGCTATGGCAATGGATCCCTGCAACATCGAGATCAAGCTGGCTGGATCGGAAGGAAACCTGGATCAGAAATTCGACATCCGGATCGGTCTGGTTGACATCGAGGACGTATTCCGCGACGAACTCGACCGCATTCCGGTAGCCACGACGGAAAAGATCAAGATCGTCTACCGCGAATACCTCAGCGATGACCTGACGACGCCCCAGGCGACGGCGACGCTGCAGGCCGAGTCGATCTCCTACGCCATCGGCGCCGCCAGCATCAGCGCGGTGGCGCCGCGGCTGAACATGACAAGAACCGGCGAGGTGTATTCGCCGAAAGACATCCCTATGCTTCGAGGATTCCTGTAATGGACATTAATGCCTATCTGGCCAAGCAATATTCTCCCCAGCCTTGCTGGGAGCTGGTCGCCGACGTGTACGTGACCGAGCTGGATGCGATCGCCGTGGACTATAAGACCGTGAACCGGTCGATCCGTGAGATGGCGAGCGCGTTTCGAATCGCGATCCACAAGTCAGCCCATGGTTTCTCGAAGATCGACGAGCCGGTGGATTATTGCATCGTGCTGCTCGGGAAGAGCGACAAGATCGGCATTCACCATTGCGGCGTGTATTACCAGGGCAAGGTGCTGCACGCGATGCCTGACGCGACCATGTATGAGGAGCTGTCGGCAATCCGCGACCGGTTCGAAGTGGTGGAATTCTGGGCAAAATGATGAAGATCAAGCTGTTTGACCACCCATTTTCTCCAACGCCGCAGGTGTACGAGGTAGAAAGCCTCGCGCATTGGTTGCTTGAGCGCTATGGTGAGAAGCCGTCGGTGCGTGTGCAGATATTCAAGGGCGAGCCATGCGCGGAAAAGGAGATTAGCCATGACGCGAACGCAATTTTGGCTGGCGACAGTGACGAGTATGTAGTTCTGCAGAGCCCTGGCGGCGGCGAGACGCTCTTGTATGCCGTTCTGGTCGGAGTAGTGGTCGCTGCTGTTGTTCTGATGCCGAAGCCTGTCATGCCAGGCAACGTCAACCGCACCCAGCAAAGCCCGAACAACGCATTGTCGAACCGGGAGAACAAGGTCCGGCTGCTGGAGCGTGTGGAGGATATCTACGGCACGGTAAAGGCAATTCCCAGCTTGATGATGCCGACCTATATCAAGTACATCGGCCACCGGAAATACGAATACGGATATTACTGCGTCGGGCGTGGCTACCACGACATTACGGAACTGCGGGACGGAGACACCCTGATAGCGGATATCGATGGCGCGAGCGCTGCTGTCTACGACCCGTTTACGTCGCCGAACAGTGGAGATTCTCCGGCTCTGCTGGTCGGCGCGGCGATCATTGACAACGTTCTGACGGCGTCGCGCGCGATCGAGGTGGACGGGATAACCCTCAAGGCCTTGAACCAGGTGCAACTGCCGGTGAGCGCGTCCTATACGTACACGCCGAATGCGGATGGTGACATCATCACCCAGGTGGCCAAGCAGCCGAATTTCAATGCGGTTGCGGCGGTCGGAGACACGCTCACCGTGTCGATGTCGAACTACGTTGCGACCATGCGCCCGAGTGGCGATTCCGGGTCCGTGAGCACGAGTGGAACATCTTCGTATGTCGGCACTGGCGGCTTTGAGTTTACGGACATCAGGGTAGGCGACTCGGTTACAGTCGCCGGATTCACGCAATCTGCGAACAACGGAACCTTCACCGTCACAGCGAAACCGAATGCCTACACGATCACCGTCTCCAGTAGTTCTCTGGTAGCAGAATCTTCTGGGTCGGCTACGTTTTCGGTCACGCGGAACTATTCCGGGACATACACGATTGCGGCTGTCAACGATGGTTCGGTAACGCTGACGACGGCCACATGGAAGTCTGTCATACCGGCATCGAATGGCTTTGGCGTTCCGATCACTAGCTCGATAGCAGTGAATGGTAAAACTGAGTACACGGACTGGGTAACGCTGCCAGACGCCGATCGCACCGAGGTTTGGTGCAATGTAGTTGCCCCGAGTGGTATGTTCAAGGACAACGGCGGCAAGTCAGTCGCAGCCGTCGACTTCGCCATCGAAATCGAAAAATTGAATGGAAGCCTGGCACCACTTGGGATTGTCGAGACCGTCACTGGTACGTTGTCCGGTGCCGTGAGCGACGAGCGAGCCGACACCATCGAGCATGCAACGGCATGGACTGGGCCGGTACGCGTACGGATGCGTCGCACATCGAACTATGACTATGGCTTCAACGGCACGGTCATGGACGAGATCAAGTGGGCTGACCTGTACAGCGTATCACCGGTGACAAAAACCGAGTTCGGCAATAAGACCACGATCCATACCATCACACAAGCGACCTCCCGCGCGACGGCGGTCAAAACTCGCCAGCTGAATTGCATCGCCTCTCGCCGGCTGCCGACTTACAACGGATCAGCATTTTCCGGTGCATTCGATGCAGAAGGCCGGCACGTCTCCGGCACCATCTCGGCGACGAGCAAGCTGGTCGACATCGTCGCTGCGGTGGCTTCGGATCCGAAGATCGGCCGGCGCAACTTAGCGACCGAGGTGGACATGGCGCAGATCTGGGGCATCCAGCAGCAGCTCGACGCCTGGAATCCGGAGTGCGGCCAGTTCAATTACACCTTCGATACAGACAACATGTCGTTCGAGGAAACGGTCATCGCAATCGCCAACGCCGGGTTTTGTATCGCCTATCGCCAGAACGGAAAGATCAGGCTTGCGCTCGACCGTGCGCAGGCGAATAGTACAGCGCTGTTCACGCACCGCAACAAGAAGCCGAATTCCGAGTCGATCACGCGCAAGTTCGCCAGCGACTCGGAATATGATGGCGTTGAATTCGTCTATGTCGACCCGGACACGCACCAGTCGGAAACGATCAAGCTCCCGCTCGATGGCAGCTTCACGAAGCTGAAGAAGTTCGAGATTCCAGGGATTCGGTCGTTCGCGCAGGCTTGGCTCCGTGCCAATCGGGAATGCCAGAAGCTGATCGGCCAGCGCATCACCATTGAGACTACAACCACGCTCGATGCGCGTGCCCTCCTGCCGAACAGCCGGGTTGATATCGTCGATAACACGCGATTCAAGTCGTATGACGGTGAAGTGATCGCGCAGAATGGGCTGGAGCTGACGCTCAGTCAGGATGTGGCATTCACATCGAGTCTGCCGCACAGCATCGTGCTGATGCGGCGTGACGGATCGCTCCAGAGTATCGCGGTCACCGCCGGCAGTACGCCGAATAAGGTGGTTTTGCAAAACATGCCAAGTGAGGCAATCGTAACGACTTACGGGCAGGGCGGCATTCGCACGATCTATTCTTTCGCGGCAGATAGTGCGCGTGGAGCGCAAGAATATCTGGTGCAAGAGCTGGACATGTCGGATGGTCAGTATGTCACGATTCGGGCCATTAATTATTCTGATGACTACTACCAATACGACAACGCCCCCATTCCTGATAAAGATACAGTTATCAACTAGCAACGAAAAGCGCCATATCCGGCGCTTTTTTTATATCCGCACGAAAGGTAAAACATGCCAGCACTAACCATCCCCGATCTTATCAATGCGAAGCAGGACGTTGACCATATTGCGGAACTGGCGACTTCAAACGGGCAGACTGCTACCGACCGCTTGGGAAATACCAAGTTGACGATGGCAGAAGCACTTCGCCGGATAAAGTCGTACACGGACCGCGGTGCCTGGACGCCTTCGACCTCATATGCCACGTATGACTCGGTAACTGTTTCAGGCGACAGGTATTTGACGATTACCGCTCATGTATCTGGATCGACATTCAGTGGCGATCTTGCAAGCAAGTGGGTATTGATTGGCGGCGCTGTTAGAACGGCACTGGGTTCGCTTACCCTGGTGAAAGACGCTGGGGCGGCCGGTGACGGTGCGGCAGATGATACAGCTGAGCTGTTGAGCGCTAAAGCATCGGGAGAATCACCCTACGTGCCGAGTGGTACGTACTCCGTGACGGATATTGCCGGCCTCCATGGCCTTTGGGGCGACGGCAAGATTCTTTTCGATGGAAATACCTTGCCGCTGCCGAAGGCGCCGCGGGAGTCAGACAATTTCAAAACGGACCGGTTTTTCTCCTATGCGAAGGTTACCGATCGCTTTCAGCCAATTCTGGTGATCGGCGACAGTATTTCGGAGGGCTCAAACGCTGCTGTCTGGACGAAGGATAACTATGCATCGATTATTCGAAAAGCGATCCAGCGTAAATATCAGAATGCGAATTTTGGCTTTGCCAACTTCAATTTGGCGGCGCAGGATGGCTCTCCCTCGGCTACTAAATATCCTCATGTAGTTACACATTCGGGCTTTGCGCTAACTGCATACGGAGGATTTACAGACTCCTATTACGGCGGGACGGTTCTTAAGAGTGCAACTGCTGGAGATTGGGTTGAGGTTTCATACACCGGGAAAGATGTTGTAGTTGTGTATGGCCAGGATGCGGCGGGTGCTATCCTCAACGTCACTCTCGATGGTGTGCTAATTGGCACTATTGATACAAAAGCGGCGTCGGCGACTTCAATTGCCGGATCGGGCGTCAATGGCTCCTTTTCAACGGTAATTGCTGTTCCAGCCTGGGGAAGTCATACAATACGATTGACGAATACCGAAAATAAAAATGTTGCCTTGTGCGGCATGGTCTATTTGGAAGAAAGTGCGGTTAAGTCACCAGTTTTATTTAATCTCGGGCGCTCGTCGTTAACGCTGTCCGATATGGACAACAATTTGCTGGACATGTACGCACGTTCCACTGGCATGTCTATCCTCGCGCTTGGGGTAAATGACAACCTTCTCGCAAAGCCTATTGTCACATTCAAGGCGAAACTGAAGCGGTATTTGAGCGGGGTAAAGGCCATTAATGGCGAGTGCGTCATCTGCGACTTTATCTTCAACGAACCGTCTTCCAATGCGTATAAGTCGGCGCTGCGTGACTACGCGTATATCTATGGCTTTCCGTATCTCGACTTTGGTCGCATGTGGTTCAGTGATCAGACGGCGAATAAATTTGCCAAGCTCCTGGATACCGATAATGTGCACCCGACCGATGCCGGACATGAGTTCATCGCGAATGAGATCATGCGTTGCATCGGGCTGAATTATGACAAGGCTACTGCAACTGGACACATGCCGACCGTGTCACTGGTTCCTACCGGATCATGGGTCGGGCTTAGCACACCTTATGCCGGCCCGAAGGCGCGCAAGGATTCAACGGGCAGGGTGCATCTGTCAGGGGCAATTCAGAGCGGAAGTTCCGCGGCTTACACATTGATTGCAACGATTCCGGCCGGGTTCCGGCCGCAGAATCACCTGATATTCGCGGTCTCCGCTAATCATGCATTTGGCGAAATTGAGATTCACGCTGACGGCCAAATTACTGCAGGGGGCACTACGATTGCCGGTCTGTTAAGCCTCGATGGTATTTCGTACTTGGCTGCATAGCCTCGGTTGCGCATTAAATAGCTAGCCCGCTTCGGCGGGCTTTTTTATTTCAAGAAAAAGAAAGGCGTCTCATGGCAGAACCAGTAAGCCCGACAGCTGGATTGGCAATTGCGGCCGGCACGATCACGCTGTCCGGCACCTTCCTCGGCGTGCATTACGACGCGCTCCTCGCGGGCTTCTTCGGCGGCCTGGTGTCGTTGTCCTACCTGCCGTCCATGCCGAAGTCGAAGATCGCTAGCACCGTCGCCAGCTCGTCGATCCTGGCGGGTTACTTCGCGCCGGTGATTGCCATCACCGTTCAGCACTATTTCAGCTTCCTCGAGGGCGTCGGCGATTTCATGCGGCTGGCATCGGCCGCGGGCCTCGGCGTCAGCGCGCAAGTCGTCATTCCGGTCGCACTGAACTGGATCCGGACAAAGGGAGGCGCTCAATGATGCTCGCCATCAATATGTTGGCTGCCGCGATCATTTTCGGCTGCGGCTTATTCGGCGCAATCAACAGCATGTCCAGATGTACGCGACACGGTATCCGCCTCGCCTGGGTGTTCCTCGTGACGGCGGCGCTGGCCGTCCTAGTCAGTCCGCTGTACGGGCAGACGAGCCCATCACCGATGGAAGTCCTGCGCAATGTTGGCGTCGCGCTGTTCGTCCTCGCGAACCGACGGCGGAATTGTCCCTTCTGCGAGAAAAGGAGCGCGTATGACGCCGGATGAACTGCTGAAGATCATGCCCCTGGCCAAGCCGCGCATCGCGGCTTTTTTTTCGCCCCTGTGCGCCGCCATGGAGGAATTCGAGATCAACACACCGGCGCGGCAGGCGGCATTCCTCGCCCAGGTCGGCCACGAGTCCGAGCAGCTGCTCTACGTGCGCGAAATCGCCTCCGGCAAGGCGTACGAGGGGCGCGCGGATCTAGGCAACACCGAGCCGGGCGACGGCGTGAAGTACAAGGGGCGCGGCCTGATCCAGATTACCGGGAAGGCGAATTACATCGCCTGCATGATGGCGCTCAACATCGATTGCGTGCATCGCCCCGAGCTGCTCGAGGAGCCGGTCAATGCATGCCGGTCGGCGGGCTGGTTCTGGAAAACGCACGGCTTGAATGAGCTGGCCGACGCCGGTGACCAGGTGCGGATCACGAAGCGCATCAATGGCGGGATCAATGGGCTGGCCAACCGGCTGGCGTTGTTTCAAATTGCAAAGGAGGTGTTGGCATGATCACGATCATCGATTTGTTTTGCCTGTCGGTTGTATGCCTGTTCTTCGGCGTGCCGTATTGGGTTATCAGCTGCGGAGGCGAGCGATGAATTCCCTCGCGCTCCGCATTCTTGCTCAGCTGGTCGGAGCCGGGTTCGCTTTTGGCGTCGGTTGGTATGTCAATGGCTGGCGGCTTGGACAGCAGATAGCCAAGATCGAGCGCGACCAGGTCGAAGCAGCCGCAACGGCCAGCGAAACCGCGCGCCTGAAGGAGCGGGCCTGGAATAAACAACTGGAGGATGCCAGAAATGAAGCAACGAAACGTGAAGCAACTATTCGCGCTGACGCTGCTGCCGCTCACAATGCTGCTGACGGCCTGCGGGGCGACATTGCAGACCTCCGCCGGCAACTGCCCGAGCTTGCCGCCGATGCCTGCCGTCAGCGAGCCGATACCCTCGCAGACGTACTCAGCCAGTGCACAGCAAGATATTCAGGCATGGCGGAAACGGCTGATCGACTCGTCAATGACCGACAAACCCTGATAGACGCTTGGCCGAAATGAACGCCGGCACCATCATGCAGCTGTCACCGTCGCTTATACATGCTGCAATATCGAGCCGCGTCAGGACAATTGATGATCATCGGTGACGGGTTGGCTTTCAAAGGCTTCCATAGTCCACGAACTTCCTGCTGATTCTTGTAAGTCGGATCCTTGATGATTGCTGGTGGAATCCCTGGATCAACGTCATGCGAAATCCGGCGGCCAATGTACTGACAGTTAAAGATACCCTCAAATGCAGCTTGGTGCCTGATGGTCCGCGATATAGCCCTGAAGAATTTTTCGGGATGTTCGATGACAATGCATGCGTCGTACTTGAATTCGTCCATCGCTTCCTTGTTGAAAACCTTCGTGGCGCAAAATAGGTAGTAGTTAACGCTTTCGTGTGGTTCCGTGAGTGTTCCATTACCTCTAACTGTTAGTTTTGTGCCGGGGGCAATCTTAAGAAATCCCCTGCTGAATTCAGGCTGGGTTTCCGACGTCCATACGTGGGCGCCATTCAATTCCATAAATCTGGTCTTATAGCCTTCTGTGTTGTCGCCAATAACCTCACCATGTATTTCAGTGTTTCGATATTCGTAAAGCGTGCCGATTCGCATGTTCCCCCTAGTCAGCAGAAGGTGGGTATGCTCTTTCCGAAGATATTTATATAAAACGGTCATAAAACTCTCTGGGCGAGTGAGCTCCTAGTGCGACTATTTCCATAATACAATTCCGCTATACTGCACGCCTCATCCTTAAAGAATGTGGGGGTAATAGAGAAATGAGAACTGCTGCCAAGGTCGTATTGGCGTGCCTAGCGTTGATTTTAGCCTTCCTTTACGGCGTTGCTATGATGCAATACCAGCTATTTCCGTTCCAAGTGTACGGGTGGGTTAAGCAAATTGGCAGAGGCGAGACGCCGGGTTCTGATTCCCGACTTATCGATTACCCGCGCTGGAAGGATAAAACGTCGAGCTTCCGAGCATTTCACGTACCAGCTGACGTCGTAATGATCGGAGACTCCATCACGGATGAGGCCCGCTGGGATGAGATGTTCCCCGGAGTGAGGATCGCGAATCGGGGGATCAGCAGCGATACGACTTATGGGCTACTGCAGAGGTTGGACGGGATATTGCTTACAAAGGCGAAGACGGCTTTCATCATGGTCGGCGTCAACGATGTCCTCGTCGGGCGCAGCGCGGATGCGGCATTCGCAGACTACAAAAAATTTGTGCATCTCCTGATCGATAATGGAGTGGTGCCGGTCATTCAGTCCACTATCTACACCAGTCCGAAGCAAGCTGGTAGCAAGAAGTACAACGCCAAGATCAGAGAATTGAATCAACGACTTGCGGCGTTCGCGGCTGAGTCGAAGATCGCCTACGTCGATCTAAACGCTCAGTTGTCCGACGCGGATGGGTTGAAGCAAAGCGTGACAAACGACGGCATACACCTCAACGGCGAGGGATATAGCCTATGGCGCAAAGCGATTGATGAAAAAATGAGAGGGAGCGAAGTGCGTTAGTCATCATCGCCGGGCTCGACTTTCTGTCCGAATAGTTCGTTGTTCAGTCGCTCTCTCGCCTGCACAGCCGGCTCGCCCCTGATTTCGTTGAGCAGCGCTTTGGCGATGATGCCGAGCGCACCGACGCCTGGTGTAACACTGTGCGCGAGCTGATGCGCCCGCGACACGATCGAATGATAACGCCGGATTTCCCATAGCAACCGGACAACGTCTTTGTTTCCCTTGTTGCGGACTCCGATTGCGTGGAGTTCTTCCTTAGTAAGCGGAGGCGGGAGGTCTGGCATTTCTTCTGCTCAATATGCTGTATTTGTATACAGTATATGTATCGAAGCTATGCGATGCCAAGCCTCGCTTTGATGTTGTCGATCAGCGGGCCGGCGTCGTGGTGCGTTTCCAGCTCGGCAAGCATGGCCTCGATGATCTCAGCCATTTCCAGCACGGAAAGCGGATTAACGATCGACACGTAAGCCGCACGCCATGCCGGGGCGTTGTCCTCCGATTCTTCCATGGCATCCAAACATGCTTGCTTAATGACGGGTAGGGTATTCATCTGGTTATTTTATCCAGACGAGTGCCAGTCCAAAAAGTCTCTAATATTTCGTTACGCATTGCCTGCAAGGAGTTAGTTTTAGCGTGGTTTTTGGCGTAACTTTTAAAAAGTGATCCTATGTTCTCATAGGGGAAATACCCTGCTGCATCAT
>NZ_JWJG01000007.1 GCF_000818395.1 Noviherbaspirillum autotrophicum | reverse complement strand
GAAAATCTCCCTCCCGACGACTCGGTTGTAATCGCGCTAACAACACGCGAGACTATCCGACAAGGGACGTCCGTCATGGATCGCTTACATCCAATCGACAACTTGTAGACGCGGTTTACTGATACATTCGGCCACGGCACTCCAAAGTGGGTCAACTTCCGGTGAACGTCAACAGTCCGTGCTCACCGCTGGGTGGTAGGGAACAAACAGCTGACTGAACCGGTTTCGCCGACTGCTGGTGCGATGGGAAAAGCGTGCAGACACATACCTGGCGATGCTGCAGTTCGCTTGTGGCCTCATTACATGGCGGTTCGCCCTATCGAAATAGGCTGGAAATATGGAAAGGATTCGCTTTTTATTTTTATTTCATAAGTCCATTTCTTTTGCCTGGCAATCATGTGTCTTCACCGAGGGCATTCAGTAAGTTCAGTGCCTGCGCTACAAGGTATCGGAGAAATACACGAACCGGTCTCGCCCGCGCATCTTTGCAACATACATCGCTTCGTCCGCATGTTTGACAAGCGATTGGAGATTGTCGGAATCGGACGGATACACAGTAATACCAATGCTGGCCGATACCTTCCCCTGAACGCCCCCAAGTTCGAATGCGCTACGCAGGTCCTGAACGATTTCTGTCGCAATACGATCAACTGTTTCCTTGCCACCATATTCCGGGATAATGATGGTGAACTCGTCTCCACCTAAACGTGCGAACGTGTCGGTTCCGCGAATTAGGCGTTGAATTCGCCGAACTGCCTCTTTTAACAACAAGTCCCCCTTGTCGTGGCCAAGCTTGTCGTTGATTTCCTTGAAGTTGTCGAGATCGATGAACAGGATTGCAAGCGGCAAGCCGGTGCGCTTTGCCTTCTTTAGTTCATGTTCCAAGCGGTCGAGAAACAGCCGCCTGTTCGGGATGTCCGTCAATTGATCGTAGTTGGCCTGATGCCAGATCAATTCATCCTGCTGGCGTCTTTCGGTAATGTTCGAGAACTGTGCAACATAGCGGTAAACGCGGCCGTCGGCGCTACGGATTATGCTGACGTTCAGCCATTTTCCGAGCAAATGCCCGTCCTTGTGGTGATCCCACATTTCGCCCTGCCAGCACCCGTTTTTGTTAAGCGAATACCAGAACTGAACGTAGAACTCCTTGTTGTGCAGTCCGGACTGCATCAACTTCGGGTTCTTGCCCTTGATCTCGTCCAGTTGATATCCAGTGATGCGGGTGAATGCGGGATTGACGTCAAGAATCCGGTTTTCTTCGTCGGTCACCATGATGCCTTCATTGCTCGACAGGTAAATCAATGAAGCGAGCTTCATGGATTCGTCCAGCTTTCTGGCATTGGTAATATCCTCGACAAGCGACCAGACGCAGGGCTGGGTGCCAGGTCCAGGAATTTGTACGCCGGTCAATCTCACCGGAGTCCGCTCGCCGTCCTTCCGCAGGTACTCTTTTTTATACGGACCGTAGCTGCCACTACGCTCAAGCGACTCAAGCTGCACCTCATCCTCTGCATCATATTCCGGAGGAGTGAGCGACCGGTAGTCGAGGGCATGGAGCTCGTCTGCGGTGTGCCCGGTGATTAGCTCAAACGCCCGGTTGAATTCAAGAAAGCGACCATCACAATCCGTCAGCACAATCCCAACCGGGGCAGATTGAAAGAGGCCTCGCAACATGGCGTCGCTTGCACGCACTTTTGCGTCGGCATGCTTCTGGACTGTGACATCAATCGTTATGCAGATAAGATAGAGCGGCGTTCCATCGTCATCGAAAACAGGCCTTTTCGAGGTGTTGCCAACGCGATTTTCCTTGAGGGACTCGTTCCAATAGCTCTCTTCGAAGTCGACCGCAGTTCGACTGGCCCACACATGACGGTCCATTTCGAGGAAGTGTTCCATCTGGTCCGGGGGAAAGAATCCGCTGCCATCGGTCCCGTATAAGTCGTCAAACGCGATCCCCCACTGCTCCTCGCATGCGCGGTTCATCAGGATGATCCTGCTTAAACGATCCTTAACGAAAAAGGCTGCCGGAATCGCGTTGACGATATCCCTGGCACCTCGATTCAGAAACTCACGCTCTGCGAAGATGGTGCGGGCGTCCATGGGCGCTTTCGATAATAACAATTTGAAATTTAAGGATAATCGAACGGAACGACTTTCGCTACTAAAATGCAACTTTCCCTCACGTCCCACCTGTTTTTTCTAAAGAGCTAATTCTCAGTGTCAACGGGCGTCCTCTGGTTCTTTCTCGACCTGCGTCCTGCTCTATATCTGGGATGATTAAACTTTTGGAGAACCTTGAAGGCGCAATCGATGTTCTTTCCTTATTAGATACGCATAGGCTTCAATCAGCCGAGCTAAAAAGTAGTGAATGGCAAAGCGTCTACTCATACATAGACCGCTTAAGCAAGGTTCTGAAACGTGCGTATGCTGCCTGCAAGGTATGCGTGCGATAGCAAATTGAGATCATTCTCTTTTTGCTTCCATATTTGCAGCAATCAAGCGACCGAGCGTGGTTAACGCTGCCTCCGTTCGCTCATCCCACGGATGTCCATAGTTAAGACGAAGGCAATTCGCAAATCCGCGGTGCGCGGAAAACATCGGTCCCGGCGCGATGCTGATTCCCAGTGAGAACGCTTGCCTGTGCACTTCAAGCGTATTGATTTTGCCCGGCAGCTCTATCCACAAGAAATACCCACCGCTTGGGCGAGTCGCTTTTGTGCCCTTGGGGAAATGACGCACAACGGCTTGCACCATTGCGCTTTGTTGCACGGATAACGCGTGGCGCAATTGGCGCAAATGCTTGTCGTATCCACCTTTGGCCAGGTAGTCGGCAAGCGCCGCCTGTGCCGGCGCCGAGGCGGACAGCGTCGTCGTGACCTTTAAGCGAGCCACGCGCTGGGTAAATCGCCCTGGCACTGCCCAGCCTATCCGGTAGCCCGGCGCCAAACATTTCGAGAAGGAGGCGCAATGCATCACCAACCCCTTCGTGTCGAACGCTTTTGCGGAAATGGGACGCTTGCTTCCAAAATAAAGCTCACCGTAGACGTCATCCTCGATTAACGGCACATCATGGGAGGTCAGCAGCTCAACCAGTGCCTGCTTTTTTTCATCTGACATCAGGCTACCCAGCGGATTCTGGAAGTTCGTCATCAACCAGCATGCCTTCGGTTTGTGACGTTCCAAAGCTAGCGCCATCGCTTCAAGGTCGACACCTTCCCGCGGGTGCGTCGGCACCTCGATTGCCTTCAGCCCAACGCGTTCCAGCGCCTGGAGTGCTGCATAAAAGGTTGGAGATTCAATGAGCACGCAATCGCCCGGGCGGGTGACCGCCTGAAGACATAAATTCAGCGCTTCCAGCGCACCATTGGTAATCACGATTTCATCGGTGTGGATATGCAGGCCGTCAGCGAGGTAGCGCAAAGCGATTTGACGACGCAATGCCGCATTTCCCGGCGTCAGATCATCCACCGTGCTCCACGGGTCCATCTCCTGCACGCTGCTCGCCATCGAACGTGCGAGCCGCTGCAGCGGGAACAGCAACGGGCTCGGAAAGGCAGAGCCAAACGGAATCACGTCACGTGTCTTGAGCGACTCAAGCACATCAAAAACCAGCTGGCTGACGTCAACGTTAGTCGAATCCCCGCTTGGCTGGGAAGAAATGTCGGGTTCGGGCGGAAGCGATTTTGCCCCTGCGGTCACGTAATATCCGGACCGCTCGCGTGCGCGTATCAGCCCCCGCGCTTCCAACAGGTAATACGCCTCAAAGACTGTCGAGGGGCTGACCCCGCGGCTCGTGCTTGCCTGCCGAACTGAAGGGAGACGATCGCCTAGTTTCATCACCCCGGTGCGAATGGACTGAGCAATTTCCTCGGCAAGTGCTTCATAGCGTTTCATAAAGACCTTGGGTTAAGCGCTGAAATAAACTTTCTTGAGGCATGACATCTGATACGGTAAGCAAACACAAAGACATTCTGCTCCGTATCACGTTGCTGCTGTTGTATTTCACCATAGCACTCGTTAGAAAGTACAGGTACAGGAACGAATTTTTTGAATAATCAAGATGGCTCTGATCTGGTTTTTAAAGCCGTCCCTGATCCTGTTATTCAACAACACTTTGGAGCATACTCAATGGCGCCGATCTCGTTTTTCCGATTGGTAAAGAACTTGAGGGAATGACTATGCTGGGCTCGACCGCGCTTGAACTCGCCCGAATTCAATTCGGGTTCACCATTTCCTATCACATCGTTTTTCCTGTCATTACCATCGGCCTCACCTGTTACCTGTCTGAGCTGGAAGCGTGCTTGCCGCGCACCTGGCAAGAGGTATCGCCGCCCAGATCAAAGGCAAGTCAATACCCGTAGCCCTCCCGATTTCCAGTAAATGAGGGAATTTGTTCGCAGCACAGTCCTTCCCTCAAACAGCCCGCTCAAACACGCTCAATCAACACGAAGATGAATCGATACTGGAGCCCAGGCGTAGGGAATTTGACACCCTACTCCCCGGGCGAGCAGCCGGCAGGTGAACATGTCGTCAAGCTGAACACGAACGAAAGCCCGTTCGGGCCTTCGCCGCTGGCGCTTTCTGCCATTCAAGAAGCCGCCACGGATAGCCTGCGGCTCTATCCCGATCCGAACGCGGCCGCCCTAAAGGAAGTCCTCGCGCGTTACCACGGCGTATCTCCCGACGAGATCTTTGTCGGTAACGGATCGGACGAAGTGCTCGCCCTGGCCTTCCTCGCGCTGCTAAAACATGATGCGCCGCTATTGTTTCCCGATGTGACGTATAGCTTTTATCGCGTCTACTGCAAGTTGTATGGCATCGGATTGCGTGAGATTCCTCTATCGGACTCCATGGAAATCAATACGAAGGATTATGACCAGCATTGTGGTGGAATCATTTTTCCGAATCCGAATGCGCCGACAGGGATAGGACTGCCCTTGGTCGCGGTTGAAGACCTGGTTGCAGCTCATCCTCACGCAGTCGTCGTGGTTGATGAAGCCTACATCGATTTCGGCGGCGAATCCGCCATACCGCTGATTCATCGCTATTCCAACCTGTTGGTCATCCGGACCTTCTCGAAGTCCAGGTCGCTTGCGGGGCTGCGTATCGGATTCGCCGTCGGGCATGTGGGCCTCATCGAGGCATTAAATTGCGTCAAGAACTCCTTTAACGCTTACCCTCTTGACCGCGTTGCGATCGCCGCTGCCATCGCATCCTATAACGACGAGAAATATTTTCAAACGAACCGCATTGCAATCATGACGACTCGGGACGCGTTGGTACAGAAACTTTCTGCGATGGGCTTTGAAGTGCTGCCATCCATCGCGAACTTCGTATTCATGCGCCACCCGGCTGTGGAAGCGCCCCTACTCGCAAAACCCCTGCGCGAAATGTCTATCTTCGTACGGCATTTTGCGCAGCCTCGCATTAATCAATATCTTCGTGTAACTGTCGGAACGGCAACGGAATGTGCGCGATTGGTCGATGCGTTAAGCGACATGGTGGGCAAACAGAAGAGCGCCTTCGAATGATGAATAGCGTCATAAAGATCCTCATGTTCCAGGCCCTGGGAGAGGCAGTCGCATACGAGCTCTCGCTCCCCATACCAGGAGCCGTCATCGGCATGCTGTTCCTGTTTTTCTATCTGCTGGCCCGAGACACGGAAGATAAAAGCCTGCTGACATTCTCAACTCGGTTCCTTGGTTACATGACTTTGCTGTTTGTCCCGGCGGCCGTCGGCATCATGTTGCATATGGAGCGCATTGCCAATGAATGGCTTCCCATTACGGTTGCGTTGACAACAAGCACAGTCGCATCGATAGCGATTACGGCGTTCGTTGTTCGCCGCTTAAGAAAATGACGACTTCTCCGACTTCTTTATTGAATTTTCTAGCGGCCTCACCACTGCTATGGCTACTGGCGACATTGCTTGTGTATCAACAGGCGCTCGCCATTTACGCTAGGGCTGGATTCAACCCATTGCTTCATCCTGTGGTCGTATCCGTGGCAATCCTCGTGGCAGTGCTAAAGTTCACCGGAACGCCATACCAGACGTATTTCAACGGTGTCCGGTTCATCCACTTCCTGCTGGGACCGGCCACCGTTACCCTCGCGGTTCCGCTATACCGCCAAGTGAAGGCGATCAGGCGCAACTGGCTTGCGCTTCTCTTCGCTGCCGCGGCCGGTTCCGCCGCCTCCGTTGCGATTGCGATGGGAACGGGCGCATTACTTGGAGCGTCCCGTCCAACGGTTTTATCCCTGGCAGCAAAATCGGTCACAATGCCTATCGCAATGAGTGTCACCGAAAAGATCGGCGGCTCCCCTTCTCTGACATCCGCACTGGTGATGCTTACCGGGATCTTTGGCACCTGTGTAGCACAGATCGTTCTGCGCGGGATGAAGATTCCTGATGCGGATGCAGGCGGCTTCGCGCTTGGTGTGGCAGCGCATGGCATAGGAACATCAAGGGCGCTGCAGATAAGCCAGGAGATGGGGGCATTCGCCGGCCTCGCAATGGGGCTGGCCGGCATGCTCACCGCCTTTGTCCTGCCATTCCTTATTCAGGCGCGATAGGTCATTTAATCGGCCGCACGCGCCGGTTGGAGCTCGCCGGCGGCAACAAATCCACCACGGGACGATCATGACTGCCGGCTGTCTTGCCAGTCGCCGATATTGCGATTCGCCTCCCGGAAAATCAATCAGCGCAAATCAAGGCGGCTCTGGCAAGTGGCTAACAGCCTGTGTGGGTAGGTCGATAACCGGAGTGAGGCTGGCAGCCAAGCCGATGCCAGGAAAGGAAGACACCAGCTTTTATGGTTATCGACCTACCCAAACAGGCTGTTAATGAACGACCAAGTGCACGACCGCCATAAGAATCGCAATAAATGTCGCGCCGCCGATCAAGCCGGCAAGAACGACGTATAGCGGGTTTAACCTGCCTACATCCTGCTCAAAATCTTTTCTCCTGCGCAGGCCAACAAAGGACCATGCCACGGCATTTATCGTAGAGAAAAAGGAGCGCTTGGTTGACATGTCGGAGGTCCTGTGTGGTATTTGGCTGCTACAAGGAGAAGTTAGACACCTATCCGTTATGCGCGACAACGCCGGTACATCGGTCAGAAGGTTTTACTGGCGTTCATGTGCATTCTCATTTCAGAACTGCTGATGCGCCGACTATTTTTGGAGCAGCGTGGTGAGCAGCAATGCGACAGGCGCGATGGCCACGAAACCGCGCAGCAGCCAGGCGATGAACGGATGCGCGGAGCGCGATTCCAGAAAATAGCGGGTCACCACGGTTCCCTTGAGCCACATAACGGCGGCGACGACGAAAGGCATCCACGAAGCATGGCCAACCTTCTGCCCCAATAGCAGGCTGATGCCGGTGAGCGCGAGCAGTGCCAGCCAGGCCGGCACCGGCAGCGATTTTTTTGTGGTTTGATTCATCGTTCAAGCCAATACGTAAAACAACGGGAAAAGGACCAACCAGATAATGTCGGTTGCGTGCCAGTAGCATGCCAGCGCTTCCAGGCCGTCGTGCTGCTCTGCGGAGTAAGCCTTGGTCGACAACCTGAAAAATGCCCAGCACATGCCCAATATGCCCCAACACGCATGCACCAGATGGTTGAACGTCAGGTAGTAGTAGACCGTGTAGAAAATCCCGGCCTTGCCATCGATGCCGTGCGCCAGGTTCCAGTCGACTTCCAGCAGCTTGACCACGGGGTAACCCAGTGCCGTCACGATGGCTGCCGCCAGCCAGAACCTGGCGCGGCGAAGTTGCGCATTCTTGACGGAGGCGAGCGAACAGGCCACGAAAAAGCTGCTCGTCACCATGATGAGCGTGTTCACAGCGCCGGCCGTGGTCCAGATCAGCTCCGGCCCCTTCCGAAACGCCTCCGGGTAGTGATACCTGGCGATGAAGTACACCGAAAACATCAGGGCGAACTCGACGAATTCGCAGGTAATACCAACCCATATCCCCTTGTTTCCTGGTATGCGCCCCGCCAGCTGCCGCGTAATGGCTTCCGACGTAGGCTTCGGGGAGTGCTCCGCATCTGCCGCCGCATGCGCGGGAGCGTAAGTCGCTTCCATCATCATCTTGAACGTCCTTTATGTTACAGCTTGAATATCGATAATGAGGGGCTTATCGTGGCACGAAAAACACGGCCTTTTCTTTCACCTGAAGCTGCACGTCATCCTGCGCTTGCAAGCCGAATGTCACCGTGTTGGATCCCGCCTTTCCCTTATCCTTGGGAATGTGAACCGTCACCGGGACCGCGCGCGATTCCGCCCCCTGCAGTTGAACCTCGTCCTGCGTCACCAGGGAAATGCCCTCAATTCCAGTGACCGAAATCTTGTAGCGGTGCGGATGCTCGTCGGTGCTCATGATCTGGAGACGGAATGCATTTTCGATCATGCCCTCCTCCACCTCGCGCCCCATTGCACCGCGGTCGCGAATGACATCCATTTTCAGGGGCGTCCGGGTAAGCAGCGAGACCCAGAACGCGCTCATGACTAGTACGAGAATGCCTGTGTAGATGAGCACGCGCGGGCGCAGGACGCGCCGTGCAATCTGTTTGGGAGCGAGATTGTTGCGCAAGGCATTCTCCGTCGTGAAACGAATCAAGCCACGCGCGGCACCAATCTTGTCCATCACCGAATTGCAGGCGTCCACACAAGCGGCGCATCCGATGCAGTCGGACTGGAGGCCATTGCGAATATCAATCCCGGTCGGACAGACTTGGACGCACAGTGAACAATCGATGCACGAACCCGAGGCCAGGTTCTTTGCGGTGGCCTTCGCAAGTGCGTTGCGCGGCTCGCCGCGCTTCTGGTCGTAGCTGACAATGAGCGTGTCCGGATCAAACATCGAACTCTGGAAGCGCGCGTACGGGCACATGTAGCGGCAGACCTGTTCGCGCAGCCAACCGGCGTTGCCATAGGTCGCGAAGCCATAGAACAGAATCCAGAACGACTGCCAAGGCCCGAGCGCCAAAGTGGCAGCCTCGAGCGCGAGCGTGCGAGCCGGCGTGAAGTAGGCAACCAAGGTAAATCCCGTCCATAACGCAAACAGCCCCCAGGCCGCGTGCTTGGACGCCTTCCTTGAAAACTTGGCGATTGACCACGGTTGCCGGTCCAGGCGCATGCGGGCACTGCGCTCCCCCTCGATCTTGCGCTCGAACCACATGAATATCTCCGTATATACCGTCTGTGGGCATGAGAACCCGCACCAGACGCGACCGGCCACCGCAGTAAACAGAAAGAGCGAAAAGGCAGCGATAATCAGCAGCAAGGCCAGGTAGATGAGATCCTGCGGCCAAAGCACAATGCCGAACAGATAAAACTTGCGCGCCGCGAGATCGAACAGCACGGCTTGGCGCCCATTCCATGATAGCCATGGCAACCCGTAGAAGATGAGTTGCGTCAGCCAGACGCAGGCCCAGCGCCAGTTTGCATACACACCGTTCGCCGCTCTCGCATAGATCTGCTCGCGTGGCGCATACATCTTCACAACTGACACTGTCTGGGCGGATTGGCTCATGATCGTTATTCGCTTGATCGGGATGGAGACGGGCTCAAAGGCCGGTTATATGGACAGGGGCAACGGGTAAAGAACTGCGCTTATCCGTGGTTCCCGCTTCTGCGCCGGAACAGCGGAAGCGGCTCGTCGACCGAGCCCTGGTATTTGACCGAGTAGTGGTTGAAACTCAGGAGCGCATCGTGGATGTCCTTGTCAGCGCGCACCGCAAAGGAATCGAACCCGCAGCGCCGCATGTAGTTGAGCTGATCCCGTAACACATCGCCAATGGCGCGCAATTCGCCGGTCCACCGGTATCGGGAGCGCAGCAGAGTAGCAATGCTGTAGCCGCGGCCGTCACGGAAGCTGGGAAAATCGACGGCAATCAGGTCGAGCTGGCGCAGATGCGGCGCAAGTGGCTCAAAGTCGTCGTCCGGCGAAATCCAGACCGCGCGACACTTCGACGTGTCGGCGCGGATGCCAGCAGTATGAAAATACGACAGCGGCACGATCTTGTTGGATAAGTTGATTTCATCGAGCAATTCGACGTCTCGAATCACTCCCCAAAGGTCATCCACGATGTGCGGAGAACCACCGACCAGCTTGATTATCTTCGGCATAAAAGCACTGAAAAATTGATTAGGCCGCCTCGCGGTAAACACCGGACCTGAACGGCTCGGCGCCGACACGGGCCAATGTCTCAATGAAAGGCTCATCGTGCACGCGTAGCCGACAAAACGTTTCGACTAGCCGCTCTATGACCGTCGACATTTCTTCGGCGCGGAACGAAGGACCGATGACTTTGCCGAGCGCCGATTCCATTCCTTGGGCGCCGCCGATGGTGACTTGGTACCATTCCTCGCCATCCTTATCGACCCCGAGAACGCCGATGTTTCCTATGTGGTGATGGCCGCATGCATTAATACAGCCGGAAATGTTGAGGGACAGATCGCCAAGCTCGCACAGGAAGTCCAGGTCCTCGAAGCGCTGCGCAATGGCTGCCGCAACAGGAAGCGACCGGGCATTGGCGAGCGAGCAGTAGTCTCCGCCAGGGCAGGCAATAATATCGGTCAGCAGGCCAAGATTGGCCGTTCCAAGGCCATTTGCTGTTGCCTTCACCCAGAGCGTGTACAGATCGCGCTTGCGTACGTCCGGCAGGATGACATTCTGTTCGTGCGCGACCCGGATTTCGCCGAATCCGAACTCTTCCGCCCATGCCGCGATCTGTTCCATTTGACCGGCCGTCACGTCGCCTGGTGGCGTTGCAACGCCCGGCTTGGTCGACAGCGTCACGCATGCGTATCCGGCCACCTTATGCTCGCGCACATTCCTTTTCACCCATTGGGCGAAGCGCCTGTTTTCCGACAGATACTGTGCGAATGCAACGTCCTCGTCGTCGAGCGGTTCATATCGCTTGTACTGGAAAAATTGGGCGACGCGCTCGTACTCCTGTTCGGTCAAGGTAGACGGACCATCCTTAAGATGGCGCCACTCCTCTTCCACCTCGGCGGAAAACGTTTCGACGCCAAGCGCCTTGACCAGAATCTTGATCCGGGCCTTGTATTTGTTGTCCCTGCGGCCATACCGGTTATACACCCGCAGAATGGCCTCCACATAGGAGAGAAGGTGTTCCCATGGCAGGTTATCCCGGATCTGCGAACTGAGAATCGGCGTGCGACCCAAGCCGCCGCCGGCAAATACGCGTAGCATCTTTTGCCCGGCCTCGTTCTTGTACAGATAGATACCGACATCATGCATGCGCACGGCGGCGCGGTCCTCCATCGAAGAAGAAAGCGCAATCTTGAACTTGCGTGGCAAAAAAGCGAATTCCGGATTCAGCGTCGACCATTGGCGCAATATCTCGGCGAGAGGACGCGGGTCAATCAGTTCATCCTTTGCGACACCAGCAAACTGCTCTGTCGTGATGTTGCGTACGCAGTTGCCGGACGTCTGAATCGCATGCATCTGGACAGTCGCGAGTTCGGCAAGAATGTCGGGCGCTTCCTCCAGCTTGATCCAGTTGTATTGAATGTTTTGGCGCGTGGTGAAATGGCCGTAGCCGCGGTCATACTTGCGCGCGATATGCGCCAGCATTCTGAGCTGAGTAGAAGACAGCACGCCGTAAGGAATGGCCACGCGCAGCATGTACGCATGTTTTTGCATGTACAACCCGTTCTGCAATCGCAGCGGCAGAAACTCTTCCTCCGACAAAGCTCCCGAAATTCTGCGGGCAACCTGGTCGCGAAACTCTGCCACGCGCTCGTTCACAAGAATCGCGTCGTACTCATCGTATTGATACATCTACCTACCCCTGTTTCAACCAATGCCTGAATCGCGGCGCCAGGTGGCGTTCAGGAAATCAAGACATTTCGTTGTTCTTGTCCGTTGCATCTGATTGTCTGTCTTTAACGATGTCCAAAACAGATTCAGAACCCTGAAAAAACACCGTATCAGATCGATGTGTCAGCGAGGCAGTTGATGCCGTGGCCGTAACCAACATCCAGAGAGCAAAAGCCTGGAGAGGTGATGTGGAGAGCGCAGTCCGCCAACATTTGGTTCGTGCCAGATCAGAAGGCCGTCTGATATGCAAAAAGAAGGCGCTACTGACACTGTTTTGGAGGGCGTTCGAACAGCAAAATGTCGGCTGATACCAAAAGCGTTGTCTTGTTACTAATGGTGAGCTCCAATGTATTGAGCGCATTAACCCAATTTTGACGTTATGAAGAGAACTTCAAGGAGTTCACACGACCGAGAGCGGCCCCGCCGTCTCGCCACAGGCCGCATAAATTTGATTTGCGCGTGCTTCGCAGGCGTCCTTGCATCGGGCGCGCAAAGTGTCCAGGCGCAGCAGTCGCAAATTCCCGACACGATCGCACAGCGCGCCATTGCTTGTGCCGCCTGCCATGGTAAAGAAGGACGGGCCACGAATGATGGCTTCTTTCCCCGCATAGCGGGAAAACCAGCTGGGTACTTGTATAACCAGCTAGTCAATTTCCGCGACGGACGCCGGCAGAACCCGCAAATGACCTATATGGTCGGGCATATGTCGAATGCCTTCCTGCAGGAGCTAGCCGAATATTTCGCCAGCCTGCACCCGCCCTATCCGCCGCCCCAGCTCTCCAATGCGGCGTCCACTGCCCTGGAGCGCGGACGTACCTTGGTCATGTCCGGAGATCGGTCAAGGAATATTCCTGCATGCGTGGCTTGCCATGGACAAAAACTGAGTGGCACGCTCCCGGCGATTCCCAGCCTGTTGGGTCTGCCGCGCGATTACCTGAACTCCCAGTTCGGCGCGTGGAAGACAGGCACCCGCCGTGCCGCCGCGCCCGACTGCATGGCAAAAATCAGCAGGCAGCTCAGCCCGGAAGACATCAGTGCCGTGTCGAGTTGGCTCGCTTCGCAGCCGATTCCGAATGACATGACGCCTTCCCCAGCGTCATCCATCAAGCTGCCTATCGCTTGCGGCAGTGTGCCGCAATGACCAAGCGTCACCTCATGAAACGCCTTTTCCTCATTGTTCTTGCCATGGGTATTTTTGTGCCTGCCTGCGTGATCGGCCTCGAGTTGGTCCGCGAGCCGGGCAGCGACCAGGTCAGCACGTTGGCGGCCGACTCGAACGGTCAGATTGCGCGGGGTGCGTATTTGGCGCGCGCCGGGAACTGCATGGCCTGCCATACGACACGAGGCGGGCAGGAGTACGCAGGAGGAAGAGCGATTTCTACGCCATTCGGCAATATTTATTCGTCGAATATTACGCCGGACAAAAAGACTGGAATCGGAACATGGACATCAAACGACTTTTGGCGGGCGATCCATAACGGCAAATCGAAAGATGGCAGCTTCCTGTATCCAGCCTTTCCGTATACCAGCTACACAAAGGTAACGCGAGCGGATTCCGACGCCATCTTTGCGTACCTCAGGACGCTTACACCCGTGGCACAGGAAAACCGGCAGCATGAGCTGCAGTTTCCATTTAGCCAGCGCATCTTGCTGGCATTCTGGCGGATGCTCTATTTCAGTCCCGGCGCCTATCAGGAGCAAGGGAACCAGAGCCCCGAATGGAACCGCGGCGCCTACCTGGTCCAAGGACTTGGACATTGCAGTGCCTGCCATACGAGTAGAAACTTCCTTGGCGGATCGGCGGACACGGCGGCCCTCACCGGGGGAATGATTCCCACTCTGAACTGGTATGCGTCTTCGCTTGCATTGGACGCCGGGGCCGCTCGTCGTGATTGGCAGACGAAAGACCTTGCCGACTTATTAAAGACTGGCGTGTCCTCCAAGGGAGCGGTGTTTGGGCCGATGGCTGAAGTCATTAGCGGCAGCCTGCAGCATCTTTCGGCCAGCGATATCAACGCAATGGCCATCTATTTGAAGTCCATTCCTCATGTCGACACTATCGCGCAATCAGAGTTGGGCGAAGTATCGAAGCAAGAAGAGGCAGTATTAAAACAAGGCGCAAAGCTCTATGAGAAATATTGCGCAGAATGTCACAAGTCGGACGGAAAAGGAGCACCTCCGGGGTATCCCCCGCTGGTCGGAACGCGATCGCTGGCCGCGCGCTCTCCCATTAATCCGATTCGCATTGTATTGAACGGTGGGTATCCCCCAACCACAAAGGGAAATCCGCGACCATATGGTATGCCCCCATTTGCGGTCGAGTTAAACGATAGTGAAGTGGCGGCAGTTGTGTCTTACATTCGTACGAGTTGGGGGAATAAGGGAAACATGGTGTCGCCGATCGACGTCGGCCGGTTTCGCGGGGCTCCCATAGAATAATCACCTTCGCTTTGCCACATCCGGTTATTAACGGTCCGCTTTCGGGTAGAAATTTGGATGTTGAGAGACTGCTTGTGGCCGAGCTGGACTTTTCTTTGCTTGTCGAGTTTATGCCGTAAGGCGGACGCTTGGCGCTCCCGGGGGGGGCGCAGGCAATGTTAGTGTCCGCAATAATTCCGATCGTCCTGCGTTCGGAAAACATCGTAATACGCCCCTACTCCGTCTATCGGACTATCTGGCAGCGGTACTAGACATTATGCTCATAATGTTGAAAGTGCCGCCCCACTGATTGTGCTGTTCTCACTTCACAGAAAAGCCAGCCCTATGCTTTTTTCTGGGGAAAGCTGTGAACACAGAAAGGTCCTCGCTTTCCAAATAAGAAAACGGAGGCGACTCATGATCATCGTTTTGGAAGATAGATATGCCACAGCTGGAACTCATGATGTGCGACGCGCCATGGCAGCACATCGGGATGCCTTTCTCCAAGAAGGAAAATCGAAACCGGTCGTGGCGTCGTCGATAATCGGCTTTCGATTGAGGCCGTTCTATTGGAATGCACAACCATCCCATGGCGTGGCCTGTCGATTTCGGCCAAGGCGAATGCCGCATCCGCGTTCAATGAGTCATCAAATTTATGACGGGCATATTTTTATTCATTGATTTCTTTTACCAGTCGAATCTCGAGCAAGATGTCCGCCCTCGCTATCCCACTTGGCCACTTCGGCTTGGTCAATTTCATACCCGGGAGGTCGATAAGTGCCGGTCTTCGTCACAGCCTCGTCAATTTCCTGAGGGGTAAGCAGCACAGTCGTTTTGCACTGGGTTACTCCAGCGGCATTGACTCTGATAGCAAGTGCCGCGGCAGTAGCATTGTCAGGGAGATCGGCAATGATGAAAACGTCCTCGTTGCCAAAGGCAAAATAAAATGCTTCAACGGTTCCGCCCATCGATTTGAATAATTCATCAACAGCATCACGTCGCCCCGTCCCCCCCTCTTTGAGCAGGCCCTTTACGCCGTCGGTGAGATAGTTGGCTTGAATGAGATATTTTGGCATTTGAATCTCCTTCCAGGTTTTGCGCACCTTCCTGGGACACCAGTCTGACAACGCCAATCGGTCAATTCGTCAGCGCGCGTCAAACGCTACAGCGTTTGTTGACGCGCGAAGGCCAGCTCGCCCGCCATGGTCAACACTGCTTTCCTGATCGCTGGCACAAGCGCCATCGAGCCGGAGGCGCAGTAGTAGCGGGTTTGCCGAAGTGGCGCCCACGATCGTCACCGGCCTTCAAATTGTCGGGTATCCGATACGACTGAACGGATCTCTGCATGACGTCCGTCAAACTCGTTGTCCTTCGCACAGACTAGTACAGCTGCTGAATAGGGGTAAAAAAATGGTTAACGTGCGATCGTGTTGGTGCGCTTGATCTTGCTGTGTAACTGGATGAGGCCGTAAATCAGCTGCTCTGCAGTCGGCGGGCAGCCCGGCACATAAATGTCGACTGGGATGATGCGATCACAACCACGCACAACGGAATATGAATAGTGATAATAGCCACCTCCATTCGCGCACGACCCCATTGATACCACCCAGCGTGGCTCAGCCATCTGATCGTACACCTTACGTAGAGCCGGTGCCATTTTGTTGCATAAAGTACCGGCGACAATCATCAGATCGGACTGCCGTGGAGACGCGCGAAACATGATACCGAATCGGTCCATATCGTAACGCGACGCACCAGCATGCATCATTTCCACTGCGCAGCAGGCCAAGCCAAACGCCATTGGCCACATCGAGCCGGTACGGACCCAGTTGACAAGCTTGTCCACTTCCGTTGTAACGAACCCTTCGTTTAACACGCCTTCGATTAACATGATGCGCTCCTGATTCGGAACATTTCCCGCATGGCCGACATCCCGCATTTATTTGACAATGCAACTCGGCAGAAAATGCATGGCACCCGATGAACCGCAATTTAGTCATTCGTTTCGAGCGCCCGCCATGATGAGATGAGCGAACGGCGGGCTACGTATTTTTCGGTGCTCAGAGGTGGCCCCGGAATTTCGGACAGTAGGATAAGTGGCAGCTTTGCTTCACAATCTGGGCCGCAAGGCCGATTACAGGAGCAAAAGCATGACCAAAAGAACAAGGCGCAACCACTCAGGGAGTTTCAAAGCAAAGGTGGCGTTGGCAGCGCTACGCGGCGACAAGACATTGACCGAGGTAGCGCAGCAGTACGAAGTCCATCCCAACCAGGTCACCGAATGGAAGCGGCAGTTGCTGGAGCGGGCTGCCGACGTATTTGACGGTGGCGCTGCGGTCAGCGAGAAAGAGAGCGTGCCGGACCTGAAGGAGTTGCACGCCAAGATCGGGCAGCAGGCATTGGAAATCGATTTTTTAAGCGGCGCGCTCACCAAAGCGGGATTGGTGAGCGCAAAGAAATGATCGACCGAACCCATGAACTGCCGGTGTCCCGGCAATGCCAGATCCTGTCCCTGGCACGCTCGACGGCGTACTACCGGCCGCAGCAAGCCAGTGAAGCGGACCTGGAATTGATGCGGCGGATCGACGAGCTGCACACGCAGCATCCATTCGCCGGCAGCCGCATGCTGCGCGACATGCTCCGTCGGGAGGGTCATCAGATCGGCCGCAAGCACGTAGCGACGCTGATGAAGAAGATAGGCATCGAGGCGCTGTACAAGAAGCCCAATACCAGCCGCCGCCATCCGGCACATCCGGTCTATCCGTACCTGCTGCGCAATCTGGAGATCAATCGTCCCAACCAGGTGTTCGCTGCCGACATCACCTACATTCCGATGAAACGCGGCTTCGTGTACCTGTTCGCGGTGATGGACTGGGCCAGCCGGCGGGTGCTGTCATGGCGTCTGTCGAACACGCTGACGACGGATTTCTGCATCGAGGCCGTGCAGGAGGCGATTCACCGCTACGGCGTACCGGACATCTTCAACACCGACCAGGGCGCCCAGTTCACCAGTCTCGAATTTACGCAACTGCTCAAGGACAACGGCATCGCCATCAGCATGGACGGCCGTGACTGCTGGCGCGACAACGTGTTCGTCGAACGGCTGTGGAAATCGATCAAGTACGAGGAGGTGTATTTGCACGCGTATGAAACGGTGAGCGCGGCAAAGAGCGGGATCGGTCGGTATCTGGATTTTTACAATTCTCGGAGGCCACACAGCGCACTTGACGGCAGCACGCCGGATGCGTTCTACTTCGCCAACCTGCCCGCGTGGCAACAGGCGGCGTAGATGGCAGGCCGGGTTCCCCACCGCGCCGCACGCTCTTGCCCTGCCCATCGGGCGGCGAGCGGCGCCGTGGATAACCCTACATCCGCAAAGCTCCACTTAACGAAGTCAAATTCGTGTCCAACAAAACGGGGCCACCTCTCTCGTCAGCACCCGCAACTGGTCAATTCTGTTATAGGTGGATACTTCCATCAGGAACACATAGCGGAGGCGCTTGGCAGTGCGCAAACGGGGCGCAGCGTTGACGACGTCATGCACCAGTTCGTCGGTGTGCAGACTGCCTCCCATGAGTGCTTCACACTCGCTGGACCGGCAGAGCGCCATCGTCCGTGCTGCAGCCTCATGGCTGTGCTCCGTGGTGACGAGCCGGCAAGACGAAATATCGATGCCTGAGCCTTTGGCAATGGCATGTATTTTCGTGGGCGGACCGACCAGGACCGGGTTGATCAATTGCATCTAGGCCACTTCCATTTCACCAAGCAGCGACACGTCGCTACAGGGAGGGCAAATGGCGATGCTAACAAGCTCCAGTGAGCGGCCCAGGTCGATGAGGCTTTGGCGTGCCGGGGAAGTCTTATTCATTGTCAGCATCTTTGCTCTCGATGCGCCAAATTCCAGAAAAATGGCCTCTACCACTCGATTCAAAGTTTGCCTTTGATTATCAATGATCCCGATTTCATGCATACAGGGTTTTGCGTGTAAAACGCTTCTGCACCAATTGATTTTGGACAGTGCAGTGCGCCTAGTAAAAACGTTTGTGGTGCATCAGTGGTTCGGCTCAAATCCATTTCCAAACGCGATTCCAGCAACTACAACAACAGGGTATATAGCACGACGAAGTAGCCTGGAAACACTGATGCGAATTAGCATAGGCGCGCAAAAAACTTTCACCACAAGATTGCAACGTATGGCGCTGCGCTCGCGATGGGCGCGATACGATAAGTTGCAAAGTCAACGAATGGAGGTGCAATATGGCAGAGCGTGAGACGAAGTCGCGCACAGCGCACTCACATGAAGCGGGATCGGATGCGACGAAACAAAGGCGTCACGCGGCCCCTGCATCCACCGATGCATCGAAAGCATCTTCTCCAGTAGCCGGGAAGGTCAAAGAGGGCATCGCACGACGGCTCTCCGACATCAACGATATTGAAGCAGATATCACCAAGCTTGTCAGGACGACCGTATCCGATACTTTGCGCGCTGGCGGAGATGCGACAGCCCAGCTGACCAACGTCGTGGAGAATACCGTAACAGGCGCAATCCAGGCTGCCGAAAAAGTCGGCACGGGGCTGACAATGAGTGCCAAAAGCGTCGCTACGGGAATCGTGATGGGTGTGCATGACGTTGGGGGTGATGTCGCAAAAGCGTCTACAGAAACTATTCGCACAATCATCAGGCAGACAGCGACCATAGGTGCCGACATTGGTGCGGTAGCGAAGCGCACGGTGGACGGAATTATCGAAGCCACTGCCGAGGTTGGGGAAAACGTCGCAGAAATTAGCAAAAAGTCTGCCGAAGGTGCCATTGAAGAAGCGGCACACATCAGCAATATGGCCGTCCAGGCGGTGCAAGATGTATTAACAGGCATCCGGGGCGGGATCAGTGAGTCTGCCGCCGTTCCCGCACGTCGTGGCGGCGCTGCACAGCACGGGCATACCACGCATTAGGAGGATGGAATTGCTCGTTCTGACTGGAAGGAAATGACGTAAGCTGAAAAAACCTCGCATCAGCGCTGCGAAAAGAGTGGTGTTATGTCCTATAAAACGATTCTGGTACATGTCGACGATGGCCGGAATTGTGACATCCGTGTCGAACTGGCGGCCCGGCTGGCGATGCTGGAAGATGCACACCTCATCGGCGTCGCCATGACAGGCGTGTCCCGCTTTCTGATCGAAGCTGTCGCCATCGATGTCACCCCTGAGAGCCTTCAGCCATATCTCGATATCCTGCGCCAACGCGCCGAGCGGTCACTCGTTCCTTTTGAAAAAATCATCCGGCAGGCGGGACTTGCATCCTATGAGCAACGCCTGAGTGACGACGAAGCCGCCGGCGGCCTGGCTCTTCAGGCGGGATACTGTGACTTGGCCGTTCTGGGGCAATACGATCCAGAGGGAGCGGCGCCATCGGTCTATGCCAATCTGCCGGAATACGTCGCGATGACGAGCGGTTGCCCTGTCCTCGTAGTTCCTTATGCGGCTACGACAACGAGTTGTGGCGAACGGATTTTGGTCGGATGGAATGGCAGCCCCGAGGCCGCCAAAGCCGTGCGCAATGCAATTCCTTTGTTGCGCCGGGCAAAGATCGTGGAAGTAGCCGTGTTCAACCCGGATCGTCCATCCGATGCTCACGGTGAACAGCCCGGCGCCGATATCGCGTTATATCTTGCACGCCACAACATCAGAGTGGACGTGATGCAAGAAAGGACAGAAACAGATGTCGGCGAAGCGCTCCTGTCTCTCGCTGCCAATTTGAATAGCGACTTGCTGGTGATGGGGTGTTACGGGCATTCACGCTTTCGCGAAATTCTACTGGGGGGCGTTACGCGCACGATGCTGAACGCGATGACAATTCCCGTTTTCATGTCGCATTGAGGAAAAGGAAAGCGGCATCAGAATCCCATTTCCCCTGGCATTGCTTCGGGCGATGCCCTTGCCTGCGATGGTGCTTCCATGACGATGCAATCCGTGGTCAGCACCGGCTTGCGATCGCGGCCGCGTTGGCCAGCGCGAGGCGCGTGACTTTGGTGGGATCGATGATTCCCATTTTCATCAGATTCCTGTACCTGTCATCCGCCGCGTTGTACCCGAAATCACCGGTGCCGTCGGTTACTGCCTCGATCACCGCGTCAGGGTCGCCACCAGCATTGAAAACAATTTGGCGCAACGGCTCTTCCAGCGCACGGTGAACGATCTTTACCCCGGAATCTTGCGCCAGGTTATGGAGCTGAAGATTTTCAAGAGCGCTGCGAGCACGAAGCGAGGCCACTCCGCCAGCGGCACCGATGCCCTCCTCGACTGCGCGCGCGTCGCATGTCCGCATACGTGCGCGAAGAAATACTTGCTCTTGAAAATGTTAAGACTCCTCGGGAATGAGCGATCTCAAGCCCCGTACGGCATGCATGACTATGCTGAATTGCAGGCACATGCCCACTTCTGAATGAGATACGTTGTCTTGATTGCGCCAAGGTGGCATGGGGATTCTTACATGAAAAAAAACTTCAGAATCATGCCTCCAGTTTTTCCAATGATGCTCTTAATGCTGTTGGGAGTTCCCGGCGTGGCACAGGAGCGCCATGGACGTTTGGAACATGAAGAGCACGATGTCGAGCGTGCCGAACGGGGTCGTGCAGCACCCGGACGCAGTCATACCCCACGGCACTGGAGCGGCGATATCCGGCGCTTTCATGAACATGACCTGGCGCTTTGGCGCGGCGGCCGCTGGCTCCATGGACGACATGGTGACCAATCAGGTTGGTGGTGGATCGTCGGCGCGACCTGGTACTTTTATCCGGCACCAATCTACCCCTATCCGAATCCCTATCAACCGCCGCCCATGGCGTCGATCGCCCCGCCGAGCGACCCGTCGGCGATGCCGCAATACTGGTACTACTGTGCCGATCCTCCCGGCTACTACCCCTACGTGCCACAGTGCCGCGTCAATTGGCGCGCCGTGCCAGCGACTCCGCCGTGAACACGGTGGTGAAGCCAGCGCTGGCGATTCGGGCAAACACGATCGTGAAGTACTTTGGCAAAGGTGAAGCCAGGACGGTCGCCTTCAACCGCGCCAGCATCGTCACCTGCTTTGGTGAAATGCTCTCTATCGTCGGCCCCTCCGGCAGCGGCAAGACGACGTTCTTGCGCATCCTCTCGGGAATCTTGTTCCCGAATGAAGGCAGTGTCATGGTGGAGGAAACCGATATGTGCCCACGCTCTACGCTAGCTATTGCCGGGCGCTCCGGTACTTTCCGTCAACTCGATTACGATTTCCTACATCCTGGCCGAGCTGAAAGACCCGGCCGACGCACCAGCGATACAGAAAGAAGTGGCGCGCCTTGCCTACTTCGCGTTGACCAAGGGCGAGTTCATTCAACGCATCAGCAATTTCTACAAGTGCCAGACCGCCATCGGCACCAATATTTTTCTGATGACGATCATCAGCGTCATTGCCGGACCGTCGATGTCGGGACAGGCTTTTTACACTTTCACTCTGGAGAACCTGGAGAAGTTCGGCGCGTTGAAAGCCATCGACGCGAAGGGCCGGGAACTGGTCTACATGATCCGGTTCCCGGCAACGATTAAGGCATTGACGGGTTAGGGCATCGAAGTGGGTTGATGCACGCGCTTGATTGGCGTGGCGAAGCTCCGGCTACCGGATTATGCATCGTTGATCACGTTCTACAACTTCGGGAAAGCATTTGGCATGGTGATGCTGATCGCGACCAGCTCCAGTTACATCGGCATTCGCAAGGTGCTCAAGATCGCGCCGTTCGATATTTTCAGCGGGTGGGAGTACGCAGCCAATCTGCTTTGGTCGTCGCACAAAATCAATTTCCACGCATGATGAGTCTCAAGTCCGCACTGTCCAATGCTGATCGCTGGCTTCAAGATGCGTCGTTCAGCACAACTTTTCTATTGGCGCTCGCCAGCGTTATTGCGATCGGCATTCCAGACTACCTGTTTGGAGTCGATATTTCCCTCTTCATTCTTTATATCGTGCCAGTCGGTATCGGCACGTGGTATGCAGGAAAACATTGCGGGATCTTCCTCGCCATCCTGTCAAGCACTCCGTTGATGATGGAACAAGTCAACGCACATTATTTCGTAAATCGCCAAGGTCTGTTCTTTTGGAATCTGTTCATGCATGTCTGCACCTTGCTGGTCATCGTGTACTTGCTCGACGTGCTTGTAGTTCACTTGCGAAATGAAGCCGCGCTCGCGCGCGTTGATGCCGTCACCGGAGTTTTTAACCGCCTTGGCTTTTTTGAGCGCCTGGAGTTCAGCGTCAACCTGATGGCACGCCAGCAGATAGGATTCGGTTTGGTGTATATCGATCTTGATGACTTCAAGAAAATAAACGACAAGTACGGCCACGACGAGGGAGACAGGGTTCTTCGGCTCACTGCAAGCCTATTGGGAAAGTCTGTTCGCCATAGCGATGTTGCGGCCCGGCTTGGCGGCGACGAATTCGCGCTGCTCCTTCACGGAGTCGATCGGCATCAGGCCGTGATTCTCATTGAAAAACTCCGCGTTGCGCTTCATCGGGCCTTTCAAATGGAGCGGGTGGCGGTGACTTGCAGTATCGGATGCGTGACGTTCCGTTCTTTCATCCCCGATCCCCATAGCGCAATCAAGGCGGCAGACCTATTGATGTATGAAGTCAAGCGTCATGGAAAAAACAACGTCCTTGTCGAAGAATATGAAGCCATGACTGCGCACAGCGCGACGAAGCCACAATGAATTCGACCGTTTCAAAATGCAAGTACGTTCCACTATGTCATGTCGCCTTCTTTATGTCGCGGGAGAAGAACAGGCCTGGCACCATTGGCAGCCAGAAGCTCACCCCTCGGAACAACAAGGTCGCCGCGAGCGACGCCGGGATCGACACTCCCGCGTGCTGCAACGCCACGACCGAGGTCGCTTCAAATACACCCAGCCCGCCAGGCACGATACTGATGGTCCGAAGCAACGAGGAAGCGATGAAGCTCGTATATACGCCGGTAGGTGACGCCACCTCGCCAAGCGAGCGAATGAGAACCCATACTGTGCCTGTGTCAAGCAGCACAATGGCGAGGTGAAACAATACGCTCTTGAGAATGAGCGGGAAGCTACGGACAAGCGTCGGGTCGGCCTCGCCGAGTAGCGAAAGCATGTTCGCCAGCAGCGGAACGCGCCCGAGCCAAGCAGGCGTCGTGCGCCGTCGTCCCGCAAGGGCAAGGGCGGCTGTGGTCAGCGCGACGCTGAAGACGACCAGGCATAGGGCGACCGCGAGAATGAGCGGGTTCACTCGGCCCTCCACCATCGAGATGAGAAGCGCGAGAACAAGGGTCAGGACATAGGCGGCATAGTATGAGACGCCATCGACGAGCACCGAAGCCATGACAACGCTACGCGGAACTCCGCGTAGCTCGAGCGCCCGGGCGACGACCACCGTCCCGCTGACGCCGCCAGATGGAAGAGCCTGGCTGATGAACAGCTGGGCGAGGCTGAGTTTGAAGGCCACCCACAACGGCAGCACAATTCCGGCCGCCCGCGTGACCACGCGCCAAGTCTCGCCCTGCGCCAGATAGGTTCCGACTTGCAGAACGATCGCGACGGCCAGCCACCATGGCTGCGCCCTCTCTGCGAGGCGCAAGAACTCCTGTTCTTCCGAGAAGTGGAGCGCGGCGATGATGACCGCCGCAAGCATTGCGAAACCGAAAATCCAGGAAAACCAGCGAGCAGCACGCAATGCTGACCGGTGCTCGCCGGTTCCAAGGCCGGTGCCCGGTCCAACTTCTGCGCCATTGCCGTTCACATGCAAAGTTATCGAAGTGGTACCTTTTGCATTTTCCTCACTCATCGTTGGGATATCCTCACATGCTTGCTTTTTTTTGATGACGTGATATTGGCGCGTGCGACGGCAACGCATCACGGCGCAGTGCCTGGCGGAGCTGCCTCGGCTTGCGCGTCGCCCAGGACGACGGCGAACAGTTGCAGCGTGTCTAGGTAGCGCTGAGCCTTGGCGCGCGCATCGCCGAGCCTGGCCTGCTGATCGAGGCGCTGCGCCTCGATGACTTGCGGGAAGCAGGTCTGCTCTGCCTGGTAACTTTGCTGCGTGAGGTCCCGTGTCGATTGCGCCGCATCCAAGGCCTTGCGTTGCGCCTCGAGCAGCGTCGCTTCATTTGCCAGCGCCTGAAGCACATATGCAACCTGCGCGAATGCCCGCAGCACGGTATTGCTTATCAGCGTCAGCCTGCTTGCGCGCCACTGCGTCAGTAGGACATCGGCCAAGGCTTCAGCCTACGCGACGCGATGGGCCGTTGCACCAACTGCGCCAACATCGTACGACAATGCCGGCCCGATGGCCAAGCTATTCATTGGTCGTGCGCATAAACATCTCCGTCAGGACAACTTGGGCGTAACGGCACATTGGACCATGCATGCCGCTGGAAAGAGTATGTTTCCGATCTGATGCCGCTACGCCGTGACTGCGCCACACCCGCCGCGGCGTCTTGGAACAAACGTATCCAAAACCATTTGACTTGGATCATGCATATGGAACGTACCCGCTCCTAGCATGCTTATCAGGCATCACGACCATCATTCCGCCTTTCCGAAACCGGTTTCATCAGCAGCGCCATGGGACGCCTCCATGATGTCTGGAAATCGACTTAATCTGCTGCAAGTGACCGTATGCGCCATTACCTTGGCTGCCGGTAGCGTCTTGCATCTACAGGGGATGGAAGACATTGCCGATTGGATGTGGTGCGGCGGTGCCAGCCTCGTTCTCCTGTCGGTGCTGATCGATACCGTGGTCGCGATATGGCAAAGGAAATTTGGGCTTGACCTCATCGCCTTGGTGTCAATCGCCGGCGCGATCACGTTGCAGGAATATCTAACAGCATCCGTGATCACATTGATGTTTGCCGGGGGCCGTGCGCTGGAAGGACTTGCGGAAAGACGCGCGCAGGAAGAAATGTCCGCATTATTGGCAAAAGCACCTCAATTTGCCAATCGATATGACGGCAGCGTCATCGCTCAGGTGCCGATGACAGCTGTTCGCCCCGGCGATCGCATCCTTGTGCGATCCGGGGAAACGGTGCCGGTTGACGGGACGCTTCTTGCTGCGGCCGTCGTGGATCGATCGAGCCTGACCGGCGAATCTTTGCCGGTGTCATATTCTGCGGGAAATGCAATAGCCAGCGGCAGCATCAATGCCGGGGATGCATTCGATTTGCTGGCCACCAACACTTCCCAAGACAGCACATTTTCCAACATCATTCGTCTTGTCCACGCCGCGCAACATTCAAAAGCGCCTGCAGCGCGACTGGCTGATCGCTATGCGCTGCTATTTGTCCCGCTGGCTTTAGGGGTCGCAGGCTTGTCCTGGCTGTTGTCCGGTGATCCGAATCGCGCTTTGGCCGTCGTCGTGGTCGCCACGCCCTGCCCTTTGATTTTGGCGGTGCCGGTTGCGATTGTCTGTGCCATGTCCCGCTGCGCACAACGTGGGGTGTTAATCAAACACGGCGGCGCACTCGAAAAAATGGCACAGGTCAAGACCTTGTTCCTCGACAAGACCGGTACGCTCACCGTTGGCAGGGCTCGCCTGACTGCCATGGCCACCGCACCGACGGTGCCGCATGAAGAGGTGCTCAGGTTGGCGGCATCGCTGGAACAAATGTCCAACCATGCCATCGCGCAAGCTGTGGTCTGCGCCGCGATCGGACGCGGACTGGCGCTATCCATTCCTGAGCATGCGTCCGAGCAGCCCGGTGCCGGACTGTCCGGTCGAGTAGACGGCATAGAGGTCCGTGTCGGCGGAATCGAATACGTTTTGGGCAGCGCGGCGATGCCATCGTGGTCGATGGGCCTGGGCGAGCGCGTTGGATACGAAGGCACCGCAGGCGTCTATGTCGCCATTGATGGGCGGTTCTGCGGTGTGCTTCACATGGCAGACGAAATCCGCTTGGACACACCGCGTGCCATGCGGCTGATGCGGGCATCCGGCGTAGAACGCATCATCATGCTCACCGGAGATCGGCGTGACGTGGCCGCCACCATTGGCAATTCCTTGGGTGTAGATACCGTCATGGCGGAGCAGACGCCTGCTTCGAAACTTGCCGCAATTGCAGATGCACGCAGGAACAGCGTGACGATGATGGTCGGTGACGGAATCAACGATGCGCCGGCACTGGCCGCCGCCGACATCGGCGTCGCCATGGGTGCACGAGGTGCGGCTGCGGCGGCCGAGTCTGCACAAGTCGTGTTGTTGGTCGATCGCCTGGATCGACTGGCATTTGCAGTTCGTATTGCGCAGCAGACCCGGACCATCGCCTTGCAATGCGTCGCGGCAGGCATGGGGCTTTCGATGTTCGCGATGCTGGTCGCCGCCTTCGGCTATTTACCGCCCGTGGCCGGAGCCATCTTTCAAGAGGTGATCGACGTCACTGTCATCCTGAATGCACTTCGTGTTCTTCGCCTGGAGAAAGAAAAAGCGGCAGAACGTCTTTCGGCGGACGATGTCAGCAAACTGCAAGAAGAGCATGCTCGCCTGTTGCCCGTTATTGACCGCCTGAGATGGCTGGCAGATCGGGCTGATGAGTTACCGGCTTCGACGATCAGGGAAGAACTGGCTTCCTTGAGCACGTCACTTCAAGACCAGATCTTGCCGCACGAATCGACGGACGATGCCACGCTTTATCCGCGCGTCGCGCGTTTGATCGGCGGCCAGGATCCGATGGCATCCATGAGCAGCACGCACCGGGAAATTTACCGCCTGAGTCGCACCGTCGATCGGCTCGCCACGAAGATGCCTAGCGAGAAGCGCGACAAAGCGTCCATGCAGGAAATGCGCCGAACCTTGTATGCGCTCGATGCCATTCTGCGACTGCATTTCGCGCAGGAAGAAGAGATTTATCACGGCTTGTCCTCGTGAGCAAACCGGCATTTGAATGGAAAAACCATGACCCGCCGCCCAACTGCAGGCGCTAATCTAACGGCACCGGCCTTGCCCTGGATTACCGCGATACTTGTGCTGACTGCAGTCATTTTCGGCCCGGAAGGATCCGAACAGCGGATTTACGACCCCGGTCGCGATTTTGTTCGTCGGCTTCACGAAACAGTCGGACTGACAGTGCTTGGCCTTACCATCCAAAATCGATAGGTTGGCGCGCAGCCGGACCGAACGGAATCGCAGGTCAGGCAGGCTTTACGTTGCGATGCGTGAATAGATCCAGCCTGCCATCATCACGAGGACCATGAGCGCCACTGTGAGAACGGTAAAATCGGCCGGGAGTCCGAGCGGACTGGTGCCGCCAGCCAGCATCAACGCGCGCAAACCGTCGACTTCATAGGTCAGCGGATTTCCGTGGGCGACCCATCGCAGCCAGTCCGGCATGATCGCCGTTGGATAAATGGCGTTGCTCGCAAAAAAGAGCGGCATCGTCAATACTTGGCCAATGCCCATGAAGCGTTCACGGGTCTTGACGATGCAAGCAATGATCAAGGAAAACGTGGAGAACAATGCGGCGCCCAGCAGCACCAGCGCGATCACGCCGAGCATCGGCGCAAGCTGCCATTGCATCTTGACGCCGAGTGCCAGCGCGAGCAGGTAGACGATCACTGCTTGCGAGAGAGCCCGTACGCCGGCGGAAATCGCCTTGCCAAGCACGAGCGCGGTGCGCGGCACAGGGCTGACGAGAAACTTGTGCACGATGCCCAGATCGCGCTCCCAGATGATCGAGATGCCATAGAAGATCGCAACGAACAACACACTCTGCGCGAGCACGCCGGGTGCCAAAAAATCAACGTAATTGAGATTACCGGTTGGAATGGCGTGACTGCGCGCAAAAACTTGGCCGAACACGAGCAACCACAGCATCGGCTGTATCGCGCGTGTCAGTAATTCAGTCGGGTCGTGGCGCAGCTTGCGCGTTTCCATTTCGGCGATCGCGTACACTTTCGCGCCATAGCGCACGAGCGCCGAAAGCCAGCCCGACCGCGCATCGCGTGCCCGCGGCTTAGCCGAGCCGCTGGGCGGTGCGCCGGGTGTCGGCGGTGTCACGATAGTCTCCCTGGGCTTCGAGATGATCTTCGGTGTAGTGCGCGAATACGTCATCAAGCGTAATTTTCTTACCCTCCGGTTGATGCAGGGACGCGCGCAATTCGTCGATCGATCCAGCAACAACGATCGCGCCATGCTGCATGATAGCGACCCGCGTACAGAGGCGCGCGGCTTCGTCCATATAATGCGTGGTCAGAAAAATCGTCATGCCATATTCGGCGCGCAACCTCTGGATATGCTGCCATACAGCGTCACGCGCCACCGGATCAAGGCCGACCGTCGGTTCGTCCAGAAACAAAAGTCGCGGCCGGTGCAGCATCGATTGCGCGATTTCCAAACGACGTATCATGCCGCCGGAATACGTGCTCACCAGCCGATCGGCAGCGTCGCTCAAGTCCATGAAGGCGAGCCCTTCGCCGATACGCGCTTTGCGGGCACTGCGCGGGATGTCGTAGAGCCGCGCGAACACATCCAGATTCTCATAGCCGGTAAGTTCGCCATCGGCGGACAGCGCTTGCGGAACGTAGCCGATGACACGGCGAACCTGTGCAGCCTCGCGCACAATGTCGAATCCTGATACCGTTGCACTGCCCGACGTCGGAGGCAGCAGCGTCGTCAGCATCTTGATCAGCGTGCTCTTGCCTGCGGCGTTACGTCCGAGAAGGCCGAACGTCTCGCCCGCGGCAATCGAGAATGTCGCACCATCAACGGCCACGATGTCGCCAAAGCGGCGCGTCAACGATTGCGTGGTCAAGATGAACGGCATTTCCGAGGCCCCGATCTTGAAAGGACATGGCATCCTCGTTGTATTCCCAACACAAGGCGCACTGATGGCCACTCTAGTCGAAGCACTTAGATGGCTCTTGATCCATATCACCTCGACACGCCGTATCGAATCTCCTCATCCGGCGCTCAGAGTTGAAAGCCGACCACGCGCACAATGCCTTCTATCAGGTCGCGCCACCAGGATGGCTCCTGTGCTTCATAACGATCAGATTGTTGCACGTACCGCATCGCCCAAGCGGTAAGCCACTGAATTTCCGTTCGGCCATAAAATGCCGTCATCAATTCAAAGTTCAGAAACAGGCTGCGCCCATCCAGATTGGCTGACCCGCATAGCGCAAGATCGTCGTCGATGATGACCGCCTTTGCGTGCAACATGGCGGGAAACAAATACACTTCGGCGCCTGCGAGGCACAGATCGCGCAATGCCCGCTCCCGAGCCCAATCCGCCAGCCGGTGATTCGATCGCACGGGTATCAGCAGTATGACGCGCACACCGCGGCGACACGCCATGCACCACGCGCCAAGGAGCGCCTCGTCCGGCACAAAGTAAGGGGTAACGGCTACAATTTTCTGTTGAGCCTGATACGCCGCCGTCAGCAATAATGCATACACAGTGTCGTCCGCATAATCTGGCCCGCTCGGCACAAGTTGCGCGAGGCTTCCTGTCGCAGCAGGCGGTCTGCCAAATGATATGGAATGTGCATTGCCTGCGGCCGCACGCCAGTCGCACTCGAACAGCAACGCCGCTTGCGAGGCAAGCGGCCCCGTGACGACAAAACTCAAATCCAGCCACGCGGAATGCCCTTGACTGCCTGTGAAATATTCGGAAGCAAAGTTGCGCCCGCCGCTCCACAGGGACTCCCCGTCGCAGACCACTAGCTTGCGGTGATTGCGCAGGTTAATGTGTGCATGTAGAGGCGTGTGCAGCAACGGCATGAACCAGCGAACATCAATACCGACGTCGCGCATCGCGCGTAGCTGCGACCGCGCGCACCGCAGCCCGCCAATCCTGTCAAGCAATACGCGGATGCGCACACCACCCTGAGCACTTTTCACCATCGCCGCGACCAAAGCGTTGCCGAGCGCGTCGTCGCCAAGAATAAAGGTGCACAGGTCAATGCGTTGCCGTGCCTGCTCAATCAACGTCAATACCGCGCGCTGTGATGCAAGACCATCTTCATGAAAGCGGACCATCTGATTATGCGTCTGCGGCGGCGCAGCCAATACTGCGAGCAGTCTGGTCGCCCATACCGGCCCCGCTTGATCGGCATCGAGAGGAAACGAAGGATGATCGGGGCGATGCGGGCGCACCAATTTACGCGCGCCAAACAGCAAAAATAGTGGAATGCCGATATAGGGAATGACGGCAATGGTCAGAACCCAGGCAAATGCCGCAGAGGGATGCCGGCGCTGACGGCCGATCCGGGTCACCAGCACGTAAAGCAGCAATCCACTGAACACGAAAGCGCCATGCGCCAGTGCCGACAGCGAGACGATCCAGCGAATATCCGGGCCAATATTACTTGCCACGCGAACGGCTCGCCGGTTGACATGGATCAGCCAATTGCATTTTCTTCTCGTCTCATCCCGCCCTGTCATTGCGACCGCATGTCGCGGCCCATAGAATGACCATTCTAAGCCGGCAATTGCAATTTGCACACCATGCAGAACAGCATTGAACCGGGTTCTGCGGCACAGTGAGTGACATGGTGCTGCATGCTCCTTACCCGGCCTTTGCGAGCCGAACCCACCGGGAGCCGTGAGATGCCGATAGACCAGACGCCGGTACCGTGGTGGCTTGCGCCGTCGTCAGTAGAAACGACGCAGCGTGCGGTCGAGGCGAGCGGCCTGTCGGAGGCGCAGGCCGCAGCCCGGCTCACCCAATACGGCCCCAATCTGTTCCGCGAACGGAAAGACAAACCGCTCCTGCTGCAGTATCTCACCCGGTTCAAGAATCCTCTCGTCCTTATTCTCCTCGCCGCCAGTGCAGTTTCGGCAGCAACCGGGGAGGTCACCAACTTCCTCATTATCAGTAGCATCGTTTTGCTCAGCGTTACGCTGGATTTCGTCCAGGAGTACCGTGCCAACGCGGCGGCAGAGAAATTGCGTCAAACGGTTTCCGTACGGGCCACGGTCATACGCGATGGCAAGCCATCGGACATTGCCGTGACCCAGATCGTACCTGGTGACGTCGCGCTGCTATCGGCCGGAGATTTGATTCCGGCCGACGGGTTCGTGCTTGACGCGCATGACTTCTTCGTCAAGCAGGCGCTGCTGACCGGAGAGTCCTACCCAGTGGAAAAACGTCCGGGCGCGCTTCCGGAAACGGCCACGGAGCTGGAGGAAGCGACCAACGCGGTGTTCATGGGGACATCGGTCATCAGCGGCAGCGCCCGCATACTAGTGGTCAAGACTGGGACCACCACCGCAATTGGAGCAATCGCCGACAGCATCTCCCGCCAGTCGCCGCCAACATCGTTCGAGCTCGGTACCCGCCGTTTCGGCATGCTGATCATGCGACTGACGATCTTGATGGTGATGTTCGTTCTGCTGGTGAACACCTTGTTTCACAAGCCTTGGCTGGAGTCCTTCCTGTTCGCGGTGGCCCTTGCCGTCGGCCTGACGCCGGAATTGTTGCCCATGATCGTCTCGGTCACGTTGGCGCGCGGCGCGCTGCGCATAGCAAAGCAGCATATGATCGTCAAACGCATGACTGCTATCCAGGACTTGGGCTCGATGGATATCCTGTGCACGGACAAGACCGGCACCTTGACCGAGGCGAGCATCCAGATGGAGCGGCATGTAGACGCGAATGGCCGGCCCAGCGGGCGGGTGCTGGAACTGGCCTATTTCAACAGTTATTTTGAAACCGGCCTGAAAAGCCCGCTCGATGACGCCATCCTCAGGCACCAGCATATTGAAATCGGCCACTGGAGAAAGATCGACGAGGTGCCGTTTGATTTCGAACGGCGCCGCGTCTCCGTACTGATCGACAATGGCGAAACGCGTTGGCTGGTGGTGAAGGGCGCACCCGATGAAATCGTGGGGCTCTGTACCCATTACGAAATGGAAGGTGCGGCGCGCCAGCAGCCCATCGATGAAACGGCGCTGGTCAACATTCATGATCAGTACCATGCGCTGGAAGAACAAGGTCTACGCGTGCTGGGCATCGCCTGGCGCCAAGTGCCGCTGGACCATCCGCATGCTGTCGTGAGCGACGAAGCAGCGCTGGTGCTGGCCGGGTTTGCTGCCTTCCTCGACCCACCCAAGGAGAGCGCTGCCTCCGCGCTTCAGGCGCTCAAGCACGCCGGCGTCGCGATCAAGATCGTCACGGGCGATAGCGACCTGGTCACACGCCATGTCTGTACCCAATTGCAGATTCCGGTCGTGGGGATTCTGACTGGCAAGGAGATCGCGCGGATGGATGATCACGCCCTGCGCGCGCGGGTAGAGACGGCCAACCTGTTCTGCCGAATCAATCCGGCGGAAAAAAATCGGGTGATCCTGGCGCTCAAGGCACGCGGCCATGTGGTGGGTTATCTGGGCGACGGCATCAACGACGCACCGTCGCTGCACGCCGCCGACGTCGGCCTGTCGGTCGATTCGGCCGTTGACGTAGCCAAGGAAGCGGCAGACATGATTCTCCTCAAGCAGGACTTGCATGTGCTTCACGCTGGCGTTCTGGAAGGGAGACGTACCTTTGGCAACATCATGAAATACATCATGATGGGAACCAGTTCCAACTTCGGAAACATGTTCAGCATGGCCGGCGCATCGCTGTTTTTGCCATTCTTGCCGATGTTGCCGACACAGATCCTGCTCAACAACATTCTCTACGACATATCGGAGGTACCGATTCCGCTGGACAAGGTCGATGCGGGGGAAACCAGCCACCCGCGCGTGCTCGACTTGCACTTCATCCGCAACTTCATGCTCGTGATCGGGCCGATCAGTTCGCTATTCGATTTCCTGACCTTCTACATCCTGCTGACGGTGCTTCAGGCCGGCGAGAAATTGTTTCATACCGGCTGGTTCGTTGAATCGCTGTGCACACAGGTGCTGGTGATCTTTATCATCCGTACCCGCGGCAATCCGCTGAAAAGCCGAGCCCATCCGTGGCTGGCGGCAACCTCGCTGACGGTCGTGGGCATTGCGGTGGTGTTGCCGTTCACACCGATGGGAAGGTATTTCGGATTGGAGCCCCCGCCCGCCCGGTTCTATTTCCTCCTCGGGGGCATGGTGCTGCTCTATCTCTTTGTTGTCGAAGTAGCCAAACAGGGCTTCTATCGCTGGTATTCGACGGCAAAGCCGATCGTGCAGCCTGGCGATCCCGATCGCATTGCCTGATCTGCTGCGAAGTCATCCACCCGGCGCCTGTCGAGACACACTATCTGACGCAGTAACTGATTTTGTGAGAAATCATTACCACGAAATCGTCGGATCCGCAGCAACGACCTCATGAACGCCTCATCGCGCGGTAGCGCATCGGAGACCGCTCCCGTCTCGCATCCGAATTTCTGGAAAACCTGGACCAGCCCACCCAATGCGAACCTGGCGCGCCTCACGCTCGGCGTCTTTCCCCTTGCGCTGGCATCCGACTTTGGAGACTGGGCCACGCATCTTGCTGCCGCACCTGGCAAGCATCAGCAACTCGTGCGCAAGACAGTGTTCAAGAACATGCGCTTTGCCCGATATGTGCTGCAGTGGCTGTACGAACTGGCGACATTCGCACAGTTGCCTCGCGCAGAGGAATTGCCGGATCGATGGGCGTGCGTTCATCCAGGATGGGCAAACGATGGAATGGCGACGGTGCGGCGCTCATCGGATTTTTCCATTGAACCAGTTATCCAATATCCCGCCGATATCTATCTGGTACGATTAGGTTTCGCTCATGCAAAGGGAGAGGAGCATGTCAACATCATCTATCGGGATAGCTACTTGGTTAAATAGCAACTTGACCACATCGTCCCAATCGTCTCAAAAGACAACGTCCATCCTTTCTGATATGGGAAGCACGACGAGCGCAAACCAGACCATGGCGTCGGCAACGGATGCGGTCAACAATAGTTCGCTTTCCGCCGCCATTCAACAGGCGCTGGCCCAGGTGAATGCGGGCGCAGACTTAACCAGTCTCCTGCCCCAGGATTCCCAGCAAGCCAGCTCCGACTTCATGGGAAGCCTGCTTGCGGCGCTACCGATGCCCGCCTCATTGAGTAGCTCATCGGCAAATTCCTTGCCTGCCCTGTCCGCATATACGTCGGCGCAGGCTGGCGCGTCGGTCGCGTTAAACCAGTCAAGCCCGACAATCAAGCTGCAGACGGCGATCCAGAAGCTAATTTCCCAACTCGACAGCAACAGCAATAGCGACGAGCTGCCTGGCACGGAAGCAGCGCCCGGGCTCGGGAATCTGAAGCAATCGTTCAATCAGCTGATTACCTCGAGTGGCGGCAACCCGAGCGAGGCATCATTGCAGTCCTTCCTGAAAACCGTGGCCCTGAACGTCCAACACAGCGTGTCCATCGGCAGCCTTCTGGATGCGAGTGCCTGATTGGCACCGCTCCTGCTCGACGTGGTTGCATGAACCGTGTTTTCGCAGGGGGATGGCAGCACGCTGGGTTCATGCCTAGAGAGGTTACCAAGGCCTATTTACATCCGAGCGTGCGTCGCGCATCCAAACCGGTGATTTCGACGCCGGACATCGTCTTCGCGGTAATCGCCTCACCTGTTGACAAGGTCATCTTGAACTGGCTTGGGACTGCATAAAGCGGACCGACATCGGTGCCCACCGACGCTGTGCCGTTTGGCAGGTCGACCTGAATTACAGGCGCTGGGTAATTCAGCAAGAACATGCTGTGGTAACAGAAGCGTCGTAAAACGTGACTCCTCGCAAAGTCGGTAGCGGGAACTGAACTTGACTGGGTAGGTTCTGTATAAGTGCGCCGTCGTCGAGTGTCGCAAAATCAATTGAAGTTGGTGTTCCCCCTTCTGCAGTGGAATATACTGAACAGCCAGCATAGGTGCTCACGTTGGCATATGCAGTTTGGAATGCAGACATAACCATTACCGCTGACGTGGCCCCCTTTTGGGAGGCGTCACTTCCCACGTTGTAGGAAAATTTTCCCAATGAAGCGCTGAAGTTCTGCTGGCTACTCACGCGCCAGCGACATTGGAAAAATAGCTGATGACCAAATCCGCAATCCGCTCACTTTCATCCACGTCGAATTTGTGCGTTGCATGCAAAGCGCGCATCGCAATCATGCGCTGCCCGACGAAATCGTTCAGATCGTCGTTCGAAAATTGATACCCGATTGCGCCGGGCGGGTCATCAAGCGCAACAGGTTCCAAGTCGGCCAGCATGGCAAAGATCATGCGCAGTGAATGCTCGATGCGCGTGCAGACATGAAACCAGAACGGGAATTGCTCGTCGAGCTCCTGAAAAAAGGCGCGTACCTCGGGAATCAGGTGGAGTTCTCGCGGATCGTTGTCGTAGCCGCTCACCATGAGCGAAATCGTGCCATTGCTGGCCTCCAGTGCTTCCCGCGAGTCGATCAGTCGGTTCAGGGATGCCAGTGCCTGTTCGAGATCACGACGTTCGATATCCTCCCGTTGAATGGTAATCACGACGACCTTGGTGCCGACCAAGCCACCGTACAGATTGCGCATACTCATGCCGTCACTCTTTTCTCAGCCGAACGGGTTCTTGACCTTCTCGGTCGGCTTCACCTGCACATGCTCGGGCAAGGATTTTTCCTTTTCCAGCGCGGCCACGACGGCATCGACGACCTCCTTCAATGCCCTCGCCTGCGCCAAGCCGGCCTTGTCCTTCGTGAATTCGACCGAGCCGTAGACCGATACCCGGTCCAAGCGGTTTTCGATATTGAGGTCGCCGATGGCGAGTGCCTCTTCCTCGTTCTGAAACGGTTTGATGGATGCCATGATCATTGCCTTTCAGGGGGATCGACTTCGACGGGTTTGCTCTTTGCGCTGCGCCGGCCATGCGGCGTGGGCACCGGCATGGGCATTTTCATCGCCTTGACTTCCGGCGCCAGTTTCGGGAAGACCGTGATGTGGATACGTTGCTCCAGGTCTGCAATCGACATCGTCTGATATTCCATGCCTTCCGCATTCGGCGTCACATAAGCACCTGCCTGTTTTTGCGCCGGATCATAGATCGCCTTGTAGACGGAAGTCGGCACCAGCACCCGGCCATTGATGCGCGCCAGGTCATTGCCCTCGAAGATCGGCCCTGTCACCACGTACAGTTCCTTGTCTTCGCGTGCCAGCTCGCGGGTGGCCTCTTCAATGCCTTCCCACAGGATTTGATTGTTCTTCGGATTCTGCGGGATGATGTTTACCAGCGAAAAGCTTTCGTACTGCGCATTCTCGGTCGGCATATCGCCGTTCGGCGCCATGTGGCCGCGGTCAAAACCGGAACGCACATAATCCGCCAGCTCCGAGCGATCCGCCGGCGGCAATTGCTCTTCCATGTGAAATGCATTCTTGCGCTTCAGCCGCCCCGCTTCATCCACCCGCTTCTCGGTCAGATGTTCGGCCGACCATAACGGCGTACGTGACACACCACTGTATGTGACAGCGTACCCCTCGAAGCACAGCATCGTGGTTTTCTTTGCCAGATTGGGGCTGGTAATGACAGGGGCCTGCCCGTCCAGGAAATGGTCTGCACAGGAGGTCGGCTTTGTCGTGCAGCCGGAGGTCGCCAGCAGGAGCACAGCGATGCCAAGCACTAATCGGAATTTCATCGAGGTCACGGTTTCAGCAGAAGCTGGATGACACGCAATCGTGTCATTCTATGCGAGCCGGGACTGCGAGCCGGGGCTACTTATCGAATGATTGCTGTCAGACACAGTTTGTTACAAAATCCACATACTTCCTGTCGTCCAGACAATGCTGGGCCTCGTTAAGGAGGGGCAGCACCATGCAACCAATATACCGACTGAAAGGGACCATCATGTTGACCTCCAAGCAAAAAGCCGCTCTCGCCTCCGTGCTGATCGCCGCATTTGCCGCCAGCGCTGGCAGTGCGATGGCTGAAACCAAGTGGGAAAAAAATCATCCGCGCCGTGACCAAGTGAATGACCGCTTAGAGCGACAGAATCGCCGGATTACACAAGAACGCAAGGAAGGCGAGATCACGAAACAGCAAGCACAGGCACTGCGCAAGGAAGATCGCCAGATTCGCCAGGAAGAGCGCGATATGGCAGCGCAGAACCACGGTCATATCACCCGCGCCGAACAACGCGTGCTGAACCAGCAAGAAAATGCGGTCAGCAAGCAGATCGGCAAGTAATCGTCCTGCTCCTGAACCAGAATTTTCAATCTTTTCAAGGAAGATACCGTGAAAAAACTGTTTGCCGCATTGATACTGGCGTCGCCGTTCCTGTTGAACGCTGCCCATGCCGCGACCGCACAGCAAAACAAGATGACCACCTGCAACAAGGAAGCCGGCGACAAAAAGGGGGGCGAGCGCCAAGCCTTCATGAAGGAATGCCTAAGCGCCAAGCCAAAGGTCAGCGACGCGCAGAAGGCGCAACAAGACAAGATGAAGACGTGCAACGCCGAAGCCAAAGATAAGAAAGGCGACGAGCGCAAGAAATTCATGAGCGCATGCCTGAAGAAGGCATAAGGAGCTGGCACCCGCGATAAAGCTGGGGGTCTTTCCCTTCCTTGTCTGAAGGAAGTAAACTTTACGGCTAGCACAAAAATTCAAGCCAGGGGAAGACGAGAGCCACGAGTCCGCACGCCACAGGCGTCACAAGATTTTTTCTTACCACCCTCTTATTCGCAATGAAAATATCTGTTATTCGTTAACTGAATCGGACATTTCGCTTGCATATAAGTATTATTTTCTCTGTCTCCTCCAACCCTCCCTGACTTGGATTGAACCCGCTGCCGCAAGGTCAGCGGGTTTTTTTTCGTCTTTTTTTGTGCCGACCATATCGCGTTGTTTGCATGCCCGCAGGCGGTACATACAAACCGCGCCTGCGTGGTCCAATTGTGGGCCGACCGGTGGTCGCAGCACGGGCAGGTGCGGCGCACGTCGGCGATGTGGGCATGCAGGCGCTGCACGCGCACCTTTGCCTTCTTCCAGTTGCGGCTGAATTTCTGTTTGTGGCTCATCGCCTGCTGCACGGTGCCGGACGCTGTTGGCCGGCGCGTAGGACATGCCTGCCAACAGCGTGGCGAAGCGGGCAATGCCCACGTCGATACCGGCCGCACCGATCCTGGGAACGGAGTGGTTGACCTCGCCCTCGGTCTGGTGCGATATCCGGCAGAGTGGCACACGGTGAAGTTCTTCACCGTGCCCAGCACACCCCGGCTGAAGCGCACTCGCAGCCAGCCGAGCTTGGGCAGGAACAGGCGGCCGGTGCGCTGATCGAGGTGGATCTGCTGCAGGTCGGAATAGCGCAAGCTGTCGTGGCGGCCCTTCTTCTTGAAGCGGGTAAATGCAGCGCGCTGCGCAAAGAAATTGGTATACGCGTGTTCCAGGTCAGCGAGCGCCTGCTGCAGCGGGTGCACCGGCGCTTCAGATAGCCAGGCCGTGCGCACTTTGGCGCCATTGCGTCAGCCGCTTGTACAGGCCGGCGTAGCCGAACTTGCTGTCGCCCAGAGCACGGCGTTCCTGCTGCAGCGCCAGCGCAATTGAACACGAAGCGGTGCAGTTGCCGCTCCTGCCAGCCGTCGGGTCGACAACCGATCGGCGACAGCGATTCGCGCAAATCATCCTCGCTACCGGAAGCAACCAATTTCCGTAATTGACGCTGTCTCGCAACCCCGCTGCGATGGCCAGGCATGCCACGATTACGCATAGCCCCGCGCATGTTTGGTCTCCAAAATGACCGGGGCTGACAGTCAGTCGGCCCGAAGCGGGAATGCAATACGACACGAAGTGCACTGCCTGCTCTTTGAGCGGACCAGGTGCCGGCGGATCAGGACAACGTGCCGCTATGGCAGCCATACCGCTTGTCGTGACGTCGAGCAAGGCTGACGCCCCTTTTAACAAACAATCGCTAAGACAATAGCCGAATCAGGGCCGCCGGATGAATTGTCCAGCCTAATAAGCCGGCCAAGCCCATCAATATTCCGAAGCCTGTCGGCACCATCGCAACGACAAACAACCAACGCTTACGTGTGAGCGATGTTACGGCCAATAGCGATATGGAAATCGCTAACAACGCATCGGACAGGTCGAACTGATCATCACGGAAGTTTGCGTCGTCGTATGCCTTCTGATCCTGATCAGCCAACTTCTTCAATTCTTCCTTCTTGCGACTCTGTTCATCGACCAGCTTCTGGTAATAAGCGATTGACTCGTCGTATCGCGACCTGTCCGGCGCACTGGCGGCACCAAGCTGCAATTGCACCAAGGTTGCTTTCGCAATTTCCTCGCGTATATTGCGCGCCTGATAGAACGCCCAATGATCGATCTTGTTTGCCTGGGCCTGCTGCATGGATTGCACGATATTGTCATCCTTTACCTTACACACCCCCATGAAAGTCGCAAGAATAGCGACCGTGATCGCTACCAGCGTGTTTAGCTTCGAGGTGGCTCGGTCTTCGGCGGCTTGCGCGACGCTGCGCTCATTCGCTTGTGCAACAGCTTCCAGTGGATCGACATCCATTTCTCTTCCCGATACGATGTGACGCAGGAATCATACTGAAGAACACATGTGGCGTCACGCTGGCAACATTTTTACGCCGGCATGTGTAGTCCAGTGTTCGGCTGCAGCCCGTCCGGCGACGTAAGCTGCCACGTTGGTGATGATAATCACCGTCGGCTAGCTGCGTGAAAGTGCCTGGAGTCCTTTTTTGAGGACATGCGGTAATCAACTCCGAGAGATCGTTTCAGGCGATACACAGCGTACATGCACTGGAACGAGCCTATGTGTCGATCGCCCCTTAGTCGGTGATTCATTTTCCAGAAAATAACGCCATGCGTGCGATCGGTGGATGTCTTGGAAATATAGGCTCCTCCAGTGAACGACCCAGATCGTATCTGCTCAATGAGTGCTCCCGCCCCCGATCTGAAAGCGCATCGTTTGGACTGCGGCATCAAGAACAATTCCTTTGTCGCTTGTTATTCGGACGATGCAATAGATTGATTGATATTTTTCTTGACGCAATAAAGTCTGCCCTTTTAGAATCCGCCTGTTTTCATCTATATGGAGTCCCTTTAATGGGCACTTGTTCGAGTGATAGTTGTTGCCGGATTTTGTCCGGTTCCGCCTCGGCAAGATAACGCAGGTTTCCATCCTCCTGCCGTCATTGCGCCGTAGGCTGATGATGGTATCCCGATTCCGGCCTGTTCCGGATAGTCTGAATTCCAACAAGCAATTCATTAATGTCAGGGGCGCCGTTCTCATTTCCGGTGGTCGTGATAGCGTTCCCCGTATTGTCTTGCTAAGGGCAGTTGCAGCAGGACAGTGATCCTGCTTTTGCGGGATCGATGGCATTGGCAAGCGCAAATGAAAGGCACACCCGTTCACTCTGACGGAGGTACCCATGTTTCAACCGAAGGCCAATACCGCAAGCGCTCTCTGGTTGGCAGCCCTCGCGGGTTTGCCACTGCTGTCCTATGGGGACGATATCCAGGAAGCGGCCTGGAGCGCGCACTTCCAGACAACGTACATCTGGGAGGCAAAAGCCCCGTTTTCCGCTCCGTATACTGGCGAGTTCAGCCTACGCCCCGAGCGCGAAAAGGGTTATTCCTTCAGCGCCACGGCGGCCCTCGGGTTTAGGCCCTGGACCGGCGGCGAGCTCTATTTCGACCCGGAGGCGGTCCAGGGCGTGCCGCTGTCGAACCTGCGTGGCCTGGGCGGCATGACCAATGGCGAGCAGCAGAAGACCAGCGGCCCGAACCCCACGTTGTACCGCGCACGACTCTTTCTGCGCCAAACCTGGAACCTGGGAGGAGAAAAGGAAGCCGTCGAATCGGATTTCAACCAGATGGCAGGCCTGCTAGACAAGCGGCGCATCGTCGTTACCGCTGGCAATCTCTCGGTCACCGACATTTTTGACAATAGCGCTTATGCACATGATGCGAGGACCCAATTTATGAACTGGGCGTTGCTCGCGCACGGTGCCTATGATTTTGCCGCCGATGCGCGTGGCTATACCTGGGGGGCGGTCATCGAATATTTTGACGATGATTGGGCGATTCGCGCCGGGCGCTTCATGCAGCCCGCTGAATCCAACGGCCTGGCTCTGGATAAACGGATTTTCACCCATTATGGTGACCAGGTTGAAGTTGAGCATGGGCATGTCTGGGGCGACCAACCGGGCAAGGCACGTGTACTGGTCTTCCGCAATCGTGCCACTATGGGGGGCTTCCGAGATGCCTTAGCGGAGGCTCCGAATAATGGCGGCGTGCCGGATGTCGCGCGTGTCCGCACGGAGCGGAGCAAGATTGGATTTGGCTTTAGCGCAGAGCAAGGCTTGACTTCCGATATCGGCGTCTTTGCACGGGCGAGCTGGAACGACGGCGCTTCAGAGACATACGCTTTTACGGAAATCGAGCGTTCGTTCTCGGTCGGTGCCGCTGTCAGAGGAGGTGCTTGGAATCGAGCCGACGACACGTTAGGAATTGCGTGGGTCCGCAACGGGCTATCGCAGGCGCACCGGGATTATCTGGCGGCGGGTGGCGTCGGTGCGTTTATTGGTGATGGCAGGTTGAATTACCGGCCAGAATCAATAACTGAGGCTTATTACAGCTTCAAGTTGGCCAAAGCCGTCACCTTGTCGCTGGATGCGCAACACATCGTGAATCCAGCCTATAACGCCGAGCGCGGCCCCGTGAATGTCGGCTCGATCCGCCTGCATGCCCAATATTAAGAAAACGAGACGACTTCATGTTCGAGCTCTTCACTCCCGGACGAACTGGCCGGTCCTTCCTGACGACAACGCCCAACCGTTGGGATTGGGCGCTGTTGCCGCTGGTGCTTGCTGTGCTGGCCGCCCTGGCTTTCGGTGCTATGCAGATGAGCCGGCCCTTTACGGTAGGTCAGCCGACGCCAATTTCCCTCGACCCGCTGTATCTGCCTTATTACCTGCTGCGGACCATGCTGCGCATGTTTACGGCGCTGGGATTCGCGCTGCTGTTTACGTTTGTGTTTGCAGCTCTTGCAGCAAAATACCGTACGGCCGAAAAGGTTTTGATTCCATTGCTCGACGTTCTGCAGTCGGTCCCGATTCTCGGCTTTCAGGCGATTGCAATAGCACCATTTATTGCGCTGTTCCCCGGCAATCTCCTCGGGGTCGAATGCGCGGCGATTTTTGCCATTTTTACCTCACAGGCGTGGAACATGGCGTTCAGTCTGTACCAATCAATCAAGACGATTCCACCGGAGTTGAATGAAGCAGCATGTGTATTCCGGCTATCCGCCTGGCAGCGCTTCTGGCGACTGGAGCTTCCTTTTGCAATGCCCGGACTGCTGTGGAACATGATGATGTCGATGTCCGGCGGTTGGTTCTTCCTCGTGGCGGCAGAGGCGATTTCGGTTGCCAATCAGGACATCAAGCTGCCGGGTATCGGTGCTTACATTGCCGTCGCTATCGACGGCAAAAGTGGCGCCGCCATTGCTTGGGCGATCGGGGCTATGTTGTCTGGAATCCTCCTGTACGACCAATTGTTCTTCCGGCCCTTGCTCGCATGGGCAGACAAGTTCCGTTTCGAGGAGTCACAGGGCGACACTGCGCAACAGTCCTGGCTGCTCGACTGGGGCCGGCGCAGCGTGTGGCTACGCGCGGTGACCGATCGCTTCTGGACCATGCTGGGCCGCACGCTTGGCTGGTTCAGCCGCCGTCAGGACAGCCCCATCAAGCAACGCGAATCGCAACCCCGAAATATCTTGTGGTCCAGGGCTTGGGACGCGCTGATTCTGGCTGTCGCTGTATTCGCGGCCTGGCGCTTTGTGGTCTTTGTACACAGCGACGTTGGCTGGGGCGAGGCCGCCCATGTCATTGGTCTCGGTTTCATTACGCTGGTCCGTGTACTGTTGCTGATTGCGCTGGCTTCTGCTGTATGGGTTCCCATCGCGGTCTGGATCGGCTTGCGCCCGCAATACTCGCAAAAAGTGCAGGCCGTCGCCCAATTTCTGGCGGCATTTCCGGTCAACCTGATGTTTCCGCTCGTGGTCTATGTGCTGGTGACCTATCGGCTGAACCCCAACATCTGGCTCAGCCCGCTGATGGTGTTCGGCACTCAATGGTACATCCTGTTCAATGTGGTGGCCGGTGCATCGACGCTGCCCAATGAATTGCGATTGGCAGCCGACAACCTGGGACTGAAAGGCTGGCTCAAGTGGAAACGGGTGTACTTGCCTGCGGTATTTCCGAGTTTCATCACCGGCGCCATCACCGCCAGCGGCGGTTCCTGGAACGCCAGCATCGTCGCCGAATACGTAACCTGGGGCAAAACTTCTCTCGTTGCCGACGGACTGGGAAGCTATATCAAGCAAATGACCGACGCCGGTGATTTCCACCGGATCGCACTGGGCATTGGTGTGATGTGCGTGTTTGTGATGTTGTTGAACCGATTCTTCTGGCGCAAGCTGTACCTGCTTGCCGAAGACCGTAGCCATTGAGGCAGGCAAGATGAACAACAAGAGTGCATTGGTTGAATTGAATGGCGTTGCCAAGTCCTTCCGCAGCGCGGACGGCGCGCCGCGCAAAGTACTGGACGACGTAAACTTCTCCCTGGCCGAAGGCGAAATTGTCGCTTTGCTCGGAAAGTCAGGATCGGGCAAGTCGACCTTGCTGCGTATTATTGCGGGATTGATTCCCGCCGATGCTGGAAAAGTCACCTATCGTGGACAACGGATTCAGGGCCCGGCATCCGGCATTACGATGGTATTCCAGTCATTTGCGCTATTCCCATGGCTGACGGTGCAGCAAAATGTCGCGCTGGGTCTTGAAGCACAGGGCATTGCGCCGGAAGAGCGCGCCAAGCGCGCGGACGCCATGCTCGAACTAATCGGTCTGGCCGGTTTTGGCGGCGCGCTGCCCAGGGAGCTGTCAGGCGGGATGCGGCAGCGCGTCGGTATCGCCCGAGCGCTGGTCACCGACCCGGACGTCCTGCTGATGGACGAAGCCTTCTCGGCTCTGGATGTGCTGACTGGCGAAACGCTACGCAGCGATATTCTCGACCTATGGGACAGCAACCGGATTCCGACCAAGGGCCTCCTGGTTGTATCTCACAATATCGAGGAAGCGGTGATGATGGCGGACCGGATCATCATCCTGGCAAGCGACCCGGGGCGCATACGCAATGAAATCACCATTGGGCTTGAACGGCCACGCAATGTTGATTCACCGGAAGTTCGCAGCCTCATCGATGAAGTGTACGGACTGATGACGATGCGCCCGGTGCAAGAGCCTGTTACTGGCACCTCGCCACCCATTACGCATCCCGGCTATCGCTTGCCCGATACCGATGTCACTCGTATTGAAGGCGTGCTCGACCTGCTGGCCAATACGCCTTTTAACGGCCGGGCCGACCTTCCACACCTCGCGGAGGAATCGGAGCTGCAGGATGAAGAGTTGTTTCCCACTTATGAAGCACTTGGTATGCTTGGATTGGCGCAAGTCGAAAAGGGAGACATTACACTCACGCCGCTTGGTGTGCGCTATGCGGAGGCTGAGCACACACTCAGGCAGGAAATCTTTGGCCAGCAATTGCTGACGCACGTCCCGCTGGCTTCACATATCCGGCAGCAACTGGAAGCAGAACCGAGCGGCGCATTGCCGGAGAAGCAATTTCTGGAGTTGTTGGAAGAATTTTTAAAAGCCGATGAAGCCAAGCGTGTACTCGAAATTGCCATTGAATGGGGGCGCTACGGCGAAGCCTACGAATACGACTTTCATACCGGTCGGCTGAAGCTTCCTGACCAAGCGGAGGAATAGGCGTCGACCGCGGCGCACACTGTCGATGGCAGATGAAACCACACTGAGCCGGCCTGGCTGGCGCCACAGCCACGTCATATAGCGACTGACGAGTTCTGCAATGGCCTTGGCGAGCTAGAGCGCATTTCATAAATGCAAAGGGAACATGAGGCTTTATGTAGAGTCGTACGGCCAACTTTGCAACAGTCATGGTGCAATCATGGCCGCTCGGTATTCAGTGGATTTACGCCGCAGAATTGTGCAGGCGTGTGAAAGAGGAACGCAATCGCAACGCGAGGTGGCAGAGTTTTTCAATGTCAGCCTGTCCTTCGTTGAATCTCTTCTGCAATATTACCGTCGCAGCGGGGGTGAGTTGGTTCGGCCGCAGCGCCGGCGCGGCAGGCACGCTCTACTTGACGATGCGTGCCGTGAACGATTACGGCACTGGCTGCACGAACAGTCCGACATGACCTTGAAGGAATTGGTCGAGCGTCTGCACGGCTGCACAGGCATGACCGTGAGCGAGCCGACTATGTGCCGAGTGCTGCATCAGATGGGCATGCGTCGAAAAAAAAGACTGTCCATGCCACAGAACGGGACAGCTTGCGCGTACGTGTGGCACGCCGCCGATACCGCAGGAAAATCGCAAAATACTCGGTCAAAAGGCTGAAATTTGTCGACGAGTCTGGATTGAACATTGCTATGAGCCGGCGCTATGGAAGGGCCGAGCGCGGCAGGCGCGTGCATGATGCGGTTCCCAAGAACTTCGGACGCAATGTCACCATTCTTGGCATGTTGTCCTGGTATGGCATGCATGCCGTCATGACGGTCGAAGGCGCTACCGATGCCGCCGTATTCCGTGCCTACGTGGGGCAGGTTCTGGCTCCAACCCTGCGACCTGGCGATGTAGTGGTGATGGACAACCTGAGCGCGCATAAAATCCAGGACATTGAAGCCATGATTACGGCTACTGGCGCGGAATTAGTCTACCTGCCGCCATATTCTCCCGATTGGTCTCCGATTGAACCCTGCTGGTCCAAAATCAAAACGCGCCTGCGCGGCATGAAAGCCCGAACCCGTGAAGCGCTAGATATGGCACTGACGAAAGTCATTAACAAAATCAGTAATAGCGACGCCAGAGGCTGGTTTGCCCATTGCGGCTATTCCCTACACTAATTTGAAAACCGCTCTAGAAGAAGACTATCTACACGCCATGAATATACCCGCCTCTGAACGCTTCGCGTTGTCGTAGGCGGTTTCTCGTTTCACAGACTGCAGCACACGCGAACCAGACTGCTTTCGCGTGCGTCTGACGCGCGTCTCCACGAGCGTGGGCGAACCGAGGTCCGCCGGTTCGGAGCATCCCGCCCCTACCTCTTTCTTCTGTTGCTGCTTCGTGGTGACGCCAGCTGTGCTGGCGCAACCAGGCTGCCGTGTGGTCGTCCTTTGGCTCGATGGCGCCATCGTCGTACGAGAAAGACAGATGCCAGCGGCCGTGCTCAATGGAAAGATGAACGCTGTTCGGCGGCTGGAATGGCACGTGCACGTGAAACGGGATGGTGCCGACCGGGTGTTTCTGCGTGCCGATCTCGAGCGCATAGTCGCCGGCGGGCACCTCGCCCTTGCCCACCGCTGGCAGGCGGAACAGTTCACGGGTGATCGACACCGCCCGCCTGCCATGGCGTTGCTTGAACCCTGGGCGGCCCGCCAGCTTTTTGAAGAAGCGCTGATAGGCCTGGTACCACGTTGCTGCGCCATTGCGCAGGATCTGGCTGGGCATGCTACGGATCCAGTCAATTGCGTTCGCGTGGAAGTGGCAGTAGACCTGATCAACCGGAGGATGCTGTCCCGCCAGCGCCAGGCACTTGCGCGCGAACGTGCGGAAGTACCGGTCCTCGCCACTGTGGGCGGTGTCGATGAATTCCTGCGCGCCGATCCACTGCCAGAGAGTGTCTTGCAGCGCGGGGGCGGGATAGCAGCGCAGGCGTTTTCCGGTTTGCATGCAGCGATGCGATCTTGGGCCGCATGGAACCTCAAGCCATCACATCGGCGTCGCATGCCGTATTTGCGCTTCAGCTACCTATCGTGTTCGTCACGAAATACCGGCGCAAGATCCTGCATCCCGAGACGCAGGACTCCCTGCGCGGTACGTTCGAGGAGATTCTCCTGGAATGGCGCTGCTCGAATTTGGCGCCGGAGAGGATCATGTCCATTTGCTGGTGAGCATTCACCCGGCGCTCAATATCTCGACGTTGATGAACAACCTGAAGACGGCTACCGCCAGGCGCGCGCAACCGGTTTCCGCAGCATCTCGCGCAGTGCTACGGGAAGCCGTATTTCTGGCACCGGGCCTATTATGTGGGCAGCGTCGGCGGCGCTTCTCTGGAGGGGGTGAAACAGTACGTCGCCAGCCAGAGTCAGGTGGAACGCCCGCGGTCCCGCTACCCCCCTCCCGGCTGGCGCCCAGGCAGGGGAATGCGTGAAACCTTTATGTTCAAGTTCCTGATAACGTCGTAATCGCTATCGTCAATGGGTAGAAAGCGAATGCCATGCATGTCGCCGAGAACGGTTTTACTTGGCTCACTTTGGCGAAAGAAGGTGGCACGAATTTTTTCCTTCACGTCCTGACATAATTCACCGCGGTAGACAAATGGATCCATCGGTACGGGGGCCGAACGCCACAGCACGCGAAAATCGCCTTTTCTTGCTGTTCCGTTATTAACCAAGTAAAAGGTGCAAGCTGGATATGAAGGCAGCGTCTACCCGACCGTCTAGTAGCGCTTCCGCCGCAAGTTGATGACTTCCAGCATATGAAATGCTTGCAAAATGGGTGTGCAATGGCCCTTGTAGAACGCGGCCGAAATACAGTCGTGGTATTTTATTCCCGGAAGTGCTTTCAGGGTCCACTAGTGCCAGGCGCTTTCCCCTCAAGTCGTCATACGTCCGGAAAGGCTTCTTGGCCAGTACAACCAGCATCGAATAATAGAATGCGCCCTCTTCCTGAAATGTACTTGCCTGTTGAGAGAAAGTGGCGAAAGGTGTGATTTTTGAGTTTCTTCCCTTTACGGCAATATACGCTGCCGGGCCAAGCCGTGCGACATGGACCGCGCCACTGGTGAGCGCTTCAATCACTGCGCCGTATGAAGCTGGCGTCACAACATCCACCGGCACACCAAGAGATTCACTTAATTCCGTCAACAGCGGCCGGAATCGCGTAAGGTCCTGTTCGACGCTACCTTCAGGCACCATGGAATAAACGAGACGCTTTGGCCTTTCACAGCCAGAGGCGCTAGAACCCACCACGCCCATCAGCACTAGCGGCATGAAAAAAGAGAAAAGGAACCTTACCAACGGCTTATGCATAAGCACGCATACTCTCTACAGGAAGACGGCCGAAATTTTGCAAGCTCACAGCAACATCTGACGCCGGAGCGGGCCGATGAAAATAGAATCCCTGTACTTCGTCACAACCGGCCGTTTTTAAATGCACGACTTGCTCTTTTGTCTCAACACCTTCAGCGACGACTTTCAAGCCGAGATTGTGGGACAGGGCGATCGTTGAGGAGACGATCATCGCATCGCTCGTATCGTTACGGATGTCGCGAATAAAGGACCGATCAATTTTCACCGCACTGATCGGCAACTGCTTCAAATGGCTGAGGCCGGAAAAACCCGTGCCATAATCGTCCAGAGAAATTTGAATGCCTGCTTGCTGAAGCTTTTCCAATACGCGTTGCGCCGTCTCCGGGCACTCCAGAAAACAGCTTTCGGTCACTTCTATCTCAATTAGCTCTACCGGGATATTTTTTTCCCGGATATTGCTCAAGATGACGTCCACCAGGCTGTCATCAGACAACTGCCTGGCGGATATATTGATGGCAACTGGTAAGAGAGGATTTCCGGCGTCACGCCACTGCGCAAGCTGTGTGCACACTGCCGTGACGATCCAATGCCCCAACGGCGTAATGTAATTATGCTCTTCTGCAATGCCGATAAAATCGCCAGGAAAAATCAGGCCATGTTTGGGATGCTGCCAGCGCAGTAATGCCTCCATGCCGACGGGGCGAAGATCCTTAAGGGAAATGCGCATTTGATAATGAAGACAGAACTCGTTGTCCCTGATCGCACGTCGGAAACGCGTGAGTAGTTCCAGGGAACGTGCGGAGGACGTATTAAGTGAATCGTCATAGAAGCGATATTTTCCTCGACCACTCCGCTTCGCACTGTACATTGCCGCATCGGCATTCAAAATCAGGGTATCGATGTCCTGTCCATCCCTTGGGCAGAGGGCAATGCCGATACTGGGTGTCGTATCAACACTATGTCCATTCATCTCAAGATATGGCGCCGACAGGCAATCAACCAGCTTTTCCGCAATCTTGCTCGCCCGCTCCTCCGAGTTCAATTCAGAAACGAGGATGATGAATTCATCTCCACCAAATCGGGCCACCAAATCGTACTCGCGCAATGCGCCACGCAGGCGTTCTGCCACTGCCTTGAGAAGAAGATCACCGACGGCATGCCCAAGCGTATCGTTAATTGCCTTGAATTTATCCAAATCCAGGAAGTAGACCGCATATAAATTTCGGCTTCTCCGCGCGCGCGCCAGCTCAACTGTCGCAAGCTCATAAAACATCATGCGATTCGGAAGGCCTGTCAAAAAATCATGCGACGCAAGCTGGAAGGCTCGTGCCTTTTCCTGCTCAAGCTGTTCGATGAGCGCCTGCTTTTGCACTTCCGACTCTGTGAGTTCCTGATACAGCCTGCGCTGGCGTTGAGCCAAAACTGTCAGGCCCGCTGAAAGCAGAATGGTTACGACCGACATAAGTATGCCTCGCCAAAGGTAGCTTCGGTGACGCTCCGTCAACTCCCCCTCCACGGCAACACTGTCTCGTGTAATGGCAACTGCGATCGGAAACCGATCCAATATGTGGTAGCTCCCAATGCGGGTAATATTATTTGCCTGCGATGCTACTTCGATGCGTCCCAATTTCTTGCCGCGGCCAATGACGCCGCTGTAACTCGACAGGGCATCATGGTCGCTATCTGACACCATTCCACCGCGTATTTCAAACAGCTGCTGCCCATGAAAATCCAGCACTTCCAATGCGGTATCTTTACTACTGGTCGACTCTTTATATAAGCGTAGAAGATAGCCAAGATCGATATTTGCGGCGAATACACCGATTGGCTCGTCGCCGGAGACAATTGGTACCGCGACGGGAATGGTCCAATTTGCCGCTGGCCGCCCGATGAAAGGACGACGTTGCCTGTGGAGCGCGCTGCTGTCCTGCAGGACGACACGGACTAGCTCCCGCATTTCAGGCTCTATCTCGCCACGTGATGATACGTACTTCAGCTCGGCGTTCGAACCGAAAACCGCAAGCCGCAAATACGCGGAGTCCCCAAAGGTAAGGGGTGCAGGAATCGATGGCGTGTCGCCATTCGGTTTCAGTGCACTGCTGCTTAACTGTGCGTACAGAAGCGCACGTCCAAAGACCTCGTCGATGTCGGCGGCGACAATAGAAGAGATATTTTGGCTCGCCAGAATCGATTGCTCTACCGCTTGCCGCCTTTCGCCCAGCACTAAAGAAATGGTGATCAGCCATATGATTGCAAGACAAAGTACGGCGAGGAGGATAGTGCCGACGACAAGCCAGCGCCCCTCTTGCGCAATTGATTTTAAGGTACTGAACTTGAACGGCTGATACAAAATCATCGCCCTAGGGAGAAGCAGAAATGCAGTCGATTTTACTTTTGAAATATTTCCGGAGGACTACATTATTGCCATCTCCGTAGCAGCGCAAATAGTCATCAATCACGTGTAAAGCGGACAGATTGCCGCTGCTTCGGCGCGGCAATGTGATGGAGCCTATCCAGGCTTAAGCAGGAGGAATATGACAAAAACACGAACACGTGTTTGGCTTGTCATTGAATTGTCATATATGCATCCTAAACTGTAGGGCCCTAGGGATCATTCCTTCTATGAGCGCAAAAATAAAAGCAGTAGCACCAGTGCTGACTCTACCGTCTACCAACATATATTTAAACCGGGAGCTTTCGCAACTGGCGTTTAACCGCAGGGTTTTAGCGCAAGCAGAGGATGCGACTCTTCCTCTGCTCGAACGCCTGCGCTATCTGTGTATTGTCAGTAGCAATCTGGACGAGTTCTTTGAGGTTCGTATCGCCAGTCTGTTGGCCCATGATCGCATGGAGGGTAGAAAGTCCGAGCCCCCGGCGTTGACTGCCGCACTGGAGAGAACGAGCATCGAATGCCACCAACTCGTCGAACGCCAATACGAGTTGCTCAATCGGGATATCCTGCCGCAGTTGTCTGAAAAGGGAGTGCATTTATTACGGCATCACGAGAGAAATGATGCGCAACGCGCCTGGGTAAAAGAGTACTTTGATCGCGAAGTACGCCCCCTGCTAACACCAATTGCCCTCGATCCGGCACACCCCTTTCCGCAAGTCGTTAACAAGAGTCTTAACTTTATTGTCGAGTTATCTGGAAAAGATGCTTTCGGCCGTGGCACAGGCATTGCCATCTTAAAGGCTCCACGAGTATTGCCGCGGGTAATTCGCCTGCCTGACCATCTATCAACGAACGGTGTTGTATTTTGCCTCCTGTCGTCCGTCATTCATGCACATATTGCAGATCTATTTACCGGGCGCGAAGTCGTTGCCTATTCCCAGTTCCGTGTGACGCGCAACAGCGACCTGTGGGTCGACGAGGAAGAGGTCAAGAACTTGCGACAGGCATTGCAGAGTGAGCTGCAAAGTCGTCAATTCGGTTTTGCTGTCCGCCTCGAGGTCGCACGGAATTGTCCTCCGCATTTGGCTTCCTTCCTGCTCGAACAATTCTCCATCGACAAGAGCCGGTTATACGCCGTAGACGGTCCTGTTAATATGGTCCGCCTGTTGGAATTGATCAATAGCGTCCAGCAGCCGATACTGCATTTCCCCGCTTTCCAGCCCGGGCTGCCGCAGACGCTGGTTGACGGTGACATGTTTGCATTGCTGCGCAAGCGCGACGTGTTGCTGCATCATCCGTTCCAGTCGTTTCAGCCGATTGTCGAATTTATCCGTTGCGCCGCGCTCGACCCGAATGTCGTCGCAATCAAGCAGACCATCTATCGTACCGGCATGAATTCCTCGCTGATGGAGTCACTCATCATCGCGGCGCAGCGTGGCAAGGAAGTGACCGTAATTGTGGAGTTGATGGCGCGCTTCGATGAAGAGGCAAATATCAACTGGGCCGAGCGGCTCGAGCGCGTCGGTGCCCAGGTGGTTTATGGGGTGGTAGGGCTGAAAACGCATGCCAAACTCGCACTAGTTTTGCGCCGCGAAGCCAGCGAATTGCGTCACTATGCGCACCTTGGCACCGGCAACTACCATCCGACGACGACCAAGTTTTATACGGATTTTGGCTTGCTGACTGCACATCCGGCGCTGACGGCGGAAGTCAATGAAGTCTTCATCCACTTGACCAGCCTTACCAAGCCGAAAAAACTGAACTACCTTTGGCTGGCGCCATTTGACTTGCAAAAGGAAATCATCCGCGCCATTCGAAATGAAGCGGCAATTGCGCGCGAAGGTCGCCCTGCCCGCATTATTGCCAAGATGAATGCGCTGCTGGACGAGTCAGTGATCCGAGCGCTTTATGCAGCCTCTGCCGACGGCGTCAAAATCGACTTGATCGTACGCGGCGCATGTGCACTCCGCCCCGGAGTGCCGCATCTATCGGAAAACATACGCGTACGTTCGATTGTCGGCCGGTTTCTGGAACATAGCCGCATCTATTTTTTCCGTAACGATCGAAAGAATGACGTCTATCTTGCCAGTGCCGATTGGATGAACCGCAACCTCTTCCGACGCGTTGAAGTGGCATTTCCGGTATTGGATCCGAAACTGAAACGGCAAGTAATCGCCCAAGGCTTGAATCCCTACTTGAAGGACAACACCAACTCCTGGGAATTGGTATCCGACGGAAGCTACCGCAAGCGCAAGCCCATCGGCAAGCAACGTGCTTTCTGCGCGCAGCAATACCTCGCGCAGACACTCGGCGCCTAAAGCGTATGGCGAGAAAGGAGATGCGATGGAACTCATTTTATGGCGTCATGCTGAGGCTGAAGCAGGCGACATCGACCAACCCGATGCCGCGCGGGCTCTCACGCCAAAAGGACAGAAGCAGGCAGCAAAGATGGCCGAATGGCTGGATCGCGTTTTACCCAATACCTGCCGCGTCCTGACCAGCCCAACCACGCGGACTGTACAAACCGCATCAGCGCTGGGACGCAAATTCAAGATCATGCCTCACCTCGGGCCGGATTCCACGGCCGAAGAGGTATTAGAAGCCGCTCACTGGCCGACCAGCCGAGAGCCGGTATTAATAGTCGGACATCAGCCGTTTCTTGGCCAAATCGCCGCGTTGCTGATTACAGGTCAGCGCGATGAGTGGACCTTGCGTAAGGGGGCCATCTGCTGGATCGCGCAGCGGGTAAAAGATGAGACGGATGCCAATTTCATCAGGGCGGTCATGGGTCCCGACTTGGTCGGAAAGTGATGCCCACGATGCAGAAGAAATAGCCCCGGGACGTCATGAAGCTCTTTGCAACACCGAACACAGAAGCCATTGGCCATTGGTTGACGCCGTGATGCGGCAGGCCCATTTCCCTGCAGCGTTCGTTATGGCGAACAATGGCGAACGCCTTCCTATTTCAATTTCCTGCAGGAGAGGCACAGCATTACGAGCATGATACCGCTGTAAATCCAATAATCGATCGGTGCCCGCCAAAACCAATGCTTGTGCCACGCAATCGACTCCGGATGAAAGCGTGACAATCCATACGCAGGATTGAGCACGAACCAAAGGAAGTCTTCGACAATCCAAAACAGCATGATGCAGGCAAGGACACGGAGTTCTGCCTTTAACGACCAGCGTCCCATAAAAAACAGTGGGAAATGAAAGAACAGCGCGACGAAGGGGAATACCCAGGCGTGATAGCCGGTCATAGGACGGCCGCCCCAGAAGATATCAAGCAACCAGTGCTGCTCGATACGCCAGGTCGGCAGGTTGGCAGCCCAGCCGGCGGCACCTTCGATCTGAATTTCGATATTTGCAAAAAAATAGGCGAGAAGAATGACCCATGCCAGCGTGAGCACCAGGTGCAGGCGACGATTAGTGCGTTGCATGTGAATCGCGTGGCATTGATTTTCCGAGAACGACATCCAGTACATGATCGGCCGCCGCACTGCGGGCGATTGCCTTGGCCTTGTCGCGCATCTCCGCGAGTCTTTCGGGATGCTGCAGCAGATAACGGACGCGGTAGGCGAGCGATGCAGCGTCGTTCGCCTTGAAGGCGACGCCCTGCTCCAGCAAAAAATCGGCATTACACTCTTCCTGCCCCGGGATCGGGGCCGTCAGAATCATTGGCAGCCCCATGGCCAAGCATTCCGATGTAGTCAACCCGCCCGGCTTGGTAATCGCCAGGTCGGCGCAAGCCATCAAGCGCTCGACACGATCGGTAAATCCCTGTGCCAGTATGCGACCGGGATGCAGCACCGCCAGGCGCTGCAGAGCGGACAAGGCGACCGCGTTTTTTCCGGCCATGACAATGAGTTGAAGATCCGGATCGAGCGCTAGCAGGTCGGCCGCGGTCTCATCCAAACGCCCAAGCCCAGCGCCTCCTCCCATCAGCAAGAGCGTCGTTTTCTGTGGAACAAGTCCAAATTCTGCAGCACATTCGGTTCGGCTATGATGCTGCCCGAACGCCGGCATGACTGGAATACCAGTGACATGAATGGCGTCTGGCGCGATACCTTGTGCGCGCATATGAAAGGCCACTTCCTCGTTGCCCGCAAAATAGCCCGCCATATTCGGTTGCACCCACATTGCATGCAAGTCGAAATCAGTTACCTGTACCCATACCGGAGAGCCGAAATGTCGCTTCCCTCCGGGGTTCGCCAGCCACTCTGCGGGCATAAAATGCGTGCAAATGATCGCATCCGGCCGAAATAATGCGATTTTTTCCATCAGGCGGCGCGACGCCATCCGCTCGATTGCCCGTCGCACGGTTTGCCACGGGCTGTCCGACGGCACTTTATCGCTTATCCGGTACAGATATCCCCAGATAGCCGGATACCGCTGAACAAGAAAAATATAGAAATCCGTGTACAAGCGGCGAAAGAGCGATGGCACGACGCTCATCACATCGAGGTGCATCGCCGTTATATCAGCCCCATACATCGCGGCATGCGCACGGATTGATTCGGCTGCACGCACATGGCCTGCGCCGGCGGAAACGCTCAACAGCAAGATCCGCCTCCTGCGCAGCGAAGCAGGGGCAAGCACTCCCACGTTCGGTGCGGCATCTGACAAGCACTGCTTACGATATATCGTTTGCATGGTCTTCCATCTCAAGCCAACGACGACTGTGCCGCCTCACCCCCCTGGGCAGTACGGGCGAGATGCAGATTGGCCAGGAATTGCTGTGTGGCGGCGCTCCACGAATACTGCAGCGCATGTAGTCGCACAGCCTTGCGGCACAGTTGGCGTGCCGCAAGGCAGGCGCGTTCCAGGTCGTGGTCCAGCACGCCGGACCGCCCATGCGAGACGACGTCGAGAGGCCCGTCTACTGGATACGCAGCCACCGGTGTGCCGCATGCCATCGCTTCAGCCATGACAAGGCCGAACGTGTCTGTACGGCTAGGGAACACGAAGACGTCGGCGCAGTTGTAATACGGCACAAGCTCGTCGTTGTTACGCGCGCCAAGGAAGCGAACTCCGGGATAGCGGCGCTGCAGCTCTTCACGCATGGGCCCGTCACCAATCACCCATTTGGAACCAGGCAGGTCGAGCCGCAGGAAGTCCTCGACATTCTTTTCCACCGCGATCCTGCCGACATACAGGTAAAGCGGACGCGCAATGCCGGTTTGGTCCACCTGGGCTGGACGGAACAAGCCGGTGTCGACGCCACGCCCCCACAGGACGAGATGGCGAAAGCCCCGTTTTTCAAGGGAGCGCAGGATACCGGGAGTGGGCACCATCACTGCTTTAGATGGCCCGTGAAACCACTTGAGCCAGCGATAGGTGAGCGTCATGGGAATGAGCGAACGGGCCCGCACGTATTCCGGAAAGCGCGTATGGTAAGAGGAGGTGAAGGCCAGCCCGTGCTTCAGGCAATGGCGGCGCGCAGCCAGCCCGATTGGCCCCTCAGTCGCGATATGGATACAATCCGGTTCAAGATTCTCCAGGATTGACGCCACCTTGCGGTAGGGATTACATGCGAGGCGGATATCAGGATAGGTTGGGCAAGCGAACGTCTTCATACCCGCTGCGCTGACCACTTCGACCTCGTGTCCGGCGTTACGCAGGCACTGACGCGTAGCGACCAGCGTGCTAACGACCCCATTGATTTGCGGTGACCAGGCATCCGTTACGATGGCAATACGCATACTTCACCTAATTCCTCTTGTTTAGCGTGAATCGGCGGCATGACGATTTCGTGCCAAGTCACCAGGCGAAGTTCGCCGGAAAGATCCTCGACGAGCGCCGTTAGGCTCTCGACCCAGTCACCGTCATTGCAATAAGTAATGCCCTCGATATCCCGGATTTCCGGTTTGTGTATATGGCCGCAAATAACGCCATCGACATTTCTCTTCCGCGCTTCGCTTGCAAGCGCATGCTCGAACGAGCTGATGTAACTGACGGCGTTCTTGACTTTCAGCTTCAGGTACTGGGAGAGCGACCAGTACGGCAAGCCAGCACGTGCTCGCCATTTGTTAAATACCTGATTGATCTTCAGGATCAGGGTGTAGAGGGTATCGCCCACGTACGCAAGCCATTTTGCGCACGCGATGACGCCGTCAAAGCGGTCACCGTGTAGAACCAGCATCCGTTTCCCCTGCGCTGTCACATGCACCAGTTCGTCGCGAATCCGGATTCCGCCAAAATCAAGATCGATAAATTGGCGGATCGCTTCATCATGATTCCCGGGGATGAAGATGACTTCGGTGCCTTTTTTTGCTTTCTTCAGCACGCTTTGCACCACGTTATTGTGTATCTGGTCCCAGTACCAACGACGTTTCAATTGCCAGCCGTCGACAATATCTCCGACCAAGTAGAGCGTGTCGGATTCGGTATGTTGCAGGAACTCCAGCAAGCGCGCTGCCTGGCATCCTGTCGTCCCAAGGTGCACGTCGGATATCCAGATGGCTCTGAATCGCGTTACCGCCCGCTTCCCGCGCGATTTCAAGAAGTGCGGATCGAGGAAATCGTCTGCCGGTTTCATCGCGACCTCGCTTTACCGAATGCATGGCACGCCTTGCGCTCATCCGATGCAAGGCACCCGCCTGCAAGCCAAAGCGACTGCGGCAAGCCGGATCGATGTTCTTCGTGCTGACTTCCATGGGCGAGCGCACAGCCTCGAACAAGTCTCGAGACCAACTGCACGCTGTCAACTGCGGTGGGATGGGATCGCATCCAATGTCCTCATTGATTCGACAATGGAAGCGTAACTGTGGATTACTGCATGCGAATGACAGCTGCATGTCATCTGGATGACATGCAGCCAGGAGAAAACCGGAACGGGCGCCCCGGCAGCACCGCCGAGTGTTACTTGCTTTTCTTCGGCCGTCCTGCTTTTAACGCTGGCAGACCGGTCAGCACTTCCCTAAGCTTTTCGATTTGCAGTTGACGAATCAATGCGACGCCAACACGGAGGAGTTCGCTTTTTTTGACTTCAATGCCTGCCTTCAGGCACGCCTTTTTTACGTCGCTAAGAATGGCATATTCATCTTCCGGCATGGTGAAGCTATCCCGGACCAGCTTGATTTTCTTGACCTTCTCTTTTTGCGCCGCCTTGTCCGTGGCTACCGCCTTTGCAGCGGGCTTAACGGGTGTAGCAGCCTTCACGGCCTTGGCCGGCGTTGCCAGGTCGGCCGCAGCTTCGGTTTTTTTGCGCACTGGCTTCTTTTCGGTTGCAGCAACAGGTGTGGATGCAGATGTCTTTGCCATAATTTTCCTCTAGTTTTAAATTGTATAAATAATATATATCGTTTATCTCATTTTTTCAAATCGGGGAATTGAGCATGGCATAACAAACAACATCTGCAGCCCCCATAAAACCATACCAACCAATAGGATCGGACTGCATCTGCTGCGCCAACGCTCCATCACGACCGGCGTGAGCTCCTGGGGTCAATATTTGACGCGATGGATAATCTCTGCCGCAGCCATTTCCAGGGTCGCTTGTGACGTAGCACTTAGCGAAACAACTTCGTCACCCACCTCGTGCACGAACAATCGTCCGTTGCCGTTGGCCGAATACACCTCAGCGTTGCCGTATTCGTCAAGTTGTTCACGAAAGCGATCAAGGCCGCTGACGATCAATCAGTCGCCATCGTCCGTTTGTGTGGCGGGAATGAACCGATCACTCATGCTTGCAGATCTATTGCGGCGTGCCGCCGCACGCCGTTCAGGCGCAGCAATAGGCACTCTGTTGAGCATGCGCAGCTTCTGGCAGGCGGATGCTGGATGTTGTTGGGCGGGAGGTCCCCGGTTGGGCTCCGTCGGTCTGGGAGTGCTGAGCACCCGCTTCGGCTCGATTGCGCCCCCCCGGTATCGAGATCGCCATCCGTCCGACCTCTTCGGCAGCAGTAAAGCACGCGGCCAGCGTGTGGATGTCGCGCATGTTCATGCCAGCCTCGTCGCGAGTGAGAAAAAACCGGCCGCATTGGGACAACGCGTTCTCCCAATTGTTTGCCGGGCCATAAGCGCCCACGCCGATGGATTGCGCCGCCGCGCTGGCGTCCACGTGGGGGGCGATATCGAATGCCGGCGACAACACGAACCGGCTGGGGTAGCGCATCAGCCGCGCATGATGGCGCATGTGACCGTCGACGTTGCCGACCAGGATGTTAAACACCATGCGGCGAAACAGCTGATTGCAATCTATCGTTTTCGGCGATCACATCTTAGACAGTTGAGCGGTCATGTACGACGCAATATCGACATTGGCAGGGTCATGAAGGTGATGATGACACGTGCGTTCACCTCACGAATTGCTACGGATCGCCTTCATTTCACGCTCAGACGTGGAAACCGCGACGACGCTCAGCAGTCTTAATGATCGTCCGCATCGGACTCGCCCAGGCACCTTTGTACCCCAACGTTACCTGCTCGGAGGCCATTGTAATGCCCATACGTTCATTATCCAGTCCGACCGGCCCCGCAGGTTGGCCCGAGTTGCCATACGAAGCCTGGCGAGACACCTGCGAAACTTTGCATATGTGGACGCAGATCGTCGGCAAAATCCGTAAGGTCCAATCCCCCTGGGTCAATCACTCATGGAATGTCCCGCTGTATGTGACGGCCCATGGCTTAACCACCTCACCGATTCCCTACGGGAATCGCCTCTTCCAGATCGATTTCGACTTTGTAGACCATCAACTTGCGATTCAATGCAGCGATGCCCCTACCGAAGTGATACCCTTGGTGCCCCGTTCGGTAGCGGATTTTTACCACCAATTGTTTTCCCGATTGTCAGCACTTGGCCTGGACATCAAAATTCATGGCGCTCCCAATGAAGTTCTGAATCCGGTTCCATTCCAGGAAGACACCAAACACGCCTCCTATGATTCGGAGGCAGCCAATCGGTTCTGGCAGGTTCTGGCCCAAGCGGATCGGGTATTCAAGCAATTCCGTGGCCGCTTCATTGGCAAATGCAGTCCGGTACATTTCTTCTGGGGCAGCTTCGATCTGGCATTGACGCGCTTTTCCGGGCGGCGGGCGCCCGCGTTCTCCGGCAGCGTGCCGAACTGCCCGGACTGGGTGATGCGCGAAGCCTATTCGCATGAAGTCTGCAGTTGTGGCTTCTGGCCAGGCAGCGATGCGTTGCCTTTGCCGATCTTTTACACCTACGCTTACCCTGAGCCGGCCGGCTTCAATACCCATCGGGTCATGCCAGAAACGGCACGGTATGACCCCAATTTTCGCGAATTCATCTTGCCCTACGAAGAGGTTAGGCATGCATCCTCGCCGGATCAGATGTTGCTGGAATTTTTGGAGGATGCCTATGCCGCGGCAGCTACGCTGGGTAAGTGGGACCGTCAGGCGTTAGAAACGACTGAGCCCATCTACCATACTTGACGAAAAGCGTGCCATCACCGAGTAGTCGCTCACGTTCCCCGGCTGCCCCCGAACCCGCGTTGACACGGCACGCCCAGAGTGATCGATAGAAAGCGGGCAGTTATCAGGACTGCCTTGTATCCCCTGCGATCAGGATTTGTGGGTAATGACAAGCCCTGAACGCCGCGGCTTGCCACGCTTCTGGTCATCAGCGTCACTTCCTGTCGCCGGGTATAAATGTGCCGAACTCTTTCCACGTGCAGGGCTGCGTCGGCCTGGTGTCATGCCAGAATGGAAGTGACTGATTATCCGCCGGACTTCACCGTCATCTCCATGCCCACCTCGTTCCACCAACCTTTCTCTTTTTCAATCCAATACAAAACCGTCGGATGCTGGACAGCTAATTCTCGCTTGAACTCCAGTTCGATGCGGCTCTTCATTTTTAGACGTAGGCCGCTCACTTCAGTGTCGATCCGTGCATGCATGAAAGTGATCGCGAGCCGCAATGCCAGAACCGCTTTGGTGAAATCGGCATCACGCAGGGCCTCCGATACTTTGCGCAGGTTGCCCTTGTGCGCAAGAACCAATGTGCTGAGAAATCGCTGCTCGCGTGCCGTAAATCCAGGAAGGTCGGCATTCTCGAGCATATATGCTGCGTGTTTGTGGTACCCGGTATGTGAGACCGCAAGTCCGATTTCATGTAGCAAGCCGCCCCAGTAAAGATATTTCGCGAACGTATCGTCCTGCGGCTTGAGCTGGCTGTACAACGTGGTTGCGAGCGTCGCAACGCGCGAGGCGCGATCCTCATTGACATGAAAACGGTGCATGAACTCAAGCACCGACTGTTCGCGTCGGTCCCGTCTCGTGGCGCGCAGCTGCAAGTCCCACAGCACTCCCATGCGAAGGCCGGCATCCACGGCCGTAAGGGATTCAATACCAAGTTCCTGCATTATGCCGATCAGAATGGTCAACCCACCTATCATTGGAGTGACACGCTCCGGCTTGATGCCCAGCAGGTCGACCTGACTGACATGGCCAATTCGTAGTAGACGGACCTTCAGTGCCTCGAGATTGTCCAGCGACAGCGTGCGATCCCCGATCGCATTTTTTGACAAGGCGTCGGATATCGTCCGTATCGTTCCGGAGGAACCGTAAACGTGGCCCCATTGTTGGTGGCGGAATGGCTCTGCCCCATCTTCAAACACTGAACGTGCCGACAAAACCGCCGCATTAAGCCCAGCAGCGTCGATCTGCGCATCCCTGATGAACGCTTGCGCCTGCCCGACGGTTCCGATGCTAAATGATTCGACCTGAAGCACATCATGGCCACGACCAAGAATTAATTCCGTCGAACCTCCACCGATATCCACGACCAGTCGCGTCTCGCTCGAAGAATCAAGCGTGCTTGCAACGCCCATGTAGATCAGCCGTCCCTCCTCCTCGCCCGAGATGATCTCGATCGGATATCCAATTGCTCGTTCCGCCGCGGGCAGGAATGCGACGCCATTCTTCGCGATACGCAAGGTATTGGTCGCGACGACTCGCACCGCATCGAGCTTGTAGCCGTCAAGAATGGACTTGAAATTTGCGAGGCACTGCACTGCCTTCTGCATCGCCTCACCAGTCAGGTTTCCGTCATTGTCGAGACCTGCAGCAAGGCGAATCGGATCCCGTGCGCTCTTGACTATGCGGATTGCCTCTCCATCGTACAGCCCAACATGCAGGCGAAAACTGTTGGAACCTAAATCTACTGCAGCAAACATCCCAATTCCTCTTTCTAGCGATCAGCGATACCGCTGCGGAAATACCTGAATAACTCGAGCCCTGAATATGGCGACTCTACCATCAAATCTGATGTACCCCCGGGGGGCTATCGCGAACATTGATCGCTTGCCTGGCCGGAGGCCATGCCTCCCTTTGGATAGGGGCCGCGCTGCATGCAACGTTTGCCACAAGAACTCATTCATCAATAGCGACGGCGCACAATCATAAAACACGCGACAGGAACGACGCCGATAAAACGATGGCCATTATCCTACTAGCGCATCAGTATCCGGCGGAATTTGTTCAGCCCTGCCAAGCACGCGTGATCTTCCGTCGCCGCGGGTATGGACGCAGCCCCGCCCCTCCTGGGCATTCGGTCTGACATGCGCTGTTCTGTGCGGTGCAATCAGTGAGTGCGCCACGATGGAACTTTATGCCTCGGCGGGGGGCAATCTCCCGCCTGCGCATCCCGCGCTTGCGTTTTCGCGACCATGTAAATGAGCAGTAAACAATATCCAATTACGACAAGGACATTCATCCACAAACTCGTGCTGTTGAGGCACGAAAAGGCAACCACGGGAAAGCCGAGCCCTTGCAGTCCATACCCACCGAGATAGCAGGAAGTCATCAGGCTGCAGGCTGTGACGAGGGGCCACGTGCTTCGGTAAAGCAGCAAAAGCAAGGTAATGATAAAGAACAGAAAATATGCCAGGACGTGTCCGCCGCTAAAGTGGATCAACAGTGTCGAAAACCATGCGCTCGCCATAGCGCTATATATGCCTCCTATTGCCCGTCCTGGACGGTATCGCCAGAGCAGCGCGGCCACGAATGCAACAGGGCTCGTGAAGAGCAAGGCGTCAGTCCAATTACCGGCGATGAGCATCGGGGAAGCGCCTGTATCAGAACAGGCCGGTGGCAGCGTTTGGCCGTGTCCGTAAATATAAGCTACGCTGCTAATCAGTGGGCTTAATGCCGCAAGCAGGAAGAAAAATAACCTGTCCGCCCGGGTACGTGCTTGTCGCAATGAATGATCTTCGGTCATCACCATGATTATTCTTGCCCATGCACGGTCACCGTCGCCTCGCCGCAGTAGCAGTCACCATTTTTACCGCGAATTTTCTCCCTCCGTTCCAAGACTTGCCGCTTTTGGGCGAGCGCCACACATCTTCGAAGGTGTCTTGCGGCATGTCGGAATGACGCATGAGACTGTGTGGCGCACCTATCGATTCCAGCACAGCACACCTGCTGATTTTCAAGAAGTCACGATTAACGTAAGTACGCTTTCCTTTTAAATCTGGCTTCGTGACGATAATGTCACCGTCGTTCAATACATAGTCTGTAGTGACCACCGGCAGATGGGCGCGCATCTTGGTAAGGTTTGCGTTCAACTCAAGGAAGCATCGGTAGATGCACAATATGAAGGTCATTGTATTTTGGAAATATTTCTTCCATATGACCGCCCTATACCGAGAGGTGCCATAAAGAATTCAATCTCGCAACCGGATAAGCCTTCCGATCTTTGCGAAGCGCAGGCATCAAAGGGCTTGGGCCAGGCTTCCCGTGCTCAATCTCGACGAGGACGTTGCGCTCTTGCTCAGAGTGCTGCTTTCCATTGCATTAGGTGCATTGCTCGGATCACATTAGCGTGTCATCCGACCAGAACCGGACACGTTGTCGATGATGGCCTTGGCCGGGTCCACCTGCATAGCGGCTTTCCTGTTGATCGGAATGACGGCCGCGCAACTAATTCAGCGATTCCTGTTCCTTTCGCACGGTGGGGCAGGGATTTCCTGTGTTCTGTTCATGAGGCTTGTCACCCAACGGCGAATGCGCGATGTGGAACTCTTGCGATGCGTTGGTCTTGCTGCCAGGGTCGACATGACATCCCGCCTTGGAAGGGTGGTCTCCGCCTTGCTGATCATCGGCTTGGCCTAAGTGGCCGTTACGTTCCTGCATCGCAAGTCTTGGGAAGCGTATTGTCGCGCCGAATAGCCCAACAGTTGGGTGGGGCATGAGGCCGTAGCCCGCGCCTTGCCGCGAGATGGAACGCATTTGACGGTCGCCGCTCGCTATGAACCGCCCCGGAAATCGAGGAGGCTCCAATATTTGAGAAAATGGAGCCATGAAGAAGAAATCAACAAGATATTCGCCGGA
>NZ_JWJG01000002.1 GCF_000818395.1 Noviherbaspirillum autotrophicum | reverse complement strand
ACTGCGAGCGCAAACTGGAAACCAGCGCCCAACTCGTAGCGCTCGCCTTCCTGTCATTGTTATTACGGAGACACTGAACAGGTTCTAAGGTGCTCGGAGCTATTCATCCATCACTTGCAACACTTCACGACCTCCCTCTGTACGTCTTCCTATTGGTACTCATCTTGACGGGCGCCTTTATGCTGGGCTAGGCCAGAAGTTTCTATGGGATGCGGGGCAGTCCATGCAAGGCCCAGAAGTGCCTGCGAAATCGGGATCTATTCAACGAGTTGTGCGGATGCACTAGATCTTAGATGCGCAACTAGGCATCCACTTTGAAGTGGTTTCGCCCTTTGAACCATAAATCCTTTTTGCTGAAAACAGATGGATGAAAGACTCGTGAGGGATGTGCTCGCCACGAAATGATCTGATCCTGCAAATAGCCGGCAGCGCGCAGCGCTTTCACAGAGTCGGTGCAGGTGCAAAATGCAATGATTTTGTCTTCGGCGAGTTTGCGAAGCAATCGCAAATCTTCGGTTGCATCACGCCGTACTGAATCTTTCTTCCATTCCATTTCATACCAATCCGACCCAGCGCTTTCCTCACCGGCGGGGCGTAGATATGGAATGCGATTGTGGAAGATAAATGCGCCGCCGTCAGTGCGAACGAATTTCGCAGCATCCGCCTCAGCGATCGGAGTGTCCCAAGCCATGACTCCTGATGCGCTGACTCGAAAACGTCGCATTATCCAAGCCCAAAGGTTGTGCCAATATTTATCGTAGGGATTTTCCTTGTCGTATGGACCGTCGAAGGGGTTCCGTAGATATTCAAACCACCGGTTGGTATTGCCTAATCCAGAGATGGAATACCAGTCCAGTCCAAGAAACAGGTAGTAGTGTGTTGGCCGTCCTTCTAGTTGGGCCAAGGACCAATCGGTATAGGGATTTAGCCCAAAGGAAAATCCCTGCTTTGAATGCGAAAAGTCAGGCGCGAAATACCGGTCATTCTTTGAACCGGCGACGTTTGCACGGTGTAGCTCGCGCACCACTTCGCCCTTGTTGTAATCGTTGCCAAAAGCCGCGTTTGTAAGAACATTTACACCGTCCATACCGGAATACCTGTCACTTCTTCGGATTGTTTCGAGCAGCGGCACTAAGTTGGCGAGTTCGTATTTCTGAAGCATGAAAACAAATTTGCGTAGATTGAGCTCCAGGCGAATTAGCAAGCACCTAGCGCTGAAATTTTCGTTATGGGCAGATTGGCAGCCGAAGTCTTAGCTACATGCCGGGCGGCTTTCATCCCTTGCCGAGTTTAATTCAAGGTCGTTCATTTTGCGTGGCATGAGCTATACGGTGGCAGGACGACTATTTCTTCGTCCAAGCCTCTGTAGCATCCCAAGTGGACGCAGGAACGGACTAACGGCATTTGTCTTGCATTTTGTCAACCAAGTTACAATGAAGGAATGTTGACGGAGCCGTGATTTGAAGCGGTTTTTGTACGGTTCCCCGTTATTTGGCAGCTAACGAGACCGTTATTACCTACCGCATCAGACAACATGACGACTCAGACGACAGGTTTCCAAACTACTTACGGCCAACTCAAAGCCCATGCTGCCAACGTCCAAACTACACGGGGCTTCTCAAAACAACAAGTGATGAACTTCGCCAGCGCCATCAACGGCTGGATGCGGCGCCTCAACCTCCAAGATTCCGACCTCGTTGGGGACGAGCTTGGCCAGCGGTTCAATGAACATTTTCAGAAGCACGCCGATTATCTGGATGGCCGGGTGTCTACACGCACCGCACGCGATCAAGCGGAGAATCTCCTGACATGGCGTCGCTTTGCCGAAGAATGCAAGCGTGTCGATATGCTCCCAGCCGCACCATGTGCCCATTAATAATCAAGAACATTCCGTCGCCTGCGATGCCTGTCGAACAGGCACTAACTGCGTCAGCGCCGCTACCGATTCCGGGCCAACTGGCTCCCCGCCTCACCACAACCCCGCTGCATCAATCGGCGTTCGCGGTTTTGAGCGTGACGATACGCGACAACCGTAAGCGCATCGTCGAGTTGGCGGAAGAGAAGTCGCTGGAACTGGATTCCGATGTTTGCCAGAAGGCGCGATCTGACCTGACGAACCCGCGCACCAGGTTGAGCGCAGAGATTGCATGGCTTCCCGGCGTCTCGCCGCGAAAAGCATCCCAGCTGGTTGAAAGCCTGCTTCAGAATCCGATGGGGGTGAGGCAGGAATCCGGCCTACCTACGCTCGCGCACCTGAATCTGCTCGCAGCTGCTTTCGAAGCCGTGGACGAAGATTATGATGCGGTTGACTTGACCAGTTTTATTCAGGACGTCGCTTACCTCGCAGACGACCTCGTTCCAGAAGACGTTCTGCGGGACATCAATGAAGATCGCGCCGTCTCCGGGTTCCCCGAAGTGCGAGCCCTCGATCAGATCGAAGCCGAACTGGCGGAGCGCATGCGGTACTACCGTAGCGCCATCAAAGATGCGCACATTTGATAAATGGCATATCGCAATCTCTCTTGGTTTGATAGCGCTGATGTTCTTTAACGGATGAAGCGAGAGGATGCGATTATTATCAAGGCAAGGCATGTCTTAGGAACCGCGTTTAGCTTAGCGTTGGATGTCAGCTTTCTGGAACGGGCGACTTCGGCTTTGGGGCGACTGCACGTGGTCACTATCGAACAATGATGGTCTGCAACCTGACATAAAGCAGGCGAGGTTAAGTAGCGACGACGCGGCGCGGTGCGGCCATAAGCAGAAATTCACCCTTTAGCGATAGTTGCCGCTTGAATGGCTGCTGTACATTGCACTTTGCCTCAAGACGTGTATGGCAAGCCCCATATCCTTGATGGAGCTTGCCACGAAACTACCGTTATTACTTGCTCGGTGGTTTGTTTCCGCGGTGCTTACCGGATGTTCCGCCGGTGCGGCTCGGCCAGTTCGGATTGTTGGGGGCCGCGTAAGTACGATTTGCCATGAGGCCTTCCTTTCATGAGTTGAGTTGAAATTTGGCATCCTGTTGGACGTACACTATGCTCACATCGCCTTTTTGGCAGACGGTAAACATTATTCTGGAGCTAGATCAGCACTTCTCTTTGCTAAAGGGGTACTGTTTTCAACAGGATCAAGGAGAATTCGATGACCCACTACCGGAAACTGACGCAGTATCAAAAAGCTGCGTTAAAGGCTGCAACTTTAGCAGCGAATAACACGTCACCAGCTGAAGCATGGGATATAGCAGCCCATGAATTTTGCGGTACACCTTCCTCTGCCGAGAAGCCTTGTCCAAAATCTACTTTCCTTGGACTTGCCGGTGCCGGGCTCATCAAGGGCATCAGCCCAGGGCAGTACACCACGTCAAACAAGAACGCGATATATGCGAAAGAGGGGCTGGCGCTCTTGCATATTGATGAAACCCTTGCAATGCGACCTATGGAGTTGTGGCGCCGAGTGATGAATGGAAAGGCTACAGACTACAATCAGCAAATGCATGTTGTGACCGCGCTATGGCGTGAAAAGAAGTTCGTGGATCAACCCGCCTGAATTGCGCGAGCAGAGTGGAGCACTTACGTCAGCAACTTGTCGAGACAGCTATCGCGTGGGAACGAGCTTTCGGAAACGCTCCCATGATCACCGCTACGTTGTCCGAGTATGATGCGGCTCGCCTAGTTGGGATGTCGATTGAGCAGTATTCCGTTTGCATGCAAGGCGCGACCGCGGTACAGCGTGGGTATGACTTCAGGTTCGAGGGGAAGCGCTACCAGATCAAAGGCAACAGACCAAGTGGAAAGCCAGGAAGCTTTGTGACGATGGTGCCCAAAGCAACCAACTACGATTGGGACCGTCTGATCTGGATCCTGTATGACCCGCAATACAGGATCGTAGAGGCGTGGATGTGGGAGGTGGACGAGTATAAGGCTCGCTTCGACCCCATTAAGCGTTTGTCGCCAACGCACTACCGAGCCGGCCAGCGTCTTAGATAGCTTCCCCCATACTCCATTGACATCCCGTCGTGGGTCGAGGAGCTGATTGACCTGTTTGCCTATATCGGACGCCGCTTCAAACTGCGCGAGATGCAGGAGCGGGCACGGGATTATCTGATTGGCCTGCTCAGGCTGGTGCAGTGCAAGAACGGCTGGCAGCTTGCCAATGTGTCGAATCACCTGTCACCCTACAGGGTGCAACATTTGCTGGACCGGGCACGGTGGGATTGCGCCGGGCCGCGTAATAATCTGGTCGATTACATTGCCCAGACACTGTGCGATGAAGACGGCGTGCTCATGGCGGACGAAATCGGTTTTCTGAAGAAGGGCCGATGCTCGGCCGTCGTGCAACACCGGTATAGGGGCACCGCCGGACGTATCGAGAATTGCCAGATAGGCGTGTTCCCCTCCTATTCCAGTGCTCATGGACGCGTGTTGCTGGATTGCGAACGAGCAAGTTTGCAGAAAAAATGGCCCCTCGACTGGTCCGTATTTCCTAAATCGGATCACCTTTTTTCTTTTTATCGACTAACTCCTTCAATAGTGGGAAGATTTTGGTATCCCAGCTGGAGTAGCCATATTCGTTGGCGATACGCTTGCGGTCGACAAAGATGCGAAAAGAGGGCACGCCCAACTTGGCGTTTTTTCGTTCGAGACGGCGCCACAACCAGTCCAGATCCGCCGGAAAATGCTCGGGCAAAAATGGGAGGGCAAGGGTGTCTTTTTCGACGATGTAATAGCGGATCTGTTCTTTATCAGGCCATCGCTCAAGATCGCCGCGTCCGCCAAGCGATCCTTTCCATCTCATGCAGAAACCGCAATCCTTCGCTGAGAACACGACCAAGATGATGTCAGAATTTCGACCGCTTTTTTTGCCGGCATCGTCATCCTCGTTGGCAAAAGCTTGTCCGAATCGTCCCGCTACCAATACGAGGGCCAATCGTCGCAAGAAGTCTCGTCTGCAGCAACTATTCATGATCGCTTCTCTGTTGATGCGAAATGGTGCTGGAACATGTGCGATGAACGAGACATCCTGCGTCATCCTGCGTTTGCATTTCCCCGCAAATAGCTCCTTCAGTACGCGTTAAAAGCCAGTGCTGTAGCTGCCGCCCTTCACCACGAAGTTCAAGCTCGTGGTCGCGCCATTCGCATCCACATAGTTGAAGGTATTGCCGAGGTTCGAGGAGTCGTTGCACGAGACTGCAGTAACACGGCCTGTACTTCTGATCCCAGGTATAAACCAGTCATCGCCCACTTTGGTAAAGTCGTTCGCTTGACGCGAACCGATTTTGCCAAGGATGCCAAGCGATAACGGCGGCGCGATGTCACGCCCGAAGGCGAGCACATCGTTTGAAACCACGCGCATTGAGCCGTCTGCATCCGACCGTTCAGTCACTTGACAGGTAATTGCAGCCTCGACCTTGTAGATCCTGACATTTCCAGGGCAGTTACTGTCACAACCGTAGCGAATACCGATACTCACTCCCGGCACATTCGCACGCGTCTCCGGCGTGAACGTGACTTGCGCTGAAATGATGGAGGAAAACTGTACCGTCACAGAAGCGAGGCTTGATACGCCGGTGGATACATCGAGAATCTTGATGAGCGCCGTGCCAGATTTTACTGCCGTGACTGCGCCCGTTTTTTCATCCACGGTCACAATGTCTGGATTATTGGATGAAAACTGAAGATTCGCTGGTCGTGCCGTTTTTTGGTCGCTAGCATCGAGCGCAACCAGATTCGGCGTCGTGGTTTGCCCAACAGTGATAGTCGGCTCTGGATCGAACATGAATTTACGGGCGCAGTTGACAATCCTTACTCCGCCTGAACTACTGCTTTCACAAACTCCCACTGTTTGTGCGGGCAAGCCTATGGCTGTGCGAAACTGAATAATCTCGAACATGATGCCGAAATCATTAGCCTTCTTTTTCGTATCAAAAAAATTAACTACAATGCCCGTCAGTCCATTGACGAATGTCTCGTTCACATTTTTCGTATTTCCTAAATCCGTGCAGTCATTGAGTGCGCTTTGGATGTTGCCGAACGTAACCACCTTCCTAATGTAGCTTGTAAAGGTGGACAGGCTAGGTGAACTGAGAATTGGGTCCATATCTTTGGGTAAAAGAAACTTTTTAGCAATGGTTGTGGTGCATTTCGCTACCTTATCCGAAGAAACCACATTACCAGCCGCTAACGAAATGAGATCAGATGCAATTGTCATGATGGTTGCGCGTGAGCTGACTTCATTCTGCTCGATCGTTAAGTTGAAGCCATTGCCCCCATTATTGGGAAGAGTAACGGTTTTAGGGGAACCGGTAAGTCGGCTAGAGGTTTGCGTACCTTCGAGCAAAATAGGCTGGCTTGCTGCGCTACTTGTTAAGCTCCATGCTATAAGGGATTTATTGCTCACCAAATAACTGTCATTCGTAACCTCTACTTGATCAATACTGCTGCCATTTAACCCAAAGGGAAATGGCGATGTTACGGATGGCGACACCATTACCGCGGCTAGCTGGGTTGTTGCGGATGAAGCTTGCGCCGCCTCCAAGCGTTGAACGAGAGACGGCCTCAACTGGACAAGGACTTCAGTTATCGCGTCAAGGACAGCTGCGTTCGAGGCAGGCGGCGTTGTGCTCTCCAGCGCAATGGCAATAGCTGATGCGAGGTCCTTGAAAGAAGGGGTGGCACGTATGTCTTCGTTTATTTGACTTGCATTGACTGTGTCCGGCAATACGCCAATCGCCAGCCTTGCCAAAGAGATCGCAGTAGACTCAATGCTCAAAACCGTGTTGGCATCCCTTGTTCGAGCGGCCAATAGCACATTGCCCTGGGCATCCATGGCAAACACCATCGAGTCACCATTACTATCTGCCGTCAACATTGGTAGTGTAGAACTGGGGATACCCTCACCGACTGGACTCACCACTTTGGTCACTGCTTTCGCAATGGATGCTGGCAATGCCGGGTCAAGGGTGGCATCGGTAGACATTGTAGTAATTCGAACAGGCGTAGTTTGTTCACTGATGCCACCCGCACTGGGAGATCCAGGATTGTTGGTGGCTATGTCGTTGCTTCCCGTATCTGCCGAGCTACCACCTCCGCCACCACATGCAACGAGCCCCAGTGTCGCTACCAAAAAGGCAAAAATATAGTGGTGAAACGTAGGTCCGAAGGTGCTTTTTATTGCCTTCATCATGCAATAGCTCCATTGGATAGCTACTTGAAATTTTGCGCCCCCGACGAAGCACAACTCGGCAAGAATGCATTTCCGTATGGATATGCGCTCCATACGTTTAACGTGACGTAATGCCACTAAAAGTCGAGGAAGAGTAACCTAGAATCTAGGCGCTCTTAATGAGAAGTGGTTGCGGTTTCTCAAATCCTGTCACGGCCATCTGAATATTCGTATTACCGACAGATCGATAAATCGCTCACTGACGGTACAGTGGAAATTCCATTTGACGCCATCTCGAACGCCCCGGATCGACGATTGTCACGCTGCATGACAATTCGGTGATCGAGGGCGTGCTGGGAGATACGCACATTAGCCTACGCGTAAGGGACACAAACGGGAATTCGCCTTGCGCGAGTTATCCGTGGTGTGCACGGCTTACCAGATTCTTGTCGCTGCCTAGAAAGTGCATTATCAACGAAGATCCGGATCTGCAGCCCGATGTCATTCAATCTCAATTGCTATCGGGGACATTATCGTAGCCACTCGCTACGATAAATGTCGCCATGTCTATCCCGGGGTTGTGACTGTCGCTATTATCGTGATCTGGCTCCTAGGGCATCATTCAAACAGACACTGAATCGCCCCGGTTTAGTAGCCACCTTTGTCCTAAGCGGCGATAGCTGAACGTCGGCTTACTGAAACTGGCAAGGACCGTTTAGAGTCGATTGCGCGATCCGGGGTTGCAAAGATATTCGGAGGGCAATCCATACAGATACCATGCGTGCTTAATTGCATTGCGGACAGCATATGGGTTAATTTACTGGCGGCAGGAGGGGCGCTTATATGCCGAATTGCCCACGCCATCGTCGCCAGACTTTGTCGCTGGGGCCGCTCGCCTTACCCCGCAGGTATGTGTTGAAGGCGCCGCCGTTGGCACGTCTTCTATTTCTGGATTGTGGGTTGGTAGTCCATGAATGCCGGGTGAATATCCGGATTGCACCCATAAGAGAAATTTCTGAACAAGCTGTGGTGGATGCGAAACCCGGATACCGCGGCCACCGAGCATCGAGTGAAACTCGATCGGGACCAAAGGCGCGTTTCGCCCAAAATACCAGTAGTCAGAAGACACAAACACGTGTGGACGACGCGTGTCCTTCTTGAGGAATTCCTTCCCAATGTGGAAGACATTCTTGTGCTGAACCCATATCCCGTCTGGATTGAGGCTGTAGAAGTTGTCTCCGCACCGCTGCTGCCACGTGCCGCGCAAGTCGGGTTTCTTTTTGACAAAGCGCTCGTCTCTAAAATACGCGTCCATGTGAATTCGCTCGGCAACGCGCATCGTGTACACCAGGCGCCACTGATCGTGGTCTTTTAAAACGCCTGCGATCCAGTCGCCAGCACTAAGACGCGCGCTCTGGCGGTTTGGAGTGCAGACGGCGAGGGTGCACCAGTCCCAATATGGATTCGGGGCGAGCCCTGAGTCAACCGTCATTACGTATGTGCAAAGCGTCGGCATGGATCGAAATGTCAGCTTAGGTAGCGTGTTTTTGTGAGAATGAGTCGACACGCGGCAAAAGTCCATGAGCTGGCACAAGAATCGGGATGCCGCATCTCGACTAGGTAGGCAGTAAAGCATCTGATTGCATTCTCAGGGCTCTTGGCGTTGATTAAGCGAGAACGCCGTCCGGTCTCGGACGTTCAAAGCGTGGAACCTGAGCAAAAGCAAAGCAGCCAAAAGCCTTAATTGCAACAATTGCAACAGCATGCGCAAGAGGAGTCGGCGATGTCACGACCTTGTAGTTGCGGGGGCGAGAACCAAAATTGCTATAAATGCGGGGGTTGGGGCCTCCTGGATGAGATCGGGGCCGGCCGCGGATCGCCGGATTCAATATACCGAGTTGTTGGTGTCAAAGCCAAAGCCAAAGTCGTCGTCCGATGTCAGTATTGCCATGCTTCTGTAAGACATCTACAAAAGCATTTAAGAAAGGTGCATGAGGTAGATACACAGCCCGCAAAGGCTAATTCTCAGAAGCAATCAACGGAAAAAAATGTGAGCCGAACAGAGCAGCAACAGGTGGTTCGGCCGCGCGACTCGGCGCCCGCTACCTCGCGCAGAACTGACCAAGCACCGCTACTTAATGCACATTTTATTGGGGCAAAGCCGGAGATGGTGCGATGCCCAATCTGCTACTGCGGCATCCGGGGCGATCGCCTTGATAAGCATAAGAGGAAAGCACACCGAATAGATCTTGAAGTTGAGCTAAGCACGGACAAAAGGCCTGCTCAATCCTCGACAAGTAATGAAGTTGAGCAACTTCGGTTGCCGCCGACGATTGCCGCCGGGTTGCGCGAGCCTACCGCTGTAGAAAGTCGAGCAGGGCGGTACGTTCCACCTTGGGAGGGCAGATGAAGCTGCCTCGCTCCAGTTCGACCTCCTTTTCCTTGCCCCAACGGATGGCGTCTGCCTTGTTGGCGAAAGTCTTTGACAAGGTCGGGAATCCCGTACGCTGTATCCGGTCCTGCCACCTTCCACATTGTTGCCTGATTCTATTTAAATTATCGTGTGGCCAAGTGATTTTAAGGCACAGGTCTTGAAAACCAGCAAAGGCTATTGTGGATTCGCTGGAGTGCGAAACCGGCTCGATTGTCAGTGAAAGATTTGACGAGGGCCAAAAATCATGGGCTGCACCGGAACTCCACTTGGAATGCGGGAGAAAAGAATGTCGCGTGCGTTATAATCTTTGACCCTTAATCTGACCCATTGACGTAAAAAAACAGGGACGGATATTGAAAGTTTACCGGGCCTCTAGCTCATGCTTGGTTAGAGCAGCGGACTCATAATCCGTTGGTGCCGTGTTCGACTCACGGGAGGCCCACCAAACAAATCAAGGGGTTGCACTCAAGTGCAGCCCCTTTTTCTTTTTTGCGACAGTTACTTTGTGTTTATTGCCTGGCGTAGTGGAGGGCTGCGGCGTTTTCCTGCAAATCGCATACAATCAATTTGTTGCTCGTAGGAAAAAATCTCCCCCTTCATGAATTCTTCATACCGCGCACAGCCATCTTCTCCACCAAGCGCCGCCCTCCAGCTTTCGGAGCTCATTGGTGCGCTCAGTTATGCGCTCGATATTACCGAAGGCCAGCCGCCCGGGCATTGTGTGCGCTGTTGCTGGATCGGGATGCATATCGGGCGCAGCGCAGGGCTGTCCGAGGAGCAGTTGTGGGAACTGTATTACACGCTGCTGCTCAAGGACCTCGGCTGCAGCAGCAACGCAGCCCGTATCTGCGAGTTGTATCTCACGGATGACCTGCATTTCAAGCGCGATTTCAAGACGGTGGGCGATAGCCTGCCGCAAGTGCTGTCGTTTGTGCTCACGCACACCGGCCTCAAGGCGGGGCTGGCCGAACGCTTTCGCAGCGTGCTGACGATCCTGCGCGACGGCAGCGAAATTGCGCATGACCTGATTGCCACGCGCTGCCAGCGCGGTGCGGAGATCGCGCGGCTGCTGCGCTTTCCCGACGGCGTGGCGCGCGGCATCTACAGTCTCGATGAACATTTCAATGGCAAAGGCAAGCCGGAAGGCCTGGCGGGAGAGGCTATCCCTGTCTATGCCCGCATCGCGCTGCTGGCCCAGGTGATCGACGTTTTTCATACCGCCGGCGGCCGGCAGGCGGCTCTGGACGAGGTACGCGCGCGTGCGGGGCGCTGGTTCGATCCGCGTCTGGTGCAATCCTTTGAGGAGGTAGCGCAGGCGGAGTCCTTCTGGCGCATGCTGGCGTCGGAAGAGGTCGACCGGGCTGTGCAGGCGCTGGAACCGGCGGGCCACGAGGTGCCGCTGGATGACGACTATCTGGACGATATCGCTGCGGCTTTTGGCCAGGTGGTGGACTCGAAGAGTCCTTATACGAGCGGGCATAGCGCGCGCGTGGCATTGTATGCCGACATGATCGCTGAAACGCTCGGCCTGTCATGCGAGCGCCGTCGCTGGCTCAGGCGCGGCGCGCTGCTGCACGACGTCCGCAAGCTGGGTGTGAGCAACAGCGTGCTCGACAAGGCGGGCAAGCTCGACAGGGAGGAGTGGAATGCGGTGAAGCTGCACGCCACTTACACCGAAACCATCCTGTCGCGCATTAGCGCCTTTTCAGAATTGGCCCGCGTCGCCGGCGCCCATCATGAACGGCTCGATGGCGGCGGCTACCCGCGCGGCCTGACGGCGGAGGAAATCGGCATTGAAACCCGCATCATTACCACGGCCGATATCTTTGACGCCATCACGGCCGCGCGCCCTTACCGCGGCGCCATTCCCATCCCGCAGACGCTTGAAATGATGGCGCAAACAGTCGGCACGGCGCTTGATCCCGCCTGCTTTGATGCGCTCAAGCTGGCCATCGCGCAATTGCCAGGCCAGTAACTCGCTCGCGTGCCAATGCAAGTGCGGAGTGCGGCTTCCTGACGTCGCATGAAAAAAGGGTTGCAGGCGAAGGCCTGCAACCCTTCGTGTTTTTGCTGCTTGCGACAGCTGGTCAATCCCTGATTTCCAGCGCGCGATTGAGGCTCAATGCCGCCAGCGAGCCGACTGCGCCCGACAGCAGATACAGGCCAACATACGCCAGTCCGAAATGCGCCGACAGGCCGAGCGCGACCAGCGGCGCAAAGCCGGCGCCGACCAGCCATGCCAGATCGGAGGTCAGGGCGGCGCCGGTGTAGCGGTATTTGCGCAGGAAGTTGGCCGTCACAGCGCCAGAAGCCTGGCCATAAGACAGGCCGAGCAGGGCGAAGCCGACCAGGATGAAAACGGTCTGGCCCAGATCGCCGCCATCCATGAGCATCGGTACCACGCCGCTGAACAGCGCAATCAGGGCGGCGAGGGTGCCCAGCGTGGTGCGCCGGCCGAAGCGGTCGGCGATCAGGCCGGAGGCGACCACGCCGGCCGCCGCCAGTGCGGCGCCGATCATCTGGATCGCCAGGAAGTCGCTGATCGAGCGCGACGAATATAGCGTGATCCAGGACAGCGGGAAAACTGTCACGAGGTGGAACAGCGCATAGCTCGCCAGCGCCGCGAGCGCGCCGATCAGCACATTGCGTCCTTGCGAGCAGACCATTTTCAGCGCGTTGGTCGGTTCCAGCTCGCGCTCGTCGAGCAGGCGCGCATATTCGTCGGTGGATACCAGGCGCAGGCGGGCAAACAGCGCGACGACGTTGATGGCGAATGCGACGTAGAACGGATAGCGCCAGCCCCATTCCAGGAAGTCCGCGCTGGACAGCGCCGACAGCAGGAACCAGAACAATCCGGCCGCGACGATGAAGCCGACCGGTGCGCCCAGTTGCCCCAGCATCGCGTACCAGCCGCGGCGGCGTTTTGGCGCGCTCAGCGCCAGCAGCGACGGCAAGCCATCCCATGAGCCGCCCAGCGCGATGCCCTGACCGATGCGCAGGATCGCCAGCAGCACGATCGCTGCCGACCCCAGATGAGCGTAGGTCGGCAAGAAGGCGATGCCGGCGGTGGATGCGCCCAGCAGCAGGAGCGCGAGCATCAGTTTCAGCTCCCGGCTGAAGCGGCGCTGGATGGCCATGAAGGCGACGGTGCCGAATGGCCGGGCGATAAAGGCAAAGGAGAAGATCGTGAATGCGTACAGCGTTCCCTCGAGTCGCTGCTCGAAGGGGAAGAACACGGATGGAAACACCAGCACCGAGGCGATGGCATACACAAAGAAGTCGAAATATTCGGAGGCGCGGCCGATGACCACGCCGACGGCGATTTCGCCCGGCGCAATGTTGGAATGATCGGCGTTGCCGGCATCGCGTGCGGCCGAACGTAAATGGGCGGGCAGCGTCCCGCCATGCATGCTGGTACTGGACATTCGTCGCTCCTCAAATTGGATATTGGCAGGTCTTTTTGAGGCTTCCCGGAAAGGGGGAGGACAAAATGTCCAATCGCCAATGCCCGCTTGCGAGGTTAGATTAGCATAATCTTGATCTGTATCCTTTACTTTCATTCATGCATCTGTTAAACGCCCGTCGCCTAGCGCCGCTCTCGCCCCTGGTGTTGCTGGCTGGCTGCGATACCGTCGTGATGAATCCATCCGGCGATATCGCTGTTCAGCAGGCCAACCTGGTCCTTGTCTCCACGCTGCTGATGTTGCTGATCATCGTGCCGGTGATCGCCTTGATCGTGCTTTTCGCCTGGCGTTACCGCAAAAACAACGCGGCGGCAAAATACGATCCCGAATGGGATCACTCGACCAAGCTGGAGCTGGTCATCTGGGGCGCGCCGCTCCTAATCATCATCGCCCTGGGTTTGCTGACCTGGATCAGCACCCATCTGCTGGACCCGTACCGTCCGCTGCAGCGCATCGACGCCCATCGCCCGATTTCCCCCGATACCAAGCCGCTGGTGGTGCAGGTGGTGGCGCTCGACTGGAAGTGGTTGTTCATCTATCCGGAGCAGGGCATTGCCACCGTCAACGAACTGGCCACGCCGGTGGACGTGCCGGTGCGCTTCAAGATCACCGCGTCGAACGTGATGAATTCGTTCTATATCCCCGCGCTGGCCGGCCAGATCTACGCGATGCCGGGCATGGATACGACCTTGAATGCCGTGATTAACAAGCCCGGCGCATATGAAGGCTTTTCGGCCAATTACAGCGGTGCCGGGTTTTCCCACATGCGCTTCAAGTACTACGGCATGAGTAATGCCGACTTCGAGAGCTGGGTGCAGAAGGCCAGGGCCGGCGGCGAGTTCAAGCGCACCGACTACCTGGCGCTGGAAAAGCCCAGCGAGCGCGAACCGGTGCGCCGCTACGGCAAGGTCGAGTCCGACCTGTACCACGCGATCGTCAATCGCTGCGTCGCGCCCGGCGCGACCTGCATGGACGAGATGATGGCGGCCGACAGCAAGCGCGTCACAGCCGCCGTCGCGCAGACCGGTGCCGAATCGTCCGCCCCGATTTCCAAAAATCCATAAAGAGTAACGATGCAAGACCACATTGATCTGACGAAGCTCATCTTCGGCCGGCTGAGCTGGGATGCGATTCCGTTTCACGAACCCATCCTGATTGGCACCTTTCTCATGGTCGCCATCGGCGGCGTGGCGGCGTTCGCCGCGCTGACTTATTTCCGCCTGTGGGGCCACCTGTGGCGCGACTGGATCACCAGCATCGACCACAAGAAAATCGGCATCATGTACATGATCCTGGGCCTGGTGATGCTGCTGCGCGGCTTTGCCGATGCGCTCATGATGCGCGCCCAGCAGGCGGTCGCCTTCGGCGACAGCGCCGGTTTCCTGCCGCCGCATCACTACGACCAGATCTTCACCGCCCACGGCGTGATCATGATCTTTTTCGTTGCGATGCCGTTCGTGACCGGCCTGATGAACTACGTGGTGCCGCTGCAGATCGGCGCGCGCGACGTGGCCTTCCCGTTCCTGAACAACTTCAGCTTCTGGATGACGACCTCGGGTGCCGTGCTGGTGATGGCATCGCTGTTCGTCGGCGAATTCGCACGCACCGGCTGGCTCGCCTATCCGCCGCTGTCCGGCATCCTGTACAGCCCGGATGTCGGCGTCGATTACTACATCTGGGCCTTGCAGATTGCCGGCGTGGGCACCTTGCTGTCGGGGGTCAATCTGATCGCGACCATCGTCAAGATGCGCGCGCCCGGCATGAACCTGATGAAGATGCCGGTATTCACCTGGACCGCGCTGTGCACCAACGTGCTGATCGTCGTTACCTTCCCGGTGCTGACCGCCGTGCTGGCAATGCTGTCGGTGGACCGCATGTTCGGCCTGAACTTCTTCACGAACGACCTGGGCGGCAACTCCATGTTGTACGTGAACCTGATCTGGATCTGGGGCCACCCGGAGGTGTACATCCTGGTGCTGCCGGTGTTCGGCATCTTCTCGGAAGTGGTGCCGACCTTTACCGGCAAGCGCCTGTTCGGCTACACCTCGATGGTGTACGCGACGGCGGTCATCACCATTCTGTCGTATCTCGTCTGGCTGCACCACTTCTTCACCATGGGCTCGGGCGCGAGCGTGAACTCGTTCTTCGGCATCACGACGATGATCATCTCGATTCCGACCGGCGCGAAGATCTTCAACTGGCTGTTCACCATGTACCGCGGCCGCATCCGCTTCGAGCTGCCGATGATGTGGACCGTCGCCTTCATGATCACCTTCGTCATCGGCGGCATGACGGGCGTGCTGCTGGCGGTGCCGCCGGCCGACTTCGTGCTGCACAACAGCCTGTTTTTGATCGCGCACTTCCATAACGTGATCATCGGCGGCGTGGTGTTCGGCATTTTTGCCGCGATCAACTACTGGTTCCCGAAAGCCTTCGGCTACAAGCTCGACGTCTTCTGGGGCAAGTGCTCGTTCTGGTTCTGGGTGGTCGGCTTCTACCTCGCCTTCATGCCGCTGTACGTGCTCGGCCTGATGGGTGTGACCCGCCGCATGAGCCACTTCGACGATCCGTCGCTGCAGATCTGGTTCCAGATCGCGGCGCTCGGCGCGGTGCTGATCGCGCTGGGCATTGGTTCGATGCTGGTGCAGTTCTACGTCAGCTTCAAGCGCCGCCACGAGCTGCGCGATGTCACCGGCGACCCGTGGAACGGCCGCACACTGGAATGGTCTACGTCTTCGCCACCGCCGGACTACAACTTTGCGTTCACGCCGCGTGTCTATGACAAGGATGCCTGGACCGACATGAAGAAGCAGGGCTATATCCGTCCGCAGCAAGGCTTCGTCCCGATTCACATGCCGAAGAACACGGCAGCCGGCTTCGTGATCGCCGCCCTCAGCACGGTCGTCGGCTTCGCATTGATCTGGCAGATGTGGCTGGTGGCCGGCCTTGGTTTTGCCGCGACGCTGGCTGCCGTCATTGTCCATACCTTCAATTACAAACGCGATTACCACATCCCGGCGGACGAGGTGGTCCGCACTGAGAATGCCCGTACCCGCATGTTGGAAAGCTATGTCTGAAATTACCGCAAACACTGTTGACGCCCTGAGCGATACCAGCGCGCGCTTTTACGTGCGCGAGCATCATCCGGAAAACGGCACCCTGCTCGGGTTCTGGATCTACCTGATGAGCGACTGCCTGATCTTTGCGTGCCTGTTCGCTGCCTATGCGGTGCTGGGGCGCAATTACGCGGGCGGTCCGACCGGCGCCGAGCTGTTCGACCTGCCGCTGGTGGCGACCAATACCGCCTTGCTGCTGTTGTCGTCGATTACCTATGGCTTCGCCATGCTCGAATCGCAGCGCAAGCGCCTGGGCAGCACGATGCTGTGGCTGGGCATTACCGGACTGTTCGGCCTTGGCTTTCTGGCGCTCGAACTGACTGAATTCGCCCACCTGATCCATGAAGGCGCGGGTCCGCAGCGCAGTGGATTCCTGACGGCGTTCTTCTGCCTGGTCGGCACGCACGGCTTGCACGTGAGCTTCGGCGTCGTCTGGCTGGCGACGCTGATGTTCCAGTTGAGGCGCCACGGCCTCGTCCCTGAAAATCGTCGCCGCCTGATGTGCCTGTCGATGTTCTGGCACTTCCTGGATGTGATCTGGATCGGCGTCTTCACCTTTGTCTACCTGATGGGAGTCTTGCCATGAGCGCGCAACACACGCACGACCCAGGCCATCATGGCCATGACGATCATACTGACCATAGCAGCCTGAAAAGCTATGCGATCGGCTTCGTGCTGTCGGTGATTCTGACCGCGATTCCATTCTGGCTGGTCATGGGCAAGGTGTTCGACAGGTCGAGCACCACCGCCATGGTGATCCTCGGCTTTGCCGCGGTGCAGATCGTGGTCCACATGATCTACTTCCTGCACATGAACACCAAGTCCGAAGGCGGCTGGAACATGCTAGCGCTGATCTTCACCGTGGTGCTGGTGGTGATCGTGCTCTCTGGCTCGATCTGGGTGATGTATCACTTGAATCACAACATGATGCCGGGCATGGCGCCCGACGCCACGCACCAAATGCACCACATGCACGACATGCCATGACGGATGGTTCAGGGCAGGGGCGCGGTGCGGCTTCGCTGGAGGTCGGGCCGCGCCCGCGCTCTTTCGTAACGCTGCTGGTGCTGGCCGTCTGCGCAGCGCTGGCGTTCGCGGCTTTCGTCGCGCTCGGCAGCTGGCAGTTGCAGCGGCTGCAATGGAAACTGGCGCTCATCGAGCGCGTCGAGCAGCGCGCGCATACCGCTCCCGTGCCTGCCCCCGGGCCAGAGCGCTGGCCGTTCATCAGCGCCGAATCCGACGAGTACCGCCATGTGCAGCTCAGCGGCAGGTTCATGCATGAACAATCGGCCCTGGTGCAGGCCGCCACCGAACTGGGCAGCGGCTACTGGCTGCTGACGCCGCTGCACGTGGCCGACAGTGCCGGCGGCGCCATCGTGCTGGTCAATCGCGGCTTTATTCCGGTTGAGGCCGCCGCTAGCGTGCGCCAGGCGAACCGCAGTCGGACTGCCGGCGGCAACCAGACCGTCACCGTTAGCGGCCTGCTGCGCATGAGCGAACCCGGCGGCGCATTTCTGCGGAACAATGATCCCGCTGCCGATCGCTGGCATTCGCGCGACATACAGGCGATTGCCGCTGCGCGCGGCCTGCGCCGGGTTGCGCCATACTTCGTCGATGCGGACGCCGCGCCGGCGCACACTGACGCAGGGCCGGGGGAAATCGCCCCGGTCGGCGGCCTGACGGTCATTTCCTTCCACAACAGCCACTTGGTCTATGCGCTGACTTGGTATGCTCTCGCCTTGATGGTGGCAGCGGCCGGCCTGTGGGTCTGGCGCGAGGAGCGTCGCTTGCGCCGCGCGGCAGAGGGATCGGGTGGGGGAACATGACAGGCAAGACTGAAACGGCATTGAATCGGGCCGAGGTAAGGGAAAAATCAGCCGCCGCGCGCGTCGAAAAGGTCGCCGGCCACAACAACATGCTGCAGTTGATCCAGCTGCGCTGGATCGCCGTTATCGGGCAGATCACGACCATTGCCATCGTCGCCGGCGCGCTGGACATCCGCCTGCCGCTGCCGCAGATGCTCGCGGTGCTGGTCTGCCTGATCGCGTTCAACATCGCCAGCCATCTGCGCTGGCAGGAGCGCCGTGTCGTTTCCAACGGCGAACTGTTTTTCGCGCTGCTGGTCGACGTGGGAAGCCTGACGGCGCAGCTGTATTTCAGTGGCGGGACCACCAATCCATTCGCCTTCCTCTATCTGCTGCAAGTCATTCTGAGCGCCGTGCTGCTGGAGGCGTGGTCGACCTGGACCATTGTCGTCATCACCGGAATGTGCCTGGCCGGGCTGTCGCTGTTTTCCACGCCGCTGGCATTGCCGATCCAGCAGGGGCGCAGCTTTCCCACGCTCTATGTCGAGGGCATGCTGATCTGCTTTGCCCTCATCGCATCGCTGCTGGTGATCTTCATCACGCGCATCATGCGCAATCTGCGCGCCAGTGCCGACAAGCTGGCTCACCTGCGCCAGCGCGCGGCCGAGGAAGAGCATATTGTGCGCATGGGCTTGCTGGCCTCCGGCGCGGCGCACGAACTCGGCACGCCGCTGGCCACGCTGTCGGTGATTCTCGGCGACTGGCGGCGCATGCCGGAATTCAGCAGGAATGCCGACTTGCTGGAGGAAATTACAGAAATGCAGGCGCAGTTGAAGCGCTGCAAGTCCATCGTCAGCGGCATCCTGCTGTCTGCAGGCGAAGCGCGCGGCGAATCGTCGGCCAGGACAACCATCGGCACTTTCTTGAACGATTTGGTCAAAGAATGGTGCGCCAGCCGGCCGGTCGTCGCGTTCGGTTACGAAAACCGCATCCAGCCGGACATCCCCGTGGTATTCGACACCGCGCTTAAGCAAATGATTGTCAACGTGCTCGACAACGCCTTCGAGGCATCGCCGCAGTGGGTCAGCCTGGAGGCCATGCGCGAGGGCGATGCATTGAAGCTGCTGATCACGGATGCCGGCCCCGGATTCGCGCCCGAGATGCTGGCGCAGTTCGGCAAGCCATATCAGTCGAGCAAGGGACGTCCGGGCGGCGGATTGGGCCTGTTCCTGGTGGTGAATGTCGCGCGCAAGTTGGGCGGTACGGTGATTGTGCGCAACCGCGCCGAAGGCGGCGCTGCAATCCTGCTGACCTTGCCGCTGGCATCGATCTCCCTGGAGGAGGGGCAAGGAAATGGCGCCTGACCGCCTGCTGTTAATCGTGGAAGACGATGCCGCCTTTGCGCGCACGCTCGGCCGCTCGTTCGAGCGCCGCAACTACCAGGTATTGCATGCGACGAATGCCGACGAGGTTGCGGCGCTGCTGCAGCAGCATGCGCCATCGCATGCGGTGGTCGACCTGAAGCTGAAAGACAATTCATCCGGCCTGGCCTGTGTGCAAATGCTGCACCAGCGGCATCCGGACATGCTGATCGTGGTCCTGACCGGTTTTGCCAGCATCAACACCGCCGTCGAAGCGATCAAGCTCGGCGCTTGCCAGTATCTGGCCAAGCCGTCCAACACCGACGATATCGAGGCGGCGTTCGGCCATGTCGCTGGCAATACCGACATCGAACTGACGAACCGTTCCACTTCGATCAAGACGCTCGAATGGGAGCGCATCCACGAAGTGCTCGCGGAAACCGGATTCAATATTTCAGAAACGGCGCGCCGCCTTGGCATGCATCGCCGCACACTCGCGCGCAAGCTGGAGAAGCAGCGCGTCAAATAGGTGCGGTCGGCCAGCGTCGCGGCCTTACATTACCTTCTCGTAGACATCCGAAAACTGCGCGCCATCCCATTGATAAAGCATCTGGCTCGCGTGCCGGCAGTTCGACAGGGGGAGCGTCCTGAAGGCCGCAACGCATTCGCGGCCTTCCATGCGCACGCTGCGGTAGGTCACGCCGTTCGAGCCTTGCGCTCTGAGTTCGCGCGCCAGCGCCTGCGAAGCGGCATACGAAGCCGGATCATAGACCGGATGGTCTTTCTGCATGTCGCGCAAGTCATGCAGCCGGCCTGACACTTCGACGTGATATACGCGCATCTGCAACTGGATCGGCGGCTCGCTGGTGGCTGCCAGAAAACGCGCCTGGTGGTAGCGGGTTTCGGCCACCGCAGCCGCCTTGTCCCTGGCGGCATAGAACACGCCGAAACTGCCGTCGGAAAAGCGGCTGCCGGCCGGGTTCAGGTGCGTGAAGGCTGCCATGATCGGCCCGCTGCCCGGCCCATACAGGCGTTCCGCATGCGGCACCAGCTCGATGGCGCCCACTTCGTCGCGGATGCGGTCGTTGGTCATCGCTTCGAGCGCATACAAGGCGTCGAAGTCGTCCGGCGACGCGACGCGGTCGAACAGGTTAATGGCGGGGAAGCGGGTCGGGACGATGCGATAGGCCGGATGCCAGTCGACTTGCGCCAGCGGATACGTCACTGGCACGGTTACGCCCAGCCGCCGCGCATGGCATCGAGATACTGGCGCACGACGAACAGGTCCGCCACATTGCCCGACAACATGCGATCCAGCGCGCTTTTGCCGCCGAACAGCGTCGCCGCATTCGGCTTCCTGATCCAGCTATCGGCGGCCTTTTCGTCCGGCAAGAGAATCTGCAGGGCTTTGTAGATGCCCAATAGGTAAGAAATGCGTTCCAGCGTGTCGCGACCGAGATGGGCTGCCTCCGGCTGCTTTTTCCATTTATAGAAGGTCGAGCGTGGCGGGCTGCCCAGCAGGACGAGCTGTTCATCGGTATCTAAGTTCCACAGGCGCGCGATATTGCCGAATGCGCGTACCGCCGCTGCGGACATTGCTTCCGCCGTAACCGGTGCATGCGCGTTTTCAGTGCGAATCCCCATATGAGCAGCCTGGATATAAAGGTTATTGAGATAAAAACACTTTAGTCTAAAAATGGATTAACTTCAATTAATTTTCTCAAACTGGAATTATTATTGTAAGTATCGATGGCAGTGTCAGAGGATATGAATGAAAAATATCTGCTTTTGGGACGCCGGCCGACAATTCCCTGCAATCTTTGCCTGCAGCCACTGTCACAGGAAAAGCGCACCGTGCGAATCGTCTGGAACCCGCTGGCTTGGCGGGTCATGAACGGTGCTTCCATGCAGGCGTATAATGAAAGGTTGTTTTACGTAACGATGCTGCGGTTGACCACTGCCATGTTGCGTGGACTCTGTAACCGAATAGGCGGCGTTTTTCGGCACAGTTCATTGACGTCGCGCTTACTGACAGCCTGGTAGCAGGCTTATTGAAATCACCTATGTCCCACACCCCGTTAGCAACCCCGCAAACCGGCGCACCGGCTGTCCGCTTCGAAGACTTCGGACTGTCCGCCGATATTTTGCGCGCGCTCGCCGACCAAGGTTATGTACATCCCACGCCGATCCAGGCCGAGGCGATCCCCGTTGTCCTGCAAGGCCGCGACGTCATGGGCGCGGCGCAAACCGGCACAGGAAAGACCGCCGGTTTTTCCTTGCCCATCATTCAGTTGCTGCTCGCGCATGCGAGTACCAGCGCCTCTCCTGCGCGCCATCCGGTGCGTGCGCTGATCCTGACGCCGACGCGGGAGCTGGCTGACCAGGTGGCGGATAACGTGAAGGCCTATTCGCGTCACACGCCGCTGCGCTCCGTCGTGGTGTTTGGCGGCGTCGACATGGCGCCGCAAACCGCCGCCTTGCGTGCTGGTGTGGAAATCGTGATTGCCACCCCGGGCCGCTTGCTCGACCACGTGCAGCAAAAGACCGTGAACCTGTCGCAGACGCAGATCCTGGTGATGGACGAGGCGGACCGCATGCTTGACATGGGCTTCTTGCCTGACCTGCAGCGCATCATCAACCTGCTGCCGAAAGAGCGCCAGAACCTGATGTTCTCCGCGACCTTCTCGCCGGAGATCAAGAAGCTGGCGAACAGCTTCCTGAAGAACCCGGTGACGATCGAAGTCGCGCGCAGCAACGCCACCGCCGACAATGTCACGCAGGTGCTGTACAAGGTCGAGGAAGAGGCCAAGCGCGACGCGGTGGCGCATATCATCCGCGAACGCGGCCTGAAGCAGGTAATCGTTTTCTCGAATACCAAGATCGGCGCTTCGCGCCTGTCGCGCCATCTGGAAAAGGAAGGCGTCAAGGCAGCAGCGATCCACGGCGACAAGACCCAGGCCGAACGCATGGCCGCGCTCGAAGCCTTCAAGCAGGGCGGCATCGAAGTGCTGGTCGCGACCGACGTGGCTGCGCGCGGCCTGGACATCGCCGAACTGCCTTGCGTGATCAATTTCGACTTGCCATACAACGCCGAGGACTACGTGCACCGCATCGGGCGTACCGGCCGTGCCGGCGCCTCGGGTGACGCGATCTCGCTGTTTACCGACAAGGATGCGCGGCAGCTCGCCGACATCGAAAAGCTGATCAAGCACACCATTTCACGCCTGCAGCTCTCCGGCTTCGTGCCGCCGCGTTCGGCCGATCGCCGTCCGCGCCATGAAGGCGGCAGCGAAGAGCGTCAGGGTGCGGTGCGTTCGTCGTACGGACGCAGCGGCTACGCGCCGCGCAAGGAAAAGGTCGACCCGTGGTTCCTGAAGCCGTACGAGCCGGCGCCGCAGAGCGCGTCGGACGAGGCACGCGAGGACGCCTCGCAACCGGGCGCAACCAAGCAAAAGGCCAAGGTGGCGGCGCTGCTTGGCGGGATGCCGAAGCGGTAAAAACGTCACTCGAAAAAGAACTGCCTCTCCCGCTGGCGGGAGAGAGGCTGGTCACTTAAACCGCCGCGCCCATCCCGCGATCGCTTCCCGCCAGAACGCCTCCTGCGAACGCACTCCCTCAACCGGTAACTGCAGAAACCGCGCCGCCGCGATCAGCTCCTCCAGCGGCTTGCCCGGATCGAGCGTCTGCGCCCCGGTCTGCTTCGACAGTTTTTCTCCTTCGGCATTGGTCACCACCGGCACATGCAGGTAGCGCGGCGTCGGCAATCCAAGCAGGCGCTGCAGGTAAATCTGGCGCGGCGTCGAGTCCAGCAAGTCCGCGCCGCGCACGACGTCGGTGACGCCTTGCTCCGCATCGTCGACTACCACCGCCAGCTGATATGCCCAGAAGCCGTCGGCTCGCCTGAGCACGAAGTCGCCGACCTCGCTCGCCAGGTTTTGCGTGACCGTTCCCATCCAGCGATCCTCGAATGCTACCCAGGCGCTGGCATGCTCCGGCACGCGCAGCCGCCAGGCGCGCGCCGTCTTCCCCGCGGCCAGGCCCGGCCGGCAGGTGCCGGGATATACCGCCGCGCCATCGCTGGCCACGCCGATGCGCGAGTCCGCGATCTCGCGCCGCGTGCAGCCGCACGCATAGGTGTGCGAACCCAGGCGCGCAAATGCCGCCTCGTACAAGGGCTTGCGCCGGCTTTGCCACACCACTTCGCCGTCCCACCGCATGCCGAACGCGCCAAGACACTGCAGGATGGCGTCGGCCGCCCCCGGCACGGTACGCGCCTCGTCGATATCCTCGATGCGCACCAGCCATCTGCCGTCATGTGCTTTCGCATCAAGATAGCTGGCCAGCGCGGCGACCAGAGATCCTTTGTGCAGCGGGCCGGAAGGGGAGGGCGCAAAGCGGCCGATATACGATGAGGTCATGTCGTTTTCAGAAACTTTGCCCAAAATCACGACTGTTGTCGATGAGCGGAAAATGATGAGAAGGAAGCTTTATACTGCAACTCAAGTCGAGACAATAGAATTTATCTGACGGTTCATTCTCTTTCAAATTTGCAATCACATAAATATCAAAAAGAAAGGGTGAGCCTTCATATCAAATTCAATTTATGGATAGCTGATACTGTAAAGCCTGCTAGGCTCGGTTAATAGAAATTAAGGGTGGAAAATGATTCTCGTTACAGGAGGGGCGGGCTTCATTGGCTCGAATTTTGTCTTGGACTGGTTTACTCATTCCGATGAGCCGGTTATCAATCTCGATACGCTTACATATGCCGGCAATATGGAGAATTTGGCATCCCTGCGGGGTGACGACCGGCATATCTTTGTCAAAGGCGATATTGGCGAGCTAAGTTTGGTGGAAAACCTTTTGGCTCGGTACACGCCTCGTGCCATCATCAATTTTGCTGCCGAATCTCACGTGGACCGCTCCATTCACGGCCCCGAAGCTTTTATTCAGACTAATATTGTCGGCACCTTTCACTTGCTCGAAGCCGCGCGCGCTTACTGGGATGGGCTCGATCCGGGCAAAAAGCAGGCATTTCGCTTTCTGCATGTGTCCACCGATGAAGTGTATGGATCACTGACAAGCTCTGACCCTGCCTTTACTGAAACAAGTCGTTATCAGCCTAACAGTCCGTATTCGGCCAGCAAGGCTGCCAGTGACCATCTGGTACGGGCATACCACCATACGTACCACTTTCCGGTGCTAACGACTAATTGCTCCAATAACTACGGGCCTTACCACTTTCCCGAAAAACTCATCCCGCTCATGATCGTCAATGCCCTAGCCGGTAAAGCTTTGCCAGTATATGGCGACGGCCGCCAAATCCGTGATTGGCTCTATGTGAGGGATCACTGCAGTGCCATTCGCCGTGTACTGGAAGCCGGTAAGGTTGGGGAAACCTATAACGTTGGCGGCTGGAACGAAAAAGCAAACATTGATATCGTTAATACGATATGCGCTCTCTTGGATGAGCTGCGCCCACGAACGGACGGCAAGTCCTATCGCGAGCAAATAAAGTACGTGCAGGACCGTCCGGGTCATGATCGTCGCTATGCCATTGACGCTCGGAAACTTGAGCGCGAGCTCGGCTGGAAACCGGCAGAGACATTTGAAACCGGAATCCGAAAAACGGTGCAATGGTATCTCGACAATCAAGCTTGGGTGGACCATGTCCAGTCCGGCGTTTATCGCGAGTGGATGGAAAAAAATTATGCTGGGAGAACGCAGTGAAAATTCTCCTGTTTGGCAAAAGTGGGCAGGTTGGCTGGGAACTGCAGCGTAGCCTTGCCGTCTTGGGAGACGTGATTGCACTGGACGTCACAAGCGGCGATGTGTGCGGCGATTTCACGAAGTTGCAAGAGTTGGCCGCTACCGTTCGCCAAATTAGGCCCGGCGTCATTGTTAATGCAGCTGCCCATACTGCCGTCGACAAGGCTGAAAGCGAACCTGAATTGGTGCGTGCCATCAACGCCCTTGCGCCTGAGGTATTGGCGCAAGAGGCCAAGGCGATCGGCGCCTGGCTGGTTCATTATTCAACAGACTATGTATTCGACGGCAGCGGCGAAAAACCATGGCGGGAAGACGACGTTGCCGGACCGCTCAGCATATACGGTGCGACTAAGCGGGAAGGCGAACAGGCGATACAGCAATCGGGCTGCAATCATTTGATTTTCCGGACGAGTTGGGTGTATGCCGCACGTGGAGGAAATTTTGCAAAAACCATGCTGCGGCTGGCCAGCGAGAGAGAACGCCTCACTGTAATCAATGATCAGGTCGGGGCACCTACTGGTGCCGACCTAATTGCCGACATAACAGCACATGCGATTCGGATAGCGCAGCTTCATCCGCAGGTTTCCGGCCTCTATCACTTGGTAGCATCAGGGGAGACATCTTGGTACGGATATGCGAGATTCGTGCTGGATTTTGCCTGTAATGCGGGAGTTAATCTCAAGGTCACTCCTGATAATCTCGTGCCAGTGGCAACCACCGCCTTTCCTACACCGGCGCGTCGGCCACATAACTCCCGGCTGGATACGAACAAACTGCAGTCCACCTTCAATTTGCAAATGCCGCCTTGGCAAAGCGGCGTAGCGCGCATGCTTACTGAAATCCTGGAAAAACAATAATGACTCTACGCAAAGGTATTATCCTCGCCGGAGGATCCGGAACGCGGCTCTACCCGGTAACCAAGGCAGTCTCCAAGCAACTGCTGCCCATCTATGACAAGCCGATGATCTACTACCCGCTCAGTACATTGATGCTGGCAGGTATTCGTGACATTCTGATCATCTCCACGCCGCAAGACCTGCCCCGATTCGAGCAATTGCTGCGGGACGGTAGAGAATGGGGCATGAATTTGCAGTATGCGGTACAGCCGAAGCCCGATGGGCTGGCGCAGGCTTTTATCATTGGCAAGGACTTTATTGGCAACGCATCGTCGGCGCTAGTATTGGGCGACAATATTTTTTATGGCCATGATTTGCAGCCCATGCTTGAACGAGCGACAAACAAGCGTGACGGCGCGACCGTGTTTGCCTACCATGTCAACGACCCAGAGCGTTACGGCGTGGTGGGGTTCGATGAGCAGGGGCGCGCTATTTCGCTGGAAGAAAAGCCGAGGCAGCCGAAATCAAATTATGCAGTCACTGGCTTGTATTTTTACGACGCGCAGGTGATTGATATTGCTGCTGATCTTAAGCCATCTGCGCGCGGCGAATTGGAGATCACCGATGTCAATCGTATCTATTTGGAACGTGCCCAACTCTTGGTCGAGATGATGGGGCGAGGGTATGCATGGTTGGACACCGGTACGCACGCAAGTCTGATCGAAGCCAGCAACTTTATCGCAACCATTGAAAATCGCCAGGGATTGAAAGTCGCCTGTCCTGAGGAAATCGCTTATCGCAAAGGCTTTATCGACGCCGAACAACTGCACGCGCTGGCGCAGCCGCTCACCAAGAACGGTTATGGCGAGTACCTGCTCAGGATCTTGAAAGAGGAAGTGTCGTCGTGAAAATTACTTCAACACGTCTGCCGGAAGTCCTTATTATAGAGCCCAGGGTTTTCGGAGACAGCCGCGGCTTTTTCTTTGAAAGCTACAATCGGCAAGCGTTTAGTCAAGTGACCGGCTTGGAGGTTGACTTTGTTCAGGACAATCACTCGCGTTCCGTACAAGGGGTGTTGCGCGGATTGCATTACCAGATTCGTCAGCCACAAGGCAAGCTTGTGCGAGTGGTGAAGGGGGCAGTGTTTGATGTGGCAGTGGATATCCGAAAGTCTTCGCCGACTTTCGGTCAGTGGGTTGGTGTCACGCTAAGCGAAGATAATTGCCGTCAGTTATATGTTCCTCCGGGTTTTGCGCACGGATTCGTCGTTATCAGTGACAGCGCAGACTTTTTGTATAAAACGACTGATTATTACGCTCCAGAGCATGAGCGGTGTATTGCATGGAATGACGTGACGATCGGCATAGAGTGGCCTATCGACGGCGAGCCAGTCGTATCGGCCAAAGATAAGGCGGGACTTCCGCTTTCACAGGCCGAGCTGTTCGCTTGATTCCTCATGCTGATGCGGGGATAGGTCAGCCATTGCGCATACCTCCTCGACAACCTCCAGCGATACCCGCTACATCCGGTACTCGCCGTGCGCTTCGTCACTCTCGTCTGTTGCGGATGATTGGAAAACTTTAAACAGTGGAACAAATCGAAATGATTGCATTGACGTGAAGGCGCAAAATGGTCGAGATACGTAGAAGTGACGCACGGGGGTATGCCAATCACGGTTGGCTGGATTCCTGGCACAGCTTTTCCTTCGCCGACTACTACGACCCGAAGTACATGGAATTCGGCCCACAACGCGTGATCAATGAGGATCGCATCGCGCCGGGTTCCGGTTTTGGTACTCACGGTCATCGCAATATGGAGATCATTAGCTACGTGCTCGACGGCGAACTGGCTCACAGGGATAGCATGGGTAACAGCAGTGTGATTCGTCCCGGTGATGTGCAACGCATGAGCGCAGGCACCGGCGTCCTGCATTCCGAGTACAACCCTACGCAAGACAGCGCCGCGCATTTCTTGCAAATTTGGATCGAGCCAGACCGGTTTGGTCTTACGCCAAGCTATGAGGAAAAGCACTTCGACGAGACGCAGAAACGCGGCCGTCTGTGTCTGATCGCAGGCCCCGACGGACAAGCTGGTTCAGTTGTGGTGCATCAGGATGCGAGGCTGTATGCCGGTTTGTTTGGCGGAACCGAAGGTGTGGAAATATCTGTTTCGCCCAAGCGGCGTCCATATATGCACGTGGCGCGTGGCAGTGTTTATGTCAATGATATTGCGCTTAGGCGATGCGCTGAAGATTGTTGGTGAAAAGATAATTAATGTATCTCGTGGAAAATACGCTGAAGTCTTGTTGTATGATCTCCCTTAATTTTTCTGCTGTGCTGGGTATGGCTAAACGGGCGTCCGATGAGTGGATACCATCTTCCGTTTCAATCTCCAACGAATATAGGGTTGGTGGCGAGACCATTCCGACCGAATAATCCAACCTTGTCAGGTCCCTGAAAAACCTCCGTTTGAAAAATGCACAGATCTGCCAGTGCATTTGATCATTTGTCCATCCCATATTTTGGGTAACTTTTCCGGGTAATTAATTACTCGAAAGTTATTAAGAAACAATACCTTGCGTGCGTATCAATTATGCCGCGAACCACTTATTTTCCAAATGCAACAGTGCTAAACTAGCGGACTATTGATAATTATCAATACCTGCTTCCATTTGTTGTCATTGTCGTATCTTTGCGTACAGCGCGTTGGTGTGGCAAGGGCAGGTGCAGGACGGTGCGAAGGAGCAGGGGTGTGCACCTTCTTGATCGAGTCTTTGCTGTTCAGATTTCGCTACATTCCACGCTATTGGGTTGCCATTGGGTGGAATTGATCTGATAGCTATTTCAGGGTTGTCGGATTTGTTATCAGTGCTGCGAAAATCCATTAAATGTGCTTGGTATGGTTGCCTTGCGATCGGCGGCGCGCAAGCATTTGGCGCGACCCCGACCATTCAGGGCCAGTCCGGGTATATCAACATGCCCAGCGCCTCGGTTGAAGCCGATGGCACGTTCAGCATTGGCTATGGATACGACAGTCCGTATGGCGCCTTGTGGGCTACATCAACGATTCTTCCCTTTCTGCAGGTAACCGGTCGCTACGTCTCAATAACGGGCATCCCAGGCTTTACCAACGATCCGAACGCCTACGGCAGCGGTTATGGCCGTTATAAGGACAAGGTGATCGATGCCAAGCTCAAGCTGTGGGATGAAACCATCTGGCTGCCGTCCGTAGCGCTCGGCGCAACTGATTTGCAGGGCACAGAATTATTCAAAGGGCAATACGCAGTAGCGACAAAGACATTCGGCAGTAGCAGGAATCTGGAGGCAAGTGTCGGTTACGGGCGGCTAAGACCGGAGGGTCTTTTTGCAGGTATGCGCTGGACGCCCGAGAATTTACCGCGCTGGTCCCTCGTGGCGGAATACGACGCAAATAACTATCCCAAGGACTTTCGGGCCGCTGAAACGTTTGCCGGGCAGCGCCGCAAGGGACCGTCGGTCGGTGTCGAATACCGCTGGGGATGGTTGGGTGTTCAGGCGGCACGGCACCAAGATAATTCCAGCCTCAACGCTTTCGTCAGCATTCCGTTCTCCGAGCGGGAGTTCGTCCCCAAGATTCACGAGCCATCCTACTACCAGGAGAAAGGCGATCATCGGCGCCCTTCGATAGAGGAATGGCAGCATGACCCGGCGTATGGTGCTGCGTTGGTGGAAGCGCTCGCCAAGCAAGACTTCAAGAACATCCGGATTCAGCTGCAAGGCCATACGCTGAACCTGACGCTCACCAACAGTCGCATTTCCAATCTCGGTCGCGCCGTTGGTCGCGCCACGCGTGTCGCGTTGGCGTTTGCGCCTGTGGATATTAGCAACATTCACGTCACCTACACCAAGCTCGAGCAGCCGGTCGCGACCTACGAGTTTTTTGATCTGGAAAAATTAAGCGACTATCTGGCGGGCCGCATTCCGCGCGAGGCATTTCTTGAAACGGTGCTGGTGCGTTACCCGAACCAGGGTGACATGATCCATGCCGACCAGGAAGGCATGCTGGTCGGCATAAAGGATACTGCCGGGCTGGATGTCATTGTCGGTCGTGACGGCGAAGTCGTACAACTGGCGTCGGAAGACCGCGAAGCAAACCGCTTCAAAATTGTGCCCAAACTGGGCTTCTTCTTTAACGATCCGAGCGGCGCGTTGCGTTATGAACTGGTGGCCTCCTCCAATTATGACAAGCGCCTGGGCGAAGGGTTGTATCTCAACAGCGCCCTAGGCCTGAAAATTTCTGAGAACGTCAGCGATGTAACGCAGCCGTCCAACAGCCTGTTACCTCATGTACGCACCGACGTGGCGGACTACAAGCGCGCCAGCCGCATCAAGCTGTATCGCTTGCTGCTCAACAAATATGCCACACCTGCCGAGCGTTGGTATGTCCGCGTGTCCAGTGGTGTCTACGAAGAAATGTATCGCGGCGTCGGTGGCCAGGTTCTCTATCTGCCGAAGGACAGCCGCTGGGCATTTGATCTGACGATGGATGCGTTGCAGCAGCGCGACTTCAAAGGCTGGCTCGGCAAGCGTGATTACAAAACGGTCACTGCGCTCGGCGCCGTGCACTATCGCCTGCCATATGGCATCACTGCGACCGCACGGGCAGGCCGGTTTCTGGCGAAGGATGTCGGCGTGCGAGGCGAGTTCAAGCGTCGCTTCTTGTCCGGCATCGAGGTGGGGGCATGGTTCACCCGTACTAATGGCAACGACATTACGTCACCTGGTAAGCCGGAGGCGCCATACCACGACAAAGGCGTATTCATCTCGATCCCGTTGGGCACCATGCTCACCAGCGATACGCAGGCGAGTGCCGGTTTCGCCATCTCTCCCTGGACGCGCGACGTTGGCCAGATGGTGGCGTCTCCGGGCGACTTGTACGAGCTAATGGAAAATCCGCGCCGCGACATGACAACCATCGACGGCTTGGGCAATTTCGCCGAGCGTGCGGATGAACAGAACCACCCGGCGGTTAATCCGCCGGAACACAAATTGGACAATCCGTGGCCGGCGATGCGGCAGCGGTTGGAAAGCTCCTCTTCGGCGCTGCCATCGGCTCCGGATGCATTGAAAGGCATCGGGCTCGCTGCCGGCGCACTCGCGGTAGCGTCCCTTGGCGATAAGGCGATCGCCCGCATTGCAAAGGACCATATCGGCTCGCGCCTGAGTCGCGGCCTCGATACGTTCGGCAAAACTGTTCCACTTGCGGCGGTCGGTGCTGCTGGCATGGCGCTGGCATTCGGCGACGAGCGCATGCAGAACACAGGCGTTGTTTCGCTCCAGTCAGCGCTAGTAGCGGCCGGTGCCAGCATCGGAACCAAGTACGTTGTCGGCCGGGCCCGCCCGGAAGAAGAGCGCGGGCAGTGGACGCGTGCTACGACGCGCTCCGACGCATCCTTTCCATCCAATCATGCGAGTATCGCATTCGCAGCGGTGACGCCCTTTGCAAAAGAATACGACGCACAGTGGCTATACGGTGTGGCAGCCGTTGGTTCGATGGGCCGGGTCGCAGCGAGAAAACACTGGTTTTCGGATGTGGCTGCCGGCGGCATTCTGGGTTATGCGACCGGCTCTTGGCTATGGAATGCACAGCATGACAATAGCAAATCGGTAGTTTCGTTTAATGCCGGGCCGGGCGAAGTCGGCGTGTCATGGCAAAAAACCTACTGAACTTCCCCGGATTACTCGAAATTTATTGAATATTTTAAGAATCACGAATGAGAAACTCATATTTCGCAGTATCACTGCTGGCAGGCGGTCTGATCTTTTTGGCGGACGTGGCGCTAGCAGCAACACCGTCGAATTGGCCTCAGGATATGAGCAACCAAGCCACGGCAGCTTCCGCTAACGCGAGTCAGGGACCGACCATTGCAGCCGGCACAACCGGTCTCCCGCGCATCTCGAATACTGGGGCAGATGCTCGTGTGAACGGTGAGATGCGAGTGCAGCAAGGAATGCCGCCATATCCCTTGCCCAAACGAGAAAAATCGACCTTCGCAATTTTTGTCGAAAAGGTGGCGGGAACGTCGCTGGAGATTTTCGGCACGGACTTGTTCGTCGATGCGCCCAGCAATTTCACATCGCTCAATGGTGTGCCGGTGAATGCCGACTATATAGTCGGCCCGGGCGACGAGCTGCAGATTCGCGGTTGGGGTATGGTCGACATTGACCTGAGCGCTACTGTCGACCGCAGTGGTGCAATCTACATTCCACGCGTGGGCTCCGTGCGAGTCGCCGGCGTGAAGTACCGCGATTTACAAGGCCACCTCAAAAAAGCGATCGGTAAGAACTTCAGTAACTTTGAACTGACTGCCAGCATTTCGCAGGCGCGCTCCGTGCAGGTTTACGTAGTCGGGCATGCAGCCCGCCCGGGAACCTATACGCTCAATGCGATGAGCACGCTTCTCAACGCACTGTTTACCTCTGGTGGGCCGGATGCCTCTGGTTCGATGCGCAATATTCAGGTCAAGCGTGGCGACGCAACGATCACGACCTTCGACGTCTATGACATGCTGGTCAAGGGCGACAAAAGCCGTGACGTGCCGCTACAGGACGGCGACGTGGTTTATATCCCCGAAGTCGGCCCGCTGGTTGCGTTGACCGGCAATGTGAAGAGGCCTAGTATCTTCGAATTGAAAGGCCAGTCTTCGCTTGCCGACCTGATGGCATGGGCAGGTGGCTTTGACTCCGCAACCGAATCAAAGCAAGTCGTGGTCGAAAAAAACGTTAATAACAATTACCAGGTCATCGCCGACCTAATTGCTGACAACAGCAATGCCGGCAGCCGGCTAGCAGGTATACCACTGCAACCGGCTGACGTGCTGCGCGTGTTTTCGCCCGGCGCTGTCCCTGTCCAGGCACAGGTTCGCAACGAGTATGTGCGTGTATCGGGGGAAATCAAGCAAAGCGGCGTATTCCAGCTGCGAAAAGGCGAGACCCTGCGCGCACTGATCGCCCGCTTAGGCGGCATCACCGAAGATGGCTATCTCTATGCGATGCAGCTCACGCGTGAGAGCGTACGTCGCGCTCAGCAGGCAAAGCTCAACGAAGTGGCCGACCGCTTCGAGCGGGACATCGAATCAAACGCCAAGCAGCGCCTAGCCGGCACCACTGACAAAGAGAATATCGCAGCTGTCAACGCCGAGCTTGAGCGGCAACGCCAGCTCGCACAGAAAATGCGCTCCATCAAAGCGGAAGGGCGGATCGTACTCGAACTGTCCGATGCTGACGCACAGGTGAAAAATCTGCCGGACCTCGAACTGCAGGGCGACGACGCTATCTACGTTCCGCGCAAGCCGGGCACCGTCGATGTCATGGGCGCGGTATTCCAGCAAAGCGCATTCATCTTCAAACCGCAACGCATCGTCAACGACTACCTCGGCCTTGCAGGCGGCCCGACGGCAACCGCGGACACCTCGGAGATTTATCTGCTGCACGCCGACGGTACTGCGCAAAGCTCGCACAGTAGCGGATGGTTCGGTGGATTGGGCGGCGCACGTGTCAATCCGGGTGATGCCGTCGTCGTGCCGGAAAAAATCGATCGCAACTCATGGACGCAGAGCGTGAAGGAATGGACGACTATTCTTTATCAGTTTGGATTGGGCGCGGCTGGGCTCAAAGTGTTGAAAAACTAACGTGATCGATTTTCATACCCAATATCGGGAGCTTATGTGGAAGTAAATGATGTCTGAGCAAGTCGCACATAAAATGCCTAATCAGGTGCCAGTGTATGAGGGGGAAAGCGACATTCATCTCGTTGATGTACTGATTGCGTTAGGTCGTCACAAAAAACTGGTGTTCGGCTTGCCAGTTATGGGAGGGGCGATAGCACTGGCAGCCTCACTGGCGATGACTCCAATTTTTACGAGCACGGCAAAAATTATGCCACCGCAACAACAATCATCTGGAATGGCTGCGATGCTGGGACAGCTGGGAGGATTGGCGGGTGCGATCGGCGGTGCTACGGGCATAAAGAATCCGAGCGATCTTTATGTTGGCATACTGGAAAGTCGCACAGTGGCCGATAGCCTTATCGCACGTTTTAAACTGAAAGAACGGTATCAAAGTAAAACCATGGATGACGCGCGTCAGGCTTTGACTCGGTCGATTCAGATTGAAAATGGTAAAAAAGATGGATTGATCTCGATTATTGCAAGTGATCAAGATCCTAAGTTTGCGGCGGACTTGGCGAACGCCTATGTCGATGAACTAACCAAGCTCACGCAGACAATGGCAATTTCAGAGGCATCGCAACGGCGCCTTTTTTTCGAGCGGCAGTTAAAAGACGCAAAAGAACAACTGGCTAATGCCGAGGTGGCGCTTCGTACTACGCAAGAAAAAACCGGAATGATCCAGCCGGAAGGGCAGGTACAAGCGATTATCTCAAGTGTCGCGCAACTCAAAGGCACGATCGCAGCGAAGGAGGTCCAGCTAAACGCTATGCGTACCTTTGCTACGGCGCAGAATCCCGAGCTGCTGCGTACACAGGAAGAGCTGCGTGGACTGCAGGCACAGTTGCTCAAGCTGGAAAAGAATCGGCCGTCAAAAGACGGAGACTTCATGCTATCCACTGGACGAATCCCCGAAGCTGGAATCGAGTACGTGCGCAAGCTTCGTGACGTCAAATATTACGAAACAATCTTCGAACTTCTGGCTAAGCAATATGAGCTTGCGAAGATCGAGGAAGCGAAGGATTCATCAATAATTCAATTACTAGATAAGGCAGTTCCAGCGGAAAAAAAATCAAAACCGAAACGCGCAATGATCACACTTGCTGGTTTATTTGGTGGTAGTGCACTTGGCGTTATGTTTGCATTTATATGTGAAGGTTATAGACGCTCTCGCCGTGACCCAAAAAATAGTCAACGGTGGCAAGAATTATCTCTGGCCTGGAAAACTATTCAGGGGAGGTCAGCCTCATGAATATTTTGCTTACTGGGGGCGCCGGTTACATCGGTAGTCATACTGCTCTTGCGTTAATGAGCGAGGGGCATACTGTTGTGGTGATCGACAATTTTTGTAACAGCCAGCCCGATGTCATACTTCGATTGCAAAGGATCTCCGGCAAGTCTGTCCCGATTGTAAAAGGTGACGTGCGCGACACTGATGTGGTTTGCAGGACACTTCAACAATATTCCATCGATGCAGTTATTCATTTCGCGGGCCTTAAGGCGGTGGGGGAGTCAGTAGTAAAACCTATTGATTACTATGCCAATAATGTACAGGGTACTATTAGCCTGTTGCAGGGCATGGATTCATGTGGTGTAAAAACATTGGTCTTTAGTTCAAGTGCCACCGTTTATGGCAATCCACAATATGTGCCTATTGACGAAAATCATCCTACAAGTGTCACTAATCCTTATGGCCGTAGCAAACTGCATATTGAGGAAGTGCTTGCCGATGTCGCCAGATCGGATTCAAGTTGGCGTATTGTATGCCTGCGTTATTTCAATCCAGTAGGCGCTCATGAATCTGGATTGATTGGCGAAGATCCCTGTGGTATCCCCAATAACTTGATGCCGTATCTGGCACAAGTGGCCATCGGAAAACTTCCGTGCCTACATGTGTTTGGCAACGACTATCCAACGCCTGATGGAACCGGTATTCGTGACTATATCCATGTAATGGACTTGGCCGAAGGCCATTCGGCTGCCCTGGATTTCTTAAAGCATCAAAAAGGGTGGCATGCGATAAATCTAGGTACAGGCCGCGGAACGAGCGTCTTGGAAATGGTGCGTGCTTTTGAAGCCGCGAGCGGGAAAAACGTAGCTTATCAAATTACTCAACGGCGTCCAGGGGATATTGCAATGTGCTTTGCTATGGCCGATAAAGCTGCTGAGCAATTGCAGTGGTACGCAAAGCGAAACCTCGCGGACATGTGCGCCAGTACTTGGCGTTGGCAGATTCAATCGGAATCGTAATCAAAAATATAAAGCCATGATTATTCCAATCATTCTCTGTGGTGGATCCGGTACTCGCCTGTGGCCACTTTCCCGAAAAAGCTTTCCAAAGCAGTTTGTATCCCTTATTGACAATAAGAGCCTGCTACATCTGACTCTTGAGCGGCTTGGAAAAATTAATGAGGTTGCCGCTTCGAAATTAATTTGCATCGCAGCCGAGGATCATCGGTTTCTGGTGGCGGAAGCCATGCAAGCTGCTAACGCAGGCGAAAAAATCATTCTTGAACCCGTCGCGCGTAATACTGCCGCTGCAATGGCGCTGGCAGCTCTACAGGCAAAAGCGGATGAGTTATTGCTCTTTTGTCCTGCTGATCACCATATTCCTGATACAAACGCTTTTCTACGGGTAATTGAGCAAGGCAGGAGAGCTGCCGAATCTGGGGCGATCGTCACGTTTGGTGTGATGCCTAGTTTCCCTAGTACGGCTTATGGCTACATAGAGTGCGACAAGGCTAATGAAGATGGAGGCGGTTACAAGGTTGTCCGGTTTATTGAAAAGCCTAATACTGAAAAAGCACAAGCGCTGATTCTTCAGGGTAAAGTTCTTTGGAATGCAGGCATTTTTTTGACTCGCGCTGACACCCTAATTCAAGCATTGCAAGAATATGCACCGGACATTCTCCAAAATTGTCAGAAGGCCATGGCATCTGCAACTAAGGATGAACATGGATCAAGGATATTTGTTCGTCCGGAAAAAAGTGCGTTTACAACATGCCGTTCTCAAAGTATCGACTACGCGGTGATGGAACATCATCCTAATTTAGTTGTCGTGCCTTTCAATGGAGCTTGGAGCGACGTCGGAAGTTGGAATGCGGTTGCTGAATTAGTTGAGCCAGATGGCGATGGCAATCGAATCGAGGGGCATGGGTTGGCTGTGCAAGCTCGCCGAACTTTTATTCATGCCCCATATCGCCCAGTTGTTGCGTTAGGCACGGAGGAGTTGCTGATTATTGATACGGCAGACGCATTACTTGTGGCAGCTCGCACGCATGCAGAGGATGTCAAGCACGTTGTAACTGAATTGGAAACCCGCCAAAGCCCACAGGCGACCTTGCATCGAAAAGTCGCGCGTCCTTGGGGATGGTACGACAGTATCGACATGGGTGAGCGGTTCCAGGTGAAACGAATTGCTGTTAAACCAGGGGCCAGCCTGAGTTTGCAAAAACACTATCATCGCGCTGAGCATTGGATTGTCGTTAAAGGTACCGCAGAAGTCACGTGTGGAAATAGTACCTATCTACTTTCTGAAAATCAGTCTACATACATCCCTATTGGGGAAGTGCATCGTTTACACAATCCTGGCAAAACCGACCTTGAAATGATAGAAGTACAGTCCGGTAGTTATCTAGGTGAGGACGATATTGTTCGATTTGAGGATACCTATGGGCGCGTCCAATAATAAAACAGCCATGAATACTCACTACAAAACGTATGTTGCAGGTCATCAGGGGATGGTTGGCTCTGCCATTATTCGCGCCCTGCAACTGCGGGGGCAGACCAACATTGTTACACGTACTCATGCTGAACTGGATTTGTCTAATCAGGCGGCTGTCCGAACCTTCTTTGAAATTGAAAAGCCGGACCAAGTGTATTTGGCAGCTGCTAAGGTTGGCGGAATTCATGCGAATAACACATATCCGGCCGAGTTTATCTATCAAAATCTAATGATAGAAGCGAACGTCATCCACGAAGCTTGGCGTGTAGGAGTGAGGCAGCTTCTGTTTCTTGGTTCAAGCTGTATTTACCCCAAATTGGCTGCACAGCCCATGACTGAAAATGCTCTTCTCACAGGGGAGCTCGAAGAAACTAATGAGCCATATGCAGTAGCAAAAATCGCCGGTATCAAGCTATGTGAAAGTTATAACCGTCAATATGGTCAAAGCCACGACGTTGATTACCGGAGTGTCATGCCGACTAACTTATATGGCCCGAACGATAACTACCATCCAGAAAACAGCCATGTAATTCCCGCACTTATCCGGCGCTTTCACGAGGCAAAGGTTGCGAATAGCCCCGCCGTTACGATTTGGGGGAGCGGTACGCCGCGTCGCGAATTTCTCTATGTTGACGATATGGCCGATGCCTGCGTTCATATTATGAACCTTGATAAGGCTATCTACGGTGCGCATACTAAGCCAATGCAAAGCCATGTCAACGTTGGATTTGGTGAGGACATAACAATTCGTGAACTAGCTGAGGCAGTAGGAAAGGTTGTCGAATACCACGGAAAAATCGAGTTCGATACTAGCAAACCCGATGGGGCGCCGCGCAAACTTATGGATAGCTCGCTTCTAAACTCACTTGGCTGGGAGGCAAAAATAAGCCTGGATGAGGGTTTGACCCGAGCTTATGAAGATTTTTTGATTAATGGACTCTCGCTGCGCAAGTAAAAAGAGAATACTTGACGCTCAAATTTATGACTACACAAAAAGTTGCCCTCATCACAGGTATTACTGGCCAGGACGGTTCGTATCTTGCTGAATTTCTACTCGAAAAAGGCTACATCGTTCATGGTATTAAGCGCCGTGCCAGTCTTTTTAACACGGAACGTGTTGATCACATCTACCAAGACCCTCATATTCAAAACGCCAATTTCCGGCTTCATTATGGTGACCTCACTGATACTAGTAATTTAATCCGCATAGTGCAGGAAACACAGCCTGACGAAATTTATAACTTGGGTGCACAAAGCCATGTGGCAGTGAGTTTTGAAAGCCCCGAATATACAGCTGATGTTGATGGTATTGGCACGTTACGTCTTCTAGAAGCCATTCGCATTCTTGGATTGGAAAAGAAAACTCGCTTCTATCAGGCCTCGACATCTGAGCTATACGGTTTGGTTCAGGAAGTTCCGCAAAAGGAGACTACTCCGTTTTACCCTCGTAGCCCTTATGCCGTTGCAAAGATGTATGCATATTGGATCACCGTGAACTATCGCGAAGCATACGGCATTTATGCTTGCAACGGCATTCTATTCAATCACGAAAGTCCTCGTAGAGGCGAAACATTCGTAACACGTAAAATCACCCGCGGCCTTGCCAATATTAGTCAAGGACTAGAAAGCTGTCTTTACATGGGCAACATGGATGCTCTACGGGACTGGGGGCACGCCAAGGACTATGTGCGTATGCAGTGGTTGATGCTTCAACAGGAAAATCCCGATGATTTTGTAATTGCGACGGGTGTGCAATACAGCGTTCGTCAGTTTATTGAAATGACGGCCGCCGAACTGGGAATTACTTTACAGTGGCAAGGTTCCGGCGTGAGCGAACAAGGAGTTGTGGCAGCGTTGTCCGGAAATGAACTGCCCGGAGTGAAAGTAGGTGACGTGATAGTTAAGATCGATCCACGTTACTTCCGCCCAACTGAGGTTGAGACGTTGCTTGGAGATCCTGTAAAAGCAAAGCAGAAATTGGGATGGACGCCAGAAATCACCTTAAATCAAATGGTGAAAGAAATGGTTGCTGCGGATTTGGCTAAGGCGAAGCAGCATGCATTACTTAAGCATCATGGCTACAAAATTGCTGTATCCGTGGAGTGAAACAGTGCAAGAGCGATCTGTCATAAGTTCACGTGTGGTTTCTCTTAATAGGACCCACCATGTGCTAGACGTGTCCTTAACGAGCTTTAGTGCAATTGAGTGTCAGGCATGGTAGGAAAACTCTTTAACTTGGCTGGCATCGCTAGAGCTTGGATAACGAAGTCATGTCGCATTTATTCGCTTCATGTCGCCTCCGAAGCAATCCAAGGTTCAAATATCGAAGTTCAGACTGGAAGCCGAATTGATCGAACAAGCGAAATAGGATCATACACATATGTTGGTTGCTATTCGTGCATTACTGCCGCGAAAATCGGAAGATACGTATCAATTGCAAATAACGTGTCAATTGGTCAAGGTGAACATCAGTTGGACCGAGTATCAACTTCGTCACGTTTTTATGTAAATCCATGGTCCGTCTTGACATCAGGTGAATGCGAAATTGGGAGCGATGTTTGGATTGGAGTGGATGCAGTAGTGTTACGAGGGGTTCGCATCGGAGTGGGAGCAGTCGTTGCTGCAAACGCGGTTGTAACACATGATGTCCCACCTTTTGCAATAGTCGCCGGTGTTCCCGCAAGGATAATTAAATTCCGATTCGATGAGTCGCAGCGAACAAAGTTATTGGACTCAGAATGGTGGCAATTAGATGAGGAAGATGCAACGACCTTCGTACACTCATTCGAGAGTAAAAAGGAAGTTGCATGAAACATGCATTTTTACGCGCCGGCGGATTAACGAAGAATTTGATTTTTGATCTTTCCAATCCAAATAACCGAGACAACTGTTTTGAGCCTTATGTGAAATTGAAGGAGGCCTTGGCTACGATCAATTATATGATTGACACAGCCGACACAGTTTGTGATCAGCCAGTTGCCTTTGAAATTCATCAAGACGTTCAGTTATTATCGGCATCACCCATAAATTATTTGCTGATGTTTGAGACTCATTGCATCAAGCCAGAGAATTACGATCCCAATAATTGGAACAGGTATAGGAAAATTTTTACCTGGAACGATTCACTGATTGACGGGGTGAAATTTATTAAATTGGATTTCCCGAATCCGATCATGTTGCCTGATGTGGATGGTTTCGCTAAGCGCGATAACCTTTGTTGCATGATTGCCGGAAACAAGGCAGTGAATCTTTGGGACGAACGTGAGCTTTATAGCGAACGTGTACGAGTTATTAGATGGTTTGAGAAGAATGCGCCCTCTGATTTTCGACTTTACGGGACGGAATGGAATATGCCTGCAGCGGCGCCAGGTGTAATAGGTAGACTTAGTAAGAAAGCTTGGCGTTACATATCGCGATTTGTTGGTTTGACACCATTTCCGAGTTACTGTGGGAAGGTGGAGCATAAGCGGGAAGTTCTGCTTAGAACTCGTTTTGCTATTTGCTACGAAAATGTTAGGGATTTGCCCGGCTATATTACTGAAAAGATTTTTGATTGCTTTTTTTCTGGGTGCGTGCCGGTTTATTGGGGGGCTAATAACATTACTGATTATATTCCGAAAAATTGTTTTATTGACCGCCGTGAATTCTCTGATACGGCAGCGGTATATGAGTATATTAATTCAATGTCAGAAGATACATTCCGGTGTTACCAGCAAAGTATTGCTAATTTTCTTAATAGTAGTGCTGCGTACCGCTTTAGTTCACAAGCTTTTGCCGAGACTGTCGTAAAAACAATAGAGCAGGATCTCGGTTGTGCGTAGTGATTTTTTTTATCTGATCGGCGGACGCCTCGTCAGTGTGATTATTGCACTTGCTTCTATACGCTTCGCAACATCTTTACTTAACCCTGATCAATACGGCATATTCGCCGTGCTAGCCACCTTTCAAGCTTTTTGTGGACTATTTCTTGTCAATCCTGTTGGCCAATATATTAATCGGCACACACATGAATGGGCGGATGAGGGCACTTTGCTCGCACGGTTGCAACGTTTTCACGGTTATGTGTTCTTGGTGGCGCTTATTGGCGCGTTAACCGTTGGTGCTTGGTCTCTCTCGCAATCGTTATCACGATCAGAATGCATTTTACGAATGATCCTAATTGCTTTCATGGTGGTTGCGATCACCTGGAATTCAACATGGATTTCTTTGCTCAATATGATCGGCGCAAGGGGAACCTCGGTATTTTGGTCGACAGTAACAGTATGTTGCAGTCTTGGCCTTTCGTGGGGACTGACTACGATTTGGCACAGTGGATTGGCATGGTTTGCAGGCCAAGCCGTTGGAGCGGCAATAGGGGCGCTTGGTGCCGGCAACATTTTGCACCGTACACTGGCCATGACTAAACGCGGGAGTTGGCCACTCCTTACTGCCGACGCGATTCGTGATTATTGTTTGCCGTTAGCGATAGCAACCGGGTTTATGTGGGCTCAGTTATCTGGCTACAGGCTGTTGCTCGAACACTATTGGGGACTTTCTGCATTAGGATTTGTCGCAGTTGGTTTTGGTTTGGCAAACCAAATCTGGGGTCTGTGCGAGTCCTTAGTGATGCAGTATTTGTTTCCACTCTATTACCGAAGAATTTCGGGCGTGTCTCATACAGATGGTGGCAAGGCGTTTTCCGACCTTCTGAATTCAATCGGCCCAGCATATTTGATTCTAGTCGCTGTCACACTAAGTTCAGCACCCGCTTTACTTATGCTGTTGGTAGCCTCGTCCTACGGTGGCGTTTACAAGTTTGTTTATTTGGGAGCCTTGGTTGAATGTTGTCGAGTGTTGGCTAATGTGCTCGGTAGTGGTGCACAGGTAAAACGCCGCATGAACATTTTGGTACTTCCGTATGCTCTAGGTGCTGCATTTCTGACAGTGTCACTTGTTATGGCCGCTGTAGCCAACTGGTCGTTAGAGCAATCTCTAGTTGCACTGCCCCTGGCGGCAGTAGTAATGTTCCTTGCGATGGGTGAGAGAATGCGGCGAGATTTGTCAATTGAAATTGATTATTCTCGTTGGGGATGGGCGGTTTTAATCGTAGTTATCGTCGCTCCGATTAGCTGGTTTTTCCCTCTAACACCTAAATCCTATATCGAGGCGTTCGAGATACTCGTCGGCATTGGGGCATTGTCGATGATCTGTGTATTTGCTTTGACATGGAAAAACCATGCCTTGAAACGATTATTGACGGTTAATTTGCGAACGGGGGAATGAAGAGGTGATTGTAGTCCGTTTGATTGGTGGCCTAGGCAACCAAATGTTCCAATATGCATCTGCACTTGCATTGGCAAAGCGAACCGGCAGCGACTTGATCCTGGACCTAAGCGCGTTTAAACATTATTCGTTAAGAGATTATGGGTTACAACAATGGAAGATCAGTGCTCGTATCGCAAGCAGCGTTGAACTTAGGAAGTTCCCAAGATGGGGGGCAAGAGTAGCGAGATACACTCAAAAGCTTGGAATTAAGACCCGTTTTTACTCGGAGCTTGGTCTTGGCTTCGATCCAGCATTTATGAAGCTGCATGCTCCGGTCTATTTAAATGGCTATTTTCAATCGGAGAAGTACTTCTTAAATATCCGCAGTATATTGCTTGAAGAGTTCCAACCAAGCAATCCATTGCTAGCTCAAAACAGTCGACATGCGAGCGATGCAATTGAATCTAATAGTGTCGCTATCCATATCCGACGTGGAGATTATGTGTCTAATACACATAATCTCTCCATACATGGCGTTTGCAGCCTAGGGTATTACGAAAGGGCTATCAATATCATCCGGTCAAAAATCGGGCCGGCAAATTTTTTTGTCTTCTCGGACGATATGGAATGGGTGCGTGAAAATATACGCATTCCCGACGAAGTAGTCTTCGTTGAGGGAAACAATGCAAGGCCGGAGGCCGATATACATCTTATGTCACTTTGCAAACACAACATTTGTGCAAATAGTAGTTTTAGCTGGTGGGGGGCGTGGTTAAATCGGAATCCGGAGAAGATTGTTATCGCTCCCGACCCATGGTTTGTTTCGAAGGCTTTAGATTCAAACCATCTGATTCCGCAAGATTGGTTTCAGGTGTCATCATAATGATGAAGTACTCTGTTGTTATGGCAGCGCACCGCCCTGACCATTTCCTCCTTCAGGCTGTCCGTAGTGTCGAACTTGCGATCAGTGATGATGATGCCGAATTAATTGTCGTGGCTAATGGCTTTAATCGCCATGCGGTCGTCGATGTATTGGTACGAGCGAAGATCAGCGACAAAGTCCGTGTCGAAGTCACTGAAATGCCATCGTTAATTTACGCCCTCAATAGAGGCATTGAGCTTGCTCGAGGCGAGTATATTGCACGATTCGATGCAGACGACATTTGCCTGCCAAACCGATTTCGCACACAACATGAAATTGCCACTAAGACGGGAGCTGATTTTATCTTTTCCGACGCAGAAATCATTGATGCTGCAGGCGGTTTAACTGGACAACGCAAAATAGCTGATCGTGGTTTGATGAAAGCTTGCGGTCCAATTCACCCTACTGCATTCATGCGGCGTGAAGCTTTGCTGAAGTTAGGCGGCTATGGGAACCTTGAGTTCAGTGAAGATTATCATCTATGGTTGAGAGCTTCGAGCGAGGGTTATCATCTGGTAGTCGACCATACGCCAGTGATTCAGTATCGTGTCCATTCAGAACAGGCAACGGATAAATCTAAGCTAGTTGATACCTTCGCAACAAATATTGGAATAAAGCTGATAATCGGGATGCGGAAACGAAACCCGAAAATCTTCTTCGGCGCTGCCATAGATACTTTTTACCTGGTCTACAGAAAATGTCGCGCCGCGTTCTCTTGATTACAAATATGTACCCGTCTAGGCGGGATAAAACCTATGGTCGATTCGTACAGCGCTGTGCAGAAAGTCTAGTTGCAGCCGGTATTGAGACTGATATTGTTTCATTACCTAAGCATCATAATTATCTATTTAAGCTTCTAGATTACGTTAGATTTGCCATTCAGGCAAACGTAAAGATATTGAAGCGGGGGTATGATTGCGTTTATGTACATCAACCTCTGCATTCGCTCCTTGTATGTATCCCTGCGCTGATGTTGCGGAGGGTACGACTAGTTCTAAATTTTCATGGCCACGACCTGGTGCCAGTTACTCGACGAGGTGAATTCTTACAAAAAATACTCTCGAGGCTATTTATGGCGGCAAAAATTGTGGTGGTGCCATCCGAGCATTTCAAGCAGATTTTCGACAACGAATTCGGCAATGGAAGGTCTGAAGGAGCCAGGGTTTTTTATTCTGGCGGTGTTCATGATGATTATTTTGCATCAAAGTTGATAGTTGCATCATCCAGACCTCGTTCAGCTTTATTTCTGTCTAGGTTAGTTGAAGGTAAGGGCTGGCGACTATTTATTGAATTAGCACAAAAGTTGCGCGCGGTATATCCGGATTTTAATTTTACTATCGCTGGTGTCGGCCCAGACCGGCAAATAATTGAGAGCGCAATAGCGGAGGCTAACTTGTCGGATTGCACACAATTTGTTTCTGCAACCACTGTTTCACAAAACCGCGACCTGTTTTTATCTCACCGTTATTTTGTTTTTCCAACTTGGTTCAATGAATCACTAGCACTAGTAAATCTTGAAGCAATGGCTTGCGGATGTGTGGTTTTGTCTGCAGATTTTCCAACTGCCTCGGAGTATATCGAGCAGGCCGTGAATGGCTTTCGCATTCCTATTGCAAATTTTGTTGAAACCTCTCTGTTCCATATTTGTGAACTTGAAAATGACATTGCTTTCGTAGATGCAATTTCAAATGATGCACGCACTATGGCTTATAGATTTAAAGAGAGCGACGTAATGAAAAATCTTCCTTCTACCTTAGGGTTGAAAGACTAAATATCAGATGGTTATTAAAGCAGGTAATCTTAAAAACGCAGTTCCTTACTTTTATTTTCGAGTTGGGCCAATGGCGTCCGAATACGTGCGTTCAGTTGACTACGTCTTAATGATAGCAGATGTAGTCTTTGCATACATATTAAAACCTACGGTGGACGAACCGATAGGTCGATATCAGCATTGTTTATTGCAAAAGCGAACTTGCAAGGGCGCTGAATAATGCTTTTGAAATTGGCGTATTTTGTTGAAATAACATGGCTTCTTATAGATGCTATTAGCGGATACTTTCAAAATAGTGGCATCAATTTTTTGGGAAATCAAACCGTGAGTTCGATTTTTCGGCTCGGCACGCTCGGGTTGTTTTTTTTGATTGTGCTGAAGAATGCCCGAATTAGTCGAATCACACCCATAATTTTTTTGCTGATAGCGGTTGTATGGTCAGCGCTGCACGCTATATTCGGGAATTTTGAAGGCACTCAAATACTTGGGGACATGCAGTTCCATATGAAGATGCTGATGGCCATTCTAATGTGCTCCGTGTTAGACGTTCAGGTAAAGCGCTGCGCACTCTCCTTTTCCCAAGTTAATCGGATCTTGGCCGTCAATGCAGCAGTGCTAGTCGCAAACGTTTTCTTAGGCTTCTTAGGCATTGGCTTTGGGCAATATGGCGAATCAATTGATGGGCAACTTATCGGCAGCAAAGGATTTTTCTATGCTGGAAATGAAGTTTCGGCGACGATGGTGGCGATATTCGCGCTCATCCTCTTCATGTGGCAGGATTTTTTTCGGAAAAATACTTTAACCTTGTTGTTGTTAATTGCTATTTTTTTCTTTGTGGCTATCTTATCCCTCAGTAAGACATCACTTATCGGATTTGTACTTGTAGTCGCATTCGCGCTTTACTACTACCAATCGGTCGTTAGTAAGCTGCAGATCGTTTTTCTTGCAATTATTGCGTTGATTGCTTCGTCGGAGTATTGGATGCCGCTCTTTGATGTTGCGATAGAACGTTGGCAGTTCTTCTTCGAGGTAGCTTCTGGGAGTGCTGAGTTCCTGACAAGCGGCCGTATCGATAGGGTTGGCGATTTCGCCAAGTGGCTAGATAGGAGTTCGTTCTTTCAACTACTTTTCGGGGCAGGGCAATTAGGCGATGGTGCACTGGAGACGTTTGAGAACGACTTGTTGGATCTGATTTACATATCGGGATTTTTCGGCGTATTGGTATATTTGGTTTGGATTGGTTGGCTGGCGATGAGCGTTCGACAATTTTGGATGAATGGTAATGATGAGGGGAGATTTAGTGCATTCATGATGGCATTGTTTTTGGGAATAAGTGTGATCGCCGGCCATGTTATCTATTCGGCGATGTTAGCTCCTTTTATTGCACTTATCACTCTCGCACCTCGAATCCGCGTATCCTTTATTTCAGATGCCTATAAATATTCTCGAAAATAGTCTTTTTTTTGGACTCGGTTATGCTTTTGTTATCTATGGGGTGGCGTTTCTACTTAGCGCAATTTTAGTTCGAATAAATGTGACGGTGGCTACAACGGTATCGAAAACAGAGACTCGATACGGGAGTATTGACGGTTTGCGTGGGATGCTCGCTCTTGGTGTGTTTATTCATCATTCTGTCGCAGCATATGGTTATTTCTCATTCGGAATTTGGACGTCGAGTGAATCAGCTTTATTGAATCACTTAGGCGCAACAACAGTTGCCGTATTTTTCATGATTACGGCATTTCTATTTACTTCTCGCGTCGTTTTGGGAAAGCCAGTTAACTGGTATGCCTTATTTTTGACACGGATAACGAGGCTGACCCCCCTCTATGTCATATTCGTTGCTTTCGTCGCTCTCTCCGTATTTTCCCTTACCAACTGGGAGCTTCGTGAACCCTTATTCGAGGTCATAGGGGAAATTGCTCATTGGCTGGCTTTTGTATTCTTTGCTCGTCCCGATATTAATGGATTGGACAAAACATGGATCCTTGTCGCCGGTGTAAATTGGAGCCTCAAATTTGAGTGGATCTTCTATGTTTTCTTGCCTGTCATATATCTGATCTTCAAACCTTGCAAATCGGTGCGAGTTGCAGCTTTGTTATCTGTGGTCTTGTTAATAGTGACGATCGCAATTGGTCGTCTCTACTTTACACATTTTGTATTGGGAATGCTTATCGCAATTCTTTATAAACACCCGAATTTCTTCAAAGTGACTCGATCTTGGCAGTATCGGTGTTTGGCAGCGCTATGTGCTGTCTGTCTGTTGCTGTTTAAGGATGGAAGTGCAACCGCCCCGGCCTTTTTGGCTGCCGTGGCATTTTCTGCAGTCGTTAGCGGCGCGTCGATGTGGGGCATTCTTCGGTGTAAAGGGATGCTGTGGCTTGGCGAGATAAGTTATGGCGTTTACCTCATTCATGGCCTCTTCTTGTATTGGGTGCTGACATACCTTCGAGCTCAAGGCGTTTTGGCTAATCTTGGCCTGATTCCATATGCGCTAGTGGTAGGTGGGATTGCAATTGTTGTTGTGCTCGTGGCCAGTGCAGCACATATATTTATTGAACTTCCTGGCATTCGTGCTGGAAAGCAAATTGTAGACAGACGCAGGTGCAGCTCGGCAGTGCGAGGACAAGCTGATCTATGCTCGTGAAGTTAGCAATGCCATTAATCGTAATCGTTATGAAAAGCGGCGAGTTGTCTTGTTCGGCGACGTTTGTGTGTGGGCTGGGGGAGGGGATATGCCCCGGTCAAGGTTGTGTCATTTTTGGTGCCTCTGTAAATTAGAAAGAATAAAAATCGTGAAACAAGTGCAACCCACATCTCGTGCGCATATCGATCGAATTGACGCACTTCGTGGCATCGCTGCTCTCATGGTCGCGATCTATCACGCACTTGGCGTGATCTCTATCCCAGGGTTGGAGGAGGCAATTTGGGACAGGGATTTGCCGCAGGGGGATACCTTGAGTGAATCAATTGCCCGATTGTTGATGGTGCTTTCTAACGGTAGCGCGGCAGTCTCTTTGTTCTTTGTGATGAGCGGCCTAGTGCTGGGGCTCTCCATTGATAAGTGGCAAGGAAATTCCCTACGCAATAGTGTGAGCTTTATCATCCAGCGGCTATTCAGGATTGGTCCCGCATTGTGGGCAACGGCGCTATCTATCGGTCTCATGTTGACGGTTTATCGTGCGCAGCACGAGCCGCTGGCTACCGACTGGTTTAACCGCTTTTATAATCTTCCTGTCACACTTGGTTTGTTGGTGAAGAATCTCACCTTGACCACCGCCGGGTCAAGTGCGGATGGTTGGCTCAACCCCGTCACTTGGTCGCTTCAGGTCGAGATGGGCGTTTCTCTGCTATTCCCCCTGCTTTATATGATGAACCGGTGTGTGTCGATGCGCTGGCACCTACCTGTCCTTGCGATCTTGCTTGCCATACCGGCCGTATTGAAGCCAGGACCGATCTCTTTCCTGAATTTTCTGTTCATGTTTTATCTCGGGTTGATGTTGCCGGCTTGGGGGGCGAAGCTCGCATTCGTGGTTCGTTCCTCCAAGGTATATGCACTGGCGGTTTTTCTTACGGCAGTGATCATTATGCTGGTCGCCAAAGGAATAGCCCCTCGACCGGGTGTCATGATGGTTATGGAAGCGGGCGGAGCGTTTATGCTCTTGGCGGCAGTTTTGCACGGAAAAGACAACACTGTATTCCGTTTGTTGGATGCGCCGATTATCCGATTTTATGGGCGGATCTCGTATAGCTTCTATCTGATCGATTTCCCGGTGCTGTATATCATCTCGGTTATGACCATGCATCTGCTGCCGTCCGAGGCTCTGATGGCCCATGCATTGCTGGTCAATGTGATGTTGGCTGCGGCCGGAATCGTGATATCAACCGGGCTTGCCGCCGTCTGTTATCAGTGGGTGGAACTTCCAGGTATTAAACTCGGTAGGCGATTGACGGGGTGGGCAGGGCGACAGCTGATGACTCCGAAGGCTGCCGGTAGAGCCTTGGCATCGCCACTTGAAGGAGACCGTTGATTAGTATTGACGCTGCGAGGGCGAGGGCGCGGGTGGCGGATCATTGCCCATCGTGGTGTTTATGTGAATACCGGCGGCTAATTTCTCGTAATAGGCGGACTTAATTATGTAGCCAGTACTGCCTGTGGCATTTCCAAATGGGCACCTATAGTTGCAGGGTAATCCCTCCGTTTTTGAAGCGGCCTGAGAGTAGAAACTAAGCGGACAAGGCCAATTTCTGTTTCGGCGTGATGCCGCCGATGGGCATGTTGGGGCGCTCGTGATTATAGGTCCATAACCAACGGGTCGCGAATTCCTGTACTTCCTCGAAGGTGTCGAACAGATAGTGCGCCAGCCAGTCGTAACGCACCGTCCGGTTGTAGCGCTCGATGTAAATATTCTGCTGCGGCTTGCGGGGCTGAATGAACTCGACGTGAATGCTGCGCCGATTTGCCCATGCCATCAGTGCTGCGCTGACGTATTCCGGGCCATTGTCACAACGTATCCGATCAGGCCTGCCGCGCCATTCGATGATGCGCTCCAGCGAACGGATCACGCGCTCGGACGGAAGGGAGAAATCCACTTCAATGTCCAAGCCCTCGCGGTTGAAGTCATCGATCACATTGAACAACCGAATGCTGCGGCTGTCCGACAGTTGGTCATGCATGAAGTCCATCGACCACACCTGGTTGAGTGCCGTCGGCTCGGACAGCGGCTCCGGCTTCTCGCGCACCAGACGCTTCTTCGGCTTGATGCGCAGGTTCAGTTCCAGCGCCCGGTAAATCCGGTAGACACGCTTGTGATTCCAGACATAGCCTTTGACGTTGCGCAGGTACAGGAAGCACAGGCCGAAGCCCCAGTTGCGCTGGTTCGTCGTCAGACGAATCAGCCAGTCTGCAATCTCGCTGTTCTCTGAAGACAGCTTCGCTTGATACCGATAGCAGGTCTGGCTGATGCCGAACGCTCGGCATGCCACTCGAATACTGACAGCCTTGTCTTGCACTGCCCATTGCGCCATCTCGCGTCGTCGAGATGGCGCTACCACTTTTTTTGCAGCGCCTCAGCGACGATCTCGGCCTTCAGGCGCTCTTCTGCATACATCTTCTTCAGGCGACGGTTCTCTTCTTCGAGTTCCTTCAGCCGCGCCATCATGGAGGCGTCCATGCCACCGAACTTACTGCGCCAGCGGTAAAACAGTGCAGAGCTCATGCCGTGTTCCCGGCACAGTTCCGGGACTGGAGTGCCGCCGTCGGCTTGCTTGAGAATGGCGATGATCTGGCTTTCCGAAAACCGTGGCTTCTTCATGTAAAACTTCCTCGATTCAATGTTGAGAAAATTCTACTTTCAAATCCGCTTCTTTTTCGGGGGGATTACCGGCGCCAGCACCGTGGAAACATAGGCACGAAATACCGCCGCATCCGTGGCGCCTTCCACTGTCATGACTGCATTCAGCCCGTAGCAGGACAGTGAGCCGATGATGGTAACGTTGCGACCATAATTTTTGGGCGTTGCATCCTGCACCCGCTTACCAGAGAGCGCCCTGCCGAAGCGGCGAGTCATTCTCAGGTTCACTCCGGTTTCGTCAATGAACTTGAGCTTTTTTACCGGGCAGCGAGCTATTTTCCGGCAATACCGATGGCGCTCCTGACATACGCGCGCAGTGTCCCGTTCACAAGCATGGATCGCCTTTTTTTCGGCGCAATCCCATTTGCTGCAACACGCGGCAAATCCTCGACGTACTTACTCGAAGGTCATTTTTGCACGCCAATTGCTCCCGCAATTCCGCCAGCGTCATGTCCGGCTGATTTTCCAGCGATCGCCGCAGCTGCTCACGCGCTTTGTCATCAATCCAGACCACGGGTCCCAGTCGCTTACGCCTCTGAGGCAAGACATCACCAGTCCGCCGGTAAAGTCGCAGAATATTTTCCACCGTCGCCAGGCTGACTTGAACCAGCTCCGCCACCTCGCGTTGCGACTGCGTCCCGCGTTCACAAGCCCGAACAATTCTCCAACGCAAATCTATCGAATAGGGAGCAGGCATGATTGCACCTCATCTGCAGCTCGATGAGCTTGCGATTCCTTATCCTTTCATTTGTTCCTGCCATCACACTGCCCTAAATATTCAGGCAATCCGCTGTAGCTGCCGGCCTGACTCACCACCTCGGTAACGAGGCCAGCTAGGGCCGAGCCGGGAACCATCGGAATGGCTTCAGTTCCAAGACCGTTATCACGCCCAACGGCGAACTGAGCCTGGACATTCCGTGCGACCGGCAGGCAACATTCGAGCCATAACTCGTTGGTAAATACTAGCGCCACCTGCCGGGCTTCGACAACAGCGTTATCAGCATGTATGCACGCGGAATGAGCGTGCGCGAGATCCAGTGCCACCCGCAACAGCTGTACGGGCTGGACAAGTCGCCAGATCTGATTTTCACCATCACCGACGAAGTGCTGAAAGAAGTCGTGACCTGCTATTGGAATTTGTAGCCAGTCTGCAGGTTAGTCTTCTGGTTCAAGCCCACCGATTTTGCCATCGTTGCCGGCCTACCGAGGCCGGTGTCCGATTGCCGAGCGCAGAATGCGGTCGCTCGTTGTTATAAAACTCTCGCCACTTCTCAATTGCGATTTTCGCTTTACGGCGTGTTACGAATCATTCCCGGTTCAGACATTCATCGCGCAGCTTGCCGTTAAAGCTTTCCACAAACCCGTTCTGCCAAGGGCTGCCGGGTTTGATATAGGCCGGGCCGACGTTCTGATCTCGCAGCCACTTCATCACTGCTGTGGCGGTAAATTCCGTGCCGTTGTCGAATCGGATAAAATCAGGCTTGCCATATAACCGCATCAACCGCGACAGCGTCAGGATCACATCCTGATTGCGCAACGACTTGCCAACCTCGATGGCCAGACATTCGCGTGTATGCTCATCCAGCACGCACAGCATCTTCAACGTGCCGTCGTTGGCCAGTCGGTCATGCACGAAGTCATACGACGAGACGCTGTTGGGCTGCGTCGCACCCGGACTCCGAATGTCATTGTCGCAGCGCCGCTTTCGAGGCCGACGCTTGGGCAGATTCAACCCCAGACTTCGCAACAGACGCCACACCCGTCCGATACTTTGGTCCATCATCACGCCAATGCGCCGATAACCAAAGCGTGGATAGCGACCACATGCATCAATGAGCTGCGCACCCAGCTCCTTATCCTTTGCCGGCTAACGCAACTCATAACTCGCAACCCGGCGGCTTACCCCAGCACTTCGACACGCTCCACCTTCAGAGAACCCCTTTGCCTTCAGGATCTCAAGGGCTTCGTGGTCACCGGGGGCGTCATTTTTTTTCGGCAATCTCCTTCAAGCCTTCAATGGCCAACATCTGTTCGGTCACGATCTCCTTCAGCCGCGTTGTTCTCCGACTCCAGATCCTTGAGCCTGCGGGTATCGAAAACCGTCATGGCTGATTACTTGTTGCGCCAGCGGAAAAACGTTTGCTCAGTGATGTTGCGCTTGCGGCGGACCTCCCGGATCACCGCGCCATCGACCTCGGCCTCCTGCAGGGCACCTATGATTTGTTCTTCTGTGAATCGCTTCTGCATGTATGTCCCATGTCAAAATTAACATGAAAACTCACTTTGTGGGTGGCTATATGACTCTTAGCAGGTCACAACCGTCACCCCGTCTCTTCACGCGCATCAGCATCCGCTTCGTGCTCTAAATGTACCCAGTCGACGATTTTTCCGCTTGGAGTATAGCCAGTAACCAGTTGCTCAAGCATTAAGCGCGCCACGCCGACATCATTCACATTAAGCGCAAGCTTAAGTGCATTGAGCTTCTCCTCAAGCACATGCCAAGGAAGAAAATCTTCATGAGCCTTCATGATCCGCGGATGTGAGGTTGATTTGGGGTTGTTACCGATGAGCAGTTCCTCGTAAAGTTTCTCGCCGGGGCGCAGGCCTGTGACCTCGATTTCAATATCACCATCCGGGTTAGATTCATCTTTTACCGTCAGGCCCGAGAGCTCGATCATGCGTCGCGCTAAGTCCATAATTTTGACCGATTGTCCCATGTCCAGTACGAATACGTCACCTCCCTTGGCCATTGCTCCGGCCTGGATCACCAGTTGAGCAGCTTCCGGAATAGTCATGAAGTAGCGAGTGATTTCCGGGTGCGTCAGGGTAATGGGGCCGCCGTCACGAATCTGCTGGCGAAACTTGGGTACTACAGAACCAGACGAGCCGAGCACATTTCCAAAGCGTACCATAGTGAACTTTGTGCTTTGCGAAGTGGCCGCAAGCGCTTGTAATACCATCTCTGCCAACCGTTTGCTAGCTCCCATGATATTGGTCGGACGGACCGCTTTGTCGGTACTGATCAAGACAAAGTCTGTAACACCTCGTTCAGCCGCCGCTTTTGCAGCCGTCAGCGTGCCTAGCACATTGTTCTTGATTCCTTCTGTTGGGTTGTGCTCTACGAGCGGTACATGCTTGTAGGCAGCAGCGTGGTACACCGTATCAGGCCGCCAAGTTGACATGATTTCCTGCATGCGATCTTCATCGCGTACCGAGGCTAGAAGTGGTACTAGTTTGACGGCAGAGCCGTCAAGTTTTGACTGCAACTCTTGATGGATCTCGTAAAGCGCGAATTCACTTTGCTCAATCAGTAAGAGAGTATTTGGTCCAATTTTTAAAATTTGACGACACAGTTCGCTACCAATCGAGCCACCTGCTCCGGTCACCAACACCACTTTATCAATAATATTCTTGCCAAGCAGGATGTGATTAGGTGCAACCGGATCGCGTCCCAACAGGTCGTCAATGTCGAGTTCACGCAAATCTGATGTGCTGATTTTGCCCTGAGCTAGCTCTGTCAGGCTGGGTAGAGTGCGAACTGATACATGCGCCTGTAGCATTTCCGCTAGGATTTCGTTGCGGCGCTTCCGACTTGCCGAAGGCAACGCCAAGAGTACATCACTAACATGTAGTGATGCGACTAAGCTGGGCAAGTCGGATGGACTGTAAATGGTCAGCCCGTTCAGAATGTGCCCATGCAATCGTTCGTCGTCGTCCAAAAAGCCGACAACCCTCATGGCGTGGCTGTTAGCCATGGCAGCTGCCAATTGACGGCCTGATTTACCGGCACCATAGATGAGCACTTTAGGCAGGGCCGCTAGTTTAAGCTGGCCTTGGTACAGGCCGCCGAGCCAGAATCGCGCAAAGATTCGGGAAGTGCCAACCGTGAGTAGAAGCAACATGGGTTGAATCAGGCCGACGGTTCGTGGTACCCCTTGAATACCAATCGCAGTAAAAACAGCTGCGTAGGCTAGGCCATATGCAAACGTTGCTTTACATACCGTCATAAGAGCAGGCCAACCTGAATAGCGGAAAATTGCGCGGTACAGCCCTGAAACGACAAAGAGCGGCAACGCAATTGATACTGATACAATCGCTGCCCCAAGCGCAGAACCGGATAGTGTGACAAATTCACCTAGGCGTAGATAGAACGCCAGCCATACCGTCAGTACGCAAAGGCTGGAGTCGATCAAAAGAACTACCAGGCGCTTGGCGGTACGTGGCATTGCCAGTACGGGTAATGCAATTTTATTCAAAGTCATTGGTATATTCATTTTATCAATGGGACACTCCCTCCCGGCGCAGCACCTTCACTAAGGTCAACCAGAGGATCCATAAGTCGAACGAGAACGATTGCCTTCGAAGGTATTCCACATCCAGCTTGACCTTCTCTGTAATTGGTAGCTCATCTCGCCCATTAATTTGAGCCCAGCCGGTCAATCCCGGTATCAACTGATGTACTTCCTGTTGAGTGCGAAAGGCAATCAGGTCGTATTGGTTATATAGCGCGGGGCGAGGGCCGACAAAACTCATGTCGCCTTTCAGAATGCTCCAAAGTTGGGGTAACTCATCGAGACTGGTCTTGCGTAGAAAAGGGCCGATAGCAGTCAGATAGGTATTGGGGTCGGACAGCAGATGCGTGGCCACCACAGGAGTATCTACTCGCATGCTGCGAAATTTCGGCATACTGAAAATACGATTGTACCGGCCTACGCGATCAGACCAATAGAACACTGGGCCAGCGGAGGTGAGACGAACCGCCAGCGCAATCAGAGTAATGGGCAACAGTAACACGGCCAGTGCAACTACTCCCAGCAAAAGGTCAAACGCTCGTTTCATCAATCCATTCCCCGTGTTTTAACTTCGTGCGTAGCACGCCACAAGCTTTCATCCACGCTAAACGGTGGCTTCCAACCCAAGCGTTCGCGTGTGTGTGTAATGTCCAGCTGCAAGGACCCGCAAAGACGCTGGTAAATTCCTGGCTTGCCTGCTAGGTGCGCGCCGAGTAAGAGCCACGATTCCGGGATCGGCACGAGTCGGGACGGCCTGCCCAATGCCGCACTGAGGCGGCGTAGAAGTTCGGCGGTAGAAAGGTCTTCGTCATCGCTGGCCAAAAAGGTCTGGCCTGCAGCCGAAGGATGGTAGAGACAGGTCATTAGTAGATCCACCAAATTATCGATACTTACAAGACTACGTCGGTTATGGGTGACTGATCCGAGCGGTAATGGAATACCCCGTGCTAGCCAGCGCAGCATTGTCGCGAAGTTTGCCTTTACGTCGGGACCATAAACAAGTGGTGGACGCACTATCACCACTTCCATGCCGGTTTTTCCTGCAAGTGCGCGTAGACCCTGCTCGGCCTCGTATTTGGAGATGGCGTATGCATCTTGGGGTGCGGGGATGTCGTGCGCGGTGAAGGGATGTCCGAGGTCCGTTGATTCGCCGTTCACTTTTGCCGAACTCACCATAACGAAGCGCCGCACGCCCGCGTCGGCGGCTTGGCGTGCAAGTGAAAGCGTGGCTTCTACATTGATTCGCCGGAACTCCGCTAACGGATCCGCCGCCATATCGCGCATCACATGCACACGTGCTGCTAAGTGCACCACCGCTTCGCAGCCGGCGAGCGCAACGCGCCAATCGGTGCCGGCATCGAGGTCGCCCACAGCGATCTCGCCGGCAATGCCAGATCTGGCGCGGCGCACAGCTTGGACCAAGGGGAGGTTCGCCGAGGCGAGGCGTGCGCACAGTGCTTTTCCAACAAAGCCGGTGGCGCCAGTAACGAGAATGGTCCGCATAATCTATGGATACGATAGGATCAGATCAGCAGTGCGCTTGGCGCGGTCAACGTAACGCAGGACTACGCTAAGGACCTGTTTGGATGTAGGTGGAAATTTATTATCCGAGACTAGACGAACAGGTTGACTACGGTCCGTCAGATTGTCAACAAGCGCTAGGTTGATTCGGCAGAGCTTTTTCGCCGGGAGGATGGGAAAAATGCACACATAGGCTTGCTGTTCGAAATTTTGCCGTGCACGCTTTTCCCGTCTTAGCTCTGGGTGAATGAAGTACCAGTTCATTGCCATCTTTCGCTGATCATTATAATTTGCGCATTCTACAAGTGAGATTACAGCAGGACAACGTAGTTGTCTTGATCGGCATGTTTTCTTAAAACTCTTTTGTCTGTAGTTTTTATTTTTTGCTGTGGGTGGATAGTGCTGTCATGAAATTCTGAGCTATATATGGTTTGGCGCCCGGGCTACGCGTCGGCGAGGACGGCAAGGAGGTTCTTCGTGTAAAGAGTGTCAATGCCATTCCATTGGTTGATGCTAAGAAAGGCATTTTCGGGGAGTTAGTTCTGACGGACAGGTGTTTGTCGCATTATCGTTGCGCCTATATGTTTTTCAGCGACGATATCACCGCTCTCATACCTTAATTATGGTATCTGCTAAACGATCACCTCGCTGTCGTCTCTCCTGTCAGCGATTAGGTGGTGCGCTGGAAATTCGGCAAGGGTCCTTTCAACTTCAGATCAAGCCGCCCGTGCTGCTTTCATAATGATGATTCGGAGCAGCGTGCGATACACATCTACGGCCAGACGTAATGTGGTGCTGTGCGTCTTTTTACGCGCACTCCTATGACGCACGTGCTTCTGCTGGATTCATATGCTATTTGAAATGGTTTACATCCATCAGCAATCACTTAAAATATCGGGCTCGCCGATGAGTAGTTCCGGTAGCACCAAACGACACGATCCCCTAGCGATAGAATTTGCTATGCGTGTTTTTCAAGTCACTAAAGCTTCCTGATAAATCGCACGACGGCACTCCCGTAGGCAAAACAAATTTAAATGGCTGCTGGCGATTACGTTTTCGTATCAATTCCTTGCCTGACAATGCTTTCCGGTACTTAGTCGTGAGTTTTTCCCGATTTCAATAAGTTGCATCCTCGGCTACTCTCCCTTGCCATTGACATTAGGATATCTGCAAGCCGATCCATTGTATTGGCGCGGCAATATTTCTTAATGAAAACACTGCATTGCTTGGTCTCGAGGCTCAAACCTCGTAGTGCATTTTCGCCCGCATTAGCATCACATGGGGCAAACACGCCGGCATGAGGAATCTCAGTTCGGATAAATTCTGCAGCGTAACCCGCAACGCCTGCCAAAATCGGCTTGCCAATGGCTGCATATTCGAACAATTTAGACGGGAGCACCTTTAGGAACGCGTCGTATGCATTCAGATGCAAGAAGAGCACATCAGCTGACTGGTACAGGGGAATCAAATCGTTACGTTGTACTGGGTCGCGCAATAGAACATTACTGACTTTGGCCTTGGCTAACTCGGCTTCCAGGGCAGCACGTCGGCCGCCTGCGCCAATTACGAGAAAGTCGAACCGATCCGCACAACGCTGGGCGAGTTTGGGAAGCACAAGGTGGAGACCCTGACCTTCGCCAATATTACCCGCATAGAGTACCAATGGGCGTTCCCGGTGCTGCGTAGGCGCAGTTGGCATCGGTAGCAGGAAGGCATCATCGATGCCGTTGGGATGCACGTCGAACACTTTATTCGGATAGCGTTGCTGATACCAAGGGAGAAAACCCGCAGACACGAGATTGATACGGTCGGCCCTGTTTATCGCAAACCGCTCGATCGCACTGAGGAACGGCAGACTCGGACGTGCTAGATGAGCTGGCAAAACATCCTTCATGGTGTCGACGAAAATGTCACGGATATCCAAATACAGTCGTGCACTGACACGACGTGCAACAACGGCCGCGAGCACGGCCGTAAACAGGCGTGACGACGTGCCGTACACAAGGTCGTATCTCTGTGCTGCCGTCATCTCAAGTACTCGGTAGAAGAAAACCGAGAACGCCTTGGCCTGATCGCGCATCCCGCTCTTGTGGGATGGCAGCATGATACGGCGTATGCGTACGTTGCCGTTGCATTCTTCCTTTGGTGCTGCGTCAGTTAGAGCGTGATAGCGGTTAGGTTGCGTTGTAATAATGTCGACAGTAGCGTCTTTAGGCAACTTGGGCGAAAGCCTTTCGATAAGAGAGGCCGTACGGAACGAACCTGCGGACAAATCGGGAGGATAGTAGAAGCTTAGAATCAGGATTTTCATGTGGGTCGACACGATACCTATTACCAATGGGCTGTAACTGTGACCTGCGGGCCGGAGAACGTTACTGTCAGGCACAGTGTGGGACAGGAAACTCCGAATTTCGGGTGCCAAGTAGAGGCTTCGAGGGCCATGGTGCCACCTTCAGCTTGTACCGTAATTGATCGCTCGTCAGGCAGCACGAGGATTGCCACATCACTGTCAATGGCGGCACGGAGATCCGGGTGTAGATGATAGCGGGCCTGGGCCCGGCGAAACTTGCCTGATATCTGATCGGTGACAGTTATAGTTTTTGCGCGGGCATCCCATGTACGCCTGTGAATTGGTGAACCCCGTAGACGCATGAAGCCGTTGTGCGCACATGTAACCCGCACATGGTCGTTTGCGCAATCTTCCGCATATCCAATTGGATAAGCACGTCGCGCCACACGGAAGCCTGCCCAGACTTCGGACGAATCGAAATCATCGATAATTACGGTAGTATGGGCCGCAGTGCCTCGTTGGCGCTGGCGTTCAGAATTAGTGCCATACTGCGACGTACCCGTATTGACAAACACACGCTGTGAACCTAGAGACAGTTCGAAGCTCAGTGTATCGGCATGTGCATGCCCCGGCTGATAGTTCGCGCCGACACGTGCCACATCGAGAATGGCCGTCGCGTCGGGCCAGTCTATGCGGACGTAGCCCGAATCAGCAAGTCGTTGCATGGTCATGTCAACCGGATTTGATACTTTTTGGGGAGTGGCTTGGACCTCGAGCAATGAAGCATACTCACGCACAACGCGTGGCTCAGGTGCAATATCAAATGCAGCATCATTAAAAAAGCTGATCTGATCGTCGCCTAAGCACATGGCATTCATCCATGATAGGGCACGCGAAGCGACGACACGCCATTCCTTCTCCTTCGCCTGCAAATGTATATTGCCGGAAATGCGTGCGAGATATAGCATATCGAGCAGATCCCAAAGCAGCGCACAATGATACATTGGGCTCAGTTCGAAATGCGCCCCGTCGGCAAGAAACTGCTCGTGCAATTCGTCGTCCAGTATCGCTAGACCCTTGCGCATCCAAGCATCTGCTTCGGGACCCGCAAAACGGGCCCCACTGAATATCAGTGCCTTGGCATTTACGAATAGGTGATTGGCAAGCAGGTGATATTCGAGTTTCTGGGCAAGTACGCGTGTCTGTAAGGCTAGACTGTCAAGCGCGCACTGGTCCAAGGAGCCACCAGATGCTCCCCACTTGATCCAGTTCACGATCCGCAGCGAAAGTGGATAAGCATCCCAGCCAGTACCACGCGGTGCCGGATTTTCGGCGATCCAGCGCTGTATCCATTGCTGCTGTAGGGTATGTCGGGTCTGCGCATCAATACTGTCCAAGTCGTCAAAATAATGGAGGTTGTAGCGCCAGAGTTGTGACCACTCCGGCCGATCCCAGTCGGCCGATGTTGTGATCGCATGAGTTTCGTTCAATAGCGAAAACTCCACTGGTGGAAATAGCGATTGAAGTTTGTATGTAGGTGCATTCCAGGATGCACTCCAGATGGCCAGTGCAGGGGCCGGTGTCGGTGTGATGCGAATCTCGCGAATGCGCATTAAGAGTCGGTAGACTATCTGCTTAACTCTTAAATGACGCACAGTATGAAAAAGCAAGGAAAGTGAAGTCATCTATTTATTGGTCAGGCAATCACTGAATTGCATTTTGTAAACTGACCTGTGCGCATGTTATTTTGAAATTCCAGCCAGAAATTAAAATAGAGCATTTGCCAAATTTTGTACGTCTGGTTACCTGCATTATTGAAGTGTGCATCGACAATGCGGCATGCTACATTGGCGTCGAGTACTTCGGAGAGTGGGCCATTACGGAAAATATCCGAGATGAGATCCTTGCCTAGAGCGCGGATCTTGCCGTCAAGCGGTGGGTTGAATCCAATCTTTGGGCGATTAATTAACCGTGCAGGCAGACTGTGTTCGAGGAATCGGCGCAGCGGCTTCTTCCCTTCCGAGTAGCTGAGCAGCTCGGCATCATTCATTGCAAAGCCGAGTTCTGCCAGTTCGTTCGACATAATCGGTACGCGCATTTCGATGCTTTGTTGCATGCTCGACTTATCAGTCACCATAAGGTTGTGCGCAAGGAAACCATAGCGGTCTAAGTACATCGCCTGCTTCATGTGCGACAGATGTCCGATACGCTTGCCCATCGTTTCGCACCAATGCCAGAACGGCTCGCATGCATCGAACTTGCCCATCAGCGTCGAAACTTCTACCTCCGACAAATAGCCGATCAGGCTTGTGTAGGCGCGAATAAAGCGGCCTTCCTCAGAAAAACGCAGCAACCGCTCGATCTTCTTTTCTAAGGAAGGGTGGCGACGCAGCGCAAACGCTCCTACCTTGAACAGCGGTGACAAACCATAGAAAAGCTGGCGATAGCGCGCCAACTTGTAGCGCGGATAGCCAGCAAATAGTTCGTCGCCACCCATTCCACTTAGCATCACCGTATAGCCACTTGCGCGTGCGTCGGCCGACAGCAGGCTCGAAGCGCTGTATGTGTAGTCTGCAATCAGTTCCTCGGTGTTCGCCGCAACATTGCGAAAATCCGCCAAGATTGCGTCAGGACCATCGCTAATGGGATCGTGACACACTGTCTTAACGGGCAGTTTGAGCATCTTCGCAATCTCGTGGGCAAATGCCGCGTCGCTAGCGTCGGCTGCGTCGCCCGCATATTCCACGAACAGGCCCTCGAGTGGCCCCGATGCCGCAGCCAGCACGGACGAGTCCAGACCACCGCTGAAGAAGAGTCCGACCTTGACGTCTGCCACGCGCTGCAACTCCACAGACTCGTTCAACAGCTCGACAAAGTCACGCGACGGTGCCGCGCGCTGCAGTGGACAATAGTACATTTCCTTACGCACTGTACCGGTGTTAAGGTCGAAAGTCCGATATTCACCGGGCATCAACTTTTCCACATTTTTGAAACCGGTCTTTGGTTCATAGAGCCAGCCGTTGAGCAGAAACTCGGCATAGGTCGACTCGTCCGGCTCCATTGGAATGCCGGCCAGTGCCCGAATTCCACGAATTTCAGATGCGAAGGCGACGCGCTTCGAATCATTGGTCCAGACATAGAGCGGCTTGATGCCGAGCGGATCGCGTGCAATGCTCAGCTCGTTGCGCCTGCCGTCGAACACCGCAAATGCGAACATCCCGTCGAAACGGCGTACGCAATCGATACCCCAGATCAGATAGGCTTGCAGAAGTACTTCCGTGTCGGATTCTGTCGAAAAATGACAACCATGCTTGCGCAATTCCTCGCGTAGCGCACGATAGTTGTAGATTTCACCGTTGTAGACCAGGATGGTCTGTCCGTCTCCAGCGAGGAACGGCTGGTTTGCCGCCGCGCTCAGGTCGATGATGCTTAGACGCAAATGCCCCAATCCGACATTGAAGCCCCCGGACTTGCCACGCCAGATGCCGGTGGCATTCGGGCCACGATGCCTCATGATCTGGAGCGATTCCTCTAGGCCATTCAAGTCGCCAGTGGAAATCAAACCGTTAATTCCGCACACACTCTACCCCTTGCTTATGAGATTGTCAGGACATTCGTACTAATCGTATATTCAGACCCTGGGGCGCCATAATCATCAACGGCTTCCACAGGATTAACAGCGCCAGACGCCGTGCCAATGCGGCTGCTGCGCCGGCAATTGTTACGATAAAGCCGTCGGTGTGCACTTTGCCGACCGCCACAACATAATTCCGTCCGCCGTGATGAACCTGCTGAGCGTTGTTCAAATAGGGGGGCGAGGCGAAACGATGAAGCGGCCACAAGCGATAACATTGAATCTCGCCGGTTCTCCGTGCAACTATCCCCGAATCGTTGAAGATGACGTTGTATGTATAGTCGTGCCAGGGGCGGTATAGCTTCGGGGACTTAGCGTATTGAATTGCGGCGAAAGAAATGCCAGGGAGGCAGCCCTTGAAAAGACGACGCATATTGCAAATCGCCGGAGTACGCGGCTGGTGCGGTAGCAGATATCGATTCAGTTCGAGACACAAGTTGTCTGACGTACTGTCGTAATAGTTGTGCTTATCGCTGCCGCACACCAGGCAGTACATGACACCGTCAAACACCAGATCTAAATCTGACATGTTAGGTGTTTAATCTGATCGTACGCTAGAAGCGCCACGTTCAAAGGGGTGTGTTGACCGCCCTTTTCCTCTATTGGCGAGCGCAGGGATCGACACACCTAGGGCCAGCAAGATTCCCCATGTTGCTGCGATTAGCAGATTGAAGGTAATTAGTCGAGCTACAGCGAAGAATAGGCCGTAAATTGCCAGAGTCGCCGGCATACTGTGTAGCAGCACTTTCTCAAACGTTGCCTTACAATCAGTGCCTGCCCGAAGGAAAACCGGCCCTAGCAGTAGCACCGCGTAAAATACGAAGCCGAGAACCCCGCCAGCCATAAGCATATAGAGTGGCCAGTTGTGAATATACCCAACTGATTGGCGAATGATGTCGCCAGCGCTTCTGACGAATGATATTTCGTGGCGCGTACCTAGGCCATTTCCGAAAATTGGATGTTCAAGAAACATTGACCAAGCAATCCGGTACTCCTCAATGCGCGTCGTGACATTGTCATCAATAGCACCAGGCGATGAAGACAAGGCCATCAACTGTCCACTCAATTGCTTATCAGTACCACTACTTGCGCCCCCGCCTATATTGAAATACGCTCCAAAAGATGCAATTGATTGTTTAGCTGCATCCAAGAGCATCAACACACGCTTGAGCCAAACAAGCTCAAGTCCGAAAAAGAAAATCACGGCGACCGCATAAAGCGAGAATCCGGCCAGTAGCAATGCGGCAAACTTCAATTGCGCTCGGCGGAAAAACGCAAGATAAATGCAGAATCCACAGATCACTAGCAAGGGACTCAGCAGCATACTACGGGTGTAAGTCACAAGAATGGTCGGCAACGCCAACGTGACAAGCACCATGCCAAACCAACGTTCGCGTCTCCCCGGTGCGATGACCGCGATGATGAAACCGAGACTCACCCCCAGTGGAATGAACGCATCGGTGGAGCTCGGAAGCTTCATCGTAATACGATCAATAAATGGACCTAATACGTGTTCGGGATCGGCCTTGGCCGCTTCCTCTGTAACGCGGGTCAGCACTCCGTCGATATTTACGTACCACTGGTACTCCCACATCCGGTTTAAGAGGTAGTAGCCCAGCACGTGCACACAATGCAGCGTGATTGCCACACCTATGGCAATTCCAATCCAATGCACGCGCCTTATATCGTCGCGCAACTCTAACGTAATGGGTATTGTCATCACCAAGAACGTGTAAGGCACTACGCCCCGTACCCAATCGTGTAGGTTAGTGCCAACGTTTACGGCGGCAAACAGATTGACTGCAAGCAGTGCCAGCCCGATTAGTAGGGGAAAACCAAATTCCTTGGCCAAAGGGGTAATCCCGTCTCTTGCAATTGCTCCCATTAATGACCTACCAAGGACGGTCGTTGTCAGGATTGCAAAAGCAGCTTCCTTGATGCCCGGTGCTTCTGAAGGTGCCGCAATTGGAATGACCAGCGGAAACAGCGCAAGGATGCCGAGCCACGGTTCAGCCATGGTGGCGGCAATCAGTGCCAAAACCAGTACCAGCGCCGTAATGTGGGCAACGGAACTGGTTTGCTGTAAGAGGGCCGCTGCGATGACCGAGGCACTCAATACCAACGCTGGGGAGCGAAATGGCGGCAATAATGCTTGTCTAATTGTTGTATACATGTCTTGCTCTTTACTTATGTCTCGCTCTTGCAAGTCTGGAAGCCTCGAATTTTTTGTAAAACGACGCTCAGGAACGGATAGCCAGGTAATCCGTAGGAGTCTTACCAACTACACGGCCGGGAACGCCTACCACTATCGAATGTGGCGGCACATCGCGTATGACAACTGCTCCGGCACCAATTTGGCACCCGTCGCCGATGGTAATGTTACCGAGAATGCGAGCGCCTGCACCGATATAAACGTTATTCCCAATGATTGGACATTTGTTGGGCTCGCCGGAAAAGAATGCTTCGCTTGCGCCGATTGTCACGCCTTGTCCAATCACACAGCCCGAACCCAGCTTTGAGTCGGCATGTAATACGACTCCGATTGCTCCATATGCAAAGACGGTACCCTTTCCAATGGTTGCACTCGGCGGAATATAGGAATTAAACAAAAGAAACATAATGTTCTTCATCGCTGCTGGGATGACCGGAATGCGCTTATGATAAAACCAGTTAGCAATCCGATAGAGATGGATCGCGTTCATATTGCCTCCTTGAGAGCGCGCAAGTCATTCAGGTTGAATCGGATGATGCCAAGTGCCAGTGTTAGGCAGCCGACAAGATAGATCAGGGCGGGCAATGCTGTATGCCAGAGGCTGAACGCAGTCACTGGCGCCACGCCGCATACCCAAATAGCGACCAAGGAATGGATTCGGTTGGAAACTTCATAGAGTAGCAGCGCAGCATACACCGAAAAACCTAGCCCATAGCACAAGATGGCCTGATGGACATTCTTGACGAAGAACATCGCGATCAAGAAAGATATACCTACTAGTATATTAATGGCACGTACGTAGCGTACCTTGTTCATTGCCAGCAAATAACGCTCCGACAATACTGCCCAGTAGAGCACTGGCAGGCTACAAACTAGCGCTGTATATGGCTGGAACTTCGGCAAGATGGTTACTAATGCATAGGTTGCCAGCCCGGCCGTCGCAAAGTAGCACAATGAGAATGACATGATTGTCGCGTAATGCCGCTCTCGATCGTCACTACGTAACAGTGCAACAAAAATCGTCTTGATATTCAGTGGAAAGAAACTCGTAGCAGATTGCACAAGTGACGCCATTACGCGGAACAAACCGAGGCTATCGGCTGGTAATGTCTTTGACAGCAGGAACGGGAAGATATTGGTGAAAAGGTTGTACACCAACGTCAGCGACAGCATCGAGGGTACTGACTTCCACAGGCTGCCCACCACTCCAGCTAGGCTTCCGGCGCCCGGCCATACACGGGATGACGGAATCAAAAAGACAGCTGCAACCAAGGCAGGGACAAGGTTCGTAAGAATCAGGATATGCTGGATATCCATTTCGTAGACCTTGGTCAGGTTTAGCACGATCGACACACCAAACATGGACAAGAAGGCGCACAGATATACCAAAATACGTTTGGCTTGTCGCATCGCGTACATCGACAGCAGCACGCACGAACTAAGCAACATAGCGGCGAGCAGTAGTACACTTCCTAGCGGATATAATAGGTTCACGGTCGCAAAGACAACAAGCACACCCCCGCCGACGCATAGCGACACCGGAAAGATCGCAGGTGCATCGAGTCTGCTAAGCAGCGGCTCGTTGGCGATGTCTGTCAGCTTCTGAAACACGAATACCAGAATGTTTGCCTGCAGGAATAGCCCGTACTCCGTGAGGCCGAACAGCGCCGGCACCGCGAAGTTCACGACTAGAGCGCAAAGTAGGGTCAGGATTTGGACCAATAGGCTAATCATGAGTGAAATAGTGAATGTGCGAGCAAACAAGCGATCGCAGGTTTGTCGCACAACAGTGGTGTCACGCAATGCAACGTGTCGCCTGGGTCGTGGAGGAGGCTGATGAGCCAGAGATAGTGGCGCCAAGGTGCCGGCTAAGCACGCCTCGTGTATCGACGATGGCGTTTTGGTTTACGTTGGACCAGTCGAAATGGAGAAACTGCTTGTGGTCGACTAGGATGACGAAAATATTGGCTTGCTCTAGTGCGAGTTCAAGCGATACGAGTTCCACCTTCCCTGCCATCGAGCTCGGCAGTTCGGTAATATTCGGCTCGACGGCGAGTACTCGCCCAAGGCCCTTGGCCTGCAGCGCATGGGTGATTTCGATCGCAGGACTTTCACGCAGGTCGTCAATATCGGCCTTGAATGCTAAGCCGAGGCAGGCGATCACGGGGTTGGTGAACTTGCGTGCGACTTCTTCGATGCGGTCCAGCACAAACTGCGGCTTACCATCGTTGACTAGGCGTGCCGTACGGATGATCTTCGATGTCTCGGGGGCCGAATCAACAATGAACCAAGGGTCGACGGCAATGCAGTGACCGCCGACCCCGGGTCCCGGCTGCAGGATGTTGACGCGCGGGTGATGATTGGCTAGTCGGATCAGTTCCCAGACATTGATGTCGAGCTCGTGACAGATCAGCGATAGTTCGTTGGCGAAGGCAATGTTCACGTCACGAAACGAGTTCTCAGTCAGTTTGGTCATCTCCGCAGTACGGCAATCGGTAAGCACGCATTCGCCGCGCACGAAGATGTCATAGAGGTCGGACGCCATTTTTGCTGCGCGTTGTGTCATGCCGCCGATGATGCGATCATTCTGCACCAGTTCACGCAGAACATGGCCGGGCAGGACTCGCTCAGGACAGTAGGCAAGCTGGACGTCCGCATTCTCGCCCGTTTGTTGCGGAAACGTCAGGTCCGGACGATGTGAGGCCAGCCAGCCTGCCAGTTGCTCAGTAGTGCCAACCGGGGAGGTGGACTCGAGAATGATCAGGTTGCCCGGCACTAGGTGCGGCGCAATGGACTCGGCAACGGCTTCGATATACGAGAGATCGGGCTTGTAACCTTCCTTGAACGGCGTAGGAACAGCGATCAAGTACGCATCCGCCGGCTCAGCAGCGGTGCGGGCAACCAGAGTGCCCTTCTGTACCACGATGTTGACCAATCCTGCCAAGTCGGGCTCGACGATATGAATTTTACCTTGGTTGATTGTATCAACAGCGTGCTGATTAACGTCGATGCCCACCACCTTAACGCCTTGGCTGGCAATCACAGTAGCGGTGGGTAAGCCGATGTAGCCGAGGCCCACTACGGCAATCTTCTCAAATTTGGTCATTAAATCGAAACTCCATTCTCAAGTATGTTGACAATCCTTACTGCCGCTCGGCCATCGCCGTAGGGATTGTGGGAGCGCGCCATGGCATCGTAAGCTGCTGAATTATCAAGCAGGATATTCGCTTCACGCTGGATCTTTGCAGGATCAGTACCTACTAAACGCACAGTCCCCGCCTCGACGGCTTCTGGGCGCTCGGTCGTTTCGCGCATTACCAAGACCGGCTTGCCGAGTGACGGGGCTTCTTCCTGAACACCACCGCTGTCCGTGAGAAGCAGTGTGCTGGCGCCCATCAGGTAGACAAAAGGCAGGTAGTCCTGGGGCTCGATTAGGACCACGTTGGCCAGTCCGCCGAGCAGTCGGTTTACCGGTTCCTGGACTTGGGGATTCAGATGCACGGGATAGACAATCTGCACTTCTGGACGCTTCGCTAGTTCGGCTAGCGCCGCACAGATGTTTTCGAAGCCCTTGCCAAAATTCTCGCGCCGATGGCCGGTTACCAAGATCAACTTCTTGCTGGCGTCTAGGAACGGGAAGCGGTTTGCGAGCCTAGACGCCAGCGCCGTATCGGTGCGGATTTTGTCATTGACCTCCAGCAAGGCGTCGATCACGGTATTGCCCGTGATATGGATAGTTTCCTCGTTGATGCCTTCACGCAGCAGATTCCTTTGCGCCTGCTTGGTAGGCGCAAAGTGAATGGTCGACAGCGCGCCCGCAACCTTGCGGTTGAGTTCTTCCGGCCATGGCGAATATAGGTTGCCCGTCCGAAGTCCTGCCTCGACGTGCGCGACCGGAATTCGCTGATAGTAGGCGGACAGCGCCGCCGCCATAGTCGTAGTGGTGTCGCCATGGACTAGGACGACGTCCGGTCGCCATTGGGCGTATACATCTCGCAGGCCGATCAGGACACGCGCCGTGATATCGGTTAGGTCCTGACCGCGTTGCATAAGATTAAGATCGAATTCCGGTCGGATGTTAAACAGCGCCAGAACTTGGTCGAGCATTTCACGATGCTGGGCCGTAACGCACACTCTTGCATCGAATGCAGGATTTTTTTTCAGAACCTCAACCACCGGCGCCATTTTGATTGCTTCAGGTCGGGTTCCGAACACCACTAGCACTTTCATCTCTAATTTATTTCCGGCTTAGGGGGTAACAAGTTGCTTTTTGGTTTTAAAATCGAGCCCGTATTATGCAAGTATTGCCATGCCTCGACAAGCTGCTAACTATTGCAGCGTCGAGTCGCTGCCTTCTAAAAGGCAAAGCTGCTCAACCGTCAACCTCGATCCTTGGTGTTTAGCGTCAGAGTTTGGCTAATGCGGAACGTCTGCCTAGCAGGCTAGATGCTCACAGCTTTTTCCTGTCTTGCGCGCAGCCCATCTCCCGGTGTTGTTGCGAAGCTACCATTTTTGGGCATTGCCTTGGCCACGATTTTGGCCTTAAGCCTTTCTTCGACATTTCGGTATACATTTTCTTTAGCCGCCAGTTCTCTTCTTCGAGTTCCTTCAAACGCGCCATCGTGGATGCAATCATGCCGCCATACTGGCTGCACCATTTGTAAAACTGCACTGAACTCATTCCTTGTCCACGATACATCTTTGGGATGATCGTACCACTCTCAATCTGCTTAAGAAAATGACGATGATCGGGCTCTCCGAAAAACTTGACTTCTTCATGCAAGACTTCCTCGATTCAATGTTAAAAAATTCTACTTTCAAAACTGCTTATTTCTGGTGGTAAATAACATATCGTTGCAGACGGGACTAAAGTTGGGAGAGATTATTAATGCAAACAGTCGCGAACGCGGAGGGGGCTTCGGATATTGCGTAATTTGCAATCATTCTGCGAAGCACGAGTATTAACTATTGCATTTGAGAAATATAATTAAAAACTTGATGCAATATCGCCGATTGGTCTGTTGGGTTATGATTAATCGTATGTTTAATTCGGTTATTGCATAATGCTGCTACTCTCCCGATCAATTTTCAAAGCCTACGACATCCGCGGCATTCTCGGCAAAACCCTCGACATCGGCATCGCCCGCCAGATCGGCCAAGCCTTCGGCACCGCTGCCCGCATCAAGGGCGAGCAAACGGTGGTCATCGGCCGCGATGGCCGCCTGTCCGGCCCCGAACTGGCCAAGGCGCTGGCCTCCGGCCTGCAACGCGCCGGCGTCGACGTGATCGACCTCGGCGTGGTCGCCACCCCGATGCTGTACTTCGCCACCCATGTGCTCGATGCCCAGTCCGGCATCATGGTCACCGGCAGCCACAACCCGCCCGACTACAACGGCTTCAAGATGGTGCTGGCTGGCGAAGCCATTTACGGCGATACGATCCAGGGCTTGTACCAGGCGATCGTCAAGGGAGACTTTGCGCAAGGCAACGGTAGCTACCGCACTCACGATATCCGGCAGCAATACCTGGAACGCATCACCGGCGATGTGAAGCTGGCGCGGCCGATGAAGATTGCCATCGATTGCGGCAACGGTGTGGCCGGCGCCTTTGCCGGCGACTTGTACCGGGCGCTGGGATGCGAGGTGCGCGAACTGTTTTGCGACGTCGACGGCAACTTTCCCAACCATCATCCCGACCCGGCCCATCCGGAAAACCTGCAGGACTTGATCCGCTGCTTGAAGGACACGGATGCGGAGATAGGCCTGGCGTTCGACGGTGACGGCGACCGGCTGGGCGTGGTGACTAAGGATGGGCAGATTATTTATCCGGACCGGCAGCTGATGCTGTTTGCGCAGGACGTGCTCATGCGCCATCCGGGGCGCGAGATTCTGTACGACGTCAAGTGCACGCGGCATGTGGCGCCGTGGGTGAAACAGCATGGCGGG